>CAWGYP010000027.1:0-551350 GCA_963826875.1 uncultured Acidobacteriaceae bacterium | reverse complement strand
CCAATAATGCTAATGTCCGACCGGCATCGAGGGATAGCAACGTAAGCACTTGTGAATCGACACTTGCTACTCGAGCTCCAGTCGGGATGACAAATATGTGTACGAATTAACGACTCAGGACACTAGCACCAAACGGGCCACCTGTCCGAGTGGCCGACTGTGCGGTCACTCGGTTTTCTCTGAATTGTTTGAGTGAGGAGGCAATTTCTTCTGATAGTTTAGGGCTTTCCCAACGGAACCTCTACCCTACCAATCGTCCGGAGACTCGGTCCCTCACTCCAAGAACTAAGTTCGTCGCACCCACTTTGGGTGTGATCGT
Source organism: uncultured Acidobacteriaceae bacterium (assembly GCA_963826875.1). Lineage (GTDB taxonomy): Bacteria > Acidobacteriota > Terriglobia > Terriglobales > Acidobacteriaceae > PALSA-350. The sequence continues at coordinate 551,031 of CAWGYP010000027.1, read as the reverse complement.
CTGCTTTGCGCTTAGCGTCTTTGATGACAAGTGCGCACGCTGCTCTGGAGTCATCTTGCCGCTTAGCCGTATTGCTGACTTGTCGAGCACCTTTCCTTTCGCGTCATATTCCAGAATCGCGAAATCGATATCGGTAAGGAACTGGCCCGAGGCATCTTCCTCGAAGTTCACCGTCTTTGGCTCGACGCCATATTCAACCGTTGCTGATTCGCCAGACTTGGTAATCTGCGACGTAAACTGAACCGCTTGTCGGAGGGCGCACCCAGTCGCAAAGCATCCCGGAACTGTTCCGGCGTTGGCTTGGCTTCAGCCTCGGCGCTTCGTGCATAGTAGCCCTCGCGATAGACGAGTTGGGCCTCAGGCTTATCGACCGCGACTTGAATGCGGTGATACGCTCCCTGCCATTCCTTGTCCGGTGGCGTGTAAGCGACCGTGTAGTAGGTGTTGGCCTGGTTGAAGTCGTCGCGAAGAGCCTGGGTAATGTTGTTGCTGAATCGCGCTGTCCCACCCGTCGCCTTGGCGATCTCCAGCATCTCCTGTCGTCGCGCGGCCGACAGGTCGGCATCGATCTCCGAAACAATGGCCACCTGCCCTGAATACGTCGTATCCGCGCTGGTCACGCCGGCATGTCCGGAGCCGCTACGCCGCGCGCATCCACCGGATAGATTGCGACCCGAGCGGTCTCCAGTTGTTTGTCTGTCTTCTGCTGCATGGGAATTGGGTGGCCCCCCTTGGTGTCAGGTGCCAGATCTGTCACGCTGTAGCCGGCCAGCAAAAGGCCGGCCCTGCAACGGAAATCCGCCTGAAAGCCAGTACACATTCTTCCTTCCTGGGTAAGGGGCCAACCACTGAGCGAGGCCGAGAAACAGTCCATAGTCGTCTGCGCGCGGTTCGCCTGCCGGTCTACGTCGGTATTAGCCTGGTGTGGTATCACCGTCCCGGCTAAGTCGGCGGAGGGCATATCTGGTTCCGACGCGCAACAATGTTGGCCGGTGTCGACGAATCAACAGGCCCCACCCATTCTTCCGCAGATACTGGTACGCCGCTGCGGCACCGTCCTGAAAGGAAGTCTCAATCTTGATGTGACTCAACATCGTGACGACTGCCACCGGCTGGTGCTCTGGGAGTTGCTTCAAAAACTGCTCCAGCTGACTCTGCAGCCTGCCTCGCGCTTCGTTCGGAGTGTTGTAGAGATCGATCAAGAGCACGTTCCAAACGCTTCCTTCCGGAGGCTTGTTGCTTGCGACGACGGTGCCATCTGTATAGCCCACGGTCGGGGTTGCAGCGATAGCATCACCCGATGCACTATGCTCCTCAACACTCACGATCTTCTGCGGGGTATTGTCTTCCCGCAACGCGAAGTCGGCGGATGATAATCCCTTTACTGGCAAGCCTTCCTTATCCCGCACGGTTACATCCTCGAGGACGAGGCGCGCCTCGGTTTGTAGGACTCGGGGTACCGGGACGGTTGAAGCCGTCGGTAACGCCGAGGTCGAAGGAGGCACCCCGGCGGTATCTAACCCCCGCGTAGTATGCCGAATTGGTGCGTGCCTGAACTCTCGTGCTATCGAGTTTCACTTGCAGCGCACGGTATTGGGGTGAAGTAGCAGCTTCTCCAGCGTCGAAGCTGATCTCGTAATAGCTCCGGGCATCTGCGATGCAAAGCGAAATCTGACCAGCTAGATCCCCGCTTTTGTCCAACGCCAGTCCGCCAGAATGTAGCGCAAGCACCTGAAGAGCGAGGTTTGGCGAGTCTGCCTGAGCAGGATTTTCGACGCCCTTAAGATAGGTTTTATACAAAAAAGGATTCTGTCCGCTGACTTGGGCCAGGTTCAGAGGCGCCACACTGTATAGCGTTATGTGGGCCCTCCTGAGAGCCGTGCGTCATATCAACGATCGAATCGAAGTATCGCCTCTGATCCTGTGCGCTGAGTCCTGCCGTTGGCCGCGATAGCAATGGCCAGCCGGGACCCACCCAGATGAGCAATTTCCTTCCCGGCCTCGCCGCTTCATAGGTGGAGAGCAGTTGCATTGCACGAAGCGAGCGTTGTGAGCGATCCTGCGCACCGCCCGCACCCTGAGCCGAGCCGAGACCCTCATCGGCGTCTGTAGCTTCTTTAAGTCTTCCGCTAACGAGTTGCCGTCTTGTGAGGCCTTATTGAGCTTGACACCAGTGTCCGCCAGGAAAACGATCGATACCGGAAGCGCGAGGTGTCCACCATTTTGACGAAGGAATTTATCGATCCCTTGTCTTTCAATCACGACATCTTCAAGCGAAGCGTTCATCGTGTCGAGCAGCAGAATCGCTTCAGTCGGCGCAGGCACGTCGTTCCCGCCTATTTCTCGAACGATGTGACCGTCTGGGGGTGACCGTTATCAAACAGAGTGAAGTCCTGCTGCCCCAATCCGCTCACAGCCTTCCCAGAAACGTCTGTCACCCGCACATCAAGCGTTACCCTCACGTTCTAACCGCCTCGCTTGCTCGGCACTCTCGGGTGTCCGTTTGATTAATCCTCCAGTCGTCTGGGCCTTGACCGAGCAGGCCACGAAGGCGGTTGAAAGAACAAACAAGAACCAAACGTCGGGCCAGACGCATTCGACCTCCCAGTACTGCCGCTTCAGTGACGGGAGTCACCTCAGTCTTCCTCTTTTTCTCTTTTTTTAAAATTCCGCTTCGTGCCGATTGGTGGCCTTGGCTTCTCGCTCTTAAGAGTTGCGGCAGGAAGTTCTCCAGCGCGGCGATCTTCTCGCTAGCGTGGTCCAGTCGCGCCTGTCCCTTGTGTGTACGTGGCGGCATTCACGGGGTTTACTTTTCTGACCTATTTCTGATCAAGAGGATGAGCCAACCAGCAATTTTACTCACAAGGAGAAGGCTGTCTGTGTAGAAAGGCACACATTGGGGACAATAATTGCAAAGATGCGGCCATGATGGCGTGCGCGCTGACCGAGCAACTTGAAGGCGCAAAGCAGTGTTCTGGTCGTATCACGGGCAATCCAGGAAGTGATCCTCCGTAGTTCCTCCAAATATTAGGCTAGCTAATGCTCTCAACGGGTGTCATTCCGGGTCGCGGCAATACATTCATGGCTTCCCGTGCGTAGTGCCATCACCCGGCGGAAATCGACATCCCCCAGAAGGTCTAGAGTTCGCGCAGCGCCAACGCTATGGGACGGCGCGCGGCGCGGATGGCCGGCGGTAGACCGCCCATGATGCCCATGAGCAAGGCGAAAATGACGCCGCCGACAAGCAGTTCAGGCGTGATACGGAAGGCGAAAGCTAGATGGGAGAACGTTTGCCAGTTCATTGCGCCGGTCGTGAGGCCATTCAACGGCAGGACTGCAATACAGCCGAGGACGCCGCCGATAAAAGAAACAAGAGCGCTTCGATCAAGAACGAGATGACAACCGAAGGCCCACCAAAGCCGAGAGCGCGCATAGTCGCGATTTCGCGGGAGCGTTCGGAAACCGCGGAATACATCGTGTTGAGGGCGCCAAAGATAGCGCCGATTGCCATGACGCCCGCGACCAGTCCGCCGAGCACGGTGATCAGTGTGGTCATGGTGCGCGACTGTTTGGCATAGTAATCGATCTCGCGGCTCACCTGAACGTTCAAGCGCGGATCGGATGTGACGGAATCCTTGAACTGTTGAAACGCCTGGGGAGAAGTCAGATGCACGGTGATCGACTGAAAGACATTGGTGGGCCGCTTGTAAACATCATCGAGCACACGCGCGTCGGTCCACACTTCAGAATCGAAGGCGCTGCCGCCGGCATCGAAGATGCCCACTACGGTCCAGTTGCCGCCGCCAAACCGAACGGTGTTGTTGAGAGTCAACCCGCTGTAAGTACGCGAGGCATTGCGGCCCACGACCAGCTCGGAAAGACCCGGTTGGAACATGCGCCCCTCAATGATCTTTACGTTCTTGCGGATGGTGAGCACATTCGCGGAAACTCCGCGAACCTGTACGTTTGCATCGGTGCCAGTCGAGAGCAGAGGAAACGGCGCGATCGCAACCACCTCTGAAGTTACCAGAGGGCCGGTAGAATCATGCGCGACTCCCGGAGCATCCTGAATGATTTTTACGGCGTCGAGGTCGACACCGCTCATCATTTCCGCCGTCGCTCCGGCACGCATGACGATGGCATTGTCCTCAGAGCCGGAGGACACAAGTGTTGCCCTGAAGCCTCGCGCGAGCGACAGCATGGCGACAAAGACACCAACGGTTCCTGCGATTCCGGCAACTGCGACGATTGACGAAGTCCAGCGGGCTCTCACGCTCCGGAAATTGTAGACAACGGGAATAGCCATGTCAGACCCTCCGCAACGCGTCGACGACGCGCAGGCGCATCGCGCCAATGCCAGGAAGCAGCCCGCTGGCCGCGCCGACGATCAGAGCAAATCCTAACCCCACGGCCAGCATGGTGTAGGAAAGAATCAGGGGCGGCAGCAAACCATTCAGCGCCGTAGCTATCAAAGGTACTGCGAAGATAGCCAGAGCCAGACCGATGAGGCCGCCGAAAAGGGCAATGAGGAGCGCTTCGCCGAGAACGAAAAAGAGTACCGACCGGTCGGTGAAACCAATGGCCTTTAGAACGGCAAGTTCCCCGGTCCGCTCACGGACGGAGATGGCCATGGTATTTCCGGTAACCAGGAGCAGGGTAAAAAATACTACGGCGCCGATGCTCAGGATGAGGAATTCGATGTTCCCGAATTGCTTGGCCCAGTCGGCGGCAAATGCGGACTCCGTCTCCGTCTTGGTTTCATAAGGAGAGTTGGCAAACATATCGTCAATTGCCTTGGCAACGCGCGGGGCGTCGTCCGGCTTGTCCAGCCTGAGGATGTACCAGCCAACATTTCCTTTGTAGTTTTGCGGCATGCGCTCTTCGAAATAGTCCCATTGGAACCAGAACTGGGTTTCGTCATCCTGGGGCCGCTTTCCGTGGTAGATGCCGTCGATGTTGAAATCCCAGGTAGCTGCCCCCCCGAAAAGGGAGTTCTTGATCGGGATTTGATCGCCGATTTTCCAGCCGAAGCGTTTGGCAAGACCGGCGCCGACCACGGCGCCCTGGCGGTCCTTGAGGAAGTTAGCCCACTGGTCATCGGGCACGACGAGCTCGGGGAAGACCTGGCGCTGGTTTTCGACGTCAATGACGAATTGCGGAAAGAAGTTTTTCTCATCCTGATAGACGCCACCAAACCAGTTGTTGTGAGTAATGACCTTGACGCCGGGGATGCGCAGAATTTTGTCGCGGTAGGAAAGCGGCAGCGGCTGGATGATGGAGACGCGATTGATGGTGACCAAACGGTCCGCGCCCGCGATGTCTGCGCCGCGGCCAAAAGCATCCTTCACCACGGCGAGGAATGCGAAAAGAAACAAGGCCACGGCGAAGGAGCCTATGGTGAGCAAGAGGCGAACTTTTTTGCGGAAAAGATTAGCGAAGATCAGGCGGCCGAATTTCATGCCATACCTCCCGCAGCAACGCGCTGTTGCTCTCTTGACTCCACCAGGACCCCTTTCTCCAGATGGAGCGTGGTGTCCGCTTGCTTCGCTACCAGGGGATCGTGCGTCACCATCAACACTGTTTTTCCGTGCTCCTTGACCAGCCGATGGATGAGTTCCATGATTTCATCCGCGCTTTTGCGGTCCAGGTCGCCGGTGGGCTCGTCACAGAGCAGGAAAGTGGGATCGGAGACGATGGCGCGGGCGATGGCCACGCGTTGCTCCTGCCCGCCGGAAAGCTGCCGCGGATAATGATTCATGCGGTCCGCGAGCCCGACGACGCTGAGCGCGGTCTCGATATGCTTGCGCCGCTCCGCTTTCGACAGCTTGGTGAGCATCAGCGGCAACTCAACGTTTTGAAACGCGGTGAGCACCGGGATCAAGTTATACATCTGGAAGATGAAGCCCACGTGCCGCGCGCGCCAATGCGTCAACTTGCCGCTGGACATGTGGGTGATCTCATCGCCATCGACGGTAATGCTGCCGGCTGAGGGCACGTCGAGACCCCCGAGCAGGTTGAGCAGGGTAGTCTTGCCGGAGCCGCTGGGGCCCATGAAGGCAACGAAGTCGCCTTTGTCGACGTCGAGGTTGAGCCCTTGCAGCACCTGGATTTGTTCACCGCCGCGGCGATAGGTCTTGTTCAAACCGCGAACCTTGATGAGGCTGGAAGAATCGGAGCGACCATCCACTCGAATCATGTGCAACTCCTATTGCTGGACTTGGACTTTGTCCCCATCCTGCAAATTCTCGGGCCCTTTTACGACAAGCGAGTCGCCGGGCGACAGGCCCGCCAACACCGCGACATCTGTTCCACGGTCCGTGCCCAGGCTGATTGCGCGACGCTCGACTTTGCCGTCGTGAACCAGCAGCACAAACGAAGAAGCGGAATCGCTTCGCACCGCGCTCTTTGGGATGTAGGCCACTGCCCGCGGACCTTTTTCCATGCCTTTTGCTTTCTGTTCCTCTTCCTCCAGGAAAGCGACCTTGACGCCCATGTCGGGAAGAATGAAATCTTCGAGCTTGTCGAAGGTGATGCGCACCTTCACCGTCGCCTTCTGACGATCCGCAGTGGGGATAACCGTACGAACCTTAGCGTCGAGTTCTCTGTCGGGATAGGCATCAAGAGTGGCCTTTACCCTCTGGCCGGGTGTCACGCGGGCAATATAGGATTCGTTGACGTCCACTTCAATTTCATTCGAGTTCATGTCAACGATGGTGGCGATGCCGGTTCGCGTGAATCCACCGCCTGCGGAAACAGGCGAAACCATCTCACCTACCTGCGCGTCCTTTGAAACCACGATGCCGTCGAAAGGAGCCGAGATGGTGCAATTAGCGACGGCCTGCTGGGCTTCGCCGATGCGGGTTTCGGCAGCCGCGACCTGGCTCTTGGAGAGCGCGATTTTGGCCTTCAGGCTGTCGGCCAGCATGGCGGCATTGTCGAGCGCTTGCTGGGTCTGAACGCCGGCCTTTTCCAATTCGCGCGCGCGGTAAAGCTCAATTTCCGCATTCTTGAGCTGTACTTCATAGTCCGCAATCGCGGCCTGCGACGCGTCGCGGTCGGCTTTGGCAGCATCAAGAGCGCGCTTGGCGTCTGAATCGTCGAGGGTGGCGAGAACCTGGCCTGCGTGGACGTGCGTGCCTTCGTCGAAAAAGACCCCGGTGACGCGGCCGGTGATTTTGGCGGCAATGGTGGCGCGGCGACGGGGGGTGACGTAGCCGCTGGCGTTCAGGAGAGTCTGGCCGCCAGTCGCTTTGGGTGTTGCGACAGTCGCGACGTCGACTAAGGGCTTTCGCAAACGAAAGGTATAAGCGAGCACCACGATGCCGGCCAGGAGAAGGACGGGGATGGCGGCGAGGATGACACGCTTAACGGTACGGGTCTCCCTGCGCTGGCGCTCGGGTATGTGCAAGGAGCCGAGGTCATGCTTTGGGGAATTCGTAGGTGTCGCCATAGTCGCCGGTGTTACTTGTTTCTTACGTATCAACCATGGGCCCAGTGGAAGCTATTTCTAGCCCAGCGGATGCGGCCACAACGGAAGCGCCATAACCTTTAACCGTGCTTCTGTGGCCTAATACTAGTCGATGTCTGTTCTTACGCATCACCCAAAGGACCAAGGAAGCGATCTCCAGCCCAGCGGATGCGGGGTGCATAGGCACGAGGCTGGGCGCCTGGGCACGAAGAAGCGCCATATCTCGTAACGGTACTTCTGTGGCCTAATACTAGCCGATGACCAGTATGAACTTCCTTGGATTCGAGATCCACATTTTGAATGATTTGGTTCGATGATCTGCTGTGCGTGGCCTGGCTTAACCTCAGGTAAGTTGATGAAGCCACAATAACTTGTGGCTATTAGGAAGCCAAGCCTGTTGACTTTAGCCGAGACATACTCTGCGGAATGTTCTCGGAGAATTCGATTTGGGAGGTTCCGGAGATGGGGGCTTGCAGTACAGCCGGTGTGGCGGACAATAGCCGGTTTTACGGCAACCTGCTGAAGATGTAGATCCTCCCAAATCTCTCCATGACTGACTGGGTGATTTTGCAGCAACCGACGGCTGTTGATCTTCTGACCAGCCTGCCGATGCGGAACGACTGGTGCGCAGCGGAGTCAGCGGCTCATTCGCTAGCCAAGTCAGGCTTCAATCGCAGGGAATCCCAAAGGTCGCCGTAGGTAGCTTGGAACATTGTTAACAACTCCGCTGGTCCGAACTCATCACGCTCGTCTCACACCATTCCGTAATAGGTCTCGATGACGACTACGTCCGCACCCGAGGCCGAGCGTAGGTAGCTGCCGGCAGATTGTATACGCCTCCATGCCCCACCGCAGGGTTGCCTGGTGAACCCGACACTTCCACGCCTGTCTGTACATGCAAGTCGTGTGCGAACAATAGAACCTTTCCGCGATGGCCTCGCTTTTCTACCCAAAGCAGATTGTCGGCCATTGCTAACTCGCTCACCTCCGCATTCTGATCCCAGCGGACCGTGTCTACAGCCAGACTTCGGCGTGCGAAACTCCCTTTTTCCCGGTTAACGCATCATCGCCGCGGCACTCATCGAGCGCGGCTGAGAGCTGCGAAATTCTGGATGTACATCAACCTGAGACGTGTTCGATTGCGGAAAAAATTGCTTGACACACTCCGTGACTGGCTCTACATTTAACCTGTTGGTTATTTAACCAAGTGGTTTTATGGAAATGCAGGATCAGCTCAGCACCACATTCTCAGCCCTCGCCGACCCCACACGTCGCGCCATTCTTGCCCGGCTCGCGCTGGGCGAAACGTCGGTGACCGAACTCGCGCAGCCATTCGAGATGTCCATGCCGGCAGTGTCGAAGCACCTGAAAGTGCTGGAACGCGCCGGACTCATCGCTCGCGGGCGCGAGGCGCAATGGCGGCCCTGCCGGCTTGATGCGGAACCTCTCAGAGAAGCCGCAAGCTGGATCGAAGAGTATCGCCGCTTCTGGGAAGAAAGTCTCGACCGCCTCGACAAATACCTGCGCCGGATAGAAGCAGGCAGAACGAAATCAAAGACGAATGGTTCCGGAAAGAAGAGTTCGAAAAGCAAATCCAAGGAGTGAGATCGTGGCCTCCACAGCCAGTACAGCAAACCCGGCAACCGAATTTGTTTTTAGCCGAACATTCGAGGCATCCCGCGAAGATGTGTGGAACGCACTCACCCAGCCTGAGCACCTACAGCACTGGTGGGGCACTCCCGGCAGCCGCATCGAGATCGTCCGCCACGAACTCAAGCCAGGCGGAATGTTTCACTACCGCATGAAATTCCCAGACGGCCGCGCGATGTGGGCCCGGTTCATCTTCCGCGAGATCGCTCCGCCCGAGCGCCTGGTATGGCTCAATGGCTTTAGCGACGAGCACGGCGGCCTCACGCGTAACCCATGGGTGCCCACTTTTCCGCTGGAGACACTGAACACCGTGACCCTCCTCGAGCAGAATGGCAAAACACTGTTCACCATTATCGTGGTCCCGTTCAACGCAAACGACGAGGAAGCTCTCGTCTTCTCCGGTGGAATTAACGGCATGAAGATGGGCTTCGGCGCCAGCTTCAAGATCCTGGCGGATTACCTCGCGCAGCGAAGCTGACGTATGGCATTCACACTCACTCAACGCAAAGGAGGAAATGTATGCAAGTAGCAAACAAATTGATGCGGTTCAAAATGGCCGTCAGCGACATGCCAAAAGCAAAAGCTTTTTACGTGGACAAACTTGGCCTGAAGGCGGAGTCGGACCACCGTAGAGACGACCACAACTGGTGGGTATCGCTTACCACGGAAGGTGGGACTTCTATTGTCCTCTCGACCTCTCATGAAAACATGAAGCCCGGTACCATGAGCTTGTACTTTGCTAGTTCAGACGTTGCCGCAGCCCACAGGGAGCTGAGCGCAAAGGGCGCTGGAGTCAACGAAGTCCAAGACGACCTGTACGGTCCGGGCTCGGGCGTAAAGTGGTTTAATGTTGAGGATCCTGACCACAATCAGGTTTTTCTGGTACAGGCGTAAGTCACTGGCGAAGGAACCCAGGTCTCAAAAGCGAGACCTGGGCCACCCACGACTCATTCAAAGTCTGGGTGTTCGCAATGCGGAGCAACATGCCACCCTCATCTTCCGAATCTAATCACTTTGGCGCCATCCAGGTCCGGGGCGCCCGCGAGAACAACCTGCAGAACATTTCCGTCGACATTCCTCGACGAAAAATCACCGTTTTCACGGGCGTCTCGGGTTCAGGGAAATCCTCGCTGGTGTTCGACACCATCGCCGCGGAATCCCAACGTCTGCTCAATGAGACGTTCCCGGCCTTCGTGCAGACTTTTCTGCCACGGTATGGTCAGCCGGACGTCGACTCGCTGGCGAATCTCTCGACGGCAATCATTGTCGATCAGCAACGTATTGGCGGGAATCCGCGTTCGACCTTGGGAACAGTGACCGACATCTACACGTTGCTGCGCGTCTTATTTGCTCGCCTTGGAAAGCCCGCGGTTCCGCACGCCCTGGCGCTTTCGTTCAACGATCCCATGGGCATGTGTCCGGAGTGCGAGGGGCTGGGGCGCGGCTCCCAGATCGATATCGATGCACTGGTCGACAAAAGCAAGTCAATTGAAGAAGGCCCGGTCCGTTTTCCAACCTTCAAGGTGGGCGGTTACCATCTGCACACCTTCATCAAGTCGGGATTCTTCGACGTCAAAAAACCACTCAGGAAATATACGAAAGAAGAGTGGCACGAATTTCTCTACCGCGACGACACGAAGATCAAAAAAAATAAGCAAGGGCAAACCTTCAGCTCGGGTTTTGACGCCCTCATTCCGAAGTTCAAGCGCCTCTACCTGAGCAAAGACGCGGAGAAGATGCCGGCGAATCTGCGTGAGGCGTTTGAGAAGATCGTGACCCAGGGACCGTGCAGCGCCTGCGGCGGAACGCGTTTGTCTGAGGCCGCGCGCGCCTGCCGCGTCAACGGAAAGAACATCGCAGAATGCTCCGCGATGCAAGTGAGCGAGCTGGCGGAGTTCATTCGTTCGTTGCGCGCGCCGAATGTCGCTCCGCTGTTGGCTCGCCTGGCCGAAAGGCTCGATCATCTGGTCGAGATCGGACTCGGTTATCTAAGTTTGAGCCGTGAGACGGCAACACTCTCTGGTGGAGAATCGCAACGGGTCAAGATGGTGCGCCATCTGTCGTCGAGCCTGACGGAGGCGCTCTACATCTTCGATGAGCCAACGATCGGTTTGCACCCGCACGACATCCAAAAACTTAATAGCACACTGACCAAGCTTCGCGATGCCGGAAACACTGTTCTGGTCGTAGAACACGAGCCTGAAGTGATGGCGATTGCCGATCATATCGTTGATATGGGGCCAGGCGCCGGAAAGTCCGGTGGGACAGTTGTGTTCGAAGGTCCATTCAACTCACTCAAAAAAAGCGACACGCTGACGGGCAAGCACCTTTCCAGGCATCAGGAGTTGAAGGAGAAGCCGCGAGCCGGAAAAGGACATCTTCTCATCGAGAACGCGGCGCTCAACAATCTACGCAACGTCACGGTGAAGATTCCCAAGGGCATTCTTACCGTCATCACCGGCGTTGCGGGCAGCGGGAAGAGTTCGCTGATTCACGGCTCTCTTGCCAAACATTACGCGGACGCCGTCTACGTCGATCAATCGCTGGCGCCGGGATCGCGCCGATCCAACCTGGCCACATACTCAGGAATGGCGGATGCCATTCGGAAAGCATTTGCGACGGCCAACAAGGTTGAGCCGGCCCTCTTCAGCGCGAACTCCAAGGGAGCATGTCCGGCATGCGAAGGTCTGGGCGCCATCTACACTGATTTGCAGCACCTCGATCCCGTGGCCATTCGCTGTGAAACATGTGAGGGACGCTGTTTCACCGATGCGGTTCTTGCGCTGACCCTTCGCGGGAAGAACATCAACGAAGTGTTGAACTTCTCAGTCGTGGAAGCGTTGTCTTACTTTACGGAGAAACCGATTCTCGCGACACTGAAGGCACTGAAAGACGTAGGACTGGGTTACATCGCACTCGGGCAAAGACTCAACACTCTGTCGGGCGGCGAACGTCAACGCTTGAAATTGGCAAATGAACTAGAGAAGCCTTCGCAAATTGTAGTTCTCGACGAGCCGACGACCGGTCTGCACATGGCCGACGTGGCGAATCTGCTCGCGCTGCTCGACGCGATGGTTAACAACGGAACGACCTTGATCGTGATTGAGCACAACCTGGACGTGGTGGCGCGTGCCGATTGGATCATCGACATGGGGCCGGGCGCAGGCGCTGAGGGCGGCAAAGTCGTGTTCGAGGGGCTGCCTCGCGAACTGCTGAAGGCGAGCAAGTCGCTGACTGGGAAGCACCTCGCTACGCGATTTGGATCGGCCTGAGTGTTGGCTGAGATCCTTTCGCGCAAAACAGGCAAGTCTAAAGGATTCGACCAGTGATGTCGGTACCACTTGACAAACAAGTCAAGACAGTCAGAGACTCTCTAGTAAGCGGATCACTTGAATGTCTAGTAGAGCAAAACGATCGTCGCAATTGCTACAGGGAAGGCTCGATCTGGCGGCGCTGCGTAATCTGCTTCTCGAATGGACACAAGCGTGAACAGGCACATAGTGCAAGCCCTCGCGAAGCTGCGGAATCTCGTGACCAGCAGAGAGGCTGATGCGGATTTTGAACGCGAGATCCGTACCCATCTTGCCTTTCTTGAGGACGAGTTTCTGCGCCAGGGCATGGCTCCTGCGGAAGCACGAAGGGCGGCGCACCTCGCTTGCGGTAATTTGGAGCTGACGCGACAATCGCACCGCGACGGGCGCGCTTTCCTGTGGCTGACTCAGGCGAGCCAGGATGTTCGGCACGCACTCCGGTCGATGCGTCGTTCGAAGGGCTTTACCGTAGCGGCAGTCCTGACCCTGGCGCTGGGTGTCGGCGCCAACACAGCGGTATTCTCCCTAATCGACACGGTGCTTCTAAAGCCGCTCAACTATCCCGATCCGGATCGCATTGTTCAATTCTTTCTCTCGTCATCGGGTGGATCGATCCAGGGGGCGTCTATTCCGGACCTCCGATTCTGGCGAGACCGGGCCAGTTCCGTGCAAGAAATCTCTGCGTTCGACTTCGGCCAATCAGAGATGGGCCTGACCTCTGGAGTGCCTGAACAGGTGCACGGAATCCACGTCACGTCGAACTACTTCCGCCTCTTCGGCGCTCCACTGGTGCTTGGGCGTGCGTTCAACGGAGATGAAGACAGTGCCCAGGGCGCGAACGTTGTGGTGCTCAGCTACGGCCTGTGGAAGCGACGGTTCGGCGGAGATGAACAGATCATTGGGAAAGAAATCTCGCTGGACAAAGAGTCGTACACGGTCATTGGTGTTACGGGCGAAAGTTTTCACTCCGACCCCGAGGCCCAACTCTGGATTGCATTTCACTTCAATCTGAATAGTGTGGATCAGTTCCATTCCTTCGGTGTAACCGCGCGCTTAAAGCCTGGCGTCACACTGGCCCAGGCCAATGCACAACTCAATACTGTTTCAGAGGCAGCGCGCCGCGACTCCAGCCTGCCGGATCCTGACTATCAATTTCAGCTGCGAAAGCTCAGTGACGCGATGGTGAGGTATGTGCGCCCGTCGCTTTTGTTATTACAGGGCGCGGTGATTCTGGTCTTCCTCATCGCTTGTGCTAACCTGGCTAATCTTTTGCTGATTCAGATGACGGTCCGAAGGCGCGAGTTCGCAATTCGTGGGGCCATCGGAGCAGGTCGCGGCCGGATCCTGCGCCAACTTACGGTCGAGAGCCTGCTTCTATGTTTAATGGGCTGCATGGTGGGAGTCGCATTTGGATTGTTTGGCGTGCGTGTCTTGCTGATCGCAAGTCCCAATAGCGTCCCATACATCGGAAGATCAGATCTTGCGTTTGGACTCGATTGGCGACTCCTGGGATTTGCTGCTGGGCTTGCGTCACTGACAGCCCTGGTCTTTGGCCTGCTACCGGCACTCGCCGTTTGCAGGAAGGGCTTCGAAAACGTGTTGCGTGAGACCGGCGTTCGCCAGGGCACAGGCGCGCGAAGCAAGAGGGTGCAGTCTGTCGTCGTTGTAAGCGAAGTTGCTCTGTCCCTGGTCTTGCTCATTGGCGCAACGCTGCTCATTCGCACCTTTATTTCCTTGAGCAGAGTCAATCCTGGCTTCGACAGCCATCATCTTGTGTTGATGACGATGCCACTTCATGGTCTCCAAACCGGCACTGCGGCTGGCGTAGCGAGCATGGTCCGCGATGCGCGACGAGACTTGGCGACTGTCCCTGGAGTCGAGAGTTCTGCGGCAACATTCAGTGCGCCTTATGCGAGTCGAATGGGCCTGCCCTTCAGTTCTGTATCGAGCAACTCCGCCGTCTCTGGAGATGGCGAATGGATGGCAGTTTAGCCTGGGTACTTCGGCGTTCTGAAGGTTCCCATCCTTAGCGGCAGAGACATCAGTTCGAACGACACTGCGGGCGCGCCCGCCGTGGTCCTCATCAACGAAACCATGGCGAAGCGTTTCTGGGCAGGTCAGAACGCTGTGGGACAGCAGATTCTCATCGGCAAGGGTCTGGGGCCGAAATTTGAAGACAGGCCGCGCCAGATCATCGGCATTGTGGGCGATACGCGCGATGATGATCTGAGCCAGGCGCCCGAGCCGACCATGATCATTCCTGATCCGCAAGAGCCGGGCCAGATGGTCGAACTCGAGACTCAATTTGGGCCGATGTGGTGGTTGATTCGCACGCGCCTCGAAACCCAGCAGCTTGTTTCGGCCGTTTCCGGGAAACTCTCCCGGGCGAGCGGAGGCCTGCCGGTGGGAAGCGTCCGGACCATGGAGGATGCTCTGTCGACGTCGATAGCAAAGCAGAGATTCGACATGCTGCTGCTCTCTATCTTTGCAGTAATAGCGCTGCTACTTGCTGCTGTAGGCATCTACGGGGTTATGGCGTATTCAGTCACGCAGCGGACCCAGGAGATTGGGGTGAGAATGGCCCTGGGAGCCGGCCGGACCAATGTACGCAATATGGTTCTGCGAGAAGGATTGGTAAGGGGATTGGCCGGCATGGTGTGTGGGATGTGTGCCGCCTTCTTTCTTGTGCGGCTGCTTGCAAACATGCTTTATGGCGTCTCGATGCGGGACCCGGCGATTTTCCTTGCCGTACCTGCGTTCGTGGTTCTTCTGACAACCCTCGCAGCATGGATACCTGCTCGTCGAGCGGCTCGACTCGATCCCGTGCAAGCTTTGCGGTTCGAATAACCTGTTTGTTCTGGTGGACGCTGCTCAGACGGTCCTGAAGGCATTACATAGTCGATCTATGCATGGTCGCGGAGTCAGTCATCGAAACAGGACGTTGATGAACCAGCCAGGATGCCGTAGATCCCATCTGTGGTAAAATCCGCCTGTGGCGACGCAGAGATCGTCTGTTCACACGACGACGAGTGAGATTCACCGGCTCAAAGGAAGGAGAAAGGGCGCGCTCCTGAAGGAGCAAGTCTGGTTTGAGGACGAAAAATTAACTGCCTACAGTCTTGCTTACATCAACCTGAGACGTTGTTCGGCGGATAACGGGCGTGTGCTTGGCTACGATAACAGCCACGATTATCATCATGGCCACTTTATGGGAGAGGTGGAGGCAATTCAATTTACGACTTATGCCGCCTTGGTCGAACGGTTAATCGGCGAAGTCCAACAGTTGTGGAGGCTCGAAGATGAAGAAGAATAAGGTCACCGTCAAGACGGGTAGAAGCGATGAGTTCTTTCGCCGTGTGCGGGGACGTGCTGGGAAATTGGATCGCGGGGAAAGCCTTCCCGCCGAGATCACGATTTCCTTTGAAGATCCGATGGAACTTCTTAACATCCTGACGTCCGAGCGCGTGCGGTTGCTGGGGCGCGCTAAGACGGGATCACTGCCCATCTCTGACCTTGCCGACGGTCTCAAACGAGATGTTCGAGCAGTTAGCCGTGATGTGGCTGTTCTCGAAAGGGCGGGTCTATTGCGGACCACCTATCGCACGAATCCGGGCCACGGACGACTCAAAATCGTTGAAGCTCTTGCGCGGGGATACAGGTTAACGGCCAACCTGTAGGCCCGCGCAGAACAGACAACCGGCTGCTGAGGACTGGTTAGGTGCGGATGTAGTCGGCAAGTAGGTCGTCCAATTCAGCGGTAAGTCCATATCCCAAGTCTTGGCTGCTGCTACGCACACCCTGTAGCCGAACGATTAGCGCGTCGCGGTCGCCTGCGGACAGCTTGCGAGTGAGCTTAAGAGCCCCTTCGAACATTTGGGCCAGAGTATTAAAATAGTCTCCGTCCTGGTAGCCGACATCGTTGGAAAAGCCCACAGCGTTTTCGCAATATAAGACCATCAGTTCTGCGAGCCCGGCAGGGTCGCCAACCGCCTTTCGGTAATCGGAAATGGCCTTCTTAGCCTTTGCGACAGAAATATCCTGGTTACGCAATACATCGGGCGAGAGCCAGCGGTCCAGTGTTTCTTTGTAGGGTTTCAGAACATCCTTGCCCAAGCCGAAGCGGGTATGAAGAAAAGTCTGATTGTCCCTGTGCGCTGTATAAAGATCCTGAATCAGGCCTACTAATCCTAGCCGGTCAAGGCCGGCGAGCTTTTCCTTAACATCTGTCCATGTTGGCTTCGATCGTGGATTTCGTTTCGTCATAATCGACGATCAGATTGGCTGCAGAAGCCGCACCCCCTTGGTTCAGCATACAACACAAGATCGCCGCGAACTTGTTTGTAAACCACAGGTCCCTCCACTTCGCTTCGCTCCGGTCGGGACGACAATTCTGTTGCGACCGCAAGAGCTCCAGGGAGAAATGCCCAGCCCCACGATAGAATTGTCATCCCGAATCGGAGCGTACCCGGATTTCCTACATAGCGCTGATAACGACGTCCACGTATGCGGCTCTCCGTAGAGAGAGCCGCATGCAGATCCCCAACGCCACAGGTCTCGACAGGAAATCCGGGGGAGCGTAGTGGAGGGACCTGTGGTTTCCTTTCTGGTTACTCACACACATTGAGGCACCCAAACGGTTACGCTCCGTTGCTGTTTCCTTTCTTTTGCGCATACCGGGCGCAGGCCAGCAGGAACACCGCCCCACCTGCGTAGCCGAGTGTAAACTGTGGCGCAACCCACCAGCCAATCAGGCTTTCCACTCCGTTGGGCGAGAGCTTGTAGGCGTGGATAATTCCCACGGTAGAAAATCCTGCTGCGGCTGCCACCCATCCAGCTGCCGGCAAGAAACGCCGCTGTACGATGAATGCCAACGCCGCGGACCACAACATCGACGTCAACAGCGAGCCCTGACCCAGCGCAATCAACCCGCCCATGGCCAGGTCGCCGCCCATACGGGGCGCAATCTCCATCAGGCTGCTGCCTGCTTTGCGTGCGACCGTATCCGCAATGCTGGTAGCCCATTGCGAGAGCGCCGGAATCAGGCCCATGACCACGGCAATCGCCTGATGAGCGGGCACCTCAGTGACCGCTTGTCCCACAGTAATCAAGCCAAACCAGATGATGACCGGCGCGGCTACCTCCAGCGGGACGAAACGAAGAACGATGGGCAAGACCCCAGTGGTGCAGAGTGCCAGCGTTACCAGCCCATTCAGAAGCGAATACCCGGAGCGGGCGCCATTGGCCTTATGGGCGGCATGGCCAAGGTAAAGCGTGGTAGGGAAGGGACTGCCCAGGCAGGCTGCAGCGATCGTGCCCAGCCCATTCATCAACAGAGACGGTCTGGTCGCGTAGTCATCGCCCGCAACCTTGACGCTTTCCAAAATCATCAGCGATGCCAGCGTGTCGAGCGCGGCAAGGGGCACAATGATCGCCAGGAAAGGCCAATAACTTTGTTCTTGGAAGAGCGCGAAGATATTCACGGCGTGAGGCAGGTAGAGTCCCACTTCCGGCACCGCAGGCACAGCAACGGTGTAGATATGCAGGCGGCGCAGCACCGCCACCAGGATCGCGCCAATGCCGATGGCCAGAAGGCCCGGCGGCAGACGATAGGGGAGCTTCAGCTGCGAGCCATACAGGCTGAACAGCACCAGCATCGGCAAGAGCGCGACGGCCGGCTGCTGAAAGACACCGAACACGAAACCCAGGCACAGGTAGGCGAGGGCCAATCCGGCGAGGGGAGAGAGCAGCGCAGCCCGCGGCGTGTTGCGGCGAAGCCAATTGGTAACGAATGCGCCCGCGGTTTGCACCATGCCGCTCACCAGGCTGGCGAACACGCCGGCGTGCCAGGCCATGTTTGCATTATGGGTCCTGACATACACAGGACCCATAATGAGGAACACATAAGCAAAGATAGTAGGCGTATTGACGCCGAAAGGGATGGCAGTGACGTCGCTGCGGCCTTCTTTGCGTGCCAGGCGCCGAGCCTGAAAGGCATAGAAGAAATTTCCCGCCAGAATGGAAATCGCCGCGCCGGGAAGAATTCGGCTAGCCACGAAGCTCAGAGGAAAACCGCAGACAGGCGCCAGGCCTACGATCAGCAGAAGATCAGGAAAGCCGCTAAAGAAGAGCCCGAAGAATCCATCGATGTCTCCAGCGCAGAACCACTCAGGCTGTTCCATATCGGAAGCCGATCTCCCGCAGCCACTTGCGATAGGCAATCGCCATGCGGTCTGAGCGCAAGTGCAATTCCGATTGCAGGTCGAGGGGCAGCAGCTCAGGCCGTTGTGATTCCACCACCACCTTATCCTGCGCAGTGACCTGGTCCTGGAAGCGGATGATCTCTTCCTCGTGAACCTCGTGGGCGTAGTCCATCGCGATCACCAGTCGTGACTCGCAAGTGCCGGCGTCGACGGGTGCGACCTGCGCCAGGATTCCGAAGCGCTGCCGGCCGTGTACCTTTTCCAGGCCTACGGTGAGGGGAGCAGACGCCCAGTAATGGTAGGTGACCAGCGCGCCCTTGCCCGTGCCGTCCGGATCCGGCTGCCAGATGCGAATTTCATGCGCCTCAGGCCCATCGGGCCCGACCTTTGCTTCGTAGTCCTCGATCTCACCGTGCTGCGGATCCCCCAGCAATCCCGCATGCACAAAACCAAGGTGGCCCACGTCGAGGAAGTTCTCGATCACCCGAGGGCCCTGGGCGTCAAAGAAATACGGACCGGCGAGCATCAGGCGGAAAGCGGGGTCATCCCCATAAGGAAATTGGGGAACATCGCCCAGAGGCTCTCCCAGGCAGACCCAGATCATTCCGTATCTTTCGCGGACCAGATAGGTTTGCGCCCGCGCCTTGGCGGGAGGAGGCTGATTGGGATTGGCCGGGATCAATACACAATGGCCGCTCGAGTTGTATTCCCACGCATGATAGGGACACACCAGGCGGTCGCCGCATAATCTGCCCAGCGAAAGCTTTGCGCCGCGGTGGACACATAGATCTCGCCAGCAGTGAATCCCCTCATGCGAGCGCCACAGCACCACGTCGCAACCCAGAAGCCTGCGTGCCAGAAGCGTGCCGGCCGCGACTTCTCGCGACCAGGCAAGGACAAACCACTCCCTATAGAGTCTGGGGTCCGCCAGGCCTTCTTCCATTCATTGACCTCTTGCGGTTCATTCTAGTTGCAGAAGAGCAAAAGTAAGGATGTTATCCTGCGGCATGTCCGTCGCTCAGCCTCTGCCTTTGGACCATGCGGTCGGACGCGCGGCCCTGCGCAAGGCCAGTTTGCGGCTGATCCCGCTGTTCGCCCTCGGTTACGGCATCGCCTACATGGACCGGGTGAACATCAGCTTTGCTTCCTTACAGATGAATCGCGATCTGCACTTTAGCGCGTCCATCTATGGCTTCGGCGCCGGCCTCTTCTTCGTAAGCTATGCCGCCTGTGAGGTCCCCTCCAACCTGCTGCTGTATCGAGTAGGAGCACGCCGCTGGTTTGCCCGCATCATGTTCACCTGGGGACTGCTGGCGATGGGCATGATGTTCGTCAAGACGCCGGTGCAGTTCTACGTCATGCGGTTCCTGTTGGGGATGGCGGAGGCGGGCTTCTTCCCCGGTGTGATCTTCTATCTTGGACAGTGGTTCCCCCAGCATATGCGGGCGCGTGCGATCAGCCGCTTCTATATTGCCTATCCCGTCAGCACAGTGCTGATGGGGGCGATTGCAGGGTTACTCCTCGATTTGCAGGGCAGGGCCGGTCTCGCCGGCTGGCAATGGCTGTTTCTTGTTGAAGGCATGCCGGCCGTCGTGCTGAGTATCGTCATGCTGGTCTACCTGCCCTGCGGCCCTGAAGAGGCGAAGTGGCTTACCGAGGAGGAGCGGGAATGGATTCTCCATCATTTGCGCGTCAGTGGTCCGGTCGATGGTCACAACATCCATATCGGGCGCGCCCTGCTCGATCGCCGCGTGTGGCAGATTAGCCTGGTTTTTCTTTGCATGCTTGGCAGCAGTTACGCCTACACGTTTTCCGCTCCGGCGATTTTGCAGGGCCTCACCGGCCTGAGTGTACGCAATGTCGGTTTTCTTGTGGCCCTGATGAATCTGCTCGGAGCTCCCGCGATGATCCTCAACGCCATGCACTCGGACCGCACCAGGGAACGCTACCTGCATGTGGCCATCCCATTTCTGTTGACTACCAGTGGCTATCTGATCGCTGGTTTATCGGTAGCGCCTTTGATTGCGGTGCCGGCACTGGCGATGGCGTCTATCAGCTACTTCGCCCTGCAGGGACCTCTGCTTGCACTCGCGGTCAGTTTCCTGCACGGCAAATCTGCCGCTGCCGGAATCGCGACCATGAATACAATCGGAATACTGGGTGGTTTTTTTGGTCCTTTGGGGATGGGCCTGGCAAAAGACTTTACCGGAAGCTATCAGCGTGGCTTGCTCATGTTGATCATCCCCAGCACGGTTGCGGCTATTACTATTTTCCTGATGAGATCCAGATGCATACAAACAAACGCCTCGCTGTAGGGATTGCTTTCATCCTGGCTGCTTTGCTTCCGCCATGCCTCGCCCAGAAGCCCGACGAAAAAACGCGGTGGGGACAAGAGGCCGCACAGGTCAGGATTGTCCGCGACGATTGGGGTATCGCCCATGTTGACGGAGATACCGATGCCGATACCGTGTTCGGCATGATCTACGCGCAATGCGAAGACGACTTCAACCGGGTAGAGACCAACTACCTCAACGCCATGGGCCGCCTCGCCGAGACCGAGGGCGAAGACAAGATTTATCAAGACCTGCGCATGAAGCTTTTCGTCGATCCCGAGGACTTGCAGAAAGAGTATGCGGAGAGCCCGGATTGGCTGCAGAAGTTGATGGTGGCCTTCGCCGACGGAGTCAACTTCTATCTGGCCAAACATCCCACAGTCAAGCCGCGGGTGATCAGGCACTTTGAACCGTGGATGGCGCTTTCGTTCACCGAGGGCAGCATCGGCGGCGATTTCGAGCGAATCGACCTCAGACAGTTAGCCGCGTTTTACGGCGGCCCCAAAGACGTCTCCGCATTGTCCCAGCAGGAAGAGGGGGAGCCGGGAGGGTCCAACGGAATCGCGATTGCGCCATCAAACACGATACAGCATCATTCACTGTTGCTGATCAATCCGCACACCTCGTTTTTCTTCCGGTCGGAGTTGCAGATGGCCAGCAGAGAGGGGCTCGATGCATATGGCGCGGTCACGTGGGGACAATTCTTTATCTACCAGGGGTTTAATTCCAGAGTGGGATGGATGCATACCTCGAGCGGCGTAGACGCCGTCGATGAATACCTGGAGACGGTCGAGAGCAAAGACGGAAACTACACTTACAAATTCGGCGACGAGGAGCGCCCGGTGGTCGAGAAGCAGATCACGGTTCCGTATTCGACAGCGCACGGAATGGCGGAAAAAAAGTTCACCGTGTACTACACGCAGCATGGTCCGGTCATTCGCGAGCAGGATGGAAAGTGGGTGGCCATCAAGCTGATGCATGAGCCGGTAAAAGCGCTGATGCAGTCTTACTTGCGGACCAAGGCGACAAACTACCAGGAATACTTGAAGACCATGGAGCTGGAAGCAAACTCCTCGAACAACACCGTCTATGCGGATGCGGATGGCCACATCGCGTACTTTCACGGTAACTATATTCCGCGCAGAGATACCCACTTCGACTTCACCAAGCCAGTGGACGGCAGCGACCCGGCCACCGACTGGCATGGTTTGCTGACGGTAGAAGAGTCGCCACATTTGCTCGACCCCAAGAGCGGATATGTGTTCAACGTGAACGACTCCCCGTGGAATGGCGCAGGAGAAAGCAGCTTGCACCGGCAGGACTACCCGGCTTATGTCGAAACCGGCAAGGAGTCAGCTCGCGGTCTGCATGCCATGCGGTTGCTCCAGGGCAAGAAGGACTTCACCCTGGATGGGTTGGTGGCTGCGGCCTACGACAGCTATCTGCCCTGGTTTATCAAGCCGTTGTCTGGGCTTATCAGGGCCTGGATCGACCTGCCGCAGGATTCCCCGATGAAGAGTTCGCTCGCCGGCCAGATTGCCGAGCTCCAGCGCTGGGATCTTCGCTGGGGTGTCGATTCCGTCGCTACCTCGCTGGCCATGTTCTGGGCCCGGGAGATCGCCTGGTCCGGCCAGCCCGCGGGGCATGAAGATTTCGGTGCACCGGTAGTGCCGCCCGACGGGGGTCTGCAGGCGCTGAGCAAGGCGTCTGACAATCTGACCGCAGACTTCGGAACCTGGCGGACACCCTGGGGAAAGATCAATCGTTATCAACGTCTGACCGGAGATATCATGCAGCATTTCGACGACAGCAAGCCCAGCACGCCGGTGGGATTTACTTCGTCCACCTTTGGCTCCCTGGCTGCGTTCGGAGCAAAGCCCTATCCTGGGACAAAGAAGTGGTACGGTTTCAAGGGGAATACCTTCGTTGCGGTGGTGGAATTTGGGGATAAGGTAAAAGCCAGGGCGGTCACCGCCGGCGGGGAAAGCGGGCATCCGCAGTCGCGGCACTTCAGTGATCAGGTTGATCGGTATAGCACCGGGAATTTGCGCGACGTCTATTTCTATCCCGAACAGCTGAAGGGGCACACCGAGCGGACCTATCATCCGGGTGTCCTGTGACACGGAGTTTACGGGTTGCAGAAAAACTCTGGGGGTTGAAGGGTACGGGCTTTAGCCCGTACGTATCCGATTGACAATATTCCCGGGCTTTAGCCCCTGAGGGCCGCTTTCTTATGCGCGCACATACCACATTGTTCGTTCTGCTCTTTGCAGCCTTACTTCCGGCGTGGGGACAGGAACAAGCGCCGCAAAAAACCTTGCAGGCGTTCGACCCGAAGTCGATGGATAGCAGCGCCGATCCCTGCGTGAACTTCTACCAGTACTCTTGTGGCGGATATCTGAAGCAGACTCCGATTCCCGCGGACGAATCTTCTTATGGGCAGTTCAACGAAATCAGTGATCAGAACCTGCTGGTGTTGAAGTCCATTCTCGAGCAGGCCGCCGGCAGCACGGGCCCGAGGACCCCGAACGAACAAAAAATCGGCGACTACTATGGCGCCTGCATGAATGTCGAAGGGGTGAACCAGGCTGGGCTTAAGCCGCTGCAACCATTGTTGGATCGCATCGCGGCTGTTAAGTCAAAAGATGAGTTGCCGGAACTGACGGCCTATCTGGACAGTATTGGTGTGAACACGCTGTTCGCTTTCAGCTCCGATCAGGACTTCAAAGATGCGACCCAGCAGATCGCGGTTCTTGACCAGTTGGACTTAGGCTTGCCGGAAAAAGGGTACTACGAACGCAAGGATGATAAGTCTGTTAAGCTGCGTGACCAGTACCAGGCCCACATTGCGCGTACTTTCGAACTGCTTGGTGAACCCCAGGCACAGGCCGCAAAGGATGCCGCCATGGTACTCAGGCTTGAAACAGCGCTTGCCGGTTTCTCGCTGAGCGCGGTGGAGCGGCGCGATCCTGCAAACCTCTACCACAAAGTGGACCTGTCGAAACTTGACAGCCGCACGCCACAGTTCAGCTTTGTTCACTTTCTGCGTGCCGCGCATGCACCGCCGGTGGAATCTCTCAACGTTACCGTACCAGCTTATTTTTCCGGGCTGAACCAGCTTCTCGGCAGCACCAGTCTTGATGATTGGAAGACCTACCTGCGTTGGGCCCTGATCCGCCATTTACCAACCACTGCCTTGCCCCAGGCGCTTGACCACGAGTCTTTCGATTTCTATGGCAAGGTGCTGGAGGGCCAACCGGAACAGAAAGTGAGGTGGAAACGGTGTGTCTCGGTAACCGATGATGCGTTAGGCGAAGCGCTGGGCCAGGTTTATGTTGAGCGGCGCTTTAGTCCTAAAGACAAACAGCGAACCCTGGAGCTGACTCACGATGTGGAAGCCGCGATGGGCCGCGACATTGAACAACTCAGCTGGATGAGCCCGGCCACCAAAGCCCGCGCCGAAGAGAAACTGCATGAGGTTGCCAATAAGATCGGCTATCCGGATAAATGGCGTGACTACTCTACCTTGATCGTCACCCGCGGAGATGCGCTGGGCAACGCGCTCCAGGCGGCTGCCTTTGAAGAGAGGCGCGACATTGCCAAAATCGGCAAGCCGGTAGACCGTGGGGAATGGGGCATGAGTCCGCCGACCGTGAACGCTTACTACAATCCGCAAATGAATGACATCAATTTTCCTGCCGGGATTTTGCAACCGCCGTTCTTTGATCCCAGCCGGGATGATGCGGTGAATTACGGTGCGGTGGGGGCCATCATCGGGCATGAACTGACGCATGGCTTCGATGACGAGGGCAGGCAATTCGATGGCAAGGGCAACCTGGAGGACTGGTGGTCGAAGGCCGATGGCAAGCAGTTTGATGAGCGCGCCGAGTGTATCGTGAAGGAGTATGACGGGTTTATCGGTGTGGACGACCTGCACGTGAACGGCAAACTTACCTTAGGCGAGAACATTGCCGATCTAGGGGGATTGAAGCTGGCTTTTCTGGCCTACCTTGATCGAGCGCAGAAGAACGGCACCGACTTGAAGCAGAAGGGAAGCGCGGAGTACGGAGGGTTAACTCCGGAACAGCAATTCTTTGTGGCCTTCGGTCAGAATTGGTGCCAGAACGACCGGCCGGAGAATTTGCGCTTGCGCATGCAGACGGACCCGCACTCGCCGGAAGAGTTCCGTGCCAACGGAGTGGTGTTGAATCTGCCAGAGTTTCAGCGGGCATTTAGCTGCAAGGCCGGCCAGCCGATGGCGCCGGTGAATCGCTGCACCATCTGGTGAGACCGTGGTCAACGGCTGTACCCGGAAAAGCAACCTGCGGTTGCTTCTGCCACTAAGAACCTGCAGATCCGCCTACGATTGCTCCACGCTGGGCTTAAAGCGGAGCATGAGTGAGTAGTAGATGGCGGCGGAGACGAAGAAGCCTACGAACCAGGCGTAATCATAGAGAAAGCGAAGGGGCGCTACGGCCAAACCAATAAGAGCAACGAACACGCCGGCCACTAACGCCGCAACCGCCCGGGGATTAAATCCGCGGGAGTACTCGTAAGGGCCACCGTGATGATAAAGCGACGCCACGTCCAGATGCGTTCCGCGAATCAGGAAGTAGTCTGCAACCATGATCCCGGCTACCGGTCCAAGCAGGCCGGAATAGCCAACCAGCCAGCCGAAGATGTAAGTGCCAAAGGTGCTCATCAGCTTCCAGGGCATCATCGCGAGACCGAGAAATCCTGTAATGAGGCCACCGGTGCGGAAGCTGATCAGACGCGGCGCGAGGTTGGAGAAATCGTTCGACGGCGAAACTACATTGGCCCCAATGTTGACATTGAGCGTCGCCACCAAAACCGCGACCAATGCCAGCAACGCCACCACCGGTTGATGGAAGCGCCCGAGCAGCGTAATAGGCGACCAGATCGGCTCGCCAAAGATGACCTCCGAGGCGGAAGTACACGCGATCCCCACAAACGAGTACAACACCATCGCAACCGGCAGACCAAAAGCCTGGCCAACAATTTGCGAGTCCTGTGATTTCGCGTAACGGGTGAAGTCGGGGATGTTCAGCGACAACGTTGCCCAGTAACCAACCATCGCCGTCAACGAGGGAAAAAAGAAATGCAGAAAGCTGCCGGTGGAGTGGAAGCGGCTGGGTGCGGAAAGCATGGGCCCAAAGCCGCCCGCCTTATGCAGCATCCAAAAAAGCAGCAGGAGCGACATCACCAGCATGAAGGGCGCCGAAAAACTCTGCAGAAAGCGAATTGATTCAACCCCACTCCAGACGACCAACATGTTCAGCAGCCAGAAGCCGAGAAAGCTCGCCCACAAGACAGCCGGCATATGCGCAGTCGCCGGCCAGACAACAGCAATCATGGCGGCGATCGCCTGGCCGCCCAGCCAGGATTGAATGCCGAACCATCCGCAAGCCACCAGCGCACGCAGCATGGCAGGAATATTCGCGCCCAGCGTGCCGAAGCTGGCGCGTACAAAAACCGGGAAGGGAATACCATATTTGGCGCCCGCATGGGCATTGAGAAGCATGGGCACCAGCACGATCAAGTTACCCAGCAGAATAGTAAAGATCGCCTGCTTCCAATTCATGCCGCCGGCAATCAGCGACGAGGCCAGCATGTAAGTGGTCACTTCCATCGACATGGAGAACCACAAAGCGATGTAATTGTAAGTGCCCCAGGTACGATTCGCAGCCGTTGTGGGCGCCAGATCGCTGTTGTATAGGTGCGAGTCGACAGTCGCGGCGGGCGTGACCATCAGGCGAAGCCCCCGGCATTGGCTTCCCGCTTAAGAAAGCGTCCGCGCCCGGTCTCCCCGATCCACTTCCCGTCTTTGACGACCAACTCGCCGCGGGAAAAAACGTGGCGCGCGTTGCCGGAAACTTTCCAGCCTTCGAACATGGAGTAGTCCGTCGCCATCACTTGCGTCGCGGCAGAGATGGTGTAGGCGACGTTGGGATCCCAGAGAAGCACATCCGCATCTTTGCCGGGAGCGATTGCCCCCTTTTGCGGCATCCCGAAGATGCGCGCGGGTGCGGTGCAACAGAGCTCCACAAATCTTTCCCGGGTGAGCTGCCCGGTATTGACGCCGAATTGCCACAGGATCTGTAGTCGATTCTCGATCCCTGGTCCGCCGTTGGGAATTTTTCTGAAGTCGTTCTTCCCCAGCGATTTTTGGTCAGCCAGACGGAAAGGGCAATGGTCGGTGGAGACCACTGCCAGCGTGCCGTCTTCCAGTGCTTTCCACAGCGGCGCCTGGTTGCGCTTCTCGCGCAGCGGTGGAGTAAAGACGTACTTCGCTTCGTCCCAGCTTTTGCCCGGCATATGCTCTTCGAGCGAAAGCACCAGGTACTGAGGGCAGGTCTCCGCTAAGGCCTGCAGGCCCCGCGCCTGGGCATGTTTGAGCTCCCGCAGCGAGTGTTCATTGGAGAGGTGCACGATGTAGACAGCGGCATTTGCCATGTGGGCAATGGCGATGGCGCGATGGGTGGCTTCTGCTTCCGCGTGGGCGGAGCGGCTGTGCGCATGATAGTGAGGCGCGGTCTTGCCTTCGGCGATCATGCGCGCGACCACGATGTCGATGACGCTGCCGTTCTCCGCGTGCACACAGCAGAGCGCATTCATCTGACCGGCTTTATGCATGACCTTGAACATCAGCCCGTCGTCGATCATAAGCACGTTGGGGTAGGCCATGAAGAGCTTGAACGATGAGATCCCTTTCTTCACCATCGTTTCCATCTCGGCCAAACCTTGCGCACCCTCGCCCGGTCCCAGGTCGGTGACGGCCATGTGCAGACCGTAGTCGATGCAGGCCTTCCCGGCACTCTTGGCCAGCCAGGTTTCAAGCGCCTCGCCCATCGTATGGCCCATGGACTGCAAGACGAAGTCGATCACCGTGGTGGTCCCGCCCACGGCCGCGGCCATGGTGCCGGTGCGGTAATCGTCGGCCGATACAGTGCCGCCGAAGGGCATATCGAGATGGGTGTGAACGTCCACGCCGCCAGGCATCACCAGCAAACCGGTGGCGTCGACCACCGTGTGCCCGTTTGGCGAAATATCAGGGCTAACCTGGGCGATGGTCTCGCCGTCGATGAGCACATCGGCGCGCTGCTGCCCGTCAGCATTGACTACGGTGCCGTTCTGGATCAGGGTGGACATAATTGCGTGGTGCGCTCCGCCCAGCTCTGCGGGGGTAACCCGTTTTCGACGCGCTCCATGGTAATGCAGCCTTCTACCGGGCAAACCAGCGAACACAGATTGCAACCGACACAGTGATGTTCGTCCACGCGCGGGATTCGTTCCAGTGGAGTCACGGCGTTGGTGCGGCCCAGGCCGGTAGAGTCGAGTTTCGGAATAGGTGTGGTCGAGATGCGGCGAGCGGCTTCCGCTTCTACCATCGCGGGAGTGCGGGTGATATCAGGTGCAGCGGACGTGCGATCAAGATGAATGCATTGGTGAGCGCCGTCCCAGCAGGCGGTGTAACAAAGCTGGCATCCGATACAAAGATCTTCGTGGATACGGGCTACGATCTGGTAATTCAGGTTGAGTTGGTTCCAGTCGGTGACCGTGGGCAGCGAGCGGCCGCGGAAGTCCTCGATGGTAGCGAAGCCTTTGTCCGCCATCCAGGCCAGCAGGCCATCCTGCATATCTTCGACGATGCGATAACCGTAGTGCATGGCCGCGGTGCATACCTGCACCGTCGTACAACCGAGCAGGATAAATTCCGCAGCGTCTTTCCAGTTCGCGATCCCGCCGATGCCGGAGACCGGTAACGCAGCCTGCGGGTCAGACAGCACCTCGTGCACCAGGTTGAGCGCAATTGGCTTTACGGCAGGGCCACAGTAACCGCCATGGGAGCTTTTGCCGTCGACGTTCGGGTTGGGCTGCAGTGTATCCAGGTCGATGCTGGTGATGGAGTTGATGGTGTTGATGGCCGAGAGGGCATCAGCGCCGCCGCGCTTGGCCGCCCGCGCCGGCATGCGAATGTCGGAGATGTTAGGCGTGAGCTTTACGATCACCGGCGTGCGTGCCTTTTCCTTGACCCAGCCGGTGATCTGCTGGCAATACTCGGGCACCTGGCCAACCGCGGATCCCATTCCGCGTTCGCTCATCCCATGCGGGCAACCAAAGTTGAGTTCCAGCCCGTCGGCCCCGGCGTCTTCGGCACGCTGCACGATGTCGTGCCATACATCGCGCTTGCTCTCGACCATGAGGGAAGCGATGACCACATGCTGCGGGTAGCGGCGCTTCACTTCCGCCATCTCTTGCAGGTTGACCTCAATCGGGCGATCGGAAATGAGCTCGATGTTATTGAAGCCCATCATGCGACGGCCTTCCCAATCAATCGAGGAGTAGCGTGAGCTCACGTTGGTGATAGGTTCACCAATGGTCTTCCACACCGCGCCGCCCCATCCGGCGTCGAAGGCGCGCATGATCTGCTCCCCGCAATTGGTCGGCGGAGCGGATGCGAGCCAGAAGGGATTGAGGCAGGGGATGCCACAGAAAGTGGTAGCGAGGGTTGGCTTAAGCAGTGACACGGGCGGCCTCCAGCCACGCGGCAATTCCGATGCCTGCGCGTTTTCCGTCTGCAACTGCGTCGACGACTTCGCGGCCGCCATTGGTGCAGTCGCCGCCAGAGAAATATTTTGGATTGGAGGTCTGGCCGGTGGCCCGGTCGATCACGATGCGGCCCTGCTCACGCAGGACTTCATCGGACACACCGGTTTGGGCCGCTTGTCCGATCGCCAGAACCAGCAGATCGACCGGAAGTGTGATGGAGCCGGTAAGCTCGACCGCTTGCACTGCTTCGCCGCCGAAGACGCGTGTGAGCTGCGAGTTCCAAAGAAACTTCACACCCTCAAGCCGGGCGTGCTCGTACTCGAAGGAAAATGCCGACATCTGCTCCGGGCCGCGCCGGTAGATGATGTGTACATCGGCCGCGCCCAGTCGGACCGACGCGATGGCCGCGTCGATGGCAGTGTTTCCCGCACCGATCACAGCGACGCGCGGTGGCACCTGGGTGCGTTCTCCTGACTTGTAACCGGCGATCAGATCGAGAGCATTCACGACGCCGGGGAGATCTTCGCCTGGGATGCCAAGCTCGTGGCCTGCACCCAGCCCAATGCCCAGGAAGATGGCATCGTGATTCCGTTCAAGATCTGCCAATTGCCGGCTGTCGACCAGCGTATCGAAGTGAAATTCGACTCCCAGCTGGGAGAGCATTTCAATCTCTCGCAGGCTCTCGACCAGGGGCAACTTGTACTCCGCGACTCCATAGGTATTCAAGCCGCCGGGTAGAGGGTGGGCGTCATAAATCGTGGCTCGAATGCCGCGGCGGCGCAACTCGGCGGCGCAGGCGAGCGACGCGGGGCCGGCGCCGATCAGGGCTACAGACAGGCCGGTATCCGCTGCCGGGGTGAAGGGCAACGGGGCGCCGCTCGCGTGCAGCGAATCCATGGCGAAGCGCTGCAGGCGCGCGATTTGAATCGGCTGCTTGTTATAGCGATGCATGACGCAGGCGCCTTCGCACAAAACATCCACCGGGCAGGCGCGGGCGCAGCTGGCGCCCAGAATGTTGGCATCGAGGATGGTGCGGGCGGAGCCGGCCAGATTGCCGCTGGCGATCTTCTTGATAAATCGCGGTACATCGATGTGGGTGGGGCAGGCGGTGGTACAAGGTGCGTCAAAACAGTAGAGACAGCGGTTGGCCTCTGGTATTGCGGCTTGCCGGTCGAACGGGGGATGCAGGTCTGCGAAGCGCGCGGAGGTTTCCGGGTGAACCGGGGCCTGCTGCACGAAAGACGTTTGGCCGCTCATGAGGCGATACCTGCTCCTCGACGCTGGTAGGAACCATAATTATGCACTATCGGACGTTAAAATCCAGCAGGCGGGTGTACTGCTCCCGGGGTTGCAGGGGTCATCCCCTGAGCACAGTTGCGCTTTCGGGAGTATACTCGGGCTTGGTAGACTTCTCCTTTCCTCGCCTCCAGCCAAGCCAGAATCTACTACACCTTTGACTCAGCGCTGTTGCGTAACGCGGGTGCTGTGTGCTGTGCCTTGCCACCGGAGAGGATTCGAGCCATGCGCGAACAGAAAGCCCCGTTGTGTGATAGCCACTATCGCAAAATGGCGCCCCATGTTTCTACGCTATTTCCGGCGGGCGTTTTTAAATGCGTATCCGCGAACTGCGGCCGCTACTACGCAACACGGTATGGGTATTTCAATCTGATCGCGGGCGAATTGCCGGCGGACGAGAAGATTGACCCTGCCGACCGTCAGATGAAGCTCTGCTCTACGAAGCATGCTCACTCTTACCTGGCAATCACTCGCCCCAAAAACAGCGGCCCGGGAAACAACGCCCTCTGGCGCTGGCATTGCTACGCCTGCAGCAGGTAAAGATCCGGACCTCTCCAGTTCTACGCGGTTAGCAGACGCATTGTTTTTCTAGCCAAACGGTCGTAAGCCTGCACGGCCAGCTCCAGATGCTCGGTGCGGGTATTTTCTGCTGGGTTGTGGCTGAGACCGTTCAACGACTGGGTGAACATCATTACCACTGGAATGCCGGCGCGCGCGACCTCCGCGGCATCGTGCAGCGGACCGGATGGCAGTTGGTGAGACTTGCCTGCGGTCTCCAGCACAGCCTGATCGCATAACGTGATCAACCGCGGATCGAATGGTATCGGTTCGATGTTCCAGATCTTCGACCATTCGACGGTACAGCCTTCCTCGGCGGCAAAACGCCGGCTGGCCTCCTGGGCCTCGGCTAACATTGATGCCAGCACAGCCGCGTCGAGGTCCCGCATATCCAGGGTGGTTTCGCAGCGGCCGACCACGGCGGTGACTATACCCGGAAACGTCTTTACACTGCCCATCGTCGCCACCGCATCGGGATGCTTGCGGGCAATGGGCCGGATTTCCAGAGCCAGCTTGGCCGCTGCGGCGAGCGCGTCCCGCCGCACCCCCATTGGGGTTGATCCGGAATGTGCTTCCTGCCCGTGAAAGGTGATCGCGTGGCGTTCCACTCCCTTGGTGCCCAGCACCACCCCCAGCGGAAGCTGCTTGGATTCGAGGACCGGGCCCTGCTCAATATGCAGCTCCAGATAGGCGCCTGCATGGGCCCGTTCGTGAGCCGCGTCGCCGATGCGGTCCACATCGATTTGGCACTGGCGCAGCGCATCCTCCAGGCGAATTCCATCGCGATCGGTACGGCTGCGGTCGGCCTCGATGGTGTGCGTGCCGGCGAAGGCAGAGGAGCCAAAGAGACTGCGGCCGAAGCGCGCGCCTTCCTCGTCGGCCCAATCCACCAGCCGAATCGTGATGGGCGGCTTGCCATGGTAGTCTTCGGCCAAACTACGCAGCACCTCGAAGGCGGCCAGAACGCCCAGCGCGCCATCGAGCCAACCTCCGTTGGGGACGGAGTCAAGGTGACTGCCAAGGATGAGGGCTTGCTCGGAGTCGCCGCGCAGTGTGGTCCAGGAGTTTCCTGCGGCGTCGAGGTGGTGTTCCACCGGCAGCTGCGCCAGCTTGCTTTGAAACCAGGCCCGGGCTTTGAGCCAGGTTGGCGTCCAGGCGATGCGTTGCGCTCCATGATCGTTCGCTGTGAGGGCACGAAGCTGTTCAAGATCAGAGACGGTTCTGCGCGGGTCGACAGGCATGCGGGGATTTTAGAATAGATCGATATACCATGGGGCATGCAGCTTCCCGTGAATCCACCGGTGTTGCCGATGCTGGCCAAGCGAGTGGGCGAATTACCGGCGGGCGACGGGTGGATTTTTGAACCGAAGTGGGATGGTTTTCGCGCACTTGTGTTCCGTGATGGCGATGAGATCCTGATCCAGAGCCGCGATCAAAAATCGCTCAACCGATATTTTCCTGAGCTGGTCAAGACCCTACTTGCGCAGCTGCCGCCGCGCTGTGTACTCGATGGTGAGATTGTCATCGCCACTGAGCGTGGTCTTGATTTTGAGTTGTTGCAGCTGCGCATTCATCCGGCTGCTTCCCGGGTGAAGCTTTTGTCCGGACAAACGCCGGCATCGATTGTCTTCTTCGATTGTCTTTGCGCAGGGGACCGCGACTTGTGTGGAGAACCGTTTCAGAACAGGCGCAAAGAACTGGAAGAGATGCTTCGCTCTGTGGCGCCGCCGGTTCACATCACGCCGGCGGCCGACCAGGCGAGTGTCGCGACGGACTGGTTTCGCCGTTTCGAGGGCGCCGGCCTTGACGGAGTGATGGCCAAGCCGGTTGCGGGAACTTACGAATCGGATAAGCGCGTGATGCTGAAGATAAAACACGAACGTGACTGTGATTGTGTGGTGGCTGGGTTCCGCTGGCACAAGACAGGGGAACCGAATGTGGGTTCGCTGCTGCTTGGGCTGTTCGATGGTGCGGGCGCGCTGCAGCACGTTGGCGTGTGTGCCAGTTTTACGCAAGAGAAGCGGCGCGAGTTGGCAGAATTCCTGAAACCTTATCGAACCGATGCGCTGGTGGATCATCCCTGGCGTGGGTGGGCGGAACTGGGTGCAGGGGAGCAGCGCATGCCGGGTGGTCAGAGCCGATGGAGTCAGGGAAAAGACCTGTCGTGGGAACCCCTGCGAGCTGAGCTGGTGGTGGAGGTTGCGTACGAGCATATGCAGGGCAGCCGGTTTCGCCACATGGCGCAGTTTCGCCGCTGGCGCACCGATAAGAAGCCGAGTGACTGTACGTATGCGCAGCTCGAAGTAGTTCCGCCGCAAGAGCTAGCAGAGATTTTTGCAAGCGCGCGGTGACGCCCGACCGGCGCTGAGTACGGGCTAAAGGAGGCGTGTTAGTACCCGGGAAAGCAACCGCAGGTCCCTCCACTTCGCTTCGCTCCGGTCGGGATGACAAGGTAGGGCGGTTACTTTTTGGAAGCCCAGCCACTAGGACGGAAAGACTTACTGCGCAGCAGTGGAGGCATCTGCGGTCTTCGCCAAAATTCTCCGTTCCTAACTCTGTCCATCCAAGTCGCTACCCTTCCAAAAAGCAACCACCCTTCCCTTGTCATCCCGACCGGAGCGAAGCGTAGTGGAGGGACCTGCGGTTGCTCTTTCCAGTCGCAGCTTACGCACGTTTCCTGGAAGGTTTCTTCGCCGTATGCCCTGTTCGCCATTCTCGGGTCGGATCGTCGTCGGGGTCGGGAGTTTCCTGGGCCGGTCTTAGATCTTCGGGCACATGACGCAGGTTCACTCGGATGCGGGTCCAGGTAGAGGACGCTCCTCGCATGGAATCGACTAAAACGTCATCCACGGCCAGAAGGTTAGCCGCCTCCGGGTGCTTATTCTTCCATCGCTCCAATCCTGCGAGTGCCGCATCTTTGCTGGGCGAGTTTGCCACCACTAACAAGGGCATCTTGGTTCGCGGCGCTTTTTTTGCGGCTGTTTTGGCGCGCGACGGAGCTACCCGCGGCGCTTCGCCTTCCATCTTGCGAAAGTGCGGCGGCCAGGGTGCGTCGCCCAGTCCCGCGGCCTCATCGTTTGCCGCTAGCTCCAGCAAAACCTCGAGCGAACCAGCGGCGGCATTCATGTCCGCGTGCGGATCGCCGATTTCCGCGAATCGCCCTGGCATGGTGAAGACGGTGAAGTCTGCCGGCTCTGAGTCAGGTACCTCATCCCAGCGGAGAGGCGCGGATACGCGAGCGTCGGGCAAGGGCCGCACCGAATAGGCAGAGCAGGTGGTGCGATCCTTCGCGTTCTGGTTGTAGTCGAGGAACACCCCGTGACGCTCCTCTTTCCACCATTTTGAGCTGGCCAACGTGGGCACGCGGCGCTCGACTGCGCGGGAAAGCGCCAGCGCCGCGCGGCGCACTTCACTGAATGTCCAACGCGGTTCGATACGCACATTCACATGCATTCCGCGCGAGCCGCTGGTCTTTGGCCAGCCGCGCAAGCCAAGCTCTTCGAGCAGGGCTTTCACCTCGAGCGCAACCTGCCGCACATCCGACCAGGCGACGCCCGGACCAGGGTCGAGATCGACCCGCAACTCGTCCGGGTGGTCGAGATCCGCCGAGCGTACCGGATGCGGGTGTAGCTCCAAACAGCCCAGGTTGACGATCCATGCCAGCCCGGCAGCATCATCCACCACCAGTTCTTCCGCGGTTCGGCCCGAAGGAAAAGAGAGAGTGACCGTTCGCAGCCACGAGGGGCGATCGGTGGGCGCGCGCTTTTGATAAAACGCCTCAGCCTCGGCGCCGTTCACGAAGCGTTTGAGCACAATGGGACGATCCTGAATTCCCTGGAGTGCGCCCGGCGCGACGGACTGATAATAGCGGACAAGGTCGAGTTTCGACAGCTTGGCTTGCCGGGAAAAATAGAGCTTACTGGGGTGGGTTACGCGGACCTCGCGCCCGTCGATGGAGAGAACCTCTGCGGCTTCTTCCTTGCTCACGAAAACAGGCTACACGAACCTTCGCACTGGTGCTCAGCCGATGAACTTCCGGCGTTCGGCGTCTGTCGGCAATGGGCAAACATCATATCGGCCGGTTAGCCAGTAGCGGTTGCGGGCGAAGAGGTCATAGGCCGCATTGCGGAGAAAGGCAGGAACCGCCTGTAGCAAATATCCGAGAACGCGAAAGCGGCCGCCCAGGCGCAATAGCAGATTCACGGTTACGTCTGATCGCGCCAACAGTCTCTCGTGGTCCGAGCCGAAATCGAGCACCAGGTAGACGCTGTTGTTCTTGAGCATCGCCTCGTGGTCGATACCGTGCCGGCTCAGAATGACCGCTGCCAAGGGAGATTGTTGGGGCACGAAGCGGAAGTGATCGGCATGATCGCGCCGCACCACCCCTTGCACTGCGCGGTTGCACACGCCGCACAAGCCGTCGAAGACCATCAACGCGCGGCCATTCAACTGCTCGCTGAGCACGCTTTCGCTTATCGTTGCGCTTACGGCCATATCTTCTCCGCCAGCCATATTACCCTGTTCATCGCAAGATAAAAGACGCAAACCCGGATTTCCTACTTCGCGATGCTGGAAACGGCCACGTTTGCGGTTTTCCTTAAGATAACCGCACGATGATGATCAACGCCAAGGAACTCGACAGGAAATCCGGGAACAGTACCCTGGCCATAGTGACATCCGCGGTTACCATTGTCCTCAACCGAATGGTTGATAATCAGCGCTTTGCTCGTTCCAGCTCGAAAATCGTCGCGTAGACGCGTTCATACGCCTCCACCATAGTTGCGATCGAGAATCGCTCCTTGACTCGCCTTCTGCAGGCGATGTCCTCGAGGGTAGGCACCCCTTCGAGCGCCTTCACGGCTTCGGCAACGTCATTCACTAGAAATCCCGTTACGCTGTGCTCAATCACTTCGCGGCAGGAGCCAAGATCCATTGCGATCACCGGAACCCCGGCCGCGTTGGCCTCGGCCAGCACCAGCCCAAAGCGTTCCGGAATGGTATTCAGGTGAAGCAGCGCGAAGGCCTCGGCGAACAGGGCATTCTTCTCCTCCACGCCCACCGGGCCCAGGTAACGGATTTGATCGTCGAGGTGCGGCTGAATCTTGTCCTGGAAGTAAGATGCATCCTGCAAGATGCCGGCGATGAGCAGCCGGCGTCCACTCTGGCGGGCGGTTTCAATTGCCAGGTGCACGCCCTTGTCTGGATGAATGCGACCGATAAAGATAAGATCCTCTCCCGCCGTTTTGCGTAGCGGGTAGAGGGCGAGGTCGATTCCGTTGTAGACCGTCGCCAGATAATTGAGGCCTGGAGCACGGTCGGAATCGCTGATGGAAACGAAATATCCGGCGCGGTACTTTTCGTAGACGGGCATGATGCGGGGGGAGGAGAAGCCGTGGACAGTGGTCAAAACCGGTGTCCTCACCAGCCGGGTATACGCCAGGGCCATGAAGTCATAGTGGCTATGAATGAGGTCAAACTCCTGGGCGTGCTCAAAGACCTCGGAGATGTGGAGGTATTCGGCTACTTTGGGATCGATCGAACGATCCTCTTCATAACCCCTGGCCACGACCGCATGCAGATGGGCGCGGGTGAGGGAATCAGCCGTGGCGAAGAGGGTCACATCCCAGCCCAGGTCAACCAGGCCTTCGGCTATGTTGCCGGCCACTGTTTCCCAGGCGCCATATTGGCGTGGCGGCGTCCGCCAAGCAACGGGCGACAGGATAGCGACTCTTTTATTCAAGGCCACTTTTAAGACATGGCCGCCAGCACATCATCCAGGCCCACGGTGGCGAAGCCGGTGGCAAGATCGGCGAGTCCGTAGGGAATGATCAGCTGGCCCTGGTGGACCATCGCGCCGCAGGAATAAACCACGTTGGGCACATAGCCTTCGCGCTCGCTCGGTTCCGGCGTCATGATCGGTTCACGCAGCCGGCCAAGGACTTTCGATGGTTCTTCCAGGTCGAGCAGAAAGGCTCCAATGCAGTACTGGCGCATCGGCCCGACTCCGTGGCTCAACACCAACCAACCGTCCTTGGTCTCAATGGGCGATCCGCAATTGCCAATCTGCACCAGCTCCCAGGGAAACTCCGGCTTGCGCAGCAGCTGGCGTTCATTCCAGAAGTGAACATTGTCGGAGCGCATGAGGAAGATATTCTCGTTGTCCTGGCGCGAAATCATGGCGTACGCCCCATTCACCTTCCGCGGAAACAGCGCCATACCCTTGTTCTCCGCTTCCGGACCGTTCAGAGAAATGAACCGGAAGCGAAGAAAGTCAGAAGTCTCCAGTAGTTCCGGCACGATGACCCTGCCGTCGTAGGCAGTGAAGGTGGCAAAGTAAACGTACTCGCCATTGTCCTGTTGGAAGCGTACAAACCGGGCGTCCTCAATGCCGTTCCGTTGCGAGGGAGTGGAGGGGAAGATGATCCGCTCAGAAAGGTCCTGTTCCGGCTCAAACTGC
Organism: uncultured Acidobacteriaceae bacterium; assembly: GCA_963826875.1. GTDB lineage: Bacteria > Acidobacteriota > Terriglobia > Terriglobales > Acidobacteriaceae > PALSA-350. The sequence continues at coordinate 513,187 of CAWGYP010000027.1, read as the reverse complement.
ACCTCGTAGTTGGAGCGGGCGAGCATCCAGATGCTTCGCGCCAGGACCTGATTGTCCCCCGCTTCTCCATGGCTTTGACCGGAGTTTTCAAGCTCCGCAGCCAGGGCGTCCCGCAAGGCCGACTGAGTAAACGAATTGCCCAGCCTTTCCAGAACCCGGCCGGAAAACCCACTTTCCACTCCCAGTTCCCAGAGCTTTCGCCGGAACAGGGGTCCTTCATAAATGGTGTTGGCGATCTGCCGTGGCTCAGTGAGTAAATTGCAGGCGGGATCCACCTCAATGCGAAGATCGCGATGAATGATTCCACTGCGAAAGGTGATCGAAGAGATGTGACCCTCGCCCGTAGCGCGCAGGCTGATGATGAAGCGCACAGCGCCCATCGGCACCCCCATCTGGTTTGGGTGCTCGACCATCGATGGGCTGAAAAGCGCTGCGGATTCGAGCGAGTATTCCGATAAAAAGTAGGAGCCGATCAGAAGCCGCCGCTGCTCGGAAATGGTTACATTTGCCGGCATGAGTTCCCGTAGCTGCTCGAAGCGATTCAGGAATCGCAGCCACAAGTAAAGGTGGCGCTGGGAAAAGTCTGTCGTAACCTGTTCCAGCAGCAGGCCAACCATCGGATCCGGAATAGCAAGGACTCTGTCGATGATTCCTTTCATGCGTTGCGCATTCCCGGGGTCAAATCGGCGCAGAAGAACGCGTGACGGATCTGGTCTCAGAACAGTCTTTGAACGCTTCAGAGGAATTGCCAGTGCAGTCCCATTACCCATCGGGGTCCCATTTCTCGTGGTATAGCTGCTCTTAGTGGATCACAGGCTAGGTAGCGTATCCGCTGAATTCGAAGTCTTTAAATACAACAAGCCGCCTAAGCGTGCTGTTCCGGTACACATCAAAGGAGGATCCCCCTTAACGCACCGAAATAGGCAAAGAAGGGTAGTTTTCGGCAGTGATTGGCTGCTGGAAGATGGTCAGCGTGTTCTGCGCCTGCCGCATCTCCACCAGCGAAAGCAGAAAGGCCAGCGTCGACTCGGCTCCCTGGTTCCCATTCACGCGGTCCACATGCAATCCATCGCGGCAGCCTCCGGTCTCGGGGACGTAGAGCTCGAGGCCTAGATCGTTGCCCCCTATGAACCAGTCAAAGGCGTGTTCGGCCTGTTCGTACCAGCGCAGATCGCCGGTGACCCGATGGGCTTCGAGACACGCGGCGACGGTGGCCTGGGCCTCAATCGGCTGCTGGTCGAAATTCGCCCGCGCGCCGCCGCGGTGATAGAAGCCGTTGCTGCCGATCGGTCGCAGATAACCCTGGGTGGTGGTTTGCTGCTCGGTGAGCCAGCGCAGGGTTTCGAGGCCGCGCGTCAACACCGCTTCCTGCCCCGTGGCCTGCCCGCTCACAATCAACGCGTGCGACAGCCTTGCGTTGTCATAGGAGAGCTCTTCCTCAAACCAGTCCCAGTCGGCATGGGCATGCCGGTCGTAAAGCTCCATCAATTTCGTCGTCAACGTCTCACGCACCAGGTTCACCTGGCTGTCTCCGCCGAGCCGGCGCAGGTACTCGTGAATGCCCAGCAGTCCAAAGGCCCACGCGCGCGGCGAACTGAAGTCGGTTAACACTGGGAGCGCTCGCGCGAAAAGCTGGCCCGACATCATCTGAAAGTTGCTGAGCTGCGACCGGCCAACTCCGACGCCCAGCGCCCAAAGTGCGCGGCCCTGGCTGTCTTCCGACCCTTGTTTGTCCAGCCATCGGCGGTCGAAGCTCATGTGGTTGTGAAATCGCCCGCTGGCGGGATCGAACGCATGATGCAGAAAGGCGGCGCTCGTGGTGGCCAGGTTCCTCTCCACTTCCGCATCGTCGGCAAGTTCCGCCATCAGCACCGCGAGAATAAATGCGCGGGCATTGTCGTCGGTGCAATAGCCCTCGCTGAAATTGGGCACGCTGAAGATCGCATGCTGGAAAACGCCGGTGGAGTCCGTCATGCGCGACAGGTGCGTCAGCTTTAGCTCCGGCAGCTCTCGATGTTTCTGGTCGAGGGTCTTAATGGCCAGCGACTTTCGCGACAAAGGAGCGCCTTCGAGGCGGGCCAGCTCGAAGCTGTGCATGTAGAGCTGGGCTACGTTCGACCAGATCATCTCCCGCCCTAGCCGGTAAGCATTGGTGCGCATCGCATTGCGCCGCGTGTCGTCACGCAGCAGGCCAAGAATCTGCTCCGCCATCGCTGCGGCATCTGCGAAGGGCGCCAGAGCGCCGCGTCCGTCCGCCAGCAGATCTGCTGCGTGCCAATACGGTGTTGAAACCACCGCTTTGCCTGAGCCGAATGCAAACGAGAGCGTGCCCGAAGTGATCTGCGCCGGGTTGAGGTAAGGGGTGATGTACAGATCCGCGGCGCCCATGAAGTCTTTCAGGTTCTCCGGGCTCACGAACTGGTTGCAGAAAATAACGTGCTTTCCCAATTTGTTCTTGGTGGCCAGAATCTCCAGGCTAAGGCGATAGGCTTCTCCATGCCTGCGCAGTTCATTGGGGTGGGTGGCCCCGAGCACGATGTACACCACATCGGGAAACTCCGCCAGAACGGCAGGCAGGGCATTGAGCACATACTCGATGCCCTTATTGGGCGAGAGCAAGCCGAAGGTGAGCAGAACGGTGCGGCCTTCCACCTGGAATTGATCTTTGAAGTAGGTCGGATCTACGAACCCCACATCGGGAATACCATGCGGGATCAGATCGATCTTGTTCATCGGAGCCTGGTAGATATCGTGCAGCATTTGGCGTCCGCGATCGGCCATGACGACCAGCCGGGTAGACAGGGCGATCAGTTCTTCCATCACCCGCCGTTGTTCTGGCTTGGGCTCGCGCAGGATGGTATGCAAGGTGGTGACGACGGGCATTTTCAATTCCCGCAGCATGGCCAGGATGTGACCGCCGACCGGGCCGCCGAATATGCCGAACTCATGCTGCAGGCAAACCACATCCACATCGCTGATGTTGAGGAAATCCGCAGCCCGCAGGTAAGAGGGCAGATCCTGTTCTTCGATCTCGAAGCGCACCACTTCGGGATAGTCGTATCCGCCTTCTATGTCGTTGACCGAGACGCAGAGACACTGGCTTTGCGGATACGCGTTTTGTACTGCGGACAGCAGATCGGTGGTGAAGGTGGCGATGCCGCACTTGCGCGGAAGGTGGTCTCCCACAAAGGCTATTTTGCGGATCTTTGCTGTCTCATTGAAGGGTAGTCCGTTGGCCACCATGGGTGGGACCTCTTCCGTCATTCGAACGTTGCCAGTACGCTGAATTGCGTAGAGGAAATGAGGGTGTGGCTCTCGAGGAGACGTTATACCTATGATAACAGTCTCCGGTAAGCTGGAAACGATTGGGGTGTCCGAGGATGAAATTAGCCGTCATTACAGGAGCCGCGCAGGGCATCGGCCGCCGTACCGTGGAGGTATTCGCTGCTGCGGGCTACTCGCTTGCGCTCCTGGATCTGCAACCATGTGCCGCGACCCTGAAAAGTCTGCCGGGCTGTGATGCGGTGGACTTTCCCGGTGACCTCTCCGACGAAGCGGTGGTGGAAGGCGCGGCGGTAGCGATACGCAAACGATGGAACCAGGTCGACGTCCTGGTCAACAATGCCGGCATCAGCTCGATTGCCCGGGCGGAGATGATTGAGGCACAAACCTTCCGCCGGGTGTTGGAGGTCAATCTCGTCGCGCCGTTTTTGCTGGCTCGCGCTTTTGGGAAGATGATGCTGGAGCAGCGGTCGGGGAGCATTGTGAATGTTGCGTCGATTGCCGGGCTCGCGGGCATCGCCGATCGCGCCGCCTACAATGCATCGAAGCACGGGCTGATTGGGCTTACGCGCACCCTGGCGGCGGAGTGGGGAGGACGTGGGGTCCGTTGCAACGCGGTCTGCCCAGGGTGGGTCAAGACGGAAATGGATGTGGCTGATCAAGCCAGCGGCAGTTACACGGATGAAGATATTGTGAGCGTGAACCCGATGGGCCGGTTCGCTTCACCGGATGATATTGCCAGGGCGATTCTGTTTTTGGCCGATCCTGCGCAGAGCGGCTTTGTGAATGGACATGCGCTGGTGGTGGATGGCGGTTGGACTACCGATGCCAGCTGGCAGAGTTTGCGCTTAAGTCATCGCTGAGTCGGCCTAAGACCTTCGCGTTCCCGGACGCAGCTCTGGATAGGACCGAATGTGCCCTTCTCAGAAGAACACCTCCTTTGCACAACCACCAATGGTTCGGGTGCCCCATCCTTCGCGCTCTTGGCGAAGGGTGGGATAAGCAGAATATGCGGGGAAGGGCCTCGGGTGCAGAGCAGTGGTATCCCACCCTTCGCCAACAGCGCGAAGGATGGGGCACCCGGCATTTGTCTGGGGCAAAATCGAATTTACTCCACTAACCGCAATACCTTCTCAACCTGGGCGCGCAGCTCCGCTACTTCCAGACGCAACGCGGCAACTTCTGCTTCGAGGGGGTTTGACCTTGTTTCCACTATGTTCGGCGCTGCTTCCGTCACCTCGCCCGACAAAAGATGGGCGTAGCGGGCTTCCTTGGTGCCGGGCTGGCGGGGCAGCACCATGACCAGCGGCGGATCGCGCTGCATCAGCCGTTGCAACGTCGATTGCACGTCGCTGAGCTCCTCGAAACGGTGCATGCGTTCCGTCCTTCCCCGCAATTCGCCGGGGGTCTGCGGTCCGCGCAGCAACAGAACGCACATTACGGCTGTTTCGCCGCGGGTGAAGTTGAACACTTCCTGCATGTGGTGCTCATACTTGGAAACACGGCTTTCGGTGCCTCGTGCGGCTCCGGCCAGCCCGTCGTCTTCCAGTCGGTGCAGTGCTTGCCGGACCTCGTCTTCGTCGAGGTTGGTAACCGGCTCGCGGTTATTCTTCTGGTTGCAGGCGTTGACCAGCGCGTTCATCGATAGAGGGTAGTACTCAGGCGTGGTAATTTCTTTTTCTACCAGCGATCCGAGCACGCGAGCGGCAACAGGGGAGAGCTCCATCATCACGGCATCCATACTACCTTGATGTAGTAAAGGTCCGTAGCGACTTCGAACTGATCTTTCGTCAGGGAAGTTGGCATGGTTTGCCAAACGGTCGTTGGATGAATCTTCTTTCCCCCTGCGAGCACCGGCATGGCGAACGCCGGATCATCCGCTTGCCAGCGGTAACGAATGCTTCCCGGGCTCCATCGCAACTCCAGAACCGGAAGCGCGGCGTGGCGCAAGTACTGATTGAAAATCGGTGTCAAATTCATTTGCGTCTGTTGGTTGAAATACTCCACCACGTCTTCCGTCATGATGTTCTGATATTTGAAGTGCTGGTAGAAGTCATGCAGCAACGCCCACCAGCGTGGGTCGTCGTCGACCACGCTGCGCAACGTGTTGAGAAACAGCGCGCCCTTGAAATACTGGTCTTCGGGAGGCGTGCTGTTCACGCCACGTTGGGAAACAATGGGCTGCAGATTTCTGACCTTGGGCTTCAATCCATTGAGGTACTTCAAGGCATCGGCTCGTCCCCAGCGCGACTCGACGTACAAACTTTCGAGATAGGTAGCCCACCCTTCATGGATCCACATATCTGACCGGTCAGCGGCCGTGATGCTGTTGCCGAACCATTCGTGCGCGCTCTCGTGGATGATGATGAAATCGAAGCGCATGCTGATGCCGGTATTGGTCCAGTCGCGGCCCAGGTAGCCATTGGTGAAATGGTTGCCGTAGGTGACTGCGGTTTGATGCTCCATCCCGGAATAGGGAACTTCAATCAGCTTGTAGCCGTCTTCTGGGAAAGGATAATCACCGAAGTAGTGGCCGAAGATCTGGAGCATTTGCCGGGCCTGCGTAAACTGACCTTCCGCCTTCTGCTTGTCTGCGGGTAAAACGTAAAAGTCGACTCCCGGGCCATCGGAGAAATGCACATAGTTCCCGATATTCATCGAGACGTCGTAGTTGTTAATAGGGTAGTGGACCATCCAGTCCCAGCGAGTGTAGCCGTCGCCCAGCTCGGTGGTGCCCATGAACTTTCCATTCGAGACATCGACCAGCCCGTTGGGAATGGATACGCTGATCTGCATGCTCTCGACTTCATCGCGCCACTGATCCTTATTCGGCCACCATACGCTGGCGCCCGTCTCCTCGCAGGCGGTGTTGATCCAGGGATGGCCGGCAGGATCCTTGCGGAAAGTGATGGCTCCAAATCGGCCGGTTTCTACAGGATGACCCGAGTAGTAGAAGTCAATGGAGTACTCGGTCCCCGCTTTCAGGGTCTGTGGGAAGTCGACGAAGACTGCGCCTGCATCGCGCCGGTAGCGGAGCCGAACCCCATTGAACAGTATTTTGTCGATTTGGAGGGCAGGATGCAGATCGAGCTGGATGCGTTTGCCGTCCCGAAGCATTCTGAAGCGAATGGTGTTTTTGCCCTGAAGAAATTTCTTGTCAGGGTCAACACGGACATCCAGATGGTAGAACAACAGATCGTTGTTGGCGCGATAGGGTCCGTAGGCGCCGCGCAGTATATCCGCTCTGGTGGCTCCGAAGGCCGGGAAGACCAGCAATGCGAAAAGGAATGGTAATAGCCGCAGTGGCGAGATGCCAAATCTATGGACAATCAACCGCGGACCCGCAGTGCAACCCGGTCGGCCCGATAAGTGCTCATAAAAGAGTAATTTACCGTCAGCTCTTCGGCCGAGCAAGGCTGCGAAGGGCGCAACAGTTGGTCATAATTGAGTGGGTGGCCCAGGTCTCGCTTTTGAGACCTGGGTTTTCTCCCCGAACGCTACAGCCGCTGGCCGGTAGGCACCGTAGCGATGCCCGCCTGGGTTGCCGCCAGGGGGCCGATAATCGGTAATTGGAATGTCTTGCCCTGGTAGGCCTGGTACATCAGGTAGATCCAGATACAGAAGCCGCCCACCGTTACCAGCAAGTTAATAGGCAACTGGATGATAAAGAACAGGCCATGCGAGATCGCGCCCAGCATGATCCCCACAATCATCCATACAATCCAGAAGGCGATCCACGCCAGATTAAAGAAAATCGACTGGAAAGCATGAAAGCGTACAAAGCGATCGGTCTTGAAGGGATCAATCACCAGGAACAGGATTCCGGTAATGGCGCCGACCAGGTAGGCCAGCGCACCGGCAACATTGGGGGTAAGACCGGCGCCCGCCGCGGGCAGGGGCTGTTGTATTGCGCCGGGGATAGGGCCGGGTACAGATCCGGGAATGGGGCCTGGTGCTGCGCTCGAACCAGCTACGCCCTGGGTGGCTCCACAAGCCGGGCAGGTTGTGCTGCCATCGGTTAGACTGCTTCCACAAGTTTGGCAAAAGCTCATAGTCTTCTCTCCTTACGGGTCTATGGCAGGGGGCTGGCGGCACATACGGTTGCCATGGGCAAGCAGTGTACACAAATGCGGCGAACACTGTCTCGTTTTTTGTGCAACGGTAACCAGCCCTGCTAAGCGCTCTGATCCGATGTCCCAATACGCTGCGGCAAAACCCTTAGGGAAGGAAGCACGATAGCATGCGTGTTGGATGAACCGTTTAGACCGGACGATTGTCTCGCAACTTAACACCGCCGTCCAAGGATTTTTGTCCCCGGCGGCGACCCTGCAGATACTACTGTGTTTAGCCTGTGTTTCTCCCTCTACGCCCAGCAGCCGTCCAGCCAGGACGCCGGGTGGAAAGGAGAGCTGCACAATGCCTCGGGAAATCCGATCGGCGGAGCGGTTATCGAGCTGAAATCCCCCAAAGGCGCTACGGCCGCGAGCACCCGCCCGGACGGCAGCTTCTCCTTTCACCAACTCCGCCACCTGCGTTACTCGCTTTCTGTCACCGTAGATGGTCATCGAATCGAGTCCTCCCAACCCATTGATTTGGCTGCGTCGCAGACCGATGTTCTGCTCACGCTCACTGCCGAGGGAACGATTTCCGTCTCCCCACTAGCCGCCGCTCAGGAGGCCACGGGCGGGGTCGAGCTCTCGAGCAAGTCAGTCAGCCAGCTTCCTCTCAACAAACGCGACTTCAGCCAGTTGCTGCTGCTGGCAGCAGGCACCATGACCGATGCCAACGGAGCCACCAACTTCACCCAGCAATTTGCCATTAACGGCCAAAGGGGTGTCGAAGCGACGTTTGCCATGGATGGCGCCGACATCAGCGACCCGGAGATGGGAGGATCGACCTTCAGTAACTTCAACGTCGATGCCGTGCAGGAGATTCAGTCGCAGTCGGGATGGATGCCGGCGGAAGTCGGCCGCGGCGCCTCCGGCTTTACCAACATCATCACCCGATCGGGGAGCAGCGGCTTCCACGGTTCGTTTTTTGAATTCGTGCGCAATTCAGCCTTCGACGCCAGAAATTACTTCGATCACTCATCGATCGCCAGCCCGGGCAGGCTTCCGCCTTTCCGCCGCAACGAATTTGGATTTACCAACGGCGGTCCCGTCGTGTTGCCCCACATCTATAACGGCAAAGGTAAGACGTTCTACTTCGGCCAATACCAGGGATTTCGCCAGGTGTTGGGAACGACCCAGGTGTTTCCGGTGCCCACGGCCGAGGAGCGCGCCGGCCTGGACACCACGGCATTTCCTGGCGACGTGCTGACGGTGCCGATCGATCCGGGCATCGCGCGTGTGCTTGCGCGCTACCCCTTGCCCAATCTTCCCACCGGCTCATACGGGGTGCACACGTACGCCAGCTCGTCCCCGGTGGTGACCAATGCGAATCAATTCTCGGTGCGCCTCGATCACCGCATCTCGGATAAGTCGCAGCTGTTCACCCGCTTCAATTTCAACAACCTGTACGGGCCCACCACAAACCCCGATCAGACTGTGCTCGATCCAGCTTTCGGTATTCGCTACATCGACCACCAGAGAAATTTTGTTGTTACGTATACGCGCACTATTTCCCCGCGCTGGCTGTGGGAATCCTCGTTCAGCGCCACCCGCGCCACGCCCTCTTTTCCCACCAGCGACTTCACCGACCCCGCGGTCAAATTCAACGATGGCTCCTACGAGCCGTTCAATCAAGCGGCGGGAACGGTCATCAGCATTTACGGCAACCTGTTTCAGACCCAGCAAAATTTTTCCTTCACCACCAGTCGCCATACCGTCAAATTCGGCGGCGAAGTCCGTCTGAACCGCGACTCGAGCTTCTTTGGCATCAGCCCCAATGGCGAGTATGACTTCGGTGGAGGCACGGCGTACTCGCCGGTTGACATCCCCTCGCAAAGCGGCAGACACAACATTCGGGCCGGCGATCCGTTGCCGGATACGCTCTCAGGATTGCTGACAGGAAGTCCCTTCGTGTACACCGTGGCGGTCTCGCCCCCTTACTTTTCCTCGGGTCCGCACATCGGCGCGGCCGCCGATAGTCGCAATGCTTTTGGGTTCTTTGCCCAGGACACCTGGAAAATCTCGCCCCGGCTGGTGCTCGACTACGGTCTTCGCTACGAGCTGTATATGCCGCTCACCGACCGTGCGAGGAGGACTTCCGGTTTAGCTTTTTCTTCGACTCCGGACGGGGTCGCGCAGCAATTCGTGGTCAATCCGCAGCCAGGTTACCGGTTCAACAAAGATGGGCTGGGACCCCGCGTTCAAGTGGATTGGCTGGCCGGCTACCAGATCCATGTCCGTGCCGGTGGCGCGATCACCACCATTCCGCCTAACCTCTACCAGGATAACCAGCTCACGGGCACCACCCCCTATGCCATCTACCCACGCCTCACGTCTGCTTCCTCGGCGCCCATTCACTATGGCTTTCAAATCACGTCGAACGAGTTGCCGCTCGCCTACACGCCCGGCGGAGCAAACATTTTTGCCAACGGAACGAAAGCTGTTGCCGGCAACACCGTCATGGATCTGGAGCGTTATCAGCAGGATCTGGCAGCGCTCTCGCCCGACCACCAGATCACTCCGCTGACCATCTCCTCGATCTACCCTGGCTTCGGCAATGGGTATCTACAGACCTGGACACTGGGCCTGGAGCGTCATTTCGGAAACCTGACCGGCGACGCAACTTATATAGGAACGGCTGCGGTCAAGCTGCCACGGCAGAGTTACCTCAACGGCTATCCGGGGGCGGGCCCCAGCTTTGCTCCCTACACGAAGTTCGACTCGGCAGGGAACATCGTCGGCGGATTTGGCACGGAGAATGTCCTCACCAGCACTTCTCACTCCTCCTACCATGCCTTGCAGACTTCGCTGCAGGGGACCGTGCCTCATGGCGGTCCCGGCGTCCAGGCCGGCTATACGTGGTCTAAGTCCATCGATGAAGCGAGTTCCGTGGTGGGAGGGTTTATCACCGGCGGGGCGGGCGCCGTGTCGCAGACATCGCCTCAGAATCCTTTCAACACCCATCCTGAGAAAGGGCCGTCCACCTTTGACATTGCCCACTCCTTCACCCTGAGCCTGGCGCAAGACCTGCATGGGCAGGATATTGCTTTCCTTCAGCCGCTGGGCAGGGTGGTCACGGACGGGTGGGAGCTTCTCAGCATTTCCAGCATCAGCAGCGGCGCTCCCTTTACGGTCTACTCCGGCTTGCAGCAGACGGCTGCCGGGACCACCGGTTCGGATCGCCCGGACCAGGTAGGGATTCCACATCTTTCCACCGCCCGGAAAGTTCGCGAGGACTATTTCGGATTGGGCGCGGACAACGCCTCTTACTTTTCAATTCCGATCAATGTGCCCGGAGGGACGGGTCCGAACCACGGGCTTTTCGGCACGCTGGGCCGCAACACTTTCTTCGGGCCGGCTTATTACGACTTTGATTTTGCGTTGATCAAGAGCACTCCGTTGGGCCGGCGGACCAGTGGTATCGAGCTGATGGATTTGCAATTTCGCGCGGAGTTTTTCAACCTGTTCAACATCGTCAATATGGGACTGCCGGCAAACAATCTGGTGGGCGCGGGCTTTGGCGAAATCAGCCGCACGGCGGGAACATCACGGCAGATTCAGTTTTCTCTAAAGCTGATCTATTAGATTCAGCTAAGGAGTCATCGTGAGAACTCGGTCCTGGAAGGGCACGGGTTCAGCCGTGCCGTAAATGACATTGCCATACCCGGCTTTAGCCGCTGAGGTACGTTTTTCTATCCTCCAAATTCTCCGTTGCGCTGATAAAAGGTGCCCTCAGGGGGTAAAGAGGGTGTGTGAGTACGGGGGAAAGAACCGCAGGTCCCTCCACTACGCTTCGCTCCGGTCGGGATGACAATTCTTTTGAACCCGCGGGGGCTTCAGCGCGAAATCCTCTACCCCTGCGAAAGAATTGTCATCCCGACCGGAGCGGACCCGGATTTCCTACCTCGCGATGCCAGCAACGACCACGTGTGCGGTGCCCCATCCAAGCTTTGCTTGGGTGGGAACGAACTCCCTCCCCAGGTCATCCCGGCGTTCACCCGTAGTACTGAAACCCCTTCCAGAATTCCGGCCACGGCACGCGAATGTTGCGGCAAACGTAAACCTCATTGCGGTCGCCGATGTTTGGGTTGACAATCCCGTACGGGTTGGAAAGTTGAGCGGCCGCTTCACACGCAGCAAAAATCTTTTCCACTTCTTCCCGCTTGAAGCCAACAGCAATCACGGTTTTGGGCGGTGGGGTCCCATATCCGCGCAGCCAGTTGGAGTTCATGCCGCTGATCGCCTCGGGCAACCCATAAGCGCGTCCATACAGATTCACAGCTCCGGCCTCGCCCTCGTCTGCTGCCAGCACTCCAACCTCGGAGCGACCTTCCACGGGCAGTGAATCGCGCACCTGCGCGACCGTGGCAACAAGCTCGGGCCAGCCAATTTCCATGCTGAAACTCTGGTGGTTCGAGGTCGCGTCGGCAAAACGCCACCACGCCGACTGGATCGGCGCAATGGGAAGCGTCACCGCGAACACGGCCAGTGCGCCAATGACGAGCGAATTCCGCGTAACTCTCTTAATGACCCGCTGCGCACGCGGGCTTCTGGCTTCCATCCAGCTTTGGCCCCACACCGTCCCAGCCGCCATCAACATCGGGTATGCCGGCGCGATATAGTATTCGCGCCCCCTCGCAACCACAAACAGGATCAGCGTAATCGCATACATCCAGCCGAGCATGCGGAAGGGCTTGCCGGCTGGAGTCGCGAACAGGAACCACAGTCCGGCGCACCATATCGGCACTGTCGCCGGGTTGGTCGTATTCCAGAACTGGCGGGGAAGGAAGTAGTCGGTCCTTCCCCATCGACACGTCGCGCGCGTGAATGCTCTTCATCCACGCGAGCGCGACAAAATGATGCTGGGTTTGCCACACGATCACTGGCAGGGCCATCACCAGCGCAACGCCCACGCCGCACCAGAACCAGCCCGAGCGAACGTAACGGCGGTTCGGCGTCAGCAGCATTCCACCCAGCAGGCCCACGGCAAAAAACACGATCGTGTACTTCGTCAGCAGCCCCAGTCCCATGCCCGCGCCGATGGCGATCCACCAGCGCGCATCTTCCGTCTCGAGAAGCCGGGCCGTGGCCCACGCCACCAAAACCCACCACAGAACGTCGAACGACATGTAAGACAAGAACGAGCCCGCAAAGCAAATCGGGCCCGCGATGCCCGCAGCCACCGCGGCCACCAGCATCGATCGCCGTCCTCCGCCCATCGCGCGGGCCATCAAGCCGGCGAGCACGCTGACCAGTCCAACCGCGACTGCCGGCAAAAGGCGGTAGCCCACGAGATTGGTTCCGAAGGCAACCAGTTCCACACGCGCCAGCCACGCAGTCAGCGGAGGGTACACCACGTAACACCAGTCCAGGTGCATCGCATTGCTGTAGCTCAACAACTCATCGCGGTGGAAGCCGTATCTGCCGCTGAATGCGACGTGGATCGCCGTGAAAGCCAATCCAGTCAGCCACAGGGCTACTCTGCCGTCCGCGTGAACCTGACTCGTGTGGGTCGAATCGTGCATAGCAGCCCCAATTGTCGCAGGGTATTTGACGCAAATCATGTTGGACCGTTATCTGCTGAAGAGATTCATTACCGTGAAAGGGGTCCCTGCACACTTGCATACGTCTCAAAGCGCGTTCCTTCGTATGGTGGGTCTACCTTTGTTTCCTCCTTCCGCTAAGTCCTTTGTTTTACCCAAGGTGCTCAAACTTTGCCGCTAAGTCCTTTATTTCATCAAGATGCTCAAATTTCAGAATTAATTAATTGAGCATCTTGCCTCTTCAGGGGGCTGTTGCTGTTCCCCGCCAGCACTTAAGAGCCAGTACCAGACACGTTTTACCCCGTTTTTGAGGCTGGAAACGCCGTGATTGAACTTGCCGCGCCGCAGGCGCGGATCGCCGACAGCAAGGGACAACGGGATTCCGCACCACCGATGGGTGAAAGAGCATGTTCCGGCCAGCTGGCGTAGGCTCGCATTTTGCATCAAGTAAAGATGCATTTTGAGGTACTTTTGTCTCGCGCTGCCAGGGTTTTATTTTCGAGTAAGTGGGAAGGGATACGGCTATTGCGCAAATAATGTTGGACCGTTATCTGGTGAAGAGATTCATTACCGTGGAAGAGGCTGCAGACTTGGTCGCCTTCTTATTCGGTCCGTCGGCTACATCGCTCACTGGCTGCAATTGGATCATGGACGGAGGCCTTACCTCGCAGTGAACGCTACCGTTACCCGGTAACGCCTCGGCCACGCACGATTGATCCTCGGCAGCGTGTATCGTCACCAGTCGAATATGCAAACCCTCGCCGACTGCTTTCTGGTGGGTTATCCGTACGACAGCGAATGGCACACGCCTAATGTGCAGGCGGTCTCCGTCTATGTGGATCAGTTGGAGCGCCAGGCCGATGCTGCGCCCTCGCCCTACCAGCTTGCGATGACAGGAGCCAAGGTTGCGCCGGCAAGTGCAGCCAAAGGGGTCGCGGGCGGCCTGGGCAGGGACCGCACCGTGAAGACGCAGCCTGCGCCGGAGAAACCTGAGCCCTCCGAAAAACCGGAACGAATGGCAGATCAAGGGGAACGGAGATTCCCCTTGACTATTACCTATTATGGATGTCCCTCCTTAGTCCAGCCTTTGTCTATTGACGCAGGACAATGCTGCGTCAATAGTCGCCGGGCACATCTTCTTTGAGCCTCCAAGCGAGAACGCCCTGCCTGTCGAGTGGACCGCTGAGTTAGAGGTTGACCCGTTAGTGGATGACCCGAACTTGGGATTTCCGACCAATAACCGAACAGTTCAATCTATCAGATGAGTTTGCGGCCCCGGAGAGTAGCTGTCATGACTAGGAAGAAGAGATGAGAGACGACAATTGGATTGAGCAGCAAGGATTTTCTATCTTCGACCCCGATGTCGAGGACGAACCTACAGCTGTTGATGAGCCAGACCCAATAGATGATGCCGTAGTCTGGCTTTTGACCCTGCTTGAAGATTAACTTCGCACTCAGGTCTTAGGGCGAGGGAAGTTCATTGGCAGATTGCGCACTGGCCTGTAATCCTGCCCACAACATAACGCGGCACGACCGCGGAGAGCAAGATATGAGCCCAGAGGACATTGAAGCACCGGTAACAGCCTCGGCTGGTTGACCTCTAATCCTCGATCCAGTGGCTGTTTAATCAACATAAGCAGGTTGTGAAGGCTAATTTCCGCTATGGAAGCCCTGGATTGTGGCCTACACTTCCATGAGTACAAAGACCAGTTGAATCTATGCCTAAAACGCATTTTGACCGCCAAAGTGTGACCAGATCCGAAGCAGACCAAGTCCGTGCAGGACTGGAGCAGATCCGGCTCAGGCTGCTCGACCTAACCAGCCGAAACAAGCTCCTAAGCTTCCGCCATACCCGATCTACCCTCCGCGTTGTGGGCGCAGATCTTGACAAGCTGTATGAGGATCTGCTTGCTGGTCAAAAGCTTTCATTCCTACATCTGCCAGAACCGTCAAACGAAGAGATTTCGATCTTCGGCGAAAAGCCCCCAGCGAAACAATATGCCGAGAGGCTTGGCTGGAGAACAAGTTACGATCTTCCCTTTGGAACCGGAAAGGCCGCTGCCTTCCAATTCTTCACTATAGGGACGACTTCGAGACCCTCATACGCAAAATCGGATCAACGGCAAGGACCGCCGAGGAGGAGTCGGGAGTCAACCTTCTGCACCTGATCTTCGGTTTCTTAGAGTGGACCGAGTCTGATGATTCGACCCAGGTTCGCCACGCCCCATTGTTGGCTGTCCCTGTGCAGCTTATCAGCCCGAAGACGAAGGACCAGGATCGCAGCGTAAAGATTCAATACACGGGGGATGACCTTAACGCGAACCTCTCTCTTGTCGAGAAGATGTGGCGCGATTTTAATATCGATATCCCGTTGCAGGAAGAAGACGAAACCCCACAACGCTATTTTCAACGATTCGATCAAATTCTCGATCACAAGCGTGATTGGCGGATATCGCGTCAGGTCTCGCTCGGACTTCTGAGCTTCGGAAAGCTCTTGATGTATCTCGATTTGGATGCAGATCGGTGGCCGAAAGCGATGCCACTTGATCAACATCCGCGACTGATAGATGTCTTTGCAAAACGAGGAGCAAGCGAACTCGAATTCGCCTCGGAATATGAGATCGATCAGGAGGAGAAGAAAGGCCCCATCCCCCCGATAGTGTGCGAAGCCGACAGTTCTCAGCACAGCGCTCTTGTGGATGCGGCCAGAGGCAAAAACCTGGTCATCGAGGGGCCTCCAGGAACGGGCAAGTCGCAGACGATCACGAATCTGATAGCCGCCTTTCTTGGACAAGGTAAACGAATATTGTTCGTAGCGGAAAAGATGGCAGCACTAGAGGTGGTCAAAAGACGTCTCGATCAATATGGGTTAGGCGAATTTTGCTTAGAACTTCACAGCCATAAAACAAGCAAGGTTGGTCTTCTCAGGTCCCTTGAAGCCAGGATCAACGCCCACCCGAGTTTTGGTGAGCCGACAACACTCAACCAAAAGCAAGGGCTGCTCGCAAGCCGCCGCGAAGAGCTGACCAAATATGTTGGCCTCCTGAACAGTCCCTTTGCCGCAATCGGACAAAGCCCATTTGAACTGATCTGGCACAGAGAAGAGGTGCGATGCGAGCTTCCACCTGAAATACTTGATCCACAGGCGGCAGCGTTTCCCAAGGCTCACGAATGGGACTTTTCAACCCTTCACGAACACAGAGACAAGGTCGGCGACCTGCAGGCTCATTTCCTTCGCTTCAAAGATGCCGGCGGATCTGTCGATAGGGCCCAGAATCAATGGGCGTGGCTTCCGCCCTGCCATCTCGATCAATCTGAGCAGAAAGCCTTTCTTAACACGTTGTCGGAGTTGCGAAATGCATACGACCGCCAGCGTGCATTGCTGGAGGCTTTTTACGGAACTTTCCAGGAGCTTGCGGTCGACACTGCGAGCTGGCCTCAGGCCGTGCCTGACTGGCTGAATCAAATTGTTAATCCAGATGCATCAGCCATACCTGACCTATTTCGTTCGTTGAGCGAACCGGCCAGCCAATTGGCAGTCGACGATTTTGTACGCCGAAAGGAACTTTATGTCGAGATGATCGGAAGCCTTCCCTCTAACGGAGAGGCTTTATTGGACACTGACGTTCCAGAACGAATTGAGCGAGCAACACGAGAGCTGTTGGATATCGGCCTGAGGCAGTTCAGTCTCAAACAGCTTCAAGAAATTCAGACGTCTTGGCTGATGTAAAGAAACAATGCACCCCGGCAGGCCGTGCGCTCGCGGAAATTGCCAGCGCCTTCGATATCCAAGCGTCCTTCTCTGTTCGCTGTTTGACCGATCTGATCACGGCCCGAGAACTCCTCCAAAAGGCCCCGCTTTCCATACTTCATTTACGCGACAAGAAGTTTGAGCGAGAGGGCCTTTTATCATTACTTGCCTTGGCTAGCAGAGAAAGCAAGGAGCTAGGAAGGCGACGCGATGCCACGGCGATGCACTTCGTGGTTGACAGCTCTAGCTCTGCAGACGAGCTAGAAGATGCGGCCTCTGTAATTGAATCGACTTCATGGCTGAAACGGTGGTTTAGCCCAGATACAAGCAAGCAGTTCTGCTTTTCGTTTCGCACTGCCATCAGCCACACAAAGCAAAGCGCCATAAGATGGCAACCTCCTTGAAGACAATCGCTCAGTGCAAAGACAAGCTAGCGCGGTTTGCGAACCGGGATGATCTGAAAGTTCAGCTGGGCGCAGATTTTCGACGGGATCGATACTGCCTGGGACGATCTCATGAACCTCGCGCTCTGGTATGAAGAAGTGTTGGTTCGTCTTCCGGAACACCAAGACTTCACAAGCAAGCTCCGCTCCGCACTATTCGGGCTCCCAGCAGCTAGGCTGAAAGGAATTCTGACCGCACAGTCATCAGACTTTGCCGAAAGCCGAAAACCTAAAGACGCTTCTAGCGTCCTTGGAGGATCTGCACGCGTTGTTGCCTCACGTCGCATTTGAGCGGAGTGATGCGCCAGTTGATGTCTTTCTTGCAAGCGCGGACCGCACAGCCACAAAGGGCGAGACGATGCTAGCCACCGTGAGATCCCTTGGCCTTTCTTCCGGAAACTGACAGCACGAGCCTCCTTCAGATCGTAGCCTCGGTTCGTTCGGCAAGAACTCTGCGTAGTTCCATAACGGGCGACAAAACGATTGGCGAGATGCTCGGCAACGCATATGACGGGATCGCGACCGAGACTCTCCCGTTGAAACTGACATTGTCCTTTGTTCGAGAGATCCATGGATCGAGCATTCCTAAAGAGCTAAAGGGCTGGCTGCTCAATTCTGAATTTGAGGAACGCAAAGCGTGGTTGCAGGAATGGGCGAAACAATGTGAGGGAAATTCACGCCTTGTAACCCCTTGGAACAAGATGTCATCAAATCTGTCGGGACAGAGAGTATTCTGGCGAAAGACTCGTCGGTACCAGCGCTAGACGTCGCTGTTGGTGTGTTTGATAAGTGTCTCGCGGCGCAAACGCTCCTTCCAATGTGGATGGATGTACAACATGCCGCCCAACGTCTATCTGATCGCGGACTGCATTACTTGGCGGAAATTGTGAGAACGGCAACCTGCCGCTCGACAAAATGCGGAAGGCTTTTGACTACTTCTTCTATGATTCGCTTGTCCGGAAAATCTTCAATGAAAACCCTGAGCTCTGGCGGCTTACGGGAACATCCCATGAAGAAACTCGCCGACAATTCTGCGACCTTGATAAAGCCGTAATGAGCGCACCCGGCTAGATATCGCCTATCGAGCCAGCAGGAAGAAGGTTCCAGCCGGAGTTCGCGGCACTGTAGTCGAGGAGACGACAGACCTCGCGCTTGTGTATCACGAGATCAACAAACAAAAAAAACACATTCCCATCCGCCAGCTAATGCTTCGAGCATGCGGTGCGATTCAGGCGCTGAAGCCGTGCTTCATGATGAGCCCCATGTCTGTTGCTCAGTTTTTGACACCGGGCCAGTTGGCTTTCGATCTCATCGTCATGGATGAGGCGTCTCAACTCCGGCCTGAAGATGCCCTCGGGGCGGTTGCGCGAGGCTCTCAGTTAGTTGTCGTTGGAGATCCTAAACAGCTACCGCCGACTTCCTTCCTCCAGCGAACCATAGATGACGAGGACGACGACGAGGAAAAGATTGTCGCAGCTGGAGGCGAGAGCATCCTGGACATTGCGCTTGGGCAATCCCGGCCGGTGCGGCGCTTACGTTGGCACTATCGTTCACAGCATCACAGTCTAATCGCATTTTCAAATGAAGAGTTCTATGGTGGGACCTTGTGGTATTCCCCTCGGCATATCACCACACGACAACTTGGGAGTTAAACACGTAGCCGCAAACAGCATTATGAGAACCGCCGCAATCCGTTAGAAGCCGAGCGCGTGGTAGACGCTATTGTGGAACACATTGCCATTCACCCAGAAGATTCGCTGGGCGTCGTGACGATGAACTTCGAGCAGCGGGAATTTATGGAGGAACTTCTTGATGCCCGCCTCCGGGATGATTCATTTTCGAGTGCTTGGATTGAACTTCGCGAGACGACACCGGAACCGTTCTTCATTAAGAACCTGGAGAATGTCCAAGGGGACGAGCGAGACGCGATCTTTATATCGGTGACCTATGGCCGGACCCGAAAGGTAACATATTTCAGCGTTTCACCGGGGTAAACACAGCCACTGGTTACCAACGCCTGAACATTCTGATCACAAGAGCAAAGAAGCGAACTGTAGTGTTCTCCTCGCTAGACCCTGATCTGATTCAGGCCACTGCGAGTTCCGCCTGGGGTGTGCGGGCGTCGAAGGGATATTTGAACTATGCAAAAAAGGGATCTCTTCAAGTCCCGAGATTTCACCCGGCGCAGAGCCTTCAAATGAGCATGAAGCGGCTATTGGCTCTGTGCTTAAGGACATGGATACGAGGTAGTGCCCCAGGTCGGCGTAAGCGGATATTTTATAGACTTGGCTGTGCGACACCCACGTAAGCCGGGCGCATTTCTGCTCGGAATCGAATTTGACAGAAAGAGCTATCACTTATGGACGTTCGGCGCCGACCATTCAGACGCATTCGACAAATGACTCTTATGAATAGGGGTGGGCAATACATAGGATTTGGTCGACGGATAAACTAAAGAACAGAAACTCCGGGGTGATCAACTCTTGAACAGAATAAGTTCTCTGGAAATAGCCGAGTAGGAATTGACTGAGTGGTGGTATCGATAACCGGGGGACAGGTGAACGGCACCCTAGCGCATAAGGCGGAGCACAAGCCCATATTCCAAGCAATGATGATATGAAACGCTGAATTCCAGTAAGATCATGGAAATGAGGGTTGGCCCACATGGGCAGTCCCAAGGATCCACCGGTTTTTCC
This sequence comes from uncultured Acidobacteriaceae bacterium, assembly GCA_963826875.1. GTDB lineage: Bacteria > Acidobacteriota > Terriglobia > Terriglobales > Acidobacteriaceae > PALSA-350. The sequence goes on along the minus strand of CAWGYP010000027.1, from coordinate 493,363 downwards.
GATGCCCGACGCCTGGCTATCGCAGATTTCGGCGTCGGGCCAGATTCCGGTGCCAGCGTTGCCGCTAATGTGGATTGCCGTGACCGATCGCTTTAGAGAGTTCCATAATAATCTTCTTCTGACACAGGTCCAGCGCGACGATGCGATGACGAAGCGAGCCGGCGTCGTAAGCTGCTTGAACAGCCACTATTATGGCCTCAGTTCCGGGGGCGCTAACAGCTTCCTCGTCGGTTCGTGGGGCAAAGACACGATGATGCGGCCGCCGCGCGACGTCGATGTTTATTTCCTGCTTCCCAGCAGTGTCTATCAGCGATTCCAGAGCTACTCCTACAATCCGCAGGCGGCGCTGCTGCAGGAGGTCAAACGCGTTCTCGCGAACAAATATTCCAGTACGGATATGTGTGGGGACACACACATCATTTTGGTCCGCTTCGGCAGCTTCGCCGTGGAAGTCGTGCCGTCTTTCCTGACCACAACGCAGGGCATCTACTTGATCTGCGACAGCGGCGGAGGTGGCTGCTACAAGGACACGGCGCCTGGCGATGAAATAGCGCACGTTCGGAACGTCGATCAGGCCTGCGCCTCGAACCTGCGGCCGTTGATCCGGATGGCGAAGACATGGCAAGCCGTCTGCAACGTGCCGATTAAATCCTTCTATCTCGAGCTCATCGCGGCGGACTTTCTTAGGGCTGCGCAGTGGCGGCTCAACGACTGGCTCTATTTCGACTGGATCGTCCGGGATTTTCTCTACAATCTTTGCAACCGCGTCAACGGCAGCATAACGGTGCCCGGCACGGGAGAGGCGATCGCACTGGGCGATGCCTGGCACAGCCGTGCGTATTCCGCGTGGCTACGTGCAGTGAAGGCATGCGAATATGAAAAACACAATTACGTTGAGGGAGCCGGTGAAGAATGGCAGAAGATCTTCGGCTCTTACATACCGCTCAAGCCATGAACGAGAAGCAGGCCATGATCGATGAATGCGAGCGGCAGGCTGAATCCTGTCTCTACGTCTCCACGACATGCTTCGAGTGGGTAAAATCACTGCGCATCTGGCGTGCCCTTTTCGTTGTCGCGCCCATCATTCTCGGCGGAGTCGGCGCCTGGCCGATCCTGACGAAGAGCCACGACTATGGCATTGTCGCCGCCGTCTGCACGCTGGCGGCCGGCGTGTTTCCCGCGATCTTCAAGGCCATCGGCCTCGATGGCAGCGTGCAGGCCGTTGCGAAGCAGGCGAATCAGTACAAGATCCTCCAGGATCGTTTTCGGCACGCGGCAACGATTACAGCAGTGCGCGACGACTCTCTGCTTCGCGAAGAGTTTGATCAGCTGATGCGAAGCATGGACGATCTTCGCCTCTCGAGCCTTGTCCCGCCGGAGCGGTTTTTCAAGAAAGCCCGGAGGAAAATCGAAGCTGGCCACTACAAATTCGCGATCGACGAGAAGCCATAGTTCTCGAGAGATGGAAGGAAAGCAGTGGGAAGGAAAGCAGGACAGACGGAAATGACCCTAATGGAAGCGCATCTCTTTGGCATTACTGCTACGCGCTTCCTCTAAGGGTCATTTCCCGGTCTGTCCTGCTTTCTTTCGACAACCAAACGACAACCAAACTTTGACAACCAAACTTGTCGCCGATTTGTCCGACAATGCACGCTGCGCTGACCTAACGCGTACCTAATTTTCTACTTCTTTGGGGTTTGCTCCTGGGTGGCCGAATATGCCGGTGCCGACGGGCTCGCGAGGTCGGTCGGTTGAATTGGGTAGACATATTTCAAAAACATCAAATAGAAGCCCATTGAAAAACCGAGGATAATCAGACCGATGAAGGAAGAACCGATTGCCACCCCATCAGGTCCGAATTTTAGTTGAGAGAAAATTCCGGAGTTCACGGACTCTGAGGAAAGTTCATCATCTAGGTCGGGCTCAGATGTAGCTTTTTTCTTAGCAGGCTTGGATACGGGCCGAATGATCAGATGGAGTGTGGCCTTGAACTGAATCCACGCGAAGTAGAGACCAGCTAAGACAAGCACATTTACGACAACAAAGATAATCATGCTGTAGTGGTTTTGGTTTTCAAATACGCGACGGGTATAGCCGTTCAGCCATATCACGTATTCATAGTTTGATTTCAGGGCCTGCGATTTGGCGACAGAATCTTCAGTCGCTTCAGCCTCCACTCCGGGGGACTGTGCAGGGGAAACGGAGTTAAGATCAGACTGTTGGAGCACGGTCCCGTTACAATCTACTAACTTGATGCTGTTCGTAGCCGGGTCATACGTCTGAGTCTTTAGACACGTCGCCTGACCCCGGGCGAGCAACGATATCGCGAAAGTCAAAATCGTGACAATCCGCCACTTCATTTGCAACCAGCCTTCAGCTGTTTAATGGACTCAGAAATTGCGTCTCTGCGGTGTTTAAGTTTTTGATCCGAGTCGGGTTGTCCGTATTTATCGTCTTCGTAGCGAAGGAGCTTAGTTACGGCGGCCGGTTCCAGCAGCATTACAAGCACCCTTTTTGCTTCATCAAGTCGTGCGGAAAGGCGAATAGCATCGGCGCTACCGGGATTAGCCGGGGGCGGCGGAGGCACCTGCCCTGCTGTTTGCTGGCCTTGCAGCGGATGGGGCGGCGGCAGTGATATTTGGGCTAAGACGTGAAAAGCGGCCGCGAAGAGTGCAGAGATGACGAGTATGTTCCACAGCGCACGCATGGGTACTCCAATGGGCAAGACGGTCTTATTCGGGTCTGGCGCCCGATTATGCACTTGTTTCCTAATTGACGCAACAGGAATTTCGCGAACTGCGACTTATGGGGACACTATGCTACGTAGGGATTTATTCGTCAGGATTTATTCGTCAGACGGGACTGGGACTTTGGAGACGCAGCTTCCTACGGGTCGAAGGTGAGTTGGCGTTGCCGTTGATCTGTGACAATCTTTTCGCGGGGTCCTCGCTTTTGTAGCGCTAGCTGCCGTTGCAGGGCCGCTTCAAGATCTTGAATAAACTCTGCAGTTCCCAGCGGGCGCCCCGTATGTGTTCGTTGACGAATGACGGCCAGCTTGGATTCGATTTCCCCTTCTCCGAGGTACTCTCGCCAAGTTGTAACGGTCCAGTGGCGGCGCCACGCATCGAGAGCCAAGAACGCATCGTGCTGGTTGTTGCCACAGTGGATGGCGGCGCTCGACCAAGGCCAAAGCTCTGGCTCGGCGACCAAACGAGCCCGCAACGGATTCAGCTCGGTGTAGCGCAATGCTTCCCAGAGGTGCGTCTGGTCGAGAGGGCAAGAATAATATCGTCCTTGCCACACGTGCCCACTTGAATGGTGCGCGATATTCCAATAGCAGGCATACCGTCCGTGGATCTGCTTCAGTGCCTCAGCTAATCCCTCAGCCTTTGTAGGAGTAGCGATTAAGTGAACATGGTTGGACATCAGGCAATATCCATGAGCGCTACTCCGTAGAGGTCCATGTTCTCGTGCAGGAGCTTAAGGTAAACCGCTCGATCGGCGTCGCAGTCCAGGATGAAGCGCCGCCCGTTGCCGCGCTGCGTGACATGGTGTGGGACATCCACTGCGACCACTCGATTGAATCGGCCCATGACAGGCACGATAACAGCAGCTACTTCGCCATGCTGAAACTTATGCCAAGATGAACGAACCTTAATGTGTTTACAGCAGCACTTCCGGCAAAGCCCCAGTCCCGTCTGACAACCAAACTGAAGTTTGACAACCAAACTGTGACAACCAAACTGTGACAACCAAACTGTGGGGGAATGAGGGACAGCAGATCTATCCCGCGGAATTGCTGCAATAGGTATATGCTGTCCCCCTATCCCTCCCCTATCCCTCCATTTTGGTCCTTCCTGGCTGAGAAATTTACTCGAGTTTGCTATCGAGGAGAAGGAACCGGGGGTAACGCGGGGAGGTTCCCTTTGTCTCCGAAAGCTCAGAAAATGCCCATGTTTAAATTGGTGTGGACAATAGGCCAAAGATTCACAGTAATGACTAATTGAACGTGATTTCGGTCTACATCATTCAGCAAAATATCAGTGGTGACAGAAATGTGATTGATGAGCTTGTCATCTTGAAGCAGGCAATAAAATGGATTGATACCATTCGCACCAGGTTCCGCGACTTCGCCTGCCTGCGGTATTCGCAATGCGTCAAAGAGGGTCTTGAGACGGTTGTCGATGTCGCCCCCTTTGATAAGTGTCTGCCCTGGTATTTCAGGCCGCAACATCAAGATGTCTAGACGACAAGCTACGCCCAGACCATCCCACGATAGAGGTATATAACCCACGTCGTTAAAAATAAAATAAGCTGCAAGCCTTTCATGCATCTTTCGATTTTGGGCTTCCCACGAAACCCATTCACGAAGATTTGGGGATTTTCCCCATAGGGTTTTCAGTTGACTGTGAAAAACCTTACGAATGTCATGCTTATGTTGAGACCGGGTATCATTACGGCCAGCTCCTAAAAGTTGCCCGTTATAGACTAATCGAAATTCCATCGTCCCCTCTGATGCACGGAATCGTAGGGTCGCCCCTTAGGGGTGATTTGTCAAGTATACAGTTACCCCATATTGCTTCACATCGAACAAAGGCCAGGAAGATAAGGGGACGTCATACCGATCCCCCAGAACTGTGTTAGCAAGGTATGTTGCATTATTGCCCGCGTGGCTAAGGCCGCGTTGAGAGGACGCCTTAGTCGATGGTTTGTCCTTGATCGAGCCTCCTCGTCCAACCTTCGCAGCTGCGTGGCACTTCCGATGGTGCTTACTTCGTCCGAAACCCCTGTTCATTCGGGCCAGCTATCGAACTCTTTTGATCTTTCTCGTGCGCAGCGCTAGAATTTCTTCTCATCTCCCGTCCAACCGGAAACCCTATGGACAAAGGTGCCCATTTCTATAGTTGCCAATCCTCCAGGTTCATAGCCCGCGAGACCTCAATTGGGTTGGGCTTGAGGCGACTTCTGATTCTGAGAGAAAAGCCTATGCTGAAGAGCTTATTCTAGCGTGCCGTGGCAGTGGCTCGATGATATCGCTATCACCAGACTATCACGATTTTGCATTCTTCCCCCATGTCGAAGAGGCTGCGCAAAACGAGCTGGACGACAAAGGTCAACCCGTCCCCTACTACAAGCGAATCGTCGTCTTCCCCGGTATCGAACTGACCCTTACGGCGCCCGCATGCCAGGCGCTCCTGATCCTCGATGCGAAATTCCCCGAGAACATGCTGCGCAGCCTTGATGGCGCTTTCGATCTATCAGGTACCGCCGACCCACATGAAGCACGCCCAGATGTTGTCTTATCGCCAGATACTTTGCTGGTTGAGCAACTCTACGACCTTCTCAATGGCCACACGTATCTGAAGGGTCGATTCATCGTGTTCCCCAACGCGTGAGCGAAACCGGTCACGGCACGCTCCTGCGATCCGGCTTCGCGAATTTCTATAAGACGATGCCCTGCGTTGGGGGATTTACCGACGGGGCGGTGTCCGAGGTCGTACCGGGAATCGGTCCATCGTATCCGGCGAAAATCGTGACTACGGGTTCAAGGCGATTGGCGTCGTGCAAACTTCGGACAACCGGCGGCGCGACCACGCCGACCTCGGGACATACGTCACCTGGGTGAAGTGGTCCGAACCCACGGCAGGCACCACCGCGATAGGCGCGCCTTGCCAAAGAATCGCGCCTGAGCCAGGTCGAACCTGATCTTCCAGTGCAGTGGATCGTGTCGATGAGCGTCAGCAGTTGCCGAGCTTCCTCGGGAGGATCGAGGCCAAATTCGACAGCAGAACAGCGCGGTGATCGGTGGCCGAGGCACGGGGAAATCCAATCGATCCTCGAATACCTCCGGTGGGTTCTGTGCGATCAGCCGGTTGACAACAGCGATGCAGACTTCACTTCGGTGGAGAACGCGGCGGAAGAAGCTCATTAACGACACACTCCTCAAGCTTGACGGTGAGGTTACCCTCTTTCTCGACGAATAGGCGTGCAGATCGCGGAACGCAACAACGCGAAACCGCAGGAGATTTCCCTCAAGATCAGCGACGGGGAGTTCACCTCAGTCACAGAGCAGCAGGTACGGCAGCACCCGCCGATCCAGGCATACAGCCAGATAAGTATGAGCAGCGTCGGCGTCCGGCTCGAAGAACTGAAGCGGTTTGTCGAACTCCCCATCAAGCAGAAGATCTCTACCCCATCGGTTTGAGATCCGCGATGCCGAAGCGGAGTCGTGAAGCGCCTACAGCAACGTGGGCGACGCGGCAGCGGGAGATTGAGAGCGAGATCACGAGGCGCGATGTGGGGATCATGTCCCAGACCGAGCAGCTCGTGTCCCTGCGCGGCGCGCTCAAGGGGCTTACCGGACAAGACGAACGGACTCCAATTGCGCAAAAAGCGGCCTACGACAGCGAAGAAACCATCACGGATCGCCTTGCCGCCGGAAAACCAGCGCGCGAAAGGGGCAGTGGAGGCGCTACAGACAAGCATCGGGGAGGGGGCAGCCGCGCAACCCCCGCCGCACATCGGAAACCGGGAGTCGATCCGGGCCATCCAGCGGGCCTACGCGGCGAAGTTTCATGCGATTCAGGAGCAGGTCGCGCAGCTCCTGGCTTCTTCCGGCGAGGAGGCATTATCGGGTTCTAACAGGTGCTCAGCCCTTGCATTAGAAAAGAAGGCATTCGACGCGCAGATACGAAGGCAACAAGTCGAAGGCGACGAGTAACCGGCAACAACTCGATCAGATCCAAACTATTGAAAGGGGATCGCAGAGCAGAGGAGACTACAGACGGCTAGCCATGGCACGCTTAAAGAGGTGACCGAGGCCGCATCGCACTACCCGCGTTTGCGAGAGCACTGGAATGATCTCCACGCGCGCAAGCTCACGGCGCTCGAAGCTCGGAGCGGAACGTTTTCCGCGTTATCGGACGGCCTCATCCGAGCAGAGATTCGCAACAACTCGACACCATCGCGCTCAGAGCACAAACTGAAAGACGGATTCGCCCGCTTCGATATCAGGGAGCAAAAGCTCGATGACTTATGCCAATCCGTGGCCCGCGTAGGCGATGCAATCGCAGAATGGGGCGAAGTGCTCAAGGAACTGCAGGCGCTCGTTCTCCACAGTGCGACAGGAGCCGAATCGCTCCCTGGCACCGCTCACCTCGACGGGTGCGGCTTCATCCTCAGCGAAAAGGGCAGAATCGCCGATGGGCTCACTCCGGCGAAATGGCTCGATCTCTCGGTGACCGAACTCGAATTCAATCCCTCGTTCCAGTATTGCCGAACAAGGACACCCAGGAATTCATCGCCTTTGCCGACGCGTCCGCTGGGCAGCAAGCGACCGCCCTTCTTACGGTGCTTCTCAACCAGCGGGGCGCGTGGCTGATCATCGACCAACCGGAAGATGACGTCGACAGCAAAATGAGCCAAGAGATCGTCCGTAAGATGTGGACTGCAAAAACCCGCCGCCAGTTCATTTTCACCGGTCACAATGCCAATTTGGTGGTGAATGGCGATGCTGAACTCGTCATTTGCTGCGATTACATCAAAGCCGGCGACCAGACCGGCGGGCAGATCAAGGCGATAGGGGCGATTGACAGTCCGTCATCAAGGAGGAAATTACCTCGGTCACCGAAGGTGGCCGCGAAGCCTTTAAACTACGGAAGGAAAAGTACGGTTTTTGAACAACCCGTCATGTTTGGAATAGGAAACCTGATGAAACGGGTTCCACGCGCAGCTGGACGGCCGAGGTGGAAAGACGCTAAAGAAAACCGTTACCTTGTACAAGGTAGGGATTCTTTGTTAGAAGTTTCGACGGAAAGCGGGGACAGAGCCCCGTCTGTGCTTCCTCCGGCCAGAAAGGTTAAGCCCAAGAGGATCACCCCCCGAGTTCGCTTATGTCTTAGCACGAAGCTCGTCAGTCTGATACCGGAGAGATGGTGGGACACCTTACCTATTGCAGCGATTCTGGGAGATATGTATCGCGTCTCCTTATCTCCCTGTGAAGCCTTGAGGCGTAGCCGTCCGTCTGACTAGAACAGGAACCACATTGTGTGGTGGAGGTAGAATTGCACCTCGTAAGATACGGTAGAGATGTTCTGACAATTTTCGACCTGTTCGGATCCAAAGAGAACGACATGACCTTCTCCCTTGGATGGTTGCTCTCCAAATCTGAGGTTTTCCTTCGCCTGTTTTTGAAAGACGTCCTAGGCGGAGCTCAAAATGATGTAAACATCCATCATCAAACTACAAACTGGTCGCGGCTGTGACGGCATAACGGACATCGAGATTACGATTTCAGAACGTGTCTTTGTTACGTAAAGGCGAAGAAATGTCCGGAGCTCCCGACCACCTACCAGCTTGGTAAATATGCAAAAATCTTGAGACAGAGCCCAGAGGGCCAACGTCACATCGTCGCTTTGACAAATGCAACCGTGGCCGCTGCGGATGGCAAGTTAAATGCCCCGGCGTACCCTCATCGAGCTTCATCACCGTTCCTGGCGTCAAGTCTATAAACTGTCGAAAGAAGCCACGGCCCAGGAACGGTCTAACGAGAACAAGCGGTGGCTTCGGACGTTTTCAGAATATGTCGGAGGGCTTTTGGACATGGAGATGAAATACTCCAACCGCGTCTTCGTCGTGTCGGTCGGCGGCCACCCCGAAAAGTGGACGATCACCTTCAGGGACATTGTTGAACAGCGGAAACGGTATTTCTTTCCGGTGGGCGACCGGTGGCCAGATCCACCTCCGAATTACCTTGCATTTAGATACAACGGGCAACTTCAGAGCATTCATCATGTGAAGAGCTATACGACTTTCACCCGTCCTCACGCGCTGTTTCCAGAAGCCCCGAAGAACCAGGTGTGGCGCTTGCACCTTTGTGTGGAACTCGGACCCGCGATTCACCCTCCACGCAGAATACCAGCGGCCCGCGGATCCGAAGGAGCAACAGAGTCTGGTGTTTTCTGGATACTCTACTTACAAGCAAAACCATCTCGGATGCGTTAACCGAGACGGAGAGGCGAGAGCGGAGCGAATTGTAGGTTGAGTGACCGTAATTAGTGACCAGACGGTACTGACATTTTGCAAATTAGAGAGGCAAGGATAAGCCATTTTCCGGCGAAAGGGCCAGTTCCGTCTGGTAACTAATTACCGGTAACTCATTACCGTGGTGATCTCAGAGATTGCACGTGAAGGCTGGGCGGATTGCCGCGGCCAAGGACACCAGGCAAGGCTCAACGCGGCTTTCGCCGCGCTCAATAAACTAAGAGGAAGCAACTACGGCGAGACCGTCTAAAAAACAAAGCAACGCCCCCGAAGATGTTGAAAGCACCCGCGAGACGCTAGCCGAAGGACGGAAAACCAGGACAGACGCGGAAGTGACCCTAAAGCAGCGCGTCTGTCCTGGTTTTCCCTAAAATATCACTCACCCAATCTGGGAAATGTCCAGTTTTCCCTGTTGGCCGTCTTGACCACTCTTCCCTCCGCATGCGCTAAGGCCATACATGTGATTAACGCCCCCTGATCCGCCTCTTCCAGCAGCACCCGCATGGACAGCGAACGTCGGAGGGGCAAACCCTGTTTTAAAGCGCAAGACCAAAACTCCCCCATCGCCTCCAGCTCCGCCACCACCACCACCGGCTCCGCCGCCTCGGGCCGCGCTCCCACCGTTTCCTCCAGAGCCTCCCGCTTCGCCAGACAAGTCAATTGTGCCTCCCGCCCCCTCGAGTTTGCCCAAAATGCAAAGGTATAAAAGCCCCCCATGCCTACCGCGAGTACCCCCACCCCCTCCGCCACCTTGATAATTCATATTAGTGCCGCCAGAGACGGAGCCTCCATCCTGCCCGCTGGAGGAAAAGCCGGAACCACCAATCCCTCCCGGACCGAGTTCTCCGGGCGGAGCCGACGGTGTTGCTCCATTACCACCCGATGTCGAAGTGCCGTTGCCTCCGTTGCCATTAGGCGACAAGGTGCCGCCACCGCCTCCGTTTCCTTGGGTCGGAAAACCAGACGGATTTCCACCGCGCCCGGCGTATGGTCAAGGACATGGCCATTTCCGCAACCGAGGAAGTCGCCTCCCGCACCACCATCGCCCTGGGGCAGAGTTGCACTCAGCGAATGATTATCGGGCGCAACTATTGTCCATGATCCCCCGAAGTGCTCATGATTGCGATCAACAAGACTTCCTCTCAGCGTGAAATCACCTGAAACGCCGAAGATCGTCCATCCGACCCGGAAGAATCTCCAATGTCCCACCAGCCTCAACGGTTATCGAACTATAGTCATAAATAAGTCCGGGTGGGAATTGGGATGTTTGTCCCGCGCCTATAAGCAGATCACCCAGCTGTCCCGTTGGCCACGATATATCGATCAACCACCCCTACCAATTCACAGACTTTGCCGCCGTCCGCCCCCAGCAATCGAGGATTGCCAGGTCAATGCCTTGTAAGACCGATCCGCGCCATCCTCGACGACATAGCTCAAGTTAGACTATCTCATGCGGTATTGCAGCCCCGTGCTGACAGCCATGCAACTATGACACAATCAGAGTCGCTATAAAAAGCTGAGGACGCACTTGGGTTGTGAGGGGCAGACGAAAAGTAACCCAGTGGTAAACGGAGCAGATTTTCAAACGTTGGGGTACTTTTCGTCTGTCCCCAGTCGTTCCCCGTCTGTCCCCCGGCGGGGGGAAAGCAGGACGGGGGAAAGCAAGACAGACGGAAATTACCCTGATGGAAGCGCATCTCTTTGGCATTACTCCTACGCGCTTCCTCTAAGGGTCATTTCCGCAGTGTGTCGGAGAGAAACTGCTTCATTATTGGGGCAGGAAGCAGTAGCGGCTCTGTGGAAGGGAGATTTTCTAGGCCGCTGGCAACATCTGATTGAGAGGCTATGAGCTGTTGAAGTGATGTGCGTGCGGGGTAGTTGCGTTCGTGGCGTTAAGCGTGAGCCAGAGCCGCTCGATGGCGGAACAGTTTGAGAAGATTGTGCGTGGCGCAAATAAATTTCCACTCTGATGTCACGTTCAACAGGCCTCGTAAGCGGAACCTGCGGATACCACGTGCTTCTTTGATCTGGCCGAATACCGGTTCCACCGTTGTCTGTCGAAGTGCATACCGCGCTTTACCGTCCTCTGTGGCCAGAACTTTTCTCATGTCAAACGCTTCCTGACTGCGCGGTGCGCAGGGCGGCAAAGGTTTACCTGGTATATGCGGTTTGGAGTCAGGTGCGACCAGCATTTCAATGCCGCTCATCGCCGGATCCTGCAGGCTGGTGGTGTCCCAGTAGCCCGCATCGGCGGTGATGGTTGTTGGCACCGCTTGCAGTGTTTTCCGTAGAGTCTTCACCATGGGTAGCAACTGCTGACGATCAATAGGTTGCTGAGTTAGCTCTGCGGCCACGATGATCTGCGCTTTCGAGTCTACGGCGATCTGTGCGTTGTAAGCCTGCACAAAGCCTCTTTCCCCGCTGTCTTTCATCACTCGCGAGTCAGGATCGACGAAGTTATATTGCCGGCTGGGCGAGACGGCGTTCTTTCTCGCTCGCAGACGCTGCTTCTTATCCTTCTCGCGCTGTCTGCGATCCTTAGACGGCTGGCTTGTCTGTTCCGCTTTTCCGCGGGGACCACGTTTGCCCGGAGTATAGCCGTCCAATGCGGCTTTTAGTTGTGCCTGTGCTTCCTGTTCTAACTCCGCCTTGGCTTGCTGCAGTCGCTCGAAACGCTTTTGGGCATTTGCTAACTCATCGGGTAGTTGATTGGCCACCTGGTCCAGCCCAAGGCGCCGCTCTTCCTCACGATCGGTCTGCTGTGCTTGCCGCAGCAATCGCTCTACCTCGGCGCGCCAGTGTTGTTCCCGTTCGCTGATGCGTTCGTACCTTACGGAGCGCCGAGTGCTGGCGTTGGCCTTCATCTTCGTGCCGTCGATCGACACATTTCCCAATTTCACCAGACCAGCCTTCTGACACAGTCTCAGGGCTTGTACGAACAAGGCCGCCAGCGCTTCCACATGTTGCTGACGAAAAGCAGCAAGGGTATCGTGGTCGGGATGCTGGTCGGAAGACAAATAGCGAAATGCAACGTTATCGTAAGTAGCCTGCTCGATCTTGCGGGAACTCGTGATTCCGATGCAGTAACCGTAAAGTAACAATCGCGCCATCAACACTGGATGGTACGCTGACAAACCTCGCCCATCACTCCGTTCATAGCTGGCGTAGATAGAAGACAGGTCCAGCTCGTTCATCACGTCAGCTACAAATCGCGCCAAGTGACTCTCAGGCAGCCAGTCCTGCAGAGAGGGCGGAAGCAATAACGGCTGGTCGTGGCTACAAACTCGAAAACGCTTGTTCACCAGCCAATCCTACGAGATTCTCCTCCGCAGCGCGACCACTTTTGGTGCACTTCTCACATCTATCTCCGACACACTGTCCGTCTGTCCTGCTTTCTTGTCCTGGGGATAACCAGCGTCTTAAAACCGTTGGCCTCGATGGTCACCGTGTATTGGCCCGGATTGAGCAGATTGAACGTGTAATCTCCGGTATCGTTGGTCGTTGCGATACCAGCAACCTTAGTTCCAGTGTTGGTGAGCCTCACTTTGGCGCCAGGGATCACAGCGCCGGTCATATCGGTGACAGTACCAATTACGTCCCCAGTGGAGAGTTGAGCCTGGGCAAACCTGGTGAAGAAGAGCGAAGAGAGAGCCACCAGCCCGAATGCGAAAATCATCAGGCGCAGCCTGCGCTGGCTGAACATTCTTTGTTGCATCATTGTCCTCCTCCAAATCATTCGTTCTTTCTTTCTTTGCTCCGTTGTTCCCTTTTGAAATCCGGAAGTTTGAGCGGGATAGAAAACGGACGAACGCTTGCCGGCTTTGTCGTGTCCACGGCTATGTTCCCGTGCGGACCATTCGCATCTGTGCGCGTCTTTGAGCTAACGCTCTGCCGAGGGTTCGCTTGCTCTGCCGTCTGCGTTATAGGCGGTAACGCGATACTTAGCGCCGAAGATGCTCAGAGACGGCTTGGGGTCGATCCAAGGCGTATCTGCGTCCGTGGCGCACTTGTCGCAGATGACCGTCCAGGTGTCCTTGTCCTTGCGCTCGATGGAATACTTGACCGCGCCTGCGGAACCGCGCCAGGCGACCAGGCCGCCGCCCTCGAAGGTGACCATTGGAGCGGGCGGAATCGCGTGCGGAGGCACGGGAACGCCCGCCATCTCGAATGCGTGTGCGCGCAAGAGCTCGGCTCGGGCGGCCATATCCTCTTTGGTCATGACGACGGTGTTGATGCCGCCATAGTAGAGAGCCCACCACTGGCCGGTTTCGCCCCTCTTGGCGTAACTCTCGTTGGGAACGTTGGCGGGGATGGGCTGCCAGCCAAAGTTGTTGTTGTGGGCCTGTAGCGCCCAGAAGAGATCACCAGAGATTTTAGGGTCGTCCTTCATGGCAGTAAGGACCTTCTCCAGATCGGCCTGCGTGGCCCAGTCGGTAACGTCCCAACCGAATTCAGTCACAACATAGACTTTCCCGTGGCCGGTGACCAGGGCCGCTTGCTTCGGGAAGCTCTCAGCCGTGGTCCCTGGACCACCCATGCTGAAGACGGCCTCCCAGTGGGGATAGTATTCGGAGGTGATGATGTCGGGAGTCTTGCTGTCGAGAAATGCGCCGGTCTTGTCGAGGGCGATGATATAGCTGTTGTCCTCGTAGAGGTGCTTCTTATCGATGGACTTGATGAAGGCGCCGATGGTGTCGACCCACTTGACGATGGAGGCCGCGTTGGGCCCGCCGTCGGTTAGGGACGCCACGATGCCGCAACCGTTGCAGTTCTGCCAGGCGAGAATGGTGGGATCGTCCTTGTAGTAGACGCCGGTGAGGGAGTTCTTGTGATTCAGGAGCGCCTCGATATGCTTTTCAAAACGGGCGCTGATGACGGGATCGGTGAAGAAGTCCTTGTTGCCGGCAGCGCCGCGATCTTTGAAGTACTCACCGGCGCCGCTTTGCCTGCAGTTGGCACAATCGCCGACAAGGGTGACAATCAGGCGCAGGCCACGGTCATGGGCGGCCTTGAGGACGTAGTCAAGGTGCCTGAAAGCCTCCTGATTGAACTGGCCAAGCTTCGGTTCGATGCAGAGATCGCAACCGATGCTGTCGCCCATAGTTTGCGAACGGATGACGCGGGCCCCCATCATTTTGGCGGTGTCAAGAGCATCATCAACTTCAAAATGGCTGGGATAGCGGGGCCCCATGGGATCGAGCGGGCCATAACCCTCCAGGCCAAGCCACTCAATGTTGGGCCCGCTGTAGCGGAAGGTTTCGCCGCCAAGGGTCAGGCGGGTTCCGTCGCGCTGGACAAATTCATCGTTGTGCTCGGTTTGCGCCGAACTCCGAGCACACACTGCCATCATGGCCAACACCACAAAGGTCACAATAGCGAATGTGCTCCGCAGCAAGTGGTTTTTTCTCATCATCATCCTCCTCCAACCATGTCTGCTCTCCACGCCCTGGACTGCGAGAATCCTGCAGCGCTTCCAACCGTTCCTCGATTTCAGGTACTAGGAAAGGCTGGATCGATAAGCGACGAAAACAATAATGGCAGCACATGCCATTTGTCAAATAGTGCCTTTTGCCATAATCTGCCAGTTGACGATATTTGCCATAATATAAGAGGATGTAGGCGTAAGATACTGCAGCGAAAGAGGATGTAACGTGGGTTTACGAGAAACAAAGGCAGTGAAAACTCGAAAACGGATTCTTAGCGAGGCATTGCGGCTTTTCAAGCGGGATGGCTACGAGCAGACCACCGTGGAAGCGATCGCGGAAGCCGCCGAAATCGGTCCCAGGACCCTATACCGCTACTTTCCCAGTAAGGATCTGATCCTTCTTGACCCGTTGGTCGGTTACGACCTTATCGCATCCTTTTCCCTGCATGCGGTGAACCTCCCGGTGGAAGAGGCACTCGCCAAAGCAATCTTGGAATGGGCCAAATGGCAAGATACGAATGCGGAGGAAATACTGCGGGTTCGCTCGATCATCGATCAAAACATAATGTCACGTGCAAGAGTGTGGGATCTTATTTCCCAATCGGAGCGGGATTTGAACACACGTTTGGCGGAGAAACTCCATCTGCCTGAAGATGATCTACATGTTGTGCTCTCGGTGCGCCTGCTCTTTCTCACTATCACCTACACGGTAGCGGACCAATGGCGAGTAGGCGCTGGAAAATCCTCAGCCGTTGAGATTGCAAAGCAGGTGATGACAATGTTCGAGGAGAACAGAGTTCTTATTCCACGCCAAGCTCCTCGCCGATAAGTGCAGCTTCTATCATCGAGTGACGTTGCAAACAGTTCTTCACTCGCTTGCGAATTTCCACCTGTTTCTGCCGGCGTCGAGATGCGTCGACATGATACCTATCCCCCTTTTCTTTCCTTTGTGGCAGTTTGCCAAGATGACGCGCCTTGCCCGCATGGTGGTTGCCGGCCTTCCTCATCACGTGACCCAACGCGGGAACCGGCGGGGGGCTATATTTTTCGAGGACGGGGACCACGACATTTATCGCGATTTGCTCGCCGAGCAGACTCGTAGAGCAGGAGTCGAGGTATGGGCGTACTGTCTGATGCCCAACCATGTTCACCTCATCCTCACCCCGACGCGGGCGGACGGTTTAGGCCTCGCGGTCGGTGAAGCGCATCGCCGCTACACCAATTTCATCAACGCACGTGGACGCTGGACAGGCCATTTGTTCCAGAGTCGGTTCGCGTCCGTGGCCATGGACGAGGCACATTTAATGGCAGCGGTCTGTTATGTGAACCTAAATCCCGTGCGAGCACGCCTGGTGTCACGCGCTGAGGATTGGCCTTGGTCGAGTGCACGAGCCCATCTGGCTGGTGTCGACGATAATCTAGTGATCGTGTGTCCTGTGCTCGATCGAACATCCTGCTTCGCGGATCTGCTTTTGCAGGATCGTGCTGAGGATTTTGCCGCGCTTCGGCGGTCCGAGGGCAGCGGACGCCCCATCGGCACTGCAGAGTTTGTCACAGGACTTGAGCGCTTGCTTGGCCGACCGATCGCGCGCCGATCTCCCGGCCCCAAACCAGCAAACCGTGTCCACGGCGAGCAGCTAGAATTGCTGCAATAGGTATCATGTCGACGTATCTCCAGCCCCCTGCACGCTCAAACCGCTTTTTCAGCGCCCTCTTAATCCGCACACCGCGTTGGTGGCGGATCGGCTCAATGCATTTTCACCTGGAGAAGGTCCTGGGGATTTGAAGGAGAACTCAATCGACCGAATGCCGCCCATCCACTTGTCCGGGGTTTGACGCGAGAACCTGGTCAGAGGTAATGAAACGCTTAGCCCATTGATCTACACGATAGATCGCGTTCCCACTGGTATTCTGATCAGAATAGTCGCGAGAGTGCGAACAGATGCAGCTTTGCGGAACTGCTGCCGGGCTTTCCGACGCAGTTCTTTACAGAGAGGGGAGATGGGCGCCTTGAAAGCGCTTTGGTCCCCACCCCTCCACAAAGGTTGACCTCACAGCATTTCTCGATGAGGCCATCCACGCCGGGATAGATCTCGTTCAGATGATCTCTTCGAGCTCTCTGGCGAGAGCTGGATTTGCAGACTGTCCCGGCGCTAGTGCCGGACAACGCCGTTAATCGGAACAGTTCCGAAGTGATTGCTCGCTTTTGAGCCCGGGGCAAACGTCAGCGTGATATTTGAGAACGGCACATCATTTGAACCGGTGACGCAGACCATGAGCTGGGACTTTTCGCCGTCGGGTGCAAACGGCGCGTTGCCCCCATTCCCGGTAGTGCTCGCCATCCCGACAACGACAAAACCAGTTGTCGTGGCGGCAACGGCGAAGTGGGCGGTAGGACAGTTCGCTGCCACGTAGTTAGGATCAGAGATCACGCGTGCGTTCGTCATGGTGAAGTGATGCGTATGTTGGTCACGCAGGGTCGTGTCGGTCGTTTTGTTGGAGATCATCCAAAGGTCGGAATGCTCCATGTTCAGTGCCGCACGAAAATCGACGGCGTCGAAATTAGGGGAGACCTCGAGCGACCACGTTCCGCGAATCTCGTACCCTCCCATCGCGAAGGGGTTGTAGTCGTTGATCGTTCCCTTGAGTGTGGTGGAGCGCGGACCCTCAGCAACCAACACACTGCTCAGCGCCAGGGCCATAACCGCAATTTGCGTAGACAACAGGAAAGCCTTATTCTTCACGCGAAACCTCCATCCTCTTGATTTCGGACAGCGCATACTGCCCACAGCCTTAGCTCTTCAACGGTTGAAGTCTTTGGCGTGGGGCGAGGGCGCTGCCAAACTGGTGTCGATCATGGCTCATGCACGCGGACTTGAGCCATGGGCCAAGGCTTACCAGCTTCTTATCAATTCCTGTTCTGCTAAGTTGCAGAAACCACGACACATCTGCCAGCTTTGAAGGTTTTGTGGAATAATTATCCGATTTTCGGGGGGAAGATATGCCGGAGGTTGGAGGAGTTATCAAATTCGATCAGTTTGAGGTCGACCTTCGCGCCGGCGAGCTTCGCAGGAATAACCGGCCAGTCAGACTGCAGAACCAGGTCTTCAGGCTTCTGACGAAGTTCCTCGAAGATCGTGGCGAGGTGTTAACTCGAGAGCAGTTACGAATGCACATTTGGCCGTCTGATGTGTTCATCGATTTCGATAATGGACTGAGCGCTGCTGTCCGTAAACTGCGAGTCGTGCTGGGCAGACCTCCGGGGGCCAAAGGCAACGATAGCTACATCGAAACCGTGCCGCGGGTTGGATACCGATTTATCTCGCTCGAGAATGGAACGGACACCAACACCAGGCGCATCATTTCCGTAGCGATTCTGCCTTTCACGAGCAATTCAGATAGCCCGGACCTCGACTATCTGTGTGAAGGCATGACCGAAGCCCTGATTGACGCTGTCTGTCAGATTCGCGGGGTCGCGAAAGTAATCGCTCGTAATTCGGCCTACCGATTCAAAGGGCGTGACCCGCAGGAAGCAGGGCGCGAGCTCGGTGTACAGGCAGTGGTGATTGGAAGTGTGCACCCCGCCGGCGACCATGTGCTGGTGAGAGCTGAGCTGATCAGCACAACTGAGGGTTTGCGCCTTTGGGGAGCCAGCTATAAGCCACTCATCCAGGAGCTTTCACTGCTTCCATCGACAATCGCATTGGCTTTGCGGGATCGCCTGGGATCGAAGCAGCGCACTGGGGTGGCGCGCGGCGTATCTCATCGGTCGACTGAAAATTCCGAAGCCTATCGTCTTTACTTGCGGGGAAGATACTTCTGGGCCAAGCGCCCGGGAGCGGGTTATGTAGAAAAAGCAATTGAGCTGTTCGATGAGGCGGTTGCACTCGATCCAGCCTTCGCTCTGGCCCACGTTGGGCTCGCCGACTGCTACAACACATTAGGCGCATGGGAAGCCGGCGTTCTGGAGCCGGCGATCGCATTGGAACGGGGCAAGGCCGCTGCCAGCCGGGCACTCCAGCTGGATTCCAATCTTGCGGAAGCACACACCTCCCGTGGCTATTGTCATTTCCACTATGAATGGGACTGGGGCTGCGCCGAGGCCGCGTTTAAGCGAGCCATTGATCTGAATCCCAATTACTCCCACGCTCACCACTGGTACTCTCACCTGCTGGCCGCCCAGGGAAGAATGAAAGAGTCGCTGGAACACAGCCTGCGCATTATCGAACTCGATCCTTTCGACCTGCTTATCAATTCGCACCTCGCATGGCACTACCACATGGGGGGACATTACGAGGAGGAACTCGAAGAATCGAACAAGCTCCTCGAAATGGAACCTAACTTTCATAAAGCTCATTACTTCAGGGGTCTCGCTCTCGGACAGCTTGGAAGTATCCGCGACGCCGTAAAGGCACTAGAAAAGTCATATCAGCTCTCGGGAAGCACATTCATGCTGTCTGCGCTCGGACATGCATGCGCAGTTGCCGGTGATAGGGACAAAGCAGTTCACATACTCGGCACATTAAAGGATTTATCGAAGAGCCGCTACGTAGCGGCGTATGAACTTGGGACGATTCACGTGGGACTGCATGAATACGAGCATGCGCTTGATTGTCTGGAAAGAGCGTATATAGAGCGGTCCGGTTGGATACCGTATCTCCCTGTCGATCCAACATTCGCGCCTTTGCGAAGTGAACCCCGGTTCCAAAGAGTATTGCGGAGTATTTCAAATTCTTGAGGTAATTCTTGGGTAACGCCAAGATTGAGCGGTGATCGGAAACCCAATCCGCAGGTAACCGGCTGGACTGCCTTCAGCTGGCTTTGCGCAGGAAACTCCTGTCCACGAAACTCCCGATGAGCACTCCGGGTTATCCCCCAGCATGGTTGCGTCCCCGCGGTGCCAGCTTCCGTTTCACCTGGCAAAATCATCGTAACTCCGCAACGAGCTGCCGTTTCTCAACATCCGGTTTGCCCGTGACTCCGCCGGAACCCAGGCCGGCCAGACCCGAATCGTGAGTTGTGATCGCCTGGTTTCGACAACTATCTATCCTATTTGGGGTCTGCCAATCAACGAGTTGTGCACGTCAGGCCCTTGCCGTCCATTGATCCGATATTCGTCAGAGGCAAATCTTAGCGTGATTTCTCTCAAAAGTTGAGTAATGCGCTGCGGCTTAATCGTATACAAGGCATATGTTGGCTCTTCACATGACATTGAATACGACAGCCGAAACCGAAACGGCAAAGATTGCGCGAGGCTTACGTGAGAGGGATATGGAGCTTCTTGCAGACCTGGTGGAGCGCTGTCAGCATCGACTGGTGCGCTACCTGCTATACCTCATCGGGAGGCGAGAGCATGCTGATGACCTTGCGCAGGAGACCTGGGTTCGCGTGCTGCAACGGGGCAGCCAGTACAACGGGCGGCAGCGGTTTGATCCATGGCTATTCGCGATCGCCCGCAATTTGGCTATAGATTACCTCCGGAAAAAACGAAAAGCGGTACAGACAGATTCCTTGCCAAATGATGGCGATGAAATGCTGCTGTTATCCTCCTCCGGTCCTTCCCCATTCGAGGCCGCGGCTCGAAGCGAAGATGCAATACGTCTGGCCGGTCAACTGCAGATTCTGTCACCGCTGTATCGCGAGGCTTTGCTGCTGAGGTTTCAAGAAGACCTGTCTCTTGCGGAAATCGCTCAGGTTTTGGGTGTCCCTGTGACAACGGTGACGTCCAGAATCTATCGCGGTCTTGCGGCACTGAGGTCCGCATTTGAGGAAGGGGGTGATTCGCGTGGAGTGTGACAAGAGATTTCGCGAGCTTATCGACAGGTCTTTCGTAGAAGAGGTTTCAGAGGGCGAAAGACAGCTCATCCATGACCACATCCGCGACTGTGATGGCTGCAAGCGCTACCTCGAGCTAACTGCGCGTACGATTCGGGGGTTGCGGGAATTCACCGTTACGAGTGAACCAGATTCGAATGCCCAGGTCCGTGAGATTCTTGCGCATCATACCGAGACAATGCGCCAGCACAACGCGCAATTCAAGGTCTGGGCTGCATTTGCTGTAGCGCTCTCGATGTCAATTGTGGGATCGGCACTTGTCTACCAGGTGACCAAGCTCCTGACGGTCCCAATGCATTTCGACACTGCTCAAGTCCAGGCAGGCGTGCTCGTCTTTTGGCTGCTGCCATCTATTTGCGCGGCCTTACGTCTGCTCGCGGCGCCTGGTGGGAATAGAGGTATTGCATGACACAGCAATCGGCGGTGCTTTTGATAGCGTTCCTGGCCGGGCTTGTGGTTGCGGCTGTCTTGTTGGGAACCGCAAGACGGAATGTTCTACCCAGGTCTGCAATGGTCATCGCAGCACTGGCGATCCCGATTTGGGTAGTCTATTTTGCTTCCAGCCAGGGCCGTTCCTTACTTGCTTCCAAAGGATTTCTCAGTACTATGCCAGAAGCGCTTTGGTTTGGCTTGACGTTTGGCGTCTTCACCGCGGCTTTTTTCCTTGCCCTCGGATATGTCTATGGGGACGCAAAAAGGCGTCAAATGCCTGCTTGGGCCTGGGTGATTGCCGCTTCCCTCATACCCAATTTGATTGGATTCATCCTTTATTTTGTGTTCCGAGGGCCTCTCCTTGGGCCTTGCAGTTCCTGTGGCAAGCCTGTTCGAGGGGGAGAAGCATTCTGCTCACACTGCGGATGCTCGCAGGGTTCCAGTATCGGACGCATCACAGCTGACAATCGCACAATCTGAAGCAAAAAAGGTGGTAATAACCTTGCGTCGCACAAAACGGAGGACGGTATGAAACGTGAGCGCGCCTTACAGGTAGTGTTGGTGTTGGTAGGCTTGTTTTATTGCTTTTGGGGCTATCTCCTGTTCGACGATCTGTGGCACTCCAGGTGGCTTAGCGGGCATAGTGACGTCATGCCGATGTTCCTGAGCCTTAACACGGTGCTTGGTGTCTGTCTGTTGGTGGCCGTTCATCAGCCGGCCAAGCATCGCTTGATGATCGCCTATGGGGCGTGGTCAAGCCTTGCCCATGGGTTCACGATGACAATCATGTCGGCGCAGGCCGTGGCGCACGGGATGCACAGGAAGGATAGCCCCCAGGACATTGTGATCTTTGGCGTGATTGGAGTCACGCTGCTTGCACTCCTCCCGGCAAAACAACCATCGCCGGCCGGCGCGCCGTGATAGCGACATATAACATCACTATTGGTGGCGTTTCAGCCTCGCACTTTAGTAAATGTGTTCAGATCAAGCCCCAGCGAAGGTATAGTCATGACACGCGTTGCAAAGCGGCTTACCGCGATGATTGCTCTGGTCTCAATGTTGGGTCTCGGATTGCTCCCTTGGAGTAAACGAATCCTAGGAGCGTTTGGGATAGATATTCATCGGATTAATGTCGCGGGTAGCGCAGAGTGATGTAGTTGCATATAACGCCATATTTTGGGATGTAGTTCCCGAGTCAGGCAGACAACTAGCAAATCGATATTCGGTGCAGATGTACACTCTCATATGATGAGCCGTTCGAAGCAACTCCTCGCGCTCGCCTTCCTTGCAATCCTCTCCCTAAGTTCGGCACATCCACAATCGCCAGCGAGAGTACCTGAAAGCCCTTCTGCACCCGCTGGCTCCGTCACAGGGTTCGTCTACGACGGCGAAACTCGGTTGCCCGTCCGCTTTGCAGAGATAAATATCGTCCCGATTCCATCGAAAGCAGATGTGGCATCGGCCAAGAACCAGTCAATCCCGCCTGGCGTGCCACAGCAGCGGGATCGGCACGTCCAGCGCGTCTACGGAATTTCCGGCATGGACGGCAGCTTCCGCCTGGACGTTCCGGAAGGGAACTACCTAGTAGCAGCGGGTAAGCCTGGATACATCACCCCTGGCGCAGCAGCAGCCATGGACTTCTCTCTCTCCGAAGATCAGCTTGAGAGCCTCATCGCCTCGCTGCCGCAGGTGCATGTGGGTGCCGGACAGACCGCAGGCGTGAGCCTGACCCTGCATCGTGGAGCTGTAATCGCCGGTCGGATGCAGTTCGCGGACGGCAGTCCAGTAATTGGTGCAATGGTTGGGTGTGACTCTATGGACAGCGTCCTGCGTCTCGAACGCACCCTGCGTCCGGAGAACCGAGGTAAGATCGTCTCGCCGCGTCAAGAGGCCCTGCAATCGTTATCCTCTTCGCAACAGGTCACTCAAAGGGCGCTAACAACAGACGCTGAGGGCCGATACCGCATTTTCGGGCTGCCACCCGGCACATACATCGTGAGCACAATGATAGCCATGGACCATGGCTCGGAGCGCGTCGTCATGAGCGATGGAAGCAACCCTCAAACCGTCGGCCGGGAACATATGTATCCCGAGATGATTGCGGTGTACGCACCGGCGACCTTTCGCCGTAAGAACGCGAAGGTCTTCGAAATTCGTGGAGACGAGCGGATCGTGGACGCCGATCTAACCATCGATCCGAACGGCCTGCATACCCTCAGGGGCAGGGTGCTCGCCGCAGACGATCACCATGCGCCGCCGACGATGATTCGATTGAAAGAAGAGGGGGCGAAGGATGTTCCCCGATTCGTCGAGACTGAAGACGACGGCTCCTTCCAGGTCAACTACCTGCCGTCCGGCCGCTACAGCCTTCAGATCACTTCCAACGACATTACAGATGCAGCCAACTCCACCATGCGACCGACGGAATACAAGATGGTCGAGTTGACCGCCGTGATCGCCGATCAGGACGTCCTGCTGGCGGACGTACTATTGGTGCGATTGAAGCCCGGCGAGAACAACCGTTTTGATCTCCTCTACTAATCCTAGACTGCTGTACTGTCTGAAACCACCGTTTCGAAGAGATGCGGAATCGGGACATCCATGATAGGTAACCGTCAAGGGAAAACGGAGATTTCCTTTGACTAGATTATCCGTCAGACGGGAGTGGAACTTTTAGATGACAGTTTCCGAAGTACCAGTCCCGTCTGACGCACAGATTCTAGAACTCGAAAAGCAATCATCAGGGCGGAGAAATTCGGGAGCGGGCAAGAGAGGCAGGGGCTAGACAGGCTGCGGAAAAAGTCGTTGTTGCGAAAATGTCAGGGGCGAAGAGCCGTGGTATCCCACATCTCGCGAAAAACGAGCGAGATGTGGGGCACCCGGGGTCCTGCTTGGGGCAATGTAAAAAGCCCAGGGGCTAAAGCCCAACATATTTTCAATCGGGTTACGGCCCGACTAAAGTCGTGCCCTGATACAAAACAGGATGACAGAAACCGGTGGACAGAGAGCGCCGGGATAAACCGGCACATTGTAGGGGATGAAAGAGCCCTACGGAAAAGGAGAAGCGACTCCATTCTGGCCTCGAGTCTTGCCTGTGACCCCGTGAGGAGTCATAGCGAAGCGTAGACAGAGGTACTGGCGGGCGGGAGGATTGAGCTCCGAAAATTTGCAACCGAGTGCCGACCCTTTTCTGTCAGTGGGAAGGCAACACCGGCGAGCCGCGCTATTCGCGAGTGGCCGCTGGGCTCGGCGTAGTCGAAGACTCCAGGCACGTCAGGAAACAATGTGCACGAGAACCGGGAGACCTCCAGAGCGTCTGCGCGAGCAGACCGGTCCGGGAAGGTGAAAGATCCATGATCCGGACATGTACGTTTTGGAGGGGTCGGACTGCGCCATAGTACCTATGAAGCTGACGAACAAAGAAGATAAGACTTCCGCGGAGCCAGCGGAGGGAAGGGCGCAGACCAAGGAGAACGACGCCCAGCCTCACACGCATCCGACACAGAGTGGAGCGCGCGTGTCCCAGGGGTTAGGCGGCGTGCGCCGTACGGCGCAGGCAAGGAAGCAGGAACGGTTCACCGCTTTACTGCATCACCTTACGATCGACTTACTACGGGAAAGCTACTTTGCGCTCAAGCGGAGAGCAGCACCGGGAGTGGACGGGGTAAGTTGGCAGCAGTATGAGCAAGGCCTGGAGGAGAGGTTAGTCGATCTCCATGGCCGCGTGCATCGTGGAGCATATCGGGCTCAACCTTCGCGCAGAGTCTATATACCGAAAGCCGATGGCCGGCAACGGCCGTTGGGCATCGCGGCGTTGGAAGATAAGATCGTCCAACACGCGGTAGTCACTATCCTCAACCAGATCTATGAGGTGGACTTTCGGGGATTCTCGTATGGGTTTCGCCCGGGGCGCAGTCCACACCAGGCGCTGGACGCGCTGAATGTGGGCATCCAACGAAAGCGTGTGAATTGGATACTCGATGCGGACATCCGTGGGTTCTTTGACAACATGAGCCACGAATGGACCATGAAATTTATGGAGCATCGAGTGGCCGACAACCGCATTCTTCGGCTGATAGGGAAGTGGCTCAAGGCCGGGGTATCGGAAGACGGCAAGTGGTCTGAGACCAAGGCGGGCACTCCGCAGGGAGCGGTCATTTCGCCGCTACTGGCGAACGTGTATCTGCACTATGTCTTCGACCTGTGGGTCGAGGTATGGCGAAAGAAAGTGGCGAGCGGAGATGTGGTTGTCGTCCGTTACGCGGATGATCTGGTGGTAGGCTTCGAGCACCGCGAGAATGCCGAGCGGTTCCTGAGAGAGTTTCGGGAACGGCTGGCGGACTTCGGCTTGGAACTCCACCCGGAAAAGACGCGGCTGATCGAGTTCGGTCGGTTCGCCCAGGCCAACCGGCAAAAGCGTGGGGAAGGGAAGGCGGAGACGTTCACGTTTCTGGGGTTCACGCACTGCTGTGCGACGAACTCCAAAGGTCATTTCGTTATACGACGCAAGACCATGGTCCAGCGGCTACGAGCAAAGCTTCACGCGTTGAAGGTGAAGCTACGTGAGCGCCTGCATGATCCGGTCAATGCTGTCGGCCAATGGCTGAAGCGTGTCGTCAACGGCTACTACCGTTACCATGCTGTACCCGACAACCTGCGGGCGTTATGGCGGTTCCGCGACCGGCTTTGCATCCTGTGGCGCGCCATGCTTGGTCGTCGCAGCCAGCGCAGCCGTCCCAGCTGGACTCGCATTCGCCCGACCTTCGACCGCTGGATCCCTCGTCCTAGTGTCCTGCATCCTTTTCCTAGCGAGCGTTTCGACGTTCTAATCCAAGGTAAGAGCCGTGTGCGGTAGTTCCGCTCGCACGGATCTGTACGGGGGGCAGTCAGCGATGACTGTCCCTACCGTGACCGGAACGTAACCGTTATAGTTCGGTACCAGGTTATTGCTCCTTCGGGCGCGCAAACGCTCCGTCTGGTCCCCGAGTTCCTGTCGAAGGTTCATCAGCGAAATTCATTCGTGACCGCCGAGGGACGGAATGTTACCGTTGCTTTACTAATCCTATCGGATGAGTAAACCGTCCCGTCCTGTCCCACCCGCACCCTACGCTTCCGCACAAAACCGCAAGACCTCCTCTGCCGCTGCGGTTGACGATGTAGCCACAGGGGGCTACATTGATCGTATGAAGACTGTCGGGGTTCGGGAGCTGAAGAATCGGTTGAGCGAATACCTCCGCGAAGTACGTCGAGGCGAACATCTGCTCGTGACCGATCGCGGGGAGGTCATTGGCGAGCTGTCGCCTCCCGGACAAGGTACCGCCGATGCTTCCGTTCCTGTAGGTATTCTCGCGCTCGCCAAACGCGGGATGCTCACCCTTGGAAGTCCTGGCGACGGCCGGTCTTATCCGGCTCTGCCGCGTTCCCAACGAGGCAAGCACAGCGCCGCTGAGATGCTGGCCGCGGAGCGTGGCAACCGGTGAACCTGTATGCAGAATCGAGCGCCGTATTGGCTTGGCTCCTTGATGAAGCGGCGGCCCCCGAAGTACGACGATTGCTGGGTACGGCGATCGTCGTCGTTGCCTCAGACCTTACCCTGATCGAATGCGATCGCGTGCTGCTACGAGCGGCTGCACTCGGCGAGCTCAGCGAGGCAGATTCCGCCGATCGGCGCGCTCACCTGGCCGCCGCTGCTTCGCAGTGGCAGGTCCTTCATGTCGCCGGCGAGGTGGTGGATCGCGCGCGAAAGCCATTTCCAGCCGAGCCGATTCGAACCCTGGATGCCATTCATCTTGCTGCGGCGCTAACGGCCCGCGCGTATCTGGCCGGCCTTGGCCTTCTGAGCCTCTACGACCGTGTTCGTTCTGCTGGAAGGAGACTGGGCTTCGAGTTACTGCCCGTATAGGCCTAGGGCAAAACCGTTTCAGCTTGCCTGCAGCAACCTTTCTCGCAGCGCTTATCGCCGTGTTGTGCCGAGACCGCGGCTACCGCCGGTCACGAGAATAATCTTGGGTCTGGTCCAGCAAAACCCGTCTGCCCACAAACCGCACAAAACAAGAAACCGCACAATGCCTTCCAATTAGCCAATTACCAAGGCCATGGCATTACCGATCTGTGGTTGGGTACATTTCTATTTTGCACTTACGTTGCGCTTTGGTGAGCACACTCAAAATCGGCCTGAGCAAGTTATTTGATGGTGGGTTTGGAGGGACAGAAACAACCCCACTCAAGCCCAACTGATGGGCTTGAATGGGTCACCCTCGGTTAGTGTCACTGCGCGGCCTGCAGGTATTTTTGCAGCCAGGCGACGGAACGGGTCAGCTCGTCTCGCTGATGCTCTCGCTTGACGAAGCCGTGTCCCTCTTCGGGATAGTAGACGGCATCCACGGTACGGCCTTCGGCTTTCAGGATGCCGACCACCTGCTCAGCCTCTTCGCGGGGCACACGGATGTCATTCACGCCCTGCAGGACCAGCAAAGGCGCGGTCTCGCTGCGAATGTATTTGAGCGGCGAGCTCGCTTCATAAATCGCGCGGTCCTTCGCTGGATCGCCGAGCAGCAGCTTCTCGTATTGCTGCAGGCGCGGGTCTTCGTGCTGGAGCATGCTTAGCCAGTTCAGGATGCCGTACTCATCCACCGCGGCTGACCATACGCCGGGTGTTTTGCCAATGGCCATCAGGGTCATGTAGCCGCCGTAGGAGCCGCCCCAAATGCCGACGCGTTTGGGGTCGATGAAGCCGGTGGCCTTGAGGAAGTCCACGCCTGCAATCTCATCCTTCAGATCGCCACCGCCAAGATCCTTGATGTTGGCGTTCTGGAACTCCATGCCATAGCCGGTCGAACCGCGCACGTTGGGCGCGATGACCACGAATCCACGCGAGGCGAGCAGCCCGGCGCGGCCATTGAACGAGTCGACGGTCTGGCCTGTGGGTCCGCCGTGGGGCATCACAACGGCCGCGGCCTTGCCGTCGCGCTGGAGGTTGAAGGGAACCCACACGAAGGCGGAAATCAGCCGGCCGTCGAAGCTGCGATAGGTTACAAGCTGCGACTTGGGCAGCTCAATATGTTGCAGTGCCTGGTCAGCGTTGTGCGTGATCTGGGTAAGCGAGTTGTTTGGAGCCAGGCGGTACAACTCCTGCGGATGGCTGGAATCCTCGTGCGACAGCAGCATGGAACCGTCGGGCAGAAAGGGCGCGCGCGAAGACGCGGGAGTGTTTAACCCGGGCGGCACGCCGCGTTCGGACTGCAGCATCGTTTTCAAATCGATGAAGCGTGTCGAGATGCGTCCATCGGCGTTCAGGACGACCACAGCGCTGCCGCCGCCGGGCGTGAAGACCACGCCATTCGCGGACCACTGTGTATCGGTGAGCCAGCGCAGCTTCCTGGTAGCGAGGTCCAGCAGAGCGGCATTCTCATAACCGCCCTTGGCGTTGGAGGTGACCAGCAGCGTGCGGCCGTCGGGGGAAACATCCGCGGTTGAGATCAGCTGCTTGCCTGTATGCTCGAGCAATTGCTGGCTTGCGCCCGTGGCTACATCGATGCGGAAGATATCCGAGTCGTCGATCCCGAGCGAGCGGGTCGCATAGAGAAACCGGCCATCCGGGCTCCACACGTCTTCGCTCCAGGAGGCCTTCGGATCGGCTTCGTGGGTAAGCTGGCGAATGGCGCCGCTGGGCCACTGCATCACTGCGAGGTTGGTGGCCGGTGCGATCTTCTGCTTGACGCCGATGGCCAACAGCTTGCCGTCGGGCGAGAACTCGTACACCATTTCGCTGATGTCGGGAGTATTGGTCAGGTTCCGGGGCTCCCCTCCCTTGACGGGCACCACGTAGATGTCTGCGTACTCGTTGCCACCGCGATCCTGGCTATAGACGACTGCGCTGTCGTCATGGGTGAATTGAGCGCCAACCTGGCGGTCGTCGTTGGTGACCAATTGGTGCGGGTCCGTGCCGTCGGCGTTCATGATCCAAAGATTCGGGCGGCCGGAGGCGGTGCTGGTGTAAACGAGCCTACGGCCATCGTTGGAGCGCGCGACGCCTGAGATGTGCGTCGTGGTCAGCAGCGCTTCGACCGGCAGCGGCGTGGAGGCCGGCCCACTCACCGAAGTGACAGCAAGGGGGTCTGTCGGTTTGCGATCTGCCGGACCATCCGCGTACGCGGCTAAAGAAACACAGGCAAGGGCACACCAGGCGATGGCTGTTATCCGCATGCGTATCCACCTCGGGAAAAACGAACGCATCCACTGTAGCAGCCGGACGCCGTTTCGAGACTCTGGCGGGGATAGACGGAGCAACCAATCAAGGAAACGCGAGCCTGCGTCACTAAGTTTTGATGGGTAAGCTTGCGAGTTGCGCGAACGCTTTCGTAAGGGCGGCCTTTAGCTCAGGAAGAATGCGCTTCTTGTTGCTGTTCCAATCCACCTCATCGTTGACCGAGAAGATAAGCTCCAATTCGGCAGTCTCAGGCACCCAATTCCATATGGCAATTTCCAGATGATTTGCCGCCACCCAGGGGTTGCGTTTTCCGGCTATCACCTCACGTGCAATCTGCCGGGATAAGATAATCTTCGCCGCTCTTTCCGACATCGGATACTTCACGTCAAGTTCCCTAAACATCGCACCGACGAGCGGCTCGAGCGCAGCGGAATTGGACGCGACAGCCGCACGGTCCGTACCGACACCACCTACAACTTGTGCAGCGTTCCGAGCCTTGAGCCTGCTGCCGCGCCTCCGCCTCTTCACAAGTCCACGAACTGGTAATTCGCACAGTAACCCTCCTCGAAGAATCGGGATAGACTTGAAGCCGTAGACGGAGGGTGCAGCCTATCTGGGTAGGTAAGCGGTTCTGTTCAATAAGCTCTCCGGGGTCTATTTCGCAAGCGACGGAGGACCTAAATGAGTAATCGCATGAGTGTTTTATCGCGTCGACTTGGGCGCTTCGCGGGCGGCTTCTCATTCGCAACCGTCGCCCTCTTCTCCATCGGGTTGTATGCCGCCGCCAACACGAAAGGCCAGGTAGTATTCCTCTTCGCTGGCCTTGTTTTGGTGTGCTTTTTCGCCAGCTTCTTTTTGTGGCTGGCGCACGGCTTCGCGTGGGCGATGACCGCAGACAAGCCTGCAGAGGAGAAGAAGCCTGCAGAGGCATTGAAACCTGCGGACGCGCTGAAGCCTGCAGAGGCGATGAAACCTGCGGAGCCGATGAAACCTGCAGAGCCGATGAAACCCGCAGAGGAGAAGAAACCTGCGGAGGCGATGAGACTTGCAGAGGCGAAGAGGCCTGCGGAGGCGATGAAAGCTGCGGAGGAGAAGAAACCTGCGGAGGAGAAGGTGGTCGTCTCAGAGGATCCTTCCGACGCGAAATACACCATCACCGGAAGGCGCGTCTACTGACCCTAGAGAGCTTGTCAAACTGCCCTGCAATCGCTGAGGCTCTGCACGAACGAGAGTGCTTCAATAAGGTCAATGACTTACAACAGGGCGCTTCGCAGTACGGAAATACAAAAGGCAGGGCACAATAAGTTGTTTATTTGCAGCAAGCGCTGCTACTCGCCTTAGTCGATCATTTGTCCTTGGTCGAGGCCCTTCGTCCAGCCTTCGCAGACGCAAGCCATATCTGATTGTTGTGTCCGCTTAGTGCCTTTGCGCAGCAGCCGCGACCGATAAAGATAAATTCCACGAGCAGTGATATGAGCGGGTCGAATGACCCCTAAATAGATGTTTACGGAGCGGTCGGACAACCCAGCTTGGCCGGTTCGCTCATGAGGCTACGAAGGGGG
Source organism: uncultured Acidobacteriaceae bacterium (assembly GCA_963826875.1). GTDB lineage: Bacteria > Acidobacteriota > Terriglobia > Terriglobales > Acidobacteriaceae > PALSA-350. The sequence goes on along the minus strand of CAWGYP010000027.1, from coordinate 462,858 downwards.
CAGATGAAGTAACCCCAGGCCTGAAACGCTCTCCGGAATCACGCACCGTCCCTAACCAACCATGCTTGAATTTTCCGAAAGAAGCACGTAAAATCGTGCTACACGAAAATACGTGCAACCATGAAAAGCACAAAAACGAATGTCACTTTGAAAATTGAAGCCGATCTCCTCAAGCAGGCTCGCATTCTCGCTGCCGAGGAAGGCACCTCCATAAGCGCCTTGCTCGCGGGCAGGTTGGAGCAGGAAGTGCGCGAGCGCAAGGGCTATCACCAGGCCCGCCGCCGTGCTCTCGCCCGGCTGCGGACGGGTTTCGACCTCCATTGGGCGCCCCCTCGCTCACGAGATGAACTCCATGAGCGATAAGTTTTTCGTGGATACCAACATTCTGGTGTACGCGCATGACCGTTCGGCCGGGGTCAAACACCAGCGCGCTCAAATGTTGTTGGAACAGCTCTGGAATTCCGGCCAGGGCGTATTGAGCACCCAGGTTCTGCAAGAACTATGTGTGAGCCTCCGCAGAAAGGTGAGCGCTCCTTTGCCGGTGGAAGAAGTTCGCTTGCTGATACGGGATTATGCAACCTGGGAAGTCGTCTCCAACACTCCCGAGTCGATCCTCCAGGCACTGGACATTGAGGCGCGTTACAGGACTTCCTTTTGGGATGCGCTGATTCTTCAAGCTGCTGAGAGTGCCGGCGCATCGATTCTCTACTCTGAAGACTTGGCGGCCGCACAACACTACGGGTCAATCCAGATTGTGAACCCATTGATCGGTAGGTAGCCCCATAGTTGTCATCTCCCTTTGGGTATCCATTAATCCCTAGACGGACCCGGTCACACTGAACTCCTTATGGGAAACCCTGGGGAGGGAACTAGCGCATTCGGGTGAGGATTTCGTGGACAGCGAGCGTCGGGATAAATAGGCGTCCGCTACGGACCGAATGATAAGGTGCAGTTCCGGATAGTATCCGCTAAGCCTGTTAGACCAATTCGATGCGGAGATCACGACCCACAGCACGGGCGGCTCTGGTCAAGGTTTGGAGTGTGACAGAGGCATTTCCCGGCGCAAGCAGCCGGTCCAACGCGGCGCGACTGGTGCGCATTCTTCTCGCCATTTCGACCTTGGTGATCTTCTCCTTCTGCATAGTCTGCTGCACCTGCCAGGCGATTGCATCCTTGAGTGCGACGGCACGCGTCTCTGCAAGGATACCTTCTTCCTTGAGGAACTCATCGAGAGACGACCCGACATGCTTATTGCGCTTCCTCAATGCGTAACCTCCTTCCATCTCCGTTTCGCCAATTCGAGATCCTCTGGTGGCGTCTTCTGTGTCTTCTTGATAAATCCGTGCAGCACGACCAACGTCTTCTGGTGAAAGCAAAGTATCAGACGAGCTACCTTCCGGCTTGGCAGATGAGATCGTACCTCCCAAAGGCCGTCTTTCAAGCTTCGCACAAGGGGCATGCCGATTGGCCAGCCAAACTGCACGCGCATCAGATCTAATCCGATCGCTCGCCTGTCCTGCCTGTCGAGACTGCGAAGCCATTCCAGTACGGGCTCGCGTCCTGCGGCAGATCGGTAAAACCGCACCGGCACCTCCGGCGCTCGCTCGTCCGTCACCCGCAGCCCTCTCTTGGTGTACCAAAAACGATACATGCCTCATGGCGCAATTGCAATCCCTACACTGAAGGCACGGCAGCTTCGCAAGGCTCTGAGGCGGGAGAGTTTGGTAGACAGTGGTCCACGATTTATGTCCCAAAACCCCCAAAAACACCGAATTTTATCGAATTTTACAAAAAGGAGAGCCGCGAAGCCTCAGGGGACGATGACGGCGGATCCACGCTCGGTTTCTTCTTTGACCGCGAGCAAGGCTTTGTTTGCATCATCGAGCGAGAACGTAGCGACCTGGGGATGAATTTTGAGCTGCTGAGCGATGGCGAGAAAATCGCGCGCATCCTGGCGCGTCATGTTCGCCACACTGCGAATCTGCCGTTCGCCCCAAAGCAGTTTGTCGTAGTCAAAGGCAGGCATCTGGTCGAGGTGAATCGCGTTGATCGCGACCACTCCACCTTTGCGCAACGCCGACAGGGCATGGACGACCACCTTTCCACTGGGCGCGAAGGTGATCGCGCGATCAAGGCTGACGGGCGGCATTTCGTCTTCTTTGCCCACCCACGTGGCCCCAAGAGCAGCCGCCATCTGCCGGTGGTTCTCGCCCCTGGTAGACACATAAACCTCGCACTTCCAGGACTGGAGCACGGTGATGGCTAGACTCGCCGAGCTGCCAAACCCGAACAGCCCCACTCGCTCACCCGGAACTACCCCGGCAACCCGCAAGCTGCGAAAGCCGATGATTCCGGCGCAAAGCAGGGGAGCGACGTGGACGTTATCGAGACCTTCGGGCAAGGGAAAGGCGAAGTCCGCGCGAGCCAAGGCGTATTCTGCGTAGCCGCCATTCACCGTGTACCCGGTAAAGGTGGGGTGGTCGCAAAGATTCTCCATGTCGTGGCGGCAGTACCAGCAATCCCCATCGATGCCGCCGATCCAGGAGACTCCGGCACGGCTTCCCAGCGGCAGCTCGGCTGTCTCTCCGGCGACCACCTCGCCCACGATCTGGTGACCGGGAATCAGCTGCGAGCGCACCTGCGGCAGATCTCCTTCGGCAATATGGAGGTCAGTGCGGCAGACTCCGCAGGCCAGCACTCGCAACAGCACGTGGCCCGGCTGCAGTTCCGGACGGGCCACCTCTTTGATCTCGAGCAGCGGCGTGCCGTTGGGCACAAGAACGGCAGCCTTCATTTTTTGGCCAGCTCCTCACTCAGCCTGTGAGCATTGAGGGAGTGCTCATGAGCCTGCTTGCTCAACTCATGAGCAGTCAGATGGTCGCCTTTGCCGTGGGCGGCGGCTGCGGCGGTGTGTGCATGGGCTGCAAGGTTGTGGAATTCTACGACTCGTTCGTGAGAACTGGGGGACATTTTGCTTCTCCTGCATGCTTGGATGTTCCGGCGGCGAACTCTGGATGAATTTTGATGGCGACAATTGACGAAGGAGAAGAGCTGGATAGAAGATAAGCCGGGGGTGCGCCGTGAACACAATTAATCCCAGAGCCGGGCAACTGGCCAACGCTTCTGAGCTGGTGGACGTACCGAAACTAATTACCGCCTACTTCGAGCTTCGGCCCGATCCCCATGTGCCCGAACAGCGAGTCGCGTTTGGCACTTCCGGGCATCGCGGGTCGTCGTTCGATCGTGGGTTCAACGAATGGCATATCCTGGCCATCACCCAAGCCATCTGTCTCTATCGCCAAAAGGAAAAAATTGACGGGCCGCTCTTTCTGGGCATCGACACGCATGCCCTTTCGACTCCGGCGCAGGCCAGCGCTATGGAGGTTCTGGCGGCCAACCGGGTAGACGTCATGCTGCCGGAGAGAACTGACTACACTCCCACCCCGGCGATATCGCATGCCATCCTCACTTACAACCACGGCCGCAAAAACGGCTTGGCCGATGGCATTGTGGTCACGCCGTCGCACAACCCGCCCGAGTCTGGAGGATTCAAGTACAACCCCCCCAACGGCGGTCCCGCGTCCAGCGAGACCACTGCATGGATCCAGGCCAAGGCGAACGAGTTCCTCAGCACCCAACTCGCCGGCGTGCAACGCATTTCGCTCGACAAAGCCCTGTCCGCCTCGACCACGCACCGCCACGATTATCTAACTGCTTACGTTAAGGATCTGGCCAATATCATTGATATGCAAGCGATTCGCGCTTCCGGAATCAAGTTCGGCGTGAACCCCCTGGGAGGGGCCGGGGTGCATTACTGGGCACCAATCGCAGAGCACTATGGACTGAATATGACGCTGGTCAACGACCAGGTGGACCCCACGTTCCGCTTTATGACCCTGGACTGGGATGGCAAAATCCGCATGGACCCGTCTTCGAAGTACGCCATGCGATCGCTGATCGATTTGAAGGATAAGTTCGATGTGGCCATGGCCTGCGACACCGACCATGACCGGCATGGCATCGTGACCAGAAGCAAGGGGTTGCTGCCTGCGAACCATTACCTGGCCGTTTCCATCAGCTATCTGTTCGGGCATCGTCCGCACTGGGGCAAGCAGGTTGCCGTGGGGAAAACGGTCGTCAGCAGCAGCATGATCGATCGCGTGACCGCCGGGCTGGGTAGGGAGCTCTATGAAGTCCCTGTGGGATTCAAGTTTTTCGTCGATGGCCTGATTGCCGGCAAACTTGGGTTTGTGGGCGAAGAAAGCGCTGGCTCGTCGTTTCTGCGCCGGGACGCCACGGTGTGGACGACCGACAAGGACGGCATGATCGCTGCGCTGCTGGCGGCGGAGATGACTGCGACCACGAAGAAGGATCCGGGTGAACTCTACCAGGACCTCACGCAGCAGTACGGCGACCCGTTCTACGACCGGACCGACGCCAAGGCCAACACGCAGCAGAAGGCCATCCTTGCCAAGTTGAGCAAGGACAGCATTCAGAGCTCGACGTTGGCTGGGGAGAGGATCCAGACGATCCTCACTCACGCGCCCGGGGACGGTCAGCCGATCGGTGGTGTCAAAGTAATGGCCGAGAATGGCTGGTTCGCGGCTCGTCCCTCGGGGACCGAAGAGATTTACAAGATCTACGCGGAAAGCTTTCGCAGCCAGGACCATTTGGAGCAGATCGAAGCTGAAGCCGAGACCATCGTGGGGCAGGCGCTGAACGCCGCGGTAGGGGCTGTTTAGAGGTAAATAGAGCTGCAAAAAGCAAGAAATACGGTTTTCGACTGTGCCGTAATTCGTTGGTAGCTCCCGGGCTTTAAAGCCCAGATCTCGTTGGGTCTCAACGGCCCGACTAAAGTCGTGCCCTGATACAAGCCCAAATTGCCTCCCGCGGCAAGCAGTCCCGCAGGGACGAAACAGCCTATAGCCCGGCACGGGAGTCCCGGGTAGGATAAGGCCCATGAGTCGAGTCCCGTAGGGACGCCACAAAGCTTTGATCATGAACCGAAGAAAATTCATTACGTCTACCAGCGCCGCGGGACTATTGGCCGCAAAAGGTTTTGCTTCACCCTCGCCAGCGCCTGCGAAACGCGCGCTGATGAAGGTCGGGGACCAGACGGCCCCCACCAACGAGACCCATCTGAAATACCTGGCACGCTACCGCGTGCAGAATATCTGCGGCTACCCCGAAATTTCAGGCGACCGCACCTACGCCACCGTCGAAGAACTAAATCGCATGGTCGACCTGGCGCAAAGCTGCGGCATCAGCATCGACTGCACCGCTCCACCCTTTCTGGAATCCAGCTTCATTGACAAAGAAAAGCATCCGGCAATCATGCTGGCGCAGAGTCCGGAACGCGACCGTGATATCGAAGCCATACAGGCCTTAATCAAGAATTGCGCCCAGGCGGGCATCCCTTCGATTAAATACAACATGAGCATCCTTGGCGTAGTTCGCACCGGAAGAACACCAGGGCGCGGCGACGCCATGTACAGTACCTGGAAGCTCGCGGAGGCCCACCCGGAAACGACTCTCACCCGGGCCGGACACGTGGACGCCGATATGTTTTGGGAGCGGATCACCTACTTCCTCGACCGGGTCATTCCGGTTGCGAATGAATACAAGATCCGCATGGCCTGCCACCCACACGACCCCGGCATGCCGCCCGAAGGCTATCAAGGAGTCAACCGGGTCCTGGGCACGGTGGACGGCCTGAAGAAGTTCATCACCATCCAGGAGAGCCCCTACCACGGACTCAATTTTTGCCAGGGCACGGTCTCTGAAATGCTGCAGAACCCCGGGGTAGAAATTTACGACGTCATTCGCTACTTCGGTTCGCGCAACAAGATATTCAACGTGCATTTCCGTAACATCCGCGGCCATCGCGACAATTTTATGGAGGTTTATCCCGATGAGGGGGACGTTAACTTCGTAAAAGCAATCCAGGTCTACAAAGAGGTGGGTTATCCGTATATGCTGATGCCGGATCATGTTCCATTGGCAGCCAATGACCCGAATGGCCTGCAGTCGTTTGCCTATTGCTACGGGTACATCCGGGCGCTGATCCAGACAGTCGATTCCATGGGTTGAGAGGGACACCGGCCATTGAAGGACGCCTTCTTCATCACCAGCGATGGCGTCAAACTTCGCTACCTCGTGGGGGGCGCCGGTCAAATCGTCCTCTTCATCCCAGGCTGGACCATGCCGGCAGAAATCTGGCAGCCGCAGATTGAATACTTCAGCCCTGATTACTGTGTGGTGGCATTGGACCCCCGTTCGCAAGGTTCCTCCAGTAAACCGGAGGAGGGGAATTATCCCGCCAGGCGCGCACAGGACTACAAGGAGCTGATCGATCATCTAGGATCGCCAGTGGTTCTGGTTGCCTGGTCGATTGCCGTGTACGAGGCCTTGACCTATGTGGAGATGTTCGGAACCTACCAGTGGAAGGGGCTTGTCTTGGTGGATGTTATGCTGCACGACCCATCCATCTCCGAAGACCGTGAGCGCCGCTACGATTTCTTGCACACTTTGCAGGCTGACCGCAAACAATTTGCGGCCGCATTTGTGCGCGGTATGTATCGCCGGCCGCAGCCGGAACAATATCTCGATGGCATAACCGCAGCTACGTTGCACACGCCAACTAACTCTGCGGTCGCCCTGCTGGCCGAACTAGCGGTGAAGAACGACATTCGCCCCGCGTTGCCAAAAATCAAAATTCCCGTTCTCGCTATCATGACACCGCGCAATCGCCTCGCTGCCGAACTCGTCACCGCGATGGTGCCTGGTTCCCAGGCAGAAATATTTGAAAATGCCGGCCATTGCCTGTTTGTCGATGAGGCAGACAGATTTAACAGCCTGCTGAAGGGCTTTCTGGAGAAAGTAGCTCGATGAAGAAGATGGAACCAGCCGAGATGGCAAAAACGATTGGGGAAGGTTTGCTGTCCTTTCCCGTCACTCATTTCTCTGATGATTTCCAATGGCAGGCTAAGGCATACCAAGAGCATATCGCCTGGCTACTGTCCCATCAGCCCGCAGGACTGTTCGCGGCAGGAGGAACGGGTGAGTTCTTTTCGCTTACGCTGGCGGAATTCAGCGCGGTGGTTCAAGCTGCGGTTGCGCAGACCGCTCGACAGGTACCGGTCCTGGCCGGTTGCGGCTATGGCACCGCGATGGCCAAGGAGTTTGCTCAGGCCGCGGAAGCCGCGGGGGCAGATGGAATCCTTCTCTTGCCGCCCTACCTGGTGAATGCAGAGCAAGCGGGTTTAGCAGCGCATGTCGAGGCGGTGTGCGCCTCGACCCAACTCGGCGTCATCATGTACAACCGCGACAATGCTGTGCTCGATGAAGTGTCTCTGGAGCGCTTGTGTCAAAGGTGCCCGAACCTGGTGGGTTGTAAAGACGGAGTAGGAGACATAGAGCGCATGACCCGCATCTACGCCAGAATGGGAGATCGCCTTACGTATATTGGCGGTTTGCCCACCGCTGAGACCTTTGCGCTTCCTTATCTCGAGATGGGTGTCACCACCTACTCGTCAGCCATCTTCAATTTTCTGCCCAAGTTCGCGCTCGACTTCTACGCCGCGGTGCGCAAGCGGGATCATGCCGCCGTGTTCGCCCGTTTGCGGGAGTTTGTTCTGCCGTATATTGAAATTCGAAACCGCCGCAAGGGGTATGCCGTGTCGATTGTGAAAGCGGGAATGAAGGCCATTGGCCGCTCCGCGGGGCCCGTCCGGCCGCCGCTGACTGACCTGACTGCCGCCGAACTCGAGGAACTGAGCAGGCTCATCGCGGGACGGTCTTGACCGGCAAAACCCACGTCCGCTATCTGATCATCACCATTCTCTTTGTTGTAAGCTGCTTCAGCTACGGAGACCGGGTCGCGCTTTCGATCGTGGGAACGGCGATGACGAAAGACATTCTTCTCGACCCGGTGAAGATGGGCTATCTCTTTTCCGGCTTCAGTTGGGCCTATGTGCTGGGACAATTACCGTCGGGTGCGTTGCTGGATCGCTTTGGATCGAAGATGGTGTACGGCATCGGCATTGTCGTAGTGTCCGTCTGTGCACTGCTTACCGGATTTGCCACTGCCTTTGCGACGATCTTTGTTCTGCGGCTGATCGCCGGATTCGCCCAGGCGCCGGTTTTCCCTGGGAATGGCCGCATCGTCGCCTCCTGGTTTCCCGCCAATGAGCGCGGGCGTGCCTCGGCAATCTTTAACTCCTCGCAATACTTTGCGCTGATGATCTTCGGTCCCATCCTGGGTTGGATCGCCCACTCTGCCGGTTGGAGGAGTAGCTTCTGGTTCATGGGCGGCCTGGGTTTTGTGCTAGCGGCGGTCTGGGTGAGGAACATCTATGACGTCAAGAGCCATCCACGCATCGGGGCTGCGGAGGTTGCCTACATTGAGCAAGGCGGTGGCCTGGTTCATGTGAAGGCCAGCGTCCTTACCTGGGGCGCGGTCAAGCAGCTGCTAAGCCATCGCATGCTAGTGGGTATCTACCTGGGTCAGTACTGCATCACCACGTTGACCTGGTTTTTTCTTACCTGGTTTCCGGTTTATCTGGCCCAGGCGCGGCATCTGTCGATCATGAAAGTTGGGTTTGCTGCGGCACTGCCGGCTCTTTGCGGCGGGACCGGAGGGATACTTGGTGGGGTGGTCTCAGACAGGCTGCTGTGGGCCGGGTATTCTTTGAGCTTCGCCCGAAAAGCGCCGATCATTGCCGGGATGCTGCTTTCGGTAACGATGATTGGATGTAATTACGCGCCGGCGCAAGCGGTGATGCTGTTTCTGATGTCGTTATCGTTTTTTGGCAAAGGCTTTGGCTCTTTGGGATGGACGGTGATCTCCGATGCCTCACCGAAGGGCATGGTTGGACTCAACGGGGCGCTCTTTAACCTGATTGGGAACCTGGCCGGGATCACGACGCCGATTATTATCGGCTACCTGGTCAAGAAGACTGGATCGTTCGATGATGTGCTGATTTTCGTGGGCGCCACTGCGTTGTGCGCCATTGTGAGCTACGGTCCGATTGTGGGTGAGATCAAGCGGCTGGACATTAAGCTGCCGGTGGCCGTCAGCCAATAAGCTGCAGCCTCCAGACATTGAGTGGGTGGCCCAGGTCTCGCTTTGGAGACCTGGGTATTCCGGGTTAAAACTTGTTCCACAGGTACTGGTTATAAACATCGTGGTGGTATTGCACCTCAGGCGCCTTCACGAAGGTTCCGAGCAGGCGAGGGCAGCGGTCTGCGGAAGCTCTCTTCAGGTCCGCATAGCGCTCTTTCACGTCTGCTCCCAGCAAAGTGTCAGTCCACTTCGCAGCCTGAAAATTGTCAAGCGCGGTGTAAATGTTATCGGGCAGGAAACGCTTGGCCTTGCGAAGATTTTCAATCTTCGCTGTCTCGCCCTCGATGCCCGTCTTGAATACTGAGTAGAGCACCAGGTAAGGGTTTGCGTCGGGACTGACGGAGCGGACTTCCACCCGCATGCTCTTCTCGTTGCCAATCGGAATGCGCACCATCGAACCGCGATCGGTGGCCGAAGCGATGATCTGATTGGGAGCTTCGAAGTGAGGATCAAGACGGCGATACGCATTCACGCTCGCGTTCAGCAATAGGCAAACGTCATTGCCATGGGTCAGAATTCGATCAATGAACTCCCAACCCAGTTTGCTGAGCATCTCTTCGCCCTGGGGATCCCAGAAAAGGTTCTTGCCCTTCTCGCTGATGGAGACATTGGTGTGCATACCGCTGCCGTTCACGCCCACCACCGGCTTAGGCAAAAAGGAAGCGGTCAAGCCCATCTTGGTCGCCACTTCGCGGCAGATGAGCTTGTAGAGCTGGATCTGATCAGCGGCCGTCACCACGTCACTGTAGCTGTAGTTAATCTCGAACTGAGAGGGCGCAACCTCGGGATGGTCCTTCTCGTTCTCAAACCCCATGGCCCGCTGGACTTCGGCGCTGGTATCGATGAAGGTGCGCAGCGGGTCGCCGGGAAGGGAGTGATAGTAGCCGCCGGTGTTGACATACTCGAAGGACTGCGTCTCGTGATAATGGCGTTCCGCGTCGGTACCCTTAAAGAGGAACCCTTCAATTTCGTTGGCCGCATTCAGGGTGTAACCCTTCTGGTCGTAGAGTCCGTTGGCATAGTTCTTCAGCACCCCGCGGATGTCAGCGGGGTAGGCTTTGCCGTCCTTCGCGATCACCTCGCCAAACACCAGCACTTTTCCGGCGCCGAAATAGTCGGATGGCACCCAATAGAAAGATCCCCAATCGATTCCCAGCCGAAGATCGCTCTCTCGCTGGGCGGTAAAGCCGCGAATCGAACTGCCGTCGAAGGTTAGATTATCGTCGCTCTTGACGATGAATTTCTTGTCGTAGTCCAGCATGTGCAGCCGGCCTTCAAGGTCGCTGAAGAGCACGGTGACCGCCTTGATGTGCTTTTCGTCGGTGAGATATTTCAGCCGCTCCTCGCGGATGGTCTCTGCGGGAACGTGCCGTCTCCGCTGGTCCTTCGCGCCCAAATTGCGCTCTTCCAGTTCGGAGTACGGCATTTCAATGAAGTTGCGAAGTGCGTCTGACATGCTTCTCCTTGGGGAATCGTGTTCCCGTTGAATTTTTGTACTCAGCCTCGCCAGAACGCGATGATGATGCCGCCCGTGGCGATCAGCGTCCCGCCTACATAGATGGGTGCGGTGGGCGCCTGATGGAACCGGACTTTGGCCAACACCTGGGCTACCAGGAAAAACAGAACCACGTAGATTCCCAGCAGTTTGCCAAAATCCCAATGGGGAGTGTTGACCGTAAATCCGTAAAGAGAGAGAACCACCGCGCCGCAGACGAAAAAAAGTCCGCGGGTTGCGCCTGCAGAGCGGTAGAGGCCACTCTGAAACAGAGAGTCGCCGAAAGCTTCCAGAAACGCAGCCAGCGTCAGCAACATAAAGGCGCCCACCGGATGCGCAACGGCGCTGTCGAGATAATTCTTCACCGCCTGGGTCTCCTTGAGTAAAGGCCTTTAGGTGGCGAAGTCATATCCTTCTTCGTCATGCTGCGACAAGTCGAGCCCCGTGCGTTCGTCCTCTTCGTTGACGCGAAGCCCGATCACCTTATCCACCACAAAAAGGATGATCAGCGTCCCTACGATGGACAGACACCAGGCAATGACCACGCCAACCGCCTGGTTGAGGATCTGCCCCCGATTGCCTTCCAGCAGTCCTGTTGCCTTTCCGGGCCCGAAAATCGGATTGATCGCGCTATTGGCAAAAAGCCCCGTCAGCAAGGCCCCGATAGTCCCCCCGGCCCCGTGAACGCCGAATGCATCCAGCGAGTCGTCATACCCAAATACCGCCTTCACTTTCACCACCATCAGGTAGCAGAATATCCCGGCGATCAGGCCAATCCACAAAGCGGACATGGGGGTCACAAAGCCGGAAGCCGGCGTAATGGCCACCAGCCCCGCCACCGCTCCCGAGATGGCTCCCAGCGCTGTGCATCGTCCATTACGCAGCCACTCTGCCGCGCTCCAGCCAATTGCGGCCGCCGCTGCTCCAAAATGAGTAGCCACAAAGGCCGAGGTCGCCAGGCTCCCCGCGCTTAGCGCCGAACCGGCATTGAATCCAAACCACCCGACCCACAACAGGCAAGCCCCCACGAAGCTCAGGACCACCGAATGCGGCGCCATGGATTCCTGCGGATATCCCACGCGCTTGCCCAGATATAACGCAGTGATCAGCGCGGATACGCCTGAGGTCACATGCACCACGGTGCCCCCGGCAAAATCCAGGCAGGGGAAGCGTCCGCCCAGCGAAGCGTTCAGCAACCCGCCCTTGCCCCAAACCATGTGCGCCATGGGACTGTAGACAAGGATGGCCCACAGCACCATGAATACCAGCATGGCTGAAAACTTCATTCGCTCGGCGAAAGCGCCGGTGATCAGGGCCGGGGTAATGATCGCGAACATCAGCTGGAAGACCATGAACGTTTGCAGCGGGATCGTAGCCGCGTATTTTGGATCGGGCGCGAGCCCTACCCCACGCAAGAAGACATTGTGCAGGCCGCCGATGAATGCGCTTCCCTCGCCGAAGGCGAGCGAGTAAGTCACCAGGGCCCACAAGACGGTGATCACCGCCATCATGGCAAACGTCTGCATCATGGTCCCGAGCACGTTCTTTCTGCGCACCAGGCCGCCATAAAACAACGCCAACCCAGGTCCGCTCATCAACAGGACCAGCGCCGAACTGGCCAGCATCCATGCGTTGTCGCCAGCAGACTGGGCGGCGGCGGTCGCCGCTGCCTGGGCCGCAGAGCTCTTTTCCAGCGCCGCCAGGCGGTCCGCCGTTGCTGCATCCGCCTGGCCCGAAGGCTGCGCTGTGGCCACTCCCGCCGCGAAACACGCCCCCAGCAGAACCACCACACGAAGCAGCAAGGCTATTCTTGCGAACCGTCTCATCAAATCCGTTATCCTCCGTTGGGCCCAGAAATCCATTTCCAGAAACAGTCCTGCTCGTGTTTCTGTTCGCTTACTTTACACAAGATCCCGCCTTAACCTGAAGTTCTTTGCGTCTCGCCCCGAATGCTCCTCAGGTGAGGTTGACGGCAGTCGAGACCGAGATCCCCGATGGGCGACATGGGCCACTGGTAGATGTCTAGTGAAACATGGACCCCGGCAAAGCCAAAGGAAAATTATTCCTCTACCAGCTCTAGCCAAAAGATAGAAAGAACCAGCGCCCAGCCGCCGCTCCCGGCCGCCGTAGCCACACTTTGAGTGCTGGCCCTAGAAATGGTAGATAACATCTCCGGCCAGGGTAAGCTGGGTCGTCTTGGTGGGAGCGCCGCTCACGCCGTTCACTGAGGGCGAGTCATATGCCGGCACATCGTACGAGTGTTCAAAGCGTAGCTCCGGGCGGAAGGTCACCGTACTTCCCAGCCAGAAATTGAAACCCACCAGGTGTTCGGAATAGCGGGTCTTATTGCCGGTCCGCTGACCCTTAAGGTCATCGACGTATTCATTACGGATGGTCAGCGAGCTGTGATGATGGTTGAACTCGTGCTCAAGGTAGTTGACGATGGCGTAATCTGGCGCGAAACAATGGGTCGCCAGGGGATTGCACTGCGCTCCGTTCGCTCCAGTGATGAGCGAGGGCCCGGTGATTTCACCGGCATTGGCGCCAATGTTTGCGTTGGAGCCATAGCTGATGCACGGACTCAATCCATAACATAAGTTGGGAACATCTCTTTCGTACTGGTACCAGGCTTCGGTATCAGTGTGCCAGGTTGCGTTGATTTTGTGATACCAGGTCAGATAGTAGGCGGAAAGATTGTTGTAGGCGTATTTTCCTGAATTGATGGAATTAGCGCAGGCGTAAAGATTATCGCCGCCATCTTTCCAGGTATAGGCCGCGCAAACGTCGCCCGTGAGTTTTGCGTTCGAAATCCACGGCGCCGATTCGCAACCGCCTGAGACCCCGGCCTGGATTGTCCAATGATCATCAAGCTTGGTGGTGGTGTTGATTCCATTTTGGGTGTAACAGTCGTAGGTGTAAAGGATGGAGTGGCTATATGTGTAGTTGTTGGGAGCTAACTGGGCCTCGATATCGGGCAGCGAGATGTAGCGTCCAATCCGGAGATCCATTCCTTTCGCGACCTGCGGCACATAGAAATCCAGGTAATACATGACCGGGTCATAACCATAGGTGTTGTTGTTTTTCAGCAATTGCTGGCTGAAAATGCCCTTCGCGGTGGTGTAGCGGTAATCCAGGCCATAAATGCTGGTGAAACGGAAGCCCCAGTCAACGTGCTCCGTTTGCACAGTATTCGGCAAGCGTTCAAAATAAAGTGCTACCTGGTCCAATTGGATGGAATTCGGAATGACATCGTACGCTGTTTCGTTGTTGGCGTACCTGCCTTTATTCGACGTGCTGGCGTTTCCGCCGATATCGAACCAACCGTAGATCTTGAAGCGGCTCTTGTTCTCGTTGATAGCCTGCATCAACATGTAGCTACCATAATCGGGAGCACCGATGACAACAGTTCCTCCGATGGGCCAATCGGCTGCGGGGAACGGTGGGGAATTCAGCGGGCGCGGAGTCCCTCTTCGCGCCGGTTCAGGCGAGGGCGGAGCGCCGTTTGAGTCCACCGTCCAATCATCCAGATAAGCGTGCCCCAAGCGGGTAAAGAAACCTCGCTGCGGCAGCGGAGCCGTACCCGGTGCGGGATGGGCAGCATCCATTTGCCACGGGTCGCCATCACCCCCTTGATCTGGTAGGGCGTTCAAGAGAACCGGCTGGCCGGCAACAGCGGCGCTGGATTCCTGGCCGCGAAAACTTTGAACGCTCGCTATTACGGTAAATAAAAAGAAGAGGGGTATGCGCCCAAATCCGCGCCCGTTGAATCTCAATATAGTCAGCCTCGGGGTTTGATGTGGATCGTGATCGTTTTGCTTGCGGCGTTTGCCGCTGGCTGCCTCCGGCTGCAAAATCGTTGCCGCTTCCAATCAGTAAATGGAAATGGCCATAAGGATTGCATAAAGACGGCATAAGGATTTGATGGCATGACCCGCTGGACTCAATGAAACCGATTCGTTGAGCAGTGCGGATCAAGCTTGCATTGAGAAATTCCTTCACGCGAAACGCCTGCCAAGGCGCAAGGTGTCCTCCCCTGAGCCGAATTCGTTGCAAATCGGCACGGTAAGGTGGGCAATCGATAGGCGGGCGCAAGGCTCCAAATGAATCCCTTACCTTCCCCTTACGAGTTTCTTACCACTCGGTTGCTACCGTAAATTTTGGCCCGCATAGAGAGAAATTCCATGCGCTTATCGCAATCCCCTTCAACACGGAGAAGTAACGTGAAACCGAGAAATTCCCGCACAACGGGAACAACCATGATGTGCGTGACCCTCGTTGGGCTGGCTCTCTGCACGGCAGATCTGATAGCTCAAACCGCTGAGCCGAATCCCGGTCCCACCGCAGAAGACAAGCTGGCCTCGGCGGCTCAGGATATAAAGATTCAGCAGTTGCAGGACCAATTAGAGGAGATCCAGAAAGAGTTGATACAACTCAAGCAGGATCGCTCCTCGGCTCCGGAGACGCACCATTTCACGACCGCAAAGGCCTCTGCCGCGGCTCCAAGCCTCAGTGAAGCGGAACCGGACGTCACCGATCCATCCAATCCGCACTCTGAGCCGTTTGCTTTCGCCGACTTCACCTGGCTCAACGGCAACGCGCGCACGAAAGACACTCCGTATGCCACTAAATTCTTCACCCCGGAAATACGTTCTGATGTGAGTTACACTTACGACTTCCGCCACCCGCAGGACGACACCATCGTCGGATCGAGTGAAGTCTTTCGTTCCAGCGAGGTTACGCTGACAGACCTGGGAATCGGCGGCGACTTCCATTGGAACAATGTGCGCGCCCGCGTTCTAACCCAGATCGGCCTTTACGCGACGGCTACGCCGCGCAACGACGCCAGCCCCGCACGCGGGCAGTGGGATCTTGCCGACGCCTATCGTTATGTAGGCGAGGCCAACGCGGGCTACCACTTCAACGTCCAGCACGGCCTCAACGTCGATGCCGGTATCTTCCTCTCCTACGTCGGCCTGTTCTCGTTCTACCAGTTTGATAACTGGGCCTATCAGCCCTCGTACGTGTCTTCGAACACGCCCTGGTTCTTCAACGGGGTGCGCGTGCAGTGGTTTCCAACCGCCAAATTGAAGATCGAACCATGGTTCATCAACGGCTGGCAGTCCTACGGACGCTTCAACAATCGGCCTGGGCTCGGCGGGCAGATCCTCTGGCGGCCCAGCGGCAAACTAGAGGTTCTCGGCAACCAGTACGGCTACGGTGAGGATGCCCTCGGCATACCCAACCGCACCCGCCTGCACACCGACGACAGCATTGAGTACAAGTACTATGACCGTCCCGACTCCATCATCAGCAAAGCCGCCATGACGCTCACCGGAGACGCGGGTTGCGAGAGCGGCGGCGGCGTGAGCTGCCATGGTAACGGCAAGAGCGGGCCCAAACAAAGCTTCCTTGGCTTCATGGTCTACAACCGCTTGTGGTTCGATCACGACCGCTACGGCATGACCCTTGGCGGCGGACGCATCAACAACCCGGGCCGTTATCTGGTCCTTCTGCCACCCATCAACGGAGCGACGGCAGCTTCTGGAACGCCCTACTTCACCGAAAATCCGGGCGATCCGTTCAAGGCGTGGGACTCTTCGGTTACGTTTGACTACATGCCGAACCAGTACTTCACCTACCGGTTGGAGTACAACCACCGCGCGGCAAATGTACCTTACTTCGCCGGTCCCGGCGGCGTGACTCCGCCCGGAGGCAACACTGGCACGCCAGGTTCTCTTGTTCCAGGTTGGAGCCCAGACCTACGCAACAGTGAGAACCGCATCACCGCTGCGTTCCTCATGAAGTTCTAATCGCCTTGGGTATAGCGGACGAATGTTGAGTGGGTGGCCCCGGTCTCGCTTTTGAGACCTGGACCACCCGCCCACGCAAAGTCTGTACGTTGCAGTTCGTTTCTCGACTCAGCTGTCTTGCTTTCTCAAAACGCATCTTCATCGCAAAACTCAATACACGCCTGGAAACAGGCGTTTCGTCCTGCTGCTATAAACCGCATAGGCATCTCCAAACGCAGCTCTGAGAGCTTCCTCTTCGACATGGATCCGATAACTTAAAGCTGCAATCGACGGAACCACGACGATAGCAAACCCCACCCAGTTATGTGTGTGCAGCCCGATGGCAACGATCACAAGCAAAAGCCCGAGATACGAAGGATGCCGCACAAACCTGTAGAGGCCGGCTGTTTGAAGCTGCTGTTGCGAGCGAATGGCGACATTGGCACTGAAGGACTTGCCCAGCGACACTACCGCAGTCCAGCGAATCGCGAGGCCCACGACCATACACGCCAGGCCAGCGAAGCGAATCCACTGCGCGCCGCCAAACATAGTGGCCGTGTGAGACTCTCCAAAGCGGGTCCCCAGGTTCAGGGCAGCAACCAGCGTGACCCACAGAAGGAGGAGCGAACCTCGGTCTCTTATTTCGCCTCTGCCTGACCTTGTCCTGGTGACAACGAATATTAGGATCTCCGATAGAACCCAGCTCCAATAGAGTGCCTTTCCCGCTGCAGATAAAGTCACCATCATCCCCTCTTCCAGAGAAGAATGCGCCGGGCGGCGAGCGAAAAACAGTAGCAGGTGTCATCGATGAGAGATGACACCTGTCATGTGTTCCATATGACAGGGTTGACTACCAGGAACATTTGTCTGGTGGGATGATGAAGGTATGAGCGAAGGGCGGCCCCACCCACCAGGAGGAAACGCGGCAGCCTCGGGTCCCCACATCGCCGACTCGAAGCGGGGGTTTGTCCGTGGCCGCTCGATTGTCCGCTGGGTGGCGTTGCTTTATTCTGCATACTTCTTCGTCATGCCGGCTTACCGGCACTCATTTGCGGTCTGGATGGAATTCGCGGCGTTTTACGCGGCCTTCCTCATTCTTTATTTTCTCGTCGGGGAGCTTACGGGACGCCGGCAGACAGTGGCGTTTGTCTTGTTTTTCCTCTTCACTTTTCTCTATTACCCGCTCAACCCGGAAGCCTACGCAATCTTTGCCTACCCGTTCGCGATGGTGTGCCTTTTCACCAGTCGTCTGCGCCCCCTGTTCCTGGTGCTGATCGTGATGATGGTGGGAGTCGTAGTGGAGACTCGATACCTTGATCGCCCTTTTTTCACAGCCGAAAGCATCTTCCTCTACTGCGTGATCTTTGGTCTCAGTAATTTTGCCTTCGCCCAGCAAGCACGAACCAACCTTCTTCTGGAACGTGCAAATTCTGAGATCGAACGCCTATCCCAGGAAGCGGAGCGCGAGCGCATTGCACGCGATCTGCACGACCTCCTTGGCCATACGCTGACCGTTATTACGGTCAAGCTCGATCTTGCCCGGCGGCTCCTTTCCCATGATGTGAACCGCGCCCGGAACGAGATCGTGGAAGCAGAGCAGACTGCTCGAAATGCCCTTGCCGAGGTGAGGGAAGCCGTCTCCGGCTACCGCGCCGAAGGAATTGACGCAGAGCTCGGTCGAGCCCGGCAAAGCCTGCTTTCCGCCGAGGTCAAACTGACCACGATGCTCGCTCCGGTGAATCTCTCATCGAGCCAGGCCAATGTGCTTTGCCTCGCTTTGCGCGAGGCCGTAACCAACATCGTCCGCCATGCTCATGCAACCATCTGCCACGTGGCGCTCCTCGAAAGGGATAGAACGATTCATTTCACCATTGAGGACGATGGGCTAGGTGGGCAGATTCATGAAGGCAATGGCCTGCGTGGCATGCGTGAGCGGGTTCAATCGATGGCCGGATCCATGAACCTGACAAGCTTGTCGAATGGAGGAACAAACCTCGAGTTGACGTTGCCGCTGGAGAGTGAGTCTCCGGCACAATCGGCTTCGCGATTTGTGGGAGAGGCGGAAACCTTTTGACACAAAAATTACACGTCGTGTTGGCGGAGGACCAAAGCATGTTGCGGGGAGCGCTCGCAGCCCTGCTCTCGATTGAATCTGATATTGAGGTGCTCGGATCTTTTTCCGATGGGGAGCAGGCCCTTAGGGCCGTTGGAAAGCACCGGCCGCAGGTCTTGGTAACAGACATTGAGATGCCGAAGATGAGCGGACTGGAGCTCACCGCCCGTGTCAAAGAGCTTTACCCAGACACACGCATTCTGATACTCACGACCTTCGCGCGTCCGGGATATTTGCGGCGAGCGCTGGATGCTGGAGCATCTGGCTATCTTCTCAAAGACCGGCCTTCTGAAGAACTCGCCGATGCGGTCCGGCGAGTCAGCCGCGGGGCTCGTGTCGTGGATCCCCAACTGGCCTCAGAAATATGGAGTGCGGAGAAAGACCCGCTCACCGATCGAGAACGTTTGATCCTGCGCCGCGCCGGCGACGGTGAAACGACCGCGGAACTGGCGCATTCACTGCGACTGACCGAGGGGACCGTACGCAACTATCTCTCCGAGGCCATCTCCAAGTTGCACGCTTCCAGCCGGTTTGAAGCAGCGCGGATTGCTCGCAATAAAGGATGGCTTTGAAGTGCGATGTTAGATGCGTTAGCGGTATAATCCGCCCACCATGCCATTAGCCGCAGGCACGAAGCTCGATGGCTATGAAATTGTTGGCCTGCTGGGTGCAGGCGGAATGGGCGAGGTCTATCGCGCCCGCGATCCCGCACTGAAGCGCGACGTAGCAATCAAGGTCTTGCCTACCTTCGTCGCCAAGGATCCTGACAGGCTGAGACGCTTTGAGCAGGAAGCACAGACGGCTGCGGCTCTCAACCATCCCAACATTCTTGCGGTGCATCGGTTTGGTGTCTTTGAAGGCATTCCGTATCTCGTTTCCGAGTTGTTGGAAGGCAGCACGCTCCGCCAGGTGTTGCAACGTAGCCCGCTGCCGGTTCGCAAAACGATCGACTACGCGATCCAGATCGCGCATGGACTGGCTGCGGCCCACGAACAGGGAATCGTTCATCGCGATCTCAAGCCGGAGAATCTTTCGCTCACCAAAGACGGCCGGATCAAGATTCTGGATTTCGGGCTCGCGAAGTTAATGCAGCCCCAGCCAGAAGCGGACGGCAACCCGCCGACCATGAGCCGCAATACGGATGCCGGCATGGTCATGGGGACCGCCGGATACATGTCTCCCGAGCAGGTGCGCGGCAAAGCGGTCGACCATCGAGCCGACATCTTCGCCTTCGGCGCCATTCTCTATGAAATGCTGACCGGCACACGCGCGTTCCATCGGTCCACCTCGGCGGAGACGATGACCGCCATTTTGAACGATGAGCCGCCCTCGATTTCGCAGCTAGTGCAGAACATCCCGCCGGGACTGCAACGCGTGGTACATCGCTGCCTGGAAAAGAGTCCCGAACAGCGTTTCCACTCTGCTTCGGATCTGGCATTTGCACTGGAAGCCTTGTCTGAATCGGGTAGCATCCCGGCGGTCGCCGCTGGCGGAGCTTCGGTTCAACGCGGGCGAGGTAATGAACTGGTCTGGTTGGTTGGCGTGGTCGCGGTTCTGACGCTTGCCGCCGTGGCATATCTCGTGATGGCAAGCCGGAATAGCTTCCCTGCGCTTCGGATCTCGCAGTACACCCAGATCACTCACGATGGCGAGGCGAAGCATCTGAAGGGAACCGACGGGAGCAGGCTCTATTTTCGTCAGGATCAGTCACAACCCATCGGCCAGGTTGCAATTTCAGGCGGAGAGATCGCGCCGGTCCCGGTTGCAGTGTCTGATCCGAGGCTGGTGGACGTTTCCCCGGATGGATCCACTTTTCTCGTCATGTCCTTCTCGGGAGGACTGAAGAAAGACTACCCTCTGTGGAGTGTTCGGATCCTGGGTGGTTCGGCCCGCCAGTTGTCGGAAGCCGTGGATGCGGCCTGGAGTCCCGACGGAAACGCCGTTGCCTACTCAACCCGGGACGGCGATATCCACCTCATCCAGAGCGATGGCACGGACGATCGGATGTTGTCCTCGATTGGAAGCCTGCTTACTTCGCTCTGTTGGTCGCCCGATGGCAAGACCATCCGGTTTACGAGGGACCAGGCCCTCTGGGAAATATCTTTGAGCGGATCTAATCTTCACCGGGTACTCCCCGCTTGGCCGGCAGGCCAGGACGAAGGGCATTGGGCGGACGATGGGAGATTCTTCTTCGTGTCCAGCGGTCAGATATGGGCGATGGATGGGCGCCACCGGTTTTTCCGGCGATCATCCGATCAACCCCTTCCCTTGACCTCCGGACCTATCCGTTGGGACTCGCCCATTCCTGGCAAGGATGGGAAGACTATTTTTGCATCAGGCGTCACTCCCCGTGGAGAACTGATTCGCTTCAACTCCCAGTCCCGGCAGTTCGAGCCCTTCCTTGCGGGAATTTCTGCCGATTCTGTGTCCTTCTCGAGGGACGGTAAGTTTGTGGCCTATGTTTCCTATCCCGACGGCATCCTGTGGAGGGCCAACGGAGATGGAAGTTCACGCATGCAACTCACCGACGGTACGTTTTACCCGAGATTGCCCAGTTGGTCGCCTAACGACACGCAAATCCTATTCATGTCGTCGCCCCCGCACGGTGGCACCACGAGAGCTTATATGGTGTCAGCGCAAGGCGGCACTCCACGGCTGCTTCTCCCAGGAGAACCTGGACCGGAGACGGATGCAAACTGGTCGCCCGACGGACGGACGATTGTCTTTTCGACGAGCAGAGAGGGAGGCGACGATCCAAAGAGCGTCATCTGCATTCTCGAACTTGACAACAATCACGTCACTACCCTCCCCGGATCTGTTGGCATGTTCTCGCCACGCTGGTCTCCGGATGGCCATTCCATCGTTACGCTGAACCCAAAATCAATCGGTCTGAATATCTTCGACGTCAGGACGCAGCAGTGGTCGACGCCATACAAAGGACCGGCTGGTTTTCCAAGGTGGTCGAGAGATAGCCACTCGATTTACTTTTTGGGGCTTCCTGATCCAATCGTGTTTCGAGTTCCCGTCACTGGTGGAGATGCAGAGCGCATCACCGATGTGAAGGGTGTTCACTATACGGGATACTACTCGGTGTGGTTCGGGCTGGACCCGACCGACTCGCCGCTGTTGCTTCGCGATATAGGCACCAGTGATATTTATGCCCTCACGCTGGAACAGAAATAATTTTCTGGGTGTCCAGGCAAAGGCCAGCTTCTCCCGCGCACAACTTCGGACCGATAACCTATGCATCCTTCCAGGGATTGAACAGGGATACACCAGTAGCGGCGACATCCCTGGTATCGCGGGTCACCAGGGGTGAGGTTATGTTGAAGTCTATCGATTCACCAGCGAAAGAGTCTGGGGCAGACCGGGGTTTCATTTGAGAGGTGGTAACATACTGAACGGCAGGGGTATCCTTATGAATCTCCTCAGCAAAGCACTCAACAGAGTTCTGCAGCTTTTCGGAAGAAAACCGCCGCCGGACGACGACCCCTACTCCTACGTCATGGCACCCAAGAAGCCGCGACCGTCTTCCCGGAGCGCTGCTGCCGTTGCGGAACCACCAGAGTAGTGCCGATGATACACGTGGTCGCTGTTATCGCTTCTGCGCGTGGCTTTTCAGTACAGCGTGCCGCCGGGTAACCCAAATCCTGGAGTCGACTCAACTTACTCTTTGGATAACTTTCGTCTGTGCTCCGGTTTTGGAGAAAGGCCACGTTATTCTCTACGCTGTTCCCCAGATATCGCCGAGCACGCGCTGGAAGTTCGCGCCCAACACCTTGTCGATGACGGAAGATGGTTGGCCGCGACGCGAAAACTCATCGGCGATCACTTCCATGTGGCTCGGTCCATTCAGATCGGGTACCCAGGGATACCGATCCTCGCCAGGTGCTCCGATGCCGAGTTGCTTGCGTCGGGCAATGTCCGCGTCAAACGCGGCTTTCTGAGCCGCGGTGAGGCTCACCGCTTGAATCGATCCATCGGAGCCGATGCCCACGTGGTCGGCGCCGCATACCTCAATCGCGTGCACCACGTGATCGATCACATGCTGGCGAGTAGGAACGGTGGGAGAGGCAACCAGGTAAGGCATGAGATAGACCCCGAAGTAGCCGCCCCGATCGGCGAGAGACTTCAGAACTTCGTCGGGCTTGTTGCGGGGATGGGCATACACGGCTGCGCAACCGGAGTGGGAGATGATAACCGGTTTGGAGGACGCGACGATCGCCTCGGAAGTCGTGCGGTATCCGCTGTGGCTGAGATCGACCGCTACTCCGATTTCGTTCATCTTCTTAACCGCTGCGATTCCCGCCGTGCTGAGCCCGGCATTTCCCGGCTCGAGGCAGCCGTCGCCGAAGAGGCTGCGCCCATTGTAGGTAAGCTGCATGATGCGTATACCAAGATCGCGGAACATGCCGATGCGCTCGGGATTCTCTTCAAGAAAGGCTGTGTACTGAAATCCCGGGATTATACCGATCCTGTTGGAAGATTTGGCGAGAGCAATCTCCGGCTGCCGCCGGATGATGGTGAACGTGTCGGGATACTTGTCGACCAGTGCCTGCAGCGATGCGATGCTTCGGATCGTGCCTTCGAAATCCCGCTCGGAGACGGTGCAGTGGACGGCGGTTATACCAGAATCGCGAATGACCCTGACCAGATCAGGATCGGGCATCGCTTCCGAATCGACCAATGGGCAGCAGAGCGAATCGATGACGATGGCCTTGCGATAGAGTTCCGCGGTCCTGGGGGAAACGGCCGCTTCCCCAACCAGAGGGAGCGGAGAAAACAACAGTGCGGCGGAACATTGCAGTGCGGCAATCTGAAAATCCCGGCGAGTCAGCAGATGCGTTCCTTATAAGGGATGCCGTCTGGCTAAGAATTTGCGGCATCCATGCCGTGCAGTCTATCACTGTATACAAGCTAGTGGGAGTAGCGTAAACTCCGTGTTTTTTCTCATAGGCAAATGTGCCGATTTTCCCGCTGATTACTTTGTTTTCTTGCACTGCTTAATTCGCTGAAGGTTTATCGATGTGGTCGATCACGATCACGTCAATCGGGTTCTTGTTGTATTCCAATTTCAACCCAAGCTGTTCATGAAGTGCGGTGAAAAGAGATGGTAGTGAAGCGTCTGACGAGCCAACGTCAGCCGGTGACCACCGGAGTGTGATGTCATATAGGTCCGTTAGCCCAGTTTTATCAACAACGGCATGACTAAGTCCTTGCGATGAAAGAAGGTTCGCCAGAACTGAAAGGGTAGATCCTTGAAGGACAATCTTACCCGGTGTCACGATCGCTGCACCCCGGCCGCCCGCACTGTTGGGGCCTGTGATGCCATTAGGATAAGTTTCGCCAGGTTGTGCCTTGTGGAGTTTCGGGCCATTCTTCGCAACCACCAGAGAATAGGTTGGGTGTTCGCGGGTTTCGTGATGGAACTGTAGATTGAACCGCTTTAGAAGTAATGGTTGAAGCGCGAAACTCTTTTGAGTCAGGGACAACGCCTTCCACTTAGGGACGTCTTCGTAATCAACCTTAGCTTCGACATCATAACGCTCGGATTTTGTCCAGCTTGGCAAGCCGACGATTCGATCATCTTCACTAGGTAGTAGTACTTGCGGGAGGAATGCCTGGGAAACGATCCACGCGATACGAACACCTCGGAAGGAAACTCCGTCATCTGAGAATTGTGTGGTCATCGGATCGGTCTCGGCAAACGCAACTTGCTTGATTGTAGCGACGGCAAGCGGAGCAAGATCCACTGCGGTGTCCTTGTTCGTTGATGCGGGGGTTTCGATTGCTGAGCCAACCTGACCCGCCGCAGTGGCCGCAAAAAAAGCACACCACCACGCAGCAAAAAGCAAGAGTTCTCGAGAGAGCCTGTACTGACTGATAACGCTTCTGGCGATCACTTCAGAGCGCTCCTCTCTTATGATAGTTGTCCGTGTTCCTCTGTAGCTATTGTGGCGCGGCTTTTCGTCGAGAAGTATACCTTTCGAGCCGGTGCGCTAAACGCCAAATTTCCGTCAACCACTCAGTGTTCCGGGAAAGGGCATTCTAAAACAGTGCGTCATCGCCATACACTACCGAGAACGACTCTCCGGCTCCAGGCCATATAAATTCACCATCTCTCGCCTTCCTCACAAGCAGCCTAAGCGTCCTCCCCTGAAGTCTTTGAAGATAATCGCCGATAACTACGTTAAGTGATACAGCGAGTTGTCCACGGCACCGCTTTTTGCATGCTTCTCGCTTGCTCTGCCTGCGTCCGTCTCGATCCGCAAGGCGACGATGCCACGCTCACCACTGTCGCCGAAATTCGCCGCCTCGATTCGCGAAGTCTCACCTCTCATGTCCGCGCGCGAATTCGCGGCCGCGTCACCTGGGTCGACGGATTCCGCTCCCTTGTCCTGCAAGATTCCGAGGGCGGCATAATCGTTGAACACCCCAATGTCGAAGTGGAGTTGAAAATTGGCCAGCAGATTGAAGTGGCAGGCTACGTTACCCGCGCTCAACCTTACCCTTCCATCTCCGGGCCGAAAGTTACGCTGCTGAACGCTTCCGCGGAACCGCCGGCCGCTGCCAAGATAGAAGCGAAAGATTTGACTTCCCCCCACTGGCAGTTCCGCTACGTCCAATTGGAAGGGGTTGTCCGTAACACCGACGCTGGTCGCGGAGACCACTCTACCCTGGACCTATTTGCCTTTGACCGGCACATGAAAGTAACGGTTGGCGAGAGCTCAGGCTACGACTATAGCCGCCTGGTCGATGCCCGGGTTCAATTGAAAGGGGTTCTGCGCCTCAACCTGGACGCCACAGGCCAACCCAGAAGTGCGGAACTAGCCGTCCAATCTACCGCAGAACTCCAAGTTCTGGAGCCCGCCAAAGATCCCGCACAGTTACCACAAACGACGGTGGCTGCGATTCGCTCGGGGGTTTCGCCAATTCATCGAATCAGGCTGCACGGAGCGTTGTCCCGGGGTGGGCAGGAATTCATTTTCACAGACTCTACCGGCAGCATCCCGCTGCGGCCGAACCTGCTGCACGATCCGGTCCCCGGGAGCGCCCTCGATATTGTGGCCTACGCCTCCAAAGAGAACGGGGTGGCAATCCTTACAGAAGCGCAGCAAGTCGCTGATGCTACCGTGGCCGCAACGCGCCGCCCGATCTTGCACACGGTTAAGGAAATACAGCGGCTTTCCGCCGAAGAGCTGAACCATAGCTATCCGGCGCGAATTACCGGCACCGTAACCTATTCTGACCCGAGCGTGCGCGACACCTTTGTGCAAGATGAAACCGGCGGCATTTTCGTGTTCGCGCCCACCGGTGGAAACCTTAACCTGAAGGCCGGGCAATTCGTCGCAGTCAGCGGATTTTCCAGCCCCGGCGGCTTCGCTCCGGTGATTGTCGAGCCCAAGATACGCCTGTTGGGCATTCATCCTATGCCCAAGCCGCTGCGTCTCGATATGGAACAGCTATTGACTGGTCTGGCTGACAGTCAATGGACCGAAGCGGTAGGAATCGTTCGCACCGCCAGCGTCGAAGCTGGCCATTTGCGGCTCAACGTCACCTTTGGCGCTCATCGATTTGATGTCTTCGTCGCCGGCACCACGCACATCCCCGGCTGGCTCGTGAATTCGCGGCTAAGGTTCCGCGGAGTTTGCGGCGCCGTCACTAATTTCAGAGGGCAACTGCTCGGCGTTCAGATGAGCGTTCCTGACCTTTCCTTCATTCGCAGGGATGGAGGGCTGGTTTCAGATCGTCTTCCCTTACTGCGCTTCAGCCAGCTTCTGCAGTACACAGGCGACGCCAACTTCGACTTACGCTCACGGACGCGCGGAACGGTCGTCTTCACCCATCCCATCGGACCAACTTATTTGCGCGATGCAGCCGGCGCCGGACTGTTGATCAAAACACATGCCAAGGCTGACCTAAAAGCGGGAGATTTGGTGGACGCGATCGGTACCGCACGGATAGGAGATTTCGCCCCCTTTCTGGAAGATGCCCAGTTAACAAGACTCTCCTCTCTGCAGGCGCCGAAACCTGCCTTCCTTACCGCCGAGGAAATACTCTCAACCGGGGCCGATTCCCAATTCGTTGAAATTGACGGCTTCCTGGTCAACGATTCCAACGGCGGGGGTGAGCAGACCCTCATCCTGCAGGCCGGTGATCGTCTCTTTCAAACGAGTCTTGCCCAGGGCAAACTGCCCTCCCTGACAAAGGGGGCGTTGCTGCGAGTCCGCGGCTTGACCGCGCTTCAAGTTCAGAGTTCCGAGCAGTTTCTTTTACCGGTAGGCTTCTCCTTGCTGCTGCGCTCCCCGGAAGACGTAACGGTTCTGCGAAACGCTCCATGGTGGACCGCCGAACGCATGCTGTACCTGGTAACCGGCGGCATTGCCCTCATTCTGGCAGCCATCGCCTGGATCATGATTTTGCGGCGGCGCGTCCGTCTGCAAACCGCCGACCTGCGCCAGGCAAAAGAGGTTGCCGAACAAGCCAGTCGCACCAAAGGCGAGTTTCTATCCAATATGAGTCATGAAATCCGTACCCCCATGAATGGCGTACTCGGAATGACGCAGTTGGCTCTGGAGACCACCCTGACCGATGACCAGCGCGAGTATATTTCGACCGCTAATCAATCGGCTGGTGCCCTGCTAACCGTCATCAACGATATTCTCGATTTCTCAAAAATTGAAGCTGGCAAGCTCGACCTTGATCCCATTTCCTTCCAGTTGCGGGATAGGTTGGCCGACGACCTGCGGTCCATCGCCATGAAGGCCCAGGAAGCGAACCTGGAACTCGTCTATGAAATAGAGGAGGCCATCCCAGACCATCTGGTGGGCGATCCAGGGCGCTTGCGGCAGATTGTCCTCAATCTCGTTTCAAACGCCGTTAAATTTACCTTGCAAGGGGAAGTAGCGGTGAGCGTGACCATCGAGTCCCAATCCGCCGAGTCGATAGTCCTTCATTTTGCCGTTCGCGATACCGGCATCGGCATTCCAGCGGAAAAACAGAAACTTGTTTTCGCCGCCTTCTCTCAAGCCGACAGTTCCACCACCCGCCGCTTTGGTGGTACCGGCCTTGGCTTATCGATTTCCAAACAGCTGGTCGCCCTGATGAACGGCAAAATATGGCTCGAAAGCGTCGTGGGCAAAGGCAGCTGTTTTCACTTTACCGCCGAATTCAAATGGGAGCAGGCTCCCGCCGAAGCCGCTCCTCTCCTCTCCTTCCCCTGCCTGAGTGTCTTGATCGTCGACGATCATCCCGCAACTCGGCGGATTCTTTCTGCAGCGCTCGCTCAGCGCGGTATGAGTGCGGTCGCAGCGGAATCCGCTGCCTCGGCGTTGGAAATCCTGGAACGGCAAAGTTTCGATTTCGCCCTGATTGACGCCCAGATGCCTGAAATGAGCGGGTTCGCTTTAGCGCAAAGCATTCATAAACAGTGGCCGAACCGGCACATTCAATTGGTCATGCTGACCTCTTTAGGGCTGCTTGGCATGGCCAATCATCACCTCGATGCGGCAATCTCCGCCCAGCTCCCCAAACCCGTCAAGGTCTCCGATCTTTTCGAAATTCTTCGCAAACTATCTTCGTCGCGGGACATCGCGGCGCCCCCTGCCTTGCGCCGCCATGATTTGCCCGAAAATTCCGCCAAGAGCTTCCGCATTCTTGTCGCCGACGATAATCTGGTGAATCAGAAAGTAGCTAAGCGCATGCTCGAACGTCTCGGGCATACCGTTGCACTTGCCAACGACGGCAAAGAGGCCCTCTCGGCAATGAAGACCGCGTCTTTCGATCTCATTATGATGGACGTCCAGATGCCTGAGATGGACGGCTTCGAGGCCACCCGGCGCATACGCGAGTGGGAGGCTGGCAAAACTCACATCCCGATCATTGCGCTGACCGCTCATGCGATGGATAGTCACCGCGAAGAGTGCCTCGCGGCCGGAATGGATTCTTTCCTCGCCAAGCCCATTCTTTTAGAGGCTCTAAAGCACCAAATCGAGCGGCTAACCGAGGAACTTCACCTTATTTAGACTGAACTCACGCAAATGCTGTAGCGCTGGCGTTGTCGAGCGGAGATGCCAATGCTAACCGAGCAGGAGATACGGTTGCGGGTACAAGGTCTCTCTCCAATCTTCTTGAGAAACGGACGATCTTGGCGCAAAATATCGGCATGGATAAGCGCTTCATTATCGAAAGACTGGTCCAGCACGAGCGGGAGCTTAGGGCTGCCGGAATCCTTCACATACGTGTGTTCGGATCGGTGGCAAGAGATGAAGCGTCCGCGGCCTCTGATGTGGATCTGTTGGCTGATTTTGACAAGTCAAAGCGAATGACACTGGTCAAAGTGGGAAGCCTGCAAAGCCGTCTCAGCGAGATGCTTGGGGCTCGTGTCGATTTGTCTTCTACCGAGTGGATGCGTGAACCGGTCAAGTCAAAGGCGCTCCGTGAGGCCGTGATTGCTTTTTAGGGATAGCGCTAGACATTTACAAGACATTCTCGAAGCGATCGATCTTATCCAACTTTTTCTTGAAGAAATGACCTTTGAGTCTTATCAGGCTGATCTGAGAACCAAATCAGCAGTTGAACGCCAGATGCAGATTATGACTGAGGCAGCGATTCGCCTTGGCAGGGATGCCGAACAGATCGCGCCCGGGCCTGATTGGGAGGGTTTTCGCGGGATGGGGAACCTCCTGCGGCATGCTTATCACCGCATTGACGATCAAATTATCTGGAACACCGTCAAGGATGAGCTTCCGCTCATGCGTGAAGCCGCATCGAAGGCGCTAAAGCCGGACAACCCGGATTCCTAGAACGGCAGAGCCGCTCGTTTCCTGCAATTGGGGTGACCGGAGGAACGTTTCGCTTAGGCAACTGACTATTTAGTCTTGTAAGCGCAATCAATGTCTGCTGCAGGCATCCTAAAAGTCCTTCATCCGCTTTCCCAATCTAGCGCAGGAGTGCACCCAACACCGATCGATGCCACCCCTTAATGCGCATAAGGAGCGTAAAATGCACCCTTTTTCCGCACCAGCAAAGCTGGCAGATCGGACAAGGAAGGGCCCCGCCCACCTACGCTGGCTCAATTAGGCGCCTTACCGTTGTCCGGTCCGCCGTATTTTTCCAGCCATTGCAGCTCTTCCCTCACCTTGATATATCCGTGCCAGGGATCTTTCTCGAGCGAGTGTCCTTCACCGGGAAATACCAACAAGCTGTGCGGTACTTGCAGTTGCTGCAGAGCTCGCTCCAGAAGAATATCTTCGAGATAGCTAACCCGCACATCCGCATTCCCCGCCACGATGTGCGTCGGGGTTTTCACTTTGTCCATTTGGAAGAGCGCGGCTTCACTCTGGTAAATGCCGGGGTTTTGCCACGGGGCCACACCGCCCAGATAACTGGCGTCGTCGTAGGTCAGGTCGTCATTTCCCCAGTTGGCTGCGTGCTCCACCGCTCCTGCGCCAGTCACCGCAGCTTTGAACTCGGTCGTCTGCGTGATTAGCCAGTTGGTCATGTATCCGCCGTAGCTGTACCCGCCAATGGTCAGCCGGTCAGGATCCGCTGTTCCATCCTTTACCAGTGCATCCACCCCTTCCAGGATGTCTTTGCCTGGCCGCGAGACCAGGTGCGGTGTGATCTGCTGCATGAATTCGTCGCCATACCCACTCGATCCCCGGTAGTTGGGGCGAAAGACGAGCCACCCATTCGCAGCAGCGAGTGTCGCCCACTCGTACCAATCCGCGCCAAAGTAATTACCGTTCGCTTCCGCGGGACCCCCGTGGATCAAAGTCAGCATGCGCAGTTTCTTCTCTCCCATCCGGTGCGGCGGATAGATCAGGATGCCTTCGACCATGGTTCCGTCGTCTGCCTTCCAACGATAGCTTTTCCACTCCGGCTGCGCTCGCTGGGTAAAGGGCAGATTGAAGCTGCTGATGGGCTTTGCCTGGTCGGGACGAGCCGGATCCGCTGCCAGGTAAACCTGCACCGGGTCGGTGAGGGTGGAATGCTTTACCAGCAGTCCTCGCGCGTGCAAACCGCTGTCGACTCCGGAGTAGGTGCCGGGCAGCCCGGGCAACAGGACGGTGTGTTCGGCGTCGATCTCATAAAGCTGCTGCTCGGTGCCTTTAAGGCCGGTCGCGATCACTCGGCCGTCACCCGTGACTGCGTAATCTTCGAACGACCCTGCGAAATCGGCGCCCAGGCGCTTGACCACACCGCTGGTGGGATCAAGCACATACAGCCGGCCCTGCACAGCGCGGTACGGCGGGTCAATCGTGCCCGCGTCCGCTCCCACGTGAAAATACAGCTTGCTGCCGTCACCGTTCCATTGCGGGCTATTCTCCAGGGCCAGGTTGTTGGTCAACCGGCGAGCCTCACCGCCCGCAGTGTTTACCAGGTAGATTTCATTGTGCCGTGGGTCCTCCAGGCGATGAGATACAGAGTCGGTTACCCATGCGATCTGCGCACCTTTTGGGCCGGGAGCAATCTCCTTGATCTCATCCTCGCTGGCGGCGATGGTACGGGAGAGCGACCGGGAGCGGAGAAGCGTCCTCGCCCACCGCATGAACGGTTGGGTTCTTCCGGGCGGCGGAGAACGGCATAGCCAGTAGCAGGTCGCCCCGCTCCTGCTCTCGCCAGCGAATCACATCTTTCCACTGAGTCTTTCTCGTCTCCTCCGCAGCTTTCGAAAGCGGTGAAGTGCAGGAGAAGAAAATCTGCGATCCATCCGCGGACCAGGCGAAGGCATGTGCTTCCAGTTTCTCCTCGTAAAGCGGGAAGGATTCTCCCGAATCCGCGGCAATCAGCCACAGTCGTTCGGAAACATTGTCAGTGTCTTTATCCTCGGCGTTCCCCAGGGGCAGATCGGAAAGAAAAGCGATGTACTTGCCATCGGGCGACCATTGCGGAGAGCGCGCGTGTCCGGATCGGGTCAGCGGGACCATTTGCCCGGTCTGCGCTTTCCAGATCCAAAGGTCGTTGCGAAAACGGTTATGCTGCCAATCGGAATCGACCGTGGCGACCACGGCCGCCGCGCCGCCGGGAGATAATTTCACCTCCGTGACATCGGTGGCATTCATGAACTCATCGAGCGTGATCAACCCCTTGGCAGGCTGAGCAACCGAGGAGAATGAGGAAAGTACCAGGCCTGCAACCAGCAGAACTCCGCGATAGATCCTGAGCAACTTTTGTTTCCTTTCGTCGTCGAAGCTCTATACTAAACGCGAAAAAGAGGAGTTCCATTGTCTACCATTCCCGCCCGAGCCGGAGGGCTCCGTTTCCTCGCCGTCTGTCTGTTGCTGTCCAGTGCTTGCTTGCCCGCGCGGGCGCAGTTGGATCCTGCAACCAAACAACTCTCACGCGATATTTTCCAGCAGCTGATCGAGATCAATACCACCGATTCTGTCGGCAGTACCACGGTAGCGGCCAACGCGATGGCCCAGCGCCTGCTCGACGCCGGCTTCGCGAAAGAGGATGTGGTGGTGCTGGGGCCCAACGATCGCAAGGGAAACCTGGTGGCGCGCATTCATGGAACCGGCTCCGCGAAGCCAATCCTCTTGATTGGGCACCTGGATGTGGTCGAGGCGTTGCGCTCCGACTGGACAACCGATCCGTTCCAGTTCGTCGAGAAGGATGGCTACTTTTACGGGCGCGGAACACAGGACGTCAAAGAGGGCGACGCCATCTTCATAACCACCTTCATTCGCCTGAAGAAAGAGGGTTATAAACCGGATCGGGACATCATCCTCGCGCTCACCGCGGATGAGGAGGGAGGCAAATCCAATGGCGTCGATTGGCTTCTCAAGAATCACCGCGACCTGATTGATGCGGCATTCGTTCTCAATACCGACGCCGGGGGCGTGGATATGGTGAATGGCAAGCCGATCTCCTTTAACGTGGAGGCGACGGAGAAGCTTTACGCTGACTATCAGCTCACCGCCACCAGTGCGGGCGGTCACAGCTCTCAGCCTGTACCGGACAATGCCATCTATCACGTGACCGATGCGCTCAGCCGATTGCAGGCCTATACTTTCCCCTTCGAACTGAACCCGGTCACGCGGGCCTATTTTGAGAAGATGAGCACGCTCGAGTCTGGGCAGACGGCTGCGAATATGAAGGGGATTCTCGAGAACCCGCCGTCGGCGGAGGCCATCTCTCGCCTGTCCGCGACTCCTAAATACAATGCCACCATGCGCACTACCTGCGTGGCCACCAGGCTCTCGGCTGGCCATGCCAATAATGCGTTGCCGCAATCAGCGACGGCTAACGTGAATTGCAGGATCCTCCCCAGCCACTCCCGGGAAGAGACTCGGCAGCAGCTCATACAAATCTTCAACGATCCGAAAGTCACGGTTGGTTACGTCAACGACGATCGTGAGCTGGTGGACACGGCTCCTGACTCCAAAGGACTGCCTGCTACTGCGCTCCAGCCCGAAGTGATGCAACCGTTAGCCAAGCTGGTGGCGCAGATGTGGCCCGGTGTTCCCGTGATTCCCGTCCTGGAGACGGGCGCATCGGATGGCAAATTTACCAGCGCGGCCGGCCTGCCGACCTATGGCGTCAACGGGGTCGCGATCGATATCGATGACGATCGCGCGCACGGCAAGGATGAGCGGCTGGGGGTAGACTCCTATTACCGCGGAGTTGAGTTCTACTATCGCTACGTCAAACTGCTTGGCGGCGGCAAATCATGATCGAGAAATGGATGGCGGCCACTTGAACGAGCAAATGTTGATCACCTTCCGCAGGGTTGCTCTGGCCGCAACCCTGGGGTTGTTTACTGCAGCCGGGGCCATGAATGCGCATGCAGCTGATCCGCAGCCACGTCTCCAAGATCGTCCTTGGATGAACACCCAGCTCTCGCCCGACGAACGCGCCGCCCTGGTGCTCAAAGAGATGACGCTGGACGAGAAGATCGATCTGATGCACGGCCAGGGCATGCCTGGCTGGGTTCGGCCCATGCCCCGCACCTATCTCGGCAACCAGGGCGCCGGCTTCATTATTGGCATTCCGCGGCTGGGCATTCCGCAGGTGGAGATGAGTGACGCGGCCTATGGGGTGCGCATGAGCGCGCAGAATGGGCGCTATTCCACGGCGCTGCCGGCCAACATTGCCGCAGCAGCGAGTTGGGATCCGGAAGCTGCCTGTGAGTACGGAGCCTTGATCGGACGCGAACTGCGCGCCCAGGGTTACAACATGACCCTCGGTGGCGGGGTCAATTTAACCCGCGAGCCGCGTAACGGAAGAACCTTCGAATACCAGGGGGAAGATCCGTTGTTGGCCGGGACGATGGTGGGCAATCGGATCAAGTGTGAGCAGGCCCAGCACGTCATTGGCGATATCAAGCACTACGTCATGAACAACCAGGAAAATGGCCGTGATGAAGTCGACGTGATTATTGGCAAGAGGGCCATGCAGGAGAGCGATATGCTTGCTTTCCACATCGGTATCGGCGTTGGCGACCCTGCTGCAGTGATGTGTTCCTACAACTCCGTCAACGGCGATTACGCCTGCCAGAATACGTACACGTTGACCGATGTGCTCAAGCGGGACTGGCAGTTCAAGGGCTTCGTGCTTTCCGATTGGGGCGGCACCCACAGCACCATCAAGGCGTCCCATGCTGGCCTCGACCATGAAGAGCCCATGGATGACTTCTATGGAGAGAAGCTGAAGCAGGCGGTGGAAGCGGGCAAAGTTTCCATGGCCGAGCTGGACGATCATGTTCATCGGATCTTGCGTTCGGACTTTCTTGCCGGCCTCTTCGACTACCCGACGCAGAAAAGTGTTGTGGATGTGGAGGGCGGCCTGGCCATTGCGCGCCGCCAGGCGGAGCAAAGTACGGTTCTGCTCAAGAACCATGATGGGCTGCTGCCGCTCGATGGTTCCAGGTTGCATTCGATCGCAGTGATTGGGCCGCATGCCGATACCGGCATGATCTCTGGAGGTGGCTCGGCGCAGGTGGATCCGCCCGGCGAGCCGGCTCATCCGTGGCAGGCGCATGTGTGGTTCCCAACTTCTCCTTTAAAGGCGATATGCGCCGCCGCGCCGGGAGCCAAGGTTGCGTTCGATTCTGGTGCGGATCCGGCGTCTGCCGCAGCTTTGGCTAAGAAGTCGGATGTGGCCATCGTATTTGCTTATGAGTGGATGAGCGAAGGGACGGATCTGCCCAATCTTTCGCTGCCCGAAAACCAGGATGCGTTGATCGAGCAGGTGGCAGCGGCTAATCCGCGGACCATCGTTGTGCTCGAGACGGGCACCGCGGTGCTGATGCCCTGGATCGATAAAGTAGGCGGCGCGCTCGAGGCCTGGTATGCCGGAAGCAAGGGCGCGGATGCAGTCGCCAACATCTTGTTCGGCAAGGTGAACCCCAGCGCGAAGCTGCCCATGACGTTTCCGCTCAGCGAGCGCGATTTGCCTCATCCCGAGTTAGTGAAGCCGCCCGACAAAGGAGAGGACGCCGGCCAGCAGCTTAAGCCGGAAGATGCCAAGGCGACCTTTAGCGTGCATTACGATGAGGGCTTGAAGGTGGGGTACAAGTGGTACGACGCCGAGAATAAGCCGGTGCTCTTTCCCTTTGGCTTTGGTCTTTCCTACACCACGTACCAGTATGGTGGGTTGAAGGTTGTGGCGGGAAAGGAGCCCACGGTGAGCTTCACGGTAAAGAATACAGGCTCACGCACGGGGGCTGAGGTTGCGGAGGTCTACGTCGCCTTGCCGGCGGCTGCAGAGGAGCCCCCCAAGCGGCTAGCTGGTTGGAGCAAGGTGCAGCTGAAGCCGGGCGAGATCAGGGAAGTCAGCCTGACGATCAATCCGAGGGAGTTGTCGATCTACGACGAGAGCACCAACGCGTGGAAGCAGTTGCCGGGTCACTACACCTTCATGGTAGGGGGATCCTCCAAAGATTTTCCGCTGCAAAAAGCCGTCGACCTGCCCTGATAACTAAGCGAGTAACGGGGACAGAAACCGCAGGTCCCTCCACTACGCTCCTTCGGAGCTCCGGTCGGGATGACAATTCTCTTGGGGGTTTAAAGCATCTACCGCTGAAGCTCTTGCGGCCACGAAAGGATTGTCATCCAGACCGGAGGAAGTCATGGGCCTTCGGCCCACCCAAAGTGACGAAAAACAGCTCCTGTCCAGCAACGACTTTCCCTGGAAACGCCGCCTTTTCCCCTTGTCATCCCGTCGAAGCGAAGCGCAGTGGAGGGACCTGCGGTTTCTTTCCCACAGCGAAAACCGAGAGCAGAGTTATTCATTGGGAGCGGAGCGGCCCTGCAACTTGCAACCAGCAGCCGCTTCTCGTTATCGTGATCAAGTCCGCTGAAAGGAAGGGCCCAAATGTTTTCCAGCCGCCGTGCATTCCTAACCTCGCTCGTTGCTGCCGGTGCCATGACTCAAATTGGCAAGGCATCTTCCACCGCAACTTGTCCCTTTCGGCTTTCCGTTATCAATGACGAGCTGACGCCGGATTTCGGCCGTGCGTGCGAGATTGCGTCACACGACTTCGGCTTGCACTGGATCGAACTGCGTTCGATGTGGAACAAGAACGTCACCGAACTCGACGCGAAAGAGATAGCCGAGTCATGCGCGATCCTCAAAAAATATCAGCTGCGCGTGACCGATATTGCCAGTCCGCTCTTCAAGGTTGACTGGCCCGGAGCTCCTCTATCCAAAGAGAGTCCTCAGCGCGACCAGTTCCATGCCGGCTTCGATTTCAAGCAACAGGATCAATTGCTCGAACACTGTGTGGAGCTAGCCAAGCAATTTCAAACCGATCGCATCCGCTGCTTCGACTTCTGGCGGCTCGACAATCCGGCCCCCTATCGTGCCGCCATCAACGACAAGCTGCGCGGTGCGGCGGAGGTGTGTGCCAAGAGCAACCTGATCCTGCTCTTGGAAAATGAAATGGCGTGCAATACAGCCACTGGAGAAGAGTCAGCTGCGGTGCTGAAGGCCATCCCCAACAAGAACTTGATGCTCAACTGGGACCCGGGTAACGCCGCTGCCCTCGGCACCACTCCCTACCCCGACGGCTACCGCCTCTTGCCGATCGAGCGCATCGGGCATTGCCATGCGAAAGATGTGCTACGCCCGGCAGGCAAAAAATATGAATGGGCGCCGGTAGGCGCTGGAGTAGTCGACTGGCCGGGTCAATTACGCGCCATGGCCAAAGATGGATACCACTACGCAGTAAGCCTGGAAACCCATTGGCGTGGTGCGGGGACCCCCGAAGCTTCCTCCCGAATCAGCATGAAGGGGCTGAAGGACTCGCTGGCTAAGGCTGGCTTGAACTGTTGAAATCGCTCACTTCTTTGGCATAGAACATATGCGAAATGCGGGGCGGCTCTTTGCCCCGATGGAAACTCCGGACAAGATCCCCTATGCGCAGATCCGATGCAGTGAAGCGCTCCCGCTGGCGCAGATACTCAAGCCACGACTCCGTGATGAAGGTCTCGTTCAGGTGTCCCGGGTCGGAAGCATCCTGGTAGACACCCCAGCGGATGGCGCCATCCCTCAGCCGTACATCTCTCAATTGGTGGATGGCTTTGGTAAAGGCCGCATAGTCCCGAGGATCGATGTAGTAGTCGATCGATACGCGAACAGGTCCGTCGGTATCTTCCCGCTCAGACGCCAGCTTGGGCGCCGGCAGTGGATGAAGATGCGGACTGAGATCCGGCTGCACTCCGCGCAGAACATGGAAGCGGAGGGATAAGGGCAGGGTCAGAGCCAGTCCAACGGACGCGCACATCAGCGACTTGGGAGTAGAAAGGTGCTCCGCGATGGAGCCCCAAATGACCCCGCCCAAGGCCATGCCACCGGCAAAGATCATCTGGTAGGCGCCCAGGGCCCGCGCCTGTACCCAGGCCGGAACGGATACCTGCACCGCCAGGTTCAGGGTCGACATGGCGCTGGTCCAGGCGAAGCCCCCAGCGATCAGCATGGGGATGATGATCAGCGGCACTTTGACCGTTGCCAGAATCGCCAGCGTAGCGACAAAGACACCGGTAGCGTAGGCGATGATGGCGTCCGCGGAGAGGACCCGGCGGACACGCGGCAGCAGGGTTGCGCCGATGACCGCTCCAAAGCCCATGCTGCCATTGAGGATGCCGTATCCCATGGCGCCCTGGTGCAGGTCGTTTTTGGCCACCACTGCGAGCAGGGCCCAGACGGCGCTCACAAAGAGGGTAAATAGAAGCGTACGCACGAAGGCCGCCTGCAGCATGGGAGCGTAGCGAACGTAGCGAATACCCGCGCGCATCGACCCCTGGATGCGCTCCGCGGGCAGGGCACTCTTAAAGATTGGGTTGCGCTGCCAACGATACAAAACCAGGATGACGCCCACGAAGGAAAGGGAATTGAGCAGGAACACCGAGGCTGCGCCGGTCGTAGCCCGGGCAAAGAGGGCAACGGCCAGGCCCCCAAGAGCCGGTCCCAGCGCACGAGCGAGGTTGAAGCCTGCGCTGTTGAGGGAGATGGCATCGGGAAGCTGCGACCGGGGAATCACCTCGGGCACAATCGCCTGCCATGCGGGGCTGTTCATCGCCGCACCGATATTCAGCAGGAAAGTGAGGATCAGCAGGATCCAGGGCGAGATGATGTCAAAAAACGTGAGCACGCTGAGGAGGGCAACTGCGCCCAGCATCCACGCCTGCCAAAAAATGAGCAGCCGGCGGCGATCGAAAATATCTGCCGTAGCCCCCGCCAGCAAGCCGAGGATGACCACCGGCAGACTTGCCGCGGTCTGCATCAGGGCAATGAGCAGTGGGGAGGTGGTAAGCACCGTCATCAACCAGGTGCCTGCCGTGTCCTGCATCCACCCGCCGAGGTTGGAAACGATCGAGGCAAGCCACAAATCGCGGAAAAGAGGCACGCGCAGTGGCTCAAACCCGTGGAGCTTCGGTTCCGTTTCCAACTGATCTGTCTTCAGGGTGCTCATGGGCGGGTCCTTTCAATTATCCCAGAGCGCTGCGGGCGAGTTTTGCTGATGTGCCCGGCAACGCAACACCAGTTGCGAAAAAAAGACTCGGGCGACTTTCCTACACCTTATTGGTCTTACTCAACAGCGGTACGGGAGGAACTCCAATGAGCAGCAACGCCTTTGTGGTCGCCCGTGGGCAGCAGCTGGCGGGATTTTTGCTGGCAACCGTTCCGCTGGCGGAGCGGATGTTGCTTTACCAGGTGGCCATCACCGCCTGGATCATGCTGCCCGCCTTTTCAAAAAAGTGGACAAACGGCGTATGCTGAAGCTGTTGTGAGGCTTCGACTCCCATCGGCGACGATCGTGGCAGTGTTGCTTGCGCTGCTCGTCTCCCAGGCTGCGTCCTCCGTCTGCGCAGTGCAGTGTGTCGAGCATCCGGCTATGCCACATTGCCATGCCATGTCCCATGGCGGGGCTTTGCTGAAAAACTGCTCAACTGGTGGAATCTGCGCCGTCGATCTGCTGGTCAACCGGCAGCAGGAAACCGCAGTCCCCACGGCCATCCACGTAGACTTTCTTTTCAGCGTATTCCTTCCCAGCCTGTCTCCTGCGTCGTTCACGCACGCGCGTCAAAGTAGCGTGAGCCCCCCTCCTTTAGTGACTGCACTGCGCATCTAGCGCTTCTCCTGGCTATTCCAGGGGAAATCTGTGCACCACCATTCCAAGGAGTCAATATGAGTACTCGACGCACCTTTCTAGGGCGCGCCTTCGGCGCCTGCTCCGCTCTGTTTGCTGCCCACGGCCTGTCGGCGCAGATGCAAATGAAAATGCCGATGCCGATGCCGCCGGCAACACCCGAAACACCCAAAACAACGCCTCTCCACACTGTCCCACCCCATGGCCATGTGGTGTCGCCAACATCGGTGGCCACGCCGGTGGTAACCACCGATGTTGGCGATTTGCCATACACCATGGAAGGCTCCGTCAAG
Source organism: uncultured Acidobacteriaceae bacterium (assembly GCA_963826875.1). Classification (GTDB taxonomy): domain Bacteria; phylum Acidobacteriota; class Terriglobia; order Terriglobales; family Acidobacteriaceae; genus PALSA-350. Next base: position 423,445 of record CAWGYP010000027.1, on the reverse strand, counting down.
GTCTTCCGTCTGACTGCGGAAGTATTACGGCAGAGAATCCATCCTGACAAAACCATCGACCTATGGGGATTCAATGGCACTGCGCCTGGCCCGACCATACAGGTCACCCAGGGCGATCACGTCCGCGTGATCTTCGAGAACCATTTGCCCGAGCCCTGCTCCCTTCACTGGCATGGCTTTGAAGACATGATCGGCAATGACGGCATGCCGGGGATCAGCCAGGAACCAGTGAAGCCGGGCGGCCGGTTTGTCTACGAATTCGATATCCACCAGTCAGGAACCTACTTCTACCACTCACACATGGCCATGCAGGAGATGACAGGCATGCTGGGAGGCTTCATCATGCATCCCCGCGCGCCTTACCAGCCCTACTGCGATAAGGATTTCCTGCTGCACCTGCAGGAGTACGCCGTGCTGCCCAACAACACCGTGCCCAACACCATGAACATGGAATACAACTGGCTCCTGCTGAATGGGAAGGCGGGTCCGGCGGCCACGCCGCTCATCGTGTGCCAGGGCGACCGGGTGCGCATACGCTTTGTGAACCTGGGAATGGATCACCACCCGATGCATATCCACGGCTATACCTTCCAGGTCACGGGCACCGAGGGTGGCCGCATTCCCCAGACCGCCTGGTGGCCGGGCACCACGGTGCTGGTCGGCGTAGCGCAGGCGCGGGATATCGAAATTACCGCGGATCGTGTGGGCGACTGGATGCTGCACTGCCACCTGCCTCACCACATGATGAACCAGATGTCTTCGAACGTGGGCCGCATGACGCGTACCGCCGGCCAACCGGCCGGCGTGGATATGAATACCGGCATGGGCATGCTCCAGGGCACACCGGGCGCTCCTTCGGGCGACGACTATGGCACCAGTCTTGGACGGGGCATGGGCTTCGGGAGTGATGCGGACATGGCCACCACCAATGGGCCGCTCTCGCCGCAGAAGGGCATGGCGGGTATGAGTGGAATGGCGGATATGGCAAGCGACATTGCGGCTAACGCAAACAATGTGCCGGGTTTTCCTCAGGACGTGTACATGGAAGGTCCGGCGATGGCCATGGACCAAATGGTCGAAAAACCTGAGAACTACGGTCTACGGGCTGGGTGGAGCGGTTACATGATGGGCATGATGACCTTCCTGCGCGTCTTGCCAGCGGATAAATACCAGGACGTGATGGCGCGCATGAAGCAGGCGCAGAGGCCGAACGATCCGTACGCATCGCTATTGCAGAAAATTTCATAACCACCAGGGAGAAGACGATGTACAAGAGATTTGCGCCCGTAGTCTTTCTGTGTGTCGCGCGGCTGTTTGCGCAGCAGGCGCCCGCACCTGAACTGCTGCAGGGAATCGCCTCGCGCCCTCCACTCAAGCTGCAGGATTTTCTCACCATGGCCGATCGAAACAATCCGACCCTGCAGCAAGCCGCAGCGATGGTCCGTCGTTCCCAGGCTGAGGCTGCGCAGGCGGCTCTCTACCCCAACCCTTCGGTGGGCTATGAGGGTGACCAAATCCGCGGCGGCTCCTACGGTGGTGGGGAACAGGGCGGTTTCGTGGCCCAAACCATTGTGTTGGGTGGCAAGCTTGGCTTGCGCCGCGACGTCTATCAGCAGCAGAAGCAGTCTGACCAGATCGCAGCTGAGGCCCAGGAGAAGCGGGTGCACAGCGAGGTGACGCAGTCGTTCTACCACGCACTGAGCGCTCAGCAAACGGTGCTGGTGCGAGGCCGTCTGCTTGGCCTGGCGACCGACGCGGCCCAAACTGCGCGCCAGTTGGCGAATGTAGGTCAGGCGGATTCGCCTGATGTGCTGCAGGCCGAGGTCGAGCAGGAACAGGCGGCGATCGACTATACCGTTTCGCAGCGCGAGTTTATACAACGATTCCGATCCCTCGCTGCCGTTGCTGGTACGCCCGCGACAGAAATAGCCCCACTGGATGCGGCCCTTGATGCGCCTCCAGAAGTTGATGAGGCTCGGATCGTCGATACGATCGTGCAGCAGGGCCCGACGGTAAAGGAAGCCCAGCAGCAGGTGGCGGTTGCCGAAGCCAGGCTGAAGGCCGCCAAAAGGGAGGTAGTTCCGGATCTTCAATTGCGGGCGGGTGAGCAGCAGAATCTGGAGGCACTGCCCGAGGCTCCCGGCAGGAAAACTGGGGCGCAAAGTTTTGCCAGCGTGGGCATAGAACTGCCTTTGTGGAATCGCAACCAGGGCAACCAGCAAGCCGCTTCGGCTGAGATGGAAGAGGCGCGGCAGGAGGTCACGCGTTCGCAATTATCTTTACGGCGAGATGCGGAGGGGCTTCTCCAGAACTACCTTTCCGCAAAGCTGGAGACGGAGCGCTACCGCACCGCCCTGCTGCCCCGCGCCCGCCACGCGTATGAGCTTTACCTGGCGAAGTATCAAAACATGGCCCAGGCGTATCCTCAGGTGATCGTGTCGCAGCGCACGTTGTTTGAGCTGGAGGTGCATTACATCGATGCCCTCGATCGCATGTGGCAAAATGCCATTGCGCTTGAAAACGACACACTGCAGGGCGGCCTGGAAAAACCAAAATGAAAGGATGACACCAAGTGGATTTGCAACTGTGGTTGATGCGTCACGGAGAGACGGAATGGAGCCTTTCCGGAGCCCATACCAGCAAGACCGACATCCCTTTGACGGCCCGAGGCAAAGAGCGCGCGGAGAAGATCCGGGACTACCTGGCGCACCGCAAGTTCTCGCTGGTGCTGACGAGTCCGATGCAACGTGCCCGGGAGACCTGCCGGATCGCAGGCTACGGTGACGTGGCGCAGATTGACGACAACCTGCGTGAATGGGATTACGGAGTCTATGAAGGGCGCACCACGGCGGAAATTCGCAAAGAGCAGCCTGACTGGTCTATTTGGGACGCTCCGCCTCCCGAGGGTGAGCCGGTCGAGCACGTTGCTGCGCGGACCCAACAGATAATCGATCGAGCCGGCAAGAGCGGTGGCGAGGTAGCGTTGTTTGCCCATGCGCACGTGCTCAGGATCCTGACCGCAACCTGGCTGGGGCTGGCACCGCGCGCAGGGAGTCTCTTCGCGTTGGGGACAGGCTCAGTGAGCACCTTAGGCTATGAACGCGAGACGCGGGTGATTTCCACCTGGAACCGGTCATTTGAGGAGTGAACGTGAACTTCCGCGTTAGTTGACCCGCAACAAAATTGTCATCCTCAGCATGAAACTGGCGGTCGAATATTGAGTGGGTGGCCCAGGTCTCGCTTTTGAGACCTGGGTTGCTGCTCGCAAACGGTCCTGGCCGGAACAAGGAGCGAATCGTAGTAGAGGGGCCTGCTGTTCCTTCCACCCGCAACCACTCTAGCCTGAGCCACCCCTCTCCCCTTGTCATCCCGAACGAAGTGAGGGATCTGCAGTGCGCCCTGCGGCTCTCTCAAATCCTTCCTGGGAAGCGACCCGGATGAACCACAATCCCTTTGTTACCTTGCCAAGTCTTACCTCATGCCTGATCATTTGACATCGATGCGACTCGATGCCCATCAGCATTTCTGGCGATACAGCCCCACAGAGCATACCTGGATGACAGACAAGATGGGGGCGCTCAAGCATGATTTTCTCCCCGCGGATCTCGAGCCGCTGCTGAAAAGCATTGACTTCGACGGCTGCGTTGCTGTGCAGGCGAGGCAGAGCCTAGAGGAGACAGAGTGGTTGCTTGCCCTCGCCGAACATCACTCGTTCATCAAAGGCGTGGTCGGATGGGTAGATTTGCAGTCGGAAAAGCTGAGCGACCAGCTACGAAAGTATTCCGGGCATCCCAAGCTGGCCGGGGTACGCCACGTGGTGCACGACGAGCCGGACGACCACTTTATGCTGCGCCCGCAATTTCGCCGTGGCATCGCACTGCTGCGGGAGTTTGGTCTGACCTACGATTTGCTGCTTTTCCCAAAGCATCTTCCGGTTGCCGCCCAGCTGGTGGAGGAATTTCCGCAGCAACCGTTTGTCCTCGATCACATCGCCAAGCCCGGGATCGCCGAAGCATTGATTTCTCCCTGGCAAGAGGACGTGCGCCGGCTCGCTGACTTTCCCAACGTCTGCTGCAAACTTTCGGGCATGGTCACGGAAGCACGATGGAAGCAGTGGCAGCCTCGCGACTTTCAGCGCTATTTGGACGTGATCGTTGAGGCATTTGGAGCCAGCCGCCTGATGATTGGTTCCGACTGGCCGGTTTGCACGCTTTCCGGCGATTACGCGTCCGTGATGAATATCGTGATCGACTATGTGAAGAAGTTTCCGCCGCACACGCAAGCCGCCATCCTGGGTGAAAACTGCGCCGGCTTTTACGGGATAGGAAACTGACGATGAAAGCTGCCGTACTCCATGGTGCACGAGACCTCCGCATTGAGTCGTATCGTCAGCCCGAGCTGCAACCGGGCATGGTGTTGTTGCGTAGCCGCCGTGTCGGTATTTGCGGCACTGACCTGCACTACTACGAGCATGGATACAACGCTACCTTTGTCCCCGATCGCCCCTTCATTCTTGGCCACGAACTCACAGGCGAGGTTGCTGCAGTTGCCTCTGATGTGCAAGTGGTGAAGCCAGGGCAGCGGGTCGCGGTCAATCCTGCGCGCTCCTGCGGCTTTTGCGACTATTGCAAAGGAGGTCAGATCAACCTGTGCCGCAAGACGATTATGCTGGGCAGCGCCAGCACCACCCCGCCCACGGATGGCGCGCTAGCCGAGTTCCTGACCGTGCGTGCCGATCAATGTCATGTGTTGCCGGAGGATATGGACGATGGCGCCGGGGCGATGATGGAACCGCTCTCCGTCGCCCTGCATGCAGTGAAACGTGCGGGCACGGTATCCGGTAAGCGGGTGCTGGTGACCGGTGCAGGAACCATTGGCTTGCTGGTAGCCATGACCGCGCGCGCCTTTGGCGCCGTTCCGGTGGCGGTCAGCGATCCTGTTTCCGCACGTCGTTTGAAGGCGATGGAACTGGGCGTGGACGTGGCTCTTGATCCCACCGCTCACGACCTGCACGACCAGGTGCGGGAGTTGACAGATCTTGGATTCGATATGGTCTTTGAGGCTTCGGGCGCACCCGCTGCGTTGCGCGCGGGCTTCGACCTGGTTCGGCCCGGGGGAACGATCGTGCAGATCGGAACCGTCGGCACAGCGGATATTCCCATCCCGGTCAACCAGCTCATGGTGAGGGAAATTAATTTCCGTGGATCGATGCGCTACGGGGACACGTTTGATGAAGCAATCCGGCTGGTGGCGGCTGGACGCGTCAAGGTGCAACCGTTCATCAACCATGTCTTTGCTCTCGACGATTCAGCAAAGGCCTTGCAATTTGCGGCAGATCGATCCGTGGCGTTGAAAGTGCAGATCCAACCCTAACGCATGGCGATATCCCCGATCGACGCTATCGTCATTGCTGTTTACCTGGTTGGCATTACCGCCTTCGGTATCAAGGTCGGCTACCAGCGGAAGGCTACTTCGCAACAGTATTTCCTGGCGAACAAGTCGCTGGGTTGGTTTACGGTCGGTGCGGCTGTGTTCACGTCGAACATTTCGACCATCCACCTAGTTGGCTACGCGGCTGGTGGCGCCAGAGACGGCCTGGTGATTGGCAACTTCGAGTGGATGGCTTGCTTCATCCTCATTCTGCTGGCTCTGATGTTTGCTCCGTTCTATATCAACTCCGGAGTAGCTACGCTGCCGGAGTTCATGGAGCGGCGCTACTGTCCTGCGGCGCGCACTTTTTTGGCAGTGATTGGGATCCTGGGCGCGCTGCTCATTCACATCGGCATCAGCCTCTTTGCGGCGGCCAAAGTTTTTGAGAGCCTGCTCGGCGTACCGATGTTTGCCACCATCCTTGTACTGTCGCTGTTTACCGTCACCTATGCGGCCCTGGGAGGCCTGAAAGCAGTGGTGATGACGGAGAGTATCCAAGTGGTTCTCCTGCTGGGCGGGGCCACGCTGATCACTATCATGGGCGTGCGCGCCTTACCGAGGGTCGGTGTGCACGATCTGGCCACCTTCCAGCACGCGGTTGCTCCCGGGCAACTGCACATGTTGCAGCCGGTCATCAACGGCCAGGGTCATCTCAATGAGTTCTCCTGGCTGGCGGTGCTGCTGGGTTATCCCATTCTCGGCATCTGGTACTGGTGTGCCGACCAGACCCACGTGCAGCGGGTTCTGGGCGCGCACACGTTGAAGGATGGGCAGAACGGCGCGTTGTTCGCAGGCTTTCTCAAGCTCTCGCCAGTGTTTCTGATGGTGTTTCCTGGCGTCATCGGTTATGTGCTTTGGCAGCGAGGGGCGATTCATCTCGCGAATGTAGCCGGCCACCCGGACTACAACACCATGCTGCCTTTGCTGATCCAATACCTCATCCCAGTTGGGGTGCGGGGACTGATCGCCGCCAGCCTGGCTGCGGCGCTGATGAGCTGCATGGCGGCAGCGCTCAACAGTTGCGCAACCCTCATCTCGATCGACGTGGCCAAGCGGATGAGGCCGGAGGCGACCGACGCCCAGGTGGTGCGGGTGGGACGGATTACTACGGGCGTGATCATGGTGCTGGCGATGTTGTGGTCGACGCAGGGTGATCAATTCGGAACGATCTTCGAGGCGGTCAATAAGATCCCGATGACCTTTGCTCCCGCGGTGACGACAGTGTTTGTACTGGGTGTGCTGTGGAAGCGTGGTACCAGGCAAGCGGCGATGGCTACGTTATATTTCGGCTCGCTCATCGGAGTCCTTTATTTTCTGGTCGATTTGCCCAGCACTGGCAGATGGTTCCTGCCGGCCTCGAGACTCACTGACTTTGGTGGATTCGTAACCGACCCGGTACAAGGCCTGGGTATTCCGTTCATGCTGGCCGGTCCTGTCATTGCCGCGGTGTGCGTGGCGATTTATGTCGTGACCAGCCTGTTAACTCCAGCGATGGACGAGGCCGAAGTGGCTAAGGTTTGCTGGGATCACCCGCTTGCATTTCTCAAGGGTCCGGTCACGACGCTCAGCGATCCGCGTCTCATTTCATTGCTGCTACTAGTGACCGTGGGTGTGTGTTATTACCTGCTGCGGTAAAGCATAATCATTCGGGAGTAATGAGAGCCAGCTTGGGGAAGTAGGTACGGTAGCGAGTTGCATCGCGCGTCAACAAGCTATATCCGGCTATTGACGCATGAGCGCCTATAAAGAAGTCGGGCAAGGTAGACCGCTTCTTCCCTCCACGCTTTCGGTAAATGCTGAAGGCTTTTCCAGCAAGGAACGTAGCTTCATACGGAACTGGTTCTCGATCAACCAAAGTGGTTGGAAGAGCCGCGTTCAAATCCTCAATCCTTGAGTAGCGTATCGAGATCTCGGCATAGACAATGGGGTTAATCACCAGACGAGAGTGTTCGGCTGTGTCCGCGAGCATCGCGGAAGACCACGCGAACCACTGCTGATCTTCGGTGATGAGATCGAGCAGCACGTTGCTGTCGATGAGTACGGTAGCCATCTACTCGCCGCGTGTGAGAGCCATGATGGCGTCCGTGCTCATAGCAACGTCGCCGCTTCCGCGCAAACGTGCGACGAGGCGCGCGCCCCGCCCGTCCCTGCTGCTCTTCTTCACGCGGACAAGGCGGACGGTCTTGCCGTCGAACTCGAAATTTACCTCGGTGTGAGGAAGAAGTCCTGCCTGCTCGCGGATTTCAACGGGGATGGTCACTTGACCTTTTGAAGTGATGCGCATGGGTATTACCCTTACATGTAAGGGTAATACCCTCGGAACTTGGATGCAAGCGGATCTGCAATTTCTATTCCCCAGCCCTAGAAGCTCACCCGCGCAGTAATTTCGATATTACGCGGCCCTGCACCCTCTGCTGTCTGCAGCGCCGTAATAATCCCGAATCCTGTTGGTCCGTCGTCAACATTCATGTCCGGCGTTTCATAGTTGCGGTGGTTAAACACGTTCGCCGCTTCGGCGCCAAATTGAAACTTCGCTCCTTCCCATAGCGAGGTAGATTTGATCAGCGACATAGACCAGCTTTGCGTTCCCGGTCCTACAACATTGCCCACACCGGCGCTGCCGAAGCCGCCGCTATTATTGGCCGGATCTGCAAAAGCGTTGACATTGAGGAATGTCGGGTCGCCGGCTGCCGACGGCACACCGCGGAGATAAACCGGGACCCCGGCAATCCGGTCGGCTCGCGTGGACCCCGCATTGCTGAGCAGGTTGGTTCCACCAGGGTCGGTGGTCGCTTGATACGGCGTAAGAAAAGCCCCGCTTTGCAGCACCACAACTCCTCCGAACTGCCACCCACCGGCCAGCGTATTGACCGCGCCACCGCCTGACAGGAAGGGCTTACCCTTGCCAAACGGCAGCTCATACAAATAGGTAGCAAGGAAGCGGTTGCGACGGTCGAAGATGACGTTGCCATAATCAAGACCGAGATTGAAGCGGTCCGAAGAAACACTGTTACCTTCGGTCGTGAGAGACGTCGGTGCATATCCCTGGGCGTCGGAAAGGTCGCGCGTCCACATATAGCTGGCCTGGAATTGCAGCCCATTGACGAAACGCTTGGTCAAGGCTGCGCTCATGCTGTTGTAGTTGCTCTGGGCGCCATTGACGATGCTCTCGACGTATCCCCAGGTTTGATAGGGAGCGTAGAGAGGGAACGCGTTCGCCCATCCAATCGTATTGGCCGGCACCTGGTTGAGGTCAACGAAGGTTTCGAGGTTAGAACCGTGGCTGCCGATGTAAGAAAGGCGCATGCCGATGTCATGGCCGAGATCCTGCTCCAGGGTAAGGTTCCACTGTTGCACCGATGGATCGGTGTAGTGGATGGGGAAGGCATACTGGAAGCTTGCGCCTCCCGGCACGGGGGCGGAGAAGGGACTAGGAAAAGCAATGGTTGGACTACCTCCAGGCGCAGTTTGCGATTGATAGGCGTAGTTCACGAAGCTCGAACTTACTGCCCATCCGGAAACCAGCGAGAAGCCGAGAGGCTGTTCGATAAAGCGTCCCCATCCCCCGCGAAGCACCGTTTTGTCTGTGCCGGCAAGCCGCCAGGCGAAGCCCAGACGGGGTCCAAAGTCTTTTTTGTAGGTATAGCGCAGAGCCTGCGGAATGCCGGCCTGGGCAGCGGTGATGATGGGCGAAGGCGCAATGGCCGCGGCAAAGTCTGAGGAGGTATAGCCCAGCGCTTGCTGGTTCGGCACTACGACCGCGCCGGTGACTCCACCCACGTTGTAGCTGGGCAGGAAGGCTGCGGTGTTGTACTCGGCATCTTTGAGAGGCGGGTGAAGTTCATAGCGCAGGCCCAGGTTCAGGGTGAGCCGCGGCGTGATTTTCCAGTCGTCCTGGCCGAAGAACCCATAACCCCAGCCTCGGCCATTCATTGCCGGATGATTTACCTGTTCGGCAAGCGCAGTATAGTCGGGATAACCGAGCAGGAATGCAGTGTACGGATCTCCAATCGAGACAGGGTTTCCATTCACATCCGAATATTGTGTCTGGTTGTTGAAGTAATACTGGCCCGACCGGTAGTTGCCAAAGACGTTATCGTCATGATCGCTCATGTGACGAAAGTCCCCGCCAAACTTGAACGTATGTTTGCCTTTGCTCAAGGTGAGGTTGTCGAGGAACTGGACAATATTGCTGTGCTGCACCGACGGATTACCACCACCGGTCACCATAAAGCCGGTAATATTCACATCCGGCGCGGTCGCGACAGGGTTGGGGTCCAGCCCCTGAATGCCGGCCTGCGTCAAATAGCCGGCACTGGTTCCCTCAAGCATCGCGTAGGTCTGGTGGATGCCATTAAAACCAGCGCGGAACTCATTCACCAGCGCGTTCGAAATAGCGTAGTTATGCGAGAAGGTAACACCCTGGTCGTCCTCAGGGTAGCCAAAGCCGCCGGTGATGGGAGAACCTGCATTAATGCAATAGCCGGGGCAATTAGGGTTCGGCGGATTGATAACGGACCTGGTCTTATACGTGCCGCGCACAAACATGGACTGCTTGGAGGTAAGAGTGTAATCGAAGCGTAGGTCAGCCTGGTCGCTGGTGATAGGAGCGGGATAGTTCACCCGGTAGTTGGTTTGGTAGTCCGTCGGTTGGCCCGAGTTCGGAGCCGGGAAGAAGTACTTTATAAAGTTGGCCGATACTGGAGATATCGGCACATTCGCTGGATCGATCGAGCTTCCATCCGGGTTGAAGATAGGCGTGCCTGCCAGGTAATCGACCAGGTTCCCGTTGCGCATATCCGCAGAAGGCACGTTGGTGATGAGAGGCACCTGGCGTGGCAGCCGCAAGCCCTCATAGCTCATAAAAAAGAAGGCCTTGTCTTTACCGCTATAGAGGTGCGGAATGCTCAGGGGGCCACCCAGGAACCCACCAAAGTTGTTCATGATGATGGTTGGGGTGGAATGAGTAAAAGGATTGCCGGCGGTGAGCACGGTGTTCTGCAGATTTTCGAAGATTCCGCCGTGAAAGGAATTGGTCCCGCTCTTTGAGGTAGTGGTGACATCGGAGACGCCGCTAAACTCTGCGTTATTGTTGCTTCCGCTGATACGTATTTCAGAAATTGAGTTGAAGGAGGGAAAGAGCTCGTTGATCGGGCCGCTGTTCTCCACGCTAACGCTGCTGATGCCGTCAATGGTATAGGACATCAGTGCCGGGGTTGTGCCATCGATAACCAGGTTGTTGTCGTCATCCACCTGGACGCCGGGCTCGGTGCTCAGCGTGTCAATGGGGCTGGTCGATCCGGTGGAGCGGGAGTAGACGGCTACGGGCAGCTCCGTGAGTTCGCGGCCGGTCTTGGTTTCAGAGAGATTAGAGACATCCGTGGTGATCACGCCGGCCGAAGCACCCTGGACCATGACCGTTTCCGTCGCCGCGCCGAGCTTGAGGGCGGCGTCGACGCGCTTGGTTTCGCGGGACTGAAGGTCGAGGTCAGAGAAGTCTGTTTTTTCAAATCCTGCTGCCGACACCGTGATCTGGTATTTCCCTGGGTTTAGGTTGACCAGGCTATAGTCGCCGTGCTGATCGGTAACAACCGTTCGTTCCGCGGCGGTGCCGGCGTTCGTCAACATGACGGTAGCGCCAGGAATGACGGCCCCAGAGCTATCCTTCACCGTGCCCACGATCGATCCAAAGGTTGATTGGGCAACGGTTTTCAGTGGCAACAGGGAAACCATCAGCAGCAGGCAGGGAAGGGCAAGCGCTGATTTTCTGGTACGGGTGTTTTTGGGGGAGAACTGCTCTGATTGGCTGAGAAATGGATCACACTGCGACATTTCGAGGCTCCCCTGAACCGTATTTAGTCCCCAAGGAATAGTTAGCCTCGGGCCTCCCGGGAATGACAAAAGGATAGGAGGCGGGTTGCTCAGGATCAATCAGGGAACCTGAGATCGACTAACGGCCCAACTACTGGCAATGGAAGTTCGGTACAGAGGGACTACGGGGTCCCGAACCAAGGCTCGACGCTAATTTAGCAAGGCTTGGAGGCAAGAGCAAGAAGATCTGTGATCGGTTCAGACTAGTCCAGGGGTGCGTTTGCCAATATTAGTCGCTTGCTCAAACGCGTAGCCCAACTGTAGTACTCCCCAATCGTCGTGATGGCGGCCAACGATCTGCAAGCCAATCGGGAGCCCACTCGAGGAGAATGCACAGGGAACGGACATTGCCGGGTTACCTGCCGCAGAAATGTAGTAAGCGGACTTCATCCAGGCAAGATAGTTTTCCATGCTTACTCCCGCAATTTCCTTTGGATAGTGCGTATTCACGTCGAAAGGAAGCACCTGATTCACGGGCAGGACGAAGAATTCGTATTCTCCTTTGAAATTGCACAAACGTTGGAACAGTTCTGTGCGCCGGGCCTCGACACGAGCCAGATAAGGCCCGGTCAGCTTGCGTCCTTCTTCGACGTGCCAGTGAATGTATTCGTTGAGTTGGTCACCATGAGTGGCCAGTAGATCCCCAAAGGCAAGCTCGACGGACCAGTGCCGCCACGCCAGGAAGGCTTCGTTGGCGCCGCTGAAATCAGGTTCCGCATCCACCACGATGCAGCCTAGTGATTCGAATACTTTGCGTTGTGCCTGGACCGCGTTCTTCACTTCCGGCTCCCAGGGCAAACCCATGTCTTTGAACATGGCCACCCGCACCCCCTGGAAGCTTCTGTTTCCCAGCGGCTGAGCAAACTGAGCACTTGGCAGTTCAATCGAAATGGGGGAGTGATGGTCATATCCGGCGAGCACGCTCAGGAAGTAGGCGCAGTCGGTGACATTGCGAGCCACGGGGCCGCGAACGGAGAGCGTAAACCAACCCAGATCGGTAGGCACGTTCGAAACCCGTCCCGGGGAAGGGCGGATGCCCACTACGTTGCAAAAGTTGGGAGGGTTGCGAAGCGAGCCGCCCATATCGCTGCCGTCGGCCAGGGGAGCCATGCCGCATGCGACGGTGACTGCGCCGCCGCCGGTGCTTCCGCCGCAGGTCTTGCTTAGATCGTAGGGATTGTGAGTAGGTCCGAAAACCGGATTGAAGGTCTGCGAACCAAAACCAAATTCGGGCACATTTGTCTTGCCCAGAACGATCGCTCCCGCTTCTTTTTCCCGCTGTACGACGCGGCAGTCGAAGTCCGGCACATCGTTTTTGTGCAGCGGGGACCCATAGGTCGTGCGGATGCCATTGGTCTCGTGCAGGTCTTTCACGGCGACGGGTAGTCCGTGCAGGGGGCCGAGCCATTTGCCATGTGCGAGGGCCTCATCTGCCGCGGCGGCCTGGCTCATCAACTGGTCTTCCGGAACCAGGGTTACGATCGCGTTCACCTTGCCATTAACCTGGTTAATCTGCTTCAGATGAGCCTGCATCACTTCGCGCGCAGACAGTTTCTTAGCCCGTATGGCTTCGACCATGTCGACAGCGCGCATGGAGCAGATCTCGTTAGCGGTAGAAGCCTTTGAAGCGGCCAGTAAAGGTGCGGCCGCAACAGACATTGCAGTGGTTGTCCCCAGCTTGATAGCGTCTCGGCGTGTCATCGTCCTAATCATCGCTTTCCTTGTGCTGTTCGGTCATGATAGCCGCCCCGTGCGTATCAAACCTCAAGATTCTGGCGCAAGCGCCGTGTAGAAGTGTGCGAACTAAGCGAACTAAGTCCGGGAAGGGAGCTGGGCCTGCGATCGGCGATTCAGGCGTCCACAAATAAGCGTGGCAAGGGGGATGTGTGAGCTTGCTTGTTATCCTAATTGGCCGGGCTGCCAAACTTTGCAGTCGCGGCGGGACCTCCGCCTGGTCGCGTTGCTTGCAAAAAAGTGCCGAAAGTGCGCAAAAAGCGCAAAAAGCCCCCCTGCTTACGTGCAGGCTTGCCGGTTTTTCCGCGATCGCCGCAGGCGCGCCCCCGCGGTCCGCACCCATGCTGCGGACAGGCGTAACTCCGTCACTTTGATGTCACTTTAGCGCTTGTTACACCTGAGTCATCAGGCTGGCAAGCGCTGATGTTTCCCCGGTGGTGGCAGCAGATGCACGGGCAGAACGCACCGGTGCAAGGCCAAGCAGGGCCGTCGCGGCAAGACGGCTCCGACGTCTGGATCTACTCTCACAATAGTACGGTTTTGGAGCGCGTCGAGCGGGTAAGAAGGTTTATTTGGTAACCACGGCAGGCCGCTGTTTCTTCATCGCGCCGTCCTCTTTGTAAGTGTAGGCGCGGAGTTGCAATGACCTATCGCAGCAGTGAACAATTCTCGAGGTGATGGGTATATGCCGGTGCGTTTCCCCTCCGTCCCGAATCTCCCCGAATCGTTGAAGGGCCTTTCCGGGAACAGGCCTTTTCTTTTTTTTCCATCCCGCAACCACTCCAACCTGAGCCATCCCTCTACCCTTGTCATCCCGACCAGCGGGAGGGATCTGCAGTGCGCCCTGCGGCTGTTTCAAATCCTTCCTGGAAAGCGACCCGGAGGAACCATCTCTTCCGGGAGTGAGCGTTCCTATTCGCAGGATAAACACCTTCATCTCCGCTTCTGAGTAACCTGCCGAAACACCCGCAGCAAATTCCCACCCCAGAACTTATCAATCCGCTCCTCCGAATACCCTCGCCGCAGCATAGCGTCAGTAATCATTGGCAGATCCCGAACATCCCGCATTCCACGCGCCAACGTAGGTCCGCCATCAAAATCGGTGCCGATCGCCACATGATCCTCCCCCACCAACTGGATAGCCCGATCCACCACCGCCACCCAATCGTCGACCGTCATCATCACCGAGTCCGGCACCTGCGCGGCCGGCATGGGGAAGTGCGGCGCCACCAACGCGTCGATTTCATAAATGCTCTTCCCCTTAACCAGCTCCGGAATATTGGTGGTGTCCCAAAACGTCTTCTTCGCGTGCTCCATGACGTAAGCGAACTCCTTCGGGTAACTGAACTCACTCCCAATCTGGAACCCGATCACCCCACCCTTGGCCGCCAGCTTCTTGAGCAGCCAATCCGGCATATTCCTGGGGATATTGTTAACGCTGCGCAGCCCGTGGTGCGTGGCCACCACCGGCCCGTCGCTCACGTCGATTGCCTGCGACATCGTATCGTCTGAAGAGTGGGATACGTTGATCACCATGCCCAGGCTGTTCATCTCCCTTATCACCTCGCGGCCATGCGCAGTGAGCCCCTTCCATTGCGCCGGCGAGCAGCAGGCGTCGGCATAGTGCTGGTTCCAGTTGTGCGCCGAAAGCTGCGCCGAACGCAGTCCCAGCCGATACAGATCGCGTAACACTCCAAGATCGCCGTCCAGATCGTAGCTGCCCTCAATATCCAGCACCGCGGCCATCTTTCCCTGGGCATGAATGCGCTCCACATCGTCCGCGTTCAACGCCAGCGCGACCAGGTCGCTGTTCTTCTGCAGTTGGCGCAGCGCGTCATCCACCCGGCGGAACGCCTGCTTGGTCTCAAAGCGGCCGGGGTAGTACTCTTCGGGAATGAACACCGAGAGGAAGAACGCGCTTACCCCGCCTTCCCGCGCGCGCTCGAGGTCCCATTGTCCATCGGGCATGCGGGTCCCCATACTGCCACCGTGATAGAACTCGCGGTCCAACGCGTGCACATGTGCGTCAAACACCAAGGCCCGCTTATGTACGGCCAATGCGCGCGCAGAGATCTTCTTCTCGAGGGCTTTGGGCGCCGGCTGATCGGCCGCCCAAAGCAACGAACGCAGCACCGCGGGCGCCACTGCGCTGTAGCCGAGAAATTGCCTTCGGGTCAGCATTCCAACCGATTCCTTAGGACGTGCCATGACTCAGAATACGACGCCTGCCCAGCGCCCCAGCTCCGCTCACGCTGAGCGGCAGACAACTCGAAAAAGACGGGGGAAATAGGTGTCGCCGCATTGCCCAAAACCCATCCACGAAACCCTGTCCCAAACGGGAGAAGTCTTTTGCTGTCATACTGAAGCTCTAGGAGTCCGTTATGAAATTTGCTCCTGATATCGTTGTTACGGCGGAAGGCTCTTCACGATTGCTCTTGATTGTGGAGGCGAAACTTCGTTTTCGAGACCGCTCTCAGGAAGAGTCTCAGCTAAAAGACTACATGCTCCGTATGCGGTGCCCCATTGGCCTGCTCGTGACACCAGACGAGATCGTGCTGTATCGCGATACTTACACCGCGCACTCCGAGGACTCGGTTCGACGCGTTGGCAGCTACCCTGCCCCTAAGAAATGGATGAGGTTTAAAGTGGTCAATCAGGGAACCGAGAGCCCCTCGGCCGCGAACATTGACCTGGCGCAGCGTTTCGAAGAAGACGTGAAATTTTGGCTGGAGCAGCTTCGTAGCTCGGGTTCCGCTGAGGCCAATCAATTCTCAGACGAAGCGAAAGATGCCTTGGAGGACTATGTCATACCCGCATTATCTGAAGGGGTAGTGCGCGCTGGCGGTCCTCGCGAAGCGTCGCTTGAACCTCGCTAGAATGCGCCACGTCTTCGTCGAAACGAATTGGGTTGTAGAGTACGCCGCTCCAGCCCACCGCAAGACTCCCGCCGCGTTAGAACTCCTTGACCGTGCTGCCAGGGAGGAGATTCGGCTCTATCTACCAGTCATTTGTGTCAGCGAAGCAAAACGTCCTGTTGCTCAGCGCTTTCAAGTCCGGGCTGAGGCGGATCGGGTGCGCCAGTTTCTCCTTTGGGCGAGAGATACCAATGTTGTGGATGCGGCAGAGGACGAAACTACGCGGCGCGTACTTGATCGCATGGAAAGCCGAGTCAAGGCGGATCTCGATAGGGTCGAGGATTCATTGGATTCCTTGCGGGTGGCGAAAGGCGTTGAGGTTTTCCATCTAGACCAGGAAATGCTTGAGCGTTGTGCCTCGCTTTCCTACCTACTATTGGATCTCAAGCCTTTTGATCAGGCCATTTTGGCGGCCATCCTGGTACGTGCAGAGCAGTTACGATCCGAAGGAGTGGACGAAACGGATTTTTGCGAACTGGATTCCGATCTTCAGCCATGGGACAAGGATCGCAACCCTAAACGTCAGCTGGCAGAGCTCTATAACGCAGCTCGAATCTCCGTGCACGAAGACTTCTTGCTGAAGCACTTGCAAAGCGAACCCGAATAACGATCCCGCATGGGAGTTTCGTGGACACGACGGAGCTGGCACTTTGGCATCGAAAAGCACCATGACTCAGAATACGACGTCTGCCCAACGCCCCCGGCTCGCCGCCGTGATCACAGCCTACAAAAGACTACTGCACGGCCAACACGTCGTGGACCGCTTCCTCGATGGCTACGGATGGGCCGGTACGTTCCACCATCCGGCGATGGACGTGGTATCGCTCTACGTCGATCAGCGGGGCGAGGGCGATTTGACCCAGGAGCGGCTCGACCGCCATCAAACCATGAAGCTTTACCCCACCATCGCGGAAACCCTGACCCTCGGCACCAGCAAGCTGGCCGTCGATGGGGTCGTCGTGGTCGGCGAGCATGGTACCTACCCGCTTACCGAAACCGGCATCATGAAGCATCCCCACTTCGAATTCTTCGAGCAGATCACGAAGGTCTTTCACGACAGTGGCCGCTCCGTTCCTTACTTCAACGACAAAGAGCTCTCCTACAGGTGGGATTGGTCCAAGCAGATGGTCGACACCTCCCACCAGATGGGCTTTCCTCTCCAGGGAGGATCAAGCCTGGCCGTCACCTGGAGAATTCCTTCGGTGGAGTTCCCCCTGGGCGCCACCGCACACGAAGCAGTCTCCGTCGGCTATGGCGGCATGGGCAGCTACGATTTTCACGGCCTCGAAACCATCCACTGCATGGTGGAGCGCCGCAAGGGCGGCGAAACCGGAGTCGAGTGGCTGCAGACCTATCGCGGCGACGGCTTCTGGGCAGCCTGGCAGCAGGGCGTATGGCCGAAGGCATTAGTGAAAGCGGCGTTGTGCCGCAGTTCCACCCTGGCGCCGGCAAGTGCCACCTTCACCGATACGTTTCCCACGCTCGAGCAGATGCGCGCCCTGGTGCCCGATCCGGTTGCCTACCACTATCAACATCGCGACGGCCTGCGCTGCACCATGTTGCTGATGAACGGCCTGGTGCGCGACTTCACCTTTGCCGCGGCCATCGAGGGGCAGGCGAAAACCTTTTCCACGCAAATGTATTTGCCTATGCCGGACGGCCGCACCACGTTGGCCAGTTTTTTCAGCCCGCTGGTATACAACGCCGAGCAGATGTTCCTCACCGGCAAGGCGCAGTATCCTATCGAGCGAACGCTGCTGACCAGCGGCCTGTTGCTTGCCGGCACCGATAGCGCGTTCCAGGGAATGAAGCGCCTGGAGACGCCAAACCTGGCGGCCGTACACTACCAGCCCAACCCTGAATCCACCTACTGGAGGAGCTAATGCTGACCCGCCGGCGCTTTGTAGAGTATTCCGCCTTATCCACGGCGATGTTGGCTTATCGCCCCATATCCTGGGGCCAGCAGGAGCCCGCGCAGCGTCCGCTGCACCTGGCGATCCTTGGCAGCGTGTATCGTCCCCAGTCCAATATGCAAACCCTCGCTGACCGCTTTCTGGTGGGTTATCCGTACGACGGCGAATGGCACATGCCGAACGTGCAAGTGGTCTCAGTCTATGTGGATCAGTTGGAGCGCCAGGCCGATGCTGCGCCCTCGCCCTACCAGCTTGCGATGACGGGAGCCAAAGTTGCGCCGGCAAGTGCAGCCAAAGGAATCGCGGGCGGCCTGGGCAGGGACCGCACTGTGAAGACGCAGCCCGAGCCGGAGAAACCTGAGCCATCAGCGGATTTAAGCAGAGCCCGCGCGCAGCAGTTCGGCTTCCGTCTGTGCAGCAACATTCCCGAGGCGTTGCGTTGTGGTGGAGACCGCATCGCCGTCGACGCCGTGCTGGCGATCGTCGAGCAGGATGACTACCCAACCAACGACCGCGGCCAGATTCTGCTGCCCAGCTACGATTTCTTTCAGCAGTGCGCGCAGGTCTTTGAGGACGAGAAGCGCGCAGTTCCTTACTTCAACCACAAGCAGCTCTCCTACAGTTTCGAGCAGGCGCAAACCATGGTCGAGACCGCCAACCGCCTACGCTTCCCGCTACTCGCCGGCTCCTCGCTCCCCGTGACCTGGCGCTTGCCCGCCGTGGATATCCCGCTGGGTGCGCAGGTTGAAGAAGCGGTGATGGTGGGAGTAGGCGCGCCCGGCGGCATGGACTTCGACGCGCTCGAAGCCCTGCAGTCGATGCTCGAGCGCCGCAAGGGAGGCGAGACGGGCGTGAAGGCGGTGCAATTGCTGGAGGGCGACGACGTCTGGGGCGCAGCAAGCGCGGGTCGCTGGTCAAGCGATCTGCTGAGTTCCGCCCTATCGCGCAGTGACACGCCGATGGGCCTGACCGTGCTGGACGGCCGCACGCAGGACCTGGTAGCCTCCGGCGTCTTGCCGCAACTGGTCAAGGATCCCGCCGCCTATTGCATCGAGTACACCGACGGAACGCGCGCCACGCTGCTGATGCTCAACGGCGCCATCGTGGATTACAACCTCGCGGCAAGGGTAGCAGGGCAGGGAATCGTCTCCACCCAATTCTTCCTGCCGCCGCCTCCCAACGTGACGGACTCTGCATGCCTGGCAGCAAAAATCGAGCAGACGTTTCACACCGGAAGCGCGGTCTACCCGGTGGAGCGAACGCTGCTGACGACCGGAGTGCTGGAGGCGTGTCTGCATTCAAGACACAAGCTGAATCAGCGGTTGGAGACACCGCAGTTGACGGTGAGCTACCAGCCGCCGGCCGAATCACAATACACTCGCAATTAAAGGGCCTGCCTTTTGGCTCTATCCCCGCACCAATCGCCGGGTGCCCCACACCCCCGATTTCCTGTGTAGTTTCGTGGGTTCCCTGAACTTCATGCGCCTTTCCTTAAAGAAAGGCGCACACGCGGTCCTGTCCAGGGCTGCGCACAGGAAACTCGGGGCATCTCGCTCGTTTTTCGCGAGATGTGGGATACCGCAGGCCTTGCCCTTAAGCCTCTCGCGGTCTCCACAACTCCCTAGGGGTGCCCCATGTTCGCACCAGCGTACGTGGGCCGAAAACGATGGGCGAAGCCCACCAAAGTTTTCCGCTTCGGATGCAAAGTCGTTCATTAGGACCGAAGCGTAGCGAAGGAGGAATCTCCGTTTGTGGTGATTACAACCCAGAACAGCCTCAGTGTGACGCGAGCGACGGTAGTTACTTCTGGAATGCCTACAGCGCCTGTCCCGACAATGCCGGGAAAAATAGACGGTGCCGCTTCGCTAGATGAGCGATTTGATTGCGCCGTTACCCAGGGGTGGAAATTTGCGATCCAGCGTGATGATGGCGTTTGTTGCCGGTCCGGAGTCCTCCTACATTACCGGGGCGAATCTTACCGTGGATGGCGGAATGAACGCTTGAAGCAACGCGCGCTCAGTCAATGGGCGCTACGACAGGTGCCTCTCTCTGACCTGGTTGAGAGCCGACGATCTAAGGGAGCCGGCTCTCCCTCGACTCAGGGGCCGCACTCGTCTTATCCGTTAGCTGACTGGCAGGAGAGAAAACGATGAATACTCTGCAAAACAAAATTGCGCTTGTGACGGGCGCATCAAGAGGAATTGGCCGCGCGACGGCAGCGGCGCTTGCTGCGGCCGGGGCGCACGTCCTGGTTCACTATGGCCGCTCCGCGCAGGAAGCGGAATCTCTGGTCGCAGAGATCCAAACCAAAGGTGGACGCGCCGATGCAATTTCAGCCGATCTAGGAAGCCCGGAGGGCGCTTCGTTGCTCGCCAAACAGGTGCGCGCCATCGCCGGCGATCGATTGGATGTGCTTGTACTCAACGCCGGAATCAGCAAGGCGGCACGCATCGCGGATCACACGGTCGAGGATTTTGACAACCTCTTTGCGACCAACGTCCGAGGCCCGTTTTTCCTGGTACAGCAACTCCTGCCGGTTCTCGTGGAGGGTTCAAGCATTGTGGCTATCTCCTCCGTTGGATCCCGTACGGTGGTGGGCAAGCCCGGTCTGGAAAATCCTTCGCTTCTCGCCTACGCCTCTACCAAAGGGGCACTTGAGACTCTGGTCAGGAACTGGGCCGCTATACTCGGGCCGAGAGGCATACGCGTAAACGCTGTCGCTCCTGGCGTCATCGACACGGATATGTCGAATTTCACGAAAACAGAAGCAGGCCGCGAGGCCGCGTTGGGCATGCAGGCATTGAAGCGGCTCGGCAAACCTGAGGATGTTGCCGATGTAGTCGCTTTCGTTGCGTCCGATGCGGCGCGCTGGATCACGGGCGCCAGTATTCCCGTCGACGGCGGTTCGAAGCTCTAACCGGCGACGCGAGGAACGGTTATTCGACTGACACGGAACCGAGGGCGGAGTGCTCACTGCCATTTTTTTAGGGGATTGGGAACTATCTTGCACACCTCGCGACTGCTGGGTTCCCAGCTGGAACCATCGGCGTATTTCACGAAGTTAAGCTCTACGTAGTTGACAGGATTGGGGACTGTTGTCATCTCTACAAAGACAGCTTCCTGCCCTGCGCCTACGGGCACTCTGGATTCCGACTCAGAAGGAGCGCCTGAAGTTGGAGTCTCGCCGCCGTAGTGAAGAGTGACCCGTTCAAGGACAATTGGTATGGAGTTGCGGTTGCTCAGAGTCACTCGAACTCTCTGTACGTGCAAGGCGGTCAAATCTTTGGACGTGTCGTCCATTCGCGCCATCATTCGGATCGGACCGCAGGCGGTGACGTGATCGGAAATCATGTAGATACCGCGGGTGGACGTTTGTGCCATTGAGGCGAGCGGGATAAGGAAAAAAAGGAATGTCGAAGCCCGAGTCATGTCAGAAGCTCCAAGAAGGAGATGACAACATCCGATCAAGTCACGCCGTAGTCGTCCCACGGCGACCCCAGAATACTATGGGTAAGCTCACGAAATCAGGGGAGCCTGTCGAGCTTTGGCGGGGACATCCACGATAGGTAACAGTCAATAGTTGCCGCGCTGGGTGGAGAACAGCACCCACAATTTTCTTCTGATTCCGGGCGCTCCTCTTTTGATCGTTGTCGCCGCGGCGGTGGCGTGCCTGATGCCCGCGCGGCGCGCCTCCTCCGTTGATCCCATGACAGCCTTGCGCTGCGAATAGGACTACTTACCTGGGCCCTCGACCTCACCGGCCACAGCCGTGATACACTCTTAGCCCACTAATGCCTGCAGCGCAATCCTCGGGTCCAAACAAGTGCTTGCAGGAAGCTCGCCGGCAATGGCGAAGACTTTGAAGGAGAGTAAGTTATGGTTAGTCTCATCAAGCGTATGACTGTTAATGTCGCGCGTGCCGCGACCACGGCTGCGCCGATGGCCACGCTCGCATTGTTGGTCGCTTTCGGTGCAACTCGTGCAGTCGCTTCGATTGTCGTTGACCCGAATACAACACCGTGCGTCTCAGCCACGACGCACTACACGACGATTCAGGCCGCGGTAAGCGCGGCAACGTCGGGCGCCACAATCCAGGTCTGCCCGGCGAACTACGCTGAGCAGGTTACGATTGCTACGCCGCTCACGTTGAAGGGTGTCACAAACACCGCCGGGAACACCGGCGCCGCGGTTGTGACGATACCGAATAACACGTTCTCGGGCGCGTACACGCAGATTGTCATTACTGCGACAGGCGTCACTCTGACCGATATTGGTCTCGACGGCACCAACTCGCTCAGCAGCTGCTCTTCGGCAAGTCTAACCGGGATCATGTTTGACTCAGGATCGTCGGGAACCCTCAAGGATGTCGTGGCCAGGAATCACAATATCGGCAACGGAAGCGGCGGCTACTGTGGGACTGGCACCCCCATTTATGCGAATGACGCGACTAGTGTGACCATCACCGACTCGAGCGTTCGCAACTTTGACGCCACAGGAATTTATCTAACAGCAACCTCCACTGCCACGGTCAAAACGACCACGGTTTCGCCCATCAGCGCAGGTAGCAACTGTATCTATGCGAACGCCGAGACGGTCGTAGTCAGCAATAACACAGTGGCCGATTGCAGCTACGGCCTGTATGTCACGAGCACCACGCAAGGGACCGTGTCGGGCAACACCGTCCACGGCGGCGTCAACGGAGTGGCCGGCATCTTCTGTTTCCCCGTCTGTACCGGCCTGACCGTGTCCGGCAACTTGGTTTTCGACACACACAATGGTTTAAGCATAAAGACGTCCGATGAGGTTGGCGGGGTCACCTTCGAGAACAACGACATTTACGGTACAACGAACGCCGTATACCTGTTCCTTGAGACTGGTAACACTATAAGTAACAACACGATCACCGATGCTCAGGTCGGCGTCAGTGGCGCAACCGGCAACACGCTCAGCGGCAACACCTACAGGACGGTCACAACCCTGACAGAGTAGATGCACGAACCAGAAGAGGACGGACGGGGTAACCCCATAATCAAAGATGTGGTGGTTAGTCCGTCTGTCCTGTTTTTCCCCGCCTCAGAAAAATCTGATAATTTGATTTTTGCGAAAAAGATAGCAATCACTGTTACGGAAGCGGCGCGCAATTTCGCCGACTGTATCAATCGCGCCCGTTACCAGGACGTCACCTTCCTGCTGCTCAAGAATGGCACCGCGGTCGCCCAGATTGTGCCGAACAACGAGAAGATCTGAGTTGAAATGCCTATCACTTATCAAAGATTTCGGGACGGACGGAGGTGGCATCTTCACGAAAGCGACCTCACCTTTAAAACGTAGTGTGACTCTTTGTTTCCCATAGTGTCAGGTCCCCCTGTCAACCAAACCCCCGCAGAGTTAGCGCAATCATGCATTGGCCAATCAGGGAGAAGCTCCACCGTAGGGTTGAGTAAGCTTCCCATCGAACGGTGCAGGACAATCTATCGACTTAACAATTACTGTTCATCCGTGCAGGCTGCCGAACGCTTTCTTTCCCTGAATGTGAGCGGACCCCTGCTGCTGGCGTTCCCCGCCAGAATTCTGTAATGCACGGAGGCTCTGACGATGCGGCACATTCTCTGGCGCACAGGTCAAAGCGATCCATTTCAACAGGACGTCACGCCAACTATCGGCGTCACTCTGCTTGTCGTGCCAAATCTTCCAGGAGACTCGAAAACCACATGAAGATCGTTTGCAATGTGCTGGCATTTGTAGTGCTTGCTTGCCTCAATTCGTCTGCGCAGCAGATCACTGGAAACATTCGCGGAACAGTGACTGACCCAAGCGGCGCTGTCATTTTGGGCGCCGAGGTGACAGCGCAGCAGACGGAAACGGCCTTGTCGCGCACGACGAGCACCGATCGCAACGGTAACTACGTTCTTCTGGAACTTCCGGTCGGACACTACCGCCTGCATGTCGCAGCGAAAGGCTTTGAGGAATACGTGCAGGATGGCATCACCCTCAACGTGAACGAGACGGCTTCGGTCTCGCCACATCTCGCGGTCGGATCGGAAAAGCAACAGGTGCTGGTGCGGGCCGATGCCGAGTTGATTGAGCCGACCGTCACTAGCATGGGCAAGGTTGTCGAGCAACGCGAATTGGAGGATCTGCCGCTGAACGGACGCAACTTCTCGCAACTTGGCTTGTTGCAGCCTGGAGTCGTTCCCTTGACGCCTGGCATAGCCGAAGCGGGCGGATCGCTCCGCAATGGACAGGCTTATGCGGTCAATGGCCAGCGGCCCGAATCCAACAACTTTCTCATCGACGGCGCGAACAACGTCAACGGCGTCGATGGTGGATTCGTCCTCAAGCCGCCGATAGACGCGATCAGCGAGTTCCGCATCATCACCCATAGCGCCAATGCCGAGTTCGGAAACGCGCTGGGATCGACGACGAACATCATCACGCGCTCGGGCACGAACCAGATCCACGGGACGCTGTGGGAGTTCCTGCGCAATGACGATTTGGACGCCAACAATTATTTCGCCCTGACAAAGGAGCCGCTGAAACAAAACCAGTTTGGCGCCGCGGCCGGTGGGCCGATCAAAAAGGATAAGACGTTCGTCTTCGGCTTCTATGAAGGTTTCCGCAATCGTCAGGGGGAGACAGCTCTTACCACAGTGCCGTCGGTACAGCAGCGTACCGGCGACTTCTCTCAACTCTGCCCGGAGGGCTTCACGCAGGGCTTCTGCAACAATCCGGCGAACCAGCTTTTTAATGTCTTTGCCAATGCGCCGTACCCGAATAACCAGGTGCCGCAAGCTCAGATCAACCACGTTTCACAAAACCTGCTGGCCTTCTTCCCGCTTCCTAACGCCGGGACGAATCTATTCTCCACAACGCAAACCTTCAACAATAACACCGATCAGTTCGGCATCAAGGTCGACCATTACCTCGATCCGAGCGACACTCTGACCTTCCGATACATGTTCAACCAGCTGTCCCAGGTCGATCCGCTATCGCCGGGCGGCGCCAGTGTGCCTGGCTTCCCGGTCGGCGAAAACCAGCGAGCACAGAACTTCGTCGCGCAAGAAACACACACGTTTTCGCCGGCCGTCATCGCAGTGGCGCGATTCTCGTTTCTCCGTAACAAGTTCCTCTTCGGCGAGAGTGAGAACCATGAGTCGCCCTCGGATCTTGGATTTCAATACACCCCGAGTCTCGATATCGCTGCCGGACCTCCATTTATTCAGGTAAACGGCTATACCGAAGTGGGTGATCCGATCACCGGCCCGCGCAACACCTATGAAGATGTCTACGACTTGTCGGGATCGCTGAGCTGGGTGCGCGGCAAGCACGAGCTGAAATTCGGCGGCGGATACCAGCGCCAGCAAATCAATGTGCTGCAGGGGATCGCAAGCAACGGCTTCTTCGTATTCGAGCCGTTCCCGATCACGGATGCATTCGCCAGCTTCCTCACTGGGCAGCCCGTGGTCTTCCTGCAAGGCATCGGCGATTTCTCGCGCGGTATTCGCGGCAACAATGCGAACGGGTATGTGCAGGACACGTATAAGGTCACGCCGCATTTCACCGTCAATGCCGGACTGCGTTACGAGTTACCCGAACCCTATACCGAAATTCATAACCGGCTGTCGTTGTTTGAGCCGGGAAAGAAGTCCCGGGTTTTAGCGGATGCGCCGGCGGGGTTGCTCTATCCGGGCGATCCCGGTGTGCCCGCGGGCTTGATCCCCACCGATGTCAAGGCGTTTGCTCCGCGCCTTGGCATTGCATGGGACCCCAGCCGTAACGGCAGGTTGCTGGTAACTGCGGCGTACGGCATCTTCTATGAGCCGTATTACACCGGCCAGGGTGGACCCTTGCAGGCGCCGATCAGCGCGCCTCCCTTCCTGGGAACGCCGCAAGTAAGCTTGCCGGACTTCGCGAATCCGTTCAATGGCAATCCTCCGCCCGTAGGGACGTTCTCCCCTTCACTTACGAACCTGACTCTGTCGCCGACCTTGAAACTTCCTTACACCCAGGATTGGGACTTGAATGTGCAACAAGCGTTCGGGTCCGATTGGCTGTTTGAGATCGGATACGTCGGTACCAAGGGCACGCGCCTGCCGCGCTTTATTGAAGCGAATCCAGCAGTATTCGTTCCCGGATATGTGGACGGCCAGCCGATTTCGAATTCGAGCAATGCCGATCAGCGGCGGCTTTATTCCGGCTGCACGCTCGCCGATTCGCCGAGCAGTTGCGTGTTTTCCTCGACCGGCGAGATTGCGGGCATCGCCAACTCGGCGTACAACGCGATGGAAGCGTCGATGCGCAAACGGTTCAACCACGGTATGGCGTTCCTCGCGTCGTACACGTGGTCGAAGGTGATCGACGACGTTTCGTCGTTTAACATCACCGGATCGGCGGCCAAGCCGGTCGCAGGCGAAAATGATCTCGCACAGGACCCCTTCAATCTGGCAGCAGAGCGTGGCCTCTCGCTGTTCGACGCGCGCAACCGATTCGTTGGCAGCTATGAATGGGCGCTTCCGTTCTGGACGCAGGGGCAGAACTGGTACCAGTGGGCACTGGGTGGATGGCAGTTGAATGGCATTGCCACACTGATGAGCGGAACGCCGTTCACCGTCTTCGACTCAAACGACGTTGCGGCACAAGGCAGCGCGCCGGAGATCACTGGATTCTCCGCGCAGCGGCCCAATCTCATCGGCAACCCGAACAACGGGCCACGCTCGGTGGGCGCTTGGCTCAACGCCGGCGCTTTCCAGCGGCTTGATCCCACAGCCAACGCTGGCCAATTCGGCACCGAAGGCCGCAACGTAAATCTCGGCCCTGCTTATGCCGACTGGGACTTCGCAGCGCTTAAAAATTTCAAGGTGACAGAATCGACACAGTTGCAGTTCCGCGCGGAGTTGTTTGACGTCCTGAACCGCACAAATTTCCGGCTGCCCGACTCTGACATCAGTTCGCCGACGTTCAACCATATCCTTGAGGCGGAGTCTCCGCGCCAAGTGCAGTTTGCGTTGAAGTTCCTGTTTTAGCATGCGTTTATGAAAGGAAGCACAAGGTAAGTTCCACTTACCACCCGCCACCGCCGCCACCGCCTCCACCGCCTCCAGAAAATCCGCCGCCCCCGGATCCAGAACTTGAGCCCGGCGTTGCAGCGGATGCAGCGATCGCGTTGGAAAAGGAGGCGCCAAACGCAAGGGGAAAGGCGCTGAGCGCGAAAGGATGGTTCCCCACGTACCAGATCGGTGAGTAATCATCGTTTTCCCTTGCGCTTTCGAGTACCGCGGAAAACTGTTGTGCCCACTCGAGGTCGCAGTCCAGCGCCACCGCATAGGGCAGATACTTGTCAAACAACTCCGGGGTTTTGTCTGGTGGCATGAGCTGGTTCAGGCGATTCCCATCAACGACCCGCAGGAACATGCGGAAACCTTCAATCTTATCCAGAAGGTCGCGTCCGGCGCGCGTGGGCACCTTTAGCAGGGTGTGAAACAGCAGGTTAGTACCGGCTAATACGACCAGGATCAAGAGCACGAAAACCGAGGTGCTCCAGGCGAGTACACACAGACCGGAGATCTCCGCGGCGACAAAAGCAAGCGTAAACAATGTGCTGGAGCGCGCTTGTTTTACCAGTCTTGGCTTCATGCTCCCGCCTGCTCGTGTTCCCTTCCATAGGCGTACGGTCTGGCGCACCAGCATGACCACGAAAATATTCCATATCGCGAGCCAAAAGGAAATAACACCCAGGAAAATCCTGCGATTGAACGTCTCGGCCACCAAAATACCCGCCAACGTTGCAACGGACAAGATCACGCCGAGGACAAGATAGCGGCGGTTGGTAACGAAATAGATCCTGTCCTGGGCGGTGCGGAGAGTCTTTTTCATGACAGCGAGGGCATCGCTGAGGATCTCGTGGTTCATCGTTTGGAGCTTGATCTCGGCAGCAACTTCGCCGCCGTCATCCGCCCCATGTTTGTGATTAGCGCGGCGCCTCCGCTTGGAGAACAGTTTTTTGGCCGCCGCCTTCTCTTCTGGCGCTAGCGATTGCTCACCGGCCTTGCTCCGTTTGAGCGTGTAAACACCGTCTTTCTCTTTTATGGAGAGATAGTCTTTGACCGCCATATCAAGAATCGCTGCAGTGAAGGTCTTGTCATCAAAACCCATCCGCACCAGGTTGCGCATAGCCGCAGGAGATAGTCCGGCGGGTGCTTCATAAGTCGGGATGATCTCCGATTTGGCGGGACCTCGGCACACCAGCATCCACACGATGCTGTAGTAGAGCAACACCAGGAGCAGGCCGGCAGCACCGGCCAGGGTCGGCCGGTTGTCTTCAATGAAATAGCGAAAACGAGCTTCGCCGCTTGGTTCCTGGATGTAGCCCTTGGGCCAGGAGACGACCAGGGTGAATCCTTCGCCTGCGGCTAAGGGCTGAGTGCAAACAAAGCTGACGGCGGAGCCGGTTCCCGTCGAGGAGGTGAAGGCTTTCCCACGGGCGCCTTGCGGTCCGGTGTAGCCGTCCATTCCTATGGAGGAAGCAGGAATATTTTCCGGAAGTGTCACCGTTGCCGTTGCATGTGCGATCGGAAAAGCCCAGCCGGTGCCGGTAACGTTCCAATACAGCTCGTCGTGATCAGCGAAGAATCCGATCTCCCGGTTCGCGGTATACGTGAGGGCGTAGGTATACTCCCCGGGTGTGAGGATCACGTCCTCATCCCCGATGTAGATCCGCTCGCCGTTAGTCAGCTCTTGCAGGTGAAA
Source organism: uncultured Acidobacteriaceae bacterium (assembly GCA_963826875.1). GTDB lineage: Bacteria > Acidobacteriota > Terriglobia > Terriglobales > Acidobacteriaceae > PALSA-350. Next base: position 394,836 of record CAWGYP010000027.1, on the reverse strand, counting down.
TTTCTCCGGCTGACCGTCGCGCAATACTTCCACAACCGCGAAATGAATGACGTAACGGTTGCCCAGCCGATCCTTGTACCGGGTAGGAAAGTCGCGGTAAATCCCATGCCGGATGTCTACGGCTGCGCCGCGCACGCGGATCGTCTCTCGTACCAGTAAAGAGGCGTCTTGCTGCACACGGATGTCGCTGTGATAATCCAGGATTTCTTCGCTTGTGAATGGTGAAGCCTGTGCTTGTGCGCGGGAGCCCAGAAAAAATGAACTGAAGAGCACGCATCCGGCAAAGAGAATCCGAATTGTGGCCTTCGTCCAGTTGGCCGCTCCTACGACATCAAACCCTCGGCCCACCCACCCCGCGAGGACATCCCCTCCTGCCTGCCCGGTGGCGCCGGTAAGAAATACGTGTTTGGTCATCTCGGCTTCCTAATGACCAGAGCTCATATAGGGGGCTGCTTCGCTCCCCTGATGAGCGTCGTTATCTATGGCGGGACTGCCGGTGCCAACAGTACGGTCTCGGTCGTCTGTGCGTGAAAGCCAAGAGTCTGTACGAAAAGAAGTGTCCATAGGCCAATCAGGGTGCCTTCTATTCCACTCATCTGGAGTGAACACCCTAGGGGGTACCATTTTGCGGGGATCGTCCGTCCACCCGTCCGACCACCACGGACCGCCAGCCGCTGCCGCTGCCGCTCCCGCCGCTCCGAGTGCCCCGGCAGATCCCATGTTTTGGCCCACGTCGAACAGCCAACTGTGCAGCGAGGCGCCGTGCACCGATGCCAGAACCTTCAGCACAAGACCAACAATCGGCGGCACAGCCACGATGGCCAGCAGTGCCGCACATAACGTCCACACTGTTTTGTTTTGAAAAAGCGACGAAAGTTTTTTCATCTCGTTAACCTCAGCGATGAAGTTGTTTCCTGAATGACCCGTCCTCCTCGGCACCTGTCGTGCACCGTAATCAGCTGCTTTCACGTCAATCTCCGGACCGGCTGACTGGGAGCTATTGGGCGAGGGGTGCCAGAGGCCCCGTCACGCTGGATGCTTTGCTATCGTGCAATCGCATGAGCTTCAGCAGGAGAACGGAGAGGATCGGATCCAGCTGACTGCTCCTGACCTGCGGCGGCTCTTTCTTATAGTGAAAGGCCGCAAACGCAAGCGCCCGTTTGGTCAAAAGGAAGTTCCAGATTGACATGGCGCCCTTACCGGAAGATAAGAGACCCGCAAGCGGAGTCTTGAGCACCGGAAGTGGCGGCAAAACCCTATGCTTAACAATCAGGTCCGATACCAAGACCGCAATGAGTGCAATCACAAAGAAATACAGTGACAACCAGCCGTGGCCAGTGACGAAATTGAACAAGTCGACGCTGATTCCGCTGCGCTCGACCCCGTAGTTATGGTGACTGTGATCGAGGATGGACCAGAGAAGTCCACTCCCGGCGAGGAGATAGTTCAGGGGCTTCCGCGGCCGCCACAACAGCGCAAGCCCTAAGGTTGCGCCAGCAAGACCGCTCCAGGTCGAGTGCCCGACCGTCAGGGTGGGCCCGTTGATGCGGGTAAGTGGGAACCAGTCAAGGGCACGAGTGGCGCCATTGTGAAAGTGAAAGTAGGCCTCTTCAACCAACCCAAAGCCCCCGCCACTCGCTGCTGCCATCAACATGATGTCGCTTGCTCCCATAGTCCAGGAGCGTGACCTGCGCCCTCGCCAAAGCAGGAATGCGACGGGCGCGATCTTCAGCGATTCCTCCATGAACGGTACAAAGAATTGCCGGCTGACCGCGTCTGGCTCCGGCACGAAGCTGGTGAACACGGCTGAGATCAGCCACATCACTCCCATTACCGTCCCGCCCCAACAATAGAAAACAGCCACGCGACCGAGGGTAATCGTTCGCGTGGCACTGGTGATGAGCACCAACTCGGTAACGAAAGAAAGAGATGCCCAGAGCTCTGCTATCCCGTACGAACCGGTGTGCAGGATCATGTTTCCCAGCCAGAATGTCACGCCGGCCCAGAAGATGAGCACACGTACGGGCACTTGGTGGCCACCCAAAGTCACCGCTCCCCAGTTCCTGCTTCGAATGGTCTGTGCTGTTTTGGCCATCATTCACCCTTTTCGCATTGCCCTCAAACTGGCCCACTTCCTTACTGCGGATTCTGAGGTTTGGCCTGCTACTGGGTTTGCACTTCTCACTCAGCCTCTATCGGGTCAGCAGCCGTTCCTGCATTTTCACCACCTGCCCAGTAGGTTTTCAGAGCATCGAGTAGGTCCACCGCTTGTGCGATTTGGTCGCCGGTGTCCCCTGAGAATCCTTGAAATACGGGACCGGTGGGGCCATCACTTGGAGACTGAATCGGTGCACCGATCATTCCCGGATTTGCCTCAAGCTGCGGTCCGCTATTGGGATTCCCATACGGCCATATCCCGTGGCGCAACTGGTCGAGCAGATTATCGTTGGAGCCGCCATCATCTCCTGGATCGCCTGCCGAACAAGCGCCTGTCGAGCCCAGTGATCCAGCTGCCCCATCAGCTCCCATATTCTGGCCGACATCGAACAGCCATGTGTGCAGCGAGGCGCTGTGCACCAATCCCAGAACCTTCAACACCAGAACAAAAATCGCTGGTACCGCAACGATCGCCACGAGTGCCGCGCCTGAGGTCCACACTATTCTGCGTTGAAAAAGCGACCAAAGTTTTTTCATCTGGTTAGCCCCATCAATGTGAACTCGCCTTCTGCATGACCTATCCCAACTGGTGCCCCTCAACGAACTGTGCGGTTGTCTCAAGTAAGTAATTGCCCAAGTGGATCTTGACCGTCTACAACGCATCCTTGTGACGTATGGGCAGCGTTCACTTCCCCGTCATGGGTCCCGTCTGTGTCAATACGATCTCCACCCGCCGGTTCTTCTGCCGCCCTTCAGGATCATCCGATCCATCCGGTTTCTTGTTGGGAGCGACCGGCTTGGTTTCGCCCCAACCCTGAGTGGTGATGCGCGATCCCGCTATCGATGCGTTCTGTACCAGCCAGTTCTTCACTGCGTCCGCCCGATTCTCAGACAACTTCATGTTGTAAGGGTGGGTGCCCTTACCGTCGGTATGCCCTTCGATTAGCATCGGTGAGCTGGGATAGGAGGCCGCTACCTGGCCTACTTTCCGCAGCGTTTCATTGGCTACGGGCCGCAGCGTGTATTTGTCAAAATCAAACAACACGTCGGCAGCCAGATCGATGGTGAGTTGCTGCCCCACCACCTTCGCTCCCAGATCCTGGAGCACACTCTGGATTCCGCTGGTGACTCCGACAATGGCGATGATGTGCGGGTGGGCCAGCGCCTGGCGAGCCGCCGCATCCGTGGCTGCCGCGTCGGGATCGGCGTACTTCCCTTGAGCCATGGCCGGGCAGGCGACAAGCAGCAGCAACAATGATTTCCAACAGCGATGAATTTGCATGGTTCGCCTCGCATTCCAGCTTTTAGTTGTCGGCGATCGGAACATCTTCAAAGGGCGGTGTGACCGGGGTAAACAGATCTAACTTGGTCACGTCTGCAGAGGGCGCTGGAAACTTCGCCCACCAGGTATCCGACTGTCCAGGGCCCAGTTTCTCGCAGACGCCGGACATGCCGCAGTCCCAATTAAAGCCAGGCGCCAGGTCCGTGCCGTCTGCATCTTTGAGGATGAAGTATTTCTTATTTGCGGCGGCAAGGTAGTACTTCTCATAGCCTGTGTTCGGGCGCAGAGCGTAGAAACCCATTCCAGCGCCCGTCGTGTTGTGGAAGCGAATTTTGACGCTGAGGACGCCGCCAGATCGCCGGCATTGGATCAACTCGGCGACCACGCCCGGGGTGCTTGTGTCCTGGCTCTGAAGCACGCCCGAGCTCCCGGCAGCCAATAAGTTCGGCGCAGGAGCGCTGGGTGACGGCGTAGGTGCTACGGGCGCGGCCCCGCTTGCGGCCCCGCTGCTTAGGGTAGCTTGGGGTTGCGGGCTTGGCACTGACGGGCTGGGCGCCCTCGACTGCGATTCCACCGGACCGGAGAGCAGGTCAATCTTCTCCCCGGTTGACTCAATCCCAGCGATCATCTGGCTGTAGTTCCACACTCCCGCGATTCTCCGCGCCGTGACGTAAACGGTGCCGTTGCCCTTGGGTCCCGAGATCGGCACCGTGAGGCTGGCTTCGCCTGTTCCACCGGTACCCACATTGATCGAACCGCTCATCAACCAGCCCTCTTCGATACGGGCGCCAAGCCGCTGTACCACAGCCGGGTTTGCCTGCGCTCTCGCCAACGCTTCCAGAGCCACGTCGGAGCTTCGCATCCAACTCATGATCAGGGCAAAAAATCCCAACCCAAAGCAGACCATCACCAGGAAACTAACTAACAGCAACCATTTCCAGTTCCTTCCCAGCCAACTCTTGCGTTGCACAGGAATCTGTCCAACGGCGCTTCCTTGCAGGATCGGGTTCTTCGCTGCCATGTTTTTCCTCCTCGAAGACCGGTTGACGGTGGTTAGCAGGAACTGTGCGCACAGATCGCCGTCCCTAAGATCAAAACTCGGCTTCTATTGGGATAACGCGAAGAAACCCAAGGAAAAGGTCCATATTTCTTGCGTCATTTTTTGCGTCCCGCCGGGTGGCGGCTCTATTCTTCCCGGCGGCCAATGACTAACTGTCTGGGATCAAGGGGCTAAACCGGTTGGCTTGGCATTCGACTGGATATATACTTTCAGCCGTAAAGGTCGCGATCCTTTGTGGGGTGGAATCGAGTACGCTCGCAAACTCGCCCCAGGCCCTCCCCTCGCACTTCTTTTTCATTTCCTGATTTCGAATGATCGCGGCCTGCAGGTACTTCCCCCAGAGTGCTTCCTTCATCGCATACGAGTCGTTTATGGACGCGCCAAGAGATGTAGCTGCCATCCCGGGAGGGCGAGACGCCGGCACTGAGCAGGTCCTCGCCGACCTGGCAGTGTTGCTCTACCCGGAATTGCGGCGTCTGGCGTCACGCCACCTGCGCCGCGAGCGCCGTGAGCACACCTTACAGACCACGGCCCTGGTCAATGAGGCTTATCTTCGCCTGAACGATCAAAGAGCAGGTCATTGGAAGAACCGGGAGCAGTTTCTTGGGATTGCCGCGCAACTCATGCGCCGGATCCTGGTGGACTATAGCCGCGGCCATGACGCGAAAAAGCGCGGCGGCGGCGTTGAGAAAGTCTTCCTGGAAGAGGCGATCGGCGTTGCCAAACAAAAAGGGGCGGACGTGATTGCTTTGGATGAAGCGCTTACCCGGCTGGCCGCGTTCGATCCTCAGCAAGCCCACCTGGTGGAGTTGCGCTTTTTCGGCGGCCTGAGCATCGAGGAGTCCGCCGAAGTCTTGGGAGTTTCCCGGACAACGCTTAAGCGTAACTGGAACGTGACCAAGGCATGGCTCGCGCGTGAGCTACGCCCGGACGACAAGACCGATGCCTGAAAACTGGGAACAGGTGAAGGAGTTATTCACCTTAGCCCTGGAGCGAGACCCCACGGAACGAAGCGAATTTCTGCGCCGGGCCTGCGGCGAGGACGACTCTCTGCGCGCCGAAATCGAATCGCTGCTCTCCAGTTTCGATGGCGCCTCTACCTTTCTAGAGGATTCTCCCGCTCTTAATCTCTTATCTGCGCAGTCGCCCGCGGTGGCGGGTAAACGGATTGGCGCCTACCGCATCCTGCGCGAGATTGGGCGAGGCGGCATGGCGGTCGTTTATTTGGCTGAACGTGCGGATGAACAGTTTCGCAAGCGTGTCGCCATCAAAATGCTCCAACCGGGAACGAATAAGGACGAAATCCTGCGCCGTTTTCGTAACGAGCGGCAAGCCCTGGCCGCTCTGGACCACCCCAGTATCGTGCGCCTGCTGGACGGTGGGAGCACCGAAGAAGGCTTGCCCTATCTGATCATGGAGTACGTCGAGGGCGTTCGCATCGACGAATATTGTGACACCCACAAACTGTCCATCAGCGCACGCTTGCACCTGTTCCGTGCTGTCTGCCTCGCGGTGCAATATGCCCATGACAACCTGGTCATCCATCGCGATCTGAAACCCAGCAACATTCTGGTTACCCCGGAAGGCGTGGTGCGGCTGCTGGATTTTGGCATTGCCAAGGTGCTCAACCCGCAATGGTCCCCGGAAACGACGCTTACCAGTGGCGGCTGGCGTGCGATGACCCCCGAATATGCGAGCCCAGAACAACTGCGCGGCGCACAGGTCACCAGGACCACGGACATCTATTCGCTTGGCATCGTGCTTTATCAACTGTTGACCGGGCATCGCCCGCATCGGGTTGCTGAGGATCCTGCTTCTCAGATGGAGCCGCGTGACTACCAGAAGGAACCGGAGAAACCGAGTGTGGCCGTCGACCGAATCGAGGAAAAAGTATCTCCCGATGACAGAACCCGAACCCTCATTACCCCTCAGCTGGTTGCTGACTCGCGTGCCCTTCGCCCCAAAGAGCTAACCCGTAGCTTACGCGGCGATCTCGACACCATCGTGATGAAGGCAATCCGCTGGGAGCCGGAACATCGTTATGGCTCTGCGCAAGAACTTTCCCAGGATATCGAGCGGCACCTCTCTGGCCTGCCCATCATGGCCCGCAAACCTGGTCTCCTCTACCGCGGTGGAAAGTTCGTGCGCCGCCATAGGGAGTCATTGGCCACCGCGTTACTCATCCTCGCCGCGGCAGCGGGCTTGGGGGTGTGGGCAGCGCGCTGGCTCTGGAAACAGAAGCTAGCCACTGAGCCCACGCCTGGTGCTGTTCATCTCCGCATACGGCCGTCCACCGCAGTCCTGGGTTTCAAGAATCTCTCCCCGCAGCCAGAAACCGCCTGGGTTTCAACCGCGTTGTCGGAGATGCTGACCACGGCGCTGGCGGCCGGCGAGCAATTGCGCACCGTGCCCGAGGATACGGTCGCACGGACCAAACTCGACCTTGGTCTTTCCGATGTAGAGAGCCTGTCACCCGAGGCATTGACGCAAGTTCGCACCAACCTGGCCAGCGACTTCATCGTTCTCGGCTCCTATCTCGACGTGGGAAGAGAAAAGGGGGGCCAAATTCGCCTCGACCTTCGACTCGAAGACACTGCCAACGGAGAAACGGTCGCCGCCGTTTCAGAGACCGGCACCGAAGAAACCCTGCTTGACCTCGCTTCGCAAGCTGGCGCTCGCTTGCGCCAGCAGTTCGGGTTGGGAAAGCTTTCTCAGGTCGAAGCCGATGGAGTGAGGGCCGAAGCGCCGTCCAATCCAGAAGCAATGCGTCCCTATGCCCAGGGGCTCGCCAGCAACCGGGCCTTTGACGCACTATCGGCACAAGCGTTTCTCAGCAAGGCTGTCTCTGTCGATCCCGGGTTTACTCTGGCTCACTCCGAGCTCGCCAGAACGTGGTCGTCTCTCGGCTATGACGCCAACGCGCAGCAGCAAGCAAAGAAAGCTATGGACGAAGCGGGCAATCTTTCACGGGAGAAGCACTTGCTGGTCGAGGCCAGGTTTTACGAGACCAGCAGGGATTGGCCGAAGGCCATCGAAGCCTATCAGACGCTCTTCAGCTTCTTCCCCGATAATGTCGAGTACGGCTTGCAGCTGGCCAACGCAGAAACTGCCGCCGGCCGGGGCAAAGATGCCTTGAAGAGCTTGACTGCTCTCGATGCCTTGAAGACGCAGACACGAACTGACCCGCGCATCAACTTGGCCCGATCGGACGCCGCAGCGTCACTCGGCGACAGCAAACTCAGGCGAGATATGGCAGAGCTCGCGGCACAGCAAGCCACGCAAGAGGGGGCCAAACTCCTGTTGGCTCGGGCGCGAGATACTGAGTGCCGAGCTTTAGCGGATCTGGGTGAAAACGAAAAAGCCGGAAGCACCTGCAAAGAAGCCAGGCAGATCTACGAAGCCGCCGGAGACCGCAGCGGCTTGGCGCAGACCCTGCACGATTCGGCGGAGGTTCCTATCAATCAAGGGGATTTCCTTACGGCGGAGAAGTTCTACACCCAGGCGCTTACCATCTCACGGGGCATCGGCAATCAAAAGGGTCAAGCAAAAGAGCTGCTCAACCTGGGTGTGATTTCCGTTAAGAAAGGAGACTTTACTATCGCGCGCCGCCTCTACGACGAGTCCTTGCTGCACTACCAGGAAGCGGCTGACAAGAGTGGAATGGCGGCCGTGATGGGCGACACCGGCATCCTCTTGCGCGCACAAGGGAAACTGCAGGATGCACGGAACCAGTTTCAGCATTCGCTGGAGCTGTCGAATGAAGTGGGACATCGGGGTTCGTCTGCGATGGCCATGGCGGCGATCGGGGACGTGTTGTTAGAAGAGGGAGATCTGCCGGGTGCGTACAAAATGTACCAGGAAGCATCGGCCATTGACCAAGAGATTGGCAGAAAGATGATCTACGCATCAAACCTTGCGCAAATAGGACAAGTGCTTCGGCAACAGGGGAAAGCGGCGGAGGCAGAACACGATTATCGTGAGTCCCTGGCCATGGAAGAGGGACTTGGAAATAAAAGCGACGCCGCCGAAACTCGCCTGGCGTTGGCAGAATTGGATTGCGATACCGGCAGAGGGGCCGAGGCGGAACAACTCAGCCGTGCGGCGGTCGAAGCGTTTCACGCGGACGCATACACCGATGAGGAGAGTCTGGCACAATCGGTGCTATCGAGAGCCCTGCTTCAACAAGGAAAGGCTGAAGAGGCGCGTCTCGCCGTTGTAGAAGCGGTCCGGCTTTCTGCAAAGAGCCGGGATGTCCTCGTTCGCATCCCCGTAATCCTTGATCAGGCCTACTTCATGGCAGCGGACGGCAACCTGGCTGGAGCGGAGACCAGCGCTCAAGATTCACTCACGCAGGGGCGCAACCTTGGTCTCGTTCGCTTGCAACTGGAGGCCTCTCTCGCCTTGGGAGAAATTCAAATGCGCAAGAAAAACCATGACTTGGGTCGCAAACGCCTTCTGGAAACAGAAAACACCGCACATTCCAAGGGTTTCGCGCTGATCGCACAGAAGGCGAGTGCCGCGCTGCAATGATCAGACCTTGGCGAAGTAGAAGATGTGTGAGTGTTCCAGGAAGCGCCCGACGATCGAACGAATGCGGATGTTTTCTGTGTGGCCGGGCACACCCGGACGAAGGCAGCAGAAACCGCGAATGATCAGATCGATGGAAACGCCGGCGTTCGAGGCCTCGCACAAGGCTTCGATCATGTCCGGGTCTTCCAGCTGGTTCATCTTGGCAATGATGCGGGCGGGCTTCCCGGCACGCTTATTTTGCATTTCGCGATGGATCAGGTCGAGGAGTCGTGGACGCATGGACGGCCCTGCTTATGCCGACTGGGACTTCGCAGCGCTTAAAAATTTCAAGGTGACAGAATCGACACAGTTGCAGTTCCGCGCGGAGTTGTTTGACGTCCTGAACCGCACAAATTTCCGGCTGCCCGACTCTGACATCAGTTCGCCGACGTTCAACCATATCCTTGAGGCGGAGTCTCCGCGCCAGGTGCAGTTTGCGTTGAAGTTCATGTTTTAACAGGCGCTTACCGCGCCCCCTTGACCCTCGTTTGGCCGCCTGGCCGGTGGAGGTCGCCTGGAGTCAATATCTGGTGTTGCTTCTTCATGGAGTTTCGCGAGGATTATCGGCGTATGGAAACAGTAACTATGTGTCTGAGCTCTGGAACAAGAATGGTCAAGCCTATGGCTCGAAAGAACCATTGAAAGGCTTTCAAGCAGCGCTCTACGTTTATCGCATGCCGAAAAATCGAGAACGGATCGAGTATTTCGCCGAACTCAACAAAGGCAACGAGCCGTTCCTACGCGGCGTAGTAAGGGAGGGCAATCCTTATGGTTGGACAGCAAGCATCCTGGATCTGAGACCGCCCGAGGAACGTGAATTCAAAGATCAAGCCCAAATCCATTTCGAAATCGTCGAGGATGAAGAAGAGGGACGGGCAGCGGTTGAAGCCTTTCTACGCCTCATGGCTGAGGCCTTTGCACTACCATCAACGCCCGTCGAATGGCATCAGAACCGGAAGCTTTACTAAGTCTCCCCCCTTAACCAGATGTTTTCAGGTGAAACTCCTTACACCCCTGCCTGATCCACCGCTCTTTGGCTTCATCGCTGCACTCACACGCCTGCTCTGGACCGTAGCCACAGCCGCCGTCGACTTGGGAGCAACGCCAGACGGCTGGATTCGGTTTGAAGAGACCTATGAAGAATTTGAAGATGTAAATCGTGGCTGCTATGCCGACAAGTGCATCGATCATCGAGTCGCCTCCTCCGTAGCTCATCACGGATCGTCGCGGCCGTCCGATCAAATGCGCGATGACGCATCTCTCATAGTGTAGGCGAATATAGTACGACCCGATTGGAACAACATTTACGTTGCTTTCGGCGTTGACGGGGAGATGTCTGTCCCTCCTCAGTTCATACCATCCCGAAACGCTTCAGCCTTCTATGGAATGGACACCAGAGCTTCGCGCGAGAGAGAATGATGCCATTCGGTATGCCTTACCGCTCTCTCGGCTATCTTCCAAAGTGGATTGTTGCTTTCATGACTGTCGCGTGCCTTTCTTGCGCAAGCGCGCAGGAGGCGCCGATCGAGGCGGAACTCTCGAAAACCCTTGCAGGCGATAGGCTGGAAGTTGGTTCTACCTTTGCTCTCCAGATCCTGGCTCCTTGGGAACAGGCGGGGTGCCGCCTGGCGTCCGGCGCGCTGTTACACGCGACCGTCCAGGCGGTCACGCGGACAAACCGCCACACCCAAGGGATCACATTTATGGTGCAGGCACCGTGCGGCGAGAGAAAGCCGCTCGAACCCGTGGTTACCAGCTTGCTTGCCGCACCCAGGATTCAAGAGGAGACCGAAGAATTCCCCGGCTTTGGCACCTTTGGAGTGAATCAGCCTCGTGTCTCGTCCGCCACTTTAAACCCATTGGACGTGGCGAAGCCGGCTCCCTTTGCTGTTCGTCATACGACAAACACTGACCAGCTTCCCAAGACCGTTACCCTTGGCGAAGTCTGGCATCTTTCCCACATCAAGCTGGTTCTACCATCCGGGAATAGTGCGGAGTCGGCGATCACGACGGAAAAGTCGTCACTTGGTTTGCCCGCGAAAACGATCTTCATTCTGCAAATCGCGCGCCAGGGGAATCAGCCTCTCCGCGCCTTACCGGTTGTTGCAAGCCACTCCGTCCGCGATGGCATGCGTTCTACAGAACCATTTATCGGCCCTTGCCGCGCTGGCCAGTGTACGCTCGATCCCGCGCCTCTCAGCACACCTCCCTTTGGCTTTCGTCGTGCGGGAGATGCGGAAGACCTTTCGCGGTTCGGCATAAGACCCGAGAGCGATCGCGAGGTATTACAGCTGCAACAGAGTACAACTGTTCACTTCGTGAGCAATACAGAAGTTCTCGTCACTTTCCCAACCCATGAGTTGTTGAGGCATTCGGGGGACGAACGCCCTACGGACAACCCACAGCAGGTCCGCGCCGTTCTATTCAACATTGAGACGCGTTCGGTCGATCGCATGGAGCAATGGATCGTCGACGACCACAATGCTTACGTCTGGTCCTTTGGGCGCAATCTGCTGGTGCATAAAGGACGGTTTCTCAAGATGTACGGGCCAGGCCTGCAGGAACTTGCCTCTGTTCCGCTCGATCTGCCACTGGCATCCCTGCGCGCGTCTCCGGATGGCGAGCACCTCCTCGTCGGAGAACTACACGAATTGCATTCCCGGGAAGATCATCTGATGCTGGCGAACTCGCTCGCCCGCGGGCCGCAAGAGGAGGTGGGATGGTCGCTGCTAGACCAAAATTTGAAGCGGATCAAGACTCTTGGAACTTCCAGCAACTTCGTGCCCACACCAATCCTGCTCGATGACGGCATGATCGAGTTGCGGAAAGGTGTGGGGCCGGAATGGTTTCTGGTCGGCAAAGCCTGGGACAGCGACAGTTACAGACAGCTTGGCAGTCTGCGTTCTGCCTGTTTCCCGATGCTGGACAACGTCTCACCGGATCTGCTCGCTGCTACCACCTGCGATACCTCAGGCAAGGCGATGCACACCATTTTGACACGGAAGAACGGCTCACCCGTGATCGAGCAAACATCGACTCGGCAGGATTTCCCCGCGTCGGTCGCGGGTTCGAGCGCTTCCGCCAGAGTGGCCCTCATGCTGACTCGAGCAGAGGAGAATTGGGATCAAGGGCGTCTCTTCCGCTTCAGCATGATCAAGACGCAAAGGATCGAAGTCTTCGGAAGCGAAGATGGGTCGCTGATTGCCTCGATTGCTTTGCCTGCTGCCGAACACTCCAGCAACGCCTTTGCCCTTTCGCCGAACGGGTCTATGTTGGCTTTTGTCGCGGGCCATCATCTTACGCTCTATGAGCTCCATCCTTGAGAGAGGCTGCAGACTTAAGCGAGATGCTCGACGAACCGCGTAAAGCGTCAGCGGTTCGTCAGCTGGAGGTTCTTTTGGAATCGACTATCGTTGCGCATTGGTAAGCGGGCGGATTGTCCCCGGATAGAATTGAACAGCTAGGGAATACTTTTGCCTGTTGTGGCTTTTACCGCCTGGCTCAGCTCGGCAAAGGAATAGCTCCCCCAAGGACCCATGGTGTAATACTTCTTCAAATACTCTTGGGCGTTCGTACGGTTTTTTCGGTTGGGATTAAAGCCGCCGTTCCGCAACCAGCGCAAGTAGCCAATACTGCGGATCTGAGTGTTAAGGCAGTTGTTCCAGTCCTGGTCGCCGTTGATCCCATAGGGAGTCTCGGAGAAGGCGTGCTCTTTCATGGTCTGGCAAACCTTGCCGGCAGTTGCTTTAAGCGGCTTATTGCTCCATACGTAGTCCTTGGCAATGAAATCAAAGTCATACTGTTTTGATGTGTTCCCAAGCGCGTTGTGAACTGAGGTCGGAGGGGCTGAAGACCGGCTCATTGCGGCGCCCTGTGTTTGACCAGTCGCAGATAACGCATTGAGCAAGAAAAGCCCTACGATCATGCCCGGACCAAGTATTGTTTTCATAGTTTGTCCTCCCTCTACTTTGAAATTGAATCGAGCGGCGGAGATGACCTATCTTTGCCAATCCGCTCGCCATGGATAAGTTGTTGCTGGTGAAGTCCTCGGGCGGTCTTGGTCTTCCTCACGGAAGGCGCCTGCCTCTCTCCCTCTCTGCACACAGAAAATGAACAGGAGCAAGGTCTTTTGCACGGATGATAGTGCATCTTTCGTGTTAGGGAAACGAAAAACCACGCACATTTGAGGAACGAGAGCTCGCGGGAGTCGACCGTTGGAGACCGCGCAAAACTTCCAGCCCGTGCGGCAAGTTATTTGCATTCATGTACTTCTGCCATTTTCGGTTTGTTCCCAATCGTGGATTGCCCATTGCTTGACCAGGTTCCTGCGTAGTACACACCTCCTGCGACAGGACGAGCTCGCACTCTTCTTTAGCCAGTTTGCGGTCGATGTACCACTGTGAAGGCGAGATCGTGTCTGCAGAGAGAGGGCAGCCGAAACCGCGATGATTACAAATAAAGGGGACAAGCACTGGCTATTTTGGTGCAGGTGGGAGACCGGCCTCATCCTCTAGGATCAAAGGACGGTCATTAGCATTCTGTCCCGGGAGCCACTGTGAGAGCGATTGCTTTGCTGTTTGCAGTTCTGATGGTTGGCTCGGCGTCTGGCGAAGCGAAGGTTGCCTGTAAATTACCGATGTACATTCAAGCGCCGCACGCCCCGGGTGATGTCACTACGGATACAGTGAGCTTGTTTCTTTACGGCCTCAAATCAGCGGTGAGGCAACATCAGGGATGCGTCGTTGACAAGATGGCCGATGCCCATCTGGGCCTCTACGTCACAACCGTAAATCTCGTCAATGCCGAGGGACGCAGCGAAGCTTCCGTGATGGCGGTGGCGCTGGCCGTTCCGCTGAATGGGGTCCCAGTCTATATGGATCACTACGTTCTCATTCTCCGGGAAACGGAAGCCATTGACGGGCAAGTGAACGCCTTACTCGAAAGCATCGGTGAGACCCTGGACAGGCATACCCTACCCGGTCAATGATCGGGGCTTGATCCGCACTCAGTCACCCTGCGAACGAGATTCTGGCGGGGACAGAGATTCTGGCTGGGATCAAACGCGACCTCTAACCCACAGGGCTTCATGCCGTTGTTACTTTTGAGTTTTGAAAATGGTTACACATTCGCCACCGGCTTAGACACAAATGTCCAGGCTTCCTCCTGCAACCGCAGTAGTGCGTTTGGGTGTGCTCGGGTGTACACCTAGGGTAGGTGAGCAACTCTGACCAATCTCGTAACGTAGAGGATGATCCGGTGCCCACCGGCCTGACCGGGCCGCTCCGAAGATTGCAACAGATCTACAGAACGTACAAAAATGCGGCTGCAAAGCCAGCTCGCGGGCCAGAGGATTGGACGGCCGGCTCGACAAATCAGGCGTAAACCTCTTTGGAAGATGGGGACATGATACCTATCCCCCTCATCTCCCCACTCCGCGTGCTTAGTCGAAAAACGCACAGGCTAGTGCCCGTTCGGAAACGGCCGTGGCATGCCTGGCTTCCAGTTGGGTATGGCGTATCCGTCTCGATTCGGCATTTTCACTTGCGGCAGCGTCGTTTGGGCGAGGACTTCATCCTCCTGAATCACACCGTTCTTGTAGAGCAGGAACGCGGTCAGCGAGTACACCTCGTCCGGCTTCAGCGAGCCTTCCTGGCTGAAGGGCATGCCGCGATTGATGTAGTCCCATATCGTCGTTGCGTAAGGCGCATGCAACGCCATTACATCTCCCGGTCGAATGCATGGCTCCAGACATGGCGTCGAGCTCTTCTCAGGCGTTTGGGGCTTGATCAACATCGGAGCCAGCCCGCCCGAACCGTTCTGTCCGTGGCACATCGCGCATTTCTGGGCGAAAATCGCCGCACCCTCTTTTGCCGTTCCTTTCCCCGGTGGAAGATTCTGCCCGTCCGGGCTGATGGTGATATCCTCGGCGCGAATCTCCTCGGGAGTCGGCGTCCTTCCGACGCCATAGGTCGGCGATTGGGCCCACGTAGCGCCGCACGCGCACAAAATCAGCGCTGGAAGCAGAACGCTAAATCGCATTGTGTACGCTCCCATCGCCCGCCACCCGCCACGGCTGAATCGTGTTGTCCGAGCCCTGGACGCCGTGAGTCTTGTAATGGTCCGGCGGCACCTTGAAAAACGCGGCTAATTGCGCGCGCGAAGGTTGCACCTGCCCAAGTTCATCGGTACAGCGCGACTGCAGCACGCATTGCCCCCCGTCCCACTTCCAGTCCATGCCAAATCGCGTATGCGCTTTCGGATGGACCGGCCCGCGGATCTCCGCGTCTTTCCACGTTTGCCCGCCGTCGGCGGAAACTTCTACACGCCGCACCGCGCCTCCGCCCGACCACGCCAACCCAGTCAGTTGGTAGATTCCGGGACCGGGGAGTTTCTGCCCTCCGGACGGAAACGTGATCACCGATTTCGGCCCCCACTGGAACGTCAACGCGGCCACTTCTTCATCCTTCGAAATATGTCCATAATCGTTGTATGTCATGTAGTAGCGGTCCACGACCTTGATCCGCCGCAGCCATTTAGTGTTGTAAATCCCTTCGAATCCCGGAGTCACCAGGCGCAACGGAAAGCCTTGCTGCGGGCGTATCGGCTCGCCGTTTTGCCCGTAGGCGACGATGCAATCGTCCATCGCCTTCGCCAGCCGGATACTGCCGGCGCCCTTTACCTCTTCCGCGCCTTCCGACACTACCCACGAGGCGTCTTTTTGTACGCCGCACTCTTTGAGCAAAACCGAGAGCAGTACGCCTGTCCATTCGCTGCAACTCGTCAGCCCGTGAGTCTCCTGCACCGTTTTGTCTTCCGGCTTGGAATGGTTGCCCAGGCACTCTATGAAATGAACGCGTGATACGGAGGGAAAGCGCTTCAGATCATCCATGCTGAACTCCAGCGGCCGGTCGACCATGCCATGAATCATCAGCCGATGCTGCTTGGGATCGATATCGGGCACGATCGACCCGCGATGCGTCCCAATGAAGTGAAGCGACGAGGGTGTGATGGTGCCCACGAAATCCTGCAGCGGCGCTAACACGTGAAACGTCATCCCAAATTCGTCCGGCGAAGGTCTGCCGTCTACCGCCACGCGCTGCGAGGTCACGTAGTGCGACCGATCGCCGTAGGCGACCTGGTCCTTCAGCGACTTTGTTTCGCCAGCCGATGTTTCGCCGGTTGCGGTTCGCACGGCGCCCAACGCAGCTGCAGCTGCGCCGGCCGTCAAAAATCTCCTTCGGCTAGCTTTCGTCAAATCGGCCGGTTTTTTCGAGGGCGGGTTTCTTTTTGAATCCATGGGGGTTCCCCTTTTAACGCTGTTTTCACTCGTGTCTAGCGATCGTTTCGCGTGAATTTCGTTCTCGCGTTTTTGCTTGTCGCAAAATGTACGCCTGCTTGGCGGCTCAAATCAAGGTTGGATGAAATCCCTTATCTCCCCCGGGGAAGAGAAGTTGCCCTCGCCAAAACGTCGTAAGCTTTCGACAGATCCTTTGTACGCCAATACGAGTGGAGCACGTAATGATTCCGCAAGAGAAGATCGCGGCCGCGACTCGCGGCCTGAGCGAGGCTTTCGGCGTCGCCGCATTCGACGACATCCGGGACTTGACCGAGCGGCCCGGCTCCAACCGGGCCTTCCGCATCGTTGTGCAAGGATCGGCGTACCTGTTGCGGATCAACACACGCGCGGGCGACGTCGCACGTCACTTCGGCTGCATGCAGGCGGCGGCTGAAGCAGGATTAGCGCCGCGCGTCCGGTAAACAAGCGCCGAAGATCGAATCTCGATCACTGACTTTGTGGAGGCAGTACCCTTGCCGGCAGCGGACGCGCTGCGTCGCGTACCCGCCGCCCTGCGTACCCTCCATGCGCTGCCGCCGTTTCCCGTAGTCCCCTTCAATACCACGTGCACCTTCCTGCTGAGTAAAGGGCCTGCCCTGGACGGGTTCCTGCAGAAGTTCCGGGCCGCGAACATCCTGCCGGAACACAACCTCGTGGAGCTTCTTTCTCAATACGAGCAATTGGCGGCGGTTTACTCATCTCTCGATCCGGCCCCGGCACCGAGTCATAACGACCTGTTCAAGCCGGACAACATGCTCTTCGATGGAAGCCGCCTGTGGATGGTGGACTGGGAGGCTGCGTTCCAGAACGATCGGTATGCCGACCTAGCGGCGGTGGCGAATATGCTCGTCGCCAATGAAACGGAGGAACAGACCTATCTTCAGGAATATTTCGGAGCACCACCCGATTCGTACCAGGCTGCCCGGTTCTATCTGATGAGGCAGCTCGCTCACATGTTTTACACCCTAGCTTTTCTTAGTCTGGGCTCCGACGGTAAGCCGATAGACTGGAGCGAGCCCTTGCCCACATACAGCGATTTTCAGCGGCGCTTCTGGGCGCGCGAGATCGACCTGGCGGACAATCATTCGAAAACAGCTTACGGCAGGGTTCATTGGGAGCAGTTCAGGTACAACCTGCGCCAACCAAGATTCGAGGAAGCGTTGGGGATCGTCGCAAACGGACACGTCGCCCCATAGTCGCCGGCGAATTACCGCCAATCCGGCCATTCACGAGCTTCATTTGGCGTGGATGATATGGCTTCCGATAGCTCGCCGCAAAATACAACAACATGTCTCCCTCAGGAGACAGATCACAGCGTCTCTCATAGACCCGGCCCTTAAACCATTGGCCAAATTCAAAAGTGTCTCGATCGAGGTCCCATTTTCGCAAGGAGAACCTGAAGGATGGCTATTACACCCTGGGCGTAGAATGGACTTCAGCTCAGTCAAAATACCGGGGGCTAGCTGCGATGAAATCGTCATGGCAAACGAACATAGGAAATCTCTCATGTCGCTGGTCTGAAGTGGGGCAGCGCGTCCAGTACGCTTCGGGTTGGATTCACGAGACCTCAGTCGTTCAGAGCGGTCATTTGCCGCCTGTCCCGGACTTTGCTAGCCACAGTCCATTCGGTTCAGGAGAATGGTTTGCGCCTTGGCGTCTGCGATGGAATACCGCAGCTCTTCGGAGGATCGATGGCTCCTAATCCGTTTATACCAGAGGGTAGATCGCTCGTCTCAAGTGGCCTTCGGTAGTATCTCCGGGTGAACTTACCGGAAATGCGACTTGAACGAAAGCAATTCGCGAGATCACTTCCGGATTGTCCGTAATCCGCTAAGAACCCGCCGGTCGAAGCTTGATCGGAACACACGCTTCCGATGCTGGCGCATCTATCTGCGCGGAACCACGAAAGGAAGGATATCTCCTCTATCGCGCTCTGGCGGGATCGAGGGCGGCGGCCTCGCGAGCAATCGTTGTATTGTGAGCGTGGGCGATGCGCCAGCCTGTGTCGGTCTTTACAAATACTTCCGTCAGGATATTGCCGCCATCGGGATAGGGCACGCCGCTCGGTGCATGATTTTCCTCCGGTTTCGTATAGAGGTTTCGGCGTGTCTGAGACTAATTCGCAACATCGCAAACTATCATAAGGCCGTTTGCTTTTTGACCGCGTCGCCGACGGCAGAAAGCTCGGTCAGGTAAATTCGCCCCCCGAATCCCAGACCGCGCAAGGTTGTGAGGGTATGGTCGGCAATCGGGAAGTAATCCGGTCGCTGAAAAGCTTGCCGCATGAAGTTCTTGAAAGACGGGATCTTTCGGTAACTTCGTCGAAAACCTGGTGACAGGTCACCGGGTTTTTCGTCAGCCTACGGGCGACTGTCGTAATCTTCTTGGTGAACACATCAGGAGAACACCGTATGCCGATCACCCGACGTCATTTTCTTCAGCAGGGGGCGGCCGCTGCTGTCGCTCTGGCTACAACCCCGTCCCTGCTGGCCGATCCGCTGGGCCTCCCCATCGGCTGCCAGACCTATCCTGTCCGCGCCTCGATCAATCCGGATTTTGCCGGGACGATGAAGGGCCTTTCCGCAGCCGGCTTTCAGACCATTGAGCTCTGTTCGCCGTTTGGCTATGAGGATTTCTCCAGCCTGGCGCAGTACAAGCCGCAGGAACTGCGCAGGATGCTGCACGATTACGGTCTTACCTGTATCAGCTCGCACTTTGACACCGGGGAGCTGTTCAACCATGCGGAGGAGCGGATCGCATGGGCCAAAGATCTTGGCCTGACCCAAATGGCCACGGCCAGCCTCGGCTTCGGCACGCTGCCTAAGGACGTTCCACCAACCGTAGGGGACGTGAATCGCGTCACCGATCTCTTCAACACCTTTGCGGCCAAGGCGCATGCTGCGGGCATGGTTGCGGTGCTGCACAACGAAGGTTTTGAGACAACCAGCATCGACGGCAAGCGGGTCTACGACATGGAGATCGCGCGCCTGGATGCGAAGACGGTGAAACTGCAGTTTCAGGTCTCCACCATGCAGAACGGCTTCGATCCAGTGGATTACTTCACCCGCTATCCAAACCGCTATATCTCCATGCACTGCCAGGACTGGGTGATGACCCCCGACGGCAAAGCGAAAGAGGTGCCGCTCGGTAAAGGCGTCGTCGACTGGAAGAAGGTCTTCACCGCGGCAAAGAAGGCTCGCATCCAAAACTACTTCGTCGAACTGGAGCAGGATCCTGCACTGATGGCGCAAAGCGTTCCTTACCTGAAGAGCTTGCAGGTTTAAGGAACCGGCAGCCAGGAGCACGACAGCTGTCCCCCAAAGAATTGCCGCAGTCCGTATGCTGTCCTTTTGTCTCCCAGAAGAATGCTTTTTGAAAGCTGGAGCGATCATGAGTGGGAAAGGGAAGCGGCGCGCGGCGATGGCTTCTTTGAGCGCTCTTGGGATTCTGGCAGCGGGTTGGGGGCAAGACCTCTGAGCGGAAACTGCCGCTGAAGACCGGCGTACTAGCAGCGGGCGTGCGGCACGATATGGCTGAGCTGACTCCCGTCGCGACGTTTGTGGTGAAAGGGGATCCGGATTGGATGGCGGTTACCCAGAACGCCGTATGGGTTGATAGTTCAAACGTCAACCACGTGGTTCGTCTGGACGCCGAGACCAACCAGCCGGGGACGGTCGTGAATGTCGCCAAGCCCTGCGCGGGGCTGGCCGTGGGCTTCGGCAGCCTTTGGATTCCGAGTTGTGGCGAACAAAAGTTGGTCCGCGTGGATGCAGAGACAGGTGCGCTGCAGGCGACGATCGCGGCGAGCCCTGCCGACGATGAAGGCGGCATTGCGGTTGGCGCCGGCAGCGTCTGGATGGTGACATCGAAAGATGGCGACCTTGTACGCGTCGACCCAGGCACAAATAAGGTCATTGTGCACATTCGTCTTCCCGCAGGGTCATTCAATCCAGCCTTCGGGAATGGCTCTCTTTGGGTCACATGCAACACAGGCGGCATGCTGGTGCG
The DNA here is from genome assembly GCA_963826875.1 of uncultured Acidobacteriaceae bacterium. GTDB lineage: Bacteria > Acidobacteriota > Terriglobia > Terriglobales > Acidobacteriaceae > PALSA-350. The sequence continues at coordinate 374,424 of CAWGYP010000027.1, read as the reverse complement.
CGTGGACCCCACGACTAACAAGGTCGTGAGCGAGACCCCGGTGGGACCGATGCCGCGCTTCCTCACGGTGGGGGCTGGCTCCATCTGGGTTCTGAACCAAGGAGACGGCACGATTGCCCGAGTGAATGCGTCGACCGGCAAACGAACCGCTTTGATCGCCGCGGGAATTCCGGGTCAGGGCGGCGAGATCACTTTTGGCGGTGGCGCGGTGTGGGCTAGCGTTTTTGGCTATCCAATCACACGCATCGATCCGGCCACCAATGCGGTCAGCGGGCAATGGCACGGTGACGGAGGCGACAGCATTCGCATCGGGCACGGGTCGGTGTGGCTGACCAACCTGAGGGGCGAAAAGGTCTGGCGACTGCCGGTTCCCAGAGAGTAATGGCTGAGGAGAGGGCCTATGGCGAGTTCGCTAGTAGGCGCCCCCGCGGAACCCATCCCGATACGTACGAAGGGCTCAGGCGCCGTACCCTGGGGGCGCTGTGAAACCACCGATCTTGTCGCTCAGAAGAGCCGCAAACTCAATAGACGTTGCATCTTCCCAGAATGGCCCCATGATCTGGATTCCAACCGGCAGGCCGGACGAACTTTGGCCGATCGGGGCGGCCGTCGCCGGGCAGCCGGTCAATGTCGCGGTCACTACCCACGGCATGAGTTGCATATAGGGGCGAATTCCATCAGGAGTATGGAGAGTCCGCGTCAAGAAATCTCCCGTGTGGTCATGTTGGAAGGCAACGGTAAAGCAGGTCGGCATCAAGAAAACGTCAACCTGTTGAAAGTATTCTTGCCACATGGCGCGGAAGGATAGCTGCCGGAAGCGTTGCTGCTGCCAGTCAGCGTACGAACTGAGCGAGCCGGCGGCAAAGGGATTTTGCGGATTCTGCTGGTACTTTTCGCGGTCTATCTCCTGCGCCTGCTTGTCCTCGGTGCTGAAGGTGAAAGCAGAGAGCAGAAACATATAGTTATTGTAGGCTTCGCGGAGGTCGTAGCCCGGCGGCCAGCCGGGCCGCAGTTGTGCTCCTGCGCGCTCGAGCGCGCTGAGCGTTCTGTCCAGCAGCGGCCGCACTTCGGAAGTCGGGCTTGCCATCGGGCTGTCTAACACGTACCCAACCCGAAACTCCTTTAAAGCACGCTGCCGGGGCGGCGGCAAGGTCCAGGACCAGGCCTTTCGCTCGTATCCCACGGGGCCGCCCAGCACTCTAAGCGCCGTCATCAGATCACGCGCGCTGCGTGCCATCGGGCCCGCCACCGCAAGCCCGGTCGAGAACCCAGGCAAGCCAGGGGCGCCTCCCGGGACTTGGCCGTTTGCGCTAACGAGATCGAGAGTCGGTTTGTGAGCGAAGACTCCGCAGAAGCTTGACGGGACACGCAACGAACCGGCGATGTCACTCCCAATGCTCAGATACGACAGGCCAGCGGCGAGGGCGGCGGCGCTCCCGCCGGACGACCCCCCGGGCGTGCGGGTCAGATCCCACGGGTTATTGGTCGTGCCGTAAATGTCGTTGTAGGATTGCCAGTCCATCAAGTTAAGGGGAACATTGGTTCCACCGAGCAGGACGGCCCCGCTATCGAGCAGGCGCTGGACCGCGGCGGAGTTTGCGGGCGCCTTCGAACCCTTGAGGGCTACGATCCCCCAGGTGTCGGGCTCGCCTTTCACGCCGAACGACTCCTTGACGCATATCGGCACTCCGTGGAAGGGCCCAACCTGATCGCCTTTCGACAAGGCGTCATCGGCGCGGCGTGCTTGCGCCAGCGCTTGATCTCTCATCTGGTAAGTGAAGGCGTTTAGTTTCGGATTGTATTTATCAATGCGGGCGAGCATGCGATGCGTCACTTCAATAGAAGAAACCTGCTTCGCCTTGATCCTGGCAGCAACGTCGAGCGCAGAGGCAAAATCGAGATCGCTCGTGTTGGCTGAGAATGTGCGTGGAATCATCCCTGCAGCGATGAAGGCCGAAGCAGAGGTCAGGAGTTCGCGGCGCGTCATGTGCTTGTCCTCATTCAGCGGCCATTTTCTGGCGAGTGAGTTTTTCAACAGTCACCCGCGATTACCCTCACTGGGCAGTATGTCCGATTATCCACGTGTGACGGCGCACTCGCCTCAGCTTGCGCCTTTCGGTTCAAGCGGCAGCCATATCTCGACGAGCCCTCGGCCAGTTACAGAATCGAAATCTTCCCCATAGAACTCGAAATTCGGAGCGTCTGCCACCTGCCGCCCCGATTCTGGCAGCCACTTATTCCAGATCGTTGCCCAGGTGCTTCGAATCGTCGAGATGTGATCGCGATGGGTAAACACGGCATACTCTTGCGCCGGAATTCTCACCCGGGTCCAATCCGCTGGAACTCGCGAGAAATCCGACACCTCCACTCCGCACGTGTAATCGAAATTCCCATCGTCATCAAAGTTCCACTTCACGCCATAGGCCTTCCTTCCCACCTGCCCGGAAATACTCTCCAGATGGGGCAAGAACTTCTGCCACTGCACCGGAATCCCGACGCTGCTCTCACAGCTATACCGTGCGCCCATACCCGCGATCAGCAAAACGCTGCCCTTTTCCATGCGGGCCTCGACTTTTTCCAAGAGTTTTTCCTGCATTTTTACCGCCTCCATCACTCGGATAGATTTCAGGTTTCCTTGCGCCCGTAACGCCTCCGGTGTCATTCCGAACTGCTCACGAAACGCCCGCGTGAACGCCTCGTGCGAACCATATCCCACGTCGAGCGCCACATTCAGAATGTCCGGTGCGCCCTTCACCAAGGCCCGGGCCGCCTCCGTTAATCGCCGCCCGCGCACGTACCGCATAAGCGGAAACCCCATGGTGACCGCAAACACCCGCGACATGTGGAATCGTGACACGCAACAAGCGTCCGCAATCTCTTCGAGCGTTAGTTCGCGCCGAAGTGGCTCTCAATAAACCACAGGGCCCGGCTCACCGGAGTTGCACTCGCATCATCCATCTCTAACCTCATCACTACGAAGCCAAGATATCCGAATCATTCGGTGGGCCGCTTGATCGCCGTTGCTGTTCTGCGCCGGCTTAGCCACAATCGGCGGCGCGAGCAAGTCTCACAAACCGGTTTTCCTTCACGAATTCCAGATCTCGGTACATGCAACGAAAGGGTCTCGTCAACATCTGATGTTGCTGTCGGGTTATGCTCGGCTAAAGTCGTTCACTCGTGGAGGGTGCCGTTGTTGTGTTGAGGCTGCGATTCCAGTTGCCGATTCTGTTGTTGCTTGCGGGAGGGCTGATGCCGGGTTCGCCCCTGAAGGAAGCCATCTTTGCCCCGGGTTCCACGCCGTTTGCGGCGAGCCACGCTTCGACCGTGGTGGAACTGAAGAACGGCGACCTGATGTCGGCGTGGTTCGGAGGAACGGCAGAGGGCAAGCCCGACGTGGCGATCTGGGGTGCAACCAGGGCCCGCAACCGATGGGGCGTGCCCGTAGAGCTGGCTCGGGAGCCAGACGTGCCATGTTGGAATCCAGTGCTGTTCCACACCCGGGACGGCAAGCTCTGGCTGTACTACAAATTTGGCCCCAGCCCGCAGACCTGGACCGGCGCGCGCAAGTGGAGCACGGATGAAGGCAAGACCTGGAGCCCGGTTGAGCATCTACCTGCCGGCCTGCTGGGGCCGATTCGGGCGAAGCCGCTGGTGCTGCAGGATGGCACGATCGTCAGTGGGACGTCGATCGAAGCATACCGCTCCTGGGCAGCGTGGATTGAGCGCAGTACGGATGGCGGCAAGACCTGGGCGAAGATTGGGCCGATCGTCCCTCCGGTGCAACCAGATAGGCAGGGGACTGCCGATGCTCACGTAGGGCAGGTGCCGGGGGCGTCGGACTGGAAAGATGCGGACTGGAACGACATAGATGGAATCATTCAGCCATCGGTAGTGCCGCTGGGGAAAAAGCATCTACGACTGTATGCGCGCTCGACGGCAAAAACGGCGCGGGTTTGCGTGGCGGACTCCTACGACGATGGCGTGACGTGGACACAGGCTCGCCCGCTGGAGGTACCAAACCCGAACTCAGGCATCGATGCCGTGGCGCTGAGCGATGGGCGAGTGGTGTTGGTTTACAACGACACGACGAGCGGGCGAACTCCTCTGAACCTTGCCGTGTCTAACGACGGTGAGCACTTCAAGATGTTCTACACGCTGGAAGAGTCTCCGGGAGAGTACTCCTACCCGGCGATTATCCAGACCGCGAGTGGCGACCTGGAGATGACTTACACCTGGAACCGCAAGACAATCGAACATGTTCACTTTCCTCTGGCGGATGTTCCTAAGTGAGCGCTCAGGTCTCTTCATTCTGGTAAGCCTTCACATGATACCTATCCCCCAATGCCTCAAATGCTGCAACAAATCGGCCCGGGGGAGGGTCCGGAAAAGCTGCGCGATAAGCGCGGTATGCGCGGTAAGGGTCCCGGAAATACTGCGCGATAAGCGCGGTATGCGCGCTAAGTTTCCTCCCGTGGGGTCGCGGCATCCATGGCTTCCGCGGCTGGGATGGCCGACCAGACGCTGGCGGGGCGACCCCGGCCTGACTGGAGGTGATGGGTTAGTACCCCGAGGGACAGCAGTTGTTCGAGGGCGGCTTCGATTCTGTCGCGGGTAACGTGGCCGTGAAAGAGGCCCCTGATCTGATCCCTGGACAAGCCGTCTTTGGATGCTTCGATGGCGACCTTGATGCGATCGGCGGTGATGTCCCCGGTGGAAGTGCCGAAGAGTTCTGAGGCCGTGGCGGAGCAGTACTCCCATGCGGCGAGAGCGGCCTGGAGATGGGGCACGGTGATGAGGGTGCTGCGATCGAGGGCGGCGTAGACGGCACTGAGACGCAGGACCTGGGCTTCGGCGCGGCTGGTGGCGGCTCCGAAGAGGCCTGGACGTGCCTGGCTTAGCTCGGGGTAGCACTCTTCCCAAAGCGATTCTGCAGCCTGGTCCCGGCGCAAGACGGTATCGGTGGTTGCGGCCCAATCGAGGGCCTCGCGCAGTTGCCGGGTGATGGGCGCCAGCTCGTGGTGGGCGAGGGCGCCGCCGCTGGGGAGGCACTGGCTGCGATGGACGCTGGTCCACAGGCAGCGATTGGCAAAGCCGTTGTGCGCGTCTGTGGGATCGAGATTCTGCGCGAGTTCGCGCTCGGTGATGTGGGCAATGAGGCTGATGTGAGTGTTGGTTGCGCGGAGTGGGTTGGAGCCGTCGAGCATGCGGAGGTCGCCGTTGTCCCAAGCACAGCGAAGCAGGGAGGAGAGATGTCCCTTGGCGCGCTTGATGGTGTAGAGGATGGCGGCAAATTCTTCGGCGACTGCGAGCAGGCGGCGGTCGGTGGGTGGATGCTGATCGCGCAGAGCGTGAACCAGGCCGGCGGCGCCTAAGCGAGCGGTGGTGATGCGGGTGTTGACCCAGGGTTGATCTACTTCCGCGAAGAGGCGCTCGATGTGGCCCCAACTGGTGCCCTTGCGGGCCTTGCTGGACTCGCCGACGAGCACCACGAAGAGATTGAGGCGATGGCGCGCGGGGCCGACGAGGCAGTGAGGGCCGGGTCCTGCTGCGTTGCCGAAGGCGGCCAGGAATTGCAGGAGGATGGCCGCCGGATCAGCCTCAGTGTGCGGAGCAAGTGTGCGGACGACCTGACCGGCAAGACCGTACAAGGCCTGTTCGCGAAGCTGGAACTTCGCGGGCTGCTGCAGTGGGCTTGAACGCGGCTGGGGCGGTGGTTCGGGCTGCGGTTGAGGCGGGTTCTCAAGTAGTTCGGCTCTTCGGCGCTTTAACTCCGCGAAGTCCGCATACGGTTGCCGCCCTATACCCATGTTCAGGTTTCTTATCATACTTATAAGGTTAGTTCGGATATTATGGGTGTTCAAGAGGACTTAGAGTGTTGACTCCAACTAAGTTGGTCAAACTCTAAAGTCGGCTACCGACGTTGCTTGAAGGATGGTTCGTTCGGTGCTGTTGCTGTCTAAGAGTAAATTTGATGCCGATCTGATTGCGAGTTATGAATCGGCATCGCCAAACATTGCTTGAGCAATGCCCCGCGAAAAGATCGTCACAGATCGCAGGCTCACCTTCGACCCATAGCAGACTTTCTTTCCCTAAGTGGCTGTTCCGTCGGACCGTTGAATTGTGAAGTTGCTTGCTGTTCTCAAAGTACCAGTCCCGTCTGACGCATAAACTTCTGACGCATAAACTTCCGGCAGATCGACTGCATCTTGGGCGGGCGTATGTAGTAGGTAGCCGTTTGGCTGCCAATGTCCCAATCCAGAAGTAAACGACTGCGATCAGACTATTTCACCTTTGCCAGCGATCTGAGACGCATATTCCGCTTGCAGCATACATTTTTGCGATTCTAAAATGCCTTGCGTGTTTCGACCGGTGCTTTCCCTTGATGATCGTTTCAATAGGGAGATCCGCCAGGGCTGTCGCAATGTAAGGGAGCCTCTGGGCCCCATTTAAAAGTCCGGCCTTATAATGGGAGGATGGCAGACTCTCTCGGGAATGCTTTCCATCGGCTTCGGGCTTATGTGCATCCCCACGTGAAGCACGTCATTACGCAGGCGTTAGAGCAGGGCGATGAGGCCGATTTTGTGGGTTCAGGACAGAGCCTGCACATACATCGTCAAGCCGTGAGAATCCAGCGGGGCGAACAGGTGGATCGTGTAACAGCTTTACTGCCTAAGGCTGACGATGGCAGTCCACGTCTATGAGAATTGCCAAGCGGGGCCGGGCAAAGCTGCCATAGGTAGAGGCTGGTGCAAGCATTGAAGGGACAAACAAAGTGACCACCGCCCCGAACAGTCTCAGCGTGGTGCGACGGATGGTGATTACTTCGTATGTCCCTTCAATGTAAGGTGATATAGTCGGCGGCAAAGGCTTGGGCGCAAAACTTAAAAGTGCCCATCCGAGGTTCGGATCGAATGCTTAAGGAAGCAGTTTTTCACTGGGGTTGGATTTCGTTTGCTTTCATTGCCTTGATCACGGCCGCTGTAACGACCAGACCGGCTTTCAAGCAGCCGTCAAATATGGTCGTTATCAGAAAACCTGGACATCGGTGGTTCGGACCGCCGCAGCCAGCTCAAGCCTGTGCGGCTGAAGACCTTCCTTATGCGTGGCTTAGCACCGCCGCGTACGGATCTCCGACCAGCACGAAAGCAGCGGATTTCACCAAGTTCCAAGAGGGGAGCGCTGGGTTAGGAGATCAGTGGCGCCGGTGGACTGATTTTCCCGACGCTGATCTTCAGAATGAAATGACGTCCGTGCATCTACGAGCGCAGGTATGGGAGAAACAGTCGGAGCATCTTCTCGTTGTTACATTCGGCGGTACTGAAGCGACAAATCTGAATGACTTGAAATCGAATACGCATTGGGCCCATCCTTTTCTCAAGGATGAATACACTGTTCTGGGAGAAACGTTCGCCCCAGCCTTCGCCAAGGAACTTGCGCGCAAAATGCAGCAGCCGGGTCAGGAGTACCTTGGCCAGGTCCATCTTCAGGCGACGGGCCATTCACTGGGTGGGGGGCTGGCGGAAAAGTTCGCTTATTCATTACCGGTCGCTGAATATCGCATACCTCGCGTCGAGAAGGTTTATGCGTTCGATCCGTCCCCTGTGACCACGTTTGTGAACACCAGGGGGAGCGTGCGTAAAGAAAATAAGGAAGGCCTCGAGATCGACAGGATTTTTGAGCGAGGAGAGGTTTTGGCGATCGTCCGTGCGATCACTGCTGTCGTCCACAAACCATCGGCGGCGAACCCGAGAGTGACGCAGTTGCGGTACAACTTGTTTGGCGACGATCGTTTCGGATTCACGAATCCGATAGCGAGCCACTCGATCGAGAAGCTTGCAGCGCGGTTGAAGGACGTCGCCGCCGGAGGTGAAGGATCCGCTGCCGCCAGCTGCCACAACCCTTGACAACCAATCCAATGGATGACGCCTGGTGTTGATCCAAGCGTCACCTACAGGTCTTTTGCATGCAGTTGCCGTGACGCCGATCTGCAAAGGCAGGTCACGCTCGCACGGTGACTGCCGAGCACCATCGCCAGAGCAACCAGCGGGAAAACAGTAACCCCCGTGGCAGTCTTTAGGGTTACTCCGTCCCTCCTCGGTTAGGTCCCTCCTCGGTTATGCCCCTCCTCGGTTATGCCCCTCCTCGGTTATGCCCCTCCTCGGTTATGCCCCTCCTCGGTTAGCCCTCTCTGGACTTCTACCCCTCTTTATTGGGATCGTGAGAGCTGATGAAGGTGTTGAATCTCCCGATTAATGCGTCGAAGGTACTGTCCATGAAGTAGCCTGCAGTGAAGTAGGTGAACGGCTGACCACTGTCCGTAAGATCGAACACTCGAAAACCGACAGCCAACCCGACCATCAGCCAGACAGTTACGATCCGGACAACAATAGAGACTTCGTTAACATGAATCCACAGCAGCCATTCGGAGAATGGTGTCACATCAGTCCCGCTGCGGTTTTGTTTGACGCGGTCGAGGACCCAGTGGAACAGTACACCGACCAGCACAAGCAAGTAGGCTCCGTTCAGCGCGGTCCATTGACTTTGTTTCAAAGCAACTTTGAAGTGAAACCATGTTCCCAAGTGAACTGCAATTAAAATCAAAATAAAGCCCGCTGCTGCTGCAGCAACTACCGCCGCCACACTTACGACCTGCCGCCATACTCTTTGATCGGCTTTGATCACCTGCGCGTTGCGAAGGTCGATAAGGCCCGACACCGCGATGCGCTGTGGAGTTAGCGCCGCCAGTACGGCACGCGTGGACTCCTCATTCGGGAGCTGATCTTTGAAGGTAGCAACGAAATCGAGACACGTGCCGATCCGATAATTTTCCAAATAATTATCAAGTTCATTAGGGATTGTTTGGCAAGCGCATGTAAAGATAACGGAGTCTAAGATTGTGATGCTCGCTTGCGCCCGCTTAACCAATGCGGACAGCGACTCATCTTGCTCGTTTGATGGTGGCCACAGCTCGTTCAGGTCGCCCCAACCATTCCTAACTTGAACCAATTCGCGAGCGTACCACGCCTTTGTTTCGGGATCTGTTCGTCGAAGTTCTTCGATCAACATGCCGCGGAGCTGGGCATCTCGAATCTTCTTGTTGATCAACTGCCGCGTCTCTTCAAAAGCAGCGATAGCAATTGGACGATCGCTGGAGTTCACCAAGTCAAGCATTCGCTGCACACGGGTTCGAGTCCAGAGCGCTTCGGCATTGGTCTCCCGAAAATATTCCAAAACTACATAGAAACCCCGGCTTTCGGATTCATCTCCTTTTGAGTCCTCGGACGTGCCAATTTGCTCGTTAGCATCCAATTCCATTAGGTTTCACCTCTCTTCCAACGTTGGACCACTCGTTGATATGGGGCCCATCCGTGCTCGCCTCTCAGTTTCTTGACGTACTCCATGTAACCTTCAAGTTCGTCGTACCACGTAACCATCGCAAACTGGAATAGTTCCTTGACAATCCCTTGATCCAGGGCCTTTTTTTCATAAGCAACACCGATGTATTCAAAGTAATTTAGCAATATAGTGATGTCAGACTTTAGTTGACGAAGCGCATCTTTGGTTAGTTTCTCGTCCTCTGTACAGTGAAAGATTTGTTGTGCGAGAACTCTGTCAATTGCCTTTATGTAAAAACCCTTCTCCGGTTCGCCTAAGAGATTGCGGAAGGTGTTTTCGATTCGATCGCGGTAAACTGCGGTGAAACTATTCCACTCTCGTGACACACTCAACGAGAGGTTCTGCCTTCGCCACTCGTCCTCCTTTTCGTTGGTCTGTATCTGAAGCGTAAATTGCTTGTAGAGTACGAAGATTGAAACGGCAGTCACGCAATTGGCTAGCGTGCTAACCCCGAGGAACAGCAGCTCTACCATCCGGTCAGTCGGCACGCCAACCTCTGTCATCATAATGGTGCGCATCTTACACTAGTAGACTGACCGAGTAACGGTTATTTACAATAAGGCACTTGAAATCCCAACGAGAATGCCAATGTTCGTGAGTCGCTTAGCCGTAGACATCAGCACGCTTCACCTCCGATGAGATAGTCGAGATCATAACGTCCGAATCACAGCTTTGCGTGTAATTCTCACTCACATCCAAGAATCTGGAAGGCCAGGAAACACCCTCCCGCTACTTCAACCACCATCAAGGCTGCTCGCACCTGGGCCACATGGCTCAGGGATCAGCGGTTTGTAAGCGGTGTCTCGCTCTACAGTGGCCAACCCGGCTAGTGGCCTGTCGCAGAGAGTTCGTTACTGCGGATGCGGCGGGTAGGGTCGGAATACTTCCACCGAATCGGTCGGGCATTTGCCGAGTAGGCGTTGATATATCGGCGAAGCTTTCTCGCCAGGTCGGAGACGGAAGAGAAGACGCCGCGTGCAATGACGTCACGCTCAATTTTGGCGAACCAGAGTTCAACCTGGTTGAGCCATGAGGAATATGTTGGGGTGAAGTGAAAGCATACGCGCGGATTCTGCTCCAGAAACTCCCTCACGTGCGTGGTTTTGTGAGCCGAGAGATTGTCGAGGATGATATGGATCTTCTGTCGAGACGGGCACAACGCAACGATCTCCTTGAGAAAGGCTATGAAGTCTTGACTGGTGTGGCGCGCGGCGGTCTTTCCATGAACACGGCCGGTGGCGGTATCCAGCGCCGCATACAAAGAGAGTGTTCCGTGCCGGTAGTATTCAAACCCATGGCGTTCGACGCGGCCGGGGGAAAGCGGCAGAACCGGGTCGAGCCGATCAAGTGCCTGAATCGCCGTCTTCTCATCAACACAGAACACGGCGGCATGCTGAGGTGGGTTCAGATACAGTCCGATAATGTCGGCGGCTTTAGTCTCGAAGTCTGGATCATCGCTTGCCATATACCGATCCAGCCGATGCGGCTTCAGCCCAGCTTCTTTCCAAACGCGATGGACGGCATCCTTGCTGACGCCCAGTTCCGCGGCGAGCTTGCGGCAACTCCACTGAGTGGAACCATCCCTGGGCTGTCTGCGCGTAGCAGACAAAATCCGGGCTCGCAGCTTCGGGGTCAGCACCGAGGGTGGCTGTCCCGGATGGCTGGTATCCAGTCCGTCCAGCCCCGAAGCAAGAAAACGCTGCTTCCATCGGATGATGGTCGGCGCCGTAGTTCCCAGTCTTTGCTTGATCGCGCTGAACGACGCTCCTTCAGCCAGCATCAGAATCAGCCTGGCTCGGAATACATATCCCGCAGGCAGGGATCGGGACTGAGCAATGCGACTCAATTCCAGTTGCTGCTCTCCGTTAAGAACCAACGAATCAATGGACATACCCGCTTAGATGTGAGCCGAGTCAATAATGTTTACTCTGCGACATGCCACTAGGGGCTACTTGAGGGTCGCGGTATACCCTGCAAGACTGTCCATGAGATTTATGCGTCAGACGAGACTGGTACTTTCAGGAGAAAGTTTCTAAAAGTACCAGTCCAGTCTGACCCATAAATCATATGCGCCGCATCTCCATTCAGATGGCGGCTCTTGGTGCTGTCTTTAGATTTGCGGGTCAATTTCAGCCTGTTCGCGTTCGTCCAAACTGTTTACCTTTCGATAATCATCGCGGAGAGAGTCGAGTGTCTGGTGCAGCCTGTCTAGCCCTTTGATGACCAGGAACAGCATGAACAAGATGCCAAGCAGGGTCAGATGTTCGAAGCTGTAAAGCCAGTCGAGTTTCACCCCGCCATGCTCTCACGGCTCCACCTGCACCACAAGTGACTTAAAGTTGAATAACATCATTAACCTTTGACACTTCTCTGATCTCGAAGGATTGGTCCAGTTTTTGCTGCACGTAGGGGGCTCTGAACGGAGAGAACACAAAGCGGTCGGCGCGTTTTATGAGTGCCAAGTTGATCTTTCTTACTTGCGCCGCGTCTGTGACAACGAGATCCTCACGTCCAAAACCTGTTCCCCCTGCTAAGCAGATATGGCGGCTGATAGGAAAAAGAAAATCTGGGGACGACCCGGTGCCCTTGTGGACATGGCTGCTCTGCAATGAATTGGACAATAAAACAGGAAAATCAGAGGTCAGGAAGAATGCTCCTTTTGCTCGGATAAGGGTCCAATCCATTTTCACAAGGCGGGATTGCATTCGAAGAGTTTCTTCGAACATGCAACGTAGGGACCAGTCGCGCTCTGTTATAAGCGCTCGCATTTTCCCGGCCTTGAGCTTCCGACGCTCTTCGTCGGGATCGAGCTTCTCACCTGATTCCATCTGGCGCGCCCCAAGGATAGCCTCTAGTTTGCCCGGCACATTAGCGATTTCCCGCAGTGCGTTCACCTGGGCGTCGATGGCGATCTGATTGAAGATTGACTTCGCTGTCGGCGTTCTGCTTGCCGCCAAAGCGACGTACCCAGCGAGTGTCAAACGATCCTGGGCTGACGCAGGCAACGTCCCTTGCTGAGCACGAAGCAACAACGGTAGAGAAAGGTTTTCAAGCTCGGCTATCGCATGTTCGACTTCGAATGAGCGTGTACCGTCTTTGTCGAAGCAGTAGAAGTAGTTTTCTGTTGCGCACTCTTTGGTGGTTTGATATCGAGCCTCATTCTTGGCGGAATACACCCATAAAAAGGGTTTAGCGGAGCGCCTCTGAGGCTGTGGATCAGAGAACGAATTGAGATATGCCATCTGGACGAAATGCTGTGATTTAGGTTCAGTAGTCGACACATCCCCATTATTTCAGGATTTTTGGAAGAAGTTGACGGGGAAAAGGGGACGGGATGGAGTAACCCCTTCGTCAATGAGGAGGGGGGTTACTCCGTCCTGTCCCGCAAACTTCCCGCCGCAAATTTCCCCGTAAGAGATTCGCGCAGCCAATGTTTGTCCCATGTCCTAATCCATCTTGTTGTGCTTTTCGCAGATGTCGAACCGCCCGGTCGCGACGTTGTACCGTCCGCAGAAGGTTGAATGCAAGACCGTCTTTGGGTCTGTTATGTCGCTGTAAAAGATGTCCCCGTAGAAATACAAACGGAAGTTGCCGGTCGCGAGCAAACTCTGAAATGTGGTGACGGGGAAGTCCTGTGGCTTGATCGTCGTTCCCGGACTACTTATGGTGTAGTTGCTGGCTCCAGAAACAAGGACAAAGGAAGATTTCTCTCCGGTCATGGGTTGCTTTGGATTGTTGGGGGCCGGGCATGGAAAATCGTCGCTTATTGGACTCCCGTTGCTTAGCATCGCAAAATCGCCGCAACCATGGACATTGATTGCGGGCGTTCTGCCAGAGTTGGTAATCGTAGCTACTCCCGTAATGACGTCGCCTTTGAGCAGGTCGCCATTGAAATCCAGCTTGGTCGCGTGAACGTACGGTCGAAGATCCCTGTACGCGGTTTGGCGGTTGTCTTCGAGAGCATGTTGCGCCGTGTTGGCAGACCTTTGAGATGCGGAGGCGAGCGCTTGAGTTTCATTCGCCAGGTTGGTCGTCTGGGTGGCTTGCGTGACGGCTTGCTGCGCCAGCGTGTGCGTATCCTGCGCTCCCTGACCTGACTGCATCTCGTGGAGGGTTTGAGCGGCAGTGTCGGAAGCTTTTCTAGCGGCTATAGCCGCGCTCTCGGACGCCCGCATGCTCCGGTTGCCAATGCATGCCTGCACCCAGGCCGCCACAGTCCCGACCGCCGTGAAAGCTGCAAGTGTCCAAGTAATCCGAAGATTGCCCGGGTTAGGCGGATGCTGGATTTTGTGAGTTCGAGCTGGTCTTTCTTGTAAGCTGCCTCGGCCGCCTTCTCCCTCGTTACTCGGGCTTCTTCAGCGAGCCGCGCCTTCTCCTTTTCAGTGGGAGGGCCGTGCAGAATGGGAATTTCTTCATCGTTCATGGATCTTAAAGTTGCGTCTTCCCGAGGCCCGGAAACGAGGAAAAATGAGTATATCCTCCGCGGGCGGTGACGATTCGCAATGATCTACCCAGGAGACAGAGGGACAGCATACCTATCCCTCAGAATTGCCGCAATAGGTATGCTGTCCCTCTATCCCTCACTATCCCTGAGCCTCCATGAAACACCCGGCATGAACGCCTATTCCCCAGGATTCAGGGACTTTCGGATCTCTAGATATCGCTTGCTGGTTTGGTAGGAGATCTTCAAGTCTTCACGTTTAAACCAAAGCAGTTGATAAGCAAAGTGGTCATCGTGTGCAGGCGGTTGCAGCAATGGATGCTTTGGGTATTTGACGGCCACGTATTCCGCATAGTCCAGGTCGATTTCGGACTCTTGACTGATATCAATTCCCATCTCAATCTGGCCAACGGCTTGTCCCGTAATGCGGTCCCCCTTGCCCAAACCTGCGAAAACCTCGGTTCGTTTTCGACCTAGGAAGTGCCCATTCACTAGATGGACCAACGGATGATCTGTGACGATCTCGAGTACGTCCTCGAATTGATCGTAGAAATTGGTCGGCCTCGGCAAAAACGGAGCGGATTGCAGCCTGACCACAGTCGAGATAGCAGTACGGAGACAAAACTCTGCATTTTCCTTTGTCCAATTGCCTTCGTGACCCGTCTTACGCAGAATCCATCCTGGCTCGCCAAGTGGCAGCTGTGCGATCGGAACCAGTTTTTGCATCGTAAGAAAGCTGGCAGGGTCGATGCCTCTGCCTGATAGCAGCAGTGCGGTCTCCGATGACGGCTCACCGACCACCGCAGAGACCTCAAGATTCCAAAAAGCTACAGAAAGCCCAACCGCAATTGCTTCAAGTGCGGTCTTGTATTCTCCTTTGTTGATGAGGAGTCGGGCACTCACGAATTGAGAGCTAACGTCACCCAGCTGAATTGCCGCAGTGTGATCAATGCTAGAGAGGGGTCTCTCCAGTAACCGATCACACAAGGCGTCCAGTACTCCGAGGACGTCTGAGTAGAGGTGATAGCTGGAGCGACTGTCAGGCAGATGCCCGTGGTGTTTGAATTCAACTCGAACCCTGTTCAGATGTTCAAAAAGCCGTGACTTGATTCCGATTTCAGCAGGTTCGCTATCGTAGGCCTTCCCCAGGACAACCGTCACTTGATCCATGAAATCTCGCTCTTTCGCCGTAAGACCAAGCTGCGATATGAGGGCCCGTATAACTAGCTCTGCAGCATCATGCGTTATCAAGATCTTTTGAGCCACAGCTAGGGGATCGGACAGAACGGATAACGCTTGTCCGGAACTGTCAATCAAATGCCGGGCCGCAATCAGCCGATTGAGGACGCTAGGATGGATGTTTACCGAGACGATATCAATCCTCTGTAGGCCGCAGGAGGCTTCCTCATAGTATCCGGAAATCTCGCAGCGTCCTTCTCAGGGCGTCTGCGAATCGTGCCAGGATGCTCTCGGACCGGTCGCGGGCACCTGGGCGGACGTTTCATTGATCAGATCGACCTGTCGATCATCCTCAGCATGTGGCTCGCTACGAAGAGCAGCTCCAGAGTTTCGGCTTCGCTCAGCGCCGGCACGAGGGTAAGCTCACAGCGCTGCAAAAGTCACGAAAAAGTCACTAGCGGACGGTACAGGAGAGCAGATTGAAAGGACGGGAACGGACTGCCTTGAAGAATCAGTGACTTAGCACGGAGAAGAGTGAACAGATTCGAAACCTCTCTTCCCGTGCTTTCCTTGGAGGCCCAAGGCGCGACTATTCTTAGGTCAGCTCCGTTTCCGATACACAACATTCAACTAGGTTGAGGTGCGCAAAGAGCCTATCATTCCGTTATTCCAGGAGGAGGAAGGCGGTTCGCCATGGAAGCGTCGACAATGGGTCCTGTTTCGCATGCGGAATTAAGACGGCTCGCGACCAAACTGAGAGAAGATTTGATCAACTGCGAAGAGGCGTTGGGGGCCACACGAGAGTTTGCCGAGCTCATGGATACTGCCGGCGCCTTGATCATCGCAATCACTGAGCCGGAGGAGTACCGCGTCTTCGCCCGGGGAAGTGAAAAGCTCCTGGAGTTTCCTTCGAACCATCGTCGCCAGACCGCATCCTAGAAACCTCATAACATTAAGTTTCTTTAACAATCTTAGCTGGATCTTTGTCGTCTTTGAGCCCGACAAATTTGGTGTGCCTTAGATGGTCGGCTCCCGTCCATTCCAGAAACTGAATCTCTGCGACCACCTCGGGTCGCACCCAAACACAAGTCTCCATCTTCTCGGCAGTGAGGCCCTGACCCCACCGGCCGGCGACCGGTTCGGGAAGATTGACGAAAGGGCATTTCGGCGTTCTCAAGTGTTTTAGCCGTTCGAAGACTTCACGCCGTGTCGCAGGCACGAGTCCGGCGCGCACACGCGCTGCGTAAATGAGGCCGTTGTCGCGGTAGAAGCCCACAACCAGCGAATCGACTCCCAGATTGCTGGGAACATAGCCACCCACGACGAACTCTTGCCTGAGGTCAACCCGATACTTGCTCCAGAGTCCGGTCCGCTGGCCAGGCTGGTAGACGCTGTCAGCTCGCTTGGCGATCGCGCCCTCCAGGCCATGGCTCTTCACGAATTGCAGCATCTCCGCCGCCGATCGATCAGACACTTGTGATAATGCGACATGCTCTCCCGTTTGAACGACGCTAGCCAGGATAGCTCGCCGCTCCGAGAGTGGAAGCTTCATGAGACATCGCCCCTCAGAAATGAGGATGTCAAAAGCAAAGTAGACAATGCGCGACTCTGCGGAGCGAAAGTTCTGCAACAGATGAAAATCCGGCCGGCCGTCGGCGCCCAGGGCTACCACCTCTCCGTCGATGACCGTCTCATTCGGCAGATGCTGTAGCGCCGTCGCAATGTAAGGGAACTTCTGGTTGAGCACATTCTCGCGGCGAGAATAAAGAGTCGTCATCCGGTTCTTTCGTACTACCTCAAGTCGATAGCCATCGAGTTTGATTTCATAAGTCCATTCCGGTCCATCGGGCAGTTTGGAGACAGGAAGACAATCCATCGTCTCGATGAAACTCGCGGCTTGCTCGGGCAATGCCAGTTTGTTTGGCATGGGACCCTAGTGTATGCCGACCCGAGAGGGCCGGCGCTCAAGACGTGCTGATGGGTTTCTGGCCGGCCATCTCGTCGAAAGTTCCGCTGCACTTCGGGCACTGGATGATGTGCGATGCCAGGCGCATCAGCTCGTTCGGCTGAATCTTGTAGCCGCAAAGCGGGCAGGGAAGCGAGAAGTCGAAGTTGGGCTTTCCTTTGAACCGCGGTGTCATCGTCCCACCCGCCCATCTGCCGTGCTTACGGGTTTACGAATCATCAGGTGCGAGAGCCGGCCGAGGAACACCTCCGACGGCAGATAGCGCCTATGCTCATGGCAGAGCGGACACCTGGCCGCAATAGGCTGCGACGGCATCGTCTCGACGGGTGCGGGAATATTCTCGCCGCAACCCTTACACTGAACCACCACGCGCTTCGAGCTTTCCGGTCCGGGGAACATGAAGATCAGTATAGGCGAATAAAAGGCGAAATTATTCCACAAAGTTTCCCAACTGGCCGGCCGAATCAGGCGGCTCTTTTTGAGCAAAAACCTAATATATTGTGGTAATGCGGTTGACGCCCCCTCTATATGGGCATAAGGTACATTTAGAGTGAGTGCGGAGCAGCTGGGGCCGCGCTCCTCTCGAAGAACGGTTGCAGAGGCGAGAACTGCAGATCCCTCCCGTTGGTCGGGATGACAAGGGGAGGGTAGTGGCTTACCTGAGAAGCTGCGATTGGGATGTGTGTACTTTAGCGGGGAGAGTCGTCTGATTTCCCGGATATTGTTGCGTTGCGCGACAGCATCGACATTCTGTTGGCAGTAGTGCACGCGTTAAGCACAAGAGCTGGAGTAAGCCTTGGATCGAATCAATCGCATTCATGCCGGCGCCGGTGCCGCTCTTTTGCTCCCCCCGATAGAACGACCCAGGACGCAGTTCGTTCCCCCATCGAATGAGTACTTGTTACACAGACATACAGATATTCAGAAACTCAAGATACGCATGGAGACTTAGGGATACTCATGGCCTCGGTAGATAAGAACGAATCATCCTTCACCTATCAGCAAGTTACTGCCTGGCGGGAGCAGTTGTTTGAAAACCGATCATTGCGGATCCGCGTCGAGGAACTAACTACGTGGCCTCTCGGGCGTTACCTATGGGCCGCCGTCCTCCAGGCCGTCCATTTGGATGACTCGAGAGAACCCACGGATCAGCAGTGGCAAACACCAGCATGGGACTTCGGGCGTTTTGCCAAGGCACATCCACTCCTGGTCAATCTGGACGAAAACCGGGCATTGGCCGAAATAAAAAGAACGATTGGCCGGGCGTTCTGGACAGATCATTTGCACATGGAGGCGACCGACGCGGAGATGGCTTTCGATAGCGTTTGGGTGGAGTGCCGGGCTGTCCCTGGGTACGATCCACTCACTGTCGCGATTCTGGAAGCAAAGGAATCTCCTGCCGTGGAGGATCACACTGTTCCCGCCGGCTACATCACGTTCTTGAAGGTTGCGCAGTCTCTGCAGCGACAGCTACCAACTTCGTCGTTCATGCTCCCTTGCCATAAGCTGGCGCCGATGCTTGCTTGCCAACCAATGACGATCAGCCGGTATCGAAAGAAAGCAATACGGGATGGGCATCTCAAAATTGTAAAAAGTCACAGTTATCGTTCAGCGGGCAAAGGCGAGGCCACAGAGTTTCAATTCGTCGGTCGATTCTCTTATGCGCTGGTAAAAGATGCCCTCAGGGGCTAAAGAGTCCGCGTGAGAGCTCGGTGACTCCATGACCGATGTATGCGGTACAAAGAGAAAACCACTGAGCAGCTGCCACCAAGGCTAAAGGGGCGTATGTAGTGGTAGCCGGTTGGCTGGCAATGCCCCAATCCAGAAGTAAACGACTGCGATCAGACTATTTCACGTTTGCCAGCGATCTGAGACGCATATTCCGCAGTGCCAACGGGATAGGGTTTCCTCGGGGCCAGCCACCAATTGCACCTTCATTCCTCTCACGAAGCGAGGAAAATTGCAGACGTGTATCAAAAGAGACAGCTTTCTCCAGACACGGATGTAACGATTGTTGGCGCAACTTCGCTGCAGCGAGCCTTCTCGATTGAAGCGGTCAATGCTGAAAGGACGGGGGGAAGCATGCGGCTACCGCTCTTGATTCTCCACATTCTCGCCGGCACCGTCGGCTTGCTATCCGGCACATTCGCTATTGCCGTCCGCAAAGGTAGCCGTCTACATCGCGCCTCCGGAAACATCTTCACCGTCGCGATGCTTACACTGGCTTCCAGCGCCCTCTGTCTCGCCATCATGAAGTCGCAGCATGGCAACATCATCGGCAGCATCATCACCTTCTACATGATCGCCACGGCGTGGCTCGCCGGCCGTCGCCGGGGCATAGGCCGGCTTGACCTTGCTGCACTTCTCGTCGGCGCCGGCGGAGCCGTCGCCGTTATTACGCTCGGCGTCTGGACCCTCCACCACCCCGATAAGAACGCCCCCGCTGCCATGTGCTTCTTCTTGGCCACCGTCCTCCTGCTCGCCGCCGCCGGAGACATCCGCATGCTTGCTCGCGGTGGCATCTCCGGCAGACCTCGAGTCACGCGTCACCTATGGCGCATGTGCTTCGGACTCTTCTTCGCTACAGGCTCCTTCTTCCTCGGCCAGCAACAGGTCTTTCCCGCTTTTCTGCGCGGCTCCATCTTTCTGACCGTACTCGCCCTGCTGCCATTCCCCTTGATGATCTATTGGCTCATTCGCGTCCGCTTCAGCAATGCTTACAAAGTACAGCCACAAGCCAGTTCGATTGCCGTCGCTCCATGAAGCCGCGGGACCCTCTCGCGATCGCGGCGTCGTTTCTCGTCTTAAGATCAAAGGTTCTCCAGCAAGCGGACCCCACAGGGCGTTGATCGGGTTTATGCGTCAGGGTTTATGCGTCAAACCTGCATAGACCGCACAACGCCTTATACTTATTATCCTTGCTGACTGGAGTCTGCGCATGGACGATCGGAAGACAGACAATTTGACACGCTTTAAGGACCAGGTGGCAATTGTCGTGGGGGCAGCCCATGGAATAGGGAAAGCCATCGCAGTGCGTCTTGGGCGCGAAGGAGCCGACGTCGTCATCGCCGACGTGGATCCGGAGGCCATGGAAACCACCGTTCAGGAAATGCGCAGCGAAGGCAGTCAGTGCAAAGGTGTGACCTGCGACGTCCGCGAAGAAGCCCAGGTGGATGCTGCTGTCAAACAGGCTTTGGATTGGCATGGCCGCATCGACATATTGATGTACATTGCCGGAATCGCCGCTGCCGTACCGTTCGTCGACCTTGACGTGGCTACCTGGGACAATACCCTCGACGTCAACTTACGCGGCGCATTTCTGACCGCAAAGGCTGTGGTGCCGCACATGGTAGCGCGCAGGAAAGGCAAGCTGGTGTTCATGGCCTCCACCAACAGTTGGGACGGAGAGGCTCAGCTTGCGCACTACAACGCGTCTAAGTCCGGCGTGTTCCTTCTGGCCAAGACGCTGGCACGAGAGTTCGGCAAATTTGGTATCAGGTCCAATGCGGTCGGCCCTGGGCCCATCCGAACCCGTCTATCCGAGCCAATCCTGAACGACCCCATTTACCAGCTGAAGTACCATCCTGAGACGGGCGTGATCCCGCTCGGGCGCATGGGGACGCCGGAGGAAGTGGCTGGCCCGGCTCTCTTTCTGGCCTCCGAAGATGCGGCCTACGTCTCCGGTGTCCTGCTCTTTGTCGATGGCGGACAACTGGCATAGACATCATTGCAAATTCGTCTACAGCTTAAATAGAGCGCGACACCTACACGGGCCGAGCGTCGGCCGGCTGCGGAGCGAGGCGACGTTGGTGGACGTCACTCTGCACAGGAGCGGAAGTGGAGATCTCTTTTAGAACCCGTCCTGACGGGCCTTGGCGGGACGGAGCTGCCTCTAAAGAAAAACGTTGGGGTGAAGCAGGGGGTGGAAGTTTTCGTTAGGGTCATTTCCGTCAGTCCCTTCCTCGCCTAAGGGCAAATTGACAATTAGGGCCGGAAAAGGACCCGTTCGGCAGCTGAACCGGATTGCCGTTTAACGGTCATTCGAGCAATCCGTACGCGGAATTAGACGATTTGCCGTTACGACTGTCGCTTGTGACAGGTGACTGATACGGCCTTATGCCATAGCCTAATGCTGGCCGCGCGGGGGGTCTCGCGAGAAACTGGTCGCCGATTCGCCAAGCCGTGCATATTCTATCCTCGCGAAACAGAGGATAGGGCTCGGAAAGGAGACCTAGTGAAGCTAATCGAGAAGTCCCTCCCGTTTCTGCTCCTGTTCGGAGCCATGATGGTTGCGATAACAATGCAGTCTGGAAGCGTGCGGGCACAGCAAGCAAGTGCCGCCGGACAAAATGACGTTACGGCCATCGACATTCTGCTTGACCCGGACGCGACGATGATGCAACACGCCCAGGCCGCCAATGCCCAACTCCTACAGCATTTCCCCAAGGGTTTCACGTTGGGCGGCGTGCATGCACCGCACATCACCATGCTGCAGCGGTTCGTCAAAACGGCGGACCTTCCCAAAGTGTACGCAGCCGCCGACAAAGCGATAGCCAACGCGAATCCAACCAGCTGGAAGCTTACTGCGTACAAGTACGACCACATAGGTGAGGCGAAAATGGGGAACGAGATCGTTGGCGTTGGCAACATCCTGGTTAAGCCGACACCCGAGTTGCTCAGGCTTCAGCAGGAATTGGCCGATGCGATCAAGCCGTTCGAGGCGCCCACAGGAACTGCCGCCGCATTCGTCACCACTCCCCAGGCACCCCATATCTCCGAGGACCTCATTCACTACGTCTCAGTCTTCGTTCCCGATCACAGCGGAGATCATTACGTCCCGCACGTCAGCATTGGGGTCGGCACCATCGACTTTTTGACGACCTTTAGCTCCGCACCGTTCGACGACTTTACGTTCTCTCCTGCCGGAGCATCCGTCTATCACCTGGGAGAATACGGCACCGCAATGAAAAAACTGCATTCCGTCCCGCTGAAGCAATAACAGAAACGTCCCGCTCGGACTTTCGGGAGGATGAACCGTGAAAGAACAGACATTAGTTTCTCACTACCCGGCGCCTACTACCGTTGCGCCCCGACCGCTCGGCTCGACCCCGGCTGCTGCGGCTCAGAATCAGCCCGCTCCCGGTACGAGTATAGGTATCCCCTCCATCCCGAATTTGCGGGATGTTGGCGGATACACGACTCAGGATGGCTCCGTCGTGCAACGCGGCGTCGCGTATCGCTCCAACCAACTGAATCCCGTTGCGCCCGATGACATGAAGAAACTGGCGGCACTTGGATTGAAGAACGACTTCGATTTGAGAGCGGCGGGGGAGCGCGAAGCGAAACCTGACCAATTGCCCGCCGGAGTGAAGAATGTATGGCTCAATGTGCTCGCGGATGCGAAAGACACCAACCCGGCGGAAGTGGAAGAGATGCTGCACGCTCCCAAAGCAGCCAATGCAGCCCTTGGCAACGGAAAGGGGGCCGCGAAGTTTATGGATGCTTATCGCCAGTTCGTCACCTTGCCGAGCGCGAAGGCCGCGTTTCGCCAATTGTTCATTGACCTGGGTGAGGAGACCCAACTGCCGGCTCTATTCCATTGCACCACCGGAAAAGACCGCAGCGGCTGGGCGGCAGCTGCTTTGTTGACGCTGTTGGGAGTTCCTGAAGAAAAAGTGTACGAAGACTATTTGCGAAGCAACGAATATATTCTTCCCGCCTACAAGCAGGCCATCGATGGTTTTGTCGCAGAGGGTGGCGACCCATCCATACCGCAGGATCTGCTGGGCGTGAAAACCGAGTATCTGCAGTCCGCGTTCGTTGAGGTAAAGACCCAATATGGAAGTATCGAGGGGTATTTTGAAGAAGGGCTGGGAATAGATAAAGCCGGCCAGCAGCAACTTCGCGATCGTTTTCTGATCGTCGCTCAGAAGCAGTAGGGATAAGAAAAGGAGGAAATCATGACGCTCGTCGATCAAGTGCAATCTGGAAACACGGGGGCACAGCAATCCAGTGTCGCCATACAAAATGACGTTACGGCCATCGACATCCTGCTTGACCCGGATGCAACGATGATCCAACACGCCACAGCCGCCAATGCCCGGCTTCTCCAGAATTTCCCCAAGGGCTACACGTTGGGCGGAGCACACGCACCACACATCTCAGTGCTGCAGCAGTACGTCAAAACAGCGAACCTCGACCAGGTGTACGCAGCCGTCGACAAAGTGTTTGGCAACGAGCATCCAACCAGCTGGAAGCTTACGGCGTTCCGGTATTACTACATACCTGACAAAGCCATTGGCCTTGGCGGGATCGTGATCAAGCCGACAGCAGACCTGCTCAGGCTGCAGCAGGCGTTGATTGATGCGGTCACACCCTTTACGGCGCCCACAGGAACTGCCGCCGCGTTCGTCACCACTCCCCAGGATCCTGATATCGTCCCGCAACTCTTGCCGTACGTCGCAGAGTTCGTTCCCAAGCACAGTGGGAATCATTATGCTCCGCACGTCACCATTGGCATCGGCACGATCGACTTTTTGAACAGCATGGTCGCCGCACCGTTTGAGGACTTTACCTTCTCGCCTGTCGGAGCATCTGTCTATCACCTCGGGAACTACGGCACCGCGATGACAAAATTGCATTCCATCCCGTTGAAGCACTGACAAAAACGATCTACAGACCCCCATCAGGTGACGATGGGCAGCGATCCGACGTAGGGAGGTTCGGATGAAGATACGCTCTCAGCTGGAAGTATCGAGACGTCAACTGCTGCAGATGGGACTGGTGACAACGGCAGCGACGTTGGTTCCGACAGGTGTCGAGAGTTTATTCCCACCCGAATCACTCGCACAGGGTCAGGATCCGCTGCCCTCGTGGAACGACGGCGCGGCCAAGCAGGCCATTCTGAACTTCGTTCGCGTCACGACGAATTCTTCGAGCGGGCAATTCGTCCCCCCAGCGGAGAGGGTTGCCTGCTTCGATCAGGACGGTACGACATGGGTAGAGCAGCCCATCTATAGCCCAGGTGGTCTACTGCCTGAATCGCGTGCCCGACTTGGTCAAGGCAAAGCCGGAATTGGCCAACGAGGAGCCCTTCAAGACAGTGATGTCGGGCGACCGGGCGGCGATAGCTAAGCTGCCAACTCCGGACCTCTATAAAATCCTCGAGGCGACGCTCACGGGTATGACCGTTGCTACCTTTCACGACCAGGTGCAGCAGTGGATCACAACAGCGCCGAGACCCGCGCTGGAAGAGGCTATACACGGAATTGGCCTACCAGCCAATGCTCGAAGTGATGGCGTATTTCCGCGCCAACGGATTCAGAACGTACTTCGTCACCGGTGGTGGGCAGGATTTTGTGCGCGCGTATTGCGATAAGGTCTACGGTGTGCCACTGGAACAGGTAGTGGGAAGTATGGGCGGCACTACGTTCGGCTACGACGCGATGGGGAATCCAATTCTGACCAAGGATCCCAAGCTGCTTCTGAACAATGACAATGCGGGCAAGCCGGAAGGGATCCACTTGATGATCGGGAGGATTCCCCACGCCGCGTTTGGCAATTCGATAGGGGACCGGGAGATGCTTGAGTACACCAAGTCCGGAGACGGGGAACGGCTGGCGATGCTGGTGCTGCATGACGACCAGGATCGCGAGTATGCTTACGGTCCTGCCCTGGGGTTACCAGATAGCAAGGTAGGAACATTTACGCAGGCACTGTACGACGAGGCGAAAGCGAAGGGATGGCCGGTGATCAGCATGAAGAAAGACTGGAAGCGGATTTTCGCATTTGAGACGTAAGCATTCTCAGTTGGCGATAAATCTCTAGTGCCGTATCGACAGCGCTCCGCACACAAATCGCCGAGTCGCTCATTGACCAATCGAGACAGAGAAACCTCGAACTGTCCGAGTTCCGGGTGAGTGACCGCCTAACTGTCAGCCGAAAATTTCAAGGCATTTGGCGTACCTCCGAAGTGCGGGAATCGTTGCTGCGCGGCGCGAAGGAAAGTGGATGCACTATCGGGTCGTAATGCCTCCGCACATCGGAGCCGCACAAATCCTCAAACAAACTCTTGGCTGGCTGAAAGAAGAGAAGGCGATGCGGGCCGATCGTGTGCGCCTTACGAAGGCCTGCTGTTCTCCGTCGAGGTACGCGTCGCTCGACGGCGCACCATTGCCTACAACGCTTCAAGAAACATCCTGCGAGGCGTGCTGATGTCCTCCGTTCCTCTTACTCAAGGGCGGATTTGCGCCCCAGCTGCATCCGGAAAGTAGATCCTTGGAGAAACGGGGCGGATGGGGTAACCCCTGTAGCTAAGGTTAGGGGTTACTCCGTCTTGTCCCCCCAATGCCCCCGAAACTCTCTCGCACTGTCTACTGAGTAGTAATTTCCGGGTGGGCGACAATCCATCCGGAACCCGAATTGCGACCAGCATGCGCCTGAATGAGCGAGTTGACCTGTACGCAACAGTCAAGATTCCAACCTCAGAATGAATGGTGGCGAGCGAATGGCACCACGATGATTCTCGCGGCTGTGAGGGAGGATGACTGAAAACGCGATTCCGCTGCGGCTGCGCACGGCAAAAGCCTCAGTTCTCTCGCTACAAATCTAGCCGGACGCAACTTCACAACTCGCCGCACTCATGTTCGTTTCTGCTCGAAGTCTCGCGGGAACGATCCCATGGCCGAAAAATTTCCGCTTCATTCGCGTTAACAACTTCGGAGCGGTGCAGCTCTATAAATAAAGCGATTTATTACCATTGCTTGACCGGCTGGTGAGTGGGTATAGTCGGGAGTTCCGCCGACCTTAACAATCAGCGGCGTGCAGACCTCCTGAAAGGCACTTCCAATGAGGTACTCAGAGATCGGTATCCTCGTGCTCGTGGCATGTTCGATTGCAGCACAGGCACAATCCAAATCATCTGACCGCTGCTCCGCCCTGAACAGCGTAACGCTCACGGGAGTCGAGATCACGAATGCCGAGCCGGTTCCGGCAGGGAAAACGATTGCGCCTGCCTATCCGGGGGCATCGGCAGTCGGACCCCTCCCCGCGCATTGCCGCGTTGACGGCATGATCAACCGCCGCAAGGGAGCTGATGCGCTGGAGTTCGGCATCGGGTTTTCTGTGGCTCTTCCGGAGCCGAGCTCCTGGAACGGTGACTTCATGATGCAGGGCGGCGGAGGCGGCAACGGTATCGTAGCCTACCCGACCGGTGCAAGCTACACAGGAGACAAGCCGGCGCTCTCTCGCGGCTTCGCGGTTGCAAGCACGGACTCTGGACACAAGGCGAAGACCGGCGGCTTCGATTTCACTTTCATGCGCGACCAGCAGGCTTATCTGGATTTCGCATACATGGCAAACGCCGAGGTCGCGGGAGTGGCCAAGCAAGTCATCGACCGCTATTACGGGAAGCGTGCGGCCTATTCCTATTTCGTCGGGTGCTCCACGGGCGGGCGAGAGGGCATGGTCCTGTCGCAGCGCTTTCCGACGGTGTTCAACGGGATCGTGTCAGGCGATCCAGCAATGCGAACAGGTCTGTCAAACCTCGCGATTGCACAGTGGATTCCAGTGGCCTACAACCAGGCGTCGCCCAAGGACTCGTCCGGGAAACCGGAGATC
Organism: uncultured Acidobacteriaceae bacterium; assembly: GCA_963826875.1. Classification (GTDB taxonomy): domain Bacteria; phylum Acidobacteriota; class Terriglobia; order Terriglobales; family Acidobacteriaceae; genus PALSA-350. The sequence goes on along the minus strand of CAWGYP010000027.1, from coordinate 347,824 downwards.
GACAAGTTTCTGACTGATACGGATCGCAAGGTGTTTATCGACGGACTGATGAAGCAGTGCGACGCGCGCGATGGTCTGGCGGACGGCATGATCTTCGATCCAATCGGGTGCGATTTCGATCCTGCGGTGCTCGCATGCAAATCTCGGCAGGCCGACTCGTGCATCGCACCTGAAAAAATCGCGGCTATCAAGAAAGCGTTTGCAGGGCCAAGGAATGCGTACGGAACGCAGGTCTATCCTGGCTTCCTCTACGATGCGGGGATTGCTTCAAAGACTGGCATACCCGGTTTGCTGGCGTTGAGCAAGAATGGTCTATTTGGTCCGTACACCGCCGCTACTGAACTCGACGTAGATGCCGCAGCGCTGCACGCGTCTGATCCGCTCGTTGAACCGGCGTCGACGAACCTTTCCACGTTCTCGCAAAACGGCGGGAAACTCATCTTCTTCCACGGCGACAGTGATCCCTGGTTCTCACCGCTTGACACGCTCGGATACTACAAGTCGCTGGCCGCGACAAACGGCGGAGCGGACAAGGTGGCCGAGTGGAGCCGGATGTTCCTTGTGCCAGGAATGGCTCACTGCGGAGGCGGCCCATCTCTGGACCACTTCGACATGCTCAGCGCACTCGTTGGGTGGGTTGAGAAGGGCACAGCGCCCGAGTCCGTCGTTGCTACCGGCGCGGCGTTTCCCGGACGCAGCCGTCCTCTATGCGCCTTTCCCAAACACGCGCAGTACACCGGAAGCGGAGACACCCAGGAGGCCCGAAACTTCCAGTGCCGGTGAAGACCCACCGCTTCCGCGATAGGTTCGCGTATGACTTGCATCCGAAGCAGGTTTGGCTACGCTTGGCAGTCCATCCCCAACGCTGCGTTGTTCAACGGTGGGGGCTTGCCGGCAAAACAAATAATGCGCGGCCATATTGACGACGCCGGAGGAGGTTGTTTGAGAACAAGATTGGAAGTTCACAGGAGAGACGAATGATGCGGTCAAGCATTGGAGTCCTGCGCCCGGTTTCTGCATTTGGTGCGCTATGTGTTGGGCTGTGCGTTCATGCGCAGCAAGCACCTCAGCAACCCGCAGCACAGCCGCCGAGGCCCGCGATGCAAATGCCTGCTCCCAGACCGAACGACACGCTGAAGTCGGTTGAAGTGGAGCCCGACCGGCATGTTCGGTTTAGCATCTGGGCGCCCAACGCCACCGAAGTGAAGCTGCATGCCGAGGGCCCGGAGGCCACGCCGGGAATAACTCCGCAAGAGACCAACAAGTACATGGCCGGTGTGGCCCTGACCAAGGGGGATCAGGGCCTCTGGGAAACGACCATCGGTCCGATCGAGCCTGGACTCTATCGCTACACCTTCACGGTAGATGACGTGAGCACGACAGACCCACGGAACCCACTCACCTCGCAATCGCTGACCCACGCGTTCAGCATGTACGAAGTTCCCGGTGCGGAATTCATGGAGTACAAGGCGGGCGTGCCGCACGGCGCAATCTCAACCGTCTACTATGACTCGTCTGCCACAGGCAGCGAACGTCGCATGCACGTCTACACACCGCCAGGCTACGAGAACGGCAGCGGGAGACTTCCTGTACTTTACCTGCTTCACGGGGGAGGGGATTCTGATGACTCGTGGCCTACGGTCGGCCGCGCGGGTGCGATTCTCGACAACCTGATCGCCAGTGGGAAGGCTGTTCCGATGCTGATCGTGATGCCTGCCGGCCACGTCTCCACGGAGTTTCGTCTGACGCCGGGCGTGCGCATGGGCCACGACGCCTTTAATGATGACCTGGTAAAGGTGGTGCTGCCCTATATCGACGCGCACTATCGTACGGCCGCGGACCGCGACCACCGTGCTATTGCCGGGCTCTCGATGGGCGGTCTTCAGACACTGAATATCGCGCTCGATAACTCAGCGGATTTCGCCTACGTAGGCATGTTCAGCTCCGGATGGTTCCCCAACTCGATTAAGGAGGAGCAGGACACGGACGTGGCGCAGTACCGCGCATCGGGCAAGCCGTTTCGCCTGTTCTGGGTGGATGCGGGCAAGTACGACATCGCGCTTCAGAACAGCCATGCCACCGTTGCCATCCTGAAAGATGCCGGAATCAACGTGGAGGAGCACGAGAGCGGCGGCTTTCACGCATGGCCCAACTGGAGAAACTACCTGCATCAGTTCGCGGCGTTGGTCTTCAACTCGTCTGAGGCGCACTAGAGTGCATCCTCAAACACAGCAATGTCAGCGTGAGTGTCAGTCATTCGCGTTTTTTTGGACGAGTCGCAAGAGACAATTCACTTTGGAGAGGAAGTATGAAAACTCGCGTGACGAGACTCATCCAATGCATTGCCGCCTGCAACGGAGCACTCCTGTTTGCCTCAACGCTACACGCTGCAGGTGCTCAAGAAGCCACAAATCTTCCTTACCTGAATCCGCAGCTATCCCCAGAGCAGAGAGCCACTGACCTGGTGCGCTGCCGGAGTAACAAGAATTGCACTGATGAGAGTGAGTCACGCAATTTTGAAGCAGCTGATTGCATAAACACGAGAGGAGAAGCAATTCATGGCGAAGTCGAAGCAGTCTATTGTTCTCACGCGGCGTGAGGCTCTGCTGCTGTCCACTACAGCCGGGTTGGGGGTAGCGCTGGGTAAGCCCGCCTTCGGCTCTGACAGTGTGAAGACAGGCGCGCACCAGGAGCCAGGGAATGTATCGACACCGCCAACGGCGGTGGCGAAGACGCAGTACGGTAAGGTGCGCGGGTTTGTAGATGGCGGCGTGCTGACGTTCAAGGGAGTGCCGTATGGGGCGACGACGGCCGGGGAAAATCGGTGGCTGCCGGCCAAGTCGCCTGCGCCGTGGCGAGACGAGTATCCGGCTCTTGCGTACGGCGCGAACTGCCCACAGACCCTGCACCCGTGGACGAGCATCGAGCAGACGTTTCTGTTCGACTGGGACGACGGCTGGCAGAGCGAGGACATGTTGAAGCTGAACATCTGGACGCCGAGCTTGACGGGGAAGCGGCCGGTGATGTTCTACATGCACGGCGGCGGGTTCAGCTTCGGATCATCGTACGAACTGCCATCGCACGAGGGCGCGCAGATGGCGCGTCACCACGAAGTGGTGCAGGTCTCGGTGAATCACCGCCTGAATATCTTTGGGTTCTTCGATGCCTCGGAGATTGGCGGTTCAGCATATGAGGACTCGGCGAACGTTGGGATGACGGATTTGGTCGCAGCGCTGAAGTGGGTTCAGGAGAACATCGAGAACTTCGGTGGCGATCCGAATCGCGTGATGATTTACGGGCAGTCGGGCGGCGGATCGAAGGTGACGACGCTGATGGGTATGCCCTCCGCGGCGGGCCTGATCCATCGGGCTGCGGCGCAGTCCGGCGGCGGAGGGAACATTCCGAGCAGAGATCAGCAAAAGGAACTGGCACGGCAGACGATGAAGGAACTCGGGCTGGCTGCAAACGATATTGGTTCGCTTCAGAAAATGGAATGGACCAGGCTGTTTGCGGCAGGAAACGCAGCAGTTGCGAAGATCAATCCGCCAGGACGGCCAATGATGGGGCCAGGGGCGCCGGGGACACCGCGCGTAGGGTGGTCTCCTTGCGTCGACGGGAAGGTGATCGACATGCGGTCGTTCTTCGACGCCGCTCCGGAGGTATCAAAGAATGTTCCGATGCTGGTAGGTTCTGTGAGCGAAGAGGGCAATCAGATGTCTTCGCGCCCGACGGAAGAAGAATGGCATGCAAACCTTGCGAAGACGTACGGCGAGGACAAAGCGACGGCGATCGTTGCGGCGCTGAAGAAGGCGTACCCGCAGAAGAAGATTCAGACGCTTTCCTATATCTGCAGCGGAACTCCAGGGCTGAATGGGCTTGGGATGCGGAACAACGTGGTGAAGATGGCGCGATTGAAACATGAGCTGCAGGCCGCGCCGGCGTACGCGTACTACTTCACATGGCAGACGTTGATTCTTGATGGCGTGCCAGGCGCATGGCACACGGCGGATCTTCAATTCTGCTTCGATAACACGAAGCGCTGTGAGCAGGGAACGGGTAATACATCGGAGGCGCAGGCGCTGGCGAAGAAGATGGCGGCGTCGTGGGCAGCGTTTGCTGCAACCGGAAATCCGAGCATACCAGGATTAAACTGGGCGCCAACCGATCCTGACACCAATCGGACGATGATCTGGGACAACGATTGTCGCATGGCCGATGATCCGGAAGCGGAAGCTCGTAAGATCATCTTGACCTGACGGTTCCTGCGATGTCATAGCACTGGCATCCAATTCCATGGAGCAAGAGGGCGATTTGCCAAAAGCACATTGCCCCGCTTTGTGGGTTCGAGACTAGACAACTATCCTGGAACGGCGTTTTCGGAAGCGACTTTCTCATCGCTTTTCAAAGAATGCCAAATCGCCATAACCGGCCAATCGGTGCCCATTTTCACTCAGATGGTGCGAAGTGTTCGTATCTCGGCAAGGATCTTGAAGAGGCGCTTTGAGAGCCTGAGGAGATGATTACGAGCATTGGCGTCAGAGAGAGAACGGCGGAACATCTCCATGACGTGCTGAGCGGCGACTAAGGCGTCGATGAGGCCATCTATGCCTGCCCGTGCGGTGGCGGTAGATGTTTTGGGTTGTGGAGCCAGATGCCTAGGCTTGGAGCGAGCCAACTGGAACTCACGTTCGAGATCGGTAAGGGCGACATCGACGTAGCGCATGGTCATACCTGGATCGACGTGGCCGAGTAGTTTCATCAGGACGGGGAAGCTGACCCCGGAGCGAAGCATCTCGGTGGCGTAGGTATGCCTGAACTGATGGGGAACGATGCTTGTGGACAGATCGAGGGAGTGGCAGACCCGATGCAGGTAATCGCGGAGTTGAACCAGGACAGCTACTTTGCTTCCGGGTCGAGCCAGGAGCCGTCCATCGGCAGGCAGAGGATCCAGGGAGCGGAAGAAGCGCAGCCGTTGGACGAGATCACGGCCGAAGGCATCGATGGGTACCATGCGCTCGGTCTTGAGTTTGCCGAGGGGAACATGGATGGCCCATTGGTTGGGGCCTGTGGCGCGCAGGCAGTCATAGGACAGGTCGACGCATTCGCCGATACGCATGCCGGTGGAGCGGAGCAGGAGCAAGACATTTCCGCCAAGATCGTTGCGACGCATGAACTCCTGCTGGAGAAGTTGATCCTGCTCGGCGGTGAGCGGCCGTGGCAGAGTGTGAGGCGAGCGTGGAATATCCTCGCGCAGCAGCAAGTGAGCCAGTTCAGGGAGATGGCTGGTGCGAGCCAGTTCATGGAAGATGGTGCGCAGAGCGAAGAGGCGTCCGATGCAGGTTGTCGCGACCAGAGGCGGAGTCTGGCCGCGCAGGTGCGCCATCCATCCGAGGATATGAGGATCGCGGTGCAGTTGTTCGATATGAGCAATCTTCGGATATTCTGCGCCGAGATAGACAAGGAAGCTGCGCACCACGATGTTGTAGTTACGCTTGCTGGACGGGGTGAGTGCGGTACACAGAGACTCGACCGAATGTGCGAAGAGCGGCGCCAGCGGATGCTGGAGTGGAGCACGGCGCCAGCGCATCAGGGGATCCTCGGTTGAGGATGGATGCACTGTGCTGTCGCGCGGGCGTACTGCAGGTAGACGTCCTGCGGCGAGACCTTCACATAGTGCAAGGTAGTTTCGATGTCAGCGTGGCCCATCAGCTGCATCAATGCGGGTAGGCTGATGCCGGCGCGCACCATATCGGAGGCGAACGTGTGTCTGAAGCGGTGGGGATTTGCCAACTGGACACCGGTAGTGCGGCGATGATGGCGGAACAGGGAACGTAGTCCCGCGGGTGTTATGCGTTGACCACGAGCGGGCCCTTTCAACACCACGAACAGTGCCGCCGAGCAGGGATCGGGCCGCTCCACGCGGAGATAGTGATCGAGCAGTTGCGTGGTTTCCGGCGCCAGTGGCAGCAAGCGTAGCTTGTTCCCCTTGCCGCGCACCCGAAGCTGTCCTTCGGATAACAACACATCATCGCGATTCAGGGCCATGACTTCGACGGAGCGGAGCCCGTGCATCAGCATAAGGCCGACGATGGCCAGGTCGCGGGCGTTTCGAAAACTGGACCAGAAGCGTGCCACTTCATCGACCGAGAGCGGAACGATGTTGAGCCGTGGTTCCTTGATGCGCAACCTGCTGAGCTCGAAGCGGGGGCGTCCTAATCCCATCGGCCTGCGATGCAGGAAGGGTTGGTGGAACCCATGCGCCACCTGACAGGGAGCATTGGGGAACTGGTTGCGGATGGCACGATCGGCAGTTGCAACGCGATCGTTGATGGTGGTGGCAGAAGGCGGAGGCTGCCGGCTCGACTGGAAGCGCAGGTAATCGAGCAGAGTCGATTCGGTGAGATCTTGCTGGGAGATATCGCCAGTGTGATGAACGCTCTCCCACCAGCGCACGAAGTGCAGCAGGCTGTGCGCGTAGCTGTACAGGGATTTGTCGGCCAGCCGGCGGACATGCTCACGATCGAGATACCGATTGATCCACACCACTTCCCGACCGGTATCCTGCTCGATCACGCGGATGGGGCTGCGCGCACCTGATGGTATGGGCTGACGAATCACGCGGAACTTCATGGCTGGGCAGCCTCCAGCAGAGACCGGAACTGTCCCGCATTCCCGCCCCCAACGAAGAACGAGTTTGGATCGTAACCCTGTGGCAGCAGGACGCGAAGGGCCATGATGCCGTGTGCGCCAAGGCGATGGGCCAGTCGCTCTGCAGCCCGCTGTCCGCTCTGGTTGGCGTCGACATCGAAGGTGAGATAGACGGTGCGTTGGCGATCACACAGTTGGTGGAACTGGGCGTTATTCAGATGGGTGCCCAACGAGCAGGTCGCGTTCTGAAAACCGGCCTGGCGTAACGAGCCATAGTCGAATAGTCCTTCGACCAGGATGACCTCGTCATAATGGCGCACCTTCTCCCATGCATACAAGCCGCCCTTGCAGCCGGGCAGGAAACGATGGGCGAAGGCAGAGCCGATGCTGCGGCCGTAGAGATTGACGATGTGCTCGCCCTGACGCAACGGGAAGACGATGCGCTGATAAAGAGCATCCGCGCCCTGTCCGTTAATAAGACCGGCTGTCCGCAAAATTTCGAAGGAATAGCCTTGCGCTGTGAGATGACGACGCAGATTTCCGCCGGGCGCATAGCCGATGCCTAGTTCTCGAATCAAGCCAGGATGGTAAATTTCGCGTTGCCAGAGATAGCCGAGCGCCTCCGGATACTGATCCAGTTGGTGCTGATAGAAAGTGGCCGCCTGTTCGAGCACTGCGATTGCATCTTTTTCTCGAGTGGCCGGTGGATCGAGATAAGCAAGATCTTCGTGGAAGGCCAGGTGATGTGAGAGCTGCAGGAAGCGAATCAGATCGCCGCCCTGCCCGCAGCCGTGGCAGTAGAAGACATCCTTGTGTGTGTTGACGTAGAACGAGGGCCGGCTCTCCTCATGCAGCGGACAGAGACCCACATACTCCCCACGGCCCGCAGGCCGGCCAATCCAGTTCTGTTGCCGCAGGTACTCCAGCAGGGACATTCGGCGTCTGCGTGTCTCGACATCTTGGCTCACGCTTTTTTTCCGCCTCTGCAACCCAGTCTGGGACGACTCCTCTGCGGTTCCCAGGCAAGGATGGTGGGCAAACGGATTTTTTATACGCGCATGGGCCAGAGGACTTCGAGAGCCGAAAGGATCCAGGGCAACGGTGCTGCTTTCTGCGCGCCAGGCTCACCACGCTCCAGCCAGTGAGCCACGCGAGTTAAAGTGTGGGAAAGAAATGAAAGTGCCGGCTGAGAACAGTCCAGACCCTTCGACCAGCGGCGAACTGTGGAGGAATCCGGCACGCGATCCGCATCCTTGAATCGCGACACTGCTCTTTCCCATGAACAGTGCTCCACAAAGCGCCGCAGCAATGTGTGGCAGCGCGCCACCAAGCTGTAATGGGTGTAAGGGAGTGAGTACATCGGCAGGAAGGTGAAGGTCCTTCCGCACTTAATGCAGCGGCCCCGGCGAATCCCGATCCAGTCGTGATGCTCGTCGTGCGCCTGCTTGCGGCGGCGCCCGTGACCGATGATCGTATCGCTCTCACAAACCGGACAATGGCGTAAGATGATTTCGTCACAGTCTTCCGCCCAGCCGGCCGCAGCCCTGTCCAGCGAGACGGAAACTGGGACAAAGAGGATCGTTACCTCACAGGGGTTCTGCTCCCGGCGTGACCCGCCAAGATCTCAGCTGGAAACAGAGCCCCGCCTCCTGAAGAATCCAACTGAAAGAAAATATAGCTTCTTATAAACAGCTCTTGAGAGTCGATTCAGATTTTTGGCCGGTTATCTCAGGCCAATGCACGCAGTGAGCCTGGTCGGAGTTTGAAGGGACGGAGTAACCCCTATAGCCATTTTGGGTGGTTACTCCGTCCGCCCCCGAAAAGGCTCTGCCGCCTCAAGAGGACTGAGCCATCACTCTAAGCTCCTAAAGAACGCTCTTCAGGGTGAATTGATACCATGTGAGAGTATTTCCGCAGTGCTTGAGAATCTCACAGCAGCCAGTGCGCAGGGGAAGCTTATGGAAATGAATACTCGACGCGGGTTCTTTGCCAGGATCGCCGCTATGGCGGCGGCGACCGCCGGGATCCCGAAACTCTTCGCTCTCCAGACTTCGCTTCCCGCTACCCCCGAGCCGCCACCTGGCGCTCCGGCGCCTCGTCGGGCCGGCGGCAATCACACCCACAATGGCATCTACTACTTCTCCGGCACCGGCTCCAATGACGGTTATCCCAAGGATGATCACGTGCTCGTGACTGATCCGTTTGAGAAGCACGTTACCCGCACCATGGACGCGCTGAAGAAGTCGGTGGAGCGTGCGGGCTGCAGCATGGATAGCATCATCCACCTCCAGGTCTTTCTCTGTCTCCCGCTGGCTGACAGCATTCCCATGCCGGCGGGCAAGGCAAGGTTCGACGCCCATAAAGCGCAGTACGACGCGTTGAACAAAATCTACGGAACGTATTTTTCTCCCGGCAAAGCTCCGTCCCGCGCCTGCATGGCGCTCGAATGGATCCCCGGCGATTCGCTGATTGAGATTGTGGGTAGCGCAGCCGTCCTCAATCCGCCCGCCGCTGGCTAAGACATGATTGCGCGAGAGTGTTGAGAGGAAAGTGTGATGAACTTGAAGTTTGACTGGAGCCGCCGTTCCTTTGTCGCTGCGCTGGGCGCCACGCTCGGGGGTCTGTTCGCTCCGGCGGAGTCGAATGCGGCGGGCATCTTTGGCAAGAAGTCCAAACCGTCTGTGCTCTCTGTGGACGGCGACCCCATCGTTCCCATTACCAGCGGGCTTGGCTGTACCGGCGACGTCTACGCCGAGCTCGGCGTCACGCCTCTCGTCAACATCAACGGCACGGTGACCGTCATTGGTGGGTCGTTGATGAAGCCGGAGGTCATGGAGTTGATGCGCCGAGGCAACGAACACTTTGTTTTAATCGACGAGCTTGAAATCGCTGCGGGTAAGTTCATTGCCAGACTGTGTAAGTCTCCGGCGGGCTACACCGGCCTGGTGACGGGCGGAGCAGCCGCAGCCATGGTCGTCGGCTACGCCGGCATGATGACTGAGGACCTTGAGCCCCGCATGCACACCATTCCCGACGTAGCTGATTTCCCGCGGAACGAGGTCATCATCCAGAAGAGCCATCGCTATGCCTTCGACCACCAGATTCGCCAGACGGGCGCCAAGCTGGTCGAAGTGGAGACCCGCGAACAGATGATTGCCGCCATCAATCCCAAGACCGTGGCCATCCACTTCGTCAATATCCTTTCAGACAAAGGGCAGGTCAGCGGTCCTGAGACCGTGGAAATCGCCCGGGCGCACAACATCTACACCTTTAATGACGCCTCCGCCGATGTGCCGCCGAAAGAGCGGCTGTGGGAGTATCCGGCGATCGGCTTCGACATGGTGACTTTCAGTGGCGGCAAGGATATTTGCGGGCCGCAGGCCTCCGGCATCCTGATCGGCAGGGAAGAGCTGATCCGCTATGCGCTGCTGAACATGAGCCCGCAGGAAGATCGCATCGGTCGTTGCTGCAAGGTCGGCAAGGAGACTATTTTCGGTCTGCTCAAGGCACTTGAGATCTTCGTCAATCAGGACTATGACGCCACGCTGGGGATGTACGACCAACGAGCACAGGTGATCACCGAGACCGTGAAGAAGTTCGGCGTCACCGCGCTTCCCCGGGAGTTCAACCCGCAAGCTCTGGGTAACGTGACGCCGCGTTATAGCTGGCAGATCGATCGCTCTAAGCTCAACATCACCGGGCCGGAAGTCATGCAGAAGCTGGCCGACACGCGGCCAATCGGCATTGGCAGCATGGGCGCCGGCGCCAGCGGCATGCGTGGACGCAATCCGGACGCGCCCGCAGCGGAGAATCAAAACGTCCACCATGGCCATCCCCACGATCCGGACAGCTTCGGCTTTGCTGTCTGGCAGCTCAAGGACGGCGAGGACAGGATGATCGCCGACCGCTTAGCCGAAATCTTCAGCGCAGCCCCGAAGGCCTAGCAGGCTGCAGAGAATGACCCCCGCGTATGTGACGACGCTCCTTAAGGGATAAAGAGTTTGCGTGAGAACGCGGTCTTGAGGGAGGGCACGGGTTTAGCCGTGCCGTAAACCGACACCGCTATGCCCGGCTTTAGCCGCTGAGGTACGCTTTTTCCATCCTCTAGACCCTCTTATACTTACGCAAAAATGCTCTCAGGAGCTTTAAAGCGGCTTCACGATCGGTGTAGTGATCTGCTACCTGGACAGTTTTTCAGATACTCGGGTGGATGCAGCACCAAGCCCTGTTCTCTTCGGTTGACAGCGAAAACGCCACTTGTCCGGAAATGCTATTTGGCAACGTGCCTCTCATTTGTCGATGAGTGAGTTAGCGATCTTGCACTCTTCGACGAATGGCTTATCCTCGAAGCGGAGCCAAATGGCATATGGAGGCTTCCCTCTGAATGTCAGATAGAAGGGCGCTGCTTCGACTGCTTCTGTACAACTCTCCGCTTTCCTTGCATGACCTGCGCAAGCAGTTGATCGACATATGCTTCGGTGAGTGGGGCCGATTTAATCAGTAGCCGGTAGTAAATCGGACCGAACAGGGAATCGACGAGCAGGTCAGAATCGACCTCCGCATAGAATTCGCCAGCTTGTTTGCCACGTTCAATCTCAGCTACAAGTGCTTCCCGCCTTGGTCCGAGGTGTTTCTCGTATAGCTCGCCGAGGAGACCCGGGTCATTCTGTCCCTCTGCGATGAGATCCGCCAAAACCTTACCAAACATGCCATTGAAGGCACGCACCAGGCGGTGCATCCGCGCCCGAATCGCCTCCTCCCCTGTCTTGGCTGAGATGGGTTCAGGCTTGGGGACCAGACGTTCCTGCAGGACTGCCATCACGAGAGCTGCCTTCGACGGCCACCACTTGTAGAGGGTGGGTTTGCCTACATTGGCCCTCTCAGCGATGCCTTCCATCGTTAGCTCTCGCACTGACCGCTCCTTCAGAAAGGCATAGACCGCGTCCATCACCGCCTGGTGAGACTCAGCAGCTTCGGAACGCGGACGACCGCGAGGGCGAGTTTTAGGAGCAGAAATCATTTTTCTTCCAAATCTCTTGATTCATTTGAAACCAACCGGTTGCAGGTGCATCATATTGATATGCTTTACGTAGCGTAAAATAAAACATGGGAACGAGCAGGAGAGCAAACCTCTGGGACGATGTTGCGGCGACCCAACCTTAACCTTATCGGATTCCGCGATCAACATGAATACCGGGAAGCAAGACATGCTGCCCGCAACCAGTGCAGCACCGCGGCTCTGCCGCAGATGTCAGCACCGCAATTTCGTTTGAAGGAGGTTTGAGTGAATACGTTCTGGAAGTACTCACCCTGGATAAGCAAATTCATTTTGTTACCGCCGACAGCAATCTTCATCATGATCTCTGTCCGACACCTGGCTCATCCGGTAGCGGAAGCAGCACTGCAGGGCATTGCCTTCACGAATCCACTTGGCGCAACCGTTTTTCGTGTGGGCTTCGCAGGTTTCCCACTTGGCTGTGCCGCTTTCTTCGTCTATTGCCTCCTCACGAATCGAAGGACGCTCACCGGGCTCATCTTTTCGGTTTTGCTCGTTGGTATAGTGCTCGCGGTTCGGATCTACGGTATGGAAGTCGATTCCAGTGTTCAGCAGAGCATGCCCCTTGTAAGAAGTGAGATCGTCTTGATCGTCATCAGTCTTGTTGGTATAGCCATCGAGATCGGACGACGATCCTATGCCCGTCGCACGGTCCCTTTCCCGGGAGCGGCAACTGTCGCCTAACCTTTATGACGCACATCTCGTGAAGCCCACCTCTCAGAGTCTCTTCGCTGTGAGCAAACGGTCCACAAACAGTCCGGCGACCTATTAAAGGTGTATCGGACAGGAGATATGACATGCCCGTTATTGAACCAGTCGAACTCGCGACCGCACCAGAAGCCTCCGCCAACTTACTCAAAGCCCCCGAAGAATTGATGGGTCGCCCTATGAACATGCTGCGCACGCTGGCCCACTCGCCTGCGATGCTCGACGCGTACCTGCATTTCTTCGGCATCCTCCACCAGACTCAACTGCCGCCGCAGTTTCGAACGCTGATCAGCTGCACCATAGCTCAGGAAATGGGAGGCGAGTACATGCTCGCTGGTTCAGTTGCATTCGGGGCCCGCGAAGGCTTGAGCCCGGCCCAGCTTGAGGCCTGCCGTCACGCAAAGTCCGATGACCCAAAAACGCAACAAGTTCTTCAATTCACCGCGAAAGTGATCAAGGAGCACGGACATCTCCCCTCGTCGGAAGTGGAGTCGTTGCGTCAGGCCGGCTTCTCCAACCAGGAGATCGTCGAGATCGTCGGCATGATCGGGCTGAATATTTGGCGAAACTTGTTCAATCTGATTGCACAAACTTCAGTCGACTTTCCACCAGTGAAGCTTGATCAGCCGCTGGCTACGGCGAGCCAAGCTTAGCCCGGCTCATCTCCACCAGACAGCTGCCTCGCGTCGTCAACCCTTCTGTCGATCTCTTTACAGGAGGGTTGGAGCGATCGTTCAACACGACACTAAAACTCGCAGGAGAAATGCAAGAGGAAGGTTCCTGTCACAGGCGCAACAGGTAAGGTCGGGTCACTGCTCGTCAGGGGCTAAACCGGTGACAGCATACCTATTGCAGCGCATGAACACTTGTGACGGTGAATAAGTATGCTGTCCACGTATTGCCACATCTGACTCGCGCTTTATTCCAGATGAACGCGTTTGCTGTTGTTGCAAGAGCTATCTAGGTATAGAAGCGGCTAGAGCCGGCAATTGTTTCTCCCAAGAGTTTCACTTAACAGAAGGGTTGTCTGCGGCCGGCCGAAAGTTTGCGGCAATCAAGTGCCTCGGTACCCCGTTCTCAGCCGGTGCGCGTCCCAGGAACGCGATAGCCGCTTCGTCATGCTTGAGGTATGCGTTTAGGAACTGCAGCGTGTATCGAGCAACCCAGTTGTAGGTCTCAGCGCCTTCTTCTAACGTGTAGTCAGCAGGCACAAATCGCAATCCTTCTTTTCGAAACCGTTCGCTCCGTTGATACAGTGAGCTGAACTGAATATGCGATATTGCCATCATCCGCAAAGAATACAAATCGCCATGGGTCCATTCGTTCAGAACGTTGGGTGCGATGCAAAATTGAGTTTTATCCTGGCGGCTCGCGGACCAACTTTCCAGCGTTTCTTCCGCACGGCTGAAAAACATGAGCGGAATAGTCATCTGATCGGGAAGAACGTCTTTGGCCTGCAGCACGGTAACGGGGCTGTAGCGAAAGGAACCGTCTAGCGAAACGATCGCGCCAATGCGCTTGTCATGGGCAGCGGCAAACAGAGCCGACATGCCTCCCCAGCTGTAGCCAATTACAGCCACCGAGGACATTTCTGCGTCAGGGAGGCTCTTTGCATAATCGATCAGGAATGTGATGTCTTGGGCTTCCGCATTGGCACCGCATGACATCGACCGTCATAGCCCGTTCCGTCGGACCCATGCTCGGGGTAGCCAAGACCACAAACCCATGACTGGCTAGGTATTCGCAAAGCTCGATATTTTCTATGGCAGGCCCGTTGAGGCTTGGAGCGTAGATGACGAGCGGGAAACGCCTCGGCTGCATCGGCGCATCGCGGTGCGCCCAAACAGGCAGAGCGGTGGTACCACGAGTGAAGTCTTCTACGAATGATTGCGGCTTTCCATGCTCCACTGGTTTGTCGAAGCTCGTTTCGGTCCTAATCAACGCCGCATAGTTGCCGATGGTCATCCTCTGGGCTTTGGATTCATCTGCCGGATACCAGACCAGGGTTTGCAGTGGCCGAAATCCATCGGCCGTGACTGGTTTGCCCGTTGCGTCGCTCGTATCGTGGAAGACACGCGAACGGTCGTACTGTTCAATCACTTTAAGGCCGACTGAATATGGTCCAGACCTCTCGGTAAATTGGAACTGAAAGCTTGGCAAGGTCTGTCCGCTGGCAACCGACACGACAAGAGTGGTGGCGAGCACAACCAATCCTTCGAAATAAGCAACTTTACGCATCAAGGACTCCCAACTGGATTTCAGTAAACAAAATCATTTCCGAAGCGATGCGTGACTCGGGCCTGCGACACGCACTCGGTCGATCCAGTACGCCCAGGCGAGGGTCAGCAAGAAAATAGTCAGACTGGCGAAAGGTGCGGCCTTGGGATTTTGAGGTGGGGGGCCCGTGATGTTACCAAACCACACTGATGTAGGGTTAAGATGGGGACAGGTAGCTCAGCCTCCATCCGAACGGCTTCTTCGTTGCAGTGTCTCCCTATTTTCCCTGTCTCAACCGGGGGTCCAGACCATATGTATCCTATCACCGCATTTCTCCCGGGCATCCCCGGACCAGCAGGCGAAGGCGGAGTACGCGAAGATGCACTGAGGAATTTACTCGTCAAATTGTTCGTGAGACGGGACCGGTACTTTGAGAAATGGTTTTCCAAATGTGCCAGTCCCGTCTCACGATCAAGTCCTCGCAAATGCTACTTCGTCCGTTCAGGTTTACATTGCTGCCAGAACCTCCTGAAAGAGATGCTTTGCGCCCTCCACCCCATCCCAGGGGCCGGCTTCGTACTCCAATGCAAAGACGCCGGTGTAATTGTTGTTGAGCATGATGCGCACATTCCGCTGAACGTCGGGCTCGCCAAAGCGATCCCAGAACTTGGCGTGAACTGTAGTGTGCGCGTAGGGAGCTAAATCGTTAAGAGCGTGATAGAGAAGGTATTTGTGTTCCCAATTGCAGAAATCCGGGCTGGCTTCGCAGAAGGGATTGTTAACCTCCTCAATGATGATGCGAATGTTGATTGGGTTGGCGGTGAGCCCCCAGTGGTTTTCGAGTGTCACCTTGACGCCGACCTGAGAGCCGTAGTCCGCCATCTCCTTGAACGATTCGATGCACTTCGCCAGGTACTCCTCAATATGAGCGTTCGTTGGGTAACCGCTGGGACTGGGATCCGGACCAGGCGCGATGCGCGGGCCACCGCTATTCACCCGCATGGACTTGGCGCCGAGTAGCGCGGCGCCATCCAGCCACTTCTTCGCTATCTCAACGCCCGCCTGGCGTTTCGCAGTGTCGAGGTCGCAGATGTTGCGCGGCGCGTTGTTCGAGATGTGATGACATTTCGTTCCTGTCTTCTCCTGCACGTTGGCCATCTTCTCCAGCCACTTTTTCCCGGTCGGGCTCGAAGGGTCAAACTCCCGCGTCGTGTGTGTTTGTCCGTCGGAACCCAGATAGGTCGCGTCGACGTATTGACTGGCATCATCGGTATCTCCAAACAGCGAAGACCAGAGATCCATCTGGTAAACACCTGGAAAGGTTTTCTTCGTGAACTCCGGGAAGTCAAGCATGGTAATCTCCCCGTACTTCTTCTTCATCTCAACGTCCGTGTCTTCCGTTGACAGGATCGGTTCCTTGGACTTGAAGATGTAGCGGATGGGATAGCTGTTGGATGCGATGCGCACCAACTTCTCCTTCTCTGACATTGGAGGGGAAACGCTCGCGTGAGTGACCGATTCGGGGCTGACCGCCTGGGCTATGGCCGAGGTTGCTGAGGATCCTGCCAACAGACCGGCCCCCAGGCTGACGCCTGCCCCTTGAAGAAACCTACGCCTATCCAGTTTGCCCTGGGCCACGTACTGTATGGTCATCGCGAGTACCTCCCTTTGTGCCTAAGTTGGGTGTCACATTCATTTCGATCCCGGAGTTTGTACCTCATCTATCCAGAAACGCTTCTCCTTCACTTTAACCGTAGATAGGCAGCTTCATGGGTTACTTTTCGCGTGTCCCCTGGGGTTTACCGTAGGGCGCCGCAGCTCGTTGGCCGCCGGAGTTTGAAAGTAATTCATGGTGCCGGAGTATCAGGCATTATTGATGACTGCGTAATTAATGTCCTATTTTAACCAGATGATCGGGTGCCCCATCCTTCGCGCTCTCTGCGAAGGGTGGGATGAGCAGAATATGCGGAGAAGAGGCGCTGAGCCGCGGCTTCCGCCCCCGAAACGGCTCTTGACGAAAACATCTTACAAAGATCGTTGATTATTGAGTGGACGCGGGCGCGAGATCAGTCCGAGTGAGGCGAAGGTAGTGGACTGCGGCAATTTTGCCCTGACCGAGTGGGAGCGTCGTGATTGAGATTGCATCGCCGGATTTGATCATAAGAGGAGTCAGGTCAGCCGGGAGAGCGACGGGGGTAACGTCCCTGTTGCGATGGTCGGCGACCGGGTAATCGGTGAAAGCACTGAAGGTGCACTTGATCTTGTCTGTGCCTTCGACAGGTTCTGTCAGCAGATCGTAACCGAAGATCACATTCAAGTGGTCGTATTGAATGTAGAAATGAAAAAGCTGAGCAGGTTTGTGCCCATCTACCTGCGATCCAAGAGACCAGCCCGCTATTTTGTCAAAATCTGGTAACGACGAAGGAACCGATTCAGAAAGGTCGATCACGACGCCGTTTGCCTTGATGCTCCCATGTGACCATCCCTCTACACGCG
The DNA here is from genome assembly GCA_963826875.1 of uncultured Acidobacteriaceae bacterium. Classification (GTDB taxonomy): domain Bacteria; phylum Acidobacteriota; class Terriglobia; order Terriglobales; family Acidobacteriaceae; genus PALSA-350. The sequence goes on along the minus strand of CAWGYP010000027.1, from coordinate 330,699 downwards.
CCGTCGATGGTACAGCAGATACTGTCCTGTAAAAAGGTGAGTCGGCGTAGCTCTGGCAGTGACCGCATAGAGGACTTGTAAGCGCAAACGCCAGCAAGTACTTGAGCATGTGAGCCTCCCAGCATCGGGGCAACGACGAAAGACCATGACGTCTCACTTGACCCGTTGTGAAGGACTTTCAATTCACCAGTAGCGGCTACTGTGTAGCTACAGAACCCGCCCTCGCGAGCACAGGGCGCTGCAGTGGCTCAGGTTCATAGCCCTGCGGACGATGCCCTCTTGGAGAAAGCTCGATAAAGGTGGTATGCACGTCGCCATGTGCATCAATCTGACCAGTAGCCTCGTTATAGTCAACCGCGTCGGCGTGTAGAACTATCGGACTTGTAACACACACGTGACCTTGAGGCGGGCAAGTGGTCATCCTTACTTCAACATTTCCTGTTAGTTGGAGGACAGAGCTCGATAGAACGCGCTGCGCACTCGTTGCGCTCAACTCGAAGAGAACTTTGTCGCTTTGGGGAAAAGAGAACGCGAAGTGAAGTCTCTCTGGCTGTGATCTGCTCTCTTGGCATACTGCTCTAGAAGCTAACGGCGAGAGCTGGAATGCGATCGCAACACTCAGTATCAGGAGTTTCATAAAATAGCTCCTCCCCGCGAGACCATCCTACTTTGTATTCAAACTAAGTCTACACCCGCTCTCAGCGCCCTATAAGCACTTTGACTCTCGTAACCCGCCCGCGTCAACGAACATCGACCCGGACAAACCGTCACAGTTCGATGCCAGGTCATTGTTCGTTCACACGGGCTGAACGGCGGAACGATGCGGGACAACGATGCGGGACAGACGAAATAGCCCGGAGTTTTGAACTTTTCGTTCCAGGATCAACACTCGACCCTTTTCAGGGACGGACGGAGTAATCACTATCCCGACGAGATAACTCGGGAGATAACTCGGGGACGGGGAGATAACTCGGGATAACTCGGGGACGGAGAGCGCCGGGATAAACCGGCACATTGTAGGGGATGAAAGAGCCCTACGGAAAAGGAGAAGCGACTCCATTCTGGCCTCGAGTCTTGCCTGTGACCCCGTGAGGAGTCATAGCGAAGCGTAGACAGAGGTACTGGCGGGCGGGAGGATTGAGCTCCGAAAATTTGCAACCGAGTGCCGACCCTTTTCTGTCAGTGGGAAGGCAACACCGGCGAGCCGCGCTATTCGCGAGTGGCCGCTGGGCTCGGCGTAGTCGAAGACTCCAGGCACGTCAGGAAACAATGTGCACGAGAACCGGGAGACCTCCAGAGCGTCTGCGCGAGCAGACCGGTCCGGGAAGGTGAAAGATCCATGATCCGGACATGTACGTTTTGGAGGGGTCGGACTGCGCCATAGTACCTATGAAGCTGACGAACAAAGAAGATAAGACTTCCGCGGAGCCAGCGGAGGGAAGGGCGCAGACCAAGGAGAACGACGCCCAGCCTCACACGCATCCGACACAGAGTGGAGCGCGCGTGTCCCAGGGGTTAGGCGGCGTGCGCCGTACGGCGCAGGCAAGGAAGCAGGAACGGTTCACCGCTTTACTGCATCACCTTACGATCGACTTACTACGGGAAAGCTACTTTGCGCTCAAGCGGAGAGCAGCACCGGGAGTGGACGGGGTAAGTTGGCAGCAGTATGAGCAAGGCCTGGAGGAGAGGTTAGTCGATCTCCATGGCCGCGTGCATCGTGGAGCATATCGGGCTCAACCTTCGCGCAGAGTCTATATACCGAAAGCCGATGGCCGGCAACGGCCGTTGGGCATCGCGGCGTTGGAAGATAAGATCGTCCAACACGCGGTAGTCACTATCCTCAACCAGATCTATGAGGTGGACTTTCGGGGATTCTCGTATGGGTTTCGCCCGGGGCGCAGTCCACACCAGGCGCTGGACGCGCTGAATGTGGGCATCCAACGAAAGCGTGTGAATTGGATACTCGATGCGGACATCCGTGGGTTCTTTGACAACATGAGCCACGAATGGACCATGAAATTTATGGAGCATCGAGTGGCCGACAACCGCATTCTTCGGCTGATAGGGAAGTGGCTCAAGGCCGGGGTATCGGAAGACGGCAAGTGGTCTGAGACCAAGGCGGGCACTCCGCAGGGAGCGGTCATTTCGCCGCTACTGGCGAACGTGTATCTGCACTATGTCTTCGACCTGTGGGTCGAGGTATGGCGAAAGAAAGTGGCGAGCGGAGATGTGGTTGTCGTCCGTTACGCGGATGATCTGGTGGTAGGCTTCGAGCACCGCGAGAATGCCGAGCGGTTCCTGAGAGAGTTTCGGGAACGGCTGGCGGACTTCGGCTTGGAACTCCACCCGGAAAAGACGCGGCTGATCGAGTTCGGTCGGTTCGCCCAGGCCAACCGGCAAAAGCGTGGGGAAGGGAAGGCGGAGACGTTCACGTTTCTGGGGTTCACGCACTGCTGTGCGACGAACTCCAAAGGTCATTTCGTTATACGACGCAAGACCATGGTCCAGCGGCTACGAGCAAAGCTTCACGCGTTGAAGGTGAAGCTACGTGAGCGCCTGCATGATCCGGTCAATGCTGTCGGCCAATGGCTGAAGCGTGTCGTCAACGGCTACTACCGTTACCATGCTGTACCCGACAACCTGCGGGCGTTATGGCGGTTCCGCGACCGGCTTTGCATCCTGTGGCGCGCCATGCTTGGTCGTCGCAGCCAGCGCAGCCGTCCCAGCTGGACTCGCATTCGCCCGACCTTCGACCGCTGGATCCCTCGTCCTAGTGTCCTGCATCCTTTTCCTAGCGAGCGTTTCGACGTTCTAATCCAAGGTAAGAGCCGTGTGCGGTAGTTCCGCTCGCACGGATCTGTACGGGGGGCAGTCAGCGATGACTGTCCCTACCGTGACCAGGAAGTTCACCAAGGCGCCGCCGCAGCCGACGCATAAACTCACAGTGGCTCTCATCTTCTCTTCTTTTTCAATAATTGGCTCAAGTCGTCAAGCCCTTCGCGTTCGAGGACCGTGCCAAGCTTGGCATCGCTACGATAACCCTTGGCAAAATCTTCGCCGTATTTATCACGGAGTGTCCCAACTAAGGTGTCACTACGTTTCTTGCGAATCTCGCCGTCTTCATTGCGAGAACGGTCATCGAGACCGGGATGCTTCGGTGTTTTTGGCATCGTTTTGCCTTCATGCTGAATGCTTGGGCCGCCTTGAAATTCTTCCTGGTGAAGCGCCTGACGAATCAGCATTTTCAGATAGGTTTGATACTTAAGACCTTTTCGCTCTGCATGAAAGCGGGCTTTTGCTATATCTTCCGGATCGAGTCGGATTGTGGTCGTGGGAGTATTTCCCCGCCGTGCGACAGTTCCGCGTCCGAGTTTCCCCTCGGCTGCGGCCCGCTCAAACTGCTGCGCGAGCTGATCCTGACTTTCAACCCACCACTGGGCTTCGTCGCGTTCGGTCTTGAACTCAGGGACTTTGAGGGTCTGTTCCATACAAATTTCCCTTCTGGACGATGTAAACACGTTTCATCGCGTTAGGTGCATCAAACGCCGTAATCACGCGGATCAAGGTCTCGCGCCATGTAGATACCACCACCAAAATACGGCCGGCATTCGTTTCCCCTAGTTGCACAAACCGTTCTTCGCCATCCACTGGCTGGAATTCAAGATCGAACGGTTCGTTGTTAATTACCTGCTCTGCTTCCTCGCACGAAACACTGTGGGCCGCGATGTGAGCGCGGTTCCCATCGTCCCAATCGAATTGCACCATCTACTGTCCTCCAAAAGGCCAGGATCGCTAGCGCGAAGTGGCAAATATGTCTTGATCTGCATCTGTCTTCTCCTTTTGTCTTTCGCTTGATTTGAGTTTTCGCTGTGTTTTTAAGTGGATTGTGTTTTGACAGTAGTCGCGTGCGTTAATGGTCGTCGATTCACATTGTCAGCAATGAGCGCATTGGTCCTACCGTAACGCTCTATGGTCCAGTGTAAATACAGTGTAGCTACATGTCAAGAGGTATTCTCGGGGGCTCTTCCGGCACGCCTCGCTCTTAAATTCAGGAGAGCATTTGAAGGGACAGAGCATTGAAGGAGCATTGAAGGGCCTGGAGAGCGCGTGAAATGCGTCACTCGGTCCGCAGCGCCTGCACTGGATTCACCGAAGCCGCGCGCCGTGCTGGAACAATGCTTGCCACAAGGGCGCACACTGCGAGCATGACGATCGATCCACCAAGAACGACGGGATCCCAGCCCTTCACCTGATAGAGCTGGGCCGCGATCAGATGAGCGCAACCGATCGAGGCCGGGATGCCAATCAGCAGCCCGATCACGATCTGCAGGAACGCGCCGCGCAGCACCAGCCGGGTGATGCTTGACCGGTTCGCGCCCAGCGCCATGCGCACGCCGATTTCGCTGGTCCGCCGCTCCACGCCGTAGGCCGTTACGCCGTAAAGACCCACCGCCGCCAGGATCAACGCCAGTACCCCGAATAATCCCGCCATCTGCGCCACGACTCGCTGTTGATCGAAGCGGGCGTCCACCTGATCGGCCAAGGGCTGTATGCTGAGCAGCGTGATGTTGGGATCCACATCGCTCAGCGTCTTGCGAATCTGCGGCTCCAATTGCTCCAGGCTGCCATGGATCTCGAGCACCGCGTCGCCGGCCATGTGAGTAAGATCATCTACCCACTGCATCATGGGATCCGGGTAATGGACCCGCTGCGCCAGCGGCACAAAGAAGAGCGGGCGCGGCCCGTCTGTGTCTGTGTTTGCAGGATCTGTATACTTCGCCTTCGCCACCACTCCGACAATTTTGTACGTGCTGCTGTACTGCGGCAGGTCCAATCCGAAGAACTGCCCTACAGGATCTTCGCCGGGCTTGAAGAACCGCTTCACAAACGTTTCGTCCACGACCGCTACTTTCTGCGCCGAGGCCGTGTCATCCTCGCTCAAGGATCGTCCACGAAGAATGCGCTGTCCCAGTGTTTCGAGATAGCCCGCGCTGACATGATCCCAAGACGACCCTACTTGCTCGTTCATGTTCGGCATCCCGTGGCCTTGCCGGATCACCATTTCGCCCCAGTTGCCATTCAGCGGCGTGAACAGCGCCAGCGCCGCGCGTTGCACGCCTGGAATCGCCTGCAGCCGGTACTGGAGTTCGCGATATTCCGCATCCAGCTTCGGTTGCGGATACGAGGCAAACGGCGCGCTGATGCTTAGGGTCACGCGATGATCCAACACGTAGCCGAAGTCTTGATGCTGCAGATTGATCAAGCTTCGCGTCAGCAGGCCGGCGCCCACCAGCAGCACGACCGACAACGTCGCCTGCACGATGACCAGCGACTTCTGCGACCAGGATGCATGATCCTTTGTGCTGCGATTGGCTCCGCGGAGCGCCTCGGCCGGATCGGCGCGAGTCGCCAGCCATGCCGGGGCCATGCCAAACAGTGCGCCCGTCAGCAGAGACAGAAGAAAGGCAAACCCGAGCACCGGCAACGACGGCCGGGCGGAGATGGGCACATAGTGCGCGTGGCGGAAAGCGATGGCCACGACCAACTTTACACCCGCGAAGGCTACGATAAGCCCGGCCAAGCCGCCCAGCACCGCCAGCAGCAGGCTTTCGGTGAGCGCCTGCCGCATCAGCCGCGTACGCGATGCTCCCAGCGCGAGCCGCACCGAGGTTTGTGACCGCCGCGCCGCGCCCCGAGCCAGCAGCAGGTTGGCTATGTTGGCGCACGCAATGAGTAGCACCAGCAGGCACACGGTCAGCAGGATGTGAAGACTGTCGGCGTAATCGCTCTTCATCTCGCCCACGCCGATGGCCGCGGATGCGATGTCGATCTGTTGCTTGCTCAGCGTCGCTTTCAGGTCGCCTAACCACTCCGGAGGCATGCCGCTGTCAGTAACCAGCCAATGGCGGACCAGCGCCGTCAACCGCGGCCCAACCGGCGCCAGCGCGGCGCCAGGCTTCGCGCGGCCGATCACGCGCAGCCACGCGGAAGAGCTTCGGCGCAGCAGGGAATTGCCGGCGACCAGAACGGGCTCCTGATGCAGCGGTACCCACAAGTCGGGCGGATCGCTGCGCAGCGTCTCGCCAAAAAATCCCCGCGGTCCGATACCCACGATCGTGATCGGACGCCCATCCATAATGAACACCGAGCCCACCACGCCGGGGTCCGATCCGTACTGCTGCTGCCAGGTGCGATAGCTCATCACCGCCGCCGGCGCTGCGCCGTCTTCGTCGTCGGAGGGCACAAGCGTTCGCCCTGCCGACGCGCCGGCGCCGAGAGTAGAGAAGTAATTCCCGCTTACATACTCGCCATGCAGCGGTTTGGCGAGGCGATCCGCCTCAGCGCGGCGCACGCTCAGCACCATGCCGCCCGCCTGAAATGCGGTCAGCTGTTCGAACTCCGGGGTGTGGGTTTCGATTTGCTGATAGAAGGCATAGGAGAACATGCCCCAATGGTCCTGCGGGCCGCCCTCGATGCAGCAGTCGTCACCCGTGCCGATGCGATAGAGGCTGCCCGGATCGTTCACAGGCAAGGTCTGCAGCATGACCGTATTGATCAGCGAAAAAATCGCTGTGGTTGCGCCAATGCCAATGGCCAGCGTCAGCAAAGCAGTCAGCGTAAATACAGGCGACAGCCGCAACTGGCGCAGAGCGTAAATAAGGTCCTGACGAACGGTTTGGATGTTGTGCCTCTCTTCCCAAAGCTCGAAGACTCGCTTCCCTCTTTTTAGTTACGCGCCGTCGACGGCGATAGTTCCCGCTATCACGGAACGAAGGCAACGTGAGCTGACCTTCGACCAGTAGTAGACTCATGTGCCGCCCATTGTCCGGCGCGGACAGGTAGGACAGAATACGTGGATGCCCATTCGCGAGGAATTTAGTCTCAATCTCTTCCTGGCGCGTGTCGACGCGCTTTACCGAACCGATATCAATGGACGGCTTGAAGGCACCAATGAGTGGGATAGCCGATTGCCGCCCAGGTTCCATTTGATGAGAACTGCAGAAGGCCCGATTTTTCGATGTCGGGCTGACGTGCCAGACAACATCGTGCACGCACTCTCAGCGCTATGCGATCGGGAGCCTCCGGATCGGGCCTTCGAAACACTCCCCGTCCACTACGATCAATATCTCGAGGTCCTTGCCTCCCATGCACCCGTGGCCAAAGTGTGGTCCGGTCCCGCCTATATGTCCATCCCCGATGCACCGCCAAGCCTGGTCCCGGTCAGCATCAACGAGTGGAACGCCGACCTGCTCTGCCGCTACTTCAAAGATTGGCTTCCCGACGTCCCCCATCGGCAGCCCTTCGTGGCAATGATCAAAGATGGCCACGCGGTTTCCATCTGCGCGAGCGCTCGGATTTCACCGTCGGTTCACTGCGCGGGAGTAGAGACGCATTCCGCTTATCGCCAAAGAGGTTATGCATCGAACGCCGTTGCCGGATGGGCGTGCGCGGTGCGATCCCAGAACGCTGTACCCTTCTACAGCACCTCATGGAACAATCTTCCTTCGCAGCGCGTTGCAGAGCGTCTTGGGTTTGCATTGGCGGGCGTTGACCTCCACGTGACTTGACCGCACGCGGATGCAGTTCCCGCGTCAGAGAGCGCCGGGATAAACCAGGACAGGTTTTGCGGACAGACGGACCTGACACCTTCAGAAACGCTTGTCGACAAAACTTCCGTGAAAGTGGCAGCTTCGTCTGTCCACGAAACTCCGGGAAGTATCCTCAATATACAATTCGGCTGCCAACATTAGCTGACGTTTCAAAGAATCTCGAAAGGTCCTTAGGATGCACATAAAACTCATACACGTCACAGTCAAGCGTTTGTGCGGTTGGGCAGCGTTGCTGGGGTTGATGCCGCTTGCAGCCTTCGCGCGTCCTACTCATGAAGGGGGCAATCCAGGCGCGAAACCCCGAGTCGTGATTACGGCCGATCCTGAGCTGGACGATAACAACACGATTATTCGAGCGATCCTCTATAGCTCAGACGTAAGGTTTGAAGGCCTGATTTACGTCAGCAGCCAGTTTCACTGGAGAGGCGACGGGAAGGGCACGACGCAGTACATTGCAGGCCGCGAGTATTCTCGGCTGGGACTCTGTCCGTGCACGTCTTGGCGTTTTTCGCCCGATGAGCGCTTCATCGACAACATCGTGAATGCCTACGCAAAGGCCTATCAGAATCTTAAGGTTCATGATCCGGATTACCCAACGCCGGAAGAGCTCAAGTCAAAGATCAAGTGGGGCAACATCGATTTTGACGGCGATTTCTCGCAAGATACGGATGGATCCAACCTGATCAAAGCGCTTCTCCTGGATAGCGAGCCAGGTCCGCTATACGTAACTGCGCAGGGTGGAGAGAGCACAATCGCACGAGCGCTGAAATCCATTTACGACCAATATGCGAAAACGCCGGAGTGGGATGCGATTCGCGAAAAGGTGTCGCACAAACTCATTATTATTCCATCGGGCGATCAGGATGGCACCGATGCGGCCTACATCCGTCCGAACTGGCCGGCGGTAAGGGAATACAAGTTTACCGGGATCGACTTCGGCTATGGCGCTCAGAACCGAGCCGCCACGGAAGACAAGATTTACTTCACCCCCGAGTGGACGAAAGAGAATGTTTCGAGTCGAGGCTCGTTAGGTGCTCTTTATCGCACTTGGGGCGACGGTAAGCAGATGGTGAAGGACGATCCAACGGACTTTTTTGGTCTGTCTGGCTACACGGCCGAGGAACTGAAAAAGAAAGGATACATGGTTTGGATGGCTCCCCTTGCCAAGGGATCATTCATCGGCGAGGGCGACACGCCGACATTTCTCAACCTGATCGACAATGGACTACGGGCCTACGAGAATCCGCTCTGGGGCGGATGGGGTGGGTGGATGCGATCGGACGCAACTGGCTTTCCGGCTTTCGGCGCCCCTCCGCCAATCTTGCCCGCCGATACATCCGGCACCGCGCGGGGTCTGGCGCCGGCTGGAAGCGATTCCAATAAGGTGAGCACCCCGAAGGAAGAATCGAAGATAGATTTATCGAATTATCATCGTCCCCCTGTACCGCAGCGTACCGCGCAGATTGCTGCGCGGTTCTTTGCAGCGGCACAGAATGACCTCGCAGCGCGGCTCCAGTGGTCCGTGACGCCGAAGTTCAGCCAGACGAATCACCCGCCTGTGGTGAAAATTAAAGGGTCGCAAACGATCGATGCGCGGGCCGGCAGCACGGTAACGCTGCAAGGAGAGGTGTCAGACCCTGATCGAAACGCGGTCCGGGTGACATGGTGGCAATACAACGATGCGGGTACCTATCCTGGCGACATTAATTTGTCTGATCCTTCAACACTCAGGACGACGTTCCGGGTGCCGGACGACGCCAAGTCTGGACAAACAATCAACTTAATGTTGGAAGCAACCGACGACGGCACGCCCTCGCTGACGCGGTATCAGCGAGTGGTTGTCACTGTTGAATGACGAGCTCGGAGGCGCCCAGCTTAGGGTTAAGTTGGGGTTAAGTTGGACTGCCTTTGACTTACACGCACGGGCAGATGAGAAATGTGGTACACGTTCGTAGCAGGCTTGTCCATGCGGATGTTTCAGGAGGGAACTATGTTGCCGAAGTTCGTGAGGATTGCAGTGTTGCTTTGCCTGCTCCCCGCCACCTTGAGCGTGGCGCAGCAGCTGTCTCCAAAATGGGAGGAGTTAACCGCCGAAGACTTTGTAAAAGCGCTGCAGTCGTCTTCCGGGGTTTGCGTTTTGCCGTTTGGCATTATTGAGAAGCACGGTCCTTCGGGCCCGTTAGGGACCGATCTGATCAATGTGCGAGCGGCTACGATGCAGGCCGTCAAGACGCAGTATGCCGTGGTTTTTCCGGAATATTATTTCGGCCAGATTGCCGAAGCACGGCATCAACCCGGCACGATTGCCTACCATGCGGATCTGCAGTTGGAGTTGTTGCAGGCAACGACGGATGAGATGGCTCGCAATGGTTGCCGCAAAGTGATGATCGTGAATGGGCATGGTGGCAACACGGCCTTGCTGCAATATTTTGCCCAGGTGCAGTTGGATACGAACCGGGGCTACATCGTTTACGTCTACGGCGGGCTTGGTCCGGCGGCTAATCAGAAGATGCCGGCGGCTGCGGCGCCATCGCGGCCGGGCGTCGATAACCATGCAGGTGAATCGGAGATCGCCGGCATCATGGCGGCGGCGCCTGCACTGGCTCATCCGGAGAGAGCAGCAGAGGAGTCCGGAGCGGATCAAAAGCGTCTGGCGTTTCCTCCGGGGTTGAGCACAGGTATCTGGTGGTATGCCAGCTATCCCAATCACTATGCCGGCGACGCTTCTGGGGCAACCGCCGCCCGGGGCGCAGCCTTGCAGGATGTCCGGGCCGAAGGCATTGCGCAAGCGATTGCCTGGGTAAAAGCAGATACGGTAGCGCCGCAACTACAGCAGGAGTTCTTCGAGAAATCCGGAAAGCCTTTAGAAACGAAACAGTAACGGGGATCGGCATGGCCGAACAAAAGGCGAAAATAGTTTCCAACGCCATCCTTCAAAGCCACTCCGGCGAGATAATTGATCCAGACGGCAACTGAACGCCCGCTGTTTGCGTATCAACATCAATGGAGGTGGCTTCCGATGCACTCGATTGCGTGTTTCTTGGGTCTCCTGTTCCTGGTGATTTTTGCTCTGATCGCTATTCCAATCCTGATTCTCGTGGCGAAGCTAATCGGACTCACGTTCATTGGAGGAGCGATCGCTTTGATCGTGCTGGGTATTTGGAAGCTCTTCGATCTTGCGGAGCCGCAGTACCGGCCCTATTGATCTCACGTGCAGTCGCAACGCTCGGCGCTCGACAAGGTGCCGGCACCTCGCTCTTCGGCCTGAAGCCGTGGGACCCGGTGACCCTCGCCAGGGCCGGCGCGCTCCAGGCAGTGGCGACCGTGTGACAGCGTGGTCCCATCGATGCGCGCCGCAAACGTGAATCCAATTGGCTCTCTTCGCGCCGAGTAGGCGACCCCGTGAAACCTCACCGCTTTTGGGTGGTCATGAATGTCGCGCAGCGGGCACGGCCTTCCTGCCCTTCTTTTGCAGAAGTCCCGCCAGGTCGGACACGTGCTTGTTCTTCACACGCATGACCACAACCCCATCCGGCATCAACGTGAACGTCATTCTGTCTCCGGCCTTCATCCCAAGACTGTCGCGGATCGGTTTGGGAATGGTCGTCTGCCCTTTGCTGGTCAGTGTTGCCTCTGTGCTCATGGCAATCCCCAGAATCCTTACCTGAATCATTAGAGTATGGAGCAAATAGCTGAATTCCCGAAATACGCTTGACGTATCGCGTATTACGAGCCTACACTACACAGTGATCGTGGGGTTTAGGAACAAAGAGACTGCCCAATTCGCAGCGGGAAGAACCGTTAGAAGCGTTCACCGGATTTGAGCGGGCAGCCCGTCTCAAACTCGATCGCCTGGATGCAGCGATTGCGCTCGCCGACCTCGCCGCTCTGCCGGGCAATCGCTTCGAGGCGCTCAAGGGTGAACGAAAAGGACAGTACAGCATCCGCATCAACGATCAATGGCGGATTTGTTTCACCTGGCCCAAGGGAAAACCTGGCCCCTCGGAGGTCGAGATAGTTGACTACCACTAGGGAGAGAAAAACATGGCTTTGCCTGCAATACACCCCGGCGAACACCTGCAGCAGGAGCTTGAGGCTTTATCCATGAGCGCCGCCGCCTTTGCGCGGAAAATCGATGTGCCCGCCAATCGCATCACCCAAATCCTGAAAGGTGAGCGCGATATCACCGCCGACACTGCGATGCGGCTCGGACACTTCTTTGGCACATCGGCGCAGTTCTGGATGAACCTGCAATCGATCTACGATTTGCGGCTGGCGCAGGATCGCAACGGTTCCGCCATAAAGGCGCTCCCGACCCTAAGACAAGACCGCAAATACGCATAGTCCGGGCCCAGCGTGGCTCGTCTAATCCCTCTCCTGTCGCCGGCGCGCCGTATCTTAGCTACGCTATTCCTGGCAGGTTGGAGGAAATGTGATGGCCGAAGCAAGGTAAACAATGCCAGATTCCCCCAGCCACGACGACTATCAGGAGCTACGGGCTATTCCAGGCGCGCCGCTGTGGGCCCGGAAGCATGACTACATGCCCGATGGATCCGCATTCTTTGCGGTATGCGAGGGGCGGGGTGGGGGCTATGACGGCACTCTTAATATGACTGGCCAGGCGCCTTTCCCCGTAACTTCACCAGACCTCAAGCAATGTTGCGAAATGCTTGAGGACCGATTCCGGGAGGTCATGCCGGATCATCAGTGCGGCTCCCGGTGCATCGATTGGGTAACGGCCAGGACGATGTTCGGCAAACCTAACGGTAAGGTTCAGTAGCCGCTGTCGTTCGCACGTGTTATGCGGCCAACGGTCAGTTACCATATGTACGTTACCTGCCGCGCTCGTCCAACAGACGAAACAAATCCAACCCACCGGCGCTCCGCCGGCGAAAAATAATTTTCTAACCCGTGTCCTGAAAACCCCGGCTGGCGCATCTATACCACACACCAAAAAACCGGCAGGAGCAGCTTTCCCCCAGCAGCGACGAGCCAGGCAATTGCCACGAGGGAAAACACCCATGCCAAGGAAAAAAGTAACCGACCCAATCACAGACCAGGAAACAACCTTCGCCCGCCTGGTCATGTCCGGAACCATGACTGACCGTCAAGCAGCCGAAGCCGCCGGTCTCAACCCTGACTCCGCCGCCTACACAAAGTCCAAACCTCGCGTCCGCGCCTACATGCAGGAGCATCGTGCTGCCGTCGAGCAACAGATTATCGGCGAGGACGTCGACGGACAGCGCCGGCTCAAACAAACCCGCGACCGAATCCTGGCACGCCTTTGGGAAATCGCCGACCGCGACTTCGAACAGACCCGAGGCAGCGCCTCTGCCCAGCTCAAGGCCCTTGCCTTGATCGCGGCCATCGAAGGTCTGATCCCGAATCGCCGGGCCGGGAACAAACCCGAACAAAAGCCCGTCGTCCCGAACTTCTATCAGGCAGCCTGGCTAAGAGCCCAGCAAAACCAGGACGCGAACCCCGCGCCGGCCGCGGAAAAGCAGGAAGCCGCTCCCGAGCCCCAACTCGCTACGCAACCCCCCGATGCCCCGCCTCCCATATCCGAACCGGCGCCCTCGAACCCTCCGCAAACGGCCCCATCGATGCCTCGGGTCCCCGGCGCCGAATTCGTCATTCCTGATACTAGGGTCCCCTTCTCGATAAAGAAGAACCCGTTTGCCCCTCTCGGGCTGAATCGAAAAAGGTAAAAACGCGCGAAAACGTCGAATTTTATTGAATTTTACAAATGAAAAGCGGCCGCAAGAAAGGAAGAGCACCAGCGAGGAGACAAATGAAGATCAATCGACCCCCGCCGTTCGCGAACGGTCCGATCGCATCGTTTATTGTAGGACGCATGCGCTCGTTCTTGTCCGTCCCTCGCTATCTACTCGCTGCTGCGGTTGTGCTTGCAGCTGCTGGCTTACCATTTCGGGCGTTCGCTGGTTCCGCACCCACCCTGCAACAGCTGCTGGCGTATCCCTATGTAAGCGGCCTGGCTGCGTCTGAAACCGGCGACCGCTACGCCTGGGTGGAGAACGTGCGTGGGGTCCGCAACATCTGGTCTGCTTCAGTGACAGACACCACGCCGCGACAGCTTACCCACTACGCCGAAGACGATGGACAGGAACTGGGCCAGCTTACCTTTTCTGCTGATGGAGCCGAGCTCATCTACGTGCGCGGCGGAGATCACGACGAGAACTGGCCGGCCAAGGGCAATCTTGCTCCGAATCCCGACAGTTTCCCCTCTGAACCAAAAATTACGATCTGGTCAGTTGCCACAAAAACCTCTAGCGCCGGCCCTATGCAGGTAGCGGAGGGAGATAGCCCGGTCTTGTCCTCGAAGGGACAACTGGCCTTCGTGAAAGACGGACAAATCTGGACGGCGCCTCTTCATGCCGAAACCAACGCAGCAGGCAAAGCCCAGCGCCTCTTCTTTGATCGCGGAAAGGATGACAGCCCAGTCTGGTCCCCGGACGGCACTCGTCTTGCCTTTGTGTCGGGACGTGACGATCACAGCTTTGTCGGCATTTACACTTCGACCGGAAAGCCGCTTCTTTACCTCGCACCTTCGACCAGCTTCGATCAACAACCGGTGTGGTCGCCGGATGGTCATTCCATCGCCTTTATGCGGCAACCCAGCCAGGGCGATGCGCCCGAGAATTTTCTGACACAGCATCCGCACCCATTTTCATTCTGGATCGCCGATGCCTCCACTGGCCAGGCGCGCAAGGTTTGGGGCTCACCCGACACGCTTGCCGGCTCCCTCCCGGACCTGGCAGGGAACGAACCGCTCTACTGGATGGCGGACGGCAAGCTCGTCTTTCTCGCTGAACTCGACAACTGGCCGCATCTGTACGCGGTGGATACAGGTGGCGGAGATGCTCGGCTGTTGACGCCTGGAAGCTTCATGGTGGAGAACATCGCACTCAGCCCGGACCATCGCAGCCTGGTTTACAGCGCCAACGCGGGCAGCACTGCTGACGATGAAGATCGACGCCATCTCTTTCGTGTGGGGACCAGCGGGCAGGCTCCGGAACCGCTGACCAGCGGAGACGGGCTGGAATGGTCTCCGGCTGCGCTGGCGGATGGCAAGGTTGCTTACGTCAGTGCAGGCGCGCAGCGTCCCGCTGCCGTGGCTGTTTCAGAGCGGATGGGACAGGTCTATGGAATGGATACAGGGAGCGCGAAGGACTATCCATCGAGCGCGCTGATCGTTCCCAAGCTGGTCAGTTTCAAGTCTGCGGACGGTCTTACCATTCAGGGTCAACTCTTTCGCAGCGCCAATGCGCCGACTCAGCAACCCGGGTTGATCTTTGTGCATGGCGGACCGCCACGGCAAATGCTGCTCGGTTGGCACTACATGGATTACTACAGCAATGCCTACGCGGTGAATCAATATCTGGCGGCGCATGGTTTCACTGTCCTCTCAGTGAACTACCGGCTTGGTATCGGCTACGGCCGGTCGTTTCAACACCCGCAGCATAGCGGCCCCGCCGGAGCGTCTGAATACCAGGACGTCTTCGCCGGGGCGCAATATCTACAGCACGTGGAAGGCGTTGATCGAGACCGTATAGGTATCTACGGCGGTTCTTATGGCGGTTATCTCACCGGTCTCGCGTTGGCGCGAAATTCTGATGTCTTCAAGGCAGGCGTCGATTTTCACGGCATTGCGAACTGGATTCCGGAGCTCGCCAAAGGGGGTGCGCTTCCCGAACACTGGTACGAGACGAATGAGGATTGGAAACGTGCAGTGGCCACCGCTTTTGCCGCTTCTCCCGATGCCGATGTTGCGAAGTGGAGATCGCCTGTGTTGTTAATCCATGGAGACGACGATCGTAACGTTCCCTTTGACCAGACTGTCGATTTAGCCCATCGTCTTGAGCAACAGCACACTCCCATGGAAGAGCTTGTCATCCCCAACGAGATTCATGGTTTTCTCCGCCGGACGAGCTGGTTACAAGCAGACGAAGCTACTGTCCAATTCTTTACCAGGCAGTTTGGAGTAAAGGCAACTCAGTGAGGTTGATGGTTGTGGTTGGGTTCGAATGAACGCCCGTTAACTCTATCCCCAAACCAATCGCCGGGTGCCCCATATCTCGCTCGTTTTTCGCGAGATGTGGGATACCGTAGGCCTACCCCTTAAGCCTGTCGCGGGTCCCACAGAGAATTGGGATAAATCTGGTAGCTCATTCGCTGCGAAGCGACTGCATAGGATCGACGCTCGCTGCTCTCCAGGCTGGATTCAAACTGGCCAGCAGCGCGGTGAGCATCAATATGCCGGCGGCAAGAGCAAACATAACCGCGTTTTCAGCGCGCACCTCATAGAGCAGCCCGGTCAAAACACGAACCCCAACCGCCGAACCGGCAACACCCACCACAATTCCGGCGACTGCCAAAATGAGCGCTTCCCGGATAACACTGACAAGTACCGCCCTGCGACTAGCACCCAATGCCATGCGGACAGCAATTTCGCGCGTGCGCCGGGCGACCAATTGCGCCAACACTCCATACAAGCCGACGACGGCCAGAACCAAAGCCAGCACCGCAAAACTTCCAAAGAGCACGGTGCGGAAGCGAGGCTGTGACAACACCGCGGATTGCTGCTCTTTCATCGTGGTCACACTTGCCAGCGGAAGATCACGATCCAGCGAGGCAAGCTGCTGCTCAATTCCACCGGCCAGGCCCAATGGGTTTTCTTTGGTCAGAACCATCAGACAAAGCGATGCCGGCGGATCCTGCGTCAGTGGACGATAGACCGTGGGTTGTTCGACGTAGCCCATCTCTTGAAACACGGTGGTTGTCTTGATGTCGGCGACAACCCCAATGATCCTGAGCCATGGCTGCGAAGCGTCGTCGGCACGGCTTAACTTGACGGCGCGTCCGATTGGATCGGTGTGGGGGAAGTATTTATTTGCCAGAGCCTCATTCACGATCGCAACCTGTTCTGTTTCTCTTCGGTCCTGGGTATCAAAGACTCTCCCACGGAACACTGGAATTTGCATCGCGCCAAAAAAGCCTGAGCTCACACTCTGCGTTGCAATGCCACCCGGGGAAAATCCGGCATCCCCTTCCACCGATAATGCATCTTCTCCCACGGGCGTGAAGCTTGACGCTTCTGCCACCGCCTCCACGCCATTCAGTGCGGAAATCTTTTCCGCCAGCCCCGCGGCAAACCGTGATCTGGCATCGGCGTCTTCGTAATGCTCTTTGGGCAGATTAATTTTGGCAGTCAGCACGCCGTCTGTTCGATAACCCAACCGGGTCGATGCCATGTTCCACAGGCTTGCGGCAAGCAGTCCCGCTCCCACAAAGAGCATCAGAGAGAGGGCCATTTGCATGACCACCAGGGCGCGCGAAGTCCGCTGCGAGGAAACATCGCGGCCTATGCTGCCCACGCCGTTGTTAAGCACAAAATTCGGATCTACACCGGATGCGCGCCACGCTGGAATCAATCCAATCGCGATTGCCGAACCAACGCCTAACAGTGCTGCGAACAGAAGAACGCGCCAGTCGAGCGCAACCACGTTGCCCGGCGGCAACTCCACCGGGTTGGCATTGCGGAACCAATGGATCATTAAGACCGCCAGCACAACTCCGACGCCGGTCCCGGATAGGGCCAGCATCAGGGATTCAGTAAGCATCTGTTGCATGAGGCGCACGCGGCCAGAGCCCAGTGCAGTGCGAACCGCCATCTCTCGCGCGCGCACGCTACTGCGGCTAAGCAATAGGTTAGTCACGTTAAGGCATGTCATCAGCAGGATGAAGCCCACGGCGCCGGAAAGGACCCACAGTCCGGTTCGCAGCTCTCTCCCCGCAAGCCAGGTGAAGTTATCCTGCAAGTCGAGCACCGTAGGTGTGGCAGAAGCGAGCAGCGAAAGGTTTGCAGGAGCCTCCGGCAAAATCCGCTTTTCAATCGCATCCAGTTCCGCTTCGGCCTGCGTGTGTGTCACCCCAGGCCTCAACAACCCAAACACGCCTGTCATGGATTCCCAGGGCTTGTTTGCGAATACTCCCGTGGGAGTCATCAAAGACCACGCATTCGCCTCTTTTGGGTAGAACGTAAAGTCCTTCGGCATCACCCCAACGACAACACAGCTGGATCGATCTACCGCAAGGCTCTGGCCGGCGATGTCCCTGGGCGCGCCTAACTGGTCCCGCCAAAACGGATAGGCGAGGACCATGGTGCAGGCATCGTGTAAGTCACTCTGGTTGAACGTTCTGCCGATCTGGGCTTCCGCGCCCAGCATAGCGAAGAAATCAACACTGGCCGGAATCGCCAAAAGCCCGATTGGTTTGCCGCGCCATTTCAGCGTGTTTCCGCTGGTTGCCCAGCTTAACGCGGCCAGTTTCTCGAAGCTCTGGCTGCCGCGTTGCCACTCTTCAAACTCACGGTAGGTATCAAACCACGCGCCGGTTCCGCGGTGTGCCGCATCAGTCTGCCATACAACGACCAGCCGGCTTGCGTTTTGATAGGGTAAGGGCCGCAACAGCACAGCACTGACTAAGCTGAAAATGGCTGTATTCGCTCCGATGCCGAGGGCCAGGGTTGCCACCACGGCGACAGCAAAGCCCGGCGATTTGCGTAGCTGCCGGAATGCGTAACCTACGTCTCGCCATAAGTTCATGTCGACAAACACCTGGACAACTCTGGCACCAGAGAGCCTACAAAGAGCTGCTCAGAGGTGTCAAGAATCTGCATGTGCTACTTATCAATGAAGAGCAGCAGCGATCGCCCACCTGCAATGATTTTGCTGGCCGGCTCTTTCGCTCGAAAGGGGTCTTCAATATCCTCTGTGCTCATCATCTGACACCATTGCCCAGCGGTGTGGCACGGTGGGAGGGTAAATTCCACTCCCTCCTGGGCCGCGTTGATGATCAACAGGAAGCTGTTATCAATGACGGGCTTGCCATCCTCGTCGGTGACCTCCAGCGTCTGGCCATTCAAGAGAACGCAAACAGCACGATTCCACTCCGTGTGCCAGGTTTCATCGGAGACCTGCTTTCCATCCGTATTGAACCAGGCGATATCCATCTCCACGATATCTTCCCCTTCTTTGCGGATCGGGCGGTCCTGAAAAAATTTCCTGCGGTGCAAATTGGGGTGAGACGAACGAAGATGAATGAGCCGCACAGTAAATTCGAGAAGGCGTTTCCGTGGCTCGTCCAAATCCCAGTCGTACCAAGACAGCTCATTGTCCTGGCAATAGGCGTTGTTGTTTCCTCGCTGCGAACGAGCTACTTCATCGCCTCCCGCAAGCATCGGCACACCTTGCGATAGCATCAGCGTCGCTAGAAAATTACGCACCTGGCGTTCGCGTAGCGCATTGATGGCGTGATCATCGGTCGGCCCTTCGACGCCCATATTCCATGAATCGTTGTTGTCTGCGCCGTCCCTGTTATCGTCCTGGTTGGCCTCATTGTGCTTCTGGTTGTAGCTGACCAGATCGCACAGCGTAAAGCCGTCATGCGCGGTCACGAAGTTGATGCTTGCATACGGTTTGCGGCCGTCGTCCTGATAAAGATCGCTCGATCCAGTCAGACGATAGGCGAAATCCGATAACTGGCTCGGATCGCCGCGCCAAAAACGCCGCACTGTGTCGCGGTATCTCCCATTCCATTCCGCCCAAAGAACAGGGAACTGGCCAACCTGGTAGCCTCCTTCCCCAACATCCCACGGCTCTGCGATCAGTTTCACATCCGACAGGGTCGGGTCTTGATGGATGATGTCGAAGAAGGGCGACAGTTTGCTGACATCGTGGAGCTCACGAGCAAGCGTGGATGCCAGATCGAAACGGAAGCCATCGACGTGCATCTCGGTCACCCAGTAACGCAGCGAATCCATGATCATCTTAAGCACTTGCGGATCGCGTACATTGAGCGTGTTCCCGGTGCCCGTGTAGTCCATGTAATAGCGCGGATTGTCCATCAACCGGTAGTAGGTTGAATTGCAAAGCCCTCGCCAGCTGAGTGTGGGTCCCAACTGATTACCTTCACAAGTGTGGTTGTAGACCACATCCAGGATCACTTCGATCCCCGCTCGATGAAAGGCTTTGACCATCTGCTTAAACTCGTTCACCTGTCCACCCGTGTCGCCAGTGGAGCTATATCGGGACATGGGGGCGAAGTAGCCCAACGTGTTGTAACCCCAATAGTCCGTGAGCCCTTTGTTGACCAGGGGCCCCTCGTCAATAAAGTGGTGAATGGGGAGAAGTTCCACAGCCGTAATGCCGAGCTTCTTGAAGTAATCGATGCTCACTTCGTGGCTAAGCCCGGCATAGGTCCCTCGCAGGTTTTCAGGGATTTCCGGATTGCGAATACTGAAGCCCCGAACATGAACTTCGTAAACAATGGAGTCGGCCAGGGGTAAGTCGAGCCGGCAATCGCCTTCCCAGTCAAATTTGCTTTCGATCACCACGCACTTTGGAATGCCGGCCTCCGAATCCTGGGTGTCTATTTTGAGATCGTTTCCAGAAGCCGCATCATGGCCGAAGATGGGCGCCTGCCAGTCAACCCTCCCCGAGATTGCTTTGGCGTATGGATCGATCAGGAGTTTCGCGGGGTTGAAGCGGCGGCCTTTTTCCGGCTCCCATGGACCGAAGACTCGATATCCATAGAGTTGGCCTGGCCCGATATCGCAGAGCAAGCCGTGCCACACATGGGCTGTCCGCTCGCACAGCGTTATGCTGGTCTCTTTGCCATCCGCGTCAAACAGGCATAGATCAACCCGGGTGGCGCCCTCTGAAAAGACCGCAAAGTTGGTGCCTTTGCTGGAAGCCGTAGCGCCGAGAGGGTAGGGGCGGCCAGGCAAAAGAGTATGGTCCATTGCTCCTCAGATGCATCCGTTGTGGGATTTGCTTTGCTCGAGCCACGGCAGACTATTATTTGCCAGACTATTACCTGTCGCAGATGGTTGAGACAAAAGTTCTTGACGCGAGACAAACCGTCGAAGTAGATTGTTGCACGACAAGAGGACTAAAGCGCGCAAAGTAGTATCGCCCGCGACGCTTTGGATGTTACGATTCGCACGCTCGTCGCACTATTTAAGAAAGAAGCTCGACTAACGCTTTCGTAACCTGATTTGTGGGCCCTGGAGTGGCAATATGCGTTGGTTCTCTCTCGTTGTGTGCTCGGTTTCCACCTTTCTCTTCGTCGCCGGAACGGCGTTCGGACAATCCTTCTCAAGCAACGGTCTGTACTGCACGGCCGGCCTAATTCCCGACGGTTATATCGATTTCACTCAATTGCCAGCGGCGCCGACGGGAGCACCAGGTCAGCCTACGGCCCCCGTCACTGCGACGTTGCCGGTTCAAGGTGTGCCCGGTTTGACGGTCACGGTAACCATCCCTGCATTGACCGCGCAGTATGCCGGGCCGGTCTATTCGGTCAACGGGGGAACCCTGCAGTTAAACGCTCTGCCTGCTCAAGGTTCGTCGGAACCTCCCACTGTGCTCACCCTGGAATTCAACCAATCGATCTATGGTATCGGTCTCAATACGGAGACGAGCGGAAGGCTTGAGTACAGCTATACCTTGCAGGTGGGCACGCCGACTCCTGCGGCGAGCCCTTTCTCTACCACCGCTGCCGGTTACACGCTGGATTACGAGAGCCCGCAGGCGCAGAGCCTGCAGATGGTTGGGTTGCAAACGCCATTTCAGACCGCATCCATCCAATTTACAGGCGCTGAGTTTTACAGAATAGCTCTCTCCAATATTCGAGTGCGCTCGGCATCTGCACCCGATCCGTCGAAGGCAGTTCCCACTAAAGGCTTGGAGCAATGGCTTCGCGCGGATACAGGGAGTATCTACGGCGGCGTTTGGAAGGACCAATCCGGCAAAGGCCACGATGCCTACCCAGGCGCCATCGCTCCCACTTTCACTGCAGATGGCCGCAACTGCCAGGCTGCCTGGTTGTTCAATAACAACGCCTACTTTAGCTTCAATCTTCCCCTTGCCGGCTGGAGTGAGATGACGGTGTTTCTGGTAGCGAAGGCCACCACCGACGGACCCGCTGCTAACCTTTACTCGCAGAACAGCGCCATTCTTTGGACGGAGAACGAATACTGGGGCAATACCTTCGTCAGCCCCTACCAGACGCATGTATCGGCGCGGTTTGGTACCACTCGACCGGGGAACAATCTCTTTTACGCCCGCCCGGCCGGCGGCGTCGGACAGGATTTCACCTCCACCCGCGCTGTGCACGACCATGAGGCCGACACGTTATACGTCAACGGACTACGGGTGTTCCGGCAGGGGGGTAAGTGGCCGGTGCTCGGCGGCGTGACCGGCGCGGGCACGATTGGCGAAGGAATTAATCAAACATTCTTCAATGGGGAGATCAGTGAAATTCTGGTCTACAACCGGGTCCTTTGCGAAGAAGAAGCCGCCGCGGTCGAGAACTATCTGGCGCAGAAATACGGTTTGCATTAAGGCACGGATGCCCAGAGCCGATCAACCAGGCGGCCGGCGCGCTGCTCGATCGCAGCCATGGCGTCCAGGACCGTGTCCTCCCGAAACCGCCGCCCGACAATCTGAACGCCGGCAGGCAGATTCTCCACCAGGCCGACGGGCACGAACCCGGCAGGCAGCCCAAGGTAGTTGATGCCGTAACTGTAGACCGCAGAGTCCCAGAGGTCTTTGGTCTGCGCGAACCCTAACGCGTCGTAATTCCACGAATAGCCCGGGCGCATCAGGAATGGCGTCAGCACCAATGGATAGGAATCCAGAAACACGTTCCAGGATCGCGCCATCTTCGTCTTGTCCGCGAGACCGTTACGAACACCCTCGTAATCGAGAATTGTTCCCAGCTCGTAATACCAGGCGAAGATCCGGCGTAAGTCGTCGCTTCCGTACTGATCGGCCGTCGGACCTAAGGTTGCTTTGATCTCTGTGAGCAGCACACTCAACCAGCCACGTGCCGGATCCATAATGGACGGCGGCTCGACGTCGACAACTTCATAGCCGGCGTCGCGCAGATAATCTGCAGAGCGGTCGATCAACTCAAGAATGCCCGGATGGATCGGGTATCCGTGGCTGTTCCGTGTGACGGCGACGCGAACCGGCAGGGCCAGAGGCTCGCCATCGAACGGCGCGGGTACCCACCAGGGATCGCGGACATCACCGCCGGCCATCACGCGTGTGGCAAGCCGCACATCTGCGACGGAGCGGGCAATCGCACCTTGTACGGATGTCAACTGCCAGTGCAGACTGCGCTCGACGGTCGCCGACGGATTGAATGCCGGGATGCGGCCTTGTGTCGGCTTGAGGGTCGCCACGCCATTGGCGAAGGCAGGGAACCGCAATGAGCCGGCGATGTCGTTGCCGTGATGGATCGCGCCAAACCCGGCCGCAGCAGAAACCCCAGCGCCGCCGGAAGATCCTCCTGGAGACGCATCCGGATGCCACGGGTTCCAGGTTCGCCCGTGCAATGGATTAACCGTCGTAAGCCGCATGGAAAGTTCAGGCGTATTGGTGCGGCCGACGATGATGGCGCCGGCTCGGCGAAGGTTACGGACCAGAGGTGCGTCCTCCTGTGCTATGACATTCGCCAGAGCCGGAAGGCCGTTCGTCGTCGCCTCGCCTTGCTGGTCGACATTCACCTTAATGGTGACCGGCACCCCGAAAAGTGGTCCAGGCTCGGGGAGTGCCTGCAGCTTGCGATCAGCCGCGGCGGCTTGGGTTAGCGCCTCGCCGGTGAGGTCCACAACAATTGCGTTCAACTTCGGGTTGAGCCGCTGGATGCGCTCGACGACAGAAGTCATGACCTCGAAACACGAGAACCGCCGGCGGCGGATACCTGCAGCCACCTCGACGGCCCCTAATTGCCACAATTCAGTCGTCAAAACACCTCTCTTCTGCGACTTGTCAGACTTTGAGTTTTCGTCCGCTTCCTCGGCGAAAAGAAGTCCGCCGCCCGTGAGTTGGCATCTAATTCGATGCAGGCATAATATAGGTCTTAGCAAGACCTGTTACCTGTAACAATTCTGCCTTCCTAAAATTTCGTCAAAGAAGTGCAGATGGGCCCCTGTGTTTGCTCCGTGCGAGGCGCTCATGAACACTCATCCCCTGGTCCAGTTCCCAGAAGAGCAATCCTCCCCTTCTGGCATCAGCAGCTGTCTTGCAGGAACTGACGAAAATCGCCCACAACTCCTGGAACTCCGCACCGAGTCGGGGACCCTTTATGTTTGCCCGTCAAAGTGGCAACGGCTTCGCCTTCTCTGGACCTTCCGGCATTTTCATGTACTTCCGCAACAGGTTTTGAGCCGCCGTGACCAGCATCTGATCGAGAAGCTTTCCCGGTCCGCGGTGATCTCGCCGTCGCAGCCGGTACCGAGAAGCGCAGTTCTGGGAGTGGTTGAAAAGCCGCGAGTCAAACCGCCGGTAGCCGCACCTCGTGTGGTCACCATGCGGCCGGAACGAAAGGCGCCGCAAACCTTGCCGGTGAATCCCCTGGTTCCGGGTTTGCCCACTCCCGGCCACCACCAACGGCTCTTCTTCGACCGGCCTGCCGCAAAACAAATGGCGCCGGCGGACACCAGCCGGGCGGTGCGCGAGCGCGGCGTTCCTTTCCGGCAATGGGGAGCTGTGGCTTGGCTCACTGCCGCCTGTCTTCTGGTGATCGTGGCAAAGTTCTTGATTGTTTCCCTGCCCGCAAAAACCGCTCACATCGAGAAACCCGTCGCTCCATCGGCGCCGGTGATGCAACGTGCGGTGCAGGCTTTACCGCAGGCCGCGCCGTTACCGGTTGTCGAAAAGCCAAAACACCGGCCGCTGCCTTCGCTCCCCGCCGCCACAAATGTTGCCCGGCAGGCCGAACCACTGACCAGACCCTCGGAGCCATCGACCACTCCGAAATCGCTCTCCACGGCTCCGGTTTTGGCTGACCAACTGCCGTTCGTCTCGGAACTTCCCCAGGGTCACTTTGCTTCTCCCGTCGTGGCTGATCCGAACGAGGTAGGGGAGTTGCACTTGAAAGCATTGATTGCTGCCGATGGCTCGGTCAAAGACGTAAGCGTGGTGAGCGGCGACCCAAAATTGGCAGAAGCAGGAATGCGCGCCGTCCGCCGTTGGCACTACAACCCCTATGAAGCCTCGGCGACTCAGGCGGAGCGAGAGACCCTGATTAACATGAAGTTCTTCGGCCAGGATGCGGTATCGGTCACCTCGGTAGCCAGATAGGCCTCGCTTCAGTCAAAAAACCGACGATCCTCGTCCGCCAGATGCGCCTTGGCTGCCGGCAGGCGGAAGTTTACCCCGATCCCGGGCCGGTCCCAAACCTTGATGAACCCCGCTTCGACGATCGGATTCGGGAGCCCATCGACAATCTCATACCACCAGTCAGGCTGTCCCAGCGGATACTCAAAGGCGATGTAATTCTGCGGCAGGGCCGCCGCCACCTGCACGTGGGCCGCTAGTCCAATGAGCCCATCGAAGATCCCGTGGGGAGCAATCTGTATCCCATGAAGGTCGGCATATTCCGCGATCCACTTCATTTCCGCGATCCCTCCCACGTCCTCCGGGTCAGGGCCCACAATATTTACCGCCTGCTTTTCGATCAGGTCTTTGAAATTTTCTCTAAGGTAGATTTCTTCTCCGGTATGAATCGGGACCGAAGTACTCACGGTCACTTCGCGAAAGAGTTCGGCATTCGGATAGGGCGTGTAGTCGCCGGTGATCAGGTCTTCCAGCCATGCGATGTGCAGCGGTTCCATGGCCCGGGCAAAGGTGATCGCATCCTTCACCGTCCAGCCGGGACCACAATCCAAGGCTAGTCCGATCTCAGGGCCCAGCACCTTCTTCATCGCTTCTACACAAGCGATCACATGGTCCATGCCACGCTCGGTCATCATGCCGCGATCGGGATGCGAGGCTCCTTTTCGCGCTGGTTCGTCATACCACGCGTTGGGCACGGCGGGCAGCATCGCCGGATCGTGGAAGCCGACCGCTTGCTTGATCAGGGTAAACCCCTCTTTGGCGTCCTTCATCTTGGCCATGTTCTCGGCGTAATCCTGCGGCATGTGGCCGGTCATGGGGAAGCGGACCCCTCCGTTATAGATACGGACCCGGTCCCTGATCTTGCCCCCGAGGAGTTTGTACACCGGAACTCCGGCTACCTGGCCGGCTATATCCCACAGTGCTATCTCGATCGCGCTGACGGCGGCCCCCCAGGGCTTGAACGCACCCAGGCGGCGAATTTTCAGCATCACACGGGCGACGTCGGTGGGATCTTCGCCGAGCAGATAGTCGCGATAGAAGAGGACCATCGGCTTGAGATACGGCTTATAGGATTCGGCTTGCCCATACCCTGAGACGCCCTGATCCGTGACAATGCGCACTGTCGGGTTTCGCCCAATGATGGCGCAGCGTAGGTCGATGATCTTGATGGAGACTTGGCCAGCGCGCGCGGCAACTGCGGTGGCAGCCGCTGCTGCCGAGAGCGAGTGAATAAATCCTCTACGCGTCCAATGACCCATAAGTTTTCCCCTCAGGCAAGAAGCTCGTGGTAGATTTCAGCCACCCCAAAGCCTCCGCAATTGTATTCATTCTTTAATTGAGTGAGCAGAGAATGGCAGTTCCGACTCTGGATGAGAGGAATCTCTATGCGGGCGAAAGCTCCCAAGATCATGGTGATCCGCCACGCGGAAAAGCCAAACGGCCGTTTTAGCGGCGTCAAGGAGACAGGCGACTCCAATCCGCACGACTTGATTGTGCGGGGCTGGCAGCGCGCCGGTGCGTTGGCCTGCTTGTTCGCGCCTGCCCGCGGCGCGTTGCAGGACCCCCTGCTGGCGAAGCCTGAATTTATTTTTGCCTCCGCCGCGATCGACGACCCTGATCCTGGCAACTCGAGGAGCCGGCGGTCCCAGGAGACGGTTACGCCGCTGGCTCAGCTTTTGAGCGTGGATGTCAATCTGAACTTCAGCAAAGGAGAGGAGGTGGAACTTGTTGCCGCTGCGCGCCAGTGCAGGGGGCCGGTCCTGATTGCCTGGCAGCATGAAAACATCAGGGCGATCGCCAATGCGATCCTTGGGGACAACAGCGCCCCCCAGACCTGGCCGGCCGGCCGCTTTGACGTAGTCTTCGTGTTTACGCTGAATCCCGCGGACGGCACCTACAGCCTAGCGCAAATCATGGAGCGCCTCTTAGCAGGCGACTCAGCTGATTTGATTTAGAGGGTGCTGGCCACTCGGGTTCCGTTAAGCTCGCGTGCGGGCTTGGACCTAGCCAGAAACGCATGTTCGGCGCCGGTCTCATCCGGCTGGCATGTTGGGCACCAATACAAAGTCCTGCCGGCCATTTCTATTCGGCGAATCGTGGATCCGCAAACGAAACAGGGCTTTCCATGACGGCGGTAGACGTAGTGAATTTCTTCCGGTTTTGCTGTTCCGGTTGAGTGGGGACGGTCCTTGGCTCGGGTGGTCACGATCCGCCGGTCCACCATGCCGTCCGGCATGAGCTTTACCGCATCCTTCCAGATCGCTTTCAGTGTCTTGCTGGAGACGTCTTTGCCTGCTGTGAACGGACTCTGCTTTGCGCGGTAGAGCAACTCCGCCCGATAGATATTTCCGATGCCTGCAAAGACGGTTTGGTCCATCAGGAGGGCGCCGATCGCCTGCTTTGCCTTATGCACGTAAGCAAAAGCTGGTGAGGGGTCGGCATTGAGCGCCAGCGGGTCGGCGCCTAACCGGTTCTCCAGGACCTGCCATTGCTGGTCGGTGTAAACGGAACAGTCGATTGCGCCTCGTAGCTCCAGCCAGTCTGTTCTGGTCGACCAACGCATTCGCAGCGCGCCCTTTGCTTCAGGAAAAGGCATTTTGCCTTCGGTGAAGTCGCCGAAGCGTCCGAGGTGCACATGGAGCTTGCGATCGCGGCCGAAATTGTATCCCAGGTGCTTGCCATGCGCCAGTACCGATTTCAGCTTGCGCCCGGTCAGGAGTGCCGCATCCGGGAAGCGGCCGTTCGGTGTCTCCACGCAAATGCTCTTGCCGACGAACATCTCCCTGTGGCGCTGGGCATAACGGTAGATCTCATTGCCTTCCGGCATTCGGTTTGTTTCCTCTCGCCTTATAGGTCCACACCCATCCTAGATGGCGGCGCTTCGCTCGACGCAGACCTGCACCTTGCATCGGCTGAAAACGATCCGACGGTACATCGTTGCCACGGATTCCAGTTCATGCTCCGCTTGTCAAGAGGGAATTACGGTCAGAGCTTTTGTCAGTCCTCTTTGGGTGGTGAATCGAGAGCACCGATCGAAAAGTGGTCGAAGGCGACTTCTAAAGGTTCTTTACCTGGCGCAGCGGCGAACATGCCAATTTTGACCGGCACCGCCGGCGGGAAGAACGCCAGACGGATCATCGACCATTCCTGGCTGTTTGTTGAATAGGAAAGCTGGACCGTGTCGTGATAGCGCTGCAGGCGCAACCAGATGAACGGGGGGCTGTCGGAACGAGCAAGTACCGACCAATCTGAAAACTCCCGCGTGACCACGACACTCACGTTTTGCTTGCCGTTCACGAACTCGATTCCTGCTTTGATCCAATGGGTCTCATCGATGCGTATCATCAAGCCGGCCTGGTGATAGAGCTCGTGATATTTTCCCGAGATCCGAACCATGGCTTCGAAGTTCCCAGTATGCTCCTGGTATCGAAACGGACCGTTGTCGCGAATGAAGCCGTAATGAGTCACCCGCCAGTAGTCGGTGCCGGGCGGTACCGTTGCCGTTAGCGTGTCCCCGGTCTCGTTCCAGTGCGGAGGCTGGTGTAGCCACGCGCAGGTGTTGGTCTGATCTGTCATGTTAGCCGTAAGCATAGCAAAGAGAGCAGAAACGCCGGACGCGGTTGCGTTTATAGTGATCCACAAGTCGAGATGCTGAGAAGGAAGCTATGAGGCGAAGGTTGAACCTGGTATTTCAGGGATTGTTCTGTCTCAGTGCCATCGGCTCCATCGTCCCAGCTGCGGGGGCGCAGGCAAGGCCGCAAGACGCAGAACTAGTCGAGCGCCGCAATGCGGTCGAAACCGAGCTCGAGTCCTTTGCAGTGATGGAGCGCAAGGTGATGGTGCCGATGCGCGATGGCAAGCGCATGCAGGCAGACATTTATCGGCCGAAAGACTCCTCGAAGAAGTATCCGGTCATTTTCGTGCGCACTCCCTACAACTTTAACTACTGGGATGTGGAGTTGGGTGCGCCCCGCAATATGTCGGCTGAGCTTGAGGCAGTCAAGCATGGCTACGCCTATGTGGAGATGAACGAGCGCGGCCGCTACTTTTCGGATGGCGAGTACGATATTCTCGGCACGCCCCTGACCGATTCCGATGATGCGCTCGACTGGATAGGCGCACAGCCCTGGTCAGCGGGGAAGGTCGGCCTTATCGGCTGCTCCTCATCGGCCGAATGGCAGTTGTCTGTTGCTTCGCGGGGCAACAAGGTACTCACTACCTTCATCCCGGAGAGTTTTGGAGATGGGATTGGCCGGGTGGGCCCATATTACGAGCAGGGCAACTGGTTTCGTGGAGGCGCGGTTCAGATGCGCTTTTCCCGCTGGCTCTACGAATACGGATTTGCCACCAAAGACGGTCGACCCAGCTTTCCTGATTCGATGACGCAGGAAGAAGTGACTGCGGCGGCAAAATCTTACGATCTCTCCGCACATCCTCCGGCGATTGACTGGAACAAGGCTTACCGGCATTTGCCGGAAGAGGAAATCCTCTCTGCCGCAGGCAGTCCGCGCAGCATCTTCGACAGCCCCACACCGTCGGGCAAGCCGGCCATGATCGAACGCTCGCCCAACGATCCAGCCTGGTACCAGGGCGGGCTTTGGAACGACAGCATGCGGATTGACATCCCGGGCCTCTGGCTCATGACCTGGTACGACAACAGCGTCGCGCCCAACCTGGCCGCGTACAACTATGTTCGCAAGACTGCCAGCCCGGCCATCGCCAACGAACAATACGCCATCATCGCGCCCGTGACCCACTGTGGTTACAAGCGCGCCTCTGAACACACTATCGTGGGGGAACGAGACCTGGGCGATGCACGACTCGATTACGACGCCCTTACTTATGCATGGTTCGACCACTTTCTGAAAGGCGAAGACAACGGTCTGCTGCGAAAGACTCCTAAGGTCCGCTACTACACCATGGGTAGTAACACCTGGCATTCATCCGATACCTGGCCGCCGGCGGGCGCGACGGCGTTCACGTATTTCCTGGGCAGCGCTGGTCACTCGAACTCACTCTATGGAGACGGCGTTTTGTTACCCGCACCGCAGCAAGCCGACAACGCCGACAAATTTGTCTACGACCCGATGAATCCAGTGCCCACTCCAGGCGGGGGATTCTTCGGCTCCGATCACAAAGGTGGGGAGTTCGACCAACGCCCGCTCGAAGTGCGCAACGACGTGCTCGTCTATAGCACCGGACCGCTTAAGGAGGGGATCGAGGTCAGCGGTCCCATCGATGTCACGCTGTACGTCTCAAGCGATGCGAAGGATACTGACTTTACCGTCAAAGTTGTCGATGTGCTGCCAGACGGCACCGCGTACAACATTGAAGACAATATCCAGCGCATGCGGTACCGCGAGGGCTACGATAAGCAGCCGGTGTGGATGGAGAAGGACAAAGTCTACAAGGTCACGTTCCAACCGATGCAGACCAGCAACTATTTCGCCCTGGGCGACCAGTTACGCGTCGAGATCAGCAGCAGTAACTTTCCTTTGTTCGACCGCAACCTGAACGTTGGGGGAGAAAACTACAACGAGGGAAAGGGAATCGTTGCCCACAATGAACTCCACCATTCGGCGCGATTTCCTTCCAGCATTACCCTGAGCATCGTCAAGAGGTAAGCAGCGGTCAGTACGGCGAATAATAAACAAAGCGCGTCGCACTGGTGGAGGGGCCGCCGGGTAGTACAGGCTGCACAACCGGCTGCACATTCAACATGAGCAACGAGAGCGAAGACCAGAAGGAAACAAGCGATTGCGAATCAAGGATGCCGGCCACGATCGGACGTGTGAGTATGTTGTCA
Organism: uncultured Acidobacteriaceae bacterium; assembly: GCA_963826875.1. Lineage (GTDB taxonomy): Bacteria > Acidobacteriota > Terriglobia > Terriglobales > Acidobacteriaceae > PALSA-350. Next base: position 300,073 of record CAWGYP010000027.1, on the reverse strand, counting down.
TTAGAACATCCAAATCGGATTGATCTTTACTTTGTGGCCGGACTGGTCGCGATTGTTGCGGTGAGTGTCTTCTGGCTGATGCGACGCAAATGACTCGCGAGTTTGCGGGTCTTGTGATTGATGGCGATCCGCTCCGGCTTGCCATCGCGTCTCGGGTCGGCTTCGACGTTTGATCGGACGTCAGAGAGTGAGCCTTGAGATTGCAGGCGGAAGTCAGGCGGAAGGTCCGCCATCATTTCGATCGATGACCGTGAGAAGCCATTTTCGGGTTAGTAGATAGATACTGGTCGACGACTCATCCATATCTGGCTGTAACGCGGTCGCCGGATGGAGCACCATTCCAATAATGTCCCAGTAGCTTAAGCGGATCCGCGAAGTATTGTTACGATTTGGATCGCAGCGTATGCGAGGTTCATTTCTTAGCAGGAGCGCACCATGATGCCCTCACAACCGCCCAGCCAACTGTCCCGGACCTTGCAGTATCTGTACTTCATGCGCTTCAGCCTTCTGATCTGGATTTTTCCTGTATTATTCGCGGCCCTGGACAGCGGGAGATTGACCTTCAGCACAACGACGCTGTCGCGCGGGATCTTCGTTCCTGAATACGCCAGCGGCTATTTGTGCGTAGCCTTCTTTGTGATGACCACCGGATGCGTGGCATTGATCACGGCGAGAACCACGGTGATCCATGGCGCGGAACGATTCACCGCAGCATGTCCGGAATGCGTGGACGATTTGCTCGAGCAGCACGACGCTGATTGCGCCGCTGCCAACAGAGACATCAACCAACCGCCACAATGGCTGACCTGGCTGTTGGCCAACCCGGAAGCTCGAGGCGAAGGCCGGGCTGTGGCGATCGCTATGATTCCGTCGCTTCTGACTTTTCTTTACCTGATTGGTTGTGGGACATTCGAAGACGTCACCCTGGGGCAGATTCTGCGCGGTTTGGCGGCGGGTACGGTCATCGCGGCGGCATTCTGGTATGTGCTAAATGCCTGGTACTATCTCGCCTATCGACGCCCGGAGGACCCAGCGCCCGGGGATCCTGCCGTTTTGGGCAAGAACACCGCGCGCACGATCCTGTTGCCGCGTGCGTGGTATGGGCTTAGGAGACCGGGCACTGCGATCGATGACAACCATCCGACGCTTGAAGATATAAAGCCCCGGATGCGGCCGAACGCCTTGGAGCGGGTTCCAAGGTTCGTGCAAGCTTTGGGACTGCCGGGTACGGGCTATTTCGATCAACAGGGGCGTATTTACGAGGCGCAGGCTTTTTCGATGCTGGCGTTTCTAGGGTTCATTGAGCTCCTGGCCGTGATGTACCCGTGGACGGCCCCACGGTTCAACCGTTGGAATCTGGTGGTGCTGTTGGCGATCCCCTGGTCTTTGGCCTGGATCCTGTACGTGATCTGGAGCGCCACTTGCAAGAACCAAAAACTCCTATTGCGGTGGCAAGCGGGCTTGAGCGCATGCGCGATTCTTTTCGGTGCTTCGATTATCGCTCTAGGGCTGTTTTCTTCGCCCGACCGTTTCCCCACACTGGCTTCGATTCTGGTGCTGGTAATTTTTATGGGTTTGGTTTTAAGCGGTCTGGCGTTTTTTCTGGATCGCTTTCGGGTCCCGGTACTGACGTTTGTTCTGGTCCTCGCCGTGTTGCCGCGGGTTCTTCACGTGTACGACTTCGCCGGGTTCGAAGAGCACTATATCTCAACCGTGAATCACCCGGCCAGCACCGAGAGGCTACCTACACCGGCCCAGATCATCAACGCGCATTTGCCAGAGGCGTCCGACGCGGAAGATCCGCATCCTTTGATCATCGTGACGGCAACCGGCGGCGGCTTACATGCTTCGGCATGGACGGCCCGCGTGCTGCGTCAGGTATACCTGCGGTTTCCGCGGGAAGAGTGGCCTTCTCTGACTAAACATATTGTGCTGATGAGCACGGTTTCCGGTGGCAGCGTGGGGTTGACCTACTATCTGGAGGCAATCCACAAAGATGCAGCCGCGCCGGATCTAGACCACATGATCGCAAGCGCTCAATGCTCCAGTCTGGAGGCAGTAGGTTGGGGGCTGATCTACTACGATTTCAGCCGCGCGATCGTTCCCTTGCTGCCGTGGTTCACGCCGCCATCGTCCGGAGACGGAGATCTCGACAGCACCCCCATCAACAAGGATCGAACCTGGGCGCTGCGCAAAGCAATCGAGCGCAACAGCAACGACCGGTATTGTTATGAGACTGCGAACACCAATGTTCCGGTTCCGCTGCAGTTGGGCCCTTCCCCCGCCAGAGCATCCTGGCGCGATCGTTTCTTCCCTGACGCCAGCAGCCGCACGCCGCGTCGAACACTCGAAGAACTGCAACCGGGCGCGCAATTTCCTGCGTTTACGATGAACACCACCACGGTTGAGGCCGGGGACCGTTTTCTGCTGGCAAACTATCGCCTGCCGGCCTATTTCGTGGGTCCCATCGAAGGGCCGCCCGCAGAGTCCTTTCTTGATCTGCTTCCCGGGCAGGAGCATCCCGATCTTCCTTTAGCGTCGGCGGCGCAGCTTTCCGCGACCTTTCCTTATGTTTCGTCCGCGGCGCGGATTCCTGGCAAGTACGCAAGGAACAGTGTGCATTTTGTGGATGGCGGATACTACGATGACGATGGGACCTCCTCGGCCATTGAGTTCCTTCGTTATGCGCTCGATGCGCCGGTCACCGGGGCGGGAGAGCCGGAACAAACAAGCGTCGTTCATAAGCTCAATGGGAATCGCCGTCTTCGTATCCTGCTGATCGAAATCCGTAACGATCAAGATGTCGATTTGCAGAAGATTGCGGACCCGCCAAAGGCCCTTGCACCGCATGGCGTGACGGTACCGAAATGGTATGAGCACGCGGGGCTGTTGCAGCAGTTGGGCTTTCCTCCGGAGGGCTTTTGGCAGGCTGGCCACGGAAGCGTGACTGGGCGTGACCGGAACGGTTTAGACCTTCTGCTGCAGGGGCACGAGGATACGCTGGAACTCCACCAGATCATTTTTGACGATGCAACGCAAACCGATTCGAGATGGTATGTCGTCTCAGCTAAGGACCCGTTGTCATGGTCAATGACACCGCGAGAACGGGGAGAAGTGGCCCGCGACTCAGAACCGCAAGGGGGCGAGACCCGGCTGCTGCGTTGTTACCAGGCTGTAGGGGATTGGTTTGACAGCTTTGATGGTCAATGGACCCGGACGGCGCGTCCCAAAGAGCCCACGCGGTGCGAGTAGGATTGCGAGCGTCCCGGTCTTATCAACAGAACTGTGCGATAGCGCCGAGCACCTATTTCGCCACCGCCGCAGTCTCCAATCGGCCGCCACGAATCCACTCCAGAATCGTGCGGTATTGCCAGCTCTGTTCATTGCCCTTCCAACGTTGTCCGCCATTGTGTGTGGCCAGGTAATCGCCCACATTCCCGGCGCTGTCCGTAGGCCGCGTTGGCTTGATCAGCATCAGGCTCTTGATCGGATCATTGATATCGACTACGTGCATCGCATACTTATAGTTATCTTCACTGTCCTGATCGGAGAAGACTCCCTGGTCATTGGGCGGCCGCAACTTGAAGATCACATGGCTGGCATGGCAAAACACGCAAGCTTTCCCATCCGCACCCTGCGTAGCTAAAATAGGCTCAATCTTAGCCACGAAGTAATTGAAGTCCAGCACTGACCCTGGTTGTACATCCTTGAGCGCCTCGCTTAGCTTCTTTCCTCCCAACACGCTGGCCGCGATCAGCTTAAGCCGGGGATTACTGTCGTTCTGCAATTGCTCCATCGCGGTGCGGAACTCCGGCCGCTGCTCCACTCCTTTTACCTTGCGCAGCACATCCAGCCCCGCCGCGCGCACGTTGTTGTCGGGACTGCGCAGGCTGGCCAGCACCGTATCCAGCACCAGGGGATTGTCCAGCAAATCTGTCGGCTTTTTCACCGCGACCAGGCTTTTATTCAGGAAGTAAGCCTGATCCTGCGACACCGCCCCACCCGCAATGCCCAAATGCCGGCTGAGAAATTTGGGGTCCCCCACTTCTTCGACGAACACACCCATCCCTTGCGGATTTAGGTCGGCGAACGCCGTCTTCACCAGCGGCGCGGTTTGCGCGTTGCCTAAAAAGTGCTCCAGGCAAACCCGCACGGCCGCTCGCTGCACCTCTGGGTTCGCGTCATTCAAACCAGCCAACACCTGATCGCGCATCGCCGGCTCTTGCATGAGCCGCTGAAACGACGAAGCCGCATTCAGCACCTGGGCGTAGTTGGCGGGGCGAGGTTGTTGTTCCAGTAGGCCACGGAGCGAAGCCAGAACCTCCGGCTGCTGTCCCCAGGGAGAATCGCTGGGCAGTGCCGCCAGCAAGGGCAGCACCACCGCCTGGCTGTCAGGATTGCCTTGCTTGAGAATCTCGACTACCTTGCTGACCAAACGAGGATCGGGCGCCGAGGGAGCATCCAGATTCAGGATGCCGCGTTGCCCATCCTCGTAGACGTAGCGCACCGTCTGCCGCACCTCGATGTTCGGATCCTCGGATAAGTTCAGTGCCGCCAGGGTGAAGCGCTCATCGCCGGCTCCGCTGAGCGTGCTGCCCGCCTTCAGCACTTCGATCTTCATCGTGTCGTTGGCGTTTTCGAGGCAGGCCAGGAGGGCGTTTTCCAGCTCCGGACCAGAGCTCTTGAAGAAATGGATCAGGTCGCTGTCGTTGCCGATCCGGGTCTGGAAAAATCCGTTGTGGACGTCGTACTTGAAATCGACCGCTTCCCGATAGGGTGGATATTCATAACCCGGACGATGCAGATCGGGCACGCCGCTGACGTACTTAGTAAGGACCGCCGGCAGACCGATGGAGACCGTATTCTCTTTCAAAGTGGGGAGAGCATAGTGGCGCACATGAAAATCCCACAGCGCGTTGAGGATTCCTTCGCGCCCCAAAGGCGTGCCTTCGCGCAGGACTTTCGCCAGCACTTGTGCCTGGTCGCGCACCACCGCTTCGTAGCCGGCGCCGATGCGGGCTTTATCGTCATCCAGGGCGCTGGCCCGTACCCAGGCAGTCAGGTAGCCGGTGTTCTCGTCGAGTAGATCGTAGACGCTCTCCTCGAGGCCGCGGCGGACCATTCCGTCGGTTTCAGTGTTCAGGCGCATGGCTAGGGTTTCGAGGGTGCTACGGCGCATCTCAGGCTGGTCTACCTGCCAGTAGTACCAGCGCCATAAACCTGAGGCGGCCTCGAAGCGGACGAAGGGGACGGGGTCATTGATGTCGCGTTCGAGGGCGGTCAGGAGGTCTTTGTCGCCGGTCAAATCTCTAAAGTGTTGGTTGAAGACACGGGCTGCGCCCCAGCGGATGCGGGCGTTCGGCGAGGCGAGCGCCGCGATCAGGAGTTTGTGGCCCTCGGGGGCAGCGTCCTGCCTGCGGGATAAGATCATCCTCACCGCGTACGCGGCGCTGGATTGGACCATTTTGGTTTGGTCGCCCAGGGCCTGCATCAGGTCGGGTAAGGAGCCGGGATCCGCCATGTGGCCAATGGCGCGAGCAGCGGCTTCACGTGCCAGTGGCTGATCGTTTTTGATGAGGACTTCCCGAATTTGTTTGAGGACTGGCTCGGGGGCCAGGTCCCAATATTGGTCCAGCTGGGATAAGAGCAACGGGAGGTCGTTTTTGGCGAGCTTGGCCGGCGGAGCAGGGAAGCCTGCGTCCCAGTTTTTTGCTTCCGTGGTTCCGGGGTAGAGGGTGGACAGAGCCATGACCGCGAATTGGGTGGCGCGGAAGGGCGTGTTGAAGCCCTGGTAGACAGGATCTCCTTCCCAACTGCCCTCCTGCCTTTGAGCGGATAACATGGCTTGCACGGCGCGAGCTAAGTGCTCGTCACTTTCGGGGCGGCGGCCTGCCTGGGCCAAGGCCAGAACCGCGTTGTAGGAGACGAAGTCCGCGGTCTTGGCTTTTTTGTCGAAGGGATAGGGCCAGCCTCCTTGCGGGGTTTCGTATTCGTACAACTGATTAATAAGTTCGTCGATTTGGGTTTTGTACCTGGCGGGGTCGATGGCTACCAGCAGCATGATCTTCCAGTTCAGGTCGATTACATTCTTAGGAGTGTCGGGGACGGCAAGGGCTTCTACGTGGTCTCGCTCGGCTATCCATTTCTCATCTTTGGTTTGCTTGTAGACCATGTCGAAGGTCTGCCAGCTTTGGGTGGCGATTTCAAATGGACTTACGTCGGGTTCGCAGCCGTCGGCTTCGTCTCCGGGCATTTCTTTCAGGCCCTTGTAGTGGATCCTGAGATATTGGGCGTAGGGGAGGTTGAAGTTCTTTCGCGGCGGATCGTGGGTGACGTTCTGCTCGAATTGGTTGGTGATCAGCGGCAGGCGGCTGGAGACTGTGCGCGCGGTGTAGATGACGCGCACCCAGTTGGTGTTGGCTTCTCCATATAAGGGTCTGGCGTTGTTATAGATGCGGTCGATTAGAAACTCCAGGCTTGCTCGCTGCTTCGGCGCGTAGCCATTTTGGACTGCGGTCAGATAGCCGCGGGTGGTGAATTGCGCTGGATGGCAGGCGATGCAAAGCTGGGTCTCGGAATGCTGCATGGTGGTGCGCAGGGCAATGGCTCCCCGGCGCGGGGTGTTCGAAAGCCAGGAGTCGCCCATGTTGATCATGAAATCCATGCCCGCGCGGACGGCCAGGTGGGCGTCGGTGTAAGGCGGAACAGGGAAGTCCGACGTGTGGAGCTGATAGGCGGGATGGTTGCCGGCTACACGGACGTAATACTCCTGGCCCGGCTCGAGGATCCTGGTACGGAATTTATAGAGGCCAGGGTAGTTTTGCGTGGCTTCCACCTGGTAGACAAATTCCCCGGTGTTGAACGGCACTACGTCTGAACTGTCTTTGGCCTTCTGGAAGATATCGACGTCGAGGGGCACATCCCGATCCGTCACGTTCAGGGTGAAGTAGACCAGCCGGGGCTTTTCACCCTTAAAGGTGAACTTGAACCATTGGAAGCCTTTGACCATCGCCGCGTAGCCGTCCTCGTTGCGAGACGGAGCATAGGGGCGTTCATCGTCGCTGCCGTAGATGGTTTGCCCAAACTCAAAGGGCTGCGCGCTTTGCCAGGTGCCGTTGGGAGCCGCAGCAATGACTGCAGGCGCGCCAGCCTCGGCAACGATTTTTCGGGCGCTGGCGGCGATTTCAGGGATGGATCCTGGCCCTGGAGACGACAGGCTCACCGTGATGGGACCGGCAGCGCGCGGTTGCACGGTCATGTATAGGTCGAGGTCCGCGGTATGCAGCCACTTTGAATCGATGACGCCCTGGGAGTCTTTGACGGTGGCTAAGACTGCGTCGCTACCTTGTACGCGCGCTGGATCCTTTACTGCCACGGTCAGGGCATACATCGTTCCCGGTTTGGCCGTACCGAGCTTGATCTCCTTCACCGCAGCGGGAGGAGCCTGGTTGGCTTCAACGAATTGCTTCACCTCGAGCAGGGAGACGAGTATCACTGCGGTCCCCACTACTATCCAACGCACCTTAGCCCTGCTCCCTGGCATCCTGGAAAACCTCCAGCCGTATCGCTGCGGCGTTTTGGCCGGGTATTTCCCCCGGTTTCGAACTGCCCAGAAACTATATACCTATCGAAGTATTGGAAAACAGTGGACAAACGACCCGGCATCCAGCGGGTAGGCTAGGCCGTGTCCACTTCAGTCGCCAGGCAGGTCCGTTAGCTGCTCCGCAACGACTGCAGATCCCTCCGCTCCGCTCCTGCGGAGCTCCGCTCGGGATGACAAGGGGAGTGGGGTTACTTTTTGGAGGGTTGGCGACACGGATGGACAGAGTTAACTGCAGGACTTCTACCAACCCTGTGCGCAGCCATTACGGCAGTACTCCGTCCTGCTTCCCGCTCCAGCAGTGTGGAGTTTTGTAAAATTCGATAAAATTCCATCCTTTTTGGCCTTCTCGAACAGCCGGTGCGTCAGCCGTCCCGGCCGCTGTAGAAATGTGCGAACTAAGCTAACTAAGCTAATTAAGTCCCTGGATCGCGACTCCGGTCCCCCTCTCCAGGGTTGCAAGATCGACCCTCACCGTCCGGAAAATGTGCCCGTTAAGCGTTATGAGTGGGTGACGATCTGTTGCCGGATCAGGCAAGCCGCTCGTTGGTCCAGGGATTGTTGGTTCTCACAGCTAAGTCCTTTGTTTCATCGAAGGTGCTCAAGCTTTGCAGCTAAGTCCTTTGTTTCATGAAGATGCTCAAATTTCTGAATTAATTATTTGAGCATCTTGCCTCCTCCTGGGCTTGTGCGCCGGCAGTACCAAGCTTTTCACCGGCCTGCTTGGTCCTTCGGCCTCGGTTGGCCGGGTTTTTCTCCCGTGGGGCTCTTTCTTAAGTTGTCAAAGACCGCATCATCAAGAGGGCGCACTGAGCGCTCCCTACTCAGGTGATGTTTCAGCTCGCCGCCTTCGCGCCTTGGGGCGCGGGACTGCTGCGGACGGCCGGTTTCGTAGCTTCATTTCACTTTATAGTTGAGGTTACCCACGCCATCACGCTTTCAGCGATGAGGGGTCCTCGTTAGTGGCGGCAGATGCACGCCCGGAGCGCAAGGGTGCAAAGCCAAACAGAGCCGTCATGGCAAGAGGGCTCCGACATCGAGTTCCTACGCAGAAGATAGTACGGTTTTCGGGGACTGAACAAGAGGCTAAGGGGAATTCTTTGGTAACCATGACTGGTAGCTGATAGTTCTCCGAAGCCTTGTCCCATGCGGCCTTTCCCGTATCACGCCTCTCTTCGGGGTTTGAGGACGTCTAAGAACCCAGTGACAGCGGGTATTGGCGGCACTCGATTTGCTCGTCGCTGTATGCGACTTCAATCACGGTGTTGACCAGATCTCGTTCACTGACCAAACCAAGCGCCCTTTCGAAGAGTTGCCGTTGAAGAGCAGGTTTGACGTTCGGAACGATGATTACGAGGCCGGCGTGCAACGGTGTCCGGCGATAAAGGGCCAGAAAATCCGACCGATTATTCGTAACAAATGTGTAATCCCGCTCCACACTGAACTTCACAAGCTCCTGGTCTGTAGAACTGCCGAGACCCAGATACATAACATGATCGGCGATGTGTCCTGACGCATGTGCCAGTGCGAGCAGGGAGGTGTGCAGGCATTCGACGATCAACAGTTTCGCCACTACGCCTTTTTTTCCAGCTTATACGATGTCACATACAATGGTTTTTGTTTCGCCCAGGGACGGCGGGCGGGCCGGCCACGGCGCGGAAATGCGGCGACATAAAGCGGCGCCAGTTCCACTTGCTCTTGGTTCAGGGATGGATAACCCTGCAGTATCTCTTGGGTGGACGCGCCCTGCGCAAGCATCGCAGCCACCATATCGACTGGAACCCGCGTACCGCGATACACCGGCGTGCCGCCCATGATATCGGGGTCGGAAATCGCCATGCGTTGCGCGTTGCGAAGACGCTTCAACTCCCGCTGCACGTCCTTGCGTGCATTCTTCACTTGAATAAAGAGAGCCGAACCGCCGGACACGGCTATGATGTCTACATTGGGCGCCGCCTCAATCTCTCGCGCCACTTCACGTCGCGTCGCCACGGGGAGAAGCCCGACCCCTTCTGCTTCGAGCCGCAGGTAGACCAGCTGCTCCGTGGACAATAGTCGCTGGATATGATTCCCCTGGCGCGATCGCTGAGGCCGAATGAGACGAGAATCGAGCACTTTGTGCACCGCCTTCAGGGGGAGCCTGACAACGGCCGATGCTTCTGCAGGGGTGTAAGCCTTGTCTGTCATGTAATAATTCTACCCAGCTCAGAGTAGAATTACTAGATCGCGCTTCATTCAGCTTTCCGCAGGCGATTGCCGTTTTCCCCATAACAGACTCAATGCGGAGAATTAGTCGCCAGAAAAGTAGTCGCAAGAGCGGACGTTCGCCTGCGCGCCAGCTCGCGTCCGCGGGGAGGAAAGCGATTTCTCTTAAGTCGTTCTTCGTTGAGCGAAGGCGCCCCTCAAGCACCAGCGAAGTGCATGGAGATAGAGTGATATCACCTGTGATATCATTCGGAAGTGAAGATAGTGCTCGACACATCTTCTTTCGTGACCGCTGTCCGGTCGAGCGGCGGAGCAGCTGGAGAGGTATTGCGGATGATCTTTCGTGAAGAAGTTGTGGCGTTGATGGACTTCAAAGCTCGGGTTGGAGTACCGCGAGGTCGCTCTGCGGCCGGAACATGTCAACGCATCAGCGTTGAATAGAGGCGAGATATTGGAGCTTATCGAAGCACTAGAAGCCTTTTCCGAACCAGTGGAGGTGCTCATCAAGACCCGGCCTTTAACATCTGATCCGGACGACGACATGGTCATGGATGTGGCTATCAACGGAGTGGCTGAGGCCTTGGTGACGGGGAATACGAAGCACTTCGCCAGTGCCGGTAAGCGAATTGGCATTTCCGGTGCTTTCTCCCACGGAACTAGTCGAGCAGATAAGGAGCAGGAAGCAAGATGGCGACTGAACGGCGTAAGACGGCAATCCCGAAATTTCCGCTGCGGTTGATGCCGTCGGTGCGGCGAACCGCTGAAGTATTTTCAGAGAAGGAGGGCGTCTCATTGAATCAATTCATAAATGTGGCGGTTGCAGAAAAGTTGGCCCATCTGGAGCACGAAGAGTGGGCACGCAACCGAAAGCAACCGACAAATGAACTCGCAGCCAGGGCGTTAAGCCTGCTGGGTAAAGCCGGCAACAAGGAGGTGGCGCCAAGTGACATATTGCCGAAAAGCTACCGGTCCAAACGCCGGTAATGCCCTCCCTCTCCAGGCGGCGCGTCGGGGTACGTCCCGTCTGTCCCGCATCGGTCTGTCCCGCATCGGTCTGTCCCGCATCGGTCGTCCCGCATCGGTCCGTCTGTCCCGCATCGGTCGAAAGGTCGCATCCAACATTTACTCTCTGCCCGTCCCCAAATAGGCTCACTCGCGTTCTGGGCGGAAGAGAGCACCTAAAAGCAATCCATGGAGTGCCTGAAGGCGCCGCCACCACGTGTCCGAAAGTCGGTTTTGACTCCAAGTGGACTGGATTTGTAAACACTTGTCGACTTCTCGTTCCCTATTTGCGGTCGATGGAGGCGCCTATCGGGAGCGGGTGTGGCGCCAGCTCTCGCCGCCGTGCCTGTCTCGCGAATCGTCGGCATGCAATGACGGGGCAACCGTGGCTGCGAAGACGGCGCACATTAAGCGTGGATGGACCGAGCGCTTCATTTTAAGCACCTCGGATCATTGCTGAAAAGTTGAGTACAATCAGGGGTGCTCGTGAAGTAATTGAAATACGACTGAATGTTCGTCTTAACCTTCACTCCCATGTTTTGGAATGCTTGCTGCCATGCGGGAAGATCATTGGGGATGGCTTGAAGGTACTTTGAGGCGGGAAGTACCGCTTCGACAGAGGCGACGCCCAAACTGTTGAAGTCGAAGTTGAATTGCTGCACTGCGGTAGAGTTGTAGCCAGCATTGCCGTCAGTGCTCGAAATCCCTGTGGCGGTAAAATCGTCAATCAGTTTGAGTCCTTGCTGATGCTGGGCTCCCATCTGTTGGACTCCCTGATCTGTAACATACCTAGATGCCGAGTTTTCATTGAACTTGTCGTTTACCCACTGAAGCGCTTCGGTTTCCTGGCCAAGCAGAGAATCGCTCTGATCAGGACTGGCAGAATCAGCAACGATCACGGAAGGGGAACCCGAGTCGAAAGAGGACGGAACGTGCAACTGAGATGATGCCGAGTCGTCCGCCGCCAAGGGAGGCGCGGCTGAAGACGACGGAAGTGCAGAATTCGGGTCAGAGTGCGCAATCTCGCTCGAGCTTGAGACTTCCGGAATCTCGGCCACAGGAGCGACAGAACTATCTGCGCTATTCGCGGTGTCCGCATCAGGTACTGCGCTAGTTACGGCTTGCGGAGGCGTGGCGACCGCAACGTCGGTAGAAGATGCCACATCATTCCGCGTCCCGGAATCAGCTGCGGAGGAATCGCTCCACTGGCTCGGATTTGTGGCATTCCCCGATGATGCAATGTCATCCGAGTTGGGCGCATCGCTGCTTGCCACGCTGCCGGAAGAGCTTGTAGCGCCGCTGTTCGACTCCGAGTCTGCGAATGGATCGGCCAGGGCGGCGCTCTGCGCAAGAGAATCTTGTGCTTGCTGCTGTTCGGCCGGAGGGCGCCAGCCCTTCGTCACCGAGTTCACCATCCCTGACCGTTTGGAGACGTTCAACCCCGCGACGGAAGCCGCTCCGGATTCAAACGACGCTGCATGACTTCCAAACCCACCACCTGGATCAGAGGTTCCCGAACCCATCGAGTCGAACGATGGGTGAGAAGCTGCCGGCATTCCGGCCCGGCAACGAGCAAGGTCGATCGTGCCCTGTGCCGAAAGGATGGCATTGTGCATATTGTCCACTTCGCATGCGGCGGCCATCGCAGCGCCCATGTTGTTTGAATTTCTGCACTCCGCCCCATTCATTTTCGGCATTGGAGCGTTACTTGATCTTGTCGCCAGCCAAGCTTGTTGGGCCTGCTGGAGCTGTTGCTGGAATTGCTGAATGGCCTGGTCGAGCGACTGAATTCCCTGCTGAAGGCTGATCCCGCCATTCATCTGTGGGTTTAAGTTGGGCCAGCCCTCGCTGCGTGCCGACTGCAATTGTTGCAGCGCAACAGGGTCGTCAATCTGGTCGAATTCGGGCGACCAGTCCGAGCACTGCTGGCCCCATGCCATGCTTGACGTTGCGGCCAACAGTGTCACACTGAGGAGCACATTCGGCGTTTGGTGTTTCATATTGCGCCTCCGGGACTGAAGAAGTAGTGATTCCGATTCCATTTACCGTGCCGAGATCAACCAGGATGTGGAGCTTAGATTCAATTCGTACATCGCGCCGTCGTCGTCTCCACCCCAAACGCGATTGTGGCCGCCGTTCCCCGGCTCAAGATTCAGGTTGCCGGAGTCATACTGCTGGCGGAACCGATCCAGATCCACCAGATTCGAACTCAGTTCGGGTGCGAGAGTGGCCACATCGGCCTTAGTAAGCAGCAGTTCCATGAGTGAGAGCGGATTCGAGCAGAAAGTGTTCTCCGCGCCCGAACTCGTGCACAGGCTCATCAGCTTAGGAAACCTCAACTCCGTAGGTGGCCGGTAGCGCTTGGCGCGCGAGTTGTGTTCGTCGTCCAGATTCGACGCGGTGATCTTCTTCACTTTCATCCCGTCGCTGGACTTCCAGTATCCGGTGAAGTACGGCTCCGTCGATCCTCCCGAAGCCCACAGGAAGGGCAGCGGCTTTCCAACGGTTTCATCTTCGCCGCTGGTTTGCGGATGGTCGGGTGTGGCGATTTCCTTTCCGTTCTCGAAGACCACCCGGGTGTAGCTTCCTCCCTGGTAGTGGCTGGGAACCTGGCTGGCGCGTCCGGCCATCTGTTGCGCTACATCCATGCTTTGCTGGGCCATCGCCGGATTCATGTTCTGCTGCATCCCGGAAAGACCAGCCATCATCATCGCGGCGAACATGCCGCCTTTGCTGACGGACTTGTCATGCATAGGGTCGGCGTTGCGCAGATCAAACGCATTGGCGAGGACGTGACGCAACTGGACAGGCTCGGGATCGGCCCACGGACCCGAAGGGTTAAGTCCCGCGTCCCGATTATCCTGGTCACGCTCGGCGATTTCTTCCTCCGTCGCCTGGTGAATGCCGCTGACCAGATCTTTAAAAGACACTAAGTCCTGCTTCCCTTCTTTCTCCGCGATGCCGTCGGAGAGCAAAGCCGTAGCTGCAGCCCAGTCGGAGAGGGTTGTCGGTCTTGTCCCCAGCCCCGTCCCGGGCAGAATATCTGCCAATGGAACATTCACGCGCTGGGATGGATTCCTGGCGTTCTGCTCGCAGGCGGAGGCCTCTTCGGACAGGCCAAGGGCCGAGGCCAGTCGAGCGCGGTTGCTCCAGGCGGCGGGAGCATCTGGTTTAAGGTCGGTGAAGATGCGAGCCAGGTACAGGGCCTTGTACCGCTCGTTAGCTGCGACGGCTGCCTGCAGCCGTTCGTAAAGGGTTTTGGGATCCACTTTGTGAATGCCATCGGCAGCCATCAAGGTGAAATAGTTAGCATTCTCAAAGCGCTCGGCTCCTTTGACCACTTTGGTGTAAGCCGTGGCAAACCCGGCGGCCGGCTGCTGTTTCACTTCCCGGTGTTCCTTATCCCTGGCGAACGCCGTAACGCAGAAAGCAACCATCAGACCCGAAACAAATCTCGCGCTCTTCTCCATAACATCCTCCCTGTATTCAGATTTAGGCTCCGTCCAACCCACGAAACTCAGATTGAATCGTGCTCACCTTGATACGCGACGTCCATTGGGAAACGGGGTCATGGGGATTCGCGGACGCCGATTTGCCTAGGCCGCGCCCGGCTGCGTGGTTCATAAACCGGTGATCTGCCAGGGAATGGAATACAATTGCCGACAAAATTAGGCGGGAGGCTCCGGGGCGATGGAGAATCGGGCGCGCGACGATGTCACAGCGCTGCTGGGGCAGTTAGTGAAAGGCGATGACGATGCGGCTGCAAAGCTCATTCCCATCGTCTACGACGAGTTGCGCCGCCTGGCAGCCGGATACATGCGGCGCGAGCGCAAAGAGCACACCCTGCAGCCCACCGCTCTGGTTCATGAGGCCTATCTCAAGCTCATCGAGCAACGGGCGGTTGACTGGCAGGGCCGGGCCCATTTCTTCGCAATCGCAGCGCAAACCATGCGCCGGATCCTGATCGACCACGCACGCGGACACTTGCGCGACAAACGCGGCGGCGGAATGATACCGGTGCCTTTGGATGAGGCTCTGGTATTCTCCCCCGAACAATCCTCGGAGCTCGTGCGGCTGGATGCCTCCCTGGAGCGGCTGGCGAAGCTGGATCCACGGCAGAGCCGGATCGTGGAACTGCGCTTCTTCGGCGGTCTGACCGTTGAGCAAACTGCCGAGCTGTTGGGCATCTCGGCCAAGACAGTCAAGCGGGACTGGAGCATGGCCAAAGCCTGGCTCCACGGGGACATGAAGACGAGCCATGGCTACCACGCCCGATAACTGGAAGAGGGTCAAAGAGCTGTTTGAGGCTGCGCTGGATGAGGAACCAGCGCGGCGACTCTCGTTTCTTCAGGAACGCTGCAGCGATGTGCATGTGCGCGCTGAGGTGGAAAGGCTGCTCGCCGAACATGAAGAGGCTGGAAATTTTCTGTCGACGCCGGCTATCGGCGAGCCGACCACTGACGAAGTGCTGGCTCCGCCGAACCGCAAAATCGACTCCTATTATCTGCTTGAGCTCATTGGCGAGGGCGGCATGGGCGAGGTTTGGCTCGCAGAGCAGAAGGAGCCGGTGCGCCGCCGGGTCGCCATCAAGCTGATCAAGGCAGGCATGGATACGCGCGAAGTGGTGGCGCGTTTCCAGTCGGAGCGGCAGGCGCTGGCGCTGATGGATCACCCTGCTATCGCCAAAGTATTGGACGCCGGGTCCACACCCGAGGGACGGCCCTACTTTGTGATGGAGTACGTAGCGGGGACGCCCATCACTACCTACTGCGACAGGCACAAGCTGACCACGCGGCAGCGGATGGAGCTCTTCATTCCGGTCTGCGAAGGCGTGCAGCACGCGCACCAGAAGGCCATCATCCATCGCGACCTGAAGCCGTCGAACATTTTGGTGAGCGACGTGGATTGCAAGCCGATGCCCAGGATCATCGACTTCGGTTTGGCCAAGGCTACTTCGCAGCGGCTCACGGATGGCAGCATATTCACGCGCGTGGGCGCAGTACTGGGCACGCTCGAATACATGAGCCCGGAACAGGCCGACTCGGGCGGTGAGAATATCGATACCCGCACCGATGTGTACTCGCTGGGCGTGGTCCTCTATCAACTGTTGGTGGGCACGCTGCCACTTGATTTGAAGAAGCTGGCCTACGAACAAATGCTGCGCCGGTTGCGCGAACAGGATGTGCCGCGGCCCAGTTCGCGAATCCTCACCCAGGGCGGTGACTCGGCCATCACGGCGCAGAATCGGGGCACAGATCCGCCATCGCTGACGCGGCAGTTGCGCGGCGATCCCGATGCCGTCGTGCTCAAGGCGTTGGAGAAAGACCGCAATCGGCGCTATGGCTCGCCCTCGGAGCTGGCCGCCGATATTGGACGTTATCTGCGCAATGAACCGGTGTCTGCCCATCCGCCCAGCGCCGGCTATCGCGCACGGAAGTATATTCGCAGGCATCGGTTGGGGGTTGCGATGGCGGCTGCGGCATTGCTGTTGCTTGCCGGCTTTGCCGTCACAGAAACGATTCAGCTAGGACGCATCACGCGTGAGCGAGACCGCGCTGACCAGAACCTGAAGCTGGCGGAGAAAGCTGTGGATGAGAGCCTCTCTTCGGTGAGCGCTCAACAAAACAAGGAACTGTCAGAATCACCGGAGACAGAGGAACTCCGCAGACAACTTCAGGAAAAGGCGCAGATCTTTTACGAGGCCCTCCTCCATGCAACACATGATAGCGAAGACGCTAGAAAGAACATGGCAATGGCGCACCTGCGCCTCGGAGACATCGATCTCGTTCGCTTAATGAATCAAGATGCCATGAATGAATACACTTTGGCCGTCACCCAGTTTGCTAAGCTCTCCGAGGAGCATCCCACAAACCAGGGTTACCGGCAAAAACTGGGTTACTGCCACGATTGGATGGGCGAGACGCTCCGCCTTTGGCCGGCGAGCAAGCAAAAGCCCGCTCAATACACCGCTGCATACGCGCAAAATGAGTTCAACCAAGCCATCACAATTCAGCAGGATCTCCATCAAAATGCGCCCGCCATCCGTGACTACCAGCAGGATCTGGCGCGCAGTTACTATGACCGCGCGCTCCTTCAATACGAAAACCAGGCCGACCCCGAACCGGACTCCCGACTCGCGGTTGAGTTGTTGAAGCCGTTGGTGGGCGCCGGACACACAACGCCAGAGCTTTCGGCAACCAGCTTGGAGGTAGAGCCGGAGCCAGCACCGGAGCAAGAGTTGGCCCGGGTGGACAACAATATTGGGCTCTATCTGGATCGGAAAAAGCTGTTTGAGCAAGCCGTGCAATCGATCGGACAGGCCACCAAAATCGCGGACGAATTACTGCAGAAAGATCCGGCAAACTACGAATACAAGACAGAGGCGGCAACGTATTACAACAATCTGGCTCGGGAATTGGGAAACGAGTACCGGTCTGAGCAGCCGAAAAAAGCCAGCGACCTTGAGCAGGCGAACAAAGCCAGCGTCCGTGCGAACGAACTCGCTGACGACCTTGCCAAGCCGAGCCCGGGCCTGGAAGACCTGCGTTACAAGATCGCAATGATCCGCAGCTGGATCAACAAACTCAGCCAAAAGTACGCCAAGCCCGCATCTCCAAAATGAGTCGTGGGCTTGCCTCTGCGCTGCTGCTACTTAGCTCCATACCAGGGCGCCGTGATTCCCTCATTTGCTTTCTTGATCCGGGTTTCTTGCGAATGGGCGGACTTCTGCGAGGCACTTATCAAAAGCTGCGGCGGTACTCAACCCTCAGAATCTGTTGGTACCAGAAATTAGCGGAAGTCAAAGCGTGACCATAACCGACATAGAAGGAAGTGTTCTTTCCAATGGTGGTCCGGGCCCCGAATTTGAGGTTAATGATGTTGTTGGCGTCCGCGGAACTGATGGTACTCATATTCGCCGGCGTTGTGGGGTCGTTCCACATGCCCCCGAAAATTTTCCAAATGACCAATTCGATCACAGGTGTGAACTGCACCTTGTCGCTCTTGTACGCAACGTAGCTCGGTCCGGCGCCATACTCAACCACATCCCCCGCAAACCCCGGAGTGTCGCCGCCGATGGGGTGTGAGTCGCCAAATTGACTCTCCAAGGTAAAGCGGTCCGTAACCTTCCGGTAATAAAGCAGCGTAGGCGCAATTGTATAGTGGTCGGTACCCAGGCCCTTGCCGGGATCGCCAGACGGAAACGTCCCTACAAACTGGAACGTAAGATACTGCCGCTCTGAAGCCAGCGCTGCTAATTTGAATCCCGCGGAAACGTCCGATAGGCCTCCGTGATCGCCGAAACCAACTTCTCCGCTGGAGAGGGTTGCCGGGTCGAAACCCAGCGGCTGAATCCAGCGCACTGGAACATCAACCAGAAAGGACAGAAACTTCTTCGGGGCATACTCGCCGCGCATGTAGAGTTGCTGGAAATTCAGATTCGATGCCAGGCCTGGCTTTGGGCCAGCCGCCGTACCACCGTTGGAACCGCTCTGTGCAAACAAAAACTCGGCCATGTCAACTTGACTATCGCCAAAGGCGGCGTCAAAGCGCACGCGGACTTGAGAACCTACTACGGCGTTATCGATGTATCCGACGGTGCTGCCCTGTACCGGCGGTTCGTCCGAATCTTTTTTTTTCTTACGACCTTGGGCATGGAGCGAAACCGGTAATGTTGCGACCAGCAGAAAGAGCGCGCATCTGCGTATAGAACTCATCGACAGCATAGTCAAAGAGCCTCCATGGACTCGCGTGGGACTTTGGGGAGGTTACTTTGCGAGGTTTGTGTGATATTACCCCGATTTCGTTGGAAGCAATCGCTTTACTGCACCTTTTTCAAGAAATCCCAGCCCATGCGCTCATTGCGTCTCGCTGCAAGTTGTTCGCAGCCCCGGTTGGAGGTCGGCAAACAGGAAGTAATCGAGTCGATGAAAAAGCGTGGCCCGCATGACGAAGTTCCCGGAAATAGGATTTGGGCAAACTTCAGTCCAGCCGGAACGGCACGGTCAAGTTAATACTCAAAAGCCGACTTGAACGAAGCCGCCAGGGCGGCGGACGCGTGCGCGTGCTTTGAGCCAACAGCGGTGACTCTGATCTAGCTTTTGTCGCAGAGGAGAAGTCTCTGTGACCCATCTACGTCAGATCATGCTTGAAGAGCTGGAACGTCGCAACTACGCTCCAGGAACCATTCGCTGCTACCTCCGCACGGTCGAACACTACGCCCAGCATTTCCGTTGTTCCCCCGATCGATTAGGTCCCGAGCACATCCGCCGGTATCAGGCGCTGATGTTTTCCAAGTGGAAGCTGGCGCCGAACACAGTGTCGCAACGCCTTGCGGCGTTGCGCTTCTTTTACATCCAGGTGCTGAAGCGGAGTTGGAGTGTAGCTGAGACACCGTATCCGAAGAAGCTTCTCCACCTGCCTCAGGTGCTCAGCCAGGCAGAGGTTGCACAGCTCATCGATGCTGCTCTGACGCCCTTCCGTCGCATTCTGCTCATGACGCTTTATGCCACAGGTGGCCGCCGCGCCGAGGTAGCGCATTTAAAGGTCAGCGATATCGATAGCCAGCGCATGGTCATCCATATTCGAGGTGGCAAGGGGCGCAAGGATCGCGATGTCATGCTGAGCCCAGCGCTGCTTGAAGCGCTGCGTGGATATTGGCGCGGACTCGATCGTAAGCCGACGCACTGGCTTTTTCCTGGCGGACGCCAGCATACTTCCGACCGTCCCATCGACACTAAGGTGCTTTGGTGGGCCTGCCTGCATGCGGCCAAACGCGCCGGTCTCACGCACAAGCATATCCATCCACACACCCTTCGCCATTGCTTCGCCACCCATCTGCTCGAGGCCGGAGCCGACCTGCGGACCATCCAGATGCTGCTCGGACACCGTGACCTGGAGGAGACCACGATCTATCTGCATCTCTCGCAGCGGCATCTCAGCGCAACCGCCAGTCCGCTGGACTCTCTCACGCTTGGCACACAAGGAGAACAGACCAGTAACGCATGAATCGGCCTCCCCTGGAGATGGCCGATATCGTTCGCTCTGCCGGGCAGTCTTTTCTCCAACGGAGTCAGCGCTGGATCAGCTGGCAACACCAGAAGGTCCTGCTGGCGATCACGCGCTGTCGCACCGCTGCGCTGGGTGGCCATCGCGACCGCTGTTCCGGCTGCGGGCATACCGCCGTCTCGTACAACTCATGTCGTAACCGCCACTGTCCCAAGTGCCAGGGCAACGCGCGCCAACACTGGCTCGAGGCGCGTGAACGGGAGCTTCTGCCTACACCCTACGTGCACATCGTCTTCACGGTACCGCGTGAAGTTGCCTCGCTGGCCTTGCAGAACAAGCAGCTGATTTATAACCTCCTGTTCCACGCCAGCGCTGAGACCTTACTTGAGATCGCTCGTGATCCCCGGCATCTTGGTGCAGAGATCGGTTTCTTCAGCGTGCTCCACACCTGGAATCAGCGTTTGCAGCATCATCCTCATATCCACTGCGTGCTTGCTGCCGGCGGACTCGCTCCAGACCGATCCCGCTGGATCGCCTCGCAACCCTCTTTCTTTCTTCCCACCAGAGTGCTTCGTCGCCTCTTCCGCGGGAAGTTCGTCGCTGGATTAAAGACAGCGTTCCGCCAGGGCAGACTCCAGTTCCATGGACAACTTGTCCCGCTGTCTCAACCCCGAGCCTTCGCATCCTGGCATCGGCTGCTCTTCCGTCACGACTGGGTCGTGTACGCCAAACCGCCATTCGGTGGGCCGGATCATGCTCTACGCTATCTCGGCAACTATACCCACCGGGTCGCCATCTCCAACCACAGGCTCGTTGCTCTTTCCAACCAGGACGTCACCTTTCGCTGGAGAGATTCCGCGCACGGCAACAAGAAGCGGCGGATGACCCTTCCGGTCGATGAGTTTCTGCGCCGCTTCCTGCTCCATCTGCTCCCACGCGGCTTCGTCCGCATCCGGCACTTCGGCTTCCTTGCCAATCGACAACGTGCTCTGCTGTTGCCGCTCTGCTTCCGCTTGCTTCAGCATCCCCAGACCATCCCGCTTGCCTTACCAGCCTTTTCACCAGCTCGCCCTCACTCGCCCTGGAAGTGTCCTGCGTGCGGCGCTACCATGCGTGTTCTCGAGCGACTCTCCGCGCTCAACTCCTGCTCCGTTCCCCGCCGCCTGACCGATACAACGCATGAACCCACAGCTTCACCCTCGATTCCTCCTCGTGCCCTGGCGCGCATACAGACCTTGTGCCTCACGTCCTACAAACAACGTCCCAGGACACCTCGCAGCCGCTTCGCGGCTGCCTAAAATAGCGTTGCCGGCAGTAACCTGCCGGCAAAATCCGCCTGCGCAACTCTGAAACCCAGGCCCGCAAATCGCCCGCATCGCCCCAATCCCATCGAAAACCCATAGTGCTGGCAGCCGCTAGGCTTCCTTCAAGTCGCTGTATCTGGAGCGCCCACAACACCAACCCAAACGCCAAACTCTGTTCGCGGGGGCTCCAGATACAGTCCTAAGACTTTGCGGGCCCAATCCTGGGAGAACGACTCTCTCAATGATTGACTAGGTACTCTTTGGCACCTAATCGTGCCGAAGAGTCTCCATGGGGTCAATCAGAGTAGCGCGACGAGCCGGGATGAAGCTGGCGAGGAACGACACCGCAATGAGAAGCGATGAAACCGAAATTAAAGTCAGCACATCGTGGGGTTTCACCCCGTACAGGAATTCAGCCAGCAAGGGCGCGGTAGCAAAAGATGCGGCCAAACCAAAGATCACGCCGAGGACCGAAAGCGTCATGGCCTGCCTCAATACCAGCCGCACCACATGTCCCTGTTGCGCTCCCAATGCCATGCGGAGGCCGAGCTCATGGCTGCGCTCGCTTACGGAATAAGAAATCACTCCGTAGATCCCGATGGCCGCGAGAATCAAGCCCATCGCAGCAAAGAGCCCCAGTATTTCGGAGAGCACCGCCCAAGTTTGAGCCGAGTTAGTGACCGTCTTCTGCACCGTCGTACCTCCGAAGACGGCAGCATCTGGGGCCAGGGCCGAAATCGTTCTCCGCACGCTCTCGATGAGCGCAGCGGACGTCGATCGAGTTCGGATGACAAGGCTTTTGTGAACCCGGCTCTCCGTCCACCCCGGCACGGTATGCGCCGGCAACTGCTGGTATGAAACATAGGCCTGAGCTTCCGGATCCCTCGTCAGCACAAACTGTCTTACGTTTCCCACGATGCCGACGATTCGTCGAGGCTGTTCCTCCGGGGAGGAATCGAACTTAATTTCGCGACCGATAGGATCTTCGTTGGGCCAGAATTGTCGCGCCATCGCTTCGGAAATTACGACCACTGGCTCAGATGTCTCGGTATCCTGCTCGGCGATGCCGCGGCCTCGCACGATAGGAATGCCCATCAACTGAAAGTAACCTGCACTGACACCATCCAGGATGACGCTTGGCTTCTGTTCCGTACTCCGGCCAACAATCGTTAAGCGTGGCCAGGCATGCTGGGCGTTATCGGCGAGCGGAAGCCAGTCGACCAAAGCCGCACTCTCGACGCCGGGTATTCCTCGAACTCGCTCCAGTATTTGCCGGCAGAAAATTTTCACTGCGGGCTGGATCACATTCAACCCGGTCTTCTCCACATCAGAGGCATCCATGTACTTCTGCCCGGTCAGCCTCACTTCTGCCGTCAGCAGATGGTCCGGGTTAAAACCGGGGCTTGTATGCAGGATGCGAGTCACCGTATTGATCATCAGCCCCGCGCAGATCAACGACACCAGCGCCACCGCGAACTCAGCTACCACGAGGATGTTGCGAATGCGATGACGAGACCGGGTGGCCGTGCTCTGGCCTCCCTCCCGTAAACATTCGTTCGGGTCGTTTTTCGATGCCCGGTAGGCGGGGAACAGCCCGAACAGCAGGCCGGTGAGCACGCAAATACTAAACGTAAAGTACAACACCCGGCCATTCACCGCAATTTGTGGGTTCGGAAACAGACTTACAGACATCGCCTTGAGAATCCGAATCCCCCAAAAAGACAAAGCGAGACCGGCGAGTCCGCCCGCCAGAGAGAGCAGGACGCTCTCAATCAGTAGTCGCTGGATTAAAGCTCTTCGGCTCGCGCCCAGCGCGAGGCGCACACCAATTTCCCTTCGCCGCCCGTCCCCCCGAACCAGCGACAGGTTGGCGACATTCGTGCACGCAATCAGCAAAACAAATCCCACCGCCGCGAAGAGCAGGTAGAACACCTCCGTCGCCCCGCCGAACAAACCCTTCTGCAAAGGCACAACGCTTACTCCCAGGTCTTTGTAGGTTCCGGGAAAGACCTGGGCCAGATGACGGGCCGTGACATTCATGGCGGCTTGCGCCTGCTCCACGGACACACCTGGCTTTAGTTTTGCAATGGCAAGCATGAACCGGGGATCATCGATACCGGAGTCCGCCGGATTAGACATGCCGTGAATGAAGTAAACCTCGGGAACTCCTGTGCCAAAGAGGTTGAATCCTGGGCTTAGAACTGCAACCACGTATGTCGCCGCAGTGTCGACGAAGACGCTCCGCCCGAGCACATTCGGGTCACCCCCGAAATGGTGTTGCCAGAATTCATAGCTGATTGCGACGCCGTCCGATCCTCGCTTCTCACTCAATGGGTCTGTGGGGAGTGTGCCTAAGACAGTTTTGACACCCAGCAGCGAAAATAGGCGCACACTGACGTGCTGCACACCGACGCGCTCCGCATAACCCGGGCTCGACATCGCCACCATGTCCGGCCACGACGCGCATTCGATTTGCTCGAAGACCCGGTTGTCGGCTCTCCAGTGGGCAACGTCCGTAGCCGAGACTGGTCCCAGCGCGCGCGCAAATTTCGCGTAGGTGGTCGCTAGGGCTACGAGCCGGTTCTGTTCGGGGTACGGAAGAGGACGCAGAAGAAGTGCGTCAATGGCGCTGAAAATAGTTGTTGTGCCGCCGATTCCAAGCGCCAGCGTTAGCACGGCTACCAGAGTAAAAGCGGGCGCCTTGCACAACCCTCGAGCCGTGTAGCGTAGGTCCTGCAGCACACTTTCGATCCAACCTGCTATGGATCCGGTGGCGACCATGCCAAAGTGTAACTCCTCAAGCTCGCATTGCACAGGATGATGCCGACGCACATCGCATCAGCGCAGATGCACGCAACAGTCCAGCGGAACATAGTGACAACTATCAATAACAGGCTAGGTCACTCGTCCACTAGTCTGTAAAACGGAATTTTCGGTAACTTCGCGGGCACCAGCTATCAGAACCGCTATTCCCGATCCGTGTCCACCTCTTATTTCCTCTTTTTGGTTGCGAGAATGTCCATTTGAGATAGCAAAGACTCAACGGAAAAACGTTGGGCAGCTTGGTTTAGCTGCCCAACGCTCGCGCAAACGGGAGAGCGGAGCCTATGAACTCCACCGATCCGCCGGGAGAGGAAGCCCGGCCCGTCGCGCAAACTTTGTCAACCGAAGAGCGTATCGGCGGTGGTCAGCGGCGGTTGCTCAGCGCTTGGATCGGTCAAGAGCGAATCAGCGAACGTTGCCCAATAGGCCCTAGACCTTGGAATGGAAGGGCCCGGATCTGGCTGTGCGAAGTTGTGGGATAAGGCCGCGCCAACCCGGTCCTGGATGCGCCTCCAGTCTTGATAACCGCCGAACGGTAGCGCCGCCTGGGAAACTGCGCGCTGGATTATCTGGACCTGTTGCTGCTGTGGCATGGCATCCAGAGCGATTCGCCATGACCAAAGAATTCAGGATCACCCGCAGCCGGTCCCTCTCAATGTTGATCTTATCCCATTCTGTAATCACGTCAGTTGCAGAATCCGAGATGACCGCGGTGGCGTGAGAGTTGGCTACCTTCTGAGAGCGCGCAACGTTGCCGCGGGATTCTTCCAGCTCCTGCTGTGCCGCCTTCAGAGTCTCATCAGATGCGGTCAACTCTTCTTTCGCAAGTAGGCGCATTCTACGGGCTGCGCGGAGTTGCTCGGGAGTCTTGGCGCCCGCATCTCCCTTCAGGAGAAAGATACGCGTCAGACGAAACAATCCCCGAAATCTCGCGTCGGCACATCCGGGTTGTTTCGTCCGTCACGCATTTTATGTGTCCGTCCTGATTTTTTCCCCCGTGCTGTCACTAAGCTCGTGTACTTCAGCACCATGCCCAATGCTGGCATAGACTATGGTGCGGGAGAGTTCAGAATGGGAGTGACCAGAAAAATCACAGTTGAGGTGCGGGCGGACCTTCTCCGAAAGGCACAGGAGGCGAGCGGTTCCGGGATCACAGAGACCGTCCGCGCCGGTCTTGAACTTATGGCTGCTTCCCGCACCTATGCGCATTTGCTGCGGCTCAGGGGAAAGGTTCACTTTTCGCGTTCGCTGGCGGATCTCAAGGCCGATAGATGATCGCATCCGACAAGCACATGGATCGCGTTCCTTGAAGGCAACAGCGGTGATGACGTCGAGATGCTCACCAAGGCACTCGGGACCGCCAGGTCGTAATGGCGCCCGCAGTCCTGACCGAATTGCTCAGTGACCCGGAGCTCCCCTCGTCTGCCGCGCACACTCTATCAGACTTGCCGCTGATTGACATCCGCCCGGGCTATTGGCATCGCGCGGGCAGCCTGAGAGTTCAA
Source organism: uncultured Acidobacteriaceae bacterium (assembly GCA_963826875.1). Classification (GTDB taxonomy): domain Bacteria; phylum Acidobacteriota; class Terriglobia; order Terriglobales; family Acidobacteriaceae; genus PALSA-350. Next base: position 274,628 of record CAWGYP010000027.1, on the reverse strand, counting down.
GTGCTGGCAAAGAAGCGCAAGGCACGTCTTGGTGAGGCGCTCATCGCTCAGAGCTGTATCGACGGCGGAGTACCGCTTATCACCAGAGACCGCGACTTCCAGGCCTTCGCTGATGCGGCGGGGCTTAACCTGATCCTCTAATGAGAGGACTTTTGTCTGCAGACCGGATCTGACACTTTCGCGAGATTTGTAACATTTAAAGCAACACTTCCTGCGCGCAGGTGGTCATAAGCGCGGCAGCCGGCCTTTGGCTTGACAGCAGAAGTCGTAGCATCACCGCCAGGGTGCGCATTTGCCGGCAGCAGTCGCAGGCAGCGGCAGCACCAACGATTGATAATCGGGAATAGTCGTGGGTGGAGATCGTTACCGGAATAAAGGTCAGACTCTTTTCTTGAGCGCGACGCTCGTCTGCTTCGGTTGCGCCCGGCTGGCCGATGCCATCGCCGCCATCGTGAGGAAGGCGTGACCGAAAAAAGCTTACCAATTCCCTTGAGTTCATGAGAGGCGTGGGAGGCGCGCGAATCCTTTCTCAGGTTCTCCTGCCCATCGGCTACAAAGTCCAAGGAGAAAGGTCGATCCTATTGGCCGAAAGGTCGCTCCACACTTTCTGGAACGCGGCCCACTACGACGCAGTCACGAGCTGCGGATTGTGGTCTCCCATGGCGCCTGCCTTCAAAAGCCACATCCAATCCACCGCCGGCTTCCAATCGGCGCCGCCTACGAAGATACGCGACAGACGGAGTAATGACCAGTCGAACCACTAATATCTGTAGGACGGGATACCGCCGAGGTCGCGCCGGGACGCACTCCCGATTGACGCGACAGGCCGATGCACGTTTCCAGGATTCTCATCAGCTCAACCGCTTCACCGCGAGCTTCACCAGACCACTGTTGTTGAAGTAGAACCGCCACAAGTCGTTTGCGAAGCAGTACAGCTTCCCATCCTCGGTGGCCGTGTAGGTCGTCGGTCCCGCACCAAGGGCAAACGCCTTGCGATCGTCCATCGACAGCGCTCCCATCAGCAAGAACCAGTTCTGTTTCGGGCTCCGCCTGAACCGCGCCGTCAGGCGATGCTTTAATAGGTTGCTCGTAGTTGCGTGATCCTACCCGGCACTTCCGTGCCGGGCCACAGATTGTGCCGTCCCCTTCGGGACTCGCCTGAGTTGCCTGATCCTACCCGGCACTTCCGTGCCGGGCTACAGATTGTGCCGTCCCCTTCGGGACTCGCCTGAGTTGCCTGATCCTACCCAGCACTTCCGTGCCTGGCTACAGATTGTGCCGTCCCTTCGGGACTCGCCTGAGTTGCCTGATCCTACCCGGCACTTCCATCGTCTTAGAACTCTTCGTCGGAGGACGGACCATAGATCGCCGGCACCTTCGCCTCCAACAAACGCAGCTAGATGGTGGGCTGACCGCGATGGTGAGCGAGGTGCGTCATGGCGTCGAGATCATGGCATAGCGCGGCCCTTCACTCACGACTCGGTCATTCATGCGGAAGCGCCACATTTTTGTCAGATGATCCTGGGTTGTTTCTTCCAGCGCCATCCGGGATTTGGCCAGGCCCTCGGCCAGCATCTGACACAGCTCCGCTCGCGTGTTCACAGCCTTCGTTTTCATGGCTTCACTGTCAGGGTCGGACAGGTTCAGCTCCCGGCGGTTGATCATCACTTCGACCCAGCCCCTGTTTAGTCGTCGTCCGGCTGCCCGGATGGATCTTCCTGCAAGAAGTGCTCCGCCGAGAAGCTGACCGAGACAGCCGAATAGCTGCCCGGGCTTTGCGAGTAGTCGAAGCAGTCGGCAAAGTCATCCGCGTTTAGGTCGCGCGTGCCCAGGCTCGGGAGCCCGAAAACCTCCTCGGTGTAGCGCAAAAAACCGCTGAACTCATGCACCTGGTGCGAAATGTACCCCCTCTTCGCGTAAGGAGAAACCACGATCAGAGGCACCCGAAAGCCGAGCCCCATGTTGTCTACCTGGGGTGGGCTCACATGGTCGTACCACCCTCCCCAATCGTCCCAGCTTATGAAGATCACCGTCGAATCCCAAAACGGACTGGCGCCGATCGCGTTGGTGATGTTTGCTACCCAACTAGGCCCCTCCGCCGTCGAACCCTTCCCGGCATGATCGGAATAGGCCATCTGGGGAACAATCCACGTTACCTGGGCCAGCTTGCCGTTTTTGATGTCGATCAGGACCTGGTTATCGGGTGAAACCACGTGGTTGTTCCAATCCTCTCCAAAGCGGATGTGGCGAATCGCCTGGAAAGCGGACCAGATATATCCCGCCGTGTTGCTTTCCCCGGGAGCATAGTAGTTCCAGCTAACACTCCTGGAATCCAGCAAATCAGCCACGGTCGGATAGTCGAAGCAGGGGTAGACGCCGGGCAAATCCGTACCGTTCGGTCCCACCATTGCCACCCTCCCGGTCTGCGGAGCGTCGCAACCCCAATCCGCCGAGCTCGGATTCTCGTCTGCCTCGGCCGACTGACCCGCAATCATATATTGATGCGCAGGAAAGCTAGGGCCGCTGTTGGATTGAAACATCCGGTCGCCCAGCGTGTATTGCCGGGCCAGGGTCCAATAAGGCTCCGTCTGTGCCTGGGGGACATAGGCATAGGGCAGGTAAGGAAGGGGATATTTGGCGTGGGCAAACCCGTCCATCATTCCGTTGTCCCAGTCTTTCCACCAGCCCGGATGGGTGTGGTCGACGTCGGTACCTTGTTCCAATCGAACCGGCTGGAGAGCAACCAGCTTCCCTTTGCTCATCCCACTCTCGACCGTGTCGGCACCAGGAAAACCATGGAACAAGTTATCGAAGGAGCGGTTCTCCTGCATGATTACAACGATATGTTTGATTTTCTGCGATTGCAGCGGCACGCCGCGGATGGTGGTGCCGTTTTCGCTATAACCACAACCAAGCAAAAGCAGATCGAGGCAGAGCAGTACAACAAAGGAGGAGTGAAACATAACCGAACCCCAATCCATTGGATGCGAAGGATGTCCGTTCGGGAAAAGCCACATCTTCGGTCGCAATCGGTCTTAATCTTATAAGCCTTGTATCAACGTCAGGTCAAAACGACGTTAGACCGATCACTTAGGAACAGAATGGACCATGCAGCCAAGCAGCCCAGGTAGACGATGGCGCGAAAGAAAGAAAGAGCTGTAAAGAGGGCAGGCTGAGGATGCAGGGCAAAATGCTTGTGCACGATTTCGGTCGCGACATTGGCCGCGGAATAGGCAGCAAAGCCGAGAGCGATCCCAAGCGGAACTTTTCGTTTGTACAGACCCACTTTACGTAGCAGGAGAAAGAGACAAGGCGTTACCAGCAGCCACATAGCAGAAACAAACACACTCAGTCTGACCGCAAGGTTCTGTAAGGAGGAGTGAGAAGACGACCCGACATACCCCGCCACCATAAACGAAGTAATGGTCAGTAGTGAAACAGCCACTGCTATGCGAGCACGGCCGAAGCGCCAGGAGAGAACGCCAAGCCTGAGGATGAGAAGTAACTGCAATCCGGGATCGAGATAGATGAGTACCCAATAAGACCGGAGCCATGGGGCCGGAAAATGACCGGCCAACAAAAGGGCTGAGCGCAAGAAATAAAACGCAATCAAAATTGCAAATACCGGCAGGCGAGCGAGCAGGCGGCGGCGGACAAGGATCGTGAGCAGGGTCAAATGACCCACCATGCCGGCCGCAGCTAGAACATAATCAACCGTTCGTATCCACACAAGTTAGTTGGAGGTGGGGTTTTAGAAAGCCCCACCGCAAAGTCCAACCATCTTAGAACCCTTCATCCGAGGACGGACCATAAATCGCCGGCACCTTCGCCTCCAGCAGGCGCAGGTAGACGGTGAGTTGGCCTCGATGGTGAGCCAGGTGCGTCATTGCGCCGTCCGAGATCATGGCGTAGCGCGGCCCTTCACTCACCACTCGATCATTCATGCGGAAACGCCACATCTTGGTCAGATGCTCTTCGTCCGTATCCTCCAGCGCCTTGCGGGATTTGGCCAGACCTTCGGCCAACATCTGGCACAGCTCTGCCCGGGTGTTCACTGCCTTGGTCTTCATGACCTCGTTTTCAGGGTCAGACAGATTCAACTCCCGGCGATTGATCATCACCTCGACCCAGCCGGGGATCGACGCGACCAACGCCGCCAAATAGCCCAACTCCATCGAACGCCGGTGCGGCTTCCAACTGTTCCGCCCTTCCGGAACACGTTCAATCACTTTGCGCGAGGTAGCAGCCTCGTGCTCTAACTGCCATAGGAAAAACTCTCTCAGTCCCATAAGCCCTCCTCACACTTTCAACTTAAAGCGGGATATATGACACGGGCTGTCATATATTTAAAAGAAACTAGGATTATGAAATCGGGCCGCCTACTTTCGACCCTCATGTTGCTGCAGGCGCATGGACGTCTCTCCACCCGCGAGTTGGCGGAGCGGCTGGAAGTGTCGCAACGTACCGCGCATCGCGATATGGAAGCGCTGAGTGCGGCAGGGGTTCCGATCCTCGCGCTGCGCGGATCCCAGGGCGGCTGGGAACTGGCCCGCGGCTGGCGCACCAAGGTCCCGGGGCTGGATGAGGCGGAGCTGAGTGCGCTGCTGATGTCACAACCGAGCGCACTCGGACATCCTTCGCTGGCCGCCGCTTCGGAACGCGCTTTTGGTAAGCTGCTGGCCGCGATGCCGCAGAAAATGCAGACGCAGGCTGCTTCCATCCGCGCCCGGCTGCATATCGATCCTGAGGGCTGGCATCCGTCTTCTGTTGACCTTAGCCTGCTTCCGGTCGTTCAGGACGCCATTGCCCGCGATTGCAAGCTGACGTTCGTTTACTCCCGCGCCGATGGGGAGACAGGAGTCCGCACCGTCGACCCTTACGGCATCGTTAACAAACAGGCGGTCTGGTACCTGGTGGCCCGAGCGCCGGCGGGGATGCGTACCTACCGCCTTTCGCGGATGCAGAACGCGGTTGTGCTGGCAGTGACATTTGAGCGGCCGGCGAACTTTGACCTCGCTGCCCATTGGAAGACTGCGACCGCACAGCTGCAGCAGAAACGAACTCAGTTTCAGGCTACCCTTGCCTTGACCGCGGATGCGGCCCTCTCGATCAGCCGGTGGTGCCGGGCATCGCCTGCTCCTGATGTGCAGGCGACGCCGGGCCTTCCGGACGGGTGGACCATTCTTCACGTTTCGTTCGAGAACATGGAGGAGGCTCGGTTTCTCGCCTTAGGCCTGGGAGCCCGGGTTCATGTTCTTGCCCCAGCAGCTTTGCGCGAGCTGCTGTTGGAAGAGCTGCAGAAGGCGGTGGGGCGACCTGTGGTCAGTGCAACGGCAATTTGAGTGGGTGGGTGGTCTCGCTTAAACCCGAACCGTTCTCTTTGAAGCAACGACTGCAGATCCCTCCCCTCCGCTCCTGCGGAGCTCCGGTCGGGATGACAAGGGTAGGGCGCTGACTCACCGCTGATTCCATGACTGGGATGGCAAGATTCACTGCGCAAGTCCCCTTGTCCGTCCCACTGGCTATATCTCAAGGCAAGTAACTGCTCCGCTCTCCGTCCATCCGAATGACCGGAAGTCAAGGTGAGTAACAGCTCTACCCTTGTCATCCCGACCGGAGCGCAGCGGAGGAGAGGGATCTGCAGTCGTTGCTTCAAAGAGAACGGTTCGGGTTTAAGAGAACCAGGGCCACCCACTCAATATTCGTCCGCGCCATTTTCGCGCTTTTCTCAAGCGAACTGGTCGAGGCTCATGTCCAGCTTGTAGGTTTCTCCGTGAGCCAGTAGGTCTTCCCAGGTCACTTCGCGTTTTTCGTAGCCGGCCATGCGACCGAGCATGCAGCTCAAAGCTGTCTCCACCCCAGCGGCTATCTGGTTGTGACACTGGCCAGAGGTGATGCTGTCAATGAATGTCCGTTCCTTGTCGCGATCGGCAAAGGCCAGGTTGTCAGAAAAGCTGCCGTTGGCGGCAAACTTCACCGGCCCGGTGGCGTTCAAGGAATCAGCCCAGGCCCAGGGTTGCGCACCCACAATCTGTACCGGGCCTGCGTAGGGAACAGTCGCCGACCCGTCCGCGCCGAAGAGCTTGAGGCCGGCGTCGAATCCGTTGTTGCCGAATTGGGTGGAAGCAAAGGAGAGGTGAACGCCTTCCGGGTAAGTGAAGTCCACCTGGTAGTTGTCCCAACAGTCGCCGGCATGGGTCAGGATGTTACGGCCTCCCGTGGCGGTTGCCTTGAGCGGGTGGGCGCCCAGCATCCAATTGCAAAGATCGATAATGTGGATGTTCTGCTCCACCAGGATGTCTCCTGACAAAGCGCGATACCAGAGCCAGTTTCGCAGGCGGTACTCGTCGGGCGAGGCTCCAGGACGAACCTTTTCTTCAGATGCGGTCGCGTAGTAGTTGCCGGCAGCGGCGGCGATCTTGCCCAGGGCGCCAGCTTTGATCTTTTCTGCAATGGCGGCAATCGGCGGCGCGTTGCGGCATTGGAACCCGACATCGACGCTCTGCGTAGACTTCACCTTCTTGGCGATCTCGAGCGCCTGCTTTGCCTGGGCAACGTCGACGCCGACTGGCTTTTCGCAGTAGACGTGCTTGCCTGACGCAACCGCGGCCTCCAGGTGCTGCACATGAAAGAAAGGCGGCGTGGAGATCTGAATGAGATCGACATCTTTGGCGGCCGCCAGTTGCTCGAAGGCATGTGGCCCGTGGAAGAGCAGCTTTTCATCGATATGCGCGCAAGAAAGGCTGGTATTCAAGTCGTCGAAATGGCTGCGGCCCAGGGCCAACTTATCGGGAAAGATATCGGCCAACGCCACGACCCGCGCGGTGGTGCTGTGAGCGAAAGACGTGGCCACGGTTGTACCGCGATTGCCGCACCCCAGCAAACCAAGGCGCACGGCGGAGTTGGCCTGGTAGCTGAACGCAGTGCTCGGCTTCACGAACAGCAGTCCACACGCGGTTCCAGTCTTTAGAAATTCTCGCCGATTCATGCATTCACCTCGCGAATTACGCGTTCAAGATAAGCCTTTTCTGCCTTCACATCTTCGATCTGCTGCGGGCCCGAGGTCTCGCGCTCAATGCTGATGGCGCCTTTGTAACCCAGTCGATGAAGCTTGGTAAACACTGCGCGAAAGTCCACCAAACCTTTGCCGATCAGAACCTCTTCGCCAAACTCGTTGGGATTGGTCGGCCAGCGGCCATCCTTGGCATGCACGCTCTTGACGTGGGACCCAAGAATATCGACCGCGTCGACCGGGTTTGCTTTGCCGTAAAGCAGCAGGTTGGCGGTGTCGAGACCGACGCCCAGGTTTGGCATGTCTACATCGTGGATGGCTCGGGACATGGTCGTCGGGGTTTCCTGGCCTGTTTCCATGAGAAAATCCTGACCGTTCCCCTGGCAATGCTTGGCCACTGTGCGGATGGCTTCCACCGCTTGGGAGTAGAGCACATCGCCTGGATTTTCAGGGATAAACCCGCAATGCGTTTGTACCTGCGGAATGCCCGCCAGCTTGGCAAAATCGGAGGCCTGGCGCAGGGCATCGATGCGCGCTGCGCGGAACTTAGGTGGAACCAGGCCGATGGTGTCCGGTCCCTGCATAAAGTTCCATTTCAGGGGCGGCGGACCCACTACCTCCACGGTCGTTGCCGTGAGCTGGTATTTAGCGAGCAGGTCGAGGTATTGGCGCGCCAGATCGGGGGTGAAGCTGCCAATATAGTCGTCCATGGAGAGAAAGACAGTAGGGAATCCCCACTCATGCACCATGCGCAAGCGTTCTTCGGGAGCGCCGAATGGCTTGATCACCACGCCTAAGGCAAACGGTTTGATCGGGGCAGCAGCAAAAGCCCGGGGTAATCCCTGGGCAACCATGGCCGAAGCGGCAAGACCGACAAAATGTCTTCGATTCATCAAGATCACTATAGCCAGCGTGAGACTTTCCTGCAAAATTCGCCGGGTTCCCTGCAAAAGCATGGATCCGCAGCGGTGGTAAGCCCATGCTCAGAGTATCCTCTCGAGCGGTTGTAGCATAAGTATCAGCAGGTTCAGGTGAGCGGATGACAAAACACATCAACGCCTACGTAGTCATATTCTCACTGGTGACTGTTCTAGCCCTGGCGACCGCCAGCGAGTGCCATTCCATCACTTACCTTCCGTCTCTGCGTTATGGTGCGTTGCTTTGGGGCTGGTGGGGAGTGATTGCCAGCGCTTTGTGGAGGTGGGGAAAACCAACATGGTTCCTATCGCGCCCATCCATTTCGGCAATCGCAGTTCAATTGCTGGCCGGGACCACGCTCGGAATTGCGCACCTGCTGCTGATGGGCACGCTGGGCGGATCGTTGCTTAACATCAATCGCCTGGGTATCGAGGTGCTGATCTATGGATTCGTGTTTGGAATCACGGGAGTGATCCAATTTCAGTTACGCGCCCAATTCGACGCCATGAAGTCCCTGTCCTTGCAAAGGCAACTCTCGAGTGCGCACCTGCGGGCTCTGCAGATGCAACTGGAGCCCCACTTCCTCTTCAATACCTTGAACGCGATTACCACCCTGGTCGAATTAGGCAGACAGCAAGAGGCAGCCGAGATGCTGCGACATCTCAACTCGATTTTGAAGAGTACGTTGACCAGAGACACTCCGCAAAAAGTTCCCTTATCTCAGGAGTTGGAGTTAGTAGAGAACTACCTGGCTATCGAGCAGGTACGTTTCGCGGATAGGCTGCGCGTCCAGATCAATATAGACCCGCGCGCGGTCGACGGCTTGGTTCCTTGCTTTTTGCTGCAGCCGATCGTGGAGAATGCCATCCGGCACGGTATTGCGAATTGTGAGAGCGAGGGTATGGTTGAGGCATCGGCCAGGCGCGATGGCGATCTGCTGCACGTCCTGGTGCGGGACACGGGACCGGGCCGAATTTCTGCGCAACCGAACGGGAACGGTCATGGGATCGGCCTGAAGAATACTCGTGAGCGCCTCGCACATTTCTACCCCGAGGGCTATCAGATGGAGGCGCAGTGTCTTCATTCAGGTGGGTTTGAGGTGTCGATCACGATTCCCTATGAAAGCGTCGCGGTATGAGATACCGGGTTCTCCTTGCCGACGACGAGCCTCTGGCCCGGGAACGGCTGAGATTTCTCCTGGCCGGACAGCAGGACATGGAAGTGGCGGGCGAATGCCGTAACGGAAGGGAAGTGGTTGCGGCCCTTAAGGAGAGCCGGTTCGATGTACTGTTTCTCGACATACAAATGCCGGGAATAGACGGGTTTGAAGTTTTCGAACGGATCGGCTCCGTGCACATGCCGGTTACGGTGTTTGTCACGGCACACAATCAATATGCCGTGCAGGCATTTGAAGTGCATGCGCTGGACTATCTCACCAAGCCGGTGGAAGCAGATCGGCTGCAGGCAACGCTGTCACGGGCCAGAGAACGGATTGCTTCGCAGGCAGCACTGGTCACACAAGAGCAGTTGAAATCAGTGTTAATCAGCCTGGAACAAGGCGGCGTTGGGCGGCAGGAATTTCCCCGCCGCCTTCTTGTTCATAACGGGACCAAAGATTCGTTCGTCAACATCCACGATATTGAATGGATTGAAGCGGCTGACTACTACGCTTGCCTGCACGTTGGCAGCAAGAGTTTCATGCTGCGCGAGTCTATCAAGCAACTTTCAAAAACGCTGGATCCGCAGCAATTCGTACGTATCCATCGTTCCGTCATCGTCAATGTGGATCAGGTCACTGAGATTTTCCGAGAAGGCCAAAGCGAGGGTTCGGTGGTCCTAAAATCGGGCCAACGGTTAAGGATGAGCAAAGCCGGCCAGCAGGGGCTGCTGAGCGTTGGCCGCCGCTAACGTTCCAAAAGGTAAGCCATTTACCGCCCGACCGAAGGATCAAGCTGTAGCCAGTTCGAGGGATTGGCCGTACCGAGATCCACAGGAGTAGACAGGCTGCGGAAAAAGTCGCGAACCGCTTGAAAAACACCCACCAGGGCTAAAGCCCCGAATTCTATTACCTGAAGCGTTTAAGCGGGTTTGAAAACCCGCTTCCCCCGGACTTAAAGTCCGGGGCTACACCGGGACCAGAGTTTTTCTGCAGCCTGTCAATTGCACCTTATCGATTACTAGCGATCGTTGTGGCAAAGGTGGCTGCTCCGGCTTGAGCCATGGACAGAATCCTGCCGGGAAAAATGCCGAGGATGAAGGTGGCGGCAACCGTGAGCAGCAAGGCCAAGGTGAGCGAGGCTTTCAAGCGCGGCACTAACTGTACCGGCGCGTCGTCAGAAGGCTTGCCGTACACCGACATCAACAGCCGCAGATAATAATAGGCAGCGACTCCGCTGTTCACCAGGCCAATGATCGTCAGCCATACTTCCCCGGAGTGCAGGGCCGCGGTGAATACATAGAACTTGCCGAAGAAGCCGCCGGTGAAGGGAATCCCAATGAGCGAAAGCAGGAAGAAAGCTAGTGCACCCCCGAGCAGTGGGGAGCGGTAAGCGAGGCCGCGGTAGTCAGACACCGACACCAGGCGCTCCTCATAGCCGCCGGCGTGAGAGATGACGGCAAAAGCGCCCACGTTCATCGCGGCGTAGGTTGCGGTGTAGAACATTGCAGCCGCGACGCCTTCGCTCGAGAGGGCGGTGAAGGCGACCAGCGTATAGCCTGCGTGAGCAATCGAAGAATATGCCAGCATGCGCTTCACACTGTGCTGGCGCAGCGCACCCAGATTGCCCACGGTCATCGAAAGGGCTGCCATGATCCATAGCAGCAGCACCCAATGATCGTGTAATTGCGGGTAGGCAGAGTAGAGAATGCGCAGGAGCACGGCAAAAGCGGCAACCTTGGGTCCAGTGGACATCAAGGCCACCACCGGGGAAGGTGCGCCCTCATAAACGTCGGGTGTCCAAACCTGGAAGGGTGCGGCAGAGACTTTGAAGCCGAGGCCAATCAGCACCATGGCCACTGCCAGCCAGGCAAAGCCCGGAGTCGCGGTGTTGGTGAGCGCGGCGGCTACTTCGCTGATGTTGGTGGTTCCGGTCGCCCCAAAGGTGAGGGCAATGCCGTAGAGAAAGAAAGCGGTGGCAAAGGAACCCAGCAAAAAATATTTGAGGCCGGCTTCGGTGCTCTTGCCAGTGCGCTTGCGAAGGGCGGCCAGGATGTAGGTCGAGATGGAAGAAATTTCCAGGGCAATGAAGACGAGCAACAGCTCGACCGCGCTCGACATCAGGCACATGCCCACGGTCCCGAAAATGACCAGGGGGTAATACTCCGCCGGCTTTTCCTTGGCGGCATCGAACACGTCGAGGGCAATCAGCAATGTGACCAACGCGATGCTGCAGATGAGCACGTGGAAGAAGACGCTGAAAGCATCAGTCTGCACCGTGCCGTAGTAGGCCGTCCCCGGAGGCAGGCCCAGCTGCCACACGCTGGCAATCAGCGCCGCCACGACGCCGACCAGAGCGAGAAAGCCCATCGGCTTCCGGTTCATGCCGGCCGGCATCACGGGCTCGATCAGCATGAGGAGAACGCCGGTGATGGTAAGCAAAACTTCCGGCAGAATGCGGTAGACCTGAGGCACTTCCATCATGGCTTCGCCGCCATTCCGATTCCAACCTCCGGCGCCGGGGCTGACAGTTTGACGACCGCGTCGTCGATGGCCCGGATCCAGTAGGGGGAAGCTACCCCCATGAGCAGCATGAGCACCGCCATCGGCCAAACGGCAATCTGCTCGCGGAAGTCCATATCCACTACTTTAAGATCTGCAACCATGCCTGATTCGTTACCGTAGAAGACGCGCTGCACCATCCACAGCATGTAGGACGCGCTCAGAATAACGCCCGCGGTCGCTGCCGACACCCAGCGAACGTGGCCAGGGAAACTGCCGCTCAGGATGAGGAACTCAGCCACAAACCCATTGAGCAGCGGAAGACCGATAAGCGAGAGCATAGTAAACACGAACAGCGTCGCCAGGCGCGGCATCGGTTTGGCCAAGCCGCCGTATGTTGCTATTTCATAGGTTCCGTAACGCTCGTACATGAAGCCCAGCAAGAGAAGGAGCGCGCCCAGAGAGACGCCCTCATTGAGGATCTGGTAGACGGCGCCATCGAGGCCTGAAACGGCGAAGCAGAAAATGCCAAGAGTACAAAAACTTAGCGAGCTGACGGTGGCGAACGCCATCAACCGCTTCATATCCTTTTGCACCAGGGCTACCAGCGCACCATAAAGAACCCCTATCGCTGCCAGTGCGATCATCCACGGCGCCACCTGCCGTGACTGGGCAGGGAAGAGGCCGAGGTTGAAACGCAGGATGGAGTAGAGGCCGAGTTTCCCCGCCAGGACCATGGCCATCGCGGTGGGCGCCTCGCTCAAAGCATCTCCCAGCCAACCGTGCAGTGGAAATATCGGAACCTTGACCGCGAAGGCGACCAGGAAGGCCAACGAAGCCCAGAAGAGCGCCTGAGAAGGAAGCGGATTTTGCGCCATGATCTCTTGCAGGCGGACAAAATCGAAGGTACCGGTTTTGCTGTAAAGCCAGACGATCGCTACCAGCAGCAGGGCTGAAGGCAGAAATGCATAAACAAAAAACTTGATGGCTGCCTCGGTCCCGCGATCGCGGCCAAACATTGCAATCAGCAGGGCCATCGGCACCAGGGTCATTTCCCAGAATGCGTAGTACAGAAACAGATCGAGGGAAACAAAGACGCCGAGCATGGCTGTCTGTTGCAGCAGGAAGAGGAAGTAAAACTCCTTGGTGCGATGGCTGATGGTCTTCCATGACGCCAGCACGCCAAGAGGCGCGAGGAAGCCCGTCAGCACCACCAGCCACATAGAAATACCGTCTACTCCCAGGTGGTAGCGAATGGCGGGACTCGAGATCCAGGGCTGGTCTACTTCAAACTGAAATCCCGGTTGACGATAGAGAAAGTGCGCCGGCAATTGAAGCGTCAGGCCGAAGGTAACCAGGGTGACCACAAGGGTGAACCACTGAATGACGCGGCCCTGCCGCGGAAGCAATGCCACGATCACGGCACCGGCACTGGGCACGAAGGTCGCATACGTCAATATCGAATCGTTCAACAAGATCGTCGCTCTCTTCTAGAGGTGCATGGAAAAGCCGAAATACGTAATCAGCAGCAGTGCGGCTGCGCCAACCGCGAGCCACCCTGCATAGGAGCGGATGTTTCCCGACTGCACCCGCTGGACCAACGCTCCCAGGCCGCGCACACTGCCCGCAGCCAAACTACCGCCGCCATTGACCAGTCCGCGATCAAAGGCCCCCCATAACAGATAGCGGGAGGCGAAGAGCAGTGGGGCCACGATGACCGCGTTGTAGACCTGGTCAATCCAGTACTTATTCACCAGCAATCCGTACAGGCCACTGAGCCGCTCGACCAGGCGGTCTGCCATCCCGGGTTTGCGGCGGTAAAGAAGGTCGGCTACAAACCATCCAATCGCAGCCATGATTACGGACAGCACGGTGAACCAGCGCTCCTGATTGAGGCTGCCCTCGGGGCTGACAAGCGCTGAATCCTTCACCACCGGGTCAAGGAATCTCGCGAACTGATCGCCACCCCATAACGCCTTGGGAATACCTATCCAGCCGCCCGCCAACGCCAATATGGCCAGAATGACGACCGGCGCCAGCATCCACCAGGGGCTCTCGTGAGGGTGTACATCGTGCGACCGGATCTCCCCGAAGAAGGTGAGGTACCACAGCCGGAACATGTAGAAAGCGGTAAGGAGCACCGTCACCAGACCCACGAACCACAGAATTGGGCCAGCGGTTGGGGAGAGAAACGCCTGGTAGAGGATGGCGTCCTTGCTGAAGAAACCAGAGAACGGCGGCAAGCCGGCAATGGCAAAGACCCCGGCACTCATGGTCCAGAAGGTGATGGGGATCGACTTGCGCAGGCCGCCCATGGCACGCATATCCTGCTGCCCGCCCAGGCCATGGATGACCGAGCCGGCGGCGAGAAAGAGCAGAGCCTTGAAAAAGGCGTGTGTGACCAGGTGGAAGATGGCGGCGGAGTAGGCTGCCGCGCCACAGGCCAGGAACATATAACCCAGTTGCGAGATGGTGGAGTAGGCGAGCACCCGCTTAATATCCGTCTGCACCATGCCGACGGTGGCAGCAAACAACGCGGTGGCGGCGCCGATGATGGCAATCACCCCGAGCGCAAACGGCGAGCGGTCAAACAACACATGCGAGCGCACTACCATGTAGACGCCCGCCGTCACCATGGTGGCCGCATGGATGAGAGCCGACACCGGTGTGGGGCCTTCCATCGCGTCCGGCAGCCAGACATACAGGGGAATCTGCGCCGACTTGCCAGTGGCTCCAAGCACCAGCAGCAAGGCGATGGCAGTGAGGAAGCCGCCCTGCATCTGGGGATGATCCGCGATCGCGTGGAAGACCCGGGCGTAGCTGAGCGAACCGAAGTGGGCGATCATCAGGAACATGGCCAGCAAAAATCCGAAATCGCCAATTCGATTAAGAACGAAGGCCTTCTTGCCTGCTTCCGCAGCGGACTCGCGCTGGAAGTAAAAGCCGATCAATAAATAGGAGGCAAGGCCAACCCCTTCCCAGCCGACGAACATGAGCAGGAAGTTCTCTGCCAGCACCAGCGTCAGCATGAAGAACATGAACAGGTTCAGGTAGGCGAAGTAGCGCCAGTAACCTTCTTCATGAGCCATGTAGCCGATGGAGTAGATATGAATCAGAAAGCCAACGCCGGTGACGATCAGCAGCATGACCAGCGACAAGGGGTCGAGCAGGAAGTCAAAATCGGCGCGGAAGGTTGCGGTGGCAATCCACGGGGTGGTGAACCACTCTATGTGAGGCAGAGTGAGGCTGCTGAACTGCAGGGCTATGTTCAGCACCATCGCCAGGGGCGCCGCGGTGAAGAGCAGAGCGATGGCCGAAACCACTGCATTGGGCAGACGACGGCCAAGCAGGCCATTCAGCAGGAAGCCCAGGAACGGCAGCACGGGGATCAACCAAAGATGGAGGGGGGAGTGTCCGTTCATAATTTCATCAAGTTGACTTGATCCACGTTGAGCGTACTCCTCGAGCGGAAGATGGCGATGATGATGGCCAGGCCCACGGCGGCCTCGGCGGCGGCGACGACCATCACGAAGAAGACGAAAATTTGTCCTTGTACACGATGCCATTGATAGGCGAAGGCGACGAAGGTCAAGTTCACCGCGTTGAGCATTAACTCAATCGACATGAAGATGGTGATGATGTTGCGCTTGATCAGAAAGGCGCCTACCCCGATGGAGAACAGGATCGCGCTGAGGACCAGGTAGTAAGCGATGGGAACAACCATGTCAGTGCTCCTTGCTGGCCAGCGCAACCGCGCCGAGGATGGCTATGAGGATCAGGACTGAGGTCACCTCGAAGGGCAGTAGTAGATCGCGGAAGAGGACCTTGCTCAGATCGCTGGTAGAAACCACGTAGTCGCCTAAGCGGGCCTGCGCCAGGTGGGTGCGTGCGGACAGGAAGATGAAAGTCAGCAGGCAGACCAGCACGGCGACTCCGGGAATGCCTACGATATAAGCGGCGCGGCTGCCGTGGGTACGCTCTTCGCCCCCGGCATTGAGCAACATGATGACGAAAGTAAACAGCACCATGATGGCGCCGGAATAAACAATTACCTGAGCGGCAGCAAGAAATTCGGCCCCAAGCAGGAGGTAGAGCACGGCCAGCGAGCTCATGACCACAATCAGCGAGAGGGCGCTATTGATAGGGTGGCGCTGTAGCAGGAGGTTCAAGGCTCCCGCCACACAAAGGCCACCGAACACGATGAAGAGAACCAGATACATGCTAGAGCATTCTCCCGTTGCTGATTGTAGAACACCTTAGCTTACGACGTGGGTACAGAGCCCTCAGGGGCTAAAGCCCCGGAATATTTCGAGCAGTTACGGCACGACTGAAGTCGTGCCCTGATACAAAGCCTTGCACTTAGTCAGATTCTGAATACCAACCAAAGTCGTTTCCCGGAAACAAAACCAAGTTCTCATGCGGTCCCTAAAGGCCATCGAGGTTCGCCAGACGGAAGAAACCGCAGGTCCCTCCACTACGCTCCTTCGGAGCTCCGGTCGGGATGACAATTCTTGTGTGACCGCAAAACCTTGAGGAAACATATTTTGCCCCTGCAATAAAATTGTCATCCCGACCGGAGCGAAGCGTAGTGGAGGGACCTGCGGTTCTTCTCCCGCTATGCGAGCCACAGGCTGGTGGCAATGATGTTGAGAATGGCTACGGGCATCAGGAACTTCCAGCCGAAGCCCATCAGCTGGTCGTAACGGAACCTGGGAAGCGTACCACGCACCCAGATGTACAGAAAAAGAAAACAGAAGACTTTAAAGACAAACCAAAATACCGGCGCAATGATCTGGAGGAACAAAGGGCCTGGGGGGAACAACGATCCGAAGGGACTAGTCCATCCGCCGAAGAAGAGCAAACTAGCCACGCAGCCGACGGTGATCATGTTAGCGTATTCCGCCATGAAGAACATGGCGAACTTCATGGAACTGTATTCAGTGTGGTAGCCGGCGGTGAGCTCGGTTTCCGCCTCAGGAAGGTCGAACGGGGAGCGGTTGGTTTCCGCATAGGCCGCCATGAGGTAGATGAAAAATGCTACGAACTGGAAGCCGCCAAAGACATTCCAGGAAATCATGCCGTGGGCCGATTGGCTCTCTACAATGGTGCGCAGGTTGAGCGACCCGGCGCGCAGCACCACGCCCACGAGCGAAAGTCCCAGGGCCAACTCATAGCTGACGACCTGGGCGCTGGCACGCAGGGCGCCCAGCAGGGAATATTTGTTATTGGAAGACCAGCCGGCAAGCGCTATCCCGTACACACCGACGGAAGTGACGCCGAGAATCACCAACAGGCCAATGTTGACGTTGGCGATCTCAAACATGTCAACGCCATGCCAGGTGATGGGCGCACCGAAAGGTACGACGGAAATGGAAATGAGGGCGCAAGACAGCGCAATCATGGGGGCCAGGATGAAGAGCGGCCGGTAGACGTTGGTGGGTATCAGGTCTTCTTTAAGAAAGAGCTTCAGCCCGTCGGCCATGGGCTGCATGAGGCCAAAAGGGCCCACGCGGGTGGGTCCCCAACGATTTTGTATGCGCCCTACCAGCTTGCGCTCCAGGAGCACGGTGTAGGCTACCGCCCCAAGGAAAATGGCCAGCACTACGGCAATCTTCAAACAGCTGAGTAAGAAAAAGATCAGGAAGCTCACGCGTGCCCTTTGCTTTCTTAGCCCTTTAGTCTGCGGCCGTTTCCGTTGGTTTGGTGGTGTGCGACTCCATGACCGAATGCAGAACCGAGCTGTAGCGCCCTAAAGTGCCCGAAGTGAAGAGTGTATCCTGCGCCGGCAGAATCAATGCGTGGCGCTCTGGACCGGCGTCGATTTGCACCAGCGATGATTGCACATGGACGTCGTTGCCGGCCAAGAGTTCCAGGCGCGATCCCTGGTAGCCGGGCACCAGCCGCTGGATCTCGTCGAGGATGGCGAAGGGATCAAACGGGCTAAGCTTCGGTTCCAGATTCTGTGCTGCCAGCCAAACCGCATGACGGTCTGCTTCGCCCGACTGCGCACCCCTCGTCTGTCCCATGTCCGCATGGACGCCGCGGCCGAAGGGAACCAGCTTCCTGGGGTCTGCCCCCATGGAATCGGCGAGCCGCACCATCAATTCGAAGTCGGTGCGCACCCCCGCCCGGTCAGCTGCCTTCTTCACTAATTGCTGGTCGCCGTAGGTGTTGGTAACGGTTCCCGCCTTTTCGTACAGGTTGGCGGTGGGGAAGACTACGTCTGCCAGCAGCGCCGTTTCGGTCAGGAACATATCCTGCACGATGGTGAAGGTGTTCTTGAGGGCCAACGGATCGATGCCATAGCGGGCAATTGGGTTCGATCCGACCACGTACAGGGCGGCGAGTTCGCCGCGCTCGGCTGCATCGAACATTTCTACCAGGTCCATTCCTGGAGCCGAGGGCAGCGCATCGCCGTATTCCTCGGCGAAGGCGCCTCCCTGGGTTACCGGGATATAGCCAGGGAGCAGGCCAGGGAGCAGACCCATATCGGCGGCGCCTCGGGAATTAACGTAATCGCCCAGACAGGCGAAGCGGGCCTGGGGTAGTCCCATGCCAAAGTTCACCAACGTCTCGACGTCCCGGCCGCGGTATTCCGATCCAAAGATGATCAACAGGGTGGGCTCGGCGCGGAGCGCATCGCGGAACTTCTTTGCCTCGTCTCCGAGTTGAACGCCAGGAAACGCCGCGTCCTCGCCGGCCAGGAAACGCACCACGCTGGCATAGCCGTCCTGGGGAATGATCAGCGACTCGTGAGCCTGACGCTCCAGCTTGATGCCAGTGTGATTCACGAGATAGATGCGCGCCTTGTTGTGGCGGACGTTGGTGCGCAGGTTCCAGGCCAGCAGGGGATGTTGCTCGGTGGGATCGTTGCCCAGCACGAGGATGGCCGGAGCGCTCATAGACTCCCGTAGCGAGGCGGCGCGGTCCTTTTGTCCCGAGATAGCGCGGGCGAAGGCGGTGTAGTCGGCGGTGCGGTGATGATCGATGTTGTTGGTTCCCAGCACCGTGCGGGCAAATTTTTGCAGTAGATAACCCTCTTCGTTGGTGGTGCGGTTGGAGCCAATGACTCCGATCGAGCTGCCACCCCGGCTCTCACGAATTTCGCGAAGCTTTGTCCCCGCGTGCTGGAGCGCCTGCTCCCAGCTGACTTCTGCGAACTTGCCGTCGGTCTGGCGCAGCAGCGGCTTCGTCAGCCGGTCGGTGTGGTTGGCAAAGTCAAAGGCGTAGCGTCCCTTGATGCACAAAAATTCGCCGTTGATGCCGCTCTTGTCGCGGTTGTCACCGCGTAGAATTTCGGAACCGTTATCGACACTGCGCACGCCCAGGGTGGTCTTGCAGCCGTCCGCGCAGTGGGTGCAAACGGTGGAGACGTGATTCATTTCCCAGGGCCGGGTTTTGTAACGATAGGCGCCAGAGGTCAGGGCTCCCACCGGGCAGACGTCGATGCACATGCCACACTCTTCGCAGTCCAGGTGGTCCCCTTCGTTGGGGGCAATGATGCTGGTCACGCCGCGATTTTGTACTCCCAACGCCCACACGTCCATGCCTTCGCCGCAGGTGCGCACGCAGCGGTAGCAGAGGATGCATCGCGGCCGGTCGAAAAAGACTACCGGCGACCACTGCTGCTCTTCGCGGTGCTGCTTGACCTCGACGTAGCGCGATTCATGGGCGCCGTACTTGAAGGTCATGTCCTGCAGTTCGCATTCGCCGCCAGCATCGCATACCGGGCAATCGAGCGGATGATTGCCCAGGAGCAGTTCGACCGTGGCTTTGCGTGCCTGGTGGATTTCGTCGCTATCGGTGGTGACCACCATGCCTTCCGCTACCGGCGTGGTGCAGGCGGTTTGCAGCTTGGGCACCTTTTCCAGGCGCACCAGGCACATGCGGCACGCTCCGCACAGCGAAAGGCCGGGGTAGTAACAGAACGCGGGAACCGCAATACTCGCGGCGCGGCAGGCCTCAATCAACAGCGTGCCTGCAGGTGCGGTGACCTTCTTGCCGTCGACGGTAAGGGTTACGTCAGCCATGGTTTCCTATCTTTGTGGTGAGCGGGCGTCATACGCCGGCCAAGGCCGCTTCCGTTTGCGGGGCGTACGGGCACGGTTTGCCGTCCAGGTGGTCTTCAAACTCTTTGCGGAATTTGTCCACGAAGGCGATGGTGGGCATGGCCGCAGCGTCACCCAAGGGACAGAAGGTGCGCCCCAACATGTTCTGCGCCAGGTAGCGGATATTGTCGATATCCTTGGCTACACCGCCGCCGGCATGAACGCGAGTCAGCGTTTTCTTCAGCCAGTCGGTGCCTTCGCGGCAGGGAATACACCATCCACAGCTTTCGTGCTGGTAGAACTTCATGGTGCGCAGGGCAAACTCCACCATGCAGACGGTGTCGTCCAGAACTACCACGCCGCCGGAACCGAGCATGCTGCCCGCCTTAGCTACCTGGTCGAAGTCCATGCCAATATCGATCTCACTGGGCAGAAGTGCCGGACAGGAGGAGCCTCCTGGTACTACAGCTTTCAACGAGCGGCCATCGGGGATGCCGCCGCCCACCTCGTAGATCATCTTTTTGAGGTTGTAGCCCATGGGCAACTCGTAGACGCCTGGCTTGGCCACATCGCCACTGAGCGCGAAGAGGCGGGTGCCGCCGTTGCGCTCGGTGCCGATCTTGGCGTACTCCGCCCCACCGATGCGGAAAATGTGGGGCACGGTCGCCAGTGTTTCGGCATTGTTAATGACGGTCGGGCCGCCATAGAGGCCAACGACTGCGGGAAAGGGAGGCCGGATACGGGGAATGCCGCGCTTGCCTTCGAGCGATTCCATCAGTGCCGATTCTTCACCTACCTCGTAGGCGCCCGCGCCAGTATGAGAAACAACGTCGAAGTCGATATTGCTGCCGAAGATGTTCTTGCCCAGAAACCCCTTGGCGTAGGCATCCTCGATGGCCTTCTCCATGATCTTGAGCAGGTATCGATACTCGCCTCGAAGGTAGATGAAGCCCATCCTCGAGCCGATAGCCAGTCCAGCGATGATCACACCCTCGATGACGGAGTGGGGATCATGCTCAAAAATCAGGCGGTCTTTGCAGGTGCCGGGCTCGCTCTCATCTCCGTTCACCAGGACGTATTTCGGCTTGGCCGATTGCTTGGGGACAAAGGACCATTTCATACCGGTAGGAAAGCCGGCGCCCCCGCGGCCGCGCAGGTTGGAGGCTTTCATCTCGGCGATGATCCCTTCAGGGCCCAGTTCAATGGCCTTGCGGACCGCCGTGTAACCATCCAACTCGATGTACTTGTCAATCGAGGTCGCGCCCTTGCCAAAGCGGGAGGAGAGTAACTTCACTTCATCGGGATGGGAGACCAGGTAGGCCATGCTCTTCGCTTTCTCCGCGTACTTGGTTAGCTTTTCGACCGGTAGTCCTGGAGCACTTGATCCATCAATTCGGGAGTGAGATTTTCGTGGAAGTCGTAGTTCACCTGAACCGCGGGGGCCCAGCTACAGGCGCCGATGCACTCTACTTCTTCGAGAGAAAAAACCTTGTCGGGCGTGGTTTCCTTGTTGTCGATGCCTAGCCGTTGTTTGCAGTGGGCCAACAGCTCGTTGCCGCCGCGCAGCATGCAACTGATGTTGGTGCACACCTGAACATGATACTTGCCGTGGGGTTTGGTGTGCATCAGGGAGTAGTAGCTGATGACATCGCGCACATCGAGTTCAGTGATCCCGATGCGGGCAGCTACTTCGCTGATCACCGCGTCGGACAAACAGCCAACCTCATCCTGGGCGTACAGCAGCATGGGAATGAGTGCCGATCGCCGCATCGGGTAGATCGTCACCAGGCGGTCGAAGCGCGCAGCCAGGGCGGGACTGAAGATGGTTTTGATTTCAGTGCTCATGATCTGACGTTCTCGTTGACTACGGGCCCTACGGCGTGGTCGAGGAGCGCAATCCAATCCATCGCCGCGGTATCGAGCGCCCTGGAGCCAGCCGGGAAGACTAGCGTGCCATGCTCGTCAATATGGAACTCACCCACTTGTTCGCACGTCGGACGAGTGACCTTCCAGCTTGCATCCCCAGTACCGGGATCAAAAGAGACGGTTAATACTCTGTCTTGATGTTTCACCGAGACCTTGTCCGAGGCGCTCGTCACCACGTACTCTTTGCCATTCAGGCTGGCCGCGTGAGCGTAGACCTGCATCATGCTGACCAGCGACTCCCAAACGTGCCGCCGTACCTCGGCCGGATAAACTTCCATCTCGCTCACCGGTCAATCTCTCCCAGCACAATATCAATCGACCCGATCACGGCGACTACGTCTGCCAATAGCCGGCCGACACACATGGTTTCGAGCGCCTGCAGAGAAGCAAATGTTGGATTGCGCATGTGCACGCGGTAGGGCTTGGCGGTGCCGTCCGAGACTACGAAGTAACCCATTTCCCCGCGTGGGGACTCGATCGCCTGGTAGACCTGCCCGGCCGGAACGGCAAAGCCTTCGGTCACAATCTTAAAGTGATAGATGAGAGATTCCATCTGGGTCTTCATCTTTTCACGGTCCGGCAATACTACCTTGGGTGCGTCGGCTTTGATGGGGCCGGTGGGCATTCCGTCCAACGCCTGCTGACAGATTTTGACCGACTCGCGCATTTCCTGAACCCGCAGGGTGTATCGCGTCCAAACATCGCCCACATCGGAGACCGGGACCTTGAACTGGAATTTCTCGTAGCCGGAGTAAGGCATGTCGCGGCGAAGATCCCAATCCACACCGCTGGCGCGTAAGGGTGGCCCAGTTACTCCCAGGGCGACGGCATCCGCGGCGCTGAGATAACCCACCCCTTTGATGCGGTTGACCCAGATCGGATTCCCATTGAGCAGATTCTCGTATTCATCGATCTTCTCCGGCATCATTTTGATCAGGATCTGTGCCCGCTCGTAGAAGTCCACCGGGGGCTCGAGGGAAATGCCGCCTACGCGAAAATAGGAGCCCATCATGCGCTGGCCGCTGACATCCTCGAAGAGCTTGAGGATCTCCTCCCGCTCGCGGAAGGTATAGAGGAAGAGGGTCAACGCGCCGATATCCATGGCGTGGGTGCCCAACCAGACCAGGTGAGACTGAATGCGGGTCAGCTCGTTCAAGAGCACACGGAGAAACTGGCCTCGCGGTGGAATTTCCAACTGCAGCAACTTTTCGACCGCCAGGCAGTAGCAGAGATTGTTCGACATCGGGCTGAGATAGTCGATGCGATCGGTGAGGGGAACCACCTGCTGGTAGAACTTGGCTTCGCAGGTCTTCTCAATCCCGGTATGCAGAAAGCCGATATCGGGCACCAGCCGCAGCACGGTTTCGCCGTCGATTTCGAGCACCAGGCGGAGTACGCCGTGAGTCGAGGGATGCTGTGGGCCCATGTTCAGGACCATGGTGCGGTCCTTGTTGCCCTCTTCCTTGCGCGGCTCGATCAGGGGAGCAATTGCGTAGTCTGCGGCGTCCACTAGCGGTAACCCTCCACCGGGTAATCCTTGCGTAAGGGATGGCCTTCCCACTGGTCAGGCATCATGATGCGGCGCAGGTTCGGGTGACCGCCAAAGCGCACGCCGAACAGATCCCAGACCTCGCGTTCGTAGAAATTCGCCGAAGGCCATTCCGGGGTGATGCTGGCCACTTCTGTGTCCAGACTATCCACCATGACACACAGCCGCAGGCGCTCCTTAAGGCTGTGAGAAAGAATGTGATAGGTCACTTGAAAGCGCGGCTCGCTGGGGTACCAGTCGACGCAGGTCACGTCGACCAGGAAGTTATAGCCGGCGGTCTTCAAGGTGCGGCACACGGGGCGAATGTCATCACGCTCGATCCAGAGAGTCAACTCACCGCGATCGAAGCGGGCATTGGTGATGCAGGTGGGTTTGGCGGCGACCAGGGCGCTGATGGCGTGATTTTGCGCATGTGCCTGAAGCACAGCGTCTTTTTCGTTGGCGGTGTCCATCACAGGTCCGCCTTGTCGGAGGACCAGTCCAGAATTCCTTTTTTCGAAACGTAGAAGAGCCCTACCACCACGAACCCGAGGTAAACGGCCATTTCCCAGAAGCCAAAGAAGCGCGAACCGGCCAGCTTAGGGAGGTCCCGGTAAACCACGGCCCAGGGGAGCATGAAGACGGCTTCCACGTCGAAGAGGATGAAGAGCATGGCGACCATGTAGAAGCGCACGGAGAAGCGTCCACGGGCATCGCCTTCGGCCACAATGCCGCATTCATACGTGGCGTTTTTGGTAGCTGTGTTGCGGTGCCGCCCGATGAACCAGGACGCCGTGACGATGCCGACTCCAAAGGCAACGGCGACCAGGATCTGCATGAGCAGCGGCAAATAGTTCCAAAAGTAATCCGGCGTTTGCATGATGAAGCGCTCTGGTTCGACTGTAAGTTTTCGCCTGCATGGAGTCAAGCCGGGCTTGCGGCGATGTGATAACGGGCTCGTTCGCTTTTGAGCATGGGATTCAAGGAATTGCGCACTTGGCCGATACCCCCCATGCGAGGTGGATCATGCCCAGGTTCCCGAATCCCGCAGTACCCCAGAGCGTGCATGCGATGGGACCGGTCCGGCTGGTTCCGCCTTCGTCCCCGTTTGTTCGCCGCCGGCTCTCCCAGGAAAACGCCCAGGGTTTAGAAATTCTGGGCCACGCGATTGAATATCTGGCCGATGAATATGCGGTCGATCCCGCTGACAAAGGGCCTCTGGGAAACTCGGATCCACGCATCGCAGCGATTCAGACGCTGAAAGCGTTGAACCGCGCCATTTATTTTTCCGCCGCCGAGGTACGACCGCTCTGGCAGCGCATCCGGCATTGGCTCTTGCGGTCGACTATGAGCAATCTTGGGCGAGGGAATGGCCAGTGATCAGATGCGCACCGTAAAGGAAACCGCAGGTCCCTCTACTACGCTTCGCTGCGGTTTCCTTTCGGTACTCACACCTGTACCTGTTCGGCCGCTTTCGAGGTTTTCGCAGTCTGTTAGTCTGCGTTTATGCACTTCGTCCTCAACGGCCAGTCGCGTGAATTTCCGCAACTGGCACCCGGGGCCAATCTCCAGGATCTGATCGCCGACCTCAACCTGAAAGGCGACCGGGTAGCAGTCGAGCACAACGGCACAATCGTCCCTCGCGCGGAATGGGCCCATACGGGTCTTAGCGAAGGCGACCGGTTGGAAGTTGTGCACTTTGTGGGCGGCGGCGATTGCTGATACTTCGCTGGCGCAATGCTCTCTGGTGCTTGCTCGCCATCTGTTCTTGCGCCGCCAAGGCACAGGTCGCCAACCAGGGCGCACCCACGTTTGTTGTTTCTGATTTACCGGCGGGACGCTCGCTGCGCATCGTGGTCTATGGGGACATGCGCTTTACTGACCCCAGCAATACTTCCGATACCAGTCCCGGGGTGCGCAAATGGCTGGCGCAAAAGGTGGGTGAGGAAAAGCCCGACATCCTGCTCCTCACCGGGGATATGCCTTTTCACGGCAGCAGCCCGGAGGATTGGAAGATCTACGGTCAGGAGACCGCGCTTTGGACCGAGGAGAAGCTGCGCATTTATCCCACCATCGGCAATCATGAGGTATTGCCGGATCCGGCCAAAGGGCTGGCAAATTATTACGCGGCCTACCCCCAGATTGAGCGGCATGACTACTATTCAGTACAGCTGGGGAATATCTATCTCATCACGCTCGACAGCAGCACATTTCTGAGCCGCGGTTGGGAACAGCGACAGTGGCTTGATGCCCAACTGGCCAGTCTTCCCTCGTCGGCGGATTTTGTGTTTTTGCTGTTTCATGTGCCGCTGGTTTCCGACCTGCAAACAGCTTTTATGCTCGGTATCCCCGATCCGACCACGCTCGATTTGCGTCATGATCTGGAAGGATGGGCATCCAGGTCTCACGCCAAGTTTGTTATCTTCAATGGCCATATTCATAATTACGAGCGTTTTGAAATGAATGGCATCACGCATGTCATTACCGGGGGCGGCGGGGCTCGGCCTTATCCAATTTTCATTCGCGGCGATGAGGACCTTTATCGCGCTCGCACTTATCCTAATTTTAATTATTTGGTGATTACGCTTGAGGGTAAGCATGCGGACGCCAAGATGTATCGCGTGGCCGATCCGGACGCGGCGCAGAAGAGCGTTGAGTTGAAGGATAGCTTTACGCTGGATGCTAAGTAGTGCGGAAAGCCCAGGTCTCAAAAGCGAGACCCGGGCCACCCACTCAATATGTGCCCGCTCCTCAAAATCAGACGATGGGCGGGTTTAATACTGGAAATTGCCTCTGGTGCCAGTAGGGGTAAGGGGCACGGGTCTTGCTTGCCTCGTCCAGTTTGGCTACTTGCTTATGCGTCAGTTTCCAATCAGCCGCGGCCAGGTTCTGTCGTAGTTGGCTCTCATTGCGCGCGCCAATAACCACCGTGTCCACCGTGGGCCGTTGCAGCAGCCAGTTGAGCGCTACCTGGGGAAGGGGTTTGCCCGTCTCCGCCGCTACTTCGTCCAGTGCATCGATCACCTTGTATAGATATTCGTCGTCCATCTTCGGACCCTGCTCGGCGGTTTTGTGCAGACGGCTCTCTGCCGGCAACGGGTGACCACGGCGGATCTTGCCCGTGAGCCGACCCCAGCCAAGAGGACTCCAAACGATGGCGCCTACGCCCTGGTCGATTCCCAGCGGCATTAGCTCGTCCTCGTAGTCACGGCCAATCACCGAGTAGTACACCTGGTGGGCGACGTAACGGGCCCAGCCGTATCTATCCGACACGGCCAGCGACTTCATCAGATGCCATCCGGAAAAGTTGGAACAGGCGATGTAACGTACCTTGCCGTCGCGCACCAGCGTATCGAGAGTGTCCAGCGTTTCCTCAACAGGAGTGTGCACATCCTGGCCATGCAAATGGTAAATGTCGATGTAGTCAGTGCCTAGCCGCCGCAGACTTGCCTCGCAGGCACGCACCAGATGAAGCCGCCCGGAGCCGAGGTCGTTCGCACCTTCTCCCATGGGGAAGGTGGCCTTGGTGGAGATCATCACCTTGTCACGACGGCCGGCGATTGCCTGACCGAGTATTTCCTCAGACATGCCTTGCGAGTAGACATCCGCGGTGTCGAAGAGATTTACCCCCGCTTCCAAACAGATGTCCACCAGGCGAGTGGCTTCGGCGACATCCGTCGATCCCCACGCTTTGAAGAACTCACCACCACCGCCAAAAGTCGCAGTGCCGAAGCAAAGCACCGGGACTTTCAGCCCCGATCGTCCGAGTCGTCTAAATTCCATGATGCAAGAATAAACGATGCAATTTTTCCGGCGAAGATTAGCTGGATTTGGTTTGTGGTCCTTGTGCTTCCAGTTCTTTGTGGGCGAACAAATCGCGCGGCTGGGTTGGCCAGGCTCGCTGCTTACCCGCTTCCGCTGTGGCTTACCTCGACGGGCTTACGGAGGACTGCCGCTCCAGCAACTTACGATCCCATTGGCCGAGCGTAGCCCCTGCTTCATAAGAACTCTGCAGGAAGGTGAGCAGTGCTTCCTCGGGCGAGGGCTCGCGGCGGACATCATCGTAGAGATAAATGAATTCGCCCAAGGCCGTGTTGTAGCCGGCCTTTGCGGGCTGGATGGCTGCGGCTTCAAGACCCTCGGGCGCCGGGGCGGCGTAGCAGTAGAAAGCAGCCTGGCCGAAGCCCCCATTGCCCGGCCAAAACCCTGCACTGATCACCTCCTGGGAGTAGGCTTCGCGGGTCACTGCGTCGGCGCCTTCGCGTGGAGGAGCGGGCCTGCCGGAGAATCGCGTGACCGCGAGATCGAAGCTTCCCCAGAAGAAGTGGACCGGGCTGACCTTGCCCACGAAGCGAGAAGAGAATTGCTGAAAGACTTTGTCAGCGTTCATCAACACTCGCCAGAATTGATGCGCGGCGTGGGGGTCGTAGGACGCGTGAACCTCATCGTCTAAAAAGGGAATCGGGTGCTGAAGTTCTACCGGCACAGGGTGAATGTTTACGCTGACACCAAGTGCGGCAAGGCTGTGTTGATATTCAGAGTAGAAACTGGCCACCGACTGCGCACGCAGAGGAGTCGACAGGCTGGCGCCCGTGCTCATCAGGAATCTCAGCTCATGACTGACAAAATCAAAGGTGATTTCGAGAAACTCCGAGCCGTAGGGCATGGCCGAGGTGTTCAGTCCACGGGCACTCACATACAGGGGAACGTTCCACCAGTGGGCCTGCAGGGGGCTTAGCGCAAGCCGGGTCTTGCCGACGATCTGCGTCCACATGTGAAGGGTTTCCGCAGTTTTTTGCCAGTGCGGCCAGTTCAGTTCAGGCCAAGTGTCAGAGCTCATGAATTATTGGCAGAAGACGAGCATGCCGAAAAGGAAGATCCAAAAGACTCCCATGGTGTGCCAGTACCAGGCGGTGCAATCGACCACTACTTGACGCAGCTCGATGCGGCGCAAAAACATAAGCGCCGGCACGGCTCCCGCCAAAGCCGCCACGCCGATCAGCAAGTGCAGGCCGTGGGTGCCAGTAATGAGGTAAAAGAAATGGCTGCTGGGGTTGGAGGCGAAGAAGACGCCTTGATCGACCAGTTGCTTCCAGGCCACCCACTGGCCGGCAAGAAACAGGCCACCCAGCAGGACGGTCGCGGTCAGCCAGGGGGCGGCGCGACGGATGGTCGGACGGCCGAGCCCAAGCCATTCTTCCATTACGTCGATTTCCCGGAAGAAGTGCCTGCGGCCGATTTCCATGGTGAGACTGCTCAGCAAAATCAGGGCGGTGTTGATCCAAAGGATGGGCGGTACCGCGACCGGCCGCCAGTCAATGACCCATTGATTGTTCGGAGCGAAGTGGCCGCTGCTCTGGCGGGCAAAGAAAGCACTCACCAGGGCGATAAAGAACATCAGGTCGCTGGCCAGGGCGAAGAACAAAACCATCCGGTAGCGGCCCAGCAGGTCACGGGGTCCCCGCCGGCCGGATGGTCGGTTATCCCAATTTTCGCCATCGCCACCGCCGCCTGTCGGCCTGCGGGCAACTGGCGGTTTGCCGCCAAATCCGGGATCCTTGCGCTCGGTCTCAACAGGGGTGCGGGTGAAGGTAGCAGGCATGGATGAACTCCGACATTCTGAAGATTACTCCTGTTTGACGTTGGACTCACACTGCTTTGTTGAAATCTAATTCGCTGGCATGAACTGTCGTCACTTCCACGGAAGACGCAGAGCAAAAGCGAGTCGTGTGGCGGCGGCTATCCAGGCTGCAGAAGAACTCTGTTTTGTATGAGCGCACGCGCCTAAAATCCACACATCCCAATCGCGGCTTCCCAGGTAACCCACCAACCTCCCCTTGTCATCCCGACCAGAGGGAGGGATCTGCAGTCCTCGCCCCGCAACCGATCGCCCGGCGCTCTATGAGCCTCGGACCATGTCGACGAAGAGTTGATGGACGCGGCGATCACTCGAGAGTTCGGGGTGGAAGGTGGCGGCCAGTAGTTTCCCTTGCCGGACCAGGACCGGAAAACCGTCTCTTTCCGCCAGGACCTCGACGCCGGGGCCAACACTGGCAATGCGCGGCGCACGGATGTAGACCATCTCCAGCGGTCCTCCGGGTAGCTTGGTTTCGCCCGTCTGGATGGCACTGTCGATCTGCCGGCCGTAGGCATTGCGTTCGACGCTGATATCCATCACCGCCAGACTTTGCTGCGGAGGGTGGGAGACGCTTCGAGCCAGGAGAATGCAGCCGGCGCAAGTGCCGAAGACCGGCTTTTGCTCCACGAAATGCTGCAAGGATTCAAGCAGGCCGTCCCGTTCAAGGAATTTGAGGAAGGTCGTGGACTCGCCCCCGGGCAAGACTAAGCCGTCGAGACCGTCCAGCTGCGCTGGCGTGCGTACCTCGACGGCATCGGCACCCGCGTCGCGAAGAGCCTGGGCATGGGCAGCAAAGTCTCCCTGGATGGCGAGCACCCCAATGCGCGGAGGTTGCAAGCGATTACCAGCCGCGGGTTTGCAGCAGTTCACCCTCTTGGAGGCCGGCGATTGCCAGACCTTGCATAGCCCCGGTCATCTGCTCACTGACCTCGGCCAACACCTTGGGATCGTTGTAATGGGCAGTGGCGATCACGATGGCCTTTGCTCTGGACTCCGCTTCCTCGCGTTCCTCAGGGTTGCGCACCGCGCCGGTTTTCGCGTCTAGTTCTACGTCCAGAGGGGTGGCGCCTTCCTTCATGAAGATTCCTGATCCGACAAAGACTGCCTCCGCCCCGAGTTGCATCATGAGCGCGGCGTCGGCGGGAGTGGCAATGCCACCAGCGGAGAAATTCGGTACCGGGAGCTTGCCCGTTTTGGCCACCATGCGCACCAGTTCATAGGGGGCGCGATGTTCCTTGGCGGCGGCGTAGAGTTCCTCGTCACGCAGCACGGTGAGCGCTCTCATTTCGCTCACGATTTGCCGCATGTGCTTCACCGCGTGCACCACGTCCCCGGTGCCCGCTTCGCCCTTGGTACGAATCATCGCGGCGCCTTCGGCAATACGCCGCAGGGCTTCCCCCAGGTTGCGCGCGCCGCAGACAAAGGGAGTGGTGAAGGCGTGCTTGTCGATGTGATGCAGCTCATCCGCCGGGGTGAGCACTTCGCTCTCGTCGATGAAGTCGACTCCAAGATATTGAAGAATCTGTGCTTCGGCGAAATGGCCGATACGCGCCTTCGCCATCACCGGGATCGAGACGGCGCCGATGATCTGCTTGATCAGGCTGGGCTTCGCCATGCGCGCCACACCACCCTGGGCACGGATCATGGCCGGCACCCGCTCCAGCGCCATGACGGCAGTGGCTCCGGCCCGCTCGGCAATCACGGCCTGCTCGGTGCTCATGACGTCCATGATGACGCCGCCCTTGAGCATCTCCGCCAAGCCCAGCTTCAGCCGCAATCCGGTCGGGTAATTGCCATTCATCTCAGCCATCGTCTCTGCCTCCACGGGCCTGTCTTGCGGGCCACGTTCCCCTCAAGTTTAACAGTTATTGATCGCGCTCACCGTGCCCACTGAACCATCAGGAGCAGCGCCTACTGCGGTATACTCGGACTCACCATGGCAGCCAACAAGACGTTTTATCTCGAGACTTTCGGTTGCCAGATGAACGTGCATGACTCAGAGAAAGTCATCGGCACTCTGCGTCATGAAGGGTACGCCCAGGTGGATACCGAGGCTGCCGCCGACCTGATCCTGTACAACACCTGCTCCATCCGCGACAAGGCGGAACAAAAAGTCTTCAACCGGCTGAATGATTACAAGAAGCTGCACGCTTCGGGTAAACGATTCGTTGTCCTGGGCTGTGTGGCGCAGCAGGAAGGGGAGCGGATCTTCGAGCGCGCACCTTATGTTTCCATGGTTTCCGGATCGGCGTCCTACCGGAAATTGCCGGAAATGCTGGTTCGCCTGCAGGCAGGGGAGTCGCGGATTACCGGACTGGACGACCGGCAGACGGAAGAGACGTTTGAGACTGAGTTCACCGCCCGCACCAATCCTCATCGGGCTTACATCACCATTATCGAGGGCTGCGACAAGTTTTGCGCCTATTGCGTTGTGCCTTTCACGAGGGGCAAGGAGCGCAGCCGTACTTCGACTTCGGTACTGGCCGAAGCGCGCAGGGTAGCAGAGGCGGGATACACGGAGATCCAGCTGCTGGGGCAAAACGTCAATTCCTATAAGGACCGTGAAGGGAAGTGCACGTTCGCCGAGCTGCTGGCCGCGGTGGGGGAAATTCCCGGGATTCGCCGGGTGCGCTTTACCACCTCACACCCGCGTGACTTTACCAAGGACATCGTGGCCGCGATTGATGCTGTGCCTACCTTGTGCGACCACGTTCATTTGCCGGTGCAGAGCGGATCGACAAGGGTGCTGGCAGGGATGCAGCGGGAGTATAGCCGGGAAGAATATCTGCAGCGGATTGAGTGGATCAAAGCGGCGCAACGTCCAATCAGTATCACGACCGACATGATCGCTGGATTTCCGGGAGAGACCGAGCAGGATTTTGAGCAGACCCTGAGTTTGCTGGACGAAGTTGGCTATGACGCGGTGTTTGCATTTAAGTTCTCACCCCGGCCCAATACTCCGGCCTTGTCGTTGTCCGACAGCATTCCAGAAGAGGAAAAGAGCCGCCGGCTGCAAGTACTGATGGATCACCAGCGCGAAATCCAAAGGTCACGTTACGCTGGTCACGTCGGGCAGGTTTTAGAAGCGGCTGTTGAGGGATATAACAGCCAAAGAGGGCAAGTGATCGGCCGCAGTTCGCAAAATAAGACGGTTAATTTCACGACTCCGCACCCTATCAGCCCCGCTCCCGGTAGCTATGTTCCGGTGCGGATCACCCATAGCCATCCCAACAGCCTGGTCGGCGAGGCCATTTCCTAACAACGCCGAACGGAGTTGATTATGGATGTCGAAACGAAGACCCGCGGTCTCGTCAAGGATCCGGCCGGCACGGATGTAGAAATGAAGATCCGCGGCCTGGTCATGGATCCAGCGACGAATATGCCGATCGTGATCCTGAAAGACGTCAAGAGCGATACCGTTCTGCCCATCTGGGTTGGGATGTACGAGGCAAATGCTATTGCGCTGGAGATTGAAAAATCGTCTACCCCGCGCCCGATGACGCATGACCTGCTGAAAAACCTCGTGCGTGGGTTGAATGCAACGGTGGAAAGAGTTGTCGTGACTGAACTTAAGAACGACACCTTTTATGCAGTGATCTGGATGGAGCAAGGCGGAGAAGTGGTTTCGCTCGACGCTCGTCCGTCCGACGCCCTGGCCCTGGCCTTGCGCTCCGACTGCCCGATTTATGTGAGCGAAGAAGTCATCCGGATCGCTAAACTCGCACCCAGCATGGCGGAGACCACGCCGGAGGAATTGCGGCGGTGGTTGGAAGGCCTCAACGATGAGGACTTGGGCCGCTATAAAATGTAGGGCCGCCAAAGTTCACCTTGTTAGTTCAAAAGTCCGAGTTAAGCACAATACCGGCTAGGGTTTACTCCCTCGCACAACAACCTGAAGCGGGCCAAGTTCTGGGGCGGACTCTTTGTTCAGCGGCTCTTAAGCAGGTAAAGTCGGGCTGAAATAAGTAAAGTAAGGCTGAAGCTCTTCCAGTCCCTCAAAGATCGTGTGGAAGATCGGCTTGCAGGTCCCTTAGGCGGGGCCGGTGGCACAGATGAGGAACTACGAGGAATCCTTTGGGCGATTTAGACACTCCAGAGCTTGCCAGTCCCAGCCGCTTCGCGCTGGTCAAGAGCTATCTCAGTCTGCAGAAAATCAAAGACGTATTTACCAAGTCCAACGCTAACCGCGGACTGGAAAGATATCGCCGGGCGGGTATCACGGCTTCTTCCTCCTTTATTGCCAGAGCCCTCAACATTCTGATCAGTTTTCTTTCGGTTCCGCTCACCGTGCACTACCTGGGCGCGGAACGGTACGGGGTGTGGCTTACGATCAGCAGTTTGATTACCTGGATGTCGATGACCGACTTCGGGCTGGCAGGCAACGCGCTGGTGAATGTATTGGCGGAAACTCACGGCAGGGAAGATCGCCAGGGAGCACAACAATATTCCGCGTCTGCGTTCTGGGCGTTAAACGGAATCAGCGCCGTTGCCGGCATCATCTGCCTTTCGACCTTCCGGTTGATACCCTGGCGGGCCGTTTTTCGGACTTCTGCGGCAACGTCGACTCACGAACTGCAAGTGGCTGTCGCGCTGACCCTGTTCTTCTTCGTGCTGAACTTTCCGCTCAGCATGCAGAATTCGATATACAGCGCGTACCAGGACGGGTTTCTGGCGAATATCTGGGGAATTGCGACCAACTCGGCATCCCTGTTGGCTCTTGTCTTTGTGTCGCGCACCCACGGGGGGCTACCGCAGCTGGTGCTGGCTTTGTCAGGAACAAGGGCCGTCATCGCGGTGATCAACTATGTCTACATGTTCCGCCGCTACCATTGGCTGCTTCCAGTTCCGTCGGCCGTACGCTGGCAATGCGTCAAACGACTCTTTAGCCTGGGCGGCAAGTACCTGGTGACGCAACTGGCCTCGTTGGGTATTTATCAGAGCCAGCCGATCATCATCACCCAGCTGCTGGGTCCGGCGAAGGTCGTGATCTTTGTCGTGGCTTACAAGATCGTCGCTTTGCCGATGGACCTGTGTTTCATGGCGACACAACCGTTTATTTCCGCCTTTGGCGAGGCCAAGGCCCGGCACGATTGGAAATGGATCCGTGGCGCCTATCGGAATGCGACCAAAGCCTCGTTGGCTTTTGGCATTCCGACGCTGCTGCTGGTCGCGCTCACTGCCAAGCCGGTCATACGGATCTGGGCTGGCGCCATTGCGGTGCCCAGCGTTTCGCTGATTTGCTGGTTGAGCATTTACAGCTTGATCGGCATTTGGCTTATGGCAGCAGGGCAAATGCTGATCGGCCTGGAGCGCGTCGATCCGCTGGCGATTTCTCTCGTTCTCTGTTCCCTGGGCGTGATTGGGTCCGGGATTGCGCTGTCTCCGCACTGGGGTCTGACCGGCATTGCCTTCGGCATGGCGATCAGCAAGGTACTGACCTTCTGGCCGATTCAGATCCGAGAAGTGCGTCGACTGCTTCGACCCACCGGAGATGAAGTTACGGCCAGAGCCTGAGAAGTGGCTAAGCCACCATTTCAATAGTTACCAGTAGTTACCAACTTTCCCGCCAATTTCTCAGGATTGCCTTTGACATCACACGATCAGTGCAGCCATACTGTGTACAGTTGCACTTAACGGGCTACCGGAAGCATCGACAAATGATGAAAATCGCTTTCGTCAATCAGCCGATCGACACCATAATCCCCCCGAACCAAAACTCTGTAGGTGCATGCACTTACTGGGTTGCTCGCCCGCTTGCGCAGTCGGCGGAGGTCCTGGTCTATGGCCTTACGGATAACCATGGAGATTCGGTATCCGAAGGCAGGGAATCGGGAATTGATTTTCGCTTTTTCTCCGCGACGCGTGAAGACAAGTGGCGGTTCAGCCTGCTTAAGAAGCTGGCTAAGTTGCTTCCTCGATCCACACCGATATCCACTTCACGATGGCTGTTTCCTGACTATGGCCGTCAAGTAGCTGCTGATCTCAAGCGACAAGGCTGCGACGTGATTCATCTGCAGCATTGCTCTCAATATGCGCCTGTCATCCGTGCCTTGAATCCAAACTCAAAGATTGTCTTGCATCTTCATAGCGAGTGGTTTTCTCAGAGCAATCCCAGGGCATTGGCCCGTCGTTTGCGTGCGGTCGACCTGGTAACTACGGTCGGAGATTATGTAACAGATAAGACGAGGCAGTCTTTTCCGGTGGTCGCAGACCGATGCGAAACGACTTACAACGGAATCGACGTGCGCGAGTTTGTCGAAGAGTACGACTACTCCGCAAGCAGGCGGCGCAAAGTAAAGCGCATTCTCTATAGCGGAGCCGTCTCACCCCACAAGGGCTTGCACGTGCTGCTGGAGGCATTTGTGATGGTGGCGCAACAGTATCCCGATGTGGTGTTGGACATTGTTGGCCCGATCGGGAACTATCCCATCCAGGAAAGTTTCGATGTGCGCGATCTGGAAGCTATCCGGAGGGTGGCCCCGTTCTATGCGAACAGCCTCTGGGGTCTGGTCAAGTCCAAGATTCTGGGCAAAGAATCGAACAAGAACGCTTATCTGAACTACCTGCAGGCCGGACTCCCCGGCGATGTGGCCGCCAAGGTGTCGTTCCTGGGAATGTTTCAGCGGCCGGAATTAGTAGACCGATATTACGAATCCGACATTTTTGCCTTCGCGCCTATCTGGGATGAAGGTTTTGGTCTGCCGGCGGTGGAGGCGATGGCGGCCGGTGTGCCTGTGGTGTCCAGCCGCTCCGGAACCCTGGTAGAAACCGTGGTGGACGGCGAGACAGGAATTCTGGTGGAAAAGAACAATCCCGCGGAGTTGGCGGAAGCTCTGCTAAGGCTGCTGAACGACGATGATCTGCGTGAAGCCATGGGGCGCGCCGGACGGCAGCGAGTGATGGGGCATTTCACCTGGGACCGAATCGCAAAAGGGATGCATACCCGGTACACGAGTTTGTGCGCCTCCTAGCCGCAAGCTTTGGCGGAGATGAGCAGGGGAATTTCAGACCCAGGGCCTCGGGTTGCCTTAAGCTTTGGGTAGTTAACAGAATATATGTTATCGGACACGATTAGCCGAAAGATAGGTCTGATCGTTAATTTGCGCTGCATCTTATTCACTGATACTGGACGCAGTGCTGTTTCCTCTGCTTCTTGGGTCCTGTTTCTCCTAGTTATGATGCGACCGTTCCCCCCGGCGGTTTCCCATCGAATGGCCTCGACCGGCATTCGACAACCCTATGGTTGCCCTTTCGGGATGCGGAGACGTTGTGAGTCGTCAAAATCGATATCTTCCCACTCTGGATGGCTGGCGTGCCGTGGCGGTTCTGGGAGTCGTCCTTTACCATGGCCGGTCGGGCTTCTTCGCTGAAGATTCGTTGCTTTACAAGGTGTGCGCTCACGGGATTCTGGGCGTCGACGTCTTCTTCGCCATCAGCGGCTTTCTGATTTGCGGGCTGCTACTAAACGAGTACGAGGCCGATGGCGATATCAGCTTGCGCAGGTTCTACCTGCGAAGATGCTTTCGCATCCTGCCCGCGTACTATGTGGCGCTGGTGATCTTTTGTGTGGTATCCGCACTGGGCGTAATCACCCTCAACTATACCGACCTGCCGAGTTGTTTTCTGTTTTACCGGAATTACCTGCCTCTGGGGGTGGATGAACACGGCGGGTTTTATACCGCCCACTTCTGGACGCTCGCAATGGAGGAGCACTTTTACCTTCTCTGGCCCATGTTGCTCCTGGTTTCGAAACCGCGGAGAGCGGGAAAAACGGCGTTCCTGCTGGCCATGCTGGTCTTCAGCTGGAGAACGGTGGAAGGGCATTTTCAGCTATTGGCCGGCTTGCTGCCCCAGGTAAACCTGTTGACCCGAACCGATACCAGGATCGACGGACTATTGTGGGGATGCCTCGCGGCCATCTATTTCCCCAAAATCCAGCGTGTGGTTGGGCGTATTGGTTTTTCGCAGCTGTGGTTGGTGCCCGTGACATTGCTGGTAATTATGCAGTTCGTGCATGTTCCGGGCTTGACCTTGTGGCACGCGATCCTGCTACCAGTCATGCTGCTAAGCACGGTCACTCAGCCGGAAAGTTGGTTAGGGCGGGTCTTGGATTGGCCGCCAATGCGATGGATTGGAACGCTGTCTTACAGTCTCTACATCTGGCAGGAGCTTTTTCTACCCGAAATTACGTCGGTCATGGCGCGAGGAAGATTCAGCGCGCTGCAGCGGCCGCCGTGGAATTTGCTGGCGCTCCTGGTGGCAGCATGTTTGAGCCGTTACCTGGTCGAGATTCCGATGAACCGCATTGGACACCGGTTAAGCGCATCGCCACTCAGGCTGACTAAATCGGCTGCGTCCCCGTTACCTTCCTGAAGATCAAACCACTCTCGAATCTTTGAGCCAAATCACGAGGACCATGGCGGCCGCGAAGATGAGCGCCAAGGTGAGGCCGGTCCACAGCCCGTAAATACCAAAGCGGGTTTTGAAGCAAAGCAAATAACCGATCGGTAAGCCGATGACTCCGTAGGCCACCAGGTTAATCAACATGGGGCCGCGGGTTTTGCCCAGGCCGCGCAAGGCGCCGGTCCCGATGCCCTGAATACCGTCGAAGATTTGGAAGATGGCAGCCACTGCCAGCAGGCGCATACCGACGAGGACGGTCTGCGGATCGTAGGTATACACGTGGATGAGGGCCTGGGGAATGGTTACAAACGCCGTGGCCGCCAGGGCCATGAACACGGCGCCGAGTCCGATCGCCATCGACCCATTGCGGCGGGCGAGGGGCCGATTCCCTGCTCCAACCGCATGGCCCACCGAGATGGCCGCTGCGGCCGAAACGCCTAGCGGCACCATGTAGGTGAGACTGGCTGAATTCAGGACGATCTGATGGGCGGCCAGGATATCGGGCGAAAGCCGGCCAGCCATCAGGGTTGCCAGCGAGAATGCTCCCACCTCAAAGAGCAACTGCGAAGCAGCCGGCCAGCCGAGCTGCAGCAGGCGGCGGAAGAGTGCGGGGCGAAGACCGGGCCAGTGGGCAAACAAGGGGTGCCCGCGTTCCCGCTCGTGCCTCCATGCCCACCAGATCAGCACACCGGCCATGTAAATGCGAGCCACGACGGTGGAGAGCGCGGAACCCCGCACGCCCATGGCCGGAAGGCCGAACTTGCCGTAGATGAGCGCCCAATTACCGAACCAGTTGACGAGATTTGCCGAGATGAGCGCAAATGTCACCGGCCTGACTTTGCCGACACCCTGCAGGTAGCGCCGGAACGCAACGTAGATGAGCAGTGGAAGGGCGCTGAAGTTCAGCAATTGAATATATTGCCGAGCTGGCGCGCGCACGGCATCGGTGATGCCGATGAGGGGAAACAGATGGGGGGCTAAACCGACCACCAGCATGGCCAGTGGTGTGTAGGCGATGGCCAGGTACACGCCCTGAGCCAGGGCGCGATGGCAATCATCGAAGTCTCCTCGGCCGAAGGCCTGGGCTACCAGGGTGTCGAGCCCCAGCAGCAATCCAATGCCGAAGAGCGCAGGCATGTAGAAGATGGCGCTGCTGATACCTACGGCGCCGATGGCGGCCGGGCTCAGTCGTCCTACCATAATCGTGTCCACGATGGACATGGCCATCCACCCCAATTCGGAGAGCACGACGGGGATAGCTAATCGCAATAAGGCCGCCAACTCGGTACGAAAACGCGAGGCGGTGAGCGATTGCGCGACTGGAGGGCGCGACGACATGGTCCTTTTCACCTTAACCGATTCTTGGGGGGGATCCTGGCGCGTTGTGGATTGGGAGGGGAGCTTTGCTGGGGAAAATTCAAGATGGTAAAGTCAATGAGGCGCATAATGTTTGCCGGTTTCGCCGGGAGAGATGGCCGAGTGGCTTAAGGCGCACGCTTGGAAAGCGTGTGTACCGCAAGGTACCGTGGGTTCGAATCCCACTCTCTCCGCCAGATGCAATCAAGTGAATGGGTTACAACCCGTGTTACGGTGGGTCACACGCTATTCTGAATTGCCTCGCGGGAGTTGCTTGAGCAGCTTCCGGCCGCGACTCCTCATGGCGGCCGTGCCCGTTCGAGTCAGCCGTTCTATAAGTGGTGTCATTTCTGTCAGTAGCTGCTCATCTCCCGCCGCCAGTTCCACCAGACCTTGCATGCTGGAAGTTTTCACAATACTGCTTCCGTCCTCCAGAAAGTCCATAAGAATTTGTACAGCAAGATCTCTCTCCGATCGCGTTAGTTTCAGACGTGGGATCAGTTGAGCGACGTGCCAACGTAGCTCTTTCTCTTTGAACGCAGACGCGGTTGACAGCAACATCTTCTTCCAAGGCTGAAGCAACTCCGGTCGTGCTCGAGTAATCTTTTCCGCCGCATCGGCCGCCCTCATGCGCACTACGGGGTCATCCGCCAATAAGCCCGAGAAGAGATCCTCGAACAGAGCAGGATTCTTTGACACGACCTTAACCACTTCTTCCGATTTGCCGATCGATCTACGATCACCGCCTTTTAGTTTGGCGAGAATGTCCATGATCAAATGATCGCAGCAGTCAGCGTATGCTTTGCGATGGCACTGACCACCTTCGACACTGCAACCAAGCCGGCGAAGGAAATGCTTTGGCTCCGCGAGCGGTTTTTCTTGCTCATCGATCCGGCTCTTCCTCCTGGCGAATAAAAGACGGGTAGTATCGTTCCTGTGTGGGTGGAGATCGAGTCCTATATAGATGTATGGAGCGCAGGATAAGAGCCAGAAACCTTCTTAAAAAGATGTTTCGGCCAGGGGCCATTCTTCTCTGTCTTCTGTCCGTGACCGCAACGTATGCACACGCCTCAATCGCGCTGCTGATGGAAGAGCCTTATGGCACATTTGGTGCCATGAACCCTACCGGGCACGCAGCCGTCTATTTCAATCGCATCTGCGCCGATACGCCGACGGTGCTGCGCACTTGTCACGATGGCGAATACGGCGTCGTTATCAGCCGCTACCACAAGATCGACGGCTATGACTGGCTCGCGATCCCCCTGGTTCCCTATCTCTACGCAGTTGATGCGGTGAACGACATCCCCGCAACGGTCGACAAGGAACAGGTCGCCGCCCTGCGCGACGCCTACCGCAAAAAGCACCTGCTCGAGCTTGCACCGGACAACAAGCGTGGCGGTTCCCCAAAAGGCGAGTGGTACGAACTGGTAGGTTCGTCTTACGACCGGACCATCCACGGTTTTCAGGCCGACAGCACTCCGGCCCAAGACCAGCGATTCATCGCTACTTTTAACGACCGCCGCAATGTCGGCCGCTTCAATCTCCTCTTCCACAACTGCGCCGACTTTTCCCGCGTCGTTCTCGACATCTATCTGCCCCACGCGATCCATCGCAACTTCATTGCCGACTTGGCCTATGACCCCGAAGCAGGTCGCGCGCTCGCTGGTTAGTTACGGCAAGAAGCACCCTGAGATCGACATGACCGCCTTCATCATTCCGCAGGTGCCCGGCAGTATGCCTCGCAGCCACGCCGTCGACGGGGTGGCTCAGTCGCTGGTTGAGAGCAAGAAGTATCTCCTCCCGATGACCTTTTTAGCGCCCGAACTCACGGGCGCAGTGGTCGTCGCCTATCTGGTTGATGGCCGTATGAAGCTGCCCAAGGGGACGCCCACCTTCGAGATTGGCGACGAGGAAATGACATCGTCGCCAATCTCCCGCACCGTGCTTCCGGTCCCGGCGTCACAAAACAGCGCCAGCGCCCTCTCCTCCGCCGGCTGCTGCAAATCCGGCTTCTCCACAGCCTTGATATTTTGCCGTCCTCAGATCAACTGTTGCACGCTCGTGACTCCTTTGACGAAAGTCAGGTCGCGCGAATTATAAATTTGTCCGATGGTGCAGTTGTACTGGTTTTCGATGCGAACACCCCGTTCGAACCAATCTCTTTGGTAGCACGAACTAAACCGTCAATGGCGAGCATAAAAAGAAGCCCCAGCCGAAGCTAGGGCTCAGGAACATCATCCTTTGACCGGAACTATACAGTGAGCGCTGATTTATACCAACGATTTCTTGCGCTCAGACTTCGAAGTGACGAGGTCGAGAAGTACCGCAAAATAGCCGACAGTGGGAGTTAACAGAATTGAGTGCTATCGGCGCGGTTTTCTTAAGCAGTTACCGTTTTGCGTAACCCGGAGTTACGACTGTCTTAATCAATTCGGATTGCCCCTTCCATTCTTTTCGAGTCGATCTATTATCGGTACATCTTTTAGTGCTACAGACGCCCTTCCCCGGCGCGATAGCCACCTAAAAGGCGGCGGAGTGTCTCGTATCGAAACATCTTCGTTGCGATTGACTGTTTTGGATTGGAAAAGGCTGCCGTGGTTTTTGTTAATTGGAAACACACAACGTTACATAATCTGACGTAAATGTGACACCCATGGCTATGACCGTGGCGTACTGTTCGTTTCAGAGGCGGCACGAAGGTCGACGGTAGACACACACGCCCGACTGGCCACTGTATTCCCCCTTTGCTTGGTTGCTGTATAGGCGCTCTTCCCCCGGGCATAACCGATTCAAAGCGGAGTGTCTCTATCGGAACACTTCGTTGTGATCGAACCTTTGTTGAATGGCAAGGCTGACGCACCTTCTGCCCGTCACCTAGCGTTCCCACAACCGGAGGATAACTATGACTACTTCACTCATCGCCCCTGAAATTCAGAACCTATCGTCCATTAAACCGCGGATTGATAGTGAGATTGACAGCCTGGTTGCTGCGCTTCCAGATCCAAAAGACCTTACTCCCGAACAACGGCGCGGGATCATAGCACGATATAGCGCGGTCCTCGAAGGCAACTTCATTTACTGGATGACGGCCGCTTATCTCTCTGTACAGTCGGAGGAAGCACGTCCGATCCTGATCGACAACCTGAGGGAGGAAGTCGGCGATTGTCATCCCGAAATGCTGCGGAGATTCGCGATTGCGGCCCGTGCTTTCCCAACCGACGCAGACGCCATGGCTGTACGCGAGGGGTTGACCAAGGTTCGTCTGTTCCTGGGCCGGCTGCAGGGAGTGCAGAACGTGCTTACCATGGGCTTCTTTGAAAGTTACATTCAAAGATTCATGTCTTATCTGGCAGACCTTGCGGTGGCCCAAGGCTCTACGGACCTTGAATACACCGACGTACACGGTGTTTGCGACATTGCTCACTCCGAAGGCCTTTTGATGGCTCTCTCGGCGGAGGCAGCGATCAATCCACCGGATCCGTCAGCTGATTTGTTTGAGGGTGTCAACGAGCTTCGCGCTTTGATCCAGACCATCAACGGCACCGAGCACGCGAGCGTACCTGCGTAGTTGCTTCACCTATCGATGTACCGAAGCGTTTCTGGTATGCAGCCCCGATTGTTGCTGCATCCGGCAACGCTTCGAGAAAACTGTTGTAGAAGCGCAAGCGAGCTATGCATTCAAGACCGATAGGACCAGCTTGCAAGTTCAAGAAAGTCGTTTGGCCGCGTAGAGAGCGTCTTTAAGAGGAAACATCGACCATGAATGTTCGATCGGAAGTCGTAACGCAATTCAAGCGGGTCGCCCAGGAGCAAAACAAAAGGCTGGCTCCCCTGACAGATGGGTTGGAATTGTTGAACTCGGGGTTGGATTCTCTTTCCTTTGCAATCATTGTAACCCGGCTTGAAGACTCTCTCGGCTTCGAGCCGTTCAGTGAATCGGAAGATGCTCAGTTCCCGGTAACCTTTGGGGATTTCGTCAACCTTTATGAACATGTTGCAAAATAGCTCCGCCTCGC
Organism: uncultured Acidobacteriaceae bacterium; assembly: GCA_963826875.1. Classification (GTDB taxonomy): domain Bacteria; phylum Acidobacteriota; class Terriglobia; order Terriglobales; family Acidobacteriaceae; genus PALSA-350. Next base: position 232,125 of record CAWGYP010000027.1, on the reverse strand, counting down.
TTTGGGAGGCGGTCAGCACCAACCTCGACGCTTGCGATCCTTTCCTCTCCGGTGCGGAGATGAGCCTCGCTCTGCGCGATCTTCTCTCGGGATCAGTATTAGGCGGCCGGTGCCAGGAGCTGAGCGGCTGTTCGGTTCTCATCGCGACGACGGACCAGCTAATCGCCGCGGCGGCGCTCATCGAACTCGACGGGGTGGCCCGCCGGATGGTTCTATGCCCACCAGACTTACCGGCGGAATACCTGCCCTCGATCCTTCAGTCCGCAAAAGCAGATGCAATTGTTTCCGACCGGATCATTCAAGGCCCCGGAAGTGCCAGGCTCAAATCATTTGTCCATTGCGACGGAAAACTGACCCCCAAAAGTTGTGGCTCGACCAATCACTATGAGACGGAGTGGGTGCTTCTGACGTCTGGCACTACGGGAGTACCAAAGCTCGTTGTCCATACGCTGGCGAGTCTGACCGGAGCGATCGACACCGGCAAACCGGGGAACGGTCATGTAATTTGGAGCACGTTCTACGACATCCGCCGCTATGGGGGGTTGCAGATATTTCTGCGCGCGATGATAACCGGTAGTTCCCTGCTCTTATCGAACGCGCAGAAGTCGACGGCAGATTTCCTGGCCCGCGTAGGGGCACATGGAGTGAGCCACATCTCGGGCACGCCGTCGCATTGGCGGCGGGCACTGATGAGTTCCTCAGCTCACCTGATTTCACCCGAATACATTCGTCTGTCGGGAGAGATTGCTGATCAAGCAATCCTTAATCATCTGGCGCAGGTCTATCCGCAGGCGCGCATCGGTCACGCGTTTGCCACCACGGAAGCCGGAGTGGCCTTTGACGTGAATGATGGCCTTACCGGGTTTCCATCGAGTGTGCTCAGGCGTACAGCGGGCGTGGAGATGAAGGTCGAAAATGGTTCACTTCGCATCCGGTCCACCAGGACGGCGAGCCGCTACCTGGATGCAGAACACGGCCCCCTGAAGGATGCGGATGGTTTTGTCGACACCACCGACATGCTCGACCTGCGAAACGATCGCTACCACTTCGTTGGCCGGCGCGATGGAGTCATTAATGTTGGGGGCCTCAAGGTGCATCCCGAAGAAGTGGAAGAAGTGATCAATCGTCACCCTGAAGTTCGGATGTCGCTGGTCCGAACCAAGAAGAATCCCATCACCGGCGCGCTGGTGGTTGCGGATGTTGTTTTACGGTCGCCAAGCGGGTCAGATAGCGACGGCGAACGTCAGATTCAGCAAGACATCCTGCTGTTGTGCCGCGAGGAGCTTGCTTCGCATAAGGTTCCGGCCACGATCGATTTTGTTTCGGCGTTGGCGGTTGCGGATTCTGGGAAGCTTATCCGCCGAAATGCGTAATGTGATTGTTACTGGGGGGCAGCAAAGCTAACAAATGTAACAGGCACCGTAGTTACGGTGGAGCGGGTAACACAGCTTGAGCTTACTGCAGACAATGACGCCAACGCCAACGAACGGTTCGCCGGGAAAGGCGTGGCTGCGCGCCCTGGAACTGACTGCACCCATCGCGCGCAATCGGCATCGCCTTCTCTCCACGGTCATCGAGGAGCGCGCTGAACAATTAGGTGATACGCCGGCGGTGCTATCGGATCGTGAGTGCCTGACGTATCGAGAGCTCTCGTGGCGGATCAATCAGTACGCCCGGTGGGCGCTGGAACAGCGGATTGCCAAAGGCGAAGTCGTCGGCCTGTTGATGACCAATCGACCTGAATACCTTGCCATTTGGCTGGGTATTACCAGCGTCGGTGGGGTGGTGTCCTTACTGAATACCAATCTGACCGGCCCCTCTCTCGCCCACTGTATTCATGTTGTCACCCCTAAGCATCTGATCGTCGCTGCGGAGTTCGCCGGCCAACTGGCCGCTGCCTTCCCGCTGCTCTCGGTGCTTCCGGCAGTCTGGCTGCATGGCAACGAACCCAGCCCATGGCCACGGATTGATCTCGAAGTGGAGGCCCATTCGGGCGAGATGCTGAGTGAGCACGAGAAGCGAACGACGACTATAGAGGATAGAGCGCTCTACATCTATACTTCCGGCACGACCGGCTTACCCAAGGCTGCCAACATCAGCCATGCGCGGGTCATGCAGTGGGGTCATTGGTTTGCCGGCATGATGGGCGCGCAAGCAACGGACCGGATGTATAACTGCCTGCCCATGTATCACAGTGTGGGCGGGGTGCAGGTGCCGGGGGCGATTCTGGTGGCCGGGGGCACACTCATTGTGCGGGAGAAATTTTCCGCCAGCCAATTCTGGAATGACATTGTCCGCTGGGATTGTACGGTGTTCCAATACATCGGCGAACTTTGCCGCTACCTGTTGCACGCCCTGCCTTCAGCGGGCGAGACTACCCATCGCATCAGGATGGCGTGCGGCAATGGGCTGGCGCCGGAAGTATGGGACGGTTTCAAGAATCGCTTTTCGATTCCCCAGATTTTCGAATTTTATGCTTCCACCGAGGGCGGGGTTTCGCTCTTCAACGTTCAGGGCAAGCGTGGGGCCATCGGCCATATTCCAGGCTATCTGACGCATCGGTTCTCGCCTGCGCTGGTGGTGTTCGATGTGGAAAAGGGTGAGCCGGTGCGGAACGCCGAGGGATTCTGCATTCGCTGCGGCCCAAATGAGGCGGGGGAAGCGATCGGCAAGGTCGCGGAAGATCCATCTAATATTGGTAGCCGCTTCGAGGGCTACACCAACTCGGAAGCTTCCGAGCGCAAGATCCTGCGCAACGTGTTTGAGCCGGGAGACGCCTGGATTCGCACCGGCGACCTGATGCGCAAGGATGAACAAGGTTATTTTTATTTCGTCGATCGCATCGGCGATACCTTCCGCTGGAAGGGCGAGAACGTCGCCACGTGCGAGGTGTCAGAAGCGATCTGCGCCTTCCCCGGGGTGAAGCACGCCAATGTCTATGGCGTAACTGTCCCGGCGACAGAAGGCCGGGCCGGCATGGCTACCCTGGTCACCGAAGACCCACTGGACCTGGCAGAATTCCGCCAGCACCTGATGAACCGCCTACCCCCCTATGCGCGGCCTTTGTTTCTGCGGATCCGAAAGAACATGGATCTGACAGGGACCTTCAAATACTCGAAGACCGACCTGGCTCGCCAGGGGTTCAATCCGGCCGCGAGCGAGGATGCCGTTTATTTCAACAACCTGGAATCGGGCGCATTCATGCGGCTGGACCAGCAGTTGTATGAACGCATTCAAATGGGCGCCATTCGCTTCTAGGCATGCAGTTGGTGGGGGAAGATATTCATGTTGATCGACAAAATCCGGTCCGATTTCACGCAATTAGAAACTGACCTTGCGGACGGCCCCATCCTGCCCACGGTGACGGCGGAAGAGATACGAACTTACCTTGCGTCTCGTTACGACTTCCATCAAACGCTGCCGCTCGAGGAAGTGGTTATCGATGTAGAAAAGATGTTGCGGACCTGGCAGGTCCAGGTCACGCATCCCCGCTACTTTGGCCTGTTTAACCCCAGCGTGACGCTGGCTTCGGTGGTGGCCGACACACTGGTCGCCATGTATAACTCCCAGTTGGCAAATTGGCGTACCTCGCCCGCGGCCAATGAGATTGAACGGTACACGCTTGGCTGGCTTGCGGAGAAGTTTGGCCTCCCGCGCAATTCCATCGCGACGTTCACCAGTGGCGGAACCGAGGCGAACGTCTCTGCAGTCGTGGTCGCTCTCACGCGCGCGTTTCCCGAATACGGCGAACACGGTCTTCGCCACCTAAACGCCACTCCCTCCATTTATCTGACCGCCGAAGCCCACCACGGCTACAACAAGATCGCGCACATGACTGGCCTGGGACGTAGAGCGTTGCGCGTGATCGCAACCGGCAACGATCTGAAGATGGATCTGGACGAACTGCAGCGGCGTGTGGCAGAAGATCGGAACAATGGGTTCCTTCCTTTCATGGTCATCGGGACAGCGGGCACCACGGCGGCAGGCATCATCGATCCCCTGGCGGAGATCGGACAATTCTGCCGTGAGGAAGGGCTTTGGTTTCACGTCGACGCTGCGTGGGGCGGAAGCGCCATCCTCGCTCCCAGCCTCAAGCATTACCTGGATGGGATTGGCGAGGCGGACTCCATCACCTGCGACGCGCATAAGTGGCTCTCGGTCACGATGGGCTGCGGGATGTTTTTCTGCCGCTACCCTGACACCGTCGCCGAGGCTTTCCGGGCTGACGTTTCCTACATGCCGGGCAAGAAGGTGGGGCCGGTGTTTGACCCCTATACCAACTCCGCACAGTGGTCGCGGCGGTTTATTGGCCTGAAGCTTTTCATGACGTTGGCGCAACAGGGCGAAGCCGGCTATGCGGAAATGATTGAGCACCAGACGCAGATGGGCAACGTCCTGCGCGACGCGCTGCGAGCTTCGGGGTGGTCCATCTTGAATACCACGCCACTGCCACTGGTTTGTTTCACCCGGGAAGGACTCGTACCCTCCGAGTTTCTGGCATCCCTGCACAAGAAGCAAATTGCGTGGATGTCAGAGGCACGCGTAGGGAACATTCCCGTGGTGCGCGCGTGTATTACCAGTTTTAGAACGACCGAAAGAGATATCCGCTGGGTGGTGAACGAGATGAATCGCCTGGTCGGAATCACAAATGAGGAACAATTCGCCGGAACAGGCCAAGGACGGGTGAGCGCATGAAACAGGAAACGATTGCTATCCACAGCGGTTACGAGATCGACCCTACAACCAAGGCGGTCGCGGTGCCGATTTACCAGACGGTCTCATTTGCCTTCGACAGCACCGAACATGCGGCTGCGCTGTTCAACCTGGAAGCCGACGGGTACCGGTATACCCGAATCAGCAATCCGACCACCGCGGTGCTGGAGCGCAGGGTCGCCGCACTGGAAGGTGGACGGGATGCTATGTGCGTGGCCAGCGGCCAGGCGGCGGTGACCTACGCGGTGCAAAATGTGACGGAGCTGGGGTGCAATATCATCAGCACTCCGCAACTCTACGGCACCACGCACACGCTGTTCGCTCACCTTCTGCCCAGCCAGGGTGTCAGTGTTCGATTCGCCGAGACGGATCGGCCTGAGTCAGTGGAAAGGCTGATCGACCACAACACCCGGGCTGTGTTTTGCGAGAGCGTGGGTAACCCGGCCGGAAACGTGTGCGACATTGAGGGTTTGGCCCGCGTGGCGCATCGCCATGGAGTACCGCTGATCGTGGATAATACCGTGGCCACGCCTATCCTGCTGCGGCCGATCGAATTCGGCGCCGACATCGTCGTCCATTCGCTTACCAAGTTTATGGGCGGGCACGGCACGACTCTCGGCGGGGCCATCGTAGACAGCGGCAATTTCCCGTGGCAAGAGCACGTCGACCGCTTCCCTATCTTCAATCAACCGGACCCCTCTTATCATGGCATGGTCTATAGCGAATTCTTCGGTAAAGGCGCGTTCCTCGGCCGTGCCCGCGCGGTCTACCAGCGGACGACCGGGGCGGTGCTGTCTCCGCTGAGCGCGTTCCTACTTCTGCAGGGCATCGAGACGGTTGCGCTACGGGTCCAGCGCCACGTCGAGAATGGAAGGAAGGTCGCGGAGTTCTTGCGTGATGACGACAGAGTGGCATGGATCACGTATGCAGGTTTTCCCGAGAGCCCTTACTACGACTTAGCACAGAAGTACCTGGGGAATAACACGTGCTCTCTGATGGCGGTGGGACTCAAGGGCGGTTATGAGGCTGCGGTTAAATTCTATGATGCGCTGAAGTTGATCAAGCGGCTGGTAAATCTTGGCGATGCCAAATCGCTGTCGTGCCACCCCGCCTCGACCACGCACCGGCAGATGTCACCGGAAGAGCAACGCCACGCCGGGGTTACCCCGGAGCTGATTCGCCTGAGCGTCGGCATCGAGCACATCGACGACATCATTGCAGATCTGAAGCAGGCCCTCGACGCCACCACACTGGTCACTGTGAAGGGAGACGCGGATGCCCGTCTTGTTTGACTCCGAACCCGGCGGCTGTATCAGGATCGGCCTGATCAACAACATGTCCGACGAGGCGCTCAAGGCAACGGAACGCCAGTTTATTTCGCTGCTTAATTCAGCATCGGACAACATGCCGATCCATTTGTCGCTGTACACATTGCCGGGAGTTCCCCGCAATGGCTTTACCGCCAGCCATATCAGCAGCTGCTATTCGAACATCGAGGACCTCTGGGACAGTCATCTCGATGGGCTGATCGTGACCGGCAGGGAGCCGATGGCCGCGAACCTGTCGGATGAGCCCTACTGGGATAGTTTCACCAAGGTGCTTGGCTGGGCACAGGAGAATTGCCATGCGACTGTTCTATCGTGCCTGGCGGCTCATGCTGCGATCCTGCACATGGACGGCATTCGCCGAGTGAAAAGGGATGACAAGGTTTTCGGGATCTTCGAGTGTGCCCGCGTTTCCGATCATCCCTTGATTTCTGGAACAGCGTCGCAATTCAAGCTTCCGCATTCGCGCTGGAATGGTGTCCCCGAAGAGCAACTGACAGATTGTGGGTATAAAGTGCTCACGCGCTCGGCGGACGCCGGCGTGGATACATTTATCAAGCAGCAGAAAAAGCTCCTCGTCTTTTTCCAGGGTCATCCCGAGTATGAATCCGATACCCTGCTGCGCGAATATCGGCGGGATGTCGGCCGCTACGTCAAGGGTGAGGCATCCAGATACCCGTTGATGCCCGAAAGCTATTTTGATGAAGCTACGACCGAGGAATTGACTTCGTTTCAGCAGAAAGCAGTTTCTCGCCGGAGTGAAGAGTTGTTGCCTGAGCTCACCGCCATCCTCGGAAATAAGAAAATCGAGAACTCATGGCAAGCGAGTGCCGCCGGGGTTTACAGAAATTGGCTGGGCCATATCTGCGCCCAGAAAGAAACCGTGTTGGTGTCACAGAGGCTGAAAGCAGTGGCAGACAGTGAAGAGAAGTTGGGCCCTCCCTTTCTTCCAACGCTTCTGTTGGGAGATGTGGGATAACAGTTGGAGGAGTAATGATTTCAACACTGCCTATACAGGCGCAACCAATAGAAGAGGTTAGCAACAACCTGGAGTCACTTACCGAGCTATGGGAGGACGTGTTCGGCTTCTCGCCCATCGGGCTGCAGGATGACTTCTTTCAGCTTGGCGGCAATTCGCTTCACGCGGCCAGGCTGGTTGCGAAGATTCACGCTTTAACGGGCCGAGATCTACCGCTTGAGAGCTTTCTCTATGCGCCCACCATCGAGCGGTTGGCGCTACTGACGCGAGCTGGCGATACCCTCTCTTCTTCCACTTTGGTGCTTCTCCGAGAGGGCACACGCGAGCGTCCGCTGTTTATCGCTCATAGTATGAGCGGCACGCTGCTGGAGTTGTGGGCAATGGCGCGGGAAATGGATTGCCATTGCGCCGTCTATGGAATACAGGGCCGTGGACTTCGTGAAGGCGAAGTGCCGAATTCTCGCGTGGAGGATATGGCGGCGGATTACATCGAACAAATCCGCACGGTTCAGCCCCATGGACCATACGCTCTGGCAGGGTTTTCTATGGGCGGACTGATCGCGTTTGAAATAGCACAACAGTTGTTGCAATGTGGTGAGACGGTTGAGCTGGTCGCGCTCCTGGATACCCAGTTGGACGAGCAGTGCCTAACGTTCCAGGACTGGCTCTTGCACCAGCGGTGCCGGGTCAAGTTAGAGCTCCGCGAAATCCGCGCTCGTTCCTGGCGCCAGCGCGCCAGCTACATTCTTGTGAAAGCCGGCCATTTCGCCGACAGGATTCGCGTGGTCGCTGGAAAAGCGCCAACGTGTTCCAGCGTCGACGAGCAAAAGTTCCGAGGTGTACTCAGTCTATCGCCTCGCCAACGGAGGATCATTCTGGCTTTGCGGGTGGCCATGGCCGCTTATCGCCCAAAGGCGTACTCTGGCAAAGTAACCTTTTTTCATGCAGCCATCCCCAATCCGCGCTGGCCGGATCCGCTTCGCGTATGGAAGAGCGTCTGTCGTGAATTGGAGGTTGTTGAAGTTCCAGCGGGTCACAGCGATCTGATTCTGCCGCCAAGCGTCAGGAATGTGGCGAACACTCTTGACCGCTTGCTCGCTGCCGAAGAATGAGGACGTTTGTCCGGGTAGAGGATTCTCTCCCGGCGCCACAAACGCCCTTTCATGATTCTCTTAGCCGGGAAGCGGCGGCAAACAACATCCAGAATCGCATCCCGTTCCACAAGGAAGGCAAACTGGCCGACGTCACGGATCAATCACCTGCCTGATCGAAAATGACTTCATCACGGGTGAGAACATGGTGATCGACGGCGGAATGACCATGCGCGTTGTGAGTTCAGGGTTCAAGCGGGTCTTCCGCGGATTTGGCGGCGTTCCAGAATCCGAAACGTGGTGAAGTGTTTCAAAGCAACACAACGTCGACTCGAACAACCTGCTTCAAGTAATTCCTTAATTGCAGGCAGACAGACTTGGAGTGGGAAACATTCTGTTGTTTTCTCACTCCATGGTCCGTACTTCTAGTGAGCGCGCATTGATCTGGAATTGTAACGGTTTCAAAAGGACCTCCCCTCCAAAGGTTGCATACCTGTTAATCGGATTTAGAGGACCCCATACACAGCGTCCTAACGCAAGTTACTTTAGTGTGGAAGGTGCTGCCGCCCACCACGTCCAGGCTTCAGCACTTAAGTCACGTAGGCTGTGAGCTTTCCGGGTACCTGTTGAAATTTCGGGCTTGCATATGGCCTGTACATCTCTCCTAAGTAGTCCGAAAGTGATACTCCCATAACGGGATACCTCCAGTACGATTAGGCCATTCGATGCCCTTTCGCTCGGGACAACTTCCGGGCGTTGCTCGATGAAGTTCAACCTAATGAATGAGGTGTAATAATGCGTGTTCTTCCGACATGTGCCCTGCTGTTGTCTCTCTCTGCCCTCCCTGGCCTCGCCCAGAGCAACACCACACTGCCAGCCAACGCAAATGATGCGTCGGTAGACTATTCCGCTCTGCGCCAGCGCCTGGCCGAGCAGAACAAGACCCTTACCGAACAGGTCACCACCCAGCGCTCGGTCGTAAAGAAGAACCAGGAGCTGCTGAAAGAAGCGCAGAAGCTTGACGCCTCCAACAAGAAGCTGTTGGAAGAAAAGAAGAAGCTGGAAGCGGAAAACACAGATCTGGAAAAGCAACGGCAGGCTCTGAAGTCCTCGCAGTCGCAGATCCAAACCGCTCAGGCCGACTCCAAGCAGTAGGAGACCGTCTTCGGTCTTGCTAATCGGGCACGCATGTCACCGGGCTTCCCGTACTGCGGGAAGCTCGGGCGCCTCAAGGCCCCGGTAAGCAAAGGCATTATGGCGGCGGCCACTCCCGAAGAGTCCTGGCCGGGTATGGGCGAAAAATTGTGTTGAACAAGTGCTCTGCTTCGTCCGTCTGTCAATGGCATTCGTAACGAGATGGTGAAACACTCCCCCACCCCCTCGTCATCAGGTAGTTCCTCTCTGGTTTCAATCCTGCTGACATTCCTTTATTCTCGACAAAAGCGCCTTCATGCGTCGGAATGCCGCTAAGTGTGTGATCCGACGAAAGTTGGGGTTATCGGACGGGAGTGCCCGGCAAGAATTCTGGGTGCCTTTGGTCCGCAAAATTAAAGTCAAAAGAGCATCTGATATGCGTGAAATTAAGAGCACCGACCTTCTGCAGCAGTTCGCCAGTGACAACTATTCGGGCGTTTGCCCCGAGGCATGGGCCTCCATGGAAATGGCCAACCGCGGCCACGCGCCGGCATACGGAGACGACCCTTGGACAGAGGCTGCCGCCGACGCTTTCAGAGATTTATTTGAGACCGATTGCGAGGTCTTCTTTGCCTTCAACGGCACGGCGGCCAATTCTTTGGCGCTCGCTTCCCTCTGCCAGTCGTATCACGCCGTGATTTGCGCTCAGTCGGCCCACGTAGAGACCGACGAATGCGGCGCGCCGGAGTTTTTTTCCAATGGATCCAAGCTCCTGGTGGCCGAAAGCCGCGATGGCAACCTTACGCCCAAAGCCATCCAGGAAATCGCCACCAATCGCCAGGACATACACTTCCCCAAGCCGCGCGTAGTCACGATCAGTCAATCGACCGAGACAGGCCGGGTCTATACCGTTGAAGAATTGGGCGCCCTCTCTTCGGCTTGCGTGAAGCACGGGCTGCGGTTCCACATGGATGGAGCTCGCTTTGCCAATGCTTGTGCAAGTCTTGGCTGCTCACCCGCAGACCTAACGTGGAGAAGCGGTGTCGATGTGCTTTGCTTTGGAGGCACAAAGAACGGAATGGCGGTAGGCGAAGCGATTCTCTTTTTCGACCGCAAACTTGCGGAAGATTTTGACTACCGGTGTAAGCAGGCAGGTCAATTGGCTTCGAAAATGCGCTTCCTTGCGGCTCCCTGGGTGGGCATGCTCGACAGCGGGGCATGGCTGCGAAACGCAGAGCACGCAAATGCCGGCGCCCGCTATTTGGCCCGTCAACTCTCTGAGATTGAGGGCATCCGCGTTATCTCTGAGCCTGAGGCGAACGCGGTGTTCGTCAACGCTTCCCACGAAATTCTCGAGGCTTTGCGCCAACTGGGCTGGAAGTTCTACACCTTTATCGGCGGAGCGGCCCGCTTTATGTGCTCATGGGACACCGATCAGAAGCGGATGGACGAATTCTGCAACGACGTTCGCTTGTGCGCGCAGTCTGCGCTGGCTACCAGAACTCGAGGCTGAGCCCGCGGGCAGCATTGTAGGACGCAATCATTTCAAAATCGGCGCGATCTGAGGTTATAAGGTGCGCCCCATGGCAACGTGCTGTTAGCGCAATAAGGACGTCGAAATGAAGGTCGCGCAGTTTTGCTGAAGCAAAGCCTTGATCCTGGCGTACCTGCCCCAAGAGTTCGCCTGAGTTCAACCAGTTCTGCTTTGTTGGTATCAAGACAGGATGGTTCTCCTCCAGGGCTCTCAAGAAGCTACGCTCCGCAGGTTTGCTGGCGCCTCGCCACAACTCAGCAAGGACCACTGAAGATGTCCTCACTAGCCCGGTAAGTGAGTGGATCCGATCCCGGTACAAACCGTGACGCAAATGATTGATAAAGATCGATGTATCCAGGATGACAAGGCTACTCATAGCCATCAAACGATAGCTTCCCCGACTGTTTGTTCATGAGGTTCTTGAAGCGCTTCAATGCGACGATTTCGCTGAGGGCAACGTGGATCGCTTCCGTTCGCGACTTCACGCCCAGGATTTTCGCCGCCTCGTCGGCCAGATTTGTGTCCAGCCGGATCGAAGTCATCGTGACAGCCATACCGGTTTCCCCCTGATATATACATTATGCTGCATCTGTATATACGGTGCATGATTTTGCTTGCGCTTGAGGGTTTTTCACATCCGGCTGCGCGACATACGGGACATAGCGAAGGCTATACTGGATGCCGCACATGATGACACCGCGGCTCTCAACAGTCTTCTCCTTCGTCTTAGGCGCGGTTTGCTCTCTACCCTTATCCGCTCAACAACCCGCTTCCGCGCCCAGGCCGTCGAATCAGAACCCGAATGGTATGCGGGTCTACCTGCAGGCAGGACTCAAGACACACCAGCCCGGCCAACATGATTACCCCCAGTTTCTTGCTGACTGGAGCAAGATTCTCACCGAGCACGGCGCGATCGTGGACGGCTCGCTGCACCAGCCAAGCGCCCAGGAACTTGAGAATACCGATGTCCTGGTGATATATAAGGGCGACGACGGGTACATGTCGGATAGCACGAGAGCCGCGCTCGAAGCCTTTGTCAAGCGCGGAGGCGGGATTGTAAGTCTCCATGATTCCCTGTGTGGCCCGGATCCGGCCTATTTCGCGACGCTGGTGGGCGGTGCAAAAAAACATGGCGAGGTGAATTACACCCTGGGAGCAGACATTCCCTACACCATCGTCGATAAAGCGAACCCCATCATGACGGGCATGACGGATATTACGATCTTCGATGAAGCGTTCTTCAACATGACGTGGGCTAAGGATCCTGCAATCCATGTACTCGCCACGGCCGTCATCCCGGGAACTCCCAGCGCGGGCACACACAAAGGCGAAGTCGTGCCCCAGATCTGGACCTATGAACATACGCTTGCGGGCGGGCAGCCGGCACGAGCATTCGTCTGGATGCAGGGTCATACGTATGCCAATTTTGCCAACCCGCAAATCCAGGCCATGGTGTTGCGTGGTATCGCCTGGGCCGGAAAAAAGCCAGTGGATGAGTTGGTGAACTACAAGCCTCCCGTTCGCAAAGTAGCGAGCCCGTAGGGGAATGGCCGATAAATCCATGAGAAGCATGCACCGGTTTCTATTGTTTGCGCTGCTCGCGTGTGTGACCTCTTATGCGCAGACCAGCCACTGGCCGGCTCAGGACGGCAGCTACGTCATCAAGGATTTCCATTTTGGTAGCGGTGAATCGATCCCCGAGCTGAAACTCCACTACCTCACGCTGGGTAGACCTCATCGCGATGCGGCCGGTCACACCGACAACGTGGTCCTGCTACTGCACGGCACCGGAGGCGACGCTCATTCGCTCTTAAACCCAGTCTTTTCCGACGTGCTGTTCGGGCCCGGCCAACCGCTCGACATCACGAAGTTTTACATCATCCTTCCCGACGACATCGGCCACGGTGAATCGAGCAAGCCTTCCGATGGCTTGCGCATGCACTTTCCGCAATACGATTACGACGATATGGTCGCTGGGCAGCACACCATGTTGGTTGATGGCCTCCACGTCGATCATCTGCGCCTGATTCTCGGTACCTCGATGGGATGCATGCAGTCTTTTGTGTGGGGCGAGACCTATCCCAATTTCTCTGACGCACTCGCTCCCTTTGCTTGCCTCCCGGTGGAGCTTGCGGGACGCAATCGCATGTGGCGATACATGGCTATGCAGATGATCCGCGACGATCCTGCATGGAAGAACGGGGATTACACCACGGAACCCGTCGAGGGCCTTCGTGGGGCGAATGATCTGATCCTCATCGCTGGATCGGCGCCGCTGCCGATGCAGAAACGCTTTCCAACCCGGGTCCTGGCGGAGGGCTTTGTCGATCGCACGCTGGACCCCATGATTGCGCATACCGACGCCAACGATTTTCTTTACTACGTCAATGCGTCGCGCAATTACAATCCGGAGCCGAAGCTCAGCACCATCACCGCTCCCGTACTGTGGATTAACTCCGCTGATGACTTCATCAATCCGCCGGAGCTCGGGATCGCCCAGAAGATGGTTACCAGGATGCCTCATGCCAAGTTCATCCTTATTCCGCTTTCGGAGGAGACCCACGGACACGGCACCCACACGCAGGCGGCCATCTGGAAGGGTTACCTGGTTGCGTTTCTCGCGGAGACGGAGAAGAAGTGACGGCGTCAATTCAGGCTGAATGCGTAAAGCGTGTCACCGCCTCCGGCAATCAGATATTGATGTCCATCCAACAGGTAGGTTTCCGGTCCGTTTCCTAAAGAATGCAGCATAGGAAAATGCCATAGGATTCCGCCGTTGGCAGCGTTGAAGGCGATCAGATTCCGGTTGTAATCGCCGCTAAAGAGCAGACCGCCGGCAGTGGTCAGAATTCCCCCACCAACGTACCCTGCTCCCGATGCGTCGGCGGTTGTATAGGGATGGCTCCACTTCACCTCACCGGTCTTATAGTCCAGCGCTTCCAGAACGTGTTGCGACCACAGATTCCGAGTCGATCCCCCGTATCCTTCGGGGTTGGCGCTGGTATCCGTGAGGTAGGTCACGCTGTAGCCACGGGTCGCGTTGACGTAGAACAGGCCGGTCTGCGGGCTGTAGCTGGGAGGCATCCAGTTGGTGCCACCACCTCCGTTGATGGTCAGCAAATTGCCATCCACGGTCGGCTCTCTCTGCGGGTCGGGGATGGGCTGGCCTTTGGCATCAATCCCTTTGGACCAGTTCAGAGCAACGAATGGTTTGGAGACGATGTAAGCTCCGTTGGTCCGATCGAGGACGAAAAAATAACCGTTGCGTGCTGCCTGGGCCAACAGCTTGCGCGGCTTGCCATCGACCTCGGCATCAAAAAGAACAGGAGTCTCGGTATTGTCCCAGTCGTGGGTGTCGTGGGGTGATCCCTGAAAATACCAAACCAGTTCGCCGGTGTCCGCATTGAGCGCGACAATCGAACACGTCCAAAGGTTAGACCCCGGTCTGCCTTGCCCTGCCATGACCGGATTCGCGTTGCCAGTTCCCCAATACAGCAGGTTGAGCAGCGGGTCATACGTTCCAGGCAGCCACGTCATGCCGCCGCCATGGCTCATCGCGCTCTCGTTTGGCCAGGTCTCCGATCCGGGCTCCCCCTTGGCGGGTTCGCTATTCCAACGCCATTGCAGCTCTCCTGTTTCTGGATCGCGCGATTCAAGATAGCCAGGAACGTCGATGGCATCTCCGCCGACGCCCATGATTACGTGGTTCCCCACCACCATCGGCGCTCCGGTGGTGAAGTACTGCATCTTCTCGTCGGCTACTTTCTTTCTCCAGCGCTCTTTACCGGTCGCTGCATCGAGAGAGATGAACCAGCCATCCGGGGCCATGAAGTATAGCCAGTTGTGATACATGCCGACTCCGCGATTCCCTATCAGATGGCCGCCTTTATCTACCCAATCGTAATGCCATAGCTCCCCACCCGTTCGTGCGTCGAGAGCATACACGTGATCGGGAATGGTGAAGTAGAGAACACCGTCCACCATCAAGGGTGTGGACTTGATATCGGGCTCTCCGACTCCGCGCATGGCGCCGCCGGCGATCTTCACCCGATACATCCAGGCCAGCGACAGATGGCGGACATTCGAAGTCTGGATCTGGGTCAATGGGCTGAATCGACGGCCCGAGTAGTCTCCGTTATAAGTGGGCCAGGTGTCGGTGGGTTCCTTTTGCAGCAGCGTGTGGGGATCAAGACCCTGGGCAGTTGATAGGTTGGGCAACAACGTGAGCAGGCAACAAAATAATAGCTTCACTTCAGGGTCACCAGATAGGCCGTTAGGTCGTGCATCCGCTGATTGGTGTACTTATCCAACATCTGGCGATGGAAGACCAGCTTGTCTTCCACACTTACGGTGACGCCCTTTTCCAGAGCGATGGAGCGGTAGTTGCCGGCCGCGTCGTCGAGCGAGACGTAAAAGTCGTCGAGATGCTTGAGGGTTCCGCTGATCTGCGTACCATCTTTTAGGATCACGTTAACTTTGGTAGCGGATGGCTGGCTGGGGGCCGGATACAAGAATCTTTGTTGCAGATCGGGCGGTTGCATCTTTGACCCGATGTGCGCCAGGTCGCCAGTGACGGAGTGGCAGGTATTACATTTTCCTGCACCGTTGAAATAAGCCTCGCCTGCGCTGGCATTTCCGGTTACCACGTTCAGCGCTTTGTAGGTTCCCCGGTTCGCTGCCAGCTCCACCTGCAGATGGAGATATTCGGCGATATCGCGCAACTGCTCGTCGTTTAAGGATGGGAAGGCGGGCATTCCTTTCGCTGGTCTTCCCTCGTGCACAGTTTTGCCGATAAGTTCTCCCTGGTTGTCGTCGAGTACCACGGGCGAGCGCAATAGATCAGGAGCACTTGCGCCGCGAGCATTTTCTCCGTGACAAAAGCCGCACGTTGACCCGAAGATCTTGGCGCCCTCGGCGGCCATTTTTGCGTCCGGCATCCGGCCCAGTCCAAGGAACTCCCGCGTGCGAATTCCCCTGGGGTCTTCCTGTTGCTGGGTTTCTTCGTTTGCGGCCGGCGCGCTCTGCTGCGCTCGAGACGGGGAAAGGGGGGCGAAGACGAGGAGCAGTGCCACGGCCCATTCTCCTCGGCTGATCCCCATACCGTCCTAAGATATACTTGCTCCTCACCCGCCAACAAGCCCTGGGTTCGATGCAGTTCATGTGCTAGAGTCCTTGGGTATCCACGACAGGCAATTTTTGTGCAAGCGCTCCCGGCTTCCAACAGCCTGGTTGGCTATCGTCAATCGCGGCTGTAGCGGGTGAAGTTGCAGGAGCAAGCAGCCACCTACAAAGAGACTTCGCGCCTGGCAAATGTTTCGTTTCACCGGCGGAGCCACCAGCTTTCTCGAAGTGTTAACCATCCAGCAGCAATATTTCACCGCCTAGCTCCAGACCACACAGGCATGGTTTGCCGAGTTCGAGAACTACGTGCAGCTCTACCAGGCATTGGGTGGCGGCTGGTGATATAAGATTGTGTTCACTGAGCAAGAAACGAGGATGGTTATGATCAAGACATTAGCCCTGGTGAGTGCGTTCGCATTGACGACATCGTTAAGTCTCGCGGCGCAAGATGTGGTTCACGCGGTGGACGGCACGGTCAAGAAGGTCGACTCGGGTACCAAGACCCTGGTGGTCGAAACGAAAGACGGCACCGAGCACACCTTTCACTATGCCGGCGACGTCACCGTCGACGGAGCCAAAGATACCAAGCGTGGCGCCGTCGATGCAGCCCACGGGGTGGAGGAAGGCAGCAAAGTGGCCGTCCACTACACCTCCGCAGGGGGCAAGGATACGGCCCACGAGATCGATAAAATCGGCGATGACGGATTGAAAACGACAGATGGAACGGTTTCGCACATAGACAGAGGAGCAAAGACCATCGCCGTTAAGACCGCCGACGGCACCGTGGAAACCTTTCACTTAACCGATCGCGCGGCGAAAGACACGGGCAAGGATGTTGCCGAGGGCGCGGACAAATCAGCCAAGGTAACGGTCTACTACACCGAAAAAGCCGGCACCAAAACAGCGCACTTCATCAAGTCAGCTTTCTAGTCCGGATAGAACCGCAGGTCCCTCCACTACGCTTCGCTCCGGTCGGGATGACAATTCTTTCGTTGGGGGTCAATTACTTCCTACTGAACCTCTTGCGGGCACAACAAGAATTGCCATCCCGACCGGAGCGAAGCGTAGTGGAGGGACCTGCGGTTCTATCATCGGAACTCACACAGCCTGTTTGACCGCTGAGCTGATCTTTTTGTCGGCGCTTAAGAGCGTTTAGCGGAGGGGACCTGCGGTGAACGGCACTGAACTCAAGGGCAAAATCGCCGTTGTCACCGGCGGAGCGAGCGGAATTGGCAAGGCCATATCTGCTTCTCTAGCCGCACATCAGGCTCAGGTCTGGGTCCTGGATATCAACCCAGCCGCCGAGCAAAGTGCTGCCGAAATAAGCCGCGCAGGTGGACGAGCTTCATCCCTGCAGTGCGATGTAGCCAACCCGGAGAGCGTTAGCCAGGTCTTCAACGCAATCGCCGATCAGGGGCCCATCGACATCCTCATCAATAGTGCCGGCATCGCCCACATAGGGACCATTGCGACCACCACCGTCGACGACTTCGAGCGGCTCTTCCGGGTCAACGTGCAAGGCACCTTTCTTTGCATGCAGGCTGCGATCGCGGTCATGCTCAATCAATCCGGCGGAGTCATCATCAATCTGGCATCCATGGCCGCCGTTGCAGGCATTCCAGACCGATTCGCTTACTCCATGAGCAAGGGCGCCGTTCGCGCGATGACCCTATCGGTGGCCAAGGACTTCCTGGACAAAAACATTCGCTGCAACTGCATCTCGCCGGCGCGCGTCCATACTCCCTTCGTGGATGGCTACCTGAAGCAGAACTATCCCGGCCGCGAGGCCGAAATGCTGGCCGAGTTGGCAAAAACACAGCCTGTAGGCAGAATGGCAAGACCCGAAGAAGTGGCCGGCCTAGCCGTTTATTTGTGCTCGGATCTTGCCAGTTTTCTTACCGGAGCGGATGTGCCCTTTGATGGCGGCGTTCTCAACTTACGAGGCTGACAATGACGGTTTTTAAGAAATGGATGAGGTTAGCGATGCTTGGAATCACATTAGCCGGGGCCAGTGTTCCACTCCATGCCGCCAGTTCCTACCTGGCTTATGTTGGCACCTACACCGCTTCTTCCAGCAAAGGAATTTATAGCTTCCGCTTCGACCCTGCTACTGGCCAACTCAAGCCGATCGGCGTTGCGGCAGAGCTCCCAAATCCTTCCTTTCTGGCCACCGATCCCCAGCATCGTTTTCTGTATGCTGTGACCGAGATGGGCCCGGAGCCCGGTGCGGACGACTATAAGAAGAACGGCTTTGTCAGCAGCTACTCCATCGACCGCAAGACCGGCGCCTTGACGCTTCTCAATAAAGTGGATGCAGGAGGAGGCGGCTCTTGCCACCTGGTCGTCGACAAAACCGGCAAAATGCTGTTCGTGGCCAATTACGGAAGTGGGAATGTGGCCTCGTTCGCGATCAAGGCCGACGGCAGCATCGGCGAGAGGACAGGGTTCTATCAGCTTAGCGGGTCCAGCGTAGACGCTGCCCGGCAGAAGGGACCGCACGCACATGCAGTGGTGCTTTCGCCTGACAATCGTTTCCTCTTCGTGCCCGATCTGGGTACTGACCAGATCAAGATTTATCGCGTCGACGCACAAAAGGGTACCTTCGCACCCAACGATCCTGCTTCCGCGCCGGTAAAAGCGGGTTACGGACCCCGGCATTTTGCCTTCGGACGTGGGGCAAAGTACGCCTACGCGTTGTGCGAAATGGGCTCCAGCGTGGCTGTCTTTTCCTACGATCCTGCGAAGGGCTCGCTGACGCCAATCCAAACCATTTCGAACCTGCCCGATGACTTCAAGGGAGAGGACAATTCAGCGGAGATCGAGGTCGATCGAAGCGGCCGGTTTCTCTACGCCTCCAACCGTGGAAACGACAGTATCACGGTGTTCGCGATTGATCCCGCCAAGGGTACGCTGACCAAGGTTGAGGTGGTGCCCACGCAAGGAAAAACTCCCAGGAATTTCGCCCTTGACCCAACGGGCAAGTATCTGATCGCGGCGAATCAGGATTCGAGCACGATTGTGGTTTTTCGTGTTGACCCGAAGGACGGCCAGTTGAAGCCGGCTGGCCAGCCAATCGACACTCCATCCCCGATCGCTATTTTATTTGTCCCTGCCGAGTAGCGCTGGAGGCGCGATGAAGTTGCCACAAGCGAAACTGTCGCGACGGGCCCTGGTTCAGAATGCCGGGATCGTGGCCGGCGCCGGATTGCTGGGCCTTGGTTCTTCCCGTGCCCGCGGCCGCGGGAAGCCGCGCGCCCTGGCACTCGTCGGCGATCGCTACCACAACGCGGATTACATTTGCGTGAGCTTGAACAGGGTGTTCCGGGAACTCGATATTCCGATCGACTACACCATCCAATACGATCAGATCTCGGCCAGTTTATTGAAGGATTATCAGTTGCTGCTGATTCTGCGCGACGGAATGATCTGGCCCGGCGGTTACCTGGGCCCGGACGCCTACGCGGCCTATGAGTCAGATCTTGAAACACCCAAGAGCTTTCCCGAGGCAAAGCCCGTTAACTGGATCACGGAGGAGCAAGGGACAGCGATCAAAGATTTTGTGACTTCAGGAAATGGCTTCTATGCCCTCCACAATAGCAGCCACATCTCGCTCAGCTCCAAAAACTATCGTGAGGCGATGGGTGGAGCGTACATCGGTCACCCGCCGCTACGGCCATTTCAAGTCCATGCTACAGAGAACAAGCATCCCATCACCGCCGGCATGAGTTCCTTCATGGTGAACGATGAGCAGCATTACGTGACGTACGACAAGGATCCAAAGCACATCATCCTGCAGGCGGAGAATATCGATGGCCTGAGGTTTGAAGATCTGGGCGCCAGGTCGATATCGGGTTGGGCGTATGACTTCGGCCAAGGCCGGGTCGTATTCACCGCCGTCGGCCATACGATCCATGCTATGTGGAATCCTCAATACATTGAGATTCAGAAGAGATCCGTCCGCTGGCTGCTCAAGGATCTGTGAAGCAGAATTCCATTCCTTCCTAAGCTTAACCGCGTTAAAGTTAAACCTCCCTTTTGGCAAGGCTATGCAAGGACCCAGCACTACGTTTATCTACCTCGCCGTGGCGGGCGAAGTTACGGCTGTCTGCCAGTTCCTGGTGATCTCGCAAGCGGGATCGTTCAAGACTCTGCTCATCTCCGGGGGCACCATCATCCTGTTGATCGCGCTCATGCCCATGGTCTTTCTGGCCCTGGGACGGTGGGTGGTGCCCTATGCGCCTGGCTCGGAGTTCTCGCTGCTGTTGATGGTTGGACTGATTTGCGCCGTCCTAACGAAGACGCTCGGCGTTTACTACCTGGTAGGCGCGTTTGTGACCGGCCTGGTTGCCCGGTCCCTGAACAAGCGCACGGCGACTCTTGACTCGGCAGAAAATCTGGATGCCATCGGGTTGTTTGCTTCCTTCTTCATCCCGTTCTATTTCTTTCACAACGGTCTCGAAATACCCAGTGCCGCGCTGGTTTCAGCCTCCCTGCTCTAAGGCTTTGTGATTGCCGGCTGCGTCATACCGGTTCGCCTCGGCGTGGTTTGGCTGCAATCGCGTTTTATGCAGCATCGGGGGCACTGTGGCAGCTTCCGCGTGGCCATCGCCCTTACCCCAACCCTGATTTTCACCCTGGTCATTGCCGAATTATTGCGCGACAACTTTGCCATCAGCCCACAGCTTTACGGCGGACTCCTGGTCTATGCAGCCATTGCCAGTATTCTGCCCTCGTTAACTTTGCCAGCGTTTGCTGAGACCTCGGTTGATCCTATTCCCATAGGAGCATAGAGATTAAGGTGCGCCACCCCTGTCATGACGATCTGATCACCATTGACGCACCGCGACGGGCGAGCTATCTTTGAGCAATCTGGTGTTCGGGAAGGCGGTGTGAATCCGCCACTACCCCGTAACTGTAAGCGCTGAGAGTTGAACCAATTTGCTCTAGCCACTGGGAAGTAAATCCTGGGAAGGCTGTTCAATCTCGAGGAAGCGTAAGTCAGGAGACCGGCCAGATGCCCACCAGGGCCGTTTTCAGCTTCGATGGGAGAGCTGGAAAGCAACTTCGCTGACGTCGTTTGCTCCTCAGCGAGGACGCTGCCTTCTTATAAGATCCCGCTTCCAGCCAGGGCTTTGCTCTGCGCAAGAGGCGATGCATGCAGTCAACCCGCAGCAACACGGTGACCCTCTTGCTGGGAGGTGCACGCAGCGGAAAAAGCCACTACGCACAGCAGCTTGGCCAACAAGCCGAACGGGTGGTGTTTGTAGCCACAGCGCGGGCCGGCGATGACGAGATGCGGCTCAAGATCGATCTCCACCGCCGCAGCCGTCCGCAACATTGGCACACGGTCGAGGAGCCCCTGGCGCTGGCGGAGACCATCGCTCATCATGGTCCTGCCTGCGACCTGTTGATCATCGACTGCCTAACGTTTTTTGCCGCCAACCTGCTCGAAGCCGGCAGCGATGAACCGTCCTCGATCGATGCCCTTTGCCGTGCCCTGCAGTCTCCCCCCTGCTCAGTGGTTCTGGTCTCGAATGAAGTTGGAATGGGCGTGGTGCCGGAATATGCGTCTGGCCGGCGTTTCCGCGACCTGTTGGGGGAGATGAACCAGCGCGTTGCCCGGGTGGCGTCCGACGTGCTTCTGCTGGTCGCCGGTCTGCCCTTGGTGCTCAAACGGGTGGCATCATGAAGAGGGCCCTACTGTTGTTTATCCTTCTGGTGACCTTCGCCGCGCAGGCCAGCCGCGTGGTCACCGATGAAACCGGCCGGACAGTCACGGTGCCCGATCACCCGCATCGAGTGGTCTGCCTGGTGCCCAGCATTACGGACACGGTGTTCGCACTTGGATCCGGGGATGACGTCGTCGCGGTAAGCGATTACACCACCTATCCTCCCGCCGCCCTGAAGAAGCCAAGTATCGGTGGCCTGGTAAAGCCCTCGATCGAGACAATTCTTTCCTTCCATCCCGACCTGGTACTGGGCACGAGCATACCCGGAGCCACGGAAACCGCAAGCCAGCTGCAGACTGTAGGTGTGCCTGTGTATCTGGTTGATCCCCACGGTCTCTCAGGCATACTGCGCTCGGTCGGCAGCGTGGGCGAAGCGCTGAACCGCGTGCCCGAGGCAGCAGCTCTCAACGCCAGCCTTAGCAAGCGTATCGAAGCCGTCAGAGCGCGTTCGGCAGGTAAACCAGCGCCGAGAGTGCTGGTGCCGGTGTGGTATGACCCGATCATTACGATCGGCAAGAACGCCTTCATCAGCGAGATTGTCGAAACCGCGGGCGCCAAGTCGGTGACCGATGACCTGCTGCCTGATTGGCCGGAAGTCAGCATGGAAACCGTGGTCAGCCGGGCGCCGGAAGCATTGGTGCTCATTCGCGGAGGAAAGCTGTCGGTGGAGATGTTGCGGAAGCAGCCCGGTTGGAGCAGTCTGCCGGCGATCCAGGCAGGTAAGGTTTATTACGTCGATAGCGGCATACAGGAACCGAGTCCGGTCGCCATCGATGCATTGGAGGAAATAGCTCGGGAATTTCATCCTTAGCAGGGCTCTCCTTTCTCACCTCTCGCACAAAGCAAGGGGTGGGGCACCCAAAATAACTACTCAACAGCAAGGTAACGAGAAGGCGGTGCAAATCCGCCACTACCCCGTAACTGTAAGCGCAGAGAACCGGGCAAGGACGATCAACGCCACTGGGATGAGGTCCCGGGAAGGCAGCCAGGTTTGTGGACGCGCAAGTCAGGAGAACGGCCTTGCTTCAACAACCCGAGGGGGATAAGACATGTTCGACCTTTTGATTTTCCGCAGGTGGTTCGCGATGTTGGCTCTGCTGTTCGCGCCGTTCCCAGCGCTGGCCGCCGAGGGCGGGACCTTGCGCGGAACGGTGACCGATCCGCTGGGAGCAGTCATTGTTTCGGCAACCGTGGAGTTACTCGACGGCGCGACTGTCGCGCAAAAAACTGCCACTGATACAAGCGGCAACTACGCGTTTCATCTAACCAGGTCCGCCCGCTACCAGGTGCGGGTGGTAGCGCCGACTTTTCAATCGACTACCAGCAATCCAATTTTTGTTACGGCCAGGGCGCAAGCCCAGGTGGATATCACCCTGGCTACGCAGACCTTGACCCAACAGGTAACCGTAACCGCTACAGGAACACCTACACCGGAAGCCCAGGTGGGCGCTCCGGTGAGCGTGTTGACCGCGGATCAATTTCGGTACTCCACGGAAGTGCAGGATCCGCTGCGGCTGATCCCGGGTGTTCAAGTGACCCAGACGGGACAGGTTGGGGGCACCACTGGCCTGTCGATTCGGGGTGGCAATGTCAATGCGAATAAGGTGCTGATCGATGGCGTTCCCGCCGATGATATCGGCGGGGCGGTGGAATTTGCCAACATTGATGCCGTGGGCTTTGATCGAGTCGAGGTTTTGCGAGAGCCCAATAGCGCGCTCTACGGGTCCGATGCCCTGGCGGGAGTGGTGAGCCTTACCACGGCTCGCGGCAGTACCCTGCTTCCCTTGCTGACGTATTCCGGCGATGGTGGAAATTTCGACACCTTTCGCCAGGTGGGCACGCTCGGCGGTACTTTTCGTCATTTTGATCACTACTCCGCCTTCGCGCGCACAGACACGCGCAACGATTTTCCCAACGATGCCTTTCACAATGGGACCTACGCGGGAAATTTTGGCTGGACACCGAATACCGCCAACGATCTGCGCTTTACCATACGGAAAGTCACCGTGGCCGCCGATCAGCCCAATGCCATCCTGCTTTATGGCATCCCTGACGCGTCAACTGTTAAAGAGCAGGACAGTTACTACAGCGGCGCCTGGAACAACCAGACCACCGAAAAATGGCATAACCAGATTCGCTATGGCGGGTTGCGCCTGCACTACAACTTCACTGACTTCGCTGCGACCGGAATCTATGATCCCGACGAAGACGTATATCTAGGAGCCCCGGTCAACGTCCAAGGCGCCAATGGCTATAGTGTAAGCGGCCAGGCGATCTTCCAATACGGTGCGAGCTACGGGTCGACCTATCCAAACTACTACCAGGCCCCCAGCAAGCGAGACTTTGTGTATGCCCAGTCCGACTACCGGATCAATGCGCATATCGTCGCCCTGGGCGCCTTCAAGTATGAAGATGAGCGGGGTTCGACACTCACTTCGGGGGGAACGCCAACCGCCATCGAACGCGGCAACTACAGCTACACCGTTCAACTTGCAGGCGACCTGTGGAACCGTCTTTATTACACCGTGGGTAGCGGGCTCGAGGACAATGGTCTCTTTGGATTTGCCGCTACGCCTCGCGCTTCCCTCGCCTATTATCTTGTTCGCCCCAGCAATGGCGGCTGGCTGAGTGGAACCAAGCTGAATTTCAGCTTCGGCAAGGGTATCAAAGAGCCCAGTATCTATTACCAAAGCATCTCTCTGTTTGACATCCTGGACGCATTGCCTGAAGGCAGCGAACTGATCAAGCAGTATCACGTCTCTCCCATCGGCCCGGAAACTTCCCGCACCTACGATGGGGGCATCGATCAACAGCTTTGGAACGGCCGCGCCCGCATCACCTTGACCTACTTTCACAACGAATTCACCAACGGTGTGGAATTTGTGCCCCAGTCGGCCCTGCTCGTACTAGGTCTACCCGCCGCCAGCGATCCTGCGGTCGAATTTGGAGCAGCGGTTAACTCTCAAGCCTTCCGCGCCCAGGGAGCCGAGGTGGCCACCGAGTATAAGATCGGGAGTCATCTCTTTGCCCGGGGCGGCTACACCTATCTTGATGCGCTGGTACAACAGTCGTTTTCAAGTGAGTCTCTGCCCAGTTACAACCCCAACTTTCCCAACATAGCGATTGGCGCGTTTTCTCCTTTAGTGAGTGCACGGCCCTTCCGCCGCGCTCCCCACTCCGGCTATTTCGGTCTTACCTATAATCAATCGAAGTGGTATGGAGCGTTTACCGGTACACTGGTTGGCCGACGGGATGACAGCGACTTTCTCACCGATGCGGAGTTTGGCAATAGTCTCCTGCTGCCCAACCGCAACCTTGACGGCGCGTACCAACGCCTTGAACTCGGCGGCGGCTACCAGGTCACCCGATCGCTAGCGGCCTACGTCGATATGCAGAATCTTTTGAGCGAGCATTACAGCGAAGCGTTCGGCTATCCCGCGCTTCCCTTTACTGTGCGTGCCGGCATAAAGATCAGTATTGGAGGCGAATCTTGGCGATTGAAATAGCCACGGTAGCCACCTCCCACCATCCCCCGCTTGGCGCGGCTCGAAGAAGCTCACTCGCGCCTTTGGGCCTCAACCTTTTGCTCATCGCAGGGCTAGGGCTTATGACCCTGGTCTCGCTGGGGACGGGCGCAGTCCATATTTCACCGCGCGCCATTTTTGCTGCCATGTTCTGGCATATACCGCTTAGCGAAACGGAGCGGCTTATCCTGTTTCATCTGCGCCTGCCGCGGGTGTTGGCCTCGGGCGTGGTTGGCTCGGCGTTGGCTCTCTCGGGTCTGCTCTTTCAGGGGCTCTTCCGCAATCCCATTGCCGACCCGTACGTCATCGGATCTTCGGGAGGAGCGACTCTGGGCGCGTCCCTGGGTATCACCTTCTTCTCCCAGTGGTCGGCCTTCGGCTTCAGCGCTACGGCGCTGCTGGCCTTCGTTGGCTCGGCGGCGACCATGGCGTTGGTGTATTCCCTGGCCCGATCGGCAGGTAAGACCAACGTGGTTACCCTTCTGCTCGCCGGGTTTGCCATCAGTACTATTTTTACGAATTCAAGCTACTTTTTCGAGCTCTTCGACAGGACGGGCACAGGCAACCGTGTTCTTGCGTCCTGGCTGCATGGCGTCATCGGCATACCTGCCTGGCCAGAGTTAGCGGCCGGCGCCGCCCTGCTCGGCCTGGCAACCGTGGCTGCGCTTCCTCTGATGCGAACGTTGAACACCCTGGTTCTGGGAGACGAGTATGCCCAGCAGCTCGGCATAAGGGTCGAATTGGCAAGGGTCGCGATCATTCTAATAGGCTCTCTGCTGACCGCCGTTGCCGTCTCGCTGGGCGGCGTGATCTTCTTCGCCGGCTTGATCGTGCCTCACGTCGCGCGGCTCATTGTCGGGCCCGATCACGTACGGCTGCTGCCGGTTACAGCGCTGACCGGAGCCATTTTTCTCATGCTTGCCGATACTCTGGCGCGTACCATCTTTGCTCCATCCGAACTTCCGGTGGGCGTTCTGATGGCTTTTGTTGGCGGCCCCTTCTTCCTTTACCTGCTGCGCAACATGAAGCGGAGTTATAGCGTATGAGCAGCCTGCTACGCCTCGACGACGTTCATTTCGACTACCAGGGCAACAGGGTGCTGCGCCACGCAACCTTCGACCTGGAAGAAGGCAGCTGTAGCGCGCTGATTGGCACCAATGGAGTCGGCAAAACGACACTGTTGCGTATTGCAGCAGGGGTTCTGCGCCCCGCAACCGGGCATGTTCGCTTGCGCGAGCGTCCCATGGAGGCGATTCCCATCAAAGAGGTGGCGCGCACCGTCGCGCTGGTGCCCCAGCAACTGGAGCTGCCGTTTGCATTCACGGTGCAGCAGGTGGTGGAGCAGGGCCGAACTCCGTACATCGGGATGCTGCGCGGGCCGGGACGCGATGACCGGATGGCAGTCGATCGAGCGCTCGACCTGGCAGATGTGTCCAGCCTGCGCCATCGTATCTTCAACGAGCTGAGCGGGGGCGAGCGCCAGCGGGTCAAAATTGCTCTGGGTCTGGCCCAGCAGCCCCGCTTGCTACTGCTCGATGAACCAACCCAGAACCTGGATATTGGCAGGCAGGTGGAGTTAATCGATCTGTTGCATTTCCTCCGCGATGAGGGGATCACCATCCTTGCCTCCATGCACGATCTGCACCTGGTGGATAAGAACTTCTCTACCGTACTTCTGCTCAGCCCAAAGGAAACGAATCAGCCTCTGGTCAGCGGCAGCCCGGAGCAGATCCTTAAGCCATCCATACTGGAGCGCGCGTTTCAGTGTCCTCCGGACCGGCACCCGCTGTTGATTGAGCGCGCGGAACTCTACCGCAAAGAGGTCCGATGAATATCACGACGATCGCTTATCTGACTGCGGCCAGGGCCCATCTCGACTCGCTTACCAAACCCCTGGGCAGTTTGGGACGGCTGGAAGATCTGGCTGCGCAATGGTACGCGATCTGTGAAGGGCGGTTTCCGGCTACCTTGAGCAAATCGGTCTACGTGTTCGCCGCCGATCATGGCATCACAGCAGAGGGAGTGAGTGCCTATCCGTCGCAAGTGACGCAGCAGATGGTGCTTAATTTTCTATCCGGGGGCGCCGCCATCAATGTGCTGGCGCGGTTGAACCATGTCGAAGTGAACGTGGTCGACGTTGGTGTGGATGCCGATCTTAGCAGCCATGCCGGACTGATCCAAAGTAAGGTTCGCCGGGGCAGCCGGAACATGCTGCGTGAGGCGGCCATGAGCGAAGAAGAACTGGAAGAGGCGCTCGCCGCTGGTCGCGCGTTGGCCGAGGCTGCCTACGCTGAATCCAGAAATTTGATCGCGGTGGGTGAGATGGGCATTGGCAACACCACCGCGGCCAGCGTCATGACTGCCGCGCTTACCGGCTTGCCGGCCAGCCTGGTCACCGGAAAAGGAACCGGGGTGGAGAGCGAAGCGTACGCGCACAAATGCCGCGTCGTGGAAGAGGTAGTGAGGCGGCATTTTTCAGAGGCGACGAGCCCGCGGGAAATTCTTCGCTGTGGGGGTGGGCTTGAGATTGCTGCCATGACCGGCCTGATGCTGGGCGCCGCGCGGCGTAAGATCGCTATCGTGGTGGATGGGTTTATCTCCACTGCAGCTGCCGCCATCGCCTGTGGCCTGGAATCGGGCGTGCGGCCTTACTTGTTTGCTGGGCACCGCTCGCAGGAGCCCGGCCATCGCGTGCTGTTGGCCAGTCTGGAAATGGAACCCATTCTTGATCTGGATATGCGTCTGGGTGAAGGGACTGGTGCAGTTCTGGCTATGCCCATTCTGGAAGCTGCTATGCGCCTCTACCAGGAGATGGCAACCTTCACGTCCGCAGGCATCAGCGGGGCGACGGAATGAGCTTGCGCGCCCCGCGATTTGCGGTGGACATCGCGGTAGCCTTCCAGTTCCTCACCCGGCTGCCCGTACCCGAGATGGGTTTTGCCCCTGATGGCTTGGCGCGCGCGGTCAAGTATTTTCCGCTCGTCGGCTTGGTCATTGGGCTAGGCGCGGGGCTGATCGAGAAGTTGCTTGCGCCTCATCTGGGTCGCCCCGTCTCCGCTCTTGCCGTGCTGTTATACCTGGTGCTGATTACCGGATGTCTGCATGAGGACGGTCTCGCCGATGTCGCCGATAGTATGGGCGGTTGGAGCCGGGAACAGCGGCTGGCGATTCTTCACGACCACCGGGTCGGCAGCTATGGCGCCTCCGCGCTGGTGCTCTCGCTGCTGAGCCGCGCCGTGTTGCTTGCCGAACTGCCGCTCGAGCGCTTCATCGCAACCATGGTCTCGGCTCATGTGCTGTGCCGCTGGTCGATGCTGCCCCTCAGCTACTACCTTCCACCCGCGCGCGAAAGCGAGGGGCAGGGGGCGCGGATCGCGCGCTTGACCTCGATTGCTTCATTGATCGCCGGGTCC
Source organism: uncultured Acidobacteriaceae bacterium (assembly GCA_963826875.1). Classification (GTDB taxonomy): domain Bacteria; phylum Acidobacteriota; class Terriglobia; order Terriglobales; family Acidobacteriaceae; genus PALSA-350. The sequence continues at coordinate 203,562 of CAWGYP010000027.1, read as the reverse complement.
ATTTTCACCATTGCCACCGTGGCGGTGACTCTTCGTAAAGCCGCAATTGTGCCGGTGCTGGCGGCGATCGTTGTGTCCCTGCTATCGAGCTGGTTTTACATGCGAAAGTTCGGCGGCGTCACCGGAGACTGTTTCGGCGCCACCAATCAACTGACGGAGATCGCCGTATATCTCTGCGGAGTGTGGAAAGCATGAGCCGGGTGCTCTTCATTCGTCATGCGGAAACGGAGCTGGCAGGCCGTTATTGTGGCCACTCCGACCCTGATTTGAACCCGCAGGGACGCGCGCAGCTTACCCGGTTATCCGAATTGCTTGCAGAGGAGAGGCTGGAGAGGGTTTATAGCAGCGATCTGCGCCGTGCGACCAGCACTGCGAAGGCGATCGCGGCGGGTAGAAACATTCCCCAGGTGCTGCGTCCGGCGCTGCGCGAGATTGATTTCGGAGATTGGGAAGGCATGAGCTGGGAAGAGATTGAGCGGCTAGATCCTGAGTATGCGCAGAAATGGATGAGCTCGTATCCTCACCTTCCTGCGCCTTCCGGAGAAACTTTTGAGGACTTCGAGCGCCGCGTTCTCACGGAAGTGAATCATCTTATGGATAGCAACGGTGGGCCCATCGCGGTGGTTACGCATGGAGGCGTGCTGCGTGTCGTCTTACGCCATTTGTGCGGCTACTCCGAGCCGAGGGCCTGGCAAGAAACCCAACAGTATTGTTGCGTAGTGCGCTATGAAGGAGAAAACAAATGAGTATTGCAACCAAGCATGGAGATGCAGGACAAACCGGGCTGGCAGGCGGCATTCGTATTTCAAAGGCTGACTTGCGGGTGGAAGCTTATGGTTCGGTGGATGAATTGAATACTGTGTTGGGCTTTGCCAGAAGCATTTGCAAAAATGCAGAGATCGCCGGTTGGACGGAGCAGATTCAAAAGACGCTATTCCGGCTTGGCTCGGCGTTGGCAACTCCTCCAGAAAGTAAAAAACCACAGGTTTACATCACTCCGGAAGACGTCGAGTTTCTGACGCAACTGGTTTATCAGATTGAAGCCACGGAAGGGATCCTTGCGGATTGGTCGCTCCCCGGCGCGTACACAGAGTCTGCCGCGTACGAAGTTGCTCGCACCGTTTGCCGGCGCGCAGAGCGAAATGCGGTACGCTTGGCTGAAAGTGGGCAGGAGGTAAAGCCGGAGGTGCTGGCTTACCTCAATCGCCTTTCTGATCTCATTTGGCTCTTCGGGCGATTGATCGAGCTGAATGCCGGCATTGATGCGCGTCTTCGTGATGGAAGTAAAGCCGGTCCGAAATGGTCGCGAGCCTGGTAGACCTAAAAACGCTTCCACGTGAGATCTGCAGTTCAGCGGACCCCTCATGGAAATGTTTTTCTGTGGAAGGAGGAATCGAGGAGCGTCATGAGCCAGGCCCGCGCCATCATGGTTCTTGGAACCGGCTCTCATGTTGGTAAGTCTCTACTGACGGCAGCACTGTGCCGCATCATTGCTCAGCGTGGGTACAGTGTCGCTCCCTTTAAATCTCAGAACATGTCGCTGAACTCAGCCGCGACCATTGAGGGCCTCGAAATCGGCCGTGCCCAGGCGCTGCAGGCCGAAGCGGCCGGCATCGCGGCGTCGGTTCATATGAATCCCATCCTCATCAAACCCTCCGGCGATTCGTCCTCCCAGGTGGTGGTCCGAGGCAAGATCTGGGGACAAATTTCCGCCGCCGATTATCATCAGCGACGCGTAGAAGAACTGATGCCCATTGTGTGGGAGAGCTATCAAGCGCTCGCCTCCAAATATCAAGTGATCGTTCTGGAGGGGGCCGGTTCTCCAGCCGAGATCAATCTCAAACAGCACGATATCGTGAACATGCGCATGGCCGCCATGGCAGATGCCGCTTGTCTGTTGGTAGGAGACATCGATCGCGGGGGAGTCTTCGCTTCCCTGCTCGGCACTGTCGAGCTCCTGGATCCAGGAGAGCGTGATCGTATCCGCGGCTTCTGCATTAACAAGTTCCGCGGCGACCTCAGCCTCCTCCAGCCAGGTGTCCACATGATGGAAGCGCGTCTGAAAAAACCATGCCTGGGTGTGGTTCCCTACCTGCCGGGTCTGGCTCTCGAAGAAGAGGACAGCTTCGGTTTGCCACCCCTCGCGCGGACAGGCTGGGAGGCAATCGATCCAACTCAAGACCGCCGTCTCCGTATCGCAGTGGTGGGTTTGCCTTCCTTCTCCAACTTCACTGACTTTGACTCACTCCGAGCGGAACCTTCCGTCGACTTGCTGTTCAGCCGATCGGTCCATCTTCTGGCGAATGCGGACGTAGTCGTCGTGCCGGGAAGCAAGGAGACCATGAGCGACCTGGAGTGGATGCTGGCAGGCGGCTTCGATCAAGCGCTGCGCCGATTCCCGGGTCTGATCGTGGGTATCTGCGGAGGAATGCAGATGCTGGGGCGAGAGATTGCCGATCCAGCCGGCATTGAGCGGCAAGGCTGCGTCCCAGGTCTCGGCCTTTTGCCGATCAACACAACCATGCAAACCGCAAAAGTGACTCGGCTCTCTTCCGGCACCATCCAGCACACTTCTCTTTTTCAACAGCAACTGCGACAGCGGCAAGTTGCGGGATACGAGATTCATGTTGGAAAGACTTTGTATCTGGATCAGTCAGAGCCTTTCGCCACTCTGGAGAATGGCGAGTTGGACGGATGCATCAGCCTTGACCGGCGTGTCCTCGGCACCTACCTGCACGGCATCTTTGATGACGACACTTTCCGCCACGAGTTTCTGCACGCAGCCAGGAGTTTTCATCGCCTCGCCTCTCCGTCGGTGCTCAATCCATGGCGGGCACAAAGGGAGGAGTCTCTCAACCGTCTCGCTGGCCAGGTGAGCACCTCCCTCGACATGCGTCAGATCTTTCCCTGGGCAGGCCTGGAGTACGAATGAATACCATTGCCGTTGCCTGCCTGCTCGATTGGATTGCCGGCGACCCGGAGTGGCTCCCGCATCCCGTACGGCTGATAGGGCGTTCCACCCAAATCGGTGAAAAATTGCTCCATCGCCCGGGTCAAAGTGCACGGGAGGAGTTGATCGCAGGCACCGCACTGACCGTAGCCGTCGTGGGCCTGTCGTACTTCGCCACTGCGAAGGCAGTCAGATGGGGGGCTGGGATCCTGCTTGCGTGGACCTGTCTCGCAACGCGCAACCTGATCGACGAGAGTCTTGCCGTCATTCGTGCACTCGAGAAACCAGATCCGCCACGCGCCCGGGAGCGGCTAGCGAGAATCGTTGGCCGTGATACGCAGGCGCTCACCGAGACGGAAGTTCATCGCGCCCTGATCGAGACTCTGGCCGAGAGCGCCTGCGATGGGATTGTGGCTCCCTTGTTCTACATGGCCGTCGGTGGCATTCCGCTGGCCATGGCTTACAAAGCTGTGAACACGTTGGATTCCATGATCGGCCACGCCGACCAACGCTATTTTTATTTTGGCAAGGCGGCTGCCCGGTTGGATGACGTTGCCAACTACATTCCTTCACGCCTGACTGCACTGGCGATCTTGGCAACAGCTGGCATGCGGAGCAAATCGGCCTTTCAGACGTGGCGACGCGATGGAAACAAACACAAAAGTCCCAATGCAGGCCAGCCTGAAAGCGCAATGGCCGGCGCACTCCGCGTCCGCCTGGGCGGCGTGAACACTTATGCCGGCGAGACCATGGAAGCGCCGCTGCTGGGAGCGGAGTTCGAGCAACCCAAACTCCGTCACGCAAAGCGAGCTCTTCGGCTGGTTATTGCCGTCTCGCTGCTGAGTGCTGCCGCCGCTGTTCTGGTTCAGAGCTGGAGAAGACGCTAGGAATCGAGTTTAAAAAATCAGACCTATCTCCCACCTAAAATCCACACATCCCAATCGCAGCTTTACAGGTGAGCAACAACCCTCTCCTTGTCATCCCGACCAACGGGAGGGATCTGCAGTCGTCGCCGGGCAACGGGTCTTAAGGAAGGACTGTTCATTTTCGAACAGAAGGTTTCGTGGGTGGACAACCCCCAGGACTCCTCCGCGTATTAGTCATTTGTTTTCGGTGATTTGCGAGTGGCCGACGGCATGCACTCACTTAAACGCATGATCAACGACTTCAAATTCGCGATTCGGCAGCTCCGCAAGTCACCCGGGTTTACTCTGACCGCGGTACTGACGCTGGCACTCGGGATCGGGGCAAATACCGCGATCTTCTCACTCGTCGACTCGATTATGTTGCGTCCCCTGCCTTTTCCGCACCAGGACCGGCTCGTGGGAATCAATTCGGGCGACGTCAGCCCTTTTCCCAAAGGCTGGATCCGGGCCTTGGGTGACCATTCTGATTCGTTTGCCGCTGTCAGTGGGTTCGGGGCGGATGCCGAGTCGAATGTTGCCGGGACCGATTCCTCGGACCGGGTGTTTGGCGCCACGGTCATGGCCAACGCCTTTGACACCCTGGGAATTCATCCTCTTGTGGGCAGCTTCTTCACCCGGGACCAAGAACAAACCGGACAGGACCTGGTTGTCGTGCTCAGCTACGGCTACTGGCAGCAGCGGTTTGGACAAGATCCTAATGTGATTGGGCAGACCGTCCGCATTGACGGTGTGTCGCGGCGGATCATTGGTGTCATGCCCGCCGGTGTGCGGTTTCCCTATGCCGATACTCAGTTTGTCGTTCCAGTCGCCTTCAAAGGGGGAGATCCGATCGATCCCTGGCGAACGTTTGATTTGCGTGCATTCGGACGGCTCAAGGATGGCGTGACCCCGGGCCGGGCGCAGGCCGAACTGCGTCGGCTCCGTGCGGCTTTATTGCCACTGTTTCCCTGGCGGATGCCGGACTCCTGGGCGGCAGATCTAACCGTCCTTCCGCTGCTTGAATCACAAGTCGGCGCCACTCGCCCTCGTCTTCTTCTATTGTTCAGCTCAGTGGGGTTCATCCTGCTCATTGCCTGCGCCAATGTGGCCAACCTTATGCTGGCCAGAGCTGCTGCCCGCGAACGGGAGATGGCGCTTCGTGGGGCACTTGGCGCTACTTCAGGCAGACTGATCCGCCAATTGCTGTCAGAAAGTGTTCTGGTTGGTGCACTGGCGGGTGTTGCCGGTTTGCTGGCGGCAGGGGCAAGTCTGCGGGGGTTGGTACTGCTGCTGCCGCCCGATACTCCGCGGCTGAACGAAATATCGCTGCACGCGCCGGTCTTTCTCTTCGCCGCGGTCGCGTCGTTGATGACTGGATTTCTCTTTGGCTTGATCCCGGCAATCAAGATGGCCGCACCGAATCTGCAAGGGGCGCTGCACATAACCAGCCGCGGCGCAACCGGCAAGGCCTCGCAGTTTCGCGTGTCCACCGCCTTGGTCGTGAGCCAGATAGGTTTGTCCGTGGTGGTGATTACCGCCGCCGGCCTGCTGCTGCACAGTCTCTACGGCTTGACGAAGGTAGACCCAGGATTTCAAACCGAACGGGTGCTTACCGCAGAGGTCTCATTGGATGCGACGGCGTGCCAGCAGCAGGGACGCTGCGATGCATTCTTCCAAACCCTGCTTGGCAAAGCGCAAGGCATACCGGAAATCGATTCGATTGCTCTGACCGATTCCTTGCCCCTGAGCGGACGGGACAACAACTATGTCTACGACGCCGAGGGACATCCCAGGAATGCGCACCAGAGCGCTCAGGTAGGTACCGCACGCATCGTCTCGCCTGACTACTTTCGCACCCTGGGGATGCGGTTGATGCGTGGACGCATGCTGACCGCTCAAGACGAATCGGGCTCAAGCCGCGCGGCTGTCATCAACCAAAAAATGGCGGAACGGCTATGGCCACAGCAAAACCCTCTGGGGAGACACCTTCTGAGTGTGGTCGATGAGAGCACGCCGGGGGTTTGGAATAACGACGCGGCGGCGGTTGTCGTGGGCGTGGTCAGCAACACCCACGGCGGCGGTCTCGCGGATGGATTCGCCGATGAGGTGTATCTGCCCATGACGAACACCCGTGAGCAGCCGGTTATGGATGTTCTGTTACGCACGCGCACCAGCACCTCTGAAGCGGCAGCGGAGTTGCGCCGGGTGGTGAATCAAACCGATCCGCTGGTGCCGGTGACCCGCGTCCAAAGTCTGAACGAGGTGGTGGCAGCATCGGTGTCGGCTTCGCGATCGCTGGCCATCCTCCTGCTTTCGTTTGGTGCGCTGGCACTCTTGATTGGCGGGGTCGGAGTCTACAGCCTGATTGCTTACATCGTAAGCTGGCGGACACGGGAGATCGGTATTCGGCTGGCGCTGGGTGCGATGCGCTGGCAGATTGTGGGTGCGATCGTAAAGCAGAGCCTGCTGCTGGCCATAGGAGGGTCCGCCGTTGGATTGATTGTGGCAGCTTTGCTGATGCGGTTTATGCGTAGCTTCCTTTTCGGGGTCAGCGTGCTCGATCCGCTCACGTTTTGTGCAGTGCCTGCGGTGATGTTCCTGCTGGCTCTGGGCGCGGCATGGATTCCGGCACGCAGAGCCGCGAACGTCGACCCTATGGAGACCCTAAGGAACGAATAAACGAATAGCGCTACTCGTTCGCTGTCATTTTGCGGATTGTGTTGGTCGTGCTCACGCCGATCACGGTAGGCACAATTTCAACCCGGCCGCCCCAGGTGGTTACCTCGTCTGCTCCCACGATGGTGGAAGCGGTATAGTCGCCGCCCTTGACCAGCACGTCGGGGCGAATCTGCCGGATCAGGTCGGCAGGTGTTACTTCATCGAAGATGACGACCGCATCGGTCGCGCCCAGGGCAGCCAGAACACGCGCCCGCTCCCGTTCGCCGACGACCGGCCGTGTGGGACCTTTCAGTCCCTTGACGGAGGCGTCGCTGTTCACTCCGATGACGACCTTGTCGCCAAATTCGCGGCATTGTTCGAGCAATGTAATGTGACCCACATGCAGGATGTCAAAGCAACCGTTAGTAAAGACAATGCGCTCGCCGTTGGCACGCCACTCCGCCAGACGAACCAGCAGGTGATCGAGGTCGAGAATTTTGTCTGGGCCTTTCATCTGGGTGGACTTGGTGAACTCCGCCACCAGCTCATTGCGAGCAATGGGCGCAGTGCCCGTCTTGGCGACCACGATACCCGCGGCAATGTTGGCCAGGTTCACACCAGTCTCTGGATCGAGACCCGCCGCCAGCGAGGCAGCCAGGGCGGCAATGACCGTATCGCCGGCGCCGGTGACGTCGAAGACTTCGCGGGCGCGGGTAGGAGAATGAAAAAAGGAATCGGCATAGAGGATGCGAATGCCCTTCTCACTCATGGTGACGGTCAGGTAATCGATGCCGAGCTGCGAGACGAGCTGCTGACCCGCAGGCAGCAGCTGGTCCAATTGATTGGTGGCAATGCCGGCTGCCAGCCCAAGTTCCTGCAGGTTAGGGCAGATGGTGGTGGCGCCGGCGTATTTGGTAAAGTCTCGGCCTTTGGGATCGACCAGCACAGGGATGCCGCGCTCGCGGGCAAGGGCGATGACCGCCTGGCAAAACGGCGCGCTCAACGCACCTTTCGCGTAATCAGAGAGAACGATCGCGTCGGCCGTTCGGGCCATAGCAAGCGAGCGTTCCAGCAGCGCGTGATTCTCCGCCTCGGTATGCGGGACACCGCTCTCCACATCCAGCCGCAGCAATTGTTGATGACGAGAGACGATGCGGGTCTTCGAAATAGTGGGCTGCCCGGCAACAACCATCCCGGAAGCATCGACGCCGGCTGCGGTCAGGATGGCACTCAGTTGGCGCATCTCGCTGTCGTCGCCCCAAAAACCTGCCTGGGTGACCGCCACGCCCAGCCCGACCAGGTTCATGGCCACGTTAGCTGCTCCGCCGGGCGAATTGGTGGTGCGCACCGAACGCAGGACCGGTACCGGCGCCTCGGGCGAAATGCGGTCCACATCCCCCCAAATGGAACGGTCCAGCATGACGTCCCCAACCACCAGGATGCGAAAAGCAGCGAATCCGCTTTCAATCAGTTCGAGGAGCCTGGACTGTTCTTTCAAAAGCATTTCCTCATCATCGCAAATAAACAGCACCTATTGCGACTGGCCTATACTACGAAGAGCCCGGCATAACACGTATGGCGATCGAGTTACTCAAATCCAGTGCTATCAGGGCCCGGCTGACACGAATCCTGCGTCCCAGCACCAAGTGGGGCCGCTTTACCCTGTGGCTGGGCGTTCTTTGCCTGCTGCTTTGGACCGCCGACATCTTCGGAGCAAAAGTGGATGGGTGGGCCATCTTTGCCACCATTGTCTTTCTCTTCATTGCCTTCGTCATGTTCTGCCGCTGGGGGTACCGCCCCCTCATGTGGCGGCTGCGCAACCGGTTGATCGTCACTTACCTCTTCATCGGCGTCATGCCCATCCTGCTGTTGTTGCTCATGGGTGGCTTAGCCAGCTATCTGTTCGCCGGCCAATTTGCCACCTACGTGGTCATCTCAGATTTGCATTCAGAGTTGCAACATCTGCAAGCGGCCAATGATGCGCTGGCCGCGCAGCTATTCCCTTTGGAAAAATCGGGCAAGCTGGACGAGAGGATCGCGGGCGAGTTTACCAGGGCTTCCGATGAGCGGTTCCCTGGGCGGACGGTTACCTTGTCGCGCAACGGAAAAGGCTTCGTCCTCTCCACCGGAGGAGCATTGCTCAAGACGGCTCCGGAGCCAATCCCTGCTTTCATCAACACCGACTTCACTGGATACGTTGTCGATCGTGACGGCCTGCATTTGCGCGCGATCAGGCTCTATGTCGGTGGCAGCCCGGGGACTGCCCTCATCTCCGATATTCCGATCACTCCCAATCTGCTCATAACCACTGCAGAACGTCTGGGTACGGTGACCCTGGCTCCGCCCGACCTGAAAGGGAATATTCGCTCCCTCCGTCCCTCAGCCGGCCGAACGCCTGTGAGCGCCGGGAAAGTACCTCCTGGTTCCCATTGGTTTGACATAACTCTGAACTTCCCCACGCTCTTCAACGTGGTGGACTGGCAAACTGGAGAAAGACAAGAGCATGGGCTTATTCTTGTGGCCACCCGGCCCTCCATGCTTTACGCGACCTTGTTCGAAACCTTAGGAGACGGATACCTGGTCTTCCGCGACGGATTGCTCGCAATTGCTGTTTTTTTTGGAATCATTGAGATCGTCGCTCTCTACATCGGCGTACGCCTCACGCGCAGCATGACCGCTTCCGTGGCCGGACTTTATCGGGCCACGGAACACGTAAACAGCGGAGATCTAAGCCACCGGATACAACTGCACGGCCGCGATCAGATGGCGGCACTGGGGCAATCGTTCAATTCCATGACTGGATCGTTAGCTAAGCTGATTCAGGAGCAGAAAGAGAAGCAAAGACTAGAGAACGAACTAAGCATCGCCTACGAAGTGCAGGAACTATTGTTCCCTCACCAGGTGACTGACCTGGCTTCACTCCAGGTTCATGGAGTTTGCGTTCCCGCGCGCACCGTGAGCGGTGACTACTACGATTTCATTCCCCTGGGGAGCGATCGTCTAGTGCTTGCCGTCGGCGACATCAGTGGCAAAGGAATTTCCGCTGCTCTGTTGATGGCTACTGTGCATGCATTCGTGCGCGCGTATTCGATCGAACCCGAGATGGCGCTGTTGCCTGCCTCCCTGCCCGCCTCATTGACCTACTCATCGCACGAAGATCCCCGCATGTATTATCGCGGCGATGGCAGTGCAGAATCGCAAGTGGCGCCGGCCATGCTGATGACCACCCTGAACTACCAGCTTTATCGCAGCACCCCGGCGGCGAAATACGCCACCTTGTTCCTGGGTTGCTATGACGCTAAGGCGCGGGTGCTGACCTATTGCAATGCGGGCCATTTGCCGCCCATCATCCTGCGCGCCAACGGCGAGGTTTTCCGGCTTACCGTCAATGGCACCGTGGTCGGCTTGTTCGATGGAGTCACGTATGACGAATCGACGCTGGTGATGCAGCCCGGCGATATTTTTGTCGCCTACAGTGACGGGGTCACCGAACCAGAAAACGAGTTTGGCGAATTTGGTGAGGAGCGGCTGGTCGAGTTGATCCAGGAGCATCGCAACAAACCTCTGCCTCGCATCACCGAGATTGTCGCCGGCGCCGTCGCGGACTGGATCGGCACCGCGGAACAGCCGGATGACGTCACCATCGTTCTGGCCCGCTGCACCGGCTGATACTATTTGGCGATGAACTATCGCGCACTTGGCCGTACCGGTTGGAAGGTTTCAGAGATCAGTTTTGGAGCATGGGCCATTGGGGGCGCATGGGGCCAGGTCAGCGATGAGGAGTCACTTGCCGCGCTGAACCAGGCGATCGACTCAGGCATCAATTTTCTTGATACGGCGGATGTGTACGGTGACGGTCGAAGCCATCGCCTGATCGCACAGCTGAAGAAAGCACGCAAAGAAGAGATCCTCGTCGCCACCAAAGTGGGGCGGCGCCTGCTCAGCCAGACAGTGGACGGTTACAGCCGTGCCAACATTACCTCCTGGGTCGATGACAACCTGCGCGGACTGGACACTGAGGCTCTCGACCTGGTGCAGCTCCATTGCCCGCCGACCGATGCTTACTATCATCCCGAGATTTTTGGCGTGCTGGATGACTTGGTGCATTCGGGGAAGGTCCGCTTCTACGGGGTCAGCGTGGAGCGGGTAGAAGAGGCGCTCAAGGCGATCGAGTATCCCAACGTGCAGAGCGTGCAGATCATCTTCAATTGCTTTCGCCAGCGTCCGGCGGATTTGTTCTTTGCCCAGGCCCAGCGAAAGCAGGTTGGCATATTGGCTCGCGTTCCCCTGGCCAGCGGATTGCTTACGGGCAAGTTCCACGCAGATACAAAATTTGGTCCCGACGATCACCGCAATTTCAATCGCCAGGGCCAGCGCTTCGATATGGGGGAAACCTTCTCCGGCGTCGATTACGACGTTGCGCTGGGGGCGATCGAAGAGATCCGCGCCCTGGTGCCGGCCGGCGTAAGCATGAGCCAGTTTGCCCTCCGCTGGATCCTGATGTTCGATGCAGTGAGTTGTGCCATCCCCGGAGGCAAACGCCCCAGCCAGGTGGCCGACAACGCGCACGCCTCTGATCTACCCCCGCTCACACCAGAAGTCATGGCGGCTGTTCGCGGGATCTACGATAAGAGGATTCGGCCCTTAGTGCACCAGCTCTGGTAGCGTGACGGGTGACAATTCGCTCTCTCTGCTAGTCTTTAGTTCCAGATGCGCGCTCAAACTGTCAGTCTTACCCTTGCCCTGTTTTTCGCTTCGACCGCTCTCGCTGCGCCAGTGGACTCCGTGGCTTCGCGCCTCGCCGCACAGAACGCGCTGTTTGAAGAGCAATACCAGTCGGACCTGAAGTCCTCGCCGGAAACTGCGACTGCTTACGGGGATTATCGCTATAACGATCAACTCGATAATGTATCGATGGCTGAGGCCGCACGCGAGCATGCCGTGGATGGGAAGTTTCTCGCTCGCCTGAAGGCAATTTCGACCGAAGGTTTTGGCGAGCAGGATCTCCTTTCTCACCAGCTAATGGTTCGTATGCTGGAGCAGCGCAACGAAGACTACGCTTTCAAGGATTTTGAGATGCCGCTCTCGCAAATGAGCGGTGCGCACACTGATCTCGCCGATCTCCCCCTGTCCTCGCCTTTCAGCAGCGTCAAGTACTACGAGGATTACATTTCACGCCTGCATCAGATTCCACGGGTGTTCACGCAGACCGAAGAGGTTCTGCGTGCCGGAATGAAAGACAACCTCATGCCGGTTCGCTTTCTGCTGGAGAAGGTTCCCGGTCAGTGCCAGGGGATCATCGCGGACGATCCTTTTTTGCAGCCCACAAAGAAATACCCCAGTAGCATCTCCTCCGCCGACCAGCAACGCCTTACCCGCGAGATTACGGAAACAGTCAATAGAGAGGTGCTGCCCGCCTATAAGCAATTCGCGAGCTTTGTGGCCACGGAATACGCTCCTCATGGCCGTACGACTCTCTCCACCACTTCACTGCCGGGTGGTGAAGAGCGGTACCGGCATTACATCCGCAGCCGCACCACGATCACCGACATGACTCCCGACCAGATCCACCAGCTCGGTCTGGAAGAGATGGATCGGATCGGGAAAGAGATGCTGGAGATCGCGCACCAGGAAGGCTTCTCCGATGTGGCTTCCTTCGATGCATCGCTCAAAAAGAATCCGAAGTATATTCCGACATCGGCCGAACAGATTCTCGATGACTATCGCCGTTATCTTGGGCAGATGCAGGGCAAGCTGCCGCAGCTGTTTACCTACATTCCAGGCTCCCCGGTGACGGTGGAGGCCATTCCGCCCTTCCAGGCGGCGATGGCGACCCACTATCAAACTGGAACTCCGGACGGCAAGCGGCCTGGACGGGTGGTTGTGGCGACCTCTGACTTTGCCCACCGCACCGTTATTGACGACGAAGCCACCGCTTATCACGAAGGCATTCCCGGCCATCACATGCAGTTGTCGGTCGCGCAGCAGATGACGAGTCTGCCGAATTTTCGCCGGCACACTTTTAATTCGGGCTATATCGAAGGCTGGGCTCTGTATGCGGAGCAACTGGGGAAGGAGGTTGGTTTTTACCGCGATCCCGTCTCGGAGTATGGCCGGCTGAGCAGCGAGCGCTTTCGCGCCGTGCGCCTAGTGGTCGATACCGGCATCCACTCGAAGGGCTGGACCCGCGACCAGGTGGTGGACTTCTTTCGTAAGGCCAACGTTATTGATGAACCTATGATCCAGACTGAGACTGACCGGTACATCGCCTGGCCGGGGCAGGCCCTTAGTTACAAACTAGGGCAACTCAAGTTCGTTGAGCTCCGCGAGCGCGCGCGCAAGGAACTGGGTCCAAAGTTCGACATAAGGACCTTCCACGACGAGATGCTGAATGGAGGTGTCCTGCCCCTGGATCTGCTGGAAGCGCGAACCGAGGCCTGGATCAAGGCGCAGAAGGCCAGTTCACAAGTTGCAGCAGGTAATTAGTCCGGCTCGCCTTCTACAACCATCACTTTAACTTTTGCTCCTGGAAATTTGCCGGTTGGAGTGCTGTTTCTCCCCATACGGCTGACAACTCAAACCTGAGCCACCCCTCTCCCCTTGTCATCCCGAACGGAGTGAGGGACCTGCAGTGCGCCCTGCGGCTCTCTCAAATCCTTCATGGGAAGCGATGCATTTTCCTACCCTCTCCCGGCCATAGTTATATGTTGGTGCAACTAAACAGTGCGAAGCGAGTCGGACAGGATGGTTCATCCGGGTCGCTTGCGAGGAAGGATTTGAGAGAGCCGCAGGGCGCACTGCAGATCCCTCACTCCGTTCGGGATGACAAGGGGAGAGGGGTGGCTCAGGTTGGAGTTGTTAGCAGGATGGAGGGACCTGCTGTTATCCCGCAGCCATAAAGGGCCTTGATCTTCTCCTTTTATTCTCCTATAGTAGTGGACATGCGCGCTCTGCCCTTCCCCAAGTCTTGCGTGGTCTGCTGCAAGAAGTGCGGCCACGACGTGTTAACCGGAGCAGATAGTTTCCCTGCCTGCCCCGTTTACGTGGTGTGTTCGCTCTGCGGAGAGAAGCGGAAATACCTGCCCTCAGAGGTCATGCACGGCAGGCCGCATTTCCTGCTGCGGAAAAGAGCCAGCAGACGCCACGCGCCATTGATTATTTCGGCAAGGGCGCGAGCTTGATCGTTCTGCCTTCACGCGCAGACTGCCTTGCCGCATCCAGAATCTGCATCACGACCATATTGGTCTCAAGTGAAGTTAAATCACCGTCCGGCTGCAAACTTCCGTTAAGCACGGCAGCCAGGTAGTGAAGTGAGCCGTCGTTGGGCGCGGTCAGCGGCGGGGCCGTACTTACGCTCTCATGGTTCTCACCCTTGGTCCGCAGACGTAGCTGGTCCGGTCCAACGGTAATGGCGTACCCGGTTGCACCGTACACTTCCATATCTTTGCGGGCAAACGGCCAGTTCCAGGAAGCCATCAGCACAACCTGGGCTTTTGGGTAACGCACAATGACCGTCGCTTCATCGGCGACCCGCGGATAGATTTCTGGTTTGTCCGTCTGGGTAACAGCGGTAACGCTCAACGGAGACTCGCCATGAAAAAGCCAGGTAGCCAGGTCGGCACCATAACAGCCAAAATCGTATAAAGCCCCATCCCCGTTCTGTTCCGGATCCTCCAGCCACTTGAGGAACTCCGGCTGCACGCCTATCTCCTTCGGTCCTTCGTGGCCGTCGTGCACCACGATCCTGCGCAGCTCACCCAGCGCACCCCTGGCTACTTCGTCGTAGGCGGCCCGGTTGCTTGCGTACCAGGTGGTTTCGTAGTTCACCAAGACCTGGATGTGATGTTGCCGGGCTGCGCGGCGAATCGCCAGCGCATCTTCAAGCGACATGGTCAATGGCTTTTCCACCATAATGCTCAACCCCCGCTGGGCCGCTGCTTCAATCACTTCGCGATGCTTGCCCACCGAGGTATAACCCAGCAAGGCCTGTGGATGGCGGGCGGCAATCATCGCATCCAGGTCGCTATAGAAGAGGTTCGCGTCCAGATGAAATTCTTCTGCGTACCGGTGGCAGAGAGCAGTGTCCGCATCCACGATGCCCACCAGCTGCACCTCATGCTGATTTGGGAATTGTTTGAGGAACCCACCCACGTGCCCGTGCTCGAGCCCGACGATGGCGACTCGTAACGGCTGTTGGGCAAGGGCGCTACCGGTAAAAAGCATAAGAATAGCTAATTTGAATAGCCGCAAGGATACCCTCCAGAACTTCTACGTTTGCGGGGGAGCCTTGCCGGAGCGGCGTACCCAGGCACCGTTCTGCTTTTCCAGATAAACCCACTCGGATTGCGAGCACAGGTTCCCACACCAATCGAGAATATAGACCAGCGCGGCGGTTTGCGCTGTATTGAAATAAACCTCGCTGAAAAACGTGATGCCCAGGTACTGCCCATAGGCAGACTGCTGGTCCGAAGGGGAGTTCGGAGAGGTGCGCGAGGCTTTGAACTGCGCGACGTCGTCAGGCAACAGCAGCACGTAGGAACGGGAGAGATTGAAATGGCGCGTCAACGGCATCCGCTCTTTTTTGCGCTGGTTGTAGTCGTTCACCGCCTCCCGGAATCCGCGCGGATTGTCCGACGGCGGTTGCAGGAACGCTTCCGGGGCAAGCTTGGGATTCACGTCATCTTCGTTCACAGTGGTGTCGGCGATCGCCCAGGGGCCGCCGGAATCCATATCCGTAAACACCTGCCCGGGCATAACCAACGAATAGATCTGGTAGGAATCCGGACGTCGATCGGTTGGAGGAGCATTCTTGGTTTGCGCAGGAATGAGAGCCGTTGAGGTGGTGATTGCAAGTCCCAGCAGGACCAGGCGCTTAATGGATTGGATCGCCATGGGCAACCACTCCTAATTGGTGCTTCCTTAATAGTAGCCTCTCAGGTATAAATCCATGATTACTGTCCGGTTTTGAGAACCGCCGTCTATTGGTCGTTTCGCCGTAGGGGGCGGCCGCCCATAGCCCCCGTCAACTTACCGTGATCCCATTCGACTTGGCCGTTGACTAACACGTATTCCACGCCTTTCGAAATCTGGTTTGGATTCTCGTAAGTTGCGGTGTCAAGGATAGTTGCAGGATCGAAGACGGTCACGTCTGCGTAGAAGCCCGGCTTCAGGAGTCCGCGGCTGGATAGGTGTTCTCGCTGCGCCGGCAAAGAGGTGACCTTGCGAACGGCCTGCGGCAGGTCAAGCAGCTGAAGATCGCGGGTATAGTGACCCAGAAACCGGGGCATCGAACCCCATGCCCGCGGATGCGTATGCGGCTCAAAGAGCGGTCCGTCCAACGAAGTCTCGCCGGCGTCGAGACCGATGCTGGTCCATGGCTGCTTCAGGCCATACTGCAGATCATTCTCGTTCGCCATGAAGTACAGAGCATCCGTCTGCCCTTTATCCGCAAGCATAAAGTCAAAGAGCGCGTCCATCTCTGACTTGTTCTCCATTTTGGCCATTTCCGCAACCGTCTTGCCTTCATATATTTTGAGGTCTGGATTGACCACCGCCGCGATCATGACCCCGCTGCCGCCACCGCAATCCAGATAGAGGTTTTCCCAATCGTCGTGATCCTTCGACATATCGGCAATCACCCGCCGTCGAGTCGCCGGTTCTTGTAACCGCTGCAGTAGCTTTTCCCTGCCGCCGTCCGCCATCCAGGGAGGCAGCGACGAGGCCAGCGCCGTACTCCCGGCTACGTAGGGATACATATCGGCGGAGATGTCAAGGCCGGAATTCCTGGCCGCCTGAAGTTTGCCCACCACCTCAGGCATTCGCCCCCAACGCGATTTACCGCTGACTTTGAGATGAAAAATCTCCACCGGAATATTTGCCTCACGTCCGATACGAATGGCCTCATCCAAAGCCGCCATTTCACTTTGCCCTTCGCTGCGCATGTGCGTGGCGTAAAGGCCGCCGTATCGCGACGCCACCCTGGCCAGGGCAATCAGTTC
This sequence comes from uncultured Acidobacteriaceae bacterium, assembly GCA_963826875.1. Classification (GTDB taxonomy): domain Bacteria; phylum Acidobacteriota; class Terriglobia; order Terriglobales; family Acidobacteriaceae; genus PALSA-350. Next base: position 187,051 of record CAWGYP010000027.1, on the reverse strand, counting down.
CTCAGTTGTTGCGTAATGGCCCGGGGGATAAATCAGGGCTGTAGAAACGCCCAACGCACCCTGCTCCATCGCCGTCGCCACCAGCGATTCCATCTGTTGCAGCTCCGCCGGCGTGGGCGCACGATCTATGTCCCCCAGGACCGCCTCGCGCACCTGCGCTGCACCGACGTACGTCCCCAGGTTGATGGGTGTGCCGGTACTCTCCAGGCGGTGAAAATAGCCGGCGAGATCATGCCAGTCGACAGAAAGATGGTAATGATCCAACAGGATCTTTTGCGGCGCCAACGTAAGCTCGTTCTGCGGCGCGATCGAGCCGCCCTCTCCGGTGATTTCGCTGGTGATGCCTTGTGATAATTTGCTCTGCGAACGGTGGTCGATGAGCAGAGACTCTTCCGACTGGCCCAGCATATCGATGAACCCCGGGGAAACCACCAGGCCGGACGCGTCGATGACCCGCTTCGCCTGAGCGCCCCCCAGTGGTCCAATCGCGGCGATGCGGTCACCCCGGATGGCGATATCCGCCGCATACCAGGGGTTACCGGTACCATCCAGGATGCGCCCATGGCGAATCAGCACGTCATAGACCGCCTCGGGGCCTGTCTCGGGTCCGGGCGAGTGACACCCCGCCGGGAGCAGCGCCAGCAGCGCAAACAGGAAGCCTATCTTTTTAGCCATGGAATCTGCGGTAGTCTCCACCCTGTTTCCGACTCAACCGTCAGGAACACAAGCCGGTTCCCGTCGGGATCCTGAACAGTCAGCATGGAATCGTGTTTCTCGAATGCGATGTTTGCATCGTTGAGCTGGGAGGCGGCGTGCCGTACGCTGGGGACGGCGAAGAGAATCTGATCGGCGCCTGGCGTGATCTCTACGACCTGACCCGAGGTGCCGGGCAGCAGCAACGGAATCAAGCCTGGCTCCAGGGCATTGCGAGATTCGTGAAAACCCAAGTTCTGTTCATAGAAAGTCCGTGCGGCGACCGGGTCTTCCATTCTCAAGCTGACGCCCCAAATCTCCTTTGAGATTCGATCCGCGCCCAGGTGTTGGCCCTGGTCCTTGCTGTGCAGGGATCCAGGCATGTACTGGGTATATTCGATGTTCTGCTCTTCAGTGCCCACCATGGTGAAGAGCAGGTTGCCGGCGCCGGCGTGCTGCACCGGCGTAGGGGTAAGGCTGCGGGCGAGGTAAGCCTGATGCAGTTCTGCGAGATCGGTGGACTCAAAACATACGTGCATGAAGCCGATTGGCTGCGAAGAATCCTGCTGTGGATAGATCTCAATAAACTGGTGGTCGTTTACTTTAAAAAACGCTTCGCTGGTCTTGCCGTCTTTGCTGAGTGTAAAGGCCTGCTCGAATCCCAGCTTCTGGTAGAAGTAGCGGGATCGAGTTAGATCAGAGACACGGATGGCCACGTGTGCGATTCCGGCCAGGGTTGCCGTCGGAATTTGCGCCGTTGCCAGCGTGGAGAATAGGAAGAGGATCAACAGGGAAGCGCGGAAAAGCCTCATAGCGTCTTATTATCAACGCTGGCCAGAGTCTGGTCGCCGTAGTTGCCAAAGCGGGGTAAGTTACGGCGAGTGAAATCGCAATGTTTCAAAAAGCGCCTCCCAGGCAGCAAAATTGTAACTTGAATCGTTATTGGGTGGGCGCATCCATGGCTGCTTTCAGTGCCTGCAAAGTATAAGGCGTCATCACTGCATAACCGGCCGCACTGGGATGGACCCCATCCACGGTGAGTGCCGGAATGTAGTTTTCTCCATTCGCAGCAACCAGCAGAGAGTGGTAATCGACGAGCTGAATGCCTTGTTGGGCCGCAAACTGGGTGATCCACTGATTGAGTTGATCGATGCGTGCAAACCTCTGCGGAGAGGGATCTGCCTTCTCCGGGAGAGCCCCCGGCCCCCATGGAGGGATGGTTCCAAGCACCACCCCGATGTGATGCTGTTTTGCTTTTCGCACCATGGTCTCGATGTTACTGGCAGTGTCAGACAGCTGCCATCCGGGATAAACGTCATTTGTGCCTGCCAGAATATGCACTGCCTTGGGTTCGAGGTCGACAACATAGCCATCGAAGGGCGCAGCGATCTGACTCGACGTCAGCCCGATGACCCCAACATCCAGCCAATTATTTTGAGCGAAGGTTGCCTGCTGACCCGCCCAGTTTTGGGACCAGTTATAGGTAATCGAATCTCCGACGAAAACCACCGTCGGTCGAACCCGAAAACTCGCTCCGCACCCCGAGGTGAAGAAAAGAATCAGCAGCATCAGGAACCGGTTCAAGGCCACCCGACATTTTAATTGCTAAAGCAGCCATGGTTCGCCTGTAAACTCCACTTTTGGGAGGGAACCATGCGCGCCCTGTTGCAGTATTTACGGTTCGCATTTCGTCAATTGCGCAAGGCGCCTGGCTTCACCGTCACCGTCGTGCTCACGCTGGCTCTAGGCATCGGGGCCACGACCGCCGTTTTCTCACTGGTCGAGGGGATTCTGCTGCGCCCACTGCCCTTCCATCAGCCCGACCGCCTGGTTCTGCTGGGAGATATCCTGCGAGCCCAAGGGGGCACTCCCGGCGTGACCGCCCGCGAAATTGCAACCTACTCGGCAGCCACCCCTGCTTTTTCTTCTCTTGGTGGCTATGCTACGGCCGGTTATGAGCTTTCCGGCGGAGCAACTCCAGAGCAGGTCAACACCGGTCGCTTCAGCGCGGCAGTCTTCTCCACCCTGGGCGTTCCTCCTCTCCTGGGGCGGGTTTTCACCCAGCAGGAAGAGGGTGGGCATCAACCCCTGGCAGTCATCAGCTACGCCTTATGGCTGGATCGCTTTCACCGCGATCCCCATGTCCTCGGCAACTCGATCGTTCTGGACAGGAAGGCCTATTCCATCATTGGGGTGATGCCGCGCAACTTCGAATATCCCCTGGTGGACGGGCACCTCGATCAGGCACAGCTCTGGATTCCCCTGAACCTGTCACCCGAGGAACTTTCTGAATCGCAGGCCGGCGCATGGCGATACCAAATGGTGGGCCGCCTGAAAGAGGGTGTCAGCCTTTCTCAGGCAGTTCAGGATGTGGATCGCGTTGCCAAACAAGCTATGCGTGATTTCCCGCCTTCTATGTCTGCGATCCACATCCATGGCGACATCAAGCCGCTGCGAGAGTATGCGGTTGCAGCCGTACGGCCGTTGCTGCGGACCCTGTTCTTCGCAGTGGCGATAGTTCTCTTGCTGACGTGCTTGAACGTCGCCGGCCTGCTACTGGTAAGGGCTATCCGGCGGCGCCGCGAATATGCGGTTCGGCTGGCTCTGGGCGCTCGCTCCAGTGTCATTGTGCGCGAATCCGCCGCCGAAGGCTTGCTGCTGAGCGTTGTCTCCAGCCTGTTAGGCCTGGCCTTCGCTGCCGCTGCGATCCGCATCACCCTGCAGCTGCTGCCGGAGTCGATGCCGCGCATCGATTCCATATCCATTGACGGTAACGTGGTTACATTTGCCCTGCTTCTCGCATTGGGGACTGGAGCTCTCTGCAGCCTGGCGCCTGCCTTCGCCGCCCTGCGCACCAACTTGATTGAGAGTCTCAAAGAGGGCGCCCGGACCAGCAGCAGCGCTCGAAGCCATACCTGGCTTCGCTCCGCCCTGGTCGTCTCAGAGATCGCCATCGCCATGGTGTTACTTACCGTAGCGGGAGCTTTGCTGCGCAGCTTTCAGAGGATGCGCGCCGTGGACCCTGGATTCCAACCCGATCAGGTCCTGGTGGCCAGCTATCAACTGCCGCTCAATCAATATCCTACGTATGCTGCTGCGGACAGGTTCAACCATGCCGTGGTCGAGCGGCTTTCGAACCAGCCGGGGATGGCGGCCGCAGGCATCACCAGTGTTATCCCTTCCTCCGGCATTTCTCCTTTAGCTACCTACACTATCGAGGGCCAGCCCGAAGAGGGTTGGAAGCTGAAATTCGCCATGTTCGCAACCACGTATGGCGACTATTTTCACGCCATGGGGATCCCGCTGCTGGATGGTCGAAGCTTTACTGAGGAGGATAAGGCCGGCGCGCCCCTGGTGGTCATCGTCAACCAGTCGATGGCCAGACACTCGTGGCCGGGTGAGCGGGCCGTGGGCAAGCGCATGCATGTGGGCAATCCGAAGAAAGGCCTGCCGTGGGCAACGGTTATCGGCGTGGTGGCCGATACCAGGCTGGGGGCCCGCGATGAGCCCGCTATGGACCAGTGGTACTGCCCGCTGCAACAGCCCGCCATCCTCAACGGTGTCGACGCCTCCGAAACGCTGCCCAATCCCTCGAGTGGATACATCACGCTGCGTTCTGCTCTTCCTCCCGGGCAGATCACGCAGACTCTACGGTCTGGCGTTGCCGGCATTGATCCGCTGCTTGCTATCGAGCAAGTGCAGCCGATGAGCGAAGTGATCGCGAATGTCGAGGCGCCGCGACGCTTCAATACCTACCTCATCAGTGCGTTCGCCGCGGGAGCGCTACTGCTCGCCATCACGGGAATCTATGCCGTGGTCGCCTTCTCCGTCTCGCTGCGCACGCAGGAAATTGCCATCCGCATGGCGCTCGGCGCTCCGCGCGCGGGCATTACCCGGCTGGTGGTTATGTCGGGCGCAAAGCTGGCGCTACTTGGATGTGGACTCGGTGTGCTCGGTTCGTTGGCCGTGTCGCGGCTCGTCAGTGGGTTCTTGTTCGATGTGAGCGCAACCGATCCATTGATCTATGGAGCAGGGGTCGTAGTGATGATGTTGATGGCGCTTCTTGCATCCGCATTCCCTGCAACTCGCGCTGCTTCCACCGATCCGATCGATGCTCTGCGATCGACTTAGTCCCTCGAGCGAGTCATGGAGCAGGTCATGGCATCGACGTAAACTGGAAACAGGGATACCATGGCAAAACAATTCCAGAGCATCGAACCGAACCACCACAAATTTATTCTGCAACAGCGCATTTTCTTCGCTGCTTCCGCTGCTGCCGAAGGACGGGTGAATGTTTCTCCGAAAGACGGGGCAGCGTTGCGTGTCCTCAGCGCAAACAGGGTCGCTTACCTTGATCAAACAGGTAGCGGCAATGAGACAGCGGCCCATCTGCGAGCCAATGGCCGTTTAACGCTGATGTTTTGTGCTTTCGCCGGTCCACCCCTGATTCTCCGGCTCTACGGTCACGGCCACGCTCTGCTTCGTGGCCGTCCCGCATACTGCGAATTGCTTGCCTCTTCGTTTTCGAATTTGGAGCCACCCGGAGCTCGTCAGATCGTTGTACTTGATGTTGATCTGGTCCAGACTTCCTGCGGATACGGCGTTCCGCTGTTTGAATACGTCGCTGAGCGGCCAACCTTGCAGCGATGGGCAGAGGCAAAAGGGGAAGGGGGGCTGGAAGATTACAGGCGATCGAAAAATGCGTTCAGTATCGACGGGCTGCCGACCGGATTGCTCGAGCCTTCCTGAGTCGAAGACGAACCGATGAATCACTCATCGGCTCAGAATACAGACGTGCTCATTATCGGCGCAGGACCCACAGGCCTGGTGTTAGCTCTCTGGCTGACGCGGCTGGGGGTACGCGTCAGGATTATCGATAAAACAGCGGAGCCAGGGACCACGTCTCGCGCGCTCGCTGTTCAGGCACGGACTCTCGAGTTCTATAACCAGATCGGCCTTGCGGAAACAGTGGTTCAGCGTGGACGGAAGACGATCGCCGCGAATCTCTGGGTCGCCGGCAAGCGAGCTGCTCGCGCAGTTCTTGGGGAGATGGGGGTTGGGCTCAGTCCGTTTCCCTTATGCGCTGATCTTTCCTCAGGACGAGCACGAGCGAGTGTTGATTGAGCGCCTGGTTGCAGCCGGCGTTCAGGTTGAGCGCCGTACAGAATTAATTGCCTTTGAGGACACAGGAAGTGGAGTCGTTGCCCATCTGCAGTCCCCGGATGGAGAGCCAGGAGACGTGTGAGGCTGCCTACATTGCCGGCTGCGATGGCGCACATTCCCTTGTCCGTCAGTCGCTGCAGATTGGCTTTGCGGGCGGAATATACGACCATCTCTTTTACGTCGCCGATGTGCAGGCGAGTGGCGCCACCATGAATGGCGAATTGCATATCGCGCTCGACAGCAGCGATTTTCTCGTCGTCTTCCCATTGAAGGCTCAGGGGCAAGCCCGGCTCATCGGGACAGTCCGTCAATATGCTGAAGAGCAGCACGACCTTTCGTGGGAGGATGTGAACACACGCGTGCTGGCGTGGATTAGCATCGACGTCGAGCGTGTGAACTGGTTTTCGACTTACCGCGTCCACCATCGGGTCGCCGCTCATTTTTCCCAAGGGCGCGCGTTTCTGCTGGGTGACGCGGCACACATTCACAGTCCCGTAGGTGGACAAGGAATGAACACCGGCATTGGCGACGCAGTGAACCTCGCCTGGAAGCTTGCGGCAGTCGTGCGCGGGCGGGCCGACACGACACTTCTCGACAGCTATGAACCAGAACGAATCGCTTTTGCGCGGCGCCTGGTTGCTACCACCGATCGGGCGTTCACTGCCGTGACCAGCTCCGGGACGCTGGCGCGGCTTGTCCGGCTGCACCTCGTACCGCTCTTACTTGCGCCCATCTATTCGCTCAAAGCAGCACGGAGTTTCATGTTCCGCACCGTCTCTCAAACGGCGATCAACTACCGTGGAAGCAGCCTGAGCGAAGGACGCGCAGGAACGGTTCACGGGGGCGACCGTCTTCCCTGGGTAAAGTTAGAAGACAGCGACAACTTCGCCCCGCTCACTTCTCTGGACTGGCAGGTGCACGTCTACGGTGAAGCGACAGCGGAACTGCGAACCGCGTGCCAGAATCGCCAACTCCCGTTGCACGTCTTTCCCTGGAGTATGGCGGCACGTCGCACAGGGCTGCGCCGCAACGCCGTCTACCTGGTGCGGCCTGACGGATACGTGGCGCTGGCGGATGCTGAGGGCAGCGCCGCAGCCGTTTTGTCCTATCTCCAAGAACGGAAGCTCAGTTCGTTGATGTAATGGAAAAATTGCCTTCCATCTCACCGCTCTGGCCGGGCTGTGCTCCGCCCACGAAAACGACGTAATTGCCCGGCTGCATTGCAGTTTTGCCGTCACGATCCACTTCGCTTAGCTGCGCCGGTTGCAACGCGACCCGCACGTGCCTGGTTTCGCCGGGCTGCAGGGTGAGCCGTTGAAACCAGCGCAGCGAACGCAGCGGCGCTCCATCCCCCTGCGGCCCGCGAAGATAAAGTTCAACTACCTCATCCCCGCTCCGCTTGCCCGTGTTGCTGACGTCGGCTTCGACCGCGAGCGGCTCTCCTGCCTTAAGCTTCGACTGGGACAACTTGAGATGGCTGTAGGTGAAGGTGGTGTAGCTGAGGCCATAGCCGAATCCGTAGAGCGGCTTACCGGAAAAATAGCGATAGGTTCTCCCCGCCATGGAGTAGTTTTCGAAGGGAGGAAGTTGATTGATCGAGTCATAGAAGGTTACAGGCAGGCGCCCGGACGGATTGTTGTCCCCAGCGAGCGTTTCAGCGATTGCGGCGCCGCCTTCTTCCCCGGGGTACCATGCTTCCAGAATTGCGGTAGCATGCTCTTTCGCCCAAGGGATGGCGAGAGCACTACCGTTCATCAGCACCACGACCAGAGGCTTTCCCGTAGCAGCTGCTGCTTCGAGCAGTTCTTGCTGCAGCTGAGGCAAGCCGATCCTGGTTCGGTCACCGCCACTGAAGCCCTCTAGGTGCACCGGCATCTCTTCCCCTTCCAGGCTCGGCGATAAGCCTACAAAGGCTACGACCACATCCGCCTGTTTCGCCACCGCGACCGCTTGTTCACGCAGAACGCGAGCTTCGGGCTGCCACTTGAAGTGCACTCCGGCCCCGAACACGGGAGCGTTGTGAGCGTAATCCAAACGGATTACGTGAGGCGCGGAATCGTTGAAATGCATCTTGAAGGAAGGCTGCCCCGTGGGCTTACCATGATCGCGGCCAGCGTCTATAACCTGCCTGTCATCCAGCAAAACCCGGAATGTCTCCACTCCATCGCACGGAAAACAATGTTCGGGTGATATTTCGAAGACGTAGTCACCGGGCCCCGGCACAGCGATCGCACCGCTCCAGCGGACACTGAAGGCGCTGGAGGAAATGCCGGTGGCCGTCGAGGCGGCGTCCCAGTCGAAGTCCACTTGCTTATCGACTCGAGTAAGTACCGGTTCACCCTTCCACTCGGCGTTGTTGAAGTATTCGCCCTTTAGACCGGCATCATTGCCGGTGCGCAACACGGTACGCGGCACCACCACCGAAAACCCTGCAACATAGGACGAACCCTGGGCATACAGCACTTTATGGAAGCGCCTTTCAATTCCATCCAGTGGTAACACCGGGTGAGTCGGCTGCCCGTTGTAATTGCCCTCGAGCGATTCAAGCACCGTGGCATTGGGACCAATCACCGCAAGGGTTTTACTGTCTGCGTCGAGCGGTAGTATGCCGTTTGTGTTCTTCAGCAGCACGATCGATTCTTTCGCCGCTTTTCGAGCCAGCTCCCGGTGCGCCTGCGAATCGACCTCGCTCATAGAGATGTGCGCGTAAGGAACATCCTGTGGTGGATCAAACATACCTAGGCGGAAGCGTGCGGTGAACAACCGCTTGACGGCAGTATCGATTTCGCTTTCACTGACCAGCTTGTCTTTGAGTGCCTGGTTCAACGCATCAAATTCCGAACCACAACTGGTATCCGTGCCCGCGCGTAGCGATAGCGCGGCTGCATGTTCTTCGTCCGGAGCAAACTTGTGGCCCTTCCATATGTCTGTGACTGCTCCGCAATCGGAGGTGACAAAGCCGCTAAAGCTCCACTCGCCGCGCAAAGTCTTCTTGAGCAGCATATCGTTGGCGCACGCGGGCGCTCCGTCGATCGCGTTGTAAGCGCACATGATAGAGGCCGCGTGGCCTTCCTGGACGGTGGTGTGAAAAGCGGGAAGGTAGGTGGCCTCGAGATCCTGCGGGGAGGGCTTTACGTCGAACCCGTGTCGCGATTGCTCCGGCCCGCTGTGTACGGCGAAATGCTTGGGTGTGGCGATCACTTTCAAATATTTGGGGTCATTCCCCTGGAACCCGGTGACGACGGCCAACCCCATGCGCGATGTTAAGTAAGGATCCTCACCGTAGGTTTCCTGGCCTCGACCCCATCGCGGGTCGCGAAAAATGTTGATATTCGGCGACCAGATGGTTAGACCAAAATAGATGCTGTGATTTCCGTGTGCGATCGCATCGGTGTATTTGGCCCGCGCTTCAGTAGCGATGGTGTCTCCCACCGAATGCAGCAGGCCGGTATCCCAGGTTGCCGCGAGGCCAATGGCTTGAGGAAAGACTGTTGCGTAGCCGGATCGCGCAATGCCATGCAAGCCCTCGTTCCACCAGGTGTATTCGGGAATACCCAACCGCGGAATAGCCGCCGCGGTCAGGCTCATCTGGGAGATTTTTTCCTCCGCCGTCATGCGTCCTACCAGATCGCTGACGCGCTGATCGATTGGGAGGGAGGGATCCTGGAACGGGTAATCCGCCGCGCGGGCGTAAGCTGCGAAAAGTCCTGGAAGCACGGTGGCCAGCAACCATTGCTTTGCAAATCTGCGCATCATGAGTCCCCCGGGAGAACGTCAGAATGTTACCAGCTATGCGACGCGCTCTCCCCGGGCAAACACCATCGAGGGTCGTTGCGTGCCCAGGAAATAAGGGATTTCTCGATAATCGCTGCCTTCGTGAATCACGAAGTCGGCGGATTTGCCGGGCTCGAGGGAACCAACCTTGTCTGCGAGGCCCAGGCTCCACGCGGCATTGATGGTGGCGGCAGTGAGGCCTTCGGCCGGAGTCATTTTCATTTGTGTGCAGGCCAGCGACAATACCACGGACATCGAAGCGATAGGCGAAGAGCCGGGATTGAAGTCGCTGGCCAACACCACAGCAAGCCCGGCATCGATCATGGCTCGGGCCGGCGGATAATGCCTTGCGCCAATCGAATACACAGAACCGGGCAAGAGGACCGGCTGCACACCCGCTGCGGCAAGAGCAGCAATCGAAGCCTCATCGGTGTGCTCCAGGTGATCGGCGGTCGCAGCGCGTAGACTCGCCGCCAGCATAGCGCCGCCCGAGCAGCTGAACTGGTCAGCATGGATGCGTAGAGCAAGTCCCAGGCGGCGCGCCGCTTCGAGAATGCGCCGGGCCGCCTGCTGGTTAAAGATGTGGGGTTCGCAGAACACGTCGCAGTAGCGGGCGAGTTTCTCCCCAGCTACGAGAGGAAGCATCTCCTCGATGACCAGATCAACATAAGCATCCGTACGGCCAACAAACTCCTCCGGAACCTCGTGCGCGCCGAGAAAGGTGGGCACGCAACGCAGCGGAGTCGTCTCTGCTGTCTGCTGCACCACGCGCAGGATCTTCTTCTCTGCGTCCAGGTTCAGCCCGTATCCGGATTTCGCTTCGATCGTCGTCGTGCCGCCGCGCAGAAACCATGACGCATGCTTCTGGGCGGTGGCCAGCAGGTCGTCTTCTTTGGCCGCGCGGGTCCGGCGGACCGTGGAGAGGATGCCTCCCCCTTGCCGCGCAATTTCCTGATAGGTAATGCCCGTGCACCGTAACTCAAACTCATCCGCGCGATTGCCGGCGAATACGAGATGCGTGTGTGCATCCACAAAACCGGGCGTGACCACTCGGCCCCCGGCGTCGATGACCTGCGTCTGGCTGTCGAGTTGGCCTTCAATGTGACTGCGTGGGCCGGCGGCTACGATTTTGCCGTCGCGGACGAGCATGGCGCCATCGCGAAGGATCCCGAGCTCTCGCATCTCCCCCCTCTTGCGGGGATGCATCGGGCCCACAAGGGTGAGCAACTGCGAGCAGTTCACTAGCGCCCAGTCATTTTTCGCAGCAGAGTTGCTAATTGCCATCTATCACCGAGAGTACTTCCGAGTCTGACTGTCCCAAAAGACTACACGAGCGGTTCGCCTCGTGCTACGAAAGGTGGAAAGCCCTTCTGTATCGCCCAGGTGCAAACGGAGACACGGCTGCAGTTGGGCAGATCACCTGGTATCCCCACAAGACACGAGTTTTCTAGATCAGAAATGGAGAATCCCACTTCGACACATCCCTGTTTCAGGTGGCCACTGGAGTGTCGCTTTCACTGCCTCCGGAGCGCGAGGGCAACGGAATGAATCGATAGCCAAAGGAGCGCTCCGTAACGACGTATTGCGGGGTCTTGGATACCTCGATTTTGGCGCGAAGGGCGCGCACAAGAACCCGGAGCGCGTCCTGCTTGGATGTCGGGTTCCGCCAGAAGATCTCACATAGAGTAATACTCCCCAAGAGTTCCCCGGGGTGCCTGACGAAGACGGCCAACAGTCCAAATTCCTTAGGCGTCAGATGCGTTTCCACTCCGCGGACCCAGACTCTGTGCATGGCGACATCGACAACGAAGTGCCCAATGCGGATCGGTTCCCTCCCCGGTAGGTCCCCCGTCGACACGAGAAGATTGGCTAACTCCCCCGCTCGGTATGGTCGGCCCCTTGCGCTTCCCTCGGCATCGATTAGCCCGTTCTCAAAGGCCACTCGGACAATCTGCGCCCTCTTCCTAACGCCAAGCTTGTGGAATAGCCGCTGTAGAATGCGTTTGATCGCACCTTCAGAAGACTTCAACGACTGCGCAATCTCCGCGTTCGACCAACCTTCTGACACTCGCGTCAGGACCTGGCGTTCCCTGGCGGTGAGCGCTGTGGGACCGCCAACCTTGTAGCTCGGTATCGAAGCGACACGAAGAATGAGACCAGAGAAACCGCGGCGCCGTGCGGCAAGAACAAACCGCGACGAATCCTCTTCATGAAATTCGCGCCCCAGCAAGACGAGGTCCACGACTTTGGATTCCAGGTGCTTAAGAGCATCGGGCAGTCCCATGGCTCGACTGATGGTGCGCAACTGATATCCGCGGAAGACGCGACGGGCGAGATCATCGTTGAGCGCATCTCCAGAGCCCACGAACAACAGGTCACCCTGTTGGCCTTTGAGCTTTCCAACATCTACACCGGACCTCTGCTTTGAGTGCTGAACGTGCGTCATATCTTCACCCTCATCGCCGTAACACATTGACCTGCGGGCAAAAGAACGCTCCCGGGCGATGGTTGGGTACCTAGTTCTCGAATTCACCTTCAGGAATTGGCAGGATGTCGTGCTCACCCGCAAACCACACATACAGTGTGGGCAGCAGGAAGATACTCATGACCAGATCAGAGATCAGGCCGCCGACGATGACGATGGCGAAGGGACGCTGAGAGTCAGAGCCAATGGCGTGCGACAAAGCCGCAGGAATGAGCCCCAGGGTTGCGACCAGCATGGTCATCATGATGGGACGGAGCCGCAGTACTGCTCCCTCGATTGCTGAGTCTTGAATGGAGTGGCCGCGCACGCGCAACTGATTGATGTACTCAAGCATGATGACGCCGGTTTGCACCGAGACACCAAACAGGGCGAGCATGCCAATCGCAGCCGAGACGCTAAAGTTAGTGCCGGTGAAATAGAGAGCAAGCAATCCACCCACACGCGCCATGAGCACATTCACCATAATCAGCGTGGCCCACTTGAAAGAGCGGAACATGGCATAGAGGATCATGAAGATGATGAAAATAGTAATGGGCGTAACGATGGCTAAGCGGGCATCCGCACGCTGTTTGCTCTTGTACTCCCCGGCCCAATCGGTGTGATACCCCACGGGTAGTTTCACCTGGTCATGCACCTTCTTGATGGCTTCCTCTACAGTGCTGCCGAGATCGCGGCCACGAACGCTGTATTTGATGGCGATGTAGCGTGATTCGCCCTCGCGATAGATCTCTTCGGCTCCGTCGGTGGTATCGGTCTTGGTCAACTGGGCAAGCGATACGCGCTCTCCGGAGGGTGCGAGCAGACGCACGTTCTGAATCGCCTCCTTGGTATCCCGATATCTTTGCTGGTAGCGGAGCACTACGTCATATTGCGCTTCGCCCAGGAGTAAGGTGCTGACGGCACCGCCGCCGACGGCGGTCTGAATCGCGTCCTGTACATCGGCTACGTTGATGCCGAAACGGCCGCAGGCGGGACGATCCACGACAAAGGTCAGGTTGGGTTGTCCAATGATCCGGAAGAGTCCCAAATCGGCGACGCCGGGGATCTTACTCATCACCGAGACGATCTCGTTTCCCTTGGCTTCCAGGATGCGCAAGTCGTCGCCAAAGATCTTGACCGAAAGCTGGCCTTTGACGCCCGATACGGCCTCTTCCATGTTGTCCGCAATGGGCTGGGAGAAACCCCAGATAACGCCAGGAGTCTTCTCCAGTTCCCTGTCCATGGCGGCGATCAGGGCATCTTTATTCTGGTGAAAGATGGGGCGCCACTGCTCTTTGGGCTTGAGGCCAATGTAGTATTCGGTGTTGAAAAAGCCGGTCCAATCGGTTCCATCGTCGGGACGTCCGATCTGATCCACCACCTCGGTAACCTCAGGGAAGGAGGCCATGATCAGACGCGCGTGGGTGGAAATTCTCAGGCTCTCGTCTGGCCCGGTGGAAGGCGCAAGCGTACCGCGGGCCCAGATCGCGCCTTCATCGAGGTGAGGAAGAAACTCCGAGCCGATGACGCCGCTAAAGGCGAGAAAGATCGCGAGCGCAAAGCCGGCCAACGCGATGCCGACGGTCAGGGCTCGTTTGTCAATCGCCCAGGTGAGCAGGATGCGATAGCGTTTGGTGATCCAGTGGAGCACTGGATTCTCCCACTCATGTGCGCCCCTGCGGAAGAAGATGCTGGCCAATACCGGGGCGATGACGATGGAAAAGATCATCGCGCCGAGCAGGGCGAAACCAACCGTCCACGCCATCGGCCTGAAGAGACGGCCTTCCACGGACTGCAAGGTGTAGATGGGCAGATAGGCGGTGATGATGATGGCGATGGCATAGAAGACAGGGCGCTGCACCTCCTGCGCCGCGTTCCGTATCTTCTCCAATGGGGTGCTGGTGTCCTTAGACATGCCGAGATGTCGAATAATGTTTTCGACCATCACGACGGCGCCATCCACTACCATGCCAAAGTCGAGCGCACCGAGTGAGAGCAGATTTGCCGGAATATGCGCGAGATCCAGGCAGGTAGCCGCGAACATGAGCGAAAAAGGAATGGTGAGGGCCACGATGAAAGCACCGCGCGCGTTGCCCAGAAACATGAAGAGAATAATCACCACCAGGATGATGCCCTCGGTCAGGTTATGCAGCACCGTATGGGTGGTGAAGTGGACCAGGTCTGAGCGATCGAGAAAGGGAACGACCTTGACGCCTGGGGGCAAAATATCATCGTTGAGTTGCTTGACCTTGGCCTCGATGCCCTTTAGCGCCGGATCGGCATCGTCGCCCTTTTGCAGCAGCACCTGGCCTTCCACCAGGTCGGGATTGTCGATGATGTTGCCGGTTTTCTCGTCGCGATATGCTTTGCTGATCTGGCCCAGGCGGATCTTAGGTCCTTGGTCGACGACGGCGATATCTTTCATGCGAATGTAGGCGCCGTTGACCGCCATGACGACCGTGTTTTCGATGTCCTGGACATTTCTGTACAGCCCTTGCGCCTGGACGTTGATCTGCTGCGGGCCAGTCTGAATAAAGCTGCCGCCACCGTTGGCATTGTTGATCGCCAACTGCTGCTCAATCTGGGCGATGCTCAACCCGTAGCTGACCAATTTGTTCGGATCCAGACGAATCTGGTATTCCTTGGTGAGTCCGCCGAACGTGGCCACATCGACGATGTGGGGTACGCTTTTGAATTGTTTGCCTAGTGTCCAGTCGGCGATGGACTTGGTCTCCATCACATCGTATGCGGGATTCTTGCTTTCCAGGGTGTACCAATAGATCTGGCCTGCCGGGCTCCAATCCGTCTGTAGTTGAGGCACCAAGCCGGCCGGCAGTGTGATCATCCCGATGCGCTCGACCACCCGCTCGCGATTCCAGCCGTCGTCAGAGTCGTCGTCGAAGTTCATCATGATGCTGGAGATACCAGCTAATGAAAACGAGCGCAGGTTGGCCATATGTGGGATACCGGCCATCTGAATTTCACTCGGAACCGTAACCTGCTTTTCAATGTCCTCGGCGGAATGGCCCGGCCACTGGGTGATGATGTTCACATAATTGTTGGCCACATCGGGATAGGCATCGATGGGAAGATTGTGGAACGAGATCACGCCCCAAGCGAACATCAGGGCGGCCAAACAAAGCACGATCAGAGGATTTTTGAGCGCAAAATCTACGAGGGCCCGGATCATTGCGCCTCCAGCGTTGCTTCAAGCTGAAGCACGTTGGAAACAACTTGCTGCCCGCTCTGGATACCGCCGAGAATTGCCTGTTTGTCGCCCACCATCTGGCCGGCCTTAACCTCAACTCTGCGGAACCTGTTGCCGCCCGCGGGTACAAAGACCCAGTCGCGGTCGTGCAGATGGAGAACCGACGGCGCTGGAACCAGCGCAAACTGCTTTTTCTGTAGACTTTGAAAGACTGCGCTCACAAACATGCCGATCTTGAGTATGCGTGGATTGGGAACTTCGATACGCACCTTGGCAGTGCGGATTGCGGGATCAAGGACTGGGCCAATGTCTGAAATGTGCCCGGTAAGCGGGCGATCCGGATAGGCATTGAGCTTGATCTGTGCTAGCTGTCCTAGTGCTAGTTTGGGAATGTCGTTTTCGTACACATCGCAGATGACCCATACGACAGACAGATCGGCGACCGTGAAGGCCGTCGCCGATCCTGAGTAGGTGACGCCAGCCGCTGCGGCATTGGTAACATTCTGCTGAACAATGACACCGGAGATTGGGGAATACACGGGGACCACCGGTGAGGGGTGGCTCTTGTCGACACCCAGGGTTTCCAGTGTCTCTCCCGCGGCCTTCAGATCTGCGAGAGAGTCGGTCTCAGCATCTTCAGCCTGCTCCAACGTGGAAAGCGAGATAGCGCCGTGCTCGTAGAGGTCCTTGGAGCGCACATAGGCCTTGTCATTCATGCGCTCGTCGGCGACGGCCTTGAGATAGGTATCGAAGGCGCCGGTGCTGTCGGGGCTCTGAATCTTGAGCAACAATTGACCTTTGCGAACGTTGTCGTCAAGGCGAGCCTTGATGTCGACCACACGACCGCTGGCGAGCGAGATGACCGGGATTTCGCGAGCGATGTCGGGAAACACTGTTCCGGTAACGTCAAGCTCAGCCGGCGCATCATAAGCTTCAGCTCCGACCAGCGGGAACTGGTCGGGCTTATCGACCGAGACCAGGCTCATGTCGCCTGTGGTGACTACATTTGTTGACGGCGGCGCACCAGCATCGCCTACTTCCACTTTGCTCTTGCAGGCGGTAATCGCCAGTGCCGGAAAGATCAACAGAGTCATTAAGTGCAGAGTCTTCGAAGAGCGCCTCATCGCTGTATGTCCGATCATTGGATTACCTCACGTCCTACAGCAAGATTGAGTTGGCCGACAGCGGTTAGATACGCGCCGATCAGTTGGGCATACGCCAGCTGCACGACGCGATAATCGCTTTGGGCGTTGAGAAAGTCCATCAGTGACGCACCGCCATGGAGGTAGGCGTAGGTGACCGTGTCCCGCACCCGCGTCGCCTGGTCTCTGTATTTGTCCTTGTAGGGTTGGAGCAAGGCGATGTTGCTGCGCACCTCTTCGTAGGAGGTGTCGACATCGCTGAAGACCTGCGCCCGCGCAGCATCAGTCAACTGGTTGCTGCGGTCGATGTCGATCAACGTCCGCTTCTTCTCGCCCTGATTGCGGTCGAAGATGCGCAACGGAATGTTGAAGCTGAGGCCGAGCGTGTTGTCGTCCAAACCTATGTTGTTAAACGACGGATTGTGCGTCCACCATGCGCTGTAAGTGGGGTCGGTCGAACCGTTAGACACCGCCAGCTTGTAATTTGTTTTCGATTGCTCAATGGTTTGAATCGCCGCTTGGAGGTCGGGACGCGTATCGAGCGCGATCTGCCGGAAGTCCTCGACGGGCTTGAGCGTGCCGGAAAAGTCAAAGGGACCACTCACGTCGAACTGGTCGACAGGCGTGCGGTCGTTCAGTAGTTGCAGCAATTGGATCTTTGCCGTGCGCAGGTTGACAATCGCGGTCTGCAGTTCCGACTCGTATTGCACCCGTAATAGCTCGATGCGATCGAAGTCGATCTGCGCAAGGTCACCGACACGCAACCGGTTTCTGCTGATATCGATAATCTTGTCGTAGTAGTCCAGATCGGCTCTTGCCAGATCCAGCACCTGCTTGGCCTGGAGGGTTTCCACAAAGGCGCTGCGCAACACGAAGACCATGTTCCGGGTGAGGTCTTCATGCAGCGACTGGCCGATGCGCGTCCCTTCCACTGCACTCTCCCGACGAAGCTCACGCTTGTGCTGGCGTTCGTGGAGATAGCTAAAAGTGCTTTGGTACTGAGTGCTAGTGAGAGGCGTCCAAGGTCCCTTGTGCGGAGGGAACTGGGTTCCATCTGCGGCAAAATTATACTGCGGATTAGGGCGAAGATAGGCGGTTATCTCTTCGGCCCTGAGCTCGTCAACACCGAAAGCGTCCGCTTTCAAGGCTGGATTCACTGCCTCAAATTTGCTCCTCACCTGTTCCCAGGTGAGGCTGGTCTGTGCTCCGGCAGGCGTACCCACAAACGCAAGGCCGGAAAACAGCAAACTGACAGCTAGGAGACAAATGACCCTTTTTCTTGATGGACTCATAAGAATAAGACAACTGGATCTAGCCTGGTTACAACAACAGCCTTACGAACCCAGGCCGGAACAAAACAAGCGAAGCTCATGCAATTAGCAACGGATGGATGAATCTCAGGATAGCTGGCCGTGGCAGATTTATAGTGTCATCTTTCAGAGATGGGAGATGATCTTTCCGTCTATCTTTGGGTAGGGTTTGCTCTGGAAAAAAGACCGTGAGGACGCAGGTAGGCTATCTGGAGATCTGCGCACATACATCGCAAGATCTCTAATTCTCACCAGATGGTTCGGGACTGCGTACACATATTGTGGGGTTCAAACAACAGAAATCAAGATGGGAGGCATGCTTACTCAGGCGACTTGCATAGAGATAGCAAAACAGCACCCCTGCTCCCCAGGCTCAAAGACCAGGTCTCCACCAAAGTTCTTCATAATTGCTTGTGATACATACAAGCCAAGGCCACTCGCTTCAGCGCCTTGCTGAAATGGCCGGAACAGATCTCGCGAATTCGGTATCCCCGGTCCTGTGTCGCGAATGCGAACGATGAAATGGTCTCCACCTCTCGACGCCTCCACGGTAAGCCGCCTGTCGCGGGAATCTTCCATGGCTCGAAGGCTGTTCTTGACCAGGTTGAGAAAGACCTGAATCAGTCCGTACCGATCTGCCCAGACAATCGGCAGAGGACTTTCGGTGTTCCAACAGAGCCTAACGTCTGCCTCACGGCACGCAGACTCAATCAGAATTCTCACCTCGTCCAGAACCGAACCTAACTCGACGGCTCGCCTTCCCTGATCGTCAGAGCGAACAAGGTCGAGATCCGACAACCTCTCCATTCCGTGAATAAGTGTTCCAAGTGCTTCAAAGTCCTCGTTGCCCCTCAATGCGCTCACCCGGCCAAGGTTGTTGTGCATGATCCGAGCTGTCCCCGAAAGGTTTCTGATTTCGTGAGAGACCGCACTCATTAGAATGCGCGCATTTTTCAACAAGTAGTCCAGACTTAGGTCTTCACGATGAACAAGATCATCGGAGAGATCGACGATGATCGCTGCCAGCCGGTTTCCTGAGTGTGTGTTGTACGTCGCAAACCAGATTCCAGCAAGGAAGGTCTCACCATCTGCCCGTTGCCCGCAACATTGCATGGTTGTTCTGAAAGCATGGGATTGTCTCGAGCGAGCAGCGATCAACAGGGCAGGCAGGTACTTCTGAATTGGCTGGGACTTTAGCTCTCTTTGTCCAGGAGCCAGTATCTCCTGCGCCGCGTGATTTGCAAGCAGGATTTCTCCCTTCGAATCGACAGTGAGAATGGCCGCAGGGCTACTCTCTACCAACACGCGCAGCTGTTCCTCTGCCTCCTGCCGCAATCTTATTTGATCCTCAACCTCCTCAAGATGCTGCATCACAATGCGGCGGTTTCGCACTAACTCGAAGATAAATAATCCAGTACCGGCAAAGCCTGCGGAGGAGAGAATCAGCCGCGCGATCGCTTCGCTCGAAGGCAAATTGCTGAACATCTCTTGCAGTAGGGCGCAGATGAGAGCTACGCCCACAATCAGCCAGCGGGGAAGAATTCCGCTGATCAGCATGATCGGGAAGAGATACAGGAAGCCGATCGAAATATAGGGTTTTGTGAACCAGTCCGTGAACCCAATCGCCGCTACCAGCACCGTTGCAGCCAGAATTAAAAGCTGCCGGTCAGCACGTGTGTAGATCGACAAGATGTCCATGTATGGTTACTGCCTCTCGCCCAACTTCCACACGACTGTATCGCATTTTTCGCACCCCACGAGCACTGCAACGAAAGATGCACTCCAGCCCACCGTTCAGCCAATCTTCCGATCAGATCGATGGATGGATGGGGACGCAGGGTCAACGAAGATAGCGGTTGGACCATTGGTTGCGGATAAGGATCACGCCGGGTGACAGAAATAGCGGCTTCTCAGGGGGATTTTTCACGTCACTCTCTCCTGGGTGCTCAGGCGTTGGCGAGATCTGCCACTCCCGGTCGCCTTAAATAGGTTTATGAGGTCATTTACGTAGCCACGCGGCCGCTCCCTCAAGGCCCACCATAACGGGCTCGTGCTTTTTTGCACCTCTTCTCCTCCATCGACGGGATGGTCGGTGCCCTGGGAGCGCCCTATTCTCGATGCATGTTGCATTAACGTCTTCGACCGCACGGTTCTTTATTTTCGGCTTACCGGCAAACAAGTTGTGCCCAGCTTGAGTTCCCGGCTTGCGCTCCAACAAACTTCCCTCCCCGATCCGAAAGCCTGCCAGTTGCGATTTCACGACTGCATCAGGGGCCTAGAGAGAAACCATGAAAATAGCAATCGTCAGCCAGCCGTTAGACACAATCATGCCGCCATACCAAAATTCTGTGGGCGCTTGTACCTATGGGGTTGCGCTGCCTCTCTCCCAAGCGGCAGAAGTTTTGATTTATGGACTCAAAGACCGGCACGGGGATCTCCCATCTCAGCCTGGGGAACAACGAATCGACTTCCGCCTCTTTGCCGCCACCCGCCTGGACCGACTTCTTTTCAGCCTGCAGAAGAAAGCAGCAAAATTGTTTCCTCGTTCTTCGCCGATCTCCACGTCAAAGTGGCTGTATCCAAGCTATGGCCGCATGGTCGCGCGTGATCTGAAACAGCAGCAGTGCGATGTCATTCATCTGCAGCACTGCTCGCAATATGCCCAGATCATCCGCGCCGCCAATCCCGAGGCCAGAATTGTTCTCCATCTCCACGCAGAATGGTTCTCACAAACCAATCCGTCCATGCTTAAGAATCGTCTGGCTGCGATCGACCTGGTGACCACCGTGGGCGACTATATTACGAAGAAGACCAAGCGCGACTTCCCTTTCATTTCTGACCGTTGTGAGACGGTTTATAACGGCATCGATGGGCAAGAATTTTCAAGAGAGATGGATTATGGCTCAGCCAGGAGGCGGTCGGTTAAGCGCATTCTCTACTCCGGAGCAATTTCCCCCCACAAGGGGCTCCACGTCTTACTCCGCGCGTTCGTGATCGTGGCTCGCAGGTATCCAAATGTGGTGCTGGAAATCGTCGGCCCCAATGGCAACTATCCGATTGAAGAAACGTTCGATCTCAAAGATAAGCCCACGCTCAAGAGCCTCAGGCCCTTCTATGCGACGAGCATCTGGTCCATCGTCGGGTCAACGTTCTCGTCGGTTAAGCCACGGGATGGAGTTTATTTAACCCATCTGAAATCCAGTCTTCCCCCGGATGTTGCCGAAAAGGTCTTGTTCCTGGGCTTGATCCCTCGCCAGGAGCTCATCGATCGCTATTATTCCTCTGACATTTTTGCCTTCGCACCCATCTGGAACGAGGGGTTTGGACTTCCGCCGGTGGAGGCAATGGCCGCAGGGCTTCCAGTAGTGGCCAGCCGTTCCGGCGCAGTGACAGAAACCGTGGTCGAGGGGCAAACCGGTCTTCTGGTCGAGAAGAATAATGTCGAGGAGCTGGCAAACGCGCTTTTGGTGTTACTCAAGGATGATGTGCTGAGAGAAGCAATGGGCAGGGCCGGCAGACGACGGGTTTTGGAGCACTTTACCTGGTTTAAGGTGGCCAAACAAATGCATGCCCGCTACGACGAGATGCTATCTGCATGACGACTTCTCTACTGGTGTTGGCCGGCTAGGCCCATTTGCGAGGAGAAACCAAGTCTCAAAGGCGAGACCTGGGCCACCCACTCATAGTTTGGAGATTGGGACCTGCCGTCTGGCCTTAGCGAAGCGGAACCCGGTAGATCCGGGACCATTGGCTGGGACGCCAATGCGGCGCCTGCACCGGCCATCTAAGCCGCGTATCGCCGTCCGGAAGGACCGTGGTCAAAACCCAGTCGATGCGGTCGGTCGCGTCTCTAAGCGTCGCCTGCACTGACTGGTCGCGCCGTACAGAGGTCGAGTAGATAATCGCGGAGAGCGCATTTCTGATATGGTGATTCACCTCCGCGGCAATCGCCATCCTCCTCGCCAGGATCATCCGCCTCCGCTTTTCATAGATCATGAGGAGATACGAGAATATCGAAGCGATGACGCAGGTGTACAGATCTGACGCATAGATCCTGCTTGCATGATGCACCAGCCGGTCAAGGCCAACGCCAAAGACTCCAAAGAGCAGTCCCACAACCAGCGCCGACAACACAATACGTGCATCAAGAAACGCGCTCCACTCAGAGCGGCCAGTACCGGGTTCGATATGGTTGTTCAATTTGTTTCGTACCCCAAGCTCTTCGCCAGGTTTGCAACTCGTTCCGACGGCGAGCGAAAAACATATTCGCTGTAGGAGCCCCGAAGGCCGCGCAGTCGAGCGACGGGGGCAAGAATCGGAAACAGCAGCCTTTGCATGAACCGCGGAGGACTTAAGAATCGGATAACATCATCGAATTCGGTTGCGGTCGCCGCCAGTTGCAAAATGTTCGGCATTCCCATTGCATCCGTCTTGCCGTCTTGGGCCAGACCGATCATGTTTCGGATGAAGGCTTCAAATCGTTTCGCCGGCCTGATGTCGATCGTTAGCTTCGCCTCACAGATCCCGGCGTTCCAGAATCGGTGCGGCACCCCAGGAGCAATCTCAAGCACGTTGCCAGGCTCCGCCATCGAGATGGAGTCCTTGATGGTCATGCCAACCCGGCCGCTCACCACTTTCCAACGCTCATGAATCGATGGGTGCAGATGCAACGCGGAGCCGAAACCTGTTCCCCGCAGCTCCAATTCGACTACCAGCCGCTCGCCCCTGGTTTCTCGCGTACCCAGAAGGATGGTCGCTCGTTCGCCAGTGACCGGGTTGTCAAATATGTCGCCTCGTCTGAACATAACCGTCCCTCGGCCACGCGGAAGCGTGCCCGCATTTCACAGGTGAATCTTGCTTACCGGGCCCCTGGGTAGGAAGACAGAGAGAACCAAGGCTAACTGACCAGTCTTTTCCGGACTGCGTAAAGAACGATCTCGGCTGTATTGTGCACATTCAACTTTTGCATCAGGTTTGTGCGGTGGCTCTCTACTGTGTAGGGACTTACGTCCAGCAGCGTGGCCACTTCTTTGTTTGTTCTTCCTTCGGCGAGCAGTTGAAGCACTTCTTTCTCTCGCGAGGTCAGGAGGTCAAATGTATCTGAGAGTCCTTGTTGCTTGAGCACCCGCATGTAATCCTCCAGCAGGACCTCGTTGATGGCCTTGCTGAAAAAGGGTTTTCCGTTGGCTACGGACTTGATCGCCGAAAGCAGGTCTTCTTCGGCCGACTCCTTCAACAGATAACCTCTGACCCCTGCGTGCAGTGCTCTTAGCACGTAGCTCTCGTCGGCGTGCATGGTGAGCAGGATGACGCCCAACTGGCTATTCACCTTCAAAATCTGTTCGGCTGCTTCGATCCCGTTCAGGATCGGCATGGCGACATCCAGCACCACGACTTGCGGAGACAGGGTTGCGGCCATGGTCACCGCCTCGCGCCCGTTGGCCGCTTCTCCCACCACGACGAGCTCGGGATATTGCTCCAGAAGAAGCCTGAGGCCCTTGCGCACTACTCCGTGGTCATCCGCTATGAGCACCTTGTATCGCATGTTTTCTCGTGCCGTTTGCCGGCTCTCTGTGCCGAAATACTGTGCAGATAACGTCCTGCTCATCTTAGTCCACCGTTAGAGAATCAAATTCCGTGCTGCAATAACGATAGGGAAAAATGAGGCGCAAACGAATCCCGTGCACACACCATTGAAAATCCGAAATGACAGCAGGCGAGGGCGAAACTGCGGAAAAGTAGCCATCAGGATAAGCCATTGTTGAGCGCCGGCAATTCGAGGCTGATGAGTGTTCCCGAACCGGGCTCCGACGACACCGACATACGCCCTTGCAAGGCGCGGACCCGCTCCGTCATGCCCAATAACCCCAGGCCCGGCGTCCTTACAAGTACGTCAAACCCCCTTCCGTCATCTTGCACGGACGCTGTGACTCGCGTTTCATCCTGCTTCACCATCACGGTGACGCGGCTGGCATCGGCATGCTTCACGCAGTTGGTCATCGCTTCTTGAATGGCTCGGTACAAACAAAGCCGAAGTGGTTCCGGCAAATTGTCGAGATTGCCTTCAATGTTCAAGGAAACAGGGATACCACACCTACGAGAAAACTCTTTTACCTGCCAGGCCAGTGCCGGTTTCAGTCCCAGGTCATCGAGCATCGAAGGCCGCACGAGTAAAGCGAGATTGCGCACCGAACGAAGCGCTTCTTCCGTCAATCGCTTGACACTTTCGAGCCGCTGGCGGAATTCCTCATCCGGGTTGTAATGGGACAACGTTCCCAATTCCATCCGCAACCCTGTCAGTATCTGACCCACTTCATCGTGAAGCTCGCGCGAAATGGTCTTTCTCTCCTCCTCCTGCACCCGCACCAGCTGATTGGATAAGTGCCTGAGCTCTTGTTCTGCCTTTTCAGCACGCGTCCTTTCTGCCTCCGAGACGTTGTCCAGACGAAACATGTAGGCAGTGCTGAAGATCGCAATGGCAAACTCCAGCAGGAGCAATATTAACGTTGCGACAATTGCAAACTCCCGCAGCTTGGCCTGTTGTTCTTCCGTCTCTTGTTCCTCGCGGGCCAGGCTTGCCTGATTAAGTGCATCGATTCGCCCAGCCAGATCAAGGACCTTTTCCGGCTGGTTCTCCAACTCAGCAAACAGTTTCTGCTGCTCTTGCTGCATTCGCGAGGTCGTGAGACTTTGCTGGATGGAGGTCCAATACTGATCCAGACCTTGCTGCAGGGTAAGAATCTGTGGCTTCTGGTTGGTCCCAATCAGGTTGATCAGGGTCGTAAGGTCGTTTCTGGTATTTAACTGCAGCTCGGAGATCCGGTTCGCCGTCTCAATACCCTTGGGATCGCTGAACGCGCTTTGCTCGAGGAGGGCGCCCTTGTTGATATTGGCTTGTATGTCAGAGATGGCGTCATCCGCCAGCTTGTAGATCTGGTGTGCAGTCTTAGTACGTTTGTTGATCCGAGCGGCTTTGCTTGAGACGAGCAAAGCGAAGATGATCGAGAGCAGGATCAGTGCGCCAAATGACACCGCGACCGCCGGCCAAAGTCGTGCGCGCATGAGATAAATCTACTCCTCCCGGTCACTGCTTTTGAAATGTGGGAGCGAAGCAAGAGGTGTTGTTCCGGGACAGTGTGGGGTGAGCGCTTAAACGATCATTTTGCGCGGCCTTGAGGACAATTCCTATCCCATAAAGACACTAGAGCCCCGGCCTGAAGAACGCGATTCGGGATTCAGTTGTCCGCTACGCGACTGTGCGAATGGCTCGGTCGTGGTAGCCATCGCAGTGGCTTATCGCTCGTCAGCCATGGGTAAACGCAGACCTGACGTCCTGGCGAAGCTTAGGGCTTGGGGGTAACCGGCGTCCGCATGGCGCAGCACGCCCATCCCTGGATCCGTGGTCAGTACCCGCTCCAGGCGCAGAGCCGCCTCGGTGGTTCCATCGGCCACTACCACCATGCCGGCGTGCTGGGAATAGCCAATGCCCACGCCTCCACCGTTGTGGATGCTGACCCACGATGCACCGGCCGCCGTATTCACCAGTGCGTTCAGTAATGGCCAATCGGCCACAGCATCAGAGCCGTCCAGCATGCCCTCGGTCTCTCGATAAGGAGAGGCGACCGACCCGGTGTCCAGGTGGTCGCGGCCGATCACAATCGGCGCCGAAATTTCGCCGGAACGCACCAGCTCATTGATGGCCAGTCCCAGCTTCGCCCGCTGCCCGTAGCCCAGCCAACAGATCCGTGCCGGTAGTCCCTGAAAGTGAATCCGTTCCCCCGCCAGTTTGATCCATCGTTTGAGCGACTCATCTTGAGGAAACAGCGAAAGTACCAACTGGTCGGTCTTGCGGATGTCTTCAGGGTCGCCGGAAAGCGCTACCCAGCGGAAAGGCCCCTTGCCTTCGCAAAACAGCGGCCGGATATATTCCGGCACAAACCCGGGAATCTCGAACGCGTCGTCCACCCCTGCTAATTTGGCATTCGTCCTGAGATTGTTTCCGTAATCGAAAACAACCGACCCACGGCGCTTGAGCTCGAGCATCGCCTCGACATGCTTGCCCATGGCGGCCATCGAAAGCGCAACATACTTCTCGCTATCCTTCTCACGCAGTGCCAAAGCAGCGTCAAGACTCATTCCGTTCGGCACATATCCGTTCAGGGGATCGTGCGCACTGGTCTGGTCGGTGACGATCTCAGGAATAACATTGCGGCGGATCAGCTCTGGCAGAACGTCGGCGGCATTTCCGACCAATCCTACGGAGAGAGCGGTTCCCTTTTCGCCGGCTTCTGTAAGCAACTGCAAAGCCTCGTCAACTGAGGTCGCGATGCGATCACAATAACCGCTCTCGACCCGTTTCTGAATGCGTTTTGGATCGACATCGATGCCCAGAAAACGGGCGCCGGTCATGGTTGCGGCCAATGGCTGCGCTCCGCCCATGCCACCCATACCGCCGGAGACGATCAGCTTGCCCTCCAGGCTGCCGCCGAAATGCCTGCGCCCCGCCTCGGCGAAGGTCTCGTAAGTACCCTGCACGATGCCCTGGCTGCCTATGTAGATCCAGGAGCCCGCGGTCATCTGGCCGTACATCATGAGCCCCTTTTTCTCCAACTCGCGAAATACCTCCCAGTTAGACCATTTGCCCACCAGGTTTGCATTCGCGATCAGCACCCGCGGAGCCATTGCATGCGTGCGTAGGATCCCAACCGGCTTGCCTGACTGGATGAGCAGCGTCTCATCGTTTTCCAGGCTCTCGAGCGAGCGCACGATAGCGTAGAACGATGGCCAGTCGCGAGCAGCTTTGCCGGTGCCACCGTACACCACCAGTTCTTCCGGGGCCTCGGCTACTTCTGGATCGAGGTTATTCATCAGCATGCGCAGGGCCGCTTCCTGCTGCCATCCCTTACAGCGCAACTGGGTTCCCCGCGGTGCACGAATCGCGCCTTTATGTGGACCAGCTATCAAAGTCTCCATCGCGAACCCCCTTCGCCAAGCGTTCAATGTCTACGGCAATGACTCGGTCTTCCTCCAGGAACGGAACCATGGTGCGCACGAACTGGCGGGCGCGCTCGATTTCCGTTGCCGCTTTGAGCGGCTGGCGATATTCAAGTCCCTGAGCCGCGGTCATCAGTTCAATCGCCAAAACCTTTTCCGCATTGTCGACAATCTGCTTCAGCTTGAGCGCAGCCGTCATGCCCATGGAAACATGATCCTCTTTGCCGCCTGAGGTGGGCAAACTGTCCACGCTGGCAGGATGCGCCAGCACCTTGGCTTCGTTTAACAGCGCAGCCGCGGTGACATGAGCAATCATAAGGCCGGAGGAAAGGCCGGCCCTTCGCGAGAGAAAGGGTGGCAGGCCCTCATTGACGTCAGGATTGATGAGACGGTCGATGCGCCGCTCGCTGATGCTCATCAGGTCGGTGACCGCGATGGCCGCGTAGTCCAGCACCAGGGCCAGGGGCGCGCCGTGGAAATTGCCACCGGAGATTACCTCATCCCCGAAGATCAGCGGATTATCGGTTGCCGATCCGGTTTCAATCTCGATCACTTCGCGCGCGTGCTGCATCGCGCCTCGGGCCGCACCGTGTACTTGCGGCATGCAGCGCAGGCAATAGGCGTCCTGCACTCGGGGATCATTGGTGCGGTGAGACTCGCGAATCTCGCTGTCACGCAACAACTCACGGAGATGTGCAGCCGCCTGCAGCTGGCCGGGATGCGGTCGCGCCTGGTGAATGCGTTCATCGAACGCCACCGGTGTGCCCATTAACGCCTCCAGGGCCATGGCGCCAGCCAGATCGAAGAGCCGATTCACCCGCACCCCGCGTAACAGAGCCAGGCCACCGACAGCCGCCATGGCCTGGGTTCCGTTGAGCAGAGCCAGGCCCTCCTTAGCTTCGAGTGCCAAAGGAGTTAGGCCCGATTGGGCTAATGCGGCAGCAGCCGGCATCCGCACGCCCTGGAAGAACGCCTCGCCTTCGCCAATCAGCACCAGCGCGAGATGTGCCAACGGAGCCAAGTCCCCGCTCGCTCCCACGGATCCCCTAGCCGGGATGACGGGGTGCACGCCGCGCTGGAGCAAGCTGACGAGCAAGTCAATCAGTTCGTGGCGGACCCCACTCAACCCTTTGCTGAGTACATTGGCCCGCAACAACAGCATGGCGCGAACCTCAGCTTCTTCCAGCGGCTCGCCTAACCCACAAGCGTGGCTGCGCACCAGGTTCCGTTGCAACTGTTGCAGGTCTTCTGCACCAATGCGCACATCGGATAATTTGCCGAAACCGGTGTTGATACCGTAGGCCGTTTCGTTGCTGGCGACGATGCGCTCGACGACCGCTTGCGACGCCGCGATTCTGGGCCGGGCTTCCGCCGCAATGGCCGTGTCCAAGAGGCCCGAGGCTACCCGGTTGATCTGGTCGAGGGAAAGTGGCTGCCCATTGAGTTCCAGGACGCCTGGGCGAAGACCTGTTGTCATGCTGACCATCGTAAGAGGTTGAGGAGATCTAAGCCAATTCAAAGACTGCCGATTCTGCTCGCGCTAGTTTCTTTTATGAGGACCTGGAACCGGAACCGCCCGGCGCAGCTTCGAACGAAACAATTTGAACACTGCCACGTTTCGCGGCATCGACCGCTTCCAGCACCAAATAGGACTTGTGTTTCAATATGTTCCAGTTATTCGTGCTGAGCAACAAGGGCCAGTTCCACAAGCCGCAGGTTCTGTTGAAACGACAGATTCTTGTCACCCGTAACCATCAGTGCAAAACCTGCGCGTTCGGCCGCCCGTAACAGATCGCCGTTCCCTAACTCAGCCCAACCCATCTCATCCGCCATTTTGACCTCATGAGCGATCATTGAGCGGCGCAGCTTGTGCGGGACGTTGTGGTCGAACAAAACCTTCACGGTTGAAGTTGGTTCTGTCTTCGAAACGCGAAAGCAAGCACTTCCTGGATAGTGGCAACAGGGACACCAAAATTCTCGGAGATCTCTTCGACTGGCGAACCGCTTTCGTAATTCTCCACGATCGAGTCAGCCTGGACTCGAGTCCCTTTTAGAATCGGAGCACCACTCACCTTTCCCGGGACAACCTCGACGACGTCGCAGCCTGACCAGTCCATGCGGCACCTCGTTGCTAGTTTAACGTTTTCTAACATTTGCGATACGAGTCCGATCCCCCTGCAGCCTGGGAGAAGTCATGGCAGCCCCACTCGAACCTAATTTCTCACTATCCGCGTTTTCCCTGTTGCGTTTCCCGTCTTTCCGTCGGAAACTGCGAGGAACAGCTCAAACGGGGATTTTCTAAACTATGCATCCATCGGCTTTGGAAAAGAGTGGTTTCAAAACAACTCTTAACATGGCCCTAAGCTCCACTGCTCCTGAGCGGTCAGCGGAAATGATGCACCGCAAACAGCTCGCCCGCTTTGGTAAGTGGTTGTATCGATTGGGTTTCGTGCCCGGAACGGCAGGTAACCTATCGGTCCGCCTCAGTGATGACCGGATCCTCGCCACCCCCACCGCGATGAGCAAGTGCCTGATTAAGGCTTCCGACATGGTACTTGTTGACATGGAAGGCCGTCGGGTCTGCGAAAGCCGAAACGTGACCAGCGAGATCGGGATGCATCTGGCCATCTATCGCCAGCGGCCCGATGTGCAGGCCGTGGTTCATGCGCATCCGCCCATCGCCACCGGATTTGCTTCCTGCGGCCTGGCGCTCGAAGAACCCCTGTGCTCGGAAATCGTCATGGCGCTTGGCTCCATCCCGTTGGCACCCTATGCGACCACGGGAACGGAAGACGTGGCCTCCAGCATCCAGCCCCTGATCGTCGATCATGATGCGGTCCTGCTTGCCAACCACGGGGTGGTCACCGCCGGGGGCACCTTGCAGGACGCTTTCATGCGCATGGAAACGGTCGAGCATTTCGCCCATATCTGCCTGGTTGCGCGCCAGCTGGGATGCCCTCAGCCCCTTTCCCGCGACCATCTGAAGCAGCTAGCCGAAGCCCGCTCCCGTTATGAACGGAACGCTTCTCCCAGCTGCTAACGGTTTCACCCTCCGCCGATACCGGGGTTTAACTCGATCTCCAGCCGAGTCCGGTAGCATAGTTGTAGGGAGAGCCCTACTCAGCCGGCATGACCACACAGACAATTGAGGATAGTGAACTCCGAAATCCCCTTCCTGTTCAAGACAAAACAATCTTTCGCGTGCTGGTCGCAGTCAGCTTTTGCCACCTGCTGAACGACACCATGCAGTCGCTGCTGCCCTCGATCTATCCCATTCTGAAAAGCTCGTTCCATCTGAACTTTGGTCAGATCGGCCTGCTGACACTGACGTTCCAGATGACAGCGTCGATTCTGCAGCCGTTTATCGGACATTACACTGACCGCAAGCCCTTGCCCTATTCCCTGCCGATGGGCATGGTTTTTACCCTGGCCGGCTTGCTGCTGTTGGCGGTTGCTCCCAGCTTCTCCTTACTGTTGCTGGCGGCTTCGTTGGTGGGCATGGGCTCAGCAGTGTTCCATCCCGAATCGTCACGAGTGGCGCGGCTGGCGTCCGGTGGCCGACTCGGCTTGGCACAGTCCGTCTTTCAGGTGGGCGGAAACAGCGGATCGGCGATCGGGCCACTGCTGGCGGCGTTTGTCGTGCTACCGCACGGCCAACGTGGCGTGGCCTGGTTTTCATTGGCGGCGCTCATGGCCATCGTGGTGCTGCTGCGAGTCAGCGGCTGGTACAAGACTCGCCTGCAGCATCTGCAGAAACAGCCCTCGGCCCACAAGGAATATTGGACCGGCTTATCGAGCCGGCGAGTGGCCTGCGCGATTGCCGTACTGATTGCGCTGGTTTTTTCCAAGTTCTTCTACCTGGCCAGCTTCACCAGCTACTACACCTTCTACCTGATCACGCGCTTCCATGTTGGCGTACGGAGTTCGCAGATACACTTGTTCGCTTTCCTCGGGGCGGTTGCTGCCGGAACCTTGATTGGAGGGCCGATCGGGGATCGAATCGGCCGTAAGACCGTGATCTGGTGCTCCATTCTCGGTGCGTTGCCGCTCACATTGCTGCTGCCTTACGCAAACTTGTTTTGGACCGGGGCGCTTACGGTGATCGTCGGCCTGGTGCTGGCTTCGGCCTTTCCCGCGATCCTGGTCTATGCGCAGGAGCTTGTGCCCGGACGGGTGGGTATGATCTCTGGCCTCTTTTTTGGATTTGCGTTTGGAATGGGCGGCATCGGCGCCGCGATACTGGGTAGAATTGCCGACGCCACCAGCATTCTCTTTGTGTACAAAATCTGTGCGTGGCTTCCCGCAATCGGATTGCTGGCAGGGTTTTTACCTAATACGCGGCGTCAAGCTAGCGGATTGGATCTCATTTCTGAGTAGAGAACCTCCCCAGGGAAAGAGGTCCCTCCACTACGCTGCGCTCCGGTCGGGATGACAAGGGTAGAGCGGCTACTCTCAGAAAGGTCAGCGACTGGATGGACGGAATCAGGAGCGGATACTCCGTAGCAACTGTCGCTCCACTGCGCTTCGCTCCGGTCGGGATGACAAGGGTAGAGCAGCTACTCTCAGAAAGATTGGCGACTTGGATGGACGGAATTAGGGGCGGCTACTCAAAATCTGGAGGTCGCAGCTTATTTTCTTACAGCACGAAGTGCTATTTCCCGAGATCTTCAAATCTTGCGTTCTGGATTGGATACCGTTTCCAATCTTTGTAGTCGAAATGCCACCACTCGTCGGGATTTACCGCAAATCCCTGCTTTTCCATCGCGCGGCGCAGAAGCGCGCGACGAGCACGCTCCTCAGAAGTGCCCCCCGGGTAATCCGCATAGGAGCGCTTGGTCATCTCGTCGTATCCGCTCGGCATCTCAACTTCTTTGCCGGTCTGCAGATCATAAAGAGACAAGTCCACGGCACATCCGCGATTATGATTAGAGCCTTGCGCTGGATTGGCGACAAAAATCTTCTTATCGTCCGGTGTGGCTTTCCAGAAAATCTCCGTAACGTACCATGGCCTGTAACCGTCATGGATGATCAGTCCATAACCCTGGGCCTTGAGCTCGCGATGGGCGCGGACCAGCGCTTCCGCAGCCGGCCGTTGAAGGAACGCCCGCGCCTGCGTATAAAGCGGAGTTCCCAGGAAATTGTTGGCCGTAGCATAACGGATGTCGAGATTGATGGTGGGATCAAGCTTGACCAGTTCCACCAGATCAGGCGCAAGGAACGTTCCCTGCTCCCGGGGCGGCGACTCTTTCAGCGCCTCTGCCCGCAGCTCCCCGACCGGGCGCAGCGGTGTAATCTTGAAGCTGACCTGTTGTGCATTGCCGATTTGTAACAGCAGCAGAACACAACACACACCACTGATCCGTACCATCTTGCCTCGATTCAACTAAGGTTTTTGAACTGGTTCGTCGACCTTCACGTATTGGTCTCCCTTAACGTCTTTGAGGGTCTGCACAATGCCACTGGGCCAACGAATCTCGACTGACTGCGCAGTAGAGGCCGTGCCCAGGCCGAAGTGGAGACGTTTGTCACTCGAAGAGAGATAACTGCTGCAGGTGGTCACGGTGGCCCATCGCGATCCATTCGCGGTTGTGACCTTCACCACCGCCCCGATCGCATCTCGGTTGCTCTTGTGACCGGTAAGGCTGAGACCGAGCCAATGGTTGCCCGTTTGGGTGTGGTTCATGATGATATGCGCGGGACCGCCGTTTTCCGTGACCACTGCGTCTATCAGCCCGTCATTATTGATATCCCCAGTAGCCATACCACGGCCGACCCAGCGTTTGCTAAACACGTCACCCGAGATGGAGGAAACATCAACAAACTTCTTGCCCCCGATATTCCGGGCCAGCAACATTGGCTCGCGATAGTGCAATTGCGGCGAAATCGTCTCAATGGTATCAAGGTCGTGGCCCTGCGCAATCAGCACGTCCTTCCAGCCGTCGTTATCGTAGTCAAGAAAGCGCACCCCCCAACCGGAATGCAGCTGGGTCATGCGGCCCACCCCGGCAGGGTAGGTGGCGTAAGTAAAACTCCCGTCCCCGGCATTCTGATAAAGGGCGTACTTCTGATTAGCCAGATCGTCGATGATGAGGTCGGGCAAGCCGTCGTTGTTATAGTCGGCGGCATCGATGCCCATTCCGGCGAAGGTGCGGCCTTCACTATCGACAGCGGTTCCTGCCTGCAGCCCGACCTCCTCAAAGGTTCCATTTCCTTTGTTATGGAAAAGAAACTCGACCATGGAGTCATTGGCGACAAAAATGTCCATATGGCCATCGTTATCGAAGTCGCCGATCGCAATGCCAAGTGCTTTGGCCGGCTTGTCGAGGCCGAGCTTTTGCGCTTCTTCGGTGAACGTTCCGTTCCCGTTGTTGTGATAAACGAGCATCGAGATGGGCGAAAAGACATCGGGATGACAGAAGCTGCGGTAGCCTTCGCGATGCTCTCCACACCAGCGATCATCCCAATCCCATTGGATATAACGCAGAACAACCAGATCCAGGAATCCGTCACCATCGAGATCGACCCAGGCGGCAGAGGTGGACCACCCACTCCCCCCAACGCCGGCTTTCTGGGTAACATCGGTGAACGTTCCGTTGCCGTTGTTGTGGTAGAGCTTATTGCCGCCATACGCAGTTACGTATAGGTCTTCACGGCCGTCGTTGTCGTAATCGCCGACTGCTGCGCCAAAGCCATAGCCCACACCCTGCAAGCCGGCCTTTTCCGTAACATCTTCAAAGGTTCCGTCAGCTTTCTGATGATAGAGACGGTTCCAGTCTTGCGGACCGGTCTTTTGTGGAATCGTTCCCTTGGGCGTCGGATCGGTGAAAGGCGCTCCGTTGACCAGGAAAATATCGAGCAATCCATCGTTGTCATAATCGAACAACGCGGCCCCCGACCCCATGGTCTCGATGAGGTATTTCCTCGAAGTGTGCGGAGCCTGGTGCAAAAACTGAACGCCGGCAGCAGCGGTGACTTCCACAAAGTTGCCCGCAACAAGTTCAGTTCCCGGAGCTTGGGCGAAGGCAAAGGATGAAAGGAACAGGACAACGATTAAAATGAATCCAAACCGTTCAGAGGACGCCATCTACACCTTATGTTACCCCTCGTGAGGCGCCTACTCTTCGCGTAACAAGATCAAAGGATCAGCTCCGAGTGCTCGTTGCGCCGGAATCCAAGCCGCCACTAGTCCCACAAGCAGCATCGTCACAATGACCCCGCCGAGCACCACTGGGTCACGCGGCGTGGCTTGGTAAACAATGAACGACAGCAGCTTGGTAGCCGCCAATCCCAGAATGAGCCCAGTCGTCGAACCGGCCACCAGCAAGCGGAGCACGCGCCCCAAGGCCGCGAGCAGCACCTGTTTTCGCTGCGCGCCCAACGCAATACGAATCCCCAGCTCCCGCAGGCGTTTGCTTACAGAGTACGCCGCCATCCCAAAGATGCCGGTAATCGCAAGCATCGCGCCCAGCCCGCCGAGCACTCCAAGCGCCATCGAAGCGGCACGCGCTGCAAATAGCGCAGCGCCCAGTTCTTTCTCCCAGGTGTCAATGGTGAAAGGCAACCCAGGGTCCAGCTCGTGCAGTGTGGTCGCCAGCGCGGGCCCCAGGTCCTGGGGACCGCGGTTCGAGCGCACGATCAGCCAGATATCGACCCTGCCCGCTTGCTGGATGGGAAAGAACATCGCTGGTTGGGGATCTTCGCTCAGCGTCTTGTACTTTCCGTCCGCCACCACGCCCACCACCTGGACGCGCTTTCCTCCCCAGTTCCTGAAAAAACTGCCCATGGCCTTTGCATTAGAGCCAAAGACCTTGCGCGCAAACTCCTGATTAACCACGGCCACGCGGGGCGCGTTTTCATCGTCATGCCAGGTGAACGTTCGTCCCATCAGCAGGGTCGTTTGCGCAGCCTCGAAATACCCCGGTGAAACGCTGTAATCCATGGGTTCGGCCAAAGCGTTGGCCAGCTTGTAGTCCGTGGTGCTGTCGGAAAAAACGGTTGAGTTGCTCCAGCCCAGATTGAGCGGAACCCGGCTTGCGTATGCCGCCGCCGTCACACCTGGAATCTTCTGCACCGCTTCGAGCATCCGCCTCTGCATGACAGCAACATGCTCGTCTCTGTAGCCAGCCATGTATAAATCGGCATTTACCTGCATTGCATTTTCCGGGACGAAGCCGAAGCTACTATGCAATGACCGCAGCATACCGCGCACCGCCACCAGGGACGAGGTCACCAGCACAGCGCAGATGGCGATTTGCCCACCTAGCAGCAGATCGCGCAACGCGAGACGCCGGGGTGAGCCTGCCAACCCGGCCGCACCGGGCTTCATCCCCTGATAAGGATCGGCCTCGAGCACCCGGCGCATGGGAACAATAGCGAAGAGAAGCGCGCTCACCAATGCCAGCAACATCGCCACAAGGTAAGTGCGCGTGTCCGGATCAACCGCCACATTAATGGGAATATTAGGAATGGGCTGCCAGGTACTTAGCCAACGCAGCAGAGTTACGGATCCTGCCAGCCCCAACGCGCCTCCGGCCATCGAAACCAGCAATGCTTCTATGAACAGTTGGCGCAGAATCCGCCTGCGGCTGGACCCGAGCGCCAGCCGTAGAGCAACTTCTCGCGAGCGGTCCGCGGCGCGAGCGGAAAACAGGCCGCTCAGATTGGCGCACGCCGCCGACAGAATCAGCCCAGTCAGCAGCATGATGCCAGCTATAAACGCACGTACCGGACCGCCAAGCATATCTCCTAGCAGGCCCGGGCGTGCGAGGGCAAAGCTTATGCCCTCATCCTCTTTGGGATATGCCTTGGCCAGGGATGCCAGCAATGGCATTGAGGTCCTCTGTGGCCTGCTTCGGAGTCACGCTACTGCGGAGATGCCCCACCAGCCACATACCCCGAGCCTCGCGAGAGTCCAGATCGCTTCCTCCCTCAATCTGCGGTTCATTGACCAGGGGCGCCCAGAGATCGGGCGCGAAGAATAGCTCCGTACCGCGAAACTGCGGCGGCGCCACGCCAAGGATCGTATAGGAAAATTTGTTCAGTCGAACCACGCGTCCGGCCACGCTGGGATCGCCTTCGAAATGACTCTTCCAATACGCGTAGCTCAGCACAACGTAAGGGGCGCTGTTAGGACCATGCTCATCCGAGCTGTGGAAGAATCGGCCAAGATATGGCTTTATGCCCAATTCATCGAAGTAATTTCCGCTTGCCTCATAGAGCCAAATTGGCGAAGGATTGCCATGGATGTCCAGGCCGGCCGGTGCCATTTCGTAGGCGATCAGCCCATTGAAACTCCGGTTGCGATCGCGGAGATCGAGATAGTCGAGATAGGAGTTCGATGGAGTGCGATCCTTTCCGCGCTCGATCATGTAAAGATTCTGTCCTTGCGGCACGTTTACAGGTCGAAGGACCAGTGCATTCAGAATGCTGAATACCACCGCATTGGCGCCGATAGCCAGTGCCAGAGTTACCACAGCCACTGCCGAAAAGCCGGGTGCTTTGCGAAGCATGCGGAGCCCGAAACGCAAATCCTGGGCCAGAGTTTCAACCAGAGTGACACCCCGCGCCTCTCTGCAATTCTCTTTGATCTGTTCGACGCCCCCAAATTCGAGGCGAGCGCGCCGCGTAGCCTGCTCACGCGTCAAACCTGACTGAATGTACTTCTCCAACCTGATTTTCGAGATGGAACCGGAGTTCCTCATTGAGCTCGCCCTCCACGGCAGTGCGGCGGACTAGAGAGCGAAGACGAATGAGCAGATCACTGAACATAACGCGCCTCCTAGACCGCCCCCAGGACTTGGGCCACGGCCGCAGTCAGTTTCATCCAGGCATCCTTCTCCACTTCAAGTTGCCGATGTCCGTTTTTTGTAAGTTCGTAGTATTTTGCGCGCCGGTTATTCTCCGAAGTTCCCCAGCGCGCCTTTATCCAGCCCCGGCGCTCTAGTCGATGCAGGGCTGGATAAAGTGACCCCTGCTGTATCTGAAGAACGTCGCTAGACAGCTGTTGGACTCGCTCCGATACAGCCCACCCATGTTGAGGTCCGAGCGCAAGCGTCCGCAGTATGAGGAGATCGAGGGTGCCTTGGGGTAGGTCAATTCGTGGGGTCGGCAATGAGCTCCCCTTTCACTTCTACACGTAACCTACACCGCTTCTTGTAGAAGTGCAAGGGTACTTGCATCAGAGAAGGCAAGCCTGATGTCGCTTCCGGGCCTGGGCGATGGTTAGATAGCGGAAGCGAGACAGGCAAGGGAGAAACCCCATGCTGGGAACATGGGGCTGCCCAGGTTGGTTAGTCGTAGTACTCGAGGCCAAGGTGGGTAATGAGGGATTCGCCCTTTATGTGCCGGAGCGTGTTCTTCAGCTTCATCAACTGAATGAAGAGATCGTGTTCCGGATACAGCCCGGGAGCGGTCATGGGTGACTTCCAGTAAAAGCTGAGCCATTCCTGAATACCCAGATCCTTCAGTTCCGGCGTCCGCGCGGCAAGGTCGAGAAAAAGCACCAGGTCCAGAGCAATGGGCGCCGCCAGTATGGAATCCCGGCAAAGGAAATCGACCTTGATCTGCATTGGATAGCCAAGCCAGCCGAAGATGTCGATATTGTCCCAACCCTCTTTGTTATCACCACGCGGTGGATAATAGTTAATTCTCACCTTGTGATAAATATCCTTGTAAAGATCGGGATAAAGGTCGGGTTGCAGGATAAAGTCGAGCACGCTCAGCTTGGACTCTTCCTTGGTCTTGAAAGATTCCGGATCGTCCAGCACCTCACCATCACGGTTACCCAAAATATTGGTGGAGTACCAACCGCTCACGCCCAGCATGCGTGCTTTGAAGGCGGGCGCCAGAACGGTTTTCATGAAAGTCTGCCCGGTCTTGAAGTCCTTCCCGGTAATGGGGGCGCTGTTCTTGCGCGCAAGTTCCTGCATGACCGGCAGATCGACGGTCAAATTCGGCGCTCCCATGGCAAACGGAACTCCTTCCTGCAGAGACGCGTAGGCGTAAATCATGGAAGGCGCAATGTTGATGTCGTCCTCTTCCAAACCCTTTTCAAACGCAGCCAGTGATTGGTGGACCGCCGTCGGGGTGAGAAAGATCTCGGTAGAACCGCACCAGATCATCACCTGGCGCTGGGTCACCCTTTTATACGCCTGGATATCAGCGCGTAGTTGCTCCGCCAGATCGCGCTTGTTCTTGCCTTTCTTAACATTGGTACCGGTCAGACGCTTCACGTAGTACTGATCGAATACCGCGGGCATGGGCTGGATCCCTTCCAGGAAAGGTCGAACGGTCTCCAACTGGTCGCGATCGAGGACGCGCGCCGTCTTGGCTGCCTCAAACATGTTGTCGGCGAAGATATCCCAGCCGGTAAAACATAGATTCTCCAGCTTTGCCAGGGGCACGAAATCCTTGATCAGCGGGCTGCGTGCTTCGGTGCGCTTGCCCAGGCGAACGGTTCCCATTTGCGTAAGCGAACCAATCGGCTTGGCAATTCCCTTGCGCACAGCTTCTACGCCGGCCACCAGGGTGGTTGCCACCGACCCCATTCCGGGGATCATGATTCCTAATTTTCCGTTGGCGGGCTGAATCGGTGAACTGTCATCAGACATTGTCTTTTCGGGTCCGTCCTCTCGTGTGTTTAACAGGACCAGTCTCACCCTTACCGTTCTGCGTTTGCAAATCAGAGTGGCTCAAAGGAGAGAAAGCACGGGTTAATGGTCACCTTCCCCTTTAGGTGGTCTCGTTGCGGCGTTTCCAGTGTGACCATAC
Organism: uncultured Acidobacteriaceae bacterium; assembly: GCA_963826875.1. Classification (GTDB taxonomy): domain Bacteria; phylum Acidobacteriota; class Terriglobia; order Terriglobales; family Acidobacteriaceae; genus PALSA-350. The sequence goes on along the minus strand of CAWGYP010000027.1, from coordinate 148,534 downwards.
AAACCAAAGGATCGCCGCCAGCAAAACCACTTCGACTCCGAGGTGAAAGCGATGGAAGACCGCCTTGAAGCGAGGATCCGTTTCCCAGGACTGGCCCAACTTCATACCCACATAGGCCAGCACAAAACACCACGGCCACGAGCCCAGGAACGTGTAGATGTGAAAGCGCCAGAGCGGCATGCGGGCGATGCCGGCCGGCAGCGCGATAAAGGTTCGCACCACCGGTAAGAGGCGCGCGAGAAAAACGGTGATCGATCCGTATTTCTCGAAGAAGCGGGTCGTACGGTCCAGGTCGCGCCGGCTGAGCAATACATAGCTGCCAAAACGTTCCACCAGAGGCCGGCCGCCATGCGCCCCCACCCAATACGCTACTGCGGAACCCAAATTGCAGCCGATCGCACCGGCCGTTGCTACCCAAAATAGCTGGAACCTGCCGGCGTAGACCAGGTAACCGGAAAACGGCATGATGATTTCAGAGGGCAACGGAATGCAGGCCGACTCGATCCCCATCAGCAACGCAATTCCCAGGTAGCCCGTGGCCGAAATGACGGCAATGATGAAGTGGGCGAGAACACCTATTATTTTTTCGGTCATCCGCAGGCAGTATAAGCGGTCCCACCCAAGTCCTCTCGTTGTCAATGAGAGGCCCGGTTAGCAAAAGGGTACGGGCCCCGGGAAAGAAACCGCAGGTCCCTCCACTATGCTTCGCTCCGGATTTCCGCATCGCAATGCCTGCGACGACCACGTTTGCGGCTCTCCGCAGAGAGAGCCGCATGCAGATCATCAACGCCACCGCTCTCGACAGGAAATCCGGGAGAGCGTAGTGGAGGGACCTGCGGTTCTTTTCGGGCACAAGGGGGGTCGGAAAGCGGCCGCCGCATCCTTTGTTACCATGGAGACGTCGAGAATGAAGGCCGCCGCCAAGACTTCTGCTAAGAAAATAACGAAGAAGCCACGCCGCAACCCGTTGGCTCCAGAGCGTATCGGCGCAATTCTGGACCTGTTAGCCAAGGCCTATCCTGGGGCGGAATGCGCCTTGCATCATCGCAACCCGTGGGAACTTCTGGTGGCCACCATCCTTTCCGCGCAATGTACCGATGCGCGCGTCAACATGGTAACCCCTTCCTTGTTCAAGAAATTTCCCACCCCGACAGACTTCGCTCATGCGCCCCTGGTGGAAATTGAAGAGCAGATTCGTTCCACCGGCTTTTATCACAACAAGGCGAAGTCCCTGAATGGAGCGGCGCGGAAACTCACTTCAGACTTTAGCGGCAAGGTTCCGCAAACCATGGATGAATTGCTCACCTTGCCGGGAGTCGCGCGCAAGACAGCCAACGTAGTGTTGGGCGTAGCCTTTGCCAAAGCGGTCGGCATCGTGGTCGATACTCACGTATTGCGCCTCTCGAAGCGTCTCGAACTTACCAAGGCCGTCGAACCAATCCTGGTGGAAAAGGACCTGATGAAGATTATTCCTCAGGATCACTGGATTGCTTTTTCCCACGAAATGATCCATCACGGACGCCAGGTTTGTATTGCCCGCAAGCCCCGTTGCGTCGATTGCACCCTCGAGCCGGTGTGCAACTCCAGTGATAAGACGTGGAGCAGCCTGTAACCTGTCCGTTCGATAAGGAAAGCCTGGCCATTGGATAGAGACTTGCTCTGTTCCCGCGTCTGTATACTGTGTAATCGATCACGTTGAGTTAGTGATCGACGGTTCGGTTACCAGGATGATTGAACAGACGCTCGGGAATTCTCTGCGTTATCTGAGAGAGCAACAGGGGATTTCGCTGCGGGCTCTTGCCGAGCGCACCGACTTTTCCGCCAGTTTTCTGTCACAAATCGAGAATGGGCAGTGCTCGCCCTCTATCTCCTCCATGGAGAAGATAGCCAACGCGCTCGGGGTTACCCTGGGCCAGTTTTTTCTGTCTGCAAATCAGCAGGTCGTCAATATCGTGCGCGCCAGCGACCGTGCCCACATGGCGCTCGACTGGTCGCGCGCTGAAATTGCGTCGCTGGGCTCACTATCCAGCGCCTCGCAATTTCGCGCTTCCATGCTTATCATCAAGCCCGGCGGCCTCACCGGTAAGCATGCGACTCCGTCCATCTCTGACGAGTTCGCCATGGTGTTCGAAGGCAAAGTGATTTTGAAGCTGCAGGATAGCGAGCAAATCCTGGAGCGCGGCGACTCGGTCACCATCCTCGCCGGCACCGGCCGCCAATGGCGCAACGAATCGGACTCCTTGGTGGAGATTCTCGTCATCTCCCTGGGACCGTATCACTGAACTCGTTTGCTTTCATTGACCTGAACGGCTACCTCTGCCTTTACCGTCGCCAATAGCGAAACCACGCCGCCCGGATGTAAATTAAGGATGTCGTTTCTCCAAACGCCAGGCAGTACTCCGAAAGGGCTCCGTATGGCAGACTCTCCTAAACTCACCTTCTCTCGGCGCGGATTCTTAAAGGGGGCAGGCGTCACTGCGGCGACCTCAGTCATTGAGACGGCGAACGCCCTGGCCCGCGATGCGAAAGAAGCATTGCACGCTGACCGGGTCCAGGGCCCGGACGCGCTCCCAGTCAAACTGCACATCAATGGCCGCGAGCATTCGGTGGTCATCGAGCCCCGCGATACCCTGGCTCAGACTTTGCGCGACAATCTCGGGTTGACTGGAACAAAGGTCGTCTGCGACCGCGGCTCTTGCTCGGCTTGCACGGTCTGGATTGACAAAACCCCCGCGCTCGCGTGCATGACGCTGGCCATCGATACAACCGGCCGGAAGATTACCACCATCGAGGGGCTCTCTCACGGCGACACCATGCATCCCGTGCAGGCTGCCTTTGTGAAACACGATGCCATGCAATGCGGCTTCTGCACCCCGGGCATGGTGATGAGCTGTGCTGCCCTGCTGGAACGCAATCCCAAGCCAACCCTCAGCGATGTGAAGCATGCGGTGAGCGGGAACCTGTGCCGCTGCGGAACCTATCCCAAAGTCTTTGCCGCGACACTCGATGTAGCCGGCGGAAAAGGAGGCCTAGGATGCCACTCGATACGTTGAGCCTCGGAGCAGGATCAGCAGGGGACGACCCAACCCAAGCCGCAAACCGCAAAGCGCAGCGACAGTTTCGTTTTTGGCATTCCGCAGAATGGCCTGGAGAGCAAACAGCGCGAAGTCTTGCTCGACGAGCCGCCGCCGCTGCCGCCAAACTCTGAGCTGATGTACATTGGCAAACCGACCGTGCGCTACGACGGTCCGGCGAAAGCGATGGGCAAGGGCAAGTACACGGCGGACGTCCATTTGCCCGGCATGCTCTACGCACGCATGGTGGATGCCACGATTCCCCACGGGCGAGTCGTCTCCATCGACACCAGCGAAGCGGAAAAGCTGCCCGGCGTTCGAGCCGTGCATGTCATCGAACATTTCTACGGAGGCGCAGAGCTGCGCGATCCGAAACAGGAAGTTCCCTCCCGCTATCCGGTGATCCGCTACGCCGGCCAACCCATCGCCGCGGTGGCTGCTACTTCGCAGCAGATTGCCGATGACGCCGCAAAATTGGTGAAGGTGCAGTACGATTCCATGCCCTTCGTGGTGGATCGCTCAGCGGCTCGCGCGGCGGATGCTCCCCTGGTATTTCCCGGACCAGCCGATGAAGCAGGCAGCGCAGGCGGCGGAGGCGGACCCAAGGGCGTATCCACAGACGGGCAACGTCCATGGACCCCAGCGCAAGCAGTCCGGCGACCTTGAAAAAGGCTTTGCCGACGCGGATGTGATTGTCGAGAGCGAGTACTTTACCCAGGTGCAAACGCACTCGGCGCTTGAAACTCATGGGTTCGTCGTCGATTGGAAGCCGGAAGAAGTAACCGTCTACGCCTCGACCCAGGGCACGGCAAGTGTACGCGAAGAGTTCGCCGATGTCTTCAAACTGCCCAAGAGCCAGGTGCGCGTGATCACTGAGTTCATGGGCGGCGGATTCGGCGCGAAGTTTGGCGCCGGCAACGAAGGCGTAGTGGCGGCGAATCTCTCGCGCAAGGCAAACGCACCGGTCAAGCTGATGCTCGACCGCCGGCAGGAGCATATTGTCTGCAATCGGCCCGATTCGCATCAGCAATTGAAGATCGGCGCCAAAAAAGACGGAACGCTGACCGCGATCAAGCTGACCAGCTATGGGACGGCCGGTACGGGAACAGGAGCCGGCACCGCGGGTCCTGCGACCAACATGTACAAGTGCCCGAACCTGCTGACGGAAGAGAACGACGTCTTTATCAACGCCGGTCCGGGTGCGGCGTTCCGCGCGCCCGGTCACCCGCAGGGCTGCTTCGCTTTCGAGCAGGCCATCGATGAGCTTGCCGTCAAGCTGGAGATGGACCCGCTGGCGCTGCGCGACAAAATCGACGAGCATCCCGCCCGCAGTGTGGAGCGGCAAGTGATTCTCGAGCGCACCAACTGGCGCAATCGCAAACCGGCGGGCTCTGATGCCGGGCCGGTAAAGCGCGGCATGGGAATCGCGCAGTCGGTCTGGTACCGCTTCGTCAGCATGGATTCCTCCTGCGAGGTACGCATCTCGCGCGACGGCTCAGTCGAACTGATGTCAGCGGTGCAGGACCTTGGAACCGGCACCAAGACCATGCTTGCCGTCGTCGTGGCGGAAGAGCTTGGCATTCCACCAGCCAATGTCGTGATTCGCATCGGCGATACCCGCTTTCCGATCGGTCCTGACTCTGGAGGCAGCGTGACCGCCGGCTCTATTACGCCGGCTGTGCGCAATGCGGCCTAGCAGGCGAAGCAGAAGCTGTTTGCTGCGGTTGCTCCGAAATTCGGGACGACCGCTGACAATCTCGCGATGCAAGAACGGGCGCGTGGTGTTCAAGAACGATGCTTCGAAGTCCTACACCTTAAAGCAGGTCACCGCGAAGCTGCCGACCGGCGAAATCTCGGCGCGAGCGACTCGCGTTGCGGAGTATTCCAAAGAGCGGCTCACCTATGGCGGCGTGGACTATGTCGAACTCGCCGTCGATACGGAGACCGGGCGGATACACGTGGAAAAAGTCTTTGGCGCGCACGATTGCGGACGCCCTATCAACCCTACGGGCGTCATCAGCCAGATCAACGGCGGAATGCTGCAGGGGATCTCGTATGCGCTGTTCGAACAACGCATCATGGATCAGCAATGCCGGCTACATGCTCAACGCGAATCTGGAAAACTACAAGATCCTCGGCGCGCGCGAGGTACCCGAGATCGAGATCGAGCTGGTCGAGAACTACATCGCGCAAAGCTCAACCGATGCGGCGGGGATTGGCGAGTCGGCGGGAATTATCACCCTGGCCGCCGCCATTGGCAATGCTTTCTATAACGCGACCGGGGTGCGCATGCGAAAGATTCCCATGACGCCCGCCAACGTACTCGCTGCGCTCGGTAAGACGCAGGAAGAGGTAGAGGCATGAACAAATTTGCGTTTGTCGATTCCACGACCGTGGATGAAGCCCTAGGCCAGCTAAGCGAAGGCGCCGTCGTCAAGGCAGGCGGCATCGATCTGCTGGACCTGATGAAGGAAGGCATCGTTTCGCCGCCGAAGCTGGTCAATATTCGCAACATCGACAGTCTGCGCGGCATCACTGTCTGCGCCGGACGGCCTGCATCTCGGGCCGCTGTCGACTTTGAGCGAGATTGCGGCCCATCCGGAAATCCAGCAAAAGTATGCCGCGCTCTCGGACGCCGCCGGTCATGCGGCGACACCGCAAGTGCGCAACATGGCAACGCTGGGCGGAAACCTCCTGCAGCGGCCGCGCTGCTGGTACTTCCGCTCCAGCGATTTCGACTGCAAGAAAAAGGGCGGCACCAGCAACGCGTGCCATGCGCACGGCGGGGAGAACCAGTATCACGCGATCATGAACAACAGCACCTGCGCGATGGTGCATCCCTCATCGACGGCCGTGCCGCTTGCTGGCGATGGGCGCACAGGTAGAGCTCACCTCGAAGCGCGGCAAGCGCACGGTCGCGATGAGCGAGTTCTACGTACCCCCGGAAAAGAGCCTGATGAACGAGACGGTCGTGCAAGCAGGTGAGCTGATCACCGGCGTCTTTGTGCCTGCGCCGGAAGCCGGAACCCGCTCGGCATATCAGAAGTACGGCGAGAAAGAGAGCTTTGACTGGCCTTTGGCGGATGCGGGCGTAGTGCTGGTGATGGACGGGGCACAATGCCGCAAGGCAGCGATTGTGCTTGGTGTCGCCGCACCCACGCCCATGCGCTCCGCGCCGGCGGAAGCGGTGCTGACCGGCAAGACCATCGATGAGGCCACGGCCCGTGCAGCCGCCAAAGCAGCGATGCAAGCCGCCACCCCGCTCTCGCAGAACGGCTACAAAACGCAACTGTTTCAGACCGCTATTTATCGCACGGTATTGCTGGCGGCAGGACAGATGCAGCGCGATCCAAGTGCGATCGGATAAGGAGATTCGAAATGACGACTCAGCTAGTGCAGATTCGTTGCAACGCACTCCGCAGCAAGTCTTCTTACGGAGCCTTTGGCGACTTTCATGAAGAACTGGTCGAACTGATGGGATCGACGACTACCTACTGGTGCCTGAAGACCATGAGCAAGGCTGGCCCGGACGAGCACTATGTCCATCGCTCCATCTGCGTCGAAGGGCGATCCTGCTGGGAAAGCTGCGAACAGGAAGCCTGAGAAAATCCGTTTGATTCACCGGGGATCAGCATGCAAACACCCCGCCCTTTACAAGCATTCGCTCTCCTCCTGCTAAGTGGGTCCAACCTGACCGCTGGCTCGCAGGCCCATCTATCGCCGATTTCGAAAGCAAATCTCTGCGTGACGGAAGGCTCGATTGACGCACTTCCCGGGCAACGACTGGCCGTCGATGTTGCCAAGATGCGGGCCTACGTTAACGCCTTCACACCACCGGAAGCCCTGGCGCGCTTCACTTACCTGGGGGCGACGCCCAACGAAGCGCCACTGGCGTCCGGAGAAATGCGACGTCAGTTTGGCCTCAAGCTGCGCGCGCAGGACGCATGCAACCTGGTCTATGCCATGTGGCGCATCGAGCCTGAATCGAGACTCGTCGTTTCGGTGAAGAGCAACCCTGGAGAAAACAGCAGCGCGCAGTGCGGTAATCGCGGATACCAAAACATCAAGCCACGACACAGTTCACCCGTCCCTACCCTGGAGCCCGGCGCAACGCATACCCTGCGCGCGCAAATGAACGGAGCAGAGATGCAGGTCTTTGCAGACAATTCTTTGGTATGGGAGGGCTCGGTTGGGCCGGATGCACTGCGCTTCGACGGACCAGTCGGTATTCGTTCCGACAACGCGCGTTTGCAGATCGAGCTGGCCGCGCCCATCGAACAGCAATCCAGTCCTTCACCGGGTTGCAGAGGTCCAGAATCCGAGTAGTGATAACTACTGCCGCTGACGATTGTTCAGCTTGTCGATGGCGCGCTTCAGCTGTTCCAATTTCTGCCCTGCCTCGCCAAGTTTTCCTTCCGCAGTTAAGCGTTGGTAGTCCGCAAGATCTTTGGCAGCTTCAGCGATGGTTGGGCTCAGGTCTGCATTGGGCTGCAAAGTCGCTGCCGGCCGCTGCTCCGCAGCCGCCAGCGAAGAGTTTGCCCCCCCGAAGAGAGACGACAACGCGGCCTCAAAGGTGGATCCATACGCCAGCCGGTCCTGCAGCGCAAGTACTACCAATCGTAATTCCGGCATGGGGCTCCGCTCCGCTTGCAGGTAAATCGGCTCGGCATACAGCAGCGCGCGCCCGGTTGGAATCACCAGCAGCGTGCCCCGCCGCACGTGGGAGCCCTGCTGATTCCACAAAGTCAGTTGTCCCGAAAGCTCCGCGTTCTGGTCGATCCGCGCCTCGATCTGCAGAGGTCCATCCACCAGCTTGTTCTTGGGGAAGTTGTAGACCACCGACGTCCCGTAATGCGCGCCATCACTCCGCCCGCCGATCCATCCGATCAGATTGTTCCGATTGGCCGGCGTGAAGGGCAAAATCTCGACGAACTCCATATCCGTTTCATCAGGCAGCTTCATCAACACGAAATTAGGCTGCATCGGTTGAGCGGTTTGTGCGCCCTGGCTGCTGCCGACTTCCGTTGCCACCGTCCATAGGTCCTCGCGGTTATAGAACACTTCGGGATTCGTCATGTGATATAAGCCGTAGACTTCTCCCTGCAGCTTCAGCAACAACTCCGGGTAGCGCATGTGCTTGCGCAGCCCGGGTGGCATCTCGGACGCATCTTTAAACAGGCTGGGAAAAATACGCCGATAGGCGTCGATGATCGGATCTTCTTTGTCGAAGACATAAAACGTGGTCGAACCGTCATAGGCGTCGATCACCACCTTAACGCTGTTGCGCAGGTAATTGATCGTATCCTCGCCCAAACGGTAATGGCTCGAGTAGGGATATTGGTCGGAAGTGGTGAACGCATCCATCACCCACGACAGCCTGCCATCTTCGCCCACCACAATGTAAGGGTCCTGATCGTAAGTAAGGAAGGGCGCCAATGCGTTGACCCGGTCACGCACGTTCCGCCTCATCAACAGCCGGCTTTGCGGGGTCACGTCGTCGCTGAACGGCAACTTTGCCAAATCGCCGCGGTCCAGCGCCAGCACCAGGCGGCGCAGAAAACCACCCAACACAATCCCGCCGTCGCCTTCATACGAAGTAAGGTTGTTGCTTTGCCCTTGCGGGTAATTGAATTCCTGTTGCCGGGTTTTGACGTACACATCAGTGTCCGTCAGCTCGCCAAAGTAGATCTCCGGCCGGGTCACATTGAGCCCTTCAATCGTGCTTTGCACCGGCATGTTGCTCATGAAGAGAGTGGGCAGACCTTCCGGCGTGAACCCGTTGACCGGGTTCATCGTGATGCCATACCCGTGGGTGTAAATCAGCTTCTCATTGATCCAGTTCCGGCTGCTCTCAGGAAGTTTCTCGACATTCAGTTCGCGTGCGGCGAGCATCACCTCGCGAGTGTTGCCTTCGATTTGATAGCGATCGATATCGATATCGGGAAAGTCATAGTAGGTGCGGATTTCCTGAATCTGGCGCAGCGCATCCTGCAGAGCCTGCCAATCCCATAGGCGAATGTTTTGCAAGGTAGGCTGGTTATTGGCTGGATCCGCCGCACCCACCGTCGTGTCCGCCGGGAACTGGCGTTGCTGGAAACGATCCAATCCGTACGCCTGGCGAGTCATCCTAACGTTGTTGGCGATGTAGGGCCGCTCGCGCACCAATTCGTTGGGTTTGACGATAAAACTGGTCATCCACCACCCCGCGACGTGAACCCCGGCAAAGCAGACGATTGCGGGGAGAACCGCCGCCACCAGCCAGCGGCCCTGGACCACGGTAAGGGCGTTGGCGAACGCCCCCGCGGCACCGGCGACCAGGGCCAGGGAAATCAAAAGCAGGCCGCCGAGGATGAGGTGCGCATCAGTGTAGGTAACGCCCCCGAAAACCGTATGAGCGGTAAACAGAAGATCGTAACGGCTCAAATAGACCCGCCAGGCGAGGATAAGCAGAAAGAACGCGAACGAGATCGACAGTCCTCGCCACGGGATCGTCAGGTAGCTGCGGCGGCCGCTGAACGCTTCGGCACCGCCGGTGACGAGGATGAAGAAAACCGCGAGTCCGCAAACGATGATAGCCAGCGTAAGCAGCCATCCCGAGATGAGCTGCCAAGCCGGCAAAGCAAAAAAAAAGTAGTTCAGCGGAAGGCCAAAAATCGGGTCAACGACGCTCCCCGTGGCATTGGGTGCAGACCAGAAGAGAGCATACGTTGGCCATTCCGACATCATGCCGACGCCGGTCATCAAGGCGATGATGATCGATCCGCCAAGAGCGACGACTTTCATGAGGGGTTCAACTGGAAGCCGCAATGGCTGACCACCGAAGTAAATCGTGCGCATGCTGGGCAAATCGGGCAGATGCATCCGTTTCAAGGCGACAAAAGAGCCATACAGGATCAGGAAGGTCGTTGCCGCGAACAGGATAAAAATCGTCGTCTCAAGGGCAAGTGTGGTTGCGAAAACACTCCCATAACCGAGGGACCTGAACCACAGCAGGTCAACAAAATAGGAGAGCGCGCTTCGACCGGCGATGATGACGACGAAGATGGCTAGGAGGATAAGAAAGAACCGGAACCTCCGGTTCCGCGGCGCATGCTTGGGCGGCCAGTCAATTGTTGTAGGAGTTGTAGGCATTGCTAGTCTGCATTCTACAGGGGGGTGGCTCCGACGGGATGAGGGGCGCATGAGTAACATGGACGCTCGTGGCGAAACTTTCCTGAGAGCCTCGACCGGAATATGATGAGCGTCGTACTCAGCGGAGAACTCCCCCATGCCTCCTAAAAAATCGACCCCTGGTTTTTCTTCCCAGCAACGCGTTGTGCTGCCGGGAAGTGAAAAAGCACCCCTGCCCGCAGCCACTGGTGAAAAGCCGGCGCGTCCTGCCAGCGTCATCACCGTATCCGTCGTCGTCCGGCGCAAAAAACCGCTCAATACCAGCCGGTTGGGAAAGAACCGCATCACCCGGGCCCAATATCGCCAGCAGCACGGTGCTGATCCTGCGGCCATCAAACTGGTGCGCGCTTTCGCCAAAGAATTCGGCCTCACTGTCGACAAAGACACTCCGAAACCGGAGCGCCGCACCATCAAGCTGACCGGAAGTGTTGCAGCCATGCAGAAAGCGTTCGGCGTCCAGCTCACGCAGAAAGTTCTTAACGGCGCCACCTATCGCGTCCGCGAAGGCAGCATTCTTATCCCCGTGGACCTGGCCGGTGCAGTAGAGGCAGTACTGGGCCTCGACAATCGTCCTCAGGCCCAGCCTCACTTCCGCGTTCTGGGTTCCACCATCAACGCGCAGGCAGCAGGAACGGGGGGCTTCGCCCGCGCCCACGCCGCCGCAGCCGGCACTTCCTATACCCCGGTCCAGGTGGGCCAGCTATACCAATTTCCCCAGGGTGCGACTGCTTCCGGCCAGACCATCGGCATCATCGAGCTGGGCGGTGGCTATCGCACCGCCGACCTCACCGCCTACTTCAAAGGACTAGGCCTGACCGCACCTAAGCCCACTGCAGTATCGGTGGATGGGGGCAAGAACACTCCGGGCAACGCGAATGGTGCGGATGGCGAGGTCATGCTGGATATCGAGGTGTGTGCCGCCATTGCACAGGGGGCGAAGATTGTCGTCTACTTCGCACCCAACACCGATCAGGGATTTATCGACGCCGTCTCCAGCGCAGTGCACGATACGACCAACAAGCCCAGTGTGATTTCGATTAGCTGGGGTGGACCAGAATCCAGCTGGACAGCGCAGGCCATGAATGCGCTGGACGCCGCCTGCCAGTCCGCAGCCGCGCTCGGCATTACGATCACGGTCGCCGCCGGCGACAACGGTTCGACCGATGGAGGTACGGGCAACAACGTCGACTTCCCTGCCTCCAGCCCGCATGTGCTTGCCTGTGGGGGAACCACTCTGGAGGGGAGTGGCAGCACCATTACGTCAGAAGTAGTGTGGAACGAGCAAGCCAATGATGAGGGTGCGACGGGCGGCGGCGTGAGCAACGTATTTCCTCTGCCATCCTGGCAGGCGAATGCAAAGGTCCCCGCGCCTTCGTCGAGCGCCGGTGGGCGTGGTGTGCCCGATGTAGCTGGTGATGCCGACCCGGTTACCGGCTACCAGGTCCGCGTTGACGGGCAGAGCCTGGTCATCGGCGGGACGAGTGCCGTTGCCCCGCTCTGGGCGGGGCTTATCGCGCTCAGCAATCAGCAGAACGGAACCAGCGCTGGATTTATCCAACCGCAGATCTATGCCGCAAAGGCGGCATCTGCGTTCAACGACATCGTCTCCGGAAACAACGGCGCGTTTTCCGCCGGTCCCGGATGGGATGCTTGTACCGGTCTGGGTTCTCCCATCGGCGCCAAGCTGATCCCGCTTCTCGGTAGTTCGACCGCACCAACCAAAAAGAAGGGTAAGGGCAAGGGTAAGAAGGCGGTCCGAATGCGCCCTGCCCGGAAACAGACTTCTCGCCGCTGACTTTTTCGGTTGCAGCAAAAACCGCGGGTCCCTCCACTACGCTCCCCCGGCTTTCCTGTCGAGAGCCGTGGCGTTGAGGATCTGCTTGCGGCTCTCTACGGAGCCGCACACGTAGTCGTTGCTAGCAGTGCGAAGTAGGAAAACCGGGTACGCTCCGGTCGGGATGACAATTCTGTAGTGCCCGCAAGAGCTTCAGCGAGAAATTCCTGCCCCCAATAAGGATTTGTCATCCCGACCGGAGCGAAGCGGAGTGGAGGGACCTGCGGTTTTTCCCATTACCTAAGTGTCGACCTACAACTTTAGCGTCCAAACCCCAATCAATACAGCCTTCACGACCGACGCTGATTGGTTTAGGATCGCACTCATAAAAGATAGATTGTTCCTGCAGTCTTGCATTAATTTCCCCATCTGCGCTGTTAGTAAGAGGAACTACCACCATGCGGAAATGGGGAGTAGGTCTCCTGCTTGGCGCGACCGCGCTCCTCGCTGGATGCAGCGGTTCGAGCAACACCGGTGGCACCTCTAATCCCAACCAGACCAGCAACACTCTGACCGTATCGACCACCTCGCTTCCTGGCGGAACCGTGGGCACAGCCTACAGCGCGGCCGTGGCAGCATCCGGCGGCACCGCTCCCTACACCTACAACGCCACCAACCTGCCCAGCGGTCTATCGATCAGCGCTTCCACGGGAATGATTACAGGCACCCCTGCGCAAGGCTCCGTGGGAACCGCCTCAGCAACAATTAAAGTGACGGACTCGACGCAACCGTCCTCGCAGTCCGCCAGCTCCAGTCTGAACATCAGCATCAGCCCCGCTACACTCGCCGTGACCACGACTTCTCTCCCCGGCGGCACCGCCTCTAGCCCTTATCCATCGACCAGCCTGCAAGCTTCTGGAGGTGTCCCACCCTATAGCTGGTCGCTGCAATCGGGTAGCCTACCCGCCGGGCTGAGCCTTTCTGCCGGAGGAGCCATCTCCGGAACGCCCACTTCCGCTGGCGCTTATCCATTGACCTTCATGGTGACCGATTCATCCTCCACGCCGGAGACCGCGAAAGCCTCGCTCACGCTCACCATTTCGGCCGCACCAACCGGACCAACGTCCACCCTGACCTTGACCACCACCAGCCTGGCAGATGCCACTTTGAATACAGCCTACTCAGCGACATTGACGGCGGCGGGGGGAGTAGCCCCCTACACCTTCACCCTGGCCAGCGGGACTTCCCTGCCGGCGGGATTAACTCTCTCTTCCACCGGCACCATCGGCGGCACGCCCACCACGGCGGGAAGCACTGCCTTCACCGTGAATGTGACAGATTCGAGTACCCCAGCCCCCCTTTCCGGGACCGGCAACCTAAGCATCACGGTCAACTCGACGGCTGGACCATCCTGCGGCAACATGAGTACCGGCAATGGCGCCAGTCTGAACGGCTACGTGCCCTTCCCATCCTCGAACGCCTGGAACACAAACATTGCCTCCGCGGCCGTGGATCCCAACTCGGCAGCAATCATCGCTGCGCTTACCGGAAGCCACCTTCATCCAGACTTCTCGAACATTGTCGACGGTAACTACGGCATACCCTATGTAGTGGTGGACTCGAGCGTCACTCCGCCCGTACCGGTAACGATGACAACCTACCAAAGCGAAAGCGATATCACCCTGTATCCCATCCCCACCACAGCTCCGATCGAAGGCTTTCCTCCGGCTTGCACCCTCAACGGAGACAATCACCTGCTGGTGATCGACAAGAATAAATGCTGGCTCTACGAGACCTGGCAAACCCAGCTCTGCAATGGGACCTGGAGTGCGGCCAACGGAGCGATCTGGGACCTGACCAACACGGAGCACCGCCCTTATGGCTGGACCTCCGCCGATGCCGCCGGCCTGCCCATTTTCCCCGGTTTGGTGCGTTACGACGAAGTGGCGGCCGGCGCCATTAACCACGCCTTCCGCATGACCCTGGCGCAAACCAAAAGCGATGCCAACGGTGGTTATTTCGTAGCTCCGGCTACCCACGCGGCCGGTAACAATTCCGGGACCGACAACATCATGGGCATGCGTTTGAGGCTCAAGGCAAGCTTCGACATCTCCAGCTACAGCGCCGCCAACCAGGTGATCCTCACCGCCATGAAGAACTACGGCATGATCGTAGCCGATAACGGCAGCAATATGTATTTCCAGGGTGCCCCCGATGCGCGTTGGGACGATAACGATCTGAGCGCACTGAAAGCGATCGATGCATCCAATTTCGACGTGGTGCAGATGGGAACTCAATACGATGACGCCACCGCACCCACCGGCCCGGTGCCGACCATTAGCAGCTTTACTGCTTCGCAGACTACGGTAACAGCCGGCACCCCGGTGACACTAAGCTGGACGGTGAGCAACGACTCCTACGACTACATTGATGTGGTTGGCCCGGTGCGTGGAGGCACGCAAACCGTGACCCCAGCAGCCACCACGACCTATACCTTGAATTCCACCAATCAATATGGACGAGCGACCATGGCGGTTACCGTCAACGTGCAGTAGATTTATTCCCTTCGTAGCGTCTGCATGGGATCGACCGAAGCGGCGCGCCGCGCGGGCAGCAGGCATGCCGCGGTCCCAGTCCCCAGCAGGAGACACACAGCGCTGGTGGCGATCGCAGAGTCATAGGGACTCACTTGAAAGAGCAAGCTGCTGACGACACGCGCAGACGCGAAGGCCACCGCGACCCCGGCAACTGCCCCCACCACTACAGGCACCAATCCGTCACGCAGAACCAGGCGATAGATGTTTTTCCGCTGCGCACCGAGCGCCAACCGCAGACCGATCTCGCGCTCCCGTTGAACCACGGAATAGGTCACCACCCCGTACACCCCTAAACTCGCCAGCAGCAACGCACTGACAGCAAATAGGAGCAACAGCTGCATCTCAAAACGCCGGTTCGCTACCGAGTCTTCGACCACCCCTCCAAGCATGCGCACCGCCGGCACAGGTACTTCAGGATCGACGCTCCAGATAGCCTTCCTCATAGCATCCGCCATCATCGCCGGGGACTGCGTAGTACGCACCAGCAACCCGGCCGTGCTGTCGCTGCGATACCAGTACGGCATGTACACCATCATTGGGTCGGGGTTTGACAAAGAGACCGTGCGGGCATTCCCTACTACGCCGATCACGGTAAATGGGTCCTCTTTCATGAGTCCGGCTCGATGGAACGGTTGCCCGATCGGGTTCTTGCCCGGCCAGAGGGTTTTGGCTGTCAGTTCAGAAATGACGGCGTAATGCTTACCCTCGTCGCTCGCGTTCAACAGGCGCCCGGCAATCAAGGGCAGGTGAATGGTCTCAAAATACCCCGGGGTCACCCAGCGAAAGTGTTCCGAAGGCAGTTGCATGATGGGCCTGGGATCGCCAGGAACATTGATCATATCGAGCCAACTATCACGAGACAGCGGCAGCTCACTGATTACCGCCGCACGCTCCACGCCGGGAAGTTCAGAGAGCCGTTCCACCACCTGCTTATAGAAAGCAGCCCGATGTTCCGTGTCTGCGTAGGTCTTGCTCGGCAGATCGACCATGGCAGTCGCAACGCGCGCGGCGACAAAGCCACGATCTACCTTCAGCAGCCGAAGCAGGCTGGTGGTCAAGAGTCCCGTCATCAATACCAGGGCCACGCTTACGGCAACTTCTACAGCAACCAGCAATCTACGTACTCGCTTGACCCCCACAGACTCACTGGCTAGCCGCGACTCGCTGTACAGAACCGCCTGCGGAGGAGTGCGCGCGACCATCCACGCCGGCGCCGATCCAGCCACCAGGGTTGCCAGCCCTGCCAGCAAAACAGCGCACCCGGCCCCGGCCCAGTCCAGTTGGAGAGAACTGCGAAAATCCAACGCCGGGGGTAGGTAGCGCTGCATGACCGGCATCATGATGGCAGCCAGCAGGACGCCCAGCGCGCCTCCCAGCGTGGCCAGCACCGTCGTCTCCCGCATGGCCATGCGCAGCATCTCGGCACGGCTCGCGCCCAGGGCCGAAGCCACCGCCATTTGTTGCCGCTTGCCTACTGCTCGCGCCAGCAGCAAATTAGCAATGTTCACGCAGCCCACCAGCAGCAACCCCGCCACCGCCACGAGCAAAATCAGTAGCGGCTTTCGATTGTTCCCCACCAGTTGCCACTGAAACGGGGTCAGCGTCGCAGAGAGGGTAGCTCTTTCCTCTGCGGACAACTTACCCATGATCGAACGCTGCAGCGCGTTGATTTCAGCGGTTGCCTGAGCCGGGGAAACTCCTGGCTTCAGACGCGCCAGCGCGAAGTAATCAAAATCTCCCATCGCTTCCTGCAACATGTCCTGGGAAATGGCCATCGGTATCAACGCTCCGACGGGTCGCGGATGAGCGGCAGCCAGACCGCCCAAACTTCCCACATGGGGTAGGTGGAATGAAGGTGGCATCACGCCAATCACGGTATAGGGGAACCCGTTCAGGGTGACGGTCTTTCCCAGGATTGCCGGATCGCTTTGAAATTGTGTTCGCCAAAAACTGTGCATCAGCACCACAACGCGCTCGTGACCTGACTCGGCTTCCTGAGGCGAGAACGCCCGGCCAAGCAGCGGTGCCGAATCAAGGACGGAAAAAATGCCTGGAGTCGCTCTGAGTACACCTAGCTGTATCGGATGCGCAGCCAGACCAAGGGGCCAGGAATCTTCCTCCATCATCGCCATCGATTGAAAGCTCTGGCTGTGTTGTTGCCAGAAGAAAAAGTGGTTCGCATTCATCGGCAGCGTTGGGTATAGGTCGCGAAACTCCGCCACTTGCTCTTCCATTACGATCAACTGCTCCGCATGGCCATAGGGCAGCGGCCTCAGCATCACGTCATAGACCAGCGTGAAAATCGCCGTTGTCGCCCCGATGCCCAGCGCCAGTGTTAAGACGGCGGTGATGGTAAACCCTGGAGACTTGCGCAACTGGCGAAGCGCATAGCGCAGGTCATCAAAAAATGGCTGCATAGAACCTCCGGCAATCAGGACGGTCGCTTAGGGCCAGTACGCAAATTCCGCAACGGAAGTTGCCTTATTCTTCGAGTCTTGAAAACATATTTCCCATGGAAGCCTAACCGAGGTCTTGCACAATGTGCCGCAATATCAAGATGCTGTTCAATTTCGACCCTCCCGTAACCGACGACGAGGTTCGCGCCGCGTCCATCCAATACGTCAGGAAAATAAGCGGCTTTAACAAACCGTCCAAGGCAAACGAAGCTGCCTT
Organism: uncultured Acidobacteriaceae bacterium; assembly: GCA_963826875.1. Taxonomy (GTDB): domain Bacteria; phylum Acidobacteriota; class Terriglobia; order Terriglobales; family Acidobacteriaceae; genus PALSA-350. Next base: position 131,246 of record CAWGYP010000027.1, on the reverse strand, counting down.
TGACGCAGCGGTCGACGAGATAGCAGCTGTCTCGACACGGCTTCTCCGCTCGCTTGAGACCCATGCTGCACCCCGAAATCGAGAAGAAGAAGCCGCCAAAGCAAAAGCCCGGTCCGCGGAGCGATTTGGCACCTGACCCACCCCCTTTTTTAACGTCTTGCCTGTATGCTTAGCGGGCATGGCGAACAGGTCTCGAAACAACAAAGCACACCCGGTTACGCGAGGGCTCGCTGCAGTTGGAATGGGCGCGATAGCCTTCTTTGGGGCACGTTTCCTAATAGACTACTTCGGCTCTGCAGTGCCCTATGCGATGCCCGACAAGAACAACGCTCCGTTGGACTCGGAAGACTTCATTCAATTCCTCAGTCTGGTCACCGATGGCACCCGTCGGCATTCCCACATCTCCCGGCTCAAAAACGGAGCCGAGTTTTTCCCCGCTTATCTGAAGGCCATCGGGCGGGCGAAATACGCCATCAACCTGGAATTCTATGAATACCTGGAGGGACGAATCGGCGACGAAATTCTGGCTGCTTTGACGCAACGCGCTCAAGCCGGAGTCGAGGTACGCATCATCGTCGACGCCCTGGGCAGCTTTGCCACCCGTAACGCCTACTTCGACGGCCTGCGCGCCGCTGGCGGCCAGATGTGCTGGTATCATCCGTTGTTGCGCTGGAACACCTGGCCCAAGGCCAATAATCGCACTCATCGCAAGCTACTGATCATCGACGGAGAGACAGGTTTTATTGGCGGCGCGGGGATCGCCGACCACTGGTTGTACGACACCTCGGTACCGGTATGGCGAGACACGGTGTTTTGCGTCGAAGGAGAAGCGGTCGCTGGGTTGATATCAGCCTTTTGTGAAAACTGGCTTGAGTCCTCCGGAGAAATTCTCTCCAGCTCAAAACAATTTGGCTTTCGCTCCATCCCCGAGGGTGTAGAAAGCTTCGTCGTTTCCAGCACTCCCCACGGCGGAGGCACCCAGGCACGCATTCTATTTCAGGCCTTGATCAACAGCGCTCGCCATACCATTCGCATTACGACCCCTTACTTCCTGCCCGATCGCAGTGCGCGCCAGGCGCTGATCGCCGCTATCCAGGAGCGTGGCGTGGAGATACAGATTTTGACTGCCGGAGCGCGTATCGATCATCCGATCATCCGCAGGTTGAGTCACCGTAGCGTGCGCCGCCTGCTGCAGGCTGGTGCGGAGATATTTGAGTACGAGCCATCCATGATCCACGCCAAGTTAATGACCGTCGACGGCATGTGGAATGTGGTCGGATCGACCAACTTTGACCACCGTTCATTTGCCCTCAACGATGAAGTGAACCTCGCCGTGCTGGACCGCGCGTTGGCGGCGACCATCGAGGCAGATTTCTTCGAAGATCTGGAGCAGAGCTCCAAGCTGAGTCTGTCGAGTATCGAGCAGGACACGCTATGGGAGGAGGAGGACGAGTCGGTACTCGACCACATCCTGAAACAGGAGAGCTAAGCCCAAGGATGTCGTATGCTGGTTACGCTTCTCCCCCGCCGCTGCAGTGCAAATAGCTTGAGCAAGGAGCCTGGCGATGATTCGGTTATGTCCGGGGTGCCGTGGACTGCGGCTCTATTTCGCTCTGGTTCTGACTGTTCTTTCGCTCGCCAGCCCTGGCGGCGGCCAAACCCTGAAAGTGCAGAATCCAGGCACCGGTGTAATTCCGCTCGACAAGGACTGGCGGTTTCACCTGGGGGACGATAAGGCGTGGGCTGACCCGGCGCTGGACGACTCCAATTGGGAGCCGATCCGTGTCGACGAACCCTGGGGCCAGCAGGGCCATCCGAGCTACACAGGCTTCGCCTGGTACCGGCAGCGTTTGGAGATAGACAACTCCAATTCCGCGGGCACAAAGAGTCTGGCGGTGCTCATTCCAGTGGTACAGGACGCGTACGAAATCTACTGGAACGGCCAGAAACTGGGGACCTATGGCAGACTGCCGCCGGATGGAAAGTGGTGGGCATTCGGCCAGGGGACCGTCTATCCGCTGCCGGGTTCCAGTGGAGTCTTAGCGCTAAGGGTATGGAAAGCTCCGCTCTCGTCGGTCGACCCCGCGGAAATTGGTGGGTTCACAGAAGCGCCACTGCTGGGCGATGCGTCTCTGCTCGTCGCCAGGACGCGGCTGACCTCCTACGCGAGCGATGAACGAAGGCTGCCTAACCTGCTCATGTCGGCCATCACGCTGGTCATCGGGATGCTGAGTTTCCTGCTGTATTTGCGAGACCGCAAACAGGGTTTGTATTTTTGGCTGGCGCTGTACCTGGTTGCCTCCGGAATCGTTCAATTTCAGGCATTATCGGCAATCCGCAATGTTTCAACGTTTCACGCCTACCAATTGATGACTCAGTTGGAGATAAGCGCTCGCGATATCTCCATGTGGCTGATCTTGCTGTCGCTGTTTGGCATGGCACAGGAGCAGCGATGGAGGCGAGTGACTGGCTGGATCATCGCCATCTATCTTGCCGCCCAGGTCACCGACATCATCACCATCTGGTCTTGGGAGAAGGGCGGCGTTCTGCCCTGGATTGACGGAATCACGACCGGCATCTACTCCGTCATACCTTTGTATGTGTTTGTCATCATCGGCTTCGGATTGTCACGTCGAAAGCGGCTCTCGCTGTGGCCTTTGATTATTACTGTTTGTGTCACTGCTTTGTTCAACGTCCTTCTGAACATTGCCGGGCAGGGCATCCGATTCACCCATTGGACGCTGTTGGCCACTCTTTCGAATCTTGGCTTCCACTTCGGTGGTTATCTCTTCAACATGGTGTTCATTCTCAGCACCCTCTTATTCCTCGCCCTGATTTTCACCATTGCCCGGGAGCAATTTCTGGAGCGGGAGCGCCAGGCCCGGATCGAGTTGGAAGTAAAATCAGCCCGCGAAGTGCAGCAGATCCTGGTTCCCGAAGAAGCCCCGGCCATCCCTGGCCTCTCGATAGCCAGCGTCTATCGCCCGGCGGAAGAGGTGGGCGGCGATTTTTTCCAAGTCATCGCTATGCCAGGTGGTGCTGCTTTGATCGCACTGGGAGACGTGAGCGGCAAGGGGCTGAAAGCAGCCATGACAGTGTCTTTGATCGTGGGCACCCTGCGCACGCTGGCCGACTACACGCAAAGTCCCTCGGAAGTTCTTCTTGGACTGAACCGAAGGCTGCTGGGACGGACGGACGGCGGCTTCGCCACCTGCGTCGTCGCCCGCATCGATCCGGACGGAGAGACGACCATTGCCAATGCGGGTCACCTCGCGCCCTTCCGCGATCGGGAGGAACTGCCGGTCGCCGGATCGTTACCGCTCGGCTTGACCGCGGATGCAAACTACCACGAATTGATCTTCGCTCTGCATGAGGGGGAGACCCTCACCTTCTACACCGATGGGATCGTGGAGGCGCGCAATGCGGCCGGCGAGTTGTATGGATTCGAGCGGCTGGCTGCGTTGCTTCGGTCTGATCCATCCATAGAGCAGATGGTCGAGCAAGCTTGCACCTTCGGGCAGCAGGATGATATTACGGTCTTTAAGGTTACGCGGCTGGCAAAAACCGCCCCTGCGCACGCGGCGCGTTTGAGCCTGGCCACGCAAATTTCTCACGCGTGAAACTCATGAGTCAGGTGACCTTCTGGTTCGAGCGCAAGTTTGACTTTTCATTCCCCGTGCAACTGCGTCCGAATTTGTGTGCGCGGCTGCGCGGCACCCCTGCCCGTCTGGAAGAGATGCTTAGCAGTTGTTCTGACAGCGTCCTGATCAGAAAAGCACAGGAAAAGTGGTCAGCCCAGGAACACGCCGGCCACCTACTGGATCTCGAGCCGCTCTGGCTGGCGCGCGTGGAAGATTACGTTACGGCCAGCGATCAGCTAACTTCGACGGACCTGACCAATCGAGCCACCCACGAAGCAAACCACAACGCCCGGTTACTGGAGCACCTTCTGGCAGAATTCCGCAGCGCCAGAGCGGCACTTTTAAGGCGCGTGGACCGGCTAGACCCATCGCTCTTTGCCCAAGCGATTCCTCACCCGCGCTTAAAGACGCCGATGCGGCTTGTCGATCATTTGTATTTTGTTGCTGAACACGATGATCATCATCTGGCGCGGATTTGGGAGTTGATCCACGCGGGCTAGCGGACATGATGACCATCGGACATTCGACGCTTCCGATTGAGTCTTTTCTGCGCGCCCTAAAAGAGAGCGGATGCACTCTGTTGGTGGATGTGCGCCGTCACCCAGGTTCGCGCAGACACCCGCAGTACTCGCAGCCGCAGCTATTCGCATTTCTGGAGAAGGTGGGCATATACGCGGTGTGGCGCGAGGGTCTCGGAGGAAGGCGCACGGCACACAAGAACTCCATCAATATGGGCTGGCAGAACGAGAGCTTCCGCGGATATGCGGACTATATGCAAACACAGGAATTTCAAGATCATCTGGACTGGCTTATGGCGCAGCGGGAGTTGAACAGCACGGTAGTCATGTGTGCCGAGGCAGTGCCCTGGCGCTGTCATCGCTCCCTGATAGGCGATGCTGTCCTCGTCCGCGGAGGGGTTGTAGAAGATATCTTCGTCCTTCCGGACGGCAGGTCAACCCGCAAGCCGCACACCATGACGTCTTTCGCGCATATAAGCGAGGGCCGGCTTTTCTATCCGCCGCCGCAAGCTGCGCTCTTCGTTGATTAAACTAAAATTTAGACTTTGGCCTACAATTGACGTCGCTTTGGGCCCCCACCAAGGTGATGGAAAGCAGTTTCTGTTGAGCAACTTCCGTCTCTGAAAGCACCATACCTCCCTCCCCCTTGTCATCCCGACCGGAGCGAAGCGTAGTGGAGGGACCTGCGGTGTAGCTTTAAGTGTAAGGATCGAACCATGAGCAAGCCGGAACATCACTATTACGTTTATATCGTCGCCAGCCGAACTCACACCTTGTACATCGGTATAACCGACAACATTCTACGTAGAGTGGAACAGCATCGGAATGCGGAGTTACCAGGCTTCACTGCGACCTACCATTGCAATCGACTCGTGTTTTTGGAAGCCTACCAGTATGTTCAGAAAGCCATTGCGCGGGAAAAACAACTGAAGGGTTGGAGAAGATCGAAAAAGATCTGCCTTATCGAACTGACCAACCCTACCTGGGCCGACTTAAGCGAGGCGTGGACCAAGAAACCGCAGGTCCCTCCACTACGCTTCGCTCCGGTCGGGATGACAAGGGGGACAGATAACGCGTCCAGAAAGAGCTGAACAGAAGCCGTTGTTCGTCCATTAGGGTGGGCCGAGGCGCATGACTCATCCCTTTCTGGATGACAAATTCTGCTCACGGCCGTAAACGTTTTAGTGATTTCCCAGTTCCTTACAAGCATCCACCAAGCCGGCAACGTCATATTGAACCGCCTGCCGGAACGGCTCCCAGTGATGTTGGCGCAGAGTCTGCGTGGTCACTGGACCGATCGAGACGGCACGCAATTCTTTGGGTAACTCCACCTTTGCGGCGGCAAGCAGCGCAAAAAAATTGTTCACGGTGGAAGAACTGGTGAAGGTAATCGCATCGGGCAGCGGCTTCCCTTCGCCGAACAATTCACGAACCTGTTCGATCGAATCGAAGGGAACGACCGTCCGGTACGCCTCCACCACGTGAATATCCGCTCCACACTTCCGCAGCTGCTCGGGGATAACATCGCGAGCCACCGCCGCGCGGACCAACAGGACGTGCTTCCCCACTACCCTCTCGCTGAGCAGACTAACCAGCGCCTCAGCAACATACTCGTCCGCCATCGCAGACACTTTCAGCCCGATCCGTTCCAGCGCTCCCGCTGTCGCCGAACCAATCGCAGCCAAATGCAAATGATGGAACCGCTGTGCTGGAATGCTAAGAAACTCCATCCGGTCCGCTAATGACCCGGCGCCATTCGCACTGGTCACAATCAGACAATCAAACCCGCTGATCCTCTCGAGAGCGGCGTCCATATGGGAGTACGTCTCCGGAGGAACAATCTCGATCGTGGGCAGCCGCAGGACTTCGGCCCCATGGGCTTCCAGAGCTTCTGCCAGCCGGCCGGCCTGGTGGCGGGCTCGCGTCACCAGGATCCGCTTGCCGGCAAGAGGCTGGCCCGTGCTCACGTTTGCTTTTCCTCCAGGTGAAGGATCATCCCCGCGCCCTGATGAAACAACTGCTGCGCCAACTTCTCCCCTAAGATCTCAGGATCGCGATGCTGCTGCTCAGCGCTGATGATCTTTTGTCCATCAGCGGACGCGACTACGGCAAGCATCGACAACTCGTCGCCAACACGGTGGCAATAAGCGCCGATAGGCACCAGGCATCCGCCGCCCAGCGCGGCCAGGCATTTCCGTTCCGCGGTAATCGCCCGCCGCGTGTCAGGGTCCTCGAGCGACTGCAATGCAGCCTGGATCACTCCATCCTCTGCCCTGCACTCGATGGCCAGCGCGCCTTGCCCAGGTGCCGGGCACAACACTTCCGGCGAAAAACGTTCACGGATAGCAGCCGTCTTCTGCAGCCGATCGAGCCCGGCGGCCGCCAGGATAATCGCATCCGCCTTCCCCTGCCCCAACTTGGCCAGGCGCGTGTCCACATTGCCGCGAAATTCCACGTATTCAAGATCGGGCCGCCGCGCCCGCAGTTGCGCCTGGCGACGCAGGCTGCTGGTACCCACCACTGCCCCCGAAGGCAGCGCATCCAGACCGCTGAACCGTTCCGACACCAGCACATCGCGCGCATCGGCTCGCTGAGGAATTGCCCCCAGCGTGAACGGCTCACCCAACTCCGTAGGTAGATCTTTCAGACTGTGCACCGCCAGGTCGACAGTTCCCGCCAACAGCGCCTCTTCTATTTCCCGGGTAAACATCCCCTTGGCGCCGACCGAGGCGAAGGATACGTTCTGCATGCGGTCGCCGGTGGTACGAATGATTTCAATCGAGACTTCATGTCCCAGGCTACGCAATGCGTCCGCAATGTGATTCGCCTGCCATAACGCGAGCTGAGAGCCCCGCGACCCGATGCGGATCAAAACGGATCGTCCTCGCCCTCGTTTTCCCCGGACCCACTTGTTCCGAAGGCTTCACGGATGGCCTCCACCGCGGCCGCGTTCCCCTCGCGCGCAGCCGCCTTGATGGCCTGCACCGGGCGATGGAGAAACTTGTTCACCAGGCTTCTTGTCAACGCCTCAACCGCCGTTTGCTGTTCCGCAGAGAGGCCCTGCAGGCGGCTTCCCACGCGGCGCAATTCTCCCAGGCGGATCTGTTCTGCGGACTGCTGCAACTGAACAATCTCCGGCGCCACATTCAGCGCGTGCAACCGGCGCTGATACTTATCTACCTCGGCCAGGATCATCGCCTCGGCCAACTCTGCCTCGCGGCTGCGTTCCTTCAGGTGCGACCCGGCGACCGATTGCAGGTCATCGATGTCGTAAAGAAAAATGCCGTCCAGCTTGTTCACTTCAGGATCCACATCACGCGGCACAGCTATGTCGATAAAGAACATCGGCCGGCCACGCCGTTGCTGCAGAAAGTGTTGTGCGTGTTCGCGGCGAAAGACCGGCCGGGCAGCGCCGGTCGAGGTAATGATGATGTCGGCCTGGTCCGCAGTCGCGTAGAGATCGTCAAAGCCAATTGCGCGCCCACCGAACCGCTGCGCCAGCTGCTCGGCGCGTTCGTAGGTGCGATTCGCCACCAGCACGCTGCCCGCTCCCTGGTTCATCAGGTGGCGGGCGGCCTGCTCGCTCATCTTTCCTGCGCCCACTAGAAGAACTTTCTTGCCTTCGAGCGAGCCAAAGATTTTCCTTGCCAGCTCCACCGCCACCGAGGCGATCGAGACCGACGAATTGCCAATCTGGGTCTCGCTGCGCACCCGCTTGGCGACGACGAAGGCACGCTGCAACACCTTGTCCAGGTGACCCCGGATAGCCCCGGCGGAACGCGCCGCCAGGTAACTACTCTTTACCTGGCCCAGGATCTGGGGCTCCCCAATGACCATGGAATCAAGACTGCAGGCGACCCGAAACAGATGGCGGACCGCATTCTCCTGCCGGTACTCATAAATGTGTGGCGCAAGCAGCTCCCGCTCGATGTCGAAGTAGCTCTCGATAAACTGCAACAAGTCCGGCGCATCGGGCTGCAGGCTGGTAAGCAGCTCCACCCGGTTGCAGGTGGAAAGAATCATTCCCTCCAACACGCCCGGCGCTTCTAGCAACGAGCGGGTCGCCTGCTCTAATTGCTGCGGCCCGATCGCCAGCCGCTCCCGCAGCTCGACCGGTGCCGTCTTGTGGTTCAACCCCAACAGGACAATGTTCATGGCGCGGTGAACCTATGCACGGAGCTGAACTGATTTGCTGCCCAGACGCTGATGACCACCAGAAACGTAAGACTGGAAAGGTAGACGGCGCGCCTTCCTCTGAGCCCTGCCTGACGGCGGACGAAGAGCATCACCAGGTACAGCGCCCACATGGCAAACGAAAGCAGCACTTTAGGGTCTTTGAAGTAGGCTGGGCCGACGCTTTCCTGGGCAATCAAGGACCCGGCGAGAAGCCCCAGGGTCATAAAGGGAAAGCCTATCAGCAGCATACCTGAGGCGATGCGTTCCATGGTCTCGAGTGGCGGCAGCCAGGACAGGAACCCAACGTTGCTCTTTTGCTTCAGGCGCCGTTCTTGCACCAGGTAGAGAAAATTGGCGAACAGGCTGAAAATCAGGGCGGCATAGGCGGCCAGCAAGGCGACGACGTGCAGACCCAGCCAGCCGCTGCGGATCTCAGGAGAATGAAAAGTCCAGTGGTCCGGGCCCATGGCTGGCCCCAACACCAGTAGCAGCGAAAGGGGCAAAGCAAAAATGCCGAAGGACACCGTCCGGTACAAAACTGCGACCAGCAGGAAGGCTGCGCAAATCAGCAGGGCGAGCAAAGACTGCACCTCGTGCATCCCCACCGGCAGTGAATGGTGAGACGTGGTCAGCATTTCGACCAGCGAGACGAAGTGGAAGAAAAAAGCGGAGACGGCCGCGGGGACGCAAATCTTCTTCCACCCGGGCCGCTCATAAAGCACCGCAGGTAGTGCAGAAACACTCGCGACAGCGTAAAGAAACGCCGCAACCCGTAACCACAGTAGAAACATGCCAAAACCCGCAACCTCCAAGTATAACCGTCCACGGCCATAGGCTCGCCCCAAACAAAAGCATGGGATCCCACTGCTCTCCTCACAAAAAACCAGGCAAATCTTTGACCCTGCTTAACTTCGGGAATTCCCCCGCAATTGACACCCGGCCACGTGCATCCTTTTCACGGACCCCAACCTCCCAGCCGATAAGAGTTATTTTGAGTTCCCTACGTTAACGCTTCTGAAACTGGAGAAAAAGATGGATTATCGTGTACGCGCCGGAGAAATACCGGAAGATCAAACGACCGCAATGATGGAAAGCTACTCCGCCAAGCTGCCCACCAGCTTTTTTCTTGGCGCAGCTATTGCTTCTATTCTGGGTTCTCTCCTCCTCAAGACTAACGGCAAGGACCACCATGCCTTGTTCATCGGACAATGGGCGGCCCCCTTTCTTCTGCTCGGCATCTACAACAAGATGGTCAAGCAGCACGGATCCGATTCCCGTGTAAATGAGGAGTCCCGTATCGTCGCCTAAGCCTCCTCCCTCCCCCCTTTTCCTCGTCCTTTTGAACGCCGGCATGTCATTCACGATATGCTGGCGTTTTCCATGTCTACTCTTCCTCCAGCTCCAGCGGCCGACGCGACCACCACGCCACTGATGCGCCAGTACGCGGCCGCCAAGCGGCAGAACCCTGACGCCCTGCTGTTTTTCCGCATGGGCGATTTCTACGAGCTCTTCTTTGAAGATGCGCAGGTAGCCTCCCGGGAGTTGCAAATAACGCTTACGGCCCGGGATAAAGAACGGTCGGTGCCCATGTGCGGGGTGCCCTACCACGCCGCTGACAACTATCTTTCACGCCTCTTGCGCAAGGGGTACCGGGTCGCAATCTGCGAGCAGATGGAAGACCCCAAACTCACCAAAAAGATCGTTCGCCGTGAGGTCACGCGGGTGCTCACACCGGGCACCGCGGTCGACCCGGCGCTGGCTTCGGAACGAAACAACTACCTGGCCGCCCTGCACCTTGCCGGTCCCGTTTCCGCCCTGGCCCTGCTCGATCTGTCGACTGGCGATTTCCGGACCACCGAATTCACTGGCCCGGGGAGCATCGGCCTCTGCATCGACGAACTGATCAAGGCCCAACCCAGCGAGCTGCTGCTCTCCTCGGATTTGCCTCCTCTCGAACCGCAAATGGAGGCGGAGCTGGAAAAAATCGGCACCAAAACCCGCCTCGAGGCGTGGGTCTATACACCGGATTACGCAATCCCCCTGCTGGAAAGACAAATGGGCTCGAATGGCCTGGAAGGATTTGGGCTGGCCAACGCCCGCACCGCCGCCGTCGCCGCAGGCGCCGTGGTGCACTACGCACGCAGCACCCAGCAAATCGAACTCCAGCACATCAACCACGTCCGGTACTACGAGCGCTCTGAGAACCTGCAGCTGGATGCAGTCACGGTACGAAACCTGGAGCTAATTGAACCGCTTTTTTCCGGAGGCGCCAGCGAAGCGACGCTCTTCGCCAACCTCGACTGTCTCATGACCCCGATGGGCAAACGGCTGCTCCGCGGATCGCTGGTGCGCCCGTTGATGGATCGGGCGGAAATCGAATCACGCCTGGAGGCCGTTGCCGTCGCCACCAACGCCCTGATCGACCGCGAGCACCTGCGCAAAACACTGGCGGCGATCCAGGATATGGAGCGGATGCTTTCTCGCATCTCCCTTGATAGCGCCGGACCCCGGGATGCCGCCGCCCTTTCGGCTTCGCTCGCGCGCCTTCCTGATCTGCATGCGGGCCTCAAAAAGCTGGCCGCCCCGCGTTGGCATGAGTGCGCCGTGCGGCTGGATCTGCTTGAAGACCTGCGGGAAAAACTGGAGCGCACCCTCCTGCCCGAACCCCCGGTGAATTTGGCCGACGGCGGCGCTATCGCGGCCGGAGTGGATGCTGAGCTTGACGAGTTGCGCTCGCTGGGAGCAAACGCCCGCCAATCCATCACTACCATCGAGGAGCGGGAGCGCAAACGGACCGGCATCCATTCTTTAAAGGTTCGCTTTAACAACGTCTTTGGATATTCAATAGAAGTTACGAGATCCAACCTTGGCTCCGTCCCCCCGGACTACGAGCGTAAGCAGACCCTGGCCAATGCCGAACGCTTTACCACCCCGGAGCTAAAGCAATACGAAATCAGTGTGCTCACCGCGCATGAGCGCTCGATCGAGATCGAAAAGCGCGTCTTTGCCGAGCTCCGCCAGACCATCCTGCAGGCCGCAGGCCGCATTCGCCTCACCAGCGGAGTGATCGCAGAGGTCGACCTGCTGGCCAACTTCGCCCACCTGGCGGCCTTGCGGAATTATGTCCGGCCGCAGCTTGTGTCTTCCCCGGTGCTTGAAACCGTCAGCGCTCGTCACCCGGTGGTCGAGTGCCTGCTCGAGACCGCTGGCCAGACCAAATTCGTCGCCAACGACCTGTATGTCGAAACCGGCGGCCCCAGCCTGCTGCTGATTACCGGGCCCAACATGGGGGGCAAATCCACGTATCTTCGCCAGGCAGCTCTGTTGGTCATCATGGCGCAGATGGGCTGTTTTGTTCCTGCCACCCGCATGCGGCTGGGGATTGTCGACCGTATCTACACCCGCATCGGCGCCAGCGACAACGTGGCCCGCGGCCGTTCGACCTTTATGGTCGAGATGACAGAGACCGCCACCATTCTTAATACAGCAACTTCGCAGTCACTCATCCTGCTGGATGAGATGGGCCGGGGAACGGCCACCTTCGATGGCCTCTCGCTCGCCTGGGCCACGCTCGAACATCTGCATGCGAATGTGGGCGCTCGGACCCTGTTCGCGACCCACTACCATGAGCTCACGCTGCTGGCCGAACAACTGCCCGGGCTCAAGAACTTGCGGGTCGCGGTCAAGGAAACTCCCAAAGGCATTGTCTTTCTGCACGCCATCGAGCCCGGAGCAGCCAGCAAGAGCTACGGCATCGAGGTGGCACGGCTGGCCGGGTTGCCACAGTCTGTCATTGAGCGCGCGCGACAAGTACTGTTGCAGCACGAACAATCGGAGAAACGGAACGTGGCTCAGGAGACCGACGCGCCACTGCAACTCACCATGTTCACCCCGCTTTCGCAAAGAATCCTGGATCGTCTGGAGCAGACCGACACCAATAGCCTCACTCCTCTGCAGGCGCTCAATCTTCTCGAAGAGCTCAAGAACGAGATTCGGGGGAGTTCGTGAGCCTCATGACCTTGCGGCAAGCCGCCGGCAAGGTTTTGGTTGTGGGACTCGAAGGCTTAGAGTTGACTGCACTCGAGTCTGCATGGCTAAAGCTGTTGCAGCCCGGCGGAATTATCCTCTTTCGCCGCAACATCGAGACTGCCGCGCAGACATTTGCTCTCGTCCAGTCAGCCGCGCAGACGCTGGATCATCCGTTGCTCCGCTGCATTGATGTCGAAGGAGGGACCGTTGACCGGCTGCGCGATTTGATTGCGCCCATGCCCTCGCCCTTCGCGGTTGCAGCCACCAACAAGCCGGAGTTGTTCGAGAAGCATGGCAACCTCATCGCTCAGGAAGTGCGCCTGCTGGGATTGAACACCACCTTCGCCCCCGTGCTCGATCTAAGAACGCTTGCCTCTGAGCCTGTCATGACCAGCCGGGTCGTGTCCGGCGAGCCGGAGCAGGTCGTTCGCTATGCCAGGTCGTTTCTCCGCGGCTTGGCGCGCCAGGGTGTGCTGGGTTGCGGAAAGCACTTTCCAGGCTTGGGTAGCGGACAGGTAGACTCGCACCACTCCACTCCAGTCATAGCCAAATCGTTGGCCGGGCTTTGGAAAGAAGATCTGCTGCCCTATAGACAGCTGGCGAAACAGCTCCCGATGGTGATGGTTTCGCACGCCACCTACTCCGCCTCTGTGCCTGAACCGGCATCTGTTTCCGCTTACTGGATCCGCGAAATACTGATCCGGGAGATTGCTTATAAGGGTCTGATCGTGTCCGACGATATGGAGATGGGCGGCATTCTGAAATACACAGGGATTGCCGAAGCGGCAGTACAAGCCCTTGAAGCGGGCACGCACGTGGTCGAGATCTGCCGCAGCCCGGCATTGGTGTTCGCCGCATACGAGGCGGTATTGCGAGAAGCAGAAGCCTCACCAGCCTTCGCTCGCCGGTTGCGAAACGCTGCAGCGAAAACGGCAGCGGTGGCGGCCGCAGGTCCAAAACGTCTGCCACCTTCTCCTGCCAACACTGCGGTCAAGCGAATCCAGACGGCAGTAGAAGTCTTTACCCGGCAGGTCGCGAAAGCAGGTCCGGCATGAGCGTTCCGCTGGCGGCAATGACGGTAGCCGGCATCATGAGCGGAACTTCCGCCGACGGCATCGACGTTGCCTTCACCCGAATTGTCCCCAACACGGAGGATTCCGCACTTCCCGATTTAAAGCTTCTGGCCCACGAAGCCTTTCCTTTTCCGCCGGCCCTCCGCCGCGCTGTGTTGGCGGCGATGAATGCCGAGGCCATCGCGACGGCAGAGTTAGCCCGTTTGAACTGGCGCCTGGGCCAAGCCTATTCCGAGGCGCTGACGGTTGCGCTCGAGCGTCATCCCTGCCAACTGGATCTGATCGGCTGCCATGGTCAAACCATCTATCATCAGGCCTCTGCGGTGCGTTATCTCGGCCGCGAGGCAACCTGCACCTGGCAAATTGGCGAAATGGCAATGTTGGCGGAGCAGAGCGGTGTTCCCGTGGTCTCGAACTTCCGCCCCGCCGACATGGTCGTTGGGGGGCAGGGTGCTCCCCTGGTTTCCCTGCTCGATTACGTGCTGTTTCGCCACTCAACCCGGGGCCGGGTGCTGCAGAATCTGGGAGGCATCGGGAACCTGACCGCGTTGCCGCCGAATGCAAAGCCATCGCAGGTCGTGGCTTTCGACACTGGCCCGGGAAACATGGTGATCGATCAACTCATGCAACAGCTCTTTGAAAAACCCTTTGACCGCGGAGGAAAGATCGGTGGCCGTGGCGCAGTCATCAAGCCGGTGGTCAGCGCGATGCTGCGCCAACCCTTCTTCCGGGCCCGGCCGCCCAAAACAGCTGGACGAGAGCAATTCGGCAGCGCCTATGCCGCGCACTTTCTCGAAGAATGCACTAAGGCGGGCGGCAGCCGTGAAGACACCATCACATCGGCCACGGCGCTCACCGCGCAGAGTGTAGGGCTAGCCTATTCCGGTTGGGTATTGAAAGAGATGCATCAGGCCCCGGTAGACTTCATCGTTTCCGGCGGCGGAGCACGCAACCTGACGCTAATGCAGATGCTGCGCAAACAGCTCGAGCCACAGGGATGTACAGTACAAGCCAGCGACGATCTTGGCTTGCCGGCGGAGGCCAAAGAGGCAGCCGCCTTTGCGTTGCTGGCCTATGAGACGTGGCATCGGCGCCCGGGAAATATCCCTTCGGCGACCGGCGCCGCGCGGCCGGCCATCCTGGGCCACATCACCTATGTCTGATTTCTTTCGCGTTTGTGTCCTATGCGTGTTGGTGTCTCTCGCCGGATGCGGAGGCAAACAGCAATCGCCGCAGACCGTGACCATGCTGATTGAGAACAGCCCCACCAGCCTGGATCCTCGCATCGGTGTCGATGCCCAATCCCAACACATCTACAGCCTGATCTTCGACAGCCTGGTGCGCAAGGATGCTCATTTCAATCTGCAGCCCTGGATCGCTACCAGTTGGGAGACTCCCGATCTTTTAACCTACCGCTTTCATCTGCGCACCGGCGTTTATTTTCATAACGGGCAGCCTCTGACTGCGACCGATGTGAAGTACACCCTCGACACCATGCGCAACGGGACGGTGATCACTGCCAAGGCAGGAGCGCTGGCGCACATCGATCATGTCGACGCTCCCGATCCCGCCACCATCGTCATCCACTTAAAGCAACCCGACGCGGCTTTGTTGTGGAATGTGTCCGATGGTGGATTTGGCATCGTTCCCGCCGGCAGCGGCCGCGACTTCGCCTTTCATCCCATTGGGAGCGGACCATTCCGTTTCGTTAGCCAGTTGCAGGATGATGAAGTGATTCTCGAACGAAGCCAAAATTCCTGGCAGCCGCTTCCGCAAATTGCGCGCATACGCTTCGCCGTTGTTCCCGATGCGATCACCCGCGCGCTTGAACTGGAGAAAGGCTCGGCCGACGTCTGCATTAATTGCCTGACCGCCGATATGGTCTACGCCTTGGCGAAGCGCCCCGATCTGGTGGTACAGAGTGCTCCCGGCACCATCATGAATTACATCTCCTTCAACACCCAGGACAGCGTGCTACGCGATGTTCGCGTGCGCCAGGCCATCGCCTATGCGATCAACCGGCCGTTGATCATTCAGTCCCTGTGGAGGGGCCGCGCCCAATTGGCGGAGAGTCTACTACCGCCCCAGCATTGGGCCTGGACAGGAGACGTTGAAAAATATCCCTATGATCCTGGCAAAGCCAATGCCCTGCTGGACCAGGCGGGATGGAAACGAGCAAAAGATGGCGTCCGCTTTCGCCTGGCGATGAAGACCTCGACCGATGAGACCAGCCGGCTGCTGGCGATGATTCTGCAACAACAGTTGCGCGGCATAGGGATTGCTCTGGAGGTAAGGAGTTTTGAGTTTGCCACCTTTTACGCCGACATCAGCAAGGGCGCTTTCCAGATGTATACCTTACGGTGGATAGGCGGAAACGAGGATCCGGACATCTTCCACTACGCCTATGAAAGCAACATGTTTCCACCGCATGGGGCGAATCGCGGACGCTATTCCAACGCCGCATTAGATGGTCTGATTCGGGAAGCCGCGAAATTGGGAGACCAGGCCCAGCGCCGGGCAGACTATATAAAAGTGCAGCAGATTTTGGCTGCCGAACTACCGTCCATCAACCTTTGGTATCTGGATGCGGTGCTCGTGCATACGAAACGGCTGGGAAACATTCAAATCTCTGGTTCCGGTAACTTCGATTTCCTGCGAACGGCCACGGTGGCACCGCAGTATTCAGCAGTCGCTGAGGAACACTAGCCAACGCATACCCGGTTCCGCTTCGACCAGGCCGCATACCAAAGCAGCTGCAATCACCATAATTTCACATCGGCAGTCGCGCCCTTAACCACGTTAGGTGGGTGGCCCACTCAACGTCTGGAGGTTGCAGCTTTATGTTCGACAGAGCGCAGTTTCCTCGCAAGCTTCCCTCCAGAAGATACCCCCAATATGCCCCTTTCGTGTCATTCCGTCGAATGAAAGGGGAAAACATACTTTGGGTGGAGAAAATCAAGATGAAGAAAGTTATTTCCGCAGTCGCCCTCGCATCCGCCTTTGCAACGGGTGCGGTATTGTCCGCACAAGTCCACGACTGGCATGATCTTGATGCTGTTCACAAGCATGTCATTGAATCCATCAATGAGATGGAGCATGCACGTGCAGCCAATCACTACGACATGATGGGTCACGGTGCCAAAGCCGAGGATCACCTCCGCGCTGCTGAGCGCGAGTTGAGCCTCGCGATCGATGCCTCCAAGGCTTCAGCACATTAGAATCGCGAAGAGTGGGCGGATTGGACGTTCCCCTATCCAGTCCGCCCAATTCCCTTCCTCTTACTGAACCTCTGTGGCTTTATCCCCGGCGAAGGTTACGATAACTTTGCGGTCGCCTGAGGTATAAGTCACCGTCCGGTTGCCATAGTCGTTTGAGTCCGAATGGGCTACCTGGCCGACCGACATCATGGTTTGCAGTTCGCTCATGCCAGGCCTCACCTGGTGCTGGTCAATGGCTTGCCATACACTCCCCGGTCACAGCTTGTGCGGGTCGTCGTAGTCGGCACTGCATACTCAACCGGATCACCGGCTCGCGGACAATCAGGAATATGTTCTTTGAGCCACGGGGAATTCTGCTCAGCCAATGAGCGGGTGTGGCGACTTCCACCACGTCCTCGACTTGCAACTCCTGGTTGCTGGGTAGCGGACCCAGCGTTCGGTTGAACTCCGGCGAGCCACCTCGATAGGGTAATACTCGAGTTGATAGCCGGCCTGCATCCACACGGTTTGGCCCTTCAGCTCTTTCTTAGCGGACTTCAGGCTTTCGATATGCATCTTGCGCGGGATTACCAGGTCATCCTGGCTTATCTTGCGCTCGGGCGGTTCCTGTTTCACCGCCACCGGTTCATGCCGCTCTTTGTAGATGGACCAGATACGCCACGCGGCAAAGAGCAACATCGGCAAGGTCAACAGTGCTACGACTTTCCAGGGCTTCATCCGCTCTCCTGTCAGCAATCACTTGTTTATGGGATGCCGGAAGGGCCGGCCGATGAATAAGAAAGCCGCTTCGCAACACGCCTGTCCGACCTGCAACATTTCAAAGGGTAAGGTGGACTCCTATCGCCTACGATCCTGCCATGAGAGTCTCGATTTCCCACATTCTCCGATTGCTACTTGCGGCATGTACGGTTACGGGCACCCTATGGGCAGCCAACGACCCCTTCGTAGGTAAGTGGAAGCTCGACCCGTCGCACAGCAAATTTATAGACATGATGAAAGTGGACGCGGAGGGCGCAAATCGATATGCGTTCTCCTTTAGCCCAGGCTTCGTCGAAACAGTCGTTGCCGACGGGAGCGATCAACCTGCTCTCGAGGGGACCACTCTCGCCATCACGATCGAGGGGCCGGATAGCTGGAAGGTCGTGCGCAAGAAGAACGGGCGTACGACCATTATCGGGATTTGGAAACTCTCACAGGACGGTAAGACGCTCACTGACACCTTTACAGGTTTCCAGCCTGATGGTTCGACGTTCGTGCTGCACTATGTGTACCAGCGCACGGCGGGCAGCACGGGTTTTCCCGGCACCTGGGAAAGTGGGAGCAGTGAATCATCTTTCGAGCTGCAGATCCAGCCCTATCAGGGCGACGGCTTATCCTTCATTGCGCAAGGAGTGACCAAGAATATTCAATTCGATGGCAAGGACTATCCTGACGTAGGCCGGAACCTACTTCCGGGCTCTGCGTCTTCAGGACGCCGGGTGAATGGGCGCAGCCTGGAAATCACCGACAAAATCAAAGGCAAAGTCACGCATACCCAGGAGCTCAGCCTCTCGCCCGATCTCAAGACGCTGACCACCACTGTGCACCCCGCAGGTCAAAGCAAGCCAAACATCCTGGTGTTCAATCGGGAATAGAACTAATTACTGGCCTCCTGAACGATGGCGACCGGACCCAGAAGACCAGACGGCAGCAGGGGCGTGTCTGCTTTATACGCTTTCCAGGTCGAAAAGGTGTATTTCGTCGTTGCATCGGGCTGCAGGTCGCCGATGAGTCGATTGACCCACGCATTAATGACCGTCACGGTAACTTGATTGGCGCCTGCCTTCAAGGCAGAAGTTGCATCCACCCGGAAGGGCGCATGCCATACCGTCCCCAGCGGTTTTCCATTCACGGTGACTACGGCAAGATTCTTCACGTCGCCCAGATCGATCCAGAGCGTCGATCCTTTCTTCAACCATTCGGGCGATGCCTGCACGGTCGCGGTGTAAGTGCCCGCGCCAGAGAAGTACTTCACCCCTTTGTCAGCGTTCTCATTCCAGGCCATCAGCTTGTCCAGGGTAATCGACTCGGGTGCGCCGCGGCCAGGCTCGAAAGACACCCTCCAGGGACCCTCAACCGTGGCTACCTGGTTTTCAGTCACCTTCGGAAGCGTATAGGAAGTTTCTTTTGTGGGTTTACGGAACACGACGAATACTGTGCCCCAGGGCTCGAAGTGCAGCGGGACGGTAGTGCGCCCGTCGGCCATGGTGAACGACACGGGACGCACCTTGCCTGTCTCCGAGTACCATAGCTCGGGAGCCTTTCCGGTCACGCGGAAGGTGGCGTCCACTGTCGAATTGCTGTCTCCGCGGTTATCGAGGAAGTAGAGGTCGCCGTCGGGAAGTTTGCGATGGACAAACTGGATCAGCTGGCCGTTGCCGGGCTTGGTGTAGTCGAAATCAGGAGCGATGTTCATTTCTTTCATGGCGGCTTCCGCGCTCCGCCCCGCGTACACCTTTCCCTTGCCCACGGTCCGTACTTCGTTCCCGGCGCCGAACAACTCGTCGTTCAGCTTCTGGAACTCCGCCGGATCATCCGCCAGGCTGGGAGTGGCGACGGGTTTTTCGCCTGCGACCATCGCTCCTTGTTGCACCAGCTTGAAGATGGCACGCAGAACCGGAAGCGACATATGTTTGCTGTATTTGTCGAGAGCCAGCACGCGATAGCTCATGCCGGACCTGGTGGTGATGTTGCCGGCCGAGACGCTGAGCTCGTGAATGAGTCCGTCGGCGTTTATGTAATCGAAGTTGTAGCCTGCTGGAACGTCGGGACCGGAATTGGCAAAGAGGGCGGTGATATTCGAATCCTCACCGTAGAAATAAATCACGTCTGCCACGAATTTTCCCTGTTGCAGCAGGAACGAATTGCGCGCCAGGTATCCGGTCCAGGCGTTGGCTTGCTCGGCCCAGGTATCGTTGCGATTGAACCACTGTCCGCAAGGCCCGAGCGTAACCCCCGGCGCTTTGCCAATCAGCGGCTGATGGGCGGATTCGTGAATAACGAAGCGGTTAATCCCGTTGAGGAACTCCTGGTCGGCAGTGGGCTTGAGCGTGCCCGGTGACCACGCCCAGGCCGTCGATGGATCGCAGGAAGTCATCGACTCGGCGGCGGCAATGTTTTGCCCATAGATATGGGCCACCGAGGCGGATTCGCGATCGTCGGCGTTGTAGCCGTAGGTTGGGTTGTTGACGCCGGGCTTCTGCACCCACATGGCGCTCATGGGAATGTCGTCAAGCTTTTTCACCTCCATGCCATCTGCGATAAAGGCACGGCCCTGTTCGTGCGATTCGCCGTAGTGGCCAATGCCGCGCTCTTTGAGAGAAGCCTGTACCTGGCCGTAGTGGTTTTCGGCTGTGAGGTCGGAGATGGTCTTGCGCAGATCCCAAAGGAATTGGTCGCTGGCCTGTGCGTTTTCAACGATGCGGCCCGCAAGCACAGGCATCCATGGACGAGGATCATAGCCTCGCCGCCGTGTGAACTCCTCGATCATGTTATCGGTCCAATTTTGCGCCCCGGCTTCCCAACTGTCAGTGACGACGTAGCGGATGCCGCGCTTACCGATCATCCCCGCGCCGACCGTCTGCTGATAGCTGTCCAGGTATCCGTTCATGTAGTTCTTCACGTAACCGGAGTTGAGCTTATCCACCTCCAGACCGGTGGCTTCCTTGGTCGCGGGATGGTTCGTAATCCCAAGCAGCGAATAACCGAAACGCAAAACTACCCAGTGGCCCTCAGGCGGGGTCCAATCGAGCGTGCCGTCGGAGCGCATCTTGCTGGTCACGTCGACCACATCCCCCTTGCGAATGGCATCCTGCGGTTGGAATTTAGGAGTCGCCAGCGGGTAAAGGTCCCACAGCGGATTGAATGCAGCCTTTTCCTCAAAGCGGTTCACGCGCGCGCCAGGGTGCAGAACTAATTCGGCGATAACGTGATTGGTGGGCGGAGGTGGGGTTGGGAATCCCATGTCTCCGAAGGGATTGGGAGGAACAGGCTGGGTCTTGAAGGTAACGCGGAAGTACTTCGCCTTGACGGGCGCGAAGGAGAGAGTGTGCTCCGTGGAGCCGCCCTTGGGAAGGTCGAGGACCGTGCGATAATTCTGACCATCGTCGCTGGCTTCGAGCGCTCGACCGCTGTCCCCTCCCGGAGGAAGGAACGCATCCCCAGGCGATTTTTGTCCGGCCACGATGGTGAGTGCACGGATGGTCTGCGGCTGCGCAAACTCATATTGAATCCACGCTTTGCCGCCCATTTCTTTGGCCATAGGCAAGGCGACGGTCTTGACCAGGTCGCCGTCACTCAGCAATGCCGCATCAATGGTGCCGCCGCTGCTGGTAATCGAAGGCTGAGACGCGGAGAGCGGTACATCTGTTTCAGCTTCCTTATAGGCGATGACGGCAGAATCTGCGTAATAGTGAGGGGCGTTGAAAACATCTCCCAACATGGCGCCCACATCTTCGATGGGCAGGTTCTGGAAAGCGCCAGTGTTCGAGGGCGGAGCTGCGAGAGAACAGCTGCAGGGCTTACCGCCTTCTACCCGGGTCTCGCTCCACACGTATTTCTTCATGGCCTCTTTTGCAGGAACCCAGGGACCGCCCGTCTCGCTCCATCCCGGAGAGCCTGCAATGGCTTCCTCCAGCCCGAGCTGGTCAGCCAGGGTGGTGGCGTATTTAAACGCCTGCTTCCAATCGGGCGTCATGTAGACGAGTCGCTTGTCTACAACCTGGGGAGTGAAGAGGGCGGCATCGAAGTTCTGGAAACCACCCAGGCCTGCACGGTGCATCCACTCCAGGTCGAGTTTGATGCCATCCTGGGTGATGTTGCCGTTCATCCAGTGCCACCACACCCGGGGGCGGGCACTCTCGGGCGGGTTTTCGAAGCCGCTCTTGATGGCATCGGTTGCGTTCTGTGCCGAGGCCAGGGTCGCCGCCAGGGAAAGGCACAGCGCGACGGGCCTGGAGATTCGGTGGCGAATCCTGATCGACTTCAAGGCATTGAACATGCATGCACTCCCTTCGGGGGTGACGGCGGATGATTGAAACGGCTCAATGGAGCGAAAGTCTATTGATCCATTCGCATGTTTGTCAAAGGCTGAAACTATTTGTCTATTGATATGGCCCGGATGCCCCAGGCTCGGAGAATCTGTATCATGTCCGGTATTGCGACTACCGCAGGAGATGTTTATGAAAATAGCGAAGCTAATCATGATAGTTGGCGACTATGTCGAGGACTATGAAGTGATGGTTCCCTTCCAGGCATTGCAGATGGTGGGGCACACGGTGCATGCCGTTTGTCCGGACAAGAAAGCCGGCGAGTTCGTGCGCACCGCGATCCACGATTTTGAAGGCGACCAAACCTATTCGGAAAAACGCGGCCACAATTTCACGCTCAACGCAACCTTCGCCGAGATCCAGCCCTCCGATTACGACGGGCTGATCGTTCCCGGCGGCCGCGCGCCGGAGTACTTGCGGCTCAACGCGGAGGTCGTCGATCTAGTGAAACACTTCCACAACGCCGGCAAACCAATTGCTGCGCTATGCCACGGAGCACAACTATTGGCCACTGCCGGAGCGCTTGCGGGCAAGAGAGTGAGTGCCTATCCGGCTTGTGCCCCGGAAGTCGCAAGTGCAGGCGGCGTATTTGTCTCCGTGGCGTTTACAGAAGCCGTGGTCGATGGAGTTCTTGTTACCGGCCCGGCGTGGACCGCACATCCGGCATGGCTCGCCAATTCCTTGAGGTACTCGAGGGGCACCTGTCAGGCGGACAAAGTTCTCATAACTCAAGAAACACCGCCATGGTAGGTAACTGAAGCAAGTGTTTATCCCAATATTCATTTGACCCTCGAGCAGTAAGATTGATAGAAGGGTGCGCAGTAGTTACCAATCAAATCAGATAAGGACATCCAATGATCGCGAATCTCGGCAAGCGAATCGCTCTGGCGGCAAGTGTTGCACTTGCGCTGGGTCTATTGCCGGCCAGCGCTCCGGCCCAGCAACAGTTCGAATTACACAGCACAACCTTCTCCAACGGCAGCACTCTTCCCCTTTCCACCATCTTGAATAACCAGGTAAATGGAGTGAATACCTGCTCAATCAACGGAGCGGCGGGGGGTGATGAGTCGCCACAGCTTTCCTGGACGGGCGCGCCTAGAGGATCACAATCCTTCGTGGTGGTCCTTTACGATACCACCGCCTCGTTTACGCATTGGGGCCTATACAACATCAGCGGCAATGTGACACAGCTTCCTCAAAACGCCGGCCAAGCCGGCAGTCCCTTCGGCATGCAGGTGGAAAACGACTTCGATCTCGGACAGCAATACGACGGACCATGCCCGCCGGCGAATGTTACGCCCGACACCCATACCTATGTCTTCACGGTGTATGCGTTGAGCACAACGCTTCATCTAACGGGATCGGCCAATTTCCCGACCAATGCTGAAACTCTCTACCACGGATTGATTCGTGCCGGTGAGCAGGGCCAGATTCTCGGAACCGCAAGCCTCACGGGATTCTACTCTTCGACGCCTCCGGCAAACTAGGCGTCTTGGTGTATATGCTATGCTCCCGTGTGGATGACGTCGTTCATCTGCCGGGAGCCATAGCATTTCCGATGACGAACTCAGACAGCCGGCTACTCCGGCTGATCGCGCTATTCAAGTTCTTCAAGGCGTCTATCCTGATCGTGACCGGCATCGGCATCCTCAGGCTGATGCACAATGACGCGGCGACGACGTTAGACCATTGGTTCGCAAGGCTGGGCCTGGCCCCAGGTAACCGATTCGTCGATCACGCTCTTCAGAAAGCCGCAAACATTCCTCCCAACAAAATCAAAGACCTCGGATTGGGCAGTTTTGTCTATGCCGCCCTGTTCCTGACCGAGGGCATTGGTCTCTGGATGTTAAAGCATTGGGCTGAGTGGTTCACGGTTGTGATCACGGCCTCACTTATTCCGCTCGAGATTTGGGAGATACACCGCCATCCAACGATCGTCAAGATCCTGGTGCTCCTCATCAATATTGCGGTAGTCGCATACCTGCTCTATCGAATTCGCAAGGAAAGCCCTGCGACTCATCGGTAGGAGACGAAAACGGTGCGGACGAATATTGAAGGTTGAGTGGTCTGGAGTTGCGTCCGGGCAAGGCGCACTACAGATCCCTCGCCTTCGCTCCCCCGGATTTCCTCTGGAGACCCGTGGCTTTGACGACCTGCATGCGGCTCTCTTTACGGAGAGCCACACACGTGGTCCTCGCTAGCAGCGCGAAGTAGAAATTCCGGGTCGGGATGACAAGGGGAGGGCGGTTACTGACTTACAATTCCGCGAGTCCGATGGCGCAGGGGAACTCCCGATCCAACTCGCAGACTCTAAGGTGAGTAATCACTCTCCCCTTGTCATCCCGAGCGAAGCCGAGGGATCTGAAGTGCGCCTCGCCCGCACGCAAAAAACCCTTGAAAGCAGTGGAGGACCCGCGGTTTCATGGCATGCACAATTCGATGCAGAACTCCCAACACAACCAGACGGGTCCTTCTACTCGAGCTTACTGCTTCTCAAACACTTCCTTCGTGGGCGGATCTGTGGTCCCCGCACTTCTTGTCACCACCGCAAGCGACTTTCCATCCGGTGACACCGTCCAGTTGGACATGCCAAACGGTTTCCCATTTTGTGTCCGCGTCATCTTGAAGCTGTGCGGTCCTGTCCTGGTTATAAAGAAAGAAGCACCTGCCGGATTGCCCGGGCCTTCGACGGTCCCAGCCAGGTAGAGAGAGCTCCGGCTGTGTTGGCCTGCAGACCGGGAGCAGCGGCCGGCGTACTCATTACCTGACCTCGCTGAGAACACGTATGGCAAAAAGTAGCGCCATCGGCGAATGCTGCTCCGCATGATTGACAGAAGCTCATAAACAATTCCCTCCTGAACCTGGATGTGGGTACTGGTTTACAATCGGCTTGCGACCATCTGTGCCAGCGGCTTGATGTTGCCGGTGTTGCACGGGCAGCTGATGTACGTGAAGTGAGCGACGGTGTTTCCTTTGCGGACCATGATCATGCTCCCGCCGGCCACGTAGGCTTCATCGCCGATACCCGCCAGGTCGCCTGAACCGGTGTTTTGGGCGCCGGCTTTCTGGTTTGCCGAGGGAGCAACGTTGGTGACCCTGGCAAACGCTCCCCGGTTCAACTTCATCTCCATCTGCGCATTGCCGGAGGTGAAGCTGACCACCAGCACCGGGACCTCGCCGGTAGCAGCCTCGGCAGACAGGCTTTTGTCGCTCGCCTCCTGCTGCGCAAAAATAGCCCCGGCAAACTTCTGAAGGGTTTTTTGCGTTTGCGCGTCGGCCCCTAAGCCGCCCAGCATGGCAGCCGCATGCTTTGCCGTCACATCTGCCGGATCTCCTTTGGCGATATAGCTACAACCGTCGTCCTTCGCGTCGGCGCGGATAACCACCAGTCCAACGGCTTGGCTGACCTCTGCTTTGCTGAGAAAACGGCAGGGATCCCCCTTGAAACCGTCTCCGCTATCGTTGCCATGGAAAACGTTGCTATCCCCAAATTCCTGTGCTGCGACCTGATGTACTTTTTGCCTGACCAATTGTGCTCCGTAGTAGAGGCCGGCGAGGGCGAGCGCAGATCCAACGCAAAGCAGAACGACGACGGCAATGACGACCTTGAGCAGCGTGTTGGACTTCTTCGCCGGATAGGCCATGGCGGGGGCATAACCGGCTGGGGCTGATACATAGGCCGCAGGGGGCGGGGTTTGCGAGGGGGCTGGACCCGGCGTGTAAGAAGCCGGACCAGGATTGGCCGGCGGTAGCACGCTCACCGGAAGAGCGACGGTCGCCCAGTTTGCCGGGTCCCCCGACACGGGCGGAGGTGCGGGTGCCTGCGCCTGGCTCGCCGGCGGCACCGGCAGTGCGGCGGCACCACAAGCTCCGCAGTAGATCGCCGTTTCGGGCAAAGGCGAACCGCAAGCCCCACAAAACTTTGTCATTGCTCATCTCCTTGGCGCCGATCCGTATCGGCCTGCACGACGGTGTGAAGCAAAAAGCGCTTATCCATTCCGCTCTCCCGACGCAATCGCGGCTGCGCCCATAACAGTGGCGTCGCGGGTCCTGGCCAATGTGCGCGCTTCGGGGCGAGTCGTCAACGGAATCCGCACTTAAGTTTGCATTAACCGCAAACTCTTTTGCCTGGAGTCACTTGCAACCTGGCATTAACTCACTACAATCGAGCGTGGAGCGGTCAAAGAGCTTAGCCGACTGCGGGGGTATGGGTGGAGACGCCGGCAAAGATCCTTCGCTATCGTTTCGGTCCCTTCGAGTTGGATCCCGAAGAGGGCACCCTCGCGCGCAATGGAATTCGCGTAAGAATTCAGGATCTCCCCTACCGGCTGTTGCTCATGCTGGTAGAGCGCCCGGGCGAAATTGTCACCAGGGAGGAGGTCCGGCAGCGTTTATGGCCGGAAAACACCTTCGTCGAGTTCGACAATAGTCTTGGAGTCGCTATCCGTAAGGTGCGTGAGTCGCTCAACGACAACGCAGAAGCTCCCCACTACGTGGCGACCGTGCCCCGCCGCGGATACCGCTTTGTGGCTCCGGTTCAGGTTCAGGCTGTAGAGCAGCCGGCGGCGCCCACTCCACCTCCGCCGGTTCCGGCGAATCCCGCCGCGGTCAATAGCGCCGGGGGGACCGGTTCCCGCCGCATGTACTGGGGCGTGGGGGGGCTAGGAGTGCTGCTACTCATCGCAGGTATGTTTTTCCGTTTTCACTCCACTGCGCCGTTTGTGACGCCAAAATCCGCAGACGGAGTAGCCGCCCAGGTACAACTGCGGCGCTCGGTAGCGGTGTTGGGATTTCGCAATTTGCCCGGCCGGCCGGAGGACGATTGGCTCTCCCCTGTCTTCTCTGAAATGCTTGACACGGAATTGGGCACCCACGGCGACCTGCGCATGGTTTCTTCTGAAGACGTGGCCCGAATCAAACGCCAGTTGCCTCCGGCGCAAGAGGGAACCCTGGCCAGGACCACCCTGGAGCAATTGCGCAGCAATCCAGGCGCGGACGTGGTCGTGCTTGGCTCCTATACCCCCTTGCCGGGTAAAGATGAGCAGCGAATCAGGCTCGATTTGCGGGTTCAGGATACGGCCGATGGAGAAACGATCGCCGAGGAGGCAATCACCGGCGACCGAAACAACTTGTTCGCTTTGGCCGCCCAGGCGGGCGCTCGCCTGCGCATGAGGCTCGGTCTCAGCCCCAATTCATCCCAGGACGCGAGCGCCGCGCGGCTCGCGCTACCCGCGGACCAGCACAGCGCCCGGCTTTATGTGGAAGGCCGCGAAAAACTCTGGGCCTTCGACTTCCTCGGCGCACGCGATCTTCTCCTCCAGGCGGTGGCGGCTGACCCTCAATTTCCGCTGGCTCATTCTGCCTTGTCGGAAGCCTGGTGGCACCTGGGCTACGCCGACAAGGCTCGCGCAGAGGCCGAGCAGGCACGCCGGCTATCCCTGGATCTGACGCAAGAGGACCGCTTATTGATCGAGGGGCAATATTGGCGGTCAGTGCCCGACTGGCCAAAGGCTGTCGCGGCCTATCGCAATCTCTTTCATCTCTTCCCTGACAGCCTGGATTACGGCTTGCTGCTGGCTACCGCACAAATGAATGTGCAGCCAATGGCATCGTTGCAGACACTTGCTACGCTTCGTCGTTTGCCCGCGCCGCTGGGAGACGACGCGCGCATTGATATGACCGAGGCTTCGGCATGGATTGGGCGGGATTTGACCAAAGCGCGCGCCGCTGCGCAGCGGGCGATCAGCAAAGGCCGCGCCCAGGGACGCCCGATATTGGTGTCCCGGACCTACGCCTTCCTGTGTCAGCAAAGTACGGGCATTGGCTCCTCCATGCAGCAGGCGCTGGTTGATTGCGAAAATGCTCGCCAGACCGCCCACGCCGATGGGGACCGCAATGCTGAGGCGATGATGCTGACGGATCTGGCCGCCATTCATTATGCACAAGGCGATTTGCGGCGCGCCGAAGGGATGTTCTCCACTGCGATCAGGGAGTTCCGCGAAGTTGGAAACCCGGATGGCATCGCCTCGGCGATGAGCGACCTCGGCGGCGCACGGCTGACGCAAGGGGATCTCAAGCAAGCCAGGAAATTGTTAGAGGATTCGGTTCCCAACTACGCGGCTGTCGAAGACAAAGAAGGGGTTGCGCTCTCGCTGAACAACCTCGGTGATCTGGCCCGCCAAAGTGGCGATCTTCCATTGGCGGAAGCTAATTACCTCAGAGCAAGGGCAACTGCAGAGGAGATAGAAAACAAGAGCGCTGTGGCCTACGTTCTGATGGGGCTGGGAGATGTATACAAAGATCGTGGAGACATCGCGCAGGCGCGCAAGCACTACGAAGGATCTCTGGCCCTGCGCCAACAAACCGGGGAGAAGCAGACCCTGGGTGAGACGCAGGTTGCGTTGGCGAGCCTCTCGGTCGAAGATGGACGCGCCGCCGAGGCTGAGAGCACTTTGCGGCAATGGAAAAACCAATTCCATTCCGAGAGACAGGCCGATGATGAGCTGGCCGCAAGCGTCGGTCTTACCCTGGCATTGCTTGCGGAAGGCAGGCAGGCCGATGCTCAGAAGGAAATAGAAGGATCACAGCAGCTTGCTGAAAAAAGCCAGAACCTGCTCTACCGGCTGCAGTATGAGCTGACCTTTGCCCGAGTACTTCTGGCATCCGAACATCCTGAATTGTCTAAGCCGCGGCTGCAACAAATTCTGCGCCAGGCTCGCGCACACAGTTTTCAAGGTATGGAACTGGAAGCCATGCTGGCTGCTGCCGAGTTGGAAAAACGATCCGGACACATGGCGATTGCGCGTGAGCAATTAGCATCTCTGGAGAATGCGGCGCGCGGGAAAGGGTTCATTCTCGTTGCCCGTAAAGCAGCAGCCGTGCGCGGCTAGACAGCGCTGAGAGTGCTGTCATGATCTGCCCCAAAACGAGCCAAAACAAAACCGTAGAGCCATTTAGGAAGTTGACAGGTCTACAAGCTGCGCAAGAACTCTGCTTGTATCAGGGCGCGACTAGTCTGGCCGTAAACCAGCCGAAAGAGGCTTTACAGGACGGAAGAACCGCAGGTCCCTCCACTACGCTTCGCTCCGGTCGGGATGACAATTCTGTTGTGCCCGCAAGAGCTTTAGCGAGAGATACTTGACCCCCGCCACAGAATTGTCATCCCGACCGGAGCGTACCCGGATTTCCTACTTCGCGCTGCCGGCAACGACCACTTGTGCGGCTCTCCGCAAGAGAGACGCAGGTGGATCATCATCGCCACAGGTCTCGACAGGAAATCCGGGGGAGCGTAGCGGAGGGACCTGCGGTTCTTTCCCCGCTAAACACTGTGGATCGAGGCACGTATTTTAATTAACCATGGTTAATACGTTGTGGCATACTGATGCTAATAGGAACCAGCGAGGCTAACCTCGGCTGCGGGAATTTACGGCACTTAAGGCGACGGCCTCGTCCAGACCGGCGAAATCTTTATGAAATCCATTCACACTATCGCGCTCAACGCTTTATTGCTGCTAGGTTTTGCGTTAGCAAGCTGTGCGCATGCCTCAGCCCAAAGTGGTACATCGAGCGCATTAGCGGGAACCGTCTCAGACAGTAGCGGGGCGGTTGTCGCCAACGCCGAGGTCAGCGCAGTGAATGTTGACACCAGGGCGGTTCGCAAGGGCCAAAGCGACGACGCCGGTCGCTTCCTTTTCTCCCAAATCGATCCCGGAAACTATCAGGTGACCGTCCAGGCGAGCGGTTTCGCCGTGCAAACCTCTCCAGCCACGCCGGTGGCCGTAGGCCGTACCGTCACCTTGAACTTCACCCTGCATATCTCTACCTCACAGAACGTGGAGGTGACTGCAGAACAGGGTCTGCTGAGCCTCGACAATCCTAATACCACAACCACCCTCGAAGAGAAAACCATCAAGAGCCTTCCCAATCCAGGGCAAGACCTGACCTATATTGCACAGTTTGCCCAAGGCGCTCTGATGAACACTGCGGGATCCTCCAATGACGCCAAAGCCGCCGGCGGCTATGGAAATGTCGAGTTCAATGGGCTACCGGCCACTTCAAACGGCTACATTCTCGACGGCTTCGACACCAATGATCCCTGGCTGGGACTCAATATTGGCCTCTCCACCAATCTCGTCATTGGCCTCGATGCAGTACAGGAGGCCACTATCAACACCAATTCTTTTGCCGTGGATCAAGGACGATACAGCGCTGCGCAGGTCAACTACTTCACCAAAGCCGGCACCAACAACTACCATGGCGACCTTTACGAAGTCTGGAACGGATCCTTACTGAACGCGGAGAATTACTTCCTGCATGCGAATGACACAGCGGGTGATGTCGCCAAGAAGCCGCGCTCGACAGTAAATGAATTCGGCGTGAGCGCCGGCGGCCCGATTCGAACCAATAAGCTTTTTTTCTTCGCCCACTACGAGGGAATTCGCATCGCGCTGCCTATCGTCTCTCAGGCCGTGGTTCCTTCGCCCGCTTATCAGCAATACGTTCTGGGACAATTGCCTGCTGGCGGCACCGACCCGATTACCGGCACCGTTTTACCTCCTCAGCCTGCGGAGGTCTCCTTCTATCGTTCCATGTTTGCCCTGTACCGCAATACCAGTGGAACCCCGATTCCCATAAGCACCTGCCCGCTTTCTGCAGGAGGAGCGCTGCTACCCGCACCTGCCGGCGGAGGCGTGTTGGATGGCAGCGGGTGCGCAAATCAGAAGCAGGAATCGCTGAATAACAGCGACAGCGAAAATCTTATCGTGGTCAAGGTCGACCACACCATCAACGCCGGCAACAGCGTATGGTACCGGTTCCAGCAGGACACAGGACTACAGGCTGCCTATACCGATCCCGTCAATCCGATCTTCAACTCCTATTCACCGCAACCACAGCGGACCCTGGTGTTGGGGTATACACACGTCTTCAGCCCCAGCCTCGTCAACCAGTTCAACCCCGGCGCAAGCTGGTACTCGAGCGTGTTCGAGCCAAACAACTATGCCCGGATACTTGAAACCTTTCCTATCGTGTTGGCTGGAGGCACCAACAACGCACCCTTCACGACTATCGGCGGCAATAACAATACCTATCCCCAGGGCCGTAAGGTGACGCAATGGCAGATCAACGACAACCTGGTCTGGACGCGCACCAGGCATACTTTCAAGTTCGGCGTGAACACTCGCCGCATCGACGTCAGCAACTACGACCTGGGCCAGGGGACTGTGCCCTACGTCCTCTACAATGACCTCGCCCAGTTCACCTATGGCGCGGCTTACACCGCCGCCCAGACCTTTCCCATCTCGCTCAGGGAACGGGTCGCCGCCGGCAATCTTGATCTATACGCGATGGATACCTACAAACCGGTTGCCAGGCTGACTTTGACTGCCGGCCTGCGGGTTACCTGGAACACCAATCCGGTGAACGAACAAGGACTGTTTGCTCGCCCGGCCGGTTCCTTCCTCGATATGTCCCACCAGGCCGGCCAGCCTTTGAACCAGGTGATTCTCACCCATGTCCACAGTATCTTTCCGGCAACTTCGCTGTTTGTCTATCAGCCTCGTGCCTCGGCGGCTTACCAGGTCGCGCGGAGGACAGCATTGCATCTTGGGTTTGGCGTATTCAACGACATTATTCCGGCGCAGATTGCCGATTTGGCTTCCAGCAATCCACCTTACGCGCCGGCCTTTGTCGGCGGCCTCGGTGGACAAGCCGGCGGAGTAGCCATTGCTCCAGGTGTTCCCGGCAGCGCGGTCGACGCTGCGTCAGCGGCAAACCAGTCCTTTCAGATCGCGTTTCTCGCCGGTGCTTCTGCATGCACCGGCATCGCTCCAGGCGCACCCACCTGCCCGCTCGCGGTTGGCCTGAATACATTTCCTACGGGAACGCTGAAGAACCCTTACTACTATCAATACGGCCTGGGCCTCGAGCAGCAAGTTGGCCCTCGCGGTGCGTTGCGCGTGGATTATGTCGGCACGCGAGGGGTGCACGAGCCTTATCAGGTCCAACTCAACGGCTATCAGAATGTTTGCCCGGGTTGTTTTTCACCCTACTCTTACCAGCAGCCACTCGATCAAAGGTTTGGCAGCGTGAACGAGTTTCGCACCGACGCGAACAGTGCCTATGCCGGCCTGCAGACGAGTGTCACGGAGCAATTCGCCGGCTTGACCTTGCGCGGCAACTACACCTTTAGCCATTGCCTTGATGAGGTATCGAACGGCGGCTTGCTCTCATTCTCTACCCAAGGCATTTTGTCGCCGCTGCCGGGTGAGCTAAGCCGGCAGTATGGCGACTGCGACTACGATGTGCGCCACAATGTCTCTGCCTTCGGTCTCTACCAGGTTCCGTTCCACTCCTCCCACGCCGCGTTACGCCACCTTCTCGGCGGTTGGTCCTTCTCAGAAACAGCAATCCTGCATAGCGGGCTTCCCTTTACCGTCTTAAGTCAGCCCTATACTGCCGATGGCCATGGTGTCTTTCAGGCGAGCGGGCCTCAGTTTGCCCGAAGAGTGCCCGCCGTGCCCCTCTATAGCAAGGCGCCTTATTCTGGTGTAACCGTAGCGGGCACGAAACAATGGCTGAATCCCAACGCCTTTAGTTCGGTGGTGGATCCTACCAACGGGGCCTGTGCCGATGGTGATTCCGTCTCTCATTGCCAATTTGGAGATGCAGGGCGTAACACCGTGCGCGGGCCGCACTTCACTGACTCCGACATTTATGTCACGAAGCATTTTCCTATCAAGGAAGGAGTCTCGCTACGGATAGATGCGCAGCTCTTCAATGCGTTCAATCATCCAAACTTTGCTCTGCCCAATTCAGTCGAAGCCGGCCTGCCTGGATATTTTGTCCCGGCGAAATTCGGCACGCTCGAAAGCACAATCTCCCCTCCCACTGGTCTGCTGGGCGTTGGCCTCGGCGGAGACAGCTCGCCGCGGATGATTGCTTTCCAGGCCCGTATCGAGTTCTGAAAGCAGGGAGTCCGTTATCACAGGGCGTGGGGTTGCCACACTGGGGCGCCAATGAATTTGGGCCGCTTTCGACCTATGCGAGAGAACTTACGAAATCAAGGAATACCCTGGTCTTTGCGGGCAAATGATTTCGCGACGGATAAACAGCATAGAGTGGAAATCGCTCCTCGCACCATTCGGGGAACAGCGCGATCAGCTTGCCTTCCGCTAACCAGCTCAAGACCGCAAGTTCCATGACCTGCGCTATTCCATACCCGGCCAGGCATAGGTTATGCATGGTGACGATATCGCTGGCGAGCAACTGACCGTTTGTCGGGACTCGTACGATCTTTCTCCGGCGATGGAATTCCCATTCGAAGGGACGGGCCGTCTCTGGATTGCGATAATCGATCAGCACATGACCGGCCTGCGACAGATCCTCAGGAGTGGCTGGACGCTCGTGCCGGCGAAGATAGGATGCCGCAGCAACCGTAAGAATGCGCGTGTCCCATAGCTTCTTCACGACCAGCCCGGAGAGGGGCGGTTCTCCCAGGTGGATAGCCACGTCGAAACCTTCGCTGACGAGATCACCCAGTTGATCTCGTGCGATCAGCTCCACTGCAAGTTCCGGATGGGCCTCCAGGAACTGCCTCAGCCGCGGGCCGGGCAGAAAGTGAGCAAACGACGGATGCATTTTGACGCGCAGTCTGCCCCGCACGCGCGTGCGGCCTTCCATCACTGAGGCCGCGACATCCTCGAGCGCGTTCAGCAACGGCGCCGCCTGCTCATAGAAGCGCCGCCCTTCGTCCGTGATGGTGACAGAGCGTGTGGTTCGATCCAGCAGACGGATTCCCAAGCGCGCTTCCAGGCGCGCAATCGACCGGCTCACTCCGGACTGGGACAAATTCAGAGCCTTCCCCGCGCCCACAAAGCTCCCACTGCGGACGACTGCGGCCAGCACCGTGGTCCCATTCAAGATGCGTTCATCAAAGCTCATCATTCATGCTCTTGTGTCATTTGTAACATGACACTCATGCCAGAATCGATGCAATACGCCGGCCCATCTCATGTTCAGACCAGGAAACTTCCGGTCATCCATCATGGAGGCGAATATGTTTGCTATCACCGGTATTACAGGCAAGGTGGGCGGAGGCGTCGCCCGCAATCTTCTAGCCCAGGGACACAAGGTAAAGGCGGTTGTGCGGAACGCAGAGAAAGCGCAAACGTGGCTCGCGCAGGGGTGCGAGGTCGCCATCGCGAGCGTTGAGGATGCAGCCGCGCTAACCGCTGCCTTTCACGGTACAGAAGGCGTTTTTCTTATGACGCCTCCCGAATATGATCCAGAACCGGGTTTTCCCCAGACACGCCTGGCCGCCGCGGCAATCCAGCAGGCCATCGAAGCCGGGCGTCCAGGCAAGGTGGTTTTCCTCTCCACCGTGGGAGCTCAGGTAGCAGAGCCGAATTTGTTGAACAATTCGAAAATCACCGAGGAGATGCTGCGAACCACTTCCGCTCCCATGGCCCTGCTCCGCGCCGCCTGGTTTATGGAAAACGCGGCCTGGGATGTAGAGGCAGCCCGGAGGGGTGCAATCCAGAGTTTTCTTGAGCCGCTCGATCATCCCATTCCAATGGTGGCCACCGTGGATATTGCGCAAACAGCCACCAATCTTCTTCAAGAGAGCTGGAAGGGTGTTCGCGTTGTGGAGCTCGAAGGTCCGCGTCGGTACTCGGCCCGTGACCTTGCGGCGGCCTTTAGCGCAGTTTTGGGAACACCGGTCCTGGCAGATGTAGTTGCACGGAACACGTGGGAGACGCTCTTCCGCGCACAAGGCATGCAGCATCCTATGCCGCGCATGCGCATGCTGGACGGCTTCAACCAGGGCTGGATCGATTTCGAGCGACAGGGTGCCGAACACCGTACCGGTACGGTGGAACTCGAAACCGTGCTGCGCGGCCTGGTCGCGCGGGGCTGAACCCTACCGGGCGTGTTGCAGGAATTACGCTGGTACTTGATGATAATAACGATGTCATGGATGGATGATCGGCGTTTCAAAGGCGTTGTACTCGGGGCCTGGTTGTTATTCGCGACCTGTGCCGTCGGCGCAGTCGAAACCACTCCTGCCAGATTTGCCGGAACCTACGCATCGCGTTCCGGAGACAACAAAAAACCAGGACCGTCCATGGACGTCAGCCTGGGTATGGATGGAACTGCTACGGTTACCGAAGATGCGGGTAATGGCACTATCACCCACTTTGGCCATTGGGTGGAAACAGACAAGCAGGTCAAGGTCAGCTTCGACGCAGTCGACGGAAAGCCGGCAGAGCCCCCTATGACGCTCCAACCAGAGCGCGATGGGCTGCGGGCGACTACGTGGAACCACGCCACGTGGGGCAAGACGCCCCCGCCGCTGGTGAAAAACCGCTCCCGGGTGAAGCAGCGGTTGACGGACAGAAGGTCTGCGGAATAGACCGCATTTCTGCTAGGGCATCAAAGGAGAACTTGCACGGAGCATCCTTGCTGTCCAATCCGCACCCGGTAGGCCGCATGCGGAAAGGGCCCTAAATTCCCTGTCGATGTTGTATTCAACTCGCCGGATGGTCGGGGTAAGCCCGTCCAGGAGCAAATAAGACGCTTTCGAGTCGCCGTCGTAAGGAAGACCAACACTGCCCGCGTTGATCAGAAGTTTAGGGTGACCACTGAGGTTGCGAATCGAAGGGATATGTGTGTGCCCAAAGGCAATCACAGGCGCCGGCAGCGAGCCATAACAGCGTTCCAGATCTCCCTCGGTTGCCTCTGCACCGGGTGCTCGCCAACGACTCTGAGGGGTAGCGTGCACCAATGCTAACCCGGCGATAGTCGCCGTGAGGGGAAGTTCGCGCAGCCATGCCAGCCTTTCCTCCCCGAGCCTGGAACAAGTAGCCGACGCAATCTGGCGAATTGCGGACCAGATCTGTGCCGGAGCGGCCGATTGGCTCGCGAAGTCCTCGAGCGAAGCTGGGCGGACGAGCATTTCATCGGTGTTGCCCATCACGCCCTCCCAACCCAAATCGCGAATGTGATCTACGATTTCAATGGGACTTGACCCGCCATCGGCCAAATCTCCGCCATGAACCACCACGTCTGGAGACGCCCGACGAATGTCGGCGAGCACCGCATGAAATGCAGTCAGGTTTCCATGAATATCGGACACTACGGCGATGCGCATATCCCTTATTCTTGCTCACCATAGTAGCGCGTAACGCAACTGTCTCTGGGACTCGCCGGGCCGTATCGTCGAAGCCGGAATGCAAATCCTCCCATTCTTTCCCGCCGCTTGACCCTGATGCTCGCCGCCGCCTCAGACCTGGCAGTGGCCAATTTTTATGCCAACCAGCTGGATTCAGGTTTGCCCATGGTGGATGTCTCTGAATCTGTGTTCGGTCCAGATGAGCCCGCGGGCTCAT
The DNA here is from genome assembly GCA_963826875.1 of uncultured Acidobacteriaceae bacterium. Classification (GTDB taxonomy): domain Bacteria; phylum Acidobacteriota; class Terriglobia; order Terriglobales; family Acidobacteriaceae; genus PALSA-350. The sequence goes on along the minus strand of CAWGYP010000027.1, from coordinate 95,117 downwards.
CTCAGATATCCAGATAAGGATGTATTTTTCGCCACGGCTTCTTCCACAATTTACCCAATCACCCGGAACAATTTGCGTAACGTGCCCAGAACAAATTGCGCAACTCACGCAGAATATGCACACGTTGAACGTTAGATTTCCGGCCCACCGATTTCGTCGCCAAATTCTGCGGCAAACCGTCTCATCGCGGCGGCAAATTGTGTATGATCCAACTTATCGAGGAACGTGCATTCCGCGTATTAGACACAGTGGCAAGTGCACATCAGTTTATTTGTGGAGTCTTAGTGTGATATGAGATGTATGGGCCTTTGTGTTTTCCTTTGCTCGTGTGAAGCCACCGCGGTGTCGTTCATTAGCCGGCAACCACTCGAGTCTCAACCTGACACAATCAGCTAAGTGGGCGCCGGGACCGCGGCCATGAGGCTAAGCAGCGCATCTCACAGCGTTGCTGGAGTCATCCCTTGAAGCTAGGGTTGGTCGCCATAACGCGGTCGGGTCGTCGCTTGCAACGGACAACCAGGTCTTGAATCAAGACTGACAACGTGGGGTTTTGCGGATGGAAATGTAATCCAGAGGTGGGCTTTCCACTTCGCGCGACAACACTAAAGATGAGCCGGTCCATGCCGATAAAGTGGTTGAGTCGATGAATTGCTCAAGCCTCTGAATCGCTCGACTCAACGATGACCATCAGCAGCGACGCGGATGAGGTTGTGCTCACGCGCGCGGCACTGATCGCCGGCCTTCTGATCCATCGCTTCGTTTAAACGAAGCCGCACCGTGGATCGAATAAGGTTTTGAAACTGAATCCAGGGTCTTGCTCATCGCGCAAGACTCTATTGCTAATTCACGTCCTTGGTAAGTCAGCCCGCTCTGTCTAACTAACAGGGGGCCAGTGACTGCTGCCGCGAAGTACGCGAGCCAATCAAGCGTCCGCAGGATGGCAGGTTTTGAAACAAAAGCAGTAGCAAAAAGGAATGCATTTGTTGACTATTCATCCGGTTACCCTGAACTCCGTCAAGACCCTCTCTTGGCGAAAAGGCGCCAGCGCGTGCCTCCTCTTTTTCTCCCTGTTCGTCTTATCGACGATGCACGGATGGGCGAGTTCCACCTACTACATGTCGCCCAGCGGCAGCGACTCCAACACCGGCCTCAGTAGCAGCGCTCCATGGCTTACGCCGCATCACTCCCTCAACTGTGGCGACACCATCATCGCAGCTTCCGGAGAGTACAACAACGAGAACCTCGGTCGCGGTGACTGGGGCACAGTAAGCTGCCCGGCGGGCAGCAACGTGGCCTGGCTGCAGTGCGCCGCCTTCGATACCTGCAAGGTCGATGTGACGGCGGGAAACAATCAGGCGATCGTGATTGACCAGAGTTACTGGGGCGTACAGGGATGGGAAGCCTCTTCTTCCTCCAGTACGCTGTATGGATCGTGCTTCACCGTCAGTCCGTCGGGATCAGAAAATGTGCACCATGTCATTTTCGCCAATAATATAGCCAATGGCTGTGCTACCGCTGGGTTCAGCGCGACTGCGCGGTCGGCTACCGTATCCACCGACTACGTCACTTTTATAGGCAACATCGCCTACAACGCCGCCGGCACAACCGTGAATGGCAGTTGTGGCAGCGGGTTCAATATCTGGGAGCCGATTGCCACTGACAACAATCCCGGTACTCATAACTTTGTCGCGGGTAACTTCTCCTGGAATAACTTCGACGGGAATCCCTGCGCGGGCACCAAGCCCACGGATGGCGAGGGCTTTAACTTTGACACCTGGGATATGTCTCAAAGCGGCGGGCAGCCCTATACCCAACAGGGCGTGATCGAGAACAATATCGCGTTCTTGAATGGCGGCTACGGCATCGAAGTGGAGAATAACTCAGCCGGGAGCACGCACGCCCCTATCTATATTCTCCACAACACTTCCTACGGCGACCGGCGCGACATGAACGAGGGGTATTGCACCGGCAACGGCGATCTGGACATCTACAATTCGCAAAACGTGACGGCGGAATACAACCTGATCGATTCCGGTTATGCCACGAACTGTTCGAACCAGGCCTTCTACGCCTTCGCCATCAGCAAAGGTAACGGTACAGACACCTTCGACTACAACTATGCTTCCGGCGTCAGCGGAAACAATACGTTTACCTATTCCAGCAGCGGTTTCGCGCTGGGCGCGCATAACACCATCGGCACCAATCCGTCCTTCGCCAACCCTGTCAATCCGGGTGCACCCGCATGCGCCGGCTATGCAAGCGTTCCGGCGTGTATGGCTCAGGTAATTGCCGACTACACTCCGGCCGTGGCTGAGGCCAAGTCTTACGGTTACCAGCCTGTCTCACTCACCAACACCCCTGATCCTCTTTACCCGCAGTGGCTCTGCAATGTGGCCCTTCCCGCCGGGTTGGTAACACCAGGATGCGCGTCAGGGACCACCCCAACCTCGCCAACTTCACCAACAACTCCAACTTCACCAGCGTCGCCTGCGTCACCAAGCACAGTGGCGGCCCCGGTCATCACTCCGCCGAGCCAGTCTTTTAATGGAAGCATTACGGTTTCCATCTCGACCGCAACCGCGGGTGCGACGATCTACTACACCACCAACGGCGCGGCGCCAACCAGCGCCAGTTCCAGGTATACGGGACCCTTTACCTTGTCGGGCAGCGCCACCGTCCAGGCGATCGGGGTGCTCAAGGGAGACACCAACAGTGCACCAACCAACGCCACCTATACGTTGAATGGCAGGCACCATTACCGGGGAAACTGATGAGGTGCAATTATCAGCATAGGTAGCACAAACAATGGCGCTAATGGAAATATTCCATTAGCGCCATTTCTCTACTCGACTCCAAAAATCAGATAGGCAGCTCGCTAGTTGTCAGGTTTCTGAAATGCTGCTGTTCCGATCTCCACCACCCTCAACCCACTTCGGGCGAACGGGAGCGCCGGCAGCGTATTCGTCGTGCCAGTTCCACCACTTATACGGTGGAGTCTGCGGGTAGCCCGCCGGCGAGTCTTCCCACTCCTCCTGGCGGCCGAGCGGAGTCAGGTCGAGGTAGCTCCACGTGCTCCCCATTGCCTCGTCGCCGCGGCTGTTGACGAAGTAAGTGCGGAACACGCTGTCGCCATCGCGGAAGAACACGTTGTGCCCGTGCCACTCGTCAACGCCGAAGTCCGCGTCGAAGCTGTCGGTGATGGTATACCAGGGCATCACCCAGCCCATCCGCGCCTTCATCCGCGCGATGTCTGTCTGCGGGGCGCGGGAGGCGAAGACCAGCGTAGTGTCGCGGGCGTTCAGATGAGCGAGGTGGGCGACCTGGTCGGCCAACATGGAACAGCCGCGGCACCCATGCTCAGGCCAGCCGAATACGCCGGGCTCGAAGAAGGCGCGATAAACGACCAATTGCGGGCGGCCGTCGAACAAATCCAGCAGGCTTACCTTGCCCCTGGGCCCGTCGAACTCGTACTTCTTGTCGATCGCCAGCCAGGGCATCCGCCGGCGCGCAGCAGCCATCGCGTCACGTGAGCGGGTCAACTCCTTCTCCTTGATCAACAGTTGCTGGCGCGCAGCCTCCCACTGCTGCGAAGACACGACCGGGGGCGTCTTCATGTTGCTCTGGGTCTTCTTACTGTTGTCCATGTCTCTCTCCTTCCTTGTTGCCGTTGGTCGCGTGTTGGTTCTTGCCGCGGAGCCTGCCTATGACCAGCGCAGAGATGCCGCCCGTCGAGGTTGCGCTCGCCGCGATCCAGGCCACGGTTGTCATACATATCGGACACATGGCTAGCTCTCCTTTTCGTTCAACGTTCACTGCCGCGTTGCTCCCGAGCCTTTCGTTCGGCCCGTTCCTTGATGTGCCCCAGTTGATGGGTCCAATACCGCTCGAACGTCTTCACCCAGTCATGCACTGGCTTCAACTCGTTCGGATTTAGTTTGTACATGCGGTGTTGTCCCCGCTTGATCACCGACACCACGCCAACTTTTCGCAACACTCCAAGGTGCTTCGAAACAGCGGGCTGCGACATCCGCAATCGCAGTACCACCTCACCGACCGCGTATTCTCTGCCATCCGCGAGCACACCAATCAGCTCCCGCCGTCGGGGCTCTGCGATAGCGTTGAAAACATCCGTCGTTGTTGCCGCTCTTGCCATTCTTTCAATATATGCTGATATAGGAATGTGTCAAGTCGCAATTATATAGGCCCTCAAATTTTCAGATTTGACTTGAAAGTCTTGCTCACCCGGCGGACTCGAAAACCGGCGTGCTAAAGCGGGCGCTCGACGCTTCTCCAATGCCGAGCCGAGTAAGGACAAGCACCGTTATGTCGTCATCCTGACCGAACGCGACCGCAGCTTCAGTGGCCTTTGCGGCGTCGGGTTCAGCAGCGAATAGCGTCCTGACTCGATCAAAACCGTAGAGCTCACCGCCGGCACTGCGTGCTTCTAGCAGACCATCGGTGTAAAGTGCGAGATGATCCCCTTCGTTGAGGCGAATCGCCGATTCCTTATAGGTTGTTCCCGCGATCAAGCCGAGTGGCAAGGCTCCGGGCAGAGCAATCTCGCTGTCGTTGAGGAAAGGCGCGGGATGGCCCGCAGAGGCCAGCGTGCACGCGCCGTCCGGCTCGAGCCGCAAAGCAAGGCAGGTGGCAAAGCCGCCGTGCAGGCGGCCGTGTAGCCGCCGGTTGAGCGCCTCCAGCAATTCGGCAGGGCTAGCGGTGGTCTCCGCAGTGGAGCGGATGGAACCGACGATGAGGCAAACGCTCATCGCCGCTTTGAGGCCTTTGCCGCTGACATCCCCCAGGACGACGAGGGTTCCACCGGAGCCGAGCGGGATGATCTGAAAGAAGTCCCCACCAACCTCTTGTGCCGGGCGGTACGCGCTCGTGAGCGTAAAGCCTGCCAGCGTAGGAACCGTTTCCGGGACCAGCACCTGCTGCAGCTCGCGAGCATTCTGAATTTCCTGCTCCAAACCGATCTGGTGCTTGCGTTCGCTAATGGTGTAACGGATGACTGCGTAAACGATCGAAACGAAGAGCAGCGTCCTACTGAGGGTAAGCAGACCGATGGGGCTGGCGCCCAAAAAGAATAGCGGCCGATTGAGCTGCGTGGCCAGGGTCCAATGAGTATAGCGAACACCCTGAATGGCGATGTTGCTGACGGCGTAGATCATGGCGCTGAGAAACGCGAAGCCGGCCACGAACCAGCGAGCCGGATCAAGATGCTGCCGCCGGAGGACGGCGAACACTACGATGACGACAGGTACGATCTCGAATACCAGCAAAGGGACGGTCAGGATGGCATCGGCGATCTCTACCTGTAGATCGTTGAGCAACGACGGATAAAGAAAGAAGACCAACCCGTCGGCGGCGCCGCCCAGCAGCGCGCTGATTGCCGCGAAGCGAACGAAGCGTACCAGCTTCTTGTGATCGTGGAGCAGCAGTATCCAAAGAAGCAGGAACCACTGCGATGCTTCTCGCACCTGGATCTCCACCTGGACAGCGAAGTTAAGCCACGCCCCGTTGTAGGGGATGTGCAAACCGCGGAAGAAGAGCTCGACGATCGGCGTGAAGGCAAAAACAGTCATCCAGAACAGCAGCCACTGGTCCCGGTCACGGAGCCACGCTATCAGGCTGAGCAGAGCGACCAGGGTGTACAGCAACGTGAGGGCGAAGGTGAACTGCTGGCGGCGCAGGAATTGATAATCCAGGATAGTTTTTGCCGCGCTAATCGCCTCCGGGCTGCCAATGTTGGGAATCGCGAAGAAACCGCCAAAGGCTCCGATGGAGTTCGATGGCTGGGGAAGACACCAGAAGCGGACCGCAAGAACGCCGGTCCGGGCAGGACCCAGATTATAAGTCTGTGCGGGACCGCCAGTGATCGCCCGCAATTGGGGTGGCATGTGGCCCAGGTGGCCTACCTCGACCCCGTTCCAGTAGACCTCATACACGTCGGCCAGGGGAGGAATAAGAATGTGGAAGTCCGGCGATGCTCCCGCGGCGGGCGTGATCGAGAGGCTGCGGCGATACCAGGCGTAGCCGGTGTAATTCGGGTGACCCTGCAGGCTCCAGGGCTTGCCCGCGGTGAGCTGTTCCCAACTGTGATCGTCCCATGCGGGATCCGCCCACGCAGGGTTGTCTCCTATGTGGAACTGCCAGGGTCCGCCTACCGGAGCGATGCCCTTTCCAAGCTGGTCAATGACCAGAGTCTGCGCGCTGGGCAGAGCCGCTGCGTGGACTGCGCCGATGCTAATCACGGCTAGAAACACCGGCAAAAGAGCGATGCCTATCCTACGGGAAGTAAGCATACGAAAGCATACCTTGCCCGTGAAATGAAATGTTTTGGCGGTATTCTCTTAGGGAGCGTAAACAGGTGACAGCCCAGGCTCGACTGGAACAATTGCGCAAGATCGTTGACGAGGGTGTGCACCGCTCTCTTTCCTGGCGCCAGGCGCAGCTCGACGGCTTACTCCAATTTGTCTCCGATCACGAAGAGGAGATGCTGGCTGCACTGAAAGCCGATCTCGGCCGATGCGCAGCCGAGGCACGGCTGGCCGATATTCTCCTGGTGCGTTCTGAGCTGAAGCTCATCCGGCGCAACCTTCGCCGATGGCTGCAGCCGCGCCATGTACGGACCCCTCTTGCCGCGCAGCCGGGAAAGAGCTGGTTGCAACAGGAGCCGTTTGGACTAGCGCTCATTCTGGGGACCTGGAATTATCCCTTTCAGCAGATTCTCCTTCCGCTCGCCGGAGCACTGGCGGCAGGAAACGCAGCCGTCGTCAAGCTGCCGGAGCTCGCGGTCCATTCCGCATCGCTGATGGCTACCCATCTACCGCAGTACGTAGATCCCGCCGCCGTCATTGTGTTCACCGGAGGTCCGGAAACGGCATCCAGTCTTCTTGCCCAGCGATTCGACAAGATTTTTTATACCGGTTCGAGCCGCGTGGGCCGCATTGTGATGAAGGCCGCGGCTGAGCACCTCACACCGGTGACGCTCGAACTTGGAGGAAAAAATCCGGTCCTTGTTGCCCCCGATGCCCCACTCGGAGTGACCGCTCGCCGCATTGCCTGGGGCCGCTTCATCAATGCCGGGCAGATTTGCGTTGCCCCGGATTATGTCCTTGTACCGGAGCCGCTGCGTCTCCCTTTGATCGACTCTCTGGGGCGCGCGATTCTGCGATTCTACGGGCCCAACCCGCAAGCCAGCACATCCTACGGACGCATTGTGAACCAGCAGCACTTTACCCGGCTGGTTGCGCTCATGGGTGAGGGCAGGATCGCGATCGGCGGAAACCGTAACGCATCTGATCGATATATCGCACCGACGGTACTCACAGACTTGGCTGCGGACGCGGCTGTGATGCAGGAAGAGATCTTTGGTCCGCTTCTGCCCGTGGTTGGGTATCAAACCATGGAGGAAGCGGTAGCCTTCGTCAGGAAGCGACCAAAGCCTCTCGCACTTTATTTGTTTACCAGGGAACGTTCGCTGCAATCGCAAATCGTGCGCGACACAAGCTCAGGCAGTGTCGTGGTCAATGACGTGGTGGTCAATCAGATCGTGGCCGCACTGCCGTTTGGCGGTGTGGGCAATAGTGGAATGGGCAGCTTTCACGGCCGATACACCTTCGATGCTTTCTCCCGTTCCAAGGCAGTGATGCGCCGCTCATTGTGGCCCGATCCAGACCTGCGCTATCCACCCTTCAGCAACAAGAAAGACCGCCTTGCGCAGCGGCTCCTCTAGCCAGCGCCCTTTCCGCCCCGTCCCCTAAGCAAACGCCGGGTGCCCTACATCCCAAGCCCACCACAGCCTTTTGCGGCGAGAAACCCGGGTCCCAAAACGAAACCTGGGCCCCATTTAAAGTCTGGGGGTGCGCCCCTATTTTCGAAGATCGAAGGGAGTGGAAAGATCTCTCCTAAGTCAAGTAAGGTGACACCTATGACAGCAAACCGCCTGCTGACTTTATCGCTCCTCGCCACCCTTACCATCACGGGCACTTTACCCGCTATTGCCCAATCGCCCAAGCCTCAGCAAACCATCCTCTACGGTGCTGCCTACTACGAGGAGTACGCCCCCTACGACCGTCTAGACGAAGACGTGAAGATGATGCAGGCCACCGGGATCACCGTTGTCCGGATCGCTGAATCGACCTGGAGCACCCTCGAACCGCAACCGGGAGTCTTCGATTTCAGCCACGTCGATCGCGTGCTGAACGCTATGGACAAGGCCGGGATCAAAGTCATTGTAGGCACACCGACCTACGCCGTGCCTGCCTGGCTGGCGCGCGAACACCCGGATATTCTCGTCATCACTCCAGAGGGGCCGGCCCAGTACGGCCGCCGCCAGAACATGGACATCACCAACCCCACATTCCGCAAGGCTGCGGAGCAGGTCATTGTTGCGTTGGTGGATCACGTGAAGGATCATCCCTCGGTGATCGGCTATCAACTGGACAACGAAACCAAGGCCTACGGGACCAGCGGCCCCAACGTACAGGCAGCCTTCGTCGAGTGGATGCGCCAGCGCTTTCCCGACCTTGCGGTTATGAACAAAGAGTTCGGCCTTGATTATTGGAGCAACCGGGTCAACGACTGGAAAGACTTTCCCTCCGTGAATGGTTCCATCAATGCCAGCCTCACCTCTGCGTTTGCCGAGTTCCAGCGCGGCCTCGTCACTGACTATCTCGCGTGGCAAGCCGGCCTGGTTCGGAACCATGCTCGTCCGGGTCAGTTCGTGACCCAAAACTTCGATATGGACTGGCGTGGATATTCCTATGGCGTCCAGTCCAACGTCAACCACTTTGAGGCAGCGCGTGCCGTAGATGTCGCCGGCATCGATATCTACCATCCCACCCAGGACCACCTCACCGGGGCTGAGATAGCCTTTGGCGGAGATCTGGCGCGCTCGATGCGGTCCGGCCAGAACTACCTGGTCATCGAAACCCAGGCGCAAGGCTTCCCCGAGTGGACGCCCTATCCAGGCCAACTGCGGCTGCAGGCTTTCAGTCACCTCGCCTCAGGCGCCAATATGGTGGAGTATTGGCACTGGGGCACAACTGCCAATGCGATCGAGACCTACTGGCGCGGCCTGCTCAGCCAGGATTTCAAACCCAACCCGACCTACGATGAAGCGGGGACCATTGGCAAAGACTTTGCCCGGCTGGGTCCGCAGCTGGTGAACATGCGCAAACAGAATCGCATCGCCATCTACGTGAGCAATCGTGCGCTCACAGCCTTCGATGCGTTCAAGTTCGGCTGGACTTCGAAGACCACTTACAACGATGTGCTGCGCCCCTTCTATGACGCGCTCTACCGCATGAATGCGGAAGTCGACTTCGTCGATCCTTCGACCACCGACCTTTCCGCCTACAAGCTGATCATCGTACCTGCACTCTACGCCGCATCAGACGCGGAGATCGAGCGGCTGAATGCCTTTGCCAAAGCTGGAGGTCATTTGCTCTACACCTTCAAGAGTGGCTTCTGCGACGAGAATGTACGGGTACGCTCCAGCACGCAGCCGGGCCTCATCACCGAGGCCGCCGGTGTGAAGTACAACCAGTTCACCATCCCCGAAGGCGTTTCCCTTGAGGACGACCCCTACCAGGCCGGCGCCGCAGACAACACGGCGCGTTGGTGGATGGAGCTACTGACACCCACCACGTCAACCGTCGTCGCTCACTATCACCATCCGGTTTGGGGTAGCTATGCAGCCATCACCCGAAACTCCTACGGCAAGGGTGAAGTCACTTATGTTGGATTCATGCCCAGCGACATTCTTATCGAAAAGATTCTCGAAGACACAATAAAGCGCGCCGGACTTTGGGGAACGCAGCAGTCGCTCCATTTCCCGGCCATTGTGCGCAGTGGAGTGCTGTCCAACGGAGACCCCGTGCATTACTTTCTCAACTATTCGCCAGCCCCTGCACGGCTCACTTACGCCTTCACGAATGGGACCGATCTTCTATCGGGGAGTCGTGTGATGCAAGGCGGCAATCTTTCGCTGCCCGCGTGGGGCGTAGCCGTGGTGGAAGAAAGAGGTAAAAACTGAAACCCCTCATTTCCTTGGTCATCTGCGGATTGCTTGCATGCATCCCTTCGCCGCGCGCATTGGCGAAGCAGCGAGTGGATCTGACCGTGCTCCACGGCACTTTGGTTACGATGGACGGCAAGCGTCGCGTTATCCAGGATGGCGCGGTGGCGGTTCAGGGCGACACCATCGTCGCCGTCGACTCGAGCGCTACCATCGACTCCATGTACGAATCGGGTAAGGTGATCGACGCCCGCGGCGCGCTTATTCTGCCCGGACTCATCAATGCTCATACACATATGAGCATGAGCTTGTTTCGCGGCTTGGCAGATGACCTTTCACTGGACGATTGGTTGCACAAGTACATCTTCCCCGCAGAGAGCCGCTACGTCACCCCCGATTTCGTCACTTGGTCGACGCGGCTCAGCCTGCTGGAGATGCTGCGCGGTGGCACCACCACCGTTGCCGATATGTATTACTTTGAAGAGGAGGTGGCCGAGGCTACCAAAGCCGCGGGCATGCGAGGCGTGTTGGGAGAAACGTTGATTGGCTTTCCTTCGCCCGACAGCAAGACTTCCGCTGAGGCCATTGCTTATACCGAATCCTTTCTGAAACATTGGAAAGGTGACCCGCTCATTACGCCCGCCGTTGCGCCGCACGCAATTTACACCTGCCCTGAGGAGCTTCTCAAGCAGGCTGCCGCGCTAGCCCGGAGCAATCAGGCGCCCCTTCTGATCCACATGGCCGAAGCGGGTTTCGAGATCGAGAAGAGCCGGCACGATCATGGTCTGACAACCGTGCAGTACCTCGCGCGCATTGGCTTGTTGGGACCGAACGTTCTGGGCGCGCATTGCATCTGGTTAGATCAGGCGGACATCCAGACCCTGGCTCACTTTGGCGTAGGCTGCTCCTACAACCCTTCCAGCAACATGAAGACCGCCGCTGGTTCAATGCCGGCTGTCGAGTTGCTCTCGGCGGGAGTGGCCGTCGGCATCGGAACCGACGGCGCTGCCAGCAATAACAATCAGGACATGTTCGAAGAGATGAACCTGGCGGCCAAGCAACAGAAGTTGGTGCGCATGGATCCCAAGGCTTTGTCTGCGCAGCAGGTGGTCGAGATGGCTACCATCACCGGCGCCCGGGCACTCCATCTGGAACAACAGATCGGCTCGCTCGAAGTGGGCAAGAAGGCCGATCTCATCGTGGTCGACACCACCGCGCCCCATGCCACGCCCATGTACAACGTGTATTCGGCAATTGTCTATGCGCTCAAATCCTCCGATGTAAGAACCACGGTGGTGGGCGGAAAACCTGTCATGGAAGATCGACACATGCTCACCCTCGATGAGCCCGCCATCCTGGCGAAAGCGGCGCAATACGTCACCTCGATCGGCGCCTCCTTCGGGCCGAAAACGAACTAAGCTTACTTTATGAATCCTCTCGTCCCAACCTCCTGGTTAGCCGGTCGCCTGGCCGATCCGCGCACCGTCATCCTGGACGCCACTCTGCCTCCCGTGGGTGTCACGCCACCGATGGATACGTTTGCGCGATACGTTGCCAGCCACATCTCTGGCGCGATCTTTTTCGATATCGAAGCACTCTCCGATCGCTCCACTTCGTTGCCCCACATGATGCCCACGGCGGAGGCCTTCTCGCTCGACATGTCGGCGCTGGGTATTGATGACCGCATGGCCATCTGTATCTACGAGCAGGAAGGCGTTTTCTCTGCTCCCCGCGCTTGGTGGATGCTACGCACCTTCGGAGCTCGCGAGGTCTACATCCTCGATGGAGGCCTCCGTGCCTGGACCGAGGCAGGTCTTCCCACGTCGTGTGGCCCCGTTCACCGCATGCCGGCCAACTTCCGCGCCACACTCGACAATGAGGCGCTGAGAAATTTTCGGCAGATACAGCAGCTGATCGCCGAGCGCGGGCAAATTCTGGATGCCCGTTCTGCCGGTCGCTTCACCGGCGCCGCGCTGGAGCCACGGCCCGGAATCCGTTCAGGGCATATGCCTGGTGCCACCAGCATCCCCTTCACCGAACTGATCGAGGACGGACGTCTGAAGTCTGCGGAACAGCTTCACGAGGTATTTGCGGCCAAGGGCGTGGACCTGAAGCAGCCAATCACGACTACCTGCGGCTCTGGCGTCACTGCTGCAGTCGTCGCCCTCGGCCTCGAACTAGCCGGCGCCGATCGCGTTAGCCTGTACGATGGCTCCTGGGCGGAATACGCGCAACATCCCGAAGCCGTGATCGAAAAGAACGTCTGAATATATGCGGACTAAGAACCGTCCCCGAACCACTGCCGGGTGCCCCACATCTCGCTCGTTTTTCGCGAGATGTGGGATACCACCGCTCTCACCCCTAAGCCCGTCGACACTACCGCTTCTGATAACACCCGATGTCGATGCCTCCGCCTTTCATGCGCGGCGCACCATCAAGATCCTTTTCTCCCACTGACAATCCCACAGTCGTGCCCGTCGCAATCGCAGGCGAATCCGAACGCAGGTGAAAATCCTTCCCGGCAGGATCGACAAGACGCGGGTCTGAAAAATGAGAATGCCGGTCATTCCCCGTCGACTGAACGTATTGTTCGAATCCTTTCACTGTGGAGGGATATTCCTTCCACTCGCTCGCCTTCGATCCGGAAGCACAGTAGTAAAGGTTGTAATCAATACTCGCCGGAGGCGTATTCGCGGCAGGGGCGCTCTTGTTCACGCTGATGAGGCAGCGGGGTCCTGCAAACACGATGTTGTTCTTGAACACATCATCCTGCATGTTGTACTGCATCTGAAACTCGCCCGATCCCGTTCCCGCCGTATCGTTTTCGTAGAGCGTGTTGTTGACGACAGTGCAGTGCTCGGTGCGGCCCCGCTCGGGATCATAGCCCCCGATCGATACACCCGCGGTATTGGCGTGATAAATGAGATTGTTGCGTGCAGTGATGTAGCTGGTGGCTCGTCCCTTGTGTTCGCTTGCCAGCTCGATGCCGAAGTCCACGTCATGCATGACGTTCCGTTCAATCAAAACCCGGGTGCCGCCATCTACGTAGATACCATCCGAATTCTGCTCATTGCCGTATGCCGGGTTACCGCGCGAAGTAATGTTGTACACCAAATTTTCGCTGACCACTCCGTCACGTGCCTGATCGACAGCGGGATTCGGCGCTGTGCGCTCAAAACCAATGACGTCGATTCCGATATTGTTGTTGTCGTGCACGATATTGTGCGTGATGCGGAAGTTTGTCACGTTCCCGTTCACCACCAGCGATTCGCTCGAACCGGTCTTTAGGTGATGGACCTCATTACCGTCAATCACCAACTCGCTGATGGGAGTGTTTGCGTCGGTACCGTAGACGGCGATGCCAAATCCGTTACCGCCTCGCCCCGGAGCATCCCGCCCCTGAAAATTCTGCTCAATGTGATGAACGTTGTTGTGCAGAAGCTCTATATGCGTTCCGTAGCCAATCACGCTGATACCCAGGGGAGTGAGCCGGTGTTCCGCGGTGCGGTAATTGCGAATTTCCAGGCCTTCGACTCGCACATAACTCTGGTTATGAATGGTGAGTACACCGCTTCGACCCTCGGGTACCAGATGCCCGGCGTCTAGGACGGCGGTTTCCCCTGGATAACTTTTAAAGGTGATGAACCCGTCGCTCGCATTGCCGGAGGCGTTGATGCTCACCCGCTCCTCGTAGATTCCTCCTCGCACGTTGACGGTACTTCCCGCACGCGCTGTATCTGCCGCATGTTGAACGGTACGCCAGGGTGCGCGCTGACTGCCCGGATTCGCATCGTCCCCAGCCGCTGACACGTAGAAGGAAGAATTGCGCTGGCCAAAAGCTCCGCAGGAACACACCAACAACGCAAAAGGGATTACGAATTTCACCTTCATACCCGCCCGATTTCCACCTGTACATCGGCTGCTCGAGTTAATCGACCCACGCCACGGCACCACGCTCAACGGCCGGAAGTGTGAACCGCACTCCGCTACCTTCCGGCTTGCTCGAAACGACTGACTCGGTCCCTAAAAACGGAAGGATGTGGAGTTGGGATCCGGAATGCGCATCCAGTTTGATTTCTATGTCCCGCTGGGTGCGTGGGGTAGCTATTTCCCCGGCCTTCAATCCATCGAAGTTTGCCAGAAAAATGTAGTGACGCGTCCCAATGGTTGCGACGTGGGCGACCACGTTGCGCGAGGCAACAACCTCGACTCCGCTGGATACGCGCAAGGTGCTCATGAGGTCCGCAGCTACCGCAGGATCCGCATGGTCAAAATCGGCTTCCGCGCTCGTCAAGTACGCACGCTCCGGCGAGTCCGGATAAAGGTGTGCCTTGCTCAGGTCGTTCAGCTTGGCGTCGGGCTGGCCGGTCATGACCAGGCTGCCCCCCTGGTCACTGAACTGATGAATCGACTTCGACTCGGCCTCGTTGACGAGGCGGACATCGGGAAGAACGAGTACCTTGCCGTTGAAGCTGCTCACCGTGCGCGGAGTCACAATCCTGAATTGAATATGATTCCGCAGCAGAAGCAGCAGCACGCCTCGATAGGACGCGATAAATTCTTTGCTATAGAAATTACGCGTGGTATCCGAGAAATAGACGCCCACTTCCCCGACCGGTTCACGGTGGACGCCGAAAATATCCTCATGTGCTGCAACCCAATGATAGACCTCGGTGCGGGTTGCCATGTTATTCGAACCAGACATCACATGCCCGCGCGCATCCCACAAGTTGGCGCCGGCCATCAACTCCGACATAAACAAATTGAGCATGGCGTCTCGTGGTTTCACATGCGGCGCGCCATCCCACGAGTAATTGAGAATCCATGTAGGCTTATCGCCGGCAAATGCCCTGAAGCTGCGAATACCAACCTGGTACTGAAACCAATCAAGCGGTGTACGAGAAGCAGCAGTGTGATCTTCACTCTCACCGAACTCATATTCGTGCGCGATGGCATCCACCACTGGATAAAGCTGGTAGACGTCCGCGCCCACCCGCGGACTTTCCGCCTCAATCCCGGGATAAATTTCAGGGATCAGTGAGATAGATGGATTCACCGCGATCGCATTGGTGCGGATTTCCGCCAGAAAATCCGTGATGGTGCGAATGCGAAACTCCATCCACTTACGAAAGGCGGGATCAGCAAAGTCGCCGATCTTCACATCTTTGCGTGCATCGAGACCTGTTTCTCGGCGAAACTCCGCAACCGTATTGTCGTCAAAGCTGGCCCAGGTATCTTCCCACCCGGTGAAGTGGGTCATCCAGTACGGGATGTCCACATAAATGCCGTCGATACCGGTGGCCGCAATCTGACGAATTCGCTGCATATACAGCTTGCGCCAGTCTGCTGCGTAAGGACTGACCCACACATCCTCTTCGCCTTTACGGATCCAGAACGCCGCCTTGGTGTCGAAGACCGCTGGTTCCCCGGTGACCTTGCGCTGCAGCCACTCCGGATGTTCCTTCGCCAGCGTGTGCGGGCTATCTGCGTGGGCCGAGATGCACTCAAAGCCGGCAATATAGACGAACGCCTTGTTATTGACCTTATGTGCCGCAACGGCCGCGCGGCGAATCGCTTCGAGCTTAACCTCAGGCTTCCATAGGCTCTCGTATCGTCCGGGGATGTCATTGTCGACTTCGATCCCGTAGACACCGCTGGCCTGTGCCTGCTGAACGCTTTGCTCCGCGTTTTCCGGGGTCAGCGAATAGGCGGCAATCCGTACCTTCTTCAGCCATTCCCGATCAGCATTGTCCTGGGTCTGCTGCGAACGAAGTTGCATGGCCGGAAGCGCAGCCCACATGAGCAGCGCGAACACACGCGCGCCGCCACAGGAAAAGCGAATTAATCGTGTCACGAGTGCCTCCGCCGCATCGGCTGCGACAGTTACTCAAGCGTATGGGTTACTAGAACTGGTACCTGGCGCCGAGCTGCATGTTCCTGGGCAGTGCTCCCGTTGCGGTACTGGAGATGATGCCAAACGTCGAGTCTCCAACGCCGACATCGGGCAGGCCAAAGCGTTCTGTGTTGGTGCAGTTCAGGCAGTCCCCATGAAACTCGATTTGCCCTCGGTCGCCGAACTTATAGATACGTTCCACGCTGATATCGGTGGTGTGAATACCATCACTGCGTAAATTGGAGAAGTAGCGAGGTGCGTTGCCTGCTTGCTGATCGCCAGGGTCCGCGAAGCAATTTGCATTGACAAAAGGCATTCCGTATTCCGCCGACTGGTGAATGCTCATCCCTGTCGTAAGAGATTGATGATTGGGACAGGTGACACTCGGCCGCTGATTGCCATCTTGGATTCGGTTATTGCTCATGAAGACTGCGATCGGCTGCCCAGTCTGAAAAGTGGTCAGCGTGGTAAGCTGCCATCCCCCTACCACGGCGTCCAGCGCGCGGTTCATGTTGGAGCCGATCAAATATCCTCGCCCTACCGGTAGCTGGAGCACGGCGGCGAGTGCGAAACGGTTCGTCGCATCATTTGCGCTGATCGACCATTCGGCCTTCAGATTATCCAACTCCTGCGGGTTTCCATTATTCAAGGTGCCTACAAACGCATTGAAGCCGGTCGAAGAGTCATCCATATTCTTCGACCACGTGTAGTTGCCTTCAAAATTCACGTATTTGCCTTCGCGCTTCTGGAAGACAACCTGCATCGCGTTATACCAGGAGCTCGCAGTAAGTTCCGGCAGCCCCTGAAAGGCCCCGTCGAATTGGGGATACGGGCGTAACAGGTTCCCCAGTGGTAGCTGTGCATCGCCATAGCGCGATTCCGGTTCGTTGAAGATCGCTCCCGGTCCGCTGAAGAGGCCCTGGAAAGGATTGTTTACCAGCGAATTTAATTGGTCGCTGTTGTACTGCTGTCGCACACCAGAAGGAATGAAGTTGCGATTGCTCGTGCTGTTGTAGCCGCCCCAGGGAAGGTGTGTGCTGCGGTTAGCCGAGTAATTGATGCCCAGCACAAAATTGCCCGGGAAGGCTTGCTGAACACCAAGGTTCCACTGGTAAATCTCAGCGTTTCGAGCGGTTTGCGTACCCAGATTGTTACCGTTCGGCAGACCCCATTCGGCAAGCTTGCCATACTTGGTCCCCTGCGGTTGCTCGATCCCTGTAGGGAACGGATTTTCAAGGGTAGCGGACCGTGTTAAATAACCGTCCTTGGTAAAGAACACTTCAGGGCTGGCGGTAAAAGCCGTTCCGGGATACTGAAAGTTCGTCGCCACGCTCATGCCGTAATACACACCGGCGCCCCCGCGTATCACCAGCTTGTCGTTTGCCAGGTAGGCGAAACCAAGGCGGGGGGCGACATTGTTCCAATCCGTCGGGATGCTCCGTTTCGAATTGGATGCGAAGATGGTCGTGCCTAACAAATTGCCGTTGATGCCGGCAACCCCAATACCGCTGTCTCCCGTGAAGTCGCTGAACTGCGAGTTATTACGCCGCTCCGTGTAGGGCGTACTCCACTCATAGCGAATGCCCAGATTAAGCGTGAGCTTACGATTGACCCGCCAGTCATCCTGTAAGTAAAAGCCCGTCTCTTTTGACTTATCCGCAACCGATTGGGTTACGTTGATGCTTCCTGAGTCCCCATAGCCAATAAGCAGACCGGCAAACGAATTTCCCTGGATGCCATTGTCCGTGTCAAAGGGTATCTGCGCCGTAACATCCTGATCGAAGCTGAAAAGGCCGTTGGGATAATTCGGCTGGAAAAAATTGTTATAGAACAGCCGCTGCTCGCCGCCGAACTTCAGCGTTTGTTGACCCTTCGTCCAGGAAAACGAGGCGGAGTAATTCCCCAGCGTATGGGCAAAAGCGGTGTCTACGCAGCATTGATCATAGATCGATGTCCAGGGCGCTTCCGGCATGATAATCGAGGGCATGCGGACAACGCCGTTTTGTTCGAGGTAGCTGGGAAACCCAACCGAGGTCGGGCTCGGGTAATTGGTATGCGATGGCTGGGTAACCCGGTCCAGACCCGCGGTAAGGGTCAAGAGCGTACGGGGAGTAGGTGTGTAGGAGTAAATCAGCCCATCGTTGAAGACACGCTCTGTATACGCAAGGCCGTCGTTGAATTCGCCATCCCCGAATACGGTCGGGGTGCTGCCGTTTGCGAAGACATTGCTGTAGCGGCCGGAAAGCGTCGACTTGTCAGTGAAGTGCTGATCGATCTTGACGTCGAATTGGTACTGCTTTGAGCTGGAGAGGATAACGTCGCGGAAATTGTTGGCTCCTGAGACGGCATCCCCGGCTGTATTGGGTTTTGGATACAGTTTCAGAATTGCCTGGCCAACGGGATCGATTTCACTTTGAGGAATGACGTTGTTTGCATACGCAGGCCGGCTATAGGCGACGGGATCAATCTGAAATGGGTCAAAAATTTGATTCTGAACAGGATTGCCATTCTGGTCATAGGTCATCGCCTGCGAAAAGTCGCCGTTGATCTGCGCCGCCGTAGGGACGGTGGCGACGATATTGACCGGGTTGCTGGCGATCACAGACTCGAAGTCCGCAAAAAAGAAAGTTTTGTTTTTCCTGATGGGGCCGCCGATCGAGCCGCCAAACTGGTTTTGCGAGTGCCCCGGCTTCGGACCGCTATTGAAATAGTCGCGAGCATCGAAAATGGAGTTCTGATTGAACTCATACGCGCTGCCGTGGAGCGAGTTCGTGCCGGACTTCATCACCTCGTCGAGGACGGTTCCGCCGTTGTTGCCGTACTCCGCGGAGAAGCTGTTGTTCTGGACCTTCACTTCCTGCAGCGCTTCGACCGTCGCCTGGTAGTAGATGTTCGATGTGCCGCCTTCCCCTTGCTCCGGTGCGGTCGTCAGGGTGCCATCGAGGCGAATCTCTGCGGTTGCATTGCGCTGTCCATTGGAAACAAAGTTAGTCCCCGCCGGGTAGGAGTCCTGGATACCGGACCCTGCTGTCTCGGTCACGCCGGCGGCGAGAAACGCCAGTCCGAACGGATCACGATTTTCGAGCGGTACCTGGGTGAGGTACTTCGTTCCGACATCTGTGCCCAGGGTCGCGTTATCGGCGTCCAGCAGCACCGGCGTACTTTCGACAGTGACACTCGCATTGGCAGCAGCCGGCGCCAGGGTCACGTTCAATGTGGTCTGCTGATTCGCGTCAAGAGCAATGCCGGCCTTCTCCACTGGGCCAAAACCTGGCGATTCGATCAGCATCCGGTAATTGGCCGCCCGCAATCCCGTAAAGACATAGAGCCCGTGATCGTTGGAAGTGGTTTTTTCCGAAACGTTGGTCCCCACCTCGGTGAGGGTGACGTTTGCCCCTGGGATAACGGCCCCCCTGGAATCCGACACCGTGCCGCGGATTAGGCCCTGGTCGTTGGATTGGCCGTTGACCATGGCATGGAGGCAACAAAGACCCAGGGTAAGCGCGCCGATGCGGAACAAGCGAATACACTTCACCGAAAGCCACCTCCAAAACAAAGGGATTTCCAGGGACATTACGTTTTCTTACGTAGATGAGTGTTTAGCGTCTTTTCGCAGGGGTGTCAAGGAAAAACTCTTTACGGCGGGCTGGTCAGACGAGGGTTACATCGATGTTGTGGGCCCGCAGCGCATCGACCGCCGCACTTGGCAGATTGCGGTCGGTGATGAGGTAGTGAATGGCGCCGGCGGGAATGATCCGCGACAAACTACGGTGATTGAACTTACTCGAATCGCACACCACGACGACCTTTCGCGCAGCCTTCACCATGGCTCGATTCACCCGGGACTCGAGGAAGTTGGGAGTCGTAATCCCCACTTCCAGGTCGAACCCATCCACTCCCAGAAACAGGATATCGGCATGCATTTCTTCGAGATTATCCTCTGCCAGCGGTCCGACCAACGAGAAAGAATTCTTTCGCAGGGTCCCGCCTACCAGGATTACCTCGAAATCCGTGCCCGCGAGTTCCGCAGCGATATTGACCGCATTGGTGATGACGGTCAACCGGCTGAACCGCTTCAACCCATGTGCAATTGCGGTTGTTGTCGTTCCCGAGTCGAGAATCACGCACTGGCCTTCCTCGACCATCTTGACTGCCGCCGCGGCAATTTTCTGCTTCTCGAGGTGATGCTGTTTCTGCTTTTCCTGCAAAGTAGGATCAGCCAGGGCGCTGGAAGTTATCCGCAGCGCGCCACCGTGGGAGCGTTGCACCAGTCCGTGAGACTGAAGCCAATCCAGGTCTTTGCGAATCGTGATCTGCGAAATCTTCAGTTCACTCGACAAATCGGTGACCAGCACTCTTCCCTGCTTCTGGACCAGTTCTAGGATGTGCTGTCTCCGCTCGTCGATCAGCATCTCGTATTTGTCGTTGCTGGCCGTGACCACGGCCTTTGTCTTTTTCCGCATGTCAATCAGGTGGGATGATAACCCAAACCCCGTCCATCTCAATAGCTGATTTCCGGTACAAAGTTAAGTGTGGAATGTTGAGTGGGTGACCCAAGGTCTGGAGGTCATGTTATTTTCTTTCGCAATGAATGATAATCATTCGCAACTTGGGCACCGCCAATCCGCCGTTGGGGTTGAGGAGATGACTCTTGAAAAGATTCTCGCTTCTATTGATCGCAGTGCTGGCACTCGTAGCATGCAATAATCGGCAAACATCGAACCCATCCCAACCAGTTTCATCCGCGCCAAGCCCAGTCACCGGTCCGTTCTTGGCAGAAGAATTAAGCAAATTCCAGCAGCTGGATCCCGTTGATACCCACGTACACATCTACCAGACCAATCCCGCCTTTCTCGCCCTGCTGCAAAGGCTCAACCTTCACGTTTTGAATATTGTTGTTGCCCACACGCCCGACCAGCCGCCGTTAGACCTGGAGCGGAAGCAGGCCTGGGGTTTTGTCCTTGCAAGCCACGGCCAGGCGACGTTGTGTACCACCTTCAATCCCTTTGTCTATCGGACCCCCGGATTTTCCCGGGCCGCCATAGCCCAGCTCGATCGCGATTTCTCTCAAGGAGCCGTGGCTGTGAAGATCTGGAAAAACATCGGCGAGCAGGTCAAAGATGCGAAGGGCGACTACACCCTACCCGATGATCCGGCATTCGAGCCCATCTACAAGGACATCGCCGCGCACAATAAGACATTGATTGCCCACGTCGCCGATCCCGACACGATATGGGAGCCACCTACTCCCTCCGCGCCTGACTATTCTTATTACACGGAACACCCCGAGTGGTACATGTATAATCGGCCGAATGCTCCCTCCAAGCAGGCAATTCTCCGCGCTCGCGACCACCTGTTAAGGCAGAATCCCACCCTTCGCGTGGTGGGGGCCCATCTCGGCAGCATGGAAGCCGATTTTCACCAACTCGGTCAGCATCTTGACGACTATCCCAATTTCGCCGTCGACCTCGCCGCGCGCATGCCCTACGTGGTAATGCAACCGCGGGCGGATATCATCGCCTTCATCGAGAAGTACCAGGATCGCTTGCTCTTCGCGACCGATAACGAACTCAACGCCGGCGAAGATGTGTCGGACGCTATCCGAAGTTGGGAGAATACCTACGCATTCGACTGGCGATTTCTGGCCACCAGCGACACCCTCCAGTACAAGGATCGCAAGCTTCAGGGGCTCAGTCTGCCGGCCCCCATTCTACGCAAGCTGTATCACGATAATGCGGTTCGATGGATCCCGGGTATCATGCAGAATCCCCATTGAGCGAGTTGCTTCGAGTTTCGACTTGTTTCTATATCTTCCGATTCTGTATAGTGGGCGCACGTTTTTTCTTGAGTAGCACCAGAAAAGGAGTTCCACTTGCCCGAACGTCTACTTAACAACAACGGTCGGCGATCCTTCATGAAATTGCTGGCGGCAGCCCCTTTGTTTGCCGCAATCAAATCTCGCGGCATTGCGGCCACAGTAGCGGCCGCTCAGGGAAAACCTTCTTCCTCGGAGGTGTATAGCCGCCTGGGAGTGCGGCCGTTTATCAACGCGCGAGGGACCTGGACTTATCTGAGTGGCTCGCTCGAATTACCCGAAGTGCGGCGAGCGGTGGAGGCTGCGTCCCAGCATTTCGTCGACATGTTTGAACTGCAGCACGCGGTGGGACGCAGGCTGGCGGAACTTTCGGGCGCCGAATCGGGAATGGTCACCTCTGGCTCGGCCGGTGCGATGGCTGCCGCGACAGCCGCTTGCATTGCCGGCTCCGACCCTGCAAACATTTGGCAATTGCCCGACACCGAGGGCTTGAAGCATGAGGTTGTGATGCTCGGCGGCCGCAGCGCCTTCGATAGCGCCATCCGTCTGGCCGGCGGAAAATTGGTGCTCGCCCACCGTGTGGACCACCTGAAGTCCGCAATCAACCCGCAAACCGCCATGGTCTACACCACCTGGCGTGACGACCGCCTCGCCAATGCCCTTACCATCACCCGCGCAGCAGGCGTTCCCCTGCTGCTTGATGATGCAGCGGGCATACCCCCGTTTGACAATCTCAGCCGCTACGCAAAAATGGGCGTCGACCTCTATTGTTTCAGCGGCGGAAAGGGCCTGCGTGGGCCGCAATGTTCCGGCATCCTGCTAGGCCGAAAAACTTTAATCGAAGCCGCCCTCGCCAACTGCAGCCCCTGGGAAGGAGCCGTATGCAGACCCATGAAAGTCGGCAAGGAAGAAATCATCGGCATGCTTGCGGCCATTGAATACTGGTCGCATGCCGATCTCGATGCGCTCAACAAGGAGTGGCGGAGCCGAGTCGAACGCATTGCAAAATTGGTAGAGACAGTGCCCGGAGTCACCACCAACATAACCATTCCTGAAGAAGGCAATAGCTATCCAACACTGACTGTCTTGTGGGACGAAAAGACCTTTGGCCTGACCGTCGCACAATGTGACCAGCGTTTACGGGCAGGCGAGCCCCGAATCGAGGTTCTGACGAACAGTAATCCAAGCCTGGTCCCCGCTGTCCATGAAGGAGCTGATCCAAAGGCGAAACACGAACCCCGTCCCAATCAGTTGCAAATTATTTCCATGACGTTGCAATCGGGGGAGGATCTCGTCGTCGGCCATCGCCTCCGCCAAATTCTTGTGGATGCGCGCAAAAGCGCCGCCTGAATTGCATGGATTCCGCTAAGCGATACGCTCTCACACTGCTTGCACTGTTCGCACCACTTCTTCATGCCAGCGAACGCAAGATAGACCCGACTTTCCTTTACCGCAACACGTCCACGGCTAAGGAGAAAAACTCCGATATCACAACTGCCACCTGCCACTACAAACCGTTGTTTGGTCAGGGAGATTCAGATACATCCGTGGTTGTCGGCGTAGCACGCTACGGTGAGACAGTCATAGACTCCAACGGCAAGTGCGCGCCCGTTCAATACCCAGACGAAGATCAGGTGTACGTTGTTCTCGACGGGAGCGCCTCGGTCAAATACGGAAATGACAACGTATCGCTGAAGACGGAAGACTATCTCTACATACCATCAACCATTCCGCATGCTGCCAGTAACCCGTCTGCGAAACCGTTGACAGTGCTTATGATGGGTTTTCGCACGAAGGGATTTGAGCCTGCTCCAATGCCGCCTCGTCCCTTACACGCTAACATTGAGGATGTGCCCACAAATTTTGTGAGTGGTCATCCGTCTTCGTCTCTTTTTCGCTTGTTGATGGGCGATGTAGACAGCAAGCGTGACCGCATTGCAGCCGGCCGCGTTCTGACCAGCCTCTTTCTTATGGAAATCGCGCCGGGTGGGACGAACTTTCCTCACCATCACGAACGCGAAGAGGAAATTTATCTGGTCTTGAGTGGCCACGGAGTCATAGCGGCGGGCGGTGGAATGGACGGCATTGCCGGGCGTCACCCCTCCAAAGCAGGAGACGCTTATTTCTTTCGTCTTAACTGCACCGTCGGATACTACAGTGCACCCAACGTCAAATCCCGAATTCTTGCCGTTCGCTCCTGGTATCCGGGGATGGCGGTAAAAGGCGTGGAGCACTAGACCGGACCCATCATGCTGAACATGGATCGCAGGGCTTTCCTACAGAATGCGGCAGCTACGGCTATTACGGCCGCGGTACCGTCCATACGTTTGGCGGCATCGCCGCTAAATCCAAAAGATAAGACGATCGGCATCCAGGTAGGAGCAGTTTCCTTCGTCGACGAGGGGACAGAGAAAGTGTTGGATGAGTTTCAGCACGATGCTTCCATCAACACGCTATTCCTTGCTACCTTCACCTACGGTCGCGGTATCGCTGGACGGCAAATTCCGGGCCAGCCCTTGCCGGATCATGGCAAGCAGCAATATGACACTGATACATTTTCCGGCGGAAACTATGCCACGATCCATTCCGAGTACTACAAGGATACGGTCTTCCACGGTACGCGGCCGGCAGAACTCGGCGACTTCGATGTGCTCCAGGCAGTGTTGCCAGAGGCGAGAAAACGGGGCATTAAAACTATTTGCTGGTTCGAGGATGCCTTTCGTGAAAACCTCCCCAACATCTCTCAGCTTCAGGAAAAGGAGTTGTCTGGAAAGAACGCAACTACGTTGTGCTTCAACAATCCCAACTACCGAAACTTTCTATTGGGAGTCGTGGAAGATTGGTCGCGATCGTATGACATTGATGGAATCATGTGGTGCTCTGAGCGTCAAGGCGCCTTCATCAATGCGATTGGCGCCGGGGATGAGCGCGACGATGCCTACCGTGTGACCTGTTTCTGCCAGTTCTGTGAAGCCAAGGCAAGAGCGCGTGGCATTGATCCCGAG
This sequence comes from uncultured Acidobacteriaceae bacterium, assembly GCA_963826875.1. Classification (GTDB taxonomy): domain Bacteria; phylum Acidobacteriota; class Terriglobia; order Terriglobales; family Acidobacteriaceae; genus PALSA-350. The sequence continues at coordinate 70,380 of CAWGYP010000027.1, read as the reverse complement.
CGGGCCCGGAAAGGTTTTCTAGAGCTGGCGAAATTTGTACAGACGAGTCGCCAGGGGCGGCGGCCCATCGATGGGTACTACGTCACACTGTGGCGGCTTATGTTGCGCTATCCGGAGCTACTAGCCTGGGAGATGTTGTGGACTGACAGCCTTCGCGAAACGTATACAGCCATCTACAAAAAGGTCAAAGAAGTGAAACCCTCTCTCGGAGTAGGCTGGCACATTTGCCATAACAATTCCTTTGATCCGATCTATCGCGCGGAACAGGACCTCGCGGCCATCGCCCCCTATGCTGACTTCTTGAAGATCGTTATCTACAACAATTGTGCCGGCGAACGGATGGCCGAATACATTGAAAGCGTTGGCAGCACGATGTACGGCGATCTCCCGCGGCAGGAGACTCTGGACTTCCACTACCGTGTCTTGGACTACAAGGAAAAGAGTCTGGGCGAGATACCTCTCACGGGATTTTCCCCGGACTATGTCTACCGGGAAACGAAGCGAGCACGCGAAGCGCTCAACGGGACTACGACCTTGCTGTGGCCTGGAATTGATATCGATGTTCCCACTGCTTCAGGCCACAGCAAATGCACGCCAGACGGCACCCGGGATGCTGTCTTGGCGGCATTTCGCGGTGACGCCGATGGCGTGATCCTCTCCCGTAAATACTCTGAGATGAAGCTGGCCGATCTGCAGGGAGCCGGTTCAGCGATTCGCCAGGTGCTGGCTAATAGGGCATGAGAGCCTGCCGCGGCAAGTCACTCTTCTCGTAGAACTGCCACCGGATCAGCCTTTGTCGCTCGTCGCGCGGGGACATAACAGGCCAGAAGGCTCACAAATGTCAGGACACAGGCTACAGAGATCAGGGTCACAGGGTCGAGTGGCTGAATCTCGAAGAGAAGACTGCGCAGAAAACGAGTCAGACCGATAATGGCTACCAGGCCTACAACGCCCCCGATAAGCGTCAAACGCAATCCATCTCCCAGAATCATGCGAAATATGCCCGCTCGTGACGCGCCGAGTGCCACGCGAATGCCGATCTCGCGCGCCCTCTGCGCGACAGAGAAAGCGATCAACCCATAAAGGCCAATACTCGCAAGCCCCAGCGCAACCACTCCGAACAGCGTCAGCACCGTCGCTTCCAGGCGCGGCCGTGCGATTGAGTCTGAAACCATTTGTTGCATTTCTTCTATCTTGGAGATGCCCTGGTCCGCATCCACCATCCTGATCTGTTCCCGTATGGCATGCACCAGGCCGGCGGGCTTACCTATCGTGCGCACTACCAACGCCGTAAACGGAAATGGCTGCTGGTCATTGGGCATGAATAGACACGGATCGGGCGGCGTGCTCACACCACCATGACGAATATCGGCGACGACGCCCACCACTTCCACAGTCGGCGTGTTAGTCCACCAGACCTTAACTCGTTTTCCCACTGGATCCTGGCCCGGAAAAAGCATCCCCGCCGCCGTTTGGTTCAGAATCGCCACCGGCGGTACGCCCGCACGGTCATCGGAGCTAAAGGAACGGCCGCGAATCATCGGGATGCGCATCGCCTCAAAATAGCCCGGAGTGATAATCGAAACATCTCCGCCTGGCCGCGCATTGGGTGCGGGCTCGGGGCGGTCCGCATCGTAATACCAGGTTCCCGAGTTCGTGCCCTCCATTGGCAGTATTCCAATCGAGCCGGCTGTGACTACCCCCGGTAATGCACGAATCCGATCCAGCATCTCCTTCACCACATCGGCGTGGTACTTCTCTTTTTCCACCGGTAGCAAGAGCATGCGCACGGTCAGCACATTTTCGGCATGGAATCCAGTATTCACGCTTGCCAATCGAAGAAAGCTGCGCACCGTCAATCCCGCTCCTGAGACCAGCACCAGCGCCAAAGCGATTTCTGTCACGACAATCAGTCGCCTCACTTTGCGTCCCGACGTCACCGAACGCGTGGACTCATGTAGGTCCTCACTCACGTTTCTCTTAAGCGACTGAAGGGCCGGCGCCAGCCCGAAGACCACCGCTGAAAGGATGGATACGCCTGCTGAGAAAAGAAGCACGCGAATGTTCAGCGTCACCTCGTTTAACCTCGGAATATGCAGGCTTTCCGGTAGCGAAGTCTTCAACAGGTGCAGTGCCGTCCAACCCAGCGGCACACTCAGAAGACCGCCGCATATAGCCAGAAAAAGGCTCTCGATGAGCAGCTGTCCCAGGATGCGATTGCGGCTTGCGCCCAACGCCAGCCGCACGCTCATCTCTTGCGCCCGCCCCGACGCTCGCATCAGCAGCAGGTTTGCGACATTCGCGCATGCCAGAAGCAGCACCAGCCCTACCGCAGCAAAAAGAATCAGCAGCGTGGGCCGCACAGATCCTACCGAATGCTCCAGCAGCGACACAGCGGTCGCGCTCCAGCCCGAATCCATTTCGACGTTTTCGCGCGCAGTCTGAGCAGCAAGAGTGCCCATCTCGGCATTTGCTGCATCCGGACTCACGCCCTGCCGCAGTCGTGCTATGACCGAATAGTTCCGTCCATCGTGCAGGTCGATACCCAGCGGAAGATAAAGCTCTGCACTCTGATTCGGTAGGCCGAACCCCGGGGGCATCACGCCGATAATTTCGTGATGGTTCACATTAATCGAGATCCTTTTTCCGATGACATCGGGTCTGCCGCCAAACAGCCGCTGCCACGCACCGTAACTCAGAACCGCTTCGCGAGGCTCATTCGTCCAATATTCGCCCGGGCGGAATGTTCTGCCGAGCAACGGTACCGTACCCAGCGTGTTGAAGAAGTCTGCCGTAACGCCGAGACCCGGAACCTGCTCGCTTCCCTTATCGACGAGCAGGTTCATTGGCAGGCTCATAAATGCCGCCATCGACTGGAATGAATGGTTGCGCTCCTTCCAGGCAACAAAATTATTCATCCAAACGACATTCAACTTTGGGTTTCTCGGAGGCAGCTCTCCGAGGATCATGAGTCGGTTCGACTCCGGAAATGGCAGAGCGTGCAGTAGGATGCCGTCGAGCAAACTGAAGATCGTCGTGGAACTTCCAATTCCCAGCGCGAGCGTTACGATCACAATCGCGGAAAACAGCGGCGTACGCACAAACCCGCGGGCAGCATAGCGGACGTCATTCAGTGCCTGTTCAAGCCATGTAAATCCCCACTTGCTACGCGTCACCTCGGCCACTAACTCTACGTTCCCAAATTGCCGCAGCGCCGCTTGCCGAGCAGCTTCGGGCGATTCACCCTCCTGCATCCGCAAATTTGCCTCCATGGCGATATGCGAAGCAAGCTCATCGTTCAGCTCTTTCTCTAACTGCGCCCTTCTGAAGAACCGGCGAAAAACGAACCGCAGCGAATTCATAGCCATAACAACCTCACGCCGGATCCAATACTCCGGCAACTGCCTGAACCAATAGCCGCCATCGATCCTGCTCGGCCGCCAGCTGTTTCTTGCCTGCCTTCGTCAGCGAGTAATATTTGGCACGCTGGTTGTTCTCCGACACTTTCCACTCCGAGTCCAGCCAACCCTTCTTTTCCAGACGATGAAGAGCCGGATACAACGATCCCGTCTCAACCGATAGCACCTCGCCGGAACGCGCGCGGATTGCCAGGGAGATTCCATGCCCATGCTGCCCACCGCGCGCCAGCGTTTGCAGTATGAGCAGGTCGAGTGTCCCTTGCAGGATCTCAATACGGTTTTGGTATCGTGCTGGATCTGCCATAGTAGTAGATTCCCTACTACTATCACCAACTGCAGTAGGGTGTCTACTACTTTGTGCCACACCTCCGTTCGGGCAGATAGTTGTTTGCGAATGTTTGCCCCGAACGGGTGTTGCTTGCGAAATGCCCCAGCCCCGGACTTTTAAGTCCGGGGAGCGGGTTTTCAAACCCGCGAGAACGCTCCGGTCTATAAATTCAGGGCTTAAGCCTGGTGGGCGGGGGTTCACTTCGGGCAGCCTTTTCAGGAATCGCCGTAAGGGTCGGATCAACGTACCCGATAGAGCTTCGTCGCGTGCAATAACGAGCTGATGAAGTGTTGCGCATGTTGCAGAGAGAGAGTTCGCTTTTGCGGAAAGCCGTGTGCACACAGGCTCGATGATGCCGTAAGCTCCTTCGTTGCCCAATCCGTTTGGGATAGCCCCACAACCTGCACAGTGGCGTATTCGTCATGCCACTCTGCAGACGTCTAGGCTGCCTTGGCGAGTTCGATCTTGTTGGGTGGTTCAGGCCTTATGTCGGAAACCTCCTTGCGCCACACCCGTACCAGTTCTCGCAACTCATCCTGAGAGTATTTCGTGATATTTGTTTGCTCCTCTCCCGTCTTTGCATTCATCGGACGGATTGCGACAGCTGCCTTTACCCCGGGCCGAATACGCAAAAACACACCGTGCTGATGTCTTGGACTTGGAGCAGGAGGAGTGCAAGCCATTCGCAACTCGCCATTCGGCTTCATATGAGGCAGCGCGTAGACTGCACAGTTTCCATCTTTCAGTAACTCCCGAATCAAACTTTTTACCAGCTCTGACTGGTTGGAGTTGAACTCAATACCATGTACATTTGCCATGGAAGTGACCTCCTTGCGCACTCATCTCAGCCTACGAAAAAAATGCTAAGAAAGGCATAAAGGAAAGGCAGAATCGACATCAACCCGAGGCTGCGGGTTCGAACCTTTACTACAGCTCTCAACGCCCTGCTTCGGAAATCACTACGATAATGGAGGTGGAACGAGCTACTCAAACCCGCAAGTCACATGCAAGCGGCCTGTTAGCTGTTTCCGCTCCCTAGTCCAGTTTCTGAATTGTGGCTGCTTCTGGTGTCTTCAGTTCGAACTTGTCGTCTGATATCGAAAGGTTCACAGTCAACTTCTGAATGGTGATCAAAATCTGCAACTCCTCTAGGGGGCGCTTGATGGTAACCGTCCCCGGAAATCTCTGCTGACCAAATGTCTGCATCGGGCCGTAGATGGCCGTAGTTTGAATTGTGCCCTTTGCATCGTATATATCTTCCTGATAAAGCTGCAGATCGGTCCGGGTGAAATGAATCACACGCTCTGGAATTAGTTCCTGGCTGTTCCCCTTGCGCCGCACCACTGTGAGATCGTAATCCGGCTGGATGTTAGGCTGCTTCGATTTCGCATCTACCTCAGCCCTTGTCTCGGAGGTTAATGTCACCAGATCATCAGGCGATATACATCCAACTAACAACGAATCAGCAAAAACACTTGGTCGAAAGTTCTCCAGTGGATTGGGCGACTCTTTCGTGACCGCGTTGGAGCCCTCAAATACTTTGTTGCGGCTTGGAATCCACAGCTTAAAGGACTCGCCGTCAGTAGCCATATCAAAAGCCGGCAACATCACTAAATATCCGGCTACCCTCAGCGATCCTGGCTCGCGCTGCAATATGTACCCGCTGAATGAGGTGTAGGTCCGCTCCTTTCCCTTGCGCGGACCGCCTTCAGTGAGCTGAAAATTCACCGTTGTGCTCAACGAATGGATCTCGTTGCAGCGGTCGTTGACCGCCTTGACCAGCTGGTCTGCGGTCGCGCTCATAACCACACTCGGCAGTTTCGCCCGCTTTACAATGCGGGTGTGCACGAGGCACCCGTTCAAAAGTGGCAATGCCAATAGTATTAATGGCAATCTCCGTCTTTGAATCGCCTGTTTTCGCATCAACTCTTCTGTTTTCCACGAAACACAAGACTTTCTGATTTAGAGCGCAGCAGCCCTGTTAGACATAGACAGTCTGAATGCCTGCGAAGTCTCGTTTCAGTGAATTTCGACGGAGGTCTGGGTCAGACTTATCCGCGGTCTTGTTTTGTCCTAACCTCAGCGTACGCGATAGAGGCTCGTGCCGTGTGCAGGCAGCTCGGTCTTGAGCAAAGCAGCCGGCCCCAGATCTTTACGCGCCCACAGATCACGAACCGCATGGCTGCCCTCGGGAAAGCCCAAATCCTTCCAGGAGTAGCTCACCTCCTGCGTCTTATCGCCCAGATTGAATACTGCCAAATAATCCCCACCCCCGGAATCAGGCGTTGCCTTCCACACCACCAACGAGCCAGTACGTAAAAGCTGTCGATTTTCCCGCGAGTGCTGATCGACCGCAATCACCTCAGGGTTGCTGTAAAGAGCCTCCGTCGCCGCATCCATTTCGGTGAGATTCGTCCCCGCAATGAGCGGCGAACGAGCCATCGACCACAGCGTCATCAGCGTCCGCGACTCATCCGGCGTGAGCCGCGACATGCGCGGCTTGCCCCATCCAGGCCGAGGACCGAGATAGCCCAGCGGAAGCATGTCCGCGTCCGGCCAGTGCCCTACTTCGATATGCGGCGCCCACTCCGCGGTACGGTCAAATTGACGTACCAACCCGGCCGGAAACGTTTGCCCCGCCGGACCCGGCCAGGTATCCCACATATCGTCAGAAATCCGCCAAAGCTGGGCATATTTGCGCACGTCATCGGCTTCCTCAACCGGCGTCGGTCCAGGGGAAAGGCTCAGTACCATCGCGCGGCCAGACTTCCTGATCGCCGCGCTCATCATATGAATCTCATCGGCTTGATAGGGTTTGGAAATGCAGTCTACCTTGATGTAGTCGACGCCCCATCCAGCGTACAGTTTGATAATGGAATCGTAATAAGCCTGGGCCGCGGCATTCGCATTCAACCCATAGTTATCCGAATTCCATCGGCAGGTATCGGTGGTGTTGGCCGCATCGACGGCATGGAAGGATGACCCGGCTATGGGTAGATTCTTCTCCACGGCCTGGCGCGGAATGCCGCGAATGATGTGGAGTCCGAATTTGAGCCCTTGGCCGTGCACCCAATCCGCAAGCGGTTTGAATCCCGAAGACGAGAAGCGATTGTCCGCCACCAGGTAACGCCCGTCGTCATCCATCACAAAGCCTTGCGCAGCTCCTTTCTGGCCCGGGGCGCGCAAATACCAACCCTCATCGACCACCACGTACCGCCATCCCAATGGCTGCAGGTGCTCATGCAACCAGGAGACATTCGCTTTGAACTCGGCGTCCGTTACGGTCAGCCCGTAAGAGTCCCAGCTATTCCAGCCCATTGGCGGAGTGGGCGCAACGTCAGGGGCTGCGAGGCAATGCAGCCGGCTTAGCATGATCAGCAGGAATGGGAGATAGCGTCGGCAATTCATCTTGCCGATCAGTCTAGAGGAAAATGCCTCACCAGGTTTTCTTTATCAACGTATCGAAAGCGACTCCCCCGTTTTGATCGCGCGTAGCGCTGACCGCGACTCGGGGCGAAACCTGGTACTGCCCCTGGATCGTCTCATTCTGCGTCGAAGCCACATTGCTGGAGAAGGTCACAAACAGGTTTCCAGTGACCCGCTGCTGAATGGTGATATTCGCGCCCGGAGGCCCCTGGCTGGTGCCCCCCGCCAGGACCGGGTTAATGGAAAGCTGGGAAATGCCTGCAACCTTCGAGATGCGGCTCGTTACCTGGCTGCTTACCTGCGAAGCCACCAACGATGCGGCCTGTTGGTTTGCCGGCAGAGAAGGACTATTCGCGCTGGCTTCGGTAGTGCTTCCAAATGCCAGCAGATTGATAATGTCGGCGGCCGGCAACGAAGGGTCAGAGGAGTAGTTCGTGCGCAGCTGATCGACCGGCCCATTGAAACGCAGGGAGATGTTGTACTGCTGAATCGTGGTGTTGAGCGCCAGATTGACGACCGGTTGTGTTTCCGAAGGGTTGACGAACTCGATGGTTCCACCGTTCAACACGAAGCGGTCGCCGTTGAGAATGATGTCCCCGCCTTCCAGGTTCACTCGCCCCAGGATCACCGGCTCTGCTGCCGTTCCCCGCACCCGCAGGTTTGCCGAGCCATTGATGCTGAGAGTTCTGCTGACCAGGTTGATATTGTTTTCGGAAGTGACCCCCAGGTTCAACTGGATGCTTTGCGCCAGCCCTGGAGTGGCGGGTGCAGAAACACCGCCCGAGAATTGATCGATGAAGCTGTTCAAGTCAAATGCCGGAGTAAACGAGAGATCGGCAAGTCTCACCTGTCCCCCGAGTACCGCGTTGTCGGTACTGCCCGCGAGACGAATATCCGCGTTGACTGTCTCGCGAACCCCCTGGGGATAGAGAGCGCGAACCCCCTTCGCGGACAAACCCAGATCAAATTGGATCGAAGGACGGTACGCAACGCCCCCCTGCGCAGTGACCGTGCCACCGCCGACGGTGCCTTGAAAATTCGTGATGTTGAGCCGGTCCTTGGTGAGCGTAAGCACTCCGTTACCGTGTTGCAGTCCCACCGGTAGATCACCGCTGGCAAAGTTGGCATCCACGATCTCCACCTGGCCGCCTACGTCGGGACTATCGGTCGCTCCACTCGAATTGATGTTGAACTTCAACTCACCCGAGCTCCTGATGTCCGGAGCAAATGCCTGGGCCAGCTGCAGATTCACCGTGCCCAACAGCAGCAGGGAGATGGGAGCGCCCTTGGTGGTGGACATCGAACCCTGAAACTGCAGATCGGTGTCGGTGCCCTTGAGCCCGGATCGCTGCAGCGTGATCTTCGTGTCTTTGTAATCGACGTGGATGGGCGAGGTTTCTGCCAACTGGATGGTATTGCTGTAAGCCAGCTTCAGGGTAGGAATGGTAACGTGCGCTTCTAATAATTTTTTGTTCTTGAGTGGACCATGCAGCGTGGCGTGCAGCTCGGTCTGGCCGGTCAAATCGTCGGCTTGCGCCGGAGCGTAGATGGCGAAAATCGGCTGCAACGGAATGGTCTGCGTATCGAGCGTGGCGTCTGCCGGGTAGTCGCCGGTCAATCCCACCTTCGCATTTGCCTTGATTTCCGTACCGACCGCTGCGGAGGTCAGATTGGCCGTAGCCAGGTGGTTGGCCACGTTCATTTGCAGATTGACGTCCGCGATCTTCTGATCCTGTATATCGATTTGCGGAATCTGCAGCGTTGCGTCCAGCTGCGGGTTGTCAAACGTGCCCGCCCCGTTGGCTTTTACGCTCACGACGCCCTTGGCGTTGATGTTCTGCGCTTTGATTGCCTGCAGTTGTTCCAGGCGGATCCCCGTGGCGGTTAGTTGAGCGTTGTAACTCTTTTGCCGCGGCCGGACGCTTACCTTACTCCTTACGCTGCCTGCAGGAAGCTCCACTCCAAGATCCCCGTGGACCTCTTCTCCTGTGCCCTCAAAGTTCAGGGTCGCAGACGTGACCGGCTGATCGTACGCGGTAACACGCGTGAGCGAGACATTTCCCTGGCCAATTGGGCTCAGCTCAGTCCCATGCATCTTTACATTGGCGGCTAACGTGCCCGTCACGGGTACTTGTTGTCCGGAAAGTTTTATCAGGTCTTGAACATCCAACTGCGAAGCCTGGAGATCGACCTCGAGCGGGCTTGCGTCGGTAAACGCCCACTGGTGCAAACCGGTGCTGGCGCTGAAGGTAATTTTTCCGTGAGAAACCGGTTCCAGGTCAGCGTGCTGCAGGCTGGCAAGAGATTGGTTCACATCCACATTCGTGCGCAGCACCCGCCACTCTGTTCCGTTGAAACGGAAGTTGGAAGCCGTCAATTGGCCGGTCAGATGCGGATCGCTCGTTGATCCACGCACTGTACCCTGAAACAAGGCGGTCCCGGCAAGCCCCAGCGGCGCCCCTGGAGCCCGGAACACATCCGCAACCGTTTCCAATTCGCTTAGGTTATTGGATTGAAATTTAAGATCCAGGCTCGACCGCCGGCTTACCACGCCGTTCATCGTCAGGGTACTTTGTGGCGTCCGCAAGAAGCTCTGCTTCAGCGCCAGCTCCTGGTTCTTTCCCGTATAGTTACCGTGAAGCGCACTCTCTACGGGAACGTACTTGCCTTGACCGGACACTTTTCCGTGAACGGCCGCGTCTGCGTGGACCACGACGTCGTCAAACGTCTTTCCCCAGGAAGCATTTGCGTCGGCGTTCAGCACACCCCCGAGACTCACTCCTTTGGGCAGCGCTGACGACTTCATAGCGCTATTCAGAGCTGCCAGCTGGATACCGTGCAGCCCGGCGTTGAACTTCGAATGCGTGTTGCCGTCGATGCCGCTCATGGTGCCGTTCGCTGTAAGCTGGCCCCCCAACAGGCTGGCGCGGAAATCCTGCAAAGTGGCGTCGCCGTTTTCAAGCACGTAGTGCGCCGCGATGTTCCTGATCTGCGAACGAACGGTTGGCGTCTGCACGTCCAGCTGCTGGCTGCTAAGGTCACCCTTGATCAGTACCGTATCCAAAGGAGAGCGATTGGCTATCTCCTGGTACTGAACCGAACCGCTGGCGTGAACGAACCCAACCGGCACGGAAGGATTCTCAAGAATCTTCCGGAATTGGCTCCCATCCAACGTGGCGACGTAGTTCCCCTGCACCTGAGGATGGCTGTAGTCCTGCAACGTGGCGTTGAGAACAACCTGTGACGTCGCGCTGGTCAACTTGGCTTGAGTTAAGTGGAAAGTAGTCGGCGTCGCGTCGAACTCAGCGTCCAGGTTGTGCGGAATTGGTTTGAAGCTTCCGGATTGCAGATGGCCGTCCGTGTAGCTAAGCTTGCCAGAGTACTTCTGCAGCAGGCTGTCAAACGAAGCCCGAAAATCTACGTTGTGTAAGTCCGCTGAGAGAACGCTCTGACGGTCGTTATAGTAGACCTCTCCTTGATCCAATACCGCATGGCGAATCCCCAGGTCGAACAGGCTGGTATTACTGTTGCTGGACCCGCTGCTTTTGATCGTTGGGATGTTGCTGACTCCGTGCGCATCGGTGAACACCTTCACCACGGGCTGATCAATGACCAGCCTGTCAAGATACCACTTGCGATGAAGGACGGAGACAATGCGAACTCCAACTTCGCCGTGAGCGACCTGGAGCAAAGGTGGATCCGGGTAAGGACTGGCGCCGGCCACCGTCAACCCGTAAAGATCCAGGCTCAGGTTCGAAAGATTGAGAGCAAAGTTCTGCAGCTGTACCTTTGTACCGATGCTCTCGCTGGCTTTCGTTTCGACGGTGGCAAGAACGTAGTTGTGGAACCGCGCACTGTGCAGCAGGATGGTGACAGCAAGGCCCGCTACGAGCAGAAGAGTTATCAAAATGCCTGCGACCCACGCGGCCGCTTTCCTCATACTCACGTGGTCACCCCCGTCAAAATGCCTGGCCGATACTAATAAAGTATTGGGTTGATTTAACTCCCGGAACCGGGTTCAGGTTATGTCCGAGATCGATTCGCACCGGACCCACCGGGGTGGCATAGCGCAGACCCAACCCCACACTGTTGGTGTAGAGCGAGGTGAAGTCGTGAAAGCCAACCAAGGGGAACACGTTGCCACCGTCATAGAACACAGCCAGTCCCAGTCCCTTCTTGATGGGTATCGGAATGCGCGCTTCGGAGTTGATGATCAGCAGCTCATTTCCTCCCGCCGGAACCTGTATGTAAGAGCAATCGGTAGACGAACCTGTGCTGCAAACCTGAACCTGCCGCTGGGGTCCAGCCCCATCCAGCGGAAAGCCGCGTAGCGTGTTGCCGCCGCCGGTAAAGAACTCCTCGCTCAAGGGAACAAAGCTACCGGAAAACTGCTGCGCCAGGCCAATGCGAATGCTGTTTGCCCAAACGATGTTGTGAAAGATTGGCCGGTAATACGCAGCCTGTCCATTGATTTTGGCAAAGTCAACGCTGGAGCCTAGCTTCGTATCGTTGAAATCGAGTTCGATCGACTCCAACATACCTTTGTGCGCGTCGAGAGGATTGTCGCGCGTATCGCGGGTGAGGTTGGCTGCAATCGTCGAGAGCCTGACATGCTGGTCCTGCGGCGGCACCAGTTCGGGGATCAGGATCCGGGTCAAATCCGTTTGGCTAAAACTGTAACGCAGGAAGAAAACATCATGTTTTGCCTTGTCGATAAATCTCTGCAGCTGCAAACTCCCGTTTTCAACCTGGGAGGAGTAGACCGGATTTTCTTCATCGCGTTCCACCAGGATAGACGTCGTCGAGCCCCAACTCGACCAGCGGAAATTTGGGTTAATGTAGTACCCTGCGGCACGCTGATCCAGGCGTCCGGCAAACGCTGTCGCCGAAAGCGATTCCCCTTTACCCCGCACATTATTACGGGTGTATTGGAAACTCCCTCGCGGCCCATAGTAGGTAGTTTCGCTGGTGGTGAAATTGGAAGGCAATCCGACCGGCGGCAGACTGGGCAGTGCCACGGTCCCACTGGGGATACTGCCACCACGATTGATCACTTCAAATCCGAAGCCGTAGGTCATCGAGTTCCGCTTGGCTTCATGGACTTTGATCAACACATCTTCACTCGTCTGCGTCGTTATCTGGCGCCTGGGGTCTACTTCCGCCCAGTCGAACACTCCAGTGTGGCTGTAGAGCCGGCTCTCGGAGCTGAGTAACGCCGTTTCTGTAAGCGGCTGGCCGGGAACAATGGTGGCCACATCCCGGTCGATGAGCCGTTGCTGCGTTTGTACGCGACCCAGGGTCAGTACATCATGGGTGTGGACCTGCGGGCCCTCAAAAATGTGATAGACCACGTCGATGTGATGAGGATCGTTCTTGGAAGCGACCTTGGCCGTTTCACGGAAGCTGGAGGTCAGATAGCCGGCCTGGAGATAGCGCGCAACAATATTGGCGCGGTCTGTCGCAACCAGTTTTTGTGAGTAAGGCTTCCCCGGCGCAAGCTTCAGACCGTCCGGCGCAAATTTCGATTGCGGAAAAGTATCGGCTCCCTCAATCTTCAGAGAGCTCACAATATCCCGCGGGCCCTCGGTCACGTGGAAGACCACCGCCACGTTGCCTTCCTTATGACTCACCGCCGGAGTGACCTGTGCACTGCTAAAACCCTCAGATTCGTAAAGCGCGGTCAGATTTTTTTGGCTTGTACGCACCAATTGCTCACTGTAGTCGCCCGGAGAAAACAGATGTGCCCTCTTCACCGTGACCAGCGCCATGAGATCCGGTGTCTTAAGCTCGTGGTTACCGGTCACCGCCACGTCGACCACTTTGTGCTTTTTACCCTTGTTGATGGTATAGACGATGGTGTCGACTGCATCCTTTTTGTTGAACTGAGAGTCGACGGTAACTTCGAAGAATCCCTTCTTCTGGAAGTAAGAGACGAGAGCTTCACGGCCTTCCTGCACCAGCTCCGGATCGACGCCTATCCCCTGATAGACCGGTAGCAAAGATCTTTTTGTCCAGCTCCACAGGTGCGCTCCTTTCACCTCGACATGAATGGTCGGACCAGCCTTCACATCAAAGTGGATGTCGGCACGGTTGGTATCTGCAGTGTAAGCTGCTCCGGCTAGTTTTACCTGCGCGGACAGCTTGTCCCGTTTCTCTAACCGCTTCTGCAGGTATTTCTGGGCGTTATTCAACGTCGAGCGGCGGTAATTCTTTCCCGGCCGAATGGCGGCTCCCCTAAGCCGCGCGCCCAAACCCTGCAGGCTTTTCGCCATGTTTTGCGCCTCCTCGGGGGTGGTATCTGCGACATTCACCGTGCCAAATTTGGCTCGGCGATTCAGACTGACTTGGAAATTCACATTGACGACATTATGGTCCGTATCCAGGTTTATCTGGGGACGAACCTCCACCTCAAAATACCCTTGCTCCTGGAAGTAGCGAATCAGCGCGTCTGTGCCCTTCTGCACGTCCCCGGCGTTGTAGGGGGCCTGCGGAGGGTAGTTTGCGATTTGCGCCAGCTTGGAGTACGAAAAGCGTTCCGCTCCAGGAAATTCAAAAATGCCGAACCACACGGCCGGCTCCACAATCAAGAGCACCCGAACCCCGTTGGCCTCGGGATCGACTTGTAACTGCACTTCGTCGAAGTTGCCTTCCTTTTTCAGGGTGGCAATGCTCTGCTCAACTTTCGCTCTTGAGAACGGTTCCCCCTGGTGCTGCTCGAGAAGCGGCACCAGCTTGCTGGTATCCAGGTTCGGACGGCCAGCGATCTCAACCGCAGTTACGGTCTGGCCCTCGTAGGAGGACAAGATCACCTGGGTTTGCGGAGCTGTCTTGGGAAGTTGGGACGGCTGGTTTGTACTCTGCGCCAGCAGGCTTGTGGATATTGCGAGAATGCTCAGAGCTCCCGCGATTAGGAAATTGAATTGAGCCGTCACGCCAAAGTATCCCAGAAACAGCTCAAGCCGCGCCATCTGCACTTGAGATGCCGGAACGGCGCGAAGCGGTTTGATCCAGAATAGAACACTGCGCAACCTAGGACGCTGCGGCCGACGGGCCCACAATCTCAGGTTTCAGTGCTTCCGTCGCAGCCAGGTTCTTGGCGTGCACTGCGGCCTCTATTTCGCTATTGATCTCGCCCCCCAGCAGCAGCATCAGGCCGCTGAGATAGAACCAGGTGAGCAGGATGATCACCGTGCCCAACGAACCATAGGTCGCCGAATAATTGTTGAAGTAGTGAACGTACCCCCGTAATCCCAGCGATCCTAACAGCCAACCCAACATGCCAAAGGCCGCACCAGGCGTAAGCCAGCGCCACCGGCTCACCTTAACGTCAGGGCCGAAGTAATAGATGAGTGCAAAGAGCAAGGAAAGAAATGCCGTGGCGAGCACCCACCCAATGGAGCGCGCAGACGTCGCAGTCAGTTTGGCCAGCAACTGCTCGCGAATGCGAAGATGAGCCAGACGCGCGAAGAAGTCCGCTATCAGTAGCGATGCCAGCATCAGCGAGACAACGATAGAGAGAAGAAACGTGACACCGATTGCCGACAGTCTCGCCCTCCAATACGGCCGGGTCTCCTTGACCCGGTAAACCACATTCAGGGTGCCTTGAATCGCGGAGAACCCTACCGAAGCAGACCACAAAGCGGCCACCAGTCCGAAGGTTAATTTCCCCGTGCTTGCGGCAGCTGCTGTTTGATTGAACGCTTCGAGGACTATCCCCAATGCCGACGGTGGAACCACGATCGACAGGTACTGAAGCAGATGCTCATAGATGTTTGCGGCCGAACGGGCTGCCAGGCCCAGCACGGCGCAGGCGGTGAGCAACGTGGGAAACAGGGCGAAAAGAAAATAAAATCCCAGCTCGGCCGAGCGCCCCAGAAGGTTGTCGTCAAACATGGAATTCCAGGTATTTTTCAGGATCACCTTGAATGGAACTCCCTGCAGGTCCCACAGAGAGTTAAGAGGGGAACGGGAGACGTAACTCCAGACGCGGCCAGATGTGCCTGGGGGTGCCTGTGGTTTGGGCTTGCTGTTGGCCACGGAATATCTCTCCTCACGATCTGAACCGCAAGATCGCGTGTTTAGAGAGATAGGACTTAGCCCTTTCGTGTTGCTCACTGCTTGACTTTCCTTCCACTTTTATTGTTGATGAGTTCACAAGTTCGAACATACCGCAGGTCCCTCCACTCACTTCGCTGCGGTCGGGATGACAAAAGGGTCGGTACTCAACATTCGTCCGCATTAGCTTGTAGGCAAAGTTTTGGGCCGGCCAATCAAGTACACCGGCGGAAGCCAGCTACCTTTTGCATAGCCCGCGGTCCACTCGTATTGCGGAAAACTTCTGCTCAATTGCAGCAACTCCTCCGGCGTACGGGTGCGGAAGCATGAGACGAGTCCATCCCACAAAATCACGAGCGGAATCAGAGGCACGAGGTAAGTCAACAGCAGCCGCGACCAGCGGAATGGCCGCATGAACGGAGTAAGAAGCCAGACCAACACTGGCAGAAACAAGATGGTCAGGAACGCTCGCGGAGTGCGCGAAGTCACCTCGGCCATTGCAAAACCCTCTCTGCGTCGCACCGCATCCTCAAGTACGTCGCGCGCGACCGTATCGGAAAAATGGTGGAAGGACGAGAAGATCGTACGAAAACCGCAGAGAGATTCGGGCACGCTGACGGCATCCACGGGCGTATCGAGGCAAGTGATCGAAGGATCGTGCTGCAACCGGACGGAGAGCGCACTGCTGGG
Source organism: uncultured Acidobacteriaceae bacterium (assembly GCA_963826875.1). Lineage (GTDB taxonomy): Bacteria > Acidobacteriota > Terriglobia > Terriglobales > Acidobacteriaceae > PALSA-350. The sequence goes on along the minus strand of CAWGYP010000027.1, from coordinate 54,462 downwards.
AAATTTGTCGGTGAGCACGACCTTGAGCGGAGCACGCCACTCTGGACTTAACCACGGTCCTCCCCCGCCAGAACATAGGTCGATAACGATCGTCGAACCGCTGTCCCCAATGGCTCGGAAAATGTCTGGCCGAACAGCACGGTAGACATCGGTTCGGCTGATGATGGCTTCAAGACAATCGGTGGCTCCGTGGCGGACCGCCGCCGGGCACCACGCCTGATCTAACACTTCGAAGAAATGGCGGCGGCGCAAACCTTATTGCCAATCTCTCCACAAAGCCATCGCCCCGAGCAGACCCTCCTCGTTAGAAATGATCTTGATGTTGGAACCGTGCTTAAAGTTTATTTTCTTGGCGTTGCCGCCGCCCAGGTATAAGACGTCCCAGTTAAACGTGGCAGCGGTTTGATCGATGGCTCGCTGCAGCAACTTGTTCCACCGCTTTTCGCCATATTTATCGAGCCCGCGCCTCCCCAGATAATCCTCATAGGTTTTCTTGCGCCATGGATGGTGGCCAAGTTCAAGACCGGGGCACAGAAGACCCTCGGTAAAGAGCGCCGAACCCATCCCCGTACCCAGGGTGATCACCAACTCCACCCCATTGCCCTTGATCACCGCGTAGCCGCCCACGGCGCAATCATTGGCCATCCGCGTCGGCTTGCCCCAGCGCTTTTCGAGCGTTTTCGCCAGCGGGAAACCAATCCATCCCGGATCGAGATTCGCCGCAGTCAGCGTCTTGCCGTGCTTGATGACCCCAGGAAAGCCGACGGATACGCGGTCGAAAAGAGGAACGCCTACTTTGAGTTCTTCCAGGGCAGTCAGGACTGCGCTGGTGGTTGCCGGTTCAGGGGTGGGCACGCGCAGCCGGTCGCTGATGGGACGACCTTCCGCGCTGAGCGCCTGCATCTTTAATCCGCTGCCGCCGATATCGATCGCCAACGTAATCGGATTTGTTGCTTCCGTCACCTCTCGAGCCATAGACCTCCGGTGATCCAACCGCTTGTCATTCTACTAGTTACGAAGCGGTAAGACCCCCCCGGGGTGCCGTCCTTCTTACCCCCGCATCTCACTTTTTAAGGCTTTGCCAGGGCTCCCTTCTCCTTTTTCGGAGGCTTTACCACTGCTTCTTTTTTCTTGGCCAGGCGGAAACCGGCTTCTTCCGCCTGCTCGCTGCCCTGTTTGACCTTCTCCTCGATTATTTCGGTCGATGGAACGGGACGAGCGGCGGACCGGCGTGGCTTCTTTGCTGCAGCTGTACCGGCAATGGCAGGTTCCGAAACCGGCGCTACAGCGGCGAGTTCCAGCAGAACCGGCAGTTGCAGCCACCAGAGCATCTGCTCGTGCAGCTCCTTGTTGAAGTACTCCTCCCCGTCCGACTCGTTCACCTGCAGCAACCAGCGAGCATCGCCGTCTTTCCACAGTTCCGCGGGCAAACCGGCGAACACGTCTTCCTGTGCCTTTTTTGCAGGCGCAAACGTCTGGGCCAGGAAAGCCAGCCGGATCCGGGCCGCCGCGCGCCAGGCATCCTGGGTGATTTCCCCGCCGCCAACGTAAGCGCGGGCGAAGGCTTCGCGTAGCCGCAGCCGGTCGAAGAGCGCCAGTCCCGTGGCTGCGATGTCTTTGCTTCCGATCGCTTCGGCCAACCCCTGGAGGAGAGCAAATCCAAGTACCGGTCCCCAGACTGCGCTCGGATGCAGCTCGGAGTTTGTGCTGGGCAAGATCTTCCTGGCCTCCCTGGACCAGGGGTCGGAGAACTCCGCCTCCAGGTCTGCCAGATTCTTGACCGCGTGCACCTGGCGGCAAATGACCTGCCACAGGTCTTTCTCGCTCACCTGTATCGGTGTGCCCGTCTTGCGGCTGTAGAGGGCAAACGCTTCGCTCGCGAAACGCCAGCTGAGTGCCTCGATTCGTTGCATCAGTTGGGCCGCCGGAGTAGATTCCTGAGCCTCCTGCCCACACGCCGGCAAGGGCTCAGAAGCGCTAGCCAGTTCCGTAACCAGATCCGGGTGCAGGAGGCTAACGAGTGCATCGTGCATCGGAGCCAGTTCCAGGGCCACGAGTGCGTCGTCCAGGCTCGGTACTCCGCGGCCACCCAGAGAGTCACACAGCAGATCCCAGCGATATTCATCCGAAGGCCGAAGCTCTCGCCAGTTCAAAAAGACGTGGCAGTTGTATGCCTGCAGCTCGATCGAGTAGCCGTTGGAGACAATCTTCGAGGCCCGCTCCAGATGCTCCAATCCGGTGGAGTTATCGCGGAAGGCAAGGAAAAGGTTGCTGTCGTTGGGCAGGCCGAAGGCTCCCCCCAGCGACTGCTGACGCAGATGGCCCGCTCCTTTATCGGCATAGGCGGCGGATTGGTGGATAGTGCCGAAGGTCGTGGCGAACTTGTTGTGGTAGATGACCAGTGCCCGGTGGTCGCCGCGCCGGTTGGAGTAGGCAAAGACATCCTCATTCACCGTGCCGTCGGGCTGGTAAAAATCGTAGAGAAGGAAATTCTCGCTCTCGGCGAACAACCAGCGCTGGTGAAGCAGTGGAGCAATTTCACGATCGTGGCGCGCTACCAGTCCCTGATCAGGATCCTCCTGGTGACGGGCGCGGCGGAACTCCATACCGTACTTCTCGGTGAAGCCTTCAATCTGACCGTGGCCAAACATGGGCAGGCCCGGCAGAGTCGACATCATGGTGGCCACACCAAAGAATTTGTCGCCATTGCTGAACTGGTCAATTGCTGTGCGCTCATCAGGATTGCTCATGAAGTTGACGTAGCGCTTGAGGATATCCGGGTCGAACTCAATGGTGTTCTTGATCACCGAACGATATTTGGCGTTATCCTCGTCGCGCATCATGTTCATGAAGGCGCTGTTGTACACCCGGTGCATGCCCAGGGTGCGGACGAAGTAGCCTTCCATCAGCCAGAAAGCCTCTGCCAGCAGAAGAGTGCCGGGAACTTCGCGAGCCACGCGGTCCACCACTTCGCGCCAGAATTCTTCCGGCATAGCGCGATCGAAGTCCGCCTTGCTCATGCTGTACTCAGCGCGCGAAGGAATCGCTCCGCCTGTGCCAGGAATGGGAAACCATAAGCGCTGGAAGTGGCGCTTGGCCAGGGTCATGGCAGCGTCGAAACGGATGATGGGAAACAACCGGGCCACGTGCAGAATGGTCTGGATCACCTGCTCCCGGGTGGCCGGGTTCAGGTAGTCGAGCTGCGCGGTGTCATTCCAGGGGAAGCTGGTGCCGTCGTTGCCGTGATAGATGTAGCGGGTGTCCCCGGTCCACTTGTCGCGGCGGCGGAAGACCACGGCCGCATCCGACTGCTCGTAGTAATGGTCTTCAATCTTGATTTCTACGCGGCCGTCGCGGGAGAGGTCCGGCCCCTCAAAACGGTAAGCAGGATAGGGGCTCTCAGAGCGAGACATGAACCACTCGGGATGTTCAATGACCCAGCTGGAATCGATGCCCATGTGATTGGGCACCATGTCGCTGGCCAGCCTAACCCCGTGGTGGAAGGCCCGGTCGCGCAAATGGGTATAGGCCTGCTGCCCGCCGAGGTCGGCTGCAATGTCGTATCCGTAAAGCGAGTAAGCAGAGGCTACTGCGTCGTGGTTGCCACACAATTGCTTGATGGTCTGCGAGGCCACACTTCGTTCCCAAACGCCAATCAGCCACAGCGAGTTAATACCATGCGCTGCCAGGCGGCGGAGCTCTTCATCGGGAATCTGATCCAGACGATAGATGTGGCGGCCATAGAAGCGTGAAAGCTGCTCCAGCCACACATAGGTGCTCTTGGCGATGAGCACGGTGGTCGGCATCCACTCCTGGTCAGGCGAGAAGCGCTCACTCTCCTGGGTCGCTTCGGCGAAAGACGGCACTACCCCTTGCTGGTCGGTGGTCCAGGGAAAGTTTTTCCGTCCCACCCTGGCGTCCGGGGGGTGAAACCGCATCCAGATGGCTACGTCTTCTTCTTTCAGGACGTCAATGGCCAGCAACAGCTTGGCGAGCACATCGCCGATCAGGTCCGCCCAGTGCTCGACAATGTAGGCCAGCTGGCCGCTGAGCGAATCCGGCGATGCCAGTGCCGGAGCCCGCAACGTGTCGATCAAGTTCATCGATTTGTTTTTGGTGGCCAGCGGCGGCCGGGTGCTGAAATAATCGCGCAGGCCGGCGGTGATCAGCTGATAACGGGTGACTGCGGCTAAAGACTGATCGGTAAACAATTCGGAAAAAGGTTTGAAAGCCGGGTTGGCATTGGCCAGCCACAACAGCATCATTTCTTCAAATGCCACGGCCCGGTGAGAGATGCCGTCGGTCTGCCCGGCCAGCCACTCCTCGGGGGTTTTCTCCTTGCGGTAAACGTCCGCGGTGGGAAAGCGCTCAATGAAGGCAAGAATCGTCTTATCCAACTCCTCTTTGCCGAGCCGGGCGTCGAACCACTGCAATGCCTCGGCTATCGTCTTGGGATCGACCTTCTGGCGGTAGTAGGCAACCAGGGCGTGGCTTATTTCATCGATCAGCCCCATGGCATAGAGCGCTCCGGGCTGGATGGTTTGGGAAAAATCCTTATCCACCGCCGCCCCGCGGCGTTCGTTCATGCGATGAGCGAATTCACGGCTGGCACCGAGGTTGGCGAAGACTACGTTGCCGCTGAAGGCAAACAGCGTCTGATTGAATTCATAACGATCGCGAGCTTCGCGGGAGACGTGAAATTCCATTTGGTACCCTTCCGAAACACTTCATTTAGTGGGCAGCTTCTCTGTTCGATGCGAAATTTCGCCCCGGCAGGTACCTAAACTGCTTGAAACCGGTCGCGCGATGCCCACAGTCCAAGTGCCGGATGGGAAATAAAGAAGACCTCTTCCCCATCGACAGTATTGAAGCCGTCGTGCAATCGAGCCGGGTTATAGCGTGCCATGGTGCCGGCCAGGTCGGCATAGCGGAATCCTACGCCTTCTATCTCTTCCCGGGTTAACCCACCGGGACAATAGGTAATGTTGAATCGTGATTCCGAGGAACTGTGAATGAGATGGGCAGCGGTGCCGAGCTCAGCGGCCAGATCAGGATTGCTCTTCACTTTTTCTAGCGTCGCCGGCGTGCCGTGGTAACCGAACCTGCGGATCATGCGGTCGATGGTGGGATCTTCTCCAAACTGCTCCACCCCGGGAGCAAGCACGATCAGGTCGGCTCCGTCCGCCAGCGCCATGCGGGTGCGGTAAATGGCCTTATTTCCCAGCCAGGTGCTGTGGAACTCTTCGGGATCGAGGTAGACGACGGCTTTATGGATTTGCTTATCCAGCAGTTGAATGTTGACTTTCACGCTCAACTCTGAGGCCAGGTGAAAGCACTCTACGTCATCGCCCACGAACAAGCCCCGGACTACTAGTTCTCCTGCCTGGTTGGTCCCAATGACGGTCAAGACGTACACGATGGGGATATTGCGGAGAAATTCGTCCGCCGCCCGATTGAGGACGCGCCGCACCGCAGTATCGGCTCTTCCCATAATCCGCTCCATACCCACCACCGCTCCCAGGTAGTGGCTGCGATTAATGCTGAGCGGGCCGGACGTGCCTATCAGGATGTTCTTGTTGTAATTTGCCATCCCGATGACTTCATGCGGCACTACCTGGCCGATGGAAAGCACGAGATCGAAGCCGCCCTCGGCGATGATGCGGTTCACCTGCGCCGGCCAGGTGTAGTCCAGCAGGCCGGATGACTGCTCCTGAATGAAGGACGCTGGCAGCTCGCCCAGGGTCACTACGTCGGTGCGCCAGTTATGAACCGCGAACAGCTGGTGCGGCATGTCACCGAACATGCGGGTGAGCCAGGCTGCGGTCATCGGCATGTGCGTTCCCAGGGCGGGCAGAACACATCCCAGACGGTCGCCGTAGTAGTGGTAGGCATATTGCGTGAGGTCGCCGGCCCGGGAATGGAAGCGACTGCCGTCCGGGGGCACAGCCAGGACTTTGCGCCTGGGGCCGAGGCGGTCGAGCGCCTGGTGGAGCGAGTCGCGCAGGTTCACCTCGGCTTCCGGACCGCCCTCCTGCCAATAGAGGCTCATAGGCGATAGGCCTTTCGCGCCAAGTCGTAGGCTAATGCGTGGGCCAGCTCGACGGCTTCGTCCTCGTCTAACTGATGCTCCGCTACCTGCCTGGCCAGGAAGGCACAGTCCACCCGGCGTGCCACGTCATGGCGTGCTGGAATGGAGAGGAAGGCGCGGGTGTCATCGTTGAAGCCGACCGTGTTGTAGAAGCCGGTGGTCTCGGTGGTCAGCTCCCTAAAGCGCGTCATGCCCTCGGGGCTGTCGTAAAACCACCAGGGCGGCCCCAATCGGAGGCAGGGATAATGTCCCGCCAGGGGCGCCAGCTCACGGCTGTAGGCCGACTCATCGAGGGTAAAGAGAATGAGCGTCAGGTTCGTCTCGTTGCCGAAGCGATCCAGCAGGGGTTGCAGCCCGTGCACGTAATCGGTCGCGGTCGGAATGTCCGCGCCCACGTCCCGGCCAAAACGCTGGTAGATCTGGTGATTGTGATTGCGGTAGCTGCCTGGGTGGAGCTGCATCACCAGGCCGTCCTCTACGCTCATGCGTGCCATCTCGGTCAGCATCTGGGCACGAAACAGCTCCTGTTCGGGGGTATCGGCTTTGCCAGAAATCACCCGATCGAACAGCGTCGATGCTGCGGATAGAGGAAGGTTCGCGGTCTTTGCGGTGGGGTGTCCATGGTCAGTTGCGGTGCAGCCGAGTTTTTGGAAGCGGTCCCGGGCGTGGCGCAGCGCGAGCAGATAGCCTTGCCAGCGAGAAGAATCTTCTCCGTGAATTTCGCCCAACTGCTGCACGTTCTTGCGAAAGCCGTCGAATACAGGATCGACCACCGAGTCAGGACGAAACGTGGGCACGATGCGCGCTTTCCACCCGGAGTCGCGGATCGCCTGGTGGTAGGTCAAAGGATCAAGCGGCGAGTTGGTGGTGGCCAGCACCTCGATATTGAACTGCTCGAAGAGTGCTCGAGGGCGGAAGGAGGGCGATGCCAGCTTTTCGCTGATGGTGTCGTAGTAGGTGTCGGCATTGGCTGCGGACAGCCGCTCTTCCAGGCCAAACAGCTTTTCAAAAGCGAAGTCCAGCCATAGCCGGGTCGGTGTGCCGCGAAACAGGTAATACGACGCCGCGAAGCGTCTCCAGATCTTTCGCGCTTCGTCTGCAGTTAACTCCTTCTGGCCGATACCCAGGTCTTCGAGCGGAATGCCCTGGCTGTAGAGCATGCGGAATATGTAGTGATCGGGAACGATGAACAGACTGGTTGGATTAGGAAAAGGCTCGTTCTCGGCATACCATCGGGCGTCGGTATGGCCATGCGGGCTGATGATGGGTAAATTGCAGACGGTTCCATACAGCTTGCGAGCAATGGCTCGGGTGGTGGATTCGGCGGGAAAAAGACGGTCCTGGTCGAGTATGGTCACGGCATCCATTTTCACCTGTTAACCGCTTTTCTGCACGCAGCAAGGGTGATCCGGGAGTACCTGCTGCTGCGCGTGGCCTTTTGTTTCCCTGAAGGTGCTCAAATCCGCTTTATTTTTGGCAGAGACTAGTTTTGTTCTGGCGGAGCCCGCGCTCAGCGATGCCGCTGCAAAAAAGTCCGAAAAATCCGAAAAAGCGCATAAAAGCCCCTGCTGTTGGCCGGACGAGGTTGAAAGTGTCGCGGGAGAGGGATGGAAGGATTGTCCAGGGTGGTGGCCTGAAGCAGAGTCAGGAATTGTCCGTTGTAGAAATGTGCGAATTAAGCGAACTAAGCGAACTAAGTCGGCGGGAAGGCTTGGGATGCGGTGAATGGCCCGCGTGCGCGAGTGGCGGGTGATTTGGATTAGCGGAATGCTCTTGGTGGACACGCCGTATAGATGCGAAATTGGGCGGCTTTGTCGCGTTAGCGATTCGTATTTTTCGCTTCCCTGCCCGCTTTGCGGCTACAAGATTCAGCCGAACGAGCTGATGCGCCTGGCAACGCTACTGGCGCCGCGTTTATCCTAACGCCAGCTGCGTAATGAGATAATCGGTATATGGACGTGCAACTGCAAATTCCGGACGATGTGGCACGCGTTCTCCAGGGCCAACAGCCGGACCTATCGCGCGCCGCCCTTGAAGCGCTGGCGCTGGAGGGATACCGTAGCGAACGCCTATCTGAAGGGCAAGTGCGCCGCATGCTTGGTTTCCGAACCCGAATGCAGGTTCATGGTTTTCTGAAAGCTCACAACGTCTATCTGCATTACCCCATTGGCGAACTTGAGAAGGATCTTGCTTCGCTCAAGCAGTTCGAAGAGACCCTCACAGAATAGGGCACGGCCAAGCCGGATGATCGTCGTCGCAGACACGTCGCCCCTCAACGATCTGGTACTGCTCGGACATATCGAAATTCTGGCAAAAATATACGCGGAGATCGTCATACCGCAAACCGTCCTTGATGAACTTCAAGATATTGACGCGCCGGAAGAGGTTCGCGCGTGGTTTTCGGCTCCCCCGGCATGGCTGCAAGTCTGCACGCTCATCTTTCGGCAAGACCCCCTCATGGAGAGACTGGATCGGGGTGAGCAGGACGCAATTTTGCTGGCGGAATCGGTCAAGGCTGAGCGGCTGATTATCGATGACCTGGAGGGCAGACGCGAAGCTGTCCATCGCGGGCTCCAGGTGATTGGAACCCTCGGCCTTCTTGCGGAAGGAGCTCGTCGCAACTTTCTGGACTTACCGCAGGCACTCGCCGATTTACATGCAACGAACTTTCATGTCTCCCCGGAGCTTATCGAAGTTTTGCTTGCGAACGATGCCAAAAGACGGGGAGCCGGTTAGTCCGGCAAAAGTTGAGCGGACTGTCGCCGTAATCACTATTTTTCGACGCCCTCAGCTATAGCGATTCGACCGCGTTTGCCAATTCCCTTCCGGAAAATGCGGGCTCCAAAGAGGTTGAAGTCGACCGGCAGCGCCTGGACAGGATAAGTCCTTTGTTTCGCGAAGGTGCTCAAATGTTACCCCAAGGTGATCAAAGTTGGCGGCTAAGTCCTTTGTTTCATGAAGGTGATCAAGATGCTCAAGTTAATTAATTTGAGCATCTTGGTAAATGCTGAGGATAGATGACCCTCTTACGAGCGCGGTAATAGACCCAGTTATCGTGCCGGCAGGTGCTGAGGCTTTCCCGGCGGTTGGCGGCGGATGCATGGGCGGATTGCGCCGTGCAAAGCCAGGCAGAACCGTCATGCAAGACGGCGCTGATGGTAGTGGCTATTCCCACAGTAGTACGGTTTTTGGGCCTCGTCGAGGGAGTTATAAGATTTCTTTGGTAACCAAGGTAGTGCTCTGTCCTTATCATCACCAGGTATTCCATACCGCTCAGGTGGGTGTAGAGATGCGGCTCTTCCGGAACATAGCCGACCCTCTGGCGAAAGGTCATCAGGTCATCCAGAATCGGCTTGCCATCAAACGGCACTACGCCCCCACTCGGCTCAATCACTCCAGTCACCATCTTCATGGTTGTCGATTTGCCCGAACCGTTTGCTCCGAGATAACCCGTGAATCCGCCTGCGCACGCCGTAAAAGCTGACCTCTTCTACGACTGGTATGCCGGAGTGGACCTTCCACAACTTAAACGGCTCGAGCATGCAGACGCCTCAATTTAAAGATCGGCTGTCACAAACGTTGCAGCGTCAAACGAGTAGTTCCCACCGTCCCTCGTGCCAAGAACGAATCTACTGTCAATACTCAACGTGCACCGCGTCATTTTCCTCGTTCGATACCTTCTTTAAGTCGAATTCGACTTGCCCATGCTTCGCATAGCAAGTGAGACGGGCCTTGTCAGGCCCAGTGAGGGTTATTTTCATGTCCACGGTAGTGTCGAAAGGTCCCGCAAGGAGCAAGTGAAGATCACTTCCTGACAGCGACGACTCGACGATGGGCATCCCCCCAGGTTTTCCGTACATTTGAATCGCACCGTTGTCGCCCATTGTCCCAGTGCTACCTGAATAAATTCCAGTCACCTTACCCTGTAGTTGACGAGTTCGAGTGTTCCCGCCGCCTTTCCATTGAAGTACCTCCTCCAAACTCCAGGATAGGTATCTGGTACAGAGGCAAGCTGGCCAAACGATGGCGCGGCGGCAAGCATGATGATCCCGAGCCAAAGGGTCATTTTTGCTATCGGTCTCGTCACTGTTGCCGCCAACAAAGCAACTCTAAGCAATCTACGGCTTACGAAATGATGCGGTTACGTTCCGTCTGCTCCCTCCTTTTCAGGAATCGTGAAGGAGAAATTGGATAGCTTCTCGCGCTGAGCTTCCTCAAGGAGCTGCTGGACCTTCGAGCAGTCCAACTTGTTACTGGCGTGTTTTTGAGAAGTTACCACCCCACCTTTCAGCGGCGCCTTCTGATCATTGACGCTGAACCTTCCGATCTCAATCGACCGGCAATTCTGATTTATCGCATCTCAGCTTACCCCGGAAACCGCACGTGCATCTCACCACCTAGCCCTTTACTGGGCACGACACACGGAGTCAATGTAGTCGGGTTTCGCTTCAATGCTGGATTTGCGGCGCAGTCTTTGAGGCAGCTGGAAGCGAACGATTAAAACACTTTTCTCAACGCCTCCGTGCAAATTTACATTGAAGCGAAGCTGTCTCACGCGTGAAAGGAGTTTCCTATGCGTAGAAGCCGTTTGTTGTCGTTAGCTGCTCTGATGTTGGCCATACCGGCCACTTTATTCGCCCAACTCAGCATATCTATCACCATCGCTCCACCGGAACTAGTGGCGTACGCACAACCTAGTTGTCCCGGGAGCGGTTATTTGTGGATCCCAGGCTACTGGGCCTACGGTGATGCAGGCTATTACTGGGTACCTGGCACCTGGGTCCTACCCCCGGCGGAAGATGTGCTATGGACGCCGGGCTATTGGGGTTGGGCTGATGGACACTATCACTGGCATGAGGGCTATTGGGGTCGCACCGTTGGGTACTACGGCGGCATCGACTATGGCTATGGCTATAGTGGTGTCGGCTATGACGGTGGCTATTGGAGCAACGGACAGTTTTACTACAATCGCGCCGTGAATAATGTCAATGTCACCGTGATTCAGAACACGTACCTGAGGAACGTAAGCTCACCCGCTGCTGGAAGCTACGTCAGTTACAATGGCGGGACCGGCGGAACAAACGCCCGGCCGACTGCCGCCCAAGCCGCCGCGCTCCATGAGCGTCATAGTCCCCCAACAGCGGAACAAATAGGACAGCGGCGCGCGGCAAGCACGAACCGCGAATTACTGGCCTCGGTGAATCATGGTAAGGTGCCGGTCGCCGCAACCTCCAGAGCGGGAGAATTTACCGGCAAGGATGTAGTGCCAGCCCGTGGTGCGGTCACGGAAAATAGCGCAGCCCAAACGAGGGCAGTGCCGTCTCATCCAGGTGAGGGCAAGGCAACGGCCGAGAAAGCCGCTGCAACCCGCGCGAATGAGAACAACGCGACCGAAAAGCGAGGTACTGTGGCTCACCGGAATGAGAATGAAGTCCCGCCTGAGAGAGCGACAACCCGCACGAATGAAAGCACAGTGACCGAAAGACGCGCCCCTGCAACTCACGCGAGCGAGAACAAAGAGACTGAGAAGCACGTCGTTGCTGCTCGTCCGAGTGAGAGTAAGGCCACGAACGAAAGGGCCGCGGCAACTCGCGCGAGCGAGAACAGAGAGACTGAAAAGCATGCCGCTGCTGCTCGTCCGAGTCAGAGTAAGGCCACGAACGAAAGGGCCGCGGCAACTCGCGCGAGCGAGAACAGAGAGACTGAAAAGCATGCCGCTGCTGCTCGTCCGAGTCAGAGTAAGGCCACGAACGAAAAGGCCGCGGCAACTCGCGCGAGCGAGAGCAGAGAGACGGAGAAGCATGCCGCTGCGGCTCGTCCGAGTGAGAATAAAGCCACGGCCGAAAGGGCCGCGGCAACCCACACGAGTGTGAACAAAGAGACTGTGAAGCACGCCGCTGCGACTCGTCCGAGTGAGAATAAAGCCACGAACGAAAGGGCCGCGGCAACCCACACGAGTGTGAACAAAGAGACTGAGAAACGCGCCGCTGCGACTCGTCCGAGTGAGAGTAAGACCACGACCGAAAGGGCGGCTGTAACTCACGCGAGCGAGAACAAAGAGACTGAGAAGCGCGCCGCTGCGGCTCATCCGAGCGAGAGTAAGGCCAGGGCCGAAAGGGCCCCTGCACCTCACACAAATGCGGACAGAGCAACCGGAGAGAAGCCAGTTGCTACTAGCTCAACTGAGAATAAAACGACTCAGTCTCATTCGCAGCAGCCAGTAGCGACTCATCAAAGTGCAGAACCTGCCATGCAGGCTCGCACGGAGAGTACACCTCACAAGAGAGACGAAGCGCAGCCACGTCAGTAGAGAATCGGCCACGCATTGCGTCTGTCAGCTTGAGGTAAAACTCATCGATGGTCCCGGAGTGAACGCCGCTGGCACTCGCTCCGGGGCCTTTCTATCTGCACTTGACGAGCAATATTGATGCCAGGAAAGACCTCTCCACCCAAGGCATTCGTAAAACGTCTGGCAAAGGGCTGGACCTTGACAAGTCACTCCTGAACCGTCTTGCTGACGAAGTGCGGAAGGACCTCGGCTAGATCAGGCGGCATATGACCGCCTACGTAAACCTCGACGCGATTGTGCGGAGCTTCGACGAGGAGATCGAGAAACTTCAACGAGCACACTCCTTGCTGACAAGCCAGACAGCACCATTGAAGCGCGGATTTCCTCGCTCCGGCAAGGGAACGCGATGCAGTCAAACAATTCAGAGACCGGCGCCTATGACGCTTGCAGATCTTCAGTCTTCACATGGCAAAAAGAGCACGAACACGGTTCCTGAACCACGCGTGGCATGACGGGATTTCACTTTGAGTGATCCCCGGTGCCGCTCGGTGATTTCTCGGCTAAGCCATAGCCCTAAGCCCGTGCCCTTATTGCCTTTCGTGGTAAAGAAAGGCTCAAAAATGCGGACGATCGTATCGTGGGACATTCCCGAACCGGTATCTGCGATTGTCAGCGTAACTCCGCGTTGGCGCGTCCGCCAATTTGTGCTTTCCCGGCTACGAATCAAAAGGCGCCGGTCTGTTTGGGACATCGCGTCGATAGCGTTGCCGATCAGGTTGCTCAATACTTGCCGTATTTCGCCATCCAAACATGTCACGGGGCGCCGGGCGCGATCACGGCGCTCGATTTTGACGCGGGCGTTCGAGATTCTGGCTTGGTAAAGCGGGAGCGTGGCATCGATGAGACTGGTAGCCGTGACCGGCCCCGGACTCGTTGGTTGTCTATGGAATTGCAATGTCTGATTGGCGATCGCCGAGACTCGACGCAATTCAATTTCCGCGGTAGACAGGTACTCTTTAGTGGTTGGATCAACAGCTGCCCTCTGCGCCAGAAAGATAAGGTTGGTGACCGCTTCGAGGGGATTGTTGATTTCGTGAGCGATCGAGCTGGCAAGGCGCCCCACGGCATTTAGCTTTTCAGACTGAAGAAGGACTTGCTCAGCCCGCTTGGCATCCGTCACGTCGATGCCGAGAACGATAACGCCGGACACGGATCCATCCGGCTCCCTTTTGGGCTGATAGACGAAGTCCAGATACCTCAGTTCGAGGGGATGATCAAGAGTACGGGCCAGTTGCATGGGGGTGCCGCGGCCGACAAAGGGCTTACCGGTGCTATACACGTCGTCCAACAATTTGATGAAACCCTGTCCTTCGGCCTCCGGCACCGCTTCGCGTATCGATTTGCCAAGAACCCTTCGATGACCAATCAGTTGCAGATATGGACCGTTGACCATCTCAAAGATGTGTTCAGGCCCACTCAGTAACGCGAAGAACGCCGGCGCCTGCTCGAATAGATCCGCAATCCGTTCCATCTCGCGCTGCTGCAGGCGTTTTGCCAGAATGGTATTTGTTGTCTCCGTGCAAACCACCAGCGTGCCGGCGATTTCCCCGGTCGAGGTGTAGACCGGACTGTAGCCGTAGGTCCAATAGACTTCTTCCAGCCTGCCATTTCGAATGATTGGCACGAGCTGATTCTCATGCCAGCTTGCCTCGCCTCTTGTCATGACCGCTTCGATCTGCGGGAGGATGACCGGCCAGATTTCAGGCCAGCAGTCCTTACCCTTTTGCCCCAAGGCCATCGGATGCTTGCCCTCACCGAGGCTGGGCCGGTAAGCGTCGTTATAAAACTGGACAAGGTCCTCTCCCCACCACAGGAACATCGGGTGGCGCGAGTTCAGCAAGGTATTTACAGCGTTAAGCAACACTTCCGGCCATCGATCAATCGGGCCTATCGAGGTCTTGCTCCAATCGAATGTGCGGGTCAGGTCGGCCATCTCGCCGATACCGAAAACTTTGTTCGCTTCTCCGCCCATGTCTGGGGAAAACGCGGTACCGTTCTCTTCTTCCGGGGCCACGGTTACACAGGTTCCTCTCAAGGTCAGGAGTTGTTGCTCGCAATTCTATGGCAATTGAGTCGGGGATGCCCAGCGGCTGGGTCGACCGGCATCCGCCAGTTGGTCTGCTTTAGGCTCATTTCCAGTTCATCGAGGGGATGGCAATTGTCCAGAACTCCGCTTTACCTGGCAGCATGACCGCTCCGGATCCGATCACATAGCTACAACTGATGATCGGCGGCTATGATGCTTCCCGTTACGGCGATCGCATTTCATAACGCTGAGACCGCGCTAGCAAAGTGCGAAGGAGTGAATCTGATATCGGAATTTCCGGGCTGGCTGCTTTACCCCTGGCATCACCCGTACTCATGTCGGCATCTGAATGAAACGGGAGAGAAGCGATGGATACAAGACTCATGGTTCTGTTAGTCATTGCGTTCGTTGCGATCATTTCGATCGTAACGTTGCTTTTGCTTCGCAAACGCCAGAGCGACCGCTTGAAGCAGCATTTCGGCCCGGAATACGATCGGACCGTGAAAGAACAGGGAGCACACCGCGCTGAAACAGTTCTGGCTGAGAGAGAGCAGCGGGTAAAGAAGTTTGCCATTCACCCTCTAACTCGTGATGATCGGGAAAAATACCTCCTGCAGTGGACGGAGTTGCAAAAGCAGTTCGTCGACGATCCTTCCCTAGCAGTTGGCGACGCGGATAAGTTGGTAACAGAAGTGATGGCTTCACGCGGCTACCCCATGGGTGACTTTGAACAGCGAGCCGCGGATGTCTCCGTGAATTACCCGGGAGTTGTGCAAAATTATCGATCTGCCCGGAGCATCGTGGTGCGTCGCAATAGAGGACAAGCCATCACCGAAGACTTACGGCAAGCCATGGTTTACTTCAGGTCGCTGTTTGACGAGTTGCTCGATCTACCCAAAACCGAAAAGATAGGAGTTTCCCATGAAAGAGCTTCGTAACGATCAAGAATTGACAACAGCGGATATTGCGGACCCACAAAGAGCTAGAGAATATCGATCGGCGGTAATCGACGAGCACCCCATCTCGTCTCAGAGTCCCGCTCCGGTTATACAGAACACCGACGAGCGCCCAATTTCATCCCATGACACGCCTGTGGCGCAGAAAAAAGAGGGCATGGCGGATGGCCCTTTATTCCATGATGAGGAACTGCAAGGATTTCGGTCCCGGTGGGACCAGGTTCAGGCTTCGTTCGTCGATGAGCCGAGGCTGGCAGTCGAACAGGCGGATGGTTTGGTGGCAAACATGGTCAAGCGACTTGCTGAGGAATTTTCAACAGCACGCGCGGATCTAGAGAGGCAATGGGACACTGGAGGAGATGTTTCGACAGAGGAATTACGGCAGGTGCTAAGGCGCTATCGTTCGTTCTTCAACCGTCTCCTTCCTATCTAATTTCAAGGTTGCAGCACTCATAGATCGGAATGTCGTTTTGAAAAGGACCCACGGTTGAATTGGTACAGCATTGCTGGGGAGCGGTGGAAAAATGAAATACCGGTTGACCCTGCTCCCACAGACCCTAAGTCCTCTTCCAAGTGCGAAAGCGTCTTTGGATGCCTACCCCGTTTCTTGCCGTTGCTCGAGGGCCGGATGGAGTAACGTTCAACGCTGCGTCGGGGGCGCGGCTGGTGTTTGCGCAGGGACCGCACCAGGAGATTTCCCCTCAGGTAGCGGATTGAAACCGGGCAGCATCTGCGAATCCGCGCGGAACATATGGAAGGAATCAAAGGTGATATCGTTCAGCATCGTGGCATAGGGTCCGTAAGTTCTGAAGCTTTCGTGCCACTCCATTTTCTCCCCGCCGTGCAGAGTTTCAGCTAAAACTACCACCGACCGCCCCCTCGAAATGGACACGCTTCTCACCGGGCATATATAGGACTTCCCTCCGATTTCCACGGGGCCATATTCGATCATGACCTTCGACTGGATGAGAGGCGTAGTCGATCTGAGATCGAAGATCAGTTCCAGTCGCAGGAGGGCGCCGGTCGCAGGATCGATGGCGATCTCCCCGTGATAGCCGGCACGTTTGTCAAAAGTACTTGTTCCGTCGCCGTCCGGCAAGCAGCAGCCGCCTGTGTCATAAGAAGATTTTTTCATCGGGATCACATAGCCGAAAACCGCGAGGGGTTTCCCTGCTCCCGCTTCCCATCGCTTCCATGAGAGACCACCGGGGGCAACGACAATCGCATCGATCGCCCCACGGAGAAGGGGGCCAAACGTCCCATAGGTCACCAGGTATGGTTCGTCCACTTTTCGCTTCTTGCTTCTCCCGCTATCTGACTGTCCGATTTCGTAGCCATTACGGTAGAGCACCGTGTCCTTTACCGTGTCGGCGATGTGCAATGGCTGATAACTGATCCTTGCATCGCCCTCCTGAAAGGGAGGAGTTTCCTGATAGTGAACCGTGGTTCGCGTGGCATAGAAGTTTGGCAAATTTGGTAGCGCCTGGTTCAGATATTCCAGGGCCAGCGAGGTCATGCGCTGCTGCGCATTGTGATCGGGAGGTGCATCGGCTGGAATCTCGCCTGCAGGGGGATCCAGAAAGGCTGAAGCATCGGCCAACGCAACCAGTGCCTGCCGCGCCTTTCGGCCCCGAAGGCCTGCGGTCCAGGACAAAAGTTTGGTGCCGCTCAAGCGTTCGGTCAGCGTCAACGCTGCAAGTTGCTGCGCCAACTCCGCGTCCGGCTTATTGTGGGCTGCGGTGAGCATCTGCCCCAATTGTTCAACGGTAACCGGCCTGACCGCAGAATTCCCTTGATCGGAATAATAGGGTTGGTCGTAGTACCCAGTAGTCGTGCGGGCAGTCAGACCCGGCGGGTCAACTTGCACTTTCAGGCCGTGATACTCGTCAAAACGGTCTGCATGGGAAGGATCGAACGACAGGGTGTAGTAGGCGCCGGCCTCCTGGACACAGCTATTGATCTGGTGTACCAGGTCGTAGTTCGGCCTGAAGTCAGTGAGAGCCCCTGGTGGACCGCCCGTCAAAGGTTCACTGGGCTCCAAGACACGGCCGCCGGTCTGCACTGCGAGAATTTTTCGATTGAGATGCATGAACCTGGCCTGTTGGTCCGACCTCACACCGCTCAGAAAGGACAGATAATTGTTCGCGCGGCCATCGGCGTTGGTTTCTCCCACGGAGAAGCTGTAGAGAGTGATGCGAGCTTCTCGCAGCAGCGTCGAAAACCACTCAATCGCCTCAAAAGTATTCTGTCTGGGTTCGCTGCTATCACTGTAGGCTCCGCTGCCTAGGCCCCAACCTGGTCCGACCCAGATCAGGAGCTTTCTCCCCGGTTGCTGCCTTTCTATGGCGGCAATGTCGCCGAGAGCCTTGAGCGCAGACAATGTCGGGGGTTCTAACAACACAGAATCGAGATTCTCTCCCCTTATGCCGCCGGGAACATGGCGAATCCATTCCAGCTTCTTGTTATGAGCGAACTCTTCGGCGAGGACGTTTCCGTCGGCCAATGGCTGGCCAACCCTCAACACCCCCATGTTGGAAAGCTCGAAAAGAGAAACCGGCTGGGCGAGGTGGCCGCCATTCTGCCGCAGGAACCCCGCCACTTCGCGCCGTTCATAGGTAGCCAATCTTTCCGGCAGGTTGAGCGTATCAACCAGCAGAATAATCTTCACCGGGGGATCCGGCCCGGTGGAGGTTCCATCGTACGCATGAAAGGTGAGGATCTTGTCCGGCTGGCCATTGTCCAGCAATTTGAAGTCCTTACGTGCGATGCCAGATATTGGTTTTCCTGACTTATCGGTCACCACGACGTCCAGCTTGATCAGCCCTTCCTCAGCATCATAGGTTGGTGCTGAGACTGGGGTGCGCGTTGGGATTGGAAGAGCGAGTCCTGCTTCTGAGCGCTGCCGCGTTTCCGGCATAACAGGTCTTTGAGCGGAGAATGAAAGCAGTAGACAGAACACGAATGTCGAAGAGGAGAGAGATGAACCGAGCAGACGCAATGACCCCCCTTTGAATCACGTTCGCGATGTGATGAGCGTGCCTAGGTCGTGCCCTTCCTTCGGCACCAAAATTCTATTCCTTTCATGGACCTAGCGCTTTCCGCCGGGGGCGGTCCCCGTTTTCTGATTTGAGAGTCTGATTTTCAGTAATTTCCCCGCGTCCTGGTGGGTAGCAAGCAGGCAAGTTACTCAACATCGCGCTTCAAAGGAAAGACACACGTTGGTTCGAGACAGCCAATTCCGGCAACTTGTCGCTTCAGCTGAAGTAAGCTTGACCTGGGGAAAAAATGTTGGAAAGAACAACGCTAGTCCGTCTAGCGTGGGCGATAAGGATGGTGTGGATAGTGTGCCTAGCGGCGGGTACGTATAACCACTCAGCCATTCTGATTCACCACGGATGGGACTGGCGTTACGGTGGCCTGCCGATTGGCACTGTAATTTTCTGGACGTCGCTCACATTGCTAGACCCACTTGTCGCAGTTCTACTTTTCCTGAAGCCAAAACTCGCGGCCATAATGCTCATGATCTTGATGGCTAGCGACGTCGCAAACAACACCTGGGTGGTTCTGAAGTACGGGGGGGAGAGTTGGATGGTGGTAAGCCAATGGATCTTCTTGGTATTCGTCCTGACCACCATAAGCTTCGTATGGCGTGCCACATAGGTGCCAAAAGCCTCACCGGGCTGAAGAGCCGCGAGCTAAATTCCTCGCAAGCGGCCCTTCCCAAGAGTATCAGTTGCAACTGAGCCGGCTGAAAAGTTGGGTTTTCGGAAACTCGTTCAGATCCCGCACGCCGAATCAAGTATGCGCCTCTATGTAGTATACTAGCATTGCGCCAGGCTTTCAGAATGTCCCCAAGTTACCAGGCGGGCGATGAATAAAATGTCGAACCGGAAGGATGTTTTTACCCAGTCTCGGCGGCGATTACAAAAAACACCTTGGCCAATTCTCTTCATCTTCTGGATGGTTGCCCTTGGCATTGGTGTAAACGCAGGAGTCTTCGCGGTAGACTTCCTGGTTTTCCGATACCTCCCCTACCCTGATCCAGAACAGCTAGTTGTACTTCGGGCTGAAATTCGGGATGGCGGCACAGGGATATCCGCTGAAGACTTCATCCGCCTTAGGGGGCAAACTGAAGTGTTCCAAAATCTCAGCGCGTCGACAGCACGTGCATTTCGGCTGAACACCCGAGCCGGTTCCGAAGACATTACAGCGAGCCTTGTTACTGCCGGGTTTTTCCAGATGATGGGCGACCGCTTCTACCTTGGCCACGACTTCGATCCCCCGACGTCGCGGTCGACAATGACCGAGTCGCTATCCTCTCACATGCTATGTGGGAAAAACTCGGCGCCGATAAGTTTGTTGTTGGATCCACCATATCGATGGATGAAACACTCTACAGGGTAGTCGGCGTGCTCGCTGCCGGTTTGCGCGATCGGGGCGCGGCCATCACGGTCCCGCTCGTCATTATTCCCAAGCAACGCCTCTCTCACCAGCAACGGGTGGTTGTGACTGGACGTCTCAGAACCGGGATCAGCGTCCTAGAGGCGCAATCCGATGTAGACATGGCTCTCGCTCGTATCTCACGCAACGATCTCAACCTTGCGGTGGTTCCGATAAATATTGCTTCTCTCAATAGTGATCGGAAATTAACGATCTGGCTCCTGCTCGGACTGGTCGCGTTCCTCCTGCTGATGGAATCCGTCGGAGTTTTAAGTCTGTTTCGGTTGCGTTCGGAAGCAGGACTCAAGAGGAACTTAAAGCCATCCGGTGGATTTTGGCCATAGGCATTGCGCCGCGATCAAACAATAGATATCGCCGCATTTCCGCCCATCAATGCTCCCTTCCCTGCTCGAAGTTTCCCTGCTGTGGGGCTTGTCAGCGTCCTAAACGGCATCTGATAGCCAGGAGTGAGAAAACTTCCATTGCGGCTTCATAGCCGGTGACCGGGAAAATACCTGCTTAAAAACCGACGCTGAAGGAATTATGGAATCTAACACCACGAGCGCACCTGAGAAGAAGAAGAGCATCCAGGCACTCGAAGCAACAAATTTCTTTCTCGCCGACGTGCAGACCGGCCTCGGTCCCTTTCTTGCAGCATATCTGGCTGGTGCGGGATGGGATCCGGGACGGGTCGGGATGGCCCTCACTATTGGCGGCATGATTACGGTTGTGCTACAGACACCGGCTGGTGCCATCGTCGATCAGCTCAGGTCTAAGCGCCTGATCCTTGTTGTCGCCTCTGCCATCCTTGCGCTGGGCGCCGTGTTGCTCAGTGTCACTGCCGCCCCATGGGCGGTATACACGTCGCAGGTCCTTATCGGAGGAGCGGGGCCGTTCCTCGGGCCAACCCTGGCCGCAATCACGATGGGAATAGTCGGAGTGACCTTCTTCGATCGGCAGTTTGGCAAGAACCAGTCCTTCAACTCAGCCGGCAACGTGGCGTGTGCGCTTCTGATCGCGGGTGTGAGCCACCAGTTCGGGAATCGGGCCATTTTCATCACCGCCGCGTTGCTTACCATCCCGACGGTCCTCGCCATCAGCATGGTGAAGAGCAGCGACATTGACTACGACCTCGCGCGAGGCGGCATGAGTCAAGTGGAGGGCAAGAAAGTTCCCGCGAGAGCCTCTTTACGGAAGACGCTGCTTCGAGACCGGACTCTCACCATCTTCCTCGCTTGTGCCTTTCTCTTTCACTTTGCCAACGCGGCCATGCTCCCCCAACTTGGTGAGATGCTGTCGCACGGCGCGCGATCTACTGCCGCTCCATTCATGTCTGCCTGCGTCATTGTTACGCAGGTTGTCATTATGTGCTTCGCCCCTGCCATAGGACGGTTCGCTAGCCTGCGGGGCCGGAAGCCCCTGTTGATGCTCGGGTTCGGCGTTCTTCCCATCCGCGCAGTGCTCTATACACTCACCCATAACACCGAGAGTCTGATCGCTATCCAACTACTCGACGGGGTTGCGAACGCAATTTTCGGCGTTGTCTCCATCCTCGTCGTTGCCGACAGAACCCGCGCCACTGGCAGATTCAACCTTGTCCAAGGCAGCCTCGCCACAGCGGTCGGGCTCGGTGCAGCGCTCAGCACGGCCTTCGGCGGCAAGATGATTCAGCACTTCAGTTATCGCATTTCCTTTTTGTCTCTGGGAGCCGTCGCTGCACTTGCATTTGTCTTGTTATGGACAGCGATTCCAGAGACACTTCCGGAGCGCCATGAAGCGGGTAGCTCTTCCGCAGCCATTACCCAGGAGATTCAAGCATGAAAGACTTGTCGAATCCAACCGTTTCGTCGTATCCCTTGGCCTGGTAATGGCGCGTTTGTGACCCTAAACAGTGCGGATTTCAGGGGACTGACCGAAAATCCGGGGACCAAAGGACAGTATGCCGATGTCATTATCCACGCGGGGCATCGGGCGGCGACCACCGATTCATGACCCGGTTCACCGACAGGACGGGATTAGGGGGCCTGACGGGTATATTTGCGGCCTTACCAATCACCACGGAATCACGCCTCCTGTACGGGTGAAGGTGCCCGTCGGCCCATCGGGGCCGATCAGTGCAACGCGCACCGCCTCGGCCGCGCCCTGCTCGACAGTCTCCGTGCCCTCATAGCCGTTCAGGTTTGTCTTGGTAAAGCCCGGCGAGACGGCGTTGACCTTAATCCCTTCCGGCTCCAGTTCGATTGCGAAGGCGAGAGTGATCGCGTTCAGAGCCGTCTTGGACGCAGGGTAGACAGGGCCGAAGATCGAGCGCCAGGGGAAGGCCGGATCCGCGTTCGCAGTCAACGAGCCAACGCCGCTCGAAACGTTGACGATGCGGCCTGCAGGCGCCTCTCGCAGCAGCGGCAGCATCGCCTGAGTGACGGCGAGGACACCGAACACGTTGGTCTCCCACACTGCGCGCATCTCATCGAGAGATACGTTACTCGGCCGGGTTGTCTTGGCGTACTCCTGGATGGACATGCCCGGTAACTTTCGCGTATTCGAGATAGCCGCGTTGTTGATGAGCACATCGAGCCGGGCAAGCTCTTTGCGAATACGCTCCGCCGCGGCGATGATCGAAGCTTGATCCGTCACGTCGAGTTGGAGCGCGATGGCGTTCGGCCCAACCTCCATGGCCGCAGCTTCGCCGCGCTCGAGATTGCGCGACCCAACCAGCACAGTAAAGCCATGCGCTACGAGATCCTTTGCGATTTGCAGACCGATTCCTTGATTAGCTCCGGTGACCAGGGCGACGCATTTTTCCTGCATTTCATCCGCCTCCAAGATGTGCGGCTGGTCCCCTGTTATTCTGGGGTCAGCCGGAACACTGTTCCAGATAATAAACGGAACGGGGTTCCGTTTGCAAGATTTGGCCATGAAGAGACCTACGACAGCACAAACGGAGAAGCAGGAGGCGGGCGACAGCAAGCCTCGCCGCAAGCGTGCCGATGGACTGCGCAAGATGGATTCATTGCTCCAGGCGGCTATGGAGGTCTTTGCAGAGTCTGGAGTAGACGCTCCGGTCCGCGAGATTGCGGAGCGCGCGGGCGTTGGCCTGGGAACGGTTTACCGTCACTTTCCGCAGCGATCCGATCTCATCGTAGCCGTATTTAAGAGCCAGATGGACGCCTGCGCGGATGCGGCTTCAGTGATCGCGAGCAAGTACGAGCCTGGTGAGGCATTGGCTCGCTGGATGCAGCGCTACGTTGACTTCGTCGCTACCAAGCGAGGGCTTGCAGCAGCACTCCATTCGGGCGACCCGGCCTACAGTGCGCTGCCGGGTTACTTCGACAACCGCCTGCGGCCGGCACTCAGAACGCTACTGGATGCGGCCGTTCGAGCGAAAGTCGTGCGTCCAGCTATTGAAGCCGACGACCTGCTACGGGCAGTCGCAACCCTATGCCACGGAGCTCACGGCGAAGAGCCCGCATATGCGCGAAAGATGGTCGAACTGCTGGTGGATGGCCTGCGTTACGGAGCGGGAACTCAAATCGACACGCCCGGAAAACGACGGAGATGAGCCGGCAACAAGTCGGCCTACCGGCTCCTCAGGTAAAGAAATCACTTCCATTGACGATCATTACACTTATCCTTCAGAACTGCAGCAATAGGTATGCTGGCTCCTCATCTCCCTGTCCCGTGGGGAAAACTGCAGATCCCTCCACTACGCTCCTCCGGAGCTCCGGTCGGGATGACAAGGAGAGGGTAGTTGCTTACCTTAGAAGCTGCGATTGGGATGTGTGGGTTCCAGGCGGAAGAGTCGTCGATTTCCCGGCGACTAGTGTCAGGGAAAAAGCCAACCCGTGCACGCATACACCTCGTATGCTGGGGGATATCGCCGCGTTTGCGGGCGCCTGGAGATACGGATGATGACCGGGCCGCGGCGACCAGTTCGCGCTACGTGGCAGTTGTAGCTACATGGTTCATAATTGGATCTCACAGGGAGTAAGACCACGATGAATCGACGGAGTTTTCTGCAATTGTCCACGGCAGCAGCATCATTACCCTTGCTGACGCAATCCCTCTGGCCGGAAGCTGCCAAGCATTTTCCGATCGGGCTCCAGCTTTCCACGCTGGTCAAACACAAGGTCGACCAAGCGGAGCTGGTGAGCAACCTGCACCAGATTTCGGCGATCGGCTTTCAGGAGGTTGAGCCCTGGCATGCCGCCTTCACCATTCCGGCAGAACAGCTGCTGAAGGACATTACCGACGCCGGTATGACGGTCTCAAGCGGCCACTTTGAGTATGCCGATCTGACGACCGATTTCGCAGGCCAAATGAACTATGCTAAGGCGCTAGGCCTCAAGTGGGTGGTCTGCCCCATGTTGCCGAAGTCGCAGTGGATGTCGGCGGAAGGGTTCAGCACCGCGGCAAAGCAGTTTAACGACTGGGGCAAACGTGTGAACGACATGGGCATGCAGTTTGCCTTCCACAACCACGACTATGAATTCCGCAAGTTCGATGGCGTTACGGGTTACGACATCCTTTTGAAGGAGACCGACCCCAAGCTGGTGTATCTGGAGATGGACTGCTATTGGATCACTCAGGCGGGGTACGATCCAGAGCAGATGCTGAAACGACTTGGCCATCGGGTGCGCATGCTCCACATTAAAGACCGCCAGCCGGGGTTTCCGCCGTCCTACGATATGAGCGACAGCTCAGCTCACTTCACCGAGGTCGGGACCGGAAGCATCCACTGGCCTGCGGTACTCGCGATCGCCGAAAAGCTGGATATCAGGCACTATTTCATCGAGCAGGACCGGATCCAAGGCTCTCCAATCGACAGCCTCCGCGCCAGCTACACATATCTGCGAAAGGTGCTGGCGTAGCGCGGACGACCGGCTTTATAGATGGCGATTTGCGAGACGGGCTAATGCACAGGAGCAGTTACCTTGCACTTGCCGAACCACCGTTCAAGTACAGATTCAAGACCGTCCACGGTCTTGTCATTCGAAGCCCAGGCGATGCACGCATCGGGGCGAAGCAGCATTGACACGCCGCCGGGTACCTGCACACAGCGGACACGATGTGACCACTTTGACGCAATTTCTGACGCACCCCCTCCTGCCGCATCCACGAGTAAGCCGTTGCCGTTCAGCATGAGAGAAAACAATTCCTTTTCGCCTTCCATGGTCACAAGCGTGAGATTGCCACAAATGCGCCCGGCCAACGGGTGCGAACCACCCAGCTCATAGCGTGTCGCGATACCGCTCATCATTTCGCCAAAGAAACGATTACCCTCGTCCAGATTCATTATGTCGGCAACAATGTCGCGTAGTGCGCTGGTAAGCGCATCTGGTCTCATGAGCGCGACTTGTGCACGCGTGTTTGCCAGTGCACGCGCTGCGACCGGATGGCGTTCGGCGGTATAAGTTTCGAGCAGCTCCTCAGCAAAGTCTCCACGCACGACCGAAGCAAGTTTCCATCCCAGGTTTACGGCATCGAGCAGGCCAAGATTTAATCCTTGCCCACCAAATGGAGAGTGAACATGGGCTGCATCTCCCGCCAAAAGCACTCGCCCCCGGCGATAGGTCGTCGCTTGCCTGGCATTGTCTGTAAATCGGGTAGCGGATTTCATGGCAGTTATCGTTACGTCGGCGCCACTGACGGTGCGCAAACTGGACTGTACTTCTTCTGCCGTAACGGGCGTATTGCGATCGGCAGGGGGTCCGTCGAACTCCACGGTTAAAACCCGGCCCGGGACGGGACCATATGCCAGCATGCCTTTGGCTGTCCTTCGCCAGCCAAGAGGCAACAATCGCTCAGGATGGTCGAGTTCTACAATCGCTTGATGCCCAGTGAGCGTGGGGTCGGTGCCGGGAAATTCGACGCCGGCTCGTTTCCGTACCATGCTGCGGCCGCCATCGCATCCCACAAGATACGCACAGCGCAGCAAGAAGGCGCCGCGCGGACCCTGCCCTTCCACCATGACTCCGTCACTCTCCTCACGGAAATCAACGACCTCGCAGGGGCGCCTCACCTCGACGCCGAGTTTACAGGCGCGCTCGCCGAGCATTCGCTCCAAGGACTGCTGACCCACACCGCGGAAGCGCCGCTTCGGTTCGCGCTGACGCGTTTGATCTATCAGAAATAAGCCCGCGAAGTGGCCGCCGATCTTTGTCCAGGGAGACGGGCCTTGAAGTAAGTTTCCAGGCGCGCCATTGCGCTTGGCCATTGCCATCATCGCTTCCGTCAAGGCGTTTTCCTCGGCATCCATCGCCGGGCCGAATCCGCGGCGTTCCAGAGCTTCGCCGGCGAGCGCACCGACGGCGCCTGCCTTAATGGTCTGGTCCGGTTCGGCTAATCGCTCCAGAACGACTACCTTTATGCCAACCAGGGACAATTCCATTGCCAGCATTAATCCCACCGGTCCGGCGCCGACAATAGCAACATCTGCTCGTTCGCTACTCATGCAGCCGATTGTACTGTCTTTATGTACCGGGTACAAAAATAATCTTGATCTAGAATTATTTAATGTCTGACCAGCAGAGTCTACGAGAGCGCAAGAAGCGCGCCACCCGCCAGGCAATCTCCAATGTTGCTACCCGTTTATTTCTTGAGCGCGGGTTCGACGAGGTCACGGTGGCCGAAATTGCAGAAGCCGCTAACGTTGCCAAGATGACCGTTTTTAACTACTTTCCTCGCAAGGAGGATCTTTTTTTCGATCGCGAGGAGGAAGGGCGAGTTCTTCTGCGGGATGCTCTTGAGAGGCGCCCTCGCAACCAGCCGCCGGTTGCGGCATTGCGGATTCTTGTCGATCAACTCGTCGAACAGAATCACCCTTTCGCGAAATTTACGGCCGGCACGGCGCGCTTCTGGCACACAGTAACACTGAGCCCGGCGCTATCGGCGCGGGTCCGCGAATTGCGTGATGCGTTTGTAACGGATCTTGCGGAGATGCTTTCGGATACAGTTGGAAAACCAAAATCCAACCCGGAAGCCCATCTGCTGGCTTCGATGCTTTTGGCGACGTGGCAGGTCGCGTACAGTGAAGGGTTACGCCAACACCGCAGAGGGGCTGCAAACAATGCAGTACGTCTGTCGTTTGTAAATCTCATCGAACGCGGTTTCACGGGGATCACCGCCGCGTTGCGGGGAACACCGTATGTTTGACCCCGAGGACCATGACTGATGAAGCCTGATGCTCTCTCGAATGTAGATCGCAGAGACTTTTTGAAATTGGCCGGCGCCGCAACGGCGTGCAGAGTTTCGCACCGCGCTTTTGCAGCACCGCCTGAAGGCTGCACACTGATTGTCGATCCAACAAATGCCGCGGCCTCGAGCGGACCGGCAAAGAGAGCCGCCGGGCAACTGCGTCACGCGCTAGCCGCAAAGGGCGCGACCTGCGAAATAGCGTCATCCTCCGATGCTGCTGCCGGCGCTTCGTTGTGCATCGTCGTCGCCGGCCCCGAGTCGCAGCTGGCTCGCGGTTTTCCCAAAGGCGCGGCGCTCACCGCCGCAGAAAGTCTGATTCTTTCCCCGGGAAAGATCGGCCGCACGCCGGCACTTCTGGTATCCGGAGCGGACGTGCGAGGTTATGTCTATGGATTGCTCGAGCTCGCGGACCGCGTTCGTTACGGCTCGAATCCCGTAGAAGCACTGCGCCTCACAGAAGTGGTGGAGGAGAAGCCGGCGAACGAGGTGCGCTGCGTCAGCCGCTACTTCTGTTCCGAACTTGAAGATAAGTCCTGGTATTACGATAAAGCCTTCTGGACCGGATATCTCGATGCGATCGCGGCAAACCGCTTCAATCGCTTTACGATGGCCTATGGCCTCGAGTACGACTTCCCCAGGGGAGTAACGGACGACTATCTCCATTTCCCTTACCCTTACCTCGTGGAGGTACCGGGATATCCCGGCGTTCGCGTCATGCAGCTCGCCGCGCCGGATGGCACCCGGCTGCCTACACCGCTGCCCGTCAGCAAAGCAGAGCGCGAGCGCAATTTCGAAATGCTTCGCTTCATCGCTGCGGAAACCGGAGCCCGCGGTTTGCATTTTCAGCTCGGCATTTGGACGCACGCTTATCAATGGACCGATAGTCCCAATGCCTACCACCAGATCGAAGGGCTTACGCCGGAAACGCATGCCGGCTACTGCCGCGATGCGCTCGCTGTCATTCTGAAAGAGTGCGAGGAAATTCAGGGACTCACCCTGCGTGTACACGGCGAAAGCGGCATCCCCGAGGGAAGTTATCCCTTCTGGAAGACCCTCTTCGAAGCAATCTCAGGCGCCGGCCGAGAGATAGAGATCGACATGCACGCCAAGGGTGTGAATCAGACGATGATTGACATCGCCACTGCTACAGGAATGCCGGTGAAGCTAGGCGCCAAGTATTCTGCAGAACATCAGAGCCTCGGTTATCAGCAGGCTGACATCCGGGCGCTTGAGATTCCGCACGCCAACCTGACGAAGACTGAGTCGGCGCTGTTCAGCCTCAGCAGCGGGTCGAGGCTCTTTACGCGTTACGGCTACGGGGACTTTCTACACCAGGGCGCCCGGTATCGCCTTCTCTTTCGCTCGTGGCCCGGAACCCAGCGTCACCTTCTCTCCGTTGACCCGGAGATGGCGGCCGCCTATGCGCGCTCGGCCAGCTTCTGCGGCGCTGCGGGCCTCGACCTGATGGAGCCACTGACCTTTAAAGGCCGGGAGGGTTCGGGAGTTGCCGGTGGCCGCTGTGCGTATGCCGACGCGTCGCTCGACCCAAAAGCCGATTGGCAAAAGTATGAGTACTATTATCGCGTCTGGGGCCGCAAACTTTATGATCCTGATGCCGATGCTGAGGCGTGGCGCAGATACCTTCGCTCCGGCTTCGGAAGCGGCGCCATCGCCATCGAATCCTCGCTTGCCAGCGCCAGCCGCATCCTGCCTCTGCTTACTTCGGCTCATCTGGATTCGGCGAGCAATCACGATCTCTGGTACGAAATGCCAACCAACATGCCGATCGTAGAGGGCAGCGAACCTTCCCCGTACGGCGACACACCTACCCCCAAAATTTTCGGAACGGTAAGTCCGCTGGACCCTCAGATGTTCTCGACCGTCGTCGAGTACACAGGGACCTTGCTGGCGGATCAACCCAGCGCGAAGTACTCGCCCGTTGAGGTCGCGCAATGGATCGAGGACTGCACTACGGCATCGCGTGCGGCTCTGGACGAAGCACGCCGCGGAAGCCGCTCGCGCACTTCGCCGGAGTTCCGGCGCATCGAAGAGGATGTCCTTATCCAGATTGGGCTGGGCACCTTTTTTGCGCACAAGCTGCGCAGCGCGGTGCTGTTTGAGATCTGGCAGCAGACCGGCGATGCTGAGGCGGGTACACTCGCCACCGCGCAGTATCAGACGGCGAGAGATGCATGGGCAGCGATGGCCGCGCGTGCGGCTCGCGTCTATCGATCCAACGTTTCTTACGGTAGTGTGCCCAAACGACGCGGTCACTGGAGCGACCGTCTGGCCGGCATCGATACCGATCTGGCAGCGATGCGCGCCAAAGTACAGGGGTCAACCGCCGCTGCGGCCGCGGGCCAGAACATCGCAAAGGCCATGCGCGCCGCCACCAACCGCTCCCGCCGGCCCGGCGCACAGTGTGCCCATACACCGCCGGATCTCTTTGCGGCGGGACAACCGCTTTCCTTGTCTCTGGGCGTCGGGCGGCCCACCGGGGCAGTGAGCAGCGTCAGCCTCTGCTATCGGCATGTCAATCAGGCCGAACGCTGGAAATCCACCGCCATGAGCGGCCAGGACGGCCATTTTTCGGGAGCGATTCCGGCAGAATATACCGATTCCGAATACCCGTTGCAGTATTACTTCGAACTAAAGGACGAGGAAGGTTCCGCGTGGTTATACCCCGGCTTTAACGAGACGCTCTCTAACCAACCCTACTTTGCGGTGTATAAGCGGATGAGCTAGCTGCCATCTCGGCGGAAGGCATAAGTAGGATGTCCGTTTGTCGGCCCTATTGGTAAACGGGCGGACCCTCCCCCGGTCCCGCCGTTCCCATCAAAACCAGCCCCCGGACGGCACGAGGCCATTGAGGCGCAGATACGTAACGAGATTGCCGTAGTGCAAGGCGTCATGATTTGCGACTTGCGTCAAAACGAACATCTTGTTCGTCTTGACGCCAAAGAAGTCCGCCGGGTCATTGAGGTGCGCATCGGTGAACCCGGAGTACGCGCCGTCGCAGTAATCGAACGAGCCTTTAAGGTAGGCAATGATCTCGGTTTTCGAAACCTTCGCGGTAGGCGTGGCGGGGTTCGCGTCACCCTTGACGTTTGAACACAATGTGTAGGATATATCCGCCACATGAGTCAGGATCTCGGCAAACGAGCGAACTTCCTTGGCCGGCCGGTAGCTGTACTTGGACTTTGGCATTGCATCCGCCGACTTCATGATCTTGTCCTGCATATTGCTGCGAAAAATGGAAATCGTCGTCGTCAGCGGATTCGGCGCCGCGATCGGATTGGGCATGCCTTGTTGGGCGTTGGCCAAGGACGCCAAGACGAAAACAGATGCTATGCCAACAGGAACCACGACGCGAGCAATAGATCGGAACATAAAGAATCCTCCAACATCTCCGCGTACGCCGAAAAGGGCTTTGAGACTCACAGGTCTCGTTGACCGGTCTCCGCACGAGGTGCGATCTGCCTGGAACTGTGCACGTAGCCAGCCAAAACGCTCTCACTTCAACTCACTGATTTATAAGTAAGTTCAGTTCCAGGGTGGCGACCGGCAACGCGCTCTTTGTCCGGGATCGAAACTCGCTGGCCAAAAACGAACAGCCGATGCGCTTATTTGCAAGTCCCTGACTACGCGATAGCCGGAGCATAATAGTTAGGAGGCTGGAACAGGACTTCTATGAGCGCAGAAATCCTTCAAGAAACGGGTTTGCCAACGATTGATGAAATTAAACAGGCGCAGCGGTTGGTGTATGAGGTTATGCCGCCCACTGCGCAGTACGTTTGGCCTTTGCTGTGTGAGCGCCTGGGCGGCGAGGTGTGGGTCAAACATGAAAACCATACCCCAATCGGAGCGTTCAAGGCGCGCACAGCGGTCGTCTATACGGCACAGATCTTTCGTGATGTGCAACGTCTGCCGGGACTGGTCACGGCCACGCGCGGCAATCATGGCCAGGCGGTGGCGCTGGCAGGGAACAGGTTCGAGGTGCCGGCGCATATAGTCGTGCCCAAGGGAAACAGCGCGGAAAAGAATGCAGCGATGCGGGCGCAGGGAGCCGAGCTCATAGAGTTCGGCGAGGACTTCCAGGAGTCCAAAGAGCATGCGCAAAGGCTTGCCCAGCAGCATGGCTGGCACTTCGTTCCTAACTATCATCGCGACATCATTAAGGGAGTCGCCACTTATTGGCTGGAGTTCTTTTCTCGAGTGGCCGATCTGCAGGTAGTTTACGTGCCCATCGGGCAGGGTTCGGGTATCTGCTCCTGCTGTGCGGTTCGCAACGGGCTGAAACTGAAGACGAAAATTGTGGGTGTTGTCGCCGAAGGCGCGCCCGCTTATGCACTCTCGTTCGAGGCAGGACGTAAGATCGCAGCTCCTGTGACCACGTTGCTTGCCGACGGAATGGCTTGCCGTGTGCCCGACGATGCTGCGCTTGAAGTGATACTCGGCAATGTAGACCGCATCGTGCGCGTGAGTGAGGAAGAAATTCGTATGGCCATGAGGTTCTACTTTACCGATACGCACAACGTGGTGGAGGGAGCAGGTGCGGCCGGCCTGGCCGCAGCGCTGAAAGAGAGACAGCTTATCCGGGGAAAACGCATAGGCCTGGTAGCGACTGGCGGCAACGTCGACCACGATGTTTTTGCCCGGGTTCTCCAAGATTGAGAGATGAGAAGGTCATCCCTGCCTTTGCCGATGCCCTCATCAAAATTGTCTACTACAAACCCATGTAACACCTCGTTCAGCACGTTTAGGCGGGACAGCTTACTTCCTCGTTACAATTGCCATGGCAAAGATAACGTCCTGTCCCGTCCCGTTTTTCATCCGCCGAATCGCTTTGCTGCCTAATTTGAACGCCAGATCACGTTGCCGCCACGGATCGTATATTTGACCTTGGTGAACGCCTCCGGGTGCCCCGACGCCGGGTCTTCTGACAGAATCGTCAAATCAGCACGCATTCCTGGCATCACCTTGCCTTCGCGCTGCGAGAGATGAAACAGCTCCGCCGGGGCCGTCGTCAACATTGCCAGCACCTCGCGAAAGCCAAACCCAGCCTGCATCAGCTGACGAAATTCCTCGCTCTGGTCGTAATCCGGCAGAAATCCGGTGTCGGTGCCATAAACCAGCCTTCCGCCAAGCTGGTGAAACCGGTAATCGAGCCCGCGAATGCTCGCGATGTCATCGTCGCGCGAGAACAACTTGAGTGTCGGGATGATCGTCATGTGTTGCGCAACCATGCGCCGCAGCATCGCCTCATCGATTCCACTTGTAGCCTCCGGCGTGTGCGCCAGAACGTCTACACCAGCGTCCATTGCCACTTTCGTCCCCTCAAGGTTTGAGGAATGCGAAAAGACCAGCTGCCCGTGTCTATGTGCCTCATCGGCAGCTGCGCGCGCGATCGCCACTTGCATCGGAGTGATGTGACCGGGACTCACAATCGAACCGGTGAAGAGCTTTACGATGTCGCATCCGGCCGCTCGGTTCTTATCGACG
Source organism: uncultured Acidobacteriaceae bacterium (assembly GCA_963826875.1). GTDB lineage: Bacteria > Acidobacteriota > Terriglobia > Terriglobales > Acidobacteriaceae > PALSA-350. Next base: position 21,907 of record CAWGYP010000027.1, on the reverse strand, counting down.
ATTGCCACTGCGTCCGCAGCCGTCTCAGGCTGCCCCATCTTTGCCTTGAATTCTGCGGGAAGCTCCGCTAAGTAGTACGGCAAGGCATGCGCAGGAAAGATAGGGATGCCCGCGGTCATGATGCGCGGTCCCAGGACTTCGCCGCTGTCCACACGCCGCCGCAGTGCAATCGTATTCTCTCCGTCCGAACCGGTATCCACCACTGTCGTAAAGCCCGAGTGGGTGAGCATCTCGCTCATCTGGCGTGTCAATTTATCTGCGGGCTGATTCGCGGCTTGGTCCCACTTCGGCTCCATGAAATGCACATGCGCGTTCCAGAAACCGGCAAGCACAACGCAGGCTTGGCAGGAAATCGTCTCGATGTCCCTGGGGATCGGCAGATGCTCCCCCACCCCCGCGATCACTCCATGACGGATCAAAACCGTCACGTCTCTCCGCGCCGGCGCGTCTGGGGCAGAGTAGACAGTGGCGCGCGTTATCGCTAGATCCTGTGCTCGACCAATCGTTCCCGGACCAAGCAGGAATAAAGCAAGGACAATAGCCCTGATACATAAAGTGCTGATGCAATTCACTGAGCACTCACAACGCTGCGTAAACCCGAAACGTCAGGTAAACGGCGATCGCGATACTGACGCAAATAATCAAAAGGGCGGCAATGAAAGGACCACCTTGGACAAAATGTGTTGTCATCCCGGAAGTGAAGGTAAAGCCGCTCGCCGCCGGGTAAAAATACAAAACAGCGATCGACAGCAGTGCCGCTAACATGTTTAGCCCGATGCACCCTATCAACTGTGAACGCATCACCTGCTCCCTTCTTAGTCAGTTACAATTTACGGCACATGACGCAAGCCGCGCAATTTCGATTTGCGTAGCCGTCAGTCTACTCTTGCTGCATGGGTGCGGCCGTTCCGTCGGACCACTTTGCAACTTCGACTGCGAACACAAGGATCGGCGGCGGGCCGTTCGCCTGGGACGATTCCCTCGACGATAAGAACCTAAGGACCGGAAACAACCGGCGAGCCCGATGCGCCAGCCCTCCGAACTCTTACCGCCCTTGAAAGCGGTAAATCGGATGGCAGGCGCCGGAGTTTTCAGGATGGAATTTCGGATTGCAGGTGCGTGACGGATACTGAACGGGGAGAGTGTGTCTGCGCTAAGTAGTGAGCTAAAGATCAAGCGCAGTGTGCTTCATCGCCGGCGCGACGCCTATCGCGACCAAGGTGCGGCCAGCTTGATCCGGCCGAAAGGTCGTCCGACCGGAGCAACGACCAAAGCCGTTTCAAAATACGAGCGGCGGAGTGGTGAAAACTCGGGCACCTGCCATCCGAACCCCGTCCACTGCAGTGCCAGCGATTAAACGCGAAGGTTACCGCGATGGTTCAAGTCATCCACCACGTTGGATTTTTGATGCGTTTCATCGAGCGTGTGCCGAATCAGGGCCAAGAATTCATTGGTCTGAACCGGCTTTTGCAAGAAGGCTCTACCGCCAGCATCGAGTACGCGTTGCTCGTTTGCTCTCCGGTCACGCCCGGACAAGACAATTACCGGGATAGACGAGAGATCGAGGTTTGTTTTCAATGTATCCAGGACAACGAACCCATCCCCGGACGGTAAGCCAAGGTCCAGGACGATCAAGTCCGGCGTATGTTTGCGTGCTTCCGAAATTGCCCCCATTCCGTCCTCTGCACAATGAACATCATAGCCACTCGCCTTGAGACGTATTTGCAGGGTCTGCCGCATGTCGGGATCGTCATCGACGACCAGAATGTCCTCTTGACTCACTTCGCACCTACCTTAACTATGGGAGATTCCCCTCTTAGTTTTCGACATAATCGAGGCGCATTTCATGGCAGGAAAGTTGTATCTCGAATACCAGGTAGTTTTTTGGGGAGCCTTTTCGCTGACGGACGGATTTTCCCTAGTTCTTTTCTCGGCGACCGCTAAGGCACCCATTCAGGGCGTTCCCTACTCTGTCCGAAGAGCTTGCATGGGATCGATGGAGGCGGCGCGACGAGCGGGAATAATGGCCGCGATCAAGCCGGAGACCGCGAGTAAAGCACAGACGGACAGGATGGTAATTGGGTCGTGCCGGCCGACACCAAAGAGAAACGCCTGAATGGCGCGCGCAGCAAACCACGAGCCAACCAACCCGGAGACAAGGCCGATGGCCAGCAGGAAGGCGGCCTTCTTCAAGACGAGCAGGAGTACATCGGTACGCTGCGCGCCGAGGGCCATGCGGATGCCGACTTCGCGGGTGCGGCGGCTGACGGAGTAAGCCATGAGACCGTAGAGACCGACCAGTGCGAGAAACAGAGCGATGGCGGCAAAGACGGTGAGCAGCGAGGTTTGGAAGCGGCGCGGCGCGCTGGCTTCAGACTCAAGTTCACTCATGGTCTGAATGTCGGAGGCGGCGAGATTGGGATCGAGGGAGTGAAGAATGGTGCGAATGGAGGCTGCGAGGGATTTTGCCGGAAGCGAGGAGCGGACGGCGATGTACCCGCCTCCGAACTCCATGTCAGGATGATAGATTTGCGGCGCGGCGGGTTCTTCCAGGCTGGTGAGGCGCACGTCGCCAATGACACCGACAACGGTGCTCCATCGAGTGGGGTCATCCTGTCTGCTGACGCGACCACCGATGGGGTTGCGACCGGCAAAATACTCTCTGGCGAAACTCTGATTGATGATGATGGTCTGCGACCCGGGGTTCTCGTCGGCGGTGAACAGCCGCCCGGCGATCAGTGGAATCCTCATCGCTGAAAAGTAATTGGGTGTCGCCCAGCTCGCTTCAGCCAATTGACTTTCTTGGTTTGGATAGCCATCCACCGCGAACATTCTCAGGTCTTCGGAGTTACTGAATGGCAGGCTGCTGACGGCTCCAACTGTTTCTACGCCGGGCAACGCTTGCAGCCTCGCGAAGAGACTTCGGAAGAATTCAACGGCCTGCGGGGGGCTATAGCGCGAATCGAGCGCAATGTTCAGAGTGACGGTGGATTGCGAGAATCCGGTGTCGACCGATTCGACGTTGATGTAACTGCGAAGGAAGAGGCCCGCCGAAGCCAGCAGGACAACGACGAGAGCTGATTCGACGACGATAAGAGCGCTTTGAACGCGGGTATGCGCGCCGGCGACGCTGCGGCTGCTGGTGGTGGCGAGGAAGTCAGTGAGGTTGATGCGCGAGACGGCCAGTGCGGGAAAGACGCCGGTCAGGACGCTGGTAAGCAGCGAGATTGCGACGGTGAAGAGCAGAACGCGCGAATCCAAAGAGGCTTCGCGGAGGCGCGGAATGTTGCCGGGATCGAGGAGCGGCAGCAGGCGCAGAAAGGCGAACGCCAGACCGATGCCGATCGCTCCCGCAGCAACGCCGATGAGGAGCGCCTCGGTGAGCAGTTGGCGGGTAATACGGCTGCGTCCCGCCCCGAGCGCGACGCGTACGCCCAACTCGCGCATGCGGCTCGCCGCACGGGCCAGCAGAAGATTCGCGGCATTTCCGCAGGCGATCAATAGCACGATGGATACGGCGCAAAGCAGCAGCCACAAGAGAGAGCTCACGTGGCCAACGGTGCTGTCAACGAAGTTCTTCACATAAGCGCCCCAGCCGTGTGCCTGGGGGTGGAGCTTGTCGAGCCGCTTCATGATGGCGGCCATCTCCGCCTGCGCCTGGGCGATGGAGACGCCGGGTTTGAGGCGGGCGACGGCATTTCCTCTCGAATTGTCTCTATCGGCCATTTGCTCTGGAGTAAGGGCCAGCGGGATCCAGACCTGCGTCGTCTTATATTGAGATTCTCCGTAGGCTAAATCGGTACTATGCGGATACTCGAAGCCCTGCGGCATGACGCCGACGATCTGGTAATTCTTGCCGTCGAGCAACAGCGAGCGATGGAGAACGTCTGCGGCCGAGCCGAACATCGACTGCCAAAGCGCGTGGCTGATGACGGCGACTTTTTCGTGCCCCAATTGGTTGTCGCCGGCACTTATCTCCCTGCCAAGTTCAGGAGCGGATTGGAACGTTCGAAAGAAATCGCCATCGACGCGCGCCGTGCTGACGCGTTCCGCCGCGCCCTGCGGAGCCAGACTGAAGACTGACTGAGCGAAGGCGGTCATGTCTTGAAAGGAGCGGCTCTCCTTTTTCAGATCGTAAAGGTCGGCATAAGCAGGGTCGAAGACTTCGGCCGAAAGTTTGAACTGCGGAACGGGCGTGTAGAGATAGACGAGCCGGCTCGGATCCCCGTACGGCAAGGAGCGTATGAGCACCGCATTCACCAGGCTGAAGATGGCCGTGCATGCGCCGATGCCGAGGGCGAGGGTGAGCACTGCGGTTATGGTGAAGCCGGGGCTCCTGCTCAATGTGCGCAGTCCATAGCGAAGGTCCTGCATGGATTGTTCGATCCACAGCAGAGAACGCTCGTCGCGATGTGCCTGTTTTGCCTGCTCCACGCCGCCGTAAGCGCGTCGCGCGGCCAGGCGCTGCTTCGTCAGGCGACATGCCGCGGCGTTGGAAGTCGTCGGCAAGGAGGGTGAGGTGCGATTCGACTTCGCGCGCAAGGTCCTCTTCGGCGCGGTTGTTGGCGAGGAGACTGCGGAGCTGGGCGATGATTCTTCTCCAATGCGCCATGGTTACTGTTCCTCCGCGAGCAGCTTTTCAACCCCGCCGGTCGAAGGTGCCTTGCCGGATCTGGATCGACATTTTCGTCACTTGGCCTTCAAGTGATCATAGATTTCACTTGGATGTCAAGTGGACCGAGCGGAGAGAGCCGGGCCCGACCCATAAACTCGGCCGCGGAGATCAGGGCTGCGGAAATGCGTCGGAAGCGGCCTGTTGGAAGGATTGGCGAAGCTTGCCGGCGTCGCCGTTCACGCCCGGGCGCTGCACCATAAGGATGTAGGCCAACCCGCGGACCGGGTCGATCCACGCCTGGGTGCCCCAGGCTCCTCCATGACCGAAGGTGCCTGGTGAAAGCATCTCCGCCACACCAGGGTGCGGGGTCTTGAGGATGGCCACACCGATTCCCCAGCCATAGTTCATCCCCCGGTTTCCATACTCGTCCGTTTGCAGGAACCCGGTCTTGAGTTCGCCTGTGTGCACGGTGGTGAGCTGTTGAAAGGCGGCCGGGCTCAGATAGTGCTTGCCGCGAAAGGTACCGCCATTCAACAGCATCTGGCAGAAGAGCGCATAGCCCGGGCCGGTGGAGAAAAGCCCCGCGTTGCCGAAAGGCGGTTGCCCCTGGTTTCCGTAGCCTGCGAAAGGCGCGGCGGTCAGAGCACCGGTCTGCTTATCTTTTACATACGGTGTTGCCAAGTGAGAGCGTTGCTTCTTGTTGGGATAGAAGGTGGTGTGCTTCATGCCCAGCGGCTTGAGAAGATGCTTGCTGACAAACTCATCGAATGAAACTCCACTCGACACTTCGACGATACGCGCCGCTACGTTGATGCCAGACTGCGTGTACCGCCAGCGCTCACCGGGTTCGTACAGCATGGGCGATGCAAGATAGATGGGGATCAGATCGCGCAGAGTGTGGGCATTCTTGATAGCGGCGCCGTCACCTTCGCCCAGCCCCGAAGTATGGGTGAGGATCTGCTCGATGGTGATGTGCGCAGGCCGGCCCGCGGGTGTCTTGAGGGCGGCGAACTCGGGGATGAACTTTTCGACGGGATCGCTTAGTTTCAGCTTTCCCTCATCCTGCAACATGAGGATGGAAACCGCGGTGAATGGTTTGGTCATGGAGGCTACCCAGAAAAGGGTATCGGGCTCCATAGGCTTCTTCTTTGCAACGTCCGCCAAACCAAGGGTATCGACGGCGAGAAACCGTTCTTTCGTAGCGACCACCGTCACTGCACCGGAAATATCCTCTGCGTCGATAAACTTCTCGATCGCTGTGCGAATGGCCGGGTTCTCTGGTTGGGCAGCAACAGCGAACCTGGGAAATATTGCGCAGGCGAGGAATAACGCTGCAAGGATGAACCGTGGCCGGTTCACATCGGCTCCATCGGAGAAAGCATGGCTGATTCTAGTCCTGGCATTGAAAATGCGGAGCCAACCTTCCTCGATGATCAGGTGAGCTTGCGGAGAGATATTCTGTCAGGCCCGGGAAAATCCGGTGGTATTGGAATGGTGACAGCTCCTGTGGCAGCCCATTGGACCCCTCGCGACAACAGAGTTTGAAAGCCCACACAATCAAGATTAGGACTTGGTTCGCCAGCCCAGGTATGACCGAGCATGGTGGTGTAGACACGCCCTCTTCCGTAGCGCCGGACCCAATCCATGGGCTCATTCTGGTTCGAGACCGGGGAGTGAGCATAGGTGAGAATGGTCAAGCCTTCCGCAGGACCATGTTGACCGTGCGTCAGCTGCTCAGAAGGATGCAACCATACCTTCGGCATCCCCGCTGTGATGGGATGGTGGGTATCGCGGACGTGGATTTGAAAATCCATCCGCTTGGGATGACCGGGCTCTAACCCTGTTCCCTGAGGAATGATTACGATTTTGTCATCATCAGATACCGCCAGGCCGGGTCCAAATGATTTTGTGCGCCAACCCAAGCCGATCATGTCGTTGTATTGCTTCCAGTTGAGAAAGGCGTTGTTGGCCGCATGATAGACGACAAGGCCGCCCCCATGACGGACGAACTTTTCCAGAGACTTTTGCACGCCAATCGGCCACCCGATTCCGTCTGCCTTCTCACCGCCATTGAAGTTATTGATGACCACGTCATAGCGATCGAAGTCGGGATGCCAGGAATTCCAAGCCTCAGGGGGAGCACTGCGAGGCGGAGTTGTGGATACATCGACGGAAAAGACGGTCGTAGCGGCCAGGATTTCGGATACAGCATGCGTCGCCGCCAGCCAGTCGTGGTTGTTCACCCCATCGACGATAAGGACGCGAACTTTCGTATTTTGGGATGAAGCATTGCGAGACGAAACGACCATGAGCGCGAGAGAACTTAACGCGAATTGCCTTCGGGAAATAGTCATCAGCTATAAGGGTAGCTTGCTCCTCTATCTTTCCGGCTACAAAATCGCGCACCCGGAAAAACGCGGCGGCGCTAAGTCATTCGGAGTGGAGTGTGGTGATTGGATCGAGGCGCATGGCGCGCAGCGCCGGGATATAACTGGCGGCAAGCGCGACAGTGGTGAGCACAAGGGTGACGCCAGCGAAGGTCGGCATATCGGTCGGCGACACGCCGTAGAGCAGTCCGGCCATGAGGTGAGAGACGATGAGCGCACCGGCCACACCCAGCCCGGCGCCAGCGGCGGCCAGAACGAGTCCCCGCCGCAGGACCATCTTGAGGATATTGCCTCTCTGAGCTCCCAACGCGAGACGAATGGCGATCTCACGTCTTTGTTCATTCACAACATAGGAAATGGTCCCGTAGATTCCAAGTCCGGCCAGCAGCAAAGCAGTGGCCGCAAAAAACGCCACCATTTGCATCGAGAATCGCCTGACGGAAAGCGAAGTGGAGAGCACCTCATCCAGCGTCTCCGCGTGGAAGACGGGAAGTTCCGGATCGATGGACTGAACTTGCTCGCGCACTTGTGCGGAGATGGCGCTGGGATCGAGTTGTCCGCGAAGAAAGATGGCCAGGTCTTTGTCGGGGCGCTGGTACATGCTGCGGTAGATCTGAGGAATTGCCGCGTCCGCCAACGATTCCGTGCGGGCATCCGCTATCACGCCGACGATCGTGGTCCAGGCCGGCTTGGCAGAGCTTACCGGCTCGCGCCTCTCCAGGCGCAAACGGACGCGTTTGCCAAGCGGGTCCTGGTTGGGCCAGTAGGTGCGGGCCGCAGCCTGGTTGATGACCGCAACCTGGGGCGTATCCGCAAGGTCGTGGTCGCTGAAAAGGCGTCCGCGCAACAGCGGCATGCCCAACAGGTGGAAATATTCGGGCAAAACGATGGGACTATTAATCAAAGGAGCCTCATTGTCCATTGTCTCGATGCCTTCGCGGATCAACGGCAGGGGATCGAGATCGCCCTGGCTGTGGCCCAGGGGGAGAGCGGCCACATCGCCGATGGCCGCTTCTTCTACGCCAGGCAGGGTTCGGCTGCGGCGAAGAATCTCGCGCAGCAAGACCGATTCCTGGGTGGCGGTTCGATAGATATCCGCAGCAGGATCGTTGGGTCCCGGCAGCCAGGTCTGAACGGCGATAACACGCTCAGGATTGAAACCGGGCTGCACCTTGAACAAGTCCCAAAAGCTGCGCAGCAGAAGGCCCGCGGCGACCATGAGCACAAGGGAGAGCGCCAATTCACTGATGACCAGAATCTGGCGGGCGCGCGAGCGTCCAATGGAACCACTTGATCCGCGTCCTTCCTGTCTAAGCGTACCGATCAAATCGAAGCGGCTCATGAGCCACGCGGGGGCAAGCCCAAAGACGGTTCCGGCTGCAACAGAGACGGCGAGAGCGAACGCCAGCACGCCCCAGTTGATCGATATGTTGTTCAGGTGCGGGAGGCTCTCGGGAATCAGCCGCAGCAGGAAATGCCCGGTGCACAAGAGAATGGCAAAGCCAGCGATTCCGCCAAGCAGGAAGAGTAGCAGACTCTCAGCGAGGAACTGGCGGATGAGGCGCGTTCTCTGCGCTCCCAGAGCCTGACGAACCGCAATCTCACGGCCTCGCCCACTGGCCCTGGCAAGCAGGAGATTGGCGACGTTGCCGCAACTGATCAGCAGGACCAATCCGACCGCGCCGAACAGCAGAATGAGAGATTGGCGAACGCTGCCGACCACGGTTTCGCTGAGCGGAATCAGGCGCACGGTCCATGCGGTCTGTGCCGGATAGTCCGCCGGATATTGCTTTTTCAGCGATTCAACCAGCGCATCGAGGTGCCCCTGCGCGGCCGCAATCGAGAGACCGGGCCTCAGGCGCGCGATGACCGCTCGACTCTGCAGACGTAAACCGCGCTGCGGAAGATCAAACGGCAGACCGGCAAAGCCAGCTCCCAACCACAGTTCCACATTCTGCTCCTCGCTGGTTGAGCCCTGATCACGAAAACCGCGCGGCATCACGCCCACGACGTGATAAACGTCGTTGTCCAGGCGCAGAGCTTTGCCGATAATGTGCGGGTCGGCGCCGAATTCCCTCCTCCAGAGCCCGTCGCTGATCACGACCTCCAGGTTGTAGCCGGGAGTGGCATCGTGCGGATCGAATGTGCGGCCCAACTGCGCGTCTACACCGAGGACCGCGAAGTAATTCGGCGTAACCTGCTTAAAGCTGAGACGCAGGGGCTGTGCACTGCCGGTGAGGTTCACGTTGGAGCCGGTGCCGGTAATCGACGCGGACTGGAATATCCCGGAACTCTCGAGGTCTCTCCACTCAGGGACGGAGATGCCGACGCCCTGCGCGCCTACGCCGGGAAGGTCGTCCTCAACGCGCACCAGCTCGGCAGGGTTTGGATACGGCAAAGGGTGCAGCAGCGTGGCGTCGATCACACTATAGATCGCGGTGGTGGCTCCGATGCCCAGCGCCATGGTGGCGATGGCAATGAAAGAGAATCCAGGAGATCTCAGAAGCATGCGGACCGCATACCGCAGGTCGTGGAACAGATTCTCGATCAGGGGCAAGCTTTGCTCGGCGTGATGGCCTTCCCGTATCGCTTCGGCCGAGCCAAGCTTGAGTGCGGCTTGGCGCCGCGCCTCGGTGGATGACATACCGGAGCGCAGGTTCTCCTCTGTCTGGAACGCAAGATGCCCGGCAATCTCTTCACGCAGGCGTTGATCGGCACTCTGCCTGGTGACGAAATTCGACAGGCGTATCAAGAGGCGTCGTAGGGATTTCATACCAAGTCCTCTGCCTTGACTTTGAAAAAGCCCGCGATGATCGCCGCGGTTTGCTCCCAATCACGGGTCTCTGCCTGCAGTTGCCTACGGCCAGCCGCTTTTAGACGATAGAAGCGGGCTCGGCGGTTGTTTTCCGATGCTCCCCATTGCGAAGCGATCGAGCCTTCATGCTCCAGCTTCAGGAGCAAGGGATAGAGTGTGCCCTGATTCACCTCGAGAAGATCGCCGCTGATCTGCTCGATGCGCCGGGCGATACCGTAGCCGTGCTGCGGCCCAAGGATGTCTAATGTCTTGAGGACCATCAGGGCAAGCGTTCCTTGCAAGACGTCCGGCTTTTCCTTCATCGGGAGTCCCTTCTTTAGGTTTCCAACAGGAATGATGACACGCTTCCTTTTGGAAAGCAAAAGGTAATTTTGCACTTTCTTTCGAGGGCAAATCCAAAAGAGCTGTCAGGAAACCGCCGGCTTTTGACTGCTCAGTTTCATAATGGCAAGTGGTTCGTATATGCAGTATTGTATATACAGATGCTTTTGAGCTGGGACGAGCCGAAGAGCCGTAGCAACCAGCGAAAGCATGGCATCAGTTTCGATACGGCCTCGCGGGTTTTTCTCGATCCCTTGCACCTTACCCGTCAGGATCGGATTGTAGAAGGTGAGGAACGTTGGCAGACTATCGGGATGGTGAACGGCGCCCTGCTCATTTTGGTGGCCTACACCGTGGTTGACGAGGAGGAAGAAGTCCTTCGTATTGTCTCAGCACGCAGGGTTACTCGGCAGGAGCGAATCGAATATGAAGAAGCGAGCCAAGTCTAAGACAGTGGTCCACGAGTTGAAGCCTGACCAGCCGCTGACTACCCGCCAGAAAAAGGAACTTAAGGCCCTGGCTAAGATGCCCGAAGACCACATCGACACTTCGGACATTCCCGAACTCCCTCCGGGAACATGGAAGAAGGCGGTTCGCGGCAAGTGGTATCGCCCTGTTAAACAAGCCGTATCCATTCGTTTAGACGCGGATGTGTTGGCATGGCTCAAAGCGAAGGGTGACGGTTATCAAACGAAGTTGAACGGTCTGCTCCGGAAACAGATGCTGGAGGAAATCAGCAAGTAGAAAGAGAGGCCGCCAGGGGCAGCGTGGGTCCACCACACTCCAGGGAGAAGCTCGCCCAATTCAAACAGATCGCTTCGAGACGCACCCGTGAACCGCTTAGCATTGCCTGCGGACGAGCATTTCATTGGGATGTGCAGTTACAGGGGCTTTAGAGGATGTGTGAGTACCCGGAGAAGGAACCGCAGGTCAGAGAAGCAGCCGGCAGGAATGGTAACCGCGAAACATTTTTGCTCTCAGTGTGATGATCCGTTCCTTCTCTTAGGCCCGATGCGGAAAGACAGAAGAAGAGAGAGCAGGAGACCTCCCAGCTCTCTCATTAGCGGATCAAAATTGCATGCGGCGCTCCTTGTCAGCGGTCACACGGGGTTGCCCGGAAAGCGTGAAGGTTTCCGTCTATCAAGCCATAGCCCACGATTTCTCCAGCATCATTGATCGAAAGCGCGCCCTGCAGATACCACCCCGAATCGTTCGGGATGAGGGTGTTGAGGTCCACCGGCATTTTTCCCTGCCAAACGAGGGCGGTTGAGTTAAAGGTGGTCCCATTAATTGCAAAACCAACCATCTCGCCTCGATCGTTAATCGTTCTGCAGCAAGGAGCCACGGTTATAACTGCTCCAGGAAACGCGCCGAAGTCCTGCATGCCTGTCTCCCTGGACCAGCGAAGTTGCACTGGGTGCTTGCGGGGAACTGGTCGCGCCACTGGTAAAGCAGCTTCCGCCGAATACACAACTCTTTGGTCAAACCTATGATGGTCGTGGCCTGTGCCATCCGACGCACCGCTTCCTGCTTAAAATCTACGCTGTAGCTTCTCGCCTTCTTCTTCATCGGCCTGCTCCATTATGGCGGATTAGTGTCACCTATTTTTGCCTCCCACCCTGTCTCACTTTGGGGGCCAATACACCTTGATTGAGACAGGGGAAATGGTGACAGATTACGTTTGCCTGCTGAGCAGTTTACAGCAGCAGGATAGTGCGAGAATCTCCGTTTCCCGTTGACTTTTACCTATCATGGATGTCCCGCATCTCCCATTGGGGGTGGTTTCGTCTGCATCTCCAAACAGGACCGCACTGGCGGCCAGCACAAGTTATGCTTGGTCGTACCTCGTAGTCGGGTAGTGGCGAGGGTGAGCAAAATGGCCGAGTGGGATTTTGAACCGGATGATGCCGGCACCTCGTTTTTCGCGAGTTGCAATCGAAAACGACGCAATAGGAGGCTCGCTGGCGTGCCGTTGAAGGGCCGGTGGGCCCGGAGCACGTCGGTTTTGCCGTAGGGGGTGCTTTTCGTTTTTGGGGAAATTGTGCACAGCATCTTGACCGGCGGCAAAATCGGATCATAGTGGAAGTATGGAGGCAACATCGATTGCACATGATCTTCCCCTGCTGCTTCTCGAACTCAAAACCGCTACCGACGCACAACATGATTCAACACCCCCTGAATACCGCTATAGGGTCTGTTAGGCCGTGGCGGGTAGTCAAGCTTCCGCTACAAGGATTTTCGGGCTGTTTCGGGCTGTTTCGGGACGAAGTAACGTGAGCGCTCTGTGAACCGCATATTGATGAGGGCCGATGTAAGGGCGGCGCACTGTTAAGCGATGAGAGTGGAAGCAAGAATCCAGGTTCCTCGCGGTGAATGGGGGACTGTTACCGAAAGTGCTCGACGAGCATGATGTCGCCGGTTACATCGCGAGCTTGTGAATAGAGTATCCAGCGGCCATCGGGAGAGACCGAAAGGCCCGTTGCCGAAATCCTTGTCCACTTCAAAAATTGGGCGTATCTGCCTGCTCGCGAAATCAAAGTAGCGGAGAGATCTGGGCGCATCGGCAGGAACAAAATAGATACCGCCTGGTGAGAGGGTCCAAAGGCCGGAGTTGCTCAGGCGAGGCAATCCCTCCACTTCTGATTCCGTGCCGGGCTGCCCCGGCAGAGCCACTTTCTTCAGCGTCGACTTCTCGTCGTGGCTTGCAAAATATACTGTCTTCCCATCGAAAGACTCCCGCGGACTGAATCCATCGATATCTTTGGAGAGTGCGACGGCATCTCCACCGGACGCGGGACAACGATAGACTCCCATCCTGCCAGGTTCGTCGGAGCTGAAATAAATCCACTTTCCATCGCGGGACCAGTGAGGTCGGAGCTACGTCGGAGATATTTGTGACCAGCTTTCGAGGCACCCGTTCGGATACGTCGGCCACATATATCTCCCAGCCGTCTGGGGAAAGCGAGTCAAACGCTATCTTATTTCCGTCCGGCGACCATTGCGGGCTGCCACTCGGTCGAGCAGGGTTTGAGATTTGCACCAGGTTGCTGCCATCGTCACTGCTGATCCAGACTCCCTGCCCGCCCGATCGTATAGACGCGAAGGCAATGCGTCTTTCCGTCCGGAGAGTATTGAGCGTCGAACTGTGCCCGCGAGGAAGGGATAGGTTCTACAGCGGAAGTCTCCGGGTGAAGCAGGTCTTTACGCCAGATTTTTGAGCCAGCGGAAAAGGAGCTATAGGCAAGCTTGTCGCCTTTGGGAGAAACTGTCGGCAGTTCTGCGCCTCCTTCGAGTGCTAGCCGCTTCACCGAACCATCCGCGACGGTAACTTCGCCGAACTGGCCGCCTGAGAATCCATGCCAAAGGGAATAAATGAGTTTCTTGTCGTCAGCCGACCATGTCAACCCCGTTGGCCAATCCCGAAATAACGAAACCATTTTGGACTCACCGCCCTGAAGGGGTAAGGAATACAGAACGGCTACGTTCTCGCTTCGAAAACACCAGTATGCGAGGTACTCGCCGCTGTGGGAGAAGGCGGGTTGAATTTGTCCAAGGCACTTTGCGCCGTTCGGAATCCGCTCGGTTTCCCCCGTTTCCGGGGAGAGGAGATAAATCCCTGTATGATCGTCCGCCGGCAGCCAATCGCTGAAGGCGATCCACCTGCCGTCAGGCGACCAGCTGATCGTTGGGGAGTCCTCCCCGGGTACTCGGGTGGAGCGTAATTTTCTTTCCGGGCCGCCGAGGGCGGGGACAACGTAGATGCCGCTGTCAGCGGCGGCTACGCGGTGAAACGCAATCTGCGTTCCGTCGGGCGACCATGCCGGACTGATCCAGTCCGAGGGATGCTGCGTCAGGCGGAGAAGAGTTTCGCTCCCAAGGGCCTTCACGTATAGGTCGAACCCCTTCGCCCCACCCTTTGGATCACCGTTCCATGCGAAAGCGATTCTGGAGCCATCAGGTGAGAAAGCCGGGGAACTCGCCTGTCCGGTCAGAGCGGTAAACGGAACGGCAGTCAAGGCCGACTGCTCCTGCGGACGCTGCTGCCGATGCCATCGATAGGCAAGGATGGCTGCAAGGGCAACGACCGAGATGGCGAGAAACGCCTGCGGCGATCTTCAACCACGTTCGATGAGAGTGCCAGCCGCGATCTGGTTCGACTGCAACTGACGGGAATTACGGGCTGTACCGGCGGCTCCAGCTCACCGATGAATCGATACCCCCGCCGAGGCAGCGTCTCGACAAAGCGCGGACTCTCCGCCGAATCCCCCAGCACTTCCCGAATCTTGTTGATGGCGGTATTCAGGTTGTGGTCGACGTCGACAAAGGTGTCCGGCCAGAGCCGCTTCTGCAATTCCTCCCGCGTCACCACCTCGCCCGGCCGCTCCAGCAAAATGGTCAGAACCTGAAACGGCTGGCCGCCGAACTTCAGCTTCACTCCCGCCTTGCGCAGTTCGCCGCTGCGCAGGTCCACCTCGAAATTCTCCAAATCGCAGGAGTCGAAGCTGGCGCGCTGTCGTCTGCCATCGCTGATGCCCTCGCGATCTGTAGCGATACCGATCACATTCCCGGACTACGGGAGAGCTGTGTAATCCGCTGAGCAGCAATCAGTTAGGCGATGGAGATTCTTTCGACCTTTCATTGACCAGCATTTTACCCGCTGTCGATTGAGGTAGTCCCTCCCAGGCGCCAATGTCGCCTCACCTCGCAACCCCGCGAGGCGGAGTCGACATGAAACACCTGGTCTCCACTCGCCGCATTCAGTTGCTCGCCGCAGTCAGTCTGGCGCTGGTCATCCTTCCCGTAATCGAAGCAGAGCCGCGCTGCCCGGGAAATGTCGCTAGTGTAACCCCGCAGTTTGTCCAGCACGCACTAATTGTTATTCCCGTGAGAATCAACCAGTCAGGCCCGTTTGATTTCATGGTGGATACCGGGCAGCCAGGTTACGGTCATCGATCCATCGCTGGCCGCGGAACTCGACCTCAGGCCTCAAGGCAAGGTCGGCCTTGTTTCCGTTGCCAGCGTTGCGCAGGCGTCCGCAACCATTCTGGATAGTTTGGAAGCGGGCTCCAAGGTGGTTGAGAACTCACCTGCCATAGTCCAGGACCTCCGACAGATTCAGGCAGCCGATCCTCGCATTCGGGGGGTTCTCGGTGAGAGTTTTCTCGCTCACTTCGACCTGTTTGTCGACTATGGACACAAATTGCTTTGTCTCGACGAGACAAATGCGATGCGGGACAGTGTGCGCGGCGAGCGCATTCCCTTTGTCGCCCCGCAACATCCTGAGGATGAATTGCCCTTCATCGAGCGGCTCGTTATTTTGGTTCATCTCTCCGGCACTGGAACTACGGCCGATTCTGCTCCAACTCGATTCCGGCAGCGACGGTCCTATCCTCTATCCCGGCAGCGAGCAGCCGGAAGTCCAGACACTCATCCACGCCGCCACTCTGCAGGGAGGCAACGCAACCAGCGCGCAACGGGCTTTTGCCGTCGTGCCGCCGCAGAATATGCAGATCGGCAACCATATCCTTACCCACATCTCATTCGTGACCCCTGTAATCGTCGCGAAGAACCTTCCAAAGCAGCGTGAAGACGGTCTGCTACCGACCATGCTTTTCCAACGAGTCTTCATCAGCGGTACCGATCATTTTGTGATTTTTGATCCCAAGTGAACTGCCTTGTCGTGGGCGCTAGGAGAACCAATGCCTACGCAGCAGGCGGGCGGAGCCTGCTTGCTAGCGATTCTTGCGGGGTGAAGTTGTTTCCATTGATCCGGCAGCCAGACCGAGAGTTCGTTCATTCGCGCCGCCGGCAAGTTCATCAACAACTGGGTGAGGTAGAGTTGCGGGTCCACATCATGGCGACGGCAGGTGCTGGTCAGACTGGCTAGGATTGCCGCCGTCCGGCCGCCGCGCGCGTTGCCGACGAACAGCGAGTTCTTTCGATTGAGGACCACGCGTTTCATCTCCCGTTCGCTGACATTGTTGTCGATCGGCACCGCGCCATCTGAACAGAAGACGTTCAACGCCTCCCACTGACCTAGGGCATAGTTCACCGCCTCGGCCATGGGATGCTTGGGCAGCAACTGCTCCTTCCAGGTTAGAAGCTTCTGTCGCAGAAGGACCAGCACCTGCGCCGACTGCTTCCGGCGCAGATCGAGACGTTCTGCTATGGAAGAATCCCTGGCATGTTTCTCCACCACATAAAGAGCCCGCATCATTTCGATCGCTTCCCGCGCAATCTCGGGAGCCGACTTCTCCGCCTCGATCACCTTGCGACGCAGGTGCGCCCAACAGCCCGCACGCGTGATCTCGTTGCCGGCCACCACCCCGTTGTACCCGCCGTAGGCGTCAGCCAGCAGAACCTCCCGGTAATCCTTGAGGAAGTATTTCGGCCCGTCGCGATCTCGATTCAGCGTGAAATGGAAGACGTTGTGGGGGTGGGCATCGTCGCCAACATATACCCACATCCGCGCGTTGGCGGCCTTGCCAGTGCTGAGCATGGGCATGATGGTGTCGTCGGTGCCCACCACATGCGACGCCCGCACCTGCTCTGCCATCAGTTGATAGAGCGGCTCGACCAGATCGGCCACATCTCCACACCAGACCGATTGCGTGGCCCTGGAAATCTCAAACCCCTGGCGCTGAAAAATATCCTCCAGCCGGTACAGCGGCAGATAGTCAGCGAACTTGCTGGTCACGATGTAAGCCAGTAGCCCAGGTCCGGCCATGCCCTTGTCGATAGCCGCCTCTGGCTTGGCGGCTACTTCCATCCGCGGGTGCTCGCCCTTGCCCTCGCACCCCGCACAAGCATACTTCTTGCGTACATGCCGCTTAACTTGACTTGGTGCCATCACCACCGAAGACAAGAGCACGATGACCGCGCTGGCAAATTTCCTTGGCTCCCGGTTGACTGCCCCGACAACCGCTACCGTGTCCTCATCGGCGCCAATCTCATGGCGCGTCTGGCCGCAGCAGGGGCAGGCCCGCTGTTCGGCGCTCAGCTCGTAGACACGCGTGGTGACGGGAAGGTTTTCGAAGTTGGCAAGATGGCGCCGCCCTCTGCGCCGCTTGACCCGTCGCTGTTGCTGCTCCTGCTCCGCCTGGGGCGGCAGATCGTCCGGATGAATCGGCTTTTGTTCCAGTTGCTCAGCGAAGTTCAGCAGCAACTGTGATAGTTCGTCGCTAGACTGAAGACGATCCGCCCGCGCACCGTAGTACCATTTCTTGAATCGCTCCAGTTCCAGTTGCAGGCGCAACAGCTCCACCTGCAGCTCTTCGGCTCGATGCGCTTGTACTTCAGCCCGCTGCTTCTCATGATTGCGCTCCGCCAGCAACGTGCGCACCATCGCCGCCAGCAACTCACGATCTTCCGGCAATGGAGCTAACTCAGATTCTTGGGCGGCCACATCTCAGTAAATAACTAATTCAGGCGCAGGTGTCACTTACAACTGGCTCTTGCTTGTTGTCTCGATTGGTTCCTGATCCGCGCTCGTATCTCCGCACCCGCTTCAGCTTCGACACATCAATCCCATCCAGGATCATCGCCAGTTCGCTGCCACGTATCTCGATCGAGCGAGATCCAGCGCTCATCCGGGGCAGCTTGAACACGCCCGATTCCAGTCGTTTGTACCACAGAACGAATCCATCACGATCCCAAAGAAGAATCTTCAATCTGTCGCCGCGGCGAGAGCGGAACACGAATAGATGCCCTCCCAGAGGATCCTGACCAATGACCACGCGCACTCGCTCTGCCAAGCGATCGAAGCCGCAACGCATGTCGGTCGCCTCAGCGGCCAGCCATATCCGCGCTGCCTGCGATCCATCCAGCGCCCGCAAGCTCGGAAGACCAATCATCCCTCGCTCTCCAACACCGCCAGCAAGGCGCGTAGGTGGCTCGCATCAAAACCAGGCTCAGCTACAAGACTGCAACCTCTCTGCAGACGAATCTCAATCGCCTTTTCGCCTGGCACAGACGATGACACCGCCAACTCGGCCGGCTTCACTTCCACTGAAACAAACTTCGCCACTTCACCTTCGACCAGGCGCTTCTTCCAGTCGTAGAACCGCCATACGCGTAAATTCCGTTCACGACAAAACTTCGCCGCGCTTTGACCGCTCTGCGTTTGCTCCAAAACCAATCCACGCCACTTCGTCCATGCTTCCGCTTCAGGCTGTCTCATCCATACAAAATGATTCAGCCACCGCCATCATGCAAGATGCGGTTTACGTAGCGCTCACGAAGTAACCACCATCGGAAATGCCGTGCACCCACACGGCTGGAAGAACGGTGGTTACGTTTCGTCTCGAAACAGCCTGTCCCGAAACAGCCCGATAAAAACGCTGTAGGTCATCCACGTTCATGGGAGTTCATCTGCAGCCCTAACTGGTTTTTTCACGTCTTCCGGCACCTTAGCGATCCTAACCTTCATCTCGGACAAGTGCCGGCTAAGGCACGCTCGGGTAAATCAGTATTGATACGTCGCCCAGTGCCCAGGAATTCTGATCTGTCTCAATGCTGGGATCGGGACCCTGGCGCGTTTCAGGACTGAGGTTCCGAGGTCGGTTCCCCATGCTCGATGCGTGCATTGCCCTGTTATCGACAGTTGACAGCCGAAACCGGCTGGATCGCTGGACACTGGCCGACTTATCATGACTGATCGGAAGGGACGGACTCTGGCGGGGACAGACTCTGGCGAGACTCTGGCGGGGACAGACTCTGGCGGGGACAGACGAAACGTACCCCATCAGAAAAGCGGCGTTCCGTTCTGGCGGGGACACGTTCTGGCGGGGACAGACTGGCAGTGTGTCGGAGATAGATTGCGTGAAAAATGAGAAAGCGTCTCGGCGAGGTGAGAAATTTTGTAGGATTGCTTTGTGAACAAACGCTTTCGCGCTTGCAGTCATGATCAACCGTTTTTGCTCCCACCCTCGTTGCAAGATTGGCTGCCGGAGGACCATCTGGCGCGATTCATAGCAGATGTGATGAACGAACTCGATCTGTCTGCAATCTACGCAAGGTATGAACGAACTGATGGGCGCGGGCTGACAGCGTACCATCCTGTGCTCATGGCGCGGTTGTTGCTTTACTGTTACTGCATCGGAATCACGAGTTCCCGCAAGATCGAACAGGCTACCTACGACAACGTGGCTTTTCGCTATTGACTCTGGCGGGGACAGACGACTCTGGCGGGGACAGACGAAACGTACCCCATCAGAAAAGCGGCGTTCCGTTGCGAGAGATGCGCGACGAGATGCGCGACAGACGGACGCGAGATGCGCGACAGACGCGAGATGCGCGACAGACGAAATAACCCTAAATGAATTAGAACTACGGTGCGAATCATGTGTTGAGCTGTTGAACGGCCGATGATCGACCTGTGTGTGGAAAGGTTCAGCGCTTGCAAGCAGCCGTGCAGTAACATCCACAGAAACTTTAGAGTTCAACCAACTTAGTTGGAACGAACATCTAATGCCCCCTTGAGCACAAGCAAAACTCATTCTACGTTTAAGTATGATAAGAAATCCGAACATGGGCTCCCACCGTGCTTCCCGGAGCTCAGAGACCTCTGCGCGCAGCTTCTCTCTCGCAACCTCACAACCTCCCGACAAACGGAGCCACTTATGCCCAAGAATCAAGTCAGCGACCTCATTACTGACCAGGAAATAACCTTTGCACACCTCGTTCTCTCTGGAACCATGACCGACCGTCAGGCCGCCGAAGCCGCCGGTCTCAACCCCGACACCGCCGCCTACACCAAAGCCAAACCCCAGGTCCGCGCCTACATGCTCGAGCACCGGGCCGCCATGCACGATCGCCTCGTGCAGCAAGAATCTGAGGAGCAGCGCCGGCTGAACCTGGGCCGCGAGCGAGTCCTGGCCCGCCTCTGGCAAATCGCCGACCTGGACCCCGACATGACTCGAAACAGCATGTCCGCCCAGATCAAGGCCCTCTCCATGATCGTCGCCATCGAAGGCCTGATCCCTGATCGGAATACGAATCGTCGCGCCGGCTCCGCCCAGAACAAATCCGCCCCTCCGCCTGTTCACCCGCCAATCGATACCGCCGCGTGGCTTAGCGAGCAACAGGGGAAAACCACCGGCCCTCAGCCTGGCCCAGACGCTGCCCGAGACGAAGATGTGCTTGGCGTTCCCCATCCCCCGCCCGGCGAGGCGGCAGACGCGCCTTCGCACCTTGGCTCTACTCCCGGCCCAGACTTTGACTTGAGTGGATCCATCTTCGCCCGCCCCTCTAGCCCCTCGGAAGCGACCCCGTCGGCGCCTCATGCCCCCATGTCCATTTCTGCTCCAGACAACCCGGTCCCTTCCTCTATGGAAAAGAAACCCTCTATCTGGCGCCTGAGGCTCTAAAGAAACGCGCGCTGCCAATGCTCGAAAAAGACCAAAAAGGATCGAATTTTATCGAATTTTACAAAAACCTACGACCCAAAGAACCTTGAAGACGAATCGGCCGGTTCGTGCGGCGCTACGATGGGCAAAGGCGACACGCAAGGCATCGAGGCAGGCAGTCCTAAGTCGCGCCTCGTAGTCGCGCAATACCAACTGAGGAAACGGCCAACGAGGAATCAATGCAGGGGCGGACTTAGTATGCTTAGTCTGCTTAGTTCGCACATTTCTACAAAGGAGCTGGAAGTGAACGTCCCGCTGAGGGGAACAGGAGATTTTCCCGTTTTTGTGCAAATACCTCTGTTTGAAGCATTTGTGCTAGCATGCCGCAACCAACTTCGCTCTCAGTCATCTTAAAACCAGGAATTTCTGAAGGACGAGGTGCTATGTTCCGCTTCCGACTGACCCAGCAGCCACAAACTTCTCGGGAACCGTTCAGCGTAGAGACGCTGGCGAAGTCTTCGCGGCTGCGCGGCGCCCATGTCACCCGGGGCATTTGTCCTTACTGTGCCGTCGGCTGCGGGCAGCTCATCTTCAGCAAGGGCGGCGAACTCATCGACATTGAGGGCGATCCTGAGAGTCCCATCAGCACCGGCCACCTATGCCCCAAAGGGGCCAACGCCTACCAGCTCTCCGTCAATTCGCATCGCGTCCGCGAGGTCCTCTACCGCGCTCCATACTCCGATCACTGGGAGACGAAGACGATGGACTGGGCGCTGGAGCAGATTGCCCAGCGCGTCAAGGCGACCCGCGACGAGGATTTCACCACTCGCGACGAGCAAGGCCGTTTGCTCAACTCGGTGCGCAGCATTGGCTCGCTGGGCGGGGCAACGATTGATAACGAGGAGAACTACCTTATCAAGAAGCTGCTCGGCGGCGGCCTGGGAGTGGTGTCGATCGAGAACCAGGCGCGAATATGACACAGCGCCTCGGTGCCCGGTCTGGGCGCCTCGTTCGGCCGCGGCGCGGCCACAAATTATCAGCAGGACATGGCCAATAGCGATTGCGTCCTGTTCATGGGATCGAATATGGCGGAGGCTCAACCTGTCGGCTTCCAATGGCCCATGGAGGCCAAGCTGAAAGGCGCGACCCTGATCCATGTCGATCCGCGCTTCACCCGCATGTCGGCCGTGTGCGACCTTTACGTGGGCATCCGCTCCGGGAGCGACATTGCCTTCCTCGGCGGCCTGGTGAATTACGTGTTAACGAACGACCGTTGGTTTCATGAATACGTCCTGGCCTACACCAATGCTTCGACCATCATCGACGAAGGTTTCCGGGATACCGAAGATCTGGCTGGGATGTTTAGCGGCTTCGACCAGCAGCATGACTCCTATGATTCCAAGCAGGGCCATTGGGGCTACGA
>CAWGYP010000026.1:0-1206111 GCA_963826875.1 uncultured Acidobacteriaceae bacterium | reverse complement strand
TCTCGCGCAGTCCACCTTCGGCACCATTCTCGGCACGGTGCAGGACATTAGCGGTGCGGTGATTCCCGGAGCGCTGATCACGGCACACTCGCTCGACGAGAACGAGGAGCGCACCACCACTTCCGGCACTGGCGGCGAGTTTGTCTTCGAGAATCTGAAGGCCGGCCATTACAAAGTCACGGTTCATAAAGCCGGATTTACCGATGCCGTGGTTTCTTCGGCTACGCTGGAAGCCCGCCAGCAACTGCGCCTTCCGGTTACGCTTTCCGTCACGGCAGGAACCACGACGGTGGAAGTGAGCGCCGATATGGCGCTGTTGAATACCGAAAATGCAACGATCAGCGATACGATTTCGAACGTAAACATTACTCAATTGCCGATCAACTCCCGGGCAGTGTCGAGCAGTCCTCTGGCGGCTCTGGCCGTATCTCCCGAGGTAACGAGGGACTCGCAGGGGAATGTCTGCGGTCGGGGGCGCGACGGCGGCGCAGACTGGCTTCTCGGTGGATGGAATTTCCACGGCCAACATGCGTTACAACGGCGCGCTGCAGGACACCTATCCATCGCTCGAAAGCATCGACGAGATGAAAGTGACGGCGTTCAACAACAATGCGGAGTTCGCTCAGATGGGCGATGTGACCTTCACCACAAAGAGTGGGACCAATACATTGCATGGCAGTGCGTTTGAATATTTTCAGAACAGCGCCCTGGATGCCACCGTTCTGAATTTCCCCGTCAAGGCTCCCCGGACCTTTAACACTTTCGGCGGCAGTTTGGGAGGCCCCGTGACCATCCCCAAGCTGTACAACGGGCGCGACAAAACGTTCTTCTTCACCGATTACGAGGGAAATCGCAAGACGCAGTCCTATCCCGAGGAGCTTCTTGTGCCGTCGGCGGCGGACTGGGCCGGCAACCTGAACGACTTGGTGCGGGTCCCTGGGAGCCGGACCCTGTGATCAACCCGTTCACCGGCGCGGCTTTCCCGAACAACACCATCCCGACCGGATCGTGCCCGGCCTGCATCAATCCCGTGGCTCTGGCTCTGAAGAGCTACTATCCCTTGCCGAACGCCAACCTGGGCGTCGTAACCCGTCCTACAACTATCTGACCCTGGTGCCGAACCCCGCGAACTCCAACGGCTTCGACGTCCGCGTCGATCACAATTTCAATTCGAAGCAGCAGGTCTTCGTGCGCTACAGCTTCAAGAACGCGTTCTATAGCGAGTTCAACAGCGCGGGCGTCGTCGCTCCCGCCAACAATTTTCTGCCGAATGTGGGGGCCCACGATCAAAATCGCAGCCTCGTGGCTTCCTACAATTATGCGATCACTCCCAAGCTGGTGAACGAATTCCGTTTCGGGTTCGCCAATTACAACGAGAATGACACTTTCCCGATCCAGGGGGCCACGGCCATCTCTCAACTCGGGCTTATCTTCGATCATCCCGTAGGCATCGCCTCGCATCCCACCGCCGATGCCTTCCCGACCTTCAATTTCGCCGACGGCTCCGTAACCAACATCGGGCAGGACAAGGTTGGAAAAACCATTTCGGGGAACGTCCAATTCACCGACAATCTCACCAAGGTCATCGGCAACCACACGCTTCGATTTGGATTCGATGCTCGCAGACTGCATTTCAATGCCGTGATGTACTTCGCGCCCTCAGACGACTTTGGCAACTTCACCTTCAGCGGCAACCTCACCGGCTACTCTTTTGGGGATTTTCTGCTCGGGATGCCAAACCCGTCTTACTTCGCGGTCATTGGCCCACAAATGGATGCGCGCAGTGTCCACTGGGGGGTTTACGGTCAAGACACATGGCAGGTCAACAGGCATCTCACGGCCACTTTCGGACTGCGGTGGGAATTGCTTCCGCCGTTTCAGGAAACCAATGGCGATATAGCTACCTTTCTTACATCGGGGAACAACTTGACCGTCGTCGTTCCGAACAAGTTCCCTAAATTCATCGCAAACAGTCCGCTCCTGCAGCAGATAAACACGGGCTTTCTTCAGGGCTTCAACGCATGTTCGCTTGGGACTGGGAGCCCGTTACCGTGTTCGAACGTCGAAACAGCGAGCCAGGCAGGGCTCCCTCAAGGCCTTCGGGACTGGAATTGGCGTGATTTTGACCCGCGCCTCAGCATCGCCTGGCGTCCGTTCAACAACGGCAAGACGGTCATTCGCGCCGGCTTTGGCATCTATACCATGACGACTCTTGGCCCCATGTCTTTCAACAGTGGCATCATCGCCCTCTCGGACCTGCTCACCTACAACAATGCTGTCACAAACGGTGCTGCGACGTTCCAGTTTCCGTACACGTCCCCCCCGAACGCGACGGCAGCTATAGGCGGCGGCGATTTCGAGGAGGCAAACGATCCGCACTGGAAGGATCCTTCGTCGGCACAATGGAACTTGACCGTGGAACGGGAGCTGACACCCAACACCGTGGTCAGGTTGAGCTACACGGGCCAAGGCGCCTACCATCTCCCCATCACCGTAGACGACAACCAAATTCCGGCGAGCACCACGCCCTACAGCGTTCCGAACAATGGATACTCGGTCGTCGATCCTCGTTCGCCCTTCCAGAACTGGCTCCTGTTGATGGAGTCGTTCAGCAGCGGCACTCAAAGTTATAACTCAGGTATAGCGGAAGTCACCCATAGGACGGGGCATGGGCTCACGTTCCAGGCGAACTACACTTTCACGAAAAATATCAGCGATGCGCAAGGCAACGACGCGCCAACCGTGTACGCGAGCGAGGAGCCTTATGCCTCGGAAATTGCCGACCGTTTTAACCTAAAGTACGATCGCGGCAACGTGGTGGCGACGCCGCGCCAACGCTTCATGCTAACAGGCTCCTACCAACTGCCGTTTGGAAAGGGACAAACTTTCGTGGGACCGGGATTCCTGAATCCAGTCATTGGAGGCTGGTCCGCGAGCACGGTGACGACAATGCAGACGGGTCAGTGGCTCACGCCCACTATGCCGCCGTCCGACGATCAATCGAATACCAATTTGATCGAACGAAGCACCGGCGGGGCCATTGCACGTCCGGACTGCGTCGGCAATCCCATCCCTCAGCATCGCTCCGCACAGAGCTACTACAACCTTAGCGCCTTCGCTCTACCGCCAATGAATGCCGGACGCTTTGGGACCTGCGGCGTCGGTAGCCTGGAGGGACCCGGTATGGTCGACGTGGACGCGGGTGTGGCCAAACGCTTCAGTATCGGCGAGCGGGTGCATCTTCGCTTCGAAGCCACGTTTACCAACATCATTAACCATACGAATTATGCGCCGCCGGCGCTGAACTTCGGGGAACCTTCCAGCTTTGGCGTTTTGAATACCGCGCTGCTCCAGGGCCAGGGGGGCAACCGGACCGGACAGTTGGCCTTGCGCATGGACTTCTAGGGGCGGCCGTTCAATTGCGGTGCCAAGCGATTGGAGAGTACTTCCCTCACTCGGTAATCGCGACTTTATGCTTTCCTTATGGGTTTTTCGCTATCGTGAATCATTCAATGAAATACCTCAATTGAGAGGCACGGCGCGTTGCCGCCGTCGTTTGCGTGTTGACTATGGCCCTTCGTGGAATACTCAACCGGAAAGCGACCGCACGTCTCCTGCAATTCAGCGTTCACTGCGCGATCGGAATCTTCGCCGTGGCATTGCTGACCTGGAGCGCCTTCTTACTACGCCTGAATCCTCCCACTACGGAACTTCTATATTTTTTGACAGTCGTCCTGGTTGCCCTCCACTTCGGGTTTTGGCAGGGAACGGTGGTCTCAGTCGTTGCGGTTCTGTGCCAGGACTACTTTTTTGTTCCACCGCTGTTCACTCTTTATGTCAACGATCCCTGGAACTACCTCACACTCGTCGTCTTTGAGTTCAGTGTGCTGGTGGTGAGCCGGCTGTCCTCAAGGGAACAGGCGCATGCCCGGGCAGCTGAGGAACAACGGAGCAACCTGGAGAGGCTGTATGAACTGAGTCGAAGAACTCTGTCTCTAGACCTGCGCCAGCCACCAGGTCCACAGCTCCTGTTGCTGGTTAAGGAAATCTTTGAGCTGGATGCGGTTGCCATCCTTGATGCGGACCTCGACACCATTGACACGTATGGCGACTTGCCGGTGGACTCCAGGGAGATAGCACGAATTACTTGCTACTTCGAGATTAACCAGGACGATCCCGATTCGTGCCTTTCGCGACGAGTTCTGCATTTGGGTACGACGCCGATCGGCGCTCTGCTGGTGAGAGGCGAATTAGACCCTCTTACAGTCGACGCTATGGCGTCGACCGTCTCAATTACTTTTGATCGATACCGGTCCCTTGCCAGTGAGACGAAGGCCGAGGCGGCACGCCGGAGCGAACAGCTTCGGTCCACGGTGCTCGACCAACTGGGGCACGCGTTCAAGACGCCGCTCACCGCGATACGTATGGCCAGCTCTGGGCTTCTCGAGCTTGGCCACATGGCTCCTCCGCACACCGAGCTCGCCGCATTGATCGATGAGCAGGCTATCTTGCTCAATGACCTGGCGACACGTCTCCTGCAGACGGCTCGCCTTGAGGCGGAGGAAGTCAGCCTGCAAAGGCAGGAGATTGCGATTGCTGACCTTATTGAAGAGGTTGTAGCCGAGAGGTCAGGTAAGCTAGGAGACCATTCACTGCAAGTTTCCATCAGCAACAAGTCTCTCGGCACTCGAGGTGACCGGGAGCTGCTCGCCTCCATTGTCCGACAGTTCGTTGATAACGCGGTCAAGTACTCTTACCCTGGTTCGAAGATAGAGATCTCGGCTGAAGAGAGTGCTACAGAAGTCTTGATAGCAGTGCACAACGAAGGTCCTCCGATCCGGCAAGAGGACCGGGAACGAATCTTTGAACGCTACTATCGCTGTGGCGAAACAAAGCATGAAGTGTCGGGCACGGGTATTGGCCTGTCGATCGCAAAAAAGGCCGCCGAAGCCCATCGTGGCCACGTGTGGGTCATCAGCAACCAAGAAGAAGGCACCACTTTCTTTCTGTCAGTCTTTAGTTCAAAGGAGGAGGTTGTTGACCACTGCCACCTATAGAATTCTGATCGTCGACGACGAAGCATCTATTCGCCACGGACTGCGCACGACATTAACCGGCCTAGGGTTTCACACTGTTGAGGCTGCACGCGGTGAGGAGGCCGTATCGCTGGTGCGGACATCGCAGTTCGATGGTGTTCTGCTTGACTTGAACATGCCAGGAATCGGTGGTACTGAGACTTGCCGGAAGATTCGACAACTTACTGCTCGCCTTCCCATCCTCGTTATTTCTGTGCGCGACTCTGAGGATGACACGGTGGAGGCACTGGATGCCGGAGCCGACGATTACCTTACCAAACCCTTCAGTACGAAAGTACTCACGGCGCGGTTGCGGGCTGCCATTCGTCGTGCCGAGCTGCCGAAACTTATGCCAGACGCGGTGATTGCAATCGGAGCGATCGAACTTCACCCCGCGCGACGCCTGGTTTTCAAGGCGGGACAAACCGTACATCTAACCCCAAAACAATTCGATCTCTTGCGATTTCTCATGTGTCATTCAGGCAGGCCCGTGCCGCACGGGCGGCTGCTGAAATCTGTGTGGGGCGATGAATACCACGGCGAACACGAGTATCTGCGTACCTTTATCAATCAGATTCGCAAGAAGATCGAAGACGACCCCGCCAATCCTAAATACCTCCTGACGGATTCCCATTTCGGGTATCGCTTCTGCGAAGCGTGATCGAAACTCAGGGCAGCCAGCAAGCAAAGAGGCCGACGGAGGCCAGCACAAGAGCGACAGTGATCGAAGTGCTTGTAGAAGCCGCCCACCGTGAGGCCGGCTTCCTTCATCAATTCCGCAATTCCGAATCCTGCGAGGCCCTCTTTATCGCGCGCTTGTCCCTGCCAGGCAGCAATCCGACAATCAACTCAATATCTGCCTTGACTTGATCTTACATGATGGCGACTGTCGGATCTGAAGGCGAAAACGCCGATGGGCAGATAGTCCATTAGGTGCATGAGCGGCCAGGCCGCGGCCTTCAGAGATAAGTGGCGGTGGCGGGCTGTGAGCTCAGGCTGTAAGTAATCACTATCGTGCCGTGCAAGTAATCAGCCGTTGTTACCGATAATAAGAAACCAACTTGTGCCACGGACCAACGCTGGCGGCGGTTGACTGGCTTGGCTGTGGCTTGTCGGTGTTGAAATATCTTTTGTATGCCGCGATCCAATTGGACGCGATATCACTTTGCGCTGTTTCCAGTTGGACTTTTCCCTGGCAAACCAGCTCGTGAAGGTGATCTTCGAGTTGGTCCTTTACGCGGGCATTCCAGGTAGACGAGTATGGCTGCGGCCAGAGATTCCGAATACTGTCGACTCCACCCAGCTCGGGTGTAATCAGATAGTCCAGCTCATAGTCCTTTTTCGAGGAAGCCGGGACGCCGTATTCCTCGAAAACAGCCTGCTCCAGGGACGGGTTTACCGGAGGATCGTTGTCGAGATCCTGAGTGCTGCACAACTCCGCGACCTGGACGGTCCGGGCGGAACCCGGCGTCAGGGTTCGACGCGGAAGTGCAATGGCTTCGGCCTTCACGGCCTCAAAGCTGGAACGCGCTCGCGCGACATAACGAACAATCCAAATGCCCCCAACCACAAGCAGGAGCGCCAGACAGGCGCTAGCCGCTTGTTGAGCCATTACGTTCCAGAATGTTCCACGTCGCGATCTGTTACCCCCCTTGGAAGCCTCGGACAAGCGCGCCTTCAGCAAATTGCGCGCATTCGACGAATGAATGCTCTGCGCCTGGAATTCCTGTTCATGAAGATCGGCAAAACACGCCGAAGCATTTTCGAGCTCTGTCAGACGCCCGCGGCATGGCTCGCACTGAGCAACATGCTCGCGCACCCTGGCTGCCTCCCGCGTTGGCAGTTCCTGGTCAGAGAAGAGAAGAAGCTCTTCGTCGGATAAGTGTGCTTTGTTGCCTTGCATCGCTCACTCACTCCCAGTTGCCCGAATTATACGCGCGAGCGATCGAGACAACGACAATGAGACCCCACCGACCGATACCCCGAGCACATCCGCAATCTGACGGTACTTCAATCCCTCAGCGCGCAGATAGAGGCAGCGCTGATCTTGCTCGGGAAGTGCCTCAAAAACGGCATGCATGCGTTGCTGCATCTGGCTGAACGAGACCTCCTCCTCAGCATTGGGCCCCTTGCAGGGATGCTGGGCCAGCGTGTGCTCGTCGACAACAGTATGCTCAAACGCCTGATTCGCGCCCCGCCGCTTCAAGGCCAGGTTGTGGGCCACGCGAAATAGCCAGCCATTGAGATTCGAGCGAGGGCGGCCGAGTTCTAAATGGCGGAACAGCGAGAGAAACGTCTCCTGGACGATATCTTCGGCATCGTGAAAAGGCAGACCGCAGGAGACTACGTAACTTAGAACTCGGCCCTGGAACTGATCGAAGAGACGAATGACCAATGACTCTAATTCCGAGTGGGCCTGCGGCTCGGCTGTCGAAACCGGATGCAGTCGAAGGGCAAATTCCGGATCTTCTGAAGGCAGCGCGATCGGTTTTTGAGTGGTTTCCATCATTTTAGGGGCGCTACTCAGTGGACACCTGCCTCTTGATTATTACAGTCCGGCAAACATTCTAAAAAAAAGGCTGAACAAAACCGGCCTCCAGGGAATATTCCAGTATGAGGTCAGTTTACCCCTTGTCAGTGGCTTGTCGCAGAGAGTCGCTACTGCGAAGGCGGCGAGAAGAATCAGAGTACTTCCTCCGGGTAGGAAGTCCCTTGCGACGTCTATCCTCCTTTTCCAAGCTGAAGCCAATCGGTGAAAACTGGAAATGAAAAAGGCGCTGCTCATTCCCCTATTTTTGTGTGCTCTTCCCATGCTTGGCCAAAGCACCACTGGGGAATTGCGTTTGACGGTCAACGATGCTACGGGAAAGAGCGTCAAGGCCACGGTTGACCTCCTCAGCCACGGCACCCAGTATAGCCAGACATTCGTAACGAACCAGGAGGGCGGCGTCGACGCCAAGCGCCTGCCCTTTGGGTTTTATCAGGTCCAGATTCACGCGCCAGGCTTTGCCCGGGTTTCCGAGCCGGTCGAAATCCGCTCTGCGCTCCCCTTGGATCGCACCATTCGGCTGCAAGTGGCTACAGTTTCCGAATCGGTCAAGGTCACAGACACCAACACTTTGATGGATCCGTATCGTCCAGGTTCAGTCAATGAATTGGGGGCGGAGACCATTCAGAACCGACAGACCGCACTGCCCGGCCGCGGCATTCAAGACCTGGTAAACTCACAACCCGGCTGGCTCTATGAAGGCAATGCCGTTCTGCACCCCCGCGGATCGGAATACCAGACCCAGTTTGTCGTCGACGGAATTCCGCTCACGGATAACCGTTCGCCTAGCTTCGGTTCGGAGGCTGCCGAAGCCGATGACATCCAATCCCTGAAGATTTATACCGCCGGTATTCCCGCGGAATATGGCAGGAAGATGGGAGGTGTCGTTGAGGTCAATACGCTCAGAAGCCAGTTGCCGGGGTTTCATGGACAACTTACTCTCTTCGGCGGGACCTATGATACAGCCTCGGCCAGTACCCAGGATCAATACACGTCAGGGAAGGATACGTTTGGCGTGAGCGCCTCGGGCGACATGACGGACCACTACCTCAACCCAGTGGTTCCCGAGAATTACTCCAACGCCGGCACGGTTGCCAGCTTCGGGGGAAGTTACGAGCGGGATCTAACGGAGAAAGACCGCCTCACCTTCATTATCCGCCATGAACTCGCCCGCTATCAGATTCCCAACGAGCTGGTGCAGCAGAACGGGGCGTATTTGCCAAACTCTGACAACGACACTGGCTGTCCTCCTGTTCCCCCGGACCAGGAGCCACCCGACTGCGTATACGTCCCCGGTGGGCAGCTGCAGACTGGCGGCAACTTTGAAACCATGGGGATCGCTTCCTACCAGCACATATTCTCGTCCGATGCGATCGGATGGCTGCGCTTTATGGCCCGCGATAATTCCAATGACTTCAACTCGAATCAGGCATCGTGGCCACTGATTGCAACTCAGCACAACGACTTCAAGGAGGTTTACTTCAACGGAAGCGCCTCAATCCATCATGGAAGGCACGAATTCAAGGTAGGCGTCGAATCCGACGCGATCTTCCTGCACGAAAACACCGGCTACGTCATGCCCTACTGCGACAACATTAGCAACCCTCAATGCCCGATAGCTTTGGGCATCTTCGACACCGGCGCGACCACCTTTTCCTTTACCGCCACCCGTCCGGATCTCGAACAAGCCGCCTATGTTCAGGACTTGATCCGCCTCGGCAACTGGACCGTCAACGCAGGTTTGCGATGGGACCACTACCAATTGCTGTTGAACCAAAACACGGTGGAACCGCGGATCGCCGCCTCGCGCTACTTTCCGAAGCTCAACCTGAATCTTCACGGGTCCTTTGACCGGATCTTCCAGACACCTTCCTTCGAAAACATACTTCTGTCCAGCTCTCCGGAGGCGGCGGATCTGGACACAAGCGGTCCCGCGGTGCAATTGCCGGTCCAGCCTTCTCACGGGGACTATTACGAATTGGGCCTGACGAAAGCATTCTTCAATAAACTGCGCGTGGACGCGAATGTGTTCCGCCGCGATGTGAATAACTACGCCGACGACGACCAAATCCTGAGCACCGGGATAAGCTTCCCCATCGCCTTTAGGAAGGCCATCCTCTACGGGGCGGAGGGTAAGATCGAAGCTCCCAATTGGGGGCGCTTCTCTGGCTTCGCCAGCTACTCTTACATTGTGGGGAACGCCTGGTATCCAGTGACAGGCGGCTTGTTTCTTGGGGATGATGCTTCCAGCGCGCTGACCCAGACTATCGGACACCTTCCCGACTCGCAGGACCAGCGGAATACGCTTCGCGCTCGAGCGCGTTATCAGATTGCCCCGCGCTTGTGGATGGCCGTTGGAGCTGATTACAATAGTGGACTGCCGTTTCAAGCGGACTTAACTCCACAACAATATGCGACAGAATACGGCCAAACGGTGATCAATCACCTCAATTTCGATCGCGGCCGCATCAACCCTTACTTCACGCAAAATCTTTCGGTGGGAGCCGATCTTCTCAAGCGTGAGAAATTCACCACGCGGTTTCAGGGCGATATCGCAAACGTGGGCAACACGCTCGAACTCATCGATTTCGGGGGATTGTTCTCCGGCAACGCGGTTGGCCCCGGACGCCAATTTACCTTTCGCGTCCTGACGACATTCTAGGAGCCTTCCCCGGATTGACAAAAGACTAAACGGAAAATGGCATACGCTGAAATATTCAAATTCGGGAGGCGGGTGTCTGTGGCGCGGACGTCGGGCAGACGAGGGTGTGTGCTTTTTGCGGTTGGCCTCGCGATGTATTCAGCGGGTTGCTCCCCGTCTCAGCGGCAGAGCAGGTGGCACCGGGCGCCCACCGTAGCGGAAGACTCTTCAGCGTTTCGAATCTACGTAACCAATGAAGTCTCGGGTGATCTGACAGTAATCGGTTCCAATGGATATAAAGTGCTTGCGACGATTCCGCTGGGCAAGCGTCCACGAGGCATTCACTCCAGTCCCGACCATAAAACGATTTACGTGGCGCTGAGCGGATCGCCCATTGGTGGGCCGGATGTGGATGAGAGCACTCTTCCACCGCCGGACCATAGTGCTGACGGCAAACCATCGTATTGAGACCGATGCCCAGCGCGAGGGTGGCCACAACGGCAGCCGAGAACCAGCGGTGGGTCAGGATCATGCGCAGCGCGAATCGCAGATCGGAAGCCAATGACGTCCTTACGAAAATCAGGACGGGCTGCCACTTTCCGAGAAGCCGGTTATACGGCCAAGAGGATCCAAGCAGATTGGTGAACACTAGCCGACATTTCGTTACTTATCTGCGGTCAACGTGTGAATTGGCGATTTACCTCACCTGAAAACGGCGGAAGAGATGCGCGTTTGAAGACCCATTCGGGAACTGCTGTTTGCGCGAGGTAATGCTGAAAGGGTTCTACCTGCTCTTCCGTCAACGGCTAAAGAATTGTCATTGTGGCATTGTATGTTGACAGTGGCATTAAGTGCCATGAGAATAGTCCACACAGCACCGGGTGCCTGAGGAGAGGTGTCGAAGTGGAACATGGTCGCCGTAGTGAAACGTCTGTCCGCAACGCTGACTGTGCGACGATACAGATCCAAACGCGCTGGAGCATTCGAATTTCTTCGCTACTCCTCGCCTTCGGGTTGGGCCTTGTGGTTGTTCCAGAAAGTGGCAGCGCCTTGGCTCAAGAGCAGCCGGTCACATCTGCTTGCGAGCCACAGTCAGCTGGTGGCCCTCTATTCATTACCGAGAGCTGTGACGATCCAGAGTTGAACAAGCCATACGTCGATGAGCGCAGGCCCGGCACCCTGACCGGCGAAGCTTCCGGGGTGTCGGTCAGTTTCACGTACGTTCATGGCGGCTTCACCGGAACGAATGCGCGATTTTCTTTCTATTTCCCAACAGCAGAGAAGTACAAAGACCGCTTTTTCCAGACAACCTATCCCACCATCGGCACGGAAGATGCCGCTCCCGGCTGTCCTGAGATCGGTACCTCAACCTGCTCAGTAGTGTTCGCGCTTTCGAGCGGTGCTTATGTGGTGTCGACAAATAACGCGGGTGGCGTACCCGGAGGTGGACCGCTAGCGGCGTACCGCACAAATGCGGCAGCCGCCAAGTACTCTCGCATGACCGCCAATGAGATCTACAAGACGACCACCAGACCGCGCGGCTACCTTTATGGGGCCAGCGGAGGCGCGTACCAGACCGTGGGCTCCATGGAGAACACCAGCGGCGTGTGGGACGGAGCGGTGCCTATGGTGTTCGGCGTGCCCAATGCGATCCCCAACTTCATGGCGTCGCAACTCCTCGCGTTGCGGGTGCTGCGTGACAAACTGCCGGAGATAGCCGATGCCGTAGCGCCGGGAGGAAGCGGAGATCCATATGTCAGCCTGAGCGCCGAGCAGCGCGACACGCTGAAAGAAGTGACTCGCCTTGGATTTCCTCTAAGAGGTTGGTGGCAGTATGCCACCCTGAACGGCGGCGGGTTTTGGGCGGTGGAAGGTGCAGTCCGTGCCATCGACCCGAAGTATGTCGAAGATTTCTGGAGCAAACCGGGATATGAGGGGAGCGAGCCATCGGTTCAGGCCGCGCGGGTTCGGCAGGACACGACTGTCAATAACATTGGTGAAGGCAACGAATTAAGACTTGGGCTGGAGCCGTCGAAGGATTTGCTGAACGGGGACTTGATGATCATGGGCGGTCCAAAGGCCGGACAATCGGTCGTGATCACTGAAATCAATGGCAACAAGGTCAAGGTTGTGAATGCCGCGGGAATCACTGCGGGAACTGCGGTCCGCTTGGACAACTCGTGGGCTATCGCCTTGCAGTACTACTCGCGCCACCAGGTGCCAACGCCACACCATTACGGATGGGATCAGTATGTAAAGAAGGACGGTGCTCCCCTCTATCCGCAGAGAAGCGTGACGATCGGTCCGATACTGAACGCGTCAAGCGCTGGGTCGGTAGCGAGCGGGCGATTCCACGGAAAGATGATTATGGCGGAGTCGGTTCTTGATGTCTCGGCCTATCCGTGGTCAGCGGACTGGTATCGGCAGCAGGCGCAAGGCGCGCTGGGTGACCTGCCCGGGAGCTTTCGGCTTTGGTATATGGACAACGCCGATCATGGGCCAGATATTGCGGGCATGAGTGCCGGTGTTGCCTTCGAGCATTCTGCCCACGTCGCCGACCACATCGTAAGCTACCTCGGAGAGGTACAGCAGGCGCTGCTGGATCTGGACGCATGGGTTGCCAAGGGCATCCCGCCGCCGGAGAGCACCAACTATCGCATCGATGCCGACGACCAGGTGCAGCTTGCGCCTGAGGCGGAGCTGCGCGCTGGCATTCAGCCCGTCGTGACATTAGGCGTTGGTAGATCATCGGATGCATCCTCCCATCCCACAGCCCTGGTGAAGAAAGGAGCCGTCGTTACTCTTTGGGCGAGGGCTCAGACACCGCCTTCTGCTGGCAAGATCGTAAAGGTCGAGTGGGACTTCGAGGGCGATGGCCATTTTACGGCGCGGCCGGTCACGATTGGTCATGAGGTCGCTTTGAACGAGGTGCATCGCTTCGTTCGTCCGGGAACCTACTTCCCGGTGGTCAGAGTCACAGCCCAGCGCGATGGCGACGCGCACACGCCCTTCGGCCTGGTTCAGAACCTTGCATCTAGGCGGGTCATCGTACGGTAGCGGCGGGGTGATGTGCATGAAGGATACAAGCGGGGCGCGGTTGCAAGCGCATAGCATCGACCCAGCGGATGACGATCGCGACTGGCGTGGCATCTTGACCGGCCCGAAGAAAGACCTGAGGTCGCGCAAGCAGGAACTCGTAAGGAACGCAATTATCGATGCGGCCATCGCCCTGTTCGAAAAGAAGGGCTTCGAACATACGGATGTGGCAGAGATCGCGGAAGCAGCCGGGATTTCCAAGCGCTCCTTCTTCCGCTACTTCGCTACCAGAGATGATCTCCTGGCCAGAAGCATCGTGGAATACGGCGCAGTTCTGGTTGGGGCTATCCGAAGGGCACCGCGACAATCCACCGACCTGGA
This sequence comes from uncultured Acidobacteriaceae bacterium, assembly GCA_963826875.1. GTDB lineage: Bacteria > Acidobacteriota > Terriglobia > Terriglobales > Acidobacteriaceae > PALSA-350. The sequence goes on along the minus strand of CAWGYP010000026.1, from coordinate 1,192,430 downwards.
AGTGATCCACCAGACTCTGCTCGCCGGAGTGCGCTACAACGAGCAGCCCGAAGCGCGTGCGCGGCAGCTCATCGCGATCTCGACGAGTCACCCGACTGCGCGGCAGGCCTACCTCTCGAGGAAGCACCTCGTGGAGGACGCCGTCGCCGAAGCCTTCGCCTCACGTGCACGGAATGCCAGACGCGACGATCTAAGGGTGAGATTGCTCGCCGGCATCACGTTGGCCCTGATGAACGCCACGATAGGCGCATGGTTCCTGGGAGAAGAGAAAACGCTTGAGGCTGCTGCGAAGCACGCTGAGGCGGAGCTCGAAAAGATCACCACTTTCAACACTGCGCCGCTGAATTCGAAGAAGAAAGGTAGAGGTAAAAAGGTCGACCTCCGCTAATCAACACCCTGATACGTCGACTTCTCGGAACCAACCCTCTGAGGCGTTTTCGGTTTGCGAGAACAGACCTTATCGCGAATCAACACTTCCAGAGGGAGTTCGGGGTCAAGGGAGTTCGGGGTCAGGGAGTTCGGGGTCAGACTCACGATTCCAAGGTTCCACCGTATCCAAACAAAGGTGGTCTGGGAAACCGATCGCGGTATACTAGATCCGGCGTATCGGACGCCTCCGTGTCCGCGGGAAGGGCTGAGCCCATCGACAACATATGTCTCCAACACGCTCGGATCATCTTCTTTGAGCCCGTTACGCGGACGCCGGGCAGCGATCAAAGGAGATTGTCATGTCCGATTCACAATCCGCATCTGTGTCCCCTCGCCGCCTTCCAAAACATCCAAGTCTCGAACAGCTTAAGAAGCAAGCAAGAGAATTGCTTAAGCGATTTCACGCCGGCGAGCTAGCTGCTGTTGCTGAAGTACGTCAATTCGAGCGCAACCCCGATCCCTCCCATTTCGCTCTTAACGATGCGCAACGGGTGCTCGCCCGCGCCTATGGCTTTGAGAGCTGGCCGAAGCTCAAAGCCTTTGTCGATGGCGCGACCGTTGCGCGCTTCACTGATGCAGTAAATGCGGGGGACATGGCGCAGGTGCGGTCGATGTTGGCCTTGCGGCCGGAGCTGGTTGGAATGGACGGAGCGGGCGGAGATGAGCGTCGCGCTCTGCACTACGCCGTGATGCGCCGCGATGCGCCAATGGTGAAGCTGCTGATGGAGGCTGGAGCGGACGCGCACAAGGGTGTCTTTCCACATCGCGATGCAACGTCAGCGCTAGTGCTGGCCCGCGACCGCGAATTCCCAGAGATCGTTGCCATCATCGAGGAAGAAGAGCGTCTGCGCCGCGAGGAGATGAGCTGCCCCAACGCCACCGTCTCTCCGGTGCAGGACCAGATCAGCGCGGCCATTGTGCATGGCGATACGGCCACGGCCATTGGGCTGCTCGAAGAAGATCGGTCGCTCATTCAGGCATGTGACCGCGACGGCGCAATGCCGCTGCACATCGCCGCGCACATGGCGAATGCCGAGCTGGTGGAGTGGCTGCTGGAACGCCGGGCCAACGTTCGCAAGCAGGATCTTCGGGGCGATACTCCGCTCGATCGTGCAGCCCATGCGGCCGGGCCCTACGACGACTCCGGGCGGCGGTTTCCCGAGATTGCAAACTTACTGCTCGATCACGGCGCGGAGATGACCATTGCTGCTGCCGTCGCGCTCGGCGATGTGGAGCAGGTGCGCTCCATGATTGCCGCCGATCCTGCTCCGCTGAAGCGTACGTTTCGCAGCGGCGGGCTGCTCACCCTCGCAGTGAATCACGACCAGATAGCAATGGTGCGAGTGCTGCTCGATCTGGGCGCGGATGTCGACGAGCGCGTTCTGCTAGAGGAATTAGAAGAGCCGACGTTGAGCTGGGGTGCTCCGCTTTGGCATGCGGCACGCAACAACCAGGTAGAGATTGCGCGTTTGCTGCTCGATCGTGGCGCCGACCCTAATGCGAATGTCTATGCCTCCGGCTGGCCTCTAGGTCATACGTTGCATCACGAAGACGGCGAGCTGAAGCGCCTGCTACTTGAGCGTGGGGCGAAGCTGCAGCCGCACACCGTGACATACAACCACGACGTCGCGATGGCGAAGCGGATGCTCGAAGACAATCCTGACGAGCACACGATTGAAGAATTGTTGTGGTCGGCGGCCGATCATGGCTGTCCGGAGATCGTTGCGATGGCACTGCCGTACATGACCCTGGCCAAGGACGATCCGCGCTGGCACTGGGTGTTGATGCAGCCGCCGCGTGGCGCTTCGGGCGATCCTGCGGCAAACGAAGGCCACTTCCGCTGCCTCGAGCTGTTGCTGACGTATGGCGTCGATGCCAATGTCGGCCGGAAAAGTGCGACTGTGCTTCACTTCACCGCGGCACGCGGCGGCCTCGATGAAGCGAGCCGGGTACGCTTTGCCGAGATCCTGCTGGATCACGGCGCCCGCACCGACCTCCGCGACGACATCCTGAAGTCCACTCCGCTGGGGTGGGCTTGCCGGTGGGGACGGTTAGAGATGGCGGAATTGCTTCTCAAGCGAGGCGCTCCGGTCGAAGAATCTAACGCTGAGCTTTGGGCCACGCCCGTCGCTTGGGCGAGAAAAATGGGCCATAGCCAAATCCTCCAGCTGCTGGAGGGCAATCCAGGTGCAGAGCACAGATGAGTAGAGCCTCTGCGGACATGTATCAGTCATCTTGAAATGATGGAAAATAGCCGAGTCACTCATCGACGAAGAAACGTGGACGTATAGTCAGCAAGTCTGACACATGGCCGGCGACTCGCCGTCTCTCCGAGTAGCCGGTTTTCCGCACACTTGGCAGATAATTGGAGTTCTTGCGGGAGAACTGGTTTAGAACCGCGACGTTTTCGATCTTTGATCGCGTAGGATAGCCGAGGACGCGGCCATTGCCGTCATTGGCGGCGTGAATGAAGGGTTATCGAAAACGTATGGCCTTAATGAAGTTCGTGATTTCTCTGTTTCTATGCGCCGCTGTGACCTGCGAAGCGCAAACGGCTCCCCTACCGCATATCCGCCAGAATGGCGCGGTGAAACAGTTCTTCGTTGACGACAAGCCATTCATTATGCTGGCGGGCGAATTGCATAACTCGAGCGCTTCGAGCATCGAGTACATGCGACCGGTTTGGGACAAGCTTGCAGCCCTTCACCTCAACACAGTGATCGGCGCCGCTAGCTGGGAGCTAGTCGAGCCCGAAGAGGGCAAGTTCGACTTCTCTCTGGTAGACGACCAAATCAACCAGGCACGACAGAGAAACATGCGGCTGGTGCTGATCTGGTTCGCAACCTGGAAGAATGCGGGTTCGAGCTACCCTCCGGCCTGGGTCAAAGCCGATCCAAAGCGGTTCCCGCCCATGATCATCAAGGTGCGGCCCGATTACGGAATGGGTACCATCCTGGCCAAGTATATGGAGCAACAAGGCAGCGGGCCGCTGAGTCCGTTTGGCCAGGATACGCTTAAGGCCGATGCGAGGGCCTTCGCTGCGCTCATGAGCCATATCAAGGACGTCGACCCTCAACATACGGTCATCATGATGCAGGTCGAGAACGAGATGGGAAGCTTAGGCAACAGTCGGGATCGTTCTCCGATTGCAGATGCAGCATGGGCGGGGCCGGTTCCAGCCGATTTAATGAACTCCCTCACGAAACATAAAGACACTCTATTGCCCGAAATGCAGGAACTATGGGGGAAGAACGGATACAAGACAAAGGGAAGCTGGGAAGAAGTGTTCGGCAACGACGAGTGGGCCGACGAAGCCTTCATGTCCTACTACATGGCTCGGTATGTAAATGAGGTAGCGAAAGAGGGGAAGGCCCAGTTGAACATACCAATGTATGTGAATGCGTGGCTCGGCCCTCAGCCGAAGGCGGAGCTCCCGGGACAATGGCCGAGCGGCGGGCCGGTTGCTCGCGTGCTGGACGTTTACCGGACGGCTGCTCCGTCGATCGATTTGTTTGCGCCAGATATCTACGTACCGGACTTCAAGGGGACATGTGCGCTCTATGCGCGGTCCGGCAATCCTTTGTTCATACCGGAAGCTCGTGACCAGGTGGGGAATCTATTCTGGGCGCTCGGTCATCACGCTGCCCTGGGTTGGTCACCCTTTGGTGTCGAAGATCTGAACTCAGATGGACAGGTTGCGCAGGCATACAAGCTGCTCTCTCCGATGCTTCCCCAATTGGCTGAATGGCAAGCGGCGGGTAAGGTGAACGGCATTCTGATCGTCGACGGCGAGAAGTCCGAGCCCGTTGCTCTTGGAGGTTACAAGATCACGCTTTCAGCGGGTATGGAGTTTGGCGCGCCGGCTGCCAAGCCCGACTCGGGGACGGAGCTCGGAGGGGGCGTCTCCCTAGAATCGCGTGCGCTACCGAGCGATAAGCGGCCCTTCGCCATTGTGATCAACACCGCGCCCGATGAGTTCCTCTTCATCGGCGCGAATGGGGATCCTGCGTTCGCGATCGATTCAGGTAGCGGCAAAGTGATTGTTTCGTCAAAGGACCAGGGCAGCTATGAAAACGAGAAGTGGGTTACAGGGCGCCGAATTAATGGCGATGAACTGTTTGAACCGGGACTCCCCAAAACCAAAATTGGAATGCTGAAAGTGAAGTTGCTGCGTATTCAGTAAAGCCGAAAGACTCGAATCGGAGCCGTAGATCGGGTGACGCGGAGTTTTTTGTCCGGGAGATGTCACCTGTCCGTATAGTCGGTTTCTCGTCCACTTACCGTGGGTATCGAATCTGCTAGCATCACTGGGAATCACCTCCCGACTTCCGACCTGCACCGTACCTTCCTCAGTACGACAGCTGAAAATAAGTGCCAAGAGTCATCTCAGCAGCAGAAGGAAATGAGGTGGTTATCCTCTATCTCCTTCATCACTTCTGTCATAGTGCCTCCTCCCAAATCACGAAAGCTTCTGACCAGATGCATCTGATCGTAATAACCGACATCGTGAGCAATCTCCTTCCAGTTGCCGTAGCCTGCCCGGTGTCTCCCAATCGCGCGTTGGAAGCGGGAAATGCGAGACAAGCTCTTTGGAGAAATTCCGGCACACTCCAGGGACTTTCGCTCAAATTGCCGCTCACTGAGGCCGATCCTCTTTGCAGCGGTACCTACCATGCCTCCTCCGGAGACCAGCAGGCCAATTGCGAGCGCCGTCGACTAAGCGCATCGGATCGTAGCAAAGGCATGTTCCCACTTGCTGAGAAACTCTTCGGCTGCCGTATTGTCGGCACGCGATGCGGTTAGAGCTTCACTCTTGAGCGACGGAGTCGCTGCAAGGGCGATTCCTGTCACGAGGAAGTTGCGTCGAGAGGTCGAAGTAAGGTTCATACAGAAAACTTAGCAACCCAGGTTAATCCCAGCCTAGTACGAACCCGACATGAGAGAACGAAATCATGCTATCCGCATTTGCCCGCAAAACGCACCGAGCGTCTATTCCGGGAGCAAGCCCACTGGATGCCAAATCACCGGGTCACCCATTGACGGTTTTTTGCGTATTCCATGTGGTTGAAAAGTTGGCATCTCAAATAAGTGCCGCCGACAGATCCGCTTCGCTATCATCCTCGAAAGTGTTTATCGGGCATGTGGATTAGTCATTAGTCCTGGTGTCCGTTCAGGAGAGCATACCCTTCTCTAAGCGTGGGCAGTTCGTTTCGGGAGGGCAGCCACGGCCCGGTATTATGGGGGCTTATCGGCTGAAAGTTGGAAGATGCACTACATCGGTCTCGGGCACAGTTTCGAGCGGATTCCCCGCTTTGCGCCAGGCTGCCAGGCCGCCTACGATGACAAATGCCTGAAATCCCCATTCCCGTAAAAGATGCGCCACGCTACGGCTTGTCGCTTCCTTCTGGCAAGTGCAGTACAGGTAGATGTCCTTGTCTCGAGGGAATAGTGCTATTTCGGCGCTGAGATTGTTGGGCTCGACCCGAATCGAGCCGGGAATGCGGACAGCGCCTGCACTGTAATAACCATGGCTGCGCACATCGGCCAGCAGTATCTTTCCCGGGCCTTCTGTCTGCAGCTTCGCGGCCAATATCTGTACCTCTACGCGTGGTACAACCCGATCGGCGCGTTGTTTCCAGTACAACGAAATCCGATAGCCTATAAACGCAATCAGGGCAAGGATGATTACAATCTCGACCGCATGTCCTGCTGCGCGAAATCCACTGACGATCTTCGCCACGAAATCGCGAAAGATGAATCCGATTGCGACATATGAGAGCGCATAGAGGGAGGCGCCCAGGAAGTCCAGCCCCAGGAATTGAGAGAACCGCATTTTCATGCTCCCAGCGAGCGGCGCGGCCATCGTGCTCACCCCAGGAATGAACTTGTCGATCAACAGCGTGAGCCGTCCACGTTTATAGAACGATTCCGCGGAGCGCAGAACGCATCCTTCCGGATCGGCAGAAACCTGGCACAGGAATTTCAAGATCGTCCATCCCATATGGCGGCCGAGGATGTAAAGCAGTGAGTCGGCCGACAACATCGCAGCCACCGCAAACAACGCGACCGCCGGCCCGTACAGGGTACCCGCCGCCGCAGCAGCTCCACCCGCAACAAGAGCCACTGCGCCCGGTACTGGCACACCGATAGCTTCCGCAAAAACAATTAGGCAGATAACGACGTATTCGTAGTGGACGATCAATGAGGAGAAGTCATTCATGCGTCAGGTCTCAAGGCTAGCATGCACTGACTTGGAAGAACGATGGCTGCATCTTTCCACGGCAAGTGTTTCTGCACCAAAGCAGCCGATGCCGTGCCCCCTTTCTTAGCGGTATAGGTCCCTTTTCTGCAATCTGCAGATGCGGTATTGAGCCTCCAACGGTCCGAACAGCCGATTATCCGGCCAAGTGAAACCGACCGCAATTCGTAATCACAAGCCGACTCTTTTCAATACTGATCTACCCAAGCGTGCCTTAGCCGGCACTTGTCCGAGATGATGAATCGCTAAGGGACCGGAAGACGTGAAAAAATCAGTTAGGGCCGCAGATGAACTGCCATGAACGTGGATGACCTACAGAGTTTTCCATTGGCGTTCATCCGCCTCCATTGGAGGCACCCACTGGATTCGCGCTGGGAGGACTACGAGATGCGGAAAGGGCTTACGAGAAAACCAGAACGGGACGAGCCCGCGACGCGAGGCAAGAACTACATAACTCGGAGCGGGCTGCAGCGCCTCAAAGATGAGCACCGGTTTCTGCTCACCAGGGACCGCCCGGCCGTGGCGGAGGTGGTGGCGTGGGCTGCCAGCAACGGCGATCGCAGTGAAAACGCCGACTATCAGTACGGCAAGCGGCGGCTGCGGCAGATCGATGGGCGGATTCGCTTTCTCACGAAGCGAATCGAAGCCGCGGAAGTAGTGGACCCGGAAGCTCCGAGAACGGGGCAGCGGGAGACGAGGGCATTCTTCGGGGCGACCGTGCGCTATGCCAATGCCGCGGGAGCGGAGCGAGTGGTGAGCATCGTAGGCACGGACGAGGTCGATCTCAACCGCAACCACATCAGTTGGGTGTCACCTCTGGGGCGCGCGTTGATGAAGTCGGCAGCGGGTGACAGCGTAGTTCTCGAAGCGCCAGGCGGGACAGAATACCTCACGGTGCTGGAAGTGCGTTACGAGCGCATTTCTGTGGAACCGTTCCGTGAACCACCTGGATCCGAGGCGTCGGTAAAGGGACTCCCTCGCCGACGCTCACCTGACGAAGAAGAGACGATACGGCACAGGTCGTGAAAGAGCGACGACCGTAATAGAGAGCTATCTGCTTTTGGCAAGCGACAAGATGAGTTGAGTCCTCATCGCAGACCTCAATGCACGAGCCGAATTCTAGCGATCATCCGCTTAACCCCAGGCCACGCTCAATGAGTCCCTTGGCCAGCCGTCAACAACTGACATCCTCGGAATATTGGGATGGGATCACCTCCGTTAAGGGGTGAGTGAATTGCGAAGACCAATCCTGGAGTTTCGCCCGGTACCTATTTCACCTCGATCAAGGTAAGAGAACGGGGCTGCATCTCGACATCGATTACGTTGGGGAGTAGCACGTTCCGCTCGCTTTGCTGACCATCGATATTAAGGGCTAGTGTCTTGTTACCTTGGCCTCTCAACTCTACGCGCGGAGATTCGCCAAGGTCAGCACAGTTTGCCAGCACAACGCCTATTCGGCCATCGGCCGCTTGCCATGTCGCGGACTGCACCAATGGCTCCTTGCCCCACCCGAAGTCGCGTCCTGTCACATTGCTTACCGCCCAGGGTCGAAGCATCCGCCCAAAAACAAGATAGTCACGCGCCATTCCCGCCCGGAAATGATTACTTCTCTTTGCCCAGTCAAGAATCGCGCCCTGGTCAGGGATGGCACGCGTCCAAGCCTGATCCCAGTCGTACTCAATCAGTCCCTTATCGCGCAGAGTGAAGTTCAGCATGTATCCAGCCACGATGGCCCTACCGACAGAAAGCCGCAAAGCTTCATCATCCACACGGTTCGCAAAGAAGCCTTCATGGCCGTTGCAATACTCGTGGTACAGGAACGAGTACAGCGGACATGTCCTCATGCGGCCATCCCAGATTTGAAAATCCTGAAGATAAACCTCGGGCGGAGCTCCCTCGCAGGACATCGCAACCGTGGGATTTACCGAACGAGCGGTTTTGGCATCTGCCTTGAGCAGGCTCTTGAAGGACTCAGTCATCCATGGCCCCGGTACCGGCGGATGCCCGTGGTCGTGCGCGTAGCACGCCATGGCACCGGGTCCCTGGTCAAACTGCTGCACGACGCTGGGTCCGAGTTCCGCCATCTTCCGTGTCATCTCCAGAATCATCTGGCGTCCCTTCTCAGTTCCAACGCACGCCCAGTAATTCTTTCTCCAGGGCCACACATCTTCCACGAACGTCCCGTCCGGCCTGCGAGCCACCGCGGCCTCTCCCCCGTGGGAACGGAAATAAGGCATTCCGTCATAGCCGGTATTGCCCTGCCAGGTTACCCAGCAAAGACTGTCTCCGTAGAGGAAAGGAGACCAACCTTTCTCTTTTGACTTGGTCATGAACTCACGCATCGCCGCTTCGCCACCGAGGGGTGGGAAGGCATCCGGCTGGACCCATGGACCGTTGTGCTCCCAGTTGTAGACGAACGGCATGAGAGGACTTTCGAGTTCTTTGGCAAGTTTATCCAGATATGCCAACGCATTCGTCGCGGGAGTGTATTCGGGGTTCTCTTTCGCCGGGCCGTCCCAGTCTGCCTGGCCACGCATCGGGAACGCAAACCCCACAGGCGAATCAGTAATCCATTTTGGGCGGTCCTTTCGGTCGACAAGCTTGCTGCCACAGAACGGCTGCTTAGCGGCCCAATCCCGATAAATTTCTGCCGCCGAATACCAATCGCCATGGAAGGTACCTATCACGACGTTGTAAGGTAGCTTCGTCTCACCGGGCCCATGAGTGCCGGGGTAATGCGCCAGACCCAAGGTGACACCGTCATCCTCCATCACCCGATCGATAAATTTGGGCAACCCGGTCGCGTCATCGCAAGCCACATATAGGCCGCCTGCGGAGTTGTAATAGGCCATCAGCTGTGTGGCAGCCCATTGCCCCGGATAATTCGGATAACGCCAGATCTCGGGAACATTGCGCTGTCGCCCACTCCAGATATCCTCCAGCCACAGGTCGGGTGTGATGCTCTCTGTTCCTCCCCACTGACGCTCGAGCGGAGTATGACGGGTCCATCCCGGTCGCTGATACACGGCGGGCTCAACGGGACCCGCCAGCGATCCATCCAATGATGAGGAGAGGATGTGGCTGGGTTCGCCCTCCATAGGGCTGTCAAATGGTACTTCGATCACCGGGAACTGAACGTGCCCAATCCAGGACTTCGTCCCGTTCTTCAATTCCAGATTCCAATAAGTGAGTGTTTCGTTCGCCGGACACCGGATCGTCACCAGGCCATCGACGGGTAAGTCGCCAATCTGTTTGAATTCGATAGTGATCGTTTGGCCTTTCTCATTCTCCTCTTTGTTTACGGTGATCTTCTTCGCGTCTGAAGAAGTAATGAGCTTGAACTCTCCACCATCATTCATGAACTCGACATTGAAGAGCGGCAAGCGAACGTGGTCTCGAATCAGCAATTCGCGGTTGACGCCATACGTGGACTGAAACGACGCGATGCTTCCCCGTACCGAATCGATTAGCAATCGATATCCCGAATTAACGATGATCACCGGCGGGGCGGAGAGGGCTTCGCGGGACACGCTAATGCTAGTATTTTGGGCTGCAAGTGCGGGTGTCGCATTGCACTTCAGGATCGCCACTGCACTGAGAGGCAAGCACGAGGTCGTTGCCGTGGAAGCGACTCCCGAAAGGAATCGTCTGCGCGAAAATCCTTTAGAGTCAGGCACAGTCTGCCCCTTTCCTATTTGCAAACTGTCGATTCTGCTTGTGAATGCGCCATGGTGTCAAGAGCGGCTATGCACTACCGCGCACGAGTCGAAACCCGCGAAGTAGGAAATCCGGGTACGCTCCGGTCGAGATGACAAAGGGGAGGGTAGTGCTTCCAGGGAGAGTAGTTGCTGAATGGAAACTGCTTTTCATCGCCTTGGGTGGGCCGCAGGCCCATGATTCCTCCGCGATCAGGCAAGTCGCGTGTTGCAACTCCCCTAGTGCCGATGATTCGCGCGCTCGCTATCGGCCCATGCGGTAAGATTCCCGGCAGAAGAGGATTCGAAGCGTGGGCGACCTATGGAATGAGATAAGACATTCGCTGCGAATGTTGCTGAAGAATCCCGGCTTCACGGGCGCCGCCGTTACCGCCCTGGCGCTGGGTATCGGAGCCAACACCGCCATCTTCTCTGTAGTGAATACGGTTCTGCTCAAGCCGCTCACCTATCCCAACGCCGATCGCATGGTCGATTTTCTGGCGCACACGTCCGGCCTTGCCAACAATCTTCATAGCATTCCGGAGTTTCACTTCTTTGAGCGGCAAACGAATCTGTTTAAAGAGGTGGTTGCGTACGACAACGCGGGCCCCGGTTTTAACCTCACCGGCGGCCGTCCGGAGCAAGTTCATGGCATTCATGTTACGGAGGGCTACTTCCGCGTGTATGGCGCGCCCGTGATGCTGGGACGGACCTTCACGCCGCTAGAGGACTCGCCTCACGGCGGCAAGGTAGTGGTCCTAAGTTACGGCCTATGGCGGCGCAGGTTCGGTGGTGACCAGGCCATCGTGGGGAAATCTATCCCGGTGGGCAATGAGCCGTACACCGTCGTCGGCGTGATCGGAAAGGATTTCGTAGCCGACCCGCAGGCCGACCTCTGGCTCCCGTTTCAGTTCGATCCGGTCAGCACCGACATGAACATCTTCTTTGAGGTGACCGGCCTGCTCCAGCCGGGCGTCACGGTCGCGCAGGCCAACGCACAATTGCGGGTGGCGAGCCGAGAGTACCACCGAGAGTTCCCGAACACGGATTGGCGACCTTATTTTTCGGTTGGACCATTGCGCGACAGCATCATCGGCGACGCGCGCAATTCGCTGCTGACAATGCTGGGCGCGGTAGGGCTGGTGCTGCTGATTGCGTGCGCCAATGTCGCCAATCTGCTACTGGTGCGCGCGACTGGACGCAAGCGCGAGTTTGCCATCCGCGCGGCGATGGGCGCCGGGCGAGGGCGCATCGTGCGCCAGTTGCTGATAGAAAGCGTGTTGCTCTCCCTGGCCGGCGGCATTTCCGGCTTGGCTCTCGGCTTTGCAGGAATGCGAGGACTGCTTGCCGTCAGTCCCGCCGGCCTGCCTCGTATTGGCGAGGACGGCTCTGCCATCGGCATCGATTGGCGCGTGCTCGGTTTCACCCTCGGTGTCTCGTTGCTTACAGGCATCCTCTTTGGCCTGTTCCCCGCCTTCGGCGCTTCGCGCTCCGACTTGAACTCCACGCTCAAAGAGAGCGGCAACCGCTCCGGCACTGGGCTCCGCGAGGGCAAGGCCCGCTCGCTGCTCGTCGTCAGCGAAATCTCGATGGCCCTGGTGCTGCTGATCGGCTCGGCTCTTCTTATTCGCAGCTTCATCGCCCTGCACGAGGTGGGTCCGGGTTTCGATGCGCACAACGTGCTTACCATGGAGATGTCGCTCAACGGCCCGCGCTACCAGAATACGGCCGGGATGACTCAGCTCTTGCGGGACGGACGCAACCGGCTCAACGCCCTCCCTGGAGTGGAAGTTGCGGCCGCCGGGTTTTGGAGGCCCGTCGATGTCGAAGATGGCACAGGGTTCCAGATTATCGGGCGTCCGGCAGAAAAAGGCTGCTGCGGAAGCCAGTGGATGAGCGTTACGCCGGGTTATCTGAGCCTGTTCAGGATCCCCTTACTGCGTGGACGCGACTTCACCGAAAACGACATCGCTGAAGCGCCCGCTGTCAATCTCATCAATGAGGCCTTCGCCAGGCAATATTGGCCCCACGAAGATCCCGTAGGGCAGCACATCAGGCACGGAAATAGGATTGAAACGATCATCGGCATCGTCGCCGATTTCCACGACAGCGGTCTGGCCCAGCCTGCCAGCCCCATGATCATCGCGCCGATTGCCCAAGTCTCGGATGACTATAACGCAGCCTACGCCAATATCCAGCCGCTGTTCTGGCTGGTGCGAACCCTCGGCGACCCGCACCTGTCCATTCCCGCCATCAGTGAGCAGTTGCGCATCGCCAGCGCGGGATTTCCGGTGGCCCATATCCGCACCATGGATGAGGTGATGGGCCACTCCACGGCGCGGCAGAACTTCAACATGCTGTTGCTTACTATTTTCGGCGCGGTGGCGCTGCTGCTCGCCGCCATCGGCATATACGGCTTAATGGCCTACTCGGTCGCGCAGCGCACCCAGGAGATGGGCATCCGCATGGCGCTCGGCGCCGATCGCGCCACGATACGCACGCTCGTTGTTTGGCAGGGCATGAGGCTGGCGTTGGCCGGTGTGGTTGCCGGCATCGTTGCGTCCTTCGCCCTCACTCGCCTCTTGTCCAGCTTCCTCTTCGGCGTTAAGCCTTGGGATCCTGCCGTGTTCGGGTCGGTGCCATTCATCCTCACTGCAGTTGCTCTGCTCGCAGTTTGGCTGCCTGCCCGGCGCGCCTCCAACGTCGATCCTATGCAGGCGTTGCGCGCGGAGTAACCCGATAACGGGTGGCATTGACTCCGGCGGCGCCTTCAAGCTTTTTCTCTTCAGGGTCAGCATCTTCCGTGCTGGTTTTTCCCAGTTGTCGAGTTCCAAGCGCAAGGCCGCCCAAAACCGATCTGCCAGGAATCAATAGTTATCGAAAAGGTGCTCAAGCTCTTTGATCACCTTGCCTTCCTGATCTATCGTGCCGGAGTTCCCACACTTATTCACGACCCAACGCTGGTAATTGGTGTTCAGAAAGAGGAGGTACTCTTTGCCTACCTGCAAGTTGTATCCATCTCCGGTGTGCTCACTGAAAATCGTGATCTCTCCGGATTTTTTGCCTTTGACTGTCTGGACAATTTGCACCACAAATTCGGTACCGTCGAAGGTATACCAGGACTGTGGCGCCGGACGCGAGGACATCACCGTCCCGATGATGACGGCCTCTGAGTCCTTGAATTCTTTTTTGACGGGCACTGGATTTGTGCACTCTGCAAAAGAAACTGCCGTGAAGAGAAAACAGGCGAATCGCATTGCAACCCGCTTCGTTCGCCTCGATTTCGTCGCCCTGGTTTTTCCCACCATGCTTTTCCTTGCGTCCGGTGAAATCGAATCAAAGCTAAGACAGTCTAACCCGGCGAGTTGAAAAGACGGCAAGACCGACCCTGACTAGATATGGGAAAAAGGAGCTACTCCAACATGGAGCAACGAGGTAGTAAACAGGCCTTGCCAGCACAGGGGTGCCAGCATTGCCTCAATAGGTAGGCTGTGGATGCTGTCCCTCTACCTGCGTACGCCTGTTGCGAAGCACCGGATCCACACGGCTACCCCAGGCGGCCGGGGTTGATTAATGATTTGGGGGTGTTACCTTGTGTTGTCCACCGGCGAGGGGATTGTTTAGATTCCATCCGACCTCCTGCCCACCTACGGGCGTGACAAAACAGCGGCAGTCCAGCGTACCGGCGCCGCTGCTCGTCTGTAGGGTCAGGATTACCCCGCCCGGTACCGTTCGGAGATGATCTGCCCGGTTTCAAACGGACGCGGAAACTCCCTGGTGGCCAACACGGGCAGCAGCAGGAAACTGCCCATGCGCTCCTCCAACTTCACCGCTGCGGCGGTTTCCCGGTAAAGCTCTTGATCGTCGCTACAAACTGACCGCAGGTAGGATTCGCGTTTTGCCGGTGGTTGCCGCAGGGCCTTTGATACGATGGCCGCCACACGCTCGTCGTTCCCGGCGTTGTTTACCATGCTTCTCTTCTCAAGGGGCTTCCGCCCAAATGAAGGATGGGCTGGCGCCCGCATTCGAGAATTGGTTTGGCTATATCGGTGATCTCTAAGTTCGGGCGACTGGTGAGCTTATGAAGAGGCGATATAGGAATGCTTGCAGAGCGATCCTTTGCAAAAGCAAGCCTGCTCAGCAAAGTTGAAAGAGTAGGCACCCCGACAATAGAGCAGGCTTCAGGACAATCTCCATCCCATCAAGGCACTAGAAATGCACTTAAAAGGAAGGATCGCAGGAATCCACGATCATCTGTCAAAAACGAGATGGCGCGTGTGGAGGTGAATCCTTTGATTGCTTATTTTAGGCGCAAGACGTCTTTCCGAAAGTATCGCGTATAGCTGTCTTTGGTGAGGGAAAACCGCAGATCTCCCCACTACGCTTCGCTCCGATCCTTAGGAACAAATGCGCCTGGAACGAAAGGCTTTTGTGGGGCTTCGCCCATCGTTTTCGTCCCACGTATCCCGGATTTCCTGTCGAGGTTGGTGGCTTTGCGCAACTTCATGGGGCTTTCTTTTGAGAGAAAGCCGCATACGTGGTCGCGGCTAGTACTGCGTAGCAGGAAATCCGGGCAACGCTGGGGCGAGATGTGGGGCACCCGCACGGAGTTGTGGAATCCGCTACAGGCTTGAGGGGGAGGCCTGCGGTATCCCACATCTCGCGAAAAACGAGCGAGATGTGGGGCACCCGGCGGTTGGTTAGGGGATGGAGCTTGAAAAGCGTTCAGAGATTGCGGGTAGATTTGCCCGAAAAGCTCGGCTATTCGGTTCTCAAGGCTTGCATCGGATCAAGTCGTGAGGCGCGCCATGCCGGCAGCAGACAAGCAAATCCGGCCACAACGAGCAGTGTTCCGCTCACCGCGACAAAGACGGCCGGATCGAGCGGCTGAGTCTCATAAAGCATCGAGCGAATGAGGCGCACCGATGCGGCGCTTGCTCCCAGGCCGAGCACGAGCCCCAGCAGCGCGGGGCGCAGGCCGTCGAGCAGAATAACTCGCAGCACGCGACCGCGCTGCGCGCCGAGGGCGATGCGAATGCCAATCTCGCTGGTGCGCTGGGTGACGAGATAGGCCAGCACTCCGTAAAGCCCGGCGGCGGCAAGGAGCAGCGCGATCACGGCGAAGGCCAGCACCAGAATGGAGTCGAATTGCGAATCGATTGTCGATTTGCCGATCGTCTCGCGCAACGTCATCGCGTTCCCGACCGGCAAATCGGGGTCCATCTGGCTGATGATCTTTTGTACTGGCACGGCGAGCGCTTCCACATCTCGCGCTGAACGAATAACAATCGTTGCCCCGCGCTGGCCGGTGCCATAGAGGGGCTCATAAAACGTGGGGTGCACAGGCTGCGAGATGCTCCATCGCGTATCGCCGACCACGCCGATCACTTCATAGACCTGGTCCTCCATGCTGATCTTCAAATGCTTGCCGATGGGGTCTTCGCCTGGAAAACAGAACACCGCGGCGGACTGGCTGATGACTACGACATGGCCGCGCTCGAGGCGCTCGTCCTGGGTGAAGATACGACCGCGCACGAGGGGAAGCTGAATTGCAGAAAAATATCCCGGCTCGGCGCGGCGTACCATCAGGTCTAGCCCCTCGCCCTGTGGCAGCGGAGGATGCTCGACCACGCTGACCAGATAGTCGCCATTCCAGCCTTGCCCCGGCGCTCCGCTTACGTATCCGGCACCTTGCACACCGGGAAGGGCGCGGACACGCTCGATCAGCCGTTCGAAGAAAGCTGCGAGCTGTGCGGGATCTTTATAGCGCGCCTCCGGCAGGCCGAAATTCATGGTCAACACGTTGTCGACCGGCACCCCAAGGTCGGTGTTGCGCAGCCGCTCGTAGCTCTTCAGCAACAAGCCGGCCCCAACCAGCAAAACCACGGTGAGACCCACTTCCAAAATGAGCAGGATTTTGCGCAACCCTGCGCGCGCGCGGCCGGCGCTGTGCGCCCGCGATGACTCCTGGAGAGACGCGAGTATTTCCTTCCCGTTCCCACTTGCCGCTGAGATCATGGCGGAAAAGAGCGCACAGAACAGAATGATGCCTACCGTCGCTGCCACCACGACTGCATCGATGTGGATGGCTTCAACCCGGTTCATATCGTGCCGGGTACGCACCAGCCATTCAAGGGCGCCCCACGCCAGCAGCAATCCGAGGCCGCCACCGGCAGAAGATAACAGGAAGCTCTCCATCAATCGCTCACCCAGCAGGCGGAGCCGGCCGCCGCCCAACGCGGTACGAATCGCCAGCTCTTTGCTGCGCGCAGCGGCGCGCACCACCAGCAGGCTGGCCACGTTGAGGCAGGCGATCAGCAGCACGCAGCCGGTGGCGGCCAACAATGCGTAGAGCGAAGTCTTATAGCTCTCAACCGCGTCATCGAGCATCGAGCGGCCGCTGACCCCGTCGCGAACCCCCGGCTCGGGATGGGCCACCCTGATCTGCGCTTGCACCGTATTCAACTGGCTGAGCAAGCCGGCAAGCGTGGTGCCCGGCAGCAGGCGTGCGACCACGAGGAACTCATGGTCGGCATATGTGCTCATCAGCCACGACGGCGCCTCGTGGGCAACGGGAGTCCAAACCTGCACATTGGCGCCGCCAAACGAGCTGGCGTACACAAACGAAGAAGGCATGACGCCGATTACTGTATAGGGGGTGGCATCGAGCCGTATCTTCTTGCCCACGATCGCCGGATCACCGCTGTATCGGCGTTTCCAGAATGCCGAAGAAAGAATGACGGTAGGTTCCGCGCCGGCCTGGTCGTCCTTCGCCGTAAAGCTTCGCCCAATGGCCGGCGTGACTCCCAGCGTGGAAAAGAAATCCCACGAGCACCACGCGGCGTCTATCTGTTCGGGAAGCTTTCCTGCTTCGGACGAAACGTTGTAACCCTGCCATGGTGAGACGATCGCCAATTGAGCCACTGCCGCCGTCGACCTTTTCCATTCGGCAAAACTCCCCACATCGACCGGCGCATAAGGATTAACCTCCTTGCCTTTTCCCGATCGTTCAAAGATTGAGAAGAGCCGGCTTGGGTCGTGAAATGGCAATGGATTCAGCAGCACACTGCGCACTACGGTGAACAGCGCAATGTTGGCGCCGATCCCGAGCGCCATCACCAGGATCGCAACGATCGCGAATCCTGGCGATTTCGTGAGTGTTCTTGCGGCGTACTTCAAGTCGCGCAAGAGATTGTCAATCAGGCTGAAGGTGTTTTCCTGCCACACGCCTTCGCGCACTTGTTGAGGATTCCCAAATTTCACGTAAGCCCTCCGCCTCGCTTCGCCGACAGACAGGCCTCGCGCGAGGTTGTCGTTCATCTCCTCGGTCAGGTAGAGATCGATCTCATGCGCGAGCTCGGTGTCGGCCCGTTTGCGGCGAAAGAACCTGCGCCAGCTCATGGCTCACCCTCTGCGGTCGTCTTCTCGCCCATCACCAATCCGATCGCCCGAGCCATCTGCCGCCAACGGTTTGTCTCGCGAACAAGCTGCTTTTTGCCCGCGGCCGTCAGCCGGTAGAACTTCGCTTTGCGATTGTTTTCGCTCGTACCCCAGTAGGAAGAGACCCAGCCACGGTCCTCGAGCCTGTGAAGCGCAGGATAGAGCGAGCCCTGTTCCACCTCGAGCACGTCCTCGGAGGTTCGCTCGATCACCTTAGCGATGGTATGCCCGTGTGCATCTCCCGTGACCAGCGTTCGCAGCACCATCATGTCGAGAGTGCCTTTCACCATCTCTGCGTTGGGCTCGTTCTTTTTTCCCACGACGACAACCTCTCCAATAGAAGTTCTATGGGAGATGAGCCTACACCACTCGGACCTCTATGTAAAGGAGAACGTGTGCGTCAGGGGCAGGCCTAGTCAAGCGGATAAGGGACCTCTAACGGTAGATCACGCACCCGCGTTCCTCAAGAGCGCCGAACCATTCTGGTGAGGGCAGCGAATCGACCCATCGCAAATCCAATTTTTCCAACTTGGGCAAGCAAGCGAGCTCCTGCGGTAGGGATTGGATCGGATTCCCGCGCAGATCGAGCTGACGCAACTCTAAAAGCTGTGAAATCGCTGAGGGCAATGTGGCCAGCCTATTGTTCCGAAGGTGAAGCTCGCGGAGTCGCCACAGCTGGCCTATGCAATCCGGAATGCTGGTGAGTTGATTGTCTGTAACGCGCAACTCAACCAAGCCTGACATGGCACAAACCGATTCAGGTAGCTCCGAAAATGAGTTTTCACTGACATTGAGATATCGCAGTTTGCGAAGCCGTCCAATGGAGGAGGGCAGGCTGGCGAGCCTATTGTCATGCAGATATAGGTAATCGCTTAAGCCATCGATCTCGCCAATTGTCTCGGGAATAGCGGAGAGGCGGTTATGTCCGAGGTCAAGCATTCGCAAGCTCTTCAATTGCCCCAGGCGCTCCGAGACCTCTGTGAGCCCATTGTCGGCTAAAATCAAGGCTTCCAACGAGATATTGTCCCAGACCGATGACGGCACGTGACCGAGGTTCGCCTTCCAAAGGTTGAGAATTGTGTTGGTCGACATTGCCTGAATCGTAATCGGGAGAAGATCCGCTGTCGATAGTCGGCGAACCGGGAGGTATAGAGTCGATGAGGAGCTAATGCGCCTTGTCGAAGCGGTATCACCGGATGTGAAGAGGACGGTACGGGGTTTGTCCGGCGAAAAGTCCTGTACCGAGTTCATCGGCATGCGGCCTTGCGTATAATGGACCGCCCCAAGGTTGGCATAAACTACCAGAGGAGAATTGCGGATGTCTACCTATGCTGTCCCGGTTCTTGAAGTGCCCTCGCCGGTTGCTGCCGGCGAAGTTCTATTGGTCGCCAGCGGCGACCTGCGCCAATCCGCAAATAAGGTCTGCTGGGCCGCGCAGGCTGAAATGGAAAAGCAACTTACAGAAGCCTTGCGTTCTGAGGGCTTCACGCTTCGCCGCGCGCATCCTTACCGTGATGATCTGGAACACGGCTTCATTTACAACCAGCGTATGGGCATGGATGTGTTTATGAAGATCCATCCCGACGCGCCGGTCATTGTCGCCGAAGCCGTCTGGCAATACAGCCACAACGTTTTCTCCGGGCTGGAGCATCATCGAGGTCCCATCCTCACCGTGGCTAACTGGTCCGGGCAGTGGCCTGGGCTGGTGGGCATGTTGAACCTGAATGGCTGTTTGCATAAGGGCGGCGTGACCTTCAGTACCCTGTGGAGTAAAGATTTCAAAGACGAATTTTTCCTCCGCGGTCTGCGACAGTGGCTCAAGGAACATAAGATCGACCAGGATTCAAGCCACGTGCGGGCACTTGATGTATCGGCTGTGCCGCAAGCGGAAAGGGAACTGGGAGAAGCACTGGCGCACGATCTCAAGACACGGAAAGCGATCCTGGGCGTGTTCGATGAGGGCTGCATGGGGATGTATAACGCCATCATTGAGGACTACCTTCTCAACCCGACGGGGGTTTATAAGGAACGGCTCAGCCAGTCGGCCCTGGTGGCGGCCATGGGCGCGGTAACCGACGCCGAGGCGCAGGCGATTCGTAAATGGCTGGATGATCGCCGGTTCACATTCGTCACCGGCAGCAAGGAGGAAACCGAGCTAACCGACCACCAGATCCTGGAGCAGTGCAAGATGTACATTGCCGCCATGAGGATCGCGGACGAATTTGGTTGCGATGCGATCGGGATCCAGTACCAGCAGGGGTTGAAAGATCTGGCTCCCGCTTCCGACCTGGTCGAAGGACTGCTCAATAATGTGGAAAGGCCGCCGGTCTTTGGTGTGAATGGCCGGGAACTGTATGCGGGCAAACCGCTGCCACACTTCAATGAAGTAGATGAGTGCGCGGGGCTGGATGCGCTGATCACCAACCGGGTCTGGAATGCCATGAAGCTGGACCCAGCGACCACGCTCCACGATGTGCGCTGGGGCGAACACTACACGGGAGACAATATCGACGACTTCGTCTGGGTCTTTCAGATTTCTGGCGCTGTGCCCGCCTCCCACATCGCGGGCGGCTATGCTGAGGCGCGCAGCGAACGCCAGCCGCCGATGTATTTTCGCCTTGGAGGGGGTACTCTGAAGGGAATTTGCAAGCCTGGACACGTGGTATGGAGCCGCGTCTTTGTAGAAGGCAACGCACTTCATGTGGACCTGGGCCGGGCTACCGCGGTCGAACTGCCTGCCCGCGAGACCGAGCGCCGGCTGAAGTCGGTCACGTCGCAGTGGCCGATTATGCATACTCTGCTCCACGGCGTCACCCGCGACCAGTTTATGGCCAGGCATCGGGCGAACCACCTCAACGTGGCCTACGCTCCAACCAGCGAGATAGCCGACCGGGCGCTGGCTGCCAAGGCAGCGATGATGGCGGAGTTGGGTATCCACGTGCACCTTTGTGGAGGTTGAATGCTGGGATCATATTGGAGACAGGAAAGGATACACGCGTCGATGCTCGTGCCTGCTTCTACAGAATCCAAGGAAACTGAAGATACACCACAGCCACTGATACCGAAGGGCCTGGCGTTGCCTTTCTTCCTGGTGACAGCCCTGTTTTTTCTTTGGGGAGTTCCCAGCAATCTAAACGACGTTCTCATCCGCCAATTCATGAAGTCGTTTGCCATCTCCCGTTTCGAGGCGGGGCTGGTGCAGTCGGCCTTTTATTTGGGTTATTTCCTGCTGGCTATTCCGGCTGCGCTGTTGATGCGCAAAATGGGGTACAAGTTCGGCATTATGGTGGGGTTGCTTCTCTTTGCCAGCGGAAGCTTTCTTTTCTGGCCTGCCGCCCTGCTCGGACGCTACGGGTTTTTCCTTTTCGCGCTTTTCGTGATTGCGAGTGGGCTTTCGTTTCTGGAGACAGCTTCGAATCCATTTGTCGCCCAACTGGGCTCTCCCCAAAGTGCTGCCCGCCGTCTGAATTTCTCTCAGGCCTTTAATCCTTTGGGTGCTATCAGCGGCGTACTGGGCGGCACGATATTTATCTTCTCCGGTATTGAGCTCACGCCGCAGCAGGTGGCCGCCATGCGCGCAGCCAATACATACGACAGCTACCTGAAGCACGAGACCATGCGGGTGGTGATTCCTTACCTCGTGGTTGGGGCAATTGCGCTTCTCTGGGCCTTGATGATCGCCCGAACCAGGTTTCCTACCATTGCCCGGGAGCACGAGAACGGCAAAGAAGATCACGGAAGCTTCAGGGAATTGTTGCGCTATCCGAATTTCCTGTTCGCCATTGTCGCGCAGTTTCTCTACGTGGGCGCTCAAGTGGGTACCTGGAGCTACTTCATCCAGTACGTGGAAGACTCCACCCATGAGCCGGAAAAAATCGCAGGCTACTTCCTTACGGGTACCCTGGTTGCCTTTGGCGTAGGCAGGTTCAGCTCGGCGGCTTTGATGCGGTTCATCAGGCCGGCTTACTTGATGGGTATTTACAGCCTGGTGAATATTGGACTGGTAGCGGTGGGGGTGGGTTTTCCCGGCTGGGTCGGCCTGTGGGCCATCTTCATCACCAGCTTTTTCATGTCTGTCATGTTCCCTACGATCTTTGCTTTAGGCATCGCCGGTCTGGACCAGAACACGAAGATTGGCGGGTCGTTGATTGTGATGGCCATTGTTGGGGGAGCGGTGCTCACGCCGCTTATGGGCTGGATTTCACAAACGCAGCACAGTATCGCGCATGCATACATGGTGCCGCTCTTTTGCTACTGCGGAGTCGCCCTTTACTCTTTTCTCGGAGTCCGGATCAAGCAAAGAGAGCCGTTAGCAGGAGGAAACCTATGAGGAGTGCCGGTAAGGCGGTGGCGTCGCTGTTCACATTGCTGTTGATGATGACGGGCATTGCTGTCGCTGCGGATACGGACACGCCGGAGTGGCAAACAAGGCTGGGGCAAATATTGCCACTGCTTGGTCATCGTAACTGGATCATGATCGTCGACTCGGCGTACCCGTTGCAAAGCTCCGCCGGGGTGGAGACGCTGGAAACCAACAGCGACCAGCTGAAAGTGCTAGGCACGGTGCTGAGCGCAATCGACAGCTCGATTCATGTGAGACCGATTGTTTACATGGATGCCGAGCTACCGTTCGTGCCCGAGAAGGCTGCTCCTGGAGTGACGGCGTATCGGGAAGGAATCAGGACCGCACTTGCTGGCCGGAAGATAACAACTCTGCCACACGAGCAGATTATCGGCAAAGTCGACGAGGTGGGAAAGACTTTCCACATCGTGGTTCTCAAAACGACGATGGCACTCCCTTATACGTCTGTATTCCTGCAGCTCAACGCAAAGTACTGGAGCGACGATGCAGAAGCACAGTTGCGCAAGGCGATGAGTATCGGCGCGGTGAAGTGAAGGCCGTGGCCTGTTTGGCCCATTGTCTTTCATCGCATCTATCGCCCGGCTAAAGTCGTGCCCTGATACAAAGCGGAGTTTTTCCGCGGCCTTTAAAGTGCGACCTTTTTATCTTTGCGGTAGTTGGCGACTTGGATGGCCAGAGTGGAGAACGGCTATTCCCGAAAGACTGCAGATCCCTCCACTGCGCTCCTCCGGATTTCCTGTCGAGAGTGGGGTCGTTGATCAATGGCATGCGGCTCTCTCTGCGGAGAGCCGCACACGTGGTCGTTGCTGGCATTGCGAAGTAGGAAATCCGGGTACGCTCCGGTTCGGGATGACAAGGGGAGGGCGGTTACGTTTCGGAAGGTTAGCGACCTGGATGGCCAGATTGGAGAACGGCCGGACGAGCGGGATGCGCTGCCTGCCGGAACTTATTGTCGACGGAGCGTTGTCGCGGGTTTGAAAAACCGGCGGTGATCCAACACGGCCAAACCGTGGCCTCTGGCGCCCGCACCTATACGATGCATCCCGATCGTGTTCAATAATAACCAGGTGAGCACAGAAGACAGGGACCGTTTGACGCAACAGATAAACGCAGGCGGAAGCGCCGGCAAACTAGCGCCGATGCGATCGATCGTCCTCGGCACGGCCGGCCATATAGATCATGGAAAGACATCGCTTGTTTTTCGCTTGACGGGCACCGACACCGACCGGCTTCCGGAAGAGAAGAGCCGCGGCATCACCATCGACCTGGGTTTTGCGGCGATGCGTTTTCAGGATGAGCGAATCGAACTCAGCCTGGTGGACGTTCCGGGCCACCATGCCTTCGTGCGCAATATGCTTGCCGGCGCCGGCGGCATCGATTGCGTCATGCTGGTGATCGCTGCCGATGATGGCGTCAAGCCACAAACCACCGAGCATCTCGCAATCTGTACTCTGCTGGGCGTGCGCCACGGAATTGTGGTGCTGACCAAGAAGGATGCAGTGAACGCCGAGCAGCTGCAGCGCACCAGGGCCGAGGTGCAACAGTTTCTGCGAAACACTTTCTTACACCATGCCCCAATGTTGGCGGTTTCGGCGCGCACAGGAGAGGGCATTGGGGAACTAAAGGCCGAACTTGCCCGTTTGATAACCCGAATACCAAAGCGAAGCGCAGACTTCTTACCCCGCTTGCCGCTCGATCGCGCGTTCTCGATGAAAGGGTTCGGAACAGTGGTTACGGGAACGCTGCAAGCAGGCAGCATGCGCGTGGGCGATAACCTGGAGTTGCAGCCGGGAGAGCGCATCGCGCGCGTGCGCAGCTTACAAGTGCACGGCAGCCCTCGGGAGCATGCGGACGCTCCCTGCCGGCTGGCCTTGAACCTGGCCGGCGTCGAGGTGCGGGACGTCCAGCGCGGAGACATGCTCATACCGCCGGCAACTCTCAGCTGCGTCAGCACCATGGACGCAGAGGTGGTGATGCTGGCCGGCGTTTCTCCGCTGAAACACCGCTCGAGAGTACGCCTGCATGCCTTTACCTCGGACACCCTGGCCACTGTGCTGCGCTATGAGAACGATGCTGCACCGGAACAGAACCCGGAGCTCATCCGGCTGATGCTCTTCGAGCCGCTGTTACTCGCACCGGGCGACAGGTTTGTGCTTCGCCAGGCTTCTCCGCCGTTGACCATCGGCGGGGGTCGCGTTCTGGACGCGCACCCTTTGCCCGGGCTGAGAAAAGCGACGGCTCTTGCCTGGCTCAATCAAGTCAATGCTGCCCCCCGGGACGAACAACTACGGCTTCGTGTATTAAGGCGAGGCACTGCGGGCATTAGCCTTAGCGAATTGATGGCGGAAACAGCGCTGACTACGCAAGCCCTGCAGAGCGCTCTGGAACCATTGCTTTCGCAAGCGCGGATGGTTGCCGCTCGTTCCGGGGGCATGCCTCATCACCTCCTCGCGGCAGAGTCTCTGGATCAGGCGTCCGCCTCTCTTCTGAGGGAATTGGGCCGGATGAACGGGGAGGCAATCTCTCGCGCCGAGCTGCGTTCGAAAACTCGGCTGAGTGACTGGGTATTCGAGTTGGCGCTGAAGCCACTGCTGGCGAAGGAAACCGTCCAGGCTGATCGAGACAATTTGCGGTTAGGGACGTTCTCCGGCAATCTCGCTGCTCAGGATGCCCACCTGGCACGAGTGGAAGGACTCTATCTGCAGGCGGGCCTTGCGTCCCCGATTCTGAGCGAAGTGTCAGAGAAGACTGGAATCGCCTCCGCGGATCTGCACCGCCTGATCACACAGTTGCTGCGGGCGAAGAAGCTGGTACGCATGGGGGCCGATAATCTGTTTATTCACGCAGATGCGCTAGCCCGTCTTACCTCTGCTCTGCGCCAGCACCGGGGCGAAACTTTCGATGTCGCCCGGTTCAAGAGCTTTACCGGACTAACCCGAAAACATGCGATCCCGCTGTTGGAGTATCTTGACCGCACACACGTAACGCGAAACAACAGCGGCACGAGAGCCATCTGCTAAAGGCATGGTCAGAGGGGGTTCCATCGCATTGACCGGATCGGGCCATGCTCTTACTATAGGAGAGTCACAACCGCCGCATTGCCCCCTCGTTCAATGGTAGGACAGCTGCCTCTGGAGCAGCATATCGGGGTTCGAATCCCTGGGGGGCAACCAAATGCGGATTTCCCCGTCCCTTCCCGAACTTCCTCATTCCCGACCGGTATGGCAATGAAGCAATAGAAGAGCGCGAAGTAGAGCCCGCCAATGAGGCCGAGCCGGCGGTCGGAAACGCGCAGGGAATCCTGGATCGGCTTGGCGAGAATGGCCAGCAGTTGCCTGTCGAGGAAGTTGAGCACGTAAACAAACCAAAGCATGCCCAGAACAATCCAGGCGCGCACGCCGGCAAAGGTGGGCAGAGAGGCGGTTGGCTGCGCGGCGGAAGCGATCACGGCATCGCGGGCCATCTCAGCCGGCCGACGGCTGCGGGTCGACAAACCCCGCCTTTTTCAACTCGCGTTGGCTCTGGACGAAGCCCTGGTTTGGCACAGCTTCGCCGGTTCGATCTGCGACTTCCGTCCAACGGGCCAGAAGCGTCTCGGCCGAGGGGGGATTCCCGGGGATGTGGATCCCCTCAGTCAACGTGATGTTGGCGATTTCGAAACCGCCGGCGCCGGCACAGAGGATGGTACGGGTGGGGGCATCTTCTGACACCATGGCCAATACTGCCGGACTCACAAGTTCAGGCCGTAGCATGGCGAGCTGCTCCGGGGGCAGAATGCCCTCCACCATCTGCGTGGCCGCGGTGGGCGCGATGCAGTTCACCCGGATATCGTACTTCGCGCCCTCGAGCGCAAGCGTCTGCATGAGCCCGACGAGCGCTAGCTTGGCGGCCGAGTAATTTGACTGACCAAAATTTCCATAAAGACCGGATGAAGAGGTCGTCATGACAATGCGCCCATAGTTCTGCTTGCGCATGATTTCCCAGACCGCCTTGGTGCAGTGAACGGCGCCCATCAGGTGCACCTCCATCACCAGACGAAAATCGTCGAGGCTCATCTTGGCGAAGGTCTTGTCGCGCAGAATACCGGCGTTGTTGATCAGAATATCGATGCGGCCCCAGCATTCCATCGTTTCTGCGGCCATCTCCTGCATGCGCCCTGCATCCGTGACGGAGCCCAGAAAGGCCCGAGCCTGGCCACCGGCCTCGGCAATCTCGTGCGCCAACGACTCTGCACCGCTGCCCAGGTCGTTTACGACAACCCGCGCTCCTCGCTGGGCTAGTAGCCGCGCGTGCGCCCGGCCCAGGCCGGCGCCTGCCCCGGTGACGATGGCCACGCGCCCGTTAAGATCGATCACTCGCCCCTCCCTTGCTTCACAGTCTTCCGTCGCTGCCGACAGTCCATTCCATCTGATTTCTCCTCAAATGTAGAGGAAAATCCTCCCCAACGCCCTGCGTTCCCCGGTGGCGAAGCCGGCCGGCATAGCACGCGGGGGAATTAAGAATGATAGTTATGTACTATAATCATCGCCGGTACGCTCTGGTACCCTTCCTATCGTCAAGGAGAGAGCATCCCTTGGACTCTACTCGACTCACCGCTATCCTGCGTCTCGCAAGGCGCTCGGCCGCCGCTCTGGCTGTCGCCAGCCTAAGTTGGTTCCCCACCGCGGCCTACGCAACTGCCTGCGCGGATCTCGTCCGGATGGAAATCCCTGGAGCGACGATTTCGGAGGCGACCCCTGTGCCGGCCAACCAGCCATTTGCCTACTCTTCAGGCTTTGGGCCGCCGATCAAGCTGGACTCGCTAACTGCGCACTGCGTCGTGCATGGCGAGGTGAATCACCACAAGGGCGCTGACGGCAAAGACTATGGCGACAAATTTGAGCTGCGTCTGCCGGATGCCTGGAAGGGACGGCTGCTGTTTGAAGGTGGCGGCGGCCTGGACGGTGTTGTCCACCCCGCGCTTGGCATGCAAGGGCCATACACGTCGCCGCACCAGCAAACCGCGTTAAACCATGGCTACGCAGTTGTTTCCGATGACGGCGGCCACCAGGACCCAAATCCGATGGCTACGGACGGATCGTTCGGTTCGGATCCTGGCGCCCGAGCGGACTATAACTATCACTCTACAAAACTGGTTGCAGACGTTGCGCGGCAGGTCATTGCCACGTTTTACGGAACTGCTGTTCAACATTCATACTTCCGCGGATGTTCCAACGGCGGCCGCGAAGGTATGAAGACGGCCGAGATGTACCCCGACTCTTTTGATGGGGTGATTGCCGGTGCGCCGGCATTCAACTTGACACATGCCGCGATAGCCGAAGCCTGGAACACGCAGCAGCTTGCCTCCATTTCGCCCAGGATGCCGAATGGCATGCCAGATCTCTCCCGGTCGTTGACGGAAGGCGAGCTGAAACTGCTGGTTGGTGCGGTATTGGAAAAGTGCGACGCACTCGACGGGCTGAAGGACGGCATGATCTTCAACCCTGAAGCCTGTCACTTTGATCCCGAGGTGCTGCAATGCTCCGCGGGCAAAACTACCGGCTGCTTACCACCGCAAAAAATTGAGGTCATCGACAAGATCTTCGAGGGGCCGCACGACTCCAGCGGTAAGCTCATTTATTCCGGCTGGCCCTACGACGCGGGGATTGCTGCGGAGGGGTGGCGCGTCTGGATGACGGGCGCGGGACCGATGCCGCCGATCAACGTAGTGATCTTCCCTTCCTTTTTCAATGGGGTTGCGCTGGCCGGCGCCAGGCCGCCCATTGATATCTTCACCTTCAATTTCGATATGGATCCCGCCCGGGTGGACAAATCATCGCAGGAGATCAACGCCACGTCGACCGACTGGTCCGGCTTTCGTAAGCATCATGGTAAGTTGTTGCTCTACACCGGCATGAGCGATCCGGTTTTCTCGCCGCTGGATCTGATCCGCTACTACCACCAGATAGAGCAGGAAAATGGCTCAGACTTCGCGCGCCTGTTCCTGGTGCCGGGCATGAACCATTGTTCTGGCGGACCAGGTCTCGATGACTTCGATGCGCTCGGCACCATGGTGCGCTGGGTTGAAAACGGCCAGCCTCCGGACACCATGGTCGCTAGCGGACAGGCATTCCCCGGCCGCACCCGGCCGCTCTGTGCCTACCCGAAATTGGCAAAGTATCGTGGTGCAGGCAATGGCGAAAATGCCGCGAGCTTCTCCTGTGAGCAAATGGGAGCGGGCGGCGGTTCTATAAAACAGAATAAGTAGGCGTGAATGACAAGAACCAGTTTCCAGCTTGTGTGCGCAACTGCGGTTTTGGTGGGCGGTTGTTTGTCCTTTGCTCTACCCATGATGGCTGCTGGTCAGGCAGTTGCGCCCGCTCCGCCGGTATTCACCATGCCGCCGCCTACACCGAATGACACGCTGAAATCGCCTGAGATCAATCCGGATAGGCATGTGATTTTTCGCCTCTACGCTCCGCAGGCGCAGCAGGTGAAACTGCAAGCCGAAGGCCCGGAGTCTACTCCCGGCATGACGATGAAAGAGCTCATGACCGCGATGCAGGGTGTCCCGATGACCAAGCAGGATAATGGGGTCTGGACCGTAGACATCGGGCCCATCCAGCCGGGCGTTTATCGTTATAACTTTGTCATCGACGGCGCAGCGGCGACTGATCCCAGGAACCCACTGGCGAGCGAGAGCCTGACCCAGGTTAAAAGCCTATACGAGGTGCCGGGCGCAGACTTTCTTGAGTACAAGCCCGATGTTGCGCATGGCGCGATCGCGTCCGTCTTTTATCCCTCGCCGGTGGCCGGATCACTGCGAAGAATGCACGTGTATACGCCGCCCGGCTACGACGCTGATCCATCGAAGAAATATCCAGTCCTCTATCTACTGCACGGCGGCGGCGACAGCGACGATGCGTGGCCAACAGTGGGTCGTGCGGGCGCGATTCTGGATAACCTGATTGCCGCCGGCAAGGCAGTTCCCATGATCATCGTGATGCCCGCAGGGCACATCTCGCGCGAGTTCCGGCTCTCCGCCGACAGAAACAGTATGGGCCATGACAAGTTCAACGACGATCTGGTGGATGTCGTCATTCCGTTTGTCGAAAAAAACTATCGAGTCATTGCGGACCGTAATCAACGCGCCATTGCCGGCTTATCCATGGGAGGTTTGCAGACGCTCACTCTGTCACTGGTGCACTCGGATCTTTTTGCCTATGTCGGGGTATTCAGTTCCGGGTGGTTTCCGGAAGTACGTGAACATATCGAGCAGACAGATTTGGCGCAATACAAACGTGAGGGCCGCCCCTTTAAGTTGTACTGGATCAGCGTGGGTAAGCTTGACATCGCGTTGACAAATTCCTATGCTACGGTCGACGACCTGAAGAAATTTGGTATTACGCCTGAGTCCTACCTGAGCGAAGGATTTCATGCGTGGAACAACTGGCGCGATAACCTGGAGGCCTTCGCTCCACGACTTTTTCGCTGATTGCCGCTGGGAAACAGCGAGCGGTCTAGAAAGAGGCGGCGCCCAACGAAATGCGGCCTTGCAGGGAAGAGGCTCGTGAGGACTCTCCGGCTTTGAATTCGTAGGTTCCGGCCGACAACTCCCAGCGGTGGCTCCGCTCACTCCAGGCCGCCAACGACTTCAGCGGCAAAGCAATGGTCACCCGCTTTTGTTCGCCCGGCTGCAGGCTGACCTTGGCAAAGCCTTTTAACTGGGAAGGCGGTTCCTCCGCTGCTGCAGGCTCTCCCACGTAGATCTGCACCACATCGGAACCTTGTCGCGTTCCAACGTTTTTTACTGTGAGTTCGGCCGTGACGGTATCCCCCGCATGGCTCAGCTTTAGATTGCTGAATCGAAAGGTGGTGTAGGAAAGCCCAAATCCAAATGGAAACAGAGGATTCTGATGATGCGCGTCATACCATCGATACCCTACGAAGATGCCCTCACTGTAATGCGCAATACCATTCAGTCCTGGATACTCTCCCTTTTGGGTGGCGGGTCCCTGATCAGCACTGGCAGCAAACGTCATCGGCAAGCGTCCTCCGGGATCAGCGTCGCCAAAAAGCAACGAGGCTGTGCCTGTGCCCGTTTCCTGGCCTGGATACCACGTTTCGAGAACTGCGCCCACCCTTTCCAGCCACGGCATCGCTACCGGGGTGGATGTATTGAGGACTACCACCGTATGTGGGTTCTGTGCTGCCACGGCGTCGATCAATGCGTCCTGATCTCCGGGCAGGTTGAGCGTCTGCTTATCCATTCCCTCGCCGAGTTGTTCGCCGCAGAAAACGATGGCCACGTCGGCTGTGTGCGCAGCCTGTAGCGCGGCTGCCATCTCCTCGGGATGAGGAGGAAACCACCCCAGGTGCAGTTGGCTGCCAAGCAGTGCGTAATCATTGGAGTGCTCCACTACGAGTGAGACCGGATTGCCTGCTTCCAGATGAACTGTTCCCAGAGCCGTCGCCGCAAAGTTTACTCGCTCTAATTGCACCACCGGTTTTCCGGCGATCGAGAGCGTGGCACTGCCGCCACCAGAGAGGGAGAAGACATACTCCCCGGTCAGCGGCGGGTTGAGGGTTCCGGTCCAACGAGCAGACCACGAGAGTTGAGGAGGAGCGAAAGAGATCACCTGCTTTCCAAGTTCCGTTGCAGGTAGAGTGTTGAAGTCGATCGCAGGGTCCACACGAGTCACGGCCGGCTCGCCGCTCAGATCGCTGGAGCGGAAGTAGGAGGCCATCAATCCAATTGCTTCTCCCGGGGAGGCATGGATCACATCCCCTCGCAGTATGGGCAACGGACGAATACCTGCTCCAGCCTTGGCGTAGGTCACTTTTATCGAAGATCCTGCACGGCGAACGACGGCATCCGCTGGTACGCTGAGCTTTTCCACATAGACGATCGGGCCATCCTCGCCTGTAATTGCATCGGGCCCAGCTGCTACACCGATCACGGCTATGCTTTTTACGTTGCCGGGAGTTATTGGGAGCAGATGACCTTTGTTCTTCAACAAAACCGAACCTTGTTCGATGATGCGATCCGAGAGGGCCAGATGTTCCGGTGTCGATACCCTGGCACTGGGAGCGCCGGTAGGCGGATGATCGAAGACGCCAACCTTAAATATAGGCAGGATGGTGTGGAACAGAACCCGGTCGATTGTCTGTTCGTTTATTTTGCCGCTTTCGTACAGAGCTTTGAACGAGACCCCAAATCCAAGGTGATCAACGCCTGCATTCACGGCTAACAGCGGATCGTGTAAGGCAAAGACTGCGTCCGGAGTGATATCACCGGCGAATCCCCAGGATCGAAGTTCATGCAGAACATCGCTATTGTTACAGGCAAACGTACCATTGATCTGGTTGTAGGAGCACATGGCAGAACCCGCGCCGCCCTTTTCGACGCCCGTCCGAAAGCCGGGGTAATAAATCTCGTGCAGCGCTCGTTCCGCAATGATTTCGTTAATTCCCTGAAAGTCAGGGAAATGGCCGACGCGATCCCAATCCTGATTGTTGGCCACGAAGTGCTTCAGCATGACAATGACGTGCTGCGACTGGATCGCGGTCGTCTCCGCGGATGCCATCTCGCCGGTAAGGAAGGGATCTTCTCCGTAGGTCTCGGCGGACCGGCCCCAATGCCAGGTGCGCATCATGTTCAACGTAGGCCCGATGATTTGAGACAAACCTTTGCCACGCCACTCCTCTGCCAGGGCCTGCCCGAACCCCGCAGCGATGTCGCGGTCCCACGTCGCTGCGACGGCAATCTCGTTTGGGAACGCGGTCACGCCGACCGCCATGGGCGGTGGCGGGCCAGGGAAGGGACCACGCGCAATTCCATTTGGCCCATCAGCGGCGCGAATCTGGAAGAAGGTCTGATTCGCTTCCTGCTGGCGTCCCATGGGGCTGTCCAGACGCTGCAACTTGTCTTCGAAGCTCATGCTGTGAATGACTTCAAGCGTGCGGCACTCGGGAGTTTGATTCGCTTCACGCCATGGCTCCTTAGCCGCGGGAACCGAACAGGATTCGAGGCTGGGTATCCCGCCTCCGGCTGAAGTTGAAGATTGGCAAGGGGCGGCGCAGATATTGCCCCAAACCAACACAAGCGTCGAAGCTAGCCGAAGGAACAATCGCATTTTGACTCCGTTCTCGCGAATAGAACGGTACCGAAAGGTACCATCTCCAGGTGTGAGAAACACTACCAAAGCCGCGTGAAGGTGTAAAGATGGTCTCAGGCTTACCCTATGATGGACTTTCAGCTTTAAGGGTGAAGTCATTCGTCCATGGAGAACTATAATTGCCGCAAACCGTAGCCAGGCAGGAATCTCATAGGCAGCGGATCCTTGATGCTGCTTCAGACGTGTTTCTCGAGTGTGGGTTTGAGCAGACAAGCACGGCGGAGATCGCCCGCCGGGCGCGAATCTCCAAGCGTGAGCTCTATTCCCACTTCGCCGACAAGCGTGCCCTTCTGGCGGCCGTCATTACGGAACTGCAAAGCTCCATGCAATCGAGAATGGACGTCCGGTGGTCATCGAATGAAGATATGGAAACGGTCCTGCGCAAGTCAGCGGCAGCAATTCACGACTTCATCCTCTCTGAGCGCTTTGGCAAGTTGGTGCGCATTGTCGCCGCCGAGTCGTATCATGACCCGGCAGTGGCCAGGCAGTTCTTTGAATTGGGACCCCTGGCGGGTAGAAAGGCGACTGCCAAATTCCTGAAAGCGAAGATGGAGGAAGGGAAGCTTCGTAAAGCCGACCCGATCAAGGCAGCAGATGATTTTCTTGACCTGGTTGTGGGCGCCCAGGTTATGACCGCCGTAATCCTGGGCCAGGTGGACCCCGCCGCAAAAAAGCGCGATCACATCCACCACGCGGTTGGAGTTTTCCTGATGATTTATGCGACGCCGCAGGCACTTCCCGCCAGGCGGTCCCGGTTGCGGCAAGGTTCGAAGACCTAAAAAGCTAGCACTTACGCGATATGAAATTGCCCGCGGTCGGCGAAATCGTTCAGCAGCTGTAGCAGTTGCTTGCTTCGCGCCGGCCCCAGGCGTTCGGTTAGCCGGCACTCAAAAGCAGAGTGGGCGGCCTCCATTTTCGCCACAAAGATTTCGCCCGCTCGCGTCAGATGGAGCGCAAAGGAACGGCGGTCTCCTCCTACCGTGCGTCGCTCCGTTAGACCCCGCTTTTCCAGGCGGTCCAGTAGGGCGACAAAATTAGCCTTCTGAATGCCGAGAGCCTTGCTGATGGCCGTTTGCTTAAGACCAGGATTCGAGCGGATGAGCACCAATACCGCGAACTGCGACGGGCGGATGCCTTGCTTTTCCATTGCCGCGGTAAATTCCTGAAAAGTAGACATTTGCGCACGTCTCAAGGAAAATCCGATGCTGCTCGAAAGAGCTGCGAAATCCATAGGGGCCTTGGCGGCGTCCGATGGCGTTGCTGCCTTACGCGCGCGAACCGGGTTTCTCTTACTCTCGGGCATTCTCTGGTTGAGCCTCCCAGCAAAACTCGTGCTGCACCTGTTGCGTAATAATAAGCTACCGCCAGTCCGCATCGGGGATATGGTAGTCGACATAACCGTTATGTTCATTTACCGTTATCGATGTTTTCAGGCCAGGCACGCCTGCTCGCCTGGAGTGGGGGGTGAGGAATAGTGGTGAATGTTGACTTACTGATTGGGGGAGAACGACGCAAAGCCTCGAGCGGAGCCACGTTCGAACGGAGGAATCCGATTACGTCAGACGTGGTGACGGTAGCCGCTGCAGCTACGCTGCAGGACGCTGATGATGCGGTGGCCGCGGCGCACCGGGCGCAATCGGCATGGGCTGCATCCGCACCGGCGGAGCGCCGAGGCCGCCTGTTGAGCGCTGCCGCACTCCTCGAACAAAAAGTGGAGGCACTCATTGCTCTGGGCGTGGCGGAGATCGGCGGCGCTCCGGGGTGGTATGGATTTAATGTCTCGCTGGCAGCCAACATGCTGCGAGAAGCTGCCTCGATGACCACTCAGATTACGGGTGAGGTGATTCCCTCCAACCTGCCGGGAAATCTGGCACTCGCTGTGCGCCAGCCGGCGGGTGTTGTACTGGGCATAGCTCCGTGGAATGCCCCTGTGATCCTGGCCGTTCGAGCCATGGCGATGCCTCTTGCCTGCGGAAACGCGGTCGTGCTCAAGAGCTCCGAGGTTTGTCCCGCGACCCACCAGTTGATCGGAGTCGTGTTACAGGAAGCCGGCCTCGATAGTGGCATCGTCAATGTGTTGAGTAATGCCCCGGCGGATGCCCCGCGGCTTGTCGAACGGCTGATTGCGAACCCACTGGTCAGGCGGGTGAACTTCACGGGGTCGACCGCGGTAGGGCGCATCGTGGGAGAGCTGTCTGCCAAGCATCTGAAACCGGCTTTGCTGGAGCTGGGCGGTAAGGCGCCTTTTCTCGTTCTGGACGATGCCGATCTGGGGGCGGCGACCGAAGCTGCGGCATTCGGCGCCTTCTTTAATCAAGGCCAAATCTGCATGTCGACGGAGCGCCTGATCGTACACGAGCGGGTGGCAGACAATTTCGTGGCTGGTTTGTCACGCAAAGCTGCGAGTTTGCATGCGGGAAATCCGGAACACGGCAACTCGGTTCTGGCATCGATGGTAAGCACACAGGCGGCCGGTAGAATGAAATCGCTGATTGAGGACGCTGTGCAGAAGGGAGCGTTGGTTACGGCCGGAGGAAGTATCGAGGGATCGATTGCCCAGCCTACCGTTCTGGATCATGTCACGTCTGAGATGCGGATTTATGAGGAAGAATCATTCGGACCAGTGGTGTGCGTAATGCGTGTCAAGGACGATGACGAGGCGGTTCGTGTGGCCAATGATACCGAGTATGGTCTGGCCGCGGCCATCTTCAGTCGCGACGTGTCGCGCGCTTTGGGCCTGGCGGCCCGGCTGCAGAGTGGGATCTGCCACATCAATGGCCCAACGGTTCACGATGAAGCGCAGATGCCGTTTGGTGGCGTGGGCGCCAGCGGCTATGGCCGGTTTGGGGGCAAGGCGGCCATTGATGAATTTACCGAGCTGCGCTGGATCACCATCCAGAATGTGCCCCGTCACTATCCGATCTAAAGTGGCTGGAGGGGACCTGCTTTCACACACCCTCTAGCGGGCGACAATGAGCGCATCCAATGCGATCACTCCTTCACCTTTTTCGTAAACAACGAGGGGATTGATATCCACCTCCACGATGGAGGGAGTGGATAGCATCAGCTGGCCAAGTTTCTCGACAACTTCTGCCACGGCCTCGACATCGAGTTCCCGGGAGCCGCGGAATCCACGCAAAATTGCGGACCCTTGCAGCCGGTTGATCTCTTCCACAATGGTCGCGCGCGAGGCTTGCGCAGGAAGTAGCCGGAAATCCTTGAGAGCCTCGGCCATGATTCCGCCAAACCCGGCGAGGAGGACCGGACCCCACTGTGCGTCATTGTGCGCGCCGATGATCATTTCGGTGCCTTTCCTGCCCATTGCTTCGACCAATATGCCGTCGAGTTGGAGAGAAGGAAGCTGGCGAGATATTTCCGCCTGCATCGCATCCCAGGCGGCTGTCAGCTCTTCGGCATTTCTCAAATGCAGAGCGACTCCGCCCACTTCACTCTTATGGGATAAGGCGCTTGCCTGCGCCTTGAGTGCGACCGGGTATCCAATCTGCTGAGCAATGCGCTGCGCCTCGGCCAACGTGGTTGCCAACTCGCCCTGTGGAACTCTTATGCCGATGGACTGCAGGATTTGCTTGGCCTTGAATTCCGGGATGGTGCCATGCTCCAGCTGCAGGACCGGCGATAGCGGGCGGGGCTGCTCTTGCTGACCGAGCGGGGCCTGGTTCGAAATGCGGGCCAGGGCGCGGAAGACTCGTTCACTGGTGGGGAAAAAAGGGATGCCGATTTCACGCAGTTGGTCCACATAGGTCATCGGGATCGCCGCTCCCTCATCGAGTCCGGCAAAGATGACCAGCTTTTTAGTGGAAATGTTCTTCAACGCCTCGATGATCGGACGTAGCTTGAGTGTGCTGGTCGCTTCGTCGGTGAGGATGATGGCCAGCACCAGGCAGCCGTATTGCGGATCGTTCAAGATCGGCGGCAAGGTACGGCGGTAAAGGTCGGGGTCGACCAACCCATGTGCCGTAATGTCCAGGGGATTCGCGGGCGGAATGAAGGCTGGCAGTGCCTGTCGCAGCTGCTCGGCGGTATCGGCGGCAAGCGGCGGGAGTGCCAGGCCGAGACGCTCGGCGAGATCGAGCGCGAGTGCCTTGTACGCCCCAGATTCTGTCAGGACTGCAGTTCCGCCAACCGGCGGCTCGGCGCAGCGATACAAAATATGCGTGGCATCCACCAGCTCCTCCAGAGTCTCTACCAGAAAGACACCCGCCTCTTTCACCTTAGCGGACATTACCTTGTAGTCGCCCGCCATCGCTCCGGTGTGCGTTGCTGCGGAGACGCGTGCCCCACTGCTGGTGCCGGGATGCAGTAAGACGATGTGTTTGCCGGCCAGCCGAGCTCGCCGAACTAAGGCAAGAAACCGCCGGGGATCGCGGAAAAGCTCCACAATCATGGTGATGACGCGAGTGTGGGGATCATCGATGACATATTCGAGGAAGTCCTCCACTCCGTTGGCTGCTTCGTTTCCCGTAGAGACAGAAAGGGAGATATCGAGGCTATGTTGGCGGAGGCTCACGCCGAGAACGGCGGCCATAGCCCCGCTCTGCGAGACGACCGCTACGCCCGTGCCGCGGCATGCCGAGGGCATTGGGGTCACGACAAATGTCAAGGGAATGCGGTCCACATAGTTGGCGATGCCCAGGCAATTGGGACCTTCGAGCACCATGTCGGCCTCGCGCGCGATGCGGCCGAGTTCCTCCTGTTCGAGCCGGCCCGCTTCTCCGCTCTCAGCAAAGCCGGCCGAGAAGACAACTACGCCGCCCACTTTGCGACGCGCGCAAGCTTCCACTGCCTGCAAGACCCCGGCGCGCGGGATCGCCAGGATAGCGCAGTCAACCCTTTCCGGCAGCTCGTCGATCGATCCCAGGCAGGGGCGGTCTCCAATGGTGGCGCGCTTGGGATTGATGAGAAACAATTGCCCCGCGTAGTTTGCGCGATCGAGATTTTCCAGCACCGTGGCGCCGAAAGTGCCCGCCGTCGCAGAGGCTCCGACAATAGCGATGGAGTGGGGACGCAGCAGACGTTCCATCCGAGATCTATCTGCCATGGCGGGATGGCTGCCGGGAGCTAGGCATCGCTGTTTCGTTTGTAGGATTGCAGCCCGGGTTTGATGCTTTTTTCATCCAGAAACTGTTTCATCCCCTGGGAGCGCCCATCCTCCGGATCGCGGTGGAGCGCCTGATCGAGCTTAGCGTAGAGATAGTCCTCGCTTTGATCCCAGGTGAGCTCGCGGCAACGTTTGAAGCCGATCTTTGCGGCACGCAACACGACGGGATTCTTTTCTGCGAGAGTGTTGGCCAGGATCGTGGTTTCCTCTCGCAGACGGTCGAGAGGAACAGCGCGGTTGATCAGACCCATGGCAGCGGCCTCAATGCCGGTGAACGTGGCTCCGGTCATGATGTATTCGAGTGCTTTGCGATGACCCATGGTATCGGCCACGGCTTTGCTGACAAGGTTGCCCGGCGGAATGCCCCAGTTGATCTCAGATAGGCCGAACACTGCTGTCTCGGCCGCGATCGCGAGATCGCATGCCACCAGGGGAGAGAAGGCGCCGCCGAAACACCAGCCGTTGACCATGGCGATGGTGGGCTTCGCATACATGCGAAGCAGACCCCACTGCCACATACTCGCGTCTCTGCGGATTTTCTCCTGGAACACTTCCGGTTGCTCATCCACCTCGCGAAAATATTCCTTGAGATCCATACCCGCCGACCAGGAGTTCCCAGCCCCGGTAAGCACCAGGACTTTGACTTCGGGATCCTGCTCCAGCGATTCAAGTACGTCGCGCATTTCCCGGTTGAGGGTCGGGCTCATGGCGTTCCGCTTCTCCGGCCGGTTGAGCGCCACCCACGCAATTCCGTTCTCCACATCAACCTGGACCGTTGTCCACTTACCGTCGTAGTTTGCCATGTCGCGCTTGACCCCCCCACAGATGCAGCCCGGTAATCATCGTATACATCGGATGGGTGCGCGACAACAGCAAATTGTCATGTCAAAACAGTTATAGACGCTAACCGTTATAACAGTGCGAAACCACCAGCGGAAGGCGCGATTACCAGATCAGCTTCAACGCAAATTGAAGGTCAGTGCGCCACCGGAGAATCTGAAATGCAATGAGTGGGGATGGCGAAGACGTAGGCGACGTCCTGTGGAAGGGCGGAGGGCGCGGAGGCGGGAAGGGTCAAACGAAGTCCATCGGAATCCTGATGAGAGGCAATGGACTGGCCGGTCCCTAGCAGAGTGACCCCGCAAATGGGGCCGGGAAGATACGGATTTCCCGAGTACAGGGTATGGAGGGTGAGGCTGCCGTCCAGGGGCCAACCCAGCGCCGTGGCATAAAGCATCGCACCGGATTTTGACATGGTATAGCGGACGTCCTGGGCTGTGTAGACCTGGATATCGTGGTTCATTTCCGTGGCATCTTTAGGCGTTTTGCTTGGTCCCTCGCCAAATACGGCGAAGGGCCTGGTGCCATAGATGGCGGCACCATTGATGTGCAGCCACGCGCCCATCTGCAGCAGGACCGTGCGTGCTTCCTCGGGGATCGTGCCATCGGATTTCGGACCGACGTTGAGCAGCAGGTTGCCATTCTTGGCCACCGTATCGACGAGTTGATGGATGAGAGATTTGGCAGTGCGGTACTCGTCGTGTTCCGCGTAACCCCACGAGTGAATCGAAACCGAGGTGTCCGTCTGCCAGGGCAAAAGGCGAAGCGTGTCGAGTTTTCCGCGTTCGATGTCGAGGGTGGCCGCGTTGGCGGGCATGGCCTCCTGCTTGTAGGTCAGCACTGGCTGCTGGTTCCGCTCCGCGGAACGATCGTAGTAGTATGCGGCGAACTGCTGCAGGACGTCGTGGAACGCGGGCTGGCCGATCCACCAGTCGAAATACATGAAGTCAGGATGGTATTTATCGACGATTTCGCTGGAGAGAGCAAGCCAGTTGTCGAGAAAGGCCTGGCTGGGTGCGAGCCACGCTTCCAGATGATTGGGATCGGGCTCCTTTTCGTCGTTGGTAACGCCATCGGGGGCGCCCAGGTTCATGGCCGCCGCCGGGCCGTAGAGGCTGGCGGTTTCGGGCGTCATGTCGCGGACGTCGGAAGGGAAGGAGCGGCCGCGCCCATACCACCACCAATGCTCGGCGGTGTGCGACGAGACGCCGAAGCGGAGCCCGCGGGCGCGCGTAGCGGCCTCGAGTTCGCCAACCACATCGCGGCGCGGCCCCATGCGGGCAGCGTTCCACTCAGTGATATCGGAGTTGTACATGGCGAAGCCGTCGCAGTGCTCACCCACCGGCACAACATAGCGCGCGCCCGCCTGGACGAAGAGATCGACCCAGGCACCGGGATCGAACTTCTCGGCCTTGAAGAGCGGGATGAAGTCTTTGTAGCCGAAGTTCGTCTGCGGGCCGTACACCGCGATGTGATGCT
Source organism: uncultured Acidobacteriaceae bacterium (assembly GCA_963826875.1). GTDB lineage: Bacteria > Acidobacteriota > Terriglobia > Terriglobales > Acidobacteriaceae > PALSA-350. Next base: position 1,152,649 of record CAWGYP010000026.1, on the reverse strand, counting down.
CGAAGGCCTTATTCCCAGGAACATACATGTTGCGGGAGTACCACTCGTTTCCGAATGCCGGAACGGAGTACACACCCCAGTGAATGAAAATGCCGAACTTGGCGTCGCGAAACCACTCAGGCGTCCGGTACTGGGCGAGGGAGTTCCAGTCGCCGTGAAAGCGGACACGAGCATTCACGGGCGCAGTCTCAGCGCGGACTTTGGCCAGCTGACGCGTCGTATGGGCAGCCGTGTCCAGGGACTGAGCGGATAGCAGCGGCGCGAAGGCGAGCAGGGCGATGGCCAGAAATGAAAGTTTCACCGCGACACGATAGCAGAGTGCGCGCTAGTTTTGACAGGCAGTGGTGCGCCAGCGGAGTAATCTTGTTCCCTGCGGCACTTTATTCCTGATGAAAGGTGGCCATAGCGTGCCAAGCACCCTCGCGTTATTGCATACCAGCCCGACGCTGACCCCCCTGTTTACCTCGCTGTGCAAGCAGCATCTGCCCCAGACGGCCATTTTTCATATGGTGGATGAAAGCCTGATCAAGCAGACGATCAGTGTCGGCAAGCTGCAGAAAGTGACGGTACGCCGTCTGATCGGCACGGTCGAATCGGCCGCTGCAACCGGCATTGACGGAATGCTGGTCACTTGCTCATCGATCGGGCCGGCCGTTTCACTGGCCGCCAAGCTCTTTCCGTTTCCGGTGGTTCGTGTCGACGATGCGATGGCGGAAGAGGCGGTCGGCCGGGCGCAGCGCATCGGAGTTCTGGCGACACTGCGCACTACCCTCGAGCCTACGATCGCGTTGTTACGTGAAAAGAGCGTGGCTGCGGGCAGGGAAACGCAGATCGATGCGTCGCTCTGTGATGGCGCCTTCGAGGCCGTGCTCGCGGGCGATACAGCTACGCACGATGACATCGTAAGCCAGGCCCTTACCAAATTGGCGGCAAACGTTGAGCTGGTGGTGCTGGCGCAGGCGTCCATGGCGCGCGTGCTGCAGGCCATGCCGGAGGGAGCAGTGACGGTTCCCGTGCTCTCCAGCCCCGAGCTGGCGGTACTGCGAACCCGCGACCTGCTGCAGTCCTTCGCCCGCAATCAGGAGTTCTAATCCGGTGAAGAAGCGCCATGGCGTGCTCGCGCTTCTGGGAGCAGTCTCGATCATCACCTTTCTCGATCGGCTCGCCATCGCGGTGACCGGTCTAAGTGTGCAGCACGACCTTCAGCTTACGCCGGTGAAGTGGGGATGGGTGCTGAGTTCGTATGTGATCGCGAATACCGTTTTCGAAATCCCCTCCGGGGCGCAGGGTGACCGCTACGGACAACGGGGTGAGCTTACCCGCATTGCCGCGTGGTGGTCGATCTTTACGGCGCTCACCGGTTGGTGCCGCTCTTTCTGGCAGCTCTTCGTTGCTCGCTTTCTCTTCGGGGTGGGCGCGGCCGGCGCCTATCCCAATGCGGCTGGCGTAATCCCTCATTGGTTTCCCAGGCAGGAGCGGGCGCGCAGTCAAGGAGTGGTCTGGGCTGCGAGCCGGTTGGGTGCTGCGTTGGCGCCCCTTTTGCTTGTTCCCTTACAGATGCACTTCGGCTGGCGCGCTGTCTTTTGGATGCTGGGCGGGTTGGGGCTGGTGTGGACGGTGGTTTGGCGGATGTGGTTCCATGATCGCCCCGCCGCTCAGCCTGGCATCACGCGCACCGAATTGGAAGAGATCGGTGATACCAGCGGAATTCTCCATCACCGCGTTCCGTGGCGTAAGCTGCTCGCCTTAAGGCAGCTCTGGCTCATCGTTGCTGCCTATGGATTCTATGGTTGGGCAAGCTGGTTCTATTTTTCCTGGTTCCCCACCTGGATGGTTAATGGTGCGCACATTTCACTGGCAAACATGGGCATCGTAGCGTCGTTTCCCTTCCTGCTGGGTATAGGCGGCAATCTCGCCGGTGGTTATTTGAGCGACAGGTTGGTCCAACGCTACGGCATAAAGGTGGCATACCGGCGGGTCACCAGCTTGTGCCTGTTGGTCGCGGCTGCACTGTTTGTTGTGTTGAGCCTCGTGCATGGCGCGGTCGTCGTGGTCGCCACATTCACTCTATGTTTTGGCGTGATGGACCTGATGCTGCCGGCCGCGTGGGCGATGTGCCTGAACCTGGGCGGCAGCTGCGGCGGTACAGCAACCGCCGTGATGAACACAGCGGGCAATCTCGGCGGGTTGTTGTGTACGGTGGTGTTCGGTTACGCAATACGCGCGACCGGCAACTACAACCTTCCGCTGTTTGGCATTGCCACGGTTGTGCTGATAAGTGCCGCCCTGTTTTCGCAGGTGGATTGCACACGTGGATTGCGCGAGTAGTGCGAACTAGCCGGCGTTTCCCCGGCGCGCAACATCGAAGAAATCCTCCGGACCGATCTGTCCGCCTTTGAGCACCAGCTCTAATCCGTCCAGGCCCGTGCCCTCGCCCGCATGCGCGCGGCATAGCGGCGCTCCCGGCGCAAGGGCACCGGCAAAAGTGATGGCTGTCAGGTTCAGTTGTTGAACAGCATGGGAAGCTGTGTCCCCCCCGCAGAGAACGACGCGTCCAACACCGGTCTGCTGCACAAGTTCCAGCAACAGCTGGCCGAGTGCAGCACCAAGCGACTGGTCGTGGGCCGCTCCCGAGAGTTTACCTAACGCGGTGTAGAGAACTGTATTGCTTCCTGATTGCAACGCATGCAAGCCCAGCTGCAGTGCGGTCTCTCTGGCTTGAGAGTTGCCGCTCGCCAACCCTGCTGCGTCGAGCGCGACCGAAGCGTACCCGTGGTTCCTGGCCCACAAGATCTGCTGAGCGGTCACTGCGGAGCAGCTCCCGCTGATGATCAGAATTCGATCGGTAGCAGTAGCCGTTACCGAAGGCGGCGTCTCCGCGATCATGCCCGTGCTGCGCCAGTGAGCGACGAGACCCCCGGTGAGGCCGGAGCTGCCGATCGTGAAAACAGGCTGCGAGTCTTCTCTTAGATCCCACACCAGCCCGCCTGCCTGCTGGAGCATGGCCACATCGATGCCATCGAAAAGGACTGCTGTCGCGCCGCTCTTCGACTGGCGGCGAAATTCTTCGCGAGCCTGGCGAGCTTGAAAAGCGCGAAGGTCGACCAAGCCGATGGGAAGATCCGTTTGACCGGAAAGGTGGAGACGAAGGTCGGCTTCGTGCATGGGTGTCGCCGGGTGATGCGCCATGGTCGGATGACGGTCGATGCGATAAACCTCGCTGCCGGCAGCGGCGAAGAGATTGCCGAAGACCACAAACCTGCCCAGGTGCGGCGCGGCCACACCAATTGCGACAGTCCTGGTGGCAAATACTGTGCGGCCAATCTCGAGCGCGCGTCCGATGCTGCCGCGGTGAGGCGCTGAGTCGAAGGTGGAGCAGACCTTGTATTGCACGACCGCCGGAGCAAGCTCGCACATGCGGGTGAAGATTGCCGGCAGATGGGCAGACATCCACTCTGGGGTTCGAGATCGCGCATCACCGGCAAATCCAATCGCCTGGCAATCGGCAACGCGAGCTAATTGTGCCGGCGTCGGCATGGTGAGGAAAAGCACAGTTGACACGCCCTTGACCGCGAGCTGCTCCATCACGTCCGTCGAACCCGTAAAGTCGTCGCCGTAATAGCAGTAGAGCAGTGCCATGTGCAGGGTTCCTAGCTGGAAAATTTTTCCAGGGCTGCTCGCAGCTCAGCATGACCGGCGGCGAACTCCGCGACCGGAATACCTTCAACAGCCGCTTCCCAGGCTTGCTGCAGGCTGCGTACACCGGCCGCGGGACCGAGTGGATGTCCGAGGATACCGCCTCCGGCAGCGAAGATCAGGTCCGTGGATCCCAGTTGGCGATAAGTATCCGCGGCCTGGCGTGCCGTCTGACCGGAAGAAAAGACCGGCATGATCTCGCACCCGGCATAGGGAGAGGGAAACATCGGTGTAAGGCACGCCCGTGCCGAGCGAATCACGCTCTCATCTGGTTCGCAAAACTTATTACTGAGCCCGTTGACGTGGGTATGATCAATACCCGCCAGCCGCCAGAACTTCTGGTACGCGATAAAGCTCATCCCGATTGCGGGCGACCGCCCATAGATGCCCCAGCCATTGCGGTGACCGTGGATGCAGAGTTGCGAGTGGGCACGCAGTGCTTTCATCGCCGGCAAGCCAATCGAATTCATACTGGCCATGATGCACGTGCCGCCCTCGGCCACGACATGGTCATGGCGCTCCATCATCTGGTCCAGATCGCCGGTAATGTTGACGGCATACATGGTTTGCTTGCCGGTCCGCTCGGCCTGATCGCGCAGCACGCGCAGGACTGCAGTTGCGCGCTGGTCGAAGGGGCAGTGCGGTCCATCCGATTGAAGTTCGTCGTCCTTGATGAAGTCGATACCGGCTTCGACCAGGGTACGAACCTGTGCGGCAGTTTCTTCCGGGCTCATCCCAACGCTTGGCTTGATGATCGTACCGATGAGCGGACGATGCTGTACGCCTGTAAAACGCCGAGTGCCTGCGACCCCAAATTGCGGTCCCTGGTAGCGATTGAGAAACGCAGGCGGCAGGGTGATGTCCAGCAGCTTGAGACCGGAGAAGGGTTTTAGTTCGAAGAGATTGCCGGCGACGGTGGCCAGAAGATTGGGAAGGGAAGGTCCGAGATTGTGCAAAGGCCAGGAAAGGGTCACCTCCGCGGTGCGGCGCACTGCGGAGCTATTCTTTGGCATTCCCGAGCCGGGCAAGGAGGGCCGGTCGGCCGCTCCCAAATCAGTGATTTGCTCAACCCGTGAAGCGAATCGCTCGCGCAATTCCGCGGTTTCACCCGGCACCTTGATGAAGGTGCCAGTGGATTGCTCGCCCGCCATAATGGCAGCCGCGTCTTCCAGGGGAAAGGCAGTTTCGATCCAATAATGGGCCTGGATCCGATCTTGGATGCGATCCTGCGTGCCATTGCTGCTGTTCATCGTATTGCCCTCCCCCTCCACGTGTCAGGCGCGCGTGAAGTAGGTTGTGTATCGCTCGTTTTGTACCTGATAGAAAGGCACAAAAACAACCTGCTGCCCGCCGTCGCTTCTTGTCCACGCGTCAGCGCGGTGCTCGAGCGCGCTGAAACCGTCGTTGATGTGCAGAGGCCTTTTTTCCAGCCCATCCGGCGGATCGACGGCGACGTGCATCAGCGGACCGCGCATAATGGCGACGACATCCGGATGGAGATCGTCAATCGGTTCGCCACGAAACTCCTGTGGAAGACGCAACTCCACTACGTCTCCTCCCTTCCATCGCCGGCGTAGAGCGGTGAATGTGCCGGGTTGTCCGGGCGCGGCGGCGCCGCCGTTCACCGTGATCCGCGCCGGCTGTCTCAACCACCCGGGGATGCGCACCCGCAGCGTCCAGAGCTGCGGCGCGTCGCTGTCGATGCGGATCGAGATCGTCTCACTGGCGGGAAAGTCCGAAGCTTGCGTTATCTTGATCCGCGCGCCGTTCTGCTCCAGGCGCAATTCGCTTGCAGCATACAGGTTTACAGTAACTCCGTCCGCGGCGCGAAAGTACAGGTTGAGCGGATAATCGGCAACACCTTGCACGAGTGTTCCCGAACAGCACGGCCATTTGTGCGGATACCAGACCTTGTTCGCCCTGGGACTGTAGGTCGAGTAATAGGGATAATCGCCGTCGGAATCGGGCTGCTTGACGCCGAGCACAGTGTTGTAAATCAGCCGCTCCAGATGATCGCCGTACCGCGGATCGCCCGTTATGCGCAGCAAGTAGCGGTCCAACTTGCTGGCTGCGTATGCGCCACACGGTGTTTCAAACTGGTCGACCGTGCTGCCGAGGCTCTCATAGAGTTTGCCTTGATGGGGTTCGATGAACTGTTCGTTGGGCCCCCAACCTCCCGAGGCAAATTGCTGTGTGGTGGTGAGACAGTTCCACGCATAGGTCATCGCGCGACGGTACTTATCATCTCCCAGGACGAGGTAGGCCTTGGCTGCCGATGAAAGCGCAATTGCATGCGAGTAAGCGTGTCGCCCGGGCAACACGTCTTCTTTACGTGCGAGTGGATCGAAAAAGTCACGATCGAGCAAGTAGTTGAGCGCCGTCGCCTGGAATTCGTCCCTGCCAGTCAGCTGATAAGCCGTGAAGAGGTTCTCCGGCATGACGTACGTCTCGTCATACGGTGGATTTTTCTTACCAATCCGATCGCGGCCGTGATCCGGCATCAGGGAGCGTGCCCCGTCAAACACCCGGGGCAGAAGATCGCGCGCCTCGCCGACGTGAGCCAACGTGTAAGCGTCGATCAGGCCGGCGAAATGTTTGTCGAGGGTATAGCAAATCCACAGGTTCGTTTGCGGGCGAATGATGGATTGGTTATCCGCGCCCAGCGTGGCTGCGAAGCCCTGAACCAGTTCCTGCACTTTCGTTGCACACGCTGGATCGCCCGTCGCGGCGCCAATGCGGGCAAGTCCGGAAATGTATTGCCCCAGGGAGTGGCCGGGAACGAAGCCGTCTGTGTCGTACCAACCACCCATATCCGGCCCGGGGGCAGGGATACCGGCTCGCTGACGATAGACTTTGAGCAGCCGGTCATTGTCCAGCGCAAGATAGCTGGCGTGGATACGGTCGTACTGCTGCTTAAGCGGACCGCCGGTGATGGTCACCGCTCCATAGGGAAATTCGCGTAGCACTTCGCCTGGGAATTGCATTTCAGCCGCTTGACCCAACAGGCTGCGGCCCAAAACGGCCGCGGAAGCTTGAAGGAACTTGCGCCGTGTGGGACGGAAAGCCATCTGCGGGAAACTCCTCCATGCCGGCAAACGGGACTTACGTAATGCGCCGGATGCTGGCCGCGATTTCGTCTGGTTCAAACACGCGCTTCCAGTCAGGCCTCATTAACGCCGGCATCCCGAACTCGATCGCCTTGTTGCAAGCGTCGGAAAAAAGACCTTCGCGCTCTTTGAAGATCACCGAGGCGAGCACGTTGATGTGGCCGAGTAGAAAATCCCGGGCTGCCTCCGCGGGCACGCCGCGTTTGATGACTTCATCCATGGCTTCGCGCATCACCACCAGCAGAGTGGCGCACACAGTTTCTGAAAGCCCCGGTTCGAGCATCGCCATTTGTTCCAACGTTACCCGGTGGGAGCGCATCACGGGCGCCCAAATTACCTTAGCAATCTGTTCCCCCAGAGAATAGGCGCTCTCCGGCCCTTGCATCAGTGAACACACGATGTGCTGTTTGGCCGCAACACCGCCAAAATAATCGCGCTTGGCTGCGAGATCGGTCTCGTCGTTAAATAACGGCGGATGGCAGGGATGGGTAACGAAATACGCCAGGTCGTCGCGCTTCGGCAGATGGCCTGCGAAGGGAGCAGCGGCGTCGAGCATCATGACCATTGTTCCTGGTTTCAGCTCGCCTGCGATCGATGCAGCGACATTGCCGATAGCGGTATCCGGAACCGCCAGGATGACAACTTCGGCGCCCTGAAGAGCCTCATCGGCGGGTACACACTCCAAACCAAGACCACTCTTCAAGTGGTCCTGGCCCGCAGGGCTGCGCTCCACATGGCGGACCTCGAAGGGCGCAGGCTTAAGATTGCTGGCCAGCCGGTACCCCATCTTCCCGCCGGCTCCAAAGAGCGCAATTTTAGTCGTCATGGAAACCGCTCCGTAACAGCAGATGGATTTCGGGCCTGCCATGGGCTCCGGCAAATCAACAACTATACTCTGGCCTTTCAACATGCGGCCGCGCGAGTGTCTGACTCCGTTGCCTGTACCAGACGCGAAGCTGCTCTATCTGCAGTTGCCGTTCGGGTGCGACTGGTACGGCGAATGTCACCGGCCCCAACTGCCGTTCCTCCGAGACTACCTTCAATCCCCAGGGAACGGGTAGCAGATTGATCTCCTCGATAAAAGCTTTGAGGTGGGTGTTTGCGGCTCGAAATTCCTCGCCGTTGGGCGCCGAAACGCCGGCCGCAAACACGCGCTGGATAAGCTCTGGTAGAACACACGCGACGCCCGACACCACACCGTCGCTGACCCCTTCCAGGAGCGCGGGACCCAGTGCACTATCGCTGCCTACAATGCGACAGCAGTCCACCTCCTCGGCGGTGAGCAACCGCAGCGTTTCGAGCGATCCGCTTGAGTCTTTGATACCCACTACGTTTCCATGCTCACGAATCAAAGTGAGCGAGGTCTGGGGCGCAATTCCCGAACTAAACTGCGGCAGGTTATAGAGCAGCACGGGGATGGATAATGCGTCGGCCACACGACTTACGAATGCCCGTAGATCTGCCTGCCCGTAGGAAAAGAAATACGGCATCGGCAACAAGACGGCCTTGGCCCCGGCATCGGCAGCCATGCGGCCCAGTTCAATGCTGGTCTTGTATCCCGGCGTACCGATGCCAACCACGAACTGTCCGTCAAAGTCGGTGATCACAGAGGCATTGGCCAGAATGCGCCTCAGTTGTGCCGGACTGGTCAGACAGAACTCGCCGGTGGCGCCGTTTAGGGCAAAGCTGCGAATTCCGCGAGCCAGCAGGAAATAGAGGCCGCGCCGGAATTGGTCTTCCGCCACTGAATCTGTGTCCGTTCGCGGAGTCAGGACCGCCGCGCTCACACCGTCCAATAGAGAGTGCCACATGGCCTGTAACCCTCTTTCCGGGGGAGGGCTCGGGAACGATATTACATATTATGTCTATTGTGTGTCGACACTATGAATACATGTTGGCTGATCGAGCCCCCGCGATGTACAGTGTCCCGAGTCGTTAGAAGATTGGTAGAAGCCATGCCCAAATCCATGACTAAACTTAAGACCCGGCGAACCGGCCAGAGTCCAGCCGGTAAACCGCCCAGTCTTTCCACAGCGGACCAATCCGTACGCGAGCGAGCTTACGTCTACATCCGCCACAAAATCGCCAGTGGAGGACTTAGCGCCGGAGATCCTCTCTCCGAAGTGGAAGTGGCAGAGGGTCTCGGCAGCAGCCGCACACCGGTCCGGGAAGCGATTGGACAGCTGGTTGCATCGGGTCTGTTGGAACAGATTCCGGGTCGCGGCACCACCGTGGCGCGGCTGACACGGGACGACATTATCGATTTATATGAGCTCCGCGAGGCAATGGAGGTCTTTGCCGCGCGCAAAGTGGCCCGTCTTGGCGTGCCGGCTACCGAACTGGACCAGTTGCAGCAGTTGGTCGACGGCATTGGCCCATTACGCGAAGCCTTGGTCGCCTCCGGAGAGAATTCGCTCAACGAAGAGCAGATGGGCCGCTTCATGCAGCTGGACCTTAACTTCCACGCCTGCCTTATGCTGATGGCGCTCAATCCGCGAATGCAAAAGATCGCCAATGAAACGCAGTTGATGATTCGTATCTTTGCCATCCGCCGCAGCGGACACGAGGCGGCGATGCTGGATAAGATCTATTCTCAGCATAATGAGATCGTCAGGGCTCTCCGCGAGCGCCAGCCGGAGCGCGCCATGCGCATTCTCTCGGAGCATATTGAGGTTAGCCTGCACGAACGTCTGGCCGAGTTCGACGCCTGGAACCGTGCCCGCGCCATGCGCCGGGACTTGCCCGCAGCCTTTCCGTTTGAGGCCGCCTCAAAATAACTCTTCATCCGGCGAGCGCAGTGCTCGCCGGATGAAGGGTTTCGAGATCCTGGTTAGTTCGGCTGTACACCTTCCAGCATCATCAGGCCCATCTGTGGGTCATTCGTCTGCTGGTTGTCCAATTCAATCGCGATAACCCTGCGATCGTCGATGGGGTAGTAGCCGAAGCCCGATTGCGTTTGAGGATTCGCTGCGTTCAATCCAGTCAGGGTGAGCCAGCCGATCGAGCTGTTCTCTGAACCGGAGAGAGGCACGCCGGGGGTGACGATCGATGCCGAGTTGGCCGCATTCTGGACACTCGAGTCGGTGTAACCGGAGAATGCATCCGAGGCCACCGAGACAGGACCGGCCGCAGCCCACGCGGGCTCCTGGTTGATGCTTGAGAACCCGTAGACGTTGAGAGCATAGTTACCTTCAAAATCGGACGACGGGGCTTGCTGCAGATACGCGAGCCCCGAAGTGATCTGCAGGCTATCCACGCCCAGCTCCAGCGCGTTTCCATTGCCATCCAGATAAAGCTGGAAGGTGAAGGTGGGATTATTGGAAATCTTATTGGAGCTAATTGTCGCAGTGAGAGTGACACGGCCGGTTGGGTCAACTGTGTAAGTGCCGCCCGTAATCTGAGATCCGAAACTGAAGTACAGATCGTTGAGGGCAAGGTCGCCGGATACAGTGCCGTTGGCATTGAGGCCGAACCCGCCCGCCATCTGGACGATATTGCTGCCGCCGGCAGAGGTGTTGTCCTGCCCGATTGCGCCGAAGGCGTACGAATTGCCGGCAACGCTTGCCAGGTTGAACTGCCCGGTGTTGGATCCCTGGCCAAGGGCCGTGCCGCCGAGATCGCCGCCGAGGGTATCGTTGGTCTCCACCAGCTGAATCTGATTTGTGGCGACGGTATATCCAGCCACTGCGAAGGATTGCAGCCCTGTATTGGCGCCTGGAGTGAGCGTGAAGACAACGCGGCCAAAGGAATCAGGAGCGCTGACGGTGCCGGATGCGAACGTCTGTGCCTGTCCGATGCTGCCGCCATCGTTGTAGTCGAATACGCTGTTGCCAACCAGGATCGAGGCGCCGCTTATGTTGAGGATGCCTCCAATCACGAGGTTGCTCGGCTGCGCCGTGCCATCGAGGCCGCCAACGTTGAAGGCATACCCGCCGGCGGGAGCCGCCGTGCTTGTCTGCTGGTCAATGGATCCTGTGGCGGTTGCGAATGTGTCGAACTCCGAGATCAACACCCGGGCACTGGAGACGACAGTTCCGCGGAAGGTCTCGATGCCGTTGACACCGATCGCCGTGTCACCGGTGTTGAGAACGATCTGGATGTTGCCGTTCACCGGGCTCAGGCTCGAGCCGGAAGCGGCTAGATTGTCCTGGACGACGATGTTGGCGTCGGTCATGTCCTGCTCGCCGGCAGCGATCACTCCGTTCTGTACGGTGAAGGCGCCCGCCACGAAGTAAGGACTGGTGCCGTCTTCGCCGGCCAGGTGATAGACATAGTTCCCATCCGCCAGCACGGGTGGCGCAGCAGTGATGGTGATGCTCGCCGAGGCCGACTTGGTGGTATCCGACACGGAGGTTGCCGTGACCGTCACCGTGGCGGGGTAGGAGGAGCCGCGGGCGCCGCGTAGGTAGTTGCCGTACCGCTTGGAGTGGTAGTGGGGTTGAAGCTGCCGCACTGCGCGCTGCCGCAGGTAACTGACCAGGTCACGCCGGCGTTGGCGCTATCGTTTGCAACCGTGGCCGTCAAAGCGGCGCTGGTTGTTGCCGCAAGGGTAGCAGGCGGACTATTGAGCGTGACACTGATCGGGGCACTCGGGGCCGAGATCGTGATGGTTGCTGAAGCTGACTTTGTGGAATCTGTAACCGAGGTTGCCGTGATCGCCACCGTGGCCGGTTTGGGGGCTGAGGTTGGGGCAGTAAATTTGGTGGCTGTCCCGCTGGCAGTTGAGGCCGTGGAAAAGCTGCCGCATTGCGAACTGCCGCAGGTAACGGACCACGTGACGCCGGCATTTGCACTGTCATTGCTGACGACAGCGGTGAGGTTGATGGTCGAGCCGGTGTTGGTCGACGACGGTGGCTGAGGACTCAACGCCACCGAGACAGCTTCTGGCGGGTTAGGAGAGCCGGAACTGCTGCAGCCCGTAATCATGATGACGAGAAGAATGAGGACAACCCGGAAAGCCAGGTAAGAAGGATATGGCTGTTTCATTTCGCACCCCGAGAAGCAGAATTGTGAACGAGGAAGCCGTGCTGGTTGCGGATGGTGACCTGGGCGCCGGCAACGGTAAGCTTGCGCGCCAGCAGATAGCTTTTTCCGTTAGTTGTTTCCATTACGCCCGAGACCTGAACCGGCGTTCCCGGGGAGAGGCTCTGCCGCATTTGATCGCTTAGGGCGGAACCCAGGTTGGCGGTAAATGATCCCTGCGGACCTTCCGCCACAAGTTGCGTCCCCAAGGTCCGCGTCGTGACCACTTGCTGGACAGTTCCAGCCATCGCAACGTCGTGAGCGGGCGTGCCCAGCGTGGTTGATTCAAAGCGTGTAGGGGCCGCCTGAGCTAGCGCGACGGCATGTGTGAACATGGAGAGCAAAACCAGGCAGAAAAGGGAAGCAGACTCCTTCCTCTCAACCCGTCTGCAAGTGATCCAATCAAGTATTTGCATGTGTTGTCCTCTTGTGCTTACTTTGTAATGATTACGAACAAAGTAACGATGGACCCAGAGTACGGAAGCTCTTGCAGAATAGAAATAGAGGGCGCTACACGGCCATCCATGTGGTTCCACACGGTAATAGTGCGGACTGGAGTTGAGTGGGTGGTTCGGTAGGGTCGATTTCTGAGGAGAAACCCAGGTCTCAAAAGCGAGACCTGGGCCACCCGCACCAACGTCTCTCTCTTGGAAACTACTTCGATGCAGCTTTAGAGTAGGTTCTTGTTTTGCAACGCAAACCGCAGGAGCGCATTGGCGCCCTCGCCCTCCAGCTCAAGCTTGCGGCACATGCTGGTGCGGTGGTTTTCGACGGTTCTGTAGTGGATGGAAAGCTCGGCGCCGATTTCTTTGCTGGTCTTGCCTTGGGCGATCAGACGCATGATACGGAGTTCGGTGGGCGTGAGATTCCTCGTCAAGGCCTGGCCCGATTGAGCATCGGGTCGATTACGGCTCTGCAGCAGGTCAGTGGTAATGGCTGAACTGATGTAGGGCCGTCCCGATGCCACGGCATGGATGCCGGCCACCACCTCCTGGACTGCACTGTCCTTCAGAATGTAGCCCTTGCATCCCAGGTCCATTGCGCTTCGGAAGAGATCCTGATTCGAATGAAAGGTAAGAAAAATGACCTCCGTCTTCAGCCCGCTCTTGATCATTTCCCGCAGGACACCGAGCCCATCCAGCTTCGGCATTTCGATATCGAGCAGCGCGACGTGTGGACGCAGTTTCTTAATGAGCGACAAAGCCGCTTCTCCATCGGAAGCTTCGCCGACGACCTTTAGGCCCGGATCCTCTTCGACGCTGAGCCGCAGTCCCTTCCGCATCAGGGGATGATCGTCTGCAATCAAAATTCGTATCTCGTCGTCCACGACTCTGTTTCCTCAATCGCGATCCACCATCCCAACCTACCACGACCGGCGCCGGTCCCCATGTGGAACCACACGGTCCTGGATGTAGCATCCTCTATGTCTTTTGTCCTCGCGCTTATTTAGGCTTGATTCAGCTTTTCAATGATTTCCGGCATGGCGTCCACGGGCGCCGGGACGCGAGAACCATGGCAAAGAGAATATATGACGTTTTTGATTGTTGAGGATAATGCCGGAATCCGGCGCGTGCTACGGCGCATTTTAGCCGGCACGGCGAGCGCAATCTGGGAGTGTGCCGACGGCTCAGAGGCGCTGGCAGCTTATGAAGAACATCGACCGGACATCGTTCTGATGGATCTCAGGATGCCTCACGTCGATGGCTTGGCGGCCACCAGGCTGATCCGAGGCTACGATCCGTCCGCTCGCATTATTGTCGTGACGGATTACCTGGATGAGGATATGAAAACGGCGGCGCTCGAGGCTGGAGCTCGCGAGTATGTGCTTAAGCAGGAGATTTCCGCTTTGCCCGAGATTGTTTCGTCTCTGGCGGGGCTGGATGGCGGGGATCTCTGAACTGCCTAGGATGCCGTCACCCACTGTGCTAGCGTTTCAGTGGAATTTCGAACTGGACGGTTGTGCCCTTGCTCGGGATGGACCGCACCTTAAGCTCACCGCCAAGCAGTTTCGCTCTCTCGCCCATGCCCGTCAACCCGAACCCGCTCCGCGAGGGCGCAGGGCTTCGCTCATCGGGCGTGAATCCACGGCCGTTGTCCTCGATCGTCAGCATCACGTTTTCGATGCGCCGCTTCACGCGGACGGTTACCTCTGTTGCCTGCGCGTGCTTCATGATGTTGCCCAGGGATTCTTGAACGATGCGGTAGAAATTGATGCGCAAATCTTCCGCAAAGACGTCATCGATGTTGTCCAGCTCTGAAGTAAAGCGGATCCCGGACGCGATGCCGGTGGTGCGGATCATTGCTTCGATCGCCTTGGTTAATCCGAGCCGGTCGAGCTGAAACGGGCGCAGGTTGTAGGAAATCTCACGAGTTTCCGCGATCGCGGAGGAAGCTTCATCGCTGATCTCGGCGATGGTTTGCGCATCAGAGTCATCGGCAGGGGAGGCCTTCTTTGCGCGGAGCAGGAGATACGCGAGATTTTTAATCACCACAAGCCGTTGGCCCAGGCTGTCGTGCATCTCGGCAGCGATACGCTTGCGTTCGGCCTCCTGCGAGGCAATCAACTGCCGGGAAAAGGCCTGCTGAGCGGCCTGTGCGTGTTGAAGCTGCGACACACGATATTTCCATGCCAACGCGACAAGACCCCCCAACGTGAGCAAAGCAAGGATCTCAAACCACCGGGTCTCATAGAAGGGGGCGAGCACCGTGATGTCGAGAGTCTTGCCCTGGTTGTTCCACACTCCATCACTGTTGCCCGCGATCACGTGAAAAACATATTCTCCCGGTGGCAGGTGCGAGTAATAGGCGATACGCCGTCCTCCAGCGTCGACCCAGTCTGAGTCCAGCCCATCGAGCCGATACTTGAAGTGCGTCTGGGTAGCGTTAATAAAGTTCGGAGCCGTGTAGCTGATTTCCACGTTGGGTCTGCCAGGTGGAATGCGCAGCGGAGCATTCACTGGTTTGGTTACGTTGTCCACCACAGAGGATTCAATCATCACCAACGGTGGAGCGGGATCGTGGACGACAGATTCCGGATCGATGACCGCTACGCCGTTGCGGGTGGGAAACCAGAGCTTGCCATCGCGTGTCTTGATGCCCGACGGCTCCACTCCCCCATTGCATTCGATATCCAACATGCCGTCGATCTTTCCGTAGGCCGTGGAGGTAACCTTATTCAAATTGCCTGCGGCAAATGCGTTCAAATCTCGTTTGTTTATCCGGTATACACCTCGACTGCAGCTTATCCAGAAGTAGCCATGTGCATCTTCAAGAATGCGAAAGACGCCACTATCAAAGAGACCGTCCTTGACCGAATAGCTGGTAAGCTTGCCGTCCTTAAAGCGCACGAGCCCACCGTCATAGGTTCCAATCCAAAGCACGCGATCGCTGTCTTCGTAAAACGACCAGATGTTGGCGCTCGGCAAACCATCCTTCTCCGTCCAGCGGGTAAACTCCCCGTTGTGAATCCGCGTCATGCCGCCATAGCCGCCCACCCACAAATCTCCGTTGACCGTCTCGAGGATGGCATGGGTGTCGTCTGCCGCCATGCCGTCCTTCCTGGTTAGGAGCCGGGTGACCCCATTCTCATAGCGGGCCAGCCCCTGCCTGGTTCCGAACCACAGCGTGCCCTGGCGGTCCTGGCAAATCGCTTGAACCACCGCTTCCTCAGGAAGAACCGGGCCGCTTGGAATACGAAAATGCCCATGGTCGAAGATACTGAGGCCGCCATGAGTGCCCACCCAGAAGCGGCCCTCACGGTCCTGGAGCATCGCCAATACGAGTTCGTTCGGGAGTCCGTCAGCCATGGTATAGCTCTTAAATTTTCCGTTCGCGAAACGGCTGACGCCCGAATGCCATGCCCCGATCCAGAGAGCACCCGATCGGTCCTGATAAGTTGCGTAGGTGTCGCGATCGATCAGACCCTGCTCTTTTGAGTAGCTACGGATCGATTGATGCTGCAGCCGGTAGAGTCCTTCTTCCAGTGTGCCGATCCAGAGATTACCTTGCCTGTCTTCATAGAAATGCCAGGGTGTGACCGAAATCGGCCGATTAGAACTGAGGAACTGAAAGGTTCGTTGAAGGCGCGGACCAACGTGCATTTCCAGGGACTTGCTGTAGGTAGTGCCGACCGTCATTTCCCGGGTAGAGTTGGCGGGAATCATTTGGCTCACGTTGTCCGCGGTAATCCTGACCCGCTTTCCCGCGACAGTCTCAAGCCAGAGTGTTCCACTCTGATCGAGCGCCACGCCCCAGAGGCCGTCTTTCAAGATCTGCCTGGGAAGCGTAAAGTCGACGAACTTCCCTTGGGTAAAGCAGTGGATCCTATCATCCTCGCGGACCCAGAATCCTGCTGAGTCCCATAGGAGAGACCGATAGCGAAGGCTCGGGCTTTGCGGTGCGATCTCGACGAAACGGTTTGACGCTTCATCCCAGCGGACGATTCGCCCGCCGCTCAGCACCCATACGTCACCGTGGTCGTCTCCAGTCAGTCCATTGATGATGTCCGCCGGCACTCCGTACTGCCGCCCATAGCCGCGGAAGACACCATGGTGATAACGCACCACACCACGATCGACGCTGTCGAGCCAGAGGTCTCCGTCCCGGCCCTGTAACATGGTCCCGAATTGATTCGAAAGGAGGCCGGGGGTCTCTCTGTTGAAGAGAGTCAGATGGACGCCGTCGAAGCGCGCCAGGCCATTGAACGAAGCAATCCACAGATATCCGTCAGGTGTCTGAGTAATGCCGCGTACTTCGTTCTCCGGCAAACCATTGTCTACAGTCCAGACCTCGAAGCCGTACTGAGCAGGCGCCGTCCCCACCATGCAGAAGAGAATTGCCAGGCGGGCGAGAAAGCGTACGATGCGGCAGTAATGTTTGAACCGGCATTCACGCTGCATGCAGAGAAACGTTTCGTGCCGCCAGCCTGACTCCGGTCTCAACCCTTCTCCTTCCTGACGCCCATTGCCGGGATGCAATTTCGACGAGAGGCGCGGGCTTGCATAGAGAGGATACATGGATGGAAAAGTGCAGACCGAATCCTGGAAGGCACTTTGCCATGGTAGCTTGTGTCCGAATGCCTAAGAAAGAAATTCCAGCATGGCTGCCAACAACCTCACCCTCGACCAGTACCTCGGCGTTTCCCCAGATTCCGCGCTCAAGCTGGCAGAGATTGCCGAAAAAGGTCTTCCCACCGACAGCATCACTTATTTGAAAGAGAAAGGACTTACGTTCTCTGAAGTTTCAGAGATCGTCATCGCTCCGCGGACCTTGAAACACAGGAAAGCGCGCAGGGAAAGGCTGTCTGTCGAAGAAACCGGCCGCATGTTGCGAGTCGCACGAATCCTCTCCCTGGGGGATCAGGTTTTTGGCAATCAAGAAAAAGCGCTTACCTGGTTGCGGCAAGTCGATGAACGCCTCAACAATCGGACACCTCTGAGCATGCTTCACACCGAATCAGGTGGGCGCCTGGTAGAAGACCTCCTCTGGCAAATCGATGAAGGCGTTTATTCGTGAGGTTGCTGTGGCGTACCAGCAACCACTGTGATCTTCAAGGAATGGGTGGCGAAAAATCAGATGGCCGGTGGCATACGGCCGAGCGGGGCAAACGTATCGTATACCTATGTGACCATCCTGCCCTTGCTTTGATCGAAGGGCTTGCCAACCTCAAGGGCAATCCACTGTTCTTTCCAGACACCTACCAGCTAATGAAGATCACCGTTGCCGATCAGGTAGCAATCGACGAATTAGAACTCGATCGTCTCTCAGGCAATTGGCGCGACGATGGGGACCAAACGAAATCCAAAGGAGATTCCTGGCTGGCAGACGCCCATTCTGCCTTGTTGGCAGTTCCTTCTGTTCCCTCGCCAGAATCCGTGAACTATCTGTTCAATCCCCTTCATCCGGATGCTCAAGGAGTGAAGATCGAGTGGTGTAAGCGGATCAGGTACGACAGGCGGCTCTTTAACATACTCGAGACGACGTGATCCGTCGACGCTAAACCCCCTCAGACTCGGTTACATATGTCGCTGCTGACCTTGAAGTCTTCGCCTTCCTATTGCTGGGCAGCGTCTTGCGCGTCTGCGGCCTGGTCTCCCGAGGGGTCCTGCTGCAGGCGATCGTTGAAGGACTTCAGCAGCCCGGCCGACGTATCAAATTCCTCCTGCGCCTTCGTCTTTTGGCCGAGCTTTGCCAGAACCTGCCCGCGTAGGTAGTGGACGCTGGCACTTTCGGGCGCCAACGCCAAGGCATGGTCTAGCATTTCGAGCGAGTCGCTGTAATGGCCGGCCTGGCGATCGAGCTTCCCCAGACCAACATAGGAATTCACCAGCGTCTGGTCCAGCGCGATTGCCTTACGATATGCGTGCTCAGCCTTATCCGTCTGATTCAGCTGCATATATAAAAGACCCAGGTCTTCGTAGTTATAGGGAAAGCTGGGCTCGATTGCGACGTCCTTCAGCAGTTCCGCCTCGGCTTGGGGATAGGCGTGCTGTTCAAGGTAGGCGCGGCCAAGAAAGTAATGCACCAGCGGCAGGTTCGGATGCGCAGCAGCAGCCGCGGTAAACTCCTCTACGGCTTTTTCCGTATTGCCTTTTGCCAACCACGCTTTACCGATATACAAATGGAATTCCGGCGTGTTTTGTCCGACGGCAAGCATACGGTCTGCTGCTTGTTTTTCCAGTGCCACGTTGGAGGACTTGCCCGCTGCAATGGTAAGTACATAAAGATAGTTCGGGTTGTTCGACTCCTTCTCCCAAAGCGGTGCAAGGGTATCGGCGGCTCGCTGGTACTGATTGGTGAAGAAGTAGCACAGCCCAAGAAGATATCTTGCCTGGAGCGATTGCGGCGCCAACTGCAGGCTTGCGGAAAAGGGTTCGATCGCCGCGGCGTAATCGTTCTTTCTGTAGTGCGCAAGTCCTATATTCAACGGGATGCCGGGCTCATGAGGAGAGAGCGATTGCGCTGTGCGCAATTCGACCAGGGCATCATCCCATCGCTTTTCACGCATGTAGGCGACGCCCAGGTTGACGTGGGCCGCCCCTGAACGGGGATCGAGAGCAATGACGGTTTTAAAATCCTCTTCGGCGACTGCCAGTTGGCCATTCTGCATGGCCTGCACGCCCTGGCGGAAAATCGTGGCGGGCTGGAGTGCGGGGTCCTGGAAAGTCAGGCAAAGAATCAGAGGCAGGCTCAGGCATCTTTCACTTGACATTGATTTAAAACGATTTACCATTGATTTCACTTCTGTATCCGATCTTCCATTACAAAGTCGAAAAGTAAGAGCGGGCCCCAAAACTACTGGAGGCATTATCTATGTTCTTCTCCCAACACCGAAGGTGTCCGGCGGCGTTTGCGCTGGCGTGCCTGCTCTTAGTCTTTCCGGGCATGCTTCTCGCCCAGCAATCCGGCTCGATCAACGGCGCAGTGACCGATGAGAGCGGCGGCGCGATTCCCAACGCGCAAGTGGTGCTCACCAATGCGGCCCAGGGCACGACGTCCAATGCCACTTCCAACAATTCCGGCGAGTATACTTTTCCGGCCCTGGAAGCAGGTACCTACAATTTGCAGATTACGGCGCCTGGATACAAGCAGTATGAGGCATCTGGAATTGTGCTGCGCGTATCCCGCAACGAGAGAGTTGACGCTAAATTAAGCATCGGTGCGGTCACCGCCCAGGTGCAAGTAGTTGGCAACGACCTGGGAACGGTGCAGACAGAATCGCCCGAGGTTTCATTCACCATTACCGGCAAACAGATCACGCAGCTGGTTTTGAACGGCCGGAACTTTACCCAGCTGGTGACGCTCACCCCCGGTGTGATCAACCAGACCGGGCAGGACGAAGGCGAGACCGGCGTGAACGGCAGCGTCGCCTACAGCATGAATGGCGGCCGCACCGAGTACAACAACTGGGAAGTGGACGGCTCAAGCCTGATGGATAACGGCAGCAACTCCACCCTCAACGTGTATCCCAATGTCGATGCCGTTGCCGAGACGGAGGTGCTTACCTCCAATTACGGCGCGCAGTACGGTCGCAACGCTTCCGGTACGGTGCTCTCGCAGACCAAGTCAGGCACCGACCATTTTCACGGAGACCTGTTTGAGTTTCTCCGCAACGATGACTTCAACGCCCGCAACTATTTCGAGACATCGAGACCGACCTACAAGAAACACGATTATGGATTCACGGTAGGTGGCCCGGTCTTTATTCCGAAGCTCTACAAGCCCGCCTCGGCGAAGACGTTTTTCTTCTATTCGCAGGAGTGGCGTCATGAGAACGTTCCCGCCACCGTCTTCAACCAGATAGTGCCTTCGACCGCGGAACGCACTGGCAATTTCTCCGACCAGTGTCCCGCAGCAGGCAGCGCGGTCGATGCGACGGACTTTCCTAACTGCCCGGTCGACCCCTCGACGGGAGCGTACTTTCCAAATAACCAGCTCCCTGTAGATCCCAATGGCCAGGCTATGTTGGTACTGATTCCTGCGGCGAATTCCGGCTCCGGCACCTCGTCGCTTTACCAGGCCTCTCCTTCGCAGCTGACCACGAACCGCGAAGAATTGTTCCGCATCGACCAGGTGTTCAACGAAAAGTTCCGCGGATACTATCGGTTTATCTACGATTCCTGGCAGCAAACGACCTCCGAGCCAACTTTCCAGACCAATGCTTTTCCCACCGTGACCAACGCCTTCAAGGGGCCGGGCGTGGATATGGTGGCCAACCTGACCTATGCGGCCTCCCCCAGCCTGGTCAATGAGTTCGTCGCCGATTACACCACCGATCACATCACGTTGACCAACACCACCCCCGATATCGCGCGCACCAACTTTACCGGCAATGGATTTTTTGACAACGGTTACGGCGGGGTTCTGCCTTCTATTGTTCTCACGGGCGGTACCGCCTATGAAGGCGGCTTTTCCGTGAATACCGGATACTTTCCCTGGCAGAACTCAAACCCGACCTACAGCTATCGCGATACGATCACCAAGACGTTGCGCAACCATACTCTGATCTTCGGCGCGAGTTCGATCTTTGCCCAGAAAAACGAGCCGAGTGTGGGCAACAACCAGGGCACCGTCACGTTCAACACCTCTTCGACCGTAACCACTGGCAATGCGTTTGCCGACCTTTTGACAGCAAGGATCGCGCAGTTTTCGCAGACCTCCGCACAGCCGAAGTACTATAACCGTTACAAAATCGTGGAGCCCTATTTCCAGGACAACTGGCGGGCTACTCCGAAGCTGACTGTGAACCTTGGTCTTCGACTAAGTCTTTTCGGGACCTACAAGGACATCAGCGACCAGTCGGGCAACTTCGAGCCCGGCTCGTGGAGCGCAGCCAACGCCCCGCAGATCGATATCGACGGCTCGATTACCGGCCAGGCAGGAGCCATCGTTCCGGGCACCGGAAACATCTTCAACGGCCTGGTCCGGTGCGGCATCAACGGTGTTTCTGACGGTTGTATGTCAGGTCACCTTTTCAATCCAGCGCCGCGCGTAGGTTTCGCCTATGACGTCTTTGGCAATGGCAAACTGGCGGTACGCGGCGGCTACGGCATCTTCTTCGAGCACACGAACGGCAACGAGAGCAACTCCGAGTTCCTGGAGGGCACGGCGCCGGTGGTGCAGACCCCGAACAAGTACAACTACATCGGATATCAGAATTCCGGCGGCGCCGGGCTGAGTTTTCCCCTCAGCGTGATTGCCATTCCGACCCATGCCGTCTGGCCGTATGTCCAGCAATACAACCTCTCGGTCCAGGGGGAGCTGCCGAGTCACGTGGTCATGCAAGTCAGTTACGTTGGCAGCCTGGGAGTCCATCTACCGGTCCGGCATGAGCTGAACCAGCTGACGCCGCTTTCTTCCTTAGAGAATCCTTACCAGCCTGGACAGCCTATCTCCGCCAACGACTGTAGCTCGCTGAGCCTTGGCGCCAACAATGTACCCCAGGGAACGGTGAACGGCCAACCGGTCAACAGCGACGTGGCGACTCGCCTGTACGTCGCTTGCGGAAACTCAGCGGATCCGTTTCGTCCCTACATCGGCACTTCCGGCATTAACAATGTGACCAACAGCGCCCAGTCGGCCTATAGCGCGGTCCAGGTTGGCGTTACCCGTTACTTCGGCGGATTGAATGGCAGTCTTGCCTATACTTACGGCCACTCGCTCGACGATGCTTCGGACGGTTCTTCCAATGCCGAGATGGTGAATGGCCTGAATCAGCACGCGAGCTACGCGAGCTCAAACTATGACGAACGGCACGTGCTGGAAGCGAGCGTGGTCTATGACCTGCCTTTGTTCACCCAGCCTGGTTTGTTGCATTCCTTGCTTGGCGGCTGGCAGATATCCGACCTGACGGGGTTCCAGACGGGTACGCCATTCAGCATCACCAACAACTCTTCCTTCGCGGATAACGCGGGAACTGGCAACACTATCAGCAGCAATGGCAACGGCTCGATTCAGTCGTATCCCGATCTGATTGGGCCGCTACACGGCACGGTGGCGATCAAACACCCCGCCGGAGTGCAGGGGCCGCGGCTGTATAACAGCGACGCGTTCGGACCTCCGCAAGGGCTGACGTATGGCACCGCAGGCCGCAACATTCTCAATTTGCCTTCGCGCACCAATTTCGATATGGGCTTGTTCAAGTCGTTCGCGGTTCACGAGGACATGCACTTCGAGTTTCGTGCGGAAGCATTCAATGTCTTTAACCACACGCAGTGGAGCGCAGTGAACACGAATTCCTGTTACAGCTCGCAGCAGGATTGTTCCGCGTCGCCTTTCCTTACCGTAACCAGCGCGCACAACCCGCGTATTCTGCAGCTCGCCGGCAAGTTTGTCTTCTGAAGCAGACGACTTGTCGGTAGCGCTTTTGGCTCTATCTCAGCCACCAATTTACGGGTGCCCCATCCTTCGCGTTTTTTGCGAAGGGTGGGATAGTCAAATCTCACCCTTTCACTTCCCACAACAGCGGAGGGGCTAGCGCTGGCATAGACGGCATTCGCTGCTGCTATAGTTGTGCGTCCGCCAGTACGTAGCGCGAGACGCGGAGAGTTGCATGCCGAACCCGAACCGACGCGATTTTCTTTCGACAGCAGGATTATGCACGGCAGCAATGATGGCCCCCCGTTGGGCATCAGGCCGTGCCGAGCCCAAGCCCAGCGATAAGTTGACGGTTGCCTGTATCGGCGTAGGCTCGCAGGGATTGCGGCTCATGATCGACCTGCTGCGCATGCCTGAGGTGCAGGTGGTAGCGGTATGCGACGTGAACCGCCAGAGCAGTCACTATCTCGACTGGGGGCCGAACGAGCTGCGCAACAAGGTTCGGCTTCTATTGCAGCAAACCCGCTGGGGTTCGTCCCTGTCTGGTCCTACGGCAGGCCGCGACGTTGCGCAGTCCATCGTGAACACTTTCTACGCTGGTAACACCGGCAAGTCGAGTTACACCGGCTGTGCCTCCTATGAGGATTTTCGCGAGCTCCTGAGCAAAGAAAAGGATCTTGACGCAGTGGCCGTGAGCACTCCCGATCACTGGCACGCGCTGATCGCCATCGCGGCCATGCGGGCAGGGAAGCACGTCTACAGTCAAAAGCCGATGGCGCACTCGGTTTGGGAGGCGCGTCAGATGGCGAAGGTTGCCAAAGAGACCGGCCGCGCCACCGCGGTATCGATTTTCAACGCGCAAACCGCAGAGTCGCGCCGCGTT
Organism: uncultured Acidobacteriaceae bacterium; assembly: GCA_963826875.1. Classification (GTDB taxonomy): domain Bacteria; phylum Acidobacteriota; class Terriglobia; order Terriglobales; family Acidobacteriaceae; genus PALSA-350. The sequence goes on along the minus strand of CAWGYP010000026.1, from coordinate 1,129,126 downwards.
ATCGACATAGTACAGAGCGGTGCAATTGGGGCGGTGAATCGGGTCGACATCTGGACCACGCGCGCCTCGGCTTTCTGGAAACAAGGGCTGCGTACGCCTGTCAGCGCGGATCCAATTCCCGCTGGATTGAACTGGGATATGTGGCTTGGTCCTGCGCCCTTCCGTCCATACAACCATGCTTATCTCCCGTTTGTCTGGCGGGCCTGGTACGACTACGGTTGTGGCGCCATTGGTGACATGGGTGAATACGGGTTCGACACCATAGTACGTGCTCTCGGACTGGGACCTGCGGAACAGGTGTATGCCAGCTCGACTGAGCTGTTTCCTGACTGCTATCCGGTGGCGTCCACCCTGCATTATCGCTTTCCTGCAAGGCCCGGCAAGCCCGCTGTAGAGCTCAACTGGTACGACGGTGGCATCAAGCCCGAGCGGCCAGCCGGTATGGCGCCCGATGTGGACATGAGCGTGGAGGGCGAAGGTGTTATGTACAGTGGTGAGCGAGGCCGCCTGCTGACAGGTTATATGGCTGAGTCGCCGCGCCTGTTGGCGACAAACGGAGATCTCGCTCGGTCATGGCCGCCGCTGACGCCATCGGACCCACCCTTCCAGCCATCGCAGCCTAAACTGGGTCCAAGCGCGACGGCAGCCGACGCTGCTCACTACATGGAGTGGATTAAGGCCTGCCATGGTGGGCCGCCGGCGAGCACGAACTACGAATTCGAAAGGCCGATCGTCGAGAGCCTGATGCTTGGCAACATCGCCATCCGCACCCAGGAACTGCTGCAGTGGGATGCAACAGGCTTTCGCCTGACCCGTGGGTCGAAGCGGGCCTCAGCATTGCTGAAGCCCATCTTCCGACAACCTTGGTCGGCGAGCTGACTCTGGACCTGGTCGGGGACCATCCATGATAGATAGCACTTTGTGCCCTCGCGTAAACTTGTGCACATAGAAAGAAGTGCGCCGATAGGTTTAGGAAATGGCGACACCAGGGACATTGCCCGCACCCGGGAAGTTATCGCTGCTGCTCATCGATGACGATGCAGAGTTATGCGCCATGATGCAGGAGTTTTTTGCGGAGAACGGCCACCGGGTGACAGCTGTTCACAACGGCCGTGAAGGCCTCGCCCGCGCTCTGGAGGGCCAATACGATTTGGTCATCCTGGATGTCATGTTGCCCCAAATCAATGGTTTTACTTTGTTGCACCAGATTCGTCGTCAGAGTGCGGTGCCCGTCATCATGTTGACAGCTCGGACCCATCGCAGCGACCGAATCGAAGGTTTAGACAAAGGTGCGGATGACTATCTGGTCAAGCCCTTCGATCCCGACGAGCTCCTCTCACGCATTCGTGCGGTCCTTCGGCGAATCGCGAGTTCCCATCATCTGAACGATACAGTCTCCAGATTTGGAGAGATCCGTATCGATGTCAGCAGGCGCGAGGTGTGGAAGGGCAAGCGCCTGGTAGATTTGACCGCAATGGAGTTCGACATCTTCGATTTGCTCGCCCGCTCGGCCGGCCGGATCGTATCCCGCGACGAGATCACAGAGGGTTTGTTCGAACGCAAAGCAGCCCCGTCGGACCGATCGCTCGACGTACACATCAGCCGCTTGCGCAAGAAGCTCGAATCCGGTCATACCCTAATTCGTACCATTCGGGGCGTCGGATATGTCTTTACCAGCACGGAACGCTAAAGGCAGGCTATGAGATCTCTCTATGTGGGAATCTTGCTCGCGATGGCAGGAACGTTGTCATTGTCTCTCCTGGTCTTTCTTGCCATTTCGAGGCAGATTGAGCGCAACACCTTCTACCGGACGTTCGAGCGAACCGACGAACTGCAGTTGGAAGAGGCCCGGGAGGCATTGAATCGTGGCGGCCCAGCCTCTGTCTCGGCTTATATGCAGCGTGCGAACCGGGTCTTTGGCGGCTTGCACTATCTTCTGAATTCCGCGGGTGTCGATGTCGTTTCCGGCCAGGATCTATCGAACTTGATCCCTGGAGCTGGAGCGGTGGAAGGGCGTCAACGCCTCGCAGGCAAGCTGGTAATTAGCCACAGAACGGCAGACGGCGCGTACTGGTTTATCGCCCTCCCACCCGATCGGCCTCATCCCTGGGAATACTTTCCGTACTACCTGCTGGTCATAGGAGCTACGGGACTGCTCTGTTGGGCGGCGGCGGTCTGGGTGGTATCGCCGATCCGCAATCTGACAGCGACGGTCGAGCGATTTGGCCGCGGTGATCTCTCTGCCCGCTGGCATACCCGCCGTCGTGATGAGATTGGTTCCCTGGCGCAGGCCTTCAATGAAACCGCCGAGCGTTTGCAGCGATTGCTCACTAGCGAGCGGCGACTGCTGGCCGACATCTCGCATGAGCTTCGGTCGCCACTCGCCCGGCTCAAGTTCGCCGTGAGGTTGGCGAGAAGCAGCCCCGAACACGGCCACGCGCTCGATCGGATTGAGAGGGACGTGGACCGAATTACTTCCATGGTCTCTCAGCTGGTGGAAATCACTCGAGCCGAGGGAGATCCGGAAGCCAGAAGATTTGAAATCGTAGATCTCGAGCAAGTGGTCAACGACATCGTCAGCGAAGAACGGCTTGACGCGGAGTTGCGGGAATGCAGGCTTCAGGTGAGCGGCCAGTTCGAGCGCCCGCTATGGGGAGATCAGGAGCTGCTGCGCCGCGCTGTCGCCAATGTGCTGCGAAACGCGATTCGCTATTCACCATCTCACTCGGCTGTAGAAGTGCGGTTGGCGGAAGCTGCCGATACCTCGATCGTCGAAATTCGCGATCATGGGCCCGGTGTTCCCGAAGAACTGCTCTCCCAGATATTCAAGCCCTTCTTCCGCGCTGAAGAATCGCGAGACACCAACAGCGGTGGCATTGGGCTTGGTCTGTCGATCGCGATGCGGGCTGTTCAGGTACATCAAGGCACCATCACAGCTGAAAACGCAAAGCCGGGCCTTAAGGTACAGATCGTGCTGCCGCGTCTACCCGCCACAGGGAAGGTCGCGATGCAGACCCTGAACAAGTCCATCTCCGTCTAGTCGATCTGTTCTGTGCTGAGGCGGAGCTCCGCCTTGTCTCTGCCCGCCGAATTTTCTATGAGATAGCCGCAATACGGTGATCAGCGAGGGTGTCACGCGCTTAACAATTATTAAGATTGAGTGCGCGGCGGCGCGTTTCTAATCAAGAGAATGCTTCTCAAGTCGGCCGAGATCGGAAGCAGATCAAGGAGATTGACATGACGAAACGAGCCCTGGCCTTTACCTTCATCTTCGCTTTCCTTCCATTCGCTGCAAACGCCGCCCAAAACTCTACCCACATCGTACTCGACAGCAATGTAACCGTAGGAGCTACCGAACTGCCCAAGGGGACCTACAAGGTCGTGTGGACTGGAACGGATCCAAATGTACAGGTAACGTTCACCAACGGCGCCTGGACCAAAACTGTTCCGGCACACATCGTCGAAGGGCGGAACGATATCGAAGCTGAGTTGACGAACGTCAAGGACAACAAAACGTTCTTGACCGCACTCCAGCTTCGCAAAGCCACACTGCAATTTGGCGATAGCACGCACTCCGGCGAGTAAGCCATTCACACAGAAGCGAAACGACTGCTGGCAATTCCTGGAATGACAACAGATCGGGGAAGAGTTGAGCGCCCGTTCAACCTTCTCCGATGCTGTCAAGAGTAGCTCCCTGGCCACGCCGGCCCCCTGGCCCCAGCCGAGAGAAATCGGGGGTCGAAATCCCGGCGCTACCTTAAATCCGCGGAACTTCGATCCCCCCGGCTGCGTATCTTTCCATACCTCCAGACTGGAGAGGACCTCTATGTCCCTACCCATTCGCCCCTTATCGTTATCCCCGTCGATTGCGCTGCTAGCCGCCATTATCTTCCACTCTGCCAGCGGAACGTCCCTGGCACAGAACTCGGGGGTTGATCTTGCGCTCCATGCCAACTCCAACGCCAGCGCCGCGAAGATCGGCCTGCCTGCCTATCCTGGCGCGGCCTTTTACAAGGATGCTGACAACGACTCCGCAGCCGATCTCGGCCTCACCATCAATGAGTTCCACTTCAGCCTGTTGGCCGCAAATTACGTGACCGGTGATTCACCGGAAAAAGTGTTGGCCTTCTATCGCAAACCACTCTCTCGCTACGGTGAGGTGCTCGAGTGCAATCAGGGCAACCCTGTTGGCGCCCTCAAAGTCACTCGCAGCGGGCTGACGTGCGGCCAGGCGCAAGGCAACGCCAACTCTTCTTCCGGTCATGAAATTCGTGCTGGCTCTCCCAACCAGTTCCGGATTGTCGGTATTGACGATTCTCATCCCGGAGCCACCCGTTTCGGACTCGTCTACCTTGAGCTGCCAAAGGAAAGCAGCGAAAAAACAAACTAGCTCGGGTTACCCTAATCCGCATGACCACGCATCAGCGCTTCCGCGCCATGCTGGAGACGGCTGGCTCCGGCCCCAAGTTCGTCATCGCGCGCCTGCCGTTTGTACCCGGGAAAGTATGGAAGAACCGTCCCGGCAAACGGGTCAAAGGCACCATCAACGGCGTAGCCTTTCGCACGTCACTCTTCGGCTCCGCGGCAAAGGGCTTTGGACTGGTCGTGAACAAGACACTCCAGAAGTGTGCTCACGCTTATCCCGGCAAGATGGCGGAGTTCGTGCTCGAACCGGATCTCGAGCAACCTTCTGCCACGGTTCCGCCCGAACTAGCCAAACTGCTGAAGCAGGACCGTGCACTCACTCGCTGGTTTGAGACGCTGAGCCTTCACATGCGCAAATACTTCTGTGATTCCGTCCGCCAGCCCAAAAGCCCGGAAGCGCGACGCAGGCGAGCGGAAAAGGTCGCTGAATGCATGATGCTGGCAATGGAGGGTGAGCAGACGCTGCCACCCATCCTGCAGGTGGCCTTCCGGGAAGCGCCCCTCGCACGCAAGGGATGGGAGACCATGACGAAGTTACAACGCCGCAATCATCTGCTGGGAATCTTTTACTACCAAAGCCCCGAGGCCCGTGAACGCCGAACCCAGAAGGTGGTTGCTGACGCTCTTCAGAGGGCTGGTATTGACCAGGCCGATTTGATATAGGGTCCAGAAGCGGGGACGTGACGCGCTGGTCTCAACGCGATATCACGACGGAATGACCCTGCTTCTGAGCCTGCTGATACAGCGCCCGATCGAAGGTAACAAGAGTGGCCTTGATGCCGTTCGCCGATGCGAGCAGCCAACAGTCGCCGATCCATTTCGATGCCGGCTTGCTGGCAAACGGTTCCGTAGCCTCACGGAACTCTGCGTCAACGCCTCGCGGCTCTGGATAAAATTCCACCCGCGGATCGGCGAGCCACCGGTCATACACGCTCCACGCTTTCCGGAGCGTCAGCGTCTGCTCTCCCATTACCGCCTGATTGGTTAGCAAACGGAGCAGGCCGATTTGGGTATAGCGGCAAAAAATGAGCTTGGTTTCCCGAGGCAGGAGATTCACCCACTGCCAGGCATCCGCGCTGTGAGAGTGGCCGGCAACCGAGAGCGCCAGCCAAACATTCAGGTCAGGAAAAAACGAAGTCATGCGGATTCTCATCCTCGGGAAACGCAGGGCCAAGCTTCCCCGAGCCCTGAATGGGTGGCCGGGTTAGATACTCGCCGCTCTTGTTCGCGTCAGGGTAGGCCTGCTCGATCGCGTGCACGATCAGCGAACGGATGGAGGCGCCGGACTTCTCCGCCCGGTTGCGCAACCGGTCATGAAGTGGCTCCGGGATGTCAACAGTGGTACGGACTGCCATGACATAATTATGTCATAGACGACAGGTTGGTGCTAACTGGAAGCTAGTTCGGCTTCCATTCTTCGTCGGCGGAGGGACCGTAAAGCCCCGGAACCGGGATGTCATTGAGCCTGAGATAAACGCCCAACTGCGCCGTATGGTGAACCAAGTGATCGAAGCACAGCAGGCGGAACGTCGTCGAGCGCGGCTTATTGGAGATGACGTGCTCGCCAAAGCTGAACTTGAAAAGTGCGGAGAGGTGCTCATCGCTGGCATTTGCAATGGCGGCGCGGCACTTGGCGGAAGATTCATCCAGGCGCTCAAGGCAAGCTTCTCGCGTGGTAAAGGTAAAATCGGTTTTCGGGCGCTTACTGTTCGCCATGTCCATCCCGTCGTCCTCGAGGATGTAAAAGCCAAACATCGGCAACGTCGCACAATGGATCGCCAGCTTACCCATCTTCATTGACTTGCTGTGGGGCACCCAGTCTGGCTTGTCTTCCGGCACACGTTCCAGTGTGCGGCGGGTGTTTGAGATTTCCACGTCATAATCCTGCAAAAGTATGTCAGCAATCTTCACGAATTTGGCTACCTCTCCGGCCGCGATTGAGTTCCGGTAGAATTTTAACCATAGGCCTTAGGGATGGCCAGAAAGGTCGGTTGAGATGGAGCGGCGTAGTTTTATAAAGCAAGCGGCGGCCGTGCTCGCCGGGCTAAAAAGTACCACCGGGCAACGGCTACTGGCGCAGGCAAAGCTTGATGGGGCGGCGGCACATACTCCTTTGCCCGCGGTCACGACAGTAAATGACATCGGTCGAAGGAAGCTCGGCCGGGCAGACGCCGAGGTCTCGATCCTCGGCATCGGCGGATATCACATCGGCCTCTCCGGCGTCTCTGAAGCAGACGCCATTCGGATCGTAAGGACAGCGCTGGACCAGGGTATCAACTTCCTGGACAACTGCTGGGACTACAACGACGGCGCCAGTGAAGTACGGATGGGCAAGGCGCTCCAGGATGGCTACCGCCAGAAGGCCTTCCTGATGACCAAAATAGATGGCCGCACCGGAGCCGCGGCTCGCCAGCAGTTGGAAGAATCCTTGCAACGGTTGAAGACCGATCACATCGATCTCTTGCAGATTCATGAAGTCATTCGCCCGGGGGATCCCGAACAGGCATTTCAGCCCGGAAATGTGATCGAAGTATTGAAGCAGGCACGGCAGGAAGGCAAGATTCGCTTCATCGGATTCACCGGACACAAGAGCCCGGAGATCCACCTCCACATGATTGAAACCGCTGACAAGAACGGCTTCACCTTCGATACGGTGCAGATGCCGGTGAACGCCCTGGACGAACACTATGACAGCTTCGGCCAGAAAGTCATTCCCGTAGCGCAAAAGCATGGCATGGCCGTTCTGGGGATGAAACCATTAGCTAACGGCGCAATTCCCAAGACGAACACCGTCACTGCGGTCGAAGCGCTGCACTACGCCATGAGTGTGCCGGTGACGGTGACAATTACCGGCTGCGACTCAATGTCTGTGTTGCAACAGGCGCTGGGGGTGGCACGAAACTTCAAGCCGCTCGATCAGCAGCAGAAGATGGCTATTCTGCAAAAGACGGCACCGGTTGGCGATGCAGGGAAGTTTGAAGCGTACAAGTCGTCGCACATTTACGACGGCACGTTCAACAACCCCCAGTGGCTAGGTTAGTCGAGCAGATCGGGCTGCTCGCGCACAATCAGGTCCCACAGTGGTTGATATTGGAACCAGGCCACCCGCGGGTTGCCCACTTGCTTGCGCGCCACAACAGCGGCCTCGTGCGCGATCGGGACGGGTTTGCCGGCAGCCTCCGCCATCAATTGCGATTGGCAGCTACGATCCATGGCGATATAAAACCACGCTGCTTCATCCACCGTACTTCCCACGGTGAGATTGCCGTGGTTCTGCATAATGACTGCTTTGCGATTGCCCAGCGCCTGAGCAATCCGATCGCCTTCTGACATGTCATAGACCACACCGGTGTAGTCGGCGAACAAGCTGTGATCTTCATAAAAGGCGCACGCATCCTGGGTGAGCGGATCCAGCAGACGACCCAGTGAGGACCACGTCTTTCCGTAAAGTGAGTGCGCATGAGCTGCCGCCACCACATCGGGCCGCGCCATGTGTACCCGCGAGTGGATTGCGAACGCGGACTCGTTCACCGGCCGGTCACCCTCCACCACTTCGCCCTTCTCATTCACCATAACCAGATCAGACACACGGATGTGGCCGAAGTGCATGCCAAACGGGTTCACCCAAAAATGGTCCTTCCATTCGGGGTCGCGCACCGTGATATGTCCGGCCACGCCTTCGCTGAAACCAAACTTCGCGAACAGCCGAAACGCAGACGCCAAACGCTGCTTGCGATGCAACCGCTCCTCTCCAACCGTGGTGAAGGTGGGCATGGGTGGCGTTTTGGCAATCTTCACTTCCGAGGAAACACTGGTAGCCGTCATGGTCTCAACCTCCCGTCCATTTTACTCTGCGGACTGTGTCGTACAGCAGCACCTACTTCGGCTTTGCCTCTGCCTCCGACCCAAGCCCTGTGCGCAACATGTCATCCAGGTCGCAAATCTTATCCTGGACCAGGTTCAGTTTACGAGACAGGTTTTGGATCTCCGCTTCCGCCCGCCGGTTCACCTCGAAGTCCAGTTCGCTGCGCAGCCGATCCTTCTTGTCCTGCCGGTTCTGGCTCATCATGATCACCGGCGCCTGAATCGCCGCCAGCATAGAGAGAAAAAGGTTAAGCAGGATGAACGGGTAAGGGTCCCACGCCTTGCTTCTCAGGACCACGTTGATGCCGGTGTAGATCACAAACGCAACTCCGACCAGGATAATAAACGGCCATGAACCGCCGAAGCTGGCAACGTCATCGGCGATCCGTTCGCCAAACGTGTACTTCTCGTCGATTACCTCGTTGGCGTTGCGGTTGGCGCGAAGCCGTACCAGTTGTTGCGATGCGTGAAATTGCGCGCCCAGTACAGTCAGCATATCCATGCCCGCCATCGGCTTGCGCTGCAGAAGAATCGCAATATCGTCGCGGCTGATCTCCACGCACACCGACTTTTCCATGGCCAACGCGCTGGTCTGGTGCGGCGTTTGCTCCAGCATCGAGGCGAAGCCGAAGAACTGCCCATGACCCGGCTGATCCACCACAACCTCCTGGTGATCTTCGTCCACGGTGCTCACCTGCACACTACCGGACATCAGGATGTAGGCGTGCATGCCGGGATCGCCCATCTTGTAGATCCGCTGTCGCGGAGCAAACGTCTTCAACTCCACCTGGGCGGCCAGAACGGCAATCTCTTCCTGGTCAAGCAACGCAAAAAGTGGCACGTGTTTCAACTCTGCTGGGTCGCACGGCATGGCTCACCTCGTTCATCCTGGATATGTTCTGAAGGAACTGCGAGAGACGATAACATACTCCGTATGAGCCTCGTTCGCAGTCTGCATATTGTGGCGTTGGCAACGATCGCTGTGGCCGCTTCCGCACAAACTGTCGCATCGAGGACCTCCCCGCCGCCATCGGAAAGCACGGCCGAATTAATCAAGGTCTCCTCTGAAATACAACAACTGCAAAAGCTTTCAGCCGCCACTACTCCGGGGGACAAGTGGCAAATCCTCTGGCTGCACCAACACATTACCGAACAAGTGATGGCCGCCTCACTCCAGGTCGATGCCACCACGGCCCAGATCGACAACGAGATCGCGCGCGCCAACGAGATACGCGGATATCTCGCCGATCGCCGCGACCATGCCGTAACACGGACCAATCTGCTCGGCGTTCTTGTGGGTGGAACGGTAGGAGCCACCAGTTCCGGGCTGCAGCTTTCCTCTAGCCTGACCAAGCCCGCCGCCGGTGTGGGCATCGCCGCTGGAACCCTTTCCGCTGGGTTGGCTTTGGCGGGAATCCACCAGCAAAAAGGCGGGACCAGTCCATTCGACTTCGACTCAAATATGCTGGCAGAGTTCTTTGACCGGCCCACCCTTGCCAACAGTCAGTATCCCTCGACCATCTGGATCTTTTTGAACGAAGACAGCCCTTACGGTCCCCCGGGCCTCACGCGTAAGGAACAATTGCTCCAGACCTGGGTCCAGGTGAAGCGGATCGATTCGCTTTCGAGCACCGACAAAATTAGCCGCCTGACCAGCCAGCCATCCGAAAGCCTCAAACTGACGATCGACGACTTCGAAGACCGTGAGGCGATGCTGCGGGATGTACGAGCGAGGATCTCTTACCTGAAGCGCGACCTGGGTGCGCTGATTATGTCTCTGCCCCCGGTCGACCAGTCTTTTCTCTCCCTCGAGAACCGATGATGGGGCACCCGAGTTAGGTCGCAGGGCTAAGCCTCAAAGGCGCGCAGCACCACCAGGGTCATGTCATCATGCTGCGGGGCGGCCCCGGCAAACCTGGTGGCAGCCTCGAACAGGTGCTTCAGCAATTCCTGTGCCGAGCCGCCCCTACTCGTCTGAATTGCCTGCAGCAATCGCTCCTCACCCCACTCTTCGTCGTCCACGTTCATGGCCTCGCTGATGCCGTCGGTAAACAACACCAGAACGTCGCCGGGACTCAACCGCACCGAACCCTGCACGTACTGGGCATCCTCCAGAAGACCAACCACCGTACCTCCGGGCTCCAGGCGAATGACCGTAGAGTCGCCATCGCTGCGACGAAAGAGCATGGGAGCGTTGTGACCCGCGTTGACAAAGTCGAACCTGCCCTCGGCGGGACTATATTGGCCGTAGAAAAAGGTTGCGTATCGATTGGAAGATGAGGCTTCGAACACCAGTCGATTGATGTTCCCCACCGCGGCCGCCAGATTTTCAGGAGCCCGCGTAGCCTCGCTGCGCAGCGAAGCCTGCAGGCTGGCCATCATCAGCGCAGCCGCAATTCCTTTGCCCGACACATCGCCAATGGCGATGCCCAACTCGCCATGGGGCAGAGCAAGAAAATCGTAGTAATCGCCGCCCACGCCCAACGCAGGCCGGCAATGGCCCGCGTAATCCAGCCCGCGGATGGGCGGCAGCTTTTGCGGGAACAGTCGCTCCTGCACCTCGCGGGCAATTTCCACTTCGCGGTTCAAGCGCTCTCGCTGGGCCACTTCATCGGCGATTGTCTGCAGCAGGTTGGCATTCTCCAGAGCCAGCCCCGTCTGCGCGGCCACCGACTTCAGTAGACGCACGTCAGAGCCGGTGTACGGTTCTTCTGACCGCTTTGGGCCGAGGGAGATAAATCCCAATAGCTTATCCCGCACCGCCAGTGGCAGCAGCAGTTCCGACCGCAGCGTTGCCAGCTTGCCGCGCTCTTCGTCGCTGATGCCGTCCTCCCGGTAAACCCAGGAGTCGCGATCGTTCAGGAAAACCCGGGCCGGCTCTTTCTGGCTCTTCAAAATCATGGCGGTGCCGGTTTTAGTAGGAAACGCAACCGTGGGAAGGGTGGAATACCCCATCGCGAATGCCGGGCGATAAAATCCGCCGCCGCCCAAAAGCACTGCCACTTGCGGTACGTGCAGGGTTTCGGAAATCCGTGCCGCAACCGTCTCCAGCAGCGACTTGGTCTCGACGATGGATCGCACCTGCTCGCTTAGTTCGGATAACACGTTTTCTGCGTTGTAGTTCTCGCGGAAGAAGCGGCGATCCACCCAGGTGCGGAGGCCATCGCCGATCCTCCGGATGGTGAAGTAGGCCGCGATACCAATCAGGATCACGATGGTTTTTTGCGCACGATTGTGGCTCGACATTGGCTGCCAGGGTGGTTCCCGCGATCACGACGGTCGCGATAGCCGCTATCTGGAGCACGCGTATCCCGCCTCGCGCGAGGGTGTATTGCAAGCCCTGGCGAATGGCGACGCCGACACCCATCGCCTTTTGCACCACAATGACGTAGGTCAACGTCAGGGGAAAGAGGAGGAGGGGAAGAACCAGCACACCGATAAACCAGGAAGGGAACATCTCGCTCGCGTTTTTGCCCAGCAGACGGGCGTACATCGTCGGCAGAAGAGCGGGAACGAACGCTGCTGTCGCGCCCCAATAAAGAAAACGCAGCCTGCGCTTGGCGTCAGGCGATTTGCTCAAGCCTTGCTTGATCCCCATCGCCGCAAAAAAGCTTCCGACCAGGATGTACGCCAGGATTTGAGCGACCGTCTCAAAACGGTCGAGGACTGCGCCGAGCCCGGCAACGGAGCGGTAATCGCTCAGCGAACCCACCTCCAGGACCACTGCGCTGAGGGCGATGACGGCAAAAGGAAAAGCGCACAGCCACTGTATGGCTCGCCATATGCGATCGTAGCGAGTGCCCGGCGGAAAAGGCTCAGGAAAGAAGCGCCCAAACAGAAAGATGATGATCGGGAATAGGGCACTCAGCACTGTTTCATAAAAGACCCCGGCTTCACGCCACCCAGGCGGCCAACCGTGCACCACGAACGATTGCAAGACGTGCGGGAAACTTAACATCAGCCCCAGCAGGAGCCACGCCATGGGGTCTCGAGGGCGCCGAAACGCGACCCAGAACCCGAGCAGCAGCGACACAGCCGGCAACAGGATGTGAATCACAAAACCGCTCAGGAAATCCCAGGCGTTTTGCCGTGCAGCCGTCACCGGCAATGCGATCGTTCGTTGCTCGCCGTCCTTGCCGTTCTTTGGAGCGATGGTAACCTCCATCGGCACCCCGGGTTTTCTCTCCGCCCGGGCTCGGCCCAGTACGCCGCTGCCGGTGAAAGGAACTCCATTGACCGCGAGCAGCCGGTCCCCGGTAAAGACTCCGTATGCTCTGGCCTCTGGCGTAGCAAGTGCGATCCTGTTGCTCCCTGAGTCGACAAAAAAGAAAGGCGACTGGATGCGATCATTACGCACAACATCGGGCAAGTATCGAACCTGATAAAGCAGAGTGATCGCAAACAGGGCGACCAACAGGCTATAGAGGAATAAGGGGCGTTGAGTGGGCACGGGCTGAGAGCTCTCCTGCGCGGCCAGTCCTAGCCGGGAACCATGATTCTATCTGGTCGAGCGCCGTGGTATGCCGGTGAAGTTAGGCCCCCAGGCGCGGAGGCTCAAAATTACTTAACGCACCCACGTTGGAGGATCATTTCGTAGGACTCCCAGCGGGTCGATCGGGCTCAAGTAAAAAGGCGTGGATCGATCCGTGATAGTACCCCCGGCCCAGGATTTCGCCTTTGTCGTTGATGCGCGAGGCCACCAGCAACAGCCAGCCGGAATGGGCTGGAATCAGTTTGTTCAGATTGATGATCTTACCCTTTTCCCAGAGAAACGCACGCAGATGGTCCGAGGTGGCTTCTGAGGTCCCGACCACCTGTACCTGAGCATTGATGTCCAGCGCCGTGCTGGGCGCGTCCTCATCCCCCAGCGTGCCCAGATCAATGAGCGCACCATTTCTCCACACAACGCCGTGCCTGGAGCCGTTGGCGAGGTCGCATGATCCTGTGATCGCACCGGCGTTGCTAATTGCCTGGGCAGTGCAGTAGGTCCCTCCTCGCGTTCTCGGCAGTTCGTGCATCTTGCCCGCACGCCAGAGAAAAGCCTGCGGTTGGCCATTGGGAACAACGTTCGCGTCTCCGACGATATCGCCCTTATCGTTGATGTCCCGGGCGCTACTGTAATCTCCCTCGGCAAGCAGGCCGAGGTCACGGGGCTGGTTCGCTTGCCATAACACCGCGTGTCGCTTCCCCGCTGTGGTTTGTGCGCTGCCCACTACATCTCCTGCCGCATTGACCGCACTGGCAGAGGAGTAGGGTCCTCCCAGCGAGTCCAGTATTTGCAGATGATGATCCGACCACTTGAAGGCGTGCGTGAACCGCAGATCCTGAGGCTGCTGCAGAATGCCCACCACCGTGAGCTGGTCGTTGATGTCTGCGGGGTAGACCAGGGAGAAGTCTTTCTCCCCTTCGATCGACATCGTTTCCTTGCTGTGCAGTATGACCAGTCCGGGCGACTCATTCGCGGTGACCGCGTGCCATGTGGCGACGTCGCCTCGATTATTCAGGCCCGGAGTATCCGTCAGAGTCCGTACCAGGGATGGTCCCTGATCCACCACCGTGTAACGGGGGTGCACCTCCTGGCCGGATGTCAGCAGCGGTAAGCTGGCAGCTATTGCGAGAAAAACCGTGGCCGATTTCACAAACTTCGAGGACCCCGCTCTTACGATATCGTCAGTTCCTCCCAGGCTGACAGATGCTGCCCCCGCTTCCATCGCTGGGGGATAGCAACAGTTACTGGGTGATCGTGAGGTTCAGGACGAGCGTCTGGGGCGCAGCAGTCGCCGACGTTCCAGTGGCCACCACCGTCACCTGGGCATTGACCGGCGATGCGGTTGCGGGCTGTGCTTGAGAGCCGCTCCCACTACCGCAGGCGGACAGGCCGGCAGCGCAGGCCAGGGTACACAGCATCAGCAGGCAGACCCGCCAGGAGGGCCCCTTCTTAGCCAGCTTCCTTCTGCGCGCGAAGACCGCGATTCCGGTCAGGCTGCCGGGCCACCAGAACGCCAGCGCCAGCAGCGCCGTAGGCGGGGGCGCGCCTGAGGGAGGTTGCCTGACAGCGTTTTGAGTCATCTGCAGCGTGAGGCCCACGTTCACGCTCTGATTGTTACCAGTGAAAGGTATCTGATTCTGGGCGAACACGCAGCTCACATTGGCGGGCAGGTTGGAGCAACTCAAGGACACCGTATCCTTGTACCCGCCGACGGGTGTAACGGTGAGCACGGTGTTTGCCGTGGCCCCCGGCTGCACCGTCAACGAAGTCGGGTTTGCGCTCATGCTATAGCTTGCGGCCGGGCCCACTGGGGGCGCAGACACGGAGACGGACACCGCTGGTGAAGTGCTGGCGGCAAAGTTGCCGGCAGCTGCATACACGGCCGTCACTGCGTTCGTCCCCGCGGGCAGCGCGGTGGTGTTCAGTGTGGCCGCTCCGCTGCCGTTGAGGGTTCCAGTGCCAAGGGTTGTGCTTCCGCTGGTGAAGGTGACGGTCCCGCCGGGCGTACCTGCACTCGAGCCCACCGTTGCCGTCAGCGTCACACTAGCGCCATACGAAGCACTGGCTGGTGCGCTTAGGGTGGTCGAGGTAGATGCTGCGGTCACCGTAAGGGCGCCGTTGACGAGGGTGATGGCGTAATTGGATTGAGGGCCGGTTACGGCGGGCACAATCGGGTAGCTGCCCACGTTGCTGCTTGCGGCCGCGGCGGTCGTAAAACTCTCAGTGAAGCTGTCGCTGCCGACCGCTCCGGTCACTGTTCCGCTAAATGCCGGGTTGGCTGCGCCGTACACGCGGGTGGCATTATTGGCTGCCGCAGTCAACGTAGCAGGCGTGACGGTTAACGCGCCGTCTACGATGACGACGTTGTAGCTGCCCAAATTGCTGCCGCTCGCAGCAGGGACAATCGGATAACTCCCCACATTGCTGGTCGCGGTCGCCGAAGTGGAGAAGGTCTCGGTAAACGTGTCGCCGTTCTGTGCGCCGTTGACGGTTCCCGTGAAGGCCGGATTAGCTCCTCCATAGACCCGGGTTCCGTTGTTCGCTGTGACGGTCAGGGTTGGCGCCGTCGATGGCGAAATAGTCAGCGTTCCTGCGTTCACCACCGCCAGGTAGTTGTTGGCGGAAGAACCTGTAACCGTCGCTGTGATGGGGTAGGTGCCGGCAGGAGAGCTGCTGGTGGCAGTCGTGCCGTAGGTCACGACAATCGTCGAGCCCAGGGTATCGCCATTTGCGAGGCCTGTGACCGTTCCGGTGAAGGTGGGCAACGCAGCGCCGGCGGTCATAGAAGCGTTGGCCACACTGATGGTCAACTCTGGTTTGAGTAACCCATAGACCACCAGGGCGCCGGAACCATTGGTCGTGCCTAACGGACCGAAGGTGGCCATGTAGAGTTTTCCATTGGCTACCACCGGCGGGACATACTTGGCGAAGTTGCCGATCTCATCCCGGGCGTCGTTGGTCTTATCGGTCCATAGAAGATTGAGTGTATCGGCGTTGAAAGCGTATAAAACGCCCTGGACCGTCTTAACCACAGCGTTGTCATTGTAGGGTGTCGAAGCCCATAGAATGCCGTTACTTTGACCGTTGGCAGAGATGGCGAGAAAACCCCCGGGCATGGCGCCGTCGTTATTGGTCACCGGGGCGGTCATGGTGCTCATGGCAAACGGGGTGGGATTCAAGAGTCCCGTGGTGGCATTGAAGAGGAAGCCCCGCAGCACATCGTTTTCTCCCCACACGTACGTGGTGGGGCCGTTCTGGTCGCTGTTGAAGTACACTGGCCCGCCATGGATATGACTGGTTCCCACGCCGTAGACCGCCTGAAACTCCTGCCGGACCTGGTCGCTGGAGGCGTTGAACTCCCCCATCCCATTTGCGTCAGCCAGGTAGAGCACCCCTTGCTTACCACCGCCCAGCAGGTAGCTGGTGTTGGGAATCAGCAGCAGTCCGCTCGATCCCAGATCCAGGTCACTCGTATTCATGGTGGCGGTGTTGTAAGGAGTGAAATAATCCAGCAGTTGCAGGCTCGGTGACAACTTGATGAAGCTGTTGCCCGTTTGCACCAGCTTGTTCGGGGTCGTTCCAAAGCTGCCATTGCCGGTCGAAATATAGAGGTTGCCGGCAGCATCGATTGCGGGAGCTTGCCCAGCGTTCCAGATCCCACCCAGCGTGCCTATCGTCGTGTCTGAGTAAACCGCAGTCTGCGCCAGTGTCGAGGTGCTGTAAGCCATCACAAAACCGTGGTATGGCGGAGCGTCCTCGTGGGAGGCGAAAGCAACGTATACGTTCCCGTTCGCCAGGGCCATCCCGGGGCGTGGATTTTGCATTTGGGGATTGAAGACCAGCGGACCGGTGAGATCGGGAGTGGAGTAGGTGGCGGTTATCGTCACCGGGCTTCCATTCACCGGAAGTCCCGTCGTGATGTCAATCGCGTTTAAATGGTAAGAGAATGTCTTGGTCCCGTCGGCCGGCTGGGAACCGGAGACAAAGTACATGTAGTTGGTCGCTGGGTCGATTACCGGCGTGCCCAGAATGCCCAGCCGGGTCGCCCATGAAATGTTCTGATCGAACTCAACGTCCTGCGGAATGATAGGCGAGCCATAGTTCTGGGTCCAAAGCGTAGCTCCCGTGTCGGCATCCAGCGCATACACGGTATTCAACATGCTGGCGACAAAGACAACATTATGGGTGCCACCGGCGATTGCCAGGTTTGACACGTACAGCGGCTGGGCGTAGATCTGGCCGTCCGTTGCTATAGTGAACAGCTTGCCAAAGTTGGTCGAATTCACGATTGCGGGAGTAAGGATCGTCTCCTGCAGGTTTGCGCCAGTGCGCGAGTTATCGTTGCTCCGGGTATAGACATTTACCTGGGCCCCGGCCAGTACACTGGAAAACCCCAATGCCAATAAGAAGACATTTGATAGAGCTAAGAATCGCTTAGACAAAGGAAAAGCTCCCTCAGCAAAATCCGAACCAGAAGATGAATATCTGCCACCTGGGAAAAAACTGGCCCAACCAGTCACTGCACGAGCAACCGGGATTCGATCTTAACGACGAGGTAATACGGCGATTCCTGAGAGGAATCTAAGGCCCTGGTAGTTCAAATTTCCTTGGGGGAATCGTTCTACAGCTGTGAGGAAAACCGAAAATGAGCCTGGACTTTCAACCCAGACATGGGCGTCAGGTTCACTGAGAGTGTACCAAAATTAAGCACAGATTGCTGCACGAGCTTTTTTCACCTTGGGTGGTCCCAGAGCTTTGCCTCCGGCCTACCTAGAAGAGGAAAATGACGCGAACGAACAATGAGTGGGTGGCCCAGGTCTCGCTTTTGAGACCTGGGTGTTCCGGTCAGGGCCTATTTGCGAGGAGAAACCCAGGTCTCAAAAGCGAGACCTGGGCCTCCCACCCGCTCGGAGTCTGGGGGTTGCAGCTTTAGTTATGGGTTGATTTTGAGGGTCAGGACGAGTGTCTGAGGCAGAGCATTCGCCGCCGTGCCCGTAGCCACAACCGTCACCTGGACATTGCTCGTGGTGGGGTTCACCACATACCCACTCATCCCGCAGCCGGACAAGCCGGCGGCGAAGGCCAGGGTGCACAGCAGCAGTAGGCAAATCTGCCAGGAGAGCCGCATCTTCATCAGCTTCCGTTTGCGCACGAAGACCGCTATTCCAGTCAGGCTGCCTGGCCACCAGAAAGCCAGGGCCAGCAGGGCTGTTGGCAAAGGTGTGCCTGTCGGAGTTTGCTTCAGCGCATTTTGCATCGTCGTCTGCAGAGTTAGGCTCACATTCGCGTTCTGGTTGTTACCTGTGAAAGACACCTGGTTCTGGCCGAACACGCAGCTCACATTGGCAGGCAGGTTGGAGCAACTTAACGACACCGTACCGGTGTACCCGCCGGTGGGCGTAAAGGTGATCATGGTTTTTGCCGCCGCTCCCTGCGTCACCGTCAACGCGGTTGGACTGGCGTTCATGCTGTAGCTTCCGGACGTGGTCACTGGCGGAGCAGAGACGGCGACAGATACTGCTGGTGAAGTGCTGGCGGCAAAGTTGCCTTCAGCCGCATAAACTGCAGTGATACTGTCAGTCTTTTCGGGCAGCGTGGTGGTGTTCAGCGTGGCCGCTCCGCTGCTGTTCAGCGTGCCCACGCCGAGAGATGTGGAACCGTTGAAGAAGGTGACCGAGCCGCCTGGCGTACCCGCGTTCGACGCTACCGTCGCCGTTAATGTCACCCCGGCGCCGTACGCGGCGCTCGAGGGCGCACTCAACGTTGTTGTCGTAGCCGCCGGCGAGACTGTCAGCGTTCCTTTCACGACGGTGACGGTGTAGTTGGCAAGCGCCGCGCCAGTCACCGCGGGAACGATCGCATAAGTCCCAACATTGCTAGCTGTTGTCGCCGGACTGCTAAAGCTTTCGTTGAAAGTATCGCTACCGATGGCGCCGGTCACCGTTCCGCCAAAGGTCGGATTGGCTGCAGCATAGACTCGGGTCGCGTTATTCGCCGTCACCGTTAGCGATGCGGGCGTGATCTGGAAGCTCTCCGTGGCTGAGGCTGGACTGTAGCTGGAATTACCGGCCTGCGACGCCTGGAGCATGACCGTCCCCACGCCAGTAATGCTCACCAGGCCGCCGCTGAGGGTTGCCGGACCAGACGCCACGGTGATGGTCACCGGATAGCTGCTGCCGAGGCTCGAAGTCGCCGACACGGCAAATGGCGCACTGCCATAGGGCCGTGGTGCGATCGCGGGGAAGTTGATGGTCTGCGATGCCGCATTGATGGTGACCGAGGCCGCCGCCGTGCTGGCGGCAAAATTACCCTGGGTTGCGTAACTGGCAGTGATGGTATCGCTGCCGGCAGGCAGGGCAGTCGTGCTCAGCACCGCCGTTCCATTGCCGTTCAGCGCGGCCGTTCCCAGTGGGGTGGATCCGCTCACGAACGTTACCATGCCGGCGGGAGTGCCCGAGGCCGAGGTAACGGTCGCCGTGAGCGTCACGCTGGCACCGTAGGAGGCGCTGCCAGGCGCCGTGACGGTAGTCGAAGTCGCCGCCGGGGAAACGGTCAGCGTACCGTTGATGATCGTGACCGTATAGTTGCCCAATGCCGGACCAGCCGCGGCAGGAACGATCGGATAGCTACCGGCATTGCTGCTGGCGATTGCCGAGGTGGTGAAATTCTCGGTAAAGCTGTCACTGCCCACAGCACCGGTCACAGATCCGCTAAAGGCCGGGTTGGCCGAGTTGTAGGGGCGCGTCGCGTTGTTGGCCGCCACAGTGAGCTGTGCCGGCAACACCTGGAAACTCTGGGTCGTAGTCGCGGATCCGTAATTGGAGTCGCCGGCTTGCGAGGCCTGGAGCACCACGGTACCTGCGCCGGTGAGGGTCACGATGCCACCGTTGATCACAGCCGGACCGGACAGAACACTGATGGTGACCGGATAACCACTACCTAAGCTCGAAGTTGCCGACACCGCAAACGGCGCGCTTCCGTACCCACGGGACGGAAGCGGAGGGAAGGTAATGGTCTGCGATGCGGCGCTCACCGTAATGTTGGTTGCCGATGACGTGCTGGCGGCAAAATTACCCGTGGCCGCGTAACTAGCCGAGACGGCATCTGTACCCACCGGGAGCGTAGTGGTACTCAATGCTGCCACGCCGCTGCCGTTGAGGGTTCCCGTGCCCAGGGTCGTGCTTCCGTTATAGAAGGTGACGATACCGCCAGGCGTACCAGCGGTCGAGCTCACCGTCGCCGTCAGCGCCACATTGGCGCCATACGAAGCAGTGCCGGGTGCGCCCAACGTGGTCGTGGTGGTCGCTCCGGTCACAGTAAGCGCGCCATTGACGTAGGTAATGGTGTAGTTGGATTGAGGACCGGTCACGGCAGGCACAATCGGGTAGCTGCCCACATTGCTGCTGGTAGTTGCCGTGGTCGTAAAGCTCTCGGTAAAGCTGTCGCTGCCGACCGCGCCTGTGACAGATCCGCTAAAGGCCGGGTTGGCTGCACCGTAAACGCGACTGGCGTTATTGGCGCTTACGGTCAAGGGCGCAGGTGTTACCTGGAAACTCTGGGTCGCCGTGGCTGAGCTGTAGTCCGCATTGCCGGCCTGGGTGGCTTGCAGCACCACGGTTCCCGCGCCGGTAAGAGTAACGACACCGCCACTGATCACCGCAGGACCCGACTGGACTGTGATGGTGACAGGATAGCTGCTGCCTGCGCTCGAAGTCGCCGACACAGCAAAGGGAGCGCTCCCGTACGAACGCGAAGCGATCGCCGGGAAAGTGATGGTCTGAGAAGCCTGGTTGACCGTAACGTTACTTGCTGGGGAGGTGCTGCCGGCAAAGTTCCCAGAGGCTGAATAGCTGGCGGTGATCGCGTCGGTGCCCACCGCAAGTGCACTGGTGCTTAACGTCGCCACTCCGCTGCCGTTCAGTGTTCCTGTACCCACAGCATTCGAACCGGTATAAAACGTTACTGTACCGGCCGGTATTCCAGCGCTTGAGGTCACCGTTGCTATGAGGGTGATGCTGGAACCGTACGTAGAGCTCCCCGGCGCACTCACTGTGGTCGTGGTAGCGGCGGCGGTGACAGTTAGCGTTCCGTCGACGATCACCACGTTGTAGTTGTTCAAATTGCTGCCGCTGGCAGCAGGGATGATCGGATAGCTGCCCACATTGCTGGTTGTGTTCGCCGGAGTGCTGAAGCTCTCTGTAAAGGAGTCGCCATTCTGGGCGCCGGTGATCGTTCCCGTGAAGGTTGGATTGGCTGCTCCATAGGTCCGGGTCGCGTTGTTGGCCGTAACGGTCAACGTTTGCGTTGACGGCGAGATGGTCAGCGTGCCTGCATTCACCACCACCTGGTAGTTCTTGGCGTCAGAACCTGTCACCGTTGCCGTGATGGGGTAGGTGCCGGCAGGAGAACTGCTGGTCGCCGTCGTACTGTAAGTCACAATAATCTGGTTCCCCAGGGTATCGCCATTTTGGAGTCCGGTTACGGTGCCGGTAAGCGTGGGCAGCGCGGACCCGGCCGTCATGCTTTCGTTGGCCACATTCACGGTCAGGGCAGGCTTAGCGTTTAGCAGGCCATAAACTACCAGGGCGCCTGAGCCGTTATTCGTGCCCAACGCGCCGAAGGTGGGCACGTAGACCTTCCCGTTCGCCACCGTGGGCGGCGCAAACTTGGCCATATAGCCGACTTCGTCGCGCGCGTCATTGTCCTTATCGCTCCACAACAGCTGCAGGGTGTCTGCATTGAAAGCGTATAAAACCCCCTGCACCGTTGTCGTCACGGCGTCGGCGTTATAAGGTGTGGAAGCCCACAGGATGCCGTTGCTGTTACCGTTGGCTGAAATGGAGAGGAATCCGCCCGGCATAGCGCCATCGTTGTTCGTCACGGGCGCCGTCATGGTACTGGTGGCAAAGGGCGTAGTGTTGATCAGCCCGGTCGTTTGGTTGAAGAAGAAACCCCGCAGGACGTCGTTTTCTCCCCAGACATAGGTCGTGGGGCCGTTCGTATCGCTATTGAAATATACCGGGGTGCCATGGATGTGGCTGGTCCCCTTGCCAAAGACGGCCTGAAACTCCTGCTGCACTTGGTCGCCAGAGGCATTAAAGTGCGTCATATTATTGATGTTCACCAGGTAGAGAACACCTTGCTTGCCACCGCCCAGCAGATAGTTGGTATTCGGGATGAGCATGATGCCGGCCGACCCTAAATCCATATCTCCTGAATTCAACGTTGAGGCGTTGGACGGAGTGAAGTAATCCAGCAATTGGAGGGTCGGCGACAACTTCACAAAGCTGCTGCCCGCCTGAACATTGTTATTTGGAGTTGAGCCAATGGCCCCGTTTCCAGTAGTGAAATAGAGGTTGCCGGCAGAATCCACCACGGGAGCCTGTCCAGCGTTCCAGATCCCACCCCATCCGTCCATAGGGGTATCGACATAGACTCCGGTCTGGGCCAGCGTGGATTCACTGTAGGACATCACCCATCCGTAGTAGGGCGTTTGATCCTGGTGCGAGCCGAACGCGATATAGACGTTTCCATTCGCCAGCGTGAGGCCCGGGCGCTGCCCCTGCATTTTGGCATTGAAGACCACTGGACTGGTCGTATCAGAGTTAGAGTAGGTGGCGCTGATCGTCACCGGGCTTCCATGTACGGGTAGGCCGGTCGCGATCTCAAGGGCATTGAGCTTGTAGGTGAACTGCTGGGCGCCGTTTTGCGGCTGGTTGCCGTTGACGAAGTACATGATACCGGTTCCCGGATCGATCACCGGCGTACTGAGAATGCCTATCCCGGTGTGCCAGTCGATATTCTGATTGTTCTGCACATCCTCAGCGATAATCGGGTAGCCAAAGTTCTGCGTCCATAAAGTTGCCCCGGTGTCCGCATCCAGGGCATAAATGGTATTGAACATGGTCGCTACAAAAAGAACGTTGTGCGTACCGCCGGCAATTGAGAGGTTCGATACGTACAGCGGGCTGGCGTAAATCTGGCCGTCCGTTGGAACGGTGAACAGCTTTCCAAAGTTCGTGGGGTTTACATTGGCCGGGGTAAGGATCTGCTCCTGCAGGTTGGCGCCCGTCCGCGAATTGTTGTAGCCGCGGACATAGAGATTCACCTGGGCCGTAGCCGAGAGACTCGAGCACAGCAGCGCCAAGAGGCAAAGGGATGCCACGCTTGAAAGCCGCTGAGGCCGACGAATCATTCTTCCCACGAAACACGAACCGGCAGATAAGTACTTCAGCACTTGAGCCCCCCAAACAACACAGTCGTACGCATGTTCAGCTACTCAGTACCTGCACCGCTTTCGTCGCCCGACGTCAGCGACGATGCAATGCGCCGATTCCCGGTAGGGAAACGCAGGTCCTGGTTAAATCAAATGTCCTTGGGGGAGAAACCAACCGCTTTGCGGGAAACTAAAACTGACCCTAGGCAACGAGCCATATGCTTTTCGAGTCCGGCACCGTATGGTGTAAGACTGTCAAGCACATGAAAAGTGTAGCAATCAATGACCTGATTCGGGCATCAATAAAACACACCGAAGTCATGCAAAAACGATTACTTTATGACACAACTTATACCACCAGTACTGGCTGTGAATAAAAAAAATAGATCCAGCAACAGGGAGTTTGCGTGCGACCAATAACCCGAAGAGATGTTCTCATCGGCGCCGGTGCTTTGGCTTCCAGTGCGGCCCTCGGCAAATCTGTAACCGGTGCGGTTGACGAGGGAGCTGCCGGGAAAATGAAGGTGATCGTAGCCGGCGGTCACCCCGGCGATCCGGAATATGGCTGTGGAGGCACGATCGCGCGTCTTACAACCCTTGGCCACGAGGTGGTGCTTCTGTATTTGAACAACGGAGCGTGGCCGCCGGCCTCCGCGTCCACACGAATCGCAGAAGCGCAGAAGGCGTGCGCACTGCTGAGAGCTCGTCCAGCCTATGCGGGCCAGGTGAATGGCGACGCCGTAGTGGACAAACAGCATTATGAAACTTATCTAAAGATAATCGAGGCCGAGAAGCCGGACGTGGTCTTTACCCAATGGCCGATTGACAATCACCGCGATCATCGCGCAATAACCATGTTGACTTACGATGCCTGGAGGCAAACCAGGAAGCACTTCTCTTTGTACTACTATGAGGTTTCCGACGGCGAGGATACTTTGCAATTCTCTCCCACTCACTACGTTGATATATCCAGGACAGAGCCGGTCAAACGTGCTGCATGTTACGCCCACGCCAGCCAGACTCCCGGCAGATACTATGCGCTGCAGGATCAGGTTGCTCTGTTTCGAGGAGTAGAAAGCGGCTACGCCAGGGCCGAGGCTTTCGTGCTCCAGCGGCAGAGTCCTGCCGATCTGATACAAATGTTGGAGAAGACTGGATAACCTGCGCTTGCAGTTACGCAGGATCCTTAAGGACATCAACCGTCTGCAGATATTCCTCCACCTGTTCACGCTCTTGCTGGGAATAAGGTTTGAGCGGCAGCGTCAGATCGTTGCTGCATATCCTCAGAAGCGACAACGCGCATTTGAGTCCACGCAGCGGATTGGCTGAGTGATAAATCGCAGTATCGAATCGCATCGCACGCTGCTGGAGCGCTACGACCCGATTCAAATCACCGGCTGCCGCCGCTTCGTACAACGCAACAAACAACCGGGGCCACACATTGGAGCCGCCGGCCATACCCCCGTGAGCTCCCATAAGAACGGCTTCTGCCAACAGATCGTCTGGGCCCACCAGCAGACTGAAATCGGCTCGATCTCTGAGCCCCTCACGCACCGCATGAAAATAGCCCATCTTCAATCCGCTATCTTTGAACCCGGCGACGTTGGTTTCGGCGGCAAGCTCAATCACCGTCTCGACCTCGATCCAATGGTGGGTATTGAGCGGCGCATTGTAGAGAAACAGCGGCAGAGGTGATTCCATTGCCAGGCGCTTGAAATAATTGAGCAGGTCTGCCTGGCTCACCTGGAAGTAATAAGGTGGAGCAGCGACCACCGCAAGCGCTCCGCATTCATACGACTTGGCCGCCATCCGGATTGCGTCCTTGTGCGATGTGTCCGTGATGCCCACGATCACCGGTAGCCGCGTCCCGGCGAGCTTGCAGGTTTGCTCAATCACCGCGAAGCGCACATCGTAAGGCAGGTTTGGCGCCTCGCCGGTAGTGCCCAGTATGAAGATGCCATGCACTCCGCCCGCGATCAGGTGCTCCACAAGCCCTTCGAGTCCCTCTTGATCCAGGTTCAGGTCCTGGTCAAGGGGCGTCACCATAGCCGTGATGACGCCGCGCAGCGGGCGGGGGAGTTTGTGGTCCAAGGGCGTCTCCTGATAAACCTGAGAATGATAGCATCAGGCCGTAATGGAATTCGACGCCGATAGGAGCGCATGACGATCAAACCCACCGTATTGGTTCTGGCCGATGCCGGCGACCCGCAATTGAGCATGTTGAAGGATCTGCCTCACATCCTGGTTCGCAAGCCCGAAGACTTTAGGACCGCAGCCAGCTCTCCGGTGGTCATCCTTGCCTGGTCGGGGCCCAAACAGTTGTTGCGCGATGTGTTTCTCAGCTGCACCAATGTTCTCTGGGTGCACTCGCGCTCCGCCGGGCTCGACAGCCTCCTGTTCTCCGAGCTGGTTTCGAGCAACGTCCCGCTGACCAACGGGAGCGGCGTGTTCAGCCTCTCGCTGGGAGAATTTGCTCTCGCAGCGATCCTCTATTTTGCCAAGGATTTTCGTCGCATGGTTCGCAACCAGATGGCAGGGAAGTGGGAGCAGTTCGACGTGGACGAGATTGACACCCAGACGGTGGGGATTGTGGGCTATGGGGACATCGGCCGGGCCGTGGCCAAACGCGTCCACCCCATGGGCATGACAGTACTCGCGCTCAAAAGACACCCGCCGGAGCAGGCTGATCCCCTCGTAGACAAGTTCTATGAGCCAGATGGTTTGTTGCAGATGCTTCCGCTCTGTGACTACGTCGTGGTCACCCTGCCCCTCACCGCGGAGACGCGCCACATGATCAGCGATAAGGAGTTCGCGGCCATGAAATCGACTGGCGTGATCATCAATGTGGGGCGGGGACCCGTCATTGACCAGGCCGCCATGGTGCGTGCGCTGAAAGAGAACAGGATCAAGGGAGCTGGTCTCGATGTGTTTGAGCAGGAGCCGTTGCCCCCCGGGGACCCTATGTATCAGCTGGAGAATGTGCTGTTGTCGCCACACTGCGCCGACCACACCAAGGAGTGGCTGAACCAGGCTATGCGCTTCTTCCTCCAGCAGTATGAACGCTTTGTGAACGGTAACCCGCTTGAGAACGTGGTCAACAAGGCCCTGGGATACTAAATTCGATGGACGAGCGAAAGAAACTGCGCAGCGATTTGTGGTTCAACGACGCGGACCCGGGCGAAGCAGCCGTCTACCTGGAGCGCTACGGCAATTACGGAATAACTCGGAGGGAACTGCAATCCGGGCGGCCGATGATCGGCATTGCGCAAAGCGGCAGCGACCTGGTCCCCTGCAATCGAATTCACAACACCCTTGTCGAGCGAGTGAAAGCCGGCATCCGCGATGCCGGAGGATTGCCCTTCGAATTTCCCAGTCATCCCATTCAGGAGACAGGCAAGCGCCCCACCGCTGCCCTGGATCGCAACCTTGCGTATCTCAGCCTGGTCGAGATCCTGGCCGGATATTTCTTCGACGGAGTGGTCCTCACCACGGGATGCGATAAGACCACCCCCGCGGCGCTGATGGCCGCTGCCACTGTGAACCTGCCCGCGATCATCTTATCGGGCGGACCGATGCTCGATGGTTATGTCAACGGCAAGCTTGCCGGGACCGGACTCATTCTCTGGGAATCGCGCCGGCAACTGGCTGAAGGCGAAATTACCGGCGAGCAATTAATCGACCGGGTGCTCGAGGGCGCGCCAAGCCTGGGCCACTGCAATTCGATGGGCACAGCGCTTTCCATGAATTCGCTGGCTGAGGCGCTAGGTATGTCGTTACCGGGGTGCGCCGCCATTCCTGCGCCGTATGCCCAACGGGGCAGGATGGCCTACCTCACCGGGCGCAGAATCGTGGAGATGGTGCGGGAAGATCTCACCCCATCCAAGGTGCTGACCCGGGAAGCCTTTGAGAATACGATCGTCGTCAATTCTGCCATTGGCGGCTCTTCCAATTGCCCACCGCACATCATTGCCATCGCGCGGCATATGGGGGTTGATCTCGACATTCGCGACTGGGAGCGAATCGGCCATCAGATCCACTTGCTGGCCAATGTGCAACCCGCGGGAGAATATCTCGGCGAGGCCTACCACCGTGCCGGTGGCGTGGGCGCGATCTTCGGCGAGCTGATGCAGGCGAGCAAGATTCGCACCAGCGCGATGACAGTGAGCGGGAAGACGGTTGGGGAAAACTACAAAGACGCGCGCAGTCTGGATACGAAGGTCATCCGCACTTACCAAAGCCCGCTGAAAGAGAACGCGGGTCTGCTGGTGGTTTCTGGAAATCTGTTCAGCTCAGCGCTGGTCAAAACTTCCGTCATCAGCGACGCTTTCCGGCAACGTTATCTGTCGGAGCCGGGACAGGAGGATTGCTTTGTGGCTCGGGCGGTCGTGTTTGACGGACCGGAAGATTACCGCCGGCGTATTGAAGATCCCGCGCTCGAAGTCGATGAGCATTCCATCCTGGTGGTTCGCGGAGCGGGCCCGGTGGGCTATCCCGGCTCCGCTGAAGTGGTAAACATGACGCCGCCGGGCAGGCTTATCCGCCAGGGCATTCGCATGTTGCCCTGCATGGGCGATGGCCGGCAAAGCGGAACCTCCGACAGTCCTTCCATTTTGAATGTCTCTCCAGAAGCGGCAGTTGGTGGGAACCTGGCCATCCTTCGCACCGGGGATCAGATCAAAGTCGACTTGAAACAACGACGCGTCGATGTGTTGCTGTCGGATGAGGAGATCGCGAATCGTCGCGCCTCGCTCAAACCCGCGGAAATCAGCAATCATTCGCCCTGGCAGGAGTTCTACCGGGACAACGTCGGCCAACTCGAGACCGGCGCCTGCCTGGAATTTGCCGTCAAGTATCACGACCTGCGCAAGGTTGTGCCCCGCCATTCGCATTAAACAGGAAAGGCAGTTATGGGAAATCCGATTCGCATTGGGTTCGTGGGCGCTCGCTTCGCCGCAAAATTTCATTACGAGGCCATACGCCGGGTCTATGGCGTGCCGGTCGAAATCGTAGGTGTCACCTCAAAGACGCCCGAAGCGCGCGACGCCTTTGCCCGGGAGACGGGTATCCGTGCCTTTGACACGTTTGCTGAGCTTTGTGCCGCGGTGGACGTGGTGGATTTATGCACTCCTCCTGGGTCTCACGAAGCACTTGCGGTCGAGGCTCTTGGGCTGGGAAAGCACGTCATCATTGAAAAGCCCCTCACTGGGTACTACGGTGCGAGCACTTTCCCAAAGGAGCAAATGCTGGCGGTTGCCATCGCAAGTTGTGGCAGGATTCAGGCAGCAGCGAAAGCCGCCGGCAAGCGTGTGTGCTACGCGGAAAATTGGGTATATGCTCCGGTCGTTCAAAAGGAGCGGGAGATCGTCGAAAAGAGCGGTGCCCAGATCCTGCGTATTCTGGGCGAGGAATCTCACGGAGGGTCGCACTCGCCTTACTATGGCCAGTGGAAATTCTCCGGCGGCGGGTCGCTCGTGGGTAAGGGGTGTCATCCGCTGAGTGCCGCGCTCTATCTGAAGCGGGTCGAAGGAGTTTCGCGGGATGGAAAACCCATCCGTCCCGCAACGGTGAGCGCGCGCACACACGAGATCACGCGTTTGGCTGGTTTCCGCGATGAAGGCTTCCTGCGGACTGGTTATGACGACATCGAGGACTGCGCTCAAGTTCACATCAAATTCTCCGATGGAACCGTGGCAGATATCTTCGCCTCCGAACTTGTGATGGGCGGTGTTTACAACTGGATGGAAGTGTTTTGTAACAATCATCGCACGCGATGCAACCTGAATCCGACCGATTCTCTTGTGACCTTTAATCCGAGGGAGGACCTATTCAAGGACATTTACGTGGTGGAAAAGATCAGCACCAAACAGGGTTGGACTTTTCCGTCACCGGATGAAGGTTGGCAGCATGGCTATCCGCAGGAGTTCCAGGACTTCATGGAAAGCATTGCCCATGATCGCGAACCCCTCTCCGGATTAGAGTTAGCCCGAGACACCATCGTGACCATCTACACCGGCTATTTGTCAGCAGAACGCGGCGGCTCCGAAGTGGCTATTCCGTTATAGATAGAGTCTCTCCTTTGTCATCTCGACCAAACGACTTGCCGGTTGCGAGCTAAGGATCTATCCTCGCGCCAGTGCCGGGTGCCCCACATCTCGCTCGTTTTTCGCGAGATGTGGGATACCCCAGGTTTCTCCCTCAAGCCTGCGGCGGGCTTAACAGCTCCACACGGGTGCCCCATGTTCGCACCAGCGTACGTGGGCCGAAAACGACGGGGCGAAGCCCCATCAAAGGTCTGTTTCTCTTTCCCGCAATCAACTCCAGATGGCAAAGGGAAAGACCGCCCTCCCTCATCCCGCGGAAATCTGCTCTACCTTCAACGGTGCCGGAGCCCGCCACTGAAACGCGAACAACGTGAGGATATAAGCCGATCCGGCCGCCAGAAAGATCAGCAACGCATAGTGCGTCCACAGCACCCCAACCAGAAACGTGAACACTACACTCCCCGCAGCGCCGGCTGCTCCACCAATCCCGACCACCGTACCAACCGAACTCGAAGGGAACATATCAGAAGGTGTCGAGAGCAGGTTCGACGACCATCCCTGGTGTGCCGCCGTTGCCAGGCACAACAGCGCGATCGCCTGCCACAAAGGATGCACAAAGGGGACCAGCACCACAGGCACCGCACAAAGCGCACAAACCAGCATGGCGAATCTTCTCCCCATGCGGACAGAATGCCCACGTCGGATATAAAAACCCGCCAGCCAGCCCCCGGCAATGCTGCCAAACGTGGCGCCGATGTACACAATGATGAGCGGCAACCCGAGGTGCTGCATATCCACATGGAAACGCTCATTGAAATATTTCGGCAGCCAGAAAAGATAGAACCACCACACCGCGTCTGTCGACCCCTTTGACAGCGCAAACCTCCAGGTGTTCGAGCTAAACAGAAGAGCCTTATAGGTTGCTGGTGGGACAGTCAGAGAAATTGGAGCAACTGGGTTGCCGTACTTGGCATGAAGTCGATCGTAGGGAAACAGAAGCCAGGTGGTGAGCCAGAGGAGACCCAGAGTCCCGGTAGTGTAGAAGGCCGCCTGCCATCCAAAACGGACCGCAACAAACGGAATGAGCAGCGGTGCAATCAACGCTCCGGCGCTGGTGCCGGAATTAAAAATTCCAGTAGCCAGTGCACGCTCTTCGGTAGGGAACCAATCCGCAGTTGCCTTAAGCGCAGAAGGAAAGTTGCCCGACTCGCCCAACCCCAACGCAAAACGCGCGATCCCGAAACCAAGCGCTGTGCGCGCAAACGCATGGCTAATGGACGCCAGCGCCCACAGCCCAATCGCTAAGGCGTACCCCTTCTTTACCCCGATACGGTCAACCACCCGGCCGGCAACCAGGAATCCAAGGCCATACGCCAGGATGAAGCAGTTGACGATGTCGCTATAGCGCCGGTTATAAAGAGCAATGTTCTGATCCCCGCCCAGCACGTGGCGGAGGATCGGCTCCACCAGGCTGAGAGCGGAGCGGTCCATATAGTTGATGGTGGTAGCCATGAACAGCAGGCCGCAAACCACCCAGCGCAAATTCGATCGGGTTGCAGGTGAACTCATGCGTCCATCATGTAGGGGGCACGTTGAGGACGCGACTGCATGCAGTTGGCTTCATCGTCGTTTTTAAAATGCTCTTTGATCGGATCCCAGGAGAGCCTTCGTTTGGTCTTCATCGCAATGTGATCGATCAAACAAGTAGAGCACGCGCGATGGCCTATTTCAGCCGGCGCAGTGGGCGCCTTTCTGCTCTTGATACATTCCAGCCAATTCCCATGCTGGTCGTTGCTTTGGTAAAGATGAACCTCGTCGGGCCCGATGACGCAATCGAGAACTTTGGGATTGCTCGCGGCCAGCGGTTGCGGAGCCACACCCGGCTTTCCCGAGTCGGTAGGCGTGACCATCTCATCCCGGGTAACAAAAATCCAACCCTCCGTCCCATAGAACTTGATCCCGTTAGGGAAATCACCGCTGATGTCCATGGTTACGCCGTTCGCGTAAATAGCGTTGATCAGCGTCTTTGCCTGGTCGACGCGGTTCGCGTCCAGGTCACAAACAGCCATAATCCGTGCCTGGTCGAACTGCCAAATTCCCGGCAAGTCATGCCCGCGGGAGATGCGGCCCACCCCGATCGCGCCGATGTTAATACGGTTACTCGGAGCCGTTTGCCCAAAGACGCTCGCCGGCACGATGGCAGGAAAGCCCATCGCAACCACCGCCCCCATCGACCCTTTCACGAAGTCTCTGCGCGTCTTTTGCAAGGTTTATCCCTTAGCTGGTGAAGCTTAGCACCTTGGCATCTCGTTGTGCCGTAAGCACGAGCTCCGCGGCCAGCAGCGCCTGTTCCTGGTTCTGCGCGATATGGGTCCGGTTCACAATGTCGGCAACAAATTGCGGACCGAAAGGCAGCTCCACCTGGCTGCAATCAATAAACGTCACCTGCTTCTGATCCACCATGTACAGGTGGTTGCCGCCGGGTTTACCCGCAATATCAATGTATTTGCGCAACTCGATGTAGCCATCCGTTCCCAGGATGAAGAGCCGTCCATCGCCCCAGACGCTTAGTCCATTGGGCGTAAACCAATCCACGCGAACATAGCCGGCTCCGCCGTTACCATGCATCATCATGTCCCCGAAGTCCTGAAATTTCGGGTGCGCAGGATGATTCACATTCGCGATTTGCGCCGCCGTTACCTCAGCCTTGGTCGAGCCGGTGTAGTAAACGAATTGGTCGGCCTGATGGGAACCGATATCGCAAAGAATCCCACCATATTCTGCGGAATCCCAAAACCAGTCGGGCCGGCTAATGTCATTCACTTTATGGGGAGCGATATTGACTGTCTGCACGACCTTGCCAATCGCTCCGGCCTTGATCAGATACCCGGCCTGTACGGCGGCACGCACTTCTAATCGCTCGGAGTACATAATGGCGAACATCTTGCCCGTCTCCGCCGAAACTTTGCGCACCTCTGCCAATTGGTCTAAGGTCGTCACCGCCGGCTTGTCGCTGAGAAAATCTTTGCCTTGCTTCATGGCGCGGATGCCCAACGGAGCACGCAACCGCGGGATCGGCGCACCCGCGATCAACTTGATTTCGGGATCGCTAAGGATTTCCTCTTCACTTTTCGCCAGCCTGGCGTTGGGATACAGTTTCTGAAAATCAGCGATCGCCTTGGGCAGGTTGGAGTAGAACGAAATCAGCTCTCCGCCGCCGCGGATGACAGCGGCGGTCATCCCCATGATGTGATAGTGATCCAGGCCGATCACGCCAAACTTGATTGAGTATTTCGCCTTTGCACCGCTCCCCGGGCTTGCTCCGGCGACCTGTTCCACCACATGTCCGCTGGCGGGATGCAATCCCAAAGTGGAGGACATGCCCACGGCGCCCATGACTTTCAGAAAAGAACGGCGATCTACACTCTCATCCTGCACCCGGCCCACTCCCCTCGTCCCGTACCAATGTCCCGCTCTGGGGGACGGCGCGCCATGATAAGCTGCGGGATCATCCTACTTAATTCGCATCCTGGAGTAAACATTCGGGTCTGGCCGGAGTGAACCGATGAAGATTGTCAGCGCCAAAGTGATTGTGTGTAGCCCGGGGCGCAATTTCGTGACCCTGAAAATCCAGACCGATCAGGGTATCTACGGTTTGGGGGACGCCACGCTGAACGGACGCGAACTGGCGGTAGCCAGTTATCTGGAAGATCATCTGATCCCTTGCCTGATCGGGCGCGATCCCTTCCAAACCGAAGACATCTGGCACTATTCCTACCGCGGTGCTTATTGGCGCCGCGGCCCGGTGACCATGACCGCCATTGCGGCCATCGACGTAGCGCTGTGGGACATCAAGGGCAAAGCGCTGGGCGTTCCCGTCTACAACCTCCTCGGAGGCAAGAGCCGAAACAGCGTGATGGTCTACGCACATGCCACTGGACGCGACATCGCCGAGACCGTGGATGAAGTAGAGCGTTACCGCGCCATGGGCTATCTTGCCATTCGTGCGCAGAGTGGAGTGCCCGGCCTCAAATCGACCTACGGTGTGGCGAAAGACCAGCAGTATTACGAGCCCGCCGAACGCGGCCTGCCGTCGGAGAGTCTATGGTCTACGGAAAAATACCTGAGGCATGTGCCCAAGCTGTTTGAGGCTCTACGCAGCACGCTGGGGGATGATCTCCATCTGCTGCACGATGTTCATCACCGGCTCACTCCCATTGAGGCGGCACGCCTCGGCAAGGAACTGGAGCCGTATCATCTTTTCTGGTTGGAGGACCCGGTTGCGGCGGAGCTTCAGGAGAGCTTTCGGCTCATCCGTCATCACACCACCACTCCACTGGCAGTGGGTGAGGTGTTTAACACCCTTTGGGATGCGGAGCAGCTCATACGCGAGCAGTTGATTGATTACCTGCGCATGAGCGTGGTACATGGCGGCGGCCTTACGGCGATGAAGAAGGCGGCCGATTTCGCCGCGCTTTACCAGGTGCAGACCGGCTGTCATGGGGCGAGCGATATGTCGCCTGTCTGCATGGCTGCGGCACTGCATTTCGGGATCGCGATTAACAACTTTGGCATCCAGGAGCACATGCTGCACAACGCCCAGACTGAGGAGACGTTTGTCCATGCCTATGTGTTCCGCGAGGGTTTCATGTACCCCGGAGACACGCCTGGGCTTGGCGTCGACATAAGGGAAGATATCGCGGCCAAATTTCCGTATCAGCGGGCATATCTGCCGGTCAACCGCAAAGAAGATGGAACACTCTTCCATTGGTAATGTTCGGTGAATCATGCGGTTTGAGGACATGGTGGCCGAGGCCGAGAAAGCGGACGTAACAGGATGGGGCTTCGGTTGGCTTGAGGGACGTGCTACCGAGGAACGGCCGCCTTGGGGCTACTCGCGTCTGCTGAGTGACCGTCTCGCACATGTGCGGTCCGCGCTCGACATCGATACGGGCGGGGGAGAGGTGTTGTCAGAATCGGCGATCCTGCCGAAGACGATGTGCGTCACCGAGGCTTGGCCGCCCAAACGTCAAACGGGCTCGGGAACTACTTGGTCCGCGGGGTGTCGAGGTCTACGAGGTGAGTGAGGATGGCATCCTCCCATTCCCCGACGAGTCGTTTGAGCTTGTGACCTCCCGCCACCCGGTGAATCCGAAATGGCCAGAAATCTACCGTGTGCTCTCACCGGGAGGCGGTTACTTCGCCCAGCACGTCGGTCCAGCGTCTGCATTCGAGCTCATCGAATTCTTTCTCGGCCCACTTCCCAACTATGGTCACGCACGCGATCCTCTCGTGGAAGCTCGTGCGCGCAGCAAGCGGGACTCTTCCTCACCAACCTTCAGACAGCCAGGTGCCGCATGGAGTTCTTTGACATTGGCGCAGTCGTATGGATTCTTCGTAAGTGCGTGTGGTGGGTTCCGGACTTTTCCGTAGAGCGCTACAGCGACAAGCTTTTGCAACTCGACCGGCACATACGGAACGAGGGGCCCTTCGTTGCACACTCGACGCGTCACCTGATCGAAGCCCGGCGATAGCGCAAAACCGCTAGACTCTAAAAGCAAGTCGTAATGAAGACTTTGGTGCATGGGAAATGAGGGGAGACTGTTATGCCTGAAGATCATTCGCGTTTGTCGACGCGGCGCAAGTTTCTAGGAGTGAGCGGAGCCGCAATCGCCGCGGCTGCCATGGGCCAGCAAGTGCGCTCGGACGATCACAGTAAGCCGAATGAAGAGCAGCCGGGTGAGAACAACACCGCCCTCGATGCGGAAAATCCCAGCTCAGTCTGGTCACCGGAAACAGACAACGGCACGGTGGAACCCTTCAAATACTCCTTCGCCCTGGCGCACAAAAGAATCGAGGATGGCGGCTGGACGAGGCAGGTGACAGAGCGTGAGCTGCCCATATCGAAGACCATGGCCGGGGTGGAGATGCGGCTCGTTTCAGGCGGCGTTCGCGAGCTGCACTGGCATACCAGTGCCGAGTGGGCCTACATGATCTATGGCAACGCGCGCATCACGGCTGTGGACGCTGCAGGGCGCAGCTTTGTCAACGACGTGACCAAGGGTGATCTGTGGCTTTTTCCCGGAGGAATCCCACATTCCATTCAAGGTCTGGGGCCGGACGGATGCAAATTCCTTCTGGTATTCAACGACGGAAGCTTCAATGAGTTCGAAACGTTTTTGCTGACGGACTGGTTCAAGCACACGCCCAAGGAGGTGTTAGCCAAGAACTTCGGTGTGCCTGCGTCTACTTTTGACAACGTGCCTAAGCGTGAGCTGTTCATCTTTGCTACCGAATTGCCGCGTCCTCTGGCAGAAGAGCAGAAGGCGGCGGCGGAGGGAACAAGTGCCATCGACGGGGACTACGTCTTCAAGGCCAGCACCATGGCGCCGACGAAGGTAAGGGCCGGTGGGGAAGTGCGTATCGTCGATAAGAAGGCATTTCCGGCGACGGATATCGCAGCCGCCATCGTGCGGGTAAAACCCGGCGGGCTGCGTGAGTTACATTGGCATCCGCATGCCGACGAGTGGCAATACTATGTGAGCGGCAAGGGACGTATGACAGTCTTCCAGGCTGGAGGCAAAGCGCGAACCTTTGATTTTCAGGCGGGCGACGTAGGCTACATCAAAATGTCGCGACCCCATTACATCGAAAATACGGGCACGGAGGATCTCCTGTTTCTCGAGGTCTTTCCGACCGGAACGTACGTAGACATATCAGCCGCGGAATGGCTGGCCCACACTCCGTCAAGGTTGGTGGACCAGCACCTCAAAACCGGTGAGGAATTTCTGGCGAAGATCAACAAGACGGAAGCAGTTCTGACACCGATTTAATTGCTTGCTGGACACTTACCAGGAAGGATTTTTGAGGAGCCGAACCCCAGATCCCTCCGCTTCGTTCGGGATGACAATTTGTTGCGGGGTCAACGACTGTTCCGTCGCATCTATTCCGGCTTCCACAGAATTGTCATCCCGACCGCAGCGGAGCGAAGTGGAGGGACCTGCGGTTTCTTTCGCGACCTCGTCCTCAGACGGGCAGCTTGCGATCTAATCGCCCGCCACAGCAACTTCACCGCGCAGACTCTGCTCGAACGCCGCCAGTTGCGCTTCGATGTCGCCTTCGATGCGCCGCCGTTTGACGATGTCTTCGCGGTAACGGCGGAGGAAGTAATCGATGGTCTCGACGCGGATCCGAATAGAACCTGAAGGCTTGTTCTCATCCAGATCCTTGAAAGAGAAATAAGGCGTCCCGGACTGCTCGATGATCCCTTCAATGACCCCATAGATCGGAGCATCATGACCGCACTTGAAGCTTGAAACCTCAAGCGCCACAAGATTCGGATGGCGCGCCGTAAACTTTGCCGCCCACACCTTGTGATTGGTGCTTGTCGAATACCGGTTCTTCCACACATCCTGAATATCCAAAGGATGGGTAATGAGCCCGGCACGCACTTCATCCCCGAACAGGCGATCCAGCAAATCCTCATCGATTGGCAGCGTGCTTTGCGAGAACACCGGGTAGCCGAGCTTCTGGAACTCCTCCATAATCTCGTGGTTCAAACCGGGATCATGGTGGTACACGCGGCCAAGCATGACAATGCCAATCCGGTCCTCACGCTCCAACTGATCGAGCGTCTCCCGTGCCTGGCGGCGAATGTCAGCCTCGCAATCGTACAAAGCCTTGAATCCGGCATCGAGCGCACGTTCATTCTCCTCACGGGAGAGCCCCAGGATCGGCCCCCACGCCTTCCACATCTGGTCGGCGCAAATCCTCTTATCCTGCAGGTTGAGAATGGGATCAACATAAATCATCCCGTTCTCAGTGAAGATGTCGCTCTCCTTGGTGAACGCGGCCTTCACTACTTCCGGCGTAGCAGTCACTGTCGGGCAAGCATTGGAACCGGTCAGATTGACCAGCGAAGTATGCAGCACGTCATACATGGGGAACCAGATAGCATTCAGCGGCTTTTTGTTATGCTTCGTCGCGATCAGGTTATAAACGTGCGCGATGCCGATCTTTGAGGGGTAGCAAGGATCAATCGCGCCCCGGCTTGCCCCAGCGCGGTAAAGTTCCGGCGTGGTGTAGTCGGAATAAATAATGTTCTCCGACTTGAGCCCCAGGCTCGCGAAGTACGCATTGAACAGCGGAGCATACGTATAGGTGTTCAGTAGACGGGGAATACCAATGCGATAATCCTGCCGCTTCTGCATCAGGGCAGCGCGTTCCTTCACCGACTTCGAAATGAACAGTCCCTTGGTGCTGGGAACAGCATCGGCAACAATCTCGACTTGCCGCTGGCGGAACACGTCGCGGGCTGCGATATCAACATAGTTCGGGTTCGCCTCTTTAATCTTGTCGATGTCGGCTTTGATGTCCTTCATGTCGGCGAGATCTTCGACCGTGCCTTTTTCGCAGGTAGCGATGATCAGCCGCTGTTCCCCTACGCGCAGCGGCACCTTGGTCTTTTTGATTTGGAAGTCAACCGGTTTCGGAAGCTCCACCACCTTGCTCGAACCGGGCGACATCTGGATTTGGATCAGCGGCTCTATCTTGGCTTTGAAGGATCCCCGCGAACTACCCGTGCTGCAGGAGGAACCATGTGCCTCAGCAGCCGGAGCATTCGCCTGGATCTGTTCCAGGCTCGGCAGGTTGTTGACCACTTGGGGCTCGTGGGCATGGTCGTGATCGTGGTGATCGTGACCATGAGAATCCTGGGCAGCGGTCACGTCCACATCGATAAAGGTACGCAGGCAATTGTTCTTGCAGAAATAGCAGCGTGTGTCTTCATTGCGGGTGGTGCGATAGCGAATGTTGCGCACCGCATCCAACCCGATGAACGTGGTCCGCTTGCCGTTGTTCCACAGACGTAAGGCTTCTTGTGCAGCGCCGATGGCGCCGGACTCGCCGCAGTGCTCGTGGACGATAATCTCCGGCACTTTGCCCTTGGCGCGGAAGCTGGACTTGATGAAATCCACCTCGGCCTTTACCACTGCCAGGTTGTTTTGCGTGCCGCCCTGCAAAACGAAGCGCGACCCAAGCGAAGCCAGGTTCGGAATACTGGCCACGTAGAGAAAGACATTCTTGGGCAGCACGTCGGCGAGTCCGGCAAGGATTTCCTCCGAACGCCACCCCTGGCGTTGGAAGTTCACGATGTCGGACTGCATAAAGACAGCGCATCCGTAGCCGAAGGAGGGCATGGACTTGGCGGCGAACGCAATATCCGCGAACTCCTCCACCTTCTTGCCGAAGCCTTCCGCAGTTGATTGCAGGAAGTATCCGTTGCCGGCGGAGCACTGGGTGTTGAGTTTGAAGTCTTTAACCCGGCCATCCTTCAGGACGATGAGCTTGATGTCCTGGCCACCGACATCGATGATGACGTGCGGATCGTCATAAAACTTAAGCGCAGACTCGGTATGCGCAACCGTCTCCACCAACGCCACGTCTGCGTTCATGACATCCTTCAGGATGTCTTTGGCGTATCCAGTCGTTCCTACACCCAGAACCTCCAGCGTCGCGCCTTTGGTCTCGACCTGCTCCCGCAGCTTCTCGAACATCTCGATCCCATCCTGGATCGGGTTGCCATTCGATAGCTGGTACGTCTT
The DNA here is from genome assembly GCA_963826875.1 of uncultured Acidobacteriaceae bacterium. Lineage (GTDB taxonomy): Bacteria > Acidobacteriota > Terriglobia > Terriglobales > Acidobacteriaceae > PALSA-350. Next base: position 1,090,489 of record CAWGYP010000026.1, on the reverse strand, counting down.
GCAAAGGATTTCACCGTCTTTGCCCAGCAGGACCGCCTTTGGTGGAAGTAGAACCCCCATCGATGCCGACAAAACCAGAAACCGTCTGGCCCGGCAGGAATTCCGCGGCGATGAACTTCTTCTTGCGGTATTCCTCCTTGAAGGCCACGAGCTCCGAGTCTTCCGCGACCAGGCCTTTGCCGCCGGCACTGGCTTTTTCTTCTGCACGGCCGTAGTCGATGTAATAAAGGAGCTTCTCTACGCCCAGATATTTCCCAATCGAGGCTTCTTCGTCCTTGCCAAATTCGACGGCGCCAAGAGCGGCAAAGTATTGCGCGTTTTCCGGAACCTTGATCAGTTCTTCAGGCTTCATGCCCTCCGGAATTTCGACCTTGCGCTCCTTCCACATGATAGGAATATTCGCCTGCCAGGCTTCCCGCATGCCCTTGATAAAGCCGTTAGGGCCGCCGAGCAGCAGAACATGCGGACGCAGTGTGTGTCCACGCGTCAGCACGCTCAAATTCTGCAGCACGATGGCTTCGAACAGCGAGGCCATCAGCTCATGGGAGGGCGTGCCGGTCTTCTGCAGACCGTTAATGTCTGTTTCAGCAAACACGCCGCATTTGCCTGCAACCTTATGCAACTTGACGCCGTGGTATGCCTGGTTGGCCAACTCGGTCGCAGGGATCTTCAGTTTCGCGTTGATCTTGTCGATGACTGCGCCCGTGCCCCCGGCGCACTTGTCGTTCATGGAGGGGATCTTCTTCTTCCGCCCCGTCTCTTCGTCATCTTTGAATACGATGATTTTCGCGTCCTGTCCGCCCAACTCAATCACCGAATATACCTCGGGATGAAGCTTCTCCACGGCGAGCGAGACGGCGTGCACTTCCTGTACAAACTTGGCGCCGACCATCTCTGCGATGGTGCCGCCCCCAGATCCAGTGATAAAAATCCGAGTATTCTGTGGGCTGATCCCCGTGTCGGCTTCCATGCGGCGCAGAAACTCGAGACACTTTTCCGGCTGCCGGGTTTCGTGGCGTTGATAGTCCTGCCAGATGGTTTTATCTGTCGCGGCGTCCACCACGATCGCTTTCACCGTCGTGGAGCCCACATCCAAACCAACTAAAAATTGCTGCATTTTGTCTCCCGGTAGAAGCCGTTGCAGGGAACGCGCTTTCCGTACCCTTCGCCTTGAAGGGGCGGGGCTTTAGAGACCCCGCCATTGACCAGAATCAGATGACCGGATGCGGCCTTGTCAGGCTACCTGCGCGTTCGCTACCGCCGGCCGGGAGCGCCGGTTGTAGGCGCGATCTTTGTTCATCAGATCGCTCACATGCCAGGCAAACTGGGCGGCAGTCCCGGCAAGACCATGCCGGTGAGGGAATTTGTAGAGTGCGTGCCGCAGCTCGGGATGCTCAGCGACATACGCCCGAAGTTCTTCCAGTGTCTTTCCGGTCTCGCTCAGCACTCCGTCGAACTCCGCGCGAGCCTTGGCTTTGGCTTCTGCCAGCGCCATCTGCACCCGGCTATGGGCATTGACTTCGCCCTCGCCGGAAGTCTCAACCGGCAGGAAGATCATGTCTTTGAACTTGTTCACCACCCTCGATTGCACACCATCCGACTGTGTCGAAGGCATGCAGCCGAACGGCTTGAGCGCCAACACCATGTGGCAGAGATGGTTCACGGTGTAGTACACGTTCTTGCCGACTTCCATGAAGCCTTCACCGCCGCGGGCGAGCTGATGATAGAACGGATGGGCCAACCGCGAGAGTTCCTTCTGCGGGATCAGGCGATGTGCGGTGTCGCCCATGTGCCGGATGGTGCGGTGATAGAAGTGGTTCCACATCACGCTTCCGGCGCTCAGTCCACCCGTCTTCTTGAAGACTTTGAACTCATTGGCAAAGCGTTTTTTCACCTCGTACCACTTGGGATCGCGATACGGAGCCTCTGCGCTGGCACGAGCCTTGGCGCCTTCTTTCGCCACATACATCATGTAGGCGATCCAGGTGGCGATTGGTTCTACCAGCACCTGCGCGCCTTCCTTTTCAAGGAACGCGAACATGTTAAAGTTGCCGTCACCCTCCGTGGTCTGTGCCCAGAATTCACCCGTGATCTTGACGACCGGTTTCACCCGCAGGCGATCCACTTCGATGGCGTTGAGGCTGTCCCGGCAGGCGTGTAGCGCGCCCACGTATTCTTTTCCATAAAGGTTGTGGGCGATCTTTCCCAGGGTGCAGCCGAGCCCTTCGACCTTCTTGTTCTTGGCGATCCAGGGCCGGGCCCACTCGGGCGCCGCCTCCAGGATGTGCCAGCGCTTGCGGTCGCGCAGCGTATCGGTAAGAGTCTTGACCGACTCCTGAATCACACGGTCAGTCTCCCCTTTGTTCACCTCAAATGGACGAATTTGGTAGGCCAGCTCACTAATCACATCCCCAAGGTTGAGTGCATTCAGCATGCCCATGCCGAAGTCGACCGAAAACTTCAGTCCCGGCTCGCCGCTCGCCGCCTTGATGCCGTCGGTCTGCTGGAAGAGCAGTACCCGGAATCCTTCAAAGCCGGCATTCTGCAACGCAAACCGGTATTCCGCTTCATACATGCCAAACCGGCATGGCCCGCAAGACCCTGCGGTGAAGTAGACATAGTTGTCGATGATTTGCTGGCGCGTCTCTCCCTGTTGTTCCAGCTTTTGCAGGTAGCGGACAAGGTTGCCCACCGTAAAGTAGGTCGGGTTGCACTGACCGTTGTTGCCGAACTCCTTGCCCGCCTGAAAATCATCTACCACAGGAGTAGGAATGTTCTGGCAGCGATAGCCACTGCCGTGGAACACAGCCTTGATCATCTCTTCGTGCTTCCAGGTAAGCCCTCCAAAGAGAATAGTCACGTAATCCCGTTCCGCGCCAGTGAATGTGCGCTCGACCGGCTTCTTGAACTCGCGCATGCGCGCCAGTCCAGCTTGTGCGCGGAGGCGCGCTCTTTCGGCATCAATGCGGGCTTGGATCTCTACTTCGAAGTCCGTCTGCACGATCTCGTTCACCACTACTGGCATGGGGGGATCTCCTGGTACTCCTATTAGATGATTCGTTTAAACACAGTTCGGCTAGCCACCACTGTGGGTGTTCCATATCCTGCGCGTTTGCGAGATATAGGTTTTCTCATGTGCGAGACGGTCTTTTAGACCAATCCTGCTACATCTGGCCCTGCATTCCCTGGAACCCGTGCGCGAGTTGCTTGAAGAAGTATTTGATGACCCGCTGGTCGTTGTAGCACCAGCCCAAAATATGATTCAGAGTCGAAAAACAATGGGTCTGACAGGTTTCTTTTTGGTGGTCGAGCTGTTTGGTTTCGAACTTGTGGTTGCCGACCACACCCCAGTCGTAGCTGGCGGTATACATCGGGAAGCACGGCGCAAGCGTCCCATCCACACGGATGATCATGGAATTCTGCCCCGCACGGCAGTTCCACGGGAAATGATTGCCCTTCATAAAATCGACCATCTGCCATAGGCGAGTGTTCGAATTTACCATCTTATAGCCGCTATCCTGCTTCTCAGTCAACCACTGAATGGTTTCCTCGACCGCTGGCCAGTCATCTTTTGTAATGTAGGTGACATTGTTGTCCGCGTGCTTGAAGTGTTCGTCCTGCTCCAGCAGCGGCGACTCATTGATGTGGTAATCGGTGGCGATTCCGCAATCATGGGCAATCTCGGTTAGTTGCCGCACATCATCCAGGTTGTTGCGGCAGATGTTGATATTCAGAAACACTGAATACCCGTATCCATATTGTTTACGAACCAGGTAGTCGAATTGTTTCCGGATCGGCGCCAGCGCCTTCGGCAACCCCTGTTTGATATCTACCGCATCTACGGCAATATTGAAAGTGGAAATTCCCGCGTCGGCAAGCTTGTCGATGACGTCAATGCGCAGCAGACGGGCATTCGTCGGAAGATATATCCAAAAGTCCTTCTTGGCGGCGTAGTAGGTGATGCGCTGGATGAGATCTGGCCGCAAGAGTGGTTCTCCGCCCATGTAGGCCAGCACCCGGCAACCGGTCCCGTGAAGCCAGTCAATGGAGCGCTTGGCCGTGTCTTCGGTCATCCCTTTCACTTTGTTGTCGAAGGCCCAGCAATAATGGCAATCGAGATTGCACTTGAACTCGGTAAACAAATAGGAAATCAAAGGATGAAAGTCGCCCGCGGTCACGCGGGAGCGAATGTAAGGGAACAGCCAGCCGCGCATGGCGTGGTAAATCTGTCCGCCCGTCCAGTGGCGTTTTTCTGGTGGACTCCACGGAGCGCCTTGCTCCACCGGTCCCAGCAGTTCAGGCCGTTGGGGAAAGACTGGATCGGGAAAACGTTGCGGCTCCCCGATCGGCTGTAGCCCTGGGAGAGGAGCGGCGGGTTTCGTAAGGAGACTATGCAGCGGGACATCGAGCCGGAAGCTCGGAGTCTGCGCGCTTTCTTGTTCTACTTGCATCTATTACCCCCGGAAGGATCAAAGGAATCAGTAGTGCGGACCTTCCGGCCAGTGCAAGTGAAGTGCCATAGCAACGGTGCATCGGCACCGGGGCGCTAAATGATTGATAGAAAAAGCACATCGATTTCGTGGCCTCGATCGGCCCGTGCGCGATGTGCCAATCCCCTGACGTGCTGTCAACTATTTGGCAGGGCGCAGAGGATAGAAAACAGATTCTCGCCGGGCATTTCGGCAGTAAATGGCGCAACGCAAATGCTGCTACCTCATGGCCTGCCACGTCATCTATGAAGCATCTGTTTGAGGGAGGTGTGTCCCGGACCATGCAGAGGTTCCACAACCCGAACGGTCGGTCCCCGTTACCAACACGGCATGTTGAAGAAGTTCTTCGCTTTGCACGCAAGTTGGGGATGCACAGCGATCCGGACCAACTGTTGCGCGCTCTACCTTCGGAGCTGTACGCCCTGCTCGATTGCACAGCCACCGCGGTGATTCATAAGCGCCAGGGCGAGCTCTCCTTTCATGTGGTCGACGGCGAGGGTTGCGTGCTCTCACAGGATCCTTCCGCCAGCGACTGGCCAAAGGAGATCTGGTCTGCGGTTCCAGAGGAGGAAACACCTCTGGTCATTTCCTTACCCGATGGCGAGACGGCCTTTCCCGCCGCCGCCAAATTCTTCCGCGACTGTGGTTGTGATTCTCTTTGCGTCGTGGGGCTCACCACAAGTGTGAATCGGCTTGGTGCGCTTTGTATCGGTCGCCGCCGGTCCGATGCCTTCTCTGAACAGGAATCAGCTCTCCTGTCGCTCGTCAGTCACTATGCAGCCCTGGCCATCGAGGAGCGATTTAATTTCGCCCAATCCGAGCTGGTGCGCGCTCAGTTGGAAGAGGAAAGAACCAAGCTCAGGCTCGTCCTCGACCTAAATAATAGTGTGGTTTCCAACCTTGAATTGAAAGAAGTACTTCAAGCAATTTCTCCTGGGATCCGCAAGGCGATGCGCCTGGATGGAGTGGCTTTGATTTTGCCCGATGGTGAGGGCCGCGAGCTGCAACTTTACGCCCTGGATTTCCCGGAAGGAAGTGGGCCCAGCCGGCAGGATCTGCCGCCTTCGCTCAACGGGTCCATCTGCGGTCGAGTGTTTCGAACAGCCAAACCCTGGAGCGGTCATATCGGGCAATTGCAAAAGGCGGGCCTGGATTACAAAATCGCGTCCACGGCAGGCGTGGAGACCCTTTGTATGCTGCCTTTGCTTCGCGGCAATCGCGTGCTCGGGGTTCTCTCCCTGGTCCGCACCGACAAGAATGACTTTACCGAGGCCGATCTCGAATTCTTTTCTCAGGTTGCCGGGCAAATCGCCATTGCCATCGATAATGCCTTTGCTTACAGGCAGATTACCGAGCTCAAGGACAAGCTGGCACAGGAAAAAATCTACTTCGAAGACGAACTCTCGAGCGAGATGAATTTCCAGGAGATCATCGGCAACAGCGCTGTACTGCGCAGCGTTCTGCGCCAGGTCGAAGCCGTGGCTCCAACCGGTTCGACGGTCCTGATCCATGGCGAGACTGGAACAGGCAAGGAACTGATTGCCCGGGCGGTCCACAGTCTTAGTCAGCGCCAAGCCAATCCCTTCGTCAAGCTAAACTGTGCCGCCATCCCCACGGGTTTGCTGGAAAGCGAACTCTTCGGGCATGAGAGGGGGGCATTCACCGGTGCGGTAGCACAGCGAATCGGGCGCTTTGAATTGGCTTCCCAGGGGACCATCTTTCTTGATGAAGTGGGTGAGATTCCGCTGGAGCTACAGCCAAAGCTGCTGCGCGTACTGCAGGAGAGGGAATTCGAGCGCCTCGGCGGATCACGCACGCTGCGCACCAACGCGCGCCTTATCGCTGCCACCAATCGCGATCTTCGCACCATGGTTGAGGAGCAAAAATTCCGCTCCGACTTGTTCTATCGTTTGAGCGTTTTTCCCATTCATGTGCCTCCGCTGCGCGAGCGCACGGAAGACATACCGTTTCTGGTCCGCCACTTCGCGCAATATTTCGCGTTCAATATGGGCAAGCGCATTGAAACCATTTCTTCCGAAACCATGAATGCGCTAGTCCGCTATCCCTGGCCGGGAAATATCCGCGAGTTGCAGAATGTGATTGAGCGCGCGGTCATTCTCTCTCAGGGGCCGATCCTGAAGGTCCCGCTCACGGACTTGAAGGCCCGGGGAGCGGAGTTGAACCATCTCAACGGGAACGGCTCATCGACGCTGGAAGAAGTGGAGCGTAAGCACATCCTGGCAGTGCTGGAACAGACCAACTGGGTCTTTGCCGGTCCCAATGGAGCCGCCGCCCGCCTGGGCATCAAGCGCCCCACCCTCCAATTCCGCATGCAGAAACTGGGGATTTCCCGTCCGCAAAGAACCTAGCAGTCCGTGCCAATTTACTGGCACGCTGCCAGCGTATTGGCGCAATTTCCTCACCTGGCGAGTTGCAAACCACTGGTCTTGCTTACCTAAGACTTTTACGTCGTGGGGTTTGCGGATAGGCACGCCGATTGCAAAAGGCAAGGAAACAGCTAAAGCGGTCTATGCCCAAATGGCTTCGGCCTCGGGGTTGCGGCATGTTAAGAATCACAGTCACGGAAACTGCCTCGGAAGAAACATGGCTTCTTCAAGGCCGGATGACGAAGCGCTCCGTCGCTGAGTTGGTAGCGAACTGGAAAGCTCACTCGCTCGGGCGATGCCGCATCGTCGACCTCAATGGGGTTACATCGATCGACAAGACGGGCGAAGAGGTTCTGTCGATGATGGTCCACGACGGAGCCAGGTTCGTGGCCTCCGGTGTCTATACGAGACACTTGTTAGAGCAACTGCAGGCCGGTGAGGGCAAAGAAAAGCTGCTCGGTTGATCTGCAGATGCTCGTGCTACGGCTCTTATCCTGGATATCTCACGTCGATATCTCACCTCCCACCCTCTTCTCTCCCGCTAACAAATGATGGGTGCCCCATATCTGCCTGGTTTTGGCAGATGTGGGATTCCGAGGACCTCGCCCCTGACTGTGCCGGGAGCCATGGGAGCGGTAGCCGGTAGAAATAAACAGCCTAAGCCGCTTGCTGGGAGGTGTCTGATCCGGTACCGTACCCCTTAGAAGGTGATTTCGGCAGGAGCTCGCTGATCGCGCGGTTGTTCCTAGTTGGGGGAGTTTCCGTTCGTTAAACGGACTAAGCGCGAGCGAAGGACAGTTTTACCGCTGTCCGGTGTCACACCCGATCCCTGTCCAAAATCAGCTTGATCCAGCATCCCGCCGCGGCGGGATTTTTTATTGCGTCCCCGCTGTACCTGCGCAGTAGAAACCTCTGCCGTCAACGGCAGTCCCCCAAAGAGCCACTTTACCTGGAAGGGCACGGGTTCACCCGTGCCGTTAAGCAAGCCAGATGAGGGCTTTAGCTGCGGATACCGCGGGTACAAACATCTGCCCCTTCCGCGGTAGCCGCTTAGCCCCAGAGGTACGCTTGGAAAGATGCAACCTCTACGGAATTGTCCTCGAAGACCAAGGCCAACTTTGTTCTCGCCTACGCTCAACTTCGCAACTCACCAATACGGAGCGATCTATGCCTAAAAACAACGTCAGCGACCCCATCACGGACCGGGAAATAGCCCCAAAGCCTCAAAAGGATCAAATTTTATCGAATTCTATAAAAACAGAGCGCGAAGCCAGTCCCGGAGGGACGGAACAACCTGTAGCCCGGCACGTGAGTGCCGGGTAGCATTAGGTTTATGAGATGAGTCCCGAAGGGACGGCACAAAGCCGCATCAACCTGCGGCATTAGTCCGGGGCTACAGTTACCGATTTGCACCCACGGACGCAGACAAAAAGAAGCCCTCAGGGCAAAAACTCTGAGGGCTTCTTTCGTTATGAATTCTACAGCGATCAGAAGATGATCTTGGCAGCCAGTTGGGTGTTGTACGGCTCACCCACCCCGATGCCGGGTGCGCCGGCATAGGCTCCAAAGGTCGAGCCGATGGTGCCGCTTGAGTCGCTGGTCGAGGGTTGTCCGGCGAACGCGAGGTTAGTGTGGTTGTAGATGTTGAACATCTCTACCCGAAGCTGGAGGGTAAGCCGCTCGTGAAGCTTGGTGTTCTTGAACACCGAGACGTCAACGTCTTGAAATCCAGGATTCCGATACTGGCCGCGCCCGCTGGTGCCATAGGTGCCGAGCGCCGGGTCTGCGAATGCAGCAGTATTAAACCACTGCACGGAACCTTTGACGATGCTGTGGTTCACGCCCGCGAAAGGGTTGCCGATCTGATTGGCCCGGTCGGCGCTCTCCCCGTTGCCGCTGTTTTGATTGGTAGCGGTGACGCTGAAGGGCAGTCCGCCGTGGAACGTCCACAGTGAATTCAGTTGCCATCCGTTGGTCAGCCATTTTGGTCCGCGGGACCCGCCCGGCACGTCATATTGAGCGTAAGCGGAGAAGCTGTTAGTCACGTCGAAGTCAGAATTTCCGTACTCACCCTTAAGGTTAAAACTATTCTGCGGCAAATAAGGAATCAATCCAGATTCTTCGTCCAGGCTATGCGACCAGGTGTAAGTCATCTGGGTACTTAGATGATGCCAGCTTGTGGTCCGGAGTAATGTCTGCAAGGAATCGTAATTCGAAGTAGCCTCGCTCTCCACCTGGTTAATCACACCGTAGTTGGGGAACCGGTTGAAGTAAGGCCGTGTTGTTTGTTGATAGCTGTAAGGTCCAATACCAATCTGGACATTACCGCTACCCAGGGCGGCCTGGTTGATGTCGCGGACGTCAAGCAGATGGCGGCCGTTGGTCCCCACGTAACCAATTTGCACCATGACACTCGGGCCGAAACTCTGCTGGATATTCAGGTTGTAGCTATAGGTATAGGACGGGCGGAAATTGTTATTAACTGAAAAAAGATTGATGACCCCGGCGCCCGCAATCGCCTCCGCCAACGGAGTGAAGATAAGCTGGCCTGGGCTCCAAACCGATATACCTGCCTGGGCATTCGCACTGGCCACTGGATCTGTCCCAGCTGGATTGTCCTGAACACCAAATGGGCCGCCGTTCACTGTACCGCGCAAATTCAGGAAGGGCACCATGTACGGCGCGTCGTAGAACATTCCAAAACCGCCACGGATGACCGTGTTGGTGCCGGCCGGCTGGTAAGCAAAACCTACACGCGGGCTGAAGCTGGTCCAGTACTGCTGATAGATGTTGGGACGATTGACCCCGGCTACCGCAATTCCGTTGGGCGCAGTTGGATCGAAGGAAGTTAGATTGTGATACTGGCTGTGGATCGGGCCACTGTAGTCGTAGCGAATTCCGTAGTTGAAATTCAGCTCGTGGCTAAACTGCCATGCATCCTGAGCGAAGAGGCTGAAGGTGTTTTCGAAGACCTGGCGTTTGGGGTTTCCTTCCACAATATTGGTCGGTGAGGTGAAGCAGCCGGCCAGGAAATCTGCCAGGGAAAGAACGTTGCTGTCATATTTGGAGCTGGGAGTGTATCCGGGCGCGGTCGTACCCAGGTTTTTGGTTGCCAGCGCGTCGCACGCGGTGGCCCCGGGAGCAGAACCGTTTGCGGTTTGTATACCGTAGGTCCAGGGACCTTGTGAGCCGTCAAACGTGAACGTTCCGCGCTGGCCGCTTTGGTAGAAGTCATCTACCTGCGCCTGGCGGAACTCTCCACCGAAACGAAACTCATGCTTGCCCTTTGTCCAGGAGAGCGCATCGTCAATGTGACCGGTGATGTCATTGCGTCCGGAGTCGACGGTAGGACCCGTAGGATCAAAGCCACTATTGCTTGCGCTCAACCCGGAACTCGCACCGGCCGCCGCAATATTGATGCGTGGAGCACCAGACAGACTTGGGTTGGTCACGCCCGTGTTGAGCCCCAGAGCGACCGGGTTGAAGCTACTGTCGGCGTCAGAAAATGACTGGTTGTAGTAGTTCACGCCGAGAAAAAGTTGATTCACGATCGAAGGCGAGATAACCCGGTTGTACACGATCGAGTAGTTATATACGTGGATGGGCGCTTCTTCGTAGTAGGGGGCGAGGAAGGAAACGGTGGGAGCAATCTGGTTTCCCTGGCCCATAAACGCTTTCACCGAAAGGTGGTCTTTCTCGGTGAAATTTTGGTCGAACTTTACAATCCCGTTGAAGCTGTGCCCGGTGAGCGGGGAACTGTTGTAGTAGTTATTGGCGTTTGCCGGCCCAGTTAGCGCGTCTGCCGGCCAAAGGTTGGCAAGCAAGGTCGTCGATAACGGATTGACCGGGATACCGTAGTACGCCAGCACACCTGCAGAAGCCGCCTGATAAGCGGCCGAGGGCTCCGTCGAGCGGCTTTGGTTGCCGATAATGAAGTTGTTGTGTTCGTAGGTCACAAAGAAGAAAGTCTTGTCTTTGAAGATGGGACCACCCACCGAACCGCCATAGATAAGAAAGCGGTTTTTATTCTTTGGAGAACCGTCGGCAAACGGAGTATTGGCGGCCAGCGCCTCGTTTCGGTTGAAGTCGTAAGCCGTGCCGTGCCACTGGTTCGTGCCTGATTTGATCACCAGGTTCGCCGTGCCACCAGCATTGCGCCCGGTTTCCGGAGAGGATGCGGTCACAAAAGAAAACTGGTCGATGGCATCCAGGGGAAGCACGATACCGGCGATCCCGTTTACGCCACCTTGATTGACTGCGGGGATATTCCACCACAGGTCATTGTTGTCGGTGCCTTCAATCTGCCAGTTCACTGAGTTGGTGCGGGTTCCGTTTACCGATGCAAAGCCGGCGCCGCCATTTTGTGCATAGCCCGAAAATCCAGGGGTCAGTCCGAGGAATTGCGTGAAGTCGCGTCCGTTGATGGGCGTGTCCTGGATCGTCTTGGTGGGCAGCACGGTTGTCTGCGTGACAGAGGTCGTATCCAGCGAAACGCCGGCCGCGTTGACTTCCACTGTCGTTGCCTGCGACGCCACGGCCAGCTTGATCGGGAGGCTGTAAGTCGTGCCCGCGGAAACCTGAACCTTCTCCACTTTGAGGGTTTCGAAGCCGGAGGATGTGGCTGAAACCGTATAGAGGCCGAGAGGAAGGTCTGGGAAGCTGAACTCCCCAGCGCTGGAGGCAACTGCGGCTTGCGTGACACCTGTACCATCGTTGGTGATTGAAACCTGTGCCCCCGCGATGGAGGCGCCCCCCTGGTCGGTGACTACTCCATTAATGCCACCGCGAAAGTTCTGTGCTCCGGCGAACGTCGTGCTCAGAAGCACCATCACCAGGAAAGCGAGAAGAGAGAAAGAGCGTGTGCGGATATCAGCAAATGACATAGAACAACCTCCCAAAAAAAATGCCCGAAAAAAGATATCTCCAGACCCTCAGAAACCCGGGGCGGATGAGTAATCGGCCGACTTAACTTCGACTTGGAAGGGTGTTACGGGCCTGTGCAACTGGAACGGTACACCGGTGAGAACTCACGCTTCTACAGTGAAAGCGTTCACCGGGATGATACTTGGTACCGCGAGCGACGGCAGTATCCGTTAAAGGTAGCTGTATTGCCAGTTCAGCGCAACTGAAAAATGAGGGTCTCCCCGGGGCCATTACCATGCCCTGAAACGAAAAGCGGCACTGTGAATGACTAATTTTCCTATAGACAGATTCGTGGAAAGGTGGGTGGCCCGGGTCTCGCTTTGAGACCTGGGTTTTGCGGAGTTGATTGCTTAAATTGTTGAGTGCCTGCGACGGGTCAGGTGGTAGTACACCACGGGAGTAACCACCAGGCTGAGCACAATTGAAATCAAGAGTCCTCCGATGACGGCAATGGCCAGTGGCTGCAACATCTGCGAGCCCGCTCCCAGAGCCAGGGCTAAAGGAAACATCCCACAAATCGTGGCGATGGCCGTCATCAGGATGGGCCGCCTGCGGCGCTCAGCAGCCTGAAGCATTGCTTGCCGCGCATCCATTCCGCCGGCGCGCAGCTGTTCGTCAGCATCGAGCAATAAGATACCGTTTTTGGCCACAATCCCGATAACCATGATCAAACCCATGAAGCTGGACACATTGAAATTCGTCCCTGTGATGAGCAAAGCAAATACCACACCCGCCAGGGATAGAACCGAACTGGTAAGGATGGAAATGGGAGCAGCAAAGTTGCGGAACTCAGCCAGCAGCACCCCGAACACCAGGGCCAGCGCCAGCACCAATACGCGAGCCAGGTCGGCAAACGATCGTTGCTGCTCCTGATAGGTTCCGCCGTACTCCACGCGGACAGAGGACGGAATCTGAAGCCGGCTCACCGCTGCTCGCACCTTCTGCATGGTTCCGCCGAGATCGGAGCCCTCAAGACGGCCGCTCACCTGGATCACTTGTTGCAGGTTCTCGCGGCGGATCTCATTCTGTGGAGGCAACTGGGTCATAGTGGCCATCGCGCTCAGGGTAGCGGTGTGGCCGCTGCTGCTGTTGAAGACGGTGTTCTGGATGGCGTCGAGAGAAGCACGATTGGCGTCTGGCAACCGCACTCGAATGGTGTAAGGCCGGCCACCGGAAATGAGCGGATTGCTTGCCGGCAATCCATCCAGAATAGAAGTTGCATCCTCGGCGACCTCTGTCGGCGTGAAGCCAAGCCGTCCCGCAACCACGGGGTCAATCTGGAAGCTTGTGGCCGGCCCGCTGATGGTATTGTCCACGCCGTTTTCCGTATCCACCACGCCAGGGATCTTGGCAATCGCCTGCTGCACCCGGGGACCAAGCGTAAGCAGCAGGTTCTGGTCATTCGAAAACAGCTTGATCTGGATCGGTTCAGGCGAATTGGATAGATCGCCAATCATGTCCTGTAAAACCTGCGTGAACTCCATATCAACCGACGGCTCAGCCGCATGGATTTGAGCGCGTGCGTCTGCGATAACCTCATCAATCGCACGCGAACGGTCCGCCTTCAGGCGCACGGTAAAGTCGCCTGTGTTTGCTTCCGTGACCGCGGCCAGGCCCATCTGCAGGCCGGTGCGGCGCGAAGTAATAGACACTTCGGGTATCGCTCGTAAGATCCGGTCCACGTGATCGAGGATGCGGTTGGTTTCCGTCAGGGAGGTCCCGGCTGGAGTGAAGTAATCCAGCACAAACGCCCCCTCATCCATCTCTGGCAATAGGTCAGAGCCCAAACCCTTATAGCTGAAGTAGCCGGCAACCATGAGCACGGCACAAACCCCAAGCAGCAGGAAGGGGCGTTGAAAAGACCAGGCAAGCGCACCCTCGTGATAGCCAGGCAGGCGGCGAAAAACCTCTCGAGCCCGCAAAAAAAATCGCGGCCGTCGTTCTTCAAGGGTGAGGCTTGGCGCAGCCTTGGCATGACCCTCGCTCCCTAGCTGCATCGAAAGCGCAGGTGTGAAGGTAAGGGCAAGCAGCAGGGAGGTCAGCAAAGCAACCGTCATGGTTACCGCAAGAGCACGGAAGAAGCTGCCCGTCACCTGGGTGACGGAGACTAGGGGAAGAAAAACAATGACCGGCGTGATGGTGGAAAAGAACAGGGGCCGGCTTATCTCCCGGATCGCTTTACGCACCGAACCAATCCGCGACTCACCTGCTTCCCGGTGGACGGCTATATTCTCTACCACCACGATCGCGTCGTCGATAACCAGCCCTATGGCCGCGGCCAATCCGCCCAGCGTCATCAGGTTAAAGCTTTGGCCCGTGATGCGGAGAAACAGGATCGTCACCGCGACGGTGACCGGAATCACCAGCCCGGCGATCAGTGAAGAAGTCCAGTCGTGCAGAAACAGGAACAGAATGATACAGGCAAGCACCAGGCCAATGAGAATCGCGTCGCGAACGCTGAGAATACTCTCCCGCACCAACTCTGACTGGTCATAAAACGGTTCCAGCCGAACCCCCGCCGGTAACTTCGACTTCAGTTGATCGATTTCGGCCGCTACCCCATTTGCCACCGCGACCGTGTTGCCCGAGGGCTGCCGGCTGATATTGAGCAGAACAGCGGGTTTGCCATTCGCCCTGACCGCCGTATACACCGGCATGGTAGACGGTTCGACCGTTGCTACATCTCCCACGCGAATGGCTACCCCGCCCGATGAGGTCTTCACCACCAGGTTCGCCAATTCCGACGCGCTGTGCGCCTGCGCTCCAATGAGGCCCAGGATAAGTTGATGGTTTGCCTCGTACAGCCCAGGAGAGTCAATGATGTTGGATTCCTGGATGGCATTCACCATTTCGAGCAGCGTTACACCTGAGGCTTGCAGCCGGGCCAGGTTGGGGACCACCTGGAACTCGGGCACCTGCCCACCCTGGACCATGACTGTGCTGACCCCGTTGACCCGGTTGAGGGGCGGCTTCAGGTCGTAGGTGGCGATCTCCCACAAGCGGGTTTGAGGAATGGTGTCCTTGCCGCGATCATCCGCAGTCAGCGCGTAGCCGAGAATGGGAAAGGTCGCGAAGGTCAGACGATTGGTGGTGATGTGCGCCGTCGCCGGGAGTGACTGAGAGACCCGGGCCAGCGCTGAGTCCGTTAACTGCAGCGTGCGAAACATATCCACGTTCCAGTCAAAGAAGAGGCTGATCTCCGCCGAACCGCGGCTGGTGGTGCTGCGCACGATCACCAGGCCCGGTACGCTATTCACGGCGTCCTCGATCGGCTTGGTGATCGTGACCTGCATTTGTTCCACCGGCATCACGCCGTTGTCCACGCCAATCACGACCCGGGGAAAATTGGTTTCGGGAAAAACCGAGATGGGCACCTGGAAGGCCATGTAGATGCCGGCCACCGTCAACAGCGCTAGCAGAAAGAAGATAGGCTTCGACGCCGCAGCGAGCCAGAATGAGCTCTCGGGTTCGACCTCGACCTTGTCGATAGTCCCAGGCATCAGTCTTTGTCTCCGCCGGCTTTCTTTCCCGCATCGTCCGCTTCCGCCGCGCCAACCTTAACCTTGGTTCCTTCGTCCAGCCCGTAGGCTCCGGTCGTGATTACCATATCGGCGGTGGCCAGGCCGCTAAGAACCTGGGCTGATTCGCTGTTGCGGATCCCCAGGGTCACCGGGCGCTTGGCAGCGGTGCCGTCCGGCTTGATAATCATCACGAATTTGCTGACCCCATCAGGGTCTGTCTGGACCGCTTCCGCGGGGATGATCAATGCATTGCTGGCCGAGCGGCCGGTAATCGTGGTGTGGACTGGTGTGCCCGCCTTGAGGGTTCCTTTTGCGTTTGCGACCCGGAGCCAAACCTCGACCGTGGTGCTGCCCGGATCAAGCGCCGGACTGATCAGCGAGACCTTGGCCGGCACCGGGTCGGCGACGCCGGGAACAGTGATCGTGGCCGGAGCTCCCAACGAGAGTTGCTGTGACTGTATTTGTGACAAATGCAGCTTGGCCAGCAACGCGGAAGTATCCATCACGGTAATTACGGGGTTGCCCGCCGCGGCTGTCTCGCCGGCAAAGAGCGGCCGATCGGTCACTACTCCTGCAATAGGACTGCGGATTTCCGTGTAGCTTAACTGCGCCTGGGCGCCGAGGTACTTGCCTTTGGCGGAAGTGAGCTGTCCTTGGGCGCTCTCGAGCGCGGCTTTATGGCTGACCTTCTGGACTGCATCGAAATGCTGCCTGGCGATATCGTGTGCGGCCTGGGCTTGCACCAGGGCAGCTTTGGCCGTATCCAGATCGCGACCTGGGATCGCGCCTTCTGAGAAGAGTTGTTTCCGGCTGTTCACAATGCTCTGCGCCAGGCTCAGGTTGGCCGTTGCCTGGGCCAGGTCAGTCTGCGCCTTTACCGTGTCTTCAGGTACCGTGGCCCCGGTTGCAATGTCGTACGTACCTTGGGCCGCGGTGTAAGCACCCTTGTTGTCCAGTGCCGCGGCCTCCAGATCACTGTTCTCCAGAGTCGCTAGAAGCTGGCCCGCGCTGACGCGAGAACCCCTCTGTACGTAGAACTTCTTCACTGGCGCGGTCACCTTGGGCGAGATGGCGGCCTGGGCCAGGGGCGCCAGCGTGGCATCGACCGTGATCTGCTCGGCGATGTCGCTCCGTTCCGGATGTTCGGCCTGTACGATGACCTCGGTCGGAGCAGCCTCCTGACTCTTGCCGCACCCGGTAACCAGCAGTGAAGTGCCGCAAAGCAGCAGCGCAGGGAATAGCGATAACTTGCTCATGGCTCAGATTGCTCCAGTCAGGAGTTGTAGATTTTTGAGAGCCAACTGATAGCGGATGGCACCGTCCTCACGCGAGATCTCTGCCGCTGTCAGGGAGTTTTCCGCGTCTACCACTTCGAGTACAGTCGCTTCACCCGCGCTGTAGCGCAGCCGGGTGAGGCGCAGACTCTCGGCCGCTGTTTGAACGCTTTGCTCCAGAGACTGCAATTCATCCCGCGCTGTGGCCGCTTCTGAGTACGATTCGTCCAACTGGGCCACCAGCCGGCGCTGGGTTGCGGTGAGCGCGGTGTGTGCCACATCCCGCAGAATCTCACTCTGTCGAACCTTGTGCTGGGTGGATAGCCAGTCCCACACCGGGATATCCACGGTGGCGAAGGCAGAGTAGCCGAGGTTTTGAGGGCGGACGCTGTCAAAAGAATTAAAACGCCCTTTGGCGCCGAACTGCGGCGCGTCAATGCCGTAGGTAAAGTTCAACGCAAGATCAGGGAGATAGGCAGCCCGCGCCGCAGCCACCTGCAAGGTATTGACCCGAACGGAGGCCATAGCCTCACGCAACTCTGGATTGAGCCGCATGGCGTTCGCGTCAACGTCGGCCCTTGCCGGCAGGGGCACAACCGGACCCGGCGAGAGTGTATAAGCAGTCCGCGGGTCAGCAAACAAGAGCACAGCCAGGTCGAGCCGGGACTTCTGTGCCCCAAGCAGAGCTTCTGCCAGGTCGCGATTGCGCTGCTGTTGCTGCAACTGCGCCTTCACCACGTCGGCATGCGCTCCCTCGCGGGCGCTCTCCCGCTGTTGCGTGAGATTTGTGAAATTGGAGGCTTCGCCCGCTGCGCGTTGTGCTACGGCTACCTTGTGTTCGGCGGCCAGCTCCTGGTAAAAGAGGCCGGTTACGGTAAGCACCAGTCCGCGCCGAGCAATTTCCAGCTGCGCTGTGGCGACCGAGGCAGCCGCGGCCGTCCGCGAGACCGCAATGGTTTGCTGCAGTCCCAGTGTCTCGTTCACCACCGCCTGGCTGGTATATTCGTGAACCGAATTGTTGGCAATAAAGACCGGAAGAGACTGGGCTCCGATCGCGGCAGTCTCAGTGTGGATGCCGTTCGGTTGGGTATAGAGATACTGGTTGTGATAGAGAGCGTTGGGCAGCAGAGCTGCCCGGGCTATGGAGTGATCCAGTGCGGCCACCCGGGCGTTCGCAGCCGCAGCAGCAAAGGCCGGCTCGTTGCTACGAGCCAGCGAGATGGCCTGCTCCAATGTGATCGGCGCCGCCGGCACAGGACTGGCTTGCTGCGCAAATGCCGGGTTCAGGCACAATGCGAAGCCTATGAAAGCAATTCTCATCATGGAGTAACTTTAGACCGGCAACTGCTCACTGCTGCCCCACCACCAGTATGGTGAAGCTGCCGGGAACAATCGCCGGCCGTGGGTGCGGATTCTCTGCCGTTGCTGCGGGCCTCTCGCCAAACGAGGCCGTGGCCAGGTAAATACGTCCCGTCGCCTCATCCAGGGTCATGGTTCTCGCTCCTCGCTGCGTGGCCAGGTTTTGCACCACCGGATAGTCGGCTTTGCCGGCGTCGATGATGGTCAGCGTGCCTCCGCCGTTGGAAGAGAAAGCAAGCTTCCGCTTGGCATCATAGCGAGCAGCATCCGGACCCTCGCCGATCGCAGGATTGGCGAGGGTCTTCCCGGAGTTCGCATCCACCACCGCCATCTTTCCCCCGTCACAAACGGCAAAGAGTCGCCGGCCTGCCCTATCGATCGCTAACCCGGAGGGCGAATCGCAGTTGGCCACCGGCCAGGTCGCGGTAATGGTCTTTGCTGCCGCGTCGAAACGGTCAATCTCATTCTTGCTTTCGATATTGTCGAACACTGTGCCCGAACCGTCCGCCACCGGGAACTCAGGCTTGCCGGAGAGCGCGATGGTTGCCACTACCTTACGCTGAGCGGTGTCAATTACGGTTACATTACTACTGCGGCCATTGAAAGCCCAGACTGTCTTTGTTTTCGGTTCGAACACAATTCCATCTGGATTCGTCCCCGCCGGAATCGAAGCCACCGTGGCCAATGACCCACGGTCAAACACCACTACGGCATTTGCGCCCCCATCGCTGATATACCCGTACTTACCCGCGTCATCCAGCGCCACACCGTGGGTGCCCTTGAGGCCCGTGATGCTGCCTACTACTTTGCCCGAGTCGCTGTCCAGCACATCCACCCGCGGTCCGTGGGTGACATAAAGACGGTGCGCGTGAGCATCGGAGGTAAGGTAATCCCAACCTCCCTCGCCGCCGATTTTCCATTGCGCGAGAACGCTGTACGGGCTTTGCGCAAATGCGGTAAACGGTGCGCTCAAAGCGAGCATAAGTAAGGTGGCGTGCATGCGATTCGGTCTCATCGTATCTCCTGTCAGGCTCAGCTTTAATTTCGCACAGCTACCTTAATCGAAGCTGAAGGCAACTGCGCCGCCGGGAAGCGTACGCTCACTTTGGTCCCTATCCCTAAGTCGCTGGCTATGTCGATGGTGCCCTGCCACCTGGAAGTAATCGCCTTACAGATGGCTAGTCCCAGGCCGGTTCCTCCGGTATTGCGGCTGCGTGACGGGTCTCCGCGGTAGAAACGCTCGAAGACGTGAGGCAGGTCTTCAGGCGCGATCCCCTCTCCAGTATCCTCGATCGTCAGTTCAGCCTGTGTCCCATCGTGCTGTACCACTGCTTGAACTAGCGAGCCCGCTGGACTGTGCTGCAGCGCATTCAAGAGCAGGTTGGAGCATAAGAGTTGCAATTGCTCCGGATCGACGTCTACCATCACCGGCTCCTGAGCCAGCAGGACGATCTTCAGGTGCTTCAGCTCTGCCATGGATTCAAACTGCTCAGAAACCCGTCGCAGTACCTCGGCCAGATCTGCCGTCATCTTCGGGGAGGCGGCATTTGTTTCTGCCCGCGCCAGCGTGAGCATCTTGGCTACGGTTTCTTCCAGCCGTTCACAATCCAGCTGGCAGCGTTCGATCCCCTGCTCATATTCGACCGCCGTTCGTTGCTTCAGTGTGAGCAGCTGCAGCGAAGACTTTAAGACGGCAACCGCCGTCTTGAGCTCGTGCGCCGCATCGCCGACAAACCGGCGTTGCTGCATAAACGCATGCTCCAGCCCGGTGAGGACGGTCTCGAGCGCTGTCGTAAGCGGCGCGAGCTCTTTGATCAGGCGCGCCCGTTCCGGGGGAGCAAAGTTCCAGGAATTCACCGAGACACCCGACGCTTCCGCAGCTAGCTGGCGCAAGGGCGCCAGGCCACGATTGAGCAGCCAAAAAATCAACATCCCGGAAACTGCCAGCAGGCAAAGGCTGGTCCCTGCGTAAAAACCAACCGCTTCCCAAATTTCACCCCACACGCGATCGACCGGGGCTCCATAAAAAATGATGACGTGGCGAGTGATACCGCCGGCTTTTTGTCCCGGATCGACAACTCGGATGCCCTCGATCCGCAATCCTCGATAATGCCTGCCGCCGACGAAAAGCCTAAGTGGTCTGCCGGCTCTTGTGTTCAGGAAAGCATGGTTTGGTCCGTTCCAGTTCGACGAATGACCCAGGACCTGTCCACGGGCGTCCTGCACCTGGTAGATATCCTCCGCCGGAAGATTTGCTTCCGTGCCGTCGAGCATCACGTTATCTCCCTCGTCGTCCGCATCCTGCACCGCGCCCAGCAGGGAATCTGCCCGTCCGCGGAGCATTACGTCAAAGGAGCGAAAGCGCACGTGGCGCTCGTAGAGCATCGCCGCTCCCGATATCGACAACGCAGCGAGCAGCTCCACCAGCAGAATGGTGGCGATGAGCCGATGGGTGATGGAATAGGACTTCACAGCAGGCGGTACCCTCGCCCACGAAGGGTCTCGACGCTTGGCTCCGGCTTGGCTGCTTCGAGCTTGCGGCGCAAATTCGAGATGTGGGCCTCGATCACATTAGAGTGATGTTCCCAGTTGTAGTCGTAGAGATGCTCCAACAACTCTCGCTTCGAGACGATGACGCGAGGCCGATGGATCAGGTATTCGAGGATGTGGTATTCCGTCGGCGAAAGATCCACCGCAAGCCCGGAGCGATGAACGCTCTGCTCGACCGTATTGACTTCCAGATCCGAAACGCGAAGGACGGGGTCGGCCACTCCCTTACCCCGGCGGATAAGGGCTTTCGTGCGGGCGATCAATTCTCCTAGATCGAAAGGCTTGGTGAGATAGTCATCCGCGCCCGCATTGAGCAGCGCGATGATAGAACTTGCTTCTCCTTTGGCGGTCAGAATGAGTACCGGCGTTCGATCTCCGCGAGCCCGCACCTTCTTCAGGATCCCCATGCCGTCCAATCCGGGCAGCATCAAATCCAGGACGATCAGGTCATAACACGCGTTTTCCGTTAGGTGCAGACCAGTGAGTCCGTCCTCGGCGCAATCGACGGCGAAGTTGGGCCCTTCGCGCAAGGCCGAGGCTACGTTCTCCGCCAGGCGCACCTCGTCTTCCACCAACAGCACCCGCATATCGCCAGTATCCCCCTAGCAAGGTTAAGCGAACCTGAACTCTCAGGAGGGATGGGAAGGAAGCGCTATGGGGTATAAATATGACCGTACTTCTGGAGACATTTTTGAACCGACCGTATTTCCTGGCGACTCTTTTGTTCCTCTCCTCCGCTGCCTTCGCGCAACCGGCCCCGACCTTGACCATCGACCTGGCACAACCCAAAGCCAAAGTCAGTCCTCAGCTATACGGCCTGATGACTGAGGAGATCAACTACTCCTACGATGGCGGTCTTTACGCCGAACTGGTAAGAAATCGCACCTTTCAGGACCGCGGCAAAGTTCCCCCAAGCTGGTTTCTCTACGAAGAAGGGAGTGCCGAAGCATCGATGGCCATCGATCGCACCACAGGTCCGAGCGCAGCACTGCCGTTGAGCCTGCAATTGACGGTCAAGAGCGCGAGCGCCCACGATCAGGCGGGCATCACTAACCTGGGATACTGGGGATTCCCCGTCAGGCCGCAAACCACCTATCACGGTTCGTTCTATGCCAAAGCGAGCGACTCGTCCATCGGGCCGGTAACCGTAAGCCTGGTCGAGGATGAATCCGGCACCGCCATCAGCACCACAGTACCCACGCTCACCGCCGACTGGCGACAGCATGAATTCACCCTCCACTCCGGTTCCGCCAACCAGTCTTCGCACTATCACCTGGTCCTCTCCGTCGCCAAGCCGGGAACAGTCTGGTTCACCCTCGTATCGCTTTTTCCCCCCACCTATCACGATCGCAACAACGGAAACCGCATCGACCTGATGGAGAAACTGGCAGCCATGAAGCCGGCATTTCTGCGTTTCCCAGGCGGGAATTACCTCGAAGGCGATCACATCAAGGATCGCTACGAGTGGAAGAAAACCATCGGCCCGTTGGTCGACCGCCCCACCCATCCCAGCCCCTGGGGCTATCGCTCCAGTGACGGCATGGGCCTGCTCGAATTCCTGGAGTGGTGTGAGGACCTGAAGATGCAACCGTTGCTGGCCGTGTACGCCGGCTATTCGATGCACCAGGAATTCGTAAAACCCGGCCCCGATCTTGATCCCTATGTGCAGGATGCTCTGGAGGAGATCGAATACGTCACCGGCGACGCAAGCACAAAGTGGGGCGCCGAACGCATCAAGAACGGACATCCGGCCCCCTTCCATCTGAGCTACGTGGAAATCGGCAACGAAGACTGGTTCGACAAGTCAGGAACCTATGGCGATCGTTATGCCCAGTTCTACAAAGCCATTAAGGCCAAATATCCTGACCTGCAGCTGATTGCGACCATGCCGATCACCACCATGAAACCCGACGTGATCGACGATCACTATTACCGTCGTGCCCAGGAGTTTTACGATGACGTGCACCACTACGATCAGACCGATCGCAACGGTCCTAAAATCTTCGTAGGCGAGTGGGCCACCCGGGAAGGTCTCCCCACGCCCAACTTCGGCGCCGCCCTGGGAGACGCCGCCTGGATGACCGGGATGGAAAGAAACAGCGACATCGTCATCATGGCAAGTTACGCACCCCTGCTGGTCAACGTGAACCCGGGAGGTATGCAGTGGGAGTCAGATTTGATAGGGTATGACGCCATGAACAGCTACGGCTCCCCGAGCTACTATGCCCAGGTGATGTTCTCGAACCACATTGGTGATCAAATACTGAACGCAGATCTTGCCTTTGCTGCACCCAGGTTGTTCTATTCCGTTACCCGTAGATCAAGCGACGGCACGGTCTATCTCAAACTGGTCAACGGGAATTCCACACCGCAGCCGCTGAAAATTCAGTTCACCGGCGGGCAGGCCGCAAGCACCGGTAAGCTCATCTCGCTGTCCGCGCGGACCACCGCTGCTACCAATAGCATCACCCAGCCGGCTGTGATCATGCCTGTGGAAAGCAGCCTGCACGACCTTTCTTCCCATACTGTTCCCGGCAATACCATCCAAGTTCTGGAGTTCAAAGCACAATGATCCTGCGCTGGTGCGTGACCCTATTCCTGCTCATCAACTATTGGCCAACTGCACTTGCCGCTATCCAATATTCACCCGAGAAAAAGGTCTGGGTGCTCCAGGCCGGTGAAACCACCTACGCCATGGGAGTGAATGAGCGTGGCGAGTTGCAGGCGATCTATTGGGGCGCGCGCGTCGCACGGGATGCCGACTTCTCCACACCCCACAGCCTTCCCGAGGTGGCTTCGTTTGACCTCTCCACTACCACCACTCCGCAGGAATATCCGGGCTGGGGCGCAGAGCTCTACAACGAGCCCGCGCTCAAAGCCACCTACGCAGACGGAAACCGCGACGTGGTCCTGCACTTTGTGGACTCGCACACAGACGGCGACACGCTCGATATTCAATTGAAAGACATAGCCTCGGATCTCCAGGTTCATCTGTATTACCGCATCTTTGAAGATACGGGCATAATCCAGCGCTGGTCGCGCATTGAAAATCGAACCAATCAGGCCGTTACCCTGGAGAGCGCCCAATCCGCTGCCTGGAGCTTGCCGCAAGGCGAGGGCTATGGCTGGCACTACCTCACCGGCCACTGGGGAGCCGAGTGGCAGCTGCATTCCGAGACGTTGCAAACCGGAGCCCATGTTATCGAGAGCCGGCGCGGCAGCACATCGCACCAGGCAAATCCGTGGTTTGCCATTGATCGACCCGGGCAAACCACTGAGGAGAGTGGACCGGTGTGGTTTGGGGCGCTGGGTTGGAGCGGCAGCTGGCGCATCACCGTCGAACAGACCGCCATGCAGCAAGTGCGCGTAACCGGCGGATTCAACCCCTTCGATTTCGGCTACCGCCTGAAGCCTGGCGAACAACTGGAGACGCCGCCCTTCTATGGCGGGTTCACCGGCAAAGGCATGGGTGAGGCATCGCGCACTCTGCACCGCTTCGAGCGCATCCACATTCTCCCGGGTGGTGAGAACGCTCGCTTGCGCCCCGTCCTCTACAACTCGTGGGAAGCGACGGAATTCAATGTCAGCGAAGAAGGCCAGTTGGCCCTGGCGGAAAAAGCCAGCAAGCTCGGAGTAGAACGCTTCGTCATCGATGATGGATGGTTCGGCCAGCGCAAGGATGACCACGCAGGTCTGGGCGACTGGTACGTGAACAAGGAGAAGTTTCCCCACGGCCTTAAGCCGGTGATCGATCGCGTGCATGCACTGGGCATGGACTTTGGCATCTGGGTAGAGCCAGAGATGGTCAACCCCAACAGCGACCTCTACCGTAAGCATCCGGAGTGGGCAATGAATTTTCCCGGTCGGCCGCGCACCGAAGGCCGCAACCAGCTACTGCTGAACCTGGCTCGTGAGGATGTGAAGGAATACGTCTTCAACTGGCTCGACGAATTGGTAAGCAACAACGACATTGCTTTTCTCAAGTGGGATTACAACCGCAACTGGTCAGAACCCGGCTGGGATGCGGTTCCCGTGGAAGAGCAAAAGAAAATCTACGTCACTTATGTGCGCAACCTCTATGACATTCTTGATCGTTTGCGAGCCAAACACCCCAAGCTGGAGATTGAATCCTGCTCCGGTGGTGGTGGCCGGGTCGATCTCGGCATTATGAAGCGCACCGATGAAGTTTGGACTTCGGATAACACCGACGCGCTGGACCGGCTCACCCTGCAGGATGGATTCACTCAGGCGTACACCCCAGGCGTCATGATGGCCTGGGTCACGGATGTTCCCAGCGGCATCGATCACCGCATTGTTCCCCTCAAGTTCCGCTTCCTGGTGGCCATGAGCGGATCCTTGGGCCTGGGAGGAAATCTCAACAAGTATTCCTCCGACGATCTGCAGTCGGCCGCCCGTTATGTTGCGTTCTACAAGCGTATTCGTCCGGCGGTGCAGAGGGGCGCGCTCTATCGTCTCATTGCTCCTGAGGGTAGCGAATCCTCTGCGGTCGAATATGTCTCCAGCGATGGGCGCCAGGCGGTGCTCTTTGCCTATCTTCATTCGCAGCAGTTCGGCACTCCCTTTCCGATGGTTTTCATGCGTGGTCTGGACGAGGATGCCCTCTACAAAATCGAAGCGATCGATCCCGGCCAGGTGAACGAGGTGGGCATCGTAAGCGGCGGTTACCTGATGCATCATGGCATCAATCTCGATTTGCACAGCGACTACGACAGCACTTCGGTCATTTTCGAAAAGCAACCATAGGCGGCATCCCATTCTTGGTTCGCCTTCATCCCAGAATGCGAGATGGCGAGAACTTCGTCGCTCGAGACGGGTTAGGATCGAGAAGGAGGGGTCCAATGGGGAAAAAGGGATTTTTGCCAGTCGTCGCGTTGGTGGTTTTGACAGCCCTGGCTGGTTGCCGGAAGAATGACCAGGCAGTCGATGCGGCTGAAAATGGAAACCTCGCCCCGGTCACTGACAACGGCCAGGCAGCGCCGGTCGAACAAGCTCCGCAAACTGCAGCCCCTTATTCCGCTCCGGCAAGCCAGCCGGCGCCGCCCTCCAACTATGCTGAGCAAGCCCCGCAGCAGCCCCAACAGACCCAATATGCAGCGCCAGAGCAGCAGCCCCAATACCAACAGCCTCAGCAGCCCCAGGAACAGCAGCCGCAGGAACCCCAGTATCAGCAGCAGTATCAGAACCAGGACAACGGCGGTGACAACTACCAGGATTACGACCAGGTCGCTGAATACGCTCCTCAGCCTCCTCCTCCTTTGCCGGAATACCAACAGCCGCCCTGCCCTGAGCCAAACTACCTCTGGACTCCCGGTTACTGGGCCTATGCTCCGGCCGGCTACTACTGGGTTCCCGGAGTCTGGGCCGCACCCCCATACACCGGGGCTCTATGGACTCCTGGCTACTGGGGCTTTATTTCAGGACGCTATGGCTGGCATCGCGGATTTTGGGGCCGCTACATCGGCTACTACGGCGGCGTGAATTATGGCAACGGGTACGTTGGCCGTGGCTACTATGGCGGATATTGGAACCATGATCAGTTCAATTACAACCGCCAGGTCACGAACGTAAACAACACCATCATCCACAACACTTACATTACCAATGTGACCAACATCACGACCTACAACCGGGTGAGCTATAGTGGCGGCCGCGGGGGCGTAAATCTTCCCCCCAGCAGGGCTGAGTTGGAGGCTTTGCGTCAACCACGGTTGCAGGAATTGCGCGTGCAGCAGCAGGTCAAGGTTGCAGCCAGCACCAATCGTGCTCAGTTCGCGTCAGTGAACCGCGGCCAGCCGCAAACGGTGGCCATGGCTCGGCCGCTTCCCGTGGAGCACCAACAACCGCAGCCGGCCCCGGCGATACGGCAGGTCCCCAGGCCTACCAACCAGCCGATCGCCCCGCAGCAGCTAAGGCCAAACCAGCCCCAGCGTCCGGTCCAGACGGTGCAGGCACATCCCGCTCCTGTCCAGCAGGGACGGCCGGCCCCCGAGGTGCGCCCGGCACCAGTCCGGCAAGAGCCGCCACGTCCTGCCCCCCAGGAGCGACCCGCCCCACCGGTGCAGCGTCCGGTCCAGCAGGTGCAACATCCAGCCCCCCAGGTCCAACGTCCCGCGCCGCAAGTGCAGCGTCCGGTTCAGCAGGTGCAACGTCCAGCCCCGCAGGAGCGCCAAGAGCATCCGGTTCCGCAGCAGCATCCGGCGCCGCCATCCAGGCCGGAGGAACCGAGACAACAGAACCCGCATCCCGAGCCGCCGCGCTAGGAGCGTTCTAGCTCTAACCCGTAATCAAAAGCCGGGTGCCCCACACCCCCGATTTCCTGTGTAGTTTCGTGGGTTCCCTGACTTCATGCGCCCTTCCTTAAAGAAGGGCGCACACGCGGTCCTTTCCAGAGCTGCGTACAGGAAATTCGGGGCATCTCGCTAGTTTTTGGCGAGATGTGGGATACCACAGGTCTCCCCCTCAAGCCTGTCGCGGGCCCACAACTCCCAGGGGTGCCCATGTTCGCACCAGCGTACATGGGCCGAAACGATGGGCGACCCAGTTCCTACTTCGCGCTGCTAGCAAGGGCCATGTGTGCGGCTCTCCTCAAAGGAGAGCCGCATGAAGTCCATCAACGCCACGGGTCTCCACGGGAAATCTCGGGGATGCCCCACCACAGCCTTTCGTCTAAGCTTGACGAGCGTTCTGAAGAAATCTGCGCTTTCTTTTTCATTGATCTAGTGTATACGGCGTATACATATTATAGTGTACACTGTATACATGCAGGCAACGACCACACAGAAAATAGCCCGCGCGGCCCGCCGCCTCCTCGACAAAGAGGGAGCGGAGGGCGTGTCCATGCGCAGGGTTGCAAGCGCTGTTGGCATTACGCCCATGGCTCTATACCGCCACTATCCCAACCGCGACGGACTGCTGAATGCGCTCTCCGATGAAGGATTCGTGCAACTGGCGGCGAAGCTAGCGCAACTGCAATTGATGGGAGACATCGATCACCAACTACTCCAGATTCTCGATGTATTCCTCGATCACGCCTTCGATCATCCGCGGCTGTTCGAGTTGATGTTTCTTACCAGGCGCGAAGGTGCCCGCCAATACCCGGACGATTTCAGGACCAGGCAATCGCCCACAGCGAATGTATCGGCCGATGTAATCGCAACCGCGATGGAATCGGGCTACCTGCGAAAAGACGATGTGTGGGAGATCGTCTTCGAGACGGGTGCGTTGATGCATGGTCTGGTGATGCTCTATCTCGGAGGACGCATGGCCATGTCGCCCTCGGAGTTCCGCAGTTACTGTCACCGATCATTTGGGAGGTATTTGAATGGCATTCGCAACTAAAGTGACCCTCGCGATCATCGCCAGTGCAACCCTGTTTTACTTCGGCAACGGTCTACATCCGTGGTGGCCGCTGATGTGGTTTGCCCCTTTGCCACTGCTTCTATTTGCATTGAGGAGTAAATGGTGGGTAGCAGCGTTAACCACAGTGGCTGCGATGATGCTAGGGAACCTCAACATGTGGAGCTACCTGGTCGGCAGGCTGGGATTGCCCGTTTCTGCATGGATACAGATCTTCCTGGCGGCGAGTGTCGGTTTTGCTCTGGGAGTGTTGCTATTTCGCGCGTTGGTGTTGCGTGGAGCGGTGTGGAGCGGGCTTCTTGCACTGCCGGCTCTCTGGGTTACGAGCGAGTACGTGCGCAACCTGACGTCGCCCCACGGCACGGCAGGAAGTTTTGCGTACTCACAACTCAAGTTTCTCGCCTTTTTGCAGCTTGCGTCCGTCACCGGGCCCTGGGGTATGAGTTTTGTCCTGCTACTATTTCCGGCTGCAATTGCGATCGCGCTTCACCTCCGGCAGAGCGCGCCGAAACGCGCTCTGCAGGTTGCGGGCGTGGGGATCGGAGTGGTCGCACTTGTGCTGGTGTTTGGCTTGGTGCGGCTGGAGGCACCGGCTCAGAAGCAGATGGTGAAGGTGGGACTGATCACCTCAGACGAGAAAGCCAATCTTCTGGTAGCCGATCCAGGGGCCGATACCGAGCGGTTATTTCGCGACTATGCACGGGAAGCCGGCACGCTGGCGAGCGAGGGGGCGCAAGCAATCGTGATGCCCGAGAAGCTCGGGGTAACGCTCCAGGGCAAAGCTGCCGGAACCGATGCAATCCTGCAGTCGGTTGCATCCCAGACCGGAGCGACGATCGTCGCCGGTGTGGTGCACGTAGACCCACCGGTGAAATACAACGAGGCCCGTATCTACACTCCTGGCTCAGACGTGCAGCGTTACGACAAAGAGCACATGCTGCCGCCCTTCGAGTCAAACCTGACCATCGGCACCACGCGAATATTGCTGCCTCACCCCCAGGAAAAGTGGGGCGTGGCGATCTGCAAGGATATGGATTTCACGTCGCCGTCCCGTCTCTACGGAAGGGACGATGCAGGACTGATGCTGGTGCCGGGGTGGGATTTCGTCGTCGACGCAAGCTGGCACGGACACATCGCGCTGATGCGCGGCGTGGAGGACGGCTTCAGCATCGCGCGTGCTGCCAAAAATGGCTTTCTGACGGTGAGCGACGATCGCGGCCGTATCATTGGAGAAGTGAGCAGCAGCTCAGCTCCGTTTGCGACCTTGCTTGTCGCCGTGCCCGCGGCACACGATTGGACGGTGTACCAGTGGCTGGGGGACTGGTTCGCCTGGGTTGCCATTGCGCTCCTGGTCGTTGCGGCCGCACGGATATATTTTGTGAATAGAGGCCCTTACCTGCATTGACCGTTTGTCCACATCTCGCGACAAGACCAGCCTGGGACGATGGTAGCCAGGAGGACATCTTTCGATTGCAGACGGCGCAGCCCTATTTCGATGCGCAGTTGGATGGATGGGTGCTGAGCCGTTATGCCGATGTGACTGCGGCCTTCCACTGCCCGGAGTTGGTGGTCGTGGGGAGTACGAACAAGGAGCGAAATCCCCAGGTGGATGAGGCCGCCCGGCTCAGAATGCGGGCGGAGACCAGGGAAGCCCTTTCCCCAGTGAAACTACGATCCTGGCGAAAACAGATGCTGCAGCATGGGCGGGAACTCGTTGCTCAGTTTGGCCACCAGCAGCCTGTCGACCTCATTCGCGATTACGCGCAGCCCCTGTGTCTCGAGCTCGCCGTTCTCGCGACCGAACCGGACACTGTTTCCGTGGGCCATCTCACTGCGCTCGCAGCGCAGGTCTCGCTGGCAGCAGCAGAGCCTCTCGATGGAGAGCTGAAATCGCAATCCAAAGCAGCGACAGCGGAGCTCCAGCCATTCTTTAACAGAGGACCAGAGCCGATGCGGGAGTCTGGCTTTGTCGCCTTATCGCAAACCCTCGTAAGCTTATTAGGAAACCTATGGTTTGCTCTGGCGTCCTATCCGCAGGAGTGGAGAAGACTGCACGCCCAGCCTGTGCTGGTAGCGCGCGGAGTGGAAGAGCTGCAGCGTTTTGCCGGACTCACTCGTTTGCTTTTTCGCCGTGCGCTGGCAGACATCAACCTCAACGGAATATCGATTCGAAAAGGCGAGCGCGTGGTCCTTTGCCTACTGGCCGCAAATCGCGATCCAGAGCGGTACCCCGATGGCCACGAGCTCTCTGTAATGCGTACCCGTATCAGTCACGTAACTCTGGGCGCGGGGCTGCACGCATGTGTGGGAGCTCCGCTGGTGCGGGTCGCTGCGATCGCTTCCACCATGGCCCTGGTGGAGCGCTTCTCAAGCGTTGAATTGATAGAACCGATTGAATGGTGCGGCGGCAGCGGATTCGTCTTGCCGATGGCTCTGCCGGTTCTTCCCAGCCTGTAAGCCCTCAAATCCCCGCGTACCAGGCATAACCGCCTTCCGGCGACGCGGAGCCCAGCCCCTGACCGAAGTGCTTCATGCTATCCGTAGCCGTAATGTGCGTGATGTACTTCACGCTCTTATAGCCCAGTTGGCGGGGAACACGCAGGCGGAGCGGCCCACCGAACGACACCGGAAGATCACCATCGTTCATTCCCAAAGTCAGCAGCGTCTGAGGGTGCAGGGCATCGGCTAGGTCGATGCTTTCCCACCAGTCGCGATCGATCGAGAAGTACACCAGGTAACGCGCCTGCGGGAGAAGCCCGGTGGCATGCAAAACCTCAACCAGGGGCGTTCCGATCCACTCGGCGATATAGGACCAGCCCTCCTCGCACGCCACCTCGGTGATTTGGCTGCGGACCGGTAGACTCCTGAGGTCGGAGAGCGAGAGCGATGCGGGCCGGGCGACCATTCCATCGACCGTTAGCCGCCAGTCCGAGAACCCATTGGCCTGGTGGCGTTTGAACGCATCGTTGGGAGGCGGGGTCTCGTTGGCGAAAGGCATCTTGGAAATCATGCTTCGCGAGAACTCGCGCGCCGCCGAATGCGTGGTCAGAAGACGTTGGGCAGCATAGGTCAGCGTTTCCCCGGGACCCCAAACTCCGCCGTTATCGGGCGGGATAAGTCCATAACGCTGTGCCACCACGGCAGCCGCGGCCAGGCCCGATACTCCTGCAGTGGCGGCTAGTCCGCCGGTGATGAGCTTGCGCCGTGAAAAATTGGTCATGAGCGCTCCTTGGCTGCCACAACCCGTCCGGTGATCATCGCACGCATGCGGGTTTTGAATCCCGCAACAATCACCATCGTAACGTGGACCACCAGGAAAACCAGCAGAAGGTCAGAAACAAAGAAGTGAATGGTGCGCGCGGATTGCCGCCCTCCCAGAGCGCTGGCGGCCAATGGAACTGCGGCAGTAAATGCCGGAGACATTGCCAGGCCCGTCCAGATCACCAGCGGAAACAGCACAAAGATCACGATCAGGTACGTGGTTCTCTGAACGACGTTGTACGAACCGGCCTCCGCTGCCGCCGCTGGTGCCCAGCGAAGCTGCCTGACGATGGCTTGCTGGAACGTCCGCCACGTCCGATCGGCGGGCAAAGGAAGCAGGTTTTTCCGGAAGTGTCCGTTCGCCAGGCCCCAGGCCACATAGACCAGTCCGGTCAGCACCGCGAGCCATGCTGCTTCAAAATGGAGATACCGGCTCCAGCCATTTTGGTCCAGCATCACGTAGCCGTAGCCGGTAGGAACCGTATGTCGCGAAGCAGGGATTGGCAGCGTGAACAGGGGCCTGGTGTTCACATTACCTACCTCACCCCAGTAGAACCGCGGGTGAGAGATCACTATCTCACCGCCGCTGATAACCAAAGCGATGAAAGCGATCACTGTAATCCAGTGCGTCACGCGCACCACCGCGGAAACCCGAAGAGTCTCTAGTTTGCGCAGTGTGGACGTAGCGGACACGTCGCGAGGATAGCACACACCGCTCGTCCGCTGTTTTGTGTCAGCACAAGGAACCGCGGGTCCCTCCATTTCGCTTCGCCTGTTTTCATGGGATTTTTGCGTCTGGGCGAGGCGCAATGCAGATCCCTCGGCTTCGCTCGGGATGACAAGGGGAGGGCGGTTACTTACTTACAATTCCGCGAGTCGGATGGCACAGAAAAACTCCCGATCCGACTCGCAGACTTTCAGGTGAGTAATCACTCTCCCCTTGTCATCCCGAGCGCAGCCGAGGGATCTGCAGTGCGCCTCGCCCAGACGCAAAAATCCCGTGAGACTCTTTTTGAACCCAAATCGGAGCCTGCCAACCACTAAAAGTATGTTCGATAAATATCGAGCAGGTTGTAGGAGTCGTCCACAACAATTCCGCGAGTCGGATGGCACAGAAAAACTCCCGATCCGACTCGCAGACTTTCAGGTGAGTAATCACTCTCCCCTTGTCATCCCGAGCGAAGCCGAGGGATCTGCATTGCGCCTCGCCCAGACGCAAAAATCCCGTGAGACTCCTTTTGAACCCAAATCGGAGCCTGCCAACCACTAAAAGTATGTTCGATAAATATCGAGCAGGTTGTAGGAGTCGTCCACAACAATTCCGCGAGTCGGATGGCACAGAAAAACTCCCGATCCGACTCGCAGACTTTCAGGTGAGTAATCACTCTCCCCTTGTCATCCCGAGCGCAGCCGAGGGATCTGCAGTGCGCCTCGCCCAGACGCAAAAATCCCGTGAGACTCCTTTTGAACCCAAATCGGAGCCTGCCAACCACTAAAAGTATGTCCGATAAATATCGAGCAGGTTATAGGAGTCATCCACAACAATTCCGCGAGTCGGATGGCACAGAAAAACTCCCGATCCGACTCGCAGACTTTCAGGTGAGTAATCACTCTCCCCTTGTCATCCCGAGCGCAGCCGAGGGATCTGCAGTGCGCCTCGCCCAGACGCAAAAATTCCCGTGAGACTCCTTTTGAACCCAAATCGGAGCCTGCCAACCACTAAAAGTATGTCCCGATAAATATCGAGCAGGTTGTAGGAGTCGTCCACAACAATTCCGCGAGTCGGATGGCACAGAAAAACTCCCGATCCGACTCGCAGACTTTCAGGTGAGTAATCACTCTCCCCTTGTCATCCCGAGCGAAGCCGAGGGATCTGCAGTGCGCCTCGCCCAGACGCAAAAATCCCGTGAGACTCCTTTTGAACCCAAATCGGAGCCTGCCAACCACTAAAAGTATGTCCGATAAATATCGAGCAGGTTATAGGAGTCGTCCACAACGGGTATGGCTCTCCACTTGTCGAACGCGGTGCAGGGATGGGATATTCCACAGCAAACCTGATCGCCGACCCGCAAACGCTCGCTGCCGGGACCTCTCAAATGAGCATGCTGATCATTGGTATTGAATACAGTAGCAGTACTCAAATCGATCCTACGTCCTGAATTCGGATTGTATGCAAATAGCGGAATCGGCAGCCCTGCATCGTAAGAGCAATCTCTCTTACCGAAATTCAGGAGAGCCAACCCTTCTTCCGGCTTGGACTGAACGTGCGACCACAGCTCCAACGCCGGGCGAAACGCCGGCAGATGTGCACCGTTACTCCGTTGCTGGGCGGCAGCGAGCCTTTGGGCATACGTCCCATGATCGTGCGTAACGTAGCAGCCGCTTCGTATCACGACCTGAAAATCCTCCCGCATTTGCTGCCCAACTTCCCATATCGCATCCAGAAAGCCGCTCCCGCCTACGCTGAAAAGTAGCGGCTCCTTGTCCGCCCGCCGGAGGCTTTGTACCTCTTTTCCCAGCGCCGCAATGTCGGCCAAGAACTGCCTTACCTGTCTTGCTTCCTCTTCCGGATTCGGCGCGTGCGCCAGTCCTTCAAAGCCCTCGATCCCTCGCAAGCGCAACGTCTGCGGATGCAGCAAAACCTCCGTGCATAACTCGCGGGCCGACTCAACCGACCTGGCGCCCGTCCGCCACCCCTGGCGGCCCATTTCTACCAGAACCCCTAAGGAACGATTTGCACCCGCGGCCTGCCACTCCGAAGTCAGGAACTCGATTCCCTCCGAGCTATCAACCAAGCACAGAACATCAAGCGCCGGATCCGCTTTCATCATCGCCGCCAGCGAGCGCAAATTCGCCCGGCCTACCACTTGATTGGCGATCAGCACCCGCTTGATGCCCGTCTCCACGCAGATAGCGGCTTGAGACACGGTGGCCACCGTAATCGCCCAGGCCCCCGCTTCCATCTGCCGTTCAAAGATGCGCGGAGTCATCGTAGTCTTGCCATGCGGAGCGATCAGGAAGTTGTTTGCGGCGCACCAGTCCGCCATCGCGGCCAGGTTATGGGCGAGGGCAGTTTCTTTCAGAACCAGCAAAGGAAAATGCAGCCCGTCCGCGAGAATATTGACTGTCGACTTCGAAGCATCGAAATCAAATCCAACAGGGATGCTCTTATCCAGCAGGGAAGCGCCGTTGCTCTTGAACCCGTCCGTCACACTTGAACTCGCTTCCTGGCCTCGATCAGGGTCTGGTAAAGGTCGATCGTCTGACTGGCAATACTGGTCCAACTGAACTTCTCTTCCGCACGTTTCCGCCCCGCTTCCCCAAACCTCCGGCACTTTGCTGGATCAGCCAGCAAACTGTTCAATGCAGCGGCTAGATCCCTTGCAAAGCGATCAGGGTCCAGAGGAAAGCTGGTGGTTGGATCCTGATCGAAGGGCACCAAAAGCCCCGTTTCCCCGTCCACCACTACCTCCTTGATGCCGCCTACCGCACTAGCGACGACAGCTGCTTTGCAAGCCATGGCTTCCAGATTAATGATGCCAAACGGCTCGTAGACCGAAGGGCAGCAGAAGACCGTCGCGTGGCTATAAAACTGGATTGCCTGCTGCTTGCTCAACATCTTGTCGATCCAGATCACTCTGGGATTGAAGCCGCGTGCCTCGGTTACCTTGCGTTGCAGTTCCGCGGAAATTTCCGGAGTGTCCGGAGCGCCTGCGCACAAAACCACCTGGGTCGTGGGGGGGAGATAGCGAATCGCATCCACCAGGTGGGTTACGCCCTTCTGGCGTGTGATCCTTCCTACAAAAAGCACGTAGGGAACTGCCGGGTCGACTCCATATTCGATCAGCGCCGACGTCTCTGGTGTGCGTTGGTACTGCTCCAGGTCAATCCCGTTGTAAATGACGTGGATCTTTTCCGGGTCCACGGGGTAGGCACGCAGAATGTCTTCTTTTGTGCCGCTGGAGACAGCGATCACCGCATCGGCGTCCAGAATCGCGGTTCTCTCCATCCACGAGCTCATCGCATAGCCGGTTCCCAGCTGCTCGGCCTTCCAGGCGCGCAGCGGTTCCAGGCTATGGGTCGTCAGCACAAAAGGGATGTCGTACAACTTCTTCGCCATGAACCCGGCCATGGACACGTACCAGGTATGGGTATGCGCCACATCGATCCCCGACAGCGCCTTCACCTGGGTCAGGTTCAGAGAGAGAGCTTCCAGCGCGCCCTTGAACTTCTCTTCCGTGCCCTGGGAAATTTCGCTCCAGGGCTCCTGGCCGCGCACATGCAGGTTGCCTTCGTCTGTATGCTGGCGCCCCCAACAATGAACCTCGACTGAAACCTTGCGCGCCAATTCGCGGCTCAAGTACTCCACGTGCACTCCGGCCCCACCATAGACGTGCGGCGGGTATTCCCGCGTGAAGAGTCCTACTCGCAATTTTCAGCCTCCTGTGTAAACCGGCGGGACCCCCAATCTCGTGCAAAAGGGTCGCCTTACAGTAGTATGGCGAGGATGAAATATTCAAGCCGCCGGTCTTTTCTGGCGAATCTCTCGGCACTCGCCCTGGCTTCGCGATCCCGGTCATGGGCCGGCGAACCAGCAAAGCTTCTCTATGCCGGCACCTACACCAATGACAAAGGCAGCACCAGCAAGGGGATCTACGCGTTTCGCTGGGACCCGGATGAGGGCGCACTCGAACTCGAAGGACTGGCGGCCGCTACGGTCAACCCCAGCTTTCTCACCTTGTCGCCCGATCGTCGGCACCTCTACGCCGTCAATGAAGTGGATGAGTATCGCGCAAGCAAAACCGGCTCGGTAACTTCGTTCGCCGTCGAGCGCGATTCCGCCAAGCTCAAGGCGATCAACACGGTCCCCTCCGCTGGGGGAGGCCCATGCAAAATCACCGTTGACTTTAGCGGCAAGGCCGCCTTCGTCGCCAATTATGACGGCGGCAGCGCCGCATCCTTTCGGATATTGAAAAACGGTGCCCTCAGCCAACCCGTTTCCACGTTCCAATACACCGGCCACGGAGCCGACCCGGAGCGCCAGGCGGCTCCTCACACCCATTGCACCACCGTATCTCCTGACAATCGCTACGTGCTGGTGAATGATCTGGGTTTGGACCGGATCTCGGTTTACCATCTGGATCCGCAGACGGCGCTGCTCACAGCCAACGATCCGCCCTTCTACGAAGCGCTTCCCGGTTCCGGCCCCAGAAGTTTTACGTTTCATCCCAGCGGCAAGTGGGCCTACTCACTCAATGAAATAAGCAACACCGTCGATGCTCTGGCCTGGGATGCGGACCATGGCACGTTGAAGCGGTTGCAGAACATCTCCACCTTGCCCGAAGGCTTTGCCGGATCGAATACCGCCGCCCAGGTGGCGGTCGACTCTTCCGGCCGCTTCCTATACGCTTCCAATCGCGGTGACAACAGTATCGCGGTTTACTCCATCAGCGATAGTGATGGAACCCTCAAAGCAGTGCAGCACGTGGACTGCGGAGGGAAGACGCCTCGCCATTTCGCACTCGATCCCGGTAACCAATGGCTGCTGGTTGCCAACGAAGATTCGTCCAATATCGTGATCTTTGCGCGCAATACGCGGTCCGGACTGCTGAACCCCAGCGGAAAGCAATACCCGCTGAGTCACCCGGTTTGTCTCGTCTTCAGCTAACGAAGGCCATTCACGAAGGCATTCACAAGGCCATTCACGAAGGCCATTAAGGAAGATCATGCAACGCAATCGTTTGAAAGCAATCCTACCGGCGTTGGTTTTGCTGGTATCGCTCGGAGCGGTCCGTTCCGCGGCGGCGCAGGAGTCGCGCCTGACCCAACCGGTGAATGAACACGCGCTGGTCACCTTGCGCGGTACGGTTCACCCGTTGGCGAATGCCGCCAACGACCGCGGCCCGGCTTCTCCGGATATGCAACTTGAACGGTTGCAGTTAGTTTTGAAGCGCAGTCCGCAACAGGAAGCCGCCCTGCAGCAGCTGCTGCACGACATGCACACCCCGGGCACGGCAAACTTTCACAAATGGCTAACGCCTGAGCAATTTGGGCAGCAGTTCGGGCCCAACGACCAGGACGTGCAGACCATCGAGAGCTGGCTCGAGGCCAAGGGCTTCCAGGTACTGAAGGTGAACCCGGGCAAACAGACGCTGGAAGTCGCCGGCACCGTAGGCGCTTTGCAACAGGCCTTTCATACCACCATTCACAAATATGCGGTCAACGGCCAGCAGCATAATGCCAATTCTTCCGACCCGCAAATACCTGTCGCTCTGGCCCCGGTTTTGGGTGGCTTTGTTTCGCTGAACAACTTTCCTATCCGCCACTACAGCCGCTTCCTGGGCAGCGCCCAATACAATCCAAAAACGCATGAGGCGATCCCGGAGTGGACTTTGCCCGGGGGAACGCTGGGCAAAACGTATGCTGTGGCCCCCGAAGATTTTGCCACCCAATACGACGTGACCCCGCTCTACACCGCTGCCAAGCCGCTCGACGGCACTGGCCAGACGATCGCCATCATCAACGAATCGAATATCAACATCAACTTCGTTAACAATTTCCGTACCCTGTTCAGCTTGCCGGCTTCCACTCCTCAGGTGATCATCGATGGCAACGACCCCGGCATCGATGGCGCCAACAATCCGGATGGCCTTAATGGCGCTTCTGCGGAAGCCTACCTGGATGTGGAATGGTCGGGCGCGGTGGCTCCCGGGGCCGCCATTGACCTGGTCATTGCCGCCGATACCAGCGTGGAATCAGGCTTGGTGCTAGCCGCCGAGCGGGCGGTGTACTCCAACATTGCACCGGTCATCAGCATCAGCTTTGGGGAATGTGAAACCACCCTCGGCGCTTCCAATTCATTATGGTCTGGATTGTGGGAACAGGCAGCGGCGCAGGGCATCACCGTCATGGTTTCCACCGGCGACAGCGGTTCGGCCGGTTGCGACAATCCAGACACCGAGACCGTGGCGCAGCATGGCCTCGCGGTGAGCGGATTTGCCTCCACCGCGTTCAATGTGGCGGTCGGCGGCACGGATTTTCATTACCCTAACGCGGCAGCCCTCGCTACCTATTGGAACAGCACCAACGACAGCAAGAATGGTTCGTTGATCAGCTACATCCCGGAGCAGGTTTGGAATGACAGCCAATTTGGCCTGAACCTCTTGATCAACCCGGCCGGTTCCATATCCGGCGGCAGCGGAGGGCCCAGCACCTGCGGTAATCCAACCCTGGATTCCACCGGTACGACGGTCACGGCGTGTGCGCCGACCCCCAAGCCATCCTGGCAGGTGGGAACCGGAGTGCCTGCTGACGGTGCTCGGGATCTACCGGACGTCTCCCTCTTTGCTGCCAACGGTATTAACGGAAGTTTTTATGCGGTTTGTGCTGCCGATGGCGACTGCCAGGGCACTTCCAACCCGCAGATCAGTGGATTCGGTGGCACTTCCGTTGCCTCTCCCGCCTTTGCCGGCATTATGGCGATCGTGAACCAGGCTTATGGACCGCAGGGACAGGCGAATTACGAGCTCTATCCCCTGGCTGCCAAGATGCCGACGGCGTTCCATGACATCCAGGCGGGTACCAACCAGGTGCCCTGCCTCGCCGGCTCGCCCAATTGCACCAATGGGGAACTCACCGGCTATGCTGCCACCCCAGGTTACGATCTGGCTACCGGCTTGGGCTCGATCGACGCCAATGTGCTGGTGACCAACTGGAACAGCCGCAGTAATGGAACCGCGACGACGACGACCTTCACCCCGTCGTCCACGTCCTTTATCCATGGAACTTCGGTTACGCTCAAGACATCGGTAGCCGGCAGCGGGGGCACCCCTTCGGGCGACGTAGCAGTCATGACCGACAGTCCTTTGATTACCAATCAGGGGCAAGCGGTCCTGACCCTGGCCAGCGGTACGGCATCAGCCAGCCTGACCAGTTTGCCGGGAGGCAGCTATAACATCTGGGGAAACTACTCCGGGGACGGCACCTTTGCTCCCAGCGCGTCCAGCAAGACCCCGATCACGGTGACTGCGGAGGCTAGCACGCTTGAGCTTCAGGTTGCGGAATACGCCAATGGACAAACAGCCAGCCTCGCGGGACAACAGGTTTCCTACGGCACTCCCGCCATTATCGATGGCTATCCCATCCCTACGAGTGAAGCCACCTGTACCTCTAATTGTCCTTATTTCAGCGAACCAACCGGTACGGTGACGTTTACCGACAACGGGAACCCGTTGAACACCGTCCTGCTCGATTCGGAAGGTCTTTCGGAGTTCACCACTGGCGCCCTGGCTGTCGGTGCGCACTCGATCGCAGCCTCCTATTCGGGCGATAGCAGCTATAACAAATCGACCAGCACCCCGGGAACGGTGGCATTCACTGTAGTGAAGGGAGCGACGCAGGTGGGGGTGAGCACCGCACTCGCGACCATCGCTCAGGGACAAACAACAACCCTCACCGCTTTGGTCCGGACGGATGGTGGGGGTGTAGCGCCGACTGGTTCGGTCACCTTCCTGGCCGGCTCAACCACCCTGGGCACCGGCACTCTCAGCGCAATCGAGAACAGCTACGGGGTTGCCACCTATACCATCACCACCGCCCAGAGCATGGCGTTGCCGGCAGGAGCCGTATCCTTAACCGGAACCTACCCCGGCGATAGCAACTACAGTAGCGGCACCAGTGCGACGCCCGCGAGTCTGACCGTAACCGCGCCCACCACGCTGTTGCCGACTACCACCACCGCCACCGCCAGTACTTCCACCGCCTCGCCGGCTGCCCGCATCAACCTGTCGATCACCGTTACCGGGAAGACTGGTTCAGCGGCGCCCTCCGGCACGGTCGACATTCAGTCAGGAGGAGTTGACCTTACCCCAGGAGGGATTGGCCTCACCGTTGCAGCCTCCGGTGACACCTCAACGGCAGCCTACTTCTTCGACAATTCCTCCGCTTCGCTTCCGCAGGGAAATAACCCCGTCGTGATTACGTATTCCGGGGACACCGCATATGCTCCGTCTCAATTCGGCCTGTCACTTAGCAATCCTCTGACTGACTTTTCCATGCTGGCGCAAAACCCAACCGTGACCGTTGCGGCAGGTGCATCCGGGACAGCTACGCTGAACCTCGGCTCCATCAACGGCTTCAATGCTGCGGTCGCCTTGGCATGCACGGCGCCCACGGGAATGAGCTGCACTCTAAATCCCACCTCGGTCACGGTGAATGGAAGCACTACGGCCACGCTCACAATCAATGCATCCACTCCCGCGAGCTCGGTCAAGTCTCCAGGCCCTTCGGCACGACGGATGGAGTGGCTTGCGGCCAGCGGCGGAGCCGCGCTGGCCGGCGTGTTCCTGCTGGGTCTGCCTTCCCGGCGGCGCAGATGGCGGTCTATGCTGGGCCTGATTTGCCTTGCTGTTCTGGCTGCGGGTATTGGCTGCGGTGGGGGTGGCGGCAATTCCTCGACGACGCCGCCAACAACACCCACTCCGCCACCCTCATCGGGGGCCACGCCGACGCCCGCCGGGACCTACACGATCGTGGTTACGGGAAGCCAGGGTACGTCGATTGCCCACGCGATTGCGGTCACGGTCATCGTGACCGCCTCCTCCTAGGGGGTGCAACCTTCACACTATGAGTGGGGGGAGGCGTTTGTGCCAGCCCCGGACTTTAGTCCGAGGGCTTTAGCCCTGGTGGCGTCTGGTCTCTCGCCCAAGCTGGCCCCCGACCGGATCTCCCAAATGTAATTGTGGTGGTGTTTGTAGTCCTCGGCTTCGCGAGGTCACGAAAAACCTGCGGGGCTTTAGAGGGTGTGTTAGCACCGGGGAGAAACCGCAGGTCCTCCACTGTTTTTCACGGGATTTTTGAGCCCGGGCGAGGCGCACTGCAGATCCCTCGGCTTCGCTCGGGATGACAAGGCGAGGGCGGTTACTGACTTACAATTCCGCGAGTCGGATGGCGCAGAGGAACTCGCGATCCGACTCGCAGACTTTAAGGTGAGTAATCACTCTCCCCTTGTCATCCCGAGCGAAGCCGAGGGATCTGCAGTGCGCCTCGCCCGGACGGACCTGCGGTTTCTCCCCTGTACTAACACACTCGCGTGTTTAAAAACCCGCTACCCCGCTTTATCAGGATCGTATTGCATCAGGAATTTGCCCACGGAAAAGCCACGAGTGAGCGCGATGTGATGCGAGCGATTCACGTCCAACCGCTCGAAACCGCTGCTGGGCCATTCTTCGATCAACCGCTGCATGCGGTCCAAATCAAGCAGGCGGCTCGCTAAAGGCGAACACCGCAAACGCGCCACCTCGGCTGCCATACGGCCGCGCACCGCCCCGAGACTGACATACCAATCCGCCGATTGACTCCCACGTTGCTTCCTGTTCAGGGTGCTTGCAGGCAACCGCCCCACCAGGGCCCTCCTGGCTAGAGAACGCTGCTGCCCCTCGCGGAGAAACTCCTCCAACGGCGCGGTGAGGCAAAACTCAACCACCTCGCGATCGTACGTGGGATCTCGAAAATCAAGCTGCCATCCCCCCTGCGCGGCTACCGACGTATCCGCAATATCGCCGTACTCGAGCAGCGTGCGCAGCATGGTCCGTCCGTCTGGAGATTGCCGGTTCATATCGCGAAAAGCAGTACGCTCCAGGTCAAGCCGGCGCGCAATTTCGGGATGAAGAATACTGTAGTCGAGCGAGAATCCGCGCAGGTGCGGATCCGTTATGCTGCGCAGCCAAAACGGTAGCGACGGCCACACCGCGTTGCGAACGATGGATCGTCTCGAAGCGTTCCCCGCACGTGTGAGCTGCCTCGCAACCCGCGCCAGCGTGCCCCAATGGCCGGTGCGAAACCAGGTCGAGAAGGCTTGCATCCCGTCATAACTGAAGGTGGAGTTGCCGCAATTCCCATTCAACAGCAGAGTAATTCCGTTTTCCCTGGCACGCGCCATGATGGCGTTGGACCAGACCTCATTGCTCGGTCCAAAGCAGGGATGATCGTAAAGATTATTGTTGACGTCCAGTACATCGAGAAACGATGTTGCGCTTGAGTCCACCAGCACGTGGCGCACGTTGGGATACAGCGCAGCCACTTCAGCCGCTGCAGGCCCCTCATCGTCAAAGTGAGTTTTGCTGTTTGCGCCGCTAAATCCGGACCGGGGCACGGCGGTAAAGCAGGTGAGCTCACGGCCGTCGCCGGCGAGCAATTGAGCCGCCGTGGCTGCGACCGCAGCACTATCCAAACCGCCGCTCAACTGTGCGCCGATGCCTCCGCGCGTGCGCAGCCGCACCCGTACGGCCCGGTCAAACTTCTCCCTGAAACACTCCAGGTATTCCTGCGCCGATCCCAGCCGAAGATCTGCGAGGTGGTCCGTACGCCAGTGACGCGACAGCTTGGTCTCGTCACGTCTGACGCTGAGAGAGCAGCCTGCGGGGAGGCGCTGCATGTGACGAAAGACCGTCTGCTCGATTGGAATGTTGGCCAGCGTCAGGTAACGGGCAATGTAGTCCTCATTCACCTCCGCGCCCACGAATGGCAAACGATGCAGACCCTTCGGCATCGATGAGAAGGCAAAGTTGTTGGCACTGGAGGCGTAGAAGAGAGGGCGCTCCCCTGTATGATCTCGCGCCAGAAAAAGGTGTTGTTCTTTTTGGTTCCAAACCGCGAAGCTGAACCCGCCGGAGAGATGATCCACACACTCCTCGCGCCAACGCAGCCAGGCTGCAAGCAGCACATCACTATCGGCCATGACCGCAGTCTGTTGCCTGGATAGACCTAGTCCAGCCGCAATTTCTTCACGATTATCGAGACGCACATCCGCCACCAGCGCGGTGACGCCGTCCGCTGAAAGTGGCTGTCGATCGAACAAGTCCTCGGGGAGAAGACGAAGCAGGCAGCGGCCCATGGAGAGGGAGTCACTGTCATACTGGGCGCAATCATCGCCCCCGTACACGCTGAGCGCCTGGAGCATCTCACGGCACGAAGGAACAGCGGGAGTTCCGCCGTCAAACGACCAGATACCCGCGATTGCACTCATACCCTAAATTTTAAATTTCAGTAAACTTCTCGAACGGGAACGCGGATGCATATCTCCGCAAAGGAAGGCTGGAAAGGACTAGGAACGGGGACGTTGGAAGTGGCCGCCGCCACCGTCCACTCGCGAGGGATGCGTCCCACCCTCGGCACTCTTAAGGGCAATGATCTCGAGCGACGGAGTGATCCACGGCTTCTTCGCCTGCCCCGCAACCTGGTCAGATGCGCCGTGATCTTTAGCGTCGTAGCTCTTCATGAAAGCTCCCTGGATCCCGTGAATTTGAAACATCGCTCTTTCGCCCTGGTACAGCTAGAGCGTAACGCAGGAGGTAGTGAGCGTCAATGCGTTCCTCCACGTGATAGTTACTAGAGTAGATACTAAACCTTGCAGGCTGCGTTTTCTATACCAAAGGTTTACTCGCAATAGTCGCGCCTGACACTTTTTGGGGATAGTGGATGAAACACGTTGCTGGTGTGTATGTGTTTGGGGGCATTACTCTCGTTTCTGAAATAGCGCTTCCCGAGCTGCCCCTCGTACAACACCAAGATACCAAACCGCATCCCGTGCATATCCGCTTGGGCGACGTCCCCGGCCATTCACCCCAGGCTGTAGAAATCGACCCCGATTGCTTCGCCACCCCCACTTATTATTGGTTGCGTATCCCCGGAATTGGATGCTACCTGGTTACCAACGGGGAAGAGATAATCGTCTGCCCTGAGCCCGGAGCTCGCCCACTTGATGTGCGGGCCTACCTGCTCGGCACGGGTTTCGTAGCCTTGTGTCAGCAGCGCCATTTGCTGCCGCTGCATGCCAGCGCTGTCAGCACAGGAAAAGGGGTAGTGGCCTTTCTGGCCCGGTCCGGTCAGGGGAAATCGTCGCTTGCGGCTTACCTCGCACAGCGTGGTTTTTCCGTGTTGGCCGATGACGTCTGTCTCATCGACTCCGCCTCCAGCGGCTCAGCCCTGGTCATCCCCACGGCGCCCTGGTTGAAGCTGTGGCGAAATTCATTGGAGCATCTCGGAAAGAGGGTAGACGGGCTGGAAAGAGTCTTCAGCGAGGACGACAAATACCGCCTTCCGCTCTCCAATACACCAAGTCCCGAACCCATCGGCCGGCTCGTGTTCCTGGAGACCAATCCCAATCAAGCATCAGCAACTGAGATGCAAGAGCTATCTGCAGTCGAGGCAATTCCGCTGTTGATGGATTTGACTCACCAGGCCTACGTGTTGCAGGCAACGGGTCAGTTGGCGCAAAGCTTTCTGCGTTGCAGCCGGGTGTCGTCACAGGCCAGTGCGTATCGGCTCATCCGTCCCTGGGGATTAGAGCACCTGGAGTCTAGTGTAGATACGGTAGAGAAGTTCCTGCGCGCACCGTAGGTCCTCCAAGGTTTCTTAGGGGAAGGTGGTGAGGACCGTGAAGCGGGACTCAACGTCGCCGCCCACCACGGTGCGATCTCCCACTTTGACCCACGTGTGAGCCTTCAGATGATCTGCGTCCCGGGTGACGCCATAGAAGAGCTTGCTTGCGATGTGCCGGCGGCGCAGCATAAAGTACGCGGCCAGGCATTGAGGGAAACATACAAAGGTGAGCGGGGCATGGCGCACTACCGCTTCAATCGACCACTCGATCCTGCGCAGAATTTCCGCTGCCATGCCTGGCGCAACTGCCACTTGCGCAGTGTCCGGTTTACTCATCCACGCAGTGAGTTTCTGC
This sequence comes from uncultured Acidobacteriaceae bacterium, assembly GCA_963826875.1. Taxonomy (GTDB): domain Bacteria; phylum Acidobacteriota; class Terriglobia; order Terriglobales; family Acidobacteriaceae; genus PALSA-350. The sequence goes on along the minus strand of CAWGYP010000026.1, from coordinate 1,045,612 downwards.
ACTGGTAGAAAGCTGAGGGCAATGCGAAAGAAGATAAGCATGCAACCCGCTTCCATCGCCAGGGCAAGGTCAGCAGGGGACCGCGATGACTTTTTAAGCTTTTGTAATCGATCGTGGAACCACTCCAAAGGACTGAGCACGGCATAAAGAGGGAAGAGGGCGTCAGGCAAATCGAACTTGCGCCAGACACGAGGGCGAAAGAGAGAGCGCTGGACCAGGTCCAGGCGATAGTTCCACGAAGAATGAAGCTGGAACTCATTCAGAAACCATCGTGCAGAAGATATCTGCTCTCGCACTGGACGATACTGGTTCGAAGTCATGAGCTGTTTGCCGAATTCCACGATGCGCGCGACCCTTCTGTCGCTGCGCTCAAGACAGCCTGCCGGCATGGGGAAAGCGCCGCCGTCCCCGAGCATATCCCGGCAAAGAAAAACTGCGGCACTCAACTGCGGCAGCGCTTGCTGCTGTGCTGCCGCCTCCGCAGTTTGAGCGAGTTGCTCTGCTGTCATGCTGCCTAGAAGTGCGGCGATATCGGCCAGCCATTTCAAACGCAGCCATCCATCCAGCGCTCCATGGATGCAGAGATAAAGCAGCAACCGGGAGACAGGTAAGGTCGGTATGCTTTCGGAATCAAGTACCACCCAATCCACACCCACCTCCGCTAACCCGGCGTTGGCGGGAAGGAACTGATTGCGGAACAGACGCCAATGCAAATCGATCACAACGCCGGCCGTAGGATGTTCGTAGGAAAAATCCTTCTGGTGCGCGATGTAGGAGCGCAGTCTGCGCGCTGTCAGCTGGGCTCGCGGCTCGAAGCGCTCGTAGCTATGCGCGCGCAGAATGTCTCCTGCGCGGTATATGTCTTTCTCTGCCACCAGCAGATCGATATCGCCCAGGTCGCGCAGAGTGGGATCCTGAAACGCGATCATCGACAGTGGGATGCCCTTGAAGATTCGCACATCGATCGCCTGCTCGCGAAACAGTCGATTGAGCAATTGGAGATGCGCGCTGCGTTGCAGGCAGCTGCGGGTGTTTTCTTCTGTGCTGGCGCGCAGAGCAGCGGCTGCTTCTTCCGGTATGTGTTCGCCGGCGAAGGTTTCAAGGTTACGGAAGAAGAGCGGAACCACCTTCTGGTGGTGGACGATTTCGACGAGAGAAGGCCAATCGAGGGGCTGTTGGGATAGGGACAGGATACGCGCGCCGTCCACCGTTGCCTGCGGCCAGCGAAGACAGGCCAGCACCAGGTCAAATTCAGGTGCGTAGACTGACTTTACCGGCTTCATTGGCATTCCCATAAGAATTATGTTGTATGCACACCGAACCGCCAAGTCTCCGACAAAGTTCCCTTTTACAGGCGGGGCTCCGTCTGGAGGTGAAAGTAACACTTGCTGATATCCTGCCCATATGTATGATCCTGCGGCCGGTACCAACTCGGCGCTCCTCATTACCGAGCAGCTGCTGGTATTCGCTGTGTTCGTCGGATCAGTCGCGGCCTTGCCGGCGTTTATCGAATTCGTCAGCGAGGTGCGCAAGCGTAAGGAACGCATCGATCTGAGTCTGGAAGACGAGGTAGCCAGCTCGCTGCGGCCCAGGGTCGCGGGCATGGACGATTTGCTCAACAACATTGCCGACCTGATCGATCGCGCCCGCAATCCTTCTGCCTATCAGGACTTGAAGATTGGCAACGAGGTGTTGATCATTGGCCCCAACCAGACGGGGAAGAAGAGCCTGGCGCAGAAGATTGCGCAACTGGCCGGCATGGACCGGGTGGTAACCGTTTTCAATCCTCGCGACAGTGACGCACTTGCTAAAGCGAAGAGCCTGGTACGTGGCTACAAAGGGCGAAAGGTCATGCTTCTGCTGCCTCGGATCGACCTCGCTTATCAGCAGGGAGATCCGGAAGTGCTGACCGAGCTGGACGCGCTGATTGAAACCACCTCCGAGCGGCAGAATGTTCTGGTGGCGGCGACCACAGTATCTTTCGAGGCCAACAGCGATCTGGACAATCTCTTCGGGATCAAGCTGGTGCTCCCGGGAGCCAAGGTTGGCAAAGCCCATCGCGTCGAGATACCCGAAGATGCGCAGCGAATGCTTGCCGACGTGACCACGTTTTATCTCAACGAAGCCAAGCGGCGGGGCTTCCTTTTGGAGGGCATCGACGAGCGGTCTTTCTGCGATCGCATCCTGGAAAATGTGATCAATCCGGCAGAAGTGGAAGACATTGTGGCGCTCTGTGAAACCACGGCGCTTTATCGCAAGCGCAGCAAGCAAACGTCAGACCTGGTCTTCACCCCGGAAATTCTGGAACGAGCGATGGCGCGGGTTGTCGTCGGCTGAAACAATCTCAACGCTTGCTGATCCCGGCCAGAAAATTCTGCTGCGGTGCCGGGTACCGGACAATGACCGTCTGGATCTCGAAAGGCGTCACCGGTACTTTTATCTCGCGTCCACCGGAGACAGGCAGCGGCGAGCCCTCCGGTTTCTCCATCAGGTTGGCCAGGCTCGCTGAGACGATACCCGGAGGCAGCGTCAGGGTGACATCGGCCGTCTTACCCGACCACTCATAGAAACGCACCAGCAACCCGTCCCCATCCTCGGTCTTCTTCATTGCCGTTACCACCACGTTCTCCGGCGTTGTCTTGAGAAAAGAGAAGCTGCCCGGAAGGCTCCCGGAATGAGGCATTACCTGCATTCCTGTGAGGTGATAGTTGAAGTCGTATCCCTGGCGAACGGTGAGCGCCTGCTTCCACGTTCCGCTGTGTGGATAGAGCGCATACGCAAAATGCTGATGTCCCTGGTCGGCCTCAGGATCCGGCGAGGTCGGCGAACGGAGAAGCGAAAGGCGCAGCAGGTTCCCTTTCGCGTCGTACCCATACTTCGATTCATTGATCAGGCTGAAGCCATTCTCCTGGTTGCTCAGGTCAGCCCAGCGCAACGCCGGCACCTCGAACTTGGCCGCCTCGACACTGTTGTTGCGGGTAGTCGGCCGCTCGATGGTGCCATAAGGAATCTCGAACGTTGCCTCTGGGCTACTCGCAGCGAGAGGAAATCCAACTTTCAGCAGTTTGTGCCGCTCGTGCCAGTCAATATCCGTGACCACATCGACTCGCGGCAGCCCGTTGTAGACCGTAATGTCCTGGACAAACGTGGAAGCCTGCCAATGCCGGGTAACCCGCAACACCGCGCGTAAGGCATTATGTTCGACCAGCTGAACCGAGTCGACCATGTCGAGGTTGGTAAAGACCTTCTCGAAGTCGGCATCAATATTCCACGCGTCGAATTGCTTGGGTGTGTCGACAAAAGCCTGCAGCTGGTTGCCGCATCCGCCAGAGGCGATTGCGTCGAAATTGCTTTTCTTATTCACCAGGCTGGTAATGCAACCGGTCTTCGGGTCCACCGTGACCCGCAGGAACTCGTTCTCCAGCGTATGCCCGTCGGCGCTCACCACCACTTGTGCGCTCTTGCTCCCGCTAGCCGGGCGGGCATACACCACCTCGTAGCCGAGGGAAGGGACATCCGGCACCAAGGCTCGTACAGTGAAAGTGTGAGTTTCAGTATTCTGTGCTGCACTCTCAGAATTAAGGATCTTGCCTGCCGAGTTGATGATCTCCACCGCTCCAGCCGCGGCCGGTAACTGCACCGTAAAATCCACCAGATCGGTCCGCTCCCAGGCCAGCGGATTGAACACCAGAACTGGAACTCCTTTGCTCCCGCTTTGCGTATCGATGAAGCTGGCGATGGCACTGGAAGCCTGCAGAGTGGCAGTATCCGCGGTAAAGCGAACCATGTCGTAATCCTTCTGCGCGTCCTTATAAATGACGCCGATGCCCGAGCCCGCCGCGAGATCGTGGAACTGGTTAAAGAGAACCTTTTTCCACGCTTCATTGAGCTCAGCGGCCGGGTAAGGTGTTCCGCTCAGCCACGCCAGCGAAGACCACTTCTCGGCGTTCAGCATTTGTTCTTCGCTCTCGCGCATGTTGCGTTTATGGGCTGCCTGGCTGGTCGTCACTCCGCGGTGAAACTCGAGATAGAGTTCGTCGTTCCAGACCGGAAGGCTCCAGTCCCCGGCGGGCGCAGGCGGCAGCTTGGTGTCCCCGGCCGCCAGCGTTTTGTAATTCCAGACCGGCGCATGGGCCGTGTCCAGCTTGTTTTCAACTGCAGAAAAGAAGCTGCTCGCGTCGCCATAGTCCAGCTGCGCATAAGCCTTATCGGGCTCGAGCCAGCGGTCGCCGGCATCGAGCATAGCCCGCGTCGGGCCGCCTCCATGGTCGCCAACCCCGTAAAGGTGCATCATCTCCGTCGTGCCCGGATTGTCCTGGCGCGCGTGCGCGAACGCCTGCGCCATGTTGATGGGCTCGATGTCATTGCCGTAACCGTGGGGGAAATACGTGAGCACCCGGCTGCCATCCGGAGCCTGCCACCAGAACAGCTTCAGCGGAAGCCGATTGGTGTCATTCCACGCCATCTTCTGGGTAACGAAATAGTCCACCCCGGAGCGCTTGTAGATCTGCGGCAGTTGCCAGTTATATCCAAACGAGTCAGGATTCCACCCAATCCGCACATCGACCCCGAAACGCGACTGGAAGTACCTCTTGCCGATCAGCAACTGCCGCACCAGGGACTCGCCGTCCGGCATATTAAGGTCCGGTTCGACCCACATGCCGCCCACCATCTCCCACCGTCCCTCCTTCACCCTCTGCTTGATCTGGTCGAACTCGGACGGGTATTTCTGCTCCAACCATTCGTCGTACGCGGCTGCCGATTGGGTATAGGTGTACTTCGGGTACTCGTTCATCAACTGGAGTGCCGTGCCGAAGGTTTGCCGCACCACCTCAACGGTTTCGGTCCACGGCCACAGCCAGGCAGCATCGATATGGGCGTTTCCCGTCAGGTGGATATCGGCCTGTTGCAGCACCGGGCGTAAAGTCATCAAACGGTGCTGCCCCTGGCGCAGGGAATCATCAAAAGCAGCCTGGTTGCCGGCGCCGAGAGCGGTCAGGCTTACGCTTTGCACAGCGGAATCCAGTACCGGGGCTTGGCCGGACTGGCCCAGAGCCGGAAGCAACAGCCCAGCGGAAACGGCCTCATCATGAAAGTCTTTGGGATTCGGCCGATTGGCAGCAAATTGGATCGTTTCCTCGGTGGTGCGGAATCTCTTCTGTTCTTCGGTATGCAAGAGCTTTACCGCAACCAGCACCTTTTCGCCCGGGTGGGCATCTGGGAACAGCACGATCGGTTCCAGGTCGGTGCCCATGGCTACCCGGCGTCCATTGAAGTAGACAATCTGGTTGACTGGCCCATTAGCGCTGACCCGGAGGCGAAGCGAAATCTGGGTACCAGTCAGGTCGTACCCGTTCAAACTCCTGGGCACTTCGATCGTGGCCCGCAACCACAACGCGTCCGCTGGCAGCGTTTGAGAGGCCGATTGCCAATTCGAGTCATCCAAGGCTGGTGACTCGCCGTGGGGCAGGTCACCAGCGTGATAACGCCAGTCCGGCTTGGGCAGCACGGAGAGACTTGCCAGCTTGTCGAGGATTTCCTGGGATTGCGGTGAAAGCGCGGAAGGTAAATCGGCTTCCTTAACTCTCTGTGCGGTGGCAGTGTGCAGAAAAAGGAGCCCACTGAGGCAGAAAAGACCGGCCAGCTTGGGAGACATCATAACGGCCACCAGCTTAGCAGGATTGGGTTGGTCAATGGTTAACCTGAGGGCCGCTGTGATAACTTGTGGCGGGGCGAAAACTACATGGTTCAGGCGGCCGTAACCAAGACTACAGTCAGCAGCGATTCCACCCCCAGCAATTATCGCGCCATGGCGATGGTGACCACATTGTTTTTTATGTGGGGTTTTCTCACCTCGCTGAACGACATCCTCGTTCCCCACCTCAAGTCGATCTTCGAGTTGAACTACACCCGGGTGATGTTGATCAACTTCGCCTTCTTCGGGTCTTACTTCCTTTTTGCCATTCCCGCTGGTTTGGTTATCGAGAAGATCGGCTATAAGACAAACTATGGTCGCCGGGCTGCTGGTCATGGCGCTGGGGGCTTTACTCTTTGTACCGGCTGCTAATGCGCCCTCGTTTGAGCTATTTTTAGCCGCGCTGATCGTGCTGGCATCGGGTGTGACGGCGCTCCAGGTGGCGGCCAACCCATACGTCACCGTCCTTGGCCCGTCGCGGACTGCTTCCAGCCGGCTTGAACCTAACTCAGGCCTTCAATTCCTTGGGGACCACGATTGCTCCGTACGTTGGGGGAATGCTTATCCTGGTTGCGGCACCGCTGTCGTCGAGCGAGCTGCAGAAGCTTAGTGCGCCCGGCGATGTTGGCTTACCGGCAACAGGAAGCCTCTTCGGTGAAGCTTCCGTATATCGCCATTGCTCTTGCTCTGACCGTCCTGGCGCTAGCGATTGCGATGTTCAACTTGCCCAAAATTGAAGCGACCCGCGAATTCCGGCCTATGGGCGAGACCGAAACAGCAGCCAGGGACCTGTGGAAACAGCGGCAGCTGGTATTAGGGGCGCTGGGGATTTTTCTGTATGTGGGCGCCGAGGTTTCGATCGGCAGCTTTCTGATCAATTATTTTCAGCAGCCTGACATCGGCCATATGAGCGTCAAGACGGCCGCTGGGCTGGTCTCCCTCTATTGGTTCGGGGCCATGATTGGCCGCTTTATCGGCGCGGCCGGCCTGCAGAAGCTGCCCACGCGAGCCGTCCTCGGTACCGTTGCGATGGTGGCATGTCTGCTTGTGGTGACTTCCATACTTAGCCACGGCTGGTTGGCGATGGTCACCATCATCCTTGTCGGACTGTTCAATTCAGTGATGTTCCCGAGCATTTTTGCTCTGGGTGTTGAGGGACTGGGTCCGCTCACGGCCAAAGGTTCTGGTCTGCTGGTGCAGGCCATCGTCGGGGGAGCCATTATTCCGGTGGCAGAAGGCGCCTTGGCCGACCGAATCGGCATCCACCACGCCTTCATCCTGCCCGCCCTCTGCTATATATACATTGCGTATTACGGCTTCAAGGGCTCCATCCATGAAACGTCGTTGCCACCTCTGACTGCAAAGTGAGGCGCCATCACAGCAACCCAGCTTCGAGGTACGGAAGCATGGCCGCACCCAACAGCCCGGCGTCCGGGCCGGTAGCGGCCGGAACCACATACGTCTTACCTGCAGTAAACGCCAGGTCCTTCCCAGGCTCCGTAAGACAATAAATGTAGCTCAGGCGGCGCAGCTCCTCGAACATTCGCGGAGCAAACAAATCCCAGCCGCTCACCACGCCTCCGCCGATCACATAGAGCGGCAGATTGAAAACATTCACCAGCATAGCCAACGCCATCCCCAGATATTTCCCCGCATCGGCAAAAATCCGCTTGGCAACCTCATCCCCATCCCGCGCCAGCTCGGCAAGATCACGCGCTGTAAACTCGCCATGCTCCTGAATCCGGCGGCCCATAAGCCGGGAGATCGCCGGGGCGCCCCCGCGCGCTGCGGCCAGGGTGGCAGCGCGGCCTATGGCTGTCGCCGAAGCATATTGCTCCAGGCACCCGCGGCCACCGCAGCCGCAAGCAAATCCCTCCTCCACCACCGGAATATGTCCGCCCTCGCCTCCCATCCCAATCATCCCGTGCCAGATTCTTCGGTTCAGAATGATGCCTGCGCCGACCCCGGTCCCCAGCGTCAGCATGCAGATGGAATCCCCAGGCATCTGCTTGCCCACGCCGCTCTTCCACTCCGCCAGCGCGGCGGCATTGGCATCCTTCTCCACAATGACGGGGGTGTGCATATTCGCTTCCACGGCATCCTTGAGCACAAACGCGTCGAAGCCGGGTAGATTCGGAGGCCGGTAAAATCGCCCCGAGGGCAGTTCGAGCGGACCCGGAGCACCTATCCCTATTCCGAATAGCTCATAATTCGCCCCCCACTGCTCCATCAAGCGGGTGATCGAGTCGCACATGTCGCGAACCACCTCGGCCGGTCCGTCTGCCACTCGGGTGGGAACAGTCACCGAATCCAGCCGCTTCCAGGTCGAATCAAAGGCCGCAACACGCAGGTTCGTGCCTCCCAGGTCGATGCCGATCGTAAGCCGCCCTTTTTCCGTACTGGGCGCTGAACTTTGCTTCATGAACCTAACCGCCTCTCGGCCAAAAAGAGTCTTTCTATCCTTCCCCTCAAGCCCGACCCCCGTGAACAAGTCTATTGCCTTTGACAAGCGCGACGGTGCATTTGCAAAAATGACGTCCACAAAGAGGCTTATGCGGCTTGCCACACGGACAAACGCAGGGTGCGCACTCAAAGATGAGTGGTTAGATTAGTTCAGATTGCAGTCACTTTTCCGTAGGCTTTGGAAATTGCCCGGATTGTAGCTTTCGGGCACGTCTTGCGTTCATCTCCCGTTGGCGCTGTTGAAGTTCACTCAGACTGATGCCCAGCTTGGCTGCTTCCTCTCGAAGCGCGGCCCAATCTGTGGGGAGGGCTTTTTCGGCATCACTCTGGTTCGCGTCGTCTGTCACTGGGAGCTTATTTTACGCGCCTCCGGGTCCTGGTCAGTGTCAGTGACCGTTTTGAATTGTTTAAAGGCATCCTGGCTTTCTCGACACCTTCCAAGACAACCAGCAATGCCCCTTGAAGAACGTGGCGGACTTGATCGCCAGCAGGCCTTCAGAAGTCTCCTTACCGGGTGCCTGAGCCTCAAAAGTGTGACGGGATGCCCCCAAAATGCTAGACTGACTTGGTATCGCGATGTGAATAAAGGTGTTAAATTCGCTTTTCATGGCGCGAGGATGGGCGGCTAGCTCAGTTGGTTAGAGCGCCTGCCTTACAAGCAGGATGTCGGGGGTTCGAGTCCCTCGCTGCCCACCAATACGACAAATGAAGCGGTTAAACGCCACCCTCTTTGCACCCCTCGTCCTGGCACTGACGCTCAGTGCTTCTGCGCAAAACAACACCTACTTCAACAATTGGCCGCCGGGCGTTTCCCCGCAAGAGGTGGGAAAGCGAGTCGCGGAGCATTTCGAGGTGAGTCCGCATCAATACACGGCAACCATCCACTACTCGGAAGTGGCCACCTGGTATGGTGCGCTCACCTTTGCCTCTTTGACCCACGATGACGTACTGCGGGGTGAGTTGATCCACAAGTTTGAACCGCTCAGGCCCGGGGGAGGGGAAGCGGCTCGTATCCCGGTGCGGCGCCATGTGGACGACTCCATCTTTGGCGTCGTCCCGCTGGAAATTGCCATCGAAACCAAGGACGCGAAATACCTCGCCACTGGAAAGGCATGGGCGGATCGCCAATGGGAAAATCCGCGCCCCGATGGGCTTTCAGCCGAAACGCGCTTCTGGATCGACGACATGTATATGCTTACACTCCTGCAGCTGGAGGCGTATCGCGCGACGGGAGAGAAGAAGTATCTCGACCGTGATGCGCTGGAGATGGCGGCCTATCTCGATAAGCTGCAGCAACCGAACGGGCTTTTCTTTCACGCACCGGACGTGCCCTTCTATTGGGGACGTGGGACGGCTGGGTAGCTGCCGGCATGGCGGAGATGCTGCGGGATCTGCCCCAGGACCACCCCCAACGCAAGCGCATCATGGAAGGCTACCGGGCCATGATGGCTGCGCTGCTCAAGTATCAAGGTAAGGACGGAATGTGGCGTCAACTGATCGACCACGACGAAGCTTGGCCCGAGAGTTCCAGCTCAGCAATGTTTACCTTTGCACTGGTCACGGGAGTAAAAAACGGCTGGCTCGATGCGGCAACCTACGGTCCCGCCGCGCGCAGGGCCTGGATTGCCGTCGTGGGCTACATTGACCAGAACCAGGACATCACCAACGTCTGTGAAGGCACAGGAAAGCAAAACAGCTACGACTACTACCTCGCCAGAAAGCGCCGCACCGGCGACTTCCACGGCCAGGCCCCCGTCCTCTGGGCCGCATCGGCGCTGTTGCGCTAGCCTGACGCCGCCGGCCGCTCCGAGCGCGCACTAAGCATCACCTCAAAGAACCGCACCACCGCCTCCAGATCCTCCTGCGGTAGCGAACTCAGCAACCGCCGTGTTTCCTTCTCTATTCCTTCATACATAGCGGCGATCTTACGCAATCGTCCTGGGACAAGCGTGATGAGCAGGCTACGCCGGTCCTCAGGATTAGGCGCGCGCCGCAGATACCCTGACTTCTCCAGCCGGTCCAGCGCCACGGTGACCCCGCCGCTGCTCAGCCCCGTCCAGGCAGCGAGGCGGCTGGGTGTGGAGGGCCCATAGAGTTGCAGCATGTGCAGCAGCTGCATGTCCGTCAGACCGAGGCCGGCCTTCTCCGCCGCCTGAGTATTGAAAAAAATCGCGGCTGCAATGAACTTGCGAATCTCCAACACCACGCGATCGGCGGTAGTGACCGGTGCCGTCACCAGGGTGTCGTTTGTTTTGTGCACCGCCGGGCTGCGCTTTTTTTCCTTTTGCGGCATAGACATGGAAACCTTCAATATGGTTTACTGTCCATGTATCTTATTAAATAAGATACATGGAGGACAAATAAATGACTGCGACAGTGAAAGCATACAGGGGGATGGGCATGGAAGGGCGCACGGCTCGTTGGTACGACCGTACAACCCGAAAAGACCTGCCTGAGATCAAGTCCCTTGCCCTACGAATTGCCGCGGCGATTCCGTCGTCGGCGCAGGTGCTCGAAGTAGCTCCGGGACCGGGCTTTCTTTCGATCGAGCTGGCCAAGCGAGGCCTGCCCGTTCGCGCGCTGGACATCAGCAAAACCTTTGTCGAAATTGCCCGCCATAATGCAGCCGCGGAGGGAGTGGACGTCCGCTTCGACCTGGGCAACGCTGCGGCTCTGCCGCTGGAGGATGCAAGCGTGGATTTCGTGGTCTGCCGCGCGGCCTTCAAGAACTTCAGCGAGCCCCTGAAGGCGTTGCAGGAGATGCGCCGAGTGCTGCGCCCGGGCGGAAAGGCGCTATTGATTGATTTGCGCCGGGATGCCTCGATGGCCGAAGTGAAGCGGTATGTGGATGGCTTAGGCGTAAGCCGCCTCAACCGCTGGTTTATGCTCTTCGTTTTCCGCTACAGTTTGATCAAGCGAGCCTATCCGCTCGAGCAATTTCGCCGCATGACGATCGAGGCCGGTTGGGATCAACTGCAAATTGATACCACGAGCGCGGGCTTCGAGGCCTGGATGAGCAAATAATGACGACGCGATCCGCTTAAACCAATTGCGCCTGCTGCACGGGTCGTTGCAGTTTCATTGCTTCGCCGGTCACGTCGGTGTACTTGAGGCCGGCTCCCGTATTGAAGACAACAACGCGATCGGTTGGCTTTAGAAACCCTGTTTCCAGCAACCGGTCGTAACCGGCAGTTGCCGCCGCTCCCTCGGGGGAAAGAAAAATCCCTTCGTGGCGCGCCCAATCCAGAATAGAGGCAAGAATCTGCTCATCCGTCTGGGCCAGCGCAACTCCGCCGGAATCGCGCAGAATCTTGAGCATGATTGCATCACCGTAAGGCTTGGGAACGCGTAGGCCGGCCGCAAACGTCGCCGCGTTTTCCCACATCTGGCTGACGCCGGCGCCCTGCTCGAATGCACGCGCGACCGGCGCACAGCCAGCCGCTTGCACCGCAATCATGCGCGGACGTTTTCCTGCCTTGACCCAACCAAGTTGTTCCAGCTCTTCAAACGCCTTCCACATCCCGATCAGGCCCACGCCTCCGCCGGTAGGATAAAAGACAGCATCGGGATATTCCCAACCAAGCTGTTCCACCAGCTCATAGCCCATCGTTTTCTTGCCTTCAATGCGGAAAGGTTCCTTGAGAGTGGAAATATCAAACCAGCCTTCCGCCTCCTTTCGCTCCGCAACCATGCGTGCGCAATCGGAGATAAGTCCGTCCACCAGAGTGACCTTCGCCCCATAGGCCACCGCCTCTACATAGTTGGCGAAGGGAACATCGCGGGGCATAAAGATATGAGCTTCGATATCCGCCGTCGCGGCGTACGCAGCCAGTGCGCCGGCAGCGTTGCCGGCGGATGGCACCGCCAGTTTACGTAGACCGTAGTGTCTCGCCATCGTGACGGCGAGTCCCAGACCGCGTGCTTTGAAGGTGCCGGTGGGATTGGAGCCTTCTTCTTTGAGATACAGATTGGGATACCGCTTGCTCCGCAGCATCGGTGTCCAGCCCTCGCCCAGCGTGACTGGATCCACGTCCGGGAGTACCGAGCGATAGCGCCACATACCGGTCCAGGGAGCGCGGGCGGCATCACGGCCGATGACTTCAGCCGCGGACGTACCACGCAGGTGGCTCAGGTCATAGCGAACGTAGAGTGACCCGGCGGGCGGTTGCGTGCACTGCGTGCATATCGTTTGTGGCGTGTCCGCGCTCAGGCGCGCGTTACATCGGGAGCATTCGAGAAAATCAATCGGCGGCACCTTAACTCCAATTATCCATTGATATCTCATATACCACATGGCCGGCTACCTGAGGATATGTCACAGGAAGTGTTACCTACGCCGGCAAAATGCTGATCGAAGGCGCGGTAGTAAAGCTTGTTCTCGATCGCGTCGTCTGCGACCACGCTGCAGGTTGCCGTAGGGGAAGCCCAGACCGAGACCGAGGATCGAAACGTCTTCACCCACTCCTTAGCGGCAAGTACCCATTAGCCTCGGACGTGTTCCTTCGTGGTAGCGTAGATTAATCGAGAATGCTCGGCTATCCACGCAAGTTGAAGGTTCACCCCTTTTCCCGCAACTCTAAGCCCCCGTTTGCGAGAGCAGCTCTGGCTCTCCTTGGCCCGCTCATGGCTGCCGGCGCTTCCGCATCCTTCCCAACGGCTTCCGCCCAGCAAGCCGGTTCCAACTCCCCGCCGGTTGTGGTACAACCTGGCGCTCCAGGCCAACCGAGCAAGACGCTTCCGGCGTCCACCAGGCCCACTTTGCCGCAACGTTCGGCCGCGGATGTGGCCTTCATGCAGGGCATGATCATGCATCATTCTCAGGCGGTCGAGATGACAGCGCTGATCGCTTCACACACCCAGGATAAGGATGTGCGCTCGCTAGGAGAAAAGATCAGTCGCTCCCAGTCAGACGAGATCAGCTTTATGCGCCGCTGGCTGGCGGCTCGTGGAGAGCCGGTCTCCATGGCGATGCCTGGAATGCCGAATATGGATATGTCAGGCAATCCCATAGAACCCATGCCAGGGATGCTGACCCCGAAGCAGATGGAAGCATTGCAGAACGCGAAGGGTGCGGAGTTCGACCACCTGTTTTTGACAGGGATGATCCAGCACCACCAGGGTGCGGTGGCCATGGTGAAGGATCTGTTCGATAGGCCGGGTGCGGGGCAGGACGCGGACCTGTTTGACTTTGCCACCGATGCGGATAACACGCAACGCGCCGAGATAACAATTATGCAGAACATGCTAAAGGAGAAACCTTGATCCAAGTGAAGAGCGTTGGCCACCGTTTGGCCGCCGTAGCCGCGGTTGTTTTCTGTTCCGGTGTGGCCTTGCTGCAGGCTCAGACCCCTCCAGCTGGCCCCGCACCAGCAACGCAGAAAGCCACCCAGGCGGCCGACGATGACGACGCGTTTGCCGTCCAGCCGGCTACGCCGCTCCCGCCAGGGATGACAGGATCCAACACCAACGATCCTCGCTACACCCTGAAGCCGGGGATGTATGACGCGGGAGAAGCAGCCTTCGGCATGAAACATATCGCGTTTGTCAAGAAGCCTGAAGTGTTTCAGCTTTCCGTCTCCTCCCCCGACGATCCGGCGGTCGCAACCATGCTGGGCAAGATGGCCATGCATGTGACTCCGAAGATGACCAAGCCAGTGCAGTTGATGATCGCGCAGCTTGCGTTTGCCAACTCTGACTTTGCCTTCCAGGGCAATCACCTCTTTCAGGGCAACTTCTACGGGATCGGTATCTACGACATCGCCAATCCCGCCAAGCCGGCCTTATTGACCTCGCTGGTGTGCCCGGGTGGACAAGGCGATGTATCGGTGTACAAAAACCTGCTCTTCATGTCAGTCGAGATGCCCAATGGACGCCTGGATTGTGGAGTCCAGGCATTTCCACCCGAGCCTCCGGAGCCCACCCAGCCTGCTCCTGCATCGGGGGAAAAAAAAGAACGCCCGGCGCCGGTCGCACAGAAGGAACGTTTCCGCGGTGTGAGAATTTTTGATATCTCCGACATCCGCAACCCCAAACAGGTGGCGGCGGTGCAGACCTGTCGCGGGTCGCACACCCACACCCTGGTGTTGGATCCGAACGATAAGGAGAACGTGTATATCTACGTGTCGGGCACATCGTTTGTGCGCCGGCCGGAAGAGCTGGCAGGATGCTCGGGGGAGGCTCCGGACAAGGATCCAAATACAGCGCTGTTTCGCATCGAGGTGATCAAAGTGCCTGTGGCCGCTCCGCAGGACGCGAAGATCGTCTCTCGTCCTCGGCTGTTCATCGATCCCAAGACCGGCGCGCTGAACGGCCTGAACAACGGCGGCACCCATGATAAGGGCAAAGAGAAGCCGGCGGACACCAACCAGTGCCACGACATTACGGTGTACTCCGCGCTTGGCCTGGCGGCCGGAGCCTGCTCTGGCAACGGCATTCTTTTAGATATCAAGGACCCGGTGCATCCCAAACGCTTGGATGCTGTGAACGATCCCAATTACGCCTACTGGCACTCAGCATCCTTCTCGAACGATGGCTCGAAGGTGGTGTTTACCGACGAGTGGGGCGGGGGACTGGGCGCGCGCTGCCGTCCGACCGACCCCAACATCTGGGGAGCCGATGCGATCTTCAGGGTGAAGGATGACAAGCTGAAATTCGCGGGTTACTACAAACTGCCGGCGGCGCAGGGCGACACCGAGAATTGCGTAGCCCACAACGGCACGTTGATCCCGGTTCCAGGGCGCGATATCGAAGTGCAGGCCTGGTATCAGGGTGGTGTTTCGGTGATGGACTTTACTGATCCCGCGCATCCCTTTGAGATTGCCTACTTCGATCGCGGACCCATTGACGCCAAGATGCTGGTGTTGGGCGGTGACTGGTCAGCGTATTGGTACAACGGCGCCATCTACGCTTCGGAGATTGCGCGTGGACTGGATGTCTTTGAGCTGACGCCGACCAAATTCCTCACCCAGAACGAAATCGACGCTGCGAAGACGGTTCGGGTGGCCGAACTGAATGTGCAGAACCAACAGAAGATCGAATGGCCTGCGCAGTTCGTTGTGGCCAGGGCGTATGTGGATCAGTTAGCGCGGTCGCAAGCATTGCCGGAAAAGCAAATCGCGGGACTGCAGAAAGCGATCCAGGCAGCCGAGAGCGCGCCTAACAGCCAGACCAAGCTGGCAAAGCTACAGGCCATGGCGCCGGGCCTCGAAAAGAGCGCTGGCACGGCCGGCAGTCCATCTGACTCGAAACGCCTGCAGGCTTTGGCCGATATTCTCAAACATCCGGCTGGGAGGACTTAGTCAATGGGTCTACTAATGAAGTGTGGATGCATTCTGGCACTCTTGTTGGGACTAACCATCACCATGAGGGCTGATCCGCTCGTGGTCAAAACAAAAGAAGGCAAAGTCCAGGGCAAGACGATGAACAACGGTAAGGTTCTCGCCTGGCTCGGGTTACCGTATGCGGCCCCTCCGACGGGCGACCTGCGCTGGAAGGCGCCACAGCCGCCTGCGAAATGGAGCGGCCTGCGCGATGCCACGAAATTCGGCGCGCATTGCGCACAAAACCACGTCTTCGACGACATGGTTTTTGAGGATGATGGACCAAGCGAAGATTGCCTCTTCCTGAATGTGTACGCGCCGGCCACGGCAACCGGCAAATCCAGCCTGCCCGTCATGTTTTGGATTCACGGTGGTGGCTATTACGGTGGGGCCAGCAATGAGCCGCGCCACAATGGCGACTTCCTTCCTCTGAAGAATGTAGTTCTGGTCACCATCAACTATCGCCTCGGCGTGTTTGGATTTCTTGCCACGGCTGACCTGGCGAAGGAGGCAAACGGAGCCGCGGGAAATTACGGTTTCATGGACATGATCGCCGCGCTCGAATGGGTCAACAAAAACATCGAGAAGTTTGGTGGGAACCCGAACAACGTAACCATCTTCGGTGAAAGCGCCGGATCGTTCGCGGTCAGCACATTGATGGCATCCCCTCTGGCCAAGGGGCTTTTCCATAAGGCCATTGGCGAAAGCGGCGCGGCTCTCGGTCAGTCTGCTCTGGCGTATGGCACGCTGACCGAACGCGAGCGAAAAGATGCCGAGTGGGTCGCCGGTCTCAACGTGAGCTCGATTGCTGAGTTACGCAAACTTCCCACGCAGGCCATTCTCGACGCTGCTAAGAAGCCGGGTGTCGACTTTCCACCCGATGTTGACGGTAAGGTTCTCACCGAACCGGTAGCTGCAACTTATGCAGCAGGGAAGCAGGCCCACATTCCTCTGATCGCTGGATGGAACGCCGACGAAGGCAGCTCCTATGAGAAGTTCGGCACGGTAGAGCAGTGGAAGCAAAAGGCCGAGAAAGACTTTGGCGATCGCGCGGCTGAGTTCTTAAAGCTCTACCCTGGCGACACCGACGCCCAGGCGCGTCGTTCCGCGATCGATTTCGGGAGTGATCAGTTCATCGCGCTTGGTACATGGACCTGGCTTGAGGAGCACCGCAGGACCGGGGATGCACCCACGTTCCGCTACCACTTCGAATTGCCGGCTACTCCCAGCAAGTTCCACCAGGGCACGTTTGCCTTTCACTCTGACGATATTGAGTATGTGTTTGGCACACTCGATACCCGTCCTGGTTTTAACGTACGGCCTGAAGACCGTACCTTGAGCGATCAAATAATGACTTACTGGACGAACTTTGCGAGAACCGGTGATCCGAACGGTGGCAACCTGCCCAAATGGCCCAACTATAAGGATGAGGGCTATCCGCTCATTCATCTGAATTCCGTCATTACCTCCGGGCCCGACACGCTGCGGGATCGCTACCTCTTCCTGCAAAAGGGAATGCCGCCGGCAGAGTTTTAGCTTGGTTGAGGAAGAGCTTTTAGCTCTATCCAAAGATGATAATCACGCGGACTACTGTTGAGTGGGTGGCCCAGGTCTCGTTTTTGAGACCTGGGTTTTCTCCTCGCAAATGGGTTCTGAGTCGTGCCGAACCTCATTGAAAATATTCCCGGGCTTTAGCGGGTGTGAGTACTGGGGGAAGAAACCGCAGGTCCCTCCACTACGCTTCGCTCCGGTCGGAGCCTGTGACTTTATTGATTTTTCGGGCTTTTGGAGGCACCTAAGTTTTTTGTTTTCAGCATCGGTTTTTTCGCGAAACCCAATAAAGTCACAGGCTCTCGGGATGACAATTCTGCTATGCCCGCAAAAGCCTAAGTGGGAATACGTGCCCTTGTAACAGAATTGTCATCCCGACCGGAGCGAAGCGTAGTGGAGGGACCTGCGGTTTCTTCCCCCGGTACTCACACACCCTCTAAGCCCCTCGCTGCTCCCACCAACGGAGCACCCGCAGCGCCCGGAGCGTGTTCCACCGGCTCGGCTCACCCACCGATTCACCCCACGGAAAGGGAAGCGCTTCGTCGTACGCGCGATCAAGAAGCCATCTGCCGCCCACCTGGCGCCTGCTTTCGATGAAACGCACGGCATCGCCAATGCGCGCATCAGGGTGGACATTCGCTGCCCTGAAGTAGTCGAGTGCGCGGAGCACATCATAGTGATAGCGGGGAGGAAACGCGAGCTTCAGGAACGCCGGATTGGCCACCTCGCCGGTGGAGCGCCGACGGAAGAGACCGCGCTCCAGCAGATACTCCTCGCCACGCAGTCTGGCCGCGGCGACCTCTGGCGAGGACCCGGCAGCACGCTCGTACTCGAGTAGCCCCTCGAGTACGCAGATCGTGGTGTGGAAAGACGAGCGCGCACTCTGCGGAGCCTCGCAATTCCAACCGCCGTCCTCCAACTGCTCGCCGATCAGGCCGCTCGCGAGTCTCCAACTCGGGCGTCCGAAGAAGGCTCCAAGCGCGAGCACGCCTCCGTTGATGCATGGCTCCACTTCGCCATCGAAGAATGGCTTCGTGCCCAATTCCGGCTCACGCAATTCCCAGTATCCCGCCCGATCATCCCACCCAAGACTGGCCTCGAGGCGGGCCACCGCCGACTCGACGGCAGGATCTGCGCGGTCAACGCCGGTCGCGCGCAAGAGCAGCAGTGTAAACAGGGTAGGCAGCCAGACGGGGGCATCGGCCCGGCGCCACGAGCCTTCCGCTTCCTGGCGAGCGAGAATTTCAGCGCCGAGCCCCTGGTGCGGGATGCGGGCGCGCTCCGCGGCGATCTCTTCCGGGGAGGCATCCGTCAGATCGCGCATCGCCTGCCAGCGGATGGCGGGGTCAGAATCGAGGAGCCAATCGACGGTGTTCACGCCGCTATCTTACCTTTTCTTGTCGTCATCGCTCCACGTGGACACAGAGGTAAAAATAATTCAAAAACCGTGGCCCTTGTTGCGGGACCGTTCCGCCTTAGTAAGTGAAGGCGGTTCAACAAGACGCCTTCCCAAAGGAGAAACCGCCATGATCACACTTTCGATGTTGAAGTTTCGCGCCAGTATTTTCACCGCCGTTCTTGCCCTTGCTCCACTCTCGCCGGCATCCCACGCGCAGAATGCGGGAGCGTTCGCCAGAGTGAACGTCCCGTTCGCGTTCGAGACTGCTTCCGGCCACTATCCGGCTGGCGCTTACACCCTTAGCTTGGAAACCCCGTCCGTTCTCATGATCAGGGGAGTATCGAATTCCGGGTTAGCGATGATGGCCTCGATCGACGATAACGGCCAGCGGGTAAAAAGCGGCGTGGCGGTTTTTCATAAGTACGGCAACCGCTACTTTCTGCGTGACATCTCGACCACGGGAGAGAGTCGCCACCTTCATTTGCAGCCGTCGAAGGCAGAGAAGCAGATGGAGATCGCTGCCGGCAAAACCGCACCCGCAAACTCAGAGGTGGCTCGGATTGAAACTACACACTGAGCGCGCTGGAAGCTCTTGCCAGACGGAGTGGCACTTTATTGATTACTTCTAAAGTGCCACTCCCTTTTCTAAGAGACGACTCACTGTCTTCGTCGATAATTCGCAGCGACAGAACCTGCCAAATCAATACAACCCCTCCGAAATATCTCCTTGCCGCATTGCTCCAGAGTTTCGCAGCGACAGTTTTTCATCATCCTTCTGAGCAAACGTCGCACCGACTCGATCCCATCCATTAAATCGTCGAGTTCCGCCATCTTCCTGCAAGACAACTGCTGCCATCGTTCTGATGCCCGGGGGGCACTACGAACACCGAAAAACAGCTGCCGGATCTCATCCAGCGTAAAGCCAAGTTGCCGCGCTCTTTGGATGACTGCCAGCCGGTAGAGCATGGTCGAGTCGTAACGTCTCTGTCCACTCACTCGTCGCGCCGGAGGGAGCAATCCGATCTGTTCGTAGTAGCGAATAGCGGATGATTGAACTCCAACCTGTCGCGCTACCTCTGAAATAGTGAATTCCGCCATGGGCCTATCCCTGACCTTCGTGACAAACATTCTACAAAACCCTCTTGCCTTAAAGTCGACTTTAAGTCGTAAGTTCTCCATAGCGGCGGCAGATCGTTGTTTGTCCGCGGGGAAAGGAACTTATGAAACGAATGAAATGGATATGCGCATCTTCAATTTTGGTGGTGTGTGCCGGCATGCCGGCAGAGACAGAAAAGCCGGGTCGAACGGCTTTTCTGGTGCAGACTTCTGTGGCGCCCACTCACCAAACCGGCCAGGAGGAGCCCGCTACTCTCGACGCCCAGCGGGAAAGACGTGCGCTCCAGATTCTTCTACGATCGATGGCGAAGGAAATCGTGTCGGCCGCGGAGGCCATGCCCGCCGATAAATATGGATTTGCGCCTACCGACGGTGAATTCAAGGGTGTGCGGACCTTTGGGAAACAGGTGAAACATCTGGCGGCAACCAACCACATTTTGGCCGCGGCCGCCTTGGGAGAGGAACCACCCGCCGATGCCGGAGACGAACTTGGACCAGAAGCAATCCGGACGAAAGCGGAGATTATCGATTACTTGAACGCGTCGTTCGCGCATCTTCAGAAGGCGGTCGATGCGATCGGCGACGAGAAGCCGGCAGTCAAATCTTCTCCGATTTCGCCTTTATCGGCCAATACGGTAACACGCTTGGCACTCGTCGTCGAAGCCTCCGTTCACGCCTTCAACCACTACGGACAAATGGTGGAGTACCTGCGCATGAATGGCGTCGTGCCGCCGGCCAGCCGCCCATGAAGCAGGTAGATAGCCCAATAAGGTGTGTCCGTTTCTGAACAAGCATTCGCAATTGTGGACAATCACCACGCCTGCCGCGCTCTCTAAGTCATTTAGATCTGCGCACGCAAGCACACAAGCGGCGGGTGCTCGACTTGCAGCACTTCACTCGGAGATGTGGCCGAGATTGGAGAACCCTCTATGAAGCACTGGCAGGGCTGGAAGCTTTGCGCTACGTCGGTTTTGTCCTTTACATCTGGAGCGCTCATTGCCGCCCACTTGATACACGTAAAAGAGGTGAGAGCAGAGAGCAACCGCGTCTTTGAGTTGATGGTGTATCACACCGCGCCTGGCAAGGTCCCGGAGCTCGCCTCCATATTTCACGACGTTTCCAAACTTCAAGCCAAACATGATCTCAGTGTTGTCGGTTACTGGGTGCCGGACGAGGACTCCCCCTGGAAGAACACGTTCGTCTACCTTGTGGCCCAGCCCAGCAAAGAGGACGCCAAAAAACACTGGGACGCACTCCATGCCGATCCGGCCTTTCCACCGTATCGGAAAGCGGCTGCGCCCTTAATCGAGCAAGTGAACGGGGAGTACAACGTGGAAGAAGTGTTCATGCGTCCCACTGATTTTTCAGCAATGAAGTAGAGGTCAAGCCTGGTAGCCACGAAGGAAGCATTCGATAGCTTCTTTGACTCTTTGCCGGATCTGGGCTTTGCTGGGTTTGGGTCGTCCGCAGCGGGTAGCCGCCATGATCATTTCCGCGGCAACGAGATCGAGGAACTGGCGCGCGCCGACAGTCGTATCCATTTTGCGCAGTCTGCCGCTTGCAATCTGCTCATCAAGGTAACGAGCGAGAGAGCCATGCACTCGTCCCCGGCCGTCCGCTTTCAAGGTCTGCATCAGTTCGGGGAAGCGCTCCCTTTCCATGGCCACAACGCGATGAAAGGCAATCGAATCTACCGAGAGAACGCGATCCAGGAACAGTTCACCGAACGCAGCCAAAGCTTTTTCCGGCCGTTCGTGGGAAAGGAGGACGGCTGAGAGTTCGGCCGCAACCATCTTCGCCCCGCGGATCACGACGGCTATGAATAGATCTTCTTTTTTGGGGAAGTGACGGTAAAACGTTTCCTTCGAGGCACGGGCATAGCGCGCGATTTCGCCCATGCTGGTGGCCTCGAACCCCCGCTCCATAAAAAATTTGCTCGCCGCGTCGAGCAGCCGGTTGGTCACCCGTTCCGTACGGATTTCCGACTTCGTGCGCGCAGACCGGTTGAGGGTGGTACTTTCAGGTGCCATGGGACCAAAGTACCTTTTTTCTTTGTATCTTTGCTTCAACCAGCTGAGTCTATCATTTATCCGTACCGAACGTTACGTTTCGTGTAATACTTTTTCAACCGGTAATTTCACTTCCGCCGGTTCACGAAGGAACAAATCATGAACACTGCTGAAAAGGCCGAACTCACACCGCCGCGATCAGCCACCAAGCGCCGCACCTGGACATGGCTGGTGGTGCTGGCCATTGCAGCAGTGGTCGTAGCCGGTGTGGTCCGCGGCATACGCAAGAGCCAGGCAGATAAGACGGCTGCGGTTGAGCCGCCGGCAATTCCAACCGTCAAGACGGCCACCGCGCACCTCGGGTCGATCGGGTACTACGTGGAAGCGCTGGGAACCGTCACCCCAGTGGCAACGGTGAACCTATATAGCCAGATTAACGGCCAGGTTGTGGCCGTCCATTACGTCGAAGGCCAGATGGTCCATCGCGGCGAACCGCTGATCGACATCGATCCCCGGCCCTACGAAGCCCAGTTGAAGCAAGCCCAGGGAACCTTGCAGCGCGATAAGGGTCTGCTGGCGCAAGCCGAGATGGACCAGGACCGCTATAAAGAGGCCTTTGACCAGCAGGCAATCGCGGCCCAGACCTACGAGGACCAGAAGCAACTGGTCGAACAGGATCGCGGAACGGTGCAAAACGATACAGGAGCGGTCGAATACGCCCAGGTGCAGCTAAGCTACTGCCACCTGGCGTCACCCTATCACTGGAAGGGTCGGCCTGCGTCTGATTGATCCCGGCAACACAGTATTCTCCGGCGGTTCGAACCCGCTTGTCGTCATTACCCAATTGCAACCCATCACCGTCGTATTCAATGTTGCCGAAGACGATCTGGCGCAGGTACGCGACCAGATCCTTCATCGCACCGGCCTCACCGTCGATGCCTTCGATCGATCGCAGCAGACAAAGCTGGCTACCGGAAAGCTGCTCACCCTCGACAATCAGATTGATACCTCGACCGGCACCGTCCGCTTTCGCGGTCAGTTCGAGAACGCCGACCTCAAGCTCTATCCCAACCAGTTCGTCAATGCGCGCCTGCTGGTGAAGACGTTGAACGACGCGGTCCTGATTCCCACCGCTGGCGTGCAGCACAACGGAACCCAGGCCTTCGTCTACGTGGTTTCCGGCAACACCGTCCACATTCGGACGATCAACGAGCTGACCACGGAAAACGGCATGGCCGCCGTGACCGGCCTCAACGCCGAAGAAACCGTCCCCATTACCGGCTTTGACAAACTGCAGGACGGCTCCAAAATCAACATCGAGGGGCAGAGTGGCAAGACGCCCTCCGCGTCCGGACAGGCCCAGGGCGGTCAGGCTGTGAGTGGCCAGTGAGCCCTTCGCGGACCTTCATCCTGCGGCCGATCGCAACCATCCTTATGATGGTTGCCGTCCTCGTCCTTGGTCTGGTCGCTTATACGACGCTACCCATCTCCGCCCTGCCGGAGGCCGACTATCCAACCATCCAGGTGCAGACGTTCTATCCCGGCGCCAGTCCGCAGGTAATGAGTTCGGCCGTGACCGCACCGCTCGAAAGGCAGTTTGGTCAGGTCGCAGGCCTGACGCAGATGACCTCCACCAGCTCCGATGGCAGCTCCATCATCGTGCTTCAGTTTTCTTTGAACCTGAACATCGACGTAGCGGAACAGGAAGTCCAGGCCGCGATCAACGCTTCCCAGGGCTACCTGCCGACAGACCTTCCCGTGCCTCCGGTATACAGCAAAGTGAACCCGGCGGATGCGCCCGTGCTCACGCTGGCCCTGACCTCGGAAACTCTTCCCCTCTCCAAGGTGGAAGACCTGGTCGATTCGCGCCTCGCGCCCAAGATCTCCCAACTCAGTGGCGTCGGCCTGGTCACCATCAGTGGAGGCAACAAGCCGGCGGTTCGCATTCAGGCCAATCCGGTGGCGCTGTCCTCGTACGGCATCAATCTTGAAGATCTGCGTTCCGCCCTGGTCAACGCATCGGTCAACAGCGCCAAGGGCAGTTTTGATGGCCCGGCGCAGAACTTCCAGATCAATGCCAACGACCAGCTGCTCTCGAGCGAAGGCTACAAAGATGTAGTCGTGGCCTACAAAAACGGCGCTCCGGTGATGCTGACGGATGTGGCGAAAATCACCGACGGCATCGAAAATACCAGGCTCGCCGGATGGATGAATCAAACCCCTGCCGTCATCGTGAACGTGCAACGCCAGCCTGGCGCGAACACCATTGCCGTGGTCAAAGAGATTGAGACCCTGCTACCCAAACTGCAGGCTGGATTACCCGCCTCCGTCAAGCTGAAGGTGTTGACCGACCGCAGCAACACCATCCGGGCGTCGGTAGCGGACGTGGAATTCGAGTTGATGCTGACCATCGGACTGGTGGTGCTGGTCATCTTCGTCTTCCTCCGCAGCTTTACTGCCACGCTCATCCCGGCCGTCGCCGTGCCTCTCTCGCTGATTGGCAGTTTTTCCATCATGCACCTGCTGGGTTACAGCCTCAACAACCTCACGCTGATGGCGTTCACCATCTCCACCGGCTTCGTCGTCGACGATGCCATCGTGATGATTGAAAACATCTCCCGCTACCTCGAAGAGGGCATGGCGCCGGTCGCAGCCGCGCTCAAGGGAGCTGACCAGATCGGCTTCACCATCATCTCGCTCACCATCTCCCTGATCGCCGTGCTCATACCCCTGCTATTCATGGGCGACGTGGTTGGGCGTTTGTTCCGCGAGTTTGCCGTCACCCTCAGCATCACCATTCTTATCTCCGCCTTCGTATCGCTCACGCTAACACCCATGATGAGTGCGCGCCTGCTGCGGCACACTCCCGTGGCCGAGCAGAATGCCTTTTACCGCTGGACGGAAGAGCGTTTCAAACGCATCATCGCCGCCTACGGCCGCAGCCTGCGATGGGTTCTGCAGTACGAGACACCGACGCTGCTGGTGGCAGCCGCTTTATTGTGCCTGACGATCTATCAATACATTGAGATCCCCAAAGGCTTTTTCCCCACCCAGGACACCGGGACTCTCCAGGGCGTCACCCAGGCGCCCGAATCCATCTCCTTTGCCGCCATGTCGCACAAGCAACAGCAGCTGAGTGAGGAAATCCTCAAAGATCCCGCAGTCCTGAGCCTCTCCTCCTTCATCGGGGCCGATGGCACCAACACCACCTTGAACAGTGGACGGATCCAGATCAATCTCAAACCGGTTGACCAGCGCCATCTCACCGCAACCGAAGTGATCGCTCGTCTGCAAAAGCGTGTTGACCAGATTCCGGGGATCCATCTCTATCTTCAGCCCATCCAGGACCTCACGGTGGACGATCGCGTCAGCCGGACGCAATACCAATACACGCTGGAAGACCCCGATGTCGCGGAGTTGAATCTGTGGACGGCAAAGATGGTGACTGAGCTGCGCAAACTGCCCGAGATGGCCGACGTCACCACCGATCAGCAAAACAATGGCGTCAGCGTGCATCTCGACATGGATCGGGCCACCGCTTCCCGCCTGAACATCACGCCCGACCAGATCGACTCGACCCTTTATGACGCATTCGGACAACGCCAGATCAGCACTCTCTACACGCAGTCGAATCAATACCACGTCATTTTGGAAACGCTTCCCGAGTTCCAGCAGAACGCCGGCAAGCTTAAGGATATCTATATTCAGGGCGCGAACAGTTCCGGCTCCAGTGGCGCTGCGCAAAGTACTTCCGGCCGCACCTCGGCCGCTTCCAACGGCACCGTCAGCACGTTGAATCCGTCTTCCAGCAGCGGGGTGGCGTCCTCTACTCCGGCCAGCTCCATTACCAATACGCCTGGAAATCAAACCTCCTCCAGCAGCAGTACGACTTCGTCCTCTTCGACCACCGGCAACATCAACCTGGCGTCCTCCACGCCTGCCACGGCGCTCTCAACCCAATCCTCCTCCAGCAACCAGGGGGGCAGCGGCGGGTCGTCCAATTCCTCCAGCTCCTCGTCATCGGCTTCCAACCCCGTTCCTCTTTCCGCAATTAGCCGCTTCACCACCACGCCATCCCCGTTGACGATCAACCATCAGGGACAATTTCCGGTCGTCACCATCTCGTTCAATGTTGCCCCGGGCCATTCGTTGAGCCAGGCCGTAGACGCGCTCGAAAAAACGCAAGACCGGTTGAGAATGCCGGCCAGCGTGCAGGGCGATTTGCAGGGAACAGCCGCGGCGTACCAGTCCATCGGCGGCAATGAAGCGTGGCTGATCTTTGCCGCCCTGGTGGCTGTGTACATCGTCCTCGGCATTTTGTATGAGAGCTTCATTCACCCCATCACCATTCTTTCTACGCTGCCCTCGGCGGGTGTCGGCGCCCTGTTGGCGCTTCGCATCTGTCACCAGGACCTGGATGTAATTGCCATCATTGGCATCATCCTGTTGATCGGCATCGTGAAGAAGAACGGCATCATGATCGTGGACTTCGCACTCGATGCCGAGCGCAACCAGGGTATGAATGCGACCGACGCTATCTTTCAGGCGTCCCTGCTCCGCTTCCGGCCGATCATGATGACCACGCTCTGCGCCCTGTTCGCCGGCCTCCCGTTGGCCTTCGGTTCAGGCATCGGCTCCGAGCTTCGCCGTCCTCTGGGGATTGCGATGGTAGGCGGCCTGCTTGTCAGCCAGGTCCTCACCCTGTACACCACTCCCGTCATCTATGTGTTTTTCGATAGGATTGCCCGGCGGTTCGCGTGGAGGAGCCCTGTAGTCCTGAACAACCCCAGAACGGCGGAGCCTCTGTGAACATATCCGCCTTCTTCATCAAGCGGCCTGTAGCGACCATCCTGATGACGGTAGCGATCATCATCGCGGGTTGCATGGCGTTTGTGAAGCTTCCCGTCGCCTCTTTGCCGCAGGTGGATTTTGCCACCATCACGGTTGCCGCACAGCTACCCGGAGCGAGTCCTGAGATCATGGCTTCCTCGGTAGCCACTCCGTTGGAGCGCCAGTTCGGGCGTATTGCCGGGGTCACCCAGATGACCTCTTCGAGCACCCTCAGCACCACGGGAATCACCCTGCAATTCGACTACAGCCGGGACGTGGATGGCGCAGCCCGCGACGTTCAGGCGGCCATCAACGCCGCCCGGACCTATTTGCCCGCAAATCTGCCGTCGAACCCGACCTACCGCAAAGTGAACTCATCCGCTTTCCCGCTGATGGTGCTCAACATGACCTCTGACACCCATAGCCAGGGGGAGATGTTTGACACCGCATCCTCGATTGTTCAGCAGAAGATATCGCAGATTTCGGGTGTCGGCCAGGTTCAGGTTGTCGGCAGCTCGCTTCCCGCAGTGCGCGTCGATCTCGATCCGCAACAACTGAACAGTTACGGTTTAGGTCCGCAGGATGTGGCCCGGGTGCTGTCCGGACAAAACTCCAACCGTCCCAAAGGTCAACTGAGCGACGACTCAATGACTGCGGATATCACCGCCAACGACCAGATATCCAAAGCCAAAGATTATGCGCCCATCGTGATTGGCACCGATCTCAAGAATGGCAGCATTGTGCGCCTGCGCGATGTAGCCCACGTCACGGATTCGATCCAAACCACTCGTTCTGCAGGTTTTGCCAACGGCAAGCCGAGCGTGGTGCTTCTTGTCTACCGTCTGCCGAATGCGAATGCTATCAACACGACCGATCGCATCATCAAGGCGCTGCCTGCGCTCAACGCGTCTATCCCGGCTGGCGACAAGCTCGGCATCGCCATCAACACCACCACCACCATTCGCGCTTCGGTCAAAGACGTGGAAATCGCGATGGGGCTGTCGATCCTGCTGGTGGTGGCCGTGGTCTTCGTGTTTCTCCGCAGTCCGCAAGCCACGCTCGTGCCTGGGGTGGCTGTGACTGCCTCGCTCATCGGAACGTTTTCCGGGATGTATCTGCTGGGATACAGCATCAACAATCTCTCGCTCATGGCGTTGACTGTCTCCACCGGCTTTGTGGTCGACGACGCCATCGTGGTGATGGAGAACATTGCCCGCTTTATCGAAGACGGGATGTCTCCCTGGGATGCAGCCCTGAAGGGAGCCCAGGAAGTCAGCTTTACTGTACTTTCGATGAGCCTTTCGCTGGTTGCGGTATTCGTGCCTCTGCTGTTCATGGGCGGCTTGATCGGCCGCTTGTTCCACGAGTTTGCCGTGACCCTCTGCTTATCGATTGCCATTTCGATGTTTATCTCCCTGACCGTGACACCCATGATGTGTGTCTACCTGCTGCGGCCCGCCAGCCAGGAGCAGCACGGTTTTTTATATCGTCTCAGCGACCGTGGCTTTTCCGCTTTGCTTGAGTTCTACCGCCACAGCCTTACCTGGGCGCTCAAACATCCGCGCCTCGTCATCCTCAGCCTGTTTGGAACGGTCGTTCTCAATGTTGTCCTTTTTGTCTACGTTCCCAAGGGGTTGTTTCCCTTGCAGGACACGGGCCTCATCTTTGGCGGCCTTCAAGGCTCGCAGGATGCCTCTTTTTCAGCCATGAGAGCGTCCTTGCTCGACACCGAACGGGTCATCAAGGAGGATCCGGCCGTTCAGGCAGTCCAGGGCTTTACCGGAGGCGGTGGGGCCAGCAACACCGCTTTCGTCTTTATGTCCCTCAAGCCGCGGGCGCAGCGCCCCGGCGTCACCGCCGGTATGGTGGTCGATCGACTTCGTCCCAAGCTTGCTGCACTGACGGGAGCTTCCGCCTTTCTGCAGGCTGCCCAGGACATTGGCGTCGGAGGACGGCAGAGTAACGCGCAATACCAGTATCAGATCTCGGCCGATTCTGTGAGCGACCTCACCACCTGGGGACCGCTGATCTACAAAGAAATGCTGAAGATGCCGCAGATCAAAGACGTCACTACCGATCAGCAAAACAGCGGCATGCAGATGTTTTTGGACTACGACCGGCGAACCGCCGCTCGCTTCGGCGTGACCCCTCAGCTTATCGATCAATCCTTGTACGACGAGTTCGGCGAAGCGCAGGTGTCGACCATTTATACCTCGCTGAACCAGTATTACGTGGTGATGGAGGCTGCGCCCCAGTTCTATCGCGATCCCACCACGCTCAACTCAACCTATGTTCATGCCTCCGGAAAGGCATCCGTACCGTTGCAGGCTTTCACCCGGGCGCATGCGGCTACGTCGTCTCTGGCGGTGAATCACTCGTCCTTCTTTCCCTCGGTGACCATTTCGTTCAACCTGGCGCACAACACCTCGCTCGGACAAGCGACGGTGCTCATCAACAAGATGCAGCAGCGCATCGGAGCACCGCCCACACTGCGCGAGCAATTCGCAGGAACCGCCCAGGCCTTCCTGGCATCACTTTCGACCGAGCCGATGCTCATCCTTGCGGCTCTCCTTTCGATCTACATCGTCCTGGGAATTTTGTATGAGAGCTTTGTCCATCCCATCACCATCCTGACCACCCTCCCCTCCGCAGGCGTGGGCGCCGTTTTTGCGCTGTTGGTGTTTCACAGTGAATTCGACGTCATTTCTGTGATTGGCATTTTCCTTCTCATTGGCATTGTGAAAAAGAACGCGATCCTGATGATCGACTTCGCGCTCATGGCGGAACGTGAGCAGGGCATGAGCACGGAAGAGTCGATCTTTGAAGCTGCCATGCTGCGCTTCAGGCCTATTCTCATGACCACGCTGGCCGCTTTCTTTGGCGCATTACCGCTTGCCCTGGGAACAGGCACTGGCTCAGAGTTGCGCCGTCCTCTTGGTATCGCCATCTGCGGAGGCCTCATCTTCAGCCAGGTGTTGACGCTCTACACCACACCCGTCATTTACCTCTATTTCGATCGCCTTAGTCATCGATTCAGCCGCCGCCGCGCTCTTCCCTACGCTGGAGCGGCGAGCAATCCAGCAATTTAGGAAGACAGTATGAAGCTCGCCAAAACGCTCATCGTTGCAGCACGATCGCCCTCGGCGCTTGCCTGTTGCTTGCTCCAGGGATGTGTCGTGGGACCCAAGTACGTTGCTCCGGTTACGCAGGCGCCCCCCGCCTTAAAGGAAGTTGTGCCGCAGCCGCAACAATCCTCCGACGGCACCACCTGGATGCCGGCAACTCCACAGGACGCGACCGTGAAAGGGAACTGGTGGGAGATCTACCAGGAGCCGGAGCTGAATGCCCTGGAAGAGAAGCTCAACATCTCAAACCAGAACATCGCGCAGTCGTTTCAGAATTTCATGGCCGCCCGTGCTCAGGTGAGGCAAGCGCGAGCCGCCTATTACCCGACGGTCTCGGTTGGCCCTGCCTATACGCGCGGGCGCACGTCTGCGCAATACGTCTGCGACTTTCCCCGGTATCAATCCGAACAGTAACGATTTCAGTCTGCCGTTTGACGTTTCCTGGGAGCCCGACGTTTGGGGACGCATTCGCAATTCAGTGCGCGAGGCTGCCAATGCAGCCCAGGTAAGCGCTGCCGATCTGGCCAACCAACGATTGACCGAGCAGGCCAACCTCGCCGTCTTCTATTTCGAAGTGCGCGGGCAGGATTCTCTCCTGGACCTCTATCAGCAAACCATCGAGGCCTATCAGAAAGACCTCGTGCTCACCCAGGTCCGCAGCAGGACGGGAGTGGACACCGAGCAATCGGTGGCCCAGGCGCAGTTGAACCTCGACACCGCCATCGCATCCGCTACCAATCTCCGCATTGCCCGCGCCCAGTTTGAGCATGCGATCGCGGTCCTCACAGGCCAGGCTGCGTCGTCATTTTCCATACCCAAACGGCAGTTGACCAACAACGTGCCCACGATTCCCATTGGGGTGCCTTCCCAGATCCTTGAGCGCCGTCCGGACATTGCCGCTGCGGAACGGACAATGTCGGAAGCGAATGCTCTGATCGGTGTCGAAACGGCAGCGTATTATCCAACCTTTACGATCGGTGGCAACATCGGGCTTGAGAGCGAGAAGATCGGCAATCTGTTTACCTGGCCCAGCCGGTTCTTCTCCGCGGGACCGTCTGCCTCCGAACTATTGTTTGACGGAGGACAGCGCCGAGGTCTCATCGCCCAATACAAGGCGCAGTACGAGGCCGATGAGGCAGCCTACCGGCAGACTGTTCTCACAGCATTCCAGCAGACTGAGGACTACCTGGCTTCTGTCCGCTGGCTGGGCCAGCAAAGACAAGAGCAGCAGAACAGCATTGCCGCCGCCCAGCGTTACTACAATCTCTCTCTCGTTCGTTACAAGACCGGCGTGGATACCTATCTCAACGTCTTCACTGCCCAAACATCTCTGCTGAGCAATCAGCAAACAGCGATTACTCTGCAAGTCCAACAGATGACCAGCAGCGTTCAGCTTATAGAGGCCTTGGGTGGCGGGTGGGACACCTCACAGCTTCCATCGGAAAAGGCTGTAGCCAGCAGATAGCTGAAGCGGTGAAAATAAACAGCCTAAGTCGCTTGCTGGGGGGCTTTTAAGCCTGTACCGTGTTTCTTAGAAGATGATTTCGGCAGGAGCTCGCTGATCGCGCGGCTGTTCCTAGCCGGGGGAGTTTCCGTTTGTTTAACGGACTAAGAGCGAGCGAAGGACAGTTTTACCGCTGTCCGGTGGCACACCCGATCCCTGTCTAAAATCAGCATCCCGCCGCGGCGGGATTTTTATTGCGTCCCCTTGTCCGCGCAATAAAACCCCTGCCGTGAACCGCAATCAAAGAGCCACTCTTCCTGGAAGGGCACGGGTTCACCCGTGCCGCCAAGCGAAACGCTCAGATGAGGGCTTTACTCGAATTTCGCAGGAAAAACTCTAGCCCCTCCGCGTAGCCGCTTAGCCCCTGAGGTACGTTTTGAAAGTTTCAATCTTTACGCAATTTCCCTCGAAGACGAAGGCCGACTCAACAATAAGGAGCAACAATGCCGAAGAATAACGTCAGCGACCCCATCACCCATCAGGAAATAGCCTTTGCCCACCTGGTCCTCTCTGGAACTATGACCGACCGCCGTGCTGCCGAAGCCGTCGGTCTCAACCCCGACACCGCCGTCTACACCAAAGCCAAACCCTGTGTCAGCGCCTACATGCACGAGCACCTGGCCCCCGCGCACGAACGGCTCGTGCAGCAGGAGACTGAGGAACTCCGCCTCTTCAACCTGAGCCGCAACCGAGTCCTGGCCCGCCTTTGGGAAATCGCCGACCTAGCCCCCGAAATGACCCGAGGCAGCGCTTCCGCCCAAGTGAAAGCTCTCTCCATGATCATCGCCATCGAAGGCTTGATACCGGATCGCCGCGCCCTCTCCGCCAAGAACAAACCCGCCCCGCCGCTCACATAATCCGCCATTCTATGTCTCGGAATGGATGCGTACCCGGCAGGACGGACAATCCGTCGACCCCGACCGTCCCCGGCCCAGGAAGAAGCCGTCCTAGAGGCACAATCCGCTCCCTCTCCCGACCCAACTCCAAAAGAAGAATTGTCATCCCGACCGGAGCTCCGAAGGAGCGTAGTGGAGGGACCTGCGGTTCCCGCCCCCGGGAACTCCGCCAAACGGACTCATCGCTGCCCCGTGTTCCCATGGCCGATTACGTAGCTCCCGACACCAGACGGCCCTTCTCCATAGACAAGAACCGCTTTGGCCGGCGCCGATAACCTGCTCGACGGCTCTTTATGCCCCAAAAGGTCCAAAACATCAAATTTTATCGAATTTTACAAAAAATGAACCTTGACCCTGTCCTGAGCGAAGACGGGAGGTCATAACGTAAACGATCTTAGCCTGCGCCGAAACCGATACTTTCTCACCAAACCCGGCATCGGTCCACCTTCGCCATTGGTTGACCGGCCTTGCAGGAGAATGCCTGCTGGAACTCCGGCATGTTCACCACCAGGCCGTTGACACGGTACTTGCCAGGAGAATGCGGATCGGTGATGGCATTCACGCGTAAGTTCTCCGGCCGGTCATTCTCGCAAGCCCACTGCGCGTTTCCCACAAAGAAGCGCTGCTCGGGTGTGAGCCCGTCCCGGCTCTCCAGGTGCATGTTTTTGGTTTGCTCTTTCCAGGCTACCCAGGCGAGGATAAGCCCTCCCAGATCGGCGATATCTTCCCCTTCCGTTAGCTTGCTGTTGATCTTCACCTCGTCGACAACAACGTACTGCGCGTATTGGTCGACGACGCACTGCGCGCGGGCCTCGAAGTTTTGCCCGTCCTGCTTCGTCCACCAGTCCTTCAAATTGCCCTGCGCGTCGAACTTGCGGCCTTGATCGTCGAAGCCGTGGGTTAACTCGTGACCGATGGTTCCCCCGGTGTCACCGTAGTTGGGCGCATCGTCCATTTTGGGATCGTAAAGCGGGGGCTGCAATACGCCCGCAGGGAAATTAATATCGTTCATGCGCGAACTGTAATAAGCATTGACGGTAGGAGGGGTCATCCCCCACTCGCTCCGATCTACAGGCTTGCCAATCTTGTTGAGAACGCGCTTCGACTCGAACACAGTGGCCCTTTCAGCGTTTCCTGCGAAGTCGTTGCGCTCGATCGTAATCGAACTATAATCACGCCACTTGTCCGGATAGCCGATCTTGTTGCTGATGGTGTGCAGTTTGGCCAGAGCATTCAGCTTAGTCTCGGGACTCATCCAGCTCAGCTGCTCAATGTCCGCCGCCATGGCCAGTTCGATCTGCTTGGTCATGGTCAGCGCGTTTTGCTTCATCTCCGGACTGAATGCCCGGCTGACGAACTCCTGGCCCAGAGCTTCGCCGAGTTGATCATCGACCAGCCGCACACACCGTTGCCAGCGAGGCCGCAATTGAGGTGTGCCACGGAGTGTCTTGCCGAAGAACTCGAAGTCCTCGTTGACGAAAGCTTGCGATAAAAGCGGGGCTGCCTCGTGAACCGTGTGCCAGCGCAAATACGTCTTGATGTCATCAAGACTCGCAGCCTGCAGCTGGTTTTCCAGTTCTTTGTAAAACGCTGGTTGGCTCACGTTGAAGACGTTTTGCACGCCAAGGCCAACTCCCTTGAGGTACGCCTCCCAATCGAAGCTGGGAGAGAGTGCCTGCAATTGGGCTAAGTTCATTTTGTGGTCAAGATTGTGCGGGTCTCGCCGCTGTACGCGAGTTAACGAAGCCTGTGCCAGCGCGGTCTCGATCGCCATCACACTGGCCGCTTCACGCTGTGCCGCGTCCGGGGAGTCGCCCAGCAAAACAAACATCCGCTGCACATGAGCCACATACTTCTGCCGCAATTCGACCGAGTGTGGATCGTCTCTTGGTGTAATAGTCGCGATCCGGGAGACCAAGTCCTCCGGCGTTTGCGAAAGCGATCACCTGAGTGGAGTCGCTATAATCCTGACCTGAGCCAAATCCGAAGAACATGTCGGAACTATCGCTCCGCAGATGAATCGGGCCAGAACAGCGGATAGTTGCTTCTTCGACGCGAGGCCATTGATCTGTTCCAGGTAGGGCTTGATGGGAGCGGCGCCAAGCTTCTCAACCGCAGATTCGTTCATACAAGCGGCGAAGTAGTCGCCGATCTTCTGCTGATTGGCGTTGCGGCCTTGAGACTTACTGGCCAGGTCGCTTAAAATGCCCCACAAAAACCGTTCGTTGTCCTGCGCCAGCTTGGCGTAAACAGACCACCCAGGCTGATCGGCCGGAATCGGATTCTTCTTCATCCACCCGCCGCAACTGTACTGATAAAAATCCACGCAGGGGTCGGTGCTGGTATCCATGAACTCAGTATTGAGTCCAGGAGTGTAGGGAAGTGAAGAAATAGGGCCATCGGCCTGGGCTAGCGCGGCCCCCGTCAAGCCAACCAATAGGACGATTGTCATTGCGATACGCATCTTGCGCTGCACACTCAGTCGTGGGAGATTCGTGGTGCAGCCATCTTAATGCACGAGAGGTTCCCGGTGACGGGAACCGAGGAACCTCACCAAGGCAAGGCAGCACGGTCAGGTATCCTATTCTCGATCCCGACCGACGTCGCACCCCGAGGGTTCGAGGTGACCGTGACAGATTCGCTCGACTCTCCGCAATCGCATGCACCCGATCAGATGACGGACGCAGACCTGTCCACCATATCTTCATCTCCTGTCGCATTGGGTGGTCCGGTAGCCGAGCCTGGCTGGATTGGGCACTATCAGCTCATCGCGAAGCTTGGCGAGGGTGGCATGGGCGCAGTGTGGCTTGCTGAGCAGCATGCGCCCGTGAAACGCCAGGTGGCGCTCAAATTGATCAGAGCGGCAATTCGGAGTGAATCGACCTTACAGCGTTTCGAGCTGGAACGGCAGGCGCTTGCGATCATGAATCATCCCGCGATCGCCAGAGTATTCGATGCCGGCACAACCCAGGAAGGGCAGCCCTACTTTGTGATGGAGTACGTCCCGGGGGTGCCTATCAGCCTCTACTGCAAACAAAACGGACTGACCATCCCCGAGCGCCTGCATTTGCTGATCGAGGTATGCGAAGCAGTACAGCACGCACATCAAAAAGCGATCATTCATCGTGACCTCAAACCGTCCAACATCCTGGTAACCGAAATCGACGGCAAGGCACTCCCGCGGATTATCGATTTTGGTATCGCAAAGGCGCTCACCACGACTCCTTCGGCTAAAGAGGAGGAGACCATGTTTACCCAGCCAGGCGGCATGGTCGGAACACTGGGCTACATGAGCCCGGAACAAGCAGACCCGGGTGCGCTCGACGTCGATACGCGAACCGACGTCTATTCTCTCGGTGCTGTCCTCTACGAACTGTTGACTGGTTCTCTCCCGTTTGACGTGAAGGTTTGGAAAACGAAGTCACTCTACGAAGTGCTGTCCCAGTTGCGCGAACAGGATCCGCAGCGCCCCAGTGCCCGGCTGAAGAGCAGCCTGCATGGCAGCTCAGGAGCTAGCTCTTCGGCGCCGGCCTTCACCACCGAACTGGCGGCAGATCTCGACTGGATCGTAATGAAAGCGATCGATAAAGACCGCGAGCGCCGGTATAGCTCTGCTCTCGAACTTGCTTCTGACCTTGGCCGTTACCTCAAGCACGAGCCGGTGATTGCCCGTCCGCCGAGCGTGTTGTATCGTGCACAGAAGTTCGTGCGCAGGAACAGACTGGCCGTAGCCTTCGCAGCTGTATTGGCGTTGTTGATGGTGGGTTTCGGCGCCAGGTTGACCATCGAGAGAGACCGCGCCAACCGGGAAGCAGAACTGTCAAAGAATGTTACTGATTTCATGACCAATGTCTTTAACGTTTCCAACCCGAACGAAGCCAGGGGCAATAGCGTTACCGCCCGCGAACTTCTCGATAAGGCGTCGGCACAAATTGCGAGCACGCCCGGAAACGGTTCGCAGGTGCAAGCCAGGATGATGGCAACGATGGGCAAGACCTATATGGGGCTTGGGCTGTTTCAACAGGCCGGCCCCCTGCTGGCGCAGGCGGCTGCCATACAAAGCCGGTTGCTCGGAGCAGAAAGCCCAGAGACGTTATGGTCGCAGAGTCAGCTTGGATATGTTTATCAAGGCCAGGGCAAATATGCAGATGGAGAAAAGTTGTTACGACAAACTCTGGAGTCGCAACAGCGGGTCTTAGGCGCGAATCACCCGCAAACCCTGGCGACCGTCGTGCTGCTCGCTGGTAACCTGACGGAGCAGGGAAAGTTTGTGGAGGCCGAAGCCCTGATCCGGCGTGCGTTGGCTGCCCAACAGAAAACGCTGGGCGTTGACAGTCAGGAAACCCTGCGCTCGATGCGCGATCTGTCTGAAAACCTACGCGCCCAGGGACGGTATGGCGAAGCCGAAAGCCTAGGACGGGAAACCCTGAAAATTTCCACGCAACGGTTAGGACCGGATCATCCTCTCACGATATCTACGCTAAGCAACCTGGCCATGACTCTGCAGGGAGAAAGAAAATACTCCGAAGCGGAGACGTTGTTGCGCGATACCCTCGCACGGGTGACCCGGGTTTACGGTCCTCAAGCGAAAAACACGCTGGCCACCCTGTCCAACTTGGGCGTGATCCTTCAACAGGCGGGCAAACTCCACGAAGCGGAAACGCTGCAGCGGGATGAACTGGCGCGTACCAGTGCAACGATGGGGCCGGAACACCCTGACACACTCGGATCCATGGATAACCTGGCGGAGACGCTGGCTCTGGAGAAAAAACTACCCGAGTCAGAACAGTTGTTTCGCAAAGAGCTGGCGATTGAACTGCGCACGTTGGGTCCGGCTTTTCCCGATACCCTCGCGACCATGGAAAATCTGGCGAGCTCGCTCGCCCACGAGGGCCGCGCGGATGAGTCAATTGCCCTCTACAAAAAGGCTTTAGAAAGTGCCTCTCAGATGGACCGGCCCAATCAGATGCAGGCGCACGCCACCTTTGCCGGCGGCTTGAGTGTTCTTGGGCGGCCGGGAGAGGCACTCCAGCAGATTCAGGAGGCCGTAAAACTCGGATTCACGGATGCTGATCAATTAGCAAATGATGAAGACTTTAAAACTCTGCGTACCGAACCGCGTTTTGCCGAGTTACTTGCAAGCATTCGTAAGCAAGCAGCAACCAGTCCAAAAGCTTGAGGCGAACCGTGTCGTCGGAAAACATAGCTTCGTCGGAGTGCGATGAGAAATACCTCGATGTTTGCCATTCTTATCGGCGGTTGCCTGTTGCAGGCAGCGGCGCAGGCGACGCGGAGCACAATCGATCCGTTGCTCAAGCAACCGCTCGACAACCCGGTCCTGGTGGACGAACAGCTAGCGGCACTTTATGCTCAAGCATGTACCCGAACTACCGAGGCCGAGCAGTCCCGAGGATTGGCAGAAAGTGGCTGATCGGCTGCGGGCGCACGATCTATCGGTGATCTATCATGGCTGGCCGCAAGCGTGGGTGGACGCGAAGCCCAAATTCGAAAAGGTCGCCGAGATCGCGCGGCCGGGTTATCGCATCGTGAAACTTCGTTACGAAATAGTCCCTGGTTTCATGTCCACCGCGCTGCTGTACGAGCCCGAGCATATGCAAGACAAGATGCCTGCGATTCTGAACGTGAACGGCCACGGCGCAGGCGGGAAGGCCGTCGAACATAAGCAGAAACGATGCATCCAACAAGCTCGCCTCGGAATTTTAGCGCTCAGCCTGGAATGGATCGGTATGGGCGAACTAAGTGGGGCAGGGAATGAGCATAACCAAATCGGGCTGCTCGATCTGGCCGGGTCCAATGGAGTCGGATTGTTTTACCTGGCAATGCGCCGCGGCCTCGACTACTTGTATGACGACCCACGGGTGGACCGAACGCGCATCGGTATGACGGGTTTGTCGGGCGGAGGGTGGCAGACAATGTTGCTCAGCACTCTGGACACCCGGGTCGGCCCTTCGGTACCGGTGGCGGGCTTTAGCTCGCTGACCACGGCCATCGAACATCCGGAGTATGCCGGGGACGCGGAACAGAATGCTCCGGACATGCGGTCCGGGGCCGACTATGCGCAGTTAATGGCTTTGCGCGCGCCGCGGCCAACCCTGCTCATCTACAACGCGATGGATGACTGCTGCTTTCGCGCGGGCGTCGTCAAGCAAGGGGTCTATTCCGACATACAGCCCTTCTTCGCGCTGATGGGCAGCCCCGACAATCTGGAGTGGTACGAGAATGAGAACCCGGGGACACACAATTACCAGATTGAAAGCCGTGAGGTGTCCTACCGTTTCTTCACCCGCGCCTTTCATCTCCCGGACGGCGGCAAGGAGGATTTGGATTCCGAGGTGCAATCGTTCGCAGATCTTGTCGTAGGCCTACCGGCTGACAATCTTACGATCGTCAGTCTGGCGCGCCAGCTAGGCCAGTCGATTCATCACGATCCGCCGGCGCAAGCAGACTCGCAATGGGTGGAGAAGCAGCGCAATCAACTACGCAACGTGGTGCGATTTGCTCCCGTCACGGTGACCCACGCGTGGCCAGTCAGCGAAACGCACGACAAGGGTCTGGAGAGCCGCGGGTATCGCTTTGAATTCAGCAATGGCCTGTCCGCGCCCGGGGTGTTGATCGAGTCTGCGCTGAGGCCGCGCAACGGAGGCACGACTCTCTTGATCTCCGACTCGGGACGCGCGTCCATGGTGGTGGAGGCCGGCAACGATGTAGATCGTGGACAGCGGGTCCTGGTTCTGGACCCTCTGCTGTTCGGGGAGAACGTCCCCGGCTCGAGCGATGACCTTGCGAGCTATGCCCAGATGCTGAACACCGTGGGAGAGCGGCCTCTCGGGCTGGAAGCGGCACAAGTGGCCGCGATTGCCGGCTGGCTGCAAGCAGATTCGGTGGATGGCAGTGGAACGCCGGGTTCTCGTATCGCTGCTCCTAGTCGTGCCGCCATGCCACTGCGCGTGGTCACGAACGGTCCTCGAGGCGAGACGGTAGCTCTCGTCTCAGCGGCGATGGTGCCTGAACTTTATTCCTCCATTGAGGTGCGCCACGGGATGGCAAGCCTGGGCGATTTGTTCCTGCATCCACCCGGCTATGATCAAGCGCCAGAGTTGATGTGCCTCGATCTCTATCGGGACTTCGATTTCAACACCTTGAGTCTCATTGCTGCACCAGTAAAAATTGACCTTTCCGGCAAAGACCCCGAGCCTATCTTCTGGTAGGTCATTGCATTGACCTTACCGGCCGCGAGTCCGCATTTTCTGTTTCCTCGATCGCTTGAAAATAAATACTTGACGCCACACACTGTGTGACATACAGTATGTATTACACAGTATGACCCCTAGTTCAGAAAACGGGATGTTCGAGTCGCTTCGCCTGGAACTGAGACGAGGATGCCTGATCGTCGCAGTCCTGGCCCAATTACGTCATGAGCACTACGGCTACACCTTGCGCAAGGCCCTCGCCGACGAAGGATTAGCGATTGAGGAAAGCACCCTCTACCCCTTACTGCGAAGGCTGGAAACCCAGGGGCTATTGAAGAGCGAATGGCGCGAAGAAGACAAGAGAAACAAGCGCTTCTACCGCCTCTCGAGCGAGGGCGAGCTGCTCCTGGAGCAGCTGCTGGTGGAGTGGAACGGCATTAATGAATCGCTACACAAAATTCTGAAAAGAACCGAGGTAAAGATATGAACTTACTGGAACGCTACTTGCAAGCCGTGGCCCAATATCTTGCGCCAGGAACAAGGGAGGATGTGCTGGCCGAGTTGCGCGTGAACCTGGAGGCAGAGATGGACGCTCGCGCCGAAGAGAAGCAAGGACCCCTGACCGAGAGCGAGGCCGCGGCCATCTTAAAAGCCCATGGCCGGCCGATGCTGGTTGCTGCGCGGTATATGCCGCAACACTACCTCATTGGGCCTGAGGTCTTTCCTTTCTATCTGCTTACCCTGCGTAAGGCGGCGCCCCTGGTTGTGTTGCTCTACTTCGTAGCCCACGTGGCTGGATTTATTTTTGCTCCGAATCCAGGCGCGTTCGCGGCCAGCATGGCAAAGAGCTTCGTACAGCTTGTGCCCGTTCTGCTGATCTTCTGGGGCTCTGTAACATTGACGTTCGCGATCCTGGAATATGTTCACAGGCAGCATGGTCAAGGTGCGGGCTGGAACGATTGGGATCCTGCGAAGCTGCCATCGCTGGCGCATCCCCCCAAAGAGAAGTCCCTTGCCAGCCGAATTGCAGACCTCGTCGTGCACTGTCTTTGGATGTTGTACGTGTTTGCGATTCCGCGCCACCCGTTTCTGGTTCTAGGTCCGGGAGTGCTCTTCCTGACCACGCTGTCTGCCAGCTTTGGCCCGGTGTGGCGCCCCTTCTACATCTCAATCGTCGTTCTATTGCTGGCACAGCTCGTCATCAAGCTCATGGCTCTTGCTCGTGGAAAGCACCGCTGGGAGGCGCCCCTCGTGCTGCTGACAAAATTTCTTGGACTGGTGCCGACCGCGCTGTTGGCGCTCACCAATGTCTATTTCGTCCCCACAAGCCCGGCAGCAAATCTTCACGTTTTGGCGCAGATCAACTACTGGCTTAACGCGAGCTTCAAAATAGTGTTGGTGATTGTAGTTATCAGCCTGGTGGTGGAGTCCTGGCAGTATTTCCGCCGCGTCGCCCTAACCGAACGGTTTGCATTTTAAGGATCGG
The DNA here is from genome assembly GCA_963826875.1 of uncultured Acidobacteriaceae bacterium. Classification (GTDB taxonomy): domain Bacteria; phylum Acidobacteriota; class Terriglobia; order Terriglobales; family Acidobacteriaceae; genus PALSA-350. Next base: position 1,005,008 of record CAWGYP010000026.1, on the reverse strand, counting down.
TGCCAGCGGCGTGGCGCGAAGCTGGTGAGTGGGTGGCCCAGGTCTCCCTTTTTGAGACCTGGGTTTCTCCTCGCCATCACCAGTTCGCAGACGGGCCGGGCTGAGCTCCGGAGTAGGGCGAGCAGCATGCCTTCTGCACCGGTTGGAACTCCATGAATTCGATCCGTGTGCCGTCTGGATCCGTCAGGTCCAGCTGCATCTTTCCATCCACACCGAGTACCTGCGGATTCTTGTTGGGTGCGGGTTTCCAGCCTCGGGCCTCCAGTTTTGCCTGCAGCGCAGCGACGCTGGTGACGCCAGGCGCGAGATGGTTTGCGCTCCCAAGTTGGGCCAGCGAAGGATTGGCGGGGAGATACAACATGTATTCCACCCAATCAGTTCCGTTCGGCACCTGCATCATCACCCAATCGATGCGATCGCTCGGATTTCCGCCTTGCCAATACAGGTGAAAGCCAAGCAGGTCTTTATAGAAATGGTCGAGAGCCGCGCGATTACGCACCACGTAGCCGGCGTGGATGATGTGGGAACTCAAACTCTGCGTTGCCGAAGCCGGCTCAACCGGCGGGTGATCGCCCTCTTGCGTGAATCCGACCTTGTTTCCTTCTGGATCACGCACCACGAAGCTTCGGCTCCCGTCCGCCTCCACGGTGAGAGTCGGCGGAACGGCAACCCCATGGGTGCCGAGATATTTGCGCAGGGCCTCCGCGTCGCTCGTTGAAAAAGCAACCAGGTCCAGACGATCAGCCAATCCTGCAGAAGGGGGAGACACCAACTCCACATATTGCGAGTGATTCGCATAGAACCGGACACCCGGCTTGGCCGCATTGGAAGGCACCTGGTCCCACCCAAGCAACTCTGCGTAGAATCTTTGCGACTTCGGGATGTCGTCGGCAAAGAGCGTGATGTGCGAAATGCCGGTGATGGCTGGTCGCGGGTGAGAGGCAGGTTGAGCCGTGACCAGGCTCGGAAGAATGACCGTGATGGCGAAAACGATGGTCCTGAGCACTGCGTGAGTAGCTCCCTGGATGGTGACTTCCGCGAGCTTATCAAAAAACGGCGAGCACCGTGCGGGAGGTCCCTCAGAGGAAGTCTCTTTTTCTGGACTGGATGAAGAAAGCGGTGCCAATCATCAGTGCAATCGCGCCGAACTCAATCAGTAGAAGAAAAATCGACGTCGTGGTCCAGTGAACTGTGTGGCCGCTCATCGAAGGACCAATCCCGTGCAGGCGGACAATGGAGAATCCCACGGCGTTGAGAGCAAGGCTGCCAACTTGCGTCGCGCCTATGGTCCAACCCTGGGATTCAGTGCTTACCGCAACAGCGGCGACCAGACTCGTGCTCATCAAAATCTCCACTGACATGATGATGACGAAGGGAATCAAGCCGTGAGGGAGCCAGGGCGTGAGAAGGATCGTGGCGATCATGCCAAGCAATAGGGTCACCCAGAGCAAAGAAAAAATGAGTAGACTGCCGACGAGCTTTGACGCCGTGTACTCGAGGTAAGAGACGGGAAGGCTCATCACAAATGGCAGCGTCTGCTGCTTGCGCTCGTTGACCGTTGACGACATGATCATGGCGCCCATGCCAATGAGAACGGTGGCCAACACAACGACGCCAAGGATCAGTGCGATGGTCGTGCCCCTGGCTGCGGCGACCGCAGCCATTGTAAGCAGGCCGGTGATGATGGCAGCCAAGAGCAAGCCGCGGTTCAAGTACCAGTCTTTGAGAATGAGACGTGTAACGATGAAGGTATTCATGCGACTACTCCCTCTCTTCTGCTTTGTACGTTGGCGACGAAGATCTCCTCGAGCGTCATCGTATCCACAGCCTGCACAGCGACGCCGGCGTTCTGGCAGACGGCAACGATCGCTGGATCGAATTTGTTCACCGTCAGCACGGGAAGCCGGGTACTGCCGCCAACCTCGACGACGCCGGGCAATTTGGGCAGCACCGTGTTCGTGGGCAGCAAGAGACGCAGCCGCCTCCACCGGTCCAGGAAGGTCTCTTTGTCTGCCGAGTCGATGATCCGTCCTCGGTCGATGAACGTGATCTGGTCGGAGATTTGCTCCACGTCCAGCGTATTCTGCGAAGAGAAGAAGATGGTTCGTTCTTCATCGGCGAGCACAGCCATCAGCTCCGCGAGAACTTCGCGGCGCGCAACCGGATCGAGTCCCGTAGTGGGCTCGTCCAGCACCAACAGGCGGGGTCGTCTTGCCAGAGAAAGTAGCAATGCCGCTTTGACGCGCTGTCCATACGAAAGGCCCTTTATCTTCTGCTGCGGCTTAAGATCGAAGCGCCTAAGCAGCTCTTCGGCGTACAGTCGATCCCATCGCGGGTAGATGGAACGAATGAAATTCATGTGCCAGGCAAGGGTGAGCGAGCCGTAGAGCCGCATATCTTCCGAGACAAATCCAATGTCGCGCCTGGCGGCGGCCTGTTGCGCGGGCATCGTATGGTTCAGCACTTCAACCGTGCCGCGGTCCTGATGAACAAGGCCCATCAGGATGCGGATGGTTGTGGATTTGCCGGCTCCGTTGGGTCCGACGAAACCCATGATGCTGCCAGTGGAGAGTTCAAGATCAATGTTCTCCAGGCTGAAGTGCGCGTACTTCTTGCTCACCCCCGCGAATTTCACGGCCAAGTCCGTCATACCGTCTCCTTTGTCAAATCTTCGTCACGCATCTGAGCTTCGCGCAGTCGCGTCGCTGTATCGCGCAGCCGGAGCGCCATTTCTTTGCTGCTGAGGCCAAGCAGCGTTCCGAGGCGCACTGCCTTCTCAAGGTGCTCCTCAAATTCCTGCTGGTAGAGCCGAGCGCCCAGATGGGGATCGGCCGCGACGATCGAACCTTTGCCGTGTTGTGTAACTATGACGCCTTCGCGTTCCAACTCCAGGTAGGCACGCTTCACGGTAATGACGCTGACACGCAGCGTCACCGCCATCGTGCGGATGGAAGGAATCTCTTCCCCGGGTCCCCACTCGCCCACAGCCACCTTCTGCTTGACCTGTTCGACAATCTGCAGGTACATGGGCCGGCCGTCGGACTGCGAAATGACAATCGAGCTGTTCATGTCTATATACCGAGTATATACAGTACGAGCCTCTTGCCAACAGACATTTGGGGCGATTATTTGATTGACTTTGTTTCACATGTAATATATTTCTTACATGTGAAACAAAGAGATTCCCCTTCGAAAGGAGATCAGCTGCTGGCCAGGCTGGCGGCGCTTGCCAATCCGCACCGGCTACGAATCATTGCGGCACTAGCCTCTGGCGGACGCAACTACGTGAGTCAGCTTGCGCGGGAACTTGGCATCAGCCGGCCACTGCTGCATCTGCACCTGCAGAAGCTTGAAGAGGCGGGCCTTGTCAGCAGCCAACTCGAGCTTTCGGAGGATGGTAAGGCACTCAACTACTTCGAAGTCCGCAGTTTCGACTTCGAGCTCACACCGGCCGCAATCGCCGAGGCGGCAAAATCACTCACGGCCAAATTCGAACCTTAGAGGTTTCCATGCCAGAACATATGCAAGAAATCTTCCTTGCGGCCTTTTTCTTCCCCTGTGCCGCAGCTGTTCTCGTCTTCTTCATGAAATATGTGTCTGCCGTGCTGCAGGCGAGAGTGCGCCTCGGTCAGGATGAAGCGTATCGCGAACTCGCGGCCAGGGCCGCGGGCACGCAAGCTGAGATGGCAGCGGCGCTTTCATCCTTCGGCCCGGCGCTGGCGGAAATACAATCCCGGCTCGCCGTTGTCGAAAAGATTCTTAAGGACGTTGAGTAGATCGCTTTCCCGCCGGAAAGCAGAGAAATATAAGAGGAGGAATACCCATGAACGAAGTGTCATCGTTTCGCCTGTATGTCTTGCGCGCCATGTATTTGTTTATCGTGGTCGGTCTCGGCGCCTATCTTTGGCCCACCATACTCAACCCACACAAACATTGGGAACTTGCGGAGGGGATGGAATCCTGCATGCTCGCCGCCTTTTCCTTACTCTGCATACTCGGGCTGCGCTTTCCGTTGCAGATGCTGCCCATCCTGCTGTGGGAAGTGCTCTGGAAGACGCTTTGGCTCTTGCTCGTTCCATTTCAGCAATGGAGGGCGGGTCATGTCGACGAGTCGATCAAGCCCTCGATCTTTGCCGTATCCATGGTCGTGCTCGTTTATCTCGCCATACCCTGGCCCTATGTGTTTGCCCACTACGTGAAAGCACGCGGCGATCGTTGGCGTGCATCGCCCCGTCTCGAGTTGACCGGAGTGCCAGGCAGTTGAGGGTGGGCGCGCACTATCTGCCTGATGTGAGCGTCTCCCAGGGGCGGAAGGTGTGTTCATTGAGTTCCATGTTCACCCGCTTACCGCGAAACTTCACTCCTTCCATGCTGAGTCGAAGGCGCTGCTCCGCGGCAGCCTCACCGCGGAGTTTGATCTCGCCGCCTGCACCCACAATCCGCTGCCACGGTACGGAGTGGAGGGCCTCCTTTTGCAGCAGACTAGCCACGGCTCGGTGATACAGCGGATAGCCTGCAGCAGCGGCAACCTTGCCGTAGGTCGAAACTTTGCCCTTGGGGACGGAACGAATGATGCGGCGAAAGGCAGCATCGCGCTGTTCATTTTTGCGCAGTGCATCCTTAAGTATTCTTCGCTTGAGGCTTTGAGGAACATCCAGGCGGCGCATGCTGCAAAACTATATCAAAAGCGCCGGTCTATTTCGTGTCGCCGGCGCGCGACAGAATGTAGGCTTCGATCGCTCGCACTTGATCAGGCTTTAACGCATCTTTGAACGATGGCATCCCTAGTTGCTGGCGAGCGCCTCCCAGCACGATGGATTCGAATTGATGATGGGTTGCGGCGCCGGCGTAGCGAAGATCAGGAACGCTGGAGCTCGAAACGACTCCCACCCCGTGACAGTAGAAGCAATGCCGCGCATATAGGACAGACCCTTCGGAGATCAAAGACGGCGTTGCGTTCATATGGATCGCGGGAGAAGGCGGACCCTGATTCCCGAACGGCGGAACTTCCAGTTTCGCGGTAGCACCAAGAGAGAAGGTAAGCACGCGGCCGAAGCCGGGTTTCACGACGCCGCTGCCGGGGATGTTGTTAAGTCCCGCAGAACCGCCCCAGCCAACCATGAGAGTTACGTATTGCACTCCGTTGAGCAGATAGGTGATTGGAGGAGCCATGATGCCGGTGCCGCTATCGAACTGCCAAAGTTTCTTGCCGTCGGTTGCGCGATAGGCGCAGAACATTCCGTCGGAGCGACCCTGAAAGATCAGGTTGCCCGCAGTTGCGAGCACTCCGCCGCTTTCCACCTGGGGCAGGGAGACGCGCCACACCTCATGCTGTTGGGCGGGGTCCCAGGCGATGAGTAGCCCCTTCATCGGAGGAAGAGCCATCGCCTTGGCAAGCAGTGGTCCGTGGTAGGCTGCATCCTCACCGCGGTTCCAATTGGTGGTATTTGAGATCCAACCCTTGTCTGGAGCATGCAGCGCGTAGGACCCCTGTCTTGCCGGCAGGTAAACCAGACCTGTGGCGGGATTGAATGCCATGGGATACCAGTTATGCGCGCCACCGGGTGCGGGAGAGATGAGGACCGCGTTCAGCCCGTCATACGCGGCTCTGGACTCGATTGGCCGTCCGCTCTTGGGATCGATTCCGGTGGCCCAGGTAACTTCATCGACAAAGGGTTTGGCGGAAAGGAACTGGCCGGTCTGGCGGTCGAGCACGTAGAAGAATCCGTTCTTCGACGCTTGCATGATGACCTTGCGCGGGGTGCCGCCGATGTTCAAATCGGCGAGCATTAACGGCTGGGTGGCGTCGTAGTCCCAGTTGTCTTGCGGGGTTACCTGGTAGTGCCAAACCAGCTGCCCGTCGCTGGCGCGCAAGGCCAGGATGGAAGCAAGATAGAGATTGTCGCCGCCCCCGGGGCTGCGCAGATCGCGATACCAGGTGCTTCCGTTGCCAGTGCCGGCGTAGACCAGGTCGAGCTTGGGGTCATAGAGGATGGAGTCCCACACCGTGCCTCCTCCACCCGCGACCCAGTACGGCCCGTGCCATGTTTTCGCGGCATCTTCCAGCGCTTTTGTCTCGAAGCCTTTTGCCGGATCACCGGGGACGGTGTAAGTGCGCCACACCAGTTTTCCCGTCTCTGCGTCGTAGGCAGAGAGATAGCCGCGCACTCCAAACTCTCCGCCCGTATTGCCGATGAGGACCATTCCCTTAGCGATGCGGGGAGCGCCCGTAATGGCGTAGGGTTTGGATTGATCGACGGTGACGATATCCCACACCGGATTGCCGGATTTGGCGTCGAGAGCGATGAGCCGGCCGTCGAGCGTGCCAAGGTATACCTTGCCTTTGTAGAGGGCGACTCCGCGATTGACGATGTCACAGCAGATGGTGCGGATATTAGCGCGAGATACTTTGGGATCGAAGGTCCACAGGATTTTGCCGGTCATTGCATCGAGCGCATACGCGATGCTCCACTGACCAGTGGTGTAGATCACACCGTCGGAGACGAGGGGAGTCGCTTCCAGGCCACGGGTGGTTCCGAGCTCTCTGCTCCAGAGCAAACCGAGCTGGCTGATGTTCTGTTCGTTGATCGAGCTCAGGGGGCTGAAGCGTTGCTCGTCGTTGGTTCTTCCGTAGGTGGTCCAGTCGGCGCCGTCAGCGACGCCTGTCGGAGTCGATTTTCTGCAACCTCCGAGGGAGATGAGCAGAAAGCCAGCGACGAGTAGCGAGATGTGGGAGCGCATAAAGTTTCGAGCGATTAGATGCTCATATAAATTTGGTGTCAAGCAGACGAAGACGGTTGGACAGGCGGCCCGGGCGGCACGTGCCAGATCTAATCATCAATAGGCGTTAGCGTCTAATATTGCCGCGGTTTTTCAGGCCGGGGGAGCGGGTTTCAACTCGCGTGAACGCTCGGTTCATAAACACGGGACTAAAGAGGGTGTGTGAGTAGGGGGAGAGAAACCGCCGATGCTCCAGTGCTTTCACGGGATTTTTGCGTCCGCGTGAGGCGCACTGCAGATCCCTCGGCTTCGCTCGGGATGACAAGGGGAGAGTGATGACTCACCTTAAAGTCTGCGAGTCGGATCGGGAGTTCTGCTGCGCCATCCGACTCGCTAATTTGTAAGTCAGTAGCCGCCCTCGCCTTGTCATCCCGAGCGAAGCCGAGGGATCTGCAGTGCGCCTCGCGCGGACGCAAAAATCCCGTGAAAGCACTGGAGGATCGGCGGTTTCTCTCCCCCTACTCACACACCCTCTTTAGCCCAGAGGGCTGCTTAGCTCTGAGAGGAGGCGCGCGTGGAAATGACACGCCATGCTGCCATCGACTGCTTCAGGTACACGCCAGGGTCCCCTTTCAGGCCATAGCACTGTATGCCGAAGGGCCCCCTGTACCCGGCTTTCGTGATGGTACGGACCAACTCGGTGACATCGTAGTCGCCGCGGCCAAGAGGCTGAATCAGCGTGTCCCAATCCCGGCCCTGCCGGTCTGCTCCATTGATAGTGACGCCGTAAAGGCGTGGCATGGCGCTCTCCAGTAACTGAGGGAACTGCGGATCAAACCCGGAGCGCAATTCATGGCAGAGATTGAACGTGACGCCCACATTGCTTCGCCCGGCGCGCTCGGCAACCCGCACCACGTCTCTGAAGCGGGCCAGGTAAAAACCATAGTGCGGATAGAGTGCGACGCGAAGGTTGGATCGCGAGGCAAGATCAGAAATTCGATCGACCGCCTGGATCGTGCGCTCTTCTGCTCCGTCGCCATCCCCTTGCACGGCGACCCATACCACGGTTCCACGCCCTTGCAGCGCTTCGATCGCGGCTTCCATCCCTGACTCATATTTGATCTGCCCGTTGCTGATGTCTACCGTCAACCAAAGAAAGAACAACTGGAGATGTGCTTCGTCCAGGGCTAGCAGCCGCTCGGGGATTTGCTGCGCATGATCGAAGACGGTTCCCTCAAATCCATACGCGCGCGCAAATCCGGCTTGCTGTTTCGGACTAATCTCGCCAAACTCGTAGGCAAAGATGGAGTTGGGCAGCCCGGCGCCGCCGTCGAAGCCTTTCGCATTGATGTTTGCGAGCGCGATGCAGGAAGCAGCAGCGCCTTTGACAAACGCCCGCCGGCTTGTAAAGAGCATACTTCGCACCTCTTTCCTATCACGGCATTTGCATTTACTGGATCCCCCGCCGTTCCAGCACCGTGCTGGCGGACCACTGTAATCCCGACCGAATCGCGGATGGTCGAGGCGACGCCTCCAACGTTACGGTGAGCACGGTGATGTCGTCATCCTGGCCGAAGCGCTGTGCCGTTTGGGCGATCAACTCCGCCGGTTGCGTGGATAGGGCAGCGGCCCGCTCGAAGCCGAACAGTTCCCCTGATCGGGAACGGGCCTCGACCACGCCATCTGTGTAGAGAGTAAGCTGGGCGTCTGCAGGCAACTGAATACTGACCTCCGGATAGTCGGTCTCGGCGCTGATTCCCAGGGGAAGGCCATTTTCGACAGCGATCTCTTGTCCTCCCAGGTAGGGAGCCAGATGGCCTGCATTCGCCACAGTGACTGCTCCTTGTGGTTCAATATGCAGAACCACACAAGTAGTGAAACCACCCTGGCTGCGGGATAACATACGGCGATTCATAGAACCGAGAATCTCGGATGGTTTTTGCGTGTAATGCGCCAGCGTGCGCAAGGTGCCGACGAGGAGCGAAACCGTCATGGCAGCCGGCATGCCCTTCCCGCTCACATCTCCGACGGCGATCAAAGCGCCGCCAGATGCGAGTGGGATCACTTGGAAGAAATCCCCGCCCACCTGGCCCGCAGGCCTATACACGCACTGAATTCGAAACCCGGGCACGGGTGGAATCTCGTTGGGAATCAGGACCTGTTGCACGGTGCGCGCCGACTCCATCTCTCCGGCGAGGCGCTCTTCGTCACGGCGCGATCGTGCGAAGCGCAAGGGCAGCACAGCGACCACCGCGATCAGCATTAGCATGTCTGCGAGGTCATTGACCGAAAATGGGAAGGGTCGGTGAGAAACTTCGAAGAACCAGTGGAAATCGCGGTAAACCCAGGTATGGCCTGATCCGCCCAAGGCAGTCAGGAGAATGACGGCCAGCCAACACAGATAGCAAAAAGCAACAGGTATCAGCATCAGCTGTGCGTCTGGCACGCCTCGGGTTGCTTTCTGGTACAAGAGCCCAAGTATGTAGCAGAAGTAGGAAACCAAGGCCAAGGCCCAGATGAGATCGAACTGGACCAGGTCGATCCACCCCATTCTGAATGCTAGCTGCCCCAGAATCGTCACCACTGGTGTCGCTACGGCGGTCCAGAAGAGCCAGTTCTTGCGCCCATTCAGAATGGTGAAAATGAAGAGCAGGAACAAAAGCCAGCTGGCCGCTGATAAAGCTGCATCCAGCCAGAAAATGATCCATTGGGGCGTAGGATGAAAGCGGTAATAGTCGAGGACCAGATGGTCGAGACCGGTCAGCAGCTCATAAATACCGAACCAGAGGTACTCGCGATCCTGTGGCCTCATTGAGAACAGAAACAGCCCCGCAAACGCAGCCAGCAGGTTCATCAGCATCAGCACATTGCCCGAACTGCTGGACCAGAACCTGCCCCAGGCGTCATAAGTCTGTTGAGTTCTGAGAGCATCGATTTCGCCTACACGTGTGGTGGAGGTGGGGCCGCCGCTCACCCCCTTAGGGAACCACGGCCAGTGCCACACGCGGATGGCGAACGTAACGGCATGGCCCGTCGAGGCAAGGTCGGCGGGAAGTGGAAAGATCTGATCAAATCCGACCACGTATTCGGAATGTGGTGGCATCCCACCGAACTGACCGACCAACCTGTTATTGGCGAAGATTTGATAGCTGGTAAGCAACCGCGGCAGGCTGATGGCCCAGCGCCTGTGTTCATCGGGCAGCAGAACCTTGAAGCGGTACCAGGCAAAGCCGCTGTAGCCCTTGTATCCTTGTTCTCCCCAGCCAGTATTAGAAGCAAGCAGAGGCCACGAAGAATCGTCGAAGTCCGGCTTCGCCCATCCCAGTTTGCCGTCCGGGTCATCCCCCGGATGGAAACGCCACACTCCGTTGAGCGAAATAATGGGGTCCCGGTCACGATCAAAGTTAAAAGTCGCCGGAGCTTCTACAGTTGTCTGCGCGCGGACGCGGGGGGAAGAACAACATTCAAGGAGAAGGATCGAAATGCAAAGCCAGCGAAGATATCGAAAATATGGATGAGCAGACAAGATCCGTCCTCTGGCAGTTCGAAGCTTTGCATAAAAGTCCTCACCTGACAAGGGTTTCGAGCACACAAACCGTCTATGCGGGTCCCTTATCATGGATGGTCACCGCCCTCAGGGGAAGGTAAATTACATGGCAAACGCAGAAGACAAAAACATCCATGTCATCCGAGCATATTTGAATGCCCTGCAAAGCGGCGAGACCGGAGACGCTCTCCGGAGGTTCTTTACGGACGATGTTCGACAGGTTGAGATGCCCAATCAACTCAACAAGCGTGGGCAGGAAAGCGACCTTGACCACATCCTTCAACGTAGTCAGCAGGGTTCAAAGGTCCTCCAACGGCAGCAATACGAAATCGTCTCAGTGATGGCTCAAGACGAGCGCGTAGCTGTCGAAGCACGTTGGACTGGCGTTCTCGCAGTAGCGTTGGGAACGCTCGCAGCGGGCACAGAAATGAAGGCCTCATTTGCAATCTTCTTTCATTTTCGCGATGGCCGAATAGCCCTGCAGCGCAACTATGACTGCTTCGACTCTTGGTAGTTCATGTAACTAACCACCATGCGCTGTTTTGCCACCATCGATAACCATTTGTGCCCCGGTCATATAAGGAAAATCATCCGACGCAAGCGCCAGGGCAAAGGCCGCGATCTCTTCCGGAGTCGCCATTCGTTTCATCGGGACATGAGATCTTGCCCAAACCGACGCCGCTGCCTCCCAAACGGCATTCGGAACATTCTCCATGTGGGCCACTCGCCGCACCAAGGCGGTATCAGTGGTCCCGGGAATGAGCGCATTGATGCGAATGCCCTTATCCACATAGTCGAGTGCGGCAGACTGGACAAGGCCAACCAGCCCCCGTTTGCTCGCTGTGTAAGGGGAGCGTTTCTCTGTTGTGGCGATCGCATTGGAAGATGAGGTCACCACGATGTTGCCTCGGCCATTCGCGAGCATATACGGGATCTCATACTTCATGGCCAGAAAAACACCGCGCAGATTGGTGTTCTGCACGTCGTCCCACTCTGCGGAGCTATATTCGTGAAGCGGTTTTTCAAGCGTGATCCCGGCATTGTTGAAGGCCACATCCAGCCGCCCATACTTCTGCGCAACCTGGTCGACAAAAGCTTTCACGCTGTTCTCATCACGTACATCGGCGCGAACGTACAGCGCGTCGCCGCCGTGCGATTTGATCTCCGCCTCAACTTCGCGTCCAAGATGCTCGCGCCGCCCACAAAAGGCGACTTTACCTCCTTCTGCGGCGAAGCCAATGGCCGCTGCCCGCCCAATCCCCGAGGTTGCCCCCGTGATGAGAACCACTTTGTTTTCAAATCGACGCCGCCGGTCTAAATGCGGGGAAGCTGAATTGAGATCAGTCCCACGGGCGCGCGCCGCGATCCCGGCGGTTACGGCTGCAGCGGTCATCGCAAGCATCGTACGCCGGTCGAGGATTGCATTTGTGTCTTCAGGCATGAATGGATTCCTCCTTCATTCGATCAGTGTCGCGGAGCGATGAATTCGCCGATCAGATTCCCGCCCGCCTTGAAGACAAACGACATGCTGCCAATCCGAAAGGCATCTGCGGCCTCGTAACGGCTCGGGTACCACGCGTTGACGGCCGTAAAAGAGCCCACGTAGGGGGACACGAGGGATGGCATTGAGAACACCGTTCGCCCGCTGTCGGTTCTTGCTGTCAGTACCGAGACAAAGGCGTGAGCTGTGCGAGGAAACAATCCAGCACAATCGCACCGATGGTACGCAACATCTTCGTGAATCAGGGCTCCCAGTGTGTACTCGGTAGTCTTTGTGGTCAGGTTCATGCCGAACCTCCATCCGTATCGTTCCCCATATCCCTGAGGTCCGGAATCCCATTCGGGGGGCGCCGGTTTACCTTGATCAATGCCGGCGCCAATGGCCGTGCTGATCAACCCGGGCGGACCAAATGTGTAGTAGAGGAAGTTTCGCAACTGCTGCTGGTGGTCAGGAAAGGTATATACGCCAACTGGGCCGCCGGAGACAGCGGCGGCCGGAGCAGGATCTGTTTGGCTACTTTGCGGTGAGTCTGAACTGCTTTGGGCGTGTGCAGTGACACTGGCAGCGCAAACCAGGATTGCGAACCATTGCGCGATGGAGACCATGAGCCCCTCCTTCTGAACGCAGTGTCTTCCGGGTGGCGGTGTTGGGCCAATTCTGAAGGGATAAGCGCGGCAACTTTAAGCATGAGCGCGTCTAAGACCCAGATGAGCGACGAACAATTCCGGCGCTTATCGGCGAATTTTCCGCGTTCGTTCCTTTTCTCTGCGCTTCCTGCCAGAATTATCTGAGAGTGAAACAGGGGGAGATCCAGGACGCGCCGCTATGGATTACCGTGAAGCGAACATCATCGCGCAGACATTCGGGTTCGCGATAGGAACCGCGCTGTCCGCGTTGCTTCTGGTCCTGGTCTATCGCCCTGGCGGAAGGAACCGGGGTTCCCGCTGCTTATTCGCAGCCTGCATCCTTATCGCGAACAGTGCGGGCTTGTTCAAGAATCTTGCCTTGCTCGTCGACCCGAATCTGAATCTCGTCTTCGAACAACGCATACGCTCCATCGGCTTTGCGGCCGGGGCGCTCGTTCCTTGCGGCATCCTTCCAGTTTGGCGGACGAACGCCATCAGCAGCATTCGCCGCCGGGCCGGTAGTTGGCTTGTTCTGTATGCGGCGGTGAGCGGTGGCCTCATCGCGGCTGCTGTGATCGCGCAAGCATGGGCCCCACAGCGGTCCGTTCCCGGCCCGGATTTGCATTTGCTCACCACCCAGGACGGGATTGGAAATCTGGCCATATACAACGGGCTCGTAGCGCTTGTATTGGGAGGCGCGGTACTGCTGCCAGGCACTTTAAAGGGGCCAAAGGATCTGATTGCGGTGGCGTTGATGATCACAGGACTTTGCGTGAGCACCACCGGCGCCGTGGCCATGCCCTTTATTCATCCTCCCGGTACGATAGCTCAATTAGCACAGGTAGCGAGATTTCAAGGCATCATCTTGCTCGTTATCGGAGCGTTCTTTTATTTTTCGCACTTCCAGGCTGCCGATGTATTCGCAAAATCCGCACTTCGAGTGCTTCTCGCAGGCGCCTTGGCGCTCGTTGGATCTTTCCTGCTGTTTGGCCCGTTTTCGTCCATTGTTCGCAAGGCTCCTCTCCCGCACGCAACCGCCACTTTGCTGGCTGCGGCAATCCTGTGCGCAACCGTCATGGTCTACCTGCGATTTGGAAACTGGATAGACCTGGTAGTCGAGCGCAGAATCTTTGGCAAGCGTGACCCACGCCGGGTAATCCAGGACTTTCGACAACAGATCGGATCGCTGGATTCCCCGGAGCCACTCATGTCGTTGGCTCGCTCCGTGGCCGCGGAAGCTCTCGCGATGAGACCTGAGGACGTTGAGGTTGAACCGGACTCACTGGATCGCTCCGGATCCCCGGCCGATGTGCTCATTCCGATTCCGTCGCGCAACAACTCGATGCATCTCGCGGTCTCTTTGCAGGGCGATCGCAGGACATTGCTCACAACAGAAATCGATCTCCTGAACGAGATCGCCCTGCATGCTGGAAGGCGGCTGGATGACCTTGACCGCGAACAAGAGCGAATAGAGCGGGTCCGCAAGGAAGGCTCTCTCAGCCGGCAGTTGGTGGAAGCAGAGCTGCGTGCGCTTCGATCGCAGATCAATCCCCACTTTCTTTTCAATTCACTCAATACCATAGCGTCGCTGATACCGTCTGAGCCGGAGAAAGCGGAGAAGATGACTGTCCGCATGAGCAGTATTTTTCGCTATGTCCTGATTCATGCGGATCGGCCGTTTAGCTCTTTAGGCGAAGAGGTAGAATTCCTTCGCACCTTCCTTGAAATTGAACAGATCCGCTTTGGAGAGAGGCTATCCGTCGAATTCCGGGTCGACCCTGCAGCCGAGCACCTTATGATTCCATCGCTGATCCTGCAGCCACTGGTCGAGAACGCCATCAAACACGGAATTGCGCCCAAGATTAGCAAGAGCCGGATCACCGTAGGGGCGAGATGCGTTGACGACATGATTCGGGTCGACATTGATGACGACGGGGTCGGTCTGCGTCACAATGCGGTCAGTGACCGCCAGTTACGGCGAATGGCCCACAGTACAGGTATCGGTCTGCACAACGTACGAGAGCGGTTAAGCACTCTCTATGGCTCGGACGCCGGGCTCACCCTTACTGATCTCGAAAATGCCGGATGCAGGGCTACCCTGACGATTCCGGTTCATGGAGCGAAAGATGCAAATTCAGGCGCTGATTGCGGATGACGAACCAGCCGCGCGGGCACGCTTGCGCAGGCTGCTTGGCCAATATCCTGGAATTCGCATCATGGGTGAAGCTGAAAACGGAATAGATGCGCTCGAAAGCATTGAACAACTGCGCCCTGAACTGCTTTTCCTCGATGTCGAAATGCCGGGACTGAATGGCTTTGAGGTACTGCAGGGGCTCTCGCCCGACGTCCCTCGCCCGCTGACAATCTTCATTACAGGATTTCACGAATACGCCCTGGAAGCATTCCGCGCGCGAGCGATTGCCTACCTCCTGAAGCCGATCGAGGAAGAGCACCTGCGTGAGATGGTGATGCGTGCCACAATTCTCATTCAATCGGAGTCCTCTCGACAAGCAGAGGATGAGAAGGTGAACAATCTTCTCGTCAACCCGCCAAGTACGCTGCAACAGATTGTCGCCAGAAAGGCGAATCGGGTGTACCTGATAAATCCCGCTGACGCAATTTACTTTTACATGGATAGCGGGATTGTGCGGATGCGGGTCGAGAATGACACCTATTGGGTCAACTATCAGCTTGGTGAACTGGAAGAGGCGCTGCAGGAGCGCGGATTCTTTCGTGCCCATCGCTCCTCTCTGGTGAACCTGGCTCGCGTGAAAGAACTTCGCCTCGATCCGCGGAGCAGTATTGTGCTCGTCATGAACGATGCGAAGTGCTCAGAAATCGAGGTCAGTGAGCGCCAGGCGCGAGTACTCCGCGTGCGCATTCCTGGCCTTTGAGATAGGAATAAGTCACCGCACTGACGAGCGTTTATTCATAGTGCAGGGCGACCACGGGGTCAACCTTGACCGCCCGGCGCGCGGGGATGTAAGAGGCCAAAGCAGCTACTCCTAGCAAAACCAGCGACACGGTAGCAAAGGTCAGCGGGTCGCTCGATCCAGTCCCATAGAGCAGTTGCGACAAGCTCGAGACCGTTCGCGTGAGTATCAGTGCGCCGGCTACACCGGCCGCGACGCCGGCAAGCACCACTCTCAGCTCTCGCCCAATAAACAGACGCAGAACATTTCCTTTATCGGCGCCGAGCGCCATGCGGATGCCAATTTCCTGCACCCGCTGTGTTACGGAATACGAAATCATGCCGTATATTCCAACTGCTGCCAGCAGCAATGCCAGCCCCGCAAAAGTTCCCAATAGAATCATGGGGAAACGCTGATCAGACATCGAATCCGCAACGATCTGCCGCATCGTTTGTACGTGGTATACCGGCTGCTCGCTGCCTGCCTGGTAAACAGTTGCCTTGATCGCAGGAATGAGGGTCGCGGCGTCCAGTGGCGTGCGAACGACTATGCTTGCTTCCGGGTAATTGAGCGCTACCCACCGGTCCGTATCTTGGTAGAGCGAATAGTACGTTTGATACTGATTGGCCACGGCCGTGTCATTCAGCGCCGCATCCTTCACGTGAGCTGCGACCCCCACAATTGTGCAGGGGCCAAAGGCCTCGAATCCTGCAGTGATCGTGTGCCCAATAGCCTTTCCATCGGCAAAGAACTTATGTGCGAATCCGCTGTCGATGACAGCGACACATGGCGAGTTGATGGTGTCTTCCATAGTGAAAAAGCGCCCTTGAAGCAGCGGTATCCCCATGGTTCGAAAATAATCCGGGCCGGTAAGAAACGCCTCCAGTCGTGGCGCTCCTTGGAGCGATGCGGGCCTTTGGGAGTCGAGCCAGAATGGCAGGTATCCGCCCTCTCCGGTTAATGGAACGGCGGTAGTAAAATCCGCCGCCTGCACCCCGGGAATGTGGCGAATACGGTCCATCAATTGTTGGTAAGCCACGCGCGTGTCGGAAGCTGTCTTGGTCAGGGAATGCGAGACCCCGGCCTTCAACGTGATCACATTGTTTGTGTCGAAGCCTGGAGGTACGCTCCATAAGTGAAGAATTGTCCGCAGCAGCAGGCCGGCGCCGACGAGCAGCACGAGCGTTAGCGCCACTTGGATAACGATGAAACTGCTCTGAGTCCGTCGATGGACGGGAGTACTGTGGCCCCCCTTCTTGAGCGATGCTTGCGGATCGGCTCTCCACGCCTTGAGGGCGGGGGCGATCCCGAACAGAATTCCAACCAGGAGCGACACCGCCAGTGTGTAGAGCAGAACGGCAGCATTCACGCGAACATCCTCACTCCGCGGCAAAACTTCTGGCATCGCCACCAGGAGAGACTTGATTCCGAAAAATGCGATCGCGATGCCCAGGCTCCCACCGGCGAGCGACAGAAGCACGCTTTCCGTGATTAATTGCCGTGCCACGTGTGCGCGGCTCGCACCGAGCGCTGAGCGAATTGCAAACTCTCGGCTTCGCCCCGCTGTACGGGCCAGGAGCAGATTGGCAACATTCGCGCAGGCAATCAGCAACACCAGCCCAACTGCTCCTGAAAGCAGCGTGAGGATTTGCCCTGCGTCCCCAACGATGCCTTGCTTGAGAGGTTCGACATAAATTCCCAGATCACGGTTGTCGTTAGCGTACAGGCGATCAAGTCTATTCTGGATCGTACTCATCTCCACCTGAGCTTGAGATACGCTCACTCCAGGTTTCAGACGCGCCAACGTGAACAGTCCGTCGTGAGTTGCCCGATTGTTCAGAATCAATGGATCGAGCTGGCCGAGTGGGGTGTAAACATCAGCTTCATATTCGAGACGAAATCGAGGTGGGGCAACGCCCACGATCACGTAATCGACCCCATCCAGGGTAACGCTCTTGCCCAATACCTGGTGGCTCCCAACGAACCGCTCCTGCCACAAATGATTGCTGATGATAGCCACCGGCCCCCCGCCGCCCTGCTCTTCCTGGAGAGTGAACTCCCGTCCCAGCGCCACTTCCACGCCTAGCGTGCGGAAAAAGCCCTGCGAGATTTGACCGGAATTAAGATGCGAAGGTGTGCCGGGAGCTGTGAGATCGATCCCTTGCTGCCGAAACGCGGCCATCTGCTCAAATGAGTGAGCGCTTCGCTGCCAGTCCTGAAAGTTTGGGTATGAACTCCAGACACGCGGAAAGCGCGGATTGTTTTCCCACACCATAACCAGGCGATCCGGTTCGAAGTAATGCAACGGAGCCAGCAGCACACCTTCCACCACGCTGAAGATCCCCGTATTGACCCCAATGCCGAGCGCCAGAGTGAGCACAGCAACGAGCGTGAACCCCAGATTCTTGCGCAACTGGCGCAGAGTGTAGCGAAGATCATGCATGAAGCCACTCATTTTGTTCTCTCAACTGCATCGCAGCGTGATTGGCTTGCACCGCCGCCGCTTTGAAGCAAATTTACACTTTTGCCGGTGGATACGTATCCAGTCCCTGCAAATTTCCAGGGAGGGAAGGGAACTCGGGTGAGTTGCGAATCTCTGACTTCTCTATGAATTTGGGGCTTGTTGAGCACGAACAAGCACGCAGCCGGTATACTCTCTTTCCACAGACGTCAGCCGATCTTGCCGGCCTTCTGTTGAGCCGCCTAATTTCAATACGGGGTATTTGATGCCATGAATCAAGCCCAGATCTCGAATCAACCTCCTCTCACCGTCGAATGCGAGGTGGGAGAAGCTCCCGGCACGGTGATCTTCCATTTCTCAGGGCCCTTGACCGTGCGCACCGTATTTGAATGCCAGTCGCCCGAAGCCGTGAGCAAAATGTTTGATTTGCAATTGATGTTGCCCAACGGCGAGTCGCCGAACGCTAACATCTTCGACCTGACCGATGTGCCTTATATGGATTCCTCGGGACTAGGTATGGTCGTCAGGCATTATGTTCGTTGCCAGGATAAAGGCGTTCGGTTTATTGCCGCAGGAGTGAGCCCGCGCGTCCTGGAACTGTTCAAGCTCACCAACCTGGACGCGGTCATTCCCATGATCGCTACAGTTCAGGAAGCGAGTTAGTCGAAGCGACAGGTTATTCTTCGGTGCTTAGCAGTATTTACCTTTATCTGGAACGCACAACCTGGAAGCGGAACGAATAGCCAAAACCGATCGTGTAGTCGGGCGTTGCCGCCGAGAGTCCAAATCCACAATGGAAATCGAGTTGCTGATGTGGAGAAGGTTTATAGGCCGCCCCGAAATCAATCGAGTGTTGTGGACCCCCCTCCCGGGGGAAAGCTCCCGAGTACTCGACATAGGCGTCCAGGGGCTGCAGAATTTGACGGTCGATATAGAAACTTGATTGGCCCGTGAGATTTCGGCGCCCTGCTGCTGTCGGCCACAAAACGGAGAACATTCCGGCCGCTGTCCAGTTCTTGCCTACTGCATGCGACCAAGGCAGTTGGACCATCGGATCGTAACCGTGACTTGATATCAGCCGGGCGCCGGTGGGCATGCTCACCGCCGGTATCACAGAAACATCGAACCCGCCCAAGATTGGCCCAAGTTGCTTTTTGAAACCGAGAGTCAAATCACCAAATCCGTTGGCGAATCCCGACGAGGTGTCGTCATTGTAGAAGTAGTCAGGAACCCCCAGGCGAAGCTCGGTCTTGCCGGGAATCCCGAATCGCACTGAGGTTTCCGGGAAGTCAAAGGTCTGCTGTCGACCCGCGCCGGTTTGCTGAAATCCGTTCTCGAATTGCAGGCTTCCACAAGGCACAACGATACTCGAACTTGTGACCTGCGGCCTATCGGTAGCAATCGCGGCTTGTGCGTCGGCTCCGCATCGCTCAGCCGCCGCCCGTAGCGCGAGGGTTCCCATCAAAAAGCAAAAGAGCACGCGTGAGGACGGCGACATGCACAAGATCATAGCCGGGCATCGACCGCTCCTGGCAGATCTTCAAGGTATCTTTACACATTCCTTATTGCTGACAACTTACAATCCTGCGTGGGCTTCCACTAGCCCGTTGGAGACTAGTGTCCGTTTTTAATGTTCTTCTCGGGAAACCGCTCGCCACTTCCGAAGAGCGCGCCGAGCATATTGGCCCTATCTCCGGCATCCCGGTTTTCGGTCTGGATGCGCTTAGCTCAGCCGCCTATGGTCCTGAAGCGGCGCTCACTCTGCTTATCCCGCTCGGTCTCGCTGGCGTCGCACAGATCGTTCCCATCAGCTTCGCCATTATCGGGTTGTTGGCGATCGTCTATTTTTCTTATTGCCAGACAATTGATGCCTATCCGCACGGCGGCGGCAGCTATACCGTCGCTACAGAAAACCTAGGAGAAACCGCCGGTCTTCTCGCGGCCGCGGCTCTCATGATCGACTACATTCTGAACGCCGCGGTTGGTATCTCGGCGGGTGTAGGCGCGTTGAACTCTGCCTTTCCTAAACTTCAGCCACACACCCTCGCACTCTGCCTGCTGATTCTTGCCATCCTCACCCTCATTAATATGAGGGGCGTCAAGGATGCGGGCACGGCCTTCCTCATTCCTACATATTTGTTCATTGGTTCGATGCTCGTCGTCATTGTAGCCGGAGCCATTCGCGCCATTCTTGCTCACGGGCATCCCACGCCTATCGTCAATCCGCCGGCCTTGCCGCCGGCTGCGTCGATTCTATCCCTCTGGCTGGTGCTAAAGGTCTTCGCCAGTGGTTGCACCGCCATGACCGGCGTGGAAGCTGTGTCCAACGGTATCAACGCCTTTCGTGAGCCCGTTCAGCGTAACGCCAAGCGCACGCTCACCATCATCATTGTGCTGCTTATGCTCTTCTTAAGCGGCATCGCGCTTCTCTGCCGCGCTTACAACATCGGAGCTACGGATCCCAGCGGCCCCGGCTATCAGAGCATCCTCTCCCAGCTCATCACCGCCGTCACCGGCCGCGGCTGGTTTTACTACGTCGCCATCGCCTCCATACTCTCGGTTCTGGCGCTGTCAGCCAATACCTCTTTCGCAGATTTTCCCCGTCTCACCCGCGCCATTGCTGAGCGGGACCACCTTCCTCACGTCTTCAGGATTCGTGGCCGCAGGCTCCTCTACTCCCATGGCATCTATGCCCTTGTCGGTTTCACCGCGCTGTTGCTGTCCGTTTTCGGAGGAGTCACCGACCGTCTCATTCCGCTCTTTGCAATCGGAGCTTTTCTCGCGTTCACGCTCTCCCAGGCAGGCATGGTCATGCATTGGAAACGCTCTGATTCTCCGGGCCGCGTCCACCGCATGCTTATCAACGGTACTGGTGCATTCGCCACCGGAGTCACCCTTCTGGTCGTCCTGGTCGCCAAGTTCCGCGACGGAGCCTGGATCACCGTCATCCTGGTTCCATCGCTCATCCTTCTCATGGCGGCGGTTAAACGCCACTATGATGGTGTCGATCGCTGCATCCGCGTGGAGACGCCGATTGACGTCGCCAACCTTGCTGAGCCGCTGGTCATCGTCCCACTTGACCGCTGGACGCGCATTACGGAAAAAGGACTGCGCTTTGCCCTGAAGATCAGCAGCCAAATCGAGGCGGTCCATGTCGACGCCGAGGAATGTTCAGACGAAGTTGCACTATGTTCCAGCGGAACGTGGTGACTCCGGTATTGGCTGCGGGTCTTACTCCGCCGGAGCTTGTCCTGCTCACCTCCCCTTACCGCTTCATCCTCGTTCCCTTGGTCGATCACGTCCTACAAGTGGAACAAGCGCATCCAGACCGTCAAATCGCTGTACTGGTTCCCGAGTTGGTAGTGCGCCATTGGTGGCAGGCGCCACTGCACAACCAACGCGCGCAACTGCTGAAGCTCCTCCTCCTTCTTAGGGGCAACCAACGCATTATCGTCATCAACATCCCCTGGTATCTATAGCCGGATCGCCCTACACAAGCGCTGGATGCCCGTGTCGCCCGCGCCGGCAAACTCACTTCATTGTTTGAGTGGGTAGTCTGCGGTATAAAACGTTTAACCGGTCCATCCGGCCAAAGGCAACTATGAAACGATTCGCTCTCCTATCGGTTCTGGCGGCAGGGACCGCACTTGCGTGCGGCGCGCAGACTCTTGCCTGGCCCGACCCAATGCAGCAGCAGACCTATACGCCGCACCGTGCGTCCAGTACCGACCCTACGGGCGCGAATCGGGACTTCCGCACTGTGGCGCCCGGCGCCACGCTGACGGTGTTGGATGAAAATGGGCCGGGGGTGATTGCTCACGTCTGGTTCACCATTGCAGATAACGAGCCCTACCACCTGAAACGCATTGTGTTGCGTATGTTTTGGGATGGCAGTCGGTCCCCAAGCGTCCAAACCCCCATCGGTGACTTTTTTGGCCTCGGCCTTGGGGAATACCATTCCTGGCAATCGGCGGTACTTTCTGTGGGAAGCGAGAAAAGTCTGAACTGCTTCTTTCCCATGCCGTTCCAACATCACGCGCGAATTACGATTACCAATGAAGGCGAACAGCCCATTCAGGCCTTCTACTACAATATCGACTACCGTACCTACTCTCACCCTCTGCCGCCCGGCACACTCTATTTTCACGCTCAGTTCAATCAGGCCCAGCCAAACCATGGGTGGACGAATGAGTGGAAATCCAACCAGGACGCGATCGTCAATGACAAGGCCAATCTCGATGGTAAGGATAATTATGTCTGGATGCAGGCAAAAGGACACGGTCAGTACATGGGTGTGACGATGTCCGTGCTGCAAAACCAGGATAAGTGGTGGGGCGAAGGTGACGACATGTTTTTCATCGACGGCGCGAAAACCCCATCCATCGTTGGAACGGGCACGGAGGATTATTTTCTGGGGGCGTGGGACTTCGGAGGAAAGCCATTTTCCTATCTACTCTACGGTGCGCCCGTAGTGGGTGCGGAGAAGGCAGGGAGCAAGTCGAGCGTTTATCGTTTCCACCTTGACCAGCCGATCCCATTCGACAAATCGTTCAAGGCCACCATCGAGCATGGAAACGCGAATGGCCGGTCAGACAATTTCTACTCCGTCGCTTATTGGTATCAGGCGGAGCCGGGCGACTCGTTGCCGCCCCTACCCCCAGTGAAGCAGAGAATCCCAAGTTTGCAGCCGGTAGGCGGCCCGGGGAATGCGATGATCCTCTCTTCTCACTGAATGACTTTAAGATAGCCGGCCATAGTTGGAATGAGATCTCGGATGAGTGGGCACTCCATTTCAACACCGCTGATTTATCTTTTCGGCAAGCTTTCTCAAATCGCGCACGTCGCTGTCCAACGCCTCCGACAAGCCAGAGAGGACCGCCTCAGTTGGCATTAACTTGCCATTAACTATTTTGAGCAGTTCGGCTGGATCCATTGTCAGGCGCTCAGCCAGTTGATGGATGTCGATTTCGTGTTGGGCACATAGATCCCCCACAACCTTAGTGAATTCGGACACCCGACGCGGATGCATTTCAGGATTCGATTCCCGCCGGTCGCCTTCAGTCGGTTTGTAGTTAATCGTCATTTGCCTGTTTGCCTCTTTTCTCCAACCTTATCTTTCTGGTTGTTTCTCTTGCTGCCCGGAAATGCAGGTTTGTGTCGGGGACAGTAGTGATCAAGTCGCCTGACGTCGTATGGACCTAATCGCTTAGAGGCCTTTTACCAGGTACACGTGCGTGCTAACCAATTCAGGGCATACCTCGGACATCGGCGCCGGATGGGCCTCGTAGCCGCCGCGAGTGAGGACAGCGCAGCGACATTCAAGCAGCAGTACGTCTCTGCTATTCCAAAGTGTATTTTGTAGTTTTTCCACCCTGGTACTCGGCCATTTGCTCGCTCGGAGGGGGGAAACGAGGTCTTGGATTATGACTCTACTCTACGGACGGGCAATTTGTCCCCCGAACTTCGAGATAATTTGACCTATCTTTCAGCCATCGCGGGCGGTTTGGAAGGCAGGTATCTTAGTTTGAGATTCGAACAAATCGCACTTTTAGGTCTCATCTTTTGATGGTTCAGGCTGGAGTTCCTGGAACGCCGCGTCCGATTCACTCATTGGTCTCAGTCAGGTGATGCTTCTAAGCGGTTAGTGTGTGCAGCACGTTTCGCTAAGTCGAATAGGTGGCCCCGGTCTCGCTTTTGAGACCTGGGTTTTCCGGCGGGGCGGAGTATCCTGCTTCAGGAGGGCCGCGCTTAAGAGGTGCTGAGGGGTTTCCGGCCGCCCGTCTCGTCGAATGATTCTCCGCACTTCGGACACTGGATGATGTGCGATGCCAGGCGCATCAGCTCGTTCGGCTGAATCTTATAGCCGCAAAGCGAGCAGGGAAGAGAGAAGTCGAAGTTGGGCTTTCCTTTGAATCGCGGTGTCATCATCCCAGCCGACGCCCATCCGCCGTGCGCACGGGCTTGCGAATCATCAGGTGCGAGAGCCGGCCAAGGAACACTTCTGACGGCAGGTAGCGCCGATGCTCATGGCAAAGCGGACACCTGGCAGCGACGGGCTGCGAAGGCATCGTCTCCACGGGCGCCGGGATATTCTCACCGCAACCCTTACACTGAACCACCACCCGCTTCGAGCTTTCCGGTCCGGGAAACATGAGGTCCAGTATAGGCGAATAAAAGGCGAAAATAATCCACAGGCTTATAAGACTTGATCAAAATCGATGGCGTCTCCTGCATATAGAATGGCGCGTTTTGTATATCGGCAATCTCGCTAGCCATCTAGAGTTGTGCCATGTACAACGCAAAAGCATTCTCTGCTGCCAGTGCTACATCGCCGCTTGCTACCACCACCATCCAGCGTCGCGATCCTACCGAGAACGATGTGCAGATCGAGGTCCTGTTCTGCGGCATCTGTCATTCTGACCTGCATCAGGTCCGCAACGAGTGGAGTGAAGTCTTTCCCACTGTCTATCCATTGGTGCCGGGCCACGAAATCGTCGGCCGCGTTCTGACCACCGGATCCGCAGTCACAAAATTCAAGCCCGGAGACATTGCCGCTGTTGGCTGCATGGTCGACTCCGATGGCACCTGCCCCGCCTGCAAAGAAGGGCTTGAGCAGTTCTGCCCCAATTTCACTTTGACCTATAATTCCCCTGACAAGCTCAGCGGTGGCGTTACCTACGGCGGCTACTCAGAGAGCATCGTCGTCAATCAGAAATTCGTTCTCAAGGTTCCCTCGAATCTCGACCTGGCAGCAGCCGCGCCCCTGCTCTGCGCCGGCATCACCACTTACTCACCCATGCATCATTGGGGCGTCACCAGGGGTCAAAAAGTCGGCATCGTCGGGCTCGGTGGGTTGGGCCACATGGGAGTGAAATTTGCCCACGCTCTCGGCGCCCACACCGTCCTCTTCACCACCTCGCCCAACAAGAAAGAAGACGCCCTGCGTCTGGGCGCGGACGAAGTCGTCGTCTCCCGTAACGCCGAGGAAATGGCCAAGCACGCTTTCAGTTTTGATTTCATCCTCGATGCCGTCTCTGCCGAGCACGACATCAATGCCTATCTCAACCTGCTTCGCCGCGACGGGCATTTGTGCCTCGTGGGCGCACCCGAAAAACCGCTGTCGGTCGCTGCATTCAATCTCATCTTCGGCCGCCGCAGCCTCTCCGGGTCGCCCATCGGAGGCATCGCAGAAACCCAGCAGATGCTCGACTTCTGCGGCGCTAACAACATCACCGCCGATGTCGAGGTCATCCCTATCCAGAAGGTGAACGAGGCTTACAATAGGCTCCAGAAGTCCGATGTTAAGTATCGTTTCGTCATCGATATGGCCTCTCTAAAAAAGTAGACCTCAGTCCCATGAGCAAACACTTCCGAATTCCTGGCCACCTGCCGGCGCGATTGCAAGAGCTTGGAATCCGTTTGTCCTCCATGCTTCAAAATGCAGGCCTGCCTCCAGGGCTCTTCGATCAACCGCGCATCGTTGTAACCACCGAAGAGCTCTTTGCCTTGTGGAGAAGCATTGGACAGGCCAGCACCAACCCAGCCATTGGCCTGGAGCTGGGCACTGAGACCCGGCCCGAACACCTCGATCCTATTGCCCTGGCGGCGCTTTCCACCGCGAGCTTTGGCGAAGCCATGCGCCAGATGGCTCGCTACAAGCAGCTATCCTGCCCTGAAGAAATCATTCACGAGACAGATGAGGCGGAGTGGAGCATCCAGTTCCGTTGGCTGCTTGCCGGCGGTATTGAGCCCGCAGTGCTCACCGACCTTTGTTTTGCCTGGGTACTTTGCGTTGCCCGCCACGGAACGGGAACTCGTCTCTCACCGTTGCGCATTGAATTCGTACGATCCGCGGCACATGAAAAGATTCTCCACCGTCACTTTGATTGCCCAATCGTCTTTGGCGCTGCGCGCAACGCCATGATCTTCCGTGCGTCCGATGCTGCCTTGCCCTTCGTGACCCGTAATGCCGAGCTCCTGGCCATGCTTGCCCCGCAATTCGATCAGGAACTAAAACAGCGCAAAGACCAGGAGACTTTTCCCGAACGCGTTCACTCCGCAATCCAGCGCAAACTTGCCGGCCAACGGCCCAAAATCGAGGAGATTGCTCGCGAGCTCCACATCAGCTCCCGCACCTTGCAGCGCCGCCTGCAGGACGCAGGCTACAGTTTCCAGCAAGTCCTTGAGGAAGCTCGCCATCAGCTGGCCCGCCACTACCTCAACAATTCACTGCTGGAACTGAACGAGACCGCGTATCTGCTCGGCTACGAAGATGCGAGTTCTTTTGTCCGCGCCTTCCGCACCTGGGAAGGCGTTCCACCCGCCCATTGGCGCGGAGCGCAACGACACAAAACCGTCCTGTCCAACTAGGACGAAAGAATCTCACTAAAGATCGAGCACGATCCATGTTGGCGCATGGTCGCTTGAGTTTTCCTGGCCACGCGCCCATCGGTCTACACTACCGTCCACCAGCCGATCCGCCACTTTCGGCGAGAGCAGAAAGTGATCGAGCCGCATGCCTTTGTCCTTTGGCCACCGTTCAAATTTGTAATCCCAGAATGTCCAGAGCGGTCCATCGGGATGGAGTCTCCGCATCGCGTCGGTCCAGCCTTGTGCCAGCAAACGCGCAAAGGCTTGCCTGCTTTGAGGTTGGATCAATGCGTTGTCATCCAACGATCGAGTCGGGTAGATGTCCTGCGGTGTCGGCACCACGTTGTAGTCACCGGCCAACACCACCGGCACGCCGCTCGCCATGAGTTCGGCGGCATGGGAAATGAGGCGCTCAAACCAGGCCAGCTTGTAGTCGAATTTTGGTCCAGGCTGAGGATTCCCATTAGGGAGGTAGATGGAAGTGATCAGAACTCCCTGAACAGCCGCTTCGATGTAACGGGCCTGGTGATCTTTAGGATTTCCCGGCAAGCTGGCGCGGGTCAAGATGGGAGCGTGCTTTCGCGCGAGAATGGCCACGCCGTTCCAGGACCGCTCCCCTTGCCACACTGCTTCGTACCCGGCAGCCCGAAGGGCATTCGCGGGAAACTGTCCCTGTTCCGCCTTGAGCTCTTGCAGACTCACGACGTCCGGCTCAGCTTTGGCTAGCCAGGCCAGGAGGTTGTCAAGTCGCTTATTGATGTTGTTGATGTTGAACGTCGCGATTTTCACCAGATCCCTATCTGTCTCTGTTCGTTGATTCCGGCTGGCATCATTTTAAGGGTGGAGTGAAATGGACAACGCGGAACAAAAATGCATATCTGGTTCTTGGGAATCGCTGGTCTACTTGATCATATGATGATGCGCAGGTCCGCAATATTCGATCTCGACGGGACGCTCACTGATTCGAAACCAGGGATTCTCGGATGCCTTACCAGAGCGCTCGAAGCCCATGGCATCGCCTGGACCGGGTCTCTTGACTGGTTCATCGGTCCTCCCGCGGAAGAGTCCTGGCGCCGCCTCATGCCGGATGGCGACGATGCTCGCCGCGCAACTCTCGTGCACGACTACCGCGTGTGTTACGACGCCACCGGGTGGGCGGAGAACTCCGTCTATCCCGGCATTCATGCGGTGTTGCAGAGTCTCCAAGCCTCGGGCTGGCAACTCTTCGTCTGCACCTCGAAGCGCGAAGATTTCGCCGTGCGGATCCTCGAAAAATTCGCCCTCAACCGCTACTTTCTTGCCCTGTACGCGGACACGCCCGGATCGCTCCATCACACCAAGACAGCCCTGCTCCGCCGTCTCCTCGAAGAGCAGTCCCTCGATCCCGCCGCCACGGTTATGGTCGGTGACCGCAACTTCGATATCGAAGCCGCCCGCGCCAACGGCGTAACTTCGATCGCCGTCACTTACGGCTACGGCTCGTCCCAGGAGCTGGAATCGGCTCGCCCCGACCACACCTGCAATGTAGTCGAAGATCTCCTCCCGATCTTCTCGGCCCTCATTCCAGCCCCAATCCCCACGGATCCCGGGCATCGATAATCCGAGCTCGTCTTACTAGTTTTCGTTTTCAGAAAGGATGGCTTTTCGGCCGAAATAGCTGACCAGGTAAAGGGACACCCCGAGCGATATAACATCCTTGAAAAGAAACAGGCCTAGAAAACTCATGTACCCCATCCCGTTTACATGCGTAATCGCGCCGGGGGTAGTTATGACCATAGTGCTGGTTGTAAAGAACATGCCACATGCGATGAATCCACCTATGATGCCAGCTTTAGGCCACAAATAGCCGGCCGTAATCAATACGGCGGCAATCATCTCGGTAGAGCCGATAATATCGGAGCCCACATAAGGGCCGAATAACTTAAAGTGCCAGCTGATCAACGGGCTGTTGGAAACCAGGGGAATTATGCCTTCGGCGCCGGGAGCCGTCATTTTGTACGATCCGGCCCAAAGAAGCATCACGATCATGCCGATACTGCTGACCAGGAAAGGAATATTCCGATCACTTACCCACGCAGCCAATTTGGTTAGGGGGCTCCTGGCTTTCCCTGACAGGAAGGCAGAAGACACCGTGTGTTGCTTCTCGGCGTTCATTGCTTGATCTGACAGAACTCGATCCATAACTACTTCTCCTTACCCATCGCTGCTCTGAAATCTCCCAAACGAGAACGACGCAAGCGCGGATGACATGACCTTCGCTGTGGGCGAGTCCTTGAGGTACATGGTTTCGGCGAGTTGATTCCAGACAGTGGGGACTTGGGTGGACATATCCAGCTATGCGCGGGGACGAGCTAAGTGGGCGGCCTCAGGCGCTGGCGCCGCCCACACCATCAACACGGTTAACCCTTGAGGAAGGCCAGCAGATCAGCATTGATTGTTTCGGCATGGGTAGTGGGCATGCCGTGCGGGAAGTCCTTGTAAGTTTTCATGGTTCCGTTCTTCAACAACTTCGCAGACTGCGGTCCGGCGGCGACATAGGGAACAATCTGGTCGTCTTCGCTATGCATTACCAAAACCGAAATGGTGATCTTCTTAAGGTCTTCTGTGAAATCGGTCTGGGAAAAGGCGACAATGCCGTCATAGTGCGCCTTGGCGCCGCCCTCCATGCCCTGCCGCCACCAGTTCGCGATCACGGCTTCAGAAGATTTCGCGCCCGGCCGGTTGTAACCATAAAAAGGCCCGGTTGGTACATCGCGATAGAACTGCGAACGATTGGCCGCAAGCTGCGCCTGTAGATCGTCAAACACTGATTTGGGCAGACCGAGAGGATTGGCGGCAGTCTTGACCATGAGTGGCGGTACCGCGCTGATCAGCGCAGCCTTCGATACGCCGGCCTCCCCACGGCGTGCCAGGTAACGCGTCACCTCGCCCCCGCCGGTTGAATGGCCGACATGGATAACGTCCTTGAGATTGAGATGAGCCGTAACAGCGGCCAGGTCATCGGCGTAATGATCCATGTCGTGGCCGTCGGAGACCTGGGTGGAGCGTCCGTGGCCGCGTCGGTCGTGGGCGATCACACGATACCCATGCTTCAGGAAGAACAGCATCTGCGCGTCCCAGTCGTCGGCTGAAAGCGGCCAACCATGGCTGAACACAATCGGCTGGCCTGAACCCCAGTCCTTGTAGAAGATTTCAACGCCGTCTTTGGTTTTGATCGTAGGCATATGGCTCCTTTAAAAATACTTGCTAGCTAGGTTCCTCAAACGTGGACCAAGCGAGCCGATAATCTCTACCGGACACAGATGCCGGGCCTGCGGCGAAAGTTCCGTCTCTTCTGGTTTCTTTTCTGGAAGGGCACGGCTTCAGCCGTGCCGCAAATGACACTGTCATAGCCGGCTTCAGCCCCAAATTCTTTTATGCGCTGATAAGAGAATGTAAACCGCAGGTCCCCCAGTGTTTTCAAGGGATTTTTGCATCCGGGCGAGGGGCACTGCAGATCCCTCGGCTGCGCTCGGGATGACAAGGGGAGAGTGATTACTCACCTTAAAGTCTGCGAGTCGGATCGGAGTTCTTCCTTGCCATCCGACTCGTGGAATTGTAAGTCAGTAACCGCCCTCCCCTTGTCATCCCGAGCGCAGCCGAGGGATCTGCAGTGCGCCTCGCCCGGACGCAAAAGTCCCGTGAAAGCAGTGGATGACCTGCGATTTCTCTCCCCAGTGCTGACATGCGAATCACCGTATTGACTCTTCCTCCTTGCCTGTTTACTCTAGGTATGTTCAGTCAATGCCTTATGGAAAACAAGGAAAGCACATCGCGCGATCTTTTTCCCGGAGCTCTGGAGATGATGATCCTCGAATCGCTCCGCCGCCAGCCTGCGCACGGATATGCGCTGGTCCAGCACATCCAGCAGCGCTCGAACAACCTGCTGCAGGTGGAAGAGGGTTCGCTGTACCCGGCCCTGCAGCGTTTGCTGAAAGCGAAGCTGGTCAGAGCCGAGTGGACCGTTTCGCCTTCGACCAAACGCCGGGTGCGCATCTACGAGATCACCAAAGCGGGTATACACCACCTGGAGCGCGAGATATCCAGCTTCGACCGCATGCTGGAAGGCATTCAGATGGTTCTCGGGCCCAAGAGGCGCGAGGCGAGTTCTTAGGAGGCTCTCCACGATGGCTTGGTTAGGGCGAATCTTCCGTCGACGGCATCTTTACGACGAATTAGGCGAAGAGGTCCGCGCGCACCTCGAAGAGAAGACAGAGCAGATCATGCGACTCGAGAGTCTTCCTCGGGCCGAAGCGCGACAAGCCGCCCTTCGCGCTTTTGGAAACGTTTCTCTTCTCGAGGAACGGAGCCGCGAGGTCTGGCAATGGTCGACGCTCGGGTCGCTTCTTACCGACGTGAAGTCGCTTTTCGCCGATTGAGAAAGTCGCCGGGCTTCGCCGTCACCGTGCTCCTTACGCTAGCGATCGGCATCGGAGCCAACACCGCGGTCTTCAGTGTCGTCAGCAGGGTTCTCGACCGACGACATGAGCATGTCAGCGGCTCCGAACTGCCAAAGTCTGGTTCTGCGCTGCGCGAGCCCGGCCTCTGGCATCGCCTGTTTGGCGGTGACATCGAGCAGCATGAAGCGGAAGTGTACGGTAAAGCAGTCGAGACGGGCGGAGTGGTCCTCGCCGTGCGCGCTGCCGATCAGGACGTACCCAGAGCGATGGGTATCCTGAACCAACATGAAATGGTCGACGTGCAGGACCGCGCCGCGCAGCACGGCCTCCTTTCCAAAGATGAGGTGGTAGCGGCGGCGCCGGCAGTGGCCGCGGCCATCCCTGCCAGGCCGCTCACCGTGGACGTGAGTAAAGAGCAGGAGCTGCGTCTGGCCGAGGAGCAGTTAGAAGTAGGAAAGAAGCTGGTAGAGCAGGGTACGACGCGCATTCGCCGCTTCGTCACCGAGAAGCCGGTAGAAGCTTCAGTCACTCTTCACGAAGAGCACGCCGAAGTTGTTCGTCGCGCGATTACCGATCCCGCTTATGTGCAGGACATCGATTGGTCCGATCGGACCATTGAAGTGCTGGAGACCGCCGAACAGGCCGTCGTAAGCAAGTCCTCGCACATTGCCGAAGAAGTAGTTGTGGGCAAGACCGGCTCCGACCGCGTCGAAACCGTGCACGACACCGTACGCCGCCAGCAGGTTGAGGTAGAGCGTGTGCCTTCTGCTCCAGCCGCTCGCAAACCCTAACCTCTATTATCAAATGGTCTACGTCAGGGCGGTCGACGACCGCCCTGACAGGTCTTTGCCCGCTGCGTCTCCACGCAAACAGGTCCTATCCGGAACACCCAGGTCTCAAAAGCGAGACTTGGGTCACCCATTCAATATTCCGCCCGCGCCATGGTCGAAAGCCCAACGCGACACACTGACAGTCCCCTCACCGGGTCATTTCGTCACCCTGGCTGCTGTGGTTTCTGAGGTCACGCGGAAACTGTTTCCTGGTGGTAGATTTGGTGGGAACAGGGATGGATACGGGTAGACCACTGGCAGACAATCATGTCGAACGTTAAGCGCTATGGTTTTGCAGTTGTCTCTGTCTTTCTCGCCGTGTTGCCGGCGCTGCTCCTGCAACACTACAAATTCCACGACGTCGAGCTGGCGTTCTTGCTGTTTGCGGTGGCGCTCACTGCCTGGCATGCCGGGAGCGGCCCCGCGGTCCTGTCAATTGTGCTGGCGAGCTTGTGCTTCGACTATTTTTTCCTGCAGCCGCTATATTCCCTTGAATTGGGGCTCCAGGATGTTCCCGCGTTGGTGGCCCTGATCGCGTTCGCTGTGCTCTTTACATGGTTTGCCGCAATCCGGCGCCGCATCGAGGCAGATCTGCTGGCCGCCCGGGATAAACTTCAGCAGGAGGTGGCGGAGCGAACCCAGCAGGCCAGGGAAATTCGCCTTCTCAATGAGGAACTCGAGAAACGGTCCCTGGCTCTCGAAGGCAGCAACAAGGAATTGGAAGCGTTTGCCTACTCGGTGTCCCATGACCTTCGTGCCCCGCTACGCCATATGGCCGGATTTGCCGAGCTGCTGCAGAAAACCGCAGGCTCGAAGCTGGACGACAAGGCCCAACGCTACCTCCGCACCATCCTGGACTCAGCGCAACGGATGGGCAACCTGATCGACGACCTTCTGGCTTTCTCCCGCATAGGACGGGTGGAGACGCAAAAGGCTGCCGTGAACCTGGACCAGCTGGTAAAAGAAGCCATGGGCGAAGTGCAGCCCGAGACCCACGGCCGCGAGATACAGTGGAGAATTGATAAGCTGCCAGTCTGCTATGGTGACCGGTCCATGCTCCGGCTGGTTCTGGTAAACCTGCTGTCGAATGCCATCAAGTTCACCCGTGCACGGGCCAAGGCGGAAATCGAAGTGGGATGCGGCAACGGAAGCGCGGATGAGGTGGTGGTCTTTGTGAAGGACAATGGCGCCGGTTTTGATATGAAATATGTGGATAAACTGTTTGGAGTGTTCCAACGCCTACATCATGTGGACGCATTTGAAGGTACCGGCATAGGCCTGGCTACCGTTCAGCGCATTATTCACCGTCATGGTGGCAAAGTCCGGGCCGAAGGTGCTCTCGATCGAGGCGCCACTTTCTATTTCTCTGTTCCAAAATTCCAGGATGGGATGAAAGCGTGATTCAAAGACTTGGACGTATTTTGATGGTCGAGGACGACCCCAAAGATGTGGAACTGACTCTGACCGCCCTTGAGGAGTACAACCTCGCCAATGAGGTGGTGGTGGTTCGCGATGGGGAAGAAGCTTTAACTTATCTCAACTGCCAGGACAAGTATGCGGAGCGGGCGAGCGGTAATCCTGCCGTGATGCTGCTGGATCTTAAGTTGCCCAAGGTTGACGGGCTGGAGGTCTTGCGGCTGGTTAAGTCCAATGACGCACTGAAATTAATTCCTGTGGTGGTGCTGACGTCCTCTCATGAGGAGAAGGATTTGATCGCCAGCTACAAACTGGGCGTGAACGCCTACGTGGTCAAGCCGGTGGATTTTCACCAGTTTGTCAATGCCATCAAGGAGCTTGGCGCGTTCTGGGCGGTGATCAACGCGCCCCCTCCCGGGAGTTGAAAGTGAGCACGGCCCACCCTCTGCGGATTCTCTCGCTGGAAGACGATCCGAACGACGCGGAGCTTATAGAGGAACTGCTTCAGAGCGCAGATATCCCTTGCGAATTATCGCGGGTCGATACGCAAGCGGCCTTTCTTGCCGCGCTCGGACAAGACGGCATCGATCTGGGCATCGATCTGATTTTGGCCGACTACACGCTCCCCTCCTTCGACGGCCTTTCGGCGTTGAAGCTTGCCCTGCAGCTCCGTCCCGACGTGCCGTTTATTTTCGTCTCCGGGACCTTGGGTGAAGAAGTCGCCATCGAAGCACTCAAGCTGGGCGCAGCCGATTACGTGCTCAAGACGCGGTTGTCGCGGTTGGCGCCGGCTGTCGCTCGGGCGTTGCGCGTGGCCACAGAGATATCCGAACGAAAGCGGGCAGAGAAGGCGTTGCGCCGCAGCGAAGCGTTCCTGGCAGAGGCCCAGCGCCTGAGCCGCACGGGCAGTTTTGGCTGGAATGTGGTGACCGGCGAAATCACCTGGTCGGACGAAACTTACCGCATCTTTGAATTGGACCTGGGGACCAAGCCGACGCTAGAGCTGGTGCGGAAACGAACACACCCGGAAGATCGTGAACTCGTCGGCCAGACCCTCAATCATGCTTCCAACGGCGGGACCAGCTTCGATGTTGAACATCGTCTGCTGATGGATAACGGCGCCGTCAAGTATGTCCGCGTGCTTGCGCATCTGCTTTCCTCCGACGATCCGGCTGAGGTGCTCTTTGTCGGCGCCGTCACCGATATCACAGAGACCAGGCAGGCGGAAATGGCTCTGCGGCGCAGCGAAGGCTACCTGGCCGAAGCGCAGAGATTGACCCACACCGGCAATTGGGTCTGGAGCTCCGTTGCCCGGCAAAGTATCCACTGGTCCCTGGAACATTACCGCGTATTTGGCTTCGATCCCGCCGGGGGGATCCCTACGGATGAAGAATTCGCCCAGCGTGTCCATCCCGACGACCGCGACCGCGTTGTTCGCTTCATGGAAAAAGCCATGTTTCAGGACCGGTCGGATTTTGAGATTGACTTCCGCATTGCCCTTCCCGGGGGCGCGGTCAAATATATCCGGGCCATCGGTCATCCCATACTCGATCCATCCGGAGAGTTATCGGAGTGCGTTGGAACCGCGATGGATGTGACCGAGCAGCAGCAGGCGAGAGCTGCTCTGGAGACCGCGTTTGCCGAAATAAAAACCCTGCAAGACCAGCTCTACAAAGAGAATATTGCCCTCCGCGAAGAAATTGTCCGAACCTCGATGTTTGAAGAGATCGTGGGCGAGTCACCGGCCTTGCAGACGGTTTTGGCACGCGTGACCAAGGTCGCGCCTACGGAGTCCAGTGTGCTGGTGACCGGCGAAACCGGAACCGGCAAGGAGCTGATTGCACGCGCGATTCATAACCGGTCGCAGCGCGCGGCAAGGGCCTTTGTCAGCGTGAATTGCGCCGCCATCCCCACCTCCTTGATTTCGTCAGAACTCTTTGGCCATGAGAAGGGGGCGTTCACCGGAGCCACGCAACGCCGTCTGGGCCGCTTTGAGTTGGCCGAAGGGGGCACGATTTTCCTCGACGAGGTGGGAGAGCTGCCGCCGGAGACCCAGATCGCCTTGCTCCGCGTTCTGCAGGAGCGAGAGTTTGAGCGGATTGGCGGCAACAAGGTTATTCGCGCCAACGTGCGGGTAATCGCTGCCACCAATCGAGACTTGCAACAGCTTATTGAGGAGGGCGCGTTTCGCGGCGACCTCTACTACCGCCTCAATGTTTTTCCCATCGAGATGCCCCTTCTGCGCCAGCGAAGAGAAGACATCCCGCTGCTGGTTGAATATTTCATCGACCGCTACTCGAGTAAGACCGGGAAGAAAATTCGAGGTATCGAGAAGTCGACCCTTGACCGATTGAAGTCCTATGCGTGGCCGGGAAATATTCGCGAGCTGCAGAATGTGATCGAGCGTTCCATTGTTCTTTGCGAAGGGGAGATGTTCACGGTCGACGAAAGCTGGCTCTCGGTGAATTATGGTGAGCCCGACCGAGCCCCGCGCACGCTCCTGCGGATCCCTCCGTCGGAGGAGAAGAAGACAATCGAGGCTGCGCTCGCCGAGGCGCAAGGGCGGGTTTCGGGTCCGGCCGGGGCTGCGGCCCGGCTTGGAGTGCCCCCCACGACTCTTGACTCCAAGATCCGCGCCCTGGGGATCAACAAGCACCGGTTCAAGACGCCGTGATTTCACGATTTTCGTAATTTCCCGAACTTCGTAAAATTTTTCTGGCTCTAAGTGTCGTATTATGTGCGACCTGCAAATGGCTGTTGAGTTGCACCCTTCCGTAACAAATGCTTCAGATTCGCAGATCCGAAGACATGGGCCTGGTCACCTTTACCCTTAGCGGCCGAATCGACGAGGAGAAAGTGGCCGAGTTGCAGAAGCTCCTCGAAGCAGAGGCGGGAGGAAATTCGAAAGCGGTTTTGGATCTGGCGGACGTGCGGTTGGTTTACCGGGAAGCGGTGAAGTTTCTTGCGGATTGTGAGGCCGACGGGGTCGAGTTGAGAAATTGCCCGCCGTATGTTCGTGAATGGATTGGGAAGAGGGAAAGGTTAACGCCATGAATCGTAGCATTGGTGCGAATGCGAGTTTGACTGCGATGGGTGCGGAAACCCTTGGCAGGCGACAAAACGGCCGCGCTCAACGACGGTCCTGTCACGCCGTCCAGGAGCAATTGAGCCGGGAACAGAATCTTCGGCTGGAGGAACGGGACAACGAGCGCGCCCGGATTGCCCGTGAATTGCACGACACGCTCTTTCAGGGCTTTTTCGGTGCATCGATGGTGTTGCACAACGTGGTCGAGGCAATGCCTGCGGATTCGCCCGACAGGCACTCCATGGGAAGGGCATTACAAGTCGTTCGCAGGGTGCTGGAAGAAGGCCGCGTCGTTCTGCAGGGGCTACGGGCGCCGAGGTTCGCGCCCGCCAGTGTCGAGCGCGAGCTTTCCGAGTTTGTGGAGGACTTTGCGCCCAGCGGGGTGCGATGTGAAATCAGTGTGACCGGTACCCCGAAGGCATTGCGGGACGGCGTCCAGGAGCAAATTAATTTGATTGCGCGGGAAGCGCTGGTCAATGCGCTGCTCCATTCTGGAGCGACTTGCATTGAGGCCGAGGTCGAGTATTGCCCTCGCCGGTTGCGCGTGATTGTGCGCGACAATGGCCGCGGCATGGACCCGCAGGTGGTCCGAGCGCGGCGGGATTCACACTGGGGCTTGGTGGGAATGCGCGAGCGGGCGGAAGGAATTGGGGCGGCGCTCGAGATATGGAGCAGGCCCGGGGCTGGAACCGAAGTAGAAATTATGATTCCGAGCCAGGCCTTCGCCGGATCGTGCGCCTGAGGGTCCACTGAGCGCCTGCGAAAAAACCGCGGGTCCCCCCGCCACGCTTTCGAAAACATTTTCTGTCCAGCAACTTTTCTCTTTCTGGAAGCGCCTACCCTTTGTCAGCGGCCTCCGCCGTTCCCCGGGAACTCCTGAAGCCGGTTAGCATGAAGACCGGATCAAAGAACCCCGGAGACTAGTTTGAAATCGGAACGAACCGCCCCGCCCATCTGGATGATGGGGCTATCGAATTCCTCGTTCGGGCTCTACGGGGGCCTGGCGTTTTTTGCCATACCCCAGATGCTGTCCGCGCAGCATGTTTCCGAGGCGAGGATTGCCGGCATTACGGCGGCGGCATTGTCTCCGAATTTCTGGGCGGTCGTGTTTGGACCAATGCTGGACGTGCGCTTCAGCCGCCGCTGGTATGCGACGCTCTTTGCTGCGCTGGCGTCTCTGCTGGCGGTCATCGCGCTGCTGAACCTCCACCATCTTGTCATTCTCGAAATCGCCCTGGTGACAGGCTCTGCTGCGGCGATTCTTTCGACAACGGCGCTCGGTGGATGGCTTTCGACCGTCGTGCGCAAAGAGGACGAGAACAAGCTGAGCGCGTGGTTTAATTTTGCCTACATCGCCGCCATGGGCTTGAGCATGGGAGTGGGGGGCGAGTTGGTGCGCAACCTGCCGCTCTGGCTGGCAGCGGGCCTCGTGGGAGCGATTGTCTTTCTTCCCGCAACCATCTTCATCCTTATACCCGCTCCAGGCCCGGATCGCCGGTTGGCAGGCGAAAGCTTCGCTCAGTTCAGCCGCGAGATCCTGTTGCTTTTGCGCCGGCGCGAAGTGCTGATCACCCTGCTGCTCTTCCTCACTCCCTGCGGTTCCTTCGCGTTGACCAACATGTTGGGAGGCCTGGGCAACGATTTCAGCGCCTCACCCAGGATGGTAAGCCTGGCTGGAGGAGTGGGGGCAATCGTTCCCGGCATGGTGGGGTGCCTGCTCTTTCCTTTGCTCGCCAAACGGATGCCGCTACGCCTTCTCTACCTGGCTAACGGGACACTGGGCGGGCTTTTTACCTTGAGTCTGCTGGTGTTGCCCCATAAGCCGTGGACCTATGCAGCTGCGCTTCTGGGTGAATTTCTCTTCCAGGCGATCTCGTATACGGGCACGGTCGCGCTTTCGTTTGAGGCCATCGGGGAAAATAATCCGCTAGCCGCGACTACTTTTACCTTTCTTATCGCCGCCACCAACGTCCCGGTGGCGTACATGTTGTACCTCGACGGGCGAGCTTACGCGATGGGCGGGGTGCGCAGCAGCTTCGCAGCCGATGCGCTTATCAGCATTGTGGTGTGCGTGTTGATCGGCTGGCTGCTGTCCCGGCTTCC
Organism: uncultured Acidobacteriaceae bacterium; assembly: GCA_963826875.1. Taxonomy (GTDB): domain Bacteria; phylum Acidobacteriota; class Terriglobia; order Terriglobales; family Acidobacteriaceae; genus PALSA-350. The sequence goes on along the minus strand of CAWGYP010000026.1, from coordinate 966,998 downwards.
GGGAGAAGCCTTTCGTGCAGCTATGCCGGCTGTTGATACGACACAGACGCTGTCGCACGATGAGTGATCAAGGCCGACCGGCACAGCTCCGCCGAGAGGGATAAGGAGAGGGATAAGGGAAGCATACCGATTGCAGCGATTCTCGGGGATACTTATGCTGTCCCACTAGTGTCCGGTTCGTTTGTTTGGGGATCGCTGTAATGCAGCATTGAGTATGGTACTTGAACATTTGGGGGTGTCCACGATTTGAAACGAGTGATACGCTTTTGCGACGCTGAGTTTTGGTTTTGTATCAGGGCACCACTTTAGTCGGGCCATAAACGAACTGAAAGAGATTGGGCTTTAGAGTCTGCGTGAGAACTCGGCCTTGAGGAAGGGCAAGGCTTCAGCCGTGCCGTAAGTAACACTGCCATCCCCGGCTTTAGCCGCTGAGGTACAGCTTTTCGGTCCTCTAAATTTTCTTATGCGCTGATAAGCAGATGCCCTCAGCGGCTAAACAGGCTGCGGAAAAACGCTGGTCCAGGTGTAGCCCCGGACTTTAGTCCGGGGAAGCGGGTTTTCGAGCGGATACCGCGGGTAAAGGCATCTGCCCCTCGCTCGGTAGCCGCCTCAAACCCGCTTGAACGTTGACAATAACATTCGGGGCTTTAGCCCTGGTGGCTACTTCTGAAGCCACCTATGTCCTGATCGCCATCATCGAGAAAGAACTCCAACTCGACGCCTCGCTCTACACTTGTCTACTGATTCTCTCCGTCTCCATCTTAAAAAAACGCAGATTTCATGCGCCTTGCAGCAAGCTATCGCAAAACCCCACCTGCACTGCCACGCTAACCAGCTCATTTTGTTCGACATCTAACCGGACACTAGTGATGCTGTCCCCTTATCTCGTCAAATACCTAGTGAGTTGCGGTTTGTTTGTGGGATTCGCCGGTTGAGTGGTAGGCGCGTCGCGGGTGGTTACTTTGTTGGGACCGGAGCCTTCGTTCAAGTCATTCGATGGCTATTGCACACGGCTATTGACGCAGATCGCCTGTATTTCCCTGCACACTAAATTCCGGCAAAGCACTCTTCGGCGTGCTACCCACCTGGCGAATCAGACTTAAGGTGACGGCATTCTCATGTGGTCCTTATGCGTTACTGCTGAATTCAGTAGGAATTGCACCCAAAAGAACCCGTGATGCCCTGTTTGGGCCAGCGCCAGTGTGCATGCGACGCGCATTAGGGGAAATCCCGAATGGAAGGGCAAACCTCGCCGATACGGTGCTGAACCAGCAGGTCACCAATGGCTACGGTGACGGTTTCAACCGGCTGACCTCGCGCACTGTGACCAGTGGTACAGTGCAAAACTACACTTACACTTACGATCGCTACGGCAATCGCGTTACGCAGACTGCCCTGCAGACGGGCTATAATTTCAATCCAACGATCAACCCGGCCAACAACCAGATCACGACCAGCGGCTTCACCTACGATGCGGCAGGCAACATGACCAACGACACCGTCCACAGCTACGCCTACGACGCGGAGGGAAACATCACCAAGGTAGATGGCGGCAGCACAGCCCAATACGTCTACGACGTGTTCAACCGCCGCATCCATGTGCAGACGGCAAGTGCGACGACCGAATACATCTATGATTATGCAGGGCGGAGGATTTCGAGCTGGTTATCGCCCAACAACTCCGGCAATGAGGGCCGGATCTACTGGGATGGGCAGCAAATCGGGTACCGATCGACGGATGGTACGACTTATTTCGATCATCAGGACACCCTGGGCACCGAGCGTATGCGGACAAACTATGCGGGGTCGGTAGGGTCCAGCTACATCTCACTACCGTGGGGCGACGGCTACACGGCGACGGTGAACAGCAGCGGGGCAGACCAGGACAACCTGCACTTCGCCTCACTAGAGCGGGATGCGGAGAGCGGGACGGAGCACGCGCAGTTCCGGAACTACGCTTCTGCGCAGGGACGGTGGCTGGCTCCTGACTCGTACCTCGGCAGCTACGACCTAACCAACCCGCAGAGCATGAATCGATACTCCTACGCGCTGAACAATCCGACTAGTTTCCTCGATCCCAGCGGCTTGGATACTACCCAGCCGGTCCCCTGCCTCGACCAATATGGGAACTCGATCTATTGCATGTCGACGGTAAACGGTAATGGTGGCGATGGCGGCGATATCCTGTGTTGGTGGTGTACGGAGTATGGCGGAAGCCCCTCTCCCTATCCGATCGCGGGAAGGGGCCCCAGCGCACCACCCATTACTGCCACGTTGAGTGCCCCAAATAATGGACCGCAACATACCTCCTTTAGAAACTGCGCGACGCAGAAGCTCAAGCCACAGTTGAACGCAAATTTAAATACTTGGCTTGGACAACTTAAGAGGGCCCCACTGGTCGGGGTTGCAGGCGCAACCGCCGTTACTGGAGCGATCGTTGTTGCTGAACCGGAAACCCTTCCAATTGCGCCGGCTCTGTTTGGTGTACTTGCCGTGAACATAACAGTTACTGCCGCCGACATCTCGACGACATATGCTGCTGCGAAGAGCATATTGCAAATTGGAGGGGCCGCGATCACCTGCGGTGCACAAGAGTTTTAGCAGGACGGAAGGACACCTATGAGTCAGGTTATGCGATGGCTACTAGTGGCATTTCTCGCAGCGTTGCTAGAAATGTCTGCAATCTGGGCATGGATCAGATATAGCTATTCCGTCGTTATTCTCATCGGTCTTACGGCTGGCATCGCCGTTTTACTCGTAACCTCGCTGAGCTTTGCGCTTTCGCTAATATGGCGTGCTCGAAAAGTCGGCTATCGATCCCCTTGACTGGAGGCCCCCCTTTCCGCCCCAAATAGCGGCAATCCTGGAAGCCCTTGCAGCACAGCGAATCCTAATAATCTCGATTACACAACAGCTAACGCGCGGCAGCACATTCTTCAGAATCACACTCCGGGGGGCAAGGGGCCTGGGATTTACGTGGGCGACTGGACGGCCATTCAGCTTCTTAATCAGGCAACCCTGACGACGGGAACACAGAATCCATCACAGCTTATGCGCGACCAGCGCCGGCTTTGCGGGGACGGACGGAATTTCCCCTAATGCAAACAAGACCTTCCTAAGCGAGCCTAGCACGTGAGCTAGCGTCAGAGACGCTATTTAGCAGGAGGTCCGAATCGTGAAACCGAATTCATGTGGCAGCAAGAAGGAATTTACCAACTCCGCAGCATCATTGTGTACATGTGGAGTGGAGCGAGCTCAGCACGACGTGGCTGGCCAATTTGCGATCTTCGGGCTTGGCAGTATGCAGTGAGACTTACAAGTCAGATGCGGCGTGTGGTCGCGGTCCAGATGGATTCATGGCGCATCTGCCTCGCGTGTTCGCGGTCCATGGTCCCCACCACGTGACCCAGCGTGGAAACGCGCGTCGGTTTGTTCTAGATAGCGACAAGGATCGCAGCGTATATCTTGATTTGCTGAAGCAGAGTCTCGCGCTACACGATGTGACGATGATGGGATACTGCCTCATGTCAAACCACGTCCACTTGGTGCTTGTGACGCGTGGCGCTGAATCCCTCGGGCTAGCGCTCAAGCACGCGCATGGCCTCTATGCCTCTACTGGAACGCCATCCATCATTCAAGTGGTCACGTTTGGCAGGGGCGCTACTATTCATGCCCGCTGGATGAGCCGCATATATGGGAAGCGTTGCGCTATACGGAGCTCAATCCGGTGCGGGCCGGGCTGGTGGCGGAGGCCGAATCCTGGATGTGGTCCAGTGCCGCCGCCCATTGCGCTTCCGATTCCGCTCCGGAGTGGCTGGGTCTGCAACTGTGGCAGTCCCGTTGGCCTACGGAAACCTAGCGCCTCTTCCTGAAGGCCAAGGAAGATGTGTCCGCACTCGCCGCGATCCTTCTTTCGACGCACACCGGACGCCGGCTCGGGACTGCAGAATTCGTCCATGCGCTGGAACGATCGACGCAACGGCCCCTGGCCCCGCAGAAGCGTGTAGCAAAATCGATCTCAAAGGAAGCTTGCGACGGGCCCGTTTGGCATTAGGGGAAATTCCATCCAGTCCCCGAAAAGACCAGGAAGCATAACTATTGCAGCGATTCTCGGGGATACGTATGCTGTCCAATGCTGTCCCCTTATCTCGTCCGCACCTTTGAGGGGGGCGCACGCGCCGGTTAGAAGTTCAGGAGGAAATAAAAATGGTCGCGATCACCCGGCGGGCATGGCTACAGGGGGCCGCTGCCCTGGCGATTAGCTCTTCCACTTGGGCCCGTGGGGTGGGCGTCGCCACAGCAAGCCCGCTGGAGCTACCGCGTGCGCGGCCACCGGTTGGTGCACGGCATTTCACCAGTGAAGCGGTCGAGACAGCCATCCAGCAAGTACAAAAGCAAATTCCTGACCGGCCGCTGGCGACGATCTTCGAGAATTGCTTTCCCAATACGCTGGATACCACCGTCTTCCCGGGTAGCCACGACGGCAAGCCAGATACCTATGTCGTGACCGGCGACATCGACGCCATGTGGCTGCGTGATTCCTCGGCCCAGCTAGTGCCGTACCTTCCCCTGGCAAAGCAGGATAATCGGCTACGCGAGCTAATGGAGGGTGTCATTCGCCGTCAGGCACGAATGATCCTGATCGACCCTTATGCCAATGCGTTCATGCGCGATGCTACAGCGGCGCCCCTCAGCTGGGCAGTGAACGATTCGACGAAACACTATCCTGGCGTTGGCGAGCGCAAGTGGGAAGTGGATTCGCTTTGCTATCCCATCCGCCTGGCGTACAGCTACTGGCAACACACAGGGGATACAAGCCCTTTCGATGCCCAGTGGAAAGAAGCAGCGTGGACCATCGTGCGGACGTTCCGTAGCCAACAGCGTAAGCAGGGTCGCGGGCCCTATTCCTTCCAGCGCGCATCGAAAACACCGACGGATACCTTAGCACTCGATGGATTTGGGAATCCTGCGATCCCGGTAGGCATGATCTTTTCCATGTTTCGCCCGTCGGACGACGCCTGCACCTATCCGCTCTTCGTCCCCGCAAATCTCTTCGCGGTGGTGAGCCTTCGCCAGTTGGCGACACTGGCGAGCCAGGTTCTCAAGGATCTTAGCTTGAGCCAGGAAGCGCAAGCGCTGGCTGCGGAAGTGGAAAGCGCGGTTCAGCGATATGGCAAAACGCAACACGCTCGATATGGAGAGATCTGGGCGTATGAGGTCGACGGCTATGGAAACGTACTGATGATGGACGATGCCAATGCGCCGGGACTGTTGAGCCTGCCCTACCTCGGCTGCTGCAGCATCGATGATCCGCTCTATCGCCGTTCCCGGCAATTTGTGCAGAGCGATGCCAATCCCTATTTCTTCCGCGGTGCGGCGGCGGAGGGCGTAGGCGGCCCGCACCTGGGACTCAATATGATTTGGCCGATGTCGATCATCATGCGCGCCCTCACATCGACCGATGACGCGGAAATTCGTCAATGCCTTCGCTGGCTGCGCAACACCACAGCCGGCACCGGCTTTATGCACGAGTCCTTCCAGAAGGACGACCCCAGCATATTTACACGGGCCTGGTTTGCGTGGGCCAATACGCTCTTTGGCGAGTTGACGATGCGTTTGGCATCCGAGCGGCCGCACGTCTTCGGTGGGGACTGGAGCTGAGGGAGAGATGCACTTTACTGCGCTCGGTCAGGTTCGTCGTCGACCCGTGTTTGGTCTGTAATCCAGTTGACTTCCCAGGTCTTGCCACCGTCCTCGGAGAATGACTGTTCAGAGTGGGCCGAATTCGGTGTGATGCCTGACCAGACCAAACGCACAAAGATTGCTTTGCCTTGATATAGCTCTTGATAGACCAACGTCCCGGTGGCGTACATGTTGTACCTCGACGGGCGAGCTTCGTTTCGATCAATGCTTAATACGACCATCGAACGGATACGTGAACGCTGCAGCAATCCGAAATCGGGAGGCGTCGGGATGACGCGGATTGAGGAGAAAATTCGTTGTCTGGGGAACGATTGCACTCGGAAGCTTTAGGATGACGGCTTCTTTCCTGCGCAGCCAGTCTGAGCCAATGTCTCGCGTGACTTTGAGTCGTCTCTGCCAATCGTCCGGAAGAGTCGACTCTTTTACGGCAGGTATCTCCAGGTCGGGACCCTCGATACGTAACAGCGTGAAGTCTGGCGGAACATCGCTGGCAGCAGTATGAACGCAAACTTCAAGCAGGGCAGAGGCAGGATTTTCGCTGAGATAAACAACCGGCTGCCCAGCATAATGCCATCGACCTGTTGCCCGCAGACCGCCGATGCCGGTTAGATCGTGGTGCCGGCTGATTCGCCAGAGCACCATCTAAACAAACATTCCCTCATCAATCTGAATGAGTAGCTCTTCCACGATCCTGCTTCCGGTATCGGTTTTTACCAGCGACAACGGGGACCTCCCTTCAAGCCGGGCGTGTGGTTCCCGAAGCCAGGTAAGTGCCCGCTCGCGGTTCCCATAAACGGATTCAGCGGAGGAGAGAATCCGGAGAACCCGCAACACACGGTCCGATTCCTCCAGCGTGAGCTTCTCCCGGCGGGAACGGCGGTGTTGCAGCGTTCGCGCTGGAATGACCGTGTCATGAATTTCTGACCGTTCCAAGCCGAGCGTCAGCAGCCGTTTGATCACTGAAGGAGGAAGTCGCCCTTCAACAATGCGCAATATCTCAGCCTCAGTCGCCGGGGACCGTACCCCCAGCCAATCACCGATTTGCTCATGTGCGGCGTTCACCACTTCATGCTACTACATTCTGCCGCTTATTTTTCGGCAAAATGATAGCAGTTGCTTTCACTGGCGGAACTCTAGGCAGGGGAAAACAGTGGAATCTCTGCGCCCGCTTCGAACCCCATCGACTGATAGAGAGGCTGGCCCAGGTCTTAAGCGTGTTACAGATCGAGCAGTGGACCCAGCAATGGATCACTCGCATGCAAGAATGACAAGAACAGTTGGATGGGGACGGCAAATGATACTACGAGGGAAGATCCTGCTTGCGCTTTCTCTTCTTTCTGTCACCAGCGGTGTCTGTTTTCGAGCGCAAGCCCCGCACGTGTACTCACTCGCCGGGGACTTTGCCGGAACCCACGATCCGTCGATCATCAAGAGCGGCAAAATCTGGTATGTCTTTGCCACCGGCAAAGCGCCGGATGGCGGTCAATTGGCCGTGCGCTGCTCTCAGGATCTTATTAACTGGAAGCTCTGCGGGCATGTATTTGCCGCCATCCCGGATTGGATACAGCAGCGTAGCCCGGGGACGAAAGACCTGTGGGCACCCGACATTTCGTATGTAGACCATCAGTACAGGCTCTACTATGCCTACTCGCTCTTTGGCAAAAATACGTCAGGTATTGCCCTTGCCACGAACAATACACTCGACCCTGCGAGCCCGGATTTCCGATGGATCGACCGCGGACTGGTCCTTGAGTCGAAGGCCGGCGACAACTACAACGCAATCGATCCCAATTTCGTTCTCGATCAAAAGGGTGGCTCGTGGCTCGTGTTCGGCAGCTTCTGGGATGGCATCAAGATGCGGCGGCTCGATGATGCTGGCATGTTATCGAGGCAGGACCGCACACTCTATTCCCTGGCGCGCCGCGCCAAACCGGATAACGCAGAACCCGCTCCTCCCGATTTGCCGGCGAACTGGCAGGCAATCGAGGCACCGTTCCTCGTCTATCGCCACGGCTACTACTATCTCTTTACCTCCTGGGACCTTTGTTGCCGCGGCCTCAAGAGTTCCTACAAAACCATGGTCGGCCGATCGAAGTCGATCACCGGCCCCTATGTGGACCAGGCCGGCAAGCTCTTGACTGCCGGCGGTGGCACAGTGCTTCTCATCGCTAACGCCCGCTGGCTTGGTCCCGGCGGGGAAAGCATCCTGCTCGATCCGAAGCATAACGATCTCATTGTTTTCCACGCCTACGATGCCCGTACCGGGAAGCCCTCAATGCAGCTCTCCACCATCGACTGGAGCGGCGGATGGCCGCACGCTGGCCTGGGACAGTAGCGCGATCTCGCTCTTCTTAATCCCCGAAGGAACACCGCCGCGAGGGGCCCAGAGTACTGACGACCAGTTTGCCTCTATCGTGCAGTACCTGAAGACAAACTTTCCGCCCATCATCCCGGCGGTCGATGTAAATAGCGCGTCCCCCGATATCATGATGCAACGTCTGGGCATCACCGCGGAGGAAGCGCAAGCAATCGTCCACTACCCGGAACGCCATGGCAACTCTAGATCAATGGATGAGCTCAAGAATGTCCCGAGGCTGGATTTCAGCAAGGTCGAAGCGAACAAGAACATGCTGGTGTTCAACTAGAGTGCCTGTTGCGAAACGTGGCTCGGCAGACGCCAAAGTGGGTGAATCGGGCTTCGGCGACATCCCCGGCGATCACCGGGACCAATTTCGTTGCTGATCCTGGAATGACGAGATCTCCTGCCCGGAGGGCCAGATCGCGTTGCCTCAGGTGAGTCAGGAGCCACCGCAGCGACTCCAGGGGACCGCGGCCTTCCATCAGGTCTGCGCCGAATCCAGCGTCTCGCTCGACTTCGTTCACTCGCAAGCTTGTGCACTCCCGGGTCAGATCCAAATCGGCAGGCAGCGGTTGTGGGGGACCGATGACGAGACCTGCGTGAATGCCGTTGGAAGCAATCAGTTCCTGCAAGGTTGGGGCTCCGTACCAGAATTGCCAGTTGTGGATTTCGATTCCGGGAGATACAGCGGAAATTGCGCTTCGCAAGTAGGCCGTTTCCAGGTTGTCGCCATGGAGATCCATTCCGAGATGCAACACCAGTTCGGCCTCCAAAGCGCAGTGAACGTAGTCTTCAAGGTAGAGGGTTGCTCCGTCCTGATAGAGATGCGGAGCCAGAAGACGGCCGCAAATTGGCTGCGACAAGCCGAACTGGGCGCGAATTGCTGGACTAGTGCAACCGACCTTGTATCCGATGAATCGCTCGCCACCCGCGATACGCGCCGCCAGATACCTTTCCTGGACTGCGTACGCTTGCTCTAGCGAAAAGGCGCGAAGGTCACCAGGGCTGGTTCGAGTGAGATCATGATTGCGATAGATTCCAGTAATTTCCTTGGCGAAGCTATCGATCAAGGCTTCCGGCATTTCGATTCCGGCGCTTCGTTCGCTGCGGGAGGCGGCTTTGGATGGTTTTTTCTGGCGCATCGTTCGTCCAAAACGAGACAGAGGTTGCTTTCGCCTTAACTTTAGCACTGAGTTTGTCGAATGCCAGTGCCAACCCCGGGCCTCAGTCCGGGGGAGCGGCTTTTCAACTCGCGGGATCACTCGGTATGTAAATATCGGGGCTTTAGACCTGGTGGCTGCTTCTCAGCGGGCTGCGATTAACCCCCCGCCCTGGCCGCAGACCCGCCCAAGGAAACGCCGTCCATGAGATGCTCAGTGTGGTCCGAGTTTATGCTTCAAGCATTGCTCAAGCAATGCTTGGGGATGCCGATTCATAACTCAGAAGCAGCATCAGCATCAGCATCACAAGTACTGTCACACAGCGACAGTACTTGGCAGGCTAATCTGCAACCTCAAAGCATAGAGTAACTCTCTCGAGAGTGACTACTTAGTTGGGAAAAAACTTCGAACCGCGCTTGCTCAACGGATAAAACCGTGATTCAAGCATTGCTCACGCAATGCTTGCGGATGCCGGGGCCATAACTCACAACGAATCAGCATCCCACGCAACGCCACCCTTGACAGCACTTGACAAGTCACCAGTAGCACAGGAGCCTGGGGTAACTCGTAAAGAGTGACCACTTAGTTGGAAAAATACTTCGAACCGCTCTTGTTCATCATAAGAAACCGTAATAGTGTCAAACTATGATCAGAAATCTAAACATGGGCATTCGCCAATCGCACTCTTCCTTTGAGGAGTTTCAGCGTCGCAGAGACGAAATGGAACAGCTCGACAACACCCCCGAACCGCAGCCTGCTCCAGCCCCCGAACCACCACCCGAACCGCGTCCAAAACCCGTACCGCCGCCCGCCCAGTTCCATCTTCGCGAACAGGCACTCTACGGGCTTGCCGGCCACGTCGTCCGCACGTTTGCCCCGCACACGGAGGCTCATCCCGCGGCCATCCTGCTGCAATTCCTGGCCGCCTTCGGAAACGCTGCCGGCCCCGGCCCTCACTGTCTCGTCGGTCCCACGCGCCATCGCCTCAATCTCTTCGTGGTCTTGGTCGGCGAGTCCAGTAAGGCCCGCAAGGGAACCAGTTGGAACCAGATCGAGCGCCTGTTCTCTGAAGTGGATCAGCCCTGGGTCAACACCCGCATCACCACCGCTCGCTTAGGGGCCACCGGACTGGTCCACGCTCTGCGCGATCAGCAACCACCCACCGATCGCCGCCTGCTCGCGGTGGCTGAAGAGTTCGCCTCCATCCTCCAAACCATCAAGCGCGCCAAGGGGCATCTCTCCCCCCTCCTTCGTTGTGCTTGGGACAACGGCCACCTCCGCATGCTCGATGGCTCCAACCCACTCCACGCAACCAACACCCACATCAGCCTCATCGCCCACATCACCGAGCGAGAACTCGCCCAGCATCTCGACCCCACAGACGCGCACAACGGCTTTGCCAATCGCTGTCTCTGGACCAGAGTGCAACGCAGCCAATGCCTGCCCAGCGGCGGCACCCTCGGCTCCGATGAGCTGGCTCCCATCGCCCACGAATTGCGACAGGCCCTCGATTGGGCCAGCACTCCCCCCACCGACACCGTCATGCGCCGCGACCAGGCCGCCGAACAGCTTTGGGAAAAGTGCTACCCGGACTTAAGCCAGGCACGTCCTGGCCTCTTCGGAGCCGCTACCAGCCGGGCCGAAGCCCAGGTCCTGCGTCTCAGTGCCATCTACGCCGCCCTCGATCGCAGCGCCAATATCACTGTGCCCCATCTTGTAGCCGCCCTTGCCGTATGGGAGTACTGCGCCGCCAGCGCCTCGAACCTCTTCGGCACCTCCACCGGCGATCCCACCGCCGATCGCATCAAGCTTGCCATCGACCAATCCAAAGACGGATTGTCCAGGGAACAGATCAGGTGCCTCTTTCACGGCCACGTCAGCAGCGACAACATCGAGGCTGCCCTCGAACAACTCGTGTCCCTCGGCGTGCTCACCCATCACCTCCAGCCAGGCAGGGGGCGCCCCGCCAAGGTCTGGTTAACCCTCCCAGACGCGGAATCCATCGACCCCGCAACCCCACAGCAAGGCACTTAACACGCATACCACGCTTATCACGCATGTTTTCCGGACTTCGAGTCCATCCCGCAACCGTAGAGGAAGACCCTTATCACGCATACCACGCTTATCACGCATGTTTTCCGGACGATGGCTCGAAGCAGGCTCTAGCGGGCGTGGAGCCCATAGCCATGAATCACATCCTGGGGATTTGCGTTGTGTCCCAGCCGCCGCCCAGCGCCTTGATCAACAGCACGCTCGCATCCATTCGGCGTTGTAGGATGTCCAGGTCATTCCGCTCATTGGTGAGGGCGGCTGTTTGCCAGGTGACGACCTGCAGATAGGTATCCACTCCACCCTCGTATCGCGTCTGAAACAGGTCCAGGGATTGCTCCGCGGATGCAGTGGCCTCACGCTGCTGTTGCGCTTCCGTTTCAAGCACGCGCAAAGCGGCAAGGTTGTCCTCTACTTGTTGAAAGGCCGTCAGCACCGTCTGGCGATAGTCCGCGACGGTAGCGTCGTACTGGTTGACGGTGATGTTTTTGGTGGCGCGGCGGCGGCCGGCATCGAACAGGGTCTGTGACAATCCGGGCCCGACCGCCCAAAACCGGCTCGGCCAGTTAAACCAGTTGGCTGCGGACGTGCCCTGAAAACCGGCAATGGCGCTCAGCGAAAGCGTGGGATAAAAGGCGGCCTGGGCAATACCGATCTGCTCATTCGCGGAAGCCATGCGGCGTTCATCCGCCGCGATATCGGGGCGGCGCTCGAGCAAGGCAGCCGGCATCACTCCGGGGATATCGGGGATGACCTGCGAAGCCTGCACCAGAGGCAGCGGCGGCAGAGTAAGCTCCGCGGGTGGCTTTCCGATCAGCACCGCGATGGCGTGTTCAAACTGCGTACGCTGGACTTCGATGTCGGTACGCTGCACACGGGCCTGGTCCAGCTGCGTTCTGGCTTCTGCCACATCGGATTGGGGCGCCGCGCCGCCCTCGAACCGGTCCTGGGTTAGCTGCAGCGCGCTCTGGTAAGCCTTCACGGTATCGTCGAGCAGTTTTTCCTGCGCGTCTGCTTCGCGCAATCCAAAGTAGTCCAAGGCGAGTTCGGCATGCAGGCTTAGCCGGGCGTTTTCCAGGTCGGCGTCGCTGGCCTGAGCCTGCTCGCGAGCCGAGGTCACTCCGCGGCGAATGCGGCCCCACAGATCGATCTCGTAATTCAGGTCGACTGGGAGAGTGAAATTGCCACCACCATTGTTCGCCAACGCGTGGCTGAAGTAGGGCTGATTGGCGGAATCGCGAACCGTGGAGATCGATGGGCCAACACCAATGGTCGGTGCTTCGTTGGATCGCGCGAAGCCAATCTGCGCCCGTGCTGCCCGAAAATTGGCCTCCGCCTCCTTAAGGGTCTGGTTCGCCGTGTCGACCTGCATCTCGAGCTGGTTCAGTTGTGCATCCTGAAACAGCGTCCACCAGTCTCCCTTCAGTTTGGAATCGCTTGGCTGGCCAGGCTTCCAGCCGTCATTTTCGGCAAAGGAGGTTGGCGTCGTCTCCTTGAACGCGGGCGCCATGATGGCCGGTGGCGTTTTGTAGTTAGGCCCGACCATGCAGCCGGACAAGGCCAGAAGCGCCGTAGCGACAGCGAAAGAGAGTGCCTTTCTCATTCCGCATCGCCTTTCTCGACGTTCACGCGCTCGCCTTCCGCGAGCGAGTCCGGCGGATTGAGGATGACCTGGTCCTGAGCAGCGAGCCCCGAAGTAATCTCCACCTTGGCTCCGTAGTCGTGCCCGATCTGGACTGGAACCAGTTGTACCCGGCCATCACGCACCACGCCCACCCGAAGTCCCTCGCCGCGGAAGAGCAGAGCGCCCGACGGTAAGGTCATGGACGAAACTGATGGCGGGATCGGCAAATGGATAAACGCATACTGCCCCGGCAACAGCTTGTGCTCGGTGTTCACGACATCCACCTCGACGTTCAGGGTTCGACTGGAGATATCGATCGCATCTGAATTGCGCACGATGGTTCCGGTGAACTTCGTATCGGGAACAGCATCTGAGGTGACGGCGACGTGGCTGCCGTTACGGACCTGGTTGGCATATACCTCAGGCACAGGTACGAATAGACGCAGCTTGTCGGTGGCTGCCATATGGAACAGCTCTGCCCTGGGAGAGTTGCTGTCGCCCGCCTGGATCAGTGAGCCGATATCGATATTGCGTGCGGTGATGACGCCATCAAACGGGGCATAGATCTTTTCAAAACCCTGCAGTTGCTGCAAACGCATCACGTTGGCCTGGGCCGCCGAGAGTGCAGATTGCCGGCCCCTGAAGTCACTCATGGCCTGGTCGGTTTCCTGTTTGGAAACGGCATTCTTGGCCAGCAGTTTCGTCCAGCGCTCAGCCGTGATTTGCGCAATTTCCTGATTGGACTGCGCCGTTGCCAGGTCGGATTGCGCCTGCCGCACCTGTTGGTCAAGTTCCGGGGTATCGATCTCGGCCAGCAATTGTCCGCTATGGACATGGGTACCGATGTCCGCATACCACTTGCGCAGGTAGCCGCTGGTACGGGCATAAATGGGCGTGTCGATGAAGGCCTGGGTATTTGCGGGAAGCGTGATCTCCTGGGCGGCTGCTCCTTCCATCGGCGTAGTGACGGCGACTGAGAGCACAGAATCCTGTCGCGTAGTTGTGGCCAGCGCTGCTTCGGCGTGAACGCGCGTGAGAATGCCCACGACGATCAAGACTCCCCAGCAACAGGGCCGCAAGAATGCCCGCAACCACTGCTCCCCGCCCCAGCTTTCGCCGCGGGTCGATTGGATCGGTATGACCTTCGTGAGCAGGATGGCTTTCCATAGTCGATGTTGCTTTCTCTTCTGTTCGCATCGTTCTACCCCGTTGTTCTCTTACGCGTGCTGCGGTTGCTGTTCGTGTTCCTGTTGTGTAGTCGTTCCTTCTCCATTCCCGCGATGAAGCATGGCGAAGACGGCAGGCACGAAAACCAGGGTGGCCATGGTTGCGCAAAGCAGGCCGCCAATCACCGCTCGGCCCAGCGGAGCATTCTGTTCGCCCCCGTCGCCCAGCCCGAGCGCCATCGGCACCATGCCGATGATCATTGCCAGCGCCGTCATGCAGACGGGTCGAAAACGGGTCGCGCCTGCTTCAATGGCAGCCAGAATCGCGTCCCCGTTCTCGGCTAAGCGCGACTTGGCAAACGAGACCACAAGGATGCTGTTAGCCGTGGCCACGCCCATGCACATGATGGCGCCCATAAGTGCCGGCACGCTGAGCGTGGTGTGGGTGAGAAAGAGAAACAGGACGATACCGGCCAAAGCAGCCGGCAGGCCGGTGATGATGATGAACGGGTCCAGCCACGACTGGAAGTTCACCACGATGAGCATGTAAACCAGGATGATGGCGAAGGCCAGGCCGCCCAGCAGCGAGACATACGAGCTGCGCATGGTTTGCACCTGGCCACGCAGGGAAACGAACATGCCGCGAGGAAGTTGCTTCTCATGGCGATGAACGATGGCTTCCACATCTTTGGCTACGGCGCCCAGGTCGCGGTCCTGCACGGCGCCGTAGATATCAATGACGCGGCGGATATTGTAGTGCGACACCACGGCCATCTCATGGCCGCGCTGAATGGAAGTTAAATCTCCCAGCACCTCCGGCGTCGCGCGGGGCGCCGCGAGCGATGAGTTGATCGGGATGTTTTGGATATCCTCGAGGGTATCCATGTGATATTGCGGAGTCTGCGCGGCCAGGTTGTAGGCCACCCCGTTCTTGTAATTGAGGAAGAACATCGGCGTGATCTGAAAGCTGCCGCTGAGACTGTTCAACATGCTCTGGGCCACATCGTGAGTGGTATACCCACCCTGCTCCGCCTTGGTGCGATCCAGGTTCACGTTGAGTGTGGGGTAGTCCATCGGCTGTTGAATGCGTAAATCGGCCAGGCCCGGAACTTGCCGAAGTTCCTCGAGCATCGCGGTTGCCTGCTGCGTACCCGCCGTAACGTCGTCGCTTTGGAACTGAATGTCAATCGGCGCCGGCAGGCCGAAGTTGAGAATCTGGGTGGTGATATCCGCCGGCAGAAAGTAAAACTGCGTGCCCGGGAACTCGCGGGGCAACTCTCTGCGCAGCTGGCGCACGTAGCTGGCCGTCGGGTGATGGTCCTCATTCAGGCTGACCAGGATGTCGCCATCCTCTGCCCCCACGATCCCGGAGGTAAGGTGCATGGTGTTATACGGGCTGTAAGGTAGGCCCAGGTTGTCGAGGATATTGTTGAGTTCCCGGTCCGGAAGTTTGCGGCGGATCGATGCCTCGACCTGGTCGGCCAGGCGTGCCGTTTCTTCGATACGAGTTCCTGTCTTCGCGCGGATGTGCAGGATGAATTCGCCCGAGTCTGTGCTGGGGAAGAAGTCCTGTCCGAGAAAGGGCAGCAGGAGAAACCCGCAAAGGCAAAGGGCCAGAAACGACGGCACGAAGATTCTGCGCGCGAAGACCAGCCGGGTGAGCAGTACCTGGTAGCCCGCGCGCACACGCTCGAACGCAGCTTCAAAGGCGCGTTGGAAAACCACCAGCGGATTGCGCGAGGGGCTGTGCTCCTTGGGGCGAAGCAGGTACACCGCGAGGGTGGGTACGAGGGTGCGGGAAAGAATATAGGAGGCAATCATGGCAAACATGACTGCCTCCGCCAGCGGCGCAAACAGATAGCGCGACACGCCTTGGAGGAAGAACATGGGCAGAAAGACGATGCAGATGCACAGCGTAGAGACCAGGGCGGGCACGGCAATCTGGGCTGCGCCATCGAGGATTGCCTCGCGCAGCTCATACCCGTTTTCCAAAAACCGTTCAATGTTCTCGATGGTGACGGTGGCGTCGTCGACCAGGATTCCAACCGCGAGGGCAAGTCCGCCCAGGGTCATGGTGTTGATCGTCTCTCCGACCAGGCTCAGCACGATCACCGACGTCAGAATGGAGAGTGGAATCGAAATAGCGATGATGATCGTCGATCGCCAGCTGCCCAGGAACAGGAGGATCATCAGCGCGGTCAGCGCTGCCGCGATCACGGCTTCGCGAATCACGCCGGAGACCGCTGCGCGCACAAATACGCTCTGGTCGCTGAGCGGCGTGATCTTGAGATTGGGTGGAACAATCTGCAGTACGCGGGGAAGCAAGCCGCGAATGCCTTTCACCACACTCAGGGTGGATGCGTTGCCGGCCTTGAGCACGGTGATCAGCACGCCCCGGTGGCCGTCTTGGCGCACGATGTTGGTTTGAAATGCGGACCCGCTACTAACCGTGGCGACGTCGCGAACATAAACAATTGCGCCGTTAACCTTTTTGATCGGCAGCATGCCCAATTCTTCGATCGTGCGCGGCGCGGAGTTGGTGCGAACGTCGTATTCGAGTGGGCCAACCTTGGCTGTTCCAGAAGGCATCACGACGTTCTGCGCATTCAGGGCATTGAGCAAGTCGCCGGGCGAGACACCCTTGGACTGCATCAGGTTCTGGTCCATGTTGACGCTGATCTGCGGGCTCTTACCCCCGTAGGGAAGCGGTAGCACAGCCCCCGGCACAGTCACCAACTGGGGACGAACCGCGTTCTGGCTATAGTCCGCCAGTTGCCGCTCATCGAGGCCTTTGCCGGAGACACCCAGTTGGAGAATGGGCACGCTTGAAGCGCTGAAATTGATGATTTCCGGGGGTAATGTACCTGGCGGTAGTTGCCGCAGTTCGTATTGTGAGACCGCGGTCACCTGGGCATTGGCAGTGTCGACCGACGCTCCTGGCTGCAGGAAGAGCTTGACCACGGAGACACCGTTATAGGTTGTCGACTCGATGTGCTCGATGTTGTCGACCAGGGTGGTCGCGGCCTTTTCAAATGGGGTAGTGAGCCGCCCTTCCATTTCTTCCGGATCGAGGCCTGTGTATTGCCAGGCGACCGCAACCACGGGGATATTGATGTTGGGGAAGATGTCGGTCGGCGTGCGCAGGATGATGATCGGGCTCATGATGAGAATGAGCAGGGCCAGGATAATAAAGGTGTACGGCCGATCCAGGGCTAACTTGACAATCCACATCGGGAAAGACAGCTCCTCTCAGTGGCCTCTACGGGCGAACCTCACACTTATCACGGTGATGGTTTCTACCTCTAATATGATTCATACGACCCTGTCTCGACTCGCACTTTGTTCCGAAGGAACCCATCGGAAAAACCGATGGGTTAAACTGGAATGCGTGGAACTAAGACACCTGCGCTACTTCACCGCGGTTGCCGAAAACGGAGGGTTTGGCCGGGCGGCCCAGCTCCTGCATGTGGCCCAGTCGGCAATCAGCGAACAGATTCGCGACCTGGAAGCGGAATTAGGGGCCACACTCTTTGATCGAGAGAACCGAACCATCCGTCTTACGCCGGAGGGTGAACAGTTTCTGTTGGACGCGCGTGCGGTTCTGGCGCTCGCTGGCAAGGCCGCGGCAAACGTACAGAAGTCTCTTCACGGAGAAATTGGAACCCTGACCATCGGATTTTTTGTCGGGGGCACGGGGAGGTTTTTTCCAGCCATCATCCGGGAATTCAGGCATCGCTTTCCCCAGGTTCAGGTCGGCCTGGTGGAGATGGCGCCGGCCATGCAGCACCAAGGGCTGTTGAGCGGTTCGATCGATATTGCGTTCACGCGTGCTGTGCAACCAGCACAAGCCGCGATCCTTCGCTCCGAGCATTTTTTGACCGAGCGCCTTTATGCGGTTTTGCTAAGAAACCACCCGCTGACGAAGAAGCGGAAGATTTCTATGCGTGAGTTAGCCGGCGAGCGCTTTGTGCTAAATGACCGCAAGTATTCGCCGGCCGTATTTGACAAGGTGATTACGCTTTGCACAGAGGCAGGGTTCTCACCGAAAATCAGCGCCACCGCAACCGTTTCGTCCGGCGTGCTCGCGTTGGTCGAGGCCGGGGAGGGGCTGGCAATTCTGCCCGGGGGTGCGCAAATCCTCAGCAACGACGAATTGGCCTTCTTACCGCTCTCTGATCGCACCGCGTTCATCGACCTGGTAATCGCCTGGGCTCCACCAGCATGAGGGTCCGGTGCTTCGGTCTTTTCTGGAGGTTGCGCGTAAGAAGCGGCGAAGGCCGCCGGTGGATCCGGCTTGATTGCACGGCTTTGGGCCGGCACCGATCGGCAGCTTTCTTCTATCACTTGCCGCGTGAAATCAGCAGGAGTACCTTGTTGGTAGCCTGACGGCGCAAATAAGATGGTTTCAAGAGGAGCCATTTCATGAAACTCCCAATTCTGAGTGTAATGGTGGTATGCCTGCCCTTCATTTGTGCTTCGAAAGGCGTAAGCCAACAGCAGAACCCGCAGCCCGAGCGCCCTTACTTAATACACACAGAGACACCACGACTCTACTTCTTGATGCCACCCACGGAAAGCATCGGACGCGTTGAGTTGGCAGCGTCCGACGCTCAGTTCACTTTGAGCGCACAGCCGCATCTCACCAGTGCGGAAGTCGACTCGATCCTCCAGCTAAGAGGAAACGTCCTGGTGACGATGTGTGCGCCATCGCAGCACGGATGTGACAAGTGGTCGATTGTTTTACGGGCGGACGCGGTTGATTACAATGAAAAGACTCGCGAGATTGACGCACACGGTGACGTGCATATCGACCCTTATCGCGGCGACCTCCGCCGCTGAAATAGTTCAACAAAAGCGAACCGCGTTTTCCGCCGCCCAGCGATCGAGCTTAATTGGCTTCCGGCCAAGGATACGCTCGACCCAATTCGTCACAGTGGCTAAGCGGCCTTCCCGAATCGCCCGCCACAAGCAGACGTGCGCTTCGGTCTCCTCAGGCGGTGCTCCGGTAGCCGCGTACCGGCGGCGCGCTTCCTCGTCGGAAATGGGTTGATACCTGAGGTTTTTGCCGATGGCAGCTCCAATCTTGATTGCCACCTCTGAGAAGCTCAGCGCTTCCGGCCCAGTGAGCGGCAACGATTCTCCCACGTGCGCACCCGTCCTTAATGTTTCGGTCGCAACTGCAGCAATATCGTCCGAGTGGATGAAGCCTCTTTTGCCGTCTCCAGTAGAGGAGCGAACCACACCCTCGTTCTTGATCGACGTCGCCCACGCCAACAGGTTGGACATAAATCCCGAAGGGCGCAGAAAAGTGAAAGGAACTCCGCTGGCGCGAATCGCTTCCTCGCCCCGTTCATGCCATGCGCCGATGGCAAGGTTCTGCTCCACGTCCAGGGACGACAGCTTGACCAGGTGCTGCACGGCGGCAGCTTTGGCGGCTTTGGCCGCTCCATCGTCCAGGTCCGGAATCCGGGGTCCCGTTGTGACCAGGAAGAGTGCATCGACATGCTGAAGCGCGCTCTTCAGGGACGCGGTGTCAGCGAGGTCACCGGCGAACACCTCAACCCGATCGCCGAAGCGGGAGCGGGCCTTGGTTTCGTCACGCACGAACACGCGCGGCCGCTCGCCGAAAGCAAGCAAAGAATCGACGACTCGGGAGCCTACATCTCCGGTCGCGCCAGTGA
Organism: uncultured Acidobacteriaceae bacterium; assembly: GCA_963826875.1. Lineage (GTDB taxonomy): Bacteria > Acidobacteriota > Terriglobia > Terriglobales > Acidobacteriaceae > PALSA-350. The sequence goes on along the minus strand of CAWGYP010000026.1, from coordinate 947,256 downwards.
TGAGATAAGTCATAGCTGCCTCCTTAGGTGAGTGGTTGTCACAAAAATCCTGAACGAATGCTCACAAAATATAAGCAGAGATTATTCGCGCAAAACGCCAGTGTCTACTCGCTTTTGTATGTGTGATGTTGTTCTGCACCAGCGCCACCGGCGAGCATTATGTGGAATATTGCTCACATTCTCGATATGCTCTCCTGAATGGCCATGAAGAAGACAAGAAAGCGTCTGCGCCGCCGCCCCACACAGCGGCGTGCCGTAGAAACGGTCGAAGCTGTGCTGGATGCCACCGTACGGCTTCTCAAACGCAGGGGCTCAGACGGCATCACCACCAACCGGATTGCCGAAGTGGCCGGCGTGAGTATCGGCTCGCTGTATCAGTACTTTCCCAATCGGGGAGCTATCTTCAACGCGTTGCACCAGCGTCACATCGATCAGATTGATCGCATGATTCAGAACACTCTCGTAGAGCACGCTGGAGCACCACTCAAAGACCTGATCGGCGCAATCATCGGGGCCATGGTCAAGTCTCATGCGGGCGATCCAGCCCTTCCTGAGTTGCTCATGCGGGAGGTACCGCACCGGGCGGGAGGCACGATCGATTTCGCGCAACGTCTTCATGGAGTTTTCCTGCTGGCCATCTCGTCGCGAGCGCAGGAGTTGAAAAGGCGGCGTAATCTCGATGGAGTCGTCTTTGTGGTGGCACACATGATAGACGCCCTATCGCATGGGGTGGCCCTGCGGCGGCCGCCAACGCTATCGCTTTCGGACGCGCAGGATGAGGCCGTCCGGGCAGTTCTGGCGTACTTGCACTCCTGACTGCGCTTTGAGGGGCAGAGTCCTAAGCCGGTGGCAGCAACTCTGTCCGGTACCTGGGCGCAAGACGCTCCGCTTTCTGCCTGAATTCTGCTTGCCCTTTCTCTTCAAGCTCCGGTGGCGGTGTGGTGCGCGTCGCTACGGGCACTCCGAGCTCCTGAAAGAATCGCTCTAGCCCAGCCGGCGAGCCGATGCAAAGGAGACGAACCGGCTTGACAGATGCGTTGCGAAATTGATGAGGTGCATTCGCGGGGATGTGCACCGTCTCGCCGGCGCGGATGTTGGACTTCTTTCCACGGAAGATTGCCTCGATTTCGCCCTCGAGCACAATGAATGTCTCCTCAAAATCATGTCGATGCGGCGGAGGGCCACCTCCAGGCGGAATGTGCATGTCGATCACGCACAACCGGCCGTTTGTTTGCTCTCCGGAGACCGTGATGGTGTAGGTATCCCCGACCAGGCCAATGTGCGGCAGGCTTTGGTCCACGTCAGGACGAGCAATGGTTAGGGTACGCGCAGGATCATCCGGCGGAACCGGAGGATATTTTGCGCTATCTTCGGTTATCATGTTTCCTCTCCCACGACACGTTGGAACTTTATTTCGTGCCGGTCACAAACTACCCGCTCGTTAACGCGTTTGAAGTAGAACCTGAATCCTAACCCTTTTGCCTGCAAAAAAAAATGGGCCTGCCGGGGCAGACCCATAAATTCCGTGGATTTTAGACAACGCGTCTTCCCTGGGAGAGAGCGCCGCGTGCCCAGGCACACGCATTTGGCAGAGGTCCCGGGTTCAGCCGCCTCGTTGGGGATCAATCACCGCTCTACCAGCGTGACCGGGGGAAGAGGATGGCACCTTGATTCCCTCGGCGCGTTCGCCTTGGAATAGGACCGGAATCGTTCTGAGCACGATCGAGATATCACGCATCAGGGAATAGTCTGATATGTACAAGAGGTCGAACTTCAATTTTTGCTCCACAGGAGTCGAGTAGCTCCCGGCTACCTGCGCCAACCCAGTAATGCCGGGCTTGACCGCGAGCCGAAGATCGTAGTCGGGAAGCGTCTTGCGGAATGTACTTACAAAGAATTGCCTCTCGGGACGTGGTCCGATCACACTCATATTTCCTATTAGAACGTTTACCAGCTGAGGAAACTCGTCGATCCGTGTGGCCCGCAGTACGTGACCCAAAGCAGTGATCCGAGGATCGCATTGTTGCGCGAGTACCGGTCCGGTATGCTTCTCGGCATCGGTAACCATCGTACGGAACTTATAGAGTTGATACTCCACACCATCTTTGCCAACCCGTTCCTGCTTGAAAACAACCGACCCTCTCGAGGTAAGCCGAATCATGGCTGCGGTGACCAGCAGCACCGGGCTGGCAAGGACAAGCAGCGTCGTGGCGAAGACCACATCAAAGATTCTTTTCATCAGCCTGTGTCCCAGGCCGAGATGCGGCGATTGCAGCTCTACGACCAGCAGATCCTGCATTTCGAATACTCGCCCTCGGAGCAAAGACAGCTCCAGCAAAGCCGGTATCGCCATGATCCTCTTCTGCGCCTGCACACATCTCTGAATGAGCGCACGCTCTTCCGCTAGTCCCGGCGCCAACAAGAGGGCGTCAAAGGAGTGCGCCGAATCCTGCCAACCGTCGAAGTCCTTCTCTACGGAATAGCCGACGAACTCTAGCCACGCGGGTGCAACCAATTCGAACTTGCGGATGATTTGAACTCCCTGGTCTTCGTTGGCCGCCATCACCATGACCCGGCAACGGCCCACCTGAGACCAATAGAACTGGCGCAGCAGCAGCCGACACACGATTAACAATCCACCCATGACAAAGGCTCGTAACCCCAACAAGGGCAACGACAGACTGCAATGCTGCTCCCAGTCCAGCAGCAGCGTTGACGCTACGCAGATCAGCAACGCAGATACACCTACGAAATAGATCAGCCGCGTCGGCGACGAACGAAGCCAGTCGGAATACAGGTTGAATACGTGTAAGAGGACCAGGCTCAGTAGACAAATGGAGGGAATGATGCCCGTATAGCCAGCTAAGTAGGAACTTGAAAGGAAAGTGTCGCCATGCATTATGAACAGTGCCCCGACGAAACTTGCATGGATCAGAGAAAGATCGGCCAGAGCCACAACCGGTGTATAGACAAGTAAGTGCGGAATTCTACCCATAGCGATTTACTCCAATACTTGTCTGCGGCGCTGCTGAGGTCGTTTCCGCTGCGGGATAGGACGCGCACAATTGTGCTTGCGCCTACACTACGATTGCGTGCGGACGGTTATAGTGTGAATCGATTGGGCAAGTTGAGATTCACTAATGGGCCAATGACGCTGTTCGCTAAATCACGCTGCTCATCCCACAACCATCCCCATTTGTTGAAGTAGAGGACGGCAGACCAGATGCCGCAGGCGAGTAGCCGGAGGCTTTTGTAGCAACCTCTATCATGTCTGTGCGTGATCATCGTGTGAGGATAGTAGACCGTCTCATATCGCTCATGAATTCGTCGGGTCAGATCGATATCTTCGAAGTACAGGAAGAACCGTTCGTCGAACATTCCGCATTCCAGCAGGGCCTTCTTGCGCAGCAACATGAAGCAACCCGATAGATAAGGCACCGAGAGCACCACGTCGGTGTCTATATTGGATAGTTCAAACGAACCCATGCGGCTATGACAAAGCCGTTTGAGTGCCGCTGGAAAGGTCCGTCTAGCCAGCATGTCAAATGGAGCAGGTAACCTTTTGCAGAGCTTCTGCGGAGAACCGTCAGGATAAGACACTCTAGGCATCACCAGGCCCACAGACTCGTTCAACTCCATAAATTCGACCAGTTCCGCGAGAACCTCAGGTTCGAATCGAACATCCGCGTTTAGGACCAGATGATATTTAGCCGTTGCGATTCTTCTGATGGCAATATTGTGTCCAGTGCCAAACCCGTAATTTTCTCCTGTATATAGATATTCCGCTTTCAGGCGACGGCAGACGGCGCCGAGCGTCTCGGTGGGGGAATTGTCCACCACCAGCATTTTGACGCGCAGGGTGCTATTCAGAAAGCTGTGAAGCGCTTGCTCCAACTCGGCCGGGTCACTCTTGTAGGCGACAATCGATCCGGTCACGTCGTACTGGTAAGGGTGTTTATCCACTATTTTCTTCAGGCTTTTGCCGGTATACCGCTGCTATCGGGCCGCCGAGTAGTATTTCAGCGCTCGCTCAATGCCGGTGTGAAAGTCGATATTGTGCTGGAATCCCATTTGTCGCTGCTTTGCCGTGTCCCCGCCCCGCGCATGCACTCCGCTTGGTTTGTCGGATAAACCCTTCACCTTAGGACAGTAGCCTGCGATGCCTGCAGCCAGCATCGCAAAGTCGATGAAACTCGTAAGTACGCCAGTCGAGAGGTTCACCGCACCGCCATCGTCAATCCTATCGATCATGGTCATCACGCCATCTACGCAGTCCTCGATGTGAATGAAGTCCCGCATCTGAGTACCGGAGCCCCAGACGTACAGAAATTCCGCTCCCCGTTCAGCCAAGACGCGCCTGCAGATGCTCGGGAACGGATAAGCGTCGTCCTGATCCTCACCGTACCCGGAGAACGGTCGAAAGCAAATCGAATTCAGTCCGTGCTTCTCGTATGCCAGCCGAGCCAGGTATTCGCAAGTCAGCTTCGCCCAGCCATAGCTCATGTCGGGGATACCGATATCGCTGTCAAAGCAGATCATGTCCTCCCTCAGGAACTCATACCCCTCGGGCCGCTGCAATTTGACCGGATAAGCCGCACTCGAACTGAAGCAGGCAGTCTTCTTCGGACGGGCTTGCGTGGCCCATCCCCAATAAGCCGCATCGATTGCTAAATCGTCCGCCACTGCCAGCGGGTTGTTTTCAATCATGAGCCGTCCGCCGACCATAGCGGCGAGATGGAATGCGTAGTCGAGATCAGTGTCCTTCACTCGCGCAAACCAGGCTCGGCAATCTTCTTTGTAGAAGTGGAAGTGCTGGTATTCGCGCGGATCAAAGAGAGGCCAGCCATCGGCCGGATCGATGCCTCCGGTGAATTCCGCCACACAATCTACGGCATGGACTTCGTCCCCGGCATCCAATAGCCGCTTCACCACATGCCGTCCCACAAATCCGGCGGCGCCGGTCACTAATACCTTATTCATTCTGCAAGTGCCTCCCCCACACTCGACGACATCTATGTGGCGACAATTTCTGCCGGCAATCGCGACTCATTCCTCCGCTCATCTCTCCGCTCGAGGAGCTCCGAGAGAGCCTCTTGCATATTGGCTTTCATCTCGTATCTCTCGGCCAAGAAACGCCTGAGCGTTGCGGACCAACGACTGCGCGAAAGTGCGATCGAGGATCAGTCTGCGCACACAGGCGGCAAATTCCTGGGGTGTATCTGCGACTAAGAGATGGATCGAATGTTCGAACCCGGTTCCTTCCATTCCCATCGAAGTACTGACCACCGGCATACCGGCCTCCAGAGCCTGGACGAGTTTGATTTTTACTCCCGCACCGCAGATGACAGGATTCACAAACACCGCGGCATTCTGATAGAGACCATCGAGCACAACCGGATCCTCTTCGAGCAAGACATGGTTGTGTTGCTGAACGAGCCGCTTCAACTGTGGAATCGGTTGGCCTGCCGTGCGGCCGGCAACCTGAAAAGCATAGCCCTCCAGTTCGCTCAACAGGGGATGAACCTTTTCGATGAACCACGCGACGGCATCGATATTATGCGTGATCGTAAGTGTGCCGACAAAAAGCACGGTCCGGCCGCCGGCAACAAATGGCCGCAGAGCCTTTGGATTGACCTGCGTAGGAACAAAGTACGACTTCGACTTATGCAGTGGATGGTTGCCGACATGCTCCTGTCGTTCGCTGTCTGAGATAAACCAAAGAAGGTCGCACTTCCGTATCACTCGCGGAGAAAAAAAGCGGAATTTCAGCGATTCGGAGTAGTAATAGAGCTTCTTTACCCAGCTCTTAGCGCCCTCGGCAAGATCGCGAAAGTATCCAACCTGCTCATTATGAAGGCGCAGGATCAGCTTGGCATGCCGAGCGGCAGGATTCTTCAGAAAAGCGGCGACGTACTCGGACTCGAGAACAATGGCGTCGTATGGTTGATCGAGCGGGATATTCTCGAGATCGATGCGGCTCCGTACCTGAAAAGGAAGGAACGACAGCACGGAGCGCAGTGCCCGCCTGCGGCGTACGATCCACAGATTGTCTACGTGCTCCCGTACCGTCCGCATGAGGTCCGGGTTTGGCATTTCGTTTACCGTAGCCAAAAGATCGACCCGGTATCCCATCTCTTCCAAGACCAGCATCCGGGTCCAGATATCAACTGCGGCGCCGTGACCTGGAGGATATGGAAAATCCATGGCAACGAGAAGAATGCTCTTCATCGGTCGCCATCCGCCTGGGGCCGATCCTGGGTCGGTATCCATGATGCCAATCCCCGAAGCCAGAACTCGGCCTGGGCCAACAGCAGGTCGACCCGGATACGAATCCTGCGCCGAACGGTCAATCTCTTCTTTCCGGTTGCCGTCGTCCCATGACGCCGATTCAACACCAGAGCTTCCGGGATGTAGAGCGTCTGGTGCCCGGACAACGAATTTCTTACGCCAATCCAGACGTCGTGAAGTACGTCATATTTGCGAGGGAGGGGCAGAATATCTCCAATGACCTCGCAGCGAAAAGCCAGGGTGCAGCCGCCAAATCGATTCCTGACCACGTTTGCCCACAAGCCTGGGCGGAACTTCCCACGACGCTTGAAATACGACTCGGCCAGGAGAGAACCATCCGAATCAATCAACGATACGTCCGTCGCAATGAGGGTCACCTCTGGTCGAGAACGAAATGCCTCCAACATCACCGCAACTTTCTTAGGAGACCACAGATCGTCCTGGTCGCTGAGAAAGAGAATTCTGCCTGACGCGGCTCGAATGGCGTCTTCGAAGGTGCGCGTTGCACCGCGGTTGGTCGTATGCTCGATGAGCTGAATCCGGCTGTCTTCCAAGGAAAGCACTTGCTCTTTCGTTTGGTCTTGAGAGGCATCGTCGACCACAATCACTTCATCGTCGGCTGCCAGTTGGGTAAGAATCGAATTCAGCTGCGCCCTGATATATCGTTCGCCGTTGTAGGCAGCCAGGCAAACTGAGATCGCAGGCCGCTCTCTTCCAGCCTCTACCACAGGGCAACGCTGCGGCTCGATTTCGCCGCGCCACGCAGCCAGCCGCGTTCTGCGTGTCGCAAACATTCGCCGCAGGAACTGCTTGCGGGTCAACCGTCGGGTTGTAGCGTCGGCGCCATTTCGCCGTTGGCGCCAAATGCGGCCAAGCAGCCGTGCGGTGAGGAAGAGTTCAGCGATTCGCCCTCGGTATAAGTCGCAGTAAGCTGACTCCGCCTCCAGATAATTCCTGAAACGTTCTTCCCCCATGGGCCGCGACTCCGATAGCAGCGACAGATCGTGCTCGACCTCGAGATCTTCCGCGATGTAAATCTTTCTCCCGCAGCGGTGCAGCTTGGTGTAGAGATAAGCATCCTGGTAGTCGAGCCAAAAACCGGGGTGGCATCCGTCCATCTGCTTGAGCGCTCGCACCCGAAACAGCGACGCCGAACTGAACGCGTGGATCTCGCCGGCAGCAAATCCCGCAGTGTGACGGCGCAAGTAGGTGACGCCCCAGGGGCGAATACGGACCGGCGACAAGAGTCTCCCGCGGCTGAGAAGATGGGGAACAATCGCGCCCACTTCGTTCACCTCTTCGAGTTGTATCGCTAGGGCGCGCATGCGCAGCAGAAATTCCGGCGGCAGTTGCGTGTCCTGATCCAGAGTCAACATCCAGGCGAAGTGCTGGCGCGTCGCCCAGCGGAGGGCGTAGTTGTATGCGCCCGCAATGCCTTCGTTTCGCCCCGCTGGCACGTACAACACATGAGGTGGAAGATCTTGAGGGACAACCGCGTCGGGCGTGTTGTCATAGAGCAAGATGGTAACGGCTTCCGCGTGCGCTTCAAGGCGAGAGATGGCTGCCTGGAGCGTCTGATAGGCAGGGGAGTCTTCGGAGCGCATCCTGTAGAGGACGATCACTGCCAAAATGCCTGGGCCGTCGTGTCTCACCTCAGTCAAGGTTGATCTCCGGCTGAGGGCGGCGCCCGGGCATTCTTGCCAACAGGAAAATGTGGAAAGGAAGCGCCTGTTCCACGGCGACCACCTCCATTCCCACGGCGGTGAGCAGTTCACTGCTGTTGTGTTCATCAAAAACGTGATGGTGAAGGCAGCGGTTCTCGAAGTTGCGAAGCGCACGCCGGCGCAGATCGTCAACCGTGCCCGCCGCTGTGTCCATTTTGAGATCGTGGCTGTTCAATATTTCCTGCAGGTGCGAAAGGTCGTCTTCCTGCGTATTTCTCTCGAAATCTTCCATCATATGGGCTACTGGAGTCAGCGCCCGGCGATGGTCGAACGTTTTGAGGTAGTGGGGCAAAACCAAAAGTAAAGTTCCAGCGGGACGGAGTACTCGCTGCCACTCTTTCAGGGCTTTTACAGGATTGGCGAAATGTTCAAGATTGTGCGAGGAAAGGATGAAATCGTAGCTTTCCTGCTCGATAGCAACTAAGTTGGAGCCATCACAAAAAATGTTTCTTCCTGGTGGCCGGGAACGGCTGAATTGAAAACAGTCGGAATGAGAGGACCAGAGATTCGCTCGGGAGAAGTCGCAGTTATCGAGGGAGCCGACCTTGTTGTAAAGCCGCAGCGGCCGGTACCAACCTTGGAAGATCTCTGAAGGGCCGCCAATTTCGAGGCCCATCTTTCCTTTGACCAGGGAAACAGCGAGCGGGTAGCAAGACATGCGCCCCTGAGTCGCTATCATCACGCGATCGATGAAGCCGCGAAGACCATACATGAAGAGGCCCCCATTTCAACCTGATTAGCATCTTCCGTCACGCCTTCAGCACGCCTGCAGGCTGCCCAGGGGCGCCTCGGCGATGGCAACTTGTTTCCCGCGTCGTTGCGCGGCCCGCAGACAGAGCAGTGCGTAGATGAAGTAGAAGTATCTGGGCTGAATGACCAATGACACAGCCATCATTGCGCTTCCCAGCATCGAGAAAAAGATGAGATCGCTGCGTAGCGTCAGCAAATGCCTCCTGGCTAAGACCAGCAGCACGATGACATCGGCGAGGTTGTTGAACCAGAGGATATAAGAGCGATCCAACCCCAGTGCCAATTCTCCCAAAAGGTTTTCTGCGACCTTGGGAATAACCGCCACGGCATACAGATAGTGCATCTCAAGCATATCCAGCTGCGCCACCAATCCGCCGTCGCTTGCCTGTTCAAAGCGTCCACTGAGAGCACTGGATGCAAAAAGTGGCAGCAAACAACCGAGCCCCAGAATCACGGCTGCCACAGTGATCGCCCGCTGGCGGCGCCAGGGATTTGCCCGGCTTCCGGCGAGCAGAAAACAGACCATCACGATGCAAACCTCGTATCGGTTTAGGAATGCCAGCGTAAGCGATCCCAGTAGAACACCGGGGCGGTGGGTACGGTAGGCATACAAGCACAGAGATACCGCCAACAGGTCGACAATCTCTTTATTCACGGAAAGGAGACTGATGGTCGTTGTGGGGTTGAGCAACAAGAGCGCCATAAACGCACCCGTAGAGAAGGACAACCACTTCTTGAACAGAAGAACCGAGGCCAGCAGCATGGTGTAATTAAGAATCACGATGGCGAAGGTGCTTCGCAGAGCCAGGGTTAACAGAACCGGGAACCACACCGTGTTAGGAAAGGCCGCCACGGCGACGAGCGCGAAAGGATCGTTACACCCCTCCCGCAGGCAGTCCGCTATATAAATGTAAGTCACCGAATCGGCGGCGATATGTTCGTCCGATCGGCCATCGAGCGAGGGATTGATCCGCTCAACGAAGAGAAAGAGTGAAAAAACGACATAGCACGCCAGAAGCCCCGCCAGCCCGGCTGACTGGACCGTCCTCCGTTTGAACAGGATCACCGGGCTCTGCCTCTCTTACGCGCATTTCGGAAGTGGCCTGACAATACCATCCGCTCTTCCACTTGCCCTGAGTCAGACGGAGGAAGCGTCTCCGACCACAGATCGGCTCTCACTGCAGCTCACCCATTGCTGCCGCTCGAAGCAAAACCTCTTGACCGGTCTGGCCGGGGCGCCCACAGCCACGGTAAAGGGGGCAACCCGGCCGGCCACTACACTGTTAGCCCCAATGACGCTGCCTTCGCCAATCTCAGCTCCCGCGGTGACGACGACACCATCGCCGATCCACACTCTGGATCCGATCAGGACCGGCCGGCTCACCAGGGGTCGCAGGCTCGGCGGATCGGCCGGTGCGGAGCCCAATCCGTCTCTATAAGATCCGTGATTGTGGTCAATGATGGTGACCTTACTCCCGACCAAGACGTCGGATCCGATGACGATACTGTTGAGGGCAGCAATGTGTAACCAGAAAGCGCCACTGAAGTTCGCGCCAATGATTATTTTGGGTGCGAGGCTGGTCTCGCCAGCCGCCTTGAGCGCCTGCAACCACAAGCCATTGCCGGCGTGGAAGTTTTCACCGAGTTGAACCTGGGACAACCCTCTGAGGAAAGCTCCGGACCCGACCGACACGTGATGGATATGGAACGTTTTTCCCAGCAGATAGTTTCTCACCCCACTGGTCAGCCGTCGCCAACAGGCATCCAGACAGACGTAGAGCCCCTCGCCGCCAATGTGTCCTCGCAATGAGGGTGCCCCTTTTCTGGTCTCGAAAAGCATTCACATCGAGCGTCGCACGATCGCAGAGCTATGCAGCAACCTTTTCCCACAAGGGAATGTTGATTCCCCTCTGCCGCAAAATGAACCCCATCATCACCGTAACGAAGGTTTCGGTCAGCAGAACGGAAGCCCCGGCCCCTTCGGCAGCGAAGGTGGAGATGAGAGGAACAGCGACCACAACATTCAGTATTCCCGCCGCAATCAGGATTCGGCTGAATTGCTTATCGAGACCGAAGGTCAACATGGTTAAGACTCCGAGCACACTGGTGACTGCAACCAGAAAAGGCAGCAGAGCGATCCACCGCATCACTGCAACTGCGCCCTCTGCAGCATGGCCAAAACAAAGCACCGTTAGGGGCCGGGCAAAGACGAAGATCGCGATGACTGGCAGAAGAGCGAGACCAGACATCCATTTAAGGCTACGCCCAATGAATAGCAGCGCGGCTTGCGAGGATTGCAGCGCCAAGGAGCTTACGTAGGGGAACACCGCTTGGGTGACAGGACCAAGAAGACCGTTGCTTGCCCGGACCAGGCGATCTGCGGCGCTGAAATAACCGGCTTGAACATTGCCTGCCAGCATGCCAACAAGAAATACGTTGGTGTTGCTGTAGAGGCTAATCGAGGCGGTGGAGACGAAGAGGTGCCAGCCTTCGGCGGAACAGGTTCTCAGCTCGTGCCACCTTGGCCACTCGAAATCAAGATCCGCGGAGCGCGTGCAAACTGCAAATCCGATGGTGCCGGCGAGTAACATGCCTAGAGACTGAATCGCCACTGCCAATGTCCCATCGCTCGCGTGATGCACGAAGACGAACAATAGGACTGCGGAAAGGGCCTTGGTCGCACCCGAGATAATTGAGATATGCCGCATTCTCTCCATGCCCTGGAAATACCAAACCGGGAACAGGGCATTGCCAACCACTCCAACAAACGCGTAGATAAAGATTGGCCAGTCATGCCGCATGCGAGAGACCGTGAGCAGCACGCAGACAAGCAGAATGAGTCCCACGGCAGTCAGGCAAATCTTGATCAGAAACACACAACAAAAGATGCGCGAGATTTGTCCCGGCTCACCCTTACTTCGGGCGATCGATCTAGTTGCAGAAAAGTTAAAGCCATAGTCGGTGAGGATGTTGAAATATTGCGCGAAAGACTGCGCCACTGCTACTAAGCCATACGTTTCTATACCGAGGACACGGACAAGGTAGGGAAGGACTGCCAGCGGAATTATATAGTTGAGGCCCTGGAGCAGATAGAGCGAGACAATGTTGTCAAACAACCGCCGCTGGGCGGTAGTAATGCCCTGCGGACGAACGGCCTGTTTTGCGTCAAGCACGCTCACGTTTTCCCCGTGAGCGCGCGGCGAAGCTGGCTAAGCTGACCGGCCGTGCCCGGATCCGAGTGCACCGCCTTGTTCCACCACTCGAGCAGCACCAGAAGTCCGGCAGCGAGGAGGCCCATGGCGGTGGAGAGAAGTATGATCGAAGCGTGTTTCGGGGAGGATCTTCGATCGGGCGCAATCGCCGGTTCCACCACCTGAATGATGGCCGCGTCTTTGGCTTCATCCAACCTGGCGGCATCGTACTGCTTGATCAGCAGATCGAACATCGCTTGCCGGTACTTGACTTCATGCTCGGCGCGCAGATACTCCATACCGGCACCCGGAACGTCGCCTAACCCCCAATCCGCAAAACCGGAAGCGTGGTTCTGTTGCTCCAGCCGGGCGGCCTCTCCCCGGAGTGAGGATAGTTCGCCGATTGCCAGTTCCAGATCCGGATTGTGCTCCGTCGAATACGAGCGCAACGCCTGCACTTCCACTTCCTTGGCCGCCACCTGAGCGCGGAGGAGCGCCAGCCCTTCGATCATCGCTTTGGTTTGGGCATCGAGCTGAACCAGCCCCTTGCTTTGCTGAACCTGCTGGAATGAGACCTCTGCTTCGACCAGCGACTCTTTGGCTTGCTTCAACTGTTCTTCGTAGAACAAGCGGCGTTGCGAGGCCTCGCTGACCGCGAGGGTCTTGGTAAGGACGCACAATTGCTCGGTATAAGCATTGGCCATCGCTGCCGCGCGGTGCTTGTCTTTATCCGTAACCGAGACGGTCAGAAACCCGTTCTTCTCCGACGCAATTACGGTTTCGTTGGCCAGCTTCTGGCGTGCCTCCGTCAGGTCTTTCGCGTGATACAACGTTGCCAGGCCGAACTGATGGATGAGGGCATCTGCAATGGGCCGGGACCGGAGAAGACCAACATAGATATCGTTTGGATTCTTCAGGCCCAGACCTCCCCCGGCCAGCGCCGCCAGCGGGCTTGCTCCGCTCCCGGTAAGTTGATTCATCAGCAGCGAAGCCGTGGATGGAGTCTGCTGCGGTGGCATGAGCGTGGTCACCGCGGTATAGCGGACCGGCCACAACAAGCTGAGAAGCACGCCGGTTAGCATGCCGACGCCTGCCCCTCTGGCGATTGTCTGCTTGCGGCGAGCAAGCTGGATAAGAACTTCGATCAGGCTGAACGCAAAGGCGGGGGCATGGTCCTCGGAGAGGGGAGCATAGTCCAGGGTTGCCTCACCTTCTTCGACGTAAGAATTCTGTGGGCTCATTGGGATGCGGGCTTAGTGAATCACGCTGAGCGCGGCAGCCGTCAGAGCTGTTTGCGACATGAATTGAGTTGCCTGCAGAAGGTCACTCATTTTGGACGAGACCTTTAGCTTCTCCGGGACCACAATGGCGTCGCCAGGGAGCAGGGTCAACTTTTCAAAGCTGCCGTGGCTGTTGCTATTGCGGGACTGGCGGCTGACGACGGTTCCGTCGGCGTGGATCACAAATATGCGCTTCTCATCCGCCTCCCGGGTGGCGCCCCCGGCATCATTCAGGTAAGCGATCAGCCTCTTTCCCGGTTGGTGGCGGAAGGCGTTGGCGTTGTAGACCGACCCTGCCACCTGCACCGTGCTGAGGCGCGGCGGGACGTAGAAAGTGTCTCCATCCTCAAGCGAAAACTCGGGGATGTCCGTGGCAGTTGCTGCGTCGGACTTCATTTCCAGAACCACCCGGCCGGTCGGCTTGATCGAAGCTAGCCGCGCCAAGGCGGTTTGCTGAAAAGTAAGCTGTGCTTGTTGGTCAGCCCCGGTTTGAGCCGTGGTCGGAGTGGCATTCGCATAGCGGGCGAAGAGTTCTCTTTGCATTTGCTCGGTGGCCTGGCGCAGTTCCTCCTCCTGCGCATGGCGGGTGGAAACGCGAGTAAGGATGGAGGCGTAGAGATAGGAGTGCGGGGTGAGGCCCCCGGCGGACTCTACGACGTCTCTTAAGGTCTCGCCTGGATTCACGCGGTACACCCCCGGTGCATTCACTTCGCCTCCCACGCGGACGAAGGAGGCGTGCCTTTCCATCGGCAAATCAAGATCCGCCCGGGAAAAAATGGTGACCACATCGCCGGCTCTCAGTAGCTGGTTATCGGCGGACGCCCGGTTGTCGATGGCGGTCACGAGGCGAAAGGGAATCAGGCGGGTGCTCAGATCGTGCTCGTCGAGCCGTTCGATGACCGCATATTCCCAGTTGATCTCCGCATTATTCTGGCCCACGGTGGCAATCATCGTAGTGCGCGAGTTTCCGGATCGGTTGCGGGTCGCGGACATGTCGTTGCTCTGATTGTCCGCTTGGTCGGTGGGCTGGTCTTCGAGCTGGCCGCCCCATTGATCGCCTGACTGGCCGGTGGGCTGATCTTCGTACTGGTCCCTGCGCTGGTTGCCGAATTGGTCAGCGCGCGGATTGCCGTATGGGTCTGTAGGCGGATTGCCGGAGGGGTCCATGGGCTGGTCGCCGGACCGGTCCGTGCGTTGGTTGCCGGATTGGTCCGTGCGCCGGTTTCCGTAATAGCCACTATAATGGTTACCTATTTCTGTGCCACGCCGGGTTCCGAATGGATGATCCATGCTACCTGGGGCCGGTTGATTCTGCCGATTCCAGAAGTCGCGAGTGATGAGAAAATCGCGGGAGGGAATCAGGTCCGAGACTCGCATGCCTTCTTTCCACACGTAGCGGCCGGGCTGGGCGACATTCCCTCGCAGCGTCACCGCGTTTTCAAACTTGGGCGAAAGGGGATAGATGCGCAGCACGTCCCCGTCCTCGAGCAGCCTGGCCAAACCCGCTGTGTCCAGCGGAAATTCTTCTACCCGGCGAGTGCTATGGTGATCAATCCGCTCCAGCAAGACCCTCTCGGCTGCGGCCAGGCTGGTCAGCCCGCCCGCGCCCTCGAGAGCCGCAGCCACTGTCGTCTGGGCTTTCAATTCATAGATTCCGGGCTCGTTGACAGCTCCGCTGATGGCGATCTGCGCGCCGACCGGAGGAATGTAGATAACATCCCCGGGAAGCAAGGGAACATCGTGCGACTTGTCGCCCTTTTGCACCAGGTCGTACATATCAAACTCGGCCAGCAAGCGGTTTCCGCGGCGCAGCTGAATATGGCGCATGGAGCCGGTTGCCGACGGCCCCCCCGAGGCGAAAAGCGCGTTGACCAGGGTGCTCAACGAACCGACAGTGTAGGCCCCAGGCTGCCGGGCGCTGCCAAGAACAAAAATCTGGATCGATCGCAGTTGGCCCAGGGCTACATTCAGTTCAAAGTCTTTGAACAGGGCGCTGACTGCAGCATGCACGTATCCCTCCACCTGCTCATAGCGCAAACCGGCTACGTTTAATGTCCCTATCCGGGGCAGATAGACCTGACCGTTCCGGTCCACCGTCACCCGGGAGTCGAGGTCGATCTTTCCCCAGGCGCGTATCAGCAACTCATCGCCCGGCCCAAGCACGTAATCAGCCGGGACCGGAACCCTCTCCAACGGGGCGAAGGTGGTGGGAACCTCGTCGAACAATCGCCTTCCGTATATGGGAAGCCGATGTCCGGTGCCATCCTCAGCGAAACGCTCAAAATCGGACTTTGTTGTGAGCGGCCCGACAATTCTGTACGGAGGCGAAATGGGTACGCCGACCGGCGAGACGGGAATGCCGTTACTATCGGTTCTCTCAGCCGTCGGCTGAGGTGGGCGCATGGGAGCCGAAGCAGCCCCGCTCGAGGACGTGTTTGAGGAACCCGGAACGGACCGGGTCGATTCCGTCGGAGTCGTCAGGACGGATTGGCCTTCGCAGAGGCTGCAGGAAAGAATCACAAAAAGAAACAGTTTTGGTGTCATAAAGAGCGAGTGGGCCGCCTGCTCACAGGGCAGCGCCGGCTCGGTCGCCGAGCGCTGCCGGTCCATCCTGGCGCGGCAGCAGACCATTCAGCCAAAGAACAACGTAGGCAGAAAGCGCCTGCTCGTCGCTCGCATAGGGAGGCTCCTGGCCGGTAAACAACAGGCACAAGCCATGATGGGCACTCACCACCCCCACCAACCCCAAAGTAGCCAGGGAAGGCTCCACCTTGCGCATCGTCCCTTTTTCCGCGCAACGTTTAAAGTAAGCGCATACCATGTCGAAGATCGGGCCCAGGTGTTCGCGAATCATCTTGTTCGACTCCGGCAGCTCGAACGCCGCCACATGCAGCAAGCGGCGCAGGTCCGGCTGGTGATTCAGGTTGTCAAGCAGAAAGGCCACCAGCAGCGGCAGCACGACGGCCGGTGCGTCGTCGGCGGCCAGGCTGATCTGGGTATCGCGAGCCAACTTCACCCGGGCCACGTGCGATTTCACGGCGGCCCAGAACAATTCCGGCTTGCGGGGGAAATAGCGAAACAGGGTGGCTTCGTTCAAATCGGCAAGCTGGGCAATGTCCTTGGTAGTCGTGGCCTTGAACCCATTGTGGGCGAACAGTTGCGCCGCCGCCTCCACAATCCTCACTTCGGTGACACTACTTCCAGCGGTCTTGTGGCAAACTCTGGATTGATCCCTTGAGGCTTTCATGGTCCGGCCAATTTCAGGCGATACAATCAAGGTCGGCGGCGTCTACTTCTACCACGAAGCTGCGCATGATGCAGGCAATCGTAAGTACCACGCGGCAGCGATTTTTGTTGCGCAAAACGACCCCCACTCTGCCTGTAAGGGCACCGTTCTTAATAACAACCCTGGACCCCGCAACCAGGTAGGGATGTGGTTCGCAGATCTGCAACTTCAGACTCTTGCGTAAGGACTCGATCTCGACATCCGGCAAGGGAGCAGGAACGCAATTCTGGCCAACCAGGGACAAGGCTCCCGGAACCTCTATTGCGCGGGTGCGTTCGCGTCGGGAGATATGTACGAAGAGATAGTTAGGAAACAAGGGCATTTCAATAGTCACCTTACGATAATGACTCCATTGGCGCTCGACCCGGGATACAGGAAGAAGATGCTCTATGTTGCGCTCGGCGTAATATTGGGCTACCCGCTTCTCATGATGCGATCGAGTGAAGACTGCAAACCACCTGCGCTCCTCTTCCATGCCGCCAAGGCTGCTTACAGCAGGCAAGATATCGACTGGTTGTGTGAGCATTCATACTCCTGGTCGAGCAAGGGCAGAGCTTCGCCATGCCAGTGTAACTTTCTGCTTTGAATGAGTGCCTGCTTCGCACATCGGCTCTTCATTCGGCGTCACGACGTTTGATCCCGGTCGCGAATAACTGATCACCGACAGCTTATCCAGCGCTAAGCAAGTAATTGCTATCGCCGAGAATTGCTGCGTGCTAAGGCGAAACTATGGTTTGTTTAAAACTTAGTCAATTGAAATATTGAGGGGATGGGAGCCGAACGAAAAGGGACTCCCGAATTGGGAAGGGGTTCCTGTTCCCAATTGCGAGAGTCCATTGCAAGGGCATACTTGCATGGAAGAAGGATTCGATGGAAGCGGAACTTGTGGACAGAATGTGGATAAAGAGCTGGCTTGTTCGGGCAAGAAGCTGCGCAATCGGGTGGACGGTTACAAAGCAACAAAAAGATCCAACCAACAGCCCTTTGTTGCCGCCATAAGGTAAATCGGCTCGCAGATTTCCTGCTTTAAGTTACGAGAGTAATGGCTTATTTCCTGGCGATTCTCTCATCTTCCTCGAGCCCACTAGCTCACGGTGACACTGCTGCACAGACGTTCTTCCTGCCGCGATCTAAATTTCGAGGACTACGCAAGATGCGATCAACAGCAGCTTCGTGAGGCGGACAATGTCCGGAGGCCGCAGCTGTATTTGATGTTGTGAACTAAGCCGCGCCGGATTTCACCCCAATAAAACCCTGTTAATCAGGCTAAGAAACAGACACAGCGACTTTAGCTGTCCAGCAAATTTCGTTGCATGAAAACTGTGTCCAACCAGGTGCCGAATTTAAACCCCACCGCTCTTAGCAACCCGGCATCACGAAATTCGAAGCGCCGATGCAGGAAGATCGAAGCATGGTTGGCGCTGTCTCCAATCACAGCCACCATCTGATGCATACCGCATGCCTGGGTTGCGGTAATCAAAGCAGGCATCAGCAACTTGCCCAGTCCGGTGCCCATGCGATCAGCGCGGACATAGACGGAGTCTTCTACAGTATGCCGGTAGGCCGCGCGGCTCCGGTAAGGACCAGCATAGGCATATCCGGTAATCTCGCCGTTTTCCTCTGCCACCAGCCACGGCAGGCTCCGGGCTTCTACCTCTTTCCAGCGTCGCGTCATCTCGCTGCTGTCGGGAGCTTCAGTTTCAAAGGTTCCCGTGCTGTGGTTTACATGGTAAGCATAGATAGCCGCGATGGCATCGATGTCCGATGCCATCGCCGGCCTGATCACAACGGGCATTCTCTTGCGCGCTCCTCAACGCTTCAGTGGACGTGCGGATAGACGCCGGGAATTTTCAAGGTAATCCGGTAAATGCTCGAGCTGGCCGCGACATACAGCGTTTTGTGATCGGCGCCGCCCCAGGCCACATTGCCCACCCTTTCCGGGATGTCGAGCGTACCCAGATGCTTGCCCTCAGGAGAAAAAATCCAAACGCCTGCTGGACCGGCGCTATACAGATTTCCTTTCTGGTCTACCTTCATCCCGTCGGGGGCGCCGACCCGCGTATCAGAGGTGGCATCGAAAAAGAGTTTCTCGTCCGTCAGTGTCCCATCCGCCTTGACGGTGTATCGCATCCAAAGCTTTTTCGGCTCAGAATTGTTGACGTAGAGATACTTCTCATCCGGAGAGAAAGCAATTCCATTGGGACGAGGTAGATCCTTGATAAGCAACTGTAACTGTGCGCTGTCCGGAGGGGCGCCAGGCTTATGCGTCAGCGCTCCGGGGAGCCGGTAAACACCATTGAACGGCAGTTGCTTGGTTGGGTCACTGTCCTGCTTAGGGAGTCCGTAAGGCGGGTCGGTAAAATAGAGTGTGCCGTCCGACTTGTATACCAGGTCATTGGGGCTGTTCAGCCGCTTGCCCTGATAACTATCAGCCAGAAGCGTGACTGGTGCCTTCGGATTGACCTGCTCCAGCCTCCAAACGTCGCGTTGCGCGTGACCTGCCACCGTGAGCCGTCCGCGGACGTCTAACGTCATACCGTTGGAGCCGGGCTCCGGCCCGGTATAGGGCGCAGATTCCTTCCAGCCACTGGGTTGCATGAAAATGCTGACCCCAGATCCGGGCATCCACTTGCGAATGCTGTTGCTGGGGATTTCCGCAAACAGCAGATAGCCGGCGGGGATCCAGACGGGCCCCTCGGTCCATTTGAAGCCTGCGCCTGTAGCCACTTTTTGCAGCATGGGCTTCTCAGGAACGATCAGGTCCAGGCCGGGATCCAGGCGCTCTACCTTTATTGGAGCCGGCTGCTCCCCAGCTGAGCCGGCTGCCGCATTGACCGACGATGTAATCATTGCACCCCCACCCGTAATCGCAATCGCGCCCAAAACCAATAGCCGCAAAACCCTATCTTGGATCACTCATGTTCTCCCTTCAAAAAACAGACGGATCATACCACTCAGCGGTCCGCTCGCTCCGTCGAAAAACATTTTCAGGAAAGAGCGCCTATACGGAGATGGCTCACTTCACTTCGTTTTATCGAAAATAAAAATACAGCCAAACCCTGAGTGGGTGGCCCAGGTCTCGCTTTTGAGACCTGGGCCACCCACTCAATATGCGTCCGCGCCACTTTTCATCCTTTTAGCTGCATCGGAGCCATCTAGCCTCGACAGAACCTAATTTCATTTGAAGACTGTTCACCCTCGCCGGCATCCATGCACCAGTGACCCAACCCACAGTAGCTGTTCCCAAGTCTCACCTGGTTCCGCCTTGTAGTCAGGTGGGAGCAGAGTCTGCCGGCGGCCCCTCTGCCAAGCGCGGCCGCAAGTGGATTCTCATCGCGGTCATCCTCGGTTCGTCGATGGCGTTCATGGACGGGACGGTGGTCAACGTAGCCCTGCCCACACTGCAATCCAACTTTCACGCGACCGCGGCGGGGATTCAGTGGGTGGTGCAAGGCTATGCTCTGTTCGCGGCTGCGCTGTTGTTGCTCGGAGGCGCCATCGGCGATCATTACGGTCGTCGCCGTACCTTCCTATGGGGTGTGGCACTGTTTGCCCTAGCCTCGGCGGGGTGCGCCGCCTCTCAGTCGTTGGGCCAACTCGTCACCGCTCGTGCCATTCAGGGACTGGGTTCCGCCCTGCTTGTCCCTCAAGGACTTTCTATTCTGTCGGTGTCTTTCCCCGAACAGGACCGCGCTCATGCCATCGGGACCTGGTCGGCCTGGACCAGCGTCTTTGGCGCTTTGGGCCCGGTGGCTGGCGGGTGGCTGATGCAGGTTTGGTCCTGGCGATTGATCTTTCTTCTCAATCTGCCCCTCGTCCTGCTGATCATGATGCTGGCGCCCCGGATACCCGAGAGCCGTGCGATGGGCGACGGACCGGCGCGACCGCTCGACCAGCTCGGCGCCACGCTCGCCACCCTCAGCTTTGCCGCCGTCATTTACGCTCTTTCCTTCGCCCCACAACTAGGCTGGCGTGACCGCATGGTCAGTGTTCCGCTGCTGGCCGGCCTGGTGTTGTTCGCCCTGTTCCTGGGCTCGCAAAGCCGGCCGAATGCCATGATGCCCTTGACGCTGTTCCGCATTCCGCGCTTCCTGGCGCCGAACCTGCTTACCTTTCTGTTGTATGGAGGCTTGGGAGGGTCGCTCTACGTGATCCCTTTCTACACGATCCAGGTGCGCCACTACGCGCCGGCGGCCGCGGGCGCTGTGTTTGTGCCGTTGATCCTGATCATGTTCGTGTTCTCCGCGCGGGTCGGGACGCTGGTCCCCACGGTCGGCGAGCGCCTCTTGATGTGCGCCGGGGCGGCGCTCGCCGGTACTGGCTTCGCCGCGTTCGCCTGGCTCAGCCCCCTGCACGGATACGCGCTGTCCATTCTGCCTCCGGTCTTGCTCCTCGGCTGCGGGATGACTCTGTGCGTCGCGCCGCTCACCAACGCCGTCATGTCATCGGTGCCTCCCACGCAAACCGGCATTGCCTCCGCCGTGAACAACGCCACCTCCCGCCTCGCCGCGCTCCTGGCTGTCTCCGTGCTCGCGTTGGTGCTGACCCACGGATTCGTAAACAGCCTCAGAGCCCAGCTTGCCCATTCCAACTTGCCCGTCCAGGCGCAGCAGCAGATGTGGGCGAATCGGGCTCGGTTGCACGATATTCCGCTCTCTCCGCGTCTTACCCCAGGGCAGCGTGACCAGGCGGCTCAGCTGCTCGACCAATCATTTCTAGCCGGATTTCGCTCCGTTATGCTGGTTTGCGCCTTCAGCGCCTGGGGAGGAGGAGTCGTGGTGCTACTGCTGCTACCCAAGTCCGAATCACTTTGATCCTGCTGTAAACCCATGGGTTAAGCCTTTCGTCTATTGGGGCGAGAAGGGTCAGAACCCTCTCACCCGCCAAGGAGGAAGTATGAAGCGTTCGCTCGCGCTTATTGCGGTCCTGGGACTGGTAACAATGACCCAGGCGCAAACCACACCCACGCACACCCCGCCGTCCCCTGCAACGATGGCCCAGCACCAGGTCCAGAGGTACACCACGCTGCTCACCCTTACCCCGACTCAGGTGGAGCAAGCGACCACTTTCTTCACTGCGGAAGCCACAGCGCACCAGAATGCAAGGGCCAGCGAACACACAGCTCACCAGGCCCTCGAAGCAGCCGTCAAAGCCAACGATTCAGCAACGATCCAGTCCACCGCTGCCACTTTAGGCCAAATGAGCGGCGAAATGATGGCCGCGCACGCCCTTGCCCAGGCGCAGTTCTACGCCATTCTCACCGCCGACCAGAAGACCAAATTTGACCAGTTGGAACAGGAACACGTGATGGGCGGTGGGTTTCACGGCCCACCGATGCGATAACGTAAACTGCAGCCTGGGATAGCGCGTCTATGGAAGCATTGGAGCAGCTCAACTACCCCGGAGAGCTTTCACCCCTGCGAGACCGGATGATTGCAGAGCTTGAGGATGTCAACACGCTCTGCGCCACGTACCGGTCTCGCATCTATCGCTATGCTCTGCTTTCGCTCAAGGATCCCGACCTCGCCGAAACGGTGACCCAGGATTGTTTTCTGAAAGCTTTCAAGGCACGCAATGAATTCCGCGGAGACTGCAGCATTGCCACGTGGCTGACGCGGATCGCGACCAATCTCATTCGCGACTGCACCCGCTCGCGCAAGTTTCAATTCTGGAAAACGGCCGGCTCTACCGCCCTCGAAGCAGGAGACATTGCCGACCGGCTTCGTTCTCCAGGGATTTCCCCGGAAACATCCCTGGTGGTGAGGGAGGAGTTGGTGAAGGTTTGGGACGCCGTCGACGCCCTCCCCGACAAGCAACGCAGCGTGTTTTTGTTGCGCTTTGTGGAAGAAATGGAGCTGCCCGAGATCGCAACCGCCATGGGACTGCATGTAGGGACGATTAAGAGCCACCTGCACCGCGGCCTTGCCGCAGTGCGCAAGGCAATGGAGAAAACGCGATGAACACCAACCATCTATCGGCCTGGGAGCAGGAGGAGTACATACTCGATGAGAGAACGCCGCAGATGCTTCGCCATCTGACGGAATGTGCCGAGTGCCGCGCTGCCGTGGTCCGGCTGGAGCAAAGCCTCGGCGTTTACCGCAAGGCAGCGGTGCAATGGAGCGCCGAAGCGCTTGCCGCCCGGCCGCAGCAGTTCGTCACCTCCAAAAGACAGCCCGTCCTTGCTCTGCGCTGGGCGATGGCAGCGATCATCCCCATCCTGCTGCTCCTGATCGCGCTGCTTCCGTTCCGTGTGTCGCACCCACGGCCAATTCAACGGGCTGCGCAAATCAGCGACGATTCGAATGCGCTCCTGGACCAGGTTGATGAACAGATCTCGGCAGCCGTGCCCTCGTCCATGGAATCACTCACTCATCTGGTTTCGACCAGCGACGGCGCTGCGGCCAAAGGAAGCAAGCACCTTGTTCAGAACAACTAGCGCGTGGCTCTCGATTCCGCTGGGCTTGGCCTTGGCGTCGGGAGTGGCTCTGTGCCAAAACGCCCCACCGCCCGGCGCTCCAGCGGACGGAATGGGACCGCCCCCCATGGAGGGCCGCCGTCCGCCCATGGAGCGCGCCTTTCACCTCGGACCGCACGGGCGCTGGTGGAACAATCCAGAATTAGTGCAGAAGTTGGGGCTTACCTCAGATCAGCAAAAGAAAATGGAAGCCATCTTCGAGCAAAACCGCCCCAGTTTGATGGATCTAAGCTCCGGCCTGCGCAAGGAGGAGATGTCGATGGAGCCCCTGTTGGCCGCCGATCAGCCGGACGAGGTGAAGATCCTGGCGCAAATCGATCGTGTCGCCCAGGCCCGCGCAGAACTCGAAAAGGCGAACGCCCGTATGCTCCTTGGTCTGCGCAGAGTGCTCACCCCTGATCAGTGGAAGACCCTCCAGGCGGAGGAACCCCATATGCACTTCCAGCGCTTTAGCCAAGGGCCGCGAAACGATTCTGGACCGCCGCCTCCTCAATGAGGTTGTTTCCCGCCGCGCGCGTCAGCAGGGCATCTCCGTTACGGCGTCCCAACTTGTACTTGGCGCAAACCACCCTGACCAACGCTTCAATCCGTTTCCGACAAGCCGTCGAGACAAAAGCGTTGCTGTCAAAACGCTGCCGGTACATCGGTTCGAGCGTCGGAAAATGCTCCCGGACAAAGGCCAGATAGATATCCTTTGAGCACGGCTTGAGGAACAGCGGTTGTGCGGAAAGGAAGCTGGCGTCGGCGGCCTTGGCCCTTTTCGCCATCGCATCCAGAGCCCTGCCTGTATCCGTCAGGCCAGGCAGCAGGGGCGAGCACAAGATGCCCGCTCGCAGGCCCGCCTGCCGGAGCCGGGCAACGGTCTGTAACCGCAGATCCGGCCGTGGCGCCCGCGGTTCCAGCTTTCTCGCCAGGGCAACGTTGGGGGTGGTAATGGTCAAGTGAAGTACCAGCGTATTTCGCTCGGCGATCTGTTGCAGCAGCGGAATATCCCGTTCGATCAGGGTCGATTTGGTGACGATTCCGATGCGCAACCCACGCTGCCTGGCCAGCACTTCCAGCACTGACTCGGTCACCCTGGCGTGGCGTTCGACCGGCTGATAGGGGTCGGTGGCGGTTCCGAGGGCGATCTCTTCTCCGGGGCGAACCTGCTTCAGTTCCTGTTCCAGCAGCCACGCCGCGTTCTGCTTGATAAAAATCTTCCGCTCGAAATCTTCAGGCTGCAGTTCCATGAACTCGTGGGTATAGCGCGCATAGCAATAGCGGCAAGCGAACTCGCATCCGCGGTAAGGATTGATGCTCCAGGCGAAACTCAGGCCGCGCCGCGAAACGCTCCGGTTCAGAATCGACCGCACCCCGAGGGAGCGCATTTCGATCTGATGTCCCTCGCCGGCAGGGGAGGAGACAGCGGCCAAACGGGCAATCCCGGTCAAAGGTGATTTGGTGCCCTGCGGGGGAAAGCGAGAAAGGATAGGAAAAAGCTCCAAATTTTCTGCTACCGCGATTTTCGCCATTTGTTCGCCTCTTGAAATCAGCGTACTCCTGCTGTGGAGGCAGGTCAACAGGTCCGCGAGAACGTGCTATCGAGAATAAAGCTGCAACTGCGCAACTTTGGGTGGGTGGCCCAGGTGTTCTAAGGAACAAGTCTGCTTTGGGTGGGAGATTGAAGGGAGAGATTTGACTATCCCACCCTTCGCAAAGAACGCGAAGGATGGGGCACCCGTCGATTGGTGGAGGGGATAGAGCCCAAAAGCGTCCGTGTAAGTTTGAGAAGCCTTCTGCCACCAGGACAGTGGCAGATGACAGTTTTAATTTTCTTTGTCGTCAGCTCGCGGGGCGCGGACAGCGTAATCGGCTCCAGGTTGGGTTACGGGATTACGAACCTCTCCCAGCCGGGCCGTTGCGGGTCCGTCATGCACCCGGCGGCGAAGTCCCAACAGAGTCTCCTGCTTGTCGCGGGCATATTCCGCCGCCAGCCGGGTCAAAGCGTGGGTCACGATGTCGCTGTGGTGCAGGTTCTGCATCTCCGGGTCGCGGCGAAAGTTCAGCCACAAGCGGTGCACCAGTTCCACATCATCAGCCTGCAGCGACGGCGCGTGCGGTCCAATGTGGAATGACTCCGCCTCGCCATTCGGAGAGACCACGTAGAAGGTGATCTGTTTTTTCGGTTCCGGCAGCGCTTCCCACGCTTGGCCGACCCGGTAGGCCTGCTCATGCGCCGACATCTTGCTGGAGAGACCCGAAACCACAGCCGCCGCCTCCAGCGAATTAGCCGTCTGCACCAGCGCCGCGAAAATGTCTCCCGCCGGAACGACGAGCAGCGAAATGTGCTTGCCAAAGCTCTCCGCCACCGAAACCGCCTTGGTAAAAAGCATCTGCTCGTATTCACTGAACAGCTGATCGGAAGTAAACAGCAACTCCGGTCCCCCTGCGCCGACCATGCGCGCGGTCAGCACCACCACATCCTGATCACCCGTATTGGTCCGCGCCAGCGTCCACTTCAGCGCAAACGGATTGTTGGCGTCGCGCATCGTGACCACCACGCATCCCGGGTCGATCTGCAAAACACCGCGCCCCACCGCATCCTCGTGTTCCAGTTGAAAGTGCTCTTTCATCTGCAGTTCGGTAGTGGTTCTTCTGCGCCGGTTGTCGCGTTCCGAGATGGTGAAAATGATAAAGAACGTAGCTGCAAACAGGATCCCGCTGACCGTAGCGACTGACTTGGTGAAAAGGTTTACCAGCGCAGTCGTCAGCAAAACCATGAAGACCGAGAGCAACCCGATCGGTACCTCCCGGTTGCCGATACGCAGATTCGGTGGAACCTTCCAGCCGCGCTCTCCTTTGTACTTCCAGCGCAGCACCAGCATGGCGAGGCTATTAAAAGTGAAGCTCCAGATCACTCCAAACGCATACGCTTCGCCCAACGCGATCACATTGCCCCGGCTGGCGATGATGGTGAACAGCTGCATCATGGCTACCAGGTTCACGATCCGGTAGCTGGTGCCGAATTTGCGATGCGGCCGGCGGAACCAATCCGTGAGCACCCCATCTTCGGCAATGCGCATCAGCACGCCCGTAGAGCCGATGATCGAAGTGTTGATTGCGCCGGAGAGAATGAGAAAGCCGACCAAAACCACAAACACCCGGAAAATAATCCGCAGCACCTGCGGGCCAACCATATACATGGCCATCCCGGCGATCAGGTTGTCGCGATAAACCGGCACCCGCACGGAGTCGGGAATGAGCATGACGGCAAGCAGGGAACCGACGCCAGTAAAAAGAAAGCTGTAGATCGCGATGACGATCGCCGCGCGTTTCAGGTTCTTGAGTTTGGGATGTTCGATTTCCCGGTTAACCTGGGCCAGAGTCTCTTCGCCGCTCATGGCAAGAACGGAGTGTCCGAACGCCATGATGATGCCGAACAAGCCCAGCGTCGCGGGCAAACTGGTGTACCTCAAAAACCCCAGGGCATCGTTACTGAAGTGCAGTGTCGAAGGTGTAGGCCAGGGCGGCAGCTTAGCGCCTAGATGAAAGGCCGAATAAATTCCCCAAGTCAGCAGGATCACCACCATCACGGTAGTGATCTTCATGACTTCGAGCGCCTTATCGCTCGACTCCTCAATCCCTTTCAGGTTCTGCCACCAGTAGTACACGGTGACGATGGCCGCGAATGCTGCCGAGGTTAGGTCCATCGGCAAGTGAGGTGGCATATGGTGGGCGCTGAGCATGGCGCCCGGCAGCCAGCTATGCGCGGCGGCCACGGTCATCAATTCATTCAGCAGACTGGTAATGTACTGCCCGGCGGAAACGCCGGAAATCGGTCCGGTGAGAATGTAATCGAACATGAGCGCAGAAACGCTCAACTTGGCGAACGTACCGCCCAGGGCCTCCTTCACCACCCGGTACACGCCACCGCGAGTGAACATGGAGCAGCTCTCCACGTACACCGCGCGCACCGCAAAGGAGAACAGCATGACCCCCAAAATGAACCAGGGAGCAGATTTGCCTACGGCTTCTTCCGCAATGCCCCCGGCATAGAAAGCCGACGAACCAAGGTCGTTCAGCACCACCGCCGCCGCGCGCCAAAACGAGATAAACGTGAGCATCACCGAAGAGGCGACGACCAGTTTTACCCGGTTGGAGGGGATGGAAGGTGCATTCGCTGTTCGCTCGGAAGCCATTCGATAAGGGCCACGGTCTCAACGCCGCAAACGGGGAGTGTCGCGGTCTGGTACGCAGCCAGAACTGAGTCTATGTTGCTTGCCGCCTAGCGTCAACGACGGATAAACGCTTCACTCGCCCACCAGCAACTGAAGATCTTCGACAAAACTAATCGCAACCACCACTGCCGACCCTGCAATGCCCAGGAAAAACATTACTTCAAACAGACGCATGAAAAAGATAGCGATCAGCATAGGTAATCGATTGTATCCCTTTCCTCGTCTGGTGGGTGCAAGACTCTCATCCCACAAGGGATGGAGGGTGAGGATGGTAGACTCTCGGCCATATGGCAAGACTGGTACGGCAACCCTGGCTGCTTGGCATTTTCTCTGCCGCGCTGTTGATGCTGCCTTTTTCGATCATCGGCCCCGTGCCTTTCTGGCGGACGTTCTTTTCCTGGGTAGCGTTTGTGCCCCTCTTCTACGGACTGTTGACGAGGGAGAATCTAAACCATCCAAAGGCTTTGCTGCGCGGAACCCTGGCCGCGTATCTCATGGGCGTTCTCTGGTTTACGGGCAATTGCTATTGGATTTACCAGACCATGTTGTACTACGGCGGGTTGCCGCCGCTTATTTCCGCCGGAATTCTAATCGCCTATAGCCTGGTGCTGGGGTTGTACTTTGCCGCGCTGGGCCTGCTGATCACTGCCACTGCGAAGGCTTTTCGCAGTCCTGTTTCCGCTCTTTTAGCGGCCCCCTTTTTTTGGGTGGCACTCGAACTGCTCTCGGCTAGGTTCACCAAAGTGCCGTGGGACTTGCTGGGCTATTCGCAAGTCGGCAATTTCCTGTTGACCAGCCTGGCTCCCTGGACCGGAGTGTATGGAATTACCTTCGTGCTGGTCGCCGGCAATGCGCTCATCGCCTGGGGCATTATCGCCTCGACAGGAAAACGTCGCCTGGTCCTGCTAACTGTCGGCTTCCTTGCCGTTCTGGTGCTGCAGAATGGTGATCATTTCGCGCCCCCTTCCGCGCCTTCTCCGGCCACTGCCGTGCTGGTGCAGCAGAACCTCAACGTGAATCAGGACAATCGCTGGCCTGGAGCCGATTATGAACACCATGTTAGCGAATTCGCAAAACTCAGCACGCGCACGTGTGGCCCGTTTCTGGCCGGCATGCCGGAACTCAATGCTTATCCTGTAACTCCCGACTGCCCGGAGCAGCCCGTCACGCCCGGCGTTATCATCTGGCCCGAGTCGCCGGCCCCGTTTCTCGACAAGGATCCTCGGCTGCTGACTGCTTTGCGCGATCTCGCCGTTTACATGCATGCACCAGTGATCGCCGGGACCACCTCACTGGACCCTCACGGGCTTAGCTACGACATGTACAACTCCGCACTCTTCGTGCGCCCGGATGGTACTGTGGCAGGCCGCTACGACAAGATTCACCTGGTTCCCTGGGGAGAGTACATCCCCTACAAGAGCTTTTTCTCTTTCGCCAAGAACCTGACCCAGCAGGCGGGCGACATGACCCACGGATGGCGGCGCGTGGTCTTTTCCACGGATGGCCACCGCTTTGGTGTCTTCATCTGCTACGAGGAAATCTTCGGCGACGAGGTACGCCTGTTCGCAAAACAAGGAGCGGAGGTGCTGGTCAATATTTCCAATGATGGTTGGTACGGTGATACCTGCGCGCCCTGGCAAACGCTCAATATGTCGCGCATGCGCGCCATCGAAAATCGCCGCTGGCTGCTTCGCGACACCAACAGCGGCATCACCACCGTCATCGATCCTTACGGCAGGCTGACCGCCAGCGTGCAGCGCCACGCCCTCACCTCGCTGGCCGCCAGGTATGGCTACCGCAGCGACCAGACCTTCTATACTCTGCATGGCGATTTGTTCGCTTACCTGTGTGGGATAATCACCTTGGGGATAATTGCCGCCACGGTGTGGCTTAGCCTGCGGCGCCGCTAAATCATGTTGAACGAACTCGAATTCTCTTACACTCCGGTGCGCGACAAAGTCCGCGACCTTCGGGAGTATCTTTGACCACGAACGCATCGACAGGGAACTGGCGGTCTTAGAGTCGAAGCTTTCCGATCCAGCTATCTGGTCCAATCCAACCGAGTCTCAGGTGCTTATGCGCGAGCGCAAGCGTCTGGAAGGCCAACGGGCGATGGAGAACGAGCTGGTGCGCCGCAGCGGAGACATTGACGCCTATTTTGATCTTGCCCGTGAGGGCGAGTCCGTCGAACCCGAACTGGAACGCGAAATCAAGTCATTAAGCGAATTTGTGGACCAGCTCGAAACCCGCACCATGCTCTCTGCGGAAACTGACCCGCTGAATGCAATCGTGACTGTTCACCCCGGCGCCGGGGGCACCGAGTCCCAGGACTGGGCCGAGATGCTGATGCGCATGTATCTCCGTTGGGCCGAGCGTCAAGGCTTCAAGACAGAGATGAACGACTATCAGGACGGCGAAGAGGCGGGCATCAAGTCGGCTACGTTCACCGTGACCGGCGATTTCGCCTTTGGGCAGCTTGCGGGAGAAACAGGAGTTCACCGGCTGGTGCGCATCTCGCCCTTTGACCAGGCGAAGCGCCGCCACACCTCCTTTGCCAGCGTCTTTGTCTCTCCTGAAATCGACGACTCGATCCAGATCGACATCAAGCCCGAGGAGTTGCGCATTGACACTTATCGCTCCGGAGGCAAGGGCGGCCAACACGTAAACACGACGGACTCCGCCGTCCGCATCACCCATTTGCCAACAAATATTGTTGTGCAATGTCAGAACGAGCGCTCGCAGCATAAGAACCGTGAGAAAGCGATGAAGATGCTTCGCTCCAAGTTGTATGAATACGAGCTGGAAAAAAAGAAGCAGATTTCAAAAAAGCTGGAAGACTCCAAACTCGACATCAATTTCGGTTCGCAGATTCGCTCCTATGTGCTACAGCCTTACCGGATTGCCAAAGATCTGCGGACGCGGGTCGAGGTGGGCGACGTAGATGCGGTGTTGGATGGCAACCTGGAGCCATTCATCCGTGGTTATCTGATCATGCGCAGGAAGGGCGGTGAACCGCCTGCGATCGAAGAACTGGTGGACGTGGAGTGAGCATCCCATTGTTATGAACGAGCCCGAGACCATCCGCACCATCCTCGAGAAGACCAAGACCATCGCCGTCGTCGGCCTTTCCGACAAACCCGACCGCCCCTCGTTTTATGTCTCCAAATACATGCAGCAGGAAGGCTATCGGATCATCCCCGTGCATCCAACGGTGACCAAGGTATTAGGGGAGAAGGCTTATCCGACCCTGGATGAGGCTTTTGCGGCTGAAGGAAAAATTGATCTGGTAGACGTATTCAGGGCCTCGGAATACGTCCCGGAAGTCGTTAAAGACGTGATGCGTCTCAAGATTCCATACTTGTGGCTGCAGGAGGGGGTGTGCCACGAGGAAGCAGTGAAGTGGGCTGAAGCCGACGGCATCCTCGTGGTCATGGACCGCTGCATCTATAAAGAGCACGCCCGCCTGGACCAGGTCGGTCGATAGATACCCCTTCCGCCCTGTCGAACATCAAGCTGCAACCAGACCTGGGCCAGCCTCCCCACATGCGCCCGCGCCATTTGGCCTTTCTTAGGTGGGCCGCAGTCCCCAGCGACACTTTGGTCGGCTCATTCTCTGAACTGTTTTCGAGACCTCCTTTTTGGTAACCTCGCATGGTCTTCTCGAGTCCTATTAGCCGAACGGCTACAATAACAGGGGATCGTTCGGTGCTCGCTATGCCAGGTCTTCGCCCATACTTTCTGTTCTTCTGTACGGCATTGACCGCCGTCGTTGCAACGGCTGCGCCAGTAACAGGACCAGTGCGTGCCCAACATCTCACCGTAGAACTGCTTCCACTCAACGGCTCCATTCAACCCGGAGCCACCGAGCTTGTCGGCCTTCACTTCACCTTAGATAAAGGCTGGCACGTCTACTGGGTCAACGCCGGGGACTCGGGGGAACCTCCAAGCATCAAGTGGACCCTCCCAGCCGGCATCACCGCAGGCGCCATGCAGTTTCCAGCACCACGCCGCCTGCCCCTCGGCCCCTTGATGGACTTTGGCTATGAAGATGAGGTGCTCTTTCCCATCACTCTGAGCGCCGGCTCTTCGCTGAAAACCCCTTCTACGATCGAGATACCAGCCCATGTTGATTGGCTGGTATGCCGCGAAGTTTGCATTCCGGGCAAGGCTGACTTGGTCCTGCCGCTGCAGGTAGCGGCACAAAAAAGTTCCCCCGATCCGGGCCGCCAGACGCTCTTCGACCGCTTCCGCAACCTCTTGCCTCAGCCTCTCCCGTCTTCGTCCAAAGCAGTGTTTGCCACAGATGCCAATGGTTTTGCGCTCGCCCTGACGGGACATCCAGAGACCGCTGCTGAGTTTTTCCCCTTAGACCAGAGCCAGATCGTGAATGCCGCGCCTCAACCCGTCCGCGGGGTCAACAACGGCATTGTCATCTCGCTCAAGAAGGACGAGAACTTTCGCAGCCAGCTGGCGCAGCTGAATGGAGTGCTCTTGCTGGGCGACGGAAGCGCCTACGAGATTCACGCTCCGCCGGGTGCTCTGCCCGCAGGCGCGCCGGGTACCAACGAGGGAGCACTCAATCTCCTGCGCTTCATCTCACTCGCCTTCGTTGGCGGCATAATTTTAAACCTCATGCCCTGTGTGTTTCCCGTCCTGTTCATCAAGGGGCTTGCCCTGGTGGAGTCTTCTCGGCACGAGCCAAAACGGGTTCGTGCCCACGGGCTGGTCTACGCATTGGGCATACTGGTCTCTTTCTGGATCGTGGTGGCCCTCCTGATGGCGCTGAGGGCAGGAGGCCGCCAACTTGGCTGGGGCTTCCAATTTCAGTCTCCCGGCTTTGTGGCGGTCATGGCGCTGCTGCTCTTCTTTCTCGGTCTGTCGCTTGCCGGCATGTTTGAGATTGGCCTGACCGTAACCAATACCGGCTCCAGCCTGGCCGCGCGCAGTGGCTATGCCGGCAGCTTTTTCACCGGCGTCCTGGCCATGGTGGTAGCCACTCCATGCACCGCGCCGTTTATGGGAGCCGCCATCGGTTTCGCCCTGGCGCAAAGCGCGGCTGCTGCCTTCGCCGTTTTCACCGCGCTGGCACTCGGTCTAGCCGCACCCTATCTGCTGCTCACCTTCCATCCCGTGTGGATGCGCTATTTGCCCCGCCCCGGCGCCTGGATGGAAGTGCTCAAGCAGGCCACTGCCGCGCCCATCTTTGCCACCGTTATCTGGCTGGTTTGGCTCTTCGCTTCCTCTGCCGGTGTCGACGCGCTCACCGCCCTGCTGGCTGCATTTCTGCTGCTGGCTATTGCCGGGTGGATCCTCGGGCGCTGGCCGGCACGACGCGTGGCTTCGGCGTTTGCTATTACCGTCATCGTTCTGGCAGTGGCCACGCCGCTGTACGCGCTATGGAAGTTTCCTGCGGCCGAAACCACTACCGCCAGCAAAGCCGGCTGGGAACCTTACAGCCGTGAAGCCATCGAACAATATCGTGCCCAGGGCAGGCCAGTCTTTGTCGATTTCACTGCTCGCTGGTGCCTGAGCTGCCAGGTGAATGAGCGTGCCGTCCTCAACCGCGGCGATGTGCGCCGCCGGTTGCACGACTCAGGGATTGTGCTCGTGCGTGCCGACTGGACCAAGCACGACGAGACTATCGCCTCCGCGCTTAGGGAATTAGGTCGAAGCGGTGTGCCCACATACGTCTTTTATCCACCTGGACAGCCGGCCTTGGTGCTGCCCGAAGTTCTCACCCCGGGCGTCGTGTTAGGGGCGCTCGATCAGCTCCAGAATCG
This sequence comes from uncultured Acidobacteriaceae bacterium, assembly GCA_963826875.1. GTDB lineage: Bacteria > Acidobacteriota > Terriglobia > Terriglobales > Acidobacteriaceae > PALSA-350. Next base: position 914,262 of record CAWGYP010000026.1, on the reverse strand, counting down.
TCTAAAGCCCAACAGCCAGGCGCTGCTGGAGCCACAACCCTGAAAGGATGAGCCGATGAACCGCAAACGCGTCGTTCTAGCCGCGATGTTCGCCTTTGTCTTCGCCACCTCTGCTCGTTCCGCCCAGATCGGCAGCCAGGCGCCCGACTTCCACGCAACCGACTCCAACGGTAAAACGCAAAGTCTCGATCAATACCGTGGCAAGTACGTAGTACTGGAGTGGCACAACCACGATTGCCCCTACACCATCAAGCACTACAAGAGCGGAAACATGCAGTCGCTGCAGAAAGAGTGGACCGCCAAAGGGGTGGTGTGGTTCACCGTCATCTCCTCCGCTCCCGGGGAGCAGGGTTACGTCGATGCGGCCCAGGAAAATGCCTACATGAAGAAAGTGGGCGCTCAACCGACGGCGGCTCTGCTTGATTCCAAAGGGGAGGTCGGCCATCTCTACGGTGCCAAGACCACGCCCAACATGTACGTGATCGATCCGAGTGGAAAATTGATCTACGCCGGCGCCATCGACGATCATGCCACGACCGATGTTTCTGATATTCAGCAGTCGAAGAACTATGTGTCCGCTGCACTGAGCGAGGCCATGAACGGGCAGCCAGTGCAAACGGCGGTCACGCGTCCTTACGGATGCTCAGTCAAGTATTGGCAATAGAGGATAAGTAACTATGGTGCGTCCGTTTCGTTGGGCGTCTCTCGCGGTTTTGATAACCGGCCTCGCACAGACCCCGTTGATCGCCATGCAGGGTCCGCCGCAAGCGGACCCTCACGCCGCCGAGGAGTTGGCTGCTCAGCGCCAGGCCATGGGTTTTCTCGGCTACCTCGATGACGGTCGTTTCGCTGACAGCTATGCCTACACTGGGATGCTGCTACGCGCCCGGGCCGATCGGGAATCGTTTACCTCTCAAATTCAAAAAGCACGCGCCGGGACAGGCGCGCTGCAAGCCCGGGAACTCATCGACGCCGCTTACAGCACCAGTGTAGAGGGGGCTCCTGAGGGGCAGTATGTGATCCTCCACTACCACTCCAATTTTGCCAACCGCCAAGACACGGTGGAGACCATTACGTTGGCCCTGGCCAAGGGGTACTGGCGGGTGGACGGCTACTACATCAAGTGAGTGGTGATTCTTGTGGGGCAAAAACCACAGGTCCCTCCACTACGCTTCGCTCCGGTCGGGATGACAATTCTGTTGTAGGAGTCGAGTACTTACCGCTAAGACTCTTGCGGCCACAACAGAATTGTCATCCCGACCGGAGCGGACCCGGATTTCCTAGTTCGCACTGCTAGCAACGACCAGGTGTGCGGCTCTCCGCAGAGAGAGCCGCATGCAACTCATCAACGCGACGGCTCTCGACAGGAAATCCGGGGGAGCGTAGTCGAGGGACCTGCGGTCTCTTTCCCTCACGACAGCAGATCCGTCAGCCTTTGGCCTGAGTTCCTTCGAGAGGAACGACCCGGCCTGAGGCGCGAAGGTAGCCAAAGAAGTGATCCAGGGGCGGCTTAGGAATGAGATCGTCAAGAGTCAGCAAGTCGCTGTTGGGGGACTCGCGCAAGAGACCTTCTGGAAAGCTGCCAAGCGCGGCAACCAGGTGTTCCTTGCGCATGGGAGCGACATAGATGGTGACGTCGGTGAACAGCAATCGTCCAAAGCTTTCCAACATGACGCCGGGCAGCTCTGGATGCAACCGTTCTTCCAGGAGCTGAAGAAACATGGAGATCCAGATAATCACCCGGATGGGCGCAGCGGTGTAGCGGCGAAGGTAATCGAGCACCTGGTAGCCCTCCGGGTAATCGGTAACCACTACAGTGGCGATCCGGGCGAGCTGCTCAATCATGCCCAGCAGTTCCGTGTTATTCGAGGCAGCCGAGCCTGCGAGACTGGGAGTGTTGACTTCCAGCATGACTAAAGGTTCGCGGTCGGAAGGAGTCCCCTCTGCCAGCAACTTCTCTCGCGCAGCCTGGAAGACTTCGACGGCAGATGGGCCGGGATGCCCGCCCAGGGTGCGCTGCAGTATCAGTGGACGCTTGTGAAGGGGAGTGGAGGGCTCGACCACCTGGGCGTGGGCGTCGAACACCAGGCCATGGGACATGCCGTTGCGGAGCGACTCCAGGCACCACAGTCGGGAGTCGTTCCCGGCGAAAACCGGGCCCGTGATTTCCAGAACGTCGATCTCCAACCGTTTGGAGGTTAGATCGTCGAACAGGCCGGCAAGAAAGTTGGTTGACGATGACCGTTGGTGGTAGGCGGCATAAATCAGGTTGACACCCAGCGTGCCGATAGCCTGCTGCTGCAGTGGTGCCGTGGGATCCATGAGATTGATGTGGAGCAGAATCTGGTTGGGTTCCCCGGCCGGGTCGGCCTGGAAGCGGACACCAAGCCAGCCATGTTGCTCGTTGGTTCCCTGGTAATTTCGGGTGGCAACAGTGTCCGCAAAGACAAAAAATCGCGTATGGTCGCCACGGCTCGTGCTCAGGCGGGAGAGCAGGAGCTGATATTCATAGTCGAGCATGGCCAGGAGGCGCTCCCTGGAAACATATCGGGTGCCGGCGCCGTAGGTGTCGTCGCTGACGGTCTTGTCATAAGCGGAGATAGCTTGCGCGACTGTTCCGGAAGCCGCGCCCGCGCTTAGAAACCAACGCGCCACTTCCTGACCGGCGCCAATCTCGGCAAACGTCCCGTAGCAGGAAGCCTCCAGGTTGATCGACAGCGCTTTGGCATGAATGTCGGTGAATTGCTGGGATGCGGGGGTGGACATGAGCGGCTCCCTTGACGGAATTCAGACTTGGCCGGAGTGCAGCGCAGAATGGGCGTAAGGCATTCACCCTCGCTGCATTCGATGCTGATGGATCGACGGAGGTAGCGAACTAATCCAAACCCCGTCGAATCCGTCGCCCTTACCCCAAGCCCTGAACCTTGCCCCGCAGCACGCTGACAGAACATTTGGGCAGCTTCACCCCGAGGCCTCGGCCTGCCATGATCGTGGAAGCGACTGGCGCTTTGTCCGGTTCGGCGTGGGATTCCGCACCCGCCGAATGCCAAACGTATTGCTCGCTTCCGAACGTCACCATGTTCACCTCGCCGTCATAAAAGCCAGTAGCGCCGTCGGCTCCCTCGAAGGTTATCTCGATGCTCCGAGGATGATCCCTGTCCTTATTCACCAGCAGAACCGCCCAATCACCGTCGGGGCGTCGAACCGCATAGGCAGTCACTAGCGCGTGACCCGCGGGATCAGCGATGGTGCCATTCACCCGGAAGAGGTCGTGCATGCCGCTGCGATGCGTCACCCATTCGTTGTTGATCATGCGGCCCGTATGATACTGGGCGGTGAACTGGCGAATTTTGAGATCCGCGTCAGCAACATAGTTCCCATAAGTCGCCCAGCCTCCGTGGCAGCCAGCCTGAAGCGGTTCAGCCTGAATCGGCGAATGATAATAAGCGGAACCGCCATACAAGAAAAACGAACCCACGCTGTCGGCCAGCCACAGCGCCGAAAAAATGTCGGTCATATAGTTCGAAAGACTGTAGGTCACGGCGCTCTCTGTGTTCATCAGAGGCACGCCCTCAGGCAAGCCATTCTGGCGAAACGCATCCAGGCAGTTTCGTGTCAGTTTTGGCTCGCGATACAGATCCGCCCAATTTACCGAGCAGGGATCGAACGGATAATGTTCAAACGACACAAAGGCGAGATCCTGGATATGATCATGAGATTTTAGATAATCCAGGAACCTCCCGAACCAGGACGTACGGTTCTCCGTGTCCGGCCAAACCGAAACATCCTGGTTAATGCCCTGAAACACGGGACCGCCCAGCTTGGTCTCCGGAGCAACCTTATGAATGGCGTCGGCAAATTGAATATAAAGCGCCGCGTAGTCTTCCGGCATCATGTACTGGCCGTCGCATTCTTCTCCCATCTCGACCCAAGCGACCGGATAACTGCGCTTTTTCAAGTAGGCAATCTGATGCGCGGCATCTTCAGGCGTGCTGAAGAGGACTGCCACGGGAATCATCGCCGGCAAATTGTTGGTGATGCCGCTCAAGAAAAAAAGGTCGAGCCCCGTCTGATCACCGCGCTTGCTCAGATCCGTAGCTGCGTGATACGGATCGGTCGAGGAGCAGTAGGTAGGCGTCTGCGTGGCATCGGGCGAATGTCTTACAAAATCGATGAAGGTGCCGTCGTCGAAGAGCATGCCGGCATAAACCTGGTGGATCGCATAACCCACTCGATGCCGCACATCGTCGGTTCCGTGTGGGCCTGGCTGATTCGATGATTGCGTCATCACCATGCGAATCCAGCGCGCCGTCACCAGTTGTTGGGCAAGCTTCAGCGTCGCGGTCCCGCCTTTGCCATCGCGCACGACTCCGCTCGGAAAGCTGTTCCAGCGTCCACTTGCCTGCTGGCTGACGCCCAGACCCTCCTCGGGCGCGTACTGCGCCTCCCAATTCATGGGGTCAACGCCGGTCCAATACTGTACCTCATACACCCGCGCACTCGGCTCGCACCAATCGATGCGCAAGGCGTTGATCTGTTGAGGAGTGAGCAAATCCAGGATGATCCATTGCGGATGCAGCGCGTCGTCTTCGCCGGTAAATGCCTTGGTGAGATAGGGATTGCTCTTCCAAAACGTTGACGGATCTCCGTCCGTCAGCCGCCCGAAGCCGTTGGAAGCGCCACCATCTGCCGTCGTGCCGCGATGCGGCAGAGGGTACGCAAATGAATCGTGAATGAACTCAGTAGGCTCCGCGTCGCCAACGAAATAGCCCCTTTGATGCGCAGAGTCGCTCCACGTTCCCTTGCTATTCCAGTGCCATGCCTCGATGGCAAGCTCGGTGTGGTTGCGATAAGTGATCGGCCCCCAGCCGGCCGCGAGCCATTGCCGCACCATTTCTGGCGAGTAAATCTTCTGTATCACCTCGATCGATAACTCGTCCATCGAAGAGCCGAGACTCTTATCCGGATCGAAGCTGTTCACAGGTTTGCTCGCATCTACCCGCAGTAATGCCGCCCCACCGGCGCCTTGATCCAGCGCAGCCACAACTCTACGGCTGGAAGCTATCGACAGAGCCGCCGCTCCAGCTGCCTGACCGAGGAATTTCCGTCGCGAGATCGCTCGCGGATGGTCCTGCTTAGGTGGATTGAACCGGCGTCTCATTCCTATATCTTCTCCTGATGAACTTTGCGGGTGCCGTTGAGAAAACCCAGGTTTTCAAAAACGAGACCTGGGCCACTCCACCCACCTATTCAGATTTAAGGCTGCCGCGAAGCACGATGATCGATGCCTTCGGAAGGTTGTAAAGTGTGTCCGGACCGTCAGCCCTCACCGTCGAGTGAGATGCGGGGCCGTCCGGATCCCCATGTCCGTATTCGCGAGCACGGCCGTTGCCGGGAGGAGTATCGCCCTCCTGGCCATCGCCCGCTGCTTCGACAGATGCTCGCGCCACGTCGGCCGGGGGAGCCGGATCTGGCTGCCATTGGTACTCGGCTGAGCCGAAAACAATGCGGTCCACGACCCCCGTGAAAAAACGCGCTTGCCTGGTCACCGGATCAGAGAACGAAACACGCACGGAATGGTCATGATTTTCATCTTTGTTAATCAGCATGATCGACCATTGGCCGTCCGGCCGTTCCACCGGGTACGCGGTGATGATCTCGTTACCATTACCGTCCAGAACGTTGCTTGTCGCTTGATACAGCTTATGGATCTTATCCACGGGCTGCACCCATTCCTGCGTAATCACCTGCGTAGCCAGGTATTGTGGCGAAAGAAAAGCGTGGTTTTGGCCATCCACAAAAAGAAAGCCGTGGCCCCCTCGGCCGAGCGACGCAATGTAGTGGAAGTAATAAGTGCCGGCTGCGCCCGCCGTCATCATCGCGCCCACGTAGTCCGCCAGCCAAAGACCGCTCTTCACCGTGTGCGGACTTCCGTCCCCGAGGTCGTTGCCCTCGGTCATAAGGAAAGGAATGTTCGCTGGGAGGCCATTATCTTTCCACGCTTGCACCACATGATTCACCCACACGGGCTCCATGTCGAGCGAGTCCCAGTCGCCACAAAGATGTGTTCCCATGCAGGGGTAATGCTCAAAGGAGAAAAAGGTGAAGTCCTGGAGAGCATGATGCGTTCTCAGGTAATCGGTGAATCTTCCCAGAAATGACACTCGTCCCTGGGCGTCCGCCCATGAATCCACGTCGCCCGGCGTTCCTTCGAATGGCGGACCACCCAGACGCGCTTGAGGAACCAGCTTGTGAATCGCTCTGGCAAATTGAATGTAGAGCGCGGCATAGTCCTCGGGAAGCATACGCTGACCGTCTGCTTCCTCTCCCATCTCAATCCACGAGATTGGATACTTTCGTTTGTAGAGGTAAGCAATCTCATTGGCCGCGTCTTCCGGTGTTGCGTAGAGCATGGCGATCGGAACCATGGTAGCGAGGCCGCGGGTTACGCCTGAGTGGAAGAAGAGATCGAATCCGATCTGGTCCCCTCTGAGGTAGTCCAAATTGGTTGCGGAGTGCCATGGATCCACCGACGACGGCCAGGTAATCGTCTGCCGGCGGCTGGGCATGTGGACCACAACATCTTTGAATTGCCCATCGGCCGACAACGTGCCAAGGTAAAGCTCGCTGATCGCGTATCCCATGCAATTGCGCTTATCCTGCGCTCCATGGGTGTCGCAGGTATTCGACGATTGATCCATCCAAATCCGAAGGTATTGCACTGGAGTCGCCCAATTGGCGAGCTTCAGCGTGGGCGTTCCGCCGAGCCCATGCAGCACCGCGCCCATGGGGAAAGTTTGCCAGGTGCCCTTATTGATGCCCGCGTAAAACGGGGTCACGTCACCGGTCCAGAACTGCACATAGAAGCGCGTGGCATAAGGATTCGCCCAGGCGATTCGGATGGCATTGATATCCACCTTGGCGCCTAAGTCGACCATCACCCATTGCGGGTGTAATGAGTCGTCTTCGCCGGTGAACGCCTTGGTCAGGTATGGATTGCTCTTCCAGTATGTCTTGGTGTCGCCGTCGGTGATGCGCGACCAGCCGTTACCGTCCCCCAGGGTCGCTCCGCGGTGGGGAAGCGGGTAAGCCCACGAATGGATAATCTGTTCACTGGTGGGCTGCGCGCTGCCGGCGAAATAACCTTCCTTTCTTGCCGGATTGCTCCACGCGCCGCTCGGGTTCCAGTGCCACGCCTCGATCTGCAATTCCGTATTTTGCCGGTAGGACACCGTCCCCCAGCCCGCTCCCAGAAGGTCCTTCAGCACCGGATCGGTCAACACCCAGGTTGTATGCTTTTCGATTGCCTCCCGCGTTGTCCCGCCGCGCTGCCGGTCAATGGCTCCTCCCAGCGCCCGCAGCGGGCTGAATGAATTCGCAAGGTGCCCGGTATCGACGATGATTTGCTCGTTCTGTTGTGCTCCTGCGATGCGCACCACGCTAATCAGTACGGGCAGGAAGATCGCGAGACACACCACATCATGGAATCTGCGAAAACGCATCAGGAGGTAAACCGCACTTCGAAGCTCATCTGGCGCGGGACATTGGCCTGATTCGTGATCTGTCCGAAGCCCGCCTGGTCGCCGTCATTCGGCTGTTCACCGAAATTCTTCGGCGCCCAGAAGACATTCGGATAGCCAAACTGCACCGAATTGGTCAGGTTGTAGGCTGCGGCGCGTACCTCCAAATCTCTTTGCTCGCCGAACTTGAAGTGCTTGGCCAGCGAAAGATCCAAATTGCGCGCTCCGTTCGCGCGAATTCCAGGCAGGATAGGTCCGGCGGTCCCCGCCGCGAACAGATTTGTGGGCTCCGACATACACGAGTAGTTAAACCATTCGTTGATGTTTTTCGGCGCACCGGCTCCGCAATTGCCGGCGAGGTTCGGCCGCTGGTTAAACCACGGATTCAGCGTCCCGTTGGGGGTAGCAATAGGCTGGCCATCACCGAACTGGGTCACCGCGCCCAACGTCCATCCGCCGAAGACACGGTCCGCCCACCCCTGGAGATTGATCGCCCGCGTGGCCCCGATTGGCAGGTCATAGGAAAGCTCCCAGGAGAAGAAGAGCGCGATGTCCTGGGTGCTGAGGGCTCGCTCCAGGTTCAGGTTCTGGAAATCCTGGGGAATGGCATAATTGTTGCCGCTGAATGCCAGCGAACCTGAATCATCGTTGGTGATCAGCTTCCCCCAGGTCAACGAAGCCAGCGTAGTAAAGCCGTGACTTAGCCGCTTCTCAAACTTGGTTTGCAGCGAGTGATAAATGGAGTCTCCCAAGGTGTCGCCCCAGTCCAGCACCCCGCTTCCGCCTTGATTGCCGACGCCATAAGAAAACTGCGGATATTTCTCCAGCATCACCCACTGCGGGACCTGGGTGGCGCCATACCACGGCGCGTTCGGATCGGTAATTGCGTTGGCATAGGGAAAGGGAACCATATTCAACAGGGTGTTCTGATTCTGTGCCAGGGTCTGTAACGAAAGCTGGTTCAGGTCAGGGACGTTGTTGCTGAACGTCAAGCGGAGCCCACGGCTACCGACCCAAGCGACGGACAAAACCGCTTCGTGCGGAAACTGGTACTGGACGCCGAAGTTGAAGTTGTAGGTAGTCATGTCCGGCGCCTTGCGGGGTACGAAATTCAAGCCGACGCCGAGGTTTGTCGCCGCTCCGAGAGCACCCTTGGTAGGCGCGATAATACCGCTGGGAAAGGGATTGGACAGCGTGTTTACCGGCACCAGATAAGTGTCGGATGAGTCCGGCGCGGACCCCTGCCAGGTTGTCTCGGCCAGGTACGAATCGTCATTGAATTGGTTGATCGACGACATATGCACGCTGGGTCCGTAGGAGATTCCAAACCCGCCGCGCACCACGGCGTTTTTCAGCACCCGGTACGTCACTCCGAAGCGCGGGGCGAAATCACGCCTGTTTGTGAGATAGGGACTGCGATGCGAACTGTTGGAAAAAACCTCCCCGCCCATCATGCTCACGCCATTGATGGTATACCCGAGGTTTGAATCGAAGTACTCCATCCTGTTAAAGCGTTCCGTCGCACCCGGGAAGACATCCCAGCGCAGGCCGGCGTTGATGGTCAGGGTTGGGGTGGGATGCCAGTTGTCCTGGATAAAGAGCGCGCTATAGGGGTTGCTGTTAGCGCCGAAAATGTCGGTGGTCCAGTTCGGTTGGCCCTCGGTCAGAGTGCCAACGCCCATGAGGAACGACGCAAATGCATCGCCGTTGCCGGCCCCGCCGCCTGCGACCCCATTGTTCGAGGTCGCGTCGGGAGCGAACTGGTAGAAGCCGTCCGGTGTCAACGTTTGTCCGACGTTCATGAACTGCTTTTGGAAGTCCCATCCGAAACTCAGCTCATGCCTTCCCAGGACTTTGTTGAGCGTTGTGCTGAAATCGTAGTTCGTCACTGCGAACTTGAAGACTGCATACGGGGGCGTGCCCAATCCGCATACCCCGCCGCCGCCGGCCTCCGGGCATGAGCCGCCAGAGTCTTCATAGTGCCGCGTCGCGGAACCGCGCAATTGCAAGACGGTGCTCGACGACACCATCCAGTCGTAGCCGATGAGCAGGTTGCCGTCATGATCGAAACTGGTCGTCGCGGCGTAGAAATCGTTGTGGAAAAAGTTCGGTGACGTGCCGTTTTCGCGGTGAATCGAAATCCGTCCGAACAGGTGTTGGGCCTGGGTGATATTGTCGTCCAGCCGGACGTCGAACCTCTGGTCGGTTTCCGGCTGCGAACCGGCTGCGAAAAAGTTGTTCGAGTGATATTGCCCCACCCCCGCACTGGTCGGCGAGGCCCAATAGGGAAGATACTTCTGGGCGACCGGGTCAATCGCCGTAATCATATTGTTGGGAATCGGCTGCGGACAGGGACTTGGCGCACCCCCGGGACAATTTGTGCCGAAGTTGCCAATTTTGGCAACCGATGTTTCAGAGTGGGACTCCGATCATGATTGTCCCGGCCTACGTGCCCGCATACGATCCCGCGGCCAATCCTCCAAATGGTCAGTTCACTTTGATGGACGATCAATGTGTCGGTGGTGGCGACCTTGTAGCCGCGGTTCAGATATCCTCTATGCTCGCGCGCCAGGATCGTCCATTTAATCTGCGCCTGGGCGCCTCACTCGACGACCTGCGCAATACACCTACCGTTCTGATTGGATACTCCAGCACCCAGTGGAAAGACGTAACCAGGAAATTCCGTTTCTTTGTGGACGACAGCAGTCGCGGGATGATCAGAGATTACGGCAAGCCCACCGAGTGGTATCCCCACGATGAGACACCGGAACATCATGCTAGTGAGGATTATGGAGTGATTTCGAGGGCGTTTGATCCGGAAACCCATGCCATGCTTATCCTGGTCAGCGGCTGCATGCAATACGGCACCGAAGGCACCGCGAGATTGATCACAAACCCGGAACTTCTCGCTGCAGCTCTTCGCAACGCGCCGAAAGACTGGCAGCAGAAGAACCTGCAATTGGTTATCCAGTTCAACGTGGTAGCAAACTCGCCTGCTTCGTCGCGGGTTGTTGCCTCCCATTACTGGTAGCCAACCAACCTCAAGACAGCCGCGAAAACGTAGCCGTAATAATCTCTTCAATGACCCTTGAACTCACTGGTTTGGAAATGAAGTCATCCATGCCTGCCGCTAAACAGTGGTCCCGATCTTCGCTCATCGCAGATGCGGTCATGGCCACAATGGGTACATGCGTCCCGATCGCCTCTTCCCGGCGAATCTGCCTGGTTGCCTCCAGGCCCGTCATCTCAGGCATCTGAACATCCATCAAAATCAAATCGAAATCACTCTGTCTCCATTGCTCGAGAGCTTCGAGACCATTCGTTGCCAGCGTGATCCCGTGGCCCATCTTGGCCAGCATCGTCATCGCGACTCGTTGATTCACAGCGTTGTCTTCGGCCAGCAGGATCCGCAGTGATAGGGAGGAAGCGGCAATTCCGGCAGCCGCTGGAGCCACCGTACTAGCCGGCGTCTGCGCCCCTAGCGCCAGACGAATCGATGCCAGCAGATCGGATGAACTGATGGGTTTGATCAGGTAAGTCCCCACACCCAGTTGCCGGCAGCGTTCCGCGCTCCTGACCTGGTCGCAAGACGTCAACATCATGACCACCGGACTTAGTAGCAGGGGATTACTGCGAATGCGCTCGAGTACTGCCAATCCATCGATCCCGGGCATCTGTTCATCGAGCAGAACCAAACGGTAAGGAGTTCCCGCATAGGCCGCTCGGGAGAGTTCGGCAAGTCCCGATTCCCCGGAATCACACACCTGTGGTTCCATCTTCCATTGACGAGCCAGCTCGAAGAGGATGCGTCGATTAGTAGCATTGTCATCAATGATCAACAGGGGTATCCCGTGCAGACTCTCCTCGCTCGGGACGGGTAAGGCTGCCGCCGATCTCGGCGACACGTCAAAGTAAGCATCGAAGGTGATCGTGGTGCCTTCACCGGGCGCGCTCTTGAGGGTGATGGCGCCTCCCATCAAGGTCACGATGCTCTTGGAGACGGCCAATCCCAATCCCGTACCACCGTATAACCGTCTGCCCGAAGTGTGAGCTTGCTGAAACTGCTGGAAGAGGGCTCCCTGCTCGTCCAGGGCGATGCCGATACCGGTGTCGCGAATGGAGAATTGCAGACGAGCGCGTCCCTGGGTCACCGTCTGCAGAGAGACATCGACGCAGACTTCTCCGTGCTCGGTAAATTTAATCGCATTTCCCACCAGGTTGATCAGGACCTGACTAAGACGGATCGGGTCACCAGTCAGGTCGGCAGGCACATCCGGCGCAATGTGTACGATGAGTTCCAGGCCCTTTTGGTGCGCGGGAAAAGCAAAGCTACGCAGCACATCTTTGACCAGGCCCGGCAAATGGAAGGCAACCGAATCCAGAATTGTTTTTCCCGCTTCCAACTTCGAGTAATCGAGGATCTCATTGATGATGCTCAGAAGCCGATCTGCTGAGGACTTCACGGTCAGCAGAAAGTCGCGCTGTTCTTCACTCAAAGCCGTGCTGAGAGCAAGTTCCGTCATGCCGAGAATGCCGTTCATCGGCGTCCTGATTTCGTGGCTCATATTTGCCAGAAACTGGCTCTTGGCCCGGCTCGCCTGCTCGGTGGCAATCATGGCCTTGGTCAACTCCTCTTGCGACCTGGCGTATCTCACTTGCAAAATTGCAGCGCGTACTCCGTAGATCGCAATCGCCGCCGAAATCGAGGCAAAGCCAAACCATGGATGCTCCGGCGCAATTTCAACCCCCATGAGTGTGATCGCAAGCGTGAACAAGACCGGACTGAGATTGTCAATCAGCAGTCCTGCGGTTCGCTGGCTACTGCTGCGCTGATTCTTGTCGATGCGGGTTTTTGGATACAGGGCAAAGGAGGCTAGGAGAGACAGGTGAGGAAATCCCCACGCAATATCTTGCGGGCCGTCACGCCAGCCGCTCTGCAGTTCGAGATAGCCCAGGATAAGGGCAACGGACCCATTCACCCATAAAAACAGCGCAAGGGTGCGATAAAAGCGCCTTCTAGCCGGGCTCGGATTGGAAAAGAAGCGTAGGGTCACAGCCCCTACCAGAACCAGATTCTCTGTATTGTTCAGGTACATGAGATTGATTGCCGAGATACCTTTGAGACCGGCATGCGAGGGCAGTACCGAGAACAGCTGCAAGTAGGCGAGCATCGCTGCGATCAGCGCTTGCGCACCATTAAGCCATGCGAGAACTTTCAAGCCGGCATCCGTACTCCTGGAGCAGATGGCCAGCATGACCGGAATGCCGTAAGCAAAAAAGAAGAAGTCGAAGTGGAAAGCCCGGGTTTGCGTGTGTATGTTTGTCGCGAAATCGTAGTACGTCAGTCCCACTTGACCCACCACGGCAAGCAGCAAACCACACGCCAACAACAGCCACAAAGGCCTGGTCTCTGGAGAGTCGCTGTAAGCGCCAAGCAGACACACCACAAAGCCGAGAAGGGGATACATAAGGACGAACAGGTTTGAAGGGAGCGTTGCCAGCGGATCAAAGACGAGCAGAGTCGCGTGAGCGGCCATCACGATCGCGCCCACGGCGAAGAGCATGCGAGCCACAGGCTGCGCCCCCTTCATCGCTCCACAACCGTCAAGAGTCTATCCATCGGGAGCAGTCGGCCGTTTCGGCGTCGAGCAGAGTTGTGGCAAAACGAGACATTCTGCTTTCGCTGCATGGATCGATCCAAACTCCCGGAGACGTAGGCCGTCGTTCCTTGTGGCTTGAGACGTTTCAATGCCTGTCCAAAGTAGGCGAACGTATAAGCAACACGGCGGTTACATCGTGCTGGTTGATATGTGCCCGCGCTTTCCGGCGGCCGCGGCTTACCCCTGCGCTTCGCTTAGCATGTTCACGTTCAACCAGGTTCTTACTGGACTCGATGTAAGTACTCATGGATGCTCCGGTCCGATTGTGCGCTGAAGCAGGATTAGATAAGGGTTACAAGAGGACCGCTCCTTATATCAGACTTATCGGCGCACGGAGCGGAGCACGCCAGTCATCCCTTGTTTGCAGCGAAACAGGACACCGTCCGGAAGAACGGTCGAACGCGGGCCACATCTGCTCTAACGATTTGCGGCGAAACACCGTGAGTGCAAGCCGTACTCTTGCAACCTGGAGTGCGCCCCGATTCACTCAGCGCGCAGCAGTATCACAGGATCAACCGCCAACGCGCGTTGCGCTGGAATCCAGGTTGCCAGCAGCCCCAGCAAGGACATGGCAAGAACAACCCCAGCCAATACCAGCGGATCGCGGGGAGTGGCTTGGTACACGATGAAAGCCAGCACCCGGGTTGCCAGGAGCCCGAGGAGCAAGCCTGCTGCCGACCCAAAAGCCAGTAATTTGACCGCGCGTCCCAACGCTGCCTCCAACACTTCCTTACGCTGCGCGCCGAGGGCGATACGGATGCCCAGCTCGCGCAGCCGCTTGCTGACCGAGTACGCCGCCATCCCGAAGATGCCCGTGATCGACAGCATTGCGCCCATCACGCCCAGCACACCCAGCGATGCCGTAGCCATACGGGGAGCAAACAGAGCTCCGTTCATTTCTTCGTTCCATGTCTGGATGAAAGCAGGCAGTCCCGGGTCCAGGTCCCGGTATTTGCTCCTGATGGCTGCGGCGAGTTGCTGCCGATCCCGGCTCGAGCGCACCACCAGCCACGTATCCGTTGCGGGCGATTGCAGGATGGGGAGAAACATGGCCGGCTGCGGATCCTCGGCGAGGTTCGCCGTATATTTTCCGTCTTCTGCGATGCCCACTACCTGCACGCGCCTGCCATCCGGCGTCTTGTAGTAGCGGCCTAGGGCACTGCTTGCGGAGCCAAAGATTTTGCGCGCAAATTCCTGGTTGACGACGGCCACCGGCGGTGCGTCTTTGTCGTCGCCCAGGGAGAAATTCCTGCCCACCAATATGGCAGTGCCCGCCGCCTGGAAATATTTGGGAGATATCTTGTAGGTGATGGCTTGAGCGACGGCATTCCGAGGCCTTAGATCCGTCATTTTGTCGGTAAACACGGGCGTGGGGTCCCAACCCATATGTAATGGCGGAATATCCACCAGTCCCACCCGCGTTACTCCAGGAATCGCCTCTATGGCTTCGATCATGCGCTTTTGCAGGGCAGGCGCCTGGTCGGGGCTGTAACCGGCTATGTGCAGATCTGTCTCTACCAGCAGGGCGTTCCGCGGCTCAAACCCGAAGTTAGTGCGCAGCGAGCGTGCCAGTCCACGCAGGGCAACGAAGGAAGAGGTGACCAGTACGGCGCAGATCGCGATTTGGACCACAAGCAGAACGTCACGGACAGTTAGCCGCCGGCCGACCCTTGCGATGGATCCCGACTTGACAACCTCATAGGGATTGGTGTGGAGTACCTGCCTCACCGGGACCGCGCCAAAGAGGAACCCACTGGCTAAAGCCAGCAGCAGAGCCACCAGGTAAACATTTGCATCCGGCCTCACGGGTATAGTCATGGGGAATTCTGAAAATGGCGCCCACGCGCTCAGCCGCTGCAACAGCACTACGCCCCCGCATAGTCCGGCAGCGCCTCCGAGCAGTGAAATCAGCACGGCTTCGGTGAACAGTTGCCGCAGAATGCGGCCGCGGCTCGACCCCAGCGCGAGTCGCAAAGCAACTTCCCGCCCACGGTCAGCAGCACGCGCGGCAAACAGGCTGCCGAGATTGGCGCAGGCAGCGAGCAGAATTAATCCGGCCAGCAGCATCAACCCGGCCAGAAACGCCAGCATCGCAGGAGCAAAAAAGTTGCCATGCAGCCCGGGACGTACCAGGGAAAAGCTGGTGGGACCATCATCTTTGGGATAGGTCTTACCCAAATAGTAACCAACACTGTTCAGATCGGCCGTGGCCTGCGCCGGAGTGACTCCCGGCTTCAGACGTCCCAGTACCTCAAAGACCCACCGCGTTCCGCGGGCATTCAAGAAATTGGATCCGTCTACCTGCTCCGCGTTGACCATCGGCACAAAGAAGTCGGGAGCGTAAAACAACAACGTCCCTTGGAACTGAGGCGGTGCTACACCGAGGATGGTAAAAGGATGCTTGCTAAGCTGAACTGTACGGCCCACCACGCCGCGGTCATCCTGAAAATGGCTGTGCCAAAACGCCCAGGAGAGCACGATATAGGGAGCGCTGTTGGGGCCATGCTCATCGGAGCCGTGGAAGAATCGGCCAAGAAACGGCTGAATGCCTAATGCGTCGAAGTAATTCCCGCTGACTTCAAAGAGCCAGGCGCTGGATGGATTTTGGCCCGTGTCCAGCCCGGCCTGAGCGATGGTATAGGCTGCCAGACCGTCGAAGCTGCGGTTGCGATCCCGCAGATCAAGATAGTCGGGATACGATTGCACGATGTATGTCTCGTTACCGCGCTGGATTGCGTAAAGGCTCTCCGCCCGAGGCACATTCAGCGGGCGCAACAACAATCCATTGAGCATACCGAACACCACGGCGTTGGCGCCGATTGCCAAGGCCAGGGTCAACACTGCGGCGATGGTGAATCCCGGAGACTTGCGCAACATGCGAATGCTGAAGCGCACATCCTGTACCAGGGTCTCGATAAAATGGTTGCCCTGCGCTTCGTGGCATTCTTGTTTGTACTTCTCACGTCCGCCGAATTCGATGCGTGCCCGGCGCTCGGCTTCTGGCCGGGGCAGGCCGGAACGCTGGAGATCGTCAGCGCGGAGTTGGATGTGCGAGCGGAGTTCCTCCTCCGTCTCTGTATTCACCTGGGAAGGGTGGAAGAGGGTGGCGATGCGGAGGCAAAGCGAGTCGAGGAGTTTCATGTTTCCTCCGGTTGTTGAGAGAGCGCGCACGCGATGGCGGACGCCAGCCGGTTCCAGCTGTCGGTCTCTTGACGCAGGCGCTTGCGGCCAGCGGCGGTGAGTTCGTAGAACTTCGCGCGGCGATTGTTCTCCGATGTGCCCCAACTCGACTTGAGCAGACCCTGACGGACGAGGCGAAACAGGCCAGGATAGAGCGCGCCCTGTTCGACCAATAGCGCGTCCCCGGAGATCTGTCCGATGCGCAGAAGGACGCCGTACCCATGCAGCGGGCCGAGCGATACCGCCCTCAGGATGAGGAGATCGAGAGTGCCGGGAAGAAGTTGAGCTTGGTCGGCCACTGTTCCCCCTAAGCTGATTAGGAGACTAGCGCCATCACTCCTAAGCTGTCAAGGAGTAAACAAGCCGGTAATCATAAATTCGCGTCTTTGCTCTTGAGCAAGCGACTTGCCGGGTGCAAGTTAAGGGTGAAATGAAGGCGTTCTTGGCCCTATCCCCTACCGCGAAAATATGCGCTCGCTTCGGGCCGCAAGAGAAGATAGGCAAATAGCACAAAGATCAAACCGTGCACCGCTACCTTTTGCCAGGAATCCAGGAAGCTTATGGCGACATGGAAGGCGATCCAGGCCAGCGCGAGCCAGCGCGCCCAGTTGTTGCCGCGGAGCATGAACACGCCGCTGACAATCGCGATGGCCCGCACCAGCGAAATCCAAACGAGTTCGAACGCGAGGGCGTGCGACGGCTTGAAGTCGGTTGCGTGGAAGGCAAGGGCGGCCACACCCGTTGCGATCAGTAGGCAACTCAGAATTGTGACGGCGATTGGACGCCGGTTCATGATCTGAATTTCTCATCGACCTGTCGCATGCTATTCGAGGATCTTTCCAATCAGCCACATATGACCGAACGGGTCTACAACAGCGCCTTGCAGCATACGCCGGATAGGGCGCGGACCAGACGTGGGGTACGTGTGCTCTCTCACCGGGTCCTTGGAAACAGCGCCCGCCGTTACCGCCCGGCGTTGCACGGCCTCCGGATCGTCCACAAAGAGTTCGATTCTGACGGTGGTAAACCCTGCGTCGGCTGGACCACGTGTGCCGTACTCGGGCGATTCCGTGGCGAGGAAGAATCGAGCACCATAAACCGCGAGACCCGCGACCATATGCTCGCTGCCGCCGAGGTGCCAAAGCACCTTCGCATCGAAAGCGCTCTTGTAGAACTCGATTGCCGCGTTTGCGTCGCCAACAGCCAGCATGGGGGAGATCTCAGGCCTCAGGACCGCGGGGTGCGTCACGGTAGCGCCCCACTGGGCCGGGTTTAAATCCCGCGCGTGACGGGAGAAAAGCCAATGGTGGCCATCGAGGTCTTCGGCTGCGTACTGCAGTTCTCCATAAACAGTCTCATGCAGATCTTCGAGGAGAGTGACTCCGGCAGATTTGGCTTGCTCGAAGTGGGCGTTGATGTCTTCGATGAAGACCGTGAGGCTCTGTGTTCCAAAGCCAAGCTCCTTAGGAGTTGCGTGCCGGGCCTGTTTCAGCATGATCCAGGCGTTGCCGGCGGCCATCTGCGCTCCGCTGATCGGATTGCCGTAGCGGTAATGCTCAACAAATCCGAACGCCTTGCTGAGCCACACAAGGGCTTCCTCCAGATTCCGATACATTACGTGAGGAAGCACAGTGTCCGTTGGTACAGAGCGATTGGAGATCACCGGTTGTGTCCACCCCCGAGAAAGATTGCGCAGGAAAATACAATTCCTGACTTACACAACCACACTAGCGAATCCGGGGCTGTCTGTATTGTAGAAATGCGTCAATCGGCCGCAATGGGGACGTGGTTACTCCGTCGATTGGAGTCCGGCTTGTATCCGCACGGAGTGATGCCGGCCAACTCACGAAATTCGTGTACCAGGTGGGCTTGATCGGCGTAACCCTGATCCGCTGCGAGTTCATGCCAAACTGGCTCTGCGGAACGACGCACAGCCCGCAGCACCCGCTGCAGGCGGCGCACACGCGCAAACCGCTTGGGGGTGATCCCGACTTGACTCGAGAAGCGGCGTTGCAGTGTTCTCGGCAAGAGACCGAGACGTAAGGTTACCTGCGACAGCGGCATCCCCGCCTCGAGAGCTGCGATGGCATATTGAATCGCGGGATCGTACTTTGGCTTCAGAAACTGCAGCAGCAGCTCTTCGAAGACGCGGAATTTCAACCGCGGCTCCGAGGCCTCCAGAAGACGCTCTCGCAGAAGCATTCCGTCGCGGCCCCACAGAGTGTCGAGCGACTCGATCTGGTTGCATACTTCGGTCATCGGCATGGAGAAAAACTGAGCGGCTCCGCCACATCGAAATTCGACTGCGGCGAGCAAGCATTGCTCTCGCGTATCGATGACCGTCGACTGTGCGTGCGGTCCGGCCAGCACCGCTCCAGTGTTCCGGACCATTTGTCCGGTGCGGACGGAATCGTAGCTTCTGAACTCGTGTTCAGCCAGGTTCACCATCAGGTGGGCCTGACCATTGGGCATGATTCGTTCCCGCGCGAAGGGAAAATTCGCCTCATGGTAGTGGAACGACTTGACGAAAGGCGCTAGCAGCGGAGAAAGCGGTTTGGCGGTGAAGCTGCTCACGGCAGCAGCTTAGCACGGACCTTCCTGCTCACGATGCCTTCGCTTCTTCCGGGGCGACTTTAATCCGGTGGTCAGTTTGCATTCGACCTCCCGCAGCACCCGTGGGGCAAGGGTCTGCCCGTTCTGGTCCAGAAAACTCCGGGCCGCGTCTTCATGCTTGCGCGCCAGTTCGCGAAGAGCCCAGGAGAGAGCTTTGACAACCATGTCGTCGCGATCATGCATTAAGAGGGCGCAGACTCGGAGTGTCTTGGGAATGTTCGTTGTCAGCCCCTGGCGGCTCAGGGGAACAGTGCTGACGAGCGCAGCACGCCTCCACCATCGGTGTTCTTCCGTGGAACGGAGCGAAGCCCACTCCACAATAGTTTGATCGGAGATCCGGCCAGCCGCCCAGACAGGACCCGAGAGATAGAGCGCGAAGCAATCGACGGATGACCAGCTATCGAGGCCTGCGCCCAACTCCACAATCTGATCACTGGAGATGGTGGCAAAAGTTGGTTTATGTTTGCTGACAAGCTCATAGGCGACGAAGCGCAGGATGGGATCCTGGCGGCTCAGGAGAACCCTGGCAAAATCGAACACCGCTTGCGGGCTTTCCGGGGAGAGTATACGGGAAAATTCCCGGCGGACTTCGCGCACAGATGGCGTGTTGGCCAAAGGGAGTGATGCGATCCGGCATTCCAACTCCGACGCACGGGTTCTGTGATCCATCCCGGCATCATAACGGGCGGTTACCGTGCCCGGAAGAACCCGCTAGACCAGGCAGCAAAATCAACCTCAATCCGCCCATCGATCGGCCAAAGCCCTGGACTGCTTTTTGAGGATCTATCTCATTTAACGCCCTGAGGCCGGCGCCCTCGATCTCCTTGCGCAGCCTGGTGAGGACCTCCTCAAAGCTTCGCGTGCTGAGGTGGCTGCTCTGGAATGAGGCGGCTTCCGTCCCTGGCTTTCCATATGTAACTGTAGTTGCACCGGCCACCGCCGCACTTGTGCTGCCATGCTGCTCTTCGCTCATCATTACCTGACTCCCTGACGATAGAACATTCGTGCGTTGAGCGCGCACTCACAGGTCGTAGAATACGCTCGGGATCATGGCACCGAAAACCGCTATTGCTGCCAAATGAACAACAATTTCTGCCAAAAAAAGTAGGATTCACCCCTCGACGGGCGGGTAGGGAACGGGTTGTTCCAGCTGCTTCATCAGGCAACTGCGGCACAAGCACCCTTGGGTAGCTACATGCGGGACAGGCAACAAATGAGGCAGATCGGCGCACCAACACCCGTGTCCGGGGTCGCACGACATCGACGCCCCGCATTGTGCACAGGATTTTTCCATGTGCCTATTATCTCCGCCCAGCCTGACCCCCAACAAATTCTCCTGTCGAACTCCCTCCAGCCGGAGCGAACACGGTATCCTTGCCGTGCTATTTTTTTGTGCATTTAAGAGAGGGTAAACATGAATAGAAGATCCGTTCGGCGCGGCGCGTCTATGGTGTTCCTCTTGATTGGCTGCTTCCTGCAGGTGTCTATCTCGAAAGCGCAGGACAAGCTTTTGCGCATGGAGCAAATTATTCAATCCTCTGTGACCGGCCAGCGATTTATGGGGACGGTCCTGGTGGCACAGAACGATCAGGTTCTTTTGGATAAGGGCTACGGCTACGCCAACCTGGAATGGCAGATACCGGATTCACCGCAAGCAAAGTTCCGGCTGGGGTCCATTACCAAACAGTTCACGGCTGCCTGCATTCTGTTGCTGGAGGAACGCGGCAAGCTCAAGACAGAAGATCCGATAAAGAAATACATGCCCGATGCGCCGGCGGCCTGGGACAAAATCACCATCTACAACCTGTTGACCCATACCTCGGGCATCCCGAGTTTCACGAGTTTTCCTGATTACAGTTCGACCGAAGGACAGCCCACAACACCAGAGAAACTAGTGGCACGCTTCCGTGACAAACCACTGGAGTTCCAGCCGGGAGAAAAGTGGAAGTACAGCAATTCCGGATATGTGCTGCTGGGGTATCTGGTGGAGAAGATCAGTGGCCAAAGCTACAAAGACTTTGTCCAGGAAAACATCTTCAAGCCGCTGGGAATGAACGACTCGGGATACGACTCCAACTCGGCGATTATCCTCCATCGCGCATACGGCTACGCCCCGGGTCCAAACGGACCGGTGAACGCGGGCTATATCGATATGAGCATCCCCTTCTCAGCCGGCGCTCTTTACTCGACCACGCATGATCTGTTGCGCTGGGAACAAGGGCTGTTTGGAGGCAAAGTGCTCTCTGCCGCGTCTTTGAAGAAGATGACCACACCCTTCAAAGAGGACTACGCTTGCGGTCTGGGAGTTCGGACCGTGCATGGCCATACAGAAATTGACCATGGCGGCGGGATCGAAGGCTTCAACACCGAGTTGGCCTACTATCCTGACGACAAGCTGACCATCGTGGTGCTGGCAAATTTGAACGGAGGCGCTCCGGAAACAATCGCGAGCCAACTGGCAGCGGTCATGCACGGGGAAAAGGTGGTGCTGCTTTCGGAGCGGAAGGCAATTACTGTGCCGGCTGGCATACTCGAGAAGTATGTCGGTACTTATGAGATAGCCCCATCATTCAGCATCGCCATTACCCGCGAGGGCGGTCAATTGATGGCGCAGGCCACGAACCAACCAAAATTCCCGCTCTTTGCCGAGTCCGAGACGATGTTCTTCTTGAAAGTGGTAGACGCACAAGTTGAGTTCTTCAAGGACGACAAGGGAAATGTCACACATTTAGTGCTGCACCAGGGCGGACACGACGCCACCGGTACGAAGAAATAGAAAAGCCCGGATTCCTGTTAGTATCAAAAAGCGAAGGGGACGGATTCTCTTTCGAGATCCCGCCCCCTCGATCCGATTTCTGAAGATCCGGTTCGGTCACCGAATCACAACTTCGCCGTCGCGAAATTCTTCGAGTCCCACAGACTTCGCAGGTCTCTCCGTCTTCCGTTCCCACATTCGTTGCAAGAGCTTCCTGTCTGCACCATTCGTCGCCGTCCAGTTGCCCGGGCGGCTCCGCGAGTCTCGTCGCCGATTCTCTGCTGGCCGAAGTCCACTCTCTCCCTGGAAGATTGCTCTTCCGTTAAGTTGAATAATACTCGCGTGCCCTATCACATTTGCGGGCTCTGAAACATTTTGTTATGTGGAAATGAAGTGACTCAGTGTGGAAATTTTTAGCCGGCGACTTGACCGGGAGATAGAGAAGCAACACCCTGTGCGGCCCGGCGAATCGTTGTTGTGCTGTGGTCTACATATATGATCGAGTATCTCTGCATAAAGTAACTCGCATATCTGCCGGACTCGGAGGGCGCATTGAGTCGTGAAAACAAGAAGAGAGAACTCCGTGTCAAAATCTGAGCGGCCGTCCGCAACCGTAGGTGCCGCCCGCTTACTCTTTGCCGCAGACATCGCCGGAACCATGGTGTTCGCAGTAGAAGGCGCCATGGCGGCCGTGAACGGAAATCTCGATCTCATTGGAATCCTGGTCCTCGCTTTCTGTACAGCCTTGGGAGGAGGGATCATCCGGGATATTTTGCTCGGGGCTCTTCCCCCGGCCGCGCTTCTCGATTGGCGTTATCCTGCGATCGCTTTCACGGGCGCACTGCTTACCTTTTTTTTGCACCACTATGTTCGCGCCATTCCTATCGCGGCCATCCAGGTTTTAGACGCCGCGGGTCTGGCAATCTTCGCGGTTGCCGGTACATTGAAGGCGATGCTGCACAAAATGAATCCCTTGGTGGCGGCCATGCTGGGCACCATCACCGGCGTTGGCGGAGGCACGATGCGGGACGTTCTCTTGAATCAGGTTCCCACCGTTTTACGCTTTGAAATCTACGCCACTGCGGCACTCGTCGGCTCCGCCTGCGTGATCGCTGCTAGAAAGATGCGCCTTTCTTCCGACGTGGCCTCGGCAATTGGCGCTGTTACCTGCTTTCTACTGCGGCTGGTTAGCTTATGGCGGCACTGGAATTTGCCCAGGGCATTGGGACAGTGAGGTTGGCCCTGAAATTTCCGCCGGAAGTCTTTTGCAATCCGTTTTGTCATTAGGGATGCATTCACAGTCTTACGTCCTGACCACGTTTGCTGCGCGGGCCTCTCCATGCATCGTGCAGCATAACCGTGATCCCATGGAAAGTAGACTTGACACAGCGAGTTGACCTTGTGTAAAGTGTACTTGTCTTTGCTTGGGAGGTCTGATGTTACTTTGCAACAAAAACCTGACTCCATTGCAGCGTCGCTCGATGCAGCGTATGGGCGCGGTCCTCGTGTTGACGGTGGTGACGAATCTTTCCACTCCCAGTCTTCCCAACCCATTTCGCAATCTTTTTCCTGGCTTGTCTCAGCTCACCCCTTCGTATGCGCACTTTTCCGTTTTTCTCGTAGCACTGCTTTCAGGCCTCTCTGTGCTTCCGGTACTGCTGGCAGTGTGGGTGGCGGCGAGCTACCTGGCTGCGGAGCCGGATGAGTTCATTCGCGCGCTGGTGGTCAAGGCACTGCTGTGGGGTTTTGCTGTCACCATGGCCGGGAATGCGATCGCCGGAGTGCTCATGAATATCTACTCCAGGCCCTTTCCGCTTACCTTACTGAACGCGGATCTTTTCTTCGCTTCGGGCTTGATCGCGTTTCGCATTCTGCAGCAGAGTTACCAGTGAAGAACCGGCTCCGCATGCTCCGTGCCGAAAGAAGCTGGAGTCAGGCAGATCTAGCCGACAGGCTCGGAGTGTCGCGTCAATCGATCAATGCTATTGAGACAGGCAGGTTTGATCCCAGCCTCCCGCTTGCATTCAAACTGGCCAAACTATTTCACCTTCCTATCGAGTCTATATTTTCTGAGTGAGGCATCTTCACAAGCTTGCTCGTCTATGGGGGTTGCCACTTTCCCGGACAGCGGCGGCCAAATCTGGGATCAGAGGCGTTTCCGCAAACGCTGCTAAATTAGCAGTAGACCATGATTTATCCAACAGATGATCTTCGTATCCGATCAACCAAAGTTGTGCTTCCACCGGTTTTTCTTGAAGAAGAGTTGCCGGCCACTGAGCGGGCTTCCGCCACCGTTTTTCAAGCAAGGCATGAGATCATCGACATTCTCAGGGGTACGGATTCCCGCCTGATGGTGGTTGTCGGCCCCTGCTCCATTCACGACACCAAAGCGGCACGGGAATATGCCGGGCTGCTGAAGGGCGCTATTGCCGAGTTCTCCAAAGATCTTTGCATCATCATGCGAGTCTATTTTGAGAAGCCGCGTACCACGCTCGGCTGGAAGGGACTGATCAACGATCCACATCTCGACGAGTCGTTCCGAATTAACGATGGGTTGAGGCTGGCCAGGCACCTGCTGCTGGATCTGGCGGAGATGGGCGTTCCCGCCGGGACCGAGTTTCTCGACATGATTTCCCCGCAATATGTCGCCTCGCTGGTGAGTTGGGGTGCGATTGGCGCGCGTACGACGGAGAGCCAGGTGCATCGGCAGCTTTCGTCGGGGCTTTCCTGCCCGGTCGGCTTCAAGAATGGGACCTCGGGTAATGTGCAAATTGCGATTGAGGCAATCGTGTCTGCGGCCAATCCGCATACCTTCCTCGGGCACTCGAAGACAGGGCAGTCGGCGATTCTGTTTACGGCGGGCAATCCGGACTGTCACCTCATCTTGCGCGGGGGCAGGCAGACGACGAATTACGACGCGGCCTCCGTGGCGCAGACTGCCGAGCAGATGGAAAAAGCCGGAATAGCGCCCAGGATCATGATCGATTGCAGCCACGCGAATAGCAACAAGGACCACACCCGGCAAGGGCTCGTGTGCCGCAATGTGGCTGCACAAATTTCCGCCGGAGATCGCCGCATCCTCGGCGTGATGATCGAGAGCAATCTGGTGGCGGGCGCGCAGAAATTTGTGCCCGGCACGCCACTGGTGTACGGCCAGAGCATTACCGATGGCTGCATCGATTGGAGCGAAACCCATGGATTGCTCGCAGAGCTAGCTGCGGCCGTTCGCTCGCGCCGGTGATGAATGGCAAACTGATCTTCGACGAGCGGCGATGGGCCGGCGAGGTTGTCCGTGGAAAGAACCGCAGGTCCCTCCACTACGCTTCGCTCCGGTCGGGATGACAATTCTGTTGTGCCCGCAAACGCTTCAGCGAGGAATATTTTGACCCCTGCGAAGAATTGTCATCCCGACCGGAGCGTAGTGGAGGACCTGCGGTTCTTTCCCAACTTAGTCGAAGGTGGTTGGCCGCTCAGGGTGCGCGGCGTGCTCGAACATATGCTCTATTTGGAACTCGGTGATGCGCGGGGCTGAGAGCTTAGGCAAAGCATCGCGGCTAAAAAACGCCACCTCGGGCGTTTCAAAGCTTGGAGTCGCCACGCCGCCAACCAGGTCGCACAGGAAAAACAGCTTGTAGGCGTGGGTCGGTTGCGGCGGATGAGGATGCTTGTTGCGGTCGAAAATGGCCGCCAGTTTGCGCGGCTCGACATCGTAGCCCGATTCTTCTTTCACTTCCCGCACCACCATGGCGCTGGGTGATTCGCCCACATCCGCCCAACCCCCGGGCAGCGTCCAACCCCCGTCCTCGCGCTCGCGCACCAACAGAATCTCGTCTCCTCGCACCACAGCGCCACGAACCTCGATCTTCGGGGTCGCATAGCCGCTTTCTCCGCGGAACAGGTCCAGCACCTTCTGCGAGTCCGGCATGCCGCTGCCGGCGGCCATCATCTCCGCCGCAATCTCCTGCAATTCCTCGTAGCGCTCATGATCGTAGTGATCCCGGGTGAAGCTGAGCCCGGTCTGCGCGATTGCCTGAATGCGCTTGGTCCATTTCAGCCATGACGGGTCCTCCTGGTGATCCATTCTGCTCCTCAGTCATTCTGCTTCGCGCGCCGTATGCGGCGCACCTCGTCCATGCGCTGGGCCAGCAACTTCTCCCGGCCTTCGGAAGTCGGATGGTAGAACTCGCGGCCGCGGAGATTCTCCGGCATGCATTCCATATCGGCTACCCGCCCTTCGACATCATGAGCATACTGGTAGCCCTCGCCGTAGCCAAACTGCTCCATCAGGGGTGTAGGCGCGTTTCGCAAATGGAGCGGCACCGGCTCGGCGCGATGAGCCTCGATCTCGGCGGTGATCTCGCCGTATGCCGTATAGATCGCATTCGACTTGGGCGCCAACGCCAGGTAGACCGCTGCCTGCGCCAGTGCCAGGTCGCCTTCCGGAGAGCCCAGAAAATCCATCGCGTCGCGCGCCGCAAGTGCCATCCGCAGCGCCTCCGGCGCCGCCAGGCCAATATCCTCAACGGCCATGCGCACCAGCCGGCGGGCCACGTACATCGGGTCTTCCCCGGCTTTCAGCATGCGTCCCAGCCAATAGAGGGATGCGTCGGCGTCACTGTTGCGAATGCTTTTGTGCAGCGCGGAGATCAGGTTGTAATGCTCTTCGCCCTGCTTGTCGTAAAGCAGCACCCGCTGCTGCAATGCGTTTTGCACCGTCTCCCGGATGATGCGTCCACCGGTCGCCAGCTTGGCCGCTGTCTCCAGCGCATTGTAGGCGTAGCGCGCATCCCCATTGGCATAGCTGGCGATCATCGCCATGACGTCATCGTCCGCGGTCACGTTGAGCTTGCCCAGGCCGCGCTCCTTGTCGGCCAGCGCGCGCTTCAGTAACTGCACCAGTTCCTTTTCGCTGAGCGGGTTGAGCCGGTAAACGCGGCAGCGGGAAAGCAGTGCGGCGATCACTTCGAAAGGACGGGTTCTCGGTGGTTGCCCCAATCAGGCGGATGGTGCCCCGTTCCACATAGGGCAAAAACGCATCCTGCTGGGCCTTGTTGAAGCGGTGAATCTCATCGATGAAGAGAATGGTGCGCGACCCGAAGCCGGCAGCCTTCTCCGCGTCCACCATCACCTGCTTGATTTCCTTGATGCCGCCCATCACCGCGGAGAATTCAATGAAGCTGGCCTGGGTGACCTCGGCGATGATCTTGGCCAGCGTCGTCTTGCCCACACCGGGAGGTCCCCACAAAATCATGGACCCTGCGTCGTCCCGCTCGATTTCCACCCGCAGCGGTTTGCCCGGACCGAGCAGATGCTCCTGGCCTACGTAGTCGTCCAGGGTGCGAGGACGCATTCGCTCGGCGAGCGGAGCCCCGCGGGCCGTCTTCAGGGTGCTTTCGTCAGGAATCTGGCTAAACAGGCTCATGCATCTATTTTGCGCTGACGCATGGCTTCGTACAGCAGTACGCTGCCCGCGACGGCCGCATTCAGGCTTTCGACCGCCCCGGGAAGGGGAATGGTGACGCGCCCATCGGCTTGGGCGATCCACGCCTCGGGCAACCCGGAGCCCTCGTTGCCCAACAGCAGGGCACTGGGGCCACGCAAATCGGCCTCGCTGTCGCCATCCCGCGCCACCGCGGCGAATATCCGTACCCCATGCGCGCGCAGGGTGGCAAAAGCGCCCTCAGCGGTCTGCGTCACCACCGGCAGCCGGAAGGCTGATCCTGAAGACGCCCGCAAAGTCTTGGCGTTCCACAGGCTCACCGTCCCGGGGAGCAGGATCATCCCGCTGGCGCCAAATGCTTCCGCCGAGCGCACCAGCGTTCCCAGGTTTCCCGGGTCCTGCAGGCCGCCCGCGATCACCACCAGCGGGACGCCGTTCAACATTGCCTCCACCGTGAACTGGGGGGCTTCCACCAGGGCGGCGATGCCCTGGGGATGCTCCGTGAGGGTGGCACTCTGAAAGACGTCCTCCGTCACCATCAGGACTTCGGCATCGCCGACCGCAAGATGTTCCAGCAGTCCCTCGTTCCCGTCGCGCACAAATATAGTGTGCAGCCTGAGGCCGCTCTTCACTGCTTCCTCGGTCAGGTGCAAGCCCTCGACAGCGATATGGGGAGATTTGACGCCGCGTGCCAGGCCCGCGCGCAGCTCTTTAATGCGGCTATTCTGCCGGCTTTCAACTCGTCGCGGAGCAAGAGACTTCATGGTGAGTGAACTCACCGCGATTGTAACCGCCGCCAGCCAGCGGCCGATTAAGCCGGAACCAGACTCGCCGTGCGCGTCACCGCGATCACACTGATGTCGTCCTGCTGGCCGAAGCTTTGCGCGGTTGCCGCCAGCTCGGATGCGCTCAGCCGCGCCTGCAGCAATTCCTGCACCCGGGTAAAGCCGAAGAGTTGCCCTTGCTCGTCCATGGCTTCCACAATGCCATCGGAAGCCAGCACCAGGCGGTCGTTTTCCTGTAGCTGGAAATGAGTGACCGTGAACCCGGCATCCTCGATTACCCCCAGAGGCAGTGCACCTTCGACATCTACCGGTTGGCCGTTGAGATACGGTGGCAGATGTCCGGCATTGGCCAGGGTGACGGCGCCATCGGCCGTAATGCGCATGGCGAGACAGGTGGCTTGCGCTTCGCCACGGCCGAGCAGCCGCCGGTTCAGCGCGTGAAGAACAAACTGCGGATCGGCATTCATTTCGCAAGTGCTGCGGATGGCCCCGACCAGTAGCGCAACCAGCATGCCGGCCTGCAAGCCTTTCCCCGCCACATCGCCTGCCACAATCAATAAGCTGCCGTCGGCCGCATTTGGCAGGATCTGGAAAAAGTCGCCGCCCACCTCACGCGCCGGGCGATACTCATTTTCAATCGTCAGCCCAGGCACGGAAGTCATGGCCTCAGGCAGAATCACCCGCTGTACTTCTTGCGCCTGCTTCACATCCAGGGCCACCAGGCGCTGTTGCTTGACAGAGAACAGCAGCCGGCGCAGCAACAGCACAGATAGCACCGCGGTCAGCAACAGGTCCGCCATCCCGGACATGGAAATTCTCACCCCAAAAGGAAACCAAAAGAACCTGAAGTGCAGGACCGAAAGCTCAGTAGTAAATTGCGCCAGAACGAACAGCGCCATAGCCGGCAGGACGAGCCAGCCTTCCACGCCCCGGCGACGAATCGCCCAGAAGATGACCAGAACAAGCAAAGCCAGGAGTGCCAGGCGGACTGCGATGGAGGCTACGTGGAAGAACCCTGCAATCTCAGGCGAGATCATGGGATAAAGCAGGTTTTCCCCGATGACCGTGGTGAGCATTAAGCCCAGCGTTAGCAAGCCAACAGCCTTTGGTATCCACGTGGGCCGTTGCAGCCGAAACCAGACCCACCACACCATGATCCAACCACCAAACACCAGCGGCCAAAGGATGGCATCCGTCACTATGTTGCTGACGATCGCGTCGATATTTTGGCTACATGCGGTGATGAAACTAAGGATGCGGGTGCCGCATAGCAATAGAAAGACGCCCCCCATCCAGGTATAGACGGGGTCGGAACGATCCAGCCGGGTGAGGCTGAAGGCGACAATCGCCACCAGAAGAAACAACAGTCCCAGCAGCCCGGCAAAGACCTGCGCGCGGAGAAGTTGGAGCCAATTGAGTTGGTATCTGGCCGAAACCGTTTCTGCATTACCCAACAACGGCGCGGTATGGATCCCTCCAACATCAGGATTGATTACGATCGTGGCAGGAGCCATCCAGAAACGAAAAGCGATCACCAGCGGCGGCGCATCAGGGCCCACGTTGGCAGGCTGCTGCGGCAGGTTGAACATCATGGGTTGGGTATAGTAAAAACTCGGCCGGCCGCCGGCAAACTTGCCGAAGCTGCCGACCAGCTTTCCATCGCCGAAGAATTGATAGGCATCATCCACGTCCTCCGGGCCGGCTAAGGCCAATTCCTCGCCCGGCACGGCCGACACCTGGACGCGGATCCGGTACCAGGCGTAGCCCGCGTAGCCGGCATGCCCGCGTGCCGTCCAACCTTTTACGTAATTGGAAAATCCTCCCAGGGGATCTTTCACTCCTTGAGGGGTCAGGTCGACCGTCTCCCATTGGGAATCGTCGAAGCCCGGTGCGGCCCAGAGGGGCGCGTTGGTGGATGGGTCGATTGGCGAATCACCCAGAGTAAACTTCCACGGTCCATAGAGCCGGACGTCAGACCGGCCGAGGGTGACATGGGTTGGTGTCTGCGGCTGATCCGTTTGAGCAGAGGCAATGGGACTGAAAACAAGGCAGGCCAGCAGTGTCAGCAGAAAACGGGACCGATTCATCGAGCGAAACCTTCCCAGGTTGTAAAAGCCGATGCAAGCACGATAGCAATGGAATTGCCTGCTGTCTCGCAATATCGACCGATTAAGCCGGAACCAGACTAGCCGTGCGCGTTATGGCGATGACACTGATGTCGTCCTGCTGGCCGAACGTTTGCGCGTGGGTCGCCAGCTCCGCAGCGGAAAGCCTGGTCTGCAGCAATTGCTGCACCCGGGCAAAACCGAACAGCTGCCCCTGTTCGTTCATGGCTTCCACAATGCCGTCGGAAGCCACCACCAGGCGATCATTTTCCTGCAGTTGAAAATGGGCGACGCTGAATTCAGCGTCCTCGATCACTCCCAGCGGCAAGGCTCCCTCCAGGTCGATTGGTTGACCGTTTACATAGGGCGGCAAGTGGCCGGCATTGGCCAGCGTAACCGCTCCATCGGCTGCAACCCGCATGGCAAGGCAGGTGGCGTGTGCTTCCCCGCGGCCGAGCAGCCGCCGGTTCAGCGCCCGGATCACGAAGAGCGGTTCAGGATTCACCTCCGCTGCCATGCGGATGGCTCCTACCAGCAGCGCGACCAGCATGCCCGCCTGCAATCCTTTGCCGGCAACATCCCCGGCCACAATCAGCAAACTGCCGTCGGTAGGGTGGGGAATAATCTGGTAGAAGTCACCGCCCACTTCGCGCGCCGGCCGATATTCGTTCTCAATCGTCAGCCCGGGAAGCGAAGTAATGGCTTCAGGTAGGATCACCCGCTGCACCTCCTGCGCCTGCTTCACATCGAGGGCCAGCAGCCGCTGTTCGCGGACCGAGAGCAACAGCCGGCGCAGCAGCAGCACAAACAGCACTGCCGTCAGCAGCAAGTTAGCAAGCTGGGCGAGGGTGACCCTCATCCCGAACGGAAACCAGTTAGCCCTTATATGCAGCAGCAGCAGCTCGACCGTAAACAGCGAAACAATCAGCAGCGCGACGGCCGGCAGAACCAGCCAACCCTCTGCCCCCTGGCGGCGAATGCCCCAGGACACAATCAGAATTAAAACGATCAGCAGCGCAAGGCGTACTCCGAGGGATATGGAGTGGAAGACGTCCGCCACCCCTATCGATATGTAGGGATACAGCAGGTCCTCTCCCACGATGGTCGAGATCATAAATGCCAGCGTCAGGACCGCAACCGCTCCGGGCACCCAGGCCGGCCGTTGCAGACGGAACCACACCCACCACACCATGACCCATGCGCCCAGAAGAAGCGGCGTGATAAAGCCGTCTTGCACCACCACATCCGCGTTCGCACTCAAAACCTGGCTCCAGGCGGCAACCACGATAAGAATGTTGTTGATGACCAGTAGCACGAAGATAGAGCCCATCCACACGTAAACCGGGTCGGAACGGTCAAAACGGGTCAGGCTGAAGGCGACGATGGCCAGCAAAAGGTAGAGAAGCCCCTCGACAACGTCCGCTACATGGCTGCGGATGGGTTCGAGCCAATGAAGCTGGTA
Source organism: uncultured Acidobacteriaceae bacterium (assembly GCA_963826875.1). Classification (GTDB taxonomy): domain Bacteria; phylum Acidobacteriota; class Terriglobia; order Terriglobales; family Acidobacteriaceae; genus PALSA-350. The sequence continues at coordinate 882,742 of CAWGYP010000026.1, read as the reverse complement.
GCCGGCGGAAACAGCGCCCGCATCGCCCAGCAGAGGTGCCGTATGCAGTCCCCCGGTGTCGGCCTGCGTCACCATCGTGTCTGGCGCCATCCACAGCCGGAAAGCCAGCACCCGTACCGACGATGGAGAATGGGCGCCCACCGCCGGCAGGTCGAACATCATCGGTTGGGTAAAGTAAAAGGTCGGCTGGCGGCCGGCAAACTTACCAAAGCTGCCAATCAGGGCTCCGTCGCTAAAGAGCTGATAGGCATCGTCTACATAGGGTGGTCCCGACAACGCCAGCTTCTCGCCGGGTTGGGCTGCCACCTTGACCCGGATGCGATACCAGGCGTAGCCGGAGTAGCCGGCGTGGCCGCGCGCCGTCCAGCCTTTCACGTAGTCGCTAAATCCTCCCAGGGGATCGAGCACCCCTTGCGGCGTCAGGTCGACCGTCTCCCACTTGGAGTCATCAAAGCCGGGCTGGGCCCAGAGTGGCGCGTTCGTCGCCGGGTCAAGCGGCGAATCGCCCACGGTAAACTTCCATGGGCCGTAAAGTGGAACCATGGATGGGCCGAGGGTGACATGGATCATCGGCTCCCCCGATTGGGCGTGCGCCGTGGCGGCAAATAGCAGGCAGACCAGTAGCGAAAGCAGACAGCGGAAGCGATTCATCGAGAGGAAGCTTTCCGTCATATATCCGATGCAAGCACTATACAGAAAAGGCTTTAGAGTGAGGCGTAGCAGAAGGGGTCCAACCTGGCACGCCATTCTGGTAGTCTCGATGAGATTGCACCAAATCTGTCCGGTGTGGGGTTATCTTGTTAGCAGAACTACTGCGTGTACATCCGGACGAACCGGAGCAGGATCGGGTTGACTACGTCGCCGGCTGCCTGCAAAGCGGCAAGGTGGTTGGGATTCCTACCGATACGTTCTATGGTTTAGCGGTCGATCCGGTCAATCTCCGTGCGGTCGAGCGCATTTACGAGATCAAGACCCGTCTCAAGCACAAGCCGCTGTCTCTTCTGATTGCAACCGCAGCCCAGGCCTACGGTCTGGCACGGGATCTCGACGCCCGGTTCGACCTTTTGGCAGAGCGTTTCTGGCCTGGTCCGTTGACGTTGATTGTCCGTGCCGGCTCCCGGCTGCCGTTGCGTTCTACGGCTAATACGGGCAACGTGGCCCTGCGTGTTCCAGATGCCGCAATACCGCGAGCAATCGTGGAAAAGCTAGGTTTGCCCATTACTGCGACTTCGGCTAACCTGCAGGGCTTACCCGAGTGCAACTACGCGGCCTGTGTCCGCGATCAGATTGGGGATCGCATTCCGTTGATCGTCGATGGCGGCGCCACCGGTCGTAGTGTGGCGACGACGATTGTTGATCTTTCCACTGACGGTCCGTGGGAGATCCTTCGCGAAGGCGCGATTCCGACCCACGAGATTGCCCTAACACTCCAGCGCTGAGCGGACGCGATGCGGTCGACCACCAAGAACGGAGCATTGCCCACCACCCGGCGTTTGCTTCGCTGGTTGCTGGCTGCTGGCTTGCTTTGCATAGGCGGCTGGTTTCTTTGGCTCTACGGGCAGATTCATTTCTACGCCACTCATGATGAAGCGCGTCCCGCGGACGCGATCGCGGTGTTTGGCGCGGCGGAATACGACGGCCGTCCTTCGCCGGTGTTGCGAGCCCGTCTGGATCATGCGCTGGCTCTTTATCGCGAACGCCTGGCGCCGCTGCTGATTACTCTGGGTGGCGGCGGCGATGCCCACGACTCTGAGGGGGGTGTGGGTCATGATTATCTGCTGGCCCACGAGGTTCCGGAGAACCAGATTATCGCCGAGACGCAGAGCACGAATACGGAGGAATCCGCAGCTCGGCTGGCTGCGATTGCCCGCGAAAATCATCTCAACCGGATTCTTGCTGTCTCCGACGGAACTCATCTGTTTCGCATCCGTGCTCTTACCACCAGCATGGGCTTGACGGTGTTTACATCGCCTCGTGCCGAGGCCCGGCCTCTCGGATTCTGGGATTCCGCCAGGCGGCTGATGCATGAGATGTTCAGTTACACCCTTTGGCGGATCAAGGTGCTTTGAGGCCAAGCTCCATTCACTCAGAAAATCAAACCTCTCTCCCACTCATCTCTCCGTGTCTGGAGAAATTGTTTTCGGTGAAGGATCTTTTGTTCCCTTCTACTGAACCGTAACCGTCACCGCTACGTTAACAGTTTGGCTCGCCGCGCCTTGTGAGCTGACGACGACGGGAACACTATAATTCCCTAGCGGAGCGTCATGATCGCCGCGGCCGCATCCACTCATCGCGGCGATGAAGGTAAAGCAGACACAAAACAGTGTCAGCCTCCACTTGCGGCGTCCAAGGCCCAACAGTCCAGCAAAAGCGGGCAGCCAAAAAGCGGCCGCCATGCTCGTCGCCGGAACCGCGGCGGTGTTGATGGTAAGTGTATTGTTGGCTGGCGCGCCGGACGGATTCAATGAAATGGACGACGAGGCGAAGGTGCAGGAGAAAAACTTCGGCAGAGTTCCGCAGGCGAAGTTCACCGGACCCGTAAATCCGCCTTGCGGCGTGACGGAAACGGTCACTGTGCCGGTGCCGGCAAACTCAATGGAAAGATTGTTCGGGTTCACGGCCGTACTGAATCCCGGAGCAGCAATCGTTTCCGACAACGGCTGCGATGTGCTTCCCGTAAAGTTTGTATCGCCGCCATAAACCGCGGTGATGGTGAACGTTCCCGTAGCGCTGAAGGATGTCGTAAGTGTGGCCACTCCGTTGGAGAGTGTTCCGGTCCCCAGCGAGGCGGTTCCGTTATAGAAGGTAACCGTGCCCGTCGGCACTCCGCCGGCGCCTGAAACAGTGGCGGTGAAGGTAACGCTCGTGCCGGTTCCCACATTCTCCGCGGAAGAGGTAAGCGCAGTGGTGCTGGCGACCTTCGTTACCCCCGGCGCGACGGTCAAAGAGAACGACGCGCTTGCCGTCACCGGTGTGCTCTCTGCATCCGCAACCTGAATGGTGAAGGTGGAAGTGCCGGCGGTTGCGGGTGTCCCAGAGATCACCCCGGTGGCGGGAGCCAGCGACAACCCCGCAGGCAGGCTGCCGGAGGTGACACTCCAGATGTAGGGTGCGATTCTGCCCGTCGCCGCAAGTGTCTGCGCGTACCCAATGCCCACCGTGCCTGAAGCCAGGGACGTTGTCGTGATGGAGAGCCCCGACCATTGCGGAGCATTCACCAGAGCGTAGACGTTGGGAGTGCCTAAACCGGTAGCGAGGTCGTAGCCGGGGGTGGCCGCGAAGGCGGCCGCGGTGGCGTTGTCGGCGGTCGAGAGCACTCCATAGTAGTTCGGAGTGGTGGTCAGAGAGCTTCCCGATCCGGTGACCGTAATTTGGTAACCGTAGCAGTTTTCATAATTCGATGCCGGATCCGTGCTGGTATCGGTAAAGACGCCTGCGGCGGTGGCGCTGCCGGTGCAGGGAACTGAGGTCGTCGCCGTTACGAAGGGGGTCTGCTGCTGGGTTGCCGGATCGGGGTTGGGCGTTCCACTGACATCGTGAAAGTAACAGGCGGGCAGAACGCCCGTGCCCAGGTACGCGGCACAGGTAGCGAGATTGGGCTGCGTGGTGCTGCTGTTGGTGATGAACTGCTGCGCCGCCAGGGGATAAAGAATGTTGTTCGCCTGCCCCTGGCGATCCCCGGTCTTTTGGTTGATAAGCGCCATGATCCCGGAAAACGCCGGGGCCACGAACGAAGTGCCGCCATCAGTGTCTGCGAACACAGTATTCGCATTAGAAAAATCACAACCCTGGCCATTACCGGAATAGCAGAAGATCAGAGAATGTCCCCAATACAAACCAGAGGAGGCAAACATGGAGATGTCCGGTAGGGCGCGCGCATTTCCGGCCGGCAGTCCAACCACCCCGCTCTGCCAGCCAGGACGCGTTGATACCGTGCTCAATCCTCCAGCTCCGCCTGAACGTATAAACGTAGGCTGGATAAGCAGGAAATTTACCGGAAGCGTCGAGGCGTAGGTGCAAAGACCATTGGCTCCGGAGCCGGAAGTAAAACTGGTGCCATTCTGTTGATTGAATGACTGCAGCACCAGGGCGCTGCCGCAACTTTCATTCCACGCCGTCTCCGGGATATACGACTTGGCACTCTGCAGAGTGCTGCTGTTGGTTGCCGACCAATAGTTCGCGATGGTTCCACTAAAGACGTCACTGAAGTCAGTGCCGCCCGCGGCTATATTGTAGGGGGTCGAGGCTTCGCCACTGACCCCGAGTCCGTGGTTGACGTAGGTAAATCGAATGGGTTCATCGCATTCCGCTCCGCCCGCATCCCCGGCGGCAACCACTACGGTTATGCCTTCCGCCGCTGCCTGCTGCCACAGCTGAACATAGAACTGGTTCGACTCGCTCTGAGGATCCTGCTCACAGTATCCGTAGCTCGAATTCAGAACCGAATCCTGCTTGGCATGGGCTGCGTCCTGCACGATGTATCCGGCGGCGAGATCGGTGCCCGAAGTGACCCCGCTGTCGGCACAGGTCACAAAATCGATGGTAGCGTCGGGCGCCGTTGCTCCGGCCCATTCAGCATCGATGTAGCCTTCCAGATCCGGGGAAGAGGGATTAGGCGCCGCGCATACCGTGGTGGGAGGATGATCGACAAGCACCGAACCGTTAGGACCCAGGGCCGAGATCCCGAACTGATCGCGGAAATTTTGAATATCGCCGGCCGCGAGATCGGTATCGCCGATGACTCCGATGGTCTGGCCGGTGCCGACAATCTTTTGCTGCCAAACAGGGTTGATGTTGTAGATCTGGGCGAAATCCTGGGGCCCTACAACGTAGTCTGTGCCTGCCCCGTAGTCAGTGGTGAAGTGGCCCTGCGCCCTATGCGACCACTTGCCGGTCGCCCGATCGAGGCGCGCCAACGTCGGTTGGTGGGCTACGCTTTTAGGATGAAAGTCATTCAGAGCGCGAAACCCTGATACCACGTTGGCCAGGGCTGCTGGAATCAGCGGATCACTTGCATTCGCGAAATGCTCTTCACCGCCATGCTGATAGTGATGGATCTCGGTGTGAAACGCGGCAGCTACCTGCCCGGCTGTGCCACTGAAATCAATGAAGGTGCGTCCAGCGGCAATCCGGTTCACCGTGAACCCATGCTGGGTAAGCCAGCCGGCGATGAGCGCGATGTCCTTGGTGGATGGGCCATAGAGAGCGCCAAACTGGTCCGGGGTAAGCCACTTGTGGAAATTCGCCGAATGGGGATCGTATTGCTCTTGCATGAACTGGTCGAGCGCCTGCTGTTGCGCTGCTCCACGCCTTAGCATCATCAGGATGTGTTCCTGGGGAAAATCATTCGCCACCCGGCCCAGGTCGGTGCTGGTCTCTGCAGAGGGGCTCGGATTGCCTGTGAGCCGCTGCAAGTTCGACTCCGCGATGGGCCCGGAGATCCGCGGCGCAGTCGCTGCTAATGAGAGATCAGGGGATTGCGCATCGACCCTGCGGCCAGTCGCAAAGATGGTGAGCACGATGATCAGAGAGACGAGCAGACTACGAACGGTTACAAGCATCAGGAGCCCTAAGAACCAGAGTTGCTAGAGAAGGTCTACCAGAAGTGAGGAAGTAAGACAATCGTCAGCAAAATACTGATAATGGAAGAGAACATCATAGCCAAACCGTATTCCGCCCACCCTGATCGCGATTCGGCGAAATAGATGTGCGAAAGCGTGATAAGAGCGGTAAGTCGCTCGCCAATTACTTATTTTCATAGATGCGTGCGCTTTGGCGGGAACTAATTTTCTCAAAGCCGTGACTTAGCATCGCTGCTCACACCGTTCGATGTGCTGATGCCTGGAGACCTCCTCACCATGGAAGCACAACTGCGCTTGTCCCGGTCCCCTCGCGCCGGAAAAGTTCTTGACACCGGGTGACCGCTGCACTATAAGCAACAAATAACCGGAACAAATAACCGGTTAGTACAGCCAGCCAGCAAGCAATGTTTTGTGGGCTCAATCCAAGCCGATTGGGCTGCCAGACCGTCGACGGGGCCTCGTTTCAATCGCCAAAGAGTATTGCTACGGAGGCAACATGTATCTTCGAAGAGGCCAGCACTGGATAGGTGTCTTTGCATTCGTCTTTGCTCTGCTTTTCAGCGGACAGGTGTTTGCCAGCGTGACCGCCAGCATTTCGGGAACAGTGAAGGATTCAAGCGGGGCATCGATACCCGGGGCGACCGTAACCGCTACCAACACGGGCACGGGCATCGCCGAAACCCGCACTTCGAACGCGCAGGGTTTCTACTCCTTTCAATCGCTTGCTTTGGGAACGTACGTGGTCACGGTGACGCAGAAGGGATTTAAGGAGTATCAGCAAACGGACCTGATTCTGGACGTCAACTCGGCCCTCACTGTGGACGCGACCCTGCAAGTGGGCCAAGTGAATGAGAAAGTAGAGGTCGTCGCCAACGCCTTGCACGTGGAATCGGTGAGCTCACAGATGGGCGAGGTCATCGAAGGCAAGGAAATGACAGCCGTTCCGCTGGTCACCCGCAGCTATACGGATTTGCTCGCCCTTCAGCCCGGCGTAGTCTCCAGTCCGTCGGGACTCTCCGGAGCGTATGGGGGCTCGTTCGTCTCGGCGGGGTTCCCGGTACCGCCGGTCTCCGGAGACCTGAACTCCGGAGCGCTTTCCGTCAACGGCATGCGCGAATCGGCCAATGCGTTCATCCTCAACGGTGTTCTGGTGCAGGAGGTAGGCTACTCCGGTGCAGGCGCCATCCCCAATCTCGACTCGATTGCGGAGTTTCGTATCCTGACCAACAACACCGATGCGGAGTACGGCAATTATGCGGGTGCACAGATCAATGTGGTGACCAAGGCGGGCACCAATCAATGGCATGGGAATGCGTTCGAATTCCTGCGCAACACTGATCTGGACGCAAAAAATTATTTTGATGTGAACGGCCGTGGGGCTTACAACCAGAACCAGTTTGGCGGCACCTTCGGCGGACCGGTGATCCGCGACAAAATCTTCTTTTTTGCCGACTACCAGGGCAATCGAGTGATCCAGGCAGTGCCGCAAACCATCGCCGGGGCGCCAAGCTCGGCCACAGAAGCAGGAAATTTCTCCGGGATCGCGGCTAGCTTTACTCCAACAGTAAATGGTGTCGTCACGCCGACCACGGTGAATGGAGATGCCTGGGCCGCCCAATTGACCCAACAACTCGGCCAGCCGGTGACTGCCGGGGAACCTTACTACTTTCCGGGTTGCGCCAGTGCGGCGCAGTGCGTCCTGCCCAATGCACAGTTGCCCACGGGTGCCTTTTCCCCCATTTCCACGAAACTTCTTTCCTATATTGCGCCCGCTGCGCCGGGCTCCATCGGTGCTTCCGGAACCGGCGTCTTCTCGACCAGCGCGGGCAAGATCAATCTGAGCGACAACAAATTCAGTGGACGCATCGATTACAACTCGGGCTTCGCCGGCCTGTTGACTGCCTACTATTATTACGATCGCTACAACCGCATCGATCCTTATTGGGCAGGAAATTCTCCCGTTTACCCGGGATTCAGCATCGATGGCAAAGGGCAAACGCACAACGTCAACCTGGGTTCTACGAAGTCTTTCGGTTCTTCCAGCGTGAACGAGTTTCGCCTTGGTTATTTCCGGCTCGACACCACATTGAACCAGCCGCTCGGCGGCAAGGGAACCAGCCTTGCCGACCTGGGCTTCGCTTCGGGAGCGAACGGTGCTCCCGGCATCTTCCCTGGTACTCCCAGCGTGGAAGGCATTCCGGAAATAGACTTCAATAGTTTCATCATTGGCGTTCCCAGCCGCCCCAACCAGTTGATTGACAACATCTACCAGGTTGTCGACAACTACAGCAGAGCAATCGGTACCCACAACATAAAATTCGGGGGCCAATTTCACTTCAGCCAACTGGAAGAGAATTTATCCAACGTCGCCAATGGAAATTACTTTTTTGGCTCCGCCTTCAGCGGCCAGCCCAGCGAAACAGGAAGCGATTTTGTTGATTTTCTGCTCGGTGCGCCCGCTTCGTATGTACAAGGCCAGTCGTATCCCTCCTATGGCCGCAGTTTTTACCTGGGATTTTATGGCCAGGATAGTTGGAGAGCCACGCCCAACCTGACCCTGAATTTTGGTTTGCGCTACGACGTGAGCTCACCCTGGTGGGAAAAATACAACGAGATCCAAACCCTCATTCCTGGCGAGCAATCGGTGGTGTTCCCAGGTTCCCCGACGGGGTGGGTCTTTCCCGGCGATCCCGGCGTTCCTCGCACCCTGGCTCCTACTCGCTGGAACAACTTTGGTCCCCGCTTCGGCCTTGCCTACATGATGGGAGATCATGAAGGGATGCTGGGCAAGCTGTTTGGCAAAGCAGGTGCGTCCAGCATTCGGGCGGGTTATACGCTGGCCTACTCCGCTCTCGAGGGTGCGACCGACTTCAACGAAATTGGCGATGCCCCCTTCGGTAACTACACGGGACAGAATGAGCCGACATTTGCGGCTCCTTTTACCAACCGGGCGAGCGGCACTTCGGTGCAGAATCTGTTTCCCGTGGCCCCTCCGCCGAAGCACTTTTCCGCCAAGAACCCCGCGACCGGCGCTCCCTACGAGACGCTGGCCCAGTTCTTCCCCGCTTTCGGGACCATTGGCAGTTCACCTGCCTTCAATAACAAGAACCAGTTGCCTTATGCGCAGAACTACGATCTCTCCTTTGAGCGTCAGATTACCGGGAATGATCTGCTGACTTTGAGCTACGTGGGGACGGTGGGTCACCGGCTGCTCTCTTCGGTCTCGGCCAATCCCGGCAACCCTGCTCTATGCCTGAGCGTGAGCCAGACTTCTGAAGTTGCGCCCAACACGCCCACCTGCGGTCCTGGAGGAGAAAACAATATCTACACCACCGCCGCCGGCGCCCAGATCCTGACCACGAGGTCGCCGTTTAGTGGTGTAGTCGATCCAACCCTGGGGCCCATCGCCCCCTTCGGCAATGATTCGTACTTCATTACCGAGGGATGGTCTAACTACAATTCCGCACAGGTGAACTATCGCCATACTTCTGGCGGTTTGCAACTGCTGCTGGGCTATACCTACAGCAAGGCCATGGATGACTCCTCCGGCTATGGCGAGCAATTCAATCCTGTCAACTCGTCCCTGAGCCGCGGTCTTGCGGGGTTCGATTCCACTCATAACTTTGTCGTGAGCTATAACTACGTTCTGCCCTTTGACCGGTTCGGTGGACCCAAGCAGTTGACGAATGGGTGGGCGATCAGCGGCATCACCCGCTTTGAAACCGGGCTGCCAATCACCATGGTGGATACCAGTGACAACTCTCTGCTGGGCACGGCGTTTGGCGGGCCCATCGTGCTCCCGGTGGATACGCCCAATCAGATCGGTCCCTTGCACATCATGAATCCGCGCAACACCAGCAGTCACTATTACTTTGATCCGACCGCGTTTGCTTCTCCCGCATTAGGCTCGGAGGGCGATGCGCGGCGGCGGTTCTTCCACGGGCCAGGGTTCAATAATTTCGATATGGCCCTGGTGAAGGATACGAGGCTTTCTGAGATATTCAATCTGCAGTTTCGCGCGGAATGGTTCAACATCTTCAACCATACGCAGTTCAGCACGCCGAGCGGCATTTTGTCGGGAACGTTCGCCCAGGTGACGCAGGCGGCTGCTCCCCGAATAGGACAGGTTTCTTTGAAGTTGAATTTTTAGGAGTGTGTGTGGTGAGGCTTGGGGAACCCCGGGGGATGTTGAAGGCTGATACAGCTGTTGTGCATTCAGTTCATTTGCCTGATCAGAAATCCGGCGAACTGCTTCGATTCAGCCGCGAAGAAGTTGGCTGGGAATGGATGAGCTTCGTCGTGCACCGGCTGGTGCCGGGTGAGGCATTGTCGTTCGAAACCCACGGGGAAGAGATGGGACTTGTCTTCCTGGGCGGCCAATGTATAGCGGACTGGGGAGAAGGGAAGGTATCGGTCGGAGGCAGAAAGAATGTCTTTGAAGGATTGCCTTACACGCTTTATCTTCCATCGGCCAACTCTGTTGCTCTTCAGGCTGAGACACTTTGTGAGATCGCCGAGTTTCGGGTTCCTTCCACGGTTCCCTTAGAGCCCCGGCTGATTACCCCCGCAGATATTGCGAGCAATCTGCGCGGTGGTGAAAACGCATCGCGGCAGATCGTCGATGTACTCCCCAGTGCGTTTCCGGCGGACAAGCTGATCCTGGTCGAGGTCTACACGCCCGGCGGCAATTGGTCCAGCTATCCCCCGCACAAGCATGAAGTTCACAATCCGCCGGTCGAAGTGGATCTCGACGAGATCTATTACTACCGTATGAAGGAGCCTAACGCGTTTGCCTTCCAGAATCTCTACAGCTCCGACGGAGCGCGGAGTTCGATTCTCAAGGTGCGTGATGGCGACGCAGTTCTGGTGCGCGACGGGTATCATCCCGTGGTCGCCGGACCGGGTTATGACTGCTACTATCTAAACGGTCTTGCCGGCAGTTCGCGATCCATGATGGTGACAGAAGATCCCGATCATGTTTGGCTGCGCTCCAGTTGGAAGCAGCCAGACGCTCGTCTCCCTTTGGTGCGATGAGGGAATCGCAGCCCACCTGAGAAGCGGAAATCGGGCGAACAAAACTTGAGTGGGTGGCCCAGGTCTCGCTCTTGAGACTTGGGTTTCTCCTCGCAATGGGTCCTGGCCGGGTCGCCGAGGCCTCTCCCTCACGCCTGCGGTTCACACATTCGCCCAAGACATCTTGACGTCTCCATCGATTACAACTACATTGTAGTTGTAATCAGTCAATCACCAGCGGGACCCGCCGGGTAACATTTGACACCTCGGAGACAGGATGGCGGCACTTCCAAAGTCGAGATCATTTTTACTCAATCCAGACAGGCGGATGTTCCTCTGGTTTTTAGCGGGTTTTGGGCTAACCACGAAAATTTCGAAAGCAGAAAAACAGTCCGAGCCGGTTTACCGGTTTCTGACGCCGGAATGCGAAGTGCGGATGAGTGTCCAATATTTCGGAAAATCTTCCACCAACGGTTTCCGTTTCCGGGATCGTCTGACGAACCGCGCCTTTTGCCTTTCTGCCGATGGAGATAGAGATCAGTCCTGCCGGGAACGATTCGTGGGCTCCGTAGCTATCGCCCGCTACGAATTTCGCTCAAGGTTTCACCCTCAGCTGCCCTTCAATCTGCGCGAACGCGTCTTGACGATCGATCATGACAGTCGCATGAGCCCCCGTCCTCCCTTTGAAAAGGCGTTGACCGTGGAAAGGGAGGTAGCCAGCGATATCCAGGCATTCGGCTATAGCCTTGACGATCCACAACAAGCCGCATCGGCTGAGGAGCCTGCCGCGGTGTGGTGCCTGCTGCGCCAGGACTTGTACCTGAACGACCAAGCGAAAGCCTTTCTCATCGTTCATTGGAAACACGCTCTGGATTTCATAAGCCTCGTAGATGTGATTCCCGGAGAAGGAACCAAACTGATCAGCAAGTGATTGCTAAGCCTCATGTCCATCTTGACGTGGACCGAGATTAGTCCTACTATGTGCTTCTAATGCTTGGCGAAAGGGTGGAAAGCCAAACCGGGAGGACGTCATGAGTGGGATCGCGTGGCCGCTGACGGGCTGGGTCTCGAAATTGCTCGATGGGGATGAACGCGAGGCAGTATTAGGTGACTTACTGGAGACCAACGAAAGCAATCTGCGAGGATTCCTCGATGTATTCGGCTTGGTTTTCCGCCGCCAGATTGGTCTGTGGAAGAATCCCCGGCCATGGCTTGCGGGGATTGTCGTTACTCTTCCAAGCAGCTATCTACTGACGTACGTATCCCTCTCTGTAAGCTGCACCTATCAACGGCTGGTGAATCACAAAGTTTACGGGTGGCACTGGCCAACAGGGCATGAGGGCTTTCCGCTGCTGCTATGCCACATTTTTCTGCTCATCGCCTGGTCGTGGTCGGCCGGCTACATCGTTAGCTCGGTTTCGCGGCGGACCCTGTGGGTGAGTAGCGTATTGTCAGTATTACCCGCAGCCTTTTTTGCTGGCATGCATCCGTTCGGGCCCCTTTCAAGAGTGTGCCTGTTACTGTTTTTATTGCCCGCAATCTTCGGAGCCCGGCGCGGTCTGCAAAACCTTCGCATCTCACTCCGCTCGTCGTTCATTCTGGCGCTTACAATTACCGTGGCAATGATCTCGGCGTGGAGCAACCATGCTTTGTGGGAGCTGAACTGGATCTTGATTACGCTCGCCTGGTACTTGGTTGCGATCGCGTGGCGATCAGGACCGGGGGCGGCGGCAGGCCGCACTCTGTTTCTACTTACGACGTCGTAGCGGAGGACGAGGAGCACCCTCGAAGCTATTCCTTTGCCTGCGCGAAGATGAGATGCCGGACCTGCGGCGGGCTGGCAACGTGGCTGGCCAAACGCTCTTCCAGGTCGTGATCGGCCTGCGTCTGCCGCTCGTGTTGGCGCTGATGTTCCGCCCACGAACTTACCAGGAATACCTCCACGTAGCGGTCGGCGCGTTCCGCGTCATAGAAGATTCCCCACTGGGAAGCACCATCGCGGCGCCGTACACGTTCATATTCATGGATCGCTTCGACGAAGTCTGCTTTGCGTTCTGGAATGACCTGGTATTCGACCGTCACCAGCACCGGGCCCTGGCGAAGAATCGATCCATCCGTCTTGACCGCGACCGGCATACGCCAGTGGTTCCATGGAGTCAGGTCTTGAGTCGATTCGGGGAGTTTGGCGAAAAGAACCATCACCGTGCTTGCGATGGTTCCCAGACTGGCACAAACAAGAGCGGTTCCAACCCCTGCTCGCTCGGCCAGAGCACCCCAGGCGGCGCTCCCAAGAGCGAAGCCACCCTGGTAAACCAGGATGAAGATGGCAAGAACGCGCGCTCGTACCCAATCGGGAGCCAGGCTCTGGACCAGGGCATTGATCAAAGAAATAAAAAGGACCCACGCCGCCCCGCCGATCAACATAAGGGGGGCAAGTGTGCTCAGGCGGTGTAAACCACTGGTCGTTAGAATGACCAGCCCCAGTATCGACACACCAGTCGAGACGACCGTTTCGGTGGACCATCTGGCGCGCGCTGGCTGCATAATCAGCGCACCGCCGATTGCGCCGGCTCCAAAGCAGCCGAGCAAAAGCCCATAGCCGATCGCGCTTTGATTCACGCTGTGGGCAATCGTCGGCAATAAGGCAAACAGTGAGCTCGAGAAGAACATCACTACGCCTGTGCGAACCACCACGGTGAGAATTTCCGGTGAGTAGCGGACGTAGCGAATCGCGGCAACGGTGGCTCCAGGCAACGACTCCGGCGGCGTTGTGCGCTTGCGCACTGGCCTCTTCCACCGCGCAACCACCGCGATGACTCCGAAGAAAGAGACAAAATTCACCGTGAAGGCCGTGGCCACTCCGGTAACGGCGATGATCAGGCCGCCCAGCGCGGGACCCACTGCCCGGGCCAGATTGAACTCGATCCCGTTCAGTGCTGACGCGTTCGCAAGTTCCTCTTTAGGCACCAATTCGGGCAAAAGGGCCCGCCAGGATGGCGTTTCGAACGCATCCCCCGCAGAGAGTGCAAAGGTCAACACCAGCAACAGCCAGGGTGTCATCAAGCCGGCCATGGTCAGAATCACGATGAGCAACGCTGCAGCTGCCATCCAGGATTCAGTAGCTAAAATCAACTTACGGCGGTCCAGAATATCTCCGGCAGAGCCGGCGGGAAGTGCCAGCAAAAAGAATGGCAGGGAAGAAGCAGTTTGGATGAGAGCGACATAACTTGGGCCGGCATGGAGTGAAACCATCAGCCATGCAGCACCGACACTCTGCATGAACGTGCCGATGTCTGAAACTACATTCGCCAGCAGAAGATTGCGGAAGACCGGTATCTGCAATGTGCTCCACAAACTAGATGGGGCAGGCTTCGAGGCGTCTTCACTGTCATCTTTCACGTTGTGCTCGCTCAATAGCCGGAAAGCGGACCCTATTTTCTTCCCCTCACTCTTGATTGTTCCGCGCAGGGTGTAGGGATGGTTTCCGGCCTGCAGTTTGATGCCGTTAGGGTCCGCTTTGGCCCAGTCAATTTGATGCGGAGGGAGCAGAGTACCCCGGTCACGTTGTTATTCTGCGCGCAGCGCTTCCATGGGATCGGCTCCGGCAGCGCGCCGCGCAGGAAGATACGCCGCTGCCAGTCCGCTGATCAAGAGCACTGTAGCCGCGGCAATTAGGGTCTCGGTATCGTGCGCGCTCACACAGTAGAGAAACCCGCCAATCAACCGCCCTGAAGCAAGGGCGAGGACTGAGCCCAGCGCCACACCGATCAATAACATTGCGCCCGCCTGCCGCATGACCAGCCATAGCAGGTTTCCTCGCGAGGCTCCCAGCGCGATGCGTACTCCTAGTTCCCGTGTCCGCTGAGTTACGATATAAGCCAAGAGCCCATACAGTCCCGCAACGCTCAACAACAACGCAGCCCCCCCGAAGATTTCCAGTAGATGAGCAGCCAGGCGCTGACTGCCATACGAGTCCTCTACAATCTGTTCCATGGTGGTAATGGTGGCATTCTGTAGCTCTGGGCTGGCCTGGCGCAGGATCTCCCGCAGTTCGGGAATCATCTCCGCCGCAGGCCGGCTTGTCCGCAGTGCCAGGTCCATCGCGACGCTCTCAGTGGGTTGATAGAACCCGCTTTCCGGAGTGATTTGAGGGATGGTGATTTCTACTTCCGGTACCGCCGGATCGGCCACTGCCTGCTGGTGCTCGTCTTCAATAACGCCGACCACCCGCATGGGCGCATCCTTTCTCAGGCTTAACAGATTCGTGCCCAGAATCGCCCTTGGATCGTGTTCGTTGGGTGAGTATTGGCGGGCGAACGCCTGGTTCACCACGATCACCGGCTCTGAGGTCGCGGTATCCTCCGGCCCGAAGAATCGCCCCGCTGCCATGTGGAACGCGAAGACCTTTTGCATTTCCGGACTTACCGCCTTCATGAAAGCCACGATCTTGAATCCGTTCATCTGCAACTGCAAATGAAGCACGAAGGTATTGCCCAGCGGCACCTCACTCATCAGCCCGGCGCTCGCAACACCATGCATACGTTGTGCATGCTCCAGCAGCGGCTGGTAAAGCCTCTCGGTCATGTTCTGGCCGGCGAAGCGGTAGGAAGGAATGCTAAGGTTTGCGACCAGGATGTGGTCGGTGCGGAAGCCCAGCGGGACCTGCCGTAGCGCGTAAACCGACCGCAGCAACAACCCGCAGACCGCTAGCAGCGTCAGTGACATGGCGATCTCAACCGTCACCAGCGCGCAGCGCATTCGGTGTTGCCGGTGCCCGGCCCCGGATTGCACGCCGCCTTGCTTCAGCGCCGGCTCGATGGGGACACGCACCGCCAGAAATGCTGGCCACACTGTCGCAAGCAGCGCGGAAACGATGGTCATGGAGAGCAAAGTTAAAAGCATCCATCCGTCTGGGGCAGCTGGTACAGGAACCGGGAGTGTCTGGCCCAGTTCGTGTGCCAACAGTCTCACCGAACCCAGGGCCAATGCGATTCCCAGCGCTCCCGCCGCGCAGCTCAATGTGATTGTCTCCACCATCATCTGCTGCATCACCCGCCAGCGGCTGGATCCCAGCGCTCCGCGCATGGCAATTTCTCTCTGCCGTGCCGTGCTGCGCGCAAGCATCAGATTCGTCGCATTCGCGATGGCAATCAGCCACAGCACACCCGACGCCGCCAACAATGCAAGCACGCCCCTCTGTACATCGTGGCTCACCAGCAAGTCCACATAGGGCTCAACCCTGATGACGCTATGGTCTTTGCGCAGGTTGGGATCGGTGTAATCGGAAGCGATGCGCTTCTGCAGAAGGGCCATCTCCGCCCTGGCCCTCGCGAGGGTCGCCCCTCGCCGCAACCGTGCCAGCACGGTGTATTGCATTGCTTTGAAATCTCGGCCCTTTTTATCATCGCTCGTCAACTGAATGGGAAGCCACACCTGCGGTGTTGCCCCGGCGCCTACCGGGTATTGGAATCCAGGCGGCATAACGCCCGCAACGGTATAGCTGTCGTTATTAATCTTCACTGTCTTGCCCAGAATTCCCCGGTCGCTGCCGAACACCTCCTTCCAGATCGCATCGCTCAGGACGATCGTGCCAGTGTTGCTGGTGGAGTTTGAGCCCTGCAACTCGGGATCAAAGTCGCGCCCCAGCGCCGGGCGTACGCCCAGCATCCGGAAAAGATCGGTACTGACCCTCTCTCCATCCACTTGCAGGGCGCCAGCCGCTCCGTTCAGATAATTGCGTCCGGCCAATCTTGCCGAGAACTCGATTCCACGGAAGGACCGGCTCTGAGCGCGCCACTGCTCGATATCCAGCCAGGGCGCAGGCCAGCTATAGGTCGTCGTCGCTGCGTTCGTCTCCTCGATCGCGACTAACTGGTCGGCGTCTGGATATCGAGTAGGCCGCAGCAGAACATGGTCGACCACGGTAAACATGGCTGCGGTTGCGCCAATGCCCACCGCCAGCGTTCCGATCACTGTGGCAGCGTAGCCCGGAGAACGCCGTACCTGGCGCAGCGCATATCGAGCATCCGCCCATAAAGACTCGAGCAGACGCGTTTGCCACACCTCGCGGCTGCGCTCCTCGATCAAGGAGATATTGCCAAACTCGCGCCGCGCAGTCTGCTCGGCCGCCCTGCGATCCATGCCGCAAGCTGTTAACTCATCGATCCTTTCTTCCAGGTGTTCGCGGATCGAAACGGAGATGTCTTCGTAGCGGCGGCGCCGTGTGAAAAGCTGTCGGATCCAGTGCGGCATGGACTTATCCTTTGGCGGTGGCCAGGACGCGCGTGATCCCGGCGAACATTTTCTCGAAGCTTGAGATCTCCTGCTCCAGATGCTTCCGGCCGGCGCGGGTCAGGCGATAGATTCTGGTAGGGCGGCCTTTTGCGGAAACGCCTGCTTCGGATTCCAGCCATCCCTCTTTCAGCATTCGCTGCAGGGCCGGGTAGAGTGAGCCCTCTTCGATCTGCAGCAGCCCATCTGAAACCAGTTGGATGTGTTTTACCAGCGCATATCCATGCATTGGCTTGAGCCGCAGCGACTGCAAAATCATCATCTCCAGTGCTCCAGGGAAAAGGTCGCGGTGTGAGGGAGCTTTCGTCATGTCCTCCATTATATTCTCGCAATAGCTATTTTTAAAATAGCTATTTGCTTAAGACAGACTGAGAGCCCAGGCGTTTTCCCCTCCCGCAACGGTTCCAACCTGAGTCACCCTCTCCCTTGTCATTCCCGGAGGGATCTGCAGTCCGTTCCATCCACTAGCAACTCCAACCTGAGTTGCCGCTCTCCCCTTGTCATCCCGAACGAAGAGAGGGATCTGAAGTGCGCCCCTTCGGCTCTTTCAAATTCCTCCTGGGAAGCGAGCCGGATGAACGCAACGATGCTTGGAACCGCCCCTCCGTTGACAAGGTCGGTTACCCTGTTTTACGCTAGGCATGGTTAAAAACAGCCTATGGTCAACAGTCGCAATGCTGAGCAACGAGACCTATTCCGCGGTGCGCTGGAAATGATGATCCTGCAGTCGCTGCACCGGCAGCCGATGCATGGGTATGCGCTGGTGCAACATATCCGTCAACGCTCTAACGATCTCTTGCAGGTAGAGGAGGGTTCGCTCTATCCCGCTTTGCAGCGGATGTTGCGTGCCAAACTTGTGACGGCAAAGTGGACCATGTCGCCGACCAACCGCCGCGTGCGCACCTACCAGATCACGGCGGCTGGAACGCGGCATCTGGAGCGGGAAATGTCGAGCTTCGAGCAGATGCTGAAAGGCATTTACCTGGTGCTCTCCCCGGCGCAGAGCTAGGAGGCAGCAATGATTTCGTTCCGGCAAATCTTCCGGCGCAGCCAGATCCAAGACGATCTGGCTGAGGAGATTCAGCAGCACCTGGCAGAGGAAATCGAGTCGCTCATGGCTGGCGGCCTGAACCGCAGGGATGCGGAGCTCGCGGCGCGGCGGAAATTCGGCAATGTGACCCTCATCGAAGAACAGGGAAGCGAGGCATGGAGAATGCCGAACATCGAGGGGTGGTTCTCAGATCTTAGATTTGCCGTGCGAAGACTGAAGGCCTCACCCGGATTCGCGCTGACCGCGGTCATCACACTGGCGTTGGGCATTGGCGCCAACGTGGTGGTGTTCAGCGTGCTGAATGGCCTGATTCTTCGTCCTCTGGGCGTGCCGGACGCAAAAAACCTGTATCAGATCTCAAGGGGCACAAACGGCGGTGACGAGCAGGCGTATCCCGATTACCGCGACTTTCGGGATCGCAACCCATCATTCAGCGGAATGATAGCGTACAAAATCCTGCCCGCCGGCATGTCGGTCGATAACGCGACTGTGCGCAGCTGGGGTGTCGCGGCCACCGGAAATTATTTTGACGTGCTTGGCGTGCAGCCCGCGCTAGGCCATTTCTTTCACGCGTCCGATGAGCACGGCTTGGGATCGGCGCCCTATGTTGTGCTCAGCTACGACTTTTGGCAGCGGCAGTTTGGTGCGCGTTCCGACGTGCTGGGTAAGACAGTCAAGCTGAATGGCCACCCCTTTACCGTGCTTGGCGTGGCCCGGCAGGGCTTCCGGGGAACCGATGTCTACTTCTGGCCGGACTATTGGATGCCTGTAGTGAATGCAGAACAGGTCACGGGATGGAGCGATTTCTGCTGCCGCGACCATAGGGGATTCATCGTGATGGGCCGGCCGAAGCCGGGAATCACCCCGCAGCAGGCGACGGAGAGTCTGAACGCATTGGCGGCACGGATGGCGCGCGAAGACAAGAAAGACGACGGGCTGACGCTGCGACTACGGCAGCCGGGGCCGGCAGGTGACCAGGAAGACCCAACCAAAAGAGGGCTGCTGGGCATCATGCTGTTGGCGGGGTTGGTTCTGCTGGCAGCGTGCGCCAATCTTGCCGGCATCTTTGCCGCGCACGCCGCAGACCGCTCCGGTGAGCTGGCTGTGCGCATGGCCATTGGCGCCAGCCGCTGGATCGTGCTTCGACAGTTGCTGACCGAGGCGGTGCTGGTTTCTGTGATGGGTGGTTTGCTGGGATCATTGTTAGCCTACCAACTGCTGCAGTCCTTGAGCCGCTGGCAGCCTTTCGGTGATTTTCCTATCCGGCTACTCGTGGTTCCCGATGCGAGTGTGTACCTGGTCGCTATTGGGTTGTCGCTGGCCAGCGGCATCTTCTTTGGGCTGCTGCCGGCGCGCCAGGTTTGGCGAACCGATGTGGTGCAGGCCATCAAGACCGGTTATGTGTGGATGGAGTCGTTCCGCCGGTTTGCTCTGCGCGATGTGCTGCTCGTGATTCAGATCGTCGTATGCACGCTGCTGGTCACTGCGTCCGCGGTCGCGATTCGCAGTATGCAACGAGCGATGCATGTGGCGCTCGGCTTCAATCCCCAGGGCGTGATGCTAGCGCAGTCGGATTTGAACATGGGCGGCTATTCGAGTGACTCGGCTCTGCCGGTGCAGAAACGCATTCTCGCGCAAGCGCAGCACATGCCGGGGGTAATGGCGGCCACCCTATCGGACAACGTGCCCTTCGGCACCGGTGGAAGTCAATGGTTCGTTTACCGCTGGGGCACGACCGATTTCGTCCCTGCGCACATGGCCTTTGCGGCAACAACGTACCAGGTGGCGCCCGGTTATTTCGAAACCGTCCAGACGCCTTTATTAGCAGGGCGCGCTTTCACCTGGCACGACGACAAGAACGCGCCGAACGTTGCCATCGTGAACCAAACCTTTGCCCGCATGCTGTACGGCAACTCCTCACCCATTGGACAGAAGTTCGCATTGTGGGCTACAGCGCAATATCAAATCGTAGGTGAGGTAGAAGATGGTAAATACCACTCCCTCGGCGAGAAGCCGGAACCGCTGATGATGATGCCGTTGGCGCAAGGCATAGGCGGCCATCTGTCCACCGCGGCCACTCTGCTAGTGCGTTCTCAGTTGCCGCAGGATCAGGTCGCCTCGGCATTGCATCGCATGCTGATTCGCGAGGTGCCGGGTACGCCCTTTACCGTGCGCTCATGGAGCGACTCCGTCGATCTCTCTCTTATCCCGCTGCGTGCGATCACCATGGTTTTGGCGGTGATGGGCCTGCTGGCCGCAGTGCTGGCGATGACCGGTATTTTCGGCATGGCCTCGTATTCGGTGGCCAGGCGCATGAAGGAGCAGGGCATTCGCATCGCTCTCGGCGCCAGCCGTCCGCAGGTGATGCGCGCAGTTCTCGGCCGGCCGTTGCAACTGCTGGTTTGTGGATCAATCCTGGGGCTCGGGGCGGGGCTGCTGACCAGTCGTGTGATCGCGCGTCTTGGATCGTTGGCGACCCCCAGCGATCCGCTGGTCATGTTCAGCGTGTGCCTGGCAATGATCCTGATCGGCGTCGTGGCGACTTGGATTCCTGCGCGACGCATGATAGCGATTGATCCGGCGCAGTTGCTCAGGGAAGCATAGAGTTTCTCACGCACCCGCTTCAGCTCCTCACGGCTGAATTCGTGCTTCGACCCGCGAAGAGCCGCGTGGTCGCGATAAAAAATGTGTGAGATGTAGAGAATAGTTCGTCGCCTCCGACTACTCCATAACAGCGCAGATTTCCGCTGCCAGGTACTGCCAGCTAAGGAGGACGATCTTGTTCACGACCAACACAGTCTCTCGCCGCCACTTTGTCGCAGACGCATTGTCAAGTGCGGCCCTCGCGGCTTCGCCCATTGGTTTCATGGCAAACGCTCAGACACAAAAATTGAACGGAAATGGAATGACAACATTGACGCCGTATCTTCTGTTTGAAAATCAATGCTATGAGGCAATGGAATTCTATAAAAGCTGCTTCGACGGAGAATTGACCGTACTGAAGGTGAAAGACTCTCCGGCCAAAGATCACATGCCAGAATTCCAACAGAACAAAGTTCTGAACGCACGGCTCAGAAAGGGCAATCTGGAGATCTCTGCATCGGATTGGTTACGCCCTGACAGGACTCCTATCCGTGGGAACATGGTTTGTCTTTACCTGAGCGGCGGAACGCTTCCAGAGCTCAGCGCGCTTTTTCAAAAACTCTCAGAAGGCGCGCAGATAACCGATCCCCTCGAAGAACAGTTTCATGGATACTATGGAGCGCTCAATGACAAATTCGCTGTCCGTTGGATGTTTCATGGCTAATAAGGAAGGAAGCGTCGGGGGGCGGTCACGGACAGTCCCCTGGCAGCACCTGCTTAGCTACTCCTGGCGGAGGGCCAACACCGGATCAATCTTCGCGGCACGCCGCGCTGGGAGCCAGCACGCGATCGCAGCGGTCAATGAGACCAATCCAACCTCAATTCCAATGTGTCCGAAATTCCCATAGTTGAGACCTGGCAAAACGCTGCCAACCAATCTCATAAGAACCAGCGTTGACCCCAGTCCAATACCTAACCCCACAGCGGCCGAGAGAAATCCCTGGCGAAATATCAAAGCTTCCACGTTGCTGCGAGTCGCCCCCAGCGCCATGCGAACCCCAATCTCCTGCGTTCTGCGCGATGTTACATAGGCAGCGACGCCATAGACGCCGGCCGCAGCCATGGCCAGGGCCAGGCAACCCGTCACCGCAAGCAAGCCCATGATGAAACGGCGATCGGCAAGTGAGTCGCCGATAAGCGCTTGCATGCTGGCGCTAAGAAAGACCGGTTGGTTCGGATCGACCTGCGCTATCGACTGGCGGATAGCTCTCTCCATCATTGCTGTGGGCCGGTCGCTCCTTACCACCAGGAAGGCTGCGTTTTCGAGCGCGCTCGCGGCGATATAGGCACTCGCTCCTTGTGGTTCATCCATTGCCGCGTGCCGGATGCTGGAAACGACTCCTACGACTCGCTTCCAGTTGTTCGGCTTTTCCGGAGAGCAGTCCACGCAGATCCGTTTGCCAACAGCGCTTGCTTCTGGCCACAACTGGCTGGCAGCAATATTGTTCACAATCACGCCGTCGCCTGATTCCTTCATGTCGTCATCGCCGAACCAGCGCCCATCGGTCAGACGAACTCCCATGGTTTGCAAGTACCCGGCGCTGACGACGTCAACTTCAGCTGCCGTCTGCAGCCCGCCACTGCCGATCAACCCGCCATGATTCTCGCCGCTGAAAGGGAGCGCGTCGATGGTTCCCGCGCTCTCGACCCCGGGAAGCACACGGACTGCGTCCAGAATTCGTCTGAACAGCAATCCCTGTTGGTCAGGAGTGTGATATCGGTCGCTGGCCGGAATAATCACTGATGCCAGTACGTGCTTGGCGTCGAAGCCGGGATCGGTTCGTAGCAATCCAACAAAGCTTGCCAGCAATTGCCCCCCAATCACTACCAGGGATACGGCTAGGGCCACTTCGATGGTTACGAGTGCACCACGAATCCGATCTCGGCCCCCGGCAATGCCGGCATAGGCGCGCAAGTCCTGGGCTGTGGTGGCGCTCCTTCTACCTGCTCGGAGCGCGGGCATCATTCCGAACAAAACGCCATTGAGCAGAGCGATCGAGAGAGCAAACGCAAAAACCTGCCAATCCGCGCGGGCGGCTGCCAGTCGGGGAATACTGACCGGAGCCACCGCCGGCAACAGCTTCCAAGCAATCACTGTCAGCATGTACCCGCCGATACCGCCCAGACCCGCCAGTACGCAGCTTTCCGTGAGCAGTTGGCGAACAATGCGTCCTTGGCCCGCGCCGATCGCGATCCGAATGGCGATCTCGCGCTGGCGGCTGAGTCCGCGAGCTAACAACAGATTGGCCACGTTGGCGCACCCAATCAGCAGAAACATCACTGCCGCTGCCATCAGAAGAAAAAGAGCCTTCTCCGCACCCCCCACCGTTCGGTCGCGCAGAAGGCCCATGCGCAAGCTGTGGTCTCGGTTGGTTGCGGGAAATTCCCGGTTAAGGTCGCTGCTGATGGACGCGAGATCCTGCTGCGCCTCAGCGACGGAGACTCCCGGGCGCAGCCTCGCCACCACGCCCACTGCCTCGGTCGCGCTGACTGGTCTGCCACTCCGCAGCGGAGCCCAAAACTCCACATAAGGCGAAGGAGTATGGACAGCTCCCCGGCGAAGTGGGAAGTTGAATTCCTGCGGCATGACTCCAATGACCAGGCAGTCGTGACCGTCGATGGTGATGGTTCGGCCGATGATCCTGGGGTCGGAACGGAATCGGCGAACCCACAGTCCGTAGCTCAGGATCATTTCGTTCGCGTGCCCGGGCTGGTCTTCATCAGGAAGAATGTTGCGTCCTAACATGGGCGTAACGCCCAGAGTCGGGAACAGGCTTGCCGACGCTCGCAAACCGTAAAGCGCTTCTGGCGGGGTGGAGGCGTCCGCGGAAAGATTGAGAATTTCGTTGCGATAAACTCCGACGGAGGCGAGTGTTCGCGTTCGTCGCATGATCTCCTGGGCATCGTTCCAGAGAGCCCAATCCGAATGCGACGCCCCAAACCTGGGGAACTCGGTCCTGATTTGGACCAGTTCTCCGGCACACTCATAAGGCAGCGGGTTGAGCAAAACCGATTGAACCGCGGCGAAGACGACCGCCGTAGCGCCCACGCTCAGCGCGATCGAAACCAGGGCGATACCAGTCAAGCCAGGAGAGCGCCAGAAAAGGCGAAAAGCAAGTTTGATGTCGCGCAGCACCGGCATGACCGCAGTATATTTCAGGGCTTCGCTTGCCGGATGGTCCTGCCAACGCCCACCCGCTTCATGTAGCCCGGGTGTCCATGCGGCGTCACACCGCGATGGGCGGCGAGTTTCGCGCACAGGTCGATCAGGGTTTCTCTCTCCGATTCCGTCAGGGCGGAGCTCAGGTCGGCTTCGTGCGCCGCGGCGATCATCTCAACCTTGTCGAGAAGGCGAGTCCCTTTCTTGCTTAATAGCAACTGTTGATTCCGGCGATCCTGAACGCTCCGTTGCCGCGTGACCAGACCCTTGGTCTCAAGCTCGTCGAGCAGCAACACCAGGCGGCTGGGAAGAACGCCGAGGTGCGAGGCAAGTTGACGCTGATTCTCCCCTGCGTGGTCGCGGATCCAGCGCAGGATACCAACGTGCGGTGGGGATATACCAAATCCCTTGAGCTTGCGGCCAAAACTTAAAGCCGCGTGCGTCCCCAGTTGCGACAGCAACAACCCCAGGGGCCTTGGCCCTTGTCCGGACGACTTAAATTCCTCGCGCTTCTCCGCCGCCATAGTTTTCTGTTCTTCACTATAATCCCTGTTTGCCATTTACTTCATATTATGAATCGTTCATAATATGAATTAACTCAAAGATGCAACGGAGGTATAGCGATGTATCGGGTTGCCAAACTGTTGTCCCTCATGTCGACCGGCTTCCTGGCCGCAGTCTTCACCTACGCGTTCTTCGCGATCATTCCAGCATGGAACGAAGTGCCGCGGCAGGTCCACTTTGCGTACCGGGTCGCCCTCATGCGGCACAACGCAATCGTGATGCAAAGCGTCATGGCCCTTGGCATCGTGGCCCCGCTGTGCCTGGCCTGGACGATCCGCGCCATACCCGCGGCACGCGCCTGCGCCGTGGCGGCCAGCATCATGAACTTGACCGCCGTGTTAGTGACCCGCTTCGGAAATGTGCCTATCAACCGGCTGGTAAGAAAATGGCTAACCGAACCGCCATCCGCCGACTACCTGGTGCCGTTGCATCGCTGGACCGTGTTCAACAATATCCGCAGCCTGGCGGCCGTGTTCGGCTTTGCCCTGATTCTGATTGCGGATGCGCTCCTGGACAGTGGCCTGTGAACCGGCACGTGGATCTCTACGCGGAGGCGCTGGCCAATGGAGACGGCGCCGGCGCCGGACAGAACCTGACCAAGGCCATTGCCGCGGTCAAAAGGGCTCTCCAGATCGAACCCGGCTACCAACCCGCCCGTGATCTGCTGTGTACGCTTCTCTTAAAAACAAATCAATTCGCCGAGGTGATTAACCAGGCCGGAATCGCGTTAAAGCAAGACCCCACCGATCAGTCCGCCCTGTTCCAGGAGATACAGGCCGAGCGTAGACTGGGCAACAAAGAAGCAATCTCGCCCCTGGTCAAACGGCTGCAGGAACTGAAGAGCCGGCAGCAGGTAGCCCAGGCGCAATATTTATTGCAAGATGCGAACACCAGCAGAAGCTCCCCCTAAAGGAGCCGGATGAGAGGAACCATGGGCAACTTAAAAGATTTATCGCGACGCAAATTTATATCGACCACAGCTGCGGCTACCGCTGCGATTGCCATGCCCGGCTTCGCTCGCCAGGCCACGGGCGCTGCCGGCGCCCCCGTTCTCGACCCGGATTGGAGCAATGCCGGCATTATCGCTACCCGCAATTCTCCCTATGCCAAGTTGAAGAGCGTGCCGGTGCAAGCGGTCACCATCGAGACCGGATTCTGGTCGAAACGCCGCCAAACCAACGTCGCTTCGAGCATCCCCAGTATGCGCCAGGAGCTTCTCGAACACGGTCGCATGGACAATTTCCTGCGACTGGCTGGACAATCGCAAGCGCCCCAGCGTGGGCCCGTCTACTCTGACTCCGACATCTATAAATGGGTAGAGTCAGTTGGGTTCGCCTTGCAACAGCAGCCGCTGCCGGCGCCCGAACTTCGCAGCCAAACCGATGCCATGATCCGCGAAGTAGTGGCGGTGCAGGAGCCAAGCGGCTATCTCAATACCTACTATGTTGGCGATAAAAAAAGCGACCGCATGCAGTGGAAGACGCAAACCACCGGTCACGAGCTTTATAACATCGGCCATCTTTTGCAAGGTGCGATTGCTTATTACCGGGCGACCGGTGACCCCACCCTGCTCCAGGCCGGCATGCGTTTCGTCGATGGCTTCCTTTTGCCGGGCTATGGTCCGGGTGCAAACCAGGCGCCGATCGTTGCCGGTCACCCGGAGATAGAAATGTCGCTGGTCGAGCTCTATCGCACCACGGGCAACAAGCGATATCTTGATCTTGCCGGTTACATTTTGCAGGGTGACTCAAGAATTCCCCTCACCGAGCGGCAAATCGTCTACATGTTCTGCGGGATTCCGTTCACCTCGCGCACCAAGCTCGAGGGCCACGCGGTGCGCGCCATGTATGCCTGCTGTGGCGCGACCGATTATTACCTTGAGACCGGCGACCCAGCCTATTGGAAGACGCTGAACGTTTTATGGAACGATCTCTCCGCACACCAACTCTACGTAACCGGAGGCGTGGGCGCGCGCAGTGATGGCGAGGCTTTTGGCAACGCCTACGAGTTGCCGAATGAGCGCGCTTACGGCGAGAGCTGCGCGGCGATTGGCAACATGATGTGGAACTGGCGCATGCTCTCTGCCAGCGGCGAGGCCAAATTCACCGACGTCATGGAGCGCGCACTTTATAACGGCATCAATTCCGGAATGTCGCTCGATGGAAAAATGTACTGCTATCGCAACCCTCTGGCGTTCGATCCCGCAACCGGCGATAAAATCCGCAACCCGTGGTACGACACCACTTGTTGTCCTCCGAACCTGGAGCGTACCTTCGCCGCGCTCCCCGGATATTTCTACAGCACCTCTCAAGATGGCGTGTATGTCCACTTTTATGACAACTCGGAAATGAAGTGGCATCTCCCCAGCGGCACGCCGCTCGTCCTGCGTCAGACCACAGAGTACCCATGGAAGTCCACTGTCGACATAGCCGTCTCACCTCAGACCCCGCAGGAGTTCACGTTGTTCGTCCGCATCCCCGGCTGGTCGAAACAAAATAATGTCACGTGTCAACGGGAAGAAAGTAGGGGGTGTTTTGGCGGGGCAATACCTGCCTATAAAGCGGCGCTGGACTTCTGGCGACAAGGTCGTGCTTTCCTTTGATATGCGTCCCCAGGTCGTGCACGCCAACCCCGCGGTTGCCGATGACCGTGGCCGCATCGCCTTCCAGCGCGGTCCCATCGTTTATTGCATGGAGCAGCTCGATCAGAACGAAGCCTCCAAAGACTCGAGCATCTTTCCTTACTACACCGCACGCCTGACCGAGACCACGACGGACCGTTACGATCCCGGCTTGCTCGATGGGGTCGTTGTGCTCGAGCATCCTGGCTCGCTGCTTCCTCCCGCTGCGCCCGCACTCTACCAGGCAGCTCTTCCCCAGCCGGCCGCAGGGACCGATACCAAACTCAAAATGATCCCGTACTATGCCTGGTCCAATCGCGACTTATCGGCCATGCAGGTATGGGTTCCTTACCAACAGGGGTGAAAGGGAAAGTCGAATTTATGAGGGACATAACACGCAGAAAGTTCCTGCAGGGGAGCACCGCGGCGGCCAGTCTCGCGCTATGTGCTCCTGCCATGCCATCGATGTTTGCTTCGCCGACCAGCGCAGTCAAGCCGAGGCTGAGTCAGTTTGACTACGGGCAGGTCACGCTGCTCGAAGGGCCCATGCTCGACCAGTTCACCCGCAATCACCAGTTCTACCTCGCCCTCGATGAAGACGGATTGCTGAAGCCCTTTCGGGAGCGCGCTGGACTTCCCGCGCCGGGACCAGTCATGGGTGGCTGGTACAACGATAGCCCGGACTATGATCCGCCGAAGAATATGACCGGTTACATCGCAGGTCACAGTTTCGGGCAGTACCTGTCGGGCCTTTCCCGGGCCTACGCGATCACCGGCGATAAGCCCACTCAGGAGAAAGTACAGCGGTTGGTCAAAGGCTTTGGTGCGGCCGTCAGCGAGAAGTTCTATACCGACTATCCGTTGCCGGCCTACACGTTTGACAAAACCAACATGGGGTTGCTGGATGCCTACGCATTTGCCGGCGACCCCATGGCGTTGCCCGTGCTTAGTCACGCAACCGACGCTGTCCTGCCTCACTTGCCCGCGGGCCCACAGACGCGTGTCGAGGCTTGCGCGCTGCCGCACAAGAACATCTCCTACTGTTGGGACGAAACTTACACCCTTCCAGAAAACCTATACATCGCTTACCTGCGCAGCGGGGATCCCCGCTATCGAAAGTTGGCCGAGCGCTTCCTGCAAGATAAGGACTACTTCACGCCGCTGGCCGAAGGAGATAACATCCTTCCCGGTCTTCACGCCTACAGCCATCTCAACGCCTTATGTTCCGCGGTGCAGGCTTATCTGGTGGACGGGAGCGCGATGCATTTGCGCGCAGCGAAAAACGGGTTCGAGTTTATCCGTACCACCCAGAGTTTCGCCACTGGCGGCTGGGGACCGGATGAAAGCTTCCGTAAGCCGGGCACCGGGGATCTGGGTGAGAGCCTTTCCAAAACCCATGCCAGCTTCGAAACTCCTTGCGGCGCCTACGGGCATTTCAAGGTTGCCCGCTATCTCATGCGCATTACCGGCGACAGCCGCTACGGCGACAGTATGGAGAGCGTCTTATACAACACCATCTTGGGCGCTAAGCCAATTCTGCCCGATGGCACAAGTTTCTACTATGCCGATTACAATAACTCGGCCACTAAGTTTTATCACCAGGATAAGTGGCCCTGTTGCTCAGGAACCTTCCCTCAAATCACCGCGGACTACGGTATAAGCTCCTACCTAGGTGCCCCGGACGGCGTGTATGTAAACCTTTATGTTCCGTCCAGCTTGCGTTGGAAGCAAAACGGAACTCCGTGTACGCTTGTCCAAAACACGCAATACCCTTACCAGTCCGAAACGACGATCGCCCTGCAAATGGAGAAATCAGAGAGCTTCACCATCTATTTGCGAGTGCCCGCATGGGCCGGCCCCGCCACTCGTTTGGCCGTGAACGGAAAGAGCGCCTCCGTACCGTTAAAGCCCGGAACATTCGTCCCTGTACGCCAGACCTGGAAGAACGGCGATCGAATCGAGTTCAGCATCGACCGGCCGCTGCGCCTCTCGCCCGTCGACCCCCAGCATCCCAATCAGGTCGCCGTGCTGCAAGGCCCACTCGCGCTCTTTGCGGTAGGAAATATTCCCTCTGATCTTACCCGCGCGAATCTCCTTGCCGCCGCCCAACAAGGAGACGCATGGCAAGTGCCTGCTTCCGGGCAAAGCCTGAAGATGCTGTCTTATCCCACCATTACCAGGGAGACTTATAGGCTTTATCTGCCGGTCACCACATAGATGAAACACAGGTAGGCAGAGAGGCGGCGTGCTCCCGAACCGTCTAGAGCGGGCGCCGCACTGCACACGGCGCCCAACGTTGTCCATGCGAGTCATTCGATTCGCTTGCCGGTTGCAGTCGCACATCCGTTCATGGTTGGTCCGCCTCCCACGGGCACAAACTCTACCGATGCGGACGGCGCAGTAAACGTGTCGGAGTCTTCCCCTATCTCGATTGTCTGCCGGATCGTCTGTGTCTTGACCAGCACTCCATTCGAAGTGATGAATGCAACCGAGACTGCCTTAAAAGTGCCGGCGCCGGCGTAACTCCACACGCCATGGCCAGGCCCTCGAACGGCGGGGAAGAACATCGGATTCGATGTTGTCTCTACCAGCGTGCCCCCACCCCCAAAGGTGAGCATGGAAAGAAATGGATTCCCCAGCGCTTCGCCTGTCTGACAGTTGCGCTGCGTGACCTCTACCGTCCAGCTCCCTTCAAGCCTTCGCGGGCCGAAATTCCGACCATCTGCCTGGGCCCTGGCTACCTGGGCCAATAAAAGCGCGGAGGCAGCTCCAAGTACCACTGTCGATAGAACCTTGCAAAACCTGACTTTCATCTTCCTTCTCCATTTCCTGACGCACGCTCGGCTGTTGTTCCAGCCTCGCGATATACTCACTCCGTTGCTCAGGGCAGGTCTTTGGGTACTTCTGAAGGTTTTCTGAAAACTTCTGAAGGTTCGGATGATCCGATGACTGCAGAAGAACTCGGCATCTACGAATTTGGAGAGTTTCGGCTGGATGCCCGCAAGCTCGTCCTGTCGCGAGCGGGCAAGCGCGTCGCCCTCACCCCCAAGGTTTTCGACACGCTGCTCTTGCTGGTTAGGCGCAAGGGCGAGCTTCTAGGCAAAGAGGAACTCCTGCGCACCGTCTGGCCAGACGCCATCGTGGAGGAGAATAACCTCAACCAGAACATCTCCACCCTGCGTCGCCTGCTGGGCGAAAGCCGAGGGGAGAATCGGTATATCGCCACCGTTCCCGGCAGAGGCTATCGCTTCGTTCCCGAGGTTCATACTATCTCTTGTCACGTAGTGGGACAGACTGAACAGGTAAGGATCGGGGTGCTGCCATTTGAGAACATGGGAGCAGGTCCCGATCGGGAATACCTCGCCGATGGCCTCACAGAGGAGACCATCGCTTCCCTTGGCCAGATAGATCCGCAGCACATCAGCACCATCGGCCGCACCTCGGTTATGTCGTACAAACGAACGACAAAATCGCTCGCCGAAATCGGTAAGGAGCTGAATGCAACCTACCTTGTTGAAAGCTCTCTGCGGGCTGAGGGCGACCGCCTCCGCGTCACCTCAAAGCTCATCCGGGTTCAGGATCAAATCCAGATCTGGTCAGCCTCTTACGACAGCGAGCCCGGCAGCATGCTGGCGTTACAGCGCGAGCTGAGCACGGCCATTGCCGAACAGGTGCGGCTGACCCTGTCTCCGGAGCGGCTCCGCGCTCTTGACCGTCGGCAGACGCTGAACCCCGAAGCATTTGATCTCTACCTGCATGGCCGTCACTTCTGGCAACAGCTCAGTCCTCCAACAACCCGGAAGGCGATCGAATTCTTCATCCACGCTACTGATCTGGATCAAAACTATGCTCTCGCCTGGTCCGGCCTCGCCGACTGTTACAGCTCCGGTCCCGTCAATGGAGACGCGCCACCGCAGCTGTTCTGGCCGCGCGCTCGCGAGGCCACGGCGCGCGCCCTTAAGGCCCAGCCGGACTTGGCTGAGGTACAGACCTCGCTGGGCTCGCTCAAGTTCTGGCTGGACTGGGAGTGGAACGCCGCCGAAGTTGCTTACCGCAAAGCCATTGAGCTTGATCCCGGCTATCCGCTGGGGCATCGCATGCTGGGTGTTGCTCTATCGCATATGGCCCGGCATGAAGAAGCCCAGGCTTCGATCCGTCGCGCGCGGGAACTCGATCCGCTTTATGTCATGCATCAGTCGCTCTCATCGCAGATAGCCTTTGCTGCTCGCAACTACTCCGCCGCGCTTCAATTCGCTCGCCAGGCGATCGTCGTTGATCCCGAGTTTTGGATAGGGCAGCTCCATCTCGCGCAGGTATACATCGAGCTGGGAGAAAACGACCTCGCACTCACCGCCTTAAATCACTCTGGCAA
Source organism: uncultured Acidobacteriaceae bacterium (assembly GCA_963826875.1). GTDB lineage: Bacteria > Acidobacteriota > Terriglobia > Terriglobales > Acidobacteriaceae > PALSA-350. The sequence goes on along the minus strand of CAWGYP010000026.1, from coordinate 851,446 downwards.
GTTAGTGGTCAATTCAAAGGTGATCGCACTGCGGGGCTACATCTTCGCTCGGGCTGGCCGGCTCGAGGAGGCTCAAAATGTTCTCCAAACGCTTCTGTCGATCGCTCAGGAGCGATATGTGCCTCCGTATGCGATGGCTATCGTGCATGCTGGACTTGGACAATACTCTGAAGCCTTGCAATGGCTGGAGCGCTGTTACCAGGCCCGTGACGTCCATGTTGTGTTTCTGACGATTGATCCCAAATGGGACCCCCTGCGTGGGGACGCGCGCTTCTCAAATCTCTTACGACGGTGCGGATTCTCACGATAATGGTCCTCTCAATAGGGTGGCGATCAAGGCAGCAGCTAAGGTGGAGAGGAAATTCACCGCGTCATTATTGAGCCAGCCGCGCCGCTCAATCGTTGCCCCCAGCAGGGAATCGACGAACAGGCCGCCTACCGCTCCCAGGACCGCGGCCGACGTATCACCTACCCTCAGCCTCAGTGTGGCCCACGATACCGCGGCCACCAGCAGCGCTCCGCTGACGCCGGCCAAAGTACCGGCCACGCTGATGGCTCCGTCGGTGCCGGGCGCAACCGGGCGAAAGGTCGTAACCAGCAACGGCTGGCCGCCCACTACTTCTCCTAGTTCGCTGGCTAGTGTGTCGGCGGTCGCCTCCGCCAGGGCGGCTACCACCATCACGTTGTACCAGCTGCCGGGCACGGGATCGATGAGCGAGAACGCGGCCGCCAGCCCCGCAACCCCAAGATTGGCCGCGACCTGGGCCGCATTGCGCCCCCGCTTGTCTTCGGCTACGCCCAGTTGCTGCTTCTTCGCTCTGCCAAAGCGCGTTGCTGCCCAGGTGAGCACAAAAAGCGTCACCAGGGCTGGCAGGGCGGAGTGATACCAGGGTGACCCGCCGACGGTCAGGGCCGCGCACAAGACCCCGCCGGTCACCGCAGCCAGGGGGGTCGCGGCGCGGGCCACCAGGACCAGAAGCGACAGTGTCAAACTGATGCCGAAGGCGGTTGGCGTCACGTGGCGCAGCGTGGCCAGTGCACACCATGGCACCACGGCAGTCACTACCAGCCACGATTGCCAGCGCAGTTGCTGTTCTGGAGCGCGCACTGCTCATTTTAGGCCCGGCGTATCCCTGAGTACGCGCTCCCGTTTACAATCATCTTTCTACCAGGAAATGAAACGTAGTGAGGTATTCACGGGTGCTTAGCGTTGCATGGCTCCAGTCATGGAGCCGGCGTAGTGTGCGTTTGCCGCAGTTTGGATCCAAGGTCCTCCCACGAATTGTTACCGGATGCTCCCTGGGTTTCGCCCTCATGTTGGCTGGTTGTGGAGAGACGCCCCGGCCGGTGGTGACTCCCGTTACGGTGACCGGACCCGCTCCACAGCCTCAGAGCTACGCCGTGGTGACCACTACTGCCGGCCCAACCTTGCCCGGTTTGGCTAACGTTTTCGACGCCTCCGGGGATACCTTGCTGACCCAGGCCTCGTTGGGAATTAACCCGCTTGCGGTCACGCTCAGTTCCAGTGCCGGTATAGCCATCACCTCCAATTCCGACGGCACGGTCAACAGCTATACCCCTTCGACGACCCTCCAGACCAAGAACATTCAGAGCAGCACTTTGCTGCAACCGGCGCAGCCGATCAATTTGCTGGTGACCGCGACCAATCTGTTCATCACTGAACCCAATGTGCCTGCGGTGGCGGTTTTGACCAATAATTCGAGCGGCGTTTACCAGCTCACGCAGCAGTTGCCGGTACCTGCCAGCCCGATCAACGTTGCCGGCAATTCGAATGCGTCCCGGGTCTACTCCATCACTCAGGACAATGGCGCCAACCAGGTGACGTTCGGAGCTTGTGAGAATCCCACTCAGGTCACCACTGCCGGTCAGGTGCAATCGATCGAGCTGGCGACCGTGACCATTTCACGCACCCTGCCGGTTGGCATTTGCCCGGTGTATGGCATCTCTTCGACTGACAACAATCGCACATTCATTCTTAACCGGGGCAGCGGAACGGTCACTGTCATCAACAGCCAATTCAATGCGCTGGACAACACCGCCAATCGCCCGAATCTGAATCCGGCGACCGGCACCTTGCTTTTGCCCCCGCCCTCGGGAACTCCGGTGGCTGGGTTCAACGCCGGTCCGGTATTTGCCGACTACTATGCCCCTGCGTCTCAGCTGGTGACGGCTAATTACGATTCCAACACCATTTCCATCATCAATGTCAGTCTCGATCAATACGGAAATGATTCCCCGTTGTTTGGGCAGGCGGTGACGGTACCAGTTGGCAATGGGCCGGCCACGCTCAGCATCTTGCGCGATGGGAGCCGGGTCTATGTTGCCAATCAGAAGGACAGCACGGTCAGCGTGGTGAGTCTCACCAACTACCAGGTCTTGGCGACGATACCGGTGACGGGTCATCCAATTTCGATTGCGTCGACGTTCAGCACTCCTTATGGCCAGGTGTATGTGCTTCCTTCCGACCAGGCCTACTTAACTGTCATCCGCACTGACACCGACCAGGTGGCAGCGTCTGTTCAACTGGATGGGACGGGTGTGGATGTGCATACCAGTGCTCAGTCGGTAGCGGCCAACAGTGGGACCACAGGTACCGTAGCAAATGCGATCAATGTGAGCCACGCCAGCGGCGCCGGCTCCCCATGTGGCTTCGGCGCCCCTTGTTACGCCGCCGCCCCGTTGAAGGCTGCCACAGCACGCGCGAGATAAACGACTGCAGCGACTCCGAAGCGTCCCCAGAAACCGCATCGGCTCTATCCTCGCCGCAGGTGCCGGGTGCCCCATGTGGGATACCGCAGGCCTTCCCTCAAACTTGTAGCGGGCCTCGCAGCTTCAAACGAGTGCCCCACGTTCGCCCCAGCGTACGGGGCGGCGGGACCTGTGCGGTTTCCGTCCAGTAGTCTCTGCCCCGGGGCGGTGCTTCGAGGAGAGTAGTTGCTGAACAGGAACCGCGTGAGACTTAGCTCCCGGTAGGAGCTCCAGACAGGATGATCGGCGACGTGGGAGAATCCGCCCCGCTAGCCTTCTCGATGGTTATCCCGAAGGCTTTGGCCTCGATTCCCGCGGGAAGCGGAGGCAGCACAAGGTTAGCCGTCCCTACTGCGTCGGGACGAAACACTCCGGCGGGAACCGGCGCTTTGCCATTTGCCGGGATGACCCAAAGCTCATAGGCCTTATCCGCAGGCAACGGTTTCAGATTCGTCGCCAGCAGAATCAATCCGCCCCGCTCCGGCAGATACGTGGCTTTAGCGCTCGGTTGGGCGGGAGTCTTCCCCTCGGTGAGCGTGACCCGTTGTGCGCTCGGTGCGGTTAGAACCTCGAGCACCTGCTGTGCCTTGGAGGCTTGCGCAGCCAGATTCTTTACCAGGTTGGATTCAAGGTCCAGCTCGTCATTCAAAGCCTTGTTTTGCACGCCCAGGGAGATGGCCACAATTGCCATCGCGGCGGCCGCCACCCAGGGAACCCAGAAGCTGGCCCCGCGGCGCGTGCTCTTCACCGGCATGGGCGTCACCTCGGCCAGCTTCTCTCCCGCCTTGACTGTGGGAGAAGAAGCAATCCTGTTGAGGAAGCGCTCCCGGGCGCCCTCAGGCAGCGGCTGCTGCTCGACCGCCAGGCCTAACAACGCCAGATCCCCGCAGACTTGAGCCAGCTCGTTGCGGCACTCTGCACAACTCTGCAGGTGCGCCCTGATGGATGCAGACTCCTCTACCGGGAGACTCTGCATCGCATAGGAAGCCAACTCCTCCTGCGTGTTGTGCTCATTGCCCGTCATGCCTGAAACGCCTTTCGTAACGTAATCAACGCCAGGCGGATCCGCGTCTTGACCGTGCCCAGCGGATCGCCCGTTCTCTCCGCGATCTCCGAATGGCTCAACCCTTCGAAGAACGCCAGTTCCATAGACCGTTGTTGCTCAGCCGGAAGGCCCTGTAAAACTTTCTGCACCTTCTCGATCAACGCGTTGTGCTCGGCCTCAGAAGCCAGGTTGGTGGAAGAAGCCAACACCACATCTTCCACCGAATCGGTGGGCTTTCTGCGCCGTAATAGATCGATTGACCGGTTTCTCGCGATGACCACCAGCCAGGCTCCGAGCGATCCCCGCCCTTGCACAAACGAATCGGAATTTCGCCAGATCTGGAAGAAGATCTCTTGCATCACATCTTCCGCGTGGCCGGTGTCCTTCAAAATACGCAGTGCGACTGAGTACACCGCCCTGCTATATCGGTCGAAGACTTCTGCCATCGCACGTTGATCGCCCTGGCGCACCCGCTGCAGTAAGATACCGTCGTCGATTGCAGTAGCGCCTTCAGCCATCCCGGATGTGAGGCTCGTGTCTCTGGTGGAAGAACGCTCAGGATCGCCAATCGGATTGGGAGTTTTGTCTGGCATTCGACGAGCCGAAAACCATTCTACGTACGCAGGACGGAAACACCAAACTAAAGTACCCCTCCAACAGCAGGTACAATAGCCTCTTTCCCCCGCCGTTTCGATGAGAAATCGCCTGGATAAACTGCTGTTCGAGCGCGGCTTGGCCCCTTCCAGGGAGCGCGCGCAGGCGCTAATCCTTGCCGGCCGGGTGCTCGTCAACCAGCAGAAAGTAGACAAGCCGGGCGCCTCCGTCGACGGCGACGCATTGTTGCGGGTGTTGGGAGAGGAGCAGCGCTACGTCAGCCGCGGGGGATTCAAGCTGGAGGCCGCGCTCGACCGTTGGCACATCGACCTCACCGGCCGGCGCTGCGCTGATATTGGTACGTCTACCGGTGGCTTCACCGATTGCATGCTGCAGCATGCTGCCGCCGCCGTTGTGGCCGTGGATACCGGATACGGGCAGATTGCCGAGTCTTTGCGCAGGGATCCGCGGGTGAGCTTGTGCGAACGCACCAATGCCCGATATCTCAAGCCGGGGGAACTGGGCCCCGGGATCAGTTTCGTATCCATGGATGTATCCTTTATCTCGGCTACCCTGGTCCTGCCTGGCGTGCTTGCCGCGGTGCGGGAGAGTAGCGACCGCCGGGTCGAGGCAGTCATCCTGGTGAAGCCGCAATTTGAAGCGGGCAGGGAACATATCGGCAAGGGCGGCATCGTGACCGACCCTGCGGCGCACCGGCTGGCAATTGAACGCGTGCGCGCGGCGGCCCATGATCTTGGTGCGGCCGGCAGCGAAGTCGCGGAATCGCCCATCCAGGGGGCCAAAGGGAATCGCGAGTTCCTTCTCTACAGCCGCTTTTAGGCAATCGCGTAAACTAAAGCCTCCATGCGACCGGTCGCCATCATTTCCAAGCCGCAGAAGGAAGAGCTGGCCACACTCCTGCCCGAGCTCGTGACCTGGATGCGGGCGCACGATTTTGAGCCCATTCTGGACCACGTATGTGGAAGTTACACCCGCGATGCGCGCGTGGTTCCCCGGCACGAGTTGCCGGCCGAGAACCCTGCCCTGGTGGTGGTGCTGGGTGGGGATGGCACTTTGCTGGCCGCGGCGCGCGTGTTTGCCCGCACCGAGGTTCCCATTCTCAGTGTCAACCTCGGCGCCTTGGGCTTTCTCACCGAGGTCCCGCTGGCAGACCTTTACTCTACGCTCGAGGGCTGGGCGAAGGGTTGCTGCGATATCGATGCCAGAGCCCTGCTGCACACCGAAGTCATGCGTGGAGGCGTTTTGTACAAAGCCTACGAGGCGCTGAACGACGTGGTCATCGCCAAGGGGGCAATTGCCCGCATGGGCGACTTCAGCGTTCATTTGTCTGAACAGCTGGCTGCTTCGTTTCGCGCCGATGGCGTCATCATCTCCACCCCTACTGGCTCTACCGCCTACAATTTAGCTGCCAATGGGCCCATCCTGGCACCCTATGTGGATGCCTTGGTAATCACGCCTATCTGTCCCCACTTATTGACCATTCGTCCTATGGTTGTTCGCGGCGATTCTCATGTGATTGTGAGCGTGGAAGGGATTCCCGATCTAACCTTCCTCACCGTGGACGGACAGGAGGCATTGCAGCTTCGGGTGGGAGACAAGGTATGCTGCCGCCGGTCCGAGCACAGCGTGAGGCTGGTCCGAATGGGCGAAACCGGCTTCTTCGATGTTCTCCGCTCCAAATTAAGTTGGGGTGAACGCTAGACAGAAATGCTTCACTTATTCCGCGTCAACAAAGATGGGCAGCGGCTGAAGCCCTAACAGTCTATAACTTGATTCGTATTAATCCGTGCGAATCCGTTATGTAACCCTGGACTTCAGTCCGGGGGAGCGGGTTATGGTTTGGTGAGCTCGTCCAGCAGCAGTTTGGCCTTGGTGGCCAGGGTGTGTGCACCGTCTGTGTCTCCGCTGTCCAGTGCCTGCTGAGCTTGTTTCAAGAATGTTCGTATCTGCGAGGCGGTAACTTGTTCATCCGTCGAGAGAGACCGTTTAATCCCGTTTAATCCCTGTTGAGTGCCGCCGATCAAATCCGCGGTTTCGTGCTTGGTTCTTTCTCCCAGCGCACTGTCACCGGTTGTCAATTGACCAATGGGCGAACCTGGCCCGCCAGCTGGAGAAACCGTTTGCGGCGTAGCGGCCTGGGCGGTGGTCGATGCACTGGAAGGTGGTGTAGTGCCGCTGTTAGCCGCGGCAGTCTGCGTCGTGTCCGTCGATTTGGGGGGGGCCTTCTTAGGGTGACGCACTTTCTTGGGCGTCGGAGGAGGCAAGGGCACGCTTTGCGAAGACGGCGGTGGCAACGGCGAAGCGAGCGGTGTTTCCGCTTTCTCCTGCGGTTGGGTCGCCTCCGGCGGCGGCAACGTTCCTTTCCCGGTCTGCAGCGGTGGCGCCTGCGCCTGCTGCGGCTGAGACGCGGTTTTGTGCAAACACCCCGTCGTCCAAAGGGCAAGCAGGACCAACGAGGCGCAAAGGTTGGCTCCCTTCATCCCCTCGGCTCCTTAGTTACGATCGTTCCAGCTGGACTACTCCCGTCTGGCATAAGGTATCCACGCGCTGCCCGGCTTTCAGGGGGACTGTTAAGCGGAAAGCGCAAAATAAAGGTAGTTCCGTGAGTTGCATCCGATTCTACTTCAATAGAACCATTGTGCAGCTCTACTATACGGTACGTCATCGCTAAGCCTATACCACTACCGTCCTTCTTGGTAGTGAAGTATAAGTCGAAGATTTTGTCCCGCACGTCGGGGGGTATGCCTGCCCCCTGGTCGTGAATGCTGAGCAGGGCCATGCGGCCGTCTTCGGCCAGGTTTACCCTAAGTTTTCCCCCTTCGCTCATCGCCTGGGCGCCGTTGAGGACGACATTGAGCAGTGCCTGTTTCAGCAGATCCGAATCCACTTTGGCCAGCACAGGGCGATCGGGCAAATCGCTTTGCACCTGAATGTCGCGGGTTTCCAGTTCCGCGGATGCCAACATCAGCACGCCGGAGACGATCCGCCGCAGGTCCTGCTCCTTAAGCTGCAACTCCACCGGCCGGGAGAAATCGACCAGCGTCTGTACCACGCGGTCCAGTCTCTGAATCTCGCTTTCGATCACTTCCAGGTGCCGCATGGCCCGGTGGTCCGCGTCCCCGAGTTTGGTACGCATCAGTTCCAGGTGCACCACGATAGCGTTGATCGGGTTCTTAACCTCGTGGCCTACCCCGGCCGTCAGTCTGCCAATGGCCGCCAGGCGCCGGGAAAGCTCAAGATCACTCTCGATTTCTCGTACCGATTCCACATCGTGAAGTGTGAGCAGTGCGCCCAGCGTTTCCTGGGCAGTCGCGGCGCGATCGTCATGGATGAAGTCCAGCGAGATTTCGACGTGCCGGCCGGTTTCCGTAGTGATCTCTTCTTGCACCAGGGCCATGCGGGCGTCAAAGGACTCGCGCACCAGTCTCCCCAGGCGAGTATTGCGGGAAAAGACGTCGTGCAACTTAGCCCCCAGGATTTCGGCCCGGCTTACCCCCAGAAAGCGTTCCACCGAATCGCTGACCAGCACCGCTCGCGCATCGTGGGTATAGAGCAGGATGCCGTCCTGCAGGTTGGTCATGATCTGGTCGAGGTTCTCTTTGAGGGCTGAGAAGACCTCTTCCACGTTGCGCATGCGCCGGCCGATGCGTTCAATCTTGTGTGAGACCAGCACCACAGCGTCGCCGGAGCGCCCTCCGGCAGCTTGTTCGCCCGCCACCTCCGCCTCCGCCAGGGCCAGCGCATCCAGCCGGGCGCCAATTTGCTCGATCGGCTTGAGCGCGATATTGGCCAGGAAAGCGGCGAAGATCAACGAGCAGACGATGGCCACCCCGGTATAAGTCAAAGCCGCGATCAGCCAGGGCTCGACGACGAAGCGCAGGAAAGTCGTACGCACCCCTACGCGGACGGTGGCGAAGGTCTCGGAGTTCTGTTCCAGCGGCAGGGTCAGGTTATAGACCCGGGGTGGTCCAAAGACGATTTCCAGCAATTTGAGCAAGCCGCCGTTCTGCAGCTCCTCGTATTCCTGGCGGTGGGGCAGCAAGTGGTCCAGGTTCGTAGGGTCCGTACTGAGCAGGGCGCGCCCTTCGCTATCCGCAATCGCAACGTCGAAGACGGTAGGGGAGTAGCTGATGGCCGAATTCATCAACGCCTTGAGGTTGGTATCACTGCGCAACGCGGCGGCCACGATGGCCCGCAGTGCCTCAGCATCGTTAGCCTGCACGCGCCGCCCGAGAGTGTTTCGTTCCAGCGATTGCTTGGTAGCAGCCGCGATCTGGTGCGCCACCATGTCATTGGCGGTAAAAGCCTGGGTCATTCGCTGGCGCAGAAGTTGGCCGAGAAATATCCAGGACAGGGTGAACACAACCAGGAATACCAGCCCCGTAATCGCCAGCACGAGCTTGGTCTTCAATCGCATGGGGGGAATCCTGCTTTAGTACCTGTTTGTGTTACAACTCGGCCAGCGGCATGAGCCACCCTAAGCTGCAAAGCGGTTATACTGTCGGTCTTTCCTCCGCCCCGTCGCTGCTGCTGGCGCTGCCATACTCTTTCAATTTGTTGTGCAGCGTCTTCAGGCTGATGCCCAGAATCTCGGCCGCACGGGTCTTATTGTTGCGCGTCGACTCCAGGGTTTTGAGGATCAGCATGCGCTCCGCCTCATCCACCGTGCTCCCGATTTCCACGTGCACGCCGCTGTCATTGTTGTTGCTGCTTCCCGCATCGGTGCGCATAAAGCGCTGGCCAAACGTGGGCGGAAGATGCCGGGTCTCCATATAACCCTCGCCACATAAAATCACCGCCCGCTCAATGGTGTTGCGCAGTTCACGCACATTCCCGGGCCAGTCGTGCGCCATCAACCGCGCCAGCATCTCTCCGTCCACCCCTTTGACCTCTCGCCCGTGCTTGCTATTCATATCGGCCAGAAGAGCTTCAATGATTGCCGGGATATCCTCTTTATGCTCCCGCAAAGGGGGCATATGGAGGTTGAAAACGTTCAAGCGGTAGTACAAATCCCCCCGCAGGTGTCCGTCCGCGACCGCTTCCTCAGGGTTCTTATTGGTCGCCGCCAGCACGCGCACGTTCATCGGCGTTTCCACCTTGCTGCCCAGCCGGCGGAGCTTTCTGTCCTCCAGCACCCGCAACAGCTTCGCCTGTGTGCCTACCGGCATTTCGCCGATTTCGTCCAGCAGCAGAGTGCCTTCTTCGGCCAACTCGAAACAACCCGCACGCCGTTCCAATGCTCCGGTAAAGGATCCTTTTTCATGACCGAAGATCTCGCTCTCGATCAGGGTTTCGGGAATCGCGGCGCAGTTTACGGCCACGAACGGTTTGCCCCGCCTCGGGCTCAGCTCGTGCAACGTCCGTGCCACCAACTCCTTGCCCGTCCCGCTTTCCCCGGTGATCAATACGGAAACGGTGCTGGGGGCCACCCGCTCGATCATGGCGAACATCTCCTGCATCTTGCGCGAGCTCCCCACCAGCGAGCCCAGAAAACCTGTTTCCCGCAGCTTGCGCCGGGTGACTTCCAACTCCCGCTCGGTTTCCCGCTGGCGGCTGGCATTGGCCAGCACTGTTCTCAGCCGGGTCGGGTCGATCGGCTTCTGAATAAAGTCGTAGGCGCCCATCTTCATCGCCTCGACTGCCCGCTCGATGCTGCCCTGCGCGGTCAGCACGATCACGGCGGCGTTCAACTGCATCTCGCCTAAGCGGGACAGCAACTCCAAGCCGTCCATCCGGGGCATCTTCAGGTCGGTTACGATGATTCCCGGGAACCACTCAGCTACTTTCTCCAGGCCTTCGATGCCATCTCGCGCTGTCTCGGTGCGGTAGCCCCAGCCGGAAACCAGCTCGGCTAAACCCGCCAGCGCGTGCAATTCGTCTTCCACAATCAAAACTCTTTCAGTAGCGCCCATGGCTGCTCAGAACTTTCTCTTGACAGGTGTCTGTCTTGCTTGTATCACGCCGCAGATCGGGTGAGCAGTCGCGGAAAACGGCCCGGTCTGCAACGTAAGGGGGAGGTGTGCAACTACGATCAATAGCGGGGCACTGTCGGGTCAACTTCCCGTGACCAGCTATCGATGCCGCCACTCAGGGACTGCACTTTTTCGAAGCCCTGGTTGCGTAGCCATAACGCGACGTTGAGGGAACGGACGCCGGCATGGCAGATGGTGACAATATGCGCCTCGGGGTCCAACTCCTCAAAGGCCCGAGAAGGGATTTCCCCCATCGGCATGGGTTTGGAGCCGGCGATCTGTGCCGTCGCAAACTCCCAAGGCTCACGAACATCCAACAGGATCAGGCCGGGCTCCCCCGATTTAAGTTGAGCCGCAACCGCGGGAGCGCTAATTTCCAGGTCCAGCATGAATACTTCTCCAGTATTAGGATACATCTTGGACCAAAGTCGCTCAAAAGACGCGTGTTGCCCTCCCATTTATCCCAAGGAGAAAAAAGGTCATGCCCTCCCCAGTCGAGTTTGCCCGTAGCCAGCAGCCACGGTTCCTCGAAGAGCTGAAATCGCTACTCCGAATCCCTTCTGTTTCGACGCTTCCCGAGCACAAAGGTGACGTTCGCCGGGCCGCCGAGAGCCTGGCCGCCGAATTGAAGCGCATTGGCCTGGAAAACGTCCAGATCATTGAAACCACAGGCCACCCCCTGGTTTATGGAGACTGGCTGCATGCCGCCCGTAAGCCTACCTGCCTGACCTATGGCCATTACGACGTCCAGCCGCCGGACCCGCTGGACGAGTGGCTTACGCCTCCGTTTGAGCCCACGGAGCGGGACAACAACCTCTATGCTCGTGGGGCGGTCGACGACAAGGGGCAGATGTTCACCCATGTCAAGGCTCTCGAATCCTTATTCAAGGCCAGCGGCGGTACCCTGCCGATCAACGTACGGGTCATTATCGAGGGCGAGGAAGAGGTGGGCGGCGAGGGCATAGCCAGCTTCGTGCGTGAGCACCCCGAGCAGCTGAAGGCTGATTTCGCCTTGGTTTCGGACACGGAAATGTTTGCCCCCGGCCTGCCTACTCTATGCGTTGGGCTGCGGGGGATGATTTACACCGAGATCGAAGCCCAGGGGGCCAAGGTTGATCTCCACTCCGGCATATACGGCGGGGCCGCGCCTAATCCTTTTGTCGCTCTGGCCCAGGTGATTGCCGCACTCAAGGACCCGCAGGGACATATTTTGATTCCCGGGTTTTACGACAAGGTCGAAGCGCCTTCTGCTGCCGAGCTCAAGGCCTGGAAGAGTCTGCCCTTTGACGAAGAGGATTATCGCAGGTCGGAGGTGGGGTCACGCGAGCTTACCGGAGAGCCCGGTTTTTCGGTTTTGGAGCGTACCTGGGCCAGGCCCACCATGGATGTACACGGAATGCCCGGCGGCTTTATCGGCGCCGGAGCGAAGACGGTGATCCCCGCCAGGGCCACCGCCAAGATCTCCTTCCGGCTGGTGCCCAACCAGAACCCGCAGGAGGTTTTCGCCCAATACAAGAGTTACGTCGAATCGCTGCAGCCTAAGGGTATTGCGTTGGGGGTCCGTCTGATCCACAGCGGCGATGCCATTGTCATGCGCACGGACAACCGTTACATCCAGGCCGCCACCCGCTCTTTGCACGAGGTATTCGGGAAGGACACGGTTTTCATCCGATCAGGCGGTTCGGTCCCCATTGTGGGAGATTTCGAGCGTCACCTGAAGATTCCCACGGTGATGATGGGCTTCGGCCTGCCGGACGACAACCTGCACGCGCCCAACGAAAAGTTTCACATCCCCAACTTTTACAAGGGAATTGAATCGATCATCCGATTATTCGAGGAGCTTGGGAGGGACCAGCCAGCCAAGTGACTTGCCGGTAAACGCGCCAGATTCTCTAACCAATCTGGGGGGCCAACGTAAAATCCTGCGTCTCTGGATTCTTAACCGTATATCCCAGGTGACTCTTGAACCCGCCAGGACTGGGCAGAAGACCAAGGCCTGTGCCCGCACCAATGAGCCCGGGCGCCCCACAATCCATGTGCGTTCGCCACCATGCTTCCGAAAAGAAAAAGCCCGCAATCTCCATGTGGTGGGCTTCGTGGGTAAACAAATAACACCCATCATGCAGCAGCGGCCAAAGGTAGGTGAAGCAGGTTTCCAGGGAGTCGACCAGATCCACATCCAAAAAGATCAACACGCATTCTTGAGAAAAATTCGGCAACGTCCGGTCAAAATACCCCACGTTGAAGTTGCAAGCCGATATCTTTCCATACTTCGAGATGTTTGCCTTCACCTCGTCCAGGGGACCGCGGAAGGCTCCCTTTTCGTAGGTATGAATCTCCTGGAAATTGACCAGGACATGACTCTTGTCGATGTTCGACGGCTCAGGGAGACCGGCGAACGAATCGAAGATTTCCAGCTTGCGATCGCATAGATCGCAGATAAGCGACAAGTTGGCCGCGCTCCCGCCCTTATACGAGCCGCATTCCACCACGCAACCCTCGAGCGAGCGAGGCACACGGAGTATCTGTGTGGCCATGATCAAGTGTTCCGTGAAATGAGAGGCGGTTGGGATCCGGCGGTTATTACGCGCCATTTTGAAGATGAGCCGGACTTTGGTGCTCCAGCTTATCCCGAACTCTCCTCCGGTCTCCGATCGGAGATAACCAAGAAGAATAATGGGAAGGCTCAGCAACGTGACCGACTTCCTCCAGAACCCCAACAGGAACCCTTCAGAGGATGGTCTTCGCGAACTACTAGACAAATATTTGATCCTGGACGAAAGACTTCGCGGTCTCCATCCTAACACTTAGCGCGTGCTGTCTCAGGAGTTACCGAACCTCGATCAACTGTTCTTCGTGCGAGGTTCTGCCATAGCGCTGCTCAACATACTCATCGAGGATTTTCTTGAAGTCGTTCACGATGTCATCCCCACGCAGGGTTGTCATCAGGCGTCCGTCAACGTAAACCGGGGCCACGGGATCTTCAAATGTGCCCGGAAGTGAAATCCCGATATTGGCGTGTTTGGACTCGCCCGGCCCGTTGACCACACAACCCATAACTGCCAGCTTGAGTTGTTCGACTCCGGGGTAGCGCTCCCGCCAAACGGGCATGCTGGTGCGCACGTATCCCTGTATGTCCTGGGTCAATTCCTGAAAGTAGGTGCTGCTGGTGCGCCCACAGCCGGGGCAAGCGGTTACCTGGGGCGCAAAGCTGCGGATCCCCAAAGATTGAAGTATTTGTTGCGCCACCTGCACCTCTTCCGTGCGGTCGCCACCAGGTTTTGGCGTAAGAGAAACGCGGATCGTGTCCCCGATCCCCTTGAGTAGCAGGGGAGCCAGCCCGGCGGTAGATGCGACGATGCCCTTCATGCTCATCCCGGCTTCGGTAAGACCCAGATGCAGCGCGTAATCGCAACGCGCAGCCATCAATTCGTACACTTCGATCAGGTCGCGCACTCCGCTTACCTTGGCGCTCAGAATAATCTGGTCGCGGCGTAGCCCATAGCGTTCGGCCGCGCGTGCTGACTCGATTGCGCTCACCAACATGGCCTCGATCATTACGTCCCGGGCTTCGGCCGGTTGGGCCTTTTTGGAATTCTCGTCCATCATCCGGGTCAGCAGGGCCTGGTCCAGGGAACCCCAGTTCACGCCGATCCGCACTGGCTTCTGGTTTTCTACCGCGCACTCGATCATGGTGCGAAAATTGTCATCGTCTTTGCGCCCGATAGAGACATTGCCCGGATTGATGCGGTACTTAGCCAGAGCACGCGCGCACTCCGGATACTTCTTCAGCAGCAGGTGCCCGTTGTAGTGGAAATCTCCCACGATGGGGACCTCGATCCCCAATTTTGCCAGGCCTTCGACAATTGCCGGCAACGCCGCGGCTGCGGCGTCGTTATTGACCGTCACCCGGACAAGTTCCGAGCCCGCGGTAGCCAGCGCGGCAACCTGCTGAACGGTGCTGCGAACATCGGCGGTATCGGTATTGGTCATGGATTGCACCACAACCGGCGCGGAAGACCCCACGCGCACATTTCCCACCGTAACCGTTACGGACTTTCTACGTTCCACCAGAGCCATAGATCCCTCACTACCAGTTTACAACCGGAGCTATAGGGAAGTCAGGCGGACCGGGTGATGGAAAATCGCTTCTGTTTGGCAACCGCTCTTTCTGGAAGCGCCCCTCTACCCTTTGTCATCTCGACCGAAGCGCCCCGGATTTCCTACTTCGCGCGGCTAGCGACGTCCACGTGTGCGGCTCTCCGTAAAGAGAGCCGCATGCAGAGCATCAAAGCCACGGGTCTCTACAGGAAATCCGGGGGAGCGTAGTGGAGGGATCTCTGTGTGGATGTTTTGCGATCGTGGGTGGCCCAGGTCTCGCTTTTGAGACCTGGGATCTCCGCGTGGGGGGCTATTTCTGGGTAGCAGCGTTGTGCTTGTCTTGGTAGATGGAGTTGGAAATCTTATTCTGACGGTTATTAATGGCGGCGCGGTCGGCCGCGGTGAGTTTCCCGCCGTTGGCAGCGCGCATGTTGCGCTCTTCCTTGTTCACGCTGGCTTCCCGTGTCTCCAGGTTGGCGGTTTCGTGGGCGGTGAGCTGACCGCTCTTGACGCCCTGCGCAATGCGCGCCTGCTGGTTGGCTTTACGCTGGCCCGCAGTTCCGGGGGGTGGCGCGGTTTGAGCTACTGCCGCAGCAATCAAAAAAAGTGATGCTGACCCTATCGCAATCGTGCTGAATCTCATGGACGCTCCTTGCATTTGCCGACGGTTACTGGTGTAACAAACCAACGCGTCATTGAGAAGGTAGCCATCGCGCTATACCAGGCGGACATTAGTTGTATATCCAACGCAGCATTCATCACATATCCGGCTTCCTCTGTCGTGGCTTCTTTCCGTAGCGCGCGGCCGGCAGGATGCTGTTCCAGGGAACAGGCGATGCCAGAACCATGGAAGTGTTGGTCGATACGTAGGGCATCATGGAATCGATCACTTCTTCCATATGTCTCACGTCGCGGACCGCGACCTGCACGATGAACGATTCCGCGCCGGTCACTCGATGACACTCCAGCACTTCGGGAAGATTGCGCACCACAGCGGCAAATTTCGCCAGCTTGTCTCCTGCCACCGTCACATGAACAAATGCCCGCACCGGCAGCCCCACCTTGGCCGGATCGACCAGGGTCCTATAGCCAAGAATAACCTTGCTCTCCTCCAGCCGATGAACCCGTTCGATCACCGCTGGAGTAGACAGTCCGACTCTTCGCCCCAGCTCCGCAAACGCAATGCGCGCGTTCGCTTGAAGCTCAGCCAGAATTTCGCAATCGATGTCGTCGATCGACGGATGTACCAAGCCAGTCAATAGCCCACCTCTCCGTTTCACTAACAGCGTAAACTCTTGTCCTTAAATTATGAGGTCATGGCACTCTTTGCCCTCTGTTTGTTTACCGAACACCGGCGAATTTCGCACATTCGTGATTCCAAGAGGAGTCTAAAGCCGTCTATGATGCCCGTGGTGTGACGAAGGATGGTCTATGGCATTACGCGATAGTGCAGCACGGCAGTTAGCGAATACAACCAAAACAGCGCCTCAACTCACAGCCATTACTCCGCGCTGGCTGGTGCAGCTGTTGGGATGGGTTCCGGTCGAATCCGGTACTTATCGGGTCAACAAGGTCAAGAATGACCAGGACATTGAAGTCGACTGCGGGTCGCGTGATGAGCGGACATTGCCTGACACCTTCGTCGATTATGTAGAGGCTCCGCGCGAATACACGCTCAGTGCGATCTCGACCGTGGTGGATGTGCACACCCGGGTCTCCGACCTGTTTAGTCATCCTCATGACCAGATTCGAGAGCAGCTGCGGCTGACGGTTGAGAAGGTGAAAGAGCGCCAGGAAGCTGAACTCATCAACAACGCTGATTACGGCCTGTTGAATAATGTTGATCCTGCGTTCAAGGTCCCGGTGCGCGGTGGAGCGCCCACCCCGGACGATATGGATGAACTGCTCTCGCGCATCTGGAAAGAACCGGCGTTCTTCCTGGCGCATCCAAAAGCGATTGCCGCGTTCGGAAGGGAGTGCACCTTCCGCGGCGTTCCTCCTCCGACAACGACGATTTTTGGATCGCCATTCCTGACCTGGCGAGGCATTCCGCTGATCCCGACGGACAAGCTGAACATCGACGGGGCGGGGAAGACGAACATCCTCCTGCTGCGTACCGGGGAGAGAAAACAGGGTGTCGTGGGACTGTTTCAGCCTGGGTTGCCAGGGGAGCAGACTCCGGGACTGTCGATCCGTTTTATGGGTATTGGCCACAACTCGATCGCCTCGTACCTGGTATCGCTGTACTGCTCGGCAGCGGTGCTTACGGAGGATGCGCTGGGCGTGCTCGAGAATGTGGAAGTCGGACAGTACCATGAGTACAAGTGATCACGACCGGGTGGCGTCTGGACTGCCGGATGTAGCGATGTTGACCCGGATGGCCAACGAGTTTTTCCGCGCCCAGCCGGAGCCCGATGCAAAGGACCTGACGCCAACCTTCGAAACTCGTCTGCCGGAATTCGGCATGCCGTTGCCTTCCGTGCCCGCCATTCCATCGGCTGGCCATATTCCGCTGGCTCCCGATACGCCGGCAATGACGGAGCTATCGCCGTTTATGGTGGGTCCAGCTGCAGCCATGGCATTGCCCGTGGCTGCGCCGGTTTTGCAGCCGGGCATACCGCAAAATGATCCGCGAAGCGCCGCCATCGGATTGCCGGTCGCACCCTTCGCCATGCCGATGCCCGAGTTTGGGACTCCGTTTCCATCGTTCGAAGCAGGGGTACCGGCAATACCAGCCCTTCCTCCATTGCGTACCGAAGATGATGCAAGATCGCTGCTGACGGCTCCTTCTGCTTACTACTTCTTGGAGCCCGCAGGCCGCCTCAGTGGATCTGAGATCGCGCCCGAACAAGCAGTCGCCCCCAAAGAGGCAATTGCTCCCAAACAATCCACGGCCTCCACAAATTTGTCATCGTCCCGACCGGTAGTGGAGGGGCCGGCGGTTTTCCCGCACTCCGTGACATCCCCCTTTACGCTTCCCATGCCCGAGTTTGATCGGGCCCTGTTTCCATCCTTCGAGGCAGGAGTACCGAAGCTGCCACCGTTGCCGCCGCTAAGCAACGAGGATGAGGCACAAGCTGCCCTGACGGACACATCGCGATTTTATTTTCTCGACGGCGGCGGGCTGGCTCCTTCAACCCAGGCTCCGGTGGATGCTGCCGTCGGCGACCTGAAACTTCCACGGAATCAATTTGACATTGGCTCAGTGCGGCGCGACTTTCCCATCCTGCACGAGCAAGTGAACGGCCATCCCTTGATCTGGCTGGACAATGCGGCAACCACGCAAAAGCCGCAAAGCGTGATCGATCGCATTTCCTATTTCTACGAGCACGAGAATTCCAACATCCATCGTGCGGCCCATGAGCTTGCGGCGCGTGCGACCGACGCCTACGAAGACGCGCGCTCCAAAGTCGCGCATTTTCTAAACGCTTCCTCCTCCAAAGAGATTGTCTTTGCACGCGGCGCGACTGAGGCCATCAACCTGGTAGCCCAGGCATGGGGCCGCCGCCACATCAACAAGGGCGACGAGATCGTCATCACCTGGATTGAGCACCACGCCAATATTGTTCCCTGGCAGATGTTATGCGCTGAAAAGGGAGCTTGCCTGCGCGTAGTTCCGGTCGATGACGATGGCCAGATCTTGTTGGACGAGTACGAGAAGCTCCTCTCGCCCAAGACACGCCTGGTTTCCTTTACTCAGGTTTCGAACGCGTTGGGCACCATGACCCCGGCGCTCCAGATGGTGCAGATGGCTCATCGCTATGGAGCCCGTGTTTTGTTGGACGGTGCCCAGGCGGTGTCGCATATGCCGATTGATGTGCAGTCGTTGGACTGTGATTTTTATGTTTTTTCCGGCCACAAGGTCTTCGCGCCGACGGGCATTGGTGTGCTTTATGGCAAGCCGGAGATACTGGCCGAAACTCCCCCGTGGCAGGGGGGAGGCAACATGATCGTCGATGTGACATTTGAGAAGACGACCTATCAACCGCCGCCAGGAAGATTCGAAGCCGGAACCGGCAATATTGCGGATGCGGTTGGATTAGGGGCAGCCATCGACTATCTCGATCACATTGGCATGCCGAATATAGCTCGCTACGAGCATGACCTGCTGGCGTATGCCACGCGGGAAATGTTGCGTGTGCCGGGCCTGCGCATCATCGGCACTGCCAAGGAAAAAGCCGGAGTGCTTTCCTTTGTGCTCGAAGGATTTAAGACTGAGGAGGTAGGCGCCGCGCTCAACCGTGAAGGCATTGCGGTGCGTTCCGGCCATCATTGCGCTCAACCTACGCTGCGCCGGTTCGGCCTCGAGACGACGGTCCGTCCCTCGCTGGCTCTCTACAACAGCTTCGAAGACATCGATGCCATGGTAGCCGCACTCTTCCGCCTGAAACGCCTTGGCGCCTAACCGGGTCGCTGCGTTTTGGGCTCCGCAATAGGCATAAGGGGGAGGCCTGCGGTATCCCACATTCTTTCTTGGGAATATTTTTAAACGGCCGTAGCGTGCCCAGGCAGAGTCACTACACGCATGCGGTAAACTGACCCTGTCGGTGCAGTGATGAACGTGGCCCCGTAGCTCAGGTGGATAGAGCAGCAGTTTCCTAAACTGTTTGTCGGAAGTTCGAGTCTTCCCGGGGTCACCACGTGCTCTGCGCGCCGGAACAGTGGGCGGCGTCTATCAAGGTGCAGGCCACCCTCGTTCCCGGGAGAAAAGATCATTTCCATGCCGGTTCGATCGCGGCGCGCGGGCATTCTGCTGGCTGCGCTCTTGCTTTTTCTCCTCCTCGTTCCCTCGACCCAGGCAGCCATCGTCCACGGAACCGTCACCGACCCTTTGGGCTTGCCGGTCCTCCATGCCAATGTGGTGTTGGTGCAGAACGGCCAGATTCTGGCTCTGGCGTTGAGCCAGCTCGACGGCACTTACCAGATCAGCAGCAGTGCCAGCGGGCGGTTTTACGTCCTCATCTCGGCCGCGCATTACAAGCAAATTACCAGCCAGAGCTTCTACGCCGGGCCGGTAGACAGCCATGAGGAAAATGTGGTTCTCGAGGCGGCCAACGAAACCCAGGAGATCGTCACTACGGCGACCGGAACCCCACTCCCCGAAGCCCAGGTCAGCGCCGCCGTCAGCGCCCAGCGCTCCGGCGAGTTCCGCAATCGTTTCAACCTGGTTGACCCCTTGCGCCAGATACCGGGAGCGTTTCCCCTGCAGCAGGGCGAGTATGGCGGCCTGAGCTCGCTTTTCCTTCGCGGCAGCAATCCGGATGCGAACGAGGTGAATCTGGATGGGGTCTCGCTTGACGACATCGGCGGTGCTTTCGATTTCAGCAATTTGTCTACCCTCGGGATAGGCCAGTTTGAGGTCTACCGCGGTCCCAACAGCGTGCTTTACGGCTCCAATGCATCTGCCGGCGTCGTGAGTCTGACTACTCCGCGGGGCAGCACCGCCTTTCCTTCGTTCTTTTACGAGGGCGATGCGGGCACCTTCACCACCTTCCGCAACCTCGCGCAGCTCGGCGGAACCTGGAAACGGCTCGATTATTATGGTGGGTTTGACGCCTTCCAGAGCGACAACTCGCTCAAGATGGATGAATTTCACGATGACACCGGGACCGCGAACCTGGGCTACGCGCTCACCGCCGCCACCCAGCTTCGCGTCGTTGCCCGCAACAGCGATGCGGCGGTAGGAACTCCTGGACCCTTTAACTTCTACGGCATTGCGAACGCAGAAAAGCGAGCGGATCAGGACACCTACCTGGCTGCCTCGGCAGACAACCGGACCTTCGGCGGTTGGCACAACCTGGTGCGCTACGCCATGACGCGCAAGCGCGAAGAGAATATCGCCTTCTACCCGGCAGGCATTCAGCTGCTTAACGGGAACTACTACGGTTTCAATACCCTCATCCGCGGAGCCAATGGGGATTCGGTGACCGGGCAGGCACTCTTGAACTTCCCCGGTGTTTACCCCAACACGGTGGAGCGGGTAAACAATCGCGACCAGATCTTTTACCAGAGCGATTACCCTTTCAGGCCGCATCTCCTCGGCATGTTCTCCTTCCGCTACGAGGATGAGCGCGGGGCGAAAAAATCCGCAGCTCTCGGCATCGATCAGACCCTGGAGCGCGCCAACTACGACTACACTGCGCAAATCCAGGGTAGTTACAAATACCGCCTCTATTACTCGCTCGGTGGCGGGGTAGAGAAGAATCAGCTTTTTGGAACCCAGGGAACCCCCCGTATTGGGTTGATCTATTATCCGGTTCGCCCCGGCAAAGGAGTGTTTCACGGCACCAAGATCCGCTTCAACTATGCCAAGGGTTACCAGGAGCCTTCGCTGGATGAACAATTCGCCAGCCTCTACAGCTTCCTTCAGACCCAGCCGGGCGGCGAGGCAGCGATCCAGCAGTTTCACATTTCTCCGGTTGTGGAAGAGCAATCCCGCACCCACGAGGGCGGTGTGGCGCAAAGCTTTCTCAGCGAGCGCGGCCTGTTACAAGTCAGCTACTTCCACAATCAGTACGGCAGGCAGATCGAGCCCGTCCCCGCGACGGAAGTACCGTCCCTGTTGCCGCAATTAAATGCGAGCCAGCGGCTGGCACTGGAAAGCCTGCTCAGCAATGCGGGCGATCTCGATGTAAACTCGCAAGCGTTCCGCGCCCAGGGAATTGAGAGCGAGGCAGACTACACGGTATTCAAAAACTTATTTCTGCGCGCCGGCTATACCTATCTGGATGCGGTAGTGGAGCGCTCCTTTACCTCTGATGCGCTTCAACCTGCGTTCAACCCAGCTTTTCCTGCTGTACCAATTGGAGCGTCTCAGTCCTCTGCGCGGGGCTCGTCCATTTAACCGTCCGCCGCATACCGGCTACGCCGCGGTGAGCTATAACGGCGAGCAATACTCGGTCGGGTTCACGGCGGCATTCGCCAGCCGCAGTGACGATTCTACTTTCTTGGCCGGTCGTGATCTGGCAGGAGGGAACTCGCTGCTCTTGCCCAATCGAAATCTGGACTTCAGTTACACCAAGCTCGATCTTGGCGGAAGCTATCAAATTTTGCACTGGCTGGCCGCTTACACCCAACTCGACAACCTGACCAGCAACAAGAGAATTGGCCCCATTGGGTATCCATCGCTGCCGTTTACCTTCCGCGTGGGCCTGAGATTCGCTTTGGGGCACACGGGAAACAAGTAGAGGCGCTATTGAATCCTCACCTCTGGTGATTCCCAGTCTTTTGGGGGTATGCGAGTACCCGGAAAAGAAACCGCAGGTCCGTCCACTACGCTTCGCTCTGCAAGAAAAACATTTTCAAGAAAGGGTATCCACACAGAGATCTCTCCACTGCGCTTCGGTCGAGATGACAAAGGGGAGGGCGGCGCTTCCAGGGAGAGCAGTAGCTGAACTAGAGCGATTTTTCATATACAGTTCCTTGCCTACGTTCATTTGCGAACGGACCTGTCCAAGGATGAACAAGCTCCACGTGCGAACCCCGACCAATTCCTGGGCAACCGCCATGAAATCAGTGTTTCCCTTCGCTTCGAGGTTGGCCGCAGGATTGCCGTGAGCATCTCGCGGGCAAACGCCCTGCCGGGAGACAGTCTTAATGGCCAACCTGTTTAACGATCTTCGCCATGCGATCCATCAGATGAGGAAGGCACCCGGTTTCACCCTGGTGGTGTTGATTACTTTGGCGGTGGGTGTCGGCGCCAACACCACCGTCTTCAGCATCGTAGATGCGGTCATGCTACGGCCTCTGCCATACTTTCAACCGCAGCGGCTTATCGAAGTGCAATCGAGCCACGAAAACATTCCCGAAAGCAGCAACGTCTCTTATCCCGATTTCTTCGACTGGCGTTCCCGGAACCGCAGCCTCGACCATCTCGTTTCCTATCATGACACCGGGTTGACGCTGACTGGCGTGGCGCAAGCGGTGCATCTCCACGGGCAGGTGGTCTCCTGGGATCTCTTGCCCACCTTGGGCGCCCGTCCCGAACTTGGCCGCGGCTTCCTGCCCGAGGAAGAGAAGCGCGGTGCGCGAGTCGTCCTGATAAGCCATGCTCTATGGGCATCTCAATTCGGATCCGATAAGTCGGCAGTGGGCCGCAGTATCAGCCTGAACGGGGAATCGTACACAGTGATTGGCGTAATGCCTGCGTCCTTCCGCTTTCCTGTCAGCCAACCACAGAACAGCTTCTGGACAACCTTGGCTGTGGACGACGATCCCGCGAACCCAAATCCCCTCATCGCCAACCGCAGCACCCATTTTCTAAGTGCGATCGGAAGACTAAAGCCCGGAGTGACGGTGGAGCAGGCGGATCAGGATTCTAAGTCGATCGCCTCCCACCTGGCAAAGGAGTATCCGAAGACAAATACGTGGCACGAATCCGCAAGTGTGCGGACGGAGCTGACAGTTCTGATCGGAGACACGCGCACACTGCTCGTGGTTGTACTGGGGGCTGTCGGGTTGGTTCTGCTCATAGCCTGCGGGAACATCGCCAACCTATTGCTGGCGCGCATGCGTGACCGGCAGCGGGAAATTGCGACTCGCTCCGCTTTAGGCGCGAGTCGTGCAAGAATCGTGCGCCAGCTGCTGGCCGAAAGTCTGGTGCTCGGAATCGCCGGCGGCCTGGCAGGATGCGGCCTTGCCTACCTGAGCACGCCGGCGGCACTTCGGCTGATCGGTGACAGTGTTCCCCGCGCCGCGGACGCCGGAGTAGATCTGCCGGTACTGGGCTTTGCCTTCCTGGTGTCGTTGATTTCCGGAGTGATTTTCGGCATCGCTCCCGCAGTGATTGCTTCCAGGGTCGACCTGGTCGCGACGCTGAAGGAAGGGGGCCGCTCCGATATCGCAGGGCACGATTGGCTGCGCTCCGCAGTGATTGTGGGACAGGTAGCGCTGGGGGTTGTGCTGACCGCTGGCGCAGGGCTACTCATTACCAGCTTTCTCAATCTGACGCGCACCGACCCAGGGTTCAATCCCGATCATCTGCTGACCTTTGTTTTCGAGACTCCCGATTCCGGGTACAAGGACACGCGGCCGCAGTTTTATCGTCAGTACTTCGAAAAGCTGCGGGCATTGCCTGGGGTACAAGCCGCGGGCGGCTCGATGTTCCTGCCGATGGTCGACGATGAAGCGCTTCTCAGCTTCGAGAACCCCGAGCAACCGGTTCCCGAAGGGAAGCAACCTCATGCGGACTTCGCGCCGATCACGCCAGGCTACTTTTCCACCATGCAAGCCCCCCTGCTTGAGGGCCGCGACTTTACCGGCACGGACGGGATGGACTCACCCAAGGTCATGATCGTAAACCAGGCCTTTGTGCAGAAGTATCTCCATGGCGAACGGCCCTTGGGCAAAAGGCTGAAGCCTGGCGCCGGAGATGGAACGGGCGCCGCTCTGCCGTGGCGGGAGATCGTCGGCGTGGTGGGGAACATGCAGCATTCCGCCACGGAGCGCGAGCCACATCCGGCGATGTACTTGCCGGCGAGTCAGCTTCCTAACTGGTGTTGCCTGTATTCCGTGGTGCGGACATCGGTCGATCCGCGCAGCCTTGAGCCCGCTGTGCAGCAACTGGTGTCCGCGCTCGACCGCAACATCCCGGTAACGGAGGTCCGCACCATGCGGGACCTTCTCTCCCTGCAACTTTCTCAGCCGCGATTCGCGATGGTTCTTTTAGGATCATTCGCGGCCTTGGCGCTGATCCTGACAGTGGTCGGTCTCTACGGAGTCATTATGTACTCGGTCTCGCGGCGTACGCGAGAGATTGGCGTGCGGCTGGCGCTGGGAGCGCAGCGAACCGCAGTGTTAAGCATGGTGCTTAAGGATGCCGGAGTTCTGGTTGGGCTGGGAATCGGTATCGGCATTGCGGCAACGCTGGCTTCCGCTTCCTTACTGGGAACGATGTTGTACGGCACGGGTTCACGCAATCCGCTGGTGCTGACGGCGGTTTGCTTGCTGGTTGCCTTAACAGCACTTCTGGCGGCTTATTTGCCGGCGCTTCGGGCCTCCGCGATTGAACCGATGCAGGCGCTACGGATGGAGTGATATTCATCCGGAAAATATGCGCACTAAAGGGTCTGCCGAGCGGTGCAGTCGCCTTAAGACCTCCCGTCAGGTCATCTGTTCAAAAAAGTGCGCAAAAAAGCGCAAAAGGTCTTTTTCTCAGGTACAGCTTGCGGATCTTTCCTCAATCAGGGATGCTCTCCTCGAAAATCTCGAGCGTCCGCCGCACACATGTGTGCCGTTTCTCATAATCCACTGCCGGTTAAAATAGAACGTGATTAGCATCCGCCCATGGCCAAATCACGACCGGAGCTACAGTGAAGCTCACAGACCTGCGTGCAATCCTCCAATACGTCCCGCAATTCCGCGAGAAGACGTTCATTATCGCGGTGGATGGAGGTATCGTCACAGACGAAAACTTCGCCAACATTCTCCTCGATATCGCCCTCTTGCGTTCCTTGAACATCCGAGTAGTGGTGGTGCACGGCGCTGCCGAGCAGATTCAGGTGCTCGCCCAGAAGCAGAATGTCAAACCCTCCAACCTCGACGGCACCGGCGTGACCGATGCCGCGACATTGCAACTCGCCATTGAAGCCGCCAACCGTGTCATGCACGAGATCCTGGGCGGCCTTTCGGCCAACGATCTGGGCGCGGCGACCACCAATGCCGTCATCACAGTCCCGCTGGGGATCATTCACGGCGCCGACCATCTGTTCACGGGGAAGGTGGAACGGATTGACACCACGATTCTCGACCCCTTGCTGACCCAGGATATTGTTCCGGTCGTTTCGCCCATCGGCTTTAGCACCGAGGGCAAGGCGTACCGGGTCAACTCCGATAACGTCGCTGTCGCGGTGGCAATCGCGTTGAAGGCGGTAAAGCTGATTTTTATTACCCCGCAGAACGGTTTGCATTACAACGGCCAGCTCATTCGCCACATGGTGGTGACGGACTTGCAAAAACTTCTCCAGCCGGGAGGCGTGGGATTTGCGCCGGAAATGGTTTCCAAAGCCAACAATGCGGCCGCCGCTTGTTCTGCAGGCGTGCCGCGTGTCCACATTGTCAACGGTCACGAGGACGAGGCACTGCTGGCCGAAGTCTTCTCCCACGAAGGCATCGGCACGCTGATTTACGCCAGTGAATACGAACAAATCCGCCCGGCCAGGAAAAAAGATATCCGGGAGATCCAGCAGTTGACCAAAAAGGCGGTGGAAGCCGAGGAACTCGTCCGGCGAACGCGCTCGGAGATGGAAAAAAATTTGTCCGAATACTATATCTACGAAATCGACAACAATCCGGTCGCGTGCGTTTCGCTACACGTCTATGCCGGGCAACAAAAGGGCGAACTCGCCAGCCTTTATGTCGATCCGTCCGTCGGACACCAGGGCATCGGTCGAAAGCTGATGCGCTTCGTGGAAGACAAAGCCCGCGAAATGGGTCTTTCGGAATTAATCGCGCTCTCGACTCAGGCGTTTACTTTCTTCGAGTTGAAGGGCGGCTTTGTAGAGGGCACGCTTGAGGATCTTCCGCCGGTGCGTCGTGAGAAGTACCACCAAAGCGGGCGGAACTCCCGGGTTCTGATCAAGAAACTGAACGTCCCGTCGTTCGGCAAACTGGACGCCCTCACCCTGTGACCGCGGCGTCCTGATTCACATGCGGCATACTCTAAACGAGCCCAGAGCAGGTGAGTTCCGTGCTACAATTCGGCGATTTTGCTCATCTGGAGTCTAGCTTCATGTCTGCCTTGCGGGCTGTTCTTGCCGTTATCTGCCTGCTTGCGATTACGCTCTCCGCGCCTGGACAAACTAAGTATGCTTTGCTGATCGGCATCGATACCTATCAGCCACCCAGGACCACAGTGAAACGTCCATCGGGAGCAAATACCGGACGTTTCGCTCCTGGCGCGCCGCTTTTTAATAACCTTACGGCTCCCACTTACGATGTTGCTTCCATGCGCGACTTGCTGACCAGTAGTAAATTCGGTTTTCCGAATGATGACCGGCATATCCATCTTCTAGAAAATGACGCGGCGACTCGAGCCGGCATCCTCGCGGCCATGAACAAGTATCTGGTAGAGCAGCCCCAGAAAGGGGATATCGTCGTTTTTTACATCGCAGGGCATGGTTCGCTGCGCGTGAATACAAAATCGGGTAAGCAGACCTTTGATTTTGGTGGAAAGCCCACTCCTCTGGACAACACAATTGTGCCGGCGGATGCCTATCTGGGCGCCGAAGATGTTCGGGATCGGGAGATGGCGCGCATCTTCAACAAGGCGCTCGACAAAGGAATCCGGTTGACGGCTATCTTCGACACCTGCCACTCAGGAGGCACGGCCCGTGGGGCTAGAGTTGGACCTAGGACAGTGGAGCGGATGCTGGCCTACGATCCTCGGGACATTGCCGAGGCGCCGGACCTTAACTCTGATGGCACGCCGGTGATCGCGCCGGAAGATCGCAAAGACAATGCGGCCCTGGTCCTTGACGCGACGCAGGTTGACCAGAAAGCCATAGAACTGCCTGATGCTTCACCCCCACATGGAGCCTTCACCATGGCGCTGGTCGATGCGCTGCTGGCTCTACCGGCAAACATCCCGGCCATCGATCTTTGGAAGCGTGTGCAGGTCGACCTGGAAGTGCAGGGCTTCTCTGACCAGCAGCCAACATTGGATGGGACCAGGCAGCGGAAGGAGCAACCGCTATTCGGTGGAGAAGCAACAAAGGGGAAGCTGCTCGCAGCGGTATTGAACGCAGATGACGAGGGAGTGATCCTCGACGTCGGTTCCGTCGCAGATGTAGGGATTGGGAGCGAGTTCGTTGCGCTGGCTGAGTCCCAGGGCAAAAAAGTGACTCTGCGCATCACGGGAGCAGCGGGAATCAATCGCTCCGTCGCCACAGTCGTTGCACCAGCTGGCGCGAAGATTGTCCCCGGGGATGTTTTTGAGTTGGCTAAATGGGTTCCCGCGGAAAGGCCGAGCTTGTATTTCTGGGTCCCGGCTTCAAACCTGTCACAATCCCAGATCATCTCCGCGGTGAAACAGGTTCGATCGTCAGGCGTACGATTGGTCGATGATCCATCCATCGAAAGCTGGGACTATGTTGTTCGCTGGGACGGCTCGCAATGGACCGTGCAAAAGGCCGGCGTTAGCGGCGTGGACCTTTTAGGCTCCACGCTCACCGCAGAGCTTTTGCGTCGGAAGGTGGAGAAAAACGCCGCGGTTTGGCTCGACGTACCGCCGCCTGGTGAGTTGGCTAGCCTGCTTTTGAAGAATGATCCGCAAAGCGCTGCGCAGAGCACTACGAATGAGGCGCAGGCGACCTACCTTCTAGCTGGCGTGATCACGGATAACGGCCCGGCCTATGCCTGGTACAACCGCGGTTACCTTATGGGCGGTCGCCTGACACCTGCAGGTTACGGCAAGGGCTGTTCGCCTGATTCGCCGTATCCTATCCGAAGCAACTGGATAGGGCCGTCCTCTCGCTCGTGGCCAGATGGCCCAGTAACTGATACCGCAGCAACGCTCAAACTACTGGCAGCAAAGCTGGCGAAGCTGAATGGATGGTTGCAACTTCAGTCCAGTGTGACGGGCGATTCCGACTACCCCTACCATCTGGTCTTGCAACGCCTAAGGGATCGCGTAGTCGCGGAGGACAAAGGATCGAGCTACCAGGATGACAGCTATCAGATGCTGCTCCAGGCCCGTGGCGACACGCGTACTAGCCCGCGATGGGTTTATGTGTTGTCGATCGACTGCCAGGGCACGGGACAGTTGCTGTTTCCACAACAGGGCGGCGGCAATCGTTACCCACAAGAGGCTGGCCGACTCGACCAGATTCCATTGCCGGGGGCGAACTTTAAGATTACGCCACCGTTTGGAACGGACACTTATGTCCTGTTGACGACTTCGACGCCGCTGTCCGACCCTGCTGTGCTGAACTTCGAAGGTGTGGTTCGAGGTGCGGAACGCGGTCTCTCGTCTCCGCTCGAGACGTTGCTGGGCTCTACGAGCGCCGGAACGCGCGGAAGCATGGCAGAGATGCCTGTGGACTGGGGAGTTGAGTATTTGCAGATGCACAGCCAACCGAAAAAAACGACCGAGACCGCCGCCGGAAGCCAACCATAAATAGGCTTCTAGTTTGTGAATCTCAAGTTTGGATCTCCATAAAGCTGATGCCCTCACGCTGTGACGGCCGCCTCCTGATTCACGTGCACCACCTTCGCCGGGGGGAATCCGTTGAAATAAGTGCTGCTGGCGCCGGCATAGGCGCCTATATTTTCCGCGTAAACCAACTCGCCGATCTCCAGATCCGGCAGCTCCTCGGTCATGCTTAGAGTATCGAGCGCGTCGCAAGTGGGGCCAAAGACGGAGCAAATTTGCGTGGGAGCCTTTTTGAAACTCTTCAAAGGGTAGAGGGCGTGGTCAAAGATGATGCCGCTGAATGTTTGATAGACACCATCATCCAGGTAATAGGAAAGCTTGCCGCCGCGGACGGCCTTACCGATGATCTTAGCCACCGAGGTAGCGGCGGAAGCGATCAGGAAACGGCCCGGCTCAGCCAGGATCTCAATCGGCTGGGGAAAAAGACGGTCCAGTTCCGCGTTGATCACTTTGGCAACTCTGGTGAAGGGAGGCACCGTGGCATCGTAGTGAGCAGGGAAACCACCGCCGATATCGATAAGCTTGAGATCAAACCCACGTGTCTTGGCTTCCTCGAAGATGCCGGCAGCTAAGTGAAGCGCCTGGACGTAGGTCTGTGGGTTGGTGCACTGGCTGCCAACGTGGAAGCTCAGCCCTTCCACCTCAAGCTTGTTATTGTGAGCGAAGGCGATCAGGTCGACAGACTCGCCGGGAAGCGCGCCGAATTTGCTGGAAAGCTCAACCACCGATCCGGTATTAGGAACGCGCACCCGCAGCACCAGTCCGGCGTGCGGAGCATGGCGGGCGATTTTCATGACCTCTTCGTAGTTGTCGTAGGTCACTAACGGTTTGTACGGCTCCAGCAGTTGGAGTGTTTCAATGGCTTTGATCGGGTTGGCGTAAATAATGCGATCCCAGATATAGTCCTGCCGCTCCTTATCTGGAAGGTGCTCGATATTCTTGTGAACCGTCAAAAACTCAGCCATGCTGGCGACGTCGAAACTAGCTCCGGCGTCGTACAAAGTCTTCACGATCGCAGGATCGGCGTTTGCCTTAACCGCATAGTAGGCCTGCACGCGCGGCAGGTATTTGCGGAATTGTGCCAGGTTTTCCCGCAGCACCTTGTGGTCCACCACGATGAGCGGAGTGCCGTGCGTTTTGGCCAGTTGGAGGAGTGTTCTTTGGTCCATGGTTGAGTGTGCTGCGGTTCAGTCGCCTTCCGTGATGAGAAAATTCTTGAACTGCCACGGGTCAGAGAGGTCGAGCTGCGGCTTGTTGTATCCGCTGAAGGTGTTGACGTAGTGCTTCAGCGGGGTCCAATCCGAAGCTACGGAAACGAACTTGCCCAGGTAGGGTTTGCTGATATTGAGCACATAGTCATGGGGCAAATCGTCGGGCACCGAGAGGCCGCGGCTTGGATTCTCGGTCATCCACATGCAAGCGGCGACCACCGAAATGGCAACCTGCATGGTGGTAGCGTTCTGGTGCGGTACCAGGCGGCGCGCCTCCTCAATATCGAGATCGGTTCCGCACCACCAGGACTTGTAAGGGTGCCCCATCACCAGCGCCCCCAGAATGTCGGCTCCACTGGTGATTTCGTCGGTCATGATGCGCACGCGGGGTTGCAACTCGTAGTCGCGGCCGCGCAGCTCGTAGAGCGAAGCAATGGCTGAGTCACACGGGCAATAAGCATAGTGGGCTGTGGGCCGGTAGATGGCCTTGCCGTCTTGCCAGACAGTGAGTTTTTCGGTGATGGTAAACGCCTCGCCGTGGCGCACGATCATACCGACAATGTTGTGATCCGGGGGCACCCAGCTGGCGACGTAGGTGTTGATCCCCATGCGCGCCAGAGCTATCTGGCTCTCCGGGCCCTCGGGATGCCTGTAGGCGAGGGGCGGGAGCTCTTTTTCGTGTGTGCCCCAACCTAGTTCGGCCGTGGTCGTTCCCTCCTCGCGGAACCCCTCAACGCTCCAGGTATTAACGAACTCGTTCACCTCTTTTGGCTGATTGGTGATCTGCGTGTCGCGCTCGCTGCAGTGAATCACTTTGACCCCCAGCTGGTGCGCCAGGTGGTTGAATTCCCGGCTCTTCGCGTGCGTGGCGATCTTCTCCGCCTGGGGCTGGGGGAATATTTTTTCCGCCAGCGCCCGGTCCGCAATGTCCAGCAGAGCGTGCTTGGTGAAATGGCTGATCAGTCCAGGGTTCGCTCCGTGCTCCACCACTGCTGTCGGCCCCGGCTCGCTCCACGTTTCCTTCATCCGCCGCAGCCTCATGTGGCGCCAGTAGAGGGTACGTTCAGTAGGGTGCTTGTTTGCGGCTCCGGCGTAAGGATCCCAGATTTCCACCGACGTGTTGATGTAAAGGACCCCGTGGTCGTGGCACCATTGCACGATTTCGCAGCAATCGATATTCCACGCCAGATCGATGAGCAGTCCTCCGGGGGAGAGAAACCGGCCCAGCAGACTCCCCAGGTTTTCCGGCGCCACGCGATCCTTGACGAAGGTCACGCCCTGCTCGATCCAGGGCTTGAGGGCCGCCTCGTTTGGCTCAAAGTCAAGAATAGTGATGTGGGTGGGGTCGAGGCTGAGATGTTTGACCAGAATGGGCAGCGTGCAACGCGCCACTGCGCCAAAACCGATAAGCAAGACTTTATTGGAAAATGTGAGCATTCTGTTGTGCCGGTGTGCCAGCCGGAGCTAATCCAGGTTTGCAACCGGGAACCGCACGGTCTCGCGTCAACAAGGACCCAAGATACCAGCGGGATGATGGCTGCCAAGCCACAGTAACAGTGGATTGTTACAATCCTGTTAGTCCGTGTCGATGCGAGCGGCGGCTCAGGAGCCGGCGGCGAGGGCTGAAACCAACCCGAAACGGCGTTCGTCAAGCTTTGGCGGGCCTCAGAAAGCATCCCGGAGCCTGACTTGACCGGATATCCGATCGACGGCCGGAAATGCTCAGGTTCTTGTCGGGCATTGGCATACTTATCTTATCCGGACGTGTCACCAAAATCAGGCGCACGGATCGGGCAGAAAAAATAGGCGTTTGATCAGAGATTGCGAAGGGCTGTCATAAAGTTTTCGATCTTGCGGTTCGACGAGGTTTTGCCGGATCTAAGGTTACGCTCAATGCACAATCCGGAGAAGAAGGACAGCACCATCTCGGCAATTGCAGAAGCAGCCATCTTGGGCTTCTCCGCCTCGATGTTCATGGCAAGAAGACGCTGCAACAGCGCCCGATTCTCCGCCACGACTCTGTAAGCCTCAGCCGGAAGGATAGCGAACTCCCGCATAGAGTTGACGGAAAAGCACCCCTGCTGTTCTCCCTTGTTAAGAGGACCATTCTTAAGAAAACTCTCGACGTTTTTCCAGCCAAGAGGCTCTCGGGTGAGAAATCCTCTCTTCTCCTGGCTCTCAAGATAGTGCCGCAAGCATGCTACAAAGAGATCTTCCTTGTCCCGGAACTCGGTGTACAGCCCTGACTTGTTCACGCCTGTGGCTCGTTCCAGTTCCTGAAGACTCGTGTCCGCGAACCCGTGCTTCCAGAAGACAGGCATCGCCTTCTCCAGCACCTCCTCCCGGCTAAAGTTCTTCGGTCGCCCCATCGATCTATTATCCGGTAAAGAACTAAATAGTTCAATATGTCTGCATCCTGGCCGCGCCTTGATCATCGTATAGAACGGAATGGTTCAGAACCATCCGGCACGGCCGGGCAAGATCGCAGCCGAATCGGCGTTGAGAATTGGTCCGAGATAAAAAGGAGATTTATGTCTAAGTTAGCGAAGAAAGTGGCACTTGTTTCCGGCGGTTCGCGGGGCATTGGTGCAGCCATTGCGAAGCGCTTGGCCGCCGATGGGGCAAGCGTAGCCATTACCTATGCGAAGGACGCGAGCGCAGCCTCGGCGGTAGTCAAAGCGATTGAGCTCGGCGGCGGAAAAGCCATCGCCATCCAGGCAGATGCGGCCAACGTCGAAGCAGTTAAGGGTGCGGTCGAAAAGGCGGTCTCGGCCTTCGGGCGACTTGATGTGCTTGTGAATAACGCGGGCACGGCTATTCCAAAACCGTTCGAGCAGTCGACGCAGGAGGAAATGGATCGCGTGCTCGACATCAACGTCCGCGGCGTATTCGCCACCACGCAGGCGGCGCTGAAGCACATGAAGGATGGCGGCCGCATCATCATGGTCGGTTCGGCCGTGGGCGAGCGTGCGGTTGCGCCCGGGCTCGTGCCCTACGCGGCCACGAAGGGAGCCGTCGAGATGTTTACCCAAGCACTATCCAGAGAGGTCGGGAGCCGTGGCATTACGGTCAACAACGTCCAGCCGGGTCCGATCGACACAGATTTGAATCCCGCCTCGGGTGATTGGGCGGTTCCACAGAAGGCCGCAACAGCGCTCGTGGATGAGATCGCTGCGATGACCGTTGCGTTCGCGTGGGACGCGAAAACAGCCAGATATGCGTCAGTCCAGACATTCGGACCTCCCGCAATCTTCCCTCCCAACTGTCGCCACTCTTCGCTGAATTCGCCGCGTTCTGGCAGGAAAATCACGCGGTCATCCGTTCGCCACTCATCGTAGACAAGCCACGCTTCAACTGGAGACAACACATCTTTGCCCATGACATGAGCGTTGGTCAGAAGACGGAGGAAACTTAGCTCACTGATCCGGCAAAAGGCGATCTGGTCGTTTTCAGTGCCCTGTAGCCATTCAGTTGCTAAAGAGTAGTGGACATGCCGGTTAGAAGTGAGCGCGATCCAAATGTTGACATCAGGCAAGAAGATCATCGAAATTGAAGTCTTTCAGATCCATAGTGCCCGGTTCTTTCGAAGGAACCAGCGGCAGAGTCACCCTCTTGGAATGGCAGGGAGCGTCCGGCTCGGCTTTCAGTTCACGTTCGAAGGCACGGACAATGAACTCTTCAATCGTAACGCCTTGCGTGCGCGCGACCTTTTCAGCTTTGCGATAAACCGAGTCGGGCAATTCGATTGTCGTCCGCATGATCCGCCTTTCTTCTATGATACCGCGTCTCCCACCACGCCCTCGCCGTTGGGGTGCTTTTCGCCCCGAAACTCTTATCTGGGCGGCGAGAAGGCGAGCGGCCGATCCTTTACGCGATTGGGGGAAGCAAATACGTCGTGGGGACGGGCGGCGGCGTTTATTTACGCCATCGCCCTCCACTCTCCCAACGGTGCAGTCCCGTCTGACCAGGAATTTCTAAGGGCAGAATGAACGCGCTTTTTGCTCTATCCCAGTGCCTGTCATGCGGTACTTGCCCCAGGATGCAAGCTGCGGCTATCTCGCTTGACAGAACTGCAGAGCCGATCTTGTAATTCCCTATACATTGCGACAGGGGAGGCCTTTACACTACCATGACAACCTCAGCCGTACTCGACGACCTGATCGATGCCCTTGAAGCGCAATCCGATTCCGTGTTTCCCTTTCTCGATCGCGAGACCGGCGAAGTTGTGTTGATCTCGGACGAATCGCTCTCGCTCGCTGAGGCGGAGCCAGAGGAGATCGATTTGCTTCCAGATTGGCAAAAGGAAGAATTCGAACTCGCTGTGCTCATCGAAACCACAGATAGGTATCTCCGTCTCCCTACTCAATTCGACGTGCATGAATGGAACATCATGGCCGATTTTTGCCATCAGCTACGGCGAGATGACATCCGGGAAAGGCTGCTTGGTGCGATCCACGGCGATCATGCGTTTCGCCGCTTCAAGGATCAGATCGCGACTCACAACCTGTGGAAAGAATGGAATGGTTTTCGCCGCCAGGCCTTGGCGGAAATCGTGCGCGACTGGTGCGCGGAAGAAGGCATAGTCCTCACCGTCCGGCAACAATCGGCGGGGCACGGAGCATGAGGAAGAGTAGTTCTGCACACCTTGTCTCCCCGGCCGCCTCGCGATAATTTCGAGTCATGCCCCTCCACTCACGCCAAAAGACTGGTCGCAATGATCTCTGCCCTTGTGGCAGCGGCAAGAAGTACAAGCATTGCTGCCTGAAGGCTGCACAACCCGCGGATGACAGCCCATGGAGTCGACAGCGGGACGCCTCGGGCCGGCTGGCAAAAGAAATGATGAGCTTCGCCCGGAGTAGGTTCGCCAACGACGTCCTCGACGCATGGCTGGATTTCAATCAGGAAGATTCCCCCATTCCGCTGGAAGACGATATCGAGGAAGGCCAGATTTTTATGCCCTACTTTTTGTTCGACTGGGACCCGGAAGCGCCCTCACGGCGGCGCGGAGGCCAAACAGGGATGGGGCAAGTGGCGCGATCCTACGTGTCTATGATGGGCAGCCGTTTGCCCGCACTGGAAAGCTTAATCCTGGAACAGGCTACTACCCAGCCGCTCAGCTTTTATGAAGTGATTCGCTGTGATCCCGGGGAAGGTTTGCTTCTACGCGACGTCCTGATCGGCGGGGAGACAGAAGTGATCGAGCGCACCGCCTCCGAGGGGTTACGGCCAGGGGATCTTGGCTACGGACAGATATGCAAGCTGCCAGGGGTGACGACACTGGGCAGGTTGGCCCCGCTATGCATTTCTCCGCGCTACAAAGCGGCGATTCTCGGACTTCGCGCAAAGTTGCGGAAAAAAATCGCCAGGCAGCAGAGGGAGCTGGCGGCTTCCGACCTGATCCGATATCGGGAGGATATTCGCACCGCATATTTGGATATTCGCGACGCCATGCGAACACCGCCGCAACTGACCAACACCGACGGGGACCCGCTCGTATTCCACACTCTGACGTTTCGCGCCGGTTCGGCCCATGCGGCCTTCGAGGCGTTGGCTCCGCTGGCCCGGGGGATTTCTAAAAAGGAATTGCTGGGCAACGCGAAACTGGACGAGGACGGTACCCTGCTCAGCGTAGAGATTCCATGGCTAAAGCAGGGAAACCGAACCCATAAGGACTGGGAGAACACTGTCCTGGGCAATATTGAAATTTTCGGCCGGTCCCTGGTCGTGGACGTGAATTCGCAGAAGCGGGCCGCTAAGATTCGCCATGAAATCGAAAAGCGTTTGGGGATTCTGGTGGTTCACCAGAGGACGGTGGCGCAAAGCCCTGAAGCCTTGCTGAACAAACAAAAGCGGGCTAGAACCGCAGCGGGCCCGGAACCCGAAGTGAACGAGCAGATGCGGGCAGAATTTCAGCGGCGCGTGGAAAATTGGATCTTCCAGAAGGTTCCAGCGTTGGGTGGACGCACTCCTCTGGAAGCGGTTGGCGATCCCGACGGCAAAGAGATTGTGGAGTCCCTGCTGTTGGATTGGGAGCGCCAAACAGAAAACACAGCGGATGCGGGAGCTTTCCATCCCGATATCAACGCAATTCGGCAGTTGCTCAAACTAACACCGCGAGTTCCGGGATAGACGAAGTATCCACCATCAGGAACGCCGCAAACCCGCTAAGGCTTGCGCATTGGCTCGAGCAATCCGTTCTTCCAAATTCGACCGGGCCGGAGACGATTGAGAATACGTCGGGCTTTAGAGTCTGCATGAGAACTCCTATCGTGCCCGTTCCCAAATCGCCCTGAGTTGCGCCGCACCGTCCGTCCCTCGCTGGTGAGCAGAATCACTCCGTACTCGATCGACAAATTCACAGAAGCAACCGCACAGCCGTCCTTGAAAGGTACGGGCCAAAGCCCGTACATGACCCAAGTGACCTTGCCCTCAGAATGCGTATCCCTATAACCAGCCGGTTAAGGGATACGCATTCTGAGGGCAAGGTCACTTTTCGGGGACAGAGAGCGCCGGGATAAACCGGCACATTGTAGGGGATGAGAGAGCCCTACGGAAGAGGAGAAGCGACTCCATTCTGGCCTCGAGTCTTGCCTGTGGTCTCGCGAGGGACGGCAGCGAAGCGTAGACAGAGGAACTGGCGGGCGGGGTGATTGAGCTCCGAAAACCTGAATCCGAGTGCTGACCCTTTTCTGTCAGTGGGAAGGCAACACCAACGAGCCGCGTTAGATCGCGAGTGGCCGTCGGGCTCGGCGTAGTCGAAGAGTCCAGGCACGTCAGGAAACAATGTGGACGAGAACCGGGAGACCTCCAGAGCGTCTGCGAGAGCAGATCCATGATCCGGACATGTACGTTTTGGAGGAGTCGGACTGCGCCATAGTACCTATGAAGCTGACGAACAGAGAAGGTAAGACTTCCGCGGAGCCAGCGGAGGGAAGGGCGCAGACCAAGGAGAACGACGCCCAGCCTCACACGCATCCGACACAGAGCGGAACGCGCGTGTCCCAGGGGTTAGGTGGCGTGCGCCAGACGGCGCGGGACAGGAAGCAGGAACGATTCACCGCTTTGCTGCACCATCTCACGATCGACTTACTACGGGAGAGCTACTACGCCTTACAGCGGGGAGCAGCGCCTGGAGTAGACGGAGTGAGTTGGCAACAGTATGAGCAAGACCTGGAGGCTCGGCCTTGCTGCTGTAAAGTCCTCAGCAGCCAACCACAACTGTCCCTCTAATTCGCTGTCACAACCAAGAGGTCCACTCCACAACGTCCCGTCACCCTTTCTGTTGTCTGCGACGAGATGGTGATTACTTCGTCTGCCCCTTCAATGCCACCTGTAGAGGACAAGGTCAACTCGGCTTTGTTGTAGCCTGGTAGACCTTATCTCTTAAAACGGTAAAATCCTGGAAGTCAGCATTGAAGGCTAGGATCGTCCTGAGATCCGGCAAACGTCGGTATTCCATAATCTAGCTGCCCATCTTACCGAATCAGGGTGTTCCTTGCCGGGGCGAACCCAGAGAAAGGCGTAGCCTTGATCGGAGTCCACCGTTAGGTCCGCAGTGCGAGGATAGGCCTTGTCATTGCCTCCCATACGCGTTCATCTACCGCCTATCTGGGTTAGCGGAAAATCGGACCGTCCCGCCGCTAAAGTATATTGCCGGATGTTCGATCCTGGCCAGTCCTTTGAGCCGCGCTCCTTGTATCTTCTGTTGTACTGCTGACCCCCGGCCGGAGTCATCACTCTCACGAGGCGGTTCGGTTCTGGCCTGCGGCCAAGCTTGCTGATCCGGATACTGCGTCATACACCGCACCTCATCCTAATGAATGATCCCTTTGGGCGCTTAGAGCGCCCTACTAAGTCAGTACTAAGGAAGCTGCGCAATGATGCACGTCGGCGGATGAATTTCTCTTGTAGGTTTCGTTAAGTGCTTTTCACGTTCCTCCCCGAGGCCGCAAGGAAATTCATCCAGAGCGTCTGCAGTGGTCCTACGTTCTCGCGCACAGGTGGATTTGCTTTAGGGTCACTTCCGTCTGGCTTTTTCCACACGCTAATCAGTCTGGAAGGATGTGCTATAGTGGTTGCCCTAAGCGCAAGCTTTGCTGGCAACCCTGGCTGCACGTCGGGCCTCTCAGGCCACTTCGAGCTTGGCTTCCAAAAGACCGGCGAAATCGCCCATACAAAAAGGAGGTGTCTGATGAAATCCCCTACACTCCCCAGCAACAGACCCACTGAATGGATAGCTGATTACCGGGAAACAAACGCGCAATTGATCAGCGCGGATCCAGCGTTCGCAGCATGGCTCGAAACCGAGTACATACCAATTGCCGGCGGTTGGCAGTATTGAATGGCGCTCAATAGGCCCGCAGTTGGCGGACCTGAATTCGTGAAGATCGTCGCCGACGCGAGCGCCAAGGTCGACAAGCTCGAGGCGAGCAACTGGGACTTCGATCAGGTACCCGAAATCTTCGCTCGCAAGCAGCACGCCGACGTCCTGGGCAAGGAAGCTGTTCATCTCTTCGACGGTCGCACAATGACCCGCGTGGGCCGGCTCGTGCTTGGGGGCGTTGGCACGCATTTCAACCTGATGGGGAGCGTACCATCTGATTCCACCTTCAGGGTTGCCACCGACTATACGTCGCACGTCCTCGGTCAAATTCATCAACAGGTTGGGGGCAACGGCCTCTCGGAAGTGCCGGCATTCCAGCAAATCCAAGAACAGATCGGCCAGGCTGAACAAGTCGAATTCAGCAACTATGGCATGTTCCTTCGGCTGAAGGATCTCGTGCTCTGGCTTCTCGTCCATGACGCCGGCTGCTTCCCAAGCACCCTTGAGACCATCGTGCGACGGTTCGCGGTCGGAAATGTAGTCCAGAACAACATGTATTTCACGCGACATCCATCCCAAAATCCCGAAAGGCCCTCGGTGATGAAGAGCCCGGGGCTTCTTGTCCAGTTTCCGTCGCGGGCTGTCGAATGGATGGAACAACCCATCTACGGCGGTCTCGTGGACAAGACCATCAAGGTGGAGCACCTGCTCACGATACAACCCACCGAGATCTCACACCCTTACCTACCGCTGGTTCTCGAAAGCAAGGTCAGGATCGTCGACGAGGAGTACTACCTGCGGACTTTCGCCGGCTCGTCGCCGAAAGAGGGGCTTCGCGGGCCTGGTGTCTCGGAGGAAGGCCCGACGGAACGGAAGAAGTGAGCACCTGGATCGAGGCGGAGTCGGGGGGTGCGCTGCCGGTGGCGATGGAAACCTCCGAGTTCGACCTCTATGTTCGTGGCGAGATTCCCTCGCGTCTGGCGGGGTCGCTCGTAGTCGCGACGAGTCGCCGTCATAAGGACCCGCACCTCTTCGCCCGCTGGCACGATTCACAGGCAGACCTCCTGAAGCTCGACCTCTTCCCAGGCCGCCCCGGAAAGGTGCGTGCTACGCTCCTTTCCGTCGATCCGAACTGGCCGGAGGGTCGGTCCCGGCGGACGCCCTTTTACGCCACTCAGCCGAATCACGGCCTCAACTGCTCGTCAGATACGGTCTGGGCTACGAACTTGCTTTTCGGCGTACCCCTCGAGGTCGATCTCGCATCGTGGAAACCGCGCCGCGTTTTGCGATATGTAGAGCCCGGGGACAGCCGGCCACAGGCCACCACAACCTCGCATTTCGCGTGGAGCCTCGACACTCGGTACGCGTACTTTCACCAGTCGCTCCTCCAGCGAGAATCGGAGGGGCGGCCCGTACAGGCGGCAGATCTCAGGCTCGTCGAGCTGGACATCGTCAACGGGTGTCACCGCTGGTGGACCATTCTGCCTCCCGCGAGTGACGCCAGCCCGGAGGGAGCTAACTTCCATTCGGCGTTCTATTTCGAAGAAGGCGGCCGGCGTCTCATCGGCTTGCTGCGAACCGGGGCCGTGCTCGAGACGCTGGCGCCGCACGATCGCCCGGTCGACCACCACGTGTCGCCGATGGAGCCGTCGACGATTTGGGTTGTCGCGATCCCCGAGTCGAACGAGAGGGAGATACAGGCTTCACTGTTACCAGGCGTTCGCGAGCTCGGGGGCTTTGCGCTTTCCCATCTGGACGTCGACGCTTCGGGGCGGGACGGGTTCATCTTGTTCGCTAATTACAAGCAGGCTGACGTTGCTGAGGAGACGCACGGCGTGAACCTGTACGGCGAAGCGCCCGAGGATGTCCCCGAGCACTACTCGGGCATGATCATCGAGGCGTTCAACTATGGTGAGGTCATCCGCTACTGCCGCCGCGGCGGAGCCTGGTCAATGAGAACCTTTCGTCGGCCTTACCTTCCAGGCAAGACTTCGATGGGGCATTCCTGGCTTCCCATCAACGTCCAGCTGGACTCATCCAGGCAGCGACTGTTTTGTAGCTTCAGCGGCTTCCGGCCGAGGCTGCTGCCTCGGCACGTCGCCCGGGCGTACGAAGGTCAGGTGGCCGACCTCACCCAGATCCGTTATGTCCCGCCTTTGCTGATGCGCTTCGACGCAACTAGCCTGGAACCCGACACCGACCCGAAGCGCCGTCACCTGAGTTACGCGGAACCGGTTGCGTTTACCGTAGTTGGCGATGGAGGCTCCGATTTTGTGTGCACGTTCGCACCGGACGTTGGGCTAAGGATCTATGACGCCGATGATCTTACCACCGCAGTCGCTTACGCAGTCGCCGGAGAACTTATGACCTATGGCGATACACACTTTCGCCCGATGCCTGCTCACATGCAGTTCGTGCATCGCTGAAGCATCTTTGAAACCAGTGATCCTGTCTGTGGAAATGCGCCGGCGCCTGGTCGACCACGTCCGGCTATCACTGCCGAGAGAGGCAGTTGGCCTGCTGGCGGGTCGTGCGAGCGGGGAGGTTGAACTCGTATTACCACTTTCCAACATTGCCGATGGCGACCGGGCCTTCCTGGCGGATCCGTTCGCACAATTCTCCGCGCTGCGGCGCATCGAAGCTGCCGGACTGGAATTACTCGCTATCTATCATTCTCATCCCGGCGGAGGCGTGGACCCTTCCTCTCTTGACCTGGAATACGCGCGGGCATGGCCGTGCGCGCATTTGATTGTGGCGCTGGGTCCGGACAAAGAGTCATCCGAGAAGCTGGAGGCCTTCCGCTGCTTGCCCTCCGGGTCGTTTGGAAAGGTGACGTTGGTGACGAAGGCAACGTGAGCTCACTTTTGACCCGCAGCAGACTCTCGTTCCCTAACTGCCAGTCCCATTTGACCACTTAATTCTCAGTTTAACGTTCCGGTTGAGTCGGAAAGGTGTCATTTCCCCTATCCCCCGACCCTTAGCAACCAAGTTTTCTCAAAGTACCAGTCCCATCTGACCACTCAGTCTCTGCCAGGACAGCAATCCGAGCCGTTCTACCTGGCGCGATTTTTTTAAGGGCCGAAGTTGCTCCACGTTTCTAAATCAATTTTTTCACATCCTCCTGACGCATAAATTCCTATGTAACTACCACAGGTATATAAAACACCCACTGGAACCAGGTTAACGCGATCATTTCGTAAGCGTCGTCTCAAGACCGTCTTGATAAGTGGATTAAACAATCAATCGCGCAGTCACCGCTTCGAATAGAAAAGAGCTGATCCTTCTGATTTCCTCTTTGGGCTCACCCTGGACGAATAGCGCAATCACTGCGTTCGTGGCGATCTTCAAGGCCTTTGAAGCGAACTCGACGTCTGTGCGAAGGCGCCCCATTTTGCAAAGTCTCACAAGCCGAGACCTCGTAAGGGCATGCATTTCGCTCGCGATTTCTGGATACTGCATGACGCGCTCAATCATTAGTCGAAAAAGCCACGGATGTTCAAATCCAAATGTGAGAAATCGGTCCCAGCCGCGCTTCAGGTCTAGGAGTGGATCGTCTGTCTCGCGAAAAGATCTCCGGTCAGCGAGAAACTCATCGATTCCCCGGTTCACGAGCTCGTCCATCAAGTGGCCCTTGTCTCCAAAGTAATGATAGAGGGTGGGCGCGGTAATTCCTGCCGCCGCGCAGATGGCACGCATCGTCATTCTTTCCGGCCCGATCCGTTCGAGGAGATCCTCGGCCGCCCGAATGATCAGTTCCGCTGAACTCGTCGATGTTTTCATGAAGTGCGCTAATGAGCCTAAAAAACTGCTTGACGACATTGTAACGGTGTTATACACAATCAGTATAACGATGTTACAACGCAACTTTGTGGGGAAATGCTTATGACCAACACCGAAGCGCGCGAGGTTATCGTCCGTTTTCTTCGCTTGACTGCCGACGGCCCAAACGAAGATATGGCTGACTTGTTCGCGGAAGATGCCGCCTTTGAGATGCCCTACCTGCCGCCTGGCGCGCCCTTGCCGGCGCAAGGCCGAGAAGCCTTCCGGGCACATCTCAAAAGTGGCAAAGAAATGCAGAAATTCGATTCGGTTCAAAACGTGAGTATCTATGAAACGATCGATCCGCAGGTCGTGGTAGCCGAGTATCGCCTTCACGGCTCGATCATTCCCGCAGGTAGCCGGTTTGCGTTCGATCTGGTCATGATTGCAAGAGTCCGCGATGGACTTATCGTCTGGTCCCGCAATTATGCGAATCCGCTTGCTGGTGCGATTGCTTTCGGCAGAGTTGCAGAGCTTATAGCAGGGCTAACCGCTTAACTAGTTTAAGGAAGATTTAAGTGTCCATCTATTCTTAAGTGGGCACTTGAGATGCTGCGAGATGCGTTGGAAGCTCAGAGGCCAGGTTCCAGGGTAGGAGCTCGTGGGTACGGTTGACCGGAAGAATGGTGCGAATCATTTGTTCAAAGGCCAATCACGTGACCCAGTTTGCCTGAGTATCTACCCTATGTAGTATTCTGTATTCAAGCGGGGACCCTATTTGGCCGTTTACGGGGTCTCCAAGGGGTTCTTCATGAATATAGGACTGAAGTGGAATCTGGCGACGCTATGGGTATACGTCCTCGCGATCCTCTTTGCAGGCAGCCTTCACGCACAGGACATCGCTGGCAATTGGCAGGGAACAATAACGCCGCCTCAGGGTACACCGCGTCGCATTGTTCTGCGGGTCATACACGGTGACAGCGGCGCGTTCAAGGCAAAAATCTACAGCATCGATCAGGACTTCACTGGCGATTGGGTCGAC
The DNA here is from genome assembly GCA_963826875.1 of uncultured Acidobacteriaceae bacterium. GTDB lineage: Bacteria > Acidobacteriota > Terriglobia > Terriglobales > Acidobacteriaceae > PALSA-350. The sequence continues at coordinate 808,460 of CAWGYP010000026.1, read as the reverse complement.
TCCATTACCGTGCACCACTCCTCCGTAAAGTTTGGGGTCGGCATGCTCCAGCTTTCCTACGAGGGCAACCTCAGCTCCGACGGCAAAACTATCACTGGCACATGGACACAGGGCTCGGGGGCCGCTTTTACATTCCGAAAGGTCTCCCAGGCGGCCGCGTGGCCCCTGCCCGGCGACCCTTCACCGCATACCGCGCAGCTCGTCACCGTAGAGCCAGGAGTCAAGCTCGAAGTCCTCAACTGGGGCGGCACTGGCCGGCCTCTCGTTTTCCTGGCCGCACTGGGCGACACCGCGCACGAGTTCGACCAATTTGCTCCCAAATTTATCGGCAAATATCACGTGTACGGCATTACGCGACGCGGCTTTGGCGAGTCCGGCGATCCCACTCCCAACAACGACAATTATTCGTCCGACCGTCTCGGCGATGATGTTCTCGCCGTCATCGCCGCCCTGCATCTGGACAAGCCAGTCCTTGTCGGGCACTCGATTGCCGGCGAAGAGATGAGTTCTATCGTCAGCCGTCATCCCGAGAAGGTCAGCGGACTCGTTTACCTGGAGTGCAGCGGTACCCACACTTTTTACGATCGCGCCCACGGCGACCTGCATCTGGACATGATCGATGTCCGCAACAAGATAGACCAGCTTCTCCCGGCCGGGGGCGACCCATCTGGCCCGATGCAACCAACAGAAGCCCTGTTGGCCAGCCTCCCCCGGCTCGAAAAGGAGCTTCAAGATCAGGTGAAGCTGCAACAAGCTATCTCGCCGCGCCCCGGGAATCCCTCGCTGCCAGAAGACCCGCACCCCACCACCGCAAGCGCTTTCGCGGCGATCGTCAGCGGCGAGCATAAATACACCGAGATCAAGGTACCCTGCCTTGCAATTTTCGCTGTGCCGCATGACCTGAGCGCCGTTTTCCCGGGGGACGCCGCGCGCCACGCCGCCGTCGTAGCAGCCGACCTCGAGAGGCAAACCAGACTGGCGAATGCCTTCGAAGCAGGTGTCCCGTCAGCTAAGGTCATCCGTCTGCGGAACGCAAGTCACTATGTGTTCCGTTCCAACGAAGCAGAAGTGCTGCGTGCCATGAACGACTTCCTCGGCAAGCTGCCTCAAGCCTGACAACTGATCCGGTCACCGGGCTTTATTTCTTTACGAGTTTCCTATGACGGTGCCATTGGCCAAGTACTTGCGTCAGAAATTTATGCGTCAAATTTATGCGTCAAAATTTGTGCGTCAGACGGGACTGGGACTTTGAAGTTTCGCGGACAGAAGAGTTTCGCGGACAGACGGCACTGGCACTTTGGGAAAACAGAACTACGCTAAGGCTCAAAGGTGAGTATGCCTTGGGCTACGATCGATAGCGACCTTTTCTCGAGGCCCTCGCTTCAGTGGAGCTAACCGCCGCTGCGCTACTTTCTCCATGCTATGGACGAACTCCGCATTGCCCAGCGGCCGACCTGTGTGAGTGCGCTGGCGAATGACAGCAAGCCGGGATTCCGATTCTCCAGTTGGTAAGAGCCAGTTCTGCCAAGGTTCTGGCTTTACAGCATGTTCCGCGCCCAGCCTTCCAGCCAGGCGCGGGAAATCGATTTCCATGTCTCGTTGAAGTAAAGCCCCGTGGCCGCCAGGCCCACAGCGGTGACCAGGAACGCTCCCCATAGGAACTGTTTCATGATCCGGTTGCGTTTCCAGTCCCAGAGAAACATAAGAAGGATGAGGAGCACATTGCCGCCCTCGTAAAACAGGTAGGTGCCGAGAAAGCCAGTGGGTGCAGGCAGAAAGAGGCTCACGAACCGGGAAAAGCCGGCATCGCTGATGCAGATGGTGGCCAGAATGAGCACGCGCCGATGGGCGGCGGAGTTGCGGCGCATGAGAACGCCCCAGGGCAGCAGCACGGCCATGCAAAGCACTCCGCTGAAGGCGATGGAGAGGAATTGAGGAGGCAGCGCGCCGGGAGTGTGCAGGTTCAAGGCCTGCCAACTGAGCTCGGACCAGGGGGCGATCACGACGATGAGAGCGGCGTAGCCAGCCGCAAACCAGCCGAGGCGACGATGGAAGCGGACGTTGCCGGTTTCGACCAGGAGCACAAGCGCGGTGGCAGTGAGCAGCCAAAGCGTGGTGGCGATGGCATGTACGTGGACGATCGTGGGTACGGGCGGCCGCTCCTGCAGGTAGTTGTGCAGATCGAAGCCGAAGCCGACGCCCACGAAGATCCAGAACATGGCGAGCCACGCCAGCGCAGCTCGGCGATCTTCACGCCCGGGCCAGGATGCGGTTGTATGGATGTACACCCGCTTTTTCCCCCTTGTCAGTCAGAAGAACGTACAACAATGGAATGAATGCGATGAGTCCATTCTTGCATAGAGTGGTGGAGGCGGCGGTGGACAGACAGAAAGTACCCGAATAGACAGCAATCCCCGGTCACCACGACCTTGGCGGCGACAGACGGAACGTACCAGGTCTCACTGCGGAGAAGATGAAGGAATTTGTTTGATTGCGGCCGAGATTGTCGCAGAGGTTCAGTTTTGACACGGACTGGGGCTGATCATCTGAGGCATACCAAATTGTCGGGTTCAGGGACGACAAAGGCCAGCCGAAGCTCGTTAAAGATACTTTTAGTGTTACGAGGCGGTGAGAACAGCGCCCAGCCATGGTTACTAAAGAAATCCTTTAACCCTCTTGTGCGCGTTGCAAAAACCGTACTACTGTAGGGATATCATCCATACGTCGGCGCCGTCTTACTTCGACAGCGCTGCTTGGCCTTGCACCGGCGCGCTCTACCTGTGCATCTGCCGCCACCACCGGGTAACATCAGTGCTTGTCAGCATGATGACTTGGGTGTAGCGAACTATAAAGCGACATCAAAATGAAGGTATAAGCCTCTCCGCAGCATTCCTGCGCCCCGCGAGGGCGCGCCTGCGGAGAGTAGAAATCACCGTATAAGCAGGGTGCGCTCAGGCGTCCTCTTGATTGAGCAGTTTTGACAATTTGCGAAACACCACACCTCCGGGCACCCGCCGGAGGCAACCGCGGCCAAAGGGCCAGGACGCAGGATGACAAACGGGACACCCGCCAAGACATTGCGCGCGGCAAAGACATTGTCCCGTTTGCCACTGGTAGAACTAGGTTCTACGCGTAAGCTACCTTTGGTTCTTACCTGCCGCTAGGGAGCAGCACCCCCAAGATGCTCAAATTAATTAATTCTGAAATTTGAGCATCTTGATGAAACAAAGGACTTAGCCGTAAAACTTGAGCACCTTCGATAAAACAAAGGACTTAGCGGCACGCGTTCCCGCATGAAAGCGCCGGCTGGGGACTTATCTCTCTTTTCTCTCACAAAATGCATTCTTTTTTCGGAAAGCTTTGCGTGTCCGCGACCTCTCACAACACCAATACCTTCAAAACAGTTGGAAGGCTGCCGTTGCTACAACGATCTTATGGGTCAGGAAAGCTTTGAGGAGATAGGAGGGGGTTTTCGCGGGGACGCACGGAAAATTACCCTTGCTATGGGATAAAGGAAACGGGCAGAAGTACCTCTGCGCGCTCCTCCCCACACTCGGGGCGTCTGGCCGGATCTCTCGTTCATTAAGTGAATGTTCCCGAACTGCCAGGCCAAGCCTGCCAGGACAGAGATCTGAGCCGTTCTACAATAGAGATCCGAATCTCACGGGAGCTTTGGGGTTGATCTGGCTGTAGAAGCTCACAGCTTGGATCTTCTACAAACAGCACGGGGCAGGTCTGAAGAACTGGTGCGGTCGCATGATTCTGACCGATAAACACGGGATGGTGTAGCGGGTGGGCCCTGGCACATTTTCGCGTCTCTTTGGCATTACTGGCCGCAGCGCGGTCGAAAGCATCACGCCGCGCCGCGGTTTTGATGATGTCATTCTTCCTCCTGCGACGCGGAGTGCTCTTGAAGCTGCCCTGGCCCAGGTTACACAGCACGATCTCATCTTCAAGAGCTGGGGCCTTGGCGAACGGCATTCCACCGGCCTTGGTCTTGCCTTTAACTTCGCTGGGCCGGCCGGCACTGGCAAAACCATCTGCGCCGAGGCCATCGCTAAATCGCTCGGCCGCCACCTCCTGGTCGTCCGATACGCCGAGCTCGAGTCCATGTGGATGGGCGAAACGGCGAAGAACGTTGCCGCGATCTTCCGTACAGCGCGCGAGGAGCAAGCCGTCCTGCTGTTCGACGAAGCGGACGCGATCGCTGCGCGGCGGTCCACCTCAGTCGATAGTGGCTCGCAGCGCGAATCAAACAGCGTGGTCAATGTGCTCCTGCAAGAGCTGGAGAGGTACACGGGGGTCGTGATCTTCGCCACCAATCTCGCAGCGAACTTCGATCCTGCCTTCGAGCGGCGTATCCGAACCCACGTCCTCTTCGAGCTGCCGGGAGCGACCGAACGCGCCCGCATTTGGAAGGTGCAGTTGCATCCCCGGACGCCGCTGGCCCCCGACGTCGATTTCGACGCCCTTGCGCACCAGTACGAAGTGAGCGGCGGAGACATCCAAAACGCTGTGCTCAAGGCAGCCCTCGCTGCGGCTGCTGAGCCAATCCCCAACGGGTCAAAGAAAATCCATCAACGTCATTTCGAGGCTGGGATAGAGGAAGTTCTGGCGAGCAAGCGGGTGATGCAACAGTCGATCTTTGCCGATGCAAGAGTCGTCATGCCGGAGCAAGACGTCATCGATCCAGCGGCCGCTTCGCGAGCCTCGCAACTATTGACTTACGGTCTATCCGGGGCGGCGCTGCTGGTCGCGCTGATCGCGCTTGGAGTAGCGCTACTTAAGTAGCCTCAGCGCCGGCGGGTTCAGCACGGGATTGCACGCACGAATTCCTTCGAGCCTTTTCGGGGACGGGTTAATCCGGATCATCTGCGGCGTTGAGCTCGCGGGCTCTGAAAGCTCTTGAGTACTGCCTCGGCGGGCGAGAGAATCGGAACCTCCTTCGAATTCCCATAGAGCATTCGAATGGAGAAGGCGCCATCGATGACGCTAAGTATCGCCGCCGCCGCCGCCCTTTTGTCGACTGCGAAGGGCTTTAGCAGATCGGTTAGATAGTCAAGAATCTTGTTTTGGTGTTCGATCGCCAGGCGATGATACGGGTGGGCAGTATCCGGGTATTCGGATGCGATACGAAGGAACGGGCAGCCGGTTATTTCGGGCCAGCTCGCCATTTGTTCGAATTTGGTCAGAGCCTCACGCAGATCCTTTGGGGGAGTGGGATGAGAGAGATAGTCCCAAAGAGCTCGATCGCGGTTTTCGAGGTATGCGAGCACGAGGGCATCCTTGCTTTCGAAATGCCGATAAAACGTCGCCTTTGCGACTTCGGCGATCGACATGATCTTCTCGGTGCCGGTCGCGCGGACTCCCTCTGCGTAGAAGAGTCGGTCGGCCACCTCCAGAATTCTCTCCCGCGGATCGGATTTTTTGCTTGATTTCATCGAACTCCCCTTGACACGCGACAGACACCTCTGTCTATACTCATCATACAGCAGACAGACATGTCTGTCTTGTAGCCAGTGCGTCGCGCACCAACACAAACTAACCAGGGAGATTGTTTATGCAACTCGAACTAACGCTTACAACATAAAGACATGTCTGTCCTGTAATCAGCTTCATGAAAGGGAGCCGGACAATGAGCACACTTAGCGGTTTGCGCGGAGATGACTTCGCGCATGGGACTAGCGATGAATAACGTCGCTATTTTCTGGCTGCAGCTTCTTTTGAGTTGTGTCGTCTGCGCCATCGTCGTGGCATGGTACGTTTGGCCGTCACTTACCAAACTTCCTCGTAATTCTGCTCTGACTCCACTGGTCTCTGTGCATGTGCTGCGCTATGTGGGAATGACTTTATTGGTTCCGGGTATGATCGATCCGAGACTGCCCAGAGACTTCCTTTTCAATGCTGCCTACGGTGATCTCTTAGCAGCGGTGCTGGCCCTCGCTTCCATCTTTGCTCTGCGGAGCAACTGGCGTGTTGCCGTTCCTCTGGTGTGGGTGTTCAACACGTGGGGATTCGTGGATCTGCTAAACGGATTGCGCGGCCTCTTGCAGTTAAACGTTCCGAGCTTCAACCTAGGTACCGTTTGGTATATCTATACGTTTTACGCTCCCGTGGTAATCGCTTCACATTTGATGATCTTTTGGATTTTGGTCAAGTCCAGGTCTTGGAAGAAATAAGGTTTCGGGCTCCGTAGGGGATAGCTTCATCGGCCCTGCATATCCGTGTCCGAATCGACGCAGTAAACGTTTCGGTCGGGAGCTGAACCCTACATCAGTACCAAATCCGACAGATGGTTCGTGGGCAGGCGCTGGGAAGTCGAAAAATTTCGAAACTGGATAAAGAATATGTCTCGTCGTCTAAAGGTTTTATCGCTGCTGCTGGGAGTTTGGATGTTCATGTTCGGCTTTCTAAAATTCTTCCAGCCAATCCGTGGATGGTTTGATATCCAGATTCAACAGAGTCATCTACCCCACGAGGCGATTCTCGCGGGCAAAGTGAGTGAAATGGTTACCGGCGTCCTCTTCTTACTGCCATGGCTTCGGAGATCGCTGACCGCAAAAAGCAAAGATCAAATCCTGCTGATCGCATGTTTCATCCTCTTTACTCAGATGGTCGTGGCAATCTATGTCCACCTGCAGCCTGGGGTGCCTGCTGGCGTTCTTCCTCTCGGTATCAAACCACCTGTGATTCCCGTTATCGTTCTCCTCCTCGGATTGCTCACTGCTTTTGATGTTTGGAAGCAGCTGCGAGCAGAGAAGGCTTAGCGAGTTGCCGACTCATTCCCCGGAACAGGTGCGAAGGTTGAGCCGAAGCAAGGAACGGGTAAGTAAGGACAGAAGACTCATCGGCTATTGCGGTAGGCAGGCGATCGCCCTGATGATCGCCACCCAGCGCCCCATCAATTTGGCGGCCCTCAACGAGCCATTGACAGCGGCTGCATGGACGAGCAAGCCAAGCTGGCAAATCAGGCCCCTGCTGGACCCCGTGATTCCTCAGGACGAATTTAAGTTCGAAGCCGATCGTGCCCACTCTCACGTCACTGAGCTGAACTCCTCGCACGCCATCCCCATCACTTACCCGGACGTCGTGGTCGATGTGATCGAACAGGCGGCACGCGCAACCACGAAGTAACGGCGGTCTGTTGAGTCGTTGAACAGCAGGAGCACAAAAATGGCGAATCTCTTCGAATCGGTTCAGCTTGGGTCTTTGGTCCTGGCAAATCGCGTCTTCATGGCGCCCCTTACGCGCAACCGCGCAGACGCAGATGGCGTGCCGAGCGAACTCGCGGCGACTTATTACTCACAACGCGCTTCAGCTGGACTCATCGTGACCGAGGCGACGCAAATCTCGCCCATGGGCAAAGGCTACATCAATACTCCAGGGATTCATTCCCCCGAACAGGTGCGAGCGTGGAGCCGAATCGTCGAATCCGTTCATAAGAGTGGAGGCCGAATCTTCCTTCAGTTGTGGCATGTCGGACGAATCTCTCATTCGTCCTTGTTGCCGAACAATTCGCAGCCAGTAGCTCCCTCGGCAATCCGTGCCAGGAGCCAGACGTTAATTGCCACGGGTCTGGCACAGGTTTCCGAGCCGGTTGCCTTGACGGTTAGCGGGATCAAAGAGGCCTTGGACGATTATCGGCGGGCAGCCGGCAACGCGAAAGAAGCCGGATTTGACGGGGTCGAGATTCATGCGGCGAATGGATACTTGATCGATCAATTTCTCCGAACAGGATCGAATCGGCGAACCGATGGATATGGAGGCGTTGCGTCGAATCGAGTCCGCTTTCTCACTGAGACAGTTGAACGCGTCCTGGAAGTCTGGGATAGCAGGCGTGTGGGTGTGCGGATCTCTCCGACCGGTGGCTTTAACGATATGACGGACGAAAACCCACTCGAAACCTTCTCCGTCACGGTTACAAGGCTCAACAGTTATGGGCTCGGGTACCTTCATGTCGTCGAAACGGCGCAGAACAGCAAAGGAAGCAGCGAGGAGGATCTCGCCATGTCGGCTCACCTGAGAACACTTTGGAAAGGTCTCTACATTGTGAATGGCGGATATGACGGGCCCAGGGGAGAGGAAGCATTACGGACCGGGCATGCCGACGCTGTCGCTTATGGCCGCGCTTTTCTAGCCAACCCAGATCTACCAAGGCGGCTGCAACTCGGAGCCGCTCTGAATGAACCGGACCCAACGACTTTCTACGGAGGAGACGCTGCCGGCTACACAAGCTATCCCGCGCTCTCCTGAACTGTGCAGCATCAGGGTATGCGGACCTAATTAGCGACCCGACGGAGGCCAAAGGCATAGCGCTTCTTTACAGCCGGCACGAAGGAGCGAAATCCACCGCAGTGCCGCGTGGTTCCCCCTAGTCTAGTTCCTCGCTTGACGAACAATAGAAGACATAATACCGTTATGCCTATGGTTGATACGCCTAAAGCAGGAATGCCTTCTGGCGCGCTTCCCATGCTGATTCTGCGCGTTCTTCAATCCGGTTCGTTGCACGGCTATGCAATGGCGCAGCGAATTCACGTCCTCTCCAGCGAAGTGCTGGCGGTGGAAGAGGGACTGCTCTACCCCACGTTGCAAAAGATGCTGGTCAAGGGCTGGGTGACAGCCGAGTGGGGCATTTCAGAGACCAATCGCAAGGTGCGCTTCTACCGCCTCACGCCGGAGGGGCGCAAGCACCTGAAGGCTGAGCTATCGGAGTACGATCGCGTGACGCAAGCGATTCAGAACATATTGCGCACCGCATAACGGACACAACCAGGAGGCCTGCCCATGGGTGAGATCTTCCGACGCATTCGTTACCTCATCAACCGCCGCCGGTTTGATGTGGAACTGGCGAGTGACATGGAGTTTCATCGCGAGATGGCGGCGCGAGCAGGGCGCAACAACTTCGGCAATACCCTGCGTATACAGGAACAAGCGCGCGAAGCGTGGGGCTGGACCTGGCTCGACCGCCTCATCCAGGACCTCCGCTACGCCGTGCGCATTCTCGCCCGCTCGCCCAGCTTCACGCTCATGGCCGTGTTGGTGCTGGCCATCGGGATCGGCGTCAACGTGGCTGCATTCACTGTCTTCGACGTGGTGGCGCTCGAGCCCCTGCCGGTCCGCGACCCCGGTTCCCTGGTGCGCCTGGAACGCCGTTCGCCCAACGCCTATACCGACGGAGCGCCCAACTCTTCGCTCCTCTTCTACCAGAAGAATGCAAAGACGCTGTCGGCCATCATGGGCGTGCTGGGCGTGCCTCCCATGCAGGTCGACGGCGATATTCAGCAAGCATCGGCGTCCTTCATCACGCCCAACTACTTCACCGAACTGGGAACGCCCGCAGCCATCGGCCGCCTCTTCGATCCCAAACGCGACGGCGATCCTGCCGCGCCTCCTTCCGTCGTAATCAGTTATGGCTTCTGGCAGCGCCGCTTCGGCGGCGACCCTTCCGTCGTTGGCCGCATCATCCACATCGATAAGAAGCCCGCCACCATCATCGGCGTGCTTCCTTACGCCTTTGCCAGCCTCGGCGGCCAGCGTCCCGACATCTGGATGCCCATCATCCAGCAGCCATATTTTGTCGAAGGAAGCCAGACGCTCACCGACCCGGGCGACTCTGCCATCCGCATGTGGGGCCGCCTCGCTCCGGGTGTTTCCGCAAAGACCGCCGGCCAGGAGCTGCGCGCCCTTACCGATGAACTGCGCCGCCAGCACCCCAAAGACATCTGGGATAAAGAGTACATCCAGATCTCGCCAGGCGGACACATGCAGGTCATGCAGCCGGAGATGTATCAGGTCGCGGCCATGGTCGCCGTGTTTACACTGCTGATCTTGGCTGTCGCCTGCGCCAATCTCGGCGGCCTTATGCTGGCCCGCGCCGTCACGCGCGAACGCGAAATCGGCATACGCGTCGCCATCGGCGCCAACCGTGGCCGCATCTTCCGGCAACTGTGCACGGAGAGCCTGCTGCTCTCCATGCTTGGTGCGCTCGCCGGCCTTGCGCTCGGCTGCGCAGTGATGCAAATCGCACTAACAAAAATGGACGCGCCGAAGTGGGTGAGCGCCGCCCCCGACTGGCGTGTCCTGCTCTTCACCGTCGCCGTCATGTTTGCGGCTGCCGTCTTCTTCGGTCTCATGCCGGCTGTCCAGGTCGCCCGCCAGCGCCAGCACAAGACCATCGCGCGTCAATTCCTCGTCGGCGCGCAGGTCGCCGCAAGTTGCGTCCTGCTCATCGTCGCAGGCCTGCTCGTCCGTGCCACGCAGCACGCGCTCTATACCGATCCCGGCTTCGGTTATCAGCAGATGCTCTCCATCGATCCGCACCTCGGCCGGCACGGCTACGCGCCTGCTGCCGCGCAGGCCTATTTCGACCAGATGCAGGCTCGTCTCCGCGCCATTCCCGGCGTACTCTCCGTCTCGCTCGTCAAGCTCCCGCCCCTCGGACACGAAGTCGACCGTGAAACGACTGAGATCGCCGGACATAAAGTCCTCATTTACCCCAATTGGGTCGAGCCCGGCTTCTTTCAGACCATGAACATTCCCATCCTCCTCGGTCGCACCTTCTACCCGCGAGAGAAGAACGCCGTCATCGTGAGCCAATCATTCGCGCGCCAGCAGTGGCCCAACCAAAACCCCATCGGACAGCGCCTGGGCGACGACGACTCAACGAAATCCATCGTTGTCGGCGTCGCCGGCAATGCCCACATCAACGCCCTTAGCGACGACGACGCCACCGAGCAGTATTGGTCCGCGCAGCCCCGCGACATGCCTGATATGGTGGTCCTTGCACGAACCGCCAGCGCGCCCGACAACCTTCCTCTCATCTCAAAATCCATTAGCGAAAGCCTTGACCCCAAAATCCTTCCGGAGATCCGCCGGCTCAAGGCTCTTTACCACGACAATATTTCTGGAATCGAAAAAGCCGCCATGGCCGTAAGCCTCATCGGCATGATCGCCGTCTTGGTCTCAGGCATCGGCATCATCGGCCTGGTCACCTTCACCGTCTCGCAGCGCATGAAGGAGATCGCAATCCGAATTGCCCTGGGAGCGAAACGCGCACAGGTGCTTTCTGCCCTGCTGCTTCAATTCTCATGGCCTGTTGTGCTCGGCCTGGTCGTCGGCACCGGCATTGCGGCGGCCGCGTCGAAGGTGTTGCGCATTGCCCTCTACGGAATCAACAACCTCGACCCACTCAGCTATGCAGCCGCGATATTGGTACTCATTGCCATCATCGCCATCGCCGCGCTGTTGCCCATGCGGCACGCGCTGCGGCTAGACCTGGCAAAGACATTGCACTACGATTGATTTCCGCCTACTGCATGTAATTAGCGACCAGGTAATTAGCGACCAGACGGAAATGACCCCAAAGAAATGTGGTCTACCTGCAAATGGCAGAGATTGGTCGCCTTACCGAGCCGGAGCCTTCCGGCCAAAACAACGCCTAATCCGAGCTTTGAGTCCCCGATGCAAGCCAATATCTTCCGGGCGGCGAGCTCTGAGTCAATCAAACCATGGAACACCTCTCCTCTCTGCCTGCCCCCAGGCTTGCTGAGCCGTTTTAGCCCGGGTGGGTCAGCCCCGGGTCTGATGTCTTACTCCATTCCGTTTCGGCAGCGAGGTGTATGCTGAGCAAATAGCAGCCGACTGAGAAAGATCTATGATCGGGCGTACCCTCCTGCACTACAGGATTGTCGAGAAGCTCGGCGAGGGAGGCATGGGTGTCGTCTACAAGGCACTCGACACGCATCTCGATCGTTTCGTCGCCATCAAAGTACTTCCGCCGGATAAAGTCGCTGACGCCGAGCGCAAACGGCGTTTCGTGCTGGAAGCTAAGGCTGCATCAGCGCTGAATCATCACGGCATTATCACCATTCACGACATTGCGAGCAGCGGCGACATTGACTTCATTGTGATGGAGTACGTGCCGGGCAAGACGCTCACCCAGTTAATCGCACGCAAAAGGCTGGCGTTCAACGATTCGCTGCGGTATGCCATTCAGATCGCGGACGCCCTGGCAACGGCGCACGCAGCGGGCATTGTCCATCGCGATCTGAAGCCGGAAAATGTGATTGTAAGTGGATCAGAAGGGGGTGTCGGATCGGTCAAAATACTGGATTTCGGTTTAGCCAAGTTGACTGACCAAATCCAAAGCGGCGAATCTGAATCGACGCAGCCCTTCCAGAAAACGGACGACCATTCCACCGGTGCGGGAACGATCCTGGGTACCGTCGCATACATGTCACCTGAGCAAGCCGAGGGCAAGAAGGTGGACGCGCGCTCCGATATCTTCAGTTTTGGCGCGTTGTTTTACGAAATGGTGACTGGCCGCCGGGCGTTTCAGGGAGATTCTAAACTTTCAACATTGTCAGCAATCCTGCGCGACGAGCCGAAGGCGCCAAGTCAGGTTGTGGACGGGCTGCCCCGTGAGCTGGAGCGTATCATCACCCGGTGCCTGCGCAAGAACCCAGACAGGCGTTTCCAAGCCGTGCCGGACCTGAAAGTCGCCCTCGAGGAACTGAAGGAGGAGTCAGATTCGGGAACTCTGGGCGCGGCGCCTGTAGTTCCCGGTCGTCGGAGCAGGAACCTGGTCTGGGTCGCTGCACTCCTTGCAGTTGCAGTTCTGCTCGGCAGCGCCCTCTGGTTTTTCCGATCGGCCTCCAAAGCCCCCGAAGTGGTATTGCACCCAGTTCCCTTGACCACGTATCAGGGCTTTCAAGAAGAGCCAAGCTTTTCGCCGGATGGCAATCAATTGGCCTTCACCTGGAACGGGCAGAAACGGGATAATTGGGATATCTATGTCAAGTTGATCGGCACGGCTGGGCCACCACTCAGACTAACTACCGATCCGGCCCAGGATTGGAGCCCGGCATGGTCGCCCGACGGCCGCTTCGTCGCATTCTTCCGGCAGCTCACCCAGGATAAAGCGGCGGTGCTGCTTGTTCCTGCGCTGGGCGGGCCTGAACACAAGGTCACCGAGACCCTGACTTCGTATCGCTTGCCCTCTCCTTATCTGGCGTGGTCGCCCGATGGCTCAGGGCTAATTTTCAGCGGGAGGGATTCCCCCAAAGAGGCCTTTGCGCTGTTCCTGCTTTCGACCGAAACGGGAGAGAAACGGCGCCTCACCGATCCGCCCCCAAACATAATCGGCGATAGCAGCCCGGCAATTTCTTCAGACGGGCGTACTTTGGTCTTTGCTCGCTCGACGGATGACACCATCGGCGACCTCTACCTGCTGTCTCTTTCCCCCGGACTCCAGCCTGTCGGAGACGTTCGCCGGCTGACCTTCGACAATCGTGGCAACGGAAGACCGGCCTGGACCCCGGATGGTCGCGAGATTGTGTTTGGGGGAACGGCCGACATTTTTGCCACCTCCGTCGGTCTTTGGAGGGTCGCGCCCTCCGGGTCGGCCCAGCCGCAGCAACTCATAGCGTTCGGCGATGCCGCTGCACAACCCGCAATTTCGCCTCGCGCTCACCGCCTCGCTTATGTCAACGAGTATCGTCAAACCAGCATCTGGCGTATGGAGGCGCCGGCCAACGCTGGTTCAGGAAATGCGAACAGCCCAGGGCCCTTCAGCAAGGCTGCACCCTTCATCTCCTCCACGCGGAATGACGATGCTCCTCAGTTCTCGCCGGATGGCAAGAGAATCGTATTTCAGTCGACCCGCTCGGGGCATGAGGAAATTTGGACCGCCGACGGGGAGGGTTCCAACGCCGCCCAACTGACCTCCTTTGCCGGACCGGATGTAACTACCCCGCAGTGGTCGCCGGACGGGGAACATATCGCTTTTGACTCGGACGCCACTGGGGAGTTTGACATCTGGGTGGTTAGTTCGAGCGGAGGGAAACCCCAGCGCATGACCACCGACCCAGCGAACGATGGCAACCCGAGTTGGTCAAAGGACGGGCGCTGGATCTATTTCGACTCGGCGCGCACTGGAGAGCAGCAGATATTCAAGATTCCTGCTAACGGCGGCGAGGCGATGCAATTGACGCGAGACGGTGGTTTCGCTCCGCGCGAATCGCCGGACGGCAAATTTCTTTACTACACAAAGGGTCTGTTTGACACAAGTCTCTGGAGGGTGCCTGTGGAAGGCGGTCAAACCTCAAAGGTTCTGGACGGCTTATCTCAATACGAGAATCTTGCTATTAAGGACAGCGGTGTGTATTTCGTGCCCTCAAGGAGAGCCGCCGTGCGGAACTCTTCCATCCAGTATCTAAGCTTTGGAACCGGAAAAACTTTGCCTGTGGCAACGTTCGAAAACCCTATCCCGGGAGGCATAGCAGTGTCTCCGGATGGCCACTCGATTTTGTATTCGAACCTCGAGCGAAGTGGCAGCGAATTGATGCTGGTGGACAACTTCCATTGACGAATTAGCATTAAGCGCGCATCAAGCAAAGCAGAAACATGTCATGTTGACGAGAACTTTGCAAGGGGTTAATCCGGGTTTATTCGTCGGGTTTATTCGTCAAACGGTGGGCATTTCGTGTCCACGAAACAGTGTCTAGGGGTTATTTCATTCATCTCCGCATCTCACGCACAATATGAAGAGCCGTAGCATCGAATGGAGGATGAAGGATGTCGAAGCTTTCTCGGATAGCCCCGGAGCTTCCGGTTGCCGATCTAAAACGGTCCATTGAGTATTACGAGCAGAAACTTGGATTTCAGGTTGCCGCCGAGATGCCCAGTGGGAACTACGCAATCGTTGAACGTGACGAGATTGCGATCCACTTATTCACAGATGACGGGCACAGTTCACCCGTTGGAATTCACATCTTCACCGAAGATCTCGATCTGCTACATGCTGAACTTCAGCAACGCGGTGCTCGCGTCTCGCAGGCTATCATACGCAAGCCTTGGGGGAATCGGGAGTTCCGTGTGAACGACGATTCCGGAAACGAGATTAAGTTCACTGAACCGTTGCGGAACAATGATGAATGAATAGAGGCAACGCTGCATACGAAACAAGCACATACCCTGAGTCTCAAAACTTACAAGCTCTGGTTGTTCCTGCTATGCGTGGCCCGCCCTCGTGCCTTCATTCCGCCTTTTCACGCAGACAATTACGGTTTCAGGCAAAGAGAAAGAGATTTGGGATCCTTCTGGCAAAGGGCCATGATGGCCGTGTCGAAATTCTTAGGATTAATCCAGGGAGCTGCTTCCTTTGGATGCTTGTCCATCCAGGGCACACTTTCCGCGAGAATACAGTGTTCCAGTGACGGATACGTCGTATAGCCAGCACACCTGGACCGAAGCTCTTCAGGAGTAATGGCCCACTGCCGCCCAAGACTATCCGTCAGACCCGCAAATTCCTCATCGGTACACTGCCTGTGATCGTCACATTCCGTATCTGGAGAATTATGAACGGGCGGAAGCGGCGTGACCGCGGAAGCAGGAGCAGATGGATGCAACGGACTAGAGCGATGGACGCGCGTGAGAGCCGCAGGAACAGAAATCTGCTTAAAATCTATGGTACGGAACGCCACGAAGCAGGCTGCAAAAATCACCATCGCAAGCAGTGTGATGAGTAATCCTACCCCGAGCTTGCGAGTGAAAGGGGACATTCGCACAGCTCGCTCGTGGTTCTTTGCACCAGTCGACCTGGGGACGGGTGGCGCGTCGTAGTTCCAGCCCCCTCTTCTTCTATCGACCACTCTCATACCTTGCTCCTCGATTATAGAGTTTTCGGGGAATAGAGCCATGACGGCGGCAGGAAGGGAACTGCGCACACAAGCACTTCGACGGCCAGGAGAGACAACTGCTTCCGCCGTTAGCCGATCTCTCTATGAGATGGCCGGACACGGCCATCAGAGGCCCCGCCGGGATGCCTGCCGAGTTGGGAAACAGGTTACTTTGGATTAAGCAACGCATTCGGGCGCCATCTGGCACAGGATCCCTTTCATTTGGGAGCAGAGCGTGGCCTGTTGTTGTTCGACCCGCGTAACCGATTCGTTGGTAGCTATGAATGGGAGCTCCCGTTCTGGACGCAAGGGCAGAACGGGTACCAGTGGTGCCCGCTTGGGTATGGCTACCTTGGAACCGCCATTAGCGCTTCATGGAAAGTTCGGCGCCATAGAGGGCTAGGAGGGGATGGTAGATGACGGCGCGGAATTCGTAGGTACCTGTGGGGGAAAGGCCGCCAATGTGGGCGCTGATTAGGCCGGGTTTGGTGACGGTTTGGATTGGTGTTGCGGTCCACGGGGTGGTGCGGGAGTTTACGTCTTCGCCGAGGATGGGACGGTATTCAAAGCCCACTTGCAGGGTTGCGCGGTCACCCATGTCTAGCACTTCGCCTTGCAGGGTCTCTCCCGATGATTCGGCGACGGAGCCTGTGGTCTGCACGTGGGGCGGTGTAAAGGCCGGCTCGGCGTTGGTGATTTTCAGCACAGCCGGGTTGGGCCATTGGAAATTGTCCTGCAGACGCTGCGTCTGCATCACCCTCACATGGAGGCCATCTTTTTCCTGACGCCAGGTGGAGGTGGGCTTGATTTCGGGATGGTACTCGACGACCTGATCGTTCTGGCCGAGGACGCTGACCTCCGTCTTTGCGGTCGCGCGGACCGAGTGAAGAGTGAATTCCTTCCATGTGGCGCGCGGCCATGGAGTGCCGGATTCGATCATGGCGTAGAGCGTGTCTTTCTTTTTGGTGAACCAGATGTCGCCTTCGTTGGTGATGACCCAGGGCCGCACGGAATAGATGGCGTCGGAGTTTACGAACATCCACAGTGCTATTTCGCGCAGGCGCTCTTCTTCTTCGATCGGCAGTTCGCCGTTTGGCTTGGGACCGACGTTGAGCAGGAAGTTGCCGCCCTTGGCGCGGGTCTGAATCAGCAGGCGAATCAACTCTCCTCCTGATTTGTAATGCTCGTTTTGCGGTTGGTATTGCCAGGAAGTGCCCATGGTCATGCAGGTTTCCCATGCTCCGGGCAAGGGCATTCCGGGGACTGTGAGCTCGGGGGTTTTGATGGCGCCGCGGGTGACGATGATGTCCGGGTCGAGCTTCCATGCAAGATCGCGTAGACCCGCCGCTTCTCCGTCGAGAAAGAGGGCATCGATTTTTCCGTAATGCGTGAGCAGCTCCCGCAGTTGCGTCTGGTCGTATTCCATCAGGCCGGGGTTGTTGCGCGGCTGAACTCCAGGGACCGAGCGCTCGATGGTCTTCCCGTTCTCATGCAACCACCAAAAATCGTCGGGTGAGTAATAAACGCCCGCGGCGATGCCCTGGGCGCGAAAGGCGTCGAAGACTTCCTTGGTGATGTCGCGATGGAAGGGCGTGTTCATGATGCCGAAGGGGGTGGTCTTGGTGTCGAACATGGCGAAGCCGGAATGGTGTTTGGTGGTGAACATGACGTAGCGGATGCCGGCAAGGTGCGCGAGTCGAGCCCAATCCATGGGCTGGAACTTATCGGGGTCGAAGGTTTTGGGGAGTTCGCTGAAGAAGCGGTCGGTGTAGTCGGGGGATGCGCCGACCAGGGAATGGCTGATGACCACGCCGAGTTGACTGTCTACGCTCCAGTGGATGAAGAGGCCGAAGCCCTGATCGCGAAACCAGTCGAGACGTTCTTGTCTATTCAGGGAGCCGATTTCCGGGTCGTCTGCTGCGGCGTTGGCGAGTGCTCCCAGGTTGAGGGCCAGGAGGAGGAGCGAAAGCAGACCCGCGGTTTTAGCGAAGCGTGTTGCGGACATGGTGATGGTTCCAGTCTGTTGGATGATGAAAGTCAGTCACCAACGCCATGGGAGCAAAATGGCGCAAGAATCAGGGGTCCCTGGTAATTACCCCGCGGACCGAAATGGACGAATTGGACGCTGATCAGCGAAGCGTGACAGAGCGCTCTTGAGAGTATTTGCAAACTCGGGACCCATGTTTTCGAGGGCGGTTCTTTCAGGATGCTCATGAGGGGCGTCGGGGCTGATTCTGGCGGTTCGAAGCGCAACTTCGACGAGTTCGAGGAATTCCCGTTCGGAGGTCTTGTTTTTCTGCTTGTAGGTCTCCCACGCCGCATAGATCAGCTTGCTGAGAAATTTTCCAAAACTTTGGCTCTTCTTCTTTTCCTCTCTGATAACTGCGACCTGCGGCGGTTCGTCAGCTATGCCGACGCCCGGACCGACCTTGTGTACAAAATTCGGAATATCCGGTAGCACGCAATTAGGACCAAGATGAACCACCGCATTCGCGACTGCGTTCTGTGCGGCCGGGGTGGTGCAATACGCGACGATACTATCGTTCCGGTTACGCCCCTGAATGGGCCCGAACATTTTTACTTTCTGAAACCCGTCTAAGACGTTCAACTTAGGAACCAATGCTTTGAGTACTACGATGCCGTGCGTCGAAATTGGATCGGCCAAATGGACGTAGACACGCTTCAGGGCTTTGATCGCGTCTTCCCGCTGAAACCAATAGGTGCAATCAAGAAGAGCAAGAGGCTCTTCGAGGTTCTCCGCTGGATAATATACTTGGTCCACATAAAGAAAATGATGATACTCGACGTCAAAATACTCCGGGGCTTCGTTGGCGCTTTTCTGGAGATAGCATGTTGCATTGATCTCGAACAAGCCTTTTAATATTCGCTTGGCCTCCTCCAGTCGCTGGTTATCGGCGATTTCACCCGACACAAAAAGCGGAGTGTTGTAATTGCCGTAGATCGTACGAACGTCAGGTATCTGCCCTGTCGTGACGCTCGTGTTGTACAGACGTTGCAAAAACAACTTGAGGTCTGGCGACAATTTGCGGGTTTCTCCTGCTGCGAAAATCAGTGGAAGTTTATCATCCAGGTCCGTAGGCGGCCCGGTGTCAGCATCAGGGTTGAAATTCGGGGTCTCCCGCCTGCCATAAGAGAAATGACATTTCGTCGGCGAACTCCAGGTCGTGTTGTGCTCGCGTAGAGCCCATGCCGTGACCCGCGTCGTAATCCACTCGCAGCAAGATGGGCTTCTTGCTGGAAGTGGCTGCCTGCAAGCGGGCCGCCATTTTGGCCGCCTGCGAGGGATCGACCCGCGGATCATTGATGCCCGCGGTCAACAAAACACCTGGATACGCGACACCGTCCTTCACATGTTGATAGGCATCCATCGCATAAAGTGCTTTAAAGCCGTCAGGATCAGTGACGGTTCCGAACTCGGCTATATTCGGCGGACCATTGGGTGTGAATTCCATACGAAGCGTATTGGAGCAACCTACCCGGATCAGCGCTCCCGCAAACAGGTCGGGACGTTGGGTAATGGCTCCGCCGATGAGAACCCCGCCGGCGCTGGTACCTTCGCCGGAGAGATAGCGAGGGCTGGTGTACTTGTTCTCGATCAAGTACTGGGCACAAGCGATGAAATCATCAATCGTATGTTGCTTGGTGAGCTTGTACCCGGCGCGATACCACTCCTCGCCATATTCTCCGCCGCCGCGCACGTGCGCGATCGCGATCACGTCTCCCCGTTCCAACCAGGCGAGTCGAACCGGATCGAACTCTGCGTCATAGGAGATCCCATATGCGCCATAACCGATCAGGTGCGTGGGGTGCGTTCCATCCAGTTTGATGTTTTTTGCGCGCAGGATGGAGAGCGGAATCATCGTTCCGTCGGCACTCCTGGCCTTGACCTCCACTGATTCATAACCAGATGTGTCGATGGGGATCGGAGGCTGAATTCCCGTGTCGGCTGCGGTCCTTCGTTGCCCATCGTAGGCCAGCCATCGCGGCGAGGTGGTCCAGGCAACGACGTTCACCAGGGCGCCGGGTTCGGTGGGGCTGACCGAAATGCCCTGGACAGATTTACCTTCACCGATCCCAATAGACTCGATTCGACCGTCAAAGCTGAGCCGCCGCATACGGCCAATTCCGCCGTCGAGATCGCGGAGGTAGAGGCCGTCTTGCGACACATCGACTTCCTGAATCACGACTTCCGTGGCGGGGACGATCACTTTGGCATGTTCTACATCCGGACTCTTGAGACTGGTTACCGTAACTTCATAGCGCGGTCTTCTCTTGTGTGTGACCAGGTAGATGTCATCCTTGTAAACATCAAAATTCACGACGTCCGCATCTGCGTCGAACAGCTTCTTCCACTTGATCTGTGGCGTCTTCATCTGCTCGATCGATGCGTAATAAAGGGTGACCTCATTTTCTGTTCCATGGGCCAAGAGCCCGAAGAGATAAGGCGATGCCGGCGAGTAAGTAATGAAGCTGAGGTCGTTATCATCGATCTTTACGTCCGATGAGTAGCCATACCCGAATAAGAAGCGATCCTGGTCGGGATCCTCACCGAGTTGGTGTAGGTACGCCCGGCTGCGCTGCTCGAACGCAGTTTTGGGCATGTCGGGCGTCACCTTCTGCAGCCGGTTGTAAAAAAATGACTTGCTGCCGGGCAGCCACTGGATAAAGCCAAAGCGTGCACGCTCAATGGAGTCGGGTAACTGCTTACCGGTGGCCACATCAAGGATGTGGATCACACTGTTCTCGGAACCACCTGGGGATATTCCGTAAGCCACAAGGGTGCCCTCGAGCGAGGGCCGATAATAGTCGATCGAATAATGCACACCTTCTTTCGTGAGTAATTCAGGATCGAGCAGCAGCCGCTCTTGCGCGCCAGAGCGATCCTGGACATACAGCTTTACGTTATCGGCTCCAGGAGCAGCTTTAAGATAAAAGGTCTTGCCCCCCCAAACCCGCACATCTCGAACGCGCGTGCTGCCGGTATCCAGTGTCTTCACCCGTTCCAGGAATTTCTCGCGTCCCGGAAGGCTCGCCAGTATGCCGCGCGTGTAGCTGTCCTGAGCCTTAAGCCACTGCCCGGCCTTGGCCTCATGCCAGCTCTCAAGCCAGCGGTAAGGATCGGTCACGCTCTGACCGTAGAAGGTTTCGGTTACATCCTGCCGCTCGGTGGGCGGCGGGGTGAGTTGCCCGTTAAGTGGTGAAGTAAGGGCTAAGGCACCGAGAATTCCATTGCAGAGGTGCACGGTGAGGGCCCGAAGGCGCTTCGAGGGCAGCATAGGTCTGCTCCTTTTTCGAAATTACGCTTGGAGGTTCCCCGGGGTGGGCACGATCATAACAGACTGTGGATGCTATGGGCGCGGACGGATCTGGGATCACCTGCGACCCAGCTATACCTTCTTGTTCAGCTCGTCGTCGAGCCAATTGAAAATGCGCAGATCACGGATTCCGGTGCCCTTCGGTTCGCAGTGAAGGTCCGCGCCCTCCGCTTCAGTGAAGTCGAGGAGCTTCTTCGGGCAAGTCAGCAGGTCCTCAAGTTGCTTCGATTGGCCCGGCCAGTACGCCTCGTTCACGGGCGAGGTGATGAGCATAGGGCACTGGATTTTCTGGCCCACGTCTCGCAGGTTATAGTCCAACACGGCCTTGAACGTGTCGTAGTAAGAGGTGTAGCCGAAGGGACGCATGCGAAAGTTAAGCGTGGCGCGAGCCCGCGGTGGAAGCGACTTCCCAAGATACTGATCGAACTCAGCCTTGCGCCCCGCTTTCAAAAGCGCCAGCAGAGGTGGAGGCAAGTTGGCCGTCCAGGACGTAGACACGTCGACGACCCCAGGGTCAGCGATGCCCGCCGCAATGCGTTTCTCAAAGGCGAGGGCTCGCGGCACCCAGTAACCGCCCTGGCTCACGCCCTGGATCGCGATCCGCTTTGGATCCACATCCGCTCGCTGCAGAGCGAAGTTCACCACCGGCGTAACCACCTTCTCCCAATCAGGACGGAAGTAGAGCTTCTGCTTCCATAGAGCGTATCCCTGTCCGGGCCCATCAAAGATGAGGCAGTCGTATCCTCTCGCTGTCCCAATAGCGCCGCCCCAAAGCCACATGTCCAACAGGGAACCATCGCTCCCGTTCACGAGGATCAGCAGAGGGCGGCGCCTCGCCTTGCTCTTTCCCCTCATGTAGAACCCGTGAAGTGTCGTACCCTCATACAGTATGCTCCACCGGCTCGATCGGTGGATCAAAGAGTGGAAGCGACTTCAACCAGCAATCGTAGAGAGCCTCCCAGGTCGGCAGAAAGCGGGAGGGGTCATCGGAACCGTCGAGAAAATACGTCGAGCTGTCATAAAAGTTCTGCGCCCAGAGATAGGCCTGGCGTGCACTTTCACGGTGACCGCCGGCAGCGGATTCCTCAGCAACGGCTCGAGCCTCGTCGCCAGCCTGCTTGAAAGCTCGATAGGCGCTTTCAAAATCTCCGTCCTTAACCTGCCGCGTCAGGTACAGAACCTTACCGACGTCTCCGCCGGAGTGGTAGGCCCGCCCAAGGCTGGTCAGAAAAATGATCTCGAAATTCTCGTCCTGAAAGAGGTAATGGTCACCCTTTGGCGCATTGATCTGCGCTGAGGCTTGACTGGAAGCCTGGGCCAGATCGTCTGCGTTGGAAAGGCAAAAGGTAGCAGCACCCAATGCGAACGGAAACCGTCGTCTGGAGATCGTCATGAACCCTCAGGAAAAAGTAAGATCTTAATCGATGGTGAGACTAGCACACGCATGTTCCCCCGCAGCCTGCGGGGAACTAGGGACGCATAAATTGCCGTCAAAGCAGTCACATTACGAGCCATAGGGAACCCAAGTTCCCCCCAATGTGGCTCTGTATATTGAGTACGATTTATTCACAATGTCAATGGAGGTTGGATGGTCGATCAGCGTAAGGCTCACCGGTCATCTAAGGAGGCTAGTTTGAACCCGGTTGTTCCTGATGTCTTTTCCCCGCGGGGCGTCTATGCCCCTACCATTACTGCATTTGAGAAAAACGAAGATGTCAGCCTTGCCGGAACCCGTGCATTCGTGAGGTTCCTCCTTGCCCAAGGCGTCGATGGTTTGGTTCCGTTGGGTAGTTCGGGCGAGCCCCTTGCGCTAACCATGGACGAGCGGAAGGCCGTGCTGGATGCAGTGACGGCGGAAGCGGGCGGCAAAGTTCCAATCATGGCCGGAATCGTTGAATACAGCACCAAGGCTGCAATTGAGTTTGGCCTGCATGCAAAATTGGCCGGGTGCAACGGGCTCATGCTTATGCCGCCCTATGTCTTCCGGCCGCCCAAGCGTGACGTTTTCGATCATTTGCGGAGAGTGCGAGAGGCCGTGGGCCTTCCCGTGATGCTCTACAACGTCCCCGGCGCGAGTGGGATCGACCTTATGCCGGAAGAGGTTCAACAGCTGGCCGAAGAGGGTGTAGTCCAATCAGTGAAGTGGTCGACAGCTGAAGTCGCCAGGATCCGTGACACCAAATTTCTCTGTGGTCCTTCGTTTCCTGTGTTTGTAGGTAACGATTTGATCGCTTTTGAAGGGCTGGCGGTTGGCGCTGACGGCTGGATCAGTTGTTTGCCGATGATTGTACCCGGCCGGGCCGTGAAGCTATACAAGTTATTGGCCGTGGAAAAAAACTTAAGCGCGGCGCGCGAGCTTTTTTACCCCCTGGTCCCTTTAATAAGGCTCGAATTTCAAGCCATCTCCTTGCCCAATAACGATCCGCATTGGCTTGCAGTGACCCGGGAGTCAGCTCTCTTGCGCGGAATCCCTGTAGGGCAGAGTCGAAAACCTCTTTCTGCTATTTCTCGCCAGCATGCTGAGCAGTTGAAGGACTTGCTGGTGGGTTTGAATGAGATTTAAAGCGGCAAGTGGTGCGTTTGCGTTTTTAACATGCTTCTCCGCTGGAGAAATGGTGGTTCAAGGCAGATATGGATATGAATCTGAAAAACCGCACAATTCTTGTTACGGGAGCCGCTCAGGGCTTAGGTCTTGGAATTGCCCGCCGGCTGGCTGGCGCCGGAGCTCGATTGGTTCTGGTTGACTGTAATCCGGCCGTTACGGAGTGTCTTGCCGATCCACTCCTGGCAAATTCGGCGATCGCTCTGGTGAGGGATTTGGCGGAGCCGGATGCCGCGCGCGACCTGATGCGCTCGGCATCGGAAAAAATGGGCATGCTGGATGGTTTAGTAAACTGCGCGGCTTGGAGCTTCCACAAGCCATTTTCCCAAACGACGATCTCCGAGTTTGACCGCGTGGTCGCAATCAATCAGCGAGCGCCATTCTTTCTCAGTCAGGAGTTCGCCAAGGCGCTTTGCGACGGCATTGCAGATCCGTGCATCGTAAATATCGCCTCCGTAAATGCCCTCGTCGGGAATGCTAATTTGATTGCGTACGCGTCCACCAAAGGGGCTCTGGTAGCAATGGGGCGAGCCATGGCAGTGGAGTTAGCACCGCGCATACGAGTAGTAACCATTTCACCCGGCGCTGTTCTCACCACAAATACTGAGAACTTGATCGCCGAAGGTCAGATTGTCGTCCAACCCATGTTGAACCGCTTTCTGGTGAAGAGATTCATTACCGTGGAAGAGGTTGCAGACTTGGTCGCCTTCTTATTCGGTCCGTCGGCTACATCGATCACTGGCTGCAACTGGATCATTGACGGAGGCCTTACCTCGCAGTGAACGCTACCGTTACCCGGTAACGGCTCGGCCACGCAAGTGAAGCGCTCGCGGCGCGCTTCTCTGGTCAAATTTAGTGGTCAAAATTTAATGGACTATTGCAGCAAAATCGCGGCGACGTCGTTTTCCTTGCGCGTACCAATACGCAAGCACTGGACTTGAATGGTCTAGCTCGTCCTGTGAGAGAACTGGGCCTGATTACGCAGACAGAGGATCCCTTGGCGGGGTATTCGACCGGCAGCGCGACACCATCCAAGGAAATGGGTCGACAGGGCTTGCCTGGTCAAACGTCATGAAGCGGCAATTACAAGCAGAGTTGCGTCATCATTGAATTGCGCCCCGCAGTAGGCGGTGACCTGCGCGAGCAGCCGGCTGTTCAAATCCTTCGCGGAGAGCGCACGGTTAGCGATTGCACATTTAGCCATGCTTGCTTCTCCGAATTCCTGCCCGTTCGCATCGGAAGCTTCTGTGATGCCGTCGGTGAACAGGAGCAAACGGTCCCCTGTCCTCATCTCAATCGTCGAGTCCTCGTATGTCCAGGCCGGGAAAACGCCGAGCACAACCCCTCCTTGATCAAGCGTACGGATTGAGCCCACAGAAATGAGGATCGGGTAGAGATGTCCGGCATTGCTGTACTGAAACGTATGCATTTCCCCATCTAGAATTCCGTAAAGAAAAGTAACGAACTTTCCGGTAGCGATGTTCTCATGCAACAGAGTGTTAACCTTGCCGCACACCTGAGCCGGGCTCGCCGACTCGCTCGCAAAGGCGCGAACCGCTGCTTGCACATTAGCCATCAGCAGAGCGGCTGATACACCTTTTCCGACCACGTCGGCGATGCAAATGCCCAGTCGATGATCACCGAGCCGGAGCACGTCGTAGTAATCTCCGCTCACAGTGCTAGCGGGCTGCCATGCTCCTGCGACCTCGAATCCCGGAAGCTGAGGAATTTCTTTTGGAAGCAGAGACTGCTGTATTTCTCGGGCACGTTCCAACTCCTGCTCTTGCATTTCGAGCCGCACAGTGCCGCGTTCCACTGTTTGCTGGAGCTCGAGGTTACGCCGCTCCAGCCGCTCTTTGGTGCTGTGGTATAGAAACGAGGCAATACCGAAGACGAATGTGATCAGGAACGGAAACTTCCATCCCGTCGTAATCAGGTGGGAAAGCGTTTGCGGAGAAGGTGGAGCAACCAGCCATACAACTACGGTCGCAATCAGGTAAATAGGGACCGTCAACACAAGTAAAACAGTCAGGAAAATCAGCAACTCGTAGGGAAATGGCCGGTCCGCATAAAGGAACTCCAACCAACCGGTTGCAGGCGAGAGGAGATTCCCGATGCAGAGACAGTACACCAGAACCGTCGCGGGATTGATGTGCTGTCCGATGGCCCAGAAAATGGCGCCGACGACCGCGGAGATAGCGATGTAAAGGCTTTGCTGCCGGAAGAATCGAGCCAGAGTTGGGACGTTCACGTTCACTCCCTGTTGAGTTAACCGTATATTCTTTAGCCACAGCTTGATATACAAAACCTCAGCGAGCATGCTATAACAGCGATGCCGCAAGCAGGGCATGCTGAAAATTTAAAAGTTCAAACCATGGCTGTCACTTTTGGCAGTTGTTCATAGCGCGGTTTTTGTATAGGTTCAGTAAGTACCCGAGGAAGCCGGAGCATGCCTGAACCTCCCAATGTGTGGCCGGGCACTCCTCTGTCATGGCTTCCATTCCAGGCCAAGCCAACCGGAGCAGTTTGCAATCTTGACTGCAAGTACTGCTTCTTTCTTTCCCAGGGACGCGTTAGATCCCGGCAGCCCATTCTGCATGGCGGATGAGGTGCTCGAAGTCTAGGTCAAACAGCTCATCGAGTCTCAGAAGATATGAGGCGTGCGAGCTGGCCTTCTGGCCAGAAGCTGTGGCAGCAACACTCCCGCAACGGCGATATGCAGGATGACACCGGGCCACAGCATAAACCCGCGGAGCGTCGTGGCAAGGGCCGTCCACGCGAATAGAGTAGCTGCCCCGAAATTGTAGGCAAAAAGACCCATCACAACGCTGCGGGACGGTTCTTCCGACGTCGAGGGAAGACTGGCAACACCCAGCGCGAAGAGCGCGACCCCGACAAGACGCCCAAGTGGCAAGCCTGCACCCTCCGGCCCTGCTGCGAACAGCAAGCGGCACATCGTGTCGAGCGCCGTAATGAACAAGATGCCCACGACAATTTCAAGCCACGCTGCTGCCATTACGACCACTCTCGCGGGCATCAGGTCCTCCGTTCGCGTGAACTGACGATGAGGGCGATCAAAAGCTCAACGCCCAGTTCACGCGAACGGAGGACTTTTGCAAACTGTCACTTGCGACAGGGGGCGGGAGCGTTTCCGCTAATGTGGATTGCCGGCGGCCCGCCAAGGCCCTGTGACGCACATCACTTCCCAGGGCACATATCTTGCATAACGTGGGAAATAGGAAACAGGAGGAAAAGATCATGCCAAACGAACCCGAAAGTCTCAAAACACCGGAGCGGGATGAGTCCAAAACCTCGGAGACTCCAGAGCAGAAGAAAATGAACCGCATCGCCAACAAACTCGCGGCGAAAGCCGGAAAGAGGGAACGCCTTTTCGACCAGAACCACGGTACGTTCCCAAGGGGCGGATCTTCCGGCATGGCATAGCATAAGTCCCGCACATCTTTCGCAGACTCTTGAACGGAAGACAAGAGTGTTAATTTTGTCTTCACCCAGCACGCGCCGCAATTCCCTGAATGCCGGCGGCGGGCCGAAATTGTCGTGGGTGTTTATTACGGCGCTAAACGTGATGTGGGGCTCGGCTGTTCGCGGCCGAACCCGAGTGCATAGGCATCCACGCCCTAATGGTGTTAACAAGCCGTAGAAAGAAAAAATGCGGGTTACTCTGGGCGGGCCATCCAGGAATACTGCCATGCTGCGGATAGATTCCAGTAGTGCCGCCAAAGCGGAGGTGGGTGCCATTGCTGTAGCTGAATTTCAGTGACTAATGTTTGGTGATGGGAATCGCGACGGCGCCTCCGAGGCGCGAGTTCGACTCTCGCGTCAGCGGGTTTTGTACCCTCGTGTTCTGCAGGCAGGTGGTCAACAGTCCGGTGTGCCCCGTCCGGAATCCTGTCACCGAGCCGCGAAAGAAACCGTCTCTATGACCAGCGATGCCGATATTGACTGAGCAGCGATGCAGGGCTTGATGTGTGGCGTGATGTGGATCGGTAGCGGACACTGCTACCGATCACACCAGCTTCGATCCGTGGATGCAAGAGTGGCTATTTGTTGGCGGTCTGATTCGGCAGCTCAGCCCGTTTCGCTACTTTGTGCTGGATCTGCTCTTCGGACAGGATGGGTGCGAAGTCTTCCATCTCAAAGACCTGACGGATTTCGATTTCGGAGTCGCAGGCGTGCGGGTTGGGGCAACGCTTGACCCACTCGATGGCCTCTTCGAGGGACTTGACCTGCCAGAGCCAGAAGCCGGCGATGAGTTCCTTGGCCTCGGTGAAGGGGCCGTCGATGACGGTACGGGACTTGCCGGAGAATTTGACCCGTGCGCCTTTGGAGCTGGGATGGAGGCCATCCATGGCGAGCACGACGCCAGCCTTCATGAGCTCTTCGTTGAACTTGCCCATCTCGAGCAGGAGCTGCCGATCGGGGAGGGCGCCTTCTTTTTCTGACTCTGGGGTTGCTTTGACGATGACCATGAATCGCATTGCGAAATCTCCTTTGGGTTGAGATTGAGAGCGCAGTTGGATCGCTGTTGCTTTCGTACTGGCTCTCTGCTGATACGTCGAACGGGGTGTGGCCGAATCGACGCGAGAACGGAATTTAATTATCTACGCTGAAGACTTGGCGGCCGCACATCACAACGGTTCAATCCAGGAAATGGCCTATGCCCGCCTGATCCTCTCTGGAACCATGACCGACCGTCATGCCGCAGAAGGCGCCGGCCTTGACCCCAATGCCGCCGCCTACCTCAAATCCAAGCCTCGTGTGCGCGCCTACATGCTTGAGCATCGCGCCGCCGTCGAGCAACGGCTCATCGAGCAGGAAACCCAGGAACTGCGCCGATGCAGCCTGGCCAGAGACCGGGTCCTGGCCCGCCTCTGGCAAATCGCCGATCTGGACCCCGAAATGACCCGCAATGGCGTTTCCGCACAGGTCAAGGCCCTCTCCATGATCATCGCCATCGAAGGCCTGATCCCCTCTAGAACCACCAACGACCGCCGCGCTCTCGCTGCCGAAAACCAACCCGCTTCGCCGCCCGTTCACCCGCCGTTCTATGTCTCCGCCTGGGCGCGCACCCAGCAAAACGGGGAGACCGCGCCGTCCCCGGAGCCAGCCCAGGAAGAAGCCTCTCAAGAAGCCGTCATCGAAGTCCAATCCGCTCCCGGAAGGGCGAATGATCCGCCTCCTCCTACCCCCGGCCCGGCATTTGACCTTGGCGTGTCTGCCGTTGCTGGTCCCTCGAGCCCCGCGACCGTATCGCATCACCCTCCTATGTCGGCTTATGTTCCTCTCCGAGAAATGGGAACCGGCTGTTTATGTTCCCAATAGCCCCAAAAGCATCGAATTTTACAAAAAGGAGAGCCTCGAACGGCGCGACGAACGGGAAGCTTACCTGAGCGTCTGCGGTGATCCCGCTGGATAGGTTGTCACGGTTGTGGCAGCGATCCTTATCCCCCAATAAGCCGATTTCACCTCGATATCGGGCTAAACTCGGTGAATGCGGATGACCTTTGTCCCGGGTGAACGTGTCGGCCCGTATGAGATTCTCTCCCTTCTGGGCGCAGGAGGGATGGGCGAGGTCTATAAGGCGCGGGACACCAGGCTTCACCGGATCATCGCTCTGAAAACTTTGCCTTCAGGGAAGGTTGCGGATGCCGAGCGGAAACGATGGTTCCTGGTCGAGGCCCGTGCAGCCTCGCGGCTGAATCACCCCAACATCGTTACGATCTACGACATCTTGGAAGAGAATGGCGTTTGCTTCATCGCGATGGAGTACATTGCCGGCACCACTTTGGAGCAGGCGAATGCCGGCGGCGGCGTGCCGCTGAAAGACGTAATGAAATATGCCGCCGAGATCGCGGATGCGCTCGCTGCCGCTCATGCGGCCGGGATCATCCACCGGGATCTGAAACCGGCAAACATCATCATTACCGAAGACAGCCGGATAAAGCTGCTGGATTTTGGATTGGCGAAGTTAATCGAGCCGACGCTGCCCGAGGCCGAGACGGAGACCGCGGCCCCGCGCACAGTCACGGGAGCAATTGCGGGGACCGCAGCCTATATGTCTCCTGAGCAGGCGGAAGGCCGGGAGCTTGATCCGCGGTCCGACATTTTCTCTTTCGGTTTGGTTTTATACGAGATGCTCTGCGGCCAGCGCGCCTTCCGAGGCGATTCTTCAATTTCCATCCTGGCAGCCATCCTCCACGAAGAACCGCCGTCCTTGCGAGACATAAAACCGTCGATTCCACCTGCGGTCGAGCAGCACGTCACCCGCTGCCTGCGCAAAGATCCCGCACAACGTTTTCAATCCATGTTAGAGGTCAAGCAGGCTTTGGCGGAGTCGCCCTCATCAGCCCTGACTTCGTCAGTCATAACCAGGGCAGAGTCTCAGTCGATTGCTGTGCTTCCTTTTGTAAACCTGAGCGCCGACAAGGAAAACGAATATTTCAGCGACGGCTTGGCAGAAGAGATTATCAATGCGCTTACCAAGTTGCGGGAGTTGAGGGTAATTGCTCGCACATCGGCATTTGCCTTTCGCGGTAAGCAACAGGATCTTCGCACCATCGGCCATCGACTCAGAGTAGGAACGATTCTTGAAGGCAGCGTCCGCAGAGCGGGCAATCGCATTCGGGTCACGGCTCAGCTCATTAAGGTCGCCGATGAATCGCATCTCTGGTCGGAACGGTACGACCGCGAGATTACCGACATTTTTGCCATCCAGGATGATATTTCGCAGGCGATCGCGGAAGCCCTGAAGATTAAGTTCGACGGCACGCAAAGTCGCGTAAGGAACATCGAAGCTTTCCAGAATTATTTGAAAGGGCTGTATTTTTATCAGCGTTACAACCCGGAGAGCCTGGCCAAAGCGAAGGAGTCATTCGAGCAGGCACTGCTGCAGGATCCTGATTATGCCCCTGCGCACGCCGGCTTGGCGGTGTTTTATTACGGTCTCGGCGCACTCAGCATCGAGCGCATGATCGAGATGGCGCCGTTGGCGAAGGCTGCTGCGCAAAAAGCGCTGGCAATGGATCCGGCATTGAGCGAGGCGCACAGTGTGCTGGGACTGCTGGCCGGCTCGGTTGAATATGATTGGAATTCGGCCGAGCATCATTTTCGGGCCGCGATGGCCGTCGAACCTATTCCGCCGCTGGTTCACGTCCGCTACGCGCTCTATTTCCTGACACCGCTGCGACGGTTCAAAGAGGCGGTAGCCCAGTATGAGCGGGCACTCGAAACCGACCCGCTTTCGATGATGGTCCACTTCGGCCTGGCTTTTGCCTTCTATTGTGAGCGCCGATACGATGAGGCGATCGAACACGCGGCGTTAGCCGTAGACCTTTATCCTGATTATTGGCTGGTGCACTTCGGGTTGGGTTTGGCGCACGCTCAAAAGGGCTCAATGCAGCACTCGATCACCAGCCTGGAAGCTGCTGTGCGGCTCTCGCCTTCCTTTACTTTGGCGACGGGCTTCCTGGCGGCTTCGTATGCGCGGTCTGGTGACCTGGGCCGCGCCGAAAAGCTGATGGAGGAAGTCATGGAGAGAAGCTTGAAACACTATGTCTCTCCGGCATGCTTTGGCGTTTACCAGGCTGCCCTTGGACAAGCCGACAGTATGTTCGCATTTCTCCAGGCTGCGTTGGCTGAACGGGATCCCTATTTGACACGCATCGATGCTGAGCCGTATTTTGACCCTTTCCGCTCCGACCCGCGTTTTCGTGCCTTGCTGGAGAGGATGAATCTCGGCTGACACTCATTATGAGTAGTATCGGAACGCAACCAAACCAGGTGGCACGTCGCCTGGCTTCGTGAAGCAGAACCATCCGCAGCCAGCGGGGAACCAGGCTTTGGTTGCCGGTGCAAGGGTTGGATTCGTCCTACCCCATAGCACTTTCAGAAGCGAGGGAGGGAGAGATCATGCTCAATAAAAGCTTCACTGCGGCTATAGAAAAAAGTGCCAAGCCTGGGGGGTGGACCTTTGTCGTCTGGCCGGACTCGGTAAAATTTTTCGGCACTCGGGGTTTGGTCAAAGTGCGCGGCACAGTCGACGGCGTTCCCTTTCAAAGCTCATTTATGGCTTTGGGAAATGGGACGCATAAATTGCCCGTCAAAGCAGCCACACTACGAGCCATAGGGAAAGTTCCAGGCAACTCAGTGCGTGTCGTGCTCGAGGAGCGGCTATAGGCCTGGAATCGAAGTCAAGGCAGCGTCGTACCAATGTCACTGGATTTTTTGCCGCCACGACCGACACCGCAGGCTACTCGTACATGTCGCTTGAAAAACCAAGCTGGCAAGCTGCGCTAAGAGCCGCCTTGGTGTTCGCGTAAAAAGCGGCAATGGATGGCGTGTCATTGACTTTGCTCGCCGTCGAGCAGTAAAGTAAGGCGGCGACGCACGTAACCGATTGAAACTGCAGGTGTTCGGAAGGAGGCTTCGTGTACTTAGACCATTTTGCATTCACCCGGGCCAGGCGGGGCAGGCTTACCTCACAATTGTTGTGGTCAATGATGGCTCTCGGCTTAGCCCTTCTTTCGCGCCCTGCCGGATGGGGACAGGACGACGTTGCGCACACCGGGAGCGATGTTCCTCCAATTCTGAAGATCGGCTCGCATGCGCCGGATTTTAATCTGCCTGGAGTCGATGGAAAATCGCACAGCCTCAACGACTATGCGTCGAGCAAGATCCTGGTGGTTATCTTCAGTTGTAATCATTGCCCGGTCGCCCAGATGTATGAAAGGCGAATCAAGCAGTTAGTGACGGACTATCAAGGCCGGGGAGTGGCCGTCGTCGTAATCATGGGAAACGATGCAAAGGCAGAGAAACTCAGCGAATACGGATACACCGACGTAGGCGATTCTTTTGCCGATATGAAGGCACGGGCAGCCTATAGGAGCTTCAATTATCCCTACCTATACGATGGCGCCACCCAGGCGGTTGCACTTAAATACGGGCCTACTGCGACTCCCCACGCATTCATCTTTGACCAGCAGCGCATTCTGCGATACGAGGGACGTATCGATAGCAATCAACGTGAGGAGTTGGCGACGAAACACGAAGCGAGAGATGCCGTCGATGCTCTGCTCGCTGGAAAGCCGGTCGCCGTCACAGACACGCCGGCGGTTGGGTGCTCTACAAAGTGGGCCTACAAAGCGACCAGTGTAGAAAATGAGAATGCCCAGTTCAACGAGAGGCCGGTAACTCTGGATTTGATCTCCGCCGATCAGCTCAAGACATTGCGCCAGAATGCCGGCACAGACAAGCTGCTGCTGGTCAACGTTTGGGCAACCTGGTGCGGGCCATGTGTCGAAGAATTCCCGGAATTGCAAACCATGGTCCGAATGTATGCCAGGCGACCGTTGAATATTGTGACTCTGAGCATCAACAATCCTGACGAGAAGCAATTGGTTTCGGCATTTCTTCAGAAGCAACACGCGTTCAATAAAAATTATCTCTTTAACAGCAACGATGCGGCGGATGCGGTAAAAGTTTTCAGCACGGGCTGGGAGGGTGGTGCTCCGTATACGGTTCTGATTGGAACCAAAGGCGAAGTGCTCTACAGAACGCAGGGAGAAATGAACGTTTTGGACGTGCGCCGCGCTATTCTCAAGAACGTTGCCGACGATCTCTATCTCGGGCAACACGCCTACTGGAACAGCAAGTTCTGAGAGGGGCCTCGAACTTGTCTAAAGAACAGAGACGAAGCCGGGTTGTGCGACTGCTCCTTGCGTGGAGTTTCGTGGACACAGAGTTTCCACGAAACCCTCCGGTGTGAGCCGAGAGATCTTAGAGTTGACTCGGAGCATCAGGCTCTTAGTTCTTTGCTGCCAATCCCATGGTGGTTGCCGCGTCCAACAGCGTCGGAGCGAAATTTTGCAAGATCTCTTCCAACTCCGCGTTGCGGCTCCGCAATTCCCGGGTCTCGGTTTCGCGGCGGGACAAAAACTCCCGTAATTCCCGATTCTGGCGGAAAATGTCACGGGCTGTGTCCAACCGGTCGAATATCGCGCGCAATTCCTCTTCGGTGACCGGTTGTGCGGCGGCCGGGGCAGTGGTCTCGGGTGGTTCAGTAGCGGCGACTTCTTTCCACATAGATCCTTAGGGTCATATCACCCGAAGTTGGTTGCTTGCAGGATGAAAGAACCATGATCCTTGGCCGCCTGGCCGTGAGCTACTCCTGGAGATGCTAGGTGGCGAGAGTCCCTTCGCCCCCCGGTTAGAGGACTCCCGCCTGCAGGCTGGAATCACCCGCTTCCAGTCTCAGTGGATTGAGACATAGAAACCTTCGCGGGGGTTGCCTCGCTTCGCTGTTCGCGGTAAGGACCAAGCAAAATAAATTCACGGCATTAAGGACCACAGACTCATGGTCCGGTCACAAAGCATCTCGTTGCAACCCAAATGAATCTGAGCCCGAGTCTTCCCAGAGGTCCATAGAGTTGTTTGTTTGCCTACCAGTCGGCGTACTTCGTTCCATCCATCGCAGTGCCTTGCGACTTGGAGGTGACATCGAAGACATTTTGCCCTCCCCAGGAGTCGCTGTTCGATTCGTCCTGCATGGAGCGTAAGTTCCACTCGGCCTTGCCGGTCATCGGATCGACCGGTATGCTTCGCAGAAACTTGAGCTTCTTACCTTGAGCGTCGACACCTTTCACCAGCGTCTCCAGATCAGGTGGATAGTTCATTTGGTCGATCTTGGTCTGGAAGGCGTGCTTTTCCGCAGCGTCCCTGTAAGCGTCGATGGCCTCGCGCATCTTCCGCAAATCGCCGCGTAGTTCTCTTTCCTTTTCGCGCTTCACCTGGAAGCGTAACAGCGGAACAGAAGCTGAGGCCAGGATCGCCAGGATTGCCACCGTCACGATCAACTCAACCAGCGTCAGCCCGTTCTTGCGACCTGCCGCTCCGCTTTGTTGACGCAACTTGTACTCCATACGGCCCTGACATGTGAACCACGGTCTGGGAACCGGTGATGTTGACGGATTCACTTCTGACAATGACACAATTGCCACACTGGATTTGTCAAGTGGAGGGCAGATTGCTTTTGCCGTATGCACTATTTATCTTTCGGCTCATCTTCCGGAGTTTCGGGGATTGTCCTCATTGACTTATCCGCGTCGATAGCGTGCAGGGAAGTTTCCCATCACTTCCCCGTGTAGCTAACTCTCCACACCGAGTTAGATCCGTCGTCGCTTACCAGTAGCGATCCATCCGGAGCCACCGTTACGCCCACCGGACGTCCCCACACCTTGCCATCGGGCAGCACAAAGCCG
Source organism: uncultured Acidobacteriaceae bacterium (assembly GCA_963826875.1). GTDB lineage: Bacteria > Acidobacteriota > Terriglobia > Terriglobales > Acidobacteriaceae > PALSA-350. The sequence continues at coordinate 773,569 of CAWGYP010000026.1, read as the reverse complement.
GTGAGGAAGTCTTCGTACTCGCCGCTGGCGTGGCCAGTCTGGTGCAGCGGCACCCGGATCACTTCGTAGCCCACGCGCACCGCTTTGTTCCAGGAGCCGTGCTGGGATGCGAAAATGTCTCCCTTGTACTGGGCAGGGAATTGCTGGCCTTGATAAAAAGTAAACTCCAGCGACGCAGTTGTGCGGCTGCAGCAGCACATCCGGTACGATGACCTTGTCTTTCAACTCCGGATGCTTGCCCTGATGCCGCGGATCCTGATGCGCGCCGATGTACCACCAGGGCCAGCCATAGAATCCCCCGTCCTGCACGCGCGTGATGTAGTCCGGGACAAGGTTGTCCCCCAGGGCATCGCGCTCATTCACCGAGCACCACAACTCGCCTGTCTGCGGATTCACCGCAATCCCACCTCCCGGGTTGCGAAGGCCGTAGGCATACACGCGCAACACGCAATGCTCCGGATCGCAGGCCAGAATGTCCGCGCGGTCCTTCTCTCGCGGTGTGGTGTCGGGATCGTCTACGTTCGATGCCGAGCCCACCGCGACAAACATTCGTTTGCCATCCCGCGAAAATTCTACCGCCCGCGTCGTGTGCCCGAACCAGCCCCCATGGGGCAGGTCGGCGATGTGTTGCGGTGGTCCGCTCGCCTGCAAATCGCCCTTGTGATAAGGGAAACGAACGACTTCGGCGGCGCTGCCCACATACACCCATTGCGGATCGGGACCGGGAGGATAGAAAGCCAGACCATACGGATGTTTCAGCCCGCTGACAAAGATCGCCGACTGCTCGGGCTTGCCGCCGGCGGTTACCCCGCGAAACACCCGGATGCGTCCGGGATCGGTTTCTGCAAGAAAAATGTCGCCGTTCGGAGCGGTACGCAAGGTTCGGGGATTGTCGAGCCCAGCCGCATACAACTCCACCTTGAATCCGGCCGGCGCCGACGGCCACGCGTTTTCCGGCCGCGCCACCAGGTCCGGAGAGTTGAACCGCGATTTGGTCGCATACGGTTGGGGTAGATCGCTCACCGTAATCTTGCGCAACGTTCCCGGCTTCTCGTAGCGAAAATCGGTGAAGGGTGGCGTCGGCGGCGGAGCCTTCAGCGTCGATGTGTTCAAGTCGGAAGGTGGCGGCGCGATCGCCTCTGGCGCGCTTGCCTCCTGCGCGGCCTGCGACGTTCTCAACGACTCTAAATAGGTAACGATCTGCCAGCGCTGCTTCGCCGGCAAAGATGCCCAGGCGGGCATGCCGTTCTCTTTGTCGCCCCGCGTAATGAACCAGAACACTTCACCCGGCCTGACCGAATTGAGCTTTCCGTCCACCAGCGACGGCACGTTGCCCGTGCCGTGTCCCAGCTGCCCGTGGCACGACAGGCAATCGCGCGCATATAGCTCCTTCCCGGCGTGCGCGGCGTCCTCCTGCCCTGCGTACGGGTTCTTCTCCACCTGCGCCGAGGCCGGAGCATTGTGGAACTTTGTGTCCACATCCGCTAAGAGTAGCGCTGCAGGTAGCAGAATCATCGCCGCGGCGAAAGCGTGTGCATTGGCAAGCGAGTGCATGAATCCTCTTTTGGGGAAATACAGCGACAGGATTTTCGACAGGATACGTTATCGTCAAAGCTCGCGTCAGAACAATAACACCGCCTCGGTCGAGTTGAGACCGATCGAAGTTGAACCTGCTGTTGAACCTGCTCCAGCCACAGGTCTAGAATCCAGCTGTAACAAGTCCAAGACCGTGGGAGGTCTGTATGCCCCACTATGAGTTCTTCTGCAACGCCTGCAAGAAGCCCTTCTTGAAGATTCTGACCGTTGCAGAGCATGACGCGGACAAGACCGCTTGCTCACACTGCGGCAGTCACGAGGTAGAACAGAGGTGGTCTGCCTTCTCCGCCGTCACTTCGAAGAAGAGCGCCTGAACCAGGCGGCACGAGGAAGCGGCTCCACTGGGAACGAGGGACATCTTGTCCCTGAAACTTCCTCTACATATTTCTCGCTGGTTAACTTTTGCGCGCACACAGGAATCGCTCGGTTAGAGAACACGCGGATTAAGGTATGCTTGGGGCCGGAGGCTGAGCAGAAAAGTATGGCGATCGCACGGCAGGTTATTACATCCCTTCTCAGCGATGGAACGGACATGCTCGGCACCAAGAGCCTGGCCGTCAAGATTGCAGACGAAAACATTGTTTCCGGTTCGCTGCTTACCGTCGAGAGTAATCATTTCTGCGTTTAAAATCGCGCGGCGCGGTATTGAATGTCTACGAGACCGGCCAATATGCCCTTACCACTCCTGACAAACCGCTCCTCGGTTCGATTGCTCAAGGGTTCTTCGGCGGCTCCTCACCATGGGTGTACGAAGTGATTTATGTCAACCGATCCAAGCTGCTGATCCGCAGCGAGGGAGTGGCCACCAGCGAGGAGATGGCCGAGATGGCCTACCAGGTGGATTACTCATCCACGTCGACACCAAGGAAGCAGCGCTCGCTCTGATTACTCATTTACCGTTCAATGGCCATTTGATTGACACGTGTGAAGTCGCTGATTACGCGGGCCCGGCGATTGAACAAGCCATCGACCAGGTCGTCCAGGTGACGAAGATGGAAAACATCAATGAGCACATCACTGAAGTTCGCGAATTGGTGAAGACCCACCTTTCCGATTTTCTGAGAGTCTATGGCATTACGCTCAATGATCTGAAAATCCTCATTCTTCCGAAAGACGAGCGCATGCGCGAGTTGATCTCGCTGCAGGCTATCGGTCTTACTCCGATCGAGGCGGTACGCTATTACCTTGCCTTGCGTATGGCTGAGAAGGGGCTGGTCATAAACAGGACCAGGATGCATGCGGATACTTTGCTTCTCATGTGGGTTTCACCGGGCGTTATTCGCGCGACCACCATGCTATCAGCGGCCGCCGGAATAGAGCCCGTTGTTTGCAGTGCGGATGGATACCTTGGACTTGCACCATCAGGGTGTAGCGAAATGTTGGACGCTGAGCTTCACCCCATCGTCGTTCCCCGCAGCTCCCATGGAACCGACCGTGTAGTAGTAGGTTGTCTCAGGCTTCAGTCCGTCCATGCGCACGCGAAAAACGGTGACGGAATGGCCCGGGTTTAGCCTGATTGGAGATTTCGCGGTCTGGCTGAGCTCCCCGGGATCTGTACCGTAATGCACCACTCCGTAATGCACGGGAGAGCCACCGGGATTGTCCGTTGTCCACCTGATCACCGTCAAATGATTCGCTGACAGCTCGATCATAGGGCCTTGGATGATCCGTGCGCGCGCCACATTGGGAGTGGTTGGGCTTTGATGAGCGAGAGAGTTGTCACTTATCGCCTTAGGACCAGGGACAGGCGCGACACCGCAAATAGCCGACGCGCAGGGCGGCAGAGGCGGAGCCGGAATCAGGAACTCATTCCCTTGGGTCGCCGCCGAACCACCCTTCATGCAAGCACCCGTAAAAGTGTCGCTGTTGAGGTAAGGCCTGGTGAAACCGTCGGACAATGTTTGCATGAAGGTGACGATCTGGTCCTCCTCCTTATCCGTCAAGCCCAGGTTACCGGAGGTCATGTCGATGTTGTTCGCCACCTCGGGCATCGGCCAGCAGTCTACTTTTTCGGTCGTTCCTGCCGGACAATGTCCGGAAGTAACAGGGTACGCATACTTGTCACGTGTGTTGTAGAAGTGTACGACCTGCTTCAAGCTCTTAAGGTAGCCGTTGTGAAAGAACTCCTTCTGGAAGTAGGGACCGGGGGCTTCGGTGGTAGGGCATTGCGGCGGTGTCAAGGCCACGTCACGCAATATAGAAACTTGCATTTGACCGTCGACAGTGGGTGCGTATTGTCTCCAACTCCCGTTCGGGCTGGGCCCGGAGCCGAACCCGCTTCTAAGGAATGTCCCGAGTCCCAGATCTCTATAGCCAAAGCCGTAAGGATTGGGAATGAACCCGTAGGAATCCGGCTTGGTTTCGTAATAGAAGGCAACACTGGGATTCAGGGGTAGGCCCTCATTGGCCGAGCCGAAGCAGGTGAACAACGGGTTCACCTGGGCAGCCGCGCTTGAGTCCGTCTGATCTGCCTTCAGCGTTGTTCCCCGTCCGTCGAGGTGGCATGAATTGCAATTGCCCTTACCGTTAAACAGGTTGTAACCTGCCATCTCGTCTGCAGTGAGTTTGTATTTTCCGGCCAGGAAGGCGTCGAATTTCGAGGAGAAAGCGCTGACCTGCGCAGACTGCTCGAATGCGTCAATGGAGTGGGCCCATTGGTCATAGACTGTGTTGGCGCGGGTGCGGTCTTCCGGGCTCAAGGGAACCGGCGTGGCGCTCCCTTTGAACACGACAGCCCCTCCGGGGGTTGCGCAGATTTTTTCGGTTTCGCGGGGGAACTTGATAGCGAACGAACCCTGGCCCCACACCTCTTCAAAGAGAGGTCTGTACGCGGCGGCGGAGAGCCGAAAGGCCACGCAAGCAGTATCAGGGAGGCCCATCTCGAGAGTATCGACAGGAGGACCCTGTGCCTGTTCCGCGTCGGGAACCCGAAGCTTATAACCGGTGGCGCGGGAATCATAGAAGTTTCCGCCAAAGAAGAGACCCTGTTCCTGGTTGTACTGAAGTGGGGGGAAGAAGGGCGCATACGGGTGTCGCTGCGCTGTTCGCTTGGACGCTCGAAAGTGAGCTGTTCCAGGATACGCAATCATGGTCAGGTTGACCGAGGGAATCGGTCCGCTCAAGCCTGCATACGGCATGTGGCAAGACGCGCACGCCTCGTTCCTGTTGGGTGAGATGTTCTTGTCATAAAGCATAAGCTCGCCGAGCGTTTCTATTGCTTCAGTTCCAACATTCTGCATGACCGGCGGCTGCCCGGTGAGAATCGGCGGCTGCAAGGAGTGCCATCGTGCAACCGCCCGGCTTTCGATGACATCCGCCTCCCGTAAAACCCGAGCTATCTCAGAGCTCAAGTTAGGTGGGAGGATTTCTGGAGGGTACGGATTGTAGGCTGAGGCAGGGAGATTCTGATTCTCGTGCTGAACTGGGGCTTGCGCCAGGATCGTTCGAGTGCCGACCATGAGCACGACAATGGCGACTGTAGATAGGATCAGAACCGCGATCCAAAGGTGTTTTTGCCTCATGCGCTAACCCCCTGGCGAGTTCCGTTTGAAATTGACCGTTGCAAACGGATGTGGCGGTAAACGGCTCCAGGCCTAATACGTTGACATAATACGATGACTGGAAGATGTGAAAAATCGGTTTGGCGGAATTTCGAGATTTCTCGCTCGGTTCGGGAGCACGCGGATTAAGGTATGCTTGGGGCCGGAGGCTGAACAGAAACGTATGGCGATCGCACGACAGGTTATTACATCCCTTCTCAGCGATGGAACGGACATGCTCGGCACCAAGAGCCTGGCCGTCAAGATTGCAGACGAAAACATTGTTTCCGGTTCGCTGCTTACCGTTGAGAGTAATCATTTCTGCGTTTTAAAATCGCGCGGCGCGGTATTGAATGTCTACGAGACCGGCCAATATGCTCTTACCACTCCTGACAAACCGCTCCTCGGTTCGATTGCTCAAGGGTTCTTCGGCGGCTCCTCACCATGGGTGTACGAAGTGATTTATGTCAACCGATCCAAGCTGCTGATCCGCAGCGAGGGAGTGGCCACCAGCGAGGAGATGGCCGAGATGGCCTACCAGGTGGATTACTACATCCACGTCGACACCAAGGAAGCAGCGCTCGCTCTGATTACTCATTTACCGTTTAATGGCCATTTGATTGACACGCGTGAAGTCGCTGATTACGCGGGCCCGGCGATTGAACAAGCCATCAACCAGGTCGTCCAAGTGACGAAGATGGAAAACATCAATGAGCACATCACGGAAGTTCGCGAATTGGTGAAGACGCACCTTTCCGATTTTCTGAGAGTCTATGGCATTACGCTCAATGATCTGAAGATCCTCATTCTTCCTAAAGACGAGCGCATGCGCGAGTTGATCTCGCTGCAGGCTATCGGTCTTACTCCGATCGAGGCGGTACGCTATTACCTGGCCTTGCGTATGGCTGAGAAGGGGCTGGTCTCCGCACCCAACGCCGCGGCCGGGGTACCCTTCAACATTGGTGGTCAAGTGAGCGGATTCTACACGGCCGGCGCTGCCACCGGATTGCCCGGAGAAAAATAGTGCCGGACTACGGATTTTACGATGCCGGCGCATTGAGACAAGTCGCCACCAACCTGTTCTATGGCTGGGGCTACAACTTCTACCGCATTGAAAATCAGTTACGCGCAGACGATCAGCTGGTTCGCAGCAAAGCCGCATCGCTGCTTGGTGTCGCGATGGCCAGCGTGGAGATGGCCGAGAGCGAATATAGGCGCGAGTTCCTTCCCGCTCCCTCCCGAGCTAAGCCCTTCCCGGACCCAGCCGCAGTGACAGCAGCCCAGGGTCTAGAGAGGCTAGCCCGAGGCATTGGTGCGCTCGAGGCCTCGATTCAGCAACAAGCTGTTCCTGGAAGCGACCGTATGACTCAGCGCTATCGTCAGGAGGCCGCCACACTCAAGGTCCTGATTGAGCACGACGAACTGCTGGTAGGCCAATGCGATCTGCTGCGATCCATGGTGGACCGCCAGAACGGCGCCGGAATTCTTCAGAACCTTCCAGCTCTCGAGCTGGGATTGGAAGCCATTCGAGCCACACTGCACAAGCGTGAAGCTGTCCTGCTCGATCGGGCGCCCTAGCGGTGAGGAACGGTCAGCCGCGAAGAAGAGGAGCGCCCCACGGGGCACCAGTGGCTCCGCCATCGACCATCAACTCGACCGCATTGACGTACGACGAGTCGTCGGAGGCAAGGAAGAGCACCGCTTTGGCAAGCTCTTCCGGCTCCCCCCAGCGGCCCAAGGGAACAGCAGAGGAGACGAAATCAGCGAGCTTAGCGGATTGTTCTTCCGTGACGCTGGCGCGGGGCCCGCGCTTCCAGATGGGAGTCTTAGTGGCGCCGGGTGCGACGACATTCACGCGAATGTTGCGCGGGGCGAGGTCGGCGGCGATGGCACGCGCCATGGAGACAAGACCGCCCTTGGTGGCTGCATATGCGGCAAGGCCGGGCTGGCCGAGATAGTTGTGCACAGATCCGTTAAAGATGATGCTGCCGTTGTCATTCAGCAGAGGCGCGGCTGAATTGACGGTAAAGAAAGCGCCATTGAGGTTGGTGTGGATGATGTTCTCAAAGATGGCTTCGTCGGCCGCGCCCGTAGGCGTCCTGCCGGAGATGCCGGCATTTGCGAAGACGATGTCGAGCCTGCCGAAATCTCTGGCAAGTGCTGAGAAGAGCTGCTTGCGGTCTTCGGCTATGGTGACATCTGCACGGTAGCCGCGTGCGCTCGGTCCGAGTTCGGCGACGGCTTCGTCGAGCGTCTTCTGGTCACGGCCGGTAATGGCGACCTGGGCACCTTCCGCAACGAAAAGACGGGCGGTGGCAAAACCGATGCCGCTGTTGCCTCCGGTGATGAGAGCTTTCTTTCCTGCGAGTTTCATAATCCCTCCCCTGTCTTTGATTCCGGAGCATCCATTATGATTTGCGATTTTATGATGATCGTCATAGATGGAGGATGCGGGGAAAAGTGCGATCTCGCCAAAGAGAGCGCCGTCAAATATGAACGGATTGTGAATCACGGCTTGGAGCTGCCGATTCACTGGATGGAAGGGTGACACCAGGGCCCGGAACAAGTTCTGCCCCAGTCTCCACATCAAGTCCTAACCTTCTACGAACTGTTTCTCCCAATTGCCTCTTTGCCACCAGTAGCTCTGGATACTGCTTATTCCAAATGTCTTCGAACTCGCCTTGTTTGAGTTTCTTACGCACGCGATCGAATATCGTATCAATCTCCTGAAAATGACTGCCAATCTCGCTGCCACACACAATTTCGATTACTAATTGCGTTCGCCAAAAATTGTTGATCCTCTCGGCATATTTTTCGTTCGCTTCTTTGCGTCGTGTCTCCCACCCCTGCGGGTGATCTTTGGTATCAGCGAATGTCTGTACCAATCGCACCAGAAACGTTTCTGCGGTAGCGAGGTCTTTCAAGCTATCTAAAAGCGCTGTTTTTTGAATATCCCATCGTTGCTGTTGTGACCATACGCTGATTGAAATTCTTGCTTCGATCTCTTTTGTCGTTTGGGCGAGTATTGCCGTTTGCCTGGCCAGCTCCTGTATCTCTTCTTTTGTGGCAAGGTTCTTGCCTTTCTGTTGCATATAGCTGGGCAGAAAAGACCAGCTAAACAGACCTGCTACAAAGGCAAGAATGCTGTAGAAGGCTATGACAACGAAATGTTCCATGTATGCCAGTTTCTCATTGTTGTCCACTGGCCGGAAGCGTCTCAGTTGTTACTGAAGGTGCTACCGTCAAAAAAATAGTCAAAAAGCTAGAGCAATGTTTGTCTACGATCTAGTGTGAAGGCACTACTTCGCTCGACATGTGGACAGGGAGATAAGGGATGTCTCACGCCCTGCAATCGACATCCGTGATTTAGTGAACGATTGGTCCTGGCATAGTTTGATCCTTTACTGTGTAGCCTTCCGGGACCTGGAAGACAGCTGGATCGGCAAAACTTATTCAACCTCGGCGTCCGCAGGGGCGGGGGACGCCCGCCGCCAAGTGCGAAACGGCAGCCAGGCTGCCTCCCTCAATGTCGTGACCTGCGGCTCACCAATCACTCCGGTCGGGGGAAACTCCCCGCGGCCAGGATGATAATAAGTTCCAAAGATGACATCCCAGATGGGAAAGAATGCCGCGAAGTTACGGTCAAAATGCTCCGGTAACTTGCTGTGATGGATACGATGTACTTGAGGCCCATCGACCAGCCAACTCAACCGGCCCAGACCGAGTTTGAGATTGGCATGGATAAAGAACGTCCAGGCCGAAAAAGCAAAACCAATCGCGCCCCCGGCCTGTGGTGAGAGATCAAACAAGATGGCCATCGGGATCGTGATCACTGGAATGCGTCCCACATCCTCGAGCCAATGATGGCGAAAATTCGTGGACACGTTGATTCCCGGATCCAGGTGATGGAGCTTATGCATCGCCCAAAGCCCGGGATATTTATGCTCCGAGCGGTGCCACCAGTAGTAAAAGAAGTCGAAGATCAGGATGGAGAGCAACGTAGCCGCGAGATCTCGGGCAATGCCACCAGTTTTCCCAATCTTGAGGTTGATTAGACCTCCATGAAGTCCCGCTCTCAACTTTTCGCCGATGAGGTCGCCAACGACGGCGGCGATCGCGCCAACCGCCATATACAAAACTGATACTGAGAGGTTGAATCCCCATTCTTTGACGGCCTTGCGCTCCACGGCCGGGAACATGCGCTCCAACACTCCAAACACTACACACCACAGTGCCATGAGCGGCAGGCTCTTTGTGAAACCGGATACCACTTGCATGATTAGATTCATAAAGGGTTTCCCAGCGGTGATGACTTCCTATGCAGCGTTCGATGCGACGGTCAAACGCTCTGACGCTAGAGTTCTGAACCCAACTCACACCTTCCCGAAACGTCTTCTCCTTCGACACTTACAGGGTAAACTGCAACTCGTTCTTGAGACTCGGAAGTGGCTCCTGTCGCCGGATGCCAGGCCCGGTGTGCCGGGGGCAAACCACCTTGCCGGCTTTGATCAAGCCGGCCAATCGATATGGAAACGCCACGTCACCCCCACCAAAGCGGGCTGATGGTGACACCGCCATCCTGGCTTTTCCTAAACAAACAAAATCCGCCGGGCACCCGGATTTGCGGCGCATCACACGAGCGACTTTACCTCGATTTTGCGAAACCAAATCTCCGCATACTCGATCTCGATGGCGATCTTTCCCCGCGTCAGGGGGATGAATTTCCCGGGCTGGTTGGGGTCGGGTTGTTGCAGCGTTGTCAGCACATTGACGAGTCGTCCATTCACGATGTGGGCAGCCCGATCACCCTGCCAAATCACCTCAACGACATTCCAGCCGTCGAGCATCTCAAAGTTGCCATCTTTTATCTTTCGCCCAGTCGTGGGCTCCGGAGCCGGCGCGCCTTGCTTCGCGTGGCCGGCGATGCCCGGGCGTGGCCAGCCATCCGGACCAGGGGCCTGTTCAAACAGACCATCGTTGTGTGGCGGCTGCACACCGCGTACCCCGTTCACCAGGTAGGCATCGCCCAAATCGTCTTCTTCAATCTGGCATTCGACACAGGTAGGCCAAACGATGTCGGCGCCCACCAGGCCGTAAAGAATCCCGTTATCGCGCTTGGCCAGCGTCTGCGGCGGAAAACGCTTGACGCCCCACTTGTATTCCACGCGGATGTGGACGTTTTCAAACTCCTCGTGGGTGGCGAGATAGCCGGTTTCCATGGGCTCGGCGGTGACTTCGTTTCCCAGAATGTGGAGCATGTCCTGCTCCATCATGACGATCTTCCTGGTTTGCGCGACGTCTTTCCCCGATTTTTCCAGCATCGAGTACCAACCGGTCAGGTCGTGGCCGTTTAACAGGGAAATCCATCCGTCCGCGCCGGCCGCAGGCAACGACCCAGCGGCGGCTTGCGCGCAGGCCCAGCGTGGCAGGCGCCATGCACCAGCGACGATAGGCAGGCTTGCCTTGAGCAGATCTCGACGATTCATCATGCGATTTGGTTCTCCTTGCGTTCTTCGGTGTGGACTACGAGGTGATGGCTCCATGCAGCACTAGCGAAAGAGTACACGCGTTTTTCGACAACGCCACTCCGCTCGTTGCAAGTGGAGGATTCTGTTTGAAGAACCAAGCACTGACGCCGAGAGATAAGTGGACAGCCTGCCAAGATCTCGCTTTTTACGTCCGGGCCTCTCGCTGAAGAACAATTCGTGCGGGATATACAGTAGCAGGGGCTCGGCAGGCTGGGGAAAAAGTCGCCACCGCTTCAGAAGTAGCCACCAGGGCTAAAGCCCTCAAATATATATGCCAGGTCGTTTCCGCGGGTTTTAAAAGCCCGCTCCCCCGGACTTAAAGTCCGGGGCTGGCAGCAATGTCCCTACCGCGATCTTTATCTCGTCTAGGTTGACATGACAACCGCCAGCAATTATGTTGGTTGATATGTCAACCACTGCCAGCGCGGATTCGCGCGAGTCTGAAATCGAATACGGCCAGGATCTGCAGGCCTTCCTCTGCGGCCTGGAGGCCAATTCTTTTCTCTTTCAGCCCGCGCAACTGCGGGAGCGCCTGATCGCGCTGGACGACCTTGATGCCGGATTTGGAGGCTTCGATTCCGAGGATTTCACGAGGTGTACGGATTCGCGAATTCATAAGCGTGCCAAGGCGCTCCGGACACGACTCGAAGCCGCCAATGCGGAACTCTACCAGTCTGTGCGCTGTGACATTATTCGCGGCGGTCGACCGCATGTGCTTCTTCAGTGGCTGCAGAATTCAGCGGGCGAGAACGAATCGCAAATCCCATTGTCCGGCTTGGGCTTCGACTGCCGAGACGAGTTGTTGAGCGGAGTCCTTCAACTCCACGAACCGAGCGTACCGGACCTTCCGCTGTCACCGGAGATGGTGTTCTATCAACCAACGCCCGTGCGCCATATTCTTTACCTGATAGCGGCCACCGCGCTTGCGGAAGATGACTTTTTTGTCGATGTTGGATCGGGATTGGGGCATGTGTCCGTTCTGGTCTCTATGGTGACTGGAGCCCGGAGCGTTGGTATTGAGGTGCAGGCGTCCTATGTCGCCAGCGCGCGGGAGTGTGCTCAAAGCCTTCACCTCAGCCGCGTCCGGTTTATCCCGCAGGACGCGCGCGAGGCAGATCTGTCCCGCGGCACCGTGTTCTATCTGTATTCGCCTTTCAACGGCTCGATATTGACCGACGTGCTGAGCGCGCTGCGGATGGAGAGTACGCGCAGGTCAATCAAAATTTGTTCACTCGGGCCCTGCACCCGTACAGTTGCGAAGGAGACATGGCTGAAGGCGGACACAGCGCCCGATACGGGGCGCATTACCGTGTTCGACTCTCAATGAGCTCCGGAGTCCGCGGAGGCTCTCAAAGAGCTTTCCCCCTGTTGACAGAAAACGGAACTCAGCGGTCAGACGGGACTGTCACTTGGGGAAACAAGAGTCTGCTGCGGGTGAAAGGTGAGCTCACGTTGCCTTCGGTCTGTGACGATCTCTTTGCGGGGCCCTCGCTTCTGTAGAGCTTCTGAAAAATGGTGGCCGGTTTACCATCCTTAGCAAAGTACTCGTCTGACCACGAATCTGGATACCTAAGTGGGCGAGTCAACGTCGCCGCCGGCGGAAGTTGAGAACGCACTCACTTCCGTCGGGATCGTGAACTGAAACGTCGCGCCACGTCCCGTATTGGCGCACGCCCACAGGCGGCCACCATGAGATTCGATAATCCGCCGACTGATAGACAGTCCCATGCCGGTGCCCTGCGTTTTGGTGGTGAAGAATGCATCGAAGACCTGGTCTATTTTCTCCGCGGGAAGTCCGACGCCCAAATCGCTCACCGAGAGCAGTATTTGACCATCGTCGCTCTTCCCCGACCTGACCGTTAGTTCACCGCTCGTATCTCTCATCGCCTCAATACCGTTCAGCATAAGGTTCATCAAGACCTGCTGCATCTGAACACGATCAGCAGCAATCGTGGGAAGGGATTCATCAAGGTCCGCGCGCATTGAAATGGAGTGTCGATTCGCCGCATCGCGCAGAAGAGCGGTCATCTCTCGAGTGAGTTCATTCAGGTTAACCATTTCCCGTTGTGGGATACCACGCCTGTACAGCGTGCGAGTTCGGTCGATGATGTCGGCGGCGCGGATCACGTCCTTGACAATTCTCGACAAAGCTTCCCGAGCCTCTCCAATGTCAGATGGCTCGCGCTGCAACCATCGCAGGCCGGTTTTGGCATTCGTCGCGGCTGCAGCGATCGGCTGCTTGATCTCGTGAGCCAGTGATGCCGCCAATTCTCCCATTACGCTCACGCGGTTCATGTAGGCGAGATCTGCCTCCAGTTGGTGCAGTTTCTTGAGTTGCTCCTCGGCGCTTTTGCGTTCTGTGATGTCCCGTGCATTGACAACTACTCCCGCCACTGCCGGTTCGTCGAGCAGGTTGTTCGCCAGCACCTCGATTACAGCCATGCTCCCGTCTGGACGTCGAAATCCAACCTCGATTGCGGGCCTCGACTCTGTATGGGCGCCACCCAAGGTATCCCGCATCTTGGAAATGTCCGCGAACGCGAGAAAGTCGAACAAACTCTTTCCCAAAAGCTCCTCTTGGTTTCGGCTTACCACGCGCAGGCTCGATGGACTCACGTAACGGACTATTGCTTCGCTGTCCAAGATGAGTATCAGGTCGGACGAGTACTCGATGAGAGCGCGGAACCGGGCTTCGTTGCTCTTCAATTCGTCGTATAGTTCACGAACCTGCCGCGCGGCATAGTTGAACGCCGTTCCCAGTCTGGCCAGCTCGTCTTCACCTTGGACTTCGATCTGGTGCTGAAAGTCACCACTCCCTAGAGCCTTTGCGCCCTTGTCCAGGGTTGCAAGTGGCCCGGTGATACTACGGGTTGCGTACCAGCCAAACACGATGGCCATGAGTAAGGTGAAGGCCGCCGTCACGGAAAGCACCAACGTGAGTTGGTCGCGAGCCCGCTCAGTACTCCCCAGAGCCTGGGCACGTTCTTGTGTAACTTCCTGATCCACGTCGTGCACCAGTTGCGAAGTCAGCCCAACCAGGGTGCGCACCTGATTCGCCAAGCGTAGGCGCACACCCTGCCAGTCTCCGGCATTTGCGAGTTGTACCAAGGCATCCGCCTGGAGCGGCAGCGACCTACCAACCGCTTCGAGGGTGATGGCGACGTTCGAGTCCTGGTACGGAAACGACTTGAGCGTTTCCTCCGCGCGCCGGACGTCCTGTACAACGTGATCTCGTTGCGACGCCGCTTCCACCGCGAATCTTTGTTCGTCCTGCGCGTTGGCCAGCGTTACGAGCGCCTCGCGGAACTCCATCAGGTCCACGTGCGCGCGCATCACTGCCAGCGATTTCTGGTCCACCTGATAAAACCGTTGAGCTGAGACTTCGATGTGTTTGAATTGCCACGCGGCGATAAAATCGACGGCACCCATGAGAACCACGATAATCAGGAAACAGGCAGCCAGCCGTGGCCCTATATTCAAGCGCCGAAGACGCGCCGGGGCGCCGGACGGATTTTCTGTGGCCGCGTTTTCCATTGTGGTGTAGCTCTTCACCTTTGCTCTCGCTCGAATCGCGTTATGGCGCCGAGCTCGACATGGCTGCCTGTACAAAGCCATTGGGGCCTGCGGCAGCCCCCGCAAGTTTTCGCTTGGTTAGCCTGCTTGGGTCCGGACTTTGTGCCTCGAAACCGGTGATTCGAGCCAATTGCTCGCGCAGATTGCCCGCTGCATCTGCTGCTGTCTTCTGCCGGGCCAGGACCGAATGAACCGCTTCAAAATAGGCGCGCGATACCTCAGGATACTTCTTTCCGGTTACTGCAGAAGGTCGTGCAGCAAAAGTCTCTTTATACACTTTCTGCACGGACTCGAGATAAGGGGTCGCGGCTCGTACGCCAGGATCTTTATACAAGTCAGGGATCGTGGGAACTCCTGAGTAGGTCCGCAGGCGCTTGAGTTCGGTATCGCGGCGGCACAAAAAGCGGACCAGCTTTACCGCTGCTTCCACCTGCGCCGAATACTTGGATACGGCGTAGCCATGACCGCCGAATGTGCTTACGTTTCCCCCCTTGCCTGCCGGCAACGGAGCGAAGTCATAGTTTTTCGCATCGACGCTCGGTGTTGCGGTTGGGCCCAAACGGTAAGGGCCCGGCAAACCATTCCAACTGCGCATGAAAGCGGCGTCGCCCGCCTTCCAAATGTTCTGGGTGTCCCATTCACGATAGGCGAGCACGCCCCGTGGCGATATAGACCCGACCCAGCGCGCCGCCCTTTCCCAGGCACGGACCGTTTCCGGATTGTCCACTGTGATGCGGCCATCGTCGATGATTGCACCGCCGCCTTGCGACGCCTGCCATTCGAGCGCGTTGCAAGTCAATACTTCGGTTGGCGCACCTTGCCAGATAAAGCCCCAGAAGCTCTTGTGGCCTTTGAACCGCTCCCCCTGCTGAATACGTGCCGCCATGATTTCCAGCTCGTCCCAGGTTCTCGGCGGACTCCGAAAGCCGTATCTACGCAGCAGATCGGTGCGGTAATAAAGAAGACCGACCTCGACGTTGTACGGAAGCGCGACCAATCTTCCATCTACCGTATTGTTCGCAACCAGATCAGGCGAATGGTCCGCGATCTCTTGGGCAGGTACATAGTTCTTCAGGTCGATCAGGTTATCCGCCAGAATCTTCGGCCAGATCACGTCCACGGCATAAACATCCGGGATCTTGGCCGCTCTATCAAGAAGACTCTTCCACATCGCCAATTGCTCCACAGGACCTTCGGGCGAGGGCAGGACTTTGACGTGAATCCCGGTCTCACGGGTAAACTCGCTGATTTCCTCGTTGCGTGGGTCCTGATACTCCCTGTCTAACCATTCCATGAGGGTAATGGTTTTTGGGGAAGCCGAAGGGGCCGACTGTCGACAGGCTGAAGAGGCCAAAACCAGAAAAACGAGAAGAAGGACAGATTGCAAGAGGGGGAAACAGCGGAAGCGCCACCGAATCCATCGGACTCCATTGGTATACATCTTGCCCCCCTTACTGCAGTCCCGGCGCAAAATTAACGCGATTCTAGCACGCCTTTTACAGATTCATTCGTGGGCCACTTTCCCGGGTTTAGTCGTCAGATGGGACGGGTACTTTGGGAAAACCGAGGTTGCTACGATCTATCAAGAGTTCACTCGCTTTCTCTGACGGGCACAAGATGGGCACGACAATCAGGAATGGTTTCTATTTTCATTAAGTGCCAGTCCCGTCTGGCCACGAATCGATCTGCAAATTCTTTGTCCCGCAAATTCTTGAGATTTGAAGATCAATTCCGGCTGGAACAACACGGTGAAGGAGTTTTGAACACCAACACTAAACGAAGGTGGCTCGGTGTTAAGATGTTCGCCATCGAAGATGCCAAAGCAGAAACTCGGCTGAGACCGAAAGCTGTAATGGCTGTTTCAAACTGATGTCCGTACATTGGTGGATCCAGCATATAAGGAGCGGCCGCTCAACAATGCCCCAGCGGCAATTGCCGAGCTGGGAATTTAGTGGTCAGGAATAGTGGTTATGGATGACCACAAATCCTCCGCCAT
This sequence comes from uncultured Acidobacteriaceae bacterium, assembly GCA_963826875.1. Lineage (GTDB taxonomy): Bacteria > Acidobacteriota > Terriglobia > Terriglobales > Acidobacteriaceae > PALSA-350. Next base: position 757,337 of record CAWGYP010000026.1, on the reverse strand, counting down.
GAATTTCGCGCGTGATTCGTTTTTCGTCGGCGCTTCGCAAAAGGAAAAACGGGTCACCTGACAGGCGACCCGTTTGGATCTTACTGCGAGCTTTGAGAACGACCCGATCTCCGGCCAGACGTCCCTAGTAGTAGAACTTCAGAAAGGGCAAGAAACTAATGCCATCTCCGCTGAGCGTACTGCATCCTTTGCCGCCAGGGCCATCAGGGCATCCCCAATAGTTTTTCGTAGCATCAATGGTGCCGGTGCACGCTGTCATATCAAGGCTGCAAACGTTGGCGACGCCAATATCACCGCCCAGTAGGTCGTTAAAATGAGCGCCCACTTCATTCGGAGTGTTAACTGCGATGTCCACCTGTTCATCGCGAATCACGTTTAGCCAAATGATCGTACCGGTAACCGGCGAGCCGCCACCCCCGCTATTGATGTTAATCCCTGTCGTACCGGGCGTGGCCGTGTCTGCCGTGTCTGCGCCATTTCCAGCAATGTAGTTGCCGATGATCGAATTGCCGCTCATGTTATCCGCGGGAGCACCGAAGGTCGGCCCCACGTGGGTGTGGAGAGCTACACCCGGAATACCGTTCCCCGTCAGCACATTCCAACTGATTACATTTTCCGAAACCCGACCCGGGCCCTCGCCATCGGAGAAGAAGCCAGCACCCGCACCCCCAACTTGCACACCATTGTTCGCAGAAATGTTTTGCGAGACTGTGTTGTGGTCGACCCCATAGTGCTTGGCGTAATGGGGTGGAGTCGAGCCAAATGGTGGGTGTGATGCAAGAACAATCCCGCATTCCAGGGGATTGTTAACTATGTTGTTTTTCGTTATCAAATTGCCGTGGCTTTCTGCCGTGTCATCGCTGATCAGGACGCCGTCGGCATTGCCCGTAATGTAATTCCCTGAGACGACTGAGTTCACTGCTCCCAGCAGATGAATTGCGCCGCCACAGTCGCCGCTTTCATCGGTCTCATAAGCGGGCTGGCCATTGCATGCAGGACCGGAGCCGAAAACGGGTCCCTCTTTATCATTGTTTAGTATTCGATTATCCCGGATGGTCGCAGCCGACGTATTGAGAACCAGAATCCCTTCGTACAGCGCGTTTTCCACCGTGAATCCGGCAACCTTCACATTGTGCAGTCCGGGATTGTTGAGCCCGTCCATGAGGACGCCATTGGCAAGTCCGGTAGCATCAATGATGGACCTCCCGGCGCCTGCTCCGAGCAGCGACAGAGGCTTGCCAATCACCACATCTTCAGGGTAGGTGCCTGCCCACACCGTGATCACGTCGTTGTTGGAAGCCGCGATGACCGCCTCGTTGATCGTGCCGTAACAGGAGTGCGAGGCGGAAGGATTGACGCAAAGAGTCTTTGCGCTTGCAGTTTGGGAAGATGCTGTGACCACCATGGCACAACACAGCATTAAGAATCTGAACAACTTTGCTGGCTGCATACGTGTTCTCCTTTTTTCCGACGCTTCAATAGGAATTCTGGAAACGATGGCGATTCGCGTGGATATCCCTCGCAAAACAAACCCAGACCTGAGTCCGGCTGGGAGGAGCGCGGCAGGAAGGTGCGGATGAACATAGGCTAACTACTCGCCGCTCAATGCGCGAACGCATTATGCTAGGTGGCTGCTGCGATGTCAAGCGGCAGATCGAACACTCCATTTCGAGGCTGCGTCGTGCGAGTTCGTAGTCAAAGAGCTCATCGTCGCCAGCTCACTTATCGAGCAGCGCAGTTGGAGAATATTTTCGAGTTCCGGATCGACGACCGCCAATCGGGAAATAACCAGTTGATCAACATCTGTGGCGAGGTTTTAACGAAGTGATTATTTACGGATTGGCCATCATCAGCTCGAATGAGCAAGTTTCGATTCCCGACCACCTCGGAAAGCCATTTGGTCAGTTGCACCAACGGGCCAGGACCCTGCCGAACTTTCACCTGCGAGAAACGTGGTGCTCTCAGGCTCTGGGCCTTGTTTTCCGGGCTGGAATACCGCCTAACTCAGTTGCGCACTCACTGAAGAAGTGCAAAATCTGCAAAGCGGCACCCACCCATGAAACCAGTCGCTGGTTTCATGGGTGGGCGCCTGCTATAACTGACCTCATTATTCGATCCTCACGAAACACTACCGCGTTGATAAAAGGGCAATCTCCACACCGGTGTCTGCAACTTTATTTCCCGCTATCGACTCCATCTGCTTTGCTTTTGGGTGAAGAAAGTGAATGCTGCGGCTGTCTCCTGCAATCACAATCTCGTCCAGGTAGTATCCGTTGCCGTTCTTGCGAAATATCGCCTTGCTGCTCTCAGCGACCTTACCATTCACAACCTGGGCGAGTGCTAACCCAGATTCCGAAGCGCAAGTGATGAGCACGACATTCGGGTCCTGCCTGTCGATGGTGTAAAGGCCGGCCGCATACTGGTGTTTGCTGCTCTCGAAAGCGAACGGTACGTTGACCTTGACTTTCTGTTCCTGAACCTGCGCATGGAGTGCAGGCGACAGCAAAGCAAGAGCGGTGATGAAAAGACTTGCGCGGGAGGTCAATTTCGAAATCGTGTTCATGGTCATTCTCCTTTTTGGAAGGTGTCTGACAACTGCCTTCACCTACTAAGGCGCGCCAAGCGCGTTCAAAAGGGCCACGACTTTTGCATTTTCTTTCTTTGGGTTCGCAGGCGTCAGAATTTGTCGATTTTTGCCGGTTTGGCTCGCGAACGGAGTTCACCGTGGCTTCGGATGCGCGACTCCTTTGCACTCACCACATTGAAGCGACACACATTGAAGGAACAGACGAAATAATCACCATTCGTCCCACCACACGGAGCTGTTCGGGGTGGACTGCGCCCTATCTCTTGGCCTTTGAGCTTTGTTGTTGTTTCTGCGTCTGCGCCGCCAGTGCGGTCACGCGGTCCCAGGTCGGCTGCAGCTGTTGTGGATCGCGGACGCTGTCAAGAAACATGAGCCGACCGTCTCCGGGCAAAGGAATGTGTGCGAATTTGTGATAGTTCTCAGGCAACGGTGGACCGCCAGGAGTTCCCGCCGGAGGAATCACGCCCGGGAGTTCAAAAGCATACATGCTGCCGCCTGCCAGGGCTTCATGCGGAAAGCGCAGCAGCCAGACACAGTCGTGACTGTCCTCAATCATGTTGGCGGACACAATGGCCCACTGGCCGCCATCTTCTGGCGCAGCCTGCTGACAATTCCAGAAGCGCGCTTCAGGGATATACACCGAGGGATCCGAAAACCCATACTCATCGATCCAGACGCGGGTCAAACCGCGCTGCCGTACGAAATTCTCCACATCGAAAAAGCCCTGGTTCCAGTCGAGATTGGAGTCGCTCACCAAATCGTAGGCGGGACGGCCGCCGCTCAATGAGTTCAGGAATGGAAGATAGTAGGGATAGGCCCGGACTGCTGTCGCAATCGATACCAGCGCCAACGCGACCGTGAGCCAGACACCGGCGCGGGCGGCAGACCAACCCGAGCGTCGCAGCAACTCCAGCGTGCGCGGCAGTGGCGCCAGCAAGAGCACCAGCAGGGCCAAGGAAACCGAGAAGTGGCGGATACTGAACTGGAATCGGCTGAGGATACATGCACCGCTGTAGACCACAAGGAAAACCCACACCGCCCGCCAATGCAACTCCATCCCTTCAGGGATCACGGCGAGGCGTACGGGACGAAGCCTTTGCAACCAGGCCAGCCACCAGCGCGAGAACCAGCAAAAGGAGAAAGGCTAACGGGGACTTCAGCAGGAACAAGACCGGAAAGTAGAACCACACCCCATGCGGGTACGAGTGCCCCAGAATAAAAGCAGCCGGCTTTGCGGTAAAGGTGAAGATCGCCAGACCCCGCAGGTAGATCCAGGGTGGCATAAGCATTCTGCGCAACAGCAGGGCCGCGATGTTCTGTCCCAGAAAATCCAGTGAGCCGGTTGGCTCGTTCCACGAGAGGACAAAGTAGACGGCATAGACGACCAGTGCAGCTATTAAGATGCCCTTGGTGAGACTCCGCAATCGCAAACGACGCCATGCCCGAAGCTCTGCCTTGTCTCGCGGCTGTTCCGGCGGCGGACGCCAGCGGAGGCTGAGAATGAATGCAGCAAAACAGAAGAACAAAAGTCCTGCAGAAAACTTGGTAAGCAGTGCCGCACCAAAGGCGAGGCCGAATCGTAGCATCGTCCGGCGCGATGGAGAGCGCCACATGTTGGCAAAGGCCCACAATGTCAGCACGAAGAACAATGTGATTGCGATGTCGGTCAGGACCAATGGGCCAAACGCGAGCATGACAGGCATGGTGGCGTAAGCGCAAAGGCAGAGCAGTCCGCCCCACAGATCACCGAGGCGTGAGCCACAGCGAAAGAGAACGAACCCCAAACCAAGCGTCAAACAAAGCATGGGTAGCCGTGCCCAGAAGACCGTCGCGACAGGGTCATTCCAGCGAGTGATCAGCCAGTGGCCGAAGACCCATTCGCCGAGCATCTGCTTGAACATTCCATTGCCACTGAACGTCCACGATACCTGGGAATAGTCGGCGTGCACGCCGCGAACCACAAGCGGCGCCGCGGCCAGCACCTTCGCCAGTGGAGGGTGTTCCTCGTTCAACCGCATGTCCAGCTTCTGCAGATAGCTCACGCCCGCCCCGATGTGCGCCACTTCATCAATGGTGACGGACTCGCGTCGGGCAGACCCGCCCGCAAGCAGAGCCATCAGGGCAAGAAGCAGAACCGCTGCGGCTGGAACAATTCTTGCTGATAGCGTCTTCATGTCGTCCCAATCAGATCACAAAATGATGGGAAAGGCCCGTACTCCAAACCAGTTTTGCCAAGCCACAATGATGCCTGCCAATTCAAGCGGCTTTACTCTACCAGTCTGTGCGCTGTGACATTGATCGCGGCGGTCGACCGCATGTGCTTCTTCAGTGGCTGTAGAATTCAGCGGGCGAGAACGAATCGCAAATCCCATTGTCCGGCTTGGGCTTCGACTGCCGAGACGAGTTGTTGAGCGGAGTCCTTCAACTCCGCGAACCGAGCGTACCGGACCTTCCGCTGTCACCGGAGATGGTGTTCTATCAACCAACGCCCGTGCGCCATATTCTTTACCTGATAGCGGCCACCGCGGTTGCGGAAGATGACTTTTTTGTCGATGTTGGCTCGGGATTGGGGCATGTGTCCGTTCTGGTCTCTATGGTGACTGGAGCCCGGAGCGTTGGTATTGAAGTGCAGGCATCCTATGTCGCCGGCGCGCGGGAGTGTGCTCAAAGCCTTCACCTCAGCCGCGTCCGGTTTATCCCGCAGGACGCGCGCGAGGCAGATCTGTCCCGCGGCACCGTGTTCTATCTGTATTCGCCTTTCAACGGCTCGATATTGACCGACGTGCTGAGCGCGCTGCGGATGGAGAGTACGCGCAGGTCAATCAAAATTTGTTCACTCGGGCCCTGTACCCGTACACTTGCGAACGAGATATGGCTGAAGGCGAGCACAGCGCCCGATACGGAGCGCATTATCGTGTTCGACTCACAATGAGAGCATTATTGCCAGTGCACGGGCCGACATCGATAGATCTTCCAACCGCCTTGAGGCATTAGTATTTCGACATCTTCCGGTGTGCCAGACTGACTGCCCAGTGCGCGCCCCATTCCACCTATGTTCGCAACTCGACGGCTCAACAACAGGCCCAAATGCCCCGGGACTGATCTATGTGGATTCCGGCGTCAGCATTTCCCAAATCGTGAAAGACTCTCCACGATTCCCTACTAACCGGCACGCGAATACTAGAATGCCTAACGTCTAACGTCTGCCGTGCATCCTAGGTCAGGAGGGCAGGTCCAGTTCCTCGAAGCGACCTTATCCCCCTTATCCGCGAATACCGATGGAGTTTTCGAATGCGCGGAGTAACCAAAGAAGATGACTTCTCTATACACAACTGAACACCTCCATCTAAGAAGTTGAGATCGCTCGCTCCAAAGAAGCCGGCCTTGCCCTGAATAAATTCTTGGTTTATTAAATTGACTTCCTACATTTCAAGCGCAATAAATAACGACCACGTATACGAATGCCGCTTAGCCTGCTCTGTGTCGGCGAGAGGGGGGTGGTTTTCAACGAATTCACCGGAGGCGCTATGCCACTGCCTAACTATGGTCTGCTAACTGGTCAACTCGTAGATTTTGCACCCCAGTCTGGCGGCAATCCCCACTATGTGCTTCTTGTGCAGGCAGGGCCCGCGCAATATCGAGTGGCCATCAACCACGAGTCTACGGTCACGCCCTTCGACAAGAGGGCTCCAGAACTCGAATACCAGGTCATCGACGATCTGAAGCGTGCCGGAGCAAAGGCCAAAGATCTGGTGCACCGCATCACAAACGAAAATGCATTCGTGATTGGCAGCGTCAATCCGTCCATGCCCAGGCTGGACTATGTTCACGACGGCATTTTAGACATGAGCACCTTCCGTAGGATCCCACAAGGGATCGATCCGGCAAAAAACTCCTTCTCGAAGCAGTTGAAGAAGGCAGCTCTCGCTGCCAAGGGAAAAGAGGCTGCGTTCGTGGCGGTTTTTGGGTCCGGTTATACGGATGCCAACGATCGGCTGGGAAACCCCTCCAATCCTCTCACCGCTTCCTTCGGTTTCACTGGCGTCGAAAACGTCCACATGAATCAGGGCAGTTTTCATTTCATTCGTCAGCACTTGAATGGGCAATTTGCAGAAAATGGTCCTAATCAGGACGGCGCAGTCCTGTTTTTTCAAAGTGATGGCACTGTGACGGGCTTCTTTACGAAATTCGTATCCCAGGATAACGAAACCGACGCATTCGGCAATCCGACGCACACAGGGGTGGGTGAGATCGACGCCTTCAGCGAAAAAATGGGCCCTAAGAAGGCTCACCTCAAAAATCGGTACGCGCATTTGGCAGCCGCCACCGTGACTGCGGCCGCAACTTCACGCAGGCGGACAAAGACCCCCCGGTCACCGCGGAGCCTGGAACGCCGCCATCACCCAATACTTCCCCGGCCGGAACTTACATTTTTGCCAATGCTCCAACCACGTCAGATCCAACCCGTCCATTCCTGCCGGATGACGACAGTGCAGTTCGCAACTCGCCCTTCGTCCTTAACTTCGCAAAATACGGGGTTCCAGAAGCGGTCCCCGGTCCACGAGGCGGTGTTTATCCGCTCATGACGCTCGATCAAGTGATCGGCGCGACCCGCGTCAAGCAGATTCAGGACTCGAAGCAAATTACCTTCCACTCCGTCGGCGATACCGGCGCTGTTGAACAAAGCCACCTGACCAACGAGAATGCAGTTGCTGGCTTGATGGTGGCAGACTTTGCCGGGACGGCTCGCGACAGCCAGCCGGCATTCTTCTTCCACCTGGGAGACGTCGTCTACTATTACGGGGAAGAGCAGTTTTACTACGAGCAGTTCTACGAACCGTACAAGCTCTATCCCGCGCCGATCTTCGCCATTCCTGGGAACCATGACGGCATTACGTACAATGCGACGATGCCCACGCTTGGCCCTTTCCTGCAGGCTTTTTGCGATTCCACTCCAGGTCACTGGAAAGGGGCCGGAGGAATTTCCAGAACCACTATGACGCAACCCGCCGTCTATTTCACTTTGGACGCGCCATTTGTTTCGATCATCGGGCTCTACAGCAATTGTGACGAAACCTTTGGCTACCTCGATTCCCAGCAAAAGATCTTTTTGCAAAAGGAGCTTGTTCGTCTCAAGCCTCTTCGAGCGAATGGAAAAGTTTCCGCCGTCATCCTTGCGGTGCATCACCCGCCGTTGTCCTATACCGTGAAGAAACCCTCCTCGGCCACCATGCGCGACGATATCGATGCGGCCTGCAAGGCTGCCGGCTTCTGGCCGGACGCCGTATTTTCCGGACACGCTCATGTTTACCAGCGCATGACCCGAACTTTAGAGATCGACAACGTTGCGTGGCAGATCCCTTATATGGTTGTGGGCGCGGGCGGTTACAACAAAGACCCAAAGCAGGAAGTCAATAAGAAGGATATGCAACTTCAGGACGTGAGCGATCCGCAATTCCGCCTTCATCAATTCTTCCCGGCCTACGGCTATTTAAAAGTAATTGTGAATGCAGCAGCCGGAAACAAGGCAGCCACTCTACGAATGGAGTATCACAGCCCCGATCCGAGCCTGGGCCGGCCTGCCGATGCATGCACTCTCGACCTTAAGACTCATCAAATCCTATAACAATGCTGTGGGCCATTCAGGACGGATCTTGATTGCGCCGCTTGCCATAACGACAACTCAACGGATTGGGAAACGAAGAAGCTGCTGACCTGGAGGAGTGCCCTACGGCATCATCGAGCCCGTGTGCACGCGGCTCTCCGCAAAATCGAGCTCCCGCTGCAGCGTCCGCAACACTTCATCGTCGATTCGCCCCTCATTCCGCAGCCCGATCAATACCTCTCGTTCCACCTGCAGCGCTGCCAGAATGGCATCACTCCGGCGAGCCTGATCTATCAGTCCTTTTGCCGGTTCTTGCCGTTCCGCAGGCATCGCATCCAACCTTCGTTGATAACTGGCGATCAACTCCCCGAACATCGCGGACTGATCACGATTTTTTGAGCGCTTTCGGTCCAGATGTACGAGTGCTTCTCGTAGCATGACACGTCTTGCTTCCTGCTCCTCATCGTTTATGCCGCCCGAGGCTGAAAGCCCAAGGCTTCGAATCAGCCATGGCAGGGTCAGACCCTGCAACACCAGGGTCGCCACAATCAAGCAGAACGCGAGGTAGATTATCATGCTTCTCTGGGGAAACATTCCCCCACCCGGCAGCGCGTACGGCAGAGAGACCGCCGCTGCCAGGGAGAGTACCCCACGCATGCCACCCCACCCAATCACAAACAATCCTCGCGGGTCCGGCTCTTTCACCTCGACCTTCTGCACCCAACGCCGCACTCCGTAAGCAATATAGGTTTCTCCATACACCCATACCATCCGAAGCGCGATCATAACTACGCTAAAGCCAACTCCATATTCCAGCAGTACCAAACGGCTCAAGCCGCCAATCTGCCCCATGACATACGGAAGCTGCAGCCCAATTACCACAAACACGATTCCGTTCAGCACAAAGGTCAGCGCGTCCCATACCGCCGCCATCTGCAGCCGGACCTGCGGTGACATATACTCCGGACTCTTGCGGCTCATATACATGCCGCACGCAATCACCGCGATTACACCCGACGCGTGCGCCCGATCGCTTATGAGGTAGGCCGCGTAGGGCACCAATATGCTGATCACGATCTCAATCGGCCCGTCATCTACCCACTTTTCGAACAAGGCGATCGGACCACCGATCGCCAGTCCAACAAATACGCCGCCGCCGATCAAAAACACCAGCCTCCCAACCCCCTCCACAATGGATGGAGTTCGACCCGTCATCAGGATAGCCAGTCCGAACTGGAGTGCCAGCAACCCGGTGCCATCGTTGACCAGGCTCTCGGCCTCCAGAATATGCACGATGGATTGCGGCAATCCTACCCTGCGCGCAATGGACGTCGCCGCGATTGCGTCTGTTGCTGCGACGACCGCCCCTAACAGCACCGCGGATTTCCAATCGAAGCCCGGCAGCAACGACCCTGCCGCCATTGCCAATCCAAGCACCGTGAACAGCACGAGCCCCACCGCAAGCATCGCTATGCTCACAAAGGTCCGTTGAAACTCCCTCCACGAGAGTGTCCACGCCGCGGAGTACAAGAGCGGAGGCAAAAACACCAGAAATACCAGATTCGGATCAAGACCAATCCGCGGCATCCCGGGAAGAAAACTCACCAGCAATCCGGCAATCACGAGCAGAATCGGATAGGGTACCTTCAGCCGTCGAGCAAGTCCGCCAAACATCGCCACGAACACGAGCAGCAGCAGGAATACTGCCAGCACCGCCTGTACGCCGGCACCAGTGACCATCAGGCCCCCACCCGGATACATCCACCACTGATGCCGGACATAAATATCATGGTCGATTATCTCTCCCGATCAGAGCACTAGAGGCTGCAATCGTTTCCTTGCCCCACACGACAAGCGGCTAGACAGGAGTTCCCGCCGCGACAGAAAGGAGCAATACAAAGGCGGACCGCAGCATGCACAAGACAGTAGAGGAGCGATCAGAATTTCTGGTTTCAGCCGCCCACATCCGGGTGTGCCCTCTTTTCTTTATGCCTTTCTTATATATCGCGTGTTGCAATGATTCGTAGTCTGTCTTTCGGGTGGAAAAGCGAACTCAATTGGCGAGCACTTGCGCTCCCTACTCAACCGAACGCAGTTCTCTTCGATCGTCGAAGCTACAGCAGATGCGCCAGAGCGAGTCGTTCGTTCCCAGCAGCCCCGTCACGCTCATCCATTGAGCAGAGATGCGACGCACCTTGAGGACGCGCGAGCTTCTTCGTCCGGCGGCGTTCTCCATCAACCTATTTCATCGACCCGCAGTTTGCCTCAGGAGTACCTTCATGGCCGGTTTTCGCCTCACGTCGACGAACCACAATGTCAATTTGTGGATAGTACCGCTCAAAATGTCTCTCATGGCGATAGCCCTGTTCGCGATCACAATGATCCCGGACATGCTCGCCGCCTATCATGTAATTCACCTTCCCGATTGGTTCACGATGGGTGGCATCGACGACGCCCGAGCGATTCTAAGCGCCATGCTGGGATGCGTGAGCACCGTCCTGGCGCTCATCTTTTCTGTGGCGCTCCTGGTATTGTCCATGGTGGCCAATCTGTTCGGCCCGCGCCTGCTCTATCGCTTTGTGCAGGATTGGGTGACACAGGTGTGTATTGGCCTCTTCATGGGATCGTTCATCTATGTGTTCCTGGTCTTTCTGGTCACTCACAAGGATGAGCACACCGCGTTTATCCCACAGGTGTCGCTGATCACAAGCTGGCTCCTGGTACTCGCGTCCTTCGGCTTTCTCGTCTTCTATAGTCACCGCGTCGCAGTCTTGATTCAGAATCCCGATGCCATCGGACGGATCGTCGATGACCTTCGCCGCGCAGTAAACCTCGCCGCTCCGTACAGCACGAACGAGCCCCCTCTACAGCAAGTGGACGCCTTTGAAAATCATCGGACAATGGGTGACAACGCGGCCATGCTGAGCCCTAAAAGCGGCTACCTGCAGGAAATTCATCATCGTACCCTGGTGAGTGCTGCCGCCAAAGCAGGTGCGCTGATCTCCATCCGCTTCAGGCCCGGACAATTCGTGCTGCAGGGCGAGACTCTCGCTTCCATCTCGCCCGCATCGAAGCTGGCATCTTTGGCTCCCCTGGTTTCGCGCAGCGTCACGATGGGACGTCACCGCGTCCTTTCCCAGGACTTGGAGTTCGGCGTCGCTCAAATCGTCGAGATTGCGATTCGTGCCCTCAGTCCAGCAATCAACGATACCTTTACCGGCATCGCCTCTGTGGACCTGCTCGGAGAGGCCTTGTCGATTTTGGCCGCCGCGCCGCAGTGTAATGGACGCTGGTTCGATGCGGACGGAAAGCTTCGCCTTCAGGTACGGCCCCTGCTGCTTCCACGTCTGGTTAAACAAGCATTCGATCAGATTCGTCAAGCAGCTGCAGATAACCCTGCAGTCCTCATCCGCCTGCTTTCGACCATCGGACGACTCGCGCCGAAGCTGCAAACAGCGCAGGATCGCGGTGCCCTGCTAGAGCAGGCAGCTGCCGTTTGGGAGACGGCGAACACCAGACCCCTGGTCAAAATGGATCGAGAAGACATCGAAGCGGCCTGGCAAAAGACCCGGGGGGAACTGGCCTCCCTCGAGGTACGTGAAACAGTCGGCCTCAACGCTACCCCCTAGGGTCTCACCGGAAAGAGAGGGGCTGAGGGCGATAGACTGTCCCCTTCAGCCCTGTATTTGACCCAGCGTATGTGGGCCGGGCACACCGTTTTGAAACCGGACGGAAGTGGCACTTTGGAAAGCACGACAAGTCGCTCACCCGTCTTTTGGGTGCGTCCTGCCGGCCGAAATTCGGGGGAAACCCCCACGAAACCCGTCACTCAAAACAGGATCTTTACCGCCAGTTGGGCGATGCGTGGGTCACCGGCCTGCCCCGCGCGGAAGGTGCCGAAGGAAGAATTGTTGTTGAGTTTGTCGAAGCCGCTGATCTGATCTGTACTGTTTACGGCTCCCGTGCTGACACTCTCCGGAGCGAAGTTGGGATGGTTGAGTACGTTGAAGTACTCCCCGCGGAGCTGAACCCGCAAGCGTTCGGTCACGATGAAATACTTGGAAAGCTGTACGTCCCAGTCCGAGGTCTTGGGCAGACGATAAGGGTTCTTGCCGATGTTGCCGAAGGTGCCGAAGATGGCTGGATTATTGGCTCCACTCGCGGTCTTGGTGGGTTGAAAAGCACCTGGGTTCAGCCAGCTTACGCAGGATGCAGTGACGCCGGCGCACGAGCTTTTGCCGTAAGGGTTGCTGCCCGGGATCAGCGTTCCACGATCATTGCCGATGCCGGTTCCCGATATCTCTGTACCTTGCAATACCGTGATGGGACGTCCGCTGGCCGCGGACACGATGCCGGCAAACTCATAGTCTCCGAAGATGTGGCGCATCCACCCGCTGGCGTTTTGCAAGCTGGGCGTTTGCCATACGTACGACGCAGTGAACACGTTGGCGTGATCGAAGCTGGAAGGACCGTAGTCGAAGCGGTGTCTGTCTGGATTGCCCAAAGGCAGAGCCGAGTAACCTGTGTCAAATCCAGTGACGCCTTCCCCAAACGGCAGATCGTCAAGATTTTTGGAGAAGGTGTAGTTTACGAGCAGAGTGATTCCGTGAGAAACGCGCCTTTCGAGCGAGCCTTGCAGCGAGTTGTAACTCGCCACAATGTCGTTAATATCGGCCTGTACGGTGGAGAAGGTGTTGGTGCCGAATTTACCTCCGCTGGCAGAATGCACCAGAAGATTAGTCGAGCCGGTACTGGCCTTTCCCGTGGTGTTCACCGCCCCCGGGTTAAAGTCCTGTGTCTCCAGGATGTTTATGCTGTGTGAGCCCACATAAGCGAGGCGCGCCACCATCTGCGAGGCGAGTTGTCGTTCCACCGTCAGATTCCATTCATACTCTGTCGGAACGTGGTAGGTGCCGCTTGGGTCGTAGCTGACTGCGATCTCGTTGAAGGGCGGATTGTAGGGGAAATTGGTGGGCGCTGGAAAAGGGCTGGGGAAGGTTGGATAACTGCTCGCTTGCACGCCGTTGCACTTGAGCGTGACCTGGGTGGTTGCCTGGGTGCAAAGCGGATCACTGAACGAGCCGGCGGTGGAAGAGGAGCTGGGAGCGCTGTTGCCGGCGGTGGACAGGATGAACTGTGGGCTGAACGGCCATTCATCGACAAACCGGTTGCTGAGCATGCCCATGACACGCGAGTCATAGAAGATGCCGAATCCGCCGCGCACACTGGTCTTGCCGTCGCCATTCACGTCGTAGGCAAAGCCTACCCGCGGGGCAAAGCCTTTCAGGCTGGCATTGAGAGCATTCTTGGGCATGCCGGGATCGCTGGCGATGTTGTTCGCGCTCGAGAAAAAGATTCCCGGGGGCGCGTTTGGATAAACGCGGGAGGTGACATTTGCCGCCATGCCGGCCAGGTTTACCTGGGCCCATCGGTCCCCGGTATCGCGCCAGGCAAGGGCAGGCTCGTAACGAAAGCCCAGGTTGAGAGTCAAACGCCGGGTGGCATGATAGTTGTCCTGAATGTAAATCCCCATGAACGTGTTGCGATTGTTCTTGAATTCTCCTGCTCCCTGCTGCAGTGCGTAGCCGTTGCCCGCGCTGCTGCCGTCGGAAAGAATGCCGGCTAGAAAAAGTTGGTAGGTGGAAAACTTCTTGCCCGGAAAAAGGTAATCGTCCTGGGTACCAAAGCCGAAAATGCCCGGCTGGTTGAATTGGTTATTCAGATCCACCTGCGAGCGCTCAATCGATCCTCCGATATGGAGGTCGTGGTTTCCCTTCAGCCAGCTCAGGTCGTCGCTCCAGGCAAAATTGTTGCGGGTAAACAAGCCGGTTGGGTTGTCACCGATGGTGAAACCGCCGGCCACGCCGATGCCCTGAATAGCGCCCGGCTTGGGCTGAAAAGGCAGAGGCACGCCAAAAGCCGCCACGCTGACCGCATCGGATCCAGGGCCGCGGTGCGACACTTCCCGTGAATAGCTGAACCGGGCGTCATTCACCAGCTTGGGGGAGAAGACATGGGTCTCGTGCAAGAGCGCGTTCTGGGCCACGATGGAAAAGGTTGCATCGGTGTAGGCGACCAGGGACAGCGGATTGAAGACCGGAGCCTTGGTGAAGCGGTCGTACTCGTAACGCGCAGTCACCCGGTCGCTTGGCCTCAGCGAATAGTCAAAACGCCCCATTCCCGAATCGTAGTTTTCGATGTCCGGCTTGATGAAGGCTGCGGTTGGATTGGATCCGGACGGTGGCGGCCCGTCCAGGCTGTACTTTGCCGATGATCCGAGATAGGCTCCGGTCGTCGGATCGATGCCCAACATGGTGGCTACGGAAGGGTCGATTGTGCCCGGAGTCCCAAAGGGGCCGCCGCAGGTCGGGCAGGTGGTGCTGGGAGCAGCCAGGAAGTTGTTAATGTCCGATTGACCCACTACCTTTGAACTACCCAGAACTACGTTGCGGAACGCGGTGCGCTGATAACCGCCAAAGAAGAACATCTTCTCGCGCAGGATGGGCCCTCCAAGGGTGCCCCCAAATTGATTGCGCTTGATTTGGTCCCTGGTGGTTGGGGTGGCAAAGAAATTCTGCGCGTTGAAAACAGGATTGCGTACAAACCAGAATGCATCTCCGTGCAAATTGTTGGTTCCGGATTTGGTGACGACGTTCACCACCCCCCCGGCATTCTGTCCATATTCCGCGGAGTAGTTGCTGGTTTGCACGCTGAACTCCTCGAGCGCGTCGGGGAACGGAAAGGGCTGGTTTACGTTGGTGTATTCGTCTACATAGTTGCCGCCGTCCAGCTGGTAGCTTATCTGCGCTTGGCGCGAACCATTGGTTGAGTAGGTCACCGCGGTGGGAAAGGTTTTGGTCGCACCTTGATCGGCTCCCCCATTAGGCGCATTCACGGCTCCCGGCACCGTCAGTACCAGTTGGGCTACGTTGCGGCCGTTGAGAGGCAGGCCGGCAATGCGTTGCCTTTCGACCACCTGCCCCAGGGTGGAGGTCGAGGTGTCCACCTGGGACGCATAAGCTTCAACCACCACAGTCTGCGTGGTGGCTCCCGGCTGTAACTTGAAATTCGCCGTAAGCGTCTGATCGGCAAGTAACGTCAGGGCCTGCCGTTCGTTGCGGAATCCCTGGGCTTCGATAGTGAGGCTGTAGTCCGCGGGGTTCAGGTCAGAGAGAACATAGTACCCGGCGCTGTTGGAGATGGCTTCGCGCGCTAAGCCGGTCGCGGTTTGTGTCGCGGTGACTTTCGCAGAGGCTACGGCGGCTCCTGATGAATCCGTCAGCGTACCGACGATGCTGCCCAGGCCTTGCCCGAGCGCACCCGATGGAAACAACAAAAGAGCGATGGAAATACACACTAACCTGGCCTTCATAATGTTCCTTCCGGGCGCCGGACACTCCGGTCCGTGCACCCCGTGGCTCCCACGACCACGCTTCTTGCTCCCCTTGCGCTGTATGTCAGCTCAGCTCGATCCAGATCGGCACAATGGGTACGGATGTTCGTTCTGCGGCAGCTATGCGTGAACAATGGCTGCCTAGCGATGGACATTGGAGGATCAGCACTAGCGCTGTCAAACGATAAAAATTAAAGATTTCGTTGAACAGAACTAAAGCATGAGTAGAATCCCAAACAACGCGGGGGAGTAGGGCAGGACCGCGGCCGCGGGTAAGTGGAGGACACCATGGACGTTCATCAATTGGAAATGTTTCTGGCAGTGATGAACTCTTCCAGCATGACGCGCGCTGCCGAGACCATTCATTTATCGCCGGGTGCTGTGAGTATCCAGTTGCACAACCTTGCCAACGAGGTACATACCGAGCTGTTTGTGCACAAAGGCAAGCGGCTGGTTCCCACTCCTGCCGCATTGCGTCTCGCCGAACATGCGCGGGCAGTCGTGAAGCTCATGAATCAGATCACCCAGGAATTTGAGCTTGAGAGCGCAAAGGATATTCGCCCGTTTCAATTTGCCACCGGGGTGACCACGCTGATCTATCAGCTCGGCGGTCCGCTGCGCGAGCTGCGCAAGGAATTTCCCAACGCTGACATAGGAGTAACCGTCGGAGTGACAGAACAAATTGTGGCCGGCCTGCTCGAGCGCCGGTTCGATCTCGGCCTGATTTCACTTCCGGTTAGCGAAGAAGAACTCAAACTCATCCCTCTCTTCGACGAGGAGCTTCTCGTCCTTCGGCCATCGAGCAAGAAGGTTCGGAGCAGCCGGGTTCGTGCGATGCAGGTCTCTGAACTTGCAGGCTCGCCCTTTTTGCTTTATCCCAAGCGCAGCAATATCCGCCGCGTGATCGACGAATTTTTCAGAGAGCTCAATGTGTCGCCGAGGGTCACGATGGAAGCAGATGACACGGAGGCGATCAAGCGGCTGGTGGAATCCGGTTTTGGTTGCTCCATCCTGCCGGTGCACGCCTTGCGTGACCAGAGTTATTTCTTTGAACTCTTCCGCGTCGATGGTCATCCTCTGAGCAGGAAAGTAGCGTTGGCTATGGTGCGGACGGAGTATCCGCGCAAACTGACCGAATCAGTGGCTGAATTTCTCCGCCTCCACTTTCATTCCGGAGAGGGTCCCGCCAGTGCAGACTTGCCACCACTCCGCGGCCTGGAGTCCTCCCGCGCCAGTCACCGTTGACATTATGGCTGCCGTTAAGCCAAAACAAGAGCGTTGTAAAAGGGGATAGGGAGTAATGTGGTGACAGCATACCTATTGCCGCGAGCGAGCACTCTTTACGGTGAATAGATATCGTGTCGCCGTATTTCTACTGGACGGAGTTAGGAGCGGCTCCTCCGCGGAGACTGCAGATCCACTGCGCTACGCTTCGCTCCGGATGAAAATGGCGCGGCAGAATGTTGAGTGGGTGGCCCAGGTCTCGCTTTTGAGACCTGGGTTTCTCCTCGCAAGTGGGTCCTGGCCGGGACACCCAGGTCTCAAAAGCGAGACCAGGGCCACCCACCAATCTAGAGTCAGCAGGAGGCGGCGTTACTGTACCGTCACCTGCAAGCTTGCGGTTTTATTGATGGAGCCGGAGGTTGCGGTAATTGTCACTGCGCTCGTTCCAGATGGAGTTCCAGTATTGGAAGTTGTGTTCCCACCGCTCCCGCTACTCCCACTCCCGCTATTTCCACCGCCACCGCAGCCGATAAGGGCGCCACCCAGGGTAAGTGCGAGGATGAGCCCAAACCATCGGCTCCAACGGACCACGCGACGGCTTCCAGGCATCACCAACAGAAGTACGCTGCCCAGCGCCAAGAGCCCTGTCATTCCAGAGCGGAGTACTGACGCCTGCGCGGCCGTCGTAGCAATGGTCAAGGTAGTGGTGACTGCACTCGCGCCCGGAGTGACCGTGGCCGGAGCAAATGTGCAGTTAGCCTCGGAGGGCAGGCCGGTGCAGGCGAAGGTCACGGGCTGCGCGAAGCCTCCGGAGGGCGTGACCGAGACTGTCGTCGTGCCGCTCTGGCCGGGGGTGATGGTGAGGCTGGCCGGGCTGGCGCCGAGAGTGAAAGAAGGCGGGACTGGAGCTTGCACCGTGACCTTCACAGCCGTAGAAGTGGAGGCTGCGAAGTTGCTATCCCCGCCATACTGCGCAGTGATGCTATGCGCTCCGGTAGCCAAGGTGTGCCGAGCGTCGTGGTGCCGTCAAGAAACGTAACCGTACCGGTAGGGGTCCCGGTACTTCCGCTGGCTCCGGTGACGGTGGCGGTGAAGGTGACGCTGGCGCCGGCAGTAATCGTTGCCGCAGAAGCGGTGAGCGCCGTGGCCGTCGCCGAAGCCGGAGGAGGAACCGTCGTCGTGCCATAGCTATTAATGAAGGCAACGTTGCCGGCCAGGATATCCGGCTTACCGTCACCATTTAGATCGATGGCGATGGTGGGTCCGCCGGCGAACAGGTTGATCAGGTCTTTGGGATAGGAATTTCCATTCGACGGTACCGAGGTGAAGGTGCCATCCCCGTTGCCGTAAAAGATGCCGCTAAAGTCTTCCGCGTCCAGCAGTGCGAGGTCGACTTTGCCGTCGCCGTTGAAATCCGCGGCGCCGATGCCGGAGCTCCGGATCGCGTCGCCGCCGCCGACATTGAGGATGGCCGGAGCGGCGAAGGTCCCGTCGCCGTTGCCCAGGGAGATGCCGAGCTGCGCCTGGCTGGCGCTGGTTTCGCCCAGGCAGGCGACGTCGAGTTTGCCATCCTTGTTGAAGTCAGCGACCGCACAGGGAACCAGGGCAGAGCCGTTGACATCGGGATTGGCGGCGTTGCTGACGGTGACAGGCGCCTTGAAGGTGCCGTCCCCATTGCTGAGGAACAACTCTAGCTGGCTGGTGGCGCCGGTGGCGATGGTGAAGCTGGGGACGGTGACCAGCAGATCGGCTTCGCCGTCTCCGTTGAAGTCGGCGGTGCTGACGACCTGTGGTGGGATCAGGGTTGTGGGAGCGGTGGCGCTGCTGGAGGTGGTGGTGATGACAGGCGTCTTGAAGGTCCCGTCGCCGTTGCAGGGCAACAGGGCGAACCCTGCCACGTAGGGATTGGCCACTCCCGTGCCGCCGACTTGGTCGGCGAAAGTGAAGATAAGGTCGTTGTGTTTCGAGCTGGTAAAGGCGGCGATCTGCACCCCGCTGACGGTGAGGTCGATCCGCATGAGTGGCGGAAACTTTCGCCTATTGACCCGTCTTCTGACTCAGATCGAGCGAATATTGAAGGTCAACAACCTTGATACTGTCTCGAAGGAGATCGTCGCGGCGGCGCGAGACAGTCTCGTAATCGGACAAGTCTGATCTGAAGCTTTTCCCCTTACGCCAAATAGCGCTCAAAGATTTACGCCACATTACTCTCGAAGCTACATGTGGGGGTAACGACCAAACTCCCACGACGGTCTGACACTCTCCATCATCCTTGCTGCAGCGGGCACAGGAACAACTACTTTCCTGGAAAACTCCCGGTTGGGACGAATTCACTTGTACACGGTCTGCGTGTTCGCAGTGGTTTTGATGGCGAAGACAGAGGGTGAAAGCTTCAGATTGTATCTGAGGTTGGTGTATATCACTGTGCGGACATCACCTGTGGGACTGTAGAAGACTTGTTTAAGCGAGACATCGCGGGTTGGATCAACCCAGATCAATGCACGTTCCACGTTCTGCCGCACGCTCTCTTGCTTGGGTCTGAGTTCGAGTTTTACCACAGTAACATTGCTGATCTGTTCGTTTCCCAGAGTGCTCACGTTCCAGGCAGCTTCTAGGTCTTTGCCACTGCCGCCAAACCCCACACCCAGAAAGCTCTCGTACGTCGAACGATTCCGAGAGGTCGAAATCACAGTGAGTTGATCGACCTTCGGTACGTAATATCGGATAGTACCATCCTTAAAAACAACGGACTTCGCCTCGGGCTTAGTGAAGAGAATTGCCACCTCAGTGTTCGTACCATTGTCGTTGTAGTAGATCGTGCCCGATTGCAACTCGTGTTCATCGACGACCTTCTCATACTGATCCCAGGAAATATCGGCTTGGGTTGTCCTAAACTTCGCAGCTGCTGCGTCGAGCAGTCGCATTACGGAATTTAGGTCCGCCGTGTTCGTGTCGCTAGATGCGGTTTGCGTCATCATACCCGTCGCCAGCAACACAGCCGCGAAAAACCCCCCTCTGCTCACATCCACCCTCCTCTTGCAAGTCCTGCCGGACGATTATGGGGCCCGCAGGCCTGAACTACTGCACGGTCACCTGCAGCGTAGCTGTCGGAGTGATAGATCCAGAGGTCGCCGTAACTGTAACCGTGCTTGTTCCTGCTGGAGTTCCAGGGTTCGGAGTCGTGCCGCCGCCCCCACTACCCCCGCCACCCCCACCACTCCCGCTGCCCCCACCGCACCCGACAAGCGCACCACCCAGGATGAAGGCAAAGAGCAGCACGAACCAGCCGCTCCAGCCGGCAACACGTTTAGCTCCAGGCATCACCAAAAGAAGCAAGCAGCCCAGCGCGAAAAGCCCCGTCATTCCAGCCCGGTGAATGCCGCCCCGCACGGAAGACTGCGCTGCCGTCGTAGTAATCGTCAAGGTAGTCGTTACGGCGCTTCCGCTCGGAGTGACCGTTGCCGGAGCAAAAGTGCAGGTCGCCGCGGAAGGCAGGCCGCCGCAAGCAAAGGTCACCGGCTGCGCAAAGCCCCCGGCCGGCGTAACGGAGATTGTGGTTGTGCCGGTCGCGCCCGCCGTAATGGAGAGGCTGGTTGGGCTGGCACTCAGGGTAAAGGAAGCTGGGACGGCGGCCTGAACCGTCACCGTTACTGCGGTAGAGGTAGAGGCGGCAAAGTTGCTATCCCCTCCATACTTGGCGGTGATGCTATGGGCTCCCGTAGCCAGCTTGCTGGTGGAGTAGGTCGCGACCCGCGAGGTATTCAATGTGCCCGTGCCCAGGGTGGTGGCGCCGTCAAAGAAGGTCACGGTGCCAGTAGGTGTACCTGTACTTCCGGTGGCCCCGGTGATGGTGGCGGTGAAGGTGACGCTGCCGCCCGCGGTAACGGTTGCGGCTGAGGCGGTGAGCGCCGTGGTCGTTGCCGCCGGCGTTGTAGTAACGGGTGCAGCCCCGTAAATATTAAGCAGGACGACGTTGCCGGCCAGGAGATCGGCCTTGCCACCATGGGTAAGATTGGTGGCTACGGCTGGCCCGCCGGCGAACAGGTTGATCAGGTCTTTGGGATAGGAGTTTCCATTCGATGGCACCGAGGTGAAGGTGCCATCCCCCTTGCCGTAGTAGATGCCGCTAAAGTCTTCGGCGTCGAGTAGGGCAACGTCAACATTGCCGTCGCCGTTGAAATCTCCAGCGCCAATGCCGGAGCTGCGAATCGCGTCGCCACCGCCGACATTGAGAATGGTTGGGGCGGCGAACGTTCCGTCGCCGTTGCCAAGAGAGACGGCTAGCTCGGCTTGGCTGGCGCTGGTTTCGCCCAGGCAGGCGATGTCGAGTTTGCCATCCTTATTGAAGTCGGCGATCGCGCAGGGAACAAGGGAAGAGCCGTTGACATCGGGATTGGCGGCGGTGGCGATGGTGGCCGGCGCCTTGAAGGTGCCATCGCCGTTGCTAAGGAATAGCAGGAGCTGGCTAGTGGCCCCGGTGGCAATGCTGAAGCTGGGGACGGCGACGAGCAGGTCGGCTTTGCCGTCGCCGTTGAGGTCGGCGGTGCTGACGACCTGTGGCGGGAGCGCGGTGGCGTTAGCGGTGGCGCTGCTGTAGGTGGTGGTGATGACCGGTGCCTTGAAGGTACCGTCGCCGTTGCCGGGCAGAAGGGCGAAACCCTCGACGTAGGGATTCGTGACACCGGTGCCGCCGATCTGGTCGGTAAAGGTGAAGACCAGGTCGTTGTGTCCCGAAGCGGTAAAGGCGGCTGTTTGCAGGCCACTGAACGTGAGGTTCGTATCGTAATCGCTGCCGGTCGCGATTTGCGGAAGGGGGTGGGGGACCGGTGTAGCGAAAGTGCCATCGCCGTTGCTGAGTGCCGTGAAGTAGCCGGCGCCAGGATAGCTGGAGCTGCTGCCGGTAAAGACAAAATCCGCTTTGCCGTCGCCGTTGATGTCGCCGACGGCAAAAAGGCCGGTGCCGGTCAAATTCGCGACGGTGATCGTGGAGACGGCATTGAATACCCCCGTGGCCGTCCCGAGTTGCACGGTGAAAGCGGGGCCGGCCCCGGCGGTGATGATATCGGGCAGGCCGTCGTCGTTGACGTCACCCAGGTTGGTGCCGGTATACGAGCCGAGGATCGTGGGAGCGCCGGAAAAGGTGCCGTCGCCATGGCCCATGAGGGCGTAGGACATGTTGGGTGCAGAGCTGTCTCCGCCATACGCTCCGCCATTGCCCAGGCCGATATAGATGTCGGCGTTACCATCTCCGTCGAGGTCGGTGACCGCCACAAAGCCGTAGGAATTGATGGTGGCGTAGCTACTGCCTGCGGTGAAGGTACCGTCGCCTTTCCCCAGGTAGGTCAGGATGTTGCTTCCTGTGCTGAGGACCAGGTCGAGTTTGCCGTCATTGTTGAAATCACCGCTGGCGAGGTTTGGCCCAGAGTTGCTGGTGCCGACGGCGTAGGGGAAGGCTGGAGCTGGAGCCGGGGTGAAGGTACCGTCGCCATTGCCGAGGAGCACCGCGCCGTTGGAGCAAATAACGTCTTTCTTGCCGATATGCCGGAGGTCGGCGGTGATCAGGTTGATGATGGGCGTGGAGGTGGTGTTGGCATAGCCTTGCAGGGTGGGCGCGGCAAAATTCTGGGCGGCGGCGAAGGTGCCGTCGCCTTTTCCCAGCAGGACGGAAATCTCCTGGGTATTGGAGACGGAGACGATGTCCAGCTTTCCATCTCCGTTGACGTCGTCGATCACGGCGGCGGTGGCTGAGGCGCCGGCGGTTGGGTAGGTGACGGCGGTCTGAAACGTACCGTCAGCGTTGCCCAGTAGCACGTATACGGAGCCCCCCTTGTTGTCGATACCGTTACTGGTAATGACCAGGTCGCGGTTTCCGTCCCCGTTGAGGTCCCCCCCAGTCAGAACGCCGGCCGTGGCTAAGGCGAACGAGGTGAAAGTAAAGTCGGTTACACCGGACAGGATGTACAGGCCGTTGCTTGCTGAGGCAGTAAGGCCAATCGCCGCGAAGACGCTGATTCCGGTGGTTGTGTTGCCAACGAAAATACCTGGTGCGGAGCCGGTACCCACCGTCGGCTGCACCGGGCAGCCTGCCGCAAAGACATCTGGGGTGGAGGTGAGCTGCGCCTCTGAATGCAGCAAACGCTCGTAACCCGGCGTATCGGTGGTTTGCATGTAGGTACCGGCGCCGATGTTGTAGGTGGCGGCGGCCAGGGTAAGCGAGCAGTCCGGCATCCGGTACAGTCCAATTACTTGACCGGGGGCTGCCGAGATGGTCGTAAAGTTGCCCTGAAAGCTGGCTACACCGGTTTGGGAGCCGTCGCTTCCCGTAAACTCCGGCCTGGGAGCACGACGGGTGCGAACCGGTTTCTGGCCTGGCTCGTGGCTCTGGTCGGCGGCATAAGCCATGGAACTCTGCATGAAAGCACTGGACACCAGGAAGACGGTGACCACCGCGAGCTGGACCATAGACCTGTTGGCTAGGGAAGATTTCTGTGGGTTTCCGATTGGCAGTTGCATTACCCCTCCGGACGCCGGCCCGGTTGGTCCCAGGGAACGTCTCCTCCGTAAGGGCTACCGTCTTCTTGCCGCCAGGCAGTGATCCTTAGGCCGGAGTAAGGGTAGGCTGTTTATCCTTCGAAAATCCTTACCTGATTCCAACCCAATTCGGAATTAATCATGAAATCGTCAACCTGACTCGATATACTGCGTTTTCCCCCTGAAAAACAGGTCGCACTGCAATGTTTGTCTTAGGCTCCGCTTACCTCGATCCCGATAAGCAATTGCTGACGATTGGTGCCGGCAGCGTTACTCTGCAACGCAAACCCTACCAGAGACATCTCCAGAGCCCATTTTGTCCTCGGGCGCCGCAAGAGTAACCGCTTGCTGGGGCTAAGTCGTTACCCGAATCCAACCTAATTCGGAATTAATTGTGAAATCGTGAAGCTGAGTCGATATACTGCGGTTCGTTCCCCTAGAAAATATGGTCGCATCGCCATGTTCGTCTTAGGCTCCGCAACCCTCGACCCTGGTAAGCAACTGCTGACCATTGGCGCCCGCACCGTTACCCTGCAACGCAAGCCCTACCAGGTACTTCTGTGCCTGATTGAAAACCGTCACCGCATGGTCTACCGCGAGGAACTGCTGCAGCGGTTTTGGGATGGTAAAGAGGTCTACGACCAGAGCCTCAGCAAAGCGGTCGGCAGCATACGCAAAGCGCTGGGTGAGCCGGAAGGTTCGGAGCTTATCGAGACCCGGTGGGGGCTGGGCTATCGTTATGTGGGCCCGTTCCAGGAACTGCAGGCAACCCCCGAAGCGGAATTCCCCGGGCGTGTCGTAGCGCCGGAGGTAAGTCCGGCGCCTCCAGTGGTTGCGGCTGCCGTTCCCTCGTTTCCACCCTCCATCAGGATTCCCGGCCGGGCGTGGCTCATTTCCGTTCCAGCCGCCCTGATTGCTGTCCTGGCCTTCGTTTTTTATGCGCATCGCCTGCAAGGTGGCGCGCCAAGCCACCTCGCCGCGCCGGGAGGCATCCATTCGCTTGCCGTTTTGCCCTTTACTGCCCAGGGCAACGCGGAAGAGGATCAATACCTGGGGCTGGGACTTGCCGACGCTGTGGCTTCCAAACTCGACACCGTGCCCCAGTTGCAGGTTCGTTCTTCCACCACCGTTGGGTCCATCCTGGGTCCTCATCCGGATCCTGCCTCAGCGGGCAGCAAACTCGAGGTCCAGGCTCTCGTAAGCGGAGAGATCCACCGTGTGGACAATCAGTTTGCGATCACCGTCCGATTGCTTGACAGCGCCACCGGGGCGAACCTTTGGTCGGGCCACTTCAAGATGGATAACAGCAACATCTTTAATACTGAAGACTCCATCGCGCAGCAGGTGGCAAGCGCCCTGATACCGCAGTTCGCGATGAGCGCGGTAAGAACAGGTGCTGACACCAACCAGCCGGAAGCTTATTCCAAATACATGAAGGCGGAATTCTTCGCCAACATGCGCACGCAAAACTCCCTGGCCAAAGCCGTCGATCTGCTGCGGCAAGTGATCCAGATGGATCCCAAGTATGCCCGCGCCTACGCGGCGCTTAGCAATTGCTACCAGCTGCAGGGTTTCTACCACTTCGCGCCCCCCTCGGAAGCTTACCCGCGGGCCAAGGCTGCCGCGCTGACGGCGCTATCCATCGATAACTCGCTCGTTCAAGCCCATGTCTCCCTGCTTTCGACGCTCACTGACTACGATTGGGATTGGCAAGGTGCGGAGCGGGAATTCGAAGCGGCGATTGCGATTGACCCCAACTACGCAGCTGCCTACCAGTATTACGGCTATGCGTTGTTCGGGATGGCCCGCGGCGAAGAAGGTCTTGTTGCCATGAAGCACGCTGCTGAACTCGATCCGGTTTCGCCCAGCGTGCAAACTTCGCTGGCATGGGGCTACTTTCTGCTTCGCCGGCATGAGGAAGCCCTTGAGCAATGCAAACGTGTTCTCGAACTGCATCCCGATTTCGTTCCTGCTCACCAACTGCTGGGACTCGTGTACGCGCAGGCGAATGCTGACCGGCAATCGATGGCCGAATCGAATCAGGCCAAGACTCTGGAGAGCGATAGCGCCATCACTCCCATCCTGATTGATTACGAATTGGCCAGGAGTGGCAGACGTGCCGAAGCGAGCCGGGAGCTGGGAGCCATGGTGGCCCAGTCGCCCGGCGCCCCTATCCCCGACTACTATGTTGCGGCGGCCTGGGCGGCTGCCGGGGACAAAGAGAAAGCGCAGATCGCTTTGAATCGCGCTTACCAGGTGCGTTCTAACTGGCTCATCTATCTGCCCTACGATCCTCGCTTCGACGGTCTTCGCTCCGAGCCGCAATTTCAGGCCCTGCTGCATAAAGTGACTTATTCTCGGGATTAGTGAGTTGTTGCAAAGCAGCAATGGGGAATGGCATGTCCGGCAACAGTAAATTGCACCCCCTGTGCATCCAGGTCCATGCACGGGATAACGTAGCGATTGTCGCCAATGAAGGTGGTTTGCCGGCAGGGGCTCAATTCGATTCCGGGTTGACGCTTTTGGAGGCGGTCCCGGAGGCACACAAGGTAGCCTTGTCTGATATAGCCCAGGGCGACCCCATCGTTCGCTATGGAGAGGTGATCGGATACGCCGAGGCGCCGATCGCGCAGGGCAGCTGGGTGCACGAGGGAGGTGATGAGTTTGCCGCCAGCCCCTCCACTCGACGGACTGCCCCTCGCGACCGCCGTACCGGCTCCGCTGCCGCCGCTCGAGGGATACACCTTCGAGGGCTTTCTCAACCAGGACGGTTCGGTCGGAACGAAGAACATCCTCGGCATCGCCACCACGGTGCAGTGCGTCTCCGCCACGGTGGAGTTTGCGGTCAAGCGCATCCGATCGGAGATTCTGCCGCGCTATCCGAACGTGGACGATGTCATTGCGATCACTCATCCTTACGGATGCGGGGTTGCGATCGACGCACCCGGATCGGAAATTCCCATTCGCACCCTGCGCAATCTAAGTCTCAATCCAAACCTGGGAGGGGCTCCGATGGTGGTCAGCCTGGGCTGCGAAAAACTGCAGCCTGCGCAGATGCTGCCCGTCATCCAGTCTTCCCATTCTTGTCCAGCGTGCCCTACGTCATCCGCTTGCAGGATGAGCAGCATCGCAGTTTTGGTGACATGATTACGGCCATTATGGAGATGGCGGAAAAGCGGCTGATCCAGCTGAATGCTCGAACCCGCGTAACCCGGCCGGCGGCCGATCTGGTGGTTGGGTTGCAATGTGGGGGAAGCGATGCCTTCTCGGGAGTAACCGCGAATCCGGCGGTAGGCTATGCCGCGGACCTTCTGGTGCGCGCCGGCGCCACCGTCATGTTTTCCGAAGTAACTGAGGTGCGCGACGCCGTTCATCTGCTCACCGCGCGTGCAGCCAACCAGCAGGTCGCGCGCGATCTGATTCGTGAAATGGCCTGGTACGACGACTATCTCCAACAAGGTGGAGCCGATCGAAGCGCGAACCCGACTCCCGGCAACAAGGCCGGAGGCCTGACGAATATCCTCGAGAAGGCGATGGGCTCGACGGCAAAAGCAGGCAGCAGCGCGCTGGCCGGTGTTTTCGGTCCTGGAGAACGCGTCACCACCAGGGGACTCATCTTTGCTGCCACACCAGCCAGTGACTTCGTCTGTGGAACCCTGCAGTTAGCCGCGGGGATGAACATGCATGTCTTCACCACCGGCCGTGGAACTCCCTACGGGCTTGCCATGGCTCCGGTCATCAAGGTATCTTCCCGCACCGCACTGGCCGACCGATGGTCCGACCTCATCGATGTCGACGCGGGCCGCATTGCCACTGGCGAGGCAACAATCCAGCAGGTGGGCGAGCAGATCTTCCGCTTGATTCTTGAAGTTGCGAGTGGCCGCAAGCAAACCTGGGCGGACCATTGGAGGTTGCACAATGAATTTGCATTGTTCAATCCCGCGCCCATCACGTGATAGGGGCCATCCAGCAGGTTCTGCCAGAGCCGCTCAAATCGCCTTACTTCGATTTAAGGTGTGCGAAAGGATTAAGAACTCGAATCGCCGGCAATTTTTTGAGCCCGGGTTCAGGTCCATTCGCGACCGTATGCTTCTCTTTCGCGTCGACATCGTGGGCGTAGATTAAGACATTTGTGTCGATAAATGTCTTACCGTTCATGCAATTCCTCTCGGGCGACAGAATGAATCCCACCCATGTGGAAGCCTCGCTCCATCAGATCGATCGCCGCTCGATGCGCGCTCTCGTATGCTTCATCCGCATCCACCAATGCCTCAATTTGTGCGGTCACGAGGCCACTGATGGATGTGGACCGCTTGGCCGCGAGCACCTTGGCTTTTTTCACCGTCTCCGGGCTGAGGCTCACGGTCAGGTTTTGTTTTCGGATTTGAGGCATATACCAGGTCTCCTGCACACGTGTAGCACGTGTTCAAAGAGCGGTTGCTGCAGCTTAGGCAATGCCAAGCTTGCGCTGCAGTTGCTCGAGCGTGATCCCCTTGGTTTCCGGATAGACGAACAGCACCACAAAAAACTGCAGAGTCGTCATGGCCGCAAAGAAGGCGAAGGGCAATCCTCCCGAATACTTTGCCAGAACGGGAAAGAGGAGGGAGATGATTGCGTTCATGATCCAGTGCGCCGATGAGCCCAGACTCTGGCCCTTGGAGCGGACGCGGTTGGGGAACACCTCAGCGATGTAAACCCAGATGACTGCGCCCTGCGAAATGGAGAAGAAGGCAATATAGCCAACCAGCAGCCAAACCAGGGCGCTCGGCGTGGGTCTGGGTGTAGAAGACCGCCGCCACCCCACAGAGGCAAAGGGTCATTCCCACGCTGCCGATAAGAAGCAGCGTCTTTCGCCCCAGTTTGTCGATGAGCGACATACCCAGCAAGGTGGCTGCCAGATTCATCAGACCAATCAGCACCGTCTGCAGGGAACTGGACAGTTGGCTGAAGCCGGCCGAGGCGAAAATGTAATTCGAGTAGTAGAGAATCGCGTTGATCCCGGCGAGTTGATTGAAGAGCCCGATGCTGACGGCAAGAAAGATAGGCAGGCGATATTCCCGCTTGAACAGCGGCTCAGCGGCCATGCCTCGCTCCAGATGGATGGAGTCGATAATTTCGCGCAGCTCGGCTTCTGAGTCTGGAGAACCCATCATTTTCAAGATCTGCAGTGCTTCATCTGTTTTGTTCTTGGTTACCAGCCAGCGTGAGCTGCGGGGAATGCCATAAAGCATGATGAGAAACAGCAGCGAAGGAATTGCTGCGACCCCGAGCTGCCAACGCCATTGCTGCAGGCCAAGGTTGAGCAGGGAGATGAGGTAGTTGGAAAGGTAGGCAAGCAGGATGCCGACCACTACATTGATCTGAAACAGGCCTACCATTCTGCCGCGCCACTTGGCCGGCGCCAGTTCTGCGATGTAGACGGGTCCAAGGACAGAAGAGCCGCCGATGCCGATTCCCCCAATAAACCGGAAGACCATCAGGGCCGGCCAGTTCCAGGCCAGGGCACAGCCCAGCGCGGAAACCGTGTACAGGATGGCCATGATGCGCAGCGCCTCACGGCCGCCAATGCGCTGGCCGAGTACTCCGGCGGTCATAGCTCCCAGCACCGTACCTGCCAGCCCTATAAAGACCGTCAGGCCGAGGGTGAAGGCCGTGAGGTGGTAGACGACCGTCAACTGCTGGGTTGTGCCCGCAATGACGGCTGTGTCAAAACCGAACAACAGGCCGCCGAGCGCCCCGACAATCGTACTTTTTAGCAGATATGAGGTCATCGCCATGCTTAACGGAGTCTCCTGGGATGAGACCCCCGGGCAGTTGCCGGTCATCTCACCAACAGGCGACAATTTAAACACATGAGCAGGCGGTTGTCGCTCAATCTTTGCTGGAAGTTCAGCACGGCAGGCGATTCATTCTAAACAGGGTTATGCGGTCAAATGATTTTCGCGTCCGGGTCTCAGGAGCAGACGGCAGGGGCCACCAGGCTCAAATGCCTTTTGGCGTTGGCTGCACCTTCCGGCCTACCCGCCAGAAAGCCCTGCACAATCACCGAACCAACCCCGATCAACGCTTCCAGTTGCTCTGTGGTCTCAACGCCTTCGGCAATGACACGGAAGCCCAGTTGGGTGGCCAGGGAAACAATCGCCGCCACTGTTTCTAATCCGCCGGCGCCAGTTATCAGGCGATCGATAAATGCCTTATCAATTTTGATCGCAGTCACGGGAAGCATATGCAACCGGCTGAGAGACGAATATCCGGTTCCGAAGTCGTCGATGGAAATCTCCACCCCAAGCCTTCGCAGCCGGTTGAGTTGCTGAATCGAATCAGCGGCGCTGGCAATCAGACAGCTCTCCGTGAGTTCTAATTCAAGCAGGTTAGGAGGAAAGCCTGTTTCCTCCAGAACAGAGATGATCTGGTCCACGAAATCCGGCTCTGCCAACTGCCGTGCGGAGAAATTTACGCCCATCCTGAACGGCGCGTAGCCCCGCTCATTCCATTCCACTCCTTGCCGGCAGGCCTCCCAAAGCACCCACGCTCCCAGGGGTACGATGAGCCCGCTCTCTTCGGCAATCGCTATGAACTTACCCGGAGGCACCACGTCTTGCCCAGGCGGCTTTAAGCGGAGCAGCGCTTCCATTCCCATCAACTCCCCATGCATGGCAAACTGCGGCTGATATTCCAGATAAAACCACTTTTTCTCGAGCGCTTCGCGCAGCAGTGCCTCCATCTTCAGAGCTTCGGCGGCTAACGAACAGGCAGCCGGGTCGAATATTTCGAACCGGTTCCCGCCCATGGCGTTCGCCCGGTACATCGCTTCATGCGCGTGCTTCTGCAGCGTCAGCGGGGCTTCGCCGTGTTCCGGGTAAAGACCGATGCCCACACTGAGGCTTCCGACAAATTCGTTGCCATCGACCCAAGCCGGCCGCTGCAGAGACTGCACCATGCTGCTGGCTAAATTGAGGCAGGCCGTTGTGCTCAGGACCCTCGGAATCATCAAGGCTAGTTCCGCTTCGCCCACACGTGCCAGCGTGTCTCCATCCTGCAAAAGAGGCTGGAGGCGATTCACGGTCTCAAGGAGAAAAGAGTCGGCAGCCTTAGGGCCATAGGCATCCGACACATCCTTGAAGCGGTCAAGATCGATCATGTAGACCGCGATTTTGCTGCGGTATCTCTTGGCTTGGGTAAGCGCCTGAACAAGGCGGTCTTGAAAGACCGTTCGATTCACTAAACCGGTGAGCAAGTCGTGGGTAGCCTGGTGGGCCAATTGATCCAGCAGATTGCGGTTGGCGATCGCGATACTCGACAACCCGCAGGCGAGCTCCAGAATTTCCCGGGCTCCAGGCGGGAGTTCCTGGCATGGGCTGTGATAGGCCTGGAACCTTCCCAGTATGGCACCCGAGCCGGCGACGATCGTCCGTGACCAACAAGGCTCCGGGTGGTTTTCGGCAGCAGGCGGAGGTCCTGGGCCATATGCATCGATGGTCACCGTGAGCCCCTCCTGCGACTCGCCAACGGCCGCGATCAGCGCCGCGAGCGATTGGGGCAGTGGAGCGCAGGCAGCCACCAGCTCCAATACCTTCCTATAATTCTGATCCCAGTGCTCGCGGTTTTTGCGCTTCGTGATGTCCCGAAAAACGACGACCGCGCCGATCGAAACGCCGTCTTTCTTTAAGGGGGTGCTGGTGTACGCGACGGGAAAGCTGGTGCCGTCTTTTCGCCAAAATACGTCGTCTTCGACATGGTGGACTTCGCCGTCCCGCAAGGCTGCATAAATCGGACAGAATTCGCGCGGGTAGGGAGTTCGGTCGGGCCTGGAATGGTGAACGACTGAGTGCTGTAGTTTGCCCAGCAACTCATCCAGCGACCAACCTGTCATGCGGATGGCGGCCGCATTGGCGAATGTCGTCATGCCGTCGCGATCCAATCCGTAGATTCCCTCGCCGGCACATTCCAGGATCGCATTGTTAATGGTGGTTTCCATCTGCACGCAAAATCGGCAGAATCAGCCCTGATCTTTAGCTGTCACGTCCCCCTGGGCTGCACGCAAGTGCGCTATGAGTGGGTCGCATTGGCGTAAGTAGTGAGCCATTCTGCGCATTGAGGGAGCACCTCGGAAACGCCTGCCTCTAATTTTCCGTACAGACCTGCGGAGATCGCAATATTTGCCTCCCGGCCGCTGGCCTCGAGTTCAGAGGCGTTTCGTGAGACTTCTGAAAGGGCTAAATAGCCTACCTCGCCCTTAATGGAATGAGCCAGTTGCTCGATGGCTTCTGCGTTACCGCTTGCGATTGCTTCGCGCAGGCTTGCCATGTGCCTGGGAAGCTCATCCATGAGGATACCCAGGACATCTCGAAGAAGGTCCCGATCCCCGCCGAGTGTTTCCAAAACGTTATCCATATTTAAAGCAGTCAACATGTGTTTGAACTCCTGCCAGTACAAAGCTGCGCAACTCGTCAATGGGAGGGAAGGAACACACCGCAAACCTGCTCAACTTTGCGACACTCTGCTTTCGGGTACCGCTGTTCCCCCAAATCGTCGCAGCACTTATGGCTGCCATGTTTCTATCGGCAGCTCTTGTAAGACCGTGAACGCTGAGCGGCTTCGGCGCAGCGTTCATTCGATTTTGAGACCTGGGTTCATGGCGCTGGCTTGCGCGCGAATATGTACGCCCGTTGGCTCTGGTATTCCACCCCTGGAGGGTAAGGGCCGCGTTCGAGGACGTCTTCAATCCTGAATCCGGCACTCTCCAGGTGATGTTTCGCCACAGACGCTGGTACGAAGAAGAAGTTCATTGATACGGGCAGCCCCCACAGTTCCTTTACTTCGGTGACTTCACTGCCGGTATGAAATGACAGCAACAACAACCCGTCAGGTTGTAACACTCGCTCCATTTCGCGAAAGATCAGGGGCCACGACTCCGGAGGTAAATTGACGATGGCGTAGAACGCGGTGATTCCGGCCAGACTGCTCTCCTCGAGATCGAGAGCCAGCATGTTTCCTTCTGTGAAATGGATGTCGGGATTTCGTTGTCGAGCCTGCTGCAGCATTTGCGGGGATAGATCCAATCCAAATACGTTGACGCCCGCGGCGCGCAAGTAGCCGGTCACGTGGCCTGGTCCACAACCCATGTCACATACCTGGCCACTCATCCGCGCGGCGAATCGCTGCAGAAGGTTGAGATCGAACGGCTTATTCTGAAGCTCGTGAAACAGATGATTTGCGTACTCTTCTGCCAGCTGATCGTAGCTTTCACGTATCGATCCAATCGGGAGGTCATTCATTTGGTCAGCCATTGCGCCCAGCCGGCGCAAGGCTGGCTACAAGCGATCAGGCGAATTCTACCGCGTTGATCTTGCTGGAAACGTCAAACGCCAGCTTTTCGCCGTCTGCGCAGAATGTCTTGCGCTCG
The DNA here is from genome assembly GCA_963826875.1 of uncultured Acidobacteriaceae bacterium. GTDB lineage: Bacteria > Acidobacteriota > Terriglobia > Terriglobales > Acidobacteriaceae > PALSA-350. Next base: position 724,591 of record CAWGYP010000026.1, on the reverse strand, counting down.
CGATCCGGGAGCGCGGCCAGCAAGTCGGCGTAGGGGGTCAGCTCGCAGCCTTGAAAGACGGCGAAGCCAACGGTATCGGCCATCCTGCAACTCACGTGGATGAGGTCGGGCATTTGCCAGGTGTCGTGGTGCACGCGGGGGGAATGATGGCCGGCGACGACTTCCGTCAAGCAGGAAGGCATTTTCCAATCCACGATGAGATGGCGCCCGGCCTCACAGTGATCGAATCCGAACAACCCGCGCTCCGCTTCGAGGGCACTTGCGGGAGGCCCGTTGTGCGTCTGGAGTAGCGTGGCATATTCCTTGGGAGAGATCACGGCCAGTGCCAATCGGCCGATGTCATGCAGAATGCCGGCAGTATAAGCGGAGTTTTTGTCCGTTGTGCCGGCCGCAGCCAGCTGATTTGCGATCAACGCACAGGCCATGCTGTGCCGCCATATGGCACGCAACGACTCCTGGTTGAGTGCATTGCCCAGGTAGGCTCGTACTCCGACAGTAAGAGACAGCCCTTTGATGCTGTTGGTGCCAAGCATCGCGATCGCCTGCAAGACACTGTTGATAGGAACGCGGCACGTGTAGAGGGCAGAATTAGCGATGGTGAGGACTTCGCTCGAGAATGCCGGCTCTGACGCGATCAAATCACTGAGCTGGCGCATGGGTACATCTTCCTGGTTGGTCAGTTGGAGAACACGGACAGCGATCAGCGGAAAGGGAGGGATGCGAAGATGGGCCCAGGGTACCCGGACTGCCGCGTTACTCTGGCTTTGGATCAGCATTCTTCGCCCACACCTGCCTGTATCCACAGTATCGGCAGGCCAGCGATCCGCTTCAGGGCGGGGAACTCTTTCTTCACCTTTCGCAGCGGTGGCTTAATAATTCTGAGGCCGGGCGAAGAAGCGAAGTTTTGCGATGCTTATCCAGCCGATGGCGAGCAATCCGATGGCCGTGGCCCCGGCTGCAAGCGCTCCCAAGGCCATGGCACGCGGCGCAAAGCCCGGCTTGGTCGGAACACTGGTCATAAAGCCCCTCCGCATTCCAGCCTACAGGAAACAGCTTTGAGGGCTGCGTCTTGGAAGACCAGGATGTACACTCCGGATTTGCGATAACCTGCTCTCCGGAGATTCGACTTTGCTGAAGTTCTTTCAATCCGCGCGCCCGTTCAAGCCTGCGGCGGCCTTACGCGATGGTTTTGCCGGAATCACGCTGGCGGCCATGAATATCCCTCAGGCCCTGGGATACACCAGGATCGCCGGCATGCCTGTGGTGACGGGTCTTTACTCGTTGCTGTTGCCGTCCATTGCCTTTGCCGCCTTCGGGTCTTCCCGCTACCTGGTGGTTTCCGCGGACTCCGCCACGGCGGCGATCTTTGCTGCCAGGCTGTCTTCCCTGGCGCCCCCCTCCAGCGCCCGCTACGTGGCCCTGGCGGGCGCGGTCGCTCTGCTTACGGCTGTGTTTCTGCTTGCCGCGCGCTTGCTCAAACTGGGCTTTATCGCCGATTTTCTTTCCCAGACCGTGCTTACCGGCTTTCTTACTGGAGTTGGCTTTCAGGTTGGCATCGCCGTGCTTGGCGAGATGCTGGGGGTGCCGGTTTCGTCGCGTCGAACGCTGCTGCAGTTGGGCGAGGTGGGGAGAAGGCTCGCGCACGTACATTTACCGAGTCTGGCTGTGTCCCTCGTGGCGGTGGTGACTCTTCTTCTGTTTCGCCGTTTTGCACCTAGAGTGCCGGGCCCGCTGATGGTCGTGGTCGGAGCTGTGGCGGCGAGCTCCATGTGGGATTTCAGTGGCCACGGCATTGCGGTCATTGGACCAGTGGCCGGCGGGTTGCCGCATTTTGGGCTGCCTGCCGTAGGCTGGGGAGATTTGCCTCCGGTGCTTTCAGCCGCCGGATCGTGTTGCATCATGATCATCACCCAGAGTGCCGCAACGGCCCGCATTTATGCCGAGCGCCACCAGCAAAAGCTGGACGAAGATGCGGATCTGGCCGGCCTTTCCGCAGCCAACGCCGTGGCTGGATTCAGCGGGACGTTTGTGGTCAACGGTAGTCCCACGCAGACAGCGATGGTGGAGAGTGCCGGTGCGCAGAGCCAGGTGGCGCAGTTGGCGACGTCGGCAGTCGTCGCACTGGTCCTGCTATTTCTCACCCGTCCGCTGCAATACTTGCCGCAGTGCGTGCTGGGCGCGCTGGTCTTTGTGATTGCCATTCGTTTGATCAAGCTGCGCACCATCCTCGAGCTTCGCCGCGAGAGCCCGGGAGAGTTTGCCTTGTCCCTCACCACCGCCGCGGTTGTGGTCGCGGCGGGTGTGGAGCAGGGAATTGTGCTGGCCATGGTCATGTCGTTGTTGCGCGTTGTCCATAATAGTTACCACCCGCACACTGGCGTCCTGGTTGCCAACAACCTCGGGTCATGGGATGTGATCCCGGTGGCGCCGGATGCGATGACTGAGCCCGGGTTAGTGATCTATCGCTTCGGGTCGGAACTGTTTTATGCCAATGTCAACCGCTTCGCGGAAGAGGTAACTTGCCTGGCAGGGGGAACTCCTTCAACGGTTCGCTGGCTGATTGCCGACGCAGAGTCCATTGCGCGCATGGACTACTCTTCCTCACGTGTTTTGGCGGAACTACTACGAAGCCTGAAGAAGCGTGGAATTCAATTCGGCTTTGCCCGAGTGGCCGAAAGCCTGAAATCAGACCTGGCGCGTCACCATGTGACCGAACTGATCGATCCATCGATGAACTTCCCTCGGCTCCATGACGCACTCGCAGCTTTCGAAAAGCTGCCAGCCAGGAATTAAGGGTCGCGCTCGCTTAACCGGGCTATCTGGGTCAAGAGGTAGTTCTGTTCCGGGAGGCTGGTTGTCCGTTCAGCGGCCAGTTTGTAGTAAACAATTGCGCCCGCTATGTCGCCGGACATTTCCAGCAGGTAGGCACGCACAGCATCGAGCCGATGATGGCCGGCCAGCCGCTCATCCTGGTCCACTTCCAGTAACAACTTGAGACCGGCGGCCGGACCTCTCACCATGGCCGCGGCGACAGCATGATTGAGCGCCACCATGGGGTTGCCGGACATTCGTTTGAGGAGCTCATAAAGGGTCAGGATCTGCGGCCAGTCCGTGTCCTCAACCCTGGCGGCTTCGGCGTGAACCGCCGCGATGGCAGCCTGCAGTTGGTAGGCGCTGATTGACCCTCTGGAAAGTGCTGCGGTGATGAGAGCGATTCCTTCTGAGATCTCGGACTGATCCCATAGAGTTCGATCTTGTCTGTCCAGGGGAATCATCTCCTCGTTGGGCCCTGTTCTGGCCTTTCGCCGCGCGTTCGTCAGCAACATCAAAGCCAGCAGTCCACCCACCTCGGCGTTATCAGGAAGTCCGCTGTGCAGAGCGCGGGTAAGCCGGATTGCCTCGCCTGACAACTCGAGCCGTTGCACCAGCGGCCCCACACTGGCGACATACCCTTCGTTGAAAATCAGATAGAGCACATGCAGTACCGCCCTGAGCCGTTGCGCGTGCTCTTGATCGGTGGGCAAGCGGAAAGGCGCTCCGGAAGCCTTGATGCTTTGTTTTGCCCGGCTGATTCGTTGGGCCATGGTTGCCTCCGGCACCAGGAAAGCGTTGCCGATCTCGGCCGTGGTCAGGCCACCCACTGCGCGCAAGGTAAGGGCGATTGCCGAGGATTGGCTCAGCGCCGGGTGGCAGCACATGAAGAGCAGAATGAGTGTGTCATCCTGCCCCAGGCCAGTATCGATTTCCGACACTGGCGCCAGTCGCTCAAGTTCTTCCGCCACCGTGGTTTCTCTGCGCCGGCGGGCCGACTCGCTTCTTATTTGATCGGTCATACGCCGGCAAGCGACCTGGAAAAGCCAACCACGAGGATTACCGGGCACACCTTCCCTGGGCCATTGCACCGATGCGGCGAAGAGTGCTTCCTGAACGGCGTCTTCGGCGTCGGCGAAGTCATGGAAGCGGCGAATGACGGCTCCGAGCACCTGCGGCGCGAGTTCGCGCAACAGATGCTCGGAAACCGAATGCAGCTGTTCGCTCACGGCTATTCCGCTGTCGACCTGTGCATGATTTGGCGAACTTCGATGGGCATGTTCACTTGTGTGCCTCCGGGGCCGGGGCCGCCCGAGAAGCGGGCCGCAATCTCGTAAGCTCGTTCCGCAGTGTCGACGTCGACGATCCAGTAGCCCAGCACAAATTCCTTGGCTTCTGGAAACACGCCGTCGGTGATGGGGGTATAGTCCTTGCCCGCTCGCACCACCTTAGCCTGATGCGGCATGGCCAGGCCTTCGGTGGCTACGAACTCTCCGGATTTGGTCAGATCATTTCTGAGACTGGTCAGATAGGCGAAGTGGTTCTGAATATCCTTCTCCGACCAGGCCTTGTAGGAATCGACACCGTCTTTCGTTCCGGTCATCAACAAAATGTACTTCATATCGTCTGCTCCTTTTTGCGCGGATGCTTTTTGCGCTTTTGCAAGAGAGTCGGATCAGGCATCCTGTTCTCGACATCGATTCACGAAAAATGTGCGGCCACGTTCCTCTGCTCATGGGCTCGGATTGTGATGCGGGTCCAATCGTTCGATCGTGGGCATCGATGTCCAAGAGCGGACACCCTCCCTTGTTGTGCCAAACGTCCAAGCCTTTTTCCTCAGAATCATACAGGCGGGTAATTATGGTTCATCAATTGCCTGAATGGTCGGAAGGGGGGCATGATGATCATTCAGGTCGCAATCAAGTTGCTATTAGCCGCCGCTATCCCTGCCGGGCAGGCTCAACCTGCTGCAAAAACGTGGGACGGATTTGTTACCGATACCCATTGCGGGACGAATTGCCAGCGCACCTCCGCCATGACCCCGGATCGGGCTTGCGTCCGCTTGTGCGTCCGAAAGGGATCGAAGTACGGGCTTTGGTATGGCAATCATGTGTACGCTTTGGAACCACAGTCGAAGGCGGCGCAATTCGCAGCAGTCAACGTTCATGTTGTCGGCGAACTTTCCAATGATGTCATTACCATCACGTCGATAGCCCCAATTCCCGCGACACCCGCCGCCCCAAAACCGCAGCGGTAATTTTGAAGGGAGTGAATGGAACAAAATGGAAGTACACGCAGGGTATCCTTGCGACTCATTGCGGCGCTGGTTCTATCGATAACCATGTTCTGGGGTAGCGATGCGGTCGCTGATTGCGTTGGACAGAAGGTCGACGTAGGCGGGTACGCGCTGTGGATGCAAAGCAGGGGAGAGGGAACCCCAACGGTTGTCTTCGAGAGCGGCGGCGGAGAGGATTCTAGCGAGTGGTCCAATATCGAACCCGTCATCCGGGAGCGGGCAAAAGTAAGAACCGTAGTTTACGACCGCGCCGGTTTGGGGAAAAGTGACCCCAATCCGCGGCCTTATCGGATCCAGGATGAGGGCACGGCGTTACAACGCGCTCTCGATCGATGCCACATTGACGGGCCCATCCTTTTAGTGGCGCATTCCTATGGAGGGTTTATTAGCGAGATCCTCGCCTCTGAAGACAAGCGAGTCAAAGGTCTTGTGTTGGTAGACGCGAACATCCCTTCTTTTTTTGACGATAGAGAAGCGGCAGCCATCTCCGCGCGTTATACACCTCTGGCTGAAGATCTAATAAAGGAAAAGCCCGACCTTGGCCGCAATCTATTCCGCCAGGATCAAGCCTATCCTGCTACCGCGCGCCACATGCGCGACGTACATATACCGTTGAATCTCCCCGTAATCGATATCACTGCAGAACATACCTGGGTTGACGCACCAGACGAGCTTCGAGCGATGCGCCGCGCGCACGCTGAATTCGTAGCCGCCTCCCCAAACCGTGTGGCAATCTTTGCTGAAGGAAGTGGACACTACGTATCCAGGGATCGGCCCGACCTCGTGATCGACGCCGTAATCCGTCTCATTTCAGAAATACGTGAACAGAAATCGGTCCCGTGAACGTATGGTCGGCTTGCGGTTTGTCAGGAGGGATTGCGCATCGTTGTCTGGTCAGCTCTGACCCTAAGGAAAAGCGATGCGCTTCTCCGGCCGCCAATGCTACAAGTATTCGATCTTTACATTTCCATCGGATGTGTGGATGGTGAGCGGCGTGCCCCCGCCATTGAGTTTTCCCCGCAGCTCATGGCCCTCTCCGCCGGACTGGTAGTGGTCCATCGTAACCGGAAGAACGCAATCCACACGGCCATCGCTGGTATGCACGTTGAGGTCGGCGGCAAAGTTCCGGGGAACGCGAACGGTCACCGAGCCATCTGACGATTGAATGGTCGAGGCCCCAGCGAGGTTCGTTCCCTCACGTAAGCTGACGTCCAGACGTACCGTCACTGGTGTGCAGCGCAAGAGAGTGGAAGAGGCCGTCGACACTGAGGTTGCCGTCGCTGGTGCGGGCGTCAATGGCGCCATCGGCGTTGGTGATCTTCACCTGGCCATCACCGGACTTAATACGCAGGTTGCCCGAGACATGATCCAGATCCACGTTCCCATCGCCAGTCGTCAAACTCAGGTCGCCCTGCAAACCGGAGAGAGTTACATTTCCGTCAGAGGTCTTGGCTTGCAGAGTGAGCTGGGCAGGGGTTTCGACCGTCACCCGGGTTTCCTCCCTGTGCCAGGTGATATGAGCCCCCAGATGAGGCAGTTCCTTGAAGAGAAAGTGAACCTCATCGCCGCTTTGGCCCTCTTCCAGGCGATAGTCGCTCAGCTTCCGCCCCACCAACTCGATGTGGATCCGGATTTCATGGCAGTCTCCGCAGGGACGAAATTCAACCCCGGCATCCGCGGTTTCGAGGGTAAGGGTGGGCTTGCCACTGACCGGATAGGTCCTGGACCAGGAGTGATCGCGATCTTGCGCGAGGCCGGTCAATGAGGACAGGACGGCGAGGGCGGCCAGTGCCGGGACATATTTCGTCTTCATGGCAGTGTGTACGGAGCTGATCCGCAAAAGGTTCCTTGAAATTACGGCGTAGTCGTGAAGTGGCCCGCATTGGTGGTGGTCGAACTGCCTCCTATAAAAACCGTATAGTCAGCCGGTTCGACAACCCGTTGAACCTTGACGTTGTAGAACGAAAGTTCTGCGAAGCCCAGGGGAAAGTGAACAGCCCGCGATTCCCCTGGGTCGAGCGTAATGCGAGCAAAGCCCTTGAGATTGCGCACAGCCTGCTCGGTGCTGGCGCCTCGAACATTGACATAGCACTGAACGATCTCAGTAGCGCGGCGTTTTCCTGTATTGGTGACGGTGGCGGTTGCGACTACCGGCTGGCTCTTTTGATCGCGCATGAGCGAGGCTGAGCTAATGGATTGCGTCGAAAGCGAAACACCGGAGTAGCCGAACGTCGAGTAGGTCAGACCATGTCCGAAGGGGAAGAGCGCGTCATTCGGTACGTCCAGATAGCGCGACACATACTTCATCTCCACGTAGCCAGGGTGAGCCGGGTCAGCGTGCTGGATGGGGCGGCCGGTAGGGAACTGATTATAGTAAAGCGGCTCCTGCCCCACAGCGCGGGGGAAACTCATGGTGAGCTTGCCGCTGGGAGCTACATCTCCAAACAGGGTGCCGGCGATTGCGGGTCCAGTCTCGACCCCCGGGAACCAGACCTCCATAATTGCCGGCACATGCTGAGCGGCCCAGTCGAGCACCAGAGGCCGGCCGGAGAAAACGAGCAAGACGACTGGCTTACCGGTTGCGACCACCGCCTCAAGCAACTGCTGTTGGTTGCCCGGCAAATCCAGGTGAGCACGCGACGCGGCTTCGCCACTCATGTCGCTTGATTCGCCCAGGGCGAGGATAGCGACATCGGAATTCTGTGCCGCGGCAACCGCTGCGGCGAACCCGGAGTCGGAAGTGCCGGAAATCGCCGTGCCTTTCTCATAGGTAAGGATGGCGCCGCTTTGCTGGGCTCGTTCTGCCATGGTGGCGCGCAAGGTACGCACATCACCGAAATTGTTCGCGCCCGACCAGGCGCCGACCATATCGCTGGCATCGTCGGCCAGCGGGCCGATGAGCGCGATCCTTTTGTTAGCCGGGTTCAGGGGCAGGAGCGCGCCCTGCGGGGCAGGATTGTTCTGCAGCAGCACCAACGACTCCTCCGCCCCCCGGCGGGCAAGCGGGCGATGCTCGGCAACTGCTCCCGTCACCTCCGGGCCGTCCGTAAAAGGATGTTCGAACAGGCCGAGCGCAAACTTCAGTCGCAGAACGCGGCGTACGGCTTCGTCCACCACAGGCATCGGCACGCGGCCCGACTTCACCAGAGCCGGCAACTCGGCGTCGTAGTAGTGCGACATCATATCGATATCTACGCCGGCCATCAGCGCCTTTTGGCTCGCCACGGCGGCATCGAGTGCGATGCCATGATGCGTGAGCTCCATGACAGCGGTGTAGTCGGAGACCACGGGGCCGTCGAAGCCCCACTCATCGCGCAGGATGGTCTGCATCAGAAACGGGTTGGCCGTCGCAGGCACACCATTCAGCGAGTTGAAGGAGGACATCACGGTGGCTGCGCCGGCCTCCACTGCTGCGTGATACGGCGGCAGGTAGACCTGGCGCAACTGCAGTTCGCTCATGTCCGTGGTGTTGTAATCACGGCCGGCCTCGGCAGCACCGTAGGCGGCAAAATGCTTGACCGAGGCAGCAACGGAGCCCGGCGCCCCGAGGCTCTCTCCCTGATAGCCGCGGATATAGGCACGTGCGATCGCAGAACCCAGGAAGGGGTCTTCGCCCGCGCCCTCGGTGCAGCGGCCCCATCGCGCATCGCGCGCAATGTCAACCATGGGGGAATAGACCCAGTCGACGCCGGCGGTGCGGGCTTCGATGGCAGCCATATGCGCCAGATCCGTGATCAGTTCGGGATCCCAACTGGATGCAGTGGCCAGCGGAACAGGAAAGATGGTGCGGAAGCCGTGGATGACGTCGGCTCCAAAAAGCAGCGGGATATGCAGGCGCGTGTTGTCAACGGCAGCATGCTGAAAATGGTTGGTAAGGCCCTGCCCAACCGTGTTGAGCATGGAGCCGAGCTCCCCCTGTTGCGCGAGCGCGTAGCTGTCGACTCCCCCAGGTGCGGGCGGGTTCACGTTCAGAGCGGTCGTTGTGTTGCCGGGGTTGGGCGCGGGGTGCGCTTCGGTGGCACTGTACTGCACCAACTGGCCTATCTTCTCCTCGAGCGTCATTTGTTTGAGCAGTGCATCGACCTTGCGCTCGATCTGCGGGCTGGCAAGCTGCGTATTGGAAGGTGGAACGTGCGATACCTGCGTGAGAGCCGGGGAGAGCACGAAACTGAAAGAGAGAGCGGCGAAGATAGAAGATCGACGGTAGGTCATAAGCGACTCGTCTAGGCTACTCTATCGGTCCTGAGACGAGGGGGCGGTACACGGAAATGGCACGCCACGCCGCTATCGATCAGCAGTGGTCGGGCCCAAATCGAGCAAAGTGGCTATTGCCCACCGCACCTCACCGGGAGATACTGGGTTCCCCCGGGCGCTCGATGGCAAAACAACACAGCATAACGTCAAATCTCGGGCTCTACGTCTACGGCGGAGCCGCCATCTTTCTCGGCCTTCTGGGCCTGGTCTCCGGCGACTTTGCCACCTCCTGGCAGAACGTCGGCCCCAACGTCCCTCTGCGCGTACCGCTTGCCTATCTCACCGCGGTCATTGAGCTCGCCGCGGGGATCGCGCTCCTCGTGCCCCGCACCGCACGTGCCGGCGCTCTGACCCTGACGATTGTCTACTCTGTTTTCACGCTCATCTGGGTGCCCAAGGCCTTGGTGAATCTCGGCAATTACGACCCCATCGGGAATGTTTTTGAGGAGTTCGCCCTGGTCGCCGCCGGCCTGGTCCTTTGCGCAATCTTCTCGCCTGCCGGTTCATCCTTTGCGCGCCGCCGGCCCTTTTTCGTGCTCCTCTTCGGTATTTGCCCCATTTCCTTTGGCATCGCCCACATCATTGACATGCCCGGCCTGTTGGGCTGGATCCCGGGTTGGCTGCCGCCGGCCAAGATGTTCTGGGCCTACGCCACCACCATGGGCTTTTTCGCGGCCGCGGTCGCCATCCTCACCGGTATCATGGCGCCGCTTGCCGCTCGCCTGCTTACTGCGGAGATCGTGATCTTCGAGTTGCTGGTCTGGATTCCGAATCTCTCCGCCGGGCCACGCAATCACTTCAATTGGGCGGGCAACGCGATCTGCATCGCGTTGGCCGGCGCCAGTTGGGTCGTCTCCGACTCCATCAGTGCAGCGGCGGAAGCCAAGCCAATCCCAGCAGAATCCCCTGGGGAGCTAAGCATCCCCGCCTGAGTTTCTTGCCTGAGCTTCGCATAGGGAACATTTTTGCCCGCATCGGGCGTCGACTGGTAATGGTGGTTGCTCCGTTCTTCGTCCGCCGTTCGAAAGCGTCCGGGGCCTTTCGAAGGTGGGGGTATAACTGTTATACTTTGCCATGCGGTTCCACTTCGATCGGCGCAAGAGCGAGCGATTGCGGAGCAACGTGAACCGCGGAATCGGGTTTGAAGAAGCTCTGGAGATCTTCTCCCATCCCTACTACCAGGACAGCCGTTCCGACTTGCCGGAACAGCATCGCGCAATCGGCTGGGTGGGTGAGCGGCTCTATACGGTTATCTATGAAGTCCGCGATGATGAAGAAGGCGAACTCTACCACCTAGTCACCCTGTGGAAGGCAACCCGTGAGGAGCAAACACTCTATGAAGAAAACACGTAACCCGAAGAGGAAGGCACCGACGGCGGAGAGCATCGCGCGGATTGCGGACGAAGGTAAAGACGTATCACGTTTTTTCACAAACAGCGGAAGAATAGTGTCGCCAGTACATCGCGTAAATGTGGACTTTACCGCGCCGATGCTGGAAGAGCTGGACCGTCAGGCTCAAGAGCTAAATGTTAGCCGCCAGGCAGTGATCAAGACACTCCTGCGCCAAGGGCTTGATCAGCATTATGCGTCGAGGGCAGGGCGCCAAATGGTCCCGACCTTCTCGCGGGATTGATCGTGATCGGAACTTCAAGCGGGGCTGCCAGGCGCTTAGCTAAGCACTCAGTCCCTGAGATCCTCGAACTTAGCTTGAACCAATCGCACGATGACAGCAAAAATCATTGCGGTCGAAACCCCGAACAAGAGCGATCCATCTGCCGCTTCCAGCGGTCCCAGCAATTTCCACGACGGGGTCATAATCAGATCCCCGTAGCCCAAGGTCGTGTAGTTGACCGCTGAGTGGTAATAGGCAATTCCGAATTCTTGAAATTCTCCGCAGATTACGAACAACACCGCCCACAAGGCGATCTCAATCAGGTGCGCCGCGAACGCGAATAATATGGTCGACACAACAATGGCAAGATCGATCCAGAAGCCTGCGCCCGCGCGGCCCAGCCTTCTCTCATGGCGAACGAAGTTTATGGTCGCGCCCACGGCCAGCGCGTGGATAAAGATCGTGCATAGGACGGCGCCTGCGCTAACCGCCAAGGGAATCAGGATCGCGATTCGATGAGTTTGCGTCATTGCTTCTGCCCCAGCATCCTACCTCACCCCATCGCGGATTTGAAACGTTTAGCGCGGCGCCGAAGACGAACCGGAGATGACTCAGCGCGGACTCTTCCCCTGGCATCCAAGGCGCAACCAGGATCCCAGCGAACACATCCAGAGTGCTTTGACCTGCTCGCACCGAATGACCTGAGCAGTTAGACGGAACCGTATGCAATCAGCGCGGGCTTCGTCGCACAGTGAAGAAGCTTCAAGATGGCCTTGACAAATCAAGACCAAACGAACTACGGTCGATTATCGATATACTGATCATCGAGCCTATAATGCCAAAACGAAAACTTGATCCGTTACCAGCGGCCGCGTTCCAAATCATGCTTTCTCTCGCCGATGGCGACCTTCACGGCTACGCCATCATGCGGCAGATTGAAGAGCAGACCGGTGGACGCCTGCGCCTTGGGCCTGGAACTTTGTACGCTTCGATCCAGGCGCTCCTTGAGGGAAAGCTGATCGAGGAAGTATATCGGTCCGAGGAACCCGAAGACCGGCAGGAACGTCGCCGCTTCTACAGGTTGACTGCTGCTGGACGTAAACTGGCGCGATCGGAAGCGGAGAAGATGGCCGACGTCTTACGTGTTGCGAGAGCCCGCAAAATCTTGAGGGGGGATTATGTCTGAAAAGATATACGCTCGCCTGCTTCGCCTATATCCTTCGAGTTTCCGTAAGAAATACGAGGGCGAGGCCCTCCAACTCATCCGGGACCGCCTCCGCGACGAGACAGGTTTCTTCGAGAGAGCGCGTTTATGGTGGGACCTGGTGGTCGATGTTTTGGCTGGGCTCCCGTCCGCCTACCGGAATTCCTACGCTGTTACAGAGTCAGCGTCCCTTTCGTTGAATGCCGCCAGCCTTCCTTCCTTCAAAATCCTGGACGATGAGCCCCTGGGACGCGGTTCGATTCTGGCTGGCGGCACGATAGCGCTGATCGTGCTGGCTGCTTTTGCATTTTTGCTAAGTCGGCCGATTGCATACCGGCCACCCTCGGGGTCGAATGGACGGCTATCTCCGATTGAAGCTGTCATGCAGCGCCTCGATCAAGCCCCCGCGCCTGATTCGGCCGCGAGCAGTCTGCCTGACGCTGCCACGCCCGCATCAGCGCAAATGAGCGTATCGAAGGCACAGCCATGGACGCTAGGCGCGTCAACTCTGAGCACGTCAATGTCCTCATCGGAAACCGAGATTCCGAATCGCGAGCGAAGCCGAGTCGGGCGAGAGTTGGCGAATGACCCGACAGCAGATGTGCGCAACAGTAGTCACGATTCGCAAACTGTTGTCCAGCAGTCCCCTAGGTATTCCGGAATGATTGCGAAGCTAACGCCGACAGTCGCGCTCTCGTACTTGCCTGCAGACCCCGCCCCCGGATCGATGGTTAACCTTACCGCAACGGTACTCGCGGTCGACACCGGACCGACTCCGACCGGAAACGTGCGCTTTTTCGACGGAAGCGTTCTTCTGAATATGGGCGAGCTCAACAACGGCACCGTCACGGTCAAAGGAAAGCTACCCTACATTGCGCCGCACTCCCTCAGCGCGATCTACTACGGCGATGCCAATTACAGTTCCGGCAGCTCGATGGGGAAGAGGGAGTAAATTCCGTCGCCCAGAGGGGCACGGTCCGGGGAAGTTGCCGGAAATCCGTTTCACGGGAACTCGGCTTCAGCTCGTCGTGGATCGTTGTCCTGTATATGGGGACGTCCGTTCTGAAACTTGCTCAGCAGCTGGAGTAGCATGATCCCGAAGCAACTCATTTCCTTTGATGCGAGGATTCTCATGTTGCTCCCAACCTTCGTAGATCACTTGGTTTTTCGAGTGCGCGACATGGACCGAACGGAACGTTTTTATACTGTACTTCTGGAAGAGCCCTTCAAAGCGAACGGCTACATCATGTACATGGTCGGGGATACACGATTGTTCTTCACCCCGTCTGTAGACCTTGCATCACCGTACAACAAGGAAAATGTCGGTCTGAATCACATCGCGCTGGGAGTGCGCACTATTGAAGAATTGCAAAGAGTTGAATCGCAGTTGAATGAAGGCTCCATTGCTCATAGTGGTATAAAGCCTTGGCAAGACGGATCGACAAAGTATATCTGGCTCGATGATCCGGATGGGATACGTGTTGAATATTGGCTACGACTTCCCGAAGAACATCCTGTGTGACCAATGCTTACTCTGAACAGCCATCAATGTAGCTCCAGTGAAGCTGGATAAGTGACTCGCACTGAAGACTCCGCGAAGGGAGTTGCCAAAGGCTCCGCACAGGCCTTGCACAAAGCCACTCGTACAAGTATGATCCGACCGCGTTTGAGGAACGCTCGGTATGAATTGGATGCGACTCATAGCAATCACTCTCGGTGCGGGTGTGGTTTCATCGTTTACCGATTGGTTTTTCGCAGGCGATTGGATTCACAGGCGCTTCACCTATCCCGAGATTTGGCGTCAGGGTGCCGAAGCCAAGGCGATTGCGCTAACGAGTCCGCTCCCGTTTCTGACCTGCGGAGTCTTTGCGTATGCCGCCGCGAGGCTGGGGATTCACTCTCTTCCGGCTGCGCTTAAATTTGCTGGTGCGGTGTGGATGATAGGCCCACTACCGCTCATCCTCACCAATGCCGCATTTATGAAGCTGCACCGCGTGTTTGTGGCATCGTACGCAACGGGCTGGCTCGTCAAGCTCTCCATCGTTGGCGTTGCGGTGGGATGGCTCTTTCATTGACCGCGATCTCGGTGCCACAAGGTCGGCTAACCGGTGGTTATCCACTTGACCCTGTAGTCGGCCCCAGCTGGAGGGGCAGGCGGGAGCGAGTTGCCGGAATCCTCGTTTCCGGGATACTTCGCGTCGATTCATCGCCAAGCCCTATTGCCAATGTTGAGTTTTACGCACCAACAGGCTTACGATGCGGCGTGTGGCACATCTTGACCAGATCGAATCGGTTGTTCAGGGTGGAGGTGCCACGGCTGATCTCCAGGAAGTGTCAGCCTCCTGGCGCAGATGCACGGCTGACCTCCTGATCAATCCAGAGGGCCGGGCGGCTCCCCATATCGTAACCGAAAGCGAACTCAGGGTTTCTCGCGAACCGCTCGGCAAAGCAATTGTGTATGCCCAGGAAGAAGTCGATCGTCTTTACACGATCGTCCGCCAGGAGCGATATGTCGTTTTGTTGTGCAATACCGATGGAATAGCGATTCACCACCGCGGTGATGAAGCCCAGGCCGAACAGTTCAAAGACTGCGGCATCTGGGTCGGAGGGGTTTGGTCGGAAAGAGTCGAAGGCACAAATGGGATCGGCACGTGCATTGCTGAACAACGTCCGGTTCTCGTTCATCGTGACCAACATTTTCGAACCCGCCACATCGGGCTAAGCTGTGCGGGTGCACCTATCTTCGACCCCACCGGCAGGCTGGAGTTGGTGCTGGACGCTTCGTCGATGACGTCGAATCAGTCGCACACCTTGGCTCTGGCTGCGACAAAAGTTGCTGCCCGTGCAGTGGAAGAACGCTTATTTCGCGAGTGGTTTCGCAACCGGTGGACGATTGCGGCGGTGCCATCCGACGACAGTGGTCCAGCTTTGCTCCTGGCTGTCGACGGTGACCTGCGGATCGTCGGTGCGGACCGCGTCGCGCGCACGGCTTTTGCCCTGGATGACGAAAAGCTGAGTCGCGGCGTGCCCTTGTCAACGGCCTTCCACCATGATCAGTCTATTTTCCGTCGCAACCGCGAACTGGATGTCGCGGCTCGCTTCACGCGCGCCGGTACGGAGGCGTGGTGGCATGTGTTGATTACTCCTCCTCTGTGCGGCTCCAGGAGTTGGCGTTCGGCGATGGACCTGGCAATTCACGTGCGGCCGAGGATTAGCATGCTTCGTAATGCGCCGATAGCAGAGTCTCTACCTCCAAATCGGGGCGGCCTATCTCCGGCGCGTACCCACCGCATCTGCGAATACATCAACTCCAATCTCGGTCAGAACATAAGCCTCGAAGCGCTAGCGGATATGGCCGGGTTGTCCACACACCACTTCGCGCGGCCATTCAAGCAAACAGTTGGTATGCCCCCGCACGGCTACGTACTGCGCCGTCGCATCGAACACGCTCGGAAAATGCTCAGCAATACTGATCTCCCAATGTCGGAAATCGCACTGTCAGCGGGATTCTCCGACCAGAGCCACCTGGCCAGACACTTCCGCCGGATAACCGGCATGTCTCCCAGCGTAGTCCGTTGGGAGCAGCGATAAGTCGTTTCATTCGTTGCAGTTATAGGCGAATGCTCCGCTTGGCTGCTGCCGGGTTTGGGCGGCTGCCAAGCCCTAAGCTGACGCTTCCCTCACAAATTGAGCAAAAACGTCCCGGCCGCAGCGGAATCGTTCAAGACCCCTGTGGCGTCTTCCTGACAGGATCAAGCCATGCTCACGAGTACGAAGCTCGGAAGACGGCCTTCACTGGCAAAAGGAGGACATGTCATGCGGCTCGATGGGTTGCCTCTTGCGTATAGGAGCCCCTATCTCTTTCGTTTGCGGCCAAGGTTCGGGGAGATGCGTGCTCGCCTCGAGTGGATGAGACACGTCATCGAAAAGGGCCGCAACGCGGTTGGAGGACTGCGCTCATCTAATTCAGAGCCCGACGATTTAGGGCAGGCATTTTCCCGAATCCCTCAAGATTTGGGCCTCGAAGTGCGAATTGTTTTTCGCGTCATTGTGTTAGGTTCGGCGAGAAAACTAAACCCGCTCATTCGCGACGAGGTCTATTACATCGGCCGGGAATTATTGCTGAATGCATTCCGCCACTCCCGAGCCGGCTGCATCGAAGTCGAGCTTGAGTATGCCCCCCGGCGCTTCAGGTTAGTCGTTCGTGACGACGGTTGTGGGATCGATCCTCAAGCTCTGCATGCCCGACGCGAGGGACGTTTGGGGCTCCCGGGTATGCGCGAGCGGGCGGAACGAGTTGGCGCCAGCCTCACAGTTTGGAGCCGCGCCGCGGTCGGAACAGAAGTCGCGCTATCCGTCCCTAATTCCATCGTCTTCAAATCGAATGGGCGATAAATTAGCAGGGTGTTAGGAGATTTATCGGAAGGCTTCGCGAAAGAAAATCGCATGTTGCTGGTGACGCAAGGGATGTTTCTTCCGTTGACCGCTGCTCCGGGCCATAACCACACTCACCTTGTCATCCCGACCAACGGGAGGGATCTGCAGTTGTTGCGGAAGCAACCGCTTCCCCCGGACGCGACGGATCAAGCTGTAGCCACTTCGGCTTCTCGTAGGAAAAAGGCATGTTGCTGTGACGCAAGGGATGTTTCTTCCGTTGACCGCTGTTCCGCGCCATAACCACTCTCACCTTGTCATCCCGACCAGCGGGAGGGATCTGCAGTTGTTGCGGAAGCAACCGCTCCCCCGGACGCCATGGATCAAGCTGTTGCCACTTCGCCTTCCGAAATAAAATCGCATGATGCTGGTGGCGCAAGGGATGTTTCTTCCGTTGACCGCTGCTCCGGGCCACAACCACTCTCACCTTGTCATCCCGACCAACGGGAGGGATCTGCAGTCGTAGCGGAAGCAACCGCTCCCCCGGACGCCATGGATCAAGCTGTAGCCACTTCGGCTTCTCGTAAGAAAAAGGCATGTGGCTGGTGACGCAAGGGATGTTTCTTCCGTTGACCGCTGCTCCGCGCCATAACCGCTCTCACCTTGTCATTCCGACCAACGTGAGGGATCTGCAGTTGTTGCGGAAGCAACCGCTCCCCCGGACGCCATGGATCAAGCTGTAGCCACTTCGGCTTCTCGTAAGAAAAAGGCATGTGGCTGTGACGCAAGGGATGTTTCTTCCGTTGACCGCTGCTCCGGGCCACAACGACTCTCACCTTGTCATCCCGACCAACGGGAGGGATCTGCAGTCGTAGCGGAAGCAACCGCTCCCCCGGACTAAACAGGCTGCGGAAAAAACTCTGTTTTGTATCAGGGCACGACTTCAGTCGGGCCGTAAGACTAAAAATACGTCGGGCTTTAGCCCCTGAGGTACGCTTTTCTACCTCAACAACGACTTTTTCCTCAGCCTGTAAAGTCCGGAGCAACACCCCGGACGCGACGGATCAAGCTGTAGCCAGTTCGACAAATCCTGTTTCACGAGAACTCGACGTCAGCGCTGAACGGGCAGCTTTCC
Source organism: uncultured Acidobacteriaceae bacterium (assembly GCA_963826875.1). GTDB lineage: Bacteria > Acidobacteriota > Terriglobia > Terriglobales > Acidobacteriaceae > PALSA-350. The sequence goes on along the minus strand of CAWGYP010000026.1, from coordinate 706,905 downwards.
GGCAAGCCGCCGACGGGAAACACATACAGGAAAACTGTACAGATCAAGGACTAGCGTCTCAGACCGGCCACCCGCGTGAGAGCGCCGCAAGGTGGCGGAACACATCTACAGGCAATCTTTACAGGTTACCTGTAGATATGAGATATTGATCTTGTGAGCAATCGAAAGCCTTCTACGGAGACCGGGACCGCTTCGACGCTTGCCGCCGAGATGCGTACAGTATTCCGCAAGCTCAAGCTGAGTTTACGCGAGCATGGGGGGCACAGCGATCTGACGCCGTCACAGATCTCTGTTGTTCTTCGATTGGAGAAGGACGGTTCGGCCACGGTTTCAAGCCTGGCGCGAACGGAAGGGATGCGTCCGCAGTCCATGAGCGCGGTAGTGACTCCACTGCAGAAGTCGGGCCTTGTGAGAGGTGCACCTGACCCGAGCGACGGACGGCAAACTCTGATGTCTATCACGCCCAAATGCATGAAGATGCTTCAGGAGGGCAGGACCGCGAGACAAGACTGGCTTACCACGAGGATCTCGCAGAAGCTCTCCGCTCAGGAGCAGGAGAAGCTTCAGGCGGCACTCGCACTGCTTACGCGGCTTGTTGAGGATTGAACCCGGTGGGTCCTCCTTCTTACCCATGCAAGTTGTATCCGAGGAGAAGCACCGATGCCGCTCACTACGCTTGACCCGAACACCGCGTTGATCGTGATTGACTTGCAAAAAGGCCTCGTCAACGGGAGTTTCATTCATCCCATCGACGAGGTCATCGACCGAACCCGCGCCTTGATCGATGTTTTCCGTGTGAAGAACCTCCCAGCCGTGCTGGTCAATGTGGCGGGACGGGCGCCGGGCCGGACGGAGCAGGGTCCGCGCAGCAGCCTATCGTTTTCCGAGGGATGGAAAGACCTGCTGCCGCAGCTGGCTCAACAATCGAGCGATATTGTCGTCACGAAGCGTAGCTGGGGCGCCTTCGCAACGACGGATCTTGAACGCCAGCTCAAAGCGCGAGGCGTTACCCAGGTGGTTGTGACTGGAGTGGCAACATCCGGCGGCGTTGAGGCAACCGCCCGCCAGGCCTACGAACAGGGGTTCAATGTGACCCTGGCACTCGATGCGATGACCGATATCCGCGAGGTGGCGCACGAGTACAGCATCAGGAACGTTTTCCCTCGTGTCGGGGAGACAGGGTCTACACAGGAAATCATTTGGCTGCTGGAAAGAAGGAGCTCTGCATGATGAATTGGCTTTGGCTGGTTTCGTATTTCTTTGGGGGCGTTTTTGCGGCAAATGCTATCCCCCACTTTGTCGCGGGCACGATGGGACGCCCCTTTCAAAGTCCCTTTGCCAAACCGCCTGGCCAGGGGCTCTCCACTGCAACAGTCAATGTTGTCTGGGGATTCTTCAACGCGGTGGTAGGGTATCTGCTGGTCGCGCACGTCGGTGCTTTCGATCCGCGGGCAACAACCCACATCCTCGCGTTCGGACTGGGCGCGCTGCTCATCAGCATCTTTTTGGCGCGTCACTTCGGCCAGTTCCACGGGGGCAACGCGCCGTCGCGCACATGAGGAACCCGGTGTCCGGCACCTTTCGCTCCCTGAGAAGCTTCAACTTCCGCTTATGGACAGTAGGCGGCCTGATTTCCAATGTCGGTACCTGGATGCAGCGCGTCGCTCAGGACTGGCTTGTGCTGACGCAACTGACCAATCATGATGCCTCAGCGCTGGGTATTGTGATGGGCCTGCAGTTCGCGCCGCAACTTCTGCTCCTGCCCTGGACGGGATCGGCTGCGGACCGGCTCAATCAGCGCAAGCTCCTGATGCTCACCCAGGCAACGATGGGCGTGCTTGCGCTCATCCTGGGAGTGCTCACCGTTGCAGGCGTCATCCGGCTCTGGCACGTGTATGTGTTCGCCTTCCTGTCTGGCTCCGCCGCTGCGCTGGATGCTCCGGTGAGACAGACCTTCGTGGCAGAGATGGTCGGCGACGGGGACCTCCCCAATGCTGTCGCATTGAACTCAACCTCGTTCAATGCTGGCCAGATGATTGGTCCCGCCGTTGCCGGTTTGCTGATTGACAAGGTTGGCATCGGTTGGGCCTTTCTTCTCAATGGGCTCTCGTTCGCGGCAGTGCTGCTCTCGATGTCGTTCTTCCGTCTCTCCGAACTGCGTGTTAGCGCCAGAGCGCACCGAACTACCTCTGGATTTCCAGAAGGGTTTCGCTACGTGTGGAGAAGACCGGACCTCAGGGCGATCCTCATCATGCTGTTATTGATCGGCACCTTTGGACTGAACTTTCCGATCTTCATCTCTACGATGGCGGTGAATGTCTTCCACTCCGACGCACGCGCTTTCGGCCTGCTCTCCTCCATCATGGCCGCAGGCTCCCTCTCGGGGGCGTTGGTTGCTGCTGGCCAAAAGAAACCAGGCTTAGCGTCTCTGTCGATGGGAGCCGGTGTCTTCGGGCTGGGCTGTACTCTAGCCGCTCTGGCACCGGGATACTGGTGGTTTGCGGCCGCTCTCGCGGTCAGCGGCGCGGCTGTCCTGACGTTAACCAACGGCACGAACAGCATCATGCAACTCTCGACAGAACCATCTATGCGGGGCAGGGTAATGGCGCTCCGGGTCGGCGTTGCACTGGGGGGAATGACGATCGGCGCTCCGATCGTGGGTTGGGTTGCTCACCACTTCGGCCCACGCTGGTCGCTCGCAGTGGGTGCTGGGGCGGCCTTCACCGCTGCCCTGGTCGCAGTCTACGTTCTGGCCCGCCGAAAAGAGCCACTGCTTGTTCAGTAACAGTCCTCGAGATAGGGCACTACCTATTTTGCCGTTCCCACCGTGGGTCGACGAAACGCACGATTGCTGACAAAAATCTGACATGAGACACAGTCGACTACAGTTCATGGGCCGCTTTTCGCGACGGGCACGACCAGGTATGCTGTCGCCGCAGCGTTTGCACTAGAGTCTGAGCGCGCGAACAGGTATCGCTAGGGAGGGTAAGCACGGCATGCAATTCATTCTTGCGGTCATTCTTTTCGTAGTTGTCATCGGAGCCATCGACGCAGGTTTGCCCTGGCCGCGTTGTGGTTCGAGGGGTGCGCGGCAATGATCGCAGGACACTTTGGCTTTGCCGCTTTTGCCAAGTCACGTGAACCGCGTGTCCCCCTTTGGTCCCTGATGTTGGCAACAGTGTGGCTCGATATCGTATTCGTCCCATTGTTTCTGATGAAACTTGAGACGTTGCAGCCCGTTCCCGGCCTTCGAGGGGGGTATGGGGAAAACATCATCCATGCCGATTACACACATTCTCTGGTTGGCGCCTTGGTACTTTCCTTGATCTTTGGCCTCATCTTTGGGGTGCGATGGGGCAGGCGCTGTGCCATCGTGCTGGCGTTCGTCTCTTTTTCTCATTGGCTGCTTGATCTGGTCGTCCACCGACACGACATGCCCATTTTGCCCGGAAATCTTGGCCATCTTCCCACGCTTGGATTCGGTTTGTGGCAGTTCAGGACAGCCTCAATATTGGTGGAACTTTTTCTGGTGATCCTGGGTGCGTGGTTCTACTGGTGGGCAGCAAGCGTTGTCACTGCCGCGGCCCAAAGAGGCCGCACCAGAGCGCTGATAACTGCAGTGCTCATTTTTCTTTGCGGCGTGACAGTGCTCGCTCTGGACGTCATCAGTTAGACGCTGCGTAAACAGGCAACCTAAAGTCAGTTGTAAAAGCGATGACCCCAACCGTGTCGTGGCAATTCAGGACAGCCTCAATAACTGAAGGCAAGCTACGAACTACGCGGACGCCCCATTCCTGCCCAGGCGTTCCCTCGCCAGCAATTTCAAAACCCGTTCTCGAATTTCTTCCCGAGTCCGCCGGACTGATTCAATTCCTTGATCCTTGGGGTCCGGTAGCGGCCAGTCGTCGCGGCGCAGACCTGGGACATAGGGACAATCTTCTCCGCACCCCATCGTAATGAGCATGTCAGCGTCTTGCGCCAGTTCCGCGGTAAGCTTCTTCGGTTTAGCAGCCTTCAGGTCGATCCCCACTTCAAGCATGGCTTCCACAACCACAGGATGAACATGCTCGACAGGCTGAGTCCCCGCAGAGATAGCGAGGGCGAGTTTCGGATCAGCAAAGTGGTTGAAGAGGGCCGCCGACATCTGCGAACGTCCGGCATTGTGCACGCACGCGAAGATTATTTTTTTCATTGTATTTCCAACCTTTCCGAGACTGCGGCGAGCGCCCAATGCTGAGCGGCCATCTGCACCGGGTCCCAGGGACTGCTGAGAGGGGGTGTGTAACTCAGATCGAGGTCACTCAGTTCCTCAACTCTCATGTTTGCGAAGAGTGCGGTGGCAAAGATGTCCACTCGTTTTGAAATCTCTGTTCCCCACGATCCGAGGATCTGGGCCCCCAGCAAACGCTCCGTCTGACTGTCTCCGGTCACGCGAATTCGCATTTGTTTTGCGCCCGGATAATATGCTTTGTGATCAAAGCTGGTGCTCTCGGTGGTGTAAGCTGCAAAGCCCTCACGCATGGCTTCATCGTGGCGAAGTCCAGTCCGGGCAATGACCAAATCAAAGATCTTTACAACCTGCGTTCCCACCGAGCCGGCAAACTCACGGTTCCCACCGACTGCGTTTTCTCCCGCACATCTTCCTTGCTGGTGAGCGATGGTGCCCAGCGGAAGATATTTGTACTGCTGGAGCAGGCGGTGCCAGGTTTCCACACAGTCACCCGCCGCATAAATGCCTGGAATCGCAGTCTCCATTCGTCGATTGACCAGCAACGCGCCTTTCGCCCCGGTCTTGAGGCCCGCTTCCACGCCCAATTTCGCATTTGGCTTGACTCCTACGGCAACCAGCACCATCTCGCAATCCTGCGCGAAGCCTCCGCTGCCTGTGACCCGCAGGTGGTTCCCCGTTTTTGCGATGGCCTGTGCTTCAACACTAGTGAATACATGTATCTGATGGCGTTCCAGCTCGCTGGCCACAGCCTCGCCAAATGTTGGCTCGACAGTAGCCAACACGGAAGGAGTGCGGCTGGCAATCGTTACCTCTATGCCGCGGTGAGTGAATGCATCCGCCATCTCCAGACCGATGTATCCCGCTCCTACGATCACTGCTCTTCGGGGCTTTGCCGATTCGACGAATTCGTGAACTGCGAAGCTGTCCTTCATTGTATGGAGCGGGAAGACGCCGGTTAGATTGAGGCCATCGATGGGGGGAACCACCGGACTGGCCCCTGTCCCGACCACGAGTTTGTCGTAGGCATGGGTCACGGCTCTCCCGTCTTGATCCGTCGCCGAGACTGTTTTCCCAGATACATTGATGTGGGTAGCCTTATGTCCTCGATGAATGGTTATTCCGTCGAACTGCGTTCGATGAGCAAGACTCTTCCAGTCCGGCGTCTCACCGCTCAAGTAGAAAGGCAAACCACAGATGCTGTAGTTGGGGAAATCGTCGTTCAGCAAAACCGCGATCTCGGCGTTCCGGTCCAGTTCACGTGCCCGTAGAGCTGCGCTGATGCCGGCATCGCTCCCACCCACAATCAACAATCGCATCGTCGCCAGCCCCCCGGATATTTGGAATTGCTACGTGATCTCTATCGGTAATCGTGTGAGAATCCATATTTTCGTCCAGCGTTACCGCCGCCCTATGTTATCGATTTCTCGCTGCAACGCGAACGTATCGAGTGTTGCGAGCGGCAGGGCGATAAACAGGCTGATCCGTCTATCCAGAGAGGTAAAGGCGTCCCTGAAAGCACGTTCTATCTCTTCCGCTGTTCCTTTTATTGCAGCAGGATCAGGAATACCCCAGTGTGCGGTCATCGGCTGGCCGGGCCAAAAAGGGCATACTTCCTTAGCGGCGTTGTCGCAAACGGTAAAGACAAAGTTAAGAGGCGGTGAATCGGGACGGGAGAATTCATCCCAGGATTTGCTGCGCAGACCCTTGGTAGGCAAATGCGCGGCGTCAAGCTGTTTGAGTGCCTCAGGCCGCACGATTCCGCTCGGATGGCTACCCGCGCTGAAGGCGGTAAAGTTCCGCCCTCCCTTGCGATTCATGATGGCCTCTGCCATGATGGACCGCGCCGAGTTGCCCGTGCACAAAAAAAGTACGTTGTAGTGAGACTGCATACCCGGTACCCCTTTCAGACCCCTTTCGGATCTACGAACAGCAGGTTTCTCCGCAGCAAGTCTTGTCGGTAACGCCTGTTGGCTTAACCGCATAAACCTTGACACTGGCAGCGGCGGCATTGACGTCGTAATTAGCCAAAAGAGTTGCCAGATCCTGATGGAGGCTTGCCGGTTTGTCTGTCGAGCAGCAAGACTCCCCAAGCACCGGGAGACCGTTCGACGTTTCCATGGAAGGAGAGCAGCAGCCGGCCTGGTTTTCCACTTTCGCATAGGCATTGAGGTCCGCCCCGCTATCAACAATCTGCACGTGTTCAAAACCAGCTCCGAGCAAGCCCTCGCGGTAGGCATCTACGTGAATCGCTCCCGCGATACATCCGACGTAGGCAGCCAGGCTTTGCGCCACAGCGGGCGGTAACTCGGCCTTAAGTGCGATGTCGCTTACCGCCAGGCGTCCCCCGGGTTTCAGAATCCGGGCGATCTCGCGAAAGACAGCGGGCTTATCGGGAGCCAGGTTGATAACACAATTGCTGATCACGCAATCCACCGATGCATCCGCAAGAGGGATCTGGTCGATCGTGGCCAGATGGAACTCCACGTTCCGGTAGCCACCGGCCACCGCGTTTGCTTCCGCGCGTTCGATCATCGCGGGTGTCATGTCAATCCCAATCGCGCGGCCGTTCGGACCCACCAATCGAGACGCCAGGAAGACATCCAGGCCTCCACCGGAGCCGAGATCGACAATCACTTCGCCGGGTCGAATGGAAGCAATCGCCGTGGGGTTCCCGCAAGAAAGGCCCATGTTGGCCTCCGCAGGTATGGAAGAGAGTTCTTCCGGGCTATACCCAAAGGCCTCCGCTACCGCTTTCACACCCGCATCTTTATTCGAGAGCGAGCTATTGGCTACGGCCGCGTACTTCGACTGCACCGATTGAAGCAATTGTTCGGTCATTGTTCCCCCTCGGAAACATATTCGCTAAAACGACTATATTGCCTGATGGACACATTCGTCAATACGTATATAATTATTTTCATGAAGGCTAAGGAAAAGAGTTTCAACATAGAGCGCTTTTTTCAGGGTCTCGGCGACAATACCCGGCTCCGACTCCTGAATCTGATGGGAGACCAGGAGCTCTGCGTCTGTTATTTCGTTGAGATTCTGGACCAACCTCAGCCGAAGATATCCCGGCACCTGGCCTACCTGCGTAGCGCCGGAATCGTGGCCGCTCGCCGCGAGGGCAAGTGGATGCACTATCGAATAGTCATGCCCGCTAATATAGGGGCGGCACAGGTCTTGCGGCAGACGCTTGCATGGCTCAAAGAAGAACGCGCCATGCAGGCTGATCGAGCTCGGCTGAGCAAGGCATGTTGTAGTCCGGGCAAGTTTGCGACTCTCCAAGGTGCACCTCTGCCCATCTCAGTCGACCCAATCACTACTGCCCCTTCGAGGTAATTATGTCCAGTGTCCCTTACACTCAGGGCCAGGTGTGCGCACCAGTACTGCGTAAAAAGCTGTCGTTCCTGGATCGATTTCTCACCCTCTGGATTTTCTTGGCGATGGCGATTGGAGTGGCGATCGGACATTTCGTGCCATCGTCGGCGGCTTTTGTGAACAGCTTCCAGGCCGGCACAACCAATATCCCGATTGCGATCGGGTTGATCATCATGATGTATCCGCCCCTGGCCAAGGTGCGTTACGAAAAGCTGGGTGAGGTCTTCCGCAATCGGAGCGTTCTAGGGTTGTCGTTAGCCCAGAATTGGTTGATCGGTCCGATGCTGATGTTCCTTCTTGCCATCATCTTCCTCCGTGGGGAGCCCGCCTACATGCGCGGCCTGATACTCATCGGCATCGCCCGCTGTATCGCGATGGTGCTGGTCTGGAATGAACTGGCCGGCGGTGACACAGATTACGTTGCTGGGCTGGTCGCGTTGAACAGCGTCTTTCAAGTCGTGTTCTACAGCCTCTATGCCTGGGTGTTCATTACCATTCTTCCCACGTGGTTTGGGTTGAAGGGGGCGGTCGTAAACGTAGGCATTGGTCAAATTGCGAAGAGCGTGTTTATTTACCTGGGGATCCCTTTTCTGGCCGGAATGCTGACCCGGTTTGCCCTGGTAAGGGCCAAGGGAGAAGAGTGGTATCGGAAGCAGTTCATCCCCCGCATCAGTCCATTTACACTTTTTGCCCTGTTGTTCACGATCCTCGTCATGTTCAGTCTCAAGGGCGACTTGATCGTGAAACTTCCGCTGGATGTGCTCCGCATCGCAGTGCCGTTGCTGATCTATTTTGTGGTGATGTTCCTGGTCAGCTTCTGGATGGGCCGCAAGCTGGGCGCCGATTATTCGCAGACGGCAACGCTCTCTTTCACCGCGGCAGGAAACAACTTTGAGTTGGCGATTGCAGTGGCAGTGGCCGTCTTTGGCTTGAATTCAGGCGAGGCGTTTGTCGGGGTGATTGGCCCCCTCATCGAGGTACCGGCCCTCATCGGCCTGGTCAATGTCGCGTTTTGGCTTCGCCGGCGCTATTTTTTGCAGGTACCGGGCCTCGGCGAAAAAGCGCCCGTCAAAACATAAACCATGCGTCTCCGCAGGGGTTTGCGGGCTTCCGGGGACCGCGACTAAACCCCGCTTCGATGAGTCCTGCTTTTCTCGATCGCGGAATAGGGTTTCCACTCGCTGATCGTGCAGGACCCGTTGGCTATCGCTTCTTTTAAGCGCTTCGTGTCCCGTTCGAGCTGGTCTTCATCTTTGAAAATCTTACGTAGGAAGTCGAACAATAGTCTTCTGTTCGATTCCCGGGAACTCGCGATGCGATAGAAGACACGATAGCCATCGCGCCGGTCCTGGACTACTCCGGAGTTCTTCAGGTAGGCAAGGTGCCGAGAGACATTTGGCTGCGAATTTTCGAGCACATACTGGATGTCACAGACGCACAGTTCTCCATGCAGCAAAAGGTTCACGATCCGTAGCCGGTTCGCGTCAGCGAGCGCTTTGAATACCTGTTCTACGTCCATCATGATCGAACTCGTCGGATAGATTCCTCAATACTGATATTCGCATACAGGCATGGGCCCTGAGCCCCATCCATCGAAAGGAATTTCTGTCCTGATAACGGAATTCATCCCATTTTCACATTTGGTTCATTAATGTGTCTATGCGTAAAGACGCATAAACACATTAACTCCCGGCTGCGGCAAGCAATACAAAGAGGTCCTCGATGAGTCTTCAGCTTCCTCCGTTGGTTTACCGCGCGACATCGCTTCTGTGCGCATCTGCGACAAAGTTCTCAACTTTAGCTCTTCTCTTCGCGATCGGCTGCACCAACTACTCGGAAGACGGAAAGCCTCCGGCTGAGCCTACATTCGGCACTACTCAGGTTCGGACTCTTAGCGCTGCCGGAAGCACTTTCATTGCTCCGCTCATGTCCCGCTGGAGCGCCGATTACGAAAAAGCTCACAACGTGCGAGTTAATTACCGATCCATTGGCAGCGGAGCCGGACTCAGCGAACTGAAACAGGGTTTGCTGACTTTCGCGGTCAGCGATGCGCCGTTGAACGATGCGCAATTGAAAGATTTGCCCCCGCTAGTTCAGGTGCCGGTCACAGCAGGTCCCGTCTGCGTCATCTACAATTTGCCCGGCTTGAATAATCCCCTACGGCTTAGCGGCAAGACCCTGGCCGATATCTATTCCGGTGTCATCGCTGGGTGGCAAGATCCGGCTATCGTAAGGGAAAACCCTGGCGCCAAATTGCCTCGCACCGCAATCACTGTGGTCCATCGAGCGGATGGAAGCGGAACTACGAGTATCTTCACCAGCTATCTCAGCGCTGTCAGCGCAAGCTGGTCGGCAAAGGCCGGTCACGATCTGGCCGTCAATTGGCCAATCGGGATCGGTGCTCTTGGCAGCCAAAACGTGCTTCGCGACGTTCAGCAACAGCCCGGAGCCATCGGCTACCTTGAACTCAGCTACGCCAGGCAAGCAGGGCTTCCCGTCGCCTCAATTCAAAACCAGGCGGGCGAATTTATTGTCCCCAGTTCTACCGGCGCCGCTCTTGCAATCAACGCCTTCGACGATGCACTTGCCCAAGACCTTCGGGCACCGCTGGTCAACCCACCCGCATCCGCCAAGCAGGCATACCCAATTACGGGACTGACTTACGTGCTGATACCCCGTGATGACAGCACTGTCGGGGAACAACGGGCATTTAGGGACTTCATCGCTTACGCCCTCACCCAAGGCCAAAACACCGCAGAAGAACTCGCGTACACAAAGTTGCCACCCTCGGTCCAGCAGAAAAGCCAAACGCTGTTGACGTACTTGACTGAAGACGGGCACCCATTGAAGTGAACCCTGCCCCGCCCAGCTGTGCGGAACATTAAGAATTATTTAGGATCGCCAAAAACTATGCTTCAAGCATTGCTCAAGCAATGCTTGGGGATGCCGATTCATAACTCAGAAGCAGAATCAGAAGCAGCATCACACTGACTGTTACACAGCGGCAGCACTTGCCAGCTTAATCTGCAACCTCAAAGCATAGAGTAACTCTCTCAAGAGTGACTACTTAGTTGGGAAAAGTCTTAAAACCTCGCTTGCTCAACGGATAAAATCGTGATTCAATCATTGCTCACGCAATGCTTGCCGATGCCGGGTTCATAACTCCCAACGAATCAGCATCCCGCGCAACGTCACTCCTTGACAGCACTTGACAAGTCACCAGTTGCACAGGAGCCTGGAGTAACTCGTAAAGAGTGACCACTTAGTTGGAAAAATACTTCGCACCGCCCTTGTTCATCATAAGAAACCGTAATAGTGCCAAACTATGATCAGAAATCTAAGCATGGGCATTCGCCAACACCACTCCTTCGAGGAGTTCCAGCGCCGCAGAGACGAATTGGAACAGCTCAACAACACCCCGGAACCGCAGCCTGCCCCAGCGCCCGAACCACCACCCCAGCCGCGGCCAAAACCCATACTGCCGCCCGCCCAGTTCCATCTGCGCGAACAGGCACTTTACGGGCTTGCCGGCCACGTCGTGCGCACGCTTGCTCCGCACACGGAGGCTCATCCCGCGGCCATCCTCCTGCAATTCCTGGCCGCCTTCGGCAACGCGGCCGGCCCCGGCCCTCACTGTCTCGTCGGTCCCACGCGCCATCGCCTCAATCTCTTCGTGGTTTTCGTCGGCGAGTCCAGTAAGGCCCGCAAAGGCACCAGTTGGAACCAGATCGAGCGCTTGTTCTCTGAAGTCGATCAGCCCTGGGTTAACACCCGCATCACCACCGCTCGCTTAGGGGCCAACGGACTGGTCCACGCTCTGCGCGATCAGCAACCACCCACCGATCGCCGCCTGCTCGCGGTGGCCGAAGAGTTCGCCTCCATCCTCCAAACCATCAAGCGCGCCAAGGGACATCTCTCCTCCCTGCTGCGCTGTGCATGGGATAACGGCCACCTCCGCATTCTCGATGGCGCCCACCCACTCCACGCAACCAACACCCATGTCAGTCTCATTGCCCACATCACCGAGCGCGAGCTCGGACAAAATCTCGATCCCACAGAGGCGCACAACGGCTTTGCCAATCGCTGCCTGTGGACGAGCGTCCACCGCAGCCAATGTTTACCCAACGGCGGCGCCCTCGCACCCGGCGAGCTGCTCCCCATCGCCCGAGAATTGCGCCAGGCCCTCGATTGGGCCGGCACGTTCTCCACAGACATCGTCATGAGCCGCGACCAGGCCGCGGAACAGCTTTGGGAAGAGTGCTACCCGGACTTGAGCCAAGCGCGTCCCGGACTCTTCGGAGCGGCTACCAGCCGTGCCGAGGCGCAGGTCCTGCGTCTCAGTGCCATCTACGCCGCTCTCGACCGCAGCGCCACCATCACTGTGCCCCATCTCCAGGCCGCCCTCGCCGTATGGGACTACTGCTCCGCCACGGCCTCTCTCCTCTTCGGCACCTCCACCGGTGATCCCACCGCCGATCGCATCAAGCTTGCCATCGAGCAATCCAAAGACGGGTTGTCGAGGAAAGAGATCAGGGGCCTTTTTCACGGGCACGTCAGCAGCGACCGCATCCAGGCCGCCCTTGAACAACTCATTTCCCTCGGCGTGCTTACCCAGCATCTCCAGCCAGGGAAGGGTCGTCACACCAGCGTCTGGTCGGCCCTCCCGGAACCTGCAGACCCGGCGACCGTAGAGGGACACCCTTAGTGCGCATAGTGCGCTTAGTGCGCACATTTTCCGGACGCCCGTCTCGACGATTTGCGGATAATGGTTTGGAAGTGTCATCCAACATGCCATTGGACCTCGCAAACTCTCCTGTCCCAGCCTCTCGTCGCGTTCACCATTGAGCTTGACAACGAGTACGCGCATCGTTCGGCTCACCGTACAACCCTGCAACGGCGCACGGGCGCTCCGAACCGGGGCCCATGGCTCACATCCTTTGCCATGTATGCGAACTGCCTGCAGTTTCTTGGCGAAGCTCCCATGCCGGTGCGGGAGCTCGAAAGGTTAGCCCGAAGCTTTACCAATCTCGACGGAATGCGGCGTTGGGGCTACATCAAATTGAGTCCTCCCCCAGACAGGCCGAACAGCAAGCGTCCCAACGAAGGCTGGCTGATGGAGCTCACGCCCGCCGGTCGCATGTCTAGGGAAAGTTGGCGTCCCCTTCCGCAGCTCGTCGAACAACGCTGGCGCGACCGGTTTGGTACCGACGAAGTCAGTTCTCTTCGTGCTGTTCTTGGGGAAGTCAATCAGGGGCTGGACCTGGCATATCCGGATTTCATGCCAATTCTCACGTATGGCCTCTTCACCCGCGGCCCAGGCCCGCGCGTCGAGCGGCCCATGCCACCCGCCAGCGAGGCTCCGCTAAGCACAGACTCGCCGCTCACCGCCCTGCTGTCCCGTCCGCTTTGCGCCTTCGCCTACGAGTTTGAACGGCACTCGCCGCTTTCCCTGGCGATCAGCGCGAACCTTCTGCCGGTACTCGATGAGTCTGGCATTCGCAACCGTGATCTTCCGCAGCGAACCGGGGTATCGAAGGAGTCGATTGCGATGGCCGTGGGCATCCTCAAAAAGGCTGGGTTGGTTGAAGTCGGCAGCGGAGCCGCCAAGGCGGTACGGCTGACCCCGCGGGGCATTGCGGCTCAACGAGATGCTCTCCAGTTACTTGCCCAGGTAGAAAATCGCTGGATCGACCATTTTGGCAAACCCACGATCCAACGGCTTCGTGGAGTCCTGGAGGGTTTTGTCCACAAGTCGCACGACGGCTCTGCGCTGCTGCTGCAGGGGCTCAAACCCTATCCGGGCAGCTGGCGCGCTTCCTTGCCCGAGGTGCAAACCCTGCCTCGCTTCCCCATGGTGCTCCACCGTGGCGGCTATCCTGATGGGAGCTAGAGGGCTGTCGAAGCTGGATAAGCGAGCCAAAAGTACCCTGCACTGGTTTCACGGGATTTTTGCGTTGGGGCGAGGCGCACTGCAGATCCCTCGGCTTCGCTCGGGATGACAAGGGGAGGGCCGTTACTGACTTACAATTCGGCGAGTCGGATGGCGTCAGAAGAACTCCCGATCCGACTCGCAGACTTTAAGGTGAGTAACGGCCCTCCCCTTGTCATCCCGAGCGAAGCCGAGGGATCTGCAGTGCGCCTCGCCCTGGACGCAAAAGCCTGTGCCCTTTTGCGGTTATGTGACGGCTAGGTCCGCCTTTTCCGCAGTCGTCTGTTGTTGTGGTAAGCCCCGGATCTACCCCACACTAAGATCGCCGTTACCAGGTGTATCCAGAACCACACGTCGAAGCCCTGATGCCCGTGAATGAAAATCAGGACCAGCACCCTGGGAAGCAAAACCCACAAAATAGCGGCAAATGGTTGCGGGACAAAAAACCACCACATGTGGATCCAACCGATAAATAGCGAAAGCCTGGGGAGAAACAAGCTTAGAACGAGAAACCAGATAGGGATCCCGTGGGTCAGCGTCAAGATTGGCATTGGCAAGTGATTGGCTCCCGCCAGAGTGTATCGTCGCAACCCATACAGCGGCAACAATTACCGGGGTAAGGGGAACGACCGGCTTCATTGCACTAGGAAACTCAAAGAGTCTTCAGGAATGCGATGAGCGCTCGGCGATCGTCTTCGGACAAATCCAGTCCAAAGGGATGACCTTTGACCGCAAACCTCGGGCTCCCATAAGGTTTGAAACCTGTCGGCTTATAGTCGTCTTCCGGGCGTTTGGGATCGAACCAATCTTCGAGAGTCGCGCACCAGCCGCTGTGACCGAACATGCTGCGGTACCAGACGCCCTTCAGAGAGGGAACTTTGTAATAACCGGTGCCTCGTCTCGTCTTTAAGGTCATGTTTGGATCTGTCCCAACCGAGAACGGTGCGATATCGAATTGTTTTCGCGCCTCAGGTGGCACACGGAAGCCTTCAGCCGGCGTGAGCTTGTTGTTGGTGTAAAGAGGAGGTGTGTGACAGGTTCCACACCCCTCGTTCATAAATATCTTCTTGCCGCGACTGGCGAGTGCATCGAGCTTGTTCGGATTGGGAGGTGGTTCGAGAGCGTACAGGTACATCGCCAATGCATAAAGCTGCTCGTCACTGTATCGACCGCCGACGGCGATCGGATCTTCGGGTTCCGGGCGTCTCGTCGAGTAATGGAAATCCGCGGGCACAAATCCGTCATAGGAAGCAAGATCATCAGCACCCTGATTCAATGCCGCGTAGCGCATCAGATCCGCGATGGAACGATGCTTTTGCAGTCCTGTGTGGTCCAGGTAGCGGCGATCCTTCACGCCAATAAGGTCCGGGATTTGCAGGGGATAGAACAGGCTGCTCCGATGCCGGCCTGTGACCTCCGCCGGCATTGCCTCGTGCGCCGCGATCAACTGATCCGTGGTCATGTTGTCGATTGGCGCCGATGGATCAGGCTTCTGCCATGGAGCCGCGAACAACGAATGGTCGAGGCGTCGAAGGTCGGCATCCACCTTGTGAGGATCCTCAGACCTGGCCAACCTGCTCCGGAAGAGCCACGCTTTGCTTTTCTCGAACGGGAAGTTCCCCTGGGCACCCTCTAGAACACTGCCATCCGGCATGACTCGCGTGTGGCAAAGGCCGCAGGCAAAATCGCCGAGTTCTACCTCGCCCTTCTTTCGAATGACAAATCGGACAAACGGTACCGTGCCATCCTTGGCTACAGGAACACCGGTCGTCTGATACCACTTTGGATCGCGCACGTCGTCGATGCTGGCGATCCGGTGCGTTGTGTAATAGATCGGCGTGTTGAAGACGATTCGTCCGGCCGCGATCCAGTCTTCCTTAGAGCTGAGATTGGGCTTGTAACCTGATTCGTCCCACAGGACCTCGGGAGTCTGTTGCTTGAGCCACTCCGTATAGTTTGGCGGTTCATGCCCCGGAGCGTAGACAGGGTAGCTCTTGTAAATGGTGCGAACGGGAATGCGGTAGTAATAATCGGAGGAAATGTGTTTTGGCGACCCCACAGGGTCTGCGAGCGGTAGTTCAAGAGTCGCGATCGCTTCGTCATCCCAAACCCGGGGAACCGAAGGCGCGGAAGTCGAGCGTGGCTGGTGGGCTTGAGCGTGCGAGAGCAGCCAGAACCCACTCACGATGACCACCAGCAGAAACACAACCCGGGACATCAACGCCAACCTTTTCATGACTGACCTCCGGGGAAGACCCGTGCGCAGCGTCCCTCATGGCTCAGCCAGCACATCTTCCTATGTGCCTGATTTTGTTGGCAATGGAGATAATGTGTAGAAACCTGTATTTTTCCTTTAGCCGTGGGTTGGGGTCCTTTCGAGTCCAGAACATTGCCGGCTCACGGAGGGGCGATGGGGGTTCACCTGAATTCCAGCGTGCTCCAGTTCGGAGAATTCGAACTCGACGTCCGTAACCACCGGTTGCGGCGGTCGGGCTCGGAGCTGAAGCTCGAGCGGATCCCGATGGAACTCCTGATTCTGCTGGCCAGCCGGCCTGGCGAACTGGTCAGGAGGGAGGAGATCATTCAAGAGCTTTGGGGCGATGAGATCAACGTCGATACCGAAAACGCAATCAACACCGCCGTCCGAAAGATACGGCAGGTTCTGGGCGACGACTCGTCAAATCCCCGCTTTGTCCAGACGATCAGCAAACGAGGGTACCGATTCCTGGCCGAGCCCACAGGGCCAGCCGTGCCACCTCAGGCGGCCCCATCAACCTCGAAGACCATTCGCTCGAAGACGATCCGATGGAGACTGCCCGCCGGCATAGCAGCGGTGTTACTGGTCGGCCTGGTCGTCTGGAGCGTCCGTCATTCCCGGAAGATCCTGCAAGTCTCCAATTACAAAGCAATCACACATGACGGTCTGCCGAAACAAGGGCCGCTTCTTTCCGACGGCGTTCGCATCTATTTCGTCTCAGGGAGCATGAATCATCGAAGCATCTCTCAGATATCGGTCAACGGTGGAGAGGCTTCAACTCTCGTTAGCGCCCTCCAGTCTCCCCGATTGATGGATATCTCATCGAACGGAAGCGAACTGCTGGCCGCATCGTTTGGACCTTATCCGGACGTTTCAACAGGAGAGAAAGCAGGGCTGAACGAGTCGGCTCTGTGGAGCATTTCGTTGCCTTCCGGAAATGTTCGACGAATTGGCGATCTCTTCGCAGATGCCGCCGCGTTCGCTCCAGGCGGTCAGACGATTGCGATCGGGTGGAACCACGCTCTGTACCTGGCTAACAGCGACGGCACCGGCCAAAGAAAGATTGCCGAATTGCCCGGAACCGTATCGTCGATCCGATGGTCGCCAGATGGAAAGCGGTTGCGCATGACGGTGATGGACACGAGGACGCTTCGTTCGTCCTTGTGGGAGGTCGCTAGAGATGGGACATCTGTTTACAAACTCCTCGACGGATGGAACCCGGCTGCGGCCGAGTGCTGCGGACGATGGAGTCCCGATGGCCGCTCGTACGTTTTCCAGTCTACTCGCGATGGCAGGACGGATTTATGGGCGGTTCCTGAGTCTTCGGGTCTGATCGACCGCAAGCCACGGGAGCCCATTCAGCTGACGGCAGGACCCATCCATTCTCTCGCGCCGGAACTGAACCCTGATGGAAGTAGGCTGTACATGATCGGTCAGCAGCTCCGCGGAGAGTTGAACAGGTACGACGCCCGGTTGAAGCAGTTCGTTCCGTACTTCAATGGCGTATCCGCCGAATTTGTTGACTTCTCGCGGGACGGGAAGTGGACAGCCTATGTCAGTTTTCCGGACCATCTCCTCTGGCGCTGCAACGTTCAAGGCGACCACTGTCTCCAACTAACAGGACCCGCGATGCAGCCGACGGCTCCGCGATGGTCCCCAGATTCGACGCGGATTGCGTTTTTCGATGCTTCGTCCGGGAAGCCGTTCCAGCTTTTCCTGGTGCCTGCAAATGGCGGCTCGCCCTTGGCAGTGGTTGAAGAGCCGTGGAACGAGATTGATCCCAACTGGTCCCCCGATGGACATACGCTTGTCTTCAGCCACTTCCCCGTTTTTGATCGGCAGGCAGATCTGGGCATCTATTCGTTCGATCTCGTGACACATAGGTTAGCCAAGCTCCCGGGATCTGACGGGCTTTGGATGCCAAGATGGTCGCCCGACGGGAGCTTTATCCTGGGCCGATCGGCCAACTCCCTTTCGCTGCTGCTTTTTGACGTTCATACGCAGACCTGGCACGAACTCGCTCGCGGCGAAAGCTTCGGGTACGCCAACTGGTCGTCAGATAGCAGATTTGTCTACGTTCTCAAAAGAGGTAACGAACCAGCAATCGAGCGAATCCGTGTGTCTAACGGTAGGACCGAAGCTGTGGCAAGCCTGACGGGGGTACGACAAACGGGGTTTCGCAACGCGGTCTGGACAGGTCTCACGCCCGACGATGATCCCTTGATCTTGCGCGATGTTGGTACAGAGGAACTCTATTCTCTGGATACGTTCTTTCATTAACTTGTATTGAGCGCTGCATCACTCACCAGAAAAGTCTCGTTTTGGTAACTTCCCGTGGCGGTTGCTTGGGGGGTGCACTCTTTCCGGCTGCTATCCCCTATCCCGGCAACAATTACCGTGTCCGGCGTGCGGTCCTTACAGGGCGCCCTCATGCGGACGTGTCCAACCCTGGCGGTAGCCGAGAGAGTAGCTGCGAGAATATCCCTCGTTTAACAGGACGATCCAGGCGTATTCATTCTTAGTCCCCCGAAACCGATCAATCCGTCCGTTCTTCTGACCGTCTAAAAATGCCTGATCCTTCATCACTCAACCCTCCTTTCATGCTCATGTTCAGCGAAACCTTGCGCCACGACAATCCCCATAAGGCTTAGCGACGACCGCTTTACGGTGATTCGACGACGCACTTTGGGAGTAGGCGGCAAAAGCCCGGTGGCCCTTCTTCCAGGCTGTTTTTGTGGGTGCAGGGGCCAGAAGTGAAACTGCTACGGTCAAAACCGGTAAGGGGCAAAGAGGAGAAAACTTCTCGCTACTCTACTTCAACAGAGGTGTGCGCGCGTCCGTCGCGCTTCTTCAGGATCTCTTCGCGTGTCAGCGGAGTCAATGCAACCATCTCGTTTTTTGAAATTACGTACACGAAGAAGGCCAGGACTGCGACGCCGATCGAAGTGAGTGCGAGTGGCGGAGCGAAGAAAGCTTCAATGATGCTGAAAGCAACGGCCAGACCGATCAAACCCAGCAGACGGTCCTTCACCTTTCGTGCTATCACGATTCCCGCAGCCACTGTAAATACGATTGATAAAAGCACTTCGAGAGTCTCCAAGGCAGATCAAGAGGAACTTCAAACAAGGTCCAGCAGATGTTTCAAGTATGCCGTCGCCCTGCTGCCGGCAACATCCCGCTTCGGGGTCAGCCAGAGGATCAATGGTGGGTCCCACCTGGGGTTTCACCGACACCCCGAAAGGGTTATCCCGTGTCTACAACCAAAGGTGGTGCAACCCCAGGTAAAGATCGTTCAGCACCCCTTAATTTTCATGAGTCCGATCTAACCGGATACGAGTCAAAGGCTCGCAGGGTAAATTTCCTGCTTCGCGCTGCTGGCAACGGCCCTGTGTGCGGCTCTCCCGTGTGAGGAGTGTCGCATGAAGTTCATCAACGCCACGGAACTAGACAGAAAATCCGAGACGTCGTTTACCAATGAGGGTAACCTCCAGGCTCCGGAGCTATTCCTTTGCCCTGGCGCTGTGCATCCTTGCGACGATGATGTCCTGGATATCAGGGGCGCCCTCGTCCTGCTTTCACTTGGGCGTCGTGATTTGCACCCTCTATGGTGAGAACGGTGCTGGTCTTCTATCGATAGGCCTGTCGATCCCGAAAGGATCTTCGAAGCGTTTTTTACCACCAAGCAAAACGGGATGGGTATGGGGGTTCCCATCAGCCGTTCCATCGTCGAATTACACAACGGCCGTCTTTGGCCGCAAGACGGTGACACTCCCGGAACCACATTTTGCTTCACACTTCCGGTGCTTGATCACTGTACCCCGGAACTTCACCATGGGAACGGGAGAAGACTCCAGCAAGGATGGGTTTCGGCAACGCCTGGATTCACTGTCGAATCTGCGTCAGATTTTTCGCTAGCTCCTTCCTCAGGACCGGTATGAGTAGCTCGTCAAACGCAGCCCTGTGATGCTTCCAGCGCCCGGGATAAGGAAGCACAAGATGAAATCCCCTCCAATTCGCTAACTGTTGGGCGCGGAGAACATTGGGTACAATCGCGCGAACAACCGTGATGACGATTCCTGGCCGAAGCTGCCTGACTATCCTGCTGAGAGGAAGCTCGCCCTCGGTGCGGGCCTGCTTGCGCTGTGGGCTGTCCAATCGATCCACCGGTCTTCCACATAGGTCGACCAGATAGCAGTTGAGAGCACAAAACGATTGCAGGAAGTCGTCTTCTCTGAGGTCAGGAAGAGCGGCGACGAATGCGCCTCGCATGGCGCGATAAAGACCAGAGTCTCCCTGGTAAAAGAATCGCCCTGAGGCAGGAGGTGCTTCGCCTACAAAGAGCAAATGCACCTGGGCCGGGCGATAGCGTCTTCGCAGGCGTTCTCTTGCAAGTGCGGCTTCACGGTTGAATCGCACTGACATCATCCTCGCCCGCTGACACGATGGTTCCTTGATGATAGAGAATGCGCCAGCCCTCGCCGGTGATTTGCCAAATGGTAGCCCGGCGGGTGACGCGCTCCCCTTGGTGCAACGTGTAGGTGAACAGGTAAGTATCGGGGCCGAGGCGGCGAAGGCCATAGTCGGAACTTTGCCAGCCAACGGAAGCCGCATTGACGGGTGGACTTTTTTCGAGTGTACGTAGGATGAAGTCTCGACTGTAGCGCCGTCCAGATGCACCAACTTCCCAGTAGCCGGGTGCCATTACTCTTTCGAAGTCGGCGAGCGTCGTACCGAAGGCCGCCGTGTGAAAGATGGGCTCGCGGCAGCGAAGTTCCTCAAAAACCGGGAGCAGTTCTGAGTCTATGTGGGTGAAGACCACGTTACCCGTCATGCAGCAATTGTATGATTCCTCTTTCCGCCTTTATTCCGTTGATAGGCCTAAAAAGACGAACGTGGCGCAGACTCATAAGGTCGCCAAGGTGCATTGTTCTGTCGACGGGGCTACCCTAATCAGTAAAGCGGGGAAACATCTACGTGATCACTGCGGCAGAGCTGGCGCAAATACCTGTGTTTGACGGCTTGGATGAAACCGAGCGCCAGAGATTCGCGCAAAAAGCTGCCGATATCCGTTTGGAAGCTGGAGATTGGGTGATACGGGAAGGCGAAGATCCGCGGTTCTTCGTCCTTTTGGAGGGGGTGCTCCAAACTGTGAAGGACATCTTGGGACAACGCCGAGAGCTTGACCAGGTCCAGCCGGGCGCCTTCTTCGGAGAAATTTCCATTCTCCTGGGTACTGCAAATATCGTCTCCTTGCAGGCACTCTCTCGTTGCCGCCTGGCCCGTTTTGATCGCCAGCAGCTTCAGGAATTGATTCGAGATTTCCCCTCCGCCGGCAGGACCATCTTTCAGACCATGATGGATCGGCTCTCGATGGCGAAGCAATACGTAGAGGACACTCCCACCTCACGCGTTCTTCTCGTTGGATCGCCCTATGACGCGGATTGCCGCAGTATCCGCAGTTTCCTTTCCGCGAGCCGGGTGCAGTACGACTGGGTGGATAGCGAACTCGAGCCTGAACGCGCCGCCTCCTGCATTCCGTTGGGCCACGAAGGAGTCGCTGTGATGGTGGACGGTGCCCACTGCCTGCCGGCGCCGGCGGTCCGTGCGGTGGCAGAAGCGTTAGGCCTCCAGACCACTCCAAAGAACGAGCGCTATGACGTGGTGATCGCCGGTGCGGGGCCGGCTGGAATGGCGGCCGGCGTCTACGGAGCGTCAGAAGGCTTGAGGGTTTTGATTGTCGAGCGTTCTGCGGCCGGCGGACAGGCCGGTACCTCGTCTCGCATTGAGAACTACCTGGGTTTTCCTTCCGGCATCTCCGGCGATGATCTCACCGAGCGCGCACTCAAGCAGGCGCGCCACTTCGGCTCGGAGATTGCCGTAACCCGTAGTATTGAAGCCGTCCTGAGCGAAGATACAAGCTATTGTGTGCAACTGGATGGCGGAGAGCGCATCCGGGCGCGCACCATTTTGCTCGCAACCGGCGTCGATTGGCGGCGCATCGAAGTGCCCGGACTGGACCGCCTGCTGGGCCGCGGAATACTTTACGGCGCCTCGCGTCAGGAGGCCCATAGCGTAGCCGGTAAGAGGGTATTCGTGGTCGGGGGCGGGAACTCTGCCGGCCAGGCCGCGGTCTTCTTCTCCAACTACGCTGCCGAGGTGATCATGCTGGTGCGCGGTGCTGGTCTCTCGCTGAGCATGTCGCAATATCTGATCTCTCAGATCAAGGAGAAGCGAAATATTCGCGTCGAACCGTGGACGCGCATCACCGGGGTACAGGGTGAAGAGCATTTGGAACAGATTGTAACCACCACTGGCCGCGGCGATGGCGGCCAAATTGCCACCACCCGCGATGCCGATGCGCTGTTCCTGATGATCGGTGCCACCGCAAATACGATGTGGCTGCCGGACACCCTGGAGCGCGACGACAAGGGCTACGTTTGCACGGGAAGAGATCTGACTGCGTGGCCTCTCGATCGCGAGCCGTTTCCGCTGGAAACGAGTCTTCCCGGCATATTTTGCGCGGGCGACGTTCGTCATGGGTCGATCAAGCGGGTCGCGAGCGGGGTGGGCGAAGGCAGCATGTCGATTGCGTTCATCCATGAATACCTGGCGCTCACAGGATCCCCCGATCTAACCCGCGTTTGAAGGCTCGGCGCCACAGAAATTGCAGGGAACTATCGCTTGTGGAAATGCGTATCTCCGCGAATAGCCCGCGTGCGAGCGGACGAATTCTGTTCACAAGGGGGAAGGATGAACGCCGACTTTCGACTTGCCCTGCGCCAGTTGCGCAAGTCTCCGGGATTCGCGGTGGCCGCGGTGCTCACGCTGGCGCTGGCCATTGGCGCCAATGCCGTCGTCTTCAGTGTGCTGAATGCCCTGGTGCTGCGCCCACTCAAGGTGCCCAACCCCGAAAGCCTCTACATGCTCGAGCGAGCCTTCGAAAGAGGTAGCACCCCCTCGCAGGCGTATCCCGATTACATCGACCTCCGCGATCGAAACCACAGCTTCGAATCCCTGGTCTCCTATGACATTGTCGGCCCCGTCGGTCTCGACACTGGTGGCGGGAATCCGTCTGTCGTCTGGCCGTATTTAATCACCGGCAATTACTTCGATTCCCTGGGAATCCAACCTTATCTTGGCCGGTTCCTCCATAGCTCCGATGAGCATGGCAAGAACAGCGTGCCTTACGTGGTGCTGAGCTACGCCTATTGGCACAGCCACTTTAACCACGATCCTGCCGCGGTGGGGCGCGCCGTTCAGATCAACAAACATCCCTACACAATCCTGGCTGTTGCGCCGGCGGACTTCCGCGGCACTGAGCTCTTCTTCGCGCCTGACCTGTGGGCGCCCGCTGGTGGACCTGCCGCAGTTAGGAGGATGGGATCCGATCGAGAATCGCGGCTCCCATTTCACCTGGGTCATCGGCCATTTGAAACCCGGAGTGACGCCCGCGGCCGCGGCGGCGGACCTGAACACCATCGCCGCTTCATTGGCGAAGTCATATCCCAGAGACGATGACGGCCTGAAATTTACATTGTCGCGGCCGGGATTGGTGGGAGATACTCTGGGCCGTCCCGCGCGTGCCTTTATGGCCGGACTGATGCTGCTGGCAGGACTTATCCTGCTGGCCGCGTGCGCCAACTTCGGCAGCCTCTTTGCGGCACGAACCGCGGATCGCTCCCGCGAGATTGCGGTGCGGATGGCTTTGGGATCGTCCCGCCGGCTGATTCTGCGGCAACTTTTCACGGAAGCGGTTTTGGTGTCGGTAGCCGGCGGAGTTTTCGGCATGGCGGCCGCGGTGGCAATACTGCGGGTGCTGAGCACCTGGCGGCCTATCCCCGGAATTCCCATCAATGTACCGGTTAACCCGGATGCCAAGACGTACGCCGTTGCGTTGTTGCTAGCCCTGTTCAGCGGCTTTCTGTTTGCTTTGGTTCCGGCTCGCCAAGTGCTGCGTGCCGATCCCTGGCAGATCATCCGTTCGGGATCGACCGGTGTCGGCAGCCTGGGCCGGTTTACGCTGCGGGACGTGCTGCTGGTGCTGCAAATCGCCATCTGCGCCGTTCTGGTTACGTCCTCGCTGGTAGCGGTGCGCGGCCTGGCACGGTCGCTGCACAGTCACTATGGTTTTGAGCCCGAGGGACGCAATGTTGCTCCATACCGATCTTCAAATGGCCGGGTATAACGGCGATCAGCGCGCGCAGATGCAGCGGCGCATGCTGGATGCCGTGGCGGCCATCCCCGGTGTCACTGCGGTTGGCTATGCCGACAGGCTGGCGCTCAGCATTGGCGGCAACGACTCATCGGTTTACAGAGACACTGCGACGGATTACCGCCCGACGAATTCTGTTGCAGACGCGCAGCAGTTCAATGTCTCACCGGACTATTTCCGCGCAGCCGGGACGACGCTTCTGTCCGGCCGGAATTTTACCCTGCACGACGACACCAAGGTCCCCACAGTGGCTGTCGTCAATCGCGAATTTGCCCGTAAAGTGCTGGGCTCGGTCGATAGGGCCATAGGCAGTCATTTCAAAGTCTGGAATGGCACCCGGGTGGAAGTCGTCGGCGTAGTGGAAGACGGCAAATATGAAACCCTGACGGAAGATCAACAGCCGGCCATGTTCTATTCCTTCTTGCAGCAGCTCAACACGAATACCTGGCTCATTGTTCGATCCGAGCGCGCCCCACAGGAGATAGCTGCTGCCTTACAGCAGTCTATGCACAGCCTCGATCCGGGGCTGCCCCTGGAGATCAAGACCTGGAACACGGAACTGGGTTCCGCTCTTTTTGCCGCGCGTGTGGCCACGGTGGCGCTGGGCGTGATGGGTTTGCTGGGCGCGATGCTTGCCATTACCGGCATTTTCGGAATGGCGTCCTATGTGGTCACCAAACGCCTGCGCGAATTCGGCATCCGGGTGGCGCTCGGCGCAAATCAGGGAAATGTGCTCAGTGCGGCGCTTGGGGCGGGCCTTCCGGCTGCTGGCGATTGGCTCCGTGGGGGGCATGATCCTCGGGGTACTGGCCGCGCGTGTGCTTTCCTACATCGTCTATCAAGCAACGCCGAAAGACCCGATCGTGCTCGGCGGCGTGATCCTGACCATGCTATTCGTAGGCTTGCTCGCGGCCTGGATTCCGGCCCGGCATGCGCTCGCGGTCGACCCAATGATCCTGCTGCGCGAGGAGTGAGAAGCTATCGATCGCTTTTCCCGACGCTCGCCTCCGCGAGCTTCTCTGCCGTTTCGAGTGCTTCGTCCGCTCTTACCTTCACATCCGGTTCCACGCCAACCCCTTCCCAATCGGCTTTGCCGAAGGGATTGATTGCTTTCTGTTCTGGAATGCCCATGCCAAAGTGGTCGTCAATGCGATGGAAGACGCCGGCATGGGCTCCGCCACGCGTGGTTTCCCCCACGAGCGTGGCCCGCTTCAGCATCTTCAGGTCGTAGCTGAACTGCTCTGCGCCAGACCAGGTCGAGGCCGAAGTCAATACGTAGATCGGCTTATCTGCGAGTGTGTTTCCAGGGATCGGGGAATGCGTCCAGAATTCTTCAGTCGGCGCTCCCCGGGGGTTATACATGTACTCCGGATGATCGAAGAGATAACCGGCAATCAGCACCACCATATTGGGAAAGCCGCCGGAGTTGTCGCGTAAATCAATAATGATGGCGGCGGCATGGTTTAGAGCCGCCATAGCCGCCTCGGCTGTTGACCGGCACACAGAAGTGTCGGGGAAAGAATCGAGTTTGAGATAGCCGATATTGCGAGATAGGATCGCGGTTTTTCGGAACATGCAGTTTTGCTCTTCCATCGCCTTGCGGTAGCGCGCAAGACTTTCAGCTGTTGGTTCCGGCGGGTGCTCCGGCAAGGTTTCCCGGCTGTATTCCACGACGAGGTGCCTATCATGACTTGCGTCTCTCATCTGCCTGGTCAACAAGTCTGCAAGAGCAACTCCATCCTTAGCTGCGTCGTCGTCACCGTTCTTTTCGTTCGCCAGGAGTGCGTCTGCTGTCTCTTGCGCAACCTCCCGATCAAAGTAGTGCTGCTTCAGGTTTTGAATGACGCCCGAAATTACCCTTTGCCGTTCCGCCGCATCGAGGCTTGCGTCCATCATTGCTTCGCGAACGGCAGTCGTATCTGGCGTCGTGGCTTGATTGAGACGCTCAACCACGGCTTCGATTGAAGATATCCGTCTATTCGAGCCGGAGAGGGGCAGGTAGGCAATTGGCCAGCTCAGCAAAAATGCAAAAGCAACGATTGTGGGCAGCTCGCCGGCGGACAGGGCGAGCATAATCTGGAACGCGGCGGCGGCTAGGGGGTCAAGTTTTCGTTTTGCCATTCGTCATCGATGATAGATATATCGATAAACGACTGTATATCCGTTCCATTCTGCGTGTCAACCCCGTGCTATCAGGAAGTCTCCATCGTTCGCTCAGCGTGCGGGCACCTGCCTCAGGTTGGGAACCTGCGCCAGGGCGGCTCTGTCCCTCAGGTCCACCTTCAGCCGTGCGCCGGCGCGCTCGAATCGATACCGCCTGCGCCGGTGTCGTTTATGTGCTCAAGTCCACGCGTTCTGACGCGGCTCCATCGAGCATCGCGAGTTTGGCAGGCGTGCCCTCTGAAGAATTAGTGGTTCTGAACGAAGCCCAGGGCTGCCTTAACGATAGTCAAGCCGATCGGCCCCTGGTGCAGCAAGTTGGGAATGCAGTGCATATCGTTTCGGTATTGCCGGGATGCGCCAACTACGAATTTAGTCGCGTCCCGCTCTAGAAGATTGCCCAAGCATTTCGAGGCGAACTTTCACGCGGGCATTTTGCCACCTACAGCTTGCCTGAAGGAAAAGTTACCGAATATGGGTTCGGTGGATAAGACTGCGATTGCGTCGATCAGCCCTGGGAAAAACCTCGACCTGACCCTCCGCCCTGAGGAAGGGAAGTCGTACATCCTTCTTTACTACGACTGGGTCCACGGAAAATTCATGTGTGCGGGAGCGAGTTGCGCGAGAGATTGAGGAGACTTCCGTCACGGATTGGAACCGGACGGCGAAGGCTCGGGCACAAGGCGTAGCCTTCTGTTGAGAGTCGGCCAGTACTGGCGTAACAGATTCCCGCCGAATCTCCACCCCAAGTCGACGCCAAAACGGGTAAGAGTACTGGCCGCCGTGCGGTTTTGCTCGGGATAGTAGGCATTGGCGAGGCCTTCCGCCATCAATGGGCCCAACAGCCCCGAATAGTTGATCTGCTTTTGGCCGCTGTCCGTGCTGGTGTAAACCACCCTGACGGCGGCGTACTTGACCGATTGCCCAAACGACAGATTCTTTTTCACAAAGAAGCGTGGATCCTCGTGAAAAGCAGACGCGAGCAAAAAGTTCCCGAACAGGTTGTAGGAAGCGGACCGAGCCATGTCGGCTCCAAAGCGCTTTGCGTACCCTTCCCCACCCTGGTGATACCCCGAAGGGCGATTGGTGGCCTGACCGTACGCTGAGCCAAGCAGCGCCGCTCCAATCGTTGATAACGAAACGCTGTTGTTCGCGGCCAGCTTGAATTTCTGCCAACTGCTCAAAGGTCCTTGGCTGGTTGCGAGGTCGGGAAAGACCAGTGATTTCTGCTGTAGCAGTTTAAAGAGAACTACGCTGCTTTGAATTGCATTGGACGGTTGTGACGTCGTCTGCGTTGGCTGGCTTTGCGCCGGCGCATCCGGCGCGAGCCCTGGTTGTGACTGTTGCGCCATACCCAAACTGCAGATCAAGAAACAGGCGGCGGCGAGCATCAGGAAATGCATTCCGCACCTTGGTTTAAGTGCCCTCGTCTGAGGGGCAAAAATCCGTCGGGAGGCACCGATTCCAGCTAGAAACGAGTTGTAAATATAGACTCCCTTAAGCCAAAGCTGACCAGCATCATGACCAATTCTAACAATGGAGCTCGCATCCGCGCCCGTCTAAACCCTCAACTGTGAATGCTGCTTGTAACATCAAGGTACAAAGGGACAAAAGCTGCGCTGATGACTGAGCCGGGTAAATAGCAGCCGGACTTTTCCTCGGCCGCCGTCCATATCATCGGAAGTTCTGAGGTGACACGTGAGCCCTCTGCTCCTGGATGTTGGTTACGATGTCCGTTACGCTCTCCGCGTGCTCCTCAAGTCGCCGGGTTTCACGGCCATCATTGTCGCTACCCTCGCCCTCGGCATTGGAGCCAATACCGCCCTGTTTTCGGTAGTCAACGGAGTGCTTCTGAACCCGCTGCCTTATCCGCATTCAGCCCAGCTCGTCGCCATCTACCAAAAGGACCCGGGCCTGGACCAGGCGCCCGTCAGCTACCTGAATTTTCTCGACTGGCAGCGCGCGAGCCAGAGCTTTTCCTCGATGGCAATCTATCATCATGAGGACTATAACCTCACCGGGAGCGCGCAGGCCGAGCGTGTGAATGGCCTCATGGTGTCCGCTGATTTTTTTGCCACGCTCGGCATCCATCCCTCTCTCGGCCGAGACTTCCGTTCTGAAGATGATCACATCGGGGCGGCTCCGGTCGTCATGCTCAGCGACGGTTTTTGGCATCGCCGCTTCGGCGCCTCGCCCGACATCATTGGCAAAGCCATCGACCTGAACGGCACCAACTACACTATTACCGGGATCCTGCCGCCAACCTTCAAATTCTATGGCGTCGACCGCGATATTTTTTCTCCCATCGGGCAATGGAACGATCCTTCTTTCCTCGATCGCCGCGTCGATCTCAGCTCCCACGCCTTCGCACGGCTTAAACCGGGCGTAACCCTGGCACAAGCCAGCGCCGAGATGAGCTCGATTGCACGCCGTCTCGCACTCGCCTACCCCGAAGCCGATAAGGACGTCGGTGTCAGCATGCTGTCGATGAAACAGGACATCGTCGGAAGAGTGCAGCCCTTTCTCATCGTCCTGCTGGCCGCGGTGGCCTTTCTGCTGCTCATCGCTTGTGCCAACGTCGCGAGCTTGCTGCTGGTGCGCTCCATGCGCCGCTCGGGAGAGTTTGCGTTGCGCAGCGCCCTGGGCGCCGGCCGCGGCCGCATTGTCCGCCAGCTGCTTACAGAAAGCGCAGTGCTCGCGGGCATCGGAGGCGCACTCGGATTTCTGCTGGCTTTCTTTGGCGCCAGGACCATCCTCAACCTTCTGCCCAGCGAACTGCCTCGCTCTGGCGATGTTTCCATCGATGCACGGGTGCTGCTCTTCACCCTCGGCATATCCCTGGCGGGAGGAATCGGGTTCGGCCTCACTCCCGCGCTCAGGTCGTCGCGGGTTAATGTGGAGCGGGTTCTCCGGCGAAGCACCGCCGGCGCCGGGGGCGCTCGCCTTCGTCTGCAAGGCTTCTTTGTTGCCGCTGAAATCGCCTTGGCTCTCGTGCTGCTTGTCGGGGCTGGACTGATGGTGCGCTCGCTGTTTGCTCTGTGGCGCGTGGATCCCGGCTACCATCCCGAACACGCCATCACGTTCTCACTGTCCTTACCCTCCACTAGCCAAACCACCGAGGCGGAAACCCGCGCGCGGTTGCGCCGTTTCGACGCTGGGATGCGTTCCATCCCTGGTGTTGAAGCCGTCTCCGTCACTCTCGGCTCGCGCCCCATGATCCATGATTCAAGTTTGCCTTTCTGGATCGAAGGCCAACCCAAGCCCGCAAATTACACTGACATGCATCAAGCGCTGTTCTACCTGGTGGAGGCCGGATTTGAACCGGCGATGGGCATCACTCTCGAGCGCGGTCGCTTCGTCCGGCCGCAGGACAATGAAAACGCGGTGACGGTGGTCGCCATCGACGATGTGTTCGCGCACACCTACTTCCCCAACAGCGACCCGATCGGGCAACACGTTCATATCGCCGGTTTCGATGTGGAAGCTGAGATCGTCGGCGTCGTCGGACACATCCGGCAGTGGGGTCCGGGCTACGACGCGAAAAATGCGATTGAAGCGCAGTTCTATTATCCGTTTATGCAGCTTCCTCCCAACCTCATGCGCCTGTCCGCCAATGGTGTTGCCGTCGTTCTCCGCACCCGCGATGATCCGGCCGCAATCATGGGCTCGGTTCGCCGGGCGGTCTCGGAATTCGACCCGGGAGCCGTTGTCTACGCCGTCGAAACGATGAATGAAGTGCTGGCAAATTCCATGGCCGCTCGCCGTCTCTCCATGATCCTGCTGGCCGCGTTTGCCGGGCTCGCGGTCGCGCTTTCCTGCATCGGTATGTATGGGGTGCTTTCTTACCTGGCGGGCGAACGCACCCGTGAAATCGGAGTCCGCATGGCCCTCGGCGCCGAGCGCAGAGACATACAGCGTCTTATCCTCGGCCAAGGAGCGAAGATGGCGTTTGCCGGTGTAGTCCTCGGCATTTTTCTCGCGCTCGGTCTCACCCATCTCATGAGCAGCCAGCTTTTCGGCATCACACCTCATGACCCGCTAACGTTTGCTGGGGTCGCCCTGGTGTTGTTGCTGGTTGCCCTGGGAGCTTGCTACTTTCCCGCCAGGCGGGCCATGGGAGTGGACCCCATGGTTGCTCTGCGTCATGAGTGATGAGGATAGTTACAGATCTGTTGTGGGGTGGGGCCTTGATTCGCAGACGATGGTTTATCCGGGTCGCTTCCCGGGAAGGATTTGAGAGAGCCGCAGGGCGCACTGCAGATCCCTCCCGTTGGTCGGGATGACAAGGGGAGAGGGGTGACTCAGGTTGGATTGGTTGCGGGATGGGAAGAAACAGAAGGTCCCACCACTACGCTCCCCCGGATTTCCTTCTCAAATCAAAACCCGTTGAATAGAAGCCTTCCGATTATTCCTCACGAAGCGCCTGCATGGGTTCGACCGATGCGGCGCGACGGGCCGGGGACACGCCGGAAATGAATACAGTGATCAGTAAAAGAGCGGCGGCTGCGCAATAGCTGGCGGGATCGAAGGGCGTAACTCCGAAGAGCATGGAACGCAGCAGACGAACCGCGGCAATAGAACCCAGGCCGCCGGTTACCAGGCCCACAACTGCAGTCCATGTACTCCCGCTCATCACCAGCCGGAAGACAGCCGCGCGAGTGGAGCCGAGGGCGATGCGCAGCGCAAATTCGCGATGCCGCTCGATGACGGAGTATGCCATGACTGCATAAAGGCCAAGCATAGCGACGAGCACGCTGGAGATGGCGTAGACGCTAAGCAGCTCGGCGGGAATACGAGAAACCTGATATCGCTCGCCGGTCACCTGTTGTAGGGTGCGCACATTTTCCAGCGGCAGCGAGCTATCGAGGCCGGCGACTGCCTGGCGGAGCTGCTCTACCACGGCCGAGGCCGTGGTACGTGAACGCAGCGCAAGGATCACGTCGCTCGAGTAATTCTGCGCCAGCGGCAGGAACAGCAATGGATCCGAACCGGTATAGGCAGGATCGGAATAGGCATAGTCGCGGACTATGCCGACGATGCGGCGAGGACGCTGGTCGACGATCACGTTGCTGCCGATGGCATCGCCTTTGGGCCAATAACGGTGCGCCATCGATTGATTGATTACGGCGACTGCTGTGGATGTGGCGTCGTCGTGCGTATCGAA
Organism: uncultured Acidobacteriaceae bacterium; assembly: GCA_963826875.1. Taxonomy (GTDB): domain Bacteria; phylum Acidobacteriota; class Terriglobia; order Terriglobales; family Acidobacteriaceae; genus PALSA-350. The sequence continues at coordinate 675,574 of CAWGYP010000026.1, read as the reverse complement.
CTCGCGGCCCTGACCCATGCCGATGTCCATGATACGGAAAAAGTCAGGGCCCTCGAAGTCGGTGACGACTTGCATGTCTTCGCCCTTGGCAGGAACATAGTCGGGAATACTAAAGTCCCGTGTGTTGCCCGATCCGTCGTCTCCCATGGGCAGATGTGAGGTGAGTGTGGCGGAGGCGACTCCAGGCGCTGATCGCAAGCGATCCAGAAGAGCCGCCTGGAAAGCGAGGCCGCGCTGTTCGGTGTATCCGGACCGGGAAAGGGACACGCTTGCCGTAAGGCAGTTGGTGGGGTCAAAGCCCGTGGTGCGGTTGGCGATGTTGAGCGCCGTCCGCGTGAGTAGGCCACAGCAGACCAGGACTACAAAGCAGATGCCGAGCTGCAGGCCGAGCAGCATGCGCCGTCCAAACTTATGGCGCGAACTACCCGCTACCACAGCGCCACCTTCATGAAGGGCCTCGTTTTGCGAGACACGCAGAGATTGACGCACAGGGTAGATGCCGCAGGCCAGCGTGACCACCACAGCGACGGCGGTGACAAAGAACAGAATGGGCGTGTCGCTGCGCAGGTTGAAGGTCAGTGGCACGCCGTAGTCAGGTAGAAGTACGTAGAGCGCACGGGCCATGCCGATGCTGGCCGCCCATCCCGTTAGCCCACCGCCGAGAGCAAGTAAGCCCGTCTCTACAAGTACCTGCGCCCCGATCCGTGTTGCTGTTGCGCCCAATGCGGAGCGGATGGCAACTTCGCGGCGACGGCGCGCCGCATGTTGGCCCAGGAGTGAAGCAATGTTGATGCAGACCAGCACCATGAGCAGCGCCGATGCGCTCAGCAGAACGGGCAGCTGCGAACCAACCATGTTGAAGAGGCCACGTTGGAAATGCGCGGCGTCTCGCAGGTTCCAATCCCAACGGCCCCCGTTGTCGCCGTGTTGTTGGAGTGCAAAGGCATGGGCCAGCGCGTGCAACTCGGCAGCCGCTGAGGCGTCGCTCACCCCGGGACGAAGGCGAACGGCAACCTGCAGGCCGTAGTGAAGCAAAGGATCAGGTGGGGAATCTGTGGAGAGACCGCGCAAACCAGAAAGCGGAATCCAGGCTGCCTCGGCGACGCCGCCGAAGATGCCTGCGAAGTCCTTCGGGGCGATACCGGCAACCGTGAATGCATGGCCGTTGATAGAAATCGCGCGGCCTGTGATGGACGAATCGGCGTTGAAGCGATCGCGCCACAGGGCATCGGAGAGAACGATCTCGTCATTTGCGCCGTAGGCTCGGTCATTGGCATTCGGCATAAGGAAACGCCCGCTCTGCGGCCTGACGCCGAGAAATTGAAAGTAGTTCGAGGAGACCAGGCCTGCGGTGAAGGCCCTCGGCTGCGCACCCGTCTCGGTGAGATTGACCTGTGTTTGGGCGAAGGCGACCGCATCGTCCCACGAATGCCCTGATTCGCGCATAAAACGGTAGTTGTCATAGTGCACGGAGTAGCCGTTGTTTCCGAGCACGGTCGCATCGATAAAGCGAAGCTCGCGCGGCTCCTCAACGTGCGGCCATGGATTATAAAGAACGGCGTTGGACCAGGTAGCTACGGTGGTGAGCGCACCGATGCCAAGAGCCAGGGTGAGCACCGCGGTGATGGAAAACCCGGGAGAACGGCGCATCTGGCGAACGGCGGATCGCAGATCCTGCAACAGGTGTTCCAGCCGCAACCAGCCCCAGCGCTCGCGCGTCACATCAGCAATCAGTGGCACATTTCCGAACTCGCGGGTCGCTGCCCTGCGCGCTTCGGCGGGCGATTCGCCGCGAGCGATCCGGTCGGCGACTGCCATTTGTAGATGGCTCTTGAGCTCTTCGCTCAAATCATCCTTGCGTCGAAGCGCCGCCCGCAACGATTGAAGGGGATTCATGCCTTACTCCTCGTGTTGCTCGTCAGGACCAGCATGCCCTTGCAGATAGCCAGTCTTCGCTACAACCTAATGATGTAGGCAATCTACACCCTTACCGGCGGTATCGGCAAGACGATTGATGGACAGCTTAAATGTCGGCTGAAGGGCAGCTCTGGTCAGGGGAGTACGCGTCCAAGTATTCTGGGTCAGGCTTCGTTGAGATCCCAACGAAAAATGTGGCGGGTGAACGAAGTGATTTGATTGCGCTGTTCGGAGGGATTTATGGCTGAGACGCAGACGCTATTACCGGCCCGGCAACTTGCGGCCACCAATGCGGCCCACTTTCCCAACGAGAGCGCTGCCTACCGCAAGGCTCGCAACGAGCTTCTTGTTGAGGAGATCGAGCTGCGACGGAACCTCGAGCGAGTGGCGGCGCAGCGGCGTGCGCTGCCTCCGGGCGGTGAGTTAACCCAGGACTTTGAACTCATCTCGGAATCCGGCCCGGTGCGCTTCTCAAGCTTGTTTGGCGACAGGGATACTCTGATGGTCTACAGCATGATGTACGGGCCGCAACGTAAGCTCCCTTGTCCGTCCTGCACATCCTTTCTCAGCGCCTGGAACGGAGTCGCCGTGAATCTGCGCGAGCGTTGCGCGATCGCTGTGACGGCGCGCTCGCCCATCGACCGGCTGACCGATTACAAGAGACAGCGCGGTTTCGAGAACCTGGTTTTCTTCTCCGATAGCTCCGGCGACTACACGCGAATCTACGTCAACGCGAAAGACGAGGACGTTCCCGGCTTCAGCGTTTTCACCCGGCGCGATGGCCGGATGCGTCACTTCTATAGTGGTGAGTTCAGCGGCGCGATGGCCGACCCCGGACAAGACCCGCGTGGTGCGCCAGACCTGGATCCGCTTTGGTTGATGCTGGATCTCACCCCAGGCGGCCGCGGCGTAGATTGGTACCCCGCGCTCGAGTACCAGCGCAAGGATTGAACCTCCAACTTACTGGACAATCAGAGTTATGCTCATCGCGTGCTGCGGCCCACCAGCGCTGCTCGAAGCGGTCACTGAAACGGTATAGGAGCCTGCGGGGGTACCGGGGTTGGAGGGGGAACTGCTACCTCCACCTCCGCAGCCTGATGCCAACAAGGAAAGGGATGCCAGCAACAACGCCCAACAGAACCCACGCCATTGCTGGTTGAAGCGCCAGATCCTCTTTGGGGCGAATGCTAAACCGATGACTCCAGCCAGGGCAATTCCGCCCGCAGGAAACCACGGGCTGGAACGCTGTTCGGGATTCAGCATAGCTAAAGAAGCAGCCGTGGTGATCGTCATCGTGGTCGAAGCCGGCGATCCTCCCGATGGCGTCACGTTTGCCGGCGAGAAGGAACAGGCTGCCTGAGCAGGTAATGTGCCACAGGAAAAGCTAACCGTACCCGTGTAGCCGCCTACAGGACTTACGGTGAATGTGTAGGTCGCGGTTTGGCCCGGGGTGATGATCCCTGACGTAGGCGTTGCCGAAACGGTGAAGTCCGGTGCGGCGATCACAATGGTAGCGGCGCTGGAGGTGCTGGCCGCGTTGTTCTGGTCTCCCCTGTAAGTCGCGGTTACCGGATAGCTGCCGGCAGCGGCAAAGGACGTCTGGAGCGTGGCTACTCCACTGGTGAGGGTTGCCATTCCCAGGCTGGTGCTCCCCGTGGAGAAGGAAACTGAACCAGTAGGACTATCTCCGCTCACAGTTGCCTTCAACGTTATTTGCCCATTTACATTGCCGCCGCTCGAGGCGTGCAGAGTGGTGGAACTCTCGGCCAGCGAGATGGTGACAGGGGTAGCAGCCGATGTGCTGGCAGTATTATTGCTGTCTCCAGCGTATGTTGCCGTGACCGTGTAGCTGCCGGCGTTGGCAAACGAGGTCTGCAGGGTTGCGATTCCATTGGTAACAGCTTCTGTTCCCAGGTTATTTCCATTCGCGGTAAACGACACCGAACCGCTGGGATTGGTTCCGAACACAGAAGCAGTCAAGGTAATGGAAGCGTTAGGAGCAGCCGTTACCGGCAAGGCTTGCAACGCAGTTTTACTGGTGATCGGCGCCGGTTTTACGGGGGTAGGGTTGGTCTGGTTCAGCAACGAAACCGTATACGCGAAGCCGCTGTCCGTATTTACCGTCATCGAAAGATCGAGCCGGTTATCGCTTGCAAGTGGCGGAGCCTGGTTGTTCAGCCGGACCGGGGTTGTAATAACGGAAGGTATGTTGTTCAGCGAGCCCACAAAATAGTTGTTTGGATCCTGGGTAAAGTGGCCGTGCCCGTCTCCCAGATAAACGACAAGCGAAGCCGCCGATTCCACAAGGAGCAGGTCCGAATTGCCATCTCCATTCACGTCGCCGAGGGCAAAGGAAGTCACTGAAGCACATAAGCCGCCGGGACAGGGCAAAGGTACTGTGTAAAAGGGCGTGGTCTGGAAGGTTCCATCGCCGTTGCCCGCGTAAATCGAAGTACCGGGACTATACACGGCATCGAGAATGCCGTCCCCGTTGAGATCGGCGAGCGCAATCACCGACGCGGAGGAAGACGCAGGATCGAGCGGGATCTGCTTAAAAGTTCCGTCCCCGTTTCCGAGAAACACCGCATTGCCATAAATGAAATCCAGCTTCTTGTCATTATTCAGGTCACCCGCCAGTAGGCCGGGGTACTGCAAAGTTTGCGTGCTATTAAGGAGAACGGGCGTACCAAACGTCCCATCCCCGTTGCCGGGCAAAAATAGAATGTTGTTAGGGTTAGGGCCGCAGCCGTACGGCAGAATGAGATCGAGATTGCCGTCCGAGTTGAAATCGCCTGTAATTCCCCCCAACTGTACGCTTCCGACGCCCAGAGCTACGGCTGTTCCTTTAGCCACAAACTGCCCATTGCCCGTTCCGAGATAGGTGAACAACTGGGCGTCCGGTGGACCGCAAGTTCCGACGCTACCACTCGTGCTGTAGCTCGGTTGGATGGCCAGCGTGTCGATCTTTCCGTCACCGTTGAAGTCTCCCGTCAGCAACAGATAACCGTTTGCGGAAGGAAGCGTGGTGGTCTGGTTGAGAATCGAGTAGGTACCGTCTCCCCTGCCGAGTGCCGTGGCAAAGAAGTTCGATGGTCCTGCCTGAGGATTTTGCGAGGGAAAGAATAGGATGTCAGCGATGCCGTCGTTGTTCACGTCGGCGGTAGGGCCGTAGAAAGGTGCAACGGGCGGGGCCTGAATGGTTCCATCGCCGTTTCCAGGGAAAATAAAAAGTGCGCCTGAGCCCCCAGCAGCAATCAGGTCCTTCTTTCCGTCCCCATTCACGTCCGCAAATAGGATTGGAACCGTAGCTAGCCCGTAGCTGCCGGTGGGCGTGAAATTGGCCTTGCCGTCGCCCTGAAAAATGTTCAGGACACCGGTATTTACGACAAGATCGAGCGGGCCCTGGTCAGAGAGCGAGACGGCCGCCATGAAAGCACCCGCCCCTTGCCCTGTTCCGGTGGTTCCGACAATGGGCAGCGAGGCGCCCAGGGTGAAGGTTCCGCTGGTGGAGCCGAGGAGAATCTGCACCGAGTTATAGATGGCGTTGGAGCTCGATGCCAGCGAGGCGGCAAGGTCTGTCACTCCATCTCCATTGAAGTCGCCCACGGTGAGGCTGGCGATGGCTGGCCCCGACTGAACGGTTGCTTGACGGAGTGTCCCGTCGCCGTTGCCGAAAAGTATGTCGATGTCAGATGCAGTCGGATACAGCGAGGGATTGCTTTGCGTGCCGTAGTAGAGGACGGTGGTGAGCAGGTCCTGCTTGCCATCCCCGTTAAAGTCTCCGGCGGACAGGCCGATGGCTCCTGTCGGGAGGGCATACTGTCTGGGAGATCCGAACACACCCGGTCCGGTACCGCCGTTATTCAGCAGAACTACGACCTGCGAGTTACCCTGGGTGCCCATCAGCGTAGCGGCGATATCGAGATACCCGTCCCCATTCAAATCAACCAGGAGCGGGTTGATAGCGTTGGTCGCATAGTAGGCGGGAGCCTGAAACGTGGCGTCTCCGTTACCCAATTGGACGGTGATATATCCGTTGCAGGCAGAAACAGCGTCCAGCTTCTTATCGTTGTTCACATCTGCAAAGACCGCTCCCGGACAGATAGTGGTGCTCACGTTGGTAGGGGCGCTGCCGGCAAAATCCAAAAGGATACCTAAAGTCCCTGTAGTGAAGGAGTTATAGGCGAGGTCCGGGATGCCGTCTCCGTTAAAGTCCCCGATGAACAGCGGGGTGCCCTCGTTGGGAAGATACTGAGACGTTTGGAGAGGAAAAATGGGTGGCTGCGTCTGTGCGTTCGCCCATGCGCCAAAGAAGCTAAGACTTGCGAGGGTGGAAAAAAGCCAGACAGTCCTGAGAGCACTTCTTAACAAGGCAAAACGACGCATAAGAAAGAGCCCTAACTGACATATTTACTTACTTTTTCGTGCTCAGTGTGCCTTACCGGGACTGCAAAAGGCAACTTGTTTCTCTGAGTTGCCCTAAACCGATGGCATGCAGTTACCTTCGAGCGTGGCCGGCCTCAGTTAAAGGCGGTTTGGACCTTTGACAAAGGTCGACCAGTTCTTAGTGACTCTGAGATTGATGAGATTCTGGAGGTGCGGCACAATGACTCCGGAGGATATCAGCAAGCTCAAAACCTATCTGATAGCCCAACGCGTAAACATGCTGAAGGCATGCCGTGCCCTGATAGCCGCTGGCCATGATGATGATGTATTGGTAGAGGGTGTGAGCCCACACCTCCGCCACCACGTCCTATCCCACGACCAGTGTCGATCTGGACTCCAACAATTTTCCCTCAACAGGAGCCACGACCTACGGATTGTTGGGAATCCGTTCATCAATGCGAGCTTCGGGCGGCAGCATCGGGACACGGTCGACAGCCACTCGCCCCACGAATTAGGCGTAGCGAATGGAACCAGTGATGACGGTGCACAAAGTGTGCGCCAATTGTCTTTGCGGGTAGTCTGTTTGGCCAGTTGGAGCAGGGGAAGATGGATTGCAGCAGGCCAGTAAAGCGAGTATCGTCATCCACATTCAGGCAATCATTCAAAACGCCGAGCAGAAGATCGAGGGAGAGAAAGGCCATGGCGGACGTATGCCATCGGTTCTCGTCTCAACCTTACCCTCTTTCTTACGCAGTTCTGCGTTTGCTGATGGGGGGTCAGCTTCCCTAGCCGCAGGAAATTTGGATGAAACATGAGCGAAGAAAAACTTCCTAACCCTCATACCCCGCCGCCGAATGCAAATGGATTAATCGCACACCCCAATTCGAAGGTTGGTGGTGGCGGTCCAGGCGTGGCCCGCAGACAGGGCAGCATCGGAATTGGAGGCGATACCTCGTATTTCATTCACGATGCTCCAGCTTTACGTCACGCTGTGCCGCTTTTCGAATTGTTTTCGGAGCGAAAAAAAAGCAAATCGAAAAAGACAAAGCCATCGACAAAAAAGGATATAGAACTGTCATTTGTTGGAGAGTGGCCCAGTCAATGGGAAAGTATGCGCAAGTCGGAAGCCGAGATGCTAGATTCGGTGGGTGCAAACGGAGCTGATCGAAGAGGGAAAAGCGAATGGTCACCCAGCACAAATGATTTTCTGCGCTTCGAAAAGACTGGTCACAGAAGCGAAGATCCTAAACCTGAAATCGTGACAGATCTGTCCGGTCTCCTTTATAAGCTTGGAAAGCATGAACCCGGGACCGTGAGTCGGGTATATCTTTTCACGCATGCAGATGAAACATATCTTGCACTGAGCGGCCATGTTAAGTTAGACAGCCCTTATTTTGACGGCCAAGGGATAACAGATAACGATATCTTTGAGGCGACTGAACCTAACAAATCGTTTAGAACGAAAAACATGACACAAGAACAGGGTTTTTCGGAAGACATCACACTTGCTCGTGTACGAGACGCCTTCCAGAAAGACGCCCAAATCATCATCTTTGCCTGCCACTTTGGACTCAGTCCGGCCTATATCGACAAACTATCCAAGCTATTTGGTGTGAAAGTCAGAGGATTTGAGAAGGCAGTTGCGTACACCATCCGGGCGGACAACAGCGGAAAGCGGATCATCGAGAGGACATACGGCCTTCATGAGGGAGACGAATTGAAAGATAAAAACGCTCCGAAATATAGGTCATTTCGTAAGATGATCGAATTCGCAGTTCCTTTAGACCCCAAGCAATGACGTAGCGGCGGGCGATACTGCGCTCACATCATATACGACCGAACAACGCGTACTCATAGTCAAATTGTTCCCCTGTGGCGAATGGGGAGACGCCAGCGCAAACTTACTCCAGCGCCGGTAGCTCCGGCTTTGCCTAAACCCACACCGCCACCCGTATCGATGCAGCCCAAACCACCAGGGGCCGCCTGGGATGAACTTACCGCCTTTAACGGTCATGGCGGAGAGAGAGGGATTTGAACCCCCGATACCCGTGAAGGTATGCCTGATTTCGAGTCAGGTGCATTCAACCGCTCTGCCATCTCTCCGCGTCTTTGTTTTCAATTACTTACGGTAACACGTTGGGAGCCGTTTTGTCCATTGTGACGTAAATTGTGTCTTTGCGCGCAGAAACGAAAGATGAGCAACGCCACGACAAGATAATCACTAAAGTCATGCACCCCTTTTGGCGATGAGATAGAACAACGGTGCCCGTTCGCCAGCCGTGAGGGTCTGCTTGAAGAATGATCGAAGAGCTCCCATTGTTATCTGGCCGCTTGTGGTTGCGTTTTCTTTGTTCGTAGTGGTCACCTCAGACGCCAGCCGGACTGCTAAGCCCAGGCGTCGTAAACGCGCTGACGACGAACAAGAGCCCACTCCGCAGCCTACTTCTCTGGTGATTTCGAATGCGCCAGTAATCGATGCCCAAGCGACCGTGGATTACCGCCGCACGGCCGCTCCCTGGTGGAAGTGGCTGCTTCAAAGCGGCGCCGCAGCGATCGCTGTTGGCTTGGTGATCGTCAGTTTGTCTCAGTCACGCGCCACTTCGCGGGCTACGCAGCAAGCTTCCAACGCGGCGAAGAGCACGGCGGAAGCAACTGCCCGGCAGCTCGAGCTGACGCAAAGGCCGTGGATATCCATCGACACGACCATTGAAAGCCCACTGACTTTCACTTCGGATGGGGCCGCGCAGGTGAGCGTGAAATTTGTTATTCGCAATGTAGGAAGTACCCCCGCAAAGGGCCTCTCGGTAGAACCCAAGTTATCGATTGCCGCGCAGGGCGAGCAGGATCCGGTGATGGAAAGGAGTAAGGTCTGCGAAGAGAATCGAATGCGAGAAGCGGGAAGCGACGGAACACTTTTTCCCAAGGGTGAATTAACGAAGTCGGTGATTTTTCTTGCAGATGCGTGGGACATCGTAAAGGAGTCGAATCGCACCGGTTCCTTTTCGCCCGTTGTCATCGTTTGCGCAAGCTACCGATCGACATTCGACGACAGCGCCCGCTACACCACCGGAGTGATTTACTACCTGCGCAGAATCGACCCAAGCCATCCCGGGACTTACCTGCGGATGAAAGATCGAGTGGAGGTTCCACGAGAATTACTCATGCTTGAGTACGATCCCATAGGCGCCATCGCCGCCAATTAAAGAGCGCACACCTTACCATGGTGCTCCGGCGGCAGAATTCATCGGTCACCGTTGCCACCTTGCAGCCGATGGAAACACTATGGCTGAAAGCGCCAATGCTGACCTCGTCAGGATACGCAGAGAGCTCTGCCGATTTCCTGGGATGGGAGCGTGCCTGGTGCGGAAAGAGAAATTCCATGGCTGTGACCGATTCGCAAACCCTCCAACGGCTCAGAAGCGAAGAAGGCCTGGCAGAGCAGCAAGGCAGGCAAGCATTGAACATCGCGGTGATACTCAAGGATCATCCACAGTATGTTGTCGCTCGTCAGAAGGCTGACGCACTTATGGCCAAGGCCTCGGCGCTGCGTGAGCAGATTCTCAAGATCGAAACCTCATGAGAGGTGCCGGCATGGGTCATTCGTTCTGTTCAGACTGGCTGCAACCCCAGGGGGTTACTCCCTCCCAAAGGTAGTATTTCCTGCGTCGTGTGGGCGTGGCATTCTTTCCCTACGATGCGAGTCAACATCAAAGCCCGTATCCCGATGCACCTGTATCAGGAGTTTCACACTTTGCCCCTGGTGCTGACGATTGAAACAGCACATGGCCTGGCCGCTCGTTGTGAACATCGCACCACTGCCGCGGAACTCATGTGGACCCTGGACCAGAAGACCGATATCAATTCCGGTCTTCTGGATCGGTTCCGGCAAAAATTAAGGCTCATCGAAGAAGCCCATCTAAGCGACGTCGAGGTTAGCGACGAAGTCCTCGATATGTTCGGCTTTTTCGTCTAGTTCTTCAGCTCCTCATTCAACACTTGTGCCAGGCGTAAGCCGGCCAAAGCAAGTTGCCGGTCGACGACCGGCCGCTCCCGCTCATAGTAGGCCTGGTCGATCTCCGTCTGCGGTTGCACCCACGCCTGCCTGGCCAATTGCAGTGACTGGTTGGCCCACGCAACTGGATCCGTCGGGCCGGCCTCAAGATGGTCCGCGGCGATCATCTGCTCCAACTGGCGGGCATAGCGGTGTTCGCGCACGCCGGTGTGCCGGATCAATTCGCTATCCCACACAGCATGCAAATTACAGGCGTAGTCGCCACACTGAGCGGATCCGAACACAGTCACAGGAATATCGTTTCCTCCGCGCGCATCGCCCATGGCGTGAAACGGCTGGCTCAGGTCGCCTACAAAATGAACCAGGTATTTGAGCGCTTCACTGCGAGCCGCGAAGGGCTGCGATGGATCGCCCAGGATATGGGCAAACCTGTTGATCTGCCCCACCACGCAATTGTCGTCAGGGCAGTCCTTGGGCTCATACCCGCTGGCGTCTGACGGAATGTCGACGTAATGCCAGGGACCCGTCTGCGGATGCCCGCTGCGGATGTCGTCCGCCCAGGTGGAAATGGAGGCCAGGTCGTTGTCACCCAGGTACTGCCGCAGTTTTTGTAGCGTGGTGCCGTTGAGGTGGTCCCAGGCAATATCAGCGATGATCCTGTGACCTTCGCTACCCCATGCCCAGGCCTGGGATTGAGGGAGCAGAAGGAGAAAACCGGCCAAACCGGCTAAACCGGCTTTGATCAGACGTAAACCCATGGTTTTGATGATATCGGTGGACGATTACAAATTGTGCAGTTACTTCGCCTTTTATTCGCCTATACTGGATCTCATGCGGGAGGCGCGATGAAGGTGACGGGGTACGACCAACGGCCGGATTTCTCGCGCATGGGACCGACTCTGTTGATTGCTTCGGCGCTGATACTTGCTGTCCGTACCGCAAGGTGGCCGGCGGCACTCGATGAAAATCTTGTCAGTCCGGAACTCGATCAGGAAATCGATTATGCCATCCTGCTGGCGACGCGCACCTTGTCAAGTTTGCTCCGGCACAAGGAGTCGATGTTCCCGTCGCGAAAGGAGCCGAGATATGCCCCTGACGATGACGAAAATCCGGCTTAAGTGGGTGGCCCAGGTCTCAAAGGCGAGACCTTTTATCGGGGCCACCCACTCAATAGTCAATGGTCGAGTCTGAGGGGGTATCTCACGCGTTTAGAGGAACAGCGGGGCGAGCACCAAGGTCACTGTGGCCAGCAGCTTGATCAGCACGTGCAGCGACGGCCCGGCCGTGTCTTTGAAGGGGTCGCCGACTGTATCGCCGACCACCGCCGCCTTGTGCGCCTCGGAACGCTTGCCACCGTGAGCACCGGTCTCGATGTATTTCTTGGCGTTGTCCCAGGCGCCCCCGCTGTTGTTCATCAGCATGGCCATCAGGATGCCGACAATCGTCCCCACCATCAGCAGGGCAGCGACCGCCTCGGCGCCGGCAAGGTCGATGGAGTGGCCGTTCAGCACCGGTGAATACTCTCCCGGGATGTGGATGTGAAAGCTTCCGCTCAAGTTCTTGAACACCAGGCCTACTACCAGCGGCGTGAGCACCGCCAGCGCGCCCGGCAGCACCATCTGCTTCAACGCCGCCCCGGTCACGATGCGTACGCAACGGCCATAGTCCGGTTTGGAAGTCCCTGCCATGATTCCCGGATTCTCGCGGAACTGCGCCCGCACGTCTTCAATGATGTACTGCGCCGTGCGGCCTACGGCCTTAATGGCGAAGGAGGAAAAAAGGAAAATCAACATCGCGCCCAGCAGAGCTCCGACAAATACGGGCACGCTGGCGAGGTTGATATTGGTGAAGCTCCAATCGCCGGGAAGAACCTGGTTGGCATCGGCGAAGCGTTGCGCCACGATGCCGTGGACCGTCTCCAGGTAGGCGGAAAAGAGCAGAAAGGCGGCCAGCGCGGCGGAGCCGATGGCATAGCCCTTGGTGAGCGCCTTGGTGGTGTTGCCGGCTGCGTCCAGTTTGTCGGTTTTCTCTCGCACGGAATCCGGCTGGTCCGACATTTCAATAATCCCGCCGGCGTTGTCGGTAATGGGGCCAAACGTATCCATGGCCAGGATGTATGCGGCGGATGACAGCATGCCCATAGTCGCAATGGCTGTTCCATAAATGCCCTTGGCGTAGTCGGAGATAGTAGCGTCGGCCAATCCACGCACCCCGAAGTAGTAACTAAGCAGCAGGGCCGCGCTGATCACGATCACCGGCATGGCAGGTGTCTCCATACCGACTGCGAGCCCACTGATGATATTGGTCGCGGGGCCGGTGAGCGAGGCGTTAGCGATCGATTGCACTGGCCGATAGCGAGTCTCGGTGTAGTACTCCGTGATGCGCACAAACAGAAAGGAAGTCAACATGCCGACGATGCCACAGCCGAGCAGCCACCAGCGGCCCTGCAACATGTAGTAGACGGCCCCGGCAAAGCCGGCCAGAGCCAGCAGCGTGGTGACGTAGTAGCCGCGGTTCAGCGCATCCATCGGGTCTTGGTCTTCCCGGCTATGCACCACCAGCACGCCGATGAAGCTGGCCACCAGGTTGATGGCGTGAACGATGAGGGGAAACAGGATGCCTTTGATGCCGAAGACCGGATAAAGCGCGGTCCCGAGAATCATGGCGCCGACGTTTTCTGCCGCGGTGGATTCGAAGATGTCCGCTCCGCGGCCGGCGCAGTCGCCCACGTTGTCGCCTACCAGGTCCGCGATGACCGCAGGGTTGCGGGGATCGTCTTCGGGAATGCCGGCCTCGACTTTGCCCACCAGGTCAGCGCCGACGTCCGCCGCCTTGGTATAGATACCACCGCCGAGCTGGGCGAAGAGGGCAACCAGTGACGCGCCAAAACCAAAGCCCACCAGTTGATAGGGCACGTGCTGAGGATCCTGGAGTCCTCCGAAGAGGAAAAACAGGGCGCCCACGCCAAGCAAGGAGAGGCTGATGACCACCATTCCGGTGACAGCGCCGCCACGCAGCGCGATCTTCAAAGCCTGGCCCAGGCTGGCACGAGCGGCACTGGCGGCGCGAATATTGGTCCGGATGGAGACGAACATGCCGGTGTAGCCAGCCAAACCGGAGCATACGGCGCCAATCAGAAAGCTGATGACCACTTTCCCCGCAAGGGGCGCAGTAAAGTCGGAAAACTTGTAGCCCACAAAGAGGGCAATCGCCAGCACTACCGCCAGCGCGGCGATGGTGGTGTATTGGCGCGACATGAACGCTTCCGCGCCCTCGCGGATGGCGTTCGAGATCACCCGCATTTCCGGCGTTCCGGTATCGTAGGCGAGGACAGACTTGGCAAGAAAGACAGCAAAAACCAGGCCGAGCAGACCGGCAACCAGAGCGATCCATAGAAAAGTGCCGCCATTGGTACCGATGGCAGCGGTCGAGCCCTCAAAGAAAACAAGGGCCGAGAGTGAGAAGTAGAGCATTCAAACGCCTCCAGAGTACTTGCTGCTGGGGTTACGAGCGAAAACACCTGCAAACCGGCTGATTAAAGCATGCGGAGAAAAAGAAGGTCAACGTCGCTTCGTCATCATACCGGCAGGGAGGTGGCCACGATCACGATTGGATGCAATTGGCTCCAGAACGTTAACCGTCTTTTGGGCAGGAGCGGGCACAAACCATTACAATTTGGCGAGTAGTTCACAGGGGGTGGCATGGCGAAGACGGCCATCACGGAGCAAGGCACTGCCGCATCCTACGCGGGTCTGGAGCCGGAGCAGTTGATCCGGATGTACCGGCTGATGTATCTGTCGCGCCGCACCGATGATCGTGAAGTTCTGCTTAAGCGGCAGCAAAAGATTTTTTTCCAGATTTCGGGCGCTGGCCATGAAGCCTTCCTGGTTGCGGCCGGCATGGCTCTGAAGCCCGGCTACGACTGGTTCTATCCCTACTATCGTGACCGTGCCCTGTGCCTGGCCCTGGGCCAGACGGTGGAAGAGCAGTTGCTGCAATCCGTGGGCGCGGCGAGCGATCCTTCAAGCGGCGGCCGGCAAATGCCGTCGCACTGGAGTATTCGCCGGCTGAATATCGTCAGCCAGTCTTCCTCGGTCACGACCCAGTGCCTGCAGGCGGTTGGCTGTGCTGAGGCGGGCAGGTATCTGTCCAAGCATCCGGCTGCGGCGGAGCAGCGGCCGGGGGACTACAGCGCGTTTAAGGCCACCCAGTTTCATGGCGACGAGGTGGTCTATGTCTCGCTCGGTGAAGGGGCGACCAGCGAGGGGGAGTTCTGGGAGGCGATGAGCTCCGCTTCGAGCATGCGGCTGCCGGTGCTGTTCGTGATCGAAGACAATGGCTACGCCATTTCTGTTCCGGTGGAAGTGAACACTCCGGGTGGGAACATTTCGCGGCTGGTGGCCAACTTCCCCAACTTTTATTTTGCCGAGGTGGATGGCACCGATCCGATTGAAAGCTATGCCGCGTTCGCCCAGGCCGTTCAGCATTGCCGCTCGGGCCAGGGGCCGGCTTTTGTTCACGGACATGTGATTCGCCAGTATTCCCATTCCTTCTCCGATGACGAGAACCTTTACCGTTCCGAGGCAGAACGCAAGCGGGACCTCGCACGGGATCCTCTGCCAAAGCTGCAAATGCGCCTGCTGCGTGACGGCATTCTCGATCCCACCGCCATCAACCGGTTGGAGCGGGAGGTGGATGAAGAAGTGCGCAGCGCGGCCGAGAAGGTGCTACGCGCCGCCCTGCCGGAGGCTAGTTCTATTCCGCGTCACGTGTATTCCGAAGACCTGGACCCTACCAGCGAGGTTTTCTCGATCCCAGCCGTGCATACTCCCGATGGGCAAGAACGGACGATGGCCGACCTGATCAACCTCTGCCTCAAGGACGAGATGCAGCGTGATCCGCGGATTGTCCTTTTTGGCCAGGATGTGGCCGATACGAGTCACGACCAGGAGCTACGGGACGGCTTAGTGAAGGGCAAGGGCGGTGTCTTCAAGCTCACCGCAGGGTTGCAGCGGGAGTTTGGTCCCGATAGAGTCTACAACGGCCGCCTGGCCGAGGCGGACATCGTCGGACGGGCGGTGGGCATGGCTACACGCGGACTCAAGCCGGTAGTGGAGATACAGTTTTTCGACTACATCTGGCCCGCGATGCATCAGCTGCGCAATGAGATCAGCTTGCTGCGCTGGCGGTCGAATGGGGTCTATTCTTCGCCGGCGGTGATCCGGGTTGCGATCGGCGGATACTTAACCGGTGGCTCCGTGTATCACTCGCAGTGCGGGGAGAGCATCTTCACCCATACGCCGGGAATTCGGGTGGTTTTTCCTTCGAATGCCCTGGATGCGAACGGGCTATTGCGCACGGCGATCCGTTGCGATGATCCGGTTCTCTTCTTTGAGCACAAGCGTCTCTATCGGGAGACCTATGGCCGGGCGCCTTATCCGGGGCCTGACTACGCGATCCCGTTTGGCAAAGCAAACCTGGTGCGTTCCGGGAAGGACATCACCGTCATCACCTATGGAGCCGTGGTGCCGCGTGCCCTGCGCGCCGCCCAGCAGGCCAGCAGTCAGTTGGGCCTGGAGGTTGAGCTGATTGACCTGCGCACGCTAAGCCCGTATGACTGGGAGGCGATTGCCACTTCTGTCGAGAAGACCGGCCGGGTGATCGTGGCTCACGAAGACATGTTGAGCTGGGGATACGGAGCGGAGATTGCAGCCCGGATCGCCGACGAGCTTTTCGACTATTTGGACGCACCCGTCAAGCGGGTGGCAGCCATGGACACCTTCGTCGCCTATCAGCCGATTCTAGAAGATGCCATTTTGCCGCAACCCGAAGACCTGTTCCGGGCCATCGCGGAGCTGGGTAAATATTAAGCGCGCCTCGTTGCTGACGTGCGCGATGGGTACTGTGTCGTCCCTCCGGGACTGCCTCACAAGCCCTAGCCAACCCGGCACTGCCGTGCCGGGCTACAGGTTGTGTCGTCCCTTCGGGACTGCTGAAGTTCGAACTTGTCCAAACTAGGTTCTTCGGGAGCCGGAAAGTCTCTAGGCCGCGGGATAGCAGCAGGTCCTCCACCCCGACACAACTCCCACCCTGAGCCGCCCCTCTCCCCTTGTCATCCCGACCGGAGCGTAGCGTAGTCGAGGGACCTGCGCTTTCTTCTCATCCGTAACCACTCCGACCTGAGCCACCCCTCTCCCCTTGTCATCCCGAGCGTAGTCGAGGGATCTGCAGTGCGCCTTGCGGCTTTCTCAAATACTTCCTCGGAAGCGATCCGGATGAACCATCCACTTCCGAATAAAGCCTGCCCCAACCCGCAGGGGACGGTCTATCCGGGTCGCTTCCGAGGAAGTATTTGAGAAAGCCGCAAGGCGCACTGCAGATCCCTCGGCTTCGCTCGGAGCCTGTGACTTTATTGATTTTTCGGGCTTTTGGAGGCACCTAAGTTTTTTGTTTTCAGCATCGGTTTTTTCGCGAAACCCAATAAAGTCACAGGCTCTCGGGATGACAAGGGGAGAGGGGTGGCTCAGGTCGGAGTGGTTACGGATGAGAAGAAAGCGCAGGTCCCTCCACTACGCTACGCTACGCTCGGGATGACAAGGGGAGAGGGGCGGCCCAAGTGGAGCGTGGCGCCGGGATGAGAACCTACTGCTTATCCCGACGCAGACGGGTGAAAGCGCACACCCGATCAAAACGCCTCATTCCACGACGTTTACCCGAAAATAATCGTGCCACCACAACTTTCCGCCAGTCCTCGCGTTCGAATGGGCAGGGGACGGCAGATGGCAACGCGGCGGGCATTCATGAAGGGCGGAGCAATGGCCCTGGTCGGCACCTCGGTGGTTCCGGCCTTCCTCAGGCGATCGGTTCTGGCCCAGTCAACAAGCGCCCAGGCGGAAGGCAAGAAGCTGGTCGTGATCTTTCAGCGCGGGGCCGCAGATGGCCTCAACATCGTGGTGCCTCACGCGGAAACCAACTACTATCGCCTCCGGCCAACCATCGCGATCCCGCAAAACCAACTGATTGAGTTGGACGGCTTCTTCGGACTTCACCCCGCGATGCAGTCTTTCAAACCTCTTTTCGATCAAGGCCACCTGGCCATGATTCATGCCACCGGATCCCCCGACACAACACGCTCCCACTTCGACGCCCAGGATTTTATGGAGAGCGGCACTCCAGGCGTGAAAGCGACACCCGATGGCTGGCTCAATCGCGCTTTGCAGGCAGAAGACCTTCGCCGCCCTGCAAACCATACCGCCTTTCGCGCAGTCGCCCTCGGATCCCAGGTCCCACGCACCCTGGATGGAAAAATACCCGCTGTCGCCGTCAATCGCTTGCAGGACTTTGGGGTCGCAGGGAAGAATCCTAACGCAGCCCCGATCAGCTCTGCGTTCGAAGCCATGTATGCGGATTCCGGAGATTCCGTACTCCACGGCGCCGGCCAGGAAACTTTCGAAGCAGTCAGGATGCTGAAAGCGACCGACCCGGCCCATTACAAACCAGTGGCGGGTGCAAATTACCCCAACGGCGTGTTCGGCGACAATATGAGACAGATTGCCCAGTTGCTCAAGGCAAATCTGGGTGTCGAGGCCGCTTTTACCGACATTGGAGGCTGGGATACACATCAAAATCAGGGAAATGTCAACGGCCAATTAGCCAATTGCCTGCGCGACTTTAGCCAGGGCATCTCTGCCTTCTGGACTGATATGGGTGATGCAGGCGAAAATGTAACCGTGGTGACGATGTCGGAGTTCGGGCGCACCGCAGAACAGAACGGTACGGGTGGAACCGACCACGGACACGCCAACGTGATGTTTATCCTGGGCGGCTCCGTGAAAGGCGGCAAGGTTTACGGCAAGTGGCCAGGCATGGCTACTGAGCAGCTATACCAGAATCGCGATCTGGCCATCACGACAGACTTCCGCCAGGTCCTGGGGGAGGCAGCTTACAAGACCCTGGGAGCACGCAATTTAGAATTGGTGTTTCCGGGATCGGAACTGAAGACCACGCAGTTTTTGAGTTTGATGAGCTGACCGGGAAAGTTTCCGGAAGCTTGGGTCCCGCAACAAGTGAAAGATCCCTAACCGACACGTTCGCTGTGTCAGATGGGGAAACCGCGATTGTCGGACTCTTGGACCTTACAGGCCGAATCGAAGTCGGGGGGCTTGCGACGATGCCGGAGGTTTTCGGGGTTGGTATTTGTGGATTCCCTTATCTGACACAGCGAACGTGTCGCATGCGGCTCACTTCGCTGCCCAGCCACTCTTAGCGCGTGGGGTGTTGCCTCGCCCCACAAAATCGTCCAGTCCCATCCAACCGCAGCCGGTAAAAACCAGCATCAGCGAAATGGCAAACAAGGCCAGCGGAAGGGCAAAAGAATTAGGCCCCATCAGCCCGCCGTGGAGGTGAACCTTGATGATCGCCACCGCCATATCGATGGCGGTCCCCAAGGCAGCCACCCGGGTGAGCAAGCCGATGACCAGAAGCATCCCGCCGAAGAATTCGGTAAAGGCCGCAACATAACCGAGCCAGACGGGCAGGTGCAGATGCCCGACGGTATGGCTGAAGGTGTAGAGCGCCCCAGAGGGGATGATCTTGGTGTATCCGTAGCGCACCATAATGATCCCCAGGACCAGCCTCATGACCAGGGCGCCCAGGCCCTGAAAGCGATTTAGCCAGCTAAACAATTGGAACTCCTATTGATGTCAATGTCGTAGCTTAGCAGGGAATCAAGATCCGGCTTCAGGCGCCTTTAGATATTTGCCAAGAAAACTTTGCAGGCGATTCACATAGTCCGCAGCCGTGCGCAGCGTGGCTTTCTCCTTGGGCTCTGCCGCCTGATCATAGTAGAGCCCCTCGCTACCGCGCGCAGAGTACAGCAACAACTTCGGGGTGCGCAGATGCGCCAGGGTGCTTGCGGGATCGAATCGATCATGGAACAGCAAGCGAACGGGCAGCAGCCGCAGGCGCGGATCTGACTGTAAGGCGTCGCGTACCGGCGACCGGGGATCTTCAAGGATGACCGCCGGCGCCTGGGGATGCCGTCGCGCAGTTTCAGCAGCAATCGCGGCACCGAGTCCCACTCCATCGAGGACGATGCTCGAAGGAGGCAAATGACGGGTATCGACGAGATAATTCCAGGCCGCGTCTGCATCCGCGTTGGTGCTCGCTTCTGAAGGATGCAGGTGTACGCTCTTTCCAAAACCGCGATAATCGAAGGCAAAGATATTGATGCCGAGTTGGTGCAAGGCCAGCAATTGCGGAACAGTGGAGGACAGCGATCCTGAGCCGTCATGCATGAAGAGCAGAGTGCGGGTTGCATAAGGAGATGTGTCATCCGCGGGAATCCACCAGCCGGTCAGCTGCAGAATTCCAGTCTCGGTGGCGTCGAACGAGATGTCGTCATACTTGAGGCCGATGGACGCCGGAGTGGCCGTGATCGCCGGCGTTGGTTTAAAAACCAGCTGCCATTGCCCCTGCCAGAAAAGCAGACAAAAGGCGACGTAGACGCATGCGACTGCGAGCGCCAGAGTCGCCGCCAGCCCGGTGACCAGCCAGCGAGGGTTGGTAAGCGGCTGCTGCGGTGCAAGCGGGTTCTTCCATCCAGGGGGAGGCGTATGCTTTCGGAGCTTCGCCATAGCCTAGCCGAAGGCGAGTTCGTCGGCAGATTCGAGCGGGGTGCCACAGATGCGGCAAAGGACTGCGGAGCAATCGCCGCAAACCAGTGGATCCTGTACCGCCCGCGCACACGTTGGGCACCAAAGGTCCTTTGTGGATGGAACCAGGCCTGGTGGAACCTGCGGCTGCTTCGGAGGGGGAGTACTGGCCATTCCTTTCGAGCGTAGCATGAGCAAAATCAACCCGCCGGGCGTATCCTCGGCATATGAACGACAAAACTCAGCAAAGTCCGACCGTGCCGGTCTATAACAAGGCTCTCCGCAAATGGACGTACTACATTTTTCCTGAAGGAGTGGAACAGGAGGCGGGCGATTTTGCCGACGAAGAGACGGCCCGGGCAGCATCCTGGAAGACGTATCGCGCCTGGCAAGCGAACGGCTGCAAATACTAAAAGCATGAGTGCATTGGTCAGGATTTGTTCGACAGCAGAGCTGCCCCGCCGCGGGGAGGCAAGGGAATTCACCGCCGGCTCGAGAACGCTATGTATTGCCAACATCGACGGCGTGATCCGTGCCCTGGACAGCGAGTGTCCCCACCGTGGAGGACCGTTGGCTGAAGGAATGATCGAGCACGGCAGGCTGATTTGTCCCTGGCACGGCTGGTCCTTCGATCCCGCCACCGGGGCAAGCGACGCCTCTCAGGAAAGAGTTGCAGTTTATCCGGTAACTATTGAGTCACAAGATGTTTTCGTGAAGATCTAGCTCGTCTCGCCTTCCTTGACGATGGCGTTGAGCGAATGAGGATCCAGGCTGGCGCCCCCAATCAGCGCGCCATCGATCTCCGGCTGGCTAAGAAGCGCCGGCGCATTTTCCGGCTTCACGCTACCGCCGTAAAGAATGCGCATCGCATCCGCCACCGGCCGGCCAACCATGCGCGCCACCTCGCTGCGAATGACGAGATGCGCTTGGGCGGCGATATCGGGCGTAGCCGTCTTTCCTGTTCCAATGGCCCAAATCGGCTCATAAGCGATCACCATCGTGTGCAGCCTGGCAGCATCGATCTGGTGAATGGCGCGGCTGATCTGCTGGCACAGAACCTCTTCCGTCTCGCCTCTTTCCCTCTGCTCCTCGTGCTCACCGATGCAGACAATGGGCACGAGGCGGTGCTTGAGTGCCGTCACCAGCTTGCGGTTGACCGTGTCGTCGGTCTCGCCAAAGTACTGGCGGCGCTCAGAGTGGCCGAGAATTACGTGGCTGACACCCAAAGTCACCAGCATCGAAGCAGAAACTTCACCGGTAAAGGCGCCCTCTTCGCCGTAATGCATGTTCTGTGCGCCGACCAGGATCTCCGAGTCCTTTACCGAGTGCAGGACAGCCGGCAGATCCACGAATGGAGGGCAAATCACGATTTCGCTGTGGGTCACGTTTTTGACCAGGGGCTTAAACGTGTGCAGGAAGCTTTGTGCTTCTGCGGGCGTCTTGTACATCTTCCAGTTGGCGGCGATCAGGAGCTTACGCATGCTTAAGGGTTCTCAACGGTTCTCGCGCTCTTTATGCTCTTTAACGAGATTGTAGAGCACGGAAAGTGTATGTTTTCGATCCATCCGGCCACCTAAACGGACCGCCGTCCAGAAGCCGAGAAAACCGAATACCAGGTAGCCTAGCCAGCCGATGGTTAAGACAAACGACATCGGCTTACCCGCCAGCCAGTCGCCGAACACGCTGAGCGCATTCAACGTAGAAATGAAGCCCATCAAGCCGCTCAGCGGAAAAGCAATCAGACCGAACGTGACGCGATAGCGGTATCCGCGCAAAAACTGAGTAAAGGTTGCCAACAGCCACGCGGCCAACGCGCAGGCGATTCCCGTCACCAGGATCAGCAGCGGCAGCTCGAGGCTAACGACACCCATGTTCTATGAGCTGGGCGCCGGGGAAAGAGCCTCGACGCCGGGAAGGCGTTTGCCTTCCAGAAACTCGAGCGATGCGCCGCCGCCGGTCGAGATGTGTTTGATCTTGTCGGCCACTCCAGCCTGCTTGACAGCGGAGACGGAATCGCCGCCGCCGACGATGGTGGTGGCCCCCGCATTCTCTGCCAACGCCTCAGCAATCGCCGTCGTTCCATGAGCAAAAGCCGGCATTTCGAAGACTCCCATGGGGCCGTTCCAGATGATGGTGCGTGCTTTGGCGATCTCGGTGATAAACAACTCTTCGGTGGCTGGACCGATATCCAAACCCATCCAGCCGGCAGGGAAGGGACCGTCGCCCGCGAAGAGTTGGGTTTTGGCGTCTGGGGCAAATTTATCGGCCAGCACATGATCTGCAGGCAACAGGAACGGCACTCCTTTTTGTTCCGCTTCCTTGAGAGCCTCACGAGCCACATCCAACTTGTCGGCTTCGACCAGCGACTTGCCTACGTCCTGCCCCTTGGCCTTGAGAAAGGTGTAGGCCATTCCGCCTCCAATCAGAAGCGCGTCGACTTTACTCAACAGGTTGTGGATCACACCGATCTTGTCAGAGACCTTAGCCCCGCCGAGGATCGTCACGAAGGGCCTTTCCGGAGCTTGCAGCGCTTTGCCCAGGTAGTTCAGCTCCTTTTCCATCAGCAACCCAGCTGCTGATTGGGAGACAAAGTGGGTGATGCCTTCAGTCGATGCGTGTGCCCGGTGGGCACTGCCGAACGCATCGTTTACATAGACGTTGCAAAGGCTGGCGAGTCGTCGTGCGAAGTGGGGATCGTTGGCCTCTTCGCCGGCGTGGAAGCGCAGATTTTCAAGCAGCAGTACCTGGCGCGATTCGAGCTGGCGCGCCATCTCGGTGGCTACGTCCCCGACGCAGTCCGGGGAAAAAGCAACGTTGACCGATTCACCCAGCGCGTGGTCGAGCAAAGTGCGCAGGCGGTCGACGACCGCCCGCAGGCTGTATTTGGGATTGGGCTTTCCCTTCGGACGACCCAGGTGCGAAGCGACAATTACTTTGGCGTGATGACGCAGCGCGTACTCGAGCGTGGGCAGTGTTTCCTTGATCCGCGTGTCGTCGAGAATCTGCAGCCCATTTTCGGAGAGCGGTACGTTGAAATCGACGCGTATGAAGACGTATTTGTTGTTCAGCTCCAGGTCGCGAATGGATAGCTTTCTCATGGTGCTTTCTACAGCCCCGCTTTTTCGAGAAACAACACCAGGTCTCGCACTCGGTTGGAGTAGCCCCACTCATTGTCGTACCAGCTGATCACCTTGGCCATATTCGTCCCCACGGTCTTGGTGAGCGGGCTGTCGACAATCGAGGACAGGGGATTGCCCTTGAAGTCGCTCGACACCAGCTCTTCTGTCTCGTAGCCCATGATTCCTTTCATGGGACCGTCGGAGGCGGCCTTGAGAGCGGCGTTGACGGACTCCTTGGTCAGCGGCTTTTCCGAGGTGAAGGTCAGGTCGACGACCGAGACGTTGGGCGTGGGCACGCGCACGGCGAAGCCATCCAGCTTGCCTTTGAGTTCAGGCACAACCAGGTGCAGTGCTTTGGCGGCGCCGGTTGAGGTGGGGATCATGGAAAGCGCGGCGGCGCGCCCGCGTCGCAAATCCTTGTGGGGAAAATCCAGGATCACCTGGTCGTTGGTGTAGCTGTGGATCGTGGTCATGATGCCCGACACGATGCCGAAGGTGTCGTTAAGAACCTTGGCTAAAGGCGCCAGGCAATTGGTGGTGCAGGACGCATTCGAAATGACGTGATGAGTCTTGGGGTCATACTTGTTGTCGTTGACCCCGAGCACAATGGTCAGGTCTTCGTTGGTTGCCGGGGCGGAGATGATGACTTTCTTTACCGTGCCCTGCAAATGGGCTTTGGCCTTGGTGGCATCGGTGAAATGGCCAGTGGACTCGATGACGATCTGGGCGCCGGTGGAAGACCAGTCCAGCTTGGCGGGATCGCGCTCGGCGAACACCTTCAATTTTTTGCCATCGACGGAGATGAAATCGTCGCCGGCCGTGATGGTGTTTTGCAGGTTTCCTAAAATCGAATCGTATTTGAGTAGATGGGCCAGCGTTGCCGGGCTGGTCAGATCGTTGACGGCCACGAATTCGATATCAGGATTGCCGAGCGTGGCCCGGAACACGTTGCGGCCTATACGGCCAAAGCCATTGATGCCAACCTTTACAGCCATATACTTTGGGATCTCCTTGAACGTGGGTGAGGTTCTTACAGCGTGGAAGTGAACGATTGCACGAAATTTGAGTGTACCAAAGAGCCGTGTAGGGGAATGGGACGGGAATTTGCTGCGGCGGTGGAACTTGTGTTACATCCTCATCATGCGCTTATGGATGCGCGCCCGAATGAGACGACGTGGCAAGCGCGGAGTGAATGACTCGGAATCAACAGGCAAAATCGGACAGGAGATTCCATCAAACCAGCCGACGCCGCTACAACCGATGTACCCACACGATGAACGGAAAGAAGACCAACGGAGAAAGGCGCCTGCCGCAGCAGTCGCCGCCGAAGCTACCAGCGTGAAGCCAGAAGAGGATTTGGGGTTGGCAGAGAAACCGGCCGCGGCGCCAGAGCCATCGATGGCCGAGGATGAGCCCACCGGCGATCCTGTGGCGCCGCAGGTTCACGCGCCGGATCCCACCCCGGGGGCAGGCAAGCTGGTGGTCGAGACGCAACCGGAATCGCCCTCCATCCCACCGCCGGAGATGGCCCAAACCACGCAGAAGGATCTAAAAGGTTACGTGGTCCTGGCCATCGGCTTGCCAGGCTCGGGTAAGACGACGTGGTTCAAACGCCGTGGCGTCACTCCGCTCTCGAGCGACATGTTGCGTAGCATTCTGTTCGATGACATCACCGAACAGCGCTACCAGGGACTGGTCTTTTCCACGCTACGATCGCTGCTGCGTGCGCGCCTGATCGCCAAGATGCCATGGAATTACGTCGACGCGACCAATCTCTCCGCCCACGAGCGGCGGCAATGGATCAAGATGGCCAAGAGCTTTGGCTATGAGGCGCAAGCCGTCTTCTTTGATGTTCCACTTGAAGTTTGTATGGAACGCAATAGCCGGCGCGAGCGCACCGTGAGCGACGACGTGATGCGCAAGATGGCTGAGCGTCTGCGCCCCCCCAGTTTCAAAGAAGGGTTCAGCAAGATCACCATGGTGCGGGTTAAAGGCGCTCCACCTCTCAAGCTCGACGGGGTCGTCGTCGACCCGCCCGTCGACCCGTCCCCCTCTTGATCGGCCCGGCGGCCATTGCTTTCGAGCAAGTAGGGCTGACAACGCCCGATGGCCGCGTAATCCTCGACCATGTTGATCTGACGATAGGGAGTGGTTCTACCACCGCGCTGCTCGGCCGCAGCGGTTCTGGGAAGACCACCCTGTTGCGGACGGTGAACCGCCTGATCGAGCCGACCGCGGGGCGGGTCATGGTCGAAACCAAGGCTACGACCGATTGGGATCCTATCGCGTTGCGCCGCTCGATTGGTTATGTGATCCAGGAGACCGGCCTCTTTCCTCACTTCGACGCCGAACGCAACGTTGGTGCTGTGCTTGAAATTGAATCCAGGCCTAAGCAGGAGATCGCCGAGCGCGCGCGGCAATTGTTCGGCCAGGTGGGATTGGACTATGCGACGTTCGCCCGTCGCTTGCCCTATCAGCTTTCCGGCGGACAGCGCCAGCGTGTCGGCCTGGCGCGCGCGCTGGCGGCGGAACCGAAATTTCTGCTGATGGACGAGCCCTTCGGAGCCCTGGATCCGCTCACCCGGGCGGAAATGCAGGATATGCTGCGCGCCTTGCTTGAGCGGCTGAACAAGACGGTGCTGCTGGTGACCCACGATCTCGACGAGGCACTCTACCTCGCCTCGCACATCGTGTTGATGGAAGGCGGCAAGCTGGTGGCCAATCTGCCGGCTAATGAATTTCTGGCATCGGAAATTCCCGCGGTGCAGAGCTATGTGCGCGCGGTGCATCGGGGTACCCCATGTCCGGCTTCCTAGCCCAGCACGGGTCGGAAATCGCGGAACTCACCTTGGAGCATCTGTGGCTGACCGGATCGGCCATGTTGCTGGCCGCGGCCATCGGGATTCCCACCGGCATATGGC
Source organism: uncultured Acidobacteriaceae bacterium (assembly GCA_963826875.1). GTDB lineage: Bacteria > Acidobacteriota > Terriglobia > Terriglobales > Acidobacteriaceae > PALSA-350. Next base: position 649,566 of record CAWGYP010000026.1, on the reverse strand, counting down.
TGACGCGGCATCCGCGATGGGCAAAGCCGGTGTTGGGGGTGGTGAATATTATCCAGACGATTCCCAGCCTGGCGTTGTTCGGGTTTCTGTTGCCCTTGCCCTGGCTGGGCGATCGTGCCGCGCGCATCGCCATTGCCGCGCTCACGGCGTATGCGTTGCTGCCTATTGTGCGCAATACCTACGCAGGTATTGAGGGGGTGGACCCCACGGTGCTTGAAGTGGCCAGGGCTTTGGGTATGACCGATGGGCAGAGGCTGCGTAAGGTGGAGCTTCCGCTGGCAGCGGGTTTTATCCTGGCCGGGCTGCGCACCGCCACTGTGTTGGCGGTGGGCATTGCAACCATTGCTGCGGCCGTAGGCGCCGGCGGTCTGGGCGAGTTTATCTTTCGCGGCGTGGCTTCGGTCGATAACCGGCTGGTACTGGCGGGGGCGATCCCGGCGGCTTTATTGGCAATCGCCGCGGACGCCGGCCTGGGATGGGTGGAGAAGCGGCTGAAGGTGCCGGGTCCGAATCGATGATGCGCCTCGTCGCTGCTGTTTTGCTGTTGATGCTGGCTGCTTGCGCGCCGCCGCGTCCAAATTATCCAGTGATTGGGGCCAAGAACTTTACCGAGCAAGTGGTGCTCGGCGAATTGCTGGCCCAGCATATTGAGGCGGTCACTGGCCTGAAGGTAGAGCGGCGGTTTTATCTTGCCGGCAGCTACATCTGCAACCAGGCGTTGATTGCCGGACGAATTGATTCTTATGTCGAATACACCGGTACCGCCTTGACTGCGATCCTGAAGCAGCCAGTGGATAAGGATCCGCAGCGTGTGCTCGATACGGTGCGTCAGCTTTACCAGCAGCGCTATCAGGTTGTGGTCACAGAGCCCTTGGGATTCGAGAACACGTTTGCCATGGTCGTTCGAGGCCAGCAGGCGCAGGACCTTCACATCACCACCCTGAGTCAGGCAGCGCGATACAGTCCGCAATGGAAACTGGGTGTAGGTTACGAGTTTGAACAGCGGCCGGATGGTTTACCGGGCCTGCAGCAGGCGTATGGTTTGCAGTTCGCAGGTTCGCCTCGGCTGATGGATCTAGGATTGCTCTACCGGGCGCTGAATGGGCGGCAGGTAGACATCATAGCCGGCAACTCCACGGATGGTCCCATCAAGGCATTTCATCTGGCGGTGCTGCATGATGATAAGCACTACTTTCCGCCGTACCAGGCGGTTCCCCTGGTACGGCAGGAGGCACTTGATCGCTGGCCGCAGCTGAGGGGCGCGTTTGCTGGTTTGGCGGGCAAGATCACCGCCGAGGAAATGCAAACCATGAATGAAGCAGTGGATGGGGAGCATCGCGATCCAGCGCAGGTAGTAAAAGAATTCCGCCAGGCCCACGGTCTCTAATCGTTCGGGGCAAGAGCAGTGGAATCCCACATCTCGCGAAAAACGAGCGAGGTCATGCCGAGTATTTCTTGCCCTGCCACAAAGGATCGGGTGCCCCATCCTTCGCGCTTTCTGCGAAGGGTGGGATAAACAGAAGTTGCGGGGAAGGGCCTTTGGGGAAAAGCAGTGGCATCCCACCCTTCGCCAACGGCGCGAAGGATGGGGCACCCGATCCTTTGTGGCAGGGCAAGAAATACTCGGCATGACCTCGCTCGTTTTTCGCGAGATGTGGACTGACAGATGTTGACCTTAAGACGTAATTGGGTATCGGGAGTTTCGGGGCGAGACCAGTCAGGCAAAGGAGGAAATGTCGATGGAACCGTGGCTGAGTGGTACGCTGACTGATCTCCCGGTAGTCCAGCGGGCATTACTGCACTCACTGCAAATGGCTGAGGAAGACACGTCCAAATGGTGCGGCGGTCTCGATGACCACGAACTGCATGCGCGGCCGTTCCAACTGCCCTCGATCGCATTCCAGCTACGCCATATCGCCCGCAGCCTCGACCGCTTTTGTTGCTACGCGGAAGGCGTCCCACTCACTCCACAACAACTGCAGGCCCTGTGCGCAGAAATGGACCCATCGGGGACCCGCGAAACCATTTTCGAAGAATTGACCGAAAGCCTGGAGACCACCCGCCGACGCCTGGACGCAATCATCCGCCAGCCGCTCGACCAACCAGTTAAGATCGGCCGCAAAGGTCTACCCACAACCCTGGCCGGCCTGCTTATCCACGCCGCAGAGCACACCCAGCGCCACGTAGGGCAGGCGATTACAACCGCGAAGGTGATTCTGGCACAGCGCGATCCGCGATGTGACCCATCTTCTCCTGCTTGACCTGAACATACCGCTCGAAGGTAAGAAGTGGCTCAACCTCGGCAGAAATCCGTTCCACCACCCGAATCCCAATCGATTCCAGCGCCTCTACCTTCTCCGGATTATTCGTAATCAGCCGTACGGATTTCACCCCGAGCAACTTCAAAATTTCCCCGGGCAACTCAAACTCCCGGCAATCGGGCTTGAAACCCAGTTTAAGGTTGGCTTCAACGGTATCCAGTCCCTGGTCCTGAAGTTCATAGGCACGCAATTTGGCCATCAGGCCAATTCCTCGGCCCTCCTGCTGCTCATAAAGCAGGATGCCGGTGCCGGCCTCGGCAATGGTACGCAACGCCAGTTCCAGTTGCAGACGGCAGTCACAGCGCAACGAACCGAACACGTCGCCGGTAAGGCACTGGGAATGAATGCGCACCACCGGCGGACCGCTGTGGATGTCGCCCAATACCAGCGCGATCGCGCCTTCCGTTTTCTTATGCACCGCAGCAGTTCCCGGGCTGCAGGGTTCCGGGTCGATCCTCGTACCTTCGAAACCCAGGATGCGGAAATGACCCCAGCGGGTGGGAAAGTCCGCATCCGCCACCTTCTTCACATCTTCCAATGGCATAGCTCAATTAGACCTCTCTACCAGCCTCGTGTCCAGCCAGCGTAAAGTAGGAGTGTGAATGAGCCTAAGCTCGTCCTCATCACGCTGCTGATCAAACTGGGCGTCATCGCCGCGGTTTCGGCGGTCACTGCCCGAGCGTTGACGTTTCAGCGGCTATTGTTTGCCGAGCGCCGCACTACCGGTCAGACCATTGGCCTGCTGGCCTTTCTCTGCGTCCCCCTCACCCTTGGCGTCTGGATTCGCTTGACCGTTCACAACTTCTCTGCGGCCGACGTTGCTTTCGAAACCGTCATCATTCTTGGCATCTTGTTGGGACCGTTTGCCGCGCTCTTGGGCGGAGCGATGCTCTCGCTGCCCGCCATGTTGCATGGCGAATATCTGACCCTGCCCTTCTTTCTCACCGTCGCCGTAATTTCCGGCTTATACGGGCAGGCCGTTGAACCAGAAGAAGTCTGGTCATTTTCCCCTTTCGTCGACCTGAGCATCTATCGCTGGGTGCGGCGCAACCTGCGCAAACCGCGCTTCGATCGCCAGGTCCTGCTGCTGATGCTGATTCTCGGGATGCAGATGGTCCGTATGTGGCTGGCGCGGCTTTATCCCGGGCGGTTGTTTAGCCTTGATTCGTCCAGCTTCGCAGTCAAAGTATGCATCTGCGTTTGCGCCGCGGTCGTCGTGGCCATTCCCCTCAAGATCTGGAATTCGAGCCGCATTGAGATCAAGCTGAAGGAGCAGAAGAGGCTGGTGCTGGAGGCCCGCTTCGACGCCCTGCAGCGCCAGATCAACCCCCACTTCCTGTTCAACACCCTGAACTCGATCGCATCGCTGGTCCGCTTCCGGCCGGAGATGGCGCGGGAGATGATCGTGCAACTGGGCAATATCCTGCGCGCATTGCTGAAGGATCATGATTCGTACGTGCCCTTCCGCGAAGAGTTGACCTTTACCGACGATTACCTGGGAATCGAAGTGGTGCGCTTTGGGGCGGAGAAGCTGCGGGTGGTGAAGGAAATCGATCCCGGCACCCTCGAGCTGCTCGTACCCTGCATGCTGCTGCAGCCGCTGATTGAGAACAGCATCAAGCATGGTTTGGAGCCGCGCCTGCAGGGGGGGACCATCACCCTGCGGAGCCGCATCCAGGGCGCAAAGCTGGTGGTCGAGGTGGAAGACGATGGAGTGGGCATGGCCGAGGGCCGGGCAAGGGAAGTGGGCTTTGTGAGCCGCGGCGCGGGCATCGGCATGCGCAATGTGCGCGAGCGGCTGGAGGTGCTCTACGGCAACAGCGCCCTCTTTGAAGTGTTCAGCCGTCCTGGACGGGGAACCCGCGTCACCCTGGAAATCCCCATGGCGCCCAATGTCCTGGTGCTCGCCGATCAGACCTCCGCCCGCGCCAGCACTTTCTCATAGTACTGCTCATAAATAGGGATAATGCGCGAGGCACAATAACGATCCTGGGCGGACCGTCTGCCGGCATCGCCCATCGCTCGCAGGCGATCTTCGTCGGACAGCAATTCCACTGCGGCGATAGCCATGGCAGCGACATCGCCGACGGCAAAAAGACGTCCGGTCACGCCATCGTCGATTAACTCTGACACCCCGCCGACCCGAGTGGCGATGGTGGGAACCTTGCAAGCCATGGCCTCGAGCGCCGCCAATCCAAAGGACTCCAGCTCGCTGGGCATAATCATCAGGTCCGCCACCGGAAGCAGTTCGTGAACTCGTTCCTGCTTGCCCAGGAACTGCACCCGGCTCTGAAGGCCTTTGCTGTTGACCAGCCATTCTGCGGAGGAACGGTCCGGTCCGTCGCCGACCATCAGCAATCGCGCTGGTATTTCCTGGGCAACGCGGGAGAAGACCTCGATCACGTCCAGAATGCGCTTCACCGGGCGAAAGTTGGAAAGGTGCAGCAGAATCTTTTCCCCGGGGTCGGCGAAGCGCGCCCGGGCGTCCTCGCGACGGTCGCCCAGGGGCTTGTACTCGTCGCAGTTCACAAAGTTGGGAATGACTTCAATGGGCCGCAGTATGCCGAAGTCGTGAACGGTTTTTTCTCGCAGATAGTTGGAAATCGAGGTGACCCCATCGCTCTCTTCGATGCCGAAGCGGGTGATCGGCAGATAGGACCGGTCGAGCCCGACCAGGGTGATGTCGGTGCCATGCAGCGTGGTGACGAAGGGCAGGTATTTGCGCTTGGCAAGCATCTGCCGCGCCAGCAGCGCGCACACCGAGTGAGGGATAGCGTAATGGACGTGGAGCAGATCCAGTTCGTAATATTCGGCCACCTCAGACATACGCGTGGCCAGGGCGAGATCGTAGGGAGGGTACTCGAAGAGAGGGTAGTTCGAGACCGGCACCTCATGATAATAGATACCTTCTTCCCGCCCGGTGAGCCGGAATGGCTGCGAATAGGTGATGAAGTGAACCTGGTGCCCGCGCGCGGCGAGCTCAATGCCGAGTTCGGTGGCAACCACCCCGCTGCCGCCATAGGTCGGATAACACGTGATCCCAATCTTCATTCTTGAAAACCCCTTTTGAGATACCATTCGCTCCCAACCCCTCGGGGGCTTTAGAGCCTGCGTGAGAACTCCGTTCTGGAAGGGCACGGCTTCAGCAGCCGTGCCGTAAGTGACACTGCTATACGCGGCTTTTAGCCGCTAAGGTACGTTCTTTCCGTCCTCTAAACTCTCTTGTCCGCTGATAAAAGATGCCCTCAGGGGCTAAAGCCCGACGTATTTTCGATCAATTTGCGGCACGGCTGAAGCCGCGCCCTTCCAGGGACCGTGTTCTCACACAAGCTCCTCTAGCCGCTGAGGGAGCGGACCTTGTTACTCCTATGCTCTAGCTGGGAACCCTCACTCCCCAGCTTGTGAAAGTCGATGAGGTTCAACGTTTGGTCATTCCTGAGTGCTTCGGGAATGACGTCCAACAGGGCGTTGCGCTCCGTCTCTCGCGCTGCCCGCAAGCGAGTGCGTGCCTGTTCAAGAACACTGTCAATATATCCAGGATGGCAAACCAGCTCCCATGTGCCTTCCGGCATGGCTCGAAGAAGGGAGCGCAGCACTGAGTCATCGAGCACTCCCGTAGCCAGCAAGCCGATAGAACCGTCGGAGGTGCAGATGTCGTGGTCCTTTGTTAGCCTGTAGAACGTTTTCCGCTGGCTGCGCATCAGCTGTACCTGCAGGCGCCGTACGGTGCCGCCGTTTCGGGTGGCGCGCAGACTCCACCCTGGCTCGAACGGATTGCGAACGCAGCTGACTCCGCACTGACGCGCGGCCCGAAGAAGAGGAGCCAGCACCCGGGGAAATGCATGCAGATGCTTGTGGGAATCGATATGGCTGACGGTGAGACCGCTGGATTGAATTCGTCGAATCTGGGCGACGGCTTCAGCCTCAATTTCCTTCCCGCGGATGTGGCCGCGGAGCAAATCGCTGACAAAGCTGCCCACCGTAATGCGGAACGAGGAAGAATCGGAGGGATCGAGCAGCGAGGGTACCTCGTCAGGGCGGAGACAAGGCGAGCCATCGACCAGCACCACGTGGCATCCGACGGCGAGCGCCGGTTGGGCAAACGCCATATAAACAGCAGGTGAAAAATAAGGACCAGTCGCCATCAGCGTAGTGGAACTCAGAGCGCCAGCCTGCTGCAGCTCCACGATGGCCCGGTTCACGCCCGGCGCGAGACCAAAATCGTCTGCGTTGATAATCAGGCGCTTCATTTCCGCCAGTGTACCAAGAGCCTTTCTCAGCTTTTCGTGCATCAAAGGCGCAGTTGGTAGCTTGAGAAACTATTCATACGGTCTGCGAATAGAGAGAGCTACAATGGGAATTCTTTAAGTGGGGGAGGGGTCTACACGCATGTTTGGAGCATGGCTGCAGCGCAAAGGGCCCAGCAAAGCCGCTTACGCTTTGCTGCTGCTATTCAGCTCCGCCGTACACGCAGCCTGGGCCGTGCCCACCGACACCGTCGTCCACCAAACCCCCAGCATCTTTGACCCTCATTCCGGTCCGGCGCTGTCGATCCATCATTTGTCGCTTTTCGTGATGCAAATTACGGGGGCGATTTTTCTCGTGGTCGCCTCCCTTTGGTTATACGTCGTGGTCCGGTTCCGGCAGCGTGACCCAAACGATACCAGCGAGCCGCCCCAAATCTACGGCAGCACCCAGATCGAGTTGGCCTGGACGGTGATACCCATCCTGATTACCGTCGTTCTCTTCCTCACCACGGCACGCATTCTGTTCGCCATTGAGGATCAGAAGATGCCGCCGACGGCCCTCAATGTCGATGCCGTAGGCCATCAGTTCTGGTGGGAGTTTCACTACGACAAATTAGGTTTCACGACCGCCAATGAACTGCACGTACCGCTCAGCACCGCGCAGGATCCCGCAATCACTTCGCTCCACTTGCTCTCCGCCGATGTGGTTCACAGCTTCTGGGTCCCAGCGTTGTTCGGTAAGATCGACATGTTTCCAAACCAGGTCAACCACATGTGGTTCAATCCGGATAAACCCGGCATGTACGTGGGCCAATGTGCCCAGTTCTGCGGCGTGGAACATGCCAAGATGCTGCTGCGCGTCTACGTGCAGACCCCGGAAGATTTCGCGGCCTGGGTGAAAAACCAGCAGCAGCCGGCGGTGCAGGATCCGGCAGTTGCCGAAGGAAGACGGCTGTTCGAGTCGCAGTCCTGCATCAGTTGCCACGCGGTGCGCGGCACCCCCGCGCAGGGACAGTTCGGGCCAGACCTCACTCATTTTATGAGCCGCGATACGCTTGCTTCCGGAGCGGCTGACAATACCCCTGCGAATCTCAAGCTCTGGATTAAAGATCCGGACTATGTCAAGCCAGGAAACCTGATGCCGGCGATGCAATTGAGCGATGACCAGATCGACAAGATCGTCGCTTACCTCGATACCTTGAAGTAACCGGGACACGGGCCACCACAGACAGGAGTTTTCTTCAATGGCTGATTCGACTCTACCTATTGGGAGCGCCATCGACCTCACCCCGCCAAGTGAGTCGTACGGGACGTGGCTCGAACAGGTGCACAGTTGGGTGGTAACTGTCGATCACAAAAAGATTGGCTTGATGTATATCGGCTACGCCGTGATCTTTTTGCTGGTCGGGGGCTTCGAGGCGATCCTGCTGCGCATTCAGTTGGCCGTACCCCACAACAACTTTCTCCCCCCTGAGGTCTTCAACCGCATCTTCACCATGCATGGCACGACCATGGTCTTCCTCATGGGGATGCCGCTGATCATTGGATTTGCCAACTACCTGGTTCCTCTCATGGTCGGCGCCAGGGACATGGCCTTTCCCCGGATGAATGCCTTCAGCTTCTGGATGACCGCGCTGGGCGGTCTGATGCTGTACTACAGCTTCATTGGTGGAGTCGGCTTGCAAGGCGCCGGGAGCGCCCCCGATGTGACCTGGTGGGCGTACGCCCCTCTTACCGAACGCGCATTCTCCCGCGGACATAGCACGGACTATTGGGCCTTGTCGCTGATCGTCTCCGGCTTCGGCACCGTCGGCGCCGCGGTCAACATCATTGCCACCACCATCTGTATGCGCTGCAAGGGCATGACGCTCTTTCGCATGCCGTTGCTGGTATGGCTCTACCTGGTGGTTTCGGGAATGATCCTGATCGTGATCACCCCGTTGACCGCGGCGCAGATCATGCTGACTATCGACCGCTATCTCGGGGGACACTTCTTCGACTCTCAGGCTGGGGGCGTGCCCGTTGTGTGGGCGCACTTTTTCTGGATCTTTGGCCACCCCGAGGTTTACGTGCTGGTGTTGCCGGCGTTCGCCATTGCCAACGAAGTGATTCCTGTCTTCTCCCGCAAGGCGATCTTTGGCTATCCGGCGATGGTCTCCGCGTCAGCCGGCATTGGCTTGATCAGCCTGAGCGTGTGGGCGCACCACATGTTCACCGTGGGCATGACCTCGGCGCAGAATGCGTTCTTCGTCCTCTCCACCTCACTGGTTGGAGTGCCCACCGGGATCAAGATCTTTAACTGGATCGCCACCATGTGGGGAGGCAAGATACGCTTCGCCACGGCTATGCTTTTTTGCAGCGCCTTTCTGATACAGTTCCTGTTCGCCGGCTTGACCGGAATCATGCTTTCCGTCGCCCCCTGGAACTGGCAACTGCACAACTCTTATTTCGTGATCGCCCATTTCCACTATGTTCTGGTGGGAGCCATCGTCTTCTGCTTCTTCGGAGGGTTCTACTACTGGTTCCCGAAAATGACCGGCAAGATGCTCGACGAGCGGCTGGGCAAGTGGCATTTCTGGCTGTTCTTTATCGGCTTCCACCTGTGTTTCGACCTCATGCACATTCCCGGGCTGCTGGGCATGCCGAGGAGTATCTACACCTACGAACCTGGCCGCGGCTGGGACGGCTGGAACATGATCGTTTCCATCGGAGGCTTCATTCAGGGAGTGGCCACGCTGATCTTCGCGTACAACATGGTGTATTCGTACTTTAAAGGCCCGGACGCGGGCCCGGACCCCTGGGATGCCTGGACCCTGGAGTGGGCAACCTCATCGCCGCCGCCGGAGTACAACTTTGCCAGCGCACCTGTGGTGGCCAGCCGTAGACCGCTGTGGGACCTGAAGCATCCGGAAGATCCGGACTCGCGGTACGAATGATTTTGATCGTCGAGGATATATAGAGCATGAGCGCCAGCACCATTCCCCTGGCTCACCAGACAGCCAACGAAGACTGGGTCCTGCCCTATCACGGCACCGTCGCCATGGCGGCATTCATCGTTGCTGAGTCGGCGATCTTCACTATCTTTGTGGTTGCCTATATCTATTACATAGGCAAGAGCATTTCCGGGCCGCAGCCGCGCCAGGTTCTGGAACTCCCCATCTTTAACACGGTATGTCTGCTCTCGAGCAGCTTCACCATCTGGATGGCGGAACGGGCCCTGAAGAAAGGCTCGATGGGGGCCTTCAGCCTGTGGTGGGCGCTCACCGTGGTTTTGGGCGCGATCTTTCTCGGCGGCACCGGGCTTGAATGGAATAAGTTGATATATCACGATGGGCTGACCATCAGCACCAACCTGTTTGGCACCACGTTCTACTCGCTGGTCGGCCTGCATGCGAGCCACGTCATCATCGGCCTGACCATGCTTTCGATCGTGCTGATCTTTTCCCTCACCGGGAAGCTCAAGAGTGAGCACTCGAAACAGCTCGAGGTGCTGTCGCTCTATTGGCACTTTGTCGACGGTGTCTGGGTGGTGGTGTTTACTGTCGTCTACATCATTGGCCGCTGAGGAGAAAGAGAAGAGACGCAATGGAAGAGCCACAGGCACACGACGGCATATCCGATGAAGTGGTACAACTGCCTGCGCCGACAGCGTGGCCGCTGATATTGGCCCTTGGCCTGACCTTTGGCGCGGCAGGGCTGGTGACAAACGTGGGGATAAGCATCCTCGGGGGGGTGCTGATCGTTTCCGGCTGCGTGGGATGGTTCCTTCAAGTTTGGCCGCATGCGCAGCATGTTGCCGTGCCGGTCAAAGTGCAGAAGTTCAAATTCACGACCGTGCGCACCAAGGTTGCTCATATTGAGATCGACGAAAGCCATCGCGCACGCCTGCCGGTCCACACCCCCTCAGTGATGGCGGGGGTAAAGGGGGGCATCGCAGGCGGCGCCGCGATGATCGTGCCCGCGCTGCTCTACGGCCTTATCCGTTACCACAGCATCTGGTACGCGGTAAATCTGTTGGGAGGAGCAGGAGTTGCCGGCTGGTCCGATCCCACCCTGGCGGAGATCACGCACTTCCGCCTGAGTGCACTGATCCTCGCCACCGTCATCCATGCCGTCGGCTCGTTGCTCATCGGCCTGCTCTACGGCGCCATGCTCCCCATGTTGCCGCGTCACCCGATGCTGCTGGGGGGCATCATCGCCCCGATGTTGTGGACCGGCGTGCTTCATTCGTCGCTCCCCCTGATTAATCCCTATCTCGCCGACCGCATCGATTGGTGGTGGTTTGTCGCCTCCCAGGTCACCTTCGGGTTGGTCGCGGGTTGGGTCGTGTCACATCAGATCGACATCCGCACCGAGCAATACATGCCCTTCGCGGTGCGCGTGGGATTGGAAACACCGGGAATGATGGAAGAACATCATCGGGAGGACGGACCGAAGTGACGGCGCGCCTCCTGATACTGATTTCCTGCATGACTGTGGTTGGTTGCGGCCAGCTCCCCGGCCATCCCAAACCTGGGCCGGAGGTTCCGCGTCCCGACGCTGTGCTGGACTTTCCTACGCTCTACGTCCAGAACTGCTCCGGTTGCCACGGCGCCCAGGGAAGGAACGGCCCGTCCTACTCGCTGGCGAATCCCGCCTATCAATCGCTGGTCGATGAGCAGATCCTGCGTCAGACAATTGCCAACGGCGAACCGGGCACGCACATGCCGCCCTTTGCCATCAGTGCCGGGGGAAGTTTGACCGACCAGCAGGTCGACGCGCTGGTAAACGGCATGCGCGCCGCCTGGTTCAAGGCGGGGACGCTCGATGGCGCCAACCCACCCCCCTACAAGGCGGCCAAACCGGCTGATCCGGCTCACGGCCAGCAGGCTTACACCACCTATTGCGCCTCGTGCCACGGCGCCGCCGGAGTATCCGGCAAGAGCAAAGCGGGCTCGATTACCGATCCCGCATTCCTGGCCTTGGTGAGTGACCAGGTCTTGCGCACAGTGGTGATTGCCGGGCGGCCGGATATCGGCCAGCCAGACTGGAGAAGCGATCTGTCCGGCCATCCGATGAGCGATCAGGAAGTGACCGACGTGGTGGGCTGGCTTTCCAGCCAGCGCCCCGGCGTACAGCAAAACAAGGCCGCAGGAGGCGCGCAATGAGTGACCAGAAGGCAGTAACCAGGCGGTGGGTATTGGTGTCGATCGGCGCGCTGCTCAATGGCGCTGTTGCCTTGTTAGTCGCCGTCCCTGTCGTGGGCTACCTGTTGGGACCTATTCGCAAGAATGGCGGTTACAATTCCTGGATCGATCTGGGTGACATTTCTCAATTTGCCCTGGGAGAGACCCGGCTGGCCAGCTTCGTAAGTCCGCAGAGTATGCCGTGGGATGGCGCGACCGGCAAGGCTGCCTGTTGGGTCCGGCGGACCCAGGAGCAGAAGTTTCAGATATTCGCCATCAACTGCGCTCATCTGGGCTGCCCGGTGCGCTGGTTTCCTCAGTCGGAGCTGTTTATGTGCCCATGCCATGGCGGGGTGTATTACGCGGATGGCTCGCGGGCTGCAGGACCGCCACCGCGAGGTCTTTTTGAATACGCCTACAAAGTGCAAAACGGCAAATTGCTGATCGATGGCGGCCAGATGCCGACGTTGGCAACCAGCGCGTCGGTACGGAAAGAGAGCTCCGCATGCACTGGTTGAAACGTACTTACGACTGGTTAGAATTCCGCTTGAAGTTGGAAGGGCCGATCAAGGACACGGTTCTTCACCCGGTGCCGACGAACACGGCCAGCTGGTGGTATGTCTTCGGCAGCGCCAGTTTCGTTCTGTTACTTCTACAGATCGTCACCGGCATCCTGCTGGCGATCGTCTATGTACCCTCGGCGGGCGAGGCCTGGAACAGCCTGCAGGTACTGAACCAGCAGCTCCCGCTGGGCTGGTTCCTGCGCGCCATGCATGGCTGGGGTTCGAACTTCATGGTCGCCGTGGTGCTGATTCACATGTGCCAGGTCTTCCTCTTCGGCGCCTATAAGTTTCCTCGCGAACTCACCTGGATCCTGGGCGTCTTTCTGCTACTGATGACGCTGGGCATGGCCTTCACCGGGCAGGTAATGCGCTTCGACCAGGATGCCTACTGGGGCTTGGGCATTGGCGCCTCAATCGTATCGCGTGTGCCCTTCATAGGCGGGCCATTGGTCGATCTGCTGTTAGGGGGACCGATCATCGCGGGTCCTACGTTGACCCGCTTCTTTGCCCTGCATGTATTTGTCATTCCGGGAATGCTGCTGGCTTTCGCCGCGCTGCACATCTGGATGGTGGTGGGACTGGGTATCAACGACTGGCCCATGCCGGGGCGGATCGTCAGACGCAGCACTTATATTCAGGATTACCACGAGCTGACGCAGAAGGATGGCATGCCTTTCGTACCCGGGGCGGTGTGGAAAGACATGATATTTTCCGCAGCGATCCTGTTTGCGGTGGTGCTGTGCGCAGTGTTCTTGGGGCCCTTTGGACCCACCGGCTTTCCCGACCCAACCATCATCCAGACCGTGCCCAAGCCGGACTTCTTTTTCCTGTGGCTTTACACCATTCTGTCTTTTCTCCCCGAGAACCTGGAGACACCGTTCATATTGATTGCTCCAGTGCTAGGCATTGGGTTCCTACTGGCATTGCCGTTCTTTGCCGGGGAGGGGGAGAAGAGCTGGCACCGGCGGCCTATCGCGGTGATATCGATCACCGTGCTCGCCGTAGGGTTCGCTGTCTGCGAACACCTGGGAACCTACACCCCCTGGAGTCCGGAGATGCAGGCCTGGAGCGGGGATGCTGTTCCCGTGCAATATGTTCATGGGGCCACGCCGCTGGGGAGGCAGGGCCAGATTGTCTTTCAGGAAAAGCAGTGCCGCAACTGTCACATGCTCGGTGGCGTGGGCGGCCAGCGGGGCCCAGCGCTCGATGGAGTGGCCACCCGGCTGACTTACGACCAACTGGTGCGCCAGGTGCTGCAGGGAGGAGGAAATATGCCGGCCTACGGAAAGAATCTTTCCCCGCCCGAAGTAACGGCGCTGGTCAGTTTCCTCGAAACCCTGCATCCGGCCGGCCAGCGTCCGGCGCAGGATGCAACGCGGCAATACGTGAGCACTGGTGAGCTCGATCCCAAGCAGCCAGGCTCAGAATAGACGCGCGGCTTCTTCGACGAAAAAACCGTGGGTGGCCAGGTGTCGCTTTTGAGATCTTGGTTTCCCGGTGTAACCACTTCGCCGGAACACCCAGGTCCCAAAAGCGAGACCTGGGCCACCCACTCGTAGTAACGCGAAGCGAATGGGCGTGGGAGTCATGTCAGACGCAGTATCACAGGCCGCTTGGAGTTCCTGGGCCTTTCCTTTTTGGGCTACGGTGGGTTTGCTCGCGACTGCTCTGCTCTACCTTCGGGGCTGGCGCGAAATCCGCCGCACCCGGCCGCTGATTTTTCCCCCTTGGCGTGCGTGGAGCTTTGTAGGCGGGTTGCTGTCGATATGGATCGCCGTTGCTTCGCCTCTCGATACATTGGACGGCCTGTTCCTGGTCGCCCATATGACACAGCACTTGATACTAATGTCGGTAGCCCCTCCGCTGCTGCTTCTGGGGGCGCCCGCCGTCCCGTTGCTGCGGGCTTTGCCGCGTTCTGTGTTGCGCGACGCCCTGGGTCCGTTTTTCCGAACCCCAATCCTGCATAGGCTAATACGTTTGCTCACCCATCCGGCCCTGGCGTGGCTGGCGATGAACCTCGCCTACCTCGGCTGGCACGTCCCCGGGGCCTACGAGCTGGCGCTCCGCTCGCCCGGCTGGCACGAGGTGGAGCACGCCTGCTTTCTGGCAACGTCGTTGCTCTTCTGGTTTCCGGTGATTCAACCCTGGCCCAGCCCGAGCCGCGTCTCTCGCTGGGCCATGTTGCCGTATCTCGTCGGGGCTGATCTGGTGAATACCGTGCTGGCTGCTTTCCTGACCTTCTCCCCCAGGGTGATCTACCCCAGCTACAGCTCGCTCCGCGACCAGGCTGCAGCGGGCGCGCTCATGTGGGTGGTGGGGTCCATCTTCTACCTGGTGCCGGTGATGGTCATTGCCATCCAGCTTCTGTCGCCGCCATCTCGCCGCTCACCCCTTGCCGAGCCGGCGCGCCTCGTACTCCCTCAACCAAAGCGCCTCGATTTGCTCCAGCTGCCCCTGATCGGCTATGTGCTGCGCGCACGCTACGGCAGGATGGCGCTGCAGAGCGTCGCCTTCGTGGCTGCCGTGCTTGTTATCGCCGACGGCTTTTTGGGCCGACCGATGAGCGCGATGAACCTGGCCGGAGTCCTCCCCTGGACTTACGTGCGGGCCTTCGGGGTTGTCGGGCTTTTAGTGTTAGGAAATATCTTCTGTTTGTCGTGCCCCTTCATGCTGCCGCGGGAGTTCGGCCACCGCTTAGGCCTGGCCCGTTTCAAATGGCCGCGCTGGCTGCGCAGCAAGTGGATTGCGATCGTCTTGATGATCCTGTTCTTCTGGTCGTACGAAGCCTTTGCTATCTGGGACCATCCCCAGCGGACGGCGTGGCTCCTGGTTGCGTATTTCGCGGCGGCTTTCCTGGTGGACACCTTCTTCCGTGAGGCCAGCTTTTGTAAATATCTTTGCCCTTTAGGGCAATTCAATTTTGCCGGTTCGCTGCTCTCGCCCTTTAGCCTGCAGGCACGCAGCCAGGCAACCTGCCGCAGTTGTACCACTCACGACTGCATTGCCGGAAACGCCCAGCAGCGTGGCTGCGAACTGCAGCTTTACATGCCCCAAAAAGCAGGGAACATGGACTGCACCCTCTGCATGGACTGCGTCAAGGCCTGTCCCCACGACAACATTGGTCTCTTCGCGGTTGCGCCCGCACCTGCCTCCTCACGAATCGACATCGCTGCTCTCGCTCTCGTGGTGGTGATCGCTGCGTTTGCCAATGCCTGGTGGATGGTGGCCACGGGCGACAAGTACGCTGCGTTGTTGGCGATGTTAGCCGTTGTGCCGCTACTCGCCGTGGGAGCGCGCTTCAAGAGGGATCAGTTCTGCCGCTTCTCGCTGGCCCTTTTGCCTTTGGGATTAGCCATGTGGGCCGCTCATCTGCTCTTTCACCTATTCACCGGTTGGGCCAGCCTTGGACCAGCTCTCCATCAGGCGGCGGCGGATTTTGGCTGGCATATTCTCTCTCCGCCTCAATGGGGAATCGAGCTGCCCCTGCTCTCCGCTCATAGTGTGCTCTCACTCCAACTTCTGCTGCTGGACGCCGGTCTTTTGTGGACGCTCTACCTGGGCTGGAGACGGGCGCTCGTGTTCGCCGCGCGTCCCGGGCGCGCGGTGTTGCTGCTATTGCCGTGGGCAACCATGGTCGCTGCAGTGTACGCGGCGGGGGTATGGATCCTGCTGCAGCCGATGCAGATGCGTGGCATGATAATGAACCCATGAAGGCTCTTCGCCGCCTGGCCGCGGTGTTCATGCTGGCAATGGGGACAATGGCGGCACACGGCGATGGCGGAACCATGCTTCTCCACCAGGATGCCGGCGCGTTCACCATCACCCTCTTCGCCGCCCCCCAGCCACTGCAGGTAGGTATGGCAGACTTCAGCGTCCTGGTACAGGATCGCAGCAGCGGGGAAGTGTTACTGGATCCAATCCTCGATCTGACTGTTTCCGGCACAACCGTTCGGCTAACGAGAGGACAGGTAAGCAACCGCCTGCTTCAATCAGCCACGGTGCACCTTTCCAGCGCAGGCAAGCTGCATCTCACCTTGGCTGTCCGGCGAGGAAACGATGTGGCTCAACTAACCACCGATTGCACCGTCGAGCCAGATCGTTCACGCGCTACGCTGGTGTGGTTTTATGTCTTGTTGCCGGTAGCCATCATTCTTCTGTTTGTGATCCATCAGGGATTGAAGCTCCGTTCGGAGAGGAAAACTCAATGATCCACGCGCCAAACCCGCTCATTGCGACCGGTGTGGTGGCCTCGACGGCCGCTACGGATGCGGTCTACGTCCTGTTCACAGCGGCCGTTGCCGCACGCCGCAGGAGCGTCGCCGCAAGCTGGAGCAGCGTATGGTATCTGCTCTCCGCGTTTGCCGTGATTAGCTATACCGGCAATCCCATTTACGTCGTCTTCGCCGCCGCCGGCTCATGGCTGGGAGCCTATGGAGCTGTCACCTGGCTTGGCGCAGCAGGGAAGCCTCATTCCTAGTGGGGATTGTGTTAACTTTTGCTGGGGAAACGTACATGACAGAAACCGTCGCAAAGTACAGCAAGTGGAAAGACATTGAGATAGAGAGCTTAAACTCCCTCATCGGACGGCAGATGGTGGTGGGCACAAACGTGATGGTGGCCCGTGTGCTTCTCAAGAAAGGCGCGAGGGTGCCGTTGCACAGCCATCATAACGAGCAGGTCACTTATATTCTCGAAGGCGCATTGCTTTTCTACATTGATAACCAGGAGATCACGGTTTCGGCCGGCGAGGTGCTCTGCATTCCGCCCAACATGCCGCATGAGGCTCTAGCGCTCGAGGACACGGTTGACCTCGACGTGTTTAATCCACCGCGCCAGGACTGGCTCGATGGAAGCGATGCGTACCTGCGACAGGGAGCCCGCTAGTGGATCTTGGATTAAAGGACCGCAATGTGATCGTTGCTGCTGCCAGCGATGGGATCGCGCGGGCGGCGGCAGAGAAGTTCGCCGCCGAAGGCGCCCGCGTAGCCATTTGCTCCCGCGATGCCGGCAAGCTGAACGCGGCGGCAGCGCAGATTCGTGAACGCTCGGGCGCCCAGGTATTGGCCGAGCCGCTGGATGTGACCGATGCCCAGGCCGTTGAGGCTTTTGTGAAGCACGTGGCGCAGCAGTTTGGGGGTGTGGATGTATGCGTGACCAATGCCGGCGGCCCGCCGGCAAAGATGTTCTTCGCCACCACGACGGAGGAGTGGCATCGCGCTTTGGAAATGAACTTCATGAGCACGATCCACTTTGCCCGAGCGGTTTTGCCCTGGATGCAGAAAAACCATTGGGGCAGGCTGGTAACGATTACGTCGATGACAGTACGTCAGCCGGTCCCTGATCTGATTTACTCGAATGCTGTGCGGGCCGGTGTGGTTGGACTGGTCAAAAGCCTGTCTAACGAATTCGGCAAAGACGGAATTACGGTGAACAACGTGGGGCCCGGTTTTACCGCGACCGAGCGGCTGAAGCAACTCATTGCCAAGCGATCGCAGGAGGCGGGGGTAAGTCCGGCGGACTTCGAAGCTCGCCTGGGAGCAGAAGCATCTCTGAAGCGCATCGGCCGGCCGGAGGAAATAGCCGACGCCATCGTCTGGTTGGCTTCGGAGCGGGCATCGTTCATTACCGGCCAAACCTTACTGGTAGACGGCGGATGGTTCAAAGGTCTCTAGGGAGCCTTTCCCATCCGCCATGAATCGACGGGTGCCCCACCCTTCGCGTTTTTTGCGAAGGGTGGGATACGCAAAATCTCACCCTTCCGCTTTCCGTCACAACAGACCTTACGGAAAGCTGACTTGTTCATTAGGGCCGAAGTAGAGGGATCTGCAGCCTTGTCCCGGGCCTAACTCGTTAAGGTAAGCATGTGAGCTCTGGAATAAAACTGGCCGTTGGTTTAACCATCGTGCTTCTGAGCACAAGTCCCCCGTGGTTACGCGCGCAGGCCAATCCTGACATGGCGCCTGGCTACCATCAGACTTATGAGCGTATGCTGCGCCAGATACGTCTTATCCCGATCTTCGACGATCACGGCCATCCCGGATTCGCAGACGACAGCGATGTGGACGCGATGGCCTCTTCTCCATCGCACCCGCCACTTAGACTGCTCCCCGATAATCCAGAGCTCATCGAAGCTTCGAAAGACCTCTTCAGCTATCCCTACTCCGACAACGCGCCAGAGCATCTCAAATGGCTCATCGCAAAGAAGGCAGAGATGCGTCAAACCTATCCCGGCGATCGGTACTTTGATCGCATTCTCGATCAGTTGAACGTGGAGACCATGATGGCCAACCGCGTGGCCATGCCTGCTTATCTTGATCGCAAACGTTTCCACTGGGTCTTTTTCGTCGACTCGTTTCTCTTCCCACTGGACAATAGCGAACTGACGGCACGCAACATAGACGAGGGTGTCTATGTTCCACTCCAGGAAAAGCTGATGAAACGCGAACTGGCCCAGGCCGGGCTAAGCACCTTGCCGGCGACATTTCCAGCGTACCTGGCTTTTGTCAGCAAGATTCTGGAGCAGAATCGCGCCCGCGGCGGAGTTGCCATCAAGTTCGAAATTGCCTACTTCCGCACCCTGCATTTTGACGACCCACCCAAGACTGCAGCAGAGAGCCTTTACAACCAATACGTCTCCGGCGGCAAGCCGTCTGGGGCAGAGCACGCCATATTCGAAGATTTCATGTTTCGCTATCTGCTTCGAGAAGCGGGCCGCTTACACCTCGCCGTCCAAATACATACCGCCGTAGGTACCGGCGACTTTTATAACGTGAGTGGTGGCAATATCTTGAACCTGGAAAACGTGCTGCGCGACCCCCGCTATAGCAATGTGAACTTCGTTCTACTACACGGTGGTTACCCATTTCAGGACCAGGCGATTTGGCTTGCCGCGCGTGAGAATGTCTACCTTGACTCCTCGTTGATGGGCCTGTATCTGTATCCTGCGGATCTAGCCGAGGTGCTGCGCCGCTGGCTGCTGCTTTATCCCGACAAGGTGGTCTTCGGCTCAGACGCATTCCCTTTCAATGAAGCCATCGGAGCGGAAGAAAGCGATTGGCTGGCCATTGAGTCGGCGCGGAAGGCGCTCGCTGCCGCGCTTTCGCGGATGATCCTTAACGGGGAAGTGAGCGAGCAGCGGGCACTCGCGTTTGCGCACGGCTATCTGCACGACAATGCAGCACGTATCTATCCAGCACCCTTGACATAGCGCGGCGCGTGAGATCACGAAACAGCCAGGCCATTCAGTCCATCCAACGAATCTCTGCCGACTGTCGCCCGGGCGAAGGGGGCCATTTCGTTGGATAACCAAGGATGATTGGAGCGACGACACGATAAGCTTCTGGAAGTCCCAGCTCGACCTTGGTTGAGCGCAGATCAAACCATGGTCGCGAAAGGCCTATCCAGCAGGTCGCGATACCCACATCCCGGGCAGCAAGCAGAAAGTTTTCTGCTGCAAGACAACACGCCTCGATTGCCTGGGCAGCTGAGGGTTTGGCCAGGATGAGCAAGAGTGCAGAAGCATGATGCAGCAGCGAAAACCCGGGATCGGTCAAAATTTCGGTTAACGCTTGGTTCAGCTCAGAAGGGGCTTGCTGCGTTTGATTCAGTAGCCATTCCTTAACACGGTTTGAGAGTTCATCGATGCGTCTTCGATCAAGGAACACACAAAACGCCCACGGTTGATTGTTCATTGCACTGGGCGCCTGGATTGCCGCATCGACCAGGGACTGGATCATCAACCGGTCGATGGAAGCGCTCGTATATTCATGAACCGAGCGTCTCGTTCGAATAACATCTGCAAGCTCCATGGTTCTCTGCTCGCGACTCGGCCAACAATAAACCCAGCTTCACTGCAAAGCAAGGATGTTCTCACTATTTGATCAAAATAATGCTCAAGTGAAACGTTTATGTTCGCTCTACGGTGTGTAAGTTTGCCTTTGCGGCACTAAGGGGCCTGGGAAAGCTAGTGGCGGATCCCAGGAGAAGGTGGAACTTACGTAACAGCACCCGATGGTCTCTTAATTCTACGAATTCTCAAGAAAAATCTCCCCTAACTGCACCCTGGGGCGGGGTGTCTAATGTGCGCATGGACAAGAACGACCAGGCAGCCATCCGAGCGGTTCTTTCCGGCGACAAAGATGCCTACGGAGCCTTGGTCGTGCGCCACAGCGCAAAGCTGTTCCGGCTGGCGTTTCGCATCACCGGAAACGAAGCTGATGCTGAAGATGTGGTGCAGGAGGCTTTTCTTCGGGGGTATAGAAAACTGGAGAGTTTTGAGTCGCGGTCGGATTTTGGAACCTGGATCTATCGCATCGCGGTGCGCTGCGCACTGAATAAGATCCACGGACTCCGAATGGATGAAAACAGCAAAGTGGGCGAACAAGCTGACCCTGAGCAGTACCAGGTGGCAGATTTGGCTGCTGGTCCGGACCGGCTACTGCTTAGCGGAGAAATCGGCGCCATGCAAGAGATGGCGATGCTCAGCCTGACACCCACCGAACGGACAGCCTTTGTCCTGCGACATATGGAAGACTGCACCAGCGAAGAGATTGCAAGTGCACTGGGTATCGAGCCCAACGCGGCCAAGCAAGCTGTATTTCGCGCTGTACAAAAGCTGCGCCGCCGTTTGGCGATCTTAAGGGTGAAGATATGAATCATTTGAGCGAAGAAGAACTGATCGCGCACGCCTATGCCGAGGACGACAGCAATGCTGTGCAACAACATCTTATGGCGTGCGCAGAATGTGCGAAGGCCTATAGTGCGCTGGGTAGCGACCTGGCCGATATGAAGTTTGCTGAAGCCCCGGCTCGCGACGCAGCCTATGGTCATCGTGTCTGGGAATCGCTTGCGGGCTCGCTACCAGCCTACGAATCCCGCAAGAGTTGGTTCCGCGGTGGACTGTGGCCGGCTTTAAGTTATGCCGCTGCGGGGATTGCCGTGGTTGTGTGTGCCTTCCTCGGCGGCCGGCTATGGGAGCACAGACACGCGCAGACCGTCGTGCAAAGTCACGTTCAGCAACAGGAACAAACTGTCGCGGAGCCAACCCAGCGCGTCGTGGTGGTGGTTCTGAGCGATCACCTGGATCGTTCGGAACGGTTGTTGGTGGAACTGAAACATGCCGATGGCGGCAACGGGGCCTCCCCGTTGCGGGACGAGGCGCGCAGTCTTCTGCCGGCAAACCGAATATGCCGGCAAAACGCGAAGCGCGATGACGATCGAGCACTGTCAACAGCGCTCGATCGATTGGATCACCTGTTGGTTGAGCTGGCGAACCAGCCCGAGGGCTTGAACAGTCAAACCATCAGCAGATTGCAAGACGAAGTGAACGCCGACGGGCTGTTATTTGAGGTGCGTGTATTGCGTTCGCGACAGGCGGCCTCGAGCACGCATTCGAAAGGGGACACGATATGAAATGCAGACTTTCTTTTGTCGCGCTGTTGGGTGTCATGCTCTGCGGATCAACTGCCTGGGGGCAGAGTTTCGCCGGGAGCGGCGAGCCGGCTGAATTTGAGGGCATTTCGGCCTCGTTAAGCACTCCCGATAACAGTCTCTATAACGACGGAATGCGCGCCATCAACGATAGCCACTGGTCAAATGCGGAAGCAATCTTCACCATGGTTGCCAACCAACATAGCGACCACTCCGACGGCGCTCTCTATTGGAAGTCCTACGCGCAGAAGAAACAAGGGCACGCAAAGGTTGCGCTTGAGACCTGTGCCGCCCTGGCCCACCAGTATCCGGCCAGCAGCTGGAACCATGACTGTACCGCATTGGCCATCGAGATTGGCGCAGAGGATGGCAAACCCGTCGAGCCCAACGCATTGAAGGACGACGACCTGAGATTGCTGGCGCTGAATGTCCTGATGCAGAAGGATGAGACTCAAGCTCTGGCACAGATTCAGGAGATTCTTAATGGCGACTTTTCTGAGAAGCTAAAGAAGGAAGCGCTCTTTATCCTCGGACATCATTATTCCGACGAGACCTATGCCCAGATTGTTCGCATCAGCTATGTGGAAGGCGATGTACGCATTGCCCGCGGCCAGGACAATGAAAAGCCCGCGGGGGCTGTCTGGGAGAAAGCAGTTGCCAATCTTCCGCTGGAAACAGGCTTCAGCCTGGTAACAGGCGAAGGACGCGCAGAGATCGAGTTTGAGGATGATTCGACGCTGTATTTGGCAGAAAATTCCGTCCTTACCTTCAATGATCTGCACACCACCAGCGGCGCGCCCTACACCGATCTCGCGCTGCTTAGCGGAACTGTTTCGCTGAATGTGTTCCCCAACATTGCTGGAGAACAGTTCTTCCTGAGGACCCCCACCGATAGTTTCACCGCCAAGTATCTGTCTCCCTGGAACGTTCGCGTCACTAGTTATCTCGATGGAGTCGCCTACACGCCGGTGAGCGGCAGAATTGTGCCGGTGCCTGGAGTGGTGGAGACCATGGGAGCGAAAGGCAAGACGGAATATCTTCGGGACGGACACGTGGTTGACTACGCCGGGCCTAAGGAGGAAGCGAGCGCATTTGCGGATTGGGACAAGTGGGTCGCGGATCGGGTCGACCAGCGGACCGCGGCGAACCAGGAAGTGATGAAACTTTCCGGGCTCACGGCTCTTATTCCCGGAATGGCGGAGCTGAAGGGGCAGGGAACATTCTTTGACTGCGCTCCCTACGGGACCTGTTGGGAACCCAAGGACCAGCCGGAGGCCCCGGCTAACCGGCAGCTACCGGCCGACAAGGTTTCGCAGGCTTGGCCGCCCTCCGCCTCGTCTTGGGCACAAGGGGCGCATTTGGTAAGGGCTGATTTTCACCCGGCCACCAGGTTCGGTGGTCTCCAGGCCGCAGATTGGCCTTCCCGATCCTTTTAGCATGACCGATGCACAGGACTACTTCCCGTGCTTCCCGGCGGCAGTTCGCTATCGGATCTACAAAGATCCAATAACAGGCGCATCGAGGGTAGTCGATAGCGGACTAGCACCGGCGGCGGGTTGGAACTGGGCGGTCTGTCACGCCGGAAGCTGGGTTTATCGGCGGCATCGCTATTGCTGGGTTGCGGGCCACAAGCGCCACCACGTCCCGCCTGTCCGTTGGGTCAAGAGCGAACATAAGGTCGGCATTGTTCCTATCCATCCCTTCGATGTGAAAGGCCGGCCACCCATCAACCGCAAGGAAACCGTCTTTGCATTCAACAACAAGAATGGATTATCGATCGAACGGCTGAAGTTCGAGCCAGGCAAGCCCATCCAGGAGCTCAAATCACCGCCGCGAGAGTTTCGCAATGCCCACCTGGCTCCGTTATCCCGTGTCGAGGCTCCGCATATGGAGGCCCACGTGATGAAAGACGGACTGCGAGGGGGAAGACTGACGGCCACCAAGGGTGTACCACTGACCTTCAATGCCAAGCAACAAACCTTCAACATGTCCCACGAGGTCATGCACGGAGCTAGAATCGCAACCGTTTCCACGCCCGTCACCAACCACGGTGGCACGCTGCAGGCTCGAGGCGGCAGCTTTCCCGGAGGCCATGGCAGCTTTAACGGCGGGGGTGGCGCGCGCGGCGGCGGAAGCGGAGGAGCCGGCGGCTCTCATGGCGGAGGCAGTGGAGGTGGCGCCTCGGGTGGGGGTGGATCTCACGGTGGTGGCGGTGGCGGAGGCTCGAGTGGAGGTGGCGGTTCTGCAGGCGGCGGTGGTGGCGGCGGCGGCCATCGCTAGAGTCAAGAAAAGGGATGATCAGCAGTAAAGTGGGTGGCCCAGGTCTCGCTTTTGAGACCTGGGTTTCTCGTCGCAAACATTGAAAACCCAGGTCTCACAATTTGATCGGTGCGCTTTCCTGCATAAGCGCCATGGCCACGCCTCCTGCCAGGACTGCGCCTGTCATATACCAGGCCGGAGCCAGTGGGCTTCCCGTCAGGTCGGTGAGCGCTTTGATGGCCAGCTGTGTGGAACCGCCGAAGACGCAAGTGGAAAGGGCATAGATAATGCCGAGCCCGCCCGAGCGAACGGCCTTGGGCAATGACTCGGTCACCGTAATCAGCGCGGGCGCGGTGAGAAAGGCCTGCATCACCGCCAGGATGGCCACCGAGCCATAGAGCACGAATATGCTGTGCAGTCGAGTCATGGCCATATAGGACGGGACCAGCAGCAAGACCAGGATCACCACCGCTCCGAGCATGACTGGCCTGCGCCCGATCCGGTCTGACAGCAGGCCACTCACCGGGTCGGCAACGACTGCGCAGATGCCGACCACCATGGTGGCGCCGAAGGCCAACGAAGGCGTCAAGTGGAGACTGTCCTGGGCATAGGTGGTGATGTAGTCCAGCCCGTACAGATAAATAGTGGCCGCCATCATCAACATCAGGGCGAGCATGATCAACCGTGCGGGCACGGGCTGCGGCTTAGCCGCGGCAACTTGCCGATCGGCGTCGTGTATGGTCTCCGGGCAGGTTGTGTCGCATATAAAGGCCGACGGGGACGACTGCGGTTCCGATCAGGAATGCAGCCCGCCAGCCCCAGGCATCGAGCGCCGCCGGCGACAGCCAGGTAGTGAGCAGATAGCCGGCCAATCCTGCCGCCAGCACCGCCATGTCCTGGGTCATGTACTGGATGGCAACATAGAGACCTCGCCGTAACGGTGGCGCAGCCTCCACCAGAAATGCGGTGGATGGACCGACTTCACCCCCCAGCGCGAATCCCTGCAGTAGGCGAAAGGTGACCAGAAGAATGGGCGCCGTCACGCCGATCTGAGCATAGGACGGGGTAAGCGCGAGCCCGAGAATGGCTGCGCCCATCAGGGCGAAGGAAAGCACCATCGCCGGTTTGCGGCCGACCCGGTCGCCGTAAATCCCGATGACCACGCCACCGAGCGGCCTGGTAAGAAAACCGATGCCGAAACTCGCCAGGGAATAGAGCAGTCCGTGCGACGTCTGGGATGGGGGAAAGAAGCAGTGGCCGATCTGGATGGCAAAGAAAGAGAAGGTGAGGAAATCGTAGAATTCCAGCCCATTGCCCACGCCCACAGCTACTACTTTGCGCAGCGGCAGGTATTGCTCTTTGAGCGGCCGTGCAGCCTCTTCATCTGTGAGCGTTGCGTCCATTTTATCTGCCGGGGAGAGCTTACCTCTTGTACCATTGCGCAACTGCACAAGCGAGGAAGTTATGCTGCTGAGCCTGCAATCGCGCCTTTGTGGGAACATCTTTGTGATTCACTGCCAGGGCCGTATCGTACTCGGCGAAGAGGCGAAGGCGCTGGAAACGGCCCTCGACCTGGCGGCTCGTGAAGCGTCCCGCATCGTCCTTCATCTGCGTGAACTGGACCGGCTGGACAGTATCGGAATCGGTCTTCTGGTGCGTTGCGCGGCCAGGTTGCGTAAGCGTGGTGGAGACCTTCGGCTCGCGGCTCCGCCGCCATTCGTCACCGCTCTGCTTAAGTTAACCATGCTGTCCAGCGTGCTGCAGGCTTATCCCACGGAGGACGACGCCATCCTCTCGTTTCTCACCCGGCCCTCGGCGGAGAAGACGCACCAGAAGCCTGCCGGGCGGGTGCTCGTTCTGGATCAATCCGCGGATCTGTGTGCGTTTGTTCGCTCTGTCCTGACCCAGCATGACTTCGACGTGCGATCGGCTAGCCTGGTCCGCGACGCCAAAATCCTGCTCCAGGTCGACGCGGTAGATTACATCCTGATCAGTTCTGACAGCCCGCAACTCTGCTCCGAGCCGGTCGTGGGCTCGCTCAAGGCTCTGGTGCCGAAGGCAACCACATTGCAGCTTGCGCCGGATTTTAAGAGCCGCGATGCTCTGGACGCCACCGCAGTTCTGCTCCAGTTATTCGGAGTACAACCACAGAGCCAGGCATAGCGTCATTTGTTTCGCACGACCCGAAAGCCATAGTCCGCGTATTTGAATTCTGGCGGAATGCTGGAGCGAGCCGAGCATCGCGAGATCTTGATCTGGTGCCGCCAAGAACCTCCACGCGAAGCTTTTCTGGTGCCCGTTTCCTGCCCCTGCGGATTTCTATCCGGTGAGCTTTGGTAGTAGTCGGCTGCAAACCAATCGCTACACCACTCATGTACGTTTTCGCACATCTCAAAAAGCCCGTAAGCATTGGGTTCCGATTGTCCGACCGGTTCAGGTCCGTTCTTCCAACGAGCATGGTAGCCGGGACGGGACATTGGCGGATCGTCACCCCAGGGGAACATTCTGCCTTCGGCGCCACCGCGCGCAGCTCGTTCCCACTCAGCCTCTGTCGGTAGCCGGTAGTGCGAGCCGGTCGCCGAACTGAGCCACGCACAGTAAGCAACCGCGTCGAACCACGAAACGGCCACGACTGGTTGCTGTGGATGGGAGAAGTTGGCATCGTCCCAAAACGGCGGGGGCATCGTTCCGCTGGCATCGAGAAAGCGCGCGTACTCGGCAACGGTCACTTGGGTGGGTGCCATAGCAAAGCAATTCACCCAGACGCGATGAACAGGGCCTTCCACTTCCTGAAAGGCATCGGAGCCCATGAAGAACCAGCCGGCAGAAATTTCGATTTGCAGTGGCTCGATGATCGGCACATACAATGTTAGCTTGACGCGGGACGCAGGCGGATGAAATTCGATTGGACCGAGGGCGCGCTTGGGGAAGGCCTCAACCACTATCGTGCCGGTGAGTTCTTTGCGGCGCACGAGTCCTGGGAAAGTCTTTGGCTGGTAGCTCCGGAGCCGGAGAAGATGTTCCTGCAAGGCTTGATTCAGGTCACCGCGGCCTTTCATCACCTGGAACGTAACAATCCTGTGGGCGCTACGAGATTGTTCGAGCGCGCCCTGTCACGGCTTGAGCGTTATCCTGACGCCTTCGGATCCGTCTCCGTTGTTTTGCTCTGTGAGGATATTCGCGAGTGGGTAAGAGCGCTCGAAACGGGTGCGCCGCCGCCGCATTTTGGCTGCGTCCGAATCGCAAACATAGCACCGGCCTAGGTGAACGCGCTTTTGGTGTCTATCCCCGTCACATAGCCGGGTGCCCCACACCCCCGATTTCCTGTGCAGTTTCGTGGGTTCCCTGAACTTCCTGCGCCTTTCCTTAAAGAAAGGCGCACACGGGGTCCTATCCAGAGCTGCGTACAGGAAATTCGGGTCATCTCGCTCGTTTTTCGCGAGATGTGGGATACCGCAGGTCTCGCCCTGAAGCCTGTGGCAGTCCCGCAACTCTACAGGGGTGCCCCATGTTCGCACCAGCGTTGCCCGGATTTCCTACTACTCAGCAATACCAAGATCCACGCATGCGGCTTTCTCTCAAAGAAAGACGCAGGAAGTCGCTCAACGCCACTAACCTCGACAGGAAATCCGGGATACGTGGGCCGAAAACGATTTGTTTCGATTGCTTTCAGACGCGGGAGCCAGGCATGCCCGCCCAACTCAGCAGACCACACCTAACGTAAAAACTGATCGACGTAGCCTTCTCCCAAACCGACCGCCGCAAAATGCCGCCGGCAAAGATCGATCTTGGTAAACACATCCTCATAGCCCTGGACCTTACCATCCGGATCGACATAAATCATCGCGCCATTCACCTGAAACAGCGTAATCATTTCCGGAACGTCGTCCTCCACCACCAGCGTATGCGTCTCGCCCGGAGTCTCATAAACATAGGACCCTTCCGTAGCCGTCCAATCGTGTTCCAGGTAATGCCAGCTGCCCTTGAGCACAAAGCCGTGCACAGGCTGCGGATGACGATGGCGCGAAAGCACGCCCGACTTGCGCACGCGCAGGAGATTCATCCAATAACCTCGGCTGGCTGACAGGCACAGCGGGCGAAACCAGACATTTTCCGCTTGCGGAACCCACAAGCGCTCATCCTCAGGGATAGCATTGGGAATCACCAGCTCAGGGAAGCTTTCCTTAGGCTGCGGGTGGCGGTAGGGAATGCGTGCATTGGCTTGCAGTGCTCATGGACCCTCTCTTTCTATACTGCTGCGTAGCCGCCATCGACGGGCAAGATCGCGCCGGTGATGAAGCGTGCTGCGGCGGAACAAAGAAACACCACGGCGCCGCCAAGGTCGTTCGGTTCACCCCAGCGCTGCATGGGCGTGCGGTCGACAATCGCGGCCGAGCGACCCTCGTCCTCCACCAGGCCGCGGGTAAACTCGGTGGCAATCCAGCCCGGAGCGATGGCGTTCACCCGTATGCCCTCAGCCGCCCAGGCAACGGCTAGGGCCTTGGTCAATTGTGCCACCCCGCCCTTGGATGCAGTATAGGCAGGAACCGCCGGGCCGCCGAAATACGAGAGCATCGACGCAGTATTCACGATAGCGCCCCTGGCTGCGGCAAGTTTCCCCCGCGCGGCGACGCACATCCGCATGGTCCCGGTGAGATTGACATCGATCACTTTCTGAAAAATCTCAATATCGTACTCGGCACGGTTGCGAAAGATCACCCCTGCGCAATTGATCAGCGCGGACAATTCATCGAAGGGTTCAACCACGGCCGCGACCGAGGCAGCCGAGGTTACGTCGAGTTTGACCGCTGAGAGATGCTGCCTTTGCGGTACCTGGGCGACTTGCTCGTCGGTTAACCCGGTTACGGTCACCTCGTAGCCGGCGTCGAGCATGGCGCTCGCGATGCCAAAACCAATTCCTGTTGTACCCCCGGTGATGAGTGCTTTCATGGTTTAGCCGGATGGATCCAGATTGCATTGCCGCCGCCGGAAACCATGTGTATGTCGAGAACCGTGGTCCGGTCGACGGGCCGTTTGCTGAAGCTGGTGTGGGTTGCATTGCTGGCAGCGTCGGAAGCATCGGCGTAGATTTCAGCAACATACTTGCCCGCACCCAGGAAAGTTAGCGGGATGCTCGTGTTTCGCTCTTCCCAATTTGTCAGCGACCCAACGTACCAATCCGTACCGCTCCTCCGGGCGAGCGTGATGTACCGCATGGGGAGTCCATCGAGGACATGCACCTCATCCCAGGTAGCCGGTACCCGCTTAATGAAATCGAAATCCTTCTGCCCTTTATAAATTTCAGGATAGTCAGAAACCATTTCCAGCGGACTCTCGAACACTACGTACAAGGCCAACTCCTGGGCCCGCGTTCCCAGGGACATCGGCATCACATTACGCGCGACGAAGTTTTCGAGGTTGGTGTTGTTGAAGGCGCCCGGGGTGTAATCCATAGGACCGGCGAGCATACGGGTGAAGGGAAGTGTGGTGTTATGGACCGGGGTCACGCGGGAGGACCACTTGGAATACTCCTTGCCCATCACGCCTTCGCGGGTTATGAGGTTGGGATACGTGCGGCGCAAGCCATCCGGCTTGAACGCTCCGTGGTAATCGATCATCAAATGATGCTCGGCGGCTTTCTCGACCACGCGGCGATACCAGTCCACCATCCACTGATCGTCGCGATTCATGAAGTCGATCTTGACCCCGGCGACTCCCCACTGTTCGAACAGTGGAAAGGCCTGATCCATGTATTTGTCGACCGAGGTCCAATGCGACCAAAGCCAGATGCGAACATTCTTCTCCTTGGCATAACGCAGCAATTCCGGAAGATCGACGTTGGGGTTGAACTGGGTGATATCTGCCGGATCGGCATAATCACCCTCCTTGGCTCCCGGTGTGGGTTTGGCCCAGCCGGCGTCGATGAGCATGTAGGGAAAGCCGGAATCAGAAGCAAACTCAATGTAATGCTTTAAGGTTTCGGTGTTCATGCCGGGAGTGAAATTGACCCCGGTCGCAGTGTCGCCCGACCACCAGTCCCAGGCGGATTTTCCGGCTCGAATCCACGAAGTGTCGGCAATCTTAGAAGGAGGATTCAAATTGAGAATGATGTTTGATTCAATCAGGCGTCCGGGAGCATCTCCGATCATGAGCACCCGCCAGGGTGTCTTGAAAGGAGTCTTGGTCTCTACGGCGACGGTGGCGTCCTCAACTTTGGGGGATAGCTGGGCTTTCAGGCTGTGAAGCGGTTTATCGCTGCGCAGGTACATGCCCGCATAGTTGTCGATATTTGCCTCAGTGATGGCGACCCAACCGGTGCCGGGAACCTCGGCCAGCAGTGGGAGCGCGATCAGCCAGTCACGATGCAGACTGCCGACGGTCCTCATCTGATAGTCGTCTTCGTAAGAGGATTGGAATCCGTTTACCACCAGCGGATAAAGGGTCGCGTCATCTTGCTGTAGCGGAATTGTGTACGCTCCCCGGTAATGTGCACATTGCTGAGGGAGGGCTGTTCGGGAACGATGTAGCGAAACGCTACGCCATCATCAAAGGCCCGCACTTCCACGGAGAACGTCGCGCCGGACTCGCTAGAAAAATCCGCGGTGAGGGAGTTGTAGTGATTACGGACGTCCTTCGTCTTGCCAACCGGGATGGTATAGGTTTCGTCCGAGCTGGCGTGCTGTACATTCACTGAGCGCGAGCCTGGCCCGAGCGGCGGCTGCCCTTGCAGGTCCAAACCAAGCTCCGATTCATCGATGAGGCGCTTGCCATGGAAATCGACCGTGTAGTGAAGGACAGCCTGTCCCGAAAGAACAAACACGATCTGTCCGTTGGGAGAGCTGACCTGCAGGGGTTCCTGGCCGGAGATCTGGGCAAAAGCCACAGGGAGAAGAGATAACAAAACGGTGACGCGAAGAATCTGCATAGTTTCTCCGGTCGAATACTATTACAAACTTCCAAGGCTTGCCGGACGGTGACACTTCTGATGCTTCTATGGAAATACTCGTTGTGCCCCGGCCGGGAAGAAAGTACAAAGTATCAACCGCTTCAAATCTGTCGACTATTTGGGCCGATAAAAAGGCCTGCGGCCTTGCTTCTCGGCCCTTCGCTGGTCATGCAACTGTCCTCTTTTCTGCCGCGCACGTGTGATTTTGGATGGGGGACTGGCCCTGCCCGGAAGTTGCATTTGCGTAACGGAGGTCAGCGGTTCTAATAGTACAAACGCGCACGCCCACGTTTTTTCGAATCTTTTATAAAAGACGGTGCTGCCAAAATGAAGATCAATCTCCACACCGACCTGGTTGAAGACGTGCTGGCCCTTACCAACCAATACGGCTATACGCCCGGTGAAATTATCAGCATAGGCATTGCTCTGGCCACTGTTCTGTTGCGTGAGAAGAGACTCGGCAACCAGGTCGTTGTTGTGGACCCGCAAGGCGGGAAGGTGGGCGAATTTCACGAGGTGGAACCGAAAGCCATTCATGAAATGGCCAAGGAGTACATCCAGAGTATCTGCCCAGAAATGGCGGAAGCCCCCGCAAATCTCCTGGTCGCCAGGCTGGAGCAGCAACGGGATATGGAACGCCGCCCTACGGAATAGACAACACTCTCCGGAAGCCAGGCCGGCGTGCGAAATACGCCTAGTAGCTCTTGCCACAAGATACGCCTCCTCTAGTTCCGCCTCATACCTTGAACGGCTGCCATAGCTGAGTATCTAAATTCTCCCGCGCTTCGTATTAGCAATGTACTGAGGCTGCGGGGCGGAACGTGGAACGCACTGGAAGACACTCCCCAGGCCAGGAAAGACGGGATGAAAATGATAAGGTTCAGGCTCAGTTCATTCGCATTGCTAACATCTCAGACCACGCGACCATCAAGGTCTTTACCTCGGCGGGCTATCGTGTCGTGCATGAGGGTAATAACGGTTTTGTGTGTATCGTGATGCGTGGATTCACCGGCGCTCCGACCTATACCCCACTTCCAGTCCGCACCTACCTTGCGAGGAAACTGCGGAATTAGTTGATTCCCCCTTGGGGGGCAAGGCAGCACTCAATCGCGCCCGAACCAAGCTGGCAGCCTCTGCAGATCCGCCGAAGCCGTCCCCACGCGTAAATCCGGAATTAACCCGGGTACTGCGACTCTATGTGGAGCGCTTCAACCGCCACGATTGGAACGGCCTGCGTGAATTAATTAGCGTCGATGCCCGCCTCAGGGTAGTCGACGCCTTTTCGGGGAGACTGTCAGACTCGCCTTATTTTGGCAATTACGAGCTGTGGTCGATGCCCTGGGAGATGGCAACCGGGGAAGTGGATGGCGAACCTGTGGTGATCGTAATGCGAAGTGGCGCTGAAACCTGCGCACCCTATGCAGTCGTCCGAATCTCCCTGGTTGGCCATCAGATCGAGAGCATAGTGGATTACGCCCACTGTCTGTGGATGATTCCGGCCGCTGCTTCTATAACCGTCGCCTCCTCGCTATAATCTGTGCCGTTTGCTGGCGGATGGACACCGTAGGTAACCTTAGGTCACGACCTCGGAATATAAGACGAAGAGCAGGGTGATCTGGAAAATAAGTGGTTAGGGGCTGGGTTCGGCGTGCCTTACCCCTCGACGGGGCACGTGGGACCGGCGTAGAGTGTTGCACGAATTTCATTTCACCTTAAGGGGGCTCCATGTTGAAGCCTTTCCTGATACTCACTGCCCTGGTGCTCAGTGGCGTTGCCGCGCAAACGCCGCAGGCGCCTCCAGCCGCTAGTCCCGCTCCGGCCGCGTCCAAAATCCCTCTGGAATCCGTCAACGAGCCCAACCCGGTGAAAGCCACTGCCGAATCCCTGGGACGGGCTAAAAAGATCTACGGTTATGAGTGCTCCATTTGCCATGGAGACGACGGTGCAGGTAACGGCGACCTGGCCAAGAATATGAAAGCCAAGATGCCTGATTTCCGCGACCCCTCAAGCTTAAAAGCGCAGACCGATGGGGAGCTCTTCTACATCATCAAAAACGGCAAAGGAGAAATGGAGGGCGAAGGACAACGGGTCAAGACAGAGAACACCTGGGACCTGGTGAACTATCTCCGATCCTTCTCCAAGCTGCAATCCGCGACGGCTGCTCAAGGACCGTCGTAGATTCCGTAACGAATTGTAAGAGATTGGGCTTTAGGGCCTGCGTGAGAACTCGATTTTGTCTTGGGGAACAACTTTACGGGCGGCGCAAAAGCTCTGTTTTGTATCGGACGACTTTAGTCGCGTGGGAGAGATTCGGGGCGCGGTCATTGAGGAAGGGCACGGCTTCAGCCGTGCCATAAGTATCACGGCGATACCCGGCTTTAGCCGCTGAGGTACGTTCTTTCTATCCTCTAATTCTCTTCCGCACTGAGAAAAAAATGCCCTCAGGCCTTTAGCCCCTGCCATCGCACATCCCACGCGAAATGCCCGTCCGCAGGCAATTCCAAGCTCTCAACGGATGCAACCGCCGTTGAGTTCATGCGCTTTGCAGCAAACTATCTCAAACCCACAACCGCACTGCCACGCTAACCAGCTGATTTTGTTCGACATCTAACAGGACAATAGTGAGCTTCAGGCTTGATGCGCGGCGCCCGGTTGATACGATCCCGGAACCAGCCGGAATGCGATGGCAATGCGATTCCAGGCATTGATCGTGGTGATCGCCAGCGTCAGACTCATCAGCTCCGCATCCGCGAAGTGCTTTCTAACCTCCTCAAACACATCGTCGGCTGCGTGGCCACGCTGGATATCTGTGATAGCCTCGG
The DNA here is from genome assembly GCA_963826875.1 of uncultured Acidobacteriaceae bacterium. Lineage (GTDB taxonomy): Bacteria > Acidobacteriota > Terriglobia > Terriglobales > Acidobacteriaceae > PALSA-350. Next base: position 615,814 of record CAWGYP010000026.1, on the reverse strand, counting down.
TCCACTTAAGCGCTGCACGCTCTTTCTCGGTGTAAAAAGGCGCTTCGCGCCAGGCGCTCAAGGCGAACAGACGCTGCTCGGTTTCTCCGTGGGCGCGGGCGTCTTTGGTGTGCATGTCAATGCAATAGGCGCAGCCATTCATCTGCGAAGCCCGGGTCTTGATCAGCTCTAATAGCTTTGGCTCGAGTCCGCTTTCCCGTATCGCGCGTTCCAGTTGGAACATCGCCTGCACACCTTTGGGTGAGGCTTGTTGGTAATCAAGTCTGGGTTGCATAGTGGGGTGGGTCATGCTGTTCTCTCCTTTGGCAAATGCTGTAGTTTCTCCGGGTTCACCACGATGTAAACGGTTCGAATGTGATCCTGCTCGATATCCAGCACCAGGGCAGTTCGCGCCTCGCCGTCGCGAAAACCCAGAACCCCGGGCTGCGCGTTGATTTCCTCCAGCTGACGATGCAGGCCATGGCCGCTTTTCTGCGCGATGCCGGCCAAAAAGCGTGCCACGCGATCTCTTCCGAAGATCGGGTTCATGGCTGCGCGCACTCGGCCGCCACCGTCCGAATAGGCAACAATTTCTTCGTGCAGCAGGTTCATCAATGCAGCCACATCCCCGGTTGTCATGGCGCGGGCAAACTCCTCAGTCAATTGCTTCGCAGCCAGCGGCTGGGGTTCGAATCGCGGACGGCGCCGCTCGACGGCCTGTTTTGCCCGGCGAAGGGATTGCCTCGACGCCTCCTCGCTCTGGCCTACGATTTCCCCGATCTCTGCGTGGGAATAATCGAACACATCGTGCAGCAAAAACACTGCACGCTCGAGCGGTGTCAGGCTCTCCAGCAACACCAGGAAGGCCATGGTGAGCGACTCGGAAAGCTCTGCCGGATCGTTGGTCGCGGTGGTGACCACGGGTTCCGGCAGCCAGTTGCCGACGTATTGTTCCCGGCGGACTCGCGCTGATTCCAGGTGATTGATGGCCAGCCTGGAGATCACGGTGGTTAAAAATGCGCGTGGAGTTCGAATCTCGTCGTGTGAGGCTTGGCGCCATCGCAAATACGTCTCCTGCAGCAGGTCTTCCGCATCGGCCGCGCTGCCCGTCATGCGGTAGGCAAGTGAAAAGAGATACTGGCGGTGCTCCGAGAACGTGCTTTTGTCATCCGCTTCCATCTGCAAAGTATGACCGAACAGGACAGGCAGACGTGACAGGGTTGGAACGGAGAGCAACGGAGAGAATTTCCGCTGTCTCGGTCGAGAACAGCAGTTGTGGTCTCCGGGTCCGGCCCGGACGAACGGTGGCTTTGCGGCTCGTGGTTGTCGGCGTTCTTTGTTCTGTTAAACTGAATTGGTTGTTTGGGGACGTAGCTCAGTTGGTTAGAGCGCTGCCCTGTCACGGCAGAGGTCGCGGGTTCGAGCCCCGTCGTCCCCGCCATACATTCCAAAGAGTTTAAGGGATGATTGGCAACCAAGTGACATCGAAATCTGGGAACAATCTGGGCACAACAAGCTCGGATTTATGCCTAGTCAATGTTTCCCCCAACTTCCTTTGTGCCCAGATCGGGCAACATCGTCCGCCCGCCCGAGCGCCGGCAGGTGCCTGCCGAGGGCGTGATTGCTGACAATGTTGGCATCCACCACGCGTTCGTCTTACCGGTGCTCTGCTACTTGTACATCCTGTTCAACGCGTGAGTGGCTCTAAGCCCAATAGCGAACGATTATCGAAAGCTTAGGTCTTCATGTTGAAGAACGGCATCGCCCGGGGACCAACTTGTAATAGCAATCGCTTTGAATCATGGGTTGGTGATGCATCACTTGATGGACCCCAGGCACTACCTGGATCATTTGGTCACAGCCAATTCGGAGCTCGTTTTTGACAAGTTGATGGGCTTCACGGGAAAGTGACCGGCAGTTACGGGTTGCTAACTCTGATTTTCAGCCATGATCGCTTTTCGGCCATAATAGCTGATCAGATAGAACGCAACTCCGAAAGAGATAATGTCCTTGAAGAGAAACAGGCCGAGATTGTTCATGTAATGGATGCCGTGAACCACGACGGTGTCATCCGGAGTCGTGATCAACATGCTGCTTGTGGTGAAGAACATGCCGACAAGAATGATCCCGCCCAGAATGCCGGCTTTAGGCTTAAAGTAGCCAATGATCAGTAGGATTGCTGCTGTCCATTCAGTGGCCCCGATCATATCCGACCCAATATATGGTCCAAAGACCTTGAATTGCCAACTGGTAAGTGGGCTGTGAGTGACGAGCGGTATGATGCCCTCTGCCCCGGGTGCTGTCATTTTGAACTTGCCTGCCCACAGCAACATCACGATCATTCCAATGCTGCAAACAAGGAAAGGAATATTTCGATCTGCAACAAACGCTGCGATCTTCGTGAGAACACTCTTCGGATGCAGTTTGCTACCTGTGTTCGCTTGAGATCCGCGCGCACCATCACCCAACGCCTCAGCGAATGTGGTCTCGGTCATAAAAAGGACTCCTTCATGTGGTGATCCATCGTTGTCAAATATTGAAGCTCTTCAGCTGAAATCTGGATACAACAGCGAACGTACAGCTCGTCACGCGCTTTGGAGCAGCGCGATTCGTTCATGAGCAGTCTCGCTCGATAACGTAGGTGTAGCTATGAATAGCGAGTGAAGCCCCTCTACCAGCGTGGGGTGGGCAATTGCACTGTCTCGCAGCGCCGTATAGGGCAACCCTCCAACCATCGCAATCTGGACCCCCGACATAATCTCTCCGGCGCCCACGCCGAAACCCGTGAAGCCGAGGATGCGGTCGCTGTCCGTCGCGACAAGGGCCTTCAGGAAACCACGCGTCTCAACCAGTGCCCGCGCCCTTAGCACAGCAGCCATAGGAGCCTTGAACAAGCGATACGCGATGCCTCGTGCCCTCGCTTCGTTCTCGCTCAGACCGACCCGTGCAAATTCCGGATCTGTATATAGGCAGAAGGGAACCAGTCTGCCGGTAGTCACGTGGTTCCCGCCTACAACGTTGTCGGCGAACACGCGGAAATCGTCTTCGCTGATGTGCGTGTATTGCGGACTACCCGCAACCTCTCCGACCGCCCAGACTCCGGGCGCTGTGGTCTGCAGCCGCTCGTTTACCTTGACGTAGCCGCGATCGGTCACCGCAACACCCGCCAGTTCCAGCCCCAGATCCTTCGTGTTCGGAATGCGGCCCGTCGCGACGAGCAGGTGCGTGCCCTTGAGCGTCTTCTCTTTCCCATTCTGCTCGACGAGAACGCTTACCGACTCTCCCGATTTACCTGAAACCTGCTTGATCCGGGCATTCAGCGCGGCCTCGATGCCCTCATCGTCGAACAACTGGTGGAGTGCCTCGGTCACGTCGTCGTCTTCGCGATGCAAAAGCCGTGAATTCCGATCAATTACGGTTACCTTGCTCCCGAACCGCCGCATGGCCTGCGCAAACTCCAGTCCTATGTAGCCGCCACCAATCACCAGCAGGTGTTCCGGCACTTCATCCAGTTCCAGCGCTTCGATATGTGTCAGCGGGTGAGCTTCAGCAAGCCCCGGAGTCTCGTCCACCGCCGCGTGTGTCCCCGTGCCGATGACGACATTGATCCCCCGCAGCACCCGCCGCCCTCCATCATTCAGTGTGACCTCGACCGTCCGCGGACCGACAAAACGCCCCGTCCCCAGGATGAGTTCCGCACCGCTTTTCCTGTATTCCTCGAGATGCACCTCGACCAGCCCCGCGACCATCTTCCGCTTGCGGTCGCGCACCGCCGACATGTCCACCCTGAACCCATCCCTCGCGACGCCGAACTCCTGACTCCTGCGCACATAGGACGCCACCTGCGCCGAATGAATCACGTTCTTGCTTGGCAGGCAGGCAATATTCGGACACGACCCGCCGACATACTTCCTCTCAACCACCGCGACTCGCTGTCCCCGGCTCGCAAAGGTCCATGCCGCGAGCTTTGCTCCGGTGCCGCTGCCGATGATCACCAGATCGTATTCCTCCGGCGCCAGGTTTCTCGACGCTTGTGCTTCTTTTGTCTTACTCATGAGAGCTCTCCTTTCCGTTGCATCACTTACATGCGCTTTCCGCCGGCGGCGACGATTATCTGCCCGGTAATCCAGCGAGCGTCGTCTCCGGCGAGAAACACCACCGCTGGCGCAATATCTTCAGGTTGCGCAATCCTGCCCAGCGGAGTCTCTCTGTCCTGCTGCTTGCGGAACTCGCCTTCGTGAAGACCTGACGCCCGCAGCCCATCCGTCTCCACCATCCCCGGATCGAGGGAATTCACGCGAATCTTCCTTGGCCCCAGCTCAGTCGCTAGCGACACCGAGATCGCATCCACTGCCGCCTTGCTCGCGCTGTACGCCGAAGCCTGCGGAGCGGGCATGGGACCCACAATCGAGCCGATATTCACAATCGATCCACCTTCAGGCCCCATTAGCTTCACCGCTTCCTTCGTCGTGAGCAACACTCCTGCCACGTTGAGGCTGAGGTGCTTCTCGATGTGCTCCGGCGTGATCTGTTCCAGCGGCGCAAATTCATATACCCCGGCATTGTTCACCAGAATGTCCAGCTTGCCGTAGGCCTTCTTCGTCTCGTGCAGGAGCCGCTCGATATCCGCGGCCTTGGCCACGTCCCCCTGAACCGCAGTCGCCTTCCCGCCTTTTTTCTCAATGCGGGACACAACAGCTTCCGCAGCAGCTTTGTTCGTCGCATAGTTCACGACCACCGATGCACCCTCCGCCGCAAGATGTTCCGCAATCGAAGCGCCGAGACCCTTTGAAGCACCCGTAACTAACCCGACCTTGCCGTTCAGCTTGCCCATAACAATCCCCTCCTTCGCCACCTAAACGAGCCGACTCTTGCGCACCCCTCCGCAAAGCGAGAAGACACATAAATGCCTCTTCCTGCGGTGTGACTGCCGTTGTCCTTTTGGCTGATGACCAAGCGGCAACTTGCAAAGATAACTCTAAGCATTCAAGATCGCCTGCGGTAGGTCTCTCCCGGTGATAACATCTATTCCGATCGGGAATGAAACCGTTTCGAATATGCCACATCCTCCCCGCGGTTTATGAGCCGTCTGCGTGAAATGGAGATGTTCGTCCGAGTCGTTGACGCCGGGTCATTCTCATCGGCCGCGCGGGATCTGAAAATCGGCCAACCGGCAATCTCCAAGACCATCGCCAGCCTTGAGGAAAGGCTCGGGGTACGGCTACTCGCCCGCTCCACTCGTCGTCTCACTCCCACCGAAGCCGGAGTCGCCTTCTACGAACGCGCCCTCCGCGCTGTCACCGAAGCCGACGAAGCAGACGCCGCGGCACGTGGCGCCAGCGCCAGCCTCGAAGGGCGTCTCCGCATCAGCGCGGCCGTTACTTTCTCTCGAATTCACCTCGTTCCCCGCCTCTCCGAATTTCTTGGCGCCAACCCTCGGCTTGAGCTGGAACTCGTTATGGATGACCGCCCCCGCGATCTCGTTGCCGAAAATATTGACGCCGCCCTCCGCCTCGGCGCCCTCACTGACTCATCGCTGCGTGCGCGCAAACTGGCGAAGAGCGAACGTCTGGTTCTTGCCAGTCCCCCATATCTCGCCCGTAAAGGCACACCGGTCACTCCCGCCGACCTCATCAATCACGACGCCATCATCTATTCCCAATGGACCGGCGGGGAGGAGTGGTCCTTCCGTCGCGGAACCTCAGAAACATCGATACGCCTTCAGAGACGCTTGATGATCACGGCCGCCGAAGGGGTGCGCGCCGCCGTGATCAGTGGACAGGGTATCGCTATCGCCTCGCGCTGGATGTTTACCCCAGAACTCGAATCTGGCGAAGTCGTATCCATCCTGACCGACTGGACGCTGCCACCCCTCGACCTCTGGGTCATCTACCCCTCTGGCCGGCTAACCAGCACTAAGGCTCGTGCCTTCATAAAGTGGTTCGAAGGAATCATCGCTTAGGTTGCACCAGGTGAAACATTTGCTATTCGATGCCCGTCATTCGTCCCATTGCCGCACTGGCATAACCAGATATAGCTCGGTGTGATGGGGCAAATGCGCCACGTACGGCATGCGGTTCGAGGGATCATGATTCATTCCCTGAAAATCGTCTTGATGCGGACTGACAATCATCAGGTGCGGGCCAACGTGGAACTCACGACCGGAAGAACCATCTTTCGATTGCCAGGCGCCAAAATACATGTACGAGATGCCGATGCGATCAATCTGCGGTGTTCGGCCGGCAAGGCTGTCCTGGATCCAGCGCAGGAATATCGGATCGAAGCACCCCGGTTCAGGAACCTAGTTCGAATAAACCAGTTCGGTTATGCGTTCGAATTGCTCCGGGCCAGTTCTTGCCGATTCCCGACGTAGGGGACACTGTTTCGTACTCACATGGCGACTCGATGGTCGCGCAAAGTGTTGACTCGGCATTTCGGCTACAGTGTCGCAAACTTGAGCGTGGAGGTGGGGGAAAAGGGGACATGATACCAATCCCCTCTTCTATCATTCGTGTTAATTTTCCCCATGGCACGATTGGCGCGTACGGTGGTTGCCGGCTTTCCGCATCACGTTACGCAGCGTGGGAATCGAGGCTCGAATCCGCGGTTGCGCAACCTGACCAGATCATCATCAGCGGCACCACGTATCAGCTGGTCAAGGATCAGATTGAGGCGCGGGCTTTCGGCGCTGTGAATCTGCGTGGCCGTTCAGGGCCGGTCGATATCTACGAGGTCTGAGCTCCTCCGGGCCGCAACGAAACACCCATGCGCATCCCTTTCTTTGCCAGCAGGAACATCCGCGCCGATGGTTCCGGCTCGAAGCCGGGGGCAAGCGTGAAATGAGCAGCACGCACAAAGGTGGCCAGCATGATGGTCGCCTCGATCATCGCGAACGATGCTCCGATGCAGATCCGCGGCCCGGCCCCAAACGGCATGTACTGGAAACGGGTTGGCTTCGACAGGCAATCGGGAGCGAAGCGACTTGGATCGAAGCGATCGGGGTCTTCCCAAAAGCTCCGGTGGCGATGGATGGCATAAATGGGGATGAATCCGAGCGTCCCTTTCGTAACCGTCATGCCATCGAAATTAACATCTTCCAAGATATCGCGAACAATCAAGGGTGCAGTAGGAAAGAGCCGCAACGATTCTTTTAAGACCTGCTGAACGATGACCAATCGGGCGACATGCGCAGAGGTGACGGGCCCATCTCCGGCAACCTGGTGAACTTCGTCGAGGATGCGCGCCTCCCATTCCGGGCTTTGCGAGATCAGGTACAGTGTCCAGGTCAACGCAAACGCTGTGGTGTCAAAGCCCGCGATCAGAAAAGAGAGAATGTTATCCACTAGCAACTCGTCCGGCATACTATGCCCTGTTTCTGCATCCGATGCTTTCATCAGGCGCGCGAGCAGATCGTTGCCGCCGGCGAAATCGCCACGACGAGCCTTCACCAGTTCGGCAACTGCCCCTCGCAGGCGGGTTTCATGGGCTCGCATGGCGTTTCCGCCCGGCCGCGGCAGCCAATGCGGAAGTCCCATGAGCTTGTACACCACCCACCAGTTAGCACCGCGGTAATAACCGGCGTGCCCTTTTTGGATGGCACGAAGCATCGGCTCAGCCCCGCCGGCCAACATGGTGTTGGAGATGACGTGAAAAGCTGCGCGCAACATGTCCTCGTTGATGGCGTGTACCGTGCTGGAAGAAGCCGCTCGCCATCTCGCTACTGTCGCTTCTGCCGCACTGGTCATAATGGGCCCGTAGTCGAGAAGCGAGTCGTGATGAAACAAGGGGGCGGCTGCGCCTCGTTGCCACCGCCACTCCCGCCCCTCGGCAGAGATCATGGCGTTGCCGAACATTGGTTTGAGAAGATCGACTTGAACGCCACCTTTTGGGAAGTCCATGTGACGGCTGAGCAGCAAGGTCTTCACCAGTTCGGGACCGGTGAAGAACGCGATTCGTGGCGGTCCCGGAGCGATAACTAATGGCTCGCGGTAAGCCTGCTCAGGAATGATTCCCAGGTTGTTGCTGAGCATCCTGGTGAGGTTAACCGGGAATCTCAGCGGCTTGGAGGATGGGCGGACGAAAGGCGGGTAAAAAGGCGCAGACACATGCAGGGAGCCGACGTTCGACACGGAACCTCCTTGGTACTACGCAGAAGTTACGGGCTGAACTTTTTCGCTCAACCTTTTAAGAGGTCTCTTTTCAGTCGATACTCGATCGTATAGCCGCTCGTAATCTTCCCACTCGGTCCGGAAAATTCGGTCGAGAACGCGCGTCCCCAGGCCATAGTTCCCGGTGTATCTCGAATGGTGCAGGGAGTGGTAGGTGGTGCTGGTGATCGCCTTGCCCAGCCAACGATTGTAATGTTGGGACTTCAGCTCGAAATTTCCATGGCTGAAGGAATTAATTACCAGGTAGCCGATATACCACGTCGCGATGCCGAAGACATTCAGGCCAAACCAATGATCGAGGACCGCCAGCACACCGAGGAACCCTAGGTCAAAAATGACCTTCTCGGAAAAGGAGAACGAAATCGCTGTCAGCCAACTGTTCAGATGGCTCTTGTGATGCTCCCGATGAATCCAGTGGAGCCGGCGTATGTGAAAGGCCCGGTGAGAACCATAGTGCCAGATCTCGGCCCAGATGGTTGCCGTGGCAAGAGAATAGAGAAATGACAGCCATCCGGTGCTCTTGAAGAAACCCAGATAGAGGAACGCCGCCAACAGTACAGCGTGGATCGGGGCATGGAGTGAGTTCTTCAGCTCCCTCTTAATCTGCGCGGAACTGATCGGCAAAGCATAGATGGTTCGCTCGCATATCTTCCACCTCCTGGTGACAGCGAGATACCAAAGCAAAGCCATCGCGTGGCCGAGGGTAGCAATGATGATCAGGAGAACTATCTCGGGTGTGGTCATCCGCATCGCGATCACCCTGTGCGCAAGCTATTTCTATGGCCGGCGCACGCTGTCAACCAGTTTGAAGAACTGGGCCTTCATAATCACATTAAGATACTCCCGCACGCCGCGTTCGTTACTCAACCTTCTTCCGTGCCTGGCAACTTCAAGCATCATAGGATGCGAAAGCCCGTTTTCGCGGTGAAAGAAGGGCTCACCGGCCACGGTGAAGCCGATCGCCTTATAGTAGGGCAGCAGTGCGGGCACGCAATCGATGTAGGTTTCCTTAACCGAATTGCGCATCCCATAGCGCGCGACCGCGGAAATCAGCTTGAGCGATGTGGGGCCCCCACGCCTGGCTTTCTTGACAATGAATTTCGTGCAGACTGCGGTTCCGCCGGGATGATGCTTGGATGCGCGCATGCCATACAATTCCTCGAGAATACCGACCGCACCTTCCGAGCACAGGTTCAAGCGCACCGTTCCTATCGCTTCTCCCTTTTCGACGGCGAGGAAAGTGTGGCCCGCAATATCGAGATCGTCGGCGATCATCTTTTTCGTGTGATCGGCGTAAGGTGACTGGCGCCCCAATTCTTCACAATATACGGTGTACCGCAGACCTTGTGCTTTTTCGAGCATCGCCTTGTTGCGGCACAGGAGCACCCCGATTTCCGGAGCGGCACCAAAGGCCTTCGCCGTCGAATCGAGAACGAGATTATCGCTCATTCTCTCTTCTGCAATGGAAGCAAGCTGCCGTAGTACCTGTACCGCCAGCGGAGGCTGATGTTTCTCCAGGCTGGCAACCGTGGAATCGTCGATGACTAGGGCGGAGGTCGCCGTTTTTGCGGTCACGGTTGCTGTGGCCGACCCACCGTGCAGAAACCCTATTTCGCCGATTGGCGAACCAGAGCGGGCGATCACGACTTCCGGCGCCCCCTTCAATTGACGGTCAACGGCAACCGAGCCATCCACCATTAAGTACATATCCGAGTAGTGCTGTCCTTTGTGGCGCAGGATATCTCCCGGCTTAAAACGCACGGCTGGACAGAATGAGCGGAGCGACTCGGTGTCGATCGAAGCTTGCATCACGGAGCGACCCGCCTTGCTGGAGAGGAAGCGAAATACTATCACCGGGCATAGACAGTTGCAAGCGTCAGAAAGACTGTCAAAAACATAATTCGTGGGCGTGAACCTGTAATGATTTCTCTAGCCGCCACGGCCTGGGAAAAGCGGAGGGTCCCGCTCAGCGTCGGAGTGCTCTTACCCCACGGACGCATCCGTGGAATCCAGGCGCGGATACATTTTCCCCATGACGGCGAGATTCGGGGAGAGCTTATATGGTCCCTCTGGAGCCTTGCGTCAAAAAATGGGCCTGTTAACTACTAGTTAAATACCCCTACATCCTCAGCTTTATTTGCAGATGCGGTGGACGCCGCAAGTAGGCCGGAATACCTTCCTAACTAAGAGTCCCCCACTAGCAGATCCTCCGATCCCTACTCACCGGGGACATGGAGACGTGCGGACAAAAATGAGAAAGCGCCCTCCAACTATCGAATCGAAACACCGCTCCACCGCTTATAGAACGCGATCCCTGGGCCCTGCAGTCTCATTGAAGCCTGCGTTATCCGGCCTTAGACATCAATTCGAAATCGTGCAAGCAGGCAAATCATGAAATCTAGCCCTTTCGACGTGAAATCCCGTCCATCCTTATCTACTCTGTCCGACATACAACGCCGCATGGTCGAACTCACCGGCAAGCCACTGCAGCTTGAGCCACAACCACAGCGACAGCGACAGATCCGCCCGGCGCCTTCCACACCGCCGCCGCCTAGTGCGTCCTCGAATCCAATCCTAAGCGATGCTGCACTCTACGGTGTCGCGGGGTTGGCCGTATGCGGCTTGGCCCCGCACAGCGAAGCCCATCCCGCCGCCATCCTCCTCCAGTTGCTGGCCGCGTTCGGCAATGCCGTTGGTCCCGCGCCCCACTGCATGGTCGATGCCACCCGCCATGGTCTCAACCTTTTCCTGGTGCTGGTCGGCGAATCCAGCAAGGCCCGCAAGGGAACCAGCTGGAACCAGATCCGCCGCCTCCTCGATGAAGTCGACCGCCCCTGGGTCACCGAACGTGTCACCACCGCTCGCTTGACGCCCGCTGCGCTTATTTATTCTCTGCGCGATCAGCAGCCGGCCACGGACCGCCGCCTGCTCGCTCTCTCGGAAGAATTCGCCGCCGTTCTCCACTCCCTGCGGCGTGCCAAGGGCCACCTCTCGCCCCTGCTCCGTTGCGCCTGGGATAGTGGCGATCTCCACTCGCTCGGTGGGCTCCACCCCATCCAGGCAACAGGCACGCATATCAGCCTGATCGCCCACATCACCCAGCGCGAACTCGCAGAGAATCTCCACCCGACTGAAGCGCACAACGGCTTCGCCAACCGTTGTCTCTGGACTGCAGTGCAGCGCAGCCAATGCCTGCCGGAAGGCGGAGACCTGGACGCTCACGAACTATCCGCCGTCGCCGCCGAACTCCGCCGTGCTCTCGATTGGGTCGGCGATGCGCACACCCTACGCCTTGTCCGCGACGACCAGGCGCGAGCTCTCTGGCACGACTGCTACCCGGCCTTGAGCCAGGTCCGCCCTGGCCTCTACGGCGCCGCCACCAGTCGGGCCGAAGCCCAGGTTCTGCGCCTCAGCGCCCTGTACGCTGTTCTCGACTGCAGCCCCATCATCAGGCTGCCTCACCTTCAGGCTGCCCTCGCCGTATGGGACTACTGCTCCGCAAGCGCCTCCCTCTTCTTCGGCACATCCACCGGAGACCACACCACCGACCGTATCCTCGAAGCCATCAATGCATCCACCGAAGGCTTCTTGTCCAGAAAGCAAATAACTGCCCTCTTCCACGGCCGCCTCAGCAGCAGTCGCATCGAAGCCGCGCTCGAACAACTCATATCGTTGGGTGCAATCTACCAACAATCCAGCCAGCCCACCGGGGGCCGCCCCTCGACCCTCTGGTCTGTCATACCTGAATCCGAGTTCTCGAACGAGGAGGAGTCACACGATGGCTCGACAACTGAGGAAACGACCAACGAGGAATCAATGCAACAGCAGACTTAGTATGCTTAGTATGCTTAGTTCGCACATTTCTACAAAGCGTCCGTGATGAGGGGAAGACCAGCAAGCCTGTACTTCTGGCGCTTGTAGCTCTTTTAGCGCATTTTTGTCGGAATACATGACAAGGGCGGAAGGTTATACCCCCGGGCGGACGCACATCCAGAAAAGTCTAATAAGCCTCTCCTGCTTCTTGCGTTTGGCAAGCGGAGCATCGATCCAGATGTTACGGAAAGACATCAGCGCGTCGAGATCGATCTTGTCGGGGAATTTGTCCTGTGGGTTACGTGGGCGAAACAAAAGATCCCCGTTCCCGAATCCCCGTTCCCGAATCTCTGGACTGCAAGCTTCTGTCGTGAGTTAAGCGATTTGATCGCAGCTTTGCAGGCATTTGCCATGCTAGTCTACAACGATCGCGGCTTGCCGGCATCAGACCGGACATTTCGCTGAGAGGTAGTTTGTATGGCAGGGCAGAGCGTCGACCGCCGTTTGGTACTTCGTTATATGGGTCTTGCTTCCGCAGCAGCATCGTTCCCCGGTTTCCACCGATGGGCGTTTGCCTTTGCGCAACATCCCACTCCAGCCGAATCTCCTCGGGAAGGACCGAAGATCTACCAGTCGCTCTTTTTTTCGCCGCCGCAATTCGCGATGGTAGAGCGCCTTGCGGACATGATCTTGCCGGCGGATGAAACGCCCGGCGCGAAGGAGGCCGGCGTCGCTGAATTTATCGATTTCATGTTGGCAAAGCGAGCCGCGGTCGTATCGCGCGAAGAGATGCGAACCACTCAAGACAAACTTTCTGCAGGCAGTCAGATGCAGGTACGCTTCGTCACCGGCCTGGGATGGCTCGACGCGCAAAGCAAGTATCAGTTCGGAGTAGAGTTTCTCCAGGCTTCTACTGAACAGCAGAATGATCTTCTTGAAGAACTGGCTTTTCCGGCGAAGTATAAGCCCCAGACTGCGGAGGGCCGCGAATTCTTCCAGCTTATGCGTGACTACACCGTCGCGGGATATTACACGACCCGGATTGGTCTGGAGAGCCTTGGTTACCCAGGTCTGCGGATGTTTTGGGACAAAATGCCAGGCTGTAGCCACCCGGATGATCCCGAGCACGCACATTTAGTGGTTTCCGACAGTGCCAACGTTGCGCAGCTCGAGCAGGCGAACTAGAGGAGAAAACATGGCGGGGACACAGGTATACGACGCAATTGTGGTGGGCACAGGGGCCGGCGGCGGCACTGCCATGAAGATTCTTTGTGAAGCTGGGCTAAAGGTGCTTGCCCTCAATTCAGGACCACGCACCATCCCGGCCAAAGATTATCGCCAGCATCGCCAGGTTTATGACCTCAAGTATCGCGGCTTCGGCGATCCGGAGATTCTTGCCCATTGTGCACACCAGGAACACTACACAGTGGAAGAAAGTGAGTTTGATGACGGCCCTCATTTATGGGAGCACGATGTGATTTACACCAATGCTCCGGGTACCGATTGGTATTGGAAGAGATGTAAGGGCACTGGTGGTAAGGCGAATTTCTGGGGCCGTTCCTCGGCCCGTTTTGGTGATATCGACTTCAAAGCGGCCAGTCTGGATGGGTTCGGAGAGGATTGGCCGGTCGATTACGCCGAAATTTCTCCGTGGTTTACCAAAGCCGAGCGCTACATGGGGGTGGCGAGCACGATTCAGAATCGGCCCAGCAATCCAGATGGCGAATACATCGCGCCCATGCCTTGGCGCTGCCTTGACTACATCCTGGAAAAGGCGGCGCAGAAGATCGGGGTGCCGTACCTGCCAGATCGCTGCGCTCAACTGACGGAATCGCACAACGGACACCCGCGCTGCCATTATTGCGGAAATTGCAGCCAGGGGTGCGACGCAGGCTCATTCTTTTCACCTACCTGGTTCACCATCCCGGACGCAGAGAAAACAAAGAACCTTACTTTATTGACCAACGCTCTTGTCCGAAGCGTGCTGGTGGATCAGAACGGCAAGGCAAAGGGCGTGGCCTACGTTGACCGCGAAACGCGGCAAGAGGTGGAAGTCCAGGGTAAGGTCGTCATTCTTGCCGCATCGTGCATCGAGACGGCGCATATCATGCTCAATTCGCGTTCACGGCAATGGCCTACCGGAATCGCCAACTCCAGTGGCCAACTGGGCCGCAATTTGTGCGACCATCTTTATGGCAATCCCGGTTCCGGCTACCTGCCTCAGCTTGTCGGGCAACCGTCCACGCCGGACAATATTGCAGACTCCACCATTGCCTGGATGCCGCGCTGGCAAAACCTCACGAATCCCCACCAGGAAAAGTTCATCCGCGGGTACGCGGTATACCTTGGCGGGGGCTGTGATCGTTTTCCTTGGTATTACCGCCACCTTGAGGGTTTCGGTAGCCAATTCAAAAGAAATATCAAGCGCTATTACCCTTCACCCATTGGATCGTACATCCAGGCTCCCTCGCTCCCAAGTGCTACCAACTACGTAGATATCGATCCGGAGGTGCGAGATATGTTCGGTATTCCTGCCCTGCGTTTCCACTTCCAGTGGGGAGAGAACGAACTTCTCATGTGGGAACACTCCAAGCAAATGATGGCCGATCTGTTCAAGGCCGCCGGAGGAGAACTGTGGGATGTCGATACCGAGCCAAACCGTCCGGGCACCAGCCTGCATGAAACCGGCGTCTGCCGCTTTGGAAAGGATGCAAAAAACTCGGTTACCAACAAGTGGGCACAGACGCATGACGTCTCGAATCTCTACATTTGTGATGCGAGCATCTTTCCCAGCCAGACGGACAAAACCACGACGATGCCGATCATCGCGTTTACGATGCGGACCTGCGACTATATCCTGCAAAACTTCAGCAGCGGCTTACATACGCGCGCGTGAAAGAGAGGCCCGAGAAGATGCGATAACCCCGGTTTCGATCTACTGCGACAACTTGGTTGCTCGTTGTCCGGATTCGGCTGATCGCTTTTCCTGCTCACGTTGTGATGGTGCCTCATCTTTCTCTGGGAGGTACAAGAATTCCCCACAGCCCCCCAACTACCCCGGACTCGATGCGCCAGACAGCTTCGATGATGCGATGCAGGGCTTGATGTGTGGCGTGATGTGGATCGGTAGCGGACACTGCTACCGATCACACCAGCTTCGATCCGTGGATGCAAGAGTGGCTATTTGTTGGCGGTCTGATTCGGCAGCTCAGCCCGTTTCGCTACTTTGTGCTGGATCTGCTCTTCGGACAGGATGGGTGCGAAGTCTTCCATCTCAAAGACCTGGCGGATTTCGACTTCGTAGTCGCCGGCGCCGCAGTTGGGACCACGCTTGACCCACTCGATGGCCTCTTCGAGGGACTTGACCTGCAAGATCGAGAAGCCGGCGATGAGCTCCTTGGACTCGGTGAAGGGGCCGTCGATGACTGTACGAGACTTGCCGGAGAATTTGACGCGTGCGCCTTTGGAGCTGGGATGGAGGCCATCGAGGGCGAGCAGGACCCCAGCCTTGCTGAGCTCTTCGTTGTACTTGCCCATCTCGAGCAGGAGCTGTGGATCGGGGAGGGCACCTTCTTTTTCTGACTCTGGGGTTGCTTTGACGATGACCATGAATCGCATTTGCGAAATCTCCTTTGGGTTGAGCGATGGTTGGGTGACTCGTTTTCGGGTTAGCTATTTGTTGGCTAACCGGTGAACTCAGATTGAGAGGGAAGTCGGATCGCTTTTGCTCTCTTTCGTACTGGCACTCTGCTGATACGTCGAACCGGGTGTGGCCGAATCGACATGAGAACGGATTTAATTTAATTCTTTTTCGGGCGGACGAAGGATGGTCTAGATTACGGATTTTATTGAGGCAGGTTGAACTGCGACCCCTCGGGCAGAGGTCTGCAGGGCAGAGGTCGCGGGTTTGAGCCCCGTCGTCCCCGCCATAAACCGCTAAGAATCATGGATTTATGGAGACAGAAGGAATTGGCAAAGGATCCAGGGATGCTGAAGGGTGCTGACCGTCACCACCTTTTGTTTCAGAGGCTTGTGGCTCTCCTGCTGCCGGGACGGCGTGCCTCAGAGACTGATCCACTTGCGGTGCTTCGGGAATAAACGCGGATTCATCTATAACAGCCAAAGCTCAATCGAGCGAAGTCCGCTGACTTCGAACGAGGCTATAAAGCAGGATTCGAGAAGCCCCGCGCTCGCCCGGTGGTTCCGCAATCTGAGGAATTAATTGCTCTCGCAACCTGGGGTTTATTCGTTCAACCTGAACGTTATGGCATCGGGAATCCGAACATCAACCACGACTGATTGGCTACCCAATGCGGGTATAGCTCCGTCATCTGATCGAACAGCTCCTGGTCGGACGTCGCGGTTTTCTGCAACCGATCGAAGTCCTGCAGGTAACGCTTGGTTTCCTGGATCGTCGAGGGAGAGTCGGGCGCACCAGGCTTCTTGTGACCGGCGACAACAATCGCCGGGTTCAGCGACGCTAACCGGTCTAGCGCCGCGATCCAATTCTTTCGGCTCTCGGGGGTGGTGTCGCCGACGTAGATGCGGCATTGGTTGTACACAACGTCGCCGGCGACGATCAGGCCGATCGATGGAACGTGCAGAGACGTCGTATCGGGACTATCGGTGTGGCCCTGCTCGATGATGCGCAATTCGTGGCCCTCGAGAGTGAACGTCTCGTCCTCATAGGGCTCAGGTGCAACCAACTTAGTGGGCACTTGCCCGGGAAACAACCGGCGGGCTAGCCGCTCTACTGTGGGAGTGAAAGACATCTGCATGGCGTTCACCGTCTTGGGCGTTGCTATCGCCCGAGCGCCCGGGAACCGGTCGAGCAGAATGCTCAGACCGTAGAAGTGGTCGAAATGACCGTGCGTTATATAGATGGTCTCCAAGTTGCGGTTGTGCAGAGCAACCCAATCCGCGAGAGCCTCGGCCTCTGCCACCGTCGTCATTGCGTCTACCAGCACCGCGTCGTGCTCGCCGAAGATTTAAGTCGACGTGATCGGGTCAAAGCCGAGCGGTTCGCCGAAGGGCTTTGGGCGCTCGCCGACCATAGCCTTTCCCGGGGCCGTAAAAACGTTCACACTAAGCGTGTTTGACGCGACAGGCGGGGTCACGCGCGTGGTCTCTTTCAGTCCATTTGTACCGTCCATTTGGTACCCCTTTCGATGTCAGAGCGAGTGACTGTTCAAGGCAAGATTGGCAGAAGCTCGACGACGAATCCATTGGACGAACGTATCGATCAATACCAAAGTCTCGGTTGGACATTGCGGTCAGAGAGGCGCCCGCGGCTTGATCCCCGTACCACGCTAAAACGAACGAGGAGTGACGATGCAGGTCTCTCCGTGTATGGGCTCCCAACTCGTGCCGTCTGCATAGGTTACTGAGTTCAGCTCGATGTGCTTAACATCACTAAAGCCGTTCACCAAGGAATCGACGGGAACCTCCCGTCCCGCGTCCACGGTCACATTACGCTCAATTTGGAGGGTCATTGGATCGGCTTGTTCTAGAGCGGGCCAAGACTTGTCTCTCATCGCGATGCCATGGAAAGTAAATCGTTCAGCGATAATCGCCACGGAATTTGTGTTCTTCAGATTTATCTGAACGATGCGGGATGGTAACGAGTCCAACTGCCCGGCCATTCGCGCTCTAACGGCGATGGGGCCACAGTTTGATTCTGAAAGCAGGAACAGGAACCTATCGCGGTGTACGCGAATGATTTTTGGTTCTCCAAGCGGAGGCAACGGAGGAAATGGCGGCTGTTGTAGTGGGGGGAATGGAGGTAGCTTCTCGGGCGTATTTTGCGCCAATGATGTTTGGATCATCAAGGTCAGCGAGAAAAGACTACAGAGCGCGAGAGCAGTAGCCCATTTCATATCTGGCTCCAGCAAAGGAAACGCTTACCAACACTGTACCATCGTTCAATTGGCCCACCCGCACCGCCTCTTTTGAACGTTTCGCGAAGCGTTATTGTCCCGATTTGCTAGCAATGAAGAAGGGGATAACGAGGCAATTGTCATCGTCTTGAGTGCTGCCGGCTTGAACCTAAACCGGGACAAACCCAAACCGAACCTAAACCGGGACAGAACCTAAACCGGGACAGATGAACTAACCCCTAACGCAGACGCCTCCCATTTCAAAGCCGCAGGGCCAACCCTGCTTCGGGAGTTAATATATGGTACGGAATTGAGCAACCTTGCGGAGCCATGCGTTCAGGATGACGATCTTCCAAATGACAAACAGCGCACGAAATCGCGATTTGAACGCACCTCCACACATTTTCTATGGCTGGTGGATTGTGGTTGCGGCATTCCTCAACCTCTTTTTGGCCGTGGGGATCATCTTTTACGGTTTTCCGGTTTTCTATCCCGCGTTCGTGGCCTCGTTAGGGTTCACGCGAGCTCAGGTGACACAAGGGTTCTTGCTCGGCTTTGTGGTGGTTGGACTACCTGTCGGTTTGTTGGCTGGCGCATTGATTGATCGCATCGGGGCTCGTTGGGTAATACTTTCTGGCGTGGGTTTTATCGGCCTGCCGCTCATTTTAATGGGTTCGATCATAAAGTTTTGGCAGTACGAATCGCTCTGCGTCCTGGAAGTAGTGGGTTACACTCTGGCAGGACCCCTTGCCAATCAGGTTCTTATCTCACGGTGGTTTCGAGCGCGGCGCGGCCGAGCGATGGGTTACGCATATTTAGGGCTGGGCCTGGGCGGGGTCGTTTCTCCCTCATTAGCCAATTTCCTTATGCGGAATTTCGGATGGCGCCACGCCCTGGAAATTATCGGAGCGCTCATCCTGATTGTGCTTTTTCCAGTCGGGTTTTGGATTACGCGCTCGGATCCGGCTGAAATGGGTCTCACGCCAGATGGGGTTTCGCCGGCTCTCAGCGAGCCTGGGGATCTGAACCAACCCCCATCCAGCACCGTCTCGGCCGCAGTTCGCACGGCAAACTTTTGGCTCATTTTAGCTGGAGCCACGCTTGTTATCGGCGCGATCAACGCCGTAGTTCAGCATTTTATTTTGTTTATGAAAGACCAAGGGTATTCGGCAACTGCCGCGGCACGGTTCCTGTCGATTCTGCTCGCCTTCAGCCTGGGGGGCCGTGTGGTGGTAGGCCACTTCGCGGACAGGTTCAGGAAGAAGAACACCATGGCACTGTTCTATCTGCTGCTTGGAGGGGCAATCCCTCTACTGTATATCGCGCACCAACCCGTGGCGGCCGTGGCGTTCGCAGGGGTATTCGGCTTTGCCATGGGGGCAGATTACATGTTGATTCCATTGGTGACGGCCGAATGTTTCGGAGTCGCCTCCCTGGGCAAGCTACTTGCCTTGATCATCATGGGATATTCCATCGGACAATGGGTGGCGCCATGGATGGCTGGAATGATATTCGATACCTATCATAGCTATAGCTTGGCGTGGACTATCTTTAGCGCCTCAGGTTTACTGGGCGCGGGGGCGATCTATGCAATTTCCGGTTCGTCCAGGACGCGACCAGTAAGCGGCGATATGCAGTACTCGCTTCGAAGCTCGCAAGACTGAACAGCGGCGTCAAACGCGCCCCATGGCCATCTTGTTGCTGGAATCAGTTTTTCGAAAGCGTTCAGGGATTTGACAAGCTTTTCGCCAATCGGCTAGGGTTGTTGCCTTTACTGGAACGCGTTCTACTAGAAAGAATATCCGTTCCTGGCAGGTGCAGTGCTCAATGAAGATGAACCGTCCTCCAGCTGAGACGCGCCGAACATTCCGTTCCAAAGGCAGGGCAGTTCACTGTCCGCGCCACTTACTGCTGAAATGCGCAAGCCTGGAGGCATATACTCGTCAGCCATATTACTTGCCTGCGTCAGTCTGATCGCAGTCCATGCTGTTTCTGTGCGGTCCGAAGCCCAGCATGGGAATACACCGGCAGCAAGCTTGCCCGTTCGAGATGACTTCAATACAGGCAACTTGAATGCCTGGCAGATGCCTTTCCCTGAAGACTGGGAAATTCTCAAGGAAGGTAGCATCGATTATCTCCATATGAAACGCAACCGGGAGCCCGGCGTTCCTCGCCGGCCACTGCAGTTCGCACGTTTGCGCGGTGTAGAGGTGGGCAGCTTTATCCTCAATGTGAAAGTGCGCCGCGCAGGTGGTTCAATGATTGTGGTTTTCAATTATGTAGATACGCTTCACTTCTACTATGTTCACCTTTCGGAGAATCCCGGGACGGAAATAGCCGTCCACAACGGCATATTCATTGTTGACGGTGGTGACCGCCGGCGGATCGCGGGCTTGGATGCCGCTGCGGCGCTCCCAGACCACTCCTGGCACGATGTGCGAATTGTACGCAATGTCCTCTCAGGCTCGACCCAGGTTTTTTTGAACAAGGAAACGAGACCGCGATTTTCTGTGCTCGACCGCACCTTCACAAGAGGACAAATTGGACTTGGTTCCTTTGATGAAACCGGCGACTTTTCTAATTTCGAGTTACTCCCAAATGAGGACCAGCTTTCCCCTGCTGCGAAGCAGTAACGCTCTCACTTGATAACCGACGGCCTGGATGTTCGCAATCATGTTAACTGACACGCTCTATCCAATACGGTTGGACGCAACATGGATTCCGCGCACTTTGCTCTTGTCAGACGAGGCTGGCTGGAACCAAAATGCCGCAGACTGGGCAGTCTTCTTCAAGTATGGAACGGTGCTCGGATTCGCGATGGAAGACCGTTTGGTGGCGACTGCGGCGGCGCTTCCCTACGGTGACGCCTTCGGGTGGATTTCGATGGTGCTGGTAACCGCCGAATGGCGCCGGCGTGGTCTTGCGACCAGGCTCACCGCAGCCTGCACGTCGCTGCTGCGCGATGAGGGGCGGGCTGCGCTTCTGGACGCAGTACCGGCCGCAACAGCCCTCTACAAGCTCTCGGCTTCTTGCCACTCGGTACGATGGAGCGATGGGAAGGATACGGTGGCGGGAGCATAGGTGCGGTCGCCCCCGCCAGGCTTGAGCTTGACCAGTTCGCGTTCGGGGCTGACCGCCGCTTCCTGCTGGAGGGCTTCCTGGCCCGGCCACGTAGTCTTGCGTTCAGTTCTCCCTACGGCTTCGCTATCTCGCGCCAGGGCTCCAAAGCCTCCCATCTAGGGCCCATCGTCGCCCAACCCGCGGAAGCTCCAGCGCTGTTGACTGAAGGAATCCGTGCAGCTTCGGGCCGCCTCCTGGTGGATGTGCTGGAGGCCGGAAGCGTGCTCATTCCGACGCTAGCCGCGCATGACTTTCGCCGGCAGCGCTGCTTCACGCGCATGGCCCTTGGGCTCACGGCACTCCCCGGTAATCCCGCCCAATTAATGGCTGCCGCTGGGCCGGAATTCGGCTGAACGGGCGGAAGAAAGCGAGGCCCAGCGCCGCGCTTCTGGTGACCGATGCCGCTGCAATCTTAATAGGACAGGAAACCCAGGAATGGCAGCAAAAAACCACATCGACCTCGTAGTCAAGACTCTGGCAGTTCTTGAAGCACTGGCCCTCAGCGAATTCGGCAAACCACTTAAAGAGATCGCTAAGGAAGTCGGCTTGGTAAAAAGCTCCGCGTTTCGCATCCTGTTCACCCTGAAAGAGGCCGGCTACGTCGAACAACCTGAGACGAATGGAGTCTACCGTCTCACCCTCAAGACCACTGGCCTGTCGCGGCGGAACGCGAAGCAATTGGGACTGGCAGCCGTCGCGAAACCCCACCTCACCATGCTTCGCGAGAAACTGGATGAGTCGGTGGCCCTCGCAGAGCGTCTCGCGGAGTCCGTCATCCTGATTGATGTCCTCGAGACATCACATCCTCTTCGGCTGACCTTGCATATTGGCGATGATTGCCCTATACACGCAACAGCGCTCGGGAAAGCGGTAGCTGCCTTCCTCTCGTCCAGGGAGCTTGCGCCATTCCTGGCCAAGTCGAAACTCGCTCAGTACACCAAACACACTTATACAAAAGTACGTGACTTGAAGTTGGACCTGGAGCGCACGCAAAGGGCCGGCTATTCTTTGAACGCAGAGGAAACCGTGACCGGCGCCTTTATCGTGGGTGCTCCCATCTTTGATTCCCAATCGTCAGTCTGTGGCGCCGTCAGCGTCAACATCCCAACCGCACGCTGCTCGGCTGCACGGAAGAAACTATTGATCGCTTCGGTGATCGAAGCCGGCAGGCAAATTTCGGCTGACCTTGCTGCCATTGGCTTCGTCCGCTAGAGCATTTTGACTCGGGGCCAGCTTCCCATTCATAAGCGCGTCTAGGACAACCAACGATCCACGTTCTCTCGAACGAACTGGTCGTCGACCAAATGTGGATACGCTGCGGTTACTCGATCAAGATCCTCAGCCTGGCCGGGCGACAGATCTTCCGCCGGATCCAGACACCACCGCCCTCCCATCAGCCCCTGTCTGCGAAGAATCTCGTGGATGCCCGCGATGCATCCATGGAATTGATGCGCAACGTCGAACAGCGCCGCATTCATGTCGGTTACCTCCGCGTTTCGCAGGAACCACTTGGGATCAATAGGCTCCCCCGACTGTACAACCTGATGGAGTTCCCGCTGCAACTCCACTGCGCGGGCCGTCCACACAGCCCAATGTCCGAGCAGGCCGCCGGCGAACCGAAGCGTCTGTCCCCCAAAGTGGAACCGGGAAAGCAGGTCAAGAACGATGTGGTCATCATTGCCCGTGTAGAGTGCAATCTCGCTTGCACGGCCGGATGCCGCTACACCGCGCAGAACGTCTTGAGTTGCGTAGCGGTCGAAAGGCGCAATCTTAATCCCGACCACGCTCTCGATCTCGGCGAACGCTCGCCAAAACTCAAACGGGAGAGACTGACCACCAACGGCGGCCTGAAGATAAAAGCCAATAACAGGAATGATCTCTCCAACCGCGCGAACGTGAGCGATACGCTCTTCGGCCGATCCTCCTGCCAGAGCAGCCAAGCTCAGGAGTGCTGCATGGTATTGAAGTCCGCTAGCGATTTCGGCCTCGTGCGTAGCCTGCGGCGTTTTCCCGCAGACGCCCGCGATGCGAATCACATCTTTTGAACCAAGCTCTTCCGCCGCTAAGGCTAACACCGGCTCATATAAACCAATTTTTGGGTCGCGAATCTGGAACTGGGTCGTGTGCACACCCACCGCAGCTCCTCCCGCACCCGCTGCGAGATAGTACCTTGTCAATGCACGTTGACGCCGCTCGTCCAACTTGCGCATCTCTGTGAGCGCTAGTGGATGGGCCGGAATGACCGCACCCGCTTTGAAGGAATCCTGCCAGTTGAACTTGGAAGAAGGCATGGGGCGTCAAATCGCTTTCCTAATCATGACAGAAGTCTCTTCACGCCCCAAGTCCACAGGGGCGAATTGCATGAGGCAAACGAATCGAGGCATGGGAATTTACATCGCCTTCTCCCTCACGTCACCAATCCGCCTCACTGCAAGATCTTATTCAACGCATCTTGACAGATTCTCGGGGGAACGGGTAACTTGGCCAGAATCAGAACACGTTCTACTGGAAAGAATATCTCATTCATGGTTGACATCGTCCTCAATGAAGACAAACTCGAAGAACTTCTGTCGGTTCCTTCCGAACGGGATGTTGCTGGTGCGTCTCAGCTCGAAGGCGATGTGATGATTCTGGGGGCGGGCGGAAAAATGGGCCCGAGCCTGACCGTGCGCGCCGCCCGGGCAATTCAGAAAGCTGGGCTGAAGCACAGAGTGTTCGCCGTCGTTCGTAAGGAGAGAGGCGGTATTTTCGGAAGATTTTCTCAAAGCGTCGAGGTTATTGAGGCGGATCTGCTCGATCCAAAGAGCTACGACACTCTGCCAGATGCGCCGAACGTGGTGTTTATGGTTGGCCGGAAATTCGGGTCCGTTGGGAATCTACCGCTTACCTGGGCCACGAATGCTTGGATAGCGGGATTGGCGGCGCAGAGATTCCGTCGTTCCAGGATAGTTGTGTTTTCAACCGGAAATGTCTACCCGTTTGTTTCCGTGGATGGGCCGGGTGCCCACGAGCAAACAACCGTCGCTCCTGTGGGTGAGTATGCTCAGTCCACTCTTGCGAGAGAGCGCATCTTTGAATACTTTTCCAATACTTATCGCACGCCGGTCCTGCTGTTTCGACTCAACTACGCGATCGATCTGCGCTATGGAGTTTTGCTCGATATTTGCGAGAAAGTTGTTCATGGACAACCGATCGACCTAACAACAGGGCTGGTGAATGTGATCTGGCAAGGGGATGCTAACTCCTATTGTTTTCGTTCGTTTGCTCTCTGCAATTCACCCGCCCAGATCCTGAATGTCACGGGTTTGAAGAAGCTTTCCGTTCGCGATGTCGCGCAGAAATTCGGGCATCGCTTCGGCAAGACACCGAAGTTCGTCGGAACGGAATCGAAGAGCGCCCTGCTCAGCGATGCATCGCGATGCGCGCAACTGCTGGGTCCGCCCGAAATCACCGAGGACGAGCTGATCGAGATGACGGCAAGTTGGTTCAGCGCTGGAGGCGTGACACTTGGAAAACCAACCGAGTTCGAGAGACGGGATGGTAATTTCTAGTTCTCAATGCCAATCATCGCAGCAATCGAGCATTGCGGAGAATTCTACGGACCTTCTTCGGCGAAATGGACAATTTTGCTGCGACCTTTGAGATCTTGCGATCTTCTCTTATCCACACTTTCGGGATTACAATTTCCGCAAACTCTTCCGTTATTTCCTGGAATGTCTTGTCGCCCGTCACCCCGTCGGACCACGAGCGCAAGGTGTGGTCTATGCCAATAGCACGAATGATCCGCGACTTAAGTATGAGAAGTTCTTTCGACAGATGGTCGCGATCATCCGGGTTAAGAAGCTCACCTGCCAAGGAAGCGAATTGCTTCGCTAACTCCCACTCTTCGAAGAACTCATTTGCCGCGGTCGTCCCCCGCACGACGTAGGCGCCGGCCAGCAATCTCTTGTTCTGCGTCTCCTTGGCAAGGGCGATAGCCTCTTCGGAGTATTGGGCAGCCAGGTTCGCACGGCTTGCTATGTCTTCGGCCTCTCCGACCTGCTCCTCTACCCGCATATTTTCGATTGCCGCCTGAAGAATCCGAGCGCGGGCCATCAAAATGTGATCCTGCTTTTCCACTCCAAATTGAAAGGCTTTCATCGCCTCCATGGATGCCCGGTCAATGTCACCGGTATCAAGATGTAGATGCCCGGCATTCACGAAAACAGACCCGGTTCCGCTCTGATGATGATTCAAGGCATAGATGTCCCGAGCCCGTTCTAAAAGTTCGAGAGCTTCGCGGCAGATACTAAGATAGCGGTCATGCAGAGTGCCGCGCGCGCGGCCCTCCTTGGCCTTCTGGCTAAGATCGAAGGCGATCAGCCGCTTGACATATGCGGCGTTTACGAGAGCGCGGGCGAGATTCGGATGGTGGGGAAAGTGCCCGGAGTAGATCGCAATCGCGCGCTGAAAGTGCTGCAGCGCCTTGGCATATTCTCCGGAGCGGCGTACAAATCTACCGCGCGCAGACTCGATATTGCCGAGAGAGAGGGAGTGTCCTGTTGGTTTGAGCTCCATCTCGGCACTATCCAGTAGACGGAACGCTTCCTTTCTTTGCCCAGTCTGGAAGAGCAGCCAACTTTCATGAATCTGTACGACCGCAATCAATTTTGGCGCATGCAGTCGTTGCGCCAGGCTCTTGGCCTCAAGAACGTGGTGCAGCGCCAGCTGGTACTCACCCTTCTGCCGATGGGACCGGCCTTTCCAGAAATGCGCCATCAGCATGATTCTTGGTTCGGTAACCTCCGGCTGCATCGTTAGCACGCTTTCAAGAATGGAAATGGCAGCGGTCGCGTCCTCCGAGGCAAAAACAACAAAGGCTTCCACCATGCGCAGCTGGAGATAGTCAGACAACTTCATATCACCGCGGGGTACAGCGGCAAATCGTGCGAGGAGTTCTTTCACCAGTTGAATATCGCGGTAACCCAGATCTACCCACTGTGCGATGTTCAGCAGGTACGAGATTGCAAGAGGGTCCCCGGGAGCGATACGGGCCAGATCCTCGCCGGCTCGCTGCTCCAACAGGATGAACCCCTCACGAACGTATCGTCCAAGAAGTGCGTCATCGAGTTTGCGTAAAACCGAGAGCGAAAGGGGTATCATGTTCCGCAAATCATACTAGTCCAAAACGGTCGCGTCGTCCTTCTTTGGTTCGCCCAAGCTGGACTATCCGATCAAGATTACCATGCACACCATCTGCCGGGCCTGTCGACGAACTATACCTGGCTGGAAGACCGCGGCACGTTTTTGGGACTGGTCGTTGAGCCGGTCTATCCGTCCCTCGTCCGAATCGGTCTACTGCCGGTTGTTCCGGCGGCCTATGTGACTTAAGGTGCAAACAACACGCAGATCGACCTCTTAGAGAGCCCTTCCTCATCGAAGGAAATCGGTAGAGGTCCAGGAGCATATTTCATGAGACAGGTGCCCGACACCCAGCGTCTGGAGAACAGACTACTTGATCTTTCACCGCCGGTAGTGCGGCATCCTCCGCAAGGCATAGCCTGGCACACCGTGCAAAGCATGAGCGAAGCAGGAGCTTCCGCGGTCGGTTTGCCAGGTGGTTTTCTAATGACCAGCGGAGCCAGCCTTCGACCAGCGACCGTGCTTGTTCCGATCGAAGAGACGACACGAAAGCTAAAGGTGGCAAGGGGCATTGCCAGAAGTCTGGACACTCAGCCGCTGGTGATTGTCTGTACGCATGCGCGGGGAGCGCAATACCTTGCAAGCGATAAAGACCCGCGTGATCGGCGATATTTGAGCGGTGTAAGAACGATTGACGGCCATCATGTCTACTGTGGAGGCATCGAAGCTTCGATTAGCCGTGCGTTGGCCTATGCGCCCGATGCAGACGCGGTTTGCTACTCCTCTTCAAGGCTTGATTTCGCCCAAGCCGAACGTTTCGCACTTGCCATCAGGCTCGCTTTCCCGGAGAAGAAGTTGGGGGTAGGCTTCTCTCCGCATACCCACGGCCAGCCAGGCGAGGCGATCGACCCCGCGAGCCTCGGCAGGAAGCTGCGCCAACTGGGCTATGACTATTACTTCTATCACCAGTGGCAGGCGGTAGTGTTCGCGGCTTTCCCTCATGCCGCACCGTGGGCCCTCTTCGAGGACGGGATGGAGAGCGCCGATTCTGGCGGCTCTGAGGAAAGCACTTCCTCGCGCCCGTTCGGTACGGCGGGAGGCCGGCCCTCATTTCAGCGCTGCAATGGGATTTTAGATTCGCCCGATCACTCTTGACGGGTTCGACAATACTGCGACGGAAAATCGGAAATGGCGGGCTGACAGCGATTCGGAGTCTCGCCGGCAAGCACGACTATTGCGCATGAGGTGGGCGGGTATGAACCGGAAAACGAAGTATGCCTGTGATCGAGGGAAAGACCAGCAAGCACGACGGCCTCGCAGAGTGCTCGCGCACTCCTTTATCACGCATACCACGCTTCCGCGCATATTTCCGGACGACCGAATCGTCAACGAAACTGCCAGCAGACGCCGCTTGTGCGTATATCTCCACCCGGGAAGCTTAGCCTGGGGTCCATACACGATCCGCATTGTCAGCCGGCTTTGCCGACAAGGCGGAAATCTTCCTGGTCTGATGTGATCGGGTTGTGCCAGCCTCCGGCTGGCACAACTCTCTGCTCGACCTCACTCGGACCCCAGCCGCCCGTCTCGTATTCATAGATCGGAGTGCCGGCTTTCAGCACCGGATCGACGATTCGCCAGGCCTCTTCCACGTAATCCTGGCGGGCAAACAGAGTAGCATCCCCCGCCATCGCGTCGCCCAACACGCGCTCGTACGCTTCCATTTCGTCGGGACGGGGAAGGCGACTCGCCACCATCTCGACGTCCTCGCCTTTCAATACCTCGCCGGGAGCCATGACAGTCGCGCCCAAGGCTATCGTCATCTCGGGACTGATCCGGAACCGCAGATGGTTCTGAGACAGTGCGCTCTCCTTGACAACCGTCGGAGGCTTTCGAAACCGGGCGAGGACCTCGGTGCAGGTCACCGGTAAATTCTTTCCTGCCCGGATGTAGAATGGCACGTTTTTCCAACGCCAGGAATCAATCTCCAGCCGCAGTGCGGCAAAGGTTTCCATCTTCGAATCGGAGCGGACTCCCGGCTCCTGGCGGTAACCGCGAAACTGCCCTCGGACGAGATTATCCGCCTCCAACGGCGGAATCGCCTTCAGCACCTTCACCTTCTCATCACGAATGGTTTCACTGTCAAGGCGGACCGGAGGCTCCATCGTGAGGTTACACAGGATTTGGAATAGATGGTTTTGGATTACGTCGCGAATGGTGCCGGTTTGATCGTAGAAAGAACCGCGTCCTTGCACACCGAAATCTTCTGCCATGGTGATCTGCACGCTTTCGATGTAGTTGCGATTCCAGAACGGCTCCATGAACGCATTGACGAAGCGGAAAACTACCACGTTGTTCACAGGACGCTTGCCCAGATAGTGGTCAATGCGAAAGATGCCGGATTCGGGGAAGGCTGCATGAAGAATCCGGTTGAGCTGCTGCGCTGAGGCAAGGTCGTTGCCAAACGGCTTCTCGACAATGACACGAGCGCTCTGGGCGGAACCCGATTTCGCCAATTGCTCCACCACCGTTCCGAACAGAAGGGGAGGGATGGCCAGGTAATGCGCCGGCCTTTGCGCTCCGTTGAGTTCTTTGCGGATTGCCTGAAAAGTGGCAGGGTCTGCGTAGTCGCCGTCTACATAACGCAACAAGCCGGTCAACTTGTTGAGAGCTGCAGTGTCGACTCCGCCGTGTTTCTCGAGGCTATCGTGTGCCCGCGCGCGAAGCTGTTCAAGGTTCCAACCGGCTTTCGCTACACCGATCACGGGCACGTCGAGGTGGCCCCGTTTGATCATCGCCTGCAGCGCCGGAAAGATCTTTTTGTAAGCCAGGTCGCCTGTGGCGCCAAAAAAGACCAGGGCGTCGGAATGGGAATCGCTCATTGCAAATAATCTCCTTTTTTCGGGGGGCGGCCGTTATCAGCCATTCGCGTGCCCTTGCTCCGTTTGTCTGGTTGTGACGGCACTGGAAACGTGGCGCTCCTCTGGGGGGTTCTCCCACAGGCGAAATCCTCCAGCAAAAGCGTTAGCGTTACTGCCCACTCGGCAGCCTGGAGGAAGTTTCTCGAGCAGTTTTACGTTCCCTCCACCCAGGACCACGTCCTCGGGTTCAAGCGCGGCGATCAAGAGGGCTACGACATCTGCAACATGGTGCCGCCAGGCGTCTTTGCCCCAGCGTTCCAGTCCTCGCTGCCCAACGTAGTCCTCGTATGTATGCTTTTTGTAAGGCAAATGACCCAGCTCCATCGGCTCAACAATGCCATCCGCGATCAGCGTGGATCCGAGGCCGGTTCCTAGACCTAAGAAGAGCATCTTCCCGCCCTTGTAGCTCCCCAGGGCCTGCATAGCCGCATCATTGATCAGCTTTACCGGACGGGCGAAGGCAGCCTCAAAGTTGAACCCGACCCAACCGCTCCCTAAATTATGCGGCTCGGCGACCGGACGATTTCTGAGAACTGGTCCCGGATAGCCGATCGATACAACGTCATACTTCCAGTCGGCGGTGATCTTCTGGATCGCCGAGACCATGTGTTTGGGAACCATCGTTGCCCCGGAGTCAAACTTTCGGGGCTCGCTTTGCCCGCTGACGAGAACTTTGACGTGAGTGCCACCAACATCCAAAACCAGGACATTCATACTTAGCTGACCTTCCCGAGGGCGGCGATCGTTCCACGACTAGACAAAGGACTTGGCTCCTAATCCTGAAGCTGGGCAGCCGCCTTATTGACATGGATGCCGGCCGTGGCGAACGGATCCGGGATTTCTTCGCAATCGCCACCGCCTGCGGGCAGGATGGCGTCTATTGCGCCATGATCGGCCAAGGCTTTCAAAGTGCCTTTGTCGATTTAATTTCTGATCCACAATCCAATCCACAAAATGCACGGTCTTACGAGTTCGGCTCTTATGTCGGTCTTTGGCTCCCGACCGAGAATGCGATCGTGCCTGCGAAAGATGGGACCTTCTTCATGAATCAGTGCCTCCTCCAGTTGTAGCTGGCCAATTCTTTTCCATCCTCTCCGATCAATAGCAGGGTGGTGCGTCCTGGTGACAGCTCGCCGATGATGTGCTTTCCGCTCCTTTTATCGACAAAGGACAACGCTTCCTGGTTTGACTCGGAGGACAAAACGTAAAGCGTGGCGTGAGGAAATTGTGTCGGTGCGATGAGCAAACCCGGGTCCTGGAGATCAGTAACATAAGTAGGCGACACACCCGCTAACCGCAACGCGTATCGATACACATCGCCTACAGCCTGCAGGTTATCGTTCAGTTCCAGGGGCAAGGGTGAGAAGAGGATCTTTCCCTTGCCAACGGCGACTTCCTCCCAGCTCTTGCCATTCGCAAGGACGGCGCGATTCAAAACCGTAATCTTCATTCCGCTATAAGCCAGCGACAATGTGCCTCGCGCCCATTCCGTGTGGTTCTCATGCAAGAGGAGAGGATCATCGGTGTAGGGTAGTCCGACGGCGTCCTGCCTGCCGGTCGGATGGAAATGAGCATCCTCGTCAAACGGTCCCGATACCAGCAGGATGGAGCCTGCCTTCACTTTGTCCACAATTGCGTCCCAGGCCTGGGCAGTAAGCACGTAAGGAGAAGGCAGGATGATTAGTTTGGGCGACCCCAATCGGTCGATCTGATATTCGCCCACGGCATAAGCCTCTGCCCGCGCGTAATGATAAAGCGCGCGGACTGCGGACTGCTGTGCCTCCAGTGCGGTTGCATTGAAGACTGAAAGTTGCAACGACTGCGGCAGAATGAGGGCAACCTCGGGCTCTACCAGATCCGTAGCCCAGGGTGAGGCTGCTTTGGCGAAACTTCCCATATCGCGCATCAGAGTTTGCCAGCTCTTGGCCGATCCGTCGCTCCGCTCCATGCCAAAGTCCACTTCACGAGCCCAATCCCACTGCAGGGCGCCGCTGTTTCCGGCGGCAAAGCCGAAAGCCAATTTTTTCTCTTGTAGCGCATAAGCAGACAACTCGTCGTAGCGCCATGTGCCGTCGGGCCACCACACGGGTTGATATCCAGTCTCGCCGACAAAGTTCGGCGTTCCCGGCTGCTTGGCCACCAGCGAATCCCACAACAAAGCATCGTCCGCCCTGTAAGTGTGGTTAACCGTGAAGGAGACACCTGCCTTGACGAAGAATTGATTGAGAACCCGGTTCTGCACCCCGCCCTCGTCTTGACCGACATCAATCAGTTGCTTGCTCCCCGCGCCCCGGATGGCGGTCACCATACCGTGGATCCAGCCTGCGAAGGAATCCTGTGCGAATAGGTTGTAGTCAATGGCCCTGACTTCCTCCGTATTGCCATATCGTTCGAGCCGCAGATCCGCAACATCGGGCAGGTTTACGTCCTCGAAAGTCTTGAGCCGTTCCGGCGGCACACCCCAGGCAGACGCCAACGCGGTGATGTCGCCGTATTTCTCACGCAAACACTTTCGCCATGCCGCAATTTCGGTCGCATCCCCGTTGGGTGTGTTTCCCATAAATATTCTTCTCGGGTTGGAGAAGCTTGGTTCATTGATGAGGTCCCACGAGAGCCAGGGAACATTCTTGAAGCGATTGACTATCGAGAGCACGTACGCCTGTTCGTCGCGCACAATGGCGGCGTTGGTGTAGGGGTTCGGCAAAGGGGCCTCGGCCTGATCTTGCCGCACGGGAAAAACTGAACCGGTTTTCGGGGTGAAGCCATAGAAAGTGAAATTGATCGCGATATGGTGGTTGCGCGCGGAGAGTAAGTACGCCTCAACGTTGCGCAAGAATCGCTCATTGACCTGGCCCGTGGAAGGCTCTACGAACTTGGCATTCGACATCCATACCCCGGTGCGCACAAAGGTGACGCCGTGCCGCTCCATGTCGGCAAAGTCGTTATCCCACGCCGCCGCGTTGCGCGGTCCGGAGAAGTCCCAACCATTTTCCTCGGTGGTGAAATAGTTCGTTCCGAAGGGGAAAAAGGGAGTGCCATCCTTGGTGAGGAAATCGCCCCGGACGCTTAGCGCCGGGCCTGAAGACAGAGCCTCAATGTCTTGTACCCAGAATCCGTTTCTATAAAATTCCCTGGGCCTCCCTCCATACTCATATACTCCCCGAATGGTATACAAGCCGGCAGGCAACGGTTTGCGGAATGGTATGTTCGCATCCACCCTGCTGCCGATACAGGGGATGCTTGTGCTGTAGAGCACGTTGTCGCCGGATGATATCTCGATTTTTACTTCGCCCGCCTGTGCTGCAGGCGCGTGTTCGAGGTGGATCTCTATCTGCGCAAATTCGTCGGGACGTATAGCGGAGTAGAGTGTCTCTATCCAGAAGCGAATCGGTCCCTGGCGGGCATAGTCCGCCGACTGGCGCACTAATGCGATGCCGTCGGTCGACTCCCAATACCTGGCGTTCGGCTCGAAATCCAGCATTACCATGTGCGCAGGCGGTCCGGACGAGGGTGCGCGTAAGATACCTATCCTCTCGCCTACTACAACGGGTGCGGCCGCTTTGGTGCCATCGGCACCTACCATGTAGCCGAGGCCACTGACTTGGCCCTCAAGCGAAAAGAATCGATGGCCTTGGATCGCAGTGGGCTGCAAAAATGTGTATCCGGGTTTCCAGGCGAACTTCGCGCCTTGCCCTACCGGAACCGCATAGCTATGACGTATGCCTAATTCGAGAGAGTAGGTATCTTGCGGCCGCTCCTGCCGCAAGCTGCTGCCGCCTCCCGTCACCGGCACGCGAAAGGGTAGGCCTCCGAGGGTGAGCAGATTGCCTCCACCTTGAAGATAGGCGTGGATCGCGCTCCAGTCCGCGGCTGGAAAGGCGGAGCCGTACGGGAGTACGAGCAGATCTGCGTTGGCCAATGCAGATGGGTCGCGCAGGCCATCGATCCCGAGAAAAACCTCATCCTCTCCGAGAGCCTGCGTCAATGCACCACGTGCAATGGGTTCGCTGTCGACGGTAGGGAATCCTTCTTGCCAGAACACCACAGTCTTTGCCAACAGCGGAGATCTGCCCCAGATAAAGAGGGCCGAGCCCACAAGGACCCGTACCAACAAATTCCGCGAGACCTGGTTTGCAAGCCGCCGGAGTTTTGCCGAGACTACCAGAGTCACACGGACGACCGGAGTCAGCCGCACGTCAGTGACCTCCGGCGCCGACCGGCACAGTACTCTGCGGCAGATTGAAGCCCCGCAGCGTAAGCTGGGGCGTGGCACCGCCCGCGGCGCTCACCGGATATTCAAGATCAATCCCCCGTGATTCGCCCGGCAGCAATGAAACGTAGTTGTCGCTGAAATACGCCGGCAGAATGCGCGAGCCATCCGAGCTCTTCACCAGTGTCAGCTTGTTCTGGAGCGCGATATCGGTGCCTGTGTTCCTCAGTTCTACATGAACCTGCACCGAATCGCCGCTACGCCTCGACGTTGCCGTTGCCATCACGGTGGGCGCTGCCAGCCGCGTCAACTCACGGTAATTCTGGCTCTCTGCCGTCAACCAATATAGATTCGACGAGACCACCTTACCCCCCTGATCCTTGAGCTCCAGTTTCACCAGCACGACCGCATCCTTTTCGAGTGGCGCCAGTTCCAGATGCAGCGCCGCCACCACCTCATCTGCGGGAACCTCAGCCGTCGCGTCCTTGTGGAGGAGAGATTTGTTGTCGAGGGAAAACACATCCGCCGTCACCCGCACTGTTCCTGCCGCTTGCGGCGTTGTGTTCACCACTTGCACCGCATCCGTCGCCAGGTCCAGCTGCACATGGAGCGGCTCACACGCTTTTGCCTCGCCATAGTACGACGACTGCGTGTCATAGTCCGAGCTGAGCACCTCCCACATATTGCTGGGCCACGCAGGCTGTGTCATCCACAGAAGACGCCCGCTGTTGGGCGACCACAAATGCGCATTCATACCTTCGAAGATCGCGCGATGATCGACGTAGTCCATCATCTGCGCCTTACGTTCGAAATCCTCGAGACTGGTGGGCGCCCCAAACTCAGTCTGCATCTCCGCTAGAAACGGATGCATGTCGCCGTTTCCCGCGAAGTGCCAGTCGTGGTAAGCCCACACATCGTCCATCGGCCACTGGTCGGGCTTCGGCACCGACGCCTCGAACGATTCGAGCGTCGACATCGAGGGCGTACCTGTCTCGACCGAGAAACCACGATTGAGCGCTGTATAGTACAGCTTTGGGTCTTGATAGCGATATGGACCGCTGTTTTGCAGATTCACCTGGTTCGAACTGGGCGAGTAGTATCGTGTGCCATCCTCTTTAGAGATCAGCTGCGCAAGGCCCTGGTTAATGATCGGCTGCGGCACACCTTCATTGCGTCCGCACCAGACTGCGATCGACGGATGATTGCGGAAACGCCGGATCACATCTTCTGCATTCTTCAGGAACAGATCCGGGTCCTGGGCTTCAATGTTGTAGTTCTCTGTTGTCTCCCAAAAGTCATTCCAGATCAGAAAGCCATATTCGTCGGCGAGGTCGTAGAACGACTGCTCTGTACTTTGCCCGACCCAATTGCGGATGATGTTCTCGTGCGCGTCATGATGCAGCCGGAAATAGGGCTCCAGCCGTTCCCGCGAGACCCGCTTCATGGCATCATCCATACCCCAGTTACCGCCGCGGCTGGCAATGCGCACTCCGTTTACCTTGATAACAAGATACGGAGCCGTGCTGAGGTCTTCGCTCGGTTTCACGGCAGGGGAATGCTCACCGGCCAAGGTGAGCGAAGCCACCCATGAATGCCAGTTTTCCCGCCACGCTTCGGGCAGATTCGGCGGCGGTGGCTCGGCCGCCGGAATATTCCGCATCCCGTCGTGGGTAACATTCACATCGGGCTTGGTTTCACCCAACTCGTACGCTTCGACCGGCGAGTATTCGACGCGCCTCAGATGCCCGGCCGTATCAAGCAGACTCAGCTCGTAGGTAATTTCCCGAATTCCAAACCGCACTTCCTTCGTGTCCGAAATCGGACCGCCCAAGGCAAAAGACAGCTTAAGATGGTACAACTCCTGCTTTCCATATCCATTGGGCCACCACAGCCGCGGATGTGTCACCGTCAACTGTGGAAAGTCAGCCGGAGTCAATTTCACTTCACTCTGTCCCGGTTTCAGATCCACGTCCTTGGTAACAGTAACTCCTTCAAAATCGGCCCTGAGCGTTCCATGTACCGGTGCGTCGCCGGCATTCGTCAGCGGGACCACCAGTTCCACCTTCGCGCTCGACGTGTCCGGCAACGGAAGGCTGGTCACCACCTGCGGGTCGCCAATCTTCACTGCTTCGGTTGCTCGCAGTGTCACCGGTTGCCAGATGCCGGTATTGCGATCGCGTATGGCGGGAATCCAATCCCATCCTTCGGTGGCCACGAAGGTGGGTCCGTCAAGGCACATCAGACCGCCATTCTCGCCGGGACCTCCCCTGATCGACTGCTCCTGCGGAATTCCCGGATGGGGCGGCGGAGAAACACGCACCGCGAGCACATTGGATTCACCGGGTTTTAGAACGCCGGTCACATCGAAGACGCCGCGAATGAACGCGCCGGTAATCGTGCCCAGGAACTGCCCGTTCAGCCACACCGTCGCCCGGTAGTTGATACCCTCGAAAGTCAGCGTGAGTCGCTTTCGCTTGGTGGATTCAGGCGCGCGAAACTCGGTCCGATACCAGTAGTCCTGCTTGTTCAACGTCTCTGGAATCGCGAGATTGTTGAGGCCGTAATAGGGATCGGGATAGACTCCGCGGTCCACCAGGGTCGTCAGAGCCGTTCCCGGCACGGTTGCCGCATACCAGTCCTTCGCGTTGAACGACCGTTCGGAGACCGTCCCGCCGTCCGCCTCGACTTTGGGCGCCGCGCTCAATCGCCAGCCCTGAATGGTCCAGAGATTTTCCCCGCTGCTCTCAATGGCCGGACCTTTGGGCAACGGTTTTGCCTCGGGAGCCGAAAACGGCGCTTTGCTGTGTGGCATGGTCGCCGGGTCTTGCGGCGCGCGGTATCCGGCCTGTCCGCGCGTCTGCACCGGCCATGGCTTCGAGCCTTCTTCATAAACAGGCAAGTCGAAATCCAGGGGATGGCTGGCCATTTGCCGGACGGCCTCGGGTGAAAGCGCCTCGCGCAGCAGTTCCAGCCCGGCGAGCTTTCCTCCAAAATGTTCCCACCCTTTTACCTGCGCGGGCGCGATTTCCAGAGTTGGTTCCGCGGCGCCCACCAGCAGCTTGGTTGTGTCGCTCGCCGGTTCGCCGGGTTGGCGCAGTGTTCCTTCGGCCACCTGGGCTTCATCCGCATAAAGCCGGAATAGAACCCCGTCGAAGGTCACGGCCAGCATATGCCACTTTCCGGGGGTGATTGCGGCCGGTCCCTCGAGGCTATTGTTCCTGCCCAGATACAGCTCCACTTTGCCCGGCGCGATCGCCAAATAACGCGGATACTCGCCGTCGGGCGCGCCGATGCCGGCAATCAGCTCCCGTCCCGCTGTAGCATCTTCCGCATTCACCCAGACCAGCAGCGTCCAGGGCGATTCAGCATTCAGGATGGTATCGCTCCCATTGAGTGCCGAGTGCAGCCCGTCCCCACCGGGCAGGATGACAGCGTTCCACGGTCCATAGAACGGCGGCGGTGGGGGTTCGGGAGCGGCCGGTGTCCGCTGGGCAAGACAGAACACCGGACACAGGATGGTCAGGAAGGCGACGAGGACACGTGGAGCACCTTTGGGTTTCATTGCCGAACGATCCCTTCTTTCTTTCGCAACGCTGACATCGATTGTCGAGTCGGCGCTCGCGGCGTCAGGTCTGTACTTGGGCCGGGACGCTGCGGTGCCGCGGATCTGCTGGAAACACGACTGCCCTGGTAGCTCCCCTTATTGCTTGTCGCGCCCACTGGCTTTTTTGGAACAAGTCATGATAACGCTCCCAATATAGGAAACCGGGAATTAATATGCCATCTTCCCGATGAAGTTCTCCCGCGGAGGACACAGGGCGATCACGATGAGATCCTTAGCGAGTGGCTGATCTCAGCTGGTAAAGTGTTGGCTTAGTTCGGAGGACGTTGTGCTGAGTTGGCTACCGCTGGTCTCCCTTGTGGTTCTGGTTCAAGTAGCAACGACAATCGCCACCCAGCAGGTCGCGACAGAAGCGGCAACCCTACAGCGCCGATATACCGACGGGGCGGTTTCACACTACCTGATGACAGGCGACAACGACGGCTGGCAGTACTCCGTTCAGGCTACGGACCTGGTGAAGCGTGATACAAACGGTCGATACTACGAAGAAATCGGGTGGTCGGGCCTCACTTCCAGCGCTCAACAGGCGCTCACTCCAGCAAGCCTTGCTCTGCGCCAGACCGTTTCTCTGGATGACCCTGCGTCGTATATGAAGGTGCCGAACCTGGCTAACGTTCAACCTCTGCTGATCGGACCTATCACGGACACATTGACCATCTACAGCGATCTTCTGCTGGCTATGCAGGCGAAGCTTGTGCAGCCAGGGCAAACCGCGTATGTAGCGCGCACTACTCCCAATTCCTGGGCCGACGGACAACGTGTCTTGCTCGGCCAGGACGTGGTTGATTTCTCGCTCAAGGTAGAAACCATAAGCCCGGTTGAACATACCGAAACGCTACTGATCCAACACGTGCCTCCTCCGGCGCTTCATGTTCAGCTACCTGCGAAGTGGATGCAGGAGCCAACGTCGGCTAAGCCCAACAACTTCGTCCAGGTCTCAAAGGAGGATGATGGATTCACTGCAGAGACGGGCAAGGAGACGTTTGACGTTCGACTTGTCGTGGACACCCGCGATGGCCATATACTTTCGGCGGCGATGCACAACCCCGTTGCGCTTACAACTCGTACATGCACAGACCGGGTGCTGACGCAGTGCGGGCCAGAAACTTCGAAGACGACCCTTCGAGAAATCACCTGGAAGCTCGTACCATAACTTGAAAACCCGATCAGTGCGAAAGTTTCCGAGGCGGTGGGATCCTGGCCGAGAATTCCCCGGATTGTTACGCTGCGCCCTTTGTGCGTCATTGGTTCCTGCTAGCCTTGATCATCGCCCGAAGATCCTGCGCTTCTTTATTATCAGGATCGATTTGAAGAGCCTTCTCCAAAGTTGCATCGGCTTCTGCAAAACGCGATTCGCTTGCCAGGGTAGCACCCAGATTCACAAATGCGTTTGTGAAGGCCGGGCTGCTCTTGATTGCGTCACGAAATAACTGCTCCGCCTGCGCATCTACTCCTTGCTGGCCGTAAAGCGTGCCGAGGTTGTTCTGTGCTTCGGCATAGTGGGGATCAAATCTTCAGAAGGTCAGCAATTTCATCCATTGATTTCTCTTTGCTCGGGCCGAATTCTAGTCTTCCCATGAAAATGAGGCGGGAGAGCTTATGAAGGAGCTCTCCCAGCCTCGGTGATGTTGACACGCTGCGAGCAAAACTACACGATC
This sequence comes from uncultured Acidobacteriaceae bacterium, assembly GCA_963826875.1. Lineage (GTDB taxonomy): Bacteria > Acidobacteriota > Terriglobia > Terriglobales > Acidobacteriaceae > PALSA-350. The sequence continues at coordinate 577,329 of CAWGYP010000026.1, read as the reverse complement.
CGCTTGCGATAGCGCGGGCCGCATAGTTGCTTAGTAATAGAATTTGGCAGCCAACTGGATCTGCCGGGAACTGTTGCTGAACGAACCGGTCGGAACCGTACCAAAGTTGCCGCCGGTCCGATTGCCGTTCGAATCGAAGGTCTGGTCGCCGAAATTGGAGTCGACCGTAGCCCAGGTTAGGATGGTTGAAAGCGTTAAACATCTCCATCCGAATCTGGACGTTATATCGATCGCCAAACCTGGTGTTCTTGGTGAGCGAGAAGTCGAAATTCTGAGAATCAGGGTTGTGTACCCACGACAGCGCCCGGGGTGCATTTCCGATGGTGTAGGGAGCCGGCTTGGCGAAATCCTGCCAATCGAACTTTGTGTACGGAGCCGTACCCTTGCTCGACGATTTCCCATTCCATGCAGGGCGCTGCGCGAGCGTGAAGATCGTTTCGGCTGTGGTTCCGTTGTCGAACGATCCCAGCACGACCGGATTACCAGTGCTCCAGTTTTCGATTCCGGCCGACCTGCCAGCCATTGACCAACAGGTTTGTGCCCTTTCCAGCGGTGTTGAGGAATGGCTTACCGTGCCCGAACGGAAGTTCATAGATAGCGCTCGAAACAAGCTGGTAATTGACGTTCTGAGCACCTATCGCCCATTCGCCCTTAGGGTTGTACTGGTCAGCATAGGTCTGAGCTGACCGGGCCGAGATAAGTTCACCGCGGAAGCCGCGTTGTCGTACTCCCGGCCATCTGTGAACGAGAGGGTGAAGGTCAGGCCGTTTGACACCTGTTTATTGGCGCGAATCGTAAACGCATTGTAGGTAGAGGACGCGCCGGGCTTACGGAAGCTCATCACGCCGTCATACTCAGGCCATTTGCGCAGCAGCTTGCTGGCCTGAATCATTGGCTGGGCAAGATCCGATCCGGGAGTGGTAATCACCCCGTAGAAGGGATTCGCAACCTGCGTATTCTGCAGCGCGGCCCCCTGGCTCAGATAGCTATCAGGCAATTGGTCATAAGGTTTGCCTGGATCGCCGTTGATGAGATAGATACCGCGGTTGCCCAGGTAGCCCAGCTCCAAAATGAGATTGCCTGGGAAGGCATACTGCACGTTGCCATTCCACTGAATGCTGTAGGGCGAACGATGGGAGTCAAAGTAAGATTGGCCGATCCCTGTGCCGACGTCGATCGCTTGCACGCAAGCAGTCGAAGCAAGGCAAGCTGGGTTCTTGCCCTGGGGCAAGTTGTACCCGCTGGGATACGGATTCGACAAATCGAATGTCGGAGCCGTCTGCTGGTTATTGAAACTCGTGGCCAGATTGGTCTGGCTGGTGAATCCCTCGATGCCAGGGGCGCCGCTGGTGCCGGCGGCCTGCAGTGCCGAAGGCTGAAAGACGATGCCAAAACCCGAGCGAACCACCAACTTGGGTGTCGGATTCCACGCTGCGCCCAGACGCGGACCCCAATCGTTCCAATTGGTCGGTGCCTGATGGCGGCCGTATTGCGCGCCTGTTCTTCCGACTAGATACCATCTGACCCTTTAAGTTGCCGCAATTCGGGCAGCCAGCGCTGGTGGGGACCAAACCCTGCAAAGGGTGAGGCGGCGTCGGAATTCCAGTAAGACAACTGATTGAACTTTTCAACCCGCGGTATTTCGGCATCCCAACGAATGCCGGCGTTTACCGTCAGTTTAGGAGTAACTTTCCAGTCGTCCTGTATATAGAAGGCCATGTAACCACTGGATGCTACAACCGAAGGCTCGTTTGGTTGATCTCCGCTATTGGGCAGGCCCAGCAGCAAGGAAGCAATGGGATTGCCGGTGCCATCGTTGTTCTGCGGATTCAGCTGAGTCCAGCCGGTATTGGATACGAAATTACCCGTCGGATAGGCGTACTGGTAGAAATCCTCCAACAGTGCACGATACTCGCCGCCAAACTTGATGCTATGGCCGCCGAGGATCTTGACCAGGCTGCCATTCACATCCTGCGCCACCGGATTTTCTTTTAGCGCAACGTAACCGTCCGTCCCCAGATCGGAAAAACTATTGGAGAAGGTAAAGCTCGGGAAAACTGTAGATAGCCCTCCCTCCGCCTGATCGGCAACGGACTGCGGGAAGCCCAGACTGGTGAGGGTGAAGCCCTTCGGGGGGAACGGCGTGCGCAGTACTTTCGCTTTGGAATAACCATAACGGAATTCACCCAGCAAAGTAGGGGTAAAGTTCACGGTGTTATTGAAAGAGGCGCTGAGTGCGGAGGAATGGGCCGGCCCGTTGTAGCCGCCGGGTGACGCCGCATTGTTGTAGTCGTTCAAAGGGGCGCTGTCGTTGGAAAACTGAGAGAAGCGCAGGAATGCGTGCCACTTCTTAGTCACATCGTGGTCCACGCGGGAGTCGTAGTGCCAATAGTTGTTCAGGGAAGAGCCCACCTGCAGAAAATTTCCCGTACTTTGAGGGGTAGCGCCGGGAACGTTGGGCGCCGGGTAATAAGCCAACGCTGCCTGAGCGATCTTGGAACCCGGCGAGACGAGAAGACTTGCAGGTATTTTGTTGCCGGGGAAAGGATCGCGTTGGTAACTGGTGGAACCGTCCGGGTTCGTCACCTGGTGGACGGAATATGGATTATAGATCTGCCCGGTGATATCAGAAAAATCCCCGGTTAGCCAATTCTTGTTGGGCACCGTGTAGTGATTGGCCACGCCGCTGGACGAACGGGAATCTTCAAAGTCGAAGAAGAAAAAGCTCTTGTCATGGCCATTGTAAACATGCGGTATCAAGATCGGGCCACCCACCGTGGCACCCGTTTGATAGCGGTAGGCATCCGGTTTGACGGAGGTGCTACTGCTTCCAAAGGGCAGCGCGTTTAGTGGCGTATCTTCGGCAAATTCGTAGAAGGTGCCGTGAAGCTGGTTGGTGCCGCCCTTGGTAACCAGGCTGATCGTGCCCCCGGAGAAACGTCCGTATTCGGCAGGCAATACGCTCGTCTGCACATTCACTTCCTGCACCGAATCGACGATGGGGTTATAAGCGCTCTCGTTGTTGCCGACATTGTTTTCCGGCAGGATGTTGGTCATGCCGTCGATGAGTTGCTCGTTGTTTGCATTGCGGCTGCCGCCAATGTGCGGAGTTGACGCATTGCCGGTGTTGTTCACACCTGGCACCAGCAGCGCAAAGTCAAACGGGTTGCGGCCGTTGTCGGGCAAATCAAGGATCTGATTGGCCTGGATTGTCTCGCTGACGCTCGAACTGTCTACGTCCAGAGCCTGCGTGGTCGCGGTCACCTGGACCGTCTCGGCCGCGGTTCCCACGGAAAGGACAAAGACCAGAGCCCTGGTTTCGGCAACGTCAACGGTGACACTTTCCTGCCGTTCTGTGCGAAAGCCTTTGCCTTCCACGGTCACGGTATAAGTGCCGGGCGCAACGAAGGGCAGGATAAAACGGCCCGCCTGGTCGCTGGTCACGGTGTGGGTCTCGCTGGTTGCATTATTGGTGATGGTGACAGTTGCTGCCGGAATCGTGGCCCCGGTGCTGTCGGATATCGATCCCTGTATGGTTCCGGTGGGTGTCTGTGCCATAGCCAGGCCCCCCAGGCACGCGATTGTAACCAGCCAGAAAAACCAGCGAACTTGTTGCATGTTTCCTCCTTGAAAACGTGCCAATCACGGGGTGGTGGATGCGCTCATTGGAGCTGACTGCGCCGATCCTTTCCAATTCCCGCCGATCTATGTCCTGATATCGCTATCAAACTAGCGACAGATGATATCGATATCATTGGGACGAGGAAGTATTACGTCCCGTAAAACACTCTTGTCAAGCGCTTTTTAAAAAATCTTCGCTGGGAGCAGGGAAGCCTGTGCTACAAATGATATCGATATCTTGGGGAGAGTCAGCTTGGCGGTGCAACCGGCAGATCGGCTGTTGTCCTACGATATCGGAGGCAGTCACATAACGGTCGGGCTTTGCCTCCTCGAACCCATGTCCCTCCTGCGCATGGCGGTTGCGCCGCTGCCTGACGCATACTCCAGTGACGCTTTCATCGGCCTGCTGCACCAACTCGGCCGCGTGATTGGCGGTGGCGATCAGGCCGCCGGAGCCTCGATAGCGTTTCCTGCCCCGTTCGCTTATGGCGCTGGAATCAGCTATATGCGGCACAAGCTGAAGAGCCTTTACGGAGTGGACCTGAAGTTAGCTCTGGCTGATCGCTTCGGATGGACAATAGAGCAAGTCCGCTTCCTCAATGATGCCGACGCTGCTCTATTGGGTGAGGCTGGGGCGGGTGCTGCCAAAGGCGCTGCGAAGGCTGTCGGGCATCATGTTAGGCACCGGTATTGGCTTCTCCTTTGTCAAGGACGGAAGTCTTAATGACACTGCGCCTGGAGTTCCGCCTGACAATGAAATCTGGAACCTACCCTTCCTGGGCGGGATCGTCGAAGACTTGCTTTCATCGCGCGCCCTGGAGGGCGACTACCAGGCGCGCACAGCCAAACATCAGTCGGTTAAAGCCATCGCCCAGGAGGCCGCGACCGATCCCGACGCGCGCGCGGTCTTCAATACTTTTGGCGCGCCACCTGGGTCAAGTTTTAAAAGAGATCGTAGCCCCCATTGGCCCCGAGGTCGTCGTGTTGGGGGGTGGCATCTCCCGGTCTTCTCATTTGTTTCTCCCCGCGGCGCGAAATCAGATGAACGGATTGGGAATTCGATTGGTACCATCAGTCCTGCTGGAAAAGTCGCCTTTGCTCGGTGCCGCGGTGTATTGGCGCGATTGCGCGATTCCATCCTCGCCGAGCAATTCGACCCTCGCCACGCAACCTTGATTGATGCCTAATAGCGATCTCATCGCCGCTCTTGCTATGGTCTTGGCCGCGCACTGTGGATTGGCTACACCACTGCCTTGCCGGGGACCGGAACCCCTGGAGCAGGAAGTGCGTAGTCAACCGTCGGCAACCGCGTGGGGAGCTCTGGGAGGCTGGTTCGGTGAACAACAGCAATTTACGTGCGCTCTCTCTGCCTTTCAAGAAGCAGTACGCCTCGACCCTCAATCCGCGCGCTTCCACTACTTTCTCGGGATCACCTATTACTCCGCGGGGAAAACAGAACTGGCGATCGCGGAACTAAATCGTGCCGCCAGGCTTGATCCCCACGACACGCGCTCGAGACTGGCACTCGGCACCGCCTTGAACAAGGCAGGGAGGGATGCGGAAGCCGAGGCCGCCTGGCAGCAAGCTCTTGCAGATTGATCCCTCCTCTGTCACTGGTTTGGACTGGTTGGCAAAATCCCGCATTGCGCGCCAGGATTATGCTGGTGCTATCGATCTTTTGCGATCTGCCCCCTTCGACGAAGACCTGGCCCTCGATCTTGCTCTTGCCTATTCGAATGCCGGCGACCTTGACACGGCCGCCTCCGTCTTGAACGATGCAATCCGTGCGAGACCAGGCTCATTGCGATTGGCCACCGCGCTGGCAACGGTCTTTGCCCGGGCGCATCGTTACGAAGAGGCGATCTCCACCCTGAAGACTGCTCGCGCCGCTCATCCAGACGATACTGCCTTGAAATTGCTCGACCTGCGCTTGCTGGTTCTGAAGGGCGACTACGAATCCGCACGACCCCTGGCGCAACAACTGTTGGCCGCCAGCGGCGATAGCTTTGAAGTCCTCTACCTCTCCGGGCTGGTGGAGCGGGAGGATCAGGAATTCGCCGCAGCCAGTGAACATCTGCGTAAGGCGGTAGCACTCAACCCGCAACACTACGATGCTCGCTACAACCTCGGTGTGGTTCTGGCGCATTTGCAGAAGCCGCAATCGGCTCTGGAGCAGTTGCAGATAGCCGTCAAGCTCGATCCCACGCAGGCAGAGGCGTATTTCCAGCTTGCCCAGGTTCTGCGTACCCTGGGCCGCAAGGATGAGTCCCAGGCCCAACTCAATATCTATCGCCAGAAGATGCTGGCGGCCGAAAAGCGCGATCTCTCCATTACTAAATCGAGTGAGGCGGCACAAGCATTAAGGGCAAAAGATGCAGCCAGGGCAGTCGACCTCTACCGGGAAGCCATCGCTTCCGATCCGGCTAACGCCACGTTGCAGTACAACCTCGCCCAGGCACTTGATCGCACTGGAGATTTATCTCAGGAGCGGGCAGTCCTCGAGAAGGCTCTTGCTCTCAATCCCAATCTTTCCCAAGCCGAGGATCAACTTGGTATTCTGACCGCAAAGAGCGGTGAGTTGGCCGCGGCGGAAGAACACTTCAGGCGCGCGCTGCGGATCACACCGCATTTTGCCGAAGCATCCATCAATCTCGGTACTCTGCTCGGCCAGCAGGGTAAAGATCGCGAAGCGGAACAACAATTTCGCGACGCTTTAGCCTCGAACCCCCGGTCAGTCCCGGGTTGGACTAATCTCGCTGCCATCCTGGCCAGCGAAGCGCGATACACAGAGGCGCGCGAATCGGCGCAGAACGCAATACGGATAGATCCCGCCGACGAGCCTGCGCAGCAGATACTCAGCATGCTGGCTTCGGGCGCATCCGCTGCTCCCAAGCCTTAGCGCTATCTACAAGACCCATGGCAAACCTTCCTTCCCGCCGGCGATTCCTGCATACCTTGCTTGCCAGCACCGGAGCCCTGCTTGCGCCTCGCGCATCAGCAGCGTTGGTCGCTCCCGCTAGTGCAACGCTGCCTTCCTATTCGCGCTTCACGGATGTTGCTGCGAAAGCAGGTCTCACCCAACCCATTCTCTACGGAACACCCGGTGAAGTAACTTACATCGTTGAGTCGATGGGAGGCGGCTGCGCGTTCTTCGATTTTGACAACGATGGCTGGATGGATATTTTCATTGTCGGCGGGCGCCAACTCGGGAGCGCCCCGCCAGGCTCGGGAAACCGCCTCTACCGCAACAATCGCGACGGAACGTTCACCGATGTGACGGCCAAAGCGGGTCTTGCCGATCCCGGGTGGGCGACTGGCGTTTGCGTGGGCGACTATGACAACGACGGCTGGGAAGACTTGTTCCTCACTTACTACGGCCATAACCGTCTCTATCGCAACAATGGCGACGGAACCTTTACTGACGTTACTGTCAAGGCTGGCCTGCTTCACCCAGGAGACCGCTTTGGAACCGGCTGTACATTTTTTGACTTCGATCGTGATGGCAACCTTGATCTGTTTGTGGCGAACTATGTGGAAATTGACCTGGACCATGCGCCAAAGCCGGATAGCCACGTAGCCACCTGCTCCTACGAGGGTTTGCCGGTATATTGCGGCCCGCGCGGATTGAAAGCTCCTCGCCACGCACTCTACCGCAACAACGGCGATGGCACCTTCGCAGACGTATCGACAAAGTCTGGCATCGGTACCGTCTCCTCTTCCTATGCCATGACCGCTGTTGCATTTGATGCGGACGAGGACGGTTGGCCAGATATCTTTGTCGCCTGCGACTCCACCCCAAGCCTCCTGTTCATGAACAATCACGACGGCACCTTTAGGGAAGAGGCGTTAACGCGGGGGCTGGCGGTAAGCGGTGACGGCCAGGAGATGGGCGGCATGGGCGTGGGACTTGGCGACTATAATCTTGATGGTCATACGGATATTTTCAAGACTCATTTCCAATTGCAGCCCAGCGGCCTTTACCGGTCATCCGGCAAAGGCGACTTCGATGACGTGTCGATTGTTGCGGGAATTGGCAACGAGCGCCGTTTCGTTTCCTGGGGGGCAGGAATTGTCGATCTGGACAATGATGGGCTACCGGACCTGTTCTGCGTGACCGGGAACGTGTATCCCAGTCTGGAGCGCACGTTTGCAAAATATCCCGCCAAAGGGCCGGCCATCCTTTTCCGCAATCTGGGTGACGGCAAGTTCCAGCAAATGAGCGATGATGCCGTCGTGAGGGCGCGCCATATTAGCCGCGGATGCGCCTTTGGCGATTTTGACAACGACGGGGATATCGACATCCTGATCATGAATCAGAACGAGCCGCCCTCCCTTCTCCGCAACGATGCACCCAGCAACCATCACTGGCTGAAGATTAGGCTTGAGGGCACCAAGAGCAATCGGAGCGCTATCGGAGCGCGCGTTGTGGTGCGGTACGCGAACAGAGTTCAGGTTCAGGAGCTGTTGAGTCAGAGCAGCTATCTTTCTTCCAACGACCCCCGTCTGCACTTCGGACTGGGTTCGTCCACGAGCGCCTCGATTGAGGTGCGTTGGCCTTCCGGGTTGATCGAGAAATTCTTGAGCATTAAGGCCGACCGGTTGTTAACCCTTCTCGAGGGCAAGGGCCCGGTACCGGGCCGATCGGCCTATCCCTCACCTTAGGGCCGAAAGCCATCGGAATCGCATCCTCGATAAATGCGGCGGATAATATGCAGCCGCCGCCTCTAGCCGGTATGCTAAGAACAATCTTCCGGGGCTTGATAGGGGCATTTATCCGTGCATCGAAAACCCACTATGGCCGACGTTGCCCGTTTGGCTGGCGTGGGCACAATGACTGTTTCCCGGGTTCTCAGCGGAACAGTTCCAGTCAGCGAAGAAACCGCACGCCGCGTACAAAAGGCAGTGGAACAGTTGGCGTATCGCCCCAATCAGCTGGCGCGTGCGTTTCGGGGCCAGCGAAGCCACAACATCGGTCTCATCATTCCGTACCTCTACGACCCCTTCTTTGCCAACTGCGCTCACGCGGTGACAACCGTCGCTAAAGAACACGGTTATTCGGTAATCACAACCACTTCCAACGAGCAACCGGATATTGAGCACGCAGAAGTAGAACAAATGCTGCAGCGCCATGTGGATGGATTGGTGATTATCCCAGCTAGCGGCCAATCGCGCCTGACCCGCTCTCTGTTCGGAAGGACTCCCGTCGTAGCCTTCGATCGTCCGGTCGCAGACCCCTCGGTCGATGTTGTCCTGGTGGAAAATAGCGCAGGTGCTCGTCGCATCGTAAAGCATTTGATTGAACATGGGCATGAGCGTATAGGCTTTATGGGGCTTAGCAGAAGTCTCTATACAATCAACGCCCGATATCATGGCTATCACCGTGCCATGCAGGAAGCCGGTCTAACCGAGAAGCTCTTCTTCGGCTGCAACTCGCAGGAAGATACGCGGCGTATGGTGGAAGAAATGCTGAATGGCAAAAATCGCCCCACAGCATTCTTTACCTCGAATAACCTTGCAACGCGCTATGTTTTTCTAGCGCTGCTGCATCTCGGCGTAAAGGTGCCCTCGCACGTGGCCCTGGCTGGCTTCGACGACTTTGAGATGGCGGAGTTAACTTCTCCGCCACTCAGTGTAGTCCGACAACCCGCCCAGGAGATGGGCCGCGTTGCAGCCAGTTTGCTTTTCGAGCGCATTGAACGGGCCGAATTGCCGCAGACGGGAACGCGGATTTCGCTGCCGGTGGAGACCGTCTTACGGCGCTCCTGCGGATGCAAGCACCGCACCGCCGTCGTAACGAAATAAACGCGGGTTTTCGCCTCCTGAACTCACTGAACCAATGGTAAACGCCCCCGCTTCGGGAAACCGCGAGTTAATATACCTTCGTCCGAGTGAAGCTCTTGCGAAGAGGTTGCAAAATATATGTCGGTCTATTCCCGCTCCCATGTTGCCTTAGTGTGTGTCCTGGCTGTTCTAATACTTCGTGCTTCCGCTGCTACACCTGCTCCGTCCTCACTCGGAATCTTTGAGGCGAATCAGGATGTCGGCAAGGATTTTGACCGCCGACGATGATCAGATCTTTATAGACGGTCCCCGGTGTGGTGAGCTGAACCGACTGCGCCTGATAAGGTTCGCGCAGACCCTTGCGCAGATCGATATGGCCATTCTCACCGAAGCCTGGGATGAGCTTGCCCGTGCTTGCGTCCAGGGCAAAGAGTTCGTTGCCGAAACCGGCTAAAATGCGGGTCTCGTGGCCATCGGTCCAGTAGGAGACGCCACGTGACCGGGCGAAGCCGGAGACGTCAGCTCCCCACTTCCACCGTAGCTTGCCCGAGGCGGCATCGAGCGCGATCACGCCATGGCGGGGGGTCAAGGTATAGAGAACCTTCCCAACGACAATGGGCGTGGCCTCGAGATCGCCGCCTTGTTCTTCGGTGTCATACCTCCAGGCCACCACCAGATCCTTCACGTTGTTGCGATTGATCTGGGAGAGGGTGGAGTAGTGATCCTGCGCTTCCTGTCCTCCGTAGACGGGCCAGTCGAGCTGTGGAGGCGATGCAACTGGGGCAGCGCCGCATGTGGTTACACTGAACAAGCTGAGACCCAATGCCGTAGCTGCGAAACCCGGTGTCGTTGTCATACCAGCTCCGGGATTATGTTTTCGTTCAGATTAAGATAATGTGCGGGGTCACCGTGGGTGGGGACGAATGACCGCGAATCATTCACAAGCAAACACTCCAGGTCAACAAAGAGGCCGGACTCATCTTTTTAGCGAGTCCGGCCAGGAGAGGTGTAACATCGAATTTTTCCCGAGTTCAACCGGCATGTCTCAATTGCGGTGGCGAGTCTGTCGTTAACTTAGAAATCTTCGGTCTCAACTTACTGCTTGCTGGATGTATGACCGTGAACCATCCGACTGAAAGCCATCGACCACTAATGATGGTAACGTTCTCATTAAAGAGCTTTACAGTAGTGCAATCGCGTTTGTCAATAGAAATGTTGAGGGCAACTATTTTCCGAATCTGATGCTCGATCGATCGCGTCAGATCTGCGCACCATGGCATGGACCAAGCTGGTTGCTTGGTACTCGACTCGCAGAATCATGGCTCACAATTAAGAAGATGGTATCGTTATCGTAAAAACAGCTAAAGGGTATTCGTTGTTCGAGAGGAGAACTTGTGAATCTCAACTTTACAAGAAGAACCCTGATGAAGGGACTTTGTTCGACGGCTGCGCTTTCGGCAGCCTTACCCGCTGCTGCGGTATTACCTGCCGCTGTTGCGGATACGTCAAGCGAATACAAGGGCCCGCACGGTCCAGGGATGCCGCAGGAAGGACCCGACACACCCAAGCTGTGCGCGCCGATCAACGGACGCGAGATCACCGAGACAGCGATGCGGCAAGTCAAGCAGCTCGGGGTCAATAACGTGCTCATGGGCGGTCCGAAGATGCCCTGGCAAGAGGCGGAGTTGCAGGCCATCGTTGCCAAGCTCAGGACGGCCGGCCTGAATTTGGGCAACATGATGATCGCTGGATTTGACAATTGCATCTATGGCCGCGCCGGGGCTGACCGCGACAAGGAGATTGAGGATTTCAAAAGCTCCATCCGGGCCGCGGGCAAGGCAGGCCTGCCAGTTGTGGAGTACAACTGGTACGCACATCGGGCAATCGAGGGTTACTATCTCGAGGAGGGGCGTGGTGGAGCGGGCTTGACTGCGTTCAACCTCAATCGAGTGGAGAACCTGCCCCCGGTGCCCGAGCAAGGCGTCCATTCCAACGAGGAACTGTGGAAGAACATCACCTACTTTCTGCAGGCGGTCATTCCCACCTGCGAGCAATCGAGTGTGCGTCTGGCGCTGCATCCCAACGACCCTCCCATTGCGGTCACCCGCGGATCTGGCCAGATCATGGCTTCTCTCGATGGCTGGAAAAAGTTGATTACAGTTGTGAACAGCCCGGCGAACGGAATCACTTATGAATGCGGCGTGTCGCGCGAGATGGAGGTCGACCCGGTCGAGGTTTGCAGATACTTTGGCACGCGCGATCGCATCAATCACGTACATTATCGCAACCCAATCGTGAGGGCGCCGCACACCGACTATACGGAGACCTTCATCGACCTGGGTGAAAACAACATGCTAGCCGTAATGCGGGAGCTGATCAAAGTGAAGTACACGCGCCTCATCTATCCCGAACATGAGCGAGCATTGGACTACGACCGCGCGGTTGGTATCCATAACCAATACCCCGGGGGTGGCGGATACACCGGTATGGTGTATGACATCGCTTATGCGCGGGCGATGTTCCAGGCCTCAATCATGCTGGAACGGGGCACAGAGTGGAAAGAGTTCTAGATTCTGGCCAGATCGTTTGCAGGAGATTGCAGTTCGGAGTCTCAAATAGTCGCGGCGTTCAACATGGCGCCTGGTTGCAGCAATTGGCTGCCCAGGCCGCATAACAGCAAACCTGAAGGCAATCTCCTGTTTTGGGCTTGCTCCACCATACGATCCTGGAGGACGCGTCTACCCGACTTATATCGATCGGCCAAATACCTTGGCGTGACCGTCGGCTTTTCCTCGCGTATTGCACCCGCAGGAGCGTCGAACGACTAACTCGACCGGCAGTACAATCTGCTTACCTGCAGACGTCGGATGTTTTTCTCCGAGCCTCGCGAAGAGTAACTCCGCAGCGACACGCCCCAGCTCAGTTACTGGCTGACGGACAACCGTGATCGCCGGATGAAAGATGTCCGCCATGTCAAAATCATCGAAGCCGGCCACTGCCACGCCGCCCGGAATCTCTACTCCCATCTCCGACAGCGAATGCAGCAAATGACGCATTACCAGGTTATTACCCGCGAAAAAGGCGGTGGGCGCTTTTGCGCCTACCATCAGGGGGCTTAGGACGGCGCAGGTCTCCTCTCGCGACGCGCATTGGAAGTGGCCCTCTGGAACGAGTTTAGCTTCCAACATTGCTTGTCGATAGCCGTCGTAGCGCATCCTGTGGGTAAAAGCCTTCCGCGATAGGCCCACGAAACAAATTCGCTTGTGCTTATGTTCGATGAGATGCTTGGTCCCCATCCTCGCACCCGCTCGATTGGCGACTACCACGCTAGAAAACTGGTCACCGCGCATTGGCTGATCGAGGGTGACGATCGGCGTTGATCTAAATTCCTCATGGCTAAGTTTCGTCGTACCACCTTCCGCGGGAATAACCAGTATTCCCTCAACGTGTCGCAGCAGCATCGAACCGGCTACGCGATATTCCTTTTCCGGGTCGTCGTCGGAGGTCGTAACCATCACCGAATAAGCATGTTCATTGGCCACAAGCGTGATGGCATGCGCGCATACTGCATAAAAGGGGTCGTAGAAATTGGGCACGATGAGCCCGATCGTTCTGGACCGTCCCTGCCTGAGCGAACGTGCCGCCTCATTCGGGCGATAATCGAGGAGTGCTACCGCCTGTTGAACCCTCCGCTGCACCTCTTCCGATACTGGTGCACTCTTGTTCAGCGCGCGCGAAACGGTCATCAATCCGACACCGGCCAATCTCGCGACATCTTGCATCCGGGCTTTAGGCAACCGTTTGACCTTCCGTCCTGAAACTCAGAATCCAATTCACGTTGCTTCGACAGGGTATCAAGAAAATCCGCATAAGCAGGAAACGAAGAACGAGCTTAGGTGGAAGTGGTACTCCCTTTCAACCCGTTCCCACCCAGGCAGAACGAAAGGGTTTCGGGTTACCAATAGGTTTCGGGTTACCAATACATGACCGATGTAATCGCACCCTGCGCGCGAATGCCGCAACAAACAAATCCGTCTCGAAATCCTTGAGGAAGGTCGTTGGAGCTGATCGAGAATTCATACCCGCCATCGAGCGACGCGTGCGGCCCATGTTCGATCTTGAGTTGAATCCAGTCGTGGTTGCTGAACGCAGGACTGGCAGCCTTTGCGTCGCTGCGCACCTGAGATCGCTTCGAGACGCTCGTTACAACCATCCTTGCCCAGCTGGTCTCTGTTAGCTTGGCCGCACCCTGATTTGGGAGCTCATGCAAAGCTGCGGGGCGAGGGTGAAGCACCCGGGTACAGGGCAAGAGATACGTCTCTTTCTATTCCGATAGGTGCTCCGTACTGCGAACTGTCTGCCGTACGCACCTCTGAAGGAAAGACTTGGTGGCGATGGACCGGAATTGTACACTAGCCGGTCCATTTAAGTTATTCAAAATAAAAGTCTTATTGGCGGAGGCGGCGGGAGCCGAGGCCGCGTCCGAAATCCCGGTCAGCAGAGACTCCATGCGTGGTCTAATTCCGACGTTTTCGCGCACCATCCTCAGAACCGTGGAGCTGTGGGCAACGCTGATCCGACGTTCTTGGTGGTGCGATTTTTGCTCTTCGGTCGAATCTACCGCCAACCGGCGTGGACCCAAGAGGGAAAAAGGTAAAAGACATCCTCGCGAAATTTGCTATATAACCAAGAACGTCCTTCCCGGTATGGTGCGGAACTCTTGTGCATCATCTGGTGCATCTGTGTGTCTGCCAAGGAGCGCCGCTTGAAGCTATTGGTAAAGTTCAACATTCTGCTGATCGTCGTGTTCGGCCTGGGCCTTGCCCTCATCGCTTACCAAGCGAGAAGTTTCTTGCAGGAGCAAGCGCAGGCTGAAGTACTCCGGCAAGCTGGGCTGATGGCGGCCAGCGCTTTAGCCACGCGAAATTACACCGAACACTACATCACTCCAGTCATCGAGAAAACGACGGAGCACACCACAACGTTTTTGCCGCAGGCGATCCCTTTCTTTGCATCCACGACCACCTTTGACCAGATCCGGCAAACGTATCCGGACTACACCTACAAGGAAGCGGCTCTGAACCCGACCAATCTCCGCGATCGCGCTACAGATTGGGAGGCAGATATGATTAATTTCTTCCGCAATTCCCCAGAGCAAACCGAGTTGGTCCGGTTGCGCGAGGGAGCTACCGGACCCACTCTAACGCTGGCTCACCCGATCAAAGCGGAGGGTGGGTGCCTTCAGTGTCACAGCAGTCCAGCTGCAGCTCCCAAGGCGCTCATCAGGCATTACGGCTCGCAGAATGGATTCGGGTGGAACCTGAACGAGGTGATTGGTGCCCAGGTCATTTCGATCCCCACCTCCGTCCCCATCAAGATGGCCCAGCAAGGACTGATGCGGCTACTCATCAACCTGTCGGTGATTTTCCTGGCGGCGATTCTGTTGATCGATATTGGACTGTATTTCATCGTGATCCGCCGGCTAGGCAAGATCTCCCATTATGCAGATCGCATAAGTCAGGGCGAGATGGACCTCGAGCAGCTACCGGTTCGGGGTAATGACGAGGTCGCAGAAGTAACCCGCTCCTTTCACCGCATGCACACCAGCCTGAAAAAAGCACTCGATCTGCTCAATGGATGAGCTGGCGAAGATTGCCTTATCGGGCTGCGGAAAATCAGTCCGAACTCGAAGAGCAAAGATATTGAGTGGGTGGCCCAGGTCTCAAAAGCGAGACCTGGCCACCCACTCGAGGTCCGAGGGCTGTTTCTTTCTCCGGTTTTCACCTAGCTTCTTTGGCCCCTGAACAGCCGCTTACTCCCGAGGACGGGTAGCGATAAATTTTTTGCGGTCGGCCTCATTGTCGATCTGTTTGGAAGCCTCCAGGTAAAGCCGGTCGAGATCGGTGTACTCTTTCGCCAGGCGGCTTACGACGACCTTGGCAATGGGGCCGATGAATTTTGCCAGGTGCCGCACCAGTTGATCGACCGGGGGAGTAAGGGGTCCGGTAATGGGCTGGCTGCTTACCTTGGCCGTTGCCCCCCCTTGCCAGCCGGCCGGAGCAGTGACTGTTGTCGTCCCGGCAAGCTCCGGCATATTCTGAGTGCGAAGCGCCTCAAGAAATTCCGCGGCAGTAGCGAAGCGTTTCGCTGGCTCCTTCTCCAGTGCCCTGACGATGATGTCCGATAGCCGGGATGGAACGTCGGGCCGCAACTGGGCGAGAGGAGTTGGCGTTACGTTCAGGTGCGCCATCATCAACTCGTAGGTGGTGCTGCCGTTCAGCGGAGGGCGGCCGGCAATCAGCTCGTATAGGGTCACGCCAAGCGAGTAGATGTCAGAATGCCCGGTTGCTTTTTCGCCGCGGATTTGTTCCGGCGACATGTGCAGCGGGGAACCGATCAGTGACCCGGCCTTCGTGAGTTCGACAGAACCCTGGGAGATGGCAATGCCGAAATCCAACACCTTCACCAGGTTGGCACCAGAGACCATGATATTTGCCGGCTTTATGTCACGGTGAACTACGCCTCGGGAATGCGCGTAGTCGAGCGCGGCAAGCACTTGCACGGCAAAATTCATGAGCAATGGCAGCGGAATACGAGCTTTTTGGCTGCGGGTGCGCAGATCCTCCCCTTCCACCAGCTCCATCACCATGATGAGCTGATCTTCGAGGTAGAAGGCGTTATGCAGACCGGCGATGTTGGGATGATTCAGGCTGGCCAGAAGCTGGATCTCCCGGCGAAAGCGTTCCTTCATTTCCGGGGTGCCAGTCTGTTCCGGTAGCATCACCTTCATCGCTTCCGCGCGCTGCGAGATCAGGTGCGTCGCCTCGTAAACGGCGCCCAAGCCACCCCGGCCCAAAACCCGCACGACCTTGTACTCCCCGACTACTTGTCCAGCCTCAAACGCCATCGACTGATAATACTGCCAGTTCTTTCGCCGGTGACGCTGTCTTCTATCCGTCGAACTTCCGGCGTAAACTCGAAGCCATCTTTCTCAAGGAGCCGGAGCATGCCTCTACAAGTGTGTATGGGAGCGATGATGCAATGCAGTTTTGGGATGGCGCCGAGCTCGCTGGTGGTGCTTCCCGTCAACCGGGTCATGACCAACAACGTCCCCGACGCCAACATCATGGACCATATTCCAATGGTGAATATCATGCCCTTCGGTATGTGTCAGTCGCCCTCCAACCCCGTGGTGGCTGCAGCTACGGCGGCGGCCCTCGGCGTGCTCACACCGATGCCATGTATCCCGGCAACCCCGGCTCCCTGGATCGCAGGCGCACCCACCGTGTTGCTGGGAAACTTTCCCTCCCTCGACAACGTCTCGCAACTGATGTGTATCTGGGGCGGAGTCATCACCTTCAATGATGCAGGGGAAACGACGGTTGAAATCCCTTAAGCGGGCCTGAACGGTCCGGGTCGATTTCCCATGCAAAACAACCGGCTTCCTGTTAACTTGGCTGCGCCAGTCAATCTCACTCTCATGAGCCAACTAGCCACACTCTCCCTGGCGTTTGCGGCGGCAACCGACACCGGCTGCAAGCGGGCAAATAACCAGGACAGTTTTGGCTATAGCACCGATCCCCATCTCTACGTAGTCTGCGATGGCGTGGGCGGGGCCTTGGCCGGAGAAGTGGCCAGTAACACAGCGGTGCGTAATTTCATCGAATCCTTCGACGCGCTGAGCGAGACGACGCAGCAGCCGGAGTTGCCGATCGAGAGCCGATTGCTGTATTCCATCGAGCAGGCCAATCGCGCCGTCCGCGATCTCTCGGCGAGCGATCCTCGATTCAGCAATATGGGCACCACCCTGGTATGCGCTTGCATCGACGGAACTCGGGCAGTTATCGGAAACGTTGGCGACAGCCGGGCTTATTTGATCCGGGAAGGCGTCTGCGTTCAGATCACGCACGATCACTCGCTCATTGAGGAACAGCTGCAAAACGGGCTGCTCACGCAAGAGATGGCAGCGAACTCCAGCCTGCAGTCGGTGATCACCCGGGCAATCGGCATGGCAGAGACCGTCGAGCCAGATCTTTTTGCCGCCAACCTGCTAGCGGAAGATATGTTGCTGCTGGCTTCGGACGGTCTCACCCGCTACCTGAATCCAGCGGAAATTGCCTCCATCGCCTCGGTCGACATGGAACTGCCGGTGATATGCAAGCAATTCGTGGAATGTGCCAAGCAGCGAGGCGGGGCAGACAATATCACCTGCATCGTGCTGCGTGCCACTTCAGCGGTGCCCATCCCGTCTCCCGTCACTTAGTGACGGATACGCCGCAATTTCCTCCATAGAGTCCCAGGGGCGCCAGAACCGATGCCCCGGGACCCGTAATCTCAAAGCGGACTACGACGGGAGTACCGTCCGGCAATATAGTCGGGCGCCCGGAGACCTGGAGGGGAAATGCAAGCTGCAGAGCGGATCCGGCGCGCGTCGCCTGGCCTGTGGCAACCAGTTGGAAGAGCGCCCACGGACCCTGGAACTGGAGCGCTTCGGCTGAGTTGTAGGCCAGCGAGGCCTGATGCGCTGTGCTCCCATTCCAGGTAAACTGCTGCGTCGTCGCGCCGGCAGGAATTCTTTGCCCGTCGACTACCAGCGTCGGGTTATCAACACCCCTGCTGGGCACGGAACGAAGGGTGAAGGTAAAGGCCGGCACGCTGGTCCCGGAAGAATAAAGGGCAGAGGAAATTTCAGCCGCGTGGTTGAAAAATTGCGCAAACGCTGGGCCTACATGGCCCGTCGCATTAGGAGCAAGAACATACTGCGTCCCTTGCTGGATCAACCATGGTTTAAGGCTGGCGTTGTAATACGTCCACAGGCTACCCGTACCCGGGGCAAAGGCGGCATTCACATCAGCGACAGAGGCCTGCTCGTTGGCGGTAAGATCCCGGTTGATCTGAGTCCTGGACAAGGGTTGGAAAGGGAACTTGCCCAGCAGCGAGCACACCGTACCGGGTGCACCGGGAGGCGGCGGGGGTGGCGGCGGGATAGCGCACTTGATGGGCGCCTCCAACAAGCTGAGAACCGTCTTCTCGGTATGCATCTGGGGATCGATGTTGAAGGGCTGCGCAGTCTGCTGAACGGCAATGTCGGCTGTAGAAACCGCCGAGTTCAGCATGTCTCCCGAGGTTTGAGGATTCTGGTTGAATTGGCCCACGGCGGCCGACAGCGACAGCAGGGCATTGACATAGGCGGTGTTTCCCGGCCCGATCACCCGTGTGGTCGAATTTGGATCAACCAAGGCCTGTGTTGGCTGAAAGATGGTCTTGATCTGCTGGTCGGGCACAGCAGTGTTGTACGAAACCGTGCTGAAGAACTCGAGCAGCGGCGAATCGGGACCGGCGAGCGCACTCAGCTTGCTCGGCAGGTCTTTCAAAGGACCACAACCAGTAAAGCGTGCGTCGATCAGGAACGCATGCCACTCCTTGAGAAAGTCGGCGCTGTACTTGGCCGCCAGGCGCTTGCTGACGCCGGCCGCATCTAGGGACGATGCGGCCTGATCGCCCAGCACCCAGGTTTCCCCGCGAAAGTAATGCTCCGGATGCTGCATGGCGGTTTGCATAAACGCAAAGCCGGCCCGGGTGTATGCGCCCCGGACAATATGCGGCTCGGCAACCAAAGGGGCCGCGTTTGGATAGAGCCGGTTGAAATCGACGCCTGGGTTGGTCTTGTCCGCTTCGGCAAGCATGTCCTGGTAAATGCGCGGCTCGGCTCCGAAGTTGGTTAGATAACTGCGCGCCCTCCCCACTGACACGGCATCCGGACTGATCGAGTACGGGTTCTGACGGAGTAGCTCCGCCGCATAGAAATCGATTTGTTGGCGGGCGAGCTGTTGCTGTGCCGGGTCCTTGACACTGGAACCCATCCAATATTGCAAAAACACTGGAGTAAGAAATTGCGCCTGGCTTTTCTCCGGGTTGCTGGTAGTGATCAGGTAGGCCTTGAGGGGATTGTAGGCGGCGGTGTAATCGGCGCCCGGCGCCGGCGTGGCGGGCAAACTCCGCAGATAGCCGGCAAAGTTCGCTTGCGTAGGATTGAGCAGCATCACGCGAAAATGATCGAAGTACGTTTGCCGCGTGGGTACGACGAGCCGGTCGCCCTGGTACAGTCCGAAGCGATAGCTCCATGGAGGTCCATTCTGCTGGTAGCCCTGGAGCCGAATGAGGCTCAGACGCAGCTGATCAAGCGCCTGCAGGTCGGCCAGACTGGGTCCCGTGGCGGCGCTGACGGCCGGCAATGCCTGGGATGCACTCTGAATGTTGCGTTCGAGGGCAGCATTGTTCAGGTAGGAGAGCACCAGGCACAGGGTGTATGCGGCGAAGACGAAGGCCAGCGAAGCAAAGAGGATTCTGCGGAAAAGTCGTGCCGGCGCGGTCTGTTGCGTGGCCGAGAGTGCGCTCTTGTCGCTAAGAATCATTTCCGGAAAGACCCGGGGTAGGAAGGCCCACTGGGGCGCACGCGTGGCTCCCATTTGCTGAGATGGGGAACGGCCCGCCCGCTGCGCATCCTGCAGGGAAAACATTCGTGTGGCGCCGATTTCCGCCCCTGCGTTCTCCATCGGCGCCGTCGGTGCGGCCACCCTCTGTTCCAGCATCTGGGCGCGCAAACCGGTAAAGAAAAAGCCCCTCAGGTACGGATTGGCGCTAAGTTGGCTGGGCTTGCAAAGCTCCACCAGGTACTGGTTCAGGTTCTTGCGCAGCTTGCCAAACTCACGCGGGAATTCATACACTCCCGGCGCGTTTCTCGGCTCGGTTTCCCGGTTCAACGCCTCGATACGGAACTCACCCAAAGAGTAGGTGAGCCCATCGAGCGCGTTCCCCAACTCGCGCGACATCGTATCGGCATAAACTCCGGCGGATGTCTCGCGCGCCGGCAGCACTTTGCCCAGGACCTGCCGAACTTCATCGCTGGAAAGGTTGCGGACGTACTCCGCGAAGTGAGGGACACGGTCCAGTTTGGTGAAGATGACATAGACGGGCAAGGCAGCGCCCAGCAACCTGCTCATCTCGCGCAACTGCGCAGCAATCACGCGGGCCGAGGCTGCGGAGGAAGTAGCGGCATCGGCGGCCAGAAATTGTTCCACGCTGACGCAAACCACGGCAGCCCGGGCCGGCGCGCCGGATCCAAAGCTGGAACGGTAAGCCTTGGGGCGAGTGCGCGCGATCAGTTTACGCAGCACCCCAACATTCTGACGCACAGCTTCTCCAGCCTCGAGGATGGCTGCCTGGCGGGTAAACCAAAGGTTGAGCACCGGTGTGGGCGAGACATTTCCTTCCCGGGGCGCCGCACCCGCAATCAGCTCCGGATCCAGGCCGGAACGCACCACCAGGGTTGTCTTCGCGGCGCCCGCTTCCCCCAGCAGGTAAAGCAGGGGCAACCCATCGAGCGCCTTCGCGCCTTGCTGGGAATGGCGTAGCTTGCGATTTGCGTCGTTCAGTAAGACGTCGACTTCACTGCTGGCGTCACCCCCGGAAACTTCCCCTTCCCCTGCCTGGCGCTTCTTGGCGCGGAAGTGAATCACCAGGATCACCACCGCGGCAATCACTCCGGCCAACACGATGAGCGTTGCGAGCACGATCAGCGGGGTGCCGTGTAAATGGAGAAGGACTCCAGCTGCGTAGGCGAGCAGCAGAGAGAGCAGGAAAACCACGAGAGCGAGCAGATAGGCGAGCAAAAATCCTCCCGGCGGCGGCCGTTAACCTAATGGGGAAATCCCCGCGTTCAGCGCGTACCAGAAAGCGCCAAAGGCCGCCAGCATCGCCAGGAACATACACACTGCGACGATACCCAAACCCCGGCTCCAGCGATCGATGGCCACCTTGCGCTTGACTTCCATTGGCGGAGCAGTGGCACGAAAGAGGAGAGCCTGGCCGCGAATGCGCGCGATCTTGTCTCCAATCTGACGAATGAAGGTCTCGACCTCTCCTCCTCTGCCCAGCGCATATTGCCCCCGGTAGCCGAGCAGAAGACACAAGCAGTAGACTTCGAGACAATCGGCGACGTCCTGCGAGTCCTGTCTTGCCAGCAAAGCGCGCAGGTTTTCAAAAAACACTTCGCCTGCGCGATGGTGGCCGAAGAGCTCTTCCTGCAGCGGTCGCTGCGACCAATCCGCGAAGATTGGACTTTGCAGTTTGAGCACGCTTTCATCGAGAAATGCCACCAGGGCAAAGACGGATAACTGAATCATCTCCCCGCTATACCCCAGCGCCTTGGCTTGCTCCATTGCGGCCTTCAAGGCGGCTCGGATGTTGTTACGAAATGCCTGCGAGTCCTGAACCGCCTGCTGGCGTGAACCCAGCCGCAGGATGCTGGTAAAGGAGTTTTCGTAGCACGAAGCCAAGCTGTAGGTGCGCGGCAAGAGATCCGTCATGCGAGCTTTCCCGGGTCAGTGATGGAATCACGCTGAGGATACCTCAACCGGATGTTGCCGTATATCCGTGGGAACAAAAAAGGGATGCCTAAATGTCCCCCCTGGCCACCGCGTCGATAATGTCGACGTCGGGGCCGGCAATAGCGGGCGAATTTGTATTTTGACCGTAGCCTTTGGACTTGTACTTCAGTTTGATGACATTCCAGAGCGTGCGCTGGTAAACGCCCTTCGCCTCTGCCATTCCCTTAATCTCGACTCGCGATTTGTCAATGAGAACGCCGGCCTGCTTGATGACCGGCTTAATCGCATATTTCAACCGTTCGGCTTCCTGTCGCCAATTTGCCTTGCCCATGTTTTCGAAATCGAAATCCATGATCGTCGACTCGTCTTGCACCGCCACGTAGTAGCACCCAAGAAGCGGGCACTTACTGAACATGGTCAGGTCAAATTGCCTGGCGGCAATCAGTTTATTTCCAGTTTCTAGCTGCTGCGCATCGATGACCAAATCGACAAGCATATTCAAAAGGAGTGCGATGGTTTCAACCGCTCCCAGGGCCGCGTTGGTCGCTGTTCCCCCGTCAGCGGCGGCCGCTATGGCCTTGGCGGAGAATGCTGTCGTATGAATGGCGGCATCGGCAATTTGCTTCTTGATTTGTCGATCGATTATGTCGACGATAGCCGCCAATGCGGCGGCCGGGTCCCCCATTCTGACGTCACCGTACCTGGATTCCATTTCCGTTGCTTTATGAACACCTTGAGCGACGCCAACCCAGTCCTTGACGGCCTTTCCTCCGGAACTGAACACTCCGATAAAGGGAACAACACTAGCGACAAACTGAGCAACTCCTTCTCCGAATACGTGCTCTACGAGCGCGCTTTGCGTTTCCGGCGCCAGTGTCCCCATGATCCCCTTGATGGTGGTCTCTAGATCGGAAGCAATGCCGTAGGCACTCGATCCCACGCTTGCAACATTCCCGCCCAGACCGACCGTCGTTTTGCCCACGTTCTTCGTGGCGTTAAGGATCTTGCTGCGGCCCTGTGCGCACTTCTGCCTGGAAATCCCCCAAAAGCTGTCCTTGAACCGCAGTGTTCTCGCGTCGAACATTTTCGCTGCCGCCAGACGCTGCTCCCGCCTGATGTGCGCTTTGGCGAGCTTGTCGTCCATCTCCTCGGTGATGTTTCGGTAGGGGACTGCCGAGCCCAATATATTTAACTGTTTGTAAAGCTCTTCGACGGCGCCATCCCCATTTCTCACACTGCGGTGCCAGTCCTGACGCTTAGTGTTCTGTTCATCGATCCAATGGATCAGCGCCTTTTTGGCGCCCGCCTCATCTCTTCTCTTGATCGCTTCGTCGATCAACTTCAAAGAATCGCTTCGTGATTTCACCATGGAGTGAGTTCGTTTCATCCATCGTTCGTAAGTCATCAAAAGCGGCATGCTGGTCTCCTGGTTTTCGTCTTCAACGACGCGGGCGGGGGTGCATGGCACCCGTGATGCTGGGTATCCACGATTTTTATGTAGGGTTTCTATCCGGGAACCTAAAAGACGGAAACATCATACTCTACAGGCCGAAAATGAAATCGAAAAATCGGCCCTCGTGCGTTGCCGGCGAGTGCAGCCTTTGTAATCTTTACGGCGCCAGCCGGAGAAGTGTAACCTGCACACATAGTGAGTCACGATGAGGGCCGGGTGGGGATGACAGAAAAAGGCAAAAAGCCGGGAACGGAAGACGCTGGTCAGTCCGACCCGCTGTCTGCCACGGGGATGTTCTTAAACGCCTTCGTGCCACAGCCGGAACCATCCATGGAGCAAGCGCAGGAAAGCCCGGCCAGGGCCGCAGTTAAGCCAGCGCAGGCTGGCGAGTTCACGCAGATGTTTCAAAAGCTCGAGCCGCCTCCGTCCCCACCGTTGCCGCCAACCAGGTCGGCCAATAGCCCTTCGCAGGAGCCGGGTGACTTCACGCGCATGTTCGTCGCTGCTACTTCCTCGGGTTTCCGCCCTCCGCCGGCCACGCCGGAAGCCGCGCCGTTCACTCCTCAGCCCCCGCCGCGGATGAGAGGCTTTTCTACACCCGGCGTTTCAGACTCAGCTTCCCCTGAGGGCAGCTTCACGCAGCTTTTCCAAACCCCAGCTTCTTCCCCGGCGCCGTCACCGCTTCAGCCGTTCACGCCTTTGCCCAGCGCACCGCCTCAGGCCGCAGAGGCTGCGTGGCCACGCAGCCTGAATCCGGCTCCCAGCGAAGATCGGATGGCGTCAGGCGGACTCAGCCAATTGTTTCGTTCCCTCTCAGAGGAGAGCGAATCACCTTTGGCGAGCCAGCCCGCATCCCAGGCGGAGCCCCCGGCCGGTACTCCGGAAAGCGTAACCATGTTGATTCGGAGGTTAACCGAGGATCTGCAGCAGGCTGTGGCTCCCGCACCGCCAATGGCCGAGCCTGCAGGTTCGACCGGGCCGGGGGAGTTTACCCGCATCATCGCGGGTGGGGCGATCAATCCGATGTCCGCACCAGCACCGGCGGTGGCAGCGGGAAATTACGCCATGCCTGTGCCCCCAACGCTTGTCTTCCCCGCAGTGCCGGTTCCTGCCGTTCCCGCACCGCAGGCTCCCGCACCGCCCACTCCGGCCTTCGCTGCACCGCAGGCTCCCCCACCGCCCGCTCCGGCCTTTGCTGCGCCGCCGGTTCCGGCGTTGGCGGTTCCTCCGGCTCAGCCACCCAAGCCTGCCCCAAGCGCACCTCCAAAGCAGAGCAAACTCCAGCAGATGCTTCCCATGCTGCTGGTCTTGAACGCATTTCTCGTGGTGGTTCTGATCCTGCTGTTGGTCTTCGCTCTTAAGTCGAGATAGAAATTAGCCTCAGCCTTTTTCTGGTGCTCACACGCTAGAGGCCTAGGCCAGCAGACCGTTCTCTTTCAGTTGAAGCTCGGTCCGCTCAACGCCGGCGATCAGCACCACGCCCTGGCCGCGCGTCTTACCCACCCAACGGCTCGCCTCGTCTTCGCCCATCTTCAATTCCATGAGCAGGGCCTTTAGATCGTCGAGATTCTTCACTCTAACCGGCGTGGTATTCAATCTTCCCGCGTAGGGAACAAAGGCCACCTCGAAGTGGCCTCCTGTACCTTCCGATGCGGGATTGGCAGTAATCCGAATTGTGCCCATTACTTTCGGCATAAGCCGGCTCCTCACTTCAAATCGCAGTCATTCTTTCATAAACAAGGTAACGCGTTACTGCGGAGTAACCTCAATAAATCCTCGCTCGATAAGTTTGCGTAAAATCGCCAGGCACTCCTGCTTCACCGTATCCATCGGTGCGTTCACATGCTCCGCCAGAGCCTGGATTGCCTGCCCGGCGGTACGCGTTCCGTCGCAACTCACCAGGAATTCTGCCACCAGCGGTTGAATTTTCATGGTGAACGGAAAGCCACGGGCCAGCCGCAAGGTAACTGAATCCGAGTGCCAACGGCCGTCGGCCTGGCTACAAATCTGATCCAATCGCACCGGGGACGAGAGCTTGATCTTAACCGCAAGCAATCGCTCGTCGCTCTGCACGTTCAGCAGCAAATCACGAGCAGCAAACGTGGCCAGAACCATCTCGCCAAGATCGCCTGCCATCGTCGCCTTCGGTACCTCTTCAATGCGTGCCCAGTTGCTGCCACTGCGCCGCCTCATCACGATCATGCCGTCATGAATCGCCTCCACCTGGTGCCGGCGGTAATAGGACATGTATCCGTCGTAGAGATCCTGATCGTGGCCGGTGTTCGGCGCCGTCTCGGAGATTCGATTCTGGGCGTATTCCTCAGGGTACTGGGTCAAACCTTTCATGACCCATACATCGCATCCGACGCCATCCAGCCATTCGGCGATGCGCTCCTCCCAGGGCTGTCCGCTTATCTGCGCCCATTCGCACAGCATCTGCATGTAGCCGTCTTCGTTAAGGTAATTGGGCGCTTCCCGGACGAGTTGGCGGCAGAGCTGATCAAGCTCGAGCGGATTATCGCAAAAAGTGAAGTCATTCCTAGGAGTAATGAAAAAAGGCGGGTTGGAGAGAATCAAGTCGAAGCTGCGTCCGCGGACTGGCTGAAAAGCATCACCCAGCAGCATTTCAATCTTCTCGATCCCATTCAGCCGTGCATTGAAATTTACGAAGCAGGGAACTCTCGGGTTTACATCGGTGGCCACAATCGAGTCGCTGTGCGCCGCCGCGCCCAGGCTAAGAATCCCACTCCCGGTCCCAAGATCCAGAGTGGCGCGCGAATGCCGGCGAATGGTGAATCGGGAAAGAAATCTGCTGGTTGGGTTTGGCCACAGAACCATCTCCGAGTCGCCCCGTTCGATGGCGGACGGGTGATCAGACGCAACCAGAAACTCCTGCGTCGACAACAGCATTGTTGTTGGTGCAAACAGGTCGCCGTGCCGGGCCAGCAATCCTGCTTCAAGCAACAGAAGCATCATCGATTGCGGTACATGGGCGACGTCATGCGCGGCTTGACTGCGTCCCAGCCAAAACCAGCGCAACAGGGTGTTGAGCAATGTTACCTCGCGCGTCCGATCCAGCAGTCTGGGTTCGTTGCGCAGGCGATACGAAGGTAACTCCGCCGCACCCAGATGCTTCTGGAGGTTGGCTTCGGTATAACCCGCCTCCTCGAAGCTGCTGCGGAGCCGCAAGGAATCGTCGATGGATAAGGGTTGAAGCATTCGCTTCACACCATACCATCACCATCGCCATGCGGCTGAGGAGAAAAGTCCACGGTCATCGCCGCCACGACGTCGACCAGTTTTTTTGTTTGACGCGTGGCTAGCGAGATGGTATCAACGTAGCGCAGATTACATCGGTCCCAACCAGGCTACCAACCTTTGCTTGAATCCTGAACGGATTTCGAGCGAATTCATCTTGTAACGTTCAACCGCTCTCCATCACGATTCGCGGTAAGGAGCCAACATGGCCAGACAAAGCGCGCAGCACAAGCTTGATCGAGTGCGTCCTCCCCGGGTGCAGATCACTTATGACGTAGAAGTGGGTGGCGCCATTGAAATCAAGGAGCTGCCCTTCGTGGTGGGCGTACTTGGTGATTTCACCGGCAACCCGGAACAGCCATTGCCTAAGTTGAAGGATCGCAAATTTGTCGAGGTGAATCCAGACAACTTCGACACTGTCCTGGAGGGTATGAAACCTCACCTCTCCTTTGCAGTTGAAAACAAGCTGAGCGACGACCCTGACGCCCCGCAACTCAAAGTTGATCTCAAATTTCGCAAATTCGAAGATTTCGAGCCGGGTAATGTAGCCAAACAGGTTAAGCCGCTGAAAGAAATGCTTGATCTGCGTAGCAGACTGGCCAATCTTCGTAGTTCGCTGCAGGGCAATGACAAGCTTGAGGAATTGCTCCTGGAAGCGGTCGGAAATACGGAGAAGCTGGAAAAGTTGAAGGGTGAAATCGGCGCCAATGACGGAGGTTCCAATGGCTGAAGCGGCGGCCTCTCAAAAAGCATCAGCTCCCGCGGTTGCGACCGAGGAATCCAGCCTTCTCGATCAGATCGTTGAACAGGGCCGGTTTGGCAAAGAGACTGCGTCTCGTGAACGCGGTAAGGACCTGGTAAAGGAATTTGTAGCCCAGGTACTCGACGGTTCCATGACCGTCGCCAAAGACGCGGAGATGATGATCAATGCGCGCATCGCGCAAATCGATCATCTGCTCTCGCTGCAGTTGAATGAAATCATGCACCATCCCCAGTTCCAGAAGCTGGAAGGCTCATGGCGAGGGTTGAAGTACATGATGGACAACACCGAAACCGGCGTCGGATTGAAGATTCGCGTCTTCAATGCCACCAAGAAGGAACTGCTGCGCGACATCGAAAAGGCTCCGGAGTTCGACCAGAGCGCTCTCTTCAAGAAGATTTACGAAGAAGAATACGGTGTCTTCGGTGGGGCCCCCTTCGGAGCCCTGATTGGCGATTACGAGTTCGGCAAACATCCTGAAGACATGGCCCTGCTGGAAGGCGTCTCTCACATTGCCGCCCAGGCCCATGCTCCATTTATCAGCGCTGCGTCCTCCGACCTGCTTAACCTGGAAAGCTATACCCAACTCGACCAACCTCGCGATCTGGCAAAAATCTTCGACAGCACCGAGTACGCCAAATGGAAATCGTTCCGCCAGAGCGAAGATTCCCGTTATGTCGCGCTCACCCTTCCGCGAACACTGGGACGGTTGCCCTACGGTGCGGAAACCAAGCCCATCGACGAGTTCAGCTATGAAGAGCAGGTCGACGGCACCGACCACTCGAAATACCTGTGGATGAACGCCGCCTATTCGCTGGGGTCCAAGATGACCCAGTCTTTCTCTCTTTACGGCATGTGTGTCGCGATGAGGGGCGTCGAGGGTGGTGGCCTGGTGGAGGGTCTACCTACCCACAACTTCGCCACCGACGAGGGTGATATCGCATTGAAATGCCCGACCGAGGTACCGATTACCGACCGTCGCGAAAAAGAGCTCGCCGACCTTGGATTCGTACCTCTGGTTCATTGCAAGGGCACCGACTACGCTGCTTTCTTCAGCGTACAAACCTGCCAGAAAGCCAAAGTCTATGACACGGACTCGGCCAACGCGAATGCCCGCTTGTCCACACAGCTGCCGTATATCATGGCGGTCTCGCGCTTCGCTCACTATCTCAAAGCAATGATGCGCGACAAGATCGGCAGCTTTATGTCTCGTGAAGAGGCGGAAATCTTCCTGAACCGGTGGATAACCAACTACGTTACTCCGGATGACACGGCTTCTCCGGCGGCAAAAGCTAAGCGTCCGCTGCGTGAAGCTCGTATTGATGTGGCAGAGGTCCCGGGCAAACCCGGTGTCTATCGTGCGGTGGCTTTCCTTCGTCCGCACTTCCAACTTGATGAACTTACCGTTTCCCTGCGGCTGGTGGCTGAACTGCCCGCCTCGGTGAAGTAACCCTAACCTGGACGAAAGCTGATGTGCTGTATTTCCTAATGCCGAGTCCCCGATGTTAATTTTTTTGAGGAGAAAGAAAAATGGCAGTCAATGCGTATTGCGTAATCAAAGGCCGTCCAGGACCGAGTACCACCAAGAAAGACGCCATCGACATCCTTTCGTTTAGCTTTGGCGCAACCCAGAGTTCGGTGATCGGGGCAGGTTCCTCGGGAGGTGAGGCCCGGGCAGGTCGAGCTGATTTGTCGAATGTCAGTATCACCAAGGTGACCGACAAGCTTACTCCGGCCCTCTTTGAGGATTGCGTCCTCGGAACCTACCTGGATGAGATCGACATCATTTACGACAAGCCGTTGGGCAAGGGTCAGGAGGACTACTTCAAGATTCACATGGAGAAGGCTCTGATCACTTCCTGGCAGACGAGTGGCTCCTCCGAGAACCCTACGGAATCCCTCAGCTTCGCTTTCGAAAAGGTTAAGGTCAGCTATAACCCTGAAGAAGGTGGCAAGCTCAAGGGCTTCGTAGACAAGGGCTTCGACGTCCTCAAACTCAAGCAGTGGTAAGCCACGGACGAGTAGGGAAACGGTGCCGGTAACCGCCAAAGAGCTGTTCGCGGCAGGTAAGGTGCGGGACGCGGAAAAGTGGCTCACGGCGCACCTGCGCGAGCACCCAGCCGACACCGCGCAACGTGTTTTTTTATTTGAGCTGCTTTGCTTCGCGGGGGAATATACCCGCGCGGAAAAGCAGCTCGCCGTTCTCGCGGGAAAAAACGCTGAAGCGGAAACCGGGGCCATCGTCTACTACGCCGCTCTCCATGCGGAGAAGACGCGGCACGAGATTTTTGAAAAGCAGACTTTTCCGTCGCACCCGACCACCTCCCCCAGAGGCGAGCTGAATGGAAAAGCCTTCACCGAATTGCTTGACGCGGATCCGGATATAGGCGCACGGCTCGAGGTCTTCGCCGCCGGCGCTTATCTCTGGATCCCCTTCGAGCATGTGGCCTCGATTGAAATGGGACCACCGCAACGGCTGCGCGACACGCTTTGGGCCCCGGCCCTGGTGCAGACCGCGCCGTCGTTTCAAGGCAAGGACCTCGGAGAAGTGCTGATTCCCGCAATTTACCCATTCTCCTGGAAGAATGCAGACCAGGCAGTCTGGCTGGGGAGAATAACGGATTGGGCGGCTGACGACGAGGGCCGCGAATATCCATCGGGCCAGAAAATGCTGCTGGCCGACGGCGAGGAAGTTCCATTCCTCGAAGTCCGGTCAATCGTATTCACCCAACCGGCGGTTGAGCCGTCTGAGCCGTAAAGCCGTGTTATCAGGTCGTTCCACATATGCCACTGCGCGAAGATATCCTTGCTCCGATTGCCGGTGAGAACCCCAGTGGCATCGATCTTCGCTACGACACCAAGCTGCTGGTATACGACAAGATAAAGGAAGCTCGCCGCAAGGACGATGAGCTGGCGCAGGGTGATTGGCAAACCGAGCGCAAGGCGGCGAACTATCCGCTGGTGATCAAGCTTGCGCAAGACACGCTGGCAACCGTCTCGAAAGATCTCCAACTGGCGGCATGGCTCACCGAAGCCCTGCTGGTAACAGAACATTACCGCGGTCTTTACCAGGGGATCACTTTATGCCACAGTTTGTTGACTCAATTTTGGGATACGGTTTATCCGGTCATCGAAGATGGAGATCGCGAGCTTCGAGCCAAGCCGCTCGACTGGATCGGCCTCATGCTCGACTTTCCGTTGCGCTCAGTGCCTCTCGCCAACGGCGGATATTCCTGGTTCGTCTATAAGGACTCTCGCATTGTTGGCTATGAAGACCAGCTCAAAACCGATAAGGAGCGTCAGACTCGATCAGAATTGATTGGGGCTGGTAAGCTTCCTCCGGAGATCTTCGATAAAGCTTTTGCTGAGACTCCTAAGGCGTTCTATCTCGCAGCCGAGAAAGACTTGGATGCCTGCCTCGAGGCGCTCGAGAGTCTGGAGACGGACTGCGACGAACGTTTTGAGGACGATGCTCCCGCCTTCACCAAACTGAAGAACGCACTTACGGAAGTCCGGCAAACGGTACACACGTTGCTCAACAAAAAGCGTGAGAAGGAACCGGATCCCATGGAGGTGATTCCGGTTGCCGCCTCTGCACCAACAAAGGCCGGCGGAGACAACGTCTCGCCGGGCTTGACGGGAGGCTTTGCCAGCGTGAGTTTAGCTGAGCCCGCCGACCGCCTCCAGGCGGTTGCCGTCATTGCCACAGCCGCGGCTTTCCTGCGCAAGCAAGAGCCGCTCAGCCCAGCACCCTATCTCATTCTGCGGGGTCTGCGCTGGGGTGAGTTGCGCACCGCTTCGCGATTGGGCGATAGCACACTGCTCGAGGCTCCGCCTACTGAGCTTCGCCAAAAGGTGAAGCGGTTAGCGCTGGGCAAGAAATGGAGTGAGCTCCTCGACGCCTGCGAAGAGGCTATGGCTCTCCCCTGCAGCCGCGCCTGGCTTGACTTGCAGCGGCTCTCCGTCGCTGCCTGCTCGGCCCTGGGCGATGAGTACCAAGCGATCGCCACCGCTATCCAGTCGGAACTTCGGGCTCTGCTGAATGATCTTCCGGAATTACTGGATGCCACTTTGCTCGACGATACTCCGGCTGCGAATCCCGAGACCAAAGCATGGCTCGAGCATTTGAAAGGGCCGGTGCAGGCCGGTGCCTTGCCCGGCGACGATTCGAGTTCTGTGTCAACCGCTGACCTGAATGGCACACCCACGTGGCTCACGCAAGCGGCCGACTCATATGCCCTGGCGAGGCAAGCGTTGGCTCTGGGACAGGAGGAGAAGGCCTTCGGCTTGATGCGTTCCGAGATCGCCCGCCAGCGCTCCGGGCGGGGCCGCTTCCGCCGCACCATGCAGCTGATCGAGTTGGCGGTGGCTGCAGGGAAAGATGCCATCGCTCAGCCGCTACTCGACGATATAACGGCAACGATCGAAGAACACAAACTCGACTCCTGGGAAGACCCCCAGCAGGTCGCCAGCGACTTGCTGAAACTGATGCGTAACAGCAGGAAGATTCAGGACAGCTTCGATGATAAGCAGGCGCTGTTCGAACGAATCTGTCGCCTGGACCCAGTCCAGGCGCTGGGCGCGGAGTAAGCGATGGCAAGAAACCTCGGCGAAACCACCATCACCATCTCCGTATTGGACCGGCTGATCGATCTTGAGCCTCAGAACAGTGCCGAGACTCCGTTGACCCGCTCGCAATCTGTGCGGCTGCTCAAGGGCGCCGTGCGCCGCGACCTGGAGTGGCTGCTCAACACGCGTCGCATCTTCGATTTTCCTGAGGATGAGTTGAAGGAAGTGAACCGCTCTGCCTACGTGTACGGTTTGCCGGACCTTTCGACGCTGACGATGGCAACCTCGGGGGACCGCAATAAGCTGTCCCGGCAAGTGGTAGCTGCCATCAATCTGTTTGAGCCAAGACTGGCAAATGTGCGCGTGGTCTTCGTGGAAACCGCAGACGCTGCCAAAAAAGATGTTCGTCTCCGCATTGAGGCCATGCTGCGCATGGACCCTGTGCCCGAACCCGTCTCCTTCGACACGGTTATCGAATTAAAGAGCGGCAACTGCCGCATCACCGGGGCCGGCGATGCGCGATGACCTGCTGCTCTACTACGAGCGCGAGCTGGACTACCTGCGCAAGTCCGCTGCCCAGTTTAGTGCCCGGCACCCCAAGGTCGCTTCGCGCTTGGTGCTCGAGCCCACGAAGTGTGAAGACCCTCACGTGGAGCGGCTGCTGGAGGCATTTGCCTTTCTGGCGGCTCGCGTTCACCTCAAAATGGATGACGAGTTTCCCGAGATCACCGAGGGACTGCTCACGGTCGTTTACCCCCAGTTGGTGCGTCCGCTTCCGTCCATGTCGGTGGTCGAGTTTCAGTTGGATCCGGAAAAGGGCAAGCTTACCAGCGGATTGAAGATCGAGCGTCATGCGCAGTTGCTTTCCAAACCCATCGCCGGCGTACCCTGCGCGTTTCGCACCTGCTACGACACCACGCTTTTGCCGCTGACGGTTGCTGCAGCGGAATTGCGCGCGCCCAGCCGCTTGCAGCCGGCCTTGAAGACCAGTGATTCCGCCTGGGCTGTCCGTTTGGAGCTACGCTGCGCAGCCGATGTCACATTTCCGGCTTTGAAACTGGATAAGGTCCGCTTCTACCTGGATGGCGAAAGTGGCCTGGTCAACATACTTTACGAGTTACTCTTCAGCCGCCTGAACCGCATCGTGGTGCGTGATCTGTCCGCCGGCTCAAAGGCCGCGCCCGTCATCCTCCCGGC
This sequence comes from uncultured Acidobacteriaceae bacterium, assembly GCA_963826875.1. GTDB lineage: Bacteria > Acidobacteriota > Terriglobia > Terriglobales > Acidobacteriaceae > PALSA-350. The sequence goes on along the minus strand of CAWGYP010000026.1, from coordinate 544,301 downwards.
CTCCGCACTTCGCGCGGTAGGGTTCGGTGCCGACGAGGGGATGCTCCCTTATAGCCCCTCTACCTTCGCCGGCCATCGTTTGCTGATGGAGTACTTCGCCTTTCCCGAAAAGTTCTTCTTCATCGATCTTTGTGGTTTGGAGAGCGTAGGCGCGGCCGGCTTCAAGAATACGGTCGAAGTTGTCTTTCTCCTCTCGGATATCGAAGGGGATGGACGCGTCCAGCGGCTGGAGCTGGAGCTCTCAAAGAAGACCTTTCGCCTGGGATGCGCTCCCGTGGTCAACCTTTTTCCGCAGGTCGCCGAGCCCATCCAGCTCAACCTGAGGAAGTATGAATATGCCGTGACTCCCGATGTGCGGCGGCCTCACTCGATGGAAATCTTCTCCATCGACGAAGTAAGCGCCATCAACGCGAATACCCAGCAGATTACTCGTTTTGAGCCCTTCTACTCCCTTCGCCACGCCGCGCGAAGCGAGGACCGCGCCTGCTTCTGGCTGGCGCGGCGCCGCGCCTCCAGCCGGCCCAATGATGAGGGGACAGAGGTCGCGCTCTCGCTGATCGATCTCTCCACCAATACCATCAACCCGGATGCCACAGTGCTCTCCGTTCGCACCATGTGCACCAACCGCGACCTGCCGGCGCGTCTTCCTTTTGGTAATCAGGACAGTGACTTTGACATGGAAGGCACCGCCGCCATGAAACGCATCGTTGCCCTGCGCAAGCCGACGCAGCCGGTTCGTCCTTCCTTAGGCAAGAGTGCTCTATGGCGCCTGGTCTCTCATCTTTCCCTTAACTATCTGTCGCTGGTGGAACAGGGCAGGGAAGCATTGCAGGAAATTCTGACTCTGTACGACCTTGGCCGCACGGCCTACTCCCAGAACGTGATCCAAAGCATCCTGCAGATTCGCAGCCGGCCGCATTTCACACGGCTCTTTTCCGAGCAGGGAGTCAGCTTCGCCCGTGGACTGCACATCGACATGGAAATCGATGAAGATCAGTTCACCGGCGGCGGCGCATTTCTATTCGCCAATGTGCTGGAGAAGTTCTTTGCTCTCAGTGCATCGCTGAACAGCTTCACCCAGCTCAGCGTCACCACTCCGCAGCGGAAAGGAGGGCTTCACGAATGGCAACCACGATCGGGCCGAAACCTGCTCGTCTGAAGGATTCGCCGCTGGGCGAGAAGCTCACCGAAGAGGCGCACTCGTTTGGTTTTTTCCAGGCAGTGACGCTCCTGCAACGGCTCAACGCCGCCGCGAGCCCGGTCGGAGGCTTTTCTAATCCCGAAGAGGAGTCGGTGCATTTTCGCGTCAATCCCCGGCTGGGCTTTCCGGCCAGCGAGATTCAGAACCTGGAACCTGCTGAGAGCGGCCCACCGGAAATGACGGTGAACTTCATGGGGCTTACCGGCCCCATGGGCGTGCTCCCTTACACCTACAGCGAGCTAATCCTGGAGAGAAGCCGGGCCAAGGACCACACGCTGGCGGAGTTCCTGGACATATTCAACCATCGCGCCGTTTCACTCTTTTACCGGGCCTGGCAGAAGCCACGCTTTCCGGTCACCTATTCCGGAACTCACGATCACTTCACCCACTATCTGCTCGACATGATTGGTTTAGGCACCGAGGGTTTGCGCGACCGCCAGGAGATAGAGGATGAGGCGTTGCTGCATTACACCGCCCTCTTGGGAATGCAGGCGCGCTCGGCAGCAGCGCTGGAACAAATCATCCAGGATTACTTTGAGGTGCCGGTGGAGGTTCAGCAATTTACCGGAGGCTGGTACGGCCTGGACACCCCGACGCAGTGTGAGATGAACGACGAAGAGAGTGCGTCGTGTCAGATTGGCTTCGGCGCAGTGGTGGGCGACGAGGTGTGGGACCGGCAGGCCCGCGTGCGTATCCGTCTCGGGCCGCTGAGCATGGAACGCTATGGCGACTTCCTACCCGAGGGAAGCTGCTACGGGGCATTGCGCGCCCTGACCCGCTTTTTCAGCAATCAATGCCTGGAATTCGAGGTACAGCTGGTACTCGACAGGGCGCAAGCGCCGGGCACCGAACTCGATTTCGAGGCCTCCAATCCGGCTCGCCTGGGTTGGATTTCCTGGGTAAAGAACACGCCGCTGGGAAGTGATCCCGACGACACAATACTGATTTTGTGAGAGGAACGATATGGGACTGAATCTCAAAGCACTCATCGGCAAATTGAATGAACCAGCTCGATCAGCACTCGAGGGTGCGGCGGGCCTTTGCCTCTCGCGCACCAACTACGACGTCGAAGTGGAACACTACCTCACTAAGCTGCTCGAATCAACCTCGGGTGACTTCGCCGCCATCATCAAGCATTTCGAAATAGACAAGTCGCGGCTCACCGCTGATCTGGGTCGTAGCCTGGACAAGCTGAAGTCCGGCAACGCGCGCACTCCGGCAATCAGCCCCACGGTGCTCAAAATGCTGACCACCGCATGGACCATCGGGTCTATTGACTTCAATGCGGGGCAGGTGCGCACCGGGTTCACCATCCTCGCCCTGATTTCGGACGAGGAACTTGCCAGGCTGGTCAACGATGTAACCCGTGAGTTCCAGAAAATCAATGCCGACGCGTTGCGCAAAGACCTTCTGGGCATCGTGGCTCTCTCCAGCGAAACAACTACGGCGCCCGCTGCTGCTGCGGGTGGCGAAGCGCCAAAACCTGGAGGCGGCAAGACGCCGAACCTCGACCAATACACCGTCGACCTCACCGGCAACGCCCGCAAGGGAAAAATCGATCCGGTGCTCGGCCGTGATCCGGAGATTCGCCAGGTCATCGACATACTTACCCGTCGGCGGCAGAACAACCCGATCCTCACCGGTGAGGCCGGTGTGGGCAAGACAGCCGTGGTGGAGGGGTTTGCCTTACGGGTCGCCCAGGGCGACGTTCCTCCGCCGCTGAAGAACGTGCATGTGCGGACTCTCGACCTCGCATTGCTGCAGGCCGGCGCCGGCGTCAAGGGAGAGTTTGAGAACCGGCTCAAAGGCCTGATTGAAGAAGTAAAAGCTTCGGCCACGCCCATCATTCTCTTCATCGACGAGGCTCACACCATGATCGGCGCTGGTGGACAGGCTGGGCAAAATGACGCCGCCAACCTGCTCAAGCCGGCCCTTGCCCGTGGTGAACTACGCACCATCGCGGCTACCACGTGGTCTGAGTATAAGAAGTACTTCGAGAAGGACGCGGCGCTCGCCCGGCGCTTCCAAGTAGTCAAGGTGGAGGAGCCCAGCGAGCACCAATGCCTCATCATGATGCGCGGGCTGGTGGCTTCTCTTGAAAAGCATCACAATGTCCGCATCCTCGACGAAGCGGTTTATGCCAGCGTCCGTCTTTCGCACCGGTTTCTCGCCGGACGCCAGTTGCCGGACAAGGCGGTGAGCATCCTCGATACCGCATGCGCTCGCTTGTCGCTGGGACAAAATGCCACTCCGCCGGCGCTCGAAGACACCACTCGCCAGATTGACGCCCTCGAAGTGCAGAAACGGATCCTCAACCGCGAGACGGTTGTCGGCGCCGACCATCAGGAGAAGCTGGCCGAGATCGAGGAGCAAAAGACGGCGGCCGCTGCGAAACTAAAGGCGTTACAGGAGCGCTGGGACAAGGAGCGCGACCTGGTAGTGAAGATTCGCGAACTGCGCGAGAAGCTGGAGGCAGGGCATGCGGCGAACGGGACCGGCGACGCAGCCGCAACCACTTCGGCTGCAACGAAATCGGAGCTGCAGGCACTGGAAGCCCAGTTGGCTGCGCTGCAAGGCGAGACTGGCCTGATCCGTGTCTGCGTGGACGCGCAGATTGTGGGAGAGGTGCTTTCTGCCTGGACCGGCATTCCGGCCGGCAAAATGCTCAAGGATGAAATCACCACCGTGCTCGCGCTACAGGACCACCTGGGCCGGCGCGTCATCGGCCAACCGCATGCCATGGAGATCATCAGCCAGCGGGTGCAGACCTCGCGCGCTTCGCTCGACGATCCCAATAAACCCGTCGGAGTTTTTATGCTGGTGGGTCCCAGCGGTGTGGGCAAGACGGAAACGGCGCTTGCACTTTCTGACCTGCTTTACGGCGGCGAACACAACCTCATCACGATTAATATGTCTGAGTTCCAGGAACCCCATACCGTCTCCACACTGAAAGGATCGCCTCCGGGCTACGTCGGGTACGGCGAAGGCGGGGTGCTGACTGAGGCGGTCCGCCGCCGGCCTTATTCTGTGGTGCTGCTCGACGAAGTCGAAAAGGCTCACCCGGACGTGCTCGAGCTCTTCTTCCAGGTATTCGACAAAGGAAACATGGAGGATGGCGAAGGACGCCAGATCGATTTCAAAAACAACATCATCATCCTGACCACGAACGCCTGCACCGATCAGTTAATGAAGCTGGTGGCTGACCCGGAGACCGCGCCCAGCCCGCGCGCCTTGGTCGACGCACTCAAGCCGGATCTCAACAAGATCTTCAAACCGGCCTTCCTGGGGCGCATGGTCCTCATTCCTTATTACCCCGTGCGCGACGAGGCGCTGAAGCAGATTATTCGCCTGAAGCTAGGCAAGATCCAGCGCCGCATCCTGGAAAATCACAAGATCAAGCTGACCTATGATGACGCGTTCCTCAACGAAGTAGCCAGCCGTTGCACTGAAGTCGAGAGCGGCGCGCGCAACGTGGACAATATCCTCACTAATTCTTTGCTGCCCGATATCTCGCGGCAAATCCTGGGAGGAATGGCCGAGGGAGAGAAGATGAGCGCCATTCATGTCGGAATCGGAAACGATGGGGAATTTGTCTATCAAATGCCGGTAGAGGCAGCCCGCGTGCAGGCTTTGGTCTGAGAAGCAGTAAAAACTTAGAGCGACACTCGTAAGAAGAAGACGCTGATGCCATATTCTCAAGAAGACCGTCTTGTCTCCCTCACCACACCGCTAGGCAAGGACGTATTGCTATTGGCTGGTTTCACCGGCCATGAAGCTATTTCGCGCCTGTTTAGCTTTCATCTGGATCTGCTCTCCGAGGAGCATGACCCAATCGATTTCACCCAAATCATCGGAAAAAACGTAACAATCTCCGTAACTCAAGCAGACAACACACCTCGTTACTTCAATGGCATGGTAAGCCACTTTGGCCAGGGTGGCTCTGACGCCGACTTTACCCATTACCACATGGAAGTGGTTCCGTGGGCATGGATGCTGACTCGGTTTGCCGACTGCAAGATTTTTCATAACAAGAAGGTCGACGAGATTCTCAAGCTGGTTTTCGACGACCGAGGCTTTCAGGATTATAAGTTCACGCTCAACGGCACCTACTCGCCAATGGAGTACTGCGTTCAATACAGAGAAACAGACTTCAACTTCATCTCGCGCCTCATGGAGCAGAACGGCATCTTTTACTTCTTCCAGCACGAAGAAGGCAGCCACACCATGGTCATTGCTGACTCTTCCAGCGCTCATGAGGAGTGCCCCGGGCAGAAGAATGCCGGATACAACCTGGTAACGGGCGGCCTTGACGATGCCGACGTTGTCAATTCCTGGCGCCTCGAGCAGGAATTGCGCAGCGGAAAATACACGCTGACCGACTACAACTTCAAAACCCCGTCCACGAGTCTGCTGGCCACAGAGCCAACCATCGTCTCGGTTGGCGGGAACCAAAATTTTGAGATTTTCGACTATCCCGGTGAATATCCGACCCGCGCCGACGGCACAGCCTTTGCCAAGCTTCGCATGCAGGAGGAAGAAGCTTCTCACCTGGTTGCCAGCGGATCGAGTGTGTGCCGCGCTTTCACGACCGGATACAAATTCAGTCTCACCGATCACCAGCAGGCGTCTATGAACACTTCCTATGTGCTCACAGAAATCCAGCACAGTGCTTCGGTTGGAGACAGCTACCGCAGGGCAGGTGGGAGCGGAGACACCTATTCCAACCACTTCGTCTGTATACCCGAGTCAGTTCCTTTTCGCCCTCAACGCCTTACACCGAAGCCATTCGTTCAGGGGCCGCAAACGGCGGTGGTCATCGGCAAATCCCAGTATGGGGATACCAGCGGCGACGATGGTAGCGGTGATGGCGAAGAGATCTGGGTGGACTCCTTTGGCCGGGTCGTCGTCCTCTTTCCTTGGGATCGTGCCGGCAAGTGCTCCTGCCGCGTCCGTGTCTCGCAGGACTGGGCGGGGCAAGGCTGGGGGGCCATCACTATCCCGCGCGTTGGCCAGGAGGTGATCGTCAGTTTCCTCGAAGGCGATCCTGACCGCCCGATCATCACCGGCCGGGTTTATAACGCAAGTGAGACAGTGCCCTATACCCTGCCTGACTACCAGACACGCAGTACCTTTAAGACACGCACGTCCAAAGGCGGGGGCGCCGACAACTACAACGAGTTGCGCTTCGAGGATAAGTCGGGCGGCGAGCAAGTCTTCCTCCGCGGAGAGAAGGATCTGGATACGCGGTTCAAAAACGATAGCCGGGAGTGGATCGGGAATAACCGCAGCCTCATCGTGACGCAAGACCAGATGGAGCAAGTGGGGGGAGACCTGCACGGCCAGATCACGGGGAACTTCAACCAAAAGGTCGGGCAGACCTTGTCTCTTCAGGTGGGCCAGAACCTGTACGAGAAGTCAGGCACCAACTTTGCCCACGAGGCGGGTCAGGTCATTCACTTGAAAGCCGGTATGACCGTGGTTCTGGAGGCCGGTACGGAGTTGACTCTGAAGGTTGGCGGCAACTTCATCGATATCAATCCGTCTGGCATCTCCATTGTCGGAACTATGGTGATGATTAACAGCGGCGGCGCGGCGGGTTCGGGCTGCGGATCCAGCCCAACCGACCCCAAGAAGCCCGATCAGGCGGATGATGGCAGCAAAGGCGGCAAAATGTGAACCCGGGGGGGCAGAACCGCAGGTTCCTCCCCCGGCGCACCCACACACCACCGAGTTTTTCCGCGGCTTGTTTATCCCCGCCAGCAATCGCCGGGTGCTCCATCCTTCGCGTTCTTTGCGAAGGGTGGGATAGCCAATTCTTCCCACGAAATCCCGCTTAAAAGTTTGCGATCTCGTTTTAATCCCTTATTCTTGTCGGAGTCTCGGTAAACAGTCCCAATGAAACAACTCCAACCCGTTCTTTGGACCAAAGGAACCTTTCTTACGCCGCAGCACCTGCAACTACAGGACCGGTTTCTCGAAGACAGCCTCAATTTTCGCCTGCAAGCGCTCAAGTTTTGCGCCTGGGGTTTCAGCGAAGTCGTACTCGACCAGGAATTGCTGGCAGATGGACAACTGGCCATCTCCCGCGCTTCGGGAATCTTTCCCGACGGACTGCTCTTCGAGATCCCGGCCTCGGATCATCCGCCTCCGTCCAAGGCACTGGCGGAGTTCTTCGATCCTGGCGTGCGCGACCTTGACATCTATCTGACCGTGCCCGATTACCGGGAAAAAGGTTTGAACGTTTCTGCGGTGGGCCGGAACGGCGGTTCACGCTACCTGGCGGAGATCACTACCGTCCGCGACGAGAACACTGGTACCGGGGAGAAGCCCGTTCAGATTGCGCGTAAAAACCTGCGGCTGCTGGCAGCCAACGAGACCCGCGAAGGCAGCTCCGGGCTGCGTATTGCGAATGTGCAGCGTACGGAGGCCGGCGCTTTTCGCCTGAACACCCGTTTCGTTCCTCCGCTGCTCGAAGTGCGCGCGAGCGACCATCTGCTCGGCCTGGTCAACGGGCTGCTCGAAATTCTCTCAGCAAAAAGCAGCCAACTCGCTACCGGGCGCCGGCAGAAGAACCTGAGTCTGGCGGATTTCACCTCATCGGACATCGCAAATTTCTGGCTGCTCTATACGGTCAACTCGCACATTCCCGTGCTTAGCCACCTGCTGCAGGGTCAGCGGTGCCATCCAGAGGAACTATTCTCCGCGCTTACCGCCCTCGGGGCTTCGCTCACCACCTTTTCTACCAAGATCCGTCCGCGCGACCTGCCCTTGTACGACCATCTCAATCTCAGCAAGGTCTTCACTGATCTGGACGAGAAACTCCGCCTGCTGCTGGAAACCGTGGTGGACACCAATGTGGTCTCCCTGCCTCTGAAGCACGTAAACAACACCATCTACGCCACCGCCATCGAGCAGGATAAGTACCTTGCCAACACCCGGATGTACCTTGCCATTTCCGCTGAGACGGCCGAAGATTCCATCATCCGCAAGGTTCCGCAAATGGTGAAAGTCTGCTCCGCCACTCACATCGAGCAGCTCATCAGCAATGCACTGCCGGGCGTCACGCTGACTCACTTGCCCAACCCTCCAAGCGCTATCCCGGTTAAGATGAAGTACCAATACTTCAGTCTGAACCAGTCCGGAGCTGCCTGGGAATCAGTGACCCGTGCGCGAAATTTTGCCGCCCATGTTCCCGGAGATTTCCCCAATCCGCAGATGGAGTTATTAATCCTGCTGCCACAGGCGGGCTGAGACCATGAAGCTGCTGAACAAACCGGTCTGGGCGGAAGGCATGTATCTTGGCCCGCACCACTTTCAGGTGCAGAGCCGCTACTTCGAAGATTCCCTGAACTTCGTCACCGCCAATCTATGGCGTGATGCGTATGGCTTTGCCGGTCTCGAAATCGACAACGACGCGCTGCGCAACGGCACACTCTCCCTGACCCACGCCCACGGGCTTTTTGAAGATGGACTGGCTTTCGATCTGCCGGGGTCTGATCCTTCTCCGCCGCCGCGGGAATTCCGTGCTCTGTTTTCCCCGGTCGCCGACCATCTCACCATGCATCTTGCCCTTCCGGTGAATCTGACGGAAGGGCGTAACACCAGCCTGGACAATGGGGCCACGGCGCCCACGCGCTATCAAAGCACGGAGCAGATACTGCCCGATGAAAATACCGGCCGTGACGAAAAACCGATCAAGGTTGGGCGCAAGAATCTGCGGTTGCTCGGCGAGGCCGAAGTTACCGATCAGCTCGTGAGCCTGCCCGTCGTCCGCATCGTGCGCGATGGTTCGGGACGCTTTGAAGCTGACCCGTCTTTTGTGCCGCCTTGCCTCTCCCTCAGCGCTAGTGGGTATCTCACCGCAATGTTGCGGCGCCTCATCGATATCCTGGATGACAAGAGCGCTGTTTTCAGCCGTGAGCAGCAGCAGCGCAGTGGTCAATATGAAGCGGGAATGTCCTCGCGGCACGTCGCGCAGTATTGGTTTTTGCACGCCTTGAACTCCAGTGTTTCCACCTTGCGCCACTTTCTTCTGACCAGGCATGTGCACCCGCAGGAACTTTTCCGCGAGATGTCCCGGTTGGCCGGCGCGCTTTGTACCTTTGGGCTCGAGGTCCATCCGCGATCGCTGCCGGTCTACAATCATCGCGATATCGGGACAAGTTTTGAGCTGCTCGACCGCCACATTTTGCGCCATCTGGAAATTGTGATGCCTTCCAAGGCGATCACCATTCCACTGCGCAAGGTCGACAGCTCGCTCTATGCCGGCGAGGTGAAGGACGAGCGCTGTATCGGGCCTTCACGATGGCTTCTGGAAATCCGCTCGCCGATGGGTGAGGCGGATTTGATAAGACGTGTACCGCTGCTGGTCAAAGTCTGCTCCGCGCGCTTTGTTGTCGAGCTTGTCAAGCGCGCCTTGCCCGGCCTTGGATTGACCCACCTGATTGCCCCTCCGGCTGAGGTCGCGGCAAACGTGGAAAGCCAGTATTTCGTGATCAACCGCACCGGGCCATGCTGGCAGCACATCGTTGAAACTCGCCAGGCCGGAGTTCATGTTCCGGGAGAAATTCCGGCGCCGGAAATGAACCTGATTGTCTTACTCGATACCGTAAAGTAGCTGGTGCTGCTGCTACCACGGCCTGTAGTACCCTCGGTATGACCATGGTCAGTGAAGCAACGAGCCAGGCGCCGCCGTTGAAGGTGCGCGCAGAAGTTACCCCGGGCGAATGGCGTGAATTTCAGTTTCGCCAACCCTTCAAGATAGGACGGCTCAAAGATTGCGACATTGCCATCGACAACTCTTTCGTGAGCCGCATTCACGCAGAGATTGTTTTTGAGAATGGGTGCTGGGCTATCCGCGATCTAGGCAGCGCCAATGGTCTCTTTCTTTTGGGCGAGCGCGTACCCTCGGTGCCCATTGCTGGCCTGACCGTCGTGAGACTAGGCATCGAAGGTCCGGAGGTCAAGTTCGATCTGGAGAAGGTTCAACCTGACCGGGCAAGCCAGAAAACACTAAGCACAAAAGACCCAGCCCTTGCCCACTACATCAATCACTATTTCTCCAAAGCGAAGGTGGACGAGCCCGCCGGCGAGCACACCATGTTCATACGCCAGGCCTTCGCGCAGGTCGAAACCAGGCGCAAGAAGAAATATGGTGCAGTCATTGCCGTCCTGGTTGTCGTTATCCTTGGCGCCGGGCTCTTCGGCTATCTCGAGCATCGTCAGCTTCTGCAGCAAAAAGCCACAGCGGAAGATCTCTTCTACGCCATCAAGACGCAAGACATCGATCTGGCCAACCTTGATCGCGCACTTGCCAACACAAATAGCCAGGCCGGAGCCGAGGAGCTCAGCAAATTTCGCGACCGGCGAAGGGAAATGGAAGAGAGCTACGACAAATACCTCGCAACTCTGCAAATCTATAACCCAAAGCTGAGCGAAAAACAGCGTGTGGTGTTGAGGGTGGCTCGTGTGTTTGGCGAATGCGAGATTGACATGCCGCCTGATTTCGAACGAGAGATCAACCGGTATATCGAAAAGTGGCGATCGTCGGGACGGCTCAAACAGGCAATTCAGACTGCACAGCATAACGGATACGCCGCCATCATCTCTCGCGACCTTCTCGCCAAAGGCTTGCCTCCGCAATTCTTCTATCTGGCCCTGCAGGAGAGCAATTTTAATCAATACGCCGTTGGCCCCAAGACGCGAATGGGATTCGCCAAGGGGATGTGGCAGTTCATACCCGAAACCGCTGTGAAATACGGCTTACACCTGGGACCGCTGGTGGACCAGTCGCGCCCGGATCCTGGCGATGAGCGGCATGACTACAAGAAGGCGACCAAGGCAGCCACTCTCTATATTCAGGATCTCTACAGCACCGATGCGCAGGCTTCAGGATTCCTGGTTATGGCCTGCTACAACTGGGGAGAGAGCCAGGTGCTGCCGTTGATCCGAAGCTTGCCGGCCAATCCCCGCGACCGCAATTTCTGGAAGTTGCTTACCAGGTATCGCGACAAGATTCCCCAGGAAACCTACGACTATGTTTTTTCCATCGCGTCCGCTGCCGTGATTGGGGAAAACCCGCGACTCTTTGGCTTTGACTTTGACAACCCGTTGGCAAATCTGGATGCAAACGCAAAGTGACTCCCGACAGGCTAGCGCCACGAGCCTCTGCGGAAGCGTATAACCTTTTTTGCCGCAGCGGCTTCTGCTTCGAGAGCGCGCAGATCCTCTTGAGCTTGTGAGGGGGCAAGCTCAAGCCAGGGCATTGTTTCCTTTAGCAGCGATTCGGCACCGGCACTGTCATCCTGGCTAAGTAACTCCCGGGCTGCTCCAATCGCCGAGGAGGCCTTCTCCCCGTACACCTGTTCGCAGCGTCGCCGCAACTGCCTTTTCATCGCCTCTGCCGAGAGGGGAGCATCTGTCGCTGGGATGTTGAGGGCTCGCTTCAAGTCTGCGGTGCCTTCAGCAGTGCCCATCTGCGCATAGCAGCGTCCGGCCAATGCGGCGAAATCCGCTTCCGCCTGTTGTAGCTTCCTGGCACGGCGCAATGCCTGGTCTATTCGGGGCAGCCTCTTCACGCCAGGCGATTGCTCTTCGAGCACCACCACCGCCTCGGCAAACAAGTCCATGCCCGTCAAAGTCTCTGCCTTTTGCAACGCATCGTTGGCTCTTTGTTCGGTTGCTCCCTGCTTCTGGGTGGCCTCCGCCAATTGCCGGTGCAGAACTGGCTCATCCACCTTACGAAGTGCGCCCCGGAGCAGCTGCACCGCACTGTCGTAGTCTTCCTCATCGATCAATCGTTTCGCTTGACTGTAGGTACGCTCGAGGAGCTCCTGGGAGATGCGCTGCGAGGCTGCTGCTTTCGCGAGCTCGAGCAGGCCGTCGACCTCATACGAGGCGAAACCGTCTGCCTTGCAGCGCTCCAGGATCTTTACCGCTTCAAGAAAGAGACGATCATCGATGGCTTGACGAGCCTGGCCCAGCCGCTGTGCCAGCTGCTGCTCCCGGGTCTGACGCGCCACACGCTCAGAAAGTGCCGACTCCAGGCCAAACAACTGCTCATTCCCAGGCACCCGGGTCAAAGCGCCTCGAACCCGTTCGAGAGCTTGTTCCGGTGTCAACTCGGCGGCACTCTTGCAAACCTCCTTGACGAACAGCTCGTCCTCCAGTTGCTTGACGCGGGGTTCAAGATTAAATCTGAGCCGGAGGAGCGAAGGGTCATTGGGAAATTCCTGGAGCGCCTGCGCCAATTCCGCAGAGACCTGGCGCAGCTTGGCCACGGTTGTGCTGAGCGCCGCCTTCTCTTCAAGCCTGCGCACAATGGATTTGCGCTTCTCTTCCATCAGCGCGGCGGTAAGCTCGTCTTTCGTGCGCAGCACTTCCGCATTATCCGGAGCAAGGGTGCCCGCTTTATCCAGTAACACAAACGCTTCTTCGTACTCACCTGCCGCCAGATGTTCCCTGGTTGCCAGCATCACCTTCCTCAGTTCCTCTTTAACCCGCTTCTCTTCAATTTCCTGTTCCAACAGCCGGCACAGGGCAAGAACCTGGGAGTTGTGGGGATCAAGCCGCTGCGCTGTGGCCGCACGCGCCTGAGCGCGTGTAAGTTCTCCCACCTTTCTCGCGTTGGCGCTTTCGGCCAGAAGCTGTGAGACCTTCTCCTGCGTTTGCTTACCATCCACCACAGATTTGCGTAGTGTGACCAGCGTGTTATTCCCAGGACTTAGGCCAAGAGCTTCGTCACACAACGCGAGGGCCCGGTCCCATTCCCGCTCACCCACTGCTTGCTGCGCGAGTCGCGCCAGTTCCTGGGCTTTGCGTTCCTTTTCCTGCTGGGTTAATCGCTGATCAACCAGTGACAGCAGACGCTTGCCGGCTACGTGCTGAGGGTCCAGCCGCAAGAGTTGGCGGAGAGAGCCCTGGGCTCCCATAAAGTCGCGGTCGTTGAACTGTTGTTCGGCCTGAGCCATCGATTCGGCGATGTGGGCGCGGGTAATGCCTTCGGCCACCTCATGCAAGTCCATGGCCATGTCATCCGCATTCGCGTATCGATCCAGCGGAGACTTTGCCAACGCATGAGCAATGATGGTGTCGAGCGAGGTGGGGCAGTCCGCTACCAGTTCCGAGGGTGGCGGTGGATGAGAGCGCATGATCTGATCGATCACGCCGGGATATTCGAGATCGAACGGGAGCCTTCCGGTGAGTAACAAATATAAGAGCACACCAGCGGAGAAAATGTCGGACCGGCCATCGATCGCCGAGCCGGCAAATCGTTCGGGAGCCATGTAGGGCGGGGTGCCCACCAAAGATCCTGTGCTGGTGATGCTGGTGTCGACGCGGGTCTCGTCGCGCGCGATCCCGAAGTCGAGCAACTTGATGGATCCGTCCGCGCGCAAAATAACATTCGCCGGCTTGATATCGCGATGGATGACACCATTGCGGTGGGCATACGCGAGCGCGTGACAAAGCTGCTCGACGATCGTCAGGGCATGCTCCAGTTGCATGCGTTCGCGCTTGATGGCTCTGTCGAGGGGCTCACCCTCGACATATTCCATGACGATGTACGGCTCGCCATCCTGATCGCCGGCGTCATACACGATCACGATGTTGTTGTGGCGGAGAGCTCCCGTCTGGCTTGCCTCACGGTAAAACCGCTGCAGCATGTCTGTATTGCCGCTGAACCCCTCGGTCAACATCTTGATGGCAACGATGCGCCCTAATCGGGCATCGCGGGCACGATAAACAACACCCATCCCCCCGCGCCCGAGAACATCCAGCACATCGTATTTGCCGATCTTCTCTGGTTTTTGCGTCTTCAAGTCTGTTCCAGCTTTATCGTATCGCTGCGTGCCGCCTGCGAATCACGATTTTGGCGGTTCACCGTAGGCTCGAAAGTTATAGTTATCCTGGAGGAATTTCTGCGCCCTTTTCCTCTCCGGGTGGGCTCGGGCTCGCAGTGGAGTTGAGGTAAAGCATATATAACTCTGCGGCTCCATCGTTATCCGCTTCGCGGCCTTACGGTCCGCGCTCTGAAGGATCAGCGGCGGCAAGCCGATCGACCTTTTCCTTGGCTTCAGCGAGCAGTCGATCGCGGGCCGCATTTTCGACTTTTCCAGAAACTGGGTTTCGCTGGGAACCTCGCCTTCGGCACGGACTCCCATCGTGTCGTCAGGCTTCACATTTTCAAGGACGGTAAAGGGCTTCTCCTGGGTTTCGAGTATGGGAACGGTGGGAACGATGACGGCTTCCGAGGTGTCCTGAATGACGAACCCGAGTTCGACGGTTGCTTTCAGATGATTGACTCTGCCTCGGTATAGGTATAGGGCCGCTCCATCACGACATGACGGAACTTTGGGCAAGAGCGTCCCGCTTGATCCGCGCAGCTTCCTACTTTCTTTTGCGCTTCGTCCGCTTGCCTTTTTGCATCCGCAATTTGACTCTTCTTGCCTCCGTGCCGCGGCGCCCTCGAGGGCTCGCTGGGCGGTTTGCAGAGCCATATTGGCGCTCTCGATAGTCACGATCGGCCGCGTTCCAATCGTCGTTATCTGATCTTGTTCGCCGGAACGGTATTTCGACGACTTTGCAGTTCGTTCGACAAAGTTTCGAGATGCGTGTTCTGCTGCACATCTCCAACCAGGTAGAAATTCGGCTGCACCTTGGTTTCTTCGTTGGGACGCACCACCTTGATGTTGAGACCGGAAGACTCCAGGCCCGCCGCCAGCGAGTCCGTCAGCTGGGGCGCAAAATCAACCGCCTCCCGGCGCGAAGTCCGGTCTCGAAATGTGACCCGAAGCGATAACCTGGATCGAAGCTGATGAGCAGGGTTGGCGAGAGTCATTTCGTCATGGATCGAGCCCGCGTCTGAGCGGTTGTACTGCAATGCCTCCTCAAGGTATGCCCAGCCAACATTGGCGCCCGTTCCGTCCGGCGCGATCGAGGTAGTGTTCGCCTGCGCCAATAGTAGTCGCTCAGGCGACCGCCGAGGATCGCCATCCGGTCCTCAATACCGGGGTCGTTCGTCAGTGCATGGCAGCGGCTCAGAAGCTCGTAGGCACGCTGAATCCCTTGCTCATTCGCCACTCCTTTGATAGGGGTATTGATTCGTTCCAGGTCCCTCGCTCGTGCCGTAGCCGCCTGAATATAGCGATCCTTCAACGAATCGAGCCGCTCGGCCACCATTTTCTGCTGGGACGGCGTCAAGTCGGCCAGAACCTCGTAGGCCTTTACATAATCCTTGTCATCTTCCGCGGCGGTGCTCATGGTGGAAGCGTTGGTGATTGCCGCCTTATCCGTGCTTCCTGGAGTTGCTGCCGCGCGTTCGCAGCTGTTCCGCAATCTCCGGCGTTGGGCTCTACTCCAGCTGCTTTTTGAAACTGATCCACTTCGCCTTGCAGATCACTTTTTGCGGCGTCATTCTTACCCTGCTCGACATAGTAGGAGTAGAGGGTATGGAAGCAGTCCTGAACCTTGGGGTATTCGCTGGCGAAAGGGCGAAGCGGCTTGATCGCCTCGATAAGCCTCGTCCGGCCGGTGCGCGGATAGCTTGTTGGCAAAGTCCACCAGGTGATGGTCGAGATTAGTTCTCTCTTGAATGCAGGCTTGGCTAAGTGAAGCCGTCTCAGCTGCCTTCGGGTCCAGGCCCAGGGTTTGCTGGGAAATCGCCTCCGCAGCCACCAGGTGGGAATAGCCACTCGTTTGCTTTGCCAGCGCTTCCCGGTAGAGCGCGATCTCGGCCATGCCTTTGCTATTGAGGTTGCTGGTCTCCCCGTTAATTCCTTAGCCAGAGCGTCGGTTCCCTGGTTCCTGGGCGCACTTGCCATTGGCCGCTGTCTAACGATACTTCGCCGCCTGCAATTTCCCGTAGTTTGGCTGGCCAGACTTGAGGAGGCCTGGTAGGCCGCCAGGGCCGTTTGTCCATCCCGGACGTAGAGAACCGCCAGGGCAGCCTTCGCCTCGCCGGCATGGGGACCAGCGGGATATTTGCCCAGGTAAGACTTCCAGCCGGCAATGCTGCGCTGAACTCTGGGCGAGCAGGAACTCCGCCAATTCCGTGTCCAGGGTGCCTACCAGCACGATCTTCACCCCAGGAACGAGCGGGGAAATCGCGCCCGGCGGAGCCTACCGATTTCGCTACAACCTGACCCTGCAGGTCAGTCTTGTCGGCCAGTTCGGAGGGCGTTACCCCCTCGGCTTTCTCTAATTTCAAGTTAGCTGGGACGACGCACTCCGGCACTCCCCCGCGGCTAAGGAGAAGCACTCCATCCTTACGCCCGCTCGAGCGACCAGCCGGGCGCTTAGGGTTAGCTTGGGAAGTTTTCCGTAGCTATTCTTGTTGATGGGCTGCCCGACGGTGCATAGATGCACCTCGTTTTTCCCATTCAGCGTGAAGCCCGAAATCTGGACATACGCCTGCGAATCGCCGGTTGGATACACCTCGATCGCTGACAATTCCGGCGCTTTTGCTGCCGAGGCCGACCCTGACAAGAGACCGAGGAGCACAACCGCGACCGTGGTGCGGCAAAATGGTACCCTGCAAACGAAATACCTTGACGACGCCATACTTCCTCGTCATAGATTTGCTTTACTGCGTGAGGAGGCTGCGACCAACGGGGGATTTACTGATTGGCTAACCGGGGGAACCGACTCAGAAGCTATCATCTCCCCCATTCCGTTTGCAACCAAAGTTCTTGTGCTCGCTCTCTCCCCGTGCCTTGTTTTCGCGACCCAACTGCTAAGCCCTTGATACATATGCAAACTGTCACTCCACACCGCCGAACCGCCGAGGACCATTTTGAAGTCGTCATACGTCTGCGACAGTCCACAAACGGCCAGCCGTCGGACTCTACGCTGCGTTTGCGGGCACAGGCGCTGCTCAAAGACATCCTGATGAGCAGGTTGGAGTTAGAAGCCGAGATAAATGCACACGAATATGTGCACACCCGGGGATTCGGCGATTTGGGGAGGGCTCTGGCCGCCAGCCGTGCCCTGCAGCTTGCCTTTGAAGGCTTCCGCACCGGCGTTCCGGCCGCACGGGCGAACGTGTCAGTGGTTCTGGACTCGTACTGCGCCGGACGAAACTGTTTCATACCCATGCCGGCCTCTCAGTCGAGCAGAAGGACTTGCTTGACTTTGCAAAGCCGTCTCAAGTGCTGATCACGCAGGCTTTCTACGACCGAATCGCGCTCTATCAACCCGCCTTGCGCTCTTCTCACTCTGCGCGCGGGAGTTTATGAATTTCTATGGACCAGCGAGCAACGACTGAACGAGCTAGCAAGCCGAAGCGGAGTTCATGCCGACCCTGATACAGCCCCCCGCCGGTGGTTGATCCTCGCGGATACCGTCATCGTCCCGGTGATTAAGCCAGCCCCCGTACCCCGCTGGAAAGAGCCGGATCGCACCTACGTTCCTGCGCCCGAGCCCGTCCCGTTGACGATCAGGTACCTGCCAGGTGCCTTTCTATCTCAGGACTTTTCGCCATCGGCATTGCTATCGTGGTCCTCATGCGCTTGGTTACTTAGTAAACTTATAGTTTTCGGTAACCAAGCCAAGCCGGCGTCCACGGTTACCCGCGCAATTAGAACCCGCGCCGGTTCCGCCGCCGGAACCACCTCCAACGCGCTCCCCCTAGCACGGACTATAACCGGCTGGGCCAGCAGCTAGCGATGCTCACCAAATAATAGCGCCGCCCGCTCTCGTTAAGGTGCCAAAACCTGCCGGAGCTTTGGTCTCTGACGGTGCTTCACCATCACCAACCGTTCCAAGGCCGGTTCAAGAGCGCGCAATTGTACCATCGAACTCGACGAGATACCTCGTTATCTCAACTTGGCAGACAGCAACAACAGCCAAGGCCACTACGAACGCGCAATTTCGGAATACAACCTGGTGCTGGGCTGCCAACCAGGAAACCGGACGGCTCTGGACGGTCTGAGGAAAGCAGAAGACGCGGAGAAGTACTCCTCACGCTAGTCTCGCGTGGAATGCCGGCTCGCTCCGGCTTCGAGAGTTGGCTAGCCTTTCGGCGTGACGCGGAACAGACCGCCTGTTCTGGAATCCTCAAGCATCCACAACGCGCCATCGGGACCGACCTCCACGTCGCGGATGCGGTGACCAACGTCCCACCGTTCTGCAGGCTTGGCGCCCCCCTGACCATCGAAGGTAATGCGGTTGAGCGTCTTGCTTCCCAGACCGCTCACCAGGGCGGAACCCTTCCACTGCGGGAACATCGCACCGTTGTAGAAGATGAGGTTGCCTGGCGCGATGACCGGCGTCCAGTAGATGACAGGCTTGGTCAAATCAGGCCGCGTGTCCGGACAGGGGATCGGCACGCCATCGTAGTTAGTCGCGTAGGAGACGAGCGGCCAGCCATAGTTCTTGCCGGGCTCGATCAGGTTCAGTTCATCGCCGCCCTTGGGGCCATGCTCGATCTCCCACAAGCGGCCGTCCGGGGCGAACGCCAGACCATAGGGCGTGCGGTGTCCGCTGAACTCCAGGTCTCCGCCGGCGTCAGGTTAGGTCCTGGGAAGGTATACGTTCTCACGACCGGAGCAGTCTTCGCAGCTTCAGTATCCTGCGGTGGGTCAATCACGGGCACGCTGGCCGCACCCGTCTTCCCGGCCATCGGATTGCCTTTGGCAGGCTTGCCATCCAACGTCAGGCGCAGAGATCTTGCCCAGCGGCTGGTTTGGATCCTGAGCCGGCGTCATGCGCTGCCGATCGCCAACGGTAAGGAATAGATAACGGCCATCCGGCGAAAAGGCGATCTGCGCGCCGAACTGTCCGCCGTTCGCCCCGCTCGCCATCGCGCCAGATCACCTTGAGATCCTCGAGGCTCGCCGAATCCTGGCCCAGCGCCAGCTTGCTCGTGCAAGAGCCAGGCTTGAACCGCCGGCTCCCCGGCTCCGAGTAAGTGAGGTAGACAAAGTGATCCTTTGCGTAGTGCGGGGAGAGAAAGACACCTAGCTGGCCGCCTTGCCCCTTGGAAAGAACGGCGGCACATTTTTGACGGGCGTCTTGGCTCCCTGCTGCGTGACCAACTGCATACCGCCGACCTTTTCGGTGATCAGCATGCGCCCGTCGGGCAGGAATGCAATCCGCCAGGGCAAATTGAGGGTCGCCACCTGGACCATGTTAAAAGGCAGGCCAGGCTCCGGCTTCTGCTCGCCGGCGTTGATCTGCGCATCCACTTGGGTCGCCGCCAAAGCCAGAAATAGTCCCGCGATCACTAACTGTTTCATCCGTTTTCCCTTTGTCTGTATGGATTGGTCCGGCGTTAGCAAACCCGCAATCCCACTAAACCTGTGAACAGGCTAGGGGACGCAGCACCAGGCTTGTCACATTTGATACCGTTGGCGGGTCCAGGTTGAATCTCGAATCGGCAGAGAGCTTCTTCCAGTCAGGATCGGCGGAAAACTTTTCCCAATCTGCCTCAAGCGATGACATATCTGGAAAGCTCAGCATATAAGTGAGATTCGGCAGATTCGGCCCGACCAATGTATCGGCGTAGAAAATTCCCGTAGCGCCGGCCTTTGCGAAAATGCCGAACTCGCCGTTATGAAACATCTCCACCTTTCGGACGTGATCCATGTTTGTCGGCGACTGATACTGGCGAAGCTGATAAATGCGTTTCCCCTTGGTTGCGGCGGAGGCTGGCGGACTGACCTTGGGATAACCAGGGAACGCCCGCAATAGGGAACTCTCGATACGAATGTAGGGCGGCGTTGCGGCGGGAGCATCCCAGAACGGCGCAGCTGCCTTCATAAAGACCTCATCCTTCGCCAACTCAAGGTCAGCGGTAACTAAGGTCTCCAGCTTCGAACTTGGCATCAGCAGGTAAAAGGACGGGCTATCTGGTCCGAAATAAACGGAGAACGCACCGACTGGCCCAATGCCGAGCCGGTTCAGTGCCGGAATGAAAACCCCGGCAAAAAAATCAGTCGTAAGCTTTACGCCCGGCCCATTCGCCAGATGGTAACGCCGTAGATCGATGTACTCCGGCGTAGATTGGTCCGCAAGAGAGCCTGCCTGGGCAGGTAAATCGCCAGCAGTCGCAAGCGAGAGAGCAGAAACGGCGAGAGAGCCGGAAAGAAAACTGCGACGATCCATGAAGTCTCCTGGGGATTGATAACGTTAGTCCGAACAACAGGTGACGTCTCTTCGCCATTTGTTGTACTGTACAGTACAGTACATTATGGAGCCGTCCCATTGCAAATCTTTTGCCCTGCATGGAACGGAGGGATGGAGAGGTGAATGCCTAACAAGCAGTCGCGAGGAGAGGTTCGAAACGGCAAGCTTCAAAAGGTCGCAGCAGACTTGTTTCTAAAGCGCGGCTATGAGGGCGTCTCCATCGACAGGATCGTCGAGCTCGCAGGTGGTTCGAAGAGTACGGTTTACAGCGAATTCGGTGGGAAGTGTGGGCTATTCATCAGGAGTATCGAAAACCTATGCCGCGAGGCGAATAAACCGCTTGCGAAGATTGACTACACAGGATTGAATCTCGAAGCGAGCCTGAAGAAACTTTCTTTTCAGATCCTGAAGCTCATCACCGCAAAACGGTCCGTGGAGCTTCATCGTCTCGCTATCGGAGAGGCCCTGAACTGTCCTGAGGTAGGTGAGGCATGGTACACGCACGGTCCCGCCAAAACAGCTTCGTTCATACGAGCGCTGCTGGAAAGCCGGCGCGAAGAGCTGCGAAAGTCAACCATCCCAATCGACCGGATCGCGGTAATCCTTCATGACTCACTAACCGGAGACATCCTCTGCCGTCGGTTGGCAGGAGTCGGTGAGTATGAAAACGATGCTGAGCTAAAACGAGTGGCTTGCGCCGTTGTCGATCTGATTTTCGGCACAATTCGTCGCGACGTTTCCTAAGGGCTCTCAGCCACGCTTTGGAATTACCAACGAATCAGTTGGGGATGACCGGCTTTCCAGTTTCCGCGTAACCGGTCATCTCGAGATACCCAACTCCTCGTGATGGTGATTGATCGTTGTTGCCAACTACGTCGATTGCTCCCTCCCAATAGCTGGTTCCCAATTTGCTGGCCAGTTCCTGGCTCCTGAGCGGCGTGGTTACCTCCAGCTCCATGTGCAGGCGCGGAATGGAGACATGCCAGCGCACAGGGTACGTCGCCTTGGTCGCCGGGCTGGTCCAGGTTTCCGCAGCCGGCGTCATTGCGAAATCCCCGGCGGACAAGTATTGATACTTCCCGCTGGCATCCACGTAGCTGCCCGACGAAGACGGATCGATGCTCCCATCCTTGTGTCGCAGCCGATAAAGCATGAGTTCGACCCCATCCGCAAGTTGCACGCTCAACCAGTCCCAGCCCGTTTCATTCGCGGCCATGGACCCGGAAAAGAACTCGTGATCGATCCAGGACGTTCCCTCCACCTGGTAGGTCTTGCCGTAGAGTGCAATGGACCCTGTGGTTAAAAGGCGGGGCAGGGAAAAGTAGTGGGAAGCATGCCCAGCACCCTCAGCCTTCTGGCTGATGCCATCCTGGCCCTGAACCACAGGCTGCTTGACAGGACTGAGCTGCAGCGCAAGGCTGAACTTATCAGCAACGCCGCGCAGCTCTTCAATTTGTTCGGATATGTGCGCCTGCCAATTGCCGTTCCAGACCAGACCGGACTGCGCATCCACGCCGGCAATGCCCGGGCCGGATCGATTCAACCGCTCCTCACTATAAAAGCGCTGCCCGGTAATATCGCTCAGAGCGATGTGTGCCATCCAGAGGTCGTTCACGAACCAGGGGCCGGTGCGGGCAGCGCGCGAAACCCCTTGCCGGAAGAAGGTCAGCTCAAAGCCGAACCGATGACCATCTGCTGCCTTCACATTTCCGGTGTAGTACCACCACTCGGTCTGATAGTCCTCATGATTGAAGTAGTCTCGCGGAAACGCGAACGTGTAACCAGGCTGTGCGATGTGGTAATCCTGCGCGCTGGCGCACGTAACCGCGAGAAGCAGCAGCCCAAGCCACTTACTCCTCATGCACCACCTCCATGGGATCCAACCGGACCGCGAGCCGCGCCGGAAACAGCCCTGCCAGCACAGTGGCAACATACACGATGCTCAGCGAACCCAGGATTACCGCTACCGGCCAATGGAATTGAATTGTCCATCCGAAGGATTGCTTGTTGATCACATACACCAGGACCAACGACAACACGTAACCGAGCACCAGACCCAAACCATTGGCCAGGATGCCAATCAGGCCGGCCTCGACCAGGATCAACTTGCGGATCTGCGCGCTTGTGCCCCCGAGGTACCGCAACACCCCGAACTCACGCCTCCGGTCGATCACAATGGATATCAACGCACCTGCAATGCCGCCGATTGCCACCAGGATCGAGATGGCCTCAACTGCATAGGTAATCGCAAATGTCTGATCGAAGACCCGTATGGCCTGGTGCCGTATCTCGCCATTGGAAAGCATCATCAGGCTCTTGTTGGCAATGGCCTTTTTAATCGCGGCGCGGGTTTGCTCGAGATCTGCTCCTGGCGCAAGGTAGACAGCGAGGTTGGTGGGTGCGGTGTCGGGAAGATATCGGTGGAGAGTGCCCCAATCCATCACGATGTAGCCGGCTTCGTGGCCATAGTCGTAAAAGATATCGATCACGCGGAAGGTGACCCGTTGTTCGCCCAGCGGGAGTGTAATGTTGTCGCCCGCCTTGACATGATGCTTATTGGCAAAGGGCTCGCTGACAACCACATTGTTGCCCGCGGCCAACTCTCGCTGGATTTCCGCGCCTGGTTTTCTCGAAAGGAAGGTCAGGTTCTGGCGAGGTGCATGGCGACCCTGGCTTGCGCCCGCAAGCGAAGCGGGCAAGCCCTGATACTGAATCTCGTAGGCGCGAAGGCGGCTCACGCTCTCGACACCGGGCGTCGCCGCGATAAGGTCGGCCACCTCCGGCGCAATGGTAGGATGCAGGTCGCCACCCATCGCTCCGGCGGGTGCCAGGTAGAGGTCGGCGGGCAGCTCACTATCCAACCAGGTCAACACCGTCTGCCGGAAACTGCCCACCATGATGCCCACCGACGTCATCATTGCGATGGCCGTGGCCAGTGCCGCCACCAGCACGGACGTTCTGCGCAACGATCCGCCCAGGCTACGCGACGCGAGCAATGCCTCGACCCCGAGCAAGCGGCGAAGCTCGATCGACCCAGCCAGGGTAGCGTGGTACACCAGCAACGGAGCGGTTAACGCAGCAGAAGCGACAAAGAGCAGGGCGGCCAGGTAACCCAGCAGAGGTTTTCCCCCGATCGGCGGCCCAAGTGCGGAAAGGGTGCCCAACGCCGCCAGCCCCAGACCAATCCAGGCATCGCGCTTGCGATCGACGCGCGCTTCAAATTCGCGCCGGCCGCGGGCCATTGCTTCTGTCGGGGGCACCATGCTTGCTTCCCGTGCGGGGGCCAACGCAGAAACCACAGCCACACCAATGCCTGCCACAAGAGCAAGCATCACGGATCCCGCTGAAAGAATCATGGGGCCTGGGCTGCTGGAAATATAAAGCGCATTGACCGTGGTTGAAAGCATGCCCACGGCTCCGGCGGCAAGCACGCGGCCCAGGGGCAATGCAGCCAGGGAACCTAATACGCCAAACAGCGCAGCCTCAAACAGAAATGCAACCGTGACGGCATCGCGGCTTGCGCCCAGGGCGCGCATGGTGCCGATGTCGGCGCGCCGGCGCACTACGGAAACGGAGATGGCGTTGTAGATGAGGAAGGCTCCCACGAGCAGAGCGATGCCGCTGAGCATGCGAAGATTCCAGCGGAAGGCCGCCAGCATTCGCCGGTTGGCAGCGGTCTCCGTTCCCTGGGCATTCAGCAGCGCGCCCCCGGGCAGCGCCTCCTGCAGCTT
The DNA here is from genome assembly GCA_963826875.1 of uncultured Acidobacteriaceae bacterium. GTDB lineage: Bacteria > Acidobacteriota > Terriglobia > Terriglobales > Acidobacteriaceae > PALSA-350. Next base: position 520,247 of record CAWGYP010000026.1, on the reverse strand, counting down.
CCTTTGCCACTGGTCGAAATTGTTTGTGTCGTTATTCGCGGTGTTCGCAGGAGGAGTCTTGATGAGGATGCGGTCGACGCGCCCCGATTTCCCGGTCGCCAGTTGCGCAGCCCCGATGTCCATCAGGATGGCATCCGTGCCCATCTGCGCCGAGCTCGGAATCAAGCCACGCACCAGATATTGCCGGGCATGGTCATTGATCAGCAGTGGGATGCGGGCTCCAACAGCTTTTCCCAACCCGCGTGACACCCATACTGCATCAGGGTCGTTGATGTGTTCAAGACCTTCGCCTGCAATCGCATCGCCGACGATGGTGCCGGCGTTGTTTGCCTCGGCAACCACATCGACCCCGATCAGCGGCACGGTCTGTCCTGTGCCAACAACCATGGCGTGATCTTCGATGCGGGGGCTCACGCGCAATGCGTAGGGCAGTCTGGCAAGACGGGCAACGATCGCCTCGGGCAGCCCGCCTGCTGCGGTAACTTCGAAATCATCCTTCCCGGCCAGCGTTTCCATGGACGAATGGAAGGACCCTGCCGCAGCATCTCCGGCCAGATCGATGGCAACGACGGCAGCGTCTCCCAGCGCCACAGCAAAGAGGATCACCAGGGCACGTCCGGGCTGGCGGAACAAAGGGCGTAGGATGAGCCGGTAAAGGAGAGCCAGGCCACCCATCTCAGACTCGCTCTTCGGTGATGCGCCCATCGCGCATGCGCACGACAATATCGGCCGCAGCTGATGCTTCTTCACTATGGGTCGCCATCAGGATGGTCACTTGCTGTTCTGCGCACACACGCTGTAACAACTCGAGAATCGCGTTGCCGGTTGCGGTGTCAAGATTACCCGTCGGCTCATCGGCGAGGATCAGGCGAGGGCTGTGGACCAGCGCCCGCGCAATCGCCACGCGCTGCATTTGCCCGCCGGAAAGCTGGTGCGTCATGCGGTGCGCAAGTGGGTCCAATCCGACATCAGCAAGCCGCTCCATGGCCCGGGAGCGAGCGTTTCCTTCGCCTGCCAGCAGCAGGGGAACTTCAACATTCTCGATCACGCTTAGGGTATTCAGTAGTTGAAACGACTGGAAAACGAACCCGATTTTCTTGCGGCGCAACCTGGTGAGGCCGTCTTCGTTCAACTGATCGGTGGCAACGCCATCCAGCCGCACATGCCCGGTGGTGGGAAAATCAAGAGCGCCGGCCAGATGAAGGAGGGTTGATTTGCCGCACCCGCTGCGACCCATCACGACAACAAATTGGCCGGAGCCGACGTCGAGCGAAACATCGTCGAGTGCTCGCACTCGTTCTCCTGCGTTGGTGTAGTACTTTCCCGCGCGGTCAAAGGAAAGCAAGGGAGCGGCTGTCTGGGATGGATTCTGCAACAGAGCTCCTGGTTCGAGAGTTATTTTACGTAATAACCATTCGATAGGAAGAGTGCGACAGAAGCTGCGAAGAAATGGCGCTCTGCTTCACTGCATCAAAATTAGCTCATGGCTCATTCCATTGCGGCAGGCCGTGAGAGGCCGCTAGCGATGCGGTTTTGTTGAAGCCTGCGGAACTCGATGCTGCGAATCCCGTTACCCGCCATATTCTTGTACCAGGCTACAGCGTGATCCACGCCAGTTGTGCCAGCCCGGGACTTTAGTCCGGGGAAGCGGGATTTAAGACCCGCGTGGACGCTCCGGCATATAAATTGAGGGCTTTAGACATAGGTAAGCTGAGGAACACATGAGAAGAGCGAAGGAAATGAAAAAGATTGCCGCTATGGTTCTGGCCGCGGCTGCATGGAACCTAGCCGCCCGGGCTCAGGATTCACAGTACAGGCCGGTGAATCAGCAAATTCCCCCTCCTCCCTGCCTCACCCTCAAGTTTGCCTGGGAAGGTCCCTACACCCCCTGCACGGACGTGACCCATCAGCAGTGGCTGACCGATGTTACCCATTGGCGCACCGAACGCCGGATTCGCATCGGCTTTGACGATGCCCGATATCACCTGCCGGCGCTCAAATGGGCGCAATCCGCATTCATCCAGCCGCAGATGATGGTGCAGGATCGATATTTCTACGATCCTCGAGCCCACAAATATACCGTCGACCGTTATCTCGATGACCTCGACAAGCGGTACGGAGGTATCGACGCGGTGCTGATTTGGCCGACCTATCCCAACATGGGGATCGACGATCGCAATCAGCATGACATGATTCGTTCCATGCCGGGCGGCGTGGCGGGCGTGCGCCAGATGGTGGAGGACTTCCATAAGCGTGGAGTGCGGGTTCTGTTTCCCATGATGATGTGGGACCAGGGAACGCGCGAGCCGGCCAAGTCCTGGCCTGACGAGATCGCCGGCCTCATGAAGGAGATAAACGCCGACGGCATCAACGGTGATACCCAGGATGGCGTGCCGCTGGCTTTTTCCCTGGCCGCCGAGGCAGTGGGGCATCCCCTGGCGTTTGAGCCGGAGGGCAGCCCTTCGGATGAGGCGCTCGCCTGGGACGTACTCAACTGGGGACAGTATAAGTTTGAATTCGTGCCTACAGTGGATCGCTTTCGCTGGCTCGAGCCAAGCCATCAGGTCAATATTCAGGGGCGCTGGAATCGCGATAAGAACGACGACCTTCAATTTGCATTTTTTAACGGAGAAGGCTGGGAGAGCTGGGAAAACGTGTGGGGCATATGGAACGGCGTGACCCCTCGCGACGGAGAAGCGACACGGCGCATGGCGGCGATCGAGCGCGCGGTAGCGCCGTTCTTTTCGAGCAGTGGGTGGGAGCCTTTCTACCCCATGCACATGTATGGTGTCTTCGCCAGCCGTTGGCCGCTGGAGGGCCGCACCGTCTGGACGATTGTGAACCGCAATGAATACGACGTGAACGGGCGCCAGATCACCGTCCCGGCGGAAGATGGGGTTCGCTACTTCGATCTGTACCACGGCGTCGAATTGACGCCGGAACGGTCTGGAAAAGAGGCGGTACTTTCGTTTTCTCTCGAGGCCCACGGAATGGGCGCAGTCATGGCCGTTCACGGAGCCCCCGAAGCCGGCATCAATGAACTGATGTCGCGCATGAAGAAGATGACTTCAACGTCACTCTCTTCCTATGCGCATGAGTGGAAGCCCCTGGGGCAGCAGTTAGTAGAAATTGAGAAGACCAGACCCCCGGCGGGGTCGCCTGAAGGAATGGTGAAGATCCCGGCTGGCGATTATGTCTTCAAAGTGCAGGGAATTGAGATTGAAGGATCAAACGATGTGGGTGTGGACGTGCAATATCCCTGGGAGGACTCGGCGCGGCGATTTCATGAGCATCCAATGCACGTCGATGCGTTTTATCTCGACAAATACCCGGTCACAAATGCTGATTTCAAGAAGTTTCTAGAGGCGAGCCACTATCATCCCCAGGATGACCTGGATTTTCTGCGCGACTGGAAAAGCGGTACTTATCCTGACGGATGGGCCAAAAAGCCAGTGACCTGGGTATCGCTTGAGGATGCACGTGCCTACGCGAAGTGGGCCGGCAAGCGGCTGCCCCACGAGTGGGAGTGGCAGTATGCAGCGCAGGGCGGTGACGAGAGCCGCATTTATCCCTGGGGAAATACCTGGAACGCAGAGAATGTTCCTGTGCCTGATAAAGGACGTACTTTGACGTCACCCGATGACGTGGATGCTCATCCCGCGGGCGCCAGTCCGTTGGGTGTGATGGATATGGTCGGGAACGTGTGGCAATGGACCGACGAATATGTCGACGATCATACCCGGGCCGGCATTCTGCGCGGTGGGAACTACTACCAGCCACAGGGCTCCATTTGGTACTTTCCGGAGGCATATCGAAATGATCAGCACGGCAAGCTGCTCTTAATGGCGCCGAGTTATGACCGCTCGGGGACTCTTGGTTTCCGCTGTGCCAGCGAGGTCGAATAGAGCAAGAGGCTGGTTTCGTAAAGCTTACAGCGGCCACTTCGATAAGAACTTCGCGCGTCAGTTCGACACCACGGCCTTCACTGTACCTCCGAACGATGGAAAAGGTCTGACCCAGACGGGAGTGATTCGCAGTCCAGGGCAGTTGAACATGGACCTGTCGGTAGGCAAAACCTTGGCGATCTACGACCGGCTGAATCTGAACTTCCGTGCCGACGTATTCAATGCCTTCAATCACACCCAACGGACCAACGTCTGCAATAGCGAACCATTCTGCTATGACAATAGCGGCAACCAGGTCAGCTTCGGAACGGTGTCGGCAGGCAGAGAGGGGAGGATCATGCAGATGGGCCAGGCTGCAGTTTTAGCCGTGATGCACTTGAACGCTTTCAACAAAAAGAAGACCGAACCCACAATACGGGGAACCCACACCCTCGGCTGGTAGCAGTTGTGAAGGGAAGTGATATCTTGCTCGTTGGAAAAGTCGGCTTCCCCGTACCCTAGGTTGAACGAAAGGATAGACCACACCTTGTACCAGCCCGAGACCTACGCCATCGCTCTTTCCTTCATGATCCTCACCATGTTGTGCTGGGGATCATGGGCCAATACGGTCAAGTTGTGTCCAGGATATCGGTTCCAGCTTTTCTACTGGGATTACGTGATCGGATTGATCGCAGGGGCCCTGTTATGGGGATTTACCCTGGGAACGGCCGGATCGACGGGCCCATCCTTCGTTGCCGATGTCGAGGCCGCCAAAGCATCTCATGTCGTCTGGGCACTGTTTGGGGGAGTGATTTTCAATGTAGCCAACCTGCTCTTGGTAGCAGCCATTGAGATTGCCGGGCTGGCGGTCGCTTTTCCGGTCGGCATCGGATTGGCCCTGGTCATCGGTGCCGCCAGCAGTTACATATTGGCCCCCCATGGAAACCCTGCAATGCTCTTCGGTGGCATCGTCCTGGTGGTGGCAGCCATCGTGTGTGATTCGATCGCCTATCGCCTCCGCGAACGTGAACACCAGGCGACGAGTCGCAGAGGTGTGATGATCAGCCTGATCGCCGGGTTGTTGATGGGAACCTTCTATCCCTTTGTTTCGCGCGCCATGACCGGCGCTGGCGCCCCCGGACCCTACGCAACCTCGTTCTTTTTCGTGATTGGTGTAGCGTTTTGTGCCATTCCGTTCAACTACCTTTTAATGCGCAAGCCGCTCGATGCACAGAGCCCCGTATCCATGCAGGGCTTTACCGCGGCTCCTGCCCGTTGGCATTTGTGGGGAATACTGGGCGGGGCGATCTGGTGTACTGGGGCGGTCTTGAATTTTGTAGCATCAAGAGCCCACATCGTAGGGCCGGCTGTTTCCTACTCCATCGGGCAGGGGGCTACGATGGTTTCCGCCGCCTGGGGCGTCTTCGTCTGGCGTGAGTTCTCTTCCGCCCCATCGCGGGCGAAGAGCTACCTGTTCTGGATGTTTGTGTTGTTCCTGGTGGGGCTCACGCTCGTGGCCCTGGCGCCTCTTTTCTAGCTGGTATCTGTTCAACGGAAGCGCAACAGGGTTCCGCTGATGCTCGATCCCGCCCGTCGCACGCTCTTTCTCCGGCAGTGTTGAGGCAAATCAGCTGGTTTACTCCCAATGAGACAGAAGCCGCCTATTGCGCCGGCGGTAAGAAGAAGGAATCTCTTTAGCAGACTGCCGAGAGGCAGCCACAAGTAACTTGAGGAACAGATGAGAGGACCTCGGAGCTTTATTGCGGCGCCGGCGCATCCTGCGCTTGCTGTTGCTGCAGAATGCGCCACATAGTCCCGGAAAATATCTTCTCCTGGGCGCTTTGATCTACTTGGCAGGCATCGAGCATTTCGTGGTAGCGTTGCAGCGCAAGGTCGAATTCCGCAAGATCCCCGCCAAAGACATCCGAGCCAAAGACGATTTTCTCAAAGGCGCTGGTACCGCTCGCGGGTGTGTGAGGACTCACCACCCCGGTCCACCAGAAGATAGAACGGAAGAAGCGGTAATCATCCTTCTTCTTGATCAGCGTCGTGCCGGAAAGGTCAAAAAAGAGATTTGGATCCCATCGTCCAATTTCGCCTGCTTCCGCATAATCCGGGTTTCCCAAATGGGCGCCAATAATGGTCAGCCGTGGCCAATGCCGTGCAATTAAATCAAGCCGCGTCACCCGGCTGCGGTCAAAGCTGATATTTGCGGGCAGCTCCGGGTGCAGGCGATTCACGATACCCGTGTGAAAAAGAAGAATCATGTGATACTTGTCGGCACGATCGTACAGCGGCCAGTAGGCTGGGTCGTCGTAGCTCTTCTGCGTGGAGGTAATCTCACCCAGGCCGCGGAATCCCGCCTGGTGAAAGCGGTCAATCTCGCTGAGAGCATTCGGATCATCCAGCTTGATATCCCCAAAACCTATCAATCGGTCAGGATGTTCCCGGATAAACTTACTGGCTTGCGGGAATCCCTGAGGAGTGGTTAACAAGAAAGCCAAACCATCCGCGGCATTCAATTTATCAAGCAGCTTTTCGAGAAACCCAGGCTCGCCGTTGTAGTGCACATGCACGTCGATAAGTTTTGGCGCATGCGACTGGGCAAAGATTGATGACGACAGCAAGAGCAATCCCAAAACGGCTATCCAGCTACTCCACCGGCTCATAGTTCGTCTCCCTGGAAGCGGGTTCCCCCTTATAACATTCACGGCTGTGGCAGCACCAGCACCTCGACTCCTGAAGCTGCCTCGGACGAGTGGTAAACGCGCTCCGTCGCTGGTTGGAAGTCCTCTGGCCTGGCGTTGGGGATGTCGGTGAAGGTCTGCGGATTGCGGTCGGTCAGCGGGAACCAGCTGCTTTGCACCTGCACCATAATTCTGTGGCCTTTGCGGAAGGTATGGTTGAGGCCGGGCATGGTGAACTTGACCTCGGCTAGTTTGCCCGGGGTAAAGGGCTCCGGGTGTTCCCAGCTGTTGCGGAACTTCCCCCGCATCGGCTCGCCGCGAAGCAGCTCCTGATAGCCTCCCATTTTGACAGGAGGGGCGTCGAGGGGGCGCTTGTCGTCGTGCTCCGGGTCGGGATAGTCGTTGGGGTAGACGTCAATGAGCTTGACGTCAAAATCCGAATCTGTGCCGGTCGTGGTTACGTATAGTTTGGGCGAGATAGGGCCGGCGATGGTGACATCTTCAGTCAGCGGTTCGGTTTGGTAGGTGAGCACGTCGGGTCGCATGGAGGCGAAGCGCTGGTCATCGACCATGTAGCGCTGCGGGATCCCATCGGTAATATATCCGGTGAACGGCACGGGGTGGGCGGGGTCGCTGATGTACTCGTCGTAAGCAGCTGATTTAGCAGAAGGCGATGGTGGCTCAAACGAGAGCCTTCCCGCGGGGTGGAAGTACAGGGTTTTGGGCGCGGCATTCCTGGGCGGCCACGCATCGTAGGTACGCCAGACGTTGCTTCCGGTTTCGAAAACCTGGGCTTTTGGCAACGGCGTACCTTTGCCTTTGAGGTAGTACTCGAAGAAAGGAAACTGTATCTTCTTGCGGAAGTACTCGCTGGTTTTGGCGTTGAACTCGATATCTCCCAGGTGATCGCCGTCCCTGCGCGCCCAGCCGCCGTGGGTCCAGGGGCCTTCTACCAGGGTGGTTGGCGTTTCGGGATTGTATTGATTGACGGCATTGAAGGTGCGGTATGGGCCAGAGAGGTCTTCGGCGTCATACCAACCGCCCACCACCAGCACGGCGCATTTCACGTTCTTCAAGTGCGGCGCCAGGTCACGCGCCTTCCAATAATCGTCGTAAGTATCGTGATACAGCTGGTCGTTGAAGAGTGGGTTGGAGCCTTTGAGGAAGCGCTTGTCGAGATTCACCAGGGGTCCCGTTTTGAGGTAGAACTCGTAGTGATTGGGCGTTCCCATATCGAAGTGGGTGGATGGCTGCGGGAGGGAGGGCTCGGCGAAGGGCTTGAAGTAACTGCTGTAAAAGCCGAAGCTGGCGTCGAGCATGAAGGCGCCGCCGTGATAGGTGTCGTCGCCCATAAACAAGTCAGTCATAGGCGCCTGCGGGGACGCGGCCTTGAGCGCGGGGTGGGAGTCGATCATGCTGGCAGAGGTGTAGAAGCCGGGATAGGAAATGCCCACGATGCCGGCTTTGCCGTTGTTGCCGGGCACGTGATGGAGAAGGAATTCGAGCGTGTCGTACATGTCGGAACTGTCGTCGACGTCTTTGGGTGACTTTTTTAGATCGATGTGCGGGCGCATCTCGACGAAGCTGCCTTCGGACATATATCGGCCGCGAACATCCTGATAGACGAAGATATAGCCGGCTTTCTCAAATTCATCCGAGGGGCCGAGACGCTTCGGATATTGGTCTTCGCCGTAAGGTTCCACGCTATAGGGAGTGCGGGTCACGAGGAAGGGGTATGCTTCGCTGCTGTCCTTTGGCACGTAGACGGCAGTGAAGAGATGCACGCCGTCGCGCATGGGGATACGGTACTCGTATTTCGTGTAGTGAGACTTGACATAGTTCTCTTCAGGCGCGCTAGGCGTGGCCTGTGAGGACGCGGCCTGCACGGCCAGGGAAGCGGCGCAGAGCAGAGATATCCAGCGGAATCGTATGAGTGGGAACCTCCCTTTCGGCACCAATCCTCGTGAATTGTACCGCTAGTCTGAGCGTAATATCTCGATTATCCGGTTGGACGAGACGTATCTTTCCCTACCGCCCCGGCTAGGATGTTTTAAGGAGCAACAAATGATTTTTGGTACTCACGTAATTGTCTACAGTGAGAACGCCGAAGCAGATCGGGCGTTTTTTCGAGACGTTCTGAAATTCGCGTCGGTAGATGCTGGACATGGCTGGCTGATCTTCGCCGTGCCTCCGGCTGAGGCCGCAATTCACCCCTCGGAGAAGAGCGGGCCCCAGGAGATCTACTTCCTGTGCGACGATCTGCAGGCCGAGATAGCTGATCTCGCAGGCAAGGGCATTGGGTGCTCTGAGGTCAAGGAAGCGCGCTGGGGTTCTATTACGAAGATGCGGCTTCCGGGAGGAGGCGAGATCGGGCTTTATCAACCAAAGCACCTGACCGCATTGGGCCTTGCGAAATGAGGCATCGAAAGGGATGGCCGGAAGGAGGTCGATTTTGAGTGACAACCTGCTGATACGAGGGGTTCGCCATAGCGACTTTACGGAGTGGAAACCGCTTTGGGACGGATACAACGCGTTCTACGGCCGCATCGGGGACACTGGGTTGCCTGACGAAATTACGGCCATGACCTGGTCGCGTTTCTTTGATCCCTATGAGCCAATGCACGCTTTGGTCGCGGAACGTTCTGGGCGCTTGCTCGGCTTGGCGCATTTAATTTTCCATCGCAGCACGATCTCGCTTGGTTCGGTCTGTTACCTGCAGGATTTGTTCACCGCTGCATCTGCCAGAGGGGAGGGAATCGGCCGTGCCTTGATCGAAGAGATCTATCGATACGCCGCACAGGGAGGCTGCAGCAGAGTATATTGGCAGACCCATGAAACAAATGTGACCGCCATGAAGCTATATGACAACGTTGCGGAGAAGTCGGGGTTTGTGGTCTATCGAAAGATCATGTGATTTCGCGATGCCGCAACACTAAGGCAGAGGAAAGACACGCGGGAGCCTCAGGACAATTCCCGTAGTCAACGTCTTTGGGTGATAGCTGCCGTTGAACACCGACAAGCCGCCATAACTGAATTCCGCCACTCGCCAATCGATGCGAGGAAAAATAGTGAAGTCCAGACCACCTAGAAGCTGATATTCGAACCGAGTGACGTTGCTCGAGGTCTCATTGATGTTCAGGTTGCCCAGGCCAGCCGTCGCTTCCACGTAGGGATGCACCGGGATCACGTGCAGATTGAGCCCAACCCTGGGTCCGATCGCACCACTGTTGAACGAGTCTGAGCCGCTTTTTGTAAAGGACCCTCGAACATCCAGGCCCACGTTCAGGATCGCCAGTTGTCCGCTGGCGAGGTAGGCCCCGAATGTGCCCCCATAAAATTGGTATCCGCTAGCCGGGGGAACGCCCGGGTTCTGCACCGTAAAACCCCCGTACAACCCAAGTTGTGCATGCAGAGAGAGGGGCGAAAGAGCCAAGAGAAACAATGTGAACAGTCGCAGCGGTTTCATCAGGCCAGAACTCCTTCCACCAACCTACTCTTCCATCCGGGCTCGACGTCGCGATAAAGCCAGGGGAGAAGCCAAAAAATAACTCTCACACATAAGCAAACTTAGGTGAGTGCCGATATACGGGGTATAGGGAGCCAAGTCCTGTCGCGCATCAATCCTACAAAGGTGTTAGTTGCGTGTAAGAGCTTCCTCTGTTGTCCCATTTTGGCTCGGTAGCACATAAAGTTTCACTCAGGAGAGGGTTTCACTTGCAGACTGATCTCGTTATAGTCCTCGAAAACACACGCACCCGCACTGAACTTCACAGTCCATGGCCATTTTGCCAGGGTTGATTGCGACGTGTGTTGACGATTCAGCGTGCGGGCACGCACCCTTACGCTTCGTCCGTTCGAGCACTCACTTTTTGTACCTGCCTCAAAAATCCGACTGCCTCCTTTAAGGGGCGATCTGCGCATGCGCAAGCAGGGCATAGCACCCGTCTGCCCGCAACCTGCCGGCGCCGCGCCAGGGAGACATTCCGAACAGCTTTTCTACGTGAGGTAGTTGTTCAATGAAGAATCGCTCTCCCCACTTCGCGGCAAATCGCAGCCGCTTCCCCCGCCTCTGGTGTTTGCCTTTTCTCCTCTTCGCCGGCTTTGCCCAGGCACAAACGCTCACCTCCCTGGCCATCTCGCCGAACCAGCCTTCTGTCAATATAGGCGCGACCACACAGCTCGCGGCCACGGCTTCCTATTCCGATGGCTCTTCCAATAACGTCAGCAGCGGCGTTGCCTGGAGCTCAGCCGATCCCCTCATGGTCAGCGTCTCAGCCAGCGGCCTGGCAGCGGGAAACGCCACCGGCACAGTGGCGATTACTGCCTCCTACCAGGGGCAAACCGCGACCGCCCCCATCTCCAGCTCCATGGGAAATATCCAATGGAGTGGCCCCCTCACCATCACCCAGGGAGGCACCTATTCCGGCAATTGGAAGAGCACAAACCCGCAAACCCCGGCGGTCAGCATTGCCACCACCGACCCGGTGCTGATCCAGAATTCCTACCTGACCGGTCCCAGCGACCTGATCAGCGATCCTGTGTATGGAAACAACGTCACGGTGAAGAACGTGATCGGCATGGGCGTGAATCCAAACGTGCTGGGGCAGCCAAACGGGATTTTTGTCGACGCCCAGAATCCCAGCCTGCTCGATGTAGAAAACTGCTACTTCGAAAATGTGGAGTATGGCGTCTGGGTCCGCGGCTATGGAGGAAATTACGACGGAACCCAAACCATCACCATCCTCAACAATCGCGGCCGCAACATCGTTGGCCTGGAAAGTGATGGCAACGGGGGCTCTTTACCCGGAGAAAGCAATTGGGCGTGGGCTCATGCCATCCAACTCGGCACCATGCCGTCTGTGCCCGGCGTCACCATCGCCTGGAACGAAATCATCAACTATCCCTACCAGAGTATGGTCAATGAAAACATCAGCATGTACGATGCCGGCGGTACGGCGAGCAGCCCGGCGCAATTGCACGATAACTACGTGCAGGGAGCCTACCCGTACAATCCTGTGACCGACAGTTACAACGGCGGAGGAATCACCACCGATGGCAGTTCGTTCGATACTGTGCAAACCGCCGCCGCCTTTAACAATATCTACAACAACCAGGTTGTCGGCACAATCAACATGGGCATTGAAATTGGCAGTGGGCACGACAACGCAGCCTATAACAATCGCGTCGTTTCCAGTGGCCTGCTGCCAAATGGAACCCAGATTCCTTCACAAAATGTGGGGCTCTCGCTCTACGATGTCTACGGCAACATCCAAAACGGATCGATGTACAACGACAACATGTACAACAACACCACCGGTTGGATGTGCTGGGCATCACGTTGCGTCTGGGATGGGTATAGGAACGATGCCTACTTTCCCGACAACAACGGCGACTATGCCACAAACCCCTCGATTGCCGTGAACCCCATCACCCTGCAGATGGAAGCGGCCGAGTATACGACGTGGCAGGCGAAGCTGAGCTCGAACGCAGTGGTTGTGGGTCCTGTGGTCTCCTCAGGGGGCTCCACTTCCGGTACCAGTTCCGGAGGAAGCTCTACCGGCAGTTCGGGCAGTGATTCAAACTCGACCATCTCCCCCGCAGTCTGGTACGCCGTCGTGAACACCAAAAGCAACCTTTGCGTCGATGCAACCGGCAGGGGGACCGCCAACGGAACGCTGGTGCAGCAATATACCTGCGGCGCTGCACAAGCCAACCAGGAGTGGCAATTCCAGCCAACTGACAGCGGCTACTACCGGGTTGTGAATCGCAACGCCTACAACGCCACCGCCACCAATGTGGTGTGGGATGTGACCGGCGGCCCGCGGGCCACGGCCGACCAGCTCCCTGTTCAGCTGTGGACCTATGTCAATAACACCAACCAGCAATGGATGCCGGTGCCGCTCGGCAATGGAGCCTACAAGTTTGTGGTTCGCAACAGCTCCAAATGCCTCGATGTTCCCGGTGCCTCCGTGGCTGTTTCCACGGGGTTGCAACAGTTCGACTGCAATGGAACCGTGGCACAGTCCTATACCCTGCAGCAAAAATAATCCGTCTTTCTTGCCCTGCACCACAAAGGATCGGGTGCCCCATCCTTCGCCAACAGCGCGAAGGATGAGCACCCGATCCTTTGTGGTGCAGGGCATCTGGAAACTGTTTTAGTTACGAATATCTGCCATCAGTTCCGTCGACCTGGCGCTGCTCTTCGCCGGTGAGGGGCAGCAACGGCATCCGCGGGCGTCCGCCGTAGTATCCGTTCAGGTCGAGGGCGTACTTTATGCCGGGAATGCCCATTTTTCCCGCGATCTCGATTCCGGCCTGGGCAATGCGCTGCTGCTTTTCTGCGGCCAGAATCGGATCCTTTTCCGCCCACGCCGTATAGACCTCACCGCAGGCCTGTGGGGCAACGGATGCCAAGGCAAGCACACCCCCCGTAGCTCCCGCTTCGAGCGAGGGATAGAGCGTTTGCGCAGAGCCGCAAAGTACCTGAAAGCCGACTTCGCGGGTCCGCGTCTTGAGCGGACGCCGAGGCGCTGGCTCCGCCAAAACCGTTGCGCCGGAGACAAGCTGCTCCGCCGCCACAAAGGTTGCGATCTCCTCTTTGACCGTCTGCGAAGAGAGCATGCGCGAGGTGACCGCGGCGAAGACCGGGGTTACGGTGACCGTTCGCTTCCGGGCTGACCGCGTGGCCATTGCCAACTCCCCGATCCGTTCCACGTTGCCGCTCGAGTCCTTCATGCCGATAATGTTCGGATGCATTGCCAACTCGGCGACTACCTCAACGGGCAGATCGTAGGCAGTACAACTTGGCACGCTGTAAAGAACCACCGGCAACGGAGACCGGTCTGCGACCGCCTGGTAATACGTGAGCATCTCTCGATTGCGCATTTGCTTGCGATAGTAATGAGGGGTGCGTACCAGGACCGCGTCATATTCAAGTCCGGCGACAAAGTCCGCCAGGCGCAGGGTCTCAATCACGCTTTCGCGACCCACGCCCGCCAGCAGAACTTTTTCCGGTGCTGCGGCATTGCGGGCGACGCGCAGTGCTTCCCGCGATTCTTCGTCGCTCAGCATGACTGCCTCGCCGGTCGAACCCAGCAAGACCATCCCACTCATCGCAGTGCGCGAGTAGCGATCGATGTTTGCTTCCAGCTTGCGCCAGTAAGGGCGCCCGTCGGGATAAAAACACGTCGTGACCGCGGCAAAAATGCCTTCCAGCAGCATTCCATCATTCTAATTCCTCCACCCAGTGGCGAATTAGAGCCATTGACCGCCCTCCATTAAAGCCCGGAGAATCACTGAACTATAATGTTGGGAGCGGAGATCAGGGTCCTTCTTGATCCGGGCCGAAGTACAACAAGGGTCTGGCCGGCGATGGTGCCGCTCAATTCATCGGGGAAGGAATCCGGCCAAATGGCGACAGGAGACGTTGCCGTAGGGGCACCCGGAGCGGGTAGCTCAGCGGCACTACAGACGCCAACATCCAAACGGATCATTAATGACTTCAGCATCCAGGTCGCGACCGTAAACGGGTCCGGGTCGCAATCTGCCAACCTGGTGCTACTTAAAAGCATATTCGGGATGGGTATCCCGGTCAGCGGAAAGAATCTTTTCCCCTCCAACATCGCCGGCTTGCCGACCTGGTACACCATCCGCGCCAGCAAACAAGGCTACGTTGCCCGCAGAAGAGAAATCGAACTGCTAGTGGCGATGAATGCAGAGACGGCAAAGGAAGACATCCTCTCGCTGCCGGCCGGCGGGGCGGCCATTTACGACGAAAGCCAAAATCTCAAGCAGTATCGCGACGACGTGATCTGCTACCCGGTTCCCTTTGACAAGCTGACCGCAGCCGTCTGTCCGGAAGCCAAGTTGCGCAAGCTGGTGCGGAACATGGTCTACGTGGGTGTGGTGGCGCAGCTGCTCTCCATGGACCTGACCGCGGTTGAGAAGTCCGTTCGCCGCCAGTTCGCCAAAAAGCAGAAGGCTGCCGATCTCAACTGGGCTGCGGTGAAAGCCGGCTATGATTTTGCTGCCAGTTCCTTGACCAAGCAAGACCCGCTGGTCCTTGAGCCGATGCACGCCACCGAGGGCAAAATCATCATCGACGGGAACTCGGCGGCGGCGTTGGGAGCCATGTTCGCCGGGGTTACGGTGGTTACCTGGTACCCCATCACCCCTTCCTCTTCGGTAGTCGAAAGTCTCATCGATTACATGAAGAAATACCGCGTGGAGGAAGACGGCAAAGCGAGCTTTGCCATCGTACAAGCGGAAGACGAACTCGCTGCAATCGGCATGGTCCTGGGTGCCGGATGGGCTGGGGCTCGTTCCATGACTTCCACTTCCGGCCCTGGCATTTCGCTGATGGCTGAGTTTTCGGGCTTGGGCTACTTTGCCGAGCTACCCGGAGTCATTTTCGATATCCAGCGGGTTGGTCCTTCGACCGGTATGCCGACACGCACCATGCAGGGCGACCTGCTGTCGATTGCCTACCTTTCCCATGGCGACACCAAGCACGTGATGTTGCTGCCCGCCTCGGTCCAGGAGTGCTACCAGTTCGCCATGGAAGCCTTCGACCTGGCCGAGCAATTGCAAACTCCGATCTTTGTGCTCTCCGATCTGGATATCGGGATGAACAACTGGATGTCAGACCCGTTTGTCTATCCCGAGAAGCCTTTGAACCGCGGCAAGATCCTTTCCAAGGAAGATCTGGAGCGGCTGGGCGGATTCGAACGCTATAAAGATGTGGATGGCGACGCTATCCCCTACCGCACCTTGCCTGGAACCGACCATCCCAAGGCGGCTTACTTTACACGTGGCAGCGGCCACAACGAGAAGGCGCTCTATACCGAACGGCCGGACGACTACCAGAACCTGATGGAGCGCCTGGATAGGAAGTTCCAGACCGCCCGCACCCTCGTCCCCGCGCCCGAAGTGGTGCAAACCGGCAAATCCAAGATAGGGCTCATCGCCTTCGGCAGTTCTGACTTCGCGGTGCGTGAGAGCCGCGATCAGCTGAAAAAGGAATATGGCCTGGAAACCGACTACCTGCGTTTGCGCGCCTTTCCTTTTTCCCAGGAAGTGCTTGCTTTTGTGGCAGCGCACTCCAGGGTCTACATCATCGAGCAGAACAGGGATGGACAGATGCTCAGCTTGCTCAAGCTCGACCTGCCCGCCGAGGAGCTCACCAAGTTGAGAAGCATTCGCCACTTTGACGGCCTGCCCCTCGACGCGCGCACCGTGACCGACAAGCTGGTCCTTCAGGAGGGAATTTAATGGCCACCACTCTCAACCCACCGGTAGCGCCCGGCCCCAAGAAGAACCGCCTCGGACTGCAGGTTCTGGACTACCGCGGCGGAAAGACGACGCTCTGTGCTGGTTGCGGACACAACGCGATTTCCGAGCGCATTGTTGACGCCATGTACGAGATGGGGGTCGCGCCCGAGCGGGTGATGAAGCTTTCCGGGATTGGCTGCTCCTCGAAAACCCCGGCTTACTTCATGAACCGCGCCCACAGCTTCAATAGCGTCCATGGCCGTATGCCTTCGGTGGCCACCGGCGCCCTCATGGCTAACCACACCATGCTGGGTCTGGGGGTCAGCGGCGATGGGGACACAGCATCCATCGGTTTCGGCCAGTTCGCCCATGTCATGCGGCGCAACCTTCCGCTTATCTACATCATTGAGGACAATGGCGTTTACGGCCTGACTAAAGGACAATTTTCGGCCACCGCCGACGTCGGTTCCACGCTCAAGACCGGGGTCATTAATGATCTGCCTCCGATTGACACCTGCGTGATGGCTGTCGAGTTGGGCGCAACCTTCGTGGGCCGCTCCTTTTCCGGTGACAAAAAGCAGCTGTTGGCGATGCTGAAGGCGGCCATCGCCCACCGCGGCACGGTGATGCTCGACGTTATCTCGCCCTGTGTCACTTTCAACGACCATGAAGGCTCGACCAAGAGCTACAAATATGTCCAGGAGCATGAAGAGGCGGTCAACGAGGTCGGTTTCGTCCCCTCTTTTGAAGAAATCTCGGTCGACTATGATCCTGGAACGACCTTCGACGTAAAAATGCACGATGGGTCGCACATGAGGCTGCGCAAGCTTCACGAGGACTACGACCCGACGGACCGGATTGGCGCAGTGACCGCCCTAATGCGGGCGCACCAGGAGGGTGAGGTGCTCACCGGTGTCTTCTACGTCGATACCACCAAGCCAAGCTTCACCGACATGCTCAACCTGGTGGATGAACCCCTGGCGACTCTCCCCGAGTCGCGTGTTCGCCCTTCACGCCAGGTGTTGGACCAGATCATGCAGAGGCACCATAGTCCCCTACCCAGTCCAGCTTCCCCAGGTAAATCTGACACGAAGTTACCTGAGGGCTATGTCATTTGGGAAAGTGGGTACTAATTAGGTGCAACTTTAGTTGTTCAACCGTCCCCTAAAGGTTGTATCATCAGCTCGTTTAGTCGATCTGAGCAAGGTGACGGCATGCGTAAGAATTTCCTTCGAGGTATTTATCTGTCTGTGGTGGCGGCAAGTACCTTGGCGCTTGCCAGCGACCATCTGGCCGTTCCAAAGTTTGCTCCCGAATTGACCAAAATGGACGTCTGGGTAGGTACCTGGGAATCTCAAACCGAGGTAATGACCACACCTTACAGTGAAGCCGCGTCGGTAACCTCTGAAATGACATGTAGTTGGTCACCCCACCACGGTTTTATCCTCTGCGATCACCTGATGAACGGCCCTACTGGCGTCAGCAACAGCTTGTCCGTGTACACGTACGACGAGTCCGCCAAAACCTACAAGTTCTTCGGCGTGGACAAGGACGCCTCGCCGCGGGAAATCCCGATGCAGGTTAAGGGAAATGTCTGGAGTTTCGGCACCGAAGTGCAGAATCAGGACAAAACCATCATGTTCCTGACCAACGATGAGTTCATTTCCGACAAGATAATGAACTTCAGCACACAGTTCAGCGAAGACAATGGGCGGAACTGGAAAAAGCTCAACCAGGGTCAGCTGACCAAAATCGGCTAAAGCAGTGTCGCAATTGGTGTAAACCGAAGCGACAGGCCTTGTCGTGGTTTTCTCTCAAGGAAAACCACTCCTCGCGATCTTTACCAAGGCATAGTAATTGCGAAACTGCTCTAGCGATTCTGCTCCCCGCTGTGCTCTGGGCTCGAACCCGGCTCGGGAAAATCCGTATCCGCATCCTTGATCATTTCATCCTCATCGCGATGGCCTAGCTGGCCATGCAAATAAGGCTCGCCGCCCTTAGCGAGTGTGGTGGTTTCTTCTTCGACTGCTCCCTTGCGGAGATCGCTGTCCGGGTGTTCTTGTTTTGGCATCGTGCAGAAAAGATGAAGGTTTTGGCTGAGGCGTTGTACCCGAGATTGAAGATCGTCCAACCCCGGGTACCGTTCTGGTCATTTGGGCTATAGCGCTGCCGTTACAGCCTTTATTTCCGTGTAGTTACTCAGTACTTCTTCACCCATTTCACGACCCCAGCCGGACTCTTTATATCCGCCAAAAGGCAGGGAAGCGTCGAAGACGTTGTGGCAATTGAGCCAGACCGTGCCTGCCTTGATGCGCCGTGCCATCTTATGTGCCGTGCTCAAATCGCGGGTCCAGACACTGGCAGCGAGCCCGAAGGTGGTGCTGTTTGCCTCCTTGGCGACGCGGTCGAGATCGGCGTCGGAGAAGGACTCCGCGCAGACCACTGGTCCAAAGATCTCTTCCCGGACCACTTTCATGTTCGGCTTGGTGTTTGTCAGCACGGTGGGCTGGACAAAATAGCCGCGATCGCCGTGCCTCTTGCCACCGGCAGCTACCTTTGCGCCCTCCTTCAGGCCGGAGTCGATATAACCGGTGACTTTGTCGAACTGCTCCTCGCTCACCAGCGGCCCCATCTGGGTGTTGGGGTCGATGCCGGCGCCCATGTGGATTCCTCCGGCAATGTCGCTTACCCCTTGCAGGACCTTGTCATAGACGCTTTCGTGGACGAATAGCCTGGAGCCGGCGCAGCAGCATTGTCCCTGGTTAAAGAAGATAGCGCTGGCGGTACCGGGGATGGCGCGTTCGAGATCGGCATCGGGGAAAATGATCGCCGGGCTCTTACCGCCGAGTTCGAGGCTGACTTTTTTCAGGTTGCCGGCCGAAGCCTTCACGATCAGCTTGCCTACCTCGGTGGAGCCGGTGAACGCGATTTTGTCGACGCCCGGATGTGCGGCCAGGGGTGCGCCGGCGCCTTCGCCGAAGCCGGTAAGGATGTTGACTACGCCGGCAGGGAACCCTGCCTGATCGAACAACTCAGCCAGCCGCAGTGCAGTCATGGGTGTTTGCTCGGCAACCTTGAGCACGACGCAACAGCCGGCCGCGAGCGCTGGGGCAAGCTTCCACGCTGCCATGAGCAAGGGGAAATTCCAGGGAATGATCTGCCCGACCACGCCGATGGGCTCACGCGTGGTGTAGGAGTGGAATGCGCCCGGCGTCGAGAAGTTGAGCGTTTTGCCGGAAATCTTGGTTGCCCAACCTGCCATGTATCGGAACATGTCAACGGCCAACGGAAGATCGGCGACCCGGGCGACAGAAAACGGTTTCCCGTTGTCGATCGATTCAATCTCCGCGAATTCTTCCAGGTTCGCTTCCAGCAGGTCGGCTATTTTCCAGATCAGCTGACCGCGTTGGGATGTCGACATCTTGCTCCAGGGCCCTTCGTCGAAGGCGCGGCGAGCAGCAGCGACGGCGCGGTCTACATCTTCTGCTTCGGCTTCCGGTACTTGGGCGACCACTTCTCCGGTGGCCGGGTTGTAGACCGGGAAGGTTTTTCCGGATGCGGCGAGGACGAAACGTCCATCGATCAGCATGCGGTGTTGCCGGGAGAAGAACTCCGCGGTTTTCGAATTGACACGTGAGTCAACGGGGATAGTTGCCATGTAAGAAACCTCCGGCGAGCAACGGCATTTGCCGCCTTTTTAACGCCGAAGGAACGATAGCACCCGACCAGAAGAGCAGTCCAGTGAAGGCCAGGTCACGAAACGATTCCGTTTCCTTCCATGATGCAGATGTAGCGATCGACCGGCAGATCGGTGAATCGCTCTACCAGGGTGCTGGGTGACGGCCAGCGAATCTCCAACTGGTCAACCCTGGTATGGGCGCCGATGCCGAGCACCATGCGAGGGTCATGGCTGGAGAGAAAGCTACCGCCCCCCAGCTTGAGTCTTGTACGTTTCAGGGCTCCAGCCTTCCAGGTTACGCGGGCGCCGACCGCGTCAATGTTGGCTAGCTTTCCCACCAGTTTTATTCCCAGCCAGTGGTTCCCTTTGGCGGCCTGGTTTTGCAGTAATAAGGGTGCCCCGTTATTGGTCGAAATTAAGACATCGACTGCTCCATCGTTGTCGAAGTCGCCGAGGGCCAATCCCCGCGCCGCAAGAGGTTGGTGAAAAATCGGCCCGGCCGACGCGCTCACGTTCCTGAGCTTTCCACCATCGTTGTGAAACAGTAGCAAAGGTTCGCGATACGTGACGCTGCCGGAGTGCACTTCGATCTGGTCGTCAGGGTGGCCGTTGGCAATGAACAGATCGATGTCCCCGTCGTTGTCGTAGTCAAAGAACCGTAACCCCCAGCCACTCATCGCGCGCGTCGCTTCTCCCAGACCGTTTGCCGGCGCGAGATCGTCGAAGGTACCGTCCTTATTGTTGTGGTAGACGGAGTACATCTCCTGATCGACGTTGGTCACGCTCAGATCCTGCCAACCGTCCTGGTCGAGGTCTGCTGCATCCACGCCCATCCCGGAACGGGCGCGGCCATCGGCACTGTAAGCGACGCCGGCCTCGACGCCCTCGTCTTTGAACTTGCCCTGGCGGTTCACCCAGAGAAAATTGGGGACGGTATCGTTGGCTACAAAGAGGTCCATCCAACCGTCATTGTTGATGTCGGTGGCCACCACACCCCAGGCTTTGCCCAGACCGGCACTGATTCCGGTTGCCGCAGAAACGTCGGTAAAAGTGCCGTCTCCGTTGTTGTGAAACAGCCAACTGTGCGCCGGCGGATAGACGCGCGGAATGCAGTAGTGGCGTTCTCCTGTGCCTCCATTTCCGCAGAACTTGTTCGCCGCCTTGTCGAACTCGACGAATCGGCAGACAAACAGATCGAGGCGCCCGTCGTTGTCGTAGTCAAACCAGAGGGCGCTGGAAGCCCATCCCGGAGTGACGATGCCCGACTTCAGCGTGACGTCGGTAAATGTGCCATCGCCGTTGTTGCGATAAAGCACGCAGCGGTTGTAGCTGGTTACAAAAAGGTCGGGATAGCTGTCCCGGTTGTAGTCTCCGACGGCGACGCCCATACCGTAACCGGTGTCGCCTATCCCGGCCTTGCCGGTCACATCGGTGAAGGTTCCGTCGCGGTTGTTCCGATAGAGCCCATTGCGCAGGGGTGTGGCTGGAGCGAAAAAATCGCAGGGACCGCTGTTCACCAGGAAAATATCCATCCATCCGTCGTTGTCGAAATCGAAAAAGGCACATCCAGCGCCCGTGGTTTCCGGCAGGTAGTAGGCGGGGGAACGCCCACTCGAATGCGTCCAGGTGATCCCCGACTGCGTGGACGGGATCGGACGAAACAAGGGCGGGAAAACCGTTTCCGCTGAAAGGAAGGAGGCCGCAGATGCTTTTTGCAGGATGCTCAGGGGCAGACAGGCAGCCAACGCGGAAAGAACATCCCTTCTGCTCGGTTGACTCATCGCCTGATCTTACACGGCGCTCGATGTTACACGCCGCTACACCGGGTTACACGCTGTTCATCGCTGGTTACGGGCTGTTACATTTGCCGCTATCGTACGACCGGCGCCCGAATTTCTAACCGGTAATTCCTCGATGAGGAAAAATCTCATACTAAAGGTTGACATTCGCTTTCGAAACCGCTTACATTTCCCAACAATTTAAAAATTCCCAGCTGATTACGCCTACCGGCCTCGGGTCCCATCATTTCGTTGCATGTTCGTAGCTTGGACTGATGCAATTGCTCGCACAGCCAAGCGATAGGCTCTGCCCTGCATTTCGTAATGAAGATGCAGGTAGAAGGAGACTCTATGCGCAGCTCGTTTCATGCCAGAGTGTGTCTATCGGCGGTTGTCCTTGGGATGGTTCTTTTCGTCTTCCAGCAGCAGAGTTTCGCCCAGGACGTCAACGCTTCACTCGAGGGAACGGTAGTGGACCCCAATGGCGCCGCCATACCCGGAGCCAAGATGACGCTCGTCAACGAGGCGAACGGAGCCCAGCTGAACTTCACGACCGATGCCGCGGGGGAATACAACTTCCGCAACCTCACTCCGGGCGTCTATGACCTCACGGTGACTGCGTCGAGCTTCGAGACCTTTGTCCGCAAGGGCATCGAGCTTGCGGTCAACCAGGATGCCCGCATCCCTGTAAGCCTGACTTTAGGCAACGCAAGCCAAACGGTCACCGTCACCGCAGACGCCTCGCTCATCAACTACGAAAACCCTACTCGAAGCCTGGGAGTCGCTCCAGAAACGATACAGAACCTTCCCCTGGTCATCTCCGGCGCTCCCCGATCCTCAGTGACGGTGGCAATTTTTTCGCCCGGCGTGACCACCGGGGGCGGCGGCAATGCCTACAATTCCCGTACCAATGGCGGCATCATCACCGGCGATGAAGCGGTGGTCGACGGCGCCACGGCGGCGGAAGGTTTCATGAACCAATCCGGGATGGTGAGCTTGCAGACGGATTTCGGGATGTCGCCCGATATCACCAGCGAAGTCAAAATCCTGGGCTCCAATTATGACGCGCAATACGGAAACTCGACCTCAGGCCAGCTCATCGTCCAGACCCGGAGCGGTGGCGAGTCTTTCCACGGTGCCGCGTACGAATATTTCCGCAACGACGCCCTGAACTCCAAGCAGTATGGCGCCTCGAGCAAGACACCCGACAAGGAAAATGATTTCGGCGCCAGAGTCGGCGGCCCAATTTGGATTCCCGGTTATCACAGCCGCACCGACTTGGTGAAAGGCTACTTCTTCTTTAACTGGGAAGGCTTCCAGGACCACGGGGGCGCGGCTTCTTCCACGCTGTCCATCGCATCGTTGGCGGCCCGGGCGGGCAACTTCAGCGGCGCCGGCACCCAGCTCTACTATCCGTTCGACGCGGCCAAGTATGGAGCTCTGGCCGGCCAACCCATTCCCAACAACCAGATAGACCCCAACTTTGAAGATCCAATCGCAAAAGTCTTTCTGTCGAAATTGCCCACCCCTACCAACAACCAGGAAGTCAATAATTACTTCATCCCCCGGTCCGGGCAGGGATCGTTAACCAACAGCGAGAACGTGTATTTCTTCCGCATCGACGTGAATGTTGGCCAACAGGATCACTTCTACTACACCTTCTGGTGGCAGTTCAGCGGCGTCAACGCGCAGACCGACCTCCCGGTCGCCATCTCCACCGCGACTCCGGCGAACCCTGAGAATGCGCCGATCCAGCGCTTCAACTGGGAGCACAATCTCACCAGCCGCATGACCAATCACGCCACTGTCGGCTACCTGAGCCGTAACGAAGGCTACTATGCGCTCAATGGCAAGGCCGGTTTGCCCATCGTGCCAGGCGTCGCCAATTCGACTTACCAACCCGAAATGACGTTTGGCGGGGGCTACTCGCAACTGGGAAACAACGCGCCCCCTAATTCGATCGATAATCTGACCACCCGCGGAACCTGGGCCGTCAACGATGTCTTCACCCGCATCCAGGGGAAGCACACGTTCACCGGCGGCATGGAGTACACGCTCAAAGGCATGAGCATCCATAGCGGAGGAAATCAAGGCGGCACCTTCAACTTTGCCGCAGACACGACTGGTAATGCAGGCTGCCCGAACTCCGCATGCCCTGGGGATCCCATGGCCAGCTTTTATCTCGGTGCTGTCCAGAGCGCCAACGTTGCGTACATCAATGTCCTGGCCAAGTACCCACGGCAAGTGGGATGGGCCTTCCATGGCGGCGATTCATGGCGCATCACGCCAAAGCTCAACCTGTCCTACAGCCTGCGGTGGGATTACATCACCCCGTTTGTGGACAAAAAGAACAACCTGTCGTTCATCGACCCGAATGGGCCAAACCCGGATGCTGTCACTAGCGCAGGAACCGAACTGGCCGGACGGCTGGCTTTCGCAGGAACAAAGTTTGGTGCTGCCAGCTACGGCGCTCGCTATCCCGAGATACCGTTCAAGAAGGGCTTCGCTCCCCGCGTTGGGTTTGCCTACTCGCTCAATGAAAAAACCGTCGTGCGCGCCGGTTACGGACTCTACTTCGGACAAGCTTTCTATCCCGGGTGGGGCGGCGGTCTGGCCCAGGACGGATTCAATAAGAATCTCACTCTGAACGAATCCTCCGCTGGAAACTTCAAAACCCCGGCCATTTATCTGGTGTCCGGCATCTCCGCGAGCCAGGTAGGTCCAACGCAGAATATCTCCGCCGGTTTTGACAATGGCCAGACGCCTTCCCTTTATCGTCCCTATGACGGCAACCGGAGACCCTACTCCTCGCAATGGAATCTCACGGTCGAGCGTCAGCTTCCGAGCAACACGGTGCTGAACATCGCCTACGTCGGCACCAAGGGTACGCACCTGCCCTCGGCGCTCGGCCCCATCAACGTTTTGAACCCATTGAATCCCACCATCACTGCCATTGGTTCTGATCTGGCGGTCAGCTATAACGACCCCACCGGCCCAGCGACCTTTGCCGCTCACGGCGTGGCGCAGCCTTACGTCGGCTGGGACGCCCAGATGACGGGATGCGCCCCGACCATAGCCCAGGCTCTTCTGCCATTCCCGCAATACTGCGGCACCCTGCAGGGTCTTAACGAGCAACGTGGAAACTCCATCTACAAGTCTTTCCAGGCCAGCGTGGAACGACGCTTCCAGGGAGGCTTCTACCTTTTGGGCGCCTTGACGTTGCAGAACCTGGTTACCAACGCCTCCAACAACGTGCAATCCACCAACAACACAGGCGTCGGTTCCGGCGGCAATAGCGGCGCCTTCTCTCCTTACGATAATTCGCGGGCGCGCGCGATCGCTCCGGATAATGTTCCGGGAACCGGATCCGTCGTAATCGTTTATGACCTTCCTTTCGGGAACGGCAAACGCTTTGCGAGTAACTCTTCCAGCATTACGAACCTTCTCATTGGCGGGTGGCAGACGAGCCCCATCTTCCGTTATGAGTACGGCATTCCGTTCTCGTTCTACTCCTCGGCCTGCGCCACGGATACTCTTGTGCCCGAGTTCCGGGAACACTGCGTCCCGGGCCAGGTAGCCGGACAACAGCCTTTACTGGTTGGCCGCGGCAACTTCAACCCGGTCACGGACAACAACCGGCTCATCAACCCCAACGCGTTCGAACACGACTTCTCATCCTTCGGCTACACCGGCGTTGGAAAGGCAGTAACGACGGTCTACGGCCCCGGCTATCGCGATTTCGATATAGCGTTCACCAAGAATACCCACATCACGGAGAGGTATAACTTCAGATTCCAGGTCAACTTCTTCAATACTTTCAATAGCCACTACTTCCTCAACCAGGGAGATACCAACGGTGGCACGGGATATGCATTTGTCACCGACGTTGCGGCCTCCGGCAACTCTTTCGGCACCTGGAACGGAACGGTGACCACACCGCGCACCATCCAGTTAGTGGGCCGGTTCGAGTTCTGAGCGGCTTTGAGGCACTAGTGTTTGGTTCTCTCGTTGGCTTGCAAACGAAGGTAGATTTTGACTTCTTCGTTGGCCGCATCTTGCCGCCCCAGGCGCTTGTAAATCTGCGCCAGCGCGATGTGGGGCTGCGCGTAGTTTTCATCCAGGCGTATCGCCTCTTGCATTTCCGGGACGGCGGCTTCGAGTCGGCCTTGATGCTCAAGCACGTTGCCCAGCTGGTAATGTGCCACCGCAAGCTTGGGATCAAGCCGGAGCGCTTGCCGCAGGTTGGCTTCCGCTTCCTTTGGCCGGCCTAGAAACTCCAGCGTCGTCGCGAGGTTGATGTAGGGCCACGGGGATGGATACGGCGCAACTTGATCCAGGTCGATGGCTGTCTGGAAACTCTTGATCGCCGGTCCGGTCTGGTTTTGATAGAAGTAGCAGAGGCCAAGGCTGTCGTAGGCACGCGCCATCGCGGGATCGAGGGTGACGGCCTGCTCAAAGCGGTGGATCGCTTCGGGATAATGTTGAGCGTCGTAATCGAGGCGCCCCAGCCAATACGGGTAGAGCGCGTTTTTGTTGTCGCGGGCGGAGAGTGATTCGAGGACCGGTCGCGCCCAATCCGGATGGGAAATCCGAACGTATGCCATGGCCAGCGAAAATTGAGGGCCGGAGGGAAGTGGCGTGATAGCATCGGATTTTTTCAAGGCGATCGCGGCGTTCAAGTAATCGTGATTCAAGAAGTAGATGCTGCCCAGATACGCCAGCAGGGAAGCGGCCCGCGCTGACTTAGGCTCCGGTTCAATTTCCTTTAGCAACAACTCTTCCGCAGCGACATAGTCGTGACGAGCGACGTCCGCCTGCAGGTGAGATACTTTTTCCGATGCCAGATCGAGCGAGGAAGGCGGAGCCGTGACGGGCGGCGGTGGATCACTTGCGCTCTGGGCCACGGCATGGCCGGCGTCCCAGAGAACCAGGGCCAGCGTAACCGCGGCAATCGCTCCCACCCTGCCAGTCATGGGCATTAGTTTAGAGCGTTTTCCTATTAATCTGTCCTTTGAGGATTCTCTAATGCCGCTTTTCTTGACGGAAAAGCGGCGTAGGCCACCTCTCTTCGGACTACACCTATAGGAAAATGCTCAAGCGGACAGGAGTTAGAAAGAAACAGTGAGGGTTTGCTTCCATCCCGGGCCAATCTTCCTGCTTGCGCTCGTCACCCTGTGCCCGGTACACGCTGCTCAGCCGCCGGGTGAACCATATCGCGAGTTGGTGCTGGAGATTCAGCAGCACATCGAGCGCAACGATCTGGAAGGGGCCCGGTCACTGATTGCCGGCGCCAGGACAAGGTTTCCGGCAAACGGCGGTCTGGAAAACCTGTCAGGCGTTATCGAGATTCAGGAAGGTCATACCGATCGGGCCATCCAGCAGTTCTCCGCAGCCATCTTGCACGATCCGAAGCTCGCGGGTGCGTATCTGAATCTGGGCCGGATTTATATGCAAAAGGCGGAATTCGATAAGGCCGAGCGAACCGCTGCTCTTCGCGTTTATGAAAAGCTTTTGCTGGTCGAGCCCGGGAATGGGGAGGCGAATTACCAGGCAGCCATGCTGCTGATGTGGGAGCAAGATTACCAGCGTTCTCTGGAACATCTTGCGCGGTTGAGCGCGGACGACCGCAGCCGGATCGGTGCCCAGATTGTGCTTTGTGCAGATGAAGCCGCTCTGCATCATGCTTCTGCGGCAGACCAGGCAGCGGCGGCGATCAGCGCCGCTCCCGATTTTGGCGAGCAGGATGCCATGCAGGTGCTGCCTGCGCTCCGCGCCGCGCATCGCGCCGACCTGATCGAGCGATTATTTGTCGCAGCTAATGAAAAGAATCCTCTTTCCGCGGACGGTCTGCGCATACTTGGGCTTGCCCAGGAAGGAGAAGGGAAGCTGGAGATGGCGCGGAAAACACTGGAACTTGCTTACACGCAGAGCAGTTCTTCCATTCCGATCCTTGTGGATCTGACCCGAGTCGCCAAGGCCGGCAAAGATTACCAGGGAGCACTCGGGTACCTGGCCCACGCCCGGGATCTGCAACCCAGCGATGCCGGGTTTGCCTATGAGTTCGGTGTGTTGTCTCTCCGGCTGGGGCTGCTGGGTGAATCGCGAAAGGCCATGGCGGAAGCAGTCAAGTTGGCTCCCGATAATCCTGAATTCAATTACGGTATGGGGATCGTTTCTTCGTTTGCGCAGGATTCGACCCAGGGGCTGCCGTATCTCGAGAAATATCATGCTTTGCGTCCATCGGACCCGGCCGCGCTTCTAGCCATCGGAACCAGCTACTTTCGGGCGAAGAATTACGAGTCCGCGAGTCTATGGCTGAAGCAGGCAGTGGGCCACGAGGCGACCGCGGCGGACGCCCACTATTACCTCGGCCGCATCGCGCGGGTTGAGGGCCATCTCGAGGACGCAAGACGTGAACTGGAGCAGGCGAACAGGCTTGCTCCGGATCGGCCGGATGTTCTTGGAGAATTGGGCCAGGTCTTTATTGCCAATCACGATTACGGGCAGGCACAAGTTTGTCTTGACCGAGCCGTTTCGCATGACCCTGAGAACTATGGAGCCAACTTCGGCTTGCTACAGCTCTATGCGCGAACCGGGGATCCACGCCGCGAGCAACAGTCCAAGCGCTTCGATGAGATCAAGGGCAAAGACGAAGAACGCTACCAGGAAATGATGCGAACGATTGACCTTCGTCCGGAAAAATTACCGGACAATTAGAGGTTTTGAGTGTGCGCCACAAGCGTCTTAACGGGTGGCATCGACGGGTTCCGAAACTTTGGCCCGGGAAAAAGCGAAGAGGTTGCGCCGGCCGGCAACGACTGTCCTCTTCCCGTAATGGTTCCCTGTAGAAATGTGCGAACAAAGCGAACTAAGCGAACTAAGTCCGGGAAGTGGGCTTGGCCTCGATCGGCGCTTCAGTCGTCCGGAAAATACGCGCGATAAGAGGGGCGGAGCATGCAAAGAGGTAACTGTCGATGTGGTCGCTTTACTTTCACTCAGTCTCGTGACGTACCCCAATTGGTCTGAGCTCAAGGATCGGATGGGATTTGTGTGGCTAAGGCGATGCTAAGAGGACTCGCCTCAGTAGATCATTTGTCTTTGGTCGAGCCCCTTCGGTGCAGCCTCCCGAAACTCCTACCATAGCGCTCGCCGAGGACTTCAGGCGAAGGATCGTCTAGGTCTGAGAATCCCGGTTCGCGTCTGCTTGCGGTCCGCAGGCCCTCCGGCGACAATGGGTTTGAAGGGATTCCATTCTCCATGAGTCTTCGCTCTCGTTATCAGAAGATCTGCAGCCTCGTCGTGTTTTTTTGTGTATGCCCGCTGATCGTCAGCGCGCGAAGCAAGGACATTCCTGCCCACGGCCCAGCCATCGTTCTCTTCGACGGCAAGGACCTGAATCAGTTCGATACATTCCTGCGCAGTGCCGGACTGAACTCCGATCCCAACCATGTCTTCGTTGTGGAGAATGGCGTCGTCCATGTCTCCGGAACTGAATTCGGTTACTTCATCACCAAACATGAGTACAAGGATTACTATCTGCGCGCCGAATTCAAATGGGGCGTGGGAACCTTTGCTCCGCGGCAGGGCCAAGCGCGGGACAGCGGCATTCTCTACAACATTCAGGGTCCCAATAAGGTGTGGCCGCGCTCAGTTGAGTTTCAGATCAACGAAGGCTGCACGGGCGATTTCTGGATGACCGATGGCGCAGCACTGACGGGGATTGGTCCGGACGGAAAGGCCGGCGCGCGCGTCACTGGCCCGGAAGGCAAAGCATCAAAGATCGATCGCTTCAACAAGGGCGAAGTCAAAAACGTGACCGGCTTTCGTGACCCAACCAACGAACTGGAAAGGCCGCATGGGAAGTGGAATGTCGTGGAACTTGTAAACCGCGACGGAAAGGTGTGGCAATACGTGAACGGGACGCTGGCCAACGAAGGAACTGACGCGTTCCCCGCCAGCGGCAAAATCCTCTTCCAGTCCGAAGGCGCAGAAGTCTTCTTCCGCAATATCAAGATTTATCCGCTGAAATAACCATGGATGACGACACGCTACGGCAAGGAACCAGCGAAAGCATGTCTTGCGTTCATTTCGAGGTCCATCGCCTCTTCAGGCGGGACTGGAACTAGCGCACTTATTGGTAGAGACCTTACGCCTTGCAAACCCCTCACTCATATCTCAAGGCCACATGGGGTCCACCTTCGTCGCACGCCGTGCCGGAACGTAGCAGGCGAGCAGCGGCCCTGCTTGGGGATCAATCTATTATCTCTGCTGGAGTTTTCCAACAGAGATGGGCTAGCCTAGGATTCATTTTCTGAGTGTTTCGATGTTCGCTGCATGCCATTCATAACACCGCGGCGAACAAGGTCGGCAAGAGGACTTTCGGGGAGACAGCCGATTCGATCGGCGGCCAAAGCATAGAATCTCCTGGCATCTTTCAGGTTGCCGAGATCCTCATGAGACTTTCCCATATTCAAATACAGTGAGGGATAAAATTCCCGGACGCGGTCATCCCCGACTGCGTCAGCATTTATGAGCGATTCCTGATTCCAATGAAGTGCTCTTTCAGGCGTGGTTTGATGCCTCGCGACATAGTGGGCAGCAATCGTTCTCTCAAACGCATCCGTACTCTGATGCCATGCGAGCATGAAGAGCCGCAATGCCTCCTCGTGCCGCCCCTCTTGCTCTCTCTCCATTCCCACGACACAATACCGTACGACTCGATTCTGTGGATCGATCGTATTCGCCAAGATGCCTTCCCTTATGGTGTAGCCGGCGCAGCCAAAGCTGGAGGCGCGACCAGAGGTCTTTCTCGCTCGTCCGGGTGCACCCATCGGAGCCATTTCACCATGCTATTCCATTAGAGGCAGGAAGTTACCGCTCATGCGACTTTGCAGGCACATCATGCTCTGCGCATATCGGATTTACAGCTTCCACAAAGCTTCGCTTGCATAGGTGGGCGATGGTCTTTCGCGCTCCCTCCGCGGGTCAGAGATAAACCCAGGGGCTAAAGATGGCTGCGGAAAAAGTTGCGAACCGCTTGAGTAGCAGCCACCAGGGCTAAAGCCCGGAACTTTATGTTTCCGAGCGTTAAGCGGGTTTGAGAACCCGCTTCCCCGGACTAAAAGTCCGGGGCTACACCCGGACCAGAGTTTTGCCGCATTCTGTAAAGCCCCCGATTTTATCACTCGAGCGTTCCGGAAAAATTACCGGACGCTTAGGGGTTTTGATGGGTAAGCTCTTTAGATGCCCAGCTTTTTTCCCAAGGTTCCTTTATCGCTTCTTTTAATCTTTTCCGTTCTTCCACTCCGAGCGCAGACGACGAGTGCAAGCACGCCCAGCTTTCCCAGCAACGAACAGTTGCGACGATTCAAGACCATGAGCGATCCTCGTCTGGCACCTGACGGGAAGCGAATCCTTATCCGGGTAACAGATGCTACGGCGGATGGCGGGAAGAGCCACTTGTGGCTCACGGGTGTCAGTGGAGAGGATCCGCGCCAGCTCACCTACTCCCCGGAAGTGGATAAACGGGGCGAGTACGACGGGGAATGGATGCCCGATGGACAAAGCATATTGTTCCTGGCCAAGCGGGATGCCCATGTTTCGCTTTACCGCTTGCCGATGACTGGCGGAGAAGCAAAAGCATTTTCACTCAAGATCACTCCGGTGGTCGACCAGTCCAAGCTTCCCGATGCGCTACCGCTGAAGAACGAGGAAGCCCATCCGGAATCCCCGAAGTCGATGGATACTCCGGGTCAGGCGAAGCCAGGCGAGGTGGATCTCGACGTAACCCGCTACCGGGTCTCTCCCGACGGCAGCACCATCGCCATCCTGGCTCAGGACCCGGAAACTCCCGGCGAGAAAGCACAGAAGGAAGCGAAGGCGGATGCCGAGTGGGTGAACCACAATCCTCATGGGACCCGCTTGTACCTGCTCAACGTGGCGACGAACAAGCTGAGGCTGCTGCCTGTGGCCCCCGACGTGCACGATGTTTCGTGGAGCAGCGACAGCTCGAAACTGCTGGCCATCTCCGAGGGCCCCAACGGCGCCGGTGACCTGGCGCCCGCGATGAGCAGCTGGCTGGTCAGTCTCGCCGACGAGAGCCATCCACAGCCGCTTGCCGGTTTGCCGGCGACGATCGAAACCGCTTCCTGGGTACCAGGGCGAAACTCGATTCTCTACCTGGCGCAAGCCAAGCAGGATGCGCCTCCGGGCTATGCAGACCTCTACTCCTACGACCTGGGCACGAGGGTGACTCACAACCTGAGCGATGGTTGGAAAGGATCGGTGAGAGACGATGCTCCCATCCCGCTTGGCGATGGGACTGCAGTTCAATTAGTTCAGGCCGGGTTCAACGGGAAGGTTGCATGCTATACACCGGGCACGGCCGAGCCGGAATTTGTGTTGCCGGGACCGCCTCATGTATCCGATGTCAACACCAACGTTCAACGGAATGGATGGCTCTTGCTGGGGAGCGGCGGAGGGAATCCGCCACAGCTTTACTATGGGGCGGACCTGAAGTCTCCTCTTGTGCCGGTGAAGACGCCGCCGCTCGCACCCGAGCGCATGATGAGTGTGGCTCCCAAGCAGGTGCGGTGGAAGAGCGATGGATTCGCCATTGAGGGCCGGTTGTATCTTCCGGCGGAAGCGGCGACGAAGCATGTGCCGTTGATTGTGGAAGTCCACGGCGGTCCGCTGGGAGCCTATTCCGACGCGCATGCGCCCTGGATTGATTTTCTACTGGGGCACGGCTGGGCGGTATTGCGAACCAATCCGCGCGGAAGTTCCGGTTATGGCGCCGCCTTTGCTGCGGCCAACAAGAACGATCTGGGGGGTGGTGACTATCGCGACATTATGGCCGGGGTTGATTTCGTGGTGAAGACCGAGCCGATCGACAGCAATCGCATGGCGCTGATGGGTTACAGTTACGGTGGCGAAATGGCGGCGTTTGTCGAGGGAAAGACGACGCGGTTCAAAGCCATTGTCAGCGGCGCGCCGGTGATCGACCAGCACAGCGAATACGGCACGGAAAGTTCATCCTGGTACGACCGCTGGTATTTCGGCAAACCCTGGGAGCATCCCGACGACGCATGGCGGCAAAGCCCATTGGCCGCGGCCGGCAAGGCCAGCACACCGTTTCTGCTCCTGCAGGGTGAAGGCGACACGACGGATCCGTTGGGGCAGTCGGAGGAGATGTACCGCGCACTGCGCCAGGCAGGGGCGCCGGTCGAGCTGGTGACTTATCCTCGCGACAATCATGGTCCGCTGGCGTTGGCGATTTATGGTTATCCGGTTCCCGAGCCGTGGCACGGCTTCGATGGCCGGCGGCGGATTGTCGCGTTTATCCAGAAGGCTTTCGACGGGGTTCCATAGCAGCCAGCGCAGAAAGACGTACTTCACGGGCTTTAGAGGGCGGGTTTACCGGGGAAAGAACCACATGCTGTTAATGCCCTGGTGTTCCGACCGGAGCGGCATTGCGCTGTCGACGTGCAAGACTGACGAAATTGCGGACAAGAGGGTCCGATTGGTCGACCTTGCGCCAGGCTATGCCGATCCTCCATCTTGCTTCGGCCAGATTCGTGTCCAACAAACGAACATCAGGTACTCGCATCAGCCTGGCCGAGCGCGGTACTAAGCTGACCCCCACGCCCGCTTGCACGAGATTGAGGACCGTGAATAGTTCGTTGACTTCCTGAACGATGCGAGGGCTGAAGCCAGCAGCTCTGCAGGTCTGTACAAGGTGATCGTAGAAGCTGACTGAGACACCACGGGAGATGGATACAAATGGCTCGTTTCGAAGACTGAAGAGTCCCTTGCGATAGGACATACCGCGGGGAACCGCCGCAACCAGCATCTCCTCGAGCACCGGCACGGTGACCAATTCAACACTCTCGACTGGAAGCCGGACGAAACCGACATCGATGTCCCCTTGTTCAAGCGCCTCGATCTGATCCGGAGTAGACATATCACGCATGGACACTTGTACCGCCGGAAAGTGTTCTCGAAATCGCGTCAGAATACCCGGGAGGCCGGCAGCCAGTGATGCGATGCCAAAACCTATCCGCAACAATCCGGCTTTGCCGCTCACTGCGAGACGAGCCATCTGTTCCGCGATCTCCGCGTCTCGCAACAGGCTCCGCGCGCGATCGCGCAGGATCTCCCCAGCCGGCGTGAGGGTTACCCTCCGGTATCCGCGTAGCAGCAACGGGCCGCTTACTTTGGCTTCCAGCCGCTGCATCTGCTTGGTAAGTGCTGGTTGACTGACGTGCAGCGCTTCCGCCGCCTGACCGAAATGCAGATAGTTTGCAAGCACGAGGAAGGCACGCAATTCAGATAGCTCGAGAGCCATTCTCACAGGTTATCAGAATGATACCCATTGCATACTGGACAGAATGATACAAAACCTGCAGCTTAATAGCAGGAGCGAATCGCAATGGGCCTCGCCGAGGTGAAGTGGCCAAAATGGGCGCTCGCGGTGCTCTTTCTGGTGGATGGAGCAGGCTTTGGAACCTGGGCGGCCCACGTGCCGGTATTCAAGCAATTCCTTCATATCGAGAACGGATCTCTCACCTTTGTGTGGATCAGTGTCATTGCCGGCGCGATCGTGAGTATGCCCGTAACAGGACAACTCATCGCTCGTTACGGCAGCCGGCGGTTGATTCGGAGTGCGGCGATCAGCTATGTACTGATGATCGGGCTTCTCGCGCAAGCCTCGAGTTTCTGGCTTCTCGTCATCTTTGCGGGCCTGTTTGGGGCGGCGAAAGGAGCCTTCGATATCTCTGTCAATGCTCAGGCGATGTCGGTTGAAAAGCACTATGGGCGGTCGAGTATGAGTTTCTTCCAGGGCTGCTGGAGCGCGGGCGGGTTCCTGGGTGCTGGTGCCGCTGGCCTCATGCTGCAGCATCAAGGCACCGTTCGATCCGACCTTTCGTTCACTGCAGGCGTGCTCGTTCTTGGCTGCATTTTGACCCTGCCGATGCTTGTGGACGAGGTGGTCAGGCCGCGGGCAGCAGCGAAGTTTGTCTGGCCAAATGCCGCACTGCTGCGGATCGCCGGGCTGGCGGCGTTTCGATTGTTAGCGGAGGGGTCCATCGCGGATTGGGCTTCTGTGTACCTCCACTCGAACGTCGGCGTGACGCTTCCATTGGCAGCCGCCGGTTACGCTGCCTATGCGATCGCCATGGCGGTGGCAAGGTTCTCAGGGGACTGGCTCGCGCAACGCGTCAGCGGCAAGAATATCCTGCATGGAAGTGGTCTACTGATAGCTGCCGGCCTGGGTTGCACCCTGGGTTCTCATTCCTGGTGGCCCGCCGTGTTCGGCCTCATGCTGACGGGGACAGGAGTCGCCAACATCGTTCCCGTGATCTGGAGTGTGGCGGGCCGCGATACAAGAATGGGAGCGGGTCCGGCCATCTCGGCCACCGCTACGATCGGCTACTGTGGCTTTTTAACGGGACCGCCAATTATCGGGTCGCTCGCGGTCATGATTGGGCTGCGCCGGGCGATGGGAGTCATCGTGCTCTGCGGGATCATCGTCGCAGTGGGACCGATCTTCTTTCCCTTGCAATCAACATCACGAACCTCAAACGAAGAAGCCGTAACAGCCGGAGCCTGAATCTTTTGATTAGCCTCAGCTGCGAAGCAATCCTCTTCGACATGGATGGCACCCTTGTCGATTCCACAGCGTGCGTGGAGGCCACCTGGGAACGCTGGGCCAGAAAACATGGAATCGACTTGCACCATCTGTTGCAGATTTCCCACGGAAGAAGAACCGTAGACACGATCATGGAGGTAGCTCCGCACCTCGATGTGGAGTCTGAAGCAAGAGCGCTGGAGCGAGAAGAGTTGACAGCGCGTGAAGGAATTGTCGCCGTTGGTGGGGCCTCTCAACTTTTACGCAGGCTTAAAGAACATCAATGGGCGGTTGTGACCTCGGCGAGCAGAGCGTTAGCGACAGTGAGACTCGAATGCGCTGGCCTTCCTGTTCCGCGGCTCCTGATTAGCGCGGATGACGTTTTCCGGGGAAAACCTGATCCCGAAGGATATTTAAAGGCCGCAGATCGTCTCGGAGTTCTGTATGACCGTTGCGTTGTCGTCGAGGACACTCCTGCGGGAATTCTCGCGGGGC
This sequence comes from uncultured Acidobacteriaceae bacterium, assembly GCA_963826875.1. Lineage (GTDB taxonomy): Bacteria > Acidobacteriota > Terriglobia > Terriglobales > Acidobacteriaceae > PALSA-350. The sequence goes on along the minus strand of CAWGYP010000026.1, from coordinate 484,824 downwards.
GCAACGCGGGCATGACCGTTCTGGCTTTAAGCACAACCTTTGCTCCTGAACATCTGTTGGGAGCTTTGTGCGCGCCAGATTTCAAACAGGTAGAGTTTTCTTTGCTGTGATTGATGCTTTGAGTGTTGTAGCTTCTTTGATTTTTATTCAAGATTGCTCTAATAAGTATCCTGTCGACGCATTTCTCCCACCCATCGCAAGATACGGATGGTCAGACAGGGGAGACAATCTGTCACAACTGTTTACAATTTATTTGCGCCGGACGCTGTACGCTTATTCTCGATGCAACAACGGGCCAAATCATTTTCCATGGAGGTCAAACGTGAATAAGAGACTCTGTTTCATGCTCATCGCATTGGCTGCCACTCCGGTTGTTCTGCACTCGCAGGAGCCGCCGGCGGCTTCGTCTAATCCGATCAGCGCCAGCGAAAAAGGCTTTTACACACTGGTAAGCGGCGAAGTGATTGCTGCTGCCGAGAAGATGCCGGAAGAAAACTACTCGTTCAAGCCAACTCCGGAGGTGCGCAGTTTCGGGCAACTGGTCGGCCATGTGGCCGACGCTCAGTACGGTTTTTGCTCGACGGCTACCGGCGAACCGAACCCCATGAAAGCAATCGAAAAAACTAAGACCTCGAAGGCCGATCTGGTTGCCGCCTTAAAGGACGCTGTAGCCTACTGCAATAAGGCATACGCCGGTATGACTGACGCGCAGGGCAGCCAGACCGTGAAAATGATGAACTACGATGTGGCAAGGCTTACAGTATTGTCCGTCAATACAGCCCACACCGATGAACACTACGGGAACATGGTCACCTACTTACGAATAAAAGGCATCATCCCCCCGAGCAGCGAAAAACGCGCCGGTCAGGGTGGGAGCTGAGGTAATTCCAAAACTGATCTTGCCAGAGGTTCATCGCGGTGAGGCAGGTGAGAGTGGAGCGGCCCCGGTGGTGGAGTCGTGGCGGGGTGAGGGAACGGCGCGGAGGCTGAAGCTCGCGATCGTGGCGGGGTTGGAGTTCGGACGTACCTGGAGGGTGCCGAGGACCTCGGTCGGCGAGGGGGTCTGGTCGCGGAGCCGGAAGACAAGGACGCCGGGCTGGACCTCTTTGGCAGAGAGCAGGCTAAAGCCACCGGTCTGCCAGCGGAGGTCCATCTGTGCGCCGGTCGCGGAGGCGAGAGCAACGTTGGGCAGAGCATTCGCAAGCGCGGGGTAGCTTGCCTGATTGAAGGCGCCAAGCCAGTTGTAGAGGAGATGGCCGGCGGGGGTGTTGGGGATGAAGCCCACCTGGTCGCCCCAGCGAGGAAGGCGCACCAGGATGGTGGGGTGAACGGAGCTGACGTGCTCGCCGGGGCGCGCGGGCACAGGAGCTTGGGTGGGATCGCCGAGAACGATGGTGTCGACCTGGTCTGGATCGTCATCGTCTTTCTGGCGGGCACCTCCGGAGTGACTCAGGGCGTAGAGGACCAGGGAGAGGGCACCGACGGCGGCAACGATAGCGAGCAGGATGGCTCCGGGACGGAGCGGCTGGCGGCCAATGACATAGAAGGTGGGAGCGTTGAGTGGGTAGTGGTCCTGCGGCTTTCCCGGGACGAGCCGGGTTGGAGGAGGTCCGGCGGGGTTGGTCACACTGATAGTGTAGACGCGCTTGCAAAGGGTGGCGTGAGCGATGACTGGATCGGCAGCAGAAGGTGGACATTGCGTTGTCGCGGCGCCGACAAGCACGTCACGCTTCACAGGTGCGATCTACGCGTTTAATTCGCTCAGCTTCTTACCCACCGCGCCGGGTCCGAAATTGATATGAGCGTCCTTGATTGAAAGTCCGACTACTTCGATACGCTTCAAGTTCCGTGTTCCGATCCCGGCTTCTTCCGCGAGACGCAGCGAATTGTCGCCCCGGATGAACGGAGAAGTGCCACGCTCCGCATACGGATCGTAGCCCATCACGGCCATCCCGACGGCGTCCACGTTGACGGCGTTGCGGCCGGCAATGATCACGCCTGGTGTCATCTTTTCCAGGCCAGGAAGCCACGGGCCTTCGCCTCCCCGCACCGTCTCGACGCCATCAATGATCGCGATATCAATTGGCCGAATACCGTTCTGATCAACCAGGATGCGCGGAACCCGATACCCCGGATCGCGCGGCGAATCGGGATGCAACTCGGCATCTACTCCAGAGGGCGCAGGCGTCGTTCCGTTGTGCAGCACATCTCCGCGCTCTTTCGTTGGCCGCTCGTTCCCGTTAGCTCCGCAGTCCCCGCCATAGAGCGAGCAGGGCGTGTTGCCGAAATTGTTCTTCATCGTCATGGTCACGCCTGCAATCCAATGGTTCTTCAGCTTGGCCATCGAAGCGTATACGTCGCATTGATAAAACGCCGGGTTCAGGTGGTATGCGGGATAGGCGTACCCGCCCCAGGGCACCTTCATGCGCACATATTGCTTGTAGTTGCCTAGGTTCTGCACGTTTTCCCAAACCACGGGCACACCCATGTTGTTGATCGCGTTTACGTCCAGGCCGTAGCGTGCCCACAGCGAGAGGTCCTGATCGGCGGGGAAGAAGCTTTCAATCAAGCGAACCCGGCGCGCACCCGCCCTGGCAAACACATGCACGGTCGCCGCCACGGTCTGCGCATTGGTCCGATAAGGAAGGTCAGGCGTCAGCGGCCAGTTCTTCGGATTCCCCGTGAGGTTGAGCTTGAGGGCAACGGTCTTCCCGCGTACCAACTTGTCGAGGCCGCCGATCTGATCGAACGCGCTCGAGAGTTGCTGCCCATACTGCGCGTAATCGCGGCAACGCACGATCGCAACCTGGCTCGCTGGAGCCTCGGCCTGCATTAGCTTCGGCATGCAAAGTGCCGCTAGCGTCGCAGCACCCGTGGTGGTCAACATTTCTCGCCTGTTCATGTCTTCCGCCTCCTCGACATTATGCTACTCGGATATGATCGATTACGCGTGCCTTATTTGATATCCAGACGGTCATTTGGTAAGCTGCTCGCCGCAGCCCCGCTCGCCAGAGCTTTCGCCCCGCTCGCCCGAGCGTCCTCCCAAGAGCGCAACATGTTCCTCTCCTTGAACAGCGTCCTGTTGCAAGGTCGTGTTCACTGGCCTGACTTCGCGCGCCTGGCCGCGCAAATTGGCTTTCCCGGCACGGACATCATGCTGCGCCCGGCTATGGAAGCCGGCGTGAGCGCGACCAACGACCTGCTTGCCGGACTGAAGATCAGGCCAGCCGTCATTGATTTTCCGGTCGAATTCCGGAAAGACGACGCAACCTTCAAGGCCTCGCTCACCCAGCTCGAGGCAGCCGCCCAGTTCGCTGCCGCGATCCACTGCCCACGCATGATCACGTACATCATGCCGTCAAGCGATACCCCAAAAGACGAACTGCGAAAAACCTATAAGCAGCGGTTTACGGAAAGTGCCCAGATTTTGGCGCGCTCCAACGTCCGCCTCGGCCTCGAGTTTCTAGGTCCGCTCGAACTGCGCAAAGCGCACAAATACGAATTCATTTGGCGCATGAACGATATGCTCGCGTTCGCCAGGGAATGTGGTCCCAACGTTGGACTGCTGCTTGATTCCTGGCATTGGCACCACGCAGGAGCCACCCCAGAGGACATCGTTGCCGCCGGCCGTGATCGCATCGTGCACATCCATTTCAATGACTCGCCGAACTTGCCTCCAGAGCAGATCCACGATAATCAGCGCCTGCTACCCGGCGAAGGTGTCATCAACTTGACCGGCTTCTTGCAGGCGCTCCAAAGCATCCACTACAACGATGCGCTCAGCGTAGAAGTCTTCGGGCGAACGAAAGACATGACACCGGAAGCAGCCGCGAAAGCCGGCCTCGATAGCTCCCTTGCTGTCTTTCGTAAGGCCGGAGTTCCCGAAGGCTGACGGGACAGACAACGGAACCTGAGTCGTCCTCGGAGCCGGCCGCGAGATCGCGCGCTCGTGCTGCGCGACGCCAGGTCTCCGAATATGGTCGCGTCGTTGCGGGCGGTTCCTTCCAATGCAAGTTGCTTCCACTGACAAAGGGAATGCCAGCTCATTTTCCGAATTGCGGGTTCTCCTGCTGCCCGATCTTCACAAGATAGAAAGGTTGCGACGAGGGTAACTGCTGAAGGTTCTGCTCCTTCTTAGGGTAACGAACAACTTATCGTTATCAACCTCCTCCCCGGTATCAACAGCGGACACCGAAACCGCGCGCCGCCATAACTTTTTTCCACATATTTCCATCAAAAGATAAGTTGCCCGGTGGTAGATGGTGGTGATAAATACGACCAGCGTGCCAATAAGCTCCCCAGGCAGCAGGTTATGGGCGACCGGTTGGTGGCGCGCTGAACGCTTTGTTCCCACTTTAACAATTCCGGGCCAGAATTCCCCCTAGCTGTTTTCTTTCAGACAACCGACCAGGAAAGAAGGATTGATCAATGTACAAGTGCTTTCTGACTGCCCTTGCAGTTCTTGCGACATCCACAGGCTTGTTCGCCCAAATCGAAGCAGGACCCCACCGCCCGGGGAACGTGCCGGCCGGGTATGTGGTCACGCCCTTTGGCTATTTTCATCCCTCTTGCGTGCAGAGTATTGCCGAAGGTGAAACATTGCTGGCCAATGGGCAAGTGCAACACAGCGACGGAAGTGTTACCGGCAAGACCACCTGCAGTTACCCACGCTACGCTCCCGACGGAACACCCAAACTAACGGCAGCGAAGCAGGAAGTACCCGAGGTGAATGGTTGGATTGAGAGTGCAAGTGTTACTGCCCCAACCAACAAATCATTCAGTGCTCTTTATGCCAGCACTAACGTGCCGTCGCAGCCGCGAGCTCAAGATGGCCAGGTGCTGTTTCTCTTTCCCGGATTTGAAGACATCGACGACGTGGAAAGTATCCTCCAACCGGTAATCACCTGGTCCGCTGGTCAGTGGACGGTTTCCAACTGGAATTGCTGCTTGAGCGGCATCACCGTGCAAAGCACGCCAATCAATATCAGTCCCGGGGACGAAATCGTCAGCTCGATCACTGAAGATTGCCGTCCGGGCACCCTCTCCTGCGCCACCTGGAACATCTTCAGTTTGGATACGCGCACCCGCAAGAGCACGACATTAGCGAAAACTCCCAGCGATGGGCAGGTGTTCAACTGGGCATTTGGCGGCGCGGTTGAACCCTACTATGTGGTCAGTTGCGACGACTACCCCGGGGATCGCCATGAGACCTATAAGGTAATCGTGTTCGACGAGCGCTTCATTCCCATAGAACCGAAATGGAGCGTATCAGTGGGCACGACCCAGACACCGCAGTGCGGTTATAAAGTAGACGCGAAACCTTTCGAGGTTACTCTCGACTACTAAGTGCCGCCAGCTGTAACCGGGGCACCTCGGTGTCCCGGTTACAGCCATGACGGTGGTCGCATCATCAACGCCATCGGTATCAGGGCGCGCTTACGAAGCTACCGCAAGCCCGACTTTTTGATCGTGATGCCGGCGTAAGTAAAATGAGTAACGGAATCGAGGTGGCATATGCCCATCAGGCCCGAGACGGCTACGGTCTGGCATCTCCTCAAACAGTTACTCATTTTTCCAAGAGGACTTCTTGGCGGGCTTGTTGCTGCAACCCTCATGTGGACGGTGGTCATTTTCTACAACAACTGGCATGTGACCAGGAATGCCAGGAAGATGGGATTGGTGGGAGCATCGGCCACCGCTGGGGGCTGGCAATATCTCGTCCAACTGCCGCCGGTCGTCGTGTTGCTCTCGGTCGCCTTTGGCTTGGGATTTTATGTTGTGGTTTCGTGGGTGGCTCGGCATCCCTAGTGCATCTGCACTCGGGTTTCTCCGGCCAGACTTTGGTGACTGTCCAGACATTCATGTGTAGTTGATTCTTATGGCGAGACCGCTCAGCGTCGATGAGCCGGTGGCGATGGCAGGAAAGAGAAAAAGACAGAACTTTGATGGGGCTTCCCCAGGATTTCCTGTCAACTTTGCTGGCTTCGCGGAACTTCATGCGGCTTTCCTTAATGAAAGCCGCACACGTGGCTCTTGTTAGTGCCTCTTGCAGCAAATCCGGGTCGCCCCAGCTTTCTTAACCCACATACGCTGGTGCGAACATGGGGCGCCCGTACAGATTCGTCACCCCGCGAGAGGCTTGTGGGCGAGGTCTGCGGTATCCCACATCTCGCGAAAAACGAGCGAGATGTGGGGCCCCCGGCGACTGGTTGGGGGAGGGAGCCAAAAGGCGCGGACAGTCTCCTTGACGGGAAAGGAGAGAGCGCGTACTCTCCTTTCCTAGATAGGAGAGAGAATTTGACGAAAGCAGTCGAACTCCCGCAGGGCACACTCGAGATGCTCATTCTCAAGGCGGTCTCGCTCGGCCCGCTGCATGGCTACGGCATCTTGCTGCGCATCCAGCAGATCTCCGGTGAGCGCCTGGAAATCCTGCAGGGTTCCTTCTACACCGCCATCTATCGTCTGGAGCGCCGGGGCTGGATCAAAGGCAAGTGGGGTGAGTCGGAGAACAATCGGCGCGCCCGCTTTTACTCGCTCACCGCTGGCGGTACGCGTCAGCTCAAGGCCGAGACTGCCAAATGGACCGACATGGCTGCTGTCGTCGCCGGCATTCTCGCCAAGAAGACGGACGAGATATGAGTCTCCTCGCCGCAATTCGCGAACTCTGGCATTCCATCGCGCCACGCACCCACAAAGACGTCGAAGAAGAATTTCGTTCTACCCCGCATCATCGGGCAAACGCTGGAAATCGATCACGCCCCCTACACCATCATTGGCGTCATGCCGCGCAGCTTCGCATTCAATGACAGCCTCGGCGTCGGCGATGTTTACCTGCCTCGCAGTCTCATGCCGAGTTTCAACCTTCCCTTCCAGCCCTACGCACCGTGGATCAAGCTCCGGCCCCACGTCACACTTGCCGCCGCCAACGCTGCGCTCGAGCCCATCGTGCGCCAGTTTGCGCAACAGTATCCTGAGCGCTTTCCGGATCACTGGCATCTCGCGCTGCAGCCCCTCATCGTGCCTTACCAGCAGGGAACTGGCCGCACCCTGACGCTGCTTCTCGCAGGCGTTGTGCTCTTGCTCATCATCGGCTGCGCCAACTGCTCCATCCTTCTGCTGGCCCGTGGCCGCACGCGCCAGCATGAGCTCGCCATCCGCAGTGCGATCGGCGCCAGCCGCTGGCGTATCGTCCGCCAGCTGCTCGTCGAAGCTGTCGTGATCTCCTGCACCGGCGCCGCACTTGGCGTCGCTGCGTCTTTCTGGCTGGCAAAGCTTCCCTTGTTGCTTTCTCCAGATTCCTTTCCCGCCGAATCTGTCATCCACCTCAACTCTCCCATCCTCGCGTTCTCTGTCGCGCTCGCGCTGCTCTGCGGCATTTTCTTCGGTTTGGTCCCCGCATTGCGTCTCTCGCGTCACGATTCCGCGCGGGTGCTCCCCGGCAGGCAGATTGGCGTTGCCGCTGCTCCCGCCAAGCATCGCTGGAGCGTTCTTATCGCCGCGCAGGTCGCGCTCACGCTTCTTCTCATGGCCACTGCGGGCACCGCCATCCGCGGCTTTCTTGAGCTCATGCAGATGCCTCTTGGCTACGATCCCGCAAATGTGATGAAACTCGGCATCCTGCTGCACCTCCATGACCCAGGTGAGTTGAGCCGCATTCAGTCGCGCGAAGCGCGCACCGCTTACATCGAGCAGATCAGGCAGAAGATCGCATCCGTTTCCCGGTGTCTCCATGGTCGCTGTCTCTGCTGATTCGGCCGGCGGCGATGCCTCGCCGCCCTATACTGGCGTTGAGAGCTCCTTCAACGTTGACGGAACTAGCGATCGCCAGCAGCCGCAGGCCCGTGTAATGACGGTCGACCAGCGATATTTCGCTACGCTCCGCATCCCTCTGCTTCAGGGTCACCTCTGGAATAGGGATGAAAACACCCGCGGAGACTTCATCGCGGTCGTCAATCGCGCGTTCGCAACGCGCTATCTCTCCTCCTCTAATGCCCTGGGCCGACAGCTACGTATTCCCGGTCTCTCACATCAGAATCGCTTCGCGGCCATCTCTGCACAAAGCACCGCCTGGCGTAAGATCATCGGCGTTGTCGGAGATGCGCGCAACGACGGCGTCGATCGCCCTGTCATGCCCGCCATCTACCTTCCGTACACCGTCGTGATACCGTCCAACGTGCAGTTCTTCGTCCGCACCCAGGGCGATCCGCTCACCTACCTGCATTCCATGCGCGCCGCTATCTCATCCGTCGCTTCCGACCAGCAGATCTCCAACAGCACCTTCAACGGCACCTTCACTCTCAACGAAGCCATCGAGCGCGACGAGCAGTACAGCCGCCAGCGGCTCTTCTCCATATTGTTTGGTATCTTCTCTGCCATGGCGCTGGCGCTCGCGCTGGCCGGCATCTTCAGCGTCGTCGCTTACAGCGTTGCGCAGCGCGCTACGGAGTTCGGTGTCCGCCTGGCGCTCGGCGCGCCGCGTTCACACGTCCTGTGGGTCGCCGCGCGCATCGCGCTCGTCAGCGCCTTCGCGGGAATTGTCATCGGTCTTGCCCTTGACAGCCTTCTCGGTGCCGTGCTCGCCCACTGGATGCAAAACGCCTTTGCTGCAGGCAGTCTGTTCGCAGCCGCTGCGCTGCTCGCTCTCAGCGCACTCCTCGCCTGCCTCTTGCCCGCCCGGCACGCCATCACCGTCCCACCCGCCGAAGCTCTCCGCTGTGAATAAAGCGTGTCTGAGCAGAGCGTGGACCTGGAGGACTTCACAGAGGCCAGGAATGAGCATCGAACAGCGTCATCTCCGCAGGGGTTGGCTCTTCAAAGATGCCAGCCCACTCTTGTACTTCTGCCCATTCGATCGGGGGATCTTCCATGTTGCGCTGCTGGATTCTCGCGAACAGCTCCTGCAACGGTGCCGAGAGATAATAGAGTTCTACACGTGCGCCTAAAGCGCGGGCCTCGGTTCGAAAGACATCCCTCTCCGACTTCCCCCATGCACCCCACTCGATGACAACGTTCTGCTGAAGAGACAGAAGACGCCTGGTGAGCTCCCATTGCAAAGCCTCGATCCCGGCGCGTTGCTGCTCAGCGTGAAGGTTGATGGAGAGAGCAGTCATCCAGTCATCCGCAGACATTCGGACTGCCGAAAGAGATCTCTCAATTTGTTTTGCCAGAGTCGTCTTACCGGCGCCGGGAAGTCCACAGACCACGAACAGCGTCGCTTGGGGACCCAAGAGATCTTGCCTCCGAAAAGAAAACACTGGCATGTTTCAGCGGGGACCAGCGGGTGCGGTGTACTGTCAGGGGTCGACCGCAGTTGAGTAGGTGCCAACCGCGACGTTGGCGGCTCCTCCCATTCTTAGAATAGCAATTTTCAAAGACCATAAACAGACTCCTTTTTCTCTTCATTTCCAGATACTTTCAAACGGCATTTGTCTGAAACCGGCTTGGGAGGAGAACAGGTGTGTCTGAATTGGTGAACGGGTTCGATGCTTCCATCGTGGACCAGAAGGCGCTGAAGGTTGGACCGGCAGGTGTAGATATCGCATACCATCGCGGTGGCAATCCTGATGGGCCGGTCGCACTCCTTATTATGGGGATCGTTGCCCAATGCATTCATTGGCCGGACGGGTTTTGCAATATGCTCGTCAACCACGGTCTGCAGTTGATCCGCTTCGACAATCGCGACACCGGTCTCTCCACGCACATGACCCTGGCGCCGAGGCCAGACCTGCCTGGGGCGCTCGCCGGTGACCTTTCCTCGGCTTCCTACACCCTCTCTGATATGGCAGCCGATGCTGTAGGACTGCTTGACGCTCTCGGCATCGAAAAAGCGCATGTGGTTGGTGCGTCCATGGGGGGCCAGATTGCACAAACGATGGCAATCGAGTTCCCGGACCGAGTCCGGTCACTCACTTCGATGATGTCCACTACAGGGAATATATCTGTGGGGCAGGCCTCACCCGAGGTGCTACGTGAACTTTTCTCAGGGCCACCTGCGGTCACCCGCGAAACAGTCGTCATGCGGTCCGTGCGCGCATCGCAAATCATCGGCTCACCGGGTTATCCCAGTGACAAGGATGAAGTCGCTGCCATCGCAGGGCGTGCCTTCGACCGCTCCTACGATCCTACGGGCGCGGCCCGTCAGGCAGTGGCTACCATCGCCTCAGGGGATCGGACCGAAAAGCTTCGTAAGCTTCAAGTCCCGACCCTGGTGATCCACGGTTTGGCCGACCGGATGTGCCACGTGAGTGGAGGTCAGGCGACCGCGGAGTCGATTCCTGGCGCTGAACTCGTGCTCATCAAGGACATGGGGCATAACCTGCCGCCAGGCCTTCGGTCTCATCTCGCAGAGCTGATCGCCAATTTTGTCTGGCGCGCCTCTGGGTTGGGCAGCGTGGAGCATTCTCACCAGGGCTAAACAGGCTGCTCCCCTCCGCCGGTGAAGTATAGCATCGGCTTCTTGGTAAAGGAGCGATTCCGGGGTGGTGGTGGTGGTAGCCCCCATTTTGGGTGCTCGACTAGTTTTCAAAGTTCAGGTTGGTGGGGCCTTCCGGTAGCTGCGCTGGAGCCTTGGCGGTTACCGGCACGTCTAAACCGACGCTCTCGAACTTCACACTGTTCAGCCAAACCGATCCTGATTTGTTCAGCAGAATGCCAAAAGCTATGCCTGTCGCGTCCTGGGGTACGTCGAGAATCACCTCGTAGTTCTGCCATGTGGTTGTGCCCTTGATTGGCCGGTCCATCATGTTGTCGAAGCTAACAACTGTGGAACCCTTGTTGACCCGCATCCAGAGCCCAGCCCAATCACCTACCTCTTCAGTTTTCACAGATCCTGTTAGCTTGACTCTCTTTCCGGCATATTGACCTGCACTAAATTCCTGCATGAGGGTGCCAAACCCTTCCACCGCTGACTGTTTGGCTTTCAAGTAAGCACTTGGGAAACCGTGGTAGCTAGCCTGCGGATCCAGACCGGTCTCATAGTTGCGGGGATTGCTACCCGCTAACAGCCATCCAGGAGGTACGGCAGGGTTTTGGGTCGACTGGGTTTGCGCTGATGAGCGGATGGAACAGAGCAGCATAAGCATACACAGCCCACCTGCCGGGATGATGAGCTTAGCTCTCCCTGAAGGCCGGCTCACCTTAGTGGCGGTCAGCATGGCATTCAATCTCCTCTGGGAGTTTCGACGGACACGCGAGAGAAAGGACATCGACTGACCAGATGAGTCTGTCTCACTGAGGCGGAGGGTTTACAGCGCTCCTCACTCCGCTCGCAGCGCGTTCATGGGATCAGATTGCGTGGCGCGTCTTGCCGGGATGTAGCACGCCGGTATGGCCACGAAAATAACGATGAGAGCGACGGACGTGAATGTGAGTGGGTCGGATGCGCTGACGTCGTAAATAAGGCTCCGCAACACCCTTGATAACGTCAGCGCAACGACGAGACCAACGAAAGTTCCTGCCAGAACCAGAGCAGCAGCCTGCAAGAGGACCAGCCGGAGGACATCACCTTGTTGCGCACCGAGTGCGATACGCAATCCAAACTCTGCTCTGCGCTGGGTCACCGAGTACGAGATCACACCATACGTACCAATCATGGCCAGAATTATGGCCAATGCCGCGAACAAGCCCACCAATACAAAGGTCAGCTTCGGGGTTGCGACAGAGGTGTCCGCAATCTGATTCATCAAGCGAATATCCGCCACGGCGAGCGCAGGATCAAGCTTTGCTACCTCGCCCCTGACGGTATCGACGAGCGCCTGAGGATCGCCTTCGGCTCGCACTACCAACGACATATCAGGGTAAGGTTGCTGCATTTCCGGCCACCAGAACGCGGGAGCAGCGCCTGGACTGTTGGGCTGATCCTTGACGCTTCCCACAATGCCAACGACCGTAACCCAATCTTTGGCGGTTGGTTTGTCACTGAAAGAGAGACGCTTGCCCACAACATCTTCATGAGGCCAGTACAGGTCTGCCATGGCTTGGTTGATGATCAAAACTTTCGGCGCATCCTTCTTGTCAGCCTGGGTAAAGAAACGACCTCGCATCAGCGGAATCCCTAAAGCACGAAAGTAATCCGGCGTCGCCATGTGGTAGCGGGCATGAAACTCCTGGTGCGGCGGCGGTTGTTTGCCTTCGATCGTGAAGCCTCCCAGATTTTCGTCATAGCCGGTCCACGGGACGTCGCTTCCAACTCCCACACTTTGCACTCCCGGCATCGATCCCAACGCGGTCACGAGTTGCTCATAGAAAGTAGCCGCAGCCCCCTCCGCCTTGTACTTTTCCCTGGGCAGGGAGAGGCTGGCAGTCAGCACATGCTCTTGCTGGAATCCCGGGTCAATGCGGATCAGGTTGAGCAGGCTGCGGAACATAAGCCCTGCGCCAATCAGCAAAATACAGGCCAGGCTCACTTCCGAGATAACCAGCGCATTCCGTAACCGATGCTGGCGTCCACTTGCGGTGGTGCTGCGTCCGCTTTCATGCAGGCTTTGCGTTGGGTCGGTGCGCGAGGCCTGCAGCGCCGGGGCCAGACCAAACAGGATTCCCGTGGCAATGCTCACCAGGAACGTGAATGCAAATACCGGAAGACTTACGTGGATATCGTGCGCCCGGGGAAAGTCCGCAGGCAGCAGCGATACCAGCACCTTTACGCCGCCTAGCGCCATCACGATTCCCAACGCTCCTCCTATCAAGGAGAGCAGAAGGCTTTCCGTGAGCAGTTGCCGAATCAGCCGGCGTCGCGGCGCTCCCAAGGCAAGCCGCACGGCAATCTCTCTCTGCCGCCTTGCTGCTCTTGCCAGCAGCAGGTTGGCTGCATTGGCACACGCAATGAGCAATACCATGGCGACCGCACCTAACAGCACCAGCAGGATGCGACGGTTAGCCCCGACAATCTCCTGGGAAAGCGGGATTAGCATCACTCGCCAAGGGTCACTGTCCCCGTGCTCGCGCGCCAAGCTGGGCCATGAGCGCGTCCATCTCAGCATTTGCCTGACTCAGGGTCACACCATTTTTCAGGCGCGCGATCCCATCCATGAAATGGGACGCACGTTGGGATGGGTCGCCGCGAAAGGAGAAAGGCGACCAAACATCGATGCCTTCGCCATACGGCAGGGAGTGGTATTTATTTCCTGGATGCTGCACTCCTGCAGGCATCACCCCAATCACCGTAAACGGTTGTGAATCCAGGGTAATCTTGCGACCGAGTATGTCCGGAGCAGCCGCAAACCGAGTGCGCCAGAGCCGGTCGCTCAATATCACCTGGGAACCATTTCCATCGATCTCTGCCCGTTGATCGAATTCGCGTCCTAATTCCGGCTTTAACCCGAGAACATGAAAGTATTGGGCAGTGACGGCGAAGCCGTACACGCGCGTTGCTTCGCCGGCGCCGGAAAGCTGCATGTCGCGCCGGGTGAATGCGGCCATGGATTCGAAGGAGTGATTGCGCGCTCGAATATCCCTGAAGTCAAAGGGATTCAGGGGGAATTTAGGAAACTCTGCGCTGGTCAGGAAAATGCGCACCAGCCGCTGTGGCTCCAGATAAGGCAGCGATTTGAGTAACACGCCCTGGATCACGCTGAAGATAGCACTGTTGGCGCCAATGCTCAGCGCCAGGGTAAGGACAATCACCAGTGTGAACGACGGGGTTGCCAAGAGCTGCCGGGCGGCATAGCGCACATCCTGGACCACGCTCTCGAAGCTGAAGACAACTACCTCGTGACATTGCTCCTTCACCCGCGTCTGGTTGCCGAATTGGCGATAAGCGGCCGTGGACGCGGCAACGGAGGAGACAACATCACCCTGGAGATCCTTCTGAACCTGGTCGCGGTGAAAGATCATCTCCTCGTCCAGTTCGCGATTGAACTGTCCGCGAAATAACAGGAATTTCAGCTTCCGCAGAAAGCGAAGAACAACCTCCATAGAGCTCTCCTATGCGTCCTGCAGCACTCGGCCAATGGCCGCGATCATCTGTTCAAATTGCGTGAGTTCCAGACCAAGTTGTTTGCGGCCGGTCGCTGTCAGCGTGTAATAGCGGGCCCGTCGATTGGTCTCGGTCTTCTTCCACTCCGCTTTGACCCAGCCTTGCAACAGGAGCCTCTGCAGCGAGGGATAAAGGGAACCCTCTTCGACGGTCAGCACATCCAGAGACAGGCGCTTGATCGAGAGGGCGATTCCATATCCATGCAGGGGCGCGCGGGTCAGTGTCTTCAGGATCAGCATGTCCAACGTCCCAGGCATCAGCTCTGACTTTTTCGGCATGTGTATATAGATAGAGAAGCTATGGATAGACTGTCAACGGTTAATCGTGAGGCATCCTGTCACGGACGTGAAAAATCGGTCAATCTTTGTGCCGGAACCCTCGGGGAGGGGCATTCATGAATCGATCTCTGGTGAATATTCGTGAACTTAGGGTCAGGGCTGTCAAGGTGCCGATGGTTCAACCTCATCGGACAGCCAGCGGAATTATCACAGAATCTCCTCTCGTGCTAACCGACGTTCTCACTGAAGACGGCGTTGCTGGGCACAGCATGGTTTTCACTTACGCGGCGGCCGCTTTGAAACCGACCGCCGAACTGATCAAAAACCTCGAACCATTAATTGTGGGCGAGCCTCTGGCTCCAGCAGAGATCACGCAAAGGCTAGCGCGGCGATTTCGGCTGCTCGGTCCCCAGGGTCTGGTCGCAATCGCACTGGCCGCGATTGATATGGCGCTGTGGGATGCGCTGGCCCGGACCTACTCCATTTCCCTGGTGCGCCTGCTGGGGGGAATCGAGAAACCCATTCCTGCGTACGGAGCTGTGGGATTCGACGGCGTTTCCGGTTCGGCGCAGGGCGCGGAGGAATGGGCCAGGCGCGAGTTCAAAGGGGTCAAGGCAAAGATCGGTTATGCCACTCTACGTGAGGACCTTGAAGTCGTGCGGGCGATCAGAAAGGCAGTGGGCGACGAGATGGCGATCATGGTGGACTATAACCAGAGTCTCACGCCCGCCGAAGCCGTGCGAAGGCTGGGGGCCTTGGACGGGGAAACACTCACCTGGGTGGAAGAACCTGTTCTGGCGCATGACTACAATGGCCACGCATTTGTGGCACGCGAGATTCATACGCCGATCCAATGTGGAGAGAACTGGTGGGGACCGGACGAGTTGCAGCAAGCCATCCAGGTCCGAGCCTCGGATTACGTGATGCTGGATGTCATGAAGATCGGCGGTGTCACTGGCTGGCTCAACGCTGCAGCATTGGCGGAAGTGCACAGTATCCCTCTTTCCAACCACCTGTGGCCAGAAATTAGCGCCCAGTTGATGTGCCGATCGCCGATGGCGCACTACCTCGAATACGCTGATTGGTGGAATCCCATCCTTGAGGAGCCTCTGCGCGTGGAACATGGTATGGCGACGGTCGGGACCGCTGCCGGAAGCGGCGTAAGCTGGAATGAAAAGGAGGTGACGCGCTTTGCCGTGTAACGGCGATTGCACCGATAGTCAAGGCAAAACACAGTGTTTTGACACGTGATCGACCTTACAAATTTCTGCTCCGAGCAATTGAACTACCTTCCCCGAAGGTAGGGCGATGCCGAACAGACTTTCGGCAATGGAAGACTGAAAATCATCGCGGCTTACCGGCTTCAGCACGCTGGAGATGACGCCGGAAATCGTGCGAAATTGGTCGCACCGTATCCACACGCGAGTTCCTACCAGCTCTAAAACTTTCATACTGGTCCCTCCGAACTCTTGGATTCAAGATTAGCCCGAAGGGATTTCTGGCAACCGCTTTCGTCATGACAGTTCTTTCTTGAAAAACTCTGGGCTTCAACCCTTGCGGATCTCAGCACCGCCTATGCCCTCACCCGACATATTTTTTAGTGGGATCGGGTGGGGTACACAGGAAAGCATCAACTTCCGCCGAGCCCGAAGTCACTGCTGCCGAAACGGCGTAGAATTGTTCCGGATCTGAGGTCGTTCCTCGGCCCCACCCACATGGAGGATTTTATGAGTTTCCCCCTATCATTCCATGTTCCGGAATTAGGACTCTACCCACCGGCAATCCTCGGTCTTCTCAAACCGCCCCCGATGCCGCTCTTGCTGGCTCCGGTCCGGGCACCGTGGCTGACCAAGAAGGCCGCCCAGGTTTCACTGGAATACGAGAATCCGGATCTGACACAACCTTCGGTTTCGAGCTTCTAGCAAGGCAGCCTCAGACTGCTTCCGGCACCACAAAGGGCGCCCGGTAGCCTCGATCGCCGTCACGCAGCAGGGTCTGCGCTTCTTCATCGCCGATCACCTGCTGCGTATCAGGATTGAAGTTGATCGTCCTGCCTAGCCGGTAAGACGCATTCGCAAGGTGTACCAGCGCACACGAAATGTGCCCTTCCTCGATGGGGGCGTTCAGATCCGCCTTGTTCCGGCTGGTCACGCAATCGATGAAATTTTTGAAGTGAGCCAGCTCGGCGCCGCCATGGGCGACCGTCTGCTCTTCCTGATCGCGACCCATCCAGACGGCGTAGGTGTCGGCATCTTCATCACCCGTCGCAAGATATCCCTTTGATCCGTAGAAGATGTTCCCGACCGTGTTGTGGCTGCCTGCCATGGGGCCCAGCTTCTCCGTGGCCTTCGATTTTTTGGGCTCGGGCGTGCCCAGACTGGGGGTTCCGATCCCGGCCTCATGATTGGTCATCCAGTGCCTGACCTCAAACGTGATCATGCGACGCTGGCCGTTCGGCAGGTTGAATTCGAACGCGCAGTTCAGGTCGTTAGGAGTCTGCTGATCGTCGTCGAACATAAAGTGCCCGCCGATGGCGCTTACTTTGTTGGGAAAGCCCAGGCCCATCCCCCAGCGAGCAAGGTCTACCTGGTGAACACCCTGGTTTCCTATATCGCCATTGCCGTAGTCCCAGAACCAGTGCCAGTTGTAGTGGAAGCGATTTTTGGTGAATGGGTGCTCGGGTGCCGGTCCAGTCCACAAGTTGTAGTCAACGCCTTGCGGAATGGGCTGCACGGGCTCCTTGCCAATCGTGTCTCGCCACTTATAGCAAAGGCCTCGACCCATATAGGTTTCGCCGACGATGCCGTCCCGCAGTTTCTGCACTGCCTCGCAGGTTGTGGTTGCGGAGCGGCTCTGCGTTCCGTGTTGGACGATGCGGTTGTAGCGTTGGGCAGCTCTGACCAATTGCTGGCCCTCCCACAGATTGTGAGAGCAGGGCTTTTCCACGTAGACATCTTTGCCCGCCTGGCACGCCCAGATGGCAATTAAAGAGTGCCAGTGGTTTGGGGTGGCAATGGAGACAGCATCGATCGACTTGTCTTCGAGCAATTTTCTGACGTCGGTATAGGTGGCTGGTTTCGGCAGCCCCATCTTTTCCATTTGCACGAGCCGCTGCCGTAAGACGTTCTCATCGATGTCACACAGTGCGGCAATCTGTACGTTGGGCAACTGTGAGTAGTTGTGGAGATGATCCCCGCCCCGCCCGCGCACGCCGCAGAGCGCCACGCGCACGCGATTGTTCGCGCCCATGACCAGCCCCGACGGGGCAAGAAAAGCAGCGCTTCCCAATGCCGTGAGCCCGGCCGCACCAGTAATCAGAAAGTCACGGCGATTGAAATCTTTTTCGTTTGGCATAGATTTCCCCTAAGCAAGGTATTGCAGCGTCTCGTCAATGAGCTTCGTTGTCCCCGCGAAGGGGTCTCCGCCGTTGGTGTCGAACTCCATTGAGAAATATCCACGATAGGAGCTCTGCCGGGCTAATTCGAACATTTTCTTCAGGTCGACGTGATAGGTTTTGCCATCGAGCTGCACCTCGCTCTTTACGTGGCACATGTTGAAGGAGTGCTTGAGCATCGCGGCCACGGCCTTCTCGTTTCCTTCTTCTCCGTATTTGGAACTCGAATTGCCGAAATCCGGGAGTGCCCGCAGATAGGGATGGTTTACCTTTTCGATGACGCTCACGATGAAGTATGGATCCTCCGCAACCGCGCTATCGTTCTCCAGGTTGACCACGACATTCCGTTTGCTGCCGTAGTCGGCTAGTCGCGCCAGATGGATAGCGGCCGCGTCCACGTCTGGTTTCTGCCCCTTCTGGATAGACAGGTGCTGGCGTACGCTGGGAGAACCGATGGCGGCGGCGCTATCGATCCATTTGCAGCTGGTCTGGACAGACGCTTCGGCGGTGCTGGTGTCTTTGGTAGCGAAATATCCTCCGGGCAGCCCGAGGTCGACGACATGGGAGCGCGCCTTGGCAACAGCCTCACGGAAACTCTCCAGGTAGGCCGGATCGGTGGAAGGGAAATGATTCAGCAATGGATTGATGTTATAAACAGCAAATTTTTCCACCACCATCGCCGGGAACTCTTTGATGTCCATACTCGGAGGACCGATCTTCTTACCGCGATTGGCGGGGGTTTGAATGTAGTCGCGGAAGGGCCACGACGTGACGGCCAGCCGATCACGCGGATGCGTGGGAAACTCCAGATGGGGAGTCTGGCTGTTTGATTGAGCCGAGCCCTCGACGGAAACGCAACACGCGGCGGCGAAAATCGCCAGCTGCTTCAGGAAATCACGACGTAATGTAGGCAAAGAGCCCTCACTTCCCCAGACCAACGGTGGATTTCGGCATCAGGTATTTGTCGTACCAATCAAGATCGCGCTGGTAGCGGTCACGGATAAAGCTTGGCCTGGTAAAGCCGTGGAACTGGCCAGGGTAGACGATTAATTCAGTAGGCACATTGAGGCTGCGCAGTGCCTGATACATTTGTTGGCCGCCGCTGAGCGGCACGTTGAAGTCCTGGTCGCCTCCCATGAAGAGAGTCGGCGTCTTGATCCGGTCCGCATGCAGTAGCGGGTAGCCGAGTTTGATGTAGGTATCTGGATTCTTCCACGGCGGTCCCAGCTCGTTGTCATACTGGAAGATATACTGATCGACCCCATAGAGGCCGAGAGGGCTGCCCATGCCCGCCCCGCTGATCGCCGCGCGGAAGCGAGTGGTGGTGGCAATGGTGTAGTCGGTGAGGATGCCGCCGTAGCTCCATCCACCGATCCCCAACCGATCCGGGTCGGCGATTCCTTGTTTGACTACCTCATCCACAGAAGCGAGCAGATCGACGACTTCTTTTCGTCCCCAGTCGTCAAAGATGACCTGTTGATACTCCTTACCGCGGCCGTGGCTGCCGCGGTAATTCACATTGAGCACTGCGTAGCCGCGTGCGGCAAAGAGCTGGCGCCACGGGGTGAAGGCATGTGCGTCCTGGCCGTCGGGACCGCCATGAATGTTTAATATCAAAGGGTACTTGCTGCCCGCAACATAGCCGACAGGAAGCGTCAGCAAACTGTGGACTTCCGTTCCATCGGGAGACCTGGCCTGGAAGTCACGCGTCTCGCCAAGCTGGAGCCTGGCAAGCAATGCGTCATTGTGGCTGGTGAGCTTGCGCATGCCGGCGCCTTCGATGGCGAAAATTTCCGCGGGCGCCGCATCGGTCGTCCAGGCAATCGCCAGGTGGCCGAGCTTCTCGTCCTGCGCTTCGGCTACACCGGCAGTGTCAACCAGTCGTTTCACGCTGCCGTCCCTCATCGACACCGAAACAGGGTAGCGGGAGCGGTCATCGGCCGCCAGCACGGTAATCGACTGCCCGTCGGGCGAGAAAACAGGATTGCTTAGCGGACGGTCAAATTGTGCACTGAGAATCCGCGGTTCTCCTCCAGCCGCAGATACCACCGCGAGCTGGCGCTGATTGTATTCCTGGTATTTTGGCTCGCTGCCATGAATATAGGCGACGAGCTTACTGTCCGGGCTCCAGGCCGGCTGCCCTCCGTCGGGACCGGGAAAGTTGGTGAGCTTGCGTGCTGCGGAGTTGGGGGCCGCTGCTACTACAAAGACATCACTGTTATTCGTGCGATCAGGATCGGGGTCATGATCGCTGACGTAGGCGATTTGCGTTCCATCGGGCGACCATACCGCGTTCTGCTCCCTGAACTTTGTGTCGGTGGTCAGCTTGTCGAGCTTGCCAGTCACGACATCGTAGAGATAGATCAAGTCCGGGCGGGTGTTGGTGGAGAGATAACCTTCGATGTCCTGTTTGAAATGGTAGCGGTCGATGACAATCGGCTTGGGCTTCTCTTTTTCACTCTCGGATTTTTCTTTTTCCCGGGCTTGCTCCTCTGGGTCTTCGGCAATGATGAGGAGTAGTTTCTTCGCATCTGGCGACCACTCGTAGCTGGCGAGTTTTCCTTTGACACTGGTCAATTGCCGCGCTTCGCCGCCGCGGCGGTCGAGTACCCAAACCTGGCTACCCTTGACGCTGGGAGCCCCGGGCCGGTCGGAGAGAAAGGAAAGATATCTTCCATCGGGACTCCACCGTGGATTGCTTATCGAATGTTCCACTTCATAGGTCAGTTGAAGGTCCTGTGTGCCATCCCAGTTTGCCATCCACAGGTCGGTGACGTTCTTGTCGGCCTTGGTATCCACCCGGCGCACGGTGTATGCGATCCATTGGGCGTCGGGCGAGAGCTGAGGGCTTTCCACTTCGAGTAAGTGGTCTGCATCCTCGACGGTCATCGGGTGAGGATTGGCGTTTGCCGGCGGAGTATCCGGTAAGCCAAAGGAAGGGGCAGTGAGGGTGAAGGCGATCATGGCAACCCCTGTCCCGAGGAACTTGCGGAGGGCGGCGAGCCTGGCTGGCGGAATCAGGTCTTTGGAGGTTTTCACTATTGTCTTTATATACTTGTTCTTTCGCTTGTTTACGTTTGGGAGGAAAGCTGTGATGGTTTGCGGCCGGTAAAGGGCATCTTGTACCCATCTAGCGCGCCTCCGATAGGAGATTAGCACTCTCGAAAAATATTCCCTAGAAAGAGCATCCACACTGAGATCACCCCACTGCGCAAGTGGTGAAAGGGTGAGATTCCGATTGTCCCACCCTTCGCAAAGAACGCGAAGAATGGAGCACCCGTCGATTGGTGGCGGGGATAGGGCCGAAAGCGCGTGGTTTGTATACTTGTTTCGCTCCGTTGCGAAAAATGCGAGGGGCCGATGAGGTACTCACATTGCGCATCCTTTCCGCGTGCTCTCTTCTGGGCATGGCCCTCGCGTCTTTCCTGATTGCCGGCCCGGCTCCGGCAGAGAGCGTCTGGCGGTTGCAGGAGTTCATGGTGCCAATGCGGGATGGCGTGCATCTTCAGACGGTGGTGATCACACGGAAAGATCAAACAAATGCTCTGCCGATTCTGCTCAGACGTACCCCGTACGGAGTGCCGACGCAGGACGAATTCGACAAATCGGCGACAAAGAACGGCGCCGATTGGATGCCGGCAAACTGGAAGGAACTGGCCGCGGATGGTTATATCTTTGTCGTCCAGAACCTCCGCGGGCGATTCAAATCGGAAGGCGTGTTCCTGATGACCTCGCGGTACGATGCGAACGATCCGAAGCAGGCCAACGAGACCAATGACGCCTATGACACGATCGAGTGGCTGATCAAAAATGTGCCCAACAACAACGGCAAAGTAGGCATCTACGGGGTGTCGTACGACGGGCTGACAGCAGGGCTGACGCTGCTCCATCCGCACCCTGCGCTCAAGGCGATCAGCGAACAGGCTTCACCGGTCGATCAGTGGATGAACGACGATGATCATCGCTTTGGAGCGCTTCGCGAGAGCTATACCTTCGAGTATGCGGTACTGGAACAGGCTGACAAAAACTCGAATACCCATTTTAATTTCGAGGACTACGACACCTACGAGTGGTATCTGAACCTGGGACCCCTGAGCCAGGCTAACGCGAAATATGTGCACGGGTCTCTGCCCGCCTGGAACGACGCCATGGCGCACCCGGACTACGACCAGTTCTGGAAGAAAGAAGCTTGGGTAAACCAATTACACCAGGCCACTGTGCCGAATCTGAATGTGGCGGGATTCTGGGACCAGGAGGATCCCTGGGGCCCGTGGCAGATTTTCCGCCATGCCGCGGAGAACGACCCAAATCATACCAACCTGATGGTGGCCGGACCGTGGTTCCACGGAGAGTGGCAGACACCAGACGGGGATCGGATCGGTATCGTGCCATTCGGCGGGCACAAGACCGCGCTCGAGTTCCGGCAGAATATCGAAGCTGCCTTCTTTCGCTATTACCTGCACGGCACAGGTTCGAAGCCGGATTGGGCCGTGACGACGTTCCAGACGGGCTCGAATAGCTGGCGCACCTATGCCGAATGGCCCCCGAAGGGATCAAAACCTACCAACTTATATCTGCACGCTGACGGAACCCTGTCATTCGTGGCCGATCTGCCGGAGGGCCAGCGGTATCGGGAATATGTCTCCGATCCGGCAAACCCGGTGCCGTACCGGGCGCGGCCCATCTCGCCCACGTATCCTGAGCCGGAGTGGCGCTCATGGGAGGCTGCCGACCAGCGCTTTGTGGATCATCGCCCGGATGTGCTTTCCTTCGAGAGCGCGCCGCTGGATCACGACCTGGTCGTGACGGGACCGCTTGCCGCGGTCTTGTTTGCGTCGAGTTCTGGAACGGACTCGGATTTTGTTGTGAAGCTGATCGACGTCTACCCGGAGAAGGGACAAACAAGCGCCGACGATCTCCCGCCGGCCAAGCCGAGCGGCTACGCGGATTCACTGAATGGATACGAGTTGCCGATTGCGATGGAAGTGCGGCGAGGAAGATATCTGCATCACTTCGAACATCCCGAGCCGCTGAAGGCTAACCAGCCGGAGCGGTGGGATATTCCATTGCGGGACCATGACCATGTATTTCTCAAGGGGCATCGCATTATGGTGCAGGTACAGTCGACGTGGTTCCCAGTGATCGATCGCAACCCGCAGAAGTTTGTGCCCAGCATTAATGAGGCGACGGCCGCCGACTTTGTTCCGGCGACTCAGCGCGTTTACTGCTCGCCGCAGATGCCGTCCCACATCGTGCTCCCAGTCCCTGGGCAGTAGAGGCTCACGTTCATCCCATATGGCGCAAGCCTCCGACCTCCCGAACGCCAGTTGTATAAACGGCTAATAGGTCATCAAGCTGCCGTAGGTCGATTGGCTTCGAGAGGTAACCATCCATCCCGGATGCGATACACCGGTCACGATCACCCTTCATGGCCAATGCCGTCATGGCAATCACCGTTTGATGGTGCCCGGTGAGCTTTTCCTGCTCGCGGATGCGGATAGTTGCCTGGATACCGTCCGTGCCGGGCATGTGCACGTCCATCAACACCAGGTCGAAGGACTGTTGCGCGAGTGCTGCGAGAGCTTCTTCGCCTGTTGCGGCCAGGGCCACGCGATGGCCACGTTTTTCGAGCAAGCGAGTCGCCACCTTCTGATTGACGACATTATCCTCTGCCAAAAGAATGTTCAGGCCTTGCAAAGAGTCGCCTTTATCCCGCAAGGGGGAAGGGGCGAGGATCGGTGCGGGCGATGGCTCCAATTTGGTCTGCACCAGGCGGATGATCGCCCGCTGCAGCTCTACCGGGCGTACCGGCTTCAGTAAGTACGCACCTATACCCAGTTCCTGGCAGCGTGCTACATCCCCGCGCTGGCCACCGGAGGTGATCATCATGATGGTGGCGGTTGATTGCTTCCTTCGCTCGGCGATCCGGCCAGCGAGCTCGAAGCCGTCCATTTTAGGCATATGCATGTCAGTAAGAACCAACTCGTAGGGATCATTAATTCTATCGGCGGCTGAAAGCTCATCTAAGGCTTGTTCTCCATCGCAAACCGAGGTTGCCTTCATACCCCAACGCTCGACGACGGTGTGCAGGATACGACGGTTGGTGGCGTTGTCATCGACGATCAAAACCTTCATGCCGTGAAGAATCGCCTGAGATGCTAAGTTTTCTGGCACCATAGTTTGCCTGGCCGCCGTGCCCAGCCGTAGGGTGAAATGAAAGCGCGATCCTTTGCCGGGCGCGCTCTCCACCCACATGCGTCCCCCCATCAATTCAACCATGCGTTTGGCAATGGTCAGACCGAGACCAGTGCCTCCATAATGCCGTGTTGTCGAGCTATCCGCCTGACCGAACGCATCAAAGATCACGGCCAACTTATCAGCAGCGATGCCGACGCCCGTATCGGAGACGATAAAGTGTAACGTTGAAGCCGCTTCCTCGACCACGTCCGACTGAACCCTCAGTCCAACCTCGCCTTCTTTGGTAAATTTGAGGGCGTTGCCCACCAGATTATTGAGGATCTGACGCAGGCGGCCGGGATCTCCGGTCACCCACTGCGGAACTCCGGCTGCTACCTCGAACAAGAGTTCAAGCCCCTTTTCGTGCGCCTGCAACGAGTGGCTCTTGAGTGTGGCTTCGATGCAATCATTGAGGTCGAAGTCCAGAGCTTCCATCTCGATCTTGCCCGCTTCAATTTTGGAGAAGTCGAGTATGTCGTTGATCACGTTCAACAAAGCGTGTGCGGAAAATTGGACTGTTTCAAGAGAGTCTCTCTGTTCTGATGTCAATTCCGTTTCCAGGGTGAGACCAGTCATTCCAATAATCCCGTTCAGGGGAGTGCGAATCTCGTGGCTCATGTTCGCCAGAAACTCACTCTTAGCCCGGCTGTTGGCATCGGCTGCCTTTACCTTTTCTCGTTCTTCGAAGAGTTCCAACTGCAGTGCTTGAAGAGCGAACATCCGATCAACGGCGGCTGTGATGAATACCATTGCCAGGATCAACAGCGTAATCAAAGCGATGCTCGCGACGCCGAGATTGGAGATGTCGATCGCGTGTCTTAGCTCAGCGTCAGCAAGGGGGGCGGAGACAAAACTGACGGCGGCCATGCCGACATAATGCATTACAGGAATGGCCAAACCCATGAGCAGGGCATTGCGAGACTTCTGCCAACTCCAGGAGGAGGTGTGATTCCGGACAGCGAAGGTTAACCGTATTGCTACAAATGAAATTGCAATGCCCAGAAATACGGACAAGCTGACAACTGTATAGGAATAGATGCACCTGGCGGGCATCCGCATGGCAGCCATGCCGATGTAGTGCATGGCGGCTATGCCGCCCCCCATCAGGACGCTACCGAGAACGGCGACGGTGGTCGTCAACGTGTTTCGGCTGGCAACAAAAAGAGCTACTGCAGACGCTAGAATGGCAACAGCCATCGACAGCAAGACGGTGGGCCAGTCATATCGAACCTGGACCGGAAGCCGCAAAGCTTCCATGCCCACGTAATGCATCGACCAGATGCCGATTCCCATGGAGAAGGCGCCGCCGCACAACCAGGCAATTCTGGCTCTTCCATGGGAGACTGTGAGCCGTCCGGAAAGGTCGAGGGCTGCATAAGCAGCGAGGATGGCGATCACGATGGATAGCACTACGAGACGACCGTCGTAGAAGCCGTGGATTACCCTCATCGCACCTTCAACCTGGCCAGTGTTACTCACTGACGGTTCGCTTATTCGATATACCCACCGATAGCAATATCGACCGATGTCTCTCAGGACGTTAGAAGTGGCGATATGTATCGATTTGAGCCAACGCTAGTCACATCTAAGCGCCACCATCGGATCTACACGCATCGCGCGGCGAGCAGGAAGGTAACTTGCGATAAGGGCGACAAGCAACAGGAAGAAGGGAACAGAGAGGAACGCTATTGGGTCATGCACGCTGAGACCGAACATCATGCCCGAGAGGACGCCAGAGACGGCCGCACAGAGGACCACGCCAATAAGCACGCCAACCAAGACGGGGCGCATAGCCTGCCAAAGGACATGGTTCATGACATTTCTGCCATTCGCGCCCAGAGCCAGCCGGATGCCGATTTCGCGCACAGATCGGCCGACGCTGTACGACACCATGGCGTACACACCAATCGAGGCGAGCAGCAGCGCCAATGCGCCCAGGCAACCAGACAGGGCAACGACTACGCGCGAGGGAGCACGCCAGATTTCAAGATTGTCTTCGAGCCTTGTGACATCGATAGAGATATCAGGGTCAAGCGACTGCGCGGCATCGCGGATGCCGTTGGCGATATCGGTGAAGCGTGTCACATGGCGAGCCAGCACATAGGTCCGGGAGTCATCTTTCGGTCCGGCGGGAAAATAAAGGTAGCTCGTATCAAGCTCTCCAAGGTGCGAAACTTGCGCATCCTTCGCCACCCCGATTACTACATATTCGCCGCCAGTGGATCCCCTCAGTGTTTTGCCCAATGGATCTTCGCCGGGCCAGAGCCGTCGCGCAGTGGACTCTGACAGGATGATTTCTGACCCATCGCGGGCATCGCCAGAAGTGAAGCCGCGTCCCCGCACAATGGGAATGCCAACCACGGAAAAATAATCCGGCGAAACGTGATTGTATTCGATGGGAACCTTGTCGGGGCGGCCAGGGACTGTGAAGTGGTCAGCACTGAAGTCGTGGCTTAGCGGCGCGCACTCCGCTTGCGCAACGTCGATGATTCCAGGAAGGCTTCGGATCCTGTCTCGCAAGCGGGTGATAAAGACGGTGGCGCGGTCCTCATCGTAGCCTTGCGCCCTTAGATTCGAAAAACGCCTGGGCGACGTTTTTGTCCTCAAATCCGGGATCGATCGTCTGGGCATTGTAAAGCCCACGCAACAATAAGCCGGCGGCAAGCAACAAGACCATGCACACGGCTACTTGCGAGCCGACCAGAGTATTAAGCAAAAACCGGCCACTCTTTTTGAGAGTAGTGACCGATGCACAGTCTCCTTTCATCGCGGTATTCAGATCGAGTCGAGAGCCCTGCAAAGCCGGAACCAATCCAAACGCAATCCCCGTGAACAGGGTAACCAGGAGCGCGTATGCGAGCACATGATAGTCCGGGTTAACATTCACGGTGACGGCAGCCAGGTCGCGAGATAAGTGAGACGTTACGTAGTGTGTGATTTTGCGGAAGGAACAGAACGCAAGCACTGATCCCAGCATGCCCCCTGCGAGCGAGATCAGAAGACTCTCTGTCAACAATTGCCGCACCAGCCGCCATCGGCTGGCGCCGATGGACAGGCGAAGTGCGATTTCCTTTTGTCGCACGAAAGCGCGTGCGAGCAGAAGATTTGCGACGTTGGCGCACGCGATCACCAGCACGAGGGCGAAGGCAACGAGAATCACAGAAGCAATGGGGATCACGTAACTGCGCTCTTCCGGGCTGCCAAAATAGGTAGCATTCCGGATCGCCAACGAGGTGCTGCGTCCAGGCTGCCGTTGATCGATGCGTCCGGCAATGACACCCAGGTCCGCGCGCACCTGCTGGATCGTGATTCCAGGCTGCATGCGCCCAAGTAAGGCCAGCCAGCTCATTTTGTCATCCGCGAATCGATTGGTACCCGGCTCTAGCGCCTGTTGCATGGTGATTGGCGCCCAAAAAGTGCTGGGGATCAGTTCGGTGCCTGTGAATCCAGGACGCCCAATGCCAATCACGGTATACGCCGTACGGTTGAGCGTGATTCTCTTGCCCACCAGCAATGGGTCCGCTTCAAATCTCCCTCGCCATAAGTCATCGCTGATCACTACGACCGCGTTTTCGCCGGGGACGGCGCAATCGGAATGGACAAAGCCACGCCCCTGCGCAGGACGCTCGCTCAGAACGTCGAAGTAGTTGCAGGAAGTGACAGTTCCCGAGACTTGCCGCACAGGTCTGCCGGAAAGAGTTGCTTCGACGTCAGGCTCATAAGCAACAAGTCCCGAGAAGACATGGTTGTGCTCACGATAGTCGAGGTATTCCGCGTAGGAAAACTGATTTCCTCCGTTGTGGACGTTACGAGTGAATCGGCCGTGAAGGATCTGGTTCACGCTTACGATTTGTTCCGCGCGAGGAAGGGGCAGCAGGCGTAAGGCGAGGCCATTCAGCACCGAGAAGATTCCGACATTGACGCCGATGCCTAGCGCGATCGCGAGCACAGCAGCAATCGTAAGCCCAGGGCTTCGCAATAATGTACGAAGGCCGAAGCGAATATCCTGAACCAGTTGCTCAAGCCAAACCGCGATCCACACTTCCCGGGTTTCTTCCTTGATCCGGGTTACGTTGCCGAACTTGCGCAAAGCCGCATAGCGCGCGTCCTCCGGGGACATTCCGCGCTCCATGTTGTCCTGGGTTTCGACTTCGAGATGGTCGCGAATGTCCTGATCGAGTTCGCGGAGCATGCGTTTGCGCTTCCTCATGATTCACCCTCCTGTCCGGCCGGCCGAAGAATTCGTGCTATTGCTGCTGCCAGCTTGTCCCATTTGCTGGTCTCAACTGCGAGTTGACGCCGTCCCTTGGCCGTCAGGCGGTAGAACTTGGCCTTTCGGTTATTTTCCGAGATGCCCTCTTCCACCGAAATCCATCCCCGCCGGATCAGGCGGTGCAACGCTGGATAAAGCGAACCCTGCTCCACTTGCAGCACCTCATCCGACCTGAACTGGATCGCTTTGGCGATGGCGTGGCCGTGCATTGGCCCCAGAGAAAGCGTGCGGAGAATCAGGAGGTCCAGGGTGCCCTGGAGCAACTCGATGTGTTCCTGCTGTTCTTTGGTAGACATTCTAGGTGATGCTATGAGTGCTTCAGGTAGAATGTCAAGGTGAGTGACGAGATTCATTCTCGCCTTGCCACAAATGATTCGGAGGCCAAGGGGATTCCGTGCACTATCCTTGAGAAGTGGCAAATCGTCCTGGCGCTAAGATGACCGGTTCTCCTTTCTGTCGAACCCGCTATCTCTTTCCACTCTTGTTGTGCGGTGCCGTATTTCCACTCCAGGTTTGTGCACAGTATCTTCAGGTCAGCTTACTGAGGCCAATCGATTCAGCCCACGCCAAACCTGGACAATCCGTCGAGGCAAAGGCCGCATTCGATTGGCATGCCCCTAGGTGCATGCTGCATCAAGGAGCACTTCTCCGGGGTCACGTGATCGATGTACAAAAGGCGTCGAAAAAATCGGAAGATTCCTATGTGGCTTTTTCTATCGACCAGGCGGACTGCCAGGGATATCGCGCCAGCCCGTTAAAGCTACAGGTCGTCGAAATCATTGGCGGCGGCCCTGACAACTCTGCACGGCTGCTTGATGTTTTGCCCAGGCGAGGAAGTGGCCTAAGTGCAAGCCAGGCTCCCGCCTCCGCGATTGTTTTAAGGCCCAATGAGCCAATTACTGTTCATCCTGGTGAAGTACAAGGGATGAAAGGCGTTGCTCTGCATTTGGGAGGCGGCCCCGAAGGAAGCACCCTGGTAACCTCGAGCAGTGGAAACTTGCACCTTAGCACGAATACGGTGATGGTGCTGACTCCTGATAACCTGACGCCTGTCGAGTTAAAGCCGCAAGTAAAAGACCAATAGCCATAGTCCTGTCGGCCGCTATTTGTTTTCCGGTGCGGGCGTGTAGCCCGGCAACATCCGCGCCGTCGAGCGAAAGATGTGATATTTGTCGAAAGCCATTTCGTCGAGCAATGTTTCAAAGGGCGCATCTACCTTGAAGGTTTCACCCCACTCGTCGATATCCATGATCCTCCGTTGTCTCGACATGGAAACACTTCTTGCCGGGCAGATATAAGTCTTCTCACCGATGACGACAGGAGTGTATTCGACCATGACGCCGGATCGGTCAAGCGGTAGCCTCGGTTCGAGGTCCGCCTGCACCGTCAGGCGAAGAATCGCTCCGCTCGCCGGATCGACTGCTAGCTCGCCGTGAAAGGGGACTTTTTCGCTGAACGGAAACACCAGGTCATTCGCCAGGTAGCCGAACCCGACGAAGAAACGAGGCGTTGCTTGCGGGATTCGATAGCTAAATACAGCCTGCGGCCCATTGACACCTTTCTCCCAGTGGCTCCACTTCAAGACGCTGTTGGGACTTGTGGCGCCCACGAGCGCCGTGGCCATGATGGGGCCGAAAGTCCCTACCGTGTCGAGGATGCCCGGCTTCTGCGGCTTTCCCCGGGTGGCTTCTCCTCCCACAACCTCTTTGCCGTTTAGAAAATGCACAGGAGCTTTGGACGTCTCAACCGGGTGCAGAGATTGATCTCC
This sequence comes from uncultured Acidobacteriaceae bacterium, assembly GCA_963826875.1. Lineage (GTDB taxonomy): Bacteria > Acidobacteriota > Terriglobia > Terriglobales > Acidobacteriaceae > PALSA-350. The sequence continues at coordinate 454,899 of CAWGYP010000026.1, read as the reverse complement.
CACCGCGGTCTTCCACGTCTTCCCTGGTTCCAGCGGGGGTTGGTGGTACTGGACTGTAGTCCGGGTCGCTAAAAAATTCGGCAGCTTCGGAATCGTCTTGTTCACATAGGCGACGGTTCGCGAGATCATCTGACGTTGCGTGGCAGCGTCAGGAGGTGCGATGGATGGAATTTCATCCGCCGGGAGAGCCAGGAAGACCGATTCATCGGCCAGGGCAGCGAGCACCCGCTGCGCCTTCTTGCCTTTTAACAGCGCTTCTAATGTCGCTAGCCTCGCTGTGCTTAGCCTTTCCGCTAGTTCCATGCCAGATAGTTGCCGGGCCACCTCAGTGTCCGAATTACCCTGAGCCGTTCTCAGCGCATGCTCCAACTGCGCCACCGTCACGCGTTCGATCCCTGCCGGAGGTTGATCATAGAAGACCGGTTGGTTGTAGTAACTGGTGCTCGTGCGCACGCGTCGAATTCGATTCGCTGACTTCTACCTTCAGGTCGTGATACTCATCCACTTTATTGGTGGGTGGGGGATCGAAGGTTAACGAATAAAACTTGCTCGCCTCCTCGACACGTTTGCCGATCAGCGCGCCGAGGTTGCTGGGTGTGGCCAGTACGCCGCCACCGGTTTGTGTTGCAACTACATAGAGCGCTAAGTTGATGAGACTCACCTTTTCAGGCGTCAAATCCGTCCAGATCCTCGCGGAAAAACGACATCACCCAGTAGCGCCGGTTGTCCGTTAGCGCTGAAGTATGGCCACTCTGTGGCTTTCCAGAGTTCGATCCGCGCCTCGCGCAGCCGGGTTAAGAGTTCAGTAAGAAAATCGAAGGCCCCAATACCCACAGCATTCTCGAAGTGCCAACCAGGGCCTAGCCAAAACATCAGCTTCCTGCCGGGCTTCCGCCGCTCCTCAATTGCGATGGATCCAAGGGCGACCAGAGATTGTAGTTTCGAATGCAGGGCGCCATCTTTCGCAAGCCGCCCGATACTCTGGGAGACCATTTGCGCTCGCCAGATGGTACGTGGCTCGCTGCGATGAGCGATCTCATCGGCCAGCAAGTTTCCGTCGAGGGAGGGTTGCGCCGATGCCGAAAGGCCGTCCTTGGTAATCCTGTAGATGGAGACCGGCTGGGCAAGATGGCCATGGTTCTGTTGCAGGAAATTCCGAGCCTCGTCGTTCGCAGCCGAAACGAGAGCCGCCGGAAGGTTCAACTCATCGATCACCAGGATGACTTCAACAGGAGGATCGGGTCTGGCGGTGATTCCATCGAACGCCTGCCAGGAGAGGATCTTTGCTGGTTGGCCGTTGTCCTGCAACGTAAAGTCCTGTTGTGTAAGGCCGGTGACTGGATTGCCTTTCTTATCCGTCACCACTACATCGAGCCTGATTAATCCCTGGGTGGGGTCAGGTCTAACGTTCGACGGTGCAGAGGCCGAGGGCTGACTCTGCTGCGCGAATGAGCGAGTAGCCACGCAGAAAAGCAGGATTGCGCAAATGCGGAAAGGCCCAGTCACCAGGATTCAAAGTCGGTCGTTTTGCTGGCGAGAAGTATATATCCGCTATATATATCCGCTTCCGCAATCTTTGCTTTTGTGGGAGTTGGAAGGGTGAGATTTGACTATTCCACCCTTCGCCCATCGCTTTCGGCCCAGGTACGCTGGGGAAAACCTGGGACCACGTGTGGATCTGTGGGACCCGCAACAGGTTTAAGGGGGGAGGCCTGTGGTATCCCACATCTCGCGAAAATGGCGAAGCCGGGACTCTTCACCAGCATGCGCACGGCGCGCCCCATTTCGCCTATGGAACTTCCCATATTCTGCCTCCGTAAAGCAAGTTGAACTACAAGGTATACTCGCTTTGATTCGCAGAAAAAAACATTCCAGCAGTCCTTCAAGATGAAGAAACAATCTTCGCATGCAACGCTGACCGACGTAGCCAGGGCAGCCGGGGTGGGAACGACTACTGTCTCACGAGTGATTAACGGCGGCGAACGTGTCAGCCAGGAAACGTTGGCGCGGGTTCAAGCCGTCATCGAAGAACTTGGATATCAGCCCAACCAGGCCGCTCGCATTCTCAAAGGCGAGCAGACAAAAACGGTCGGCCTGGTCGTTCCCAGCATCGCCGACTCATTTTTCTCAGTCGTCGCCGAGGCAGTGCAAGAGATCGCACGCGCTCATGACTCGCTGCTGATCGTAACCGTCTCCAACAACGACACGGCCATTGAGCTCGAAAATCTCAATGTCCTCATACGCCATCGCACAGACGGTTTGCTGATTGCCCCGGCCCATTCTGAAAATCGCAGCCTGGCCACCATGCTCGATAAGCTGTCGATCCCCAGCGTCACCTTCGACCGGCCGTTGTACGAGTCCTCCGTGCCCAGTGTGGTCAGCAACAACCACAAGGGAGCGAAAGCGGCCACGCAGCACTTGCTGATGCATGGCTGCAAGCGAATCCTGTGCCTGGGCGGGGAAACCGATCTATATACCATCAAAGAACGCATTCGAGGGTACAAAGAGGCCGTCAAGCAAGCCGGGCTTGAGGCCACAGTCGATACCTCGGTGACTGATTACAAGTCAGCAGAGGCGGCGATTGAGAGCCACGTCTATTCCTCGAACCCTCCGGACGCAGTGTTCGCTTTGAAGAACCTGGTCACCATCTACGCCTGTGAGGTATTCCAAAAACTGAATATCAACATCCCGCGGAAGATCGCACTGATGGGCTTTGATGACTTCGAACTTGCTTCGACGCTGCGACCCTCGATCAGCGTCGTGCGCCAGCCCACCCTGGATATAGGAAGGATCGCTGCCGAGCTACTCTTCGGTCAGCTCAACCACCATGGGCGAAGCAAGCCATCGCACGGCGACAAAGCCAAGCCGCAACATATCAAGCTGGACAATCAACTGGTGCTGCGCAACTCCTGCGGTTGCAAAATCGGGACGAATTAAGCGCTCTCACCACTTACTGTGGGGAGTGTGGGTAGTCTACCCGCAGAGTAAGGATCTCATAGGGATGGATGGGCACCGTGACCTGATCCGTTCCCGTAACCGTAAGAGGCGATCCCTGTGGCTGCTCCATCATGTTGGCCACTGTTGCTGCGGTGGCCCCAGGAGGAAGGTGAACTGCCGCATCTCCGCTCTTGCCAGCCCACTCATACATGCGCAAGATCAATCCATTGCCGTCTTCGGTTTTCTTCATGGCGGTCAGAACTACATTGTCCGCTCCCACGGTTGCGAAGGAGTGCTCCGCCGGCAGCGTTCCGCTGTGCGCCTCCACCTGCATCGCTTTGAGCTGGTAGTTGAAGTCGTAACCATGGCGTACGGTGAGAGCCTGCTTCCAGTCTCCGGCATGGGGATAGAGCGCATAGGTGAAGTGCTGATGCCCGCGGTCCGCGTCGGGATCGGGCCAGGTGGGCGAGCGTAAAAGTGAAAGACGCAGCGTGTTGCCCTTGGCGTCGTAACCGTATTTCGATTCGTTGATCAGGCTAAAGCCGTGCTGCCCGTCACCCAGATCTGCCCAGCGCAGCGCCGGCACCTCGAATTTGGCATTTTCCCAACTGTTGTTTCGCGTCGTCGGCCGCTCGATGGAACCGTAAGGAATTTCGTACGTCGCCTTGTTGCTGGAGGCAGCCAGAGGAAAGGCTGCTTTGAGCAGGATGTGGGTTTCATGCCAGTCGATGTCGCTGACCACATCAACCCGATCGACGCCGTTGTAAAGGGTGATGTCCTGAACGAACTTTGAGCTTTGCCAGGTGCGTGTCACCCGAATCACCGCTTTCAGCGGACCTTTCTCAACCAGCTCTACGGAATCCGCCTTATCCAGTTTGGTAAATACCTGATCGAAGTCGGAGTCGATATTCCAGGCGTCGTACTCTTTCGGCGTGTCCTTGAAGGCAATCAGCTCGTTGCCGCAGGCCCCTTGTGCCAGCGTCTCGAAGTTCGCCTTTTTGTCGTAGAGGCTGGTGATGCAGCCTGTTTGAGGATCCACGGTTACCTTAAGCGCAGAGTTTTCGATGGTGGTCCCGCTGGCTTTCAAATCGCTGGCAAAGGGCTTCTTGCCCGGCGCCACGTGCAGCAGCGAGTAGCCCAGCGATGGGACGTCCTTTGCCTGTACCAGCAGGCGATAGCTGTTTGTCTTGTCGTTGCTCGAAAGCACTTCCGACGGCAGTACATGATTCTGCGCGTCCAGAACCGACACTCCGTTGGGAGTTGCGGAAGGCATCTCGACATCCACCGTCGTCAGATCCGAGCGTTGCCAGGCCAGAGGGTTGAAAACCAGCACCGGCACTTCGCCTGCACCTCGGGTGTTGATCTGCGCTTGTATCGTGTGCAGGGCTCGGGTGGAAGCTTCGTTCGTGGCCCAGCGCACATCGTCGTAGTCCCGCTGCGCATCCTTGTAGATAATTCCAATCCCGGAGCCCGCCGCCAGATCGTGGAACTGGTTGAACAACACCTTCTTCCATGCCTCGTTCAGCTCCGAGCCGGGATAAGCCTGCCCATCCAGCCACGCGAGCGAAGAATATTTCTCCGCGTTGAGTACCCATTCTTCGCTCTCGCGCATGTTGCGTTTGTGATTGGCTTGGGTGGTAAAGACTCCACGGTGGAACTCCAGGTACAGCTCGTCATCCCAGGTCGGGATGCTGATTTTGCCCTCTGCCGGCGCTGGCGGGTATTGATACCCCTTGGCAATCGAATCGTAGTTCCATACTTTGGAATCCGCGGCGATCTTGTCCTGGATATCGCTGAAGAAGCTTTGCGCGATCCCGAACTTCATCTGCGGAACAACCATATCGGGCTGCATCCAGTGCACGCCTTCGTCCAGGATCGCCCGGGTCGGTCCTCCACCGTGATCGCCGGTGCCGTACAAGTCCATCATCTCCAGCATCCCAGGCGCCTGCTGCCGCGCTGTCGCCAGATCCGCTGATAAACGAACCGGATTCAAGTTGTCATTGGCGTAGTCGTGGGGGAAATACGTGAGCACACTGCTACCGTCTGGAGACTTCCACCAGAAAAGCTTGAACGGCAGCTTGTTGGTCTCATTCCAGGTCATCTTCTGGGTAACGAAGTAGTCGACGCCCGACTTCTTGTAGATCTGCGGCAGTTGCCAGTTGTAACCGAAGGAATCGGGATTCCAGCCGATGCGCACGTCGACACCATACAAGTCCTTATAGGTCCGCTTGCCAATCAGCAGCTGCCGGACCAACGACTCTCCATCGGGCATATTCAGGTCGGGCTCGACCCACATGCCTCCGACGATCTCCCAGCGGCCTTCTTTGATTCGCTGTTTGATCTGCTCGTTCATCTCCGGATATTTCTCTGCCATCCACACGTTGTATTGCGCGGCTGATTGGGTGTAGGTGTACTTCGGGTACTCGTCCATCAACTGCAGTGCGGTCGAGAAGGTCCGCCTGACGGCATCGACCGTCTCTGTCCACGGCCACAGCCAGGCAGCATCGATGTGCGAATTGCCGGTCAAATGAGCCGTCGCTTCCTTCAAGGTTGGTTTGAGCGGCTCCAGGTCTGACTGCGCCGTGCGCAGGGATGCATCGAATTTGCTTTGATCCGCGGCGTCCAGGGCCTTGAGATCGACCGCTCCTATTGCCGTCTCGAGGGTTGCTTTCTGCTGCGCAGGATCGGTCGAAAGAGAGGGGACCAGCAAAGTGGAGGAGACGAACTCAAGACACAAATCTTCGGGATTGGGTCGAGTGGGCGAGAAATCAATGCGCAACTCCGCGCCGCCAAACTCCTTTTTGTCGACCGTGTGCAGGAGCTTGACGGCTACCAGAACCTTATCTCCCGGCTTGGCCGAGTCGAAAAGCACGACAGGCTCCAGATCCTCGCCCATGGCAACTCGCCGGCCGTTGAAGTAGAGGATCTGCGGCATTGGACCATTTGCGTTGGCTTCAAAATGGAACCAGATGCGGCTGCCGGTTAGATCGTAGCCGTTGAAGGTCTTGGGCACTTCGATCAGGCGGCGATACCAGACTGCCTCGCTCGGACCGTCGGTTCGCGGCTTGACGATAGGCCAACTGGCGTCGTCGAGATTGACTGCCTCTCCGTGCTCGAGGTCGCCGGCATGAAATCGCCATTCGCCTGCGGGGAGCTGGCGCAATCCATAGAGTCTCTGGATTACTTCCTGGGAGGGCGCTGAGAGTGTTTTGACCACCTGCAGAACTTCTCGCTCCGTGTCCTGGCCACGCGCGGGGGAGGCGATGAGAGAGGTGAAGAGCGCTATCGCGAGAAGCTTAGAGAACGGATGGGGGCGGCGGGAAAGAAAGGATGAGGTGGACACGGAACGGTCTCCGAAAAAAGTGTGCCGGCAAATGTTGCGGCCAAGCCAGGTGAATAGCAGCCTCGCGAATTATATATAAAGAGAGGGGATTGGTGGAAACGATTCCATGTGTGAGGCTTCGGCCATGAGGGCTAAGAAGTTTGTGTGAATACTCGAGGATTGCCCTCAGCGGCTTGAGAAGTGTATGAGGGGAAGAACCGCAGGTCCCTCCACTGCGCTCCTCTGGAGCTTCGGTCGGGATGACAATTCAATCGCGGGGGCAGGTATTTCTCGCGAAACTCTTGCCACCAAAACAGAATTGTCATCCCGACCGAAGCTCCAGAGGAGCGCAGTGGAGGGACCTGCGGTTCTCCCCCTCGTACCGAAACTCTATTTTTGCGGGGTGCAGTCCTGTAGCTGGGTCATTAATTGACGAATGTCGCGAATGCCAGGGCTGTACTGTAACGTTTTCTGGAGAGTCGCGCGTGCCCCCGCCGAGTCGCCGGCGGCACATTGCACCCGCGCCAGGTTCTTCGCCAGCCCAACCACATCTTCATTTCGGTCGAATGCAGGCCGCCACAGCGAAATCGCCGCCTGCAGGTCTCCTGATTTGGCGAGCAACGTGCCCAGGTTCGATATTGCGATCAGGTTGACCGGATCCCGTTTCAAGACGTTTTGAAATAACTCCTGAGCCTGTTTCAAGTCTCCACGGCCTTCCACGATGATCCCCAACGCCACCTGGGCGGCGTCGTCTCCGGACAATTCAGGCTTGACGGCTTCCAATCGCTCAAAGGCTTTTTGCTGCACGGCTACGTTTCCCTCAAGCAACGACTTATAGTAAGCGAGCGCAACATCGCGCTGCGTAGCACCCGGGGAGAAGACAGGAACCAGCGTGTCACCGAGGCTGGGTTTTTCGGCCGGTTCCGGAGCCTTCAGGATGCGGTGGTCGGTCCAGGCTACATGCGCAATATTCTCCGCGCCGGTTCGCGGCATGTGGCAACTGACGCAATCAGGATTCTCGGGATGATGCGCCGTCGCGAAGGTGGTCCCGGTGTGGCAGGCAAGACACTTCTTGCGGTAAAACACTGCTTTCTCTTTGGCCCCGTCGGGCGTGTAGTGAGGATCGTGACAGCTCATACACGACATGGCGTCACCGCTGGTTCGCTTGCACTTGCTCAAACTCAACTGCTCCACTTCGCTCACGCCGCGCTTGGTGGCAGCTTGGCCGGCGTAGACAAAGTAAGCCACGTAGTCTGAGATGGAATCCCCGGGCTTAAAGTCCAGGGCCGAATGACCCGCGCGCTCTACCGAGACATCTCCTTCCAGGTGACAACTGATGCAAATAGAATCCCGCAGATTGGCACTGAGCCTGGACGGGTTCACCACCGCCGCCTTGCCGCCGGTCGCGAGGTGAGGTTGCGTGTTTCCGTGGCAACTCTCACAAGTGATGCCGGCATGGAGAAAGGGGAGCCCACGGTAACGATTGATGGTGCCGGGATCGCTGTGCTGTACCGCACTCATATGACAGCGCAGGCACTCCGCCTGAACCGGCAACGCGGGAGGCGCCTGGGTCATAGATTCGAGGCCGGGTTTTAGATCCAGACTTTGGGAGGCAGCATAGTAGGCAATGGGAGACTCAAAGAGGTAGTCATTGAGCGAGTAGAGGTAGGTCAAGCCAAGATGCCCGGATCCCAGAAAGTATTCGAGCTGATGGCTGGCGGCAATCCAGGGATCGTTCGCATCCCGGTAGGTCAACATCAGGTTCGCGCCTTCCATAGACAGCGCGTATCTCATCCCGGAGGATTTGTGCTCAAAGGTCCCGGTCTTCGGTCTTTCCGCTGCGAGACCGCTGGCATTGGCCATCGGTGTGGCGAGATAGCTATGCAGTATCTGCGCATGGCATGCGCCGCAACTGGCGTCCGCAGTACTGACCGGCGTTACCACCTGGGCGCGGGCACCCACTCCGCACCACAATGCCAATGCCAGGGTTATTCCCCTATTTCGATTGACCCGGCTTGACACTGATCATTCCTTTGCCTTCCTCGACAGTGTAGATGCGATCTACCGCGGTCACCCGGATCTTTTCCAACGCGCCGCTGGGCCAGTGGATCTCAATCGAATCCACGGTTTTGTCATCGCCTAATCCAAAATGAACCCTGAGATCGTTCGACGATGCGAAGCTGCCGCCGCTGAGCACGTCTGCGCGCTGGGTCCGGTTGGAACTTTTCAAATACACCGTCGCGCCAACCGCATCGCGCGGGCTCTTCGGTCCACCCAGCAGGCGCAGCTCGATCCAGTGATGTTGGTCAGGATTTACGTTGCGCAACAGGGTCGGCGGCGCATCGAGGTTATTCAAGACAACATCGATCTTGCCGTCGTTAAACAGGTCGCCAAACGCAGCGCCCCGCGCGGGAATAACGACTGCAAGCCCAGACCCTTTGACCGGGGGCACAAGCTCGAACTTTTTCCCTGAAACATTCCTGAAGAGAAGCGGGCGCTCGGCAAAACTGGTGCCCCAGTCGTGTTTATCCACTTCAGGGTATACATGCCCGCTGGCGATGAAAATATCCTTCCACCCGTCGTTGTCGTAGTCGATGAATCCGTCGCCCCAGCTGAGAAAGGGAATCGTCGCCACCGCCAGGCCGGCATCGCGGCTCACATCGGTGAAGGTCAGGTCGCCATCGTTACGGTAGAGCACTTTGTAGTCGTCGGAGAAGGTTGTATTCAAAATGTCGAGCTTGCCGGTATTTTGATAGTCTCCCAACGCGATTCCCATGCTTGCCGTTTCTCGTCCCTCTCCGTTCACCGCGTAGCCAGACTCAAAACTAAGATCTTCAAAGGTTCCGTCACCTTTGTTGCGGTAGAGATAGTTCGGGGTGGAGTCATCGGCTACCAGCAAGTCCGGGCGGCCATCCCCGTTGAGATCGGCGAAGACCGCGGTGAGCCCGAAGTAACCCGGTGCGTCGGCCACGCCGGCCTTGACGCTCAGATCAGTAAATGTTCCGTCACCATTGTTGTGAAAGAGGTGATCGTGCTCTCCCTTCAATCCCCGAGGGCCACAGAAGACACTGACACCCCGAAACTGGCAAAAGTTCGAAACGACCCGATTGGATCCTGCGACTGGAGGATCGTTGAAATCGTAGGCTGCGTACCCAGGAACAAAGAGATCAAGCTTGCCATCGCCGTCGTAGTCCCCGAACGTCGGACCGGTTGACCAAGTGCCCAGCGTGACTCCTGCCTGTTCCGCCCTATCGGAAAATGTGCCGTCGTGATTGTTGTGGTAGAGCCGGTTTTTGCCCACGTTGGTGACATACAGATCTGGCCATCCGTCATTGTCGTAGTCGCCTACGGCTACTCCGACTCCCCAACGATCGTTGGTTACGCCGGCCTTTTCCGCGACGTTGGTAAATGTGCCATCGTGGTTGTTATGAAAGAGCGCGGCGTGTGGCGCGGGGGCCTTGCCGCTAAGCGCATCGTAGGTCATGCCGTTGACCAGGTAGATATCGAGCCACCCATCGTTGTCGTAATCGAGCAAAGCGACGCCACCGCCGAGGGATTCGACGATCAACGCCTTGGCCGGCGTTCCACCGTGGTACTGCCACGACGTGAGGCCCGCCTGGCGTGAAATATCCTCGAAGACCACGGGGCCCTGATCCACCATTCCACCCGCGGTGATCGGCCGATTCTCGGCATCGTGTACAGGGGCGTGGGCTCCGGCGGTGCTGGCGCCGCCTTGCTGGGTGGCCATCGGGGTGGGCTGAGCTTGCTGTGCGGGCATGAGTGCCGGGCAGGAAAGCAGTGCCGCGAACAGCAAGCGCCCGGGGGACGAAGCTCGGATTCTAATGCGATGTGCTCTTGATGGAGATAGCATCGCTTGCTTGTCCCGCTACTGCTTGACTCGCTTCTCGTTGCAGGTCGGCGTAGACGCGCAACTCGTCGTGCGCCTCGGCTGTCTGCCCGCTTGCTTTATAGGCCTGCGACAAAAGAAAGTGAATGGACGGTTCTTTCGGGCTTTCTTTCTCCGCCATCAGCAGATCGGATATCGCTTCCTTCTGGCGGTTCAACTTAATCAGCACCCGGGCACGGTCGACACGTGCCTGCATGAGCTTCGGACAGCGCTCGATGGCTTGATTGAGGTCAGAGAGAGTGTCCTCGGAGGGACCGTTCGCTTCTAAAGTGGCATTCGCCAGCTTCCATCGCGCATTGCAATTGTTCGGATTGTTGGCGAGTTCAGATTTGAATTCGGTTTCTGCAGATTCCCATTTGCCCGTCACCCAAAAAGTGTTTCCCATGTGCTCATGGGTACCGGGTTGTTGCGGCGCCAGGTCGACTGCCTTCTTGTATTCAACGAGCGCTCCATCGTAGTTGTGCATGCTCTCGTCAATTTCGCCCGCGACCAGATGGGCGGTGACCGAATTCGGATCGATTTGATTGATCTGTCCCAGAGCGTCTTCTGAAAGCTGGAGGTAGGTCTTGCCCAGTAGGTACCACGTCTGCTGGTCTTTAGGATGGCGGTCTAAGTAACTTCGCAGATAGGGAATCGTTGCGTCATATTTTCCCAAATCGATGAGATCATGCGCCAAAGCGATTTCCAGGTTGTCATCGTTCGGGTTTGCCCGCACGGCCCCTTCCAACAATGGTTCGGCTTGCTCATGATCACCCATCTCGTGGTAGCTCATCCCTAGCAACGCGGACGCGGTGGGCATGTCGGGGTTGATGTCCAAGCCTTGCTTGAGAACCTCGGCCGCGTGGGTGTAGTCATGCTGGTTGAAATAAAGCATGCCGAGGTTGTTATAGGCAGGCGCCAGGTGGGGAGCCAGCTTGAGCATGGCGCGGTACTTTTCGATCGCCGCGGCGTTATCGCCGCGTTGCTGAGCGGCTTTCGCCTGTTGGTAAAGTTCCTGGACCTGGGGCGTGACTTCATCCTGAGAGGAGACTTGCGCCCAGGCCGCCATCGTCGATAGAGACAGGAAGAACAGCGCAGCCAATCGGAGCCGACCCTGAATGCCAGCCATAGGAACCTTGAGCAAACGCGGATTCATCGCAGAGTCATTATAGCGGCGCACATGCGGCCAGTTCGAAAAGGAAACGCCGGACTGGGTACAGTCCGGCGGGAGGCAAGTGTCAAGTTGATGGTGCGGCCAGGAAAAACCTGAGCCTAGAATTTTAGCGTGAAGCCGACCTCTCCTTGTCGATTACTGGGACTATTTTGAGCACCCTGCGAGATCACCTGCCCAAACGTGCCATCGCTGGCATTGGCGTCAGGAGCATTAAACTGGGTGCGGTTGAAGAGATTGAAGTAATCCACTCGCAGGGTACCTGTGAAGCGCTCGCCGAAATAGAAGCTCTTTAATATGGTGGCGTCCTCGTTGTACAGGGCGGGGCCCTTTAGCTGAGAATAATTTCTTGTCGCATTGCCCAGAACATACTGCGAAGACGTGAGCGAGAATCCCGCAGGGTTGAAGATCTGGGCTACTGAGGCCTTGCCTGTGAAGTAGTCCTTGGCCTTGCTATACGACGCAGTGCTGAGCGCTACACCGGGATTGCGGTTTGGGCGCAACACGACGTTTGGACCTGAGGTAGATTTCCCCGGATAGGGATCGCCATTCTCTTGGATTTGGCCCTGGTTGCAACCGCACAACGGCTGGCCTGCCTCGTAGTCGAGGATCCAGCTGATCTGCCATCCACCTAAGAGCTGCCCGGTGAGTTTGCGATTGTTGAAGTACGTTTTTCCCGGCCCAATCGGCAGCTCGTAGAGTCCGCTGGCTTTAAACGTGTTTGTTTCATCCGCACCGGAAACTGCCCACTCAGGCCGCTGGTTGTATTTGTTGAGAGCAGCCGCGGTAAAACTCGAGAATCCGCTGCTGGTGTTGTCCCATAACCTTGAAAGCGTGTAACCAGCCAGGAAATTTAGACCGTTGGTGAAACGCTTCTCCACCTCGATCTGAGCTGACTGGTAGTAAGTCGTTCCCGACCCTTCAAAATTGTTGAATACATAAGAGTACTGCGGGAACGGAGTGAGCGCCTGTCCAACGGTCGCCGAGCCGCCGAAGTCGTTCACAAAATTTGCATAGGGCACGGTATAGCCTGCGGCCTGTGCAGTGCCGTCGGCAAAGCTCAATCCAAGAGTGTTTCCCAGCGAAAAATAATTGGGATTGAGCTGATTGGGCGTGTTCAGCTGACTGGGAAGATGGATGACGCGGTTCCCAAGCCAGGCAGCGGTGACAAAGATGTCATACGGTACCCGGCGTTGCACGTTCACGTTCCATTGCTGGCTGTAAGGAGCGTATCCGTCGTTCTTGCTGAAGTCGTTGATCTGCGTACCCACGCCGAGTCCGGGGCTGAAGGGTGTTGGCTGAGGATTCGGTAGTTGGGTTTTGTCCCAGCTGCCGAAGGACGATTGATTCGTACCCGTGGTGCCGCGGGTGAAGGAACCGACCAGCAGATTGCCATAGTTCACAGCAACTTTACTGGTTCCATACTCATAGGCGCCGCCATTCAGGAAAGCAACGCTGAATCCTCCCTGCAAAACCGTCTTGTCGTTCAGCTGATAGGCAAAGCCCAACCTGGGCCCGAAATGTCCCCAATGAAGATCTGCCCGAGTGTACCCTGCGCATCCGGTGCAGCTGCCAAATTTCGTAGCGGCTCCTAGTAAGCCACCGGCTGCAGGATTGGCAGCCGTGGGATTGAAAAACACGATCAAGTTGTTGTTTTCGGTGAAGGGAACCATGATGTCCCAGCGCAGGCCCAAGTTGACCGTGAGCTTGGGTGACAGTTTGATGTCGTCCTGGATGTACGGTGCGAGGTCCACGTTGCGGAGACGTAGTTGCTGTGAGTTGGCGCGATTGACGGTATCAGGAAGACCGAGCAGGAAGCTCGCAAACGAACTGCCGTAGACGCCAAAGTTCGGATCGGTGGGGCTGGGGGTAGAGGTCTCCTTTTGGCTAAAAGCGAATTGTCCTCCCGCCGTTTGTTCCTCGTTGTCATCCTGGTAGGAGCGGCGGAATTCGCCGCCGATATTAAAGGTGTTGCGGCCTTTGGTCCACAACCAGTTGTTCACAATAGCGATACCGAGCTTGCGATTAATCGATTGTAACCAGGACCCTTGCGTGCCCCAAGAGGTCAGCGTGTGCTGGCCGTCGAACGTAATATAGGGCGGAATCACGCCAGCCGCCACGGCAGGAAAGTCGTACTTAGTCTCGTTGAACTGGTTGTTGATCTCGCCCAGCCAGCCAAAGCCAGCCGTCATCACGAGGTTCGGAGTGACGGTGTTGTCATAGGTCAGCATAAAGCCGCTGCCCAGTGCCGGTTCGAACTTCATGCTGTTCAGCGGATTAGGAGCAACGACCAAAGGATTGTTGTCAAAGCTCCAGTTGCTGTAGCTGTTCCGCCATTGGCTGTAGTGCACGCTTTGGTTCGCCTTTATTTTCTGATCGATGGTGAAACCCCACACATGTTGAATGTGAGGATTGATGAAGGGAGCGTAGCTCTTGTTGCTGTCGAGACCACCCACACCGCTGCCGGGTCGATCTGGATTAGGGATGAAGGGAATGAGAATCGCCGAGTTCGCGCTAATGCGACTCGGCGGAATCACGTTCAATCGCCCGTTGTATTGGAATTGTTGCCCGGTCGTAGGGTCATAAATCGGGATTAAAGCGCCGGTGCTGCCATTCACAAAATCGGTGAAATCGCCCGTCTTTTCGAGGGCGGTTGGGACGGTGGAGACGTTGGTATTGAGGTTGTTCTGCTTGTACCACTCCTGGCTGTAGTGACCCCACGTACGGTCGCGGCCGTTATAGACCTTGGGAATGGCGATCGGCCCGCCCACGGTGAAGCCATAGTTGTTTTCGCGATCGGTGGGTGGAGTATTGGAGCCACCCCATGACGGGCCGTTAAAGAACCCCACCGAATCGAAATAGCTATTGCGATTAATCTCGAACAAATCGCCGTGATAGCGATTGGTTCCAGATTTCATCTGGTAAGTCAGCGCGCCCTGGCCAAGACCATACTGCGCGGAGAAGGTGGAGCGCTCGACGTGGAATTCTTCCACCATTTCGTAGGGCGGATTGAAGTTCGTGGTGTAGCCTTCGGTTTCAGGTTGGGGGGCTGGGATGCCGTTGTAGAGGATCTCCTCTTCAAAGTCGACGCCGCCGCCGATGCGGTGGGAGAAGGCGCTGCCTGTCGTTCCAGGCGCGAGAAACTGCAGCCCGTCGATTTGCCGTCCCCGGCCCGAAACCTCTACCGGCAGCGCGGCGACCACTGCCGGCTCAATCGTGGAACCAAGTTGTGGTTGGGTCGTGTTCAGGGCGATCGCATCTGCCGTCACTTCCACTGTTTCCGATGCCTGGCCGGTGGTCAGCGTGGCGTTGACAGTGGCGTTGACGGTGACGTCGACGTTAACGCCGTCCTGCACCGACTTCTTGAAGCCGGCCGCCTCGATGGTTATGGAATACACGCCGGGCGTCAGGCCGGTGACGGCATAGGTGCCGGCGCTGCTGGTAACGGCACGGTTATTCACACCCGTAGCCGTGTTGGTGATGGTTACGGCTGCGTTGGGGACGACCGCGCCACTGGGATCAGTGACTGTGCCGGTGATGCCGGCGTTGGCTTGCGCAAACGCGACATTCGTCGATGAAAATGCGAGGTATAAGGTGGAAAGAACCAATCCAGTGCGCGTGAAACTGCGAAGACTGCTCCAAAGGTGGGACGTCTGCATCACACTTCTCCTAAAAAACAACAATTTGCTTCTACTGCACCAGATGGGCGGGCCAACATTGGCCCCCGCGGAGTTTTCCCAGGGTCGACTTAGACAATCGTTTTTGTTGTGGTGGTATCGTTCCCAATGGCGGCCAATATAGAAAGTTTAGGTTGACCCTGTCAAGGAGAATCTTGCGCCTGGTCCAAGACCGTGGGAGGGACCGTGGGAGGGTACCCGGCGTTTGGCTAGCTACTTGACACTCAAGAGCATAGATCGGACCGCAGGCCAAAACCCATCTCTCAAAGGCGAGACCTGGGCCACCCACTTTCGTGCGAGGGGGTCTAGTCCCTGATCCGCCGCCAGAGTGGAGCTATACTGTCCCCGATGTAGCGATATGCCGCTTAAGATCAGTTGGGTTCGGTCACTTTCGCTGTTCCCGGTCGCATTTTTGCTTTCTGCCGGCTCCGTCTATGCCCAGAGCGCCGGCTGTCGCGAGGTGCCTGCTCACGAAGCGACGCCGGCCGAGGCGGCTTACCAGAAAGGGAAGTACGAGGAAGCAGAGAGTCTTTTTCTACAGGCCCTTCTCGGAAAACCGGACGATCTGGAACTGAATTCTGCCCTGGTTCATACCCTGCTGCATGAGAGCCGGATTGCCGACGCCTGGGCCCGGGCGAACAAGGCCGCCGGCGACGCTCCCCACTCTGCCAGCGCGCTTACGTCTCTGGCGGAAGTGCAGCTGCGCCAGGGGCAACCATGGCTCGCCGCGCAGACACTTGATTCCGCCGCTGCAGCGGACGCTTGCTATGCTCGCGTTCACCTGATTCGTAGCCGCATCTTTCGCATCGACTCGATGTATGCCTCGGAACGCGCCGAGTTGCAAGCCGCTTACCAGATCGACCCCACCGACCCGGATATCCACCGGTCGTGGCTGCACACCGTCAACCCGGCCAATGACATTGTCCGCATTGAAGAATCGCTCGCCACCATGCCTAATCTGGATCCTGATATCCGGGAGAAGGCCAGCGCTTCGGCAAACGGCATGATGTCTCTGCTTTCGGAGAACTCGCAGACTTGCCAGAAGTTCACCGATAACCTCTCCCGTCACTCTCCCGCTTCTGGCCTCTTACGAGACCGTAAAGCAAATCAACAGTTACAAGATCGGGGTGGAATTTCCCAAGGGAAAGGCCAAGCTCAACGTCGATACGGCTGCGTCCGGCCTTTATATCAGTCGAACGCTGGCTGAGAGCCTGGGTCTTCAGCACGCAGAAGGCGCACCTGTCGACACGGTCCAGGCCGATAGCATTCATATCGGTACGCTCGAGTTTCGAAACTGCATGGTGGGAGTGAGCGATACCCCCTTTGCCCAGGGTGTAGAAGGCTTCATTGGTACTGATGTGTTCGCGCCCTACCTGGTTAGCCTGAACTTTCCGCAAGCGAAATTGGAGCTCGAGCCGCTGCCTCACCGGCCTGATGAGCAGAAGAACGCTCTCCCCGGAGACCGCTATTCCGGCCCGGGCATGCAAAGCTATACGCCCGTCTACCACAAGAATCAGTATCTGCTTGTTCCAGTCATGATCGACAAGAAGGACCGCAGGCTTTTCGTTCTTGATACGGGAATCCGCCTGAGCACGATGACGCCGGAGGTAGCGCATTCCGTTTCCGGCACCCGTCTCAACTTCACGAACTCGATTCCTACCGTCTCCGGTGCAAAAGTGCAGATTTATCGCGACAGTTTTGATCTTCAATTCGCCAACCTCTCGCTGGATCACAAGGACCATATCCTGGAGTTCGATCCGTCGACGATCGAGCAGAACGCCGGGATGGAGGTGGCGGGAATGCTTGGCTTCGACATTTTGCAGTCACTTGTCATCCACATCGACTATCGCGACGGGCTGGTCGGTTTCGATGCCCCGGTCTCGAAGCTTGCTCCAGTAGAGGTTGCTTCCTCTCATGCCGCTGCGCCAGCTTCTTCAGGCAGTGATGGGAAGGCCGCCTGCGATCAGTTCCCGGACGGCGATCATAATCTCAGCTCCGCCATCCTGGGAGGCATCAACGGCGGGCTGGACTCAAAGCATCTCAAGGTGGGGCAGCCGATCCAGGTTAAGATTCTTCGCGACTGGATAGCACCCAGTTGCGCCCTGACCAAGGGAGCTGCGCTTTACGGGCACGTGCTAGCAGCCACAGCTTCCAAAAATCCAGCCGGCTCGGAGCTAGCTGTCGTTTTTGACCATGGCGATTGCTCAGGCCGCCCGAAGCAGGAGCTTTCGCTCAGGATCATCGGTGTGGTTCGAAGGGATACAGACTATCAGGCAGTGCATAACGCTATGCCGACGGAAGTGAGCGGCGGAGCCAGGGCAATTTCGGATACCGCTGCATCCATAGGGGCAGAATCGGACGATGATACGAATGGCCCTAAATCGATCCACACTGGCGCCGTCCTCGGCGTTCCGCATCTTAAGCTGGTGCCGGAAGGTGGTCCGCAATGTAGTGCCATGCTGACCAGCGAAGAACCCAGCATCCGCCTGGGCAGCGACGCAGAGTTCATCCTGACGATGCAGGCCAGGCCGGAGTAGCCGGGCTTGCGCAGACGAATGTTGAGTGGGTGGCCCAGGTCTCAAAAGCGAGACCTGGGCCACCCACTTAAAGTCTGGAGGTTGTAGCTTTATTTTCGAGAGAGCGAAGCGAGGGTTTTCCGTGTGGATGTTTCTCCTGGTTTGCGTTATGGCTGTAGGGTGGAGCGGATGCGAAGCCCGTGCCCAGGAGCCGCAGCCTGCTGACACCTTGTTGGCCCAGGCCAGATCCGCGGTCCAGGCAGGATCATTTTCCAGCGCCGAACCGCTGGCGAGAAAATACGTTTCGCAGGATGATACTTCAGCCGATGGACATTACCTGCTCGGTTACATCCTTTCGCACGAGGGCAACGCTAAAGAGTCTCTGGCGGAGTATACGCGCGCGGCCCAACTACGGCCTCCTTCCGCGAACGACTTCAAGGTGGTCGCGGTGGACTATGTGCTGTTGGGGGATTTCCTGGACGCGGACCAATGGTTTACCAAGGCGCTGGAAATGAACCCATCGGATGCGGACGGTTGGTACTATCTGGGCCGCACGAAGTATAACGAGAATCGGTTTTCCGAAGCCATCGATGCGTTTCACACCTGCCTCAAGCTCGATGCGCATAACGTAAAGGCAGAAGACAACCTTGGGCTATCGTATGAGGGTCTCAACCAGATAGAAGAGGCGACCCAGGCATTCCGAACGGCCATCGCCTGGCAGACGGGCGGAAGCGAGCGAGATGCTCAGCCCTACATCAACATGGGAATGCTTCTGGTAGAACAAGAGCACCCGGAAGCCAGCTTGGCCTACCTGCAAGAAGGAGTAACCCTGGCGCCTAAAAATCCGAAGGCACATGAGCAACTGGGACGCGCCTATCTCAAGCTCAAGCGATGGAATGACGCGCACGACGAACTGGAGAAGGCGGTTCAACTGGCGCCTAATAGCTCAAGTTTGCATTATGAGCTGGCCATGAGCTATCGCGATCAAGGACTGAAGGAACTGGCCAAAAAGGAGTTCGATCGCTGCACGGAATTGAATGCAAGCCACTCCTCGGTAGAAACTCCCAATCCTTGAAGCAAGGCCTGATCGACATGGACGTGGTTGCTGACGGGCGGAGCGAGCAGTGTGCCGTCCCTCCGGGACTCGCCTCATAGCCATACCCTACCCGGCACTTCCGTGCCGGGCTACAGGCTGTGGCGTCCCTTCGGGACTTGCTCTAATGCGAACTCGGGCAACAGGCTCTGGACTATCGCTGTCGGAAGACATTTCACTCATGTCGAGCATGGAGGCCTGTGCCATCAAGGCATTGAGCCCAGACGGCATTCGCAACAGCGACTTTTCGCGGCCTCTTTCGTTCCCGGAGGAACAGATAGGTTTAGCCCCGGACCCGATAAAACGGGAGGATCTCGCGGCCCTTCGACGCAAGCAACGACTCAAGTCCCGTAGGGACGAAACAAGCTGTAGCCCGGCACGTGAGTGCCGGGTAGGCTATGGTTCATGAGTCGAGTCCCGGAGGGACGGCACAAAGCGTCGAATCACGCCACGGTGGAGTGGCGCACGATCAGCCTCGGTTCTATAAAAGAAGTCCGCGGCGCGTCATCGGGTTCGGTCGACAACGTAAGCACTCGCCGGGCAGCGGCCTCGCCCATGCGCTCGATCGATTGGTCTACCGAGGTGAGCGGCACCTTCAGATACTGCGCGTAGCGCAAGTTACCGCAGCCGGCGAAGGCAATGTCACCGGGAATGCTGAGGCCGGCCTGCATCGCCGCCTCCATCGCGCCTATGGCGGACAAATCGTTGTAGCAGAAAACGGCGTCCGGCGGATGCTTCTGCGCCAGCAACTCCTGCATCGCGCGGTAGCCGGCGGAGTCGCCTCTCTCCTCAAACCGTTCGCGGGTAGCGACGTATCTCTTCGGTAGCTTCATTCCGGCGACGCTGAGAGCATTGCGAAAACCCTTGAACCGATCGATCGCAGGACTCGTTCCGTGGCCGCCAATGTGGGCGATCCGTCTGCGCCCCAGAGCGATGAGGTGACGCGTCGCCAGTTCCCCTACCAGCACGTCGTTCGACCCCACGAAATCGGTCTTCAGCCTGGGGATGTTGCGGTCGATGAGGAGAATTGGAGGGCCCCCAGCAGAGTCGAACTCCGCCTCTTCGATCCCCTGGCATGAAGCCACCACAAGGACATCCACCCCGCGGTTCACCAGAGTACGAATTTCCTGCCGCTCAATCTCCGGATCCTCTTCAGAAGAAGCCAGCACCAGCGCCAGCCCACTCGCCCGTAATGCGCCGGCGAGATATTTGGCGAATTCGCCGAAGAAGGGATGCACGAGATCCGGCACGATCAGGCCCACCGCAAACGAGCGGCCGCTTGCCAACCCTCGCGCCTGCATGTTGGGCTGGTAGTTCAGCTCGGCCATCCGCTTCAACACCCGGGCGCGGGTTCGCTCCCCGATGTCCAGGCCGCCGCGCAATACCTTCGATACGGTCACGGTGGACACGCCCAGATCGGCAGCGATGTCTTTCAACCGGACTGCCATTTCGCTCCTCGAGAAAAATTTGCAGCGATCATCCGAAGCGGGTCTGCCGCCACAGGGCCCACCCGCCGCCTATCAGCGCAGCGAGCAGGGCCAGCGTGAGCACCGCGATCCAACCCAGGTTCATGGCCAGAGGAGGGACGATCGCGTTGACCCCGAGCCACAGAAAGAGAGCGCACGCCGCCACTACGATGGCTACATCCCACCAGCGGCGGCGTTGGCTACGGGCGCCGAATTCTTCTCCCGTCTGCGCCAGCAACACCTCGCGGTAGTCAAGGCCGTAACGATCGCACTCTCGTTGCAGCGCATGGTTACGGGATATGGTTTCGCGAGACGAAGCCACCGCCGTGCTGATTGCCAGCGCCCCCAGGATCATGAGCACCGATCCGCCCAAAACCAAGGCAAGATGAGCCCGGTTCGCTGAGGCCAGTTCGCCAAACACCAGCGCCCCCCAGGCCAGACCCCAAAGCTGGTTCGTATTCGAAAGCGGAATACCACGCCCGATCCCTAGATACTTGGCGGCGAATTGCTGAAAGAGATCGCCGATAACCCACACGAACCCTCCCAGGAACAGCCAGAAAAGCAACTGCCTGCTCTGGAGGAGCTGAAACGCAGACGACTTCATGCCCCCATCGAGCGTCCAGGTAAGGAGGAACATAGTACCCAGTTCGCCCGCCGTAAACGCGGTAACGAACGAGAGCGGATTCATGCCGCTCAAGTAAGCCTTGCGGTAGGGCACGTACATCGTTCCCCACATGAGGCTGGCGCCGGCCGCGGCCAGTAGACCCCTGAGCGCATGCGGCGATCCTCCTCCGCCACCCTGAATGGTGCTGAAGCCCAGCATGATCGCCGCGCCTACGATGCAGATAGCGCCGCAAACTACCTTGACGATATTTTTTGCCGGTGCTCCCTTAAGCTCGCGGAACAGGAGTACACCCCAAAGCAGCCCAATCAGTGAATTGGTGTTCCACAGTGGAAAGGCCGTGGCCAGGCCCACATCGCGAATCGCGAAGACGGTTAATGTGTTCGCGACGGCCCACAGCGCACCGGCCAGGATCGCCCACACAATAAGGTGCTTCCTGGCAAATAAGTCGGCAAAGACGTAACTGGTTCCTTTGAGCAGGGTAGGGAAGGTCCAACGAGCGGTAAAGACGCCGGCGACCATGCACAGTGAGACGGCGAACGGAGAGAAGCCGGCATTGACCAACTTGGTTGGGGCCTCTGCAGCTCCCAGCCAGACACCCGCTGCGAGACCGCAGATCACTCCCAACCCATGAAGCGAGCGGCCTGCGGCTTTCACGGCTACCGCGTTGTCTGCTGCCATCTTGTCTCCACGTCACCCGCTAGTTGCCATGCACGAAGACCAGCAGCCCTATACCCATCATCAGCACAACGACGGGAATCCAGAACTGAACGTCAGTCAAAATGCAGCGCCATATTCCCGGCTGGCCTGGGTGCTCACTATGCATAGAAAACCTGCGTAACTCGAAGGAACGTAAGCGATTACGAAAAGCTGACGTTAGCGGCAGGACGGTGCTGCTGTCAAGGGAAACCAGCCTGGTGCCCGAGGAAGCGAGGCGAGGAGCCAATTATCCTCCTTCGTGGGCTTGCCTGGGGTTGCCGGCTGGTGTACGTTAGCGGTAACGTAAAATAGCTTTGAGGAGACATGCGCATGAGCCGATCGGCAGTTGTTCCCAACCAGCCTCTCAAGGATCTTGACCAGTGGGATGACTTCGTCGAAGGCCGCTATAAGGAAGGGAAGAGCGAAGAGGAGTTCCGCCAATACGACGCCACGGCGACTCCCGGTGTTGCCGAGTTCTACCGCCTGAACCACGAGAACATGACGGTCGACTATGTGCTGGCGAAGGAAGAGGAGTACTTCAGCCTGCGGAAGGGGCAAAAGACGATCTGGGAAGCCGCCGAATTTCTCAACACACTGGTCGATGACAGTGATCCGGATACCGACCTGACGCAGATTGAGCACCTGTTGCAAACCTCGGAGGCGATGCGCCGCGACGGCCAGCCCCGCTGGATGATCCTGACCGGCTTCCTGCACGATTTGGGCAAGTGTCTCTGCCTCTACGGTGAGCCGCAATGGGGAGTTGTTGGCGATACGTTCCCCGTGGGCTGTGCCTGGTCGAAAGATATCGTTTTCCCGCAATATTTTGCCAACAACCCCGATCGCAACGTCGCCGCCTACCAGACGAAGTACGGTATTTATGAGCCCAACTGCGGGCTCGATAAGCTTCATATGTCCTTCGGTCACGATGGCTACATCGCAAAGGTCATGGAGCCGTACGTTCGCGACGAATCGCGCTACATGCTCCGCTACCACTCGTTCTATCCGTGGCACAAGCATGGCGCGTATGACCATCTGTGCAATGAGAAGGACCGCTCCATGCTGGAGTGGGTACTGAAATTCAACCAGTACGATTTGTACTCGAAGGGCCACACCAAGCCTGATCTGGCGCAGCTGAAGCCTTACTATGACGACCTGTTTGCCGAGTTTCTGCCTCCCACGGTCGGGTGGTAGTTATCCGCTCCGCAGCGTTTCTGCGACGTTGATCCTTGCTGATCAACGATGATCAGTGACATGGCCGTTTCTACTCGTGGGTTGTGTTGCGGACAGGCCCTGCATATAGATCTGGGCGTTCCGTTGCAGAATCAACTGACCTGGATGTTTGCAAGGCATTGCTGCCGGTATAGGTACAGGCAAAAGTCGCAGGCAGAGTGCGAAGCTTGTAATCTTCCGGCAACGCGCCAACCGTCTCCGTGCGCTGAACGGCCCGCATGCATGCGTAGTCTAAGGAATTCCAGCCGCTGGGCTTACCTACTCTCACATTGCTAAGAGAACCGTCGCGGTTCACATCAAACCACATCTCTGCCGAATTTCCTGGAGGGACGGCGGCGTCAACGCGTTCTAAATTACTAAAACTTTGGGAGAGCCTCTCACGCATCTGGTTCATGTACAGCTGAGAGGGTTCCACGGAAGCCGCTAGGGGTGAGGTTGTCTCCAGAGATGCTTGATCGCTTGTCGTAAAGAGGGAGACTTTGGTAGGAGAGCCCTCGGGTGAGACTCCTTCCGTTGTGTCGACTATTGTGGATGGATTCAAGTTTGGGGAGACCTGGTTTTGAACCACCTCTCTATACGACTTGGACGCGAGAGGTTTCCATATGCCGGCATCCGGCACCTCCACGTGAGCCTGTATGGGAGCCTTTGCGCTCTCGACTTCTGTTGCAGGGCTGTTCGTCATGCCGTGCCGGCTTGTTGTTACCGAATAAAGCGAGAAGCCTATCCAAATAAGAGTCACGACCGCTATCGCTCCAGCAAGCAACTGCTTAAAGGAAAACGCGGTCGCGGGAGGAACGTTCGCTGCTGGTGAGCCTCGCGGCACCCTGAGTTCTGTCGGAGGAGGGGGAGAAGCCCTTCGCCCGCGCCTTGATCCCGTGTAGGCCCACGGCGCTCCGGCATTGGGGGGTTGGGAGGGCCTGAGAACTGCCATCAATGCTTCTACGTCGCCAGCCTGATACGCCTCATTCGCCAACTGCGTGAGTCGTTCGCAGCGTATTCGGTCCTGCTCATCAATTGCCAGATCAGGATGGACGCGCTTCAGAACTCGAATCCATAGCTGCTTCAATTCTGGCGACGGCGTGCCCATGATGTCCTCTCGGTCCATTTAGCAGCTTCACTAGAAGATGGGCTGAGTTACAGCCTAAAGAACGATCTATACAGGCAATCAGGAAACCAGTTCACGGGCGCCAAACCGTACAGCGCTACCGCAATCTTGCATCGTGCCGCTGTCACAGCACTCTCGACCTGGGCTTGGCTGCGTGGGTCTTCACGCTCTCTCCGCCGTTTACATTGTCCACATAGTACGGGCAACCGGGTACAGGTACAACAACGTTCGCAGGCACTTTGGTTACCTTTGCGTTAGGCGTTTTTCTCTGGATAGCCGAGTTGATGTGGAACCACTTGTAACAGACGGACTTCTATAAACCGGCCACGCGTGATGCCCTGGCTGTTCCACCCGAGGGTTTCTTTCGTGTCATTCATAGCGCAGTGCATCGATTGGGTGGATAGAAAGAGCCCGGCATGCTCGGGACCGTTCATCCAACGAGTAAGGAGCTTCTGCTTGCGTGCGGAGAGGACCTCAACCTCTACTCGTTCCTTGGCATAATTTTACTGATTGGAATCGTCAAGAAGAACGCGATCATGATCGTCGATTTCGCGCTTGATGCCGAGCGCAACTGCGGCCTTACGCCAGAGTCCGCTGTCTATCAGGGGTGCCTGCAACGCTTTCGGCCCATCATGATGACCACGATGGCCGCGCTTCTTGGCGCCCTGCCGATCGCATTCGGTAGCGGCGCCAGCGGGGAAGTGCGGCGTCCACTCGGTATTGCCGTCGTTGGAGGTTTGCTGCTTTCCCAGTCGCTTACTCTCTACATCACGCCGATCATTTATCTGTACCTTCACTCCTTGCAAGGTGCGGACTCCCGGTTGAGGCGAAGCGCGTTGGAAGAGTCTGCTCCGGTGTGACAGGACGATCAGACGGTGCCTCCGCGCTCTCGCAGAAACGCTGAGGCCGGACCCTGGTTTCCTGGAAACAGAAGCGCATATCCCAGCGGTGTGCAGTCCACTGTTTCGTCTGGCCTTTCATAGTGCCCTGGCAGTTTTGCCCGCACCGTAAGATCGGCGCCTCGGTCAACCAGCAATCGCACGATGGAAAGGCCAAAGTCGGCGGTTTGTGTTGCTGCATGAAATATGGCGGTTTGCCCTCCGATTCCATGTTCATCCACAGCTGCCTTGCCATTCACCTCGGCGCCACGATCCAGCAACAGCCTGACAGCATCCAGATTTCCAAACTCCGCGGCTACGTGGAGAAGTGTCGCTCCACGCAACGTAAGCATGCGGCCGCCGCTCGTCCCGAAATCGAGTGCGGGAAATTGCCGATGGACCAACGATTGATCTTCACCCAACAACTTCTCGAGGTCGTTCAGCTGGTTCCGAATCACCGCCATGACAGCCGGATCCTGGTATTTTGAATTTCCTCCCGCCTTCAGAAGGATGTCGATGCACGTGCTCAGTAATTCGGGAGCCCGGACGTAGGCACCCAATAAGTAGTCGAGAGCGGTACCCGGATGGGGAACTCCTCGTGTCTTCCAGAGCTCGTCGCTCCCACAGTTGGGGTCTGCGCCATGATCCAGGAGCCACTGCAACGAATCGGGATCAAGCGCCTCACACGCGGCGAAGATGATCGGATAGTTTCCATGCCAGGCAGCATTCACGTCAGCCCCGTGCGAGGTGAGAAGTTCCATCATCGGAATCCGCCGGCCGTCGAGCGCCGCACGCATAAGGGGGGCGTCGCCGCCCCGGTGCACGTCCGATCCGTTCTCGATCATCCACTTCGCCATCTCTAATCGGGTCTGGTTCGGCGCGACTGGCGGAATCCTGCACTCCGCCACCCACGTAAGCGGTCCATCTTTGGCGTAGCCTAGTGGCGCTTCGTGCAACGATGGATTTTTGAGCATCATTGTCTTGACCCGCACCAGGTCGTTCTGATCAATGGCTTCTTTCAGTTGGCCAGCCTCTTCGAGCAAATCGACATGAGCCTTGAGCCTGGGCCAACTAGCAAATCCATACGTGCGGGCAACCTGCAATTGGGCAGCGGAGAGGGACCTGGCATCGCCGGCATCTACCAGGTCCTTAGCTTGATCTTTCAGGTGTCGAAGATTGGGGCGAGCCGGGAGGGCGCGCGTAGCGTCGGGTAGGTTGTTCGTCATAGCGAACTCCTTTCATGCAAATGCCCGTTGTTCGCATTGCGGGCTGAAAGAAGTTTCGCGAAAGCTCAGGTGTGTTCAAGGTGGGCTTCTACCCTTTCCGCGAACCGGATGCGTCCTTCACGCTCTTTCAGCGTACTACAACCTGCAGGTGCAGATCGATGCGCCGGCAGCCATGCCAGTCATCTGGGTTCAACATGTTGAATGCCATAGAGTTACCTGTAATATTGTGGGGTTGAAGTGCGCAGCCGGTGACCTGGAGAGTGCGATGAAGCTTGAGGGGGCAGTAACAATCTGTCAGGATGTTCAATGACTTAGGCTTCTCACTTATACGAGTGGCTGTACAGGCAGGCTCCAACTAAGGTGTGCCAGCCGATGGCCAAAAGATAGTCAAGAGTCACTGTACAGAGTGTTCTTTGGTCCTTCACTGTTGACTTTCGGAAGCCCGAAGTTGTATTCGCTACCCGGTTCGGCTGCATTATTCTGAAGCTCGTAAGACATGGATAGACCAGTCTATGCTTTGAAAGATTTTCAGATGTCGACACAGAACTTGCCCGCTCAGACTCAGTCACTCGGCCAGAAACCGGAAGTCGAACATGCTCAGCGGAAACCTCGTTTCGAAGCTCTTGCTCTTGGCCTCATCATCCTCCTCTGTGCCGCTCTAAGGATCTATCATCTCGGCGCTGCCTCTTTGTGGAGTGACGAGCTCTTTTCCCGGTATTACGTGGATCTGTTTGGATTCCGTTACCTGCTGTCCGAGGGGTTGTCGAAGGAGACGAACCCTCCGACCTACTATCTCTTACTCCGGGGTTGGATCGGGTTATGGGGCTCCAGCGAGGCGGCATTGCGCTCGTTATCCGCCCTGGCCTCGACTCTTTGCGTTCCAGTGGCCTACTTGCTTGGCCGCGAATTGGGTAGCAAGCCGCGAGCCTTAGCCGGCGCCCTTTTCTGCGCGATTTGTCCGATGAGTGTGTATTTCGCTCAAGAGGCGAGGGTCTATGCCCTGCTTATGTTGGCCGCCTCAATGGCGCTTTGGGCCGCTGCAGTGTTCCAGCGCGACTGGCGCTCGTTGAAAGCTGCCTGGTGGTACGTGTTGTCCGCGACTCTCTGTCTCTATCTTCACGTGACCGGGCTGCTGTTCGTGGCAGCGTGTACCGGGGCCGTGTGGCTGTCGTTGTTGTCCAAAGGAGTGAGCGCGAGGGGAGCGCGACCGAAGTGGCTGACTCTGAACGGGCTCGTTCTGCTGCTCGGCTTGCCTTACTACCTCCACGTGTTTGCGGCCAGCCAAACTGGCGTCATCAACTATGTGCCCTCGGCAGGCATCCATCAATTGGTCTACTGCCTCTCGCTGGTTGTGGCGGGTATCGTGACGCCTTACCCGTGGCCTGCATTCCTTTTGGCGGCCGCAGTGTGCATAGCCCTGATGGCCTCGCTCTGGCTAAACCCACCCTCGAGCCGGGCTAGCGTCACCCTTATCGGCATACCGTGCCTTTTCGTTGCGCTTGTGCTGGTGCTGAGTATTCGTCGTCCGATCCTGTTGCCGAGAATTCTTATTTTCATGGTTGTGCCGCTTTGCGTGCTCGCCGGGCGGCAGGTACTGGTGACTGGCCGCGCCCGTGTTGCGGTCCTGCTTAGCCTGGTTGCGGCGTTCGGAGGTGGGCTGTTTTTCCAGGTAACGGCGCAGAACAGCGACAAGGAACCGTTGCGTGATATCTCGCGGACACTTGCACCGCAATTCACCCGGGCAGATCTAGTTGTGCTTAGCCCTGTTTCCAATCCGGAGGTGCTGCTTTACTACGCGCCGCAAGTGAAGAATGTTCGGCTGTGGGATGCTGGTTTACCCCCAACGATCATGCGGGCAGCGGCGGACAAACTTCACATGCCGACGATTACTGGACCTGAGATTGTGCAAGCGATCCAAAGCGGGCAATCCGTTTGGGTGCTGTCCCACTCGTTTGACCTGGGTCTTTTGAGTGAGCTGCAAGCTCACGCGCCCGCGGCTTTCTTTCGGGAATGGTTCTGCGGAAAAGTTCCCTGCGCCGCTGCTGCGCATTGGCAGGCGCGTCCTTAAGTAACTCCGGCACTTTGGCTGTTGGCCGGTATAGCAGTTTCCCGAACGAGACAAAAACGTTCCCGGTTGCGCCGCCATGTCACGATGGTGTTTACACCGTAGTTCCAAAACGAACTGATAGCCACCCCGGAAAGTCCGGCCAGGTACCAGGGCAGGCCCGCAGACAACAAGCGATCCGCGAAACTCAAGTTGATCAACACGCCCAACGTACAGGCAGCGAAAAATGTGACCAGTCCCCGAGCCAACGCCCATCCTTTGAGTCTGCGGTCACGGAACGTAACCACGTTATTCAGAAAGAAATTGAACAGCATCGCTCCCAGCGTGGCGACGACTTGCCCTTGTGAAAACGCGGCCGCGTCTAAAAAGTGGAAGAGCCCCAGGATCGACAAGTGAATCAGAAGACCCAATGATCCTACAGCGACAAAAAGCACAAATCGCGTGGGGAGGTAGCGGCCCACCATCTTATCGAGGATGAGGAATAGGTACTCCAGTTCGACATTCACATCGAGCTTGCTCTCACCAGTCAGCCGCTTGCGAAAGCGATAGGGAACCTCGGCGATCCGGGGCGCATTTGGGCTTGAGGCCAGGATGTCGACGAGGAGTTTGAAGCCGGTCCCCGTCAGGCGGGGTACAGCGGCTCTAAAAAATTGGCTGTCGACGACGAAGAAGCCGCTCATGGGGTCGGTTACATCGCAGTTGCAGACAAGCCTGCTGACGCGAGAGCCAAGGTCGCTTAAGCGCACGCGCTCCTGGGCAAACTCGCCCATGCTTCCGCCCTTGACTCTTCTGCTGGCTACGACAACGTCGAGATGTTTTTCCTGCAAGAGGCGGAGCATTTCCGGCAGCGCAGTTTCGTCGTGTTGCATGTCAGCGTCCATGACGGCAAGGCTTGGAGCTGGACTTGCCATCATCCCCTCAATGCATGCAGAAGACAAGCCGCGTCGCCCGATGCGCTCGAGAATCCTCACTCGTGGATTCGACAGCGCAAGCGCACGGACCTCATCGGCGGTGTGATCGGGCGAATGGTCATCCACAAAGATCACTTCCCAGTTGATCCCCTGAAGGCACGTTTGGAGAGCAGCGAGAAGGGGAGCAATATTCTGACGCTCTTTATAGGTGGGTATTACTACGCTTAGTTCCAGGAGAGGATTTTGGGTGACGACCGCATCTTGCGCAGGCAAGTGGTCGAGTAGAAGCACCATGGCAAAGTCTCCAGTCAAACCGGTCGGAACCCTGGGGGACTATAGGCATGGCCCGCATCATGTCAATAGCAACTTTGTGTCAGTAAGGTAGTGGGTGGCAAGAGCATATTAAGTCGCGAAGGAAGCGATTGTAACCTTGGAATAGTTACCGCGGTGTCGCGGAGTTCATCCTTCATGACAACTTAAACATCCGGGTACGTTCTGTCGGCTGTTGTGCGGAAGGTGGGAGGGTGAGATGCGACTATCCCACCCTTTGCGAAGAACGCGAAGGATGGGGCACCCGACACCCGGCGGTTGGTGGCAGGGATAGAGCCCAAGAGGTTCGTTAGGGTTGGAGTGGTTTGCGGTTTACAGCCGAGAGGTCCAAAGGGGAAACTTCGAATGCTGCGGCCGAAGAAGAGCCAGGCCGGCCCCATTGCGACAAAAGCTGTGTTTGCCAACTAATCAGTTTGTGCTGTATCCGCTTTAAAGCTCCCTTGCGGGCTGACGGTCCTATCAGCTTTGTGTATTCTTCGCGAGGAAAGCGGGAAAGAGCACGGTTTAGCTCGCCCGGTGGCAAAGAGCCGCGGTTTAACAACATTGAGGAGATGTAGCGCCCACGGTCGAGCACCGGGTGGAGAAAGGTGTCTTGATCCGCGGCTGCCAAATCCTCTTCCAGAGTCGGAGGAAACCAATCATAGCGAGAAACGTCACCAAAGTTGGCGAGGGACAGCCAGGTCATCCCCGCCCGCACCACCTCGCTGGGGACAAAAAGTTCGCTGCTCGGCCAATGGCGCACTCCCGGATCAGAGTCCATGGCGAGCCTACGGCGATGCAACAGTTTCAACGCTCGAGAGGAATGAAAGCAGACATTGAGCAACGCCAGCCTGGCTTCGCCAAAAGGATAGACGTCCCGCTGATACGGCATCCAGTGCCATCGGTCGAAGGCTTTTGAAATCGGTAAGGCAATAAGATCGGCGCCTTGTGCCGCTCCACGGGCAGCGAACTTCTCCAAAGAGCACTGCACGAGGCAGTCGTACTCCACAAACAGGTAGTAGTCGTATTCCGGGCAATGCGTCAGAAACTGATAGTGGGCGTAATCCGGATTCCACCACAGCACCCCGCCAGCCCCAAACCGCATCGCTAGGCCAGTGGCTTCAAGATCGGTGCAAGTGAAGCGTATGACCCGCTCGAACGGTATTGGTCCAGCCGGGCCGCCGGTTTCGTCTATCAGGAGGTAAAAGTCCATAGCGCCGGCAGCCTCCGCCAGGCGTCGTGCCTGACGTTCCACGAAACTATCCCACTTGTAAGCTTTGAAAACGACAGCGCAGTTTGGAGCACTCGTGGACATACCGTCCTCTTCCTCAACAAATCGATCGTAGCGCGGGGGGAATGGCTCCGCAGGATCCGCTTACACTTGCTAGCCTCGAGTCAGCCGGGCAAGTGCAAATACGTGCTCGGAATCAGGACAACCTGCTTAGGACCAAGGAGAGTTTCTGCTTCAAGTAATTCAATCACTGCCGTGCGCAACATAAGTTTTTCCGTCTGTGCCCACGACTACGCTTGCAGAAGAATACGTAACGGTAAAGGTTTTGTATCTAGAACTTTAGTAATCAAGCGGGTAACCGGCCGTTGCGGGGTAGCAATTGTACATGTCCCGAACCGCAACCGGCACTTGCTGAGCCCGTGAAAGCCTAACCCTTAGATGCTGAGAAATGTTCCAGTTCAGGTCGGTACGCCGCAACTGGGAGAGACGCTGCCACAGGGGAACACTTAGGCGCCTGATATTTGGTAGTCACCTTTGAGCGAGTCGAACGTAACCCGGATCCAGGTAAGTGCTATTGCTTCAGCAGGTCTGAACATATGTAATGACGACTGTCGCAGGTGACCGGCCCTAAGAGCAAGGGTTAAAGGTGGATGCAACTTCTATCACCCGAGCATGGTAAAGGCCGAGCAATACCGAACCCCCCTGAACCAGGATGCCGAACCGTGAACCCATGGATCACGGACTAAAGGTATGGGATTAGTCATGAAAACGGACATTTGGACTTCGGAGCTTTCGAATCGCCGGACTTTTCTTCGCCGTGCAGCCGCGAGCGGCCTGTTTGCGCTCTCACCCCGGTGGCTAAGATCCCAGGGGGTAGGTCACAAGTCTGCAACTCTCTATGTTACCGATGCGGCGGAAAAGTACGCCGAGCGTCCGGAACTGTGCTGGACCCCGGCTGCGGCCCGGGTAGGCGGGGCCACGATCGAGATCGATAGCACTCGGCAATTTCAGCCCATACTCGGCTTTGGGGCAGCTCTCACGGACGCCTCCTGCTTCCTGTTACACGGCATGCCGGCTGCCGCCCGTCATGCTTTTTTGAGCGAAGCATATTCTCCTTCAGGTCTGAATCTGAACCTGGGCCGGTGCTGCATCGGCTCCAGCGATTATTCACGCAGTGTCTACTCGTATGACGACGTTGCCGACGACATGAACCTGAATCACTTCAGCCTCAAGCATGATGAAGCCTACATCGTGCCTACCCTGCGCGAGATCCGGGAGATCAATCCTAGTCTTTTTCTTCTTGCCAGCCCCTGGAGTCCTCCCGGCTGGATGAAGACCTACGGAACGACGGCCGGCGGGAGAACCAAGGATAATTACCTCGGACCCTACACCCATTGGCTTTGGGACCTTTCGAACGAATCCATGTTGGGCGGATGGATGTCGGAAAGTTATCTGGAAGTGTATTCCCGCTACCTTAGTAAGTTTCTCAAGGGCTATGCGCAGTACGGTATACCGGTCCAGGCGATCACCTGCCAGAATGAGGTGGATACCACCCAGAACGGAACGATGCCTGCCTGCCGTTGGTCGCCCACCCTGGAGGCGGCGTTTGTGCGCGATCATTTAGGCCCGCTGTTGCGTGTACAGCACCAGCAAACACAGATTTGGTTGCTCGACCACAACTACCAGCTATACCAACGGGTGGTATCGCAGCTGGAAGATAAGCAATTGGCCAAGTATGTGGACGGTGTGGCATGGCACGGGTACACGGGTACGCCGGATCAAATGAGCCTTGCCCACCAGAAGGACCCGGGTGTTCCTTTCTATTGGACCGAGGGTGGCCCATTCATCGATGCTGCGGACTATGCCACGGATTGGGCCAAGTGGGGCGGCGTCTTCACCGATGCGCTGGAGAACTGGTGCCGTAGCGCGATTACCTGGAACCTGATGCTCGATCCCCGGGGAAAGCCTAACCTGGGACCTTACAATTGCGCTGGGCTGGTGACGCTGAGAGATGATGGAACGATCATGAAGAGCGGCCAATGCCACGCCCTCCGGCATTTCTCGAAGCATCTGCAGAGGGATGGAGTGCGGATTGCCACGGGGAGTACGGATTCGGGACTACGGCATGTAGCCGTGCGAAACCCCGACGGCGGTTTCGCCCTGGTCCTGACCAATCCTGGGGAAGCAAAGAATGTGCGGGTCATTCAGGCAGGCCAGCAGGTCTCCTTAGCTCTACCTCGCAACGCTGTCGCCACTCTCGTTTGGTGATTCGTGGACGTGCGATGAAAGAAGCGAGGCTGTTCGCCCGTTAAGTGACAGCTAATCTTTCGCGTCGATTTCCCAGCCAAAAGATTAGTTGCAGCGTTGAGTGGTTATTATCGACACTTCGGGCACCTAACAGAGATGACCCTGGTCTTAGTCATTACCATTTCCTCATTTTCGGGTGGGCAGGAAGCACTTAACCTAGTTTTGCTGTGACTGTCTGTGGGCCTGCCGTGTTGGTCCTTCAACATTAACGCAAATTATCACCTCTTATTTAACGGCCCATTGAAACATCGAAACAACAAACCGAGACAGAGAGACGGGACTTACGATCAGAACTAATCCTGCCACTGCCCCATTACCCCAAAGGAGAAGCAAATGGAGTTTTTCGAAGAACGTCCCAAAGTCAATCTGGAGATCGATAAAGAAGGCAAGGTTCTGAGTCTGAAGCGTACATACAGACCGAAATCAATCGACACCGTCACCCGCACCAACAACAAGGTGCCACAGGCCGTGGAATAAATGGTCGGGATGGCATTTTGTGCACTGACATTGCTTTATGTGGTCGGCGCAGTACGTCTGCTGCACGTGATCAGGCTCGATGATCAGCTTGACTACGTCGAACACTCCTCCCCCGGAGGCAACCACAGCGAAGCGCACGGCATAGCGTAGTCATTGCGGTCAGTAGTTGTATTTTTGGTCTGCCGCACTTCTTCGCGTCCATGGCTGCTCCGTAAATGTACAGGCTTCAAAGTAGCGCAGTGGCTCGAGGTCGGTGATCAGGCCACGCCCGAGGTGTGAGAAGACACTGCTTTTGACCTTTGAGGCTAGAGGGTAAGAGCGGTGTATCCCACATCTCGCGAAAAACGAGCAAGATGCCCCGAATCTCCTGTACGCAGCTCTGGACAGGACCGCGTGTGCGCCTTTCTTTAAGGAAAGGCGCAGGAAGTCCCGGGAACCCACGAAACTACACAGGAAATCGGGGGTGTGGGGCACCCGGCAGTTGTTGCGACCTCCACGTTGCTGAAGCTCGCTGCCCTGGATAGAATAGCGTTCAATTCCAGGGGTGCTCATGGAGCATGTCACACCGAAGAGATTCCTAATCTCCGCCCTGCTCGCCTCCTCGACATTCATCTTCGCTCAGACGACTACTCAGGTGACTCCATCGCCAACCGGGGATCAATCGCCTTTTCAGCTGAAAGTGTCGAGCAACCTGGTGATGGTGCGCGTCGTCGTGCGCGACGCGCAGAATAAGGCGGTGGAAAACCTCAAACAGGAGGATTTCAAGCTCTTCGATCGGGGCAAGCAGCAATCAATCACCCAGTTTGCGGCGGAGACTACGGCTGTGCAGCCTTCGGTTCCGGTGCTCACATCCACTCCGGGCGCTTCACTGTCTTCCATACCGCAACGCTTCGAGGCCTTGTACTTTGACGATCTGAATATGTCCGACGCGGACCTGGTGCGTGCGCGGGAGGCGGCCGATCGTTACCTGGCAACTAACCTTCAGCCAACCGACCGGGTGGCCCTGTTTACCTCTGGAAACAGCCTGACAGATTTTACCGGAGATTTGAAGCAAATCCACGACGCCCTGCTCAAGCTCCATAGCTCTCCCGTGGCTCAGAGGCCCCACGATTGCCCGGAACTATCCGATTACCAGGCCGAGCAGATCATCGAGTTTGACGACGAAAACACCGACGCCTGGCAAGTCGCGAAGGATCAAGCCCTCAACGATCAAAGATGCAGCCAGGTACCCACCGGGCTCGGCGAACCGCAAAGGTATATTGCCGTGCTGGCGCGAAAAGTCCTGGAGCAATCGCAGATGCAGGCACGGGCCAACCTGGAGGAACTGGATAAGGTAGTGAACTATGTTTCGCGGATGCCCGGCCAGCGTGCCGTCGTCCTGGTTTCTCCTGGATATTTGTCGCGCAGCGAAGAATCTCAACTGGAGCAAACCATCGACCGCGCGCTGCGCGCGCAGGTGGTGATCAGTTCGCTCGATCCCCGGGGTCTCGCAGACCCCTTAAATGAGACTGACGTGTCCCGCACGTACATGCCGGTTTTCCTCACCGCAAACTTACATCGTCTGCGATCCGACAGAGAGTCTGCGGCACGAGACGTGTTGCAAGAGGTTGCGCAAGGGACCGGCGGAGAGTTCCTGCACAACATCAACGATCTGCAAGCTGGATTCCGAGTGCTGACAGGACCTTCCGGGTACTACCTGGGTTTCGCTCCTAAAGATCTCAAGCCAGACGGTAAGTTCCACGACCTGAAGGTGGAGCTGGCAGAGAAGCCCAAGGGTTGGAGTGTTCAGGCGCGGCGGGGCTATTTTGCCCCGCGGGGTGATGCGGAGGCCGAGACCCTTGCCAAGGCCGGCGAGGCAGCCGATCCGGAGGCTCAGGCAAAGGAGCAGTTACGGGAAGCTGTTTTCGCCAAAACCGAACTACAGCAATTGCCAGTCACGATGGACGTGAAAGTCTATTCGACCAAAACAGACGATCGTGAGCTTGCGCTGTCGGCGCATCTCGATACCAGGTCGCTGCACTTTCGCAAGGAGGGGCAGCGCAACGTGAATAGCGTCACCTTCGTATTCGCTGTTTTTGATCAAAAGGACAATCTTCTCCAGGTGCAAAAAGGGCAGGCTCCATTAGATCCCGTAGACGCGCAGCTCGAACAGGTTCGGAACGCCGGCTTGAAAATGGATTCGAAGTTTGTGTTGAAGCCAGGCAGCTACCACATTCGCGAAGTAGTGACGGATAGCGAAGAACATTGGGTGACCGCTCTGTCGCGTAACATAGATGTTTCCACCGAGTGCTGCGCACCTCGGGAACCGGCAACCAACCAGCCCATCTTGCCCCGCCCGGCAGCCACGCCTCCCACCCCGGCCGGCAATCCACCGGCCCGTGCAAATGCTCCAACCTATGTCGACTATCCTTTGCCCAAGCTGCGAACGGCCGTTCCTGCGTTGAATGGAATGAAGCCCGGCACCAGTCAGGATGAGCTCGCTTCGATTCTCGCCAGAGCCGGCGAAGCGACGCTCAATTCATTGTCCAGAGTACCTAACCTGAGTTCTCTCGAAGACGTTTACTCGGCCGTGATGTCTCGCGCCGCAGGACCTGCAAACAGTGTTTTGGGAATGGAGGAAAGCCCTGCGCTGCTGGACCTGGAAACGCAGCTTCAGCAGATGCGAAGCGTCGAGTTCAATTACCTGCTGCTGTTCGATCACCACCCGGACGGGGCTACGGCAATTACGGAGTTGCGGACAGATTTCAAGAACCGGCAGATCAGCTCACCGGTCGACGGAGTGGCGCCGCGTGGGTTTGGATTTGCCTATCAGTGGTTGCTCTTATCGCCTGCAAACCAATCGGAACTACGCTTCCGCTACCTGGGCCAGCAGAGCATGGACGATCATAAGACCTTCGTTTTGGGGTTTGTGCAGATCCCAAACCAGGTCAAGCTGCCGGGCAAATTCAAGTGGGCCGGCAAGGAAGAAGAATTCTTCTTCCAGGGAATCGCGTGGATCGACCAATCCAGTTTTAATGTTGTTCGCTTACAGACCGATCTTCTATCGCCGGTCCCAAGCGTAAACCTGGTACAAATGACCACGGATCTGCGATTCCGTCCCGTGCGCATCAAGGGTTACGACGCCGATTTCTGGCTGCCTTCTCAAGTGCTCATTCGCACGGAACAAGGAGAAAGCGTCTTGAACGAGCTTCACCAATATTCCAGATATAAGTTTTTCCACGCTGAGAGCAGGCTTCTGCCTTGATCGTCGGGAAGGTAACCATTCACACGGGTACGCACGGGGCACAGAGGACTACCCGTTCTGTGTAGTGGCGCCGCCGGCTGTGCCCCCCAGCGTCATCTTTCGCCCTTTGTTGATGCACTCCTGGCCGCTTTTAGTACCGGAACGGGTGATGGTGCGGGCCGCTGGTCACTGGTCAAATACAACCAGCCTCAGAGTTTTAAGTTTCTTGCAAAACGGAGATGTAAGGTGAGTGAAATGTTTACAGGGTCGCCCGAACCAAGGAGGCTATGGATCCGGGTTCTCAAGCAAGTTTATCCTAACCTGGCAATGGATGAGCAGGATAGACGGCGGCCTGAAGGGCTCGGCCAACAGGCGAGCGATGCTTATACGAAGCATAACGAAGTTCTACTGAGAGCGGTACTGGCTCCGAAGGGACCGCCGCCTGACCCGAGAAAAACAGGGGCCCAGGCGCAACAGGCTACACCGCAGCCGTCAAGCTATCCAGCACCCGCCGTGGCCGGCCCCGAAACGTTCGCCGTTCTTTGCGCAGCCTGCGCGGTCCTTTGCCTTCTTCTTTATGGCATTCTCGCTGCGCTTAGAGAAATTGTGGGACGGGCCACGTGCTTATTTTTCCTGGTGCTGCTGACCGGCGCGGTGGTGTGGTTCATCGCTAGGAACTCGAAGTTGTCGTACAACCACAAGACCAGATCGATGGCGGCGGGAGCAAGTGCCATGATGCTGATGGGGATATGCCTTTTAAGTACCAGCAGAGCAACCCCATTTTTCTTATCGGCTCGGGCTGCAACTGCCCGGGCTGTGGCGGCCCCTGTGAATGACAGCAATCATCTCGATTTGGTGAACGCTCATCCAGCGCAAACGAAGACCCCATCCATGGAAGAGACCGTAACACTACCAAAGCGGGCACGGGGAGAAAGTGCCGCTTCGCAACTTACCGGGTATATCGAAGCGGTGAAAAACAGCGTCACACAAAAGTGGAACCTCTCGGAAGTTGCCGCCGATACTCCGTCAGGCGCAACTGTATACATTCAATTCGCTGTGCGGCGGCGTGGGAATCATGACGTTCCGACTGTCGAAACATCCAGCGGGTCTTCATCGCTTGATGCTTCGTGCTTGCGGGCTGTTAACCGAGCACAGGGCTTCGGCCATTTTCCTGCGAGCTATACCGGGGATAGTCTGACCGTGCTCTATCACTGCACGTATCCAGGTTCGCCCGCGATACAGTCCGCAGAGGATTCTATCCAGCCACACGTCGCTGTGGAGCCTACCAATGACAGCATGGTTATCAAATAGTTTGTCATCTCACCCAGGCTGATGAAAAACGGCTTCCATTGAGCCACCGCTCTCAATGAAAGCCTCACCCTCCGCTTTGTCATCTCGACAGGAAATCCCGCAGGGCCATGGACGCTCGGCACGAAAACATTTCCAAGAACATTCACACAGCGATCTCTCCACGACGCTCCCCTGAGCCATCGAAGAGGACGAAAATGCCACGGACGAACATAAAGTGGGTGGCCCAGGTCTCGCTTTTGCGACTTGGGTGTTCCGGTTCGGACCTGTTACCCCACGCGTCGATAATCCAGCAATTTTCGACAAAACGAGGCCATTTTTACAAATACAGGATCGCGTCAATCTGCCTATAGTTAGTTTCCCCGATACGCGCTCCTGCGCTGAAGAGCATGCGGACGCGAAGTCTCAAGGACGGGCCCGTAAAACATGCTCTGGCTTTGGTTCGGATTTTAGAAGATGATGCCGGATACATCCTCGCGGGGAGGTTTTCTATCAAGATGGCCGGCCTTTCGAAGCGCAACCTTGTCGTCGTGGGTCTCGGAGTCCTTTGTTTGCTTGTGGTCATCCTGGTTGTCGGGGCCATGCGGCCCAAGGGCGCCTCAGGGGCACCGCAGGGCGCCCCTGCGGATGTCGAGGTGGTTCAGGTCGAGCAAAAGGATGTTCCGATTTTCGGGGAATGGATCGGCACCCTCGACGGGCTCGTCAATGCCGACGTCAGGGCGCAGGTGACCGGGTATCTGCAAAGGCAGGGCTATCAGGAGGGTGCGTTCGTCAGAAAGGGTCAGCTCCTGTTCGAGATCGACCCGCGGCCTTTTCAGGCAGCTCTTGACCAGGCCCAGGGGCAACTGGCGCAAGCCAAAGCCGCGCTGGCCAATGCCGTGGCGGTGCAGGGGCGCACGGATCTGGATGTCAAGCGCTACCGGCCCCTGGCCCAGGAACAGGCCGCCAGCCAGCAGGATCTAGACAATGCCGTGCAGAACAACCTTGCCGCCCTGGCATCGGTGGAAACCGCCAAGGCCCTCATCAAGACCTCAGAGGCGGCGGTCGAAACGGCGAAAATCAATCTCGAGTTTACCCGGCTCGTGGCTCCCATCGACGGCATCGCCGGGCAAGCCCAACTTCAGGTAGGCGCGCTGGTCAATCCCAGCAGCGGGCCGGTCACCTCGGTGTCCACGGTTGAACCCATCAAGGTTTACTTTACGGTTGGCGAACCCCAGTACCTCGCCTGGCGGAAGCGTTTCCCGACGGATGCCAGCCGCCTGGCAGCGGACAGAGCTCTTCGCCTGCAACTGATCCTGGCCGATGGTTCCACCTACGCGCACGAGGGCACGTTCTACTTTGCCGACCGGCAGGTTAACGAGAGCACCGGGGCCATTCGGATTGCCGGGCTGTTTCCGAATCCGGGGAACATTTTGCGCCCTGGCGGCTACGCCAAAGTGCGCGCCGTCGTCAACCTGCAACGGGACGCGCTGGTGATTCCTCAACGTGCGGTGTCAGAGTTGCAGGGCGCTTACCAGGTCGCCGTGGTGGGTGGAGATAACAGGGTGAGCATTCGGACAGTCACGGTCGGTGACCGGGTCGGTTCAGAGTGGGTGATCGCCAGCGGGCTGAATCGAGGAGAGAAAGTCGTGGTGGAAGGAGTTCAGAAGGTGCGCCCAGGTGCGAAAGTGAACCCCCGGCCGTTTGCCCCAGCAAGTCCCGCGACAACTCAAGGATAGATCCCCGATGTCAAAGTTCTTCATCAACCGCCCCATCGTCGCCATCGTCATCTCCATCGTCATGGTTCTGGTGGGGTCGCTCACCATCCTGAGCTTGCCGGTGGCGCAGTTTCCCAACATCACTCCGCCCGAGATTCAAGTCCTGGCCACCTATGTCGGGGCGGACGCGCAAACCCTGGAACAAGCGGTTGCCACACCCATTGAGCAGCAGATGAATGGCGTGGACAACATGAATTACATGTACTCGCTGAATGCCACGGCCAATTCCACCACCAGCTTGATTGTGGACTTCGATGTAAAGACCGATCCAAACACCGACTTCATTCTCACCCAATCGCGTGAAACCCAGGCTGCTTCGCAACTTCCGGTCGACGTCACCAATTACGGAATCACGGTTCGCAAGTCCGTGACCGCTCCGCTCATGTGGGTCGCCCTTTACTCGCCGCACGGAACCTACGATGCCAAGTTCCTGGCCAACTACGCGTACATCAACATTGTGGATCCCATCCTGCGTTCGCCAGGCATTGGCAACACGCAGGTATTCGGCGCCGGCCAATACGCCATGCGGCTTTGGGTAAGACCAGACCAGTTGGCAAAGCTGGGCATCACCGTCCCGGACATCATAAGCGCGGTGCAAGCGCAAAATACGGTGAACCCCGCAGGGAAGGCCGGAGGCGAGCCTGCACCCAAGGGCCAGGAATTCACCTACACGGTTCTGGCCCAGGGCCGCCTCATCTCTCCCGAAGAATTCGGCAACATTGTGGTTCGCGAAACTCCTGACGGCGGGATCGTCCGCGTCCGCGATGTCGCCCGAATCGAGCTTGGAGCCCAGGACTATAGCGTTGCCGGCCGCTTCAACGGGAGGCCAGGCGCCATTATTGCCTGCTATCAATTGCCCGGCTCGAACGCCGTCGACGCAGCCGCCGGGGTCAAGAAACTGATGGCGCAAATGAAACAACGATTCCCCGAGGACATGGACTTTGCCATATCCCTGGACACCACTCTTTCGGTCACGGAAGGCATCAAGGAAATCGTTAAGACACTCGTGATCGCCCTCATCCTGGTAATCCTTGTCGTCTATCTTTTCCTGCAGAGCTGGCGTTCGACTCTGATCCCGCTGCTGGCCGTGCCGGTTTCGCTGGTAGGCACGTTCATTCTCTTTCCCCTGTTTGGTTTTTCCATCAATACGCTTTCTCTTTTTGGCCTGGTGCTGGCGATTGGTCTGGTGGTGGACGATGCCATCGTGGTCGTCGAGGGCGTGGAGCGGCACATCGAAGAGGGACTGACGCCAAAGAACGCAGCCTTCAAAGCGATGGAAGAGCTCTCCGGCCCGGTGGTCGGAATTGCGTTGGTTCTCTCCGCTGTCTTTGTACCCACGGCGTTCATTCCCGGAATTACGGGTAGGCTCTATCAGCAGTTCGCGGTCACCATTGCCATCTCTGTCGTCCTCTCCGCGTTCAACGCGCTTACGCTCAGCCCCGCGCTGTCTGCGCTGCTTCTGCGCCCCAGGCAACGGAGCCACGGCCTGCTGAGAAGATTCTTTGATTGGTTTAATCGCCGTTTCGAGCAGGCGACCGAAGGCTATGTCCGCTGGAGCGGCGTACTGCTCCAAAAGACTGCGGTATTGGTTGTACTGCTGGTGGCTTTTGGGATTATGGCGGGGTTCTTCGCCAATCGCCTGCCCACGAGCTTTCTCCCTGACGAAGATCAAGGGTACGCGTACATCAATCTGCAACTGCCCAACGCGGCTTCGTTGGAGCGGACGACTGCGGTCGCGGAGGACGTTGAAAAAGTCATTATGAACACCCCGGGGGTTCAATACACGACCACCGTCGTGGGCTTCAGTTTGCTTAGTTTTGTTCGTACCAGCTACAACGCGTTCTTTTCTGTGGCCCTGAAGCCCTGGGACACCCGCAAGGCGAGAGACCAGCAATTTCAATCGATCAAGGCTCATCTCAACCGGGAGTTGAGCAAGTTGCCTGCGGGAGTGGCCTTCAGTTTCTCCCCGCCAGCGATTCCTGGCGTCGGCACTGCCGGCGGATTCACCTTTATCCTCGAAGACCGTTCGGGCAGCGATATTCAATTCCTCGCCCGCAACCTGGGCGTATTTCTTCAAGCTGCGCGAAAGCGGCCGGAAATCGCCAGTCTCACTACAACTTTCCTGCCCAGTGTGCCGCAGCAATTTGTCGACGTTGACCGCGACAAGGTACTGAAGCAAGGGGTGAACCTGAACGATGTGTACCGCACCGTCCAGGCGTTTATGGGCGGTTATTTCATCAATTATTTCAATCGCTTCGGCCGCCAGTGGCAGGTCTATGTCGAAGCCGAGAGCGACTACCGCGGCAGGGCAGAGAACGTCGGACAATTTTATGTCCGCAACAGCAAGGGAGAGAACGTGCCCCTGTCGACACTGACCACGGTCAAGCCGCGTTTCGGTCCGGAATTTACGATGCGCTTCGATGAGTACCGTTGCGCGCAAATCAACGGCAGTGCTGCGCCTGGCTATAGCTCAGACCAGGCAACGGCTGCGCTGGAAGCTGTTTTCAAGCAAACCATGCCGCGAGAAATGGGCTTCGACTACTCCGGTATGTCGTTTCAAGAGGAGAAGGCCCGGGAAGGCGTTCCACCGGCGCTGATCTTCGGGCTTTCGCTGTTGTTCGTGTTTTTGATTCTTGCCGCACTTTACGAAAGCTGGTCGTTGCCCTTCAGCGTATTGCTCAGCACGCCGGTGGCGGTCTTTGGCGCATTTTTCGTGCTGTGGCTTCGCCGCGTTGTCCTGAGCGCGTTTCTGCCAGCTTACCTGGTTCAGATCGAGGCCGACGTCTACTCCCAGATTGGGCTGGTGATGTTGATTGGCTTGGCAGCGAAGAATGCGATTCTGATTGTCGAGTTCGCCAAGGAACAGTATGAGCACGGAAAACCTCTCGCCGACGCGGCGCTGGAAGGCGCGAGGCTTCGGCTGCGGCCGATCCTGATGACCTCCTTCGCCTTCATTCTCGGCTGCGTGCCGCTCTGGACGGCAACTGGCGCCGGCTCGGTTGCGCGCCAAATCATGGGAACCACGGTGATCGGCGGCATGATGGCCGCAAGCGCAATCGGCATCTTCTTCGTCCCGGGAATTTTCTATCTGGTAGAAAAATGGTCCGGCGCAGGCCAGGAGCAGCTTGCCGCGCCGTTGCCGAAAACACCTTCCCCGGAAGTAGGGGATTGAGCACAAACGGAGTTGCACTTCATGAAGCTGGCTAGATTGCTGATGGCGATGTTGGTTTCCGGCTCGCTCGCCGGTTGCATGGTCGGTCCCAATTACCACCGGCCGACCATTCAAACTCCGACTGTCTATCGTGATCTGTCCGAGAATCCCCAGCTTCAGGCTCAGGCTGCGTCCTATGCCGATCTTCCCTGGTGGCAGGTCTTTCAGGACCCGAAGTTGCAAGAGCTCATTCGCATCGCGCTCAAGCAAAATTACGATTTGCAGTTGGCTACAGAACGCATCGTTGCCGCGCGCGCCCAGGTTGCCATCACCCGCTCGAACCTGTTTCCTCAAGTGCAAGGGAACGGCAATTTTACCGGTGGCAAAGATCCCAGCTTCCAAAACAACTACAACTTTCTCACCCTTACCACCGACGCAGCGTTCCAGCTGGATTTCTTTGGTCGTCTGCGCCGCGCAACCCAGGCCGCACGCGCCGAGCTGCTGGCTACGGAAGACGCGCGCCAGACTGTCATATTGACCCTGGTCAGCGACGTTGCCGCCGATTACTTCACGCTGCTCGAACTCGATCTGGAACTGCAAATCACGCGCGATACGGTCCAGACCCAGATAGCTTCGGTCAAACTCACCCGGCTGCGCCTCGATCATGGTGTGGCGACAAAACTGGATGTGCTCCAGGCACAGCAGGTTCTCGACACTGCCAACGCCGCCGTTCCTGATCTGGAAAGACAAATTGGCCAGGAGGAGGACGCCATCAGCATCCTGCTGGGCAATTATCCGCAGGATGTGTCGCGCGGGCTCCCGTTGGTAAAGCAACCGCTGCCCCCTGAAGTGCCGCCCGGGCTTCCTTCCTCTATCCTCGAGCGGCGGCCTGATATTCGCGAGGCGGAACAGAACCTGGTTGCGGCGAACGCGGAAATCGGAGTCGCCAAGGCGGCATTTTTTCCGCAAATTTCGCTGACTGGGTCGGGCGGCGGTTCTTTCGGCAGAAGCAGCACGTTCAGCAACCTCATGAGTTCGCAGCTGGGCTTCTGGTCTTACGGCGCCCAGGTAAGCCAGCCGATTTTCACCGGCGGGGCGCTACGCGGAAATCTCCGCCTCGCTGAGTCGCAGCACCAGCAGGCTTTGATCGCGTACCGGCAAACTATTCAGCAGGCGTTCGGGGACGTCTCCGATGCGCTCATCGGTTATCAGAAGCAGCACCAGGTGCGGCTTCGCCTGGAGGATAGCGTCGCAGATCTGCAAGAGTCTGTCCGGTTGTCAATTATGCGTTATAGGGGCGGTACCACGACGTACCTTGAAGTGCTCGACGGGCAGCGATCGCTGTATAGCGAAGAACTGACACTCGCCCAGGCGCGAGGGAGCGAGTATCAAAGTCTGGTGCAGCTTTACCGGGCACTCGGCGGAGGCTGGCAGTGAGAGTGCTGGCTCGGTCACGTTCGTTCATTTAGAGGTGAAGCTGGCCGCAGCTACGCCGTTACCGAGAACGTGGGAGCGGGTGTCGCGCTTTTGGACTGGCTCGCGGCTGCAGGTGCTGCCGCTGCGGCTGGACGCGGCGCTGCTGCAGGGTGTCCTCCCCCATGGCCAATCGGCACAGCGACAGGAATGCTGGACGATGTGGTCGAGATGCCGAGGTCGCTATCGACCTCGCTGACGCTGAGGCCGGTGCCACTGGCAATCGCGGATGCGCTCTCGCCCAGCTGAGCCATCTGCTGGATCTGGCCCAGCTGGGAAAGCTGCACCGTGTCTTCAGTAATCTGAGTGTCAGTTCCGGGACGCTTCGCGGCCTGTTGCTGAGATGAGGATTTGACGCCGTCCTCTTGGACGGCCAGATTGGAGTACAAGGGAGAACTGGAGATTGACGAGGTGCTCATGGGAACCGCCTCTGCGCCACGG
Organism: uncultured Acidobacteriaceae bacterium; assembly: GCA_963826875.1. GTDB lineage: Bacteria > Acidobacteriota > Terriglobia > Terriglobales > Acidobacteriaceae > PALSA-350. Next base: position 410,418 of record CAWGYP010000026.1, on the reverse strand, counting down.
GTGTAGCGGGTTCTGTGGCTTCGGTAGGAACTATCGGCACAGGGATGGAAAACGTTCAACGGCTACGGGAAGAATTCTTAACCGACAATTACTCTTCCCGCATCAGCAGGGAAGGGTCCACAGTGAGAGCCCTGCGGGCGGGAATGAGCGTTGCCATCAATCCCAAGAGAGCCATGGTAGCAATTACGCCGCCCACGACCAGCGGATCGCGGGGATCGGCCTCATACACGATTCGCCCCAGCAGCCGGCTGGCAGAGAGCCCCGCGACCAGCCCGACGATCGAACCGGATATCAGCAGGCCCAACGGGCGCCCTATGGCCGAGCCCACTATCTGCTTTCGCTGAGCACCCAACGCCACACGAATGCCCAACTCCTTCATCCGCTTGCTGACGCTGTAGGCCGCCATTCCAAAAATCCCGGTGACCGACAGCATTGCGGCCAGCATTCCCATAATTCCCAGAGCCGCGGCAGCTGTCCGCGCAGGGAACAGCACGTTGCTCAGTGCATCATCCCAGCTTCGGATCGTAATCGGCGCTGTTGGCGCAATGCTGCTCAAAACCCGCTGCAGCGCAGCCGCCATGTCGCGAGAGGTCAGGCTGGAGCGCACTACCAGGTTGGTACTGCTCTGTTCCATCTGAGCCGTTGAGACATAGACTGCGCACGTCGGATCTTCGTTCAGGTCTACGTACTTTCCATTCTCGGCGATACCAACAACTTCGTACGAATCATTCCATAGCAAAAAGTGATTTCCCACAGCTGGCCGATTGCCAAACATCTTGTGAGCAAACGTAGCGTTCACTATGGCCACACGAGGTGCATGTGCGTCATCATGCCAAGTCAAATTGCGTCCTGTGAGCAGCCGTGTTCCCGCTGCTTTGAGGTAGTCCGGCGATACCGGATACACACGCGTCGCCACCACTTGATTCGACAAACTCTGATCTACCGTTCCAGGCCAATAAACGGGAATACCGCTCATCCCCGATCCGCTCAAGGGCAGGAAGTTTACAATCCCCGCGGCTTGGACGCCGGGTAAACTTTGCGCCGCCTCGATCATCTGCTTCTGTTTCGCCAGAGCGTTGTCTCCATCGATGCCAACCATGCCTAGATTCACTTGCGCCACCGTTGCACCGGCCGGCTTAATCCCGAGTGGAGCGCGCAACGCCCGCATCATTCCCCGACCGGCCACCAGCGAAGCCGTGACCAGGAGGGTACAAATTGCAATCTGCGCCCCGAGCAACAAGTCCCGTATAGGAAATCGGCGCAGATGCCGCGACTCTGCGGGTGCGCTCTTCATCGCCTGCAGTGGCCGGCTTTGCCATGCATGCCAGGCCGGGATCATGCCGAAGAGAAGGCCGCTCGTCATCGATAATGCAAGGCCTGCCAGATACACGCGTGCGTCGACCGCCGCTACCAGATGTGCAGAGCCCGCTCCAAACGGCTGCCATCGGCTGAGAGCATTCAGCAATGAGGCCGCGCACAACATTCCGACCGCGCCGCCCAACAGAGAAACCAGCATGGCCTCCGTCAGGAGTTGCCGCAAGAGACGCTGCCGGCTCGAACCCAGGGCTACGCGCAGCGCTAACTCCCGGCCGCGATCCGCCGCGCGGGCTGCAAACAAGCTCGCCAGGTTCGCGCAAGCCGCTGCAAGCAAGAGCAGCGCCAGCAGCATCACGCTGAGCAGGAACTCATGGATGACATATCCGTTGTCACCTTCGAGCCCTGGCCGAATGAGACGCGCTGACTGATCTTTGTCCGTCGCGGGGTATTCCTTTTGCAGATCACGAGCAATAGCATTCAGATTTTCTGTTGCCTGCTGTGGCGTCACGCCCGGTTTCAGCCGTCCGATCACAGGCGTCGGGTCGTACAGGCGGCTATGTAGAAAATCCCAGCCTTCCACTTGTTCTTCATTGACCATGGGGACAAAATAATCCGGCCAGAAGAACCGCTCCAGACCATGAAAGTCGGGTGGCGCCACACCGATGATGGTGAACGGATGAGTGCTCAGACGAACCGTCTGGCCAATCACTGCCGGATCTGCGTGGAATTCCCGTCTCCAAAGAGCGTCGCTCAACACCACGTAAGGAGCAGAGCCCGGACCGTGCTCATCGCTCGCGTGAAAAAAACGTCCTATCTCCGGCCGCACACCAAGCAGATCGAAATAATTCCCAGTGACGTCGTAACCGGAAATTTCCTCGACCTTGTTTTTCCATTCGAGACCGACGCTCGACAGCCCATACACGGCCGCCATGCCGGCGAAGGTTGTGTTCCTCTGTCGAAAATCTTCGAACGCCGGATAGGAGGGACCGCCGCTCATCCATTCTTTGTGAAAGATCTGATAGACGCTTTGTGGGTCGGAGATATTGAGGGGATGCAGGATCACGGCGTTCAACACGCCGAAGACGACGATGTTGGCGCCAATCCCCAGAGCCAGGGTCACAATGGCTGTCACCGCGAAACCGGGTGATCGCTTTAGCTGCCGCAGTGCAAACTTGACGTCGCGCCAAACACCATCGAGACTGAGCGCCGCGTCCGCGCCTATCGTCTTCTCCCGTATCGCTACCGGATTTCCAAACTTCAACCGCGCGGCACGCCGTGCCTCAGCCTCGCTCAAGCCTGCGCGCATCCCGTCGTCAACCGCCATCTCAAGATGCGATCGCAACTCCTCCGCGATTTCTGCATCCACAGCATTCCGTCGCTTCAGATTTCTCAACCGTGACCACAGTCCCATTGGGGACCTCACTCCAGGCTTCCAGGCAACAATACCCATAGATGTGTAGGTATGTCAAAGCGAGATGTGAATTTACCTGTTGCCTTCCCAAAGGACGTGTGCCAATATTCCTGTTGGAAGCCCAAAGGGCGAGGTCATGAAAGAGAAGACGGATGTTCGGCAGGGAACCCTCGGGCTGATGGTGCTCAAGACGCTTGATGTGCTGGGGCCGCTGCACGGTTACGGGATTGCCCGGCGCATCGAGCAGATCAGCGGTGATCTGTTGGCTGTAAATCAGGGCACGTTATATCCCGTGCTGCTGAAGCTGGAGCAGGAAGGCGCCATCGCGTCGGAGTGGGGCGCTTCGGAGAACAATCGGCGTGCGCGCTTCTACCGGCTGACACGCGCCGGACATAAACAACTAGAGGTCGCGACTCGCGACTGGGAGCAAACGACGGCGATCATCGCGCGGTTTTTTGACGTGAAGGCGGAGGATCTGTCGTGAACTTCCTCAAACGGTGGTTGACGCGAATCAGGAACTTCGTGGCGGGCCGGTGCGATGACCAGCGGCTGCGAGAGGAGATGGAAGAACATATGGCTCTCCAGGCAGCGGAGAACATTCGCGCCGGCATGTCTCCGCCGGAGGCGCGCCGCCAGGCGGTGCTGAAGTTCGGCGCGCGGGAGGGGGTGCGGGAGACTTACCACGCAGAGCAGGGCCTGCCGTTCCTTGAAACTTTACTGCAGGACGTGCGCTACGGGGTGCGGCTGCTGGCAAAGTCGCCCGGGTTCGCCGTCGTCTCGATTGTAACGATGGCATTGGGCATTGGAGCGACAACCGCGATCTTCAGCCTCGTTGACGCCACGCTGCTGCACCCGCTGTCGTATCCTCACCCGGAACAACTGGTGCAGGTCGAAGATGACCTGCCCGGCATCCGGGCTCAGGATGCAGGCATATCCATTCCCGAGTGGAAGGACCTCGAGCGTTCCGGCATTTTTCAATCTGTGGTGCTGCAGTCATTCGGCTCCGTGAATCTTACGGGCTCTTCGCAGCCGTCACGGATTCAGTTTGAGCCGGTCACGCCTCGCTATTTCGCGCTTTTGGGGGTAAAGCCGGAGTTGGGCCGAACCTTTAATCCCGAGGATCCGACTCCCGGCTTCACGCTCGATGTGGTCATCAGCGACGGCCTCTGGAAGCGGGCTTTCGGAGGCGACCCGAAGATTCTGGGCAGGAGTTTGCGCCTCGACAACGATTTGTATCGCGTCATCGGCGTCATGCCGGCTGGTTTTCACGATCCGGGACGAACGCCGGGGGAAAGGAATACCGACTTGTGGGCCGCCTCGGGTTTCGCCGGCGACCCGGCCCCGCCCCCGCTGCGCAGCACGCGGTTGACTTTGAAAACCATTGCCCGGCTGAAACCTGGACTCACGATCGCGGCGGCGCAAAGCCAGTTGGATGCGTTGGTTGCGTCTTTGCAGAAACAATTCCCAGACGATTATCCGGTCGAAAGCGGTTGGAGGGTGCAATTAGTCCCCCTCAAAGAGAGCGTCTTCGGGAATGTTCGCCAGTCGTTGATATTGCTGTTGGGCGCGGTGGGATTGGTGCTGCTGATCGGCTGCGTGAACGTGGCCAATCTGCTGCTGGCGCGCGCCAGCAGGAGAGGACGCGAGATGGCAGTTCGCCAGGCACTCGGCGCCGCGCGGACCCGGTTGGTGCGGCAGTTGCTCACCGAGAGCCTGCTTCTTTCTCTGCTTGGGGGAATGGCCGGCCTGGCAATTCTGTTTTGCACCAGGGGAGCGCTGCTGCAAATGTTGCCGGAGAGCCTTCCGCGGCTGCATGACATATCGATTAACTGGAGTGTTCTGTTGTTCGCGCTTAGCGCCTCTGTGTTAGCCGGAACGATTTTCGGCCTGGCTCCGGCCTTCCAGGTTGGCCGGCTGGATTTGAGCCAGACGCTCAGGTTGGAAGGCCGCGGCTCAAGGGGTTCCCGGGAACAGACGAAAATGCGCCATGTGTTGGTGGTGACAGAGTTCGCATTGTCTTTAGTGCTGATGATTGCCTCTGGGCTACTGCTGCGCAGTTTCTGGGAGTTGTTCAAAGTCCCGCTGGGATTCAACCCGCAGAGCGTCATGGCCGTTCGCTTGTGGCTGCCTGTGCCCAATGACCCTAAGACGGACATTTATGGAAGCGCGGCAAAGGAAGCGCCGTTTCTGCGCGAATTGCTTCGCCGCGGCAGGACGCTGCCGGGAGTGCAGGAGGCGGCGCTCGGACTCGACGCGTCCATTCCATTGAACCACGATCGAAACGTGTCACCGTTGATCCTGGAAGGGCGCGAGGCTCAGAGCAGGCAGTCCGCGTTAGTGGAGCAATCGGACGTCTCGCCGGAGTATTTTCATTTGCTGGAGATCCCTCTGCTGCGCGGCCGGCTGTTTAGCGATCTCGACAACGAGAAGGCGCCGCAGGTCGCAGTGGTTAATCAAGCGATGGCACGGACCTACTGGCCAAACGGAGATCCCCTGGGCAAGCGCCTGAAGGTGAGGCCGTCGAGCGATTCCTGGATTACCGTGATCGGCGTCATCGCAAATGCCCGAACAGAATCGCTGGCGGACGCGGGCGTTCCGCAAATCTATCTAGACGTGTACCAAACCAAGGCTAGGGAACTGGCAATTTTTCTGCGCGGACAACTGGACCCGGGTGCGATTCCGGCAGAGGTGCGCCAACAGGTGCAGTCCGTGAACCCGGAGCTACCCGTCTACGGAGCACAGACGCTCGCCGACGCTTTGTCAGCCTCGCTGGCTGCAAGGCGATTCCTGATGGTGATCGTGGCATCCTTCGCTGCCACGGCCTTGCTGCTGGCGGCGCTTGGAATTTATGGAGTGATCTCGTATATCGTCAGCGAGCGTACACACGACATCGGCATTCGCCTTGCACTCGGGGCGCAAAGACAGAATATTCTGGAAATGGTTCTGCGCCAGGGACTGGGCCTCGCGATTTCGGGCGCCGCCGTGGGGCTGGTGGGTGCGCTGATCGCCTCGCACCTCATGGCAGGTCTGCTTTACGGCGTGCGGCCCACAGATCCTCTCACGTTCATGGGAGTCACCATTTTGCTTACGATTGTGGCGCTCGCAGCCTGCTATATCCCCGCGCGGCGAGCCATGCGCATTAACCCTCTGATCGCGCTACGCTACGATTGACCTTACTTGTTCAAAAAGCCTTGCTGTTGCAGCCAATCGGCAAACCTGTCGATCCACTGATCTGTGGGGATGTTCTGCCATCGCATTCCGAAGCCGTGGCCGCCCTTGGCGTACATGTGCAATTCAGCCGATTTGTGAGCGGCCGTCCACTTCTGATAAAGAGCAATGCTTGCTGGCGCGAGGCCGAGTGAATCGTCGGTAGCTGCCGCAATAAACATGGGCGGTGCGTCGGCGGGGACGGGAGCGTCTTTCGACAAGGCCCCGCCATAGACCGGGGCGACAAAGGCGGGCCGGCCTTCGGGCGAGTAGTGGAGGGCAACTTCGGCGGTGACAAATCCACCAGCGGAGAATCCGATGATTCCGACACGATCGGGAGAAACTCCCCATTCCGACGCGTGCTGCCGGACGTAGGTGACCGCCGCTAACCCGTCAGCGACGGCCAGAGGTTCGACGGCCTTCACGGTGTCATCAAATTTTTGCTTGTCTGCGTACAAGGTCATGAATTCCTGGGTGGCGTCTTCGCCAGTGTGTGCTACGCGATACTTCAACACAAATGCGGTCACGCCTTTTGCCGCCAGGTATTTGGCTACGTCCGTACCCTCGCTTGCGATGGACAGGGCCATAAATCCGCCGCCCGGGCAGATGACGATCGCAGTGCCGTTTTTCAACTCCAGAGGAGGTTTGAATACTATGAGGGTGGGCTGGGTCACATTTGTGACCACGTCTGTATGCCAGACGGTGGAGTAATACTGCTTCTCCGGATAGTTCTGCTGCGTCGAGCCGGGCGCGATGCCGGGATAAAGGGGAATGACATCCTGCGCGGCTGCGAAGGCAACCAGCGAGAGCACAGTACAGGCAATTCGAACGGCGAACTTTCTCATGGCCGGACAAGTCTATCAAAGGGGATTGCAGTATCTTGAGAGGGTGGAGACAACGTCACCACAGTCCGGTGATCTGGCGCTGCCGTTACCATCGGCGCCACAGTCCAGGGACTCGGCCGGCCGGGACCTGCCGGAAAGTCTCCTGCAGGAGCTTTGGGTCACCGCCAGGGGCGCGGCCGACGGGCTAACATGCCACGAGTTCAGCGCGGCGCTCTACTCTATGGGCGAGAAGTTCAACTACGGTTTGCCCGCTGCTGCTCATCCCGATCACTCGCAAAAGGCTGACTTCCTGAGATCGCTCCGCCTGGAAGACTTGGCCCTCGCTACCGCCTGCGCGCTGGGCCGCGAGGTTGCGTGGCAACGCTTCGTTGACCTCTATCGCACGCCGCTCACCCAGGCCGCCGTCGCCATCACCGGCTCAGGCACAGTGGGGCACGATCTTGCCGGCTCGCTCTATTCGGAGCTCTATGGGCTGCGCGAGGTCGGAGGACAGCGGCGCTCTCCCCTCGCTTCCTACTCCGGCCGTGGTTCGCTACTCGGCTGGCTTCGCACCACGCTTGCCCAGCGTCATGTGGATCATCACCGGCGAACCTACCGCGAGTCGCCGCTCGACACTCTCGACGCGCCCGCGCCGCAAGCGGATCCGGCACCCGTTGCCGCAGAACTTACTGGCCTGACCCGGGCCATCACTATTACGCTCGAGAGTGTTTCCGCCGAAGAGCGCTACCTGCTCTGCTCTTATTTCCTCGATCGCCAGCCGCTCGCTCAGATCGGCCGGGTCCTTAACGTGCACGAAGCTACGATTAGCCGGCGCCTCCAGCGCCTGCTTACGGATCTGCGTAAGCGACTGCTCCACCATCTTCAGGCTGGCGGATTGAGCAAACGGGCCGCCGAAGAAGCGTTGGGCAATGACCCGCGTGATCTGGAAATCAATCTGCGTGCTTTGTTGCAAAGTTCGCAAACCACCTCGTTCTCAGAGCAGACGGTTGCGAAGGCCGCTGCTCCATCGGGGCAACTATGAGCGAAATTCTCCAGGCCGGGCAGCATCCAGACGCGGACCAGCTCAACGCTTTTGTTGAGCACACGCTGCCTGCGCATGAGCAAGAGCAGACACTGGCGCATCTTGCCATTTGCCCGGCGTGCCGGCAGATGGTTGCGCTCTCGCTTCCGCCTGCCGATGAGTCTCCAGTCTTCGATCCAGGTGTTCGCCATCGCTGGTTCCCGCGCTGGCATCCCGCTTGGGCGGGGATTCCCGCGCTTGCTGCTCTCATCCTGGTAATTCTTTTCGTTCGCAATGGCGAAAGGAGGGATCGCCAGGTGTCCGTGCCGGCCCAGCTAGCGGATGCGCGCAAACCAGCAGCCCCGCTGGTCGAGAGCACGCCGCCAGAAGTCGCCCGCGACGTTGCTCGCAACGAGGCGCCGCTTGCCCAGCGTGCGCAAAGGAAACAAGGAATTGCCGCCGCAACGCAGCCGGCGCCCCCTGCCGAAGCGAGACAAGCCTCGGCTGGCGGCAGTGCCGGCGGGGTCATTAGCGGGACGATGGGCGGTATTCTCGAAGGCGCAGCCCCTCGACCCACACAACCGGCTACGTCGGGCAGCTGGTTTGGAGCATCCGCTGCGAGCGCCGGCAGACCAGTGAACGGCCGGGGACTCTATCGCGTTCAATCTGTTCCTTCCGCACCAAATCCTCTGCCAAGCCGCCTCGCCATCCTCTCGATGGCTTCCAACGGCAATCAGCGGCTTGCCATTGACACTGATCACCATCTCTTCTTCAGTGATGACGAGGGCAGAAACTGGAAGGCCGTTCCCTCGCCATGGAAGGGTCGCGCAGTCGCAGTCGCTCTGACCTCTCGTGTTTCCTCCGGCAATGAGGCTCCTGCCCTCAAAATGAGCTTTCGTCCCGCAGCAGTCACAGATGCGACGCTGACCGGCACCATCACCGACCCCACGGGCGCGGTGGTTCCCGGCGTAACCGTGGTTGCCACCAACCCTGCCGCTGAGATCGTTCGCAGCGCGGCGACTAATAACCGCGGTCAATATCGCATGGAAGGTCTCGTACCCGGTAGCTACCGGATAGAAGCTCAGTCAAGGGGGTTCGAAACCGAGTCGTTCTCTGCCAAAGTAGCGCCGGCGCAGCAAGCCGTCGCGGACCTCAGACTTCGCGTGGGTTCAGCCTCGCAGACGGTCGCGGTCGATGCATCGCCCTCACCCACGGAAGACCTGGCCGCCAACGCAAGCCTGGTGGCCAAGTCTCCAGACACTCAAACTCTGTCGCGTTTCGAGTTAACCACCGATGATGGCGAGCACTGGATGAGCGCCGACGGGCAAAGCTGGACCCGCGAATAACGAACTTGTCCAAGAGTGGGAGGGGGAGGGGGAGGGGCCTGCGGTTTCCGCAAAGCAGAGGTTCGTAACTCTGTCCATCCAAGTCGCTAATCTTCCGAAAAGTAACCGCCCTTCCCTTGTCATCCCGACCGGAGCGCAGCGCAGTGGAGGGATCTGCGGTGCGCCCTGCGGATCTCTCCAATCCTTCCTGGGAAGCGACCCGGATGAATCATCCGCTCCGAATCAAACCCTACCGCCAACTAACTCTCGCAAGGTCTAATCGTCGAACTAGTTTGTGCAATGAGATCAACCCAAAGAATTGGCCATCCAGTTAATTTGGACAGCTCTGCGCGAATAGCATCCGCAAAGCAAAAGTTTTTCTACTTTTCTCTGCAAGTTTGTGGAAGCTCCGCGTTCTCCGGTCAGACAGAAGCTGCCTCGCCCCCATAAACGGCAGCAAACTCGGAGCACCGGCATGCACACGCGCGGCGGCAGCGTTCTACTTAAGTTTTTCCTTCCTCTCTCGTTCGTACTCCTCCTCATCGCTCTCGCGGGCACCTACGCTCCGTTTAAGGCAGCAGGCGCTCCGTCCCCCGCTGCCAGGTTCACGCATGGCGTTCTCCTGGTCGCCATCCCCTACCATGGGGAGCACCCTGGTTCTGGCAAGCTCATCACAGAGATCCTCGATCCCGAGGAGCACATCCTAGGCCGCACCGAACAGCAGGTCGAAATCGCCAAAAGTGACGGCACGTGGCAGCAGAGCATCGCCCCCGCAAAGCCCATTGCATTTGAAGACCTGGTTTGGCAACGGGTGCGTTACCGCTTCGAATACGGCGACAAAGCAATACCGACGATCGCGGGTGTTGAATCCATCTCGCGCATTTTGCGCCGGCCGGTCGTTCGCATGATTGGCCAGACCGAATACCTCGCCGGCAGCGATGCTGCTATCCGGGTGCTGGTTTCGGACGCCGGCAACGAGGACGCGGCTCTCACCGGGACGGTCCGAGCCGAACTTCTCATTCCGCAGCAAAGAGATCGCCCCCTCTTCTCCGGACACCTCAACCGCCACGGCTCAGTCGCAGCTCAGTTTCACTTTCCGGCCGGGCTCGAGGGCAAATACGATATCCGCCTGATCGCCGACACACCGATCGGTTCCGCCGAATACACCCAGCCCATCGAGCTCAAGGATCCGGCATTGATTATGCTCACCACCGAGAAACCGGTCTACCAGCCGGGCCAGACGATCCACGTACGCGCGCTCGCGCTGGATCGCGCCAGTCATCGGGCGGATGCCGGTCGCAACCTTACCTTCGAGGTGGAAGACTCACGCGGCAACAAGGTCTTTAAAAAGAGCACAACGACGGATCACTTCGGTATCGCCGCCGCGGAGTTCTCGCTCGCTGACGAGGTGAACCTGGGCACGTATCATCTTCGCGCCCTGGTGGGCGACAGCTCCGCTCCATCAAATACCGCTGAAGTTGCGCTCAACGTGGAAAGGTATGTTCTGCCAAAGTTCAAAGTCGCGGTCGAGTTCACAGAAAAAGACAACAAGCCGCGGCGTGACTATCGTCCTGGAGATCACGTCACTGGCACGGTGCGGGCCAACTACTTTTTCGGTAAGCCAGTCGATCACGCAGAGACGGCCATCAAGATATCGAGCATGGATGTCGACGTCTTTGAAGCAGGATCCGCCAAAGGCAAGACAGACAAAGACGGTGTGTATCACTTCGATCTTGTGCTCCCTGGCTATTTTGCCGGGCGCTCCATCAGCCAGGGTGCAGCACGCGCCCTGGTCGAGGCCACTGTAAAAGACTCCGCGGAGCACGCCGAGACCCGCGGTGAACCCATCACCGTCAGCCAATCGCCGCTGCTGATTACTGCTGTTCCGGAGGGTGGCACACTGGTCCCTCATCTCGAAAACCAGGTATTTCTTCTAAGCTCCTACCCTGACGGCACACCCGCAGCCGCATCCCTTACGGTCCACATTCCCGGTGAACATGATCAGCATGTCAACGCCGACAGCAGCGGTGTCGCCACTATTCATATCACCGCAGGCGCCTCCCTCCGAGTCGATGCGGACGATCATCGCGGCGCGCGCACATCGGCGAATCTTTCGCTCGAGACGCGGGAAGGCGCCGACCAGATCCTGCTGCGCGTTAACCGCGCCATCGTCAAAGCCGGCGAACGAGTCGAATTGAAAGTTCTCTCCACCCGCACCCGTGGCTCGGTGTACATCGACATCGTGCGTAATGGGCAGACGATTCTTACCCGTGATCTTGACCTAGAAAACGGGCAAGCCGAGCTTACGCTTGCCGCCACCCCGGAGATGGCCGGCACACTCGACATCGACGCCTACCTCTTCGGCCGTGATGCACAACCAGTCGCTGACCATCGCCTCATGTTCGTGCAGCCGGCGGACGAGCTGAAGGTTGAAACGACCACTGACGCAGCCAGCTACCGGCCGGGCAGCGATGCACGGATTTGCTTCCGCGTAACCAATGCCCATGGTGAAGGCGTCAGCGCTGCGCTCGGTCTGCAGATTGTCGATGAAGCAGTCTTTGCCCTGGCGGAGAAGCAGCCGGGCTTCGCAAAAACATTTTTTTACCTGGAGCAGGAGGTAATGAAGCCGCGCTACGAGATCCACTCCCTCTCTTTGTCGAGCGCCATCGAACCGGCGGAAGACCGCCGCGGCGATCAGCAGGACAAGGCGGCCCGTGCTCTTTTCTCGGCAACCGAGATGGCCAGACCGGCGAAGCTCGACACTGAATTTGGCCGCAGTCTACCGCAGGACAAGTACTTCGAATACCAGCAGCGGTATCGGTCCGTCTTCCTGGACCAGGTGCGCGATCTCGCGGCTCAACTCAGTGAGGAAATCCGGAAGGGCGGGGCTGCGCCGGACATTCCAGCGCTGGTCAATCGCGCGCGGCCGCGCGACTCCTGGAATACTCCTCTGCGTGTTGAACCGGTCTCCTGGAGCACCCACGCGTACCTCGTGCGCAGTGCGGGTCCGGATGGCGAATTTAACAGCGGCGATGACTTTTTCACCTATATCGAAGCTCGTTCCGGACACCTGCTTCGCGAGCAGGGAAGCCGGGGCACCCTGGAGATCCAACTGGAGCACAACCGCGGCCCCATGAATCAACGAGCCGAAGCCAGCGGTACAGTACTCGATACATCAGGCGCCGTTGTTCCGGGGGCAACCATCACCCTGCACCGGAACTCAACAGCCGACGCCCGTACCGCGCATGCTGCGGCCGATGGGCGGTTTGTTTTTGCGGGGCTTTCTCCGGGTGGATATCGGGTGGATGTATCATCCCCTGGATTCTTCGACCTCTCGAGTAGCTTCGCGCTGAAGGAACGCGACCGCGCGCTGCTCAGCGTCAGACTTTACGTTGGCAGCGTAACTCAGACCGTCCTTGTAGAAGCAGCGCCACCCCCAATGGCGATGAGAGCGGCGGTAGGTGTTATGGGCGGGATCTTGCGCGCGGTGGACGCGGTTGGTGTTTCTATGGAAAGAGCAGACGTCGCCGCCCAGCCCGTGGCGGGACGCCAGTTCGCTGTGGCGTTCAAGAGCCAGCCTGTATCTGAGGAAGTTACTCCGCATGTTCGCTCCTACTTTCCCGAAGCGCTCTACATCAATCCGGAGATCATCACCGATGCCCACGGCAACGCCGATATCTCCATTCCGGTTGCCGACTCCATTACCACCTGGCGCATGGCTATGCTCGCCTCCACTGCCTCGGGCGCGCTTGGCAGCGCAACCTCGAGCTTGAAGGTATTTCAAGATTTTTTTGTGGATCTCGATCTTCCGGTCACGCTCACGCAGGGCGACCAGGTCTCTCTCCCCATTGCGGTCTACAACTACTCCGGGAAATCCGGCGAGGTCACCCTGAAGCTCAAACAGGAAGACTGGTTTTCGCTTGACCACGACACGCCGGAAAAATCTGTCTCCGCTGACTCCGATCGCGTGGCTGGCGCGCAGTTCACACTCACCGCCACGCGCATCGGCAAGTTCAAGCTCACCCTTTCGGCCCACATGGAAGGATCCGGGTCGCGCAATGACATCGTTGTTCGCGAGATCGAGGTCATCCCTAATGGCCGCGAGCAAGACGTGGTTTTCAACGGGCGGCTCGAAGGCTCCGTCACACACGATCTCCACTTTCCCGAGACCGCGATTGCCGATGCCAGCAGCATCCTCGTCCGTCTTTATCCCGGACCTCTTAGCCAACTGATCGAGGGAATGGATAGCATCCTCAGCATGCCCGGCGGGTGCTTCGAACAAACTTCTTCCAGCACGTATCCCAACGTACTTGCGCTCGACTACATGAAGCACACCAGGAAGCTCACCCCAGAGACACACGCCAAGGCCGAAGGCTACATCGCCAACGGCTACCAGCGTCTGCTTACTTTCGAAGTTCCTGGAGGCGGGTTCTCCTGGTTCGGCCAGGCTCCCGCTAACAAGATCCTTACCGCCTACGGCCTGATGGAGTTCAACGACATGGCAAAGGTATCGGATGTGGATCCGAAGCTAATCGAGCGCACCCGCGACTGGCTGGTAAGCCAGCAACAGGCGGACGGGAGTTGGAAGCCTGACGCCTCGTTCATCAATGAAGGAGCAACCGATCGTTACAACTCCAATGTGCTTCGCATCACTGCGTATATCGCCTGGTCGCTGGTCGATACCGGTATGCAGGGTCAGGCTGTCGACAAGGCCAAGGATTTCATCGGCTCTCATCTAAATTCGGGCCCGGATCCCTACACGCTGGCCGTGATTGCCAACTTCGCCGCCGAGTACGGCCGCGATCCCGACTTCACGCGCCGCTCCATGCAGGCGTTGCTCGACGCGCGCACGGAAAAAGAGGATCAAGTCTACTGGAGCGCCGAAGAAACCGGCGTTTACTCCACGGGTGCGAGCGCTGCCATTGAGACCACCGGCCTCGCGACGCAGGCGCTGCTCAAGTGGGGGCGTGCCTCCGAGACGGTGCGTAAGGCCCTCAACTTTATTTCCCAAAAGAAGCAGGCCTCCGGCGCCTGGGGCACCACGCAAGCCACCATCATGGCTCTGCGCGCCTTGTTGCTGGCCACGCAAATGAGCGCGGCCGACGTGCACGGATCCTTGCAGGTAATGCTTGACGGCAGGGAAGTGAAGACCCTCAACCTTACCGCGAGCAACAACGAACTGCTTCACCAGTTCGTCTTCAAGGGTGTCGACGCGCACCAGCCCGCATCGATTCGTCTTCACTTCGAAGGCGTGGGGAGCCTTGCGTACCAGGTAGTGGGCCGGTCCTTTATCCCGTGGGATGAAAAGCCCGCCGCCGAGCCGCTTTCCATCAACGTTGCCTATGACCGCACCCGCCTGTCGCAGAACGATATAGCTACCGAGACGGTTACGATTCGCAACAATCTCGCCAAGACCGCGAACATGGTCATGGTGGATCTGGGCATCCCGCCCGGCTTCGATCTGCTGAGCGAAGACCTGCAAGCGTTACAGGAAAAAGCCGCCGGGGCGGATGCTGGGCGCTTGGAGAAGTTCAGCCTGACCGCAACCCAGGCCATCCTCTACTTCAACGGTCTCGGGCCTCACCAGGAAGTCACGCTGAAAGTCCGTTTGCGCGCGAAATACCCCATACGGGCGCACACGTTGCAGTCCCGGCTCTACGAGTACTACGACCCTGACGTGAGCTCGACCGCACGGCCGGTAAAGCTGGAAGTGGATGGGCGATAATGCTAAAAAGGCAGGTCGATGACTTCTATGGTGAGCGCCGGCACGGTGTGTACCCAGGGGCTGCCCGGAATGGAGACGGCCGACTCTATGGGATGTATCTCGTCTGGAGCGTTGATCGAGTTTGTTGCGGTAAACGTTGCACCATGCAGCGACGTCACGGTGGCCGCATGTGCGCCGGTGATTCCGGTCAGGCTCAATGACAACGGTTGGTCGATGGTGGACGCGTTTACCAACTTCAGGTGCAGCACCTTCTCCTTTGAGCTCACGGTAGACGAGTAGAAGAAGCGCTGGTTCTCACCGGAGATGGAACTCTCTGCGGTGCCGTCGCCCAGGTGCGCGGCAAAGAGGGACTGAGCCCAATAGCTAGGCGAAGCGTAGGTTGTGCCAGCATCGAAGCCGATCAGATCTGTAGGCCATTGCATGGCGCCTGGGCTCACGTTCACCAGCAGGGGAGCGTAGCTTGCCATGATGATGAGATCGCTGTTGCGTTCCATGGAGGTCATCCAGGCTGCATCGCCGAGTGCGTCGCCGAAGTTCGGAGTGGGCGATCCAGATCGCGTAGCCCACTCGCCCACAAATATCTTCGGGCCGTTGCGCGATGCTTTGTCGTAGTGGTGCACAAGGTCCATCATGTCTGCGGGGGTTTTGTAGTAATGCTCATCGGAGATGTCAGGATGCACTCTGGTCTCGTATTCGCTGTTGCCATCGGTTGCGATGAGCTTGTACTGCGGATAGTGTTTACGCAGGGCTTCCGCGAACTGCGCGTAGCGCTCGGGATAGCTGCCTGACTTGTCGAGGTAGTCTTCGTTCCCGATTTCGATGGAGTGCAAGGGGAACGGCGCTGGATGTCCGTCGCGCGCCCGCTCCGCTCCCCAACGCGTGCTGGTGTCGCCGGTTACATATTCCACTTCGTCCAGAGCAGATTGCACGTACGGCTCAAGGTCTTTGCCGGTGGCTACATGAGTGCCGCCGAGCGAATAGCCGGCATAGACGGCGAGCACGGGCTCAACATTCAAGTCTTCGCACCACTCCAAAAATTCGAGCAGGCCGAGACCATCCGTGGACCAGTAGAACCAGGGTCCCTGGTGGCCGGGCCTGTCGAGCAGCGGACCGACGGTCTTCTTCCAGTCGAATCGATCTTCGACCGTCATGCCTTCGAGATAGTTGCCACCAGGGAGACGCAGGAATTTTGGGTGCATGGCTGCCATGCGGTTCATCAAGTCAGGGCGGTTGCCATTGGGACGATTATGGAAGGTTGGCGGCATGAGCGAAACCAACTGGAACCAAATGGCGCCGGGATGGCTGACGGTGAACTCGAGATGGTTGGCTATGGAAGGCGAAATTTCTCCGGTGGTGAGTTTGTATTCGTATCGCGCCCATGGCCCGGGCTTGACGGCCATCTGTGCCTGAGCCTCCACCGCTCCCGTGGCGTTGCTAATCATTCGAACTGTGAGTGGGCCGAGGTCCGCGTCTTCACGGATATAAAGCGAGCCTGAGTAGGTGGTGTTGGGACGAAGTCCATAGCCCCAGAAACCCGGGTTGGTCAAACCGGCTTCGTTGCCATCGGATGCAGAGACGACGGTCAGCTTCATGCTGTAGGACAGCGACTGACTCGGTCCTGTTGATTTGTCGAGGGACCTGCTGGCGACTGCGTTGCCGCGGCGCACCAGATCCCAGGGCGGCGTGCCTTCCCAGTTGGCGTGAAAGGCGCGGTTCTGGATCATCTCGGCGTAGAGGCCGCCATCGTAAGAGTGATTGATCTCTTCCGTCATCAAGCCGTAGAGCGTCGGGCTGACGGGCGAGATGATCCGAGTCACATTGATGTTGAGTTGCGCTGCTGCTCCGCTGTTAGACTGCGCGATGAGGCTTGAAGTGATGCCCGCCATGACAAACAGGAGCAAGCAGAGGCGAAGTTTGCCAGTGGAGCGTGATTCAGGATTTGAGGTGGACCTCCCCATAAGCTCTCCAGCAATTCCGGAATGAAACATGAAAATTCGCAACTCGATTCAATGTCAGAATCAATCATAGACTGGAGATGCAAGGTAAGGGCGTGAGAGCGAGGTGATGATGTCCTCGTCGCTTTCGACGAAACTCTGTCGCCCATCGGGGTTTTGCTCTGGCCGGCCCGTGGCGTGAAATTTCACATCGATCTTGAACAGAGGGCAATCATACTTTCTGAACAACGGACACGTCGCAGAGTGCCTGAAGAGTCGCATTTGCAATAAGTTCCTTGTGAGAGGGAGCCAGGGGAACAAATTACCGGGAACCGTTTTTTCCCCTTGTAATCCGCTTCAGGAGCGATACAATCCCCTCGAAGCGCGCCGAAAGAGGAGATTCCGGTACTTAGCAGGGGCCGTTGCATCGGAGGGGAAGTCATGACAAGGGTCGTGAAATCAATGTTGCCCATCGCTGCGCTGTTTGCGGTTTCTCTCTTTGCGGACGCGGCGCACGGAGCGACCGAACCGCCCGACCCGTGCTCCCTGCTGACGCCCGCGCAGGTGAGCAGCGTAATGCAAGCGACTTACACCGCTCCCGTGAAGAGTGTTGCGCCGCGTCCTTTTGCCAACTCGGTGCCCGGTACGGATTGCCGGTACAACGGAAGAAACCCACTGTGGTTTCGCATCTATTACGATGGGTCGGTCAACGACTCGACGACGCTGTTCGCGAAGCTGAAGGGGTTTTACAGCCCTAACACTCCTGCCTCCGGCATGGGTGACGAAGCGTATTTCGACAAAGAAGGCGCGCTGCACGCGAGAAAGGGCAACGTGCGCTTCTATCTCAATATAGGCACCGACAAGCAACAGGCCGCGGTGACGAAGCTGGGTGAAATTGTGGCAGGGCAGCTGTAAAAATAGGCACTGGGCGTGGCGGTCGTTGTCGTCATAGTGCTGCATGGCTTTTTGAGCGAAACCGCACTTTGATTGTTCCGCGCTCCCGTTCCAGTTCACCGTCTTTCACCAAACGGCCCAGAATCGTAATAATGGAAGCTTTCGGATTCTTCCCCGAGAACTTCGCTCCCATCGAGTAAGCGGCCTTCAACACGTTAGCAGCGGAAATGTAGCCATCTGCGGCTTTGACGATAATGCGGATCGCGTCTGTTAGAGTGCGTTCCTCCTGGTCCGAACCATTCGTCAGCGTCTTGAGCGTCGATATTGTTTGCTGAAGCTGTGCCCGTCGTTGCGCGATCCCCTCGGCCTCTGCATTCAGTCTTGCAAGCTCTTTCTCTGCGGCGGAAAGAGCTTTCGTGTACTCGTCATTTCTCACAGATCGAACCCTCGTAACAAGGACCATAGCGCCGTCCCAAGGGCTATGTCAACAGATTAGTCAACATAATTGTTATGCAATCGGTCGTTGGCTAGAATCCCGAGCTTCGGATGCAGACAGGGTAAGCTTCCGTATATCTCCCAGCATTTTGTTATTTGGATGTCGAGGTGACCGCGCAAGTGGCCGCGAAACGCCATCGCCGCTGCTGGATGGTTCAGGTCAAAAGCTTCTCTGCTCTTCCAAAATGCGCGGACTCTATTTGCTTGGCTAGAAGAGCAGTACAGCAAGGTGGTATGTCGTAAATCCTGGACCCTCGCTACCCCCATTGCATGAGCCTACTGCTGCGGTGCGATAGCGCCCAGTACTGATCTTCTGCTCCAGCACATCGGGCAGCCTGTTTAAATCGGAGGCTTCCCAACGCATAATAAATTTCGGCCGCAAGCCTCCTGCTGCGCCATGGTCCATGGCACATGTCTCCCGGGCCGCGGCAACGTCGCGTGCCGGTTCGATGCCACGCTTGCTGAGCAACTGTCCGATGGCGCTCTCGATTTGCGAGGAGCCCAAGGCGGCGACGCTTGCGGAGAAATCCTCCACCGCCCACAGATACCCTCCCTGACGGACGAGTCCCACGCCAATCTCATTCAGCCGTGGATCAAGAATGTTTGCACGGTGCCCCGGCGAGTGCATCCACTCCACCTCTAACGCCTCGGGAGTCGCGGCAGCGGCCAGATTTTCGGCCACGACGCGAAAGTGCGCACCCTCCCGCCCCACGCGTATATCCAGATCGGCTTCTCCCCCATACTGGTGCGACAGCGCGCTCTGCCCCACCATGAGGTCAGCGTGTTTTTGTGCGGCTCGCGCCAGGGCTGGGTCCCAGTTGAGCGGCCCAAGGCCCCGTTGAGCGCGATCCGCGTTGGTCGCTTCCATTACTTGCCTGGCTTCAATCGATTGGGCGCAGGCGCTACCAAGCGCACCGGCGGTCCAAATAGCGCCGAGCAGATAAGCACAGATTAGTTTCCTCATGGGCAGGCCTCTCTGCATCATT
The DNA here is from genome assembly GCA_963826875.1 of uncultured Acidobacteriaceae bacterium. Taxonomy (GTDB): domain Bacteria; phylum Acidobacteriota; class Terriglobia; order Terriglobales; family Acidobacteriaceae; genus PALSA-350. The sequence continues at coordinate 391,279 of CAWGYP010000026.1, read as the reverse complement.
GAACCCGACAGTGAGATCTATCCCTCTCCCACAAAAGATGTACCGATGCAGGGGCATCGCAATTTTTCCGCGTGAGGGGCGGGGTGGAGGGGTCCTTAGGCATTGAGCGCGAACCAGCGATGAGGATGTCGACGAGTCGGCGGGCGCTGGGCTCCCAGCCGGGTAGAGCAGTGGTGTGGAACACGCCGATGTTCCGGATTGCGCTGATCCACCCGAAATCGGAAGCAGGCAAAGACAGAACATCCAAGAGTTGGGTGCTTCTGTTATGCTTCGCGACTCTGGAATGTTACCGTTCTCAGGCAGGGTGAACCTATGGAACATCAGGCTCTTACGATGCTTCGCGCCCAGGTTGGCACCATTATGCTGGGGACGGTGTTTCTGTTCGTCGGGCTGGTTGCGTGTGGTATATCTGCCATTCGCGGTCGCAGGAAGGATCGGATCCTGGTATGGTTTGGCCTGCTGAATGTGATGTGGGGCGCACGCATCCTGGCCTATTCGCCCGCGGTGTTCAGCCCCTTGCCGCGATCGTTATGGGCCACCCGCCTCGACGTGATAGCAATTCTCTCCTACCTGATCGTCATTCCCGCGCTACTGTTCTTTCTGGAAATGAGCCGTGGAATCCTGCGCCGATTCTTGCAAGTCATGTTGATCGCGGATGTGCTGATCTGCGCTGCCGGAGTTGGTGCAGTTCTTTTCACTGAATCACCGTACAGATTCATTCACTTCAGCAATACGCTGGTGATTTTATTGATTCTGCTGCTCGTGCTGATGTTTTATTTTCCCGCCATTGCGAAGAACTTCGACATCCAGCGCCACCGGATTTCCACGATCGGCTTTCTGGCTGTGGGAGTCGCGTCCCTCTATGCCAATCTCAGGGAGTTCTTCGGCCTTCCCGAATATCTTGTACTCGAGCCGCTAGCCTTTGCCCTGTTGATCTTCTCGCTTGGATACGTCGTGGCACAGAGGATCTTCAGCGATGGACGTCGCTTAATCGCCATTGAAAGCGAGCTTGCCGTAGCCCGCGAGATACAAACGGCCATTCTTCCCAGCGGCATTCCCGAAATCAACAGTCTCTCCATCAGCGCCGCCTATTGTCCGATGACTGCTGTTGCCGGCGACTTCTATGAATTCATCCCCGTCGATCAGCACCGGGTAGGCTTCCTCGTGGCTGACGTTTCCGGGCATGGCGTCCCGGCCGCACTCATTGCTGCCATGATAAAGGTGGCGATGCAGTCGCTGGTGCACTGCGCTCATCAGCCGCGCGAGGTATTGCGCGGCTTGAATCGGATCCTCTCCGGTCAACTGCGGGCTCAGCTCGTTTCCGCCGCTTACCTGTGGTTCGACATGGAAAGTGGCAGCGCACTGTACTCGGCCGCCGGGCATCCACCCCTGCTCTGCTGGCGGCAGGGTCGGCTGGAACGTATCGAAAGCAATGGCCTTCTGATCGGAATCATGCCGGATTCCGACTATCCAGTTTGCGCGGTCCCTCTCAGTTTGGGAGACAGATTCCTGCTCTACACTGACGGTGTCGTTGAACCCGAGAACGCATCAGGCGATTCATTCGGCGACTACGAGCTAGAAGACATTGTCCGCAGGAATCAGTCGCGGTCACCTTCGCATCTGTCGGACGACCTGCTCACAAGCGTCCGCCGCTGGCAACCTGCATCAGTGACTCAGCAGGATGACATCACGCTCATAGTAATCGACATCACCCAGTCGCCCTGGAATACCGGTCCCGAGATGGTGGAAACCAGCCAGGCGTCGTTCCGAGGAAAATTAACCTAATCTGTAGCGCGGTGGAAACAACTACGTGATCACTGCGGCAGAACTGGCAAAATTCGGTGAAAATGATCCTTCCGTCACGATGCATCTATTCGCAGCTTCGTCTTAGTCGCAACGAAGCGCAATCATGGGATCTATTTGTGTCGCTCGGCGGGCGGGAATGAAGCAGGCGAATAAAGCAATGCCTGCCAGCAATATCGTGACCGTGCTCAACGTGATTGGATCGCCAGGCCCAACCTCGAATAACAGGCTGCGGATCGAACGAGACAGCGCAACAGAACCACCGAGCCCGATTCCAACTCCCACACCAACCAGGAGAAGGCCCTCCTGCAGAATCATTTGGACAACGTTCGCTCGGCTGGCGCCTATAGCCATCCGAATGCCAATCTCCTTGGTGCGCTGCGCAACTGTGTAATGCATCATCGCGAAGATACCCGCTCCCGCAAGCCCCAGCGCGAGTGCCGCAAACAGGCTTAGGAGCAGCGTTTGGAAGCGGCGCGGAGCATTCTGCTCTTTAAGCCGCTCTCCCAGCGTGGTTACGTCCGTCAAGACCGCGGTATTATCGAGCGACCTGATCGTATCGCGGAGAACTCCCACAGGTGCATCTGTGCGTACCACCAGATTCTCGGTTTCATCCAACGATTGCGCCTGCGCCTCATAGATCTGTGCGACCGGTGATCGTTCTAGGCCGCTGCTGCGCATATCCTTTACAACGCCGATAACTCGAACCCACTCGTCGTTCCGCCCGCGCGGGTCAAATCCTTTGATCCCTTTCTCTATGGGATCGTCCCCTGGCCAGTAACGGTGTGCCATGGTCTCATTGATAACAACCACGGGCGTGGTTTCTTTTGTGTCCTGGTCGGTGAACAACCGGCCCCTAACCAGGGGGACTCCAAGCGCCTGAAAGTAGTCGCCGCTGATCGTCGCCCATTTCATGGGAGTCCACTGCTCCCGCGACTCCAACGGGTGCCCTTCGACCGCGCGCAGCCCAAACTTCGCTTCGTCGTCCAGATAGAACATGGTGCTGATTGCGCCAACTGCTCTGACTCCCGGCAAGCGGCCGATGCGAGTCATCGCTTCGCGGTACAGCACCGCACGCCGATCGCGTGGAAGTGAATTATCGAACCTGAGTGTGGCAGCCAGCACACGGGACGTGCGGAAACCAGGATCGACCGATTGCACGGCGACAAAGCTGCGGATCAGCAGGCCAGCCCCCGTAAGCAAAACAACTGCAAGTCCCACTTGCGCCACGACGAAAGAGCGCGACATCCCCCGCGAACCGATTCTGCTCGTCTGTTGCCGGTTGCTCACGTTTTGTGAGATGCGAATCGCCGGCGCGAGTCCGAACAGCAAACCGGTTGCGAGCGAGAGACAAAAACTAAAAATCAACACCGGCGCATCGATGCGCGCTTCTCCAAGCCGTGCGATCCTGTGCGGAGCCATGGCAATCAATGCTCGGATGCTCAAGGCCGCGAAGGGCAGGCCCAAGGCCCCCGCGAGACAGGAGAGCAGCATGCTCTCCGTAACCAATTGCCTGACGATGCGTCCTTTGCCTGCCCCAAGCGCACTCCGTACGGCAATCTCCTGGCTGCGGACTGCGCCTCGCGCAAGCAGCAGGTTCGCTGCATTTGCACACGCGATCAACAATACCAGGAGGACCGCCCCAGATAGGATTGCGAGCATGAATGGGACAGTCTTGCCCTGGATCTGTGCCGCAAGTGGCAGCAGCCGCACCCCGCGGTCCGCATGATTAATCGGATATTCCGCTATGAGTTCCTGGTTGATAAGGTCCGCTTCGGTGCGCGCCTGATCGAGCGAAACGCCCTCCCGAAGTCGGGCGATAACGGGACCGAAACCGCCGTCTCGATCATTTCGCCGGGCCTGCCAGTTCGGTAGCGCAGCGGCTGGAGCCCAAAGAAGAGTTTCTTCGGAGGGGAAAGCGAAATCCTCGGGCATAACAGCGATGACTTGAAAGTTGATACCGCTCAACTCCACCGTCCGGCCAAGGACGTCCGGTGAGCCGCCAAACTGCGTTCGCCACAAGCGGTTACTGAGCACAACTTCGTGTGTGTCCGGGTCGTCTGTGCTGAATGTACGGCCCAGCACAGGACGACGACCCATCAGGCCAAAGAAATCGCCGTAGACCCACGCATATTCGATCCAACCGGCCTCGCCCTTGACCGTAAACGATGCATCCGCCTCGCGGTAGGAGGCCAGGTTCTCAAGGGTTCGAGTTCGTTTCTTCCACTCCTCGAAATTCGACACGCTAGTGTTGTTTTCAAGGGAACCGTTCAGCTTATCGGTGGCCCAGAGCATCGTGATGCGATCCGGGTCTCGATAAGGAAGCGAGCGCAACAGAACCGAGTGGACAACGCTGAAAATCGCAGTGCTCGCACCACTCGCCAAGGCCACCGATAGCAGCACCACGGCGGTTACACCGGGGTTCAAACGCAGACTCCGCGCTCCATAGCGAAGATCCTGCAGGACTGTTTCGAGCCAGACAAAAATGTCGGCCTCGTACGACCTGTCGCGCGCGGCTGTGGCGTTGCCGAAGCGCCGTACTGCATCCGCCCGGGCTTCTTCCTGGCTCATCCCTGCGGCGACATTGTCAGCAGTTCGCGAGTCGATGTGATAGCGTAGCTCCTCGCCAATTTCATCGCTGACCCTTGCGGGTCGAAGAATATTAGCTAGACGGTTAAACCACCCCACGATTGCTCTCCTACGAAAACTGCAGAACGCGCGCGACTGCGCCAGTCAATGCGGCCCAGTTTTGCTCTTCTTCTCCCAACTGCTTGCGGCCCGCAGCCGTGATGGAGTAATAACGGGCGCGGCGATTATTCTCTGAGATACCCCACTCGGAACGTAGCCAGCCCGACTGTGTCATTCGGTGCAGCGCTGGATAGAGCGAGCCCTCTTCTAACCGGAGGAGCTCCTCCGAGACCTGCTCGATGTGCAGCATGATCCCGTAGCCGTGCATCCGCCCTCGGGAAGCAAGAGTCTTGAGTATCAAAAGGTCAAGTGTGCCTTGGAGGCGGTCATTGGTGTGCTTACGCATGGTCTCCCATAGCCAGCTATGGAACCATGGTGTGCGCAAACCGCATTCGATGTCAAGCCACCTTGTAACTCCGGTTTTTGCCGGCGAGTCAGGTTGGCTTGGAGGCGAGGGTTGGGAAAAGGCTTGCCTGATGGAAGTCAGCTCGTTAGTTGGCCACTCCTGAAAGGTTTCAAGTGCTCGCCTTCGCTCTAAGAGGTGCTTTGGATGGAGGGTGTTTATATCAGCATCTTGCTCTGCTGGCGGCGGCCAGGATGGTTGGGGTTGGTGAATTCGAGCAGTTCGATGGGCGCGCCGTTTTCGACTATGAACGCGACGCGAACCCCGTCGGATGGGCTGTTGGGAGGAATCAGGATTTCGCGGCCGGCAAGCTCGGAGGCGAGATCAGCCACCTCAAACGCGACGTGCGGAACTTGCCGGACGAGATCAGGGACCGCCGCGTCCGCTTCGAAACGCATCCACTCCACGCCAAATTCGCTCTTCTCGTGGCTGACGACAAAGAGTTTCAGGTGTTTCAAGTGGGTCTCGCCAGGCTTCGCTTCAGTAGTAGGAATTCCGATGTGATGGTACCGGCGCATTGTTTTCGCTCTCCGTGGAATTGGCACAAATTCTACGCTGTCGTTACCGCGTTTGAAACCGCGCCCCGTGACCGGACTTTTGAGGCACGAAGCCAAATTGTACTTCACTGGTTTTGGCACAAAGCAGATTTGGAATGCATGCCGGGCAATCCGAAAGGGATCCACTTGGACGAAGGCGTTTGCGGTTTGACTGCACCTCACTCTCCATGCAACTGTTGGAGAGTCAACCTGAGACATCCTCGATGCGGATTGCTGATCTTATCCTACCGGTATTTGCAGTGATCCTAACTGGCTGGATCGTTGGCCTTACGGGCTATTTGTCGCGGGCGTTGTCTGACGCACTGATTCACTTCGCCTATAACATCGCAATGCCTGCATTGCTGATTGTCACAATTGCACAAGAGCCAAGCCATTCGCTGATCAATGGCCGCTTTCTTGTTGCCTTTGGTGGTGGCTCCCTCCTCTGCTTCATCCTTGTGCTCGGCATCATGAGCATTCATGTTTCCCGAAGTCTTGCAAGCCGAACGATGTATGGCATGGCGGCATCGATGACCAATACCGGCTTCGTCGCCTTACCCGTCCTGCAATCGATCTATGGTCCGCGCGCCGTTTTGCCGGCCGCGATCGCCACGGTATTCGTGGCCGTTGTGATGTTTCCAGCAGCCGTGGTCTTGCTCGAACTTGGTCAGCGGGATGCGCATGGCTCAACCACGGCCCTTATGGTCACCGTTAGGCACATCGTGCTTAGCCCGCTGGTCATATCAACCCTGATCGGTATGCTTTGGTCGGTCCTCGGTCTCCGCATCCCTGGGCCGATCGCCGCCTATCTTGGCATCTTGGCCGATGCGCTAACGCCTTGTGCTCTGTTCGCCATCGGACTGGGGCTGTCGATCGAGGGATTGCGCGCCAATGTTGGGCGAGCTTCGCTGCTCACGGCCGTCAAGCTCGTCATCATGCCTCTGATCGTTTACGGATTGAGCGTGTGCTTGGGGCTCGACCCCCTCTACACCATTGCGGCCGTAATCTGCGCCGCAGTACCCACGGCCAAGACAGCCTACATTCTTGCGGGAGAGTATCGCTGCGAGGAAATGCTGGTAGCCTCCACTGTTTCGATGACAACCCTAGCTTCCGTCATTTCGCTCGTGGTCTGGCTTTATGGGCTATCCGGGCTAGCAACACGCATCGCTGCCAGATAAGGGCTAGGAAGCGGTCAGACGCCCCGGCGTGTTTCCCGGCGATGAGGAGGACGCGCGTCCTGCAATCGCGCCCGAGATCGCGTTCGAGCAGACTTACGAGGAGCTGTCAGTTGGAGAGAGGCTTGGGGGTTGAGACGCCTGCGTTCCGCACCTTAAGGTGGAGCGGTCAATACAAGTTTCCCCTGCGCATGTCCTTCCGCCAGATAACGCAGAGCGTCCGCCGCCTCGCTCAAGCGGTAACGTCTGTCGATGACCGGCACAATCTTGCCGGACTGCAGAAGACTTATTAAGAAAACTAAGTCTTTCTGATTAATCTTCGCGATAAAGAAAGTCATCTTCTTGCCCCCAAGCGTTGAAAGGAGCCGCCCCAACAGCAGCGCTTGTAGAATCGGAACCATCCCCCCGATTGCGACATAGGTCCCGTTCTGGTTCAGCATACGCATGTACGCAAAAATCGAATGATGACCGTTCACAGCCAATATCAGATCGTACCGCTGCCCAAGCTGCGCGAAATCTACATGGGTGTAATCGATGACATGGTCTGCGCCGATTGATCTCGCTATGTCCACATTCCTCGTACTACATACGGCAGTGACTTCAGCCCCAAGCTCTTTGGCAATCTGCACCGCAAATGTGCCGACGCCACCAGACGCGCCCTCAATGAGAACTTTGTGTCCCGGCTGAATCCGTCCCCAGTCACGAAGACCCTGGAGCGCCGTACTTGCCGCGATGGGTATGGCGGCTGCGTCCTCGAAAGACAGATTGGCCGGCTTTGGCGCCAATCTCTCTTCCGGTGCACATACGTACTCGGCAAATCCCTTTCCCTCGAATCCCGTCGTCCCGAAGACCTCGTCGCCTACCTGAAACTGCTTTACGTTCCCGCCAACCGCCTCCACTCGGCCGGCGATATCACAACCGATGATCGTTTGTTTGGGCCTTGTGCGCAGTCCGGGGATGCGGTTCCACGGTGCGCCTTGCAGCACGAACAGATCCACGGGATTTACCGACGCCGCGCAAAGCTTGATCAAGACCTCGTTGCTGGTAGGGCCAGGCGTCGGCACCTCCTCGAACCGCAACTCGTCTGGCGAACCGTATTGCGTGCGTACAATCGCTTTCATAGGGTGTTCTTTGAAATCGCTTCGCCTTCGTCGCCCTTGCATTTGCTACACCAGACGAGCTTGGGAAAGTATAGGACGAACTCGACAATTGGCTCCTGATAAGACTGTTGAGTTAACAGAGCAAGCTTGCCACACGGCCCGGTTTGACGCTAGTGCGCGATGTGGAGACCCCGGCCCAGGATAACGATGTAGGGGATCCCGAGTAGAACTGCGGCGATCCACCACGCGGGGTTCCGCCGCACCACCAGATGCCTCCCGGGTACAGCGCGTGGCAGTAGACTGTCGGCCCACATCAGGCCTGACGATCCGCCGAATGCCGCCGGAATCGTGGAGACAAAGAGGAGCTTTAATCCCATAGGGTCCAGAGCGCCGGCTGCACAACTGAAAAGGCATGCAGCGTAATATGGGAGTCTTCCCACGGTGTTGTACGTCGATCTGTCCGGAACAAAGGGTCGTACAGAGACGGCGAGCAGCCTTACTACCCAGATATACAAGCCAGCGCCGAACACGGTCATGCCGATGCGCAGTGCGACCTGATACGGCAGGCCGAGGATCACCTGGTACCAGTCGCCGAAGCCGAAGATTCCCGAGAACAGGAAGTAGCCAGCACCCGGAAGCAGGTTGAGCGCGGCAAGGATCCATAAAAAGTAGCGAATGTTCGCGCGATCGCCCGCACTCCGCGAGCCCAACAGAGAACCGGCTCCGAAGATAAGATTCACGAGCGTTCCACCGGCGTCGACCCAACGGTCCGGCCGCAGCGTCGAGAGGTGGTTACTCGTAAGCTCGGTTGGAATATCCCCGCGCAGCCACGCGGTTACGCCATGACCGACACCTTCATGCAGCAGCGTCGCCACTGCGGAGGCGATCACAGCCATGCTAATGATGGTCGCTTTGCTGTGTTGCTCTGACATTCTTGCCACTCTATCGTAGAAAATGGACGCGGCGGGCATTGTTATCCTAATCCCTGTGCGGGTAAGCCGTGTGTGATCAGAAGCGTGTCATGAGTTTTCTTAACGATGCAAACCAGGGCAGCGTGGGGCCGAAGAGTCCGCATCTCGTGCACTTGGCTGCATTCAGATCTCGCTCGAACGCGACGGCACGCCACCAGTAAGCATATGCCCGACTTTTCCTTACCGATCTTAGCTATGCGTGCCAGAGTTGAAGCAGCAGCTATCTTCTCTTGACATAGTGTGGCTATGGCAGTAGCGTGTTGTTGGCATAGCCTGACTATGCTAGAGGTTTTTGTTTGGCTGGGGAGGTGTTGTTTGAATCGAGATGAGATTCCGCCGGGTACGCTTTACCTGCTGATCCTGAAGACGCTGGCGCGGCATGTCGAGCTGCATGGATATGAGATTGCCAATTCGATTCAGCGCACTTCCGACGATGTGCTGCAGGTCGAAGAGGGGTCGCTGTATCCGGCGCTCCAACGAATGTTGATCAAAGGCTGGGTGACGGCGGAGTGGGGGACGACGGCTGGAAACCGGCGTGCGCGCTACTACAAGCTGACGGCCCTGGGGCGCAAGCAGCTGGCGCTGGAGATCTCGCAGTTCGAGCGCGTGATGGGGGCGATTGGGCGCGTGATCCAGACGGCGTGAGGAGCGTGCGATGAATAAAATCCATGAGCTGTTGCGCCGTTTGCGCATGCTGTTTTACCGGAAGCAATTTCACGCAGACCTGGAAGAAGAGATGCGTCTGCATTTGGAGTTGCGGGAGCGGGAGCAGACAGAGGCGGGTGTGCTTTCGTCCGATTCACGGCGCGCGGCGTATCGCAGATTTGGCAATCCAACCTTGATCAAGGAGCAGAGCTATATGGCATGGGGATGGGGATGGTTGGAGAGCTTGGCGCAAGATACGCGTTTCGCGCTGCGACAGTTGTGGAAGACTCCGGGATTTACGGTGACCGCGATCCTCACCCTGGCGCTGGGGATTGGGGCGAATGCGGCTATTTTTACGCTGGTGAAAGCGGTGCTGCTGACGAACCTGCCGGTGGTCGACCCGAAGGCGCTGGTGCGAGTGGGTGATTGGGCTGACTGTTGCCAGAACTCCGGGCCCAACCTGTGGCACGACGGAGACTTCAGCATGTTTTCAACCGACACCTATGAGCAGATGAAGAAGAACACGCCGGAGTTTGAAGAGCTGGCGGCGATGCAGGCGGGGTTTGAGAATCGCCCCGTCGTTATACGGCGTGATGGAGGCCAAGAGGCTCCAAAGCCGCGGATGGGGGAGTTCGTCTCTGGAAACTACTTCCGCATGTTTGGGCTACAGCCTGCAGTGGGACGCCTGCTCTCCGATACAGATGATGTTTCCGGTGCACCAGTGGTTGCGGTAATGAGCTATGCGACATGGAAAGACGTCTACAACGGCGATGATTCGGTGGTCGGCAGCACCTTCTGGATGAATACGAAGCCGGTGACGGTGGTCGGTGTGGCGCCCGAGGGTTTCTATGGCGATCGCATGTCGAGTACGCCACCGGATTTCTACCTGCCGATTGCAACCATGCCCGATGAGGCGGGTGGAAAGAGTTTCCGTGACCCGACGCAGAATTGGCTGGACATTATTGGGCGAGTGAAGCCGGGAACGGCGCTGGTTCCGTTGCAGGAGAAGTTGAGCGCGCAACTAAAGCGAGTGCACGCGACGGATCCTGACTTTTCAGCCGCGGATATCGCTAAGACCCATTTAGTGCTGGCTGCAGGTGGTGCAGGCACCCAGTCGATGCAGAAGGATTACGCTTCAAACCTGAAGCTGCTCATGTGGATCGCCGGGCTGGTGCTGATGATTGCGTGCGCCAACATTGCCAACCTTTTGCTGGTGCGTGGAATGCGGCGGAAGACGGAGATGAGCGTGCGGACGGCATTGGGCGCCATGCGTACGAGGATTGTTCGGCAGCTGCTGACGGAGAGCCTGCTGCTGGCGGGAATCGGCGGCATGGCGGCCCTGGCGGTTTCCTACGGCGGAGCACGGATGTTGCTGATGCTGGCGTTCCCGGGCGATCAGCATCTGCCGATCAGTTCCCGCCCTTCGCTGGAGGTGCTGTGGTTCGCGGTGTGTGTGGCGATGGCGACGGGCGTGCTGTTTGGCTTGGCTCCCGCGCTGATCGGTGCCAAGGCTCCGCCAGCGGATGCCTTACGCAACGGGACGCGGACCACGACGGGCGGGGCTTCACTGCTGCAACGCGGGCTGGTGGTGGTGCAGGCGGCGTTGTCGGTTGTACTGTTGGTGGGCGCGGGGCTTTTTTCGCAAAGCCTGGGCAGGCTGCAGCATACAGACATGAAACTGGAATCGAAGAACCGCTATATCGTCCATATCAACGCGCAGGCGGCGGGCTATAAGGACGAGCAAGTGAACGCGCTTTACCGGCTCATTGAGGAGCGGTTTGAGGCAATTCCGGACGTCGTGAAGGTGGGGGTGAGTACCTATACGCCGATGGAAGGCAACGATGACGGCTACGGAATTCAATTGCTGGGACAGCCCAACGCGCACAGGTCTGCTTCGAACATCATTGTGAATCCGGAGTATTTCGATTCGGTGGGGACGCGAGTGCTGATGGGGCGTGGAATCACCGTCCAGGACACCGCAACTTCGCCGCATGTTGCGGTGGTGAACGAGGACTTTGTCAGGGCGCTTTTCAAGCCGGGGGAAAACCCGATCGGGCATCGCTTTACTGCTGGAGGGGATCCTGCCATGCCTTACGAGATTGTGGGCGTAGTAGAAGGAACGTCTTACACCGACGTGCGCAGGAACGGGACGCATCCCATGTACTTTGGCCCACTGACGCAGCCGTCAGAGGAGGGGTATGCGGGTGCCATCGTGGTTGAGACGTCACATCCGAGGAGCGATATGGAATCGATTGCGCGGCGGACGCTGATGGAAATCAATCCCAATCTGGCAATGCAGAGGTTCGAGACCTTCGATGCGCAGATCGCAGGCAGATTTACCCACGAGCAGATGTTGTCGACGTTGATGACATTGTTCGGCAGCCTGGCGCTGCTGTTGGCGACGGTGGGGCTGTATGGGGTGACTTCGTACACGGTGGCGCGGAAGACGAGCGAGATTGGCATCCGCATGGCACTGGGTGCGGATCGCAGCGGGGTGGTGGCGATGATCCTTCGCAGCGCGTTGTTGCAGACACTGCTCGGGCTTGCGATCGGAATTCCTGTGGCGTTCTACGGAGTCACACTGGTGAAGTCACAGCTATATGAGCTAACGACGGTGAGCAGCGGTGCATTGGTGGTGGCTGTGGGGATACTGCTGGCGGCGGCCTGCGTGGCGGCAGTAATTCCGGCGCGGCGGGCGGCGTCAGTGGATCCGGTGCGGGCGCTAAGGACAGAATAATGACATTGGCCGAGATATGTTCTTGGTTCCCTGAGTGAATGGGCGATTTGGCGCCAACGCAGAGCTTCCTGGGGACTATTCAGCCCGCAGCGCATGCATCGGATCCAATCGCGAGGCTCGCGACGCGGGAATCATACAGGCCAGAGTAGCAACCATCAGCAGAGTAAAGATAACTGCGATGTATACCGCAGGGTCCAGTACCGTCATATCCAGAAAGATCAAGACGGGACGTCACCCGAATCGTCGGTGCAATGAAGGGTCCTCCTGGCGCCTGAGCCATCGATTTTTGACTGGGAATGATTACAAACCGCGCTCTTCAAGTCTCTTTGCTTGTTTTATCGATCATCAAAACTCTTACTAAATAAGTATCTCGCACGACCTTATCATCGATCAATTTATTTGTTACTTCCTTTTTCATATTTGTAGGTGAAGATGCTAGGGAGCGCGAAGGAAAAGACATCGCTTCCCGCCGCAATGGCAAAGTACTGCCTCCCACGGACCGCATAACTCATGGGAGATGCACGGATCGATTGTCCGACGTTGAAGTGCCATAGAGGCTTGCCAGTGTACCCGTTAAGGATCACGAAGTTCTGAGCGTCGTCGCCGTATGCAACCAGTCCGGTGCCCGTCGACATAACGCCTCCCCAACCTTTGTTCGGACCGATCTGAAGGTCGCGCCAGGCAAAATCAAGCGTTCTAAGATCGAAGGCATTTATGTACTCTTTACCCATCTCACCCACGCCCTGCATACCCGTTGAGTAATAGGTGCGGCCCTCTTCGAAAGGCTCCGTTTTCGAAGTAAAAATCCCGCATGCTTCCAACACGCGAAAGTAGAACATGTGCGTTGCCGGATCGTAACTAGGCGAGTACCAGTTCGTAGCTCCGCCGGAAGCCGGACAAATCTCAACACCCTTCTCGTCGGGAATCAGCCCGGCGGAGATAGGCCGGCCATTTTCGTCGATGCCTGTAGCCCAATTCAGCAATTTGGTGAATTGCTTGGCGAACAGGAACTTCCCATTTGTCCGATCCAGGATATAAAGGAAGCCATTGCGGTTGGCTGTCACTATCAACCTGCGCGGCTTGCCCTTGAACTCTGCGTCGACAATCACCGGCGTCTGCACAGCATCATAGTCATACAGGTTGTGCGGGGTGTACTGGAAGTACCACTTCAGCGTCCCGGTGTCAGGATCCAGCGCCAGCAGGCAGCTTGTGTACAGGTCGTCACCGGGGCGGACGCTGCCATCGTAGTCCGGGGAGGGATTGCCGGTGCCCCAATAGAGTGTGTTGAGGTTCGGATCATAGGTGCCTGGCATCCACGTCGCCCCTCCGCCGTGCATATACATGTCTCCCGGCCAGCTCTCGCTGCCTTTCTCACCCGGCCCGGGTATCGTCCAGAAGCGCCATTTCTCCTTGCCAGTCTCCGCATCGAACGCAGCCAGGAAGCCGCGCACGCCGTCGTCGCCACCTGACGTTCCCACCAACACCTTGTCTTTCACGATCAAGGGTGCGCTGGTCGCACCGTAATTCTTGTTACCGGTTGTATATGCCTCGTCCCAGATCACGCCCCCCGACCGCGCATCCAGACATAACAGGTGTGCGTTGTCCGTCTCCATATAAATGCGTGTGCCCAGGATGGCCACGCCACGATTGTGATGCCCTGCGGCGTCGTCAATCAGGCCTTGTGAGGTGGGGCGGGCATGATGCCACAGCAGCTTACCCGTCTTTGCATCCAGAGCGTATGCGTCATTAGCGCTGGTGACGAACATGATGCCCGCTACCACCACAGGGGTTACTTCGAGCCCACCGATGTCCCCGGCATGGAATACCCACTGGGCTGCCAGGTGATCTACGTTCCCCGGTGTAATCTGCGTCAAGCTGCTGTAGCGTTGTCCCGTATAGTCGCCATTGTAGGAGACCCAATTGTCTCTCAGCTGCTTCTGCAATAAGTCGCTTTGAGTGACATTAATAAGACCGATACCATCAGCCGATAACGGTGCGCTTTGGTTCGTAGCCGCATGCTCCGCGGCCGTGTCGGCTTCTCCGTATCCGTTACCTGGATGCATTACCAGCAGCAGCCAACCCACTGCCAACGATCTGTATAGCAAATCTGGTGGACCGCCCACATACGTTCGCCCACTTGCGTTTGTGATCGCCAGATCCTGTGCTTGGGAGACTCATCGATCTCGCCGCCCGCTCCTGCTAGCGACAATCAGGAAGCTTACAAGGTCGTTCAGTTCCTTCGACGTTAGCCGCGTACCGTAGTCACGCGGCATCAGCGAGTGATCGGTGTAGTGCACTTCTGTCAGATCACTTCTCGTCAGCAAATGGTAGCGGCCATCCTCCATCTGAAGGGCCACGCTGAAGTTATCCTCGTAACGCAGAACTCCGGTCAACTTCAGCCCACTCTTGGTCAGCACACTCACAACGCGGGATGAGGGCGCCACCGAAGTGTCCGGTGTCGTGATGGCTTGCAAGATCGCGTCGGCCGGGCGACTTCGGCCGTAGGTTGTAAGATCCGACGCGATGAATCCTCCTTGCCCTTTAATCATGTGGCACGTCGAACACTGCGCTTTACCGAAATACAGTGCCCGTCCAGCATTGACGTCTCCAGTCACTGGTGTTTCCACTGGGTTGCTCGTGTACCCGGACCTTCCTTCGATTATGCGGAGATAGTGCACTACGGCCCTGATGTTCTCGTCGCCGATTTGCGCAAACGGCGGCATGCCCTCCGTCGTTCCATCATGTACGATCCGCGTCAGTTCCGCATCTGAACGAGTCATGACGCTCAGAGTTGTCGCAAGCGATACAACCTTGCTACCTCCCTTGCCGTCATCGCCGTGACAACCTGCGCAATACTCCATGAAGCGCCGAGAGCCTTCAGTAGGGTTACCCGTTTGCCCATGCGCCTTCCAAAGCGCACTCACGACAACGAACATCGCGCAAAAGATTAACCGTGTAACCCGGTGATCCGGCATCTCTGTCCCAGGTCCTCTCGAAGAAAAGTGCCGCGCCGATAATACTAGTTGCTGGGGCCGCAGGAAAGGATGGCTCGGTGTGATAGCCGGGAAATACTGACTTATTTCTTACTCGCAGAAGCTTGCTACTACTCCTTGACTTATGACATAATCGCTGGCGTAGTTGAGGTGCAACCGATGCGTGCCTCCATTCTGCTCAGCCTCTTCGTCCTTTCTCCTGCTTTCGTCGCCGCCCAGACCGCTTCTCAGGCAAATGTGGATGGCAGTATTCGCACCCACATCGAAGGCATTGATATTCCTCCCATTGCCAATGCCCCATTCTCCGCAAAGGTTATGGTTACCTGGGATGAGCCGCTGATCGGCGGCGGCACGGTCTCGCGGAAGTACTACACCTTGGTGGCTCGCGACGCTCAGGGTCGGGTCCACCGGGAGACGAGAGACTTCGTCCCTGCCGACTCGACCGCAGAACCTCCTTTGCGCAGTCTCACCGTCATCGATCCAGTTGCCGGCACACGCACGAAGTGTACACAGGCCGCGTTGACTTGCACCACCAGCGAGTACCACACCCGCATCGCACTGACACAGAAAGCCGGAGGTCCGCTTGTGGTCAACGCAGGTAACGTCAGGAGTGAGAGCCTCGGTAACCAAACGATGGATACCCTCACTGCGGTGGGAACCCGCGAGACCACGCACCACTGTGTCCGGTCCGCGCGTGATTCTCAGTCATACGGATCTTTGGTATTCGCCCGACTTGAAAGTGTATCTCTCGGTTGTCCGCAATGACCCCCAGTTGGGTCAACTCACGCTCACAGTCACGGATCTTGTACTAGGAAGCCCCGACCATTCCTGGTTCGATGTTCCTCCCGGGTATGAAGCGAGTGCTCGCCGTACCCAGTAAATTGGACTCGACGCATTGCCGCTGTAGGTAGAGCGACGATCCGCACTCTCTTGATCGTTCTTGTGCACACTCAAACTCAATACATGACGCCTGTAGTTAGGGCTGTTCCGGCAAGTCAGCGACGCTCAGCTCGCTTTGTGCGAGCCTAACAGGCTGCGGAAAAACTGTTGTTGTATCAGGGCACGACTTTAGTCGGGCCGTAAAGATTGAGAATACGTCGGGCTTTAGCCCCCGAGGTACGCTTTTCTGCCCCAACATCGACTTTTTCCGCAGCGGCTTAACCCCATTTAAGGGTGAATCGCAGCGTAGGCGACAGAATTATCCAATTCTTCAGGAGAAGGCGGAAGGGCGAAATCGGGTGGCGCGGACTTCAGGGCGGGGACAAAAGGAGGAGACAGACTTGGTTGAAGGGCATACAGGGCAGTTACGTTGGCACGAGGGTTACGAGCAATGTTCAATGCGGCCGCAGCGGTGTCTCCCGGTATCGTTCCAGTTGCACCGGAGCTCCGTGCATTGGTGAAGAGGGTGTTGCAGCTGCTGGAGGCAGGCGTGCTCGAATTAATGCAGGCGGCCAGGATATTGGCAAAAGTGTGGATCTTAGCCTGGGGAACCGTGTTGTTGGCAAATCCCGTAGCGACGCTAGCCAGCACAGCAGCATTGCCCACGCCAGTCGAAGCCTCAGGAGTCTCGGAACCGGAAACGTGGGTCGGGTCGGTGGCACTTCCAACCATCGCGTAAGCCGCCGCCACAGTCGTTACTTCGTTTACGAAGACGAAAGGCGCGGCAGCGGCGAAGGTTCCAGTTTCCGGGCAGGCACCGAGAGCATTAATCAGGCCAATGGCAGAGTTGGGACCATTGCCACCGCTGTTTCCGCCCAGCACATAGAGATAGACCTGGCGCCCGGCAGTGCAAGTGTAGTCGCCGGCGATGGAGAATCCGCCGTATTCGCCGGTTAGTACATAGTAGCCGATGGAGTCTGCTGGGTTCCCCGTCCTGGAAGTGAGCAGCGAGACCGATGGCTTACCGTAGCCTGTCGTGTTCGCCTGCAGTACATAAACTTTGGCGCCGACGACTGCCCGGGATTGACCTCCGTTCACAAGTCCCTGGAATGGCCCGGAAGACGAAGCGGCCGTAGTCACCCTGTCGGAACCGGGGGCGCGGATCACACTCCCTCCAGAACCTCCAGAGCCGCCAGAGCCGCCCGATCCACCAGAGCCGCCTGTCCCGCCACCGCCTGTCCCGCCACCGCCTGTCCCACCACCGCCTGTGCCGCCTCCGC
This sequence comes from uncultured Acidobacteriaceae bacterium, assembly GCA_963826875.1. Classification (GTDB taxonomy): domain Bacteria; phylum Acidobacteriota; class Terriglobia; order Terriglobales; family Acidobacteriaceae; genus PALSA-350. The sequence goes on along the minus strand of CAWGYP010000026.1, from coordinate 374,069 downwards.
CTGTGCCGCCGCCGCCTAAGCCGCCGCCGCCTGTCCCGCCAGAAGAGATAATGCCACCGGAACCCCCGGAACCGCCGCTGCCGACGACAGTGGTACCGCCAGGCTCACCCTGATTGTTGCTTCCGCAACCGTTCAGAACAAAGCCAGCTACAAGAACGCCGCATACGAGATAGGCCGACTGATGCATCACACTCACCACCAGAACGACACTACTTTAGACAAACCCATTCAGAAAAATGTTTCATCGCCTCACCCGGATCGCGAAAATCCGTGTTCAGGGAATCGACTCCATATCTTACCGCCCATGAGATCAAACAAAGATTTCAGCTGTTGACGTGGCCATTCGTCGCCTGGGCAGGCAATGATGAGCCCCTTCGGCGCAGGGTGCGGCCGGTCACTCTACCCCTCCTGGGGTTAGCCCTACCGGTCTTCTTCTGGGGCCTTGAATACAAGGTATCTCTCAACATCCAGACCTCCTCCTATGCCACTCGGAATGGACCGGACAGCCGAGTGCTCATACGCATGCCTGGGTTGCGATCTCATTGCAGATTGGCCTCGTTGTTTGTATCATCCTCGGTCGAGAACCAATAGCCGCTTCGCGCCGCTACGACTGCGGTCTTTGAGCGGCGAACGCCCACCTGCAGGAAATGGAATCCGGGCGCCGGGTCGTTTGGCTGGAAGGTAAGGCAATATGAGTTGTGGATATGATTGGCCATCTCAACGACACGGTCCTCAAAGCTCTTTTCTGTATCGAAGCGATAGAAATCACCGCCAGTCAGTTGAGCCAACGCCTCCACGGCATTCTTCTGCATGGCGCTCGCTGTCATCGCTAACGGATTGATGGACCACAGCTTCCCCATCAGATCTTTCCTCGGCGCGGTGAACGTCAGGCCGTAGACAGATGCATTTGCCAGGGAAATGCTTCGGATAAGTGGGGCGGCGCTCGTAATACTACCGTGGTCGTGTTGGCCTGAGATGAGGAGAATGACTCGACGATTGGTAGCCGGTACCTTGGCAAACATCGCTACCGCCGCATAAAACGCGTCGAACAGAGCGGCGCCCGTGTCCCCGGGAGCGATGGACGCAAGAGAGTGAGAAACCGCGTCGGAGTTCACCACGAAATCCTGCAGGACATGCGGGCGGCTATCAAAAGTGAGAATTCCTACTTCATCCACCGGACCGGTCAAGAAGGCGCTCAGGAGATCGTTGAGATGCTCTATTTTGCCAAGCTGCGCCGCGGCGTTACGACCGGTCTGTACGACGATAAGGAGGGAGCGCGGTTGCGAGCCGGTGTTGCCTAGTTCTACGTGCTGCTCGACTCCTTCGTCCTTGATGGAAAAGTCACTTGCCGAAAGATCATACGCAATCTCTCCTGACCGAACCTCCACCAAGGCTGGAACCGGGACCATTCTGATTGGGCCCGGTGGTGTTGCCGTTTGTGCGGGGACTTGCAGCGCAAAACAAATCGTCCAACAGATATAGATCGCTTTACGCATTGATATCACCGTTATGACGCCCTTGCCATTAAGGCTGTAGACGCGCAGCCGATCCGAACAAGCAAGTATAGGTCAGATTCGAAAGGACGGCTCGAAAATGAAGTGATCGCCGTTAACTAAGACAAGATAACCTATCAAGCCGTGCACCTTATGATCGATAAGTTTTTCCGTGCCCTAAGAACTTGGGCTCCCTCGAGAGATGCCGATGGAGTTATCGGAGTAAACTGGCTGGCGAGGGTCGTTTATGGCTGCCATTGCGTCGTTCGTGCGGGGGGTAATTTTGCTGAGTTTGTTTTGCGCTCCGGTGCTGAGAGGGCAGTTGCAACCAGGCGCCTCGAATACACCGACAATCCGAGTTACTTCGCGATTGGTGTTTCTGGACGTGACGGTGTTAGACAAGAAGGGTCACATTGTGGTGAGGGGATTGACCAAAGATGACTTTACCATTACTGAGGAGAAAAAGCCGCAACGGATCTTCTCATTTGAGGAACCACAGACCCATGTGGCAGCTAAGAATGCCACCGACGATAACCCGGCAGGGAAGGCTCCCCTGACAATCCTCGTACTCGACCTCTTGAACTCGAAATTCGAGGATTTCGCCTTCATACGCTACTCGGTACGCAAGTATCTTGCCGCGCAACCAGCGAGGTTGAGTTCGCCGGCCGAATTGATGGTGTTGGGCAATGAATCGTTGGAGATGGTGCAGGGATACACCCGGAACAGGGAGGACCTTCTGTACGCGCTGGATCACATCCCAACAGCGCTCCCGTACAAAATGATGAACGGCGCTTTCTACCCCGAGCGCTTTGGGCAATCTATCGATGCGCTACAGCAGATCGCTCTGCAGAATGCAGGCATACCGGGGCGGAAGAACATTGTGTGGGTAGGACACGGCGGCCCCAGCATCGATACGGCGCCTTTGGTGGGTCCCATCGTGGACGAACTGAATCAGTATGTGCGTGACACGACGAACATGCTGGTGGACGCACGCATCAGTCTCTTCGTGATCTATCCGGGGCTGCCGGTAAACGGCCCCGCGCTTACACTGAGCGAGGGTTCCGCGGCCGTCAACATCGGGGACGACGACGATCCCTTCGCCGGTGATATCAATTACGGGGTTTTCGTGAACGAGACCGGGGGCAAACTTTTCTACAATCGCAACGACGTCGACCGGGAGATCGAGCGATCGCAGGAGCTCGGCTCTGAATACTACACCCTCACTTACCAGCCGCACGAGGGGGATGCGGACGGAAAATTCCGGCGGATTCGTGTGACCTTGCGCGATCCGAACCTGCGCGCGGTGACTAAGGCCGGGTACTTCGCGCCGGCCAAGGGTGCCCCGGTCGATCCTCGGCAGCAAACGATGGTCAACTTGGTCGAGGCGGCAAGATCAACCATACCGTTCCAGGCGCTCTCTCTGACAATCGAAGGGGTGGTGCGTCATCCAGATACGCGCACCATAGAGTTCACGGTACTGCTGAAGTCGGGAAACGGTACCTGGGAAGCGGCTGATGGCGGAAAGAGTACAACCAACATGACACTTGCCGCGGTGAGTCTGGCAGGGGCCAGAAACATTCTGGCATCGAAGGTGGAAAAACTGACCGTAACGGCAGGCACACAGGACCCGGATCGTCTGGCTGGGATGTCAACACGTCTACCGGTGACGCTACGGGTTCCACGCAAGACCCAGACCGTCCGCGTGGTCATCGAGGCGGCTCAGAGCGAACGGATAGGCGCAGTGGAGTTGAATCGCAAAACGATCGACGAAGCGCCGGCGCTGCCGACGCCGCAACCGAAACTCGCACCGCGCCTACAAAATCCGGAAATGCCAACAACTTCGCCTAACTAGATAACCACTCACGCACGATCTTCATTCAGATCCCCCGACGACTTTGAGCAAGAGCGCGGTTCCGCGTGAATCGGCCTGAATTTCACCCGGTAACAGTAAGGACCGGACATTGGGAGTCGACGACGAGCCGAAAAGCTCTGGATGTTCTCGTCTCCATCCCTAAATGAGAGGTCTTCCGGATTCCCAGGACCAGAAGGTTAATTGCTCGTTCTCTTATGTGCCTGAGGATCTGCTCGTGTGCATCGCCGACTGCGACGAAAGTTCTTGGATCGCAGAACTCTTTCGCTTCCTCCGGCACAACAGCATCGAGAGCACTATAAAAGCGCTTTCTTATCTCGCCCAACCTGTCCGGATGATCGACGGCCCGGCCTTCAATCACGTTGAGTACATCGATTTCCGCCCCCAACGCCTGCGCAAACGAGACCGCAAACACAGCCGCCCTGGCGGCGGACGCAGTCATATCTGTGGCGTAGAGAATGTGATCAAATGGCGGCCGCCCAGAAGCGAGTCGTCGCACATGGGGGCCAACAGTCAGAGCCGGCCATCGTGTGGACCGAAGTACTTTTTCGGCCACTGAGCCGATGAGCTTTTGTTCCACCCAACCTCCGCCGTGAGTTCCCAAGACCAACAGGGAAGGCTGGTACTCATCGGCCAGGCGCGGTACCGCGTCCTTTGGGTCACCGTCCAGCAGAATTGGAATTGCCTCAATCGAGCCAGACGCCAGAGTTGAGGCCTTTTGGGATAGAAGAAGCTGCAGGTCTTGCCGCTGTTGGCTCACCAGGGACTTCTCGATTTCTACTTCAAGAGCTGCTTGTGAAAGGGTGAACGCGTGCGCCACCAGAAGTTTGGCGGAGAAGTGCTTCGCCATAAAAGCCGCGTAGAGACCCGCATTCTGGGAATAGACTGAAAAATCTGTGCAATAAATCACTGCATTCAAGTTAAGTTCTGGTCTGTCACCTATCAGTGGCATCGCTCTTATCTCCGGTAAAAAGACTGGTCAGAAGAATGCCAAAATGATCGCGCTCACCGCCGCGTACTTGCAATCTTTCATTATCGAGAACCCGGCAACTCCGAAGTGCTGTTCCGGCTGGCCAGCCCGGTGAGTGCGCCAGGAAATCCTGCCAGAACTGAAATCGCACCCACGATCGAAGAAAAGGCGAGAACGCTCATTCAGAAGCAGCTCCCCTCTTTTTGGCAATAGCTCTGTTCCATGCAAGTGCCGGTCGCGTCGACGCGTCCGTCTGCCTTTTCGCCATGCAGGTTCTTAAAAGCTCCAGCAATTGCCCGATCGGCCCCCTCGGCTCCGGACCATTCAGGAGGACGATACTAAGTTGACGTTTGATCGGACCGTTATCGAGCGGAACCGTTTTCACAGCTCCAATTTGCAGAACTCTTTCGAGCGCCATACAGGGTGCAAACCCTACACCGAGGCCGGCTTCCACAGCGGAAATTATGCCTTCGGTTGAATTTATGTCGATCGGCGTCTGAAGTTGCTGCCGTAGCACGCCATTGCGTTCCAGGTATTCTTCGACAAAGCGGCGCATTCCAGATCCTTCTTCCCGTAGCAGGATTGGGGCCTGTACCAACTCTGCGGCTCTGAGCAAGGGTTTCCGGGTCCACCGGTGATCGGGTCGAACAATCAATGCCAGCTCATCTTCCGCAAACGCTTCCGTCTTCAGATCCGGACGGAATGCCGGAGCCTCGATCAAACCGACACCGATCTGGTGGGTGGTAAGTGCCTGCAGCACTTCATTCGTGCTTCCTCCTATCACGTGAACTCGCAGTTTCGGCCAATCACTGACTAACTGGCGAAGAAGTTTAGGCAAAAGATAAATTGCTATCGTGTGGGAAGCCCCAATACGTAGCTCGATCCCTTCCTGGCCTCCGAAAGGAGCCAGCGCGGCGATCGCCTCATTGGTGGTGGCCTCAATCTGCCGAACGTAATGGAGCAAGGTGCTTCCTGCCGGCGTTAAATTGATGTCGCGGCCGATTCGGTCGAACAATGCAATACCGAGGCTTTCTTCTAGGCTCTTGATTTGTGCAGTGATGGCCGGCTGCGTTAGATGCAGCTCATCAGCCGCCCTGCGGAAGTTCAGTGTATCCGCAACTACGCGGAAGACTCTCAGCTTGAAGTTTTCGATCATGGCGTCGTACCTACCTGATAGTCCAGTGTGTCCAACGCCAGTCGACATTCGTAGCCGATCTCGCGTGGGGGTACAAACGAAGGTCTCCGCGCCCCGGAACTAGCTAGCGCTGGGCGTAGAAATCTACTTTTGATCTTTGGAGATTGGTTCTACAGCAGGACAGGAGGAGGACGCAGGAATATAGCCTGGAGGCAAGGGGGCATCGGCGGCCGTGATCGTTCCAAGCTACCGGTACGGATGTAACGCGCGGCGGCCTGAAACAATCCAATGGTCACCGTCACCATTATCAAAGCCGGGAACAGGTGGAAAGCCGGTAGTTCAGAGGGGCGCACGCTGACAGCCTGCCCCGTTGCGGGACGTTCTTTTTGGGAAAGGAGCTTGGCTTCAGGGATCTGATGCGAGATCGAATCCTTTCCCTGATAGAGAGAGAGCTTATACTGGAGGCCCCACCCAAACACCGCCGCAGACAGCATCAGAAGGCCCAGTGCGAGCAGAATCGCGCGGCTGCCATTTCGCAACGAATTACGCAAAAGCAACACGGCTTGCTTCTCCTGTTCCTTGCGTTCTTCCTGATGCCGGATCTGAAAGAGGCCTAAGCCAGAACGATCCAATATACCAGATGCTATTTGCACGCTAAGGGTTGGATCGCGAATTACAGATCTCTCAGAATCCGAGCCATGCGTTTGCCGATCCTGGCTCCCGAAAAGAGCGCGTCTTCATTGCCCTCACCGGCCGAGGAAAGGCCCCGGTTAAGTGAGCGCAAGCGTTGGTACGAGCGGTCGGGGGCATTCCTCTGTTTCGTGTAGGGATTCTGGCTCACTCGTGGCGGACCATGTAATGAATCTGCGGGACGCTTCCCAGCGAGTACGCTCATACGTGAGGTCTTCTTGCACCTTCCCGGCAAGCCAGATGTCGACCCTCTGGCCTGCACCGCCAGAGGTATTCGCTCACGGGCGCTGCAGGAGTTGTGGTTCGACTGTTGGGCTTTCCGGAGCGCTTACCAACTCATTGTGTTCCACTTCCAGTGCGCCCACTTGTCCCCCTTCTTGCGCCAGGATAACCACACGCACACTGTCGGTGTGATGCGGGGCGGGCACCGTGATTGAGACCGGCGTTTCTGACGCCGCTAACCTTGCCGGATCCTGGCTGTCTGAAAAGATCGTTAGCCGCCGCATTCGAGAAGCCAGTATGTCCCTCTGTTTTGACAGACTGACGGCCGCAACCGTGATATCAGCCGTACTCCGTCCATCGCTCGTCGGCTGCCAACGCAGATGCGTCGACTTGAGCAACGTTCGCACCTCTACGCTTTCACTATCCGGATGCCGCTCCACATGCACCAGCGACAAGCCCAGAGAATCGAATACGGCTCCCGATTGCGCCGCTTCTTCTATTTGGTACATCGGGTCCAGGTGATGCGGCGTAGAATCCGCGCTCGTCGTTACTTCGGGCGCGAAGTAACCGGCCTTCGTCATCGCCCGCAGGTTGGGATCTCGCAGGACAACCTTGATCTCGCGGAACTCGCCCTTATTCTCGCGGGCCTGGGGCTGGTAAGTCAGCGTGTAGTATTTCGAGCCCAATTCCTGCGCTTCGGCGATTGCGCGATCGATGTCGTTACGTTTACTGAAAAATCGTCCACCCGTGCCGTTGATGAAGAGACCGAAATTCACGGTTCCTGCGAAAGGATCTTCGTTGGTGGCGTTTTGTGCGAGACTGCCTTCAAGTTTTGAAAGTTTCGCGTGATGATCCGGGTCTAGCGTAAGTGAGCCCAGCTTCTCTGGACGGATCAGGAACAAGCTGATGCGAGCATCCACCAGCATGTTTGTCGTCCCGCGCACGTAGAAGCGGATTTCTTTGTCCCAAAGGGGGTCCCCCGGGTCTATCGGAATACTGGGTCCACCCCAGCCCACCCACAAGATGTTTTTCCGTCCTGCCTGTCCTCTGTTTTGCAATGCGATCTGCTGCAGAGCCTCGATTGATTGTGAAAGGCTCTGGCCAAACCAATCCGGGCTGCCGTACTGCATGCTTCCCAACTTGTAAGGCGTCTCTGGGGGCACGTGGTGGAGCGCGTACAGCAGGTCGTCTCGTTTGTGGGTGTAGGGCTGAACTATATTCAACGCGGTGTTGTTCAGCACCATGAGTTCTGTCGGCGATGCAAGCCGCTCAGGCTGCTTAGCGAGATATCGGCGTATCGAATCGCGCGCATAAGCAGAGTTAGCGGAAGGGGTATTCATAAGATCGAGTACCAGGATCGTCATGGGACCCTTCTGCGCACTCGTCCTGTTGGGAACTTGTACCGTCTTGGGCCGGGCAGCCGGTGAAGCGTCCGCAGATGTCTCGGTACCGGCCACTGGTGTGTCAAAGGAGACTATGCGCTGTGGCTTCCCGTTCTCTGTAATCGTGAAGTCGTTCTTGGTGAGGCCGGTCACAACCGGATTCCCCTTCCTGTCGACCACGGTCACGTCCAGGTAGACAAGATCCGATGTCACCCGGATTGTCGTGGTTGGGCTGGCTGTTTGCGACTTTGCGGGGAAAAATAGGCCAGCCACGACGCTTAACAGGAACACGACGCGCACAAAGGACCGAAAGGCTGGCATACCCAAGCGACCTGAAACCTAGGTGTATCGGACTCCGGTGGCAGAAGGAAAGCTTCCTTCCGAGTGTGTCCAACGCCAGTCGACATTCGTAGCCGATCTCGACGTGGGGGTACAAACGAAGGTCTCCGCGCCCCGGAACTAGCTAGCGCTGGGCGTAGAAATCTACTTTTGATCTTTGGAGATTGGTTCTACAGCAGGACAGGAGGAGGACGCAGGAATATAGCCTGGAGGCAAGGGGGCATCGGCGGCCGTGATCGTTCCAAGCTACCGGTACGGATGTAACGCGCGGCGGCCTGAAACAATCCAATGGTCACCGTCACCATTATCAAAGCCGGGAACAGGTGGAAAGCCGGTAGTTCAGAGGGGCGCACGCTGACAGCCTGCCCCGTTGCGGGACGTTCTTTTTGGGAAAGGAGCTTGGCTTCAGGGATCTGATGCGAGATCGAATCCTTCCCTTGATAGAGAGACAGCTTATACTGCAGGCCCCACCCAAACACCGCCGCAGACAGCATCAGAAGGCCCAGTGCGAGCAGAATAGCGCGACTGCCATTTCGCAACGAATTACGCAAAAGCAACACGGCTCGCTTCTCCTGTTCCTTGCGTTCTTCCTGATGCCGGATCTGAAAGAGGCCTAAGCCAGAACAATCCAATATACCAGATGCTATTCGCACGCCAAGGGTTGGATCCGAATTACGGATCTCTCAGAATCCGAGCCATGCGTTTAACGATCCTGGCTCCGAATGCCCTGATTGCCTTTACGCCTCCTTCACGCGGAAGCCTGATTTGTCAGCGCCGTCGAACAACAGTTCGATCTCTTCAAGCGATTTTCCTTTTGTCTCGGGCAGAACAAAAGCTGCGATGAGGAAATAGGCCACAGTGCACGATGCAAGAAACAGAAACATCGCGTAATAGCCAAACCAACTAACCATCGGCAGAAAGACGCTCGCAATAAGCGTCGAAGTCCCTTGATTGACGAGAAGCGCAATGCCCATCCCGGCAGAGCGAATGCGCGTGGGCATTAACTCTGAAAGCATGAGCCACACGACCACACCCGGCCCCGCGGCATAGGATGCAACGAAAATGGCCAAACCTGCAGCCACAATCCACCCGGTTTTCTGACCTGGAATTGGGGTTATTACCGCGCGCCGGATGGTAAGTGTGTGCCCCTGAGAAGCATGGAGGTGAAGAATCGGGTCAGAGTCTGAGCTGAGGATCGTTTCGGAGTGATCGCCTTCTCCCACGTTGAAGATGACAGTGACGGCTTTTGGCTCGGATAGGGACGTACTGGAGAAGATCGCGTCCATCGGCATTGAGATGCTGTCGTGAACAATTGACCGTTGAACCATGCCGGTCACATCAACGCGCTTTGATTCAAAACTGTAAAAGGCGACAGCGACTAAGACGAGAGAAAGCACGACTGCTCCCGTTCCGAGCTTGAGCAAAAAGCGGCGCCCCTTTCGATCGATAAGTGAGACGCCAATTACGGTCATGACGATGTTAATTAACTTTACGACAACATCGCCGGCTGTCGCATGGCTTGCCGACATGCCCGCCTGGCGCAGAATGATTACCAGAAAACCCAGAAGTGTGCTGATACCGGTGGTCTGATTGAGGCCGAGGATGGCACAAGCCAGGAGAAAGGGAATAATGTACCGGCGCTGAAGTAATGAGCTGGTTGCAGTGCTTTCGGCTTTGGCCGGCGACATGGAGCTTGCAAGCGTCTGCATTTCGCGCATCTCGCGCTGAGCTTCGCTCTCGCCGGCACTGCGGCGCAGGGAAGCAAGAGCTGCTTCGCCGCGTCCCTTACGGAAGAGCCAACGGGGTGTCTCGCTCAGGAAAAAGGAGCCAATAAAGAACAGCAGGCCGGGATAGACTACGGCGAGAAACATTCCCCGCCATGCATGGTTCTCCGCGGCGAGGACGCGAACCGAATCGCCGTGCGCGGCAGCAATGGCAACTTCCGCTTGATGTGTATAGAAAAAACCTGCGAGTGCGGCCAGGACGATGCCGACGGTCAGCATGAGCTGGAAAAAACCTGTGCCACGACCGCGAGTCGTGGCACTCAGCGATTCAGCTAGAAAGAGCGGCACTGCAACAGCTATCACCCCTCCGCTGATCCCCTGCAGCAGCCGCCCAATGAAGAGACTAACAAAGTCCTGCGATAGCACGATGATTCCAACCGAAGCGACAAAAAGCAGCCCTCCAGCAATCATCATGCGTTTCCGGCCGATCCAGTCGGCTATGAATCCGGCGATTGGGGACGAGAGCATGCTGCCGCCAAGCACGGCTGCGACGATGAAAGAGGTCTGCTGGACAGTCAGGTTAATAGTCTTGTTCAGGTAAAGCAGAGCCGCAGAAATAATTCCTATGTCGATCCCGTAGAGAAGCCCGCCGAGTCCTGCGATAACGAGCATGTAGCGTGTGTAAAAGCTTGTGACAGGCGCTTGAAGAGTGAGAGATCGATCGCTCAAATGCAGACCTCGGTAAACAGTTTACGAACATGAACAACGCAAAGATTTTTTAATGATACGCAAGGAGCTTCAGCGGAAGCTATCCTCGAGCTCAACTTCGTATCTTTATACTCGTGAACCGGGACGCAAGCGGTATATTTGATTGCGGCAGTTGTAATAGATTGTCCGTCGACCAGGGCATTGAAGGGACGGGTATCTTGACATCCCCGGGTCTCTCCCATTCAGGATTCGGTCCACCTCTTCCTATTGACATTCGATATGAGATAGGAGCAGCCTACATATAGGACGTCGATAGGACAAGGCTCCATGAGCTCTAGTCAAACTAATCTCCTCCAGGGTACCCTCGATTTGCTTATCCTCAAATCGCTGAAGCCCGGCGAACTGCACGGCCTCGGTGTCGCCCGCCGCATCGACCAGATCACCCGCGGTACCTTTCAGGTGAAACCTGGATCGCTGTTCCCGGCGCTCCACCGCCTGGAAGAGGCCGGCTGGCTAACCTCCTTCTGGGGAGAGTCGGAAAACAACCGCCGCGCCCGGTTCTACCGCCTTACCAAAGCCGGCGAACGACAGCTGGGACATGAAACCGAAGAATGGCAGAGGATCGTCGCCGCCATGACGCACGCCCTGAAGGCGACCTAGGAGGTTCGCGATGCAGTTCCGCTCCCGTCTCGAAAGCCTGATGCGCAATCTTCTCCGCAAGCGCGAGGTCGATGCCGATCTTGAAGAAGAACTGGAGAGCTATGCCGCAATGCTCGCGGACGAAAAGGTTGCCGCCGGAATCTTTCGTTCAGAAGCTCGCCGCCGCACACTCGCTGAACTCGGAGGCATCGAGCAAATCAAGCAATCTGTGCGTGACGGGCGCACCGGCATTACCTTCGAACTCCTCTGGCAGGATGTGCGCTATGCTCTGCGGCAACTTGCCCGCAACCGTGCCTTCAGCGTTACCGCGGTGCTAACGCTCGCGCTCGGCATCGGCGCAACCACCTCGATCTTCTCCGCTGTTTACGCGTTGCTGCTGCGGCCTTTGCCCTATCCAGACTCGGGACGGCTTGTTTATGTCTCGGCGAAAAGCCCAGTGATGAGAGCAGACTCGCTGCTGTCGCAGGATTTTGTGGCGGCGCGAGCCACGCTGAAATCCTTTCGGGAGCTCGCTGGATACAATTTCATGATTCAAAACCTCACCGGGGCGGGAGATCCGGCACGTGTGACCCGGGCGGGCGTCACTGCCAATCTCTTTTCAATTCTGGGCGCGGTGCCGAGCCTCGGCAGGCTATTCACGTCGCATGATGAGCGGCCCGATGGACCGCCATATGTCGTCCTGAGTGACCACTTGTGGCGCACGCAATTTAACGCTGATCCGCAGGTCATCGGGAAAACTTTGACCCTCGACGGCAAGCAGCAAATCATTATCGGTGTACTGCCGCAGCGTTTCTCCTTTCCGGATCTCACGCTTGAACCGGACTTGTATATTCTTCTGGATCTTCCGCGTGAGACGGATCTTGCCGCCTCAAAGGTCTCTTTGGGCATCAGCACGACCGGGCTGCTCCGCCGCGGTGTCTCAAGGCAACAGGCACAGGCTGAGCTTCAAACATTCTTCCTCGCGCGTGCTAACGCCGCTCCTCCGGTCTTCGCGCACTTCCTTGCCGGCCGGCAGGCCGAGGTTGCGCCGCTTCAGCAACATATCGCAGGCAACAACCGCGAGGCCCTCCTCATCCTCTTGGCATGTGTCAGTGCCGTTCTGCTGATTGCTTGCGCCAATGTCGCCAACTTGCAACTAGTCCGGGCCGTTTCGCGCCGGCATGAGACAGCGCTACGCGGCGCGCTCGGTGCATCGCGCCTGCGGCTGGTCAAACAATTCCTCGTCGAAAGCTTTGTGCTCTCCTCCGTGGCGGCGATGCTTGGTCTTGCCCTCGCCTGGATGCTCACATCTCTCGTGCGCTACTCCGGGGCGGTTGATGCGTCCAAACCAGAATCACGAGTTGCACAAATGCTCCAGATCCCATTTGGCAAGCTGAGCGCCGCCTTTCAGATCAACGCATGGGTCCTGGCCTTCACCATCGGCTTGGCACTGCTCACAACCGTGCTCTTCGGTCTGATACCTGCCATTACGGGGAGCCGCCTGGATTTGCGGACGGCTCTCCAGTCCGCCGCCATGCGTATAAGCCAGGGGCGCGACCTGCGCTTCCTGCGCCACAGCTTCCTCGTAGTTGAGGTCGCCCTCGCTGTCGTTCTTCTCGCATGTTCCGGATTGCTCATCCGCAGCTTTGTGAACGTCATGCGTTACGACTCCGGTTTCGACCCTTCCAATACCCTTACCGCCACGACGCTACTGTATAGTCCGCGCTATACGGCGCCCGGTCAGGCCACACAGATTTTCATCAACGATCTGCTTACGCGTCTTCGCGCGCTACCTGGCGTCGAGGCCGCTTCCATTGCCAGCGCTATGCCGCTACAGTTTGCCGGATCGACTGCCATCACCTTCGGTCCGCCCATGCCGCCTCCTCCCATGGCTGCGCGGCAAAATGCAACCGTCGTGAATGCGACGCCTGATTATTTCCGGGTTGTCGGCAATCCGATCGTGCAGGGTCGCGCATTCTCCCCCGACGACACTGATACGTCGCCGTTCGTCGCCATCGTTAATCAGGCCTTTGCAAAGCGGTACCTCGATGGCAACGCACTCGGCAAGAAATTCAATCGATTCGTCGGGACAAATCAGTTTGCTCCTGTCACCATTGTTGGAATCGCGCAGGATCTACGCCACAACGGCCTGGAACAAGAGGTAGAGCCGGAGTTCTACATTCCGGAGGCGCAGGCTCCTTCAGGGGAAGTCAACATCGCCCTGCGAAGCGCCGCGGATCCCGTGATTCTCGTCAACGCGATGCGCAAAGCAGTTCTTGCCGTCGACTCGAAACAGCCTCTGTTCGACATCCAGACCATGGATCAGCGAGTCGCGAACCAGGTCGCGCAGCGCCGCCTGCTTATGCTGCTTGTCGCTTGCTTTGCACTGCTTGCTGTCATCCTGTCAGCTGTCGGTGTGTACGGTGTGTTTGCCTACTCGCTTTCGCAGCGGACGCAGGAGATGGGTATCCGCCTTGCCCTTGGCGCATCCCGCCGGCGCCTGATCGGCCTGATCGTTGCGCAGGCCGCACGCCTCATCGCTGCAGGCGGCATACTCGGAATCGCGGGAGCATTTCTTCTGAGCCGCCTACTTGCCGGCATGCTGGTCGGCATCAGACCGCATGACACCCTCTCCTTCTCGCTCGCGTGGGTATTGATGACGATGATCGCGCTGATCGCCAGCACGATTCCCGCATCGCACGCTGCGCGAACCGATCTGGTTTCGGTTCTCCACGCCGAATGAAGTTCGCGTCAGACGGGCCACAGCGCAAGGATGCGGAACTGATCTTGTTCGCCCTGTACAGATTATTGCGGAGTAGCAGCGGTTAGGGATCGCTGAGAGGCATCCAGAAGTCTCGTCCTGACTATTGCCAACAGCGCAAAACACTTATTGACGAGTTCTGGGCGTATGGTCGCCAACCCGGACATTACACCGGTTTTGGGGTAACTTCCGGATGGGCGGTTATCCGCTCAGAATCCTGAACTGCGCCTTCCAAGTGCCCTAAGAGCGCACAGGCGACTTGGCACTCGCAAAAAGCACATGGGAATCGAACTTCGCGCCGTCCAGCCAATCAAACGAGTAACACGGATTTGTAAACGCGAATCCAGAAGACAGACGTTAAGACCTTAGAGCCCAGGTCCCAAAGTCATTTGACACGAAGACTGTCATTGCCCAGGCGATTCAATTTCCGCATTGTCCTTGATCGATTCAAAAGGAGAACTACTTCTGCACGACTTGAAACGTTCATCTGAATTCACATTGGGTCGGTCTTCACTTGAGGTTTTCTGCCATGACGAGGGAACTCCTGAATGTACCCAGCACCAAGAGTACTGTCCGCCCATCGCGCGACGCACCGAGATTCACACTCCACGGAAACGCCTTTTGTGGTCCGTTCAAGGTGAGAATCCGCTTGAGTTGACGCGAACGGAAGCTGTAATACATGAGAGCTGGCCCGGGGTCCGCTCCGGAGTCGACGAGATAAAGGCCGCCTTCCGTTACCGCAAACGAACCCCAATACCCGTAGTGGGGCGCATCCGTCACGCGCTGCGCTTCGCCTCCGGTTACGGACATGGACCAGATTCCCGCGCCATTCGGCGTTGAAAAGTAGAGCGTCTTGCCATCGTAAGATTCAATGCTTACAAGGCCGCCATGGCGGGTCATTTGCGTCTCTTGCCCTGTTGCCATGTCGTGCCGCCAGACCTGGAAACTCCCAGTGCGGTCTGATCCGAAGTAGATCGCCTTTCCATCACTCGACCAGGCAGGCACCTCATTGTCGTATTCTCCCGCCACGACCACATGCTGGTTGCGGCCCTCTTCGTCGATCACCATAATCTGTCGATGGTTCAAGGGGACAGAATCAAACGCAATCCACTTGCCGTCGGGAGACCACCGGGGAGAGCCGCTACCCCCGCCCAGCGATGTCAACTGAGACGGATTGCTCCCATCGGCATTGCACTTCCAGATTTGGTCGCTCCCGGACCGCATCGACTCAAATACGATCTGCCGTCCATCCGGAGAGGGCTGCGGCGAGTAGTCATAGGAGGAGTCAGGCAGTAGTTGCCGCGGGTCTTTTACGACCCCGGCCTCCCTGGAGATTTCCGCGCGCCAGAGACTCGAAGCGTTGAATGTCGACGATCCGGGGTATGCCAGCCGCGTCCCATCGCGCGACAGTGCGCCGATGCTGGGATAATTGGTTTCCGCTTCAATCGCGCCCCCCGCCGCCGGGACCCGCCACGTTCGTTCCGGTCCGCTGCGAGTGGAATTGAACGAGATGTATTGCCCAGCGGCGGTCCACATGAAGGCACCCACTGTCTTGTTATCGGAAGTCAGCCGGTGCGGTGTCCCTCCAGCAAGCGGGACCGCGTAAAGATCGCTCGTCCCAGAGGTGAGCCATCGGACAAACGCCACCATTTGCTGGTCCGGCGACAGAAGTGGGCCGGTGTCTCCCAGCCCCTCACCCTTCAACAGATCCACAAGGCAACGCTTGACTCCTGTCTCCATCGAAAACACCACGATGCCTATCGGGCCCTTGGCAACACAACTGTCTGCGAGTACCAGATACCTTCCATCCGAAGTCCAGCTGATCGGGGCTATGAATCCGTATGGGCAGGGGACATCGGTGATCTTGCGCTCCGGACCTCCCAATGCAGGGACAACCCAAACGGCGCCCCCGTTGTCATCGCAGCGTCCAAAAGCAATCTCACGGCCATCGGGGGACCAGGTAGGGGGATTCATATACTCGCTGCGCGTATGCGTGAGCCGAAGGGGTAATTGGCCGCCGACCAATTGCACGTACAGGTCACCTTTCCCGGGATGAATGTTCGCCGGTCCAAAGGAAGGCAAATTGCCTCCCATCGGGCGAGAATGCCGGGGCCCAGACGAAGCCACTCAAGTTGGTCAATGGGACACTCCGAAAATGTGGAGAGGGAGAACGGTTCGTACTGGACGTCGCCAACGCGCGATCGTTCTTCACCGCGTGTTCGATAGCCCATGCCGCGCCGGCCAGCACAATAGCCGCGATAACCGCGCCGGGGATCCATTGCGATCTGCGCCGTTCCCGGACCGGTCCAACACCAGTGTTGAGATCGCCTGCGGAAGGCGCAGCCGAAGCCTTGGGCCGGCCGGGCGTTTCCTCCGTCGCCTCAACCGGAAGTAAAAACCGATAGCCGACCGTCTGCACCGTGGCAATGTAGCGTGGCTCGCGCGCATCGTCGCAGAGAAGCTTTCGCAATGTGGCGATGCTGCGCGTAAGGGAATTGTCCGAGACCGCGCAGTCGTCCCATACTGCGTTCAGAATCTCGTCTTTCTTCACCAACCGGCCCGGATTCCGCAAAAGAAACAACAGCACGCGAAACGCCTTCGGCTCAACCGGTTGAGCTTCCCCATCCCGGATAAGCAGGAACTCATGTTCCTTGACCTCGAATTCCCCGAACCTGAAAACAATGGGATTGTGAGCCGTCACGATTCCGTCACTCACTTTCAGAAAATGGTTTGAGGACCGTCACCACCATGCGGCGGCATGGGGCGACATTGCACCCAGCCAAACCGGCTGAGGTGATCGTCAATGTCACTCTTCAAATGCCTGCTCGTGGCAGGTCCTATCTCCAGACTCTCCTCGCGGCTCAAGGAGCGCGCTGCCCTAAAAAAGGTCGAAAAAAAGGTCGACAGACGGGACGTTCCTAATCCGTTAGGCCCAAGTAGGGGTATCTTCCCGTCTGGAAGGTGTGAAAAAATCGATTTCGCTGAAATTTCGTCTGAGCCGAAATGTATTCTGCAGGCCCAGCGGTTCCGGCTCATACCCCGAAGAGCGCAGGTAGACTCCGAGCGGGACTTGGGTGCTCACCGCGTCTTTGAGAGTCTGATTCATGAAGACATTGTAGTCCACTCGTCCACGAGTGACTCCGTCATCCGGCGCGCCGACGACATGGGCGCCCGCTGGCGTGTGCGCATCCTTCACCGGGTAGTCCTCCGGATGGGGTGGAAGCAGCAATTCGAGTGCCGGCTATGGTCCTCGAGGAGCTTGTGTTCCGCCAACTACGGCCGGGACACATACCTTTACCGTCATAAGCGAGGATTCGGCCAACTCAAGCATTACGTCCTCCATAAATCTGACACTCACGTGCAGTGAGCAGTCTCCTGCGTTGCGAGGAAAAGTGGGGCAGGGAAGCGCAGGGCGGGAAAATAGGCACCGTTCTTACTCAAACGAATGCGCTGTAATCGAGTGCGAGTAACGGACGGGAACTTCTTTGCGCGATGATCAGGAAACAGAGGTCTGCCGTGGTTACCAAAGAAATCCTCTTACCCTCTCGACGCGCTCCAAAAGCCGTACTAGTGTATAAATAGGAACTTACGTCGGCCCGTCTTACCACGACGGCGCTGCTTGGCCTTGCACCGGTGCGCTCTGCCCGTGCATCTGCCGCGCACCACCAGGAGACATCAGCGCTTGAGTGCGTGATGACTCGGGTGCAGCAAACGGTAAGTGACAAACAAAGTGATGGTTTACGCCTGTCCTGTCCCCAGCATGGGTGCGGCCCACGAGGGCGCTGCCCGCGGCGAGTGGGATTCAGGGCGTAACCAGGGTGCGCTCAGGCGTCCTCTTGATTGAGCAGTTTTGACAACTTAAGAAACGTCACATCACCAGCAGGCCCGGGGCCAACCGCGGCCAGAGGATGACGGACGCCGGATGGCAAACGGGTCAATCGCTGATACGAAGCGCGTAGGCAGACACATTGTCCCGTTTGTCACCGGTAGAAGTGGGTTCCAGGCGTAGGCCAACGCGTTCCGCCTATCGAAATTCTGGAGCAAAGCCTCCGTGATCGAGAGAAAGCCGCAAGCTTGCATTGCGCTTTAGCCACTGTTTTTTGAAGCAACGTGACCAAGCGGAGCCCTTATACATAGACCGCACAGTTCGGCAGCCCCATAATAAGGATAAAGAGCACGCCAGACACCCCCTTATCGCGCTTACCGCGCTTATCGCGCAGGTTTTCCGGGAGCCTGAATCGTCGATCGCAGGCCCAGCTTGCTTCGGACTTAGTTAGCTTAGTTCGCTTTCTTCGCACATTTCTACAACGGAACCAAAACGAGCAGAGGATCTAAAAGAGAAACGCAGCGCCGCGAATACCCTCAAAAGGGCCAAAACGATCGAATTTTATCGAATTTTGCAAAATTCGACGACACAACTCCTCGGCCTATAGCCGTGGGAACCCGGACTTAGTTAGCTTAGTTCGCTTTCTTCGCACATTTCTACAACGGAACCAAAACGAGTAGAGGATCTAAAAGAAAACGCAGCGCCGCGAATACCCTCAAAAGGCCCAAAACGACCGAATTTTATCGAATTTTACAAAATTCGACGACACAACTCCTCTGCCATGGTCGTGGGAATCCGGACTTAGTTCGCTTACTTCGCTTTCTTCGCACATTTCTACAGGCAAACGGCGCCAGAGAAGGCTTTTGGCGCTTATAGCTCTTTTAGCGCTCTTTTCTCAAGGCATTTGGTCAGGCGGAGGATTATGCGACGATTGCCCAACTCGGCAGACCCTTAGGCCGCACCCTTTTCTGCAAAGTCAGCCCCCATGCCTGGTACGGCGTTTACCCTGGCCTTTTCTGAAGAAGCACAACCAAGAGGACCGCCTCGCAACGCTTCTCAGACCTTCGGAGTTGTCGTGCTTGGAGCAGAAATGAGCAGGAACAGGCTGGCAGTGGCAACAATCGGGAGTAGCCCGGCGACCAGGAACGCCGGTCCATAAGAGAACCGATCCACCAGGAACCCTACGGCGAACGTGAAAGCCGCGCCCGCCAGCCCGGCGGCGAATCCGCTCAGACCCGTAACCGTGGCAACCACATCCTGGGGAAAAAGATCGGAGGGCAGTGTCAACCCCATGGTGGACCAACTCGCATATCCCCACAGAGCCACGCAAATCAGAGCCAGGGCAGAGTAGGCGCTTTGGACGCGAGCCGCCGGAATGCCGGCGAGGATGGGCAGACAACTCACAGCACACACCCACATGCGAGCACGGATCACTGGAATCCCCCGGCGGATGCAATAGCCCGAGAGGAAACCTCCCGTGAAATTGCCCAGATCGGCGGCCACAAATGGGATCCAGGCGAACAGCGCGATTCTCTTCAGGCTGAATCCTCGTGCATCACTTAAGTACTGGGGCAGCCAGAAAATATAGAACCACCAGATAGGATCGGTCAGCCCGCGGCCCAGCACGATACCCCAAACATTTGCACTCTTCATCAGCTCGAGCCATCGTGCAACACCTCGCGTCCTGAAACTGAGTGTCGGCTCCAGGCCGGCGCGAATATGGGCCACTTCCTCCGGACTCACCGAGGGATGACGATCGAGTGGATGGTAGATACGCAACCACATCGCCAACCAAACCAACCCCAGCGCTCCTGAGAAAACAAACGACCAGCGCCAGCCAAAAGTGAGTGCCACCCAAGGGATGACCAGCGCGGCCAGGGCGCCCCCAACGCTGGAGCCGCTGTCGAAAATGGCCACAGCCACGCTGCGCTCCTGGCTGGGAAACCACTCGGCAACCGTCTTGCTGGCGCCAGGCCAGTTAAGGCCTTCTCCGATGCCCAGTAGAAATCGAAATGCGGCAAAACCGGAAACAGAACTGGCAAAACCGGTGAAGATGTTCACCACCGACCAGAAGCATACCGCCAGAGCCAGGCCGAGTCGGGTGCCCACAGCATCGAGAAAGATGCCGCCCAGAAGCCATGTAATCGCATAGGAAATTTGAAAAGCACCGAGAATCCTGCCCAGATCCGAATGGCTGAAGTGGTACTGACTGGCCAGCATCGGGGCAAGCACGGAGAAAGTCTGCCGGCTGATGTAATTGGTGACCGTCGAAAAGAAGAGCGTCCAGACAATCCACCAACGCGTTCTGCTGGCTCGAACTTTACCCGGAGCTAGGCCCCTCTCCCGCTGCAATACGGTCATCTTGTTCACTCAGCGCGAGGGCACAAATCCGTTCAATTCTGACGCGGACTCCTGGTCCAGGTAAATGGTCACATCCGGATGAAGTCGGAGGATGGTAGCCGGGCACGCAGTAGATATCGGGTCCGCGAGCGTGCGCCGGACACTCTGAGCCTTGCGGCTCCCGGGAACCGAAACAATCAGCTTTGGCACTTTGAGCATTGTCGGGATCGTCAGCGTGAGCGCCCGCTCGGGAACGTCCTCGAATTTTTCAAACCAACCTTCCGCAAGCTGCTGCTGCCGGCATGCCGCATCCAGCGTGACCACCTTCATTGCGTCAGGATCACTGAAGTTTGCTTCGGCCGGATCGTTGAATGCCAGGTGACCGTTCTCACCGATTCCCAACAAGCACAGCTGGGGGTCAGCCGCGTGCAACTGTTGAACATACTTTTGCCGTACACGATCGGAATCGGACGAACTTCCATCGATCGCAAAGAATTCTCCCATGGGCACACGTTCGGTTAGATTTTCGCGCAAGTAGCGGCGAAAGGACGCGGGGTGATTCTCATCCATCCCCAGGTACTCGTCGAGATGAAAGCCATGGACTTTCTTCCAGGGCAGATCGGGCATGGAGGTCAATGCGTGTAACGTTTCCAACTGCGAGGCGCCAGTGGCGAAGATAACGCCTATCTCCTTACGAGCTTGCTCCAGTTCCTTGAGCGTTTCCGCGGCCGACCGTGCGGCGGCAGCGCCGGCGGCCTTTTTGCTGGTGTGTATCTCCAGCTTCATGCTTCCAACTTTAAAGTGATTCACTTCCATAGATCGCTCCTCATCGGTTTTTCTCATCTGGAAACAAAGGCTGCACGAAAACTCATCGGGCGCACTTGCGGCCCATAGGCATTCCCAATCAACACCAAAGACGTTTAGGTCATTTGATCGTGGCCCGCTGCAGAGTCTCGCCGGCGGTTTTGGGGCGAGAAGCACGGGGCGGTCCGCACGAATCTCGCTTGATGAATTCGGTCGGAATCATCACACATTGAGGGTCCTGTTCGGGCCGGGCAATACGCTTGAGAACTAATTCCACCAACTGCTTGCCTAACTGCTCGGGGAATTCACGGGTGGTGCTCAAAGCCGGAGATAGCCACGTGCCAACGGTATCGTCGCAGCCGATCACGCTGATGTCGTCGGGGATTTTCAAGTTTCGATCGCGCAGCGCCTTGTAAACGCCGTGCGCCGTAGGATCATTTCCGGCAAGGATTGCGGTCACTGGTTCATCGCGGGCCAGCAGTGATTTCGTGCCCAGATATCCGATCTCCGTCTCATCCTCGGAGTCGGTGTTGCTCTGGCGGGCGACGAGCCCGTGCTCTTCCATGGCGCGCCGATACCCCGCAAAACACCGTGCAAACCAGGGCAGGCCGGTATTGCCGACAAACCAGATGTGGCGATGGCCCAGACCGATCAGATAGCGAGTCGCATCCTGACCGCCCTGAATATCATCCGCAAAGACCACGTCGTTGTTCTTCAGATCCTGCTGCTCGCCGACGACGTTATTGCCGAGAACGACAAACGCGATGCCCTTATGGTCGAGAAGCTTGATGAGATTCTCTGAGTTGGTGCCCGCCAGGATGACCGCCCGGATCACATCGTGACGCTGCAGCACTCTTGGCAAGTGAAGCTCCGTCCAGGGAACGTGAGGCGAATAATTGAACGAGAGAAACACCATGTCCCAGCCGTTGGCGGTGCAGTGTGCCTCCGCGCCACTGAGAATCCGTGAGTGGAATGCGTGGAGCATGGCGCGGTTGCTAAGCAGAAACGCCAGTGTCTTGGTTTTGTTCCGCTGAGCAGGATCGATCCCGAGTTTCTTCGCCTGCTCCAAAACGATCTTTTGAATATCGCGATCGACACGTGTGTTTCCGTTCAAAACCCGCGACGCCGTAGCCACGCTCACGTTCGCGGCGGCTGCGACTTCTCGCAGCCCTACTTTGCCTTTTTTAGAAGGTGCTTGCTTCATGCGCTTCGAACCGGCTCTCCGAACCATCAATCCTCGCAGCTCTGGTAAACCATAAAGAAAATTTTCACGGGTGGCAAGAAAAAGTAGTGTACCTGGCAAAAGTTGGTCCCCTCTCGCCCCCGCGCAACCTACAGATCCCAGGGCCGGGAATGCTTACGGAACAAAAATTATGAATCCTCGAGATAATTTTCTGTTGACACGGATAATTTTCTTGCCTATGTTTGGGGGAACCAGTCGAAGTACGGCAAACAGATCAGTCTCTAAAGCAAAAAAGAATCCCTGAGTTTGGGATCGCAGGGAAGTCGTCCATCGAGATCAGGACAGCCTTTGAGGGCCTGTCGGGATTGGAGACAAGTGAACTATGGCTGATAATTCAAGCTTCGAAACAGACCGTCGGACCTTCATGAAGCAGGCAGCAGGCACAGTGCTCGCGGCGGGAATGGACGCTCGTTCCTATGCCCGGGTGTTGGGGGCGAATGATCGCATCCGGCTCGCGCAGTTGGGTTGTGGAGGACGCAGTCACGGCCACGTGCATATGGTCCAGTTGGCTTCCAAGGAAATACCGGTTGAAACTGTGGCTGTTTGCGACATCTGGAGCTTGGCCAGGGAGCAGCGCGCGGCGCAGGTGAAAGCAGCGTTCAATCTTGATCCGCAATCCTACAAATACTCTGAAGATATGCTCGCCCGTAAAGATATCGATGGCGTGATGATCGCCACGGGTGACTTCCAGCATGCCAAGCTTTGTATCGAGGTGGTGCAAGCGGGCAAAGATTGCTATGTAGAAAAACCCTTCGCTAATGTCCTGTCTGAAGCCAAAGAGGCCCGCAATGTTGTAAAGGCCTCAAAGCAGGTGGTTCAGATGGGGTCGCAGCATCGTAGCGAGCCTTACCAGCTAGCGGTTCGAGACATTGTCCGTTCGGGGCGAATCGGCGAGATCGTCCATATTGAACAGGAGTGGAACATCAATATGGAGCGGTGGCGGTTTGTGAATATGGATACCGGCACCTCCCGCGAGATGGTGCAGGATCGCAATATGGAGTGGCACAAGTGGCTCCTCGAAACTCAGTCGAAACTGCGCGAAGAGGATACCGACTGGGAGCGGTGGTTATTGGGTAAGCCTCATCGCCCCTTTGATCCCCATATATATCTCGAGTTCCGTCTCTACAAGGATTACTCCTCCGGAATTTTCGATCAGTGGATGAGCCACGGCAGCGATCTGGTGCACCTCTGGACAGACGAGACGTATCCCGAGAGCGTGGTGGCGAACGGCGGAGTTTTTGCCTGGAAAGATGGACGGGAAAACCCGGATACCTGTGTCGCGGCCGTGACTTATCCCAAAGGTTTTCTCTATACCTACAAATCAGTCTTCGGGAATAGCTACCGTAGCTTCTCGAGAATCCAGGGGCGTGACGGCACCATCGCGAATTACGGCGGAGAAGGCGCCTCCCTGTTTACGGTAAGTAAAGAAGGCGGCAGGGACGAGTATTCCGGATCAGTCAACATAAGCGGCCTTCCCGAGTTGGCTCCAGAAATTGACCAGGAAGAAGTGGTAAAAGTGGCGGGCGCGGAGCCGCCAAACTCCCGCGGTCCGGGAGACGACAGCGTCGTTCACGTGACGAACTGGCTTAAGGCCATGCAGGCCAGAACCCAGCCAAATGCCAACGTGGATCACGGCTTCTCGCACTCCATCGTCATCATCATGGCCGCACAGTCTTACTGGAGCGGCAAGAAACTCTATTGGAATCCTCAGACAGAAGAAATCGTAGATGGGCCCGTTACCGTAACCAGCTAGCTGCGATCGTGCTGTGACCAACATTTCAATCTAGACACTTTGCCGGAGGACCCATGCACCGACGTTTGTCAATTGGGCCACTAAGGTTAGTCCTTGCTATCGCGATCCTGCTGTTAGCTTTGCCAGGGAACTCACAGACCGCTGGAACGGGAAACATCCAGGGTGTCGTCACCGATTCCGCAGGAGCATTCGTTCAAGGTGCGTCGGTCACGGCCGTCAATACGGCCACCCACGTAACCCACACGACAAACTCGGATAGCAGGGGACTCTACAGCTTTCCCAACCTTGCTATTGGCACTTATGACGTGCAGGCGATGGCAACCGGCTTTGAGCACTACCATCAGTCCAACATCGTTCTTGATGTTGGCAGCAGTATTGCCGTAAACGTAACCATGAAGGTTGGTGGAACGGAACAGACGGTTGAGGTGAAGGCAACTGGCCTGGCCTTGCAAACGGAGGACAGCACGCTCAAGCAGACCGTCGACTCCGCTACGCTGACTTCGATGCCCCTGAATGGGCGCCAAATGACCGACTTGGTCACCCTTATGGGCGGCGCCGTGAACGCCAACGAAGACAATGACGTGCAGGGGAGCAAGACCTTCTGGAGTTCCGCTGTCATCTCCATTGCCGGCGGGCAGGGTAATTTTACCGATTACCGATTGGATGGCGGCGACAACAACGATTACATGACCAACATCAATCTCCCTTTCCCCTTCCCGGATGCGGTCGCCGAGTTTAGCGTCGAAACGACAGCCATGGGGGCACAGCAGGGGTTGCATCCTGGGGGACTGGTCAATGTGGTTACCCGGTCGGGCACCAACCAGTGGCATGGGTCGGCCTTTGAATTCATCCGCAACAACTACATCGACGCGACCAACTTCTTTTCCACCTCGAAGGATAGCCTGCACCAGAACCAGTTTGGCGGTACGTTTGGCGGAAGAATCATTCGCGACAAGCTATTTGCTTTCGCCGGATATCAGCGCCTCAAGAGCGATCAAAGCCAGTCGTTTACGCCCGCATATGTGCCCACAGCTGCAAATCTGGCAGGCGACTTCTCGGCAACAGAGAGTTCCGCATGCCAGGCGACTCCTATTCAACTTGTGAACCCGCAAACCGGCGCTCTGCTGCCGAACAATCAGATCAATCCCAGCTATTTCAATGCCAGTGCGCTTGCCTTGGCGAAATATCTTCCGCAGGCGACCAATGCCTGTGGCCTGGTCACCTTTGCAATCCCTAACCAGTTAGCCGAGAACCAATTTGTCACTCGGGTGGACTCAACCATCAACCCAAAGAACAGCATCTATGGCCGATACTGGCTCGATGGTTATCAGAAGCCTGCATTCTATTCTCCAACCAATATCCTGATCACCGGCCAGACCGGCAACTATGAGCGTGTCCAGGGACTAACGCTCGGGTGGACTTACGTCCTTACCCCCAAGATGGTGAACTCGTTCCATGCCACCGGGACCAGGCGGCGTATCAACCGCGGCCCCGCCCCGACCGGTATCAACCCGGGCACCGTCGGCATTGATATGTTTGTCACAGCTCCGGTAAGCATGAACATGACGGTGACCAACGATTGGACGATATATTCCGGCGCTCCAGCCACCTTCAACGTGAACACGTTTTCCTATGCGGACGACGTCAATTGGGTGAGAGGCAAGCATCAGGTAGGGTTTGGCGGAGAGTTTGTCCGTACCCAATTCAACGAAAACAACGTATATCAGGGGAATGGTCAATTCAACTTCACCGGTGTCTTCAGTCAATTCGGACCGGCCGGTGTAAGCGCCGGGGGGACGGGCGAGAATGCGAATCTCGACTTCCTCACCGGCGCAATGAATACCTTCGAGCAGAGCAGCGCTCAATTGGATGCACTGCGTGCGCCGGTGCCGAGCCTTTACATCATGGACACCTATCACGCAACAAACAGGCTTGTGCTGACCGGAGGGCTCCGCTGGGATCCTGAATTTTTCCCGACGGACTATTTCGGCCGAGGGTCTACCTTCAGCATGAGCGATTTTCTCGCCAACGCCCACAGCACCGTGTATCCCAATGCGCCCGCGGGAAGCTTATTCTACGGCGATCCCGGGGTTCCGAAGGCACTCACGAAGGGCGCCCTATGGCGGTTCTCGCCACGCCTTGGGGCCACGTACGATGCTTCTGGAAACGGTAAGACCGTCTTTCGCGTCGGTGCGGCGTTAGTGGAGGACATGGTCAACCTCTTCATGGGGCAAAACATGAATGTGAACCCTCCCTTCTCCCAGTCTGTGGAGAACCAAAACGTGAATGCTCCTTTGAATTTCAGTAGTCCGTGGTCCACCGGTACGGTGACCACCAATCCATTTCCCGTCCCCCTCAAGCCGACGTCCTCCACCGTGTTTCAGCAGGGATCGCAATACATCGTGCTTCCCAGGCAGTATCAACCGCCGCAAATGCTGCAATACACTGCCAGCATGCAGCATGAATTCGGCCAAGGTTGGCAATTCCAGATTGACTATATTGGCAACCGAACGCTTTTTAACAGCTATGCCTTCCCAATGAATCCGGCAGTTTACATACCTGGGACGTGCGGCGGTAGCCCATGTTCCACGCTGGGCAATACGGCTTCGCGTTTCAGTCTGACCATGGCCAATCCAACCCAGGGTCCGTACTATTCGGGCGGCGGCCAAGGGTCTACCTTTGTAGTTACCGGTGCAAATTCAAGTTACAACGGGATGATCGCTACCCTTCAACACCGCCTGTCGTCAAACTTTGTTCTTATGAGCAACTACACCTGGTCGCACTGTATTGACATTGCCGACAACGTGGGGGATACCGAAGCGGTCACCGTGCAGAATCCCTACGACATTAAGGGGGACAGGTCGAATTGCGGTTTCGACTTCAGAAATGTGTTTAATACTACCGTTGTGGCCTCAAGCCATTTCAGCTTAGACGGTTGGAAGGCCCAGGCTTTAAACCATTGGCAGATCGCCCCGCTGGTTCACGTCACAAGCGGCGCTGCATTCACGGTCGTGTCGGGAGTGGACAATTCACTTACTGATATCCTCAACGACCGTCCGAACCTGACCAACCCCAGTGTGCTCTATACCCATAACAAGATTCACAGCGGTCCGGCAGCCAACGCACAGTACATCAACCCGGCGGCATTCACCCAAAACCCAACCGGCACGTTCGGAGATTCCAAGCCGTTTGCCTACCGTGGTCCTGCGTTTGTGCAGGTGGATAGCGCCCTGGATCGCTCCTTCGCATTGCATGAGTCTTTGGCGCTGACTCTTCGGCTCGAGGCCTTCAATGTCTTGAACCATCCGAACTTTGCTACCCCTGAGGGGAACGGCTACCTCGGACAACCCACGTCGTTGGTTTCTCCCACTTTCGGTGAGATCACATCCACGGTTAACAATTACGGAGCTAGAATCTTCCAAGGCGCGGTCAAGCTCACTTTCTAGCCAGGTTGCTGGCCTTGCCATGAACGATCACGAAAGGCTGGGCACGACCATGAAAAGAGTTATTTGTTTGTTCTTGTTCGCTTCGCTCCCTGCGTTAGCCGATGATGTTTCGGGTGTGTGGAAGGTCAACGGAACGATCGCCGACCACACGATTACTCCAACCTGCACCTTGAAGCAGGCGGACAAGGAGATCTCCGGAAACTGCACGGTGGACGCCGATCACAAGCTCGACGTGAAGGGAAGCGTAAACGATAAGCAGGTGACCTGGAAGTACGACCAGGAATATGAGGGTACGGTTTACACCCTTACGTATGCCGGAACGTTGGACTCGGATTCTTCGATGAAAGGCACCGTGACAGCAGACCCCTCGGATTCATCGGGGGACTTCACTGCTAAAAAGCAGTGAAACGCGACTGGAGGAAAAGATGACAGACCAGGAGAACCTGGGAATCGATCGGCGAACCTTTGTGAAGCAGGCTGCGGGAGCGCTGCTGGCCACCGGAATGGACGCCCGCTCCTATGCGCGGGTGCTGGGAGCAAATGATCGGATCCGTTTAGGTCAACTCGGCTGTGGAGACCGTAGTCAAGGCCACGTCCACATGGTTCAATTGGCAGCCAAACAGATGCCGGTTGAGACGGTGGCTGTTTGTGACCTGTGGACATTGGCTCGGGAGCACCGGGCAGCACAGGTAAAGCGCGCCTTCAACCTCGAGCCGCAAACCTACAAGTACTCTGAGGAGATGCTGGCTCGCAAGGATATCGACGGCGTGATGATTGCGACCGGCGATTTCCAACATGCCAAACTTTGCACAGAAGTCGTAAACGCGGGCAAGGATTGCTACGTGGAGAAGCCGTTTGCCAATGTGCTTTCAGAAGCGATCGAAGCGCGGGATACCGTAAAGCAATCGAAGCAGATCGTGCAGGTGGGCACACAGCATCGCAGTCAGCCCTACCCCCTGGCCATACGCGACATCATCCGTTCCGGTCGAATCGGCAAAGTCGTCCACATCGAGCAGGAATGGAATGTGAATGAAGGGCGCTGGAGGTTCACGCCGAACGATACCGGCCAGACCCGCGAGATGCTGATGGATGTCAACCTGGAGTGGAAGCAATGGCTCTATGGACGAAAATCGAAGCTTCAGGAAGAAGACACGGACTGGAACCGTTGGCTCCTCGGCAAACCCGCTCGCCCCTTCGATCCCCACGTCTATCTGGAGTTCCGCCTTTACAAGGATTTTTCTTCGGGAATCTTCGATCAATGGTTAAGCCATGGGTGCGACCTGGTCCATCTTTGGACGGACGAGGCGTATCCAACGAGCGTGATGGCGACCGGCGGAATCTTTACCTGGCCGGATGGCCGGGAGAACCCCGATACCGCTGTTGCCGCGGTTACCTATCCAAAGGGATTTCTCTATACCTATAAGACGATCTTCGGGAACAGCTATCGCAGCTTTGCTCGCATCCAGGGCCGCGATGGCACGATTGATAACTACGGCGGCGAGGGTGCGTCCTTATTTACCGTCACCCGGGAAGGAGGCAGAAAGGAATTTGATCCCTTCGACGTAGGGCCAATCTATTCCAAGGTGCCCATTGTTGGCCCACCTGCCGATGGCGAAGAGCTTGTCCGGGTTCCCAACGCCCCGGCGCCCAATTCGACCGGTCCAGACGACGACGATGTTACGCATTTGGTGAACTGGCTGCAGTCGATGCAGGCTCGTAAACAACCGAATGCCACCGTGGACCATGGCTTCTCCCACGCCATCGTGTGTATCATGGCTGCGCAGTCTTACTGGAGTGGCAAGAGACTGTACTGGGATCAGAAAAATCAGAAGATCTGCGATCAGCCTGTCTGACATCAAGAAGCCGGAACTGAGCCCCAGCACCGCAGGCACGATCGCTGCGCGGCTCGACCGGCTTCCGGCCACGCGCACTCTTTGGAAGTTCGTCGTCTTACTTGGCCTCGGCTTTTTCTTCGAGCTGTACGATCTGCTCTATTCCGGCTATGTCGCGCCCGGAATCGTCAAGAGCGGTATTCTGACGACGACCACGGCCGGCCTGTTCGGCATGACCGGCGTAGCGG
The DNA here is from genome assembly GCA_963826875.1 of uncultured Acidobacteriaceae bacterium. GTDB lineage: Bacteria > Acidobacteriota > Terriglobia > Terriglobales > Acidobacteriaceae > PALSA-350. The sequence goes on along the minus strand of CAWGYP010000026.1, from coordinate 344,644 downwards.
CTTTCCTGGCGTCTTTGTTCGCCGGACTTTTCATCGGCACCATCGGCTGTGGTTTTCTCGCCGACCGTTTCGGACGTCGCTCCATCTTTACCTGGTCGCTCCTGTTCTACACCGCCGCTAACCTGGTGATGGCATTTCAGACCACGGCTGCAGGGTTAAATTTCTGGCGCTTCATGGCCGGGCTGGGCATCGGCGTTGAGCTCGTGACCATCGGCACCTACGTATCCGAGCTGGTGCCCAGGCAAATTCGCGGACGAGCTTTTGCCTGCGAGCAGGCGATCGGCTTCTTATCTGTGCCTGTGGCTGCATTGTTGTCGTACCTGCTGGTGCCGCGCCGGCCCTTCGGCCTGGATGGCTGGCGGTGGGTGGTCCTGATTGGTGCACACGGCGCGGTGTTTGTGTGGTTCATTCGCCGATCATTGCCGGAAAGCCCGCGGTGGCTTGCGGAGAAGGGCCGGCTGGCGGAAGCAGATCGCGTGCTTGCAAAACTCGAGGCAAAGGTCGCAGAAGAGTATGGCGGGCCGCTTCCTGCCCCAGCCGTACCTGAGCTAGTCACCACCAGAGGCCGATTTCGCGACATGTGGGTGGCGCCTTACGGAAAGCGCGCCACCATGATGATCCTCTTCAACATTTTCCAGACCGTCGGTTTCTACGGCTTTGCCAACTGGGTGCCCACGCTGCTCATCAAACAGGGGACTACGCTCACCAACAGCTTGATGTATTCCTCGTTCATCGCCATAGCCGCGCCGATCGGGCCGATGATTGGCCTGCTCATCGCGGACAAATTCGAGCGCCGAACAGTGATCGTGGTGGCTGCTGGGGCCATCCTGGTGTGCGGGCTGATCTTCAGTCAGGTATCGGGTGGGATGCTTCTGGTCACGATGGGCGTCGGCCTGACGCTCGCGAACAATATCATGTCCTACAGTTTCCACGCCTATCAGGCCGAGCTGTTTCCTACGCGCATTCGAGCACGGGCCGTGGGCTTTGTGTACTCCTGGAGTCGCTTGTCGGCGATTTTCACCTCGTTTATCATCGCCGGCTTACTCAAGCAATTTGGCACCACCGGAGTGTTCGTGTTCGTCGCGGTGGCAATGCTCATGGTGATGGCGGCGATCGGTTTTATGGGGCCAAGAACGCGTGATCTGGCTTTGGAACAGATTTCGCATTAAGTTAACAAAGAGGGGGTAACCGGAAAAATAGTCCGGAGCCGCTCGTCGTTGCCGGCAACGGCTCCGTCGCTGTGAGGATAGCTTCAGCCCTCGCTGGACGCGTGCTTCACACTATCGATAGCATTCCTGCCGGCATCCTTGACATCACCTGCCACTTTATGCGCGACGCCTTTTGCTTGGTCGATTTTGCCTTCTTGCTCCAACTTCCTGTCCCCGAAGACGTGACCCACGGCTTCCTTCGCTTTGCCTTTGACATCATCCGCGACACCTTTTACGTGTTCCTTGTCCACAGTCCACCTCTGCGTGGGTAGGATGCACGGTAGGTGCACCGCGGGTATTCCTTAGCGAAATAATTAACGTAACAGCCGTCGGAGACGCATCTGAACCAAGGTGCGATGTTGCGTGACTTCATACGGCAGACATTCCAGCGGATTCAAAGCAACAGATGCAGGAGCATTCGGAAAGGACCAAAATGAAACCCGCAACAATAATAGGAATAATTCTCATCCTTGTCGGTATCGTGGGCTTTGCCCTGGGAGGGTTCTCCTTCACACATGAAAAGAAAGATATAGACGCGGGCCCGATTCAAATCGGCCACCAGCAAACGAAAACTGTGCCGATTCCTCCGGCTTTGAGTGTGATCGCATTGGTCGGCGGTATCGGCCTTGTTGCGGTTGGAGTTCGGAGCAAATAACGATTTGCGCGTGGCCTTTTCGCTGACGATTGCTATTCATGCCGCAAAGCCCGCATAGGGTCCACGCCAGCCGCACGTCGCGCCGGAATCCAGCTTGCCGCAATGGCCACGCCGATCAGCAGCGCGGCCGAAGATATCAGCGTTAACGGATCCCACGATTTGAGTCCGTAGAGCATGCTGGCAATCACGCGTCCCATTCCCAAGGCTGCGCAGACGCCGATCACGATGCCAACCGCAACCAACCGCGAGGCTTCACGCAGTACCATGCCGAGAACGAGGCTGGGCTGCGCCCCCAGCGCCATGCGGATGCCGATCTCGTTGGTGCGCCGCGAAACCGAGTAGGCCATGATTCCGTACATGCCGATGGACGCCAGCACCAGCGCCAGAATGCCGAAGCCGGTGGAGAGTTTGGCGAAGATCCGCTCTGGCCGCATGGTGGAGTTGATCTGCTGTTGCTGCGTGCGCACGTCGAGCAGAGGCAGGTTAGCGTCGACCGTGGCCACCGCAGCGCGCAATGACGGCACAATCGCCGCGGGAGTCATGCGGGTGGAGATCTCGTAGGTCATCCCCATGCCGCCGTCGGGATCGCCATGCTGGCGGTAGGGCACATAGTAGGTTGCTCGCACATCGCTGGTTACGCGGTCATATTTGGCATCGCCGCAGATGCCGATGATCGTGATCGGCGTTGTGTCTTTCAGGTCGGTAGTGAACGTACGGCCAACTGGATCGGCGTTGGGATAAAACTCTTTGGCCAACTGCCGGTTGATGATCGCGACTTTCCGCGAGGTTTCTGTATCTCCGGAGTTGAAGCTGCGGCCTGCGACCAGCGGAATGCCCATGGTCGAAAAGAACCGCTCGCCGACCAGGTTGAATTGTGCCCGCCGCTCCTTGAAATTTACCTGACCTGAGGGCATTAACTGCGATTGCGTTATGTTGCCGGCGACCAGCGGTTGCTGCGAAAGAGTGACTGCATCGACGCCGGGCACCGCAGCCAACCTCTGCTCAAGTTCCCGATGCAGCGCGAGGTCCTTGCCTGCCTGATAGCGTGCGGAGGGAGGTTCGATGTCGAAGAGCAGCAGATGATCCGGGCTGAACCCCAGGTGGGCGTAGCCCAGATTGACCAGCGTGCGCACAAAAAGCCCGGCGCCTACCAGCAGTAGCATCGCTAACGAAATCTGCACCACGACGATGGCCTTTCCGGCGAATCCTTTGCGGCGCCGTGTGGCGGTCTGGGCGCTGTCCTTGAGGCCGGAACTGATGTGCACGCGCGTGGCCTGCCACGCCGGAGCAAGTCCGAAGAGTAACCCGGTTGCTATGGAAATGGCCGCGGCGAATGCGAAGATGCCCCAGTCGATGCGGCCCTCGAAGGGCGGTTGGCCCCATGGATCGGTCATCATGCGGGGGATCACGTTGCGGGCCACGTAAGCCAGCAGCAGCCCGGCAGCACCGCCTAGCATGGAGAGCAGCAAACTCTCGGTAAACATCTGCCGCAGGATGCGTCCGCGCCGCGCGCCCAGGGCCAGACGCACACTCATCTCGCGCTGCCGCGCACCGGTTCGCGCCAGCAGAAGGTTGGCGAGGTTGGCGCACGCCAGCAAGAGCACAAAACCGGCAAGCCCCTGCAGCACATAGACCGGCTTGGACATTTGCGCTTCCTGGTCTTGCCCGCGTTTTCCGTCGCGCACCATCAAGTGGGGCATTTTTGCGCCTTTCTTCAGCGCCACTGTGGCCCGTATCGCCGCGTCGAAGGCCACATTGAGGGCTGCTTCGGCTGCGGACTCAGAGACGCCGGGCTTGGCGCGGCCCATCATCATCACCCACCACTCGTCCGGATCCGTCAACAGCGATTGCGATCCGTTGGGGGCTACGATGGGCTGCATGCTGAAGGGCATAAAAATGTCGGGCGAGCTCATAGTGTCGTACGCGCCCGTGAATCCGGGAGTGTTCACGCCGACGATGGTCATGGGCTTGAGGTTGATGGTGATGGTTTTGCCAATCACCCCTGGCGAGCGGGAAAAGCGGTTGGTCCAGTAGCGATCGCTGATCACGATGACCGGCCCGCTACCTGGCTCGCCGTCGTCAGACTCGCCAATGGCGCGGCCCACAGCCGGCTGCACGCCAAGGGCGGAGTAGTAGTTGCCGGAGATCATCTCCGCGCTCACCGGTTCGGCGTGGCCATCGATGGTGGCTGTCATGCGCCAGAGCCTCTTGACGGCGAAGATGTCCTCGAGCGAATGGTTTTGCTTTCGCAACTGCTGATAGATGGGATAGGAAAACGATGTGGTAATGTTCGGGCCGCCCGGCACGCCGTCGAAGTAGCCCCAGAAGCCTTTGACTGCGACGTCATCCGACTCGGTCGACCACAGCAGACGAAGCTGTTCGGGATGGGGCACGCCGAGACGATCGAGCAGCATATGCTTGGCCATCGTAAAAATAACGGTGTTCGCGCCGATGCCCAGTGCAAGTGACGCTATGGCAATCGCCGCCAGCCCCGGGCTTCTGGCCAGCATGCGCACGGCGACGCGCAGGTCACCGTGCAGCTCGTCGAAGATGCGCGTGCCCCAGGCCGAGCGGCAGTTCTCCTTCCGCGCCGAAATGCTGCCCAGCTCAGCCCGCGCCCGGCGCATGGCTTCGTCGCGCGGAAGACCGCTGCGGACCAGGTCCTCGGCGTAGCTCTCAATGTGGAACTGAAGTTCCTGGCTAATCTGCCGATCCAGCTCCCGTCGGCGGCCGACAGCTCTCCACCATGTCGAAATGCGGCTCAGCAGCCTCATAGCTCCTCCGGCTTCAGCTTGAGAATCGATCCCATCAGGTCGGCAAACTGATTCCATTTTTTGGCTTCGGCCTCGAGCCGTCGCCGGCCAGCCGCAGTCAGCTTGTAGTAGCGGGCGCGGCGTTTGTTCTCGCTCTCGGCCCACTCGCCGGCGATCCAGCCCTCGTGCTCTATCCGGTACAGCGCCGGATACAACGATGCCTGCCGGATCTCCAGGCGGTCGCCTGAAATCTGCTGGATGCGCAACAGCACTCCGTAGCCATGCAGCGGTCCCAGCGATACCGCCTTCAGTACGAGCAGGTCCAACGTTCCCTGCAATAGATCTACATCGTTATCGTTATTGCGAGTCAAGGGGATGTCTCTCCCAGTGTGTCTGGGAGAGTAGCAAGCGTTCTCCCAGGCTGTCAAGGAGAGGCGTAACGAAAGGCTGTGGTGGGGCACCCGGTTTCTGTGGCGGGGATAGAGCCCGAAAGCGTCTCACCTCTGTATTAGTTTTCGCTCGAAGGGTCTGCAGGTGCGGTGGCAGAAAAATCTATGTTGCCGGGTGAGGCTGTCAGGCTTCCAGTCATGAAGAATGCGTAGATAACGCCGAGTGCGAGCCACACCGCGCCGACGGACTTCGCTAATAAAGGAAGACTGATCCATATCCAGAAGCAGAAGAGAGCGCCGGCAGCCGGGAGCGCGAAATCGCTCAGAAGGTGGCGATGGCTGCCTTCCCGCCGCGCAAAGTAAAAATGCCGAACGGCGGCCACGTTCACTCCAACGAACGCGAGCAGGGCGCCAAAGTTCAATAGCTCGGCGGCCGTCTCAAAGTTGAAGTAGAGCGAACCCAGCGCGGTCACGACTCCGATCGCCAACACGTTCAAAACCGGCACTTGCCGCGAAGTTTGCAGTCGCCCAAAGAAACCTTTGGGCAAGGCTCCCGTGCGACCCATACCGAAGAGCAGCCGGGAGGCGCCGGCCTGACCGCTCACCCCGCTGCCGAAAGAGGCCAGAATGAGCGTGAGGGCCATGCCTTGAAAAAGCAGGTTGCCACCCACTACTCGAGAGACATCTACAAAAGCCGTCTCCAGGTTCGTGAAGGTGTGAAAGTCGGGCCAGACTCTCTGCGCAAGATACACCTGCAAACCGCTGAACAATCCGGTGAAGAGGCAGACGTACACGGTTGCCAACAGGATATTGCGCCGTGGATTCTCAACCTCTTCCGACAACGTGGTCACGCCGTCAAACCCGATATAGGTGAGCGCCGCGAGAGATGTGGCGGTGGCAATAGCAGGGAAGGGAGTATCCCCCGGCGTGTAGAAGGGTGCAAAACTGAAGATGCCCGGCAGCCCGTGCTGGCGAAACAGGAAAAATAACGCGAGGACGATGAACGCAGAAATCACGACTACCATCAACCCGAGGAGGATGGTGTTGGCGCGAGCAGTCGCTTTAATGCCGCGAAGATTCAACACCGTGATCAGTGCGGTCATGGCGAGCTTGAAGACGGTCTCGGGAATCGCGGGAAACATGCGCGAGAGCGTCAGGGAGCCATATATGACGTTGATGACGGGAATGATCAGGTAATCCAGCAGCATGGCCCAACCGACCAGAAATCCAAGGTATGGATTCAGTTCGTGGGTGACATAACTGTAGGCTGAGCCCGCGGAAGGATGAACCGCGGCCAGCCGGCCATAGCTGATTGCGGTCAGCATCATGGCAACCATGGCAATTAAGATCACGGTGACGACATGTCCGTGGGAAATGCTGTCAGCAAGGCCGAAGAGCGGCACGGCCGCAATGGGCTGCACCAGCACGATTCCATAAAAGACCAGGTCGCGCAGCTTCAGGACGCGGCGAAGTTCTGCGGGTGGCGTGACGGAGGGTAAGGTCAAGTGGTCTGGTATGGTTCGATAAGATAATAACCCGGTGCGGCCCCACCCGGAAACGCATATTTCGAGGCTTGGCACCAAATGCTAATAAACAAAGAGGATTCCCACCCCTTTGCGCGCGACTGCAGCAATCAAATCCGTTGACCAGACGTCTTGTGGTCCTGTATGGTCTAACCAAAAGAGGAAGCGTTGAGTCCTGTCGAGCGAACTTTCGTAAAGTCGGCGGAGTTGCTGGAACGCAGCCGCCGTTCTCTGGCCGGCGGCGTGAGTAGCCCGTTCCGCGCCAAGGCCCCCATTCCCCTATTTATCTGCGATGCACGAGGAAGCCGTCTCACCGACGTGGATGGCAACGAGTTCATCGATTACTCGTTAGCATGGGGTCCACTTATCCTGGGGCATCGCCATCCCAAGCTGGTGGCCACGTTGCGCGAGCAGGCGGAACGGCCACACGTGTACGGTGCGCAGCATGAGCTTGAGTTCGAGCTTGCCGAACTGGTGCAGGCCGTCGTTCCCTGCGCAGAGCGGTTGGCGTTCACGTCGAGTGGCAGCGAAGCCGTCCAGATTGCGTTACGCCTGGCAAGAGCAGCTACCGGGCGCAGCCTGATCCTCAAGTTCGAAGGTCACTACCACGGTTGGATGGACTCGGTGCTGCTGAGTTACAAGCCGCGACGCGAGGAACTGGAAACTTCTGCGTTTTCCGAGCCGATTCTGGGAACCAAAGGCCAGGTGCAAAACTCGGCTGACAATCTGCTGGTCATTCCCTGGAATGACGTCGCATCACTCCGCGAGGTTTTCAAGGAGCACGGCTCTCAGATTGCAGCGGTCATCTCAGAGCCGGTGTTATGTAACAGCGGGTGTATCGAGCCAGCCCAGGACTTTCTAGCGCAGATGGCTTCGATCGCCCGGGAGCACGGAGCGCTGGTGATCTTCGACGAGGTGATTACCGGCTTTCGAATCACGCCCGGCGGTGCACAGAGCTACTACGGTGTCACTCCAGACATCGCAACGTTAGGCAAGGCGATGGGCGGCGGGCTAGCCCTTAGCGCCATCGCTGGGCGGCAAGAGATTCTCGAGCTTATGTTTACCGGCGGGGTTTCTTTTGGGGGCACGTTCAACGGGAATCCTCTCTCGCTGGCAGCGGGGGTCACAACCATCCAGGAGTTGGTGCGGGACGGCGGTGAGCCGTTGCGTACTGCTAATCGAACTGGCGAAAATCTCATGGAAGGCATTCGTCAGGCAGGACGCCGTTACAAGCTTCCGCTGCTGGTGAACGGTTTTGGCGCGGCCTTCGCCGTCCACTTCAGCCCTTTGCCGCTGCTCAAGAACTATCGCGACACGCTCAACGATAACGGACCGCTGTTAGCAAAATTTCTCATGGAGAGTTGCAAAGAGGGAATCAACATCCTCCCGGATGGCCGCTTCTACGTTTCGACTGTCCACTCGGACGAAGATGTCGAGGAGACGCTTGCGGCCATCGACCGCGTCTGTTCGAGGCTTGCCGCCGATCATAGCTAAAGTTTGTTGGGCGGGGCAGGACCGGACGAGCCGCGCTCGATGAACTGTACCGGCAACACCACGGGTGCGTCGTCCAAGTGGCCCTGAATGCGGCGATGAAGCGCAGAGACCGCCATCCGCCCGACGTCCTCAAGATCCGCGCGGATGGTGGACAGTGGCGGTGATGTCGGTACTTTGAGGTCGTCGTAGCCGATGACGCTGATGTCGCTGGGTACCTGCAGGCCGGCGATGGTCAGGGCTTCCAACGCGCCCAGCGCGACGAAATCATTCGTTGCCAGGATGGCGGTGGGGCGCCGCCCGCGGGCCAGAATCGTCTGCATCCGGCGCAAGCCAGAAAGTACTCCAGGTTCAAGGTCGAGGGGATGAAGAAACTCGACACAGCCTGGATCATAGCTAAGGCCCAGACGCTCGAGACTCTGCCAGTAGAGTTCGTACTTGTGGGAGCCGCTGAACCCGATGAACCCAATGCGTGTATGTCCCAGTTCGTGCAGCCGCTCCATGGCGACTTCTGTGCCGCTTGCGTAGTCGATGCGTACTGCCTCCGCCTCGGAAGTTTCCTGGCGCTCGAGCAGATCGACCAGGGCGATCGGCACATGCAGATCGCGGTATCTTTGGGCTACGTCCTTGCGTACGCCACCGATGATGATCACGCCGTCTGGCTGCGCATCCTGCTCGGCATTGATCTCGAAGGACTCGTTGCCGATGACGCGCAGGATGAGCGTATCCCCCGACTTGCTGCAGGCGCTTTCCGCACCGCGCAGCACCAGGCCATAACCCGTAGTGAAGTGCAGGATCTCGGCGCTGATCAGAATCACGATCTGCTGCGGCTTCCACTTTACCGCCGGATCGGCAACAAAGGTGCCACGCCCGGCCGTGCGCTCGAGTACACCGGAATCGATCAGACTGCTGATCGTTTCCCGGACCGAAGCCCGCGAAACGCCGAACCGTTCGGCGAGGCCGCGTTCGGAGTCGAAACGCTCGCCCGGTTTGTAAACCTGCGCCGCGATATCTTCCATGATCAGTTCGCGTAACTGCGCCGGTATGGAGACGGGGCTTTTGGGGTTAATGGTATTTTTGACTTTTTCCATAGGGCTTTGAGCCGCTCCCTATGCTAACTCAGTCTGGAGTGGTATGACCGGAAGAGATCCTGAGAAGTCTCCCGCCGGCATCCGAAGGGTGATCAGTTAAAGCAAGCAGCGCCTGCGTTTTAGAGCGATTTGGGCTGGCGCTAGGGCAAATATATGCTGAGCATTTTTTGGCTTGTGGCCAGTCCAATGCCGAACCATTCACTCAGATGGCCAGGAACTGATCGCGATTCTCCAGGCCGTATATCCCGATTCATGCGGGGCGCTGTGCCCTGTTTTTCTCCAGCAAACACCGGTACTCCTGCGAAGGTGCGCCGGCTCCAGGGCAAATTAATCCTTGACAAAAAGACGAAATAGATTTCAATAGAGTGGTCAGTCCAGACCATACCTAGTTTCCGTATTCATTTCAGGAGAGACCTTATGAGGCAAAAGAAGCGTTTCCCCGCCCGCACCCTCTTTGCATTCATCGTCATGGTCTTCATCACCGCTTCCGCTTTCGCGGACGTGACCGCATCCGTGCGAGGTACGGTATCAGACAGCTCTGGTGCGGTGGTGGCCGGTGCCAACGTCACCCTGCTGAATGCGGGTACTGGATTCACCCGGCATGCGACGACCAACTCCACAGGCACTTATGAGTTTCTCGAGGTGCCGGTCGGCGATGGATATGTTATCCAGGGCGAGGCTTCTGGATTCGGTAAGGTCGAGCAGACCGGCATTCGGCTCACCGTCAATCAGAGCTTGCGAGTTGACTTTCAACTCAAGCCGGGCCAGACGACGGAAGAAGTGACGGTCAAGGCGGGAACCGTACAAGTGGAAACGACGGTCACGCAATTAGGCGATGTGATTGAAGATAAGAAAATTCAGGCTTTGCCGCTGAACGGCCGTAGCTATCTTGATTTGCTCGGCCTTCAGGCGGGTGTTTCACCCATAAGCGCTACTACCAACCCGTCGAACCCCAGCACCGGCAACGTTTCTGTCAATGGCGGCCGGGAAAATGCCAATGGTTTCCTGGTGAATGGCGGAAGCGTCGAGAACACGACAGGAAACAGCGCTAATGTGATTCCGGTGCTGGACTCGCTGCAGGAGTTCCGTGTATTAACCAATGGCTTCGATGCGGAATACGGACACTTTTCCGGCGCATTGGTGAATGTGATCACGAAGTCCGGAACAAATTCTTTTCACGGCACCGCTTTCGAGTTTCTGCGCAACAATGCGCTCGATGCGCGCAATTACTACGATCCGGCGGGTCCGGTCGGCGCATTTCATCGCAACCAGTTCGGCGGGGTCATCGGAGGTCCTATTCTCAAGGACCGCCTTTTCTTCTTCGGGGACTACCAAGGCACGCGGGAGAGCCGCGCCTACACGACACCTTCCGCTATGGTGCCAACGGTGCCGGAGCGGTCCGGCGATTTTTCCGATCGTGCAAGCGAACTGACTGGAACGGTTCCGGGAACCGGAGTTCCCGGTGACTTTGCGTCCAAGCTCTCGGCGCGTCTGGGGTATCCCGTAACCGCCGGCGAGCCGTTCTACACACCTGGCTGTACATCCATCGCGGTTTGCGCGTTCCCTAACGCTGTCATTCCCACCAATGCGTGGTCACCGGCGGCGCTGGGGACGCTGAAGTTCGTTCCGCTGCCCAGCGCCGGACTCGGCGGCTCTACGTTCATCACCAATGCGTATGCAACCACCGCGAACGAAGACCAGTTTGGAACACGCGTGGACCTCACAACCAAGATGACGGGCGACTGGTCTTTCTACTACAACTACGCCAACACGCAAACGGTGAATCCAGGGAACAACCCGCTTTTCAGTTATTCCACGCCGAATAAGACGCAGCAGGCATTGTTCAGCAATACGCTGGTCTGGGGCGCCAATCGCGTGAACGAATTCCGTGCCAACGGGACTCGGTCCAGGGCTCCGGGAAATGCTCCCATCGGCGGCCTGGGTAAGCTCAGCTCCTTCGGTTTCGTTGAGGGAGGGCAGGGAATCATTGCGTCACGCCCCGCCATCGAAGGGGTTCCCCCGATGACGTTCAATAACGGTTTGGTGCTTGGTTCGGCGAACGAAGATGGAAACTATCAGACGGCGATCCAAATCTCAGATGCGTTTTCGTTGATATGGCACTCCCATACCTTCAAGTTCGGCGGCGGTGCGGGTTATTACGAATGGAACCGCAGAGGCGGACCGAACCCGAATGGGGGCTTCAGTTTTGATGGAGCTGCGACGGGAATCGATTTTGCCGATTATGAGCTCGGGCTTCCTGCTTCCTTTACGCAAAGCAGTGCCCAGCAACTTGACGGACGAAGCAAAATGTTTGACCTCTTCTTTCAAGACAGCTACCGGATGAGTCCACAGCTCACTTTGAACTATGGAATCCGGTGGGAAGCCAGCGAGCCCTGGTACGACACCACGGGAAAGATCCAGGCGTTCGTTCCCGGTCAGCAATCCACGAGGTTCACCAATTCGCCGGAGGGTTGGGTCTTTCCAGGGGATGAGGGAATTCCTAAAACCCTGGCCTACACACGCTGGAATAACTTTGCCCCCCGTTTAGGCTTTGCCTACGCCCCTTCGGCGTCGGACGGACTCCTCCATCGCATGATTGGAAGTGCCGGGCAGACCAGTGTGCGCGCAGCATTCGGCCTGTTCTATACAGATTTTGATACTTCCGGACAGAGTTTCGCTACCGGTGATGCGCCGTTTGGCCTTTATGTGAATGGCTCGCCTCACCCGTATTTTGAGCAGCCTTATACCGACTACACCACAGGGGCAAACAAGCTGCAGCCCTTTCCTTTCGTGTTTCCGAGTGGCGGGGGAACGAACTTTGCGTCCTATCTTCCCATTGCCTTCTCGCCCGCATTCGACACCCGCAATAAACTCCCTTACTCGATCAACTTCAATTTCACCTGGCAGCGGGAATTGGGAAAATCGACCATCCTGACGGCTGGCTATGTCGGAACATTGGGGAGGCATCTCTTCCAGCAAGTGGCAAACAATCTCGGCAACCCGCAGCTTTGCCTGCAGATCGCAGCACTGGGTGGCGGTTGCGGCCCGGCCGGGGAAGATACGATTTATAACGTGAATGGCCAGACTTTTAACGGAACCCGGCAATACTCCGTCACGTCGGGCAAATACCTAAGCCAGGGCCTGCTTGACTTCGGAGATAACTCGTACGAATCGACGATTGGCGTATCCAACTACAACTCACTGCAGGTCTCGCTCAATAAAACGATTGGGAGTGTCCGTTTTCTGGGCGCCTATACCTATAGCAAGGCACTGGATGTCGGTTCGGGGTTCTATGATCTGACGAACCCATACAACATGAGTTTGAGCTACGGACTGTCTCAGTTCGACCTCACCCATAACTTCGTCGTCAGCTATTCCTACGATCTGCCGTTCGAGCGTTTGCTTCGAAGCTCGAACGGCTTCACCAGGCGTCTCGCGGGCGGCTGGTCGCTGGCCGGCATCACGCGTCTGACCACCGGCATTCCGATCACCTTCACCGACTCCAGCGATGGCAACGATCGTTCGTTGTGCGGGTGCGATCTGTACGGCATTCTTGGAGCCAACGCGGTCGACCTGCCGAATTATGACGGCACGCCGATCAAAAAGCTGAACCCGCGCAATAGCCAGCATCCATTCGAATACTTTGACAACACATACAGTGACTCGGGTCCGACGACGCCTTTTTCGTTCGCCGAGGTGGGCACTGGCGGTAACGCCCGGCGGCGCTTTCTGCACGGCCCCGGGCTAAACCAGACGGATATGGCTCTGATCAAAACCACGCAGATAACGGAGCGGGTTGGTTTCGACTTCCGAGTGGAGTTCTTCAACCTGTTCAACCACACCCAGTTTGAGAATCCGAACGGAGATATCAATGCCGGGGCACCTAGCGGTTCGAACGGCTTTGGCGTGATCAGCAGTGCGCGCGATCCGCGTATTGGACAGGGTGCGGTCAAGATCAGGTTCTAGGCAAGCTGCGAGGCACAAAGGAGCGCAATGAAACACTTCGTCGATCCCAGGCCTGTACCACGTCTATCTGTTAATAGCACTTCGAGGTAAGCCCGCCGTCCACGATGAGGATGCTTCCGGTGATGAAGGATGATGCGCTCGAGGCAAGGAAACAGACAACTTGTGCGATTTCCTGCGGTTCGGCAATCCGGCGCAGAGCGTATTTGGAGTAGACTTCGGCGCGCAGAGCTGCCGGATCCGGCGCGTTGGCGAAGTAAGCTGCCACCATAGGCGTGTTCACATCCCCAGGGCAGACGCAGTTCACACGAACGCCGGAAGGACCATAACCCAGTGCCATTGACTTGGTGAGTGCGATGACGCCGCCTTTCATCGCGCCGTAGGCTACGAGCTCGGGATCGCCCACCAATCCTAGAACCGATGCAATGTTAATGATCGAGCCTGCTCCGGAGGCCTGCAAGTAAGGCATCGCTGCCTTGGAACAGAGAAAAATGCCGCGCAGGTTCACTCCCTGGAGACGATCCCATTGCGCGCATGAGGTCTGGAGCAAAGTCCCCATGATTTGGATCGCAGCGCAGTTCACCAGGATATCAAGGCGGCCGAAACGATCCGCAACCGTTTCCATGAGACTGGCGGTACTTTTTTCGCAAGAAACGTCGGCCTCGACGAAGAGTGAATGAGAACCGATCTGCTCGGCGTATGCGCGTCCATGGAGCGCATCTGTGTCGGCCAAGATCACATAGGCGCCGCGCTCCACCAGCAGTCTCGTGCAGGCTAAGCCTATGCCAGACGCGGCTCCGGTAACCACGGCGACGCGGTCCATGAGACTCCAGTCGTTCAAATCCGCTCCTCCGCCATCGGGCTCAATCCATGGAGATTGCCGAAAACTATGTGGGACTTTACGTAGCTTTGCTGGAATCTAACTGGCATCCAATTCTTAAAACCGTAACCGAGTGAGCGGGGAAACTGTACGTGAAACTGGTGCCTGCTGCGAATGTTCCTGCTATTGGAACTACCTTGGTTGGATTCTCAAGTGAATTTTGATCCTCAGGGGACCCTGTCAGGACAGTAGATTGACCCGCAGGATCAACCTTCGCGGCATCGTTAAGCGTTATGTTTACTGTTTCGGCCACAGGTTGGTTATTGCCAACTTTAAGGAGAACGTCATGTTTTCCGGATGCCGTGTCGATAGATGCAGACCAGAAACAATGGAGCGTGTTTTGCGTGAAAGGCAAAACACGGGTCCCCGAGTTATCGGAGAAGAGCATTTTTTGCATATAGTAGGAGGGCGTTGTAAAGCAAGAGACAGCGTCATTCCAGACGATACAGGGTCCAAAATTGGAATGACCGACGACGCCGGCATAATTACCGTAGCCCGTCCACCACATTCTCTCCGAATTCTTTTCACAACCCAGCATAAACACAGCGTCTCCAAGGGCATCTCCAAAATTGCCAATCACATCGCCCCCGTTTCCATAAATCGAGGAGGCGTACTCCGCCACAACGACTTTCTTCCAGTCCGGATCGATAGTGTCGAACCTGTCGTATAAGCCCGAACAATCTCTCTTATAGAAATGCTGATCGACGAAATCAACGGGATCGCCGGCAGAGGGCGGAAGAGCCCATCTTTGCTCAAGGCCGTTGAACAGAAGCTTTAAATCGGGATACTGGGCCAACAAGGCCTGACGGATCATGACATATCGTGGACCATACTCGCGTGCGGTTTCCCACCCATTTTCATTGCCGATTTCGATATATTTGAGATCGTAGGGTGCAGGATGACCGTTGGCCGCCCGCTTGGCTCCCCACGGGGTCGAAGTGGATCCCTTGCAGTATTGCAATAAATCCAGAATGTCATCGATGATAGGTTGCATCTTGTCTATGGGACAAATGCCCCACCACTTTTTATCCCGCGGATTTTCACTGATTCCAGCTGAGGTGACATAAACCGGTTCCGCGCCCAAATCCTCGCACAGTTGAAGGTACTCGTCCAAACCGAAGTACAAGTCGTTCTTGTAATCCCATCGATTTCTTGTGGCACCGGCTCTCTGCTCGATCGGGCCGATGGAATTCTTCCAGTCCCAACAGGAATTCATGCTGGCAGATTCTGCCGTGCAGCCTCCCGGAAACTGAATATATTTAAACTTTAGAGCAGCCAATTTCTCTGCCAGGTCGAGCCGCAGGCCGTTCGGTCGATTCTTCCACGTGGGTGGCATGACGGTCGTGACATCGAAATAAACATCTCCGGTAGTCGACGCATATAACGCAAGGCGGTTGTTTGCGGTAACCCCTGAGACCCCTTTGGTAGTGAGGTTGCAAGTGAAATGCTGCCAGCTCGAGCTTGGCCTGAATTCTTCCGATTCTGCATAAACAGCGCCGTCATTGCTTTCCAGCCTGGCCTTCAACGTTCCAGCAAAATTCGGACCTTTCCTGGCCCAGAAAGACACCTTGTATTGTGTGTTGTTTCTCAGCCCAATTCCCCAGTAGCCTCCATTGGCCAACGCCACGCTTCCTGAATCCACCGAAGTAACGGAAAGCTTCGCGCAATGCTGTTGATGGGGATTGAGCATCTCAGTATCGGAAGAAGTTTGTGCAGACAAACTACCTTTGGACGATCCTGTCTTTACCACGTACCACGCCGCGATGGGATCATCCAGCTCCTCAAACGAAGGGTTGTTGATGAGCTGTGCGTATAATCCTCCTTCAAACTGGTGATTGAATTCTTCAAGTTGTTGACCTCTGCAAATATCTGCTACCACCGCGCCCGGTTTTGAAACATCAACAACGCAGGTACTTTTCCAGTGGGCAGGCTGTTCGATTGGAGTTGGGGCTGCGGCCGTATCCGTCGCAAAGGCATAGGGTGAAGACGGCCCCCGCGTCATACCCCCGAGAGTGATACCTCCGGCAGCTAGCCGACCGAGAGAGCTAAGAAATTGACGACGATCTTGCGGGATATTCTTCATGCCACCCTTCCTTAAAGTGCTGTTCGAGAAGCCTCGCTGAGCCCGTCGGAGCTGCGTGCAGTTGGACTGTTGTGGTCAGACCAAAATACTCAAATAAAGTACGAGGTGTCAATTCCAAATCTTTGAAATCGCACTCTTCGCCATTGGGGAAGCCCCGAACTGCAATCTGGGAACACCGCTGAACCGCTTGACGATCGCCAGACTAAGAAAAAATGGAAAATGCAGCGAAATCGGGGTCAAGGTTGCGGGGGCTCCGGCCAGCATGCGGATGGTATTGAGCCAGGAAGCACCATTCCGGGAGTTCAGCTTTTCTGTTGGCATCTCATCGATCAGAGCTTTGAGATCAGCCGGCTCATGGAACGAATCGAGTCGCAATAAGGTGATCCAGACTGAATTTTCCTGGACCGGAACAGATCAGCCACACAAAAAACAATACGTAAAGAACTTCGGGAAAATAAAGGAAATCGTCCACCCAATTAAGCGGGGTAAGCGCTTTAATGTCGCCAGAAAGCTTAGTGGTCAGAATGGCGACCAGCATGTTGACCAGCAACAGAAAACAAGCCAGGCTTGACAGAAGTCCCACAACCAGCATGCAACCGCCGACGAATTCTATCGCCGACACACAATAGGTCATCGGCCGTGGAAACGGGATCTTGGCCGCGGCCAAGGTTTCATACATGACTTTCGCCCGGCTAGCGACAAACAGCTTATTTCCCCCGGAGATGGCGAAAAACACTCCTAACGCGACCCGCACCAACAAAATCGCCCATGGTTCCAGATTCGCATCGCCCAACAGCCCAAATCGAATCAAGCGTTCCCATTCCATCACGCTTCTCCTCTGCGGGAATCTGCCTCGAGGATACCTTGCGAACTGCCGTTTCGAGCAGCTCATTGGGCGCTCGCTGGTGATCCGTCGCAGGAAGACTTGTTGGGGGCAAAAGAGCTATTTGAGAGGGAGAAGACCCCTCAGCGGCCTGGACGAGTAAGGTTCCGTGTGTCTTTGATTTTTGTAAAGTTCGATAAAATTCGATCCTTTTCGGTTTTTGGGGGCATTGGCAGTGCGTTTCCTCTAGAGTCTCAGGCGCCAGGTAAAGGGTTTTTCTATAGAGGAAGGGGCCGGGTTGTCTGGAACAGAAGTGGGCACGGGGGCATGAGGCGCCGACGGGGTCGTTTCCGCGGGGCTGAGAGCCGTCGCGCCTGCCGCCGCGGCGGGCGGAGGAACGGGAACGTCAGGCCCATCTTTGTCTCGGATAAGGTCAGGGCTGCGTTTTCCCTGCTGCTCGCGAAGCCACGCGGCGGCATCGATTTGCGGAACGGCGACCTGCGAGGCGGACTTCTTCTCCGAAGAGCCGGCGCGGCGATCGGGGATCAGGCCTTCGATGGCCACGATCATCGCGAGGGCCTTGATCTGGACGGAAGCGCTGTTTCGAGTCATTTCGGGGTCCAGGTTGGCGATTTCGCCGAGCCTGGCCAGGCGCGGACACGGGGTTTGGCTTTGGTGTGGGCGGCGGTGTCGGGGTTTGAGACCGACGGCTTCGGCGGCACGGCGGTCAGTCATGGTTCCGGCGAGGACCAGGTGGGCAAAGGCTATCTCCTGATCGGTGATGGGGTCGCTGACGTTGTTTCTAGGCATAGATTGCTCCGTTTTTTCGGGAAGTTGGGAAGTTGAGAGCAGGTGGGACAAAGTTGGCCTTCGTCTTCGGGGGCAATACTGTAGAGGTTGAATCTTTCAAAAACGTACCCCAGGGGCTAAAGCCCTCGGCTGTGGTTTGCTTTTCGGCACGGGTGAACCCGTGCCCTTCCAGGAAGAGCGGCTCTTTGGGCGACCGCGGTTGACGGCAGAGGTTATCTACTGCGCAGGCACAGTTGGGACGCAATAAAAAATCCTGCCGCGACGGGGTGGTTGGATTGAGGGATTTTTGACAGGGATCGGCGTGTCACCAGACAGCGGTAAGACTGTGCTTCGCTCGGGCGTAGTCCGTAGGAGCGCGTCCGCCGAGAAGCCGCCTCCTGCCGAAATCGTTTTCTATCAAGATGCCCGGGGTGGGATTTCATACAGGCGCGGTGACGTTTTTTTTTAACCAAAGTACCCTTCCGGAGGTTACTTTGTGTTTAAGACGAATGGGTCTTCGTGAGCGCGCGAAGGGTCAAGGCTGATCAACTCGAAAAGCTTCGGTCGCTGGTTATTCGGTGCGCAAGGCTTGCACGGGTTCCACGGAAGCAGCCCGGCGTGCCGGGGCGAAAGCGGCGCACCCTGAGACCACTGCCAAGGCTGCAATTGCCAGCCCGAAGCTTGCCGGATCGAATGGAGAAATTCCGTACAGCATAGACTTGAGCGGACGCATCGCGAGGAGGGTAAGAGGAATGCCTGCGGCGAGGCCGAGCACGAGTACCAAAAGGCTCTCACGCATGATCATCGCCAGCACCTGGCTGCGAGTGGCGCCGAGAGCCATCCGCAAACCAATTTCGGCCCGGCGCCGACTCACCCGGAAGGAATACGTGCCGTAGAGGCCTGTAGCTACGAGCAGCGCCGCGAGCACACCGAAAAAGCCGCCTAAGGCCGCGAACATGCGCTGCTGCTCGTAGGATTTCTCAAACTGCGCCTGCTGTGTCATCGGCCGTTCAAGGGGCACAGAGGGGTACAGAGCCGCGACAGATTTGCGCAACGCCGGCAGCGTCGCCATGGCGTCGCCGTAGGTACGCACTTCCAGATGCATGGTGCCGAGTGAGGAGAACTGCATTGCCGCGTAATAAGCCATGGGCATTGGTTTCTCAGCCACCCCTTCGTACTTGCTGTCACTGACCACGCCCACGATGGTCCTCTTGTCCTCGCCTGACCCCAGCACATGGCCCAGCGGGTTGGTGTTGGGCAAAAATCGTTTGGCGAATGTCTCATTCACCAGCGCGATGGGTTGAGACTTTTCGACGTCCGATTCCGCGACATCCCGGCCGGCAACAACAGGAATTCCCATTGTTCGAAAGAAACCGGCACCGACATCGTTGGAGCGCAGCAGAGCCCCCTGCTGCAAGACTCCATCAAGCGTCAGTTCATTGTTGTCACTCCATCCGGTACCGGGGCGGTTCTCTGCCATCGATACGGATTTCACGCCCGGCAGCTGCCCAAGGTGGTCGATCACTCTGCGATAGAAAAGGTGGCTGTCGGAGCTGTCTTGCGGGGTGGTCCCGAAGACCAGCAAGCCGTTGGCCAGCAGGCCGAGATTCTGGGTTGCGAAGTTGCGCAAAGTGCGCAGCAACAGGCCCGCGGCCATCAGTAGTATCAGGCACACTGCAATTTGAGCAGAGAGCAAGGCACGTCCTGCAGCAACGCGGTTCCGCGTTGCACTGGTGTTGGGCGAAGTGGACCGCAGAACGCCTGCGACCGGCGCGCGCACAGCGCTCCACAGGGGAACCAGTCCAAAAACAAGCGCGGCTAGAACCGAAACAAGGAGGGTGAAAAGCAGGACGGTACGGTCGGGACTGAGACCGGTCTCGATACCGGACCACGACGCTAACATTCGTGTTGCCGAAACTGCAAAAAGCCATCCCAACGCTGCACCGGCAGCGACGAGCAGCAGGCTCTCGCACAGTAATTGGTGGAATATGTTCGCGTGGCTCGCGCCGATCGCCATGCGCAGACTGAACTCATGCTGCCGGACGGAGTTACGTGCCTGCAACATCATTGCTACATTGGTGCAGGCGATCAGCAACACCAATGCCACCAAACCCATCAGAATTTCTACCGGCGTGCGATATTCCTCGTTGTATCCGCCAATGCCCCGTGCCGGCGCGAAGTCGAGCAGCGGTTTCCATTCCTTAGGATCGACGTCGCCGATCGTCTGCCTGACCACCGCGGCAAAGGTCCCGGACAGCTCTCGCTGGGCGCGCATCGGCGCAACCCCCGAACGCAGGCGAGCCATCATCCGCAAGCTCCACCACCTTTGAGTCCCGTAGAGGGAATCGTCCGGTAAGCCCCAAGCGGTCAATTCGGCGCGCTTCTGCAACGGAATCCAGAAGTCAGTCGCAACCGCCGGCTCAATGCCCTTGAAGCCGCGAGCCGTGACACCTACGACAGTGAAAGGAACGCCTTTGATGTGGACCGTTTTGCCGAGTATGTCCGGGTCGCGAGCAAAGCTCCTGGTCCAATAGTCATCACTGAGGACAACGACCGGCGCATGGCTCTTTTCATCGTCCAGGGTGAACCCCCGTCCTACCTCGATCCGCGCGCTGAGGCCGGAGAAGAAGTTGCCACTGACCTCTTCGCCTGCCGCCTCTTCGGGAAGTTCTGCATGACGCACGGCGACACTGCCATTGAAGCTGAGCGGCACATACGCGATCAGGTCCTCGAAGATCTCGCTCCGCTGCCGGAGCGCCTCAAACGTCACTTCGGAAAACGAGGTATGCGCGTCTCCCGTGTCACTGGCGCCCGGCGGATTCGATTCTCCATTAGCCATGCGGACGTAGTAGAGTCCCTGGGGCCGTGCGACCGGCAGCAACTGCATTAGTACTGCGTTCATTACGCTGAATACCGCTGTATTCGCGCCGATACCGAGGGCCAACATCACCACCACCACCGATGTAAACCCCGGAGACTTGCGCAGCATCCGCAAACCGTAACGTAGATCGCGAGCGAAAGAATCCATCCACCAACCAGGGCGCTGCTCGTCGCATTGTTCCCGAGTGCGCTCCATGCCTCCAAACTCGATCATTGCTTGCCGGCGCGCTTCCGAGGCAGATAATCCTGCTGCTTCTTTTGCCGCAATCGCCTGCTCCAAGTGAAACCGTATTTCCTCGTCGAGTTCGCGCTGCTTTTTGCGAAGAATCAGAAAGCGAAGGCGGGTCAGGAATTCTGTCATCATGATGACACCTCCGCAGCGCGGCCCAATACAAGCGCAATCGCAGCCGACAAGCGATCCCAGGTTTCGAGTTCTGTCTGCAATTGTTTTCTGCCCGCCGCTGTCAACCGATAGAACTTCGCCCGTCGATTGTTTTCCGAATTCCCCCAGTCTGACCGGATCCATCCTTTGTATTCCAGCCGGTACAACGCTGGGTAGAGTGAACCCTGTCCAATTTGGAGTACATCCCTCGACACTTGCTGAATGCGCTGGGCTACTCCCCAGCCATGCATTGGCTCCAGAGCGAGCGTTTGAAGAATGAGCAAATCGAGCGTTCCCTGCAGCAGGTCCGTTGGCGTCGGCATTCCTTCCCCTCGATATACGACAACAGGATTGCCCACCTCCTGTCGAATGTCAAGGAGTGGGGGTTTCGCGAGAAGATTCGATTCTCAATCAGCGCATCCCAGATGGCCGTGTGGTCGGCTTTTCGGACACGTGGCTTTCCGACCGTTGAAGCGGAGTTCCCGTGAAACGTTAGGATTTCGGTAAGTTGCTTTGGTGCGCCGCCCGGGCGGGGACTTGCCGGCACTCCCATCCCGGTTGGGGGAAGGTACCAAAATCGCGACTTCACGGGAACATCACGCTCGTCCGCGAACAACCCCCCGTTCCTAACCGCCATCGTGCGAGCCTTGCTCAAGGAAATCGGCAGGCGTATGCCTGTGTCGGCCGCCTTTGATCAGACGCGCTATTGTCAGTTAGAGCAATTGCCGGCTGGTGTGCTTCTTTTCTTTGCGTACAACCAGCCAAGGTATAAGCACCGCGAGCGCCCAGTAGTAAAGCGACGCGAGCTTACAGATCCAGGACTTTGCAAATTCAGGTTGGAACATTATGAGAAGGCCGATCCCCATACATAATAAAGAGGGAAGTAACGTTCGACGTAAGAGCGAGCGGCGCGCTTTAAATCGTTCTAGCTCCTCCCGGACTTCCCGTCGGGTACGCAGAACCAAGGTGTGCGAAGCGAGCGGAAGGTATTCGGGTGTACCTAGATCAATAGGCTCCTTGGTTTCCCCGAGAGACATAGTAATGGGTTGACGCGGTTCGAAGCCGCGAAGACCCAGCTTGCGTCACTAAGACTTTACAGGCGGTACGCAGGATCACTTCTGGGTTGTCCGTGATCCAAGGAGCTGTTCAATTCGCTTCCGACAAGCCGTATCTCGTGACTGACATGGCGTTACTGCCGGACGCCGGCTAACCCGAAGTTAGGTCGAGTTGTGCGTACTTGCGGGGTTTGCTGAATTCGAATTGGTCAGAAGTGAGCGGCCGTCACGCCGATGGCCGGCGTCCCCACGCCGTCCACATGATGGGGGACGGCGCCATGAAATCGGGATCGTCCAAGTGCGCGCTGTCCTGAGCGAACTCTTGCTCGGTAATATAACGGGCATCAAGCAAAGCTCCGCGAAGCTGCTCGAAATTCGCTCTCATGAGGGAGACGCCTGCTGACCCGCTCCGCGACATGAACAGCCGCCCCTCCGCGCCAACTTCGACAAGGCCATGTGCCCGCAGGCGACCATAGAGCAGTCGCCCAAACCGTCGTTCAACGCCGCGTTCTTTCAACAGCTGCATTACGGCCATTTGAGTTTTCAGAATGACCTCGCCAGGACTCACACTTGGATCAGGAAGCAGAGAGACGGAATCAAGATCCTCATCCACAAGCCAACCTCCTGGCTTCAAGGCCGACACCAAACGCGCCAGCACTTGTTCTCGTTCCGGAAGGTGTATCAATACCAGCCGGGCATGAATGAGATCAAAAGTTGCGTTTGGCAATGGGTCAGTAACAATATTGTGCTTTCGCACCTCGACGTTTTGCGCCGACAAGGGCTCCAGAAACCTCGGATCGACGTCCGTAACGAGGACGTGTCCCGTGGGTCCCACTCGATTCGCGAGCCACGCAGTGATCGAGCCTCCACCTCCCCCGACCTCCAGGCACCGCCAGGACTCGCTTACGCCGCGGTCCTCCAAATGGAGGATTGTGCCGCGATCAAACATGCCCGACAAAGCATCGAATCGCGCGGGTGCTTCCCTACTCGAGTTATCTAGAGAGTAGGTGAAACCAGCAGAGCGATGGGAATCAGAACCTTCGTAAATTGGCATAGCGCCTCCTTGTAATTTCGTCGACGCGTTGGATCATTGGCGACGTTGGTGCGAAACTCAGTCGGGGAGTTGCAGTCCGGCGGGCTCTTGCAGCCACAAACTGCCAACCAGTGCGGCAAGTAGCCCGAATAGACTTACGAATCCAGCGGAGTACGCCAAGCTTGCGGCAGGACCACTTCCCGGCATTACGTTGGAAAGGGTTGTCGTGATGAAAACGGCAGAAACCCCGATCACTCTGCCCCCGATGTTTGCCGCGAAACTCTCGCCAGTGCCTCGTAAACGCGTCGGATAGACTCTGGGCAAATAGTTCCCCCAAAAACTGTGTAGTCCGTTGAAAAGCATGGTGGCGAGAAAAATCCCAACATGGACAAATGCCAGGCTTCGTGTTGCCGCGAAAAAATAGAGCCACGCATAAACGAACACGGCCGGTCCGAGCAGAAGGCGCAACCGGCGGCGCTGCGAAACGATCCGAACGACGAATAGTGCAAAAAGTATGCGGCCCGTCAAACCGCCTAACTCTTGAAACAATTGCACTCCACTGGCCGCCTGCTCGATCTGGCGTGGCGCCAGCTTCGCCACCTCAGCCAGCCCTGGAATCATGCGAACCGTTTGCTGAAGAGCTCCGACCGACAGAAAGTAACTGCAAGCGAACAATAGCGTCGCAACGAGTGTGGTCTTTCTCAGGGCGGGCCGGAACAGCTCCCTGAGAGAGGGGCGCTGCAGGTCATTCTTCGATTTCTTTTTCTGCCACAACGGCGATTCGGGGAGAAAAGGCCGGATGAAAAGAAGTGGAATCGCGGGAATTAAGCCGGAAAGCAACGTGTAGCGCCATGCCTCGTGACCTCCCTGAATCGTCGGCAATGTTTCTGCGTAGGTCACTGCCAGGTAGTAGGCTCCGGCTACCATGAGCCCACCCACCGCATGAAACCCTTGCGTGTAGCCCAAGACGGACTCTCGACGCTTGGGGTTTGGAAAGAGCTCTGCGATCCAGGTAATTGCAGCCACGAATTCTACGCAGACGCCAATCATCGTCGTACACCGCAGTACCAGCAATTGTGTCAAGGAGGTGGAAAAGCTCGCGGCACATGCGGAGAAGCTGTAGAGCAGAATGCTCCAAAGGAGAATGCGCTTTCGGCCGAAAAGATCGGTGAGGTATCCTCCGAGCAACCCAAACAAGCCGCCTGCCATATTCGGAACATAGAACAGCAACCCTACCCACAAGTTAAACTCGGGCGTCCCGGGCTTCAGATGTCCCAGAGCTGTGAGTGCGGGGCGCACGATCAGGGGCAGCATCAAACTTTCGTACAAATCGAATGCGAATCCAAGGCAAGCGACGCCGCAGATGAGCCACTGAATCGGCGTCAACCTGGATGGAGCGGCCATCCCTTCGGCGCCGTCCATTCCGGAACTCGCTATGAGCCGTGTGCGTCCTGAGGCTTTCAGAAAAACCTCCACTGCGCTGCTATTTAAGGCCGGAACGGTTTATGATACAAGTCAAAATAATTTGACAATTAGTGAGGAATACTCACGAATGGATTTTACCTCCCGACAACTTCGCGCCTTCCTGCTCGTGGCGCAACACCGGAGCTTCTCGCGGGCGGCCGAGGTCCTCTACATTACTCCGTCCGGATTAAGCGTTTTGATAAGAGAACTGGAGTTGCAGCTGGGCTTCCGGTTGTTCGACCGCACTACGCGGCATGTCGTGCCCACTGCCCACGGAACCGAATTACTGGCAGTTGCCCAGAAGAGCGTGGCCGAAATCGACGCCGCGGTGTCGCGTATCGGACGCTCCGCGACCCAAGCCAGCCAGTCTTTGACTTTGGGTGCGCCGCCCTTGATCGCAGCCAATATCGTCACCCACGCGATCAAGGAATTCCGCGGTCACCGGCCCGATCTTCGGATTCAGTTGTTCGACGAAAGATCGCCTGCCATCCTACAACTTGTCCTCGCCGGCAAGCTAGACATTGGTCTTGGCATCTTCGCTCGGACGCCAGGTATCAGGCGCACCCCATTCTTTCGTTCTCCTCTGATGGTGATCCGCCCGGACAGGAATCCCGCATTTCGTCGAGCATCCACCACGTGGTCCGCTTTGAAGGGTGAGAAGCTAATCTCGCTGCGATCGTTTAGCCCGATACAGCAGATTGTAGACAAGCATCTGGCCCAAGCAGGTGTCGTATCTCGGCAGAGTTTGTCGATCAACCTTCTGGATACGCAAATTGCCATGGTGGAGGCCGATGAAGGCATAGCCATTATCCCTTCATTCGGATTGCCAGCGTGCCGGAACCGAAAAGTAGCGATGAGTCGTCTGATCAATCCTGTGGTAGAAGTGGAGTTTCATCAGATTAGCAATCGAGGAAAGAAGCTCCCACCCGGAGCCGACGAATTCTCTGCGTTTCTTAAGAGTTTTTTCGCCAGGGAGCTCGGCACTCCGGTCCTGCGTAGTGTAGCCGTTGGAACGCACGACTCTTCCGGTCGTCAAATGCCGGGACCTGTCCAGTCGTAATCCAGGATAGGCACCGCAGCACCTCATTTTGGACGATTTTTCTAATTTGACTTTTCGGGAAGACCGAACTTACTTTGCTTGGTTACGGGGATGTACCAAGCAATCTTCGAACTAGCGGTTGATTGCCTAGAGGGAAACCCGTTTGCCGTCACCGAAGCCAAATTCATTCATCAGTGCCAACCACCACTCCCAAGGATTACTTCCTGTTTGCCCGTAATCCAGGACTTACTATATCGCGCATACTCCGGTAGGGTAGAATCGCTCAGATCTATATGGCTCTCGCTGCGAGGACTCGTCTGGGCCCGTACGAGATCGTCGCTCCGATCGGCGCTGGAGGCATGGGTGAAGTCTACAAAGCGTGCGATAGGAAGCTGGACCGCGAAGTCGCGATAAAGGTTCTCCCCGCCGCCTTCGCGCAAGACCCCGAGCGGCTGGCACGCTTCGAACGCGAAGCAAGGGTTCTTGCGGCACTAAACCATCCGAACATCGCCCAGATTTACGGGTTCGAAGAATCAGATGGTATTCGTGCATTGGCGATGGAGTTGGTCCCCGGTGGGCCTCTCAAAGGACCGCTCCCTCTGGAGACCGCTCTCAACTACGCCAAGCAAATCGCGGACGCGCTGGAAGCCGCGCACGAAAAAGGCGTCACGCATCGCGATCTGAAACCGGCCAACATCATGATTACGCCCGAGGGCGTGGTAAAGTTGCTCGACTTCGGCCTCGCCTCGATTCCGAGTCGCGAAGGTGGAAGCGATCCAACCAACTCACCGACCACGACCATGGCCGCCACTCAGGGGGGCATGATCATGGGAACCGCGGCCTACATGAGCCCCGAGCAAGCCGCGGGCAAAGTGGTCGACAAGCGCAGCGACATTTGGAGCTTCGGCGTGGTGTTGTGGGAGATGATCACCGGCGCGCAGCTCTTCAGCGCCGAGACGATTTCTCACACGCTGGCCGACGTGCTCCGAGCGCCCATCGATTTCGCAAGTCTCCCCGCTGCCACGCACTCGCCGATCGCTGAGTTGTTGAAGCGCTGCTTGGATCGGGACGTCAAAACCCGACTGCGTGACATCGGTGAAGCTCGGGTGACGATCCAAAATTCTCTAGCAAACCCGAAGGGCGCGATTCAAAGCCCGCCGACTGAATCCCGCAGTCCATCGCGATGGGCATGGGTGGTAGCGGGGACGCTGGCGATCACGACAGCCGTCGCGCTATGGATGCCCTGGCGAGCGGCCCCGGAGCTGCCGAAGCCGGTGCGCTTCCAAATCGCGCCGCCTCCGGGCGTCATACCCGCCGGTATTTTCTCGATATCGCCCGATGGAACCAAGCTTGCCTATGTTGGTTTCGGTTCGGACGGTGTGTCGCGCCTGTGGGTGCGGACGATGGACAGTCTCGAATCCCACGCGCTGGCCGGCGTTGAAATGCTGAACGTGCCCCTATTCTGGTCGCCGGACAGCCGGTTCATTGCGTTTGACACGGGAGGGAAACTCAAGAAGGTGGATCTGGCTGGCGGCCCCCTACAGACTCTCTGCGACGTGCCCGCGACGGTCGTAGGCGGCTCCTGGAATCGCGATGGCGTCATCGTATTCGGACTTAACAATGGCGCAGGCATCCAGCGGGTTTCTTCCGCCGGTGGCGCGCCTTCGCCGGTGACCGCTACGAATGCGGCGCGCAACGACAGGCTTCACCTGTTTCCAGTTTTCCTGCCCGACGGGCGGCATTTCCTATACCTGGTCCGATCGGCAGCCTCAGAGAACAGTGGCGTGTACCTCGGGGCTCTCGATTCCAAGCCGGATCAACAAGAGCCCAAGCGGCTAATGGCTGCCGGGTTTAGCCCTGGCTTCGTTCCTTTCCCGGACGGCAAGGGAGGCGCGATCCTTTTCCAAAGCGGCGGAACACTGCTGGCGCAGCCTTTCGATCTTCGCCGCCTGGAGACCACCGGTGAAGCCGTACCGCTGGCCGAACAGTTGGGCAGCTACATTGGGTTTGGATACTTTGCCGCCTCGGATAATGGAATCCTCGCCTATCGAGATGGCGCGAGCGGCGGAACCAATCAGCTCGGCTGGTTCGATCGGCAGGGCAAAGGTCTAGGCGTGGTGGGCACCGCCCACAACTACAGGGGGCCGGCATCACTGGCGCTTTCGCCGGACGGGACGCGGGTCGCCGCCGCGCGAACTGATGGGAACAACTTTGACATCTGGCTGACGGCATTTTCCCGAGCGAGCGATACGCGCTTCACCTTCAACCCGGCCTCAGACCTGAACCCCGTCTGGTCTCCGGACGGCAATCGCATTGCGTTTTCATCGGATCGTGCCGGCCAGTTCGACCTGTACCAAAATGCGTCGAACGGCGCGGGTCAGGACCAGTTGCTGTTCAAGTCGGATCACGTCAAGTTCGTAGAGGACTGGTCTCGCGACGGACGCTTCCTGCTGTATTACGATGTCGATCCAAAGACCAAAGGCGACTTGTGGGTGCTGCCGATGGACGGGGCGTCATCGGGCGAAAAGCAGGGCGGTCGCAAGCCGGTTCCGTTTCTGCGCACCGATTTCGACGAGCAAAATGCAAAATTCTCTCCCGATGGCAACTGGGTCGCGTATCAATCGGACGAGTCCGGAAGAAACGAGATCTACGTGCGGCCGTTCCCGGCGGCCAACGGCGGCGGAAAATGGACGGTCTCGCAAGGCGGCGGAACTCAGCCGCGTTGGCGCGGTGACAGCAAGGAGTTGTTCTACCTCGCTCCCGACGGCAACTTAATGGCAGTGCCAGTGTCCGCAAGCGTTGATGGATTCCAGCCCGGGACGCCCGCGGCATTGTTCAAAGGCCCGCCGAACGCGGACGGCTGGGACGTCTCCGCTGACGGCAAAAGGTTCCTGTTCCCGGTCCCGGTAGGCGAATCCGCGCAAGCTCCGTTCACAATCGTCCAGAACTGGATATCGCTGTTGAAGAAGTAGCCTCAGCGCGCAAGACGCAACGTCGCGGATCAACCATCAGCAAATCCAATAGTAGCCACCGACGAGAAGCCACGCCTAAGACCTGACCCTCCCGTGGAAGTCATCCTGGTCATCGATGAATTAAATATGCAGGTAGGGCCGCAACTGGTTTACAAGTCCTTCACTTTGCACTGCCCGTCAATAGAGTCTCCTGCAAGGTTCACTGCCCACTGGAGCGCCATGAACGCATCCTTACCCGCTGGAGCAGCTATGGTCTCGTCCCGCCCAATCCCAATCACTTGCACAGGGCAGCGATAGAGGGGAATACCATGTAATGGCCAACTTACCGGTCTCCCCAGCCGGACTGTAATTTGCCTTGGCACTCCACCCGCATCCCGCAGCGTGAAACGCCGTTCGGCTATCACATCCCCAAGTGGAACAGGATTCTCCATCTGCAACCTCCTAGTGGCGACTGTTTCGTGGCCCATTCTACAAGTGCTCTTACAACACCCCATCGACACCGCTGGCTGTCTTGTGCTAGGTTACATGTAACCAGTGGAGGTGCCCCATCGACGCAAAATCAAAATCGGAATCCTCCCGAGTAAAGGTGCAGGAACATCGCAAGCGTTTGCGTAAGCTGGGCCTGCGGCCCATCCAAATTTGGGTACCGGATGTAAGATCCAAGGCCTTCCGAGGCGAAGCACGCCGCCAGTCGCTTTTGGTGGCAGCTAGTCCGCATGCGCGAGAGGATCAGGCTTTTATCGATGCCGTATCCCTTTGGGGCGAGGAATGAGGCGAGGCGATATCTGGACGGTTTCCGGCGGCAAAGGTTACGCAGGTAAGCCGCGTCCAGTTGCCATTTTGCAGGATGATCGTTTCGATGCCACAGATTCTGTCACCTTTTGCGCCTTCACGAGCGACGAGACAGAAGCTCCTTTATTTCGTCTTGCGATAGAGCCGACCGAGCTTAACGGATTGCGGATGACCTGCCGGTTGATGGTGGATAAAATTACAACAGTGGCGAGATCGAAGGTAGGCGTGCACGTGGGACGATTAGATGATGAGGACATCCTGCGTCTCAATCGAGCCATTATAGTTTTTCTCGGCTTGGCCGTTTCCCATAGAGCCGAGCGCGGCTATCGCGCCTAAAGGTCACCCGAGAATTTTGTGGCACGAAGTTTACCTCGGAGTACGGCGTCAGGTCGGCGCGGTTCAGTAAACTTCCTGTCCGTCTTCAAGTTTCGTCAAGGTGGATCACTGACGCGCTTTCCGTCGCAAGGATTGCTGCCGTACCGCTCCCCTTCCTCTCCTGCTCCTTCATGTAGCCTGAGACAGTCCCAAAAGTTAGCCACTTAGTGGGATACATAGGCACTGCAAAGTTAATCGGATTGGTACTCGGGCAGAATCCGTTTGCGCACATCACTGCGTTTGCAATCCTTCAGTTTCCGTTTCTTTAATCACATCAAATGTGACCTGCGAAGCAGGGAGAGACCAAAACCCCGCGACGTTCTTCCCGGGGCTGGGACACACGGTTCCACACCTTGCAAGTATCCGGTCCGTCGTGTGATCTCGGCGAGCGAGGGCCACGAACGTGCCAGCCCTTTGGTCCACGGAGATTATGTCCGTTGTATTGGGTTTCGCTTCAGCCGACGCGATTGTGTTTGTCGTGTCGGGCTTCGGTGCCGCGGAGCAACCATGAAGGAAAGTCGAAGAAACACAGGCGATAACGATGATCAAAACGGTTCTCATGCTTCATCTCCTGTTTAAAGCAATGATACTCAGACCCCAATGCCTCCGGCTTGGGAAGTTACCGAAACCCGACTTTTCGAGCTGGAGTGATCCTGTGGTACGCTGCTACGCGGAAGCGCTGGTAACTTGATGCACGGGTTTTTTGTTCACCGCCACGATTGGGGATTTATCATGCTCAAGCGAGTTTTCGGTGCGATGGGCCTGGCAATCGCAATGCAAACGGCGATGTCGCAGGAAGCGCCGATGATGCCGCTCCGGCCCGACCAGGTTGCCTTTCTTGCACTTTACAAAGAACTGGTCGAGACCAACACAACGCTTTCGGCGGGGAGCTGCACTACGGCGGCCGCGCGCATTGCGGTCCATCTAAAAGCTGCGGGTTATTCCGACGAAGATATAACGTTGTTTTCTGTGCCCGAACATCCCAGGGAGGGTGGGTTAGTCGCCATCCTTGCTGGAACCTCGAAAACGGCGAAG
Source organism: uncultured Acidobacteriaceae bacterium (assembly GCA_963826875.1). Classification (GTDB taxonomy): domain Bacteria; phylum Acidobacteriota; class Terriglobia; order Terriglobales; family Acidobacteriaceae; genus PALSA-350. The sequence continues at coordinate 313,969 of CAWGYP010000026.1, read as the reverse complement.
CCGATGTTGCTGCTCGGCCATCTCGACGTGGTCGAGGCCAAGCGCGAAGATTGGACACGCGATCCCTTCACCTTAATCGAGGAAAACGGGTATTTCTATGGTCGCGGAACTGCCGACATGAAGGCCCTGGATGCAACCTGGGTTGATGCGATGGCGGGCTTCAAACAGAGCGGCTATCGGCCGAAGCGCACGATCAAGTTGGCGCTGACCTGCGGTGAGGAGACGACGTACGCCTTTAATGGGGCGGAGTGGCTTGCGAAGAACCGGCCCGAGTTGATATCCGCGGCTTTCGCGCTGAACGAGGGTGGCAGTGGGCGCACTGACGGTCACGGAAAGATCTTGTATCAGACCATTCAGGTGGGCGAGAAGGCTGTCCAGGATTACAGACTTGAGACCGTCAATGCAGGTGGGCACAGCTCGATTCCGATCCGCGACAATGCGATCTATGAACTCAGTGACGCACTCTTGAAAGTGCGCGACTACGAATTTCCGGTTAAGTTTTCAGACACTACCAGGGCTTTTTTTGCCAAGGCGGGCGCGGTGCGCGCTGACGATCTGGGCCATGCGATGATAGCGCTGTCTCGGGACCCCAACGACGCAGCCGCGGAGGCGATGGTTTCCAAGGATCGCACTTATCACAGCATGCTCCGCACCACTTGCGTCGCGACTCTGCTGGAAGGGGGCCACGCTGCGAATGCGTTACCGCAGCGCGCTGCGGCGAATGTAAATTGCCGTATCTTCCCCGGTGAAACCGTCGAGGGGACGCGGGCGGCACTTGTGGCAGCGATCGGCGATCCGGGTGTCAAAGTCACGATGGTGCCCCCGATCCGTCCTGTAGCCTTGCCGCCGCCGCTCGACCCCAAAATAATCGGTCCGGCCGATGAGATGGTCGCGAAATATTTTCCCGGCGTACCGTTCATCCCGCAGATGTCGACGGGAGCCACCGACGGTGTTTTTCTGGAGGCGATCGGCATTCCGGTCTATGGCGTACCAGGCGGGTGGCTTGATCCGGATTACAACGGAGTGCACGGGCTCAACGAACGCCGAAGCGTGCGCTCCGTATTTGTCGGGCGGGATTTCGCGATAGATCTGGTGAAACTTTACGCGAATGCAGACTAGCAGCTGCATTCGCAGCCAAATGCTGGTGGATGGGATCTTCTCAGCATTTGAGCGGTGACTGCCGACCGAGTTCGACTTTTGCGGATTGAGGACAATCGAAAGCAATTCGCCAAGTTTCCGCAAGACGGGATTTTCGTTGTGTATGCTCCGCTGCCTCGTCGCAAGCGAAAAGCGAGTTGCGCCAGCCACGCACTTAAACGCCACCCCTGCCTGTCTCAATCGCATGCTCCAGCATCTGCCGGCTCTCCGAATCGCCCCATGCTTCCCCTCGTCTGGCCAGCTCCCTGATCTTCTTCGGATCAGCAAAGTCAGCTTGCGGGGCAGAGGCATCTTCAGGCCGGCTTCGAGAAACTGGAACTGCCATCCTGACCTAGGAGTCTGCGGAAAAAGTCGCAAACGGTTTGGGAGCAGCCACCAGGGCTAAAGCCCCGAATTTTATTGCCCGATGTTTAAGCGGGTTTGAAAACCCGCTTCCCCGGACTTAAAGTCCGGGGCTACACCCGAACCAGCGTTTTTCCGTAGCCTGCTAGGATGCACGGGCGGACGTTAGACGGGCATTCAGTATTCGCGTGCCCGGTACCAGGGAATCGTGGAGAGTCTTTCACGGTTTGGGAAATGCTGACGCCGGAATCCACATAGATCAGTCCCCAGGGTGTTTGCGCCTGTTGTTGAGCCGTCGAGCTGCGAACATAGGTGGAATGGGGCGCGCACTGGGCAGTCTGGCACACCGGCAGATGTTGGAATACTATGTTAGGCCGTGGCGGATGCCGGGCCGCTGGTGCACGTGTACGAAAACATTCGGCAGACTCCCAGCCCGTTCCTGAGCCACTCGAGTAAGTGGAGGTTTCCGATGGGCGCTGTGCTCAAACAATGCGCGGTAGGTGCGGCTGTTGCCATGCTGCTTCTTGCGGGCTGCTTGGAAAAGACCAAAGCCCCTGTCACCGACGAGTCTAAAACGGCAAGGGCGCCGGCAGGCCCTCCGGAACCGGTGACGGCGAAGACGGCTTTTTGGCCGATGTACACGGCCGGCCGGCACTGGAGTACCGATATCGTGATACTTAGGCTCACGCCAAAAGAAGTGCCAGGGTTTAAGAATGAAGCCGGCAAAGCGGCAATGTGGGAGGCGATGTTTGCTTCCCCCAGCCTGCATCAGTACCGGCTTTACTCTTACGCAATCGCCTACTCCCCGCCGGACATTTTCAAGGGCGTGATTGCCGGCCTCCGGATGCCGTGGAACGGCGTAACGCGCGACGCCATGCCGGTTGAGCTTGACAGCTTCAATGTCGATTCGGATGCCGCGTACCAAGCTGCAGCAGCGGATGGGGCGGCCTGGTTGAAGAAAAATCCAGACAAGGCACTCACATCCTTTGCACTCGGGAACAACTTCAGGTTTCAGGCGCCGGTCTGGTATCTGATGTGGGGGGATAAGAAGTCCGGTTATGCTGCCTTCGTTGATGCCAACAGTGGAAAAGTGCTTAAGCAAAGATAACGGATCAAATATCCTTCTCGTTTAGCCGATGAAAGGACTAGTTGAGGTGCTCGTCATCGATCACATGGATCTACCTGCGCAGAATTAGTCCGAAATCAAAAGTTGTTCGCAACCTCTTTCGAGATTGGGTTGTGAGTCGATCACCCGAGGGATCCACACATTTTCTAAACTCCTCGCAGCGGCTTAGTTCCTGAAAACTGGGTTTGCTTCTTCGAAGAGCCATCGGCATTCGTCTTTTCGAAGCTGACTATGTCCGCTCAACCTTGCCAAACGGCGGTAACAGTACTCAAAATGATGTGCGTCTTTTCGTTTCATTTTACGAACTAGGCAGTGGCAGGAAGCTCACGCCCGGCTACCCAGAGGCTTTGCCCATCTGGCCTGTCATGCAGAGCGTATGGGATGAATTATTGCAGCGAAGGGCGAGATTCACGCTAGTGGCTGACCACCTGGGCTGTGATTTGCATCGCGCCGAATAAGGCACATGGTTGAGTAGTTCCCGGGATGGGCTGACTTTAAGCGGTCGAATCGGCATCGGAACAAGGTTGGTCGTCCACTCGCCTCCAGCGGGATCCAGCGAATCAGCTCAATGAGCGCATTGGCCTGAATGCGTCAGACGTACCTCATTGACATTTATACTCAGATATCTATATAAAGACATCTGAATATGGCCAGAACCGACTCACTGCAGGGCTCGCTCGATCTGCTGGTGCTCAAAATCTTGTCCCGGCGTCCGCGTCTTCACGGATACGCCATCATGGCGGCCATTGCGACCATATCTGCCGAAGTATTGCGGGCAGAGGAGGGTTCGCTCTACCCGGCGTTGTATCGCATGGAGGAAGCGGGCTGGATTCGCGCTGAGTGGATCAAGAAAGATACCGGCCGCCGGGCTCGCATCTACGAACTGACCGCTGCAGGCAAAAAGCAACTGGTCGCGGAAGAGTCTCGCTGGCAGTCAGTCAGTCTGGCAATCAACCGGGTGCTCCGGGAGGCCTGATATGTCCGTGTGGTCGCGTATTTCGAATGCCTTGCAGGGCGAGCGCTTGAACCGCGAGATCGAGGAAGAGTTGCGGTCGCATTTGGAAGAAGCTATTGCCTCGGGACGCGACCCCGACGAAGCACGCCGCACCTTCGGTTCGATACTGCGCCAGCGCGAGGCGAGCCACGGCATTCGTGCTGCGGGATGGCTTGAGTCGCTTCTGGCCGATGTAAGATTCGGCTGGCGGCAGCTCTGCCGCAACAAGGTCACGTCCGCGGCCGCTGTGCTTTCGCTCGCCCTCGGCATCGGCTCCTGTGTCGCCGCCTTCCGTCTTATTGACGCTCTGCTCTGGCGCCCGCTGCCCATCTCCGGCGCAAGCCACCTCTACGTCCTCTCCCGGATGATGACCGGCTTCAACGGCAAGCCTGTCGAGGACGACCACTGGGCCACGCCGGACTTCAACCTCCTGCGCGATGCGGTCAAGGACCAGGCTGATCTCATCGCCATCAGCGACGCGGACCGCACGGACATCACCTGGTCCACCGACGACGACATGGAGAAGGCCCATGTCGTTTATGCCTCCGGCAACATGTTCCCGCTCTTCGGTCTTGAGCCCGCGCTCGGCCGCCTGCTCGCGTCCACCGATGACCGCGCTGCCGGTGCCGCCCCCTATGCGGTCCTCTCCTGGGACTATTGGAATCACCGCTTCGGCCGCGATCCCCACGTCCTCGGCCGCTCGCTTCACATCGGCGACCAGACCTTCGAAATCATCGGTGTCGGCCCTCGCGATTTCACTGGAACCGAAAAGGGAACTGTCACTGACATCTTTCTGCCCCTCAGCATGAACAGTTTCGCCACCCAGGACAGAATGGACTGGCACCGCATCTTCCTGATGTTGAAACCCGGCGTCAACCCGGCCACCGCCCTCGAGCCGATCCGGCAGCACCTCTCCGCCGTGAACCGCGCCTTCGGAAAGCGCGTGTTCCACTTGCTTCCGCGGCGAGACGAAGGCGTCCATCGACCGCTTTCTCAATCAGACGCTCGTCTTCCATCCCGCCGGAGCCGGCATCTCCGAACTCCAGAAGGACTATCGCCGATTACTCGGCGTCCTCGGTCTAATGGTCGCGCTCGTCCTCATCATTGCCTGCGTCAACGTTGCCAACATGATGACCGCCCAGGCTGCCGCCCGCGCTCATGAGATGGCTGTAAGAATCTCGATCGGCGCCGGCCGCCGTCGCCTCGTCCAGCTCATCCTGTCCCAGAGCGCGCTGCTCGCCCTCCTGGCTTCCATCCTTGGCGCATTCTTTGCGGCGTGGTCAGCGCCCTTTGTGCTCAGCCTCGTCAATCCGCCCGACAACCCCGCGCGCCTCGCCCTTCCCGCCGACTGGCGGGTGCTTCTCTTCGGCTTCGCGCTTATTATCCTCGTCGTTCTCTTGCTTGGTTTGCTTCCTGCTCTCCGTGCCTCTGCCGTGAGGCCCGTCGTCGCCCTCAAAGGTGGGGAAGATCCGCACTCGCCTCGCCGTCTCATGCGTGGAGCCGTCGCTCTTCAGGTCGCTTTCTGTTTCCTTGTCCTCTTTCTGTCTTCGCTTTTCGTCACATCCTTCCGGCGCCTCGAGAACCGCCCCCTCGGTTTCTCCACTGACCGTCTGCTCCTGCTTGAAACCGTTGCCGGCAAAGGCCAGCTCCCCGTCATCTGGAATCAAACTGCCGAGGCACTCCGTGGCGCCCCAGGCGTCGACTCGGTCGCCATCTCGGGCTGGCCCCTGCTTGGACGCATCAAAATCAACAGCGAGATCTCCATCAACGGGGCGCCTCCCAGTCCCACTCCCGCCTTTTTCCTGAACGTTTCCCCGGGCTGGCTCTCGACGATGAAGATCCCCCTGGTTTCTGGTGGTGACTTTCGCCCGGAAGACACCTCGCCGGGAGCCGCCATCGTCAACGGAACCTTCGTCAAGACCTTCTTTCCCGGCCAGGACCCCATCGGCCGCACCTTTGAACGCGGCGCCAATCAACCCGTCAACAAGATCGTTGGCGTCACCGCCGACGTCCCTGACCACGACCTGCGCGAGCCCAACCGCGCCGTCTTCTACGTTCCCTTCAACGCAATCGACGACAAATCCGCCCCCGGGGTCGTCAACTTCGCCACCTTCGCCATTCACACCAACGCCCAGAACCCGCTCGCCCTCGCCGGCTCGCTACGCCAGTTCATCGCGCAGCGCCACAACGGCCTTCGCGTCTCGAACGTCACCACGCAGCTCGATCTGGTCCGCGACCAGACCATTCGCGAGCGCCTGATTGCCCTGCTCGCTGCCTTCTTTGCCGCCGTCGCGCTGCTCCTCGCGGGCATTGGACTCTACGCTGTGCTCAACTACTCCGTCCTGCAGCGCCGGCGCGAGATCGGGATCCGCATGGCGATTGGCTCGACTCGTGCCGGCATCGTGCGCATCGTGACGCTCGATGTCTTCCGGATGATCGCGTTCGGAGGCTGCGCGGGCGTTGCGCTCGGATTCGGCTCGGCGCGTTATGTCGCGTCGCTTTTCTACCAGGTCAAAGCAACCGACGCGGATATGATTGCGCTACCGGCGTGTGCCCTGGGGCTCACTGCTTTCGTTGCCACACTGCCCGCCGTACTTCGCGCGCTACGCACAGACCCCACCGAGACCCTGCGCGCGGAGTGAGGGGCACGGTCCTGTCGATCACGAATTTGCGATCGTTTTTTGGGGGCCGGGATCGTGAACTGCTTTGCCCAGGTTCACTGGCGTCGGTGTTCAACCTCAGCAGACTTAGAAACTCACGGGGGCTTGCTTATCTTCCGGCGTTAGGGTACCGCCTTCGGCGAGCTTCTTCATGTTGCGGAGCATCTTCTCGAATAGCAAACGATAGGTTTCCACCTGCTTCTGCCGCGAGCCGTCGTCTGGCTGCGTGGAGCTATCCCGGCGATCGCGCCGGCAAAGGTCATCGCGCCAAGGGAGGTTTAAAAAGATTGCCGCTCATCTTGCCCACTTTAGCGTTGTTCCGGTGGACGGTAACCGCAGAAGTATCCCAAGCATCCATGGGGTTAGCAGCCACTTTGTTCACCACGGCAGGCTTAGACTGGCCTACCAAGCCGAAAGTGAAAGTTCTTTTCCTGACCAATTCTGTGGGGCCAAACGGTCCATCGACCCGGCCTGCGCCATCCAGCACGGCGAGACGCGCTCCCGTTGCAGAGAGTTCCAAACGCACATGACTGGATGGCTGTAAGTGTAAAAGCTGCTGGCCAAACATCAGCTCGAAGTCATCCCATTGGGGCTTGACAATATAGGCGGGGATAATGCCGACATAGACCGTTCCCTTCAACACAGAGACGTTCGATGCCTTCGCTCCCGAGGGAAGCAGTTCCAGACGGTGAAACTCAACTAAGGAATATGGGCCGAGACGTACGGCGCTGTTGTCTTCGAACTCAACTTCAGCCCTGCCCATAACGGTTTGAATGACATTTCCTTCGGTTACGGGAGTGTGAGCATAGGCCGGCTGAAACTCTGTGCCGGGGGTGTTAGCAAGTTGCACGTCACCCTTTACATCGCTCAACCAGGCAATGGTTACCTTGGCGTTGCCATGAGGCGGATTTGCACCGTGGGGAGATTTAGAATCGTCACTCGCTTCCGCCGGCGGGGGAGTTGCCATTTGCTGCGCATGCAACGACCGCATGTTCCATGCCGACGCGGACATGAGAATTAACGCGAACTTTGCGATTGCCTTCACTTCCCGATCCTTTCCAGGAATCAATGGTGCGGGTTCGCGTCGAACTTCCCTTCGAATCGATCTTGTGCCATGTTCATGCTTTCCGCTACGGCTCCTTGCCCAACGCCACCCATGATTGCGATCGTGCGCGCTGCCATCTGCTTATTGAATTGGGCCAGGCCCTGGTCAAATTGGATGGCTGCGTTTTCCAGGTGCCGGGCCCCATGGGAACGTCCCTGGAGCTGTGGACATTCTGATGCACTATCTCGACTGCTGTTGCCTGCAGACCGAAGCCGATCACTCCTCGCAGGGCATCCCAGCGCACGTCGGCAAGCGCGAGTTGTAGCTGTTTCGCCTGCGTCATCGCTGGGAACCTGGCGGGCAATTCCCGCCTAAATGCAGCACGGCTTTGCTCGGTGCTCAAGGGCAGATTCGCCGCCTGAGCTACCCAGTCATTCGAAACAAACATAGCGTCGAGTTGACGGTTTGTGACCGCGACTCCGTTTGCCGTAGCGATGGTCAAGTTGTGGCGCTTGACGGTAGCAACCCAGCGAGTCGCGAGTGGGCTACTCTGCGCGGCGCCAAGCCATCCCAGCCAAGCGATGGTGCGTGCCTGCAACTGTTCCGCCGGAGATCCGTGAAGAAGAACGCCGGCAAGCTTGTGTTCGATTTCCAGGCTCTTCACGAAGGCTGTAGGATTTTGGCGATATTGCGTCGCAATCGTATCGCGCCCCTCTGCCTGTTCGTTGGCATCGAGCGGCGTATCCAACACGCTGGCGTCGATGACCGCGATTTCCTCAATGTCCTGCACGGTAAGAGGGCTGCCTGCGGTTCCCGCTCCGACCAATTTCGCGGCGGCCAGAGTTGCATTCCGGGTGCTTGCCAGAACGCCTGCAGTCTGCGCATCCGATATCGATGGAACCACCGGCGCTGTTGAGTTTAAAGCTGGGGCGGATTCTGCCAGAACAAACCAGCCTACGAGCATCGCGAGCCCAGCCGCCCCGACCGTCATCCACCGGTTGCAGTAAAGGAACAAGGGCATGACTCCCCCTGGAATGAGCAGAACTTAATCCCTTCCGAAGTGACGTTATACGTCAACAGGAATACTGGCATTGCGGAGCCCTGAAGATCGCTTCGAGGAGAGCGTCCGAGTAGAGTTTACTCGGATGGAAAGTGAATGTATTTAATGTTCCTTTCATGGAGTCGGCACCCGTGTATTCTGCGGGATTATGAGTGGCTCAGATCAATCGGTATATGCTTGACTAGAGAGGCCGCGGAAAAAGTAGGGACCGGCCAGCAAAGACGTACCTCAGGGGCTTAACAGGCTACGGAAAAGTCGATTGCGCGTGTAATCCTAGCCCTCGGCAGCTAAAACCGTACTGATTCTAGATTAGTTTATGTACGGCCTAAAGGCCGTACCCTTCAAAAGCTTGAGTTTTTCCGCAGCCTTAGAAAGCCGATGACCACCGCACGCAGAGCCGCTACCAAGACCAGGAGTCGAGTGGCCCGTCCCGCCGCCAAGCAACCAAAAGCAGAGTCCAACCAAGCGTGCCCAAGCGACGTTTCCTCTCTCGACCACCCACGACTCTACGTTAACCGGGAACTCAGCCTCCTGGCGTTCCAAAAGCGGGTTTTAGAGGAGGCTCAGGACGAGCGGAATCCCTTGCTTGAACGGGTGAAGTTTCTCTCCATCCTGGGCTCGAACCTGGATGAGTTCTTCATGGTCCGGGTAGCCGGGCTTAAGCGCCAGGTGGAGAGCGGTGTGCTTGACTGTGGCCCCGATGGCATGACGCCCAAACAACAATTGAGTGCCGTTCACCAGGAGGTTTTGGAGCTTCTGAAGGCTGCACAGGACTACTTGCGCCAAGAACTCTTCCCAGCCCTCGAGAAGGCGGGCATATGTGTAGTGGATTACTCTCAGCTGACCCCTGTGCAGCGGACCAATGCAGATAAGTTTTTCTCTGATGCAGTCTTTCCTACCCTAACGCCCCTAGCCTTCGATCCTGGCAGGCCATTTCCGCATATCTCAAACCTCAGCCTGAACCTGGCCGTGTTGCTCGAGGACGATAAAGGCACGCAGCTTTTCGCGCGACTGAGAGTGCCGGATAGCTTGCCCCAGTTCGTTCCGGTAAATCCTGCAGAGAGCGAAGCTATGGCCAGGGAAAAGAAAGCTTCGGTGCCACAGTACATGGTGTGGTTGGAGCAACTCATAGCGGTCAATCTGGAGAGCCTGTTTCCAGGAATGAAGATCATCGCGTCCTATCCATTCCATGTAACCCGAGACGCAGACAGCGCTATCCAGGATCTTGAAGCCGGCGATCTTATGGAATCGATTGAGGAGGGTGTCTGGCAACGGCGTTTTGCGGACGTAATACGTCTGGAGGTGAACGATGCCATGCCGGCGGACGTTTTGGAAATCCTGCAGAAGAACCTCGAACTCGACCCTGAAGATGTCTACACGCTGGGACGCCCTTTGGCCTTATCGCGCCTGAAACATCTAGCCGCGGTGGATCGCCCTGAGTTGAAATACAAGCCTTTCGTTCCCGCCATCCCAACGGCGTTGCGGCATGAAGAAGAAGAGGAAGAGGATTTGTTTGCCGCTATCCAACGGCAGGATATTCTTTTGCTCCACCCGTTCGACTCCTTTCAGCCCGTAGTGACATTCCTGCAGCGAGCGGCCCATGATCCAGCGGTCCTGGCTATCAAAATGACTCTTTACCGCGTGGGCCGCAACTCCCCCGTGGTGGAGGCGCTGCTGGACGCCGTCCGGGAGGGAAAGGAGGTGGCCGTGCTGGTGGAGCTTAAGGCTCGCTTCGACGAGGAGAGCAACATCGAATGGGCACGCGCTCTGGAGCATGAAGGAGCCCATGTCGTCTATGGGTTGCTCGATCTTAAAGTACACTGTAAAACCGCTTTGGTGGTGCGGCGCGAAGGCGACGCCATCCGCCGCTACATGCATCTTTCCACCGGCAACTACAACGCCGTCACTGCGCAGCTTTATACCGACATCGGGATGTTCACTAGCGACGAAGCCATTGGCGGCGACTGTAGTGACTTGTTCAACTACTTGACCGGTTATTCCGCCAAGGTTGATTACCGGAAGTTGTTCGTAGCCCCGGTGAACTTGAGAGGGCACTTTGAGCAACTCATACAACGCGAGATCGAGCATCAGCGCAGCGGGGAACAGGGTCACCTTATCTTCAAGATGAACGCCCTGGTAGATGCGCGCATGATTCAACTCCTATATCAGGCCTCGCAAGCCGGTGTCCAAGTGGATCTTCTGGTGCGTGGCATATGTTGCTTGCGCCCGGGAATAGCCGGCGTCAGCGAAAATATTAAGGTTACAAGCATCATCGGGCGATTCCTCGAGCACAGCCGCATTTTCTATTTCCGCAACGCCGGACAAGAGGAGATCTATCTCGGCAGCGCCGACATGATGCCGCGCAACCTTGATCGCAGGGTGGAAGCGGCCTTCCCGGTGCAGGATCCGGCGCTGATGCGTTTTCTTCGCGATGAAGTGCTTGCCATCTATCTTGCGGACGTTGTGAACGCCAGGCACATGAAAGGTGATGGGACGTATGATCGGCCTTCCAATCGCAACAACCGCGACAGCATGAACTGCCAGGAATGGTTCATCAGGAAAAGCAGCGCGAGTTCCAAATAGTGGGCAGGGAATCCCCTGGTATTCCACGGCGGTCAACCAAAGCCTGGCCGGTCAGCTGCTGGCCTGCAAACCGTAAGGATGTTCGAGGCGTTCATTTTCGGACACACACAGTCCGAAATGAACAACTGAACTCGCCGTTCTTCGGTTGTTTTCTCCGCAGGTTCATTTATTTTCAGTCGCTTACGATGCCTGAAGCAACGGAACAACAATTGCGTGAATATCGGCGGAGTGATCACTATGGTCAGCTGGCTTCAGGATCTTCGCTACGCAGCGCGGCAGTTGCGCAAATCGCCTGGGTTCACGTTCACCGCGGCCCTGACCTTGGCAATGGCGATAGGCGCCAATGCGGTTGTGTTCAGCGTGATGAACGGCCTGATCCTGCGGCCTCTCCAGACCCCAAGGGCCGAGAGCCTCTACACCATCGAGCGCGCCAGCGACAAGGAGACGAGCGCGTCGTATCCTGACTATCTAGACCTGCGCACAAGGAATCGCAGCTTCGAGGATCTTGCCGCGTACAGCATCCCCCAGGTGGGGCTCGATAGCGGCGAGGGTCCCGTCGCTACCTGGGGCGTAGAGGCAACCGGGAACTACTTCGATGCCCTGGGTATTCATCCATTTCTGGGCCGTGTCTTCCACGGTTCCGATGAACGCGGGGCGAACAGCGCTCCGGTCATCGTGCTCAGTTACGCTTACTGGCACACGCATTTTCACGATGACAAGGGCGTGTTGGGCCGCGTCGTCCAGGTGAACAAGCATCCGTTCACCATTGTGGGTGTGGCGCCGGCGAACTTCCGGGGCACGTTAGTGTTTTACTCGCCGAACTTCTTTGTGCCGCTGGTCGACAAGGAACTGGTGGAGGGGGCCACGGACCTGAGCGAACGCGGAAGCCGCGGGCTACTTCAGGTGATGGGCCATCTCAAGCCCGGCGTCACCCCCGTGCAGGCAATCGCCGATTTGAATGCGATCGGCTCCTCGCTCGAGAAAACCTATCCGAAAGTTGAACGCGACATGCGTTTCGCCCTGGACCGGCCTGGCCTTATCGGCGATCAGTTCGCCCGCCCTATCCAGGCGTTCGTTGCCGGACTGATGCTTCTGGCTACATTGATACTTCTGGCGGCGTGCGCCAACCTCGGCAGCCTGTTTGCGGCGCGCGCTGCCGATCGATCGCGCGAAGTGGCTCTGCGCCTGGCGCTCGGATCGAGCCGGAGTCGAGTTCTGCGTGGCTTGTTTACGGAAGCCGTAATGATTTCGATTATGGGCGGGACCGCGGGAGTCTGGGCGAGCGTAGCGTTATTACGCTGGTTGAGCGTCTGGCAGCCGTTCGGAAATTTCCCTGTGCAAACGCCGGTTACTCCCGATGCCAATGTCTATGGAATCGCGTTGCTGCTGACACTTGTGAGCGGATGCCTGTTTGGATCGGTGCCGGTAGGCCAGGTTCTGCGCGCCAGCCCATACGAGATCGTAAAGGCAGGATCCTCGGCCCAACTCGGAAAACGGCTTTCTGCCCGAGATGTGTTGCTCGTCCTGCAAATATCCCTATGTGCGGTGTTGGTCACCTCGTCTCTGGTGGCCGTGCGCGGTCTGGTGCGCTCCCTGCACGGCAACTTCGGCTTCGACCCGCAGGACTCCATCCTGGTGAGCGCCGATCTGCACATGGCGGGTTACACCAGCGGCGATCGTGTACCTATTATGCAAAGGAAGATTCTCGCCTCGGTGGAAGCTATTCCCGGTGTCGCGTCGGCGGGATTGACGGATCAACTGCTACTCAACGACATCAATCCCTCCAATGTTTTCACCGACGACACCGTCGACCTGAGCGCTTCGCACGCCGTCGCCACGCCTTACATGTTTCACATATCTCCCGAATACCTTCAGGCGGAGGGAACCGTGCTGCTTGCGGGGAGGAGTTTTACCTGGCATGACGACCAGAACTCGCCGCGCGTGGCGGTTGTCAATCGGGAGTTTGCGAAGAAGATCTTCGGCTCAGAGACAGTTGCACTGGGCCGGCACTTCAAGATGCCCGACGGAACGCGGGTTGAGGTAGTGGGCATTGCGGAAGACGGGAAATACGCTACGCTGACTGAAGATCCGCACCCGGCCATGTTTCTTCCCCTCCTGCAATGGCCCTCCGGCACGACTTGGATGGTGGTGCGCTCGAGCCGCGACCCGCAACAGCTGGCATTAGCCATCAGGCGTGCGCTGCACCAGGTGGATGCAGGGATCCCCGTCGAGGTGGAAGGGCGCCGGGACGAAATGGTCACGTCACTGTTCGGTCCCAGGATGGCCACGATTGCTCTGGGCGTTCTAGGTGTGATGGGCGCCATGCTGTCGATCACCGGCATCTTCGGGTTGGCGGCATACACGGTGAGCAAGCGCTTGCGCGAACTGGGGATACGGGTTGCCCTGGGCGCGAAGCGCGTTCAGGTGCTCAAAGCAGCACTGGGCAGGCCCTTCAAGCTGCTGGCGTTTGGCTCAGCCGCAGGATTAGTGCTGGGGCTTTTGGCCACACGTTTACTTGCTCTCATCGTTTACCAGGCCACACCGCGCGACCCCCTCGTGCTGTTCGGGGTGGTATTAGCCATGTTGTTGATGGGGCTTGCGGCTGCATCTATCCCGGCGCGTCGCGCGCTCGCCATCGATCCGGTGAGATTGCTGCGCGAAGAGTGAATTGGATGACTCCTCGCGCACATAGCCACTGTCGTGCTCTTCCCACCTTAATGGCTCCACCTAGGTGAGTCCGGTTGAGTATGCACTCGTCGTGAAAAAGGGCTCCTTCAGTCCAAGCTCTTTATGTATCGTATACTACATAGTATAGGCCAGTTAACCCCGATGAGGAAAACCAGGCCCATTGAGTCGGGGAACTGAGCGGTGAGAGAGGATCTGAAGGTTAACGCAATGATCCGCGATTCTGCACCCGCTCAGCTAAGCCGGCTCCAATTAAGCATTCATCGGACCCGGATCAGGAGCTGCCTAGGGGTTATTGCCACCGTGGTAGTACTCTTCTACGCGATCGCCGGCTATGTAGGCAGCGCCAATATGTTTGGGGATCACCCGCAGTGGCGCGGCATGAACCGCGGACCGTCGGACTTTGGACTCCGTAGCGAAACGGTTTCGTTCGACTCGATAGATGGCATTCCATTGAAAGCGTGGTGGCTTCCGGCTTCGGGTACACCGCGCGGAGCTGTCATCATCGCTCATGGGATCGATCACACGCGGCAAGTCATGCTGCCTCGTGCAACGTTTCTAGTACGTGGCGGTTACGACGTTCTGGCGATGGATCTCCGGGGTCACGGGGAGAGCGGTGGGAGCATCGTCTCGCCGGGACTTCTGGAGGCACGAGACATCCTCGGCGCACTGCGATTCATCCGGTCACGTGGAAATAACGAGCCCGTCGCGTTACTGGGAGTCTCGTACGGCGCTGCGGCTTCGCTGATCGCCGCCGCCGAATCTCCCGAGATTGCAGCAGTCATCAGCGATAGCGCGTTTCGGACCGGAAAGGAGCTCTCCGACGATATCAGCCGTCACTATTTTCGCGATTCCCGCACGAATTTCTGGGTACGAGCCGTCTTCCTGGCCTCGTCTCTCCCGGGCGTGGCCCGTGCGACAGCACTGACGTATTATCTCCGCAGCGGAGTATACCTGGGCCCGGAATTGTTATCCGTCATTCCGTTTGCCAGCCGCATTCACGTTCCTACCCTGATCATATCCGGCGGCCGGGACTGGATCGTGCCAACGGACAAGGCACGAGAGATTCTTTCAGCGATTCCGGACAACCGGAAGGAACTCCTGGTAATCCCAGATGCCGTTCACGACACGGCGTACAGCGCGGCGCCGGCGCTCTATGCGAGCGGGGTCCTTAGCTTTCTCGAAAGAGCCTTAAAGGTTAACGTGCGGGAAGGCGGGACGTAAGTTTGCTTAGATGGTGGGAACAAACGGACGGTCAGCAACGTTTCAGGGAGAGAGCATCCTGAAATCGTGATTCACAGAACCGAGGTGAGGGAAAGATGAAACGAGACCTGCGATTTGCTATTCGGATGCTTTTGAAGCAACCCGGCTTTAGCCTGATTGCCGTCCTTACCCTGGCGCTGGGGATTGGGGTGACTTCCGCGGTGTTCAGTTTGATCCAGGGCGTGCTGTTGACGCCGCCACCGTACAAGAAACCGCAGCAGCTGATGTTGGTGCAGAGCGCACGGACGGACGGGCAAAAAGAGGAGAACCCGCGCGGCTGGCCCGCCCAACAATGGTTGGAATGGCAAAAAGAAGCAAAGTCGTTTGAGGGATTTGCCGGCTATTTTTGGCATTTCAATTTCCTGATCCGCAATGACGGGAGTCAATCGATCCAGGGGATGTTTGTGACCAGGGATTATCTGCGGATGATGGGATTGCGCCCCGTGCTAGGGCGCGGCTTTGCCGAGCAGGACTTCGCTCAGGGACCAGTCAAGGTGATTCTTCTGGGGTACGAGTTCTGGCAGCGGACGTTCAACGGCGATCCGCAAATCATTGGCAAAACGGTTCGTATCAGCCGGTGGGACGTGCCGCCGACGATCATCGGGGTGATGCCGCCGGGAGCGCGCTTTCTGCCTTCCCCAGGGAACGCAAAGGAACCGAATTACGACGTGAACGCGCTGGTGGATTTCTGGAGTCCTGCCGACCCCGACCCAAAAAACATGAAGGACCCGGATTGGAATGTGGTGGCGCGACTGAAGGATCGAGTGACGCCTCAGCAAGCGCAAGGCGAGCTGGCGGTGCTGACGGCGAGGGAGGCACAGTCGGAAAAGCAGTTTGAAGGTTTTGTGCCGCAACTGCAATCGCTAACTGACGAAATGAACCAGGATGGCCGGGGCATTTTGTTTCCGCTGCTGGGTGCCGCCGCGCTCGTGCTCCTGATTGGTTGCGGCAACGCCGCGGCTTTGCTCCTGGTGCGAGGGCTGCAACGCCAGCAGGAGTATGCCGTGCGTAGCGCAATGGGCATGGGACGTATCGCTCTTTTGCGCCAGGTTTCGATCGAAAGTCTGTTGCTGGCGCTTTTGGGTGGGGTGTTCGGCGTGGGGCTGGCGGTTGGCATTGTCAAGCTGTTCAAGGTTATTGCGGGACATGCCATTCCGCGCCTGGATAATGTGACGGCCGGATGGGCGGTACTGGGATGGGGGTTGGGTGCGGCAGTGGTGGCGTCGATGCTTGCGGCT
This sequence comes from uncultured Acidobacteriaceae bacterium, assembly GCA_963826875.1. GTDB lineage: Bacteria > Acidobacteriota > Terriglobia > Terriglobales > Acidobacteriaceae > PALSA-350. The sequence goes on along the minus strand of CAWGYP010000026.1, from coordinate 297,815 downwards.
GTTTTTCCGGCGTTGCGGGCGTTTCGGTTGGATCCGGTCGAGGTGTTGAAGAATGCCGGCCCGAAAGGAACCGCGGGAGTCGGGGAACGTCGCCTTCTGCGTGGCGTTACCATCGCCCAAACCGCCCTGACGCTCGCGTTGCTTGTCGGGGCGGGGTTGCTGATTCGTACCATGATCAATATTGCGCGAGTTCCCTCGGGTTACAACACAAGCCACATCTTGACCATGAGTGTTACGGAGGTTCGGAGTTTTGCAGAGTGGGCCAATTTTCACAAGCAGGCTTTGCTACGGGTCCAGGCCATTCCCGGTGTGCAATACGCGGCATTCGCGTGGGGAGTGCCGCTTACCGGAAATAATTGGCCGGCGACGATGGAAATCGAAGGGCAGCCTCCTGCGGTCAAGGAGAGCGATAAGACCGCGCTACCGCTTCGCGCTGTCACCGAGGACTATTTCAAGTTGATGGGGCTAGCCATGCTCGGGGGACGGGAGTTTCGTTCGAGCGATGAAGGCAAAGCGCCAAGTGTAGCGATCGTCAACGAGGCATTCGCGGATCGCTACTTTCCTCATGGCAATGCAATTGGGAGAAAGATATGGCTGCAGGGCCGCGACAAGCCGGCTACGGAAATCGTCGGCAAGGTCTCCAATGGCCGAACCGATGATTTGACCCAAGCAGCCTCCCCGGAGATTTATTTGTCGCTGTGGCAGGCGACCGCGTTTTCAAAACACCTGGTGATTCGTACTGCGGCCGACCCACGGACGGTTATGGTTGCCGTGGAACGTGAACTGCGGGCAGTGGATCCTACCGCCGCCATCGAAAATCCGAAGACCCTGACACAGATTCGTGACGATTCTCTGGCCTCGCGAACGTTCGCGATGCAGTTGCTGGTCGGCTTTGCGGTTGTGGGAAGCATGCTGACATTGGTGGGAATCTACGGCGTCCTTGCGCTCTCCGTCGACTCGAGACGCCGTGAGTTGGGGATTCGCGTGGCGGTTGGTGCTCAACAACGGGACATTCGGAACCTCATCTTCGGCGAAGGATTTCGTTTGATTGCCAGCGGAGTCTTTGTGGGTTTGGCGCTGGCAATCGTTTTGTCCAGAGTGCTGAGAACTTTTCTGTTTGAGGTGAAGCCTAACGATCCTATGACGTTGATGGTGGTGAGCGCATTATTCGCGTGCGTGGCGCTGCTCGCATGCTGGGTGCCAGTGCGACGTGCTACCAAGGTCGATCCGCTGGAGGCGTTACGCTACGAGTGAGGTAAGTAATTCTTTGAAGTTGATTTCATGGGACAGGCTGTTTGGGCGACAGGATTTGATCGTGGAGGGATGGTTCGTCCGGAACGCTTTCGTAGTAAGGATTCGAGAGGGTGCCGGGCGCACTGCAGATCCCTCCCGTTGGTCGGGATGACAAGGGGAGAGGGGCGGCTTAGGTTGGATTGGTTACTGGATGGAAGACCCGCAGGTCCCTCCACTGCGCTACGCTTCGGTCGGGATGACAATTCCGGTGCGGCGCTGTCCAGGAAGGATTTGAGTGTACCGCGGGGCGCACTGCAGATCCCTCCCGTTGGTCGGGATGACAAGGGGAGAGGGTCGGCTGAGGTTGGATTGGTTGCGGGATGGAAGAACCGCAGGTCCCTCCGCTGCGCTAGGCTCCGGTCGAGATGAGAATTCCGGGGCAGCGCCTTCCAGGAAGGATTTGAGAGTACCGCGAGAAGCATGCTGATCCCTCACTTCGTTCGGATGACACGGGAAGAGGGCCGGCCCAGGTTGGAGTAGTTGCTGGATAGGAAGAACTTCTGTCGCTCTCTTTAATTCACAGGGGAAGGGAAATCGGATATGCAGACTCTGCTTCAGAATCTCCGCTTTAGTTTGCGCATGCTGGGTAGAAATCCCGGCATGACGATCACGATCTTGCTGACAGTGGCGCTGGGGATCGGCGCGAATACCGCGATCTTTACCGTCGATTACGCGACGCTGCTGGCCCCTCTGCCCTTTCCCCAGCCTAACCAGCTGGTGATGGTCTGGTCGAAAATTCAGGACAACCGCAACGGAGTTGCGGCGGGTGATTTTATAGACTGGAAACAACAGAACACCGTCTTCTCCGATATCAACGCGTGGAGCGGGACCAGCTTCAATATCGCTACGAAAGACCAGCCGCAGTTTCTCCAGGCAAGCATCACCACACCGGGCTTTCTGCAGATGCAGGGCGAGCCGCTGTTCCTGGGACGCTACTTCCTGCCGGAAGAAGGGCAGGCGGGCCATGAACACGTGGTGATCCTCACCCACAAGCTTTGGCAGAAGCTGGGGGCAGATCCTAAGATCATTGGCACGACCCTTCGCTTGGATAACGAGCCTTATACAGTCGTGGGCGTGCAGGCCCCGGGCGATCAGGATCGGGGACAGAACCAACTTACGGTGCCACTGGTCTTTAAACCGGAACAGCTCAACCATGACTTTCACTGGCTGCTGGTGATGGCACGGATGAAGCCGGGAGTGACGCTTCACCAGGCGCAGCAAAATATGGATGCAGTGACGGCGCATATCGCACAGGTGTATCCCAAGAGCGACAAGGGTTGGGGCGCCAAAGTTGAGCAGCTAAAGAATGATTTTCTGCCGCCGGAGCGAATCCAGATGCTATGGCTGCTGCTGGGCGCGGTCGGCTTCGTACTGCTGATTGCCTGCGTCAATGTGGCCAATCTGCTGTTGGCGCGCGGCATGACGCGGCAAAAAGAGATGGCCGTGCGCAGTGCCCTGGGGGCGGCTCGGGGCACCATCTTCGGACAACTGCTGACGGAAAGCCTGCTGCTGACCCTCGCCGGAGGCGTGCTGGGCGTAGGCGTGGGGTATGCGATGCTGCAGGGATTGATCGCCGCGATGCCGCGAAACACACTGCCCAATGAGGCGGATTTGCGGCTTAATGTTCCGATTCTCATGTTCACGCTGTGCGCGACAACTCTGGCCGGGCTGTTGGCAGGTTCTGCGCCGGCGTGGTACGCCTCACGTATCGATCCCGGCGAAACGCTCAAGGAGGGCGGTCGCACCGGAACCAGCGTGGCAAAGCATCGGCTACGTCGTCTTCTGGTCATCGGGGAGTTCGCTCTGGCACTGGCTTTGCTCGCCGGCGCGGGACTGGCGATTCATAGCTTCTGGAATCTCACCCGGGTGGACCTCGGCGTCCAGACGGATCACGTGCTGACTTTCTCTTTGCCGGTGCCCGATTCGCGATCGAAAGATCCAGCGCAGATCAGCGCGTACTACCGGAATATCCTGGCGCACATCGGCGCGGTACCCGGTGTTTCCCACGCAACCGTGATGACAGGGTATCCCCTGTATGGCGGCGGCTTCGGTATGCCGTTCACACTGGCGGGGGGAACGGCCTACGCCGATCCATCGCAGCGGCCAGGGGCCGGCTTTGGGATGGTGACGCCGGATTATCTCGCCACTTTGGGGATTCATCTCGTGAAGGGGCGGTCGATCAGCGAACAAGACACCGCCAACAGCGTGAAAGTAATCATGGTGAACGAGTCATTCGCAAAGAAATATTTCCAGGGAAAAGATCCGCTGCGGCAACGCGTGGTGGTGGAACAACTCATTCCCGGCGTGCAAAAACTTGGACCTGGGGTCGAGTGGCAGGTTATCGGGGTGTATCACGACGTGCATGCGGCAGACCGGCGCGGGCGTCTGGAGGAGATGTTGGTTCCGTTCTGGCAAATACCCTGGCCGCAAGCTACCGTCAGCGTGCGCACGGCGGAAGATCCGGCTTCGATGCAGGCCAGCATTGCGGCGGCGGTGCATGCGGTCGATCCGCAGATTGCGCTGGCGGAACCAAAGACTTTGGATCAGATACGAGAGGAATCGCTGGCCGACGAACGGTTCACCCTGATCCTCTTCGGCTGCTTCGCCGCGGTGGCGCTGTTTCTGGCGACGTTGGGCATTTATGGCGTGGTTGCGTTTTCTGTGGCGCAGCGCTCGCATGAGATCGCGATACGCATGGCGCTGGGCGCGACGCGCAATCGCGTCCTGGCGCTGGTGGTGCGGGAAGGCACGGTGCTGGCTGCCATCGGCCTGGGTTTGGGCCTGATCGGCGCGTACTTTGTGGGCCGCGCGATGCAGAGCATGTTATTCAACGTGCGGGCGCTCGACTTCTCCGCCTTCAGCGCAGTAGCGCTCATCCTGCTGGCGGCTGCGTTGCTGGCCTGCTACCTTCCGGCACGGAGAGCAGCGTCGGTCGAGCCGATGCGCGTGCTGCGGACGGAATAACCTTACTCCTGCCGCAACGCTTTCACAGGGTCGATCAGGCTAGCGCGGAGGGCGGGCACAAAGCTGGCTAGGAGCGCTGCCAGCACGAGCAGCGAAATCATCATCGCGTACGTTGTGGCGTTGACGGGCCCCATTCCCTCAACCAGGTGTTGCAAAAGCCGCGCCGTCGCCAAAGCAGCGATCATGCCCAGACCCACGCCCACAGCGATCATTTTCAAACTCTGGCGAAGCACCAGCCACATCACTTCGTGTGCGCTTGCTCCCAGCGCCATGCGCACGCCGATCTCAGAGGTTCGCTGGCGGGTCAGATAGGCCAGTACGCCGTAAACACCAATACAGGCAAGCAGCAAAGCTATTCCGGCAAATATGCCAAATAGAAACGAGAGGAAGCGCTGCCGGGCAAGAGAAGCGCCAATGAGCTGGTCCATATCCCGTATCTCGTAGAGCGCCTGATCACCGGAGGCGCCACGTAGTTCGTGTTGCAAGGAGTCGACGACGTTAAGGGGCGAAGGTCGCGTCCGCATCGTGATGGACATGATCGACGAAAAGAAGTGCAGCAGTGGAACAGGCACCTGGGCGAAAGGGTAGTACATCTGGTCGTGCACAGGCGACGGATCGTCGCCTGCCAGACCCCAGTGCCGCACATGGCCAACGACACCAATGATCCGAACCGGGGCACCCAGCGCCTGAACCCAAAGGCGTTTGCCAACAACATCTTTGCGGCCAAAAGCATGCTGCGCGAGATTTTCGTCGACCACTACGACAGGTTCACTCCCCTCTCGATCTTGATCATCGAAGAAGCGGCCCTGATGGAGTGGAATGCCCATGACCTTGAGGTAGTCGGGGGTTACGCTGGAAGCCAGCGAGAACGGCTCTTGCCCGGGAGGGAGCGGAGTGGACGTGGTCCGGTAGTCTAGAACGTTTTCTCCCTCGCGCATGGGGACGATGTCTGACAGAGCGGCGAATTGCACATCCGGTACTCGACGTGCGCGATCCAGCACTTCCTGCCATGCAGACCGTATCTGCGACGGGTCTGCCAGCGCATTAGGAGAGATCGCGAACCGCGCCGTCAGCACATTTCGTGGATCCAGACCTGGATTCAGGGCCGAGAGCGTTAACAGAGTGTGTGCGAGCATTCCCGCCGAGACCAGTAAGACAACCGCAAGCGCGATTTCAGAGATGACGAATGGGCTGTGCAGATGGCGCGAGCCAGCGGTCAGCGTTCTTCCGCCGCCGCGCAGCGCTTGCTCGAGCCTCTGCATGGGAACGCGTAGCGCCGGTGCTAACCCAAAAAGAAGACCACATAAAAGCGACATCCCGATGGCAAAACAGAGCACGCGCCAGTCAATGCGGATCTCGTCAGCGCGCGGCAACGAGCCCGGCCAGAGCGCCACGAACGGATGCAGGCTCACGGCTGCCGTGAAGATACCCACAAGACCGCCACAGAGCCCAAGCACGGCGCTCTCGGTCATGCATTGGCGAATGAGGCGGCCGCGGCCAGCTCCAAGCGCCACCCGCATGGCCAATTCCCGCTCACGAGAAACCGCGCGTATCAGAAATAAACTCGCGATATTCACGCACGCGATGAACAGCACCAATCCCACCGCGGACAGGAGCAACCAGAGAGTGCCGCGGACATCCTTAACCATGTCCTGCATGAAAGGGCGGACAAGCATCCTAACCTCTGCGTCCGACTTCGGATATTCGCGTGCCAGACGGCGGTTGATGAGGCTGATTTCTTCCTGAGCTTGATTCAGAGTGACCGCCGAAGCCAGTCGGGCCACGACCTTGACGAAAGCCGCCTTGCGGTTGTGCATTCTGGGGTCGGTGCTCTGACCGAGCGGAGTGAATACGTCCGCCTCCCCGGATAACTGAAAACCCGGGGGCGCGATACCGATGACCACATAGTGGGTGCCATCGAAGATAAGTTTTCTGCCCAACGCTGCGCGATCCCCGGCGAACCGGTGCTGCCAGAGGTCGTAGCTGATCATCGCCACCGGCGCCGCACCAAGCCGATCTTCATCAGAGCGGAAGGCGCGTCCGTAGAGAGGGCTGATCCCCAGAGTAGGGAATAGGTCCGCGGAGATCTGCCGGCCATCCACGTACTCCGGCTCTCCTGGCTCGCTGATCGTGCCACCGATGTAGGTCCACGCGGCCACCACCAGGCTGCGGCTTTGCTGATGAATATCCTTAAAATCCGGATAGGAGTAACCCCAGAACTCGCCCAGATGTTCCAGGTATCCATGGAGGACGACCAGCCTGTCCGGCTGTGAAAAGGGCAGAGGTTTGAGCAGGACGCTGTGGATGAGTGCGAACATCACGGTGGTCGCACCAATCCCCAGGGCCGAAATCAGCACCGTGATGGCGGCAAACCCTGGCTTGTGGCGGAAAGTGCGAAACGCATACCGCGTATCCTGGAGCAATTCTTCGGCCCAGCGGGTGCCACGTGCTTCCCGGCAGCTTTGCTTCACCTGCTCGGGACCGCCAAGCGCAATCCGGGCTTCGCGTTGCGCTTGTGCGGCAGAGCGGCCGCGCGCAATCAGGTCACTTGCATGTTGGTCGAGATGGAATCGCAGCTCCTTTTCAAGCTCCTCTTCCTGACGGTTTCGGCGCCACAAACGAGACCACCAGTTCATTGAGCACCTCGCTCGGCGGTGCCGAGAATGAGGCCAACGCCCTCGATCAACCGTTGCCAGCTGGCGGCCTCGGCATCCAGCTGCTTCCGGCCTTTACGCGTGAGCTTATAGAACTTTGCTTCACGCCCGGTCTCAGTCTTTTTCCAATCGGCTGCCAGGAAGCCGCGATTTTCCAGCCGGTGCAGTGCCGGGTACAGCGAACCTTCGGGAACTTGAACGACACCGCGGGATACCTGTTCCAGGCGTTGCGCGATCGCGTATCCGTGAACCGGCTCAACCGCGACGGCCTTCAGGATCAGCAGGTCGAGGGTGCCTTGCGGTAGATCGGATTTCTGGGCTGCCACTGATACCTCCGCCTTCTATGGGTAAAGTAGCAGAGCACGCATAGAAGCGCAAGGTGTCGCCTGCAGGGTTCGAATGAAATAGTGGTCGATGAGGACTCGCCCGGAGTGGGTGTGCAACCGGTGCAGCTCGACCCGCGAAGATAGTCCACATTAATAAGATCGTAAGGAGTAACCTGATGAACAGGTACTCAACCATGCCGATCTTTTCTAAGATCGTAATCAGGGCCCCACTTCTTATCGCCGTTCTGGCAATATCTGCAATTACGCTGGCACAAAGCCCCAGAGCTCTTACGGAATCCGGCGCGATAACCGGGGTGCGCGAAAGCGGATTGAATGTCTACAAAGGCGTTCCATTCGCCGCCTCTCCGGTCGGCGACTTGCGTTGGCGGCCTCCGGTACGTGTTGCAGCCTGGACTGGCACGCGTAAGGCGGATGCGTTTGCTCCGGCGTGTATGCAAACGGGTGTGTCGATGCCAGGCGAGACGCCGCCGTCAGTGAGTGAGGATTGTCTCTACCTCAACATCTGGACGCCGGCCAAAGGCGCGCGTGAACATTTGCCAGTGATCGTCTGGATATACGGCGGGGGTTATATCAACGGGTCGGCCTCGATGCCCTTGTACTGGGGCGACCGGCTCGCGCACAAAGGCGTGATAGTGGTCACCATCGCGTATCGACTCGGTCCGCTTGGCTTTCTTGCGCATCCGGAGCTGACGCGCGAGTCCCCACACCACTCTTCCGGGAATTACGGCTTGATGGATCAGATTGCCGCACTGGAATGGATTCAGAGGAACATAGCAGCCTTTGGCGGCGATCCGAAAAGCGTAACCATCGCTGGTCAATCTTCAGGGGCAATATCGGTCAGCATCCTGATGGCCTCGCCTCTTGCGAAAAACCTGTTTCAGCGCGCCATCGGAGAAAGCGGTGGTCTGTTTGAGCCAGCTCCAACTCGCACCCAAGTTCCTGCTGGCCAATGCAGAAGTGGACGGGCAGAAGTTTGCCGCGTCGCTTGGTGCAACCTCTCTCCAAGAGTTACGCCTGTTGCCGGCCAATCGGCTCGCCGGCAATGCTGGTGGCATATCGCACCCGGTGATCGAACCCTATGTGCTTCCACTTTCACCCTACCAGGCATTCACCTCAGGGCAGCAGAACGATGTCCCGCTGCTGATCGGTTCGAACGCCGACGAGGCGCGCGCGATGATCGATGTCACCCACGAGACGGCCGCCCTGTTCGACAGCGATATGGAGCACAGCGTCGGTCAACTGCCGCCGCCGCTGCTTGCGGCATATCCGCACGCGACGGACGAAGAGGCGAAGCAGGCCCGGCTCGGCCTGGAGCGCGATCTCCGCTTTGGTTGGGACATGTGGGCCTGGGCAAGGTTGCAGGCGGCAACCGGCCAAAACACTGTCTACTACTACTCGTTTCGACAGCGGCCACCTTTTCCTGCCGGCTCAGTCTACGAGGGGTGGGGCGCGAGCCACTATGCCGAGCTCTGGTACGTCTTCGACCATCTGGACCAGGAGCCCTGGCGGTGGACCACGGAAGACCGGAAAGTGGCCGAGGAGATTTCCAGCTACTGGGTCAACTTCGCGAAGTCGGGCAATCCGAACGGCCAGGACCTTCCGCAGTGGCCTGCGTTCACCACCACGCAGAGCAAGGTCCAATATCTGGGCGATCCGATCACCGTGGGCGGCGTGGCGAATATCAGCGGCTTGACCGTCTTCGATGCCGTTTATTCGACGGTACGAGGCAAGGCGTTTGCCGCACGTTAACCCGCCGGGCTCGATTCGCAACCCAAGCCGCCGAGGGGAACTCGCTCTCTTCGTCATGATCGTGCTGGCCCTTAGTTGCCTGCAGGCGGTTGCGCAGGCGAACGCTCCGCTCCAGCTAAAGCGAGGTCAGGTCACCATTTTTCGCGATCGATGGGGGATGGCCCACCTCTACGCCAGCCGCGAGGAGGATGGTTTTTTCGGTCTGGGTTATGCGACGGCCGAGGATCGTCTCGATCAGGTTTTGTTGCTATATCTCGGCGTCGAAGGTGAACTGGCGGCCACGTTTGGCCCGGGCCCGATCGGCGCCGACAAGGTGGGACCGGTGCTCGGCGGGGAGATATCCGACACGATTGCCTCTGACCTACGCGTGAAAAAGTTTCAGATCCTGGAGCAAGCACGCCTGAACATGGCGAAGATACCGGCGCAATATCGTCTGAATTTGAATGCCTACATAGCTGGAATCCAGCAGTTCATGGTTGACCACCCCGAGCGCAAACCCGCCTGGGCGCCGGTGCTTGAAGCTGCCCTTCCGCTCGCATTGTTCTGGCAATGGACCCTCGAGGCAGACGCGGTTTGTCCTGCTCGCCTGGCATCGGCGGCGCAGAAAGTCGTCTACCAGCCGAGTCCGCTGACCACCAGCGAAGCCTCCGACGCCTTTGCCATCGGCCGAAGCAAAACGGCGGATGGGGGTATCATCTTCTCTTCGGATTCCCACCATCCGTGGGAACTGGTGGGAACCCTCTTCTATCCCTGGCGCATGAAGGCTGGTTCGTTGGATGTGCAGACGTTCGACGTGACCGGCACAGCGATGCTTTTCTTCGGCCACAGCAATGACTTCGCCTGGGGATGGACCGAAGGACCCCGTTACACAGGAGACTGTTATCGTGTTCCAACTGTAAAGGGAGACCCGCGCGCTTACCTGTTCGACGGAAAACTTCAACACATGGTCGTGACACCGTACACGATCAACGTCCGCGGCGCCGCGCCGGTCAAGGGTGAGTTCGAGTACACACGTCACAATGGTGTTCTCTCACCAGTGGTAGACCGGCGCGGAGACGACGCCTTTGTCGTCAGCTCGGCATATTTCGACCAGGTTGGCATGGGAAACGCCCAACTCTACCAGATCGCTCGAGCCCGCACCCACGCTGACATTAAAGCCGCCCTGGCGCCGATGGATCTCTATCCGGCAAATCTGATTTTGGCCGGGCGGGACGGGACCTTGCTCTATATTCGGCCCGGCCGTCTTCCGAAGCGCCCCGACGGAGTGGACGTTACCCTTCCCCTCGACGGATCGACGTCTCGAACCGCGTGGACGGGATTCGTTTCCCTGCGCGAAGCGGTGCAGGTGGAGAATCCACCCCAGGACTATGTCGGCAATGACAATGTGAGTCCTGACCGCATGTACGCCACACCGAGTCTCGATCCGAAAAAATATCCGGCTTATTATGCGTTCGATCCCGGCCAGACCAACACCCGTCAACAGAGGATGATCGAACTACTCGAAAATGCCCATGGAGTCAACGATGAGGCGGCGATCCGGATCACCATGGACGAGAAGGTTTTTGGCGCCGACCAATGGGCGGGTATGTTCAAGACGCTCACGCTTTCGGGCGCCTGGGCTAAGAACACCGATCCGGATCTGGTGAGGTTTGTTGCAGCCCTGGAGAGTTTCGACGGAGTGTTCTCGAAAGAGTCGCGCGGAGCCCTCTACTACATGGCTTTTCGCGAAGCGCTGCGTGCGGCGTCGCACAAGGTTGCAGGGGAGATCGAAGGCGCTGTCGAAGCTGGGCGGCCGCTCTCACCGGCACAACAGCACAGTGTGGAGGACGCCGTCCTGGCGGCGTGCGTCTCTCTTCGTCAGGGGTTTGGCACGATCAATCTTGTCTTCGGCGACGTTCACCGTATCGGCCGGGGCTCCGACTCGTTTCCTGTCGGGGGCGCCGCGATCGATTCGTCGCAAGACAAAAGAGAACTCAACACGATCGGCGCCTGGGTGCTGGGGCCGAGTGGGGAGGAAGCGATGCGGACCATGGCGTTTCGACGAGACGTCAAGAACCCGGCTCTTCTCGACGCATACTGCTGCCAGCGCGTGCCATTCGTGGTCGCGTACCATCCGGATGGGTCGCTGACCTCCTACTCCGAGATGCTGCCGGGGGTGAGCGAAGATCCGGCGTCGCCGCACTTTGGCGATCAGATGCGCCTGGCAAGTCAAGTGATACTGCGCCCCGACTACTTCTACTTGCGGGACCTCGAGAGAAATAGAGAATCACGAACCGATATCCTCGTCCCCAAAATGAGATGAGGGATCGCGACTTCAGGGATAAGCGCTTCCGGCACTTTGCGCGGAAGAGGGATTGTTTGGCCGGGCTCTGATGTCCAGACAAGCAAGGCTCAGGCCGGTTTCGTGACGCAGTATTGCCGGCCAACATAGCCTGACCGCGGTGGTTGTTGAAGATAGACGAGCTTTCCGTTGAAGTTTTTCGCGGCGGTGTTGGTATAGCGAATATCCGCGATGATCGCAGTCCCCAACACCTGCCGGACGACACGCTCGGGCAGACAGTGCATCTGCATGTCGCCGCCAGACCGAGTGAACCAGGCTCTTAGGCGCGGGCGCAGGTGCAGGATGTGGCGGAAGCGTGTCCAGGAAGAAGTAAGGTCCGGAGCAGCATAAGAGTCCTGCACTCCAAAGACCAGCACGCCCCCGGGTGCGATCACCCGTGTGAACTCGCGCAGGTAGTTAAGGGCAAGAGGCCGGGGGACGTGTTGCAGGACGAGATTGCTGTAGAGGAAGGAGCAGCTTTCGTCGGCGAAGGGTAGTTGCGGCGTCGCGTTGACCACATACCGGCAATGCCCGTACTGATTCAGCGTATTAGCCTGCGTAATCATCTCCAGCGAGATATCAACGCCGACACACGACCGGAAGCGCCGAGCTAAGGCCTGGGTTAGCCGTCCTACGCCACAACCGAAGTCGAGAGCGCTCCCACCCGGGTCCGGTTGCAATCCAATGGCTTTGAGATGCTGAAGAACAGTTTCGATCTCCGCATCTCCGGTGGCCATGAATTCTGAAACATCCCACTTACCGCCGGATTTACTCTCGTCGGTAAGAATGGCGGCCAGTGCATCCCTTTGCGCCAGGGACTCCCAGTCTCTCTTCAGACCGCTTAACTTACTCATAAAGACACTTCCTCTGCTCCCAGATCTGCTTGATTGCAGGCGCACGAACCCGACGCGCCGACGGTCGTGGAGCAGGCGGGGCCGAACGGCAGCATAGCGATCCCCAGTACGACTAGTACACCGCGGGACGAGCGGTAGTATGTCACGGGAGTGTCAGCGCTTCGTCAGATGAGTGTCACCCAACTTCCGACGGCAACGAAGCGATCGTTCATAGTTCATTCAAACTGGTTCAGATCGGTGTCGGGAGCAGGGTGACCCAACGCACGGCACATGGCAACGATTTGGCCTTTGTGATGAAACGCATGCGTCAGGACATGATGAAGGACGAGCGCCGGAGTGCGGACGGCGACGTCCCCATCGGAGAAATGAAGCTCCGCATCGGCATTGAGCTGTTGATCGGTCAAGTTCAACAGAAAAGCATGGGTCAACTGACTCACTTGCTTCTGCAGGAGTCTTACATCGGCGACAGCCGGGCATTCTTCAGGAGTCCGGTCAGCGTACCTTAGTCCCTGGAGCGTGTGAACCCAAAATCCTTCACAGTTGAAAATATGAATCGCTTGTTCACGCAGCGTGCGGAAGCCGAAGCCGGATAATTCCCTGGCATAATCGTGTGCGGGAATTGCGGACAGGTGATCCAGGACCAGATTGAGGCTGGCGTGTGTCCAGCCATGGAATTTCCTAACACCGTCGACGGTGAACATTGATCCTCCTTACAGGCTCATCATAGAGGAGCCTGCATTGGTGGGGGCCCGGCTCGGCGTCGTTGTGCTAAAGGGCTCCACGCTCTCGTAGCAACTGCGAAACACCATTCTTGCGACAATTGATTGCGCGTTGTAAAGGTGTGTCACCTTTGCGGTCCCGCGCATTCAGGGCCGCACCGGAATCGAGCAACGCTCGCGCTATCTCCACATGTCCCCGCCGGGCCGCCATATGAAGTGCTGTTGCGCGGGTTACGCCGCCAGACGCGTTGACGTCCGCACCGGCTCGCATCAGCGCATGGACTATCTCGGGGCCCGTCTCCGACGCGCATTCGTTCGCCACGCAATAGAGCGGCGTATGGTTGCCGCGACCCTGGATGTTCGGGTCCACACCAAGCTGCAGTAGTAATGCCACCACTCCCAGGCAACCTGCGCCGGCCGCGAAATGCAGGAGAGTGGTTCCCGCAAAACACCGCGTGGCGAGTGAGGGATCGCTCTCGAGGGCAGTCATGACGTAGTGAATCAGCCTGGCACGGCCGGTTTCAACCATCCGTGCCAGTAATCCCACGAAGACCGATGGGCGGGGGGCAAAGCGCGGTGCGAGAGCAAGCGTTTCATCTTCTCGGCCTTCCACGATGGCTGCGATAAGCCTGTCCAAGACCCGTTGCTCATTCCAGCGGGCAGCCAACTCTTCATGATCCGGCTCGGCAGCATCCCTTCCAATGACATAAGCGGAACTGTGGGAGAAAAAGTGACGAAGCGCATTTCTCGTTGCATCATCCAGTTGGGCGTGATCGAGGGTGGCCTCCATATGCCTCAACCAGGCGCGTCGCACGTCGGGGCCAATCTGGAAGCGTGCATGTGATTCGCGCAAGCTCAGCCACCATCGGGCCTGCGTTTTTTTTTCGTCTCCACCCAGGAATTGAATGAGGAAAGCGCCGAACTCATCAGTAGCACACCTCAGGCTCTTGCCTGGGAAGAACGGGCGAAGAATCGGGTCCTGGGCAACGCGCGCGTAAAACGCTGCGGACAGCCTCCCGCAACCCTCTTCACCACCTAGTGCTTCCAGTAATGGACTACGAGGGCACATGGCAGCGATTGTATCCCCCGATGGTTGCCTTGGACTCGTTAGTGATCGCAATCGCTACTAACTCTTCACTTGCTTATACCTGCCAGGCGTCCCACACTAAGGAAGTCAGCATGAATCGCTCAAGACTCATGATTCGGCGTTTGCTCGCGCCGGTTCTTGTCGCCGCTCTGTGCGTCGGCACTCGTAGTGACTGCGCCCTGGGCCGGGCTTCGGTGCACATGTCCTTCCCCTCGGTGATGCCGCCGACCGTTCTTTGGGCGTGGGAAGAACCGGAAGACCTGAGCGCCGCGTCCTCCGAGACAGTGGGCGTCGCCTTCCTTACTGAAACTCTTTTCCTGGGCGCGGACTCGAATCGCGGCCTCCGGGTCGTCCACCGTCACCAGCCACTCACAGTTGCTCCCGGTACTCCAGTCATGGCAGTCGTGCGCATCATCACGCTGGCCGACTTTCAGGATTCCCCGGATCTCCGCCGGCAAACAAGCCAGGCTCTTACCCAGGTGGCACAACAGAACGGAGTGCGCGCCCTACAGATCGATTTCGACGCAACCCGCTCGCAGCGCGGGTTCTACACAGACTTGTTGCGGCAGCTGCGTCCCCGCCTGCCTGCGGGTATGCCGCTTTCCATCACCGCCCTGCTGAGTTGGTGCACCGCAGCACCTGGGGAGGGCGACTGGCTTGCGCAGTTTCCCATCGACGAGGCGGTGCCGATGTATTTCCGCCTGGGCGGAAGCCATCGTCCCGCGGGAGACAAACGAAGGTATCGGATTCGTGAGCCACTCTGCCTGGGCAGCAACGGCATCTCCACCGACGAGAGTTGGCCGTTGTTCGATGCGCGAGCACGCATTTATCTTTTTGCACCCCATCCGTGGACGGCGCCGCAACTGGCAGCCTTGAGTAGCCTGCACAGCGGTCTGCGAGCTCCAGCCCTGCAACAGGGCTACAGCGCAGCAAGCGCTCAACCGAACGACACGGGTCTTCCGCCGCCTGCCCGTACGGCGAATTCACAGGAGAGCACCACCACGGAGCACCCCAACCAGGAGAACTTGCCGTGAAGCGAACCGTGCGTGTCTTCGCTGTATTAGCGTTCGCCGCATTAGCCATCGAATTTGGAAACAGTTGTGCGTATGCACCCGATCAAGATGTCTTCATCCAGCACACGGATCCAGACGCGCCTTATGCCAGGTATGCCGCCGGCCGTCTTGGCATTGTGCAAGCGACCTTTCGCATTCGTCATCTTGTCGTGGCCTTCAACACGCTCAGTGGCCGCGGGCTCAGCCCGACTGAGCAGAGCGGCGCGGTTGCCGTCGACAACCACTACAATGCCTATCCTGCACCCGACGCCGACAGTGGCGTGACTCCGAACACTGAACCGTCAGCCGGGGCAGCGTCCGCCGCTTCGCCGCTTTGGCCGACCGCACCCGACGACAACGACCGCAAGGTGCCTGGACAGGATTGGGAGTCGTTCACCAATTGCCTTGCAGACGCCTTCCGCAACGCGAACGCGACCCTCGCCGACCGGCGTGCGCGCTACGGCAAGCCCAGTGCCCCAGAGCCGCCGGAGATTGCCGACTGGATCGCCGGCCAACAGGCCGTCTTCACCAACTGCAGCGGCCCAGGTCAGACCCCGCAACCGGCTGCGGCCAACGCACCCTTGTGGCTGCGCCAGGATCGTGCCTATCAGACGGCTGCGGCGCAGTTCTATGCGCTTGATTACGACCAGGCGCTCGCCGGGTTTCGCGCTATCGCCGCCGATCGCGCATCCCCATGGTCCCCGCTCGCGCGTTATCTGGTTGCTCGCGTCTCTATCCGCGAAGCCACCGTCCCTGAAGTGTTCCGCGAGAACCAATCGGAACAGATGCAGAACGAGAAGGAGCGCGTAACCGGGCTCACGCAGGCTCGCGAGCAGCTGGAAGGGATTCTTCGCGATCCGTCGATGAAATCCCTGCATAATCAGAGTCTTCGCCTGCTTGATTTTGTCATGCTCCGGTTGGACCCGACCGCGCAGGCCAGCGAACTGGCACGCCGCCTGACCGCGGACAAAACAAACGATGCAGCCGACTACCAGCAATACGTCATCGATCTCAGTTACGCTTACAATAAGCTGCAAGGCCACGCTCCCTGGCTCGAACCCAGCGAGGCACAGGCCGAATCGCATCCGCCGGCGCAGCTCGTCCGTTGGCTCGAGGACCTTGGATGGCCAATACCGGGGGCGCGTGAGACGAATTCCGTCGCAAATGCACAGAGACGCCGTGCGGACGCGCTCAATTACTGGCGCAGTACTCATGCCGCGGAGTGGCTGGTGGCTGCGCTCGCCTTGTCGCGGCCGGGCGACGAAGGCGACGCAGACCTCATGGCAGCCGCTCCCAGTGTCTCCGCCGCTGCGCCCGCCTATGCCAGCGTCACCTATCATCGGTTTCGCCTCGCAGCTTCCTCGATCGCAGCAGTCGAACAAATTCCGCCCACCACACGGCCGATTTACGACCAACTGGCGGAAATCATGCCGCATATTGCGGAATCCCAGCCGATCTCGACCGTGAATCAGTTTGCCGACCTACAGTCCATCCTCTCGCCCACACTGGACGACTACCTCGCGAACGCCACCCGGCGCGCGGTAGGCCGGGTAGATCCGGTCAACAATAACGTTGAGCCGCTCGCTTCGCCGGACAAGGCGATTGCTCTCTGCGGGGTCGACATCGACGCGCCAGAGACCCGCCACCTCGCCCAGCAAACCGCCCTCGTCTTTAATGAACGCATGCCCCTGCGTATGCTCAGGGAGGCAGCTTTGTCCTCTGCGTTGCCGGGCAACGTGCGATTTCAACTGGCGCACATGGCGTGGACACGCGCCCTGCTGCTGGACGACGTTGAGACGGCACGTGCCCTTGCGCCGTATCTCGAGCGTTGCCAGCCGGCGTTTGCCCCCTGGCTGAATCAATACAACGCCGCATCCTTGCCCGATGAGCGTCATGTCCTGGGCCTGCTGGCGCTCATGCGCTTCACCTCAACTGAGCCTACCGTCCGCGCTGGCCGCGAACGGGATTTTGCCGTCTACGATGAGATGCGCGACAACTGGTGGTGCGACATCAATAATGACTACGCGGCCCCTCTTTCCGCGTCCGATGAAGGGCTACATCTCTTCACCGATGCTAACGTTGCGCAGCCAGATCCCCCATTCCTTAGCGCCGCAGACCGGGCCCAGGCGAAGAAGGAGAATGAGGTACTACAGAAAATCCCGTGCGCGTCTGATTATTTCGCTGTGCAGGCTCTCGCCTGGGTCAAAGACCATCCCACCGACCCTCGCAACCCGGATGTGATCGGCTTTGCGATGCGCGTTGTCCGCAATGCCTGCAGGTCCGGCAAGACGAAGGATCTCGACCATCAGCTCTTCGACGTTCTTCATCGCCAATTTCCCAAATCCGATTGGGCGGCCCGTTACAAGACCTGGGAATGAGTGGGAGTTAGGGTAGATTTGCGAGGTGCGGCTCTTTCATTCGGTTAATCGACCATGCAGACCTTTCGCGGTAAGACTTGCTCTACGAATGCAAACATGGACGTGTTGAACTGCTGGGGACGTTGCAACGGAGCGAAGTGGGTCACGTCCTTGAGAAGAATCAATCTTGCACCCGGAATAGTCCGGGCCAAATATTCCGCGTGGTCACGTTTGATGAATTCGTCCCACTCGCTTTGCACAATCCTGACTGGCACCCGGATCTTCCCAAGATCCTGCCTGGAGTAATCAGGTTGCGTCCGCTGCATCAGGCCGACGTCTTCGACGAAGTGTTTGAATTGCTCTGGCGTAGCGGAAAGCCGCTTGTAATCCTCAGTGTGGCGTGAGAAACAACGGTTCAGTGTTGGACTGGGGTCAAGCGGTCTTACACCCGTCGGATCCATATTGCAGGCAAAGAAAAAGACACCCGCAACGCGAGAGGGGTGTTTCGCTGCAAGAATCAAGGCGGTGCACGCGCCGTCGCTCCAACCCACCAGGGCGGCGCGGTTGAGATGTAGGGCGTTCATCACGGCGAGAACGTCGGAGGCCATTAATTCATACGAGTAGGGCCGTCCATCGCGAGTGCTGCGACCGTGGCCACGGCTGTCGATTACAACAGCACGATAGCCGCTCGCGATCAGAGCTGGCACCTGGTATCCCCAATTGCCGCCGTGGCCGAGGCCGCCATGCAGCAGGAGCACTGGTGCGCCGGCCCCATGAGCGCTGTACCAGATACGAGCTCCGTCATTCTCGATATAACCCCGATCGCCGGTGGCCGGTAATGGCGGGGCGCCGCTCGCCTCGAATCGCCTTAGCTCGGGATCGTGAGCTTCCATACATCTAATGCTAACGCCCTTCTTGTCACATCAGGCCAACATCCGACTGCCGTATTCCGCTCACAAATCTGTATTCGTCAAAACCCTGATTTCCTTGGGAGCCCCGCTCACGTTGCGCCGCGCATGATCGAGTACATGCAGCAAATAGACCTGGTCGAACCACGATGTATGTTTGAAGAGACGCTTGTGTCGCAGGCCGGTAAATAAATGAATTTTTCGCATTTCATTTTCGTCATTGAATTCACGCACAGCGAGAAGCTCTCCGGCCCACGGGTTTGCACTCTCAAATCCAATATCGTCAAGGTAAACGAGCGTCCAGGGCAAGTAATGGTCTGCTGCGCCGAGAAAGACGTTGAGACACTCTTTCGCCGACGAGTAGTAATCCACATCGATCACGACGAAGCCCACAGGGCTGCTTGCGGAGAGCCGGGCTATGAAAGACGGCAAGGTCTCTTCGATGTCGCCCAGGATGAGCTTGGCATTAGGAGTTAGCGCTCTGATTAACGCACTGCGGTCGATGAGCGGAAACGATCCTTCGCTGAAAACTTCGGGGTGGTCGCGATGATCGCGAGGTGGGGGCATCCCTCTCCCAGAGTCGAAGCCGAAGATTTCGAAATCGACACCGGTCAGCTTGGTGATATTTCGAGAGATCTCGCAAATGTTCACCAGCCCCGCGCCTGCAGCAACGCCGAACTCGATCACCGTCACGGATCGTAATCCTTGAGCCAGAGCGAGTTCTGCAGTTTTGAGGAGACTGAAAGCATATTGTTGCCGCACCACCAAATCGCAGGCAATTCTCATTTTGTAGTTGCCGAATAACGCTACGAAGAGCGAGAGAATGTTAAGGTGTAGCGGTTCCGGGAATCGTTCGTAGAGAACCCTACCCAGGCGCCTCGGGACCTTGTGCAGCAGGAAGTTTAATTTCATGTGTGCCTCCAGTTAAAACGACGAAAACCGGTAAGGATGGGGGGCCACGAATCGATTGAATGGACCCTCAAAATAGCTATACACCCGGGTGTTTCGTGGAAACGATTGCGTTTGTCGAGAGATGGTGATGCGGAACAGAGGTCGTGCCAAATCGGAACACAGAGTTCAGGATTCGGAATCTCAACCTCTACCTAGGGGGATTTGTTCAGGAGAGTCTCGATCGCATTGCAAGCCAGTGTCTGTCCGTTTTCTTCTTCCATCTCTGTTCCAATCGTCGTCGCTCGCTTCGCGAATTGCGATTCACAGAGTAGACGGTGAAGAGCTTTGGTTGCATTTTCGGGTGAATAATTGGTTCGCGGTAGGTGCAGCCCGGTGCCAAGTCTTTCAATGCGGGCTGCATTGTCAGGTTGATCCCATCCGTAGGGGACAACCAACATAGGTCTTCCGGCCCGCAACGCTTGTCCGGTTGTTCCAGACCCTCCTTGATGCACGTTTACTGCGGCGTGGGAAAATATCTGCGAGTAGGGGACGTAAGGCAGCACAAGAACCTGTGAGGAACACCTTTCGGCAACGGTTTTTGCGCCCAGGAGCACGGCTCGCCGCCCCAGACGCTTCGCAGCCTCTATGCTTACCTCGTAGAAATCGCCTGGATGATGAAGCGCAATGGATCCCTGTGTAAATACGATGGGCGCGTCCCCTGCAGCCAAGAAAGCGGCCAACTCCGTTGAAGGAGTGCCTTCCGCTTTCTGGCGATCAAAATATACGAAGCCGGGTTGGAGCGTTTGTCGAGGCCAATCCGGCTGCGGTTGCGCCAGCCAGCGCGAGAAAAGCGCCAGGACGAGGTCCGGGGAATACTTGTCTCGAAAGACAGGGTCGCAGTCCGTGCGCAGTCCCAATTCGCGGCGCAAACGGCGTACGGGATTAGACCAATGCCAGGTTGCGAGGCGGCCAAGATCGAGTCCTGCTCGATAGGCCCTCCAACCCAGCTTACGCAAGTGGATGAGGCTCGGCACATTCACGAGTATCGAGGGGTCGTAGGAAGAAAAAAATGAGAATGGGGAGAGAATCTGGGAGACCCAGCGCAATGAAAGCTTCTCCGCTACCAATGGAGCTGCATAAACAAGTTCGCCAGCAATCATAAGGTCGGCCCCGGCGGCAACGGAAATCAGGTCGTCATAGGTTGCTCTTAACTCCGGCAGTACCAACTTGCGGTATAGAATCTCCGGCCCGCGCTTTAGGTTCTCGCATTGGCGGATGAGTTCCTGGTCCGTCGGGTCCCAATTGGGACGGATCGCATGGAACTCGATGCCCAGCTCTTTGACCTTGCCGCGGTAATACTCCGTGGATGCGATCGTCACATGATGGCCGCGCCGGCCCAGTTCCAGTCCCAAAGCAAGGCATGGATGGAGATCACCCAGTGATCCAATGGTTGCGATCACAATCCGTTTTTGAGTAACAATTGGGATCAATTGTCGGTCGGTTTCTCTTCTATGTGATCGATGACCAGTACCTGTACAGGACGCCGCTGTTTCTCCAGTTTCAGGCCCAGTTGCTTGCTAACGGCATCGAATAAGGTAATTGCGCCATTCGGGTCGGGCGCTGGCGATGTTGCTGAAGAATTGCTTCCGCTGCCATCGCCGCGCCCCTTAGTCAGATCCGCCGAGCTAAAGCTCAGCGTGAAGTCCCAGGAGCCTTTTAGCCCTGTGGCATCCAAAACTCCACTGTAGATATACCCCGCTGCGATCCTTTGCAGCTCCTCCCCAATCTGCGCCGTGGTCATGTTCTGGCAGGAAACCAGCCTGTTGAGCACCGGGTTTGCGACTCTCGGATCCTTCCCGTCCGGGCCAGGTCCTTCTTTGCAGCGTGTACGGCTCAGAGGATCAGCTTTCTTGAGCTTTGGGTTCACCGCGATCAACGTGTAGGCAGAGATGGGCCGGTCTTCCATGTGGGTCTTCAATTGAAAGCGGTCCGCCAGCAGCGCCTGCAACATCGGTCGCAGATCCTCGATGTCGATGCCCGGGGCGGCTTGGCCGGGAGAATCGTTCACAACTTTCGCCAAAATATCGAAATGATCCGAATCCAGCCATTTGGGCGCGCCCACCAGCATCTCGTTGTCGTTGGGGTTCAGATCCCATGCAAAGGTGATCAGAAATCTTAGCGGCATGTTGTGCACATCGATCTCGCCGCCGTTGACTCCTCCCCGCGAATCTTCATCTGGCTTGCTGGGCTTGATCACGGCAACGTCGAACCGCGGAGGGGGCGGTGTGGGAAGGATCTTCTCCAGGCCGGGCGCATTGGCCGTCGGCTTCTGGTTCACGCTTTCGACAATGAGCACTGGCCTGGGAGCAGTTTGGAGCTCCAGCTTCAACCCCAGTTCTTTATCCACTGCGTCGAAAATGGAGATTCCGTCAGCGCCCGCCTTTTGCAGCAGAGTTCTCGGGGTCCACTTGATCTCAAAATCAAACGATCCTTTCAGGCCGGTGGAATCCACCACCGGGTAGGTCAAATAACCGCCCGCCCAATCCTGCAGATTCCGCGCCAATTCCTCCATGGTTGAGTGGTGACAGTCAATGACAATTTGCCTCACTGTGTCGGGTGCGGGTTTCTCCGGCTGCTCCTGATCCTTACAGTCGGCCTCTCCCGAGCTCGCAGCTTC
Source organism: uncultured Acidobacteriaceae bacterium (assembly GCA_963826875.1). Taxonomy (GTDB): domain Bacteria; phylum Acidobacteriota; class Terriglobia; order Terriglobales; family Acidobacteriaceae; genus PALSA-350. The sequence continues at coordinate 275,943 of CAWGYP010000026.1, read as the reverse complement.
CTTGAGCTTTGGCTTGCCCTTTGCGGCCGACAGAACATAGGCTGGCAGAGGTTTGTCGCCTGGGTGAACCACAAGCTTGAATCGATCCGCCAGTAAAGACTGGAGCATCAGCTTCCGTGTCGCCGGCGGCGTTCCGGCCGGCGCTTTGGCGATCACATCGAAGCGGTCGCTTTCCAGCCAGTTAGGACCGCCTTGCACGTAGCTCTGGTCCACGCCGTATGCGGTTGCAATCAGGTCGACCATAGTCGCCTGCCGCAAAACGAACCGGTCGCCCTGAAGAGTGCCCCCATCCGGGTCAGGAAACAACCTGTGATAGGGGCTCGCGTGAACATCCGCGGCTTCGAAAGAAGGGACTGCATCGGTAGCCGCCGCAATCACGGGGGCGGAGAGAAAGGCGGACAGGACCACACCCGCTAGCGCTCGCACCATCACGACGACCTCTCTCGCAATTTACACGAACCACGAGGCAGACTGATCGCTCGAGGAATAGCATTGACGGCCTATTAGCGAGATAGCCGCGTGAATGGGCTACACTTCGCCAATAAACATTGCGAAGCCCTTTTAGAATAAACAACTTGTCTCAGCCTATCCGCATCTATCCCAATGACCCATGGAAGCAACGCACTTAAGCAAGGCAGGCAATGAAGATCAAACCGCGTAAGGGAAACTCTGTGGTCGAGCGCCCCTCGTTAGAGGGCAAAGAACCCAACATCGAAACCGTCACCGCCAGCTACGAGGCGTGGATGCGCAGTTGCACGACTGTCCTCCGATCCGACCTTCAATCGAAGCACGAGCAGATGAAGGAGACCCCGTTTGGGTTTCTGAGAGGAACGTTTTACAGATGGGCCCAATTGTGGCCATCTGTGTGTGAAGATCTTTGCGGCGCCCCGAAGGTTCTCGCAGTCGGCGATCTGCACGTCAACAGTTTCGGTACATGGCGAGATGCCGAGGGCCGGCTTTGTTGGGGTGTGGACGATTTTGATGAAGCCTGGCCGTTGGCCTACACCAATGATCTCGTCCGCCTGGCGGCCAGCCTGAAGATCGTTATTGATGGGGAAGGGCTTTCGATCAAGCTTAAGGACGGATGCAATGCCATCCTCGATGGATACTCGAACTCCTTACGCGAGGGCGGATGTCCCATTGTTCTTGCGGAAGAAGAGCAGAAGCTGGGTAAGCTAGGGGTGGAGAGTTTCAAACCACCTACCAACTTCTGGGAAAAACTGAACCGCCTGCCCGCGATACGCCAGCCACTTGCCAAAGACCTAAAACGCGCTCTGGAGAAGACGTTGCCCGAGGCGCGGATCGAATATAAAGTCGTCCGGCGTCAAGCCGGACTGGGAAGTCTGGGACAGGAACGGTTCGTCGCGATTGCCATGTGGCAGGGTGGATTTATCGCGCGAGAAGCAAAGTCGACGGTTCCTTCTGCTTGTTCGTGGTTGAGTGACCAGGTCGGACAACGCCAGTCCTGGTATGAAAAAGCGATAAGTTCCGCAGTCCGGTCGCCTGACCCGTTTCAGGTGATCGATGGATCGTGGTTAATCCGTCGTTTGTCTCCAGACTCAAATCCGATCGACATTCAAACGCTACCAAAGCATAGCGACGAAGATATGCTGCTCACTGCGATGGGTTCTGAAACGGCAAACGTACATTTGGGAACGAAGAGCCAGACTAAGAAGATCTTGAAAGACCTGAAGATGCGAAAACGGGGCTGGCTGCAGGATGCGGCGGTGGACATGGCGAAGGTACTGGAAAAGGATTGGAAGCGCTATCGAAAGATTTGAGTGCAGCCTCACAATGCTCAGACTCTGAATAAGCGATACGGCCTCGGTGCTGAATTGTCAGACCTGGAGAGCGCTTTCTAAGTTGTTCCCGATGGAAGACGCGATTCGCCGGAGAAGCTCCTGGAAGGGGGATCGGAGTGGAGGGTGCGGCTTTGAAAGGCTGCGGGAAAGTCGTTGTTGAACTGGAAAAGCGTACCCAGGGGCTAAAGCCCGACGTATTCTTAGCGATTTACGGCCCGACTGAAGTCGTGCCCTGATACAAAACAGAGTTTTTTCCGCAGCCTGTTTACTCGCGCCGTAAACGATTCAGCGTCTGTGTAGCGCGATGACTCAGGACAGCGGCTTCACGATCACTCCGGATTTCATGACCCAGGCAACGTGCTCCATGACCGTGATATCGTCGAGCGGGTTCGACGGAACGGCCACCAGATCGGCGAACTTGCCCGGCTCAATGGTCCCAAGGTCGTGATCCAGGGATAGCAACTCTGCCCCGTTCATCGTCGCTGCCTGCAACGCCTGGAGTGGAGTCATGCCACCTCTTACCAGGGCACCGAACTCCTTCGAAACGGACTCATCGATGTCGTCATCATCGACGCCATAAGCAATTTTGACGTGATACTTCAAAGCGCGTTGAAATGCGGGACCCTGCTCTTTCACGATGGCAATGCCTTTTGCCATGCTGCTGGGTTCGCGTCCTTTGGAAAGTCCAGTCTGTAGATCATGCTGGAAGCAATAGAGCGTCGGGACCAGCCACGTACCTCGTTCGGCCATCAACTTTGCGCCTTCCTCGTCGAGCATGGTGCCGTGCTCAATGGAGTCCACGCCTGCGCGAACGGCGGCCTTGATGCCGACGGTTCCTTCGGCGTGGGCCATCACTTTGTGTCCTGCGCGATGGGCATCTTCGACAGCGCGCGCCATCTGTGCGTCGCTCAACTCTTGCACGCGATAGTCGCTAATGGGGTCCATGACGCCGCCAGTCGCCATGAGCTTGATCCAATCGGCGCCAAATTTAATATCGCGGCGGACGATGCGGCTCACGTCATCCACAGTGTCTACCTGGTTGGGCTGGTCGAGAGACGGCTTATCCGGGGAGAGGCGATCAGAGTCCCCGTGACCGCCAGTAAGCGATACACAGCTTCCGGCGGCGACGATGCGAGGCCCGGTGATGAGGTGTTCCTCAACCCCTTTACGAAGGGCGAACTGCGGATACGACGGATAGGATTCGCAGGCATCGCGCACCACCGTGAACCCATGCTTGAGCCAGAGTTGCAGGTTAGAGACTCCGCGTACGGTGGCCTCGGGAGCGGAGGTCAGCAGGTAGGACGCAGAGGACTGCGTGGTGGGATCGGAGAGGATGTGCCCGTGAGCGTCGATGAGTCCAGGGACAATGGTGAATTGGCTCAGATCGATGACCCGATGTTCGCCGGGTGCGGGAGGGGAAGTGGAGATGGCGGCGATTCTCTCGCCCGTGACTGTGATGTAGGCATCTGTGGTCACGTGCCCAGTGCGCACGTCGATAAGCTTGCCAGCATGGATAATCTGGGTTTGAAGCGCTGGGGTTTGCTGGCCCTGGGACGGTGTGGTTAGAAACATTGTAAGAAGAGCGGAAAGAAGAGAGGCGCACTGCCGGGAGCGGCGTATCAAGCAGGTATCCTTCGCAAAGCAGAATGTCGATTCATCGTAGCAGGCTGGCGAAGTACTAGAAGTCAGGCCATCCGCCTACTTCGCGAGGCGATTCGATGATACGCCCTCGGCCCTCGATCACCTCGCGTACGATGCGTTTGTCGACCGCATCGCGATGAGGCCGCGTGGCCCCAGCATCTGCTAACACCTTATGAAAGGCTCCCGGCGCCGTATCGTTGGTGATGGCCGGAGCAGGGAAGGGCGCCGAGGCGGCGATTCTCTGCCTGTCGAAGTAAAACGCGCTGCCTTTCCAATTGTCTGCGCTAACCTTGCCATCGCCTTCGAGAACGTTCCCGTTAAGAAACAGGGATCGGGGAGCAACAAAGGCCAAACCGTCATGGAACAGCGGCGGCCGCTGCACGGTGGATGGGCCCGGTTTGAAGTAATTGCCCACGAAGTTCAGCCGGTCGAACTCTCCATAGGTGCTCTTTTCGCCCCAGTCGTAGACCACATTATTTCGAAAGTCCGCGTCGACTGCGCCCTGAAAGCGGGGATTACGACTGAAGTTATGAGCAAAAAGATTGTGATGCCAGGTTACGCGGTTCCCACCCGCGAGCGACGCGTAACCGTGCCCGTCGATGTTCAGGCTCTCACTCAAGATGCACCACTGGACAGTGATGCGGTCGCTCAGTTTTGTGGTAGAGAGAATTTTGTTGGTCGACCAACTCAGAGACAGATGATCGGCGAGATCGTCGTGAGCGCCGTCAATGAAGTCGAGCGCATATTCGCCGTCTCCCGCGTCATAGCGAAGGTTCGGGTCGTTCCTGTGCACATCCTGATCGCCGATGCGAATGCGGAACTGGCGCAGAATGACATCATGGGTGCGCACGATGATGCCATGATCGCGCAGCATGATTCCGTTTCCCGGTGCGATTGATCCATCGATCGTCAGATAAGGATCGCGAATGATCAACGTTGATTTCAAAGCGATGGTTCCGCCGACGCGAAAGAGGACAATCCTGGGCCCGGAAGCAGTAACCGCGGATCGCAGGCTGCCGGGACCCGAGTCGTTCAGGTTGGTGACAGAGATCTTTTGGCCACCACGGCCACCGGCAGCGGACGCTCCGTAACCCTGCGCCCCCGGAAAAGCGGCACGCGCTGCCGGGATTGCGAGCGGGTAAACGGGATGGCCCCACCATTGGGGAATAGGTGCGGGGGACGTCGCCAGAGTGTGGGTTACTGGCGCCCCACGCGGATAGGTACTGCGATTCGCGAGGACCAGGTCGTGGCCGCTCGCTCCCCCCTGGTAGGTGAGTCGCCAGAGATACATATGGCCGTTGTACGCGGCTGAAACCACACTTCCTTCTGGAAGTCCGTCAAATATTCCCTGAGTAGGTGACCGGCTTGAAATAAGGGTTATGTCGTCCCGCGGTGGAACCGCATCCAGACGAATGCTGAGGCGGCAGTGGCTTGCGTTGTCATGCCTTATGCGTAGCCCCTGCCAACGGGACTGGATGGCAATGGGTGTGACGCCATGTGCATCCAGCGTAAAGGCGAGCGTCGTTGTTGCCGGTTTTCCGCCGGGATCGGCAAATGCCAGCATCTCGACAAATTCGAGTGCACTGATGGCCGTGGAGCGGGACCCAACTATCTCCACCGTCGAATCGGAGCCAAGGCCCTCGCCCGCCGTGAGCGACAAACCGATCAGGCGTCCGTCTTTGATTACCAGCGAACTGCGGTTCATTCGGTCGGTGCTAGCCGTTGCGCCGCCTACGAAGATGTCCATCGCGCTCTCGACGCTTCCACCATTCAAAACGAATTGAGCCACCCCGCCACTGAACTCTCCGACGACGAGCGAGTCCTGTCTGATCAGCAGGTTTGCTCCGTTCACTTCGACTCTGGCGCGATCGCGCGCCTCGGTGCCCACTCGCAGCGCGGCGGTAGTGAAGTCGCCTGGTGGGATCACAACGTCGGATGCGCCACCAATGGACGCTTCGCCGAAGGCGGTGGGCAGACCGGCGCTCCACTTTGCGCCGTCGTTCCAATTGCCGTTTCCGCCCTTCCACTGCGTAGGGCCGGACGATACGGCTGCGTAACCATACGCAGCGCTCAGAAGAATGAGCAGGAGGGAGGCGCGTAACATCTCGAGACCGATGATACCGCGCCAGTCAGCTTCTTTCAGAGGTGAGGGGCATCGCCGGCTGGTTCGCAAGAAGGAGTTTACGGAGCGTTTGCTTCAGGTATCTCTATTAAGAGGTTGGCTTTGACCACGAACTACTAACCACGAATTCCAGCGCAATGAAAAGACCGTGCCGTTTTGAACGGCGGAGATATATTCTGTATTGTATAGAAAATGTCTGGTCCTGATTACCTGGGTGAATTCGAGCACCTCGTCGTCCTTGCATTGTTGCGGCTCGGAGAACGAGCCTATGGTGTGACGGTGCGACAGGAGATTGAATTCCGCACCCAACGGGAGGTGTCGATCGGCGCCGTCTATGCCACCCTCGATCGTATGGAGGCAAAAGGGTACGTCAAATCCCGCCTTGGCGATCCTACCCCTGAACGTGGTGGCCGCCCGAAACGGTTCTTTCGCGTGACAGCTAAGGGGATGGCGGCAGTGAACCGCACCCAAAAGGCACTCCAAAGCATGACTGAAGGCCTCGACCTCATTGGGAGATACACATGACGTCCCAACCATATTTAGTTCAGCCGCCACGTATTGCCGCCGGGCTCGTAAATCTATTCACACCTGCCAAACACGCCGACTTGATCATAGGGGACCTGCATGAGGAGTTTTCCCAACTGGCATCTACAACGGGGGTCGCGGCTGCCCGAGGATGGTATTGGCGGCAGGCTCTAAAAACTATCACCCATCTTGTCTGTACCGCCTTCCGTACCGCTCCGTGGTCAACGACTGCCGCCGTCGCCGGAGGATTCTTGCTACGGCGCCTCATCGCGGGAGTTCCTGAGCACGCGATGTTTGCGGTTCTTGAGAGATACCAAGTCTACGACCATCACTTCAAGGTCTATGCATTCTTCGCCTCCACCGGAATCGGGATCGGCCACGCTTTCTCGTTTTTATTCGTCGGCTGTGTCGTCGGATTGGCGGCCAGGGGGAGGGAGATGGCGGCTACAGCGGCGCTCAGTCTCATATATGGCGCAATGATTGGCCTGGCTTTGCTGGTGTGGATGACCGAGCGACCAGGGCACGAGTATTATCTGGGGATGCTGCCATGGAACCTCGCTGATTTGTTCGCGATCGTTGTTGGCGGTGCGATTGTCCGAATGCGGAGATCGCGCGCAAACACCCTGCCTTCGGGTGCATAGGCTCGAACATGCTTTCCCTGGACAAAGAGTTTGCGGATCGCCGGGATGCCGGTCGCGTATTGGCGCGATTTTTCCTGTCATCCGAGGCCGCACGTGATGTTCAGGATGGCATTGTGCTGGGGCTACCGCGAGGTGGGGTGCCGGTTGCCTATGAAGTTGCGCGCGCACTCGATCTGCCTTTAGACGTGTTCGTCGTTCGTAAGCTGGGAGTCCCGGGCTTTGGAGAGTTGGCCATGGGAGCGATCACGACCGATGGAACGGTCGCGATGAACCAGGCGGTTATCCAGGAATTTGCGATTACTCAGGATGCGATCGATGCCGTCGCTGAACGGGAGAAGTTGGAGATAGAACGCCGGGAACTCGCCTATCGTGACGGACGGCCCGCCGCGCGGATCGAGGGCCGCGCGGTCATTTTGGTGGATGATGGAGTCGCGACCGGAGCGAGCATGCTGGCTGCCGCGCGAGCTCTGCGGCGAAGTGCTCGCAAGGTGATTGTCGCCATCCCAGTGGCCGCGCGTGGCACGTGCGAGAAACTCCGCATGGAAGTGGATGAGGTTATCTGCGCCTGCGTACCGTGGCAGTTTTATTCCGTGGGGAGTTTCTATCAGAATTTCGAGCAGACTACGGACGAAGAGGTCCGTACCTTGCTTTCTCAGGCGCGCGCAGATCGAGCGGCGTAGCCATACCTGAACAATCAGGGCCGGGGAAGATCCAGCATGACTATGTCGGAACGGTCCTGCACCCGCTCCAGGACTACCTCATGTCCGTCCGGAGAAATATCGAAGTCGCTGATTTCGAAGCCGGGAGGCAGGTTGGTTAATTGTTGCTCCGTTCCTGTCTGCCGGTCGATAAGCCAGAGATTTTTGTGTTCTAGGTCTCCCCGTAGAACCACCAGTGACCGTCCTCCGGGTAGAAAGGCCAAATGCCGCGCCCCACGTGTGAGTTTCAGGGGCGGCAAAGGGTAGGGTCCGCCCCCGGGGGTGACGGACTTGACGGAAAACGTGGTCCCGATATCGGGGCCGGAGTAAACCAGGAAGCTTCCGTCGGGCGCCGACACTGGGTCTACGGAATACTCGCTGACAAACGAAGTGGGAGAGCCGCCGTCGAGCGGTACGCGAACGAGGTGCGGGACCCCGTTTTCGTCCGCTGCTGTAATGATCGATCGACCGTCGGGCGACCATGTGGGAGCACCATGGAGCTTGAGCGAGTCGGCGACGATGCGGGCGTTCGTACCGTCGGAGTGCATCGCGTACAAGAGTGTTTGCTCGTGTTGGCTGACCGAGAAGGCGACATTGTTTCCATCGGGGGAACTGGCTGGGCCGCCGGTCACCCGGGCTCCCTGGCCACTCCACAACTGGGTGCTGGTTCCGTTGGCAAGCTTCCAGATGTTCTCGCCCGTGCCAGTCCGGGAAAGATAGAGAAGGTAATTGGGGCCCAGCCGGGGAGAGAAGCCTGTGCTGGTGGTAAGAGGGATCGGGGTCGCTGCGGACGACTCCGCGGTTGAATCAGCGATCTGCAACCGCCAGAGTGTTGTTTTTGGATTGGCGACGGAAAGCAGCAGACGGCGGCCGTCGGCGCTGGCCGCGAGCGAAGTGTAGCGATCAAGACCAGACGTCAGCCGGTGGGGAATCCGCCGCTCGACATCCATGCTGTAAAGAAATGGGCCCGAACCGTCAGCATCGCCGGCGAGATACATCAGCGTTCGACGATCTAGAAAGACAGGGTGACTTACGCGGGCATTGTGGTAGGTCATCCGTTCAGGAACTCCACCGGCCGAAGGGATACGCCAGATGTCGAGTTTGTCCGGGAGCTCGCCTTGAACAAAGTAGAGGAATGCGGCGTCGCGGGACCACAAAGGAAAGTGAGAGTGGAGGCCGGCAGGCGCAGTGAAGATGGGCCGGTCGCTGGCTTGCGGAGTGCCGTCCGAGACAAATAAAGGGTCTCCTGGTCCGGGCGTGTGGTAGGCGAGCCGGGAGCCGTTGGGCGACCAGTCGTACTCGGCCACGCCCTCGAGGTATGGCCGCGGCTCTCCACCCAGCGTGGGTACGGCCCAGACACTGATGTTGCCGCCGCTCGTGCCGTCTTGCTTGCGGATCCAAAACGTGACCGCAGACCCGTCGGGCGCGAAGCCCAAAGTGCGAACGGAGGGATTGACAATCTCCCGCGCGCTGCCGCGAGTTAAGTTGTGAAATTGGCCCGAACCGGCCTGGGTGACCCAAACGTCCATCTGTCCATCCCGGTCTGACAGAAACGCGATCAAATGACCGTCGCGTGACACGGCAGCAGACTGCTCGATTCCACCAAAATCGGTGACCGGTTGAAAGTGGGCGTCCGTGATGGGGTTACGCCAGAAGTACTCTGTGCTGTGTAACCAGAACCCTGCGCCGGCTACCAGTGCGGCGGCCGCCAGGGCGATCAGCAAGGGAAGCTTCCACCTGGTTGGAGAGGGTGTGATCGCTGCGGGCGGCAGCACGGGTAGAGGAGATGGGGTGACGCCGTTTCCATTCTCCCGCGCAGGACGAAGACTGCGGCTTTGCGTCCACTCGTCCAGTTCCGCACGAGACGCGTAGACAGAGCCCATGCGGTCATGTTGGTGCCGGTGAACCGGCATCCCCTCCCGCTTTTCCCATCGCTGGACGGTGGTCACGTCGCGGTTGAGGTAGGCTGCGATTTCCTTCCACGAATCAAGCCGATCTTCCGGCGTTCTCTCCGATGGCGGTGTACCGAGGGATCGATCGCCCATCGCACCCTCCTTGTGGCTCCGCGGAGTGGAGAACCCGGGGACGCCGGATTTCCCACTTCACGCTGCCAGCGACGACCACGTGTGCGGCTCTCCGTGAAGAGAGCCGCAGGTAGATCGTCAACGCCACGGGTCTCCACAGGAAATCCGGGGAACCCAAATTGTAGCTTCCGCTGCCCTCGGAAGGCACGGCAAAAGGCTGCATTCCACGGCAAGTCATGGTTTTGGTGCGGTGGTGTGCCTTACCGCTTGCAGGTACCGGATAGGTGTCCGATGGTGGCCGTGCGTTTCAACCTTTGGAGGAATTTCATGAAAAGCAAGGCTTTGTGGTGGGCGGTACCCATTGGCACGGTTCTGGCGTTGGTAATGGTGAGCGCTGCGTTGGCGCAAAAAACGAAGTGTAAAGAATTTCAAGGGGTAATCAATGCCTATACACCCCAAACCACGGCAACGGCGGACGGGGTGACCACGGCAACTGGTCCCTATGAAGTTCGGGGTCCCTGGTCGCTGACGTTGAAGGATGACGGGACCAAGGCAGATTTTTCCGCAGCCTGGACCATGGGATTTTCGGATGGTTGGGTGTTGACGCCGACGGGTGGGTACGGGAATTTTGATCCGGCCGGCAGGGGCGCCCACACCCATCACGTTACGGTCGTCGATGGCATGGTCACTTCGATTGCAAATGGATTTCAGGTGACCGGTACGGCCACGTTTACGCTGAACGGCGGGCCTGCACCCGTGGCCATTGAACCATCCGCCGTGGTGATCGAGATTACGGGAGGTGACAAGGTCGAATTTTCTAATATCACGGTGACGTTCGGATCCCCTGGCCTTAAGCATTTTGGAGCCGAGCCCCTGCCTGGCGTTGTTCGCAGCGTGGAAGAACGGTAGATCTACTAAGGCGCCCAGGCCTGAAAAGCGAGACCTGGGCGACCCCATATCTTGCTGCTCCTCCAACTCGTTGGCAGGGGCTTGGGGGTTATGATCCGCTTCACTGGTGGCCGGTTCTGCCTTTGCTTCGCCATAGAGTGCCTCCGCGTTCGCGTCAATGTTGCTCGAAAGAGACCGGGGTGTCATGCTCGAAACATGAAATGTAATCAAGTGATGTGCACCATTCTGGGGTGCGTTTTGTCTTGTTGTTTTACGGCTGCGGCACAGGAAAAAGGATACTGGCGAGCTGCGAGCTCGACAGCCCAATCGATCACTGGTGACGTGACCCTCTCGACGGATAAGATTGCTATCAATTTTGCGAGCTTTCCGATCGCCCAGATCCGAGGTCTCGAGCCGGGCGAGCTGAGTGCTGTTTTCGAAGCGGAGAGCGGGGCGGGTGGCGGGAATCTGTACCGGTTGAGCATACCGGCGACAAAAGTGTTCCTGCACAAGAATACGTTGTGCGGATCCGAGCAGACCCAGTGGATGGCTACTTATGTTTCAGGACGTATGCTGCATCTCGCGTTTTTCTCCGGGACTAAAATCCCGGTGCTTACCCCGGATGGGATCGCGAATTCGACGGATTTGTGCGGTACTTTTCTTTACGGGCGCTGTGAGATCTGCAGGGTTCGGACGTTCCCAACACCCACGTGAGTTCTGCAGTAGTCGCGCGAGAGATTAAAGGCAGACAAACACGTTCGCGCCCGTGACGTCGGAGTCAGGTTAAGCGCCCGTTGGCAAATAATAAGGTCGACACATCCCTCCACTTCGCTTTGCTTCGATCAGGATGACAAGGGGGAGAGGGGCGCTTCCATGGAAGGTAGTTGCGGGATCGGAAGTCGTTTTTCATCACTTTGGGTGGTGGACATTGCGACGAAAAAGAGGGTGTTTAGGGAGAGGTGGGGGGATACGCGCTCGGTTTGGCGGCGTAGATGCGCACGCCCATTCCGTTGAGCATGCTTCGCCCTTCCTGGGCTTCAGGGGTTTGTGGATAACGCTGCACCAGTGTCCGCAGTTCTCGAACGCCGGCGTCTTTTTGACCCATCTGTATCAACGACTGGCCTTTTCGTAGCTCCGCCGCCGGCGCCTTGGAGTTGCCAGAGTACTGCTCCAGAACTGCGTCGTAGCCCTTGACCGCAGCCGCGTACTTGCCTTGGCGGTAGTTGATCTCACCGATATAAAACTGGGCGTTTCCTGCCAGCGCGTCTTGCGGGTAGTAGTGAATAACATCGCCGAATTCAGAGAGGGCAATGCTGTACTTGGCGGAGTTGTAATCGCGAAGAGCGCTTTGGTAAAGCTGATCGACAGGAGGGGCCTGGGGCGTCGCCGGAGCCGGTGCAAGAGCTTGTCCTCCGGGACCCTGGCTTGCCGGCATACCTGCCCCCGCTGGAGGAGCACCGCCCGGCTGCGCCGGCAGTCCGTTCACGTTCTGCATCTGGCCCTGCAGGGATTGCACCTGCGTGGTCAGGTTGGCGATGCGGGTCTTCAACTCATCCACCGAGTCATTCAACGATTGGATCTGGGTGGAAAGTTGGGTGTTGGTGGAACCACGGTTCTCGCTCTCGGCCTTCAAAGTGGATTGAAGAGCATTGACCGCCGCCATCATCCGGTTCACGTTGTCCGTGTTTGCCTGCACCAGGTTGACGATCACGCCCATGCGCTCATCGTTAGAGGTTTGCAGGTGCTGCACCGCGTCCTGAAGTTGCTGGACCTGGGTTTGCAACTGAACCATTTCCTTGGAGACGGCAAAGGCATGAGGCAAAGCAAACAGGGCAACGGCGGTGAATTGGAGGATGTGTCTACGCATGGTGCTCCCTATTGAAGGAGCGGCACAGGCCGCTCCCTCCTAGTCTATTCCGCCACTAGCGATCAAGCGAGAAACCCGCACGGCGGTTTAACTGCCAGCATTGCTCGTTCGCCTGGCTGCAGAACTGCTTCTCCTTGCCGTAGCTCACAGTGCGGATGCGATCCGGGGCAATGCCCCCGTTCACCAGAGCCTGCTTGGCCGCGTTGGCACGGTTTTCGCCCAAGGCCAGGTTGTATTCCGCTGAGCCGCGATCATCGCAATACCCGCCCACGACGACCTTGAGGGTAGGATGCGCAGCCAGGAAGCTGGCGTCCTGCGCCAATATGGTCTGGGCATCGGGACGGATGTCGTAGCTGTCGTAGTCGAAGAAGGCCGGCTTGACGTTCTGCTCGAACATCTGCTCGTCTATCGTCTCGCCGGTGTTCTGAGGAGGCGCCGCCGGAGCGTTTACGGTCAGACGCGCGGTCGCATCGGTGGAACCTCCGGGGCCGCGGGCGACCAAGTGATAGGTGGTCGACTCAGTCGGTTGTACGTTCTGCGTGCCGTACGCATTTACAGCGCCGATGCCGTCAATCGAGACGTCGGTCGCATCGCTGGTCTTCCAGGCGAGCACCGCGCCCCCACCAGGGGTAATGGTGTCGGGTGTCACCGTGATCGAGGCCGTGGGCGCCGGCGATGTAGCCGCTGGCGGGGGCGGCGGTGGGGGTGGCACTGCTTTCTTATGGCAGCCGGCCGCCAGGGTTAACGTGGCGACAGCGATGAGCGAAGCAAAATGCCTGTGGTGCAGTGTTCTCACAATGTTCTCCTCAATTCGTTCAGTTTCCCAGGATCCCGGTAGAACTATTTCCAACTCCAGTTGGGCATCGAATTGCCGCCCTGGGTCAGACGATGCTGTTCAGTGCCATCAGAAAGCATGGTCCAGATCTCGGACCCGCCACCTTTTTCGCGTTGGAATACGATGTGCCGCCCATCCGGAGACCAGGATGGAAAATCCTGCCGTCCTTCGTCATGGGTAAGCTGGGTCCAACGTTTGCTGGCAATGTCCATGATGTAGATATCCTGTCCACCAGGCGCGCCGGGGCCGTACTTACGGTTCCAGGCAAAGGCAAGGAATTGTCCGTTGGGGGACCAGGACGGCGAGGTGGCATAGCCACCGTCTGTCAGCCGCTGCACGCTGGCCCCATCCGAATCCATCATGTAGATCTGGGGCAGGCCGGTGCGCCCGCTACACCAGGCAATCTGAGCATTCGTCTTGGGATTCCAGGTGGGGGAAACGTCGGGCCCCTTGAAGGTGGTGATTTGCTTCAGGTTGCCGCCGTTGGCATCGGAGGTGAAGATCTCAGGGTCGCCGGAGCGCGCAGCGGAAAATGCCAGTCTGGTGCCGTCGCTCGACCAAGCCGGGGAAAGTGTGGTGCCCACCGGGGAGTTGAAGCTGACCGGCCGGCCCAGGACCAATGAAAACATGCGAATGGACCAACCCAGTTTTCCCAGAGAAGCAAAGGCGATGCGGTCGTTGTTGGGAGACACGCGCGGCGAGAGCGAGATGGTGCCCAGATGGGTGACCGCATGCGCGCCCTGTCCGTCGTAGTCCATTTGCCATATCTCTTTGTTTCCACCGCGTGCGGCGACGAAGTAGATGTGGGTTTCGGCGATGCCCGGAATTCCGCCTCCCAGGCGGGTGATGATCTCATCGGCAAAGCGATGCGCGACGAGACGCGCATTGTCTTGGCTGGCAGCTTCGTTGTACTGCTTGCCCAGGATCTGCGGCGATTCGGGATTCTTCGCGTCAAAGAGCCAACCGTAGACGGCCATCTGCCCGCCGTTCACGGTAAACGACCCAAACGCCACCATCGCTGCGTTGGCCGGTGCCGCGGCCCAGGCGGCAAGATTCATCTGCTGCGGAGAAGCGGGCGTGAGCGGAGGAGCCATGCTCTTTGAAACCATGTCGAAAATGCCGGCATTGTTCAGGTCGTTATACAGCGTGCTATCGAACGTAGTTTTGAGTGCCGGAGTTTGCGGGTCAGCAGAACTGGGATTGAAGTCTGCTGCAGCCAAACGAATGCGGGCTGCTCCCAGGTTGGTTCCGGTGCGGACCCAATCCTGCGCGCCCGCCTGCCACTTCAGGGAAAGAAGCAGCAGGATAAAGAGAATTGATCGCGAGTGGGGGAGGGAAATCTCTTTTAAAGCTCTCATGCCTTGCGCTTTCTTGAGTTTAAACGATAAAAACGCAACTCAGTTACAGCGGTAACCTGATCGTGCACCTTCATCGTCCTCTTTCATCGCGCACCGGGATAGGTGCAGTGATACAGCACATTCAAGTTGCTCTCGTTGTAACCGGAGGGCAAAGGACCGAAAGTATCCACTCGCTGCACAGCATGCAGGCAGGATGAGTTCAGCGACGGCGAGCTACTCGGAGTCGCCAGGGAAACGGTTCCCGGCGACCCGTCGCGGCCGATGGTGAACTGGACAAAGACGGTCGCGCCGGCGGGAGTGCTGCTGGGATCCACTTCCTGCAAGTACCAATCCTGGGCCACCTTACGTTTGATGACGTCGACGTACCAGCCGAAGCGCGAGCCGAAGTCTCCGCCGGTCACAGCGTTAGGGCTGTTGGCGCTGTTGTTGCTCGCCGTGGAGCGGGGAACATTGGCAGGTGCTGCTTCGCCGTAGTTGGCCTTGTACTGCGGTTTGGGCGGCGGCTGATGCTGCGGCGGAGTCTTGGGAACTGGTTTGGGTTGTGGTTTGACCGGAGCTTGCTTTTCCGGAATGGGAACTGCGTCGGGAAGAGGGAGAGGCTCGGTCTTCTGCTCTTGCAACGCAGGCGCCACGCTTGGAGTTTCAGTTGCCAGCACGTTATCGGTCGGCGGATGATCCTGGGGCAGAGGTAAAGCGGCGGTAGAAACCAGGGTGGCCTGGATCGCTCCCTGCTGAAAGGCATTCGCGCCCCACTCCGACCCGTGAAGCATGTTGTGCACGTAGGCGTAACCGAACAGCACTCCAACGATGAGCCCGTGCAGCAGGAACGATTGGGCAAAGGGAGACGCCAGCCCTTCAGGCTGGTCAAGCAGGTCTTCTGAAGTGAACCCTGCCATCGCCTGCTACTTCGCCGTCTTGGCGAGCGGCTGAGTCACAATGCTGATGTTGGTGATGCCCGCCTGTTTGACCGCGTCCATGACCGAAGCAAATGCGCCAAAAGGCACACGCTCGTCGGCCCGCAAATAGATGACCTGGGTGGCTGGATCGGTTTTCGGTTGATGGAGGATGGTAGGCAACTGGGCCAGGTTGACCGGCTTGTCTCCCAGAAAAACATTTTGGTCGCGATCGATGGTCAGCACCAGACGTTGCTGCGTGATCTCTTTGACGCTGCGTGTTTTCGGCACCGAGACATCGATGCCGGATTGCAGCACAGGTGCGGTCACCATGAAGATGATCAGCAGCACCAGCACTACGTCGACCAGCGGAGTGATGTTGATTTCCGCCAGCGAGGTGCGGGTATGCCCGCTACTAGCGGTGAAGGCCACTCGCGGCCTCCCTCTCCATCGCTTCCTGTTTGGGGGTGATTTCTTCCAGGCTATTGAGTAATTCGCGGGAGAAGTCGTCCATGCGGGAGCCAAACTCGCGCAGGGAAGCGGTGAACTGGTTGTAGGCGATGACGGCGGGGATGGCGACCAGCAGGCCGGCAGCGGTAGTGATCAGGGCTTCAGAGACTCCGGGCGCGACGGCGCGCAATGTGGCTGCGCCTTCTGTACCCAGCCCGTGGAAGGCATCGACAATGCCCATCACGGTGCCGAAGAGGCCGACAAAGGGCGCTACTGCGCCGATGGTGGCGAGCCAAGTCAGGCGGCGCTCCAGAACAGTGAGGGACTCGCTGGCCGCGGCTTGTGCGGTGCGCTCCAAGGTGAGGATGTTCTTGGGTGGTCCGAAGCCGCCGGTCTGGCGACGGTAGGTGTCATAGACCTCGTCGAAGACTGTTACCAGCGGGCTGGGCTTGAATTGGTCGCTGACGGCGGCAATTTCCTGCAGCCGGTCAGCCTTGCGGAAAGCGCGCATGAATCGGCGGCTTTGCGTCCGCGCCTTGCGGAAGGTAGAAGACTTACCCAGGATGATTGCCCAGGAGTAGAGGCTGGCGATGGCCAGCAGGACGAGAACGGCGATGGCCACCGGCCCGCTGTTGCGCACCATGTCGATGACAGCGCTGAACCCGGACAATGGGGAATGGGGGACGGGTACTGCTCCGTCGTCTGCCTGCAGGATAAAAAGAGCCGCGATATGAAAGGGGGACATCATCACTTCCTCTTCCACGGTAGCAGAGTAGGCGAAGCAAAACCAAGTTGCCGTATAAGATGCAGGCGGAGGGTAACCCGTGCCATTACTCTCATGCTTGGTGCATGCGGGGAGGAACGAACCGTTGTTCTTGGGTAAAAGAAAAGACTGGTTCCCGTGAGAGAGAGAAAAGACAGGTTGTCGTGGGAGAAAGAGAAGACCCGTTCAGAGTTGGTGTGGGTGGAAGAGTGGATTACGGAAGCTGAGAAATGCTGCTTGAACTTCGCGCTGAAAATTACGCGGTAATTGACCATGCCATTGCTGTCTTTGGTCCCGGCCTGAATTTGCTGACGGGGGAGACTGGGGCAGGCAAGTCCATCCTGGTGGATGCGCTGGCTTTGTTGATGGGGGATAAGGCCTCGTCCGATGTGGTGCGGCATGGTGCGGATCGAGCGGTGGTGGCTTGCGTGTTTGAAAGCACGCCGGGAGCGGAGAGCACCCTCGAAAGT
Organism: uncultured Acidobacteriaceae bacterium; assembly: GCA_963826875.1. Taxonomy (GTDB): domain Bacteria; phylum Acidobacteriota; class Terriglobia; order Terriglobales; family Acidobacteriaceae; genus PALSA-350. The sequence continues at coordinate 258,966 of CAWGYP010000026.1, read as the reverse complement.
AATGGAATTGATGCCGAGGGGGCGGAGATTATCCTGCGCCGCGAGATACAAGCCGGCGGCAAAGGCCGTGTCTACGTAAACAATCAGCCCGCAACAGTGAATGTATTACGTCAACTCGCTCCGGAGCTGGCGCTGGTGCATTCGCAGAGCGAAACCATGGGCAGCTTCGACCTTGCGCAACAGCGGCAGCTCTTGGACCGCAGCGCCAACATTTCTACCGACGGGGTCGCCGCGGCGTTTGATGAGTGGTCGGAAATCTGTGCCCGCCTGCGCCGGCTGGAAGGCGATGAACAGGCGCGGCTGCGTGAAGCCGACCTATGGAGTTTCCAGAAGAACGAGATTGAAAGCGCGGCCATCAAGGATCAGGAAGACGACGAGCTGGAGATCGAGCGGCGGGTGTTGGCCAACGCGGAAAAGCTGCTGGCCGCGGCTACGACCGCGCACGAATTGCTCTACGAGAGCGATCGGTCGGCGGAGGGTGCGCTGCGGGCTGCGCTCAAGAACCTGGAAGAGCTTGCGCGTTACGATCCACAGTTTGCCGAGACGGTGGAGCAACTGAAATCCGCCACGGCCGTGGTGGAAGACGTGAGTGCAACCGTGCGCGATTATGCGTCCCGGATCCAGGCCTCGCCAGGGCGGTTGGAAGAAATGGAAGATCGCTTGGAATTGCTCAATCGATTGAAGCGAAAGTACGGACCGACCTTAGCCCATGTTGCTGGCGCACGGCGAGGAGGTAGCCGCAAAGCTGGCGGAAGTTGAGAACCGCGACCAGTTGCTGCTCGAGCTGCGAGCGGCCGAGACCAAGGCTGCGGATGCTTATCGCGCTGCGGCCTCTGCTCTTACCGGGGAGCGTTCGGCAGCGGCCACTAAGCTCGAAAAGCTTGCCGAACAACATATCAACGACCTGGCAATGAAGGCCAGGTTTGCGATCAAGGTTTCGCCACAAGAGCAAGAGCAGCACTGGACGCGGTTGGGGTGGGATTTTATCGATTGCAGGATCGCAACCAATGCGGGAGAACCGCTGAAGCCTTTGGCACAGATTGCTTCCGGCGGTGAGTTGTCGCGGGTGATGCTGGCCCTTAAGGTGAGCGTGGAGGAGGGGGTAGCGAAAGAGCAGGGAAAAGCGCGGCGTAAGTTCCCTGTCCCCAGAACGCTGGTGTTCGACGAGATCGACATCGGCATTGGAGGCCGGGCCGCCGAAGCAGTAGGGCAAAAGCTGAAGGAGCTGTCGCGAACGCAGCAGGTACTTTGCGTCACCCATTTGCCGCAGATTGCAGCTTTTGGCGACCAGCATTTTCTGGTGGAGAAGCGGGAGCGGCAGGGAACCACCAAAACATCCGTTCGCCTGCTCAACGATGAGGAACGAACCGAAGAAGTGGCGCGCATGTTAAGCGGCGCTAAATTGACCGACACGTCGCTTCGCCATGCGGAGCAGATGCTGAAGACCAGCCGCAAGGCGAAATAGTAAACGCGCAGCCCCGTATCCCGGTCGGCGCAATATGGCTGGTGGTAGCCAAGTCGATGACCAGTGAAAACGCCGTATCCTTCAGACAGATAAGGGCCGGCACGGTATACTGGTTCTTGTGACTAGTCCCCTATTACCCCCGAGCAAGAGGGTTCTCCTCCTCAAACCGCGTGGTTTTTGTGCCGGCGTGGTGCGCGCTATAGACGTGGTGAATATTGCCCTCGACACTTTTGGCGCCCCTATCTACGTTCGCAAGGAGATTGTGCACAACCGTTTTGTGGTCAATGAGTTGGCCGAAAAAGGTGCGATCTTCGTTGATGATATCGATGACGTTCCCGAAGGGATGCGCGTCATTTACAGCGCCCACGGGGTGTCCCCGGCGGTCCGGGCACGCAGCAAGTCGCGCAAACTAAAGGTGATCGACGCTACCTGCCCGCTGGTCACCAAGGTCCACGTGGAAGCAGTCAAATTTGCCAAGCAGGGTTATTCGCTGGTTTTGATCGGCCATCGGGACCATGATGAGATCGAAGGCACCCTGGGGGAAGCTCCCGAGGTAACCCAGGTGGTTTCGACGGTGGAGGAAGTGGCGGCTCTCCAGGTCTCGGATCCGGAACGGGTTGCGTATCTTACGCAGACGACGCTAAGCCTGGACGAAGCGCGGGATATTATCCATGCTCTCAAGGCGAAGTTTCCCAGCATCGTCGGTCCGCACACCCAGGACATTTGCTACGCGACGGAAAATCGCCAGGTAGCAGTCAAAAATGTAGCTCACCAGGCAGATTTAGTGCTGGTGGTGGGATCGACGAATAGCTCCAATTCCAATCGATTGGTCGAGGTCTCGCGCAACCTGAGCACCAATGCATTTCTCATTGAAGATTCAGGTGCGATCGATCCTGAGTGGCTGAAGGATGCGACCACGGTTGCGGTCACGGCGGGCGCGTCCGCGCCTGAGGTCCTGGTTGCCGAAGTTGTTGCCTACCTGCGGGGTCGCGGGTTTTCAGACGTGGAAGAAGTAGAAGTCATGCCGGAAAATGTTCGCTTTGGGCTGCCCCCGGAGATCGTACAGGCCATTCGGCCTGCCGCCGGTTAGCAGCTAACTAGATACAGCAGTCAGACAGCTGTTATTTGAGAGAGAGCGTCAGGGTCCAGAATGAGTAGATCGTTTGAAGGTGCACAGCCATCCAGTCCGCGGTTTGGCCGTATCGACGCGGGATTAGATCAGGTAGAAAACTCGGTTGCGCGGGCCCGCGATTTCCTCTTTTCCCAGCAACACGCCGATGGTTATTGGTGTGGCGAGCTGGAAGCGGACACGACGCTCGAATCCGACTACATCATGGTGCATACGTTGCTGGGTACCGGCGACGAGCGCAAGATGAAGCGGGCGGTGCAGGAGATTCTGCGCAAGCAGAATGAAGACGGCGGCTGGAGTATTTTTGCCGGCGGCCCTTCCAATATCAGCGCTTCCGTCAAAGCATATTTCGCCTTCAAGTTGATGGGCTGGCTGCCCGAGCATCCGATCATGGCCCATGCCCGTCAATGGATTCTTGAACATGGCGGCGTGGTTGAATGTAATACCTTTACTAAGATTTACCTCTGTTTCTTCGGGCAGTACGAATATGATGCGGTCCCGGCCATCCCTCCTGAGCTAGTCCTCTTCCCCAACTGGTGCTACTTCAACATTTACGAGATTTCCTCGTGGTCGCGCGCCATCCTGGTGCCGCTTTCGATCGCCTACGCGAAAAAGCCGTTCAAAAAGCTGGCGCCGGAAATGGGCATCGATGAGCTGTTTGTCGGCGGCAAGACGAATGCCAAGCTGCATCTGCGTTGGGATCACAAGAATGTTATCGGCTGGCGGAACTTCTTCCTGATCGTGGACCGGCTCTTTCACTGGGCCGAGCGGGTGCATATCCGGCCTCTGCGCAAGGTCGCGATCCGCAAAGCGGAGAAGTGGATCCTGGAACGGCTGGAGATGAGTGACGGCTTGGGCGCCATTTATCCCGCCATGCTCAATGCCATTCTTGCTCTGCGTTGCCTAGGCTATTCCATGGACGATCCGCAAACCATCCGGGCGATGGATGAGTTCGAGAAGCTGGGCATTGAGGAGGAAGGGGTCCCTGATTATCTGGAGCCAACCTTCCGCATGCAGCCCTGCATGTCTCCGGTGTGGGATACCGCTTACGCGGTCTACGCGCTGGGCCAGGCCGGGGTTCCGCGCACCGATCCGCGGCTGCTGAAAGCGGCGGACTGGATGCTGGCCAAGGAAGTGCGCCACAAGGGCGATTGGGCGGTGAAGGTAAGGAATGCGCAGCCCGGCGGCTGGTATTTCGAGTTCAATAACGAGTTCTACCCTGACACTGACGATTCCGCGCAGGTGCTGCTGGCTTTGAATAAAGTCGACAACCACGCCCGGGAACGCTACCAGTACGATGTTTGTCAACGGGCGATCTCGTGGATCTTCGCCATGCAGTGCAAGAACGGCGGCTGGGCCAGCTTCGACAAAGACAACACCAAGATGGTGTTTGAGAACATTCCCTTCGCCGACCACAATGCCATGCTTGATCCGCCTACGGTCGACATCACTGGCCGGATTTTGGAGATGTTGGCTACCTATGGCTACACCCAGAAAGATCGGCGGGTCGAGAAGGCCATTCGCTTCATCTATAGCGAACAGGAGCCGGATGGAAGCTGGTTCGGGCGCTGGGGTGTGAACTACCTGTACGGAACTTTCCTGGTGCTGCGCGGCCTGGAGGCTATCGGGGTGTGGAACCACGAGCCGCAGATTCAGCAGGCAGCGGAATGGATCCGCATGGTGCAAAATGCAGACGGCGGGTGGGGCGAAAGCTGTGCCAGCTATGACGATCCCGTCACCCGTGGTATTGGTCCCAGCACGCCCTCGCAGACAGCCTGGGCGATCTTAGGTTTGCTGGCGGCCGGGGACACACGCAGCGACTCGGTTGCCAAGGGCGTTCGCTGGCTGCTGGAGCGGCAGCTTCCCGATGGTTCGTGGGATGAAAGTATGGGCGAAGGGGCGTCACGGCAGGCAGTGGTCACCGGCACTGGCTTCCCCCGGGTCTTTTACCTTTCGTATCACCTTTACCGGAACTACTTCCCGTTGCTGGCGCTTACCGATTATCGCCGGGCGATGGAACGGGCTTAAGAGGGTGTGCGAGAACGCGAGGAGCAAAGATCTTGCGTCTTCACGAAAAGGGGTGCCCCATATCTCGCTCGTTTTTGGCGAGATGTGGGACTGACGGATGTTGACCCAAGCTGTTGATTGGGTGTGAAGAGTTTGCGGGCGGAAGCGGTGGAATCCCACATCTCGCCAAAAACGAGCGAGATATGGGGCACCCCTTTTCGTGGCGGGGCGAAAGTCTTAAGCGCAGAGTTCTCACACAGGGGAAAGACTTAAAGGAGATTTGAAACGATGGCAGTGCCGATCTCACAAATGTGGACCGTGGCCAGTTATGTGCTCAAGCAGCGCATGACCGGACGAAAGCGTTATCCATTGGTCCTCATGCTGGAGCCACTGTTTCGCTGCAATCTGGCTTGCGCCGGGTGTGGCAAGATTCAGTATCCCGCCCACATTCTCAAGCGGGATCTTTCTCCCGAAGAGTGCTTCCGTGCGGTTGAGGAATGCGGGGCCCCGATGGTGTCTATTCCAGGGGGCGAGCCACTCATGCACCCGCAGATCGCCGAGATTGTGGAAGGCCTGGTGGCGCGCAAGAAATACATCTACTTGTGCACCAACGCTTTGCTGCTCAAGGAAAAAATTGGTCTTTTCAAGCCCAGCAAGTATCTGACATTTTCCGTGCACCTTGACGGCCAGCGGGAGCACCACGACTTTTCGGTCTGCCGCGAAGGCGGTTATGACAAAGCGGTCGAGGGCATACAGGAAGCGGTCAAGCGTGGGTTCCGAGTCACCACCAACGCGACCCTGTTCGATGGTGCGGATCCCAATAGCGTGCGTGCTTTCTTCGACGAAGTGATGGCCATGGGTGTAGAAGGGATTGTTATTTCGCCGGGCTATTCCTATGAGAAGGCGCCGGATCAGAAACATTTCCTGGGCCGCGCGCGCACTCGAAGGCTTTTTCGCGCAATCTTGTCCAACCGCGAAAAGCATTGGAAGTTCAATATGTCGCCCTTGTTCCTGGAGTTCCTGATGGGCAAGAGGAACTATCAATGCACGCCCTGGGGCAACCCTGCCTATAACATTTTCGGCTGGCAGAAACCCTGCTACCTGCTACAGGATGGCTACGCGTCCACTTTCAAGGAATTGATTGAGGAGACGGAGTGGGAAAACTACGGCACCGAGTCGGGCAATCCGAAATGCGCCAATTGCATGGTTAGCTGCGGGTATGAACCTTCTTCGGTGAACGATATGTTTGGTTCTTTCCGGGGGTTCATGTCCGCGGTGCGCGCGACCCTGTTCGACAGATACGAAGACCAGGGTGCACGGGACCTGCTGACCTCGCCGCAGTTGAACGGGCATTCGTCGCCGTCGCTGGTGCAGATCTCCAGCGATGCAAAGCGTCAAATGGAAGAGACACGGGTATGACCGGGCAAAAAGGAGCCACGACCCCACAGGTTGATCCTGATTCCCTGGAGCTGGCCCCGGGAACCGAGCACCAGAACCTGGAAGGCTGGGCGCCTGTTTTGGGCAGCGACGCAGAGGTGCTCGACGCGCTGGAGAAGGCGTTTGACTACCGCGGGGACGTGACCATCACGTGCAAGGATGGCTCGGTGGTTGAAGGCTACATCTTCGACCGCAAAACAGGGCCGACTCTGGCGGAGTCGTGGGTCCGGCTTTTCCCCAAGGATTCTCAGGAGAAGCGGTCGATTGCTTATAGTGAGGTTGCGGGGCTGAACTTTACCGGGAAGGACCGCGCCGCCGGAGCAAGCTGGGAAGCCTGGGTGAAGAAGTGGAACGAAAAGAAGGCTTCCGGAGAAAAGGGTTTCGGGCTGCATCCTGAAGCGCTCGAGTAGTGAAGTGAAGGTTTTTGTTACAGGAGCTACGGGGTTCGTCGGGAGCCACGTAGCGCAAGAGCTGTCCCGTCACGGCGCTGACCTACGCATCCTCATTCGCTCCTCCAGCAGACTTTCCAATCTTGAGGGAATACCCGCCGAAACTGTGGTCGGGGACTTGTTGCAGGTGGACGCGCTGCGTAGCGCTGTGTCCGGCTGCGATGCCGTGATGCACGTGGCGGCCGATTACCGGTTGTGGGTCACCGATCCCGAGAAAATGAATGCGACCAATGTGACCGGAACGCGTGAATTGCTGCGCATCGCACGCGAGGAAGGGGTGGGTCGCGTGGTTTACACCTCGAGTGTCGCTACGATGGGTTTTCTCTCCAACGGAAGACCGTGTGATGAGGCCACCCCGGTTTCTCTGGCCAACATGATTGGCCACTATAAACGGTCCAAATATCTGGCGGAGCAGGAGGCGATCGCCGCGGCTCGGGCCGGCCAACAGGTGATCATCCTGAACCCCACCACCCCCATTGGTTCCGGCGACATAAAGCCGACGCCGACGGGGCGCATCATCGTGGATTTTCTCAAGCGCAAATTCCCCGCTTATATGAATACCGGGCTCAACCTGGTGGACGTGGATGAAGTAGCCCGGACACACGTGAAGGCGCTTACAGCGGGACAATCCGGGGAACGCTACATTCTGGGTGGGGAAAACCTCACGTTGAAGCAGCTTCTGGATAAAATGTCTGCCATCACCGGCTTGCCTTCTCCGACAGTGCGGGTTCCGCATAGTGTGGCTATGATGTTCGCGTTGTGGGATCAGACCTTTACTGGAAGGCTGTTGGGACGGGAGCCGCGTGCTACCGTGGAGGCGGTACGAATGGGAAAGAAAATGATGTTTGTCTCCTCCGCCAAAGCGGAGCGCGATCTGGGGTTTCAAGTAGTCCCGGTGTACGGGGCTCTGCGCTCGGCGATTGACTGGTTTCGGGCGAACGGGTACGCACCCTCGGCATGAGACGCATCGGCATTATCGCGGCCATGCCCGGCGAATTGAAGCCGCTGGTGCAGGGATGGGAGCAGTTACGCGCGAGCCACGGGGAGGCTGCGTGGCAGGGCACGATGGATTCGACTACCTGTATCGCGGTGTGCGCGGGGATGGGCAAGGAGGCTGCGGAGCGCGCCTGTGCTCTTGCTGCCCAGCAGGGTCCGTTGGACGCATTGGTCTCTATCGGCTGGGCCGGGGCGCTTTCTTGTGGAATGCAGCCGGGCAGCGCCTATGTGGTGAATGAAGTCGTGGATCCTGCAACCGGGGAGGCGTTTCCTACCAGCTTTCCTTCCGACAAGGAAAACATTGTCCCGCTCAAGTTGGTCTCGATCGATCATGTCGCCCAGGCGGCGGAAAAGCGGCGCCTGGCGGAGACCTTCCGTGCCGTTCTGGTGGATATGGAAGCGGTCACGGTTGCCCGGATTGCTCGTCGCCAGGGCATCGGATTTTATTGCCTGAAAGCGGTTTCGGACGTAGCCACGGAGACGTTACCGGATTTTAGCGCGTACACGGATAATCTGGGGCATCTGCGGCTTCCCGCCTTATTGGCTCATGTTGCCATCAGACCGCGCTTTTGGCCGGGGCTGGCCCGAATTGGCAAGAACGGCCGGCAGGGCGCGATCGCCATCGCCGCCGCCTTGGGTCCTCTCATGGGCGGGGCTTAGCAAAATATTGAGCGAAGGAATGATGCAGACTTTCACGGAAATTGTTGTGCCTGCGAGCATGCAGGCCGCGGTTTATCACGGCGTCGATGATGTGCGTGTTGAGAGCGTTCCCGTGCCCGCCATCGGTCCGGGTGAAGTGCTGATCCAGGTTCACAGTTGCGGTATTTGCGGCACTGACCTGAAGAAGATCCATAGTGGCTCGCACTCCGCGCCGCGGATTTTCGGCCATGAGACCGTGGGGACGATCGTAGCCGTGGGGGCGGGAACGGAATCGTTTGCCGTGGGCGATCGGGTGGTTGTCTTTCACCACATTCCTTGCGGCACTTGCTACTACTGCCGCAAGAAAACGTTTGCCCAGTGTCCCGTTTATAAGCGGGTTGGGTGCACCGCTGGTTTCGAGCCTTCCGGTGGTGGGTTTGCCGGCTATGTGCGGGTCATGGATTGGATCGTGAAGCGTGGGCTGATCAAGATTCCTGATGATGTTCCTTTTGCCCAGGCTGTCTTTGTCGAGCCGCTCAATACCTGCCTGAAGGGCGTGCGCAGCCTGAATCTTTCGCTGGATGACACGGTGCTCGTGATTGGACAGGGACCGATCGGAATCATGCTGGCGTCTTTGGCGAAGCGGTCCTCAGGGAGGGTGTTTACTTCTGATCTTTACCCGGAGCGGCATGCGGTGGCAGCTTCGTTCGGGCTCGATTCCCCCATTGATGCTTCCGGGGAGGATGTGGTCGAGGTGGTCCGCGCTGCTACCGATGGCCGGGGCGCGGATGCGGTGATCCTTGCAGCGGCCGGAAACGGGCTGATCCGTACGGCGATGGATGCGGCTCGACCGGGGGGGCGGGTTCTGCTGTTTGCACAAACCCAGCGCGGGGAGGCGATCATCGATCCGGCGGCGGTTTGTGTGGATGAGAAGACGTTGTTGGGATCCTACAGTGCCTCGGTAGACATCCAGGACGAGGCCCTGCAGATTGTTTTTGATGGATATGGCGAGGGATACGATCTGACCAGGCTGGTTTCGCACCGTTTTCCTTTGTCAGAGGCAGTGGAGGCTATTGCGATTGCGTCCAGGCCCACGGCGAGCTCGATGAAGATTGTGATTGAATCGGCCTAAGACCGCAGGTCCCCATTCGACTTCGCTCAGCGCAGTGGAGGGAGCGGCGGTCTTTTGCGCCGGCCGAGATATAGCGGCAAAGACCTTCCCGCGCGAAAGCCCTGAACGCAAAGCACGTAAGCGCGGTTTGGGCGAGAATAGGTAAGGCATGATAAGTGAGATGAACGCTGCCGTGCTCTACGGCAAAGAAGACGTCAGGATTGAACGGGTTCCGATCCCCGCCGCAGGTAAGGGGGAGATCGTGATCCGAGTTCATGCCGCTCTCACTTGCGGTACTGACCTGAAAGTCTTTCGCCGCGGGTACCATGCCAGGATGATCGCGCCGCCGGCGTTGTTCGGGCATGAATTGGCTGGGGTAGTCCATGAAGCAGGCGCGGGGGTGCGTGGTTTCAAGCCGGGCATGCGGGTGGTCGCGCTGAACTCAGCTCCTTGCGGCGCCTGTTACTGGTGTGTACGCAAACAGGAAAATCTCTGCGAAGATCTGCTCTTTAATAACGGCGCCTACGCGGAGTACATCCGCATCCCGGCCCGCATCGTGGCCAAGAATACCCTCATCGTCCCGCAAAGTTTGCCCTTGGAGCACGCGGCACTGACCGAGCCGTTGGCCTGCGTGGTACGCGGTCTGGAAGAAACGGGGGCCAAGCGAGGCGACAGTGTCGTGGTCATTGGCGCCGGACCCATCGGCTTGATGTTCATGCATGTGGCCCAGCTTTCAGGCATGAAGGTGATCGCGGTGGTCAAACGCGATGAGCAGATTGCCTCAGCAACTACCTTTGGCGCGTCGCATGTGGTGCAGACCGGAGCTGTTATCGATGCGGTGGCTGCGGTGCGCGGGTTGACTGCCGATCAGAGGGGCGTGGATGTGGCGATCGAGGCCGTGGCCACCCCACTTACCTGGCAGTGGGCAGTGGATATGGTGCGCCGCGGGGGAACGGTTAACTTTTTTGGAGGGTGTGCGGCCGGGACCAAGGTGGAAATCGATACCGATCGACTGCACTACAACGACATCACCCTCAAGGCGAGCTTTCACCACACGCCCGCGGCCTGCCGTAAGGCCTTCGATCTGCTGGCCAGCGGCCGATTCAAGTGCAGCGAATACATCACCGGCAGGGCGCAGCTATCTGATCTCGAAACAGTGCTGCGGCGGTTGAACGACCGCTCCAACGACATTAAGACGGCTATCATCCCATGAACGTCAAAAGTGCTCAAGATGATCGGGAATTACTAGAGCGGGGATGGGCAGCGCTGCCGCCGGAGTACCGCATTCCCGAGCAGCGCCCGACGCTCGAGGAGGCGCGCGCCTATTGCCAGCGCCTGGCTACGACTCACTATGAGAATTTTCATGTGGCGTCGTGGTTTTTGCCGACCCGCTTGCGCCCGCATTTCTACAGCATTTATGCCTACTGCCGCATCTCCGATGATTTGGGCGATGAAGTGGGCAATCGCGAGCAGTCGCTGGCTCTGCTGGACTTCTGGGGCCGGGAACTGGACGCTTGCTACCGGGGCGAGACCCGTCACCCGGTCTTTGTTGCGCTGGCCGAAACCATACGCACCTGTGAGATTCCTCAGCAGCCCTTCGCCGACTTACTGGTGGCCTTTCGCCAGGACCAGACCGTCCCACGCTACAAGACCATGGACGACGTGTTGGATTATTGCAGGTACTCGGCCAATCCCGTGGGGCGGCTGGTGCTTTACGCTTGCGGCTATCGATTTCCGGAAATGTTTCTTCTTTCCGACTTCACCTGCACTGCTTTGCAATTAGCCAACTTCTGGCAAGATGTCAGCTCCGATTATGCGCGCGGCAGGATCTATCTCCCACTCGACGATCTCAATCGTTATGGAGTGGACGAGGCGATGATCGCCCGCCGCGAGCCGAGCAAAGCTTTTCGCGATTTGCTGCACTACGAAGTTGACTACGCTCGCGACTTGTTTGCCAGGGGGTTGCCGCTGATCTCCATGGTGGACCAGGAGCTGGCGCTGGATCTCGATCTATTCAGCCGCGGCGGCCTGGCCATTCTGGACGTGATTGAGGCGCGGCAGTATGACGTTCTGACGGAGCGTCCCGTGGTCTCAAAGGGAAAGAAGCTGGGCCTGGTGGGGCGCGCGGTATGGGGCAAGATCAGGGGAAGGCGACTGAAGTGACCGCGGATGTTCAAGCGGCTTACGCCACATGCCGGGCTATCGCGCGCAAGAAGGCAAAGAATTTTTACTACGCATTTGTCGCCCTGCCGGCGGCCAAGCGAGACGCGATCTGCGCCGTATACGCATTCATGCGCCAGGCCGACGATCTCTCCGATGATGAGGCGGTGAGCATTGTTGACCGGCGGATCGCCCTCAATCGCTGGCTCGATGATTGGCACCAGGCGCTGGCGGGGGCAAACACCACTGATCCAGTGTTTATCGCGATGCTGGATGCGCAGCGCCGCTTTGCTATTCCGGCGCAACTGCTGGATCAGCTGGTACAAGGCACCGCCACTGATCTCGAACCAAAATTCGCTGCGTATGCGACCTTCGCCGACCTTTACCGCTACTGTTACCTGGTGGCTTCCGTGGTTGGGCTGGTCTGCATCCGGATCTTCGGGTATCTCGATCCGAGGGCAGAGAAGCTGGCGGAAGAGACGGGTGTCGCTTTTCAATTAACCAATATCCTGCGTGATGTGCAGGAAGATGCGCAGCGTGGCCGGCTCTATTTGCCGCTCGAAGATCTGGAGCGTTGCGGGGTGACTGCCGGCTCTATCACCGGAATTTCGAATGGCCGGCAATTGACTGCGCAACAGCGGCAGGTGCTGGCAATTCAGGCCGAGCGAGCGGGACAATTCTACAAATCGGCAGAAGCGTTGTTGCCCTTGATTTCACCCGACAGCAGGGCCGCGATGTGGGTTCTGGTCACCATTTATCACCGTTTATTGCGGCACATCGAACAGCGCAACTTCGATGTCTTCTCGGCGCGGATTGGCGTTCCAGCGTATGAGAAGCTGAGCATATTGGGATGCGGCCTTTTCAAGACGCTCGCACAGGGAGTGTGGGCCTGAACGTAACTGTGGTTGGCGGTGGATTGGCTGGTCTGTCGGCAGCGTGCGCATTGGCTGAGGCCGGTTACCAGGTGCGATTGCTGGAGAAGCGACGCTATCTGGGTGGACGGGCTTCGTCTTACGAACATCCCGGAACCGGCGAGGTGATCGATAACTGCCAGCATGTGTTGCTGGGCAATTGCGTCAACCTTATTGATCTTTACCGCCGCCTGGGCGTGAGCGATGCCATCCGCTGGTTCGATCGCATGACCTTCCTCGAGCCCGGGGGACGGCGGAGTATCCTCGAGCCTTCTTTCCTGCCGGCACCTTTCCATGACATGCCGGCGTTTCTTCGAGCGGCTGCCTTCTCTTTTTCTGACAAGCTCGCTATCGGCCGCGGACTCACCGCATTCATCGCCGGCGCGCCGAAGGACTCTGAAGAGAACTTTGCCCAGTGGTTAGCCCGCCATGGGCAGACTCGAGGAGCTATCGAACGATTCTGGAAGCCAGTGCTGGTGAGCGCGCTGAATGAGGACCCAGAGCGGATGTCGGTGCACTACGCGGGACAGGTGATACGCAAATCGCTCCTTCTTTCGCCTGGCGCCGGGCGCATGGGGGTCCCCACCATTCCTCTCAGTGATCTGTACAGCCGGGCGATTGATTACGTGCAAAGCCGGGGTGGCTACGTCGAGTTAAACTCCGCTCCAGAGTCGTTCGACTGGTCGGAGGAAACGCGGCAGTGGACGGCGGTGTCCACGAGCGGACAGATTTTCTCGAGCGATGCCATCGTGCTGGCACTGGCGTTTGAAGGGCTAAGCAAGTTGCTGCCGTTACTGCCGGGCAATCCTGGGGCCGACCAATTAGCAAAAGACCTGGAACGGTTTGAGCATTCGCCGATCACAGGCATTCACCTCTGGTTCGATCGCGAAATCACCGAGCTCGATCATGCCATTTTGCTGGATGCAACCATCCAATGGATGTTCAACAAATCACGCTTGCAAGCGGAGAAGCGACGCAATGAGCCGGGCAGCTACGTTGAGCTGGTGGTGAGCGCGTCCAAATCCCTGGTCGGGATGCAGCGGCAGGAGATCATCGACCTGGCACTACGCGAACTCATAGAATTCTTTCCTCTGGCCGGGCAGGCGAAGCTGCTGAAGGCAGCGGTGGTCAAAGAGGTTCGCGCCACCTATTCCATTCGCCCGCGGCTCGACTTACTACGACCATCGTCAGAGAGTCCGTGGCCGGCGGTCGTTTTGGCAGGGGATTGGGTAGCCACTGGATGGCCTGCCACCATGGAGGGGGCAGTGCGCAGCGGCTATATGGCTGCCGAAGCGGTGGGCCGCGCCGCCGGCGAGGCAGCGAATTTTCTCCGAGCTGATCTGCCAGCCACCGGCTTGATGAGGCTGTTTTCTTAGCGCCGAGTGGTTGCCCCTGCTGCGAAGCAGTCTCGCTGCTGACCGGAAGATACAGAGGTAGTTACCTGTCCCCAGGCGCTGGGGCGGCCGAATCGGTTGGAGGGAAGCAGGGGCGGAAAGTAAGAACCCTACCAGGGTGACCTGATAGGGCAAGGGTAATACATCCTTAGAGTGATTCAGGGTCATCGCAGGATCGGGACCCAATCAAGAGAAACCAGGCAGACGCAAGTTATTCATTTGCTGCGAATCGCAAGGCAAGGCTACTACTACAGCGACTCTCCTTGTTCCCTCTGTCGAGCCCATCCCCCGAAGGGATCGCTGAGAGCGTTTGGAGAATCGCCGCTTGAAAAGAGCATACCGTTTCTCGTGGAATTCACCATGCGGCTTGGGTGGCAAGGGGGAAAATTGTAGTTGTAGCCGTGCATCCTCACGGGTGTATCCCCTCATTCACCTGATGGAGCGAGCCCAATCGGGCAGCAAGCTCCTCTCCTCGCCGAGCTGCTTCCGGGAAACAATCGGCTCCACGGCGGTGGCCGTTCGGCTACTCTTGCTTCGCAAGCAGCCAGGCCGCCGACACGGATGTTATTGCAAATACATGAGCGGCGAGCGCGATAGCTAGACGATTGCTTTCGGTCCTCAGCATGCAACAGGTCACTGCGTCAAAGCAAGCTCGACGCAGAGGTGTTGAGAGTTTGAGAGACAAATTCAGTTGGGTTCCACTGCAAGGAGCCCCCAGGGAGGATGCTATGAAACGCAACTCGATCGCCACGTCGTCGCTTGTTGTCCTGTCGCTCCTGCTCACCGCCGCCGGAGCCTATGCTCAATCCGGTGAGAGAGCCAAGGTCCCCTTTGCCTTCACGGTGGGAACGGCACACGTGCCGGCTGGAACCTACACTGTCAAGAAGCAATTTGGGACCAACGTCGTCATGATCAGTAACGTCAGGACCGGCGCGGCCGTGCTTGTTTTGGGTACTGCAGAATCGCCTTCGAAAATAAGTGAAAAGCTGATTTTCCACCGGGATGGGAGCCACTACACACTGACCGAAATCTGGGGAGCTGCGGGCAGCAACGGAATGACAATCCCCGCCGCCAGGCAGAAGCACCAGCTTGAGGTAGCAAGTGGGCCGGTGAACTCCGGCAACACGTTCCAGATCGCTCTCAAATAATCCGCCATTTCAGCGAAATGGAGGGAAGCAGCCATTCGGGCTGCTTCCTTTCGTGTGTCTCAACCGGATTGTTCCCAACCCGGCGTGCCCACAATAGTATGTGCAAAAGCGATACGCCTTACCGTGCCAAACGGGGTGGCTTGGTATAGAACTGAATAGCCCCCGTGCGCAATTTCGAGAAAACCCGAACGGAATTCCAGGAGATCCTCGCCAAGCCCATCCGCGAACTCGGGCTCAAGCTCGAGGGTTCTCCGCTGGAACGATTCGTGCAGCAGCTTTATCGCGAACTGGACGTCAAAGGCCTGCACAAATTCCGTCCGCTTTGTTATCTCACCGATGAGTGGGGATGTCCCTCGGGCGAGCCCGTCGTCGGCATTCCCTTCTATCTGGCCAACCCGGACCTGGCACGGCTTGAGCACGAGATGAACGACCTCGAAGATGCTCGGGAGATCATGATGTACATGCGTCATGAGGCCGGACACGCATTCAATTACGCCTACCAGCTATTCAAGTCGGCTGAGTGGCGCAACCTCTTCGGTCCGTTTCGCCGTGCGTATCGCGATAATTACCGCCCCATACCGTTCTCGCGGAAGTTTGTTCGCCATATGGCCGGGTGGTACGCGCAGAAGCATCCGGATGAAGATTTTGCAGAGACGTTTGCCGTCTGGCTCACGCCGCGCTCGCAATGGCGAAAGCGCTACGAAGGTTGGGGCGCGCTGGAAAAGCTCCAGTACGTCGACCGGGTTGCGCGAAAAGTCGGGGATCTTGATCCCATCCGTCGTCGCGGCCGCACCGACATCACCGTCGAAGAGATGGAATCCACGGTCGGCGAGTTCTATCGTCTTAGCCTGCCGGAGGAGACTCCGCTGGGGGAACTCGCGTTGGATACCGACCTGGCGGACATCTTCAATATCTCCCCCAAACGGCGTAAGGGCGTACGGCCCGCCCAGGAGATGTTGCATCAGCATCGCAAGCCGATTATCGACAAGGTTGCATATTGGAGCGGCGTGCAACGTCCGATTGTCAAGCGATTAGTGGAAGCCATTTGCAAGCGTGTTGAGGACCTGGGCCTGCGCGTGGACGTTCGGCGTGAGTCTGAGTATCTGACGGAGTTCACGGTGTACACCACCGCGCTCTCAATGAATTACCTCGTCCGTGGGAAGTTCATTTATCCCTAACGCGCGGCGGCAGCTGCCGTCACACCGATTGGAGGTCGCATGACTGGAACGAAGTTGAAAGTAACCGTGCTGTACGACTTGTGGGAAGAAGATGCTGCTCCAGTCGAGGAAGAAGTTCCTGCACCACGCAAGCGCACCACGGGCAAAAAGAAACGTAAGAAGAAGCCGGTAAAGCACGATCGTGAAGAGGTCTTCGAAGCCCTGGAGAAGCTCGGTCATGAACCGTCGTTCTATGTTCTCAACGGCCGCACGCAATCGCTCGTCGGGCTCGCCAAATGTGGCGCCGATCTTATTTTCAACCTCACGGAATCCTATGCGGGCGATAACACCAAGGAGATGCAGGTTACTGCATTCCTGGATATGCTCGATATCCCTTACACCGGCTCGGGACCGCACGCCAACATTCTTGCGCAGGACAAATCGATCGCCAAGAAGATGTTTGCTTTCCACGGGATTCAGTCGCCCTACTTCGCGACCGCCTATCGCGGCACCATCGACCACGCACATGACATCTCGTTCCCGCTCATTGTGAAACCCACCTCCGAAGATGGATCCATCGGCATCGATGCTGCTGCCGTAGTCACCAGCGTGAAGGAATTGATGGAACGCGTCTCCTATATACAGACGGAATTCGACTCTCCTGCGTTGATTGAGGAGTACATCGAAGGACGCGAGATCTACGCTGCCATCCTCGGCAATTACGCGAATCCATATCCACTTCCGCTAGTGGAGCTTGATCTTTCGAAGCTTCCCAAGGGCGTGCCCAGGATCGCCAGCTCGGATGTGAAGTTCGAGAAAGACTCGGAAGCCTATAAGCTGACGAAATCGGCGATTGCTGAAGACCTCGACGAAGAAACCGCCACCAAGCTCACCGAGATCGCGGTCAAGGCCTATCGCGCCGTCAGGCTTCGCGATTATGGACGCATTGACATGCGCATATCGAACAAGGGCGAGGTTTATGTCATCGAAGCGAACCCTAACCCATGGCTCTCGAGTGGGCAGGAGTTTTTCATGGCTGCTAAGAAATCCGGGCTTTCCTATACGCAGATGATTGGGGAGATCGTGGACCTTGCCATGGCTCGGAACGCCTGACAGGGCTAAACAGGGTGTGCGAACGTTGACGTCAGCTGTTGATTCGGTGTGAAGAGTTTGAGAGCGAGCGCGGTGGAATCCCACATCTCGCCAAAAACGAGCGAGATACCCCGAATTTTCCTGTACGCGGCTCTGGATAGGACCGCGTGTGCGCCTTTCTTTTAAGGAAAGGCGCATGAAGTTCAGGGAACCCACGAGACTGCACAGGAAATCGGGGATGTGGGGCACCCCTTGCCGTGGTGGGGCGAAAGTCTTAGACCGAGGCCCCACTCACCGTTGCGAACCTACAAACCGCTGCGCCTTAATGGTCACAAACCGCTTTAGTTTGTCGGGCGCCTCACCCACGTAAAGGGTCTGAACAAAGGAGTCCGGTCTAAAGCTGGACCAGACCTCCCTCTCGATAACTTTCTTACCTGAAACCTCGCGCACATTCGTCAATATGAAGGCATTGCCCTCCCAGTTGCCTACTTGCGAAGAAACCCTGCACCCGCGATCAAGGGCAAAGGTATCGCACCAGACAAAATGAAACCCGTGGTCCTGCGCTTCCCACCAGATAATTCCAGTACCCCATGATTTCCCAGCAGCGCCATCGCCGTGGTACTCCTGAACCACCGACATGCGAGCTGGACCGGCGCGATAGGTCTCCCGCGAGTGCCCTTTGCCACCAGCCGGCAAAAGGTCACTGCGGTCATAAATTTCCTCAGCAGACCATTCGCCGGAAAGTGCGTGTATCAGTCTTTCTACAGGTGGCCTGGTCGACCGATGACCCTTGCCTTCAACGCGAGCGGGGGACACAAAGCAAAGCAAAACGGTCAGTCCCGCAATCAAAATGACGATGACCTTCAAAGTTCCTCCGCTGAATCAGCTATTACGGACAGGGCGTAGCCAGGAACGCGTGCATTTGCCCGCTGCTGGTTACTCCGACGCCGGCAATCTCGTCACTCGCGTTGATGAGACCGCCTCCCAGCGCGTAGATGGGAGAATTTGCCGGAAGCAGGCTGTTGAGATCCAGCATGACGCCATTCCGCCGCAGGAACGCCCGGGGAGCTCCAGTTTTGTCAAAGGAGAAACCCACCACTTCACCTTTGTCGTTAGCCCCCAGCGCGACGCTCGCATAGTCGCCCGGCACGGTGCCGAGGTCTTTCATGCCCGTCTCCCTGGTCCATATGAAGGCGTGCTGGGTTTGTTCCCCTGCCAGCACCGAAGTACCGAATGCCTGACCTTTGTTGTTCACAAATAAGGCCACATTGCCAAGTGGCCCTAATGTGGGGCTGAGACAGGGGGTGATGCAGGTCCCTCCCAGGTTGCCCAGATCGGTGACCGACCCATTCTCCCAGAGCACGGCGTGTGCTCCAACGGCGAGCGGAGGAAGCAGGCTGTTGCCACAGGAACCGGTCGTGCCGACCACCTGGCCGGTCTCGTTAATCCAGAGGCTAATTCCGACCGTGTCGCCCGGCAGTGGACGGAGTTTTTGAATTTCACCTCGCCGTGGGCCCCAAAGAACGGCCTCAAAATCGTTGGTGTGAGGAGCGACGCAGTTTTTGTCAACGGTGCTGTCTTCCGCAACCCCGACGGCCTGGCCTCGGTCATTGATGGCAATGGCCTGCCCGTTCTTGCCTCCAAGTAGCGGGAGAGCCTCCATCACCCCGCCCTGCCAAAGGAAGGGCAGACATTTCAGGCCAGTGCCGAAGCCGCAGAAATTCTCGCCATCCTTATCCTGGGCGGAAACTTCAGAGGCACCCACAACCTGCGCAAGATCATTAGAGAAGAAGGCAGTGCTGTTCAATCCCGCGCTCTTGCTTCCCCCGAGCGTGCCCAGGTCAAGTTTCAGGGTCTTGTACCACAACACCGCGTGCTGGGTCCCGTTGGCGAGGCTCGCTTGGCCGGCGATCAGGCCATCGTTGCTGATGGCCGAGGTTTCACTGACTGGACCGCCCAGCGTGCCCAAGTCGGTGATGCGATAGTGGATGGGCGGCAGCTTCTCTTGCTGCTGAGCCGACATCCATGCCGGGGTCAACAGCAAGCAAAACGACGGCACCGCGATCAACAATTTCAGGTTTTTGGATTTCATAGTCGCCTCATTCGGAGCGCGCAGTTTGCCACTGGCAGGCTCGACAAGCAGAAGAACCCGGGCTGTTGCGGTCGTCAACGGAACTTACCGTGAACCCTTTGTTAACTGGCAACTCGTTGATAACAAGGGGAGCAACAGAGTGGCGTAAACTGGTGCGGTTATTGCCCCGGCGAATGAGGAAGATGCGTGGAAGCGCCTGTTGGCTCTACTTACGAATTTGGTCCCTTCGAAGTGAACCCGGTATCGGGTGAACTCCTGAAGCACGGGCGCCGGGTCAAGGTACAGGAGCAACCGTTCCGTCTGCTGGTGATTCTTCTGGAAAATGCAGGCCACGTCGTCAGCCGGGAGCAGATCCAGAATCGCATTTGGGAAGGAAATACTTTTGTCGATTTTGACAGCGGTCTACGTGTCGCAGTGCGCAAACTGCGGGAGGCCCTCGGGGATGATGCTGAAAATCCCCGTTATATTGAGACCATTCCCAAGCGGGGATACCGCTTCCTGGCTCCCGCGTATCGAACTGCCGACCCCATTCGCCAGGAACCGGAAAGCAGTCCGGCAGTCGCGACGGCGCCGCCTGAGCCCGCGCGTCGAAAGAATTGGCCCTGGTCTAAAGCCCTCGTCCTGCTTCTCCTGATCGCGTCGGGCGCCGCCGCGTTCCTGTTTTTGAACCACGGCAGACGAGTCGTCACCGCAAAAGATACCGTGGTGCTCGCCGAGTTCGCCAACCAAACCGGCGATGCCGTATTTGACGACACTCTGCGGCAGGGCATGGCAATCGAGCTCGAGCAATCGCCATTCCTCAAGCTCATCTCAGAAGAACGTATTCACCAGACTCTGAGCTTGATGGGTCAGCCACCGGACGCCAGGCTCACCGCCGCGATTGCTCGGGAGCTTTGCCAGCGAGAGGGAAGCGCCGCTGTTCTGGATGGTTCGATTGCACAAATTGGCTCTCAGTACCTGATCACCTTGAAGGCGATCGATTGCGTGAACGGAGAATCGCTGGCCAGCACGGAGGCTCGGGCCAGCGACAAGAACCATGTACTCGAGGCACTCGGCAAGACAGCTTCCGCAATGCGCTACAGACTGGGCGAATCTTTGAGCGCCGTGCAGAAGTTCAATACTCCTCTCGAGCAAGCCACCACACCCTCGCTCGACGCCCTCAAGGCACTCAGTTCGGGCCGTAGAGTATGGTTCGTCGAGGGCGATGCCAGCGCTATTCCGTTCTACCAGCGGGCCATCGAACTCGATCCAAATTTTGCCCTCGCCTACGCCTGGTTGGGCGTCTCGTTTACCACTGTTGGCGAATCCAGCGTCGGTGCCGGTTACACGCGCAGGGCCTACGAACTGCGCGAGCGTACCAGTGAGCCGGAGGAGTATTTCATCTCATCTGTCTTCCACAAGGAGGTTACAGGGAACATCGAAAAAGCCCAACAGTCCTGCAAGCTTTGGAAACAGGACTATCCGCGGGCGGAGATGCCGCATACTTACCTGGCGGGGGCGATCTATCCGGTCATTGGACAATATGAGAAGGCATCTGAAGAAGCCGGAGAGTCGATCACTCTGAAAGCGGACTCGCCCATCTCGTATGCCTTTCTCATGTTCGCCGATATCGCTCTGCTTCGCCTCGAGGAGGCGAAGGCCGCCTATGAACAAGCTCAGCAACATAAACTTCATAGTCCTCTCTATCCTCTTGCTCGTTACCAGATTGCTTTTTTGCAGAACGATGCCGCAAGAATGGCGCGGCAGGTAGCGGAGTCGGCCGGCCAGCCGGGAGCAGAGGATGTACTCCTGAGCCAGGAGGCTGACACAGCCGCTTATTCCGGGCGGCTTGGAGAGGCACGGCAATTTTCCCAACGTGCTATGAGTTCCGCAGAGTTGGCAAGGGAAAACGAAGCTGCTGCCTTGTATCTTGCGTTGTCTGCGCTGCGGGAGGCGTTATTCGGCAACCCAGAGGAAGCGCGAAGGCGTGCTGCGTTGGCAGCGGAACGTTCGACCGGTCGCGATGTGCAGTATGGCACGGCACTCGCCCTGGCGTATGCAGGGGATGATCGGCGGGCCCAGGCATTCACCGCCGATCTGGACAAAAGGTTTCCTGAAGACACGATCGTCCAATTCAATTACTTGCCTACCCTTCGGGCAAGGCATGCGGTCACCCAAAACAAAACTGCCGAGGCTATAGAGCTTCTCAGCACCGCTACGCCGTACGAACTGGGAGCGTCGACGGGGAGTACCTACGGTTGGACGGCGTTGTATCCCGTCTTTGTCCGCGGTGAAGCGTATCTGACCGTGCGCAAGGGCAGGGAAGCTGCCGCGGAGTTCCAGAAAATCCTCGATCATCGCGGGGTCGTTGTGAACCAGCCCATCGGTGCGCTGGCGCATCTCGAGATGGGGAGAGCCTATGCCCTGCAAGGCGAAACTGTTAAGGCCAAGGCGGCCTATCAAGATTTCCTTTCCCTCTGGAAAGACGCCGACCCTGATGTTTCCGTACTGAAACAAGCGAAAGCGGAGTACGCGAAACTAGACCAGTCCAGAGATTGAGAGGCTGCAGGATTCACACTTCGTACGTGCGTAGAAAGAGACTCACAAACTTCGCGCAGGTGCTTCTTAAGAGTGCGCTCGCGATATGGGTTGTGGATCGAAGAGGACGCTGACCTCTGGACAACGGGCGTTTTGCTATCGACCGGCGAGAACAGGGCCTGGCGCGTCGTCCTTTCAGATTCGGAACACGATTCCTGTCAGGCCCTCAGCTTCGCTCCAAATCTGTTCGGCATCATGCGGGTCCCGCGCTCTTGATGGGATGAGAACGGCTTTTGGATATCCCTTCAATTCGAACAATCCATCAGGACCGTAGTAATCGCCAGCCACAGCCTGCGGAGCTACGGCCGCAAAGAGCGTGGGAAGAGCGCCGTGGGCCGCATCCTGAGACAGGAGCGGCTTCAGGATCGCTCCAATGATTCGAAATGCAGAGAAGCCATTTCCGGGCCCGGTGGTCTGCAAATTAGTGATGGCATAACCAGGGTGTGCCGAAGTGACGATGACTGGAGAGCCGGCCCTGGTCAACCAGCGATGAAGTTCAAGCGCAAACAGTGAATCGGCTAGTTTCGATTGGCCATATGCCTGCGACATTGGACTGTAGCGACGCTCACTCTGGAGATTGGTGAAATCGATCTTCGCCCACTTTGTCACCGAACTCGAGACGATCACAATCCGGTTTCCTTCCCGTTGTCGCATATGAGGATAGAGCAGAGCGGTAAGGGCAAAGGGACCGAGGAAATTGGTAGCGAATTGCCGTTCGAAACCGTCCACGGTCAACTGGCGTTTGGGGATTGCCATCACGCCCGCATTGTTGATAAGCAGATCGATCGATGGGCCAGGATACCGCCCGGAAAACCAGGACGCGAACTCGCGTACGCTGACCAGCGAGGCCAAATCCAAAACACCAGGAACGAGGCTCGCTGACGGAATCTCACTACGGATGCGGTCGGCGGCGTTTTCTGCTTTGCCCATGGAGCGGGCGGGAAGAATGATCTCGGCACCTTTGCGGGCAAGTTCGCGGGCTGTTTCAAAGCCAATGCCTGAGTTTGCGCCGGTGATCAAAACACGGCGGCCTGATTGCGATGGAATGAACTCAGCGTTCCATTGTTTAGTTCTTTCGGCCATAGCAAGAGTATTCTGTGTTCAGTATCCATTGGCAATAAGGCACCTTTATGGCTGGTACTTACCAGGAGGTAACTATGAAAAAAATTGATTGGGACGCAGCCTATGCAATTTGCGACAAGCTTTCCGCCGAACAGGATGTGCTGGTACGAGAGATCGTAAGCCAGATCTCTGAAAAGTGGACCCTTTGGACCATGTCGGTGCTTGCCCAAGCTGGGGTGCCAATGCGTTTTTCCCGGGTAATGGATGGTGTGGAAGGGATCAGCCAGAAATCTCTGACCAAGACTCTCCGGCAGTTGGAGCGTGGCGGTCTTGTCACGCGCGTGGTCTTTCCCGAGGTGCCGCCCAGAGTTGAATACCAGAATACGAAGCTGGGTGAGGATCTGCTGGTTCAGTTGCACCCGGTTTGGCTTTGGACCGTGGCGAACGTGAAGAGATTTGAGGCCGCCCGATCGAAATATGCCGGAGACGGCCGGAAGAATCCCTGGATCAAGCCCCGGGTCCCTCGCTAGCCCCGCCCCGCGGTTCCGCGGTGAATCACGCATGGGTTTATCAGCCGTAGAAAACCCCCAACTGCAATCTAGTCCGCCGACGCTGAGTTGCCTCCACCACGCGAAAGGGCTCGATGGGAACGGCTCTCCATCTTTGGATGGAGGCGCGGGGCTCGCGACTCCGCGTAGGATGGACGCGGTTCGAACGGAGTGTCATCGATGGCTTATATACAACTTCCAATTGCGGAGGAACTCGGCAGAGAGTTTCCGGGCATCCTCGGCCCCATGACTTTTCGCCCTGAGACCGCAGCGCCTCTCAACGAGTTGGTGAATGTGCTTTTGCGCGGAGAAAGCACGCTATCGCGTGGTGAGCGCGAGATGATCGCCACGCACGTCTCGTGGCGCAACGATTGCTTCTTCTGCCAAACAATTCATGGTGCTGTTGCCGCGGCGCAGCTGGGGCACGATGAGGCCCTGGTTCAGCAGGTAAAGACAGACTGGGCAGAGGCGAAAATCTCACCCAAGCTGAAGGCGCTGCTGAACATTGCCGGTAAGGTTCAGCTTGGCGGCAAGCATGTAACTTCGGAGGATATCGCCACGGCGCGTGATTTGGGCGCGACGGATTTGGAAATTCACGACACGGTCCTGATTGCTGCGGTCTTTTGCATGTGCAATCGCTATGTCGATGGTCTGGGTACCTGGGCTCCTCAGGACTCCGGTATCTATCGCGAAAGAGCGACGCAGATCGTCGAGCACGGTTACACGGGAGTGACCAAGGCTGCGATGGCTACGCTCCATCGTTGACACGTATTAACGACCATCATCCTCTGGAGTGATGCTTAGTCTGCTTCGCTTGTAGGCGCACGCTGGAAGGATCCTGTTTCTCACGGAAACGGCGGTAACGGTCAAGAAGAGATGCCGGCCCGCGAGCTCGTAGAAAGACGAGATTTCCTTCGAAGCGTTTTTGGTCGATGATGGCTCCGCCCTCGAGTGAGGCGAGGATGGAGCCTTCTGATTGCGGGAGGCGAAATCTGGCTTCGACCAGCGGGTCCACCACCAATGCGGCATCGATAGCCATCAGAAGTTGTTCGAGGCCGGTGCGCTTAAGCGCAGAGACGGGAATCGCTTCGCGCTCGTGGGAGAGGTGGGCGAATTCCTGGGGCGGAACGAGATCGACCTTGTTCAAGACCTGGATGACGGGCTTGTTCGAAACTCCGAGCTCGCTCAGAACTTTCTCAACTTGAGTTTGCTGCTCTTCGCGGATAGGGCTGGCTCCGTCCTGGACGTGGAGAAGAATTTCAGCTCGCTCAACCTCTTCAAGGGTGGCGCGGAAGCTGGTAACGAGCGTGGGGGGAAGGTTGCGGATGAAGCCGACGGTATCGGAGAGCAGTATCTTGCGGCGGGAAGGGAGCTGCAGCTGGCGGAGTTTGGGATCGAGAGTAGCGAACATGCGAGCCGATTCGAGCACGCCGGCCTCGGTGAGGGCGTTGAAGAGCGTGCTCTTGCCGGCGTTGGTGTAGCCGACCAGGGCAACGACAGGGACGGGAACTGCTTCGCGGCGCTGCCGTTGCTCATGGCGGATGCGGCGCACGGCATTGAGCTGGGTCTTGATGTGGTCGATGCGCAGGTTGATCTTGCGGCGATCGGTCTCGAGCTGAGTTTCGCCGGGGCCGCGTGTTCCGATGCCGCCGCCTAGCTGGGACATGGCGCGGCCTCGGCCGGCGAGCCGGGGCAGCTGGTATTGGAGCTGTGCGAGTTCCACCTGCAGCTGGCCTTCGCGGGTCCTGGCGTGGCGGGCAAAGATATCGAGAATGAGCTGTGAACGATCGATGACGTGGCAAGGTAGCTGGGATTCGATGTTGCGCAGCTGAGAGGGGGTAAGGTCGTGGTCGAAGATAACCAGCGAGGAGTTGCTGGAGGCCACAGCCCCAACAATTTCTTCGAGTTTGCCCTGGCCAACGAGCGTCGAGGGATCTGGCCTCTGGCGGCGCTGGACGAGGGTGGCGACTATCGCAGCACCGGCTGATCGGGCGAGTTCCTCAAACTCTGCGCGGCCGGCATCGAAGTCGAGGGTGGGAGCTGCGGGGTCGGGAACATCTTCTGTCTCGACTTCCTCAGGCCCGAAATCTCCAGCGACGACAGAGGCCGCGCTGCGCGCAAGCCGAGCGGCTTGGCTAATCTGCTTGCGCTTGCGGAGTTCTCCGGTGAACTCGACCACCACGAGAACGGCAAGTTCCTGCTGAGTTTGCGAGGTGCGAAGTTCGCGAGCGAGGAGTGCCTCATCCTGCGCCTTACTCGCTTCGACGAGACTCCGGCGGACAGTCTTTCCACGATTGCGGCGCGATTGTGCTTGATTTGACGTGCTCTCGCGCGAAGCCTTTTTGCTGGTCAAAGTTGTCTCAATTCAGGTCTGGGTTCGTACCGATTCCTCTCATGATACTGGCTCAATCGGCAGGTCTCATTTCGGCATCGGAATGGACACTGCCTTGCCGGCGCCGCGTTCGGCGATCCAGATCGTGTCGCCCGCGGGCTCGACTGCGGTTGGGGTCTTGAGTCCTTCCTTGATTACAGTGACGCTGGCCTTATCGCCATTGACCGTAATCACGGAAATCTTTCCGCTACCATTCTCAGCAACGAGTAGCTTGCCATTGGCTGCGCGCATGCCATCCGGCCCTTTTATTGGTTGATCCATCCAGATATCGACAGGTTTGCCGGCCTTGCCGGCAGCGTCCACCGGGATACGGTAGAGATTGTTCGAGAACACATTGTTGGCATACAGCGTACCGTCCAAAAAGGTGATCCCGTCGATGCCGTAGAGCGCGTGATCTTCCAGGAAGAGTTCGGCAGCCGTAGCGCCCGCTGGCAGCCTGTAGATTTTGCTGTTAATGGTGTCGCTGATGTAAAGCGCCTTGTCGGGTCCGATCGAGAAATCATTGCACACACTGTTGTCACCAGGCAGATTCCAACGAAGCTTTTGCGCGCCAGTGGAGAGATCAAAACCCCTAAGGGCCGTATGACGCTGCGTTGTTCCTGGCACCGGGGTTAGCTGGCACGACCACAACGTGTTGGTAGCACCATCGGCAAGCATGCCAAAGAAAAAGGTGCCGGCACCTTCTGCGCTCGCGTCTACGAACTTCTCAACCGTGGTCGAACCCGGGCGCACCTTGTAAATGAACGGGGTGCTCGCGCTACCGACGATCAGTGTCCCACCCGGGGCGACGGTCAAACTCTCGGGCTGGGATTTATCGTCAACGATAAGAATTTCAGCGGCAGATGCAGCCAGGCCTGTTAATAATGCGACGCAGGCGGCAAACCGTAGTGCACTTAACCTGGGCATAGTTCAATCTCCTCACGCAATACATTCTTGCCAAACCAGTGGCCCGGAACATCTGTGTACGGGATTTACCCTCGAATATACCCTCGTCAGATTAGCAGCCTTTCGCTCTTTTGCAATCGCGACCCGGGAAGTCTGAGCATCAAGACCAATTCCATTCACATGGGGCCCGTCTAATAGAGTAGTACCTGGGCCGGACAATTTCTTTCACGGAGTTGACAATGGCAGAAACGGAAGAGCAGCGTGCCTCGGAGCTTTTGGAAGCACAGACTCGGGCTGAAGCGCTATTTCATCAGGTGGAAGCTCGCGGGCTGATTCGCCCAGGCGTCACCGAGAAGGGCCTCAACGCGGAAATTTACGCTCTTGCTCAAGAGCTATATGGAATCACGACCTACTGGCACAAGCGAATCGTTCGTGCAGGCAAGAACACGCTCCTTCCGTACGCCGACAATCCGGCTGACCACACCATCGGTGACGACGACATCCTCTTTCTCGACCTCGGACCCGTCTTCGAGCAGTGGGAAGCGGATTTTGGCCGAACCTTCGTTCTCGGTTCCGATCCTCTGAAACTCAAGATGTGCCAGGACATCAAGTTTGCATTCGCGGACGGTAAGCGATTCTTCAACGATCATCCCGGCATTACCAGCCGCGAATTCTTCCACTACGTCGAATCGCTCGCTGCGAAATACAACTGGGAGTTTGGGGGACCTATCGCCGGACATCTCATCGGGCAATTTCCTCACGAAAGGATCGCTGACGATAAGGTGACGCTCTACGTTCATCCCAAGAGCGACTTGCCAATGCGCTCGCTTGATGAAGAGGGTCGGCAACGCCATTGGATTCTGGAAATACATTTTGTCGATAGAGAGCAAGAAATCGGAGGATTTTACGAAGAATTGCTCACCGTCTAACAGGTACTACGTAGCTCGTCATTCCTGCCGGAGAAGTTGAATAGGGTCTACTTGTGTGGCACGGAAGGCTGGTACGGCAATGCCGATCGCAGCGGCCAGCGCAAGAATGGAGACCGAAACAAACAGGGTGAAAGCGGAGACGCCATGCACGCCGAAGAGCATACTCTCAAGTCCGCGGCTGGCAAGAAATGCGCCACCGGTTCCCAGCAACAGACCAGCAACCAGCAACGGAGCACTCTGGCGCAGCACAAACTGCGAGATCTGGACGCGCGAAGCACCGATTGCCAGACGAACAGCAACTTCGCGCAGGCGCTCAGTGACGATGTACGACATGATGCCATAGAGGCCGAAGGCCGCGACGAAAAGCGCGAGCGATGCAAATGCGGAAAGAAGTAGGGACAAGGTCCGGGTGTAAGAGACGGAATAAGAACCGGTGAGCACCTCGTGCATAGGATGGATATCAAATAAAGCCGCACTGGATTCGAGCCCCTGCATCACTCTGCGGACGGTGGGAACTACCGCCGCTTCCGGCATCGCCGTACGGAGCACGATCACCTGTTCGGAGAGGGGTTCGGGCATTGTGGAAAGTGGCATCTGGATCTCTGGGCGCGGAGGAACGTCGAGCCCAGATTGCCGCACATCCTGCGTCACCCCGACCACGGTGAAAGAAAGCCCATCAACCTTGGCGGATTCTTCGAGCTTAAGCGTCCAGCCGATCGGATCGCGATCTCCCCAGAGCGTGCGCGCCATGGTTTGGTTGATGATGACAGCACGATGCGCGCCGGCGAGTTCTTGGGAAAGAAAATCGCGGCCTCTCACCAGGGGAACACCCACAGTGCGGAGATAATCGCCGGTGATCCAGCGGTATTCGGCAGCGAAACCACTGGAATGCGGCGGCAAACCGGGGACATCGACATCGCCGTTGTAGCCCGCATTCTGCACCGGAAGCAAATTGATAGAAGCGGCGCTCTGAATTCCAGCAAGGTGATTGAGGCGTTCAACGAGTTCACTGAAGAATTCGTGACATCGCGTAGCGTCCTGGCAACGGCTTTCAGGCAGGGCAACATGAAGTGTAAGCAGATGCGAAGCGTCCAGCCCCGGGTCGACGCGCATGAGATTTTGAAAGCTCTGCAGTAGCTCGAAACTGCCACACACCAAAGTCAGGGCGCAGGCGGCTTCGAGGGCGACAAGGACTTGCCGTACCTGGGTCTTGCGACGGCTTCCGAATGCGCCGGCGCCTTCCCGCAATGTCGACTCAAGCGGACTATGTTCCTGCTGCAGCACAATGGTAAGTCCGAGCAGAAGAGCGGCGGCCATAGTGGCCCCGAGCGCAAACCACAGCACGGCATAGTCAACACCGATTTCGCCCGCACGTGGAAGTGAAGATCCATAGAGATAGAGCAGAAAACGAACACCCGCCCAGCCCAGGGCCGCGCTCGTCAAACCGCCAAGACAAGCTAAAACCGAAGCTTCGGTAATTCGCTGGCGAATCAGGCGGAATCGCGATGCCCCAAGAGCGACGCGCATAGCGAACTCCCGGCGGCGTGCGGAATAGCGGGCTATGGCGAGACCCGAGATGTTGGCACAGGTCATCAGAAATACAGCGATCGCGGCGTATTGCAGAACCAGTAGGCGTTCACGCGTCTCCCCGACGGTCCACTCGCGCAGGGGATACAAGAGCACGGCCGTGCGGTCCGTGTCATCCTTCGGATACTGCTGCGAAAGGCGCAGCATGATTCCATCGAGGTCGGCATGCGCCTGGGCGAGAGTGATCCCGGGTTTGAGGCGGCCAATCATCGGGAAGCCATGCCACCCGCGATCATTGCGCTGTGGGGGAGTGGGGACCAAAGGAATCCAAAGGGCGGTGTTTTCCCTGGGAAAACTAAACGAGCGCGGAAGGATGCCGACCACCGTACGTTTCTGCCCATCAATGCCAATGATTCTGCCAAGAATTGCCGGATCGGAGGCGAACTGAGAATGCCAGAAATCCTCTCGCAGCAGAACGACATTATCCTGTCCTGCTGCGGACTCAGCCGGCGTGAAGAGACGGCCAGCGAGCGGTTTGACACCGAGCGTAGTGAAGTAATCGGGAGTCACCGGGCTGCCCGAGACCCGAAGTGTCTCCTTACCCACCTGGAGGAGTACCGTATTGCGATAGTCGAAAGCTCCAACTGACTCGAAGACCGAATTCTGTTGGCGAAAATCTTGTTGATCGAGCCAGGAGGGCGGACTGTCGCCGCCGTCGGAATGACGATCCAGCAAGATGACAAGACGGTCCGGTTGGGGCAGGGGTAGCGAAGTGAGTACGACGGCGTTGAGTAAGGCGAATATGCTGATATTTACACCGATTCCAAGTGCCAGCAGGAGCACCGTTGAAACGGCAAATCCGGGTGATTGCTTCAGCTGGCGAAGAGCATAGCGCACATCTTGCAGGAAAGTTTCGAGCCAGAACAGGAGATAGCGTTCACGGCTTATTTCACAATAAGAGCGAGGATTGCCAAATTGAAGGCGCGCGGCGCGCCGGGCCTGTGCAGGTGTAAGACCCTGCTTCACTCCGTCATCCTGCATTTCGGCGAGATGCGTTTTGATTTCCAGTGCCAGATCAGCATCGACCCGCGATGGGCGGAGAGTATTCCGGAGGCGATTCCACAGCGACATCGGGAGCTCCTATATCGGTTGCAGTACGCGCCCCACCCCCGCGGTGAGCTGCGTCCATTTCTCTTCCTCTTTTTGCAATTGCTTGCGGCCAAGTGCGGTGATTTTGTATATGCGCGCCGGCCGCCTTGACTCCGTTAGCCCCCACTCGGCAGTGACCCACTTTGCCTCCGCCATGCGGTGAATAGCGGGATAGAGCGAGCCATCCTCGATGCGCAGAGTTTCCCCCGAGCGCTCGCGGATCTGCTTTGCAATGGCGTAACCGTGGAGAGGGCCAGAACGGGCGAGCGTAGTCAGGATGAGCAGATCAAGAGTGCCCTGGAGCCGATCGTTAGGGGACTTGGCCATTGATACCCCGCTAGCTGGGTATCAATGTAGCACGCATCGTGGCTTTCAAGTCAAGTGGCGCCGTTCCTCGCCGCTCTGCGAAACGCCTTCAGCCGCGCCCAGGCACATCATATTGAAGTGGAGATCATCTACGCGGACCGTATGTTCCGCTTGCGCATTCGGGACGATGGGAAGGGCATTGAACCAGCGCTGCTGGAAGAGGGTCGCCCCGGCCACTATGGCCTGCCGGGAATGCGCGAACGCGCTAGACAAATCGGCGCCGAGTTCACCATCTGGAGCGGCGTAGGGGCCGGCACTGAGATCGAGGTCACTATTCCCGGCTCGATTGCTTACCGTTCGTTGCCACGTCCCCGTTTTCGCTGGTTCCGTAAAAAGGTCTGATACCAGACGGTCACCACCGGCGGTTGAGCGCGAGAAAGCCGATGGGCAATTCCGTTCTGCCCAGCAGTGCCAGATCGGCCAGAGCCACGGCGATGAGAGGCGCGAACTTGAAGCCGTGACCAGAAAATCCTGCAGCAAAGATCACGTTTTTGAATTTCGGGTGATGGTCCACGATGAAGTCCTCATCCGGAGTCATGGCGTAGAGGCAGATGGCCGAACGGGTGATGCGGGAACGCGCCTGATCATAACTGCCCGCAAGTCCTGGCATGTATTTCGCGGCGATGGCGGCCAGGGGGTTCAGGTCAGCTGGCCCCGGTGGTGAGACGGGGCTATCGGCATCAGGCAGATAGTCACCACCCAAGTGTTCTGCCAGGCGGACACCCAGGCCGGGCAGGTTGGGAAATCCGTAGGTGAAGTTTTCCGGAAAGGCAAAAACGGGGACGCGATCCGGCGCGAAAAGCTCAGGCGCCAAAGGATCGAACCATGCCACGACCTTGCGCTTTACCGCCAGGGGGAGTTGAAGATCGCGCAGTAAGGCACCCGCCCATGCACCCGCGGTCACGATCAGCCGGGCTGCGGTGATGGATTCCTTTTCCAGATGTACATGAACTTCCTGCGTTCTCGCGTCCCATCCTTTGACTGTTTGATCGAAAAGGCATTCGACACCGAGGGACTGGGCATACGCCAGACTTGAGGTGATCGACGCCTCCACGTCGAGCCAACCAGCCTGCGCATCGAGAAGGCCGGCGTAGTTATCCGGGATTTCGAAAGCAGGATAGTGGTGGTGTACTTCTGCTGCTGTGAGCGATTCCACCTGCACGTGGTGGATGGACGCACTGTCTGCGACCTCGCGCAGAAAGGTCTCCTCCGGAGGTCCCATGTAGAGCACACCCGAGCGATGCAATAGCTTGCTTCCCATTTGCTCGCCGGCCTGGTCCCACAGCGCGCCCGCGTGCTGTGTTAAGGGCACATATCCGCTGCCCTCGGGATAGGCTACGCGATAGATTCGGGTGCTGCCGGAATGGCTGCCGCGGCCATGCGGGGGCGTGAATTGATCGAGGCCGATCACGGAAAGGCCGCGCCTGGCCAGCTCCACGGCGGCGAAGCTTCCCATGGTTCCCAGCCCAATGATGGCCACATCGTAGTGCTTGCGTCTGGTCATCGGGGCATGAAAAAAGATCGCTGTCCTTCCTCTGTTATCTTGAATGAAACCGTAGCACATCACCAATTCTCATCGGCAACGGAGAGGTTCATGTTGGAACGATTAACAGTAGAAGGTGCGCCGAAACCACAGGGGCCTTATTCCAGCGCGGTACGGGCGGGGGATTTCTTGTTTATCTCCGGGCAGGGGCCGGTGGATGCCGAGACGGGCGAGATGCAGGCAGAGGCCAGCGTGCAGGAGCAGACGCGACTGGTGTTGCGTCATTTGCAGACGATTCTGCAGGGCGCCGGCGCGGACCTGGCAGATGTTGTGAAGTGCTCCGTGTTTCTGGAAGATGTCAAGGACTTCTCCGCGATGAATGAGGTGTACGCGGAAGTGTTTGGCGCCACCAAACCGGCGCGCACTACGGTAGGGTCGGGTATGGTGGCCCCGGGGATGAAGGTGGAGATCGATTGTATTGCGTATCTGCCGCAGCGTGGTTAGCGGGGAATGACATCGTCACGGCTCATCGTCATTACTGGTGGCGGTAGTGGTATCGGCCGTGCGACTGCATTACTTTGCGCCAGGCGCGGGAACCGGGTCGCCGTTCTGGATAACAATGGCGACAGCGCTGAGCAGACTGCGGAGGCTGTGCGGGCTGAGGGAGCGAGTGCAGCGGCCGGCATACCCTGTGATGTGAGTGACGAAGGCCAGGTGGCGCAAGCCTTTGCCATGATCCATGAACAGTTCGGCGCACCTTATGGCATCTTCGCCAATGCCGGGATCGATATGGGTGGACTGATTCATGAAATGCCGCTCGAGCGTTGGCAGCGAATTCTCGATACGAACCTGACAGGCATTTTTCTTACCTGCAAACATGGTCTGCGGCTAATGCTGGCGGCACAGATCTCCGGCTCGATTGTTTGTACCTCATCGCCCACGTCGTTTGTGGCCTTGGCTGCCGGAGGTTCCGGGGCCTATAGCGCCACCAAAGGAGCAATCTCTTCACTGGTCCGCTGCATGGCCATCGATTACGCGAAGTTTGGCATACGCGTGAATGCAGTTGTTCCGGGTGCAACCGAGACCGGGTTGATGT
The DNA here is from genome assembly GCA_963826875.1 of uncultured Acidobacteriaceae bacterium. Taxonomy (GTDB): domain Bacteria; phylum Acidobacteriota; class Terriglobia; order Terriglobales; family Acidobacteriaceae; genus PALSA-350. The sequence continues at coordinate 225,765 of CAWGYP010000026.1, read as the reverse complement.
GGAATAACGTTCCTGTAGAAGACATTGAAAGCATGCGGGCGCAACTATGCCGCGAGATTCCCCTGGGGCGGTTGGCGCGACCTGAAGATCCAGCACGAGTGGTTGCGTGGCTTCTCTCCGAGGAGAGTGCTTATATGACCGGGTCGCATGTGGTCTGCGATGGAGGAATTCTTGCCAAGTCGTCGATCAGCGTTTGATGCGAGGGACCTGCGGTTGTTTGTCGAGCGCACGGCTAGTGCTTGAGCAGTGCGACTCCGCAGCAGACAAATATGGCTGCCAACCAGCGGCGGCGATCCACGTTTTCGTGCAGCAACCATCTCGCTGCTACGGCGTTGCTGACAAACGTAAGAGAACCTGCTGCAGGAGCAATGAGGCTCACGTCCGCGTGGCTCAGAGAGAAGAGCAGCGAGAAGAAACTCAGAGCCATGAAAGCGGCGCCGGCCAGGAAGCGGCTCTCGCTGACGACCGCCCAGATCGCTCCGCGCAAGCCGTGCTCTGCTTTGATTTCATCCAGGTCGCCCACCGCGCGCATGGCGGAAGCAAGCAAAACATCGCCGGCGGTGGCAGTTAACACGATGGACCCCACCATTCCCGCAATCGCCCAGCCGGAACCCATGTTCATGGAGTGTAAGCCGGTCCCCGGGTCACAAAACCAACCCCGGCGGTAATCAAGGCGATCCCCACCCACCGTGCGGGCGAGATTTGCTCGTGCAGCCAAAACCTGGAGAGGAACGCGACCGCGACGTAAGCCAGCGAGGTCGCAGGCAGTACGAACGTTAAATCAGCCCAGGAAAGCGCAGTCAGATAACAGGCGGTCCACACCAGCAGCAGAAGAACTCCGCCCAACACCCAGGGCGTTCGCAGTGCAGAAAGCAGGGCGTCCGGATGCCCCAGCGAAACCGGACCCAGACGCTTCATGCCAACTGCAAGCGAGGTGTCCCCAAGGGCGGAGGCAAGCGTCACCACCCCCAGTACGAAATATCTGCGCAGGGTTAAGGTCTGCAAGGGTACTACCCGGTCAGGCGCCGGCGTTGACGGCAGGGCCCGGAGTGTTGGCAGCCTTTATCTTGCCATCGGCCACAACCTTATTGCGCTGGGCGCGAAGCTTGAGGAAAGACTTGGCTTCGACATAGAGGCGCTTCACGTCTCGATTGACGACAGCCTTGCTCACGATGCGCCACGCTGCCTTGGGTCGGAAATAGTACTCGTCGTAGAAGCGGTGGACCATTTCCAGCACGTAGTCCTTAGGCAAGCCTGGATACTCAATGTGCGCCAACTGGTGTCCGCCTTCGTCCACCATGGCCCCGTTGTTGATGATGAAGCCATTCTCAGCGGCGAAATCATAGAATTCAGTACCCGGGTAGGCATGCGCAATCGATACCTGGATCGTTTCCACATCCAGAGCCTTGGCGAAGTTGATGGTGTTGCGGATCGACTCCTTGGTTTCCCCGGGCAGACCGAGGATGAAGTCGCCGTGAATGGTGAGTCCGAGTTCATGGCAGTCACGGGCGAAGTCGCGCGCGCGCTCCACGGTTGCACCCTTCTTGATGTTCTTGAGAATCTGCGGATCACCTGATTCAAAGCCTACGATCAGAAGGCGACAACCAGCCTCACGCATCGCTTTCAGCGTTTCGCGGTCGGTGGTCACACGCGAGGTGCAGGACCAGGTGAGCTTTAGCGGCTTGAGCTTTGCGCATAACTCAACTGTCCGTGCTTTCTGGATGTTGAACGTGTCATCGTCAAAAAAGAACTCTTTGACATCGGGGAAGAGCTCCTTGGCATGCGCCATCTCGGCAGCAACGTCGTCGGTGGAGCGCTTGCGCCAGGCGTGGCCGCTCAACGTCTGAGGCCACAGGCAGAAGGTGCACTGCGCCGGGCAGCCACGAGTCGAGTAGAGAGCAACGTAGGGATAAAGCAGGAACGGAACGTTGTAGCGCGTGACATCAATATCGCGCTTGTAGACGTCGGTGACCCACGGCATCGCATCCAGGTTATCGACCTGGGGACGATCGGGATTGTGCACCACGCTCCCATTCTTGAGATAGCTGATGCCCAGAATTTCATCCAGCGGTTTGCCGTTGGCGAATTCCACTACGGAGAAATCGAACTCCCGCCGGCACACGAAATCGATGGCCGCACATTCGTTCAGGGCGCGATCGGGAGAAGTGGTGACAGGCGGCCCAACGAACGCAATCTTGATCTGCGGATTGGCACGCTTGATGGCTTCGGCCAGCTTTTGATCGCCGGTCCATCCCGGAGTGCTGGTGAACAGGACCAGAAACTCATAGCCCTTGGAGATCTCAATCGTCTCGGTGGCGGAGATGTGATGCGGGGGTGCGTCCAGCATGCGGGAGCCTTCCAGCATCCCGGCCGGATAGGCAAGCCACACAGGGTACCAGTAGGACTCAATCTCACGCGTAGCAGGCCAGCGAGAGCTGGCTCCGCCGTCAAAATTCTCGAACGAGGGAGGGTTTAAGAGTAACGTTTTTAGCGGCATAGGCTCAACCTACAGTCTACCAGCATTGGATGGCGGGTGCAGGCAGGAGGGTTCGCAAATTCAACACAGACAAATGCTTAGGGTTACGGGTGAGGTGCAGGGACTGCCTTGGCCCAGTCCTCAATTCTGCCCAGAGCACGGAGCAAGGAAAGCCGCGCCTGGGTGAGCTCGAACCGTGTTTCAAGCATATCGACGAAATGACTGCGCTCGCGGATGTGGGCACCCTGTTCGTCTTTGGGGAGGGGAACCGAACCCCCGGCCGGGTTCCCGGCCTGCAACTGCGTAGTGATGGCGTCGAGTTGATCCTGGGCCAATTCATTCTGCAGTTCCGCTACCTGCTCCTGGGCATTCAGCTCGGCAATATTCTTCTGCAATTGCAGCACTTGTTCGTCGGTCTGGTTGCGCAGTTGATCGGCCTGGGCGCTGGCATGTGCTGCTTCAGCGCTCGTGCCTTTGGCCTTCGCGGTGCGCGTTGCGTCGAACAACGGCAGGTTGATCTGTATGCCCACGTTGAAGTTGTTGTGCTGAAAACGAAGGTAATATTCGTTGTAATTGTTGAACTTGGAGTAGCGGTTGTATTCCAGTCCAAAGCCGAAGGTGGGGTGATTATTCTGCCGTGAGTCGCCCCGGGCAATATAAAGCTTTGATCTCGCCGCGGCATATGCAGCTTTCACACCGCTGTTGTCGTCGATTCCGGCCGGCTCCGAAGTTTCGGGCGCGGCAGGAATGGTTTGCGGTTCCGAGACAATGTCTGCCGGTTTAAGACCAGTCAGGTGAGCCAGCCGGGCGCGCACCATCTCGGCCTGATCCTCCAGGTGGAGACGCCTAAGCGCGATCTGGGCTCCCGTCAAACGTGCCTGCGTCAGTTCCACCTTGCTGTCCAAACCGGCATCCACACGTTCCGTTTCGATCTCTACCAGTTTGTGAACGAAGCCAGTTTCTTCGTCGAGCGCAGTCATCTGCTGGTTGAGCGTGGCCAGTTGGATGTAATCGAGCCCGCTGTCGAGGATCACCTGCTGCCGGGTGTCTTTCAGTTGCATTTGCGCACCAACCAGGGCTGCCCGGGCGGCGCGAATATAGTCGGGCTGGGAAAAGGAGTAGGCCAGCGAATTCGCGGCAACACTATAGACCGAAGGCTGGCCCACAGGAAAGCCGTAGGAATAGCCCAGGCTGGAACCCACGGAAAAGCTGGGTTTATAAGCGTCCACGCTCTCCATGACCGCAGCTTCGGCGCGCTGCACGTCGGCCGCGCTGATCCGCACCTGGGTGCTGTTACGCAGGGCAAGGTCCACTACGGTGTAAAAGGAGACACCCTGAGCACGCGCGCCGATGGGCACAAGCAGGGTAGCGATGCCCAGCAACACGAACTGGCAGGCGCGTCTCACCGATATCCTCAATTGACGATGCGAATGGGAACACCCTCAGAGATCGGCGTGCCATTGGTTGTGCCCAGGGCGACAACTGTGTGTTCTTTCAGGCCGCCAACGATCTGCACCATCGTGAGGTTAATGGCGCCCACCTGGACCAGAGTACGATGCAGCGCGCCCTTCGAGACTACGTAGACGTAATCGCGTCCACCCTCGATGTGCAGGGCCTCGCGCGGAACCGTGAGTGCATTCTTGACTTCTTGCGTGATGACCGTCACCACGACATTGGTGTTGGGCAAAAGCACCCCGTTTGAGTCTTCGATACTCACCAGCACTTCGCCCACAAAGCGGGTTCCGTAGGTGATGACGGTGGCGGGCAGGCGAGTGATGTGCCCGTGGAATTGCATGTCCGGTTTCGCATCCCACACGATACTGACCGGATCATTGAGGTGCAGGTCGCCGATCTCCGGTTCGTCGAAGTAAGCGCGAACCTGAAGCTTGGAGAGGTCAGCCATTTGCAATATCTCCCCGCCCGGCTCGATATATCCATACTGGCTCACGGGGAGCGAGTAAACTGTGCCGGCAAATGGAGCGAGTACATTCGACTGCGAGATCACCTGGTTGGCGGCAGCCACCGCAGCCTGCGCTTCGGCTACGTCCGAGTGGGCGCGGGTAAGGTCAGTCGCGGCGTATGGTTTTGTCTTTTGTTCCTCGAGCGATTGCAACGAGGCGCTTGCAATTTGTAGCCGCGTTTGTGCCTGGGCTTCCTCGCTGGGAGATGCGGCCCCCTTGGCCTCCAGCTTTTTGATGACGTCAAGGTCCCGGGCGGCCTGGTCGTGATCGAGTTGCGCTTTGGCGATGTTGCTGGAAAGGGCAAGCTGCTCCTGGTGTGAGCCGCCGCCTTCGACGCTTTGGGTGGCGGCTTCGGCTGTCCGCAAGGCTGCGATGGCGGCGGCTAGCCTGGCTCGCGCACTGGTGTCGTCGAGCGAAACCAGGAGCTGCCCCGGCCGCACTTGTTGGCCCACGTGGACGTATACCTTTTTGACGGTCGCGGCATCTGGAGCGTGGGCTTCAAAGATGTGTTGCGGCTCGACCCTTCCACTGGTGCTGCTGGGCTTGATGAGGTCCTGCACCTGGGCCTCGGCAACCCGCAGCGGCAGCTTGTCCCGCGTGAGCCGGCGAACACCGAAGAAGATGAAGACGAGAGCGATCGCCGCAAGAATCCAGAGCACACCAGTGTTGATTGTTTTTCGTCTTTCTTCTGCCATTCAATAAGCGACCGGAGGCCAGTATATAAGACTGGAAGAGATGGCCGTGTTCTTCCCGTTGGTGGAGCGCCGACGTTTCCTTTTATATGCGCTGATTCACTCGATGGGCTTGGATCTCTGTCGAAAATAAAGCTGCAACCCGCAAACTCCGCGCCGGGTATCCTCGTGAGATGGGTGAGGACTACGCCGCGGCGGAAGGTTTTGTGCTTGCCGGAGGCCGGAGCTTGCGCATGGGGCGGGATAAAGCGTTGCTTCCACTGGGTGGGCGCTCGCTGCTTGACATTGCGCTGGACAAGCTTCGCGCTCTGCCCTTGCCTTCTCCACCGAGAGTGGCGGGTGGGCGTTCGCATGCCGGAGCCATTGCTGATTTGCACCCGGGATGCGGACCGCTGAGCGGGATGGAAGCGGCGCTCACTGCGAGCCACCGGCCGCTCAATGTGTTTCTGCCGCTCGATATGCCGCTTTTGCCAGCGAAGTTCCTGATCTGGATGCTCCGTCGTGCACAGATTACTGGAGCCATGGTCACTGTGCCTCGGATCAACGGCCGTCCTCAGCCTCTGTGTGCTGTGTACCGCCAGGAATTGCTGGGATCCATCACCGCATCGCTGCTCGCCGGCAACTACAAAGTAATGTCCGTGGTCTGTTCGGCAGCCCCGCGGCCGGGGTCCATCGACGTCTTCGATGTTGAGCTGGTTGCCTCGGCCGATCCGGAGATCTTCGCCTTTTCTCCTCTGCCTGCTTACCGGTGGTTCCATAACTGCAACACCCCAGAGGATATGGCAGGGATCGAATATGCTTTAGTCTTAACCCAATGAGCACGATGGGCATCCCCGCAGGAACGCCAATTGAAATCATTGGTCCTCCCATAGATAATCAGAAGAATCCGGAAGGGGAGCCACAGGATCGCCCCTACATCGCTTTTGAGCATGTATCGAAGTCTTTTGGGGACGTCCATGTGCTCATCGATGTCAGTTTTTCCGTCCAGGCGGGGGAGACCCTTTGCATTCTGGGCCGGTCCGGGGTGGGGAAGTCGGTTTCCCTGCAACAGATCATGGGCTTCCTCAAGCCAGATACTGGCCGGATCATGGTCGCCGGCGTGGACATCACAAATTTCAACGAAGGCCAGATGGAGACGGTGCGCAAAAAAGTCACCATGGTCTTTCAGAGTGGCGCTCTTTTCGATTCGCTGTCGGTGGGCGAGAATGTGGCCTTTCCCTTAAGGGAGCGCGGCCAACTGCTTGAAGATCAGATTCAGCAAGTAGTGAATGGACTGTTGGACATGGTGGGCGTAGCCGGAATGGCAGACCTGCTGCCCTCTGATCTTTCCACCGGTATGAAGCGCTCCGTAGCCATCGCGCGAGCACTTGCGGCACAACCCGAAGCGATTCTGTACGACGAACCAACGACCATGGTCGATCCCCTGATGGGCCGCCTGTTGGGGAACTTGATTCAGAAGCTGAAACATCAATTGCGCCTTACCAGCATTGTGGTGACCCACGATATGCGGTTTGCTGAGCGGCTGGCCGACCACGTCCTCTTCCTGCATGAGGCCAAAGCTTATTTTTTTGGCACCATGGACGAGCTCAAGCGAACAACGGATCCGTTCCTGCGCGAGTTTCTCGATTTAGACAAACTGATATTGCCCGAAGCCTGATCTTCGAGCCGCGGCGCAGGGATAACTTTCTGGTTATAGCGTCCCCCAATAGTAACCATACCTAAGGGGATACCTATGCCCTGTGCTGGGCACCCGATGGTATGCTCGCTCAAGTAAGCTTAGGGTTATCGGGAGCGTCTCTCAGTGACTCTGGCGGTGGCTGATGCAGGCTGAACCGGTTCCGGGGGAAATGCTCCCGGATGGGTTTAAGAAATCTAGTTAACTTACGGAGAACAAAGGTTTAGTTGCTATGCAACCAGGACTTCTTAATTTCCGCACGGGAACCCTCAAGGCATTATCTGCATCTCACGTACTGCTTCACGTGCCACGCATGGCGAACCGTTTGCCAGTGGGTGCAGCCTCATCCAAACTTCAGTCACTCGTAGCATCAAGCGTGTGATCGTCGAGTACCTGAGTAGTAACAGCGTAACTTCGACAATTTCTGTGACTCGACTCCTTCTGAGGGGCAAAGTGTAAGTGAGCTTTTGCTCGGCCTCTCCGAGCTACTGACGGGACAAGTATGGCAACGTCCGGACTTCTCAAGCGTTTGGCGACCAATGGCCGTGAAGAACTGCGCCCAAGTGGCGTTGCGGTCCAGTCCCGGCCCGGTACCCAGGGCAAAGGCACTCGCATTGGCGTGTTGTGGATCCTGGGGGATGTGCTCATTGTCCTGGCCGCGCTGATGATTGCGGTTCGTGGCTGGCTGGGTGAAGGGTTGTTTGGCGCTGATTCCCCCTACCATACCAACATCATGTTCCATAACCATCCCACGGTCCTGCTTGGCTGCCTGGCATGGTTTATTCTTTCTCTGATTTTGGTCAGCAAGCGGTATCACCTTTATGGCCCCATGCAATTGCGTAACACCCTGCACGAACAGCGCCTTACCATCCAGGCCTGCCTGACTGCCGGGTTGCTTTTGTCGGGTGCGCTCTACCTGGTTCGTGGAGAGGTGATCTCTCGCGGCGTGGTCATCATCACGGTGGTGGCGACCATGGTTTTGCTCTGCGTTCGGCGTCTCATGTGGCGGATGATGATGTATCGCCGCTTTGAGAACGGCCTTGAAGTGCGCAACATCATCATTGTGGGAACAGGGAGGGTGGGGCAGGCGATGCGCCACCATTTGGATAGCATTCGCCACCTTGGATACAGCTTCAAGGGGTATGTGCAGATCCCTGGAGTGGATTCCGACAATCCCGCTGTGGCCGGCGATGTTCTCGGTTCCATCGATCAATTGTTGCCTCTGGCGCGGCAGTTTTTTGTGGATGAGATTTTTCTCTCCGCATCGTGCGATGCCAATGAGGTCACCCGCATTGTGACCCAGGCGAGGGAAGCGGGGGTCGACTTCCGTGTCGTGCCCGAGCTTTACGACGGTCTGGCCTGGAACAGTCCTATCGAGTTCATCGGCCAGTTTCCAACCATTCCGCTGCATCGTGGCGAGACCCCGGTTATCGGGTTGTTCCTGAAGCGCATTCTCGATGTGCTGCTCTCGTCGGTTGCGCTGGTCATGCTGGCACCGGTTCTGGTGGTTATCGCCGCTGCGATTAAGCTTGAGTCTCCCGGGCCGGTCTTTTACTGCTCGGACCGCATCGGGAAGAAGGGTCGGGTCTTCCGTTGTATTAAATTTCGCACCATGGTCGCCGATGCGGAGCGTCGCCGGGCTGAGATTCTGCATATGAACGAGCGCGATGGAGTGTTGTTCAAGGTCAGCAACGACCCTCGCATCACCCGCTTTGGCCGTTTCCTGCGGAAGTACTCGCTGGACGAATTGCCCCAGTTTTTAAATGTTTTGCGTGGGGATATGAGCATGGTAGGCCCGCGGCCTCCGATCGCGAGCGAGGTGAAGCGGTACGATCTGAGCCATTTGCGGAGGCTCGATGTGCTGCCTGGCATGACTGGCCTGTGGCAGGTACAGGCGAGACAGGATCCTTCCTTCGACAGCTATATTTCTCTCGATACGGCGTACATCCAGAACTGGAGCATCTGGCTCGACCTCAAGATTCTCATCCGGACTCTGTCGGTCGTTGCCGGGGGCACTGGATCCTGATCTTGTGATTTGAAGATGCGCGCTCAACGGCTAGAGTGGGTGTGTGAGTACCTGGAGAAGAAACCGCAGGTCCCCCCACTGCGCCGCGCTCCAGTCGGGATGACAACTCTACTGGGGGCAAGTACTTCTCACCGAAGCCCTTGCGGGTCCAACAGAATTGTCATCCCGACCGCAGCGCAGCGCTAGTGGAGGGACCTGCGGTTTCTTCTCCATAACATTCTTTCGACCTGCTATAGCCTTAGGGTCAGTTGACTCACCCGTTTTCGTCGTCACGGGAACGCGGTTGATAGACTGAAGAAGTGAAGATTGCTCTCGCCCAAATCAACCCTACGGTAGGGGATTTTCAGGGGAATACGCAAAAAATCATCGACTTCGCGCGGCAGGCTGGGGCGGCCGGGGCGCAGGTCGTCATGTTTCCAGAGTTGGCGGTGTGTGGCTATCCGCCTGGCGATTTCCTGGAAAAGCCTTCCTTCGTGGCCCGCACCGGGGAAGCCGTTGCGGAGATTGCCGCGGCCGCTACCAGTGGAACGCCCCTGAGCATCATTTGCGGCTACGTTACCGAAGCTCCCCCGGATTCAGGCAAGCATGTCGTGAACTCAGCGGCGCTGTTGCGCAATGGCGTGGTCGAGTTTGTCCAATCCAAGCGCCTCCTGCCCTTCTATGATGTCTTCGATGAACAACGCTATTTTGCTCCAGCCGAGACGCAGAAACTCTACACCCTGAAGGACCAGCGCCTGGCGCTCACCATCTGTGAAGATGCCTGGAACGATAAGCTGTTCTGGCCCCGCCGTCTCTATTCCGTAGACCCGATCGAAGAGTTGATGCGCGCCGGTGGATCCATCATCCTCAATATCTCTGCTTCGCCTTACTACCGGGGAAAGCGGGAATTGCGCCACCGCATGCTGGCTGCCATCGCGACCCGTCACCATGCTTCTGTGATCATGGTCAACCAGGTCGGTGGCAATGACAGCCTGGTGTTTGATGGAGCCAGCTTTGCCCTTGGCCCCGATGGCTCAGTCGTCGCCCAGGCGCGCTCCTTCGAAGAAGACTTGGTGTATTTCGACAGCGCAACCCTCACCGGCGACCGGCGGCCGGTCGATTCCAACGAGGACGGCGCCGTTTACCAGGCCCTGGTCTTAGGCACCCGAGACTACGTGCGCAAGTGCGGATTTTCCAAAGTTTTGATAGGGCTCAGTGGAGGCGTTGATTCCGCGCTGGTGGCGGCCATTGCCGTGGACGCGCTGGGCAAGGAGAACGTGACCACGATAGGAATGCCCAGCCAGTATTCCTCCACAGGTTCGATTGAAGACGCTCGCGCGCTGGCGGCGAATCTGGGAATTTGCTACAAAACCATCGCCATCCACGAGCTCTTTGAGCAGTACACCGGAGCGCTCGAGCCGCTCTTTGCCGGCCGCAAGCCCGACATCACTGAGGAGAATATTCAGTCGCGCATTCGGGGAAATCTGTTGATGGCGCTGTCCAATAAATTCAACGCGCTGGTGCTCACGACCGGCAACAAGTCGGAGATGTCTGTCGGTTATTGCACGCTCTACGGGGACATGGTCGGTGCGCTGGCGGTGATCGGCGACGTAGTGAAGACGGAGGTCTATCAGCTTTGCAAATACGTGAACCGTGATCGAGTGGTGATTCCAACACCCATCCTGGAAAAACCGCCTTCCGCGGAGCTTCGTCCCGGGCAGAAGGATACAGATTCCCTGCCGCCGTACGAGGTGCTCGATCCCATTTTGCAGGCTTATGTTGAGCGCTATGAGACTCCGGAGCAAATTGCGGACAAATACCATTTTGATCTCGCAACCGTCAGTCATGTGGTCAAGCTGGTGGAGCGCAGTGAGTACAAGCGGCAGCAGGCAGCGCCGGTGCTCAAGGTCACCAGCAAGTCTTTTGGCATGGGGCGCCGTTTTCCCATCGCCGTAAAAGTTCAGGTATAAGTGCTTTAACCAACGAGAGAGGAATTGAATGCAGCTTCGCACAACCCTTTGTTTTATTGTTCTGGCGGTCGCCAGCGCGGCGTCGTCTATCGCCCAGAACCCCGCTCCGGCGGCTCCTGTCCCACAGCCTCCTGCGGCCCCATCGGCGCCGGCCGCACCTTCTGCAGCAGCCCCTGTAGCGCCGCAGCCATTTCCGCCGGTCGACCCAGCAAATTTCACGGCGACGAGTCCTACCAAGCAGACAGTAGAAGAATTTCTCAATGCATTCTGGGGTTACGACCATACGCGCGAGTGGCAGATCCAGGCGATTCTGCCGACACCGGCGGCAGGCGTGAGTCGAGTACTCATACTGGTGAAGCCGACCACTCCTGGACCTAAGGATCAGACCGCGCAGCTTTCCTTCTTCACCCTACCTGATGGCAAGTTCCTGGTCGCCGATACTCTCCTTCCATTCGGCGCCAAGCCTTTCCAGAACTATCGTGAGATTCTGCAGTCGGGGGCGAACGGACCTTCCAAGGGCGGCGCTTCCAAAGCCATGGAGTTGGTAGAGTTTTCCGATTTTGAATGTCCGCACTGCAAGGACGCGCAGCCGATCGTAGCCAAGTTACTGGCCGACTATCCCAGTGCTCACTTTGTCTACCAGGATTTCCCTTTGACACAAATTCATACCGAGGCCATGAAGGCGTCGACCCATGGATACTGCGTTGCCAAGGCCGGTGGGAATGAAGCCTTCTTCAAATTTTCCGATACGCTGTTTGCCAACCAGGCAGGACTCACGCCGACTACGTCGGACGATACGCTGAAGGATGCGGAGACCAAGGCGGGACAGGACCCGGCGAAGATCGCCACCTGCGCGGCAACGCCGGCGGCCAAGGAGGCCATCGATGCCTCGCGCGCTCTGGGAGAACGCGTGGGTGTGAACCAAACGCCGACGATTTTTGTCAACGGCCGCGCCTTGCCGCTCACGGGAATCCCTTACGAGACGCTGCAGAAGATCATCGAGTTCCAGGCCAAGCTGGATGGTGTGCCTCTTCCGCCTGCGCCACCGGCTCCGGCCGCTAAGCCCGCTCCTTCGTTGAAGTAGTGTGGCGGCTGAAACAGAATATGCGCGGCGCGTCGCTGAGTTATCGGCGCGCCGCTTTGTGCTTCAATCCCGGGAACGGCTTGCCGGGTATTCCCAACTTTCGATAGCCGCGCTCTGCCTGGGCTGGATTCTGTTCCGGCTGCGGCATTTCAGCAGGGCCGATCTGCTGCTGCTGATCCCTATAGGAGCTTTTGTAGTGCTAGCCGTGCTGCATGGCCGGCTTATCCGTGCTGTTAACGGTTGCTCCCGCGCCATCAAATTTTATGAGCAGGGTTTGTCGCGGCTCGATGGCAGCTGGGCGGGTAAAGGTACTTCCGGCGAACATTTCCTGGAGCCGTCGCATGCCTACGCGCGTGATCTTGATCTGTTCGGACGAGCGTCCGTTTTTGAGCTTCTATGCACGGCGCGTACCCGGGCGGGAGAGGAAACCCTGGCCCGATGGCTGCTGGCTGCGGCGCCCCCGGATGAGGTCCGGGCGCGCCAGGCGGCTGCCATCGAGCTGAGCGGCCGGTTGGGGTTTCGTGAAAGCCTCGCTACCTTGGGAGAAGATGTGCAGTCGGATGTGCGCCCCGCACTCCTGACTGACTGGGGAGAAGCGCAAACTGTTTTCGCCTCTGGGTTGATCCGTATTGTTATCCCGGTGCTCGGGTATCTCTGGGTCCTCAGCCTGCAGGCCTGGCAGTGGTGGGGTGCATGGGAGCTGCTGGTGTTGGGCATGTCCCTAATCAACCTCGGGATTTCCTATCGTTTTCGGGCGCCGATCAGTGGGGCGGCTCACGCGGTCGAGGAGGCCGGGCGCGATCTGAAACTCCTCTCCCAGGTGTTGGCCACCTTTGAGCGCGAGCCGTTCGCCAGTCCCCGGCTGCTGCAACTGCAGGCTCAGCTAATGCAGTCTGGGGTCTGCGCTTCGCAGGCGATCGCCAAACTCAATCGGAGAGTGGAGGCTCTCGAATCAGCGCACAACCTTTTCGTTCGTATTTTCGATCTCTTCATTTTCTATCGCTTGCATTTCGTGCTTGCAGCAGAGAGATGGCGGCGGCGTTTTGGACCGTCGCTCCGTATTTGGCTCGACACTGTAGGCGAATTGGAAGCCTTGGCAGCGCTAGGCGGCTACACCTACGAGCATCCTGCGGATGTGTTCCCCGAGTTTGTCGAAAGCTCAGCTTGCTTCGAAGCCCAGGGACTGGCTCATCCCTTGCTTCCGCCGAACCGTGCGGTCGCGAACGATCTCAGGTTGGGACCCGATCTTCAGCTCATCATGGTGAGTGGTCCGAACATGGCAGGGAAGAGCACCTTTCTGCGTGGTATCGGCGTGAACGCAGTCCTGGCGCAGTGCGGTGCACCGGTGCGTGCCGCCTCTCTCAGGCTTTCGCCATTGCAGGTGACCGCCTCTATCTGCGTCCTCGATTCGCTCGAAGGCGGCGTCTCCCGCTTCTATGCCGAGATCCGTCGATTGAAGCAAATCATGGATCTCACCAACGGCGCGGTTCCGGTCATTTTTCTGCTGGACGAGTTGCTCTCGGGAACGAACTCGCATGATCGTTTGATCGGAACCCGATCGTTCGTCACCAGGCTAGTGGAGCGAGGCGCGATCGGCTTGGTGAGCACGCACGACTTGGCGCTGACGGCCATTCCGCAGGAAATCGGAGAGCGGGCCAGCAACAGACACTTCAAGGATCACATTAGGGAAGGGCGGTTGTATTTTGATTACAAGCTATATCCGGGCATAGTTCAAACCAGCAACGCGCTCGTGCTGATGCGTTCCATCGGCCTTGAAGTGTGACTAACCAGCGGGTTCGAGCCTGAGCAGGCCTTCGGTGGTGATCCGCGCCGTCCATACGGGATGGATGCGGCGGTCGTTCAGGCCCCGGGCAGATAGCCGGACTTCTTCAAAGCCCGAATTGCACAGGTAGTCCTCTACGTCAGGCGAAGTGAGGTAATCCTCCACAATCGCACTCACGCGGTTGGCATATGCCGGATCGGCCGGCCAGGCCGCAGGAAATTGCAGGGACAGGATATTGGCGTGGTCGCCCATCAGGTCCACTGCTAACTTACTCGGATGGAATGCGGCTGCGAGTTCATCCGCTTTTTTAAGCCGTGCCTGCACCGCAGCGGCGCGCTGGTCCGGCGGCCGGAGAAGGATAAAGGAATAACAACTCCGGCTGGCCGGTGGCTGGAGGATTTCCTGGGAAAGAGGACGCACGTCAGGATGGGACTCTTCTGTCCCAGCCGCATGAGCGACTGGTAACGAGAGCTCTTCCTGCCGGCACGCAGTCAACATGAACAGCAGCGTGGTGAGAACCAGGAGTTTGCCCGCCATTTTGGCCTCTGAAAATCCCTCGCCTGTGTCTGGCCAATAGGATGCACCCATGCCCGGGCAAAGTTCAAGCTTCAAGCGAAGAATTTGCTTATCTCACCCTTGTAACAATCTCATTTCGTGAGAAATACGCCGGATAGTTCAACTGACTGGTTCATGCGTGGTGGGGCAGGGAAATGACGGGTCCCCTAAGCTCGTTGTGCCTCCTGCGGAGCAGGTGCGGGGTAACAAGAATGGCGAGGTTGCTCACGTCGTATTCCTTGGTAGTGCTGCTGAGCGCTGTAAACCCTGGCAGCTCGCTGAGGCCCGGGGTGCCGCTCACGGCATTCGACTCCTGCCGGGTAAGGTTGCCGACCACCAGCGCGCTGGCTCCGCTGCGCAGATGAATGTCGGCCGTGTAGCTGCGGTTGGTAAGCACAGGCAGGCCGTTGAGGCTGGCGCCTTGCAGGGCCTGAATCTTGAGGTCGAGCTTCAGCACCACATCATCGTTGCGCTCGATCCTGGGAGTAACTTTGAACGTCAATCCGAGGTCCTGATATTGCACCTGGGGAATGGGTGCGATGCTGGAAAGGCTGCTGGCGCTGAGGCCCAGACCGCTCAAAACGCTGGATAGCCCGGCGCTGGTGATTCCCGGAATATTTACAGAAGAGGACGCAATGCTCGAATAACTCGAGGTGGTGATTGGATAGCGTGTGCCACTGCGGATGGTTCCTTCGGCCTGGTCGTCGAGGCGGATCTGGACCTGGTCAAGCGAGCGTGTATCGGCGGCATTAAAGCTCAGGTTGCCATTAATGCCGTTGCTGGTGAGTCCCGTCAGGGTGAGGCCACCACCGAAGGTGGCGAAGGGCTGGGTAAGGATCGAACTGGTCACTTCCCCCGAGGCAATCAGAATGGCGGCGATGGCTGCATAGTCCCCGGCGTTGGCTAGGCCGCTGGAAATAATCTGCTGCACCAGGCTGGAGTTTTGCGAGATGACGCTGTTCAGTTCGGTGGAAACGTTGAAAACGGTGGTGGTTTGCGGCAGCTGGATCCCATAGAGGCGCGTCTTGGTGTTCTCTACCTCGTAGATTTTTACATCCAGCAGGACCTCGCTCTTGCCATCCAGCAGATCGGCGAGCGTCTCATTCAGAGCTCGCAAATTGGCCACCGGAGCACGAACCGTCAGGGTGCCCAATTCCGGTTGGGCTGCGGTTTGCTGCACCCCGAGCACGTTCCGGGCCAGGTTGCTCATGTCGCTGAACTCGGTCGCGGTGAGCCCGGGGAGACGAAGCGTCTCCAGCGCCAGGCGGTCGTATTTGTCGTGATTCGCTTTGCTTTCCTTGGCCACCAGAACGCGGACGGGATCGAGCGGCACCATGAAGGAGTTGGTGGCAAGGTTTAACAGGTGTGCGGCCTGGGGAAAGTCCACGTCGTCGGCGTCGAAGCGGATGGTCTTGGTGGCCAGGGAACCGTCGTCGACCGTTTTGAGTCCGTAAGCTTCGACCACTCGCCGCACCACATCCTGCTCAGTGCTGCGGAAGTGAAAGCTTTGTTTCCCCGGCTTCGGCGCGAGTTCGATGGGCGGAGCCAGGGTGGCGAGGACGCTATCGGACGGTGCCTGCGCCTGGTTGATATTGGCCAGATCGTCGATGTGTTGGGAGACTTCCGGATTTTTCGGGTCCATCTGCAGGGCTTGTGCGAGGTCGGCCCGTGCCACCTCAGGGTGGCCTGTCATGCGGGCTTTGTCCGCATCCTGGATGAGTTTGGTGACCATGTGTTGCCGTGCGATCTGCCAGTCGAGCGCGTAATCGCGGTTAGATGGGTCGGCTTGGGATGCTTTGGCGAAGGCTTTCTCGGCGGCGTCAACGTCGCCTTTTTCCATGGCGCGCACACCCTGCACGTAGAACTTCTGCGCTGTCCGCGCCTGCGAGGCCTGCTGGGCATTCACGCAGAGGGGCGTAAGCGCACAGAACGCGGCAACCAGGTGGATTAAGCGCATGAAGTTATCCTAGGCGGCGGTTCAATCATGGGCAAGTTACCAGGGACCCCCGTGTGCCTCGAACAGCACGCATTGGCGAAAACTCGTTTGCGTTGCGGGAGAACCCTCGCGCGATGACCGATGATCGGGTGCCCCATCCTTCGCGCACTTTGCGAAGGGTGGGATAAGCAGAAATGTGCGGGTGAAGGGCTTCGGGGTGCAGAGCAGTGGTATCCCACCCTTCGCAAAGTGCGCGAAGGATGGGGCACCCGATCATCGGTTCTCCCGCATCAAGTTTGGGGAATCCAAGACACGCGGCACCCAGGTTCCTGGCCGGGAAACAGAGTCCTCATGCTGCGATCGAGAGCAGGGCATCGAGGGTCGACACGCAGACTTCCGGATCGTGTCGCAGCAAGTCGTCGTAGGAATAGACCCCAGTGGCAACGGCGATAGTGGGAATCCCGTTGGCCTTGGCTGCGACAATATCCGAGGGCGTGTCGCCAACAACGCATAATCGAACATCAGGCCCGGCCAGCTTCTGAGCATTGGCGATGAGGTCGGAACGCAGGGCATGACTGTCGCTGAAGCCGCCGAATGTAAAGTAATCGCGCAATCCGGCGATCTCGATCTTCAACCACCCAATCTGCTCCAGGTTGCCGGTAGCGACCCCCAGAACCTTGCCCCTTCCTTTGAGATAAGCCAACAGGGACAAGACGCCGGGCATCACGGTAACGCTCATGTGCTGCCGGCGTTCCATCACGGTCTGTCGCATGCGCGCCAGGATTTCTTCCAGGCGTGGCTGCCAAATCTGGTCATCAATGGCGGCCTGGCGAAAAGCATCCCTCAGGATTCCCGTATCGGTGCTGCCGTGCACGGGCACGCCGGCAATCGAGAGAGGATGTCCCATGACGAATTGCACACTGGAGGAGAAAGCGTCTGTGTGTACGCCGCCCTGAGCGTGCAGCAGAGTGCCGTCAATGTCGAAGAGGTAGCCATCGCAGTCGTCCCAACGAAATCCGTCGCGGACGGCGACGAGGCCTTCGGCCACTAGTTGCGCACCGTCTGTTTGTTGTCAAAAGCGGGACGCTCTGCCCGCGGCGGGCGCTTGAGGCCATTGCGAATTTGTTCCGGATCGAGTTTCAGTTCGGCGATGGTGCGGCGAAGCGTATTGCGGTGCATGCTCAGCTCGCGAGCTGCCTTGCACTGGTTTCCCCTGTGATGCGACAACACTTCCAAAATGAAGCGTCGTTTGAACTCGCGCACTGCCTCGTCATAATGAATGCCGCCGGCGTGCATCTGCGTCACAAGACTATCCAGCTCACGTTTCACGAAAACCTCTTTCCTTTTCCTACCCGCTACACCGACGGGTTTGTGTTTGTCTGGTAGTGAATTTCTGAACTCGGTTTCGACCAGTCGGGTTGAGCCAGGCGAAGCGCTTCTAACCCTTGACGGATTTCCTGCCCGAGATCTACTGGAACTACGTGTGAGCCGCCATGGGCGGCGGTTAAAAAAACCGGAGCCAGCCGCGAGCTGACCAACCAATCCTGCCGCGGCAAAAACGCCACCATGCCCATCAGGACCAGGGTGACCACGATACAACCTTCAACCAGCCCGACGACTGCTCCCAGCAGTCGATCTACAATACCCAAGCCGACTCCGCGAAACAAGCCGCGAAGCAAACGGCCCAGGATTCCTGCCACGAGCATCACCAATAGCGCAATGAGCAGGAACGAAATCAAATTCGCGACCTCGCGATTTTGAATGACGCGCTGAACCCACGGTGACAGGCCTCCATAGTTTGCCGCGGCAATGAAAAGCCCAACGATACTGCCGGCAAGCGAAAAGACCTCGACAAAAAAGCCCTTGACGAAAGCAGAGCCCACAAAAACCAGGAGCACAATCACAATCAGCAGGTCGGCCAGGTTCATTCTTGTTTCCTAAATCGCCGGGCCGGTAAGCAACTGGAGCGCCTGCTCATATTTTTCCTGCGTCTGGCGGACCACGCCGGCGGGAAGCTCCGGTGCGGGCGGTTGTTTATTCCAACCCACAGTCTCCAGATAGTCGCGTACAAACTGCTTGTCGAAGGACGGCTGGGGTGCTCCCGGACGATAGCCTTCGCTGGGCCAGTAACGCGACGAATCGGGAGTCAGAACTTCGTCGGCCAGCACGATCCCTTTAGCCGTGAGTCCAAACTCAAACTTGGTGTCGGCGAGAATGAGGCTGCGCCGGGCTGCGTGATCGGCCGCCTTGGCGTAGATCGCAAGGCTCAGCTGGCGCAATTCCTCTGCATGGCTGCCGCCCACGCGTGCCACCATCTGGTCGAAAGAAATATTTTCGTCGTGTTCGCCGCTCATGCTCTTGGTCGCCGGAGTGAAAATCGGTTCCGGCAGACGATCCGATTCACGCAGGCCGGGGGGCAAAGCGATGCCGCAAATCTGTCCGGTCCGAGTGTAGTCCTTCCAGCCTGAACCGGAAAGATATCCGCGCACCACACACTCAGCGGAAAACATTCGGGCGCGATTGACGAGCATCGACCGGCCGCGCAGTTCCTCTTCATAGGGCTTCAACTGCGCTGGGTAATCTTCTACATCCGCGGTAACCAGATGGTTGGGAACGATGTCAGCAAGGTAGTTGAACCAGAAGAGAGAAATTTGCGTGAGGACCCGGCCCTTGCCTGGTATTCCGGTAGCCAGTACATGATCGAAGGCGGAAATTCGATCGGTGGCAACCAGCAGGAGCAGATCGCCGACCGCGTACAGGTCGCGCACCTTACCCCTCGTATACAGTTCGAGGTCTTCGAATTCGGTGACGATAAGCGTCGGCAAAGGTGGTGCCTCGGGAGAGGATGACTTTCCGATTGTCCGAGGTGGCGACAGCTTTGTCAACGCAGGAAAAACTCAAACAGCTGCGCTGACGCGTGAGCATTCGAGTGGCCGCACGTCCGATTGTCAAATCGCTGTGGAGGGGTGGTTACTTTTGAGCAGAGGTAGTTACGCCATCGCCAACTTACGTTCCTGTGCCCGTTCCCGAGTGCGGCCGTGGTTCGCTTCTTCATGAGCGAGCCGCACAGACACGAGTTTCGAAACTCCCGGCTCCTGCATGGTTACGCCATAAATCAAATCCGCGGCGGTCATCATGCGTTTGGAGTGAGTTACCAACAGGAACTGCGTTTCGCCGCTCATTCCCATAAGCATATCCGCCAATCTGCCCACGTTGGTTTCGTCCAAAGGCGCGTCGACTTCGTCGAGCACGCAGAAGGGGCTGGGCGCATGTTTGAAAATGCCAACCAGCAGCGAGAGTGCAGTGAGAGCTTTTTCGCCACCAGACAGCAGCAAGACATTTTGCAGTTTCTTGCCCGGAGGTGAGGCCACGATGTCGATGCCGCTTTCCGCCGTATTCTCTTCATCGGTCAGGCGCATAAACGCTTGCCCACCGCCGAAGAGACTGGTGAAGGTGGTGGAAAAATTCTCGTTGATCGCAGCAAACGCTTCGTCGAACTTCTGCCGGGTAATCTGATCGATTTCGCGGATGGTCGATTGCGTGTTCTCAATGGCGTCCATCAAGTCTTTGCGCTGGGTTTCGAGGAAGCCGTGACGATCCGCCGTCTCCTGGTACTCTTCGAGCGCCATCATGTTGACCGGGCCCATGGCTTCGAGCTTCTGCTTCAAGCCACGGCATGCTTCCTCTTCTTCCGCCAGTGGGTCTCCCTCCAGGCGGGCCAACTCTTCCTGGCGCAATGGGCCGGCTTCGATTCCCAGATCGCTGACACACGCCGCTTCCATGTACTCGAGTTCCACTGTCAGCTTGGCTGACTGTGCGCTGCGCGTGCTGCGTGCCTCGCGGAAGGCATCCATCTCCGATCGGAGAACCTTCAGGTTGTGTTCCAGCTCTTTCAATTGCTCGCGCAGCAGCCTGGCCTCTTCGGTCGATTGTGCCGCTTCTTCCAGAGCGCTTCTGCGTTCTTCGGCGAGGCGCTCGCGATCGACCGCCAACTGCTCGTTCTCGCGGGTGCGCTGTTGTTCTTCTGCGGTGGCTGAAGCGAGCTGCTGTTCCAGTTGGTTGACGCGCCGCTCGAGGTCGCCGTACATGCGATCGATGCGAGCGAATGCCGCTTCTGCCCCACGGCTGCGTTCTTCCAGGCCCGCCAGGGTTGCGGAAACACTGGCCGCCTGCTGCTGCGCTTCTTCGCGCTGGCGGCGCAAGTCTTCCATGCTCTGCTGCAGCTGGTTCAGTTTGCCCTCAGCCGTAGCATGTTCACCTTCCAGGCGCGCTACCTCTTCGCGCTGGGCTTCGATCGCCGCCTGGCGAACGTTGCGCAGATCTTTGTTACGCTCACTCTGCACCATCCAGTCGTTCAGGCGCCGTTCCAAGCGGGCCACTTCGGCGTCCATCTGACGTAGCGCTGCGCTCTGGTTCGCGCTTTCCCGTTCCGCATTGCGCCGTTCTTCACTGAGCCGTTCCGCCTGGGCTACCAACTCGCTCAACAAGCGGGCGAGGGAAGCGGCGGTGATTTCTGCACGGCCTAGGTCGGCTTCGACCGAGTCCAGCCTTTTTTGCGTTTCGCGCAACTCGCCCTTCAGCGCCAGCGGACCCTCTGCCCTGGGCTTGCCCCCGGTGACGGTCACGTTGTGAAAGCACTCGCCCGACGGCGCGAGGAAGAAGGCGTTGGGATTTTCCAGTGCCAGCGACTTTGCCGAATCCGCATCGGGCGTGACAAATCCATCCCGCAACTTGGGCAGAATCACTTCCAGAGAACGGCCAAAACCGTCCAGCACGCGGATGCAGTCTTTGAGCCTTTTTACCCCGACGCTGTTGTGTTCGGCGTCCAGCGCATCCCCGGCAAAAGAGAACTTGGCCTGGGAATCGTCGGGATGGACCAGGAACGTTGCCCGTCCATCGACGTCGCTCTTCAGCAGCCGCATGCCCTCGTGGGCGGCGTCCCAGCTATGGACCACGATGTAGTTCAGCTCATCGCGCAGAAAAGAATCAACCACTGTTTCGTATTCGCCATTCACTTCCAGGAAGTCGGCGAGGGTACCTACCGGAGCCAGGCCGCCGCCCAGTGAGTTGGACTTGAGCAGCTTGCGCACAGTGTCAGTGGAATAGCTATGCTCGCGGATGAGTGACTGAAGCGAATTACGACGGCCCGTCAGGGTGGCCATCTCGGCGCGTAAGCGGTCGCACTCGAGTTTGGTTGCGCTTTCTTCGCTCTTCCGAGTTTCGGTTTCAGCACGCAGGGCGGCCATTTCTGATTCCAGCCGCTGTAGCTGTTCGGTCACCGATTCAAACTTGAGCGAAGCCTGTCCGCGTTCCTGGCCGAGCGACGCCAACTCATTGCTGGCGGCGCTGATCTCCCCGGAGAGCCGTTCCGCATCCTGCTCCAGCGCGGCCAAGGATTCTTCCGCGTGCATGGTCTGGTTGCGCGCATGCCCGGCCTGGGTCAGCAGCTGCATGGCGTAGCGGCGTGCAGCTTCCAATTGCTGTTCGGCCCCGTTCACTGCCTCGGCCGCTTCGCGCGCCTGCGACTGGCGCAGCTTAGATTCTTCGCGCACGCCGGCTGCTTCAGCCGCAGCGGTTTCGAGGAAAATGCGATGCGAGTCGCGCTCAACGACTAATCCCTGCAGGTGCAGTCGCGCCTGTTCCAGTTCGGCCGAACCGGCAGCCGCGCGTGTCTTCAATTCGGCGATGCGTTCCTGGTTCGATATTTCCCGCGTCGTCGCCCGCTCCAGGTCTACGGAGGCCTGATTGGCTCGGGCGTTGGCGTTCTTCGCGGTCGAATCCAGCTCATAGCCGCGCGCCATGCCGGTGGAGTGCTCAGCATCGAGCGAGTCCACCTGCCCCGCGCCCTGCTCGATCTTGGTTGCCAACTCAGCGATCTCAACCGTCAGCGCGGCCTGCTCGCTATCCATCTGCGTAATTCGGCTGGCCAGGACCACCCGTAAGCGCGCCCGCATTTCGTCCCGCAGTGCGGCGTAGCGTTCGGCTTTTGCTGCCTGGCGCTTGAGCGAACCCATCTGCCGCGTGACTTCTTCGAAAATATCGTCGACTCGCGCCAGATTCTGTTTAGCCTGTTCCAGGCGAAGCTCGGACAAGCGCTTTCTGGTCTTGAAACGAGTAATTCCGGCTGCCTCTTCGATAATGGCGCGCCGGTCATGTGGCTTCGAGCTGAGCAGTTGTCCAATGCGCTCCTGCTCGATAATGGCGTAGGATTCCGGGCCGAGTCCGGTGCCCATGAAGATGTCCTGGATATCGCGCAGGCGGCAGAGCTTGCCGTTGAGCAGGTACTCGCTTTCGCCGGTGCGAAACAGGCGGCGGGTGACGATGATCTCGCCCTGGCGCGCGGCTCGCTGGAAGCGGCGGCGGCGGATCTTCAACGTCACGGGGTTTTCCGCCTGCGGCTGCGCAGTTTCCGTCTTTGCCGGTTCTTCTGCCGCAGCCCCTTCGGCGACGGTCCCTTCGATGACGTTTCCTTCTATGACCGTGCCGGGCTGAGCCTCGGCGATGATTTCTTCTGTCTCCGAAGCCCGCTCCGCCCGTATCTGCTCTTCGTCCCAGTCGACCTTTTCGAGTCCAGTATCCTCAGTGGCTTCCTGCCCTTCGAGCAGCGGGCCGTCGGTATAGGCCTCGGGATCTATGAGCGAGAGGGAAACCTCGGCCATGCCGAGGGATTTACGCTCCCGGGTTCCGGCAAAAATGACGTCTTCCATCTTGGCGCCGCGGAGTGACTTGGCCGATTGCTCGCCCAGCACCCAGCTCACCGCGTCGAGAATGTTCGATTTGCCGCAGCCATTGGGACCCACCACGACGGCGATTCCCTGGCCGGGCAGAGTCACCTCCGTGCGATCGCAGAACGACTTGAACCCCAGCATCTGGATCTTTTTAAGCTTCAGCATGGACGTGTTCCTTTGGCCTTAAAAAAGACTCTATCGGGCGAGTTGCCTGGAAGCAACATGGGTACCCCAACATGTTGTGGATAAACCGTACACAACCCAACGAGTAGACCTTCTTGGTGATTCCGAGGCAAATGAAATATGGCGTCTTCTTCAAATAGACACACTTTAGAGGCTAGACCTGCCCCGGAAACGTTACAAGTAACGTTCGGGGCACATGGGCTAACCCTTCAATTGAGTATGAAAGCCCTAAGCGTTTGATTTATAAAGGGTAGCCATTCGGCCGGTGGGCCGTGTTTCGAGCTACGCTCAACCCCTAAGAGCATTATCAGGTACGACTCAGGGTTTGATGGTGGGCCGCAGCAGAATTTCGCTGACGAAGGAGGTTTCCGGCTGGGTCACCAGCATGGCCACCACCTTTGCCACGTCGTCCGGCTGAATCATGCGATTGCGGTTCTTGGTGTTATTTGCGCCTCCGAAGTGCGTGTTGACCGATCCCGGCGCGATCACCGAAGCGCGCACGTTGTATTGCCGTAGCTCTTCCGCCACTGAGTACGTCAAACCATTGAGCCCCCATTTAGAGGCGGAATAGGCTGCGCCCCCAGGCAGGGCGTTCTTTCCCGCAAGCGAGGAAATGTTGATGATATGGCCTGAATTGGCGGCAATCATCAAGGGAGCTAAGGAACGGATCATAAGGTAGGGCCCACGCAAATTGGTATGCATCATCCTGTCCCACTCGTCGACGGGCAATTCGATGAGTGGTTTCCGCAATACCCCGATCCCGGCGTTGTTCACCAAAATGTCACATCGGCCGTGTTCCTTTTGAACCGCTGCGCCGAACGCTGCCACGGCTCTTTCGTCGGTCAGGTCGCAAGGCATGACAAAGGCCTTGCCGCCTTGTTGCTCAATCTCTGTTCTTACCTCCGACAAGCGAGGCTGATCGCGGGCGGTGAGCAGTACGGCTGCGCCCATGCGTGCGAGGCGGAGTGCGATGGCCTCACCGATTCCGCGCGCTGCCCCTGTCACCACCGCCACTTGGTTAGTCAATGGAGTGAGCGAATCAAGGGTATTCTGAGCTTTTGTCATTGTGCTTTGGTCCTCGTCCATTCGTTTACCTTGTCAGAAGCGATAACCGTTTCTATAATCCATCCACAGCAGATCGGAAAGACTCTAGTTTTCCCAATGGCAGTCTGAACCATCGGGTCGAAGGATCAAAGCGTTTAGCGTAGACATGAGTTTTCCGGCAAGCATCCCCTCGAATGAAAATGATTTCTGAACTTTGTACTGTCCTGATTCCCGCATCTCTTAGGAGCGTTGCATGAAGAAGTTCGTCCTTGCTTCCTTGTTGGCCTTGGCCACTATCGTTCCGGTCAGCGTTCCTATGGTCTACGGCCAAGGCGCGCAACCCGGTCAGCTCACCATCAAAGACCCCACCGAGTACAAAGACTACACCGATGCTATTGGGCAACCCCCGGCTGCCAAGGCAGCTGCGATTGAGACCTTCCTGACCAAATATCCTAACTCTGTGGTCAAAATCGGTCTGCTTGAAACACTGATGGCCACCTATCAGCAGTCTGGTGACCAGGCTAAGACGCTCAGCACTGCTGACCGCTTGCTGGCGGCTGACCCGGGCAATCTCCGCGGCCTCTTTATCGAGGTCTATCTTGAAGGGACTCAGGCCGCTGCGAAGACCAGCCCGGCCGAAGCGCAGCCCATTCTTGATAAGGCTGCCGCTCAGGCACAAACTGGTTTATCGGCTACCAAGCCGGCTGACATGGCGGATGCCGACTTCCAGAAATTGAAGACCGCCACCACGCCCATCTTTTATGGCGCGATTGCCAAAGACGACGATAACAAGAAGGATTTCGCCGGCGCCATCACCGCCTTCACCAACGAGCTGAAAGCCTATCCTGATCAGGCATCGACGCAATCCGGTCCAGGACTCAACGACACCTATCTGCTGGGGCAAGTGTATGCGCAGCAGACCCCGCCGGACCTCAAGAACGCGGCATGGTTCCTGACCCGGGCAGCGCAGTTCGCTCCCGCACAAGCCAAGCCAACGATTGAAAAGGCGGCTGAGTACTTCTACAACAAGTACCACGGCAGCATGGACGGGTACCCAGCGGTTCAGGCTCTGGCCCAAGCCAACCTGTTTCCGCCGGACTCCTATAACCCCACTCCTGCTCCTCCTCCTCCGTCGCCTGCCGACCTTGCGGCTCAGACCGTTGCCTCCACGCCTGATCTGAAATCGCTTAGCTTGGGCGACAAGGAGTTCATCCTTTTCAACGGTAAGCCTGAGGATGCGCAAAAGGTTTGGGACGTGATGAAGGGACAACGGGTCGAGGTGCCGGGCATGGTCATCTCGGCGACGGCTGATTCCGTTCAACTGGCGGTCACGGAAGATAACAAGCAGAGCAAGAAGGCGGACTTCACGATCAACATGAAGACTCCGCTCAAGAGCGTTCCTGCCATCGGAGCGACTGCCACCTACGACGCCACATTTGATTCTTACGTTCCTAACCCGCCGATGATCACTCTGAACGACGGCGAACCACCGGCTAAAGCGGCTCCGGCACACCGCCGGGCACGCTAAACCTGAAGACTGAAACGGGCGGCCCCGAAACGGGCTGCCCGTTTTTCTTGCTGGCCCACCCACTCAAAGTTTAAGATTGCGCCTTTTTGCTCGACCGGGCGCAAGGCTGACGTGTCAAGCTAAGCTCATCCCCACTGAGCGCGGGAGACGCCCGCCAACTGCGTGGTAGAGTGGGGAAGTTGATGCCGCCCATTGCCCCCATGTTCCGGCCTCTGCTGCTCATTGGCGTCGCCTTGCAAGCCGTTCTCGCATCAGCCCAAGCACCCAGGCAGGACCTGTTTCCCGGGGTTACAGCCACCAAAACCGACACGCCATTTCCCGGGGTTGTACCGGTTCCCATGGGGACCACGGAACTTGCTGCTCCGCCCACCGTCCTTGCGCTTGAGCATCTGGATCCCGCGCAAATGAGCAGTGCGGATTACGAAGTCGTCTCCAACCTGAGTGCCGAGTTGTCCAAGCAAGCCGCGCTGGCAAATTTCGACATCAGCAAGCCCGCGTGGCACTTCCAGCAAATTTTATGCCCGGCGTTTCCCGATTACGTGTTCCTGGCCTTCAGCCATGGAGCGGATGAGAGCGGCTCATCGCGTTTCGGAGCCATCCTGCCGCGTAATGATTCCCGGGTGCGCATCATCACTACCTATGGCCACGGTTTGCGGCCGTTTCAAGCTTCCTGGAACAGACCAGGCACCTTCGAGGTATTCAACCGCTTGCTCCGCGACGAGCGCGGCAAGACGCCGCTTGGCTATGCGCCGAACTGGTTGATGATCTCGATTTGCTACGCGGAATTGAGCGGATATCCGGTTCAGGTGCTCAAGACAATTCCGCGCCCGGACCTGACGATGGACTTGCTTCGGCTGGATGCGAACCAGCCGCAAATGATGATTGGCCCCGATCAGAGTGCCGAGGTGACGTTCAGTGATGTTTCCCGGCCCACCGTCACGACCAACTGGACGCTCCATTTCGACCATGACGGGCAGATCACTTCCGCGTCGCAAAGCCAGGTGCGGCAGCCTTCCATCATCGCGCTCAAACCATAAGACCTTTTGCCGGGACTACTAATTCCGCGAGTCGGGGGGCAGAAGAACTCCCGATCCGACTCGCAGACTTTAAGGTGAGTAGTCACTCTCCCCTTGTCATCCCGAGCGCAGCCGAGGGATCTGCAGTGCGCCCTGGCCCGGACACAAAAATCTCGTGAAAGCCGTGGAGGACCTGCGGTTTCTCTCCCGGTAGTCAAACGACTTGTTCTATTCCCCCAGCATGATGCGTTGGATGGAGAGCGCTCTCCCGGTTGCTCCGTCACACTCCACCAGCGCGGCGCACATGCGGGGGTCGCCCTTCGCGGCTTCGAATTTCCCCGGCATGCCGGTCAGGAAGCGGTTAATAATTTGCTCTTTTTCCACTCCGATCACGCTATCGAAGGGTCCGCTCATCCCCACGTCGGTCTGGTAGGCGGTGCCCCCGGGTAAGACACGCTCGTCGGCAGTGGGTACGTGCGTGTGCGTTCCGATTACCGCGGTAACCCTCCCATCCAGGTACCAACCGAGGGCTACTTTCTCTGATGTAGCCTCCGCGTGGAAGTCGACAAAGATCACTTTGGCCTGAATTTTCTTGAGCAGAGAGTCGGCCATGCGGAAAGGATCGTCCTGGCTGGTCATGAAGGTGCGGCCTTGCAGGTTGATGACCGCGTACGCTTGTCCCGAAGCCAGCTCGCCTTCATAAACTCCGTACCCTGGCGTCCCGGCGACGTAGTTAGCCGGGCGCAGCACGCGCCGCGCACGATCATGGCTGTCTGCGGGAACAGACTGCATATATTCGATGATTTCCCGTTTGTCCCAGACATGGTTACCGGTAGTCAGGACGTGGGCTCCCCGGTCGAACAGCTCGTCGGCGATCCCGGGAGTTACCCCGAACCCCCCGGCTGCGTTTTCGGCGTTGACCACCACCAGATCCACCCCGCGCTGCTCGATCAGGGGAGCCAAATGTTCCGAAACAATACGGCGTCCAGCCTGGCCGAAAACGTCACCAACAAAGAGAATTCGCAAAAAACCGCCTCCAACCAAGCTTCATCGGCAAATGATCCTGCCACGAGTACAAAATGATCATGGTTACCTATTAGTGGAACTGCAACTTTGGAAGTGACTAACGTGCAGTCACATGGCCATGCCGTTTCTGCCTCAGTTATGGTAGCGTTCGAGGATGGCCGTCAACTGTAGATTTGCTACTGGTGTTCATGTGCTGGTTCTGCTCGCATCGGAACCGGATTCGCTTCAAACCTCAACCGACATTGCGGAAAAACTGGATACCAATCCGGTGGTTGTTCGCCGTGTCCTTGCCTCTCTTCAGCAGGCGAAGCTGATTGAGAGCCAGAAGGGGCCTACCGGAGGTTCCAGGCTCCTGAAGTCTCCTAAAGCTATCAATCTGGCAGATGTTTATAAGGCAGTCGAGACTGGGTCGCTGTTCCATACGCCCAATGTTCGCGCTGCAGCGGCTTTGCGAGTCAATGCTTCGCTCGAAAAGATCTTCTCCGGCTCCATCATAGCTCTGCTGGATGAGTTTGAGAAAACGAGCCTTAGCCAGGTACTCAAACGAGTCGGCAAGCAGACGACCAGGAAATAGGACCGGTTAAGCTGAGGCCACTTTCTCCATCAAGGGGAGAGGCCGATGTGGTTTAGCTACCCGCTGACTCCCCCGTCTGGGAACGCAGCAAAGGGAATAAGATCACGTCTCGGATGGACTTAGCCCCGGTCAGCACCATGGTCAATCGGTCAATGCCGATGCCTTCCCCGGCGGTCGGCGGCAACCCGTAAGCCAGGGCGCGGACGTAGTCCTCATCCATCACGTGAGCTTCCGCATCGCCCCGCTCGCGCTCAGACAGTTGCTGTTCGAACCGTTTGCGCTGTTCTTCGGGATCATTTAGCTCACTGAAGGCATTTCCCAGCTCGAATCCCCCAATGTAAAACTCAAACCGCTCCACCCAATCCGGCTCCCCCGGCTTGTTTTTGGACAGAGGAGAGACCGCCACCGGGAAGTCGTAGATGATGGTGGGCTGGATGAGGTGGTCCTCGGCCACCGCTTCGAAAATACTGGCAATGGTCTTCCCGGCTGGCTCGCCGGGCTTAAAGTCGAGCGAGATCTTCGCGTCTCGGACCCTCTGGGCCATTTGCTTCACTGCCTGATCGCTTTGAAAGTCCTCGATCCCCGGCTTCGCTCCGGCAGATTCCGGCCAGAACTCCAGGATTGCCTCGCGCATAGAAAAACGCTGCCACTGGGACAGATCAATTTCCTGACCACCGAAGTTGGTGAGGGTGGTCCCGTTCACCTCTTGCGCCACATGCACGATGAGCTCCTGGGTCAGTTGCATCAGGTCATGGTAGTTGGCATAGGCCTGGTAGAACTCAAGCATGGTGAACTCGGGATTGTGTTGCGTCGATACGCCTTCGTTACGGAAGTTGCGGTTGATCTCGTAGACGCGATCCAGACCGCCCACCACCAGGCGCTTGAGATAGAGCTCAGGTGCAATGCGCAGGAACAGTGGCAGATCGAGGGCATTGTGGTGGGTGCGAAAGGGCCGTGCGGCGGCTCCTCCCGCGATGGGCTGCATCATGGGGGTTTCCACTTCGATGTAGCCGCGTTGATCGAAGAAAGATCGAATAGCCTTGAGCACCTGGGCCCGTTTGACGAAAATGGCGCGCACGTCGGTATTCATGAACAGGTCGACGTAGCGCTGCCGGTAGCGCAATTCCACATCAGCCAGACCGTGGTACTTTTCCGGCAGCGCGAGCATGGCCTTGGCCAGGAACGTGATCTTTTCGACGTGGATGGTTAGCTCGCCGGTACGGGTGCGGAAGACGTATCCGGAGACCCCGATATGGTCGCCCAGGTCGAGAAGCTTATAGAGTTGAAAGCCCTGCTCTCCCACGGCATCCAGGCGAACGTAGATTTGTAACCGCTCGCCGCCCTGTTGTATTTGGGCAAAACCAGCCTTGCCCTGGGCCCGAATCGCCATGATGCGTCCAGCGACAGTGACGATCGTTCGCTGGGTGTCCAGGGTCTCCGGGGGGACTTCTTCGAACTGCCGCCGCACTTCTGCCAGAGTGTGTGTGGTGACAAATTGGTTAGGATACGTTTGCTGGCCAAGCTCGGAAATCTGGCGCAGCTTGTCCTGGCGGAGCGCAAAGAGGTTGCGCTCGAATTCCGACTCAAACAATGGGTGCCTCTCCCGCGTATTATAACTGCCGGGGATATGATCCACAGCCATGGCTAAAGCGGGTCCGCAAGCGGGCAAGGGGAAGGACGGAGCGCTTCAAGGCCTGGTCCGCGTGGAAAGCCTCATTCAGCTCGGCCTGCTTTTGCCTGCATCGTTGGTGATCGGCTGGGCCATTGGCTTGGCGCTCGATCACTGGTTACACCAGCACTGGATGAATGTTGCCGGCCTGATTTTTGGCGCCATCGCCGGCTTTGTGCAGACCATCCGCATCGTTCTCTCCCATAGCAAGGAATAGATGGAATTCGGCGATCGGCCATTCATGGATAACGACCTGCGGGATGTTTTGAACCGGGCGCTCCGTAGCGTGATCATTGCTCTCCTGATAGGCATTCCCATTATCTGGTTCGCCTGGGGTTGGCGCTCCATGTTGCTGTTCGTGGTGGGGGGTGTGATTGCTGCTACCGGGATCCTGGAGTGGCGGCAACTGATGGCCGCGGTTCTGGTTCGTCTCGATAAGGCGGGCTCACAAGGAGCACCTCGACCCGTGGGGCCGGTTTTGTTCTGGTTTTTTGTCCGTCTCGTGGCCGCCGCGGGACTGCTTTATGTTAGCCTGAGGAGTTTGGACGGGAAGGTTGTGGCCCTGTTATTGGGCATCGCGCTGGCTGTAGCCGCCCTGTTCGTTGAGGCACTTCGACTTTTCCGCAGCTGGTCCACGTGAGGCTCGATCTACCGGTATGAATGAACTAGACCCCATCACTGCTACGTTGAACAAGTACTTCGGCAACCTGGCGGCCCAGGTGATGCACGCTGTGCATGTGCAGCCTTACAATCCACAGGCTCCTATCACTCCGACGTTTGCCATGGAGCTAGTGGTGCTCGGGCTGTTGTTGGTGTTTTTTGTCCTGGTACGGGCCTCCCTGAACGTTGAAAATCCCGGTTCCATCCAGCAGATTGCCGAGATGATTCACGGCTTCGTTTCCGGCCAGGCCGATTCCATCATTGGGCACGGTTCCGAGCGCTACGTGATGTTTGCCACTTGTGTGCTTTTGTTCATACTGCTCTCGAATCTTCTCGGTATGGTGCCTGGGATGCTTGCGCCTACCTCTGTCGCCACCGTTCCGCTCGGGGTTGCGCTGTGGTGTTGGTTTTATTACCACTACCATGGGATCCGCGAGCAGGGTCCGGTGAGCTATTTCAAGCATTTTCTGGGGCCGATCTGGTGGGTTGCTCCCATGATACTGCCCATCGAGATCATCTCGCATTTAGCGCGCATCCTGTCGCTCACCGTCCGTCTTTACGCGAACATGTTCGCCGGGGAAGAAGTGACGCTGGTTTTCTTCTCCCTGGTGCCCATAGCGATTCCGATCATCTTTATGGTTCTGCATTTGGGGGTGGCGCTGATCCAGGCCTATATTTTTATGCTACTGACGATGATTTATGTCTCCCAGGCAGTAGCGCACGACCACTAGATTTGTCTTCGGGCCGGAGCCTGCTTCCACTCCGGTTCGATCGCCGCAAGCGTGAGGGGGCCAGCACGGTGAGCCTCAACCACCCACTGGCGGCAATTCATACGGAAGCAAGGAGAAAGAATGCGCAAACTGCAGTATCTATTCATGACGCTGTCGGTTCTGTTCCTGGCGGTACCGGCCTTCGCCCAAAGCTCGGGCGGGCCTACCGTAGGAGCCGGACTTATCGCTATTGCGGCTGGTGTAGGCATGGGCATAGCGGCCGGGCTTTGCGGTCTCGGTCAGGGGCGGGCAACTGCTTCGGCAACCGAGGCACTGGCTCGCAATCCTGGGGCGCGGGCCGGCATCCTGCTACTGCTCACCCTCGGCCTGGCGTTTATGGAGTCACTCTCCCTGTTCACGCTGGTCATTATTTTCCTCAAGGTTCACTAGAGCAGTTCGATCCTCAGCAGAAGAGATCAGGAATGGTTCCTGATCTCTTCTGCATTTTGGGCCGCAGAATTCAAAGGCTTCAAATGCAAGTGGGTGGCTCAGGTCTCGATTTTGAGACCTGGGTTTTCCGGCCCACTCAAGGCCGAGGTTTAGCAGATGGATGAAGTGCAATAGATTTCTGACATGGCTCCTCGCCTCGAGTTCTCCGCCATTTCGAAGCAATTCGGCAAGTACACTGCGCTCCACCCCCTCACCCTGAGTCTGGAGCCAGGAGAAATCCTCGGCTTTCTGGGGCCGAATGGAGCTGGGAAGACCACTGCCATTCATCTTGCCCTGGGCTTCTTATGGCCATCTACAGGAAGCGGGACGCTCTTGGGCAAACCCTTTGGTGACGCGGAGGCGCGGTCACGGCTCGGCTTTGTTCCCGACGTCCCGGTATTTTTTCCCGAGAGCGGCTTCCGCAGTGTGGAGCTGGCTGCGCGCCTCAACGGCATCGATGATCCCCGGTTAGCGAAAAACATCCGTGATCTTCTCCGCGCCGTTGATCTTCCCGACGACCGAAAAGATGCGCGGCAATATTCACGGGGTATGCAGCAGCGGCTCGCTCTTGCCCAAGCCTTGATCAACGATCCGGAATTGTTGATCCTCGACGAGCCGGCGGCGGCGCTCGACCCCGCAGGAGTGCAGCAGGTGCGCGAGCTGCTGCGCAATGCGCGTCATGCAGGAAAAAGCATTTTCTTCAGCTCGCATCAACTCACCGAAGTAGAGCAAATCTGCGATCAGATCGCTTTTCTCAACCAGGGCCGCCTGGTACGCAGCGGTTCGCTGAAAGAATTTCAAGGCCAGTCCGATCGGGTGGAAATAGAAGTGCGCGGTTTACCTCTGGCCGAAGTTAGCCGCATCTCTCCTGCCACCGCCAATGAGAGTGGCGCAATGCGGATGACTGTTCCCACGCAGGAGCAGCGCCGGGTCATTGAGGCGGTATGGCGTGCAGGAGGCGAGATCGTGAGCCTTGCGCCACTACGACACCGACTAGAAGATCTGTTCCTCGAATGGAGTGGCCGATGAAGATCTGGGAGATCACGCGCCGGCTGCTTTATCAAAATCGATGGTTGTATCTGTTGCTGATGCTATGGCCGTTTGGCATGGCTGCGATTCTGCTGCTGTCCGCGGGCAAGCCGGAGACGGATGATGTGCTCTCCATCGTGCATCAGGAGTGCCTTTACGGATTGGGATTAGTGGCCTTTACCGGGAGCGCTTTATTGAGCAATGAGCAGCGTTCGCGGCGAATCGCTACGGTGCTTTCGCGAGCAGTCAGCAGGCGGCAGTATTTTTTCGCCATGGTCGGTGCGGCCTGGATTCCCCTGGCGCTATATGTGGTGAGCTTCGTAGTCAGCGGGGTTGCGCTGTTTGGCTCCATCGAAGGATCGTTGAATCTGCTATTCGCTCTGGCGCTTGCACAACTGGTACTGGGAATGTGGACGGCGACGGCGGCTCTCTTTTTTGCCACCTGGCTTCCCATGATGCTGGCGTCCACCGCGTCGTTAGGGCTCCTTGCGCTCTTGGGCTTGGCGGGCTATCAGTGGCCTGGCATCGCTCCCGCGCGGCTGCTCTTTACCCTGACCCAGGGCGACCTGGACGCAAGCGCGCGTCTGCTGCGGCACCCCTCTGGTTTCCTGCTGATCGTTGTCGGTGCCGCGCTACTGTTCGCCGCCGGAAGCGCAATTTTCGAACACCGCGATTTGAGCCTGAAGAGCGACTAAAGCGGAGGGATGGTAGGGTTGTAGAGCCCGGGAGGTTGATTGTCTTCTCTGGTCCACCATGCCGTTCCGCGCCTGCCCGGCCCCGCAAGATCCCATTGGATCGCGTTTGCGCTGACGTGCCTGTTTCTGATCGCGTGCGCTCGAGTTGCCTGGGCGCAGGGTTTTGACGCAACCGGTGTTCGACAGCCTGCGAGTCTGGATGCGGGGTGGCTGATTCACGCCGGCGACGACCCGGCCTATGTGCGGCCTGACTTCGACGACTCGCGATGGATGCCCTTCGATGCGCACACCGACATCAAGACGATCTTCAAGACCAGTCATCCCGACGTAATCTGGTACCGGTTGCACGTGAAGGTCAGCCCGGACGAAGCCGGGCTGGCGCTGCGTGAGCAGCGCATCGCACGCGCCTTTGAGGTCTATGTCAACGGCGAACGGCTGATCGCAGCGGGCCAGATTGCTCCCTTCGTTCCCTACACCTGGGACGCCTACGAAGTTGCACCAATTCCTCGCCGGATGCTGGCCTCCGGTTCGCTGATTATTGCCGCCAGGGTGCACATCTCTCCTGCCGAATGGGGCACGCAAGGGCCAGGCTACTCCGCGGGGAACCTGGCCATTGGCCAGCAGGACACGTTCTACCACTATGACTGGCTCGCTGTGATCGGCCAGAAGTCTCTCGACTGGCTCTACCAAC
This sequence comes from uncultured Acidobacteriaceae bacterium, assembly GCA_963826875.1. Lineage (GTDB taxonomy): Bacteria > Acidobacteriota > Terriglobia > Terriglobales > Acidobacteriaceae > PALSA-350. The sequence continues at coordinate 191,586 of CAWGYP010000026.1, read as the reverse complement.
TGATCACCATCTGCCTTGGCCTGGTTGCCCTTGTGCTGTTCGCCGCACAGCGGCGCAACAAGGAATATTTGTGGATTGCAGCGGCCGGCCTGCTTCACCTGGTGGAATTGCCGGAGCCGTTGGTTGCCGCTTTCACCAACATTCCGCTCCATTGGGAGATTCTGACCGAGCTGTTCCGAATCTTCACGCCGTTCGTGGTGACCGGCCTTTACTTTTCGTTCGTTCACCAGCGGATCGGCTGGCGCTGGCGGATTTTTCTCGTCTTCGCCGGCATCATGAACGCCCTGAGTGGGCTGCAAGGGATTCTCTTCGCCCCGCCGACGGCGTTCCAACTCGTCGTGAATCTCCCCCTCGTGATCCTGCTTTCCGTCGTCATCCCCATCGTGCTGGCAGTGCACTGGCGCCGGGGAAACGGGGAAGCCGGCATCCTTCTGATTCCCGTCATTCTTATGAGTTTTTACATCTATGCCGAGATGGGATTCGGCGCGCTGTTTCAGTTTCCAACCTCCCGGGATTTTGCGCTACGCGCTCTGAATCTGATCGATCGATTTCCCGCCGGGCCGTTCGCTGTTTCGGCCAACACCGTCTCGGGGATTCTCTCGACCCTCACGCTGGCGGTGATCATCCTGCTGCGTTCAAGCACCATAGTCCGACGGCAGGCGATGCTTGAGGGCGAAATGGCCGCCGCGCAGCAGGTGCAACAGCTGCTGCTGCCGGAGGAGATGGCGGTCGTGCCCGGCTTCACTATGGAATCCGTCTACCAGCCCGCCCAGCAGGTGGGCGGCGACTTCTTCCAGATTCTGCCCACGGGCGATGGGGGGTTGCTGGTGGTGGTTGGCGATGTGGCAGGCAAGGGCCTGCCCGCGGCCATGCTGGTCTCCGTCCTGGTGGGCGCCATCCGCGGGGTTGTCGTGTATACCCGCGACCCAGCCGAACTTCTTACCAATTTGAACGAGCGCCTTATTGGACGCACTCAGGGCAGCTTCTCTACCGCGGTTGCGGCGTGCATCGATGCCGATGGCAGGGTGACAATTGCCAACGCCGGACACCTGTCGCCCTACCTCGACGGAAGGGAAGTGGAGCTGGCTGGCGCACTACCGCTGGGAGTGATGAGCGGGGCTGCTTATGAGACGAAGGAGTTTTGCCTCGCTCCGGGAAGCCGGCTGACATTCTATTCCGACGGCGTGGTGGAGGCGCAGAATCAGCGAGGCGAACTGTTCGGTTTCGAGCGCGCCCAGGAGCTATCCACGCAGCCGGCATCGGCTATCGTAGAGGCGGCACAAAAGTTTGGGCAGGAGGACGACATCACCGTGGTGACGATTGCTCGCGGTGCCGAGGCTGCATCTGCTGCCTGAATGGCTGTCGGTGACTCTGCCCATGGTCTGATCTCGACCGGCGTCCCCACCGGGATATCTTCCAGCTGTGACAATCGAACACGAAGCCTAACGTCTGCATGACGAGCTCGAATTTTCCGTAGCCTACGGGCTCACACGGGAGTCAGGTGTTTGGCAGCGATCTGAGCGCAGACGGCCTCAGTCACTTGGCCGGTAGTGGCGGTGCCGCCGAGATCTCGGGTGTGCAGTGAAGGATTTGCGGTGACGTGTTCGATGGCTCGCATCACGCGTGCCGCAGCATCCATTTCGCCCAGGTGCTCGAGCAGCATCACGACCGACCAGAACGTGCCTACCGGATTGGCCCAGCCCTTGCCCATGATGTCGAAGGCAGAGCCATGAATCGGCTCGAACATGGATGGATACAGGCGTTCCGGGTTAAGGTTAGCCGTGGGCGCAATCCCCAGGCTGCCCGCCAGAGCGGCCGCTAGATCGCTCAGTATGTCGGCATGCAGATTGGTAGCAACAATCGTATCCAGGGATGACGGCCGGTTCACCATTCGGGCCGTTGCCGCGTCCACAAGTTCCTTGTCCCAGGTGACATCAGGAAATTCCCCAGCGATTTGAGCAGCGATCTCGTCCCACATCACCATCGCGTGGCGCTGGGCGTTGCTCTTGGTTATGACCGTCAGCAATTTGCGGGGACGGGATTGGGCCAGCTTAAAAGCAAAACGATGGATGCGTTCGACGCCAGCGCGGGTCATCAACGATACGTCCGTGGCTACTTCGAGTGGGTGCCCTTGATGAACCCGTCCTCCAACACCCGAGTATTCGCCCTCGGTATTTTCGCGCACCATCACCCAGTTCAAATCTTCCGCACGGCAACGTTTAAGTGGTGCGTCAATCCCTGGAAGAATCCGGGTGGGGCGAACGTTGGCGTACTGATCGAGTCCCTGGCAAATCTTCAGCCGCAGACCCCACAGCGTAATGTGATCGGGAATATGCGGGTCGCCGGCCGACCCGAACAGAATGGCGTCTTTTCCCCGCAGCGCAGTCAGTCCGTTCTCCGGCATCATGACGCCGTGTTGACGAAAATAATCTCCACCCCAGGGAAAGTTCTCGAATTCGAAACGGAACGAACCGCCGCCCAGTGCCTGCATCACTTGCTGCCCCGCGGGAACAACTTCTTTCCCGATTCCATCGCCGGGCACGGTGGCAATGCGATAGGTCTTCATGGCTGCTGAGGCATCCCGGACACGCGATAGCTGACAGGCGGAGGATTGGCGCTGGACAGCTCCTGGAACGCTGCTTCGGGCAGCTCCAATCCAGCCGCGGCAACATTTTCTTCCACATGCGCAGCGGAGGACGTTCCCGGAATCGGCAGGATGATTTTTGACCGCTTGAGCAGCCAGGCAAGTGCAGTCTGCAAGGTGGTCGCGCCAAGCTCTTTGGCCACCTTCTCCAGCACATCCAAAGCTTTCCTGTTTTGCCCGAGCGGCGCCCAGGGTAGGAACGCGATGCCGTTCTGTTCGCAATAATCGACCACGTAGTCCCACTCCCGATCAGCGACCCCGTACCGGTTTTGCACCGAGACGATGGGGACGATTTTTTGCCCACGCTCAATGTGCTCCTGGGTCACGTTGGAGAGGCCGACATGGCGAATCTTCCCTTGTTGGCGCAGAGTAGCCAGAGTTTCCATGGTGGCATCATAGGAGACGGCCGGATCGGGGACATGCAGTTGGAAGACATCAATCCGATCCAGACGCAGGCGCTTCAGGCTGCCCTCGACCGCTTCGGTCAGGTGGCTGGGGCTGGCATTGTGCAGCCACTGGCCGGGCCCGGAGCGCTCCCACCCCGCTTTGGTCGCGATGACCAGCCCGGAAGGATAGGGATACAGAGCCTCGGCGATGAGCTCTTCTGAGACGTTAGGACCATAAGAGTCTGCCGTGTCAATGAATTGGACGCCCAACTCGACGGCCCGGCGGAGGGTGGCCAGGGCCGAAGCTTTGTCGGCGGGCGGACCCCATATGCCCTTGCCGGTAATGCGCATGGCTCCGTAACCCATACGATGGACAACGAGATCGCCGCCCAGGATCAGGGTGCCCGCAGCTGCAGCAGAAACGGCTTGGGTTTGGCTCATGCAAACGCTCCTTCTACCCCTCGATCTTGATTGGTTTCGATTGCCGGCGAGAGGAGAGAGACTCGGACATTTCGGTGCCGTCAGGTTAGCATAGGCGTTACTAGAGCGCCTACGATCTGCGCCACACCGGACTTTGGAGATTTAATGAGCACCACACCTGCAAGCACTGGGCTGCGCGTGAATTCGCCTCGCCAGGTGCTGTTCGCCAGCCTGATCGGCACCACCATTGAGTTCTTCGACTTCTATATTTACGCCACCGCGGCAGTGCTCGTGTTCCCGCGGCTCTTCTTTCCTGCGACTGATCCGGCTTCGGCCACGCTCGAATCGCTGGCCACCTTCGGCATTGCGTTTTTGGCGCGGCCGGTCGGTTCGGCGCTCTTCGGACATTTTGGCGATCGGATCGGCCGCAAGACGACCCTGGTGATTGCGCTATCGACCATGGGACTCTCCACCGTTGCCATTGGCGCGCTGCCCACCTATCGCACGATTGGTTTTGCAGCGCCGCTCTTGTTGGCGCTGTGTCGCTTCGGCCAGGGGCTAGGACTGGGAGGAGAGTGGGGCGGAGCGGTGTTGTTGGCGATTGAGAATGCCCCTCCCAACAAGCGCGCGTGGTATGGGATGTTTCCTCAGCTCGGTGCACCGCTCGGCTTCTTCCTCTCCGGCGGCGTATTTCTGTTGCTGTCGCATTGGCTTACCGACCAGCAATTCTTCGCGTTCGGCTGGCGGCTTCCTTTTCTTTCCAGCGCAGTCTTAGTGTTCCTGGGGCTCTATGTGCGGTTAACGATCACCGAGACGCCGGTGTTCCGCGAAGCCCTCAATCGCGGCCAGCAAGTGAAGATACCGATGGTGGCGGTTTTTCGCGACTACACCAGGCCTCTGATTGAGGGCATCACGGTAAGCCTGGCCACGTTTGTCCTGTTTTACCTGATGACGGTGTTTGCCCTGTCCTGGGGAACCAACACACTCCACTATAGCCGTGGAAAATTTCTGCTCATGCAGTTGTTCGATATTTTGTTCTTCGCCTTGACCATTCCTCTTTCGGCGGTGCTGGCAGAGAGAGGACGTCGTCGCGTGATGATAGGAGTGAGCTTGGCGATTGCCATCTTCGGATTGTTCCTGGCGCCGCTGTTCGTTGCCGGAACGACGGGTGCGCTGCTAATGATGGCCATTGGTCTGGCTTTGATGGGGCTCACCTACGGGCCGCTGGGCACGGTAATTTCTGAGCTTTTCCCGACCAAGGTGCGGTACACCGGCAGTTCGCTGGCTTTCAGCTTTGCCGGCATTCTGGGTGCGTCGCTGGCGCCCTACATCGCCACCTGGCTGGCTAAGACGTATGGCCTGCAGTATGTGGGTTACTACCTTACAGCGGCCGCGGTGCTCACTCTGCTGGGTCTGCTTTCCATTCGAGAAACAAAAGACGACGACCTGGCTACCTCGAACACCTGATGCAGGATGGAGAAGCACGATGACAGAATTAGCCCGGACCGGCGTTTCGATCGATGAAGATCTATTGCTCGAATTTGACCGGTTAATCACCAAGCGAGGTTATAAGAACCGCTCCGAGGCATTTCGCGATCTTATCCGCGAAGCGCTTTTGACCGAGACCGTTGATTCCAACAAACCTGTTGTCGGCACGCTGACGCTCGTATACGACCATCACGTCCCCAATCTTTCCGAGAAGCTGACCGGTGCGCAGCACTCAGCCGGCGCTATGATTCTTGCCGCCACCCACGTTCATCTCGATCACCACTACTGTCTTGAAGTGGTAATCATGAAGGGCAAGAGCAGGGAACTGCAGGAGCTAGCGGATCGGATGTTGGCCCTGCGCGGGGTCGAGCTGGGCAAGCTCGTGCTGACCAACTCCGGCAAGGAGCTCAAACACGCTAAGCATTAGCGCACCGGCTACCTAACCGAATTGAATCTCCAGGAAATCGACCCACCCACGTACGAAGCCATGCGTACCCCCACGTTTCGCTCGACGGTCCCGCAATCAAAGTCACTCGGCAGTCCACTGGGTCCGGACCCCGGAGCGCAGTAGGGCAGCACACTCGTGTGCGTGGCCACGCTCCAGTTCGGATCAAAAGTCTCCGTGGTCTGGCCTGTATAACCGCGGGCCACCAGCCCGTTCACCCCCACCTGCAATCGGCCTTCCAGAAAAGGCCGCACCACGGCCAGCCGGGTTTCCCCTACGGGAATCGCCTCATATTGCCCAGGGTGAAGCGAGTTGCCGGTGTCGAGAAACTTGTGTCCCACATACTCGTACTCCCCGCGCTCATGCAGGCCCAAAGGCAGCCGGTCCAGCGTCGCCAGGGCATCGAAGATGGTACGCGGCGCTTCTGGCGTGACCGTGCCCGGAATCCCATTGAAGGTTGCGAGCCGAGCGTCCGCTTTGGAGAAGATCCCCTGCAGGGTGCCGAAGCTGAAGTGATGCTGCGCACTGGCGGTGAGAAACTTGATCGTCCCCGGCCCGAGGTCGAATGCAGTGCCATTGTCGGGGTCGATCTTGCCGGAAGTCGCCGTCAGCGTTGTTCGGCCCACCGTCACCCGTACGTCCGTGTGGGAAAACTCTTTGTCCAGCGCCAACTGCACGGCATGCGATCGCTCCAGCGGATTCGCCAGCGCGGACGATCCGTTTCCCGTGGCTGAAGGCGCCAGTTGAATACGCGGGTCCTGGGTGAAGAAAGCCTGCCCCATGCTGAAGGATGCAGACGGGAGCCAGTGGGCCGGCCCCGTGCCCGGAGACCAGGTCAACGTGGCCTTTGGGTTTTCAAATTGCTTCCATACGTTGAAGGAGTAGGCAGGCTTGATCTTGTCGGTGTTGATGAGCTCGAGCTGTTCATTGCGCAAGCCGGCGTAGTAATGCAAATGCCGGCCTAGGTCGCCGCGGAATCCTACATAGGGAGCGAACTCGCGAATGGTGACGTTATTGCTCAGAACCTTGACGAACGGACCAGAGGAGACCGCACTGTCGGAGAGGTAGTGGTCCAGGTTGTCATTGCGGATGTCGTCTTCGTTGTAGAGAACTCCCGCCATCGCCTCAAGCCACGGTTTGAATGCATGCGTCTCACGTGCCTCCGCACCTTGCACGGTGCGGAACTCGCTTTGCCGGATCAGGCCTTCGCCAAAGTTCGAAAACAGCGCCAGATTGTAGGTGCGAAAGAAGCCCGAGAAAGCCAGCGCATCGTTGCGGCCAACATTCCATCGGTCATTCAATGCCAACAGGGAAGTGTGCGTTTGGTCTTGCTGGCGAGAGTCCACGGTGTCATCCAACTGCACTCCAAGTCCAACCGGGACCAGGTTCCCTTCATGGGAGTTGCCATAGTAACCGGCGCTAAACAGCGAGACTTCATGATTGCCTGGATCGAAGACCCGCAGCCCATTCCACTTGTATTGTTGCCGGTGCTCGAGCCGGCGCAGCAACCCGTTGCCGTAGTTGGCCTCGAGCGCCAACCACTCCTTCTTTGCCGGAGCCGAAGGCGCCAGCCCGGCAGCCAGATCAATATCGCGATAGTCGCCGGTCAGGGTCACAAAGCGGGCCAGCCGGGGGCGCAGGCCATAGGTGGCGGCCAGGTTCAACGAATGATTGCCCTCGAGAATGTTGTAGGCGCCGCCATCGGTCGTAACACTGCCGAGGACCGCGGAAACGAAAATATTCGGGTCAGCGTAGCCATTTCCGTGAGCATTGGCGGAAAGATTGTTGGGAACCAGGTAGCCGCCCACGGAAATGTATTGAGCGATGGGCTCACCATGATCCCCGGCCACCCCAGGTGCAAAGTACTGCGGGGCCTTGATCCCGCCGGATGCGGTTTCAATCGGCAGGCCGGGGATGGAAATTGGCGCGCCGGGCCGTGCGGGATTGGCATCCAGCAGTTCCTCCCGTACCAAAATCTCTTGCGAAGGATCGGGCGACGTGAGGTCTATCTTGCTGACGTCTGCAGTCACAACGACTACCTCGCTGACCGCCGGCAGCTTGGGGTCAACCGCGCCTGTCTGGGCGGCTGCGATGCCGCAGACAAAAGCGATCAGCAAGAGGACTGCAAGTCGCGACTTGATACCGCGACCCTCGGCTCGTCTTGTTCTGGCAATACACATCTGAACCCTTTGTGGGGCAATCCGGGCCACGTCGGAGCGGCTTCGGTGGAACGGGGTCCGGTCGTATGATGACTTTTATAATCGTGCTACCGTAAGTACGGAGCAGGGCATCAAACAGATGTTAAGAATCGGTGCCGGGGCCAGAGTACTACCATTTTTATAATCGTGCTACCTCGCGGGAAGTCCCGCTTTCGGCCCACCAATTAAAGAAGGTTTTGAAGCGATGCCAGCCGTTCTGGAGACTCTGTTCAACGATACCGCTGGCACTCTATGCGGCAGGGTGCTGCGGATATACGGCGTGCTGGCAGTGTTCAATGGCGCTGCGTGGCTTTGGGCTATCCTCGCCTTCCGGCATTTTCCGTTGTTGCTTGGGCACCGCGTTTCTGGCCTATAGTTTTGGTCTTCGCCATGCGGTCGATGCCGACCATATTGCGGCCATCGACAATGTGACTCGTAAGCTGATGCAGGAAGGCAAGCGCCCGGTCGCGGTGGGCTTCATGTTTTCCCTCGGGCATTCCACGGTGGTTGTGGTGGGATCCGCGTTCCATTGCCCTTGCCGTCACAGCATTCGCACTGCAACATCGCTTCCATGCAGTCGGGGAGATAGGGGGCGTGATCGGAACCTTGCTGTCGACGCTCTTTCTTTTTGCCATTGCAACCGCAATCTTATCGTTCTCCGCTCCGATCTACCAGGCCTTTATGCGGTGTCAGGCGTGGAGAACCTTATGTCGAGGAAGACTTCGATCTGCTGCTTGGCAGTCGCGGATTCCTCTCCCGCCTGTTTCGCCCAATTTTCAGCATGATCCGACGCAGCTGGCACATGTATCCACTCGGCATTCTGTTTGGTCTGGGATTCGACACGGCGACAGAGATTGGGGTATTGGGGATTTCCGCTGTGGAGGCGTCAAAAGGGCTGTCCCTGTGGTCAATTTTGGTCTTTCCTGCGCTCTTTGCCGCAGGCATGTCGCTGGTCGACACTACGGACAATATCCTGATGCTGGGAGCCTACGGATGGGCCTTCGTGAAGCCAATTCGCAAGATCTACTACAATATGACGATCACCCTAGTATCGGTGATCGTTGCCTTTGCGGTCGGTGGAATAGAAGCGCTGGGCTTGTTGGCAGGGCACTTCCATCTGACGCGGAGTCTTCTGGAATCGGTGATCCTGCTCAATGAAAACTTCGGCACGCTGGGATACTTCATTGTTGGGCTGTTTGTTTTGAGCTGGATAGCGTCCGTCGTGTTCTACAAATGGCGGCGCTTTGACGAGCTGGAGTTGAGCCGCGAATTCGCACCCGGCCTGGCAACATAAGGCGTCGCCTCAGTCCCGTGGGGATTGAACAGTCAGCTGCTTAATAACCTGCCGACCCTCGCGCTTGGCAGCGCTCTCAGCTGAGGTGTGCTGCATCCTTCCGGGGATATCGAAACATTGTTGCCGATTGGTAACGCTCCTTATCGAGGTGAGCTCCGCCGGGCCGATCTTCCCTCCCTGAGCCGCTGGTCGGCGATGCGACAAGCGGAGGGCCGGACAGCGGAGCTAGCGGCTTCAAACCGCGCGCTATCAGAATTGGTCAAAGGCACTAACACTCCCATGATGCCCAATGAAGAGATCGACGAAATGATGCTCGACAACTTGGCGGATATTAGCCTGCGTTTGTCATTTACGCCAAACACTTGAACGCAGAGAATTGGATCGATCCGTCTGCATGGATCGTTAAGACTGGTGAATACAGCCCGTCGCCAAATTTTACGATACTGTCGAAACAATAGCGACAAAGAGAATGTCACGTGATTGCTAAGAACTTTCAACCCAAGGTGACGCACGCTGCAGCGCTCGCAGCCATGACCGCTTGGCTGCTGATGTCGGCATGCGTTGGCTCGGGCAATACTGCGTCAGCCCAGGAGGCCACGCAAAATGGCGCCTCCCATGTGGTCACCGCACAGACGGCGTGCGCGACACTGTCCGGAAAAGCCATCGGGGGAGCAATCCTCACTACTGCTGTCATCCCGGCCAGTGGAACTGTGCCAACATACTGCAAGGTCAACGGCACTCTCGCGCCTGCGCTGAACTTTGAAATTCGCCTGCCGGACCCATGGAACGGCAAGCTCTACTATGCAGGCGGCGGCGGTTTCGACGGAGCGATTACGGAATTAGTCGTGCCCCCGCTCACTCAGGGTTATGCAGAAGTCGTCAGTGATTCTGGGCATCAGGGTGATGGAATGTCAGCCGCCTTTGCATTGACCGATACCTTCGCCGCCCAGCTCTTCGGCAGCCTCTCCGTGCCAATGGTCATGTCGACGGCCCTCAAAACCGTGACCGCGGCTTATGGAGTGCCGCCAGCCAAGTCCTATTTCGAAGGCTGCTCCAACGGAGGGCGGGAGGCATTGATGGCAGTGCAGCGAAATCCGAACCTCTTTGATGGCGTCATTGCTCGCGCACCTGCTTACAACTGGGTAGGCTTCGTGGGCGCGTTCAACCGCACGGCCAAGGCATTGGCTGCTCCCGGAGGCGCGTTCAGTCCTGCCAAAACGGCGCTGCTGGCGAAGCACGTGCGGGACGCCTGCGATGGACTCGACGGTATTGTCGACGGTGTGGTCTCGAATCCCGCGGAGTGCACGGCAAAGGTCGCGAACGTAAACGCTTTGCGCTGTGCCGGCGGTGCCGATACCGGCGACACCTGCCTTTCCGATGCGCAACTCGCAGTCGTCAAGTCGTGGACGACCGACGCGGTATTCAAGGGCAGTAACACCTTTCGCAGTAAGGGTTATAACCTGACGGGCAACGAAGACGATCCGGGAGGCTTTGGGCTCTGGGCTGCTGGCGATGGCAATGTCAAGAAAGCCGGGCAGTACTTGTTCCAGGACACCACCGTCAAGTACTACCTTGCGCGTGACCCCAATGCCGACTCGCTGAAGTACACGCCCTGGGATCAAAATCAGAATGCGCTCTATGCAATGGCAGCGCTCAATGACGCGACGCAAACCGATATTCGTCCGTTCATCAACAGCGGCGGCAAGTTGATTGTCTGGCAAGGCGGCGCTGATTCAGCCGTCAGCGTCAACTCGACCATCGAGTACATGGCGAACGTAACGAAATCCGTCGGCGCGGCGAACGCCGCTGAGTCAACCCGGTTCTACGTGGCGCCCGGGGTTAATCACTGTGAAGGCGGGGTAGGAGCGGACCGGACTGACCTGCTGACGGCGTTGGACCAATGGGTAACGAAGGGTATCGCTCCGTCCACTTTGACGGCAGAGAAGCTGGATGCGAACGGAGCGGTAACGCGCACTTTGCCGTTGTGCCGGTATCCGCAGTACCCCAAATACACGGGCCCGGCCAATGCTGCTGCGGCAGCCAAGTTGGCGACGAGCTACACCTGCACGTCGCCCTGATCGAGACAAGTTTTTAAGTGGCGGTCGAAGAGGTTTTGACGAGGCTCTTACCGTGAACAACGTGTTGAGAAACCATAACTAGCAAGAGCCGGCCGCGGATCCTCGGCGATCGCTACGGCCGTGCAACTCCCGAAATAGCAAAGGAGTCATACCAAAGCGGCGATCAAAAGCTTTCGATAGTTGTGCGCCGGTTAGATAGCCGACTTTCGCCGCGATCTCCTTGAGTGACACGCCCGCCGCCAGATAAATGCGAGTCTGATCGAGCCGCAAGGTCTCGACGAAGCGTGCCGGCGTCACGCCTATGCTGCGGGTGAAATTTCTTTGGAACGTACGCTCCGACATCGAAACGCGCGCGGCGAGCCTCGGCACATCTAACGGCCCAGCCAGGTTCTCACGAATCCAGTCGATCAGGTCCGCGAACGGTGCCTCCGCATGACTCTGGGCGCTCAACACGGGACTGAACTGAGATTGGTACCCCGGACGCCGTGCATACAAAACCAGGCGTTTGGCGATGGCATTGGCGACGGTTTCTCCCAAGTCCGAGGCCACCATTTCCAGACTCATGTCTATTCCAGTGGTAACTCCGGCCGATGTCCACAACCGGCCATCATTGACAAATAATGCGTTAGCGTCCACATGGGCCTCGGGGCAGAGTTCCGCCAGCTCCGAGCAAACCGACCAGTGAGTGGCTACCCGCTTGCCGCCCAGCAGGCCGAAGTGCGCCAGGGCGAATGTGCCTGTGCAGACGGAACCGAAGCGGCGTGCCCTTGTGCTTGCCCGGACCGCCCAATTACGCACCGACCTGTCGGCCACCAACATCCTCAGCCCTGATGCATCGCCTCCGGCGATCAGCAACATGTCGATCGCACGCGGTGGCAGCTCCCGCAGCGGTTTGGTCTTTAGGACCACCGCGCTGTTGGTCTGTATCGTGCCGCCCTTAGGGGAAAGTATGTGGACGTTGTAGTGTGCCTTTCCCGAAACAATGTTGCCTGACTCGAACACCGTCGCCGGCCCGGTGACGTCAAGCACCTGGCAGCCGGGGAAGGCGAGTATGGCGACGTTGAGAGGCTTCGACATTGGCGGATATTAGCCTGCTATTGGCATTTACGCCAAATGGCCAGACACCCATAATAGTAATCCGGCTGCTGCTTATCTATAAGAGGATATGCGTTATGGACGAGAACGGTATTTCCCGGCGTTCTTTTGCAAAGGGAATTGGTCCAGCATTAGTTGCGTCAGCTTTCTTTAAGCCTGGTCTTGCGCAGGAACAGCGCTCCACACGTACGGAGGCCGAAAATGACGCCGATGTTGCGGATCATGCTGCATCGCGCCTTCAAATTGGCATGCTCTTATATCCAGGTCTGAGCGCTCTCGATCTCGTCGGACCGCACCCTTTCTTTGCGGAATTATCGAACAGCCAAGTCCATTTGCTTTGGAAAGACAAAGACCCCGTCGTCTCGTCACTGGGATACAGCATTGTTCCGACCACCTCGATCAGGGATTGTCCCCACGATCTTGACGTCGTGTTTGTTCCTGGCGGTACGTCGGGCACATTCGCGATGATGGAGGACGACGAGATTTTGTCGTTCCTTGCTGATCGAGGCAGCCGCGCCCGTTACGTGACAAGTGTCTGCACCGGGTCACTGATCCTTGGGGCAGCTGGACTCATGAAGGGTTACCAGGCGACATGTCATTGGAGGTTTCGCGACCTTCTCCCCATGTTCGGTGCGACGCCCGTCGAGGAGCGTGTGGTTACCGACCGCAATCGCATAACTGGCGGTGGCGTGACCGCCGGAATTGATTTCGGGCTGGTAATCGCGTCGCGCCTTCGCGGTCGTCAGGCGGCGGAAGTATTGCAGCTCTATAACGAATACGATCCGCATCCACCATTCGCAGCGGGGACGCCGGCCGTCGCCCCCTTGGCGGCCAAGGATGCTGCCTATCGCGCGCTGGCCTCGGCGTACGACCAGGGTCGCGCGGCTGCCGCCCGTGCGCGCGAACGTCGGCATCTGGGCTAAGGCCTGATGGGGTTCACACTCGTTTTCCTGCGAGCTCACGGGTCCGGCGTACCGGGTGGATTCGGTTCAGCACGGGACAACTGCGTTTCGATCCAACGATCGTTCGATCGTTCCAACCCAACTCATACAGTTGACTCCGATGCTCTAACTCCATGCCAGCTCATTTCGGTTCCGCTGTACGTTGGAAGACGCTTTGAAAGAGCCCGGGCAAAGCTTCGCTGTGGTATTTTCTAACCCTAGCCGGGGAAAGAGATCAATCAGCTTGGTCACACGAACGCTCATCTGAGTTGTGCCGCCGCCAAGCGGGAACCACACCGGGCCAGCGCTGCTGTCGTTTTGCGAAAGCGAGCCAGAATGGCCCAGAGCTGAGGAGCCGTCTTCCATTGAGCCGGCATTGAACGGAGGGTCGGGGTCGTACTCGCTCATGAGCTGACAGCACTCTGCATAGGTGCGGTCGCGCAGTTCCGCGACCATGGTGAGGCCGAAGTCGAGCCCGGTCGGTCACTCCCGCGCCCGTGACGCGGTTGCGGTTGCGCACGACGCGAGCATCGGTTCTGATCGCTGCTTCATTTCACTGCATGGCGGATCGTTATAGATTCCCACCTTTGCACATCGCACCACATGGTTTGGCGCGAAGGCGTGACGAAGGGGGGCATCCGCGTAAACCCGGGGCCCTACACTACGATGGCCGACAGCGAAGCTCTCGCCAAAGTGCTCCGCCAGGAACAGGCGATGTTCCGGTAACTGGCGTTTCGCAATCGAAGAGCAAAGGGTCACTATCACAACCTGCGCCCACACCCCGTTCCGAGGGATTGCTTGCGCCCCGATTCTCCTCTGCGGCCGCCTGGGAGTGACGGGGTGCCCGCAGCAGATTTTTGCTCTAAGCGGATATTTGAGTGCTATGCTGCCGATCACGGCTCGGTTTGCAACAAATTACGGTTGATCTCTGGTAAGGATTTTCAGGTTTCCGGCCCCCCTCGACGTGAAGCTGTATCCCCATACGGAAGTTCCGAGTTTGCGTGGTCACGGACGGACAATGAAACGCGTTGTATTTCTTTGTATGTGCTTGTTGGGCGCACTACGAGGCTGGGCGGATGCGCATGGCCCGGCGTTCGGTTACTCCACGAGTACTTTGGGCGCAGGGAACAGCAGTGTCGAAACGGTCGTGATGTGGCGCGGCGGCGTTGCGATGGTCGGCCCGCTATTCAGCTACGGAGTTACCGAAAACTTTCAGTTATCAGTCTCTGCCCCCTTTGATGTTAACTACGGCGAGCACCCTGTGGGCCGATTCACCGCAATGATGCCGGGCGAACCGCAGGCCGAGGCGCTGGTTGCGTGGCGGTTTCACCACACCCTGACCGGAGTCGGAACGCGCAATGAAAGTACTCTCTATTTGGGTGTTTCGGGCACAACGCAGACCTTGCCGCGTACCGATGGACCGCCTCTAAGCCGCCAACCGGCCTACTACGCCGCTGCCGCGACAGGTCACATTTCGCGAGGTTATTATGTTTGGGCAGGCGGAGGTTATCAACACTACGGCCATTGGGGAGACAGCGAGGACCATCAAAGTGACTCGCTGCTGACCAGTGCAGTGGTTGGCTGGAGACCCCGCTTCCTCAACAAAGACTACCCCAGACCCGATGTGCGTTTTTTCTGGGAGACGACTGGCGAGTGGACAGGCATGGCACATCGAGGTGGATCCACAGCGACGGCTCCGGTAGGTGGTGGCCACGCTGCGGGCGTTCACGACACCCCAGCGGACGCTAACGACTATGTTGTTCTGCCAAATTCCGGCGGAAAGGGAGTCTTTTCCGGCCCAACCTGTTTGGTCACCTTCCGGGATATCGGCATTCAGGGTGGAGTGATGTTTCCTGTTTGGAGCCAACTCAACGGCACCCAACCCTCCGAAGGATTCCGGTCCTACATCGGTATTAGCTATTTTTTCCTGAAAGGGCACAAATGACCCCTTTTTGGAGAAACGCGTTTCGTGGCACTGTTTTCTGCGGGTTATTGCTGGCCATCGAGCCGGTTCGAGCAGAGTACCGGCACATTCAACAGAAAGTATACGGATTAGACTGCGAGTTGTGTGCTCGCGGGGTGAGCGCGTCGATTCATCGAATGCCCGGAGTGCGCTCGGTGGAGGTGAGTTTAAAGACAGGGATTCTCGGAATTGAGCTCACCCCCGGGAATACCTTCAGAATGAGCGATCTTCGCAATCGCATTCGTGAGAACGGTTTTCGTCCTATGGAAGCCACCGTCACGGCAGTCGGCAGATTCAATGGATCCAAGTTCGAAGTTCTCGGCGCGGGTGAATCGTACGATGTTGCTTTTCCCGCAGGAAAGGGCGCCGGCGACCCGGAGCTCACATTTGAGATCCGCTAATGAAAGCATAAGGCATGCGCAAATAGACAAGCAGGCCTCCCGTGGGCCCGCTGCCCTCGTGTGTGATACGTTTTGGTCTGGTTGAGGTGCATCAATGGCTTCCAGGGCATGTTTTCCGCGGTCTGTTTAGCCCGTACGTTTCTGAACCTCTTCCGAAGCCTGCCATTGCCGGCGCGCCACAGGAGCGCCCGCAAGAGTGTCAGATTGGCAGTATTTCTCGTAGGCAGACGGGCAGAACCTCAACAACGTTCTCAACGCGATCGACTTTAGCGGCCTGTTTTCCGGCAATGCCATTGGACCAACCAGGAACTACACGTTACGGCTCACCACCACTTTCGTGGTGTGAAAGCAAGCCCTAGGCCTTCTCAGCCGCCGCGAGCAAAACACAGATAGCAACGCCCTCCGCGGCTTGAGCGATTTCTGCCAGATCCGGAAAGGTGGGTGCGATTCGGATGGTACGGTCGTCGGTATCGTTCCCGTAAGGATGCGTTGCTCCAGCCGGAGTGAGTACGACGCCCGCCTCCTTGGCCAGCAACACCACGCGCCTGGCGCATCCTTTGCCAACTTCCAGGCTGATGAAGTATCCACCTTTGGGCCGGGTCCAGCTCACGTCAGCAACGCCGGAGAGCTTCTCAGCAAAGATATCGAGTACCTTCTGGAATTTGGGTGCAATCAGGGCACGGTGCTCGTTCATCAACTTCGTAATGCCTTCGCTGTCTTTCAAGAAACGGACATGGCGTAGGTGGTTTATCTTGTCCGGTCCAATCGTTCGCGGAACGAGTCTTGCCAAGAGCCACTTCACATTGTCCTTTGAGCCGGCAAAGAGTGCCAGCCCGGCTCCGGGCAGAGTGATCTTTGAGGTCGAAGCAAACACAAAGGGGCGGTTGGGGTTTCCTTGACGCGCGCTCAGTTCCAGGATGTTGGCGATCTCGACCGGCTGGCTGGTCAGGTGGTGTACGGCGTAGGCATTGTCCCAAAACAGGCGGAAATCCGAGGCGGCCGTCTTCATCGCCGCCAGCCTCTCGACGGTCGCATCGGAGTAGACCGTTCCGGTGGGATTGCTGTATTTAGGAACGCACCATATGCCCTTGATGGAGCTGTCTCCGGCAACAAGCCGCTCCACCTCGTCCATGTCCGGACCATCTTCCTTCATCGCCACGGGGATCATCCGGATTCCGTAATCCTGGCAGATCGTGAAATGCCGGTCGTAACCCGGTACTGGGCACAGGAAAGCAATCTCGCCTTGTTTTGACCAGGGTGTAGCGCTATCGCAGGTGCCTTTTAGCAGCGCATACACCATGGTGTCGTGCATTAAGGCGAGACTGGAGTTGTTGGAGGCAACGATCTGATCTGCTGGTGCTCCCATCAACCCGGAGAACAGCCTGCGTACTTCCACCAACCCTTGAAGGCCGCCGTAATTGCGGCAGTCCACGCCTCCCTCGGCAAGGTAGTCGTCCGCGCCGGGAAGCGACAGCAGCCCTGCGCTCAACTCCAATTGGGCCGGGCCCGGCTTTCCTCTTGTCAGGTCTAGCTTGAGCCCGAGGGCCTTGAACGCGTCGTAGTTTTCCTGCAGTCGCTGATCTGGCCTTAGCTGGGTGAGGTTTGTCATCGTTTAAATATTATGAAGGATTTCGGCTTGGGAACGCCCAGTTCGGCAAAACCGTGGCAATTCGGCCACAGAACTAACTTCGGCGGTCCGTGTCAAGATTACAGAGAGGTAAAGGCCGAAACGGGCGCCGCGTAAAAACCTATGAAATTCCTCAGCTTCCTGCACGCATCGCGCACCTCTTCCGGCACGGTTGGTAAGGGAGTAGCGCAGGCACTCAGACGTTGTTTGGCGTTCATCATGGCCCTGTTTTTATTGCCAGTCAGTCAGGTGGAACTCCTCGCGCAACAGTATCCCGATCCTGGCCAGTACGGGCCCTCCCAACAGCCGGTCTACGGCCAGCAACCTTACTATCCTCAGCAGCAGGCGTATCCGCAACAGCAACAACCTTACTATCAACAACAGCAGGCGTATCCTCAGCAACAACAGCCCTACTATCAACAGCAGCAAGCGTATCCACAACAGCAGGCCTACCCGCAGCAGCAGTCGTATGGAGACCAGCCCTATCCGCCGCAGGGCTACGGGCAGCAGCCCCAGCCGCAGGTGCAGCCGTTGGCCGCGCAGCAATTGGAGCAACTGGTAGCGCCGATCGCGCTTTACCCTGACTCACTCATAGCGGAAGTGCTGGCTGCATCGACTTACCCGCAGCAGGTTGCGCAGGCCGATCAGTGGCGGCGGGCACAGGGCTATGCGCCCGCAGAGCAAATCGCGGCCGGAGCCAATGCTCAGATTTGGGATCCGAGCGTGAAGGGCTTGACCGCGTTTCCCCAGGTGCTGGCGGAAATGGACCAGAACCTGCGCTGGACCACCGATCTGGGCAACGCCTACTACAACCAGCCCCAGGACCTGTTACAGGCAGTGCAGGTAATGCGCCAGCGCGCGCAGGCTGCCGGCAACCTCGAAAATACTCCCCAGGAAACCGTGAGTTATGACCAGGGCAATATCGAGGTCGCGCCAGCCAATCCGCAAATGGTGTATGTGCCGGCCTACAATCCCTGGGCCGTTTACGGCCAACCCATGTCGCCGTACCCTGGATTCTCCCTGCTGGGCGCTGTGGGATCATTTTTGGGTTCTGCGCTGGTGCGGTTTGGGCCCGGCCTTGCCATGACAGCCTTCAGCCAAACTCCGTTCGGGTTACTGGGCTGGGGCTTGAGTTGGCTGGCTCAGACCATCCTCTTCAATCACGCAACCTATTTCTCCCACAGTACGACAGTGGCTGATTGGGGCTTCGCCCACGGCGGCCGGCGGGCTTATGCGGGCTTTAATCGGGGCGAGGGAGGCTATGGTCGCGGTGGGTATAACGGAGGCTATCGACAGGAGTACGCGCGCGGCCCGCAAGGATTGGGGTTCAGCCGGCCTGAACCCGCCCGGCCGGTGCAGCAGGCTTACAACCACATGCAGCCTGCAGTGAATACGGCATACGGACGGCCCGCTTACGGTTCCAGTTTCGCTGGCGGCAGCTACAACAACCGTCAAGGGTTCTACGGAAACTCGCAACCCGTCTATCGCGCCCCGACAACCGGCTTTCAGAACCGTGAGTTTGCCCAACGGTCTTCCATGCCGTTTGGAAATAACTTTGGAAACAAAGGATATTCCGGCTACAAGGCACCCTCTGGTGGATTCCACCTATTCGGCGGCGGACATTCAGAAAAGAGTTTCGGTGGCGGCGGAAAGAGTTTCGGTGGCGGCGGAAAGAGCTTCGGCGGTGGCGGAAAGAGCTTCGGCGGTGGCGGAAAGAGCTTCGGCGGTGGCCACTCGGGCGGAGGCGGTCACGGACACCACCGTTAGAGTGGATTTCCAGTTCCGGCATTTGCACCTTATCCGCCAACTTATCCCTCGCATGGGGACTTCGGGAAAGAGTCCCCACACTCTATGCTGCAGATAGATGGCCCAGAGCAGCGCTTTCCCCCAGACCATGTCTCCGACCATGCTCCGCTGCAGAATCAAATGGCGGCGAAGGTCCCGTGTCCTGCGCCTGCCGGCCGTCTATTTGTTGTTTTGTTCTCTTCCGTGCCTCGCCCAATCGCAGCCAACTCAATTAGTCGACGCTCCCGCTCCGGCGCAAAGTCAGAATGAGCCCGTGGGAACGATCGCGGGTACGGTTCTCGATCCGGATGGAAACTTCGTTGTTTCCGCCGCGATTAGGCTTGCGCGTGAGGGAAACGCCGCCGACCTGGAACTCACGTCCAACCAGGAGGGGCATTTTCTATTTAGCCGGTGTGCCGGCCGGGCCCTTTCAACTCACCATTACGGCCCAAGGCTTTGGCATCCGGCAGGAAGTGGGTGTTCTCCATGCAGGAGAAGCCCTCGAGATGCCCCGCCTTTCGTTATCCATTGCGGGGTCCACCACCGAGGTGCAGGTGCGGGTCAGCACCTATGAGCTTGCCGAAGAGCAGATCAAGGTGGAAGAGACCCAGCGGGTTTTGGGGGTGATTCCGAATTTTTATGTCACCTACGATCCGGCTGCTCTGCCGCTTAAGCCGAAGCAGAAGTTCGAGCTTGCCTGGAAGACCAGCGTGGACCCGGTTACGTTTGCGGCCACGGGAGCCATCGCCGGCGTGCAGCAAGCAGCCGACGGGTTCAAAGGTTATGGACAGGGATCGCAGGGATACGCCAAGCGGTTCGGCGCGAACTACGCCGATAGCTTTATCGGGAACATGATTGGGGACGCGATCCTGCCCTCGATTCTCAAGCAGGATCCACGCTATTTCTACAAAGGCAATGGCAGCAAGCGATCGCGCGTTCTGTATGCGCTGGCGAATGCAGTCGTGTGCAAGGGCGACAACGGCCATTGGCAGCCTGACTATTCCGGTATCCTGGGCAGCCTGGCTGCCGGCGGTCTCTCCAACCTCTACTATCCAGCGAGCAGCCGTAATGGGGTCCAGCTGACTTTCGAAAATACACTGCTGGGCATTGCAGGCTCGGGGATCGGCAATCTCTTCCAGGAATTCCTGGTTCGCCGCCTGACGCCGCACGCGCGCGACCAACAGGCAAGAAATCCTTAGCCCTTATAATCGCGCTTGGCGCTTATGAAGGGTATCGGCAAGAAAGGCGATGACCAGCGGTATCTCCGGACAGAGGAAAACCGGATTGCCGGCATGCTTAATTTCCTAATCCTTCTCGCTGTCGCAGCGATTGGATACACCGATTGGCTTGTTGTTCCGAATATTACTCTGGGCTATCTCTACGTACTACCGATTGCCCTCAGCGGCTTGGTTAACCAACTCCCTTTCACGCTTGGCGCCGCGGTAGTCTGCTCTATCCTGCAGGACATCTTCGCCGCTCAAACCGACAGCCCTGAAGTGAGGATCATCCGCGATCTCATCACGCTGGCAGGCTTTCTGATTGTCGGATTTCTGGTAACGCGGATCGCCAGGCAGCGCAACCGGCTGGTGGCTGAGGTGCGGCGCCAACGCGATGAATATGAGCACGATCTTTACCTGGCTTCCAAGGTACAGCGCCAGGTTTTGCCCAAGCCTCCTGTCTGCCCCTCGCTTGAGATTGGGGCGGCGATGCAGACTGCGACCCTGCTAGGCGGCGACTACTACGACTTTTTTCAAATATCCCACGACGTAGTGGACGTGGTCATCGCGGATGTGTCCGGTCACGGCGCTGCGGCATCGCTCCTGATGCCCTCGCTTGCGGTGGCCCTGCGCCTGCGCGCGCGCGATCTGGACGGACCGGCGGCCATCATCAAGGATCTGGACCAGGTGTTCCGGCAGATTACCGGTACAGCAACCTTTGTGACCATGTTTTACGCCCGCTTCGACCAGGGCCGCAAAACACTGGAATACGCCAACGGGGGCCATAACCCGCCCCTCCTCGTCCGAGCAAACAATGGCGGGGCGACGGAGTTAGAAGCCGGCGGTCCCATCCTGGGAATTTTGCCAGACCCTCAGTATTCGAACACTGTGGTTGCTCTCAATCCGGGTGACATTCTCACGCTGTTCACGGATGGCGTCACCGAGCAGGAGAATGAAGCCGGCGAGGAGTTCTCGACCAGCAGGCTGAAAGAGGTGGTCGAGAGCCGGGAGACAGAACCGGCGGCTGCCCTGGTTGCCTCGATCACCGAAGCAGTCTCCACCTTTGCGGGAACAAAGCCGCAAGCGGATGATCTGACCGTCGTGGTGGTAAAGATTCTGTAAAAGCTCCACGGGTTTTGGTCTCTATCCCCGCGCCAATCGACGGGTGCCCCATCCTTCGCGTTCTTTGCGAAGGGTGGGATCGTCCAATCTCACCCTTCCACCTCCCACAAGACCAGACAAAACGGAACGCGGGTTCAGACCTTCTTGCGCGGATATCGTTCCGAGAAATGTTTTTCTCATTTGACAATCGGCCGCCTCTTGGTTAGCTTTCCCATAAGATGATTAGGGAAGAACCCGGTGACCTGATACAAGGCACGCTCGAGATGCTGATCCTGAAAGCGCTTGCCCGAGGGTCATTGCATGGCTACGCCGTAGCTGAGTGGATCGAGCAAACTTCGCAGCAAGTGCTCAAGGTGGAGGAAGGCGCGCTCTACCCGGCCCTGCATCGCCTGCAATTGCGCGGGCTATTGCAGGCCGAGTGGGGTGCATCGGAAAACAATCGCCGGGCCAAGTTCTACCACCTGACCGCCGAAGGCAAAAAGCGCATGAATGCCGAATCGCAGCGCTGGGCCAGGCTTTCCGCGGCAGTTGCCTTTGTCATGCAAGCCTCCTGAGGAACTGTTATGGCCTTCAAGACCTTTCTTCTCCGGGTCGGATCATTGTTTCGCCGACGTAGGACCCGGAGTGAAATCGCCGAAGAATTGGAATTTCACCAGGCCCTGTTACGTGAGCGGCTTTCCCGGCAGGGCATCCCAGCCCAGCAATTAAACCTGGCCACAACGCGGGTCTTCGGAAATAGCTCGCGATGGCAGGAACGTCTCACAGAACTATGGCAGTTTCCGACCCTGGAAAACTTTCTACGCGACCTGAGCTTCTCCGCCCGGCTGCTGCGCAAGTCGCCAGGCTTCACCGCGGTTGCGCTTTTGACCCTGGCTTTGGGAGTGGGAGCCAATACCGCTGTCTTTTCATTGATCAACGGGCTACTCTTGCGGCCGCTACCAGTGCCGCACGCCGAACAGTTAGCGGTCTTGCGAATGGAAGAGGGCGGCCCCCAGCCTGAATATGCCTTCTGCACGCCTTTCTTCCGTGGCCTCGAAGCCAGGCACGAGGTCTTCTCCGATGTCTTCGCCTACAACCCCGATATCCTTCAAGTCCGAGGGCGAGCGGGAAACGAAAACATTCACGGAATGTTGGTGAGCGGACAATTCTTTCGCGCGCTGCAGGTACCACCTTTGAAGGGACGGTATCTGACTCCGGATGACGATCGCAGGGGAGGAAATCCAGCAGGTCTCCCGGTCGTCATTACGGAAGGCTTTTGGGAAACCTGGTTCGATCGCGCCCCCGACGTGGTGGGACGTAAGCTGACCATCGCCAATACACCATTCACTGTAGTGGGGGTGATGCCTAAGCGGTTTATAGGAGCCGACCCTACGCAGCGGCCGCAAATCTTTGCCCCGCTATCGGCCGACCCGATCATCGATGCGCCCAGGAACCACATTGATGATGGCATCAACGCCTGGTGGCTGACCGTGGGCGCGAGACTGCAACCGGGCGCCACCCTGGCTCAGGCGGACGCATCCCTGGCAACAATTTCCGATCCGATTCTCCGCCAGGCATCGAGCGATCCCGGCTTTATTACGGATAAAGAGCAAGGACACTTCCATTTCGCGGCCGAACCGGGTTCCAAAGGATTCACGTACGCGCGCCTTCTTTTCCGCAAACCGTTACTAGCCATGTTTCTTATGTGCGCCGGCATTCTGCTGCTGGCATGCCTGAACCTGGCAAGCCTGTTAATGGCGCGCAGCGCAGCGCGTTCACGCGAGCTGGCAACCCGCCTGGCGATCGGCGCCACGCGGCGGCGGCTGATCCAACAATTGCTGGTCGAGAGCATGGTCATTGCTGTCCTGGGGACGGCGGCCGGCCTGGTGGTAGCACCGTTGGTAAGCGGCTCGTTAGCCGCTCTGCTCATGAGCGGCAACATCGGTGGCGTGCAGCTCGATACCTCGTTGGACGCGCGAGTTTTTGCTTTCGCAGCCGTGGTTGCCGTCGTCTCCGCAGTGCTGATCGGCCTGATGCCTGCCCTCGGGGCCACGGCAGGAGACGTAAATGACCACATCAAGGACGCCCAGCAGACACGGCAGCCACATGAGCGCATCAGGATTCTGCCCCGCATCCTGTTGGCGTCGGAGGTGGCTCTGGCTCTGGTGGTGGTGATCGGCGCTGGGCTCCTGGCCACCAGCCTGGTGCGCCTTTATAGCTCAGGCATCGGGTTTGACCCCAACGGCCTGGTGAACATCGCCTTCAACATGGACAAGCAACAACTGGAGGGCGACGCCCTGATGCGGCTATACCAGCAATTGGGTGAAGGGCTGGGCCGCCAGCCCGGCGTAAGAAGCGTGAGCTTCCAGTTCATCGTGCCGCTGTCGCATTTAGGTTGGAATGGGAGGTACGCGGCTCCCGGCGCGAACCCGCAGCTCATCAACATGAATAGCGTCGGTCCGGATTACTTCGCGACCATGCGCATTCCGCTCTATCAGGGAAGGGAATTCAGCTGGTCCGATACCAATGCCTCCGGGCTGAAGATAATCCTCAACGCGTCGGCTGCGAAGTTGCTTTTTCCCGGGCAGGATGCGTTGGGCCGCCAGGTAGTGAGGGGAGACAAGCACGCTTCCTACGAAGTAGTTGCTGTGGCCGGTGACACCAAGTACAGGTACATGCGCGCCCCCGCGCCACCCATAGGATATGTGCCCATCATGCAGGATGAGCAGAAGAAGCCGTCCTTCCACGCCGTGGTGCGTGTCGACGGGCCGCAGGCTGCGCTTGCTTCGGCTGCGCGCTCATTGGCCGCCCGCCTGGCGCCGGACATCCCCGCTCCCGCATTGTTAACGATGGATGAAGTTGTAGACGATGCCATTAGTACCGAACGGATGATGGCATTGTTGTCCGTGTTCTTTGCCGGATGCGCTTTACTGGTAACTGGCATCGGTCTTTATGGAACGCTTGCCTACGTGACTGCGCGCCGGACTACCGAGATCGGCATTCGCATGGCATTAGGAGCGCAGCGGATCCGCGTGCTGGTCATGGTCTTTTCAGAGAATGCCATGGTTGCGCTCTTTGGGACGACGGTAGGCCTGGGGGCAGCCCTTTTAGCGTCCCGGGCATTGGCAAGCTTTCTCTACGGAACGTCGCCGCGCGACCCGTGGGTGCTGCTGGGGTCGGTAGCGGCGCTGACGTTCATCGCCAGCGCGGCTTCGCTTGTGCCCGCTTTGCGTGCGGCCCAAATTGAACCCATGGCCGCCATTCGATGTGAATAATGACACAGTTGAATTCCCACAGGGCAGAGAATCGGCAGAAGAGTCCAGAGGGCGATAGAATGATGGTGCATGACCACACGGAACGAAATCATCGCTCAAATTGATGTTGAACTAAGCCGCCTGGAGCGGGCGCGGGACTTTCTCGCAGCCGCTCTAGCCGGATCGAGAAAAAATTCGCAGACCGCCTCGGCGATTGCTTCGCTGAAAAAGGTAAAGTTGAAGACCAGCGCGCCGGTGCGGAAGCGCAAGCAGCCGGAAGTGACTGCGCCCCCGGTAGCGGCCGCTGCGCCACCGCCTCCTCCGCCGCCGGCCAAAGAGGCGCCGCAGGTAAAGCGTGTTCCACCCAAGCGCCGGATGGAACGGCGTCACCTGCAAACCGATAAGGTCGCTAAGTCGGGAGCCGCGCTGAGCGGGTTGGTCCCCACCGGCCCGGTGGTCGTTTCCGCCAACGAAGCACGCAAGCAGCAGGAGCGTGCGGCGCCGGCGCCAACGCCCCCTGTGGTTGCTGAGCCGCGCACGGAAATTGGCGCCGAGCGCAGCCTCGGTTCTCTGATCCAGGCCTTCGAGCGCAGAGCCGGTTTAAGCGGACTCGAAACTCCGTAGTCACTTTTTTCACCTGCTGCAAACGATGAAGAAGACCCGCTCGCCGCTTTATGTCACCACTCTGATTGCGGGCGCCTTCTTCATGGAAAATCTGGACGGCACCATCATTGCCACTGCGCTTCCGCAGATGGCACATAGCTTTCATTCCAGCGCCGTCAGCCTGAACCTCGGCATCACCGCTTATCTGCTGACCCTGGCCGTGTTTATCCCCATAAGTGGCTGGGTCGCCGATCGCTTCGGTTCCCGTTCGGTATTTGCCGCCGCCATCGCGACGTTTACCGTCTCATCGCTCCTGTGTGGGGCGGCCCACACCCTCACCCAGTTCACCCTGATGCGCATTTTGCAAGGTATTGGCGGAGCTATGATGGTGCCGGTGGGCCGCCTCATCGTTCTGCGTACAACGCCCAAACACAAGCTCACCGAGGCCATCGCCTACATCACCTGGCCCGGACTGACCGCCCTGGTCGTGGGTCCGCCGCTGGGTGGCTTCATCACCACCTATGCCAGCTGGCATTGGATCTTCTTCCTCAATCTCCCTATCGGCATCGCCGCCCTGATCCTCACCTTGCTATGGGTAGAGAACGTGCGCAGCGGCGAAAAGCATGCATTTGATTGGCTCACTTTTCTGCTCGCGGGATTCGCCTCCGCCGGCGCGGTGTACGGCATGGAAAAGCTGGGCAGCGAAGGGGTTTCCTGGCAGGTGCCCGGCCTGGTGCTCGCGCTCAGCCTGCTGAGCGGAGGGGCCGCGTTGGTTGCCGCGCACCGCAATCCCGCTACGTCCCTCATTGACCTGGAATCGATGAAGCTCAAGACGTACTCGCTTTCTGTTTACGGGGCGAGCGCCTTCCGCATCGCCGTCTCGGTGCTCCCGTTTCTGCTACCGCTCATGTTTCAGATCGCCTTCGGCTTGAACGCCTTTCAGTCGGGGCTCTATTTGCTGGCGCTCTTTGCCGGCGACCTGACGATGAAGGCCTTTGTGATCCAGGCTCTTCGCCGCTTCGGGTTTCGCCGCCTTTTGATCGTGAACGGAATCATTACCGCGGGAACCATGGCTCTGTGCGCGCTGCTCAGCCCCGCCACCGCGACCATTCTGGTGGTCGCCATTCTTTTCCTTCACGGAGCGGCGCGATCGATGGAGTTCACCTGCCTGACAACGCTGGCCTACGCGGAAATTCCACCGGAAAGGATGAGCCGGGCCAACGGCTTCCTCAGCGCAGTGATGCAGCTGAGCCTGGGTATGGGCGTGGCCATCGGAGCCATCACCTTGCGCCTCGTCGCGCACGCCCGCGGCCACTCTGCAGCCAATCCTCAACTGCGCGATTTCCATCTGGCTGTGCTGCTGATGTCGTTCGTGGCCCTCGGGCCGGTCTTCGACAGCCTCGGCCTTCCGCCCAATGCCGGTGCCGGTACCAGCGGTCATCGCCAGCCGGAGCTCGAAGTCAATCCCGCATGAGCGCCGCACATGGCAGAATGATGAGATGTTCACCGCCGAAGAGCTCAAGCAATCCAAGTTGTTCAGCATCCTGTCCGAGCCCGAGATCGTCAGGTTGGCGGAGACGGCGGCCGATGTTCGGCTTGCGCCCGGCGAATGGTTGAGTCGCGAGGGCGAGCCGCCCTATTTTCATCTCCTTTTTGAAGGCCGCCTGCAGATGGTGAAAGATGTCCTCGGCCGCCAGGTAGACATCACCCACTATGAATATCAGGTGGGCGATTTCTTCGGCGAAACCCCCATTCTGCTGGGTACTCAGAACCTGGTCTCACTACGGGCAGAAACAGCTTGCCGGATTGTGCGCCTGGAGCGGCAGCAGCTTCAGAATCTCATCAGAGATTCAAAAGAAGCGAGCGCCCTGATCCTGCAGACCATGAATGAGCGGCTTATGCGGGTGCAGGAATATGTGAGCACGCTCCCCTCGTCCAGGGTGCTGATTCTGGGCTCGAAATACGACACGGACTGCCGCGATATCCGAAGCTTTCTCGCTTCCAATCGGATCCCTTACGAGTGGGTCGATCGGGAACTGGAGCCGG
The DNA here is from genome assembly GCA_963826875.1 of uncultured Acidobacteriaceae bacterium. Taxonomy (GTDB): domain Bacteria; phylum Acidobacteriota; class Terriglobia; order Terriglobales; family Acidobacteriaceae; genus PALSA-350. The sequence goes on along the minus strand of CAWGYP010000026.1, from coordinate 164,600 downwards.
AGCGTTTGCCAAAATTCCTTCCTGAGGATATGGGTTGTCCGGCGGTGGCGATCGATGGCAAACTCTTCGACCACGTGCCCACTGTACGTGAGGTCGCGGAGGCCCTCCAACTGCAGACAAAACCGAACCGGGACACTTACGACGTGGTGATCGTAGGAGCAGGTCCTGCGGGTATGGCTGCCGGCGTGTACGGCGCCTCGGAAGGGCTGAACGTGCTGATGGTCGAGCGCTCAGCCGCGGGAGGGCAGGCGGGAACCTCCTCGCGCATCGAAAACTATCTTGGCTTTCCTGAAGGGATCTCAGGGGAAGACCTGACCGGAAGGGCGGTAAAGCAGGCGGTGCGTTTTGGCGCCGAGATTGCGATGACGCGCTGCATGGAAAAGGTGGTTCCCGCTGCCGGCGGCTTCCAGTTGGATCTCGATGGCGGGCAGAGTGTATTTGCTCGTGCTGTCCTGCTGGCAACTGGCGTGGAATGGCGCCGGCTCACAGCGGAAGGCTGCGAGCGCCTCTTGGGGCGCGGTGTGCTCTACGGAGCCTCTCGTCCCGAGGCGATCAGTGTGAATGGGAAGAAGGTCTTCATCGTGGGTGGCGGCAACTCGGCTGGCCAGGCGGCGATGTTCTTTTCCAATTACGCTGCCGAGGTCAAGGTATTGGTGCGGGGCGAGGGTTTGAAGCTAAGCATGTCGCAATATCTGATCGGCGAGATCGCCTCCAAGGCCAACATCGAGGTAGTGCCGTTTAGCGAAGTCGTCGAGGCCCGGGGCGAAGATCATCTGCAGGGAATCGTGGCCCGGGTCGGCGGCAAAGTGGTTACGTACGAGGCCGACGCATTGTTCGTGATGATCGGTGCGGTGGCGGACGCTTCATGGTTACCCAAGGAGCTGGAGCGCGACCAGAAAGGCTACATCTGCACCGGGCGCGATCTCAACAGCTGGAAGCTCGAGCGTGCGCCTTTTCCTCTGGAGACGAGTCTGCCGGGAATCTTCTGCGCCGGCGATGTGCGGCACAACTCGATCAAGCGCGTATCCAGTGGGGTCGGTGAGGGAAGCATGGCAATCGCTTTCATTCACCAGTATTTGGCGCTTGAAGAGAAAGCAAAGGTCTAGACCTCCACGCCCCTAACGTTTCTCAAACTTTCAAGAAACCGATTAAGATTCACTGTGAGAATGAGAGGACGCGAGCATCAACCCGGTTCGCGACACAAACTTTGGGAGACGTTACAACCAGATGACAAGGAGTCAGATCCATGGAAGATACGAACGCAGTAGTTGCAGTATTCGACACTCACTCAGAAGCAGATGAAGCCGTAAGGGAGCTGCAGAAGTCAGGCTTCGACATGAAGAAGTTGTCGGTAGTCGGGAAGGACTACCACACGGAAGAGCATGTGGTGGGTTACTACAACGCCGGAGACCGCATGAAGCACTGGGGCAAGTTAGGTGCGTTCTGGGGCGGACTGTGGGGCTTGCTGTTTGGTGCGGCGTTTTTTTGGGTTCCCGGCGTAGGCCCGGTGCTGATTGGCGGTCCGCTGGTAGCTTGGATCATCGCCGCGCTTGAGGGAGCAGTGGTAGTGGGCGGGCTGAGTGCGATCGGCGCTGGGCTCTTCAGCCTGGGTATCCCGAAGGACAGCATCGTCATGTATGAAAGCGCGGTCAAGGCTGGTAAGTATGTCGTGGTGGCCCATGGAACCGCGCAGGACGTGGCCAAGGCGAAAGATATCCTGAGCACCTTGAAGCCAAGTAACTTGAACGATCATGTGCTGGAGCCTGCTGGGGCAGCGGCCAGCTAATTCTCCAGAGAAAACGAGCTGCATATCCAGGGTTTGAGTGGGTAGTCCTGCCAGGACCTATTTGCGGGAGAAACCCAGGTCTCAAAAGCGAGACCTGGGCCGCCCACTCACCATGGCGGCGTCCCGGCGAAATCGGCATCCTTGGCTCTTGATTGGTAATGAAACAAGGCAGAGGAAGAATGAGCTTAGAGGGTAAAGCCGCGTTGATTACCGGGTCAACGAGTGGGATCGGGCTCGGCATTGCTCAGGAGATGGCTAAGGCGGGTTGCAATATCATCCTGAACGGATTCGGAGAGCCGGCGGCGATTAAGGCACTTCAGGATCGCATTGTCCTGAACTACGGGGTGCGCGTTCGACATATCGAGGCCGATGTCTCCAGTCCCAGCGAATGCCGCGGGTTGATAAGTCAAACCCTGGCTGAATACGGCGGATTGGACATCCTCGTCAACAATGCCGGAATCCAACATGTCGCCCCGGTGGAAAGCTTTCCACCGGAACGATGGGATGCCGTGCTTGCCGTCAATCTTTCATCTGCTTTCCACCTCATCGCGGCGGCGATTCCTACGATGCGTAACAAAGGGTACGGTCGAATCATCAATATCGCTTCGGTCCATGGTCTGGTCGGTTCCGAGAATAAATCTGCGTACGTTGCAGCAAAGCACGGGCTGATCGGACTCACCAAAGTGGTCGCACTTGAAACTGCGCGCCATGGCATTACGTGCAATGCAATCTGTCCGGGTTGGGTACTGACACCCATCGTCGAAGCTCAGATCAGGCAACAAATGGATCGAGACGGCTCTGACCGGCAATTAGCCGAGCGGCGCCTGTTGGAAGAAAAGCAACCGTCAGGAGTCTTCTCACACCCCTCCGATATCGGTGCTCTGGCTGTTTTTCTCTGCTCCGACAGCGCCAGCAATATCACCGGAGCATCGCTGCCAATCGATGGTGCGTGGACCGCACGATAGGCTGGAGCACGTTTCGGGGAACTTCGGCCGGGTGACTGCCTGGAGCTCGTAATAAACGCGCAGCTGGCACAGGCTTTCACTTGCACCTTCGAACTGGAGGGAGAAGTCATGCTCAATAAACGCTTCGGCCACACTCTCAGTTACGAATTAATCCATTAACTTGCGGGCTAAGTAGATAAAGTCGACGGCCCTGGTCTCCGCCGACTCTTTCAGGTTCGCTCCGGTGTTGTGCCCACCTTCGATGATTTCGTAATAGAAGAAGGGTCTGTGAAGCTCGGCGAGCCTGGCGGCAAACTTTCTGGCATGAACCGGACCGACACGATCGTCTTTCGTGGTGGTAAAGATTAAGGGTTCGGGATAATTCACATCCGGCTTGAGCTGGTTATACGGAGAGATCGATGCGAGAAACGCCCGCTGCTCGGGTATAGAAACCGAGCCATACTCGCCTACCCAGGATGCTCCGGCTGCGATCTGCTCATACCGCAGCATATCCAGTAGCGGCACCCCGATGATCACGGCATTCCACATCTCGGGATGCTGGGTAAACTCGACTCCCATCAACAGTCCGCCGTTGGATTCACCTTCAATGCCCAGCCGGCGCGGTGAAGTGATCTTGCGCGTGACCAGATCCTCACCGACCGCTGCGAAGTCGTCATAAATCCGTTGCCGGTTCGTCTTCAGTCCGGCCTCATGCCAAGCCGGTCCGAACTCTCCACCACCGCGGATATTCGCCAGCACGTAGACGCCACCTCGTTCCAGCCATAACTTGCCGACGGTTCCACTATAAGAGGGCGTGTTGGCAACCTGGAACCCGCCATACGCTGTCAGTAAGGTTGGATTGGTGCCGTCGTACTGCAGATCCTTGCGGCGCACCACAAAGTAAGGGACCATCGTCCCGTCCTTCGACTTGGCTTCGAGTTGCTCCACCACATCCTGTGATGCGTCGAATTGTGGCTTGAGCGATTTCGCTTCTTTCAGCGTTTGCGTCCCGGGATCCCCAAGTAGAAGCGACGACGGAGTCAGGAAGCCCTGCACTTCGAGAAAAAACCGGTCGTCTGCGCCATTTGCGGAAACAATGTCCACGGCTTGGTTATCCGGCACTTCCAGCTTCTTCCGCGTCCATTCACCCTTGGCGCTCCGCGAATAAACGTATGCGCGTCCCTGGACATGCTCGAGTGTGGTCAACACCAGATGGTCCCGGGTAGCTTGCACCTCTTGCGCGAACTCAACTGCGCTGGGACTAAAAATCGCGGCCGGTTTCAAGTGCACAGGGTCTTGCCTGACCGCGTTCATATCTAATGAAAGAACCGATCCGGTAGGGAACGTCGTCTCCAAGCCGTCTGGCTTCCAATCCTGGTTCAGGGTCACGATGAGCTGGTTGTCGAGCAATCCATCGATGTCTGCCTTGGGCGGCAAAGCCAGCTTCTGGTTGCCGTCAGGGGCCCAAAGAAAATACGCAGTTTCGAAGAAATTGAGCATCGTGCGCAGTAGCGTCACATGATGGCCCTGGCTGTCATTCAGCGTGTAGCCCGCGGCGTCTACGTCGTTCTCCGTGCCGCGAAAAACCTCTTTTGCCTGCTCCAGCGGTTGGCCCCGCTTCCATAGCTTCACCACAAAGGGATAACCGGACTTGGTCATCGTGCCCGGACCCCAGTCGCGCGCCACCAGCAGCGAGTCTTTGTCCAGCCAGTCGACAGATTGTTTGGAGTGAGGCAAGACAAAACCGTGCTCGACAAACTTGCCGGTTTTCAGATCGAATTCGCGCAAGGTCTCCGCATCTTCACCGCCGGCCGAAAGTGATACCAGGCACAGACCATTGCCCGGGTAGAGGCAGTTCAAGCCGTTGGCCACCCACTCCTGCTTGTCCTGTTTGGCCAGCGCGTCATAGTCGATGAGCGTTTTCCACTGGGGCTCGCTGGTCAGATAGTCGGCCAGCGTCGTGCGCCGGAGGATGCCACGCACGTGCTTTGCATCCTGCCACAGGTTGTAGATGGTGCCTTCTTTCAACACCGGCATGGGTAAACGATCTGGCGATTCGTAGATCTTGAGCGCGGCCGCGTTCAGGTCAGCAAAACGAGGGTCCTTCTGCAACACTTCGGTGGTGCGAGCGTTCTGCTCTTTCACCCACGCGATGGAGCGTTCACCGTGGACATCTTCCAGCCACAGGTATTTGTCGACCTGATCGATCGCAGGGGAGGCGGCTGCAGGTTCAGAAGAGCGGCAGCCCGCTGCCACGTTGAGGAGGAATATCGCGAAGAGGGTGGTTGAGAGTCGGCGATCGATCATTGCGGTAGCTTCCACCAGGCCAGAAGTCCCAACGCAGAGGGAATTGCGAAGACCAGCAGAAATATCGGCGCTTCGTCTCGTACAGAGTAGCCCGCCCTGCTCACACCAAACCACAGGTTAATAGCGGCCCCGACCAACCATGCCGGCAAGAAGTACAGTGCTGCTTGTCGTCCGTATCCGAGGGCGTGTCCAGCCAGGAGAAACACGACGAGCAAAAGGAGACCCAGCATCACAACGTAAATGGTGTGCACCGGTTCTTTCCTCCGGAACGAAATTGTACCGTTATTTAGAGAGGAATCGCGCCATACGTTCAATTCCAGACTCGTTTTTCTTCCATGCTGCCGCATAGCACCAGCGCAGCCAGCCTTCGCCTTCGGGTCCAAAGGCCCTGCCGGGTGCGAGGCCCAGGCCAACTTCTTCGATCAGGCGCGTTGCCAGACGCATGGAATCATCTTCACCGGTGATCCGCAGGAAGAGGTACATCGCGCCATCCGATTGCGGTACTTCGACTCTGGGCATCTTCCGCAATGCGGCAAACAATTTGGCCTTGGTCTGGGCAAGCTCTGTTCGCAACTGCTCTACATACGGTTCTCCGTGCTCGAGAGCCGTCGCGGCCGCCCGCTGAGTAAATACCGAGACGCAGGAAACGTTATATTCCAGCAGCGCCCCGAGATCAGGCATGATGGCGCTGGGTGCGACCATCCATCCCACACGCCACCCCGTCATGATCCAGGCTTTTGAGAAGCTGTTGACGACGATCAACCGGTCGTCCTCTTCGGCCAAGGTAAGAAACGACGGAGCCGATCTCATCCCCTCCGCATAGACCAGGCGCTCGTAGACATCGTCAGCCAGGATCCATATGCCATGCCGGCGGCAGTGTTCCAGAATCGCGATCTGCTCCGCATGCTGGATGGTCCAGCCGGTGGGGTTGTTGGGCGAGTTCAGTACCAGCATCCGAGTGCCCGGAGTCAGCGCCTGCAGCAGTTGCTCGAGCGGGAGCGTCCAACGCCCGTCCTGCACCTGGAGCGAGACGCAGGTGACCTGGCCGCTCACCACCTTGGGTATCTCGACCGCGTTCGGCCATAGCGGTGTGACGGTTACCACCCGATCGCCCGGGGCGACGAGCAACTGGCTGGCCATCATCAACGCGGAGACACCCGATGCAGTCACCGCGATTCGATCTGCGGTCACGACGCGCTGGTGAAGGCTGCTCAGGTAGTTTGCGATCGCCTGCCGCAGGTACAACCGGCCAAGATTTTCAGAATAAAAAGTCTCTCCTTCGCGTAACGAGGCGATCGCAGCCTCGCGGATGAAGGACGGTGTGGGCTGATCCGACTCCCCAAACCAGAAAGGCAAAACGTCTTCGCGGCCCATGGCCGTATTGGCCAGCGCGCGAATCAGGGAAGGAGAAAACCGCGGTTCCGCTGAATGCAAATGAGAGTGCCTCTCTCCAATCTTAATGGGATTTGCGAGGCGCTGAGTTGGTACATCATCCGGCGCTGCCGTCCACCCTTGAATCAAAGCCGTTTTCACTCACTCTCTTTCCCTTTGCAGCTAAGTCCTTTGTTTCATGAAGGTGCTCAAATTTCTGAATTAATTAATTTGAGCATCTTGCCTCCTTATGGGTGATTGCTGCTCCGCAGTGGCAGGTAAGGACCAGTACCAGACGCTTTTGATTCCGTCTTTTACGCTGCGAACGCCCAGATCGAATTTGGCGCGGCGCAGGGTGGCGATGCTAACGCCATCACGCTGGGCGGCGATCTCGGTTGCGCCTTGCGTTTGGCTTCCATTCTGCAGGTAGTCACGTAGCCATTCACCGGCAAACTTGCGTTGGGGAAGACCTGCGCCGGTGGGGCGGTCGGCGAGCATGTCCTCCCGGGTTAGCCTGCTAAGCCCAGTCCAGTAGAAACTTCCGGCATCATCAATCGTGTAGGAGAGCGCGGGAGCGAGAGGCCCGAGGTTCGACTTGATTTGCAGCAAAGCGGGTTGGGATGGTGCATCAGGGGAAGCGCCGGCCAGAAACTCGGTGCGGAGGGTGGCGGAGATTTCGGTCCGACCGCGAAGGGCCGGCCGGCCTGGGCCGCGTTTGCTGAGATGGCGAAGGAACAGAATGCAGCAATGCTGCCTCTCCGCCAGGAGGGCGAGCTTTTCCAACAAAGGTAGAAATTCTGTGGGCTGATGGAGATTCAGCCCCGAGTAACTGTCGAGTGAATCGAGTATCACGAGGCCGGCATGGGTTCTCCGGAGCGCGTCTTCGATGACGGAGGTATTGCGGAGGTTCAGGGAGGCCGATGCCGCGGAGCGGGCTCCGCGCAAGACGGCGAAACGTTTAGGGTCACCATGGAGCCCAACAAAGCGAGGGGCGGGCCGACTGGCGTAGAGTTGGTATTTTTGCACGCAACTAAAGATGTAGTTTGAGGTACTTTTGTCGAGGGCCACTCAGGATTTATTTTTCGAGTTATCGGGACCCGCGCTCAAACTCGCCTCTGACCGATTGCGACCGAGGAAGGCTGTAGCGTAAAGAGCGTATTGCGGGTAAGGGGTCTCTACGGGGAGATTCGATTTTGCGGCAAATAGTGCGCCCTAAGCGCCCTGAGGGTGGGATGGCGGCTCCCCGGGGCCCTGGGCCGGGGAAAAAATAAAAAGTGCGCTCAAGGAGCGTTAAGTGCGGTAATTCAGCGCTGCCGCTTCAGGCGTCGCGGGCCGGAAATGACTCGTTGGTCCCGTTGTAGAAATGTGCGAATTAAGCGAACTTAAGTCCGGGGAAGGCGAGCTTTTCCCCGCTTAAGGATGTTCCTCATGGACTTATTCATCATAAGGGTATTTCAAATACTCGGCGGGCGGAATGATTGCGGTGCGACCGTATTTGCCGAGAGCGAGTAAGTCCTTGTCTCCGGCAACCAGACAATCCGCTTCTGCTCTCCATGCCGTCTCCAGAATCGCGTCGTCCTTGGGATCGCGGCAAACTCCCTTTACTTCGCCTGTCACTTTGATCCGAAGCGCCTGGGCTAGCAACTCGTCCAAGACGACTCGAAGCTCGACCGGATCGCGGTCGAACTTCCGCGTGAGCACTCGCTCAATCTCTGCACGTATTAGGTCGGAGATTGCGAGCTGGTCTTGCGCGAGGGCGCGGAAGAGCGCTCGATCCGGTGTACCTCCAAATTCGAGCGCGGAGATCCATACGTTTGTGTCCAGAACAACGATCACCGTTTACGCTGTGGCCTCGCCTCTTCTTCGCGGGTTTCGTGAATCAGGCGCTCCAAATCATCCGGTGTATGTCCCATGTGGCCCTTCCGCCGCCCGGCCTGTTGCGAAGCATCGAGCAGGGTGCGAACACGTTGCGCTCGATAGCTACGAAAAGCCTCCCGGAACAGCTCACTGATAGTCCGGCTTTCCGCCTTAGCAGTTGCAATCACCTGTTCCGCCAATTCGGGCGGCAGGGAGATGGTGAATTGTCTCGTTGTGCGGTCCATAGCCCTACACTACTCAGTAATGGAAAGTAATGCAACACCTCCAAAAGACTTTTAATTCGGCGATCTTCTCAGACAGCAATCGAGATGCTGATTTGTGACAAACGTTGGAAAGGCCCGTCATGTATCTTGGTTTGGCCGTTGAACGATGAGACAAAGGAGGTGACGATGTAATTCGGTCTTTGGTGGCTTTCGGCCCATCGCACCCGGCTCGCTCGATGGGCCGCCAGAGGTGCCCGCGTACAACAGCGGAACCTTTGGGTACGTCGCCGCTGGAGGGAGCGTTCACGCGTCCGAACGAACAATGACCGGCACCGACCTGTGACGGTTACATTACGTCTGTCACCGGGTTTCGAGCCTCGATTTCACGAATCCGGCGGTGGGCAGTTGCTGCGCTTGCGTTGCGGCTTTTGGGGAAATTGTTGCGATAGTTGAGGCCATTGGAAATCTCCTTCTAGTTGCGTTGGAGAAGGTACACGCGGCCTGTGGCATTCGCAACTGGCACTACTGAGAGGTCGCTTGGAAACCGCCACGATGCGCGATTGTTTCCGAGTCACGGGCCAACTGGACGTTGAGACGGATGGGCATGGTGGAGCTACAATGATCTTGGCAGGCGAAACAGAAGCGGGGCTCTGCGGGGACGCAACCATGCTGAGGGATAGCCTGATGGTCGTATTAATGCCTTGAAAATCCCCGCCCGAAGGGTGGAATACTCACTAACGGAGAGCGCCCTCTTTCCATTTCAGGCTGAACCAACACGCTCTCCATCAGCAGGCCGGCCATCTTGTTCTGTACTCGCTGGTTTGCTCATCAGCAACCGGGCCTCGTGGAGTTGGCCGGAATGGCGGACAGGTGATAAAGAGGAGGACTCTAAGTGGCGATTCTTGCTGAAATGGGCAGACCGGTAGCTATCCTCCTTTACGGGGTCGCAATGTCAGCCGTAATAGTCGGTGTAGATTTAGTGTTCTTCCGAAACCTGGTCTGGGAACGGTTGATGGTCAATATCGGCATCGTCTTGGTGTTCGCAGCTTTCTACTTGAAATTCCTCAAGCGTTCATGAACAAACGGCAATAGCGCTGTCTAACCGTCAAGACGGCGAGAAGCGAACGCTCACATGGGCACGACGTAATCCCCATTGTTCTGAGGTCGAGGGTCGAATGGAATTTGCGTTGCTAAGGCCGCGTTAAGGGGACTCGCCTTAGTCGATCATTTGCCCTTGGCGGAGCCCATTTGTCCAGCCTTCGCAGGTGCGTGGCATGTGGTTACTTCGTCTGCTGTCCCTTCAACCTCTTGTCCCCTTCAACCTCTAAATCGTCGCGGTCAGGTTTCCGCCAACATCGCGGCCTACCGAGGGTTTTGGCTTGGGTAATAGAACGCGCGAACCTCGGTCAATAGTCCATCTACAACCAGGCACAAATCCACAACATGATCCAAGCCGTTAACCGTCTCCATGTCGAAGACGGTAGCGACATAGTTGCCGTCGACTAGGTGCTGCTTTATTTCTATACCCTTGATGAACGGAAGAATGTTGGTGAGGAAGCCAACTATCGTCTCCCGGCCTGCCAGTTTAGGCATCAGTGGCCCCTCAAACGTTATATCGGGTGCGAAAGGCACAGACGAAAGGTCTTTGCTCGCGAGACCGTTCAAATAACTCTCCACTACCGCTATGTTTTCAAATCGAGACATCGGTTCTCCCTAATACGGTTCTACATAGACAATAAACGAGCTCATCCGAACTCCGGCATCAAAGGCCTGTGCGACGGCGCGCAGCCGGCATGGGTTTCGTGGGGCGTGGCTAATGCGGCGTTAAGAAGACTACTTCGTCCCTTAGAAAAAGATGGCCCCGGTCCTTTAGTGCATAGGCCACACCCGTTCCACCGTTTTGCTGAGCATCCAGCTCTTGTCATCTGCGTTGAGGAATTTCATTTCGTCGCGCACGACCGTCAACCTCTGCGGGTAGGTGGCTCGATCATTGGCAATAGGCCAGTCTGTCGCCCACATGAGCCGCTGCGGTCCGAATGTGTCGTACAAGCGCTTCACCAGCCGTTGTGAATCGAGCCAGGGATAGTCTTCCCTGGACAATGACCAGGTGTGCGAGATCTTCACAAACACTTTGGGATAACGCACCAGTTCCACCAATGCATCCAGTTTCTCCGGTTGATCTACGGGGCAGTCCGCCATGTGGTCGATCACGATCGTCAAATCGGGGTATTTATCAATTAATTTCTGGATGTCTGGAACGCGGCTGATCGGCACCAGCAGCGTCATAGGAACCTTGAGCTGATCGCAGCGCTTCCATAGAGGAGGCATCCGTGGGCCCTGGATCCAGTCCCCGGTCGCATCGCCGGCCGGACTCAGACGCACTCCGTGAAAGCCCTGCTGCTCAGAAAGCTGTGCCAGATGGTCAGGCGCGGCGGGGTCCAGGGGATCTACGCGGCACACACCTCGAAAGAATTGCGGGTATCGCTTCAGCACAGCCGCGAGATAGCTATTGTCGTAGCGGTAATGGATGACCTGGATGATGACGGTCTTCGCTACCCCGTTGGCTTTCATGAGTTCCAGGAGCATCTCCGGCGTTGCATCGTAGTCGGGAACCTTGGCGCCGGGCGCGAAAGGAAAGCGAGTATCGTGCTTCCAGACATGCACATGGGGGTCGAGGATGCGATAGCTTGATAACGCCGCCGCTGCTGCCATTTTCAGCATTTTCCGCCGGGTGATTTCATACATAAATGGGTTCCAGCGTTTTTACGATGTAGGCGCCACATCGGTCATAGCTGGTGCGAGGGCCGTTTCTCGTTATGTCGAGATCTGAACAGAGCCACCCTTTGAAGCGGATGCTGCGCAGCACACGATGGCAGGCTGCGAAGTCGATCTCGCCATCGCCAAGATCATAGGTGTTGGTGATGTACTTCGCAGTCAGGCCGGCGCGCTTCGCATCCTTGTAATCCGCCATCATCAGCCGATGTTTGTACTTCTCCATGATAACGGCCGGATCTCCGCCGCCCAGGTACACGTGCGCGGTGTCGGGTGAAAGGTAGAACAGCTTGGGATCGGTAAGCGCCATGCAACGGTCGATCTCCTCCGGCGTCTGCACCATCTGGCCAAGATGATTGTGCAGGCCGGCCTTGAAGCCCATCTCGCCGGCGGCCTCTCCCAGTTGATTATAGAAACGGCACATGGTGGCGAATGCGTCCGCGGGTTTGTTCCCGGCGCGTGAAGGCGAGAAAACCACCAGGCGTTCGGAGCCGAGATGTTTGAGGAAAGTCATCGCAGTCCTGGCGTTGCTCAGAATCTCGGCATGCTTAGCAGGATCGTCCGCTGGGCCATTGAATGAGATCGTGATCACCTTGAGGCCGCGGCGGGAGAGTTCCCGTTCCATTTGATCCTGCGTGATGTCGTACTTGGCGAGAATCTGTGGATACTGCGTCAAACGAAGGCCGATGAAGCCGGTATCGTGCATGACGTCAAGAATGTCGGTAAACCGGGTACCAGGATATGAGTTCCATAAGTTGGACCCCAGGGCCCATTTGACGTTTTTGTTGGCCGGCAACGTTTGGGCTGCCTGGGCCAGAAACCCCGCCAGCCCGAGTACAGCTTCTCTCCTCGTCATCACAGAACGACGTCCCCCTTTGCCGCCAAAGAGTGAACTATCGTAGCTGATCTGCTTGCTTGTCAAGCGCCGGGAATCCATTCCGCGCGGGTTTCCGGATTCATTTACCAACGGACGGCCAGCGGTCACGCCCGTCAACTGAGATCAGCAGATTCACTGCGATATGCTTGCGGGACCCGTATACCACTCGAACACATCGCAGGCTTGGTCCCTAAGGGAGTCAGCGAGGCGGAGATAGAAATACTCACCTCTATTTGTGACGCAGTACACTAGCTGTCCGGCGGTTACCCGATACTGATCGTGCGATCACTTCCAGATTGCCCGTGATCCGCCCTGATTGCAGAGCGTTCATTGTTGCATATAGGCGACATCCTGTAGATTTGACGCATGTCGCTCAAACGGCTGGATAACATTGGAATCGTCGTCGATGACCTCGAATTGACGATTGATTTCCTTCAAGAGCTCGGCCTTCACCTCGAAGGGCGGGCCACGATCGAAGGAGAATGGGCAGGACGTGTCACCGGACTTGCCGATCAGCGCGTCGAGATTGCCATGATGCGCACACCGGACGGCCACAGCCGTCTCGAGCTCTCCCGTTTCCTCACGCCGCCTGTCGTCGCGGATCACCGCAACGCCCCGGTGAACGCTCTAGGCTGGCTCCGCGTCATGTTCGCCGTTGACAACATCAACGAGACACTTGACCGGCTTCGCAAGCGCGGCGCCCAGCTCGTAGGCGAAGTAGTCCAGTATCAGGATTCGTATCTGCTCTGCTACATCCGCGGGCCTGAAGGGCTTCTCATCGGCCTCGCCCAGGAACTCAACTGAGCGCGATGCGCCCGGCTATTCGAAAGTGAACGTCATGAAAATCGGGTCTGTCCCTTCAATGTCCTCCTACGCATCTTATGTCCCGCATCTTACCGCATCTTACCCCGCACCTTCCCGCATCTTATCCAAAGGCAGGTCTACCTCCAGGATTTCCACACTCCGGCGGCTCAGCTACTGCTCATCAATAGAAACGAAACGTAAACAGGCCGAAGTGTCACCAATTAATTGCCGTCCAGTTTGTCTCAGTCCAGGGGTGCACCGCAGGCTGTCACCCCATTTAGCCTGCGCAGATTATTTTGATTCATCGGCAGTGTACGTATTGCCGGTGTATTCTTTCCCAAAATGGGAGACAGCAGCGTTGGCGTCTTTCGCGATCATCGGTAGGGGCGCAGAAAAGGATTCTTCGACATGGGAAGCGAACAGGTAAGGTGCAATGTGAGTTTTGCCGGCAAGCCGCTGCATGGGCTTCGGTTTGTCGAGGCAGCAATCGTTACAGCTCTGTTAATGATGTCCATCGGGCCGGTTGCGAATGCGCAGGCCGCACCAGCCCCGGCGCCGGCCGGACAGAGCCCTGGGACCTCCGCTGCGGCTACGGACATTGTCGGGATCTGGCAAGGGACGCTGCACATTCCACAGGCGAATCGGGACCTGCGTATTGAGAACAAGATCAGCAAGGACGACAAGGGCAACCTGAAAGTGGTTGACTACAGCATCGATCAGGGAGGTCAACCCCTGGTGGCGAACAAGGCAAGCTTTGATGGCGGAGTGCTGACATATTCGATCGACAGGATAGGGGGCAAGTACGAGGGCAAAATGAGCCCTGACGGAAAAACGATCACGGGGACCTGGACGCAAGGACCGAATCCGCTGGCGCTCAACCTTGATCGAACGACGGAGGATGCGGCGTGGCCGATTCCCGAACCGCCCAAGCCGATGGCAGCGGACGCCAATCCGAGGTTCGATGTGGTGACGATCAAACCGAGCGATCCGAATCGACCCGGCAAGCTGTTTACTATTCGCGGGCGTCATGTGATGACGATCAACACTACCGTTAATGACTTGGTTACGTTCGGCTACTCGATCCAGACCAAGCAGATGGCGAATGCGCCGCCATGGTTTGACGAGAAGTACGACATCGACGGCGTGCCAGATGTGGAGGGCCAGCCCAACATCCAGCAGATGCGGATCCTGATTAGGGACGCACTGGTGGAGCGGTTTGGCCTGAAGTTTCATAACGAGCAGCGCGAGCTTTCGGTCTACGCGTTGACCGTTGCCAAGGGCGGCCCAAAGATGACCGTCACTTCGGACAAGCCGAGCACGCCGGGGAACTTTCTCTTCGGCGGCCTGGGCAGGCTGAGGGTGACCAACTCGACGATGAAGGACTTCTGCCACGGCATGCAGGAAGCGGTAATGGACAAACCGGTGGTGGACCAAACCGGACTGACCGACCGGTATGATTTCAACCTGAACTGGACGCCGGACCAGTCACAATTCGCGGCGATGGGCGCTCATGTTCCGCCGCCGAATACTGATGATCCGAATGCGCCGCCAAGCCTGTACGTGGCATTACAAGAGCAATTGGGCCTGAAGCTGGAGAGCGCCAAAGCGAACGCGGACGTCATGGTGATCGACCACGTGGAGAAGCCGTCGCCGAACTGAGTTGGACGGACGATGCTGTTCCGGTCGGTCTATTCGTACCGGAGGGCCCGCACCGGATCGAGGTTAGCGGCTCGTCTTGCTGGGGCATAACATGCAGCCATGCTCACAATCAGCAGCAAGACTGGGATGGCAATGTCGTCTGCCATATTCATTGCGTCCAGCCCCACGAATCCTGCTGAAAGTGCCGGTGCGGCCATCGCCGTCAGCGCGCTTCCAATCGCGACTCCCGCGGAACTGAGGATTGCGGCCCGTCGCAATACCAACCCCAAGATGTTGCCCCGGCTCGCTCCCATCGCCATCCGCACCCCGATCTCCGCAGTGCGTCGGCTAACCGCATACGAGATAAGACCATAGAGTCCAACGAGCGCGAGAATCAGCCCCAGAGCCCCCATGATGGTGATCATCTGAATCACTACCAACCAATTGCTGAGTGTCGACTGGGCGAATGAAGCGACCGTTCGGATGTTGTAAGGCATTTCCGGGTCCAGCTTCTGAATGGTCTGCCGTAACTGTGCCGCCAATGTTGTGGAGCTGTCCGCTGATTCAGCAACGAGGCTCATAGCGGAACTCGGGCCTTGTTCGTAAGGCAAGTAAACATAGGGTTGGGGTTGTTCCCACGGCAGCAGATAGCGCACCGTCTTTGCTACGCCGACGACCTCTGCCATTGATCCGTCTGGGCGGCTTAGTCGAAGCCGCTTGCCGATGGGGTCCTGCTCAGGCCAATATCGTTTCGCGAACTCTTCGTTGATGATCGCTACGCCCGGCGCTGTGGATCTGTCGTCAGCAGTGAATGGGCGTCCGCGCACGATCTTGATCTTCAGTGTGCTGAAGTAGTTTTGGTCCACGGCCCCACCCAGGATTTTGATGCTCTCACTCCCTTTCGGCAGTTGAACGCCGTCGGGCACTACCGTCACACTGCTTTGCTCCAGCGAAAGCGGCACAGATTCCATTAGGCTGACAGACTTTATGCCGGGTAGCGATCGAGCATCCTCAACAAACCGGCGATAGAACGATGCTGTTTGATCACTGGAATAGCGCAGTACGGACGGGTTGAGAGCTACCGCGACCAAGCGATCAGACTTGAAACCGGGATCGGCGGTGAGCATTTTTTGAAAGCCGCTGAGAAGTGCGGCAGCCGATGATAGCAACACCATCGCTAGGGCAATTTGACTGACCACCAGGACGTTACGACCTCGGGTGCGGGAGGCGCCGTCGATACCGCCGCTCTTGAGCGCCGAGGCCAGCCGAACCCGCCGTGATTGCAATGCCGGAGCGAGTCCGAAAAGGAGACAGCTGAGCACCGCCACTATTAAGTTGAACGTCAGGAGGCGTGCATCTATCCGCAAGTCCAGAACGAAAGGTGGGTCGCTGGGAATCTGGATTCTTCTCAGCAGCAGAATGCCCCCGTATCCAAAGGCCAGGCCAGCGAGACTTCCTGGCAACGCGAGCGCCAGATTCTCAGTAATCAATTGCCGTACCAAACGTTTCGTGCCTGAGCCTATCGATAGACGGATTGCGATTTCGCGTGTTCTTGCCATTGCGCGCGTTAGCGCGATATTCGCCACGTTCACACATGCAATCACCAAGACGATAGCAGAAAGGCCTAACAGCATCGCGACCATTGCCAGTCTCGACGGTTCCGTGGCAACAATGGACTGTAATTCGGTCCAAACCATGATGCGCCGTCCCGCATCGGTTTTCGGATAGGAGCGCTCGAGGTTTTGGCCTAACGCTGTTGCTTCGAGCTGCGCAGAGCGTCTCGAAACGCCGGGCCGGAGACGTCCCAGGACGCTTAGTTCATGCCGCGCACGGTCTTCCAAAGGCCCATCCTTCGTATTCTCCAGACGACCCCACATCGACAATGGAACATAGATCGAGGGCGGAAAGAACCGAACTATGCCACTGAACGATTTGGGAGCTACGCCAACAATGGTGAATGGAATCCCATTCAGGCGAAGTGTCTGACCGATCGCTCCGCGATCGCCGCCGAGTTCGCTCGCCCAGAAACCGTAGCTAACGATCACAACTGGGTCCGTGGCCGCCGCCGAGGCGTCGTTCTGAATAAACGCTCGCCCAAGAAAAGGCTGTACGCCGAGCGTGGAAAAGAAATTATCGGTGGCCATCATTGCCTGCCGCACTCGTGGTGGCTCGCCTGTTCGGGCCGCGACGTTTAAGGTAGTCAATCGATAAGCGAGCAGTCCGGAGAAAGAAAGATTAGCCGCCCGGATTTCTCGATAATCAGGGTATGAAAAACCTCCCGATGGATCATCCCGAGGAGAGTCGGCGACGATCACGACTTCCGACGGGCGTGTTATCGGCATTGGGCGTAGCAGAATCGCATCGGAAAAACTGAACATTGCATTGTTTGCGCCAATGCCCAGAGCGAGGGTGATGACCATGATCGCGGTAGGGACAGGGTTTTTCCGCATTTGGCGCATCGCATACTTCAAATCGCGACCCAGTTCATCGAACTTCAGCATCGCGTCGGCCGCGTGTGTCTTCTCGACAAACCTTTGCGGATTCCCAAATCTCAGTCGAGCCGCCCGTCGCGCATCCTCAGGCGACATACCGGACGCTTGATTATCTGCGGTGCGCATCTCCAAATGCGAGCGGATCTCTTCTTCTATATCTGCATGCAGACGCCCGCGCCGCCAAAGGTTCAGAAAGCGATTGAACATTCCCATGCCAAACCTCACACATACCGGAGGACCGCACGGACCCCTTTCACTAGGCCCTCGAAATCCTGTTCTGCCCGCTCCAGCCGCTTACGTCCAGCAGCTGTCAGCCTGTAGTACCTTGCTCTCCGCCCACGTTCGGATTGTGCCCATTCGGAAGCAATCCACCCGCTCTGCTCCATACGGTGCAGTGCGGGATAGAGCGATCCTTCTTCGACCTGCAGCAATTCATCGCTGGCCTGCTCTATATGCAGAACAATGCCGTAGCCGTGCAGCTTTACGCGTTGAGCCAACGTCTTCAACACCAGCAGATCAAGACTTCCCTGGAGGTCGTAGCGAGCCATCTCATACCTCTACCTCTTGGTATTCAGTCACGTTATACCTAGACGTCACGGGAAGTCAATTGCTGAAGGAAGTCAATGAGAGGATTCAACCGCGTTTTAGCGGCTCCGGGCGAATGACTGCCCACTCGCCAGTGTTGTTAGCAAGTGAAAATGTCCGCTTTTGAGAACAAATGAAATGTCCGGTAGTTAAAAGGCGGCCGTAGTAGAGGCGGTGGGAAAGTGCGATCTCGCGTAGTGCGTGGGGCTCAGTGTTGAGGGTGGTGACAGGTACCTATTTACCTAAGTTCGTGATAATTTGGCTGCGCCGATCTCGGTGGGCGAGCACTTAAAGCTGCTTCTATATGTAAGCTGTCACCCTATTAGCCCAATGCCGCACGGGCGGGCGCACGTCGCGCTTATGCTCCCGTTGGTCGCACCGAGTCTTGCCCGGAAGGCTGCGCAGGCTTTACCGCACGATCAAAGTCAGCGCCGTAGTCTGGGTGATAGGTGGCGTTA
Source organism: uncultured Acidobacteriaceae bacterium (assembly GCA_963826875.1). Taxonomy (GTDB): domain Bacteria; phylum Acidobacteriota; class Terriglobia; order Terriglobales; family Acidobacteriaceae; genus PALSA-350. The sequence continues at coordinate 146,485 of CAWGYP010000026.1, read as the reverse complement.
TCTTACACCGATCACATGCAGATCGAAGTTGCTGAGCAGTCATAGTCGGATGGAGAGGGATGTGATAATCGTCATCGCGCACAGTTGCGTTGCTTGACCACGACTCATTTCGATGAGGCACTTCTCATCCCGCTGTCGAATCAAACGTTGTGGCTTCTATGCTTTTGCCGCCTGCGCTGCCTCGCATGAACGGATTCACTGAGTCATGCTCTTTGCGGCCTACAATACCGTAATACTTCCGAAAGAAACCCTCTACCCCATCACCTCTCTGCGACTGTGCCAAATACCTTGATCAGAAGTGTGCCAAAGGCCAGGTACAGCGCGAGGTTAGGTTCAGCGCGACAGCCGTCAGTCGACACGGAGGGCCTGCTGGGGGTCGAGGCGGGAGGCGCGCGTGGCGGGCATCCAAACGGCGAGCAGGGCAACCAGGCCTAATAGCACTGGAACAGTTACAAATACCGCGGGGTCCCAGGTTTTTACGCCGAAGAGGAAGCTGGCGATGAAGCGGGTGAGCCCGAAGGCCGCGGCCATACCGATCACGACGCCGACGAGGGCGAGGCGCATCCCATGCCAGACGACCAGCGAGCGGATGCGGGAGCGGTCGGCGCCGAGAGCCATGCGGATGCCCATTTCCTGGGTGCGCTGCTGGACGGAGTAGGCCATGAGACCGTAGATGCCGATAGCGGCCAGGATAAGCGCGGAGGCCCCAAAGATGGTGAGCAGGAGCATGTTGAAGTCCTGACGCGCGGTGGAGGTCCCGACAACCTGGGTCATGGGGCGGACGCGGGCGACGGGAAAGCCGCCGCTCGACTGGCGGAGCTGGTCAGTGACCGCGGAGATATATTGATGCGGATCGCCGTGCGTGCGGACCAGCCAAACCATGGGCCCGATGTTGGAGTTGAGGGCGGTCATGCCATCGGTGACCTGAGAAACGGGAACGATCATGAGGGGGCGAGGATCGTTGTTGAGGCCGCCATCGCGGCTGTCGCCGACGACGCCGACGATCTGCCTGGCGGGCTCAGTGAACTGGGGACCGATGCCTTTGCCGATGAGGAGTTGCTGGCCGACGGGGTTCTCTTTGGGGAAGAATTTCTTGGCAAAGGTCTCGTTGATGAGGACGACGCCGGGAGACGAGCCGGTGTCCTGCTCGGTGAAGTCGCGGCCACGCAGGATAGGGATGTGGAAGACAGCGAAGTAACCGGGGGAAGCGCTCATCCAGCCACCGCCGCCGCTCCACGGAGACTTAGGGGCCGGCGGGCGGCCGATGATGTTGAAGGGAAGGCCGTAACCGCTTTCGAGAGGCAGGCAGCAGGTGAAGGCGGAGATCTCGACGCCGGGAATGGCGTTGAGGCGCTCGCGGCCATCATGGGAGACCTGAGCAACGCCAGCGGTCTTCTTGAACTGATCGCCGGTAAGGGACATTTCGAGAGTAAGGACGTTGCGGGGATCGAAGCCGGGGTTGACCTGGCGGAGCGCGATGAAGGTGCGGATAAGGAGCGCGGCTCCGATGAGCAGAACGAGGGCGAGGGAGACTTCGCTGATGACGAGGAGAGAGCGCATTTTGCTCTGGCGGAAGCCGGTGCCGGAGCGGTTGCTGCTTTCCTTGAGGGTGGTGTGGAGGTCGACACGCGAGGCGGAGATGGCGGGGAAGAGCCCGAAGAGTATGCCGGTGAAGAGCGAGATAGCGAGGGTGAAAAGGAAGATGCGCCAGTCGAGTCCGACGGCGGCTCCGTTTTCGCCGACGCGGGGCAGGCCGGCGGGGGAGACGGCGAGGAGCGCGCGAACGCCGGCGTAGCCAAGGATGAGGCCGAGCACGCCGCCCGTGATCGAGAGGACGATGGATTCGGTGAGGAGTTGGCGGACGATACGGGCGCGGCCGGCGCCCATGGCGGCGCGGATGGCGAATTCACGTTTGCGGCCGGTGGCGCGCACGAGGAGGAGGTTGGCGACGTTGGCGCAGGCGATGAGGAGAACGAAGCCGACGGCTCCGAGAAGGACGAAGAGGGATTTGCGTGCGCCGGCGACGATCGAGTCGCGGAGAGGTTCGACACCGAAGCCGTCTTTGGGTCCCATGTCGTCAGGGTGGAGGCGGCGGTACTGATCGGCAGTGAGTTTGAGCTGGGCGTTGGCCTGGGCAAGGGTCACGCCGGGTTTGAGACGGCCGGAAACAAGAAAGTAGTGGCCGAAGTTGGTGCTGTTCGGCTCGATCTGGAAGGGAACCCAGATATCGGCCTGGGGATCCGTGACGAAGGATTTTCCGAGGACACCGACGATGGTGTCGGGCTCGTTGCTGAGCGAGATGGAGGTGCCGACGATATTAGGATTGCCGCCGAACTTGCGCTGCCAGAATCCGTAGCTGATGACAACGACGTGGCCGCCGTTCGGGGAGTCTTCCTGCGGCGTGAAGGTGCGGCCGAGCACAACGGGTGCGCCAAAGAGACGGAAGTAAGCTTCGGAGGCGTGAATACCGTGGACCTGCTCGGGTACGAGGCCGGTGAGATTGAAGCCGGGACCGCCGAAGTCGTAGGCGGCGACGTCCTGAAAGACGCTGGTCTGGGCTCGCCAGATATTGAAGTTGACCGGGGAGGCCACGCCGCCGTTGCCGTCAGGAGAGGTGTTCATGAACTGGACGATGCGTTCGGGTTCAGGATAGGTGAGCGGCTTGAGTAGGACCGCGTTGACCACGGTGAAAATGGCGGTGTTGGCGCCGATGCCGATGGCGAGAGCGGCGATGGCGGTTATGGTGAACGCCGGACTGCCAATGAGCATGCGGAAGGAGTAGCGGAGGTCGCTGAGAAAGTCGCCCATAGTTGGAGTCGCCGCCTTCGAAATGCAGTTCAGAACCGGGCCCAGTGCGTATGTGACATTCTACATAGGTGGGGCCATTGGCAAAGTGTGAAGGCGAGGGGTTGTGACAGTTGGACGGTTGTCGCGCTGGACTTAGATCGGATCTTCCGCACTTTCGCTGCAGATAAAAGCAGAACTCTGCTGCTATCAATCATCTGCACGATTTAAGATCAAATCTTGATTTCGGCTTATGACGAAATCCTAATGCGAGGGTTTTTGTCGCGACTGCTGAATGATTGGTGGACTTCCTGTCTGGAGTCTGGGTTATCTCGTCTGACCCTCTCGAAAAAAAATCTGCTTCCTAAAACGGTATGTGATTCTTTTTTAGCAGCGCCGCAATAAAAGTTGCAGGTCTGATCTGCGTTTTAAGCGATTGGGTGAATGCTGGGATTGCCGCCCGCATCCTGCAAGAAATTGCCCTGCGGGCCGGCACTAAAACCGTAAGCGTACGGACGGTCCCTCTTGACGGGAAATAGAGTGTGCGATTGTCCACGACGTTCGATCCATCTGTTCCCGCATTGGTCGGACGAAACGTGTTCACATCTCTCCTGTGAGTCCTTTACATGGGGCGATTTTCGCGTGTCTCCCGAAAGGAAGACCGGCGTAGAATAGGTCATTCTTCGGACTTTCAAGGCAGCAAGATCTTTCTTCGAGAACCGAGAGAGTCTTTCAGCCCCACACGGAGATCACTATGACACTGCAAAAAGATCGGCAGGTTCAGATTTACGGAGTACGTACGGCCCGGGTTCCGGGAGTGCTCGGTGCAACTCCCCAAACGGGACATTCGACCGACGCACACGGGACGGCACGACTGCCAGGACCGCTGAAAATCGGTCCAAGCATCTTGTTGATGGACGCGACGATAACCAAGGTGGCGCCTAAGACGCTTGCGATGCCGACTCCACTAGAAGACAACGATAAGAAGCGCGTGAATGTGGTGACTTGGGATCCAGGCGATAGTCCGCAAACCATCGACGTCGCTCAGGGAGCAGTAGGAGATTGCCCGGTTGCTGCTATTTTGGGGGCCATGGCGAATACTCCCGGCGGTTCAAAACGCTTGTCTGCGGCAGTTAAGAAGATTGACGCTGACGTTGTGACAGACCTTTCCGCAGTGATGCAATTTCTGGATGACGACGATTGGGCGGGCAGGCCAAAGGGCAGTCTCGCCTCGAAGCGCTACTTTACTGTCGACTTGCCGGGCGTGAAGAAGGAGGTGAGCGACGTGTTCTATACCAATGACGGGGACGAGAATTGGGATCTGCTTTACATCGGGAACCAGTCTAACCGCAGCAAGAAGGTAACGCCCGTTCTGTGGCCGTCGGTGATTGAAAAAGCGTATGCAGCTCAAGTGGGTGGCTACGAGAAACTCAACAAGATTAAAGACCCTGTCGTGGCCTGGAAGGCCCTGTTAGGGCCAACTGCGCCCACGTCGGTTGCGGTGACAGACCTGAAAGATTCGGAAATCGTCAAACTTGCGCAGTCGGCCAAGGCTGTGCCAACGATTGCCGCCACGGATCCCGACAAGGCGAAAGTGGAGAAGGAATCGGGCGGATTGTTGCACGGTCACCACGGCTATACCGTGACTGGCCTGGCCGGCAATCAAATTGCTTTGTACAACCCGTGGGGAATCCCTCTGAACGTGTCTCTGACGCAGTTCAAGAAGGCCTTCATCCTTATCATCTATGGCCCGGCATGATCGGTTGAGTAGGGCGGCGCGCGGGCTGCCGGTTTCGCGATAGCCGAAGATGGCCTCGCGATCGTTCATCGCAAACAAGGGCGCGGAGACAAGCTTGATCAGCAATATTCGATGGATCAATGCAATCCTAGCCCTGACTTTCTGTATTCAACCCTTGCAAGCCAACACTTCCGACGGACACCGCCAGATTGTCCTCATCGCGGGCTCAAAGAGCCACGGGCCGGGCGAGCATGAGTATCTCAAATCCGTCCGCCTGCTGAAGGTCCTCCTCGACCGCGCCCCCGGCCTTAAGGGGGTCCAGACCGTGGTCGTCTATGACGGCTGGCCCGCGGACTCCTCCGTTCTTGATACTGCGGACACCATCGTCTTCGACACCGATGGCATGCAGTGGCTTCCCTGGTCCTTTACCCCCGAGCGCATCGCTACGATCCAGAAGGAGATCGACCGCGGCTGCGGCTTCATGATCATCCACTTTTCAACCTACATCCCCTATAGATTTCAGAAGGAGGGACTCGCATGGATCGGAGGTTACGCCGAATACGACGGCCCCAAATACCCTCAGCCGTATTTCACGTATAAGGTCCTTACTTCGGACGTCCTTTTTCCGACGCCCAAACATCCCGTCATGAACGGCGTAAAGCCCTTCCACATCAAGGATGAGTTCTACTACAGGGTCACCTTCGTTGCCAGCGGCGTCACGCCTCTGCTCCGCGTCCCCGAACTGCCCGCGGACCCCAAGATCTACCCCGGGCCACCAGCCGACCCGAAGGACCAGGTCACTATGTGGGCCTACGACCGCCCCCGCGCAGCCGGGAGCAAAGAAGCCGGCCGCAGCATCGGAGTCACTTTTCAGCACTTCTACTCCAACTGGCAGAACGACGACTATCGCAAACTCTTCCTCAACGCCGTCGCTTGGACCGCCCATATCAAGATCCCAAAAGAAGGCATTCCATCGACGTGGGTAGACGACGCGGCAGTAGATCGCACCCTCGGCCCTACACCCGCTCCAGTTCGATCACCCCTCGAACCGCCAAAAAACTGAATGATCGTCGAGCGGCTTCCTGTTTCGTGAGGTCGATTGGCCAGACGATTCGAACGGACTTGAGGTGAACCTCCCGCCCCGTCCCCGGTTTATCCGTAACCAGATTAGAACGCCGGCTTTGAAAAAAGGGCAAGTCCTGCACCGGTCTTTTCGGCTCATCCTATTGGCCGCAGTTCGTCATGACATTGTCTGGCAATCGTGCTATGATGTTCAACTAACGGACAGTAGGAGAGAGAAATGCAAAGCAAAGAAACGCGCAATGAGAAGCTCGACCTTCGGTTGACGCCGTCGGCAAAGCGCGTGTTGCAAACCGCCGCTCTCGCCGCTCACAGGTCTGTTAGCGAATTTGTTCTTGAGAGCGCTCTCGCTCGTGCCGAGGAGACACTGCCCGATCGCCGGCGTTTCGGGCTAACCGCCGGCCAATGGAAGGCTTTCCGGAAGGCTCTGGACGCGCCTACCCGCCCTGCCCCGCGCCTCGCTAAGCTTCTCAAGGAACCGAGTGTCTTCGACCGGGCAGCGTCTAAGTGAGCTCGCTCCGTATTGAAAAGTTGCAACGCATTCACGCAATCGACGCGTTTGATTGTGGCCGTGAAGCTCTCAATCTTTTCTTGATCCGATACGCATTTCAGAACCAGCAAGCAGAAGCCTCACAGACCTATCTTGCTCTCTCGGATGAGGAGCTCGTCGGCTACTATACGCTTGTCGTCGGGCAGGTTGAATATAACGACGCTCCTGAGCGCCTCACCAAGGGTTTGGCCCGTCATCCCGTGCCCATTATGTTGCTTGCCCGTCTCGCCGTGGCAACCTCATGGCAAGGTAAGGGAATCGGTGCTGGTCTCCTCAAGGACGCGATCCTTCGAACACTTCAAGCGGCAGACATTGCCGGCATTCGCGCGTTTGCAGTTCACGCGAAGGACGACGAGGCCAAAGCTTTCTATCAGCACTTCGACTTTGTCCCATCACCAAGCGACCCCTTTCACTTGTTCCGTCTGCTCAAGGATCTCCGCAAGCTTCTTAAGTCCTGAAGATTTGTGGTCGACGGGAGCCAATCCGCTGACAGCATACCTATTCACCTAAGTTCGTGATAATTTGCCCGCATGGTCGTCCCGGGTCTTTCTCACCATGTGACCCAGCGCGGAAATCGTCGTGGACGCTCCCGCGGGGCAGATTCGGGAAGAACTCCGCAACTTCAGCCCGATGCGTTGCCGGGGAGCCCCGGTGCGAAGAAAATGATTGGGAGGGGTATAAGCATGGGGAAACATGATCTATCGGAGCGCGTGAATCGGTTTTGGCTGCGCGTGACCGAGGGCATGCAACTCAACCAGCTATGGTCGCAGTTTCGGACAGATGCTCATGCCGGCTACCGCTTATATTCCCTGGAGGTCGATTCCACGCGAGTGGAAGGCGTGGACCACACCCGGCACTTTTTGAGCGTGGGCAGCCAATTCTTCTGGGCGATTGTCGAGAAGCTCACGCCGGCCCGCCGGGTGTTATTGCTGGTCGCTTTAGTGCTGGTCTTTGTTCCGGGCGGCGAATGGACGTGGCGTACAAGATCGGGAACAGTGGAAGTATTCGGTCTCGATTTTCACTTCTACGGTGGTCTTCTGATGTTCGTCCTTTTAGTTCTGGAAGTTGCAGATCGCGTTGTGATGAAGCGCGATCTGCAGATTGCGAAGGAGATCCAAACATGGTTACTTCCGGAGAGCCCACCCCACGTGCCGGGGCTCGAAATCGCATTCACCACCCGTCCGGCCAATACCGTTGCGGGAGATTACTATGACGTCTTTGCCCGTCCAAGCGAAGGTTCAGGAAGCGGCACTTTTCTGATTGCGATTGCCGACGTGGCAGGTAAAAGCATTCCCGCTGCGATGCTGATGGCAACATTTCAGGCAAGCTTAAAAACTCTCAGCAGTACACACGGCTCGCTCCCGGAATTAGTCGGCCGGATGAATGGTTATGCCTGCAGCAATAGCCAGAATGGCCGCCGCTTTACCACGGCTTTCATTGCCGAATTCGACCCTGCATCGCGTCGATTGACCTATGTCAATGCAGGACACAACGATCCCGTACTGCGTCGTCGATCGGGCGTCATCGAGCGTCTCGGGATTGGCGGGTTGCCGCTCGGGATCATGAAAGATGCCTTCTACCTGTCAGGGGAAGTAGTGATGCAACCCGGTGATTGGCTCGCGACTTTCACCGACGGCGTCATCGAGGCCGAGAACAACGCTCAGCAGGAGTACGGCGAATACCACTTGATTTCCATGCTGAACTCCGGCGTGATGCTGACTCCGGCTATGTTACTGAATAGCATCATGATTGACCTCGACCGCTTCGTGGGGGATGCACCGCAACACGATGACATTACCTGCATGCTCTTGCGTGCGAGCTAGTGCACTATCCCGGAAATTCATTGAATGGATTGTTGTCGGTTCTTGTATTAGGACACGTGCTTCACCGCGCTGTAAAAGGGCTTTAGAGTCTACGTGAGAACTGCTGTTCGGGGCGGCGCGGTCGATGCGGGGCACCCGGTGATTCGTTAGAGGATAGGAGTGTACGGGCGCACCGTCTTTTTTCTGGACGTTTTCGTGAACAATGATCGCGCTTGTCACGTATATAAAGCTTTCGGCTTTCGAAAAGAGGGAATCACGCGATCCGTCGGGCTGCAGGGCGGAAGGTTGTGCCGATCGCCTTGGGCGTCTTTTGCTGTTACTTGCGATTCATTCTGGGGTACCAGGTATCCTGCCGACGGAGACCAGAAAGAAGAAACTTGCTGAGGAGGGATGATGTCGACTTTTCTCCAGGATTTTCGGTACGCATGGAGGCAGCTCTACAAGAACCGAGGGGTCTCCCTGACGGCAATTCTGTCGCTGACACTAGGCATCGGTGCAACGGTCTCCGTCTTCAGCATTATTTATGCCGTACTCATGAATCCATGGCCCTACCAGGGAGCAGACCGCATCGCCAATATCGCACTGCTGGACAAATCCGGAAAAGAGCAGAACTATGGACTCAACGGCCCGCAGACACGTGATTTGACGAAGGCCCATTCGCTCGAGTACGTCGTGGCTTTGAACGGCTGGAACCTGACCGTCACCGGCAGCGATGTGCCGGAAGATCTGCAGGCGATGTATTTCACCGGCAATGTGTTTCAGATGCTTGGAGTGCCGGCCATGCTAGGCCGGTACTACGTCCCGTCCGACGCTCCGGACGGCCAGGAGCCGCGGCCCGTCATCGTGCTGAGCTACAAGTTCTGGATGCACCACTACAACGGGGACCGGTCGGTCGTGGGCAAGACCATTCAGCTGGTGCACAAAACCTACAACGTCATTGGCGTCATGCCGCCCCATTTCGGTTTTCTGGGCGCGGACGTTTATCTCCCGCTGAAGCTCTCTAGTTCGGCCACCGAACAGTACGGCACCTTCGTGAAGCTCAGAGCCGGAGTTACGCCGGAAGCCGCTGCGGCGGAACTGAAGCCCTACTTCCAGGAATTCGCAAAGCAAACGCCCGATCACTATCCAAAGGACTACACGAAGATTTCCATACAGAACCTGAGCTACTGGGTTCTGCACCAAATAAGCAAAACGCTCTATCTGCTCTTTGGCGCAGTAGGACTGCTGCTGGCAATTGGCTGCGGCAATGTCTCGATTCTGCTGCTGGCGCGAGGCACCGCTCGCCAACATGAATTTGCCGTGCGCTCTGCGGTTGGGGCGAGCGGGGTCCGCATCGTCCGCCAGCTTCTCACCGAATCGCTCATCCTGGCTTTCCTAGGAGGGGGTCTGGGCGTGTTGTTCGCTTACCAGAGTCTGGGACTCATCGTCGCCCGCCTGCCTAAACAGTCTTTCCCAAACGAGGCTGACTTCCACATCCACGTGCCCGTGCTGTTGTTCAGCGTCGGACTTGCGCTGATTACCGGAATACTCTTTGGACTCTTTCCCGCACTTCAGCTTGCGCGCCCGGAAATTGGCCAGATTATGCAATCCAGTACGCGAAAAGTTGCCGGCAGCGTGCGCGGAAAGCGATTCCACTCGGTGCTGATCGCCGGCCAAATCGCCCTGACGCTGCTGTTGCTGACGGCCGCGGGAGTCGCGATCGAAGGCTTCGTGCACATGATGCATGTAGATCTCGGCTACAACCCGCACAATGTCATGTCGGTTGGGATTCCGGTTCATGAAAATACCTTCCCCACCTGGGCTGAGCGGTCGAATTACTTCACTCAGCTACGAGACAAGATCGCGACACTCCCGGACGTCCTCGCAACCGGGATTTCCACCAACGCTACTCCTCCGGACAGCGGCTGGGACCAGCCGGTTGAATTGAAAGGCAAGACGGCGTCGGAGGACCAGAGAGTCAGCATCAACTTTGTCGATTCACGATATTTCAGCGTATTGGAGATTCCGCTCAGGAAGGGCAGATTATGGGACGATGCGGAACTCCAGCACGGCGCTCTGATGGCCGTGGTGAACGAATCATTCGTGAAGCACTACTACTCTAATAGCGATGTTCTCTCGAGCTCGGTCAGAATTCCATCGCTCAAAAGCGATTCTGCGGACAGGCTTGTTGTGCCTGGCGGGGACGGTTGGTTGCAAGTCATTGGAGTGACTGCAGACGCGCTCGATGATGGCCTGGATAAGCCCGCGAAACCTGCGATTTATCTGCCCTATACGGTCAATATGTGGATGTGGACGCAGATACTCGTGCGCAGCCGCGTCGATCCACACACCGTCATCCACAGCATCAAACAACAGATTGTCGCGGTCAATCCTGACCAGCAGGCCACCCTCTGGGAGGACGGCGTTCTGGAATCGTGGATTAAAAATCAGGCGGTGTTTGCCAGAGGCCGGTTCGTTTCCATCCTCTTCGCCGCGTTTTCTGTCCTGGCGCTGATCCTGGCAGCCATCGGACTGTACAGCGTCGTTTCCTACTCTGTCGTCCAGCGCACCAACGAGTTCGGCATCCGCATGGCGCTCGGTGGACAGAGACGGGATGTGCTCAAAATCGTCTTCGTCTCTGCGGGAAGCAGCGTTCTCTTGGGTATCCTCGCGGGCCTTGGGTTGAGCTTCGCGCTCAACCGGCTTATTGCTCAGTGGGTGGAGAATGCGTCGGGCAGCCCTCTCATTCTGCTGGCCGCGTCGTTGTTGCTGCTTGGCGTGGCTGCATTGGCCTGCCTGTTACCCGCAAGACGCGCCTCCGCAGTCAATCCTATGACCGCGCTCCGAAGTGAATGATTTGGCTTGAGTCCGTCGTCCTTCGATGTCGGACTGAAGTCCGAGGGCTACACCGGGGATTGCATGAACATCTTGAATGGCAGCACATCGCGAATGGTATCCCAGCAAGAGGTCGATCGGCCGCCGCAAGTAGAACCTGCCAAGATTTTCCGAATTAGGAAGAGATTCGCGCTGGCCAGAGAGGCCGAATCACTGCTGAACAGGATTCAAGCAGATCCTGAATATCCTTGCTGAAAGCATTCGGCCGTTCACTCTCGACGTCGATCGTGCCCACGACGTTGTTTGCCTCCGCATCCAATACCGGAACAATGATCTCCGACCGCGTAGTGCCGAACGCCGTCAGGTAGCGGGGATCTGTTGAGACATCGCCAACATTGACGGTTTGCTTCTGGGCGACCGCAGCGCTGGTGAGTCCTTTGGTGAGTGGAAACGTGGGGTGTTCGGGTGCTCCGGGTCCGCTCCAGGTCAGGTTCCTTACCAGGCCGGCTCCGTGGTCCACGTCATACAGTCCGACCCACCGGTAATCGCCAGAACTCCGTATGCAAGCGGCAACCTCTTCGAGGGATCTTTGGCGATCGCGAGCTGCGCTGACGATGCTCTGAAGGTCCAGCAAAAGCCGGTGACCGCTGACGTTCATGGCTTCAAAATAGCAAACCGGTTAATCTTTCGCCATGATGTTCAGAAGCGCCACAACTGCCGATATTGCTCAGATTTGCAGGCTCGAGACGCTGCCGCAGTTCCGCAGCTTCGTTGGTTCCTGGCCGCCGGATGGCACCTGAAAAACCTCGGCGACCCCGATGCCGGCTATATCGTCGCGGAAGATGAGCAGGGAAACATTGCCGCCTTTGCCATCCTCCGCGGGCTGCTTTCCGAACACCGCGCCGTCGAGATAAAGCGTTTGGTCGTTGGCATCCCCAATCAAGGGACGGGAAAACGGTTTCTCACCGAGATTGCTGACCGGGCATTTGGCGAGTACGGGGCGCACCGTCTGTATCTGGATGTTTTCGTGAACAACGATCGAGCTCTCCACGTATATGAAACTTTCGGTTTTCTAAAAGAGGGAATTATGCGCGATGCGATTTATCGGGATGGAACCTACCACTCACTCGTCTTGATGTCGTTGCTGGACGGTGAATATCGAAGCCAGGCGGGTAGAAATGGTTAAGTCTTTCTTTAGGTTTTTGATTCTGGCCATCGCCATCCTTTGCTGGACCCACGCTGTCATCGCGCAGTCAGATGCTGGATGGCCGAATTACGGCAATGATCCAGGCGGGGGCCGCTACTCCGCAGCTCGGCAAATCGATCGTACCAACGTTGCAAAAATGCAACTGGCATGGACGTATCGTACGGGTGCGTTCGAACAGCAGACCGACTTGATTGAGAAAGCTGCCTTTGAAGCGACGCCGATCCTGGTGGAAAACCAACTCTTCCTGAGCACCCCTTACAACCACGTCATTGCGCTTAATCCGGAAACCGGCGCCAGGCTGTGGGAGTACGACCCGCATGTGGACCTCTCTCACAGTTACTCCGAGGTTTCCTCCCGCGGCGTCTCCGCCTGGATCGATACCAAAGCAAAGTCCGGCCAGCCTTGCCGCTTGCGCATTTTCATCGGAACACTGGATGGGCGCCTGATTGGCCTCGACGGAAAGACCGGCCAACCCTGCGCGGACTTCGGCGACAAGGGAGAAATCAACCTTACCCTCGATGCGGCCACAGCGACCGAGTGGAACGGTGGCTACCAGGTTACTTCCGCGCCTGCCATTGCCGGCGACCTGGTCATCACCGGCTCGTCGATCGCGGACAACTGGAAAGTGGATACAGGGCGGGGAATCGTGCGCGCCTTCGATGCCCGGACCGGGCAACTGCGCTGGACGTGGAACCCTACACCGTGGGCGGATAAGACCGAACCACGCACCGGCGGCGGCAACGCCTGGTCGACCCTTTCGGTCGATCCAAAAGAAGATCTGGTGTTCATCCCCGTCGGCAGTTCCGCGCCGGACTACTACGGTGGCATCCGCAAGGGAGACGATAAGTGGTCTGATTCCGTCGTAGCCTTACGCGCATCGTCGGGCAAGTTCGTGTGGGGTTTCCAGGCGGTTCACCATGACCTCTGGGACTACGACGTGGCCTCGCAACCGACCCTGTTCACCTGGAAAGATGGCACGCCGGCAATCGTTGTCAACACAAAAATGGGTCACGTATTCGTGCTCAACCGCCTTACCGGCGCTCCTTTGTTGCCGGTGGAAGAGCGGCCCGTGGCGCAATCGACAATCCCGGGTGAGCAGAGCTGGCCGACACAGCCGTTTTCAACCATCTCCCTGGTACCCGAAAAAATTACGGCTGACGATGCCTGGGGACCCACTCCGCAGGACGAAGCCTGGTGCAAGGCAAAGATTGCGGCTTCGCAATGGGACGGCATGTTCACGCCGCCAAATCTTCAAGGGATCGTGGTATTTCCCGGCAACGTGGGCGGAGTGAATTGGGGGAGCGCGGCTTACGATCCGTCCCACCACATCATGGTTGCCAACACCAACCGCCTCATCGCATGGATGAAGTTGATTCCGCGCGATCAGTACGCGGCCGAGCACAAAAAGGATCAGGACAACCGCATCTTTGGAGAATTCGGAGAGCAGAAGGGCGCACCCTACGGGCTTTACCGCACCTTCCTGTTCTCTCCTTCTAAGCTACCGTGCAACAAACCGCCCTGGGGTACCACCGAAGCCGTGGATCTATTTACCGGCAAAACGGTTTGGGATGTCCCGTTGGGCACCATGGTTCCAGGCCAGCAGACGGGGTCGCTCAACCTGGGTGGACCTATGATCACCGCCGGCGGCCTGGTGTTTACTTCTGCGGCGATGGATCTATACCTGCGAGCCTTTGACATCGAAACCGGTAAGGAGCTTTGGAAGTATCAGCTTCCCGCAGGTGGGCAGGCGATCCCCATGAGCTATAGCCTTCATGGCAAGCAATACATCGTGATCGCTGCCGGTGGGCACGGCAAGCTGCACACCAAACAGGGTGACTACGTCCTCGCCTTCGCCCTGCCCTAGGTATGGATAGCCCTTCGCTTCACCGAAATCACCGCAATAATGCTGACGACGGCCATCGCCATCAAATAGAAGCTGGGTGCGGCAGTATTGTGGGTTACGGCGATGAGCCAGGTGAAGACTGCGGGGGCAAATCCGCCGAAGAGAGTGACACCCAGGTTGTAGCTGAGCGAAAGGCCGGTGACCCGGGTACGGGCAGGAAAAATTCCAGCCATCACGGCAGCCAACGCGCACAGATAGGCATCCTGCAAAAGCTCGTTGAAGATCAAGCCTGCCAAGAGGGTACCGAGGCTGGGGCGACGCGTAATGAACAGAAACAGAGGATAGAAAGACAGCAACATCAGAATGGCTGCAGGCAGCATCAGGCGCGTGTAGCCGATTTTGTCTGCCAGGTTGCCGCCCAGCGGGATCAGCATCATGGCCAGCAGAGAAAGAACGATGGTGACGATGTAACCAGTGGCCGGTGGCAAGTGCAGATGCGTGGTGGCATAGGTGGGCATGTAGATGGAGAAATAGGTGCTCGCCGTGCCTACCGCAACCAGGCCGGCGCCCACGATCAACCCGGTTTTTTCCGTCGCAAACAGCTCACGAACCGGCGTTCGGGTGTGCGTGCTCGCAAGGAACTCCGGCGTCTCATTTAGTTTTCTGCGGATGTAGAGACCGACCGGCCCTACCAGTAACCCGAATAGAAACGGAATCCGCCACCCCCAGGTGTGCAGCTGGTGAGTACTGAGCGTGGTCGTGAGCCCAACGCCAAAGAGCGCCGAAAGCACCTTTGCCAGTTGTTGACCGGCAAACTGCCAGCTGGCAAAGAACGCCTTGCGATGGGCGGAGTGCTCGATCATGAAGGCCGTCGAGCTGCCAAACTCGCCCGCCACTGCAAAGCCCTGCAACAGGCGACCGGCGAATACGGTGATGGGTGCTATTAATCCAATCCTGGCGTAGGAGGGCATCAAGGCCATGACCGCAGTGCCGATAACCATCAGCTGGATCGAAAGCGTCAGCGCGGCTTTGCGGCCGGCTCGGTCGGCGTAGGCGCCGAGAACCACTGCTCCAACCGGACGGGCCACGTAGGACAAGCCAAAGGAGCCAAAGGTGAGGAGTAGAGACACAACGGGGTTGGAGTTGGGGAAAAATGCGCCGGCGATGCTGGTCGCAAAGTACCCGTAGATCAGGATGTCGAACCACTCCAGCGCATTGCCGACGGTGGCAGCCGCAATCTGGAGCGCCCCACTGGCGGGCTTTGGCGGGACCAGTGGATCAAACGTAGCCGTGCTGGACAAGAAAGCTCCTTGGATCATCCTTGGATCAGAGGATGCACTGCGGTTCGATGGGTAGCTGGAGGCTACCTGAGCTGGGAATACATGGGCAAGAAAAAATCTTGTCTCCGCGTCGCGGTGTAAGTGCTCTTTAGGGCAGAACTCCACATCGTCTGAATTGTCGATATGAAAAGGAGACCGCAGGTCCCTAAACTACGCTACGCTTCGCTTCGGTCAGGATGACAATTCTGTTGTGACTGCAACAGTGCTGGCTGCAACAGCTTCTGCCGGGAAACTTGCCCCCAGCAACAGAATTGTCATCCCGACCGAAGCGAAGCGTAGTGGAGGGACCTGCGGTTTGGCCTAGGTGCCAAGAGCGTTACGTTTTCGACGCCGTTGCTGGCTCGCTCACCGCAGTCAGCTTTTGCAGGGAAGCGTGATCTAACTTCAACTTCGCCGCCTCAATCAGGTCGGTGAGATGCTTCTCGCTGGTCGCGCTGGCGATCGGAGCGGTTACGCCGGGCTGCACCATCAGCCAAGCTAGAGCAACACGCGCCGGCGTTGAGTGGTGCTCCCGGGCAACCTCATCCAACACTTCAATTACGTGAAATCCCCAGTCATTTAAATACTTGGTTACGGTAACGGCACGGACCTTGCCTTCGGCGTCCTTTTTCGTGCGGTACTTGCCGGTCAGGAATCCGGCTGCGAGCGAGTAGTAGGGAATTACGCCCAGCGTATGCTCCTGAACGACTGGCAGCAGGTCGGTTTCAAACTGTTCCCGCTCCACCAGGTTGTAATGCGGCTGGAGTGAGATGTAGCTCACCAATCCATTGTCTTTGCTGGTTTGCAGAGCTTTCGCCAGCCGTGCGCCGCTGTAGTTGGAGGCGCCAATATGCAGCACCTTGCCTTGCTGCACCAGCTTATCGAAAGCAGACAGCGTTTCTTCGAGCGGCGTCTCCTCGTCATCCTTGTGCGCCTGGTAGAGGTCGATATAGTCGGTCTGCAGACGACGCAGCGAATCTTCTACTGCCTGATGGATGTAAGCCGCCTTCAGCCCCTTCTTGCCGTCGCCCATGTCAATCCCGACCTTCGTCGCCAGGATCACATTGCTGCGCTTGTTGCCCGTGGCCAACCACTTGCCGAGAATGGCTTCCGACTCGCCACCCTGATGCCCCGGCGCCCAGCGCGAATACACATCCGCGGTATCGATAAAATTCAGCCCTGCTTCCAAGGCTGCGTCCAGTTGGCGAAAAGAATCCGCTTCGGTGACCGTCCACCCGAAGACATTTCCTCCAAGACAGATCACCGGAACCTGCAATTCGGACTTACCTAGCTTGACGCGCTGCATAGCGAACCTCCGCGTCTAGTTTCCGATGTTTGCCGGGGATGATGCAAACCGCCTAGGTCAGCTTACGTTTGACCGCAGGATGGGTTGCTTTCTTGCCGTGTGTCCGAGCCGGACGTTTGTGGTAGCTCGCCAACCGGAGGGTAGCTGTCCGGCTTCTTGCGTGAACGGGCACAGGAGGACGAAGGACCGCTTCTACTCGCTGCTCTGCCACCCCGGGCCGCTGGTCGTAGTCCGGGTCGAACATGGCAATCACCGTCGAGGCGCGGATGGTGTATTTTCTGGCCCACTGGCTATCAATCAGCGTGCTTTGCACCGTCTGCCAATGCTGTGTGCCGGTTTCCATAAAGCCATCGAGTTGCGCCAGTTCGCGGCTCCCGTTTTCATCATTGATCGCGCCCAGAAAGCCCGCAAACTGTTGGAGATTCGTTCCCATCTGGAACACCAGTTGGCTGAGCGCCATTTGTTGCGAGGCGGTCAGCCGATCGAAACACCGGCAATACGCCTTGGCGTTATAGACGGCCTGGATCGCAGAGATACGCAACAGCTGTGTAGCTTCCTCCTCAGTCAGCTGCGGCGTAAGTTTGTGCCGGATGACCTTTCTGCGATATTGTTTCGTCGTCCATACGCTTGCATCGTGGTCGAACTGGGTGAGGATTTGCTGCAATCGCTCCGGAGAGAGCCCGGCCGCTTGCCAAAGCTGAGCCGACGAAGGTTCGACGAACGGATGCGGATTGAGGGGATCGCGCTGAGGATGGTCGGTTGCCTGCACATCCAGGCTGAAGCCGGCCCCAATCAGCGGGCGGTGCGTGTTCGGGTCGGGATAGGCTGCCAGCACCCAGCCCTCGTGCTGATGGTCGCGGAGGATCTCCATCAGGCTGCGCAGGCTGAACTTGATCTCGGAATCTCTAAAGTCGAGCAGCTGCTGCGCCCCGTCTGCCGGCACTGAGGCAGAGGGCAGGGCCACCGATTGCTCCGGTACCAACAGCTCACCGGCCGTCGGCGCAATCCATTGGCCGGAAGCGGAAGCCGCGAACAACAATACTGGAATAAGCAGACGCATCTTGGCTGGGACAGCTGGTTGACAAACTCCTGGTGCACTACACAATGACTGAAAACTGCCCAATAAACAATGCCTGAAAAGTGCCACCTCTGGCACATCGAGCCGATCCAACAGCCGACACGGAGAAGATGCCATGAATCCCCTTCAGGCTCTGCATCATTTTCACCTTGGAGGTGCTCGTGAGGGTAATGGCGTTCCATATCGAGCGCGTCAGGCTTGCACACCACTCATGAAGACTGCGAAAGGGCGATGGAGTGGATAGAGTGGATGTATAGGCCATGCCACCCCTTAAGGTTCCCAGCGTCCCCTCGCTCACACCATCCCCCGCAACGGCAAGCAAGCGTCTTTTGCCGTGGCTGGTTGCGGTGGCATTCTTCATGGAGTCGCTCGATACTACGATCCTGAATACGGCGGTCCCTGCCATTTCCGCCGCACTCGGTGTGTCTCCTTTGAGCATGAAGTCGGTGCTGGCCAGCTACACGTTAAGCTTGGCCGTATTCATTCCCATCAGCGGCTGGATGGCGGACCGGTTCGGGACGCGCCGGGTGTTTGCCTCCGCCATCGGGCTCTTTACCCTGGGGTCCCTGCTGTGCGGCTTGTCGAGCAATATTCACCTGCTGGTGGCCTGCCGCATCCTGCAGGGTTGTGGCGGAGCCATGATGGTGCCCGTCGGCCGCTTAACCCTGGTGCGAACCTTTGCCAAATCGGAGCTCATCCGGGCCATGAGCTTTGTGGCCATTCCAGGCCTGATTGGCCCCATGCTCGGACCCGTCGCCGGGGGACTGATTGTGGGCTACTTTCACTGGCGGCTGATCTTTTTCCTGAATATCCCGATAGGCCTGTTCGGATTGGTGATGGTCTATATTCATCTGCCGGACTATCGCGAAGAGAACACCCATCCCCTGGATACGGTAGGCCTCATCCTCTTTGGCTCCGGTATCGCGTTGCTGTCGTATGTGCTGGAAATATTCGGTGAGCACACCCTGGGCGTGGGAGAGGTTCTTGGTCTACTGGCCATTTCCCTGGCCCTGCTCGCCGGCTACCTGCTGCACGCCAGAGGAACCGCGTACCCATTGCTGCAATTGGGCCTGTTCCGCATCCGCACTTTCAGTGCAGCAGTAAGCGGCAGCTTCTTCACTCGCCTGGGGATTGGCGGGGTGCCGTTTCTGTTGCCTCTGCTCTACCAGGTTGGCTTAGGCTTTACGGCCATTCAGTCCGGCCTGCTGATTATGCCTCAGGCCATCGCGGCGATGAGCTTCAAGTTCCTCATGCCCAAAGTGCTGGCCCGGGTCGGCTTCCGTGGCGTGCTGATTTCAAACACCGTGGTGCTGGGGGTCCTTTTATTGCTCTTTGCCACCATCGGGCGGGGCACGCCTGTCTGGCTGATCGTGCTGCAGGCGTTCTGCTATGGGACCTTCAGCTCGCTGCAATATACCAGCATGAACACCCTGGCTTATGCCGACATCAGCGAAGAACAGACCAGCGGCGCGAGCTCGATCGCCAGCACGATGCAGCAAATGTCGATCAGCTTCGGAGTCGCCTCAGCCGGGCTGGCCACCGCGTTCTTCATTCCAGCCAGGGTGCATACCAACCAGGGAGAGATGATTCACGGCATCCACGAAGCGCTGGTTGTTCTTGGCTGCTTCACAATCTTGTCCACAGTCGTCTTTCATCGATTGAAGAGTGGCGACGGCAGCAGCGTGAGCCAGCAAAAAGTTGCTCACAGCGAGTGATCGCTACGGATTTTGCGTGAACCAGTACAACTGTTTTACCTTGGCGCCGCCCTTTTTCATGGGTGGAGGATTTTCCTTGCCCCAGGCGGCGTGATCCCAGGTCACTGCCTGCAGCCCATCGTGGCCGGCTTGAAACGCCATTGCCGGTTCGGCCGGCTTACCCTCCTCGGCATCAAAGGTGACCGTGACCTGGCTGCCGGAATCCACCCAGTGACCAAAGAGCGTTTTGGTACCGTTACCCGGATCTTCCGTGACCGTTGCCGTGCCATCCGGTCCCAGGCTCAGATTCATGAACGCGGCTGATTTCTGGTCGCTGCGCTGAACGGAGACGTACACTCCGGTAAACTTCGAATGGGCGTTGGTGTTACCACAAACGGCTGCCAGCGGAGACAACAATAGTCCTCCAGTACAAAGAAACAAGCGGATCGCAGAACGCATGGGGAACTCCCTCAGGAAACGCAATATCAGACAATTAAAGCTGTGGATCTTCGTCAGAGAAAACCATTGCAAGTGACGCTTCGTACCTTGCGATTCAATTCTAGCGCTGGGGGTGCGCTGTCTATGACGATGAACTCAGTTTAATCTCAATGACGGGATCGCTTAATGATCCAAACGGGTCGGCTGACGAGCCAAAGGGGGCGGATGGAGGCTCTACCTAAGTTTCATTTACAGGGCAAGATTGCGCTGGTGACCGCTGCCGGCAGAGGATTGGGACAGGCGATCGCGCTGGCTCTGGCCGAAGCGGGAGCCGATGTGGCCCTTGGACTGCGCGACGTAAAGAGCGACAGCGGGGTAACCGGCGAGGTCGCTGCGCGGGGACGCCGGCCTTTGCCTTTGCAGATGGACATGACCAGCCCGGAGCAGATCCGCCAGGCGGTAGCGCACACCGTTCAGCATTTTGGCCGGTTGGATATTTTGGTCAACAACGCTGGAATCGCGCCCGACAACCTGGCGGAAAATGTTACGGAAAAGGATTTCGATCACACCATCGCGATTAATCTGAAAGGCACGTTTTTCGCCTGCCAGGCAGCCGGTCAGATCATGATCCGGCAGAAGAGCGGATGCATCATCAACATGAGTTCGCAGGCGGCGTTCGCAGCCTTACCTACGGAGTCTGTCTACTGCATGACCAAGGCGGGGATCAGCCATCTGACCAAATGCCTGGCAGTGGAGTGGGGGAAATACAACATCACCGTGAATGCCGTTGCGCCTACGTTTATCCACACTCCGGGGACACAACCCGCACTCGCCGACCCGGAGTTTCGGCAGGATGTGATTGAGCGCATCGCGGCCTTGCATCGCATTGGAGAACCGATTGAAGTGGCCGGGGCGGTGGTCTTTCTTGCCTCACCGGCAGCCTCTCTCATCACCGGCCACACGCTGGTGATCGATGGCGGCTGGACGGCGCGTTGATGCTCAGTGTCCAGGAGCAGTTCGGCCAGATAGACATTTATGTGTTCGACCAGATCCTGCGCGGCAACATCGCACCGGGTATGAAGGTGCTCGATGCCGGATGCGGGTACGGACGGAATCTTGTATACCTGTTGCGCGACGGATGCGAGGTTTTCGCCCTGGATGCCGACGCCGATGGAGTGGAACACGTGCGGCAATTATCCCAATCGCTGGGGACGGGATTGCCGGCGGAAAACTTCCACGTTGGGCCGATCGAGCGCATGCCGTTCGCAGACGGGTTTGCGGATGTAGTCATTTGTAACTCAGTGCTCCACTTTGCCCGTGACGAGCGCCACTTCCGGGCGATGTTGCGTGAGCTTTGGAGAGTACTCAGGCCGGGCGGGATGTTGTTCTGCCGTCTTGGTTCAAGAATCGGCATGGACTTCGAACAAGTGCGAGCCAACATATTTATTGTTGGCGACGGATCGGAGTGGTTCCTGGTGGATGAAGAGATGCTTCTTGGTTTAACACAGGAGATGAACGCAGTGCTGACGGATCCGTTGAAGACGACGATCGTGCAGGATTATCGTTGCATGACGACCTGGGTGCTGAGAAAACGAAGAACGTAAATGGTCACGATGGAATGCGCGTAGAGCCGCCGAATCGTCCACCCGTGAAACCACATCCAAGAGGGTGTACGTCATCCCAAGATCGAAGGTCCCGATGAAATACAACACCCTCGGCCGAACCGGCCTCCTGGTCTCTGAGATTTGCCTCGGCACCATGACATTCGCAACAGGCGAAGGAATGTGGAAGCCCATTGCGGGGGTGGACCAGAACCTGGCTGAGCAATTGCTCAAGAGTTCCCTCAACTCCGGCGTGAACTTCGTTGATACCGCGGATGTTTACACCAACGGAGAGTCGGAGAAGACATTAGGGAAGGCCATCAAGAGTGCCGGCATCGAACGCAAAGACCTGGTGATTGCAACCAAAGTATTTGGCCGCACCGGTCCAGGCCGAAACGATGTAGGCGCCTCTCGCGGTCACATCATGGACGGGATCGAGCGGTCTCTCAAACGCCTGCAGACTGACTACATCGACCTCTACCAAATCCACGCATCCGACTCCGTCACCCCGCTCGAGGAAACCCTGCGGGCTCTCAATGACCTTGTCTCACAAGGCAAGGTGAGATACATCGGGTGCTCCAATTGGTACGCCTGGGAGATCATGAAGGCGTTGGGAATCTCCGAGGCGAAGAATCTGGCCAAGCTCGACTCATTGCAGGCCTACTATTCGATTGCTGGCCGGGATCTCGAACGGGAGATCGTCCCCCTGCTGAAGGACCAGGGCACTGGTCTGCTTGTTTGGAGTCCGCTAGCCGGAGGTCTACTCTCCGGAAAATTTTCTCGTGAAAACCAGAAGCCCGAGGATTCACGCCGCTCCGCCTTCGACTTTCCCATCGTGGACAAGGAACGGACCTGGCGTATCCTGGATGTTTTGCGGCCCATTGCCCAAGCGCATAACACGAGCATAGCCACCATAGCCCTGGCGTGGATTTTGGCAAAGCCTTTCGTGACCTCGGTCATCATCGGCGCCAAACGCGCGGAGCAACTGGAGCAGAATCTTGCTGCGGTCGAAATTCAGCTTGCAGACGAAGAAATGAAGCAACTGGATGCGGTCAGCGCACTACCGCCTGAATACCCCGGCTGGATGGTACCGTTTCAGAATATGAATCGTCTCGCCGACGTACCTCGATTTTGAAACGCAGTACACTATCGCCATCATGTTAGATGGCCCTGACGCCCTCATCACGGCGGCATACGGTGCCCGAAGAGAGGGCAGACCCAAAGAAGCGAAACAGCTCTTCTCTGATGCAGTAACCTTGTGCCAGCCGCCAAGCGAGCAAACCACGCTGGCCAAGGCTCTGACCGGTCTAGGGCAAATAGAGCGTGACCTGAAGAACACCCAGGAATCGCTTCGCTGTTATCGTGCGGCAGAAGCTATTTACCGCGGGTTGGCCGATCCGCTTCGTTTGGCACATACGGTCCGGCATGTCGGAGATATTCTCCGCGGAGAAGGGTCATTGGATCAAGCGCGACCCTGTTATGAGGAAGCTCTGCGCATCTATCGAGAGCAAGACCAAACACCTCCTCTGGACCTTGCGAATGCCATCAGAGGTTTTGCTCTGCTTAAAGCAGAGAGCGGCGAGCGGGAACAGGCTAAGAGTCTCTGGCAGGAAGCAAGAAGCTTGTATCAAAGCGAAGATGTACAGGCTGGAGTGAGGGAAAGCGATGCTCAGATCGAGCTGCTGTCGAGAAACTGATACCAACCCGAGCTCTTCGGGTTGTGCTTAAATCATTCCTCCTGGAGGCTAAGTACATGAGCTTTGTCAAAACCTGTCTTGCGGTTCTGCTTGGTGTTCTTCTGGGTATAGCCCTGTATCACCCTAAGCCCGCCAAAGCTGCTGGGAATGTATATGTTCAGCAGGTTTCGGTCGGTGTGTACAATCCTGTCCGCGGGACGAGTGTGGTGGGATTCTCATGCACTGGCTCTGGCGGAAATTCTGCGTGCTACATCGCCAGCCAATAAAGTGATTGTCACCTCCGCACTTTGAGTGCGGTGGCCCGATGTGACCATGGGTCGAGTCCGGCGCGCCCTGAGGCGCATGAAACTTCGGTTAATTGTTGGTTAACTTCCTGGCAAGTCTTAATTCCTTAATCCTGCCTTCAGGTAGCCGGCCTAAAGTCGAGCCGAGCGGTGCTCACCGCGACAGCACATGGAGGCGTTAATGAATCAAGCAATCAGTAAATCCCTGCTCGCTCTCTCCGCGGCAGCTCTTTTCTCAACCACTGCATTGGCCCAGAAGCCCGCAGCCACCGCGGGTTATACCGTCAGCGTCTTTGCGGTAGGCAACGAAAAATATACCGCGCCGGATTCGATTGCCCTTGCCAACGGTCACATCTTCATAGGATACGGAGGGCCTGGACTACCGGACGGCAGCGACGGCAAGAGCAGCTACATCCTTGAATACACCAAGACAGGTGCTGAGGTGCACGTCTATGCGGTTCTCGGCCACAACGATGGCCTCAAGCTGAACCCATACGACGGTAAGCTTTATGCCTTGCAGAACGAGGACGCAAATCCAAACCTGGTCATCATCGATCCGGTGACGAAAGCGCAGACCGGGCCCATCAAATTTGCTGCGTTGCCGGACCATGGCGGTGGCTATGATGACATGGTGTTTCTGAATCATAAGCTTTACATCAGCTGCTCCAATCCAGCCCATAACCCGAACACTCGCTCCGCAATCGTCGAAGCCAAGGTGGGCAGCCTGATAAAGGTTAGGGAGGTTCTGGCGGGCAATGCATCCGCTATCACGGTTCCGACCAGCACCACGACTACTTTGAATCTCCAGGATCCCGATTCCATGATCGCCACGCCCGAAGGAGATCTTTTCCTGGATAGCCAGGGCGACTCGGAAGTTATCCTCGTCCGCCATCCTGACACCGACGATCAGACGGTGCTGCAGATTCCGTTGAGTTCTCCCTATGGAACCCCTCAGATTGATGACACCATCTTCACTCCTTCGAGGAAGGGTTTCTACCTGATGGCTGATACCCCGGCCAACACGGTCTACATGATCAGCAAAGAAGCCTTCGCCTCCGGGGTGGCTTACTCGGCCGCCGTCGGCGCACCCAACTCTGCAGGCGTTTCGGAAGGCTTTGTAGGCAAGCTTGACCTGGACTCGGGCTACATCACTCCGGTTGTCACCGGCTTTCAAAGCCCTCACGGAATGGCGTTCGTTCCTACGGACGGCGAAGACGATCCCTGGGGCAAACAGTACTAAGGGCCCTGGCGGAAATTCTGCCTGCTACATCGCCAGCCAATAAATTGTCCGGGAGAAACCCAGGTCTCAAAAGCGAGACCTGGGCCACCCACTCAAATTGTGGAGCGACTACCTTTATGCGGGGAGTGCCTTCTGCTGCTTCAGCTCTTCCAGAAGTGCCTCCACCTGTTGCTCGCGCTCGAGCATGGCAAACCGGTCTTCGAGAGAATCGCCGGCCGTCAATTCCCGGGTTGCATGGTTTGCCGCCTGCTGGACGGTGATGCGCGACTTGTAGCGGTCTATCGAAGCGGCGGTCTTTTCGGTGCGCGCCGCTGCGTGGGCCTGCTGCGATCGGCCGATGGTCCGGGCTCGTCTGTGCTCCGCCTGAAGCAGATCACAATGGGCGCGCGTTTCAGCAAGCTTCTGTTGCAACTTGTGAAAAGCGCTCCGCAGGCCTTCGGCTTCACTGCGCTGATCTTCCAGCTGCTCGTGAAAACTCTTGCCCATCTGCACATGAGACAGGGATCGCTCGAGCGCTTCCCGTGCCATGTCGTCGCGGCCCTTCGCCACAGCAAGTGCGGCTTTGTTCTTCCACGTTGCTGCTGCCGTCTCATGCTCCGCCGTCTTCTTTTCCAGCAGATGTTGATCGGCGATGGCAATGGCTACTTGAGTCTTTACTTGCAGTAATTGGTTCTCCATATCCAGGACCAGTTGTTTCAGCATTTTTTCCGGGTCTTCCGCCTTGTCGACCAGATCGTTGAGGTTGGCGCGGAGAAGAGTGGTGACGCGTTCCATGAGTGCCATAGCGTTTGTCCTTTCGTGATAGTCGATCAACGGGGCGGCGTGTTGTTGGCGTCGCCGTTTGAGTAAGGTTTCATTTGCTTCACATTTGCCATCAAGTCTGACATTTTCATCCCGCTCAGCGCTTCAAAGAGAGCAGGGACCTGGGCAGCTATCTCCGTCATTTCCCCGGTTAGTTTGTGGGCCCCCACATTTCCATCCTTGCCGGTAGAAACGATGGTGATCTTATCGACTTTGGAAAGCGGCTCCGACATCGCACGCACCACATCGGCCAGGTTGGTGATGAGTTTATCGACGACGGCCGCCTGCGACCATTCCTGATAGGCCTCGGCTTTCACGTTCATGGCCTTCGCCTCAGCCTCACCTTTCTGCAGGATGACGGCGGCTTCCGCTTCGCCCTGCGCCCGGATCGCTGAAGCGCGGCCTTCGGCTTCCGCAGTCAGGCGAGCCCGCTCCGCAGTCGCCATGTTCTCGATCCGTTGCTTCTCGATCTCGGACCGCTTCAGCACCGTTGCGATCAACTCCTTCTCGTTGCGGAGAATCTCGGCTTCCTGGACCTTGACCTGGCCTTCTTTCTCGATTTGTTGCACCTTCACCTGTTCGGCAATAACTTTCTGCTGCATGACATTGGTCTGCAGTTCGTAGGCCTTATCAGCCTGCGCTTCCTGACGCCGCGATTGCTCGGCGAATTGCGCCTTTGAAATGTCGAGGTCTCGCTGCGCTTCTGCCTGCTTGGCCAGCGATGCAGTCTCCGCGATGACTCGGTCCTGATCGGAGGCTGCTTTGGCGATCGCGGCTTCGCGGAGAGCGTTGGCACGGCGGATGGCGGTATCGCGCTCCGCCTCGGCACTGGCAATTTCTGCGTCGCGCTTGATGCGTGCGATGTCCGGGCGGCCCATGTTAGTGATGTATTCGTTCTTGTCACGAACCTCGCGGATGGTAAAGCTCACCACCTCAAGCCCCATCTTGCTCATATCGTCGGCACAGGTAGAGCGCATGCGCTCAGCCACCATTTCCGGCTCTTTGACAATTTGTTCCACGGTAAGCTGGCCGATAATGCCGCGCAGGTGGCCTTCCATCACCAGGCGGATGAGGCCCTCGCGCTGGTCCGGAGTCTTGGTGAGAAATTGCTCCGCCGCGGTAAGAATCGATTCCTGATCGGAGCGGACCTTTATCTGCGCTACAGCCTCGACCGTGACAGCGACGCCCTGGCGAGTGTAAAGATCCTGCTGTGGGGCAACGTCGAAGCTCATTAGTTCAAGTGACAGTTCGCGGCAATGTTCCACTACCGGGAAGATCACCGTACCGTGCCCCTTGATCACGCGGGGTCCGCGGAAACCGTAGACGATGAGCGCCTCATTGGGGCCGGCCTTGCGAAACATGTGAGCCAGCAAAGAGAGCAACACAATGGTGGCGAGGATACAGAGACCAATGACAACGAAGTAGCTGTTAGGCATAAGAACTTCTTTCGTGGTTAGCCGAGTGGACTTTCGAGCGGCTACTGCAGAGTAGTCGCGCCTGCAAAACTATTACGGGTCCAGGTCGCGCCAGGCACGCACGTAAGCGATTCCTCGCTCATAGCGCAACACCACGACTTCGGAGCCCCGTTCGATGGTTGTGCCATCTTCTGAGCGCGCGGGTACCGATCTGCGAGCGCCCAGCTGCGTATAGATGATTTCCCCCGTGCGGTCTGGGGCCACAGGACCAGTGACCGTGCCGACTACGCCGGTGACCTCAGTTTCTTCCGCCGTCAGGGCGCGTTCGCGCGGCAGCAGAACAGCGGCAAGAAACCAGAAGATGAGCGCGCCGCCTGCGATGCCGCTGACGGTCGAGATCAATAGCACCAGCGGAGCCACAAACGCGCTATGCGTGCGCAACAGGTATCCCACTCCGCCAAACCAACAGAGGAAGGCGGTGAGCGTGAATCCATTCACAACCGACACGCTGTTCGTCGTGTGACCATGCGGCGCATGGACGTGGCTGTGGCCGCCAAAGTGAAAATGAGTCCCGTGCGTATGACCGCCGGTGAAGAGTGAGAGGACACACATCACCAGGCCCAATAGGAAGCATGCGAGATAGAAGATTTGCCATGTCATGGTTGTTTCACCGACTTTCTGGTCGTGTGACTTTTCCCTTTGACTACGGGCTTTGTCGTCGTGGCCGGGGTGTTTTCTCGAGGACGAAGAATTTCGAGCAGACGATCCATCAACACCGGCGTTTCCAATACTGCTTCGAGCAGAAGGAGGCTGCGGCGGGAATCGGGATGCAGTGCGACTGCTCGCAGCGCGCGGCACAATTCCGGATCCTTGCGAAAACGATCGGAGCCCGCGATGAGCCACAGATCGAGTTTCTCCTCCTGGGTGCGGATGTCGGAGAGTAACTCGGCGTGGTACCCCTCCGGATCTTCAACCAGGTAGCCCGGGTGCACCTTGAAAAACCTGGCCAACAATAAACGAGTGGTGTTGGTAAGGTGCGGTCTGGCGCCTGATTCGATCTGGGACAAGTAGCTCTGGCTGATGGGTGTATCCATTTCCGCCGCAATGGCCCGGACGAGTTCCTGTTGGGTCATTGCCCGTCCCAGGCCTCGAAGGCTGCCCTCCACTTCCCGCAGGTACTTGAGTTTGTCGGAGAGTTTCATGTCTATCGCCGATTGCGATAACTGTATCGCAAATTGCAATATTTGGCAAACGCGAGAGATCGCGAGGGAATGAACGATCTGTCTATTCCTATCTCCAGCGAGAACCGTGAGCGGGCACCCGAACTGCTCACACACGAAAGGAAAGCAAGTGACGTTACACTAGGGTGGTTTGCCGGAGAGTGCCATGCGCAGTAGAACGACCCTGTTCGTGTGTTTGATGGTTGTACAAATGGCCTACGCCCTGGACTCTGTACCTAAAGCAGAGTACCGCCACCGGCGGGTGAAACTCGCAGCCCAGCTGCACGGCGGCTCGGCATTGATCTTCGCCGCGCATGAACCGCCGCTCGAATATCAGGACTATCGCCAGGACGAAGATTTCTACTACCTTACCGGCTCAAACGAGCCAGGAGGAGCGCTGCTGATCATTGGCGATGGACCTGCGACGACCAACCGCCTGGGACCGGTCGCAGCTCACGCCTATCGCGAAGTCTTGTTTCTCCCCATGCGCAATCTGGTCCGCGAGAAGTACACCGGGGTGAAGACCGATGCAGCCACCCCAGGCGCAAGGGAAGCACTCGGCGTGGATGAGGTGAAGCCTCTTTCTGCTTTGCCGGAGGTTTTCGGAACCTTCCTGGGGGAGGATCTTGTCGCTCGCTCGAAAGCAATCTGGATCCAGCAGGATATGAGCGTGGCCACCGCGGCACTTGATTTCACCTCAACCGTATTGGGCAGCGACGTCACCGAGCCCACGCACGATGTACGCGACTTGACCATGCAGTTACGCATGGTCAAGAGCCCTGCGGAGATCGCACTCATCCAAAAGGCAACGGATGCCTCGATTGCGTCTCAATTGGCGGGCATGCGATCCATCAAGCCGGGAGTACGCGAGCGAACCGTGGCCGGCATCGAAGCCGCCACCATGTTGGAGCAAGGATGCGAACGCGTCAGCTATCCCGCCATCGTCGGTTCTGGTTTTAATTCGACCGTCCTTCATTATTCCGAGAACAGCAAGACGATGGAGAAGGGCGACGTGGTGGTGATTGACGCCGCCGGGGAGTACTCAATGTATGCCAGCGACTTGACCAGGACCATGCCGGTCGATGGCCACTTCAGTCCCCGGCAAAAGGAGATCTACGACATTGTGCTCGGCGCTCAGCAAGCGGCACGCGATGCATTTGTTGCGGGTAAATCGAAGATGGGCGGGGTGGACCACCGCGGAGCCGATGCCGACCACACTTTCCTTGACAAGGTGGCTTTCGACTACATCAATAGCCATGGAAAAGATCTGCACGGCGACCCTCTGGGAAAATATTTCGTGCACGGCCTGGGACATTCCGTAGGCATCGATGTGCACGATCCCTACGACTACGACAAACCCTTTCAGATCGGTTCCGTGTTCACCATCGAGCCTGGAATCTACATTCCGGAAGAGAAGGTCGGCGTCCGCATTGAAGACACATTCTATGTAAATGATGCGGGGAAGCTCATTGATTTTGCAGAAAAGCTACCCCACACGCCAGAAGACGTTGAGGCGGCGATGACCAACAAGTAGGAGAAGAAAAGTATGAGCGATGAATTCGAGCACGCGCAGGAGCACCTGGAGCATGCAGCCCACGAACATGGCAGCAACGCTCACACCCGGGCAGCCATCATCATTGGTATTATGGCCGCGGTGTTGGCGCTCGCCGAGTTTGCTGCCAAGGACGCGCAAACGGAATATCTGACTAACCACATCGCGGCCAGCGATACCTGGGCGCAGTACCAGGCAAAATCGGTTCGACGGGCTATTTTCACTTCCGAGGCGGAGGTGCTGGGTGGTCTGCCCAATAACGCCGATCCAAATATCAAGAAGCACATCGCGGATGCGTTGGCCAATGCCGATCGTATGCACTCGGAGCCGGGTGCTGACGGCATGGAGCAGCTTGCAGAGAAAGCGCACGAACAAGAGCATATGCGCGACCACGCGATGCACCGTAACCATACCCTGGAAATCGCAAGCGGTGGGCTGCAAATTGCCATCGTCTTAGCTTCCATTTCCGTGGTCATCAACCTGCCGGCCTTCATGATCGTCAGCATCGTCCTTGGTCTTGCTTCGGCGGTTTACGCATTGCTCGGCGCCTTCTCGTTGATGTGAGGGTGAGTTATATTTTTTCTTTGCAATCCGAAAAGGAGTAACCGTGAATCCAGACCTCCGACCCTCAAGTCTTTCTCAAGAAGAAGGAGACGCCTTCTGGTTTTTGAATAATCTGGAAACCATCAAGGCGACTACCGCCTCGACTGGAGGATCCTATTCCCTCGTACACCAGGTCGCTCCGCCAGGAGCCGCCACTCCTTATCACCTTCACCACGAAGAAGACGAGGCCTTCTACGTGCTAGATGGCCAGGCTTGCTTTATCGCCGATGGCCAAAAAACCGTGCTTACTGCCGGCGGGTATATCTTCTTGCCTCGTGGGATCCCGCACGGAATACGCTATGAAGGCTCGACGCCTACTACCATTTTGATCCTAGCGATGCCGGGCACTGGCTTCGTCGGGATGATGAGTGAAATGGGTGAACCTGCACCGCAACGGGTCTTGCCCCCGCCAACTCAACCCGACATGGAAAAGCTGACCAGGCTATGCGCAAAATACCGGATCGATATCCTCGGTCCTTTACCTGCTTGAGAGGGGCGACTACCTGTTCGCTGAGGCATCGTGAAAGACCTGAAATTCTCGAATATGCGCTTCCTGCGAACTGGAGAGGATGTTAAGCCGTATCCGGCTGGTGCTTACGGGAGCAAAGCGGTCGATCTTCTGGTGCCCGATTGCCTGGCCGGCCGCTACGCTTTTCCAGCCGTTATCCATCCATACCTCGATCGCATATTTTTCGATGTGTTGGCCGTCGTTGAGCCATTCCATCGTGGTAACCCGGTCCACGGTGATTGGCTTTGCAAAGCCAACTTCCAGGGTGGAGTGGTGAGAACCTAGCGGCGCTGACCAGAAGGTATCAACATTTCCGTCCACGGCCGCGGCTACTTCCGGCGTCGCCGGGGAATGTTGCAGAGCGAGGTTGCCGCCTTGCAAGCGTTGAATGGCTGCGCCCAGTTCGTTGAGGCGGGCTACGTCGGAATCCGGAAGAAGTCCCCTGGAATCGGGCGCTAAGCCAAGCATTAATTGAGCACCCCGTCCCACCGTCTCTTCGTAAATGGCGGTTAGATCCTCCAGGCTTTTTAGCGACGCCTCGTCATGCGGGTGCCAGAACCAATGCAGTTTGCGCAGCGGAGTGTCTGCCTCAATGGGGCGCCAGCGCAGATAGCCGTGACGGTCGATCACATTCCAGTTCTCATAATCGACGCGTCCTGATTCTGTGCCCACCCAGCGCGCATCGCCGTACTCAAAAAGGCCTGTGTCGGCGAAGACGATAGTGTTCGGCTGATAGGTTCGTAGGGTTTCGATGATTCTGGGAAAGTTGTAAACATGCCCGGCACTGCCCGCTCCGTCGAGCCAGAATTCAACCAGGTCACCATAATGTGTCGCCAGTTCTTCCAGTTCCGAGAGGTAATACTTGTCATAAGCCTCGGGGTTCGCATATCTGGGGTCGTGCCGGTCCCAGGGCGAAAGGTAGACGCCGAACTTGAGACCGAACTTACGCGCCGAGCGAGCCACATCTCCCACCACGTCGCCTTTGCCGTCTCTCCAGGGACTTGCTTTCACGCTGTAATCGGTCTGTTCGGTGGGCCAAAGACAAAAGCCGTCATGATGCTTGGCTACCAGCACAACGTACTTTGCACCACTGGCTTTAATTGCCGTCATCCATTGATCCGGATCGAAACTTGTGGGATTGAACACCGCGGGACTGGCCGTTCCGTCGCCCCATTCGCGATCCAGAAAAGTGTTGGTGGAGAAATGAATGATGACTCCGAACTCCAGATCCTGCCACGCAACCTGCTGCGGAGCCGGCTTCACTTCAGTAAAGTTTTGATAGCCCAGCAGGCGAGCAGAGCACGCAGCGAATAGCACTGCGATTGCCAAGGTATTCGGAATCCCTCTCATGGCGGCAGTATACGTTGTGCCCATGCTATGCTTGGCCGCATGCGTCTGCGGACAACTGAGCATTCAGCCGCCAAAAGTGGAGCAGGCATTTCCCGTGCTGGTACCCCAGGTCGATGCCGACGGGAACGAGCGCGATGGCGTGCGCCTGCCGGAGATCGTCGTACCGCTGGCCACTTACGCTGCCTGGAACCTTCGTGATCCGTCGATTGGTGCGCCCGATCAGCGAGTTCCCTTTGAGGCGTCGTATCTTCCGTTTCCCAGGACTGCTGCCGAGCGGCAGAAGACCGGTGATCCGCGCAAGTCCATTGCCGAGCGATATCGAAACTGCGAAGACTATCTTGCGCGATACACGGCCGCAGTGGATGATCTGGTGCAGCGACGCTGGATATTGCCAGAGGATCGCGCTGCTCTGATCCATCGTGGTGACGAGGAGTGGGCCGAGAACACCAAGTGAGAATGCAGATGAAAACAAATCGCCGCGACCTATTGAAAACGTCTATTTCCTTAACCATACTTTCTTCCATACCCATCCCCCTCCGCGCCATTGGACAAAAAGTCCTGGCCTATGTGGGAACCTATAACAGCCCGGTCGACGGAGGCGGCAACGGAAAAGGCATCTACCTCTATGAGATGAATCTTGCGACCGGGGAACTCACGCTGGTCGATCTGGCAGCAGCGGCGCCCAATGCGTCGTGGCTTTCGTTTGACCCTTCGGGGAGATTTCTTTATGCCGGCAACGAAGTCGCGAACTATGGGGGTAACTCAGGCTCAGTGAGCGCCTATGCTGTGGACCGGCAAAATGGAAGTCTGCAACTACTCAACGTAGTCAGCTCCGAAGGCGCGGGTCCGGCTCACCTGAGTGTCGATCTTTCTGGAAAATATGTTTTTGTCGCCAACTACGCGGGCGGAAACATGGCTGTGTTGCCGATCCTCCCAAGCGGAGCACTCGGCTCAGCCACGTATGTTCATCAGGATACCGGCTCGCTTGGGCCCACCGTTCCGTCGACGGGTCCTGCAGGCAGCTTTGCTTTCAGCGGTCACGACAAACCGCACGCACACATGATCCATGTTGACCCGGGGAATCGCTTCGTATTGCAAACAGACCTGGGCCAGGATCGCATTTATGTTTCGCAGCTGGATCCGGCGTCTGGCAAACTCTCCCCGGTTGCCGATGCACCTTTCGTCTCACTGCCTCCCGGGGATGGGCCGCGTCACTTTACCTTCCATGAGAATGGGCGGTGGCTGTACTCCTTGCAGGAAGAAGCGTCTACGGTGGTATTTTTCCATTTCGATCCAGCCACTGGATCCCTTCATGCGGAGCAGACGATTTCCACTCTGCCACCGGGCTTCAAGGGAACGAGCTTCACTTCAGAGATTCTGCTCTCGGCCGATGGGCAATTTCTTTACGCAGCCAATCGGCTCCACGACACGATTGCGATCTTTTCTGTTGGCCGCGAAGGCCGACTCACGTATAGCGGTGAAACTTCCACCCGCGGAGATTACCCACGGCACATACAATTCGATCCCAGCGGAGCGTTCTTGTATGCGTGCAATCAACGCAGCGATAGCATCGCTACATTTCGAGTGGACCGCAAGACCGGGCAGCTTACGTTCACGGGACAATACACGCCAGTGGGGAGTCCGGCGTGCATTATTTTTCTGCGTCGCTAGAGGAATGGGCCTTGCCGGTGAAGGCTATCGATTGGCGATTTGATGCAGAAGAGCCGTCACCCGCCATTTTGTAGGCCGGATTAGCTTTTTTAGACGGTGGAGTGTCTCTCCCGAAATGCCGGCGATCGCATTTTTGACGAGCACATCTCGCCATCCCGAAGGCATGGGGAACGTATCGATCGCGGGGGCCTCAACTCCCTGGGTGAGGAGCATCAAAACCCGGTACAAATCGCGCTGGACTTCGTTTCCGTCTGTGTTGGCAGAGAAGGAGGGAGCAGCTTTGTTCCGATTTAATTGCGGCTCAACGCACTCCAGCATGCGTGTGAGGCGGGACTCTCTATTTTGATCGTCCATCCCTGTGTTCTGGTCCAGGAACCGGCAGATGCGATCACAGACCTTCGGGCTGTCATGCAAAAGCTCCTCATAGGAGAAGAAGAAGGCTTTGCTCGACACATCCTCATCGGAGATGAGAGTAGACATATATTTTTGCCAAAGCAGTAGTGCCGACGGCATGGAAAAATCTCTGCGAGCACACAAAGAGGACGCGATGGCCATGGGCTCTCGAATGGGAACGAGATACACAACGCTTCCCCAGATCTCCTTCCAAAAAGGTAAGAGGATACACAGCCTGGGATCCTTCCAAAGCCACACGGTCTGATTTGGATTCATGGTTGCCAATAGGCTCTGGGCGCGATGACGCAAGGAGCCCCTCTTTGCCAGCCTGGCAAGATGCTTCCGCCCTTCCTCTGTGGGAGGTACTTTCCATGCAGAGTGCACCGCAGCAAGCAGGTCGTCGTTTAGCTTCATCAGGGGCTGGTGCTCCCAATAGCCGCGCGGATTTCCATCATTAGGTTCGAGAAAGAGGCTGGTATCAGCGTATGCGCCCCATCGATAGGCTATTTCCGCAGCCAGGGATGTGCCGCTGCGGTGCATCCCCAGGATGATGATCCCGGTATCGGTGCTACTTCCGTTTTCTGACATCTATGGATCTCTGCAAGGCGAGGAAGCGCACCCGGCATGGCCGGTCCGGATACGAACACTACTCCGATCACAACGGACGAATCAGAGGGGCGAGGGGATTACCGGACCGATAAAAGTTTCCGCGATTTGCTACCCATAAGCTACAAACTGATCGGCTGGAAAACATGTAAGTCATTGATTTTATGAATGGATATGGTCGAGGATCGAAGCAACTACCCTTCCATGCCATACAACCGATTAAAACCCGCAAATTAAAGAAGGACCAAACGATTGTTAAATGGCGTTAACCACTGCGTGCGAGGATCTTAACAATTCAGTCAACCGTTTACAAGCGCCGGATTCGGCCATTCGAGCTCTCGCTGCCCGCGATTTCGTTGAGTGCGTTGGACTCCAGGTAGGAAAGAACGAGTTCGACGCATTCGTCCGCACTTCTCGCAACCGTGTCCAGGTGAATCTCAGGAGCCGCTGGCGCTTCGTAATCGCTGTCGATCCCAGTGAAGTTTTTCAGCTCTCCGCGGCGAGCTTTGGCGTAGAGCCCCTTGGGGTCCCGACGCTCGCATTCCTCGAGCGAAGCATCGACATAGATCTCTACAAATTCGTCCGGCTCAAACCGCGAACGGGCAAGGTCGCGTTCCGCGCGATAGGGACTGATGAATGCGACGATGACGACCAAACCGGCGTCCACGAAGAGGCGGGCAACCTCCATGGCGCGGCGAATATTCTCCACCCGGTCAGCCTCGGTGAAACCCAGGTCGCGGCTGAGTCCGTGGCGGATGTTGTCGCCATCGAGAATGTAAGTGTGTCTGCCTGCAGCGAACAGGTGCTTTTCGAGCAGGTTCGCAATCGTCGACTTGCCCGCGCCCGGTAAACCGGTTAACCAGAGGCAAAACGGCTTTTGCAGCTTCTGCCGGGCGCGGGCGTCTTTGTTGATATCTAAAACCTGCCAGCCGATACCGGCCGCCCGGCGGAAAGCGAATTCGGTCATCCCTGCTCCAATGTTTGGTTTGTGAATCGGTCAATAACGATCAGACCATCTTCCGCGCCAAATGTAAAAGGACGGTGAATTCGACCGTGGAACAGCGGATACCCGGCCGCGATGGGCTGCGACATCATCGTCTCCCCCGGCGCCGGGATCTTCTCGCCCCAACCCTTACGCCGCTTTGCCTGGATCGGACGAAATCCCCGACGATGGAAATGACCCTAATCAAATAGCATCTGTAAGCCGTTTTCTTCTAACGCCAAAGGCCCGGTACTCGGTGGCACTGTGCAAGTGTGTATTCCAGTTCGCTAGCTTTTCCGTGTTGGAGGTCTTCTTTGGGGAAGGGTCGAGTTCATTGGGAGGAGAATGTTGGAATGGAAGATGCCATCAGGAAGGACTCACGCAGGAGGAACATCCTGGCTGTTTCGTTGCTTGTCTGCGGATTTGCAGCAGCGCAGCCCACGCGGCCGCCGGCTGCAGACAGCTTCACCGGGCATCCACGGGTGGCCATCATCAGTGATATCGGCAACGAACCCGACGATCAGATGTCGTTCGTACGTCTGTTGCTCTACTCCAATGAACTGGATCTTGAGGCTATGATCGCCACTACCTCAACCTGGCAGAGGACCGCCACCCACCCTGAGACCATGCACGCCATCGTGCAGGCTTACGGACAGGTGCGTCCCAACCTGCTGTTGCACGCCCAGGGCTGGCCCACGGACGAGGAGCTCGATCAGCGCATTTTTGCCGGGCCGGCCGCCTATGGCATGGCCGCAACCGGTGAAGGTAAGGCATCGGCCGGTTCGCACGCGCTGATGAAAGCCATCGAACGTGACGATCCGCGCCCGCTCTGGATCTGCCTTTGGGGCGGCGCCAACACGCTGGCCCAGGCGCTGATGGATCTCCGCGCTTCGCATTCCTCGTCAGAGATGCAGCGGCTTGTATCCAACCTGCGCGTCTCCTCCATCTCCGATCAGGATGATGCAGGGCCCTGGATTCGACGCGAATTTCCTACGCTCTTCTATATCGTCAAGCCCAGCCCGCCGAATAGCGAGGAGTACTACCAGGCAACATGGACGGGCATCAGTGGCGACCTTTACTACCGCAATTACGGCGGAGCCGACACCAGCCTGGTGACCAATGAATGGCTGGAGACTAACATTCGCGCCAAGGGTCCTATGGGCAAGTGGTATCCACGGTTCATGTTCATTATGGAAGGCGATACTCCGTCGTACCTGGGCTTGATCGACAATGGCTTGAACGCGTATCGCCGGCCTGACTGGGGCGGTTGGGGCGGACGCTATGTGTATCGGCAGCCCTACGGCGAAACGCACATGATTTGGTCGCAAGGTGGCGATGAATTCAGCCGGGCTACTTCACAGGATCGCGTGGTCGGTGTCGACGGCCTGGAGCATGTGTCCGATCAAGCCACCATCTGGCGCTGGCGCGCAGCCTACCAGAATGACTTTGCTGCGCGTATGGACTGGACTATTAAAGATTTTGCTCATGCCAACCATAATCCTAAGCTGGTGGTTAACGGGCAGGCGGGAACTTCTCCCGTCGAGTTAGTTGCTGATGCGAAAGAGACGGTGACTCTCGATGCTGTTGGCAGCAAAGATCCCGATGGAGATACACTTCATTACCATTGGTGGGTGTATGAAGAAGCCGGGCTGGCGGGTACGCAGGGCGCGGATGTCACTATTAGCGGAGCAAACAGTCCTCAGGCTCAGGTAACGATCAAGTCTCCGTGCCGGCCTGCATGGCTTCCCGGGCAGCCATGCAGGGGCGAAGGCGTGGCGCACATCATACTCGAAGTTACCGACGACGGAACTCCAAAGCTTACTTCCTATCGGCGCGTGATACTGCGGGTGCGGGCTGCACAAGCAGCTGTCGCTCCCGCGAATAAGTAGGCGGAAGAGGTCCTCCTGGCGATTCCAGGTCATTCCCGAGACAGGCGTGGGACGTGTTTATAGCGATTGGCCCGCCTACTCAGTACGGAGAGAGTCAACCGGATTCACGTTTGCTGCGCGCATCGACGGAACGAGACTGGCCACCACAGTGACCACTGCCAGAAGCGCAGCGGCGGCAGCGAGCGTCCACGGGTCCCACGGCTTCAGACCAAAGAGCAATGCGCCGGCTTCGTGGGTGGCGAGGAGGGCCAGCGCGGTGCCCGCGGCTAAGCCGCCCGCCAGCATGTACAAAGCACTGCGTAGCATGGCGGCGACGACACGACCGCGACTCGCTCCGAGCGCCATACGAATGCCGATCTCGCTGCGCCGCCGGGCCAGGAAGTACGAAAGGACTCCGTGTAGCCCAACGATCACGAGCAGAGCCGCGAGGCCTCCGAAGAAACCAGAAAGCCTCGCCATCATGCGATCACCCACCAGATGATCGAGGATGCCCTGCTGGTAGTCATAAAACTGCATCTGCATGCCGGGATGCTTCTGGTCCAGGATCCGCCGCACGGCCAGTTGCGCCGCTGCAGGATCGGGTGAAGCAAACAGCATCGCCATTCCAGGGCCTTGTGCCGTGACCGGAAACTGAGCAATAGGCACGAACGCCTGGGGCGGTGGGTCGTCGCGCAGATCGCTGTACTTCGTGTCCGGAACTGTGCCGACGATCTGATAAGTGCGTTCGGGATACTGTGGCTCAGGACGTACACGGACCTGAACCCCTAGCGGCGAGGGCGCATTGACATATTTTCGAATGAAGGTCTGGTTGACGATCAAAACGAGTGGGTTGTCGTTGGTGTCGCCATCCGTGAAGTTACGTCCCTTGAGCAGCGGAATGCGGAGCGTAGCGAAAAAGTTGGGAGAGACGTAGGTAAATCTGCTCGGCCCCTCCAGTGGGCCGACTTCCACGGCGTGTCCCCAAGTGGCCCCGCTTAACGGGATGTTCGTGGTCGCGGCGGCATTTTCGATGCCCGGAATGGCGCGCACGTCGTCCTCTATCTGCCGTTTATAGGCCGCCAGGTTTTCGGGCTTGATATTCATGGATGGGAAGCCGAAGTAGCCGATAGTGATGCCGCTCGCGCGTATTCCGGGATTGAGGGTCATCAGGTTGTGATAGCTGCGCACAAAGAGGAGCGCTGCGACGAGGAGCACCATGGAGATGGCGATCTGGGTTATCACCATGGCGCGCTGCACGGAGAATCGCTCGCGATTGCCGGCCACTCCACGTTCGCCGGATTTTATCGAGGCAACTGGCTCGGCGCTGGTGCTGCGCAGAGCGGGAAGCGTGCCGCAGATAAGGCAGGTCGAGACGGCCGCAGCTGCGGCAAAAAGGAGTACGCGCCAGTCAGTCACGATGACTAATTGAATCGTGCTTCCGCTGGTGTCGAGCGAGTGCACCAGGATCCGGCTGAGCGGCTGGGCCAAGGCTGCGCCCAACAAAGCGCCGCAAGCCGCGAGCAGTGCGCTCTCGAGCAGAACCTGGCGCAACAATCGGCCGCGCGAAGCGCCCAGTGCCATGCGGATGGAAAATTCGCGAGTTTTCACACTGGCGCGCGCCAGCATCAGGTTGGCGAGGTTGGCGCAGGCAATCAGCAGCACCAGCCCGGTGATCGCCAGCAAAATATCGAGCGAGGAGTTGTATTGATCTCGTAGATAACTCACACCCGCGCCGGCCGGATACGCGGCGAGGCGGAATGCCGCAAATGTCTTCAGCGCCTGGCTGCTGTAACCATCCGGGGCCGCCCTTGCGAAAAGTCCGGGGCTGAGTGCGTTGAAATACCCCGTCGCTCGCGGCAGGGTCCAGCCCGGCTTGAGTCGTCCCATCACAGAGTAGGTAAACACTTCCCGGCGCGGATGGGGCGAGGTGCAGGTGGGGTAGGCGAGATCGAAGCGATCACCCACGATCATGCCAAAGAACGATGGCGGCGTAACGCCGAGAACCTGCACCGCTCTTCCCTCGGCAAGGATCGTGGTGTTGGCGGTGATCGGCTCACCGCCCATCTGGGACTTCCAGAAGGAGTAGCTGGCCACTACGCGGCTGATCTGGCAACCGGTCTCATCCTGCGGCTCGATCAGTCGGCCCTGCAAAGGAGCGACGCCGAGCACACTGAAAAAATCTCCAGTGACTTCGAGCCCGTTGACGCGGCGCGACTGGCTGGGATTGCCCACCTGCACGTCACTGGTGCGCCAGGCAAAGATGCCGGAGAAAGGATCGTGGTGCTGCTTGACCTCCTGCCACATGG
Organism: uncultured Acidobacteriaceae bacterium; assembly: GCA_963826875.1. Taxonomy (GTDB): domain Bacteria; phylum Acidobacteriota; class Terriglobia; order Terriglobales; family Acidobacteriaceae; genus PALSA-350. The sequence goes on along the minus strand of CAWGYP010000026.1, from coordinate 106,714 downwards.
GCACGGTGAAATTCGCAAACTGACTGTCGGTGACTCCCAATCCGGCATTGCCTCCGGCAATGCGCAACTCTGCCAGTTGGTCGGGCTTCGCGAGGGGAAGGGCCCGCAGCCGTACGGCGTCAAGAAGCTCGAAGATGGCGGTGTTGGCGCCGATGCCGAGAGCCAGGGTGACAACCACGACGAGCGAAAATCCGGGGCTCTTCACGAAGATGCGCAGGGCACCGCGAACATCGTGCCACAGGCTCTCGATCCCCAGCGCTGCATCTTCTTGAGAGACGCGCTCACGCATCGCCGCCGGACTGCCGAAGCGGGTGCGCGCATCGCGCTCTGCTGCTTCGCGGGTCATCCCCCGGGCCAGGTTGTCGTCGATGCACATGGCAATGTGTTCCCGCAGCTCCGCTTCAATCTCACGCTGCAGATGCGCGCGTTTTCCTAGTGACAGAATTCTCCGCAACAGCGCCATCGTTCACCTCACGCAAAACGCAGAACCGCGTCGACGCCCTTGACCACCTGCGCCCAGTTTTTTTCGCGGCCGGCCAGTTGTTCCCGGCCGGCGCGTGTGAGCGCGTACCACTTGGCTTTGCGCCCGTAATCGGTAATAGCCCAGCTGGCACGCACCCAGCTGTGCTGTTCCATGCGGTGCAGCGCGGGGTAAAGCGAGCCCTCTTCCACAATGAGAAGCTCGTCGGTCACACGCCGGATGTGCATCATGATTCCGTAGCCGTGCATGGAACCAAGCTGCGAGAGAGTCTTGAGAATCAGGAGATCAAGCGCGCCTTGCAGGTCATTTTTCGCCATAAGCCAAGCTTACCCTAGACAGCAAGGGTAAAGAGAGCGTAGCGCCGGCATACCCTAGATGTCAAGGGGAGATCTCTATTGGGAACGTTGCTGTGAAAGTCGATATGCATAGGGTTCACTCACTCAAACATCAGCTCTGTGAGTCGCACATAGCGTTGCCCTTATAGACGACCGCTGGGGTATGTGTCGTCCCTCCGGGACTCGCGTCATGGACCTGAACCTGCCCGGCACTGCCGTGCCGGGCTACAGACTGTTCCGTCCCTGCGGGACTGCTCTTGCGCTACCTTTGGCGAGCTTCGAAACGGGGCAGGATTGTCTGGCTCGCCGCCTTCAGTCCATCCCCAGTAGGCCAGACTCCCCCTGCGCAATGATGAGGTACTGAAGGAAATTAATTAACCTGGCTGATCGGGCAATAATGGCCCGGCGGTACATAGCAATTGAGCTGAAGGCTCCAGCCGGTGCCGCCGGTAGTGGCAAGATCCTCGGTGACCGCAAGGAGGACCGAGAGATTCTGCAGGTTGCTGCGGCCGTCGATCAAGACGGCGTTGTTGTTCGAAGCGTACGGCCTGCGTAAGGCACAGTCCCAATCCTTATTCGTTGGTACTGACGAGAGAAAACATGGCTCCCTGAGGATCCTGACCCTGGATGATCCAGCTGCCCCCGGGTACCTGCATCGGACCGTTCAAGACCTTCCCGCCACCGGATTCAACGCGTTCGATGGCTGCCTTGATCGAGTCGACGTTGAAGTAGAAGTTCCAGCAGGAGACAGGTATCTGAGGCGCTTTGGTCATCATGCCGCCGTCGCCCATTTCATTGTGGTCGCCTTCATCGAAGATGCGATAGACGCCCATGGGTCCCATGTCCATATCGCTGACCTTGGTCCAGCCAAAGAGCTTGTGGTAGAAGTTGAATCCGCCTTCGAGGTCGGTGGTGTAGAGCTCGTGCCAGCCGATGGTGCCGCTGGCCGGGGGCGCCGGGCGCTCCGGCGAGGGCATGCTGGGGTCGGATGTAAAAATCACAATGGCAGCTCCCTGCGGGTCCGACATGACGGCGAAGCGAAGCATTCCAGGGACGTCCGTAGCGGGTCTCAATAGTTTGCCGCCGGCTTCGACAATTTTTTCGATGTGGGCATCGACATCACCGACCGAGATGTAGCCTACCCAGGCGGTATGTCCGGGAATGTTCAACATCCCGGCCATGCCAACATCGCCGAGGTTGAAGGTGGTGTACTGCGGGCCATCAGTACCCGGCATTTCCCGGGTCGTCCAGCCCACCACGTCAGAGTAAAACTTGCCGGCGGCTTTCGTGTCGCTGGTCATCAGTTCGTACCAGCCGAATTTTCCTTTTGGCGTAAACATCGCGAGAGTTCTCCTTTTTGCAGACGCAACAGGATATCAGCGTCCGGTGGACTGGTAGCGTCCGCTGGAAGGTTAATTTTCGGAATTTCCCTCACCGTTCCGGTGTAAATTGGACGGCCATTTACTTCAATGCCTGGTGACATCCATTGTGTTGTCGTCTGCATCGCGGTCGATCAACTTGTTTTGCGGGTCAATACCGGCACGGGTCGGCATCTGGTCAACCAGGATCTCGAAGGTCTGCTTCTCCGCCGTGAACTTCTCCTTCTTCAAATAGAGGACCTTCTCTTGATCCTTCTTGCCGGTAAAAAGGCCTACATCGATGAAGTCATTCAACGGCATCGGAGTCTCCACACCGCTCCCGTCGGATCTCAACTTGCGTGCCTGCAGGGTCAGGGTCACTTTGTACTTCTTGTCCGGGGTCTCGGAGACCGTCGCGGACAATGCCTTGTTGTCGTACAGAACGATGGATTCGAAAGCATCTGTGATGTAGTACTGCAGTTCCGGCGGGGTCTGCGCCCGCAGTGCTGCGACGAACTGCCGGGTGTCAGGGTACACTCCATCTTGCTCGCCAGTCGCATTGGCATAGCGGTACTGGAGCAGGAAATTATGCAGCGCGAGGTTGAGCTTATCTTCGCCGATGTAGTCGGAAAGAGCATAGAGCACCAGTGACCCCTTCTGATACCAGACATAGGGTTCACGCTGCACCAGCACCAGGGGCGGTTCGTGCCGGCTCTCTGCTGACCGGCCGCGCAGGTAGCCGTCAAGCTCATGCTTCAAGAACTTGCGCATCTGGCCGTCCCCGTACTTCTTTTGCATAACCCGCAAAGCAGAGTACTCAGCCATCGATTCTGACATCATGTTCGAACCTTCGACCCGGGCGCCGATCAACTGATGGCCCCACCATTGGTGGGCGAGCTCATGGGCAGTTACAAAATAGGTCAGGTCAATATCCTTCTGGGGGTTGATCACGCGGCCGACAAAGCCAAATTCGGAGAAGGGTACGGTATTGGGAAACGACTGCGCGAAGAGGCGGTAGCGGGGGAACTCGAGGATGCGGAACTGGCGGAATTGAAAGGGACTGAAATTCTTCTCATAGTAAGCCAGGCCGGCTTTGCTGGAGGCGATCATGTCGTCAACATCGTAAGGGTGCGCAGGCGCGGAGTAGACTTCGATGTTGACCGGTCCACTGACCCCTTGGTAGACCTCGTGCTTGACGTGATAGCGGGCGGAAACGTAGGCGAAGAAATCCTCAATTTTCACATCGCCCATGTCGTATTCGTAATAGTGACGGCCGTTCGTGTGCCAGTCCCTCTGCAGATATCCGGGCGCCAGGGCGATCTGGTCGTCCGCGGTGCTGACAACGGTGCGGAACGAGATCCAGTCGGCATCCTGACTAAAAAGATTGGTACGGCTGCCTAGAGGGTCCCCACGATGCGGCAGCTCTGAAACCGGGCCCAGGTGTAGCTCGCGGCGCCGGCGTGGGTCCGTAAGCTCAAAGCGCGCATCGTAGCCGATAGCAGGGAAGTAGCCCGCGTCGAAGAAGGTGCCGGAATACGCGAGCTCGGGACGCTCCTTGCCGTCCATAAAGCCGCGCGGGGTCCAGCCGACATCGAAGGTAAGGTTGAGCTGTTCCCCGGGTCCGAGTGGCTGCTCAAGCGCATAGATGGTGTACAGGGTACGCGGACTCGACGAGACCTTGTGAAAGGGCCGGTCGAAATGAACATTGGTGACCGACTGCTCGCGATTGAGGATATGTATCTGAGAGATGGGACCAGGGGTCTTGTTTTCAAGGACAAAGTGACCTGTTCCCGAGAACGCGCGTCTCTCAGGGAAGATATCAATGTTAGCGTCTACGGCGATGATCTTGGGTTGTGGAAGGTTCTCATACTTTTTGAAGTCGCGCTCATACTGGGCCTGGATTTCGCGCTGCGCCTTGCTGTTCAGGTATTCGTTCAGCACGTGAGCGTTGTAGTAAAACCAGCAGCCGCTGCCGATGGCAATGAGCAGGAAGCAGGCGGCAACGGGGACAAGGCGCCGAGAGCGCTGGCTGGCAAGGCGAAAGCGAGTGCTCCAGGAGTCATCGGCGCCTCGCGCCGCAAGCGCAATCGAGACCACACCAAGAAAAGCGGAGATCGAGAGCCAGTAAACCATAGACCAGATAATGGCAGGAACGAAATGGCCGTATCCGTTCATGTCGGAGTAGGTGTAATCGGGAGTGCTACCGAAAAGGTAAAGAGTATTTTCCCAGCCGTGGGTAACGAGAATCGGGGTGAGGACGAAAAGCCCGATCACTACTCCATGGGCAATGAACTTGTTGCCAATCACTGTCTGCAGGAAAAGAGCCAGCAGCGTGAAGATGAGGATGTGGGGAAAGGTGATGAGGTAAAGCTGTTTGAAGTATTGAAGCAGTTCGTAATGGTAGTAGCCCGCGCTGGTCTGGCTGAAGATGCCGCAGAGCATCACGATGGTGAGCAGCAGAAGCTCAATCACCGCAAGGGCGGAGAGTTTGGAGAGCCAGTCGATCGACTCCCGCACGGGCAGCGCATCGTGAATGCCGGAGTACTGGATATCGCGTTCACGCCAGACCAACTCCCCGGCGTAGAGGGTTGCGATAATGAGGAAGAAAAGAGCTGAACTGCCCTGGACCACCTCCACCATCAGGAAGGTGACTGGATAGACGTTATTCTCCTGCCTGCGTCCGGCGAAGTGCCCGTTGGCGAGCACGAAAACCAGCATGGCGCCGACGACGCCCCAGAAGGGAAACTCGTGCAGGATATCGTTGATGCGCAGCCAGGTGAGGGACACCCACTGTGACCAACTGGTCCCGGAGTTGAAGGACGGGTGGGCCACGGGCAACCTTGTTGCCACCAGCGAACGCTGAGGCTTTGCGTCCGCGGGATCGACTTCCGCATCGCGCGCGGCTTTGCGTCCACGGGACGCTGCCGTCAGCGCCTCAACGGAAAAGGGGAACAGCAGGTACACGGCAACCAGAGAGAGCAGGCCAACCGAAGTCCAGACCAGGCGGTTGTAGAGAAAGACTCCGGACCACGGCAATTGCAGTGTGTTCTTTTCGACCACGGTCCAGTAACGGGTGACGCTATCCAGAAGGCGAAGGCCAACGGGGTCGAAGATGGCGCTCCAGTAGTGCTCGAGCGAACCGGTGGCTGCGAAGGCGGCGTTCACGATGAGGTAAACGAGGAAGACAACCACTCCCTGCAGGTACATCACAAAGAGCTTGCGGGTGAGCGCGGCAACGGCGAAGAAGAGCGACCCGAGAAAGAAAATCTGCACCACGGGGACGGCCAGGAATGCATGCAGATACCAGCCCAGGTGGCCAGGAGCGATGCGGACGTGATCTGCCCAGGGAGCGAGCGTGCCAAGGGCCTCTCCGATGACCATTCCGCTGAAGCATAAAAGCGTGGTGACGAAGGATCCCGCCCAGCGGCCTCCGAGGTAGGCAAACTTGGTGATCGGCTTGGTGAAAATGATTTGGTAGGTATTCTGCTGGAAGTCGCGCAGGATCGACGAACCGAAGATCGCGGCCATGACCAGCATGCCGAAAAAACTTAACAGGGTGTAGAGGATGCTGGTGGTGAACGGGCCGTTGAGCAGGATCTTATCGTTGCCGGGATTAAGAAAGTCCTGGGCGGCGATGGCAAGAAAACTAACTGTGAACCAAAGCGCAAAGTAGACGTATGTCGATACGCTTTTGAGCCGCAGCTTTATTTCAAACGAGAAAAACTCCCAAAACAATGCCATTGGTTTCTCCCGGTCAGTTCTTCGCGTGCCTGGCAAGGTTGAGGAAGTACACGTCCCCAAGATCCGAAGCAACGGGCAGGAAGCCGTCTCCGGGATTCGATTCAGCATAAATACGAACCTCGTGGAGACCTCCGGTCAGATGGGTAGAGAGAAGATGGAAATTCGACTCCAGTGCGCGTAGTTCGTCATCGGTCGCAACCACCTTGCTCCAGATCTTGCCCTTGAGTGCATCGAGAGCTTCGGCCGGCGCTCCCTCCAGCAGCAGTTCTCCGTTTGCAATGATTGCCATCCGAGGGCAAAGTTCGCGCACATCCTCGACGATGTGGGTGGAAAGAATCACTGTCACATCGCTGCCGATTCCACTGAGCAGGTTCAGGAAGCGATTGCGCTCCGCTGGATCCAGGCCTGCTGTCGGCTCATCCACGATGATCAGCTTGGGGTTGGCCAGCAGCGCCTGCGCGATCCCGAAGCGCTGCTTCATGCCACCGGAGTAGGTGCCCAGCGGCTTTTTGCGTGCGCTCCAGAGGTTGGTCTGATTCAATAGCGCGTCCACCATCTGGTTGCGCTCGGTTCGGTTGGTGATGCCTTTCATCACGGCCAGATGGTCCAGCATGGCCAATGCCGATATTTTCGGATACACGCCAAACTCCTGGGGCAGATAGCCCAGGAGCCTGCGAATGGCGGTCTTATCCTTCAGAACGTCGATGCCGTCTAAGTGAATTTCCCCGGCATCCGGATCCTGCAGCGTCGCGATCGTGCGCATCAATGTGCTCTTGCCGGCACCATTGGGGCCCAATAAGCCGAACATGCAGTTGCCTACGGTGAGTGACAGATTCTTAAGTGCCTTGACCCCATTGGGATAGGTCTTTGATAGGCCGGTGATGGTGAGTGCCAACGGGCTAACCCCCTGTTTATTGGCGTTTCGATGAGTACCCGCACTCTACCACGATTGGCTCCGGTTGACCCACTCACTCCTCAAAGTCGGAGGTCGCGGTTTTGATTTTCGACAGTGCTGCCGGGATTACGGATTGGTGTCGAGGGCCATCCTCCAGGACCACATCAAAAACGAGGTTGCCGTCAGGTCAATGCCAGGCTCGGTTGTGCTGTAGGATTGCACGTTGTCTTGAAAGAGTGCGGTTTGCGATGGGTCGTAGGTTCCGCTGTTCCCGTTGAACTTAGCGAAGGTATCCACTCCGTTGGCGGGACAAAGGATCATGCCACCGACAACGCCCGATGTCGTATAACTGTCCGGCCCTTCGGTCGCCGCACCCCAAAGGATGGGGGTTCCACCTTTTGTTCCATTCAGAGCGCCTGCGAGGTTGGCCACCTGGTGTTGGATGCAGTTAGGGAAGGTGCTTCCATCACCTACGATGAACGACGCGCCCCAGGAGTTTCCACCCAAGATGTTGGCCAGCCAACGCTGCGCATAGGTGTTATAGCGCGCACTGCCGGTGAGTGAGTAAGCCTCGCTGGCCATCACCGACAGACCGGCTCCGTGTGACGTGGTATCGCCGTTGCTCCATGGAACGCCAAAGCCCCAGGGGTCAGAGCTTGCCTGGGTGATTGCTGCGTTGGTTTGAGCGAGAAGCTGTTGCTTGATGGCCTGCTGCGAGACCGCCAAGCCAGCCGGATCTCCCGCTTGTTTGAGAGCCTGATAAAGCTCAAAATGAGCCAGTCCACTGACGTCATACAGATTCAGCGTGTCACTGCCGCCGGGCTTGTAAATCTCATTGATGTAATTGCCGGCGAACTGCGCAGCCTGTTTCAAGTAAACATTCGGATCGGTGACGGGTAGTCCGGAGGCCAGGTTGCCTTGACCGGAGCTTTGACCTGAGCTGAGGGCGAGGTATAGTTCGCTGGCGCCCAGCTCCATATCATCGTCCCAGACAGTTTCAGGATAGCCGTCGAAGGGAGCGATGGTGAGCAAACAAGTGGGGCAGGATCCCGAGTCGACGGAGGGCGCCGGATCGGTATAGTGAATATCCGCGCGTGCGAATACTTCTTCGGCGGCCTGGAGGCACTGGTTCGCCAGGGCAGGATCCTGCTGCCGATTGAGCTGATAGCAAACCGCGAAGTCCGCGGCTAAACGGCCGGCAAGATTGGGACTGATCAACGCATTTCCCGGCGGCGCTACATACACCGGACGACTGCAAATGTAGAAGGTTGTGAGTGGATCGCAGGGTTTTGGATCACCGGGTTGTAGGTAGTTGTCTGCCGCCTGGGGAAGGGTCCAGATGTCGTACTCCGTGATCAGGCAGTAAGGCGTGTTGTAAGTCCCGCCACAATTGCCTGCGGCGGAAGTGGGGTTGCCTTCTCCGTAGTAGTTCCAATCCTGAGTGTTGTCGACCTGGTAGGCCAGAGGTTGCGACCCATTGCGCCACATCTTCAGCAGCCATGCGAGGCCGAACCTGGCTTCGGAACTGAAGTCGGTGGACTGCGGTGCCCCACGACCGCTGTCGCCCGCGTAAGAAATTGAGTTAGGAGGCGCCGGTGGGTCGAGCGGTGCGCCAGGGCCCATCTGGTTGGGAAAATCGCGTACTCCGATCTCCATCAGCGCCACGGTATAACTCACTGTCTCGACATACTTCTCGTAGTCGCCCGCGTCCCACCAACCGCCGTCCGCATCGATGTTGGGAAGATTCGCCGGAACGAGAGGTTTGGCGGGAGGAATGTTGTTAATCAGGTCGTTGGTGTCGAGCGGTGGAGTCAGATAAAGCTCGGCGTTCTTGTCTTTCACGTGTCCGGGAGCAGTACGGAGTGCGTTGGGAATAAAGTCCGGGCCGTCCCGTTGCGTCTGGTAGAAGAAAAGCGTGTTGAGCAGCAATCCAGGGTAAAGAATGTCAGGGCGATCGACGGCAAATTTCGGTGACTGGGCGCTCACTGGACCAGAGACAGAAATCGAGTAACTGCGGCCGGCCGTTACAACAAAATCAAGTGCGTAAACCTGGTAGACGAGCTTCTTACTGTTGGCCCAGGTGCCGAGGAGTGTCCCGACTTTTCCGGTGTAAGCTGTACTTCCCTCTGCACACTGAACCTTGAATGTGGCTCCCGTCTCAGCGGCAGTAGACATCAGATACGCGCGCGCGGATTGGCCAACTTCGTATCCGACCTGGCTCACGCGCACGTACGCTGATTGAGCCTGAGCCGCCGGCGCGAAGATGCACAGCACAACGCCGAGAAATACGGTGCCGAACAATCTCATGGAACCCTCTTTTCGGGCCAATTAGTTGAATCCGAAGGCTAAAAGAGGCACGTTCGATTGTCAATTACCGCGCCCAAAGGCGATCTGCAATTTTGTCGCGCGAAAAGCCAGGTCAGCCGTCTGTCTCGGTAGAAGGAAAACATGGCGTCGACCGAGGGCTGCAGTTTGGCGTTGCCGATCATAGAGGATGCTCCATCAGCAGTCGATGTAGCTGCGCTGGTGAGTGCCTACTCGACGCTGCTGTTTCGCATTGCCCACTCAGTACTAAGAAGCAGGACAGAAGCCGAAGACGTTGTGCAGGATGTTTTCATTCGCGTGCTCGAGCATCGCCGTTCGCTTTCGACGGTTAGGGAAATGCGCGTGTGGCTGGTCCGCATCGCATGGAATCTGGCGCTCGACCGAAAGAGACGAAAGAGGCCAGAACAAATGGATGATGCCTTCGTGACCTCGCTGGCGAGCAAAACGATATCCGCGGATGCAGCGATGGAAGGCGCCGAACGCTTTCAGTCGGCCTTACGAGAGGTGGAAAGGCTGCCGAAAGCAGAGCGCCATGTGTTGCTACTCTCCGCCCTGGAGGAGTTGAGCACAGCGGAGATTGCCAAGGTGTTGGGACGGACTGAGTCAGGGGTGCGTGCGTTGTTGTCGCGAGCGAGGGCTCGGCTTCGAGAAAGGCTTGCGCGGGAGACATACGAATGAGAGATGCTGACGAGACAATCAAGTTGCTAATGGTGGGTTTCAGAGACGCAGAGCCTCCCCCCGGCATGCAGGGCAGAATCTTTCAGGCGCTGGAACTTCGCGCCACGGTATCACCCGGGTTGCTTGTGTCATGGCGGCTGCGTCCCTCAGTTGCGATGGCCTTCGTGTGTGTCGCGGTTCTGATGGTTGCCTTGGTCATTCGCATCTACCGTCCTTTGCACTGGTCTCGAAACGTGACCAGCCACGTGACTCATGGCGATGCAAGGCAAGGCGCACGGCCGGAAACAACCACAGTGAAGACGTCTGCGGGGCTTCGGCGGAAAACCCCACGAGGATCAGCGACCCGTCCGCGTGAGAGCGAACAGGCTAGCTATCCTGCGACACCTTTGCCGTTAACAGACCAGGAGAGATTGCTGCTGCGTCTTGCGCATCGACATGATGTTCAAAGCGTCGCGATACTGAATCCAGATTTACAGGCAGCAGCTTCTGCGGAGGCGGCCAAGCAGTTTCAACAATTTTTTGGAATTGATGCCAAAGAGATGAGGAACGAGAGTGAATAATCTAATGCTAAGAAACAGCTACCCTGCGAAAGCGCTTGTGAGCATCTTTCTAACCGTAGGCTCGTGGGGGATGAATGCGCTCGCACAAACCGAGGCGCCCGGCGCGAAGTCCAGCGGGGAAGTCTATCAGACGCTCTACCTCACCAACCTTACGCAGGAGAATGATGCAAATAGTGTTCTGAGCGATCTTAGGAACATGTTGCCACAAGCAAAGGTCTACTACGTGCCCTCACAGGCTGCGATCTCGCTGCGAGCTTCCGCTGAAGACATTGCATTGGCGCAGAAGATTCTCACCGATCTGGATAAGACGAAAAAAATCTATCGTCTCACGTACACCATGACGGAGCGGGACGGCGCCAGGACCATTGGGGTGCAGCATTTTGCCATCATTGTCGCGTCAGGCAGCAAGACGGAGTTCAAGCAGGGCAGTAGGGTGCCTATCGCTACGGGAAGCAGAAATTCCACCTCGGGAGGGCCGGACACCGAGGTGACCTATCTCGATGTAGGCCAGGAAATTGAAGCTACCCTTGATAGTTATCTCGATGGAGTGCGCTTGCGCACGAGAGTTGTCCAATCCAATATCGCCGAAGATAAGCCAGGCGGCGGCATGACAGATCCGGTAATTCGGCAGACTACGCTCGAAGGAACGTCCACCCTTGTCCAGGGAAAGCCGCTGGTGCTCAGTTCGGTCGATGTTCCTGGAAGTACACGGCATCTGGAAGTAGAGGTGGTTTCAGAACTCGTTCGGTAGTGCCGAGCACTCCCTAACCAAAATTTCTAAGGAAGGGCTGCGCATTGCCGTTATAGTTGACCTCGAAAAGGACAACTTCGATGAAACCGTTCCTGGCAGTCTTCCCCTTGTTGTTTTCAAGCCTGGCGGTGATGGGTCAGGCCAACGTCGTCCGCCCGGGAGACAACCTGGTGCTGGAGAATATCCCGGCCATTCCGGCGTCGATTGTCGAGCAGGCGGCTCCATACGGCGAAGTACGTGCCGCCACGCTAGCGGATTGGGACCCTACTCGCCGCGAAATCCTCATCACCACGCGGTTTGCGGACGTGCCCCAGGTGCACCTGGTAAAGACGCCCGGCGGGGCGCGTACCCAAATGACTTTCTTTCCCGATCGAGTGGCCGGCGCCCACTATGGTCCGAAGGGAAGCAATTACTTTACGTTTGTGAAGGATATAGGTGGAGGCGAGTGGTTTCAGTATTACCGCTACGACCTGGCAGACGGCAAAGTGAGCCTCCTTACCGACGGCAAGTCGCGCAACTCCGGCGCTGTGTTTGCTCATGACGACAATCGCTTCGCATACAGCTCCACCCGTCGCACCGGTCAGGACACTGACCTATGGGTCACGGATGCCACCGACGCCAAGACAGACCACATGCTGCTGCAGTTGCAAGGTGGGGGCTGGTTTGCAACCGATTGGTCGCCGGATAACCGAAAGCTGCTCGTTGTTCAGGAGATCTCCGCCAATGAGTCGTACCTCTGGCTGGCAGATGTCAGCACAGGCGAGAAGAAAATGCTCACCCCAAAAACCGGCAGCGAAGAGGTCGCCTATAGCGGCGGCGCCTTCAGCAAAGATGGCAAAGGCTTCTACACCACCAGCGATCGCGATTCAGAGTTCCAGCGGCTTGCCTATGTTGACTTCTCTTCGGCGAAGCCGGTCTATCTCACCACTGATATCAAGTGGGATATCGATGAGTTCGCCCTCAGCAATGACGGCAAGACGCTGGCCTTTACTGCCAATGAGGACGGCATCGATAAGCTCTATCTGATGGACACCGCCACCCGCAAGTACCACTCGGTCCCGGGTTTACCTGCGGCGGAGGTGCTTGATCTGAAGTTCCATCAAAACAACCAGGATCTAGGGTTCGTCGTTAATTCTGCCACTTCGCCTTCGGACGTCTATTCTCTCCACGTGCCCACCGGCAAGCTTGAGCGCTGGACGTTTAGCGAGACCGGAGGGCTCAACACCTCAACCTTCTCCACACCCCAGCTCATTAAATGGCAGACCTTCGACGGCAAGACGATTTCCGGCTTTCTCTACCAGCCGGATGGCAAGAAATTTCCCGGCAAGCGGCCGGTGATTGTAAACATCCACGGCGGTCCTGAAGGCCAATTCCGTCCCGTATTTCTAGGCAGGAACAACTATTTTCTCAACCAGCTGGGCGTGGCCCTGATCTTTCCTAATGTGCGCGGCTCGACCGGTTACGGCAAGACATTCCTCAAGCTTGATAACGGAATGAACCGCGATCACACGCATAAAGACATCGGCGCGTTGCTGGATTGGATCCAACAGAACCCTGAACTCGATGCCGGCAAGATCATGATCACGGGCGGCAGCTATGGCGGTTATATGACCTGGGCAGTCGCGTACGAATACAACGATAAGATTTGCTGCTCGCTGCCGATTGTGGGCCCATCGAACCTGGTGACTTTTCTGGAGCATACAGAGGGTTATCGCCGCGACCTGCGGCGTGTGGAATATGGCGATGAGCGCGATCCCAGCATGCGTGAGTACCTGGAAAAGACTGCGCCGTTAAACAACGCCGGGAAGATCAGGAAACCGGTGTTTGCCGCAGTGGGCAAAAACGATCCGCGGGTGCCCTGGACTGAATCCCGCCAGATGGTCGACAAACTGAAGGAGAACGGAATCACCCCGTGGTTCCTGATGGCGAACGACGAAGGCCATGGCTACGCGAAGAAGAAGAATCAGGATTTTCTTTTTTATGCCACGGTCATGTTTGTGCGCGAATACCTGCTTGGCGAGGACTTGAGCGCTCCGGCAAAATGACCGCGAAGCGCTTGACAGCGAAGGCAATGTATACTCGGGCAACCAAAACAAGGACGTTTGCGGATGCGAAAGAAGATGTTGCTCTGGGGAGGCTTACTCGCCCTCTCCGCCTCTCTGGCGGCAGCCCAGAGCGCTCACGATGAGAATGTGCTGGTGGTGCAGGGCGCGCGGATCCTGCCTATTACGGCGCCGCCGATAGCCCAGGGTGTCCTGGTCATCAAGGGTGGCAAGATCGTTGCGGTCGGCGAAGCAGGGAAGGTGCAGATACCCGCGGGAGCCAAGGTTCAGGATGCGACCGGCAAAGTGATCATGCCTGGTATCGTCGATTCCCACTCTCACATCGGCATCGTCGGCAATCCAACTGTCTCCGATTCGCAGGACGGTAACGAAGGCAGCGGTCCGGTTCAGCCGGGGTTGCGGGCACTCGATGCTATCAATCCGGCTGATCCGAATATCCGCATGGCCACCTCCGGCGGCATCACCACGGCGAACATCATGCCTGGCAGTGGCAACGTGATGGGCGGGCAGACAGCTTACGTCAAATTGCGCGGCTCCACCATGGAGCAGATGTTGATTCCCGGCACCCTCGGCGGCATGAAGATGGCCAACGGGACCAATCCTAAGGGCTACGGAACGCGCGGCCAGGCTCCCATGACACGCATGGAAGAAGCAGCCCTGGCGCGGGGAATTTTTGTGAAGGCGCAACAATATAAAGACAAGTGGGATGCCTACGCCAAGGCAGTTGCGGCCAAAGACAAAAGTGCCAAGGAACCAGATCATGACCTGGGACTCGATGCCGTCGTGCAGGTTCTCGACGGCAAGCGCATCGTGCACAACCATACCCACCGGGCTGACGATGTGATGACGGTGCTTCGCCTTTCGGATGAATTTCACTATCGCGTCGTGGTGCACCATGGGACGGAGTCCTGCGAGGTAGCCGAGGAGCTGGCCAAACGGCACATCGGTGTGAGTTTCACCATGATTGACTCGCCAGGCGGCAAGCCGGAGACGATCAACTTCAGCATCAGCTGTCCGGCACGCCTCGAGAAGGCCGGCGTGAAGGTGGCTTTCAATACCGACGATCCCATTACCAACTCACGGCTGTTGCTGCGCTCAGCAGCCCTGGGTGTTCGCGGCGGTATGAGCGAAGATGCGGCGCTCAAAGGGCTCACCATCTATCCGGCGGAGATGCTCGACCTCGAAAGCCGGGTAGGCAGTCTTGAAGTGGGCAAGGATGCGGATTTCATCGTGCTCAGTGGTGCTCCGCTGAGCGTGTACACGCACGTGATCGAAACGTGGATTGAAGGAGAGAAGGTCTTCGACCGGAACAATCCAACCGATCTGCGCTATGCCACTGGCGGGTTTGAGGTGGTTGGCCGGTATCCGCAACAGACGGGAGGTGCGCAATGAGCGTGCGCCTTCCGCGGCTCGCGTTGTTGGTAACCGTAGCGTTTCCGTTTTCGCTCGCAGCGCAAAATATTGCGGTGGTCGCCGAGCACCTCTACACCATGGATGCTGGTCCGCAAGGCGGCCCGGGGATGGTGCTCTTGCGTGATGGCAAGGTCGACGACATACGCCAGGGTGCAAACATGCAGCCACCCGCGGGCTTTCAGGTTGTCCACGGAGCGTACGTGACGCCGGGACTGGTGGACGCGGACACTACCGCGGGTGTGGCCGGCGCTTACAACATCCCCGCCGATCAGGATCAGGACGAGGCAACCGACCCCAACACCGCCGACGTCAGCGTGCGCGACAGTCTTAACCCGGAGGATCGGCTTTACCAATACGTGAATTCGTACGGCGTTACCACTCTGCAGGTCACGCCGGGCCCGGCTAATCCCATTGCCGGGCGTGCCGCTATCTTTAAGACCGCAGGGCCACAGTCTCCTTTCCGCACCGTGGACCAACTGATCGTCCGTCTTAACTCGGGTATGGTTTTCAATCTGGGCGAGTCGCCAAAGCAAACCTATGGTGCGAGCCATAAGGCGCCAGTCACGCGCATGAAGACGGCAGAGATGATCCGCCAGGCTTTGCTGCAGGCCAGGGAATACCAGGACAAGTGGGACAAGTGGAAGCGAGAGGGAAGTGATCCCTCGAAGGTGCCTACGGTCGAGGCCAAGTCCGCTGCGCTTGCGGACGTTGTCACCGGCAAGGCTCCCGCGATCTTCAACGCCTACCGGGCGGATGACATCGATACCGCGATCCGGATTGGCAGTGAGTTCCACCTCAAGTACATGTTGGCTTCGGTGACCGAGGGCTACCTGATCCGGGACAAGATCAAACAGGCTGGAGTTTCTTGCCTGGTTGGCGCAGTGATGCAGCCTGTCGAAAGTATGGAGACTGCGAACGCGACGTACGAGAATGCCGCGCTGCTGCAGCAGGCAGGCATTCCCGTTGCCATCATGACCGGCTATGTCGCCTATGTTCCAAAGACCCGGGTGCTTTTGTTTGAAGCAGCCGTCGCTGCGGCGAACGGGTTAGGCATGGAAGGGGCGTTGCGGGCGATTACTATTTCTCCGGCGAAGATCCTGGGCATCGACGACCGGGTGGGTTCGCTCAGCAAAGGCAAAGATGCGGATGTCGTCGTTTTCGATGGCGATCCGTTTGAGTACACCAGCCATGTGGAGCAGGTCATGGTGCAGGGAGCAGTGACGTACCGCAAACCCTAGCAGGCTGCTGAAAAACCGTGTTTTACGTTGCTTGTATACCGTTTCACCCGAGACTTTGTTGATATAGCCGGTTCTGCTGATTATCTTGTGGGCTCACTGGGGGCCCTTTTCCGCTTTCGCCGGGCACTTTCGTTGTCTTCATGTGGTTTGCACTGCAAGCCTGCTCAGATTTCGCATCCGGACCAAGTTGTAAGCCGCCGTCGCAAAGGTGAACATCCACCCGACCCTGTGTAGTCCGCGATGTTTGAGCTTCCTCATCAGTGCGATGTCTTTAAGCCAGCCAAAGCACTCTTCGATCCGTTTCCTCTTTCTCTGGCTGATTTCGTAGGTGGCATGCCGCGTGGTGCGCCCATCGATGGCGCTGCCACCGGGCCGAGCAGTGTTCTGTGCTACGTGCGGAGTTACCTTCATATGCCGGCACTCGGCAACGAACTCCGCGGTGTCGAAGCCCTTGTCGCCGGCTACCGTGACAGGGTGCTCACCCGGGATCTGCTCCAACATGACCAGCGCAGCGTCGCGCTCGGCGCGGCCATTGGCTTCCAACAGTTCCTCGTTCACGATCAGTCCGTTGCGGTTCTCGATCAGCAGATTGCCGCTGTAACTCAACTTCGCCTCCTTGCCCGGTCCTTTACGCGCCAGCTTCGCATCCCCATCCGTGGTCGACTCATGCGTATCGTTGGACCGCTTTTCACCATGAAAGTCCACCGTCTGATTGCCTTTGTCATCCGGCGGCGTATTCTGTTTGCGGTCTTTTGGCTTAAAACTCTTTAAACTGGCCCACGCTTCCAGCAGCGTACCGTCCACGGTGAAATGCTCATCGGAAATCCACCCTCTCACCCGCGCCTGCTCCACCACCTGGGAGAGAAACTCCTTCGCTACTGCTGCCTCCAGCAGACGGTCGCGATTTTTGGTAAATGTCGTCGCATCCCACACCGCATCGTCCAGGTTTAAGCCTACAAACCAGCGGAAAAGTACGCTGTAATCGATCTCCTCCATCAGCAATCGCTCCGAACGCACGGAGTAGAGCATCTGCAGAAGCTGCGCCCGCAGAAGCTTTTCAGGAGCTATCGATGGACGACCCACCTGAGCGTACATCGCGTCGAACAAGGGTGACATCCGTTGAAAAATATCGTCCGTCATCGCTCGTATCGCCCGAAGCGGATGGTCCTTCCGCACACGCTCCTCAGGCGACAGGTAACTAAAAACATGGCCTTGCTGATGATCTCTTCCGCGCATGATCATTTAGTAACAGCAACAACTAGCGGACTAAAGTGACTTTTTCAGCACCCTGCTAGAGACTCTCCACGGGTATGTCCTTTCTCCCTCCATTCGTTCTCGCGCAAGGCACCTCGGCAAAGCTGCGATCGTGTTCTGCTCAAGGTTTCGAAACGGTGGCGATCGAATCGAGATCAGCCATCGCCTGCGGAGAAAGTTCGAGCGTTGCCGCCGCGAGGTTCTCACGAAGATGATCAGGCGAAGATGTTCCCGGGATCAAAAGGATGTTCGCCGAACGGTGAAGAAGCCACGCCAGCGCCACTTGCATGGGAGTGGCCTGCAAAGCCGCCGCTGTTGCATTGAGTACCGATGACTGCAACGGCGTGAAACCTCCCAGGGGAAAGAACGGCACATACGAGATGCCTTGCTTCGCCAGATCGTCAATAAAGCCATCGTCCGTCCGATGGGCCACGTTGTACAGATTCTGCACGCAGACGATGGGCGCGATCCTCTGACTTTCAGCCAACTGCTGCGGGGTGACGTTGCTCAGACCGATATGGCGGACCAGTCCCTGGCTTTGCAATTGGGCCAGCACGGTCATGGGCTCTTCCAGGGATCCTTCCGTTGGCCCCATCACGCCTCCGACCCTCAGGTTGACGACATCAATCTTGTCGAGCGACAAATTGCGCAGGTTGTCGTGCACCGCATCGATCAACTCCTGCCGTGAAAGAGCATGCAGCCAGGACTTGTCAGCTCCCCGGCGAGCGCCCACTTTGCTGACAATCACCAGGCCGTCGGGGTAGGGGTGGAGTGCCTTCTTGATGATCTCGTTGGTCACATGGGGGCCGTAAAAGTCGCTGGTATCAATATGGTCGACACCCGAGTCAACCGCTTCGCGGAGAACCGCCACGGCGCGGTCGACATCCGCGGGCGGCCCCCAAACCTGTGGACCCGCCAGTTGCATGGCGCCATACCCCATACGGTGTACGCTCATGGATGTCCCGGAAAAGGTGAAGGTGCCACCCAGATTCAGTTGTTTCGCCATTCTTTTGCTCCTCAAGCTACTTTGATGCCTGCTTGTGATTAGATGAAGAAAGCTTCAGCTAGGAGTTCGCATTTGCCACCGCGTTCGGAATTGCTTTTGGAGCCCCGTAAATCGCCCGTCCAGGCCCGTTCGGCAGCCAGCGTGGACGCCATTCTAGAAGCCACCATTCAGGTTTTGGTTAGCATGGGCAAGGAACGGTTGACTACCACCAAGGTGGCATCGCGAGCGGGTGTGTCGGTAGGAACGCTCTATCAATATTTTCCCAACAAGAGCGCCCTGCTGCAGGCAGTCCTGAAGCGGCACCTGGAGCAGGTTGCAGAGACGGTGGAGCGGGTCTGCCGCGAAGAGAAAGGGAATTCGTTCAAGCAAATAGCGCCGGCGATCATCAACGCCTTTCTCGATGCCAAGATGAAGGATCCAAAAGCTAGTGTTGCTTTCTACGCGGTCAGCTCCGACGTGGATGGAGCGAAGATTGTTCAGCGGGTAAGAGTCCGGGTCAATCGGGCCGTCGTGGGGGTGCTGGCCAGCGCCCGCGAACCGCTTAGAAAAGATCCGGAAATAGTGGCATCGATGCTGCAGAGCGCAATGTTCGGAGTGAGCCAGAGACTGCTCGAATCCAGTACGCCGGAGAAGGAAATAAACTCCCTGCGAGCGGAACTCACCTACCTTGTGAGCGCATACCTGGAGGCGTGCTGTTCTACGGCAAACATCCCACAAACGTTCGTTGGTTAGCGAAATCCAGCCTCTCGGATACAACTAGGACATTTCCGCCTGTCACCCAAGAACTATGGCGATCTTCGCCAGAAACAGTATGCTCATCAACAAGCGGCGATTCTCTGAGAACATTTTGAGCGAGTCTTTCGGGGGAGAGATTCGATCAGGACAACGAGGAGAATCGCTTCTCCACTTACCTGGAAATATTCCAACCTCTTAGAATTTGGTGAATGAAATGGTCGTAACCAAGACGGAAGAAACGCTGCACAACTACCTGAGACGGCATTTTGAAAAGATCTCTGAAGGCAAAGCTCGTCAGCTTGCCGAACAGGGGGATCGCCCAAAAAAAGGAGTTGTTTCCATTCCGCGTTCTTCTGAGGGAAGCAATCAGCGCAAGTAGAAGCCCTTCGCGCTCCGACCAGGTCCGCGATTTGTGTCGTCCCTTCACAACTCCTCTTAAAACCTAAACCTACCCGGCACTGCCGTGCCGGGTACAGGTTGTTTCGTCCCCGTTCGACCAGCTCAGGGCAGGCTCTGCGGGACTGTTGCGGCAACCACTTCCAGGAGCGTCCAATTGAATAGAATGCGCCTCGAGTTGTCAGCCGTTGACAAAAACCGGTGATCAGATTATTGTGTGCTAGTAATTTCAGTCATTACTGAAATTACTAGCATGAGACGAACTGGCAATCCTGACGCCGAGAAGGTCATTCGCTGGGTTGAGCGCGTGGCGGTCTTTTGGTCGGAGCAAAGCGGGCTTCCTCCGATTACCGGCCGCATCGTCGGATGGTTGATGATCTGCGATTCGCCTGAACAGTCGGCGGGAGAAATTGCAGCGGCCATCGGTGCCAGCCGGGCATCGCTCACCACAAGCATGCGTCTGCTCATTGCGATCGGCCTGGTGCATTCCGTGACTCGACCCGGCCAGCGAACCGTCTACTATCGCATGGATGGCGACGCCTGGGAGAAGGTGCTGCGCCGTCGCATCGCCAGCATGGCGTCCTTCCGCGCAATCACGCGTGACGGACTCGCCCTGCTGGGCGAAAACAAG
The DNA here is from genome assembly GCA_963826875.1 of uncultured Acidobacteriaceae bacterium. Lineage (GTDB taxonomy): Bacteria > Acidobacteriota > Terriglobia > Terriglobales > Acidobacteriaceae > PALSA-350. The sequence continues at coordinate 86,854 of CAWGYP010000026.1, read as the reverse complement.
CCCCGCGCCGCACGCATACTGGCTGCGGACCAGGTCTACGCATGGGCCGAAGACGTCTTCGCCAACGCGCCCCCTTGTCCATCAACGAAAGCAAAGACCAACTCCTAGTCGGGAAGACTGTGGAAAGGAGCCTCTCATGAACTCGTTCACGCTTAAGATCCTACTGGCCGTATATATCCTCTATGCGCTGCTGAAGTTCTTCGAATTCTTCTTCAGGGATGAAGCAACGAAGATGAAAGGCCTCTCTACCGTCTACGAAAAGGGCGGCGGCGCCGTGGTCAAAGTTTTTGACAACGGCATGCTGATCCTGATGCTGATCTTTCTGGGCCTTTTGTTTGCGGGTGGAGTGGAATACGTTAGCTTTACCACCGGCCTCCTGGTCGGCATGACCATCATCCAGGTCTACTTCCACCGCTTTTCCGATCCGTTGCCGCCTGAGAAATCTCCTGCGCCTCCCATTACCGCGCTCAAGATGCTCTCCTATTCCGTCCAGGCGAATCCAGGCAAAGCCTGGAGGGAACTGATCCTGATGACCCTTTTGTTTCTCTGGTGCCTGTATATGTTGGCACGGCAAGGATTCGGACTCTTCACCCATCATCCATCGTCCTAGGGAGTTTTCCTGTGGTACTGGTTAGGCGCACCGGGAGTGGGAACGTTGTCGGTGACTTGCGCGCCGGCCGCATGCGCCCGGGTCAATGCCGCGGTCAGCGTGATGCCGGTGCCGGAGACCTGTGCCCCTGCCGCGTGCGCATGAGTGAGCGGCGAGGTAACGGTAATTGCGGTGGTGCCAAATCTTCTGACGGAGAGGATGACCGCCGTCTCAGCGTCCGCGCCAGTGTCAAGGGTGATGGTCTGGCCGTCGCGAAACCCAATTGCACCGGCGACAGGGATAACGGTTGCACCCACACCGGTGGCAGTGCCCACGGTGGTGGCGCCTGCCGTGCCAACCGTCGCGATCACGGCAGTCTCGAGGTCTGCGCCGGTATCGACCATGATCTTCTCGCCCGCATCAAAGCCTTCCACGCTGGCTACTTTGATATTGGCAGCATCAGCGGCCGAAGAGGTCAACAGGGTGGTAGCTGCCTGCACCATAAAGTCGGTGCAGTTGCTGCCAGTGTCGGCGCCATCGGGGAAGCGGCCGGCGCTCGTGTTTGTGGCGCCGATGGCCGACCCGAAACTCACGACCGCGCCGGGCGCGGGCACGTGGCAACCACTCTGGTCTGATCCAGACGTGGCTTGATAGCCTTCGACGGCCCATGGGTCGACCACGCCGCCATAGTTGAGGCTATCGACAACCACGCCAGAGGCGTCGCGCAGCACCATAGCGCCTTCTCTGAACGAGACGGTCCTATTTCCCCAGGAGACATCGTTGGCGGTGAACTCGGGACCTCCGAACCACTGGTTGGGTTCCGGCGTGCCCTGGTAGCCCGCGTTTGTGACCGCGGGGTCATGGACCGCCGCGTTGATTGGGTGGCCGTTGGCCAGTGGGCTGTCGAGGGTGATGCCGGCGCCCAGCGCCTGGACGGGCTCGTTGCTCGAGTGGGCAAACGCCGTCGCCGGCTGGAAGCTGATTCCGGTTCCGCGGCCGCTGAAAGGGAGGTTCGCCGCATGGGTGAAGCGCAGCGGGGCAGCCAGATCGAGGCCTGTGCCGGGGACGACGGCATCCTCGTCCTCGATATGCGCCTGTTCGAGGGCCGGCGTGAATTCGATGCTCCCGCCGGCGGGGCTCACGGCGCCGACGGCCGTGATGGCAACCGTATTCTTGTTCGCGGGAGTGCCAATGGTCAATTTGTCGCCCACAGCAAAACCGTTCACGCTGCGGACAATGATCTGGGTCGCGCCGGCGCTCGCATTTTTGAGGAGCCTGGTGCGGATTGCCGGCGTGCCGACATGTGTGACCGTAACGGTTTCGATCCCATGGCCGACGCTGTCGATGTCTAACCTGATCTTGTCACCGGCCGAGATGCCGGAGACCGACGTCACCTTGATATTGCTCGCGCCGGCGGGAGCGTCCGCTGCAAGGTAAGCTTGCGTGCCCGGCTTGCCAACCGCGGTGACTGTGGCCACTTCGTACTGCTCCACGGTGTTTGCGACAGCCGGGTAGGTGGCGCCATAGCCGAGCGCGATCTGCTCACCAACCGTGAAGCCGGACACGCTGGTGACCGGCACGTTGGTCGAGCCGGCAGGGATGGTGATCACCGGACCATCGGGTAGAGGTTGCCACAAGGTCGTAACGTTGCTGGCCGTTCCGATCCTTGCGATCTTGCGGGTCTCCACGTTGGAGCCGGTGCCGATGCGAATCGTATCGCCCACCGACATGCCGGTCGTGCTCCTGACGTGGAGGGTGGTATCGCCCGCGCGCGCGGGTACCGCCAGGCCGGAGTTGGAAAGGCCCAGCAAGTAAAAGCCGCCAGCCGCGAGATTCGTCCTGGGCGGAAACTTCACCGTCGAGAAAATGGCCTGTTGCGACGGGTGCCCGGTCAGGGTCCAGTTGGAGATATCGACGCTACGGGAGCCGGAGTTATAAAGCTCGATGAATGAGTCCGTCGAGTTAGTTGAAGAAGCTGTGCTAACGCGGAACTCGTTAATCCTGACCGGGCTCACGTTGCGCACCTTCTCGGCGGTTGTCTCGAATCGCTTGCTGCCATCGGCAGGGTTGGTCCACCAGACGTTGCCGACGAGGTCGCCGTTGAAGGCCTGAGGCCCGGAGGTGACCTTGAAGGTTGCGCTCACGCTGGCGCCCGGCGCGACCGGGTCAGTGAACGTCTTCGACGTCTCGGTGCTGCCGGCAACGAAGGAGGTCCACTCCTTGCTGGGCACGGAGATGCTCAGCTTCACACCCGCCGCGGGCGCACTGGTGGTATTGGTGAATGTCACGGTGGTGTCCTGCGAGGAGCCGGGCGAGAATGTCTGGAGTCCCGGAGGAGTGGTGGTTGCCGCTGCCGGGGCCAGGCTCACTGCCGGCAGGTCGTACCCGGCAGCCACCACGTTGGCCTGCACCAACTGATCGGTGGCGTTGTCTGGGAAGGTGTTTGCGGCCGTCATCGCGCCTTCATAGAAGGTGCCCTGCGAGCTATTGCTGTTGTCACCGCCATTGCCCAGGAGGATGGCGCCCTGCTTGCGCATCGGATCATAGGTGGCATTGACGCGTGGTCCATCGAACATGACGGAAAGGGCGCCGTGCTGCGCGTCGCCGCCCATGCTGATCCAGCGATGCGGTTCGCCCTTGGCCATGGCGGTTACGAATCGCCAGGTGATGGCCGGCAGGTTTGGGCAGCGTTTGGAGCCATCCGGGTTCACACAACCGACGAGATTGTTCTCCTGGTCGGTCATGATCCACGGGCCGTGGGAGCTCCCGGCAAACCAGGGTGCGGCGTTGCCGTAGTAGGCGGTTTCCATAGTGCCGTTGTCATCGTCGCGGCTGTCGATCTCGGCGTTGCCGTAGTCGAAGCAGCAGCCGGAGTTGTAGTGTTGGCCGTTAATGACCCAGTACTGCCCCTGCGCCTGGTCGTCGACCGCGGTGCCTTTGACGTCATCCTGGCGCAAGCCCATGCCCGGCGTGATGAAGACGCCGTAGACCTTGTGCCCCATGATGGTGATCGGCGCCATGTCGGCGACCGGCAGGTTGTTAAATCCACCCAGGGCCGGCCCGCTGAATCCGCCGCGGGGCGCCTGGGTCAGGTGGTTATGTTTAGGGGATTGGTCGTAGATGGTGGTGATCCAGCAGTATGTGTTGGCGCAGAACTTATCCTGTGCGGCTGCGTCCGCGTATCCGCCCGCATCTCGGATGGGAGATGCGACGGGCTGGACGACGCCGATGTCTAAGGTCTTACCGTCCGACTGGCGCAGGATCTGGTAAAGCGGGCCTTTATAGGAGGCGTACAACGCGCGCGTAGTGCTGTGCGCGGCCACGCAAGGGTCGCCGGCGGCAGCATAAATATCGCATGGGCCTTGAGGTCTGGAAGGAGGAACGGGAGTCGCTGCCCCAGCCTGTTGGGACATCGTCAACGTGGCGCCGGTCACAGAGAGCGCCAGCGCGAAGATCCGTGCAAGATTGATTCTTATTTTCATGCTTATCCTAAGCGCCTTGCCGCTTTTCTGCCCTGCAATTCATATCGTACGTTTGTGAAAACGGCCTTCCTTCATGATGATCGGAAGGCGGTCGCCACCGGACCCAAGGACTGAGATGTCTTCGAGAGGGTTGCCGTCGACTATCAGGATGTCCGCGAAGGCTCCTTCCCGAATGCACCCCAGCTTGCCTTGCTGGCCCAACAACTCCGCGTTGACGGTACACGCCGAACGAAGCACTTCGATCGGCGGCAGTACCCGCGTACGCAAGGTAAACTCGCTGCTTTGCCGCATGTGCAGACTGCCCAGCAGGTCGGTACCGAATCCCATTTTGACGCCCGCCCGGCTCATGATTTCCAGGGCGGAAAACGCGGAGTCGCCAAACCACTTCAATTTCTCCAGGCTGGCCGCAGGGAGACCGAGTTTATCGCCCTCTTCGAGCAGACCTACCATGATCGCCATGGTAGGCACAGTGAACGCACCCTTCTCCGCGACATAGTCGGCGGTCGGCTGGTCGATCAGCGTGGCATGTTCGATCGATCTAACGCCCAGTGCAGCAGCCCGGCGAACGGCTTCCTTCGGATGGCAGTGAGCGGCGATGTAAGAACCAGCTCGATCCGCCTCCTCGACCGCGGCTCGAATTTCCTCATCGGAGTACTGGCAGCGATCGAGTGGGTCGGTGGGTGACGCGACGCCTCCTGAGGCCATGATTTTGACGTGCGAAGCTCCGCGCCGCAGTTCTTCGCGCACAGCTTTGCGTACCGCGTCCGGGCCGTCAGCAACCACCGCCAACTGGTCGGCGTGATACGAACAACCGCAGGAGTGGCCTGTTTCGAACGAGTGATCCCCAGGACGGAAGTCACCGTGGCCGCCGGTTTGCGAGATAATACGGCCTCCGTAAAACAACCTCGGTACCGTACCCAGCAAGCCATCCTTGATGGCCAGCGCCAGGCCAATGTCGGCGCCTCCGACATCACGAAGCGTGGTGAAGCCGCGATCAATGCTCGCAGCCATAAACCGCGCCGCAAAGTGGGCCAGATAGGATACGGGCGACTGCACCACTCTGACGATATTCAACCCGGCAGCATACACATGCACGTGAGCATCGATCAGCCCGGGCATCAGGACACGGCCACCGCAGTCGACAACGTCGTCACCGTCTGACGGGAGGCGCTCGGAAATCTCGCTAATACGATCGTCTTCCACAGCGACGTTTCGTCCGGCTTGCAGTGTTTCTGATTCGCCGTCGAAGATCCGGGCAGACCGGAATACAATTCTCTTCTTCATGCCCAGTAACCCCCTGTTCTTTCTCCCGTCCAGCATCCCACTCACACCACGGCGTCGAGCCCGTCACGAGATATTGCGGTGCGGCCGCCTGCGCACATCCAAGAATATATCGTCGCTCGCGCCGGAAACAGGCGTACCCCTTCCTGGCGGGCTATACGCAAAAAGCCCTTTCGCGGACGGTGGGATATCCCGGGCATTAGCGGCAACAGAATCTTGAATACGATGACGGGAGGTTGGCGGCTTACTGGTATTTTCCGTTATAACACCGGCTCGCCGGAATCCATCCTCAGCGGTCAAGACAATGCCTTGATCGGCTACTGCCGGGCCAACTCCGGGCAGGAAAGAGCGAATGTTATCGGCAATCCCAACCTCTCGCGCAGTCGCTCGCGCCGCGACCAGGAACTCGAATACTTCAATACGGAAGCATTTACATACCCCTCTCCAGGGCAGTTCGGCACCGCGCGCCGGAATAGCATTGCGGGTCCTGGGGTTCTCCAAAACGACTTCTCTGTTATGAAGAGACTCGTTGCCTTCCCGCACGAAGCGGGAGGATTTACCTTCAGGGCAGACTTCTTTAACCTGATCAACTGGACCAATCTCAACGAGCCGAATAACACCTTGGGTTCCCCGGCGTTTGGCCAGATCACCAGTGCCGCTGCTCCAAGAATTACCCAATTTGCGCTGAGGTACGACTTCTAATTCTTCCCCATCTGGATCACGATCGGGTGTCTGCGGCGAGAAGACCTGTTTTTTGGATCCGCATAGATTGGGGTGGGATGCCGGCGCCGGGTTGGCGCCAGACCTGGGGGTGAGGGCCTTATATAATTCAACCGTGGCTTCCACAAAGTATAGCAACCACAAAAACGAGTTAGCTCGTATTGCACTTATCTATGATGCAACCCGAGTTTATGACCTGCAGGTGATGACTGGCGTGGCGCAGTACTCGAAGGAAAATGATCACTTTAGTGTTTACATAGAAGAAAATGCTCTGAAAGATCAGCGCTTGCCGGATCTTCGCTCCTGGAACGGAGGCGGCATCATAGCTGATTTCGATGATCCTAAAGTAGCCAGGGCTGTGGCTCAATCAAGACTGCCCGTCGTGGGCTTTGGCAGCGGATACGGCTGGTATGTACCAGGCTCGTCAGTTCCATATTTCTTCACCAACAACCAGGCAATTTCAAAGCTTGCGGCGGACCATTTACTTGAGCATGGCTTCCGCCACTTTGCCTACTGCGGCTATCCCAAGACGCCGATTAACGGCTGGTCTGAGGAGCGCGAGCAGGCCTTCGCCAACTACCTAAGGAAGAAAGGATTCCCGACCAACGTCTTTCGCGGCCACCATAAAACCGCCCGCCGTTGGGCATTGTTTCAGCAGTCCCTCGGAGCATGGTTATTGTCGCTCCCTAAACCCGTCGGTATCATGGCAGCCAATGATAATCGTGGTCGACACGTGGTTGAGGTGTGCCGCGCATATAAGTTGCAGGTGCCTGATGAAGTGGCAGTGATTGGTGTTGACAATGACGAGTTGCTCTGTCAACTCGTGAGTCCGGCATTGAGTAGCGTTGAACAGGGGGCGCGCATCATCGGGTACGAAGCGGCTGCGTTGCTGGACCAGATGATGTTCGGGAAAAAGCCGGCCAGGCGCCGCTTCGTTGTGGACCCTAAAGGAATTGTAACTCGCCAATCGAGCGACGTCCTGGCTATCGAAGATCCGGTAGTAGCGAAGGCCCTGAGTTTCATACAGCAGAACGCCATGAAGGGTATCAAGGTACCAGACGTAGTCAATGCGGTAGCAGTCTCCCGATCGGGTCTCGAGTTGCGAGTCAAAAAGACCCTGGGGTACACACTTCACAGCGCGATTCGGCGGGTACAACTCGCACGCGCTCGAACGCTCATAGCTGAGACGACGGTGCCACTCAAGCAGGTCGCTGACTCCACCGGTTTTAAATCCGTCCAGCATATGACCGCTCTCTTTGGAAGCACTTTCGGATCTTCTCCAGCAAAATTCCGCAGAGATGTTGCATTCTAACCAGCGGATTGATCCGATATTCGAGGTAAGAGATAGGAGTAGGATCTCAGAATCATATGAACCGCAGCCGACTGGTTTGTCTTCTATGCACGCCGTTAATGACCTTGATCCCTCTGTGTGGGGTGTTGACCTCTGCCGCCGGGCAATCCATTGGAAAGCCGGGGCAGGCGAACGTCGATTGGCCCGTCTATGGAGGGCAGGTGGAGGGTCAGCACTATTCGCCTCTGACCCAGATCAACCGGAACAATGTGACGCAACTCAAGGTGCAGTGGACCTACGACACCGGTGAAGAAGGCATAGTCGAGACAAATCCTCTGGTCGTTGGGCGGGTCCTCTATGCCTATACACCCACGGAAAAAGTAATCGCTCTCGATGCTGTCACGGGAAAACTGCTTTGGAAATTTGATTCCGGAATCAAGGCACAACACTGGGCGCGAGGAGTCAGTTACTGGACGGACGGAAAAGAACACCGGATCTTCGCCGGAGTGATGAATTATCTCTACGCACTCGACCCTCAGACGGGAAAGCCTATTTCGTCTTTTGGTGAGGATGGCAGGGTCGACCTCAGAAAAAACCTTCGCGGCGACTACACAGCCCACTACATTTCCATGGACACTCCGGGGCTCATTTACAAGGACCTCATTATCGTGGGCGGAGAAATGCCTGAGACCCTCCCTGCGGCGCCCGGCGATATCCGCGCCTACGATGTGCGCACGGGAGAGCTTCGATGGAGTTTCCACACAATTCCGCATCCTGGAGAATTCGGCTATGACACGTGGCCACCTGACGCATGGAAGACCTCTGGTGCAGCGAACAACTGGGCTGGCATGTCACTCGATGCGTCACGCGGGATCGTTTATGTTCCAACCGGCTCCGCGTCCTTTGATTTCTACGGGCACGACAGGATCGGCAACGACCTTTTCGCTGACACGCTATTGGCGCTTGATGCAAATACCGGCAAACGCATCTGGCATTTTCAGGGCGTACACCACGATATATGGGACCGGGACTTTCCTTCGCCTCCCGCGCTCTTGACAGTGAAGCGCGATGGAAATCGGATCGACGCGGTCGCCCAGACGACCAAGACCGGCTATCTCTATCTGTTTGATCGTGTGACAGGAAAGCCACTGTTCCCAATCGAAGAGCATAGCTACCCGCCAAGCACAGTCCCGGGCGAAGTAACATCTCCGACCCAGCCGAGACCTCTAAAGCCTGAGCCCTATGCACGGCAGTTGCTTACCGAAGACATGCTGACGAACCGGACCCCCGAAGCCCATGCATGGGCCGTAGAGAAGTTCCGGACCTTTCGCAGTGACGGAATATTCGTTCCCTTCGCGTTGAACAAACAAACCGTCAACTTCCCGGGGTTTGATGGCGGAGCCGAATGGGGCGGTCCGGCGGTTGATCCGAAAACCGGAGTCATCTATATCAACGCGAATGAAATGGCCTGGACAGGAGGTCTGACCGACAGCAAAGCGGCGTCCCCGGGAGAGGCTATCTACCGTAGCCAATGCAGCGTCTGCCATGGCACGGATCGCGGCGGATCACCTCCAGCATTTCCTTCCCTGATCGAAATCAACAAACGTCTCACCGATGCGCAGATCATCGCGACCATCCAACAAGGGAAGGGCCGGATGCCGGGCTTTCCGAGCCTCTCCGACACTCAGATCGAGACTCTTCTCCAGTTCCTGAAAGGGCAGAGCCCGGCTGGTAATCCGCAACCCACCAGTAACGCAAGTTCTGACGAACCGAAATACAGTTTCACTGGCTACCAGAAGTTTTTGGATCCTGATCACTACCCGGCCATCGCTCCACCATGGGGAACGCTTAGCGCGATTGATCTCAACACAGGGAATTATCTGTGGAAGATACCCTTTGGTGAGTACCCGGCATTGGCGGCGAACGGGATGAAGAACACAGGCTCTGAGAACTATGGTGGGCCAATCCTGACGGCGAGTGGACTCCTTTTCATTGGAGCCACTCTTTACGACCACAAATTTCACGCCTTCGATAGCCGAACCGGAAAGCTGTTGTGGGAAACTCAATTGCCCTACGCGGGGCGAGCGACCCCCGCAACTTATATGGTGGACGGAAAGCAATATATCGTCATTGCGACTGGGGCAGTAAGGTTCGATCCCACTCCTGCAGAGGGAGTGTATGTAGCGTTCTCGTTACCGTGATCTCTGCTCTTTATGACAGTAAAGGCATCACAATATCTTCAGCCGAAGCCATCTGAAAGGGAATTGGTTCAAGGTTCTTCCCTGGCGAGATTTTGTAGTTATGCCTCCGTGATCGAGGAAAGAGCTGCAAGCTTGCACCTAAGAAAGGGCTCATTGCGCTTTTCGCGCACTTTTTTGAGGCTAGGTAACCAGGCGGTGGCGTTGCAGTCTTCGCGGGATAGCGATTCCGAATTCTGTCCATCCGAGTCGCAATTCCTTCGGAACGTAACCGCCCCACCCTTGTCATCCCGACCGGAGCGAAGCGCAGTGGAGGGATCTGCAGTCTTTGCGGAATAGCCGCTCCTAACTCCGTCCATCCGAGTCGCGAGGGGATGGGGAGATATGTCACCTATCCTCGTTCGCCTTTTCATCTGACATCCTGTCAGGATAAATCCCGTGCCGACTGCCTTGTTCACTTGCCAAAGCGGCTGCGAACCGGTGCCGGTGGCGGGGTGCCTCGAACCGCAAGCCACAAAATATCATTCAATTCCCGCGCATCGGCCCGGTCTGATTCGCTAAAGTCGAGTTTGTTGGACCGGTCGGCCAGTTGCCCAGTCATCGGGTTCTTCACGTCCAATGGAACCCGCGCGGGCTCGTTGGTGTAGCTGCTCATGTCTGGCGCAGCCGCAAAGGCATTTGACATCGGATGGGCGGCCGCATCAAACATGGTCATTGGCTTGAGTCCAAGAATAAGCTCAATGGTCCGCAGTACCGACGTCGTATTGTAAAACGTGCTATCCACTGCATGATGTTTGGCGTAGGGCGAAATGACGTACGCGAGGCTACGGTGCGAGTCCACGTGGTCAGCCCCATCTTGTGCGTCATCCTCCAAAATGAACATCGCCGTCGAGCCCCAGAATTTACTCCTGCTCAAACCTTCCACCATGATGCCGACCGATTGATCGTTGTCGGCCACGCAAGAGATGGGTGACCGAATCCCTGGCCGCATACCTTCGGTGTGATCGTTGCCAATCGTCATGACAATCAACTGTGGCATAGCGCCGTTCTTTTCCCAGCTTTCCAGATCGTTCAAGAAAACCTGAATACGCTTGATGTCTGAAAAAGTGCGGTCGTGCTGGCGGAAATAGAAGCTTGTGTTTGGTTTCAGAACAGGGTCGGCCACGTCCCCTATCTGAATACCACTATCAGGCGGGTGGGAAAGATTCTTGGCGAAGAAGCCGTAATTATAAAAGGACACCCCCGCCTCCGCCGCTTTGTTCCAGAGAAAGCCGCCGGGAGCGGATCTGGCGCCTTCGAGAGTATCCCCATAGTCTGCGTAGGTTCGGCCTGCGTATTCCATGGGCCACGTACGTTGGTTCGAGTCCGAAGCGATTGCCGATGTAGTCCAGTAAAGCCCATCCTCGCTTACATCGGCGTTTACATAGAAGTTGTCGAGCAGCACGAAATCACGCGCCAATTTGTGATGGTTGGGGGTTATCTTCTCTCCAAATAAAACCAGCGCCGGGTCGCCATTGCCCTCCTGCATGTCGCCGAGCACCTGATCATAGGTCCGGTTCTCTTTCATCAACAGAATGACATGCTTGATCGGCGTTGAAGCGCCAATGCGGTCTGGAATCGGATTTCCGGCGGGTATGCCCGCGTTATCGAGCAGGGAATCACGGTAAGGAGAGTTGGCGATAACGGTGTGCGTGTATTCATCCAACTCCTTTTGAGTAAAAGCATCGATCACCGAAGCGGTTCCGGTTTGAATGGCTGCTACGTACTCCATTTTGGTGGTCTTGTCTTTCACCGGCCATCGGAATGGACTTGGGCCATCCGGATTGGGATAGGATCCGCTGCCTTTACCGTTCAACACCAACAGGCGTCCATCGCGCAATGCGCGCACCGTGGTGGGATACCACCCGGTGGGTATATAACCAGCGACTTTGCCCTCCCTCTCAGATACGTCTGCCACTGCGATGGCATTCGCGTCGGAACAGGCTATATATAAGGTCTTCCGGTCGGCGCTCAGGGACAGAGAACTCGGGGTCATGCCGACAGGTTGCCGCGGCGCAAGCGCAAGATTCAGCTTTTCCTGCAGTTGCCATTTTCCTTGTCGATCCTTGCTTAAAATGAAAACAAAGTTGCTGTTCGCGCAGGCCACAGCCAGGCGATTGCGTGTGAGCCAGACCATCTCGGTTGGGTGCTCGCCCACCGGGATACGAACCAGTTCTTTCCCGCTGGGAAGCGCATATTGTGTGACGGTGGCCGTTGTCCAACTTGAAACATAAACGGACTTCCGGTCTGGCGCCATCAGCATCGCGTAGGGATAGGGGGCAACCTGAATCGTGCGGGTGATCTTGCCTTGCGCCGCGGCTACCTCGTAAACCCGATCCTGTAGCGTGTCGGCCACGAGTAAAGTGTCGTTAAGGGGAAGAATATCGGCTATCAGGTGCAGTGTTTGCAGCGGCTCACCAGGAAACAAATCAATCTTCCTGGAAACGGCAAGTTGGTTTCCTTCCACCGAAAATTCAGTGATGCTTGCGTGGGCCCCATTGCCGGCATACAACCTGGTTCCGGCTGCTGAAAATGCAAGGCCGCGCCATCCGTCGGTAATGGCAACAGTGGCAGTCTTACTGGTGGTTTCCATATCGAGGTAATCCACAGAAGCGGGCAAAAAACCACCATTGAGCACCGCTATTCTGCGCCCATCGGGGGAAGCCGCAGTAGACATGGGTAGTGTGGACAGCGGGATGGTTTTTCCAGCCGGCCGTATCTTCCAGCCTGTATTTAAAAGGAAGCTGCCGTCTGGTGCCGGACCGACTTTTGTTCGTTCTTGTACTTGCGATTCAGATGTTCGCGGATGAATAGAAAGTACCGTGAGCGCGAGTGCCGCGACAATTCCTGCTGCAGCGCGAAATATGGATGTTGTGCTCATGTCCTCTTTCGTCGTTTTGTGACGGCCATAGGGCTTGCATGAGCATAAGAACCAAGTGTTACAGCAAGATTGAAAGCGGCTCAGCAGTCGCTGATTACACGAGAGAGATGGCTAACGTGTCGACATGCCTGAGATGGCAGTGACGCTGCACGAATCTCTCCTGGCGCATGGGCGATGCCCGTTCCATCCGTCGCCAAAGTCCCAACTCTCAACGTATCTATCAGAGATTCATCAATAAATAGTCGAGAAGTTGTTGTTGCATGGCGTAAGGCTCAGGGCCGCCAGTCTCCATGGAATACACACCTTTAAATCCCATCTCTTTCGAAATGCCGATAGCAGTCGCGAAGTTGAATCTTTCCGGATTCCACTTCACATGGCTGACCGTCTTTGCAAGGGGATACATCAGGCGCAATCCGCGTTCCGTGTTTTCTTCGTTCCCAAAGTTGCCAATATCGGGATTTGCGTAAATGCCGGCTCCTTTGATCAGCTTCACAAGCGTATCGATAGGAGTCTTTCCCCTCGGCTCCAGGATGATTGAAACGCCCTTTGATGCGCCGTAATCGGCCAGTTGCTTGAGCGCGTCGATTGCCGGAGTAAGATCCCCTTCCAACATCGACCCTTGATTCGGCATCACGCTGGGACATTGAATCATGGCACCTCGATCAATCCATTGTTTCGTGAGGTCAATGGCATGAGCACGAATCTGCGGGTCCGGGGAGCAAGGGCTGATGATTCCCTTATAGCCGCTCTCATCCAGTTCGAGCGGCATATTCACCATGCGGGAGTTTGCCTTCTGTAGCCGGGCGTGAAACTTATCGAAGTAAGCAGGTTCCATCGAGAGAAAATGGATTTGCTGCACCTCGACGTTGTGAATGTGGTAACGGCTCGCGAGCATGGACGGAAAATCCATTATGTCCAGCTCTCCCGGTGTCGCAGGCGTGCTCCAGTCCCTGACTTCCTTCAGAAGGACGTCGAAATTCCCGGACATTGCACCCACGCGGTCCAGCTTGGACATGAGGACAGTGTCTTGCGCCCTCCCATGGGCGGCAACGGATGCAGCGGCCATTGAACCAATCAAGAAGTCTCGGCGGTTCAAAATGTAACCTCCAAATATTTCGCCGTAAAGTTCAGCCCGCGGAAGAGAAGGTAACGCAAGTAAAGGAAGGGTAACGCAAGGGATGCGAAAGTCAAGAGAAACATTTGCTTGTACTTCCAGGCTTTCTCCACGACTTAAGTGGCCGATCAGGTAGCAGATTGCAGATTGCAGATACCTGATTGGCTTTCGCGCAGCGAAGTTCCAACGGGGTCTCGAGAAGACTGGGTGCCTTTTAACGCGTCCAAAACAGGAATTTTCGAAGTCAAGTTTTAGCCAAATTAATTTTTATTTGCATTTGTTTTGAGGTTGTGCGTAAACTGCCGTATCGCGAAGCGAAACGAAACAAAACGAGATCCCTAAACCACCCAGCTTCGCGCAGCCCGATCCATACATCACCGATGGTCCTGGTGCGACGGCGGTCGGTACTTCGACTGCAGCGCGAATCGTGAAGTCTAGCTTGCATTGAAATATCACCCTTGAAATGGATCGAATATACAGATCGAAATGCATCGTTCTTCTAGGATCGATTGCATGTTTGACTGCTAATGCCCAAAGCGTGCCTGGAGGGAGTGGAAAGGCAGACTTTCAGCGTATTTGCAGCGGCTGTCACAGCCTGGACAGGGCGACCAGTCAGCGGATGACCCGGATAGAGTGGGCTACTGTGGTGAGTGACATGGTGGCGCGCGGTGCTCAAGGAAGCTCCGCAGAGTTAGATAATGTTGTGAGTTATCTCAGCGCCGACTTTGGCAAGAACAACCCTTCGGCATCGCCTGTGGAGCCGGGGCACACTGCAGCGTCCGCGCCCCAGGCGAAAGAACAAGCCCCGCTCAGTGCAGAGGAAATAGCAAAGGCAAACAGGCTGATGCAGCAGAACGGTTGTCTGTCATGCCACCGGCTTGGCGACACGGGTTCGTATGTTGGACCATATCTGGACGGTGTCGGAGCGCACCGCTCGCCGGAGCAATTGCGTGCTTCGCTGGTCTCCCCACAAAAAGAAGTTCTTCCAGAGAATCGTACCGTGCGGTTAGTCGACAGCGACGGGAAGACGGTGATGGGAAGATTGCTCAACCAGGATGGTTTCAGCGTGCAGCTGATCGACTCGTCAGGTCAACTGCGATCTTTTGAGAAATCGGGTCTTCGCGAATTCACGATTGTTACGACGAATCCCATGCCCTCGTACGCGGATAAGCTGAACGCGCAAGACCTTACCGATCTGGTTCGCTACCTCAGCTCCTTGAAGGGTGGGGCCACCCAATGAAAGTTCCGGCCCAGCAGGAAAGGCGTGTACCTCAGAGGCAAAAGAGAAAGTGTGAGTACTTGGGGAAAGAACCTGCGGTTTCGTTTACGGCACGACCAGGCAAGAAATGAAATAAACGGTGGAGAGGACAAAAGATGCGCACCTTCAAATCGCTGTCTGCGCTGTTCGGGCTGCTCGCTGTCGCTACTTTGGCGCCCACCGCGCGAGCTGGTGAGGCAGACTTCAATGGGCGGTGGGACATTGAAGTGCTTGCCAAGGCTGCTGACATTCAGTTCACCACAACCAAAGCATGGTGGTTGGGGATCACCGGCGCTGGAACGCCTGAAATGAAGATTCAGTTCGTGGGGTCTCCCGACGGCAGCCTGGATGACATCACCGAGGCGAAGGTGCAGGGTGACGTGCTGCACTTTACATGGACACCAAGAGCACGCAACGGGGTCCCACCCGATCCGAAGGACCGCCTCGAATATGAAGTGAAGTACGTGAATGGAGTCCTCGATGGCAAGATGACAGGCGCTCAGGGTGTGCTGGGCTTTACGGGGCACCGCGCGCCGGAGATCAATGAACACGACGACGGCACCTGGGTTGAGGGTAAACCGATCACGCTGTTCAACGGCAAGGACCTGACAGGATGGACAGGCGTTGACTCCGACAAAGCGGAAGGCTGGACGGTTGAGGACGGCCTTTTGAAGGGCAGGGGGCAGGCAGACGATCTGATCACGGTTGCGAAGTATTGGAACTTCATTCTGCGCGCTGAATACAGACTCGGCGAGAAGAGCAACAGCGGCATTGGCCTGCGCGGCCGCTACGAAGTTCAGATCGTTTCCGATTATGGCCGTCCTCCGAACATGCATGGGACCGGCGCGCTGTATACGCGGGTTATGCCCAGCGTCAATGCAGGGAAACCGCCGAACGAGTGGCAGACCTACGAGATCCGCCTGGTGGGAAGGGAAGTCACGACGACGCTGAATGGACAGAAGCTTTATGAAAGAGGGGTCATTGACGGCCTGACCGGAATCGCCTTCGATCCGTTTGAAGGCAAACCAGGGCCGATTGAGTTACAGGGCGATCACGGTTCGGTCGAGTTTCGCAATCTGGTGCTGATACCCCTGACAAAGCGCAAAGGCAAATAGACAGGAAAGCAATATGGAACTAAGGCTATTACTGATATTTGCGTTGCTGACCGGTTCCCTGCAGGCGCAGGTAACCTACGAACGCCTGCTTCATGCTGACAGGGAACCGCAAAACTGGCTCACCTATTCGGGAGGTTATGCGAGCAATCGTTACAGTTGGCTCACCCAGATCAATCGAGACAATGTGAAGAATCTTCAAATGAAATGGGTTTACCATCCCACCGGCCATCCAGCGGACGAGAAGATGGAGAACACGCCTCTGGTGGTGGATGGAGTTTTGTACACGGGCACCATGACGGAAGTGGTGGCGCTGGACGCCATCACAGGGCGGCAGTACTGGAAGCTCTCACGCCCTTTCAATCCTGACGATTACCTGACGCAACGGATTTACCTGGTGAACAAGGGACTGGCGATTGCCGGGAACACGTTGTTGTGGGCGACGGCCGTCGATTGCCATCTGCTCGCCATCGATATCAAGACCGGGCGCGTGAAGTGGGAGATTGCTGCTGCGGACTGGAAGAAAGGCTACCAGTTCGACGTGCCGCCTTTGGTGGTGAAGAACATGGTGATCCTCGGGCCGGCGACGAACGATATGGGCGCGAACTGCTGGGTCGGCGCCTTTGACATCGAAACCGGGAAGGCACTCTGGAAGTTCTACACCAGTCCGATGACGGCCCACGATCCGGCCGCCAAGACGTGGGGGGACGACACCTGGAAACACGGCGGCAGCCCCATCTGGAACGGCGGTTCCTACGATCCTGAGACCAACCTCACCTACTGGGGAACGGGCAATCCGAATCCAGGCTGGAACGCGGATCAACGAGTGCCGGGCGACAACCTCTACTCGGATAGCGTGGTTGCCGTCGATGCCGGCACTGGAAAGCTGAAGTGGTATTACCAGTTCACGCCCGGGGACGAGTACGACTGGGACTCGACACAAATCCCTGTGCTCGCGGATATCGACTGGCAGGGCAAGCCGCGCAAGGTGATGTTTTGGGCCAATCGCAACGGGTTCTTTTATGTTCTCGACCGCGAGACTGGTGAATTTCTGTCAGGCAAGCCGTTTATCAAAGAGACGTGGGCGGACGGCATCGATAAGAATGGCCGGCCAATAAAAGTCGCAAAGTTCTGGCCCAAACCGATGGGCGGAATCGTCGTGATGCCTGGTTCTCAAGGCGGCACAAACTGGTATCCGCCCTCTTACAGCCCACGAACCGGTCTCTTCTATATGTCGGTCTGGGATAACTACCAGGCCCTTTCGACCAAGCAGCCTTACAAGCCGTGGGCCCCGGGCGTGTTATATACAGGAGGCGGTTGGTGGCCCGGTTTTGGAGAAAAAGGACCGCCAGCTGATTGGCCCGCCCGCGTCCAGCCGCCCGTTGCCCCGACGCGTGGGCGTGTGGCTTCGAACTATAAGACGGAGGCCGAAGGTTACGGCGCGATCCGAGCAATCGATCCGAAGACTGGTGAGAAGAAGTGGGACTTCAAGATGGTCAACAATACCGAGTGCGGCGTGCTCTCCACGGCTAGCGACCTGGTATTCGGGGGCGGCATGGATGGGGACTTCGTAGCTCTCGACGCGAAAACCGGCATGCCCCTTTGGCACGCATATCTGGGCGGCGCCAATGCGAGCGGTCCAATCACTTACGCGGTCAATGGAAAGCAATACATCGTGGGTACGGGCGGCGGCGTGATGTACGCCTTCGCTCTGCCGGACTAGCGGGCTCTTTAACAGTGTCGAGTCGACCATCTGATCCGCGTGCGAACCCGAGCCAGAAATTCTGTTACATCGATTGGTTTGGTTATGTAGTCATCGGCGCCAAGGTCAAAACTGAGAATCCTGTCAGCCGACTCACCAGCACCCAACACCAAGAGTGGAACACTCTTTGATTCTTTCCGAACCTGGCGGCAGAGATCCTGGACTGGTTCGCCCGCAAGCCCTATATCCAAAACAACAAGATCAGGTTTGGTTGGAGCGAAGACTCCGGCTATCACAGCCGGAAAATAAGGAACGGCAACCACGTCGTAGGCCGGCACCAAAACCTGGTTAAGCGCCCAGCGCGACTCGGGATCGCCATAGATCACTAATATCCTGTGCACGTCCGCCGCCGTTCCTGTGGCGTTCCAGCTCATACGGTATAGCGGTGGCGGCGGACGAGTGTCATGCTTTCGTCATTGTTTTGTCAAATCCGGGCGGGCAAGAATCCGCATGCGGGGTACTCGAGTAAACTCAGCGGTGTGTTCGCTTGAGTTAACCGGATGTCCAGCACAGAGTTCTCAACCCGAATTCAGATTTCGCTGATTGCTTTAGCTGCGACGTACATCGCGGGCTGATGGGACTCGGCGCGATCACCATTGCGGAGCGTAAATACGCACAGCAAGGGGCGCCGGTATACATGTACATATTCGTGCACGAGTCAGAGGTGATCATTCCGGGAACCCAGCACAAGCTGGGCGCCGCGCACGCGACCGAGATCCCCTACAAGTTCAACAACATTACCCCTGCCGACAAACAACCGCCAAGCGACCCGCAGCGGCCCGATATCATGGCCATCACCGGCCAGAGCGGCGTGCAGGCCGCGCACAACATGAGCGAGATGTGGAGCACGTTCGCGAGAACCGGTCACCCGGCAGCGAAGGGGGAGCCGTATTGGCCGGCCTACACAATCGAAAAGCGGGCGACCATGGAAATCGATTCGCAATGCAAAGTTGTTGACGATCCATACAGCCTTGAGCGGATCATGTGGGAAAAACTCGAGCCGTGAGCTGCGGAATGAACCCATGTTCTTGACTCTCATCTGCAAGAAATGCGGCAAGCGCCACCTGCTGTCTTATGTACGCGGACTTCCACCAGGAGAGACTGTCAGTATAAGCATGATCTCGCCGATTCAATGCTTCCGATGCGATGTTTGCGGGGGCGTAGATCATTATCTGCCGGAGGATGATTCCCTCCATCCGATCGAAGAACCTATGAGGAAAGCGCAGGTTGCGGAATGAGCGCGACGAGCTTGAGATCGGTATTGATATCGGGAATCAACGATACCTGGGAATAAGTGCTGATCACTCCCGTTGCAGAACAAAATGTACGGGGGCCACCCTCTCGTTCCCGCACATCCTGTTCGCTCCAATACCTGGCAAACACTTTGCTGCCCGCTTGCAATTCGGAGATCAGTCTGAGTGTGGGAATTTCGGTCAAATGCCGTCCGGCATCCGCCCGAAACTCGGCCACCAGCCGTTTCACACGACTCCTCCAATCCACGATCAGAGTGCGAGCATTCCGATTCAGAAAGACAAAACGAAGGAGATTGCGTTCTTCCGATTCAAGAAACCAGGGCCGGAAGAGCGTGGCGGCACTTCCATTCCAGGCCACTGCGTTCCATTGGCGATCTAGCACATAGACGGGGATTGGCATCAGATCGATCAGGTCCTTCAGACCTGTCGGAATTTCCGGCTTATATGCTTCGCTCGAGTCCGGAACGAGACGGCCCGCGATCTCAAACAGGTACACCCTCTCGGCACGCGAAAGCCGGAGTGCTTCGGCAATCCGCTTCAGAACCGAAGGCGAAGCACGAATCGGACGCCCTTGCTCAAGCCAGGTGTACCAGGTGGTGCTCACACCGCAAAGTTGAGCAACTTCTTCCCTCCGCAAGCCGGGGGTTCGACGCCGGCCAGCGGGCGGTAGTCCAATCTTCGTGGGTGACAGCCGCTCACGATGAGAACGGAGAAATGTTGCGAGCGTTTGGGTAGGGGATTGGATGGGTTCGGCACGGAGAGATGTCATCGTTGTTCAGGGTATCTCTTATACCAGGATAAACAATCATCTTGTACCTGGATAACCGGGCGGCTAGGGTTTCTTGAGAGGGCACCCTGTGCAGCACGAACAATCCATATCCAAAAGTTTCGCTGCACACGCCGAAAGGTATCTCACCAGTCCGGTCCATTCGACTGGAGCCGACCTGGATTTTCTGGCACGTTTCGTCGCCGGGCTGGATCAACCAAAGGTCCTCGACCTCGGTTGCGGAGCGGGCCACGCCAGTTTTGCCACCGCACCGTTCGCGCGGGAGGTGATCGCATTTGACCTGACTCGAGCGATGCTTGCGGTAACCGCTGCTGCCGCCAGGGAGCGCAGCCTCTCAAATGTCCGTACGATGCAGGGCTCGGTGGAAGAACTGCCATTTCATAGTGCGCAGTTTGATTTCGTAGTGAGCCGGTATAGCGCCCACCACTGGAACGATGTGCCACGAGCCTTGCGGGAAGTGAAGCGGGTGCTCAAACCCGGTGGCCAAGTCTGCTTTATCGACCTTACGGGCGCTCCGTCCCCCTTGCTGGACACTTATCTCCAGTCTGTGGAGCTTGCGAGAGACCCGTCCCATGTCCGCAGCTACACCAGCGCAGAATGGCTTTCCTTTTTCGCGGCGGCCTCGTTCGATGCGCGTGTGGAACAGAGATGGCGGCTGGCTACTGAATTTTCATCCTGGGTCTCCCGGATCGGTACTTCAACAGAGGGTATCGCCGCGATACGTTCGATTTGGTCAGGCGCACCGTCCGAAGTACGGGATTATTTCAAGCTTCAGGAAGACCTTTCGTTTGAGGTGGATGTTGTGATGATCCTGGCGCGTGCGGCTTGAGCAGTTTTAAGATTGCGACTGTACCGGAGCGATTCGCATGGGTTGAAAACCGACTAAAAGAGGCTGTGGGAAAGGTCGCTGTGCGGGTAGCCTCAGCGGCTATAGAAGGTGTTTGAGTACCGGGGAGAGAGACCGCAGGTCCGCCGTTGCTTTCACGGGATTTTTGCGCCCGGGCGAGGCCCACTGCAGATCCCTCGGCTGCGCTCGGGATGACAAGGGCAGGGCGGTTACTGACTTACAATTCCGCGAGTCGGATGGCGCAGAAATACTCCCGATCCGACTCGCAGATTTTCAGGTGTGTAATCACTCTCCCCTTGTCATCCCGAGCGCAGCCGAGGGATCTGCAGTGGGCCTCGCCCGGGCGCAAAAATCCCGTGAAAGCAACGGCGGACCTGCGGTCTCAGGCTGTTACGGCGCGACTAGAGTCGGCCCCCGATACAAAAGACAGTACATCCCACGCAAGGACGTTCAAGACGCAAGCCGTCGAACCCTGTACAGGCGGTTTGGTCCCGCTTCCGCATTCCCTTTTTGCGAGAATGACTACCGCGGTACCGATGGTAAGGGGACTGGCCGTTCCCGCCACGTAATCGCCACTTTGGTGCATTCCCGGAGTTATGGCAAAAATTTTCCACCGCTTTCGCTGGACTTGTGCCCTCCTCCGGGAAGAAACTTGAGGGCGAGGAGCACTGACGATGGATATGGAAATCTCAGAGAAGGTTCAACGACTGACCCGCATTCTCAGCGAAGAAGCCAACAAGTTTCCCAGGGTCACCGTTGACCAGTATTCGACCGGCATCTATGGGTATGACTGGAAGGTGTTCCTGGACCAGGAACGTCAGCTTGGCACCATCTCCTGTACCACCGAAGTTACCCTCTCTGAGCACGAACTCCGGGCAGCCTTTCGGCACGAACTGAAAGCACTTACCCGGAATCAGGCGACCGTCGCTGATCTCGCGAGAACGCGAGAGAACTCGGCCGCTTCGCCCGCACATTTGGCAGTTTAAAGGCGCGTTTTCACGGCCTGCGGGAAATTTAGGACGCAACAAGAGCCCCTCAGGGGCTTAAAGCCGAAGGTATCTTTATCAGAAACAAGAGACGGGAGCTGCAGCTCCCGTCTCGTTGCAAAACGACCCAGCCTTACCAGGGTAGTTCTTGACCCAGATGAATGAATCGCCCGTTCGGACCGTCGGGTCCAAGCAGGGCGAGGTCGACGCTGGTCTTGGCACCCTCAGGGATCTCCATGGGAGCTCCCTCCCCACCCATTTCTGTCTTTACCCAACCAGGGTGAGCGGAATTCACCTTGATTTTCGTATCCTTGAGTTCGTCAGCGAGATGAATGGTGAAGGCGTTGAGGGCAGCCTTCGATGCGTCATAAGCGAAAGTCTTGACGCTCGCAATCGGACTCTTCGGATCCGCATGAAGGGTTAAGGATCCAAGAATACTGGAAAGGTTCACGATGCGGCCCGCCTCACTCTTCTTGAGCAGTGGCAGAAACGCGCGCGTAACCGCAATCACCGAGAACAAATTCGTCCCAAAAATCTTCTGCAATTCCTCTTCCGTGGTGTGGACAGTCTTGTTGACCAGCCCATCCTGCGCACCAACGCCGGCGTTGTTGATCAGAATATCGAGTTTTCCGAACCGGTCGGCGACAACCTTGGCCGCCGCTTCACGATCCTGTGCGTTGGTGACGTCAAGCTTCACCGGGAAAGCGTCTATGCCCTCTGACTTGAGCTTGGAGGCCGTTTCCTCTGCGGACTTCAAGGTGCGAGCGGCGACGATGACCGTCACGTGTTTCTGTCCTAATTGCCGGGCAGTCTCAAAACCAATTCCACGGTTCGCGCCGGTAACGAGTGCAATCTTTTTCTCTGTTGCCATAAATTCTTGATCTCCCCATCAGCAGATGTTCGGTTTCAGGAAGAGGTTTCACAACTTGTCGCAGCCGGTCCCGTAAGATGTCTTCATCCCTATGGAAATGCAGAAGTTGTTGACAGAGACTGCGGATCGAGCGGCGCGCTATCTTACAGGACTCGCTGATCGAAACGTCGCACCCTTGCCGGAGCACGTGGCCGGCTTAACGGCGCTCGAAGGGCCGCTGCCCCTGGGCCCTGCTGACCCCGCCGAGGTCCTGGCACTGCTCGACGACGTTGGGTCGCCGGCTACAGTGGCATCCGCCGGTGGGCGCTATTTTGGATTCGTGATCGGCGGCACGCTGCCTGCGGCATTGGCAGCCAACTGGCTGGCTGGAGCATGGGATCAGAATGCGGCTCTGCAAGTCATGTCTCCCATCGCAGCCAAGCTGGAAGAGGTTGTTCTAGCGTGGATGGTGGACCTGCTGGGTCTTCCATCCGGATCCGGGGCGGGATTTGTTACCGGCACAACCATGGCAAACTTCACCGCCCTGGCTGCCGCGCGGACCGCGTTGTTAAGTCGAGCAGGATGGAATGTGGAGGAGGACGGATTATTTTCAGCGCCGCCCCTCGATGTAGTCGTTGGCGAGGAGGTGCACGTTTCGCTGTTGAAGGCGCTATCCATGCTGGGGCTGGGACGCTCGCGGGTTACCCGGGTCCCGGCCGATAGCCAGGGACGCATTAGGCCAGAGGCGTTGCCCACACTCGACGAGCGCACCGTGATCTGCGTTCAGGCGGGTAACGTGAACAGCGGCGCCTTTGATCCTGTAGGAGAAATCTGTGCCCGAGCGAAGGAGAAAGGTTCGTGGGTACACGTAGATGGAGCCTTTGGATGTTGGGCGGCCGCTTCGCCGGAGTATGCGCCGTTGCTGTTAGGCGCCGGCGCCGCCGACTCATGGGCCATCGATTGCCATAAATGGTTGAACGTTCCCTATGATTCCGCCGTGGCCATTGTGCGGCAACCGGAGCACCTCAAGACCGCTATGGCGGTGAGCGCCGCTTACCTTACACCAGGAGCGGGCCGAGAGCCGTGGCTGTTTGCACCCGAAGCTTCGCGGCGCGCACGCGGGGTCGAAATGTGGGCGGCCATGCGGTCCTTGGGACGCAGTGGGCTCAGCGAACTCATCGAGCGAAACTGCCGCCAGGCGAGGTTGTTTGCGCATCTGCTGCGCGACGCGGGCTTCCGCATCCTCAACGATGTGGTGCTGAACCAGGTGCTGGTCTCCTTTGGCAATGACGAGCACACGCGGCGGGTCATTGCAGGTGTGCAAAAGGACGGCACCTGCTGGTGCGGAGGCACAGAGTGGCACGGGCAGGCGGCGATGCGTATTAGCGTATCCAGTTGGGCGACCACGGATGACGATGTTGAGCGCAGCGTCGCGGCCATGATCAGAATCGCCAACAGCATCTAATACATCCAACTGCAGTCGCGAGTAAGGTCAGTGGTCGCGGAACGCTGCCACTTGCCGTTTTTTCTCCGAACCGCAAAAATTCCCCCACTTCCGCAAAAACGCCCGCAGCTCTTGATAATCGATACCAGTGCGTGAGTGTGTGCGTGGTCGAACCCCGGCACTCCCAGCAGCCGCACATAGCGGAACTGCCCATACTTTGCACATGCGCCGTCATGCTGGTGGTTTGCCAGGCAGGTCTGCATCTGGTCAACCTCATCGAGGTTGAGCAATTCATAGCCCTGGGCCATGGAAAATTTGTGCTCCCAGCGATGGCTCTGCTGATTAGCTGCGACGAAGGCAGTCGCCATTTCCTGCTCCTGAGGCGTCGCTGGCCTTAGGCAGCTTCCATTCACCTGGGGAATGTCTGTGTTTGAATCCTCCGCGAACGCCAGTGGTTCGGGCATCGGAGTCTGGTAAAGCGCAGAGTAGACCTCATATGCATCGCTGGGCGCGGGGCCGCCACCCGGTTGGTTGAGTGGCATCGTCACTCCCAGATCCGTGAACGGCTTGGCTGGTTTTGTTTTTGGATGACGCGTCGAGGTGATCCACACCCATACGAGCGCTGCCGCGATCAGGGCCACGGACACCGCCAATCCAAGCCGCCACGAATTGTTTCCTCCACTGTTTGTTTGCGGCATAGATGCGCCTCCGCTATCGACCACCACTTGCCCGTAGGAACCCAGGTCTCAAAAGCGAGACCTGGGCCACCCACCTAAGGTTGAGGTTGAGCAGATGGTGAGGTCCAGTAGTATGATTGCAAATCATTTTTGTGTCGCGCTGTACGCGAAAGGACTTTTTCGAATGCTTAAGAGAGTAGCCATCGGTAAGACGGCGCCGCGTCACGAATGAAGAACCTCACACGCCGCCGTTTCGTGCAGTCGGCGCTGCTTTGCTCCGCCGGTGCTGCCCTGGCCGCTGAACCGAGTGGTCCCCACGCTGTCTTTCCCGTCGATCCGCGAGCGCGCATTGCGGTGGCAACGTACCCTTTCCGTGCGTCGATCATCGCTCCTGGCAATCGCGAGCGTGACCCCAAAAAGCCTGGTATGGACCTGGCCCAATTTGCACGGTCGATCCCGTCCCAGTTTGGAGTGCAGGGAATTGAGCCGTTGGACTCACACTTTCCCTCCGCCGAACTTGCCGAGGTAAGAAAACTGCGGGCAGCGTTCGACGCCGCCGGCGTGCACACGGTGAACATCCCGGTCGATGCGCGGGTTGATCTCTGCAGTGACGATCCGGCCATACGCAATGCCGGTAATGCTGTTTATCGCCGTTGGGTCGATATTGCCGTGCTGCTGGCGTCTCCCAGCATCCGCGTTTGGATTCCCAAGTGCCGCGACCATTCCAACCTCGCCCAGGCTATGCAGGCCCTTAAGCCGGCCATTGACTATGCAATGAGCCGCAATATAGTAGTTAACCTTGAGAACGATGATCCGGTTTTCTCTTCTGAGGCACGCGTGGTGGCCGCCATTCAGTTGGCCGATACTCCCTTTTTGCGCGGCCTTCCCGACTTTGGCAATTCGTTGACCCTGGGTGACGAGCGCTTCAATGCCGAAAGCGTGAAACGCATGTTCGCCTACGCGTGGAATATCAGCCACGTGAAGGATGCCGAGTCTATCAAAGGCGAGCGCAAGACAGTCTCGCTCGCTCCACTCTTTGCCATCGCGAAAGCAGCGCACTTTCGCGGTTATTATTCGATGGAATCGGATTCTGATGTCGATCCGTTTGTCGATACAAAGCACTTGATTCAGCAAAGCCTGTCTCTTATCTGATGCGCGCCACTCTGGAAGCGGGCAAGGTAGCTGCTGAGCACGCGCCGGCCAGTTAACAGCCTGGCGAATCCAGCACGCTGGTAGAATGGCAGGCGTTCACCGGGAAGGCGAAAGCGATCAGGAAGCGCCCTTATGCATCGTATCTCGTGGTTGTACTTGTGCCTCGCGGCTATCCTGTTGACCCAACCTGCGTGGCTCCTCGGGGCAGAATCATCCCTGGTCTTTGAGCCTCACGGTAAAGCCAAGGGCAAAAACATCGTGCTGATCAGCGGAGATGAGGAGTACCGCTCCGAGGAGACGCTTCCCCAACTGGCCAAAATCCTCTCCACATACCATGGATTCCATTGCACCGTCTTATTTGCTATCAATCCTAAGGACGGCTCCATCGATCCTGATCAGCTTGATAATATCCCTGGCCTCGAAGCGCTCGACTCTGCAGATTTGTTGGTGATTCTGACACGCTTTCGCGATCTGCCCGACGACCAGATGAAGCACATCGTGGATTACATAAACTCTGGTAAACCGGTAGTAGGGATGCGCACGGCCACCCATGCCTTCCAGTTCAAGCAGAGTCCTACGTACGCAAGATATAGCTGGAACAATCCTGACGGTGGGTTCGGACGGATGGTGCTGGGTGAAACCTGGATCAATCATCATGGGCAACATGGCAAGCAAAGCACCCTGGGCGTTCTGAATCCGAAGCAAAGTGCGCATCCCATCCTCACCGGCATTCACAACGGTGAGTTGTGGAGTACCACCGATGTCTACGAAGTGAGATTGCCGCTGCCCGGAGATAGCAACGTTCTCGTCTTTGGTGAGGTCCTCTCCGGCATGAATCAGAATTCACCTCCCGTCGCCGGGGCGGTCAACGATCCCATGATGCCTATCGCATGGGTGAAGACGTACACCGGAAGCAGCGGAAAAACATCCCGGGTGTTCGCTACGACGCTTGGCGCTTCGCAAGATCTGCTGATCGAGGCCGACCGCAGACTATTCGTGAATGCCTGCTACTGGGCGCTGGGTATGGAGCCGCAGATTCGTGCAAAATCAAATGTCTCGTTGGTGGGGGAATACCATCCGCACCCTTTCGGTATGGAGGGCTTCGTTAAGGGTGTCAGGCCGGCCGATCTGCACTGAAGTTTGGAGAAGAGTGAGTTGAAAATATTTGCGCTCTTGCTTCTCCTGTCAGCTCAGCCACTCGTCTCCCAGCAATCGCCGGAATTATTCGCCAGGAACTGCGCAGGCTGCCATGGAGGTAACGCACGCGGCACAGCGAAAGCACCCGGCCTGGAGATGAATTCCCGGGTGGCGGAGCAATCCGTCGATCAACTAAGCGCCTTCCTGGAACGTGGCAATGTCGCGGCAGGCATGCCTTCGTTTGCGGATCTGCCCGCCGCTGACCGCAGAGCGCTCGCGGACTACCTGCTGAGCTTGAATGTTGGCTTAGTCATCAGGCCAGCCATAGTTGCAGAAGCCACCCGGAACGTTACCTGGGGCCCCGCGCAACCCGGCGATTGGCTCACTTACAACGGGAATGATTCAGGCAATCGCTTTAGTTCTCTCAAACAAATCAACACCTCGAATGTTTCGTCGCTCAAGTTGAAGTGGCTTTTCCCCATGCAGGCGTTTGGCCTGGAAACCACTCCCCTGGCTGCCGATGGAGTACTGTATGTGACCGGCCCTAACCAGGTGTATGCCCTGGATGCCCTCACCGGCGCTCCCCTTTGGCACTACTCCCGGCCGCCCAGCGACGAGGTCCAGGGTGACGCGAAGCTTGGCACCAACCGCGGAGTCGCGATTCTACGCGACAAGGTTTTCTTCATTACCGACAACGCCCGCCTGCTTGCGCTTGACCGCGGGAACGGCAGACTGCTTTGGGACATTCCCCTGGCGCCCGATACGGAGGGTCAACACTACGGCGGCACCATGGTCCCGCTGATCGTCGACGACATGATCATCGCCGGCGTCTCCGGCGCCGATGAAGGGATTCGCGGCTTCGTCGCCGCGTTCAAACCTGACGATGGCGCGCTCATTTGGAGGCGTTGGACAGTGCCTCGCGCGGGTGAGCCGGGTATAGAAACCTGGAAAGGCGGCCCACCACGCACCGGGGGTGGTTCTACCTGGCTCACAGGCTCCTATGACTCCTCTTCGGACACACTCTACTGGGCTACCGGCAATCCCTGGCCCGACTCGGAGGATCGTGACCGTCCTGGTGACAATCTGTTTACGGATTGCGTTCTTGCTCTGAATCCCAGGACCGGAGAACTCAAGTGGCACTACCAGTTCACGCCTCATGATTTGCTGGATAGAGATGCGACGGAACCCAATGTACTGGTCGATGCCAAGTTCCGGGGCGAGCCCTCAAAGCTGCTGCTGCACGCCGATCGCAATGGATTCTTTTACGTATTGAACCGCAACAATGGCAAGCTGCTGTTGGCCAGGCCTTTCCTGCGCCGGGTCGATTGGGCCTCGAGCATTGGACCGGATGGCCGGCCGGTGGTGAAGGACGCCAGCGGTTGTCCCAGCGATGCGGCGAACTGGGACGCAACAGCCTTTTCTCTACAGACAGACCTTTATTATGTCCTGGCCCTGGAAGAATGCGTCGGTGACAAACCCACGTATCCCGATCAAAAAGGGCAGCGTTTCTTGCGCGCTCTTAATATCGAAACGGGGGAGATTGCGTGGGAGATTCCGCAGCCCGGGCCCGCGCGGGCCAAAACCTGGAGCGGGGTTTTAGCCACTGCGGGCGGACTGGTCTTCTATGGCCAACCAAACGGAGGCTTCGCGGCTGTCGATCAGAGGGATGGGAAAACTCTCTTTCAGTTCCCGACCAACGTCTTTATGAAGGCATCGCCCATCACCTTCACCGTGGGTGGCAACCAATATATAGCGGTTGCGGCTGGGGCAGACATCCTCTGTTTTGGGCTCTAACCAAACCGAAGTGCGGCGAATGGTAACTGCCATTGGTGACTTTCTGTATGTGCTGTGCCGTAGCCTGAGACAGATCGATTACAGGAAGCATGGGCCGCCGTTCATTCCGCAAATTAGGATCGAAAGATATAGACCACAGGTATCCGGCCCAGAGTACTTTTTGGTTACTGCAGAGCGGATACGCAAGCGAAAATCCTTCGGCGCTTGACCAGTTGCATCGTAAGCTTCTCAAACAGGATGCTTGCTGGACTTCGCCTTGGATCGATGTCTGACCAAGAGAACCAGCCGTATCCTGCCTAGCGTTCCCCCACAAAAAATCTTAATGGCGTTGCCGCGTTTCCGGCTGCGCCAAAGCAGGTGACATTGAGTCTCGATCGCACAGGTGTGGTCATTGTTGGTGGAGGCCCGGGAGGGCTTGCGCCTCTGCTCGCAGCGCACAGACGTGGGCGTCTCGCGGAATTGCTCAACGAGGGCGTTACGTTGGTTGAGCAAACCGGCGCAGTGGGGGAGGGTAGCCTTGGACGTTGGTGTATCAATTCCGACAGCACCGGCTTCACCTTCGCGGACTGCCTTGCGGGACCAGCCGGCAGCGAGCTAGCGGCGCTGCGAAACCATCCGCTTACAAAAGAGCTTGTAGAGGTAGGAGACGGAACAGTGCCGCTGCGCCGCGCCGGTGAGTTTCTCGCGTTGGTCGGGCGAGCCATGCACCAGGTCATCACGGCCTCGCCCAACGGACGTGTGTTGAAACGGCACAAGGCGGTGTCGACTGAGCGCACCCGGACAGGCTGGCTCACGCTGCTCAGGGATGTTGAGACCGGGCGCGCGCACACCATCGAATCCAAACATGTGATTCTCGCCACCGGCGCCACGCAGCCAATCGAGCGCCTGCGGAGCGAGCAAGTGGCCGGCGTGAACCTGGCCGAGCGGTGCGATCAACGACTGTTGCAATCGGGCGATGTCTTTAGCACCACAGGTTTCGCAGCCGTCAAAGCGAAATTTGTCGAGCTGGGACGGTCCCCTCGTGTGGCCATCATCGGCGGTTCCACTAGTGCAGCGGCGGTCGCTCATGCTTTGTTGAACCGGATGCCCGAGGTTCAGTACGGTCCAGGCGCTGTGAGCCTGCTACACCGGCGTGAATTGCGAATCTATTATCCGAGCGTCGAGGCCGCGCTTGCTGATGGATACACGGAATTTGGTCCTGACGACATTTGTCCCATCAGCGGTCGTGTGTTTCGTCTGGGTGGCTTCAGGCTGGACTCGCGTGAGCTGATCATGCGCGCGCGCGGTATCGGTGGACGGGCGCCCGAACCTCGTCTGCACCTGCATCGGTTGGGTGTGGACAATGCGGCTTCTCTGCAACTGCTGGACGATGCGGATCTGGTGATTGCCGCGCTTGGTTACCGGCCTCGTGCGCTGCCTGTGTTCGATCAGGCAGGCAAACGGGTGACCTTGCAGTCGGAAACAAGCCCGCAGGCGCGGCTTGTCGACAATTACTGCCGGGTATTAGACGCAGGCGGCAACCCCCTACCTAACTTGTTCGCTATCGGCCTGGCCGCCGGCTTTATCCCCTGGGGAAAACTCGGTGGCGAACCAAGCTTCCGAGGGCAAGCAAATGGCCTCTGGCTTTGGCAAAGTGACGTGGGTGGCTTGATCGTCGATGCCATCTTTTCTCCGAAGTTCGTCGAGGACGACGGGTTTGAACCCTTTTCGCTCCCCCAGCTGGAACAGATCCCCGTTGCGCAGGAGCTCGAGGTATGAATATCCCGCTAGTACGTCCCGCCCCACCACAGCTTTCGCTTGCTGTCGACGAACTGCGTTCACTCGAGCAGAGTGGAATATTCAGTAACTTCGGGCCAGTCAATACACTCTTTGAAGAGGAGATGCTGGAACGCTTCTTCGGCGGCCAGGGCGCGTGCCTGACGGTTAATAACGCGACCATCGGCCTGATGCTGGCCATCAAGGAAGTGGTCGGCGACACGGCTCCGGGACAATTCGCCCTGATGCCGAGTTTTACTTTCGCGGCCGCGGCGCATGCCGCTGTTTGGTGTGGCCTGACCCCGCTACTGTGCGATATTCATCCGCAAAGCTGGGCAGCCGACCCTGACGCCGAGTCAGAAATGCTGGCCCGTTACGCGGGCAAGGTCGCGATTGCCATGCCCTACGCCACGTTTGGCTACCCCATCGACCTGGAGCGTTATCGCCGGATCACCAGTCAGCTGGGAGTGCCGGTGGTGGTGGATGCTGCCGCTTCGCTGGGCACATTTGACGCGCAGGGACGAGGATTTGGCACCGGCTTTGAGGGAAGCGTGGTGTATTCGATGCACGCCACCAAGTCGTTTGCGGTGGGCGAGGCGGGTTTGATCTACAGTGCGGATAAGGATCGCATTGCCAGGCTGCGGACTATGAGCGGCTTCGGTTTTGGTGAGCCGCGCTCGGCGACCATGCCCGGCCTCAACGCCAAGCTCAGCGAAGTGACCGCGTTGATCGGCCGCTTGCGCCTTAGAGATTACGACAGCATCACCCAATACCGGGCCGGACTGGCCAATCGTTATCGTGCGGTGCTGCCGGAACTTGACTACCAGGCGCAAGCGCAAGGCACTCAGGCCCACCAATTTGTACCGGCCTTATTGCCAGGTGAACTGTGCGACAGCCGGACAGCTATCCGCGAAGAGCTGGCCTCTCGCGGCATTGCGACGGGAGCATATTTTAGCCCCCATTTGATGGAGCAGCCTTACTTCCAAAAAGTCAGCGTAGCGGGCCCGTTGCCGGTTTGCGATGACGTTTCCGCCAGGATGATCAGTCTGCCTCTGTTCGACACGATGACTTATCAAGAGGTTCACCATGTTGCCGAAGAGCTGCGCTCTGTGATGGACCTGACCCCGGTGCAGGGAAGACAGCGGATCTCTCACCGCCCGGAATCCGTTCCGCCGTATGCGAACACTGTGCAAGCCGGCGCAGTCGTAGGACGAAAGTAAACCATATCGGCAAGAAGGACGACATGAATACCGCCTCTCCTCGTTGCGCTGTAGTTTTTAAAGCTTATGCCTGGGATTCGTTCGTTGAGCGTCAGGCGCGCCGTTTGGCTGGAGCCGCCGGCGCGCTTGATTTTTATGTATTGATGGATGAGACAGGGGGTCCGGTCGGGTCCATACCATTCGAGCGAGTGGTCCGCTTTACCTGCGCTGATCTTGAAGCCGAAGGTCTGGCGATGCGCTTCGCCGTGGGTGGAGTGTTGTGGTGGAACCCGGACTACGCACACTATCACTTTCAGCAGCAGCATCCCGAATACGATCATTACTTGTTCGTCGAATACGATTGCGTGGCGCAATGCTCACTGGAGGGGTTTGTTGCCCGCGCCATCTCGCAAGATGCCGGTTTTGTCGCTTTGCCGATTTCGCGAAGCTTCGAGCAATGGCATTGGACCCCGTATCAGCGCGATGTTTATCCGGCTGGAGAGAACAAACTTGCATTGCTCAACGTGAGTTTGTTTGCCTCTGCGGCGCTGCAGTTGTTGCACCAGCGGCGGCTGGCGATGAAGATTGATCCGTCGGTCATCAGTTGGCCCAGTAGTGAACTGTTTGTACCCAGCGAAATCGTGCGGGCCGGGATGAAGTGGGTGTCACTTGCCGATTTTGGAGACGTGAGCAATTACGATTGGTTCCCGCCGACCTTGGAAGACGATTTGCGTCCAGCCCAGGGCGACACATTTCTCCATCCAGTTCTTGATCGGCGACGTTACATAACCTCTCTGCTGCACAACAAGGGATCACTCCCGGCCGGCGAACTGAAACGAGCACTCGCTCGATTTCCGCGCGAGGAATATGCAAAGCTCATTTGGCCGTTGGCCCGCAAGGGCGCTGCAAGACGGATACAACACAAGATTACCCGTTGGCGAGCGCAGATGGCTTAGCGACCACGGCATCGGGCGGTTTCTTTCCCGGGTACTCACACACGCAATCGTGCGCGCTAGTCCGCAACCTCGAAGATGACCTCTAATTCTACGGGCATGCCAAGGGGAAGGCTGGCAACGCCGATGACCAGCCGAACCGATGTTTTCTCAATGCCAAAGACATCTCGAAACAAATCGGAGACCGCATCCGCGACTCTGGGCTGGTCGAAGAAGTCCCCGTGGGTGGCGATAAACACGCCGAGCTTGACCACGCGGGTCACCCGATCGAGGGAGCCCAAATGCTTTTTAGCCGCAGCAAGAACACCTAAGGCCGCAGTGTAGGCGGCATCCCGGCCGGCTTCGGTATCGAGTTCTTTTCCTAGACGGCCAACATACTTCGGTTTGTGATCGACGACGGGAAGCATCCCGCTAAAAAAGAGCAGGTTGCCCGTTTGTAGCGCCTCCACATATGTGCCGAATGGCATAGGGGCGGCTGGGAGCTGGATGCCAAGATCCTGCAACCGGCGATCTGCACCACCCGGCTGGGAACCTTGCGTGGTCACCACCGGCCCACCCGCGCACTGTCCGAGTTGACGATTGCTGCCTTTCCTGCTGCCATCCATTGCTCCTTTATTTTTCAGAGAATTTTTCAGGGATTCCGTTCGGTGCCACTGAACACCATTCATGAGCGCTTGATGAGCGCTACAAGTGAACAGATTCTCCGAATGTCTGAAGGCTTCGTAAGAATTCTGCCGGACGGCAAATCTCTTCGTGCTGCTCGTTCTTGGGGAGAGCAGAAGCGAATAACTTCATGCCCAAAAAGAGTTTGATGAAATGTTACAACGGTCTTTGCTCGTTCCCGGAAGAGAGCGTTGTATCGTCGGGAGCCACGTCCTTCTGCAACGGAGTGCGATCCGCGCGAACAATGTGGAGGATTTCTCGCACACGCTCGAAAAAAGAAGGTTTACCGTCAGGCCGCGGAGGCGTCCCCTTTGCAAAGGGCACAATCTTAGGTGTTTTCATCCGTGATGCCGTTCTGTGAACCTCAGTTGTGTCACACACCCTTCTATGTACAGTGCGTACAGTTGTTGTATCAGTTTGTTTGAGCGGATCCAAATTTCTTGATTTCTGGTGGCATAAAATGACGTCTGCGAACGCGCCGAGTTAATGACTCCGAATGATCACTAACTGACTCTCCATATATACAAATGTTCTTCATCGCTCGAAGTTCCTAGTTCGATTTCCCGCAGCTTGGTAGCCCGATTGAGCGCCGAGCGGATGTTCTCTTTAGTGTCCGGCAATTCGGCCAGTGGCACCTTGAGGGCTTCGCCGGTGGCCAACTTCTCAATGTCGCTGAGCAAGGCAAGAACGATGGCCTTGTGCTTTCCATTACGGCCGTTTGGAATGTTCGCCCTCTGCACCGCTTGAAATCGCATCGCACTTTTCGCTTCCCGGTCTCCGCGCATCTGCTTTCTCTTTCGTTAACGATGTGCAATCGTAGCGCTAAAAACTCGCACCTCTAACGTAAACGTATGCTAAGACAGAACGACCGCTCTCGGCAAGATGAAGTTACTCTAGCCGTTAAGTGATTGATATCTAAACAATTTACCCCGTATTTAGACTTTAAGAGTAGGGTGGTCATATAGGTGCAAACACATGCCCCGGACCCTAAATTTCGAAACGGTTCCCGTCTCAGACTTGCGGAACAAAAATTTGACAGCCGATCCAAGTTTTCGCCCCCTGGTGCTCATCGTGGATGACGAGAGCGTGATTGCGGATACGTTGTCTATGATTCTCGGCCAAAGCGGTTACGCCTGCATCGCTGCCTACGATGCAGAGAGCGCGTTGGAGATCGTGCGGCTCACTCCGCCGCAACTCCTCATCACCGACGTTGTAATGCCGGGGTTGAATGGAATGGATCTCAGTGTTGAGGTCACGAAATTGGTTCCGGATTGTAAAGTGCTTTTGTTTTCAGGACAGGTCGGGACTATCGATTTGCTGGGCGATCCCAAATATGCATTCCACAATTTCGTGCTGCTTAATAAGCCTGTACATCCCAGAGAGCTTCTGTCGCACATTTCAGATTTCGGTCCGGAACTTCAAACGGAAACAAGGTGCTTTTGAGCGTAGAGGCGACGCAACCTTGAGTTCGTACTGGCTCTGAAGGAACAGCGAAATTTGCTATGATTGCCGCGCGCTTATAGGAGAGCCAAATGGCACTCGTTTCTTTCGCGGCTGACATCGCGCCCTTGTTTCGCCCCGTGGACGTTGCTCATATGAAGGTCCATGGAGTCGTACTGGACGACTATGACTATATGTCCGATCCTTCTGACAACTACGGCCATGCCGAGGCAGTGCTGGAGACGGTATCTCCTCATGGCGCTCAACCACCGACGATGCCGCCAGGTGGACCGTATTGGACGAAGGAGCAATTGACCCTGTTCGCAAAGTGGCGTGCCGACGGGTACCATCCATAACCGGCGCTCGAATCGCTGCATTAACTCTGTATGAAACGCGCAGGTGCTCTCCTCGGCTCGGCAATCTTTCTGGTTCTAGCTCCGGGTACACTTGCCGTGTATCTCCCCTGGGCAATATGCCGCTGGGAGTTTGCGTCGCCGCTGCCCGGCTTTTTAGCTTTTCGCATCATCGGAACGGTGATGATGGCCGCTGGGCTTCCCGTCCTGCTTGATTCCTTTGCTCGTTTCGCGATCCAGGGGCTGGGGACGCCCGCGCCTGTTGCTCCCCCACAGTGTCTCGTCGCTACCGGACTCTATCGCTACACGCGCAACCCCATGTATGTTGCCGTGTCGCTGTTGATTTTTGGCCAGGGTTTGCTTTTCGGCAGCGTGCGCGTCTTGGAGTACGGAGTTGTGGTCTGGCTGGGTTTCTTCGCATTCGTCCTTCTTTACGAAGAACCTGCGCTGAAACGGAAATTCGGGGAAGAATACGAACACTTCTGCGCCCGCGTGCCTCGCTGGATTCCCCGGCTGAAAAAGTCTGCGTGAGTACCGCGGAAAAGAAACCGCAGGTCCCTCCACTACGCTCCTTCGGAGCTCCGGTCGGGATGACAGTTCTGTTGTGTCCGCAAGAGCTTTAGCGAGAAATACTTGCCCCCCTACAGAATTGTCATCCCGACCGGAGCTCCGAAGGAGCGTAGTGGAGGGACCTGCGGTTTCTTTTCCGCGGTACTCACGCACCCTGTAAAGCCCCGAAATGGATAGACCGAGCGTGTTCTCGCGGGTTTAAAAACCCGCTTCTCCGGACTGAAATTCAGGGCTGGCACAACCTGACTGACCATTGACTTTCTATCCATAGAGCGTCTATGGTTATCGGCATCGAAGTGCGTGATTTCCAGAAAATGATAGCCGCAATTGGGCGGGTACTCGAAGACGCACAGGAGACCGCATGAATGCCCTGGTCCGCTGGCTGAGAAAGACTGCGCTTCTATTCCGGCGCCGGGATTTCGATCACGATCTGCAGGAAGAAATGGCCTTTCATCGGGAGCAGACAGCCAAGGAGTTCGAGGCTGCCGGCATCCCGCCCGAGGCAGCCCGATATGCTGCCATGCGGCAATTTGGAAATACGACGCTGCTCCAGGAACGCAGTCGTGAAGTGGTGCAATTTCGTGCGGAAACCGTGGTGCAAGACCTGCGATTTGCCCTCCGGCAGCTGAGAAGAAGTCCTGGCCTGGCGCTCACGGCAATTCTGGTGCTCGCGCTGGGCATTGGAGCCAGCACGGCTATTTTCGCTTTCGTAGATGCGGTGCTGATTCGGCCGCTGCCCTATGCGGATCCGAATCGGCTGGTGGATGTTGACGAAAGCGAAGCCGTGTTTCCACGCTCGAATCTCTCCCGCGACGATTACGAGGATTGGAAGCGGCTGAACACCACCCTCAAGTCGCTGGAGGTCTATGGAGGCACCGGCTTTCTGCTGCGCGTGGGCTCACTCTCCGAGCCTGTGCCGGCCGCCCGGGTCAGCGACGGTTTCTTTCGCCTGCTCGGGGTTGCGCCGATCCTGGGCCGAGACTTCCGCCCAGGCGAAGATAAACCCGGGCAGCCGAAGATCGCCATGCTTTCCTACGGCACATGGATGAAGCGCTTCGGCGGCCGCCGCGAAGTAATCGGCGAGACCATAAGCCTGTCCGGCGAGGCATACACGATTGTGGCCGTCTTACCGCGTGACTTTTCTTTTGCGCCGCGTGCCAGCGCGGAACTCTGGGTTCCTCTGCTGGACAAGAACGGATGTGAGACGCGGAGAAGCTGCCACAACCTCGACGGCGTGGGGCGTTTACGCGACGGTGTGACCATGCAGGCGGCATCCGCCGACCTGAAGGCAATTGCAGCGCAGCTGGCTCTTGCCTACCCGGGTTCCAACCAGGGGCAAAGTGCAAGCGTCGTACCATTGTCAGAACTTTTCGTGGGCAAGCTGCGGCCGACTTTGCTCATGCTGCTTGCAGGGGCAGGGCTGCTGCTGCTGATAGCCGGCGTGAATGTGTCCAGCCTGCTGCTGGTGCGCGCAGAAAGCCGCAGGCGGGAAACAGCGGTGCGTAGCGCTCTCGGTGCCACCCCCGCCCGCTTAGTTCGACTGTTTACCACCGAAGGCCTGTTGCTCGCCGGCCTCGGGTGTGCGGCGGGCATGTTGTCAGCGGTCTTCATGATTTCACTGCTGACCCGGATAGTCCCCAAGCCGATGGCGCAGGGCATGCCCTTTCTCGACGCCCTCGGGCTCAACCCGCACACGGTGTTGTTTGCCGCCGGAACCGCGCTTCTGGCGGCGGTTCTGCTGTCAGCGACGCCCGCTCTGCGGCTCGCTTTCAGAGATGTACAGGACGGGCTAAGTGACGGGGGACGGGGCACAGCGAGCCGCTTCTGGCGTCGCCTGGGCGCCAATCTGGTGGTCGTGGAGCTCACGGTGGCCGTGGTGCTGCTGGCCGGCGCTGGACTTCTGGCCAAGAGTTTTTACCTTATGCTGCACGTCGAAACCGGATTTGATACCTCGCACCTGGCAACCGTCTACGTAATGGCTCCGGACAACGTCTACAGCAAACCTGAACAAAAGATCGCTCTGTATCACCAGATTCTGGAGAAAGTTTCGGCGATGCCGGGCGTTCAATCGGCGGCCGTCACCAGCGATTTGCCGTTGAACTGCAATTGCGATACGGATTGGATACGAATTCCCGGCAAACCATTTCATGGCGAGCACAATGAAGTGTTGCAACGCGACGTGAGCCCGCAGTACATGACTGTGCTCAAGGCCAGGCTGCTGCGCGGGCGCATGTTTACGGAAGCGGATGATGCAAACCATCCCCAGGTGACCATCCTCAACGAATCCATGGTCAATAAGTATTTTCCTGGTGAGGATGCTCTGGGCAAGATGATCGGCGACGGGGACTTATCTCCCAAGTCGATGCGGCAGGTGGTGGGGATTATCGAAGATGTGCGCGAGGGAGCGGCGGATGACCAGCCCTGGCCTGCAGAGTATTTTTCCATTTACCACAGCCTTGATGCATACTTCGCGGTAGCTGTGCGCACGGGTCAAGATGAGAACGCCCTGCTGCCCGGTTTGGTGAAGACGCTACGCGGCATCAATCCCAACCTGGGAGTCTATGGTGAAAGCACCATGACCGCCCAGCTGAGCAGTTCACAAAGCGCCCTCTTGCACCGGTTCGCCACCTGGCTCGTCGTTGGTTTTGCAGGGTTAGCCCTGGTCCTGGGAGTCGTGGGACTTTATGGAGTGGTCGCGTACTCGGTAAGCCAGAGGACGCGGGAGATTGGTGTGCGTATGGCTCTGGGTGCGCAACGGAGCTCGATTCAGGGCCTCATCCTGAAAGAAGCAGGATGGCTGACTGCAGCAGGAATCATTGCCGGCCTTGCCTGCTCGGTTGCGGCAGCGCATCTGATGCGTACTCTGCTCTTCGGCGTGCATGCGTGGGATTTCCCCACGCTGGCGGCGGTCGCGGCGGTGCTTGGAGCTGCCGCGTTGCTGGCCAGCCTGATCCCCGCGCGAAGAGCTTCTTCCGTCAATCCAGTCGAAGCATTGAGCGCCGAGTAGCCATCGAAAATAAACCTCCAATTTAAGCTCTTGCCCCTCCACAAACGCCGGGTGCCCCACATCTGCCCGATTTTGGCAGATGTGGGATACCGCAGGTCTCCCCTCAAGCCTTTCGCGGGCAGACATATCTACAGGGGTGCCCCTCGTTCGCCCCAGCGTTGCCCGGATTTCCTACTACACAGCACTAGACACGACCGCGTATGCGGCTTTCTCTCAAAGAGAGCCGCATGCAGTTGCTCAACGCCACCAACCTCGACAGGAAATCCGGGATACGTGGGCCGAAAACGATGGGCGGAGCCCCACCAAGGCCTTTCGGGCCCTGGTCTACTAAGGAACAAGGCGTGGGGTCCGGAACGGACAATGCTGCTGCGACTACCTGCGGTTTGATCGTGTGGTTTAAAGGTCTGCAGAAACTACCCCTATGCCCCGGCGCTTGGTAAGAAATTGCACCAGCCAACGCAGCATGACTAGCAAGCGATTCGCGAAGCCGACCAGAAAGTAGATGTGGACGCCGGCCCAGAGCAACCACGCCGTCAACCCGGCAGACCTCCAAAACCTCAGGTCGGCGACGGCATAGCCACGTCCCACCACCGCCAGGTCGCCCTTATCCCAATACCAAAACGGTTCGGGTGCAGCTTGGCCGGAAACGCGGCGGCGAATCAGCCTGGCCACATATTCGCCCTGTTGGATCGCAGGCTGCGCAAGGCCAGGCATCTGCACCGCGGTTCCGCTTTTCAGACCAAACAAGTTGCGGGTATCCGCAACCACCAAGGCCGTATCGCCAACAGCAAAGATTTCCGGATGCCCGGGCAGCGAAAGATCGCCATTCACCTTGACCCTTCCTGCCTTGTCTGCTTCCGCGCCTAACCACTGCGCCGCCGGCGAAGCCGCCACACCCGCCGTCCAGATCACGTTGCGGCTGCGCACGCGAGTCCCCTTGGCCGTAACGCCTTCTGCATCTACCTGCTCAACGTTGGTGCCGGTAAAAATCTTTACTCCTAGCGCTTCCAGATGATGATGTGCTTTGGCCGAGAGATCTTCGGCGAAACTCGGAAGTATTCGAGAAGTGCCTTCGTACAGCAGGATCTGCGCCGCGCCCGGGCGAAGATGACGGAAGTCGCGTTGTAGCGCCATGCGTGCCATCTCCGCAATCGTTCCGGCGAGCTCAACTCCCACCGTCCCGCCGCCCACAAGAACGAACGTGAGCATCTCTTGAATCTGGGTTTGATCCGCATTCCCGCATGCGGCGAGACGCTCCGCTTCTTCAAACGCTGTCAACAGCTTGCTGCGAATTTTGTCTGCCTCCTGGAGCGAATCGAGCCCGGGAGCGATCTGCTTCCACTCCTCGTGGCCAAAATAATTCACATGAATCCCAGTAGCCAGAACAAGGTAGTCGTATTGCAGTTCGCAGTGGGGCAACAGTACCTTCCTGTTCGCAACGTCAACTCCGGTCACTTCCGACAGCAACACATCGGCATTCTTTTGCTCGCTGAACAGGACGCGCAACGGCGGAGCCACCTCGTCACCGGCGAGAAGGCCAGTGGCGACCTGGTACAACATGGGCCGGAACAGATGGTAGTTGTGCTTATCGACCAGGGTAATCTGCACTGCAGTCTTCGCTAAGGCGCGCGCAGCGTAGAAGCCGCTGAACCCACCGCCCACAATCACCACTCGCGGAACTGACTCTGCCGGCAAAGGAATCCTCCATCGTCAACGTTTTGGTTGGATGTGAGGTGGTGTGAAAGGTGCTGTAAATTCGGCTACCAGGGTTTTGACCGGGCTACAGCGATTCCACGTGTCTCATGGGGATATTGGCCGCTCACCGCGCAGTAAAAATGGTAGAGAACGCCTTCGTGAGTGATGACGGAAGGCTTGTGGGCGAAGGTTTCATCGATCGTCCCGGGCGCTCCCGTGTCTATAAGAATCTCGGGCACTTTGACGAACAAATATGGATCATCACCGATGGCCAGCATCTCGCAGGCGCGGCCGGGCCGCTGGTAGCGAAAGCCGTAATAGAACATCGCATACTCGCGGCCGTTCTGAACCACGAAGGGGTTCGAAGCAAAGCGGCTGTCGCGGGCGTCAGGGAGTGGTGGCTGGGTGGCGGAAATGGGGTTCGCCGCAGGATAGGTTGCGCTGCCACGCGGACCATTGCGGAGAATCGGATTGCCGTTGTAGCGGGTCCAGGTTTTTAGATCCTTCGAAGTTGCCACGCCCGTTTGCTCGTGCCACCCTCCGCCTTCGCTCGCTGGCAGTACATCGGTTTTCGCGTTGTAGTAGAGGTAGTAGGTTCCACGGTCCAACATCAGGTCAGGACGATAGAGACCGCCGTGCTCCCATGGAGCTCCATCCTGCGGGAGCAGGACAGGATCTGTGAGTTGCCAATGAAGAAGGTCGTCGGAGGTAGCAAGGCCGATCACCGCCGCGCCTTCCTCGTAACCAGCGCTGGGATAAGCGTTCCAAGCGCCCAGGTATTTTCCGTCTACCTTGATGGCGTCGCCACGGCTCCGGAGCTGCTTGTCGCGAAGGATGGAACTCAAAGCAAGGTTGTATTTTGTATATGCGGATGAGGGATCACGGGGCGCCACAAGAGCAGCGCGGGTCCAGTGGAGCAGGTCGGGAGAGGTCGCAAGTCCGGTCTGGTACCCGACACCGTCCCAACCGATGTAGAGCATCTGGAAGGCTCCGTTGGCATGGAAGACGATGGGGTCGTCAATACTGCGTTGGTCAAAGTCGCCTTTGCGACCGGTGGGGGAGAGAACCAGCTTTGGGTATTTATAGGGAGTTCGGAAAGGCGCTGCCTGGTCCCCATTCGCTATCGCCAGATGCGGCGCAATACCGAAGGCACCGCCCGCAATGGCGGAATTGAACAGAAAACGACGACGATTAATACGCATACCCTTTCTGATTGAGACATTCTACACAGGCTGCGGAAAAACGCTGCTTGTATCAGGGCCGGGAAAGAACCGCAGGTCCCCATTCGACTTCGCTCAGGGGAGGGACCTGCGGTTCTTTCCCGGGCACTCCCGTCTTTGCCGTCTCAACAGGTTTGTTTGTCTCCTCCACACGGCGTCAGGTAAGCTCGATTCAGTGAAAGGCAGATTATGCAACTAAGCCTGTGTCTCTTTGTATGGATGGTCCTGATCCCCGGTTTTCGTGCGGCAGCAAGCGATTTTATCGACACCTACAAAGGAGAGCCTTACCACGATAGCCGCTACGTCGCCGGAGCCCAGGCAATTCCCGGCAAGGTGCAATGCGCCTATTACGACACCGGTGGAGAGGGCATTGCGTACCATGACGCAGATGCCAGGAATAATGGCAGCGGAGCCTTGAACCCCGCAGACGGAACTTATCTGAACGAGTTCCGCATGCACGAGGGGGTTGATATCTCCTATACCAAATTTCACGATCAGATCGACAACACGCAATACGACCTGGTTCAGCCCCCGGAGAACCAACTTTATGTCGGCTGGACCCAACCCGGAGAGTGGTTCAACCTAACGGTTCAGGTCGCCCGGGCAGGAGTCTACACCGCAGATCTGCTTTACACATCGAATCGCGGTGGAAGCATCAGCCTCGACGTGAACGGGAAGCCAAGCGGTGCACCTGTGCCTATATCCTCGACGTTCAACGCGGCCGATCCCGTCGCCTG
Source organism: uncultured Acidobacteriaceae bacterium (assembly GCA_963826875.1). GTDB lineage: Bacteria > Acidobacteriota > Terriglobia > Terriglobales > Acidobacteriaceae > PALSA-350. The sequence goes on along the minus strand of CAWGYP010000026.1, from coordinate 44,608 downwards.
GAGGCAATGGCACCACTGGAACGTCGCGACGAACTTGTTAAGGATGGAGCTGCCAAAAGGGAAGAGTGTGCTGACCGTTCACATTGTTCACCGAAGGGCAAATGAACCTGGCTTATTTTGACTTTCGCGAGGCTCGTTAAGGCTTTTCCGCCGCCCGTTCTCACGCAGACTCCTGCAACCCATGTGGGACCGCGGTTAGCTTGCGATTGCGCACCCGATAGAAAATGTATCCGGCCAGGTTACTGATCAGTGTAGTGCCGAGAATCTTGGCGGCGTATGCGCGGGGATTGACTACATCGACGAAAGGATACGAGGAAATCAGCAGGCTGAACAAGGTTGCTACGAACCCGGCGATCGAGGTCCAGCGAATCCATCGCGGCAGGCGCCGGCGCAGGACAGTGGTTCCGGCCAGAGGAATGGCGAACATAGCGAGGTACGCAAGTTCGTAGTGAGTAATGGCGGCGTTGGAGAGGACCTGGAAGGCCTCCTGCGCGTGCACGCCTATGTTAGCCAGCAGCAGGATGAGCAAGACCAGCGAGCACGCGCAGGCGATGGAGTTCGTTGGCGTACGGAAGCGGGGATGAAGGCGACTAAACCAGTTGGGAATGAGCTTGTCCCAACCGGCGGCGAGAGGCAAACGCGTGGCCCCCGTAAAGATAAGGCTGGTAGCGGCGATGAGGCGGAGTTGGACCAGCAGAATGGCCATTACGGCGAAGTAATTACCCACGCCGGAGTTACCCAGTGCATAGCGGAACGTCTGCGGAATGGGTGCAATGTAGTCGATGCGATCGTGGGAAAAAGCCAGCACCGAGCTAGTGCCGAGAATGAACATGGCGCAGATGATGGGTGACGCGAAGATCACCGATTTGCCAATCGAGCGAGCAGCGTCCTCACTTTCCCCAGCCATGATAGCGACATACTCCAGGCCCACCAGGGCACCAAAAATCATCTGCCCAAACAGGGCGGCGGAGACCATATTGCGGCGAGGAAGATGGAAGGCAAGCGGCTCCCAGTGGACGTTCGCGTGGTGAAGGAGGGCCCAGGCGGGAAGCAGAATCAGCGCAGCGTAGACCGTGAGAATGGCTATCCCGCCAACATTATGGATCCACTTGCCGAACTCAAGACCGCGAACGGCAGCAGCAGCGATGGCCAGAGTGATGACGGCGACAACGGCAAAAGCAGCGGTGTGGTTTTCCGGTAGCCACGCGGCCGCCGGGCCAATGAGATAGGAGAGTTCCGTCGGTATCGCATAAAGGATGGCGGCGGATACTGCGATACCGTAAACCCAAAGATTCCAGGCCGTCATAAAGCCGCCTAGGTCGCCAAAGGCAGTGCGTGCCCAGACATAGAGTCCCCCTTCGAGCGGCATCTCGCGGTTGAGATAGATGACCGATACGGCCATGGGAAAGTAGAAGAGCAGCATGGCGGCAATCCAGGTAACGGTCTGGCCGCGACCCAGACCCGCAGCGATCCCGACCCAGGAACTACCAACTACGTTGAGGATTTGGGTAAGGATGAGATCGCGCAAGCGGAGCTGGCGATGGAGGCCGGTGTCTGGCTTGGGCGAGAGGGAAGCCATGTGTTCGGTATCCTCGCACAGCAGAGCCGGAATTCCACCATATTTCGGAAACCTTCCTTTGGCAGCATCATGCCTGCAACGGGTCAGAACACTTCAGGCCCCCATCCGCACCGTTGTATCGTAGGATGAATGCGCTCCTTCTTATCTGTTAGCAACCTTTCAATGAGCGAAGGTAAACTCTAATGACCGATATACTTGACTCGCCAGATGGAGTTCGAGGCATCGTCGGTGACAAAAAGGGACCCATCTGCTCCAACCGCAACCCCCGCTGGCCGTCCCCAAGCACGCTTATTGTCGATGGCGAATCCGGTCAAAAAATCCTCGTATTCTCCGGTTGCTGTCCCTCTTTGATGTAAGCGTATGCGGATTACTTCGTAACCAGCGCGAACGCTCCTATTCCATGAGCCGTGCTCCGCAGCGAAAATATCGCCTGAGAACTCCGGCGGGAACTGACCGCCATCGTAGAAAGCAAGTCCAACGGAAGCATTGTGGGGCTGCAAAAGCACATCTGGTGTAATGACCTTATCTTTGAGCTCGGGATGCTTGCCCGCAAGGCGCGGATCCTGATGACCACCCATGTACCACCACGGCCAGCCGTAAAAACCACCTCTTTGCACATGAGTAATGTAGTCAGGAACAAGATTGTCACCGAGCCCATCGCGTTCGTTCACCGTTATCCAAAGGTTATTCGTCTTGGGATCGATCGACATAAAGGATGGGTTTCGAATGCCATAGGCGAAGATCTTTACGTCTGAACCATCAGGATTACATTCGAATATCTTTGCGCGGTTCTTTTCCAACGGGCCATCCGCATCATCCGCGTTCGAGAACGAAGGCACAGTGACCAGCATTTTTTTACCGCCAGGTTCAAATAGAACGTCTCGGTTATTGTGACCGTTGTCCGGGAGGTCCATGATGTGTTCGGACGGCCCGCGTGCCTGCAGATCCCCGTTGCGATAAGGGAAGCGAACGACTTCTCTTGTGGTTGCCACATAGACCCAATGTGGATCGGGTCCTGGTGGATAGAAATTCATGCCGAAAGGCCGATCCAGACTGGCAAAAACTGCTGTGCGCTGCGGGTGCCCCGCGCTATCGATACCGCGAAAAATCTCAACCTTGCCGGTGCTTACTTCCGCGACAAAGAGGTCGCCATTAGGAGCTCGTCGAATTCGCCGAGGATTGTCGAGACCTGTTGTGTAAAGCGTGACCTCAAATCCGGCTGGTGCCTTGGGCCAGGCGCTGTGAGGTCGCGGAACAATCATTGGACCGTTGGAAGCGGAAGGCGTGTCGAACGGGGCTGGTAAATCCTTCAACGTGATCTTGTGGATCTGTCCCGGTTTTTCGAATCGGTAGTCGGTAAACGGTGGTTTCGGCGGAGGCGCAACTTCAGAAGAAGAATCAGCATCTGCTGTTGTCGGCGCAGCGGGCCCGAACGGGTTCGATGTCTTCAGATAACGGGCGATTTGCCAACGCTGTGTCTCGGGGAGCTGTTCCCACGAGGGCATGCCATTGCTGGGATCTCCGTTGGAGAGAAACCAAAAGAGTTCGCCGGGAGAAGCAGATTTGACGGCAGCTGTCGTCAACGATGGAATGTTGCCGGAACCTTGCCCACTGACTCCATGACAGCTCGCACAGTAACGTTGGTATAACTGTCCGGCGCTGTCTGGCAGATCAGTCTCTGCCAACGGTTTGAGGTCTTTTGTATAAGCCGGCGCATTATGAAAGCTTGTGGTCTGGGCCTTGAGCATCAAATCCGGTGCCAAACAGCAGAGAGCAAGGATAAGGTAGCGCACATCGTTGGTCCTGCTCATGCGAGATCTCCTGAGCGATTTCCAGCGGTCCGGACAATGAATGCCGCACCCAGCTAAGAGTGCTGTTTATACCAAAAGCGGGCAATCGGCTTGCAGTAGAGGATCTTTGCCGTGCAGGGAACTCGGCTAAATACGCAGGGAGTGGTAGCGTCCCAGCAGAATCTCGACTCCCACGCTAGCCAGTTGGTGCACCTCTAGTGAACTGTAACCGCTGACTAGGGAGTAGGCGTAGATGTGCGAGCGTGCGCGGCTCTCATGCTTTGTATCAGGACCGGACGTAGGAGTGGGTGGAAGTCCCCGCATTTATGCGGGGGAAGGAGCGCTTCAGCGCTCCGAGTGGTCTTTCCGTTGCGATCTGCGCTTTAGCGCTGGTGGCAGCGAAGAAGCGCGGTCCGTTTATGGTTCGCGGCTCTCATGCTTTGTATCAGGACCGGACGTAGGAGTGGGTGGAAGTCCCCGCATTTATGCGGGGGAAGGAGCGCTTCAGCGCTCCGAGTGGTCTTTCCGTTGCGATCTGCGCTTTAGCGCTGGTGGCAGCGAAGAAGCGCGGTCCGTTTATGGTTCGCGGCTCTCATGCTTTGTATCAGGACCGGACGTAGGAGTGGGTGGAAGCCCCCGCATTTATGCGGGGGGAAGGAGCGCTTCAGCGCTCCGGGGGTCTTCCGGTTGCGATCTGCGCTTTAGCGCTGGTGGCAGCGAAGAAGCGCGGTCCGTTTATGGTGCGTGGCTCTCATGCTTTGTATCAGGACCGGACTTAGGAGTGGGTGGAAGCCCCCGCATTTATGCGGGGGAAGGAGCGCTTCAGCGCTCCGGGGGGTCTTCCGGTTGCGATCTGCGCTTTAGCGCTGGTGGCAGCGAAGAAGCGCGGTCCGTTTATGGTTCGCGGCTCTCATGCTTCGTATCGGGCGCGACTTTAGTCGGGCCGTTAAGGCTCAACAAAGATCTGGGCTTTAGCCCCTGAGCTTCTACCGAATCAGCTGTTACAGCCCTCGAGCGAACCGAGGCTGAAACCCGTTCTGCGTTAACCGGCTGTATCTGCCCGGCCTGGAGCTTACGCAACACAGAGCAGCCTCTTCTAAAACCACGATCTTCCGATATAAGCTGGGGTGTTGCCGCAGATTTGCTGCAATCCCGCCAATTTCCAGCATGGAAGGAGAATCGCAGCCTATGCCGGCCACTCCAATGGACTACATCTGGCCTGGAATCATTGCCGCCCAGGCGATCTACGCTGCGACCAAGTTGCGTATTCCTGACCTCCTTGCTTCTGGCCCCAGGTCCGTCGCGGAGCTGGCCTCCGATTGCGATGCGCACCCGCCGACGCTCGAGCGTCTATTGCGTGCTCTTGCCAGCATCGAAATGTTCGCCCTTGACCCTGATGGTCGCTTTTGTAACACGCCGCTTACAGAGGTTCTTCGCGCCGACCATCCTGAGTCTCAGCGCGAGAGTGTTCTCTTCTTGCCTGCGCCATTTCTCTGGCGCCCGCTTGGCGAGCTGTACGATTCTGTTCGCACCGGCGAGCCGGCATTTCCCCGGATCTTCGGACAGCACTTCTTTCAATATCTCTCCGCACATCCCGACGATGCAGAAATCTTCAATACAGTCATGACGCAGGGCATCCAATGGACTACGCCGGCTTTGCTGGCTGCATACGATTTCTCGCGGTTCCCATGCATCGTGGATGTGGGAGGCGGCGAAGGCGGGCTGCTGCGGGATATTCTTGCGGCAACCCCGGAACTCAGAGGCATTCTCTTCGATCTACCGCAGGTAGTGGCTGGCGCTCCGGCAATCCTGTCAGGCGATGTTGCTGCGCGCTGTCAGATCGTTGGCGGTAGCTTTTTTGACTTTGTACCCGAAGGGGGCAACGTCTATTTGATGAAGGGTGTGATTCACGACTGGCCGGATCACGACGCCGTCAAGATCCTTCAAAATATCCGGCGCGTCATCCCTCCGGCCGGTACTCTCCTCCTTGTCGAGTCTCTTGTGGATTCCAAGGCGCGCCCTGCTGGTCTGGCGGACATGCTGATGCTGGCGATCGGGGGCCGCGAACGTACCGAAGCGGATTTCCGGTCCCTTCTCGCATCCACCCGATTCTCGCTCACCCGCATCATCGCAACGGAAGCATCCTCAGTGGTTGAATGCCACCCGGTGTAGTCTTTCGGTAACCTAAGCCGCCCGCCGTGATCGGTGACGAAAGGGGCATCTGCAAGGTATCTTTTGCTCCGTTCAATTCAGCTTCAGCGATGTGACCTCTGACGAATATTCCTCTTCAAACAGAAGGTCTTCCGTCGAGGATGCGCGAGATTCACTCAGCCACCGCATGGAGCCGGCCGCAATCGCCGCAATCAGAATCAGACCAGTGCAGCTGAGGACGTGACGCAGCATGCGGCTCTCGATTTCTGCTCCTTCGTTCAACAAGCGAAAGATCAGCATCAGGCAGGCCCAGAAAACAAAATCCATTTGTGCCTTGCCCGGGAGATAGGAACAAGTGAACGGGATCTTCGGAAATGTGTATAGGCAGAGCTCTACCAGAAGGATTCCGAGGCACAGCATCACCAGGAAATGCCCTAATGCCGGTGCCCAGGGATACGCAGCGACGAGGATCGCGGCCATCAGGAGCAACGGCGGCGCGAGACCCAATGCCAGCCATGACATCCGAACAGCTTTCTGGTAATCGCGAGCCGGCCGGATTTGCGTGATGCGGATGATCCAGTTCGCCGAAAGGGAAATTGGAAGCGAAGCGACCACGCGTAGTGAGAAGACGGTCAGGATCGTGGTCACAATCGTGACCAGCAGAAACGATACGCTAATGGTTGTGCCTGCAGACCGGAATCCTCCGAGGTATGCATTCGCATAACCAACCGCGCAGCTAACTCCGAGGCCTAGATAGAAGCCGAGCATCATGCGGTGCTGGCGGCTTCGCAGCAAGGTGCGAAGGCTGAAGAAGGTAATGGCTTGCGTGAGTGGGTTTCCCCATTGTGGCGACCATGAGATCGAGCGCGCGGGGGGAAGGATGTCTGGCTGCTCGACCAGCCTTCGCATGATGCGGAAGTAGGACAACAGCAGTGCCGCGCCGGCTCCGAATGCAGCCACAGCAAGGCCGATCCAGCCCCTTTTTGCCAGAAGTGCGAACGCGGGATGCGCCGATCCATTGAGGTGGTTAAAGATAGCCAGGAACCAGTAGGAGGGAAGAAACTCCAGCAACCCCTGATTTTGTGGCGAAGTGAGCGCCGCGGGCGATTCTAGCGATGGCTCGAGAAAATATACGCTCACCAAAAGGCTCAGAACGGCGGCCTGCAAAAGTGCTGATACACGGAGGAAAAGTTGCCGCGGCAACAGATTGGCCGCCAGCCCTTGAAGGGCAAGGATGGTGAAGACAGAAAATGCGCTGGCCAGAAGGATCGTGATCCAATACGCAGGCCATGCTCGCAATCCACCGAGAAAACCGGCGCCGCTCGATCGAAAAAATAACGGCCAAAGAACGCCCACGAAGGTGTTCAATGCGATCGCCGCCAGTCCGGGTGCGGCCAGGAGTGCGGCAACCTTGGCCAAAAACAATGTGCTTGTTCTTACCGGCAACGGTCCAAGTATCAAGATATCTCGCTTGTCCGGAAAGGCAGCATCCCAGTTGAGTAGGGCAACGAGCCCGGCCACAGTCATCGTGGTTTCGATCAGGAAATGTTCGTACATCCACTTAGCTTCCATTGGCATACCGCCACCGAAGACCAGGAAGACAAGTGCTGGAAGTATAAGGAAGAAGCTGACGGTGGTGAAGATGGTGACAAACTGTCGAATCAACCGGCTTGGGTCGCCGCCGGCCGAAAGGAGTTCAAGATCAACTACGCGAAGAAGGAAGACGCGATAGAGGGTACGGAATTGTACTTTTGCCAGGGACCAGTCACTATGCACGAATCAAATCCGCAATCTCTCGTGAAACCGCCTCCGAGTCTTGTTCAACGGCGAGTTGAGAGAATATTTCTTCGAGCGTAGGCACGGCCATCAGGACTCTTAGACGTTCAATCGAGTCATCGGCGACCACTTTGCCGCGGTGCAGAATCACGACGTGAGAACAAACACGTTCCACTGTTTCAAGCTCATGCGAACTAAAGAGCACGATCTTACCCCGTGCCGCCAATTCCTTAATCAGACTGCGGAGGATGAGAGCGGAACCGACATCGAGGCCAGAGAATGGTTCGTCCAGAAGAACCACGTCGGGGTTGTGCATTAAGGCGGCGGACAATAGAATCTTCTGCCGCATACCTTTGGAGTAGGATGACAAGGCTACGTCGCGGTCCCCGTGAATTCCGAAAAGACGCAGCAAACCGTGGATCCGCATGTTTGCTGAAGTGCGGTCCATATTCCGCAGCTGCGCGACCATCACCAGGTATTCCAGGCCGCTCAGATGGGTATAGAGGTGAGGCTCTTCGGGAACATAGCCCATCCGTTGCCGATAGGCCATCAGGTTTTCCTTGATCCGTCTTCCCTCGAAGAGGATTTCTCCTTCATTGGGCTCTATCAATCCCGTAGCCATCTTCATGGTGGTTGATTTGCCGGACCCGTTCGCACCCAGATAGCCGGTCACTTCGCCGGCGCGCGCGACAAAGCTCACCGAGTCCACAGCAGGAATCCCGGAGTAACGTTTATGCAGATTGCGAACCTCAAGCATGGCCATAGTCGCAATTTTTCGTGTCCTGATTACTCCATGCGCAGTGACGACATCGGATCCAATCGCGCTCCGCGCCTCGCGGGCACCCAAACTGAGAAGAGCGCGACACTGATAAGCACGCTCGGAACGATGACAAATACGGCGGGATCCCAGCTCTTAACTCCGAATAACAGGCTATTGAGAAAGCGGCTGAGCGGTAATGAGACTGCCCAGCCAATCAGAATTCCTATAAGCGCCAGACGCATTCCTTGCCAGATCACCATGTTCCGAATACGAGCCTGATCCGCCCCCAGAGCTATTCTGACGCCGATTTCCTGAGAACGTTGCTGGACCGAATATGCCATGAGGCCGTAGAGGCCAATCGCCGCTAAAATGAGCGCGAATACCGCAAAGGCAGACAGGAGCTGTGCGTTAAAGTCCTGTCGAGCGGTTGTCGTCGATACAATCTCGCGCATGGTCAGGGTCTGTGAGGCCGGTAATCCCCCTGTGGCCTGCCGCAGCTGGTCTGCAATCGCAGGTATCAGTTGGTGTGGATCCACATTCGTGCGGAACACCCAGTGGATGGAATCCATGCGACTCGTCAATGCTGTGATCGCATCCGGAGTCTGTGCCTGGGGAATGATTACCATTGGTCGCGCCGGGCTTTCGAGGCCGTCCACGAGAACATCCCCTACGATGCCAACGATCTCGCGCGGCTTGTCTGCAAACATAGGCGGCATGCCTTTTCCGAGGACAATCTGCTGCCCGATCGGATTTTGCATACGCCAGTATTTCTTGGCCATAGCCTGATTAATGAGGACAATGGGAGGTGCTGCTGCGTTATCGTCCGGGCGGAAGTCCCGGCCACGAAGTATAGGAATTTGAAAAACGCCCAGAAACCCGGGGGAGGCAGCTTCATATGCAACCCATCCGGCATTTGGATCGTCTCCTGTGGTTCGCCCAATAATGTTGAAGGGGGTTCCATGCGCTCCTTCTAAAGGCAACGATAAGGTCACCGCAGCGGCGAGAACTCCGGGGACCGCATCGATCCGCTCGCGTGCATTGTTTATCAGTTGCGTTACTGGACCAGTTGTCTGAAAGCGGGGCCCGGTCAACGCCATTTGCATCGTCAGGATGTTCTGAGGACTGAAGCCCGGATCGACAGAATACAGGGCCACAAGAGTTCGAACGAACAAAGCCGCTCCGATGGAAAGCATGACCGCTAGTGCGGCTTCAATGACAACCAGCACAGACCTTGCTCTTCTTTGCCGAACTCCAGGGCCGGCTGCACGACCGCTCTCCTTCAGGGCCGTGCTCAAATCGAGTCTTGATGCGCTGAGAGCCGGAGCCAGACCAAATATGACACCTGTAAGTAACGACAAGCATAAGCCGAAAACAAAAACGCGCCAGTCAAGGCGGACGGCTGAACCGCCAACTCCAATGCGCGGAATATCTCCCGAGCTGACCTTCAATAGGAGATGCAGTCCCAACTCACCCAGCGCAATACCCAGAACGCCTGCCGACAGTGACAGCAGCAGACTCTCTGTGAGCAACTGACGAGCGATGCGCGAGCCTGATGCTCCCAGAGAGGTGCGAATCGCGAATTCTCGCTCGCGCCCTGAGGCACGAATTAATTGCAGGTTCGCTACATTTGCGCACGCGATCAGGAGAACGAGACCAACTGCCCCCAGAAAGAGCAACAGAGGGAACCGCGCGTTGCCAATGATGGAGTCGCCAAGGGGGCGAACGAGGAAATATCTGTCCCGGGGAATCGCGCCCGGGTATCTCTCGCGAAAGCGATCCGCTGCTGCTTTTAGCTGGGCATTCGCCTGGTTCAGTGTGACATCTGACTTCAGCCTTCCCACAACCCGGTAGAAAGGCGTCGGATCGGAGCTTGCGGGGTCGACCCGCAACGGAAGCCACAGGTCAATCAGGGAATCAGTGTGAAACTCCTTGGCAACTACGCCAATTACCGTGTAAGGCTCGCCCCCTAAGGTAATGCTCCTCCCAATAATGTGTGGATCTCCGGCAAAACTATTCTTCCACAGGTAGTAGCCCAGGACGACGGTCTTACCACTGCCTGGATTTTCTTCCTGGGCAGTAAAGGCATGTCCCAGCAGGATGCGGGCGCCATACAAACGAAAATAGTCTGATGTGACGTTGATTCCGTGCACCAGCTTTGGCTGTTCACCCGTTAAGTTCATTCCAATCCCGTCCGTGTTGGTTGCGGACACATCTTGAAACAAGTTGCTCTGCTGCTGCCAAAAATGAAATTCTGGGAATGAGACGACCGGGAAGGTTCCTCCACGGGGGGACGACTCAAAGAAAAGTACGAGGCGGTCGGGCTTAGGGTAAGTCAGCGGCTTGAGAATTACCGTGTTAACGACAGAAAAAACGGCGGTCGTTGTGCCAATGCCCAGGGCGAGCGCAGCCAGTGCTGTTAGCGTGAAAGCAGGCGCCCTTCGGAGCTGATAAAAACTCAGTTTGAGATCAGCCCAAAGACTCTCCAGCTTCGGCCACTGCCAGACTTCGCGGCTGCGTTCTTCGATCAGGGTTACATTTCCGAATTCGCGACGCGCACTCCTTTCCGCGTCTTCGCGCGACATACCGCCTTCCATCAGAGCATCAAGCTTTTCCGCTAGATGCTCGCGGATGCAGGCGGAAAGTTCGTCGTAACGCGGCTGACGCGAAAATACCTGTTTGAACCACCGCATAATGGCCCCCTATGAACTCGCGATCGCTAGCACACGGTTGATTCCGGCAACCATTCGCTCAAAGCTGGCAAGTTCTTGGGCAAGATGTTTGGCGCCGGCCTTTGTCAATTTGAAAATTCGCACCGGACGATTCCGAGCCGAAATGCCTTTCTCGCCTTCCAGCCACCCCACTTTCAACATGCGCTGCAACGCTGGGTAGAGGGAACCTTCCTCGATCTGCAACAGCTCAGCCGAAACGCTTTTTGGATGCTGGGCGAGAGCGTAGCCATGCATCGGTTTCCTGATTAGCGTTTGCAAAATCATTAGTTCCAAAGCGCCTGGAAACAGGCCGCGGGGCTCCGGCTGCCGCATCATTTCCGAATAGTACACCCAAAATACTATATTGAAAATAGTGAGCGATAGAAATCCGTCGTCGCTGACCAGGGTGTACCCAACGTTAGGTCGTTGAATCGGGCTCCCCTAAACTCAACTGGTGCCGTACTCGCTAGCGCACTTCGGGGATTTGTGGTCACGGATTTGAGAGTTTGTGCGACAAACTTTGACGCATAAACTTATTCCGTTCGCAGCGCCCCTATCGGATCGGTGCGCATCGCGCGAAATGCCGGAAGATACAAAGCGATCAGTGAGACTGCCGCGAGAAGGACCGCGGACATTCCGAACACAGTCAGATCAAACTTGTGGAGTGGAAGTGGAGACGTGGCCAGTAATCGGTTTACTAGCAACATCGCCGGCTCCGCCAGGCCGATCCCGCACGTCAATCCAATCGCGATGTTTTTAATTGCCCGTAATAGGACCGAACGGAAAACGGCAGCGCGAGTCGCGCCAAGCACTATTTTGATCCCAAACTCGCGCTTCCGTTGATTCACCGCGAACGACAGGACAGAGTAGACACCAGTGACGGCCATCAACAATGCGATCGAAGCCATGAACAAAATGATCTGTCCGAGCGAAGTCATAACCTCGGCCGTAGCCTCGAGCGACTCCCAGATCGTTTGCGGCGTGATTGTCAGCGTTGGATCCAGGCCCTTCACTGTCTCTCTTACGGCACTTTCTAGAGGCTTTGCGCTTCCCAGGAAGCGCACGTAGAGGTTGCCGCCGAGTTCGGAGGGGCCGCGAAGTGTGTAGAGACGCGGACCATCGAGGATGCCGAACCGCTCCGAACGGGAATCGGCAACGACACCCACAACGATCAGGTAGCGATCATCCGGCATAACAATCGTTTTGCCCAGCGGATCGGTCCCTGGCCAGAACTGTTTAGCGAACGCCTGCGAAACCACTGCCACTGGGCTTGCCCCCGTGGTGCTTACATCGGTGGAGAGAAGGAGGCGTCCTCTCAGCACGGGGATGCCGAATGTGGAAAAGAAACTGCTGGACACTTGGTCGACGGAGACAGGCTGCCCAGTTCCCTTGGTCTGATGCGGCAGACGAATCTCGTCAGGAGGAGACTGGTTGAAGGGTCGAAGGCTCGCATACGCAAGAGACTGCACACCGGGAATCGCAAGCATCTTCGTTTCGAGAGCCTGGTAGAACACCTGAGCTTTGGCCCGATTGTTCCCGGACGTATTCACATTGAGGGGTACGGAAAGCGTTTGATGAATCTCGAATCCAGGATTCATGCCCTTAATCAGGCCGGGCATCCGGCCAAAGATGACAGCCGCGCATACCAAGACAAAACCTAGAGCAATTTGTGTAACGATAAGGCCGCTGGTTGTACGGGAGCGGACGGTGGCGGTCCCTTCATGTCCCTTGAGCGCCGTCAGGAGATCAAGTTTCCAAGCAGCGCGAATCGGCATCAGCGACGACAATGCGGTTGCAACCGCCATGAGAATCGCCAGATAGCCGAAGACGCGCCAGTCAGGACGAAGGAGCGCAGAAAAGTTGGCCTGACCCGGCACCATGATGTTCATGATCAGCAAGGGCACGCGATAGGCGAGAACCATGCCGAGAGCGGCACCCATGCAAACTGTAAGCAGGCTCTCCATCAACAGAATGACGGCAAGCCTGGATCGGCTCACACCAAGCGCTAGACAAATCGCGATTTCACCCCTGCGTGCAAGCGTGCGCGAAAGAAAAAGAGTGGCCACATTGGAGCAGGCCAGCACGAGAATGAGCGTCAGCGGCCCCAGGATCAGAATCAGCAACCCCAGCGCGAGGTCATGAAGAGCTGGGTTTTCAATTTCCGATCCGTTGAAGACGACCAGAGAGGTTCTGCGATTGAAAGCCGAGATCTTCCGCTGTACGTAGGACCGGTCCTGCTGGCTCATGATAGTCGTCAATTCGGCCTGTGCATCGGCCCGGGTCAATCCGGGGCCCAACCGGCCCGACATGGAAAGCCACGGTGTGTCAGGGCTGTCCAACCAGTTTCTAGCACCGTCAAGTTGAGGCTCCAGCGTGTACGGAAGAAAGACTCCGCCAGGTAGAAAATTCGCGGAGCCGGAAGCTGCAACGCCGATTACAGTCACAGGTACGCCATTGAGGTGAATGATGTTGCCCACAATCCGTGGATCGGCATCAAATTGGTTCTTCCACAATAGCTCGTTCAGCACGGCCACATGCGCCCGAGTTCCGCTGGCGCACTCATCAGAGGCAAAGAATCGCCCCATCAGCGGGCGATCGATTCCGAGAACGTGAAAGTAATTGCAGCTCGCCAGCAGTGTAGTGATGTACTTGTTTCCCTGTTCAAGAATTGCGGGATACTGCCGCCATGCTGACGCTTCAGCGAGGGTGTGAGAGCGGCTGCGAATGGCGTCAAAGTCTTCCGTCGTGAAGGAAAATTGTTGGGCTCCCGCAGACCACCCCGAGTATCTGGGAGAAATCTGAACAAAGCTTGCTGGATCAATGCGCGCTGGAGCTTTGAGAAACATCGCGTTCAACAGGGTGAACACACCGGCATTCAACCCGATGCCCAAGCCCAGGGCAAGGGTCGCCACAGTCGAAAGCAACGGCGCGCGCCGAACCGAGCGGAGGGCATAGCGGAAGTCCTGCCATAGCTGCTCCAGCCGTGTCAAGGCCCAGCTTTCATGCGTCTGCTCGCGAACCATGACAAAGTTTCCAAAGGTCCTCCGCGCGGCGAGCCGCGCCTCTACTTCGCTCATCCCGCGGGACAGATTATCCTCGGTCTGGCGTTGGATGTGATCCCGCAGCTCTTCGTCGAGCTCCGCAATTTGGCGCTTGCGCATAAGCAGCGAGCGCAGCCGCACGGGAATTGTGTACAACCAGTTCACCCAGTGCATGCTCAGACCTCCTTCAGCCGCATCACGCCTGAAATCGCCGTGGAGATACGTTCCCAGTTGGCTGCTTCCCGCTCGAGATGCCGCCGCCCAAGTCGCGTGAGTGAGTAAAACTTCGCTCTGCGGTTGTTTTCGGTGGACTTCCACTCTGCTTGTATCCAGCCTTGCTGTTCCAGCTTGTGGAGCGCCGGATAGAGCGAGCCGTCGCTCACCTGCAACACATCGCCGGAAACTTGTTTGAGCCTCTGGCTGAGTGCCCAGCCGTGGAGCGGTTGCAGGGCGAGAATCTTGAGAATTAGCAGGTCCAGCGTGCCTTGGACCAGGTCGGAAGGTTTGCTCAAGCCGTCTCCTCTCGCTTACCGAGGGATCATACCCCATCTTCCCTCGGTAAGCAAGAGGAGCTAGCCGCTATCCGCACGTCGTGCGCCAAAGTTTATGCGTCTGCAGCTTCGCTGGGGCTCATAGTAGTTGCACTTGCGGCGTGTGCGCTCCCGGCACGAAGGGCGGCGAAGATCGATCCAATGCGAGCGTTGCGGACGGAATAGAGCGATTGCTTGCACACTATGCGAAGAGAGCTTCAGTTGACGCATAAACTTACTCATCCTCGCCGCTTTTGGTATCTATGGCTTAGTTTCATTTATAGCCACCAGCCGCGTCCGGCAAGTTGGTATTCGGCGGCGCTCGGAGCAAAGCGCGGAAACATCGCTACGCTCGTTTTTCAGGGCATTCGTCTAGCCCTGCTCGGCACAATGGTGGGATTGATCGGATCTTACTTTTGAGTCGTTTGCCGACAGGTCTGCTCTTTGGCGTTCGACCGTTCGACATGGAAACACTACCGAACGTTGCGAAGGGAATGATGAACCCACCTCCCGGCGGTAGCAAACCGCTTGCCGGGCAGGCTCCATACCGTTAGGTCACAACCTTTGGTTTCATAAACCAAAGATGTTTTGGCAAGGTCTTGGTTGTCTTTACGGACTCCGAACCATCCGTGGTCTCGACGACTGAACAAACTGGGCGAAATCCCCCGCCGTAGCCATGCCAATCAGCGACGCTTGATAGTCAACAGGCGTAGACTGTCGTCGAATACCTGTGCGACGAGACCGACGCCAGTGTTCCTACACGGCAAACGATGGAGGAAATGCTCCGATGAAGAAGCTATTAAGTTTTCTTATACAGAGTGGTGCCTTGGCCACAGGCCTCGTGTGTTGTGCTCATGTGTTCGCTCAGGAACCCGGTTTCCCTCCGGAAACCTCGGCGCCACCCCCGCAGCAAGGGCCGGCCTGGAACCATCGCGGCATGATAGATCCGGCTCAGCAATTGGCCGGAATGACCAGGCGCTACAACCTATCCACCGATCAGCAGAACCAAGTTAAGCCCATTCTGATGGATCAACAGCAACGGATGCAGTCGCTGCGTCTAGACTCCTCCCTGTCCCCCGACGAGAAGAAAGCAAAGGCGCAGAGCATTCGCAGCGACTCCAATTCAAAGATCGAAGCCATTTTGAACGATGATCAGAAAAAGCAGTTTGAGCAAGATCACCAGAGCATGCAGGAACGTACGCAGCAGCGGGATCAAGGCGGCGGCCCCGGTGGTGGCGGACCTCCACCACAACGGTAGCTGTCGCGCTCCACTTAACCTGTGGACTTGATGCCCCTCAACACTGCACTAGTCTTGTAGACAACGTATGCCATTCGTGAGGCATTGAAGGAACAAACTGACCACCAAATTACGAATATTTGTTCGGCCGCCCGATCGCGTTTCTAATTCTTCCCATCGTCTGCCGTGGCTCCCGATTGTTTGCGGTTCGTCGCCTTGGGTGCAAAATACCCCCGCCGGGCCTGCACATCCAGGTCGTGTTGGTCGACCTTCACTTGTAAGCGGTGATACGTCCCTGTGGGCTTCACGTCCTTGAGCGAGACTTGGAGCAAATACAGGTACTGCGGCGCGGCCGCCAGGCTCTTCAGCCCGTTCTCAAGATCATTATTGTTGTGGAAGAAAGTTCCGCCGGTTCCGTATGCCAGTTCTGCCATCGCATTCTCGCTCTCCTCCATTGCCGCCAGGCGATCCAGCGAGGTTGGTCCAATCGTGTCACTGATGGTGGTATTGCCACCCTGGCTAGCGTCTGCATTTCCCTGGTAGAGCCCACGCGCGTCCAACGCGCTGATGACGACATTCGAGCCAGCAGCCCGGTCAATTAGCTGTGATTTGAAAGTGATCGCTTCGGGGGACAGGGACAGGAAACCGGGAGACACCAGGATCAGCGTTCGCTGTCCAGGCAGTTTCGACATGGCGCTCACCACGGCTCCTATCAAGAGCAGCGATTGGCGGGCATCTTCTTCGCCTATGGCAAGCGCCCGCATCGCGGCGGAACGCGCCAATCGCTGGCCCACAAAAGTCGGGTTGTCAATTCCACTACCCGGGGGGGTCTTCGAGTAAAACGCACCACCCCCACCCCCAGCACAGGCACTCGCCTTTGTGACCGCCACCTCGAATTCCGTAGTGTCGTGCTGGTTGAGAATCTTGTCGGCGGCGTAATAGTCGATATCCGGACAATCCCGTGTGTCGTGCTGAAACGTCCGGTGAACCTTCAGCTTCTTGATCGCCGCCTGCAGCACGGCCCGATCGCGCGTTATACCGGAGTTGACGCCCGAAAACGACAACACAGCCTCGTAATCTGTTGCGGCGAGAGGCTCGTCGAGCATTTTGATTGCGGCCGTTTGGGTAATCGCAAGGTCGGAAGAGTTGAGGTGCCGATCGTCAAAAAGGAAAAGGATGAATCTGTTTTGCGCAGACGCCGGGGTGGCCGAAGCCCCCGAAACGGCAACACCCGGACCGGCGGTCGCGCCCGTCTCAGCCCCGGTCGGCGCCACTCCAGTGGCCGCCGACTTGACCACGGTGAACCCCGTAATGGCTCTTATCTTGCCTTGGTCGAAGACCGTGAAGTCGCTCTGGCCCAGTTTGCCTACCGCGCGTCCCTGCTTATCACGAACCACCGCTGGAATCAGCAGTTCCGGGACCTCGACATGCAGAGTGACTCCGCCGGCGGGAACACTCCCCGGAGGCGCAACCACAAAGGCCCCGTTTGCAGCAACGGTCGAAGTGGCCTGTTCCGTCAGCGGCTTGGCTGGCGCGGCACTTGCGTTAGATGGTGGCTGGCCGCTCCTCCCACTCCCCGGCTGGGAAGCGCCAGCCTGGGGAGCCTGCATTTTCGCAGCAGGCAGGGAAGTGGACTCTGCAGCTGCCGGCAGCGGTTGGCCTTTCACCGGGCCCCGTTCGTCCGCCTGCATTTCCGGCGCCCCTGATGTCACAACCTGCGGCGCGCTTTCCTTCGCACCTTTGTTGACGACGTCCGTCCTCGCAGGTTCTGCCTTCGCGCTGGGAGGAGCAGAGCCCCCGGCAAGGATCCGTGTTGTCGACGCGAAACGGTGGTAATGGGTGAAGTGAGTTTCGTTGAGCCATTCTTTCGGCGCATCTCCATTGATGGTGTCGGGGTCTTCGAGTGCCATTGAAAGAGCAATGCTGCGCACCGGGCAGGTGAATGTGGTTCCGGCGATATCGACGGGGCCATACTCCACCAGAATGGCGGCGCGGCGGAACGGTGCGCCTCTGGTCAAATCCGCGTCCATGGTTATACGCAGAATTGTCCCATCGGCCGGGCTGACTCCGATCGACCCGTGATAGCCGGGTTTGGTACGAACAATTCCGGGGTTGGAAGGGACGGCGTTCAGGACCTCGTAGTGAGAAGCCGATGCAGGCACCTCATAGCGGAAGACTGCGACTCTACCCTTCGCAGACTCTTCCCAGTGACTCCAGCGGATGTTGCCATTGGCCGTATCGGCAAGGATCATGCCCAGTGTGTTGCCGAACTCACCGCCCGAAATCAGGCCCACGTTCGCCTGCCATACGGCCGAACCCTGGGTCGCAGGCTGATTCTCCCGTTCGTTACGCACCGATATTTCTCCGCTCGAAGTGTCAATCAAGTGCAACCCCGAACGTATCGGCCAAGTATCCTTTTTGAGCGCCTGCGGCCTGTCGTCGTAAAGGCTTATGACCCGGGTGGCGAAAAAGTCTGGTAAGCGAGGCAGCGTTTGCGAAACATATCTTCGCGCAGCCTGCAGGATTCGAGTTTGCTCTGTGCTGTCGGGAGCTGGCGTCGCCGGCAACTCGTTTGCCGGCGGGTCGAAGAAAGCCGATCGGTCAGCAAGCAGTTCGAGAGCTCGCGCCCCTTGCGTGCCCGGAACCAGACGTGCTTTGAGCTGGCCCAGCGTAGCTTCCGTAAGCCGTTCCGTGAGCTCGAAGCCGCCAATTTCCCGTGCAATCTCGGTGTCCGGCTTGTGTGCGTTGATTGCCGTGTTGAGCGCCTGTTGTAACTGCGCAACGGTCGTGTGTTTGGAGGCATTGAGCGGGATTGCTGTGGCAACAAGGAAAACAACAATCCACGACCGCCGCGTCAGACTACTCGCGCCTTGAATGGACGCTGGCACCTTAGAACCCCACTCGAAAGTAAAGACAAAGGATACGCTCTTCGAGACGCAGAACGGGAATCCGAGTGACAGGAATCCAAAGCGTTTCGTCTTGTATCTTTCTACGTCCTGGCGTCAAGGAGACGAGTTTGATCGTCAAACTTTGACAAGTGATAACTCCATTCACAAAGCCTCTCTGAACCATGGCAGATACCCTCTCAAAATCGAAGGTACGGAGAGATTCACACGCGTTCGTGGGCCAGTTGCCGTAGTCTCGTTGACACGTCCTTATGCGGGGGATTGCCTGATGCGTTTTCGTGCGTTGGTTGTTGCGGGGATTCTGGTGGCTTCGGTTGCAGTGATGAGCGGCCAGGCGCCGGTGCTTGGGCCGCTATTTCACTTTACGGAGCCGATGGGACCGTATGGGGTGGGGCTGAAGGTGGTGGAGCAGTATGACTTCTCGCGGACGTGGCGGTCGGCGGTGGATGCGATGGGGAAACCGTATGTGGGGGAGCGGGCGCGGCCGCTGCAGACGGTGATCTGGTATCCGGCAGAGAAGAGTGTCCGCAAGCCGATGACGGTGAGAGATTACAGCGACCTGCTGGCTACGGAGACGAACTTCGACAAGCCGGAGCTCTCGCCGGACTGGAAGCAGTGGATTGACGGGATGAAGCCCACTCTGATGAATTCGCTGTGGGCGGTGAGAGATGCGAAGGCAGTGGCGGGAAGGTTCCCGCTGGTGATCTATGCCCCGAGTTTTACCTCGATGTCGTGGGAGAATGCAGACCCTGTGCGAGTACCTGGCGAGCCACGGGTACGTGGTGGTGGCGAGCCCGAATATGGGCGCGAACTCGAGGGCAATGACCTCCGACGTGGAGGGGATCGATGCACAATCGCAAGACATCTCGTTCTTGATCGGGTATGCGCGAACGTTGCCGGATACGGATATGTCGGAGATTGCGGTCGCGGGGTTCAGTTGGGGCGGGATCTCGAATTTGTTTGCGGCGGCGCGGGATAACCGGATTGACGCGTTGGTGGCGCTGGATGGGAGTATGCGGTACTTCCCGTGGCTGGTGAAGCAATCCGGATTTGTGCATCCGGAGGACTTGACGCTCCCGCTGCTGTTCTTTGCGCAGGGTGCGATCTCGGTGGAGGACTACGCGCGGCGTCCCGAAGGCAAGGACTTTGAGGGACCGAACGTGCTGAATGTCTGGACGCATGGCGACTTGATAACCGTCGACGACATGGCGATGGTGCATGTGGAGCACAGCTCGATGTACCAGCGGAATGAAGACGTTTGGAAGAACTATGCGAAGCATCGCAAGGGGGATTATTCGCGAGCGGATGGGATTGTTGGGTACGCATGGGTGGCGCGCTACACGCAGGAGTTTCTGGATGCGTACCTGAAGCATGATGCGACGGCGATGGCGTTTCTGAAGAGGACGCCGGCGGAGAATGACGTGCCCTTGCACATGATGACGGTGGATTTCCGGGCGGCGAAGGGGGCGCCGGCGACGGCGGAGGCGTTACGACAGGAGCTTGGGCGGCAGGGTTTCGATCATGCGGCGGATGTGTACGCGGCGATGAAGAAGGAGAAACCGGAGTTCAAGGTTGCGGAACCCTCGATGTATGAGTGGGCGACGGAGTTGCAGGGGGAGGGGCACCCGGCGGAGGCGATTGATGTGCTGAAGTTGAATACGGGGATGTATCCGGATTCAAGTAATGCCTACGAGACGCTGGGCGAGGCGTATGAAAAGGCGGGGCAAAAGCCGTTGGCGGTGGAGAGTTATAAGAAGGCGCTGGAGAAGGATTCGGAGAACGGCCAGGCGAAGGAGAAGCTGAAGGCGCTGGAGGGAGTGCCCGCGACGAAGTAAAGAAACAATAGGGATATGGATTTTCCTGGACAGTGGAGCTACGGCAACACGATACATATCCCATTACAAACGAGAATCACGGGTAATAGGTATGCTCTCGCCGAAACTCTGAATTGACGGGATGGCGCGACGCACCTGCACCGCCAGACGCAGGCCGACGCAAGTTTCCGGGAATCGCGCTTTTCGGGAACAATGCACCGCATGCTGGATTTGGATAGCGCATCAGCTTGAATCGGTAGGGCTGCTACCAAAAAAGAGCGAGAAATGACGCGAACCGATAGCTCAGGTAAGAAGCGAAGCTGTTCCGCTTTTCCAGAGCCGCCGACAACACCGCGAATACGGTCGCGGGGCTGTTAGTTCATCGGCCGCCATTGATATCAAGAATGCCAAGCCCCTTATTTAGCGCCTTGCAACTGGTCATAGGCGTCCTTCATTCCCGGGTCACTCAGGCCGATCGACTTGAGTTTTACTCGCAGGCGGTCCCTAACTGCATTCGCCTCGGGAAATTGTTGGTCCGTCCAAAAACGGTCCTCGCTTCGAAAGTAACCGGCTTCATTCAAGAATGAAACGCCGTAATCGTAGGCGTCTCCGGTCGTGTCATCCAATTCGCTCACCTTGAACGATCCGTCCGGTTGGAGTGATTGCGCCAGGCACCAATCGAGCATGCGGGAGATTTCCGCGCGCGCCTGCTGCCGGGTTGCATCGTCAAGCGCCGGCCAGGTCAGCCGAAAAATCTTAACTACATCCATGTTGAGATGGTTTTCATAGTGACCGTCAAAGCGAATGCCCGCAGGAAAGTTGACCTTATCCAGTTGCAGCAAACGGTTGGCAATCAGGTCCTTGTGCTCCACGTCCCCGTGCAGATCCGAGACGACGTGAAAGGTCATCGCCATGTCGTCCATCTTCCAGACTCTCCCATGCCTGGCGACCAGCCACTGGCCCCAGAAACCGGTCTCGGGATTCTGCCAGCGCGCTACAAACTGGCGCAAGGCATGGTTGAGTAGCGGATCGAACGCGTAGCCTGTCTGCTTGTGTCCATAGAGCAAACGCGCCAGTGCTGAGAAAGTTTCATCGAGCTCCTCGCGGTTGAAGACTCCTGTTCTGGTGAAGTCGTCGTGAAGATCGGAGTCGAGCTGCTGGGTGAGCTTCTCAGGAGAGTTGATGCGGTCAAGAAACGTGAGCGGATACTGGGGCGGCGAGCCGCTGCTCTTGAGTCCATCCTCAACCGAATAATAGAGCTTGAGATACCAGACATTGATGCCCATCCCCCAGCTTCCGTCGGAGGGCTGCTGCTGGGCTGCCATCTTCTGCTGTTCGGGCTGGTTGAGACTTTGGCGTAGATCGGCGATTCTTGCCCGGGTGCCATCCACATCGGGTGTGAAGTTCAACCGCCAGCGGATTTCGCGGTAGATATGCATCGAATACTGCATTCCTTCACCAGCCGCCTGGCGCCGCGCGATCTCTTTCACCAGCGGCTTCAACTCCGGATTGAGCAGCTTCAATCTGCTTTCTCTGGCTTCACGAATAGCGGAGAAGTCCCAATAAAATTGTGCGTTGGCCACTTGCCAGCGGAGTCGCGATTCACCAGGAGCGATTGGCGGCGGAGTGAATGCGTGCGCTCGATAGATTTCAATGGCGATCAAAGCGCGTTCCAGCTGCTCGCGAGTCGCGTAAACGCCGAGCGCGAGCACTAGCAGGCACGAAAGCAGGATCAGCCAAAGCTTACGCTTTGACCAGTCGGCCGGACCAGTTGGCAATATTGTATTCATCGATCCCTTTCGCTGCAGGATATACCCCGGAAAGCCCGGCTCGGAATTCTCCTTTGCGTTTATTCGCAACCTGTTCTCAGAGCGGTATGAACCAATGCCCATGGATCCGTGACACGAGACATGGATGCGTGATGGATGCGTGACAGACGAAATGATGGATGCGTGACAGATGGATGCGTGACAGACCAAATAACCCCCGAATAGCTCGCGGAATTACTTCGTCGGTCCTGCAACCCCCCGATATGCTTCAATAACCATGAATTCGCTCCACCTTTTCCCATCGTCCGATCCTTCACCTAGCCAGGTGAAGTGTGTCGCAGAATGATTCGTGTAAGTGGCGCGTGTATAGGCGTGGCCGCCGACTGTCTCTTTGAACGCATAGGTGATGGATTCGCTATCTATTCTTATACCGCCCAACTCCTCCGATACGAGGTCCATCCAGTATCCAGCGAGTGCGTTCAGCCATTTTATATTCCAGACCTTCCTCGCAGCATCGTACGTGCGAATGTTCATCCCGGGGACGATCAACGATCCGGAGGAACTCATCATTCGGTATTCATCGGCGATGGCATAGCCATCGAGGATGAAGCGGCCCAGCCATGCTGCTTCAAATGCCTGCCATGATCCATCGGCCGATTTTAGCTTCGCTTCGCACCGCCATTTGCCAATCAGAAAGGCAAATCGCGAAAGCGCAGCAGGGGCATTAGGATTGGGCCTACCGAATTCTTCAGCGTTCTGAGTCATAGAACTGTCCTTCGCGGCGCTGAGCCATCTTGCAGAGCCGAACAACAGTGGGAATGCGGTGAGCAAGATGCTTCGCCGTGTCGGCTTCCATCCAGCATTCTGCTCCGGCCACCAATTGGTCTTCATCATCACAGACTCCTCGCTCGACGTCTGCAAGGCTCCCATCGGTTCCATGTACGTGCGGCGCTGCGCCGCACGGAGATCGTACGTGCCGAGGGTCTGCTACTTCATTGGTGAAAAATCGGTCGGCCGCATGTAAGTTGAATCCACTTTCTCCACCAGCTTGTTGGCCTGTTCGGATTTGAGCTCTTCTTGAAAAGCCGGGTCGGCGCGGAAAGCCTGCCAGTGCTCTTTCGCTTCTTCCAGGCTGCGATGATCCAAGATAAAGATGAGCGTGTTGTCCCATGCGGGAACATCGCCGTCGGTTACCCAGTAACCGACGGCTTTCAAATCGTGTTTGGCGAGTAGCTTTGAAGTCGTGTCGCGAAAGCGTGACTCCAGTTCCGGCATCTTGCCGGGCAATGCGTGGTAAAAGCGAAGCTCGAATGCCCTGTTGCTTTCGGCCCTGACTTCTTTGAGATGAAATACCCCGCCGGCTGTCAGCAATCCAGCAGCAAAGGCAACGAACGCGATACCGGAAAGAGTCCAGTACTTCGATTTCCGAAACGTGGGCGCCATAGCGATTCTCCCGTACTTAGGTGGCAGATTTTTCAAAATTTGGTTTCAGGGCCCCGAATAACACCGGCGTCAATAACACCGAAAGAGGCCCCAGTGTCAGAAATCCGAACAACCGGAATTTGATGTGACAACTGGATGAGGCTACTCATAGCGCAGCGCCACCAGGGGAATCGACACGCATGGCGCGGCGTGCAGGGATATGAAATTCGTGACCGATATGAAATTCGTGACCAGACGGACAGTGTGTCGGAGATAGATTGCGTGAAAAATGAGAAAGCGTCTCGGCGAGGTGAGAAATTTTGTAGGATTGCTTTGTGAACAAACGCTTTCGCGCTTGCAGTCATGATCAACCGTTTTTGCTCCCACCCTCGTTGCAAGATTGGCTGCCGGAGGACCATCTGGCGCGATTCATAGCAGATGTGATGAACGAACTCGATCTGTCTGCAATCTACGCAAGGTATGAACGAACTGATGGGCGCGGGCTGACAGCGTACCATCCTGTGCTCATGGCGCGGTTGTTGCTTTACGGTTACTGCATCGGAATCACGAGTTCTCGCAAGATCGAACAGGCTACCTACGACAACGTGGCTTTTCGCTATTTGTCTGCCGACCAACATCCCGACCACGATACCCTGGCTGCTTTTCGTCAGGAACACGTGGAGGCGCTGGCGGAGTTATTCGTACAGGCCTTGAGACTATGTCAGAAGGCTGGTTTGGTGAAGTTGGGCAATGTATCGATCGACGGCACGAAGATGAAGGCCAACGCCAGTACCCGCCGTTCTGTAAGGTACGAAAGGATCAGCGAACGGGAACAGCATTGGCGCGCCGAGGTTGCACGATTGCTGAGTCAAGCGCAGCATACCGATCGCCAGGAAGAGCGGCGCCTTGACTCAGACCGGGCGGCCAACGAACTGCCCGAAGAGCTAGCAAATGCCCAGAAGCGCTTTGCGCGGCTGCAACAAGCAAAGGCGGAGTTAGAGCAGGAAGCACAAGCACAACTAAAAGCTACTTTGGACAATCTTCCCCCGGGCAAACGCGGTCCCCGTAGCAAAGCGGAGCAGACAAGCCAGCCACCGAAGGATCGTCGCCAGCGGGAGAAGGACAAGAAGCAGCGTCTGCGAGCGAGAAGGAACGCCGCTGCGCCCAGCCGGCAATATAACTTCGTTGACCCGGATTCGCGGGTGATGAAAGACAGCGGGGAGAGAGGCTTCGTGCAGGCTTACAACGCACAGATCGCAGTGGACTCGGCGGCTCAGATCATCGTGGCCGCGGAGTTGACCCAGCAACCTATCGACCGGCAGCAATTGTTGCCCATGGTGAAGAGTCTACGCAGCACAGCACAAGGGACGCCAACAACCATCACCGCCGATGCAGGCTATTGGGACACAACCAGCCTTTCAGATCCAGCGCTTAGCGGCATTGAAATGCTGGTAGCACCTGACGCCAAACCGCAACCACCAGGCACCCCTCTACCGCCCAATGCTCCGCGCAGCCTGGAAGCATTTCGCATGAGAGAGACTCTGGCCACGCAAGAGGGAAAAGCACGTTATGCGCTTCGACAAACAACGGTGGAACCGGTATTCGGCCAGATAAAAGAAACACGTGGTATCCGCAGATTCCGCTTACGGGGCCTGTTGAACGTGACCTCGGAGTGGAAGCTTATCTGCGCCACCCATAATCTTCTCAAACTATTTCGCCATCGAATGACTCTGGCTCACGCATAACGGCCTGGCCAGAACTACCCTGACTCCGCTCCGCGTCAACAGCTCCACAAACTCCCCATAGGCTGTTGCACGCGATCCAGAAAATTGCGCTTCGAAAAAGCCATTGCGACCTTCTGCCTCGATGATGAAGCAGTTTCTTTCCGACACCCTGCGGAAATGACCCTAATGTGAAATTCGTGACCAGACGGAAATGACCCTAATGAAAGAGCATCGGCATACTAAACCTGACGGATATGCTTCCATTACGGCCATTTCCTTCTGTCCTCCCAGCCACGGTGGGTCATCCCCAGGTGTTCGCTTTACTTCTGGCTCAGAAAGTAAAGGTCGGCGTGACCGCCTGGGCGTGCATAAACGATGGTGGAAAGGTCCGGGGAAAAAGCGTAGGTGCTAGCGCCTGCGTGCATCAGGGGAAAAGCAAAAGGGACCTTCCACGCGACCTGCGGTGGCCCCACGGTTTTACCGCCATTCCAGGGCTGGCGGTAAATCGTGACCTCACCGCCAGAAGCAGCTGCATATGAGAACGAATTCCCATCGTGTGCGAATATCGCATGGAACGTTACTGCGCCGGGAAGCAATGATATGCATTTGTGGTCGGAGATGGAAACCTCATAGATTCCAGTCTTTTCACCATAAAGTACGACGAATAGCAGGTACTGTCCCCTGGGGTCAACATCGGTCACAATGCCCGTGCCACAGTTGTTTGCCAACTTCTCCGGGTTCGAACCGTCCACACTCCATTTCCAAACGGCCGGCATCGAACCCGCACTATCCAGGCCGGTCACGTAGATGGTCTTCTGGTCAGGACTCCAAACCAAACTCCAGATAGTATTTGCCGTGCGTGGGAGCTGACGAAGACCACTGCCATCCGCCCCGACGATGTATGCTTTGCTGTCGGAGAGCGTTCCCATCTCGTGGGTGCAAAATGCCAGGTGAAAATTGTCTGGAGCCCAATACCCGCCCCCCATGTTCTCTCCGGCGGCAATTTTCATTTTGTTGCCTCCGTCGATGTCTGCGACCCAAAGTTCGTGCCTTTTCCCTGAGGTAAGCGTGGTGTAAACCACGCGCTTCCCATCGCGTGAGATGTTAGGCAAAGTCGCTTCTTCCGACAAGATATCCTTGGATTTTTTCGATGGCACATCGTAAGCGGTCAGAGACCCGGAAGATTGCCCATTTACAAAGTAAGTCCCTTTTCTTCCGGGGTCTCGCATGGGGGAGAAATCCGGTCCTGTTCCGAAAGTAATTTGCGTCAGTCTCTGGTCCTTCAAGCTGTAATTCCAGATGTTCGTCAGCCCATTTACATCCCGGCTGAGTAAAACGGTTTCTCCTGGTTCGTTCCATGAAAAGTCCAAATTACCGGATATCTCGCCTAAATCAACCGCGTCATGGTTGGTAACGTTTATCTTGTAAAAATGATGCCTGCGCCCTAGGCCAGCGTAAGCAACAGCGAGTAGGTCATTGCCGCCGGGAAAAAACAGAACCGGCAAGAAGAGGTGGCTGGTACCTTCAGGCCTGTATACTAACTCTTCGTTCAGTCCGGATGGTCCCGCACGAAAAATGCCGTCAATCTCAGTCTTCGCGTAATAGATGAATGCGCCATCCAGGGAGGGAAGCACCCAATAGCCGACCGACAGCAACCGGCGGGGCGCCCCACCGAGCGTAGGTACCGCCCACACCTCGTCGAGTCCGAGATATCTGCCGTAATAGATTTCTTTCCCGTCGGACGAGAAAATCTTCACCGTCTTCTCGCCTTCGTCGTTCGTGAGTTGAAGAGGCTCGCCGCCTGACGTAAGCATCAGGAAAACTTGTTCGACGCCTTCTACCGGCGAGGTGAACGCCACTGCGTGGCCATCGGGAGAAAGCTTCGCCCCGTTCATCGGCTTGTTCCACTGGCTGATCTGCGTAATCTTTGCCGGGCCGCTCGGAGCGTTCGAGCGGGGCCAAAAGTGATACGCGGCAAGTGCTGCTGCGAGGAGTAAGACGCAAACGGCTGCGAAGACATATTTCCTGCGCGTAGCTTTAACAAAAGGCTGGACGGCGTCACTGGAGACGGAGCTACTCGCGTTCTCTGGAGCAAGGCCCTGAGCCGCCCTGCTCCCCAATGACGAAATTCGGTCCGAATCCGTATCCCTCCGCAGTCGCTTCAGGTCAGCCCCCATTTCCGAGGCATGCTGATAACGCAGGTCGCGGTCTTTCTCCAAAGCCTTGTTAATGATTCGCTCTAACTCCGCGGGTACATTGGGGTTCAGCCGGACGGGAGGGACCGGGACCTGGTTCAGAATCGCTTCGCTAATCACTCCCGCTGTGTCGCCACGAAAGGGGAGAGTGGCGGTCGCCATCTCGTAGAGGGTCACACCAAAGGAGAACAAATCCGTACGCGCATCCAAAGCTTTTCCGCCCACCTGCTCGGGCGACATATAGGCTACCGTGCCGACTGCCACGCCGGGGCTGGTCAGCAGCTCGTTCGTGACGGTGGGCATCGAAGAAACACCCATACCTTGCGCGATACGAGTCGATGGGGCCAGCTTTGCCAAGCCGAAGTCGAGAACCTTGGCGTGGCCGCGCTTGGTTACAAAAATGTTGGCCGGCTTGATGTCCCGATGGACGACGCCTTCTGCATGGGCCGCATCGAGCCCGTCCGCCACTTGAATGCCCAGATCAAGGACGGTTTCCATTTCCATCGGCTGGCCACCGATGCAGTGTTTCAGCGTCTCCCCTGCCAGATACTCCATCACGAGGAAGGCTTGCCCGTCTTCCTCGCCGATTTCGTGAATCGTACAGATGTTCGGATGGTTCAACGTCGATGCAGCCTCTGCTTCCCGGCGGAACCGTTCCAGCGCCTGCGGGTTTCGCGCAACGTCATCTGGGAGGAACTTGAGCGCCACGAAGCGGTGCAGGCTTGTGTCCTCTGCCTTGTACACAATGCCCATGCCACCGCCACCGAGTTTCTCGATAATGCGGTAGTGCGAGATGGTTCGGCCGATTAGAGACGTGGAATCCGGCATTGCGCGCTCATCTTGAGCCAGAAGGCAAATCAACGAACGAATTCAGGTGAATCGTGCGGGGA
Source organism: uncultured Acidobacteriaceae bacterium (assembly GCA_963826875.1). Lineage (GTDB taxonomy): Bacteria > Acidobacteriota > Terriglobia > Terriglobales > Acidobacteriaceae > PALSA-350. The sequence goes on along the minus strand of CAWGYP010000026.1, from coordinate 16,316 downwards.
GCAGGGCTCGCCAGAGAAGCATTGGACTCCAATGCCCGACTAACCGGCGAATTGGAGAAGCGGAAATCCAGACCCAAAACCAGCTTGGCGGATATCCGGCCTGTCAGCTTATCGAGCACCTGGCCGGTTACCCTAACTGCAGGCTCAATGATACATCAGCCCGATATCCGCAAAGTCGGGCAACGCATCGCTTGATGAAGTGCGCGCCGTATTTGAAATGAACGTGTTTGCCGTGCTCGCCGTGATGCAGGCCATGCTGCCGCTCCTGCGCGAGGAGCCAGCAGCCCGTATTGTCAACGTATCGAGCGGTGCCGGCTCTTTAGCGCCTAACCACGAACCGTAACTTCAGGCGTTATTTCTTCAGGCCAGCCTGCCAGTTCAGTATCACCGTGAACGGAGCCTGCCCCGTCGGGGCCAAAAAGACAAAATGCTGGCCGTCGACGGTAAAATCCCCAGGGCCGCGGCTGGGCTGCACTGGCGCTTGGAAGAGAAGTTTGGGCGTTCCTGCCTGGAAGACTGGTTTGCTCGTAACCTTCACGGCCATCACCTGCCAGTCTAAAGTCGCGTAGTACAACTCCTTCCCGTCCACGCTCCACTGTGGCTCAATGCCGCCGCTGTAAGAAACTTGCCACTTGCCACCTGCATCGGAGGCTGCCGCTGGAGAGTCGGGTGAGAACCTGCGGACGTAAATCTCATCGCGGCCTGATTCATCCGACCAATAGGCCACCCAGTGACCATCCGGAGAAAAATGGCCATCCAGTTCGCTGAACTCCGTCTGCAGGAATGGGAACGGATTCTTATCGCCTGCGAGGGGGAGCACCCATACGTGATACTTATGTTTCGGGTCGGCCGCCGTATACAGCAAGAAGCGTCCGTCGCGGGACAAGCTTGATGGAAATTTCCTCTCGCCCGACCTCAGCAAAAGCTCCTCATCTTTGGCGCCGCTCGGCGGCTTCTGATAGAGATCGTATATGCCGGACAACTCAGGGCCGGAAGCGAAGATGATGCGACTGCCGTCTGCAGACCAAATAGCGGCCCCGGCATGGGAGGAGCCAAACGTGAACCGCGTGCTTGTGCCCCGAGACAAATCAACCAGCCAAAGAGCGCCCTTTCCATTTTGGGGATCCCGCCGCTCGACAGCGACTCGCGTCCCATCAGGTGAAAGGGCCTGTGTGTTGTAACGACCCCGCTCCCCCACCGTGCCGAGAACCTTGCCCTGCCGGTCAAACGTTGTGAGTTGAGACTCTCCACTGCCAGTCCTCTATACCAGAACGCCATTGGTTGAAGCGGAGAAGAAACTGAATTCCCTGAAGGATCCAAGCCGCTCAGCCACCGTGACCGGCTCACCCAAGAATTCTAACCGGCTGGTGTCGAGCGATTGCATCATGAGCGTCCCGGCGCGGACAAAGAGCAGGTGCCCGAAGCCAGAGTCAGAAGACGGCACGTAGTCGACCCCATAGGTTGTCGGCAGGAGCATTTTCGGGGGTTTATGCGTCAGGAAGATGTGAAAAAATTGATTTAGAAACGTGGAGCAATTTCGGCCTTGAAAAATGTCGCACGAGGATGTCTTATAAGCGGTCGCAGTCGCTTATGAGGCATCCTGCCGCAATTTTTTTCAAAGAGAATTCCTATTCACGGTCGGTTCTCCCTGCGCTTGCGCGCGCCTCCGCATTTACAATCCGCGTTGCCACTATACCGCTTGCGAGCAGCCTCGAAGAGACAATGCTTCGCAGCCCGGTTCGTTCCCGGCAGCGAATAGTGCACGCCGTCAACGACAAGCTGGGGACCGAGCCCTATGGACCGTGCTGAGCAATTTACTGAAAATCAAGTGCGCAGGCGGTTCGGGCTGATCGATGGAGCGCGAACTTGTTGCTCCTCCGGTTTTCCCCGCGCGGGCTTTTCCCGTATTCGGCTCGTGACATCCGATTCAGGCTGGGGTCTGGATCTTCGCAACATCATCGATCTTGCTAGGTATTGAAAATGAAAACGTCACTCCAGGGCCATCGTTAGGTGTGGCCCACAGGCGGCCTCTATGATGCTCAATAATGGAGCGACTGACTGACAAGCCCATCCCCATTCCGTCACTCTTGGTCGTGTAGAAGGCTTCAAACAGTCTCTCCATGCCTTGCGGTGTGATGCCCACGCCCGTGTCCTGAACCGTCAGCCGCACGCAATCGCTTTGGTCTTTTTCGGTTCTGATGACCAATTCCATCGGACGATCTTCGACGCCGCTCATTGCGTCTGAGGCGTTCCGGAGCAGATTGAGGATGACCTGTTGAAGCTGGACACGATCACCTGTGACACGCGGCAGGTCGTTGGCAAGTTCCTGCCGCAGGATTACGCGGTTTCTCTGAATCTCTTCCAGACAAAGCGCAATGACCTCGCGTGCAGCCTCATTCAGGTCCACAGGTTCGGCAGCAGATTCTTTCTTGCTGAAGAGAGCGCGTAATCTCGCGATTACTTCCGACGCTCGTTTGGCATCGCGAATCATGCGCTGCGCGGCTTCGCGGGCACCGTCGATCTTGGGAGGGTCCGCAGATAGAGTGCGCAGGCAGACACTGGCGTTCGTGACGATTCCTGAAAGCGGTTGATTGACTTCGTGCGCAATTGACGCCGTCAAAGCCCCGAGGGTCGTTAACCTTGCCATGTGGGCGAGTTCCGACCGGAGTTCGTTGAGCGCATCCTCGGCACGTTTCCGGTCCTCTATATCAACTATGTGACCATACCAGATTGTGATTTTGCCATCTGTGTCTCGCGCAGGAACGATGTGAACGTGGTGCCATCGATAGGAACCATCGGCATGGTGGTAACGGACTTCACCCTCGTAGGGAATTCCAGTTGTCATCGAATGCATAACGTCTGCGACCGCCCGCGAACGGTCATCAGGATGAACAACATCGTTGGTTGGCCAGGAATTCACTTCCTCGAGTGTCTTGCCGAAATAGTCCAAAAGTCGTTGATTGGGGAGTACAACCTGGCCGGCCGAACTTACCGTGCACACCAATGCGGGAATATGGTCGAGGATTTTGCGTAAGTCGTTTTCACTCGCTCGCAGCTCCTCCTGGGCACGCTTCTGGTCGTCGATGTCGGTGGTCGTACCGACGAATTTGAGGACTCTTCCTTCTGCATCGCGCAAGGCCACGGCTTGATTGAGATGCCAGCGATAAGTCCCGTCCTGAGTGCGGAGAGACCGGGTTTCGATGGAAAAACCTTGTCCCGAGCGCACTCCTTCCCAAAAGGCACTCGCTGTTGTTTCCCGATCCTCAGGGCGAACCGCAGTCATCCAGGCCTCGGGATGTGACCGGACGAAATCGAGGGTCTGACCGGAGTATTCAAGCCAAACTTGATTCACGAAATCCGGTGTCCCATCCGGCTTGAGCGTCCAGGCGGATACAGGAAGATGCTGCAGCAATCCAACCTGGAGTTGTAGCTCTGCGTTGGCTTCGGTAAGCTGCCTTGTTCGTTCCGCAACGCGCCGATCAAGTTCGCTCGCGACCTGCTTTGAATCCGTTTCTCCCTGGCGCAATTTGGTCCGCCTTTACAGGTGATTTGTGCTTCCTGTGCGCCCTTCACACGCGATAAGAGTATGCAGCCTCTCAGCTCCAACTTCTCAAATCATCCTAATTGATCTCCGATCAGGCTCCCGAGAATGACGCACTTGGGTCTGGGAATAAGGTTGCGGCCGGATTGTCGCCTATCCAGCTCGCCCAAAACCCGCGAGAAGGAGGGAGTGCGCCGTGAAAAGGCGCTGCTTTTCAGCGGGAGATAGATCCGCCCGGGAACTGGTTCGTTCCACCCAGTAACAACCGAAGCGGCGGTAGAGGCAACGAAGTCGCTGAAGCCTTCGGTGGAAAGGTCGTTAAAGCGACTCGGTGAGTGTGCAGGCCGTAACAGGGATGAACGTTGAGTAGGCCTCGAAACGCGCAATGCAGGAGCCGACCTGTTTCCCTCTCGGGGAAGGCCGAAGCTACTGGGAGAGTACGAACGAACAGCTTCCAGCAGTCCTGTCGGGGTAGTGACGACAGCATGCACCCACAGAAAAGCAGACGCAACACGGGAAACCCCGCGGTGGTGCTGGAAGTTCAGGATCAACCGGCAACGCGCGAGAGCCCGGCCGGGCCGTATGGGGTATCGGGAGAGGCTCGTAGTACCGGGGAAGCCGGGTAATGCCGGTGCAGGGAGGGGGTCCCAGTCCAGCGGCCCAGCAATTTCCACGACGGCGTCATGATCAGATCGCCATAACCCAAAGTCGTGAAGTTGACCGCTTAGTGGTAGTAGGCCGTTGGAAACTCCGAAAACTTCTCCACAGATTAAGAAGAACCCGGCCCACAAACCGATCTCGATCAAGTACGCGCTACGAACGAGATGAAGACCACCAACGCAATGATCGCAAGGGACCAGCAGCGTGAGAGACATGGCACGATGGAATCGGTGCGTCCCATATTCCAGTCCGTTTAAGTCCCTTAGCTCAATTTCGCGTCCATTGTTGATTGCGAATCCGTTTGAAGAAGTGACGTGTGCAGCGCTCTTTTTGCGCGCGCCAGCCTTGACTTGACCGCCGGAACCGAGATGCCAAGAGATTTTGCGATCTCTTGCCCTGAACATTCTCTTGCGTGCCGGAGCTGGACTACATCACGGAAAACCGCCGGCAGCTGGTGAATTGCCTGCCTCAGCAATTCCTGCCTCTCCCTACGAATGTAGCGGCTCTCAGGATCTTCCCCTGGAGACTTCGGCTCCCATCTCTGGAAGTTTCCTACTGGATCGTCGCCAGAATCGATCGAAATTTCAGCGCTGACACGTTTCTTACGCAAAATCATGAGCGCCGAGTTGATGGCAATCCGCGTAAGCCAGGTGGAGAAACTGCATCTTTGCTGGAAATCTTTCATGTGAATGAAGGCTCTCAGGAAAGCGTCCTGAAGCGCATCCTCCGCATCCTGCCGATTCCTGGTGACTCGATAAGCAGCTTGAAAGACTTTGGCGCCGTGGCGTTTGCTGAGTTCAACAAACGCGTCCGTGTCTCCAGACTTAACTCTGGACACCAGCAGCTCATCGCTCGTCCCAGTTGGGCTATATTCAGTATCGACACTGTGTACCGCCGGCATAAGCAGACTCATGACAGACCTCTTCTGTGGTTGATCTCTTCGGACGTTCCGGAGGCATTCACTGGGGAAGATCCCTGGCCAGGTGATTCAGTTGCCGACTGCAACAACATTCTGAGCTGTTGATTCTTGATGAGAAGCTCTCGTACGCATTGCTGCAATCTCCGCGATTCTTCCTGCAAGCCTTCCTCGGGTGACTGACATGGGTCTCCGTGCAGCCGACTCGCAAAGGGTGAACTCGTTAAGTGCTGCACTGTAGAGATGGCGCCTCGAGGAGACTGCTCGAAGAGCTCTTGAGGCGGTTGTGCGGTCATAAGATCCTCACATTCAAAGTCCCCACACAGAGATCTCTCCACGCGCGTCGCTCCGGTCAAGATGACAAGGGAAGAGAGGCGCTTCCAGAGAGAGAACCTGGTGAGTGGCCCAGGTCTCGAAGACCTGGGCCACTCACTCGTTACGTTCCGTTCTTGCGATTAAGCCAGAAAAGCGGAGGCAAATCTATTAGACGATGGTCGCGGATATACCTTAGTAGCAGACGCTATATAAGGTCAGCCAATGGTAAAACGAATAAGCCTACACACCTGGAGGATTCGCGCGCGGGGTGGCGCATTACCAATAGGCGTATCTGGCAAGCCGATGGCGGGTTGGGGGAATAGGTAGCGGATGTACGTTATAAGTTAGATGTTGGCCGGCGTTCCCACAGTAGTCAACCGGTTCAGGCGGAGGCGCGTAGCCATATTTATTAGCTCCCGCCAACGACCCGGCTTTCATCTTGCGCATCACACATCCACGATGTGCTTTCACCGTTGGTTCGCAGATGCCAAGTTCGCTACCCACCCGTTTATTCGAAAGGCCGGCGGCCACAAGAGCAAAGACCTCGCGTTCGCGAGAAGTGAGGCGGGCATACCGCGATTTCAGAGCGTGAAGCTCAGTATTGCGACCAACCAGCGATTTGCTACTCTCAATGGCATTCCGTATGGCAGTCAAAAGCGACTCGTCGCTGAAAGGCTTGGTGAGAAACTCGACGGCCCCGGTTTTCATGGCCAGGACCGCCATTGGCACATTGCCGTGCCCCGTGATGAAGATAATCGGCATGTCCGGCCGTTCCACCGCCAACCGTTTCTGCAACTCCAGGCCATTCAAACCAGGCATCGAAATATCCAGGACCAGGCAGCGCGGGACGAACTCGAGTGGGCGGTTAAGGAACTCTTCCGCGGACATGAAAGTTTCTACGTGCCACCCTCCATCTTGAATCAGGGCTTCCAATGATTCTCGGATCGAGATATCGTCATCCACAACGAAGACAACCGGCGAGGCACTTGTCATCAGGCTAGAACTCTTTTCACAAAAGAACACGCTCGTTGTGTTCATTGTAGCCACCTCCCACGAGCTTCAGAACGTTTATTTGCGACCGACGGCCTTGTTCAATGCCTGCAACAAGGCCGTATCGTCAAACGGTTTAAACAAACATTCTACTGCTCCGTCATCAAGCATTTGTGATCGCGCTACTTCGTCCCCGCGAGCGGTAATGAAGATAACCGGAATCCTCAGGTCGCGGCGCCGAAGTTCGCGCAAGAGCTCGGGCCCGGACATCACCGGCATTGCGACATCGAGCAACAGGCAACTCGAATGCAAAGCAGCACCGGACACCAGAAATTCCTCCGCCGAGGAAAATATCCGGGCGGCAAATCCCAACTCCTTCAACAGGTCTGGCAAAGACTCGCGAACTGACTGGTCGTCGTCGACAACCGAAACTAGCAATGGGGTATTCATGGAGAAACTCTCACGCCACGACAAAAGCGGAATTCATGGACAACGCCGAGAACATCTCAGTTCGAAGAGCGTGGTCTGAGGAACTTGATGCGCTCGATTCGTGCGTGATACTTTCTTGTCCGGGCCCAACATCAACACCACTGCCGAGTATTATCCGTAAAGTCTTTTCCCAGCGACCAATTGAACCAACACTATCATTACTCATGCGCTGCGCGATCGCCTCTTATACTTTGGTATTGGTATTTTTGCCGGCGCAAGGTGTGGCGCACAAAGATTTGTCGTCAAGATTTGTCGTCAGACGGGAATGGAACTTTGCCGGAAGTGGTAACCGGCCACCATTTTTCAGAGGCTCTACAGAAGCGAGGACACGCTAAAGATCGTCACAAACCGAAGGCAAACCGCTGAGCCATCTTGCAGAGCCGAACAACAGTGGGAATGCGGCGAGCAAGATGCTTCGCCGTGCCGGCTTCCATCCAGCATTCTGCTCCGGCCACCAATAGGTCTTCATCATCACAGACTCCTCGCTCGATGTCTGCAAGGCTCCCGTCGGTTCTATGCACGCGCGGCACTGCGCTGCACGGAGATCGTACGTGCAGAGGGTCTGCTACTTCATTGGTGAAAAATCGGTCGGCCGCATGTAAGTTGAATCCACTTTCTCCACCAGCTTGTTGGCCTGTTCGGATTTGAGCTCTTCTTGAAAAGCCGGGTCGGTGCGGAAAGCCTGCCAGTGCTCTTTCGCTTCCTCTAGGCTGCGATGGTCCAGGATAAAGATGAGCGTGTTGTCCCATGCGGGAACATCCCCCTCGGTTACCCAATAACCTACGGCTTTCAGATCGTGTTTGGCGAGTAGCTTTGAAGTCGTGTCGCGAAAGCGTGACTCCAGTTCCGGCATCTTGCCGGGCAATGCGTGGTAAAAGCGAAGCTCGAATGCCCTGTTGCTTTCGGCCCTGACTTCTTTGAGATGAAATACCCCGCAGGCTGTCAACAATCCAGCAGCAAAGGCAACGAACGCGATACCGGAAAGAGTCCAGTACTTCGGAAACGTGGGCGCCATAGCGATCCTCCCGCACTTAGGTGGCAGATTTGTCAGAATTTGGTTTCAGGGCCCCGAATAACACCGGCGTCAATAACAGCGAAAGAGGCCCCAGTGTAAGAAATCCGAACAACCGGAATTTAAATGTGACAACTGGATGAGGCTACTCATAGCGCAGCGCAACCAGGGGATCGACACGCATGGCGCGGCGTGCAGGGATATAGCAGGCCGCAAGCGCAACAGCCGTCAGCATCAGGCTGACCGCGACGAACGTGAGAGGATCGGTGGGCGCGACGCCGTAGAGGAGGTCTGCCATCAGGTGAGAGACGATCAGTGCACCGACCAAGCCGACGGCGGTGCCGGCAATCGCCAGGCTCAGTCCCTGGCGCAGAACCATCAGCAGGATGTTCTCTCTTTGCGCGCCGAGCGCCAGGCGAATGCCAATGTCGTGTGTGCGCTCGGTAACGATATAGGAAATTACTCCGTAGATGCCGAGCGCGGCAAGCAGCAGCGCCGTTACGGCGAAGGACGCGACCATCTCCAGGGAGAATCGCCGCTCTGCAAGTGACGCCGACAGTGCGTCGTCGAGCGTCTGCGCTCCATACGCCGGGAGACTGGGGTCCACGGACTGCACCATCTCATGAACCTGTCCCGGAATTGCGCTGGGATCCAGTTTTCCGCGGAGAAAGATGGCCAGCTCCTTTGGACTGGTTTGGTACAAGCTCAAATAGATCTGCGGAACGCTCGCGTCCGCCAGCGATTCGGTACGCGCGTCGGCGATAATGCCGATGACCGTCGTCCATGGAGTACTGGCGGGGTCCAGACCAAAGCGCCCGCCCTTGAGACGCTTGCCGAGGGCATCTTCGCCTGGCCAGTAGGTGCGCGCGAACGCCTGGTTGACGACCGCGACCAGTGGCGCTCGATCGTTGTCGGAATCGCTGAACAATCGGCCACGCAATAGCGGGATTTCGAGCAAATGAAAATATTCCGGCGTAACGTTCGAGCGCTCGACTAAAGGTGGTTCCTTGCTTTGCGATTGGCGTCCTTCCAGGATTAAAGGAGTCACGTCCCGTTCGTGATTCAGGGGAATGGACGCATCCCGTCCGAGAGCGGCTTCCTGCACTCCAGGAAGCGACCTGGCGCGGCGAAGCAATTCGCGCACCAGCGCTGCCTCCTGCGCAGGCGTTCCATAGATGTCGGTCTTTGGGTCGTTGGGCTCTGGGAGCCAGAAGTGAACCGCCATGACATGCTGCGGATTGAATCCCAGCGGCACTGTGAACAATTGCCAGAAGCTGCGCAGCAAAAGACCCGCGGCCATCATCAGAGTCAACGACAAAGCAAACTCGGTGACCACGAGCGCGCGGCGCGTTCGCATCTGTTCTCTTGAACCGCGCGAGCCACGCCCTTCGAGCCTGAGGGTGTGAGCCAGGTTAACCCGGCCTGCCTGCGATGCGGGAGCCAGTCCGAAAATTACCCCAGCCCCAAGGGAGGCGGCCAGAGCAAACAACATAACGCTCCAGTTAATCGAGAGATTGTTGAGCCGTGGCAGGCTCTCCGGCACCAGTTGCAGCAGAAAATTCTTCGTGCAAAACAGAATTGCCAAACCGGCCACTCCGCCCAGCAGCGAAAGCAGCAGACTCTCGGTCAGCAACTGCCGGACCAGCCGCTTGCGTGCGGCCCCTAGCGCCTGGCGAACCGCCATCTCGCGTCCCCTCGCGCTGGCACGCGCCAGCAGCAGGTTGGCCACGTTCACGCAGCCAATCAGCAGGACCAGGCCCACAGCGGCCAGCAGCAGCAGCAGCGAGGAACGCACGTTTCCCACGACGCTCTCTTTCAGCGGCGTTAGTTGCACCGTCCATTTGCTTTCCGGCGGATAATTGTCGGGGAATTGTTTCTGTAATGAGGCAACAAGCGCATCGAGTTGGCTCTGCGCAGCGGCAATGTTGAGCCCAGGTTTCAGTCGCGCGATAACCCCTAGAGCTAAACGCAAATTCCGGTTCGGAGGCGGAGCTGGGTCGGCGGAAAAACCAGCTGCCGCCCAAAGGTCGGTGTTCCTCTCTTCTAAGGTTCGTCCCGGATCGTGAAAGCCGGTGGGCATCACGCCGATGACACGATACAAATCATTGTCGAGCCGCAAACTTCTGCCGAGAATGTGCGGATCGCTGCCGAAGGCCCGTTTCCAGAGGCCATCGCTGATGACCACATCGAGCGTAAATCCGGGCGTCGGATCATGGGGATCGAAGATGCGGCCCATCTCCGGTTTTACGCCCAGCAGCGCGAAATAGCCCGGCGTGACGGGCTCAAACTGGATTCGTGAAGGCTGCGATGACCCGGTTAGATTATCGGAGCCGAATCCCTTAAGCGCGACACTTTGAAAAATGCCGGAACGCTCGAGATCCTTCCATTCGGGTACAGATATCCCGACGTCACGGGAGCCGACGCCGGGAAGATCGTCCTCGATGCTCACCAGTTGCTCCGGATGCGGGTAGGACAACGGGTGAAGCAGCGTGGCATCAAAGAGGCTGAAGATCGCCGTGGTCGCTCCGATGCCAAGAGCGATGGTCAGGATTGCGACGGCGGAGAAGCCTGGCGACCGGGCCAGCATGCGCAAAGCGAAGCGCAGATCCTGCAGCAGGTTGTCGAAGAATGGCAGCCCGTGCTCCGCGTGATCGTCTTCACGGATCGTGCCCACTGCGCCAAACTTCAGAACTCCATTTCGCAATGACGATCCGACGATGAACGGGATGGAACGGCAGGCCTGGCCCCAGAACCAAAGCGTAGCGGCAGATGGCGACGTAGCTTCGGCGCGAAGGTTGTATTCCTCGATGAGGTCGCCCAACAAGGCCCCTCGATATGGAACCGGAAGGACGATTTGGAAAAGGCGGCAAGCGAAAGCCGGCGGCGAATAGCGACTCATATCGGCTCCCAGCGGCGTTTTGAGTCGGCTGTCATACTATGCAAGGTTTGTTCGGATATTTGCAGCGCGCGATAGCCCGCGGCCTCGACTCGAAACACCCGTTTGGCCCTGCCGCCGCGCTCGGGCGTGGGATCGCCGGTGGATGAACTCACGTACCTTTTCGCCTCAAGTCGCTCCAATGTCGCATACACCGCGCCGATGGAAATATTGCGACCGGTCCGTTGTTCAATTTCGCGCCGCACGATCATGCCGTGCGCACTTCCATCCAGACGGACCAGTGCCAGAAGGATGATGTGCTCCAACGACCCGAGAAGTTCTCCTCGTTTCATTTGTTCTGTAAGGTAGAACAAATAAGACGAGGAGTCAACTCCGCCGGACTGGCTCCCGCGTATTTATGCAGTTGCGAGTCAGCGGCATAGGCCGCGGCCGTCAATCGTGGTTAAGTTGGGGTAGCTCAATGGGTGGATGCCTGACAGATGAAATAACCCCCGAATAGCTCGCGGAATTACTTCGTCTGTCCTGCAAACCTGACAATTTGCCAGGAACTGTGAAGCTTTTTGGAGCCGCTCAAGAGGGCGAGGAAAAGCGGCGCACGGACAGCACACGTATTGCATCACTCCAGGGATAAGTATGCTGTCCTCGCCTCTCTTCCGCAGAAGGCAGCCTGCTACGGAATTGGAATTCCAACCGTAGCCGAGCTGACCTTCGTCAACAACCACTTCCCGTTGATCTTTTTCGCTTCACCGTCAAGGTCTACGTGGCTCTTCGCCGTCCAGTTGGGGAGGCCGGTAGCCGAATTCAAGGACACATCGAAGTAGTGGCACTCAAAATACACCGATGATTTCCACTGCCCGTCTTCATACACAGGGACAAACTTGGTTTTATATTCAGGGGAAAGCGAGACAAGCTTGTTCGCCGCCTGTAACCCTCCGGCGAGATACTTAAAGAATGTGCAAATCGTGCCCTGTTTTCCCCCGGCAGAGGTGTCACCCGAGGGTTCAGGGCACGTCGCGGGATCGTCGGGATCACCGTTGCCGACGTAATTCCCCGCCGAAGCCGTAGTGCTCACTACCGTGAGCACCGCATCTTCCGCCCAGATGGAAAGTGCGTCCCGAACTCGCTGTGTGATCACGGCCTGCGAATCGCCATTGACAGGATCGTGCACGCTGACGGCACCGTGAAAGGTTGCATGGAGATTATGCAGCTCGGCCATTTGGGCCAGTTGTTGATCGTGCTCCCAATCGCCTGCATAGGTAGTTCCCGTACAGGCGGCGGCTACTGCGGTGAGCAATGCCGCGAAGCGTGTGTAAGTAGCAAGAGTCGTGGTACGCATTGGTATCCTCCTGGGTCGCAGTGAAATTTCTTTGAATGGCGAAGACCTACTTACGGGCCACAGGCCCATACGGCACATCGTTCGCATCCACATCCCAGCCGTGATCTGCCTGAAGATCCGGCTATACCTACAAACGCGCCATCTGCAGGGAAAAGGGATCACCAGGAAATGAAGAAATGCAAAGATCGTGAATTGCAGGTAGAATCCTGACCATCAAGGTTGTGGTAACTGCTGTTTTTTGAACCGGATACGGTTGGAGGATGGCGACTTGGTCCCGGAACCGGACGTGACGGCCCTGCTGATCGAAGTAGCGAATGGGAACCAAGCCGCTCAGGAAAAGCTTGTTCCTTTGGTCTATGACCAGCTCAAAAGGCTGGCCCGCCGGTATATGCGGCGCGAGCGGGCGAGCCATACCCTTCAGACCACTGCTCTGGTTCATGAAGCTTATCTCAAGCTGGTTGGCCAGCATTCTCCCCATTGGCAGGGCCGCGCTCAGTTCTATGGGGTTGCTGCCCAACTAATGAGGCGCATTCTCATAGACCATGCCCGCCGCCACCTACGGGAGAAACGTGGGGGAACACAGGTGATCGTGCCCTTGGAAGAAGGATTGGCTTTTACCCCGGAACACTCTGAAGATCTGTTGAAATTGGACGAAGCTCTCGACCGTCTCTCGAAGCTCGATCCGCGCCAAAGCCGCATCGTCGAATTGCGCTTCTTCGGAGGCCTCAGCGTGGAGGAAACCTCCCAGTTTCTGAACGTCTCCCCGATCACGGTCAAGCGGGATTGGGCGGTGGCGAAAGTCTGGCTGTACGGCGAATTGAGGCCCGACCATGGAGATGACGGCAAAACAGTGGGAACTCGTTAAAGAGCTGTACACGACCGCGCTCGAATGCAGCCCGGCACAGCGGGCCTCTTTTCTCGAACAAAGCGAGCGCGACGAAATGGTCCGCGCCGAAGTGCGCCGGCTGCTTGGCGTGCACAATCGTTTGGGCAGCTTCTTATCCAGCCCGCCATTTGTTGACCCTCGGTGGACCGGCGCAAATCCCCTGGAACGACTGACACCCGGTGAGGTGTTAGCTGGGCGGTTCCGCATCGTCACTTTCATAGCCGCCGGAGGTATGGGTGAGGTCTACAAAGCCGAAGATTTGCTGCTCGACCGAATGGTTGCGCTGAAACTGTTGCCAAAGCAACTAGGTGAAGATAGGGAATCGCTGGAGCAATTTCTGCGCGAAGCGAAAACTGCTTCAGCTCTAAGTCATGCAAGCATCTGCAGGGTGTACGACTTTGGGGAAGACGCCGCGAGAGCCTTCATCGCCATGGAGTACCTGGAGGGCGAGACACTTTCGGCGCGCATCCAGAGGGGCAGGCTCTCGACGGTCGAGGCTCTGAAGATCGCGATCGCGGTTGCAGATGCACTGGCCACGGCACACCGTAAAGGCATCGTTCATCGCGACCTCAAACCAGGCAACATCATGCTCACCGAAAGCGGGGCCATGCTGCTCGATTTTGGGCTGGCAAAGTACGAACGGCCTGTCGTGTTTGCGGAAGAGACCCTGCCAGGCCTTACTGGTGACGTCCAGGTAGTTGGCACGCTGCCGTACATGTCTCCTGAGCAGTTGCATGGTCAACGGGTGGACGCCCGTAGCGATATATTTGCGTTCGGCGCGGTTCTTTACGAGATGTTCACGGGAAAGAAAGCATTTGAGCGCAAGCCAACGAGTGAAACATCGATAGCAATCGAGCGGGAGGAGCCCATCCCGCTGGAACAATTCATAAAAGATGTCCCGAAGGCACTGGATCGAATCATTCGTTGCTGTTTACGCAGGCGCCCCGAAGAACGTTATGCAAGCATGATAGAGGTTGAGCAGGAGCTCAAGGATTGCTTTGAACTGATTTCGGAACCTGCCAGTGGTGTTAATCCAAGAGTGCTGCTCCGGCAAAGCAGGCAGCCGCGTGTCGCAATCCCCGCACTGATTTTCCTCTTAGCCTTAATGAGCTTGATTGGCTGGGGGATTCACCACAGTTCCAAAGTCAGATGGGCCAGGGAGCAGGCGTTACCGCAGATCGGCAAGCTCATCGAACGGGGCCAACCTGGCGAAGCCTATGCACTTGCTGTTCAGGCCGAGCGATACATTCCGGCTGACCCAACCCTGGCCAGATTCTGGCCCGATATCTCCTGGTCCGATTCCATCATCACCAGCCCTCCGGGGGCGTCGGTCTACCGCAGGAACTACAACTCTCCGAACGCCCAATGGGAATTTGTCGGTCTCTCGCCCCTCCAAAAACGGAGGTTTCCCGCTGTGGATTCGAGTTGGAAATTCGAATTGCAAGGATACACGACGCTCGAACGCGCCACCTTCCCGTCCGGCCCCATAACCGTGGCACTGCACAAAGACCGGAACGCTCCCAGTGGAATGGTTCCCGTTGAGTTCGACCAGAGGGATCCTGTCGACCTGTGGGGGATTGCGGGGTTTGAGGCCTTGCCCACAGTCCGGGTTGGGAATTACTGGATCGATAAGTTCGAGGTCACCAATCGCGAGTTCAAGCGCTTCGTGGACCAGGGAGGTTACAAGAAGCAGAAGTATTGGAAACACGAATTCCGAAACGATGGACGCGTGCTTCCGTGGGCCGCCGCGATGAAACTCTTTGTCGATAAAACAAACAGGCCAGGACCTTCCACCTGGATACAAGGTGAATATCCGCAAGGTGAGGGCGAATATCCTGTCACCGGTGTGAGCTGGTTCGAGGCTGAAGCTTATGCTGACTTTGTAGGCAAGTCGCTTCCGACCATTTATCACTGGGCGGCTGCTGCATCCCCGACGGATAGCCCCAGCCTGATCCCCGCCAGCAACTTCAGTGGCAAGGGACTTTCGCCGGTCGGGACTTACCAAGGTATGAGCTGGTGTGGCGCTTACGATATGGCAGGCAACGTGAAGGAGTGGTGTGCAAACGAAGCGACCTCCGGCAGGCGCTATAGCATGGGCGGCGCATGGGACGATCCGACTTATATGTTCAACATTCCCGACGCTCGTTCCCCCTTCGAGCGGTCCCGTGGATTTGGTTTTCGTTGCGCTGAATATGTGTCGACAGGTAAGGAAGCCGAAGCAGCAGGCGCTCCGATCACGATTCAATTACGCAACTACGGCTCCGAAAAACCTGTTTCTGATCAACTTTTCCGGGCATACAAGAACCAATACTCTTATGACAAGACACCGTTGCATGCGAAGGTGGAATCCGTCCAGCAGACCGAGGATTGGAGGCAAGAGAAAGTCTCCTTCGACGCGGCTTACGGCGGCGAGCGAGTCACCGCGTATTTGTTCCTGCCCAAAGGAGCGTCGCCGCCTTTTCAAGTCGTCGTGTACTTTCCCAGCGCTCATGCCGCTCACATGCGATCGAGCGCAAAAGGGCTCCCGATGCGTCTTCCAGACTTCGATTTCATTATAAAAAGTGGACGAGCGGTCCTATTCCCTATCTACAAGGGAACGTTTGAACGTGGCGGCGGACCGAAGCCGATCTACTGGCCAAACACCAGCAGTACTTATCGAGACAATGTCATCTTTTGGTCTAAGGACCTCAGCCGGTCGATCGATTACCTTGAGACCCGCCAGGATATCAACGCCAACGAGTTGGCCTACGAGGGTTACAGTTGGGGGGCAGCGATGGGGGGACTTCTCCCGGCTGTTGAAACTCGCTTCAAAGCATTAATTCTCATAGCACCAGGATTCCTTTTGCAAGAGCCATTGCCGGAGGTGGACCAACTCAACTTCGCTCCACATGTGAAGGCTCCTGTTTTGATGCTCAATGGCCGTTACGATTTCCTTTGGCCTCCAAGAATCTCTCAAGAGCCCATGTTCCGCCTATTAGGAACACCCACAGAGCACAAGCGCCGCGTAGTTTACGACACGGGACACGACGTACCCCGACCGGAGATGATAAAGGAATCGCTCAACTGGCTCGACAAATACTTGGGACCCGTGAGATAGGGCAGGGAGCGGTCGGTGCGGCGATCATCCGGCTTGGGGAGGGACAGACAGGCCGTTTATCTCTAGGCAGAGATCGTAGGCATAGAACGAGTTTCCCGCCCTCTTCGTTGTCGCCTTGCAGCGCGGTCTGGCCCACCTCTGGTTTCTGTACAATCGGGCTGGTCCCTCGGGCCAAAAT
>CAWGYP010000025.1:0-1784551 GCA_963826875.1 uncultured Acidobacteriaceae bacterium | reverse complement strand
GTAGCGGCACGCGGTTCAGAGCAACGGCGCTTGTAGAATGGCACGGGAAAGGTGTCGCTTGATGCAAAACCTGGAGACAAGGGCCGTAAAGGAACGCACTCGCGAACCTTGGAAAGCCTTTCAGGCACGGCAGAGAAGTATGGTCGTCAAGCGGGAAGCGGTACTACGCACGGCCGCACACCTTTTTCTTGAGCATGGATATCAAAAGTCCTCGATGAGCATGCTGGCCGCCCAGCTCAAGATCACCAAGCCTGCACTCTATTACTATTTCCGCAATAAAGAGGAGATCCTCGTCGAGTGCTATCGCAACGGGATCGCTTATATTGAAAACCTCCTCAAACAAACGAACACTAACGAGGGCACGGGGCTGCGCAAACTCTTCATGTATGTCGAGACCTATGCGGAGGCGCTGGTCTCTTATGATTTTGGGCGTTGCGTCCCGATGCTGGACGAGTCAGAGCTTTCGCCGGCCACCCGGCGCGAAGTTCGAACCATGAAGCGGCGTCTGGATTCGACTCTTCGCGGCTATGTGGAGGAGGGGATTGCCGATGGATCTATCCGGCCTTGCAATCCCAAGCTGGTGTCGTTTGCAATCGCCGGGGCGATCAACTGGATAGGCACCTGGTACCATCCTGACGGCGATCTGAGCCCGCGCGAAATTGCTGCGGAATATGCGCAGATTCTCACTGGCGGCCTGGGCACGACTCCAACAGGACGTTAGAGTTGGTGGGAGTCCCCATCCGGGACAAGTAACCGCAGGTCCCTCCACTACGCTTCGCTCCGGTCGGGATGACAATCCTGGGGCAGGACTTAGTTCTCCGCGCACCCATGAATTGTCATCCCGACCGGAGCGAAGCGTAGTGGAGGGACCTGCGGTTACTTTCGCGGATTGACTTTCTTACCCAGCGTTCAGTATTCTTGCGGACAGTGACACGTGTGTGATTTTCTCGCGTGGTAACAAAGGAATAGAGCATGCCGCTACTTTCCGATTCTGTGGCTCAGGGCACATCGGCTCCCGGGCAGGAAAAACGTCCCGATCGCAAGTTCAACATCCGGCGGGCAGCCGTGCTCGGCGCAGGCACCATGGGCGCACGCATTGCCGCTCATATTGCCAACGCAGGGCTCTCGGTTCTTCTGCTCGATATGGTGCCGGAAAAAGGCGATCGCAATAGCCTGGCGGCGCAGGCACTTAACAACCTCAAAAGCGCAAAGCCCGCAGCCTTTGCGGTTCCCTCCGTTGCCGATCGCATCACCATCGGCAATTTCGAGGATGACCTGCCCAAGCTGCGCGATTGCGATTGGGTGATCGAGGCCGTTGCCGAAAATCTCGAGATCAAGCGCAACCTACTCAGTAAAGTAGCCGCGCACCTGAATCCAGAGGCCATCCTTACCACCAACACGAGCGGTCTCCCGGTTGCTCAGATCGGCGCGCAACTTCCCGAGCCGCTGCGGCAACGCTGGTTTGGAACCCATTTCTTCAATCCGCCGCGCTATATGCGCCTGCTCGAGGTCATTGCGACGCCGGATACCAATCCGGCCGCCATGGCTGCGATCGCAGAGTTTGGCGATCGCCAACTGGGCAAAACCGTCGTGCCCGCCAACGATTTGGCAAATTTCATTGCCAATCGGGTGGGAACGTTCCTGATGCTGAACACCTTCAAGATCATGCAGGAGCAGGGGCTGAGCATTGAAGAAATCGATGTGCTCACGGGACCGGCTGTCGGATGGCCAAAAACCGGGACCTTCCGCCTTGCGGACCTCGTGGGTATCGATGTCTTAGCCAATGTGGCGAGAAACTTCTCTAAGGGCGCAACCGATGAAAGGTCGGACGTGAAGCTGCCCGATTTCATCGAGCAGGTCATCGCGCGCAAGTGGCTGGGCGATAAGACAAAGCAAGGCTTCTACAAGAAAGAACGCGGTGCGGATGGAAAGGAAGTTCGCTCCGTTCTGAACCTGGACACGCTTGAGTACCAGCCCGCCTCCAAACCCTCCTTCCCTACCATTGAGCTGGCGAAAGGCAATGATTCGGTGCCGGGCAGACTGAAAGCGCTGCTGGCCGCTGACCCGGCAAAGGATCGGGCAGCGAAGTTTTATTGGCAGGCGCTTCCGGATCTTTGGGCCTATTCGGCGAACCGCATCGGCGAGGTCACCGAGACGATCGTGGATATCGATCGGGCAATCACGTCAGGATTCAATTGGGAGCTGGGGCCGTTTGCCCTGTGGGATGCCGCCGGCGTGCCGAATACGGTGGAGAAGATGCGCGCCGCGGGAACGCCTGTTCCGGCGGCGGTGGAAAAGCTTCTGGCCTCTGGCGGCGACTCCTGGTACCGCGCCGGCGGCACAGAGTACTTCGATGTGAAAACGGGGGTATACCGGCCTGTTCACCAGAATCCTGAACTAGCCTCGGTGGCCAGCTACAAACGTTCCCATGGGATTTTTGCCGGGAACCCGGGAATCTCGCTGGTGGATGTGGGGGACGGAATCGGCTGCTTCGAATTTCATTCGAAGATGAATTCGCTGGGCGACGACATCGTTTCGTTTCTGTTGAAGAAGCTGCAGCCGGGCAGCGATGCGGTGCGCAACTTCGACGGTTTCATTATCACCAACGATGCGCAGAATTTCACCGTGGGCGCCAACCTGATGCAGCTGCTGCTGGCTATCCAGGACGAGGAATGGGATGAGATCGAGCTGAGCGTACGGCAGTTCCAGGGCATGACCCAGGCGATCAAGTTCTGCGAGCGTCCGGTGGTGGCCGCGCCTTTTGGCCTTTGCCTGGGCGGTGGAACTGAAGTCTGTATGCACGCAGCACTGCGACAGCCGCATCTGGAGCTGTATACAGGACTGGTCGAGACCGGGGTTGGCCTGATCCCGGGTGGTGGCGGTTGCAAGGAAATGCTATTGCGCGCGTTGGCTGCTGCGGATGCGGTTCGCAGCGACGCCCGGGGCGAGTCCGTCGAGGTTGTGGAAACCGTCAAGAATGTCTTCGAGACGATCGCCATGGCCAAGGTTTCGACATCCGCCATGGATGCGCGGTCCCTGCGCATTATCGAAGACATCGATTCGATCTCAATGAACCGCAGCCGCCTGGTAAGCGACGCCAAGGCGCAGGCACTCCGGCTGACGAGATCAGGCTACACGGCGCCGGTAATGAGAACGAACATTCCCGCGCCGGGGGAGACGATTCAGGCAACCTTGAAGCTGGGCATTTACCTGATGCGCGAAGCCGCGTACATCAGCGAGCACGATGCGAAGATCGCCACCCACGTGGCGCGCATCCTCACGGGCGGGGATATTACCCCTGGAACCCTGCTCACCGAACAGACGTTGCTCGATCTGGAGCGGGAGGCATTTCTCTCTCTTTGTGGAGAGCCGAAGACGGTTGAGCGCATCGGCTTTACCCTCAAGACGGGCAAGCCACTCAGAAATTAACCAGTCCGCGGATGGCAGATTATGAAGGAAGCAGTCGTAGTAAGCGTAGTGCGTACAGCGGTGGGGAAAGCGCCCAAGGGCACTCTGCGTTACACCCGGCCGGACGATCTTGGAGCGGTTGCGGTGAAGGGTGCCGTGGACCGGGTGCCGGCGCTCGACCCTAAAGAAATTGAAGACGTGATCATCGGCTGTGCGATGCCCGAGGGCGAGCAGGGGATGAATATGGCGCGGCTGATCTCGCTGCGCGCAGGCCTTCCCATTGAGGCCGCGGCGATGACGGTGAACCGCTACTGCGCCTCCGGATTGCAGACAATCGCCCTGGCAGCGGAACGGATTCGCGGCGGCGGCGCGGACGTCATCGTCGCAGGTGGTGCCGAGTCCATGTCGTATCTCCCGATGGGAGGAAACAAGATCGCCGTCAATCCGTGGCTGATGGATAACCACCCGGCGGCGTACATGTCGATGGGGCTTACCGCCGAGCGGGTAGCGAAACACTACAACATCGGGCGCGAGGAGTCCGACCAGTTTGCCCTGGGCAGCCACAAGAAGGCGCTGGCGGCGATTGAGGCAGGGCGCTTTGACGATGAGATCGTCGCCGTCCCTGTGGTCACCACGGTGATGAGTGCGGCCGGAAAGCCGGAGAAGCAGGAAAAGCCTTTCACCGTGGACGAGGGACCACGGGCCGACACATCCATCGAAGCGCTGGCCAAATTGCGTGCTGTCTTTCATGCCGCTGGTGTAGTCACCGCGGGCAACAGCTCTCAAACTTCGGATGGCGCCGCAGCTGCGGTGGTTATGTCCGACACCCGGGCCAAAGAGATCGGAGCCAAGCCTCTGGCGCGTTTTGTTTCCTTCGCGTATGCCGGCTGTCTGCCTGAGGAGATGGGGATCGGCCCGATCTATGCAATCCCCAAAGCACTGAAGATGGCCGGCCTCACGCTCGACCAGATTGATTTGATCGAGCTGAATGAGGCTTTCGCCGCGCAGTCGCTGGCCGTGATCAAGACGCTCGGCATCGATCCGGCCAAGGTAAACGTCAACGGGGGTGCGATTGCACTGGGGCATCCTCTGGGCTGCACCGGCACCAAGCTAACCGCCAGCCTGCTTAGCGAGATGAAACGGCGCGGCGCCAGGTATGGACTGGTAACCATGTGCGTGGGCGGCGGCCAGGGAGCTGCCGGCATTTTCGAGAATCTGCAGAATTAGTAACACGGGAGGATGCAATGGTCGTAGAAGCGCAAGCGAAAACGGCGAAACGAGTGACCGGAGGCAGCTTCCTGATCGAAGATTTGACTCCGGAAGATATTTTCACGCTGGAAGACCTCTCCCCAGAACAGAAGCAGATCGCTGACGTTGCCTCCAAGTTCGCGGAAGAGAAAATATCCCCCCAGGTGCATGAGATCGAAGCGAAAAACTGGGATGTGAGCCGCAAGCTGATGCGGGATCTGGGTGATCTGGGACTGCTCGGAATCGATGTGCCCGAGCAGTACGGCGGTCTGGATATGGACAAGATCACCTCCACCCTGGTGTCACAGAACCTGAGTGCCTCGGGGAGTTTCTCGGTCACCTTCAGTGCCCATGTAACGATCGGGACTTTACCCCTTGTCTGGTATGGAACGCCGGAGCAGAAGGAGAAATATCTTCCCCGGCTGGCGAGCGGTGAATGGATCGCGGCGTATGCCTTGTCAGAGTCCTCCGCCGGCTCCGATGCCATGAACATTCGCACGCGAGCCACTCTTACTCCCGACGGCAAGCATTATTTGCTCAATGGCGAAAAGATGTGGATCTCGAATGCAGGCATGGCTAACCTGTTTACCATCTTTGCCAAGATCGACGGCGAGAAGTTTTCCGCTTTCCTGGTGGAGGCGGGTACTCCGGGGCTGACCGTAGGCGCGGAGGAACATAAGCTGGGCATTCGCGGATCTTCTACCTGCGCGCTCGTACTCGCGGATTGCAAGGTGCCGGTGGAGAATCTGCTGGGGCAGGCGGGCAAGGGTCATCATATCGCCTTCAACATCCTCAATGTGGGGCGGTACAAGCTAGCGTCAAGCGCGGTGGGGGGAGCGAAGGTTTCGCTTCGCGACGGCATACGCTATGCCCGGGAGCGGGTTGCCTTCGGCAAGCCGATTACCTCCTTCGGTTTGGTGCAGGAGAAGATCGCCGAAGGTGCGGCAGGCATTTACGCAACAGAGTCGGTTCTGTATCGGGTTGTCGGCGCCATCGATGCGGCTTTGGCCGAGCTCGACAAGAACTCCCCTACGTTCTCGGCCGAGGTGCAGAAGCGGATCGAAGAGTTTGCTGTCGAATGCTCCATCCTCAAGTTCTTCGGGTCGGAGATGGTGGAACGGGTGGTGGACAATACGCTGCAGATGCATGGCGGGTACGGTTACGTGGAAGAGTATCCGGCCGAGAGAGCGTACCGCGATTCGCGCATCAACCGGATTTTCGAAGGCACCAACGAGATCAACCGGCTGATCACTACCGGCTGGATGATCAAGCGCGCGTTGCAGGGCACGCTTCCGCTTCTACCCGCCATCAAAAAGGTGATGGACGAGGTAATGGCCGGACCGGCGGCAAAGGTGAGCTATGACGGACCGCTGGCGGAGGAGCGTGGGCTGCTGGCTAGCGCGAAGAAGATTTCCCTCTTCTGTTCCGGTGCGGCTTCGCAGAAGTTTGGCAACGATCTCGGCGAGCAACAAGAGGTGATGGGGGCGCTGGCGGATATCCTCAGCGAAGTGCTCGCGCTTGAATCGAGTATTCTGCGCACAGAAAAGATGAACAAGCCCACTTCCATGGCGGTGAAGCTGACCAAGTACTATGCCGCGCATTCGTTCCGGGTGATTGAAGGCTCGGCGGAACGGGTGCTGGCCGCGGTGGCAGAGGGCGATATGCTGCGGACACAGATGACGATCTTCCGCCGCTTGTCCAAACATGAGCCGGTGAACACGATCGCGTTAGGCCGCGAGATTTCGGCGGCAATGGTGGAAGCGGGGCGCTTTAGACTTTAGGGGAAAGAAACCGCAGGTCCCTCCACTACGCTTCGCTCCGGTCGGGATGACAATTCTGTTGTACCCGCAAGTGCTTTCGAAGGGAAATACTTCACCCCGTAATAGAATTGTCATCCCGACCGGAGCGAAGCGTAGTGGAGGGACCTGCGGTTTCTTTCCCCGAACAGTTGGACTGAGGAGAGCGATGCGAATTTTGACAGTCGTCCGCCAGGTTCTGGATGCGGAAGAGAGCGTAAGCATCCAGGACGGAAGCGTGGCGCTGGATAGCCGTAAGCTGGTGATGGACACCATGGACGAGTATGGCGTCGAAGAAGCGCTGCGCTTGCGCGAGGGGGCAGCGGCACCGGCAGAAGTGATTGCTCTCGCGATTGGACCGGCTCGCGGCGAGGAGGCTCTTCGCTCGGCACTGGCGATGGGAGCGGACCGCGCCATTCTAGTAGAGACCGATACGCCTCTGGATGTGATTGCCGTAAGCAGCGTGGTTGCCCAGGTAGCTCGCAGCGAGCAGATCGCCTTGATCTTCTGCGGCGGACAGCAAGCGGATTGGGACAGTCACGGCCTAGGTGCGGCGACCGCAGGGCGGCTGGAATGGCCGCAGGCGACCTGGACCAGCGCGCTCGCCCTTCAAGATGGAACGCTCACCGGAAAGCACGACGTCGATGGCGGCATCGAATCTTTCGCCGTGGCGTTGCCGGCAGTGGTGACCACCCAGCAAGGCCTGAACGAACCACGCTACCCGACTCTGCCCAACATCATGAAGGCCAAGAAAAAGGAGTTGCGCCGCGTCCCTCTCACCGAATACGGTGTAAGCGCTAAACTGAGGATCGTAGGAGTCGAGGTGCAGGTGAAAGAGCGGCGCAGAAACATTATCGATGGTAAAGATGCAGGCGCCGCCGCGGCGAAACTGGTCGATCTTCTACGCCATGATGCCGGAGTGATTGGATGATTCTGCTGGTCGTCGAATACTCCAACGGCAAAGTAAGCAAGAGCACACTGGAAATGACGACTGCGGCCCGGGGGATGGGGCGCGAGGGTCCGATCACTCTGCTGGTTTTAGGGAGCGGCGTCGCGTCCGTAGCAGAGCAGGCCACCCTCTTCGCCGACCAGGTGCTGGTGGCAGACAGGCCCGAGTTGGCGCAGTACGACCCGGAGGTTTGGGCGAGCGCGGTGGCCCAGATCGCGAGAGAGGGCGAGGCTCATACGGTATTGATTGGCGGTAGTCGCAGCGGGCGCGAGTATAGCCCCCGCGTCGCCGTGAAGCTGGACGCGCCTTTGATTGAAGATGCCATCAGCCTCACCGACCGCAACGGCGCGCTGGTTGCCGCCCATTACACTTTCCTTTCTCGTGTCACTGAAACCGTGGAAGCGGACGGTCCGGTCTGCGTGGTCACGGTTAAGCCGGGTGCGTTTGCCGCTGCCCAGCCGGCCAGCGCCGCGGGGGAGCAATACGATGCGGAGCTCGAGCTACCCCAGCCGCGACTGCAGATCACCGGCAAAACTGCGGAGAAGAGTGAACGCATCTCGCTCGCCGATGCAGACCTGGTCGTCTCCGGCGGCCGCGGTGTGGAGAGTCCGGAGGGTTTCAAGCAGCTGGTCGAAGCACTGGCGGATCAATTGGGTGCGGCGGTGGGGGCGACGCGGGCCATCGTGGATGCCGGCTGGCGTCCCTACTCGGAACAGGTTGGGCAGACGGGCAAGACAGTGCAGCCGAAAGCCTACATCGCAGTCGGAATATCAGGGGCGGTGCAACATCTATCCGGAATGAACAAGAGCAAGTTCATCGTGGCCATTAATAAGGATGCCAATGCGCCGATTTTCAAGATCGCGGATTACGGCATCGTCGGCGACGTGCATCAAATCATTCCGGCAATGATCACTGAGCTGCGCAAGTAGCTCGCTAAACTATGCTGCCGTTCGCGCACCAAATCGCGTTCCTCTTGTTTGCTGCCATCACGGTGGCGATTGGGCTGCGCGGTTTCTATCGTGTGTACCAGCGAGTTCGCGACGGCAGCAAGGACCCGGAACCTCGCTTCGACCATTTTCCGCAACGGTTGTGGTACGCGCTCATCACCACGCTGACGCAGAGCCGCACCTTCCGCCGGCGCCCGTGGATCAGCTTCTTTCATTCCTTCATCTTCTATGGATTCGTCTTCTATATCCTGGTGAACCTGGTAGACGGAATGGAGGGATTCATTCCCTTTACCATTCGATCGACGAGCTTGCCGGGCCTGGTTTACGACCTGTTGGCTGATTTGCTGAGCGCGCTGGTTCTTATCGGTGTCGTCGCCCTGGTGATTCGCCGCTTTCTTTTGCCTAGCCGCCGTGACTTCACATTCAACCCGCGAACCATGGTGCACCCCGACGTGAAACAGGGCCGCATTCGCGTGGACTCGCTCATTGTGTCGGCTTTCATTCTTTTCCACGTAGGCAGCCGAGCAGTGGGGGCAGGCGCCAAACTTGCTGCGGACGGACCGGATCGCTTTCAGCCCTTCGCGACCCTGCTCTCGCACGCCTTCACTGCCGGCAATGCCGAAGCCTGGCGCATCTTTGGCTATTGGGGTGCGCTGGGTAGCGTGCTGGCGTTCCTGATGTATTTCCCCTTTTCCAAGCACATCCATATCTTCGCTGCCCCGGCCAAATACCTGGTTGCGCGCAGGCCTTCCTCCGGGGTGTTTCCAACGCAAGACTTGGATCTTGAGTCGGAAAATCTGAAGGCGGGTGCCAACAACCTGCAGGATCTGGCATGGCCTCGACTCCTCGATGCGTACGCCTGTATTCAGTGCAATCGCTGCCAGGATGTTTGTCCGGCGACGGCAACGGGCAAGGCGCTGAGTCCATCGGCGCTGGAGATCAACAAGCGCATGGAGTTGAACTCGCTTCGTCCCGGGGAAACCAGTCCGCAACCGCTGCTTAGCTTCGCACTCTCGCCTGAAGCTGCGTGGGCTTGCACCACCTGCGGCGCATGCATGCAGGTCTGCCCGGTGCAGGATGAGCCCATGCTCGACATTATCGACGTTCGCCGTCACCAGGTGATGATCAAGGGCGAGTTCCCTGTTCAGTTGCAGACCGCGTTCCGCGGCATGGAACGGACCAGCAATCCATGGGGCATCAATCGCGATAAGCGCATGGATTGGGCAGAGGGACTCAAGGTCAAGACGATCGAGGAGAATCCGCAGCCTGATGTTCTCTACTGGGTAGGTTGCGCTGCCAGCTACGATCCACAATCGCAGAAAACGGCGCAGGCCTTTGTTCAATTGCTCGATTATGCAGGAGTGAATTTTGCCGTTCTAGGCAAGAAAGAATGCTGTACCGGAGACAGCGCGCGGCGAGCGGGAAATGAGCTTTTGTATCAGCAGCTCGCGAGCCAGAATGTCGCGACCCTGAACCAGGTGAAGCCGCCACTGATCGTTGCCACTTGCCCGCACTGCATGAACGCCATTGGAAAGGAATATCGTCAGCTAGGTGGCAACTTCAAGGTGATGCACCACACTGAGTATCTGGAGACGCTGGTGACGCAAGGAAAGCTTCGTGCCGACGCGACGCCTGCCACAGTTGCCTATCATGACCCGTGCTACCTTGGCCGTCACAATGGAGTCTATGATGCCCCGCGCAGCCTGCTCAACATACTCAGCAGCGAGCAGGTCGAACTTGGCCGCAATCGGGAAAACTCATTCTGTTGCGGAGCCGGTGGCGCGCAGTTCTGGAAGGAAGAAGAGACAGGGACACAGAAAATTTCAGACAATCGCTATCGCGAGGCGCAGCAAGCGCTCGCAGGCGGGGAGAACAAAGTCCTCGCTGTTGGCTGTCCTTTCTGCAAGAGCATGCTTGACAGCACAGCCGCCAGGGGGCAGCAAGACGCCATCGCGGTGAAAGATGTGGCGGAACTGCTGCTCGAAAGTGTCGAAAAGAAGCTGGGAAAGGTTGCAGTCGTAGCGCCGGTCAATCTGCCTGCGCCGCAGCCTACAGCAACAGTGGCGGTAGCGGAAAAAGCTCCGGAAGCGGCCGCCGTTGCGGCAGAACCGCCCTCTCCTCAAGTGGAACGCAAGAAATGGCAGCCCAAGGCTGCTGCCCCCAAAGTGGAACAGCCGAAGCCCGCGGATGATAAGCTTCCGGATGCCTGATTCTCGCGCCCACTACAAGCACTTCCAGCCAATCGCTACGCGGTGGAATGACAATGACGTCTACGGCCACGTCAACAACATTGAATACTATGGATACTTCGACACGGTGATCAACACGTACCTGATCAAAGAGGGAGGATTGGACGTTCTCACTGGCCCGGTCATCGGCGTTTGCGCGGAATCACACTGCCGGTTTCTGCAGGAGCTGACATTTCCAGAGACGGTCGAGGCGGGCTTACGTGTGGAGCACATCGGCAGAACGAGCGTGCGTTACGGAATAGGCCTGTTTCGCAGCGGTGAAGCTGGTCCGGCAGCGGCGGGCTGGTTCGTTCACGTGTTTGTCGATCGCGCGACGAGGCGGCCGGCCCCACTGCCGGTTGAGTTGCGCGCAGCCCTTGAGTTGATCGAGTTCAAGCCATGAAGGTTAAAGCAGCAGTTCTGCGACAGCCAGGCCAGCCAGGACCCTATGCCCAGTCTCGGCCGTTGGTGATCGAAACGGTCGAGCTCGCGCCTCCCGCCGCGGGAGAGATTTGTGTGCGCGTACTCGCGGCTGGATTGTGCCACTCAGATCTGTCGGTCATCGACGGCTCCCGGCCGCGGCCCATGCCTATGGTGCTGGGCCACGAAGCGACGGGTGAGATCGTCGAGCTGGGGCGGGATGGAGAGGGCTTCCGCGTAGGCGATCGCGTGGTCTTCTCGTTCATCCCCAACTGTGGCCGTTGCGGACCGTGTGCAAGCGGCCGCGCATCGCTCTGCGAACCGGGAGCTGCAGCAAATGTCGCAGGCACGCTGCTCGGCGGCGGACGACGCTGGCTCGATGCCAACGGCATGCCGCTGCATCATCTTCTCGGCGTATCGGGATTTGCAGAATACACGGTGGTGTCGGCGCGCTCGGCGGTACGCATCGATCACGATCTGCCTGCGGAGATCGCGGCCCTGTTCGGTTGTGCGGTCATGACCGGTGTGGGCGCGGTCGTCAACACGGCTAAGGTTTCCGCTGGGGAAAGCGTGGCCGTATTCGGGCTGGGAGGCGTCGGGCTGGCCGCTCTCCTGGGGGCGCGCGCCTCGGGTGCTCATCCGCTCATTGCTGTCGATGTGGCAGCGCACAAATTTCCACTCGCCCGGGAGCTGGGCGCGACCCATTGCATCAACGCCGCCGATGCGGACGCTATCGACCAATTGCGCGAACTCACGCACGGCGGGGTGCAATTCGCCATCGAATCGGTCGGCAGCGAGCGCGTTCTTGCCCAGGCCTACGCGGCCACTCGCCGCGGTGGAACCACGGTCGCGGTGGGTCTGCCTGCGCCAGATCGCATGTTGGCCATTCCGGCGTTGAACCTGGTGACCGAAGAGCGCACCCTGAAAGGATCGTACATGGGCTCTGCTGTGCCATCACGAGACGTGCCGCGCTTTATTGCTCTTTATCGGGCCGGACATTTGCCGGTGGACCGTATGCTGACCCATCGGCTGAAGCTGGATGAGATCAACACTGGCTTCGATCGCCTGGCACGAGCAGAAGCGATCCGCCAGGTTGTGGTCTTATAGACTGCTACTCATCAGGGGCGATTTCGGCCGTAGCGATCGTGGCTTGAGACCCAGTCTCCGCGCAGGATTGCACTGGTAAGAGAGGTTTCGCCGGCCAGCACGACGGCCGCGCAGATCTCTGCAAACTTGTCGGCCTTTCCGTTGCCGTAACAGCCGAGCATCTCCAGGCATTCCCTTTGGGTGGCAAGTCCAGTGCCGCCGCCGTAGGTCGCCACAATCAGCGAGGGGATGGTGATGGACCAATAGTAGTCACCATTTGCCAGCAGCTGCGCATAAACAATCGCCGCGTGGGATTCGGCAACATTGGCTACATCCTGCCCGGTGGCGATGAACATAGCGGTCAGCCCGTTCGCTGAATGGGCGCCGCTGTTGGACGATCCGGCGAGGAAAGCCCCAGCCTGCGAAATCTGTCGCATGCGAAACACCTCGGCGGTATCTACCCCCATGAGCCGTTTGAGCACGTCGCGTTGCACTACCACTTCCGCTACGACGCGTTTGCCGCGGGTCATGATGGTATTCATCTGGGAGTGCTTCTTGTCGGTGTCGACATTGCCCGAAAGCAAGTAGCGCGGCTGGTCCGGGTGGTTGGCGTGAATCCACTGACAGGCAGCCAGCGTGGCCTTGCCCACCATGTTTTGCCCCGCCGCATCGCCGGTTTTGTAGTCGAACCGCAGGTACAGCAACGGACCCACGGCATACTGGGTGATGCGCATAAGCTTTCCTACCGAGGTCGTCGCTTCCGCCGCATGCTTGATCTGCTCGAAATGGGTGTCGGTCCATTCTCCAAAATGACGGGCTCGCAACGCATCGTCAAACTCAAACACCGGGGAGCGCTGCATCGCCTGCTTCACCACAGTGGTTTTCACGCCGCCGCATTCCGTCAGCAACCGCATGCCACGGTTATAGCTCGCGACCAGCGTGCCTTCGGTCGTAGCCAGGGGCACATAGAAGTCTCCGCGCGCGTGTTCGCCCTCAATACGGAGCGGGCCTGCAAGGCCGAGCGGCACCTGGGCAACGCCGGTAAAGTTTTCGATATTTCCAGGCAACACGGCGGGATCAAAGGAATAGCGAGCAACGTGGTCCAGGTGAACTCCCGTGTGCTCCTCGGCAAACGCGCGTCGCTGGCTGGCCGCTTCTCTGGTGTAATCGTTCTGTTTGTCACGCGGGATGCGTGCCCTTGGTACGTGGCTCTCCGTCATCAGAAAAGCGTACCATCGGTCGAGCAATCGCCCTTGTTACGGGGTTGCGTGAGCACCGGAGGAGAGAAGCAACAGGCTTTCCACTGCCTTCACGGAACTTTGGCATCCGAGGCGAGGCGCACTGCAGATCCCTCCCGTTGGTCGGGATGACAAGGGGAGAGTGATTACTCACCTTAAAGTCTGCGAGTCGGATCGGGAGTTCTTCTTTGCCATCCGACTCGCGGAATTGTAAGTCAGTGACCGCCCTCCCCTTGTCATCCCGACCAACGGGAGGGATCTGCAGTGCGCCTCTCCCGGGCGCCAAAGTCCCGTGAAAACAGCGGCTACGCGAGCGGAATTACTTCCACCGGGGTATTCTTTTCGGGCGGGAAGAGAACTGGATTGCGCAAAGGACGTCCGAATCCTTCGAACTGAATCGACATGATATCCCCGCTTTGCAGTTTTAAGCCCTGTCCGAAGCTTAGCGAATGGGCACCGAGAAAATGAATGTGCACATCTCCCGGGCGGCGGTGTAACTCGAACTTGAAGTGATGATGCTCGAGGTTGCGGAGACTGTGGCACATCTCCTCTTCGCCGCTGGCGATGGGCTGCGACCAGAAGTCCCGGCCGTCGCGCGCGATACTCACCTTGCCCGGAACCAAATGGAAATCGGGATCGATTACGAGTTCCGGACCGAGCGAACAGGTGCGCAACTTGGATCCAGCCAAGTTGAGATAATTACTTTTTTCGAAGAGGTGGTCAGAGAACTCATTGCCCTGGAGCATTCCGATTCGATACGGCTGCCCGTTCCGGCCGATGAGATAGGCAGAGGCGATCTCGGCTTCCTCGCCCCCATCTGCGGCGTATGCGGGTACGAGGAGCGGTTCGTTGTGCGCCCGGACCATGGAACCATTGCCCTTGTAGAACCACTCCGGGGCAGAGCCGATTTCTCCTGTTGCGGGGCGGCCGCCTTCTACGCCCCATTGAAACATCTTCATGCTGTCGGTCAGATCCTGTTCCTTGGCTAGATGCATGGATTGCCGGTCGCGAGCACTGCCGAGGTGGGTGAGCCCGGTGCCGGACACCAGGCAGCGGGCCGGCTCGCCGGGGTGATCGATGGGCGGGAGCAGCCTCCAGTCCGAGATGCCCTGATAGATCTGCTCGTAGTCGAGGACGTCCTCCGAAAGATATTGCTCGGCCAGGGTGGTCAGTTTATCGCCGGTGATGATGGCCGCTTGCGCCAGCGTATAAAGGGAATTGAAATCGCGAAGCAAACGCAGCTTCGGTTCTTCTACCATGGCCAGGCGGCGCTCGCTGCCTGCGTTCATTTGCACAAACCGCATCTCGTCTCCGTCTTCTACTCGATGACCTGAAACTGCTTCATGCGTTCTTCGTTGATGGTTAATCCGAGACCCGGCAATTGGTCATCAAGGTCGATGAAGCCGTCCTTGGCGCGAGGCTCGCCGTCGAAGATGTACCAGAAAAGCTCGTTGCCGACCTCCACATCGACGGGGGGAAAAAACTCGGCCATGGGCGAATTCAAGCTGGCCATCACCACGTGGTAGTTGTGCATTTGTCCCGCGTGCGGGATGACAGGCACGGAAAAGGCTTCGGCCAGCGCGGAAATTTTTCTGGCCTGGGTGATGCCGCCTACGCGATTGGTATCGACCTGAATGTAGTCGACGGCGCGAGCCTCCAGCATGTCGCGAACGCCGTACGAGGTGAATTCATGCTCGCCACCCGCGATGGGCACGCGGCCGTAGGATTTCAATTCCGCGTACCCGCGCACATCATCGGGGATGACGGGCTCTTCGAGCCAGCGAAGATGAAAGGGCTCGAGCAGTGGTAGCATGCGCTTGGCGTAATCGAGCGTCCAGCCCATGTAGGCATCCGCCATCACGTCGATCTCATCGCCGACAGTTTCGCGCACGGTGCGGACAAGCTCCACATTGCGCTGCATGCCGGCGGCTCCGTCGACAGGGCCCCAACCGAAGCGCAGCTTCATTGCCTTGTATCCTTCCGCTTTGTACTTTGCGGCTTCCGATGCGAGCTGTTTGAGTGGGCTCGAATACAAGCGGCTGGCGTAGACGGGGATGCGGCTTTTTGTTCTGCCCCCGAGAAGGCGATAGACCGGCTGCTTCGCGGATTTACCGAGCAGATCCCAGAGGGCGATGTCGACTGCGCTGATGGCGGTCATACCGATACCCTTGCGCCCGAAGGCCATGGTCTTGCGGTACATGTGCTGCCAGAGAAACTCGATGTCCCAGGGATCGGCGCCGAGCAGCAGCGGTTTCAGGTGATGATCGATCACCTGCTTAGTGACGATGGGCGTTAACGCCGCATTCCCTATCCCGACCAGGCCGTTATCGGTCATCACTTCCACCACCAGCCAGCTATGGAAGGTGAAGGTTTTCATGGATGACTGCGGAAGCATCAGCAGGTCCATGGGATTGGTGCAGAAGTGCGGCGGCAACGGCGTTGTCTCACCGGACCATTGTGCAACTCGTGTACGGACTTCACTTATTTTCATATTGAAACCAGCTTTCCCCGTTCTGGAAGGATGTTGGAACCCGGCGCTTCAAGCACACCAGAAGTAAGAAGAAGAATGGCAAAGGCAACCGCATGAAGACTGCCCACGATGGCAAAAACAATGCCGTAGCCTGCTCCGTGGGTGAGGAGCTGACCGGCGATCAAGTTGAAGATTGCTCCACCGATGGCGCCCCCGAAGCCGATCAGTCCGGCTACGGAGCCGACCGAACTCAGAGGAAAGATGTCGGTGGGCAGCGTCATGATGAGACCGGACCACGACTGCTGGCCGAAGAAGGCAACACTGAAGAGTGCAAGCGCGAGGCTCACCGGAACGTGCGGCACCAGGATCACAGCAGGCATGAGCGCGGCGCTCAGGCCGAGCGCCAGCTTGCGCGAGAAGTTGAGGGAGTGTCCGCGGCGCAGCAGATAACTCGAAAACCAGCCCCCCAGAAAACTGCCCAGGCCGGATGCGGCATAGGGGATCCAGGCGAAGTAGCTTACGTGCTTGATGTCGTATCCGCGCGCATCGTAGAGATATTTTGGCAGCCAGAAGAGGCAGAAGAACCAGGCGGCGTCGCTGAGGAACTTGGCCGTGACCATGCCCAGCACCTTGGTGGAGGAGACGAGGCTGAGCCAGGGAATTCCAACGGTCGCTGTGATCGATGGGAGGGCCGGTGCGGCGGGCGAGTGATACATCCAGAACCAGCCGAGAGCCCAGGCAAACCCGAGCGCGCCGGCAAAGAAGAAAACGTAGCGCCAGCTTCCGGCCAGGAGGATGAGCCCGATCAGCGGCGGCGCAGCGACCGAACCGACCGCTGTTCCCGCATTGATGATGCCCATCGCGGTGGCGCGCCTGGTCGCCGGCAGCCACTCGGCGATGACTCGCGTGGCGGCGGGGAAGGCCGCGCCCTCACCCATTCCGAGCAGCAGGCGCGCACCTACCAACAGTGTGAGTGAGTGCGCAAAGCCATGCAGCGCGCAGGCCAGCGACCACCAGGCCATGCTGATGGCAAAACCTATGCGGGTTCCGATAACGTCGAGAAACTTTCCTCCGCCGGCGTAGAGCAACGCATAGGTGCCCAGGAATGCCGCCTGCAGCAACGCGAATTGCGCATCGGAAATGGGGATGGTGCGCTCCACCGCAGAGATGGCGACGGGCAACGCCTGCCGGTCGAAGTAGCTGATGGCGATGGCCAGGGTCACCAGCGATACGAAGAACCAGGGCTGGGAGGTTCTTTGCAAGCTCATCCTTTCCCCTGCCTGCAGGAGAATTTTAGCTGCGGTGGTTTTAATCAGAGGACCAGGTCAGCCGCAGGAGCGATAACCCCTGCCGCGGCAATTGCACGGTCAGTTTCATCTCTCCATCCGCAGGGGTGATCCAGCGCGGAGAATCGAAGAGCTGCAGTTGTCCCGCGGCCTGCAGTTTTGCGTACTGTTCAGGGGTTGGGCTTTGCGGCGAGCCCATTTCCTTCCACACGGTGTAAGCGTTACTGTGATCATTATCGATGCGGTACTGCTGCAGCAGCACGCGATGGGCAGGGACTCCTTTGATCGATACTGCGATCTCCGATCCGGGTGCAGCGACGTCTTCGTCATGATAATTCCACAGCATCACTGCAGCTTGCTGCGGAGCGCTGGTGGCGAGCGCATCGATATCGGGATCCTGCCTGACGCTGCTCTTCAAGATGCTGTCGAGCGACACGGCTCCGGTGCTGGTGACCGCGACCCGGTCCCCATTCATCAATCCCGCCATGCGGAAGAAATTCAGGATTGGCTTGTCCACCCCGTTGGTCGCCAGGGTACGATAGCCGTCGAAGTAGGGCTTGTCTTCAAACTCGAAGGCCCAGGTGAGCATGGAGAGAAGGTTCACATGATCGCGATCCGCAAGCTCGAACAGACCCTTCATGGCTGCGGCCGTGTAGCTGGGATAGAGCGGTCCATTGCGATAGGCATTGGGAGGATAGAGCCGCGCAGAGCAGGCGGCACAGCCTTCCGGATCGGCTTCACTCAAGATGATTGGAAGCTTTACGAACTGCGGGAACTTGTTAACGATGTCGAAACCGGCGGAGGCATTGTTCAATTCGCGGTCCAGACCCATCTGCACGTGGCCATTGATTACGTTGGGACTGCCTTTGACGTGGAAGGAGATGAAGTCGAGCGGGATGGAGCCGCCGCCGGCTTCACTCTTGTTCTTTGCGCAATGGGCGAGGAAGGCTTCAAGGTAAGCTGAGGCATTGCCGTGGGGGCCGGGACCGGTGGTTGCCGGCCCGCCGACCCGCGCGTTGGGAATCGCTTTGCGCACACCCGCGACCCCATAGTCATATAGCTTGTTGTACTCGTCCTCAGTTCCCTTCCAGTAATACTCGCCGTTCGGTTCGTTCCAGATTTCCCAATACCAGGTGGAGACTGTTTCCGCTCCATAGCGTTCGGCCATGTGCGCGGCTACCTGGCGCGCCAACTCTTCCCAGCGCCCGTAGTCCTTCGGCGGAAAGGACCAGCCTTCGACCTCACCTTTTTTGAGAGGCCAGCCGATATGGTAGGGCTGGGGATGCGTGGAAAGCGCTTCGGGCATAAAGCCGAGCTCGACCATGGGACGCACGTGAGCCGCCGCGTAGGCGTCGAAGATCTGATCGAGGATGGTCCAGCTATACACCGGCTTGCCATTCGCGTCCTCGGTGTAGACGTTGGACGAGCTCCACTTGAGATCGGGCTTGCCGTCGCCGGTAGCGAGCAGGAAGTGAGCGCGGATGTAGACCGGCACCGGACTTAGATCGTGCAGTTCCCTTAGCAGCGGCTGACCATGCTTCCCTGTCGAGTAATTCGACTCATCATAGCCAAACCAGCTGTAGATGGGCGAATAGGGTCCGACTTTCTGGTTGAGATCCACATTCACGTTGACAGCATTCTGGGCCAGGCTGGTGGCGGCAAACAGCAGGCAGATGGGAACGATCTTCTTCAGCACAATCGCAGCTCCGTGGCTCAGAAGTAAAGTTTAAGGGCAAATTGAATCTGCCGTGGATTGGTGGAGGTACTTAGGATCTTTCCTCCGGTGGAAGTATCGACCGCGGCGGCGGGCGCGGCTGTGGAGTTCGCAGCCAGCGACGGCGGGTTGAAGCTGGTTACATTAGGAAGATTAAAAAACTCGGCGCGAAATTCAAGCCTTGATCCTTCCGTGATGGGGAAGGCTTTGAAGACAGAGACATCATACTGGCGATACATGTCTCCTTCCAGGATGAATGCCTTCGAAGTGCCGTAGGTATATTGGGCGGGCAACACGAAGGCTTGCTGGTTGAACCAGTCGTTGAGGGTGCGATGTTGCAGCGCTCCGCTGCCGATCTGAATGGGACGTTGGGAGCCTACTCCGGTGTTCGCTACGTCACGCGAGATGATCGGAGTGTAGGCCAGACCGCTTCGTAAAACCGTTATGTTCTGGATCTGCCATCCGCCGAGAGCGCCGTTGACCCATCCGTTCGCATTGGGCAAGAAGCTCTTACCTCTTCCGAAGGGCAGTTCGTAACTCATGCTGAAAGCAAAATTCTGCGGGATGTTGAACTGGGAAATCGATTTTTCGTATCCGTTATTGCCGCCCAGCGCCGGAGAAGGATTGCTCTGCAGGAATTTCGACCAGGTGTAGGCCGCGAGATAGGTCAATCCGTGGTTGAGGCGGCCGCTCACCTTTGCCTGCAGAGAGTTGTAGGTGTCTCCTATTTCAGAGCTGAAGAGCGTGATCCCTCCGAAGACCGGGTAGGGCCGGCGCGCCGCCACGGATCCTGGTCCGGCCGGCGGGTCATTCAGATCCTGCGAGCCCTGAAGATGGACGCCGTGATTCCCCACGTATCCAATCTCGGCCACGACCGTCCTGGTTAGCTGCTGCTGGACGCCAAAACTCCAATGCTGGTCGTAGGCCATGGTCAAATGGACGGGGCTGGACGCGATGGTCGGCTGGGTGGTGGAGGAACCGAGGGGTGCACCAAGGAAGAAATTGCCCAGGGTGCGAATGGGCACAGTGTTCGCGGTATTGAAGGCGGTCTCCGCCAGCTTGTAGGGAAGGATATTGTAGTTGTCACGGTTACCGTTTTCCGGCTCATAGAAAATGCCGTACCCGGCCCGGAATACGGTGCTGTCGCCGAAGGGCCGGTAGGCCACGCCAATACGCGGAGCAAATTGCGTCTTGTCAGTGTGGGTGATGTTGTAGGGAATTCCGGCCTGGCTGGAGGTCTGGATGAGATTCCCGAAATATTGGTAGGCCACCGGGGCAGCGTACTGCGAGGACAGGTCCACAGTCGATCCATGGCCGCTGACCACGATCGGCTTGGACAAGGCTGGATCGAAGGTCCCCATTTGATTCTTGTAGGGCGAGAGCCAGGGCGTGTACTCGTACCGCAGGCCGAGGTTGAGGGTAAGCCGATCGGAGACGCGGTAGTCGTTCTGACCGAAAAACTGGTAGTAGGTGTTCTGGCCGCCGAAGAAGTTGGCTGGGTATGCACGCTGCACGCTTGCGGGGTAGCCCAGCATCCAGTCGGCAAAGCCATCTCCAGTGCCCGCGGTGTGCGCCGGGTTCTGCGTATTGATGCCGGACATGGTCCAGACGCCGACATACTGCTCACTGTCGTAGCCGATCCATTGATAGTAGCGAACCAGGGTACCGAACTTCCAGGTGCTCTTGCCCTTAACGATGGTGAAGTTGTAGGTGGGCTCGAAGGCTTTGCGGTTCTGGCCCTTGGGCCGCTGGTCGAAGGCCGAGCCGCTGATGCCGGAGTAGCCGCTCCATGAATAATCCGGGAAGCTGCCGCCGGTGCCGGGGCGGAGTATCTGGTCAAAGCCGGTCACGCCTGCCTGGTCGTTGATGTCCTGGCCTTCGAGAAAGGCACTCAGCCGAATGCGGCTGAAGAGGTAGTGAGCGCGGAACTCCGATACCTTGTTCGAACCCACGTTGCTGGTGAGGCCGACGGCGATGTCTTCGCCTTGAGAGTGGAGCGGCGCGAAGCCCAGCAGCGGAGAGGAATTGGGGTCGTTTTCGCGATTGTTGTCAAAGCTCCAGCGCGCGAACAGGCGATTCGAGCTGTTGAGCTGATCGTCAAAGCGCAGCGTGAACTGGTCAAGGTCAATGGCCTGCGAAGGATTGTAGGAGAAGGTGCCGGAGTTGGTGTTAGGCAGAGGAATGTATTTGTTAAGGTACAGGGCCTGGGGCGAAAGCCGGTCCTGGGGAATGATGTTGCCCGCAAACTGGGTGCGCGTGGGAGTGGCGCCACCGGTTGTGGTGAGCGGGTCATAGATCTTGCTGAGGTTGCCGGCACTGAAGTCTCCGTTGCGCTCAGCCGCGCTCGGCACCACGCTGTTCTCCACGATGCCCTGCCGCAAACGCTGCCCCTCGTAGCTGCCGAAGAAGAAGGTACGATCCTTGCCGCTGTAGACATGGGGAATGGAGAGCGGTCCGCCGAGCGTGCCGCCGAACTGGTTGCGCTTGAGCGGCTCTCTGTGGATGGCGAAGAAATTGCGGGCATCCAACTCGTCATTGCGCAGGAATTCGAACAGGTCGCCGTGGAATTGATTGCTGCCGGACTTGGTGGTTGAGTTGAAGAAGCCGCCGCCGCGGTTGAATTCGGCAGAGTAGGGATTTTGCTCGACGCTGAACTCCTGCAGAGCATCGATCGAGGTCTGGATGAAGGTGCCTCCCTGGTGCTGCTCGCTGACGTCGACGCCATCCAGAAGGAAGGACAATGCCGAGCCTCTAATTCCACTAATGGTATTACCATCTATGGACTCAGGTCGAATCGCCACCGAGTTTCCCGTGGGGGGCAACAAAGCGGCCCCGGGCGTGAGCTGGGCAAGCTGGTAGAAGCCCCTGCCGTTCAGAGGCAGGTTCACGATCTGGCGGTTGGTAATTACCTGGCCAACCGTTGCATTATCCGAGTTGAGCAGCGGCGGTTGCCCGGTGACCTCGACGGTGGTGGTCGGCTGCCCGACAGTCAGCGAGAAATCTTCGCGGGCAATCTGTCCTACTTGGATTTCCACCCCGGTACGGAGCATTTTCGTGAAGCCTGAAGCGATGACCGAGATGTTGTAGACCCCTGGATCGACAGGGGTGATGACGTATTCGCCGTCCCCGCTGGTGGTCGCCTTCTGGCTGGTGTTGGTGGCCACGTTCGTAACCGTCACCGCTGCCGAGGGGATGACCGCCCTGTTCTGGTCGTAGACCGCGCCCACGATACGCCCGGACTCAACCTGGGCGAGCGCGGTGAGAGACACGAGCAGAAAGGCGTTTACGGCCAGGAACAGCCGACGCGATGCTACGAAAGCGCGACCAAGCACATGCATGGCAAACCTCAGATCACCGTGCCACCTCTGGTGGGGCAGACGGGGAATAAATCAAATCGGAGCGAATGGTAGTACCATTAATTAACGAGCTGTCAACAGATTGGTGGCACAATTGTCGAATTTTTCCCTTCGATCGGGTTCGAGGGGCGCTACATTAAATGCAGTTCCAGCGACTTAGCTTATGGACACCGATTCCAATAAGGGCGATTTGACCGACTGGCTCATCCTGCGATTCAAGCAGCTGATCAGCGAGGGAACACTCACGCCCGGATACAAGCTCCCTTCGGAGCGCGAGCTTTCGCTCACCTTCGGCGTGAGCCGGACTTCCCTGAGGCCGGTAATGAAAGTGCTGAAGATGATGGGCGTGGTCTCGCAGCGGGTGGGTGACGGCACTTATCTCAGCAGCGACGCCTCGTCAGTGCTGGCGGAGCCGATGGAGTTCTTGTTTCTTCTGGATGAGACTTCCTCGCAGGAGCTGATTGAGACCCGGCTGGTCGTTGAGCCCACGTTAGCCGCCAAAGCGGCGGAGAGAGCCACTCCCGAGCAGCTGTTGGTGTTGCGGCAGACAATCGCCGAGATCGAAGCCGCGGGAAGCGATCAATTCCGGATCATTGAAGCGGACCTGTTATTTCACCGGACGATTCTGCAGAGCTCCGGCAACCGGCTTTTTGGACGGCTCTTTCAGGTGATCCATCGCTCGCTGTTCAACATGATTATGCTGACTTCGCAGCTGGTGGACCGTGATCATACGCTGGCCTTCCACCAGGCGATCTTCGAATCGATTCGGCTGCGGAATGCAGGGGATGCCGAGCGCCACATGCGCGATCACCTTATCGACGCGCGCGCTCTACTATTGCAGGCTCAACAAAAAGAGGCAAAGGAGCGGCTGCGCAAGAGCATCAGCCAAAAGAGCGGGGGGAGGCAGCCGGCGCTGCGCCGGTCGGCAAAGGGCTAGTTTTATCCCGGTGCGTTCCTCTATACCGGTGCGTTCCTCTATACCGGTGTGTTCCTCTATTCCGATGTGTTCCTCTATTCCGGAATAACCAACGGTCGGGTGCCCCATCCTTCGCGCTCTTTGCGAAGGGTGGGATCAGCAGAAGGTGCGGGGGAAGAGCCTCGGGGTAGAGCAGTGTTATCCCACCCTTCGCAAAGAACGCGAAGGATAGGGCACCCGATCATTGGCTGTCGCGCAAAGAGGCGCGTCAAGTTCAGGGAACCCACGAACCGCCAAAGGAGGTCAGAGATCATTGGTTGTCGAGCGGAAAGGTGTCAGAGGTATGGACCACCCGAGTTCGTATGAGTTAGCACTGCACTAGCTCTCGCTTTCCAGAGCGACCAGATCTCGCAAGCTCCCCTCAGAGGCCGGCACAGGAAGGAAGATGGAAAAGCAGGTGACGTTTCTGCCCGGCACCTTCGAACTGCGGAACCTAATGGTGCCTTCGTACTTCTCCACGATCCCTTTGCAGATCCAGAGGCCGAGCCCGGTTCCTTTGGTGGATTTGGTGGTAAAGAAGGGCTCAAACAGCCGCTTTGCGTCTTCGGGACGAATCCCCAACCCAGTATCCAAAATAGAGATTCCTATTCCCGGGCGCTGCGATTGCCCGCGATGCGATCTTCGCAGGTGTACCCGCAAACGGCCGCCCTGTGGCATCGCCTGAATTGCGTTGGCGATGAGATTGAGGAAGACTTGTTTCAGTTCTACCGGAAACCCGTGTACTAGTTCACGGCTGCCGTAGCGCCGTTCAACAACGACTCCATTGCTCTGCAGCTGACGCGACTGAAGCTGGAGGATCTCATCCAAAAGCGCGGGAATCGGAATGGCGATGGCCCGTGTGGGTTCACGATAAAAGCTCAGCGTCTGCTTGGTAATGTGAGAGATACGTAACAGTTCCTGCTCCGCAGTCGTGGCATAATGCCGCGCTTGCGGATCCAGAGAAGGGTGCTGCTGCAGCAGGTAGAACAGGTTAAGAATCGCCTCGAGAGGATTGTTGATTTCGTGGGCAACAATTCCCGCCATTCTGCCCATCGCGGCCAGTCTCTCTGACCTGCGCAGCGCATCCTCAGCCTGCAGACTGGCGGTAATATCGCGGCAAATCTCCAGCACGTCTCCCGCTTTTGCGGCGTCGCGGTGAAGTATCTTTCTGCAGGCGACCACAATCTCGCGCCCATCCTTTGTAATTTGAACCAGGTTGCCTTCCCATCGCTTGCCTTCGTGGAGGATGGATGCGACGTCTGCGTCGGGCACAGGAAATCTTGTATCCAGGAGCTGGTGCAAGTTTTTCCCCAAAGCCTCTTCCTGAGTCCAGCCATAGAGAGCAGCCGCTCCTGCATTCCAGAACTGAACCGTCCCATTCAGGTCGCGCACCATGATGGCTTCGGAAGCAAGTTCCAGAAGGTCCGCACGCTCCCGCAAAGCCTGCTCCATCCGTTTTTGCTCGGTAATATCGATGAGCGCTCCAACCGCGCCGCGAACGTTGCCCAATTCGTCGAAAAGCGGATTGGCGCTCATGAGTGTTTCGATCACGCTGCCGTTCTTCGGCCGGATTTCCAGCTGGATTCTTCCAACGTGGGTGCCTGTTTCGGCCGCACGCCGGAGCGGAAGCTCGTTCAACGGGAGAGGTACGCCATTGCGGAAAATCTCATAGGTGTAGTTGCCGTTTTCAGTGCCGCGCCTCTCCAGGGGTCCGAGAGGAAGCATCTCCTTCAAAGCGGCATTGCTGGTCACCACATTGCAAGCCGGATCATGGGCCACAGAAACGCCCACGGGCAAGACCTTCATGATGGTTTCCAGTTCGGCGACTCGCTGCTGCAATTGACCGTTGAGTCTGCGTACTTGCTCTTCGCTTTCCCGCAGTTGCTCGGTACGCGCCAGCACCCGCTCTTCCAACTCGCGATTCAAAACCTCTAATTCTCGCGTCTTGCGATACAGGTCGGCAAAAACGCTGACCTTGGCACGCAAGACCTCGGGAACGACGGGAACGGAGATGTAATCCATCGCGCCGCGCTGATACCCCTTCATGCGATCGAGGTCAGTCAAATGCACGGCGGAGATAAAGATGATCGCGGTCTTTTGGAAGCGGGGATGTTGACGAATGAGATCGGCCAGTTCGAAGCCGTCGATCTCAGGCATGCTTACATCCATCAGGATGATGGCGACATTCCGGTTGAGGAGAAGTTCCAAAGCCTCCTTGCCAGAGGTGGCGGAGATAAGGTTTTCTCCTAAGTCTTCTAAAATAGCCCGGTAGCTGAGCAGCTTGGAAGGCTGATCATCCACCATAAGGATATCGACGCTCTCATTTATACCCATCGTTCATCCTCGGGGTACGGGTATGCAAAACTATCGATGAAGCCACATGCGAAGTGTAGAGAGCAATTGCTCGGTGTTTACCGGTTTCGCCAGGTACTCCGATGCGCCGGCTTCGAGGCATTTTTCGCGATCCCCTTTCATTGCCTTCGCGGTAAGGGCAATGATCGGCATACGGCGGAAAGAAGCATTTTGCCGGATTACCTGCATCGTTTCGTAGCCGTCCATTTCGGGCATCATGATGTCCATGAGCACGATGGACACGTCTGGTACCAGTTCAAGGGTTTTTATAGCGGCCTTGCCAGTGCCGGCGGTAAGCACGCTCATGCCCCTGCGCTCGAGAACACTGCTCAAGGCGAAAATGTTTCGTACATCGTCGTCGACGACCAGCACTTTCCTTCCCACAAGAGCGTCGTCGGACCGATGCAGCCGGTCAAGCATATTTTGCTTCTGCGGGGGAAGGTCGGCGATCACCCGATGGAGGAAGAGAGCCGTCTCATCCAGCAGGCGCTCAGGCGATTCGACTCCTTTCACGACTACGCTACGGGCCAGTTCGTGAAGCCGGGCGTCTTCCTCGGGCGATAGCTCTTTGCCAGTGAAGACTACGATGGGCAAATCGCTCAGCTCGGATGTGTTTCGCAGCTGCTCCAGTACTTCAAAACCAGACATGTCAGGCAGCCGCAGATCGAGCACCACGCAATCATAGGGATCCTGGTGTATCGCGGCAAGAGCGTCGCGGCCCGTGGTCGCGACATCAATATCAATATCCTTATCTCCCAGCAGCTCGCGAATACTGAATTGTTCGTCGGGATTATCTTCGACCACGAGGAGGCGTTTGCGACGCGGAGCAGCGTAGTCTTTGATGCGGGTGATGGCAGCATCCAGCCCCTCGGTCGTGATTGGTTTGGTGATGAAGGCGAAGGCTCCGCGCGCCAGGCCGTGGCCTTTGTCTTCATCGAGGGTGAGCATCTGTACCGGGATGTGCCGCGTAGCCGGGTCTTGTTTCAAGTGGTTGAGCACCGTCCAGCCCAGCATGTCGGGAAGAAATACGTCCAGGGATACGGCCGCGGGATGGAATTCGCGGGCCAGAGCGAGAGCTTCCGCGCCGCGACCGGCCACGAGCACCTTGAAGCCTTTTTCCCGGGATAGATCGCGCAGAATGCGCGCGTAGTGCGGATCGTCTTCCACAATCAGCAGCGCTGCATCTCCATTCTCTATGTTCTCGCGATCGTCTGAAATCTGTTCTGCCGGAAGCTCAGCCAGCGCAGTTTTCAAGAGCTCAACCGGCTTGCTCGAAAAGGAGCTACGTCCTTCTGGGTACTGCACCGCAACAGCAGATGGGCCGCTATAGACCTGGGGCAGGTAGAGAGTGAAGGTGCTTCCCTGATTGGGTGCGCTCCGCAATTGGATCTCGCCACCCAGCAGGCCGGCAAGCTCACGGCTGATGGCCAGCCCCAGGCCGGTGCCGCCGTATTTGCGGCTGGTCCCCGCATCCGCCTGCTGGAAGGCCTCGAAGATGATGCGCTGCTTCTCTTGCGGGATACCGATGCCGGTGTCAGCGACAACAAATGCAACAACGGCGGTTGCACGG
Source organism: uncultured Acidobacteriaceae bacterium (assembly GCA_963826875.1). Classification (GTDB taxonomy): domain Bacteria; phylum Acidobacteriota; class Terriglobia; order Terriglobales; family Acidobacteriaceae; genus PALSA-350. The sequence goes on along the minus strand of CAWGYP010000025.1, from coordinate 1,757,528 downwards.
CTCAAAATCGGGTGATCGCTGCTCCAGCCATCCTCAACGAGTGACACAGAGAGGCGAACGCCGCCCTTCTCAGTGAATTTGAAGGCATTGGAAAGCAGGTTCTTGAGCACCTGCTGCACGCGTTTGGAATCGGTGATGAGACTCTTGCTCATGCGCGGGTCGGTGAGCAGCTCGAAGTCCAGACTGCGATTTTCTGCTTCGTGGCGGAAAGGACGCGCAATCATCTCGAGCAGACTGGCGAAGAGCACTTCCTCTGCTTCGACGGAGACGGTTCCGGATTCGATCTTGGAAAGATCCAGGATATCGCTGATCAGGTTTAAGAGGTCGGTGCCGGCGCCATGAATGGTTCGCGCAAACTCGACCTGCTTCCCGGTCAGATTCCCATCCGGATTGTCGCCCAGCTGCTGGCCAAGAACCAGGATGCTGTTGAGCGGCGTGCGCAACTCGTGCGACATGTTGGCGAGAAACTCTGATTTGTACTTGGAGGTAAGAGCCAATTCCTTGGCCTTGCCTTCGAGCTCGCGCCTGGCCTGCTCAATTTCCTGATTCTTACGCTCGACTTCTGCGTTCTGCTCGGCAAGCTGCTGCGCTTTCTGCGCGAGTTGCTCGTTCTTCTGTTGCAGCTCCCTTTGCTGCATCTGAAGCTCGGTCGCCAACTGTTGAGACTGCTTCAGCAGACCTTCCGTTTGCATGGTGGCCTCGATGCTGTTGAGCACGATGCCGATGCTGGCGGTCAATTGCTCGAGGAATGCGAGGTGCGAGGCAGTGAAAACTCCCAACGAGGCAAGCTCGATGACGGCCTTTACGCGATCTTCGAATAAAACCGGGAGAACAATCACGTTGCGGGGTACTGCTTCAAAAAGCCCTGAGCGGATAGTTACCTGGCTATCAGCCAGGTCTCTGATCAAGATTCTTCGTTTTTCCATTGCGCATTGACCGACCAGACCTTCGCCAGGATCGATCCTACGCAAGTGACCGTCTGGCCGATCCCCTGCATACGCGGAGAGCAAGACCAGTTTCTTTTCGTCCTCAGTCTCCATCTGGTAGATCACTGCTTGATGCGCATTTACCAGCGGGGCAAGCTCCGAGAGAAGAGTCCTGCCGACGGTCGTCAGGTCGCGCTGGCCTTGGAGCATGCCAGTGAATCGAGCCAGGTTGGTCTTGAGCCAGTCTTCCTCAGTGTTGCGCTCCGTCGTCAGACGGAGGTTGTTGATCATGGTGTTGATGTTGTCTTTCAGCTCCGCTACTTCGCCCCTGGCCTCGACCTGAATGGAGCGGGTGAGATCGCCTTGCGTCACAGCGGTGGCCACTTCTGCGATGGCGCGGACCTGGTTGGTAAGGTTGTCAGCAAGCAGGTTCACATTGCCGGTGAGATCTTTCCACGTGCCTGCTGCTCCCGGCACGTTGGCCTGGCCGCCCAAACGGCCTTCCACTCCGACCTCACGGGCGACGGTCGTCACCTGGTCGGCGAAGGTGGCGAGTGTATCCGTCATGTTGTTAATGGTTTCGGCTAGAGCTGCGACTTCACCTTTGGCGTTGACGGTTAGTTTTTGCGTTAACGCGCCATTCGCAACCGCGGTGACTACTTTAACGATGCCGCGAACCTGCTCAGTCAGGTTGGCAGCCATCACGTTGACGTTGTCAGTGAGATCTTTCCAGGTGCCGGCTACACCAGGAACCTGGGCCTGGCCGCCGAGCTTTCCGTCTGTACCGACTTCGCGGGCGACGCGCGTTACCTCAGCGGCGAACGCGTTGAGCTGATCGACCATCGTATTGATGGTGTTTTTTAGCTCGAGAATTTCACCTTTCACGTCGACCGTGATTTTGCGCGATAGATCGCCACGCGCGACGGCGGTCGTCACCTCGGCAATATTACGGACCTGGGCTGTGAGGTTCCCGGCCATCGAGTTGACGGAGTCGGTCAGATCTTTCCATGTGCCGGCTACACCAGGAACGTTTGCCTGGCCGCCCAGACGGCCCTCAGATCCCACTTCGCGAGCGACGCGGGTCACCTCACCGGCAAACGCGTTGAGTTGGTCGACCATCGTGTTAATGGTGTCTTTGAGCAAGAGGATCTCACCGCTTACGTCGACGGTGATTTTCTTTGATAAGTCGCCGCTGGCGATGGCGGTGGCCACTTCGGCAATATTGCGCACCTGACCCGTCAGGTTACTGGCCATGGAGTTGACGGAGTCGGTGAGATCCTTCCAGGTGCCACCGACGCCTGGCACCTGTGCTTGTCCGCCAAGCTTGCCGTCGGTGCCAACCTCACGTGCTACGCGCGTCACTTCTGAGGCGAACGACCGCAGCTGCTCGACCATGGTATTGATGGTGTCTTTGAGCTCGAGAATTTCGCCCTTTACGTCCACCGTAATCTTGCGTGACAAGTCGCCGCGAGCAACCGCGGTCGCCACCTCGGCAATGTTGCGCACCTGACCCGTCAAATTACTGGCCATGAAGTTGACGTTGTCGGTAAGATCTTTCCAGGTTCCGGCCACGCCCGGCACCTGCGCTTGTCCGCCAAGTTTGCCTTCCGTTCCGACTTCACGGGCGACGCGGGTGACTTCGCCGGCAAAGGCGTTGAGCTGATCCACCATCGTGTTGATGGTGTCTTTAAGTTCAAGAATTTCACCCTTCACGGCGACGGTGATTTTGCGCGAGAGATCGCCGCGAGCCACGGCTGTTGTGACCTCGGCGATATTGCGCACCTGGGCGGTCAGGTTTCCAGCCATGGAGTTGACCGAGTCGGTAAGGTCTTTCCAGGTGCCGGCCACGCCGGGAACGTTGGCCTGCCCTCCGAGCCGGCCTTCTGATCCAACTTCACGGGCTACACGAGTGACCTCGCCGGCAAACCGGTTCAGCTGATCCACCATCGTGTTCAGGGTTTCTTTGAGCTGCAGGATCTCGCCGCGGACGTCCACTGTGATTTTGCGCGAGAGATCGCCGCTGGCAATTGCGGTTGCGACTTCGGCAATGTTACGGACCTGGCCGGTCAAGTTACTGGCCATGAAGTTGACGTTGTCCGTAAGATCCTTCCAGGTACCGCCTACGCCGGGCACCTGGGCCTGGCCGCCGAGCTTTCCTTCGGTGCCGACTTCGCGCGCTACGCGGGTTACCTCGCCGGCGAAGGCGTTGAGCTGATCCACCATGGTGTTGATGGTGTTCTTCAGTTCCAGGATCTCGCCTTTGACGTCCACCGTAATCTTGCGCGATAAGTCGCCGCGAGCGACTGCCGTTGTAACTTCCGCGATGTTGCGCACTTGAGCGGTCAAGTTTCCCGCCATGGCGTTGACGGAGTCGGTGAGATCTTTCCAGGTTCCGGCTACACCCAGCACCACCGCCTGGCCACCCAGCTTACCGTCGGTGCCGACTTCGCGCGCAACACGCGTTACCTCAGAGGCGAAGGATCGCAGTTGGTCGACCATGGTGTTGATGGCCTCTTTGAGCTGCAGGATCTCTCCGCGCACGTCGACCGTGATCTTGCGGGACAAGTCGCCGCTGGCCACCGCGGTGGCGACTTCAGCGATGTTGCGCACCTGGCTGGTGAGATTGCTGGCCATGGAGTTGACCGAGTCGGTGAGATCTTTCCAGGTTCCGGCTACACCGGGGACCTGTGCCTGGCCGCCGAGTTTACCGTCGGTACCGACCTCGCGCGCTACGCGGGTTACTTCCGACGTAAATACCCCGAGCTGCTGGATCATGGTGTTGACGATTTTGGCCGAGCGAAGAAAGTCACCTTCCAGCGGCCGTCCATCCACGTCCATTCGGACGGTTTGCGTCAGATTGCCTTCGGCCACGGCGGCGATGGCGCGGGTAACCTCGGTGGTGGGCCGCAAGAGATCCTCGACCAGGGTGTTGACCGAATCTTCGATTTCCCCCCAGGCACCACGGGATTCATCGAACCGTGCCCTTTCACGAGTTCTACCCCTCTTGCCCACCACTTGACCGACCCGGCGAAGCTCTTTGGCGATCCTTTGATTCGCCATCGCAATCTCATTGAACGTGTCAGCCATTTTTCCACTGAGCCCGGTCCAGGAACCAGGGAGGCGCACGGAAAAATCACCGTCACGCATAGCTTGCATGCGCTCCAGAATGAGCACCAATTCTGGTGAGTTTTGTTCTGCAACGCGGCTGCTATGCCCATTCGATCTTGGCTTTCGGATCGAGGGTTCCTCAGGCGCGGTCAGTGTGGGTGCTCCGTTCTTCTTCATCTAAATCTCCTGAAGTACCGATGGTCTCACCCTCGGTTCACACCCTGGCGGGGGCACTCGAAAGCCAGCGTTTTGAAGTCAGCCACCGAAGGCACCATGGAAAACTGGCGCCTTAGATGCCGGTCTGTGGCTTATGAGTTGGTTTGCCGTCCTGCGCCGGGGCTCTCTGGCGCGCCGACCAATTTCATTCATTAGTCAATTCTGCGATGGATCCACTCCCTCACACAAGGGAGGTACAAGGTCTACGTGCCTACGCAAATGGGCGGAATACATGGAAGAACACCAGTGGTTAATATCACGAAGGTTTGATTGACCAATTTGCAAGATGGCTCCTGAGGCCCTCGGGGCTGCGGATCGAAGCGAGGGTTCTCTTTACCCAAACACCCAGGTCTCAAACGCGAGACCTCGGCCATCCACTCGGGTAGAGCGACATTTTGCGCCACCTCGTTTTCAACGAAGGGCGTTCACTTGATTGCGGGCGAATGAACGGCGAAATTTGCGGCAACGGAAAACTTCTAAAAGTGACAATGTAAAGACATACCGCTTACAAAGTTCTCGCCGCCGCTATTGGATACTAATACAACCGAGAGCGTCTTCACGATCTGTGTCCAGTCCTTGGGCGAAAGCGAATATGAGTACCGATCCGACTCACTTTGCGCAAACATACTGGGATACCGCGGCTGAGACCTATGTCCAGGATTTTAGCGGTACGAGCATTGGCGAGACACGACGCGACGCCGTTTGGAGGCGATTCGCGAAAATCTTCTCCCCAGGCCAGAGGCTCCTCGAACTCAACTGTGGCACGGGCATCGACGCCGTTCATCTCGCGGGAAAAGGGATTCAACTCGTCGCCTGTGACATTTCCGCGCGCATGATTGAATTTGCCCGGCAGCATGCAGCTTCCACAAACACCAGCGAGCTTATCGACTTCAAGGTACTGCCTAACGAGCAGATTGGTTCGCTCGTTGGAGAAGATGTCTTCGACGGCGCGTTCTCAAATTTCTGCGGCCTGAATTGCGTTGAGGATCTGGAGGCGGTGGCGCGAGAGCTGGCGCGACTGGTGAGGCCCGGAGCTCCCATTCTGCTTTGTATGATGGGTCGTTTCGTTCCCTGGGAGATTGCGTGGTTCATGGCTCGCGGAGAGCCAGGGAAAGCAACGCGCCGGCTTCGCAGGAAGAACTTTCGCTCTCCAGACTCAGGGACCATCCGCATTCAACGCCCATCGGTGAGGGAAATGACCAGGATCATGTCACCGGAGTTCAAGCTGAGGAGATGGGGTGGAATTGGCATCGCCCTGCCACCGACCTATACAGAGAATCGGATGCGGCACTTCCCACGCGTGGTTCGAGGTCTGGCCGGCATTGACCGCCTGATCGGCGATCTTCCATTCTTCCGCCGCCTCGCGGATTGCGTGCTTCTGGAATTCGAATGTGTAAAGTCGCAGAAAGGTCGGCAGTGAGTTTCAAGCACAACGTGGGAGTGGCCTTAAAACGAATGCTTCTGGGCGGGACGAACCAACCGCAGCAGTGCACGGTTGGGATCCAGGATCCGCAGAGAGAGGTAAGTGTCTGGCTGCATGGCATAGGTGCGCCGCGGGATGTGACGTTTGAGCATTCGATCGCATGTGCTTCGCCGTTCACAATTTGCATTGGTGGCAGCGATTGGCAGCTCAGAGATGCGGGAACGGGTCCGACGCTGGAGTTTCGAGAGCATGATGGCGAGAGTCGGCTATTAGCGGAACTGGGGCTTCGACACACTGCCACGATCATTACGGATGGTCCGCCATTACATCTGTTTCAAGTTGACCACTGCCGGAATTACTGTTTGCCCGCCGGCAGGCTGTGGGCGCACTATCTGCATCACGCCTATCTTCGCTGGCGCAGCACTTCGCATATTCGACTTTCTGCCCTCGCGGCGCAGGCGATGACCGCCTCTTTCATCTGCCCCCGGCGTGTGGTTCTGGTGAGTGCCGTATGGGGTGACCGCAGCAATATATTTCCTATGAATCTGCTGGGCAGCCTGAGCGATGGCTACTTTGCCTTCTCGCTGGATAGCACGCGGCTCGCCGCGCCCCTGGTGGCCGGCGCCGGGACGGTTGCTCTGAGTGGTATTCCCGTGGGGCGAGCCGAGATCGCGCAGCAATTGGGGAAAAATCATAAGAAGGAATCCGTTGTATGGAGCCAACTGCGTTTCCCCACCACACCATCCACGGCGCTCGGGATCCCGGTGCCCTGCTTCGCCTCACGCGTGATTGAGTTGGAGGTAGAGACAACCCGCAACCTGGGGAGCCATACGCTTTTTGTTTCACGTGTGATCCGGGATGAACGCCGCGCTGCAGGTGAGCAGTTCTTCATGGTCCATGGGATCTATCAATCATGGCGTTTGACCCATGGTTATGATCACAGCGGGCCAGTTTCTCATGTTTCCACTGTCAGCCAGGTATAGAGGCGTGAAGCAAAGAAAAGGCCAGCGAATTTTGCCTGCTGGCCTTTGTGCGGCATAAGTGGTTAACAGTGGTGTTAGCTCTCGCGCTGGGCCGCATCCGCGGCTTCTGCGAGTTGGTTGACAACTTTAAAGAACTCCGGCGTTTGTCCAGTAAAAAGCCCGTCGGCGGTGAAGCTTGCGATGGTGGCCACCGCTCCTCCGAATTTGTCGTGTAGTGGACGTATCACCGCACAGTGAGGAAGATTGGGATCTATGAACTCACACGGCACGGGAAAGATCAGGCTGGGCTGAATCGCCGGGTTGAGTGGGCTGAAGAAATTTTTGAATGTGAGACCGCCATCCGACACCGGGGCGACTGGGGCTTGTACTCCATTGCCGGCAAAATCGACCCACTCGAGAAAGTGGCAGATTTCATCCCCTCCAATACCCAGGGTAATTTCCAGCACTTCAAGAGAGGTCACTTTCCGGGACATAATGGCATAAAGGCTGGAACCGCCCTGCTCGATGTATCCGAAGTGAAAGGCCGCAGTGTTGGCGATCACCTGTATATGAGCGGCGCTCCCGTTCAGATCGGCGTCTGACCTGGGAATAGCGGTGCGGTTGGTGATGGTGACAGCTTGCGGGAAAGTGGCGCCAAAGTCAGGATTGTTGACGCTGCGATACCTGGTGAACCAACTGGTGTCTACATTCAGATGCATGAGGTTGGTGAGGCGTTTCGTCTTCGCAGCCATCGACGCCGTACTTCCCTGCAGGGTTCGAAACTGGTCCAGGTTGACAGCCTCGGCACCCCTGGACTCCAGATACGCGTTCAGGAAATTAGCATGGCTTATCTCGTCGTTGGTGTTACTGGTTATGTATTGCGGACCATCCCCATCGAGATTTGACAGAGCAGCTTGATACGAATTCAAGGTTTGGTTCGGGTCAACCTCGATAGGCTGACCTGAGGTGAGGCCACCCAGTTCCGCATATTGTTGCCACAGGTCAGCCTCGATGAGTTCGGCCGTCGCCAAAAAGCGCAGGACGGCGATATCTCCGTCGGTCAGACGGCCGCCCTCAGCGAACGCCCGCTTCGGGCCGCCCGCCAGGACTGCGCCTACCGTGGCTGCGCCTCCGGCCAACACTCCAGTTTTCAAAAATGAACGGCGGTTCACCGATGGGTTGACTCTACTTTCTACTTTCTTCACAGGCCTTCTCCTTTAAGTATGGTTAGTCTTTCTTTGCTATGGGGTGATGGAGTAAGCCTGATAGAAACAGGTTGACTACTTGCCTGTATCAGCTCTAACCGGTGCTGACGCGGCTTATAAGGTCTCGTTGATGTTACCTCTTCTGCAGGGGAACTCCGGCCGATAAGATGTCCTGAGGACTTAACATATGCCGGGCAAAGACCACAGTTGTCATGAAGCTGTCATCTGATTGTCTCGTGTTCATTAATACCCTGTTAATGATCGACATGTGTGTACATGTGTCACTTCATCTTAGTGGCAGCGCTTGTCTTTCCTGAGCATCGCTCTCGGATCCGGTAATCCGAAGCGCGAGTCTCAGAACGCCCTGATCGTAAGCGCGCACCAACTGCTCAAACGCGAAGTGATTCCCGCCTTGCGCCGCGCGAATCAGGGACAGATCCTGATCTGTGCTTTCCACATATTTCTCTTAATTTAAACCGCCAGCGTTGAATCGATCACCGCCAGATGGGTATGTCCGCGAACCACCTTGACATCGGTCACCCCCAGCACGCTCTCCAACTTGCCTGCAGGAACCACCATTGGCCCGGGCCCCGGCGCTGCTCCGGGTGCAGGCTGAGGAAACGCCGTTGACATTGCGGTGTGAAAGCTCACGTTGCCCTCAACCTTCTGTACCACCTGATGGATGTGCCCGTTCAACACAGTGACTGAACCAAACCGCTTCAGGTATCCCAGTGCCGTAGCCCCGTCCTGTGTGCCCCAGCCCCACTTCTCGTAGACCATCCATAGAGGGATGTGGGCAAACACCACTACGGGCGTTGAGCTACTCAAATCACTCAAATCGGCTTTGAGCCATGCCAGTTGGTCGGCGCCGAGGTTGCCCATCGCGTCCACCTGAACCACGTTGTTCAGCCCGACGAAGTGGACCCCCTTGTAGTTGTGGCTGTACCAACCGTTTCCCAACGTTCCCTTGCCAAACCGCTGCTTGTACTGTTCGCCATCGTCGAGCGCGAAATCATGCTCCCCGGGAACGTAGAACACCTGGCCGGCTTTGGCCCCTTTGATTACCTGGACGGCGGTATCGAATTCGGTTGGCTTGGAGTTCTGAGTGATATCACCAGTGTGAATCATGAAATCGGGCTGCTTCATCCCCGGCTGAACCGCGTTGATCTTTTCGATCGTCTTCTGCAGCGTGCCGGTTACATTCTGGTTCGCCGCTTTGTTGAATCCGATGTGGCTGTCGCTGATTTGCACGAAAGAAAAGTCTTCTACTTTTCCCTTCGCGACCGGCGAGGAGCCCTTCGTATCCGCAAGTAGTCTGGACGTTGGCACGCCCGCGACCATGGACCAGACCAATCCGGTTCCGGCCCACGCCATGCACTGCAGGAAGTTTCGCCGGTCAATTCCATCTCCAGCGATCTGCTTCGGCTCGCCGGCTTCGTCCTGGTTGTTCCGTTTCATGTCGATCTCCTTCTTCATCGTGAGTTGCCTATAGCAGGAAACTGGCATGGCTTCGCTTTATTCCATGGGCCGGGAAATAATTTCGAATAGGCGATCCCAGCCACAAGTTTGGTACTAATAGATACTCGGCCGATTCATCCTGAGCAGAAGGAGGTCACACACCGGGTGACGACTGAGTCGATCGATCCTCAACTGCGACATAATTCGCTGGGACTTCCGGAACTGGTTTTCCAGGGTGTCACCCACATCGCCCCGGCCACCAACATGGTGTTTGCGTTTCCGATCATCGCCCTGAAGGCGGGACCGGACATGCCGCTGGCGTTTCTGCTGGCTACCATTGTTTGCTTCTTCATCGGGAATACAGTGGCAGAGTTTTCCCGGTATATGCCATCGAGCGGCGGCTACTACTCCTTTGCCACCCGCGGGCTGGGGGGCCGTGCGGGGTTTATTGCGGCGTGGAGTTACCTTATCTACGACCTGGTGGGGCCAGCGGGATCGACGGGCTTTCTTGGCTACCTGATCGCAGACATGCTGCGGACAGGGTTCGGATTGCCTATTCCATGGTGGCTGATTGCGCTGGTGGCCTTTGCCGTGATCTGGATCCTCACCCATCACGGAATTCAACTATCGATGCGAGTGGCCGCGATGCTGGGAGGGCTGGAGCTGCTGATCATGCTGTCGCTGGCAGTCACCTTCCTGGTCCGCCCGGGACCAGGATCCACCTACCTTGCACCGCTGAATCCTGCGTTGTCGCCAGGGCATCTTAACGGCATTCTCGCAGGGATGGTTTTCTCAATTCTCGCTCTCAGCGGATTCGAGGGACCGGCGCCCCTGGCACAGGAGAGCAGGCGTGCTGCAAAATTCGTTGCCCAGGCGGTTATGCTGTCGCTTTTCGCTACCGGCGCTTTCTATATTTTCACGTCCTATGCGAGCGCAATTGGCTGGGGAACCGGCAACATGGCCGCGTTCGCGGCCCACCCCAATCCGTATTACGCTATGGGCCATGCGCTTTGGGGAATGGGCTGGTGGCTGGTAGTGCTCGCCCTGATCAACAGCGCGATCGCGGTTGGCCTGGCGGGCACAAACGCGGCCTCGCGGGTGCTGTACACCATGGGGCAGGCGGGAACTCTGCCCGCGCGTTTCGGACGGATCCATCCCGTCCATCGGACGCCCACGTTCGCGATCGCGTTCCTTCAGATAGCCGGCATTGCAGCGGTCTTGCTCGTTGGGGTGCTGTTAAAGCCGGAATACATTTTCGGGTTGTTGGAGACCATCGCCACATTGGCGGTCATCGTGCTTTATTGCATGGCGAATCTGGCGCTGACGGCCTACATCCGGCGGGAGCATCGCGGCAACTTCAGTGTCTGGCATCACCTGGTTTGTCCCTGGATTGCCACACTGGCGCTGTTGCCGGTCTTGTTTGTTACGATTTATCCCGTGCCCACCTGGCCGTACAACATAGCGCCGTATTTATTTGCGCTGATGTTCCTCGTGGGCTTTGGTTATATGCTGTGGCTCGGGGCGCGCAATCCCGATGCGCTCGGCAGGGGAGCAACGATGCTGGTCGGCACTCGCGATACAGAAAGGCCGCAATGAGCTTTGGGTCGCTGGTCTTCACGCCGCTGGTCAAAAAGCTGCAGGAACGCTACGGCAGCCGGCGGCAGTACGAGCGCATGGAGAATTCCGGGCCGCCGCAGGATCGTTTCACTGAATTTGAAACCCAGTTTCTGGCACAGCGAGACAGCTTTTACATGGCGACTACCGGATCCACAGGCTGGCCCTATGTGCAGCATCGCGGCGGCCCTAAAGGGTTTCTCAAAGTGATCGACGATCACACGCTGGCTTTTGGAGATCTGCGGGGAAATAAGCAATACATCAGCACGGGTAATCTGCTCACCGACGATCGTGTGGCGCTGATCATGGTCGATTATCCGCGACAGGCGCGGCTGAAGATTCTAGGACGTGTGGAGATACTTGAGGGAGAGAAAGCAGTGGAATGGCTGCCCCGGGTGCACACGAAGGGCGAGGAGACGCCCATCGAGAGGGTGCTCGTGATCCATGTCGAAGCGTACGACTGGAACTGCCCCCAGCACATTACGCCGCGCTATTCAGTGGAAGAATTACGCGAGGGGATGAGAGACGTGGAGAAACGTTTGCAATCGCTTGAGCAGGAGAACGAAAAATTGCGCAAAGAACTGGCCGCGGCACGGTCCGATTCAAAGGTTTGAAGCATCAATACCGTTATGAGCTCGCGCCCTCCCGTACCGCCATTTAACGAACAGACAGCCGTAGAAAAGGTTCGACTAGCCGAAGACGGCTGGAATACGCGTGACGCGGAAAAGGTCGCGCTGGCTTACACGCTCGATTCGCGCTGGCGCAACCGCGCCGAATTCCCTACCGGGCGGGAACAAATCGTCGCCTTCCTGAAGAGGAAGTGGACTCGAGAGCTGGACTACCGGCTGATCAAGGAGTTGTGGGCTTTTACCGGCAATCGGATCGCGGTGCGTTTCGCCTACGAATATCACGACGATTCCGGAAATTGGTTTCGTGCGTACGGCAATGAAAATTGGGAGTTCGATCCGCAGGGTCTGATGTATGCGCGGCACGCCAGCATCAATGAGCTCCCGATCAAAGAGTCGGAACGGAAGTACCATTGGCCTCTGGGAAGACGGCCGGATGATCATCCAGGGTTGAGCTCGCTTGGGCTTTAAGGTTGCGGCCTTATAAATCTAAGCCGATCTCGGTCTGCGGGGACGAGCAACAAAGTAAAGCATTTCCCGCCGCGGGCCGATCGAGCGGCTCGGGAGCATAACGAACTTCGCCATCGATCAAGCCCGACTCGCACATGTGGCAGACGCCCACCCGGCACGACCATCTGACAGGAACATCGCAGGCTTCCGCAAATTGGAGAAGGGTTTGAAAGCTGGGATTCCAGGGAACTGACAAACCACTGCGGGTGAAGGTTACCTGTGGACCAGGTCCTGGCGGGCCAGCCGGTGGGTGGGGCGCCTTAACCGGCGTAGCGGCAATGCCCGGGGTGATGGCGGACTCTGTTCCGAAGGTCTCGGAGTGAATCCGTGAATAGGGCACGCCCCAGGATTGCAGCCCGGTAGTGAGGTCCGCGAGAAACGCAGATGGCCCACAGAGATAAAAATCGGCTGCCGCCGGTACATGCAAGCTTTTTAACAACGAAAGATTCAACTGCCCTTTTGCGTCGTAGTCCCTGCCCTGCCGATCTCGACCTTCCGGATTGCTATAGGCGACGAACGAATGGGCGTGGGGAAGACGATCAAGCAGCTCACGGGACTCAGCTGCAAATGGGTGCTCGTTGCCTTTGCGCGCTCCGTAACACCACCAGATCTCTCGTGTGTCTGATGCATCTGCCAGTGAATGAAGCATGGCGAGAACCGGAGTGGCACCGATCCCCGCGCTCAACAAGACGACCGGATTGTCGCCTGCCGCGAGCGTAAAGGTGCCTCTGGGGGCGCTCACTTGAAGCGTGTCGCCGGCCTGGATATGGTCATGAAAGTATCGGCTCCCTGCACCGCCGGCACGCTTTACGCTGATACGATAAGTCCCCACACCCTGGGGGCCAGACATGGAATAACTGCGGAAGATGGGCGGCTCCAGGTTGAGTTTGAAGGCAAGGAATTGCCCGGGAAGCTGTGCCGGCAACAGGGATCCATTCTTGGACTCAAGGGCCTCCAGAACAAAGGAGCGCACATCGGCGCACTCTTGCTGCACCGATGCCACGCGAAGCGGCCGATAGCCGGGCCACGCCGGCGGAGGTGAAGAAGGAGCAAGCCCGGAATTTCCTCCCTGCTTGCCCTTTTCTTCGTCTGCGAGCAAAGCTTCCAGCGATCCTTTCCACCCCGTCGCGAGCGCTGGAATACGTAACGCGCGTTGCAGCCGTTCGCGCGGATGCCCAGGCAGATAAAGCAGTCCGTCGATTTCGGCCACGCTCACCTGCTCTGGCCCGTCGGCTACCTTCACGATTTCATCTCCGGCGCCGATCTCCCCTTCTTCGATAACGCGGAAATAAAACCCAGGGCGCTTGTGGGAAACCAGCAGGCTGGGCATTTGCGGTTCACCCATGCGAATGCCGACCCGGTAGCAGGTGACTCGCGGCTGGGATACCTCGAACACTGCACCGCCAATGCGGTAACGGTCGCCGATGCAGACCTCGTTGTCGGCAAGACCCTCGACGGTCAGGTTTTCGCCGAACTGACCATACTCAAAGTCATTCCGCTTTAGCTGTTCCTGCCAGTAGCGGTAGGAATCGAGCTGATAGACCATCACGGCGCGATTCTCTCCGCCATGCCCGCCCAGGTCTCCCTGCCCGTCGCCGTCCAGATTCAGACGCCGCGCCATCACCCTGCTGGCGACTGATTTTTTCCAGACGGCCGTGTACACCACTTTCCCTTGCCACTGGACATCGCGTGGAAGACCGACATTCACCGAGACCACGGCGTTCACGTGCACCCTCCTGCCGCCAAATGTACAGCACTTTGATGGGACTATCGAGCTATGGGTTTCGGTGAAATCCGGTACTCGAAAACATTTCCAAGAAAGAGCATCCACACAGAGATCCCTCCACTTCGCTTCGCTCCGGTCGGGATGACAAAGGGGAGGACGGTGCTTCCAAGGAGAGCAGTTGCTAAATGGGAGCCGTTTTCATCGTCTTGGGTGGGCCGTGCGGCCGCCAGGAAACCTGCTGGCTAGCCGTCGATGAAGCCTCTTCTCATGGCGATGGTGACGGCGTGGGTACGATCGTTCGCGGCCAGCTTGGAAAGAATGCTCTTCATGTGGCCCTTGACGGTGGCTTCAGACACATTCAGGCGGCCGGCGATGATTTTGTTGGAGTTTCCCAGGGCTACAGCCCGCAAAACCTGAACTTCGCGCTCTGTCAAAGCGTCTTCGGTGACATGATCGGCGAGTCCTGCGGCAATCTCCGGCGGGATGCAGCGCTTCCCAGCGTGAACCGAGCGGATGGTCTCCACCAGGTTTTTGCGCAGCATGTTTTTGAGCAGGTAACCCGAGGCGCCGGCCTTCAATGCCCGTAAAGCCTGAGCGTCTCCCTGGTAGGTCGTCAGCACGATGAATCGGGCATTTGGAAATTCACGGCGTATCTCGACAATCGCTTCGATGCCATTCATCACAGGCATCTGCAGATCCATCAGGGTCACATCCGGGCGATGAACACGGAAGCTCTCAATGGCTTCCTTTCCGTTGGTGGCTTCCGCCGCCAGCACGATGTCGGCTTCGTCCTGCAGAACAGCGGCAATCCCTTCGCGCAAAAGAGGATGGTCGTCCACTGAGAGTATGCTGATCTTCTTTGTCATGCTCGTCCTCCTTCCGCACACGCCGGGCTGGGATGCTCAAGTCTATCTCATCCGCTGCCTCAAACTACAACAGCGGCGTTCTGCTGAAATGAGTTACAAAGTGCTGACAATCGTGTGACAACTGCCAACGCCTGAAAAGCTATCGTTCTCTTTAAGCAAGGAGAACGCGTTGCGTAAATCCCGCAAAATTGTTTTCTTCTTCCCGTCGTTCGCCAGCAGCGATGCGACAGCCCCTTTGGGCATCCTGGCAGTGGCCACCCCTTTGCTGCGCGCCGGATTTGAAATCTGCCTCATCGATTCTACGATCACTCCAAATTATAAAAAACGCGTGCTCGAAGAAGTACGCGATGCTTTATGCCTTGGTATCTCTCTTGTGACCGGACCGATGATCCGGGAGACGGTGGAAATTGCTCGCGCGATCAAGGAATGGGACCCTGACTTCCCCATCATTTTGGGCGGATGGCATCCTTCCCTGCTGCCGAAGCAGACGCTCGAAGCGCCCTATATCGACTATGTAGTCAAAGGACAGGGCGAAGATTCACTGCTGGAGCTGGTGCACCACATCGCCAAAGGTTCGGCGCCGGACTTTGTTGCGGGTATCGGCTTTAAACGGGATAACAAGCTCGTCTTTACCGCAGAACGCACGCTGAAACCGCTGGTTGACATGCCCCCAAAGGCCTACCACCTGGCGGATTTTGATGCTTACGAACGGCTGTGCGGCAAGCGATGGGCGATGTACACGTCTAGTCTCGCGTGCCCTTTCAACTGCGCTTATTGCACCAATGCGGGCGTGTATGGACGCAAGTGGAATGCGTTGCCGGCAGAACAGTTTGTCGAAGAAACGGTCGATCTCAGCCGCAGATACGGTTTGGAGATGCTGTGGATTGTCGATGACAACTTCCTGGTCGACCTGGACCGGGCGCGGGCCATCTCTGAAGGACTGGTGCGGGCGGGGGCACACTTCAAGTGGAGCATTCAGGCGACTACCAACCTCACCGCACGGCTCTCACTGGAAGACCTGAAGCTGCTGCATAAAAGTGGACTGCACCAGATTTGCCAGGGCGCCGAATCGGGTTCTCGCAAAGTCTGGAAGGCCATGAACAAGGACTTTCAGGACTTCCCGACAATCTACGAAAGCGCCGCGCGGTGCCTGGCCGCGGGAATTCGTCCCTCGTTCAACATCATCTTCGCCTTTCCAGGCGAAGGCGCGAAAGAGCGGAAAGAGACCATCAATTTTGTGATGGATGTATGCCGGAAGCTGCCCGGGGCGGAATTCTGGACCAATATTTTCACGCCTTATCCGGGCGCTCCCATTATGGACAAGGTTGCCGAGCTTGGCATTCAGACCCCGGACTCGCTGGAAGGTTGGGTCGACTTCTTTCCCCGCTATACCAAGCTGCCCTGGTTGAACGGACGCGATCACGAGGAGTTGCAAGTGATGCGCGACTATCTTCGCATCGCCTTCGACCGCATTCCTATCTCGGCAGATACGCGCAAGCCCATGGTCCGGCTGGCGCAGAAATGCATTTCGCTGCCGGCACGCTGGCGCCTCGACCACGGGGCTTATCGGTTTCCGGTGGAACTCTGGCTGAATAAGAAGCTGAAAGAGCGGACGGCGGCGCTGAAGCCCGCGGTCGATGCGAAGCGGCTGGAGCCGAATACGGTGGAGGCGACATGCTGAGCAAGAGGAAGGTCATCCTCTTCTACCCGGCCTACGATGGGCCACCTCTTGGGGCTCCGCTTTGCATGCTCGCTCTCGCTTCGACACTGCGCGAGGCCAACTTTGAGGTCTTGCTGATCGACGCGGCCATTGATCCTGACTATCGCACGCACATTATGTGTGAAAGCGTGGACGCTCTGTGCATCGGCATCTCGGTGCTCACGGGGCCGATGATCAAGGGTGCGATCGAAATAGCCACCGCGATCAAGAGCGACCTTCCCTGGCTGCCGATTATTTTTGGCGGTTGGCATCCGACTCTGCTGCCCGACGAAACGCTGAGCGAGCCCTTTGTCGACATCGTGGTGCGTGGGCAGGGTGAAGTCACACTGGTCGAAGTAGCGGAAGCACTGCTGGAACAGCGGTCGCTGGACGGGATCCCGGGAGTTTCGTGGAAATGGAAAGGGCAGCGCAAGCACAATCCGGATCGCCACGTAGAACCGCTGGATGCGCTTCCTGTTCCCGCCTTTGACTTGATGGATTTCGATGCTTACGAGAAGCTCAGCGGCGAACGGAAAATTGGATACGCCACCAGCGTCGGCTGCCCCTACGCCTGCAATTACTGCACGGACATGGTCTTTTACAAGCGGCGCTTCAATGCTCTCTCGGCGGAGCGCGTGGTCTCTGAACTCACGGAACTAGTGACCAAATACCGGATTGAAGAAGTGGCCCTGCTCGACTCGAACTTCCCCGTGCAGCTTGACCGGGCGCTGGCCATCGCTCGTGGAATCATCGCGTCCGGAGTTAAGTTTCGCTGGACCTTCCAGGCTTCTACCGACTTCCTCTGCCGCATGAGCGAAGAGGAAGTTCTGCTGCTGGGCAAGAGCGGCGTCTCGCACATGGGCTTCGGCACCGAGTCCACTTCTGAGCCGGTACTGAAGCTGATGAACAAGCGGCACCAGCGCGTCAACGAGATGTACGAGACGGCGCGCAAAGCGAATCTTGCCGGAATACGGGTCACGTTCAATCTCATCTTTGCTTATCCGGGGGAGACTGAGGCCGATCGCACGATTACGTTTCAGACCATGAGCGATATCGCCCGGCAGTTTCCTAATGTGCGTTTCTCGCCCAATATTTTTACTCCGTATCCCGGCATTCCCATCTGGCCCCAGTTGCGGGAACTCGGTGTGCCTGAACCGCAATCCCTGCGCGATTGGATGGAGATGCCGTTGGGCGCGAATATGCTTCCCTGGCTCAAGGGAAAGGAACTCGCGCGGCTCAATCGGCTGGTGGAATATTTTCTGCTCAACAGCCAGATATGCCGGCAGACGGGAAGTCGACTCGCGGTTGCGGCACGCAGTGCAATCCGTCATTCGCTCGCCCATTCGCTGGCGTTTGAATTCGAGCCGGTGCTCTTTTCCCTGGGAGCTTTGGCTTGCTGCCATCTCCGAACGGCTGACTGAGCGACGTTCGCTCATAACCGGCCAGTCGCTCCCTAAGCTTCCAGCAAGTGCGTGTTAGTCAGATGGACCTTTTGAGGTAAGTTGTGGCGGATATCCTGTTGGCACATTCGTATCATCTCCCTTACGACCCTAAGCAGGTACGGAAGATGCAACCGTATCCGCCGCTCGGCACTCTCTATGCGGCCACGGCTTTGCGCCAGCACGGAATGTCTGCAGCCGTATTCGATCCTATGCTGCAAGACCCGGTGAGCGGTTTCCTCGAAATTCTGCGGCACGAAAAACCGGCCATTCTCGCCATCTATGAAGACGACTTCAACTTTCTCTCCAAGATGTGCTTAACGCGGATGCGTGAGCTGGCGTGGCAACTGGCCCAGACCGCAAGGGACGCGGGAGCCATCGTCATTGCTCACGGTTCGGACGCAACCGACCATGCCAAAGAGTACCTGCAAAACGGAGCAGACTTTGTGCTGGTAGGCGAAGCCGAACAAAGCCTGGTGGAGTTGTGTGCGTTCATCCTTACCGGAGGCGTACTCAACGACAAAATAGCTGGGGTCCTGCACCTCGATGCGGGGGGCATCGTAGTGCAAAGCTCGATCAAATCCCCACGCAACCCGGATTGGAAAAACCTGACCAAGCCGGCGCGGGAGTTGATTGATCTGGACCCCTACCGGGAAGCGTGGAAATCGGCGCACGGCTACTTCTCCACCAATGTTGTCGCCAGCCGCGGATGCCCTTATCGGTGCAACTGGTGCGCCAAACCGATTTCTGGAAACAAGTTTCAACTCCGTTCTGCCCAGCAGGTCGCGGCTGAAATTCGTGAACTGAAAGAAGTTTATGGAGTGCAGCATATCTGGTTCGGAGATGACATTTTTGCTCTCAATGCGCACTGGGTCAAACAGTTCGCGGACGAGGTTCAGGCGAGGAACTGCGTATTGCCGTTCAAAATCCAATCCCGCGCCGACCTTATGAGTGAGGAGACCGTGGCCAACCTCAAACGGGCGGGCTGCGCGGAAGTATGGATGGGGGTTGAATCCGGCTCGCAAAAGGTGCTGGATTCCATGGACAAGGGATTGCGCGTTACGGAGGTAGAAGCTGCCCGCACGCGGCTCAGGAGGGCTGGGATTCGCGCCTGCTACTTCCTGCAGTTCGGCTATCCCGGAGAGCAGTGGCAAGACATTCAGCAAACAATATCGCTGGTCCGGAGTACACGGCCGGATGACGTAGGCATTTCGGTTTCCTATCCACTTCCCGGCACCGCATTCTTCGATCGGGTGCAGGAGCAGATCGGCGCCAAGAAAAATTGGACCGATAGCGACGACCTGTGCCTGATGTTCAGGGCGGCTTACAAAGATGAGTTTTACCTGGCCTTGCGCAATGCTCTCCACGCTGAGGTGGACTCGTGGCACAACCAGCGCGCCGCGAGTGATTTGATCTCGCTTTGGCGAAAGTTATTTGCGATGGAGCAAAGCAGCAGGAATTCCGAGGCAACTCGTTTCGCGAACTACGACGCTCCGAACACCGATCAGCTGGTTCAACTGCAGATCGCTCAACCGGCGCGATAGGAGGGGTAAATGGCTGAGCTTTTATTAGCACACGGTTATTTTCTCTACGAAGACC
This sequence comes from uncultured Acidobacteriaceae bacterium, assembly GCA_963826875.1. Classification (GTDB taxonomy): domain Bacteria; phylum Acidobacteriota; class Terriglobia; order Terriglobales; family Acidobacteriaceae; genus PALSA-350. The sequence goes on along the minus strand of CAWGYP010000025.1, from coordinate 1,738,151 downwards.
CCAAAGAGCTTCAGATCCTGAAGCCCTACGCGCCGTTGGGGATTTTGTATCTGTGTTCGCACCTCAGAAAACAAGGGTTTGATGTCGATGTATTCGATACCACCTTCTCCAGCAGAGATGCGCTTTTCTCCCATTTGCGCAGCGAGAAGCCTTCCGTATTGGGCATCTATGCGAACTTAATGACGCGCAAGAATGTGGTCGAGACACTCAAAGTCGCGCGCGAAGCCGGCTGGAAGACAATCGTGGGTGGTCCGGAACCTGGAGCTTACGCGTTGGAATATCTACAAGCGGGCGCGGACTTCGTGGTGTTTGGCGAGGGTGAGCTCACGGTCGGAGAATTACTCGAGTCGTTTCGCGCCGGGGTTGACTCCTACTCGACCATCGCCGGGATTGCCTACCTCGATTCCGCAGGGACCATGCAGGAAACCGGACAGCGGACACAGATCTCCGATCTCGACAGCCAACCCTGGCCGGCTCGCCAGGCGATCGACATCCACCGTTACGTAAAGACCTGGCGCGACGCACACGGAAAAGGATCAGTAAACTTCATCACCGCGCGCGGCTGCCCCTACAAGTGCCGCTGGTGCAGCCACCAGGTCTTTGGACAGACGCACCGGCGGCGCAATCCTCTGCTGGTGGTGGATGAGGTGGAGTGGCTGCTGAATACCTATACGCCCGAAATGGTGTGGGTATCGGACGACGTCTTCACCATCAACCACCAGTGGCTGCGCAATTATGCCGCCGAGATGCGCAGGCGCGGTTTGCGCATTCCGTTTGAGTGCATCTCGCGGGCGGATCGATTGAACCCGGAGATGCTGGATCTTTTGGCGGAGCTGGGCTGCTTTCGCATCTGGATCGGCTCGGAAAGCGGATCCCAGCGAATCCTCGATTCCATGGAGCGCGGGGTCAAGATCGAACAGGTCCAGCAGGCCGTCGCCATGAGCCGGGAGCGCGGTATTGAAAGCGGCATGTTCCTGATGTGGGGTTACGAGGGCGAAGACCTCGAAGACATTGAGGCCACGATCCGCCACGTGAGCACCTCGCAGCCGGACATCTTCTTTACCACGGTGTCGTATCCCATCAAGGGAACTCCTTACTACAAGAAGATGTCGGACCGCCTGGTTCAGCTGAAGCCATGGGGCACAACCTCCGATCGCGAGTTGAAGATTAAAGGCCGGCACTCGCAGAATTTTTATGGCTACGCCGACAAGCTGCTGCGGGAGGAAGTGCAGCTGGCCCGGCTGGCGGGCAGTGGCGCAGCGAATTCAGAGAGCGCGGCCAATCTTCGTCACAGTATCGAACAGGCCCGGGCGGGGCTGCTCTCGACCGTCTCGGAGGTGGATGCATGACCGTCGCCGTCGAACGCCAGACGGTGCTCGCGTTCGACCGCCTGGCCGCGAAATACGATGATATGTTTACCCGCTCCATGATTGGCCGTGCCCAGCGTGAAGCCGTCTGGGACGTGCTGCTCGACACCATCGAGCCCGGGTCACATATCCTGGAACTTAATTGCGGAACCGGAGAAGATGCGCTTTTCCTCGCGCAGCATGACATGTCTCTCGTGGCCTGCGATGCTTCGAGGCAAATGATCGATAGGGCTCGCCAGCGTATGCGGAGCGAAGATCCGGCGGCGCCGATCCAATTCCGGCATCTGGCCACAGAGCAGCTTTCGCAGCTCGACCGGGGAGAGTTGTTTGACGCCGCCTTCTCGAACTTTTCCGGATTGAACTGTGTCGCGGACCTGAATCATACGGCTCGACAACTGGCGGAACTGACTACCATGAGTGCGGGCGTCCTCATCTGCCTTTCCACTCGCTACTGCCTCTCAGAGATGGTCTGGTTTGTCCTTCACGGCCAGTTCCGCAAAGCGTTTCGCAGATGCTCGGGAGTCGCAACGGTGAAAGTAGAAGGGCTGACGGTACGAGTAAGGTATCCGACGCTGCGGGCGGTCCGGCGTTCTTTCTCCTCTTTCTTTCGCATGCATTCCTGCACCGGGATCGGCATAACCGTTCCTCCCTCGTACCTGGAACCGCTGGCCCGCAAGCATCCGTGGCTGCTCCGGCTGGCTCGTCGAATCGACAGCCATATAGCCCGGCTGCCCTGGATAAGGACGCTTGGAGATCACATGCTTATCCACTTTGAACGGGCGGAGGGGCGATGCTGCTAACCATGCCAGAGCTGGTGAAAACCGATCGCACGGAGCAAAGCACGGAAATTATGCTGCGATGCCCGGGCTGCTTTGGCTCGATCGGCCACTTAGAACAAGCCGAGACGGCCGTGATGGACTGCTTTACCTGCGGGTTGAGATTGCGTTGTGAACGAGGAATATGGAAAGCGCTCTTGCGGGACCGGGAAGTTCGCTACTCGAAGTTTGTCAACGACTACGAATCGATTCGCGCAGCGGAGGGACGAGGGAGCACAGAGAGTGCCTACTATCTTGCGCTTCCGCATCGCGATCTATCGGGCCTCCTCAGTTCGCAGTGGACCATGCGCGCACGTACCTTTCGCTACATTGAGCGGAACATTCTTCCCCGGGTAGCCTCGCTGGCGAAGACTCGCCTGCGCATTCTTGACCTGGGCGCGGGTAACTGCTGGATGAGCTATCGGCTGCAAAGCCAGGGCCACACACCCGTCGCGGTCGATCTACTTACTAATGATCGAGACGGGCTGGGAGCGGCCAGCCATTACACGGAGCGGCTCGGCTCACTCTTTCCCCGGGTGCAGGCGGAACTCGACAATTTGCCGTTTGCCGATTCTCAATTTGACGTGGCGATCTTTAACGCTTCTTTCCATTATTCGGAAAATTACAAAAAGACCCTGGCAGAAGCACTTCGTTGCGTTCGCAACCAAGGCATGATTGTGATCGCCGACTCTCCCTGGTACAGCGACGAGTGGAGCGGGCTGCGGATGCTCGAAGAGCGCCGTGCTTTCTTCGTCGAGCGCTATGGCTTTCCATCCGACGCGCTCCAGAGCCTGGAATATCTTACCGACCAGCGATTGACGGCTATGGAGCGACGTTTCTCTATCCGGTGGCAGACGCATGCTCCTTATTACGGCCTGCGCTGGCATGTCCGGCCCTTGATGGCTAGACTTCGGCGGGCGCGCAAACCATCGCGGTTCAGAATCTATGTTGCCAAGGTAGTGAAATGATCATCCTTTTCCATCCCCGGGCCACCAAACCTCGCAATTGCCGGCTCCCGCTGGCGGTGTTGGCGCTTGCCGCGGTGCTTGAAGGCCGCGAGGAATACAGAATTATCGATGGCAATTTGGAAGACGATCCCACCGCTGCGATTCTAAGTACCATCAACACCCACCAGGTCGAGTTGCTCGGCGTTTCCTGCATGCCGGGGCCTCAGATGGTGGCGGCGATGGAGACCTGCCGCGAGATACGCCGCCTGCGGCCAAAGGTGCGGATTGTCTGGGGCGGTTACTTCCCTTCCCTCTATCCTGATACCACCCTGAATGCGAAGTATGTCGACTATGTGGTGCGGGGCCAGGGCGAAGATACGCTGCTGGAGCTGATCGACGCGCTGCGGGGCAAGCGTTCGCTCGATTCGATCCTTGGGCTCTGCTATAAGGACTCGTTCGGATTTCACCGCACCAATCCAGAACGGCCAATGAAGGGGCCGGATGAATTTCCGTGGTCACCCTTTCATCGCCTTCCGGTGGAGAAGTACCTGCGGCCTTCCTTCTTCGGCAAGCGGACCGCGGTCCATCATGCCAGCATCGGCTGTCCTTTCAACTGCAGCTTCTGCGGTGTGCATGCGGCGTACGGCAGAGCAGAACGGATGGAATCTCCGGAAAGGACTGTAAAGATTCTGAACTACCTCGTGGCACGCTATGGTGCTGACTCGGTTCAGTTCTACGACATGAATTTCTTTCTGCGCGAAGATCACGCGCGTGAGCTGGCCGACCGCATGGCGCCGCTCAACCTTCGCTGGTGGTGCGAGGCCCGCGTGGATATTATGTCTCGCTACTCAGACACGACGCTCGAGGCAATCAGGAAAGCCGGCTGCACCATGATCTTTTTCGGAGCCGAGTCTGGCTCTGACTGGGTGTTGAAGGAAATGCAAAAAGGCATCACCACCGAAGAGACGGTGACGATGGCACACCGCACGCGGCAATTCGGGATCATTCCTGAATTTTCGTTTGTCATCGGCAACCCGGGGGATCCAGAGCGCGATACCAGGGAGACGGTGAGTTTTATTCGCAAGCTGAAACGAATCAATCCCACTTCTGAAATTATTGTGCAGCATTACACCCCAACGCCGCAGCCGGACAAGATGTATGGAGAGGTGGACGACAAGATTGCCTTTCCGGATAGCCCGGCCGGGTGGGCAAGTAAAGAGTGGTTGGATTACACGCTTCGTATCGATACCCATGCCCCCTGGCTCAAGCCCAAGACCAAGAGGCTGATTGATAACTTTGAAACCGTGGTCGCCTCCCGCTGGCCAACGGTCCAGGATATTCGCGCGCCGCAATGGAGCCGTATTTTTTTGAAGCTGTTGAGCTGGTGGCGGTACACATTCCGCTTCTATAGCTTTCCGCTTGAACTCGAGTGGGCCAACGCATTCGTTCAACTGCGCAAGCCGAAGCGGGAGAGTTTATGAGCCAGCTCTCCTGCCTGCCTTCAGAAGTATTTGATCGCTGGGCTCCCAGTTATGACACTCAGCCAAACCCTCTGCTTGCGCTGGAACAGCGTGTGCTCTTACCCAGGCTTGGCGATGTTCGCGGGCTGGATGTCCTTGACGCCGGATGTGGGACAGGAAGATGGCTTGGACAATTCGCGGGCCGGTCTCCGAGAAGCCTGGTCGGTGTGGATATTTCCCCGGTGATGTTGGGGTTGGCTGCCAGCAAGCTCAACCACGGTTGCGAACTACTCCTGGGGAGCTGCACGGCCCTTCCGGTTGGTGACGCTACGGCCGACCTGGTGTTGTCTTCCTTTGTGGTTAGCTATCTTGACGATGTCGACGGCTTTGCGCGGGAAATCGATCGGGTGTCTCGGCCGGGGGCAATGATTTTCCTCACGGATATGCATCCGGAAACAGAAGCGTCTCTTGAGTGGAAGAGAGGGGCGCAGGTGGATGGACGAGGATGGCCGCTCAGCAGGATCACACAGGCTTTTGAGGATCGTGGGTTTGCGGTGGTTTCTCTCGTTGAGCCGGCGTTCGGAATTCCGGAACGACACATCTTCGAGGAATGCGGCCGGGAAGACTTGTACGAATCTGCTGCCGGCCTTCCCGCAATTTATGTGCTGCAGCTGCGAAAGCCGCCTGTGTCGCGGCGTCCACGGCTGGTGAAGCACGACGCTGCCGGTTCAGTTCGTCTTACCGGTGGCCGGTGTGCGCGTGGCCCTGAATCTGCTGAACCGGCTTCCCTTTCGATTGTTGGGGGAATCATCCATCAGGTGCAAACGGATGGCCGGGCAAGTGACGGGTTTCGCTCTCTGGGGGAAATCTCGATCGACCTCTCAGGGTTTCTGCTGCTTCCGGGTCTGATCAACGCCCACGATCATCTGGAGTTCAGTCTCTTCCCAAATATCGGGGATGGTCCATATGAGAATGCGAACCAATGGGCCCATGATATTCACGCCCACCATGCGTCGCTGATTGCATTGCATCGCGAAGTTCCCCGTATGGTTCGTTTGTGGTGGGGAGCGATCCGCAATCTGCTCAGTGGCGTCACCACAGTGTGTCATCACAACCCAGTTACCCAGGAATTAGTGAGTCCCGGATTTCCAGTCAGGGTGGTTTCCGGGTTCGGTTGGGCCCACTCACTCTCGCTTGAGCCGGACCTGGCTGAAAAATTTTCCCGCAACGGCGCGGATGCGCCCTTCATTCTGCATGCTGCGGAGGGAGTCGATGAGCAAAGCGCAGAGGAAGTGTTCGCTTTGGATCGCAAGCATGCTCTCGACCAGCGCACGGTACTTGTTCATGGCCTCGGTTGCACCGCCGAAGCAGTCGCCCTGATCAACCAGCGACAGGCAGCGGTCATACTCTGCCCTACTTCGAACAGGTTTCTGTTCGATGAGTCGCCCTCGCCTGCGTTCATTAAGTCCCTCAACAAGGTGACGCTGGGCAGTGACTCGCCGCTGACCGCGGCCGGCGACCTGCTGGATGAGATTCGCTTCGCGCGGACCCACATTCGCCTGGACGCCGGGATGATCTATGACATGGTGACCAATCGTGCGGCAGATATCCTGCGCTTACGGCGAGGGGAAGGTCAGCTCAAACCGGGTTCCGTCGCGGATGTGCTGGTGGTGCGCGATTGCGGGCTGAGTCCAGCTGACATGCTGGCGCAGCTCAACATCTCACAGATCGAACTGGTCATGCTCGCCGGCCGGGTCGAACTGGTAGGCCCAACGCTCTATAAGCGCCTTCCCGGCGAACTCAGGCACGGACTGCAGCTTTTTGAGGTGGAGGGCCAGCGGCGCTGGGTACGCGCCCCGATGGAAGATCTCATCGCACAAGCCGAAAAGATCCTGGGAAGCGATTTTTCTGTCGGCGGAAAGAGAGTACGTCGTGCCCCTGGTGCATGAGGAGAGCATTGCATCCTCTGGGCTGGAGGCTTCCGCTCTGGCGCGCATGCCGATTCTCATTCTGAATGTCCATAGCAATTGCAACTGTAGATGTGTCATGTGTGATATCTGGAAGCGCCCGACGCACGAGCAAGTGCGGGTGGCTGACCTGGACCGCCACCGGGCGTCACTGCGCAACCTTGGCGTGCAGCAGGTGGTGTTGACAGGGGGTGAGCCTCTGTTGCACGGCGATCTGGGCGCGCTCTGCCTGTTTTTTCGTGAGCAGAACATTCGTCTTACCCTATTGACGACAGGGTTGCTGTTGGTCAAACGCGCGGATGAAGTTTCGAGGTTCTTCGATGAGGTGATCGTTTCGATTGACGGACCTGGTGAAATCCATGACTCTATCCGGCGTGTTCGGGGGGCATTTGGTTTGATCGGCCGGGGTGTGGCTGAGATCCGTGCGCAGAAGCCTGACATGGTCATTGCGTGCCGCACTACGATTCAAAAGGCTAATCACCAGCATCTTCGCGCTACTGTGGTGGCGGCCAAGTTGCTAGGGTTCGATTCCATTTCGTTTTTGGCGGCCGACGTTACATCGGAAGCGTTTAATCGAGCGTTGGTGTGGCCGGGAGAAAGACAAAGTGAGATTGCGCTTACGGTGAGAGAGGCGGGTGAGCTTGAGGAGGAAATCGAGCGCCTCATTGTTGAGCACGGAGAGGACATTCGGCGCGCGTTTGTCGCGGAAGGGCCGGAGAAGCTTCGACGAATTGCCCGGCGATTCCGTGAACACCTTGGGCAAGCTTCACCTGAGTCGCCTGTTTGCAATGCTCCCTGGGTTTCCACGGTAATTGAAGTGGATGGATCGGTTCGGCCGTGCTTTTTCCATCGGGCCGTTGGGAATGTTTCTTCTTCCAGTTTGGAAGACGTGGTGAATGGCGAAGCAGCTAAGCGGTTCCGCCAGTCGCTGCGGGTAAATGAAAACCCAACGTGCCGGCGTTGTGTTTGCTCGTTGAATTACCGCAGCGGTTCTTGATGAAGTGAAGGGCAAAGAAACCGCAGGTCCCTCCACTACGCTGCGCTCCGGTCGGGATGACAATTCTGTTTCTCCCCAAGAGCTTCAGCGGGAAATCCTTGGCCCCTCCCACAGAATTGTCATCCCGAGCAAACGACTTGCCGGTAGCAAGTTAAGCGTGGAATGAACGCGCTTTTGGGCTCTATCCCGCCACCAATCGCCGGGTGCCCCACATCTCGCTCGTTTTTCGCGAGATGTGGGATAGCGCAGGCCTCCCCCTCAAGCCGTTAGAGGATCCCACAGATCCACAGGGGTGCCCCACGTTCGCCCAAGCGTACGTGGGCCGAAAACGATGGGCGAAGCCCAACGACAGCCTTCTGTTCCAGCCTGCCCTTTGTTCATTAGGACCGGAGTGAAGCATTGAAGGGACCTGTGGTTTCATTTCCCCGGTACTCACTTAGGTGTGCCCCAACCGCCGCCACCCGGTGTCTCGATGTGCAGGATGTCGCCCTTGGTCAGACGTTGACTGCATTTGCCGGGTAGGGTCGTACGCCTGTGGCCAGCTTGCGTCTCGACCCATGCTTTGCCGGAGGCTCCTTCTTCGCCTCCCTGCAAGCCGTAGGGACGCAGCTTTCGGCGATCTGCCAACAAGGTAACTTGCGCGTCAGCCAGCAGTTCGACTTCCCGGATCAATCCGTCGCCTCCGCGAAACTGCCCTGCGCCGCCTGAGCCGTCACGATAGGTGTAGCGACGTACCCGGAATGGGTAGGCGTATTCGAGCGCTTCGATCGGCGTATTCAGCGAATTGGTCATGTGGGTCTGCACCCCAGAGATTCCATCCATGCCGGGTCGCGCGCCCATTCCTCCTGCTGCCGTTTCGTAATAAGTGAAGGTTTCGCCGGTGCGGGGATCGACGCCACCGATGGTCAAGTTGCTCATCGTGCCGGCGCTGGCGGCCGGCACGCGTGTGGGAATCGCCTGCGACAGAGCGCGCAGCAGAACATCTACGATGCGCTGCGAGGTTTCGACATTTCCGCCGGCTACCGGCGCAGGTGGCAGCGCATCCACGATGCTACCGGCCGGCGTGTGCAGGGTAAGCGGCCGCAGGATTCCCGCAGTCGCGGGCGCATCCTCCGCTAACAGGCAACGCAACATGTAGAAACAGGCGGAGAGAGTAATCGCGCGCACAGCGTTCACGCTGCCGGCCACCTGGGCGGAAGAGCCGGCAAAATCCACTTCGATGGACGCTGCTTCGGGATCGAAGCACAGGCGAACTGCGATCTTGCGCAAATCATCACTTACGCCGTCGTCGTCCAGCCAATCCTCCGCACTAAACTCACCGCCTGGCATTGCGCGCAGCTCCGCGCGCACCAGGCGCTCGGAATAGTTGAGCAGCTCCTCAATGAGCGCCTGCAAATTTGCCTGGCCGTACTTTTCGACCAATTGCAAAACCCGTTGCTCGCCCACGCGGCAGGCGCCAATCTGTGACTCCAAATCGCCCTCGCGCTCGTTCGCGGTACGCACGTTGAGGAGAATGAGGTTCAACATTTCGCGATCGATTTGTCCGCCGCGCACTATGCGTACTGGAGGAATTCGGATGCCTTCCTGAAAAATTTCGTTTGCCGGTCCCATCGATCCGGCAAAGGTTCCTCCCACATCCGCATGGTGGGCGCGGTTGGAAATATAGAAGGCCGCGCGTTTCGTTCCAGGTAAAAAGACGGGAAGCACCATAGTGATATCAGGCAGGTGGGTTCCCCCGAAGAAGGGATCGTTGAGAATGGCAATATCGCCGGGAGCAAACTCGATCGCCGAAACCGCAGCCTGCACAGACATGGGCATAGAACCAAGATGGACCGGCATGTGATCGCCCATGGCAATCACCCTCGCCTGGGCATCGAAGACGGCACAGGAATAATCGCGCCGCTCCTTGATGTTGGGAGAAAGCGCAGTCCGCCGCAGGGCTGCACCCATCTCCTCCGCAATGGAATGAACCGCGCTCTGGAAGATTGCCAGCTCGATAGGATCGGAAGCGTTAAAGCTCATGCGCGTTCCTCGACAGAGATGACCAGATTCCCAAAGCCATCTACGCGCGCGCAGCAATCCGGGGGCAGTGCGGTCGCCGAGGTGTATTCCGTGATCATGGCCGGCCCGCGAATTGCGTCTCCCGGGACCAGGCTTTGCCGTTTGTAATGGCGAGAGGATACCCACTTGCCCGCGAAGTGAATTGAACGTTCCGCATAACAGGCCGCCGCGCCGTCTCCCGGTATAGGTTCTCGATACGCGGGCGAGTACGAGGCAGCAGTCGTGACCATGCGCAAACGCAAATTCACCACTTCTACCGGCTTGCGCTCGTCGTTGAATCCATAACGCTGCAGGTGCAGACGATGAAAGGACTGGATGGATTGAGCATTGAATGGGACATTCAGCTCATAACCCTGGCGGCGGTAACGTATATCCACCGTGCGTTGGGCCACACCTTGCAGCCCCTCGGCGGCCCACTCCGCGACGCCTCGCTGTTCGAGCTCCGCAAAGATGGCGTCGATACTTTCCGTCGCTTCCGCCGGCAGCATCACGGTGCGGGAGTAATCGCGCACCGCATCGGCCAGCAGAATCCCTATGGCCGAAAGTGCGCCGGGCATAGCGGGAACCAGGACCGTGGGAATACGTAGCGCCCGCGCCAGCGAGCAGGCATGCAGCGGGCCTCCGCCGCCAAACGCAACCAGGGTGAATTGACGGGGGTCGTGCCCGCGCTCGATCGAGATAACCCGGATGGCCTTCTCCATCTGCGTTTCCACCACCCGCAGTATGCCGGCGGCGAACTCCTCCGTTGTCTTGAGCGGTCCCTTTTGTTCGCCCATGATTTGCTTCGCCCGCTGCCGATCGAGTTGCACACCACCACCCAGGAAGCTGTCCTGGTCCAGCCGCCCCAGCAGCAGGTTCGCATCGGTAACGGTGGGCAGGGTTCCGCGCCCAAAACAAATTGGGCCTGGGTCCGCGCCGGCAGACTCCGGTCCCACACGCAGCATGCCGCCGGCATCGAAGCGGGCAATGGATCCGCCTCCAGCGCCGGCAGTGTGAATGTCGAGCATCGGCATGCTTACCGGAACGCCGGCCACGGTGGCTTCGCGGGTAAGCGGAGGACCGGCGGCATCCGAAAGGAAAACGTCAGTCGAGGTGCCACCCATGTCAAATCCAATAACGCGTTCGAAACCGGCCCAGCCAGCCACCAGGCAGGCGCCGATCACGCCGCCGGCGGGACCCGACAGCACGGTACGCACGGGCTCGGGCGCGGCGCGCCGGGCAGAGAGGATGCCTCCCGACGACTGCATCACGTCCACTCCGCCCCCAGCGTGATGGGTGGCCACGCTCTGCTCCAGATGCAGCAGATAGTTCTGCATCCTGGGAGCCAGGTAGGCGTTGACGACGATGGTCGAAGCGCGCTCATATTCGCGAAACTCCGGCAGGATGCGGTGCGAGGTGGAGATGGGAAGTCCGAGACATTCGAGAGCGGCTTCTACGCGTCGTTCTGTTTCCGGCTGAGCAAAGGAAAACAGCAGCGAAATGGCGATGGCTTCGGCCCCGCTGTCGCGCACTTGATTGACCAGGAAGGCTAATTCTTCTTCCGTGGGAGCGCGAAGGATTTTCCCTTCCGCACTCACCCGCTCCGGCACGCCAAAGCGTAGGGCGCGGGGCACCAGGCATACCGGCAGGGGTACAAACCAGTCGTAGAGTTTGCTGCGAGTCTGCCGGCCGATGGCGATCGTATCTTCAAAGCCCGCCGTGGTCACAAACGCGACCCGGGCGCCTTTCCGCTCCAACATGGTGTTGGTTCCGACGGTTGTGCCATGGCGCACATCGAGCGCCTTGCCCGCCCCAATGCGCGCCAGGCCGTCGAGCACGGCCTGCGCGGGATTGGCAGGCGTGGAAAAAACCTTGAGCACCTGGAGCTCTCCGGCAGCAAGATAAACGCAATCCGTGAACGTGCCGCCAGTATCGATCGCTACGCGCAAAGCACTCCTCTCGGATAGCATGTGATCTACTCTAACCAAAGACTTGCGGCTCTATGAATACTGATACACGTCCGCTGAGTCCACGTTCCGAGTACCGGGAGTTCCCGGCGCCGCTGCCGCTGTCTGACTATTTCTTGTGCTTCTGGACCCAGACTATATCTGGAATGACTGGTGAATACACGCAGCAGGTACTGCCTGATGGTTGCGTGGACATCGTCTTCATCAACCAGGACGCGCCGGTTGCGGTCGGTCCATGGACCGATCCATTTGCGGTAAGGTTCTCTGCCGGCGCCCGAATCCTGGGCGCTCGTCTCCATCCCGGCCGCGCGCCGGGTCTTCTTGGTTTACCAGCCATGGAACTGCTCAACCAATCCGCCCCGCTGCGTGCTCTCTGTGGCGCAACCAGAAACGATCGGTTCAACCGGGTCCGAGAGGCAGATACCGCACAGCAAGCGACGGCCCTTGGCGAAGCTCTACTAGCTGATCGCAAGCAGTTCAACCCGTATGATCCAGCGGTGGCCCACGGCATTCGCTGGCTGGCGCGGAACCCGCAGGGCAAAGTGGAGCGGCTGAGCCAGGTGCTGGGGATAAGCCCGCGTCAGTTGCAGAGAAGGTTTTCAGCGGCGGTGGGCTACGGCCCCAAAACATTTCACTCTGTACTTCGCTTCCAGCGTTTGCTCAGGATCGCCGGCCAACGCAAACGAAGCCTGGTAGATCTTGCCGCGTGCGCAGGCTATAGCGACCAGGCGCATATGACGCGAGAAGTACGTCGTTTTGCGAATGAGCCGCCCACCACTCTGCTGCGATCCGCAGAAAGTACTCTGCTCATGTCCGATTTGTTCAAGACATAGTTGCGCCGGCAACCCTATCTTCGGGCGTATGACACGAAGACGATTCACCGCCGGTTTGGTAGCAACGGCTTTGGTTGCAAATAGAGGAGATGCTATGGAAGGACTGGAAAAGGCCAAAGTATTGTTCATTGCCGGTTTTGGCCCCATCGTGCGTGACGTTCCCGCCAGCCGCAAATTGTACGCTGGGACCCTGGCCATCCCCTTCAAAGAAGAGGCCGGCGGTTATCTGCACACGGATGCTCTGCAGGGAGCGAAAAGCTTCGCTCTTTGGCCTCTCTCGCAGGCAGCGCAGTCTTGTTTTGGCAATGAATCGTGGCCCGCCAACTTACCCGTGCCGCAGGCATGGCTGGAATTTGATGTGGACAACGTCGCAGCTGCCACGGCGGAACTCGAGGCACAGGGACATCGCATGCTCATCCGCAATAAGACGGAACCGTGGGGCCAAACCGTCAGTCGATTTATGGACCCGGAGGGGCTGTTGGTCGGGCTTACCTTCACACCCTGGCTGCGAGAGAAGACACGAGAGAAGACACGAAAAAATCCGTAGTTTCTAACCCAACATGTGTGTTCGGAGTTGAGCGACAGTACGAGGCATGTCTTCCGCAGGCGTGTTGCCGAATCCGAGGATAAAGCCCTCGCGGCCAGGCTTGCTTAAATACGAAGGCGACAGCGGCCACAACCAGAGACCCTTGCTGGCAGCTCTGACTGCGATCTCGCGATCGCTGTAACCGCTGGGTAGCGTCACCGCCAGATGCATACCGGCCTGGCTACCATGAATCTCGAGTTCAGAGCCGAATTGCTCCCGAATGCTCTTGACAAGTGCGGTTCGGCGTTCACTGTAAAGCAGCCGCATCTTTCGGATATGGCGGGCGAAGTGTCCCTCGCGCATAAAGTCGCTGAGCGCTTCCTGGTAGAGGTAAGCGGGAAAGATGTCCATCGCTGAGCGAATGGCAACGAAATGTTCTACCAGATCCTCTGGAATCACGATGTAACCAAGACGCAGCGAGGGAAAGAGGACTTTACTGAAGGTTCCGATATAGATGACCCGATCATTCCGATCAAGGCCCTGCAAAGAGGAAATCGGCGGGCTTTCAAACCGATACTCGCTGTCGTAATCGTCCTCAATGATCCAGGAGCCTGCACTCTGCGCCCAGTTCAGCAATTGCATGCGACGCCCCGCGCTCATGGTCGAACCCAGTGGGTATTGATGCGAAGGGGTAACGTAGGCCGCGCGGGCTTTCGGAGATCGCTTGATTCCGGCGGATACGATCATGCCGTCCTGGTCGACTGGAACAGGCACCAGGCGGCAACCTGTACCTTCAAAGGCTCTTCTAGCCAGCCGGTAACCTGGTTCCTCGATCCAAAGCGCGTTGCCCGGCTCCAACAAGACACGAGCCGAAATCTCGAGCGCCTGTTGGGACCCCGAAACCACCATCACCTGGTGGGGCTCGCAATGGACCGCGCGCGCCGTGCGGAGGTAGGTGCAGATGGCGTCGCGAAATGTTTCCGAACCAAGAGGATCGATGTTGTGGATAGCGCTGAGACGAGGGCCTCGAGAATGACGCGTGATGAGGCTTGACCATACTGGCCATGGAAAACGGTCAAACGCTGGTTGATGTACGCTGAACGCGCCCCAACCACCGGACCACGCATCACGTTTCAAGGGAGAGAAAAGCAACAAGCGCCGCGCTACCGGTCGCGGTCCTGAATTTGCCGGCTTTAGCTGCGGCGTTCGATCTTTGCAAACCGTCAGGCTTTCGGGCAGCGCGTCGGAGATGAACGTCCCCGAACCTTTACGGCTCTCAAAGTATCCTTCAGCCAATAACTGCGCATAAGCATTGAGAACGGGTATACGGGAGATGGCCAGTTCTATCGCCAGCGTTCGAGAGGATGGAACCCTCTGGCCAGACCGCAAATTGCCACGCACAATTTCGAGGCGAAAGCCGTCGTAGATTTGTTTGTGAAGAGGATGTGCCGCCTTCCTGTCCACCCCGATGATTGGCGCGATGGCTTCAGCTACTTTTGCCATGCGATCATGGTAGTGGTTATATCCAAATGGGGCAAGCTGGTAATAACCACCGACCACTCCACGGTTCCACAGTACGGGTCGCGTCCCTGGATTTTTGCTCCCGGGCGAGGCGGACTGCAGATCCCTCGGCTACGCTCGGGATGACTCACAGACTTTAAGGTGAGCAATCACTCTCCCTTGTCATCCCTCCCGATCCGAGTCGGAGACCTCAAGGTGAGTAACCACTCCCCCCTTGTCATCCCTCCCGATCCGAGTCGGAGACCTTAAGGTGAGTAACCACTCCCCCCTTGTCATCCCTCCCGATCCGAGTCGGAGACCTTAAGGTGAGTAACCACTCCCCCCTTGTCATCCCGAGCGATCCGAGTCGGAGACCTTAAGGTGAGTAACCACTCCCCCCAAGGCCGTGGAAATGACGGTTTATGGAAAGCACGGAAAACGATGGTGCTGTTTTCCGACCTTCCCACAAACCTTGGAAATCGATCAAACCGATTCCCACATTCCCACCGCCACGACTACCACGGGATCATCCCCAAAACCAGCCGGTTAAGGGATACGCATTCTGAGGGCAAGGTCACTTGTCATCCCGAGCGATCCGAGTCGGAGACCTTAAGGTGAGTAACCACTCCCCCCTTGTCATCCCGAGCGAAGCCGAGGGATCTGCAGTGGGCCTCGCCCGGACGCAATTCTCTACTTGGAATTCTTCAGTTCCACGTCGTACTTCTTCGCAGCAGCCTCGATCCGCTTCCATGCGGCCTTGCGTTCAGCCTCGGTGACGCCCTCCACCTGGTTGAAACGAGCCGCCGCATTGCGAACGTGCGAGGCGTTTTCCAGCGGCTCCTTGTGCTGCTTGGGAAACGCGAACTTGGTCGCTGGTATTTTGTCGCGCTCTGCCTCGTTTAGTTTGGCCATAGAATTCCTCCCCATTCGCCCTATTGGACGCTGCGACAGCCTGGTCTGGTTGGATGGTTAATCGAGGCGCAGAGTCTCGAACCCGCGGCCGAGCTCTGCGCACAGAGCTTCTACGACTAACTGGTGATCGGCGCGTTCGGGTAGGCCCGACACGGTGACCGAACCGATCACTCCTGCGCCTACGACGCGCAGGGGAAAGCTTCCGCCGTGGCTGGCATAATCCGCAATCGGCAACCCGTAGCGGTCGAAAAGATTGGATTGCTTCTGCTCCATCTCCCGCCCGATCGCGTAGGAGCTGCGATGGAAGCGCGCTGTCACGTTGCTCTTGCGGCGCACCCATTCCACATTGTCGGGCGTAGTCCCTGGAAGTACGGAGTAGAACAGCGGCTGCCCAAAGCGCCGTACATCGACGACCAGGCTGAGTTTGCGGGAAACTGCCAACGCGCGGATTCCCGCGCCCAGCCTCCATGCTGTCTCTTCATCAAAGCTGGCAAATTGAAGCTCTTGTTCCTGCAGAGCGATGCGGGCGAGATCGTCGGCTATCGGCATTTGAGGCTACTCTAGCACTCGTCCCGCATAGCGGCACAGGGCGTTGCATTCGACCAGACGATCCGTGAATTCCGTTGATCATCGAATGTTCGTTTTGATAAACCTTGGAGCCGTAGAGAAGTCGCCGTATTTTGGGGGGCCTTATGCGAGCGATTTTGCAATCAACCACAGCTCGAGTACGTTTGGCGTGATCAATCAAGCGAACCAGCCGAGAATTTTGCAGTTGAGTCTCAAGATCAATTTCTAGGCGTGATTTCCAGGGGAGCAAGTGCAAATTCTCACGTCGTTTCTATTGATTCTGGTCGGCATCTTGTGTTGCCCGGTGACCGGTAACGCTGCGGACCGCGAAGAAAAGGTTTTGGTCGATGCCTGGTTTAATAGCCAGCAGCGGACCAATGCGGCCGGACAACAGGAATACTTCCACTACAAGTGGAATGATGTCAGCAACAGTGGCTTTTTCCTGTTTGGCCAGGTATTTCGCGGCTATGGCGTGGGCACGGATACGCTCTATAGCGCGCCAACGCTGGCCAACCTGAAGCCGGCGCAGTTCTACATCATCGTGTCTCCTGACATCCCGGCCAAGAATCCGAACCCTCATTACCTGCAGCCGGAAGATGCCAGGCAGGTGGCCCTGTGGGTGAAGCAGGGGGGCGTGCTGATTCTGATGGCCAACGATCCTGCCAATGGAGAGCTCGAGCACCTGGATCAATTGGCCGACCTGTTCGGCATCCACTTCAACCCGGTGCTCAGCCACCATGTGGTTGGAACTTCTCATGACATGGGCAGGATTGTCGTGCCCGGCGGGGGGCCGTTGTTTCAGCATGCGCACACCCTGTTCATGAAGGACACGTGCACCATCTCGATCAAGGGTCCGGCGGCTCCTTTGTTGGAAGACAAGGGCGATATTTTGATGGCCACGGCAAAGTACGGCAGGGGCACTGTGTTTGCCGTCGCCGATCCGTGGGTCTACAACGAATATACAAATGGACAAAACCTTCCTCCCGAATATGACAACCTCGCCGGCGCTGTCGAGCTGGTGAGTTGGCTGGTGAAGCAAGTACCGAGTTTCATTCCTTAGATGATTCCTTCCGGAGGACTTTTTGAAAACCTATCTGCTGGCTGATCCTGTACGTTATCCGCACATGACAACGGCTGAGCTTCGGGAGTCGTTCCTGCTTGATTCACTGTATGAGCCGGGAGCGATCCGTTTGAACTACCTGGATCTGGATCGCACGGTCGTAGGCTTCGCAGCGCCCGCGGCAACCGCGGTTTTGCTTCCGACGGATCCGGCCCTGCGGGCGCAGTATTTTACCGAGCGGCGGGAGTTGGGTGTTCTGAATGTGGGGGGACGCGGCTCGATCGTGGTCAATGGCAAAGGATATTCGCTCGAAAACCTTGACTGCCTCTACATAGGTAGGGGCAATGCGGAGGTGTGCTTTGCGTCGGAGAATCCATCTTCGCCGGCAATCTTCTATCTGCTGAGTTATCCCGCCCATTCCGTCTATCCGGTAGCCCTGGTGCGGAAAGAGGAAGCCAGCCCCACGGTGATTGGCAATGCCGAGAGTTGCAATCTGAGGACGGTTTCAAAGTACATCTATATGGGCGGTGTGAAGAGCTGCCAACTGGTGATGGGGGTAACGCACCTGCATCCCGGCAGCGTATGGAACACGATGCCGCCGCATACCCACATGCGACGGTCAGAGGTTTATCTCTATTTCGATCTTGTCCCCGAGGCGGTTGTGTTCCATATGATGGGGCCGCCGGGGGAGACCCGCCATATTCTGATGAACTCACTGCAGGCGGTGGTTTCTCCTGGCTGGTCCATTCATGCCGGGGTAGGCACAGGGGCCTATAGTTTTTGCTGGGGCATGGGTGGCGAGAATCAGGACTACGCCGACATGGACGTCGCCTCGATCGCTGCGCTGCGGTAGCACTTAGCTGTGGTAGTGGCGCTCGAAGGCGGAGAGGACGGGCGGCCGCTTTTTTGCGTGCACACCGAGAGAGTGCGAGATGTCGCGACAACAACGCAGCAGATGCTCGGCGATCTCGGGCATATTGGGCGCCGTAATTCTTGAGGTTGGACCGGAGACACTGACGGCCGCAATGGCGCGGTGATGCTCGTCGAAGATCGGTGCACCCACACAGCGAACACCTGCTTCTATTTCCTGGTCGTCGATCGCGTAACCGCGGCGGCGCACCCTCTCCAACGCCTTCATCAGCGCTTCTTTGGATGTTATGGTTTTGTGGGTGTAACGCACAAAGCGGATCTTGGAAACAATCTGCTCAATCACCTCGGGCGGCTGGAAGGCGAGCATCGCCTTTCCCATCGACGTGCAGTAAACAGGATTGGAGGTTCCTGTCTTAGAACTCACACAAACGCGCCGGTTGGGCTCGACTTTGTCCAGGTAAACGATCGAAGTTTTCTGCAGCACGCTCAGGTGCACGGTCTCTCCGACGTGGGCTGCGAGACGGCGGAAATAAGGGTGAACCCGAGTTCGTAGATCCACTTGCTCCACCGCACGGTTGCCCAACTCGTAAAGCTTCATGCCGAGGCGGTATCGGTTTTCCGGCGTACGCTCGATCAGGGCGCTGCGCTCCAACACCATGAGCGAACGGTGAGCGGTGCTCTTGTGCAAATGCAGGCGTTGGCAGACTTCCGACAAACTAAGTGCGGTCTCGCTCTCACCCAGCATCTCAAGAACGGCCACGGCGCGATCCAGACTATGTAGCTGATAGGAATCGCTGGGCCGGGAGGCAGTTTCTGCGATTACGGAAGATTCCATGATTGGGACTCCCCTCGATGTTCCGCTTTCTGATCTACCGTCCCGCCTTGCGGTACAGTCCACTTGCAAAGCACAACCATGATTTTCGTTGGAGGGCACGGTTGTCAACGGGAAAAGGGCCAGCCCGTCCCGCTTAGCGAGACAGGGCGGCGCGGATATCCGCAGTCTCGAGAATGGGTTTCGGATAGCTTCGCCGCGCCACCGCCAGCATCGCTTTTCCGATCTCTTCTGTAGTCAGGACATGGTTGGGAAAGGCACGATGAAGCAACGAGAGCAGTGGCTTCGCGATGGTGTAGATCATTCGGTAGGCGGGGGTTTTGGACCGGGCGCCGTGCAACGGCTGGATCACTCCGGGTCGAAACATGTAAGCAGCAGCGAAGGGTAAGCGAAGGAGCGCGTTCTCAGTTTTTCCTTTCACCCGCGCCCACATGCTTCTGCCTCGCTCGGTGCTGTCGGTGCCCGCTCCCGAAACGTAGAGGAATCTCATTCCCGGGTTAACCCGGCATAGCATTTCGGCGGCGGCCATCGTAATGCCGTAGGTGATGTGTTCGTAGGCTTCTTCTTTCATGCCTGCAGAAGAGACGCCCAACACAAACAAGCAAGCATCGAAGCCGGAAAGATCGGCCTCGATCCCGGAGCAGTTCCATAGATCGCTATGAATCGTTTCCCGCAGTTTAGGATGTTGGATGCCGGTGGGAGTACGACCGACGGTGCGAACCTGTTGGACATCCGGATCCAGCAAGCACTCTCGCAACACACCCTGCCCCACCATTCCCGTAGCGCCAAAAAGCAAGATGTTCATTGGCTTCCGTCAAGCGACTTTGCCCGTTGCTCGAGGTCGACCCGAAGCAGCTTCTTCAGGCGAGCACCGGAATCTCCTGGCCGCAACAAACGTCAGCAAAGCGAAAACTGCAAGAAGTGCGAGCTGAGCGATGAGGAACGGCGGCTCGTTGCCGTTAGGAGCCAATGCATGCAACGCAGGAAGTTTCAAAAAGCACTGCACTACCAATACAAAGCAATTCAGATAAAGAGCAACCATGGCACAGACCACATACGTCCGGCGCCAACCGCCTTCCAGATGGCCAGGATAGCGCGCGACGATGGCGACGGCGAGCACCAGCAACGAAAGAGCGCCGACAATATGAGACGGTAGAAGATGCTTGAAAGGGAAAAGAAACCCAGTCGCGCTGGTTAACACCGTGGTGAGCAGGAAGACTGCAGTCCAGCTGTCGAGCCGTTTTCCGGCGATGAATCCGTAGACTACGATGAGTCCGGACGCGACCCCCACCAGGCTTATGACCACGTGCAAGAGAGTGAAGGTTGACAACGACATGCCCAGGATCATAGGACTTTCCTTTCAGAACCGGGATGGTAAGAAGTTACCATGATCGAGCCAACCAAGCCGCTCAGCATACGCATGCACCTCCAGGTACGGGGCATCGTGCAGGGAGTAGGGTTTCGTCCCTTTGTTTACAAGCTGGCCAAGTCATTGGGTCTGAGCGGATATGTATTCAATTCTTCTGCCGGGGTCACGATCGAGATCGAAGGTTCCGGCTCGCAGGTGGAAGACTTTCTCAGGACGCTGAAAGAAGATCCACCGCAGCTGGCGGAGATTGCCGAGATCGCCGTCTCCAACATTGCGGTCGAGGGAGGCGCGGGCTTCTCTATCCTCCACAGCCGGGAGGAGGCTGGCGAGTTCGCACTAGTTTCTCCGGACACAGGCACCTGTGAGGCTTGCTGGCGCGATTTCGGCGACCCTTCGAACCGGCGCTATGGCTACCCCTTCACCAATTGCACCCACTGCGGTCCACGCTACACGATCATCCGCGACATACCCTACGATCGCGCGACCACGACCATGTCGTCCTTCAAAATGTGCAGTGCCTGCCAGGCGGAGTATGAGGATCCGGAAGATCGCCGGTTTCATGCCCAGCCGAATGCCGTGCGCGGCCTGCGGACCGTCGTTGCTGCTGGTAAAGAGCCCTGGTTTGGCCGCCGCGCCGAGACCGGATGTCGCGTTAGCCCCGCTGGGTAATTGCTGGTTCCAGGACAAAGATTCATTGTCGATCATTCGTCAGGCGCGAGGGCTTTTGCTGGAAGGCAAGATCCTCGCGGTAAAAGGGCTGGGCGGCTTTTTGCTCGCCTGCGACGCGACCAACGAAGATGCGGTTACCGAGTTAAGGAAACGAAAACGGCGTCCGCACAAGCCGTTCGCGCTGATGGTGCGAGACGTAGCGGCGGCCAGGCGACTGTGCGAGCTATCGCCAGAGGAAGAGTTGTCGCTCGCGTCCGCGCGCAAGCCGATCGTCATCCTTCCACGGCTGCCAGAAGCGAGGCTGGCCGCCGGCATCGCTCCCGGTGACAACACCCTGGGCGTGATGCTGCCCTACACTCCCCTACACTATCTCTTGTTCAGCGATTCGCCTGACAAGGATTCCGAGTGGACTGCCCTGGTGATGACCAGCGGCAATCTGAGCGAGGAACCGATCGTGACCAACAACCAGGAGGCAATGCTGCAACTGGGTGCAGTTGCCGATTGGTTCCTGCTACACAACCGCGACATTGCCACCCGGGTCGATGATTCGGTGGTGCGTACATTCGAGGGACGGGAACGGGTGCTGCGCCGCGCCCGAGGATTTGTCCCCCAGGCCATTGATTTAGGCACGGAGATGGAAGAAGTCCTCGCATTCGGTGGCGAACTCAAAAATAGTTTTTGTCTGACCAAAGGCCATTACGCCGTCCTGAGCCAGCACATAGGCGATCTTGAAAACTACGAGACGATGCGTTTCTTCGAGGAGACGTTATCGAATCTAAAACATGTATTTAAGGTGACGCCCCAGGCCGCCGCCTACGACCTGCACCCCGGTTATATGAGCACGCGCATGGCGATGGCATCGGGCATTGAGCAGCGCATCGGTGTGCAGCACCATCATGCACATATCGCCAGCTGTATGGCGGAAAATCATTTGCAAGGCCATGTTCTGGGCGTAGCTCTGGATGGCACGGGTTTTGGTACAGACGGCAAAGTATGGGGCGGCGAATTTCTGCTGGCGGATTTTGCCGGCTTCACCCGGCAAGCTCATTTCCGCAACGTCCTGCTCCCCGGAGGCGACTCGGCGGTGCGCCAGCCCTGGCGCATGGCCCTCAGCTACTTACGGGATACTTTCGGGCAGCAGATACCCGCTGATCTGAAAAGCTTCCAGGGTATCGACGAGAGGCAGATCGCGCGGGTGGACGCCATGCTGGCGCGGCGCATTCAGACGGTCGAGACGTCATCCTGCGGACGCCTTTTCGATGCCGTTGCCGCCCTGTTGGGTATCGCTTCGGAAGTGACGTTTGAAGGGCAAGCGGCCATTGCGCTCGAGGCCGCGGCAGAACGCGGAATCGAGCAACGCTATGACTTTCAGACTGCCGGCGACCCGATTGAGCTCGACTTCCGTCCAGTGATTGCAGCCGTCGTAAAAGATTTATTAAGTGGCCGGCGCGTAAGTGAAATCTCTGCCTGCTTTCACAACACGTTGAGCGCAGCCATCGGCGAGGTCTGCTCGCAGATAGGCGGACCGCATCGGGTTTGCCTGAGCGGAGGGAGTTTCCAGAACCTATACCTTCTAGGCCGTACGGTGGTAGAGTTGCGGCGTCGCGGCTTTGCGGTGTTTCTGCACGCCCAAGTGCCGGCCAACGACGGCGGGCTTTCCCTGGGGCAGGCCATGATCGCCAACCAGCATTTGCGCAAAGGAGACTGATATGTGCCTGGCTATCCCCGGCAAAGTGATAGAGACGTTTGATCAGGGCGGTATGCGCATGGGCAAGGTCCAGTTCGGCGGGATCGTGCGCGAGGCTTGCCTCGATTATGTGCCGGAGACGCAAGTTGGTGAGTATGTGCTGGTGCACGTTGGCTTTGCCATCAGCCGCATCGATGAAGCAGAGGCCGAGCGCACCTACCAGGCGCTGCGCGATCTGGATCAGCTCACCGAACTGGAGTCACCGGTGGTGGAGGAAGTAGAACCCGGAGGTTTCCGACAATGAAATACCTCGACGAGTATCGCGATGGTGACGTAGCACAGAAAATTGTAGGCGAAATGCGCCGCATTCAAACCCGTCCCTGGGTGCTGATGGAGGTTTGCGGAGGACAAACGCACTCCATTGTCAAAAACGGAATTGATCGTCTGATACCTGCAGATATTGAACTGGTGCACGGACCGGGCTGCCCCGTGTGCGTGACGCCGCTGGAAATGATCGATAAGGCGCACGCAATCGCCCGCCAACCGAATGTTATTTTCTGCTCCTTCGGCGACATGCTGCGCGTGCCCGGCTCAGCGGGGGACCTGTTCACTATTAAGTCATTAGGGGGCGACGTGCGGGTGGTCTACTCGCCAATCGATTGCCTGAAGATTGCGCGCGCCAATCCGAACAAGCAGGTGGTGTTTTTTGCCATTGGGTTTGAGACCACCGCACCGGCGAACGCCATGCTGGCGTGGCAGGCGCGCGAGCAGCAGGTAACGAATGTGTCGTTATTGGTTTCGCATGTGCTGGTTCCGCCTGCATTGGAGGCGATTCTGCAAGCAGACGACAACCGGGTGCAGGGTTTTCTCGGACCCGGCCATGTATGTGCGGTGATGGGTTATCGCGAATACGTGCCCATCAGCGCTCGCTACCAGGTTCCAATTGTGGTCACGGGGTTTGAGCCGATTGATATTTTGCACGGCACGCTGATGACTCTGCAACAGTTGGAAGAAGGACGCGCGGTGGTAGAGAACCAATACTCACGGGTGTTGGGTCCGGATGGGAACGGGGCGGCGCAGAAGCTGGTAAATCGCGTGTTTGAGGTGACTGACCGCAAATGGCGGGGCATCGGCATGATTCCTATGAGCGGCTTCCAACTGCGGGACGAGTTCTCCCGGCAGGATGCGGAAAAGTTGTTTGATGTGACAGAAATTGCCACGCTCGAGCCAGAGATATGCATCAGCGGCCAGATTTTGCGGGGCATCAAGAAGCCGCACGACTGCCCTGCGTTCGGGACGCTATGCACGCCGCAGCGTCCACTGGGCGCGACGATGGTGTCGGCCGAAGGAGCTTGCGCTGCGTACTACGCATACGGGCGGCATCTGCAACCAGAGAAACCGCTCCACCAGATCGCCTCCGTGGAACCATTGGGAGCTGCAGTGCATGGCAACTAAATCAGCTGCGGTGTTTGGGTCGTGTCCCTTGCCGATCTTTGATCATCAGCAAATCGTGCTGGGGCACGGGAGCGGAGGCAAGCTTACCGCCGATCTGATCGACCACGTCTTTTTGCCGGCGTTCAAGAATCCCACGTTAGATAAACTAGACGACCAGGCCGTGGTCACGGTCGGCTCCGCGCGCCTGGCCTTTACCACTGACTCGTTTGTGGTCACACCTATCTTTTTTCCCGGCGGCGACATTGGGCGGCTGGCAGTGCATGGAACCGTGAACGACCTGGCAATGAGCGGCGCCCGCCCGCTCTATCTGTCCGCAGCTTTCATCCTCGAAGAAGGTTTGGCGGTTGACGACCTGCGCCGTGTGGTTGAGTCGATGCGTGCCGCGGCAGCCGAAGCAGATGTACAGTTCGTGACCGGCGATACCAAAGTCGTCAATCGGGGCAAGGGTGACCAGGTCTTCATCACCACCACCGGCATCGGCGTGGTTGAGGGCGGAGCGAATATTTCGGCCGACCGTGCCCGGGCTGGCGATCAGATCATCCTCAGCGGTTACATTGGCGACCATGGAATGGCGATCATGTCCCAGCGCGAGAACCTTGAGTTTGAGGGGACCATCCTCAGTGATTGCGCTTCGCTGCATGGATTGGTGGCCAGCATGCTGTCCACACCGTCCTCGCGTGGGATGGACTTCATCCACTGCCTGCGTGACCCTACTCGCGGGGGCGCTGCAACCACGCTGAATGAAATTGCCAAGCGTTCCAAGGTGGGAATGCTATTACGGGAAAAGTCCATTCCTGTACGTGAGTCGGTCAAGGGCGCTTGCGAGTTACTGGGTCTTGATCCGCTCTACGTCGCCAACGAGGGGAAATTATTAGCCATCGTTGCACCGGAAATGGCGCCCGTCGTGCTCCGGCAGATGCAGCAGCACCCGCTCGGCTCGGACGCCGCCATCATTGGAGAAGTGGTCACCGATCATCCAGGGATGGTGCTCATGAAGACACAGATTGGCGGCACCCGGGTGCTTGACGTGATGTTTGGCGAGCAGCTGCCCCGTATCTGCTGATCAACACTTGACTCTCGGCATAAGGCTTTCCCCGATCCCCAAAAAGGGAAAAATACTCATCGCAAATTTTTCACTCCTAATGGCACGGTAATTGCGTGAATGCTTTCCTTGAGCGCGTCAATTAACGCCGTTTGACAGTGCTGTGCGACCGGGCGTACTTTCCTCTGGTTCGACGTTGGGCGAAAAATCTGAACGCCAATGGCGCGCTTCCAGTTCGCCTGTTGAGGCAACCTGGCATGTCCCCACCCCGATCCAAGAAGCCGAAGGAGAGTTCCATGGCTGAAAAGGTCAGCAGCATCACCAAGCCCCCCGCCGTTTCTGACGTTCACATTCTTTGGATCACAGCCGGACTCAGTTGTGACGGCGATAGCGTTTCTGTAACCGCAGCGGAGCAACCAAGTATCGAGGATGTTCTACTGGGCGCGATTCCTGGGCTGCCTAAGGTACATCTGCACAACCCTGTGCTCGCTTACGAGAACGGGGACGAATTCATGAAATTTTTTTATGAGGCAGAGAAGGGCCTGCTCGATCCCTTCGTGCTGGTGGTAGAAGGCTCGATCCCGAACGAAAAGATCAAGAAAGAGGGCTACTGGGCGGCGATGGGCACCAATCCCGATACCGGCCAGCCGATTACTACCTGCGAATGGATTGATCGCCTGGCCCCGAAGGCCTTGGCGATTATTGGTGCGGGCACTTGCGCTACCTACGGTGGCATCCATGCCATGTCCGGCAATCCGACCGGATGCATGGGACTGGCCGATTACCTGGGATGGGACTGGCGCTCCAAGGCCGGCCTGCCGATTGTGAATGTACCGGGCTGCCCCGTGCAGCCGGACAACTTCATGGAAACGGTACTCTACCTGCTTTACCAGGTTGCGGGTCTCGCACCGATGATTCCTTTGGACCAACAGCTGCGGCCTACGTGGCTGTTTGGCAAGACGGTGCACGAAGGTTGTGACCGCGGTTCCTACTACGAGCAAGGCGACTTTGCCACCCACTACGGATCCTCGAAGTGCCTGGTCAAACTCGGCTGCTGGGGTCCGGTGGTGGATTGCAACGTAACCAAGCGTGGCTGGATGCGCGGCATTGGCGGCTGCCCCAACGTTGGCGGCATCTGCATCGGATGCACGATGCCTGGATTCCCGGACAAGTTCATGCCCTTTATGGATGAGCCGCCGGGGGCAAAGCTTTCTACCAGCGTCATTGGCACCTACGGCCGCTTCATTCGCACCATGCGCGGTATCACCAACACCACGGTGAACAAGGAGCCAAAGTGGCGGCATCCTGGCGCCACTCTGACCACTGGCTACCGGCCAACCACTTACTAGGAAACGCGCAGTCAACCGAAAGGAACACATTCCATGGCGACTTATCCAGATACCGTACCTGAGGTCGATAAAAGACAGCGCAACCTGGTCGAGATGAATTGGGATCCCATTACGCGGATCGTCGGCAGTCTCGGCATCTTCACCAAAATCGACTTCGCCAATCGCGAAGTGGCCGAGTGCCACAGCACTTCCTCTATCTTTCGCGGATACAGCATTTTCATGAAGGGCAAAGACCCGCGCGATGCCCACTTCATCACCAGCCGTATCTGCGGCATCTGCGGTGATAACCATGCCACCTGCGCAGTCTATGCGCAGAACATGGCGTTTGGCGTGAAACCGCCGCCGCTGGCAGAGTGGATCATCAACCTGGGCGAGGCCGCCGAGTACATGTTCGACCACAACATCTTCCAGGACAACCTGGTGGGTGTGGACTTCTGCGAAAACATGGTGAAGGAAACCAATCCGGGAGTCTGGGCGAAGGCGCAATCGACCGCTGCTCCCAATGGTGACAAACACGGTTTCAAAACCATCGCCGAAATCATGACCTCGCTCAATCCCTTTACCGGAACCTTCTATCGCGAGACGCTGGCCATGAGCCGCATGACGCGGGAAATGTTCTGCCTGATGGAAGGCCGGCATGTGCATCCTTCGACGCTGTATCCGGGCGGTGTGGGCACCGTGGCCACCATCCAGCTGTTTACCGACTACCTGGTCCGGCTGATGAAGTACGTCGAATTTATGAAGAAGGTCGTGCCTCTGCATGATGATCTCTTCAACTTCTTTTACGAAGCAATGCCTGGGTACGAGAAAGTCGGGTTACGCCGGACCCTGCTCGCGTGTTGGGGATCGTATAACGACCCCGACAGCTGTGATTACACCTACAAGAACATGGCGGAGTGGGGACGCAAGATGTACGTCACACCCGGCGTAGTAGTGGACGGACAGCTGGTCACCAACAGCCTGATCGACATCAATCTGAACATTCGCATCCTGCTCGGCAGCTCCTACTACGATGATTGGCAACAGGCTGAGACGTTTGTGGCCAGAGATCCATTGGGCAACCCGGTGGATAAGCACCATCCCTGGAATCAGACCACCATCCCCCGCCCACAGAAGCGCGATTTTGGCGGCAACTATACCTGGGTGATGTCTCCCCGCTGGTACGACAAGCGGACTGGCGATCATCTTGCGCTCGACACCGGCGGTGGACCGATCGCGCGGCTCTGGTCTACGGCGCTTTCCGGGCTGGTCGATATCGGGTATGTGAAGGCTACCGGCCACAGCGTGCAGATCAATCTGCCCAAGACGGCGCTGCTGCCGGAAACCTCCTTCGAGTGGAAGATTCCGCAGTGGAGCAACACGCTTGAGCGGGACCGGGCTCGCACTTACTTCCAGGCCTACGCTGCTGCAACCGCCCTCTACTTCGTCGAGAAGGCACTGGCGGAGTTGAATGCCGGCCGTACGTCCACCTGGACTGACTTCAAGGTTCCCGAGGAAGCAATTGGCTGCGGGTTCCACGAGGCCGTTCGTGGAGTGCTTTCCCATCACGTGGTGATCCGCGAAGGCAAGATCGCGAATTACCATCCTTATCCTCCAACACCGTGGAACGCGAACCCGCGCGATATCTATGGAACTCCTGGCCCATATGAAGATGCGGTGCAGAACACACCCATCTTTGAAGACAATGGTCCGGAGAATTTCAAGGGGATCGACATCATGCGCACCGTCCGTAGTTTCGATCCTTGCCTGCCTTGCGGCGTACATATGTATGTCGGGGATGGGAAAGTGATCGAAGTGAAACATTCACCCATGTTCGGGGCGGCGGGGCCCGAATAATGGCGGCCAAAGCTGAGCAACCGATAGCCGCACCGCGGCGCGGGGAGTTTCGCGGCCAAAGTGAACGAGTAGAAAAACTAGCGGCTAAACTTGACCAGTGTGGCGACCCGGAAGTACGGGCCGCCGCGCTGGAGCTGGTTCAGTCCGTGGTTGAGCTCCACGGCGCAGCACTGCAGCGGCTGATTGACCGGTGCCTGGAAACCACTGAAGGGGAACGTGTGCTGTCAGCGGCGCTAGAGGACAACCTGGTCGCCGGGATGTTCCTGCTCCATTCTCTGCATCCTGACGATATCGAAACAAGGGTGGTGCGTGGGCTTGAGGCGGTCAGGCCGTATCTCAAGTCTCATGGCGGTGACTGCGAACTGGTGAGCGTGCACGATGGTATCGTCCGGCTTAAGCTGCACGGCACCTGTGGCAGCTGTCCATCGTCATCCCTTACGCTCAAGAACGCGGTGGAAGAGGCGTTGTACGACGCCGCACCGGACATTCTTGAAATCATCGCGGAGAATGCTGCGGCTGAGCACTCGCCTGCTTCCAATCTAGTTGTTCTGAAATAAGAGGAGAGAACCATGGCACATGAGGGCACACGCAGAATACCTTCTCGCACTCTTGGCACGCCTCAAGGTGAGGCCATTGTCAGATCGGTGAATCGATACGAAGACGATGCAACGGGAATCAATGTCGAGGATCGCAAGCCGATAGACTCACGCATGCCTCACCTGCCGCCGGCTTAGTAGCAGAGTGATTGGCATGGCGCAACAGCAGCTTCCCTTTTTGAATCGAATTGCACGCCGGCGTCCTGCAGCGGAGCGTTGCGAGCTTTGCAGCGCTGAGCTGGGGCCCGTGCACCAGCATCTGCTCGACCCGGTCACGCGGCAGATCTCTTGCTCCTGCGACGGGTGCGCAGTTTTGTTTTGTGGACAGGACGGCGCCCATTACCTCCGCGTGCCGCGCCGCATTCGTGCGCTTGCTGATTTCCAAATGCCCGATCTACAGTGGGAGTCGCTGATGATTCCCATCAATCTGGCGTTCTTTTATCGCGATAGCGCGGCAGACCGGGTGAGAGCTATGTACCCCAGCCCGGCCGGGGCCATCGAATCGCTGCTCCCTCTTGAATCGTGGGCGGAGATCGCCGCTGCGCATCCGGCGCTCAAAAGCATGGAGCCCGATGTTGAGACTTTTCTCGTCAACCGCGTAGGCACCGCGGCGCAGTACTACATTGTCCCCGTGGATGAGTGCTATCGACTGGTTGGATTGATCCGCATGCACTGGCATGGGCTTTCCGGTGGGACGGAAGTCTGGAAGGAAATCCATAATTTCTTTACCAACCTCAAGGCACGAAGCGTTGAGGTAAGGGAGCCGGCGCATGCCTGAGCTGCATTTCAAAATCGAAGCTGCCGAGGCTGTGGCCCACGCTGCCGCTCCCCTGATTGCGCTCAAGCTGCGGATCACGAACCGGCCCGCGGAAGAGGCAATCCACACCCTTACGTTGCGCTGCCAGGTACAGATAGAGCCGGCAAAACGGCGCTACGTTCCCCAGGAGCAGGAAAAGCTTCTCGACCTCTTTGGCACGCCGGAGCGTTGGAGCCGCACCGTCAGGCCCCTGCTGTGGATGAATACCACCGTCGCTGTGCCGGGATTCACCGACAACGTGCTGGTGGACCTCCAGCTTCCCTGCACCTTCGACTTTAATATCGCCGCCACCAAGTATTTCCACGCGCTGGACGCGGGAGACATTCCGATCTGCGTGATGTTTAGCGGGACGGTCTTTTATCAGGGTGAAGACGATGGTCTGCAGGTGGCACAAGTGCCCTGGGACCGCGAAGCGAATTTCCGCCTGCCGGTATCGGTTTGGAAAGAGATGATGGAGATGCACCATCCGAATACGGCGTGGCTATGCCTGCGGCGCGATGTCTTCGAGCAGCTTTACGAATACAAGGTGCGCCACGGCATCCCTACCTGGGAGCAGGCCATCACCCGGGCGCTCGCAGCAGAGATCACAGACGAGGTGAAGGCATGAACTTCGCCGCGGTGGAGAAGATTGCAGCAGCAATTCTCTACGAGGGATATATTCTCTATCCTTATCGGCCGACTGCGATCAAGAACCGGCAGCGTTGGAACTTTGGCACTCTCTACCCTCGCGTTTACGCCCAGGCACAGCGTCCCGAAGAACCCTATCGCCTGGTGGCCGAATGCCTGGTGGAAGCGGATGCTGAGGCCACACTCGATGTCAGACTTCGCTTTCTGCAATTGCTGCGGCAACCGAACGCCCCCGCGCTGGCATGGGATGAGGCAGTCGAACGAACTTCAGAGCACACCAATCTCCTGCTCACCGATTTGATCGCTTCCCCGCTCTCGTTGACCCTTCCAATGGAAGGGGGTCTGCAGATCGAACTGACAATCACGGCGCTGATGCTAGAGAGTGGAGCGGCCAAGCTCCGCCTCGAAGTGCAGAACGCGAGTCATCTTCTCAGTGGGGCGGGAGCAGACCGAGACGAAGCGTTGCCGTTATCCTTCGTCTCCGCGCATTTGCTGCTGGGTGTTGCTCACGGACAGTTCGTCTCTTTGCTCGACCCTGGGGAGACGTACCGGGAATCCGCAGCGGCCTGTTCCAACCAGGGGGTTTTCCCGGTTCTAGCCGGAGACGAACCGGAGCGAAGCATCATGCTCTGCTGCCCCATCATTCTCTATGACTATCCCAAGATAGCCCCTGAGAGCGAAGGCGACTTCTTCGATGGCACGGAGATGGATGAGATGCTCACGCTGCGCGTGCTCACCCTCACCGATGCCGAGAAGCAGGAAATGCTGAACGGGGATCCCCGGGCGCGCAGGATCCTGGAGCGGACAGAGGCGCTGACCTCCGATGCCATGCTCAAGGCGCACGGCGTTATCCGCGGACTGCGCGACATTCGAGGAGATGCATGATGATCGGCGACTGGAATCCTCTGGAAGAAGCAAAGGCGGCGCCTGAGAGCGTGCGCGTATTCGGCGTCGAACTACGCGTTGGCGATCGCGTTCGCTTGTGTCCTACCAAGAAGGCGGACATTATGGACATGGCACTGGCCGGCAAGATCGCTGTCATCGAAGCCATCGAACAGGACTTCGAAGACCAGATTCAGCTTGCGGTGGTAGTGGACGACGATCCAGGCCGCGAATTTGGCATGATGCGCCAGCCGGGCCATCGCTTCTTTTTCTCCCCGGACGAGGTCGAACCGGCATGAAGATTCTCGTTGCCGGCGTAGGCAATATCTTCCTCGGCGATGACGGCTTCGGGGTAGAGGTGGCGCAGTCCTTGGGCAAGCGGCAAGTGCCGGAAACCGTGACAGTGAAAGATTTTGGCATTCGCGGATTCGACCTGGCATACGCGCTGCTCGATCCCTGGGACGGGGTGATCATCGTCGATGCCCTGCCCCGCGGAGAAGCACCAGGCACGCTCTATGTGATAGAGCCGGATCGCTCAGGCGCGGCAGAGGCGGACATCAATCCGCATGGCATGGATCCAGTGCGGGTACTGAACCTGGCTGCCTCGATGGGAACTATTTCCGCCAGGGTGTTGGTTGTGGGCTGCGAACCGAATGACTTTGGCGATGAGCTCGAAGGTCGAATGGGTCTATCATCGCCAGTACAGGCGGCGGTGGAAGAAGCGTGCACTACGGTGCTGGAGCTGGCGACAGGTTGGCAAACAAATTCAACGCAGTTAGAGACAGTGGAGAGGTGACAGTATGACCGGCAAATTAATTCTTGGCGCACTCGGTTTGGTCATAATCGGTTTGGTGGTTACGGCGGCTCCGGACTTGCAGCGGTACCTCAAGATCCGGTCCATGTAAGGGAGCTAACGAGAGAAGCATGCACGAATTGTCGATTGCGATCAGTATGATCGACCAGATCAGCGAAGAGTCTGAGAGCAGGGGCGGCCTCGAAGTTGAGGTGGTGCACCTGAAGCTGGGGATCTTCTCCGGAGTCGACAAAGCGGCGTTGCTCTTTGCGTACGAACTAGCCTGTGAGGGCACGCCTCTGCAGGGGTCACGGTTGGTGATCGAGAGCATTCCTCTCGTCATCTATTGTGACGCGTGCCAGAAGAACCGTGTTCCGCCTTCTGTCTACCAGCTCAGTTGCCCGGATTGTG
This sequence comes from uncultured Acidobacteriaceae bacterium, assembly GCA_963826875.1. GTDB lineage: Bacteria > Acidobacteriota > Terriglobia > Terriglobales > Acidobacteriaceae > PALSA-350. The sequence goes on along the minus strand of CAWGYP010000025.1, from coordinate 1,705,958 downwards.
GAACGCCGGGGCAGAAGATCGTCACCGGCCGCGAGATTGAGGTTGCATCGCTGGAGGTTGTGGCATGAGCACTCGCATGGTGGAAGTGAGGGCCAAGGTTATGAAGCAGAATGACCTGCTCGCACGCGCCCTGCGTGAGCGGTTTACCACGGAAGGTACGTGTGTCGTTGGCCTGGTCTCGAGTCCCGGCTCGGGCAAGACAGCCTTCCTGGAAAAGCTGCTCGGCGGGCTGGCGCGGGACTCTCGGGTGGCCGCCCTGGTGGGCGACCTGGCCACAGAAAATGATGCAGCCCGGCTGCGCCGTGCGACCCCTAATGTCCGCCAGATCACCACCGGAACGGTCTGCCACCTGGATGCCCAGATGGTCGAGAAGGCGCTTGAATCCTGGCGGCTGGACCGGATCGACTTCCTGTTCATCGAGAACGTGGGAAACCTGGTTTGTCCCTCTAGTTACGACCTGGGGGAGGAGCTGCGGTTCGTTCTTTTGTCGGCAACCGAGGGTGAGGACAAGCCGTTGAAGTATCCCACCATCTTCAACAGCTCCGATGTTGCGATCATCACAAAAATGGACTTGGCCGAGGCTGCGGAGTTTGACCTTGCGGCAGCCCGGCGCAACATTGAGAGCGTTCGCCCCGGGATGCAAGTGCTGGAAGTATCCGCAAAAACCGGAGCCGGCATGCAGGCGGTGTTTGACCTGCTGCATGCTCAGCTCGCCCGCGCGCGCCACCCACAGGTAGCCGCAACCCTCTGAAGATAGCGTATTGGAGGGACCTGCCGTCGTCGCAGAGTAGCCGCTCCTATATTCTTATTCTGTCCATCCAAGTAGCCAACCTCCCAGAAAGTAGCCACTCTCCCCTTGTCATCCCGAACGAAGTGGAGGGATCTGCAGTCGCCGCAGAGTAGCCGCTCCTATATTCTGTCCATCCAAGTCGCCAACCTCCCAGAAAGTAGCCCCTCTCCCCTTGTCATCCCGAGCGAAGCCGAGGGATCTGCACTCGCCGCAGAGTAGCCGCTCCTATATTCTGTCCATCCAAGTCGCCAACCTCCCAGAAAGTAGCCCCTCTCCCCTTGTCATCCCGAGCGAAGCCGAGGGATCTGCAGTCGCCGCAGAGTAGCCGCTCCTATATTCTGTCCATCCCAGTCGCCAACCTCACGGAAAGTAGCCCCTCTCCCCTTGTCATCCCGAGCGAAGCCGAGGGATCTGCAGTGCGCCTTGCCGCTTTCTCAAATCCTTCCTGGAAAGATAGCTTCCGAGGTTAAGATTTGCTGTACCTGCATCTCACGGATATCTGAAGCACCAAAGGAGCCATACGAATGAGCGGCGTTGTCGATGAAGTGTTGAAGGCGAATCGGAAGTACAGCAGTGGGTTCGGGGACAAGGGCACGCTGGCGCTTCCTCCTGCGCGGCGATTTGCCATTCTCACCTGTATGGATGCGCGCATGGATCCGGCGAAATTTGCCGGGCTTGCGGAAGGGGATGCGCACGTCATCCGCAACGCCGGCGGGCGGGCCAGTGACGACGCGATCCGGTCCCTGGTGATCAGCTACAAACTCCTGGGCACGCGTGAGTTTTTCGTCATCCATCACACCAACTGCGGGATGGAGTTCTTTACCAACGAGGTGATCCGCGGCTTGCTCGATCACAGCCTGGAAACAGCCGACTTGACACCCTCCGGCTTTCGCGATGTCGGCAAAGGCCCCGGTTCCCGGGCGGGAGAGTTCATCGAATGGCTTACCATCGCCGACCCGATGCAGGCGGTGGTGGACGATGTGAACCGGCTTCGTAATCATCCACTTATCCCAAAATGGATCCACATTTACGGGTACGTTTACGACGTAACCAGCGGTGAACTCATTGAGGTGGAGGGCGCCAAGAAGGCGGGTGAGGCAAAATAACCTTTCTGTGTTGACGATAATTTCTCAGGAGGACTATCATCCGCCTTCTATGGAACTGACAGGCAAAATCGGCTCATTGATTGGGAAAAAAGGCGGACAGGTGTGGTCTCTTCCACCGACGGCATCTGTCTACGACGCCATTGCTATGATGGCGGAAAAACAGATTGGCGCCCTGCCGATCCTCGAGGACGGAAACCTGGTCGGCATCGTCTCCGAGAGGGATTTCGCCCGCAAGGTCTTCCTCCCATGCAAAGCTTCGAAAGAAACCTCGGTCACTGAAATCATGAGTTCCCCGGTCTTCAGTGTCACTCCCTCGCAGACCGTAGAGGAGTGCATGCACATCGTTACCGAGAAGCGTTTTCGCCACCTGCCGGTGGTGGAAGGCGGCAGGGTCGTCGGCATGGTTTCGATTGGGGATCTGGTGAACTGGGTCATTACCGAGCAGAAGCAGACCATCCACCACCTGGAAGCCTTCATCGCCGGGCATACCTAGCTCTAGATCAGCAAGAGAAACCGCCGGCTACGCCGCAGCCAGCCCCATTGCGCTCGGGATGAAAAACGGAGGCGGCTACTTTCCGGAAGATATCCGCGCGGATGGCACACGAGAACTCGCGATCCGACTAGCAGACTTTTAGGTGAGTAACGACTCTCCCCTTGTCATCCCGACCGGAGCTCCGCAGGAGCGTAGTGGAGGGATCTGCAGTCGTCGCGGAGCAGCCGATCAGAATCTGTCCATCAAAGTCGCCCGGGCCTAGCGAGACTTTGCCGCCTTCTTCGCGTGAGCGGAGAGTGCTTTATGGGAGACGGTGGAGCGCGGCTCCTTCTTTAAAGCATTTTCAGTTGCCTGCGACCGTTTAGCAGACGTCTTCTTTTTTGTTCCGGATTGTCCCTTACGGTAATCTCTCTCTGCGCTTGCTTGCGTGGCTTTGCTGGTTTTTCCAGCCTTCGGTGGAGGCAGGGGAATACCCGCGCGGCGGGCTTTACTCAGTCCGATGGCGATCGCCTGCTGTGGCGAACGTGCACCGTGCTTCCCTTCCCGAACGTGCTCGATTTCTTCGTGTACGAATTCTCCCGCTGCGGTGGAGGGAGACTTCCCTTCCTTCAGATCCTCTTTAGCCTGATCGACGATTTCTTTTTCCGGCATACTGCCTCCTTTCTCCGTCATTATGATGCGTTGAGTCACCGGCGAGTCGAAGTTCCCGGATTGATCCGATGACACTGCGCTACGTACTAAACTCAGGAAATGAACTCGACTTCGGACCCGAATCAGAAGCTTCAGACCGTCAGCATTCATTCCGGACGACATGTGGACCCAGCCACCGGCGCAGTCACGACCCCTCTCTATACCTCGACCACGTTTGAACGGGATGCGGATGGAGAATTCTCCCGCCATTACTTCTACAGCCGGATCGACAATCCAAACCGCAGCTCGCTCGAGCAATGCCTGGCGGACCTGGAGGGTGGCGTGGGTGCGGTGGCTTACACCTCAGGAATGGCGGCTACCCTGGCCGTGTTCCAGGCCCTGGATCCGGGTGACCATGTCGTTCTTCACCGGGATTTGTACTTCGGTGTCCGCGAGCTGATCACCGGGCTATTCTCCCGTTGGGGGCTCGAGCATTCTTTCGTGGACATGCGGAAAGTGGAAGAGCTGCGCTCCGCGTGCCGCCCGGAGACTAAGCTCTTGTGGCTGGAAACCCCAACCAACCCTCTTATTGAGGTAGTAGAAATCCGTCCCGTGGTGGAGTGCGCCCGCAGCCTGCAGATCCCTTTGGCCTGTGAAAATACGTTCGCCACGCCGGTGCTGCAGCGGCCGCTCGAGCTGGGCGCAGATTTGGTGATTCATGCCCTGACCAAATACATCTCCGGTCACTCCGATGCCCTGGGGGGCGCGGTGATCTTCAGGCAACAGTCGGAATTGGCGAGGCGGATCAAAGAATTCCAACGGGTTGGGGGCGCGGGGCTTTCCCCATTTGACTGCTGGCTGATTCTGCGCGGCGTGCAAACGCTAGTGCCTCGGGTGCGGCTCCACTGCGAGAACGCCCGGCGGGTGGCTGAATTCCTGTCGACCCACCCGGCCGTGGCGGTGGTTCACTATCCCGGATTGCCCGGCGATCCGGGGCACGCGATTGCCAGCCGGCAGATGCGCGACTTTGGGGGAATGCTCTCCTTTGAGGTTCGCGGCGGACGCGATGAGGCCTTTGCGATGACTTCCCGGCTGAAGCTGATCGTGCGCGCTACCAGCCTGGGTGGGACCCATAGCCTGATCGAACATCGTGCCTCGATCGAGGGGGCCTTTTCAAGGTCTCCGGAGTCGCTGCTACGGCTGTCTGTCGGCCTGGAGGGGGCTGAAGACTTGATTGCGGATCTGGATCAGGCGCTGCTTGCATTGTCTTAAACAAAATAATCAAGCGGGCGAGGGACGAATTCCACCGGCCGATGCCACGCGAACGCATCCCAGCCTCATGGCAAGATAGTCCGATCACCCAAGTGATAAATCCAACCGCAGACGACTGTTAGGAAAACATAGCGTCTCAAATCCGGCGAGAATTCTCGCTCGCTCCAATGTAGAGGGTCAAACCCGCTTAAACGTTGGGTGACAAATCTGAGGGCTTTTAAGTCCGGGGGAGCGGGCTTTCAAGCCCGCGGAAACGTTCCGGTATATAAATTGAGGGCTTTAAGAGTCTGCGTGAGAACTCGGTCGTCCCGGAAGGGCACGGCTTCAGCCGTGCCGTAATTGCTAGAGAGATCCCCGGGCTTTTAGCCCCTGAGGTACGTCCTTCCTGCCCGATCTCGAATTTTTCCGCAGCCTCTTAAGCCCCTTTGGCGCTTTTTCATTCGCCCCAAGAAGGACCCCGGGTGCCCCATATCTCGCTCGTTTTTTGCGAGATGTGGGATACCACGGCTCTCGCCCCTGACTTTTTCGTAGCTGAGACTTTTTTCCGCAGTCTGTTCAGCCCTTGAGGGCATTTTTTTCTCAGCGTGGAAGGGAATTAGTGGATAGAAAGAACGTACCTCAGCGGCTGAAAGCCCTGGTGGCTGTTTCTCAAGGCGTTCGAGACCTTTTCCGCTGCCCACGGAAGCGCCCTGATCCCCAACATCATTCTCAACCGTCGCTTCCCGCCTACTTCTTAACCGGGCGCAGCATCGGCGTCACCCCAACCTGCTCCTCCGCCGTATACGGCGCCCCATAATACGGGAAATCCTTGCGAATGCGCCCGCGGTCGGGAGCAAGTCCATCGACAATTGGCGTGTTGGCCGCCAGCGTCAACATCACATCCAGCACATCGTCGCCGAGCGCGCGTCCATTGAAGCTGGCCACCTCAAATGCGGCGGACGTTCCAAGCTCGTAAGGCAACGTGTCGGGACAAAGCCGTGCAGCGATCACCTTCCCGTATTCACCCGGGTCCGCCGCCGAACCGGCATAGGTCGTCATCTTCTCCGCAAAATCCGTGATCGGCTTCGCGAAGCGCTCTCGATCTTCAGACGGAACCGACGCATTGAATTGTTCTTTCACCTCTTGATCGCTCGGGTCGTTCAGGAAGAGATGCGTAACCATAGGCAGGCCCCAACGCGAAACTTGTACCTCCGGCGCATGGCCACAGAGGGAGATCGTCGCCCATGCGTTGATTTTTCCCTTCCCAATCAGTTCGCTCGGCACCTCCAGCACAATCGCCGTAATATTCCGCCGCGCAAAGGGATTCTGCTGATGCAGAAAGGCGTCCCCATCGTAGCGCTGGTCCTTATAGAAAGCAGCCATAAATGTGCCGAACCCAACATTTGCCGCAAATAGCTCTGGAGCAATCCCAACATAGGCACGAAGACCCGAATTAGTCGCGACCGAACCGGTTTCACCCTCAACCAGACTCTCTCCGGCGTCACCACGAAGAGCATCGTCACCCGTCGCCTTCCGCACCACAAACCGCTGAATGTGAGTATGCTCACTGCCATCTCCGTGTCGTGGTTCACCAAACCTGAACTTGAACGTAACCTCTTCCCTTGCATCTCCGTTCAGGTCGAACCGGAACGCGTAGAGCCCTTCTGGATGAAGCGTATCCGGAGCTGATAATCCCACATCCGGATTCACGGTCATCGCCATTACCGTCTTGCCCGCGGGGCCCTCAAATAAATAAAAGTCGCTGAGGTTGAGGCTCGGATCTTCCCTCGCCAGTTTGGTATCGAAATGATGTGACATACAGAATCTCCTTGAAAAGCATTGGCAACTAGACAACTACAACATTGGAGGGACCTCCGATTTGCGTGTGTCCCCATTTGGGGGGGCGCATTTACTAATGGGGCGCTGGCGGACGTCACGTCGGTGCCGAGTTCAGAAATCCGGGGCGAAGATCAGTCGGGCGCCTTATCCGTGTTATCGTCGTCCGCCCGCCCGAACGCAGGGAGGTACCGGCCGAAGTTCAATTCGAAGTCGCTCCGAATACCGTAACCGATATTACGCACCTTGGCACGGCGCGCCGGTGCAGTGGGCCAGGCCAGGGTTGGGAAAAACAGATCGTTGCTCGACTGAAGCTCGGTAGCTGTCGGCGTCCCGAACCGATTGATCTGGGCCTTCGCCGCGGCTAGCGCTTCACGGTCGAACGAGGCCAGACGCCGGACGAGCGTATCCACAAACGTGTCGAGGTCGGCATCGTCCAGCGTGCGGTTCACCCAGCCATAGCGCTCGGCGATATCAGCATCGAAATCGTCGCCGCTGAGGACGATCTCAAGTGCGCGCGAGCGGCCGACCAAACGCGGAAGCCATTCCAGCGCTCCGCCGCCCGGGACCAGTCCGACGCCGACCTCGGGGTTGCCGAACAGGGCGTTTTGCCGGCTGGCGAAGCGCATATCGCAGGCCAGTACGAACTCGTTACCGATGCCGCGCGTGCGGCCCCGAATCTTGGCGATGCTCACGACTGGCGTAGACGAGAGGCGCAGCACAAAGTCGCGCCAAAGGCCCAGCACCTCTGGCCGTTCAGCTGCCTTGCCTACGTCGAGATGGGCGATGAAAAAATCAGGATTCGCCGACTGGAACACTACGACCTTCACCGACGCGTCCGCCTCGAGGTCGGTCATGAGCGCTCCCAATTCGACGATCGTTGTGGGAACAAACATGTTAATCGGCGGGTTGTCGAAGGTGATCGTCCACCGGCCCGGATGGGTGCGGTCGGTGTTGAACTGCGAATGGTCAGGCACGGCGCATCTCCTCTCTGGTGAAGAACCCTGCTGCGGCGATCTGAAGTCCGCGCGAACCTCTTCTGAAAAGAGCTTCGGCTGTTTCCAGGCCGCAAAGTGCCCGCCCTCTTCAGCTAACCGGCGACGAGCTGCTGCCCACCGTCGATGTCGTAGGTCGCTCCGGTGAGGGCTGTGTTGGTCATGATGTGTACGGCGAGCGCGGCAACGTCGGCCGGTGAAACGACGCGCCGGATGGGGAGCGTGGCGCGAAGCTGATTGCGGCGGTTGTCGAGCTCGTCGCCTAGGAGCGATGCCGACAACGGTGTGTCGACGAAGCCGGCGGCGATGAGGTTGACTCGGACGGGCGCGAGTTCGAGCGCGAGGCCGGCGGTGAGGGCGGGCAGCGCAGCGGTGAGAGCCGAGATGAGAGCGAATCCCTTAGCCGTGCGGCGGCCACCAGTCCCCCCCATGAAGAGGAGAGTTCCTCCCGGGCGAACCTTGTTTGCGGCGTGACGAGCGACGTGCAGCGGCAGAAACAGATGGGCCTCAACATCCCGGTGCGCCTTTTCAAAATCGAACTCGGCCAGTGGCGCGTAATAGGGCCCTGGGCCGGTAACCAGCACGTGGTCGATCGGAGTCGCCAGTTCGTCGAAGAACCGCGCGAGGCGGTCAAAGTCGGTAGCATCAAAGGCCACAGTGCTCTGCGTGTTGAGTTCGCGCGCTACCTGCTGAAGGCGCTCGGCATTCCGGCCAGCGAGGATCAGCCTGGCCCCCTCTGCGCTTGCTCGTCGGGCCGTTTCGAGCCCAATGCCAGCGCTGCCGCCGATTACAACGACAGTTTGCCCGAGGAGTTCCGGTTCGCGGGGGTTGGCAACGGTGGTTGTTGCGGTGCTCATGAATTCGTTTCTCCCCTAGCGGAACCGCGAATCATGTTCCTGAATTCACACGTTCTGTCCTTCATGTTCTCGACGCTTAGGCCCCGTTTCATGCCTATCTTTGAGAGCGCGCGTCAAACGTCTCGCTTGGAAGCGAATCTTAGGGAATCGGGGTCGCAGATCTTTCTGCTTGGGGGCCCTTCAGTTCGTGAGTGGCTTTAAACGACGAGCACGGAAAGCCGAACGCGACCCAGTATATACCTGCAATACAGTGAAATCTGCGAAGTCACTATTAAATTAGACTATCCGCCACGCTCCGAATGCGGCTGGTCAAGGTGAGCGAAGCCGCCATTTAAAAGTCCCAGGAACGGGCCACTGGCTTCAGTTGGTTAAGCACTAGCCCGCCAAGGGTGTGACTCCGGCAGCACGGCGCTTTGGTAATTCCGCTTCACCCCAGACCCAAATCGCCTGTTTTAGTCCAGCGGGCAGGATCCGGACAGACCTTACCAGATGACCGAGAATGCTTTTGCTTTTCGAATCATCTTGTCTTTGGTCACCAGAGGAACGCCACGATCGAGCGCCGTCGCTCCGATAATTCTGTCCGTAGGATCGAGAGGGTAAGTGGAAGGAAACTCCACGGCGATGCGCGTGACGGCCGCTGTGATTGGCAGGATAACGAAGCGAGCCTCCACCTCAACCAGAAAAGCCTCAAGCAAAGTTTTTAGCACGATTCGCTGATTCCTGGCCAGCCACCCCAATTCAAACAGGGAGATGCAGGAAACACCTACCCCGCCGTTCTCTCGAGCAGTTCGAATCGCATCTGTCGCCGCCGCCGAGAGCAAACTGGGATCCGAAGCAAGCCAGATCACCACACACCTATCGACAACGATCATTTGAGGCGTTTCCAATGCTCAGGCGGGACCGAAGGAGACTCGATATCGCCGGAGATAGCCAGCTTTCCCGCATAAAAACCGAACAGGCTTGCCGTTTTTCGTGATAAGTCCGGTCTTTGAAGGGTACGGCCTGCCTTGCCGCAGCGAGCTTTAGGCCGTACGTAACTGATTGAAAACAGGTCCGGCTTTAGCCGCTGAGCGCCGCTTTCTATTGGCAACAGCGACTTTTTCCGCAGCCTCTTCAGTGTAAGCGTCGCTTTAAGGCCGTCTTGATAAGCGGCGTGTTTTAGGCGTGGGGTTCAAGTGTCCATCTATTTTTAGGTGGACACTTGAGATGCTGCGAGATGCGTTGGAAGCTCTGAGGCCAGGTTCCAGGGTAAGAGCTCGTGGATACGGTTGACCGGATGGTCGGCGATGCGCTCCAGGACGTGGCGCAGATAGAGTTCGGGATCGAGATCGTTGAGTTTGGCAGAACCGAGCAGGCTGTAAATGGCCGCCGCGCGTTCGCCGCCGGCATCTGATCCGGCGAAGAGATAGTTCTTGCGTCCCAGAGCGACCACGCGCAGTGCGCGCTCGGCAGCTGAATTATCTATTTCGATGGTGCCGTCGTCGAGGTAACGGCCGAGCGCACGCCAGCGGGAGAGCGCATAGCGGATGGCCGCCGCAGTATCAGACTTGCGCGAGAGGCCGGCGAGAGTCTTGTGGAACCAGAGATGCAGATCGTCCATCAGGGGTCGCGCTCTTGTCTGGCGAATCTCACAACGCAGGTTAGCCGCCTGGCCACGAATCTCACGTTCGATATCGTAGAGCTTTCCGATCCGTTGGATAGCCTCGCCAGCGGTGGCAGAACCGTGGGCTACATGGATGTCGTAGAACTTGCGCCGTACATGAGCCCAACATGCGGCTTCGACAATCCTGCCGCCTTCGTAGAGATGATGGAATCCAGCATAGGCATCGGCCTGCAGAACACCGGAGAAGAGGCTTAGGTGCTGCTTGGGATGTTCTCCCTTGCGATCCTCCGAGTAGGTGAACCACACCGCTGGTGGCACATCACTGCCCGCTGGACGGTCATCGCGCACATAGGTCCAGAGCCGCGCGGTCTTGGTCTTGCCGGTGCCTGGAGCCAGCACCGGAACGGGCGTGTCATCCGCGTGTAGCTTCGAAGCAGCGAGCACATGCTTGCGTAGTTGATCGACCAAAGGCGAGAGTAAATAGCTGGCAGCTCCCACCCAGTCGGCCAGCGTCGAGCGATCCAAGTCGACGCCTTCGCGAGCGTAAATCTCCGACTGGCGATACAAGGGAAGATGATCTGCATACTTGGACACCAGAACATGGGCCAACAAGCCGGGTCCGGCGAGTCCCCGGTCGATCGGCCTGCTCGGGGCCGGGGCCTGCACAATCGCGTCGCATCGGGTGCAGCACATCTTGGGACGCACGTGGCGGATCACCTTGAAGCTGGCCGGGATATACTCCAGCATCTCGGAGACATCTTCGCCCAGCTTGCAGAGCTGACCACCGCACGCTGAGCAGGCTTCTTCAGCAGGCATATGCGTGTGGGTTTCGCGTGGCAGATGCTCAGGCAGTGGACGACGCTTCCGTTTTCGGCGAGGGGTGCTGCTAGTCGGCGCAGCTGCTGGGGGACACGCGGCCTCACCGGTCTCCAACTCTTCCAGCTTTAACTCCAGCTGCTCGACCTCGCGGGCGATTTTTTCGCTCTTGGTGCCGAACATCATGCGCCGAAGCTTGGCAATGATCAGCTTCAGATGTTCGATCTCACTGTTCCGAGTAAGCAGCTTCTCTTGCTGCGCCACCACAAGGGCTTCGAGCGCCTCTCGATCCAGTCGGCTCAGATCAACAACACTGGCGTGCGCATCAGCCATGGCACGGAGTATGCCATAGTTACGTCGCAGTCATAGTGCAAAACTAATCCACCTATCCTGCCGACTGTGGTTCCCATGTCCTCTGCGGCTGACGCCAGTCGATGCCTTCCAAAAGCATCGATAACTGCGCACGCGTCAATGACACCGTTCCACTCGTTGCCTGCGGCCAGATGAAGCGTCCTCGCTCTAATCTCTTCTGAAAAAGACAAAGACCATCACCATCGAACCACAGCAGCTTGATCAAATCGCCGCGCTTGCCGCGAAAGACGAAAACATGGCCGGAGAACGGTGCCTGCTCAAGAACTGTCTCAACGATCGACGAGAGCCCCTGAAAGCCGCGGCGCAGATCCGTGAACCCAGCAGCAATCCAGATCCGGGTCCCTGACTTCAGTTCGATCACCGCAACAGGCTCCCCAGAACTGTTCGCACAAGTTCCGGATCAACACCGGCCTCTACACTGATCACCGCTCGACCTGGCAGCTCGATATGGATCGATCCTGACGCAGCTGTGATAGGAGCAATCCCAGGCAGCGTGACGCTGTTCGGGTCTGCAGTCACGGTCACCGGCATCAGCTTGGTCTGGCCTTGTTGGCGAACACCCAGGGTTCCCTTGCGATACTCGTACCGCCACTGGAACACCTGGTTCGCATTTACTCCATGCTCACGGGCCACGCGCGCGATCGACGAGCCTGGGACAAACGTCGCTTCGACAACCCGACGCTTCTCCTCTGGTGTCCGGCGCAGGCGCTTCCGCGAATAGGCTACTGCTTCACCTGCAACCGTATCGCTCACACGGTCATGGTGGGCCAGATAAAGCCGTCCGTCTATACGGCCAAAACCGGACGCTTACTCTTCAGTCCGGGGAAGCGGGTTTTCAAACCCGCTTAAACGTTGGGTGACAAATCTGAGGGCTTAAGAGTCTGCGTGAGAAATCGATTTTGTATCAGGAGATAACTTTACGGGTTGCGGAAAGGCTCTGGGTCGGGATGACAATTCTGTCGCTGGGGTCAAGTGTTTCTCGCTGAAACTCTTGCGGCCATAACAGAATTGTCATCCCGACCGGAGCGGACCCGGATTTCCTACCTCGCGAGGCCAGCAACGACCACGTGTGCGGCTCTCCGTAGAGAGAGCCGTGCAATTGATCAACGCCACGGCTCTCGACAGGAAATCCGGGGGAGCGTAGTGGAGGGACCTGCGGTTCCTTTCCCGGGTACTCACACCCTCTTTAGCCCCTGCCTCTCTTGCCCGCTCTCGAATTTCTCCGCCCTGATGTCTGTTTTTCGAGTTCTCACGCAGACTCTTTAGCCCTGGTGGCTGTTTCTCAAGCGGTCCGGGCACCCGGCTAGCTGGCCGAGCGAGCCTTTGGGCAAAGTGATCGAAAAACGTGATCTTCGGTGACTTCGGCTGGCGACAGAGAACTTACCAATGATGAGACTTCACAGGTATGTGTCCCATAAGCCATAAGGCCAAGTGGGTCCTAGCAGCATTCGTAGACACTAGCCGACTTATCGTTAGTAGTCCTGACGCCCGGACAAAAGACCTCGCCCTCTGGTGATCAAGTAGTAATTTCCGGTAGGCGGTAATCCGACCGGAACGCGGAAGTCGAGCAACCGGTCGCTCTATGAGTGCATCGGAGATGATGCATTCACCGAGAATCATTACTGACGGGGATCGCGTTTTCCGTCACCAATAGGGTGGATGATTAGAGCAGAACCCCATCCGTTAGATCCTCAGTCTTGATTCCACTTTGCCAGGAATCGGTCCAAGTGCCTCTTTGTAACGGCATCCAGATCTGTGGGATCGTAGTAAGTTGAGTCAGGATCGCGAGCGAGCAGGGGGCCAAAGTGAGGCTTGTACTCCACCTTATTGAGGATTAGTCTGTTAATGCATTTCACCGTAACCAAGCCGTCCGCGATCGGCCTGCCGAAAAGAGCGAGGTTCGAAATTATGCTTTTGCGAGTCAGCTCACGTCGTTCCGGGATTCTTCGAAGCGATATTCCATAAACGTTCTCTAATGGAATTCCGCCAGTACGAAGTAAGGTGAAATACGAAGGGTAAACGAGCCCGTCAAACCCGCATTTGCATGCAGCTCTCGCTATCGCCCGGCTTATTTCATATGAGTGGCCCCCTACAAGAAATAGCATGTGTACCGCCATATCCAAACTCTCGAACTCGCTAACATTTTCCTCAGAAAGTACGTCGGCCAGATCGAGAAGCTTGAGCTCTCTTACGGGCGCAAACGTCGCTAAATAAAGTTCGTCATCAACAGTTACCCGGCATTCGTGAAGGCAAACCTCGAGGTCCTGTGATCCGTAGAGGATCGGTAGTTCCGATGTTTCGAATCGACCCTGCGCCGGCCTTTCGCCAGGAGGGGCATCGTACTCCCCAAAATCGTCGGGGTTATGCGGTGCCTTCCGAAGGCGATAAAAAGTTTCATCGCTACCGAGAATGCGGGTAGGATACTCACTGAAGATACGAGATATGACCTCCTCTCGGGAATCGATTTTCTGCATCGCCTTGAGTGGTTCCACTTCCCCAATCATCCACAGTCGTGGGGTGTAGTAGAAGAAGCCGACTTGCAACGCTCCCTCAATCAGTAGAAGATCTCGGTCGAGCCATCGTGACACGTTGATGGATGTGGTTCGATGCTCGTTCATCTGTACGGTAGGGGAGGCGCCGTACCTCGCCCTCCGGATAGTCCCCCACACGAAGAACTCCTGCGCTAGACTTGCGAGGAGTCTCCTGTTCAGCTTAATGCCAAGTCGAGAGCCGCAGTTCGGACAACTTGACATATCCCTTTGCCCGATACGCATTGAACTCAAGCGCAGGCCTTCGTCGTGAAAGCAGTCAGAGCAAAGCAATGGAGCGCCGGACTCATCACCTTCGCTGAGTTTTTCGATAAGGGCGCCCTGCCCCTGAAGCACGTATTGAGCGGCGGTCTGAAACCGCTTGTCACGTCCAGTAGCTGGCGGCTCTTCGGAGGTGGCCGTCGAAGCACCGAGAAAAAGAGCCTCCATATCTGCCGTTGCTCGGAGGATGAAGTCGCACGACAAGTCAAGAGAGACTGCCATGTAGCCCTTGTCAACGTCGCCCTCTTCTCCCCGGCCTCGGTTGTCCTCCCCGGTGCGATAGTAGGCAAGAGGGGACATATCAGCATGAGAAGAGATGAAACCGAGAAAAGCCCGACCCGCTAGGTCGAGTAATCCCATCCGATCTAGAACCTGATCATCGTTCAGAATGCTCTGCGTGTTCCCTTTCCTAAGGATCTTCCGCAACCGAGTGGGTAGGCGCGAGTAATACTGGTTCGAAGAGAGTTTTGCACGAAGGTCGTTGGCTAATGCCTCGAAAACTCGAAGATCCTCATTGTCGGAACCTGCGTTGCGGAAATAATTCAAGCGTTCGGTGCAATCCCGCAACTGCATGACGATAAGCCGCGCCTGGGCTTCGTCCTCTGCTACAAGCTCCGTACCCAGATAGAAGAGCAGCAGACAGGCTCGAACCTGGCTTCTGACGAGCGGCGCTAAAGAAGTGAAGTCCCAGAACGCTCCGGTTAAATTTGCAGGGCTTCCTGGGCACATGTGAAGTATGCCGGTCGCTGCAGCGCACACGCGGGTAAATAGTACGGACGCCCAGTACTGCCGACTGGACACCGCTGGACGGCCGGATGCCCTATGGGAAACTTTTACCGCATGATCCAATGCCGCGACGTACTTAGGGAGTACGGTCCAGTAGTGCTCGTTTGGGCTCGACGGTGAGGAGTTGTCGCTTTCGCTCATGGCAGAGTCCTAGATTACTACTGGAAAGCGGGCTTTCTCGGAAGCAACACGCCCAAGCGTCCTCAAAAGACGCCAACAAGACAATGCACTCACCGAGGTGGGAATGAGGCCGCCTTCCGAGTTCCGGTCGGATTGTCGCCTATCCGGACATTACTCCGATTTTCGGGTTACTTCCGAATTGGCGGTTATCCGCGAGCAATCCGAGGAATGGGGGCACCCTATGCAAGGCCCTGTTCTACTGCGGGATGACAATTTCGTTAGCGATACAGATCTGGCCTCGTCCACTCCTCGATCGCGCTGACACTTTGTTTTGTAGCTGTTTACTGTTGCAGCGTTGCAGTCTATTTTTCAGTCGCGTCTGATGAATGCGGCTTCTGCTCTTCATGTGAGCGGATGAGCCATGTCGCGATGATAATGATCGCCGAAACCCCCACGATCATTTCCGCCCAAATGAAGGAGAAATAGTCGCCGAGCGCCCCCACACTCGGGACACCAGGCTGAACGTTTCGGATCGCCGGCAAACCAAAAATCAGGGAAACGGAAAGAGATAGGGGAACCAGGTCCACGCGCGGACCGGTGGTTGCCTTGAGCACCATAGCCAGCAAACTTACCGCCAGAGCACTCATCAACATCATCAGAAAGATAGAGACACCTATCACATTGTCGGCCCGCCTGACTCTTAATTCGATACCCGTGATTTTTAAACTGTTTTCGCGAGAAATATTTCCTTCGAATTTGATGCCCGGTGTCGATGCCGACAAAGTAACGGTGAGTGGAACGGTGGTACTTTGTTTCAAGGCGGCGGTGCCGAGGGCAAGATTTCCGCCCTGGAGCGCTGCCTCTCCCGTGCTTTCCAGAACCCCCGAATTCTCTGGCTGTTTGGTTCGCGCAGGCGTGGTCACCACCAGCCACAAGGTCGTACGGTAGCGATCCAACGGATATCGGTTTAGCTCCCCGTTCAGAGGAAAGACCGCCTCGATCCGATTCATTCTCTTTGCTTGGGGAAACTCAAATTCCTGTTGGCTTCTAACGTTGTTGGTCAGGAGCTTTAAATCAACCGCCGGCGTCACCTCGTCCTGAGCTAGCTTTCCCTGAGGCCGCAAAGCTATCTGCGCCGTCAACTCTTGCGTTGCCGGGTTGACCCCCGTAACCAGAACGGAGATGGCGACGTGGTCAGTTATGTCCGAATCGTCTCGTAGTTGTAAAGAACGTCGCGCAGCCTCATGCAGGCTGAGAACAATCGAAGCGCAATAGAGGATCAGGAAACAGATGAAAATCAGAAACCTGAAGCTCACGATCCTCTTCCACATGCTTTCAGATCCCTTCACTAGAAAGAATTCCATCCGGGCTGCACAAGCTCTCAACGCTTCAATGCACCTCCGCAGGGCTGTGCGCATGTTCGTCTGTTGTGGTGAGCGGCTGAGGTTCGGCAAACAACCTACCGCCCGCGACAACCCGCCAGGTGGTCAGTGTGTTCGCAATGTCATCCAGAGGGTTTGCGTCGAGAAGCACGACATCAGCTATTTTGCCCGGCTCCAAGCTGCCCAACAGATCTCCCGCTCCCACCGCTGAAGCGCTGCGCTGGGTGGCGATCTGCAGTACCTCGATCGGTGAAATTCCGGCACGCACGAAATACTGGAGTTCGGCATGCAGCGATTCGCCGTAGTTGTCTTTGGGATTGAGTGAATCGGTGCCCGCAAGCAGTGGTACGCCCGCTTGATATGCACGCTTCAGCTCGGCAATCATCGCCGTGCGAAGCGGTGACCCTTCCGGAAACAGCCCAAACACGACGGCCAGGGTTGGGGTCCAATAAGTCCCGGTTGCGGCAAGCAGTTGCAGGAGATCGTCATTGTACACGTTCACGGGGAGCATGTGTGCCTTCATCGCGTGGCCGATGAGAGCCCCCCTGATAATCTCCTCACTGAAAAGACCGTGAGCCGACACCGGCAGTCCCTGCTTGAACGCCTCTGCAGCAAGGGCGCGGTGGAGTGGCCATGACAACGTGAAGTAAGACTTTACACCGACCACGCCCTCTTTTTTCTCCAGGTGAACGATGTCTCGCAGTTGCTCATCTGAGGCGCCATAGGCCGAGCCGCCCCAGATGAAGGGCGTTGCCTCAATCATGCTGCCGTAATGGAACACCCGTGGTATAGGCGCCCCGAACCCATTGCGGCGGTCCGCCCAGGCCTGGAGCGTGCCAGTGTCGCTGCCCATGTCTGCCACCGAGGTGACGCCGTATGCAATCCAAAGCTCCATCTGGCTGACATCACGGGCCGACTGGGAATGGATGGGAGTCGCGGTGTGCGTATGCATGTCGAACAGGCCTGGAATCGCGAACCTGCCGCCGCCATCCAGTACCTTCAGGTCTCCCGGTAGCGTGTGACTCGCCTCGGCTCCGATCCACTTGATGCGTCCGTCCTCGATCAGGAGCGAAGTGTCCTCAGTGAAAGCGCCAGCCTTGAAATCGAGAATGCGTACGTTGCGGAGCAATAGCGGTGGTGGGGGTTCTTTCGGCAATTTGAGCTGGATAAGCACTTGTCTCGGTCCCCCATTCTTCAGCGGGTGGAGCCACACCTCGGCCCCCGTCGAGTAAATGAGCGAGGTACCGTCAGGCGTGAAGCCGAAATTGTGCCCGCCCAAAGGGGAGAAGCGAAAAGGCGTGTCTTCCTTTATTGGTTGCGAGCCGAGCGGCGCTACCCAGATCTCGTCGTTGCGACGGAAGGCAAGCCACTTGCCGTCCGGCGAAACCTGTCCATTGGCCGCGAAGGCTGTAAGCGCGGTGATCGGTTCGCCGGCGCCGGTTAATTCGGCCGGGTAACGATGGACTTGTCCGTTGGCATTGAAGTACACCCACTTGCCATCGCCCGAAAACTGGGCGGCTGGCTGCCAGCGGGGGGAACCAGCAACCAGCTTCTGCTGTTTGCCACTCTCAAGATCGGCCAGGTAGACACAGGGCATCTTCGGCTTCAAAGGTCCCGCGGGGGGCTCGAAGTGGGTATAAACAAGCTGCGTGCCATCGGGGCTCCAGGCGGGCTCGTAGCGCCCGGTGCGACCTTCCGACATCAAGGTGGAGATTTGGCCGGTCGCCAAGTCTAGGATTCTAAGCTGCTGCATTTCCCCTTCACTGACTTGATAGGCGACCCTCTTGCCGTCGGGCGAGAGCGCCGCGGGGCCCCACTCAAAACCGCTGGTCTCGAGCAATCGCTCGGCCGCGCCCCCTGAGACGGGCTGCCGCCAGAGATAGCCCGCGGCGGTGAAGATCACGCTTTTGCCATCGGGAGTGAGGCGCGGGGTCAAAATGCTTTTGGGGGACCCGGTGTGCTTTTCTGAATACACCGGTAGCGGCGAACCCGGATAGAACTCGAAGGCAATATCTGCAGAGAACTTCACCTCATCGCGTTTGCCTGTCGCTGCATCGATGCGCCAGAGCTTGCCTTTTTCACCGAAGTAGATCGCGTCCCTGGCGGCGCCGAACAGCGGGCGGGGTTTCGGATTGGCAAGCTGCGACAAATAGACGCGGGTACCTGGGCCGCGGCTCTCAACTGTCTGCGTCACGTCCGTTGGACGGCCCAACAGTCCTTTGACAGTGGCCTCGCCGCCCTGGGGCACCGTGACATAAGCGAAGTATTCGGGCTGGGGGACAATCCCTGCCATGGGGGAGGCGGACTTGTAAACCCGGAGATAGGCACCTCGAGGATCTCCGGGATCAGCCGCAAGGTAGTCGACTACACCTTCAACCGTGAGCGCAGTCGTTACGTCGCCCTTCTCGTTCAACACCTTAATTTGGCTCATGGCGGGCGCGTCTTTGGTCTCCATCGCCAGGACCGACCACACGGGCTGCCCATCGGTGAGAAAAGCCACGGCGGACGCAAAGCCGGGCTCGGTCAAAGTCTCGAGCCTGTTGTCCGCGAGCCTGATCCTCCGCACCTGGGTGTTCATTGTCATGGGGCCGACGAACTTGAAGTTGCCCGCCGGGCCAGTGACCTGATAACTCAGGAAGACAAGGCTCTTGCCGTCCGGCGACCAGACTGGCCGGTCAACCCACGCCTCGTCGGTGAGTTGGTGAACCTGACCACTCGCGAGATCAAGCATAAAGACGTTGCCCTGGCTGCTCACTTTGCGGTCGGATATGAAAGCCACTCGCGTGCCATCAGGCGAGATGGCCGGGGCTGAATCGTAGTACGGACCGAAGGTTAGTTGCTTGGCCACACCACCTTCTGTAGGAAGCTGAAACAGGTGGCCCAGCGCGGTAAAGACCAGCCAGCTTCCGTCGGAGGACACCCCAACGTCGGGATCAGTGACCTCTTTGGTTGAGATTTTTATGGACCGCGTTGGGCGATTCTCAGCGTCTTGCACCAACCCCGAAAAGACGGCGCCAGGCTGCACGGAGACCGGGGACTCGCTCATCGGTGACGCGAGCAGGGCGCTACTTTCGCCTTTGACTTTCATCGTTTCGTCCTCTTTCCATAGAGTTGATGTTCAACTAGCCTTGGCTGGTCGAGCAGGCTGCGTCCAGATAGATCTGCGCTTTTTGCTTGGCCATTCACCGTGGCGGCGTGTAAGGGTCAGGCGTGCCCATCGGGATGAGCGGATGCTGTCTCACGCTCATCTCGAATCCAGCGACGATTTTGAACGCCGGATGCAGTACCCAGGAGTCCAGTGTTGGTGATTCTTCGAGCGGATCGGTGTAGAGGTTAATGATGAATGGGATTAAAAGCTTCAGCGGCGGATCCATGGGCGTGTCCTGCTTATAAAAATGCACCTTCCAGTTGCGCCACTTCACGGCCATCAGGGTATTCGAGTTCCAGATGGGGAACCCCTCGCGGGGCGATTCCTCCGATTTGCCGAGGAACAAATCAGACTGATCCAGACTGTCTATGGGCCGATCGTCGGGTACCTTAGCGCCGGTGAACTTGGCCAGGGTCGCGAACATATCTACTCCGTGCACGATCTCGTTACTGGTGCGGCCGGCCGGAATCTTCCCCGGCCAGCGCACCATGAACGGCACACGAAGACCGCCTTCGAGCGCGGTGACATAATTGCCCCGCCATGGGCCTGCCCAACCGTTCCAAGGTTTGAAGAATTCCGCGCCGTTGTCGCTGGTGAAGATGAAAATGGTGTTGTCACGAATGCCGGCTGCGTCTACGGCGTCGAGCACCTGCCCAACGTTGTAGTCCATCTCGCAAAGCATGTCCGCCCAATCCCCGTTGCCGGTTCTACCAGCGAAGGCCGGGTTCGGCAGGGTGGGCAGGTGTGGCTGGGTGAGAGCCAGATAGACGAAGAACGGCTTGCCCGTTTTGGCTTGCCGCTCGATGAACGCGACCGAGCGCTTGGTGATTTCCGCATCCATCAGCCGGCGCTCCTCGAGGTCGTAGTCCTTCACGGCACGGCTCTTTGCGCCCTTTTTGCCCTCCATGATTTCTTGCCCGGGGACGATCTGCGGTGAGTAGCCGGGCGAGGCTGGCCATCTGGCCTCATCGGTAGTGCGCGGGATGCCATACCACTCGTCGAAGCCCCGGTCGTTCGGCAGCCGGCCGTCCTGACTGCCGAGATGCCATTTGCCCCACATACCGGTGGCGTAACCCTCATCGGACAGCGACTGAGCAATGGTGATCTCCCATTGGGTCAACCCTTCCGGCACACCACCAAGCGGCACTGCATAAGTGCCCGAGCGCATGGAGAATCGGCCGGTCAGTATGCTCGAGCGGCTTGGCGTGCACTGCGCCTCCATGTTCATGTTGGTGAGGCGGAGCCCCTCGCCGGCTAGTTTGTCAAGGCGCGGCGTGGGCGCGCCACGGAGAATGCCGCCTCCATAGACGCCCAGCTCGCCGTAACCCAAGTTGTCCGCCAGGATAAAGACGACGTTGGGTTTTTGTTCCGCTGGTGCAGATTTCGCGTCTTGTTTCATTTAGAAGTTTCCTCTTCAATCCCGAGCCGGGCTCGCAGCAAGATCGTTCGGTTCAAAAACGCGAGGTTCATCTGCTTGTAGCGCATTCTTTTGATCCGAACATATGTGTGCCGAGCTTTGCAGTCGACTAGCAGTTTTCGTAGTCGACTTGCAAAAGATTGCCAGCCGGTCGCGCCTCTGGCAGCTTTGAGTGGAGCCTGGGGTAGCCCCCAAGTCGCGTAATTGGTCCGATTTGATCTTGCTCTTTCGATCGCCGCTACTAGCACTCTATTGGACGAGGCTATGCATGTTAGGTCTAAACTTGCGGTTTGTCGCCAAACCTTCCTTTACTACTCAGTAATGTAAGAGTAGGCGGTGACCCGACCCGAAGTGTGGGAGGCGAAAATTCCTCGGCCAGCCACGCTCGATGAGCGTCGGCGGGGCAGAGAGGAACGCCTCAAAAAAATGGGTTCGAGGTTATCCACTTTGACACTGTCCCCTGTGACAGTGGTCGTCCGATACGGGTAGCCGTAAACTCCCTGCAATCCTGTCTCGGATTGGGAATCAGGTAAAGGGGGAGAAATGGAAGAGGAAACCGCAGTGACACTACCAGCGGCATCACCCGCCGCCGGACAAAAACCCAATATCGTTCTTATCCTGTCTGACGACTTCGGCTACGGCGACTCGGGAGCATACGGGGGCGGAGAAGGCCGCGGTATGCCAACACCTAACATCGATCGTCTGTCTGCTGAAGGCACGACCTTCCACTCTTTCTATGGTCAGGCGAGCTGCACGCCGGGCAGAGCTGCAATGATAACGGGACGCATTCCCAACCGCAGCGGCATGACCACTGTTGCGTTTCAAGGTCAAGGCGGTGGTCTACCTGCAGCCGAATGGACGCTTGCATCGGTGCTTAAGCAGGCTGGTTATCAGACTTTTTTCACCGGCAAGTGGCACTTGGGCGAATCCGACTATGCACTCCCCACTGCGCACGGCTTCGACGAGATGAAATATTGCATGCTCTACCACTTGAATGCTTACACGTATGACGATCCAACGTGGTTTCCGAGCATGACTCCGGATTTGAGGGCCATGTTCGCGAAAGTTACAAGGGGCGCTCTTTCCGGCAAAGCCGGGGAAGAACCGCATGAAGAGTGGAAAGTGAACGGTCAATACGTAAACACGCCCGATAAGGGCGTGGTGGGCATTCCCTTTCTCGATGAATACATCGAGAAAGTATCGATCGATTATCTGGAGCGAGCCGCCGCAAAGAAGGACCAGCCATTTTTCTTGAACATCAGTTTCATGAAGGTGCACCAGCCTAACCTTCCGCACCCGGACTACATCCATAAATCGATGGGCAAGACCAAGTTCGCCGACTCGATCGTAGAAGCCGACGCACGCATCGGCCACGTGATGGATAAAATCCGCGAGCTGGGCCTCGACAAAAACACCCTGGTCTTCTGGACTACAGACAACGGTGCCTGGCAGGACGTCTATCCAGACGCAGGTTATACGCCGTTCCGTGGAACCAAAGGAACCGTACGAGAAGGCGGCAACCGTGTGCCCGCAATTGCATGGTGGCCCGGCAAGATCAAGGCAAACACAAAGAACCATGACATCGCGGGCGGGCTCGATTTGATGGCTACCTTCGCCTCCTTCGCGGGCGTAAAGCTGCCGGAGAATGATCGCGAAGGCAAACCCACGATATTTGATAGCTACGATTTGTCGCAGCTACTCCTGGGCACGGGAAAATGCCCTCGCAACACCTGGTACTACTTCACGGAGCTTGACCTGACACCGGGCGGAATCCGCGTCAACAACTATAAGGCGGTTTTCGATTTGCGTGGCGATGGTGGACAAGCAACGGGAGGCTTGGCGGTGGACAGCAATCTTGGCTGGAAGGGGCCGGGCAAAGTGATTGCAATGTGTCCGCAGATTTTCGACCTCTGGGCGGACCCCCAAGAACGCTATGACATCTTCATGAACAACTACACGGAGAGTACGTGGACGGGGGTGACCATTACTCAAGCCTTCAAGGAGATCATGGCCACGTACTTAAAATATCCACCTCGGAAGGTTCAGGGGTTGAGTATTCCGTACGTGTCTCTTGGGGAGTACCAACTCCTCATGAGCTTTAAGGAACAGCTTGAGGATGAAGGCTTCAAGTTTAGGATACCCGTTGAATAGAAATGGCGGCGGTAAAAAAATTGTTAGTTGACAAGCTTATCGGCGGTTCTGGCGAAATAGTCAACGACCGGTAGGGAAGCACACTTGTCGACGCAACTTGGCGGCTGGCCCGAGGTCACCAGCATTTCATGCCAATAATTAATGTTGACACTTCTGCGCGCTTCGATCCCTATTTCCTATTTCGAGTATGGCGGCAGAAGAAAACCCCGCCCAAAGAAGAATCACAGGCAAGGCTAAAAAGGAAAAAAGCCATGGCTGGCTATAACCTAGACAGTGTTTAGACCGTGCGAAACTGTCACAACTGACAGGTCTGTGCCGTGCGGTTGGAAGCTCCGCCTGCGGAGCGAGGAACCTGAAAAACGGCTTTAAGTAAGTTTGCCATCTTAAAGGACCCTCGACCCGTCCTACGGTCATCGTGGCGCGATTTAGGTGCGGCGCGACAGCTAGTTAGAACAGGCACGCGCCGAACTCATCGTGGCCAGGAGAACCATCTCCAACTGAAGGCCGGATACATAGAAGTGGACTGCTCCGCTCGTACTCAATGTCCCTTGCAGTCGTGCCTCGAACCATACATAGTGTCCAGCAATCCAGGCAGTTCGAATCTCAAGTGTTCACTTCAGGCCAACGCACTCATCCAGACGGGTTGAACGTCAAATCGCGGGTTCAGGTCGGATTGTCGCCAATCCAGAAATTACTGGTTGATAAACATCAAGACGCCTGCGGAATGCTTCGTTTCGCGATTAGTAACGAAAAACGCCGCAGGGTCCGGACACCCAGACTTAACGCTTCGTCAGAATTCATCAACACTGGCCGACTACTCAGGAGGAATCTGCGCCTGATGAGTGATCCATTCCCTCCACACAGAGTCATCGGACCCTACCCGCAAGAGAAAGCCGGTTAAGAATTCCAATGGCTGCCAATCTCCTGAAATGCTTCGATGGCCCGATTCAGTATCAAAGGAAGGGTGTGTTTTCTTTGAACCACCAGAATGGCTCTGCCTCCCGGATGAGCTTGATCTCAGGACGGCAATACGTCGACAGCATACTTATTCACCGTCATGAGTGTTCATGCGCTGCAATAGGTATACTGTCACCGGTTTGGCCCCCAGCGCCGATACATACCGATGATGGACGAAGAAGAA
Source organism: uncultured Acidobacteriaceae bacterium (assembly GCA_963826875.1). Taxonomy (GTDB): domain Bacteria; phylum Acidobacteriota; class Terriglobia; order Terriglobales; family Acidobacteriaceae; genus PALSA-350. The sequence continues at coordinate 1,682,254 of CAWGYP010000025.1, read as the reverse complement.
CCGGAGGCCATGAATGTCGGTTAGACCTCAAACCGCGATTGCAAGTCCGTCCTAAGCTTCGGGATGCGTGTAAGGCGTTCGATATTCCTGGCGCAACAGTGCGTTTGCCTCGGAATCTCCGGCCACGAGTTGCTTCTCTGGATCCCACGCCAGGCTTCGGCCCAGCTTCATCGAGTTGTTCGCCAAAATGCACGACGCGGTTGAAATGTAGCCCTGCTCGATGTCGGATACCGGATGGCTACGCGCGTCGATCGAGGCAAGAAAGTTCTGCATATGATGCCGGATGGCGGGCGCGACGTGTTTCTCGAGTTCCTTTTCAGTCTTGTCCTCGGGGTATTGTTCCAACTCGTAGGTAACGTCTTTATGAACAGGCTGTCCGCCGCCGACGGGAATAAAGTCATATCCCATCACGCTCACCTTTAGCGTTCCTTTGTCGCCATAGAACGTCGCGCCCCATGGATACTTTGGATCCGCGGCCTCGCCCCAACTGCGGTGCTGCCACACGACTCGAAGATCCTGGAAATCGAAGGTGGCTGTCTGGGTGTCGGAAATGTTAGCCTTGCTCTTCTTATCGACAAAGATTCCACCGGTGGAATCAATCTTCGTCGGCCAGCCCAATCCGAGCATCCACCGTGTCATGTCGAGCATGTGGACGCACATGTCACCCACAATGCCGTTCCCATACTCCATAAACGCGCGCCAACCGCGGGGGTGAACCAAGCTGTTATAAGGCCGCATTGGAGCAGGACCAGTCCAGGCATCGTAATCCAGATTCGTAGGCGGCGCGGTATCAGGGGGATTTGCCGTCGCGCGCATGTGGTAGTAGCAGTAGATCTCGACAAGCGCGATCTTCCCGAGCTTACCCTCTTCAATGAAGCGCTCTTTTGCCTCGACCAGGTGAGGCGTGCTACGGCGTTGCAGACCAACCTGGACAACGCGATTGTTGTGCCGTGCAGCGGCCAGCATGGCCTTGCCTTCCAGAACGTCGCGGCTAATCGGTTTCTGAACCCAGATATCCACGCCAGACTTTGCGGCTTCAATCATGATCAGGGCATGCCAGTGGTCGGGCGGTGCAATCAGCACCAGGTCCAGATCTTTCTCGGCAAGCATCTTTCGATAGTCCGAGTAGGTGCGAGGCCTTTTCTTGGAACGCTGCCGGGCGGCGGACATGTCGGCAGCGTTCGAGAGCATCTGCGAATCGACGTCGCATAAAGAGACGATCTCGACCGGCGATACCTGCACCAGCCGGAACAGATCCGATTTTCCATACCATCCACAACCGATCAAACCGACTCGCCGGCGTTTGTCGCGATCATACTCTTGCGCGGGCGCTAGGGCGGCCGCAGCCAACCCGAAGGCAGTGGTCTGGAGGAATTCACGTCGATTCATAGGAATACCGGCAAAGCGAAATCAGTGTCCTAGTATATTCTTTCGTATCAATCATGACTGACGAAATATGGGGACGGTGAGGAACATGGGGAGGATAGAACGTTTACTGTTACATTAACGACACTGTTTCTCACAACTGGACGCATAATAGCGTGACGGACGGAACCGATACCGCTTGCCCCCAGCTCACAATACTGCGGAGGTATTCGACGTTCACCTCGGGAAGAGCCGGGCATCCCAATGAACGGTCTCCGGCGCTCCTGCTTGGATCATCTTGAAGTCTGGGTGCTCGGTGTTTAGAACAAGGTTGTACTCACGACCCTGTGTCATCACACTTGGGACCCGAAGAACCGCAGTCCTCCTGGAACGGATCCACTCATCCCCGTAGGTGCGCGATACAACTGCGTCCTCTGCATCCCAACCGGGCACTTCTTCTTGCACCACCCGCTCAATTTTCACATCCCCTGGTATTTCAATTCGAACCACCCGATGGTTCTTTGGTGGCTGGGGGAGATTGGAGTGGGCCAGAATCTCGAGCAGGGCGCCCGCATACGTCTCCGCAGCATAGATCACTCGCGCGCCAACGGAATTCCAGCGACCGCCATGCAACATAGCTCCCGTTGGGTCGAAGATCGGATGCCGCGCATCAGCGATGCGGTAGGCAATCATTCTAGACGGGCAAACCGTAATAGAGCTTGTCGAGGAGATCTTCTACCCTGCGAGCGCCAAGTTCCGTCCGGGCAGCTTCCAGTGGTGTGCTGTTATGGAGCTCGCGATGCGGCTTGCTCATCCACTCGCGCGCCTGATCACGGTCGTCCCATACATACTCAGCGTGGGCCAGAACACGGGCGAGCCGTTCCGTGCGTTCACTCTCATCGACGGAGAGTCGCTTACTGCGACGCTTCCAAGTCGCCGCCGGAACGACCTTGAACTTGTATGCGCTTGCAATCCTGCGATCCAGATGGAGCCTCGCGGAGAGGCGCTCCAGAGATCGCTTCGGAAGGCCAGCCGACACCGCGGCCTCCAGGTCGCTCACACTTCGGATTGAACCCTGCAGACCGAGGATTTCGGCAATTGATTCGGGTGCAATCACGGTCAGTCACCTCCAGCCCAGTATAGCTCTAAATCGAGCTCATGTGAGCCAAAAATGGTGATCATCCGGCCTTGAAGCGCTGGGCCGCGCGGGAGCAATTCTTTGAAATTGCCGGGTTACTGTAACGCCGCTATTCGGACAATAGAGCTTCCCGCACGGCGCGCGGCTTCGGTGAATCCAGTGCAGGCGCTGCGCACCGCAGCGACGCATTTCACGCGCTCTCTGTCCACGAAACTTCCATGTCTACAGTTGTCCTCGGCCCCATAAAGTATGATAAAGTATGCACCAAGAGTGAATCCGGGGGACCACCGTATGGCTGATCTTGAGCGTTTGACGATTACGCTCCCTGCCGATATGGCAGGATTAGTAAAGGGTGCCGTTGAAGGCGGAGATTATGCTTCTTCCAGCGAAGTCATTCGCGAGGCTTTGCGGGATTGGAAGATGAAGCGTCAGCTCCGCTTGGGTCAACTCGCCGAGCTCAAGGCCGATATTGACCGTGGTTTGGCGGATGTGGCCGAGGGCCGGCTCGCTAAGTTTGACGCTGAGCGCATTATCGCGCGCGGGAGGAAGCTATTAGCAGACCGCTCAGCCTTCGCCTTGCCGAGACGGCAGAAATAGACCTTGCTGAGATTTGGAGCTACTTCGCGAAGAAGCCTCTGAATCCCTGGCTGCAGACTTTCTCACCCGCATTGAGAGCCGATTCAACCAGGCACTGCAGGCCCCATTCTCTGGCGCGCCCCGTCCTGTTCTCGCACCTGAATTACGAGTAATGTTTTACGAGAAGTATGCGATCTATTACCTTCCGCGTCCCGAAGAAATCATTGTTGTTCGCGTCTTGCACGGTTCCCGCGATATTGTTTCCATCGCGGGGGACGGTGGATTTGTCCTCGGGAGCAAGTGATGAAACGAAATTAACTTGCCACAAAACTTACTTGTCAGACGGGACGGGTGCTTTGGCAAACGACCTTTCTACGGGTTAAAGATGAGTTCTCCTCGCCTTCGATCTGAAAAAGACTATTTCCCAAAGTACCTGTTCCGGGGCTGTCCACGCCGCCCGTCACCAGTCCCGGTTATACGGCCACTCGCCAGAGGCATAGCCGATCCGACCCGGTGAATGAGTGACTTGGCCTGTTCTCGTCAGTTGAGAACGCATCGGCGACACTGACGCGGAAAAGCCGCACGGCGCCGCGATTTTCCTAGGGTTGGAAACCAAGCCATTCTATACTTATGTGCTTTCCACGCTACGCAGATCTCCGGGCTGTAAGAATGGAATCGCGCCGCGCGATTCATTCATGCCCCTTTGAAGCAAAGGAGATTGCCATTGAAGCGTCGTGATTTGCTCAAGAGTGCAGCATTCGTGCTTCCAGCAGCAGGCTTTCCAGCGGCAGGGTTCGAGGCTTTTGCTCTCGGCCAGAGTGCTGCGCTTCCGCCAACTGGCGGGATCCATCCCGGTGGAAGCGGGACAAGACCGGTTTGGGGAGACGCACTCGCTGGGATACAGCACGATTCTGTTTAAGGCGGTGCCGCGCGAGACCAATGGCGGCTTACTGATGATTGAACACAAGAACCTCATGAAGGGCGGTCCTCCACGGCACCTCCATCTCCATCAGGAAGAGTGGTTCTACGTGATGGAGGGCGAGGTGCTGTTTGAGGTTGGCGGGAGCCGGAGGACATTGCGCTCGGGCGAATCGATCCTGGGGCCGCGCGGGATTCCCCATGGTTTCTCTGGGGTGGGCGAGAAACCGGCGCATATGTTGATTGCATTTACTCCCGCGGGGAAGATGGAGGAGTTCTTCCGGTATGTGGCGGTGCCGAACGGGCCGAAGATGGACCCGGAAGTATTTGCAAGGTACGAGATGCAATATGTTGGGCCGCCGCTAGTGGCATAGTTGCCTGCTATGCCGCAGGATGCCGCGTGTGCATGCTGTTTCGCGCTCATATGCATGCGCCAGCGCCAATACCGTGGATTCCGCGAATGGAGCGCCGGCGATCTGAAGTGCGATCGGCAACCCTAACGCGGAGCAGCGGCCCTCGCCCTTTTCCAGGGGCCAGTTCGGCAGATTGCACAGGGCTTTTCTCGTGGGCGTTGACGACAGATCACCGGGCGTTCATTCGACCGGCCTGGCATGGAAACGCGCATCGGCCTGAATGCGACAGTTGACCAAGTACCACTTAGCTGGAAAGGCGGCCAGGCGGCGAGAGGCTGGTTCTAACCAAGCCTCCGCCGTCTGCCTTAGCTATATCTCGCATATGGCGATCGTCAAAACTTCAACCTCTTATTTCGCCTGCGCCAGCTCTGCAACAACGGCCGCAATTTTATCGAGTGTCTCAACCCAGCCCTCGAATTGACCGCTCTCTTTTGCGCTCTCCATGGAGTCATTTCCAATCAAGGTGAGCTTAGTCTGGCCGTTCCCGAGATCCTCAAAAATAACCACGTCGCGCGCATCGTCTATGGCCTCATGTTCTATTCCATACTCCTCAGGCTCAACCTTGTTTCCCTTCGAGTCGGAAAAGTACATGGAGTAAACGATCTTCTCGTGCAGAACAATCTCGTGGTATTCCCCAGCATTCCAACCCTCCTGCCCATCCGGCGTTCTCATGCAGCAGAGAAATTTTCCTCCTACGCGAAAATCAATCTCGCAAGCGGGGCAGCTAAAGCCTTTCGGCCCCCACCACTGCATCACGTATTTCGGGTCTGTCCACGCCTTCCAAACCAACTCGCGTGGGGCATCAAAAACTCTTGTAACCACCATCCGCTCAATTTCGCTAACCGTGTTTTCTGTCATCTCTGACCTCCTCTTTTTTCATTCGATTCACGACCTCACCCAGCTTGTCGAAACTCTCTTCCCAGAATCGGCGATAGCTGATCGCCCAGTCACTGACCGTCTTGATCGCCTCTGGCCTAAGCGTGCACACACTCTCTCGTCCACGCTTCGTCTTGATCACAATCCGCGCCCTCACAAGGTAGGCGATATGTTTTGAAATCATCTGCTGCGAGAGTGCAAACGGTTCCGTCAATCCATGCACAGAGGCAGGCCCATAGGAGAGGCGTTCGATCATCGCTCGCCGGGTGGGATCGGACAAAGCCGCAAATGTTGTACCCAATCTATCCACAACCATATGGTAGTGGATTTTCCAAAGGTGTCAAGGATCAATTTTGCGACCTCTGATTTCTGTTTCTTGATTTCTAATGGCGAGGGGTAAGTCGCCAAGTCACTCGTTGACGCCGCGCATTTCACACGTCCGAAAAGTCGGCCATCCGGACAAGACCTTACCAGATGACCGAGAATGCTTTTGCTTTTCGAATCAACTTGTCTTTGGTCACCAGAGGAACGCCACGATCCAGCGCCGTCGCTCCGATAATTCTGTCCATAGGATCGAGAGGGTAAGTGGAAGGAAACTCCACGGCGATGCGCGTGACGGCCGCTGTGATCGGCAGGATAACGAAGCGAGCCTCCACCTCAATCAGAAAAGCCTCAAGAGAAGTCTTTAGCACGATTCGCTGATTCCTGGCCAGCCACCCCAATTCAAACAGGGAGATGCAGGAAATACCTACCCCGCCGTTCTTTCGAGCAGTTCGAATCGCATCGGTCGCCGCCGCCGAGAGCAAACTGGGATCCGAAGCAAGCCAGATCACTACACACGTATCGACAACGATCACTTGAGGCGTTTCCAATGCTCAGACGGGACCGAAGGAGACTCGATATCGCCGGAGATAGCCAGCTTTCCCGCATAAAAACCGAACAGGCTATCCTCAACTTCTTCGACTGGGACCAATTGGGCAACAGGCTTTCCGTTCTTCGTGATAACGAACTTTGTCTTCCTTGCCTGCACTTCATCCATAATTGCCAGGCACTTAGCTTTGAACGCTCCCGCCGCGATCGTTTTCAAGAATCGCACCTCACCATGGTCATTATACCATGGTCATATTTTCGGTGCGGAGTCTACCGGATTGTCCACCTGAAAAACAACCGAATTGGTCAGGATCACTTCCGTCCATTTGCCCTTCCCAGCCAAAGGGAGCCAACGCCTGGTACTAGCGGTGCGTCGGCAGCATCGTTATGCTGGGCGACTCCAAACGAGAATGCCCGGAATTTCTTATCACCAGGGTCTCCCTTCTCGCTCGGCCGCACCCAGGGCTGTGGGATCCAGCGCAACGCCTGATCGAAAGGTCACCCGCGCGTTTGCTACAATGTGCTACAATATGCTACTGTTCTACAATGAAACTTCGCACCATTACTCAGAGGGAACTCCGCAATGATTCCGCCGCGGTGCTCCGTGAAGTGGAGGCCGGGCGAACGATTATAGTAAGCCGAAACGGCACGCCTGTCGGAGAGCTGCGACCGGTCAATCGACGCCGCTTTGTGCCCCGCGCAGCCATCGCGGAAGCTTCAGGAAACGCCGCGCGGATCGATGCCGAGCAATTCCGTGCGGATTTGGATGCGTTCGTCGATCCCCGCCCATGACTGAAGCAACGCGCGGTGTTCTCGACACGTCGGTACTGATCGATCATGACCTGATTGCTGCTGAGCGACTTCCCGATGAATCGGCAATTACTGCGGTGACGTTGGCCGAACTTGCTGCAGGGCCACATGCAACCGAAAACAAGGACGAGCGTGCCCGGCGCCAGGATCGCTTGCAGTGGGCGGCCGCTACCTGGGATCCACTGCCGTTCGATGCGGACTCGGCACGAATGTACGCCAGGGTTTTTGCTGCCGCAAGAGCAGCCGGGCAGTCAAGCAGGGCGCGCCTCGCGGACTTGCTCATTGCCTCGACCGCTGCGGCCAATGGATTGCCACTCTACACACGCAATCCCTCTGACTTTGCAGCACTGAAGCGCATATTGAAAGTCGTCAAGGTTTGATGAACCGGCACAGGACAGTCGGATACCCCCCAGACCAATGCTCCTGATCTGGTAGTCCTTTATCCACTCCATTCCAGCAAATACGGGTGCGATTAGCCAACTGGGGTTGGGTCCGGATCGGGAGTTTACTTGTGCTCCCAGTTGTCGCTGTCCCCGCCATTCCTAAATTCTCCGCGAACGGGACAGTGGTGATTTGGCCAGACGCATTCTCCGCCATTTTGCAGCCGCAGACGCGACTGTTAGAAAAACATAGCGGTGTCAAATCCAGCGAGAATGGTCACTCGCTCCAAGTGTCTAGGGCACGCTTTCGGTTACGAACCTCCAGGTAACTTCAGACTAAATCCCGGTTAGCACTCGACAAAAGCACCTCGGACAGCATCTTTAGTTTGTGCAGACACATCAACCTCACCCGGGGTGGGTGAGCGAGCCTTTGCGCAGCAGGACTAGGCGGAAATGGGGGCGGGTCACTGTCACTCGAAATAATTCCCGAGCGCCGCGACATGAAAGTGCCTGGAACTGCATCTTGAGCGTGGGAGGAAATTGCGAACCTTACGCCGACTGATCGGCAAATATCATCCTTCGGTCGATGCTGCGGAATGCTCGCTCGACGGACAAGCAGGCTGCGGAAAAACTCTTGTTTTGTATCGAGGCACGACTTTAGAGGCTGCGGAAAAAGTCTTGCTTTGTATCAGGGCACGACTTTAGTCGGGCCGTAAATGATCGAAAATACGTCGGGCTTTAGCCCCTGAAGTACGTTCTCTTCAAGGGCAGAATCGATTCCGGAAGGAAAGGAAACTGAATGACCATCGACAGACAAGACACACCCAATGGAACCTTCTACAGCTACAAATTCGGGTCCATGCCCGAGGTTCGCTACTCCTCTGCAGAAGCTCCCTTGGTCGCCGGCGCGCCCACAACGAACGATTCGGATACAGCCACCGTTGCCGATGTCCTCCCCTCACAGCAAGACTCGCCGCCAAACGGCGCTTCGTCTCCCCTACCCGCGGAACCACCTGCCGCCGCGGACTTCGTTTATCTCCGCGACCTTGAACCCCGGCCCGTGGAATGGCTGTGGCAGGACAGGCTCGCATGCGGCACCTTAGCCATGATTTCGGGTGTGCCCGGATCGGGCAAAACCTGGCTCGCGCTCGCCATCGCCGCCGCTCTGAGCCGCGGCCGAGACCCCTGGACCTGCGAAGCACTCGAACCTTGTACCGTCTTGTATGCATCCATGGAGCACGACGGTTCGGAAATCATTTCCCCTCGCTTTGTTGCCCTCAAGGGCGACCCTGATCGTTTCGCCGTGTTGCGCCGAGCCGGCTCCGCTGCCTCGGCCTCCCTGAAGCTGCGTGATACCTGCGCAATCGAAGACGCCCTCCAGCGAACCGGTGCTCGCCTTCTGATACTCGATTCCTTCGACACCTACTTCGGCATCGATCTCCATCAGCCCACAGAAACCCATCCTCTGTGTGAAAAGCTCGCCCGCCTGGCCGAAAAGCAGCATTGCTGTATTCTCTTGCTCCGCCATCTCGGCAAACATGGCCCGGGGCGGCCCGCCGTTCGCGGCCAGTCTGAAATTTCCTTTGCCCTGCGCACCGAGTTTCTGGCCGGCAGTTCGCCTGATGCGCGCTCCCAGCTCGTTTTCTTACAGATCAAGTCCAACCTGGGGCCCCTTGCTCCCGCGCTCTCGTACAGCATTGATGATTCCGGAATCTTTGACTGGACCGGGCTTAGCAAGCTGACCCAGGAGGAAATGCTGGCCGACCGCCCCACCGGCGCAGGCCTTCCGCTACGCAAGTTTGTCGGGGAATGGCTGCGTGAGTACTTGCAGAATGGGAGCCAAACACAAGGCACCGTCGAGATCGCCGCTGCGCGTGAAGGCGTCAGCATCGCCACCCTGCGTCGCGCCAAATTCGATCTCGGCGTCCGCAGCATTAGAGATGGGGTCAAAGGTGTCTGGTACTGGTCCTTACCTCCCACCGTGAGCAGCAACCGCCCAAAGGAGGCAAGGTGCTCAAATAATTAATTCTGAAATTTGAGCATCTTGACGAAACAAAGGACTTAGCGGCAAAGCTTGAGCATCTTGCTGAAACAAAGGACTTAGCGGTAAAGAGGAAGGAAGGCATGTAAGCCTGCGCAGGAGGAGCTTTTTGCGAAGGGTGGGATCCCAATTCTCACCTAAGCGCTTATTTGAAGTAGGATGATTCCAAATGAGGGGGGAGTATGACGCGCAGGCTAACCATGGCACAAGCCATTATCCAGTTTCTGAAGGTCCAAGCCGTTGCTCGGGACGGAAAAGAGCAAAGCTTTTTTGCCGGCTGCGTGGGCATCTTCGGCCACGGAAATGTGGCCGGCATTGGCCAGGCGCTGCAGCAGAACCCTGACTTCCCCTACTACCTGTTCCGCAATGAGCAGGGCATGGTTCACGCCGCGACGGGCTTTGCCAAAATGAGCAACCGCCTGCGCACCCTGGTCTGTACCTCATCCATTGGGCCTGGGGCCACCAACATGATTACCGGGGCCGCCCTGGCCACCATCAACCGCATCCCCGTGCTTCTATTGCCGGGAGACATTTTTGCCAGGCGCAACGTGGCGCCGGTTTTGCAGCAGTTGGAGTCGACCAGTAGCCAGGATGTTTCTGTGAACGATTGCTTCCGCCCTGTCTCTCGTTACTGGGACCGTATCCAGCGCCCGGAGCAGATCCTTACGGCTCTGCCTGAAGCGATGAGAGTGCTCACGTCGCCGGCGGAAACAGGTGCGGTTACCCTGGCTTTGCCGCAGGACGTGCAGGCGGAGGCTTATGACTACCCGGAAGAATTCTTCGAACGCCGCGTTTGGACGATTGCCCGGCCTCGCGCCGACGTTGAATTGCTCAAGCAAGCTGGGGAGTGGATACGATCCTCACAACGCCCGCTCATCATCGCCGGCGGCGGAGTTATTTATTCCGAGGCCACGGAGGAGTTGTCCCGCTTCGCCAGCCGTACCGGCATTCCAGTCACCGAGACGCATGGGGGGAAAGGATCGCTCCACGCGGATCATCCACAACTGGCCGGCGCAATGGGGGTAACAGGCACTTCCGCTGCCAATCGCCTGGCCAAGGATGCTGATCTGATCATCGCCATCGGGACGCGATTGAGCGACTTCACGACTGCTTCGAAAACTGCATTTCAGAATCCAGCGGTTCGCTTCGTGAATATCAACGTGGCCGAGTTCGATGCTTTCAAGCACGCTGCCCTGCCGCTTACGGCGGATGCTCTCGTAACGCTGGAAGAGCTAGGCAGCGAACTGTCATCGTGGCAAACTCCGAAAGACTATCAGTGTGAGGTGGCGCGCTTGCGCACTGCGTGGGATCAGGAAGTGCAGCGAATCTTCGCCCGCCGCCATGGACCACCCCTTAGCCAGGGCGAGGTGATTGGTTTGCTCAACGCGACCCTGGACCCCAGGGACATTATCGTGAATGCCGCCGGCAGTTTGCCGGGCGACCTGCACAAGCTGTGGCGGACGCGCGATCCCAAGGGCTACCACATGGATTATGGATACTCCTGCATGGGCTACGAGGTCGCTGGAGGGTTGGGGGTTAAGATGGCCGATCCCAGCCGCGAGGTTTATGTGTTGATCGGAGACGGGTCGTATTTGATGATGGCCCAGGAGATCGTGACCAGCCTGCAGGAGAAGATCAAACTGAACATTGTGCTTTTCGACAATCATGGTTTTTCGAGTATCGGCGGATTGAGCCGCGCGTGTGGCAGTGGAGGGTTCGGCACCGAGTACCGGTACCGCGAAGGGGGCCTGACCGGGCCTGTCATTGCCACAGATTTCGTGGCCAATGCGGCCAGCCTGGGCGCGTATGCGGTTTGCGCGCGAACCTACGATCAGCTCGCTGCGGCGTTGGCGGATGCGAAGAAGCAGCCTCGTACCTCTGTGGTGGTGGTCGAAACGGATTACAACGACCGCGTGCCCGGGTATGACTCCTGGTGGGACGTGCCCATCGCAGAGGTTTCAGAAAACCCGGCGGTGCAAGAAGCGCGCTCGGCGTTCGTGAAAGCAGCGAAAAACGAGCGGTACTTCTGGCCAGCAAAATAGACTGCGGATTACGTCGTTAGGTTTCGAGATGAAGGGCAGGAGTGTTATAGCCTCCTCGCCCCAACCGCTTACGCGCAGCCTCAGTCCCGGAGTCTCGCTGAGCATTCTCAGGCTCGACAACGTCTCCTGTCCAGCCGCAATATGTACCTACCAACAAGGAACGGCACAAGGTGCCGATCCCGGCTTCTGGGGGTTTTCGCATGTCCGTTTTCCTGCAAGACATACGTCATGGCATCCGGCAGTTGATCAAGTCACCCGGTTTTGCCATCACTGCGATCCTGACCCTTGCTCTCGGGATTGGAGCCAACACCGCAGTCTTCAGTGTGTTGAATGCACTGCTCCTCAGAATGCTCCCGGTGCGCGACGCGCAGCAGCTCTACAACGTAGTCCTCATGAACGGGGGAACGCAGCCTCCCAATACCAGCGGAACCGGGCACGGCAACACTTCATTTTCGTTCCCCGTTTTCGAGGCGCTGCGCAGCCAGTCGCGCATCTTTTCCCAGCTCATCGCTCACGTGCCGCTTGGATCTGGCAAGGTCCCGGTTCGATATGGAAACACCGCGGCTGCGGAAGCAGGTGAGGAAGTCAGCGGGAATTATTTTTCAGGGCTGGGCGTGCCCATCCTTCGCGGCACGGCCTTCAACGAAGCAGACGAGCACGATCACGCAGCGAAAGTGGTTCTCAGTTACAGCTTCTGGACCCGCACTTTCTCCCGCGACCCCGGCGCCATCGGCCAAACCCTCTACATCAAGGATGTTCCCTTTACCATTGTCGGCGTCACGTCGCCTGCCTTCTACGGCGTTGATCCCGGCAGTGCGGTAGACTTCTGGATTCCTTTGCAGCTTCGCCCGGAGCTGAACGCATGGGGCGCTCCCGTGGATCAAACGACCCTCTACGGAACGCCGAGCTGGTGGGCCGTTCCCCTGGTGGCGCGGCTTGCTCCTAGCGTCACGCCGCAGCAGGCGCAACAAGCGTCTCAGCCTGTCTTTTGGCAGGCGGCCTCCATTGGCGCGGGCACGCTCGATCCCAAACGCTGGCCCGCTCATCTGGGATTTGCGCCCATTCAGGGCATCGCCAGCTATGCGAGGTCTTACAACACTCCAGTCAAGATCATGATGGCGCTGGTGGGCCTGGTCCTCGCCATTGCCTGCACGAATGTGGCCTTGCTGATCCTGGCGAGAAATGCGGCCCGCCAGCGTGAGTTTGCCATCCGGATCGCGACCGGCGCGCGCCCCTCTCGCATCTTTCGCCAACTTCTCACCGAAAGCGCGCTGCTGGTCGTGGCCGGAGTCGCGCTTGGCTGGACGCTCGCTCTGGGCGCGACTCGTGCTCTGGCAGTGTGGGCCAAAATCGACACTGGCCTCGCCCCGGATGGTCGCGTCCTGCTCTTCACTTTAGGAATTTCCTCGCTTGTGGCTCTCCTCTTTTCGCTGGTTCCCTTCCACGGCACCATGCGCCTCAGTGTGGAGCAGACACTCAGAAACACCAGTTCAAGCATGAGCCAGAGCCGCCGGCGCACCCGCAGTGCCAACCTGGCCATCTCCTTCCAGATCGCTCTGTGCTTCGTCCTGCTGGTCGCCGCGAGCCTCACCGTGAGAACCCTGCTGAACTATCAGAGTCAGGGACTGGGCATGGACGCAGGCAATCTTCTGATCTTCGACGTGAACCCGCAGGGGCTCTCAAACAATGTGCAAGCCTGGTCCTTCTACAATCGCCTGCTCGAACACGTAAAAGCTGTTCCAGGGGTCGAAGCAGTGTCCCTGATTCAGACGCGTCCCGGCTCCGGGTGGGTGAGCAGCGGAGGTATCCAGCTCGACGGCAAGGATCTCGAGAGAAGTTCGGGCGCGCGAGCGGAAATCTATTCCAATTCTGTCGGTCCTGATTTCTTCCACACCATGGGAATCGTCGTCTTGCAAGGACGCGATATTACGACGGCAGATACGCCCGGCAGCTCTCCCGTAGTAATCGTCAATGACGACTTTGCCCGCGAATTTCTCAGGGATGGAGCCTTGGGTCACCACCTCGACCACGGAGCCGAGATTGTAGGGGTCGTCAGGAACAGCAAATATCGGTCCGTCACCGAGTCGAACATGCCGACGATCTATTACCCCTTGGCGCAAACCGGCATGAGTGGACAGCTCACGGTGGAAGTACGGGCAGCCGGCAATCCGTTGGCGTTATTGCCTGCGATACAACGCACCATCCACAACCTCGACCCCAACCTGCCGCTGCAGAACCCGATGAAGCAGGCCACCCAGTTTGAAAAGTCCTACGTCACCCCGGAGCTGTTTGCCCGGCTGGCACTCGCCTTCGGAGTTCTCGCTGTCGTCCTGGTCGCCACCGGCCTTTATGGAACCCTTGTCTATCGCCTGCAACGGCGGCGCGGCGAGATTGGGATTCGGATCGCTTTGGGAGCGCTTCGCAGCGATGTCCTGTGGATGATCCTGCGCGAAAGCCTGCTCATCGCTGCAGTCGGATTCGGGGTCGGCTTGCCGCTCTCGCTGCTGGTTTCACATTTGCTGCGTTCGCAGCTCTATCACCTCAACTACCTCGATCCCGCCAGCTTTGCCGTTGCTTCGTCCACGACCCTCCTGGTCACCGTCGGAGCGGCCCTGCTGCCGGCGCGCCGGGCATCGCGTCTTGACCCAGCAGAGGTTCTTCGAACCGAATAGATCGGGCGTAAACGCCAAGCAACAGCTTGATCCGTCGCTCCGCGGCGGTTTGTCGCTTTTGAGACCTGGGTGTTGCGGACGAGTTCGGCCTCACAGGCTACAGAAAACTCTTCTTTGTGTCGGGCCGTAAACGAACTAAGAGAGATGGGGCTTTAGAGGCTGCGTGAGAACTCGGTCCGGAGGAAGGGCACGGGTTCACCCGTGCCGAAAAGCAAGCCACAGATGAGGGCTTTAGCCCCTGAGGTACGTTTTTTCCATCCTCTCAATCCTTCTATGCGCTGACAACTGACGGTGACACACTGCCACCCCCTTGTGGTCACCCCCTTGTGTGTCATAATTCCACCCGGTCGGAACTCTGCCGGGTACGCGTAATCGTAATTGCGTATGGCGGTAATTGGGTTGCTTCCTGTAACATTTGCGAACCATGAATCTGACGGGCCTATCTCGGGTGCTCACAGGCTTTCTTTTCTTAAGTGCCGCCTCATCAATTGCGCAGGTGCATTATATGCGGGTAACGCCGGCAACCATTCAGTAGAGGCTCGATCTTTATAAGGGAAATGACACCACCCGCGAAGCAACGTTGGTCAAACTGTTTTCAGAGGCTGGATGCTCGACTGCAGGCTTGTCTGAGCAGCCGGTGCCAAGCAGGAAGCAACCAAACGTAATCTGCGTGCTACCAGGCACCACGCAAGCGACGATTGTTGTGGGAGGGCACTTTGACCATGTCGCGGCTGGCGACGGAATTGCGGATAACTGGAGTGGTGCTTCGTTGCTTGCAAGCCTCTTTCAATCGCTTACGGACTCCCCGCGAAAGCACACGTTCGTCTTCGTTGGGTTTACTGGCGAAGAAGAGGGGCTGGTCGGGTCTGCCTTCTATGTCAAGCACCTTGCAAAGGATCAACTCGCAAACATAGAAGCCATGATCAATCTTGACACGCTTGGTCTCAGTTCGACGGAAGTGTGGGTCAGCCAGTCGGACCCTTTGCTGGTAAATCGACTGGCCGCGATAGCTCGATCTCTGAAATTGCCCATCTCGGGATGAATGTCAACGGGTTTGGTAGATCGGACGAAGAGTCGTTTATCGAGAAAAGGGTATGCACGATCACCATTCACAGCGTCACGCCTGAGACCGCGCACGTACTGCATTCTTCTTCTGACAACCCCACGGCTATCCGGTTTTCTGACTATTACGATACCTATCGGTTGCTAGCCTCCTACCTCGCGGTGCTCGATACGGTGGAAGCGCCCACGGCCAACGGTTGCAAGATCAAGTCACTTTGAGTCGTGATCAGAGGAGACGATGTAATGCGCCTCAGTGGAAAATGCGGCAACACGGTACCCATCCCCTGGAATTGCCGCAATAAGTATGCCGCCCTTTATCGCCCGTTTCGCGCAATAGGAAAACTGGCCCGTTGATGTTACGCACTGCACTGAATACGATGACGGACGGTGACATAGACGGACGGTGGTCACCCCCTTGTGGGTCGGCTTGCCGCTCTCGCTGCTCGTTTCACATTTGCTGCGTTCGCAGCTCTATCGCCTCAACTACCTCGATCCCGCCAGCTTTGTCGTTGCTTCGTCACGACCCTCCTGGTCACCGTCGGGGCAGCCCTGCTGCCGCGCGCCGGGCATCGCGTCTTAACCCAGCAGAAGTTCTTCGGAGCGAATAGATCTTTCTCTTATCCTCGATGGCCGAAAATCCGAACGCACTAAACCCTGCCATCTGAATAGGAAACAACGTCTGACGCAAAAAGAACTTCGAGCGGAAAAAGCTCGCCTTCCTGAGCGGCGGCGATGAACCTATCCAGGAGTCGGCGCTGCTCAACCGCGTCGACCCTCCTGCGGCGTCGCCCCTCTGCGACGTGCTTGCGCGCGCGGGTAACCAGCTGTCGCGCGTTTGCCTCGCTCACTCTCAGGATCTCGCCGAGCTCATCATAGGCATAATCGAAGGCTTCTCGCAGGATATAAGCAGCTCGCTCCGCCGGAGGAAGTCTTTCGAGCAGGAGCAACACCGCGAACTCCAACGCCTCACCTCGTTGCGCTCCCAATCCTGGGTCGGTGCTGGTGTCGACTGGTTCCGGAAGCCGGATCCCGAAGTACGCTTCCCGCCGCAACCGCGCGGATTGAACCACGTTAAGCGCTAATCGTGTCGTAATCGTAACCAGGTAGGCGGGTGCGTCCTGGACCTGCTTGCGATCGGTGGACTGCCAACGCATCCAGACGTCCTGCATCAGGTCCTCGGCTTCGGCCACGCTTCCCAGCATTCGGTAAGCGATCCCGACGAGACGCGGCCGCACACCGAAAAAAGCCCCGAGACCATCGTCCTGAACGGTCTCCTTCATGATGAAATTGTACTGCTGGCATGCTGCCCCAAGCCACACGCGTGCGGTGAATACCTGTGCAGGTGACGCACAGCAGATGCACCCCATCCACACCGCCGGTGATCTAAATCGGAAAACGTAGGAACGACGGGTGCGGTCCCGCTCATGTGAAAACAACGATAACCATTGTCACGAACACGTGGCCTGTTCGGTCCTATAGCTAGTGAGACCGGCAGCTTGGAAAACGCGCCGGTAGAAAGGAAAGAGCAAATATGAAAATCGTGGTAATTGGTGGTACTGGACTCATCGGATCGAAGCTTGTGAAAAAGCTTCGCGAGCATGGGCACGAAGCCGTAGCCGCGTCGCCCGGCTCCGGCGTCAACAGCGTTACCGGCGAGGGCCTCGCAGATGCGCTGAAGGGCGCTGCGGTGGTCGTGGATGTAACCAACTCCCCTTCCTGGGAGGACGCGGCAGTGCTGAAATTCTTTGAGACATCAACGCGTAACCTCCTCGCCTATGAAGCAACCGCACGCGTCGGACATCACGTTGCGCTGTCGGTGGTAGGCACGGAACGCCTCCTCGAAAGCGGCTTCTTCCGCGCAAAACTCGCCCAGGAGAACCTGATCAAAGCCTCCTCAATTCCCTACTCCATTGTCCGCGCGACGCAGTTCTTCGAGTTCGTAAAGCAGATTGCCGACCTTTCCATGGTTGGCAACCAGGTACGGCTGCCTCCGGCGCTCATCCAGCCTATGGCAGCCGACGATGTAGCGAGTGCAATCGCCAGAATCGCAACCAACTCACCCCTGAATGGCACCGTCGAAATCGGAGGGCCGGAGCAGTTCCGTCTAGATGACCTCGCCCGAAAGGACCTGACTACACGCCACGATCCGCGCCAGGTAGTCTCCGACCCGCACGGGCGATACGCTGGGATCGCGGTGAGCGAGAGGGCACTGGTTCCTGACGATAATGCGCAACGGGGCGGCACCTATTTCGAAGACTGGCTCCATCAGTCGATAACACAAACCCCGAAGTCGGCTCTGCAGTCGGCGTGAGCAACCCGTGGTCCCGTGCCGAACGGGTTATGTGATCGCCAGCCCGTTCGGCTTCACTCGACGCTGGAATTGAAATGGTGCAGTGGACCCTTGGTTGAGACAGTGGCAAGGGTATGACTGAACCCGTCACCCGTAGATGCTGGACCGGATGGTGTGACATGCAGAACGCAACATGACGAATTGTTCCGGGTTTTCTTTTGCAGGACGTACGAAATCGAAACGATTTCAGAAAGGTTTCTATGCGAATTCTATCTCCCTCCACTCTTCTCAGCCTTGTACTGGTTTCCGGTTTAACAGGGAGCGCACTGCTGGCACAGGATCAGGCACAACCTGCCCCCGGGGTCCCTTCCGCACCCAGTTCCCAGGGGACGAGCGCGCAGCCGCACAAGGTTCCTAACCCGCAGCACCAGGCAAAGAGGATGGCCAAGAAGCTTGGCTTGTCATCGGATCAAAAAGCACAGATCGAACCGATCCTCGCCGGTCGCGATCAGCAGATGCAAACCCTGCGCAATAACACCAGCCTGACGCCGCAGGATCGGAAGGCGCAGATACGAGGTATTGTCCAAGACAGCGACAGCAAGATCGAAGCTATCCTCAACGATACGCAAAAGCAGCAATACGAACAGATGAAGCAGGAACGCCGGGCCCGCAGACAGCAGGCGCAATCGAGCGCTCCCAGCAACAGCTAAGTGATAGTTCTCTCTGGCCGCGCGCGATGCGGCCAGAGAGCTGGAAGTAATACGTGATTCGTCTTCTTACAGCTTGACGGTGACCGTTTTTACTTCCGTATACTGCTGCAGCGCATATTCGCCCATCTCCCTGCCTATGCCGGACTGCTTGAAGCCACCGAAGGGCGCCGCGGCATCGAAGACATCAAAACAGTTGATCCACACAGTACCTGCGCGGACATTGTTTGCAATCGCATGCGCCTTACCTATGTCCCGCGTCCAAACCGCCGCCGCCAACCCATAAGGGGTGTTGTTCGCCCGCTCAACGACCTCATCGAGATCGTGGAACCTGATGATGCTCATGACCGGTCCAAAAATCTCTTCCCTGGCGATCTTCATTTCATCCTGAACGTTGGCAAACACCGTTGGTTCAATAAAGTGACCACGGTCCCCAACCCGCTTGCCGCCGATCAGCAGTTCGGCGCCTTCGCGTTTGCCTTCATCGATATAAGACATTACCTTGTCAAACTGCGTTCCATCGATTTGCGGCCCTTGCTCGGTGCTTACGTCGAAGGGATCACCTACCGTGCGCCGGCCGGCGCGTGCAACGCTTTTTTCAACAAACTCGTCATAGATTTTCTCTTCAACGTAAAGGCGCGAACCCGCGCAGCAGACCTGGCCCTGGTTGAAAAACAGTGCGAAATGACTACCTTCAATCGCCTGATCCATATCGGCATCAGCAAAGACGATGTTCGGGCTCTTGCCGCCAAGCTCGAGACCGACACGCTTGAGATTGGATCTGCCGGCTGCTTGCATGATCAGACGGCCCACTTCGCCGGAGCCTGTGAACGCGACTTTATCGATGTCCATGTGATCGGCTATCGCCGCCCCAGCAGTAGGCCCATAACCAGGAAGAATGTTCACAACTCCGGGAGGAAAGCCAGCCTCAACGATGAGTTCTCCGAGGCGCAATGCGGTGAGCGGAGTTTGCTCAGCGGGCTTGAGCACCGACGTGTTGCCCATGGCCAGAGCCGGTCCAAGCTTCATGCCATACATAAGAAGTGGGAAGTTCCACGGAGTGATCTGCCCGACAACGCCGACGGGCTCGTGCCTTGTGTAACAAAAGTAGTCACCGTTGATGGGAATTGTCTTGCCATGGTTCTTGTCAGCCCACCCGGCGAAATAGCGAAAGTGGGCGATGATAAGAGGGAGAGCCACGTTGCGCGCCACAGTGAAGGGCATTCCGTTGTCAAGTGTCTCCAGAGCCGCAAGCTCGTCGGCGTTTTGCTCAATCAGATCGGCGAGCCTGTTCAGGAGGCGTCCGCGTTCCGACGCGGACGTCTTGCGCCATGGACCACGTTCAAGCGCGTACCGCGCCACTTTGACCGCCTTGTCCACGTCCGCTGCATCGGCTTCTGCGACTTGAGCGATCTCCTCGCCCGTCGCAGGGTTGTAAGTGGGGAATGTCTTGCCAGATTCGCTGGGAACCCACTCATTGTTTATCAGAAGTTTGGTTGCCGTGCGAATAGCCCTGGGTTCCTCGATACGGGACGTTACGGTTGCCATAGAATTTTTCCTTTCACGAGCGGTCAAATTTTTAACGAAATCTCAACTCACTGCACCAGCGCGCAATCTTCTCGACTAAGCGCGCGCCGCTGAATTTTGCCGGTGGGGCTCTTGGGCAAGTCAGCCCGAAAAACGACACTTACCGGTACCTTGTAGTCCGCCAACCTTTCTCGGGCGAAGGCAATCAACTCGGCTTCAGTGACCGTCTTCCCTGACCGCAAGGCAACAAAGGCGACGACGACTTCTCCCCAAATATGATCTGGCCGGCCGACCACGCCAACCTCGCCGACCGCAGGATGCTGGTAGAGGACGGCTTCGACTTCCTGTGGGGAGATATTGCTCCCGCCGCGGACGATGATCTCCTTCTTCCGTCCGGCAAACCAATAAAAGCCGTCTCCGTCACAACGCGCCAAATCTCCGGTATGGAACCATCCGTTCCGGACAGCCGCCGTGGTCGCATCCGGATCCTGCCAATAGCCGATCATGAGGTGCGGGCCTTGAACGCATATCTCCCCCACATCACCGGACTTCACTTCGCGACCATCCGAATCAACCAAGCGGAACGCGGCCCCTCCACCGGGCTGACCAATGGAACCGGCTCGTACATCACCAGGGCAGTTCCAGGCTGCAGGGGCGATCTCCGTCATGCCGTAGGCTTCACAAACAGGCCCGAAGTCAGCTTGAAAAGCCTCCTGAAGTGCCGGAGAGGCGGAGTCTCCACCAGAGAAATAGAATCGCCCCGAAGCCACATCCTGCGGCATCTCAGCTTGCGCTTGAAGCAAACCGTGAAACATCACGGGGAGGCCAACCGTGTAGGTGCAGCCCCACCGCCCATAGGCTTCGAGGACACTCCGGAAGTCAAATGGCCTTGTAATGACGACCGTTGCACCGTTGAGCAGACCAGACAGAAAGACCATCGCGAAACCAATCATGTGCGTCATCGATGACATCACGACAGCAACCTGGTCCTGATCGAGCCGCATATGGTGCATGACGCGTGCTGTCTGCGTAAGACTCGCATGCGAATGCTTGACGCCCTTGGGCCGGGCTGTCGTCCCCGAGGTATAAAGAATCGCGGCAACCTGGTCAGGCGAAATCTCTGAAATACGAACGGAGCCAGTCGTGGAACCCAGAAGACTGTCAAAAGAACCTGTGCCGCTACCTGGCCGGCCACCCGTGAGATACCGAAGCTCCAACGCAGTCATTGCCGGACATGATCTTGTAGCTTCCGCATAAAGATTTGGCTGACCCAGGTAACACGCCGATCCGCTATGGCGAAGAATGTAGTCAATCTCCGGCCCTTTCAATTGCGGGTTGATGGGTACGACAATTCCCCCTGCCTTCAGGCAGCCGAAGTATCCAATAGCAAGTTCCGGCCCGTTCAGAAGGTGGAGCGCGATCCTGTCCCCCGTTTCCAGCCCCGCCGCCAACAGATTCATTGCTACGTTATTTGTGAGTTCGTCGAACTCTGCGTAGGTCCAGGCTTGCTGGCCAAATACGATGGCCGGCTTGTCAGGATTCCGGGCTCGAGAGCGCTTCAAACCTGTTGTCAGAGACATCTTTCACCGGAAGTAGTCTCCTCAACCCAGCGGTAATAGGCAAGTATGAAACGGTTTCAAGCGTTTGGATCGCTTATCCTGAAACGGTCGTCGAATAAGCGATATGCGGTAAGCCCAGCCTTTCGAGAAGAGAGTGAAAACGGGCATCCTTCCGAAGCGGATCGAACCGCGGATCCGTTGCCAGGTACATAAGCCAGCCGGCTCGTTCGTTGCAGCTGCGCTCCAGCCAGTCGAAAACCTTGTCGTCGCCGAGTCCTAGATAGATCAGCACCCGTCCGTAAGGTGACACGTAACGGCTCCTGGCAAGGTTGTCCAATTCAGCCAACAGCAGGTGAGCATCCTTTGTTCGTCCGCTGATCGCGTAAGCGCGTCCCAGCGCTCCGATCGCGGTTGGAACGTTGTCCGAGACCGCCTTCGCATGTTCAAAACAGACGATCGCATCTTCATATCCGCCACGAGCTTCATGGCAACGCCCCAGGCCGACGAGCGCCCGCCAGAAATTGGCATCCAGTTCCAACGCGCGGCGGCACTCGAGCTCCGCCTCACCAACCCGGCGCGCCATGAGCAGCACCGCCGCCCTGCTCGCGGCCACCAGGAGAGAGAGTGGATCAGTTCGTTTTGCGTCGTCGAGCATGCTGAGCGCCTCCTCGATCCGCGCCATTGGCAAAAGTACGAATAAGGCGAACAGATGAGCGCTGAGGTCGCTTCGGGGTTGAATGTGGAGAGACCGCCGGAACAGTGTTTCAGCTTCGGACCACTTCCACTCGAACATAGCCTTGCTGCACGCCGAAACGGACAAGGCATCTCCCTCGCAATGATCTAACTCAAGTGCCCGGGCCGCCGCTTTCTGCGCCTTGGGCAATGTGTCAAACGGAGCATCCATCGCAAATAAGCCCAGATAGAGCCAGGCCACCGCCATCCCGCTGAATGCTGGAGCGTATTCAGGGCTGCGTACAGAAGCCTCTTCAAAGCACTCGATGGCCCGGTGAAATTCCTCTCTTGTTTGGCGATTCAGGTGATGCCGGCCTCGAAGGTACCATTCGTACGCTTCGAAATTGCCGGCGTTGGCCAACAAAGCCCGTGGTTGGCTTGCACTACCGACGCGAAGCATGTCTGCAATCGCGAGGGCTATCTCATCCTGCACCGCAAACAAGTCTTCAAGACTACGCTCGTAACGCCGCGACCATATCTGATATCCGTCCGAAGTGCTGGCCAGTTGCGCCGTCACGCGCAGCGCATTCCCCGACTTACGGACGCTTCCTTCAAGAACGAAACCTACATTCAGCGCCCCGCCGATCTCGCGAACGTCGGCGTTGCGGTGTTTGAGCGCAAAAGCAGATGTGCGAGCGACCACGCGAAGTCCTCGAATGGAAGACAGCGCATGGATGATCTCCTCCGTGAGACCGTCGCTGAAATAGGCCTCCGGATCGGGGCTTAGATTTGAGAAAGGGAGAACCACTATGGATGGTTCAGTGGAACTAGCGGTGGTAGGGCGCGGCGGATCGACCGGAATGGAAGCTTCACGAAAGACCGGCGTATAGCTTCCCTTGGGGAGATCGATGACCAAAGGATCGGCGGCGCCTTCGGACAAGTAATATTCCCGAAGTTTCGTCCGCACCCGGGAAGCGTCTACTCGTACGACAGCAGTGATTCGAGGATCAAATTCGCCGTGTCCGGCATAGAGCTCGATTCCGATGATCACCTCTTTCAGGTGCTCGTTCGGAGCGGATAAAGTGTGCTCGACAACGAATTCCAGGAAGCGGCGCATTCGTTCGGCATTCGCAAAGGCAGTGCTCGCGAGAACCTTCTGAAGTTGCGCTCTGATCTGGCCTGCCGGTTGAGAACACATAAGTGACGACAGTTTACCTTTCGCCCGCGTCACAGCGCCGACTATGCCCACTTCGAATGGCCCTGGGCGCCTTATCGCACCAGTGCCTGCCCGAGAGTCTCACGGAAAACCTGGCACGCATGCTGCTCAAGCCGCCGCGCCTCTCGCAGTTCCTCATCGAAATCCGGGCCGTTTCGTATTCCGGCAAAGGCGGGGTCTCGATCCAAGGCGCAGGACGACCAGAACCCCCCCAGTCGCGCCCGCCGCACCAGATGAATGGCGGGTCCTGCGGCGTTCAGCATGCCACAGTGGCGTGCAAGGTAAAAGAGCCCTTCGGGCTCTCGGATGATGTTTTCGCTCTCCATGAGCGCGATGGCGTCCTTTCCTCTGTTCTCAAGGACGGCGAGAAGCGAGACCATAAGGCTCGCCATGGACGGACCCGGCTGCGACTGGGAAAGACGGGCGCGCAAGAGATCTACCGCGCGGTCAACCGCGCCCAGGCCTGCCCATGCTGCTGCGTCCAGGTAATAGCCTGCGCCAGAGTTGTAGGTCTCGAAGACCCGGCTAAACTCTCCTCTCAGAAAATGCGTATGAGCAACGCTCGTCTTGACCGTGGGATCCAGAGCGATCGCTCGTTCATGCGCGGCAATGGATTCCTCAAACAGGCCGCAACAGCGCAATACCTGCACCAGCCCGGCCAGCGTTTCCGGATCTTCCCCGCGCCGCGTCAGTCTCCCTGCCAGCCGGACCATCGCCTCCGAGGCACGTCCCAAATCGACCTGCAGGTGGGTATAAAAATGGTGAGCGCAGGCCAGATCCGGATCGATCACAAAGGCTCGCTGAAAAGCCGCCTCCGCCAGGTCAGGAACGCTGGGCTCGCCGTTGAATTTGTCCAGCAGCCGGCAGGTTCGCCCCAGCCACGCCCAGGCGGGCGCGAATTGCGGATCGTCGGCAATGCAGAACCAGAACAAATCGCGTGCAGCCTTGATCGAGTCAAGCGACCGTTGGGAAAGCAGTTCTTTGCCGCGGACAAAGCTTGCATAAGCAGCCTGCTTAATCCCCGGCTCACCCGTTACGGGCAGAGTAAATCGATACCCAAATTTGGAGACAGTCTGAATCGCTTCGCGGCCGAGCACCTTTCGCAATTGCACGATGATGTTGGTGAGATTGGCTTCCTCTACATGTACGCCCGGCCACAGCGTCGAAAAAACTTCAGCTCGCGATATCAGGTTTCCATGGCTCCGGACCAGCAGATACATGGCGTCAAAAGCCTTTGGCGGCAGGAGCACAGATTTGCCGTTGCGAAAGAGCCGCCGCTCCCGGGGCGACATGGAAAACTCACCAAAACGATACGTGTCGTCTTCCATGGTTTGATTTTCCTTTCATTTTCTCTGCATCTTCTCTGTGACCGCGGGCTGTCCATTAAGTTTAGGATTCTCCAGCAGTTGCGAATCATGTCAAGACCGAAGGAGAACACCATGGCCAGCGTAACCATCGATAGCAAGCAACTCATTAAGGATTACGTCAACGCATTGACCGGCAAACCGAAGACCGAAGCCCTTATCAACCAGTATGTAAGCGACCCCGAACTGAAAGAACACATCCGCCAGGCTGAAGCAGCCTTCCCGAGCTATGAGCTGGTCGCGCATCAGATCGTCGCCGAGGGTGACATCGTAGCACTCCGTGGAACCTTTTATGGAGTACACAAGGGAGAATTCGCCGGCATCGCACCCACCGGAAAGAAAGTCTCGGGCGACCTGATGCTCTTTTACCGAATCAGCGACGGCCTCATCGTGGAGCACTGGATGCAGTGGGACATGAAAGCGGTGGTGGACCAATTGACTTCCTAACAATCTATTTCGTCCGGAATGCCTGACCAGATTCATTGGATTTGGCCAGCGGTTGTCTTTCTCGGGATCTTGCGCGCGGCCGGCCGCAGATTTTAACCAGATACGACGCAGCGCGTCGTATGATGGGACGCTCCAACTCCCGGAGGCTGACATGGACCTCAAAGCTCTTCAGGCACAGTTTCGTGGAGAAATTCTTACGGCTGGGTCGGCGGACTATGAGGCGTGTCGCAAAATCTGGAACGCAATGATCGATCGCAGGCCAGCCGCCATCGCTAGATGTAGCGGCGCCGCAGACGTCATCGCGGCTGTCCGGTTCTCTGTAAATCAAGATATTCACCCGGCTATTCGAGGTGGCGGACATAATGCAGCCGGTCTCGCCATGGTCGATGACGGCCTGGTGATCGACCTGTCACGCATGAAAGGAATCTTCGTCGAGCCCGCAAGAGGCACGGCGACAGCACAGACTGGACTAACCTGGGGCGAATTTGACCGCGAGACCCACATCTACGGGCTCGCAACAACTGGGGGACTGATTTCAACTACCGGCATCGCTGGATTGACTCTGGGAGGCGGCGTCGGATGGCTGATGGGCAAGTGCGGCCTGGTTTGCGATAACACGCTGTCGTACGAAGTGGTGGTTGCGAGCGGCGAGTTGATCCGCGCGTCCGCGGACGAGAATGCCGATTTATTCTGGGCTCTGAAGGGAGGCGGCGGCAACTTCGGCGTGGTTACGTCGATAACCTACCGCATGTATCCCCTCAACACAGTCATTTCGGGTATGGTTCTCCACCCGCTTGCGCACGCGCGTGAGGTGCTGACTTTCTATAGAGATTTTGTGGTTTCGGGCCTGCCGGACGAGCTTACCGTATACGCCGCCGCCCTATCGACGCCGGATGGGCATCCAGTCATTGCGCTTCTCCCCGCCTGGTGTGGAGTCGACCTTGCCGAAGGAGAACGTTTGCTGGAGCCGCTGCGGAAGTTTGGCTCTCCGATTGCCGACCTGTGAGCAGAATGCCCTATCCCGCAATGCAGGGGATGATCGATGGAGTGGCTCCGTCTGGCCGCCGCAGTCACTGGAAGAGCCGCTTCCTTCATGACTTGCCGGATGCGGCCATTGAGACGTTTGTGGGGTTTGCTGAGTCCCGCACCTCCCCTCATTCCGTGGCGGTTCTGGAGCATTCTCATGGAGCACCTTCTCGTGTGGCGCCGAATGCGACGGCCTTCCCAGCTCGAACAGCACCTTTTGACCTGGTTTTAATCAGCGCGTGGACCAACGCCGAAGAAGACGCGCGTCACATTAAATGGACACGTGAGTTCCACGCCGCAATGGAGTACTGGTCAGCCGGTTTGGTATACGTCAACAGCCTGGATCAGGATGACGCGGCACGCGTTCCGGAAGCATACGGCTCGAATTACGCCAGGCTTTGCGCCATCAAAGCGGCCTACGATCCGGACAATCGCTTTCGCCGCAACCAAAATATTCAACCGCATATCCTGGCTCCCATGGTGTAAGGCCAACACCCGTGGCAAGTTGGCGCCTGATCGTCGAGCCGGTTCATTCATGTCTTAAGGCGTTGGGTGGCCCAGGTCTCGCTTTGAGACCTGGGTTTCACTTAAGCGGCTTTGCGCGCCAGCATGCTTATGAGGTTCTGTGCCGCAAGCGTGGAGGAAGCAGGATTCTGGCCAGTGATCAGACGGCCGTCCACCACAGAAAATGGCTGCCAATCCGCAACCTTCTCGAAGATGGCTCCCAGCCGTAACAGCTCGTCCTCCACTAAAAACGGCACAACATGGGTCAGCTGAACGGCTGCTTCTTCACCATTCGTGAAGCCAGTCACGTGTTTGCCCTTCACAAGCGGAGCCCCCTTGTAGGTCACTCGATGAAGCACACCGGGGGAGTGACAAACGAGAGCCACCGGCTTGCCGGAATTGTAGAAGGACTCAATCAAAGAAATGGAGTCCGCACTTTCGGCGAGATCCCACATTGGGCCATGTCCACCCACATAGAAGATCGTATCGAAATCATCGGATTTCATATCGGCAAGCTTGGCGGTATGCGCCAGGTCGTTCTGCGCGGTCTCGTCCTGCTTGAAGCGAGCCATCGCGGCAGTTTGATTCTCCGGAACATCGCTCTTGGGATCGACTGGTGGTTGTCCGCCCTTGGGCGACGCGAGCGTCAGTTGCACGCCCGCGTCCCGGAAAACAAAATAGGGGGCGGCAAATTCCTCGAGCCAGAAGCCGGTCTTTCGCCCGGTATTCCCGAGTTGATCGTGCGACGTAAGCACCATCAGGATTTTCATATTTGTCTCCTTTGTCGAGTGCCGATCTCGATTGAATCTGCATCGATAGCCGTATCAAAGCAGAAGGCAGCGGACACAACAATTAGACGATGGTATCGGCGGTACCTTTGTATCGTGTGCTCGTCGCGGGTTGACGCCGGAACTGGAGCTGATACGAAAGTATGGCCAATACCATCGTCCAATTGCGCGGCCCATTGTGTTCTGGCTGAATGAATGACAACGGCCGACTGCCATTTCGGCTTCGATTCATTACGACGGAGAATCCCATGACAACTGTGATCGCACCTGCAAAAACCACGCAGATTCGCCTGGCCCGGCGGTCGCCCGCCTATTGGCGTGTCACAATCGACAATCCGCCAATTAACGTTATGGGACCAGAAATGGTCCGGCAGTTCCAGGAAGTCATCGACGCGCTCGAGGCAGACGAGGATGTCAGGGTCGTGGTTTTCGACAGCGCGGTCGACGACTACTTCCTGAACCACTCCGACTTCCTGGCCAGGCTCGAAGACCTGACCTCAATGCCGGCCGGCCCCACAGGTTTGCCGCCCTGGCCGGACTTTCTCGTGCGACTAACCCGCGCGCCAGTGGCCTCTATCGCCCTCATCCGCGGCCGGGCGACCGGCAACGGCAGCGAGCTTACGCTCGCCTGCGACATGAGTTTCGCCAGCCGCGAAAAAGCCATCCTCTCGCAATGGGAGGTGGGTGTAGGGATGGTCGCCGGCGGCGGCCCCATGGCCCGGCTGCCTCAACTCATTGGGCGAAACCGCGCCCTCGAAGTGCTCTTGAGCTCGGAAGACCTCAGGGCGGACCAGGCCGAGGCCTACGGCTACGTGAATCGTGCCCTGCCCGACACCGATCTGGACGCATTCGTCGAGGCGCTTGCGACCCGGATCGCCGGGTTCGACAAATGGGCGATCGCCAACACCAAGCGCCTCGTCAACACCAGCCTCCCGCCGGACGTCGAGCTCGCAGCCGGATGGGATGCGTGCATCGCTTCGCTCGGGCGACCCGCTGCGCAGGCCAGGATCAAAGCGCTGATGGAACGCGGCTTCCACAAACCTGGCGATGCCGAGAATCGTCTCTCATACTACCTGGGCCAAATCACACGTTAGGTCGAAACTCCAGAATCCGGCTCAATTTGATTGGAGGGAAGGATGGCTCTTTCAGGTGAATACGACTCTCGGATGGCAATCCCTTTGCCACCCAACAACGACGTTCGTGTAACCGGTGGTTACACTACCTCGCTAAGCGATCAGCACCTCGTGCTTGCTGCGCGTTCAGGTTGCCGGTCAGCGTTCAACGAACTCTGGAATCTTTACTCGCCGCGCGTCTACAGAACTGTTTTCAACATTACAAAGAATAGGCAAGACGCCGAGGACGCGCTGCAGGATTCCTTCCTTCGTGCATTTCTCTCTCTTGAGAGCTTTGAAGGCCGGTCGAGCTTTTATTCCTGGGTGACTCGCATTGCCATTAACTCTGCATTGGGTATGCTGCGCAAGCGCCGCCGCCGCCCGGAAACCCAACACGATCCAATGTTTCAACGGGAAGACGAGGCGCCTCCCAGGGAGGTCATCGACGCGGCTCCAGATCCTGAGCAAATCTATGACAATCTCAGAGATGCGCAAGACTTATGCGGGCGATCCATAAACTCCCTACGAACCTCAAGAAGACCGTTCAAGTGCGCATGACCGAGGGCTGCTCCGTGAAAGAAATCGCCTCCAGGCTGAACATCTCTGAGGCTGCCGTCAAGTCGAGGCTTTATCGGGCACGGACACGGTTGGGTTCCCCGACGAGCGCCTGCTATGGGCCCAGGGTCGAGACTGCTGTCTCAAGCTGCTCTGAAGCTTTTCCGGGATAGGTAAGATATGACGGGTTCAGTTCTTCAAACCCTCGCGACCCTGGCAGTCGCACTCGCCACAAACGTAAGTCTTAACGCACAGAACAAGGAAAAGCCAATGAAACAAGAGGTCTTTTATCGCACAGTGAAAGTCGACGGGCTTTCTATCTTCTACAGAGAGGCGGGGCCCAGGGACGCTCCCGTGATCCTCCTACTGCACGGTCTTCCTTCGTCGTCGCGAATGTTTCAGCCGCTGCTGACAAGGCTTGCAGGCGACTACCATCTGGTTGCTCCTGATTATCCCGGCTACGGGCATAGCGACTGGCCCGACCCGAAGCAATTCGATTACACCTTCGACCATATCGCTTCCGTGATGAATGACTTTACGCAAGCGCTGGGCTTGTCGCACTACACGCTTTATATGCAGGACTACGGTGGGCCCGTGGGTTTTCGCATGGCGTTGGCACACCCCGAGCGAGTGCAAGCTCTCATCGTGCAGGACGCGGTCGCTCACAACGAAGGCCTTGGCGCAAACTGGGCAACACGGCGTGCATTCTGGGCGGACCGGCCCGCGCACGAAGAAGCGCTGCGCACAAACCTCCTGTCGCTGGCAACCACAAGGACGCGGCATGTCGGAGACGATCCCAACATTGAACTCTACGACCCGGATCTCTGGGCCGATGAGTACGCATTTCTCAACGCACCCGGCCAGGCACAGATTCAAAGCGATCTCTTCTATGACTACCGCACCAACGTCGCTGCTTATCCAACGTGGCAGGCGTGGATGCAGAAGACGCAGCCGCCACTCCTTGTCATTTGGGGCAAGCACGATCTGTCATTCGATTCAGGTGAGCCAGAGCGCTATCGCCGGGATGTGCCAAAGGCCGAAGTACAGGTCCTCGAGGCAGGCCATTTCGCGCTGGATACAAAGCCAGACGAGATCGCAGCCATGGTGCGTCAGTTCGTATCAGCACGGGGTGGCCGACACATTGCTGGCTAAGAAGTAACTCGATGGAATGCAGGGGAGGCATCCAGACTTTGAGTGGGTGGCCCAGGTCTCGTTCTTGGACCTGGATTTCTCCACGCCCGCCGCGGGTGAATTGCTAAGCGGTCGCCATCCTTCCAGGCGAGAGGTAGCCTGCGCAGTTTTGGGGTACAATCACATCGCACGGCCCCCTGGCGTGCCAACTCCTTTTCGCATTCCAGTGGGTTCCCGCATACCATCGGGGTGTTCAGCCGCGTTACACGATGTTCAGATTAGGAGGACACGGCCCTGAAAAGCGTCGCAGCACCCATTTCCCTTGCCGGTTCCCAGCTGGGCGAAACGCGTCACGTCGCGTTTTTCAATAACGACGAGGAAGAATATCGCATCCTGCTACCGTTCATTAAGGACGGGTTGAAATCTGGTGACAAAGCCGTTCACGTCCTAAACCCGGAGCAACGTCAGGACCATCTACGACGCCTGACTGCCGCAGGCATCGACCCGGCGGAAGCGCAGCAGAGCGGGCAGCTCGAGCTTCGCACCAACACCGAAGTCTACCTTCCAGATGGGCGCTTCGATCAGGATCGGATGCTGAAGGTGTTTGAGCAACTGGCCAGCGGAAATGACAAGGGAGGATTTCCTCTGAGCCGCATTTGTTGCCGTATGGACTGGGCAGTTGAAGATCGATCTCATGTCGATGACGTGATTGAGTTCGAGTCGCGTGTCAACGATGTGTGGCTCCAGCACGACGACGCGGTCGTCTGTACTTATCATCTCGGTCGTTTTGGGGGTGACGCCGTGATTGACATCATGCGCACTCATCCCATGGTTATCATCGGCGGCATCCTTCAACAAAATCCTTTCTTCGTACCGCCGGATGAGTTCCTGCGAGAATTTCGTCAACGGCGAGCTGGCCGAAGTAGTTCGTTCGCAACAGTCTAAGATATGGATGTGCAACCCGGAGACCCCGCCGAGGAAATCAAGTATCTTCGGCGCTGCGTCAGTGATCTGATCAGCGTCCTCGCTCTTCCTGCCATGTGGAGCGGCGGTGAGCCATCCCAGATTGTTCATACCTTGCTCGATGCGCTGTTGCGCATGCTTCAGCTCGATCTCGTGTACGTGCGGTTCAAGGAGACGGGCAGCCGGGCGCGTATCGAGATGGTTCGGTTCGCTCAATCGGAAAAGCACCTAGTCCAGCCGCACGAGATGGGCAGGGTACTTGAATCCTGCCTGGGGCCCGACCCCCATGAGTGGCCCCCGCTCATGCGGGGCCCTGTGGGAGACCGGGACATTTCGATTGTGCCCCTGGGACTAGGGCTGCAGGGCGAAATTGGCGTAATCGTCGCCGCGTCAGAGCGAGCCGACTTTCCGCAACCAACCGAGAAACTTATTCTGAACGTGGCAGCCAATCAGGCATCCATCGGATTGCAGGAGGCGCTGCTCCGGAGCGAGCAGAAGCAGCTCGCCAGAGAACTCGATGGACGCGTCGCGCAGCGAACTACAGAACTTGCCGCGGCCAACGAAGAGCTGCGAAAGGAGATTGCCGACCGCAAGCACGCCGAGGAAGATCTGAGAAACAGCGAAGAAAAGCATCGCGTGGTCGTGGAAGCAGCCAACGACGCAGTCGTCAGCATGGATGAAAACGGCGCTATCCTACTTGCTAATCCTGCCACGAAACGGATCTTTGGCTATGATCCGGTCGAGATCGCCGGTAAACCTTTGACCATGCTCATGCCGGAAATGATGCGGAACCCGCATGAAAACGGGTTCAACCGATATTTGGCTACAGGAAAGCGGCATCTCAACTGGCAAGGCATCGAGCTTACCGCTCAACGCAAGGATGGCCGGGAGTTCCCGGTGGAAGTTTCGTTTGGGGAACTAACCAGCGGTGGGCATAGAGTGTTTACCGGCTTCATCCGCGATATCAGCGAAAGAAAGCAGGCCGAAGATCAGCTTCGCGCAAGCGAGCGTGACCTGCAGATGACGCAAGCGGAGCTGGTGCGGGTTTCCCGGCTCACCACCATGGGCGAGCTGGCAGCGTCGATCGCGCATGAGGTCAATCAACCGTTGACCGCGGTCATCAATAACGCCAGCGCATGCCTGAGACTGCTGGCCAATCGCAACCTGGAGTCTGAGGTTCTACATCGCGCCCTGGAGGGAATCGTTGCCGATGGTACTCGCGCGAGCGCCGTTTTAGCTCGGATTCGCGCATTCATAAAGAAAGAACCGGCTGAAAAAGATCCGTTGGATGTAAATGAAGTGATTCAGGAGGCGCTGGTTCTGGCTGGCCGTGAGCTTTATGAAAATCAAGTTCTGCTTGACACCCAATTGACAATGGATCTCCCGTTTGTGCTGGCTGATCGCGTTCAGTTGCAGCAGGTGCTGCTAAATTTGATCATGAACAGCATCGAAGCCTTAGCCACGGTGACCAATCGGCCTCGTTCACTCCAGGTGCAATCCCGGATCGACGAATCCGGGGACGTGCTGGTTGCGGTCAGGGATTCCGGCACTGGCTTTGATTTAGACGTGGACCACGTTTTCACTCCCTTTGTTACAACCAAAGCGAAAGGCATGGGAATGGGTTTGTCGATCAGCCGCTCACTTGTTGAAGGCCACGGTGGCCGGCTCTGGGCTACGCCCAATTCTCCCCACGGTGCGGTATTTTCGTTCACGCTGCCGGCAACCGTAGTGAGTCCCTCATGACCGGTGCTCCGGTTGTTTTCGTCGTCGATGATGATCCGTCGGTACGGTCTTCACTGAAGTTCCTCTTAAGCACCGTGGGGTTGCACGTTGAAAGTTTTGACGCCGCGGATAAGTTCCTGGGTAAGACACCGCCAGATGCGCCCAGTTGCCTGGTGCTGGACGTCAGGCTACCCGGATTGAGCGGACTCGATTTTCAACGCGAGCTCGCGGCACGGAAAATCAGTATTCCGATCGTCTTTCTTACTGGTCATGGCGACATTCCGATGAGTGTTCGCGCCATGAAGGCTGGGGCGGTCGAATTCCTGACCAAGCCATTCCGTGATCAGGATCTGTTGGATGCGGTTGGTATCGCACTGGAGCGAGATCGTGCCCGGCGTGAACAGGAAAGAGAAGTGATGATCCTGCAACGGCGCTTCGACTCATTGACTTCGCGCGAGCGGGAAGTGATTTCCCTGGTTGTCTCGGGCATGCTCAATAAGCAGATCGCGGACCAGCTTGGCACTGCGGAAAGTACCGTGAAAGTGCAGCGCAGCCGGGCATTGGAAAAGATGCACGCCGATTCCCTTGTCGACCTGGTGAGAATGATCGAAAAGCTGAAAGGCCCCTCAGGGGGGATCCGATAAACCAAAGTTTATTCTCGTAGTCCTTTTGAGACGCTGGATATCCCAACATCCAATAGTTTCTTTGTCCGCCTGGGAATAGCTTCGTTCTCAGACGGAGTTGAAAGGTGACAAAGAATCTAATCTCGGTAGTCGACGACGATGAGTCCATCCGTCGGACCACAACATTTCTCATCGAGTCTTTCGGTTTTCGAGCGGCTGCCTTTGAATCTGCCGAAAGTTTCTTGAAGTCCGTCCAATTGCACGATACTTCATGTCTGCTGGTTGACGTTCAGATGCCGGGTATGAACGGACTCGAGCTGCAAAGCGAGCTGACTGCCGCAGGCCGCGGCATTCCTATTATTTTCATTACCGCATACGAGAACAGAGATGCGCGCCGGCAAGCGATCAAAGCCGGTGCAGTCGCATTCTTAGCCAAGCCTTTTAACGACGAGGAGCTGCTCCGAGCGGTCCGTTTAGCCTTAGCGGCAAGGGACAGCAGCAGGAAATCCACGTGACCTGAACGAAGATACTTTTTATGGTTCCACCAGCAAC
This sequence comes from uncultured Acidobacteriaceae bacterium, assembly GCA_963826875.1. Lineage (GTDB taxonomy): Bacteria > Acidobacteriota > Terriglobia > Terriglobales > Acidobacteriaceae > PALSA-350. The sequence goes on along the minus strand of CAWGYP010000025.1, from coordinate 1,648,333 downwards.
ACGCCTGCCGTCCCTCGCGAAAGGAAGACGTTCGCCCAAACAGAGTCTTGCTTCAGATTAGCTACGGGAGTATATCGCCATGAGCTTAGCGCGCGTGATCAGCTATGAACTGGGGCCCTCAGCCATACCAAACGCAGAGCCGATCGTCTTCGTAGTCGACGACGATATCTCTGTCCGCGAATCGCTTGAATCGATCATTAACTGTGGCGGCTGGCAGCCGGAAACCTTTGCCTCCGCTCATGAATTTCTCTTGAGGCCGCGGCCCTCTGTTCCAAGCTGCCTGGTGCTCAACGTTTTTCTTCCCGACCTCAATGGTTTAGACCTGCAAAAGCGTGTTGCCGTCGAACGCCCTCACACGCCGGTCATATTCATCACGGACGAACCCGATGTGTACACGTCGGTACAAGCCATGAAGGCTGGGGCCGTCGAATTCCTGATTAAACCATTCGACGACGACATTCTCTTGCAGGCGATTCGGCACTGTCTTAAACGGAGTTGCGCTGCTCTTAGCCGCGATGCAGAAATACGCGCACTCTCGAACTCCTATGGACGACTCAGCCACCGCGAGCGGCAAGTCATGACCCTGGTGGTCTCTGGCCTGTCGAACAAACAGGTTGGCGTGGAACTCGGCATCAGCGAGATAACGGTAAAGGCCCATCGCGGCCACGTAATGCAAAAAATGAAGGCCGAATCTTTTGCCGACCTGGTGAGAATGGCCTTGAGGCTCCGTTCCGATCGCGCCCTCAACTCATCAGGTCAGCACTTCCGCAGATTAGGCGGCGTGGTCTAATCCATCGATAGGGAGCGCCTATCATATGGAATTAAGGCATCTTCGTTATTTCGCAGCGGTTGTCCAGTGGAAGGGGTATCGGGAGGCTTCGCGGCACCTGCATATTACCCAGCCTTCGATCAGCGAAGCCATATCCGACCTTGAGGGCGAGCTCGGCATCAAACTTTTTTCCCGGGACGGCCGCGTAGCCCGGCTTACTCCTGAAGGGCGGGTCTTCTTTGAAGAAGCGATCAAGACGCTCGCGCAGGCAGAGCGATCCATTGCCACCGCGCAGCGTGCTGCCAAGGGAGAAATCGGCAGGCTTGGCATCGGCTTCATCGGATTTGCTTCCTGTTCGTTTCTCCCCGACCTGCTTCGTACCTACAAGGCTCGCCATCCAGGAGTCGCGTTGCGCCTGGAAGAAAATGTGCCCAGCGGGCAGGACCTCGCGTTTGACCGGGGAGAGATCGACATCGGATTTACGCGTCCTCCCTCCGCCGACCGAAGCTCAGCGTATGAGTCGCGCCTGATCTTTCGCGAACCCTTGGTCGTTGCCCTTCCCCGAGCCCGCAAAGTAATCACGAAGCGCATCCGCATCGCTGATCTTGCCGGCGAGCGCTTCGTTATTTTTCAGCGCGCCAGCTCCCCGGAAGTCTTCGACACGATCGTCCGCGCCTGCAATGACAACGGCTTCTCGCCTCGTTTGCATAATGAGCTAAACAATATGCACTCGGTACTCGCTACCGTCGAAGCCGAGGAAGGGGTTGCCATTGTTACTGCATCGGCTCGTAATTTGCGCGCGGACAACGTCTCCTTCTTCCGCCTGCAGCCTGACAACGTTCGCGTCGACTTTGTCGCTGCATGGCAGAAGAAGGAGCCTTCGATTGCCCTCAAATCGTTTCTCGAGCTGCTGGACGAAGAACTGCCCGCAATTCGACAGAAGACACGTTACCCATAATCGATAGCGATCGGTGTTTTCTATCATCTGATCGGAATATACGACGAATCACTATCACCCCGCCGCGACTCTTATGAACGTATTGAAAGTCGTAAGGAGGTTGACATGGGAAGCAAACAGAAAACAGTCATCGTAACCGGGGCATCGCAAGGCATTGGGGCGGGTGTGGTGCAGGCGTTTCTCAATCGCGGCTACAACGTCGTAGCCAACTCACGTAACATCACGAAGTCCGGTGCGTTTACCGAATCCGGCCAGCTCACTTTGGTGGACGGCAGTATCGCTGACAGCGCCGTAGCCACCAAGGTGGTAGAAACAGCGATCAGCAAGTTCGGATCGATTGACGCGCTGGTGAACAACGCAGGCATCTTCTTCGCCAAAGCCTTCACCGACTACACGGCCGAGGACTTCAAGGCGCTTTCAACCACTAACCTCGAAGGTTTCCTGTATGTGACGCAAGGGGCCGTGAAGCAGATGCTGGCGCAAAAAACGGGTGGCAGTGTCGTCGGTATCACCAGCTCGTTGGTTGTAAACCCAATTGCGGGCGTTTCCGTTTCAGTGCCCATGATCACCAAGGGCGGTCTGGAAGCAGTTACCCGGAGTCTGGCGAGCGAGTATGCGAAGCAACACATCCGTTTCAACACCGTCGCCCCTGGCAGCGTGGATACTCCCCTTCACAAGAACAATCCCAAAGACTTTTTGAAGTCGCTCTCACCGATGGGTACGATCTCAGACGTGAGCGACATTGTGGACGCAGTTGTCTACCTTACAGAGGCCCGTCATGTGACGGGAGAAGTGCTGCACGTGGACGGTGGTGCGCACTCAGGCAAATGGTGAGCTCGAAGATGGCGAAAGCATGGAATCAAACCCGCGTTTCAGAGGCTCTGGAGATCGAGTACCCGATCATCCAGGGCCCGCTCGGCGGCCTTTCATCGCAGAGACTTACTGCCGCCGTATCGAATTTTGGAGGACTCGGATCCTTCGGCGCGCACAGTCTTGAACCGAACGCGATGAGAGATGTGATTGCCGAGATTCGTTCGCTGACGGCGAAGCCCTTTGCAATGAACTTGTGGGTATCGATGGAAGATGCGGGAGCCGGCACATCGGATGCCGCGGCATTCGGCCGTGCGCTCTCGCATCTCTCGCCACACATCGAGGCCCTCGGCGGCGCACAACCGGTATTTGCGCCGTACAAGCCGATCCGGTTTGAGGATCAGGCGCGCGTGATTCTGGATGCGAATGTTCCGGCCTTCTCTTTTATCTACGGTATTCCACAGAAAGAGATATTAGACGAGGCAAGGAAGAAAGGGATCGTTACATTGGGAACGGCCACCACGCCGGACGAAGCCATTGCTCTGGAGCAGGCTGGAGTCGACGTGGTGATTGCTTCGGGCTTTGAGGCGGGCGGGCATCGCGGGTCTTTTTTGAGATCGGCACAAGACGCACTGACAGGAACCTTTTCACTAGTGCCGCAAACAGTAGACGCGGTAAAGGTTCCGGTCGTGGCCGCCGGCGGAGTAGCCGATGCTCGAGGCATTGCCGCAGCTTTCGCGCTTGGGGCGGAAGGGGTACAGATGGGCACGGTTTTTCTCGCCTGCGAGGAATCTGGCGCGCACCCGCTGCATCGCGAGGCCATTCTCAGCGGCCGCGCCGGACAGACCGCGCTCACTCAAGGTTTTACAGGCAGACTCGCACGAGGCATCAACAACGAACTAATGCAAATGGTGAATAAGCCCGGCACCGCGATACTGCCCTATCCATTGCAGAGAGGTCTTATGCGTGGCCTGGCACTCTCCGCGCAAAAGGCTGACAGATCTGACCTGCTTGCACTCTGGGCCGGACAGAGTGCCAACCTTGCACATTGCCAGGGAATCACGGAACTTTTGCACTCCCTGGTGGAAGACGCGGCGGAACGGCTGAATCGTGCCTGATAGATTTTCCTCGGAGAAAGCAGGAGCGTAAAAAAGAGAAACAATACTCCGCAGCCTCCGTTGCACAATCGGCTTAAAACTGACTCACTGAAATCGAAGCCTGCGTAACATTGACCGCGTTGTGAGTGCCAAAGATTCGCAAACCGCCATCGGGCTGGGCTTGAATTTGAAGACCCGCCTGAAAAGCAGCTTGCTGCACAATCTCCATGCATTGCTGTGGAGTAGAGTTGGCCGGCAACGGCTTGGTGATCGTGCTGTTCGTCGATCCGTTGGTCACACTGACCGTGCCCTCGGCGGCGGCAGTGCCGCTCAAAAATGAAATCAGAATCCCATGCGGCTGAGCCGGCCCTGCAGCAACAGCTGCTGACCCTTCCTGCCCTTGCTGACCCGCTTGAGACGGCGCGGTGAGGACGTTGTACAAGGCGTCAAAAGGAGGGCCCTCGACATTATCAACGCCATAAGGAATGTGACACTTGCCGTTGACGAGAAATCCTGGCTGATATCCTTTCTTACTGCCGAAGTAGCTGATCTGCTTGCGGCAGATGTAAAGATGGGTGCCGTCGACAAGGTAACCGCCAGGCACCAGCGCGCCTATGTTGCCATCGAAATTGCGCCACTCCGCAGGGCCAGTGGCCACCTCATACGTCTTCGCTGTGTCTTCCTTTCCAGCATCATTCACATAATGACACTCCCCCTCGACCCACTTGCCAGGCAAGAGAGCGTTGTTGTCGTAGACACGGCAGACGTAAAGAGGCGCATCCGGCTTGCCACCGTTGCCTGGGCCTCCCTTAACCGCGTTGTCTCCGGGGACAAAGGGTGTTTGTGCCGGTTGCCAGGTCACTGAGGTTGGTCCTGGGTCATAGGGAGGAGGAGGCGCGTCATCCCCAGGTTGGGGATACCTGGGCTGAACGTGGCCAAAACCATCGGTCGAAGAGCAGCGCGGCCCAACCCACCAGTTCAACCCTCCCTGTATCTCGCGCTTTACCGTTGGATCGCTGGGACGGCACGGTGGATACGGTTGCGCTGGCTGCACCGGGTAGGGATTCGGGTATGGATACGGCGGATAAGGATACGGCGGATAAGGATACGGCGGCCGTCCGCCACCGGTAGCATAGAGCACATCAAACGGCGGACCCTGCACGACCTCGCCCCCACCCATCGGGATATGACACGTCCCGTCGGAGACAAGTTTGCCGGGCTGGTAGCCGTAGTCGGTTCCGGGGTTGGGAGCGTAGTCGACGCGGCATGAATAGAGTGGGCTTCCATCAGCGTTGTTTCCTGTCTGCGCCAGACCGTAGACGCCGCCCTGATAAGGTCCCCAGCGGGCGCTCCCGTAAGCGACTTCATAGGAGCGCATGATCTGCTCCGACCCGCCATACGGAACGTTGCAATTACCCTGGACCCACTTACCGGGAACAACACTCCCCTGGATCTGCGCGCGGCAGATAAACATTGGAGTCCCTGGATTGGGGTCGGAGCCCGGCCCGCCTGCGATTGCCCCGTTCGACTGGTCGGGCCTAAACGGTGATTGAACGGGCCTCCATGTAATGCTTTGGCCCAGCAGGGAGCCATTCTGTGCGATCGCAGAAATGCTGCAGCAACCTAAGACAGCTGTGAGCAGAAGCCGATGGAAGCGAGCGAAGGATTTCATTTCAAGCATGTGCGGGAAAGAGATAGATCTAAAACCCCCGCCAGCGTCCCGTTCATTATGGATAGATTCCCACCGTAATGTATATAGAAAATGCGTGCTCGCAGAAACTCGGGCGCTACCCGTTTTCATCCGCAGCAGTCCGGGTGAATTGTCCGCCGCCGTAGGAATGCCCCCTACAGTCGAGTTCGAGGAATCCGTAAACACGAAACTTCAGGAGAGCGATTGTCTTATGTTATTTTCCCTTGAAGGCGTCGAAATAGTGGTTTTCGCCTACATCCTCGTATTCCTCCGCAACCGATATACCAACGGCTCCGAGCAGCTTCCTGTACTCCTCAGCCCCCAGGGAGATTGATTCCAACCCTGTCATGGCATCGTTCCAAACGGCAGGCTTGGCGGTTGAAGTGAATAATAGGCGGCCACCTGGCACCAGGATATCGGCGCATCTACGGATCAGACGATGCTGCTCTTCTGCCTTGAGAAGGAATATCAGACCAATGGACATGACAGCATCGAAGGTTCGATCAAAGAATCTCGACTCTTGAACGGATTCGCAAACAATGGGTGTGCCAGGCAGGTTGCGTTGGAATGCCGCAACAAACGATGGTGCAGCGTCCACCCCGAATACTTGAAGTCCTTCTTCGACCAGTACCACCGTGATGGGAAAGCCGGGCCCGCAACCCAGATCAATAACGCTGCTCCCGCGCGGTAGCTTTTTCGCCCACTTCTGCACTTCCTTCACGCCGATTGCAATAGACCGAGTCCTACTATTGCCCCGACGCGCAAGAAATTCTTCCGAGACTGATTCGTACCCATTGGATGGGTCCATCTGTTGATGTTAGCAAGCCATCCAACTCTTCCTGGTAACAAGTCCCTAGGCTTGTTACCAGGGTTTGTTACAAAAAGCGGGCGGTTCTCTGCGGTGCACAGAGATTAGTTCCCGCTTTACCACGGGAAAATACGGAGCATCGAAGGAATCGAGTCTCCTCCATGCAAACTCAGGCGCTTCCCTGACTCTTTGGTCAAACCATGTAGCCCCGTCCGCATCCTGCCCGATGAGATGGGTGTCCAGCACAAGAAAATCAGTATGAGAACAAAGAAATGCGTCACCGTCCTGGATGCTCTGGGAATAGTAGCCAACATCTCGGTTGAAAGACAACAGGTGGTAGGAAGTTACGGCCGGCTTAGGTCCTGCCAGGGCCGCGGGCCAGTCAAGCAGGAAATAATAGTGCGAGTGCGGGTTATTTGAGTAGCGCATGAGCTTGGCAAAATCGTCGGCCCAATCTGTGACAACTGCAACGTTTGCAGGGACTGCATGGTCCAGCCGTTGCACGTCGAGAAATTGCCAACTTGACCGAAGCGGCGGCATAACCAACGACGAGAGCAACGGCAGAATCGCTAGAAACACCGCCACACCTGCCCACACCAGCCGCGAGGAGGTATGCCTATCGAATCCGCGGGCGTCGGCAAAATCGGCTAAAACGATCGCCAGTCCAATACCGGAAGGCAGCATATACCTCGCTAGAAATATTGGTGTAACCAGGTACGAGAGCACGAATAAGATCAGTGGCGCTGACAACAGCAAGTACCCGGCCAGTAGCAAAGCACTTCCTGGATCGGGACTGATTCGCTGTTCCGCTGCCAGAAGCTTTCGTAGCCCCAGCAGCAAGATGACGGCGAGCGCGATAAGCATGAGGAACTCGACTCCATGGTGAAGCATTTTCCACCGTGCACCGCCGGAGTGGCGCTCCAGGAGCAGGAACCATTGCTCGAAGGGAGCAAAAAGATACGCAGGAAACAGGTATTTGAGTTCTGGTTTCCCGATCCACCCGTGGGGCCTGCCCACCGCCATGGAAGCCCGGATCGAGGGCAGCCAGACCAGGAGCGCCAGCCAGCCGGCGGCATGGGAGAGGTATACGCGAGGCCGGAAGCGGCGCGCGGCTGCGTCCGACAGAATCAGTCCCAGCAGGACCAATCCGCTATAAACGATGCCCAGGACGTGAGAGAGCACCAACGCCGCCTGGGAGAAGAGGGACAAAAGCAGCAACCGGAGTTTCGGCGCCGGTTGCACGATGAGCCGGGTATAGACGTTGAGGGCAATTGCTACGGTAAGCAGGAAGAGCCCATAGAAGCGCGCTTCAGCATTTTCGTTGAGCACCAACCCCGAAGTGCCCCAAAAGATGAGGACGCCAAATGCGGTGGCCCAGGTTCCATAAAACCGGCGCAGCGTTCTCCAGGTGACCAGCAACGCCGCGCACATTGCAACGCAGGAGTACATGCGCAGCGTCAGAACGGCGGTACCAAAAGCCTTTGCCCAAAGCCACGCTGTCGTATAGAACAGCGGCATTCCGCCATCCGCGCCATGTTGGACGGCGTAGTAGAGGTGCCACAGCGATGGATCGCTCACCTCCCTCCAGGTGAATACTTCGTCCGTCCAGGCCTGCTTACGGAGGGAACAGACGACGCAAGCAATCACCAGGGATAGTACGGCGCAGCAGACCAGGAGGATTTCGGCGGGCGAAGCCTTTTGCGTAGACGGTCGATCCATAGGCGGCCGCAGCACTGTTTCGCTCTCCCGGTAGTCGCTTTTTTCAGTCTTAATTAATGGCGATGGATTGTTGTCACGAGATTGTCGGAAGATTATCGCCGTTCGGACTCCCCGCATCAAGTTTCCGGTCCAAAGAAACAAGAATCCGCAACGCCACCTGGCAAGATTGGCGTCGACCTTCAAATCCTCGAGCTTGTCGCAATCCAGCTATTCCCTTTTGCTCTTCAGCGTTCTAGACTCGGCTGGGTCTCTTTCCCGAAGGGGAAACGTAAAGCAATGTCGACGAAGCACGCCATCAAAGTCAGCTTGCTCAAACAGACTGAACTCGAAGAAGCGCACCGCATCGTTCGCCTGGCCTTCGGGACGTTTCTGGGAATGCCCGATCCGCTCGAGTTTATGGGCGATCGCAACCTGATCGCGCCGCGCTTTCACTCGACCCACGTGAAGGTGTTGGCGGCACGCGACAATGGCCGATTGATCGGAACAAATGTGGTCACGCGCTGGGGATCATTCGGGTTCTTCGGACCCTTGACGGTGTTGCCGGAATTCTGGGACCGCGGAGTGGCCCAGCAATTACTGGAAGGCACGATGGCGATCTTCGACCGGTGGGGTATGAAGCACACCGGGATATTCACGTTCGCACAAAGCCCCAAGCATGTGGGGCTCTATCAGAAGCACGGGTACTGGCCGCAGTACCTCACCGCGATCATGATGCGCTTTCCAGAGGCCAACAAGGCACCGCAGTCCAATTCCTCCAGTGAGCCGGTGTTGCTATCTACCCTCAACAAGCAGGAGCGGGAACAGACCATCGCTGCCTGCAAGAAACTGACTGGCGAAATCAAAAAGGGGCTTGATCTCTCCGATGAAATGCGAGCTGCACTCGCGCAGGGCACAGGCGACGTGGTTTTGACTCGCTCACGCAAGGTTGTCGATGGCTTTGCGGTTTGCCTGATCGGGCCTGGGTCCGAAGGCGGTGAGAAGACATGCTACGTAAAGTTCGGTGCCGCCCGAGGCGGCGCCGGCGCAGGGACGCGTTTCGATGCCCTGCTTGATGCCTGCGAGGCGTTTGCATTCTCGCGAGAAGCAGCGGTAGAAGCAGGCGTGAACCTGGCTCGTGAAGATGCGTATCGGCGCATGCGCTCCCACGGATATCGCGTGGCCCTGCAGGGTGTGGCGATGCAGCGTCCGCATGCGGAAGGATTTAATCGGCCCGATGCCTATGTGATGGATGACTGGCGATAATCAACGACAGGTGCAAAAACAGATGACTTGGAAAATGCGCTTTCTAGGATTGGGGATTCTGACCGGGTCGGTTGCCCTGGGTTGGGCTGCACAGACGGCGCTTGTGGCGCAAGCCCCGCAGACGGCTCGGCCGGTGCCGCCAACGCGCGATCCGCATACCGCAGGGTATGTGAATGCCAAAGAGCTGCCTGACGGAACAGTGCCCCCGGCCGATTCGGATGGAGACTTCATCCTGGGGCCGACGCACACCCCGGCACCGGAGATGACGGCGCCGGAGTTGACCCATGGCGCCGTGGTTGAATTCACGATGGATTCGGCCGACAGCAAGTACTACCCCGGTATTGCGCGCGAAAAGGGAACGTTCGGCACGCCTGACCCGAATGACCCGGCAAAGCTGGTAGTTACGACAAGTCATCCCGCTTCGTATACGCGCAAGATTGCTGTGTATGTGCCGAAGGATTATGTGCCGGGGAGCGTGGCCCCGTTCATCGTGGGCGCGGACGGACCGGATCGAATGCTTTTCACCGCGCTGGATGGCCTGATTCCCCAACACAAGCTACCGGCCATGATCGCCATCTCTATCGGCAACGGCAGCGGCGATGCGCAAGGGAGCCAGCGCGGACTTGAGTACGACACGATGTCGGGCCGTTATGCAGAATTTGTCGAGCACGAGGTGCTGCCGCTCGTCGAGGAGAAGGCGCACGTGAAGCTGACGCATGATGCCAATGGGCGTGCGACCATGGGCGGCAGTTCAGGTGGATCGTGCGCGTTGATCATGGCGTGGTATCACCCGGAACTGTACCATCGCGTGCTGACCTACTCGGGGACGTATGTGAACCAGCAGTGGCCGTCCGATCCGAAGACTCCGCACGGAGCCTGGGACTTTCACGAACACTTGATTCCGGAGAGCCCGCGCAAGCCGATCCGGATCTGGATGGAGGTCGGCGACAAAGATCTCTACAATCCCAACGCGATGCGCGACAACATGCACGACTGGGTCGAGGCCAACGAGCGCATGGCGAAGGTGCTGGCAGCAAAGGGATATCACTACCAGTTTGTGTTTGCAGAGAATGCGGGACACGTGGATCGCGCAGTGAGGATGCAGACCCTCCCGGAAGCGCTCGAGTATGTGTGGCAGGGGTATCAGGCTCAAGGCCCGAAGTGACCGGGGTGGATCGTTCATCCAACCACGATGCGTAGATATTTTGAGAATGCTTCACGGCCTCGCAGGGTGACTCGGACCGCACGCGACGTGTGCGATGGCGCGATCCAACCAAGTTCTGAGAAGCGCTTGTACATGGTTATGCCCAGGGTGCCGGCAAGATGGGGCCGGCGCTCCGTCCAGTCCGGGCATTGACGCGCGAACTTCGTGTCTGCCACTCCCGCTGCGCGCGGCACGGCGATCCCGTGTTGCTCAAACCATGCACGCCCAGGGTGTGTCACGGAGAACCCTCTTCCCGTCGCCGCGGCCAAGTAGCCTTCACGTTGCAGCGCATCTGCGATTGCTACCCCCAGCCAACCCGCAAGATGCGAATAGCACCTGCGCGCATGTTGCAGGCTTCCAAGTGCGGGTACAAATGTCCTGGAAGACCCTAAGCCGGGCGCAGGAGGCAACACCAGCAGCGATTCCACGGCGTACGCGACGTTGTCATCCGCAAGCTCGTAATAGCGATGCCGGCCTCGCCGCTGCGCCGCGACGAAACCGGCTTCGGTCAGCTGCGCGAGATGTTCGCTTGCCGTTTGCGGGCTGATATGGGCGGCCAAAGCCAGTTCTCCCGCAGGCACGGCGCGACCACCCATCAGCTAGAGCAGAATGGCTGCCCGGGCGGGCTCTGCAAGTAGCCTGGCCGCGTTTGCAATTGCGTCACTCATGCATACAGTATGCGGATTCTTTTTCGCCAACACTTCGGCCTGTACCGAAGTTTTCTCCCCAGCCCTGGGCGTCCAATGGTCCCAGGAGATTGTTATGTACACATTATTCCTTTGCTACACCATCGACCCCAACAAGCTCGCCGACTGGCGCGCCTACGCGCAAGCGGAGTTCGCGCCCATCACGGAGAGTGGCGGCCGTATCACCGGCTACTACGCTCCTACCGAGTTCGCCGGCGTCACCAGCGAGGCGTTCGCCACGATTGATGTGGGTACCATGGCCGAATATGAGTTGTATCGCGCCAAGCTTGCCGCGCACCCCAAACATCAGGAAAATGCCCGCAAAATCGAAGCGTCCGGTGCGATTCACTCTGTCTATCGCGCCATTATTCAAAAGGTCGAGCCGGCGCCGAAGTAGATGTCTTGATTTTGCATTCGCAGAATGAGAACATCGACTCACTCGGTGATGAGGACAGACCCCTCAGAGAGGTTTTCCTGAAACGGAAGCTCGAAGGAGCAGGCCCAAGTAGGGAGAAACGTGAGAGCGACGAAACGGCTTGAATTGAGCGCCGGCGCAAAGCCGGAAGCTGGATGGCACCGCCACTGAAGTGGTTCCAGCAATCTCTGCCTGGCAGGATCGCATGGGAACCAACGCGGCTCACCGTACCTTTATTGAAGATATCTCCGCATCCGGTCGAGGCGAAGTACTGCTTCGGGGCTGGGTTTACCGTCTTCGAGTCCTTGGCAAAACGTCTTTCATCGTGTTGCGAGACTGCAGCGGCACTGCACAATGCGTCGCTGCAACCGAGACCTTGCAGAATCATCGATTGAAGGTCGAGGACGTGCTTGAGATCCGGGGAATTGTTCGCGAGGATTCGCGCTCAAAGGCCGGCTTTGAAATCCATGTCCGCGAGGTTCAGGTTTTGAACCGGGCCGGGAACACGCTACCGTTTCAATCCGCCGACGACGTGGAAGCAATTGGGCTCGATACTCTGCTGCAGTTCCGGCCGTTGGCTCTGCGCACTGAAGCGGTCGGCGACGTTTTCCGCATCCAGGCAGCAGTGCTTAGCTGTTTTCGGGACGCACTGAACCGGCGGCGCTTCACCGAAATCGTAACGTCGAAGATCGTTTCCGGCGGTACCGAAGGTGGCAGCAACCTCTTCGAAATCCAATACTTCGATCGCGTGGCCTATCTTGCCCAAAGCCCACAGTTCTATAAGGAGCACGGCGTCGCTGGACTGGAACGAGTCTACGAGACGGGTCATGTATACCGTGCCGAGCCGCATGCTTCGAGCCGCCATTTGACCGAATACCTGTCCCTCGACGTTGAATTTGGCTTCATTGACGGGCCAGAGGATGTCATCCAGCTGGAGCGGGAATTGTTGACAGACATTTTTGAGAACCTGAACTCTCGCTGGGGACACATCATCCGCAAGTATCGCCGCGAGCCCCTTCCCTCAATCTTGGAAACTCCTTGCTGGGAGTTCGACGCATGCCTCGAAATGCTGCGCAGCAAGTTCGGACGGACAGACCTGGTGGACGATCTGGACCCTGAAGGAGAACGCCAGCTTTGCGAGCTTGCAAAACAAGAGCGCGGATTCCCTGCCCTGTTCGTTCTTGGATTTCCGCTTGCGGCGCGTCCGTTCTACACCGCCCCGCGGGGGACGAAGGGCGCCGCCAGCAGTTTCGATTTGTTATTCCAGGGAATTGAAATCACAACTGGAGGCCAGCGTCTGCACCGGCGGGAAGATCTGACAGCCGCTCTGAGGTCCAGACAAATTGATCCGGAAGCGTTTGAGAGCCATCTGGCAATGTTTGAACTCGGTATGCCACCGCATGGCGGGTTCGCGATTGGATTAGAACGGCTAACCTGCCAGGTTCTGAATTTGCCAAACGTTCGCCAAGCCGTGCTTTATCCGCGAGACCGGAACAAGTTGACACCCTAGGCACTGCAATCATGCGCTCGGCGGGGGAAACACGCCGAGCTGCATCATCAGTCCGAGCGAATCCATGTGATGCGCGTATCTTTGATTCTGCCGCCCTGAAGCCGGTCAATGACCATGCCCCAGACTTTCACGGACCGTCCCGTGGCGGGCACGCCGAGAAACACTCCTCGATGCGTACCCGTCCACTCGAAGCGATTCAGCACCTTTTCCCCCTCGGCAATCTGCTCCTCGACGGAGAAGTGCAAGTCAGGAAATCCAGCCCGCATACCGCGCAGAACGTCTTTCAGACCGTCCAAACCTGGACCCTGGCCAGGAAACGGAACCTGCTCCACCACATCCTCCCAGACGAACTGCAGCGGAGTCGATTTGCCCCTGATTGATGGTTTCTTCAATGAAGCGCCGGATGATGGTGCTGTTGTCTGGCATCCCTGAAATTTCCTTTTTCGACACTGATTTCGCTCGAACTGGTCCGCAGGCTTTCTAGATCAACCGGCCGGCGAGCCATTCTTTTACGTTAGCCGCGGGTAGGCGCACGCCAACGAAGAATTGCCCAAACTGAGCGTAGACTGCACTGACCCTGTCAAAGCGCATCTCGTAAATCAGCTTCTTGAAGACCAGGGGATCTTCCGCAAAGAGATCGACACCCCATTCCCAATCGTCAAAGCCAATGGAACCGGTTATGATCTGGCGCACCGAATCGGCGTAACGGCGGCCGATGAGCCCATGTTCGTGCATCATGCTCTGGCGATCGGCCATTGGTTCGGTATACCAGTTGACCTGCTCCCCGCGCTTGCGATCCATCGGATAGAAGCAAACATATTTCGCGCCTGGAATCGCAGGATACAAGCGCTGCGCCATGGCCTTCGACTGCCGCTCCACGACCTCCCGGATGCCCGCATCCCATTCGGGCGTACCCGGCTGCAATCCCTTTTCAGCCAGCGCGCTATACGTCTTGGCCGACGACTCATACAGACCAAGCTCCACCATTGAGAGGTAAGAGTGCGCCGGCCGCAAGTAAGCGTTCAAGCCGGTCTGTGCCAGTTGCAATTCGGCGCGGTTGAGGTCTGCAAGCGAATCGCGAAAATGAATCAGCATCAGATCGGCCTTGTGTCCAAGCTGAGAGAAGACAGCGGATTGATTCGGATGCTCCTGTTTTGAACCCTCTTCCCATCGGCCAAAGAGCTCGACCGCCTCACCCTCGATGCGGAGACGCTGCTCGGAACCGGCCTCCTTCCACGCGTTCCAGTCGAAGTGAAACATCTGGTGCAGGACACACGAACCTTCAAGCGTTACCGGTACACCGGGTAGTTGGGTCAATGGTGATTCCTCCGTTGAGCGCGGGCCGATACGATCGCGCTCCCTATCTCTTAGTTAATCACTTCGAGCGAGTGGTGCGCAGGTCTCGGTCTATCCTTCCCGACACTCCGGCTTGATTGCAGGCATAAATTAGCCGGGAGGCAGGGCGATCAACGGCTCATCGCCTGGCAAGCGCTCGGCGAACGGGGCTCTTCCTCCACGGTTGCGCGCAGCGCAGGTCAGTCGGATAGATGGAAGATCGCGTGGTTAACGTCCGGCCAGAACTCTTTGGCTGCGAATGTGCCGAAATCCAGCAGGGCGTTGGTCAGCCAGCGCTGTCCGACCTTGGTCCAGGTGCGGTATTGTGTGGGGTAGTAGGCGGATGAGATTCCGGCTGCTATGCCGGATCCCAGAATCTCCGATGCGTTGAAGGTTTCTCTTCCAGAATCTGTGCGCGTGATTAACGTTCGCGAAACCGCATAGTAGCCTCGCTTGATGAAGCCGCCATGCCCCAGAGTGTAATAGCGGCTGTCCTGGCGGAGGACGCTGGGAAGTATGCCCTCTACCCACAGGTTCTCATCTGTCTGGTCGGCGAACGTGTGCCAATAGTAGCGGCCGTACCCGGCCGCGCCCTGTCGAAATGCTGGATAGGCATCCGTAGCCTGGCTGATACCCGCCTGGATGCCGACAAAAATAAACGATGAATAGTCGAAGCTGTCCAGGGCGCCGGTCTTGAACTTCTCCTTCACCGACTGCGGAGGCAGCTTTACGCCCGCGCTGACAGCCCGAAAGTTGGGCACAATCCAGAGGATCCGTTTGGTCTGCTGCCCCTCGCCGGGGCTCAATGTGTCAGAGGTGGCTGACGATCCCCCGGAGGATGAAGAGCTTTGCTGCCCATCTGGCGCGTCAGCGGGCGTGGGCGCCTCCGGTAGTGCTGTTGCGGCCATCTCGGTCCGCAGCGGAGCAGGCGATACAGGCAAGCCCGCTCTCTCTTGCGCCACACCGGGTATAAGAGCCATCAGGCAGGCCGCACCGGTAATGATAACTCGCATACACCTCCAACTCCGGGTACTCCGTTTGCAAATCACGACAGAGCTTTGATGCATCCTCAGAGAATTGGGTCCTAACTTTTATCCAATCTGCCGTTCCTGATGGCTATCTGCTTCTGATCGCGCTTCCAGATAGCAACTACGAAGATCTTCGTTGACATCTACGAAGGACTTCGTATATGGTTTCTCCATGAAGATCAGGCCAAACAATTTACCCAAGCCGACCGAGGGGGAACTTGAGCTGCTTCGGGCATTATGGGCCAAAGGCTCGGCCACCGTCCGCGAGCTTCATGAGGCGCTAAGCCAGGCACGCGCGCTGGGGTACACCACAGTCTTGAAGTTGCTACAGATCATGACTGAAAAGGGGCTGGTACAGCGAGTGGAGGTTGGTAGGGCCCATGTCTACCGCGCCACGGCAAGCCAGGAAGAGACACAGAACCAGCTCTTAAGAGATTTGAGTGAACGGTTGTTTTCAGGGTCCGCCACTCAGCTTGCCATGCACGCATTGGCGATGGAGCCGGCAACCAGCGATGAGCTAAAGGAAATTCGCAAGTTAATTGACCGGAAGCAGGAGAAACGATGAATCATCATTTGGAGTCTCTCGGCTGGACGCTGGTGCATTTCTGCTGGCAGGCGGCAGCGATCGCGCTCGTCTATTGGCTTACCGATTCTGCGCTGCGGAAAGCGCGGAGCCAGACCCGCTATGTTTTGGCTGTGGGGACCATGCTGCTGATGCTTGCCAGTGCTCTGGCAACGTTTGCGTATGAGGAGACACGGGGCGGCACCGAACCGGCATCTCAGCTCGGGGCTTTCTCATCCCCTGCAATGGCGGCGATCGGATCAAGCATCTCAGGCGATCTTGCACCGTTGGCCGGACTGAAGACCACCAGCGCTGCAACCCAACCGGTGTTGCTGAATCTGTCTCGAATTTTGCCGTGGCTCGATGTCGCGTGGTTGCTGGGTGTGGTGTGTCTTTCGACGCGAACGATCGGCGGATGGCGTCTGATTCACCGGTTGCGGCGGAGCGCGCTGTTGCAGGCACCTGAAACCGTGTACGCGAATTTTGTCTGTCTATGCGAACGGCTTGGGATTTCAAGGCAGGTCAGTCTTTATATTTCTCACCACATTCAAGGGCCGCTGGCAATCGGAGTCGTCCGGTCGTTGGTAATACTGCCTGCGTCTGCACTGATGGCTCTGAGTCCCGAGCAGTTGGAGGCGGTGCTGGCGCATGAGTTGGCGCACGTGCGTCGTGCCGATTATCTCTGGAACCTGATTCAAACGATGGTCGAAACCCTGCTGTTCTTTCATCCGGCAGTGTGGTGGCTTGGACGCAGGTTGCGGGAGCAACGCGAGCTTTGCTGCGACGATGTGGCCGTCGAGTCGTGCGCCGATCCTTTGGTATATGCGACTGCATTGTTGCGTCTCGAGGAGCGCCGCAGTCAGCGGTTAAGTCTGGCTATGGCTCTGGATGGGCATCGGCCATGGTCTGGTCTTAGCTTGCGGATTGCGCGCATTCTCGGGGAAACAAACGCCGAGAAGGGTCCGCGTGAGCTCGTCCCCGTACCGCTGGCCGGCATCTGTGCTGTGTTCCTGGCGGTGCTGCTGCCCATGCCTCACCTCTTCGCAGGATTGCGGAAAAACCTGCAGCCTCAAACTGCACCGGTCGCGGTCTCAGCAGCGATTCCTTCCGCACCAACGACGCTGAACCTTCCTGCCCCAGTGGTACCGAACGTAGCGCACCAGAGTTCTATCGCATCGCCGACTCCGCCCATGGCCGAGATCGCGCTACTGCCGCCCCCTGGGAACGATGGCGCTGCTGTCATTGCAACCGAGGGTGGTATGGGCGCTGGAGAGAATGCGGAGCAAGCCGCGACCGGCGATGCCTCCGCACACAAGGCGGATTATATCGACGGGATGCGTGCCGCCGGTTATGACGTGGATATAGACAAGTATATCGCCATGAAGGTGCAGGGCATTACTCCCGAATACGCGCAGGCGATGGCAAAGGCAGGCTTCGGTAAACCCTCCGCGGACGACCTGATCGCGATGAAGGTGCAGGGCGTTACTCCGGAGTATATATCGGAGCTGCGCGCAGCAGGCCTGCAACCAGGCACGATCGGCGATCTGGTTTCTTATCGCATTTTCAAGGTTACGCCTGAGTTTGTGGCCGCGATGAAGGCCGCCGGCTTCGACTCGATTCCGCCGAAAAAGCTGGTGGAACTGCGTGTCCACAATGTGACTCCCGAATACGCAAAGACGGTGAAACAGCAGTATCCGAACGCCACGATCGACGAGTTGGTTCAGCTCCGCATTTTCCATATTGACGATGCATTTCTCGCGGCCGCCAAGCGTCATGGCTTTAGCTCGTTATCGATCGAGAAACTGGTGCAGCTACGCATCTCTGGCGTGTTGGGGGATGCGGACACGGAGGCGAAATGACAAGGACCGGTTGGATTGTTCTTTCCGTATTCGCAGCATTCACCTGCTTGTTTCTGCAGGCGGAGGAGAAGCTTCGCACGCTCACGGGATCGTGCAGCATCACCGCCAGTTCGAATGGGACCGATGCGGATCTTCGCCTGGAGCGGGGTGGATGCGACGGCGACGGCAACTGTTCCACCAACCAAACTCAGGAACCGCTGAGCGCGTTTTCCGGCTTCACGCTTGCGGATTTGCAGCGCGAAGGTGCGCATGTGGACGCGAGGATTCGCGCCGAAGCCGGCACCATCACCTGCTCCGGTGGGGTACATGATGGCAGGATGAGCGGTGCTTTTACGTTCGTGCCCGATCCGGCGTTTGTCGACCGCATGCTGCAAATGGGATTTCGCGATCTTGAAGCGGAGAAGCTACAGGCGTACACGCTGTTTGACATCGGGATTGCGTGGGTTCGCTCGTTGCAGGCCGCGGGCGTGAGCGGCCTTGATTCTGGCGACCTCATTGCGCTGCGTATTTTCCACGTAGATACAGACTATATCCGCAGCCTGAACGCGCTCGGTTATGCAACTCCGGAAGCGAGCAAGTTGATTGCCTTGCGTGTGCAGCATGTCAATCCTGAAGAAGTGAAAGAGATTCGTGCCCTGGGCTACCAGCCAACCCTCGATGAGTTGATCCAGATGCGAATTTTCAGGGTCACGCCGGATTTCATCCATCGCATGCAGGCCAGAGGGCTGAATGACCTGACCATCAGCAAGCTGGTTCAGATTCGCATCTTCAAGTTAGCAGAGTAGGGCCGATCTTCGCCGGAGACCCATGCGGGGATAGAGCCAAAGCGCGTTCATTCCACCTTAACTTCCCACCCAAGTTGTTCGCTTGAGATGAGCGAATGCCTGTTGGCGCGAAATCGCCTCAGGAGGATGACGAACCACAGGCGTTGGGAGCAAAATGGTTGCGAGGGGAAGTATGACAGCAGGAGGAGCAATGAAGGCGACAAAGGAACTCCATGATCTCGGGCAAAGCTTGTGGCTCGACAACATTACGCGTGACTTGCTGGACAACGGAACACTGAGGCGCTACATCGACGAGCTTTCCGTCACCGGGCTGACTTCAAACCCAACCATCTTTGAACACGCCATCTCAAAGAGCAAATCCTATGACGCGGAGATTGGCCGTCTTCTGTCAACCGGGCTTTCGGGAGAAGAGTTGTTCTTCGAACTGGCCGTGCAGGATCTGACTCGAGCCGCTGACCTCTTTGCTGCTGTTCACGAGCGGACGGCGGGCAATGACGGCTTTGTTTCGCTCGAGGTGTCGCCCCTTCTGGCCTATGACACCAAAGGATCGGTAGCCGCAGCAACCAAATTGCACAAGAAAGCGAACCGTCCGAACCTCTTCATCAAGATTCCGGGAACGAAGGAAGGAAATCCAGCGATTGAGGAAGGGATCGCCGCTGGTGTGGCGATCAACGTCACGCTACTTTTTTCCCGAGAACACTACCTGGCATCGGCAGACGCGTACATGCGTGGACTCGAACGACGTGTTGCAGCGGGCCTCAGTCCCGACGTTCGCTCCGTAGCCTCAGTCTTCCTGAGCCGTTGGGACGGGGCAACGATGGAGAAAGTGCCCGATCCGCTCAAGGACAAGCTTGGCCTTGCCATTGGGCAGCAGGTATACAAAGCCTACCGCGATGTCCTCGACTCGGACCGCTGGCAGCGGTTGGCCAACTCCGGCGCCAGGCCACAGAGGCTCCTGTTTGCCAGCACCGGCACGAAGGACCCAAAGGCCTCCGACGTTCTTTACATCAGTGGTCTGGCTGCTCCAAACACGATCAACACCATGCCCGAGAAGACTCTTCTGGCTTTCGGCGATCACGGCAAGTTGGCCGGGACTCTCCGGCGAGACGGAGGAGACTGCGAGACGGTTCTAGGCGATTTCCGAAAGGCTGGAATCAATCTGGATCAGCTGGCAGCCGATCTGCAGTCAAACGGCGCCAAGTCCTTCGATGAGTCATGGCAAAACCTGCTCAGTGCGATCGAGTCCAAGGGCAAACAGTTGCAGCCCGTGTCCTAAATCGATCCCTCAATCAGGTCCGCGCTGGATTCCGATCGGAAATGGACTCTCTCCTTCTTCCAATATCCAGTCGTAGCGATACGGTCTGACTGAAGAGCGCCAGGTATGGGGCGTACGGGTTTCTATCCAATCCAGGGGTTCGCTGCTGGGCCTGTGAACGCAGCGTTCAAAGGCTTCGCGGAGGGCGTTTTGCTGCTCTTTTCCCATCGCCCTGGGGTCGGGTGAGACCAGGAGTACGGTGCCGCTATTTGCTACCGCTTCTAACCATTGCCGGCTCATGGACCAGGGTACGTCTGGGGTAAGGGGGACGCAGTCAGCGTCAAGCGAGTAGAACGTCTTGTGCTGCGGCATGCGAAACGCGAGGGTGTTGACGCCGGTGCGGCGTGTCCTCTCCCACGTTTTTCCGCTGACGTCGTCCCCGGTACGAGAGGCATCAAAAATTCCTACCGACAAGTGGCCAACGGTGTTGCAGCCAAGGATGACGCGCTCTTCTCCGCAGCTTGCTCGTAGACGCCGATACAACGTCGTCACGATCTCAGCATTGGTGAGAGTGCGATCGTGGAAATGCCAATCGCCCTGGGCCGGGGAAGCTCCCATTTGACTGCCCCACTGGCCCAGTAGTTCAAAGGTGGTGAAGTCATGCTTGATCAGGTCAAACCCCCATTCGCACGCTTCCGATGCAACCGCCGCGACAGCTTCAAGCGCATCTGGAATTGTCGGATCGTATGCCGAAGGGGCCTGCTCGCAGGAAGGTCTATTCCAGCGGGCAGCCGGAAGGAGGAGCGTGCTGCTGGTGTTCGCCGGAGCGCGTAAAGGCCGGATCCAGATCCCAGGGATGACCTGACGGCTGCGGATCTCTGTAGCCAGTTTTTGCAGGCTTGGAAAGCGAGATCGATCCTGATATCCATCGTCGATGACGGTGAACGGCTTGTCCCCTGTTGCCGGCGCGAGAGACCTTACCAGGTCAGCATCACGCAGAATTCCGTCCTGCGTGTTCTTACCGTAGGCGTAATACCAGTCGTTGCTTCCGTAGATCACATCGACGGAAGTGACACCCCGTTTGTCAGGAATCTTCGTTCCCTCGGTCATCACACGGCACAAACGCTGCGTGGCAGTGAAGGCGCTTTCTCGCGGAGCTCCAATGTATGTCACGATGGTGGCCATTTGCAGTTTGCGGTCGCCAAGCTGCACGCCGTTGCCACCATTTCGTACGTCGAGCCAAAGCGATATCCCGGAGGGGTCCACCTGCCAGAAGGCGAACGAGGCGGCTCCCGTCTTGACACCCATACCAACGGTTTGTTGCTTAGTGTGCAGCATCGTGTACCAGGGCAAGGCACGTTCTGCCTGCAACGGCCGCCACGCAAGATCGCCATAACTTCTCTCCCAGGCATCGCCAAGAGCAAGAACGTCAGCGGGAATGCGACCCTTCCAGCGAAGATGTATTCGCTGCACGGGAAGAGTGGGAGACTCCAGCGAGACCTTCGACTGCTGTGCCCCTGGAAGAAAGTCGACACGCACGCCCGTGGCGCCGCTGCTCCCAGTCCAGGTACTCGCGGTTCGTGAAAAGTTGTATCGGGCTGTCTCGACGTCCCCGACAAATGCAAATACCAAGTCAGGTTGTGAGAGGACTGGCAGAGGAAGGAGGGACGGTGCAGAACCTGGATGCGTACCTCCCGGTTTCTGGGCCCAACCTGTTTGAGGAAGCAGAACCGCGCCTGCCGCAGGGAGTGCGGCCTTCTTTAACAAAGCTCTGCGTGTGATGCTTCTCCCAGTCTTCGACATAGCCGCCTTTTCTTTCTTAGAACTAAATCATCATAATCAGGCCGCAGGGTGAGTGATTCGCAAGGAGGCCGAATGGCCAGATTTCTCATCACAATGCTCTCGTATCGAGGAGGCGTGCTCGCTCAAGGAGTGAAAAGGTAGCTTTTGAAACGGTCGAGGGCCATTTGAGTATATTGGCCAACTTCAATGAGGTAGCCGTCGGGGTCACGCATGTAACAACGCCATTCCCAGCCGTGATTGTCGAGCGGCTCAGTAAGAAAGAATGCTCCTTTGTCGCCCCATTGCTTGTAGCAGGCCCAGATGTCGGCGACACGCAAATTAAGGAAGCTATTCACCCGGTTGAGATCGGAAGGGGTTTCGAGGAGGACCTCTGGCTTGTCGGGAGTCGGGCCACCGCCGGAATTGAGAATGATCCAGGTGTTCGCCAGCTTGATGTAGCAGGGATTCTCAGGCTTGATCACTTTTCCGCCGAGAATTCGGACGTAAAAGTCCTTCGATTTTTCCTGGTCCCTCACGGTCAAGAAGTGGGTGGCGAAGAAGCCTTCGTGGGCAATCGGCGCATCCGGCAGATTCATGCGGTGCCTCCCGTATAGGATGCGACCGGAATCACTCGCGGTGCAAGGCCACTTCTATGGCCCTACCATCCACTCGCAGCAAATTCCTTATTTGAACAAGATGCCGGTCCGTTCACGGGGTTGCATTGGGCCACGGCCCCATCAGGAAGGCTCACAGAATAGGCGGTCCAGGGAGAGGGTTCCGATGCCGGATAGTCCGTGCTCAGCAACTGGGCCCCACTTGCCAAAACAGCATCCCGCCGCGTGGTGTCGTTGGTACGCGCCTCTTTCGTATTTTCATCCGTCCGCGTCCGCACCAGATATCCTTTGCGCACCAGGGCGGCAATTTCCTCGGGCGTCCCCTCGTTCTCTTCGGTGAACGCGCAATCCGGCTGACCAGGTTCAGCGTTGGTAAAGATAATGCGCCCGCGAAGCGAAGGATGGCCTTCAAGATACACCGGCCCAACCGGCCGCTGGTCCATCAGAAACGCAACTTTGCCTCGCGCCGTCGCCAGTGTCGGCCACTCATTATGCAGCACTGCCTCTTCCAGGGTCTTATGCTTGCCCCGCACCTGGTCCGGAGTAATCAATTCGTTTGCCGGGAACACCGACCGAATCTCCGCATCCAGCGCATCGAATACCGAAGAGGTAAACTTCTCCGTCACGGTTGCATGATATTGGGCCGGCAGGTCGGTCTTGGTTTCGAGCAGAATATAAACCGGCACATGGCCGGGATGAGACAACGACCACGCACGAACAATCTTGAGACAAGCAATCAGTGGCTGGCAGGTGCTGCGGTAGTCATAATCCTGTATATGCATTACCTTAAAGCCGGGCTTGCTCATCACCCCATCGGGGTCAAACTCCGGATCCTTCGGTAAGCCCGCGGCGGCCACTGCGTTTATGCCTGCCGGATGAGCATAGCGTCCACCCTGGCTATCGGCAAAAATGTCGAGCTCGATCTGCCGTATACCCGCATTCAATTGCTGATCAAGTGGCTGATGGCGATATTCAAGCTCCGGGTAGACCTTCGGATTCTTCTCCATCATCAGCTTGGCTTCGCTCGGCGCCAACCCGGCGTGATAGCTGTTGTGCGAGCCGATCACCTGGATCTGATTGATTCTTACGCCATCATTCGTCCCCTCTTGCCCCCAGGCGAAGGCAGCAACCGAGAGAACCGCGATCCACAGGCCAGGCGAACGCTTCGCAACCATGAGCATCATCTCTAGTAAATCACTAAAAGGCAAAGCGAAGCGCCAACTGCACCTCACGCGAAGGATAGGCATTGGCTGCGGTATAAGTACCGAAGCTGGCGCCATCGGTCACCGTGGTGTCGGGATACTGGAAGTTGGTAGAGTTCAACACGTTGAAAGCCTCAATACGAAATTCAAGGTTGCTGTTCTCCCAGTCCTGGCGGCACCGATTTGTGGAGCGCCAGGGTCAGCTGTCCAAACGCTGGTCAAGAACGTTACTTCTGTCTGCCGCCTGCCGCGGAATCGTCCTGCAGAATAGGCACTATAAGTGCGGAGGGGTGAGCCGCATCGTGGAAGATGCTGTTGTTAGCCACTACAGACCTGATCGCAATCCCTGACGGCTTGCCGAGATTCAGGTTGCGATCGAAGCGCGGAAAATTACTACTACTGATCTCAAGACGCAACCTGTGTCCCGTAAGGAAAACATTGCTGGTGGCCCAGAGGTCGATGGTGAATTTGTAGATTCGACCCGGAGTCAGTTCATCAGGCTTCGTCTGCGAGTCACGGTACCTGGCGCGAATGATCCCCTCGGTGAGATTGCGAGCAAGTCCACTCGGGTCCACGTCGACCAATTTCGCGGTGAAGTCAGTATCCACAGCCGAAGATGCCGCATAGAGCTCAACCGAGATCGGGCCCGTCACCTCTGTATCCGAAGCGAACGGCTCGGTGGAAAATACCAGGACCTGGGGAAGCTTCTCTACTGCCCGTTGATCGTGCGCGCCGGCAGGTTGGTGAGCGTCGCAGCAGAGTGGCCCGCCGGTGGTAGGAACCGGATGGCGAGGATCGTACTGATACTTGTCAGGCGGTTCGACCACGGGAGACTCTGTCGAGAGCGCACCGTTCCCATAGACAGAGTTGGCCCCGCCGGCAGAGTGCAAATAGAACCGGGTAGACTTGGCGCGCGCAAGCGGCCAGGCCTTCTCGTCCCGCCACGTATTCTTGCCCATAACAAAAATGCGGACCGGGCTCCCCATCGAGAAGCGGTTCTTTTTCCCATAAAACAGAAAGTCGTACCAAGCCAGGGTAACCTCTGCTTCGTCGAACTCAGCCGCGGCCGGGCCGAAATCTACATCCCCGATCCTGCGGCCGGAACCGGCATGGCCGCCAATGGTGACCAGCAGCTGCCCTTGCTTTGCCGCCTCGCTGCTCCCTTCCCGCTTCACGCCAAGATAATTGCGTAGCGATCCCCCGAGGAAGATGTCGTACCACGCGGCTACCGTCAGCGCCGGCACGTTAATGTCACTGTAATGGTCCTCGATCGACCACGGACGCCAATACGCATCGAGGCTGGGATGAGCGAGCCAATCGAGAAAATAGGGAGCGAATCGTGCGGTAAGATGCCCAGACGCGAGCGGGTCGTTGAGATGAAAGAGCGGATAGTCCGTCAAGGGAACGATCCGGTCGTCCTCCTCGGGGCGCGCGGCGGTCCTGAGGTAGCGATCCACGGTGTCACGCGCCAGTATCGAGGTCCACGTCTCATTGAACCATTGCTGGAACGCGCCTCCTAGATAGACCCAGCCATCGTGATAATTGCTGGGCGTGAACATGGGGCAAATACCGGCCAGGTGCGGAGGATGCGCGATCGCCGCCAGCATCTGCGTGGCCCCTACATACGACGAGCCGAACATGCCGACGCGCCCGTCGGAGTAGGGCAAGCTCGCAGCCCATTCGATGGTGTCCGCTCCATCTTCGGATTCGTGGCGAAACGGGTACCACTCACCCCCGGACGTGTAACGGCCGCGTACATCCTGAACAATGACAATGTATCCCCGCCCGGGTCCTTGATCGCCCAGGTCGATCTCTTTGTCATTGCCCTTGTCATACGGGGTGCGCTCGAGCAGCACGGGAAAGCGGCCGGCCTTTGCTGGGCGATAGATGTCCGCGTAGAGCACGACACCGTCCCGCATACTTACGGGAACAGCGCGCTCGACAGTCACTGCATGTTCCTGGGCAGGCAGCAGCCCCGGTGCAATCAAGCTCCACACGATACACAAGAGAATGACCCAAGCCTTCAGCTTCCTTGGTCGGAATTCACATTGCCGATTGTCGCGGGGCTCGCTCGAACGAACGTCCATCGAGATACTCTTTCAGATTTCGTGTGATCATCGCCCACCCGGTGCGGCTTGCATTTATGAACGGCGGAGGCACGGGCCCGTCGACAAATGAATTGACGGTCAGTTTCGTTGTCGATTTTGCCTCCGGAATGAGAGCAGGTTCGATCAAGTATTCCACCTCGAAGTTGGGCATCACCAAATCAGGGGGCGTCTTGATCCGCCAGGTAACCCGCAGCCGATAGGGCGGTTCCTTCGCCAAGACCATACCATCCACCTCCCAGCCATCCTCTCGCTCAAGGCGGTAGGCTTCCCCCACGTCGCCGACGGTTACTCGCGAGCGCATGAAATAGTGTTCGGTATCCGCGGCTTCGGTCAGCGCAGCCAAGACCCGGTCGACAGAGGCATCCACAAAGACTTCAACCACGCTATTCAGTTGCCATTCTTGCATCCGCGGCGTTCCTATCCGACCTCCAAGCACTGCTTTGGCAGTAGATGATTGTGGCATCAGGCCAGTACGGGTCTGTTCTTGATTTGATGATACCCGTCATCCAGGCGAAGTCTGCATTGGGTGGGAGATTGAAGGGTGAGATTTGATTATCCCACCCTTCGCAAAGAACGCGAAGGATGGGGCGGATACCGCGGGAAGCACAGATGCTTTTACCCGCGGTAGCCGCATGGGGCACCCGTCGTGGGTGGAGGGGATAGAGCCCAAAAGCGCGTTCTTTTCATCGCGGAACAATTACTTCGCCTGACTCGTATTCAGACAAGAGAGCCCCTGCCCGCTCCCGGTCTGCCCATTCGGTTAAGGATCTGACCCATATGTTGCATGAACTACGAATGCCTCTTCGTCATTTGTTGAAGTCGCCCGGCTTCACGGCCGCGGCTGTGCTGATGCTCGCGCTGGGAATCGGAGCTACGACCGCCATTTTCTCTCTCGTGGAAGGCGTGTTGCTGCGTCCGTTGCCATTCCCTCATCCCGAAAGGCTGGTAGTGCTGTCTGACATCCTGCAAGGAGCCAACGTCGAGACCGGTGTCACGGCTCCCGATATACGCGCTTACACGCGGGATACGCACAGCTTCGAGGCTCTTGGTGGGTATGAACGGGTGGGTTACGAACTATCCGGGATTGCAGAGCCCACGCAGGTGAATGCGGCTCGGATGTCAGGCGGGGTGTTTCCAGCCCTCGGGATCGCGCCTCTGTTGGGGAGATTTTTTACGCAGCAGGAGGATGACCGACACGACCAGGTAGCAGTCGTCAGTTACACGCTCTGGCGGAGCCGGCTGCACAGCGACGCGCACGTATTGGGAGCCAAGATTCTCCTCGACCGCAAGCCCTACATCGTGGTCGGCGTAATGCCGCGAGATTTTGAATTCCCCCTGGTACCGGGACATTTGAACAACAGTGAGCTGTGGGTTCCCATGAGCTTCAGTGAACAGGAATTCACGAACGGGGCTGCATCCTGGAACTTCACCATGGTGGGACGGCTCAAGGCAGGAATCACTGCAGCGGAAGCGCAGACCGATGCGGAGCACGTTGCCCGGGAGACGATGCGCAGCTACCCTGCGTTCATGTCGAGTATGCGCATTCAGGCCGTTGTGCGCTCTCTCCATGAACAGACCGTTGAAAAGGCTCGCCGGCTAGTAAGGACTCTGTTTCTGGCCACCATGGTTGTGTTACTTATCGCCTGCGCCAACCTTGCTGGACTGCTGCTGGTCCGCAGCATCCGTCGCCGGCGCCAGATCACGCTGCAGATGGCCCTGGGAGCACCCGCAGGCACGCTGGTGCGCGAGGCGGTATTGGAAAGCCTCTTGCTGAGTATTACCGGAGGCGTGTTCGGCGTGGGTCTGGCGGCTATCGCGCTTCGAGTGGGTGTGAGCCTGCTGCCTGAAACGCTGCCTCGTATTCAGGAAATCAGACTCGACGGACAGGTGGTACTGTTCGCACTCGTGCTCTCGGTGCTGACCGGGATCGTTTGCGGACTGGCTCCGGCATTCGCCGCCTTGGGCACGAACGTCAACGAGACCCTTAAGGAAGGAGGGCGCACGCTGGGCGGAGGGCACGCGTGGCTTCGCACCACGTTGGTGTCTGGCGAAATCGCCATCGCGCTGATGCTGTTAGCGGCGTCCGGATTGTTGCTACGGAGCTTTGAGAAGATGCTTGCCGTGGATCTCGGCTTCCGCCCGGACCATGTCCTCACGGCTTCGTACTCGCTGCCGCAAAAACAATACTCTACCCAACCAGGGGTGGATGAGTTCAATCACGAACTGATTCGCCGTCTTCGGCAGCTTCCCGGCGTGAAGTTTGTGGGGCTGACCTCGTTCCTGCCGGCTTCGGGCGGCGACAGCAATACAGTAATCGACGCGGAAGGCTATGTCGCACCCAAGAGCGCCGGCATGAATCTCGCCACGCAGGTGACAGTGGAGGGGGACTATCTGCAGGCGATTGGTGTTCCGCTCCTTTCCGGGCGTTACTTCACCCCGGCGGACACAACGGACACGCAACTGGTCGCGATCGTTAACCACAAGCTCGCCGAGCACTGCTGGCCCGGTTCAAACCCGGTCGGCAAGCGTCTGCGCCTGGGGTTGCAGGAAGCGAAGATACCGTGGGCGACGGTTGTGGGTGAAGTTGCGGACGTAAAGGAGGCGTCGCCCGACGTGCCTGGCAAACAACAGTATTATCTGACGGTCGCACAATATAAGAACTCCATAGGACCGTTTGCCTCTCCGACAGACCTGAACGGAAATGGAGGCTCTGTCGTGGTGCGCTCGGCAATGGAGCCCGAGCAGATGGCGAATGTTCTGCGTGCGACGGTGCGCTCGATTGACCCTCAGTTACCTCTCACTCAAGTCCAAAGCATGGAGCGCGCGGTTTCCAATACCGAAGCTCCCCGCCGCTTTAACACGGTAATCATTTCTGCCTTTGCCATGGCAGCGGCGCTACTGGCGGCGCTCGGCATGTACAGTGTCATCGCTTTCTCGGCTGCTCTGCGCGCACAAGAGATGGCCATCCGCATGGCTTTAGGGTCGCAACGAGCCGGCATTCTGCGCCTCGTCTTTGCCTCTGCAGCGAAGATGGCCATGCTCGGGTGTGCGATAGGACTGGTGGGCGTGGCTGCGGCTTCCCGGCTCCTGGGCTCTTTCCTGTTTGGTGTCAGCGCGTTCGATCCGCTGGTGCTGAGCCTGGCCGCGGTTTCCGTGCTGCTCCTGGCATGGCTGGCTTCCTTGCTGCCCGCGCGGCGCGCCGCTTCCATAGACCTGGTGAGCGTTCTGCGCGCGGAATGACAAGAGCCTGGTTTATGCACCGTAATTCCGGATAAGACCTCAGCGGCGCGCCTCATCAAGCTCTCGTACCAGGCTATTCTGGCTGCCGAAGAGGTCCGGCGAGGCGAGGTCGCTGGCGAGCTCGATTTCCGTTTCCACCGACGCGGGCTTTCCTTCGATCGCGGCATTTTCGCGCATGAGTTCTACCTGGGCCTCGATGCGGGCTAAGTCGCTGTCGTTTTCGCGGAGGATGCGGTCCCGATTTTGCAGATTCTCGAGCCGGCGGAGAAGGATGGCGAGTGTCGCCTCTTGCGAACGCTGCAGCGCGGTGGAAGGGCCGGCCTGCGGGGCGGACTGCATCTGGTGAATGCGCGCTTCAAGGCTGGCCTGGGACTCCGCGCTCAGTTCGTGAACCAGGTGATGCCGGGCAATCAGCAACTTGAGATAGATCCACTGCAGTTTGTCGAGGCTGGACTGGGTCCCAGCTAACAGGCTGGGCTCGATCCCGAGTGTTTGGTAGATGGAAAGAATGCGCGCCGAGGCCTGCTCCAGGGCGCTAAGGCGGGCGCGAAGCTCCTGCGGCAAAACAGCAATCAACGCGGCGCGTTTGGCATTGCCGTCTTCCAGCGCGCGCTGGCCGCCCACGGCGTCGACATAGTTTTGGAAACGGGGATGAAAAGCAAGGGTTGAAACCAGCGCCGCCTCAATCCCCAGCCCAGCCAGCCAGATGCTGGGTTCGACAAAGCCGAGGATGGCCGCCGCCGCCGTGCCGAGTGCGTTGACCGGAAGCCGGCCCAGACCGGGGACCGTCACCCCAACCAGGAAAGCGGCTTTGAGATAACGCCACATGGCTGACTTTAGGAGCCGCTCCGTTGCTTGTCGAGGGCGCTCTCGTCGTGCAGGGAAATCGCCGGAAGGGTCTCACTCGTCCCGCTAGTGATTTGCTGCGGAGCCTGGCTGGCTTCGAACGCGGCAAGGGCCTGTTCGGCGAGCTCGCCTTGCTCCGCCTCGCGGATATGAACATCTTTCAGGTCAAGGCTATCGACCGCTACCCGGACGCGGCCAGCGGCCTTGTGGCGCTCTTCGCGGACCATCTCATCCAGACGGTTGAGGGTTTCGCCGCTGCCACCGAGGTCGGTGATCATGCCGGAAGCCATCTCGGTGATCTCAGCCATGGCGCGCTTCATCTTCAAATCGCTAATGCCGGCCTTCAGCGACTCGATCTTCTGGCGGGCGATGGAGATGGCCACATCGCGGGCGCGAACCAGCTCCCTATAGGTGGTTTCGGCCTGCTCCATCTGCTTGCGGTTCTCGTCGAGTTCCCGCTCGACGGTCTGCAGACGAAGCGCATATTGACCGGCGGCCTGGCGGTTACCCAGCTTGAGATTGGCGGAAGTCTTGGCGCGGAGCTCGTTGTCGTCGGTCTCCAGCTTGCGGACCTGGGAGATGAGCCGCTCGACCAGGCCGGCGTGCGCGGCGAGCCCGCTGTTGAACTTGCCAATCTGCTTGCGCAGGTTCTCCTGCTCGACCTCGAGCAGGGCCTCAGGATTCTGGCGCTCCAGCCCGGAGATAAACAGGCCAACGAAACCATACAAGAGATTGCTCAGGCGGCGGAACATACAGTGGTTTCTCCTTTTTCGCGAGCAGGTTCGCGTTCGGTTCTAATCTTACCCGGATGGCGCCCATCAGTGGTTTGTGTCTCGCCTCTGCCAGCCGGCTAATAGATTGGTGACAATCTCGGCTTTCGGCGGCGCGCAGATTTTTCCCAAGTCCAGCTTGATTCCATTGGCCTGATAACGAATCCAGGGGCTATCCGGGGTCCGGGTGGGGACATTCGGGTTTGCGGGACGAAAGCCGTGGATGATGGACTCGCGCTGAATCGGCTCGCTTAATAGAAAGTCGAGGAACGTCTGCGCGGCCTTGCGCTGGTCATCAGAACTCCAGGTGGCGTTGAGAATGTAATACGGATTGTCGTTCCAGATGTTGTATTCGGGATAGATAACGTGGATCGGACCCCAGCGCCCTTCCGCATTCTTGAGATAATCGATGGCCACGCTCTCATAGACCATCGCGGCGTCGTAAGAAGATGGTCCCTTCAGCACCATCTCGCGCATCAGATTGCCGGTGCTATTCGATTCGCTGTTAGCCGCTGACTCGAGCCGGCCGAGCCATTTTTGGAAGTCTACGTTGGTGACGTCGGCAAGCGTGAGATCGCCGGCCTTCTTGAAGTAGGAGTGCCCGGCTAGCAACAAGGTAAGGATCCCTGAGTTCGAATCGCCCGGGTCGGTATGGCCGAACTTGAGGAATCCCCATTCGGGATGGCGGCTGATGGTCTGCCACCCGCCCGGCTCGTAGAGTGCCTGGTTGATGGTGTCGAAGTCGACAGCGCCATAGTGGTCTTTGAAGGCCTGGTAGCGCTCCTCCCACATGACAAAGACCATCGGCGTAAGAGCAAGCTGATCTTCCTTCACAATCGGGTCGGAGCCGTATTTGGCTTGCCAGTCTTCGACAAAGGTGCTTTTATAGGCGGCGCTGGCCGGCGACCAGACCTGGATCCGCTGATCTCCGTTGAGAGCGGCATGGGCACCTTCAAGCGAGCCCATCGGAATTAAATTCACGTGAATATGCTTTCCCTCCGGAGCCGCCTTGAACTGCTCCACCGCCCACTGCAGCCAGCGCTGCTTCTCGGTACCGTAGGCGATGCCCAACGACACATCTTTGCCGTTGCCGGCCGTCGAGATGCCCGGAAGGCTCTCAGGCAGCACGTGCCTTTGACGCGCCCAGTAGTACGCGCCGCCTACGCAGGCGCAAAGAAAAAGCACGATGACCGTTTTGCCGGCCAGCGTGAGCGAGGGGCGGGATGAAGTCGCGGAGTGCGGATCCTGTGCCATGTTTCGACAGTCTTAGAAAAATGTTGAAATATCGCGAAAGACTTCGACGATGTTTTGCGGGGTGCCGTCGTAGGCTTGCCCCTGGGTGGCGTAGGCGATTTCGCTGAGCACGCCCCGCTTGGCATCATGTCCATAAGCGATGGTATAGATGCGAATCGTATGGCTCTCAGGGTCGGAGCGGATGTGCGCGAGCAGTGCGCCCAGGGCCATGGCGCTCTTATTGTCTTCGCCATCCGTCAGCACCACGATGGCTCGAATATGGTCGGCAGGGCGCTGCTGGAGGTGATCGTAGGCCTGATCAACGGCATCGTAGAGGGCGGTTTGTCCATCGGGGAAGAGCGAATCGACCGCGTCGAGGGACGGTTTGCGTGAGGCTGCGAGCGCCTGGTCGGTGGTGGCCCAGGTGGGCACATCGTTGAACGAGATCAGCGAGAAATCATCCTTGTCGCTGAGCAAAGAAACAAGCTGCCTGGCGCCGGCCTTGGCGTTCGGCATCTTCGATTCTTCCTGCATGCTACCCGAGGTATCGACCACGAGCGCGACGTCGGCGGGCTTCTTCTCCGCAGTGTCCCACTCGTGTTGGATGGCATTCACGACCTCGGAGGAGGGGACCTCGAAAGTGGTCACCGGCTGTTTGGGATCAACTCCGTGAGCCTGGTCGATAGGCGGCCCGACCGGTGCATCGGGCGATCCCGGGCGGAAGCCATAGGTCAGCGCCTTCTGCTGCTGGGGCGCGGCGAGCAGATAATTGATGTAGGTTTGTGCCGCCTCGCGGCGTTCCGGAGTCACCCAATCGCGCTCGACGATCCCCGCGGGATGGTCACTCCAAAAGGTTCCTTCCTTAGGATAGATCGCGATCACGGGAAACGGCATTGCCTTCACGTTGCTGTACGACTCGACGACCATGCTCTCGTACAGCACTGCCGCGGAGAGGTATTCGGGACCGCTGTCGAAAAGTTTTCGCCCGAAGAAGCCTGTCGAGCTGCCATAGTGCACCATTGAGTTCTCGATGCCGGCGACGAAATCGCGCGTCTTCTGGCTTTGCACATCGGCCAGGGTCAGCCCGCGCACTTTGCCGGTGGCGGCGTAGTTCTCCGCGATCAGAGAGAGGATGCCGCTGTTACTGTAAGCCGGATGGGTGTGGCCGAACTTGAAGCTGCCCCATTGGGGGTAGCCGTAGCTGCTCCAGCCCTGCTTGTTCCGTGCCAGAGCGAGGATGTCCGCCCAGCCGATCGGCTGCTTACCCCATCCGATCGCCTCTGCCATCGGCTTCCACATGGCGATGACCACGGGTGAGAGGACGAGGTTCTGGGTTGCGCCAAGGAGGTCTTTACCGGTTGCGGCCCGCGACTGGGCATTGCCCAGCTTGAGAAAAATGTTGGATGCGGGGCTAATAAGATCGTCGTGCTCGCGACCGCTTATCAGGTCGTCGACACATTCCCCAGAGCCTTTGGGAATCGCCTTGACTGTGATCCGCTTGCCGCCTGTGGTTTTGGCTCCCTTTTCATTGAAGGTTGTGGTGACATCTTCAATCCACTTCTGTTTTTCCGAACCATAAGCGAAGAGAAGCCGAATCTCATTGGTGCCTGGAGGGGCTTGGGGGGAGTTCTGGGATTGCTTTCTGCAGCAAAGCACTCCGCAGGCCAGCAAGGGAAGCAGACCCACGGCCAGCAATTTCCCCGCCCGCATGTGAAGGTCTTGCCTCATCGCAGCAACAGCCTACCAATAAGGGTACGTTAAATGCCTGGGCGAAGTTCCCGCGGGCTGGAAAACCCGTCAGGAATCCCCCCGCCGCCGGTCGACGGGTCGGGGATTTGCAAACCGAGCACTGCTCGTCAGTTATCGATCATTCGAGAACGCGGTTTTTCGATAATCCGCGTTCGACCGCAACGCGGGGATAAAGGATGAGCTACTGGTGGGCCGATACCCTGATAGGAGAGCTTTGCGACCTTCGTCTGAGCCCATAACGAGCACACACGAAACAGTTGCACTTCCCTCGATAACCGGATTTTGTTGTCGATTTCCCCGGCAGGACACAGCCAGTGAACTTTACTCGAAGAGAAGCACTACAATTTCGGGATTCGATCCGAGTCGCAGCGGCGGTCCCCAAGTTCCCGCTCCGCTTGAAGTGAAAACCTGCATGTTCCCGATCCGGCTTAAGCCGTAGACAAACTGGCGGTATATCCGCCGCGCCATCCAACTCCAAGGTATGAACTGCCCAAGGTGCGTATGCCCGGATAGCTGCAGAGAAACGCCCGCAGCCTCCGCAATTTCCGGATGGTCGGGTGCATGCGTCAATAGAATGCTCGCGCGATTGCGATCCAAGCGGATGCCTTGGAGCACCGAAGTAAAATGCGCGCCTTGCGCCGCGTTCCGGTACGGCACACCAACAATCTGCAAACCGTCAACTTCCACCTTCTCATTGATGAGCACGCGCACCCCGGCTGCCGCAATGGCATGCAGATATTTGCTGTCATCCCCAAACTGCTCGTGGTTTCCCGCGACAAAATACACGCCGTGCGGGGCCACGAGCTCGCTCAACGGCTCCGCTGCTCGCCGGACGTCGATGGCCGTGCCGTCATACAAATCGCCAGCGATAAAAATCGCGTCCGGTTCTTCCTTCAAAATCCTCGCAACCATCCGCCGCAGAAAACTGCCGTTTCGCACATGCCCCAGGTGCAGGTCGCTGATGAGCGCCGCCCTCCGCCCGCGCCACGCCGGCGGCAAGTTCGCGAGTCGTACCGTAGTTTGAGTGATTCGCGTCCAGCTTGCGTTGAAAACTCCGTAGACGCCAGCCAATACTGCTGCGCCGAACAGCCATTCCACCATCCGATGGAAGCTCACGTCCAGCCCAGCCAGCCGCGCAACTCCGAAAATTATCCAGGAGAAAACAGCGGCGAAGAAGAGGAATGTCAACAAACCTAACCAAACCGCAGCAATCCTGTAAAACGTGCGCACCGCAGCATCTGTATAGCGGAAGGCAAGGAGGGAAGCGGCAACAAAGCTCACCGACAAAAGTCCGAGAACCAGCTTGATCCACAACATCCCGGGGATATTGCTTCCTGCGGGCGAAAATGTCCACGTCTCATAGACAAGAAAATGCGCCAGAAAAAGCACGGCCTGCAGAATTACGATGAGACCGATCAAGCCTTTTTGTACCCGCATGTTGCGTTAGATTCCCCAATCTGCCATTCGGATTGTTGGCGTAGTGTCCCGGAAATTCGCAGGAAAATCAAACGCAGGGGCCCAATCACCCTAAACACGAAGGAATGCGGTTAGTTCCTGATAGCCCGTCACTCGGGCACAATGCGCTAGAGGTGGCACGGCGCGCGTGTTGACGGGTGCCTCAGCAATACCGTAGAGTTCCCGCTTATCTTTCCGATTGATATGAGTATGCTAAACGAACACTCAACTGGTGTGGATTCCGTCGAAGGCAGAACGATCTTAAAGCTGAAGATCAGGATTCTTCCCTTTGTCTGGCTGCTCTACATTGTGGCGTTTCTCGATCGGATCAACATTGGGTTTGCAGCGTTGACCATGAACAAAGAGCTGGCCATCACCAGCCAGCAATTCGGATTCCTTGCTGGGATCTTCTTTGTTGGCTATTCCATCTGTGAGATACCCAGCAATCTGCTGCTGCACAAACTTGGAGCGCGAATCTGGCTGGCGCGCATCCTGATCACCTGGGGCATTCTGGCTGCGCTGACTGGCTTCGTGCGCAGCGCCCATCAGTTATATGTTGCGCGTTTTCTGCTTGGATTGGCCGAGGGGGGCTATTTCCCGGGAATTCTTTTGTACCTCACTTATTGGTTTCGGCAGCGCGAGCAAGCTCAAGCGGTTGCACTTTTCATCACGGGAATACCTGTGGCGAGTATTCTAGGGGCCCCGCTCTCTGGCCTGATTCTGGATCACGTGCACTCGTTCGGACTCGGAAGTTGGAGATGGCTCCTCATCCTGGAAGGCATTCCTGCCGTAGTCTGCGGCGTGCTGACCTATTTCTTGCTGCCGAGCGGTCCTGCGGAAGCCAAATTTCTCACACAGAATGAAAAGGATTGGATCGCCGGGCAAATCAAGGCGGAAGAAGAGGATAAGCGTCGGGCACATTCAGTTTCCGCAGTGGGAGCACTGATTCACGGACGGGTGTGGCACTTGGCAGCGGTCGCTTTTGCCGTGGGCACGTCCGTCTATACCGCGACTTTTTGGTTGCCACAAATTATTAAGGCAGCGGCGATCGGGTACTCCAACACACTGGTTGGGTTGCTGGTAATGGCTCCGAATGTGGTAGGGCTAGTGCTGATGATTATTATTTCTAGGAGTTCAGATCGCAGGCTTGAGCGCAGATGGCATACAGCAGTTCCGGCGATCGTTGGAGGAATTGCTTGTCTATCGTTTGGCGCGTCTCACTCCCTTTTTCTTTCTATGGTGCTTCTTTCTCTCCTCGCGGTTGGGATTTACGGAGCCTCGGGACCATTCTGGACTTTGCCAAGCCAGTTCCTGAGCGGGTTCTCTGCGGCTTCGGGGATCGCGGTGGTCAGTGCGATCGCAAACCTCGGGGGATTCGCCGGGCCGTATGCTGTCGGAGTGATTGGGCAGAGGACTGGGAGCCTCAATGGCGGAATAACTCTTGCTGGGATTGCTTTGTTGGTGTTGGCAAGTCTGGTTTTACTGCTCCCCAAGATGCCACACACCTTAGCTGGCGAGTTTGCGCGACCAAGCGCTAACGATAGCTAGCCACGAGGCTGCTCGATTGGACGCTGCCAATTCGGCATGAAGGCGCAGGGCGAGAGTATCGAAATCGCCGATCTGGTACCGAAAACCCGATTTACAGGCGATTCGCGGGATCACTTCCGGATTGACCGTTAATACGTCCAGTGACGTCCAGCGGAAGCTGTGGAAGCGACTGTTTGAGCATTTCGCTGATAGACTTGGCCGTTTGGAATCCTGCTGGAGGAAGTCCTATGGCAAACCGAAATGTCGATTGTCCTATCACCCGTGCGGGCGGTGATCGGGCAAACAGCTCTCGATCCGAAACATTTGGCCGTTCCAGACGAGAGTTTCTTACAACGGTTGCGGCGTTCGGTCTAACCTCAGTTGCACCGGTCGGGGAATTGATCGCGCTGACAGCTGCTTCCAGCACGAAGCGGAGCCTGATCGATGTGCATCATCACATCGTCCCGCCTTTTTATCTCGCAGAAAATCGTGATCGAATCGTCGCCGCGGGTGGCGGTCGGATGAATCCCGCTTTTTTGAGCTGGACTCCGGAGCTGATGATCGCAGCAATGAACAAAAGCGGCGTCTCGACGGCTGTTCTCTCCCTTGCCCCGGTCGCATTCTGGTACGGAGACCGCGAGGCAGCGGCTCGAATGTCGCGCCGAGTAAATGAATACGCTGCTGATCTCGTGCGAAATCACCCGGGTCGCTTTGGTCACTTCGCCATAATTCCCCTTCCGGATACCGATGCCAGCCTCCGTGAGATCGAGTACGCCTATAGTGTGCTCAAGGCGGATGGCATTACTCTCCTCACCAGCTACGACGATAAATGGCTGGGTCATCCTGATTACCAGCCAGTTTTCGAAGAGCTGAACCGACGCAAAGCCGTGGTGTTCGTGCATCCCACCACTCCACTATGTTGTCGAACGTTGCTGCCGGATGTTCCCCCGGTAATACTTGAGATTCCACAGGACACCACGCGGGCAGTAACAAATTTAGTTTTCACTGGGACACTTGCGAAATTTCACGACATTCGCGTCATCTTTTCCCACGCGGGCGGAGATGTGCCGATGGTTGTGGGCCGTATGCAGCAATATGCGCCGAAGAGCGTC
The DNA here is from genome assembly GCA_963826875.1 of uncultured Acidobacteriaceae bacterium. Classification (GTDB taxonomy): domain Bacteria; phylum Acidobacteriota; class Terriglobia; order Terriglobales; family Acidobacteriaceae; genus PALSA-350. Next base: position 1,610,963 of record CAWGYP010000025.1, on the reverse strand, counting down.
GCCGAAAAGGCACCCAAAGGAATCGAATACGAACTGAAACGCCACTATTACGATATCGCCGGTACTGCCTATGGACCAGCGATTGCAGCACTCAAGAGTTTGGTCCCAACCACACAGATCCTGTTTGGCAGCGATAATCCCTTCGTGCCCCTCGCCGAAACGGCTGAAGGCATTATGCAGCTCGGTTTTTCGGCAGACGATCTCGAGCGCATCGGCCGTAGCAATGCGCTGACTCTGCTGCCTCGGCTCAAAGCAAGTTAAGACAAGCACTTCTGGTTCACGTTGGCCCTGCGGGGACACCGCCCTCCTCTTGGTGGAAGGATTGTCGGCTAACCTTCCACAACTGTCCACCCCTCAGCTCAAGGATTCGGCTCGATGCCAATGCGATCATTGACCGCTGATCGAATCCGCTGCTTGCAACCGAGGTAGCGTTCGGTCGTCTGCACCGAAACGTGCCCCAAGAGAAATTGGATCTGCTCCAACTCGCCTCCCGATTCGTGGCACAGCCGAGCGCAGGTCCGCCGCAGATCGTGCGGCGCCAACTTCGCCACTCCAATGCTCTTCGCGGATTCCTTCACGATGTGCCAAACCGCTTTTACCGTCATGCCATCTCCCCATGTCCTTCCAACCTTGTTGACCCGGCGGAACAACTTTCCTCGATTAATTGCGGCTGCGTTGAGCCAGTCTCCCAGTTCCGATCTAACCCAATTGGGAACCGGAACCGTTCGGATGTGGCCTCCCTTGCCAACCAGATCAACTATGGCCCAGTGTTCTTCGCGCTGCTGGAGATGATCCAATGCCGAGGCTACAGCTTCATGCCGCCTCAACCCGCACGCGAGTAGCAATGCGAGCAAGGCTCGGTCACGTTTTCCTTTCAGTCGCTGACGATCTGGTGCTTGCCAAAGCGCATTGCCTTGCTCTGCCGTTAACCAGTTCCCGAGTCGGATGCCCAGCTTCTTCACCCCTTTTACGCGACGAATACCGGCCGCCAAGTCGGCGCTGAGAAGACCGCAGTCGGCGGCTTCGTAGGCGAGTCGACGCACCGCGCCCAGGCGCAGATTGATGGTTCCGGGGGCGAGTTGGCGGGATTCGAGATGAGAGCGATAGCGCAAGACCACGATCCTGTTGAAGGCCAAGCGAGGTTCCGAACAATACCAGTCAACGACCTCATCGATCGCGTGACGATAACCGCTTTTCGTCCGCTGAGTTCAGGCTGTTCAACACCGCGGCCTTGGCGTGTTCAAGGTCGGGCAGCCGAAGGACAGATTTGGCGCTACTACGTTTTCTTCTGGAACTTGGCTTCTGCTTCATGACCGGTGGCCTCCATGCCACCGATCAATGATCAGAGCAGTGCTGCGACAGCAAGGTCAGGGTTGACCGTCATCCGCCCGCAATAGGCAAGTGGGACTGGAACGGTCCGACGTCCAACAACAGGACTTCGGAGGACTGCGTCTTCCCCTATCGGGAGCCTCCCATTGTGAGACCTCGGGCCTATTAAGGTTTGATCCCAGCTGCTCCGACGATACGCGCCGCGCTTTCACTCTCGCTCAGAACAAAACGCGCGAACTCCGGCTGTGTCATGCTCATGGGATCGGCCCCATGCTTCGCAAGTTGGTCGCGCAAATCGGGCGCAGCCAGGACGCGTGCGATGTCTTTCGCTAGTTTGTCCACCACGCCGGCAGGAGTACCAGCGGGCACCCACACTCCATACCAAATTGGGTAGTCGAAGCCGGGGACGCCAGCCTCCGCGATCGTCGGGACCTCCGGCAGCAAGGACGAGCGCTTCTTGGTGGTCACGCCTAGCGCACGGAGGTTGCCCGCACGGATATCAGGCAGGGCGAGCTGGATGGGCGCCATCATGTAAGTAGTATGTCCTGCGACCGTGTTGGCGATCACGTCAGCAATCGCATCGCCCGGTCGCGCGGGCACATGTGTTGCTTTAATACCTGCCTCCAGATTGAATTTCTCGAGCCCCAAATGCGTGCCAGTACCCGTGCCTGTGGAGCCAAACTTCAGCTCACCGGGTTTTGCTTTCGCCGCTGCGATTAGCTCGCTCACGGTAGTGATGCCCGACGACTTACCTGCGACTAGCACGTAGGGCTGGCTGGTGAGTGGAGCAACCGGGATGAAATCCTTCAACAGGTTATACGGCAGGTTCTTCAGGATTGCGGCGCTGTAGGCGTGAGCGCTGGTGTTCACAAGCATCGTGTAACCGTCGGGCGGCGACGTCGCGACCAAGGCGGGGGCCGCTGTACTTCCCGCGCCGGGATGGTTCTCGACTGTCACCGGCTGGCCCCACAGCGCAGAGAGTTTCGGGCTGACGGCACGGGATATCACATCTGGCCCGCCACCTGCCCCGAACGGCTCAATCATGCGCACAGGCTTCGTTGGATAGTCTTGTGACTTTGCAGCATCAGTGTCAGCGAACAAGCAAACCCTAAAACCATTCGAGTCCACATGCTTTACTCCCTACTGGAATTATTGAGGTCAGGACTGTCTCCCCATGTGAATTCCCGATTCTCCGTGGCAAGCTCGGCCCGCGTCAAATAAGCTCCCCTCAGCTGAATGTAAACGGCCAACCAGTACATGGCAAACCAGGTTTTCACCCCTTTATCAGCGACGCAACGGACGTGCGATTCTGGGCGTATTGTCGGCTAACCAGAACTTATGCACTAGGCCGAAGAGTCGGCCAGCTTCTCGCCCAACTTGACGATGAGTGATGAGTCACCCACGTTATCAAATCTCCTGATAAACCCGACCCGAACTGCCAAACTATTAATTTGATAGTTGACAAGCGATGCCGCTCGCCGTATAAGTTCTTCGAACTATTAATTCCTTAATTTTTGAGGCGGGAGGCAGCGTTGGCAAGGAAAAAGTCTCACAACCTGACGGAAGGAGAGTTGCCGCTCATGGAAGTGCTTTGGAAGAAGGGACACGCAACCGTGGGCGATGTGGTGGCGTCATTACCGGCCGATCCCCCGCTTGCGTACAGCACCGTGCTGACAACCCTGCGTATTCTCGAAGCCAAGGGCTACCTGCGGCACACGAAGAAGGGGCGGGCCTTCGTCTATGAACCCGTAATCGTTCAAGAAGAAGCCAGCCGCAAGGCACTCGGTTACCTGGTGAACCGCTTCTTTGGCGGCTCGCGCGAACTGCTGGTCGTGAATCTACTGAAAGAGGAAACGATCGGCCGGGCAGAATTGCGACGAATAAAAAAGATGATCGCGGAGAGCGAGTAAGGAGAGCAGAAATGACGCACGTCAACTTTGCGATGACAACTCTTCTCAACGGAATCTGGCAGGGGACGTTCCTGGCGGCGGCGATGTGGCTCCTTCTGAAACTGGTTCCGCGACTGAACCCGACAACTCGCTTTACGGTTCTGTGGGTAACCTTACTCGCTGTCGTGGCCTTGCCCCTCGGACCGCTCACCTCCAGAGTGTTCATTCCAGGGGCGCGAACGGATTCGCCTGCGATTGCAGCCACGAACATACCCACAGCTACGACTCTTGCACCCGTTAAGATTCAGGAGTCCAAGTTTCGCTTACAGAATGTGGAGGCAAGCCCCGAGTCACATGGTGTATCAATTCCGAAATCGCAGCGTGAGCAGGCGCCTCAATCTGTACAAGCGCGGACTGCCTCGCGAAGTGCGTCGCCAGTGATAGCGGCCATTGAGTACCCTCTGATTCGCATTCGCTCTGGGAGAATTCTGGGCGTGCTCGAGATCATGTGGGCTTTCCTGTCTTTAGTGATGCTGGTGCGCCTCGGATCTGGCTACCGGGGGTTGCGGGTATTGAAAGCACACGCCATACCGGCCCCGGCAAAGTGGCAACTGCGGTTGAGAAGTCTGAGCGGAGTCAACGGTATCCGCCGGCAAACGCAATTGCTCGTTTCGAGCCACATCGCAGCGCCGATGTCGCTCGGATTTCTCAATCCGGCGATCCTTATCCCTCAAGCACTTCTCGACACTCTTTCGGATTCGGAACTCGAACACGTCGTGCTGCACGAACTAGCCCACCTGCGACGCCGGGATGATTGGACCAACCTCGCACAGAAATTGATTGAAGTAATACTGCCGATCCAGCCGGCGGTTTACTGGATCGGGCACCGGATGTCGATCGAGCGTGAGATGGCATGCGATGACTGGGTTGTCGCAACAACGGGGACGGCGAAGCCGTATGCGGCCTCCCTCACGAAAGTGGCAGAACTTTCGCAATGGCAGCACACGGGCGTTCTGGCAGTAGGCGCAACAGGAAACCGTTCGCAACTTTTCAGCCGCATCCATCACATGCTGGACAGAACTCGGAACGCGGCTCCGAAGCTTGCCCTCGGTCCTCTGGGGGCGGCGATTGCCGCAGTAGGGGCATTGATCTATGTCGGCGGGCGGACGCCCCAAATGATTGTCTTCGCGCACAATACGGCTTCCGAAAATAGCCGGCAGGAGCCGATCCCACTCAGCCCGCCGCGCTCACTGCAGGCACCCCGAGCGTCAGTTGCAGCACCGGCTCCTGGTTCACCATTGGCGTTACGGGCACCGCTAACGCCGATCGCGGCGCTTGCTCCGAGGGCACCGGCGCAGTCACCCACCTCACCGCCGGCACCGCCCGCCCCCCTCGCGCCGAGCGCGCCACTCGCTCCTGTGGCGCCGCTGGCACCGATGGCGCCAGTGGCCGCGCAGCAGAGCGGCGAGACTCACATGGAGATGACGACGCGCAACGGATGGACGTCACTCAGCGTGAAGATTGACGGCGCCATTGAATTCACCGATGACGATCGTGACGTCAAGTCACTTTCTCCTGGTGGCCATTTTCGGGTGGAGGAAGGGACATGGCTCTCCGGGCGCGCATATGACGTGAAGGCAGATTCGGCAGGTAACCTCACCAAAACCTACTCGGTGGGTTGGTCCGCGAAACCGCTGGACTCTGAGGGGCGGGCATGGCTGGGGCACTTGCTGCCGCAGATGATTCGAGATAGCGGGATTGGAGCGGGACCCCGTGTCGGGCGAATACTCCGGCAAGGCGGTCCACAGGCCGTAATTACGGAGATTGGATTGATTCACAGCGATGGATCGAAACGCATTTATCTGGAGCAGCTTTTTTCGCAGGCGACCCTAAACACGGAGCAGCTGGAGGACGCCGCAAGACTGATCCGAGGGATCTCGTCGGATGGCGACAAGGCGCAGGTGCTCGTTACCGTGGACGGAAAGTATTTCACTGGCGAGCTGCGTCCATTTCTTTTCGAGGCAGCCAAGAGCATTAGTTCGGACGGCGACAAACGTAGGGTGCTTTCCGACATCGTTAAGAAGGACGGGGGAAGCGCCGACACACTTGTTGACGTGGCGAGGGCAGCAAAGCATATTTCGTCCGACGGAGACAAGGCCGAAGTGCTGATCGAGATGGCAGACTCCTATCGTGCAAGCGCCGGTCTTGATATTGCTTATTTCGAAGCGGTAAAGTCGATTTCGTCGGATGGGGACCACGCGCGCGTTCTCTCGACAATACTGGCGGCGCATGGCGACGATCGCGACACGCTAGCCTGGGCGCTGCGGTCGGCGGAAAAGATTTCCTCGGACGGGGACAAAGCCCGTGTGCTCAAAGAGGCGGTTTCCCAATATAGCGATGATGAGCTCATCCGCAAGGCGTTCTTCGAGGCGGCGAATTCAATTTCAAGCGATGGCGACCATCAGCAGGTGCTTGTGGCACTCGTTCACCGGCAAGGAATTGGTGCAACTACGCTCGGCGGAATTGCGAAGTCAGCACAGCGGATTTCGTCCGACGGAGATAAAGCTCGCGTCCTTGTGGAGCTCGCTGGGGTGAATGTTGAACCGGCCCGCGACGATTTCTTTGCCGCTGCGGACACCATCAGTTCGGATGGCGATCACAGCCACGTTCTGATGGTTTTGCTCGACAAGCCTGGAACCTCGACCGCGATGGCGATCGCAGCGATTCAGTCGGCAACGCGCATTTCTTCGGATGGGGATATGAGCCGGGTGTTACTGGACGCCGCTGACCGCTATTCCAAGGATCCGGACGTAGACGCGGCGCTGCGCAAGGCTGTCGAAAACCTGCACTCGGATGGCGTGTATCGATCGGTCATGTCCGAGATTACGCGGCAAGGTGGAAGCAGTTAGTATTCAGAAGTGACTCCGATTCGCATCGAACTGCTGGGCACAATGCGCTTCACATTCGGGCAGAGTCTGGTCACATCGGTCAACACGAACCGTATGCGATCGCTGCTGGCGTTTCTTGTGCTGCACAGCGAATCGACGCAATCCCGTGAGCAACTGGCTTCCCTTCTTTGGCCGGAGTCGACGGATGCTCAGGCCCGCACCAACCTGCGCCAATTGCTCCACAATCTCCGCCGGGCACTCCCGATCGAATGTTCTCTGCTGGTGAGTGACAACCACACCGTTCGCTGGCTTTCCGATAGTTCTTGTGCGATCGATGTGGTCGAGTTCGAGGCGGCGGCTCGAACCGTCGAGAGTGCCAGAGAGGGCGATCCGGCGGCTGAGCGTGAGGCTCTCGAGCGAGCAGCACGGCTCTATCAGGATGATCTGCTACCCGACTTATACGACGATTGGCTTCGCCCGAAGCGTGAGCAATTACGTCTGCAGTTCGCGGAAATTCTAAGCCGGCTTGCTGCATTGTCAGAGAGAGAAGGTGATTTTCCGGCAGGTATACGCCATGCCGCGCGGCTTCTCGCGCTCGATCATCTTCGTGAAGGGTATTATCAACTCCTCATCCGGCTGCACATGCGGAACCATGACCGGTCGAGCGCGATCCGTGTTTATCACCAATGTCTGAGGAACCTACAGCGTGAGCTTGGCGTCAGTCCGGGCAAGGAGACGCAAGACCTGTTCAAACAGGCGCTCAAATCGGAAGATGAGCCGAGCCGTCCCGCAGAGCCACCGCCCTTCGCCGCAACCAGGCTAAAACCCATGGTGGGCCGGAAAGCGGAGTGGGAGCGCCTGCTTGCTTGTTGGCAGTCTGTGACGCAGGGTGCGCCGCATTTTGCTGTGGTCCTGGGCGAGCCGGGGGTTGGCAAATCCCGGTTTGCCGAGGAGCTCTATGAAGCGTGCTCCCGTAACCCCAAGCAGGCTGTCGCGCGTGCCTGGTGCTATCTGGCCCATGGCCAGCATGCGTATGGGCCCGTGGCCGAGTGGCTCAGGACGGAGCCGTTGAAGGTTGCGCGCGGGCGGTTGCCAAAGCCCCAACTGGCAGAATTGGCGCGCCTGCTCCCGGAAGTCCTGGTGGAAAACCCTGAAATTCCAGCTCCACAACCGCTCACGGAGAGTTGGCAACGCCTTCATCTTTACGAGGCCCTGAGCGCGACATTCCGCCTCGCGCCGAAGCCACTTTTGCTGCTGATCGATGACTTGCAATGGTGCGATCACGACTCGCTCGACTGGCTGCACTTCTTGTTTCGATCCACGGCGGGTGACCGCTTCCTGGTACTGGGAACCGTAAGAACAGGGGAAATTGACCGCGACCATCCACTGGCAAGCTTCATGCGGGAGTTGGGCCAGTCGGGGCGAATGTCCGAAATCCCGATCCTCCCACTCAGCGAAGAGGAAACCGCGGCGCTCGCCGTCCAAACCGCCGCGCATACATTCGATGAGGCGTTCCTGAGCTGCCTTTATCGAACGACGAAGGGGAACGCTCTCTTTGTGGTAGAGACTGTGCGTGCCCTGCTTGAAGACAGGGGGTCGAAGGGTGCAGTCCCCCCGCGCCTCCAGGCTGTAATCTCTGCGCGCCTGGCGCAACTTTCTGCACCGGCCTACGAGCTTGCTGGACTTGCCGCCACGATCGGGCGTCCGTTCTCCCCGGACTTGCTGGCCAAAGCTGCTGACTGGGATGAGGACAGCCTATCGCGGGCGTTGGAGGAGCTCTGGCGGCGGCACATCATCGACGGGCAGGGTAGCGGATCGTATGACTACACGCACGGACTGCTGCGAGAGGTCGCGTATAGCGAGCTCAACCCGATTCGCCGGCGAACCTTGCACCGCCGCGTGGCGCGGGCCCTGGAGGAACTTTATCCACCCGATTTCGAAGCGCTTAGCGGATGGCTGGCCGCGCACTACGACGCGGGCGGAATGGCGCAGGAAGCAATCCGCTCTTATCGGGCGGCCGCCGCAGTTGCCAAGCAACGGTTCTCCGATGCGGAAGCGGCGGGCTACCTCAGGCGCGCGCTGGTGCTGTGCCGGGATTTTCCCGAATCCGTCAACCGCGACCGAGACGAACTGGAACTGCTGGTTACATTGGGCCCGTCGCTGGTCACGACGGATGGTTACAGCATGCCCGAGGTGGGCGAAACCTACGCCCGCGGACTCTTCCTGTCGAGGCGGCTGGGCGATCAAAAGCACTTGTTTCCGTTGCTGAGCGGAGCCTGGCTATTTCACATCGTGCGCGGCCAACTCGAGGAGTCGAGGCAAGTGGCACAGGATGCCGTCGATGGTGCGCGCCGAGGAGGTGCTTCCGCGCAGGAAAAAGCCAGTCAATTTCTTTTGGGCACCAGTCTCTTTCATCTGGGGCGCCTGGAGGAGTCATGGGAACGGATCGAGTTGGCTGTGTTGTCGCCGGCGGTCCGCCGCACCCCGCATTGGCGTTGTTCGCCGGCCCCGATGTCGGCGTCTTCCGCCGTGCCTACCTTTCGCATTTGCTGTGCTTGTTTGGCTACCCGGAAGAAGCGGAGGCGAAGAGCAATGAATCGGTTGCACTGGCCCGCGAGGTTGCGCACCCATTCACCCTGGGCATCGCCCTGGATTACGCGGCGATGCTCAGCGTTTACCAAAGGGAGGGCGACCTGGCTCTGGCACGAGCCAACGAGGCGTCGGAGATTTGCAGAAAGTACGGCTTCGTCTATTACCTGGCGGTGGCAGACATCCTGGCCGGATGGGCAACCTGCCGGTGCGGGGATGCTACGCCCGGATTGGCAAGGCTGAGACAAGGTCTCGACGCACTGAAGAAGATCCAGGCGGAACTTCGCCTGCCTTTCTACCATGGTCTATTGGCAGAGGCCTGTGGATGGTCTGGCCAGATCGGAGATGCGCTGGCAAACATAGCCACTGGTTTCGCTTTTCTGAGCAAGAACGCCGAAGCGTGGGCGGCGCCGGAGTTGGAACGGATTCATGGAGATCTCCTGCTGCAAAGCGGGAGTCTGCCCCAGGCCCAGGCTTGTTATCGGCGCGCAATTGATCTGAGCCGACAGACGGGTGCGCGGTTGTTTGAGATTCGGGCCGAATCGCAGTTGCACGCGTCACCCGCGGTTGAAAACGGAGTTTCCACCGAACGCTAACCGGCACTCCCATAGAACGGTTTCGGAACGCCTCGCATTGCACAGTAAGAGTCGAATCCGTGACCATTCCCCGGATGGAAAGGAACCTATGAACCAGGAAGCCGTTACTCAATTCAAGAGCCAGCTCCGAGGCGAGTTGATCGAACCCTCAGCCCCGGGCTACGACGAAGCACGCAAAGTGTATAACGCGATGATCAGCCGCAAACCGAGGCTCATTGCTCTGTGCAATGACGTTGCGGATGTTATCGCCGCCATCCATTTCGCCCGGAAGAATAACCTGCTGGTATCGGTCCGAGGGGGAGGCCATAACGCCGGGGGGCTGGGAATTTGTAATGATGGTCTCGTCATTGACCTGTCGCGCATCAAGTACGTTCACGTCGACCCTGCGGCAAGAACTGTCCGCGTAGGCGGTGGAAGCACGTGGGGCGACGTGGACCACGCTACACACGCCTTCGGCCTCGCCGTGCCCTCTGGAATCATTTCGACCACAGGGGTTGGCGGCCTTACTCTGGGCGGCGGCATGGGACACCTCACAAGACAGTATGGCCTGACCATCGATAACCTTCTGGCGGCCGATGTCGTCCTGGCGGATGGAAAGTTTGTCACGGCCAGCGCGGACGAAAATACCGACCTCTTTTGGGCTATCCGCGGGGGCGGCGGAAACTTCGGAGTGGTCACTTCGTTTCTGTTCCAGGCACATCCGGTTTCAACGGTGTGTGCCGGGCCGATGTTGTGGGACCTCGATCAGGCTGCTGACATCATGAAGTGGTACCGCGAGTTCATTGTGCAGGCGCCGCAAGAGATCAACGGCTTCTTCGCATTCCTTACCGTGCCCCCTGGACCGCCTTTCCCTGAAGAGCTGCATTTCAAGAAGATGTGCGCAATTGTCTGGTGCTACAACGGAGGGCTGCAACAGGCGAATCAGATACTCAGCCCGCTGCGCAGTTTTCGGCCACCCGCATTCGAGTTCTTCGCGCCGATGCCGTTTCCGACGCTGCAAGGGATGTTCGACGGCCTCTACACACCCGGTCTGCAGTGGTATTGGAAAGCGGATTTCGTCAACGAGCTCGGTGACGAGGCAATCGCCCTGCACATCAAGCACGGCTCCCAAATGCCGACTCTGCACTCCACGATGCACTTGTACCCAGTCAACGGCGCAGCACACAAAGCGGGGAAAAATGACACCCCGTGGAGCTATCGCGATGCGATCTGGAGCGAAGTGATCGTCGGCGTCGATCCGGATCCCGCCAACAAGGATCGCATTACCTCCTGGGCCAAAGAGTACTGGGAGGCGCTGCATCCGTACGGGGCGGGCGGTGCCTACGTCAACTTCATGATGGAGGGGGAGGGGGAAGATCGTATTCGCGCGACGTACCAGGGTAACTTCGATAGGCTGGTCCAGATCAAGGCGAAGTACGACCCCGATAACTTTTTCCGCGTGAATCAGAATATTCGCCCCGAGGCAAAGGCGAAAGACGCAGCCTGATCGGCCAACTCACCGATTTCCGGAAGTTCAGCACATCGAGTCTGAACCTTCCTGTTTCCTGCTTCTGCCAGGAAGGTTCAGATCGAAGTTACTATGCCCGCTCGACGCCGGCCCTCATTCGAAGAATTGCAGCCCGCATTGGTGCTGCCCGGAAACATAAAGCGCGTCGTCACCTCGCAAGCAAGGAGTAGTACGGACCATGCGAAATCTTCAATATAGCCGGGTCTCACGCTCTCATCTGCTCAGGATGACAAGGCTCGCCCAGCGAGCCGTCGATTATTCGATTAAGGCATATGAACTCGGGAGCTACGAGCTTTGCGGCGTGGTTCGCAATGCTGACGACGAGTTGCACAAACTGCAATTGAACATCGGCGATCGAGGCCGCCTGCTTCGCGCTGAAGGATGGCCGGTTGATACGGAATCTACCGCGGCATCCTGCGCCTTGCGCGTGTACAGCGCCCTTCAAGTCACTTACTTCGCGGCCACAGAGATGGCGCAAAATACCGTGCTCCTGCTTGAAAGCGGGCGCAAGACACAGTCTCCCTCAAAGATGGTGACAACGGATTTCGTCAACGGCCTTGTGCGGCTGTACACAGTTGCCCTGTTCGATGAAGAGATTCAACATGCAAGGAAGATTCTTCAGGTCAAGGAAGGCCATCGGCAATTCGATCGGCAACTTAACTTCAGAGAGGAAGAGCTGATTTACCGCAACGATGTCAGTGCCAGATTTGAATTGGCAATCACACACTGCCTGGCTCAAATTGCGGAGCAAGCATATGAAATCGCCGATACGGTCGTGCAGTGGTTGGACGATAAAGATTGCGCTTGCGCCCGAAGGGAGCCCGGCGTAAGCATGCTCTTCGTCGATTCTGTCCTACTCCGTCCGAAGTGCCTGCATGGGATCGATGGAGGCGGCGCGACGAGCGGGAATAATCGCCGCGATCAAGCCGGAGACCGCGAGCAAAGCACACACGGACAGAATTGTAATTGGGTCGTGCCGGCCAACACCAAAGAGAAATGCCTGAATGGCGCGGGTGGCGAACCACGAGCCAACAAGCCCGAGGACCAGACCCAGCGCAAGCAGGAGCGCGGCCTTCTCGAGCACAAGCAGCATCACGTCCGCGCGGTTAGCGCCAAGGGCCATGCGGATACCGACTTCGCGCGTACGGCGATTCACCGAATAGGCCATGAGGCCATACAGGCCGACCAGCGCGAGGAACAAAGCGACGGCGGCAAATACTGTGAGCAGGGAGGTTTGAAAGCGCCGCGACGCACTGGCTTCAGACTCCCGGTCACCCATGGTTCGAATGTCGCCGGCGGCGAGATTGGGATCGATGCTGTGCAAGGTGGAGCGAATTGCGGAGGCTAGGGGTTCTGGCGGAAGCGTGGAGCGGACGGCAATGTATCCTCCTTGAAACCCGGTGTCCGGAAAATAGATTTGCGGCACGGGAGCTTCTTCAAGGCTGGAATGGCGCACGTCGCCGATGACCCCAACGACGGTGCTCCACTGAATATGATGATCGTCTGAGTTGACTCGTCCGCCGATGGGGTTGCGATTGGCAAAATACTTTCTGGCAAAGCTCTGGTTGATGATTATCGTGTGGACATCGCTGGAATATTCCTCATCGCTGAAGAGCCGTCCGGCCACGAGCGGAATGTTCATCGCGGAAAAATATTGCGGAGTAACCCAGCGCGATTCCGCCAATTGGTTTTTCTCATTTGGATAGCCATTGACCGTGAACATTTTCAGGTCTTCGGAGTTGCTGAGGGGCAAGTCGTTGATGGCTCCCACCGCCTGAACGCCGGGGAGGGCCTGGAACTTCGCAAACAGATCCCGGAAGAAGGAGATGCGTTGTTGCGGCTGGCCATAACGCGCATCGAGGCCGATGTTCATGCTGACGGTGGATGGCGAGAATCCGGTATCGACGGACTCGAGGTTGATGTAACTGCGAAGCAAGAGGCCTGCACCAGCCAGCAGCACCACGACAAGCGCCGACTCCATAACGATGAGCGTGCCTTGCAGCCGTGTGTGCCCAGTGGCAACGCTGCGTCCACCGGCAGCCGCAAGGAAATCGGTAAGACTGATGCGCGACACGGCCAGTGCGGGCAGAACGCCGGCAAGCACGCTCGTCAGCACGGAGACCACGAGCGTAAACAGCAAAACGCGCGTGTCGACCGATGCTTCCTTGAGCCGCGGAATGTTACCGGGGTCGAGGCGCGGCAATACACGCAGGAAACCGAATGCAAGACCGATGCCAATGGCTCCCGCAACAAGTCCGATCAGGAGCGATTCGGTAAGAAGCTGGCGAATGATGCGCTTGCGGCCCGCTCCCAGCGCAACACGAACACCCAACTCGCGCATGCGGTTTGCCGCGCGCGCCAGCAAAAGATTCGCTGCGTTGCCGCAGGCGATCGCGAGAACGATGCATACCGCGCCCAGCAGCAGCCAGAGCAGCGAGCGCACGTGCCCTACCGTGCTGTCTACGAAATTGACGACAAGGGCGCCCCATCCCCGGAGTTGCGGATCGTGAAGCTTGTCGAGGCGCACCATGATGGCGGACATCTCCGCCTGTGCCTGCGCGACAGAGACGCCCGGGCTGAGGCGCGCAATGGCGTTTCCACTTGCGTTGTCGCGGTCGACCAGTTCATGAGGCGTAAGGGCCAGCGGGATCCAGACTTGCGTCGTTTTGTATTGCGCTGCGCCATAGGGAACATCAGAGAAATGCGGATATTCGAAGCCTTGCGGCATGACCCCGACGATTTGGTAATTCTTGCCATCCAGCAACAGCGAGCGATGGAGAGCGTCGGCGGCCGTGCCGAACATGGACTGCCAGAGCGCGTGGCTGATGACAACGACTTTTTCGTGGCCCGGTTGGTTGTCGTCGGGAGTGATGGCCCTGCCGATTTCAGGGGCGGATTTTAGGGTTCGAAAGAAATCGCCATCGACCCGCGCCGCGCTCACGCGTTCCGCCGCGCCCTGCGAGGCGAGACTGAAGACTGACTGGCCGAAGGCGCTCATGTCCTGAAACGAGTGGCTTTCCCTCTTTAGGTCGTATAGGTCGGCATAAGCCGGACCGAAAACTTCTGCCGGAAGTTTGAACCGCGGATTGGGTGTGTAGAGATAGACAAGCCGGCTCGGATCGCCATACGGTAAAGAACGGATGAGAACAGCATTCACGAGGCTGAAGATGGCCGTGCATCCGCCGATGCCGAGGGCGAGCGTGAGCAGAGCGGTCATTGTGAAGCCGGGGCTCCTGCTCAAGGTGCGCAGGCCGTAGCGCAGGTCCTGCATGGTTTGTTCGAGCCACAACAGAGAGCGCTCGTCGCGGTGTGCCTGTTTTGCCTGCTCCACCCCGCCGTAAGCGCGTCGTGCGGCCAGCCGTGCGTCTTCACGCGACATTCCGCGGCGTTCAAAGTCGTCGGCGAGGAGGGTGAGGTGCGATGCGACTTCGCGGGCAAGATCCTCTTCCGCGCGCTTGTTGGCGAGGAGACTGCGAAGCTGGGCGATGATTCTTCTCCAATTCGCCATGGTTACTGCCCCTCCACGAGCAGCTTTTCAACCACGCCGGCCATCTGCCGCCGGCGTTCGGTTTCCTCATCAGGCGCCTTCCATCCGCCCTGGTGACTGTGTGATACTTCGCTTCGTTCCACGGGTATCTTCTTCACTTGGCATTCAAGTGAACATGGTTTACAGCTTGGATGTCAAGTGGAAACCGCGGGACGAACTTCGAGGCGCCGGCGTCTCGTTAGTACGGTGGTTGTTCGGGAATGGCCTGCCCATCGGCGCGGGGGTCGGAGGCACCGAAATTTACTCCCAGAGCGTCGTCGTGCATGACGGCATTACCGCGTCCCATCACCTGCGAGTAGCGCGGTACGAGGTTAATCTGGTGGCCTTGAGAGGCGAGTTGCTCAAGGACCTCGCGTGGGTAGCCGTCTTCAAGATTGACGCCACAGCCGGAGTTCCCTTTGTTGAAGCGGGCTGCATCCATAGCGGCCTGGATATTCATGTCGAAATCGACCACGTTGGCAACGAACTGCGCGTGCGCCTGGGCCTGGTTGAAGCCGGACATAATACCGAAGCCGATGGTCTGGCCATCTTTCTGCATCATGGCGGGGATGATCGTGTGCAGTGGACGCTTGTGACCCGCCAGAGAGTTGGGCTGGCCAGGCTCCATGTAAAAGCCACCGCCACGGTTTTGCAGGACGAAGCCGGTGTGCTCAGGGACAAGACCAGCGCCGAAGGCGCCCGCGTTCGATTGAATGAACGAGACGACCATACCGTCTCGATCGACGGTGGCAAGATACGTGGTGTCGGATTGCAGCTTGTCGAGCTGCTGCTTGCGATCCGAGGGGAGTACCTTACAGTTGGCTATTTCGGTAATGCCGCGGGCGCGCTCTTTTGCGAGTTCCTTCGAGATGAGCTTCTTGGTGGGAATGTCGCCGGTGTGCGGATCGCCAACATAGTGAAGCATATCGGAATAGGCCAATGCCTTGGCCTCCATTTCGATGTGCAGTGTTTTAGGTGAGTCATGTCCCCACTCGCGAAGCGGATAGAGTTCCATGATGTTGAGCATGGAAAGAGCGGCGATACCCTGGGTATTGGGAGGAGTCTCGAAGACGCGCCAGCCGTGATATGTAGTGGAAACGGGCTCTACCCATTCGGGCTTGTAATCGGCCAGGTCGGCCTTGGTGAGAAAGCCATTGTTCTGGTCAGAGACGCGGATAATGGCATCCGCGATAGGACCGCGGTAGAAGGCTTCGGCGCCGTTCTTCGCGATCAAGCGGAGGCTGTTGGCAAGGTCGGGGTTGCGGAAGATCTGCCCCACCCGGGGATAGGTTCCATCAGGAAGAAAGACGGAGGCGAAGGCGGCTCGGTCCTTGAATTGCACGGCGTACTGGGCCCAGTTCTCCGAGTCGGTCTCGGTGACAGGAAAACCATCTTTAGCCAGCGCGATGGCCGGAGCGAGGTCGACAGCGAGCGGCAGTTTGCCGAACTTTGCGTGCAATGCCTCCCAGCCGGCAACGGCCCCGGGTACGGTGACAGCATAGATGCTGGTGTCGTCCATAGTGGTAAGGCCTTTGGCCTTCATGGCCTCGATGGTCTGGGCGCTGGCCGACCAGCCACTCGCGTTGAGGGCGTACATCTTCTTCTCTTTTGGATCCCAAACGATGGCGAAAAGGTCGCCCCCGATGCCGTCCATCATCGGCTCGATAACGCCAACCGCCGCATTCGCCGCTATCGCTGCATCGACGGCATTCCCGCCTTTGGAAAGGATCGTAGCGCTGGCCTGCGAGGCAAGAGTCTGGAGAGTAGCCGCAATGCCGTAGCGGTTAATGGTCATGGAAAAAGCACTGTTGCGGGATGGCTCGGCGGGATGTTGGCGGGAGTCACGGATATATCCGCCATTGGCGTTGGGAGTTGGAGTTCCGTCGGCAGGAGCTGCGTTGAACTGCGCCCGCGCGGCATGCACCAGCAGCAGAAACGATAGGACGGCAGGATACGAGCTGCGAAGGAACATGATGGTCAGGCCTTTGGGAAAAGATGGAGCTAGTATATCCAGCACTGCTTTTTGTTCTATCGGGGTGTCTGGTTGTGTCCGCCTCTCATACCAAGTCGCCCCGAAGATTCCCCGAGCTGTCTGCTGTTGTGGGAGGTGGAAGGGTGAGATTTGCGTATCCCACCCTTCGCAAAGAACGCGAAGGATGGGAGCGGATACCGCGGGAAGCACAGATGCTTTTACCCGCGGTAGCCGCATGGGGCACCCATCGTTGGATGGCGGGGATAGAGCCCAGAAGCGCCATTCACTTGGAAGGATGGCGTTTCCGGGATTCCACAGAGGAAGGGGTCCCACTTTGAGAAGATGCAGGCTACTATACGAAGACAAACCATGGAGCCCAGCGCCACATTGCTGCTGTACTGTCAGGATCGCAAAGGCCTCGTCTTTGTCATCGCGCGATTCCTGCTTCAGCATGGCGGAAACATTTTGCACGCGGATCAACATCAGGATGCGGAGTTGGGGCTGTTCTTCATCCGCATTCAGTGGTCGCTGACCGGCTTCAATCTCGACCAGGCAGGCTTTGCTCGTGTCTTTGCGCCGCTGGCGACCGGGTATGGGTTCACCTGGCGGGTGTTCATGGAACAAAAGCGGCCGGCGGTCGCGATATTTGTTTCCCGCTATCAGCATTGCCTGGTCGACCTGCTGTATCGCCACCAGATTGGGGAGTTGCCCTGTGAGATTGCTTCGATCATCAGCAATCATGAGGACGCACTTGGCCTGGCCAAGTTTTACAACGTGCCCTTTTATCACACCCCGGTCGACCCTACAGATAAGGCGGCGACGGAAAAAGAGCAAGTCCGGCTGCTCAAGGAACATCGAGTTGAGCTCATCGTCCTGGCCCGTTATATGCAAATTCTGTCACCCGACCTGGTGAGCCGCTATCCGCGCAGGATCATCAATGTTCACCACTCCTTCCTGCCTGCCTTCGTAGGCGCCAAGCCGTACCATGCAGCCTTTGCACGGGGGGTCAAGCTGATTGGCGCTACCAGTCACTATGTAACCCAGGTGCTCGACGAAGGGCCCATCATCGAGCAGGATGTCACCCGTATCTCGCATCGCGACCGGGTCGAAGACCTGATCGCAAAGGGCCGCGATCTGGAACGGGTGGTGCTTTCACGCGCGGTCCGCTGGCATCTGGAACAGCGCATCCTCTGCTACGGCAACAAGACCGTGGTTTTCGATTAGCCTGGGCTCCCAGAATGGTACTTTCGCGCCCAGTCCGTTCCGGGCGATGATGGACCGTCCATGAATCAGGGATCTGGAAGCCACCGGGCGAAGCTTGGAATGGTCTTGCTGTTTTTTGTAAGCATTGCGCTTCACGCTCAGGATTCCCGGCAAAAAATCGGGGTGGCGCTTGAAGGCGGCGGCGCGCTCGGGCTAGCCCACATTGGCGTGCTGCAATGGCTCTACCAACACCACGTGCCGGTAGACCTGGTAGCCGGCACCAGCATGGGAGGCCTGGTCGGCGGTTTCTATGCGACCGGCCGTTCTCCTGATGAGATTCAGCAGTTGATTCAGAATGTGGACTGGGACCAGGCACTCAGTGGCCAGCTGCCCTTCCGCGACCTCTCCTACCGCCGCAAAGAGGATGAAGTAGAGTTCCCAACGCGGATTGAGTTTGGTCTACGCCATGGGGTTCAGCTTCCTGCTGGCTTCAACGCCGGGCAGGAGGTCAGCTTCATCCTCGACCGGGTGACGCTTGCCTACTCCGAAATCAAGAGCTTCAATGACCTGCCCACCCCGTTTGCCTGCGTCGCAACTGAACTTAACACCGGCAAGGAACACGTCTTTCATGATGGGTCACTGGCCCTCGCACTCCGGGCCACGATGTCATTGCCCGGCATCTTTACCCCGGTACGCTCCGGCAACAATGTTTACGCAGACGGAGGGCTGCTCAATAACCTGCCAGTCGATGTTGCCAAGAGCATGGGCGCCCAGCTTACGATCGCCGTTTACCTTCAGGCGGATTCGTTTAATGCGCAACAACCACTCAACACATTTTCTGTTCTGGGGCAGTCCCTGAGCGTAATGATCGCCGCCAACGAGCTCAAAAGCATGCAAATGGCAGACGTTCTGGTCACCGTTCCATTGCAGAAATACGACGCTCTCTCCTATGACAAGGCGGAGGAGATCATTCACCTGGGTTACGAGGCGGCAGAAGGCAAGAGCGCTATCCTGAGCAAGCTTGCAGTCGATGATGCTGAGTGGAAGCAATACATACAACAGCGCGAAAGGCGCACACGCGAATCCCCTGTTCCGCAATTCATCGCAGTGACGGGCACCTCTCCCCAACTGGCTAGCCGGATTCAGCGCAGGCTGAGCCCGGATGTGGGCAAGCCTGTGGACAACGTTAACCTGGAGCAGCAGTTCACCCGGATCGCGGGAACAGGACGCTTTGCATCCTTGAGCTACAGCTTGACGGAGAAGGGCGGCAAGCCGGGCCTTCTGGTCTCCGCTCTCGAGAAGTCCTACTCCCCACCCATCGTGCGACCGTTGATCATCATCGACGGAACCAATTACAACGAAGTGCTGTTCAGTGCAGGCGCACGCATCACTTTCCTGGACTGGGGTTCGTTCGGCTCGGAATTACGCAACGACGTGGTGGCCGGGTCTATCTATCGGTTGTCCTCCGAATACTACCATCCGTTCTCTCCCTCAACCCATTTCTTTATCGCTCCACAGGTCGCCCTCGACACCGAGAAGTTCTACTTCTACTTCGATAACCACATTGACTCGCAATACCGGAAACGGCAGTTTGGGGGAGCGCTCGATGTTGGATACACCTTCGGTGCCCACGCCGAGGCCCGCGTCGGATACCAATCGGCCTATCAACGTTATTCGCCGGTGATTGGAGATACGGTTATTTATCCGGTCCAATCCGGACGTATCGGCGTCAGCCGATTTCTATACAACCTCAACCTGACGGACGATCCTGTCCTGCCCATGCATGGTATGTCCGCAGCCTACCGTGGAGAGTGGTGGGATTCGAACACCGGAACCAACAAGCCATTTCCGTTGATGGAGCTTGGTACTCGTTTTCTTTTTCCGCTAAATACGAAATCGTCAGCTTACCTGACTGCCTCCGGGGGCTCGACGCTGGGCTATGAAAACACCGGGATTCCTCCATTTTCTCTGGGGGGCGGACGGCAGCTTTCCGCCTTCGGAGAGAACGAGCTTATTACCAACCAGTACTACTTGTTCCAGACGGGATACATTCGCACACTAGCCAAGCTGCCTCCGTTTTTGGGAGACACCATTTCCCTGCTGACGACCTATGAGGCCGGCAAGACCTTCTTCCTACCCAATGAGCCGGATGTTCCCATGGATGGAGTCGTGGGGATCGTGATCAAGACGGCTGTCGGACCGTTTGAAATTGCCGGCGCTGCCGGTAATGGGAAAGATCATCGGAAGATTTTCTTTCAGTTAGGCAGATTGTTTTAGCCACCCAATCAACTTTCTCCCGCACCATTTTCTCCCCTGGAAGGCGCGTTCACTTGGGTTGGGACGCGAGCCACACACAAGCCTCTCGCACCCTTGCAGCCTGCATTGGGTTGACGCTCAGGAAATAGCGCTTTCCCTGCGCGCTGGGCTGAAAGGTGGTCGAACCATCGGGTGCGACCACAACGTTGCCCGGTGGGGATACATCAAAATATCCGCGGTCGGAGCGCAAATCGAACAGGACGGTTGTCAGGTCCCAGGTGGGGCGGTCATAGGGCATCTTCTGGTAAAGACGGTATGCCTCAGCAACAGGGTTGTCTGCCGGGAAGTCGTGCTCGATGCTGGCAGCGGGATACAAGATCGCTTCTCCCACTTCAAAGCCGCTGAAGTAGATATCGGTCGGCCACGTGGCAAACAGCTTGCTCGCGGCTGGTACGTCGGTCATCACGTTGTATTCCGGTTTGGCGGCAGCGAAATTTCCCGCCATCACCGTAAGCAGACGAACTTTTTTCTTTACCAGATCCATCCCGCTCAAATTGCTGTCGCGATCGGGGGCAGACTCGAGCAACCTCGCCAGGTTGGTCGAGAAGCCTACCTGGATCAAGGTAACGGCGCCGTCCGGCTCGGCAGCCAGCGTCTTCCTCAGCAGCTGGACCGCGTCGGATACGGCGGCCTTATCGGGGCGCCTTCCGTGGAGTTCGCATACCTGCCTGACGTACAAGCCATCTTCCGGCGTCTTGCCATCGTGCACGATCCCGACCGGGATGGCGCCTCGGCCGTAATACTCGTCCACCATGCGAACGTATTCGGCCGCCCAGGGATTGTCTTTGCTTACGGTGACCGCCAACAGCTTCACCTCACCCCTGGATGCAAAGGCATGCAGCATGGCCAACGCCAGCGCGTCATCGACATCGTTGCCCATATCGGTGTCGAAGATGACATGGAGCGGGGTAGCGGCCGAGGCGGAAACCGCGGTCGCAAGGATAAGCAGGGCGGCCAGAAAAGTTTTCATCATTTGCGTTCGTCCTTTAAGGGAACCATGCGATAGAGCTTGAGCTGATTCCTGTCTTCGTGGTCGAAGACTGGATAGCTCGCAACCTGGTCGAGGCGGTAATCGGTGAGAGACTCCAGGATGTCCTGATCCAGATCATTCCAACTTACATACCAGCCTGGTTGGTAGTGCGACACCTTTTCAGTAAGATCCTCGCTACTGTATCCATCATTGATCGCGGGGATACCGGTCATAAGAGAAAGCTGGTCTGCACTCGTACCAAGCAGCAGGCGGTTTGCTCCACGGTCTGCGTTTACCGTCGTTTGGATGGATTTCGCCGCCTCGTAGAATTGGTATTGGCGATGAGCGAGGAGGTTGAAGATCTGTCCCGTATTGAGCAATACGGCGACGGTCAGTGTGGCTGCCAGGAGCATGGCCAGGCCGCGATGACGGATCTCGAGTTCTTGCAGGGTGAGGACCAGGACAAGGATCAACGGCACCAGCATGACGAGGAAGTATCTGGGAGCGTAGTCATCCTGGCGGCGAAGGATATAGAAGGCGTTGCCTGCCAAGGCTATCCAGGATGCCGCAAACAGCGGGTTTCGCCATAACCTCCGCAACCAGATTACCGAGAGTATAAAGACGGCGAGCGAAGCCGGGTACAAGATACGATCGATCCAAAGACCATGGCGAAACAACTGCTGCAGGAGAGAACCGGTGTGCCCCAGTTCTACATCTGCCAGAGCGTTGATGGCGAAGAAGTAGTGATAATCAACGGCATATCTGGATCGCAGGACAAGAAGGAAATATAGACCGAGGAGCGCGCCCGCCAGGGTGCTCACCGTCAGGAGGGCGCGCAGGTTTTTCTTCCAAAGTACCCAAAGGATGGATGGCAGCAAGACGATTGAAGTGGTCTTGGTTAGAACCATGGCACCCACCAGCAGGCCCGACACCGCTAACGGCCAGTAGTGTTCCCGCCCGACGTAAGAAGCGGCAAACAACAGCAGTACCCACTCAAAAACAACCATGGTGTCTAATGTCGCCAGCCTGCTAAAAGCGAAGGCAAAGGGACTCGCTGCCAACAGAACGGCTGCGACTGCCGCGGTGGTTTGTGTGCCGCCGTTGCGGCGGACCAATAAATAAACCAGGGCTACGGTTGCAACGGAAAAGCCCACGTTCACGGCGCGCGCGGCGGTGATACTCACGCCCGTGAGCCCAAAGACCATGGTCAGCAGGGCGGGCCAAACCGGAACCGCCGCCGCCGGATTGTAGTCCCCAGCGACTTCCCAGTGTCCAATGAGGGAATGGCGAACCGCAGCGTTGGCCCACCAACCTTCATCGGTGTACTTTGCCGAGTCCAGCATCCAGGGCGAATGATTGGGAAAGTCTGCATGCAGCCAGGCGAAACGCATCAGGCAGAGAATGAGCGCCAGCAAGAGAAGGGTGACAGGTAGCCAGCGTTGCGCTGCCTTCAAGAACATTAATTCGGACCCTCGAGTCCTCTTGGCACTCTTCCCCAAAGTCTATGGTGGAGTTCCTTAAACCGGGAGACAATCTCCTCCTGCAGGGGATGCCGTCCATCACGGACTACCCAGCGGCCATTCACCATCACATCGCGGATAGCCGACCGGTTGAGCGAAAAGACGGCCAAGGGCAGCAGGTCTTCACCAGAGTGCCCGGCGATGGATACATCATCGAGATCCACGGTCAAAAAGTCCGCCAACCCGGAGGGGACCCCGAGCGCATTCGCTCCATGAATGGTGGCGCAGTCAAAGAGTCGCGAGGCCATGGTCTGGTTTCCAATCTGGTCGAGAATTGCCCGCTGCTGGCGCTCGAGGCGCAAATGGTACTCGAGTTGGCGCGCGTCTTCGAGTGGATCGATCTGGGCCTGGCTGTCGGATCCGAGGGCGATCGGGATGCCCTGCCGCATCACGCGGTCCGCGGCGATGACGCCGTCGCCCAGATTACGTTCGGTGGTGGGGCAGGAGCACACAGTGGTGGCTGAGCGGGAAAGCGAGCCGATCTCCTCCGCGGTGATGTGAATCGCATGCACTGCGGTGAAGTCAGGACCCAGCAGATTTTCCCTTCCCAGCAACGCCACCGGTGTCAAACCATATTCGCGTAAGCAGGCCTCATTCTCCCCAACCTGTTCTGCTACGTGCATATGGAGAGGCAGCTTGCGCTTGCGCGTCCATGCAGCAATTTCTTTGAGTTCGCCCAGGGGGACAGCACGCAGACTGTGCGGAGCTACGCCAATTTTCACGCTGGTTGCACCGGCCAGCGCCTCCATGTTGTCGAGGAACTGCCGCGCGGTTTCATAAAACCGAATCTGGCCCGGGTCCGGCGGCAATTCGTATCCGGATCGGAGATAGGCGGAGCGCAGCAACACGATCCTTATACCGACGGATTGAGCGGCAGCGATGATCTGCTTGCCGAGCAGGTTGGGATCGTCATAGGGACGACCGCCGGGCGCATTATGCAGGTAATGAAACTCTCCCACGGTGGTGGTTCCGCTCAGCAGCATTTCGAGGAAGGCCATCCGCGCCACGTCGTAGACGTCTTCGGGATCGAGCTCGGCCGCAGCATGGTACATGGTCCCGCGCCAGGACCAGAAATCACGACCGCTCATCGCCCGGGATTCAGATTTACCGCGAATCAGCCGCTGAAAGGAGTGAGAGTGCGTATTGACGAATCCGGGAATCAGGGCCCTTCGCGGCAAATCCACGATCTCGGCCGGTGTACCGGATGCCAGCACGGCGCCTTCCGGGCTGACCAGAAGACCCGCCCCGGAGGCAAAAGCCCCGTGGTCATAGATCAGTTCAGGACGATAAAGCGTACTCACGAGTGACGGGCCTGCTGCACCATTTCGACCAGCATCTTTCTGGTTTCCCCCGGGGTGCTCACTGGGCTCAGGAATGCCACACGGCAGCCTTTCATGCCGTCGGCGGTTTTCATGCGTACGTGAAAGCCGAGGCGATCGACCGCGGTCATCGTGGCTTCCTGCGCTTCGATCCCGGCAAATTCCCGCACCAATAAGATGAGCGCGTCCTGATGATCGGCGTTCATGTGTTGCAGAATCCCCGCAGCAGCATCCGCCAGCGGGTCGGCTTGCGCGAGAGAATATTCGGGCGCAGCAACCCATCCCATGACGCCAAAGCCGCCTACGTAATAAACGTCCAGCACCTCCATGCGAAAAAAAGAAAAGTCGTCGAAGTCGACCCAATACTTGCTGTTGGGGTGACGTTCGAGATAGAGAACACGGGCCTCTCCAGCCTGCTCCCCTGCGAGCACCGAGGCATTCCCCACGACGGTCACCCGCGCCGCACCGAGCGGATCACCCTCCGCTTCTGCCTGGGTAACCAGCAGGCTGGCGCGGGGATCCTGTTGCAGGTTCTGCGTGTGCATGGCCATGCTGCTGATGAGGAAGACAGGACGAGCTTCGCCGTCCAGGGCAAAAGGCATCAACGACCCGAAGGGAAATCCTGACCGTTTGCGGGAAAGCGTGGAGAGGCTCCCGACACGGCCCAGATGCAACAAAGTTCGGGCGCGCTCAGCGAACGATGGTTCGGGAATCACCGCCTGCGTGCTTGGCGCTGCTGTAGCAGCGTGTTTGTTAGACATCTCACCCCCTGGGAAGAAGTCTAAATGGTATAAGACACTTAAAACCCTTGAGGAGGCACGCATGTACACGCCCAAAGCTTTTGAGGTAACCGACCTCCCCATGCTTCATGCGGCCATGAAGCAGAGCGAGCTGGCCACGTTGGTCACCATCACCAATAACGGCCTGGTGGCCACGCATCTCCCGCTGCTGCTCGACGAGACCAAGGGTGCGTATGGAACCCTGACCGGACATGTATCGCGCGCCAATGTTCAATGGCGGGACACTGATCCTAACGCCGAGGCGCTCATCATTTTCCTCGGCCTGGATAGCTACGTGACTCCTAACTGGTATCCGGCCAAGCAGGAGACCGGCAGAGTGGTGCCGACCTGGAACTACGCCGCCATTCATGCCTATGGCCGCATCACCTTTATCGAGGACCCGGAGTGGCTCAGGACGATGGTCAGCGATTTAACCAGAAAACACGAGGCGTCGTTTCCCTCCCCCTGGCAGGTCAGCGACGCGCCGGCCGTGTACATTGACTCGCAACTGAAAGCGATTGTCGGTTTTGAATTTCAGATCCTGCGCCTGGAAGGCAAGCAGAAGTTCAACCAGAATCGTTCCGTGGAAGACAGACTCGGGGTTATCCAGGGACTGCGGGAGCTCGAGGATGAGCGCAAGACACAGGTCGCCGAGCTGATGGAAGGGATTGAAACCCGGCTAAAACCCTTGTGATACGCTACTTCCACTGGGTCCCGTTTTCTCTCTTTTGCAAAGGAGATGTGCCCCGTGAGAGCTGCCCGATTACTTGTGCTGGTGATCGTCGTTCCCTGCCTGGCCATCATTTGGAATGGCGCGTCGGACAGTGCTATTGAAAACGCAGCCGGCACAACCAACCCGACCTGGAACCAGGCTGCGGCGGCTCATTACCTCGACTATCGCCAAACATGGTGGCAGGGTTGGGATGTTTCCCAGCGGGATCATCAGACGGTTTGTGTCTCATGCCATACCGTGCTGCCCTATGCATTTTCCCGCTCCAGCCTGAGAGGTTCGCTGGGCGAAGCGGCGCCCTCCGCTCCCGAACACGTCATGCTCAAGAACGTGCTGCGGCGAGTCACCATGTGGAACCAGGTTGGGCCCTATTATGCCAATAACCCCAAGGGGCCCACGAAAACACCGGAATCGCGCGGTACTGAGGCGGTGCTCAACGCACTGATTCTGTCGATTTACGACGCACAAAATCACCATCTCACCGACATCACGCGCAGTGCGTTTGACAACGCCTGGGCATTGCAGATCAAGTCCGGTGAAAATGCCGGCGCCTGGGACTGGCTCAATTTCCACCTGTCTCCATGGGAATCAAACGAGTCCCAGTACTACGGAGCGGCACTCGCGGCGCTGGCGGTGGGTACAGCTCCCGACGACTATCGAAACGACCCCAGGATTCAGGACAACCTTCGTTTGCTGCGCGAGTATTTGTCGCGGGAGTATGCCAGCCAGCCGTTGATCGACAAGATTTATCTATTATGGGCTTCCTCGAAGCTGCCCGGGCTTTTAGATAAGAGCCAGCGTAACGCGTTGGTGGCAACGATCCTCTCCAAGCAGCAAGCGGACGGCGGTTGGAGTTTGACGGACTTGGGCACGTGGCAACGCATTGACAAGACGCCATTGGAGACCCAGAGCGACGGGTACGCTACAGGGCTGACTGTTCTGGCCCTGGAGCAAGCGGGCCTGGCACGGCCTGCCACTCAACGAGGCTTGACCTGGTTGCAGCAGAATCA
Organism: uncultured Acidobacteriaceae bacterium; assembly: GCA_963826875.1. Taxonomy (GTDB): domain Bacteria; phylum Acidobacteriota; class Terriglobia; order Terriglobales; family Acidobacteriaceae; genus PALSA-350. Next base: position 1,584,820 of record CAWGYP010000025.1, on the reverse strand, counting down.
AAACCGCGATGAGGGAAAGTGGCCGGCGTGGTCAGTGAATTTGAAGCGCGATCCGAAGTCGGATATCGGGCGTTTCATGAGCGATGCCGCGACAGGTTTTGCGGTCGCCGCTCTCGAGAACAGTTACTGATACGTTTCGCTCTGCAAGAAAAACATTTCCAAGAAAGAGCATCCACACAGAGATCTCTCCACTGCGCTCCCCCGGATTTCCTGTCGAGACCCGTGGCTTTGAGGATCTGCATGCGGCTCTCTCTACGGAGAGCCGCACACGTGGTCGTCGCTAGCAGCGCGAAGTAGGAAATCCGGGTACGCTTCGGTCGAGATGACAAAGGGAGAGGCGGCGCTTCCAGTAAGAGAAGTTGCTAAACCGTTCAGAGTCTTTTCGTCTCTACCGGGATGCAGTCGGAGGCTCGGCGGCGGGCGTGGATTCTTCCGCCTCTGGCGCCGGCGGACGCACCTTCTTTGCCTTGGTCACTGCTCGCGTGCGCCTCTCCTGAGAACCAGTGACTACGGTCTCCATGCTGCGGAGAAATTCCGGCAGTTTCATTTGTTCGCGAAAGCCGGCCAGGTAGGGCTGGATCTTCTCAAACTGGAAGTACATCTCCTGGCAGGTATCGAAGATGAGAGCTTCGTCCAATGCGCCGTGAACCACAAAAGCAGCCACCATGTCCCAATATCCGTAGACCTGCAGGATGTGCCCACTCGGCTTGCCGCCGTCCTTGACCAGGCTCACAAATTCGTCCACTGACTTAGGCATGAACTCACCGCCGACGTAGTCCCGCGACGTGCGCAGGGCCGTCTCCCGGCGTATCTCGTACAGCTTCAGTATCAGCTCCGCCTGTTCCAAGGCTTTCTTGGTTTTCATTTCGTTCTCCTTATTGTCGGAAAAAATTACGGGCGATAAATAGCAGGTTGGCTGGCCGCTCCGCCAGACGGCGCATAAAGTAGGGATACCAGTCAGTCCCAAAAGGAATATAAACCCGCACCCGATATCCAGCAGCTACCAGCGAGCGTTGCAGGTCCCGGCGCACACCGTAAAGCATCTGGAACTCAAACTCATCGGGAGCGATGCCGCGCTCCTTGGCAAAGCGGCGGGTGGCGTCAACCATCTTTTCATCGTGCGTCGCTATGCCGTGGTACACCTCGCTGGGGAGGAGGGACTGCATCAGCCTGACAAAGTTTTTGTCCACGTCCGCCTTCTCCGGGAAGGCCAGGTTGGCCGGCTCCTGATAGGCGCCCTTGCACAATCGTATGCGGATCTTCTCTGCCAGCAAGCGGTCGATGTCCGCCTGGCTACGGTACAGATAAGCCTGGATCACCACCCCAACACGCCCCCGGTTCCCGTTCCTGGCATGCAGCTTGCTCACCATGTCAATGGTGGCCTGGGTGTAGTCGGAACCTTCCATGTCGATGCGGACGAAGGTGCCGGCTGCCGCTGCGTGCTCCACCAGGCCCGAGGCCAGAGAAAATGCCAACTCGGGATCCAGATCCATACCCATCTGGGTGAGCTTCACGCTCACATTGGCGTCCAACTGCCGCTGTTGGATGGCGTCCAGCAAGCGGTGATAGACGTCGGCCGACTGCCGCGCTTCCTGAGGAGAATGGACATTTTCGCCCAGACTATCGAGCGTCGTGGAAATCCCCTGCCGATTCACGGCCGCAGCCGCGGCAAGCACCTCCTCAACCGTCTTGCCGGCCACGAAACGGGACGACATCCGCACCCCAAGAGAGGAGTTTTCCATGAACTGCCGCAAGGCTTTATTTCGGGAGAGGGCAATGAACATCGACCGCGATATGGGCATGGGAACTGCTTATTCTCGCACACCAGGATCGGCCTGCCAGGGCGAGAAAACCCTTACGCCGTTTATCCGCTCATACCTGGGTAGAAGTAGAAGGTAATCATGGTTCATCAATGTGCTAATCCCAGTTGTGGCAAGCCGCTTCATTACCTCCGTGAAGGTCGAATATTCGTTTTTGATCTGCCCGACCCAGACGTGCCGGCTCCTGCCCCCGGAGGGCGCGCTCGCCGATTGCAACATTTCTGGCTTTGCGGACCTTGTTCGGAAACAATGGTGTTGGAGCAGACCAGCGAAATGAAAATCCGGGTCGTCCTTAAATCTAGGAAGGTGGAAGCAATGCTTCCTAGTCTCAGCCTTTGACGACCGGCCACTCAGGGGTGAACTCAACCACCGTTCGGTCGTAGGCACCAGCGAACGCTTCCCAACGGATGTAAGCGATTTCTTCCAACATCTTGAGTCCGTCTTTGAGGTAGCTGAGCCGCGAGCGCTCATCGTGTCCCCAGGTGACCGGCACTTCTTTTACTTTGTAGCCGCGCTTCAGGGCAATAAACAGCAACTCTGGGTCAAAACCCCATCGCTCAATGCGCTGCAATTGGAAGATGGTTTGAGCCACGGGACGTCGAAACGCTTTGAAACCGCATTGCGTGTCGGCAAAAGGCAGACCCATTACCAAACGGGTGATGGCATTGAAGCATCGGCCAAACAACTGGCGGTAGAGCGGCTGCTTGAGCGTTTGCCGGTTTCGTTCGAGCCAGCGCGAGCCGATTGCGATGTCCGCACCCTCTTCGAGGGCCAGGAATAAGCGTTCGGCTTCCTCCATCGGAGCAGAGAGATCCGCATCGGTAAACATCACGATCTCTCCGACGGCATGGAGCACCCCGTGGCGAACGCTGAACCCTTTGCCACGGTTTTGCGGATTGTTGAGCAGGCGTACCTCAGGATGCAACTGGGCAAATTGGTCCACGATGGCAGCGGTGCTATCCGTGGAGCCGTCGTTGACTACCAGGATTTCGGCATGCCAGTTACGCTCATGAACACAGCGCAGAACCTCGTTCAAAGCTTTCCCGATGCGGGCGCTCTCGTTATAGGCCGGAATTACGATACTGATAAGTGGTCGTTCCAAAATTGATTCCTGACTCGTAGTCCAACCCATTCCATTGATACGCGGTAAATTCTACGCTACTCTGCTCGAAACCGGTGCATCTGTAAGTCTGTCCTATTTGCAACGGAGCCTCACACAATTTGACGCCAAATGGCAGGTTTAGTTGCTGTAACGCTGCAATCCACAGGGAGCGGCATACCTGCGATTGATTCCGATGTACCATCAAATTGCTGCATCTACTATATCTGACACGGGTTACCTTTATACTTTGGAGAAGATCGGACCATGACCAAAGCAGACCTCGTTGAGGAAGTGACCCAACTGGGCGACCTGACGCGCCGGGATGGGGAGATGATCGTGGATACGATTTTTGATTCCGTAATTCACGCACTACGCTCCGGCGACAAGATCGAGATCCGCGGTTTCGGCAGTTTTCGCATCCGACAGCGCAAGCCCAGGACCGGACGAAATCCCAAAACCGGGGCCAAGGTCGACGTGCCGGCCAAGAGAGTGCCCTATTTCAAGCCAAGCAAGGAGCTGCGCGACCTGGTCAATCCCAAGGGCAAGGCGCCAGAGCCTGACGAGACCAAGCCGGAATCAGCCGCCTAAAACTCAGCCCGGGGCGATGCCGATGACGCTCATCATTCGCCCGGTGAATCCCTTTTCGATGCGATGGGAAAAAAAGCGATCTGTATTGCAACCTGTGCAAAGCCCGGCAACAAAGATCGACCCCTTCTTGAGCCCCGCGGCGAGTAGTTGACGACGATTCGCTTCGACCAAATCCAGGTGCATGCCGGGACCGAGTTCGCTGTGGCCCGGAGCCCGGGCAGTCAGAAAGAGCATAGGATACTTCTCTTTTACCGGGTCAGAATCGTAGACCTCGCGGAAGAGTTCCGGGGCATACATGAACTGCGACTCGAATTGCTGCCGCACCTCATCTCCTACGGAATAGCAGCACTGCCCAATGCCCGGTCCGATCGCGGCAATGAGATGTTCCGGCCTGGACCCAAATTCCAGCCGCATGCGTCCCACTCCGTTTTCCACGATGCGCGATAAGGTCCCGCGCCAACCGGCATGAAAGGCCGCCACCGCCCGCTTTTTCCGGTCTGCCACCAGCACCGGGATGCAGTCCGCAGTTTGAATGCCCAGCAGCACCCCGGGCTGGCCGGTCATGAGACCATCCCCCTTCAGTGACGTGTTTATATCGTCAGCCGTAACGCGCCGGATCAGTGAGGAATGGATCTGCCGCAGCGTAACCATTCCAAGGATCTCTTTCCCCCCAGTGGCCGCACTGATCAATAAAGCGCGATTCTCTGTCACATGGTTGGGGTCATCCGAGTTGGTAAAACCCAGGTTAAGATCGGTTTTGCCGGGGCGGTAAACGGTGGTTTTTCCGCCGGTACGCGTACTGAACCCATGGATCAGCCAATCCTGCCCTGACCAATCGGGTACGCGGACAACGTCTAACGATGCCATGAGGCTATCTTACGTAAACAGGACACACTGGAGACATGGGTCCGCCTTCCGGCGGACCCGCTTGAGAGGCATGTTTGGAGGGGCAATCAGGGATTTTTAAGAGGAGAGCCCGCCGGGGCGGGGCTTCATTTGGAGAAACAAGTGCCTGGGTTGGAGTGTTTGAAGTAGCCTCTGTTGTTACCTATTGGGATGCATTTTCGGGAACAAAGTTGTTCGGCAAGCGGAAAAAATTTACTTGAGGCTTTCCGGCCGAAGCATGCGCTCGGCCGTGGCGGTGACGAATGTCCGGGGGAGGAATCGCTGGCCAAAAACCTGCAACCGGCCGCGGAAGTAAGGAAGCACCCAAGGCTTGCCGGCGGCCAAGCCCTCCAATCCCCTGCGGGCTACTTCCTCCGCCGATTGCACCTTCCGTTTCTCATTTTTCCGGGTCCCGGCAACCTGGTTAAACTCTGACTCCGTCGGTCCCGGACAAAGGGCACTCACGCGGACCCCATATCCCTTCACCTCTTCCGCCACGGCCTCAGCCAGGAAGCGGTCAAAAGCTTTGGTGGCAGCGTAGGTCGCCAGGTAAGGAACCGGCTGGTAGCTGGCAGTCGAGGCCACAATCATCAGCGCTCCCTGCCGCCGCTCGATCATGCGGGGAAGAAACAGCCGGGTGAGATGAACGACCGCAGCACAATTTACCTGGACCATGTTCACCTGCATCTCCAGGTGGGAGCTGACAAACTCGCCGTACTCTCCGAAACCTGCATTGTTCACCAGCACATCGACCTGGAGCCCCGCTCCCTCCGTAGCATCGAAAATCTGCTGCGGCGCGGCGGACTGGATAAGATCGGCGACCAACACCCTGGTCTGGACGGAATGAGCGGTGCGCAACCGCTCTGCCAACAGATCGAGGCGCTCGCGGCGACGTGCGGTAAGCACCAGGTTCACCCCGGCTTGGGCCAACTCCACCGCGATCGCTTCCCCTATGCCGGCGCTGGCGCCGGTGACCAGTGCCCACTTGCCCTGCCACGCCTTACGCAGAATGGCCGACGCCATCGCTTCCCATCCACGCCGGAGCGGCAAACTCTTCGCCAACCCACGCGGCAAACGCATCCATCGTTTGTTTCCGGCCGAGAAACTCCTCGATCAGCTGTGTGCCTGGCTTGGATCCGCCGGGCTCGAGAATGGATTGCCGGTAGCGCATCGCGGTAGGTCCGTCGAGCAAGTCGGTGGGATCGAACTGGCGAAAGAAATCCAGGGCAATTACTTTATCGAACATGTAGGTGTAGTAGTTCGAAGAATAGCCAATAAGGTGGGTGAAGCTCGAATACATGCGATTGCCGTCGACCCACTCGTAGGGCATCATGCGCTTGTAGCCTTCTTCCAGCAGCTTGTCGGGATCCAGACTCTCAGGCGGCTGGTTGTGCACGTCGAGCGAATAGCTGGTGTAGAAGAGCTGGGTTCGCACTCCATCGGCTCTGCCGAACGCACTGGCCCGATTCATCTTTTCGACCAATTCCGGCGGGATGGGCTCGCCGGTCTGATAGTGCCGGGCGAAGGAAGCCAGCAGCCTGGCGTCATGGAAGAATTCTTCCAGCATCTGCGAGGGCACTTCCACAAAGTCGCCTTCGGTAGCAATGCCGCTGATACCCGCCCACGGCTGCTGGCCGCCGAGAATGGCGTGCATGAGATGGCCGAACTCGTGGAAAAAGGTGACCACGTCGCTGTATTGCATGAGTCCCGGATCGTCGGCTTTGCCGCCGGGAAAATTGCAGATGAGCGCTGCCTCGGGTAGCTGGCGTCCTCGAATCCCCGGGATCAGCGGGGCGGCACTGAACCACTTATCTTTCCCTTCGCGGGGATGCATATCGAGGTAGAACCGGCCACACAGCCGGCCGCGGTCGTAAACGTCCCAGGCGCTTACCTGGGCATGCCAGACGGCGGCCTGTGGGTTGGGCTTGAAGCTGACCTGGAAGAGGCGGGCTGCGGTTTCAAGTATGCCCTGCTCCACGGCAGCATAAGGAAAATAGGGCCGGACCGATTGCGAATCAAAATCAAAAGCTTCGCGGCGGTATTGCTCGTACCAATAGCCGCGGTCGCTGGTCTTAAGCGTCGTCAAACCAGGCTGCTGTCTGCAGGCAAAGCTAAGCACCATCTCGTATTCCTGCACAGCGCCCTGGCGTGAAGCCAGCTCCAGTTCGGCAATAAATTTCTTCATATTGGCGGCTGAGCCCATCATCTGGTTGGCCGTCGCCAGGTCAGCCCAGGAGCGGAACCCCAGGACCGAAGCAGTCTCCTGACGTACCGCAAGCAGGTCCAGCAACAGCTGGCGGTTCACTGGATAAGCGCGGGTGTTGTAGGCACGGAACATGCGCAGGCGCAGGTCCGCGCTCTTGGCAAAGGTCATCACCGGCTGCATATCGGGAAAATCGGTGGTCAGGGTGATGACGCCCTGTTCGTTTGCCGGGTGGTTGCGGATGTAGTCTTCCGGCAGTCCATCCAATTCCGCGGCATCCTGCACTTCGACCCGGTTTCCATTCTCCTGAACATGCTTGGCGAAGGTGAGCGACAGCTCTGTCGCTTTATCGGACAGCTCGCGCAAATGGCCGCGGGTGTCATCGTCCTTGTCGACGCCAGCCAGACGGTAGTTGAGCAGGGTCTGGTTGACATAGTGGCTGGTCCCGGTGTCGGCTGCGGCCAGGTCGATCGCCGCCAGCGCGCGGTAAACGTCCTGGTTCAGGGACAATGAGGTGGCCGCCTCAGCCACCGCCTGGGTCAATTCCCGAGCTTTGTCGCGCACTGCTTTGTCCGGGTAGACGCTGTCCAGCAGCGACGCGAGCGAACCAGTGGCGCTGAGAGTGGCCACGGCATCGTCATACGGACGAAGGGTATTTTCCAGGGTTTTCTCGCCCTCAACCGCTAAAAGGATATCGATCTGCTCGCGTTGCTGCGCCAGCCGTCCCTGGACCCAATTTCCCAGACCGGCTGCGTCGATCTCGCCCCGCTCGTTCCAGGGATGCAAGGCTGTGGTTTGCTCTGTCGATAAATGATTCAATGGGGATCTGCTCCTTCATCCATAATACGGTTGTTGCCAGCCCGCGGGTGCGGTCGGTAAGATGCCCAGATTGTCATCATGAATTCCGCTGCTCCAGCTTTTTCGCAGCACTACCTACGGTCGCGCATGGGCAAAGTGTGCGTGGCTATCCTTGGATCCACGGTGGCCGAGATGGTGGACCGCGCCGCTTCAGCCATCAGCGACTGTCCATTTTTGGAATTCCGGCTCGACTACCTGGAAAAGCCACTGGCGGCACTGCCCAAGTTAAAGGAGTTCCTGGCGGAAAACAGCGTGGTCACCGCCATCGCCACCTGCCGGCGAGTTGACAACGGGGGAAAGTTCAAGGGCACGATCGCGGCTGAATTGGAAGTGCTGCAAAAAGCCGCCGGTTCTGGTTTTCACCTGCTGGATCTGGAGTTGCAAACGGCTGAGGCGATCGAGGCCACTGAACTGGAGAAGCTCCGCAGCCGCGGCGTAGCGCTCATGGTCTCGTACCACGATTTTCAGACGACCAAGGATCTCGATGGCATCTTTGAACGCATTCGCCCCTATGAACCTGAATTTGTAAAGATCGTGTCTACGGCGCGGTCACTTTCCGACAACGTGGTGATGATGCAGTTTCTCGAGCGCAGCGGCGACCATGCCAACATGGTCGGCCTGTGCATGGGCGACCAGGGAGTGATCAGCCGGGTGCTGGCTGTGCGTGCGGGCAGCGCCTTCACCTTTGCCGCGGCGGTCGAGGGGGAAGAGACAGCTCCGGGCCAGATGGACGCACGCACCCTCACGGACATGTACCGCATTGCGCAGATTGATACCGCCACGCGCATCTATGGTGTCGTCGGCAACCCCATCAAACATTCCCTGTCGCCGTTGATGATGAACACGGCCTTCCACCGGGAAACGGTGAACGCGGTGTACCTGGCGTTGCAAACCAGTAAGCTCACTGACCTGCTCACGGTGGTCCGCGAGCTGCCTGTCTCCGGTTTGAGCGTGACCATGCCTCTTAAGCAGGAGGTGCTGAAGCATCTGGAAAATATGGACCCTATTTCCGCAAAGGTAGGGGCATGCAACACCATCGTACGCAACCACGATGGAAAACTTTACGGTTTCAATACCGATGTTGGCGGTATTGTGCGTCCGCTGGAGAAGCGGCTTACTCTGGCCGGGGCGAAGATTCTGGTGTTAGGAGCGGGTGGAGCAGCCCGAGCAGCGGTCTTCGGCCTGGTGGACAAGGGTGCTGAGGTGGTGATCCTGAATCGCACTCCGCAGACGGCACAGAAGCTGGCGCGCGAAGCCAAAGCAAAAACCATTCGCCGCGAACTGGTGGCCAAGAGCAGCTTCGATGTGATTGTCAACGCCACCGCTGTCGGCATGCATGGGGTGAAGGCGCAACACATCCTGGAGCCGAAAGAGATCAATGCGAAGCTGGTGTTCGACCTGGTCTATAACCCGGTGGAAACGCCGCTGTTGCACATGGCTCGCCAGAAAGGGATACCCGTGGTGACCGGGGTGGAGATGTTTGTGCAGCAAGGGGCGCGGCAGTTTGAAATCTGGACCGGCAAACGCGCTCCTGAAGAGGAGATGTTGCGGGTGGTCGTCCACGCTTTGAAGCAACAGGCAGGACATTAGAGTTGGATGGGGACGCGCAGTACTGGATCGATCACCTGGAACTCAGCCCTCACCCCGAGGGCGGATATTTTCGTGCCACTTATAAAGCGGACCTGACAATTGCCAAGAGTGCTCTGCCGTCTACCTTCGGCGGAAATAGGGCGGCGTCAACCGCTATTTATTTTCTACTTGAAGGCAAGGACTTTTCTGCATTTCACCGCATCGCTGCCGATGAGGTGTGGCACTTTTATGCAGGGAGCAGTTTGGTTGTTTACGTAATCGATGCGGAGGGAAAAGTATCGGAGTTGCACCTGGGCTCCGATGCCGGCGAAGGTTTTCAAGCAGTGGTGAAAGCGGGATGTTGGTTTGCTTCGAGATTGAAGCGAGCGGTGGGGTTTGCACTGGTGGGCTGCACCGTGGCGCCGGGTTTTGAGTTTGAAGATTTTGAACTGGCCACGCGATCGGAGCTGGTTCATGTTTATCCGGCTCACCGGAAACTTATTGAAGAGTTGACCCGGGAATAACTCGAGCAAGGTCCGGCCGCCGGGTGCACCGCAGATCTCTCCACTTCGCGTAGCTCCCACTCCTGCTCCATCTCATCTATCCCAGCCTTTCGGAATTGTCATCCCGACCGGAGCTCCGGACCCGGATCTCCTACTTCGGGCTGCTGGTGTCTTCCCATCCCGCAACTACTCCAACCTGAGCCACCCCTCTCGCCTTGTCATCCCGAACGAAGTGGAGGGATCTGCAGTGCGCCCTGCGGCTCGCTCAACTTCTTCCTGGAAGGCGACCCGGAGGAACCATCCCTGCCCGTCAATCTGCAGAAGCTCGTCAGCTCCAGAAGCTACGATCCAGCGTGCGGTACTGGATGGCTTCCGCTATGTGGCCTACGGTGATGGCGGGCTCTGCGTCGAGATCAGCGATGGTGCGAGCCACTTTCAATATCCGGTCATGGGCTCGTGCACTCAGGCCCTGCTGTTGCATGGCCCGCTCCAGAAGCCTTTCAGCTTCCGGTGACAGCTCACAATAGGTGCGGATCTGACGAGTGTTCATTTGCGCATTGGTGAAGATCCGGTCCTTGAGGAATCGTTGATCCTGGCGTTCGCGCGCAGCCATCACACGGGCGCGGATTTCCGTCGATCCCTCGCTTGCCGCACCGGAACGAAGCTCCCGGTACTGCACCGCAGGAACCTCGATGTGGATGTCAATGCGGTCCAACAAGGGGCCGGAGATCTTCGATATGTAGCGCTGCATCATCGGCGGAGTACAAATACACTCATGAGACTTGTCATTGAAATAGCCACAAGGACAAGGATTCATGGCCGCCGCCAGCATGAAGCGCGCAGGAAAGCTCAGCGACATGGAAGCACGGGAGATGGTGACAGTTCCATCCTCGAGCGGCTGGCGCATCACCTCCAGCACATTGCGCGGAAACTCAGGCAGCTCATCCAGGAACAAAACGCCGTTGTGGGCCAGCGACACTTCACCGGGGCGAGGAATACTGCCGCCCCCAATCAGCCCGGCATCGGAAATCGAGTGATGCGGCGAACGAAAAGGACGCTGCGTAACCAGGCCCGCCTCCGCATCAAGCACTCCGGCAACGGAATGGATCTTGGTGGTTTCCAGAGCTTCTTCCAGGCGCAAAGGGGCAAGGATCGAGGGTAGCCGCTTGGCTAACATTGTCTTGCCCGAGCCTGGGGGGCCGATCATCAAAATGTTATGGCCCCCGGCTGCCGAGACTTCCAAAGCACGCTTAGCCGTCTGCTGCCCGCGGACATCCTTAAAATCGAGTGCGTAGGTATGATGCTCGCAAAGAAGACTCTGCGAATTGATGCGAAACGGCTGGGCAAAGAGGCCGCCGCCGTTCAACAGCTCGCGGACCTGAATCAGGGTGCGCACGGGAAATACGTTTACCCCCTCAACGACCGCAGCCTCTGCTGCATTACGCTCGGGAACGACAAGATTGGCGATACCACGCGCACGCGCAGCGACGGCAATGGGCAGCACACCAGGAACCGCGCGCAGCGTGCCATCGAGCCCGAGTTCGCCGACCAACAGGTACTGCGCCAGGTCCTTCGGCTCCAGCGCGCCATAAGCGCCGAGAATGCCGATAGCGATGGGCAGGTCGAAACCCGAGCCTTCTTTCTTGAGATCGGCAGGAGCCAGATTGATGGTGATTTGCGTGGGTGGAATGTTGAAACCAGAATTCTTGATGGCCGCGCGGACCCGGTCCCGGCTCTCACGCACTGCAGCATCGGGCAAGCCGACGGTGTGAAACCAGTCTTCCATGGTCTTGACGCCGGAGTAGTCAACCTCAACATCGATGATGTGAGCGTCGATGCCATACACCGCCGCACTGAGTGCTTTGAAAAGCATTGGCGGCTCCAGTCAATCCGGTGGGCCGAGTATAGCAGGGGATAGAGGCTGACTCTCTTCATGGAATGGCAGCGGCCGGCGAAAAGGCTTGACCAGGTGAGGGCGCAGAACTATAAACGAGCGATATAAGCGCTTATTGGCTGGAGTTTCTTGGAAGAAATGATCGACTGTATTCTGCAGTCGATCGTCTTCAGTCTTCGATTGCAACCTACAATGTTAAAAGGATTTTATAAATGACAAGCCTCACTTCGCGATTCACCTTTGCCTCCGCTCCTGACAGCTGGGGCGTCTTAGACTATCCCGGCCCATCGTGGGAACAAAGCTACCAGAAGATGCTGGACGAGATGGTTCAGGCGGGATACACAGGAACCGAGCTCGGGCCCTATGGATTCTTTCCCACGGATGCGGGCGTTTTGTCCGCCGAGTTGTCCAAGCGGAAGTTAAAGCTGTTGGGTTCGTTTGTGCCGGTGCCGCTGAGCGATCCAGCCTCGGCCAAGGTGGTAGTGGAGCAAATCCGCAAAGTGGGCGGATTGCTCTCCTCGTTGGGAGCGCCCTTCCTGGTTTTGGCCGACGCCCAATCGGAAGAACGGGATCGCATTGCAGGACGCGTTCCGGCGGACGGCAGCAAAGGTTTGAATGCCGAACAATGGAAACAGGTAGCAAAGGTAGTGGCGGAAGCTGCACAGGTGACGGAGGAGTTTGGCCTGGATCTGGTATTCCATCCCCACGTTTCAACCTACGTGGAAACTGCAGCGGAAACGGAAAAGTTCTTCGATGTGACCTCGGGCATCAAAATCGGGTTGTGCCTGGATACGGGACACTGTGACTACGCTGGGGACGATTGCATTGCGGAAGCGGAAAAGTATCGCGACATCCTGCGCTTCGTTCACATCAAGGATGTCGATCCCGCGGTGCTCAAGGAAGCGCGAGCGAAAAAAATGAACTTTGAGCAGGCTGTCGAGGCCAAGGCCTTCACCATCATCGGCGAAGGGTCCATTGATTTTCCAAAATTCTTTCGCGTTCTGGCGCGCAACCATTATTCCGGCTGGATGGTCGTGGAGCAGGATGTGAAGTTTGGAGCGACTACGCGGCCGCCGGTCGAAAGCGTCGCGGCCAGTCTCAAGTACCTGAACAAGGTCGTTAGCCAACTGGATGCAAACTGATCAGGTCCATGGCTCCATGATTACCTTCATCGAATCCAGGGCGATCGACTTTTCCATGGCGGCTTCGACTCCACGGAGTGGAAAGCGATGGGTGACAAAGTCGCGCAAGGGATAGTGCTTCATGTACCGCGCCATCTGTCGCATGCTGGGAGCATAGGCTGCAGGTTCTTCCCCACCGACTCCCAGGATGCGCGCGTTCTTCGCGCAGATATGCCGGTGGGGACTGATGGAGACCTCGCCCAGGTCAGAGAAGTTTCCCGCCTCCACCAACAAGCCACCCAGGCGCAGCATGTCCAGACCCTCGGGAACAGCCTGGGGAACGCCGGCACACTCAACGACCATGTCTGCGCCGCGCCCGCCAGTAAGGCTACGGACGAAACTGAGCCGGTCCGCCGCGGTGGTGGCGGACGCATTGAGCACATGATCCGCACCCAACCGTTTGGCGGTAGCCAGCCGAAACTCCGACAGGTCGACGGCCACGATGGTTCCCGCGCCCAGCATACGTGCCTTCATCAGAAAGCACATACCCAGTGGTCCCACGCCCAGCACGACCACCGTATCGTCAAAGCGGAATGACTCATTGGGAAAAGCAGACATCTGCTTGGCGCGGTCAAGCCCTACCGTCACAGCCATGATCTCAGTAAGAACAGCAACCTCGGAGGGCAAGTCATCCGGCACCCGTACCAGGAAACTTCCCGGAACCACGTAGAGGTACTGCGACCATCCACCGAAAAGATGCGGCGGATTTTTTGCGGTCATGTTGTTGCCGTAGTCGGTTGTGTTCTGGCAAAAGTAGTAGGGAAAATCATGGCGGCAGTAGTAGCACTGACCGCAGCATACGTTGGCCCCCACTACCACCCGGTCACCGGCCTTGAGCGGTATCCCTTCAAAGTCGCTATAGATACCGTTGCCGCCAATTGCGGCGACCGTGCCGACATTCTCATGGCCCTGGATGATGGGAAATTCAATCTCCCTGGGTGAGCCCGCGCCGGCATATTGGGTTGTGTATCCCTGCCAGGTATGTTTGTCGGTGCCGCAGATGCCCGACATCTCCATCTTTACGAGCACGCAGCCCGGTTCAGGGTCTGGAAGCGGATACTCGATGAGCTCATACTTCCCTGGCGCCACCAGAGTTGCCGTCAGTACCCCCACAGAACCTTCCTTACTTTCCGGGATCAGCGCTCCACAGCCATGGCGACCGAGTTGCCGCCACCGAGACAGAGTGCCGCAACTCCGCGATGTACATCGCGGAGGATCATTTCATAGATGAGGGCGACCAGGATGCGCGCGCCGCTGGCGCCAATGGGATGGCCTATGGCGACCGCGCCGCCGTTCACATTCACTTTGGCCGGATCCAAGCCTACTTCCTTCATCACTCCTAGCGCCTGCACCGCAAATGCCTCGTTCAATTCGTAAAGATCCGGATCTTCCTTCGACCACCCTGCCTTCGCCAGCACCCGCTGAATTCCCAATACGGGAGCAAGCATCACCCACTTAGGATCGATGCCACTCGTCGCCTGCGCCCGGATGTGGACCATGGGCGCAAGCCCCAGCGATTGCGCTTTCGACGCAGACATCACCACCACCGCTGCAGCGCCATCGTTTACGCCCGGAGCGTTGCCGGCGGTGACGGTTCCGTCTTTTTTGAAGGCCGGCTTGAGCGCCCGCAAAGCTTCGAGCGAGGCGTCTTCGCGCACCGACTCATCGTGATCGAACGTGGTGGGCGCCTCACCCTTCTTCTTCGCCGGCAGCTCGATACTCAGCATCTGCGATTGCAAATACCCTCCGCGCCAGGCCGCCGCTGCCTTACGATGCGAGTTCAGCGCATACTCGTCCTGCTGTTCGCGCGTGAAGCCGTGCTTCTCGGCAACGTGTTCTCCGGTCACCCCCATATGGTAGTCGTTGTAGATCTCCCATAGCCCGTCATGGATCATCGAATCAACCACCGTCGCGTTGCCCATGCGGAAGCCGCTGCGGCCCTGGGGGAGAAGGTAGGGTGCGTTGGTCATCGACTCCATGCCGCCGGCGATCACGATCTCGGCGTTGCCGGTCTGGATCGCCTGCACTGCCAAACCAACCGCCTTCAATCCGGAACCACAGACCTTGTTGACGGTCATGGCGCTGACGGAGGGAGCTAATCCGCCGTGGAGCGCGGCCTGGCGGGCTGGATTCTGCCCCAGCCCGGCGGAGACGACGTTGCCCATGATGCACTCGTCGACCTGATCGGGATTGAGCCGCGCGCGATTCAGGACTTCCCGCACCACCAACGAACCCAGTTGCACAGCAGAAAAGTTGGAGAGTGCGCCCTGAAATTTCCCAACCGGAGTGCGCACTCCGGCGACAATGACTACATCTTCCATAACGGACAGCCTCATTCTTCAGATGCCGAAGCAACGGAACACAATAACATGACGATGATGGAAACGCCGCAATCCGACACCGGGCAGACGTACGAACAGGGCGGCTTGGTGGCGCCCTGGTGGCACACCGCACTGCTGGTGATCATGATCCTTTCGCTGTCCGTTGCCGGAGTGAAACAACTTCGCAGCTTTGGCAGCCAGCCTCTGCACCTGACGACAAACTACATCCTGACCATCGTCTATGAGTGGGTTTTAGCAGCCCTGGTTCTATGGGGCCTGCATATGCGCAAGGTTCCTCTGCGCCAGTTGCTCGGAGAGTGGCGGCCCGGAGCCCGCGCGTGGTTGACGGACCTCGGTGTGGCTCTCGGTTATTGGGCGGGGGCGCTGCTACTGCTGGCGGTGCTGGGCAATATTCTGGTGAAAATGTCGGGATCGCACATCGATCCACAGAAAATCGGTGACGTGACCCAGAAACTTGCTCCGGTGACGGGACTGGAGATGGTGCTCTTCCTGGTACTGAGCATCTCCGCAGGGATCTGCGAGGAATTGGTTTTTCGCGGCTACCTGCAGCAGCAATTTGCCCGCATGGCGCACCGCGTGTGGGCCGGCGTCGCACTCTCTGCGCTGGTGTTTGGCGGCGCGCACGGCTACGAAGGAATCGCGGGAATAGTGCTGATCGCCGCGTATGGCGCTATGTTTGGCGTGCTCGCGCTCTTGCGGAGAGGATTGCGCACAGGAATGATCGCACATGCCTGGCATGATTCGATCAGCGGAGTCGCGCTGGTTTTGTTGCGACATTATGGTGTCCATCTCGCGGGAAAGTGAGCGCGGAGGAAAGTTGGTGGTTGGCATCATCGATTCCGATGGGTCAATTGATATTCATTAAATGTGATTTTTTTCTTGACACTATTTTTCCTGGATTCTATACATTCGTTAACTGCAAAGTATCTCTTGCAGGTTCGATGTCGACTCGACAAAGGGAGAATAGAAACAATGGCAACCAAGAAAGCAGTAGCAAAGAAGCCAGCGAAGAAGGCAGCCAAGAAAACTGCAAAGAAGAAGTAAGCAGGCAACGTAACAGGCAACACAATCGGGGGACGCCAAAAGCGTCCCCCGAAGTGTTTTTGCGCATGCATAATCGCCAGTGTTTATGCGCCTGCGACGAAGATGCCCGGCAGAAACGAACTCTACGGTCGCCGGGCAAACAGGCTTTTGGGATCTACCAGGAGGCTGCTGTTGCCTGGTTTGAACTCACCCCCCGGGCGACGCCCTCGACGGCGCGGGTGAGTGAAGCCCAGGGCTCCAGGGTCGGCGAAACGAACAAGTCTCTTACCAAAGTGGTATCCGGCCATGACACCTTTTGACAATGCGGGGGAGCGATGACGCGAAGACGGTGGATTGCCGATGATTGGGACGGCCGCAGCGCTTGGCTCAAGGGCGAACAGGCCGCGCACCTGATTCGTGTGCTGCGTGCGCAAACCGGCATGGAATGTGACATGGTGGCGGGGGATCGCGTGTGGCGCGCGGTCATCTCCGGGATCAGTGGAGATGCGGTGCAATTTGCGCTGCTCTCTGAAGTGGAAGCCGAGCCCGCCCTTCCGGTGACGCTCCTGCTCTCGGTTTTCAAGTTCGACCGCATGGAATGGATCATCGAAAAAGCAACCGAGTTGGGAGCGGAAAGATTCATTCCTATGACTGCGCGGCGCACTGAGAAGCATCTGGCTCAGGCAGCGACGGCCCGGGTTGAGCGTTGGCGCCGGGTGGCGCGCGAGGCGGCGAAGCAATCGCGCCGATCCGATGTGCCGGTGGTCGAAGACGTGCTTCCCTTGAAAGCAGCTGTGAGGATCAGGCCTGCGCCACCGGGATTGAGTCTGCTGCTGGCCGAACAGGAACGATCGACAACTTTATATGCGGCCATGCAATCGGGGTTGCAGCTGTCTGTTATGGAAAATCCGTCAGTATATCTGGCTGTGGGACCGGAAGGCGGATGGACGGCGGAGGAAGAAACTCTCTTCGGATCAGAAGGCTGGCAAGCGGTGAGTTTGGGTCCGAGAATCCTGCGCGCCGAAACGGCCGGGATTACCGCGATGGCGGTGGTCGCTGCGATGCTTACCTGAGTGGGTTGGATTTGCCAGGTAGGATCTGTCACTTTGGTGGGACGTAGAGGCTGCATGAGAACTCGGCCCGGAAGGGCACGGCTTCAGCCGTGCCGTAAATCACACTGCCATTCCCGGCTTTAGCCGCTGAGGTACGTTTTTTCCATCCTCTAAATTCTCCTGAGCGCTGATAAAAAGATGCCCTCAGGGGGTAAAAGCCCGGAAGCTCTCAACCAATCACGGCACGGCTGAAGCCGTGCCCTTCCAGCATCGAGTTCTCACAAAGGGTCCGAAGGCCAGTGTTCTCTCTGTAAGAAAAACATTTCTAAGAAAGAGCCTCCACACAGAGATCTCTCCACTGCGCTCCCCCGGATTTCCTGTGGAGACCCGTGGCTTTGATGATCTGCATGCGGCTCTCTCTACGGAGAGCCGCACACGTGGTTGTCGCTAGCAGCTCGAAGTAGGAAATCCGGCTTCGCTCCGGTCGAGATGACAAAGGGGAGGCTCGTTAATAGTCCGGAGCAGAGGTCGAGAGAAGGAAACGACCTATCTCTCCACTTCGCTTCGCCGGAGTTCGTATCGAGAATCGCGGCTCTCAGAGAAGAAAGACGAAAGGACAGACCTTGCCCCGTCTTCCTTTACCCACGTACGCTGGTGCGAACGTGGGGCACCCGTTCAGAGTTGGAGTGAGGGGAAGAGTGGATTAGGAGGATACTTCTCTGGTCGGCGCTGCGGAGGGAGTAGCGGGTTCTCCCTCCTGGTGCACGAGTTAGCTGAAAAGGTCTTTCATCTTCCCCAGCAGATTGCGCGAAGTGGGCTTGCTCTCGATGTGCATGGTTTCGCCGAGCTGGCGCAGCAGGTCGCGTTGCGGTTTGGTGAGCTTCTTCGGCGTCTGCACCACGACCTGAACCACCAGGTCTCCGCGTCCGTGCTCGTTCAGATGAGGAACACCCTTACCGCGCAGGCGGAACTCCTTGCCCGATTGCGTGCCTTCGTGAATGCGCAGTGTGGTGTCTCCCTCGAGCGTCGGCACCTGAATTTCATCGCCTAGCGCAACTTGCGGAAAGGAGACGAACACGACGCAGTGGAGGTCGTTGCCGTCGCGCTCAAAGAACTCGTGCGGCTTGACCGACAACACCACATAAAGATCTCCCTTAGGCCCACCCCCACGCCCTGCGTCGCCTTCACCCTGGTAGCGAATGCGAGTTCCATCTTCGACGCCCGCCGGCACACTGACGTTGATGGTGTGACGCCGGTCCGTCAGCCCAGCACCGTTGCACTGCAGGCAAGGATGGGTAATCACCTGTCCGGCGCCATTACAGATAGGGCAAGTACGCGCGATGGAGAAAAAGCCCTGCTGGTAACGGACCTGTCCCCGGCCCGCGCATTGCTGGCAGGTCTCGGGACCACGACCGGCCGGCGCCCCGGTGCCACGGCACTCGACACACACCTCAGCGCGGCGAATCTGGATCTCTGTCTGCTTGCCAAAGACCGCTTCTTCAAACTCCAGCGAGAGATCGTAGCGGATATCGCGGCCGCGCTGCTGGCGCCCATTGCGGCGGCTGCCGCCCATGTTGAACATCTCGCCGAAGAAGTCGCCGAAGATGTCTCCCACATCGGCATTGGTAAAGCCTTCGAAACCGGATCCGCCGCCGCTGACCCCGGCATGGCCGTAGCGATCGTAGGCCGCACGCTTTTGCGGGTCCGACAACACTTGGTAGGCTTCGCTGGCTTGTTTGAATTTCTCCTCTGCATCCGGATTGTCCGGATTGCGGTCGGGATGAAACTGCATCGCCAGGCGCCGGTAGGCGGTTTTTAGCTCCTGATCGCTGCAGTCGCGGGAGACGCCCAGAAATTCGTAGTATTCGACTTTGGTCACTTTAGATGAGGGACTCATGCTTCTTTCTGGTTCGGATTGTTAACGATACGGACAAGGGCCGGACGAAGAAGCCGATCGCGGATGCGATATCCGCGGCGAACCTCATCCAGAACCTGGTGATCGGGAAGATCGCTGCGATCGACACTCTCGAGCGCTTCGTGTACGCGGGGATCGAAGCGTGCTCCCACCGTCTCCACCTGGGTCACATTCAGGTTGCGCAACACATCGTCCATTTGTTTGAGGATAAGTTCGATTCCGGTACGCAACTGCTCCACGGAGCCGGAAGATCCCAGAGCCAGCTGAAAATTGTCGAGGACCGGCAGAAATTGTTCCACCGCGCCCGAAACCGCGAAATCGCGGAAGTCCGCGCGCTCTCGTGCCTCGCGCTTGCGGGCGTTTTCAAATTCCGCCTGTAGACGCGCCAGCCGGTCTATCGCCTGGTCGCGCTCCGCCTTGAGGCGATCAAGCTCGATCTGCGATTGCGTTTCTGCGCCGCTCGTCTGGGCTGCATCCTGGTTCTCGACCCCGGTTGCAGTCGCATCGATGGGTTCAGCACCCGGATCGCTATTTTTCCCATCGTGGGCAGTATCGGTAAATTTGCGTGACATAGTAGTGGGCGGTCTAAAAAGCCTTTCGCTTAACTTGATGCAGAATCGTGATCAATGATGCAGAGTGCAGCGCTCTACAACTTTAGAGGATAACCATCTATTGCGTTGGTAGTATGCGGTCTGAAAGCTGCGCGATGAACGACACTGCGTTGATGGTCTCCTGATAAGGGATGCGGGTGGAACCAATGACCGCTACCGTTCCCAGGCTCTGTGTGCCCCAGCGCGCCGGCGCACCGATCAGAACCAGGTTCCGCATCTCTGGAATTGTTTCCTCCAGGCCCACCACGACGCGCACCGATTGCTGACGGGCATCCACGTACGCATCGAGCAGTTCGATCAATCGCTGCTTGGTTTCGAGTGCACTGAGCAGCCGGCGAAGTTGTTCTCCGTCGGCTTCACCCGCAACCAGGTTGGCGACCCCGACGATGAATATCGATTGCACCGTGGTGTCCTGTTCCAAGGCACCTTTGCGGCAGAGCTCTTCAATCGACCGCATCAGCCGGTCATACTCGTTTCGTTCCTGCTCCAGCCGCCGGGCAAGCTCTGCGCGGATACGCTCGATGGACCAACCGCGAAAATTCTGATTCAGAAATGCCGCAGCTGATTCCAGTTCGGCGAGAGACAAGTCGCGGTCCAGCGCCAACAGACGATCCAGTACGATGCCCGACCTGGTCACCACGACGGCGAGCACACGACCGACGGAAATCCGCGAAAAATGAATATGGTCCAGGCAGTACGTCTCCGCTTGCGCCTCCATCGCGACGCCTACCCCGCTCGAGATCAAAGCCAGCACATGCGAGGTGCGTTCCAGAAATTGCTGCCGGCTGCTCACGCCGGCAAAGCTATCTTCAATTTGATCCCTGCGCTCCTGGGTGAGCGCGATGGGAGTAAGTCTCGTGTTTCCGTGCAGCTGCTCGACATACAGGCGGAACGCGCTCGCCGTAGGACAGCGGCCGGCTGATGTATGCGGCTGCTCCAGCAGCCCGGCTTCCGCCAGCGAGGCCATTACATTGCGGATCGTGGCCGAACTCATGCCATCCTTATTATCGAATTGGCGCGCTACCGTTTGCGACGCAACAGGCTCCCCGGTCGCAATATACAGTTCGATGATCGCGTTCAGGACCAGCCGGTCGCGCGGGCTGATCCGAAGGTCGGAAGACATTGTCCACCTGCCCTAAGACGCTCATTCCACACTGGTTTCAATCTTGGTCAGCGCGGGCGAGCCTGACCAGATTCTAGAACTTGAGTGTGTCACTGTCAAGAATCGCTCAGGCCGGCTTATGTCTCAGCTAATCTCGAAGATATTCTCGTCTTTCGCCGATTGCGCCAGCGCGCGCTCGGCAACCTTGCGCGCAACCTGGAAGAATTGCCGTGCATGCTGGTTCCCTTCTCCGGCCAGCACAATCGGCAGGCCATGATCACCTCCATGGCGGATTTCCGGATCCAGTTCAATCGATCCCAGGAACGTCAGGTTAGCTTGCTTAGCCAGACGCTCTGCACCACCGCGAGAGAATATGTCGATCACCTGGTGGCAGTGCGGGCAAGTGAACTGGCTCATGTTTTCCACCAACCCCAGCACTTCTACGTTGACCTGGTGGAACATCTCGAGCGCCTTTCGCGCATCCTGCAAAGAGACATCGGACGGGGTTGAGATGATGACAGCTCCGGTCAGCGGAACTGTCTGCACCAGTGAAATCACAACGTCACCGGTTCCCGGAGGAAGATCCACAATCAGAAAATCAAGTGCGCCCCACTCGACCTGCTGCAGGAACTGGCGGATGATCTGATGCAACATAGGGCCCCGCATGACCAGCGGTTTGTCGCCGGGGGAAATGAAGCCGACCGAAATGAGTTTGACACCGTGGGCCACCAGGGGTTCGATGCGATTGTTCTCGAGCACTCGCGGCTGCTGCCCAATGCCCATCATGAGAGGAACATTGGGGCCGTATATATCGGCGTCGATAAGACCAACGCGAAAGCCCAATTTGACCAAAGCAGTGGCCACGTTGACGGCCAGCGTGGTCTTGCCTACTCCGCCCTTACCCGAACCGACGGCGATGATGTTTGCGACCCCGGGTAGCGTCTGCGGCCCTGGCGGTGTTTGCTGATGTGCCATATAGATCCCTTTCTACTTGCCTGCGTGCGTGTTCTGTTTGCGTTCGCGTTCCCGTTGCGCTTGTTCGCGTCGCCGTCCTGCATCGTCGTAGCGGCGTTTCTCTTCTTCTGTCTCCGTCTCCAATGGCGGAACCCGCACCCGCCGGCCCTGCGGATCGACGGCGACGAAGGTGAGATACGCCGACGCAACATGGCGAAAGCTGCCGTCGATTGTATGTTCCACCCACACCTTGACGCCGACTTCCATAGAAGTGCGGAACGCACGATTGAGACTGGATTTTAAGATCAGCAGATCGCCCACATGAACCGGGGCGATGAAGTCGATGTGATCCATGGAAGCAGTGACCACATGGGTCCTGGCATGGCGATAGGCAGCCATCGCACCCACCAGATCGATGAAGTGCATGAGCCGGCCTCCCAGCAGGTTACCCAGCGTGTTGGCGTCGTTGGGTAAGACCAGCTCAGTCATTTCAGACCGGGAGCCCGCAACCTTGCGCGGCGGAAGCAAAGAATCGACAGATTCCATATGTTTGAGTGTGGACAAATGCGCTCATGAATGCAAACCAGCGCCGGTCTGGCTCTTCCACTTTCGCACCACCACCAATGATCGGGTGCCCCATCCTTCGCGCTTTTGGCGAAGGGTGGGATACGCAAATTGCAGGTAAGAGCTTCCGCGGAGAGCTCCCTCCCTTCGCATATGCGCGAATGGGAGCGGTATCGCGGGCACCAGTCGCCTTAACCGCGATAGCCGCATGGGGCACCCGATCATTGGTTCTCACGGGAGACATGCTGTTTCTTTCGGAGATATGATTTATCTACATGGACAAAATTGCGATGCTTACAGAGATCCTGGCGCAAAACCCGGGAGATGCCTTTGCGCGATACGGATTAGCTATGGAGCATGCCAACCAGGGCCAAACAGATGCTTCCCTGGCGGAATTCGACCGATTGCTCTCGACTCACCCCGATTACACCGCCGGATATTTCATGGCAGCACAAACACTGGTGAAAGCCGGACGCACCGATGCGGCCAAGACCCGGCTGGAGCAAGGCATTGCCAGCGCCCAACGGACCGGTAATCAGCATGCGCGGAGCGAGATGGAGGCGCTGCTGGAGGAATTGGAGTAACCCATCCGCTCATCCTGCTTGAAATAGCCAACCGCTCATCGCTTGGGATCAAAACCAGGAGCTTGACACCGGGCCGCGGCGAGGGAAAGACGAGCATAATAGCAGCAGCATGAAGATACCTTTGTTCCCGCTCGAAGTAGTGCTGTTTCCCGAGGCAGCGCTACCGCTCCACATTTTCGAAGACCGCTATAAGGAGATGGTGAGCGTATGCCTGACGGAAAAAATAGGCTTCGGCGTGGTCTGCGCCCAACGTGAAGGTCTGGCCGTCGTCGGTTGCACGGCTGAGATCATTCGCATTTTGGAAAAGTATCCCGATGGACGAATGGACATCCTATGTCAGGGAGCAAAGCGGTTCGAGATCGAGAACCTGGACAACACACGCAGTTTTTTACAAGCGGAAGTTGACTTCTTCGGAGACGAAGGTTTGCCCGCGAGCCGGGCGATGCGGGAGGAATGCACGGCGCTGCATTTTGAAGTATTGGAATTGATGGGTGGGGAAAAGTCGCACCGGGCGTTTGATCTAAACGAACCGATTGCTTTTCGTGTGGCGTGGGCATCGCCCACCGATCTGGGCTTCCGTATCGAATTGCTGGCATTGCGGTCAGATGCAGAGCGCACGGAACGGTTGATCGCGTTTTACAACGCAATGCTGCCCAAGCTGCGACGGGGAGTGCAGGCGAGCATTGCGGTAGCCCGCAATGGACACGTGATGTAGCCGGGTGGGCTTGGTGGGTGTAAGGTGAACAACAAGGACCGGCAAAAGGAGCAAACCTATGTCTTCCCGTCTTCCCCAAACCCTGGGAGAGCTTGAGAGCAGCAAAGAATTTTACGAGGCGCGCCTGAAGACGCGGAGCGTCAAAGATGAGTTGCGGGAAAACCTGATTGCCCGGCTGAAAAGTAAGCAGCCGATCTTCCCTGGCATCGTCGGTTTTGAAGATACGGTCATCCCGCAGATCGTGAATGCGGTGCTGTCTAAACAGAATTTTATTTTGCTCGGTCTTCGCGGACAAGCCAAGAGCCGCATCCTGCGCGGGTTGACAGAGTTGCTCGACGAACAAATGCCTTATGTCGCGGGCTGCGAGATACGCGACAATCCCTATCATCCGCTGTGCCGGCGTTGCCGCGATTTGATCGCAGAAAAGGGATCTGCCACACCGATCGCCTACCTGCGCCGGCAGGACCGCTACGTGGAAAAGCTGGCTACTCCGGACGTAACGGTGGCTGATCTGGTGGGCGATCTTGATCCCATCAAAGCAGCGCGCGGCGGCCAGGATCTTTCCAACGAGTTGACCATGCATTATGGTTTGCTCCCCAGGGCCAACCGGGGAATTTTTGCCATCAACGAGCTGCCCGACCTGGCAGGCAAAATCCAGGTGGCGCTGTTCAACATCATGCAGGAAGGCGATGTGCAGATTAAGGGATACCCGGTTCGCCTGGAACTGGATGTCGTGCTCGCCTTCAGCGCGAACCCTGAGGATTACACCGCCCGCGGCAAAATCGTCACTCCGCTCAAGGACCGCATTGGATCAGAGATCCGCACCCACTATCCAGAAACGCTGGAAGAAGGCATGGCCATCACCGCACAGGAAGCCTGGAGCGATCGAGGTGCAAGCAAAATTACCATTCCGCAGTACCTGCGCGAGGTGATTGAGCAGGTGGCGTTCTCTGCGCGCGAAGACAAGAAGGTGGATAAGCGCAGCGGCGTCAGCCAGCGTTTGCCCATCTCCACCATGGAGCTGGTCGTTTCAAACGCCGAGCGCCGGGCGCTGATGCATGGCGAAAAATTGGTAGTTCCACGGGTGAGCGACCTGTATGCCGCCATGCCCGGCATCACCGGCAAACTTGAACTGGAGTACGAAGGCGAGATGCGCGGCGCCGATGTGGTGGTGCGCGAACTGATTCGCGCTGCCATCGGCAAAATATTCGACAAGTATTTTTCCGGCACCAATACCCAGCAGATCGAGCAATGGTTCAATCTTGGGGGCACGGTGCGC
This sequence comes from uncultured Acidobacteriaceae bacterium, assembly GCA_963826875.1. Taxonomy (GTDB): domain Bacteria; phylum Acidobacteriota; class Terriglobia; order Terriglobales; family Acidobacteriaceae; genus PALSA-350. The sequence continues at coordinate 1,560,076 of CAWGYP010000025.1, read as the reverse complement.
ATTGACGACGATCAGCCGTCGCAAGCCATCCTGGAGGAGCTGAAACAAATCCAGGGTCTGTTCCCGCAGCTCTCGCCGTTGTCTGTCAAGGTTTCTGACGCACCCGAAACTGGGGTGGCCGCGGCCGAATTCCTGCTCGAAGGGATGTACGCGCACAAGCGGCTCAGCCGCAGCGAAGAGCGCGGCTTCAGCGCACAGGAAAAGCCCACACGCAAACAGGAACGCAGTGAGGAGCGGGATTACGACGATTTCCAGGAGCAACGCCGCAGCCGACGCGGCTTTAACTAGATGAAACGAATCCGCTACACAAAATACACCGGCGACCCAGCCTCAGAGATGAGCATGGAGGACATGCTCAAGGCTTTGTCGGAGTATCTGCTCGATTCCGGCTTCCAGGACCCGTGGTCGCGGTTTGCTGAGCTCGATGGTGAGCACACCATGGACAACCTGCGCGAGGCGCTGCGGCAGGCGCTGGAAGCGGGCGACCTGTTCGACGACGACATGCAGCAGCGGATTGACGAAATGGCGGAGAACGGCAAGCTGGATGAGTTGATCGATAAGCTGATCGAACGCATGGAGCAGGAGAATTACATTTCCGTGCAGGGGCGGCAGGATCCCAACCGGCCATCGACAGCCGGGCAAGCAGGTATGGCCGACGGCCAGGTGCGGTTCGAGGTGACGGACAAGAGCCTGGACTTTTTAGGCTTCAAGACTTTGCGCGACCTGCTTGGCTCGCTCGGCAAATCGAGTTTTGGACGCCACGATACAAGACACTATGCAACCGGCATTGAATCCAGTGGCGCCTCCAAGATGTATGAATTCGGAGACGTTCTGAATCTGGACACGACGGCTACGTTGAGCTCGGCCATTGCTCGCGAGGGTATTTCCCTGCCCCTCAATCTTGAGTACTCCGATTTGCAGGTGCACCAGTGTGAATATCAAAGTTCATGCGCCACGGTGGTGATGCTGGATTGTTCTCACTCCATGATTCTTTACGGTGAGGATCGTTTCACCCCGGCCAAGAAGGTCGCGATGGCGTTGTCGCATTTGATCCGCACCCAATACCCTGGCGACTCGCTCTCGCTGGTGCTGTTCCATGATTCGGCCGAGGAAGTTCCGATCTCTCAGATCGCGCGCGTCAAGGTGGGGCCGCACTACACCAATACGCGTGAGGGTCTTCGGGTGGCACAGAGGATTCTCGAGCGTCAGCGGAAAGACATGAAGCAGATCGTGATGATCACGGATGGCAAGCCCTCAGCGCTCACCCTTCCGGACGGACGCATTTACAAGAACGCCTTTGGCCTCGATCCCCTGGTGGTGAGCGAGACGCTGGAGGAAGTAGCCCGCTGCAAGCGTTCGAACATCATGATCAACACGTTCATGCTGGCGTCGGATCTGGGCCTGGTGCAGTTTGTGCAGAAAATGACCAAGATGTGCCGTGGCAAGGCGTATTTCACCACTCCTGACACGCTCGGCGAATATCTGCTCATGGACTACATGTCGCGCAAGATGAAGACCATCCACTAAGGACTCTATCCCCTGCCCACTCGCCGGGTTCCCCACACCCCCATTTCCTGTGGAGTTTCGTGGGTTCCCTGAACTTCATGCGCCTCTCCTCAAAGAGAGGCGCACACGCAGACCTGTCCAGAGCTGCGTACAGGAAACTCGGGGCATCTCGCTCGTTTTTCGCGAGATGTGGGATACCGCAGGGCTTCCCCTCAAGCCTGCCGAGGGGCTAGAAGAAGCTGCCCTTAGGATCTTTTGATGGTGTGTGAGTGCAGGCTGAAAGAACCTTCAGGTCCCTCCACTGCGCTACGCTCCGGTCGGAATGCCAACATTCGCTACGGCTCAGTATTTCTGGTCGAAGCTCCCACGGCACACCAAAATTGTCATCCCGACCGGAGCGTAGCGCAGTGGAGGGGATGATAACTCCCCTACGGCTCAGTATTTCTGGTCGAAGCTCGTTACGGGCACAACGAAATTGTCATCCCGACCGGAGCGTAGCGTAGTGGAGGGACCTGCGGTTCTTTCGGCCTGTACTCAAGCCGTCACATACCGGGGTAACCTCTGGAAGGGTACTCCGGTTCAAAAAAACGTCACAGCACCGGTATGAAAATCCCAGAGCGAGCATCTTGACAATAAACGCTTCCGGCAGCAGTCCCTTCTCGGCGGACCCGCTCTCTTCTGACCGGCACTTTCCGGACGACGCCCCGAGCGAAGCACAGTCTTACCCGTGTCACACCCGACCCTAGCTGATCCAAGCATCCCGCCTCGGCGGGATGCTCATTTTTGTATGCCAACTTGTTTCCCGGAGCGCTGCAAACCCCGTTGCTTCTCTCTCGCAACTTAACAACTCACCGAACGGAGCCACCTATGCCGAAAAATCAAGTCAGCGACCCCATCACGGATAAAGAAATAGCCTTCGCCCACTTAATCCTCTCTGGAACAATGACCGACCGCCGTGCCGCAGAAGCCGTCGGTCTCAATCCAGACACCGCCGCATACACCAAAGCCAAACCCCGTGTCTGCGCCTACATGCACGAGCACCAGGCCGGAGTTCGCGAACGGCTGGTACAGCAAGAGACAGAGGAAGTTCGCCGGAAGAACCAGACCCGCGAGCAAGTTCTTGCCAGGCTCTGGCAAATCGCGAACCTGAGCCCCGAAAGCACTCGAAACAGCGCTTCCGCCCAGATGAAGGCTCTCTCCATGATCGTCGCCATCGAGGGCCTGATCCCCTCCGGGAACAACGATCGCCGCTCCTCCTCTGCCCAAAACACCGCTCCTCCCGCCGACTGGCTTAGCGAGCAGCAAACGAATACCGCCGTCCCCGATCCCGCCCCCGGCGCTGTGATACACGCGATTTCGGATCTTGGCCCTCTCCCCGGCCCTGCTTTAGACCCTAGCGAACCCATCTTCGTTCCATCGGAACCAGCCCCACCGTCGCCTCACGCCCACGTGCCTGCTTCCGCTCCAGACAACCGGGTCCCTTCCTCCATAGAAAAGAAGCCCGATACCTGGCGCCTGAGACTCTAAAGGGAACGACGCGGCATCAATCTCGCAAAAAAGCTCAAAAAGGTGGAATTTTATCGAACTTTACAAAAAATAAATCGCTAACAGCTTCCGTTACTTTTTCGCCATGTAGATAAAGCGCAGGATAAACAGGGCTGCCAGGACGAAGAGCATCCAGTCTTTGCGCGTGGCCTGCCCGCGCAGCAGGCGCAGCACCGCAAACGACGTGATGCCGAAGGCCAGACCATTGGCAATCGAAAAAGTCAGCGGAATGGTGATCAGGGTGAGAAATGCAGGAACCGCCACCATCGGGTCTGCCCACTCAATCTCGGTAACGGCCGATATCATTAGCGCGCCTACCAGGATCAACGCCGGAGCAGTCGCGGCGATCGGAATCGTGGCCACCAGCGGGGCGACAAACAGCGCCAGCAAAAACAGCAGGCCGGTAACGATCGATGCGATGCCCGTCCTGCCGCCAACAGCAACGCCCGCCGCACTCTCGATGTAACTGACCACCGTGCTCGTGCCGGCCATTGAGCCGGCCAGCGTCGCCGTTGCATCGGCAAAAAGGATGCGATTCAAGCGCGGAATCTCGCCATCCGGGTTCACCAGTCCCGCCTTCTTGGTCACTGCGACCAGGGTGCCCACATTATCGAAAAGATCGACGAACAGAAAGACGAAGATCACCTCCAGCAGCCCAGCTCCGAAGTTTCCTCCCAGGTGCAGAGCCCCGCGAATGTCGAGCTGGAATGCGGTCGCCGTCAAGTCCGTCAAGCGATAGTGGACAGGATGCCACTTCACGATACCGAGGGCGAAGCCGGCGATCGTGGTGCCCACAATCCCCAGCAGCATTGCAGTGCGCACCCGCCACGCCTGCATCACAGCAATCGCTAAAAGGCAGAGACACGCCAGCGCAGTCTGGGGCGCACGCAAATTTCCCATGCCCACAATCGTCGCCGCGTTAGGCACAATGATGCCTGCGTCACGCAAGCCGACAAAGGCGACAAATAATCCCACGCCCGCCGCTACCGAAGCAAAGAGTTCCCGCGGGATGGCATTCACGATCAACTGGCGAATCCCTGCCGCAGTCAACAGAAGAAACACGCAGCCGGAGATGAAGACACAGCCCAACGCCGTTCTCCAGGGAACGCCCATCCCTTTCACTACGGTAAAGGCAAAATATGCATTGAGTCCCATGCCGGGCGCAAGCGCAATGGGATAGTTAGCAATGATGCCCATCAGAATGCAGCCGATGGCTGCCGAGAGGCAGGTGGCGGCGGCAACCGCAGGCACGGGCATCCCCGCCTCGCTGAGGATGTCCGGGTTCACAAATACGATGTACGCCATGGTGAGAAACGTGGTCGCCCCGGCCAGAATCTCAGTGCGCCAGGAAGATCCCCGTTCCTCAATGTGGAAGATCCGCTCGAAAAATCCCAGCGTTCCGGTGCTGGATCCCGGCATCGTGGTGCTCATAGTTTGTCCTCGCTCACTTGCCCGGTAGGTGATCCTGGTAGCGGTCCCAATTCGTAACAATCTCAGAGACGACAACATTGCCCACGCGGTAGGCGGCTTCGAGTGCCGGCAGATAGGCGCTATATTTATGTCCCGCGCTGGCGGCCAGGCTTTCCGCGGGGGTTAGTCCAATCGCCGGCTGATCGAAGTTGCTGATGGTCCGCAATACCATGACCCGATCCAGATCGATGCGTCCAGCATGATGCAGAAAGGTCAGCGATTGCAGTACACCGCTGTCCTCCATGGCCGAAGCGACAAAATTCCCCTGCCCACCGGTTTCATAGCTGACCCACTGGTTGGCCCATTGATCGAGCAACTTGCCGTGCCAATAGGTAGAAGACGCGAGGATGTCGCCCTTGAGCACAAACGGCGGGCGCCGCGCGCTTGCTCCTGCGAAGTGTGCCCGCGCCTCCTCGAGCGCCGGAGAATCGTCGAGCTTGACTGCTTTCGTTTGCTGGTAGGCCCATTCCCTCAACCCTGGGTTGAGGTGAAACACAGCGTCGAATTCCTGCGTATGGGGTTGTTCGTAGGGCACTGTCTTGCCCAGCGGTACATAACCCGTTGTCCATTGCGGAGGAATTTCACGGGCATCGATCTCATGAGCCAGATCACCATCCACCACCCACTCTGCCCACGCGGCAGAACCGAGCGAGGCATCCTCGGGATCGGCTCCGGCAATGCCGGCCACCAACCAATAGGCCTTGCTGAGATCAAAACGCTGATCAAGACCGAGCGCCATGATGGATGCGGCCGCCCTTGCAGTGCCTACGCCGGCGAGCACTCCCAAGACGCCCTGATCGTTCATGCGCAAATCGTGATAGCCCTGAGGAAAGGGATAAACGTGGCTCAGGTGTTCGCGTTCTACCCAGTATTGGTACTCGCCGGGCGTATCACCCTGATCCGCTCCGGGCTCGTAGAGCGCAACGACCACGATCTTCACTGGAATAGGAGCCGGCGCGGCCATACCAGCGCTGGCAGAGAAAATCAGGATGAACAGCGCCAGCAATCGAGTGCTCATACCGGAGCATAGACGGAAGTCGGCCCCGAAACCAACAGAAAACACCAACAGAAAACTAATAGGCGATTTTCGACTGGTGCTCTTGCCAGGCGCGAAAACTTTCCATGGCGAGTTCCGGCAACAGGCGCACCATCGGCATCTTGCGCTGGTTTCGCGGCACTGCCAGCTCCTCATAGATGAAGTGGTCATCGAAGCCCACTTCGGCGGCATCGTGACAGGTGTTGCCGAAATAGACTGAGTCCAGCCGGGACCAATAGATCGCGCCCAGGCACATGGGGCAAGGTTCGCAACTGGTGTAAAGTACGCAACCCGGTAGTTGGAACGTACCCAGCGCCTTGCACGCCTCGCGAATAGCATTCACCTCGGCGTGCGCGGTAGGATCGTTGTGCGACGTGACCTGGTTGACCCCGGTGGCAACGATCTCTCCGTTCCTGACGACCACCGCTCCAAAAGGACCCCCTGCTCCGCTGCGCACGTTTTCCGTCGCCAGCTGGATGGCCAGTTGCATGAATTCAGTCTCACTTTGCACTTGCGCTCTCCCCAGGAGTGCTCGAATATCCGAAGTATGACACAGGTATTTACCTCCAGCCGCGTGGTAACCCCCGAGGGGGTTCGGCCGGCAGCGCTCGTCGTCGAGCAGGGACGCATCCTGTCGCTGTGCGCCCCCGGAGACGCTCCGCAGGAAGCGCTGCGGCACGAATTCGGCGACCTGGTGTTACTGCCCGGGCTGGTCGATTCGCATGTGCACGTCAATGAACCGGGCAGGACGGAGTGGGAAGGATTTGCCACCGCGACCCGCGCCGCAGCCGCCGGCGGTTACACCACGCTGGTGGATATGCCGCTGAATTGTCTTCCTGAGACCACAACTGTGGCAGCGCTCGAAGCTAAACGAAATGCGGCCGCCGGCCAATGCCGTGTCGATTGGGCGCCCTGGGGCGGATTAACCGGCCTCAACCAGGCTCATATTGTTCCCCTGGCGGAAGCAGGCGTGTCCGGATTCAAATGCTTCCTCGTCGATCCCGGCTGCCCGGGTCTAACGATGATCAGCGAGCAGGACCTGGAGAGAGCGCTCCCGACGTTAGCCCGCACCGGGTTGCCCCTGCTGGTCCACTCAGAGTTAGCAGAGTATCTCTCCCCGGGCGGCGATGGCGATGACTGGTTGCAGTACTCGACTTACCTGCGGTCCCGTCCCGATGAGTCGGAGTTAGCGGCAATCCGCATGCTCATTGGGCTCTGCCGTAAATATTGGTTTCACCTCCACATCGTGCATTTAGCAACCGCGCTGGCGCTCGAAGAACTGGCCCAGGCCCGCGGCGAGGGCCTGCCGGTCACGGTCGAGACCTGCCCTCACTACCTGCACTTTTTCGCTGAAGAGATTCCCGCCGGTAGCACGCTGTTGAAATGCGCCCCGCCCATCCGCTCGCGAGCCAACCGCGAAGGCCTGTGGCAGGGCCTGCGCGATGGAGTCATCGATCTGATCGCGACCGATCACTCCCCTTGTCCGCCGTCGATGAAAGCAGGAAATTTTCGCCAGGCTTGGGGAGGGATCGCCAGTCTGAGCGTGGCCCTTCCTGTCATCTGGACAGAAATGCGCGAGCGCGGTCTGCCACTTGAAAACCTTGCGCGCTGGATGTCTGCCCAACCGGCAAAGCTCGCTGGTCTCGACGAACGCAAAGGCTCCCTGGCCGCGGGATACGACGCAGACCTGGTCGTCTTCGATCCCGATGCGCAGTTCACGTTAAGCACCGAAGACCTGCAGTACCGGCACCTGGTATCTCCCTACCTGGGGGAAAATCTGTATGGTAAGGTGCGCTCGACGTTCCTCCGAGGCTCCGCAGTCTATCAGCAGGGATCGTTCCCGGATCCACCCATTGGCCGGGAGCAAATTAGAATAAAGAGTTATTGCTAAGAAGGAGGTCCCTTTGCAGACCCGCGTGGTGGGCGTCTCCGTTCCCCGCAAGGAAGGTGTTGCCAAGTTAACCGGGCAGGCCCGTTACATTGATGATCTGTCCCTGCCGGGCATGATCTTCGGGGCCACGGTGCGCAGCAGCATTGCCCGCGGCGCAATCGAAGACATCAAATTTGGTGAGGGGATCCCGTGGCACGAGTTCACCATCGTGACCGCGAAGGACATTCCCGGGCGCAACGTGGTCTCGCTCATCGTGGATGACCAGCCCTGCCTGGCTGACGGCATGGTGAATCATCCCGAAGAGCCCATCCTGCTACTGGCGCATCCCGATCGCCACGCGTTACCAGCCGCGGTGGCCGCGGTCAAGATCTGTTACAAACCCGCGCCCTCGATCCACAGCATCGAGGAGAGCGAGCGCCGCGAGCTGATCATCTGGGGCAAAGACAACATCTTCAAGAGCTACCGGATGGAAAAGGGCGATGTGGACAGCGCATGGAAGAATGCCGCCTGGATCGTCGAAGGGGAATACAGTACCGGAGCGCAGGAGCAGTTATATATCGAACCCAACGGGGTGATCGCACAGGCCGGCGCTACTGGGGGCTTGACCATCTGGGGCTCGATGCAATGTCCGTTCTATGTGCACAAAGCGCTGGTGGCCCTCACCGGGTTGCCGCCGGAAAGTGTTCGCGTGATCCAGGCCGAGACCGGCGGCGCGTTTGGCGGCAAGGAAGAATATCCTTCCATGCTTGCCGGGCACGCTTCGCTGCTGGCCATGAAGTCGGGCCGCCCGGTAAAGATGATTTACGACCGCATGGAAGACATGGCGGCCACCACCAAACGGCATCCTTCGCGTACCCGGCACCGCACGGCTGTCAGCGCTGACGGGAAGCTGCTGGCCGCCGAGATCGACTTTGCCACCGACGGCGGCGCTTACGCCACATTGTCTTCGACGGTTCTTTCCCGCGGGACTATTCATGCCGGGGGTCCGTATTTTTGGCCGAACATCCGGGTCAATGCCAAGTCGTATGCCACCAACACCCCACCGCACGGCGCTTTTCGCGGCTTCGGCGCGCCGCAAAGCTTGTTTGCCCTGGAGCGCCATATGGATGTGGTGGCAAAAGCAATTGGCATGGCTCCCGACGAGTTTCGCAGGCGCAATCTGTTGCACCAGGGAATGACGACTGCCACCAACCAGGTGATTCATGATCCGATCGTTCTGGATCAGATGCTCGAGCGCGCACTCGAACTCACTGACTATCACGCCAAGGTGAAGCAGTTTGCCGAGCACAACCTGACCAGCCCATACAAGAAGGGCATCGGCATGGCCGCCTTTCTGCATGGCGCGGGTTTTACCGGGTCGGGCGAACGCTACCTGAACGCGCTGGTAGGTGTGGAAGCAGCGGCAGCAGGTGGCGTGCGCGTGCTGGTCTCAAGTACCGAATTTGGCCAGGGAACCAACACCATCCTCTGTCAGATTGCTGCCGAGACTTTGGGACTCGAGTACGACGACGTCAGTATTGCGCCGGTTGATACCAGCACCAGCCCCAACAGCGGGCCTACCGTTGCCTCACGCACGGCGATGATCATCGGAAGAATTTTGCAGACGGCGGCTTTGAAGATGCGGCAAACGCTCATCGATAGCGGGCTGCTCGAGCCCTCCGCGGGCCGTGAGCAATTTCTGGCCGCGTGCCAGGCCTACCGCAAGCAATTTGGCGAACTGCAATCGTTCAGCCGCTACGAGGCGGCTCCCAATATTTTCTGGAATGATGAGCTGTATAGCGGAGAGGCCTATGGCGCCTACGCCTGGGCCGTGTACGTGGCCGAAGTTACGGTGGATACGTCAACCTACAGTGTTGCCATCGATGACTTTGTCGCCTTGCAGGAGATTGGCAAGGTAATCCATCCAATCCTTGCTGCCGGGCAGATCGAGGGTGGGGTCGCACAGGCAATTGGCTATGCGCTTTATGAGAAGGTAGTTTGGAAAGACGGGCAGATGATCAACAACCAGATGACCAACTACATCATGCCCACCGCGGAAGACCTGCCCCCGATCCGCGTCTTCTTTGAAGAGGTCCCCTACCAATATGGCGCTTATGGAGCTAAGGGAATCGGCGAATTGCCCATGGACGGTCCCGCACCCGCGATCATCAACGCTGTGGCGCAGGCGACGGGGATCAACTTCACCTCCATTCCGCTTCTCCCGGAAGATATCTTCCGCGCCATGACGGCGGAGCCTGAGCGCCCAGCGGAATCGCTCGAGACCGCACTGGCGGCAGAGGGAAGCCAATGAGTAAGCGCGAGGTTTCCTTTACCGTGAACGGCGCCGTGCACACGGTGTCGGTGTATCCGATGGAAAGGCTGCTTGATGTCTTACGCTGCGAGCTTGGGCTTACAGGGACCAAGGAGGGGTGCGGCGAGGGAGAGTGCGGTTCCTGCTCGGTGCTGATGAATGGCGAACTGGTGAACAGCTGCCTGGTTCCGGTGCTGCAGGCAGAGGGGGCTACGATCGCCACGATTGAAGGGCTAGCGGGCGACAGTGGACTTCATCCGGTGCAACAGGCCTTTCTTAAGTGCGGCGGCGCACAGTGCGGCATCTGCACTCCGGGTATGGTGATGGCAACGGTTCATCTGCTGGGCCACACCCCGGCGCCTACGATGGAGCAGGTGCGCGAAGGCCTGGGTGGCAACCTTTGCCGTTGTACCGGATATACGCGCATATTCAACGCAGTATTGGAAGCAGCGGGTAGCCAGAAATGAGAGCTCGTCCCTCCGAGTACGAGTTAGTGGCGCCGGGTAGCTTACCCGCGGTGCTCGAATTGCTTGCCAGTGAGCCAGGATCGTGGATGCCGATTGCCGGTGGCACGGAGCTCATGGTGCAGTATGGTGCGGGCAAGCTCGGAGCACGGAAACTGGTCAGCTTGTGGGGATTGCCCGAATTGAGAAGCATCGAGAGTACGGAGCATGAGGTGCTCATCGGCGCCGGATGCACGTACACCGACCTGAGAAATGACTCTGTGGTGGCGCAACAGTTTCCTCTGCTCGCCCGCGCGGCGTCCTGGACCGGCAGCATCGCCAACCAGAATCGCGGGACCCTTGGCGGCAACATTGTGAATGGTTCACCTGCCGCCGATTCCCTGCCCGCGTTGATGGTCTACGAAGCGGAGCTGCTGCTGGCCTCCTCTCGGGGAACACGCCGGATGCCATACGTGGACTTTCACACCGGGTATAAGCAGAACAACCTGGCGGCCGACGAAATCATCCGCGCGATTGCGCTCCAACCGCGATTTGCTGCCTATCACTCCTATACCCGCAAGGTCGGCACTCGCAACGCACAAGCCATCGCGAAGCTCTGCCTTGCTGGGCTGGGAAAAATCTCCGGCAACAGGATTGAGGACCTGCGGCTGGCCATTGGCAGCATGGCAGTCACGCCGGTGAGGCTGCGGAGGACAGAGGAAATTCTTCTGGGCAGCCCGTGGAACGCCGCACTGATCAGCGAAGCCCGGCAAACTCTGGAAACAGAAGTTGCTCCTATCGACGACATTCGCTCCAATGCTGCTTACCGGTTGCACGTGGCGGGCAATCTGCTGCAGGAATTCCTCGAGGGCCTGTTCGCGTGAATTCCATACTGGCACGGTGGCACGCTCTTCCCCCGGAGGAGGCAGCAGCCGAGGTTCTCTCCTGCTGCGGCTCACCGGCCTGGGCTCGGAAGTTGACGGCGATGCGTCCCTTCGTAGACGAGAAAAGCCTGTTCGCCGCCGCAAATGAATGCTGGCAGCGTCTGCCCCCGGCGGACTGGCTGGAGGCATTCCGCAGCCATCCTCGCATCGGTGAGCAACATGCGCAGAACAAGACCACAGCAACGTCGGCCGCGTGGTCAAAGTCGGAGCAGAGCCAGATGAAGGACGCCGACGCTGCTATCCTATTGCGCATGCGAGAGGCTCACCGCGAGTACGAAGAGCGCTTTGGAAGGATCTTCATTGTGTGCGCCAGCGGCAGATCGCCGGCGGAACTTTTGCGGACCCTTGAGCATCGCCTGCACAATGACCCGGCCCAGGAGCTGCTGGAATCCGCCGCGCAACAGCAGCAGATCATGCAGCTCCGTTTGCGCAAGTGGCTGGGCGCCGCATGAGCCGAATCTCCACGCATGTATTGGACACTGCGCTTGGCCGGCCGGCAGCCGGCATGATGGTCCACCTCGACTATGCAGAGCCATCGGGGAACTGGCGGGAGATCTCCGCGCTTGCGACCGATGACGATGGCCGCTGTGCCAATCTTCTGCCCTCGGATTACGCTTTCATCCCAGGACAATACCGCTTGAGCTTCGAAACCGGGACCTATCACCAGGCGCAATCAGTCAAGGGGCTGTATCTGACAGTTGACATCACGGTGACCGTGCGCCCCGGCGATACCCATTTGCACGTACCGTTACTTCTGAGCCCCAATGGCTACACGACCTACAGGGGGAGCTAGCCGGTGATTGCCCTGGCAGAGAATTCGTACGGAAAATCGAGCGTACGCGTCATGAAGGTGAAGCGCGACGGTGCTTTGCACACGGTGAAGGAGTGGAAGGTCGAGGTGCTGCTCTCCGGCAACTTTGAAACCTGCTTCACCGTGGGGGATAACAGCGCGATTTTGCCCACCGACACGATGAAAAACACGGTGTATTCCCGCGCTCGCGAGAGCAAAGCGGAGTGCATCGAGGATTTTGCCCTGGAGCTGGCTGACTTTTTTCTCAAGCGCAATCCGCAGGTCGAGCGCGTCCAAATCAATATTGCAAGCACTGCTTGGGAGAATGCCTTGGTGGAAGGTAAGCCGCATGCCTCTACATTCATTCGCGGCAGCAGCGAAGCGCGGACTACGGCAGTTACGTGTGTTCAGGGGGGAGGGCCTTCGGTTACTTCAGGACTGGAAAATCTGGTCATACTGAAGACAGCCAATTCGGGGTTCGAAGGATATCTGCGCGATTCGCTCACGACCCTGGCTGAAACGGCTGACCGCCTGTTCGGGACTTCCATGAGCGCGCAATGGAGATACAAGTCCGCGGCGCTTCCCTTCGAGCAATTGCGCGGCAAACTGCGTGCAGCACTCATCGCAGCATTTGCCGAACACGACAGCAAGTCAGTGCAACACACTCTCTATGCCATGGGCCAGGCAGCGCTCGACGCCGCACCGGAGATCATGGACATCGAGCTTGCCATGCCCAATAAACACTGCCTGCTGGTCGATCTTTCTCGCTTTGGGCAGACAAATCCCAACGAGATTTTTGTGCCTACAGACGAGCCCTACGGCAACATCTTGGCCCGTATCCGCAGACAAGATTAGAGTATAAGGATGCCGAATAACCTGCGAGAGCAGGCGGACAAAGTGATTGCCCGCTGCCGCTATCTCGCCAAATTTACCGAAGAGCCGGGCCAGATCAAGCGTACCTTCCTTTCCCCCGCCATGCGCGACTGCATGCACGCAGTGCAAGGATGGATGAATGCAGCCGGCATGACAGTCGAGACCGATGCAGCGGGTAATCTCCGCGGACGATATGCCGGAACCACCGGCACGTCCCTGATGATCGGCTCACACCTTGACACCGTCCCCAATAGTGGCGCTTTCGATGGCATGCTGGGCGTGATGGTAGGGCTGGCGTTGGTTGAGGCGCTGAATGGTGAGCAGTTGCCGTTTTCGATCGAGCTCATCGGTTTTTCTGAAGAAGAGGGTGTCCGCTATCGCCTTCCTTTTATCGGCAGCCGGGCGCTGGTTGAACGCCTGGAGCCTGAACTGCTGACACTCCAGGATGACAACGGCATCTCGCTCGCGGGCGCTTTGACATCGTTCGGATTGGACCCGCGGAAGATACCATCCTGCCGGTTGAGTGAGGACGTGGCCGGCTTCCTGGAGTTCCACATCGAACAGGGCATCGTGCTGGAAAGCGAGGACCTCTCGCTCGGCGTCGTGCAGGCGATTGCCGGCCAGAACCGGGCGGAAATTACTTTTACCGGCCGGGCCAGTCACGCCGGCACCACCCCGATGCGGCTGCGCAAGGATGCGGTCGCCGGCGCGGCGGAGTGGGTGTGCGAGGTGGAGCGGCTGGCGCTGGACACTGGTGGCCTGGTGGCAACGGTCGGCGATCTTCGCACCCACCCGGGCGCGGGAAATATAGTTGCCGGGCAGCTGCGCGCCAGCCTGGATGTGCGCCACGCAGACGACGCCGTTCGTCAGAGGGCCGTACAGAGCCTGCTCGCCAAGGCAGAGGCGATTGCCAGCCGGCGCGGGCTCACGGTTACCGCTAGCATGCTGATGGATCAGCCTGCAGTGGCCATGGATCCAGCCATGTGTACGATGGCTTCCGATGCCATTCGCGGCTTGGGGATAACACCGCTCTCTATGGTGAGCGGAGCCGGCCACGACGCCATGATTATGGCCGAGCGGGTTCCGGCAACTATGATTTTTCTGCGCAGTCCCGGAGGCATAAGCCATCATCCTGAGGAATCGGTTCGTCCCCAGGATGTAGAGAATGCCTTAGCCGCCGGTCTTGCCCTTTTACGTCACATCTCGAAGGAACAGAGCATTCCCCATGCATAACCTGGGACAAACCCGAAGCGATCGCCAACTCACCCATCTGCTGCAGACTCCGGATACTTTCGTAGGCATGCCGCTGCCCGGGTTTGATTCTGTAACCGTTATTGTCCATACCGCGCCGGCCATCGGAGCCGCCTTTACCCAGTACACAGCGGAGTTCGAGCCTGGGGGCTCACTGGGCCCGGCCTACGGCCAGCGTTTTCTTTACGTGCTCGAAGGCGGCATATCGGTGACCCTCGACGGTCAAACGCGCCAGCTTGGTCCGGGGGAATATGGCCACGTGCCGGCCAACCAGCAACATAGCGTGAAGTCCCCGGGAAAAAGCCGCGTGGCGGTGATTGAGAAGCCCGCCATATCGCTGCTGGATGAAGCCCCGGCGCCTGGTTATTTTGGAAACGAAGCCAAAGTCGTCTCACAGCCTTTGGCCGGAGACGCCGATTTACAAGTAAAACAGTTACTCCCCACCGTACCCGGCCTGGACTACGCCGTGAACACCATGACGTATCAGCCTGGCGCTGCACTTTCCCTGGTCGAAATCCACGTGATGGAGCACGGCCTATTGATGCTTGAAGGTGGTGGCATCTATCGGCTCGGGAATAGCTGGTATCCGGTGCAAACGGGAGACTTTATCTGGATGGCGCCCTACTGCCCGCAGTGGTTTGGCGCCCTGGGCAAATCCCCGGCAAAATATCTGATCTACAAAGACTGGAATCGACATCCCCATGCGCATTGATCGCGAGCGGCTGCTATCTAACCTTGAAACGCTGGCGTCCATTACCGACGGCACCCCACCTGGTATATCCCGGTTGGTGTTCGCCGAAGCAGACCAGAAGGCACGGGGCTGGCTCAAGTCTCAATGCCGCGAGGCGGGGCTGGCGGTGCGTGAAGACCCGGTCGGGAACATGTTCGCCCGCTGGACGGGCGCCCGGCCTGAGTTGGCAGCAATCGGTACCGGGTCTCACATCGACGCGATTCCCCATTCCGGCAAATTCGATGGCACAGTCGGCGTGCTCGGCGGCCTGGAGGCAATTCGCGCATTGCGGCAAAGCGGCTTTGCGCCCCAGCGATCGATCGAGCTGTTGCTCTTTACCGCAGAGGAGCCCACGCGTTTCGGCCTGGGATGCCTGGGAAGCCGGATGCTGAGCGGCAATCTCGATCCATCCGCAGACGCGCAACTGAAGGATTCGGAGGGCCAAACGCTGGCCCAACTGCGCGCGGCCGCCGGCTTCGATGGTTCTCTCGATCAGGTGCGTTTGCCAGACGGCTATTATGCTGCATTTGTCGAATTGCATATCGAGCAGGGACCGCTGCTGGAGAAAGAGGGCTTGGCCGCGGGCATCGTGACCAGCATCGCCGCGCCGGCTGCCTTGCGCATCACGGTAGAAGGTGAAGGAGGCCATGCCGGCGGGGTACTGATGCCCGACCGCAAGGATGCCTTTTGCGCCGCCGCGGAGATTGTGCTCGCGGTTGAGCAAAGCGCCCTGGCCACCGGCGCGATTGACACCTGCGGTACCGTGGGCAAGTGTCACATCTTTCCCGGAGCCGTGAACAGTATTCCCAGCCGGGTGGACATGGAAGTGGATATCCGGGACACCGACGAGCTGCGCAGAAATGGGGTGCTGCGGGAAATAGAGAAGGCCTGTACTCGCGTGGCCGCTAAGCGAAATGTCCAGGTGCGGGTTACGCCCATCAACGCCGATGCGCCCGCTGCTTGTTCCCCACGCATCATTGAGGCCGCGGTGCAAGCTGCGAAGGAAAATGGTCTGGCCTACAAGACGATGGTCAGCCGCGCCTATCACGACTCGTTGTTCATGGCTCGGATTGCCCCGGTAGGGATGGTGTTTATCCCGTGCCGTGGCGGAGTGAGTCATCGTCCCGACGAATATTCCGCTCCGCAAGAGATCGAGAACGGCGTCAGGGTTTTAGCTTCCACTTTGGCGAAGTTATCAATGCTTGAGAGCTGAACCGGGAGAGAGTTCTGGCGTGGGTAAAGGTGGCTTCTGTGAAGCAGCTCTTCAGGGGTGAACAGGAGGTTAGCGGGGCAAAGTCCCAGGCTACGCTTGGCCTTCCATGTCCGGCATTACCAGGTAAAGCAAGAGGATCCCTACCACCGCAAACATATGCTGCGCGGCCACCTCGCCGCTCCAATCCTTCGATTGCCACATCAAAAACCACTCATTGCCCACACTCAAGAACGCAACCAGCCACATGAGCATGCTAAGGGTAAGCGCCACCACTCCCAGCTTTTTAGCGCCGTTGAACGTAGCTGCGCTTGTTCGCAAATTAGCAATAAGGCGAAATCCAGCCACCCATAACAGAACGCCAGTCAACGTTTCCCAGCAAACAATAGACACAAAAAACAGCAGAGGAATCACCGGCGAGTGGATGGCGCGCCACATGCCATGATTCCCGGGATAGGTCGTGTCCATCAGCAGAACGTGGCGCACAAACGTCAGGTTGGAGTTGTAGTCGTTGGTGTTGTTAAACACCACCAGGGCGTAATAGAAACCAAGCGCAAACAGCAACAACGCCTTCGAGAGACGAATCGTCATCATTTTCCTCCTGCAGCAAAGGTAGAAAAATAGGCCTGAAGAGCAGCAATCGTCTGGTCGTCATATTCAGGGCTGCCGGCCATTTTGCTTTGCGGATTAAGCGCCTGCGGATTGCGAACGTACCGAGCGAAGAATTCGGGACTCGTTTTCGCCATAGCGCCCAGCACAGGCCACGGGATGGACGCCATCTGGCCGCCCTCAGCGCCCATGTTGTGACAACGAAAACAGTTCTGCCTGGCGATCGTATACCCGTCCATGACCGAGGAACCGGGAGCGAAGTCGCCGTGCGGCGCGATCGCGCCGAAGACCTCGCGCTCGTCGCGGAACGCGAGGCGTACCACCCTGAAAGGAATCTGCGCCTCGTCGCTGTGCGCAAGCACTTTGAACGAGGGAACGAAGTCCGGGTTCGAGACCACGTAAGGACCCAGCTCACCCCCGTCGTGCGTTTTCGGCCAGCCATCCTGGGCTTTGCCATCGACCTTCAGCACCAACAAAGGGTGGTGCGCCGCAAGATAAGCTGATGGGTAGTTGGAGCGATAGCCGTCTGCACATATCGCCACCACCATGTCCGCTTTGGGATCCAAGGAGCGCCGCAACTCATCCAGCGGGATGCCACTGACCCGCACAGGCGCAGGAAAATTAGAGTCGCCGGAAGTAGTGAAGCTGACCTGGGGGAAACGAAGCAAATCCTGGTAGGAGATGAATTGCCCTGTCCCCACCTCGAGGTCGGTCGGAGCCTGCCGATTGTGCGTTGGCACAGCAAACATCAACGTGCCAGCGGCAAGGAGAACGGCTAGGACTGGTTTCATTGGCACATACTAACAAGTGATATAGATTACGAACACATGAGTGCTGAGAACCGGCTGCTGGAACTCGGGATTGTTCTACCCCAACCACCCGCGCCCGGTGGCAATTATCAATCCGCCAAAGCCGTAGGAAATCTGCTCTACCTCGCGGGCGCGATCTCTAGCGACGGCAGCGGTGTGATCACCGGTACGGCGGGCGCCGATCGCAGCGTGGCCGAGGGCTATGCCGCTGCTCGCGCTTGCGCCCTGACCCAACTCTCCGTGCTCAAGCACACGCTGGGATCGCTCGATAAGATACAACAGATTGTCAGCGTGAATGGCTACGTCAACGCGGTTGCGGGATTTCCCGATTCTCCCACAGTCATCAACGGGGCTTCCGATTTGTTGCTGGAAGTGTTCGGCGAGTTGGGCCGCCACGTGCGCGCCGCCGTTGGGGTGAGCGCCTTGCCGCGCAATGCCCTGGTTGAGCTGCAGATGATCGTAGCGATATGAATTGTCACCGTCCCGACCGAAGTGGAGGGACCGAAGCGTAGCGAAGTGGAGGGACATGGCCGAATACCGGTTGACTGCTGAACCCACGCATTCGCGCTGGAACCGCGCACTCGAACCACGGCTAACGATCTCTTCCGGAGACACCGTGCACATGAGCTGCCTCGACGCCAGCGGCGGCCAGGTCACACCCAGCTCCAGCCTGGAAGATTATCTGGCCATCGACCGGAACCGGATTCATGCTCTGACCGGCCCTATCCGCATCGACGGCGCCCACCCCGGTGATGTGCTGGAGATCGAAATCCTGCAAGTGGAACACCTGGGTTGGGGCTGGACAAGCGTGATCCCCGGGCTGGGTTTCCTCAAGGATCAATTTCGCGACCCGTATCTGTTCCACTGGGCACTGGATCCCGAGGTGAGCCGTTCGCTGGGCACGGCCGTGGTGCCGCTGCGTCCGTTTTGCGGCGTGATGGGCGTTGCTCCGGCAGAAGATGGCGAGTTCCGAACGCGCCCCCCGGGGCCCTTCGGCGGAAACATGGACGTGCGCGAGCTATGTGCCGGCGCCACGCTTTACCTGCCGGTGCTGAACCCCGGAGCGCTGTTTTCTGCCGGAGACGCGCACGCCGCGCAGGGCGATGGCGAGGTCTGCATTAACGGCATCGAGTGCCCGGCAGAAGTGACTCTGCGTTTTCAGGTGCACCGGCACCAACCGCTGTCCGGGCCTTTTCTTGAGTCGGCTGAATCACGCAACCCGGATGCACCCCAGGACTCGTGGATCGTGGTCGAGTCTGCTGCCGACGCAATGCAGGCCGCTCGTGCAGCGACCGAGCGCATGCTGGAACTGCTGATCGCCAAGTGGTCGTTTGCACCCGTCCACGCTTACTTGCTATGCAGCGTCGCGATGAAGCTGCGCATAAGCCAGGTGGTGAACGAACCGATGATCACCGTCTGCGCCGCCATGCCAAAATGCGTGCTGCCTACGCGGAAGATATTTTGAGCGCCATGCTGATCAATGACCCCGCCACCGTAGCCGAACTGCGCGAACTCTATCCGCGTTACGAACAAGCCCTCGTTTCGAACGACGTAGAGACCCTCATCGGCATGTTCTGGGCTTCACCGTATGTGGCGCGTTTCGGCCCTAGCGAAAGCCTGTACGGGATCGAGGAGATCGAGGCGTTTCGCAAAGGCCGTTCTCCGGCCAACCTGGCGCGCACCATCAAACGGCTCGAGATCGTCACGTTCGGCAAGGACTTTGCCAGCATCACGGTAGCCTTCGAGCGCGATGTCGCGGGCCAAGTCACGCGTGGCCGGCAGAGCCAGACTTGGGCCCGTCTTGCTGAGGGATGGCGTATTGTTTTCGCACATGTTTCCATGCTTGCCTGAGTGCACCATGTACGGTACAGAAGTTATGGTTACGTCTAAGCGCATTTTTGCTTGGCTCCGCTATCGACTTTGGGCTATCCTCTAACCACGCAGATCCTCTTTCCCCGGTTGAGTTGTTTGGGCTGTCACCCTGTCGTGACCTTTCTGGTTGCACCGACCGCGTCGTCGCTTAAAGAAAAAATCTAGAGTCTGGTCCCAGCTTCTCTCTTCACGCGAGGCATATCCGAGATGTATCTGAACTCCAGAAAGCTTTTCTCCGCATTTGTCGTCCTCTTTTTGGTCGTCCTGTCGGAGCCCCAGGCAATGCAGGCACAACAAACTCTGGGCGGCATCACAGGAACGGTGGTCGACCCGTCCGGCAGCGCCGTTCCCGATGCTGAGATCAAGGCCACATCGGAGGATACAAAGCTGGAGCGTGGTACTCGCAGCAACGCACAGGGAGTTTACAACCTCAACGATCTGCCGCTGGGCAAATACACCATCACGTTTACCAAAGACGGCTTTTCGTCCGAGCGCTATCCCGGCATCCTGGTACAAGCCAATCGCACGGTCTCGTTCCAGGCCCAGCTCAAAGTGGGCACGGTGGCTGACTCGGTTGAGGTAGACGTCAATCCCCTGCTCAACGCGGTCGACACCACGAACGGGTACGTTCTGGACAGAACGCAGATCGAAGCGATCCCGCTACCCACCGGCAGCTTTACCGGTGTTGCCATCCTCTCGCCCGGCGTCAACGCCGAACTGCCTGGCGGCAGCGGAGCGAACTCCGGCCTGGGCAACGCACCGATCTGGGCTAACGGCGAGCGTGATACCAGCAACAGCTTCCTGCTCAACGGCGTCGACGGCAGCAACCTATTCAACGGCAAGAGCACCAGCCAGGTAGCCTCCGCTCGCGTGTCTCCGAGCACCGGCGTGGGTAATTCCGGTGCGGGCGGCGTGATTCAGTCCAGCGCTTCTGTCTACCTCTCCATCGGCAATGCACTGCCGAGTCCGGCCCCTGAAACTATCCAGGAAGTCCGCGTCAACGCTTCGATGTATGACGCACAACAAGGCGCAACCAGCGGCGCCCACATCGACCTCAGCACCTCTTCCGGCACCAACGATTACCACGGAAAGCTTTATCTGCACCGCGGCACCAACTGGCTCAATGCCGACCCCTTCTTCTTCAACCAGGACGAGGCCGTGCCGCAAAGCGACAAGAATCCGCAGCTACACCGCTACACCCTGGGCGGAACATTCGGCGGCCCCATCATCAAAGACAAGCTCTTCGGCTTCGTGGCCTACCAGCACCTGCATGTGAGCGATGCCGAGATCGGCGACTCCTTCCTGGACGTGCCGGTTGGGCTGACGGACGATCGCAGCCCTCAGACTTTGGCCGCCATCACCAATGGTCCTAACGCCTTTGGCACGGGAGCGGTGTCTGGCGCCATCGATCCGGTGGCCCTTGCCTTATTCAATGCGCCCGCGGTTAAGGGCGAACCGGGGAAATATCTCATCCCCGATGCCAACCCGCAGCTCTCCGCTCAGCTGAACCCATCTTCTCTGTGGAACGCTTTTGTTCCCGGAACGGCCACCTTCATCGGCGACCAGGCGGTCGCCAACCTCGACTACAACGCCACCAGTAAAGACACCCTGGCGCTTAAGTATTACTACCAGCACGACCCCACGGTCGCACCTTACGCCTACTCCAACGTTCCCGGGTTCACCCAACACCTCGACGCCGGCTCACAGGTCTTTTCCATCAACAACACTTACCTGATCGGGTCCAACCTGAGCACGCAACAGACATTGGGCTTCTTGCGGGAGAAGCTTTACAACACCAATCAGCAGGCCTTTGGACCACAGGACATCCCGGGGGGAAGCTACCCGGATGCTTCCATGGACACCTTCGGTTCGAATTACTTCCCCGGCGTTACCATCGTTCATGTGCTTGGCAACTTGAAAGTGCCGGGATACAGCGACAGCTTGAATATCGGTCCTGGCGCCGGCGCACAAGGGTCGTTCACGGGCGTCTTCCAGAACCGCCTGCAGCCTTCCGGGAACGCCATCTGGGTACACGGAAAACACAGCATTGGCTTCGGCGGCAGCTATAGCTTCACCCAGCTCAACATCAGGGATCGCCGCACAGGCATCGGCAGCGGTGTTACCAGCCCGGACCTTGGCCAGTTCTTCCAGGGAGTCGTCACCCCCAACGACGACTACAACGTCACCACTTTCCTGCAGGGTAACGCCAACCGCTACTATCGGGCCAATCAGCTTGGGCTCTTCGTGCAAGATAAGTTCCAGATAAAGCCGAATCTCACGCTTACCGCCGGCCTGCGCTACGACTGGGACGGCGGATTCACGGAGAAGAACGGAAACATCTTCAACTTCGATCCTTCCCTTTACTCCTACAACACGACGACCGGCCCGCTGCCGACCGGCGAGACTGCCGGATTCCTTGGACCCAGCCAGAGTGGCTTCGTCATCGCCGGCAATAATAAGAATGGAACCCAAGGCGTCAGCAACACCACCCTTACGGGCCGCCAGTGGGGCTTTGCTCCGCGTATCGGCGCGGCATGGGAGCCGTCAAGATTTAACAACAAAGTGGTTGTCCGGACTGGCATGGGCTTGTACTACGATCGCGGAGAGCTCTTCAGTTACTTCTCGCCTGGCTATGCCATCGGCCTGGTCACAGGGGGTCCGTTCGGCGTGGCCCAGCAGGTTCCCTTCGTCACCGCCCAGACCTGCCCCGTCACGAGCGAATACGAGGGTTACATCCCCGTCTGCGGCGGAGGCACGACAGGCTCGCTGGAATTTCCTTACACCAATGTCAAGAACCCTGCACCCACCAACCCTAAGGCATCGGATTTCGCGGGGTATCTTCCCAACGCAACTTCGATCATGAATGGAGTCGCGCCGGTCTCCCTCGGTGTTTACGATCGGACAAACAAACTGCCCTACTCCATTAACTACACACTCGACATCCAGTGGCAACCGCGCAACGATCTGGCCTTTGATTTCGGCTACGTTGGCAATCTAGGCCGCCATCAAATAGTCCCTGTGCCGTTCAATCAACCCAACATCGCTTCGCCCACAGCGCCACTCCACTCGCAAAACTACTCCTACGGCTACACGACGACCGTAACCCCCTATGGCGCCCCCATTACCCTGGGTGACGGCACGAGCGCGCAGGCTAATTACGAGGGCGGCAATATCGATCTGCGCGTTCCCTACATTGGGTACGCCGCGGAGTCCATTAGCTATAAAGCGGCTGGCGATGCTGCCTATAATGCCTTGCAGGTCCACGTGGAGAAGCGCATGAGCCATGGGTTGCAGGTGGGCGCTTCCTATACTTATTCCCATGCACTGGATGAGCAGAGCGCACTGGGTCTCTTCTACAACGGCAACAACCCGCTCAATCTGCGCGATGGTTATGCCTCCTCCGACTTCGACCGCACGCATGTCCTCAACTTCAACTATGTCTACCGTCTGCGCGACTTTTACGGCAAATCCACGCTGGCCGGGCGTTTCACCGACGGATGGTCGTTGGTCGGCCTGACCGTACTGCAGAGCGGGCAGCCCTTCAGCGTGGTCGATTTTAGCGGCGCCGTAGGCAGCCTTTACTACAGCGTCTTCGACGGCATCACCAATCCCATCGTGCCTCTCAACTACGCTGCGTGTTCGCCGAAAAAGGCTGAGACCGGGCACTCCGGAGCCTTCACGGTCAACAATGCCCCGGCCCTCGACCCCACTTGCTTCACTGTTCCTCTTATCACTTCGTCAAGCCCTCTGGCTTCCGCCATCCCAGCAGGAGACACCTTCGAGACGAACTTCACCACCGGTCAGCGCAACATCTTCCGTCAAGGCTCGCAAAAAAGGGCAGACGCTTCGCTGGTTAAGATGACCAACATCACGGAACGGTACACCCTCAAGTACACGTTTGACGTGTACAACCTGACTAATACCACCAGCTTCGACGTGCCGGGCAACGAGGTGTTTCAGAACCAGTACTACAATAATTTCCCGGTCGAGGGTACTACGGTCTTACCCACCGGATGTAACTCGACAGGAAACCAGACCAACTCCAGCTTCTACAACTGTCCGGCCGGCCTGGGCTTTGTAACCCATGCGATCGGCAGTCCACGGCAGATACAGATGTCGCTGCAGTTGACGTTCTAGATTGGTACGACGTTAAGTAAGAGCCGGATGGCGTAGTTAGCCATCCGGCTCTTTTGTTCAGGGTCTCTCCGCCAGATTTTGGGTGCGTAGCCTAGGTACGCTGTGGCGAAACTTGGGCACCCGCGCGCATCTGTGGGGACCGCAACGGGCTTGAGGGATTGGCCTGTGGTATCCCACATCTCGCAAAAAACGAGCGAGATGCCCCGAATTTCCTGTATACAGCTCTGGACAGGACCGCGTGTGCGCCTTTCTTTAAGGAAAGGCGCAGGAAGTTCAGGGAACCCACGACACTACACAGGAAATCGGGGGTGTGGGGCACCCGGCTGTTGGTGGCGGGATAGAGCCAAAGCGCGTTGTCTACGGCTTGCCTTCGACTGAACTGGCGGGGTCGTAGTATTCGCGCCAGGAAGCGATCTTTCCTCCGACCAGATCGACGATGATGGCATCATGCGAGGTGCCGCGTTTTCCGTCTTTTTTCCGGGTGACGGCCCACTCCCACTCGATCGCCACCTTTCTGCCATCAGGGGATGCAAAGACATTCCTGATGCTGACGTGGAGGTTGCTAAAGTCTTTGAAGTAGTCCTTCATCGAAGCCGGCATTTCGCTGGCAGGCGTGTTTCCTTCCGGTGAGATCAATACCGCGGTGGGGAGCCAGTCGGACGCAGCAAGGCTGAAATCCTGCTTCTCCCATGCGCGGGCCTGACGCTCCACCAGTTGCTTGATGGAAGTTTGCTGCGCCATCCCGAGCGCGGAAACCAGCAGGGTGGCTACCAAAAAGAAGCTCTTGTTTCGCAATTTCCCCCCTCAGTTAGCGCGTGATCGTAACCGGCAACAATGCCGGAGCGGCCTGGGTAAACCTCGACTGGAGTTCTTCCGCACTGGTGAATAGCTTGCCCTCTACATGACACGCGGGCAGGTGAAACACCAGGGGTGAAGCGACAAAGGGATAGGGAGCGAGCCGAAAGCGGCGCTCCCCTAAAGGCTCAACCGCAACCTCGCTTTCACCACCGTCGCGCAGAGATAGCCGGTGCAGCAAACTTGCAGGTTTTTGAAAGTCGACACAACTCAACAACGACAGGTTGTCCATGGCCTGCAGTAATCGAAAATGACCTTCCACCACTGCGGTGGACGTTCCTTCCGTAGCGAGCCGATCCTGCAATTGTTGCTGGAACTCCAACTGGCGAGTGAGGAACGCATCGAGCAGCGGTAGCTGCTGCGGTTGAATCGTGCTGCGATCTGCTCGAGCAGTGAGCAGGTTGTAGGTGTGCATGGATACCAGCAGAGCGGAGTACGCATCCTCTTCGGCCACCATGCGGACGGCGCGCTCGCGTACCGCCAGGTAATCGGCGAGGTCTATCTCTTCAAATGCTGAATATTTCCCCACCAGCTCCACGGAAAAAGCACTTGGTTTCCCGTGCCGGGTAATCTGGGGCTGCTGATCCCGTGCAGCCCAGCCGTCGTCATGGGCGTTGATTCCGCGCAGCACACGCTCGCGCGGCTCAGGCAGCGGGAAAAGATCGTTCCCCCATTTTTCGGCGAAGGCTCCGGCCAGATGCGCATGGTCGACATGGGTCACCAACCACCACCCGGTTTCAGTTTCCAAACGAAGCATGGCTCAAGTCTCCTATTCTTCCGTCATTGTGCGCGCCGATTCATGCCAGTTGTGCAGGAAATACCACTCCAAGAACATGACTGCGAAGAAGAAGGCAAAACCCAGCACAGTAGCCGCGAGAACCAGGGCAAAAAGATAGTCCGTTTGCAGTTGCGAGCTGGCGTACAAAATGGAGTAGCCCAGTCCTCCTTCGCCCACCCTGCTGGAACCGGCAAAAAGTTCGCCGGTAATCGCACCGATCACGGAAATGCCCGCCGCAATGCGGATACCGACGAACAACGAAGGTACGGCATGCGGCAAACGAAGCCGAGTAAGGATCTGCAGCCGCGAAGCATTGTGCATGAGGAATAGATGGACCAAGTTCGGTTCCACGCTGATCAGTCCCTGGGTGGCATTGGCAATAATCGGCGCCAGGCAGATGATGAAGGCGACAAGTGTAACGGACAATGTTCCTGGGCCCACCCACATAAGGATCAGCGGAGCCACTGCAAGGATCGGCACAGTCTGCAACAGGATGGTGTAGGGATAGAACATGCGCCGTATCCAACGGAATTGCGCAAAGACCAACGCAATGAGCAACCCCACCACGATACTCGCCGCGAGGCCGCCTGCTGCCTCTTCCGAGGTAATGGCCAGCGATGTCACCAGCGACGGGAAACGCGAGACCACCGCTCTGCCCACTGCCAGCGGTGTGGGCAGCATGTAAGGAGGCAGGTGCAGGAGCAGGTCAAGCCCCTGCCATAACAGCAGCAGCCCGGCAAAGACAGCGAGCGCATTCAGCAGGGTAATGGAGTACTTCTTCATGCGCTATGGACTCCGCGAAGAGCTCTCGAAACCTCGGTCACGAACGACTCGAACTGCGAACCTTCGCGGGTGACGCTGGTTCGCGGAAAAGGCAAAGGGATCTTGATTTCGTGAGCGATACGGCCCGGCGATGGGGCCAGAACAATAATGCGCGTGGAAAGGAAGACCGCTTCGGCAACAGAATGGGTGACGAAGACGGCAGTCCAATTCTGTTCCGCACGCAGCCGGAGCAATTCCTCGTTGAGCCGATCGCGGGTCATCTCGTCCAGCGCGCCGAAGGGCTCATCCATCAGCAACAAGCGCGGTGTCGTGGCCAGCGCCCGCGCCACCGAGACACGCATCTTCATCCCACCCGAGAGCTGACGGGGATACGCCCGCGCCACGTGGGAAAGGCCCACCAACTCGATCAGCGACTCTACTTTTTGTTTCCTGCTTTCACGGCTTACGTGCTCCAACTCCAGGCCCAGCCCAACATTCCTGCTAACCGTGCGCCAGGGCAAAAGAGTCGCATCCTGAAAGATGTAGGAGATGGTCTTGCGCGCCTGCACCGGGGTCTGGCCATCGACCAGAATGCTGCCGGAACCAGGACTGGTGAGACCGGAGATGAGTTTGAGCAGCGTGGATTTGCCACAGCCGGAGGGACCGATCAGGCTGACAAACTCGCCCTTGTCGATGACCAGATTGATTTGCTCGAGCACCGGTGGGCTGCCGCCATAAATTTTGCTTACGTTCGAAAGCGTCAGCATACGGGAAGTTCCAGACGCGAGGGATGCTCGGCATCATGCAAGACCATCTGGGTCGAGCGCTGCCAGTTCCAGGAATCCGCAAGCCAGGGCTGCACCTCGGTCGATGGGTTCCGGTCGTACAACGGAAAGGCGCTGCTGGCCACCTCCAGGCGAATCGCGTCGCCGGCGGCAAAAACACATGAGGTTGGGTCAAGCGAAAACTCCCAGCATTGTATGAAATCCGCGCGGTACCCGGGGTCGCGGAAGAGATAGGAAGAACGCGCGATGCCGATGCAAACAAACTCGGCTTGCCCGCCGGGGCGCAGTCTAACCAGCTTGCCGGTGAAATCGGCATGCGCAGAGGAGGTGACACAGTAAAGCGTGAGTTGCGGCGATCCCAGCACATGCACCGGTTCCTGCAAGGGAGCGCTGGTATAGACCAATAGATTGTTGCCCAATTCGAGCTGGGCCTGATTGGCCGGGCCGATACCGGGAGCAGCCACCGGAACTTCAGGATCATATACAAATACATCGCGCGGGTTTTCGGAGTCAGGAACTGCAGTGGATAGTGCGCCATCGCCTTTGCGCGAGTCAGCCCGGCCCCCGCTATGCAGATAGAGAGCCAGGATCTCCTGGGGAAAGCCCTCCGTCTCGAACCAGCGATTGACTCCCAACGCAAAGTGACGGATGCGCGGTTCCAGGTCGAACTCGCCACTGTGTTTGAGCCAGTGATTGAACCAACGCAGCAGTAGCGAATCAGTATCGAGGAGTGCCTCGGGGCCAAGGTTCTGATCTCCGATCAGTTCGCCCCACGGAATGTGGACCCACGGACCGGCAACCAGGTATTGGTTGTCCGTCTGCGCCGTTAAGGCAAGAAAGCCGGCCACGCTTCCCGACAGGTAAGTATCGAACCAGCCAGAGAGGTGCAATGCGGGCACCTTAATCTGCTTCAACGATTCGCTTATGTCCAGGGCCGACCAGTATGGTCCCGGCAAAGGATGCGTGAACCAATCCTGCACGTAGCCCGGCATTCCTTCATGCTGCAACTGGGGATGCAAGCCATAGGGCGTGACCAGCGGCTGGCTGCGCAGATCGACCCATGCTTTTTCCAGGCCATCGCTGGCCGCACGCAGTTTGCGCCGCCGGGCATCCGCTTTCATCATCTGCAAACCCCAACCAAGGCTTGAGGCGAGCCGCAGGGCGCCCTGGTGATAGAACCAACCGTGATAGAGGTCGCACGCAGTCTGCGCGGGCGCGATACATACAAGTCCTTCCGGCTGTTCGGCCGCCGCAAGCAGCTGCGTCATTCCCTGATACGAAAACCCATACATCCCCACACTGCCGTTCGACTCGCTACGCGTCCGCAGCCAGCGAATGGTTTCTGCGCCATCGCGCCCTTCGCTGCGAAAAGGATAAAACTCGCCTTCGGAATCGCCGCGGCCCCGCACATCCTGGATCACGACGTTGTAACCGTGGGCGGCAAACCAGACCGGGTGTGCATACACCACGGTCGACGCAATGTCCCTTCCATAGGGTTGACGCATCAGCAAGGTAGGGTGCGGCCCCGGCCCAGCAGGATAATAATGATCAGACACCAGCACGACGCCATCCGACAGAGTGAACTGCTGTGCGCGTTCCAGGCGAACGCCCGAGCCACAATCAATCATCGCGATATCCGTTCAAGGCTTATGCCAGTTCTCGTACCTGGCCATAGCACTCAGTGCCGCCGCGAGCTTGTTCGCCGCTTCTTCAATCCAGAGCGTTCCCTTCTCCGCACTGGCCGGATTGGGATCGCCCATCACTCCGCTGGGCGCAATATCCCGAGTGAGCCAGGCAAATGTTGCTGCAGCATTCTCCGGGCGCAACAGCTCAGGCTTGGTTACATCCGCGATGTAGTTCACGGTGTACTCGCTGGTGTGGACCAGCTCTGGAACAGCGCTCAGCAGAAATGAGGTCTCGACTTCGCCAGCGTGAAAGCCATAGGTACGCTCCTGCTCCCCCAACCCGGAGAATGCAGCGCCCCCGGAGCCAAACAGCGAAAAAACGCGCAGCCCAAAGTCTGCTCGCAGATCACGCGCCATCACATCCACCAGCGAAGAGTTGCCTCCATGGGTGTTGTAGAGCACCAGCTTCTTGAAGCCAGAGGCAGCAATGCTGGAACCAAGATCGCGTACCACAGCCATGAAGGTCGATGCGGATACGGATAGCGTTCCCGGAAAACCGATATGCTCATTGCTCTTGCCGTAGCACACCGCGGGCAGTGCATAGACTGATACGTCCTGCGGCAGGCGCGCCATGGCAGCGCCCAGAAGGATGCTGTTGATCAGCGTGTCGGTGGCCAGAGGAAGATGTGGCCCATGCTGCTCAATGGCTGCCGTGGGCAGCACCAGCACCGTCGTGTCTCGAGCAAGCGCGTCTACCTGCTTCCAGGTGAGATACGCGAAGTTACGGTTATCGGGAATCCAGCTCTTCACGATTGGGGCGCTCCGACGGAGTGGCGCTCGAAGGTGACCATTTTTCCAGGATTCAGCAGCCCCTTGCCGTCGTACTTGTACTTCGCCAGCAGTTGCACATTGTCGCTGCGGTATCGGCCTCCCCCCTCGACGTTGTTCACGTGCGGGTTGGCCACGCTCACTCCAATCTCGCGGCAGTAGTCGATCATCTCGTTCAACCGTTCTTCGGTGCTGAACCGGACGACAGGAATGGATCCCGGCACCACCACGCCCTGCCCATTTTTCATAAACTCAATGTGAAACAAAAATTCGTCGCCAAAGCGCTGCTTGAGGCGGGCAAACTGGCTGCGGGCGTCAACCGCATCAAAGCCGCATTGCAGATAGGTGTATTCAGGATCGAACTTCATTGCCCACAGCGTGGTGTGATTCCAGGTGTAGTCAGAGAGCAGAGGCAACGTACGCAAGCCTGCGTAAGGGGCGGAAAAAGTCACGACACCCCCGGCCTCGCGAGCTGCCTGCTCGAGGCTTGTCCGCTGGCCCTCAGCGATCATGAAAAAGATCAGCGCCCTGCCCTCTGGGGCGAGCGTGTGCACAGGGGTGAAGAAGGAGGGTATCGGCCATTCGAACGTAGTCACCAACCGTTTGTTCCATTCCTCTGACTTTGCAATGCGCTCGCTGAAATCAAAAGCCTGATCGAAAGTATCGAAGGCAACGGCGCATTGTGCCCAGTCCACACTGGCCGCCAGCGCCAGCCAGATACGAGTGATGATGCCATTGGTGCCCCAGGCATGCAGAATTTCGTGGATGGCCTCGCCTTCATGATGGACTACCCGAGGTGAGTCTTCCATGGTGACTACATCGAGCGCCCGCACCGTCGCAAAGTCACGTAAACCGCCGTGCGTCACCGAGCCAATGCCTCCCGACCCACCCCCCAGAAAGCCGCCGACCGTGGCTTTCACGACAGTGGATGGGTAGCAGCGCAATTCCCATCCCACTTTGCGAGCTTCCGCTTCGAGCGCCCCAAGGCGCGCACCTGGCTGGACTACCGCAACTCCATCGTCAGCGATCGATTCAATCTGATCCATGCGCGAGAGATCGAGAAGCACACCTCCATGCAGGGGCACCGCCTGCCCGTAATTCCCTGTCCCCGCACCGCGCGGCGTGACCGGAATGTCGTTGGCATAACAAAAACGAAGAACATCCTGAATTTCTGCGACCGTCAGGGGGTGAACAACCACATCCGCCGTCTTGCCATCGAGTTGTTTGCGCAGCACCGGTGAGTACCAATAGAAGTCGCGCGACAACCGATTCACGACCTGGCCCACAGTCGATACGCGCGCAGGATCGCCCAGGATGGTGGCCAGGGACACTTCAAGCGGCGTGGTCATGCAGTCTCCTTACGGGTGCCCCAGGTGGCAAAGGCCGCGAGCATCCGCGGGTCGGTAAACAGGGTGTAGCAGAGTTCACGCAGGACGGGCCCGGTTACGATGCATTGCATGTCACTGCGCCGGGTCAGTTCTTCCGCCGGTATCTGAATCTGGCGGCAATGCCGGTTTGCATCTTCGATCGTGGCCCCATAGACCACCCGGTCGAGACCCGCCCATAAGGCGTTGGCCATGCACATAGGACAAGGTTCGCAGGTTGAATAAAGTGTATATCCCTGGAGCGAGGAACTCTTGCGTTTTTTGCATGCCAGGCGCACGGTGCGCAGCTCGGCGTGGGAGGACGGGTCGTTTTCGACCGCCACCGCGTTGCGCGCCCGCATGAGCATCTCTCCGCTTTGACTGTCTACGATCAGGGCGCCGAAGGGCACGGGCCGGGCGGTGCGGAAGCTGAGGGCGGTAAATTTGACCAGCGATTTAAGGCGATCTTCGTCCGATTGCTCAACGTTCATGCGGCAGTGTAAATCATTTTCACTGCGCATTGGCTGCATGGTATACGTGAACCAGCATGTCCCCTCTGACCCCACTCCAGACGCCCTTGTCTTCGCGTGATCCGGTGGCATTCGCCGAGGAAGCGTTCGCGCGCGCCAACAGCAATGCGGGCCGAAACGTGTATCTCGCGATGGAGCGGCAACGCACGCTCGAAGAAGCAGAAGCGCTCAACGCTCGTTTTCCAAAGCGTCCGCTGCTCTTCGGAGTTCCCATCGCGATCAAGGATTGTTTCGACGTCCGGGGCTATCCCACGACCTGCGGCTCGCGCTTTTATGCGGCTCAAAACGGATTCGCAGCAACTGACTCAACCGTGGCTGCGCGGCTGCGCCAGGCCGGCGCCGTGATCATGGGCAAGACCCATTTACACCAGCTGGCGTATGGCATCACCGGCGAAAACAGCGAATACGGCAATTGCCTGCAGCCTCGCGATCCAGCATTGCTAACCGGAGGCTCCTCCAGCGGCAGCGCGGCCAGCGTACAGGAGGGCTCCTCCGTGGCCGCGATAGGAACCGATACCGGGGGGTCCATCCGCGTGCCTGCGGCGCTCTGCGGGTTGGCCGGCTATCGCTCGACGCTTGGCCTCGCTGGAGCTCAGATGTGGGACGGCGGCATGCACCTGGCTGTCTCCTTCGACACAATAGGCTGGCTGTTCCGCGATCTGCGCGATGGACCTGCCCTGGCCACAGCGTTGTTTGGTTTAGAGCCGGCCCCGCCGCCGCAAAGCGTAAGCATCGCGGCCGTGGGAGAGTCCTTTCTGCACGACTGCGAACCAGCAGTGCTCGACGTCTACCGCGATTGCAAGACAGAGCTGCGGCGGAACGGCGCGCACATCCACGACTTCGAGCCTGATTTCTGGCACGACTCGCGGGAGATTTTCTTCGGCATCCAGGCACACGAGGCATCCGCGCTGCACCGTGGGAACTTTGACGACTTTGAGCCGCCGATCGCGGAACGGCTTGCCCAGGGAGCTTCGCTCTCCGATGCCACGATTGCGGATTTGAGGCAGCGGCATGCAGCATTTCGCCAACGGATGGATCAGTTACTGCAACAGCATGACTTTCTGATGCTGCCCTGTGCCCCCATGAGCGCGCTGCCGAATGGCGTCGACCACTCCGTCACCCGGCCGAAAATTTTGCGCTATACCACGCCGGCCAGCCTGGCCGGTACACCCGCGGTGGTTCTGGCAAAGCCCGGGGGCGGCGTGCAGTTAATTGCCGCACGAGGCAGCGACGCGCGGCTGCTCGCATTCACCGCCAGCCTGGGGGAGAGATGAATCTTTTGCGAGCAATGGCCGCTTGTTCCCTCGGCGTCTGCCTGATGCTCGGGGGCTGCCGAAAGCAGCAAGCAGCGAGCGGGCTGACGCCGGTGACACTGCAAACCGATTGGTATCCCCAACCGGAACACGGTGGCTTTTATGACGCGCTCCTTCGTGGCTACTACAAAGACGAAGGCCTGGACGTAACCATCCTCCCTGGAGGTCCTTACGTCAACTCCGATCAGCAGGTCTCCGTAGGCGCGGCGCAGTTCGAGATGGCCTCCTCCGATCATGTTCTGCAGGCCATAGGAAACGGAGTACCCCTGGTAGCGGTGGCTGCGACCATGCAGCACGATCCGCAAGCCATCATGGTGCACCAGGATTCTCCCGTTCATGGCTTTCAGGATTTGGAAGGTCACGCAGTCGCGATCCGCCTGGGATCATCGACCTGGTTTGATTTTCTCGTCAAGCGTTATCAGCTGAAAACTGTCCGGGAGATTCCGGCGACCTACAGTGTGGCCAATTTCCTTCAGGATCCCGGATACATTCAACAAATCTTCGTCACCTCTGAACCATTCTTCGTCCGCCAGGCGGGAGTTCCGATCCGCACTATGTTAATCAGCGACACAGGCTACAACCCATATCGTGTGATGGCAACGTCACAGTCTTTTGTGCAACAGCATCCG
Source organism: uncultured Acidobacteriaceae bacterium (assembly GCA_963826875.1). Taxonomy (GTDB): domain Bacteria; phylum Acidobacteriota; class Terriglobia; order Terriglobales; family Acidobacteriaceae; genus PALSA-350. The sequence continues at coordinate 1,527,201 of CAWGYP010000025.1, read as the reverse complement.
GACATAGTTACAAAATTTGTGCGCGCGTCGCTGCGTGGCTGGCACGATTACCTGGTCCACCCCGAAGACGTCAATGCGGCGATCGCCAAGTTAAATCCGGCGATGAGTGTGGCGCAGATGAAGTTTAGCTACGAGGGGTTGCGGGACCAGCACTTCATCACTGGCGAAGGAGATAGCCTGGGCCGCTTTGATCCGGCCCGCTGGACCAGCATGTATCAGCAGCTTCTCGATCTGAAGGTTATCCAGAAGCCTTTCGATCCCGCCACGGCCTACACTTTGCAATTTATACCTACGGCTCACTGAACAGCTTGTCTCGATCAGTGAGAATGCGTGCGAGTATCGAGGAAAGAAACCACAGGTGGGTGGCCCAGGTCTCGCTTTTGAGACCTGGGTGTTCCCACTCAAAGTCTTAAGCCTCATCCATGCATTCCTTCCTCCAGAGTTTCTGCGCCCCTCGGCACGCCCCACCCCGCCATAAGCAGCAGCAGTATGTAAACGACCTGCATCGCTAACCGAACCGGCACACTGGGCATGTGCAAACCGCCAACATACTTATTAGCGGCATAAATATTGGCGGGAAAAATAACAATCATCAAGAGCGCAAGGCAGGCAGAGGCCGCACGGGTGAAAGCAGGCAGCAGCAGGCCAACAGCGCCGGCCAGCTCCAACGCTCCGCTTACTAAAACCAGCTCCGAATGGTAAGGAAGCAAGGGAGGAATGATCATCGCCATCAGCGCGGTACGGGTAAAGTGCGCAGTCCCCGAAACCAGCAGAGGCAGAGCTACCACCACGCGCAGGATCCACTGCACCCAGCCAAACGAAAACAGCCCCTTGCGCCCCCATAAGAAATAGCAGGCAACGGTACTGATCAAAACAACGGTGGTGATTAGATAAACCATCTCGCCCCCGTCAGTGATCATATCTGCCGAGGGCAAGCGGGCACGCCGTCCTAAGGATGCGAGGTGGGAGAGCGAAGAGATGCCGTTATCTGAGGCACTTCTTTCTCGACATAGATCCGATAGGCCCTGGCCCCCGACTCTGCGGGAGGAAAGCTTCGATCTACATACAAGACGTAATGGTTGGCGAGTTCCTGCTGAAAACGGGGCCACGAAGCAAGCTTGCTATAGCCACGCCCATAGGGATACAGTCCAGTGCCAACGACAACCACCTGCGGAGTGTTCCTCTGGAACTGCCGCCAGAATGTACCGCGCACGTCGCGGATAACTCGCTGGCGGCTTGAACCAAAGATCAGATAGTCATAAAACAGCCCTGTGGACTGCACCAGGCGCATTCGGTAAAGCGTCGCATCGCAGTCTGCCGGCATATCGATGCACTGCACACGACCGGAGAGTGCGCCTCCGCCGAGTTGATTCAAATCCGCAGCCACGGAGTCGGAAAATTTAGGATCCCAAACCTTATGGATAGAGCGGTTCACGTAGATCGGCGCCAGAATGGCCGCAAATCCCACGCCGGCCACCGCCAGAATGCGAACGATTCGCCGGGCTCGCAGGGCAGTGATCATTTGCAACCCAGCCCATAGAAAAAGAAATGCCAGCATCGGATAGCGATGGTAAGGAAACGCCTTTCCCTGGGCAAGGTAGGATGTGATTCCGAACAGAATTCCCCCGACCAGCAACTTGCCCTCCCAGTTCCACCAGTCCCGTTTCATCACCCCGATCGCGAGTGCAATGAGTGCGATCGTCTTTACCGAGGCGGTTGCCGTCAGACTCAGCAACATTGGCCAGGGAACACGTCCGAGACCCTGATAAAACGGCAGCTCCACATCCAGCAAGTACCAGAACGAACTGAGAGAGTGGTGGGAGATAAGGAAAGCACCGACCATGGCAACTGGAGCCATCAAGCCAAGCAGCGCATAAAATAATGGCCTTAACACCGGTTCCCCCATGCGCTTCCACCTGATCGCAGCCGGCAGCAAAAGCAGCAGCATGAACGGAAGAGGCATGGGCTTGATCGTCGCCGCTATCCCCCCGCACAGTCCGAAGGCTAACATCGGCCACGTGCGGCGGCTTCGAAAGGCATAGAAGAGGAAGGCGTACGCGCATAAAAGCAGCACGGCGATGATCAAATCCCGTTCCCTCCTGTCCTGCGCCGTCTCTGCCGTGGTACAGGATGAAGAGCGTCGCAGCAAGGAACCCAGCCAGCCAATCGTAAGGCAGTGCAATGACGATCATGGCTGCGCCGGCAATACCCATCAGACCAAAGTCAAAGGCCCGCCACGCGCCGGATCCTCCGCCTAGAGTGTGCATGACACTCCAGTTCACCAGGTAGGTCCCCGGCATGTTGATCTCGAGAATGTCGCGGTAGGGCGCGAATCCGTGATCCATCAGAAAGCAAAGGTAATGCAGCTGAGCGGGATCATTCACCTGCTTCCAATGCGCTGTGCGAACCGCGAAGAAGCTAATGCACAAAACAAAATACAGGGTAAGGACGATTCTAAGACGTGAAGATCCAGTACCCCTCGCCAGGATCTTGCGCAGCCAATCTTTACTTGCAAATCGAAGAGCTGAATTGGTAGCAGGGGGAAAAGCTAGAAAGCTTTTGCCATCAATCATTTCACCGTGGACCTTGTGGTTGGCGTTTACGAATTCGCGTTCCGGAGCGATGTCTTGCTCCAACGGACAGACCCGGTCTTCTGGAGCAGAGCCGCTGATAAATTTCCAGACGTGGAGTTCGCCGAGGAAGCTTACCGATGACGTCTGATGACGCCCGATTTCGGGCATACATAGCGGCAAGCAACTAAAATTCGGCCAGCTGCATCGGGCACGTTTCGTGAAAGGATTTAGATTTTTACCGGGCCGAGGATGTGCCAATGAATGGCGAACCAGCAGAGCACGACACAGGCCGCTGCAACCAACGAATACTTGACCATGCTGATCTTCCGCAAGGTGGTATCGCGCCAAATGCGAATCGCCGAGATGACAGGACCCAGGCTGAACGCAATTGCCACCGCAGTCATGATATTGAGCAGCACAAAATATTTATCCCACGCGGAGGTGGGAGGCATAGCGTCCTCCCCGCCAAGCACAAGAATGGAAATGCCAAGGGTAACCAGCAGCACCACCCATAACCCGGCCGCCACTTGCGTCGTCAGTGGCAGCCAACGAGTTCCAGGCTGAGGCGCCAGAAGAGGCCGGCGGTTCAGAATCAATTTCCTGCCGACGCGGATGAGGGGAGCAAGAATGACCAGTATCAGCACCGCCAGGCTGGCGCCCACCGCTGCCAGCACCGGCCCTTCATGCTCGTACCAGGGCACTCGCTGTGCCTGAACCCCGGGAAAATCATAGGCCAGACGGACAACTCGACCGCCCTGGCCGCGAATAGCGAATACTCTCCGCTGACCGTCCATCTCCTGCCAAAGATCTTTTCCGATCGGCTTCCACTTCACGGGATGATGACGCAGGTCTTTAATGTCCTCGATGTGAAGGACGCCTTCTTTATCAACCGTTGCGACGGTTTGAGAAAGCAATGAGAGCAGTTTCAGTTTGTCGCTCTCTCCTCTCCTGGTGGATTGATACACACCCTCGATGTCCTCTAATTCCTTCCTGGGAAGAACGACGAACGATTGCCTGGTTTGGCCGGGAAAGTACCGGTCGGTGAACATATCGATGAGTTCCGGCCGCGTCCTTTCCCCGCCGCCGGCAGAATTGTAGGAGATAAAGAGCAATAGCTTTTGCGAAGGTTCGAGCATAAACAGGCTGTGAAATGCGACCAGGTCACCCTCGTGACCAATCCAGCGCAGATTATTTCGCCACACTTGATAGAAGCCCATACCGATCGGCGGCAACTGATCGCTGGCGCGAAATTGAGGGGTCCACATCGCCGCCAGCGTTTCCGGCTTGAGAATCCGGCCGCCGTCCAGTTCCCCACCGTTCAAGAGCGCCTGGCCGAAGCGGCCCATATCCGCGGCAGTCGAAGAGACCCCGCCGGCAGGCGCCGGGTTAAAAATCTCAAAGCCGATCGGAGGCTTCTGTGTATCGGTGGGGTAACCTTCGGACGGTAACCTCAGCAGCAACGCCGGAGGAGGCTGGTAGAAGGTCGAGTGCACCATCTTGAGCGGCGCAAAAATGTGTTGTTCCACATATTGCTCGAACGGCTGCCCGCCCACTCGCTGCACGATATAGCCGGCCAGTCCCACCCCATAATTCGAGTAGGCCGGAACCGTACCAGGAGCGAATATTCTTTTCGGCTGGTTGCGCATGAGAAAATCGCGCAAGCTTACTGCCTGCTTCGGATTCGTAACAATAATGTCGCGGTATACTTCTTCGAATCCGCCGCTGTGCGTCATCAGATTGCGCAACGTAATGGGCCGTGAAAACGCCGGGCGAATCTGAAAGTCGAGGTAGTGGTTTACGTCGCTATCAATGTCGAGTTTTCCCTGCTCTGCCAGTTGCATAACAGAAACCCAGGTAAATAGCTTCGATATCGATGCCAGACGAAAGATGGTGGTGACCGGGTCGACCGGTTTCTTGCTCTTCAGATCCGCAAATCCGTAACCCTTTTCGAGCAGCACCTCGCCATTCTGCATAACCAGCACCGAAGCCCCAGCTACGTCGGAACGTTCCAGTTGCAGGGGCACAATTCCGTCCAGGAAAGGCACCAGATCAGACGCTTCGAGGGCATGAGGACCCGGCGTTGCATCCGTTTTTACGTCCGCTTGCTGGGCGTGAGCAGGCGGCCCAGGGGGCACGTTGGGGGCTTGCGCCGAAGCCCCGGAGAACACTAGTAGTAACCAGCAAACGACACCCAATCCGCGCATTGACGGAACTCCAGCCAAGGGGGTAGCGAGGATTCTAGCAGGATGAAAAACGGCTCCGGCGTGCTAGTGTTTTGTTGCATGGCTACGGCAAGACAGAACGGCAAACGGGCTGCCAAATCTGCTGGATCACCGCGTCCAGCGGAGGGCAACGGAGGGCGGCCGGTCGCGGTGGCAACCTCCTCGTACGTGAATATTATCGAAGCCCTGCTGGAAAACGGATCGATGTCGCGCTCCGAGCTGGCAAGCTCGATCGGACTAAGCCGGTCCGCCTTGACGGAGATGAGCCGGGTCCTCATTCAGCATCAGTTCGTTGAGGAATCCCCCGCTGTGATTGACAAGCAGCGGAAGGGCCGGCCTTCTATCATGCTGTCGTTGAATGCCCGGTACGGATATTTTGTAGGCGTGGGCCTTACCGAAGATCCTCCTCTCATGGCATTGACGGACTGTCATGGAAACGTTTTGGCGGAGCAGGAGATCGGCATGGTGATGGAGCCGGAGGCCATCGCAGCAGCCATTGCGCGAGGGATCCCTCATCTCACTCATGCTTCGAAAATTTCCAGAGAGAAAGTCGTGGGCATCGGGGTTGCGCTCTCCGGACACGTGGACCATGCCAAAGGTATGTGTTTGCATTCCAACCTGCTCGGCTGGCATAACGTGCCCATTGCGAAAATCGTAGAACGGGTCACCGGGATGCCGACCTACATTGACAACGACGCGCACGCAGTGGCGTTGGGGCAGAAGTTGTTCGGTCTGGCTCGCGAGCTCAAGAGCTTCATGGTTGTCATGCTGGGCAAGAAAATCGGCGGCGGCAGCTACATGCAAGGCCGTTTGTATCGCGGGCACACCGGCGCCGCGGGTGAAATTGGCCATTGCACCGTAGCCCCCGGCGGGCCCCGCTGCGAGTGCGGGAAAGAGGGCTGCGTGGATGTATTTGCCTCCAGTTCAGCCCTGCTAAGGAGAGCTGCGGAGCTTGACCTGCGGGTAAACGCGATCGGGGAGCTCGAGGCCTTGGCTGCGAAAGGGGAGCCAAAGGCGATCGAGCTGCTTTCCCACGCCGGCTCGGCTCTCGGTTTGGCGGTCGCGAACTCGATTCAAATGAACAATCCGGAACTGGTACTCTTCGCCGATCTGGTTGGCTTCGGCGACGGGGTCTTTACCGCCAGTGCGCGGCAGGCCATCGAAAGCAACATCATGCCCCACCTGCTTTCCACTACCCGGCTGGAATTCAAATCCGTAGAGATGGACTTCCTGGTGCGCGGTGCCGCCAGCATTGCCGCCCATCAGTTCCTGATCGAGCGCGCTGGTTAGATGAAACTTACGCGGACGAATCTTGAGTGGGTGGCCCAGGATCCTAAGGAACAAGTCTGCTATGCATGGGAGCTTGAAGGGTGAGATTTGACTATCCCACCCTTCGCAAAGAACGCGAAGGATGGGGCACCCGTCGATTGGTGAGGGGATAGAGCCAAGAGCGCGTTCTTTTCATCCTTCTCTTGCCGCCGGCAAGCGAGTTTGCTCAAAAGCGAGACATGGGCCACCCACTCAAAGTCTGGGGGTTGTAGCTTTACTTTCGATAGAGGGTTCTCGCGGGTTTGAGAAGCCGGCTCCGCCAGCAGGCTACTGCAGGGCCTTCACCACCGCCGCAAAAAAGGGCACATCGTCTATGGGACTCAAGGCAGCGTCTGGTTTAGGCCGCGCGCTCAGCACCACAATCACCACTCTTTCCCTCGGATTGATATACATATGCTGACCAAAGATGCCGCGCGCCTGGAAAGCGCCGCGATGGATCGGGTCCCCTGCAGGAATGGGCCACCATAGGTATCCGTAGTCAACCGGCTTCCCCCCAATCGTCTGCGGGCTTCCGGCCTGGGCAAACCATCCCGCAGGCACGATCTGCTCTCCGTCGATAAAGCCATCCCGTTGCACCAGCAAGCCCAGTCGTCCGTAATCCCGTAACGTGGCGCCGAGGCCACTGCCGGCCAGTCCCATGCCGCCAGGAGATTCCACCCACCAGGTAGCATCCTGCTCCATGCCGAGCGGTGACCAAAGCGTCTCGGAAAGATAGGTCGCGAGCGGCTTATGGGTCGCTGCTTCGAGCAAGGCTCCCACCAAAAACGACTCGCCTGTGCTGTAGTTCCAGATCGAGCCCGGCGGACCCACCCTGGAGCGGCCATTCATATAGTCCAGAATGGCACCCGGCTTTTCCTCCAGTTGGATATCCAACAGTTTTCTGCGGTCAGAGCGCGGGTCGGTATAGGTTTCATCCCATTTCACGCCCGATGCCATTTGCAGGATATTGCGAATGCTCACACCCTCGTAAGCACCACCCTTGAGCTGCGGAAGGTAGTGGGTCAAGGGATCGTCCAGGCTCGAGATCAACCCCTGTTTGAGCGCGGCTCCAACCAGGGTCGAGGAAATCGATTTGGCCATGGAGAACGAAATCCAGCGCGAATCCGGTCCGGCACCGAGTTCATAATCCTCCAGAACCATCTTGCCGTCTTTGAGAATGAGCAGGCCCGCGACCCGATTGTCCGCGAGGTAGTCAAAAAGGTCGTACTCGGCGCCGCGGGACTGAAAGCGCACATTCTTCAATCGCGTCGTGGCCGGCGGGATGGGCTGGACTGTTTTGCCGCGCGGCACCCGGTTGACCGGAAACAGGCCGTCGCTATGCTCAAAGGTAACTACTTGCACCCCGGGAAGCATGGCGCCATCAAACACCTGGCGCGCCCCCGCAGGCTGCTGCGCCGCCACCGCGGCTCCCCCCAACAGGAGCAAGGGGCCTACAAGGTACACCGGCGAATGTGGGATCATGGCTGCGAGTCTAAATGACGACCCCGGATTACCCTACGACGCTTTGGGAATACCACCTCCCAACGCCCCAGCTAATATTAGGACACGTATGCAGGGACCAGACATAGGTGTAGCAAGATGGGTGTAGCAACGAACACGGATTCGCTCCGGTCTCGTCTGAACTACGAGCCACAAGAGTTGGGCTTCGGAACCAGCGGACGGCGGGGCAAAGTCGTGGACCTGACGCAACTCGAGGTCTACCTCAACGCGCTGGCTGAGCTCCAATACCTGCAGTCGCTATCCCTCTCCGAGGGCGGCATCCGGCAGGGTGACCCCTTCTATTTCGCCTATGACCTCCGCCCCAGCTCAAGCGAGTTCGTGAGCCAGGAACAAGGCCGGGGGCAGATTGCCCAAGCCATCACGGCGGCCATCGTCGATGCCGGGATGAAGGCGGTCAACCTGGGCCCGATTCCCACTCCTGCGCTGGCCAGCTATGCTTTGTCGCGCGGCAAAGGCAGCATCATGGTCACCGGCAGCCACATCCCATTCGACCGCAACGGGTATAAGACCAACAGCAGCCGGGGCGAATTGCTCAAGGAACAAGAAGCGCCCATCAACGAGCGGGTAAGGCTGGTGCGCAAAAAACTCTACGAGCAGCCGTGGGATCAGTCGCGATTTGACCAGCGGGGCATGCTCAAGAGCGGTCACCAGCCGCTTCCCGAGGAACAGGGCGAGGCGCGTGCCGCTTACATCGACAGGTTCACTGGTTTCTTTGCCGGGTCATCACTTAAAGGCAAACGCATTCTCGTCTACCAGCATTCCGCCGTGGGACGCGATTTGCTGGTCGAGATCCTGGAGCAACTGGGTGCGGAAGTAATGAAAGGCGGGCGCAGCGAGACCTTCGTTCCAATTGACACAGAAAATATCGACGCCGCGCAACTGGCCGTGATCCAAACCCTGGCCGATAAAGCCGCCAGTGGCGGACCACTCGACGCGGTTGTTTCCACCGACGGCGACAGCGACCGCCCCCTGGTTTTGGGAGTGGATGCAAGAACTGGCCGGGTGCAATTTTTTGGTGGGGACCTCTTAGGCATGGTAGTGGCTTCGTTCCTGCAAGCGGATGCGGTGGTCGTCCCTATCAGCTGCAACGACGCCATCGATCGGGGGCCGCTCGCCTCGGTGGTTGAGCCCAAGACACGCATCGGTTCTCCCTTTGTGATTGCGGGCATGGAAGCCGCGCTGTCTAAGGGGAAAAACCGCGTTTGCGGATGGGAGCCCAATGGCGGCTTTCTCACCGGCTCGCCGTTTTCCCGCAACGGAGCCATCCTCTCGCCCCTGCTCACCAGGGACGCCGGCTTGCCCATCCTGGGCGTGCTGTTCGCGGCGGAGAAAAGTGGACTCTCACTGATTGATCTCTTCTCCCGCTTGCCAAAGCGATTCAGCCGCGCAGCTCTGCTCAAACAGTTTCCGCGGGCAACGGCGCTGAAAATTGTCGGCCGATTTTCGCCTCCGGCCGAGGCGCTCGAGATCAAAAAAGATCTGGCACAATTCTTTACGCCGGCATTGGGCTTCGCCGCTATCGACCGGGTGGATTACACCGACGGAGTGCGCATCCTTTTTGCCAACGGAGAGGTAGCCCACGTGCGGCCTTCGGGAAACGCTGATGAGCTGCGGATTTACGCGGTCGCCGACACGCAGAGCCGTGCCGATGCCATGGCTGCCATGGGAATCGAAGAGCCCGGCGGTATCCTGCGCCGCATGGAGAAGGCCGTTCATGGCTGATCTGGACGTACTCACCTTGCGCGGCGTGGTGCAGCATTACGATTGGGGCGGCCACAACTTTATCCCTGATCTTTTGGGGATGGAGAATGCAACCCGCCGACCCTATGCCGAACTGTGGATAGGCGCGCACGCCAAGGCGCCCTCATTGGTTGAAACGGAGAGTGGCCGGGAGCCTTTTGACGAGCCGCTCGACGAGTTCATCGCGCGAGCACCTGAGGCCATTCTCGGCCCGTCTGTGTGCACCCATTTCAACCGCCGGCTTCCTTACCTGTTCAAAATTCTGGACGTGCATAAAATGCTCTCCATCCAGGCGCATCCCACCCTGGTGCAGGCGAAGCAGGGCTTTGCACGGGAGAACGCCGAGGGCGTGCCCATCGACGCCGGCAACAGGAACTACAAAGACGATAACCACAAGCCGGAAGTCGGCGTGGCGCTCACCGATTTCTGGATGCTGCACGGTTTCAGGCCGCTGGAACAGATTGCCGAAACCCTCGACCGCACGGTAGAACTCGGTCCGCTCATGCCTGCCTTTAGCCAGCGCCTGAAAGCTGCCGGCCACGATCATGAGACGCGGCGCGGCTTGCTTCGCGAACTCTACAGCAACGTCATGACCATGCCCCAGGAGCAGGTGGATGTTCTGCTCGATGAGCTGCTCGCGAGGCTACGGGAGAAGGCTCCCACAGGCAAGGAGAGCCCGGATTACTGGGCATTACGGGCATCAGAACATTTTCCCTTGCCCGGCGGCCATCGCGATCGCGGCATCTTCAGTGTCTATCTGCTCAACCTGGTGCATCTGCAACCGGGACAAGGTACCTTCCAGCCGGCCGGCGTTCTGCACGCATATCTTGAGGGCGTGAATGTTGAGTTGATGGCCAACTCCGACAATGTACTGCGCGGCGGACTCACGACCAAACACGTCGATGTGCCGGAACTGCTAAACATTCTTACCTTCGAGGGTGGCACTCCAGAGGTCTTCAGCGGCGTCCAGCTAAGCGCTGAGCAACGGATTTATCGCACCCCAGCGGAAGAGTTTGAGCTGAGCCGCATCGCCCTCCCGCCACGTGGCCGTTATGCAGGCGAGGCCACTTACGGCCCCAAGGCCCTGATCGTATTGGAAGGTTCCGGCACTCTGACGTCTGCCGGAAAGAGCAAATCGCTCCACCGGGGCTCGATCTTGTTCGCGCCCAGCGGTGCGCAATTTGTACTCGCAACACGCGCTGACAATCTGGTCGTCTTTCAGGCCGGGCTTCCCCTGCACGCCCCCGGCGCTGCCTGAAGACCAACCGAACCAGGCAGGGTAGTCAGACCCAGCGCAACACCCGTCTATCCAGACACGACTGAAAGAAGTGACCTTCCCACGTTAAACCGGGAGCCTCAATATTTCGGAACTGGATGACTTTGACTCGCTCGTCAACACCTATCGGGCAAGATTGCTCCGGCTGGTGACCCTTTCTACGGGCGACCACGATCTTGCCGAGACAATTGTTCAAGACTGTTTTCTAAAAGCGTACCGGGCCCGAGAGAGTTTTCGCGGCGACTGCAGTGTGAGCACCTGGCTGTTTACGATTGCCTTGAATGTGACGCGCGATTATCAGCGCCTGCAAAAACCGCATTTTTGGAAAAGCGCCAGTCTCACCGATGTGAAGCTGACCGGCGACCAATCTCCCCTCACCAGCCCGGAACCGTCGCCGGAAACACGCCTGTTGGCCGGAGAGCAAGCCGGCCGTGTCCAATTGGCATTGAAGTCGCTGTCCCCAAAACAACGGCTCGTCTTCATCATGCGTTTCATCGATGAAATGGAACTGCCGGAGATTTCTGCCATCACGGGTATGCCGCTAAGCACCGTGAAAACCCACATTCGACGGGCCATGAAGGCGGTTCGCAGTCGATTGAGTGGAGGGCCATGAAGCTCGGCCCAAGATGCGTGGTGGCAAAGCGCTTAGACGGTTTCCTTACTTAAGTAACTGGGCAACCAAGATCGTGTAGTCTCTGCCGCAAAATCCCCCGTCACACCAGTCAGATTAACCCGGTTCACAAACCCATCGCGGTCTGATCAGGAGCGCGAGAAGTGGTTCTCCTCGGGAGAACCGCGAACGGGACTGCCTTTGTCCGCGGCAGTTGTGAAACCACCTGACAATCTGCCGGCGGCCACGCGGCGGCGAAGATCCTTGATGATTCGCGCTATGCCGGACGCGATTGTTCTTTGGCACGTCTTGCCTGCCCATTTTCCAAAACGAGGGTTGCTGATGACCAGGCGCAAAGAATTTCTGTCGTCTCTATGCTGTGCTGCGGTTTCGGCCGGCTTGGTATTAATTTTATCCACCGGTATTGAGGTCAAGGCCGGCGCGGGCGCCCCGGCAGCAAGAGATCCCGGAGTTCGTGCCGGTGGCCCTGGCGCCGGAACTCCGCTTGCCAGCATCACTGCGGATCAACTTGCATTCTTTCAGGATGGCTTGACTCGCTTCGTGGCCGTCGATTCTGTGCAGGGAACCATACCCGGGGAGACCGACTCGGGCCTGGGGCCAACGTTCAACTCCAACAGTTGCGGAAGCTGCCATTCTCAACCGGCAACTGGAGGCACAAGCCCAAGCGCGAATCCGCAGATTGCAGCGGCCGGCGATAGTGGCGCCACCAACTCGATCCCGGACTTTATCACCGCCAGCGGACCGGTGCGGGAGGCGCGTTTTCCCTTCCTGGTGAACTCCAACGGAAGCTTGAGTCAAACACCGGACGGCGGCGTCCACGATCTGTTTACGATCGCTGGGCGGACCGACGCTCCCGGCTGCAACATGACGCAGCCGGAATTTGAGCAAATGGAGAAATTAGGAAACCTGATTTTCCGCATTCCCACGCCGCTCTTCGGAGCAGGTTTGATCGAGAACATCCCCGAGGGCACACTCTACGCCAACATGGCCGCGAATGCCGCACTCAAGCAGAGTCTGGGAATTTCCGGCCATCCCAATATCAGCGGTAACGATGGAACCATCACTCGTTTCGGCTGGAAAGCGCAGAACAAATCGGTGGCGATGTTTTCAGGCGAGGCCTATAACGTCGAAATGGGCGTAACCAACGAGCTTTTCCCAGAAGAACGCTCGCTGCCTCCCGCTTCCTGTCTCTTCAATCCCACGCCAGAGGATACGACCAACTTCCCCGCATCGGGTGCGGCGATCCTGAGCGACATTGTGGCCTTTTCGAACTTCATTCGCTTCCTGGCGCCTCCAACGCCATCCATGGCAGGCATCCCGGGCAGCCCCTCAAAGCAATCGATCGCCAACGGTCAGGTCTTGTTTACCCAGGTCCACTGCAACATGTGTCACACTCCCGCACTGCAGACGGGGACTTCCTCCTTCGCTGCGGGATTGAGCAATCAAAGCGCTGCGCTTTATTCAGATCTGCTGGTACACCACATGGGCTCGGGACTGGCAGACAATGTTTCTCAAGGGACAGCCGGGCCGGACGAATTTCGCACCGCTCCGTTGTGGGGCTTAGGCCAGCGCCTTTTCTTTCTTCACGACGGCCGCGCCACGCTCTCCAATGGTGGTCTGCTCACGGCGATTCAGCAGCATGCCGGTTCCGGCTCGGAGGCCAACACGGTGATCAATCTGTTTCAGCAATTGAACGCTCAACAACAGCAGGATTTGCTGAACTTCCTGCGCTCGCTGTAGCGGTTGGTTGACGTCGCGGCCTTACTTTGCCTGCGCGAGAAAGGCTTCGACTTCTGCGGAAGTAGGCAGCGAAGGTTGGGCGCCGGCACGGGTAACGGAAATCGCCGCGGCTGCGGCCCCATAGCGAGCTGCTTCGGCAGGGGGCTTTCCCCGGGTGAGGGCAACCGCAAAGGCGGCGTTGAAGCAGTCTCCCGCGGCCGTGGTGTCCACGGCGTTTACCGTGAATGCCGCCACCCGCTGGGCAGGGCAATCGCGGCCGGCCAGAAAGACTCCCTGCGAACCCAACTTGAGGGCCACATTCCGCACCCCCATCGCCAGCAGCTTTTCGGCAGCCTCGGAAGGCTCGATGTTGATCCTTCCCAGCAACGTCTGCGCCTCGGTTTCATTGGGCGTAAGCCAGGTGGTACGACTGAGCAACAGCTGCGGCAACGGCCGCGCGGGTGCAGGATCAAGCATCAACGGAGTCTTCGCCTCCGATGCCTGCTCCGCCAGGCGCATGACCGCTTCCAGAGGGGTCTCCAGTTGCACCAGAATCATGCTGGCCCTGCGTATCTCCTCCACGTGGGCATCGATCAACCCGGCAGAAACCAGCCGATTCGCTCCCGGGATCACGACGATGGAGTTCTCCCCGCTGCCTGCCCTGGAGATTACCGCTACTCCGCATGGACCGGCAACGATCTGGACCGAGTGGGTATCAACGCCGGCGGTTTTCAAGCCCGACAGCAGCCGCTCGGTGAAAAGGTCAGTTCCCAGGCACGCAATCATCTCCACCGCCGCACCCAGCTTGGCGAGCCCTACCGCCTGATTGGCGCCCTTACCTCCGTTGTACACATCGAAGGTATTGCCAAGAATTGTCTCCCCCGGTGCCGGGAGGCGGTCAGCACATGCGACCAGGTCGATATTGATGCTACCCACTACTAACAACTTCTTTTGCACGCGCTTCCTCCATCCATGACGCGAGATCGGTCCTCACGAATCTTAACGTGAGCGAACCGTGGCCCAAAACTCGGTTGCGAACAGCCGGCACGTTTTCTATTCGCCCTGTTTTGGATATGCGTGTTCCGAAAAGATAGGCCCCTTACTTAAGTACCGTCGCCAGGAAGACCGCGTCATCCCAGTCTCCCCGCCCTCGCCGAAGATTTCTTTGAACTGACAGATAACCATCGCGTTGGTTGCGCCATCGACGTTGGCGGCGGCAATCTGCGGATTGTTGCTCGGGCTGCTACCCCCGGTTGCCGGCTGAGAGTGGCAGCTGCCGCAACTATTGGAGTTGTAAGCCGGGCCCAGGCCAGAGTCCGTTAATCAACAGCAACAGGATTTGCTGAATTTCCTGCGCTCGCTTTAGCAATAGGGTTGGAGGCGCGGGTCTTGACGGAAAAAACGTTCTGATTTGCGCAAAGCGTGACCGAGAACGATACTCTTATTCGCAGGTCTGAGATTGCCAGGAGGAACGATGTTCCAGGGAACCGATAACCGACGCAGAGAGTTTCTTAAGCTTGCCGCATGTAGCCTTGCAGGTCTCACTACTACCTCCGCCCGGGCAATGTACCAGCCGCAGCGGGAGCCTATCCAGCGGCCAGAAACACCGGACGCGCACTCAATCTCCTGGCCGAAGGCAACCAGCGCTTCCTGGCGCAGAAGCTCATCTCCTTCAATGAAGATCTGGATATCCTCAAAGCGCACTCGGAGGAGCACCAAGAACCATTCGCCGCTGTGCTTTCCTGCGCAGACTCGCGGGTGCCGGTGGAATTGGTTTTCGACCAGAGCATCGGTCATGTCTTTGTGGTGCGCGTGGCGGGAAACGTTGCCACCCCGGACACCATTGCCAGCCTCGAATATGGCGCCGCCGTACTGGGAGTGAAGGCACTGGTGGTGCTTGGACACACCAATTGCGGAGCAGTCAAGGCGACCATCGCAGGCAAAGCTGTGCCTGGCCAGATCAGCACTCTTTATCAGTACATCCATCCCTGCAATCGCCGGGGCCAATGGCGATCTGACGACCGCCAGCCGGCAAAATGCCATGCTGCAGGCGTCTGTGCTGCGCGATACTTCCCCCGTACTGGCTGACCTTGTGAAACAGAAGAAACTGGCGATTCGCGCTGCGATGTATGACGTGGGCAGCGGAAAAGTCACCATGCTCTGATTGTTTCGCGAGCGTCACATATTGCAACAAACACCGGATGACCCGCCGGTCTCTTTCCTCATCCGGGACAAAAGTTGTAGCTCCTCGGTTCTGTCTGGTAACCAACCAGCCGATAAGGTATTTGGGATCATAACCGAATCGATTAACTCACAGTGATCGTTACAATTGCACGTTTCTGTGGAAGCGGACTGGGCTATGCTCGCGCGTACTGCAATGCGGCGATGCGGTACCGAAGGAACCAATGGAAGTAATTTAAATCGACCCGCGTGTCGATACCTTTCAGTATTGCTACCAATTGGGTATGCGTCCCGGCCTCGTGGCTGATATACGATTCGCTCTGTCTCATAGCAGAGAACTTCCACAAGACGAAGTTCGCGCTATAAGTCAGCAACATGCTTTGGATGGGTACTCACTCGCTGGCATTCCCCGTTCCATAAGTGTTGAACAAATTTGTAAGTGCGATCTGAGGACTCCGTATGAGCCGAAACTCCAGGCTGCTGCCAGCCTTTCTGGCGGTCGCCGTCGCCCTGCCGATCGCTGTACACGCAGCGGCGCTGCCCACGGTCACGACGCTTACTCTCTCTTCGCCATCGGTTTCCTGGCACACGCCCGTACAACTCACGGCGCAGGTGACCGCCGGCGGAGCGCCCGTGACCGCGGGCACAGTTACCTTTTGCGACTTGTCAGGACCTTACACCCGTTGTGAGGATTCAGCCATCGTGGGCAAGGCGCAGATAACGGGTGCAGGCGCGCAGATCAACATCATTTCCACCATCGGCACTCACAAATATACTGCCATTTTCAATGGTTTCACCAATGCCGCCGCGGCCAGCACGTCTGCTGCCCAAACCTTGACCGTGACCGGCCTCTATCCCACCACCACTTCGATTGCAGCGTCCGGTAACCCTAGCGGCTATCAGCTAACCGCTACCGTCGTCGGCTTCGCCAATCAACCGCCAACACTCTCAGGCACTGTGTCCTTTCAGGACACAAGCAACGGCAACTTCGTTCTGGGAACAGCCTCCCTCGGCGCGCCAGGCCCGGCTGTCGAGACCTTCGTCCCGGCGACTGGTTCCCCCATCCCCACTGGCAACCAGCCCGCCGCCGGCGCCAGCGCAGACTTCAACGGGGACGGAATACCAGATCTGGCCATCATGGCCTCGTACGAGAACGCTATCTACATCCTGCTCGGCAAGGGAGACGGCACCTTCAAGGTGGCCAATGGCTCACCGATCAACGGAGTTGGAAACACTCCCTGTAGCAGTCAATTCCAGGCTTCCAATTGCTCCATGGCGGTGGGGGATTTCAACCACGATGGTAAGGCCGACCTGGCTGAAACCAGTGACTTCGACAATACCGTGATCGTTCTGTTGGGCAACGGAGACGGCACCTTTGCGCCGGCCAGCGGATCCCCGATCACTGTGGGCCAGTTCCCCGAAGCAGTCGCAGTTGGGGATTTCAATAAGGACGGCGTTCCGGATCTAGCGGTCGCGAATGCCAACGACAACACGGTAAGCATCCTGCTGGGCAATGGAGACGGCACCTTTACCGCGGCCGCCGCGGTTCACCGATACGGGCGGATTTCCATTTTTTCTGGCGGTCGCAGACTTCAACCAGGACGGCTGCAGCCGACATAGCTGTATCAAACGAGGCCGATAGCACGGTGAGCGTCCTGTTCGGTAACGGTGACGGCACTTTCAACCCCGGTTCTCCGATTCCCGGGTTCAACTACAATCCCGCCCAGGTCGTCGCCGCCGACTTCAACGGAGACGGCTATTCCCGATCTGGCCGTGGCAGACTTCATTCCTGTCAATCAGAATCCCCCCATTCCCGATCAAATAAGCAACGTGGTTGTCATGCTGGGCAATCCAGACGGCAGCGGTACCTTTACCCCCGCCCCGGGCTCACCGATTACGGTGGGATTGTACGCCCTGTCCCTGGTTGCCGCAGACTTTCAACCAGGATGGCCATACCGATCTTGCCGTCGATAACTATGGCGTAAACACGACTCCCTCAACCCAAACCCTATCCATCCTGATAGGAGACGGAAAAGGCGGCTTCACGCAACCCTTGCCGACGACCCAACTGGGAAACTCACCGAACCAGCTGATGGCGGCAGACTTCAACGGAGATGGCACCACTGACCTGGCGATTCCGAACGTAGGCGAATTTGACACCACCATCCTGCTGAACGAATTTACGCAAACAGCTACCGCAAGTGTTTCGAACATCACCGTTGCCGGCACCGCCAAACACTTCGTAGACGCTGTTTATGGGGGGAATACTTCCTTCGCCACCAGCACGTCTACCACGGTTCCTTTGCAAGGTTCGCAGGTCAACACCAGCCTGACGCTGACAGCCAATCCTCCAGAGCAGATGCTGACCATGCCGGTTACGTTTACCGCTCAGCTGGCTTCTCTTTCGAACGAACCACCGTTCGCCAATCCAACCGGAACGGTCAGCTTCTTTGATCAGAGCCTGGGTGGCCAACTGCTGGGAACTGCCGCCATGGGCGCAAACGGGCAGGCGGTCTTTACCACCACCACGATCGGCCCGGGCGTCCATGTGATTAGCGCCAGCTATGCTGGAGATGCGACCTTCCTGCCTAGCGGCTCAAATCAAATAACGGAACAGATCGACGATTTGCTGATCAACCGGGTGGGCAACAACAACACGACTATCCTGCCCGGCACGACAGTGTCTTATACCCTTCAGCTGACTCCTGCGGTAGCCACCAAGTTCCTTTACACCGTGAACTTTTCAGCCACTGGTCTGCCCGCCGGGGCAAGTGCAAGCTTTTCTCCGCCGACCCTGGCAGCGGGCAGCACGACCGCCAAGATCACCATGACGGTGACCACCGCAACCACTTCCTTCAACGCGCCTCCGCCGGCGCCTTTCGGGCGTCTGCCACTTACGCTGGGGTTTTTGCTTCCTCTTTTCGGAAGCAAAGCAATGCGCAGGCGGATGCGGAAGATTCCCCCATTGCTTGGAGTGGTTCTGCTTGCGGTGCTCGGCCTGGCCGCGGTCGCAGGACTCAGCGGGTGCTCGGGTGCGGGACTTTACGCAGCGAAAAAGGTCCCCTACTCCATCACGGTGACAGCAACGGAAGGAACACTTCAGCGTTCAACCACGGTGCCCCTTGCGATTCAATAGGCGCGGTGTGGGAGAAGGTATGCATAGATCTTTGGCTTTAGTGTTTTTGGGGACGATGTTGGGACTCAATCTCCCCAGCCTGCATGGCCAGACGCTACCCGGAGGGAGAGATTTCTCCTTGCCGCGTGCCGAGGTTTCGCTGGCCTACAGTCCGACCGATACGAACGCACCGCCAGGCCATTGTGGTTGCTTTTTCATGAACGGCTTGAGCGCCGAAGGAAACTTTCGCACCTATCGTGCTTACACTACGGTGGTCGATGTCACTGCGGCCCATACCGGCCAGATCCAAAGCACTGGTCAACCGTTCTCGATGCTCATGGCGACCGGGGGAATGCGCTTGAACTTCAGGTTTGGACAGCAGCGGCAAGACGGATTTGACGCCTACTACCGGTACAAACCCTTTGTTCAAGGACTGGCGGGTTTTGCCCATGGCTTCGATTCGGCTTTTCCCGACAAAGCAGGATTCATTCAACCCACGGCGAATTCCTTTGCCTTCCTGGTGGGCGCGGGGTTGGACATAAAGTACAGAAGGCATCTCTCCTTCCGCGCGATCCAGGCTGATTACGGATATACCCGGCTGCCTAACCTTTCCGGCAACGACCAGAACCTGTTTCGCATCTCGACCGGCATTACCATCCACATCAAATAGCGGTGAGCCACGGCCATACGCTACAAACACTTTGCGGGCTCGTGTTATCCCTGATAGCGCTTCCTGGGTCACGGCTCGATTCGAAATTCCTGACACCGGCAAATACGCTGGCAGCTAATCAAAAGTTGAAGACCGCTTGCAGGAATACGCTGCGATTCCCTGCCGTGGAGGCGCCGAAGAAGCCCCCATTGGCCAGCGATAGCGATTGGCCGAAGAGTTTCGACGAAAGGGTGCCATTCGGCGGTCCCAGGTTTTCGGTGGTTGAGCACGTTGGTTCCGTACGCCGTGAGGGTAAGGTTGTATCTGCGAGACGTCGTCTGATCCAGGCGTCCTGGGCCTCCTCGGCTCCCGCTCAGCCCGCCGGGGCCCAACCCACCGCCTCCGCCGCGTTGACCGCCTCCACCACCGCCGCTCCTGGCGGCGCGGCCGTTTTCCACCTTGGGCCCGATCCCAATCACTTTGCTTACACGCAGGTTCAAGCTGGCATTCGTTGGGCCGGTACCGATACCGTAGGGAATAATCTTTTCGTTCTTGCCGAAGGGATCCGTATCCAGGCAGCCATACGGAGTCGAGAAATATACCTGTGTTGTACCTGGCGGCACCGGAATGCTGCAATTGGCCGGATTGGAAAAAGTAGGCCGGCCATTGAACTGATTGTTTCGGGTCAAGTCACTACCCGCTGTGATGTTGTAGGGCGCGCCTGAGTTATACGCGAAAAAGGGTGTCAACGAGAAGCCGTAGGGCGCCGAAAAGTTGCCCAGGATCACAAAACGGTTATGTACATCAAAGCTCGAGCGTCCATAGTCGAGCCCAGGATTCTGGGCTACAGAAGGAGTGTAGGTGACACCGTTTGTATCAGCCTTGGCGACGTTATAGGTGTAGAAGGTAAAGAAGCTGAAGCGCGGATAACTGGCGCGGCCAGAGACAATAAGCTGGTTCTGGCGATAGACCCCTCCGGACTGGTATTGCAGGTTGTTTTCCTCCGCAGGCGGGAGAGGATTGGCAGGATAGATACCCAGATCGGCAGTGGAAAATTCTGGAGCGCCAATGTTGTTCGTGAAGTATTCGTGTACGCCACGCCCATAAAGGTAGGTCACATTCCCGGTGATTCTCTTGGCCAACTGCCGATCGATCCCCACTGCCGCCTGCAGGTCTGTCGCAGCACGGAAATGCGGATCAATGGTGTACAACGTCTGCGCGGAATTCGAACCAGCGAGTCTCGGCGGGGGTAACCGGAAAGCTGGGATCGGTGACGGTCGCGACCTTTTGATTGATTCCGTTCTGATGGATGGCCTGGATGATATAAGGCGTGCCCGCATTGGAGCCGAAACTATTAGGCACGGTAAACCGTTGATAAAACCACCCGTACCCTGCGCGCAGCACGGTCTTTGGCGGTTTCTTCTTATCGCCCGCATCCAGCGCGTAGGCGAAGGACAGCCGCGGCGCCCAGTCGCTCTTGTCGTTGATACGGTTCTGCGTCTCCCAACGTAGTCCATAGCTAAAGGTGAGGCGCTGGTTCACCCGCCAATCGTCCTGGTAGAAGAGAGCGGCGTCGAACAGGATCGCCCGTGCGGTGTATTGATTGATTTGCGTGACCTGGTAAGTCTGTGGGGTCTGGTTCAGGTAGGCAGTCGAATCGCTGAAAGTATATTGGCCGTTGGTTCCCCCGGTGGTGTAGTTAGCATCACGATAGGCACGGAGGCGGGCTCCGAAATTCAGGGAATGATTGCCTTCGGCTGCAGCGAAGTAGTTCTGCAGCTCATAAATATCCTGGTTGTCGCGCACCACTCCACCGTTGTTGCCACCGGCATTAAACAACCCCTGGACAACCACCGTAGGCGAATCGTTTTGCGCAATGTCCTGGTAGCGAAAACGGCGGTACTGGAAACGGATATCATCGACCAGGTTCTTGCTGAGCACCAGGCTGTCGCTTACCTGAAGCGTGTTCTCCATGCTTTCGGTATTGGTGGCTTGCGTGGGCAGAGACAGCTGCCCCACTCCGCCGTTGTTGTTGACCGAACGGAAAAATTCGTAGCGGAGCGTCAGGGTATTCGCTTGCCCGAGCTGCAGATCAAGCCGCGGGCTGACATCAATACGCGAGGTGGGATTGGGAACAGCTTCACTCAGAGGACTGAGGTCGGCCGGGTTGACCGCATCCACCACGTTCACATTCTGGATATTGCGCCCGAAAACGCTGACAAAGTAAGAGGCATTTTTTGAGATGGGACCACCTACGTTGCCTTGCAGGTTGTAGGAGTAGTAGGGCGGCTCCGCTATATCCTTATTCAGGATCGGATTGCGCGAGTTGAAAGAGGAATCGTTGCCCCGCGCTTCAATTTGGCCATGCAGCTTATCCGTGCCCGGCTTGGTAAGGATTTCGATCCGGCCATAGCCGAGCCGGTCAAACTCAGCAGAAAAAGGGTTCTGATTGATGCGTATCTCCCGGATGGAGGACTTGGGCGGAATTTGCCCTCCAGTAAACCCGTCAATATAAACCTCGCCTCCGTTCGGACCAGCCGCGGGGCCGGCGAGGGCCTGGAGTTGGTTCTCCAGTTCATCGGGGTCGTCGGAAAGCGCATCCAGATCCTTGCCTTTCAACACCACCGCATTGGCATTTTGATCCGGGCTCGTATCGACGGTTGGTGCATCCGACTCGACCTCAACCTGCTGCTTCTCCGCCTGGATCTGCATGGCAATGTTGAGCGTTTTTGCCTGCCCGGCCGCTAGGGTGAGGGTCGCAGTGAAGGGAGCGAACCCTGGGGTCGTGGCATTGACTGTATAGTCGCCGGCAGCCAGCCCCCTCACCTGGTACGAGCCTGCGGCATCCGCCGTCGCCGATACCGTTTTTCCTGAGGGCGACGTAACGGTGACCTGTGCGTGGGGAATGACCGCGCCGCTGGGATCAAGTACGCGCCCCTGCAGCGTGCCGGTTGGCCCTTGCCCGAGCATCGGCGCCGCAAAGGAACTCAGCAGCGCCGCTATCAGAATCAAAAAATGCCTTGTTTTATTCATGCGCACGGATTCCGGCGACGGCCGCCACTGCTCTAAGAGATGGACGGCCCGCCCCGGCTCTAAGTTTCCCCCGATGGCCCGTTCCTCAATAGATGCTGTTAGATGCTTTGACCTCAAAGAAGCGATAGGGATGGTGGCACTTTTCGTCTCGCCCTGCGGGTTAAAAACCGGCAGATGCCTGATATGTGCGCCCGGAGCTTGCTCATCTGCGGCCACTGGGCCCCGTCCAGGATGATGATATCGTCAAAATTCAGTTCGACCAAAGCATCATGATCCGGTCGTATCGTTGGAGCCACTATCCGTAAACAGCGCCAGCAAGCGCGGCGCAACCCCAAACCTGAGGTTTGCATCCGCCATCTGCACGCAATATTAATTACGCCTCAGAATGCGGAATTCTCTTTGCTCCCCACCGTCACAGCGCTAAGCTTGCGGCGACCACAAAAATAAATGGAACACTCTTTTGTGGAGTGGGCTCCTATGCGACGCTTTTTCCTTTGTCCTGTTTTCTTTCTGCTTGTGCACGCTTTCTCTCTCTGCTGGTCCGAGCGAACCCCGGATTTAGCCAGCACCAGCAAAGGTCTGACGACCAATACATGCGGCAACAACCCCGGATCAAAAAATCCCTATTCAAACAAGAGATTTTCGCTCCCTCAACTCGCCGCCACCACTTCGTCGGGAACAACCTATGTCTCCACGGTCGATATCTATGCGTGGGGTGACTATAACTGTGCGCTTTATGTTCCCGGTAACTTCACTAGTGGCGAAGACGCGTCAACCGAAGACACGATTCTTGCCATTACTATCTCGAACTCCGCGGGCGCTGCGCCCGCCGCTTCCTACCGGCTGGTGAGCTTTCGCCTTAATAACTATCTTCC
Organism: uncultured Acidobacteriaceae bacterium; assembly: GCA_963826875.1. GTDB lineage: Bacteria > Acidobacteriota > Terriglobia > Terriglobales > Acidobacteriaceae > PALSA-350. The sequence goes on along the minus strand of CAWGYP010000025.1, from coordinate 1,504,358 downwards.
TGCTTCGCCCGGCCTGGGCTTCATCAGCTGTCAAAACAACTCTGCGGGAGTGACGCCGTGCAATAACCAGGCCGAGGATGATTATTCACCTGTACCTGAACCAGCACCGATTGCCGGTGAGGACGGCAACAGCTCGCTGTGGACGTTCGGAAGCATCTTTCAGCTTTCTGGAACGACGACCGGTCTTACTCCAAATGGGCCGCCCATGCAGCTAACGGCCACGCCGCCGGAACTCGCGGCTGCCTTGCTGGTTCCGGGGTGTGCGCCCGACCCGGCGGCAATACCGCCCATGAACTGCATAGGCTCGAATAGCACGCAATATTCCAACGGCTTGTCGCCACAAACAACTTATACAGTGACGGTTGAAGATACTTCTTCCGGACAGATTCTTGTGCTGGGAACACCGTCGCGGGTGCAAGCAGCTCCCGGACAGGGCCACGACGTATTCAGCGTAGCATCCTACAACCCCGTCACCATCCACACGAGTATTTTCGCCAACCAGCTTTTTGACTTATCGGGTAATTATCCCCAGCTGGACGGATCCGGCGCACCGGCCTTCAATGGCTTTGCGGAATCGGCGTTTCCTCCGCCCTGCGCCACCAACTCCGGCATCTGCACTGCGGATGATACCTTCGCAAACGTCGCCTTTCATGCAATGTGGTTTGACTTTGTGCCAACCACAAACAACCCCGTCAGCATCAACACCGCGCAAAGCCACTTTGATACCATCCTCAGCGTCTTCACCGGTGGTGCAGCCAGCCTTCAGGCGGTTGCAAACGGGATCAATGACGACAACCCTAACGCAACCATCGCGCAGGGACCGCGATCGTCAGCTGTCGTCTTCCAGGGCACGAAGGGAGTTACCTATCATATTTTGGTCACTGAGTGCCCAGCGGTGGAATCAGTAGACCCAGCGCCTGATCCTGGATTTGACATATACGAGGCCCCGCTGAGCGACGATCCTATTCTCAATTTCACGCTGACCACTCCGCAGCTCACGGCCAGCCCGGCGATGCTGTCCAATTTCGGATCCGTGATTCAGGGAATGACCAGCGGGTCTCAGGTGGTTACGCTGGCCGCAGTTTACAGTGCTGCTTCCGCCGGCATCGGCAGCATCAGTCCCAACATGACTGCCGGTTCGGGCGACTTTCAAATTGCAGCGGATAGCTCATGTCTTTCTTCACTCGCCGATCAGGCGACCTGCACGCTGAACATCGTGTTCACACCCACCGCGGTGGGTTCCAGAAGCGGGACCCTGACCGTAAGCTCGAGTGCTGCGAACAGCCCGCTCACCTTCTCCTTGTCGGGGACGGGGCTGCAGGCAGTGCCCATCCTGAGCCTGGCGACCACTCCGCTGGCATTTGGCACCCAACTGGTGAAGACCTCTAGCAACACGACTAGTGTGGTCCTGGCGAATTCGGGCACCGGTCCCCTGACCGTAAGTGCGGTGACCGCCACGGGGGACTTCAGCGAGACGACGAATTGTTCTTCCATCGCGGTCGGAGGGCAGTGCAGCGTGGCGGTGGCGTTTACTCCAACGCAGACGGGAGCACGCTCCGGACAGCTTTCCATCACCGACAACGTAGGCGGCAGCCCACAGTTGATAGCGCTTTCCGGGAGCGGCACCGATTTCGCTTTGCAAGCTGCTGCCGGGTCACCGCTGTCAGCCACCATGGCCGCCGGCGCGACGACTATTTACAACCTGGCTGTCGCTCCGCTCTCGGGATTTACCGGAATGGTCGCGCTCAGCTGCACCGGAGCGCCTGCAGGGAGTTCGTGCACGCCCAGCGTCCCCAACGTGAACGTGACTGGCGCTGCAGTGCCGATCACGGTGTCAGTCACCACGGCTGCCGCGACGCTCTCCTATCCCCGGTCTCGACGGCAGCACCGAATGGACGCTTTCGCTGCGGTGATGCTACCGCTCGGCGTGTTTGCGTTGATGGCTGGAAAGAGGCGCAGGAGATTCCTTTCCGGCTTGTTCTATTTGGTTGTGCTGGTGTACGCGGGTGGCTTCGTGGGCTGTGGCGGAGGAAATGCAGGACCGAATGACGCGAGTAACAGCTCTGCCCCAGGAGGAGGGACGACACAACCCGCACCGGTGACGAGCACGCTTACGTTGTCAGGGGTTTCAGGAACACAAACCCGAACGGTGAGCCTCACGCTCACCGTCCAGTGACTTCGCGACCAGGAAGTGGTTTCTAGCACTTTCTAGCGGGGATGTTCCTCGTGGGGATGTTCCTCCGGGCGGTGGTATGCGTATGCTGCATGATGATCCTCGACGCGAGGACCTGGCACCGGCCGATAAGCATGTGGATAGGGATGAACATAGGCGGTGCGATTCACCCAGGTGCGGCCCCAGGGGGCTCCGCCGATGATAATGGCGTGCGTACCCCAGGCAAATCCCGGCCTCGACCAGCCAAACGGCACGAACGCAGGCCCGACAAACACGCTGGGGGCGAAGTGGATCGAAAGACCAACCACAATTCCGGGTCGAGGCGGGGCAAACACGACTGCCGGGCTGTAGACGGGAACGTAGAGGAAGGCCGGATTGACCGGTTGGATCTCCACATATCCGCCCGTATTGACTACGTTGGAGTAGGGGGTCGGCCTCAGATATCCGTAGTTATACGCCTGTTGGCGCATTCTCTGGACAGCATCCATCACATCCGGCCTTTGCGCGAGAACCGCATCGCCCAGTGCTTGTGTCCAACCAGGGTCCTGCGCCATCGTTTGCAGCACCTGGGGGAACGGCAACAAGGCCAACACGCTGGGATCCCAGGGCAAGTTGTCCTGTTGGATCGCATTGGCCAACGCGTCGCCGTTGAGACCCGCATGCTGGTTTGACCAGTTTGCAGCATCCGGAATTTCAGGCGAAAAGGTCGACGCGGTGAGAACTTGCGCCAGCAACGGATCGGGATACAGTGCGATTCTGCTGACCAAAGGATCGAGCTGTTGCGGCGCCAGCATGGGCGGTGGTCCTTGCGGAGCCCCTTGCGGCGGCCCCTGAGGCATTTCCGCCGGCGCCGACTGATCCGGAGTGGGTGGTGGAGGCGGAGGAGGCGGTGCGTACTGACCATACGCCTGCACAGTCAGAAGCGTACCCAACAGAAACAGAGCCGGCACGACGTTGGATGGGGCCTTTACGACAGCGCTCAGCAGATTTTTTTTACGACCCGAGGGAGACATAAGCATTCCGGTTTACCTCACTATGGCGAACAAAGCTAAGTACTGTTTTCGAGCAAAAGAGCGCACCAACTTCTGCCTACCTGGACCCTGGATGCGAGCAAAAGTTGTGCAAAAGGCTTGCTAAGCCTGCACAGTAGCACATAGAGATAGGAGGGATCTGCAATCCTGCTCCCACGAAAGTTGCATCGCGGGAGCAGGGGAACATTTCAAGTCACGTTTCGGTCGAAACGAAGTGGGTGGCCCAGGTCTCGATTTTGAGACTGGGTTTCTCCTCAGCAAGGCCGGTACGCCGGCTCAACCTATCCGCAGGCTAATCCTGACTGATCGGATGAATCGAGACCCCGCCGTTTACCGTGTGGAAATGTAGTGTTGGTCCGCCCTGGCCGATGTTGGTGTCGATGCTACTGCGATTGATCTTACCCTGGACGGTGATGGGGAAGCCCACAGAGACACCGCCGTTTACCGTCTCTGCGATGAGGTGTGCGGAATAGTGATCTGGAGCCTTTACGGAAACGCCGCCGTTCGTGGACTTTGCCATGAGGCCGGCTCCGTGCCATTGACTTCCATCAAGCCTCACATCAAGGCCGCCATTCACGGTAGTGGCATGCACGTCTCCCCCGAGATCATTGAGGGTGAGACCGCCGTTGGTCGTATCGGCGTTGATGACGCCAGCAACGTTGGTAATTGAAATGCCTCCGTTCTCCGTGTGCAGCTCGGCAGCAAGATGGCGGGGCACGTGCAGACGATAATTGACATACCAGCTGCGGCGAGACAAGCCCCACATCGTTGGTCCCTCGGCGTGGATAGTACCCGAGGTGACGATCTTCACCTCGCGTGCGAGCGATAGCGCTGCGTCGCGGTCTGAATCCTGCGCAATAACCCGCGCCTCCAGGGCGACATCCGCACGCTCTTCGCCAATTACTTCAATCCCGTCATTCTTCCCGGACACACTAAGCTGCCCATTGATGAGTGGCAAGGTTGTGCGTCTGAGCTCGCAAACACGGTCCTGATGACCGAGCCAGCCATGGTTGTTGGTATTGCCTTCGTCGCTGTCGCATGGGCCGGTTGTGAACGATTGCGCGGGAAGGCGGCCTGCGAAGAACAAAACGAAGAGACATCCGACGACAAATCTGCGCATCAATACCTCCTGGGTAAAGGAGCTACGAAGCTGATACGCAAGGCAGAGCCATCCGGTTCCGCAAATATTACCGGTAGAAGAACGAGACTTTGGGGTGGCCCAGGTCTCGCTTCTGAGGCCTGGGCCACCCACTCAATGCTTTGGCGGCATATCCGGAGAGAGGTCCGGAATTGTCTCATCGGCTATTCGCTGGATACGTTTTCTCAGGCGATCCGGAGTTGAATAAAGAGGCTTTGCTCGTTTTAACAGGCAGGATAACTTTTCTTCTGCTTCAAGCTCCTGGCGGCAAGCCGGGCAACCCTCCAGGTGAGCGCGAAGCTCGATGATATGCGGTCCCTGAAGCTCGCTGTCGAGGTAAAGCCGGATTGCCCCGCTATAATCACCGCAATCTTTCATTTCGCACCTTGCCTCTGAGATGGTACGGGCCCCGTCAGCGCAGAGGAAAGGATCACTCGAAGCCTGGTGCGCGCTCTTGCCAGTCGTGACATCACTGTACCAGCAGGACAATCCAAAAGGGCGGCGATTTCCTGGTACGACAACTCTTCAAACTCACGGAGCAAAATGATCTCCCGAAACTCGGTAGGCAATTGCTCAATCGCTGCTCTTACCTGCTTTACCTCGAGCTTGCTGACATAAGCATCGTAGGAGTGCTTACCGGGATCGATCGGCTCGTCGGCAGAACTACCATCTGCGTCGATGTGGACGATCTGAGGGTCAGTCCTCAGTTTTCTGAGTTGGTTCAGCCATATGTTCCGCAAAATTCTGAAGAGCCAACTCTTGATATTGCTATCCGCACGGAGCCGGTTCATCGCTGGAATGGCGCGAAGATAAGTCTCCTGCACCAGGTCCTCTGCTTCTGCCTGGTTGCGAGTCAAAATCATTAGCGTAATTGTACAACGCGCCTAAGTACTCAACGCTGGCCACGCCCGCCGGGTCGAAGCCGTTTTGTTCGCAGGACATATGTGTTTACTCCCTAACCTGGTTACATCGCGAAAGCAGAACAAATGATCTGAACTGGTTCAGTAACTGCGGCCACATTCATGGCTTTTCCGGCAGGTACATCAGGACGGCCGCCGGCATACGACGGCCCGCACTCAGGCGAATCGATCGCTGGATTTGCAACCACGATAGCGACTATGCGCCGGCGTCGACATTGAAAGTTGGTTGAGCGGTCCCGTCCCCAGGGTAACCAGGGTGTCGAGGGTTCGCTTCCATCGATACGGTTCGTAAGTCGATGATCTCTTTTCTCCCATCTACCTTAGAATGCGCAGGAACACCCGCATATCGATCATCAACTTCAGAGAATGCCTATTTATTCGGCCCCTGAGCCGGTGAAGCACGGAACTGGTTGTTCCGCTCTCTCCTGGGTTTCGGGCGAAGGGCCGGAAGGGGTGCATCCTTCCAGGGCGGCGATCAAAACAATCATGTCTCCAGACTTGCGTCGCAGCAGCAGGCTGGCCGCAGTCATGGCGCGATATCCCTCCTGGCAATAGACCAGGATTGGCCGGGAAAAGTCGATGGGTGCTGTTTCCGGATCGAACTCGAGCAAAGGCATTGATATCGCGCCGGGCAGATGCCCTTGCAACCATTCAGCACAACTGCGAACATCAACGAACTGGAAGGGCAAACCTCGCTGCAGGGCGAGGCATACATCTTCACACCGCCAGATGGGAAGACTGGTCACCGCGATGCCCTGCCGCCTCCACTGATTCTCGTCTGCGAGGGCGTATCCGATCACGTCTGTAAGACCCACCCTTGCCAGGCGGTTTTGCGCCTCCAACGCGCGATGTGCATCCTCCGCAATCAAGAGAATTTTCTGTGTGGGTTTGATTAAGATTGCTGCCCAGCTGGCAAATGGTCCCACGAGGCCGATCTGCAGCGAGCCCACGATATGGCACGAGGCAAAGTGTTCTGCTGCTCGTGTGTCGACAATAAGGGCGTCTCCCCTCTGTTCCTGCTCAAGTTGGGCTGCTGTCAGCTGCTTCAGTTGTAACGGTTCCGGCAAACGAATCATTCCTCTTCTTATGTATGCGCAACGCGCCGGAATTTTCGATCATCGTAGTGACTAAGATTTTTGCCGCCCGTGATCTGCTGCGGCCGGAGACCCGGCGGCGATTGCCAGCAAGTGCTCTACCTTACGCCGTTCGCGCTCACTTTCCGGAGTAGCGGCGCCGCGTCTGTTCCAGGTTGTCCACGTCTCCAGGCTCTTCTGGTACCATTCGCGCGACGCAGCTGCAGCATTCCCTCGCTCAGCAGGCGCGACAGCCGGATCCAGCGCTATGCGGTGCTGCACTGCCGCCTCGCTTTCATAACAGAAACCTACGTCACGCAGAACCAGCAGGCTGGGCGAGCTAACGTGGAACTCACCCAGAAACGGCAACGCCGCATTGGCATACTGGCGCGCCCTCGCAACATTCTTCATATCGAGCTCTGCATCGCTCAGTTTGCAATACGATCTCATCAGGTGAAGGCGCCCATGTGGACTGGCATGTCCCAACTCCTTGCGGATCAAATTTGCTTCGAGCAACAGACGCAGCCGCTCCGGCGCCTTATACTGCCCACGAAGCACCTCGGCCAACGCCTCGTTCCTGATCGCGATCCAGTGGCGCGCGCCTTCCCCATATAAGGGCGCCAAGTTCTGGGTCCGATTGAGCGACTCCCGGTACCACATACTGGCCGTGCCCGGCTTGACGAGACGGTAAGAGTCGCCGATCGAGGTGTAAGCGAGAGTCAAATCGTAACGCGCCTGCGCATTCTTGCTGTCAATCCGGACCAGCGTCTGGGCAATGGTGAGCGCTTTACGGCCGTAAACTTGCGCCTGCGCTGAATCGCCAATATTCAATGCATCTCGTCCCGCTAAGGGCAGAATTATGTCTTCGTAGGTTAGAAAGAGTTCGCGACGGGCTTGGACCGAAGATGGAAATTTTTGCACCAGAGCTTCGGCGAGAGCCACCGCCTGGCGATTGTTCGCGAGCGCTTCTGCTTGACTCCCAATTTCATTGAGTGCGCTGGCACGCTTGAGATAAAGCCCGATGAGCATCTTGTCGTGATCTTCGGCGCCATTCGGATCAGCGCCGAAGGTCCGGAAGGCCGCGCGATACTCGTCTAGCGCCTGCATCGGACTCAGATTCCACAGGTTGACATCTCCCAGGCCCTCCAGGTTCAACGCCAAAAGACGGATGCGAACCGGGTCATCGGGCTTCTGGCGCCACAGGCTTTGTGCCCGGGATAACCCTAACTGGTAGTTCTTGTTTGCTTCTGTCATGTTTCCGAGAAACTGTTCGATAGCCCCCAGGCGTTGATAGCTTTCGATGACCGCTTCTGTCGTCTCTGTCCCCGGCATGCGGGCATTCGCCTCGATGGCGATCCGCGACGCGTCCTGATAGCTGGTAACCGCTGCGTCTGAGTTACCCAGATCGGCGACCAACGGCGAACCTTCCAGATCACCAACCCGTATATAAGCTTTGGACAGTTCAAGCAATAGGCGTGGATCGTCCCCGTTGCTTTTTCGCAGGCCGTCCAGAAAGCGCAGAGCACTATGAAAAATGGCCGCCTGCGTCTCGGTGGAAGCCGAGGAATGTTGCAGCTTATCTGTCATGTCTGCGACTGCTGAATCGGCAAGGGTGCGGACCTGTTTTGCCCGGCGCTCAGCGATACGGGATTGCCTGGAATAGACGAGCAGGGAAACAGCAGGGACCAGAAGAAGGGCACACGCCGTCAGCACCGCTGCCTCCTTGTGGCGCTGCACAAACTTTCTTAATGAGTAGACGAGCGAGCTCTTCTTCGCTGCGATCGGCTTCCCTTGCAGGTAGCGAAGCAAATCCTCATCAAGATGCTGGACTGACTGGTACCGTTGCGACGGATCAACGTGCATCGCGGTGAGAACAATCCTGTCCAGGTCTCCTGATATTTCCTTTCGAATTCGCTTGGAAAGATCTGCAACCGAGCTCGGCTTGTGTGGACTCTGCTCGCAAACGACTCGTTCCGCTGCCGCCGGTGAAAGATTACGAAGCGTGTAGGGGCGGGAACCTGCCAGGACCTCATACAGCAGCACACCCAGCGAATAGATGTCGGTGGCCGTGGTGAGCTCGTTGCCCTGGAGTTGCTCCGGGCTTGCATAATCGGGAGTCATCATCCGGGAGCTGGGTTCGGTCGCGGTCACCTCACTGAGAACGAGTTGCGGCTCCATGGGCTTTGAAATGCCAAAGTCAATGAGTTTGACTACACCATCCGGCGTTACCATCACGTTGCTCGGTTTAATGTCGCGATGCAGGATGAGCTTCTGATGAGCGTAGTGAACTGCGGCACAGACCGACCGAAACAGCTCGATGCGCTCCCGGATCGACGTGCCTCGGCTGGCAAGCGTGATCGGTTGCCCTTCGACAAACTCCATCACTATGAATGGCCGGCCATCTTCCGTCTCGCCGCCGTCAAGGATCGCGCCAATGTTGGGATGGTTCAGCGTGGCGAGGATCTGACGCTCTCTACGAAATCGCTGTACCAGGTCTTGCGAATCGAGACCCTTGCGGACCATCTTGATGGCGACTATCTGGAAATAATGATCATCCGATCGAACGGCCAAGTAGACAACACCCATGCCTCCGCCGTCTAACTCGCGAACCAGAAGATAAGGGCCCAGACGCAAGCCAATCTCGGAAGGGCGGGAGGTCTTCGTCATCGCTCTCAGGTCTTCAGCTATGGCAGCGCGAAGCACATTTTCCGCATCGTTGTCGCTCTCGAGCAGAGACCGTATTTCGTCAAGGAGCTGCTTGTCGTTGCCGCAAGCCTGCTCTGCGAATTGCATCCGCGCATCGGATGGACGTTCCAGGGCGCCCTGAAAAATCTCCTCGATCAGATTCCAACGATCACTTTTCATCTTCGCTTTTGTTCGGATGGCTTGACATGTCCCGTCGTATCCACGCTTGCCCAAGACGGAGTTCGCGACCGACAGTCGCCACCGAGACCCGTAAAATTTGACTAATTTCTTCGACAGTCAGACCGCCGAAAAACTTGAGTTCAATAGCTTGACTCTTTCTCTCGTCGATTGCTGCTAAACGACGCAGCGATTCGTCCAGGGCAAGAAAGTCCGGCGCGCGCTCTTCGGCCACACTCATTTCCGGTTGCAGGGTTATCCTTACGCCTCCACCTCGCTTCTGCGCCTTTCGCTTTCTGGCGTGCTCGATCAGCACACGTCGCATGGTGTTAGCAGCAATGGCATAAAAGTGCAGACGATTTTCAGCGTGCACTTTCGTCTGATCAGCGAGCCGGAGATAAGCTTCGTGAACTAGTCCTGTGGGTTCAAGGGTGTAGTCGCCGTATTCGCGCCTCAGCCGCCCTCTGGCCAGACGCAGCAAATCATCATAGATAATCGGGGTAAGTTGTTTCAGTGCTGAATGGTCGCCTCGACTCCAACGAACGAGTAGGTTTGTCACGTCACCCGAATCTTCAGGTGCCGTGTTAGAAGGCGCATCCTCTGACATCCTGGAATTCTCCCCTGGAATGAGATCTTACGCGGAAATGAAGGTGCCAACAGGCGATCGCTTCGATTCCCAGGTTGAGCGGCATTCGATCTTCCGACGAGCTTGCGCGGGGGGTACGCGCTCATCTTCAAAGGATTTTAACAGTCCAAACGTCTCTTGCGCGGATCCAATTCACGGGTATAAGTGCTCCGGGAATAAACCGCAACTCTGAGTGTTCTTTATCTGTAGAGCATTCGATCGGCCAGTCGACGACGAACCTTTCTGACGAGCGTGCACTTGCGACCCCACGCAATTCCAGAACGCACTCGCTCGAGCCATGGCGGGATTGAAGCTCAGGCAAAAGCACCAGGTAGAGACCGAAAACCGGCAGGAGGACTTCGACATTGTTGAATCGATTGAAGATGAACGCCTGATGAGCAAGGAATGACTGGAGGGAAGTTTACGATGTGTGGAATAGCAGGATGGGTCAATTACGAGCGGGACCTTGAGACATCGAGGGATACGGTTGAAGCTATTACGGAAATGATCTCGCGTCGCGGTCCCGATACGGGCGAGGTATGGATAAACGGTCCGGTCGCGCTCGGTCATCGCCGGTTATCCGTTATTGACTTTGAAGGCGGCAAGCAGCCGATGGAAGCAAAGGAAAACGGCGAGACGGTCGCCTGCTTAAGCTACAACGGCGAAATCTACAATACGGGCAAGCTTCGCGATCAGCTAAAGAGTTATGGTCATCAGTTCCGCACCAGAAGCGATACCGAGGTCGTACTGCGTGGCTTCCTCGAGTGGGGGGACGAGGTTGCGGAACGACTTGAGGGGATTTTTGCGTTTGCGATATGGGACCTGCGCAAGCAATGGCTTTTCCTGGTCCGCGATCGCCTAGGCGTGAAACCGTTGTTTTACCAACCGACGGATGCGGGGGTCCTGTTCGGCTCGGAACCGGCGGCATTGATTGCACACCCTGACGTACTTGGAATCGGGCTAAGGCAGAATCCTCTTACATCCGCGCTCGTTCCGGGACAAGCCATTCACGAAGGCATGTACGAGGTACCGGCGGGTCACATCGTCCGCTTAACCCGGAAGGGGCTGGCAATAAGGCGTTACCGGGCGCTGGAAGTCGGGACCAGGAGGATGCAGCCACGCCCGCAGGACGTTGTACGGCAGCAGACTTTATCCGGTGGCCCGCTGTGCGGCGTGGCTAACCGAATGTCCGATGAAAGTTGGAGTAATAACTCCTCAGACTTCGAGAGGCGATTCTCAAAAACTCGCAATTTAATCGCCTTTGTCGCCCGTCGCGTGCTTGACAGTCAGGACGAAGCAGAAGCTGCTGTGAAGGAATGCTTCAAGACAGCTTCTCATAACCCCCCGGTGTTCACGAGCGATGGAGCATTTCGTAGCTGGATACTGAGAATGGTTATCGATGAAGCACTGCACATTCTTGCCCATAAAAATAACGGCGCATCAGCAAATCTTCTGCCTAATCGCATGACTGGCCACGCAGCGCCCTATCGTGTTCTGACTAAGTAACCCTGTGCACCGGCCCTCGCGGGGCCACGCAGCGAATGTTCAGTAGGTAGCGGAATATTCGCGCAGGGCCGGTGTTATTACCACAGGGGAAATCAACATATGACTTATCTCGAAAGCATCTATCCTTTCATCCATATTTCTCTGTGCCATGGCCGCATCTGCGAGTACCATGGCGCGGGCAGACCTTCCATTTAGCTTCGTGATCAAAGGCCATTCGTTTCCAGCAGGCTCCTATGACATCGTCATGGACTCAACCCACGGCTTCATCACGCTAGCCAACCGCACAAACTTCGCAGAGCGGATCGTGTTCACCGTTGGCCCTGCCGATGAAGCAACTGCTCCAGCCACTCTAAGGTTCGATGTTTGTGGCGGTCAGGCCTTCCTGCGTGACATTCACATGGGAGTATCGATCACCGGAGAGCAGGATCAACGTGGTAAGCCGCGCAATGAAGCGTGCACCGATCGTGCATCCGGGTCTACAGTAACGGCGAAGGCTTTGGATGGGATGCAGATGTCCGCAGGGCGCTGATCGGGCAGTCCAGCTATAGCGTTTCGCGTTGCTGGCAACGACTAAGTAAGCGGTTTTCCTTAAGAAAACCGCATGATATTAATCAACGCAAGGGATCTCGACAGGAAATTTGGGGATAGCGGCAGTCACGATGAGGTTGTATCGGCTTGCTGCGATGACGCTGGTAGTCGAAGCTGAGGTCGCAGCAAGTCGCTTTGCGATTTATGGGAAAGGTCCTTCACGTTTCGATTCCTGTGTTATCTAGTTGAGAGAAAATACGAATGAATCAATGCGATAACTACAGCATGGCTGTCCAGCTCTTTCTGGACAATGAACTGGTCGGCAGTGCGCAAGAGTTTTTTTTGTCACATGTCGCCGAGTGCGCCCATTGCAGGGAACAACTGGAATGGGAACAGCGATTGCCTGAACTCCTGCGTCGAACACATCCACTCTATTCGGCCAGCGAGGAACTGCGTGCCCGGGTGGAAAGCGTGGTCGCCCATCATTCCTCCGCTGCCTCGGACAGGAAGTTCGAGCTCCGCAAAAGGGTAGCCTCTCTCTTTAGTCGTCCGCTCAAGTATGTTCGACAGCCGACGATAAATTTGAGGGTGGTGGCGGCCGGGTTTGCCGCCATCGCGCTTGTACTCGCGTTTGTCCCTTTCATGCTCCAGCGTGTGCGAGCAGCCGATTATGTGGAGACAGCCGTGTCAACTCATCGGAACTATCTGGAGGGCAAGCTCCCACTCGAATTCAACTCTGATTCTCCAGGGGAAGTTGCGGCGTGGTTTGCCGGTAAAGTACCCTTCCACTTTCAATTGCCGGCCTCTCAGCTTGCCCCGAATGTTGATCCAGCATTTCGCCTGTGCGGTGGCCGGGTGGTGTCCTTTAGGGGCGGGCATGCTGCTCTGGTCGCCTACCACTCACAGAGAGAGGAGATCAGCTTGCTGGTTGCCTTGGTGTCTTCCCTGCACGGATCCGCGCAACATTCCTGCCTGGTATGTCATCAAAGCTTCGCTAATAGCAATGAGTTCCGATGACCGGAAATTCGTGGCAAGGCATGAGCCGCGGCCGAGCCTTTCGAACGACGACATTGCATAAGAACTCGAAGAGCGCCCCTCAAAGGCTGAAGCCCGTTAATTTTTTACGGCCATGCTAAAGTCGTGCCCTGATACAGAACGAAGTTGTCGTGCAGAGTGTTTGGCCCCTTAGTTATCCGGAAAAGAAACCGCAGGTCCCTCCACTACGCTTCGCTCCGGTCGGGATGACAAACCCTATCTTTCGGCAGGCCTTTACGCGTGAGTGGAGTGGATCTATCGGATGTTCGCGTACAATCCGGAGGCGCAACCGATTCAGATAATTCCCGCCGGCCGGAGGAGGCCACTGTATGGACGAACCAAAGCCTGATCAAATTTTGCAGGTGGGACTAGGTTTCTGGCCCTCAAAAGCGTTATTGAGTGCGGTGGAAATGGGTCTATTCACGGAACTGGCCGAACACCCCGAGAACCTCAAAACGTTGCAGGGACGACTGGGGCTTCATCCCCGGTCGGCGCGCGATTTCCTCGATGCACTTGTGGCGCTCAAATTTCTTGAACGCCGCGACGGAAAATATTTCAATACGCCTGCGACCGATTTGTTTCTTGATAAGCGTAAGCCTTCCTACATTGGCGGCATTCTCGAGATGGCCAATGCTCGCCTGTATCCGGCCTGGGGCCATCTCACAACTGCATTGCGCACCGGCCTGCCGCAGAACGAAACTAAAGATGGTGCGCCCGACCCGTTCCTGGCTCTTTATGCCGACCCGGCTCGGTTGAAGCAATTCCTCCGGGCCATGAGCGGTGTGAGCCACGGAGCGAACATGGCTATTGCCCGCAAGTTTCCCTGGGACCGCTACCAGACTGCGGTGGATGTCGGCACCGCCCAGGGTGACTTAATCGTCCAGGTGGCGTTGGCCAATCCGCATATCAAGGGCGTGGGCTTTGATCTGCCGGCCGTAGCTCCCATTTTTGAGGAATACGTCGAAGCAAATGCGCTGTCCGAGCGGGTGAAGTTTTCCCCGGGGAGTTTCTTCGAGCAACCGCTGCCCAAAGCCGATGTGGTCATGATGGGCCACATCCTGCACGACTGGGATTTGGAAGCAAAGCGAATGCTGATCCGTAAAGCCTGCGATGCGTTGGCCGCGGGAGGCGCCTTGATCGTCTATGAAAGCATTATTGACGACGATCGCTCTACTAACACGTTCGGGTTGCTGATGAGCTTGAATATGCTGGTCGAAACTCCAGGCGGTTTCGATTACACCGGCAGTGACTGCATGGGATGGATGAAGGAAGCAGGGTTTCGCGAAACTCGCGTCGAACATTTGGTCGGACCCGACTCAATGGTGATCGGGATTAAGTGACGTCCAGACTGGAGGCCGCTCGTGCCTGCACCCCGCTCTCATGGACTCCCCACTGCCGCGGTCTGCGCCGGGATTGTCATTGCGATGTTGGCGATGATTGTTATTCCAGCAGCGATCACACTCGCAACCGTCCAGCATCCCGCTCCGCTCCAGCACGTGGACCAGGCCTCAACACCTCATGGGTACACGTTTAGCCTGCTGCTCTTCATCGTCCCCAGCGTTGTCATCGGCGTCTGGCTCATACCCAGGGAGGCATTGCACATCCCTCGGCGCGCTTTCTGTTGGACCCTCGCCATTCTTGTCCCGCTGGGTTTCTTACTCGATTTCGTCTTCGCCCAGTGGTTCTTCGAGTATCCCAACCACGGCGCAACCTTGGGCATCTCTGCTCCTGCGCTCGGCAGACCCGTGCCGGTGGAAGAGTACGTTTTCTATTTCACCGGCTTTCTCACCATTCTTCTTCTGTACGTGTGGCTGGGAGAGTTCTGGTTGGCGGCCTACAACGTAATTGACTACCCTGGCGAGGCGAAAAAGGTGGTTCGCCTGTTGCAATTTCATCCCTGGTCTCTGATAGTGGCGGCCGTTCTCATTGCTGCTGCCTGGTTTTACAAAAAGCATTTCGCCCTTGCAGACGATCGCCCAGGCTTTCCTGGTTACTTCACCTTCCTGGTCGCGGGAGCTCTGCTTCCCGCGGTGAGCTTCTTCCCGGTTGCGAAGCGCTTCATCAATTGGCGCGCACTTAGCCTCACGCTCTTCTTTATGCTGCTTGTCAGCCTCATTTGGGAAGCCACTCTGGCTGTCCCCTACCAATGGTGGAAATTCCAGCACCGTCAGATGACGGGACTATTTGTCAGCGCCTGGTCCGAGTTACCTATCGAAGAAGTGTGCGTCTGGATCTCAGTTACCTATGCCACAGCCATTGTCTTTGAGGTGGTTAAGGTATGGCTGGCATCCGAACGGCCGGTGCGCGAGGCAATGCTGGGCCCGAAGCGCGGCTGACAGTCTGCTCCTGCAAGGCATGCCGACGCCGGTCGCTCGCACCGTCACTCCTCCCGGATAGATTCTCTCGATCTGACAATTTGCTGAGCCGTCCGGGCGGAACCGCGCACCTTATCGAAGGTGAGGCTTGACAATAAGAATCTGCTTATATAAGTTATTGCTAATGCAAAGAACCCTCAACCTCGATGCCACTTTCGCGGCGCTGGCCGACCCGACGCGAAGAGCGATTCTTGCACGGCTCGCCCGAGGAGAAGCCAGCGTTATGGAATTGGCCAAGCCGTTCGAGATGACCCAACCCGCCATCTCTCAACACTTGAAAGTGCTCGAAGATGCGGGACTCGTTCTTCGCCGGGTGGAGGGGGCGAGGCGTCCTCGCAGGCTGGCGAAGGCCGGCATCAAGGCGATGGATGAGTGGCTGGCGACGCTGCGAAAGGGGCTGGAGAAAAACTACGACCGGCTCGACGAAGTTTTAGCGAGCATGGAACAAAACAAGAGAGGAGAACAATGATGAGCAAGATGACACTGAAGACCGAAGGCGACACGCACGTGGTCGTAACAAGGCGGTTTGCTGCGCCACCAGAGGCGGTTTACCGTGCGCACACAGAGCCGGAGCTAATCCAGAAGTGGTTGCTCGGTCCCGAAGGTTGGACGATGCCCGTCTGCATCAATGAGGCGAGGCCCGGAGGCAAATTCCGTTACGAGTGGACGAATGGCAAAGGCCGTGGATTTCACATTACGGGTGAACTTCTGGAAGTTGAACCATATAGCAGGCTTGTTCACGTCGAGCGGATGCATCTGCCCGATCCGACGCCGGACAACCGTGTCGAAACCAGATTCGATGCGGAAGGCGCCGGCACGCTGATGACTATGCGTATGACGTTGCCTGACGCCCAGACGCGTGCGGCGATGCTCGCGACCGGTATGGAGCACGGAATGGAAGCGAGCTACGTGAGGCTGGACGGAATGGTCCAGGTTGGTCTTCTCGGGGCCACCGGCGTCGTACTTGGGCGGTAACCTGGTTTGTAGCCCTATTGAAGCGGACACGGAGGAGTCGCATCCCTCCGTGTCCGCTCGCCCTACTAACTGCAAGCTTCTCAATCGCATATTCGCTGCACCTTCGCGAGACTTCCCTGCAATTTCTGTTTGTTTCGCTGCATGCCGCTGGTCAGGGATCTTCCGGAAGCTGAAGCTCGTACCGGGAGTCAGCCATGGCCCGCTTCGCACTGGAGATTAACGACCGCCAACAAATCGTCGATGCCGATCCGGCGATGCCTTTGCTCTGGGTGCTGCGCGATCTGCTTAATCTGACAGGTACAAAATACGGTTGCGGGATTGGGCTTTGTGGAGCCTGCACCGTCCACATGGACGGCGCTGCGACCCGCTCCTGCCAGACGCCCCTGGCCACTGCGGCTGGCAGGCGAATCGTCACCATCGAGGGGCTTGCTTCCAACGGCCTCCATCCAGTGCAGCAAGCATGGATCGCTGAACAGGTCCCGCAGTGCGGCTACTGCCAACCGGGACAGATCATGTCCGCCGCCGCGTTGCTGGCGGGGAATCCTCACCCCGCCGATGCCGATGTCGATCAGGCGATGGCAGGCAATCTCTGCCGTTGCGCGACCTACTTCCGCATTCGCAACGCCATGCGCCGGGCTGCAGCGGGGACACACGCGTGAGCACCAAACCCAGCCCCCCGCCAGTCAAAAGCAGCTCCGCCATCTCGCGCCGCACCTTCCTCACAACTTCCGCGGCCGCCGGAGGTGCGCTGGTCGTGGGTCTCACTCTTCGCGGCCGATTTCACCATTCTTCCGACCCATCCCAGGACCCGTTTAACGCCTGGATCCGCATCCATCCCGACGGTAAGACCCAACTCGTTCTGAACAAATCAGAGATGGGCCAGGGAGTCTTCACCGCGTTGCCCATGATCCTCGCGGAAGAGGCGGAGATTGATTTCACGCGCATCACCGTCGTTCAGGCAGACAACGCCGATGGCACGGGTGGGAGCGGATCGGTGTGGGAGGGTTACAAACCTCTGCGCCAGGCCGGAGCACAGGTCCGCGAGGTCCTGATTACCGCGGCGGCGCGCCAGTGGAGGGTGCCCTCCAGCGAATGCCGCGCCCGTAACAGCCAGGTCGCCCACGCACCTTCTGGCCGCATCCTTTCCTACGCCGCCCTGGTCAAAGACGCGCGCCTGCTTCCCCTTCCCGATCCCAACACCGTGCGACTGAAGGACCCCAAAGACTTCACCCTGCTCGGCCGCTCGGTCCCTCATCTCGACATCCCAGACAAGGTAAAGGGAACAGCACGGTTCGGCCTCGATGTTCGTCTCCCCGGCATGGTCTATGCCGTCGTAGCCCAGTGTCCCTACTTTCGTGGCGACCTGCTCCGCTTCGACGCGTCGAAAGCCAAAGCAATCACCGGCGTTCTCGATGTTTTCGAGATCCCCACCGATCCCGACTCCGCCAACAAGAACACGCGCGAGATTGCCGTGGTCGCGGCCAATACCTGGGCCGCCATACAGGGCCGCAATGCGCTGGCCGTCGAATGGAAGCCCGGGCAGTACCACGACGAGTCGACCGAGTCACTCACCGCACAGCTACGTGCAGGCCTCGACGCACAGGAGTACTGGAACTCCACCAACACTACTCTTAACCCTGATACCGTCCCGGCAGCGAAACGTATCGAGAGCGTCTACGAATTCCCCTTCCTTGCCCACGCCACCATGGAGCCCATGAACATCACGGTCAGGCTCAACGATGGCCGCTGCGAGATATGGTCACCCACCCAGGCTGGCGGCGGAACCCAGGAGGCCGCCGCCAAATTTTTCGGCATCGACAAGCGCGACGTCACCGTCCACGTCACTTTCATGGGTGGAGGCCTGGGGCGCCGCTTCGGCGTACCTTTTGATCACCAGGCCATGCAGATCGCGCGACGTATCCAGCGGCCTGTCCAACTCGTCTGGACGCGCGAAGACGACTTCACTCATGACCGCTACCGCCCTGCCTGCATGCACCGGCTTCGCGGCGGCATCGATGAGGAAGGAAACCTGGTTGCGTGGACCGACCGCATGGCCGACACCACGATCATCGGGCAAAGTGACCCGAAGCAAGCGCAGGCCTATGAACTCGGCGGAGCCATCGATCAACCCTACCCGGCACAGCACTTCCGTATGTCTTATGTGCCGGTCGAGAGCGGCGCTACGCGGGGAGCGTGGCGCGGGGTCGAGATCGCCTTCAACGTTTTTTCTGTCGAGTGCTTTATCGACGAATTGGCTCACCTGGCCGGACAGGATCCCTACCTCTTCCGCCGTCGCCTGCTGATGAAGGCGGCCGCCCACTCCGCCACACCCAGGTCAAACTTCGACGGAACCCTCGCCGACCCCACGCGTGTGATCCACATGCTGGACCTGGCAACGGAAAAAGCCGGCTGGGGTAAGCCCCTCGGGCCCAACCGTGGACGCGGTATCTCTTGCTTCTTCTCCAAGACCAGTTATCTTGCTCAAGTCGCCGAGGTCACGGTCAATGATGGGAAGCTTCGTGTCGACCGCGTCATCACGGTGGTGGACCCTGGCCGGGTTATCAACATGAACGGCATCCGTGCGCAGATCGAGGGCGCTGTGCTGATGGGCCTGAGCGCCACCCTCAAGGAGCGCATCACGGTCAAGAACGGAATGATTCAACAACAGAACTTCAATAGCTATGAAATGCTACGGATGCCTGATGCTCCCCATCTCGAGACCTACCTCGTCGAAAGCGGCCGCCCTCCCGGCGGTATCGGGGAGCCGCCGCTCGCACTCATCGGCCCCAGCATTGGCAACGCCATCTTCGCCGCTACAGGAAAGCGTCTGCGCAAACTTCCCTTTCAACTCGATGAGGTGTCATCTTGAAAAGGATCGCCAATTAATTTCTTCGTGCCGTTGCCACCAGATACCACGCCGGCCAACTTAACGCCCAATTAGGAATCCACGCGCCGCTGCTCCCCCACAGGGGGACCGTCAACGCCGTCACTCCCATGGCCAAGGCGAACGCTGCGCCTCGTTTGATCTGGACGATCCGTAAGCCCCGCCGCACTCCCCATACCGCGGCCGGCAAAAACAGTAACAGGCAAAGCCGGGAAAGACATTCCACCCGGAACCGCTCCAGGCAGAACACGCAGGGAGCGAACGACAAAGCCGCGCTCACCCAAACCGTGCGCCGGGAGACTGATCCAACCACGAAACCACCCGTCCAGGACCAGGCCACCAGAAGCAAAACATTGCATAGGAACAAAGCCAATCCAGGGCCCACACCAAGACCGGTCGCGTGACGGATGGTCACGTCTCCAAGTTGTTGATAAGCACGACTGATCGAGAGAGAAAATCCCATCAGAAGAAAGGTGCTGGGCAATGCGAGCCCAAATGCCGCGAGCCACGGGCGCCAGTTCATCCACAAAGCTGCTTCTCGCCGTATCACCAGGCCGAGAACAGCAAGCAGCGATTGCCATGGGCTTTCACCACTTTCCAGCAAGTCCCCCTGCACGGCGTCGCGTTCGTCGCGCTCCAGGAGATGGGAGACAAGATCGCATAAGCCGGCCGTGGTTATGTAAAGCTTGTCAGTCATGACGGCGCCCGCATTTTGTTCGTGGCCCACGATACACCGCGGCTGGCGCTGGTGATGGCGTCGTAGAAATCTTTTGCTGCCTGCATTCCTTTTGCAGTCACACGAACCATGCGTTTGGCACGGCCGCCCCGTTGCGCCGTGGCCTCGCCCATCCAGGTCTTTAGAAAGCCCTTGGTTTCCAGCCGATCGATCGTGGTATAGAGCGCGCCGATGGAACACTTGCGCCCGGTCACTGCGGCAAGTTCTTCGCGAATCACCGCGCCATAGGCCTCGTTGCCAAGCCGCGCGGCAGTCGTAATCAACAGGTATTCAAATTCGCCCAGCATGGTTAGAGCTACATTGTGATACTAATAGGCGGCCACGTCAAGGGCGGGAGTATGACGGTCGAAAATGAGGCTGCACCCCCTCAATATTCGTCCGCGCCATTCGCAACCCGCGAATTTCCGCAGCCTCTGGACGACTATTCGGCGCGCAAGGTCTCTGCCGGATCGATTCCTGCAACCCGCAGGGTGGGCACAATGGCGGCGACGAGGGTGACAGCTGAGAGGATCAGGACCACGGTAAGAATAGTGCGGAAATCATAAACACCGACTCCGTAAAGCACGCTGTGCATCGCCCGCAATGCGCCCGCACAGAGGACCAGGCCCACGATGAGTCCCAGCGTAGACGCTCGTAAACCGGGCGCTCCAACATGCACCATCGCTTGTCGTATGGTGGAACCCAGGGCGACGCGGATGCCGATTTCCCGCGTCTTTTGGGCGACGATATTGGCAACCAGCGAAAAGATCCCGACCCCACTCAACAGCAGGGCAAGAGCCGCCATCGATCCAAGCAGCGCAACTTCCACGCGTTGGATCGCAAGGGTCTTCGCCAGCAGGTCACGCATACTATAGAAGCCTGAGAAGGGGAGATTCGGATCGACGCTCGCCATGGCGTGCTCCATCTGCGCTGGCAATCCCTCAACTGGCCCCGCCGTGCGGACGATCCAGCTTGGTTGAAACCAGACATGAAGCAGCGCGAGGTGTTGCGCATCCGTCTGCGTGGCAGGAACGTACATTGTCTCTTCATCGGATAGGGGCGCAGCAGGATCGATGCCGGGCGGAATGGCCACATCTTCCACTACCCCGACAATGAGAATGTCTTTGTTCAGGTGGTATCCCACCGGACTGGCGCCATGAAAATATTTGCGCACAAAGACCCGATTGATGATGGCCACGTGCTGCGTACCGGGGCCATCCGCGTCGGAAAAAGAGCGCCCCATCAGAATCGGGATCTGCAAGGCCTCGAAGTAACCAGGTGTGGTATATACCTCATCGACCGTGACTGCTTGCCCCGCCTGCTTTCCGTCACTGATGGTCAACCCGCCGTTAATCAAAGTGCGCTCATACGGCAAACTCAGGCCAACGGCGGCCTGTTGCACGCCAGGAATCTGCCGCATGGCCGCGGTACTCTCTTCGAGCAGCTTTTGGAAAGCAGCCGGGTCGTGATAGCGCACATCATCGAGCGATGCTTTTGCAGTCATCACTCCCGACGGATTAAATCCCGCCGGCAAGGTCTGCAGGTGGATGAGCGTGCGAATCAGAAGCCCCGAAGCGGCCAGCAATACTACAGTCAACGCTGTCTCGCTGACAATCAAAGCCTGCCGCAGACGCAAATGCTCACCGCCAGTCGTGGTGCGGCTGCCAATGGCGGAGCGCAGATCGAATGTTCGGGCAGTGAGCGCTGGAAGCATGCCAAAAAGTATGCTGGTCAACAAAGAAAGACAAAGCGCGAACACCAGCACGCGGCCATCGAGCGGTACGCCGGCGACAGGAAGAAAGTGTTCGGGTAAAAGCAGCAGCAATCCGCGTAATGCGACAAAACCCACCGCTACACCAGCCGCTCCCCCCGCCATTGCCAGCAACAGATTTTCAATCCAAAGTTGTTTTTCAATTTGCCAGCGTGAGGCGCCGAGCGCCAGCCGGGTGGCAAATTCCGGCGTTCGTCGCAGCATGCGCACCAATGTCAGACCGGCGAGATTGGCACACGCAATCAGCAGGATGAATCCTGCTGCCAGCATCAACGTCAACACCTGCGGGCGCACCTTGAACGTCTGCCCTTCTTGCAACGGAACGGTATGGAAACTCACCGTAGCGCTGGGGTTGTCGGCTAGTTCATAGCGATTGGCCCGGAGAGCCCAGGCATGGTTGATCTGTGCATCCGCCTGCTGCCAGGTCGCGCCATCGCGCAGCCGGACGATGGCATCAAAGTTCGTTCCCGCTCCTTCGCCTTCATGGCTGGGCTGAAGCGGGGTATAAAGGTCGGCATTCAAGGGAGTGGTCGCGTTCTCAGCAAGCACTCCGATGACGGTGTATGGCTCGCCTCGTAACAGAATCTTGGCGCCCAGAATCTTTCGATTCGAAGCGAACGTGCTTCGCCATAAACCGTAGCTCAGGATGGCGGCCTGTGGCCCATGTGGACGGTCCTCCGCTTCCGAGAAGTTCCGCCCAAACAAAGGATGAATCGCGAGCACGTCAAGGTAGTGAGCCGAAATGCGTCCCGCACGCAGATATCGGACCCGGGAATCCGTCTCAAGATTCATGCCCGACGCTCGGGGAGATGAAACAGCCGCTACCAGCGAAGGGACATTGTCGCGCAGCAACTCCCACTGCTCGCCGTTGACATGATGTCTCTCTTCGGAAGCAATGGGACCTGTGATTCGCGTAAAAATTGTGCCCATCCGTTCGGGATGAGAATAAGGCAGACTCTTCAGCATGAGCACATTGACGACGGAAAAAATCGCGGTGTTGACGCCGATGGAAAGCGCTAGGGTAACGATCACCGTTATCGTGAACCCTGGGTTACGCCAAAACTGCCGCACTCCGTAGCGTGCGTCGTACCAGATACGCTCCGCACCAGACCCGGCACGGCGTTCCCGGACTGCTTGCTTTACCTGCTCGATGCCGCCAAAGTCGGCCATAGCCGTGCGGCGGGCTTCAGACGCGGACATTCCGCCGGCGATCCGTTCATCCGTCATGATGGTTACGCAGGCCCGGACTTCTTCGTCCAGTTGGATCTCAACTTGTTCTTTGCGAAAAAGATTTCGCAGCATGCTGTGTATGCGGGACCAGAGTTTCATCATCCCCTCCCTTAGGTTGCCTTCAAAGCATTTGCCATGGCGACGGCCACCCTCGTCCATTCTTCTTTTTCAACTTCCAGCTGGCCTTTGCCTGTCCTGGTGATGCGATAAAACTTCGCCCGCCGGTTATTTTCCGATTCGCCCCAGAAAGAGCTCAGCCAACCCGCTTCTTCCATGCGATGAAGAGCCGGAAACAACGAACCCGGCTTGACCAGAAATGTCCCGTGAGTGATTTGCTCAATGCGGCGTGAAATGCCCAGCCCGTGGAGCTCTCCTGTGCCCAGTGCCTTGAGAATCAGAAGGTCGAGTGTGCCCTGCAGGAGATTTGTTTGCTTTGAGCTCATTCGGCTGTTCCTATCGAAACCCTATATGAGGGTGCACTGTTCTCATACAGAATGTCAATAGGAGCGCCCTTCTCCCTTCAAAGACAATCCGGAGCCGAACTCCGAGCGCTTGGCGAACCTGGTTTTTGTATCAGGGCACAACTTTAGTTGTGCTTGAAATATTCAGGGCTTTAAGGGGTGCTCCACTGCTTTCCCGGGATTTTCGCGTCTGGGCGAGGCACACTGCAGATCCCTCGGCTGCGCTCGGGATGACAAGGGGAGAGTAATTACTCACTTATAATTCCGTGAGTCGGATGGCGCAGAGGAAATCCCGATCCGACTCGCAGACTTTTAGGTGAGTAATCACTCTCCCCTTGTCATCCCGAGCGCAGCCGAGGGATCCGCAGTGCGCCTCGCCCAGACGCAAAAATCCCGGGAAAGCAGTGAAGGAACCTGCGGTTTCTCTCCCCGGTACTCGCACGCACCCTCTTTGGCCCCGCCAGGGTCCAGCGGGACTATCTTGCCACTATGGCACGCCACGCAGCATTTGCTGACAGAGCGTCCACTCTTCGGGTCTTACTCCCACGTTATCTGGTCGAAGATCGCTCGCAGGCGTTTTCCTTTTTCCGGATTGATAGTTTCGATGAAGGCGATCCGGCCCTGCAGATGTTCGCGAAAGTAAGGATGCGCTTCAAGGTTCTGGGCTTCTGGAGAGTGGCGCACGCAATTGGTAAGAATCGCCTTCAACAAATCGAAGTGGTGCCGCCTCACATTGAGCCGCTGATTGGTCACCAGGCCAGCCAGGTGCTGGCGCGTTGCCTGGCGCATGATGCGCGTCTTGCGGTGCTGAACAGTAAAGCCCTCCTCGCTCAGGATGGCTGCCACATGAGTAGCGAAACGTTCCACGCAGCCCGCGAAGCCCTCACCGCCCGAGAAAGCAAGGTCGTCGGCGTAACGCGTGTAGGTAGCATCGGCAGATTGGGCGAGCCCACTTAGACGGCAGTCGAGACGGTAGCTGCACAGATTCGCAAGCGAAGGTGAGGTGGGCGCGCCCTGCGGTAAATGCGGCCTCGCATACATCCTCTGCACGTGCCACAGTTCCTCTGGGCCCATCGCGGAGCCCGGTTGCATGATCACGTCGCGCCAGGTGCTGCGCGGCACGGCGTTGGTCGCAAAACCGCCGAGCAGGTCGGCAACCGCCTCCGGGTAGCCGATCGTCCGGAAGAAACTCTGCACCCGGGCTCCGGCGAAGCTGGGAAAGAAGTTTTCCAGGTCCATGCGCAGAACGACGCGCCGGCCTACGTGCGGAGCGGCAAAGGTCTGGATGGAGCGTCCCTTCACAAAGCCATGCACCGCGGAGTGCGACGGAATGCGGTCAAGGATGGCAAACAGAATGCGCCGCTGCACCTCTTTCAGGCGAGGTTTGGGAGTCTCGATCAGCCGGATGCTGCCGCTGGCTTTTGCCAACACGCGGTAGTGATAGTGTTCGAGCCGAGGCTGCGGGCGCTTGTATCCCAGCCCCTTCAGATCGGCGAACCACCCGAGTTCCGAAGGAGTCATCTCAAGCCAGTCCGCCAAACCGCCCACCGTCTCGATTCTCGGAATGGCCCAGTTGTGCGCCGCGGGCATTGGCTGCATCGGCTGCGGCCCAGTGATCCAGTGCAGTATTTTGATTTGGTGTCCGTACTTGTACCCGGCCTCCACCAGACCCGGATCGACGCGAAGAAAGCTGATCAGGTCACGCCGGCGTGGACGAATGCGCCCAGCGAAGGTTTCGACATACCGTCCCGCAAGCGGCCGGACCCAGCGCCAGTTACGGCCCAGAACGTGGACCAGACGGGCGGCAACGGCATCTTTCTCCTGTTCGCCGCTGAGGACCGCCTTGGCTAATACCTTGAGGATCGCCGTAGAAAGCATTTGATTTGACGGCGGACAACTCCAACGAGTCTCGCTCTGCGTCAGCAGAACTGCGCATGCGCGCAGTGTCGCTAATGCGATGGATTGTCAGTCTTCCACTATGCCCCAGGGTATCCCTGGAGAGGCCGGTGAGGGCCAGGCTTGGTGCGTCCGCCGTCCAGGCAAGGATAGCAGGCAGAACCGCATTCACTCGGAAAGGATAGGCTCCTTGACGTCCTCCATCCTCGGCCCGAGCGCTTTGTGGCGTTCAAGGAAGCGAACGCAGGCGTTCCAGCGCAGAATGGGATCGTCATTGCCCGCAGCCCGCAGCCGTTCCGCTTCCTCGAAGAGCCCCAGCGCCTTGACGATCCAGTCGTAAACAATTCCGCTGGACCCCAGTCTCCCCAAATCATGGGACGCTTTTGCGCGCCGTTCCCAGGCGATTCCGGAATAGTAAGCGCGATCGTAGGGTGATTCCAGGCCGGCTATCTCTGCCACCGCGGTGCCGAAGGCCTTATCGTCTCTCGCAAACTCATCGGTCAGGGCGAGAACCAGGCTGATGCGCGCCTCCCGGTTTGCCGGGGCGACCTCGAGAATATCGCGGCAGATGCTTTCAGCTTCGCTGGGCTCGTTCAGCAAGCGGTAACGCTCGGCCTTAGCCAAAGCGCCGTCGAGGCTGTTACGAGAAATGGGCTTAAGTGCGTACATAGGAACCCCCTTTTTCTAGAGGATGTGAAATAACTGCTTCAGCGGATCAAAGAACCGGTCCACCACCCGCTCTTTGAGCGGAATAATCGCGTTTTCGGTAATAGTGATTGACTCCGGGCAAACCTTCCGGCAGCACGTGGTGATGTTACAGTAACCGATGTTGTGTCTTTTCTTTAAGTCGCCGACACGGTCTTCGCTATCCAGAGGATGCATTTCGAGGGCGGCCGCGTAAACCAGCAGGCGAGGCCCGATAAACTCGTCTTCCTTGTGGTGTTCGCGCAGGACGTGGCATACGTCCTGACACAGGAAACATTCGATGCACTTGCGAAACTCCTGCACCCGTTCGACGTCCGCCTGCTGCATCCGCCAGGTTCCATCCGGCAAGTCGGCAGAACGAGGCCTGAATGGCTTAATGGTCTTCTTCGCCCGAAAGTTCCATGAGACGTCTGTGACCAGGTCACGTATCAGCGGAAACGTGTGCATCGGCTCCAGGATGATGGGCATGTTCAGGTCAAGATTGCTCAGCCGCGTCATACACATGAGCTTGGGCATTCCGTTGATTTCCGCCGAGCATGACCCGCACTTCCCCGCTTTGCAATTCCATCGCAGCGCAAGGTCGCCTGCCTGCTGAGCCTGGATGCGGTGGACGGCGTCCAAAACCACCATGCCCTCCTCGACCGGCGTGACGTAGTCCTCGAAGCGGCCACTGGCTGCATCTCCGCGCCAGATGCGGAACATCGCTTGCGTTGCCATTCGACCTCCTTTAAGTCATTTCCTGCTGCTTCTCCCTATTTCATCTCTTGAATCACGGCTTGCAACTGATCGGGCATGGGCCGGAGCGCGCGTTTCTCCACCAGCATTTCGCCATCCGCCCCGCGCTTGACGACGATGTTCAGCTTGCCCCATTCGGGATCTTTGTCGGGATAATCTTCGCGGAATTGCGCGCCCCGGCTCTCTTTGCGAAGCAGCGCGGCGCGGGTGATCGCCTCCGATACCAAGAGCAGGTTGGCGAGATCGATCGCCGTGTGCCAGCCGTTGTTGTACTGCCGGTGGCCGGTGATGCCCACATCCGCTGCTCGCTCCTCGAGCGCTGCGATTACGTTCAGTGCTTGTTGCATTTCACTTTCAGTGCGAACGATGCCTACCAGTTCCTGCATGCTTTCCTGCAGATCATTTTGAATCTTGTACGGATTTTCGCCAGTTGCCCCGCGATCGAAGGGCTTGAGAGCATCTTTGGCCGTCTTCTGGAGCTGCTCCTCGTCGATCACACCGCTGGATCCATTCCCTTTGGCAAATTCTGCGGCATAGCGGCCGGCGCGGCGCCCGAAGACTACCAGGTCTGAGAGCGAATTGCCGCCCAGCCGATTCGCGCCGTGCAGCCCCGCTGCTGCTTCTCCCGCGGCGAACAGCCCCGGCACGTTGGACATTTGCGAATCACCATCCACACGGATGCCGCCCATCATGTAATGCGTGGTGGGGCCGACTTCCATGGGTTCTTTGGTGATATCCAAATCTGCCAGCTGTTTGAACTGGTGGTACATGCTCGGGAGCTTACGTTTGATGTGCTCCTCCGCCTTTGGCAGATGCTGCTTGATCCAGGCAATATCGAGAAAAACCCCGCCGTGCAGCGTGCCCCGTCCTGCTTTCACTTCGCGATTAATGCAGCGGGCGACGTGGTCGCGGGTGAGCAGTTCGGGGGGCCGGCGGGCATTCCTATCGCCCTGCGTGTAGCGCCATCCTTCCTCTTCGTTGTCCGCCGTCTGCTCTTTGTAGAGGTCAGGAATTTCATCGAACATGAACCTCTTGCCTTCGCTGTTACGCAACACGCCGCCTTCGCCGCGCACGCCTTCGGTCACCAGGATGCCGCGCACACTGATGGGCCAGACCATGCCTGTGGGATGGAACTGGACAAACTCCATTTCCTGCAGCTCGGCCCCGGCGCGGTAAGCAAGCGCCAGTCCATCGCCGGTGTATTCCCAGCTATTGCTGGTGACCTTGTAGGCGCGCCCGATGCCGCCGGTGGCCACCACGACTGCCTTCGCCTGCCACAACTGGAAGAGACCCTTCTCGCGGTCGTATCCGCAGGCTCCTGCGACGCGCCCCGAGTCCAGCAGGAGGCTGAGCACGGTGCACTCCATGTGGACCTCCATGCCGCAGTGAATGCCGTGGTCCTGCAAAGTTCGAATCATCTCCAGGCCGGTGCGATCGCCGACGTGCGCCAGCCGCGGGTATTTGTGCCCGCCGAAATTACGCTGCAGGATCCGCCCATCCTTGGTTCGATCGAACAGCGCGCCCCAGGCTTCCAGTTCGCGCACGCATTCCGGTGCTTCTCTGGCGTGCAGCTCCGCCATGCGCCAATTGTTGAGGTATTGCCCGCCGCGCATGGTATCGGCGAAATGGACGCGCCAGTTGTCGCGATCGTCGACATTGGCCAGGGCCGCAGCAATGCCGCCCTCGGCCATCACGGTGTGCGCTTTTCCCAGCAACGACTTGCACACCACTCCCACTTTTGCGCCGTGAGCCGCGGCTTCGATGGCCGCGCGCAGACCGGCCCCACCTGCACCGATCACCAGAACGTCATAGGAGAACCGTTGGAACTCCGGCATCTACAGGATTCTCCAGTCGTGCCAGATCCCCATCGAGCAGAGCCGGACGTAGATATCCGAGAACCCTACCCAAAACAGGCTTGCCCAGGCCCACTTCTGGTGTTTTGCGTTCAGACAACTCACGCAGTCGTAGAGCTTGTGCCGTACCGGGTGCTCCGAGATCTGATCGAACGTGCCCCCAACCAGGTGGCGGAAGGCGTGACAGCCGAAGACATAGCCACCCAGCAGCACCACGTTCACCACCAGTACCAGGCTCCCCACTCCGATGCCGAAACCATTGGGAAAGCGGAAGGACACCAGTGCGTCATAGACCAGAAACGCCCACACCAGGTAGGAGAGCCGTAGAAAGTAGCGATGGAAATTTTGCAGGATCAGGGGAAAGCTTCGTTCGCCGAGATACTTCTTACGTGGCTCACTAACAGCACACGCCGGAGGATCCGCCCAGAACGACTTGTAATAAGCACCGCGGTAGTAGTAACAGGTGAGCCGAAAAAGGCCGGGGATCCAGAGGATGAGAAGCGCTGGAGAGAAGCGGAGAAAGCCGGGGTACCAGGACGGCTTGGGACCGAACAGCGCGTGCGGCGAAGAGCCGAAGAGCTCGGGAGAATAAAAAGGCGAGATATAGGGGCCAAATGTGTAGTGGTTGCCCTGCCACGCCGCCCAGGTGGAGTAAATCAAAAATGCGCTTAATCCTAAAAAAACTGCAGACGGCGAAATCCACCAGGGATCACGCCGGGACGTCTGGCCGAACCTGCCGCCCTTCCAGACGACATCGGGAGTTGCCATCTTCGCCTCCGGGGGAGCCCTTTTCGCCGATGGCAGGGGATTATATAGACGGAAGAACTACGCCGCCAAGTGGGTCTCGCAATAAACAGGGCGAAATCAGGGCGAAGATGTGAACGATAGTTACCTTTGGGTGGGGCGCAACGGCAGCGGCGCCGCACCTCTTCGGCATCCAACTTCTAGCTTGCACTGGTGTTTGCATAGTGCAGGGTGCGCGCGATGGGGAAACATCTTCGCAGTTCCTGGCTCGGGCTTTTGTTGCTGCTCTTTTCCACCTCGCAGGCGCCGGCGAAGCTGGCCCTGTTGCTGGAAGAGCCATTTGGGACCTTTGGGTATGTCAACCCCACCGGCCACGCCGCCATTTACCTATCTGATGTGTGTGCGGCATCGCCAACCGAGCTGCGTCCCTGTAAGCCGGGGGAATACGGTGTGGTGCTCAGCCGTTATTACCACGTCGCCGGTTACGATTGGCTGGCTATCCCACTGATCCCTTATCTTTACGCGGTAGATAGTATTTCTGCAGTCCCCGAGACGGTAGACCGGGCCACGGAATTGACACTCCGCGATTCCTGGCGCCGCGAACATCTTCGGAACCTGGTTCCGGATGCCCGCGATGGGGGTCCTCCTCAAGGAGATTGGATTCAACTGGTCGGCGGCCTCTATGACCGCAAGATCTACGCTTTCGAAGTGGAAACAACAGCCCAGCAGGATGAGAGGCTTATCGAAACATTCAACGACAAAACCAACCGCAGCCACTTCAACCTCCTCTTCCACAATTGTGCGGACTTTTCGCGGGGGGTGGTTGACCTGTACTACCCGAGATCGGTACGCCGCAGCTTTACCGCCGATCTGGGGATGACGACCCCCAAGCAGCTGGCGAAAGACCTGGCCCACTACGCTGGGCGGCACGAACAACTGGACTTGGAGGTCTTTGTTCTGCCCCAAGTGGACGGAAGTATCCGGCGTAGTGACCATATCGATGGAGTAGCCGAGGCGATTCTGCGCAAGAAATATGTCATTCCCATTGCTTTCCTGCAACCGTACTGTGCGGCGGGATTCGCTGTTACCTATCTCACAACCGGACGCTTCAACCCCAACAAGAATGCCGTGCCGCTCGACCGGACCGATCTGGTTAAATCCCTCGTTGACCAGGACCCACCCGTGCAGCAGGAAGGCGCCCGCAACCCGCTGATTGTCCAGCTGAGCCCGCATATGACACCGTCTAGGCAAGCCGTCTCTGCCAAATGAGCGGCGGGGTTCCGATGGATGCGCCAGGGAGTATCATTTCGATACTGCCTGCCGGCAACATTATTGACGTTGTGAGTGAAACAGCCGTGCGCATCAAATCGCTTCTGCTTGACATCTGCTGTACCGTTTCCTCCATATTGACACTGTCTGCAGCGTTGTCCCCTGAGTTGCAGGCGAAACCACCGCAAGCCGCTTGTTGCCCTCCAGAGGTGCACAGCACTTCCCTGCCCAACTCATCCGAGGCGGCAAGCATTCCCCTCACAACAGACCGGCGCCTGATCGTCATCGGTTTTATGGGCGGCCGCATCAAGGGCGACAATTTCGTTCACACAGAAGCTCGTCTGGGGAAGGAATTGCAACAGCGCTATCCGCTCGCCGTGGACTCCGCAGTCTTTGCCAATCACGACGGACATATCGCTCTGAGGACGGTGCTTCAGCTACTAGACAGCAACAAAGACGGCCGTCTGAGCAATCAGGAAAAAGAGACGGCACGAATCGTGATCTACGGGCATAGCTGGGGTGCATCGGAGACCATCGCGCTTGCCAGGCGATTGAACGAACTCAGTATTCCGGTTTTGCTGACGATTCAGGTCGACAGTGTGCAAAAGTCAAATCAGAACGACGCCTTTATTCCGCCCAATGTGAACGAAGCGGTCAACTTTTATCAGTCCGAGGGCCTCCTGCATGGCCGAAGATTGATCACGGCAATGGATCCCAAAAAGACGACCATCCTGGGCAACTATGAATCGAGCTATAAGAGAAATCCGGTATCTTGCGCCGGATATCCGTGGTTTGCACGAACCTTCATGAAGCCCCATATCGAGATCGAGAACGACCCGTCCGTATGGAGCAAGATCGAGGAGCTCATCCAAACGAAGGTACTCGAAAACCAGCTGCTCTAGGTGTCTCACCCGTGATCGCGACAGTTTGCTTGTATGCTTCCCCGGTTTTGTGCATCAAAGAACTTGGTTTTAATTGTCTCGAATCTGCCGGCGTGCAGAATTCGACTGGGGGTCTACGCTGCTACGCGTCGGCAAGTCCTTCATAACCGAGGAGAAAACATGAAACATCGCATTACGGCAGTGTTGATTCTGGCGTCCTTGACGTCAATTGCTTCCGCACAGGATTGGTATCACGATCGGGAGGCACGCTACCAGGGCGAACAGTGGCGGCCCCAGGTGTTCGCACAGGTTCGGTCGGATCTTGACCATATCTGGAGTGCTCGAGGTGCGAGCGAAAAGGAAAACGCTCGTCTTGACAGAACCAAGGAAGAGCTCACCAAGATGCAGGGCGACCTCGATCAAGGCCGTTTCGACAACGGCCTCCTAAACGATGTGATCGATTCGATAAAAAAATCGGCTAACGACCAGCGGCTGTCGCCTCGCGATCGAGCCGTTTTGGACGACGATCTCGCACGGCTCCACGACTACCAGGCCAATCACAACCACTGGACCCACTAGCCGAACCGAAAATCCGGCTGAAAGGGGGATCAGGCACTGAGCCGGTCCCCCGGCGCGGAAATGTTAGCCTTCTACCACGACCAACGCAGCCCCGAAAGGTCTATTATGGTGGGCCAGGTAGCGACCTGGGGAAACTATCCTGCGCAGCCGCTGTGCCACGGGCATAGGCTCCCTGGAAATCCACACTCCTCTTGCAGGCATCACAGCATCAGTGGGATCGTTACCGTGGAGGACAACTATGTGGAATCAACAGGGACAAGCCATTGGCACCAAGCCGTCCCAATTGGTTGCAGCCGTCTTTTTAGACGAAGTGTCTGCCCGCGATGCAATTGCCGATCTCAAGTTAGCTGGAGTCCGTGCGAACCGGATCGGTGTTGCTTTGTCAGACGAGGGCAAACGAGTGCATGCCCTACACCCTGAGGCGACGCATCTTCCCTCCAATCTGGAGGGAAAACACAGCGTCCTGTGGAGGGTTCGGCACAGCATCAAGCATGATGTGCACGGCCACCAGGGGCCGGGCCTATCGAGCCGCGAGGATGCAGCGGCAGCCAATGAGGAGCAACCGCCGTTCACAGAAATCGATCTCACCGATACTCTGCGGGAGTTGGGAATTGCGGAAGCAACCATCAAGTTGCTGCATCACCAGGTTGGTTCGAAGGGATTTCTGGTACTGGTAGACGCCGGCGATGACGAAGACCGGCTTGAATGCATTCTCCTCAATAATCGGGGCATGCCGCGCACTGTGATGGTCACCGAGAAAGCGAAAATCACCAGTTAGGCTTTTAGCCACTCCTGGAAGAGGGGGCGCTCTCGACTTCGGCGAGGGCTCAAGGAACCTCGCCTCGTGTCAGGAATCAGCTCCAGGATGGAGCCAGACAACATGGTTCTGTATCTTCTACAGTGCCATATCCGCACTGTGTTCCTCATCTGCCCTCCGCGAAGCAAAGAAGAAAATTGTGGAGGCTTCTGCAAAATTTACATTCTTTTAGCGGAACAATTTCTAGAGTACCAGCGCAAATAAGTCGCGGGACACTGTAGTTGTTACTTTAGTTTGCGTTGGATAGAGCCGGCATGTACATTAGCAACAACGATAACGGTTGCAGCGGCAATACTGGCTGCAACGCACACTACATGTCGGAGTAAAGATGCGTCACGATATATGGATTGGACTACGAAAGGTTTCCAGACAACTCGACCAGGTTGTCAAATATGAATCCGGCGAGCTAGACGACGCCACAACAATAGCCCTCTTTCAATCACTCATAGAAAGTGGCCTCGCGTGGTCTTTGCCGGGCAATTATGCCAGAACTGCCAGCGACTTAATTACTCTCGGCCTGTGCCATCCCGCACAGCGTTCGTTGCACGAACAGGCGGTGATGGGATGATTGACTATGGGCGCCTGGAAAGAGGAGCAAGCGGCGTAGACCGCGTCGCTAAGACGGAACCGGAAGTGGACGAACTTTCGGCGTGCACATGCGA
Organism: uncultured Acidobacteriaceae bacterium; assembly: GCA_963826875.1. GTDB lineage: Bacteria > Acidobacteriota > Terriglobia > Terriglobales > Acidobacteriaceae > PALSA-350. The sequence continues at coordinate 1,470,915 of CAWGYP010000025.1, read as the reverse complement.
GAATGTGCGGCTAAGAAAAGTCATAGACGTTCAGAAAACCGAAATTAAAAGGCTTATGCGCTTGCTCGGCATTGGCTTGCAACAGAAATAGAGACCTTCACCGGCGTATTAAATCGGTGGAACTTCATAAATGCAGCATCGAAGCGGGGACATCCGTGATAGGTGAAATTCTTACTTATCGTGAGTGTCCCCGCAGTTGTTCCCAGCGGCCGGCCCCAATAGGGGCCTCACTGCCCCTTCGGTCCCCGTTGTCGATCAAGAGACTCAAGAGCAGCTGTACAAATTTGCTGAGCCAACGCCTGCTTCATCAACGCCCGTTCGCCCTCCGCGAGACGAGCGCTGTGCGTCGGGCATAGGACGGGAGTGATTTCACCCTGCCCGCGTATCAGAAATTTGCTTCGGCAATTTTCCCCTGGCACCGCGAAACAGATCGAGCAGGAAACGTGAATACCAAGGTCCATAACCATAGCTCCAGGCAAGCAAGTTGGGCGGGGATCTAAAGAGCTCGTGCGTTCCGGGCGTTGGTGAGAGTGACCTCTACGGCGGCCAGGACTGGAAAATCGGCTTCAGCAATGCCTTTCTCAGCCAGGAGCTTCTTAAAAGAATCACGCAGTTGCTCCAGGGAAAACATCAGATCATGGTGGCTCAGCATAACACCACGAAACCACCTTTCCAGCTCTCCCTCAATGGAAGTCTGGGGCGTAACAAACTGCAATATCTTGCCGGAAGTTTCTGTGGGCATGACCATAATTTCCGAGACTGGATGAGAAGTGGGGATGCCAGGGGACGTAAAGGCGGCGACGCTCCTGGTTCCACTCTCGAGTCCCTCCCCCGAAAGAATCGATCACAGAGTTTGGAGTGTCGCCGCTTGTTGAAGAGCATACCGGATGGGTTGGAATATGCTACAGTCCTTGCGTAATAAGCGGCCGGTTTGTGGTAATCCCGATTGGTAATGCGGCCTCGCCCGCCTCCCTCCTACAGGCTTTCCCCAGGCCTGATTCACCTCATTCCTCAAAAGCAGGATTCTGCAACCGATGAAGAAGGTGCGGCATCTTAAGAGTGCCGAAAAACGCGGAGCCGGATTGGTAAGCACGGCTCGCTGCGGATGCCGATCCGCAGTCAAGTCATCTCCCGCACAACAGCGGAGAAGGGACCCACGGCGATAGTAGCGGTGCTGCGGCACTGCTACCCATCGCTTGGTGCGTTTTGGTACCCCGACAGCCATGCGATGGAACATTCTGTAAAAAGGAGATCGCGATGGCAACGCTCAACCACACAAATCTTACGAGCTACAACGTTCCGGCACTGAAGGAGTTCTTCTGCCGGGTTTTTGATTTTCAGGTCCTCGACGAACGCGGCGATAAGCTCGCTGTGCTGCGGAATTCCGACGGCTTTCTGCTGACACTGATGTATGACAAGCGGATGACGCCGGAGCATGGCTATCCGGGATTGTTTCACGTTGGTTTTCTTCAGCCCACGCAGAATGCAGTGGATCTTATGCACGAGGTCTTGAGCGCTCGGCAGTACATGGCGCCCAAGCCGGCCAAGCTGCAGCGCGGCGGACCGGTAGCCTACGGCTTCTATTTCCAGGCTCCTGGCGGCGTACTGGTGGAGGTAAGCACCATGAATATCGCCGAGTTTGCCTGACTGCCACGGTCATGGTTGGAGGACGGACGCTGGTCAGGCGTTCGTCCCGCCATCAACGGTCAGATTAGCCCCGGTGATATAGGAGGATTCCGGACCGGCGACGAACGCCACCAGGGCGGCGACCTCATCCACTTGTCCGTAGCGTCCGAGAGCCGTGACGGCCTTTTGAGGAGTTGCCCAATCGCCCGAAGCGGGATTTAAATCCGTGTCGATCGGACCGGGCTGGACGTTATTCACCGTAATGCCCCGACCCCCAACTTCTCTCGATAGGCCCTGAGTAAACATCTTCACCGCCCCCTTCGTGGCCGAGTAAGCAACCAGGCCCGGGGTCAGGACACGTTCGCCCACGCAGGAGCCGATCATGATGATTCGCCCGCCACTGTGCATGTGCTTAAGCGCCGCCTGGGTCGCGGCCATGGTCCCGAGGAAGTTGATGTTGATCATTCGATCCATCTCTTCCAGGGTGGTCTCCTCGAACGGTTTCGGAATGGCCACGCCGGCATTGTTGACAAGCACATCAAGCCGGCCGAAGGTCGCGATGGTTTTTTCCACCGCCGCCTTGATCGCTTCCGTGGCGGCGGCTTCGGCCTGGATCGCCAGAGCCTTTCCGCCCGCGGCTTCAATTGCCTTCACCACAGCGCCAGCCGCGTCTGCGCCCTTCGCGTAGGTAATGGCCACTCCCGCTCCATCCGCAGCCAGGCGCTTCGCGATCGCTGCCCCAATGCCCCGTGAACCGCCCGTTACCAGCGCCACCTTCTCATTTAGGTTACCCATGGAATTCTCCTCTATTCTTCGAATGAGTGCATGACCAGATGAAAATCGATTTGGGCTCAATAGACCAGCCCAGATTTGGTCCTCGCAAGACCCCCAATAAGTAGTGCTCCAAAGGGTTGGTGACTCTTGTTCCGTGAAATGCAAGCAATGTTTGGTTCAAGTAGCGTTGTGGGATCAGGTTGCGATGGATTGATGCCGGGATTTGCAGTTTCGTTAGATGATCTGGCCGCCACCCAAAGTCCGAAGCGACTTTTTCCGCAGCCTGATCACTGCGGTAAACCGACGCGCTGCTTGAGTTGGGTGAAACGCGGGTCGGCATGGAGGCTATTCAGACGTGAGTCTGTTGTGAGGTAAACAGCTAAAAAGTAGGAACGATCCTCATACGCGCGATCGAGCCAGGAGAATACCTGATCGTTCTCTCCCAAGCCGGCGTAGACGATGGCAATGCTATAGGGAGCGACGTAGGTACGCGTCGATAACTCTTTCAAGTGGCCCAACACCTTCTCTGCTTCCCTTCTGTTCCCCAACAATGCGTAGGCGTGTCCAAGGCCCGACCATATTTCGGTATTGTCGCTGTCGAGCGCCAGGGCGCGTTCAAACTCGGCGATTGCTTCTGCCATTTTTCCCTTTGCTTCATAGGCCCGGCCCAGGTAGCAATGATCGAACCAGAAATTTGGATTCAGCTCGATGTTACTGTTCAGTTGCTTAATCGCCGGATCCCATTGCTGGGTGAATACGAAAACCGATCCGACGAAGAAGTTTCCTAAAGAGGTGAGCGGAGCGGCTTGTTGTCCCCGCCTGGCTTCGCTCAACGCGTCCGCCCCTCTGCCCATGGGAGCCAGGAACCAGGAATAGTATCCGTGAGCCTCAGAATCGTTGGCGTTCAGTTCAATTGACCGTTTGAACTCGCGTTCCGCGACCGGCCAGTTCCACTCGTACCATTGGCTTTCAATGGCCAGCGCCAGGTGAGCGTCCGCATCGTTGGGGTCGACAGCGAGCGCCTTCTCAGCCGCTTGCTTCGCCTTGGGACCAGCCTCATGGGGAGGCATGTACCAGTCGTCCTGATTAATGTAGTTAAATGCCAGCCCGTTATAGGCCAAGCCATAGTTTGGATCGATGGCGATTGCCTGATTGAAATAATCAATGCCCTTCGTCAGTCCATCCTTGGTCAGTTTGTTGGTGTGGTACTTGCCTTTGAGATAAAGCTGATAGGCTTCGGGATTACCGGTCGAACCTTTTGTCAGTCTTTGCTGTGTTTCGGCGGTTGGATAAGCGCCCAACCGTTGGGAGACCTCGCGGGCAATGTCGCTCTCTACCGCCAGTAGATCATCCAGCTTGCGGTTGTACTGTTGGCCCCAACTTTGTTTGCCGTCACGAACGTCGTCGAGTTCGACGTTGACCCTGAGGTTGTCACCGCGCTGTGCAACGCTACCCGTAAGCACGGATTCGACGCCAAGCTCATCGCCGACCTTCTGCGCATCCACCGCCTTGCCCTTGTAACGCGATGCGACACTGTGAGGAATCACCTTCAGATTGGGCAAGCGCGCCAAGCTGTTGTTGATGCTCTCCGTGATTCCATCGGAGATGTAGTCCGCGTCAGGATCGTTGGTCTGATTTTGCAGTGGCAGGACGACGATCGAATCATTTTGGCTAGCCCTCGACCTAATCAAATAAATACCCGCTCCGATCAGGCCTATCAGCAGTGCTATGGCGGCGATCAGCAAAGCTACGGTGCGTGTTTTGCCTCGTGGAATGCCCCGTGTCGAGGCGCCGGTGAGCGCCAGGCGCAGGTCGGTGGCCGACTGGAAGCGCGCATCCGGCGACTTGGCCAGGCACTTACGCACGATCGCCTGTAATGCGGGCGGCGCACTGAGGGGCGGCGGGTCTTTGTACACGATGGCGCCGATAATCGCGGCCGCTGAACTCCCGGAGAACGCACGGTGGCCGGCGAGCATTTCGTGCAGCACGGCCCCAAAGGAAAAAATATCGGAGCGTGCGTCGGCAGGCTTTCCCTCGGCCTGCTCCGGCGACATATACGCCGGCGTGCCCATGATGGCGCCCGCTTGGGTGATGATGCCGATGGCATTGGTTTCGTCCCCGGGTGAGCTGTCATCGGTTTGTTTCGCCAACCCGAAGTCCAGCAACTTGACCATTCCGCTGCTGTTGGTAAGGATGTTCGCCGGCTTCAGGTCGCGATGAATAATTCCTTTGGCGTGCGCCGCTTCGAGTGCGGCTGCGACTTGCGTAGCCAATCGCAGGGCTTCGGGCGGTGGAAGCGCCCGAGGCTGCTCGAGCGAAACAATGGCTGCGCCGTCGACACACTCCATCACCAGGTAGTTAGGACCAACATCGTAGATCTGACAGATGTTGGGGTGGTTGAGGGCAGCGATGGCCTTGGCTTCCCGTTCAAAGCGCGCACTGAACGCGGCGTCGGAGAATTTGATGGCAACGTCGCGATTCAACCGGGTATCGCGCGCCCGATACACTTCTCCCATACCACCCGCGCCGAGGAACGCGAGGATTTCATAGGGACCGAGTTTGTCACCGACAGAAAGCGGCATAGGGGCGGACAAGGGCCAGTTTAGCCTATCCCAATTTCAGCGACGGTCGCGTCCCGGCGATCGAGGAGTGGTCAGATTGTGATTTCTTCGAATGTCGAGTGGGCCGCCTGGTCAGCTTTTCGACTCGATGAGACGGCTAAGGTAATCAACGATCACTCCCCCGTCAGCCGCAGAACACGCTACGTAGCCATCGGGACGGACCAACCAAATACCGTTCTGGCTAAAAGGAACTCTCACGACGGGATCGAGCAGCCCTTTGAATCGTTGAAGTAAGCTGGCGGCTATCTCATTCTGATCAGCAAGGAGCGCGAACAACGGTTCTCCACCCGATCCCACGGGCAACTGGTCGCTGGTTGGGGCGACCCGTTCGCCGGGTTTCGGCCCAGATCCTGAATGCAGACCGGGACCGTTCAGGGGACTGTCGGAATAGCCGATCGCGACCTCTGTCATCGAGTCTGCCAACGCGTGTTGCACAAGCGGCAAACCGAATGCGAGATGGCCGGCGAGATTGCGAATGCTCTGCAGAGCAGGATTCTTCAGGGTGCCGACGACAGTCAGTCGCTGGGCTGCCTTGAGCACCTGATCGCCAACTCCGCTGCGCTCGGGGCTATAGCTATCGAGGAGATGGTCGCCACAGGCTCCGCGGATCACCAGGGCCAACTTCCAGGCCAGATTGAATGCATCCTGCATGCCGGTGTTCATGCCTTGTCCGCCGGCAGGGCTGTGAACGTGCGCTGCGTCTCCCAGCAGGAAGACACGTCCGGAGCGATAATTCGAAACCTTGCGGCCGTTAATCCTGAAGCCCGCGAGCCAGATCGGATCAAATGCTTTCAACCCTCCGGGTCCACGCCGGTCGATGATCGCCTGCACCTGCTCAAGGGTTGGTTCGGGAGCGACGGCAGCGTTTGTCGCAGGCAAATCCGCAAGAACGCGGTAACGTCCGGGCGAGATCGGGAAGATCACAAACGCCCCATCCTTATGCCAATAGACTGAGACTTCGCTGTCAGGAAATGGATATCCGCTCATGTGAATATCTGCCAGCATCCAATCGCTGTTCATCGTCTCACCCGCAAACGGAACTCCGAGTATGTGTCGCACAACACTGTGTGCGCCGTCACACCCGAGTAGCCACTTTGCTGCGACGATCTCCTCTCGCCCATCCGCATGACGAAGTGTGGCTTCCACTCCGGCATCCATAGTCTTGTGCCCCAGAACTTCAACCGGGCGTTCGATGGTGACGCCGAGTCCTGCGAGCCTCTCCTCCAGCAAACGCTCGGTTTCAGATTGTGGAAGCATCAAGCCGTAGGGGTAGGGACTTTTCACCGAACCCATGCTGACGTGGCCCATGAGTTCGCCATCGTTTGCAACAAAGTTCACTGCCAGCGCTTTGAATCCCGCATCCACGAAAGGGGCTGATCCGCCCGGGCCTCGGTCGAGGAGTTCCAGGGTTCTGCTCCAGACCACCAGCGCCTTGGACTTGTCGGTGCGCTGCGGCGCTTTGTCGACGATGCGAACGGAAACCCCGTACCGCGCCAATTCGGAGGCCACCGTCATTCCAACGGGACCTGCTCCTACGATGAAGACGTCCGCATTCATTTCTTATCTCCTGCCCACGCGGGCCGCGCCAGTTTCTATATTAAGTATGCTCGGAGTTCCGCTTTCCGGCCCTGGCTTCTCGTCAAGAACAAAAAGCGCTTTCTTCGCTCACCGGTGTACAGTCTGAGGTTACTTCGGTATCCAGTCATACCCTTTGCTACAAATCACTGTATCCATATGCGTCATTCGGGTTATGTGACCGGGACGGTCGTTCCCCTATTCTCGACAGAAGTAATGCTGGAGTCCTTGTTACTGGATGCCCTGGTGTTCGGTTTGGTTTGACTGAGATTTCCCCCCTGGAGAAGCTGAACGCTCGACGTCAAGTTCTAGTTTTGCCGAGCCAGCACTGGAACTCTATGCGGCCACGAACCGATTTGCTTGTAAGCCTGAGCGTTTTGCTGGCTGTAGTGCTGGGGATGGTTTCCCCATCGCATCTCTTCGGGCCATGGCAGATCTTTGTCTGTTATCTCTGCCTGGGTTTGATCGGGGCCTGCTTCAAGGTCGCACTACCCGGCGGGGAAATTGCGCTTTCGTTCAACGTACCCTATATCCTGCTCTCGATCATGTGGCTGCCGCTGCCGGCCGTATTGGCCGTCGCAGCAGCTTCTGCGCTTTTCATCTGCACCTTCAGAGTTTCTCCGCGCAACACTCTGATGCAGATATTGTTTCATTTAGCCAACGCCATCAACTCGGCCTTTGTTGCGTGGTTTATCTACTACGCGGCAAAGAAGGCGTCAGGTCAATCGATGCCATCCCTGGCAGTGGCGGGGATGGCTTACTTCGTCATCAACACGATCTCGGTTGCGGCCGTATTGGCTACTCTGCGGGGTAAGCCGCTGTTCGACGTGTGGCGGCATTTCCTTTGGGCGTGGCCGTATTATCCGGCGGGCGCAGTGCTCGCCTCATTCACCTACTACGTCGAGGTACACCGTGGGCGATTCACCGCCCAGCTGGTACTGCCCCTGGCATACCTTCTCTATTGGATCTGCAAACGCTATTCGGGCAGGCTGGTGGAACGCCACAACCATGCGGAAGACATGGCCGCTTTGCATTTGCGGACCATGGAAGCTCTTGCATTGGCTATTGAGGCCAAGGATCAAAATACCCACGATCATCTTTGCCGGGTACGGGTATACGCCGCAGGCATCGCTGCGGCCATGAAATTGAACGACAAAGAAAGAGAAGCCCTGATGGCTGCTGCCCTGCTGCATGACATCGGAAAGCTCGCCGTACCGGAATACATCATCAATAAGCCGGGCAGGCTGACTCCCGAGGAATTCGATCGAATGAAAATCCATCCCGTGGTGGGAGCGCAGATCCTCGAACGCGTCTCCTTTCCCTATCCTGTGGTGCCCATCGTACGGTCGCACCATGAATACTGGGATGGAACCGGGTATCCAGACGGGCTGAAGGGTGAAGAGATACCGGTGGGGGCAAGGATCCTCGCGGTCGTCGACTGCTTTGATGCAATGGCATCCGATCGCCCCTATCGCCGCGCTCTTCCTATCTCCGGTGCAGTCGCCCATGTACAAAAGCTCGGCGGCATTCAATTTGATCCGCAAGTGGTGCGCATTCTTGCCCAGCTCCATGAAGAGCTGGAAGGAAAGGCGCTCGCGGAGAGCAGAAAAATGGAACCCTTGAAGACCGACATTACGGTGAGAAGGGGCAAAGCTCCGAGCGCCGGGTATGAGAGAAGTGGGCCGGCTCCGGGCAGCAGGCCCGGAGTGGCTATGGATCCCGGCGCCCGCGCGAGCTTCGAGACCGGAATCAGGCGTATGATCGCGGAGACCTTGCAGACGGTAGGGTCTGAGGATACGCTCGCTTGTGTGTCCGCGGCGCTCGCGGTTGTTGTGCCGTTCGACATTCTCGTGATCTACGTTCTTGAAGGCGAGGCCCTGCGGCCGTATTACGTGAGTGGAAACCGCGCCATATCGCTTTCCAGCGCCGCGCTGCCCGTGGGCGAGGGTCTGTGTGGTTGGGTGGCTCAGAGCCGGCAGCACATCCTGAATGGAAATCCATCGGTCGAGGTTGAGATCCAGACCGCCGATCCGCGCATATCGCAGATGCATTCCACCCTGGCTCTACCGCTGGTGAACGCTGAGGACTCGGTGCTCGGGGTTCTTGCCCTTTATCACTCTGAGCGGGATGCATTCAGCGCCGGTCATCTTGATTTGCTGCTTTCCTTACATGCGTCGTTCGCAAGGTTTCTTACAAATCTGCATCAGTCTCAGTCTCGAGAAGTGGAAACCTCTGGTGCTGCAATCGTGTGATGAGGTCGCTGTCTCGTCCCTGTGGTCGGTTGCGCTGAGTGCGACGGCCGAACCAGCTAAGTGTCAGTCGGCCGTGATTCTGAGCAGAAAAAAAGTGGAGCAAAAGAAGACGATGCACGGGCACCGCAAGACTAGAACGCGGCAGCGCCGGCTTCGGCAACCGCGTGGTCCTGCTCGCCAGAGCCCCCGCTTACCCCGATGGCTCCAACTACTTTGTCGCCTCGCTTCAGCGGGATACCGCCGGCGAAGATCATGATTTTGCCGTCGTTCGAGGCATGGATGCCGAAGAACTGCCCGTCCGATTGCGAGTGCGTGGCAAGATCCTTGGTGGCGATGTCAAAAGCCCGCGAAGTGTAGGCCTTCTTGATGGAAATGTCGATGCTGCCCAGCCACGCGCCGTCCATGCGCACATGCGATACCAGGTTACCGCCCTCGTCAGCCACAGCGATGTTCATTGGCTGACCGATCTCTTTTGCTTTCTTTTCTGCTGCTGCGATGATGCGGCGAGCGTCTTCTAAAGTCATGATGAACCTTTCGTCAGTGAGTTAAACCTGTTGGCACACAAACTCCCTCGAGTAAAGCAAACGCGGTCACGGGAAGCAATGGTGGTCCAGCTATGCAGCAATCATTCCGTGCGGATCGAGCACGAATTTCTTCGCTGCCCCTTTATCGAAATCCTTGTAGCCCTGGACAGCCTGGTCCAAAGTCACGACGGTGACGTTGACGGCCTTGGCGATTTTGATTTTGTCATGCAGGATCGCCATCATCAGTTGCCGGTTGTACTTCATGACCGGACATTGACCGGTGGTGAAAACATGTGACTTCGCCCATCCCAGGCCGATGCGGATGCTGAGGTTTCCCGTTTGGGCGCTCTTATCCAACGCGCCGGGGTCTTCGGTCACGTAGAGTCCGGGGATGCCCAAGGCTCCGCCGGCGCGGCAAATCTGCATGAGCGAATTCAGCACCGTCGCGGGGATTTCCGTCTTGGCGTCATGACCGTGACCACGGGCTTCGAACCCCACGCAATCGACTGCGCAATCAACTTCTGGAACCTTGAGGATCTGGGCAATCTGATCGCCCACAGAGGCGTCCTTGGAGACGTCGACAGTTTCGCAGCCGAAACTCCTGGCTTGCGCAAGCCGCTCCGGAACCAGGTCGCCCACGATCACGACCGCCGCGCCCAGCAATTGACAGGCGGCTGCGCAAGCGAGACCGACCGGTCCGGCGCCGGCAACATAAACCGTGGCCCCTGGACCGACGCCCGCACTGACGGCGCCGTGGTAGCCAGTAGGCAAGATGTCGGATAGGCAAGTCAGGTCGCGGATCTTTGCCATCGCTTGCGCTTTGTCAGGAAATTTCAGCAGGTTGAAGTCCGCGTAGGGGACCATGACATACTCAGCCTGCCCCCCCACCCAGCCGCCCATGTCTACGTAACCGTAAGCTGCGCCTGGCCGTGCGGGATTCACGTTCAGGCAAATGCCAGTGGCGCGTTCCTTGCAGTTCCGGCATCGGCCGCAGGCAATGTTAAAGGGCACAGAAACCAGGTCCCCAACCTTGATGAACTCTACGTCCTGACCGGCCTCGATCACTTCGCCGGTGATCTCATGCCCGAGGACGAGTCCTTTCGGTGCAGTGGTACGGCCCCGAACCATGTGCTGGTCGCTGCCGCAAATGTTGGTGGAAACGATCTTCAGAATGACCCCGTGTGCGCATTTGCGATTCCCGAGCGCTAGTTCCGGGAAGTCAATGCTGTGAATCTCCACAACTCCGGGGCCCATATACTCTACTCCGCGGTTGGTTGCCATGAGTTCCAATCTCCCTAGTTTTATGATGCATTGCACCGTTTGACGGCATTCACAGAGCGTTTCTTGACGACGTTCCTGCGCCGATGGTCAGCCCACAATGTCGGCAGGAATCTCCCCGCCAGCTTCGGCTGTCAATTTATCAGGTTGGTGGCTAGAACGTCTTTCTCCTGCTCAAATTCCCTTGACGGCCGCGTGCCAGTCGATTATCGCGCAATCGACAGCGAACCACAGCAGCCGGCGGAGTCCGCCGGACATTCAAGGCTTTTTCGGAGCGGTACCCGGTGAAATTCGCTTTGCAGTGGGCTTTTCCGGCAGGCTAGCCGATCCAACGGGGTATTTCGCGTCGTAGCTCTTGATGACTTCGTCAGTGATATCGACATTGGGAGCGGTGTACCAGACAACCGGTGCAGTTTCAGTTCCCTGCTCCAGCACAGCCGTGTAGCCGTGCTGCCGAGAAAACTCCTGTAGGAGCGAGAAGACCTTTTGCGCCACCTGCTGAAACGCTTGTTGCGATTCGGCCTGAGAATCATTCTTGAAGTCCTCCGCTTCACGTTGAAGCTGCTTCTCCTTCGTCCCAAGATCCTGAAGCTTCTGATTCCTCTCGGCGTCTGTCAGCTTCGCGGCAGCATCATTCAAGTTTTTCTTTGTCGCCTCGATGTCGTCGTTCAGCTTTTGCAGTTCCTGTTCCCGCGGCGCATATTTCTTCTGGAGAGCGCCCATACTCCTCTGAGCCTCAGCGGTTCCAAGCACCGCCGCTTTGAAATTTAGCACCGCAATGTTGGAAGGTGTTGAGAGTGCCGGGGCAGTCGGCATTGAGCTGTTGCTTTGTGCACAAGCCGTACTCGTTGCGCAAAAAGCAACGAAGGAGAGCATGATCGTTCCTGGCCGCTTCAAAACAAACTCCTTTTGCATAGGTCGAAGGGCTTACCAGATTCGGCTGGAATCGATATGAAACACCGGGGCGGTGAACTTCAAGTTCCGTACGAGCGCACCTGCGCTGGCATTAAAAGGAGAGTCGGAACGGGAAAGAGACGCTAGCGTGAGATCGAGGTGAAACGAGCGTTCTTCAGGTTTACCGTCCCACTTACGACGAAACAAACCGGCAGCGTACTCTTTTGCAAACAGCGGCCTGTTCAGCGCGAGATACGGATGAGAAAGATCCCCATAGCTAACAACGGGAAACTGCTTCAGCACCGCTCTCCCCGAAACATCAGGCCTCCGTTTACTTCGCCTGGCATTTCTGGTTTGAACGACACGACCATCGAAAGGCTGCGGGGTGCGTTGTGAGATAGCCTCCGGCCTTGCGTCCATTTGAGACGGAAACTGTCGAGACCCTCGTTCAACAGGAGGTGTCCAAGCAACTTTCCATGCTACGGCGATGAGAAGCGTCAGCACTGCTGTGATCGCGGCAACACGAGCAAATCGAAAATCAAAAGCTGCGGACCTTTCAAATTTGAGCGGTATACCTGCCGCCACCGCCCTTTCGGTAAATCTCTGCTGCATCCCCTTGGGGGTTTCACGGTTACCCGTCCAGACCTGCGCAAGGAATAACTCGCGGCTCACCGTAGCCATGTCCACCAGGCAACTCCGGCAGGAAACACATTGCGATACATGTTGTTCAAGCTCTTCCAGTTCAGAGGCGGTGAGATGGCCCGTAGCCGACAACGCACTTTGTATTTCGTAGAACCTGTGGTCGCGGATCACTTTCCGGCCTCCTTCTCGCTGGAGCAATGGCGCTCAACGCGAAACGCTTTCCGAAGTTTGTCGAGCCCGCGGTACAAGTTGTGCCGGACCACGCGCACGCTTTCTCCGGTTTTGAGCGAAACTTCTTCCGCCGTCAGGCCCTCGTAGTAAACCAGCTCAATGGTGCGGCGTTGCCGCGGCTGCAAGGACTGGAGTACCTGACCAACAAGAACGCTATTCTCAGTCGCGGATTGCCCGCAGGCTGCTCTGTGGAGTCCAGGCAGACCATCTTCAAGGGGATCAGTTTCAAAGAATCTGTTGGCTATCTGCGAGCGACGGCAATTGAAAGTTCGATGGTAGGCAAACATCAGCAACCAGGTTTTGAAGTTTCCCTTCTCGGAATCAAACTGATGGATCGAGCGAAACACATCCAGGAAAATTTGCTGCACCGCATCCTCAGCCTCGGAATCATTCCTCAGCACCCGGCGCGAAATTCCAAACACCAAGGGACTGTGACGCTTAAACAAGACTGCCAGCGCCTCTGCATTTCCACTCTGCAGTTGATCGGCCAGGTCCTCATCGGAGCACAGATGCTGCTTGAGGCGGCCCAGGAAACCTATTTCCCCGGCAGGAGCGGCGGCCAGAACCTGTTCAAAGCCCCTATCTGTATCGGGGGCGAGAGCGCCATCCGGTTCTAAGCGAGCGATTCGCCACATCATTCGTGCGCTCCCTGGCAGAGGCATCTTGCGAAAACCAGAAACCCCTCTGTTAATGTATGCACCCAACCTGTCCAGTTTTCCCCATTCGGCTGAGGAATATTGAGTTCCGCCTTTTCTTCGCCCCTTAAGTACGGCAACGCTGATTTTTTAACATCGAGCCAGGGCTCAAAAATCCAGATGGATGCGAAACCCGGGAACGACAACGGGTCCGCGGTCCTTGTTGAAGCCGGGATTGTTCACGAAGGAAAGCAGGGGGGCAACATAGAGGCCGCCGAAGACGTGGGCGGTATAGTAGGTTTCGCTCACGCTCTCGCGTCCGTACTTGAGGCCGCCATCGCCGAGCATGAAGCCGAGACCACCCAGGGCAAGATACTCGCGATGGTCCTGGCTTAAGCCGCTGTTGACGAAGGCGGAGCCAAGGCGATCCAGCTTTCGGTGCCATGCATCTCCTGACACGTCGGCGCCAAAAGAAACGGTGTTGTTCATCTCGCTGAAGACAAAAGATTCGTAGTTCCCATCGTTCCAGCCGGCGCGGAAGAACACGCGGAAGTTGGCCGGCAGCTCCTGTTCGAAGTTCACGCCGAAACCAGGCTTTGTGGTGTCCGGGTGACGGTGTGCCGTAATGTCTGGCACCGGGTCCTGTCCGCTCAGGTAGGCATCGTTTGCCTCGCGGTAGTTTCCCAGATCGGCGTGGTTGACGAAGGCCAGCAAACGCAGATGGGTGGCATAACTTTGGATGGTGTAGGTGGAGTAGTCGAATTGGAAATTATCGGAGTGGACGCGGCGAATGTTGTAATCGAGACCGCCGGAACCGGAAAATTTCGGCAGCAGCGCCTCGGCAAAGCGGAAGCCTATCTTGGGGCCCTGATACGTTGCCATGGCGGCCAGGGTAAAGCCGTGAGTGTCACCGGGAACTTCATAGATGCCGTTGTTACCGATCGCGAGATTGGTGAATTGCAGGTGAGTGTCGCTGCCTACTTCGTTGACGTCGAAAAAGTCGAGCAGGCTCATCTTGCCAAAGGTAAATTCGAGGCGGCGGCGTGGGATGGACGGCTGCAAATAGAACGGGTTGGGATCTTCGTCGATGCGATCCGCGGTGAGAGCCACGGTGTGGTGGATAAAGGAGCGCGAAAGATAGACAGAGCGGCCCACGGTCGGGTCGGTGGCGTCGGCATTGACGTAGGCGGCAACTCCCAGCGTGTCACTCAAGCCGCGCCCGGCCGCCTCATCGAAATTGGCGACGACTTCGGTAAAGCGCAGCAGACGCACACCGGTGTAGAGGGTAACCGTACGAGAGGCAACCGCCTGCCCGTAGGCCCGAAAGCTATTGGGCCCGGAATAAGGCGAATGGAACGGCTCGTGGGCCTGCAAGATGAAGTTGGATTGGCCGGACACCCAATAGCGGTCGCGTATGAGGTGGTTGAGGAAAAAGGCCGGACTTTCCTGATCGTCTGACTGGTCTTCGATGCTCTGCTTCACCTGCGGAATCGAATTGGAGTATTCCGGCGCGCCGTTTCCGGAGCGGGCGGTGTCCAGGTCGCTGAGCATCGGCGCGTTGGGCAAATTCGCGATGATCACCGGAGGATGATTGCCAGGAGGCGCAGCTTGGCCGGCAGCCAATCCGCTAGAGAGGACGACGACACCCAGGACGAGCGGCATCCGCCCCGCCGGTCGTCTCTGTCGAAGCCTATCCACCTGCAAGAAGGTATAACCACCGCAGCCTGCGAATATCACAGTCCTTTAAAAATTGCCTGGAATCGGCAGGCGCATTGGTGACTGGCTACTACGGGATGAATATTCCTCATCTGGAAAACGGGGTGCACAACGACCGGATTTCCTTCTGGTCGCTGGTGCTGACTTCGATCATGGCAGTCGCTTCGCTTTGGTTTTTCGCTACAGCCAATGTTTCGTAAGACTCTCTTCTCCCCGGGCTGGCCTACCCACAAAAAGATAGCCAGATCGAGGAAGGTTCTGTATCCTTCGAATCACCCTTTGATCGTTTACTCGATAAGGACTTTATTGAATGTTACGGATGCGCCGTAGTCTTGTCTTTCTTGCCTGTCTGCTTTGCCCCGCCCTCTTGTTTGGCCAGCATCCTAAACCAAACTTCAGCCGCCTAACCGCATATCAATTTTTGTACTTCCAGGTTCCAGGCGCCGCTCTTACTACCCCGTCCAGCATCAACGATTCTCTCACCGTTGCCGGGACCTACAGCACCCTCGCCGGGTTCACGGGGGGATTTGTGCGGACGGCCGACGGACAAATCACCACGTTTGACGTCGGCCAGGTCTATACAGGACAGCTGCGCATCAATGCTGCTGGAGAGATTGCCGGGATCTACCAGGATGTTTCAGGCATGAGTCGAGGGTTTATACGATCTGCAGACGGCTCGATCACCAAATTCAACCCTGGCGGCGATGCCGGTTCCACCGTCGTGACAGACATCAATGATGGCGGAACGGTCGTCGGGATTTATCTACCAACCAACACCGACCCCCCGTCATACGCTTACCTGCGCACTCCCGATGGAACCATCACCACCTTCGCCGTGCCCGGAGGCAGTTTGGCATTCCCATGGAGCATCAACGATTTGGGAGAAGTGACAGGAAACTACTACTACGACAATGACACCCAGGTAGGAGGGTTTGTGCGCTCGCCCGGGGGAATGTTCACCACCTTCGGGTACTCCGACGGCGTTGTCCCGTTAGCCATCAACCTCGCTGGAACGACCACTGGCTGGTATGGGCCACCCGTAGGAAACTTTGCGGGTTTTGTGCGCCAACTGGACGGGACGATCACTCCGTTCAGTCTGCCGCAGACGGGAGCAATCGATACGCTGTATTTGGGGCTCAATGACGCGGGCTTTGTTACCGGCTCTTTCACAATCCTGGAAAACGGGTCTCCGGTCCAGGGTCCGGGGGAATACATGTACGGATTTGTGCGGTCGCCCCAGGGCGTTCTCTCGAGCTTCGGGGTTCCCGGAGCCTCCAATACGACGGCAGTCGCGATTAACAATTTCAACGTGGTGACCGGCTGGTCTGATAGCACGACAAACCCGGGCGCGTTTATCCGCATACCCGATATTTATTGAGCAACGTCTCTGATCTGCTCAGACCAGCTGACGCAGATTGGGACGCAGTGTAAGTGAGCCGTCATCGTTCAGTTTCTGATGGCAAGCCCAGCGCACCGGATAGCGCATTCCCTTGACTTCAATCTCAGCTCTGAGTTTTAACCCTTTCCAATCTGTGACGTTCGGAAGCACGAATTGCGCCTGCCGAATCTTGCCCGGCAGCGGATAACCGGCGTCTAAACAGCCGCTCTTGAGCACCTTTCCATCCTGGGTCTCGACGGTCACTCTCAATACGCCGGGCACACCCGCGATGCCATCGTTCGCAAAACCGGCAATGAGCCCGAGGTTAGCGCCGTCCTTGTAGCTCCAGATGAAAGACGGCCGCACCCGGTAACCAATGCGGCGGCTGATGCGGTCGAACGCTGCCGGATAAGCCTGGTAGTAGGTCTCAAGATTTTTTGCACTGATCTGATGAAAGTTCCAGAGCGACCAGTAGTTGACGCCGACATCGATCACATGCGCGATCATGTTTTCCGCAGGCGATATCCCTTCGGATGCGGTATGAGGATCGGGCGGTTTCCCTGGAATACCCTGCTCGAGCAAGGCAGCGATCCAGGGCGGCCGATTGTTGAGCGCTTCAATCTGCTCGTTCTCAATAAAGATGGTGTCGCTGCGAATCCAGTTGTTGCTGCGGACCGTGCGGTCTAACAGTTCTGAATTTCCAACCCGGCTAAAGTCCGGCTGCGTATTGGTGAGCAGTGGAGTCTTCGCAAAGTGCTCGAGCTGGATTTCGAGCATATTGCTCCAGGTGCGCTCTGCTGTCTGGTAATCAGGGAAAGGATTGTTGCCAAAGGGCCAGGTGTGGCCTTCGCCCCAGAAGCCATACATGAATGTATCCATGAACTCGATCTGCGGATTGCCGTCGAACTCCGCAGCCAGCAGGCCAACCAGTTCTTTGAATGCCTGCTGAAAAAACGGATCATCATAGCGCGGCTGATAACGCGAGTGCGGGTTCTCCAGAAATCTTTTCGCCTCGGCGCTACTTTCCTGATCGCTCAGAACCAAATCCACTTTCGGCACCTTATCGAGGACAAAATCCGGGAGGGCGGCTGCGTGTGTATAGTCTGGAGCGCACATCTGTATACGGAACCCGACCCGCTTGTTGTTGGTCTTCGCTAATTTAAAAACCAGCTTCACGTAATCGGGTAGCTCCAGGCGGCCGGGCCGGGGCTGCACTTCCCTCCAGGTGGGCCGGATATAAAGCTGCTCGCCCAGGGGAAATCGAACCAGGTCTTCGATCGCCTGGGGAATATTCCGAGACTTGATTTCTTCTGTACCACTGTCTGCCGTGATGTAGGTGACCAGGCCCTTGCCATAATTCGGCACGACGTCGTCTGATGGTGTCGTCGTCATAACCACATCGTCGGTGGGAATGAGAGCGTCTGGTGGATATTGAGGGAAGGGGCCCTGGTTGAGGCGATCGGCTACGTGAGGACCGGAACCGAAGTCGTAGTTTGTCCAGTTATGGGCGGCAACTTTTGCACGCACCTTAGCGGTTCCAAGTTCCGCGGCTAAAGCAACCGCGACAGTACTTTTTAGAAAATCTCTACGTTGCAAGCGAATCCTCCGTACCCGTCAGTGGGCTTCATGCGAGTTGAATCTGGGCCGCGGTATCATGGTCGTCGCGGTCGCCGCCTGAGGCGGGCATCGAACTACTTATCATTTCTGTCGTTTTGTTTCGTTGATCCAGCACAAGATAACACATACTTTTCAGTTCCCAATTGAGGGTGACCCGCTTCAGGGGCCAAAATCATTTGACTTTGCAGTTCTTTCCTTGTATTACGAATGCTTGCGTTCCATTTCATTCCATTTTTCTTCATGCGCGGGCAACTGATCGAGAAGAGGCTCTATGTTTCCGACCACGAGAAAGGTATTCACGCCACCACCCTGTCTTGGGATTGTCTTCGTAGCTGTCGTTACGTCTTGTTTACTCGCGGTCGCTGCGGACAGCCCAGTGGGTAAGCCCCAGATTCAGGGCAGCAATCTCCGCGTTGAGTTTGATAACCGCCTGCGGAGCCGGGTGGTTGCCCGTTTCGACAACAAGGAGACGGTGTTGGGGCCATTCACTGCGTCTGAGACGTTGACCACCGCCGGCAAGGTCTGGACGGAATTCCCGCTGACATCGCAGAAACAGGAGCGCGTCAAAGACGCTTTCGGACAGGGGACGCGGCTCACCGTCGAGGGAAAGGCGGGGACGCTCAGCAAGAGAGTCGCGGTCACCGTGTATGACGACTTCCCCGCGATGGCGTTTTTCAATGTCCAGTACACCAACACGGGAAAAACCGAACTGGCGATCAGGAGTTGGACGAACAACGCCTACACGTTGGACGCTCAACCCAATGGGGGCCAGCCGGAATTCTGGTCTTACCAGAGCGGGTCCTACGAGAAACGCCCCAACTGGGTCTTACCGCTGCACACCAATTTTGAGCAAGAGAATTACCAGGGGATGAATGCCAGCGACTATGGCGGTGGTACGCCGATTGTCGACATCTGGCGGCGCGACGTTGGCATGGCTGTGGGGCACGTGGAGACGCGGCCGAAGCTGGTTTCTCTGCCCGTCTCCATGCCCGATCCCGCACACGCCAGGATGGCGGTCCGCTTCAGCAAAGAGATCTCGCTGAGCCCAGGTGAAAGCTTTCCTACGTTTCGCACCTTCGTTGCCGTGCACCAGGGAGACTACTTCCGCACGCTCGCCGCTTACCGCCGCTTCATGGTGAAACAAGGTTTCCAAATGGCCGCTGCTCCGACCGATGGTTTCGGCGCGATTTGGTGCGCGTGGGGATATGGCCGATCGGTGCAGCCGAAACAGGTGTATGACACGCTTCCAACCGCAAAGCGGTTGGGGTTCAAGTGGGTCACGCTTGACGACGGTTGGCAGAACGATGTGGGCGATTGGCAGCTGGATCCTAAGAAATTTCCCAACGGAGATGCGGACATGAAGGCCCTGGTCGACCGCATTCACCAGGAGGGATTCAAGGCGCAGCTTTGGTGGTCGCCGCTCAGCGCCGTGCCGAAGTCCGAGCTGCTTCAGGATCATCCCGACTACGCGTTGCTGAACCGTGACGGTAGCAGGAGGAAGGTGTCCTGGTGGAACTCCGACTATTTGTGCCCAGCGGACCAGCGCGTGGTGGAGTACCACAAGGCACTGGTGCGGAAGATCCTGGTGGACTGGGGATTTGACGGGCTGAAGCTGGATGGCCAGGACATGAACGGAGTGCCGGCCTGCTACAACCCTGCTCACCATCACGCGCAGCCGGAGGACTCGGTCGAAGCTTTGCCCGATTTCTTCCGCGCGATTTACGACACCGCGCAATCGGTAAAGCCGGGAGCACTGGTGGAGTTCTGCCCTTGCGGCACGGGATTTTCCTTTTTCACCATGCCGCACTTCAATATGTCGGTAGCTTCCGACCCGGAAAGTTCCTTCCAGGTTCGCTCCAAGGCGAAGACCCTGAAGGCGCTCATGGGAGATGACGTTCCTTTCTTCGGCGATCACGTGGAACTCAGCGATGGGGGCAACGACTTTGCTTCTACGGTGGGGGTGGGCGGTGTGGTGGGTACGCAGTTTGTTCTTCCGTCCCTGATGCAGAAGAGGAGCAAATCCGATCTGACTCCGGAGCGGGAGAAGGAATTCGAAAAGTGGCTTGGCATCTATCGCGACAAGATGTTGTCGCGAGGGCAATATCTTGGGCAGCTCTATGACATCGGCTTCGATGTGCCGGAAACGCATGTCATCCGTAAGGACCAGACCATGTACTACAGCTTCTTTGCCAAGCAGTGGAAGGGCACCGTCGAACTGCGCGGCCTCGAAGACCGCAACTACAGTGTCGTGGACTACGTCACAGGGAGACGCATGGGGACGGTGAACGGACACAGTGCACAGCTGCCGGTTGCCTTCGACGGAAGTCTGCTGGTGGAAGTGCGGCCGCAATAACAGAGCTTCGCCTCCGTTCTGTAACACAACGGGTCCGCGCTCACTCGGCCGCACAATGAGTTGGCGGTATCATTTTGAGGTGATGCCGCACCCTGCTAAGCCGAAGCGGAAGCCGCCGCATTCGTTTGTCGTGGAGGCGCTTGCACCCCTGAACCCCGAGGTGCGCCCGATGTTCTCAGGTTTCGCAGTCTATGTGGGCGACCTGCTCGTCTTGATGCTACGAGATCACGCCAGGTCGGCCAGAGACAATGGCGTCTGGATCGTTCTTTCGGAAGGTACCGATCCGGCCGATCAGGGGCTTCGCCGGGAGTTCCCTTCTCTCCGCCGGATTGAATTACTCGGAAATAAGATCGGGCATTGGCTTGTCATTCCCAGTGACAGTCCTGATTTTGAAGGGGAGGCGCTACATGCGTGCGATCTGCTGTTACGCCACGATGTGCGGTTGGGCCGCATTCCTCAGTCAAGACGCTAGCGGCAGTAGACTCACCAGCGAAAGGGTCAGTCGCGTGTGGTCACGAACTCCTCTAAGAGAGCTAAGTCCTTTGTTTTATCAAGGTGCTCAAGATTTTTAATTATTTATTTGAGCATCTTGCCTGCCGCATAGGTGGTTGCCTGGCCAGGTCTTCCTGGGAAATAGTGCGCCATAAGCGCCATAAGCGCCATAAGTCCCCGGCATTGCTATTGCGCCTGTAGAAATGTGCGAAGAAAGCGAACTAAGCGAAGTAAGTCCAGTGCGGGCGGCATTACACCCCGAAACGGGACGATCAGCCGCCCTGGGATGGCCTTGGGCTGGTTTCCGGCGGTGCGGTGTTTTTCCAAGTTGTCAAAACTGCTCATTCAATAGCACGCACTGAGCGCACCCTGCTCATGGGTTGATTTCGGCTCTCCGCAGGCACACCCTCGCGGGTCGCAGGAATGCTGCGGACAGGCGTAATCCGTCACTTCGAATTGTCACTTTACCGTTGGCTACACCCAAGTCAGCATGCCGGCAAGGGCTGATGCTTTCCCGGTGGTTGGCGGCGGATGCACGGGTAGAGCGCACCGGTGCAAGGCCAAGCAGCGCGGCGTGGCAAGACGGCGCCGACGCTTGTTTCTACTTTCACAGTAGTACGGTTTTTGGACGGCGTCGATAGACTGAGGGGGATAGGATTTCTTTGGTAACCATGGCAGCGCGCTGTTTCTTTCATCATCGCGCAAGGAAGAATCGCCGATGGTGGCCAGGCCACCGAATTACTCCCGCAATTCTCTCAGGGACGGTCCGGTACTGTGGAACGGGACTTGGCAGACCGGCTGTCTTCAGGGCGCTCCGGCAAGACACCGGTAGTAGCTATTCCAGAACGCGCAGTCGAAATTGCTGTAATAGGTGTGATGTCACCCCATTTCGCCTTGCGCGACCGACCCGGTCGTTCATGGCTTCACGGATGCGCTTTTGAGTTGTACCTTGGACTACGGTGTCCTATAGCATCCCGTCGGAGGTGGCCATGCGCGCGGATCGGGTAGAAGTCACTTGGGACAAGAGTAAGTCCAATTGGGTGGTTCGCATTACAAGTGGTGGAGAGGTTATTCGCCGCCATTGCAAGATTCCCAAAGATGCAGACGAGCAAACACTCCGCTCGGCCGCCCAGAAAACCCTGGAGGACGAAGGATATGAGCCGGAACCGGTAAGCATCCGCGTGGAGAGGTGAGCCGCCGGGCACGTTGGGAAGGGCGAGAGCGGGGCGTCCGTCCGCCGGTGCGAGAAAACAACGGCTAGGTCAAGAGCACCTGGTCCAGCAACAAGCTCACTGCTCGCTTTGCTTCCAATATGGAATAGCGATGATCCATCGCCCCGGCAAGATCGCTGTTGGCAAAGGCGATCCGGCCGAACGGTTCTCTGCGCAGGATTTCTCGCGGCGCTGGTTGCCCGTTCAGACCAAAGAAAAAGCCTGGCTGCGGACTGAGGTAGGCGTGCCCCCAACGGTTAAGAATGATGCCGGCGATATCTCGCTGGGCGTCAAATCCGTAGCTGGAAAACATCGCTGTCATCTGCTCGCGGATTTGCCGTTCATAGTCGCGGAAAGAAGTGCGGAATAATTCCGCTCGGCCGCGGTTCCCCTGCTCCTCGGTAGTAAGTCCCGGATAGGAATAGAGCACCTTCAAGGAGAGAACGATGGGCGAGTCCGGGCCGATGGTGGGGTCGGCCACACCAGTAAGGGATTGCTTGCAGACCTCCAGGTAGCTGCCGAAACCTTCAAACCAGCGGCATCCGCTCACGCCCATCTTGTAAAGAAAACGCCAGTTGCGCAGTGCGACATTGGCCATCATGCAGGGGGAACGGTAAAACTGCGCGTAGGCGTTGCGGTGGGTCTCCGGCAGGTCTTTGACGATGTGTTTGGTGGTCCAGCTGCCCCCGGCTACGACCGCGGAGCGAGCCTTGACGCGGTAGAGTTTGCCTGCTTTGAGGTAAACGATACTGACGAACTCGGCCTGGCTCGGCGCACCCTCGTGCTGAACGGCGACCACGGTCGAAGAAAGACGGACCCTGGCGGCGGTTTGCGCTGTATCGAGCGCGGCGAAGTTGACGGTGTTCCGGGTGACTCCCTCGATGGTGTGCGGGCCATCGATTCCCGCGGGGATCAGGCTCTTCAATAGCAATCGCGCAATGGTCGCGTTGCCGCCTGGGAACATCTGGTCCGTCTCGCCGGCTGGGTCCGGTAAGGGATGGAGCATCTCGAAGGCATATTCGCTAAAGGCCGACAGGGCGTCGGGACCGAGACCTGAGCCGCCACCTTCAACGGGTGAGAGGAAGGTGCGGACGGTTTCGCGGCTTAGCCCGAAGCGCTCCATATAGTGCTGTTCGAGGGTGATGGAATCGAGATAGCGGGAGCTGGCGTCTCCCTCCACCAGGGGGCGTACAAAGGTGTCGCCTGGGACCGGCGTCGCCTTCAGCCAGCGGAGCAATTCGGTGCGCGTTGCCGGGGAGACCGGAGCGCCTTTCAGCTCTGTGCCTATGGGGTCGATCACCCAGCTGCCCGGATTGCGTTGAAACTGGGCTCCGAACCAGTAACCATACTGGCCGTGCTGCAGGCCTGTGGCCTGATAGGGAGTGCGGGAAAGGGTCATCTCTGGTCCGGGTCCCCCCCACTTCTGATATTGGAGTCGGGGCGTGTTGAGACCGATGGAATCGTAAAAGTGCTCGAGGAAGCTGTGAGGATACTGAAGCTGGTAAATCGCCGAGCCCTGGTGGGTGATGAGGTGCTTACCGTCCACCAGGAACTCGTTTTGCTTGGCTTCCCCGCCAAAGATGGGATGGTTCTCGAGGACCAGGCAGCGGGTTCCCACGGGGGTTTGCCGGGTAAAGAACAGGGCGGCGGCGAGTCCGCTGATGCCTCCGCCGATGACGACACAGTCGTAGGTTTCGCTGGTGTCGATCAGGTCTTTGGGGAGGGGATCGTAGGTGCCATAGCGGATGGAGTGGCCGGCCTGCATGACTTCCATGGTGTTTCCGTTGGAGGTGCTGTATTCGCCGACACCGCCGTAGCCGGTGAAGTGATCCCCGGCTAGCTGCGCCGGGCTAGCAGATTCGAGTAATACTGCTCCGGAGGCGAGGAGTACGGAGCCGAGGAAATCGCGGCGAGTGATCGCCTCGTCCATACCCAGTTTGGCGTCGCCTGGCCGTGCGGGTTTAGTGTCAGTCATTTGTTGTGGTCCTATTCATGGGATGGTAAAGCCTCCTGCAGTATTTTGGATGAAAGGAGGTCGGCGTTTCTCAATGGAAGGGCGCAGTCAACCGGAAGGTGCGCCCCGCAAAGCCTCACTGACCGAAACGATCCGTATGCCTTCGTACTGAACAACCGAGAGCAAACCTCGGTCGCCGGTCACAAGGAAGTCGGCTCTTGCCGCTAGCCCCGTGCCGATGACAACAGCGTCGTCTGGAGCAGGAGCGAGCCGAGGAGTTGAGACCGGGCGCACTAGCGCAGCCAATTGCCGTACTAATCAACGATTTGATCCACCGAGAGTTGCGAAGCAGCGATCTTTTTCTCAAATTTGGATCGAGAAAGGATGTCAGTCAATTCTGCAAGAAGCGACGTGCTGGTGAATAGCAGATGGTGCGTCCTCGTTGGCCATGCGGTCCATGGCAGAAAACAGCTGGTCAAGCCGTTGCGCTTTTAGTTGATCGCGCAGCCACTTCTCCAGCAGTTCCGGTGTCAATAGGCCAGCCTGTTTGGCTTCTTGTGCAACTTCATCAGGGAGCGTGATCTGGATGGTGGTCATTCGCATTCCTCGGGAGAGCATGATGCGCCATGGCATTCGGGTAGCTCTATCGTA
Organism: uncultured Acidobacteriaceae bacterium; assembly: GCA_963826875.1. Lineage (GTDB taxonomy): Bacteria > Acidobacteriota > Terriglobia > Terriglobales > Acidobacteriaceae > PALSA-350. Next base: position 1,446,491 of record CAWGYP010000025.1, on the reverse strand, counting down.
CCGCTTACCGCCTGAACGCGCCTCGCTCCTGCTCACTGCTTCGCAAATACCACTGCTCTGCTCCTCCACGAATGTGTCATCTCGATGAGCCGACCTCCACAGGATCCGCGCCTATTTTGGGCCAAGACTCTACCTTTCTCAAGAGGACATTGGCGGGGCGCCGGATTACCCGCGGTTGTCTCTCACGTCCCGAATACCTGTTAGCCAATCGGGCATCACCCGTAATATCACCAAATGGTGCTATGCTGGGTGATACGGAGATTGGCTTATATGAGAGCAACAGTCGCGCTGGATGACGAGTTGCTGCGCAAGGCCCAGCAGCTTTCCGGTGTAAGCGAGAGAACCGCTCTGCTGCGAGAGGCTTTGAAGGCATTGATTCACCTGGAAGCTTCCCGCAGGTTGGCCGCGGTCGGAGGGTCGGAACCGGGTCTGAAGGAGACCAAGCGCCTGCGAATCGACAAATCTTGATCCTGGCCGATACATCTGTTTGGTTAGACCATCTCGGGAGAGGCAGTCCGGAACTGGAAAAGCTCCTCGTTCAGGGTCAGGTCGTGACCCATCCGTTGATTGTTGCCGAGCTCTCGTTAGGTTCGCTCCGCAACCGAAAACGCAGACTCGAGGAACTGGATGCTCTACTCCAGGTCCGAGTGGCGCAACTCGACGAGGTGCGCCACATGATTGAGACCAAAAAACTCTATGCCAAAGGCATTGGTCACACTGACGCGCATCTGATCGCCTCCTGTCTGCTGACAGCCGGTACTCTCTTGTGGACGCGCGACGTCAGCTTGGAAAGAGTGGCGAAAGACCTGGCACTTCTCTGGATTCCCTGATGAGGCATTGTCCTTTCGGAGCCCCCTGTAGCGTCGTCACTGAGGAATGTGCTCTAGTCGCACATCTTGACGCAACAGCAGATCGCACGCATACGGCGCCTCCGCTTCAAAATCAGGACTGCCATTGGGAATTGGGAATGCCCGTCTGGTCACGAATTCCTGGTCACGAATTCTCCCCTACCTCTCTCAAGAGGACATTAGCGGGCCGCCGGATTACCGGATTACCGTAAGCGTACGAAGTTACCCTCTTGACGGAGGTTTTAGAGAGTGTCAACAGGTGTCCACTTGTTTTTTAGTGGACACCTATTGAGTGTGCCTTACGCGGCTTCTGAAGTGTGTGTTTGGAGTGAGTGCGCCAGATTCCAGGGTAGGAGATCCTGGATGTTGCTGATGGGATGATCAGCGATCCGAGCCAGCACCGTGCGGAGATAGAGTTCGGGGTCCATTCCGTTGAGCTTTGCCGAGCCGATGAGCGAGTACATGGTTGCGGCGCGTTGACCACCGCAATCGGATCCGGCGAAGAGGAAGTTTTTTCGTCCTAGGGCAACGGCTCGTAGCGCCCGCTCGGCGGCACTGTTGTCGATCTCGAGCAGACCATCCTCGGTGTAACGTGTGAGAGCACGCCATCGTGAGAGCGCGTACCGGATGGCCGCGGCTGTCTCGCTCTTGGACGACAAGCGATGACGCGCCTTATCCATCCAGGCTCGCAGTTCGTCAAGCAGGGGCCTGGCTCGCGACTGGCGAACGCTCAACCTTAGATCGACAGGCTTGCCGCGTATCTCGTCTTCGATCGCATAAAGAGCGCCGATCCTGGCCAGCGCCTCGGTCGTTGTTGGGGAGGCGTGAACGACGTGGATCTCATGGAACTTGCGTCTTGCATGGGCCCAACAGGCCGCCTCGTAGATATCGTCGCCGTAGAGATGATGGAAACCGGCATAGGCGTCAGCCTGCAACGCGCCCTGGAAGTTCTCAAGATGCTGCCTTGGATGTTCGCCCTTGCGATCCTCCGAGTATGCGAACCATACGGCCGGAGGAGTCTCTTCACCGCCAGGCCTGTCGTGACGGACGTAGGTCCAAAGACGTCCGGTCTTGGTCTTGCCGTTACCAGGAGCGAGCACGGGAATGGGCGTGTCGTCGGCATGCAACTTGCGGCCGGCAAGCACATGCTTCTGAATCGCATCCACCAACGGGTTGAGCAGATCGCTCGCCGCGCCCACCCAGCCGGCCAGCGTAGATCGCGATATCTCCACTCCCTGCCGGCTGTAAATCTCCGACTGCCTGTAGAGCGGCAGGTGGTCGCTGTACTTGGAAACGATGACATGCGCCAGCAGACCTGGACCGGCAAGACCGCGCTCGATCGGTCGCGATGAGGCCGGAGCTTCCACTACGCAATCACAGCAGGAGCAGGAGAACTTCGGCCGGACGTGACGAATGACCTTGAAGCTGTCGGGAATGTACTCCAGCTGCTCGGAAACATCTTCGCCGAACTGACGCAACTGCGTGCCGCAATCCGGGCAGCAATCACCTGGAGCAACATGCGTGACGACTTCTCGCGCGAGATGTTCCGGCAGTGGCTTGCGCCCAGACCGGGCCTTACTCTCCCTGGCAGGCGACACGCGCTCGATGGCGGCCTCGGCTTCGGCTTGGGCCGTCTCTTGCTCTTCCAGCTCGAACTCGAGTTGCTCAAGCCTGAGGACGATCTTTTCACTCTTGCTGCCGAAGATCATGTGCCGCAGCTTCTCGATCGTGAGCTTCATGTGCTCGATGCGTTCACTGCGTGAGCTCAGCTCATCGGCTTGTTGTGAGAGGGTCTGCCGGTGCGAATCCAGTTCAGCTTCAAGCCGCCGAACCTGTTCCTCACGATCAGCGATCAGCGATGCGAGCTGCTCTTGTTGTGCACAAGCCAACGCCAGCAGTGCGTCACGATCGAGCATGTTCAGATCTGGCTGCGGAGTGCGATCCATGAACGCAGTATGCCATCAGCTTGAAACCAATAACATCTGCAAAGCCAGCATCCATACAGGGGAATCGCAATCGTTATCAGGCAATTAGACGGCTACTTCCGGCGTCCATGTCCGCTCGACTCTGCGCCAGTCGATGCCTTCCAAAAGCATCGACAACTGAGCGCGACTGAGCTGTACGGTGCCGCTGTCGACCTTCGGCCAGATGAATCGGCCACGCTCCAGCCGCTTGGCAAACAGGCACAGACCATCACCATCCCACCACAACAGTTTTACGATGTCGCCTCGTCGTCCGCGGAATACAAAGACGTGGCCGGAGAATGGTTGTTGTTGAAGAGTGTTTTGCACCTGTGCGCTGAGCCCATCGAAGCCGCGGCGAAGATCCGTCACGCCGGCGGCAATCCAGATCTTCGTTCCCGTCGGTAGCTCCATCACTTGCGCAAACTCTCAAGGATCAACCGGACCAGGGAAACATCAGCTCCACTCTCCACGCTGATCACCGCTCGACCAGCAAACTCAATGTGAATCGCGCCTCCGCGCGATGGCTGCCTTCCTTGCTCTCGATCGCCCACAGACCCACTTGCACCCGCAACCGTGACCGGTATCAATGCCGCGCAGGCATCCTCAAGCTCTCCCCGCTCAAACTCTCTCCGCCACTTGAATACCTGGTTGGCGTTCACACCGTGCACTCGCGCCACTTCGGCGACGCTGGCGCCGGGCTCCAACGTCAACTGCACAATCTGTCGCTTCTCCGCTACTGAACGCCACCGCCGAACACGGCGACCTGTACTCAACTCAGACGCAACCATGCGCTGATCTTCGCTCCGCCGGCTCTCAAATCGCTAGGGGGGTACTTCGTACGCTTACGGATTACCGGATTACCCGCGGGGAATAGGTATCATATGGCCGAGTCTTCAGGGCGAACTTCTAGAAGGCGAGCAGTCGTTACGTGGTCGGATGGGATGGTTGCTGGTTCTGGTGGATTGCCCTAGCTACTTTGGTAGGTGACGTGTTGAAGGATACCCGGGTCACTCACAACCGTTCGGATGAGGGTTCCATCCCAGTTTCCTGTTCCTCCCACCTGGAAGCTTTCCTTGAGAAGGGAGACCTTATTGATATCCAGGTATTCGAGGGTCAGCGTTGAATCTTGAATGACCATCTGAACATATCCGTTGAGTCCCACTACTGTGCCATCATCCAGTTTGTGGGTTCTTGCGGGATTGGCATCGTAGTACTCGACCTGATGGTCGGTGGCCGTCGGATCCCCCGTTTCAACCGGCATTCCTCCGTGGCCTATGCATCGGGCGTAAGCGGTGATTCCGTTGTCTCCCTTGTACCGGTTGTAGACGGAGAAACGATGCTCATGCCCCCACAACCAAACAATCTCTTGATTTTTGAGAAAGTCAGCTATTTGATTCGCGGGAGTTTCGTAATCCCCGTCCCCGAAATCACTAAACCATTGATGATGAGAGAGCAGCAGCGTCGGCTTACGGTTGTTTGTAGGGTTGATTACATTTTTAAGCCAGTTGACAAGATTGTCGTCGAGCTTACAGTTCCCGAACAAGGTGTCTGAGTTGTAGCCCGTGTCGATAGCAAGGATCCTCCACTTTGGAGTCTCGAGGCAGAAGTAGCTGCGCAGTTGTTGTTTGTCCTGTGAACTCGGTATTCCAAGTGTAGGTAGAAATGTATTGAAGTAGCCATTACCTCCTGAATACATCTCATGATTACCGTTCAACGCAAAGCTACCCTTTGATCCGTTCCTCCAAAAGACACCTTTGTAGTTCGGGGTGTCGCGCCCCAGGCAGTTCTCCTCAACCTCGTCATCAAGACCGACATAGTAAACGTCGCCCAAATGTATGGTGAGGTCCGGATTGGTAGAGATCATATTGTCGGCAATCGTTTGCGCCTCGTCTGTGCCGGTGCCCCAATCACCAGCCAGAGCAATCCGGATCGAATTGTCCGGCGCCAACATGTTAGACAGATCATAATGACCCTGTTCGCCAGTTGCAGGGTAAGGATCGAAGGAGTGTCTCTTATCAGCTGGGACGAATAGTGATTCGATATCTGTCTTGTAGGTGGCGGCAATCCAGTTCTTTATCCACGCCCATGCCTGGGCACTATCAAAATCCTGCAAGGTCGGGCGAACTCCCGGTGGTAGATTATCGAGGGCCATCCTAAAATGGGACTGGGCTGATGTCCGACCGAGGCCCACATAGTTAGCTAATGCACGTCGACCACTTCTGGACACTTTTACGTGTGGTTTCTCGCCCATCATTATTCCCTCTGAGTGATACATGAAGATTGTTTAGCGGAAAAGTTGCTCCGGCTTTGATCGGGCACGATTATGACCATCATCGCACAACGAGTCAACAGAAAACTTCGCCTGTTGCAGCACGTTGGATCGTGAAGCCTCTGGCTATATTTTGGCAGAGACACTGGTGGCAGATCCCACGGAGGGTGGCCGGGAGATCCTCAATCGTGGACCCGAGGGGACGTTATTTTTGCAATAGCGTTCTTAACAAAGTAAAGGTTCGTCTGTCACGCCACCCCCGTGGTGCCGACGGTCTTGTTCTGACGGATCATTGCTTCCTCTGTCGAGTTAATTTCTTGAGTAGGTTGCAGGATTTCTGAGCTTTTTATCGTTCTTAGAAGAAAAATGCTAGTGAACATCGAAACTCCGCCGCTTTTTCCGGTAGGACGGCCTGCTCGGTTGCTCGCGTTCATGACTTTGTGCACGCAGGAGGCGCTTGAACATGAAACACCTTTTGCTTACCTTCATCCTGGTTAGCACGTCGATCGCCCTTGGTCAGGATTTCCAGAAGTGCGTGACCAATACTAGGTTCCACTTCATAAACACCAAAACGTTTGACGTCTCGCCACTGGACCGGGTACCCCCTCCTGATGAGAAATGGCTATTTGGTGATGACAAATCACTGCCCGACTACGAATTGGGTGACTTGTCAAAGTCTCCGGAGTTCAAACGCGAACTGGCCGCAGCGCGGACAGAGGTGAGAGGGCAAATGTAGTCTTAGAGCTGTCAGTTCTTTCGGCCAAACTACTCCGTCTGTCCATTCATCTATTATTCCTGGGCCGGATCGGAGGGCAACTAATTCCAGAAGCTGATTAACCCACAGTTGCTGGGGAAAGGCATCGGCGACTACTGGTAGGACTGACCCCAATCATGGAGGAGGGCCAATGGAAGTAGGCAGGTGCACTCCAGCTCAAACCCTAGACCTTCCCCGAAATGAGAGATGCTTCCAAGACTGCAGATAGCCGCAGCTTTTCCAAGGAATTCAATTGTCCGCGGAGATCCTGAATCGTGGACTCGCTTAGCCGTGGAGCGGAAATTCTAGTGCTATCGGCTCTGACGGGCGTCAGCGTTGTCTTGAAGGTAGTTGTTTCGAGGTAGATGTCGATGTCCACTTCGTTTGCCAACACCTGCAAATCGGTTTGCGCTAATTGGAATATCTCATCGTTTGCCGCGCCGCGGAGAACGGCCAGGATAGTCTGAAGGATGAGCTCGGGATACGTGTAAGCCCCGGTGGCTTGCAAGTCGCCTCCAGCGAGGTCAGCATCCGCGAGCGGGCTAAATTAGTCTGCCCTATTCATCTATCGATAAATTCCTGAACAAGCTCCGCTATGATCATTCCGCCGCGGCTGTTCAGGTGCACGCCGTCTGTGTGAAAGCGCCAGCGGTTCAGCTGCGCAACCTCGTCGGGTGTCCGATGCAGCACGAGAACACGGATGGCGTCACGATAAAACGGAAGGAATCGGAACGCTGTGAAAGCGCGGCCGGGTGAGGCCAGGATTTGCGCGAGCATCGTCTCGTGGACGGGAATGTAGGCGACGGCCTCTTCTCCTGCAACTTCCCTGATGATGGCGCTGTACTCCGCGATGTGCCGGTTGATCTCACTTTGGAAGGGGTGGGTTGATGCCGGATCTTCCCCGATTGGGGGTAACGAACAAAGTCCGACAGAAGCAGAGGTCCCAGTTTTCAGTTCGCGTGCGACTGCCGTAAGGTTCTCTCGGAACCATTCAGGCGATGGTTCCTTCGGGAGATGCTTCGAGATTCGGAAGAAACGTCGAGCCTTGCTTGAGACCAGGGCAATTACATCATTTCCACCTATCAGGACAAGAACTTTATCGGGATGACAGGCGAGCATCTTTGGAAGGCGTTGGAGTGCGTTATAGGCGAGATCTCCGCCCACGCCAAAATTTAGGAATGAAATGCCCTTGTTGCGAGGACTCTGTGCCAGCTCGCTGATCCAGTCAAAAGCTTGCCCCTTTCCCGCCGTGCTGCTCGATCCAAGACAGGCCACAATTGTTGCCTTGGCCTTGATTAGTGGAGCCGGACTACCGGCGGGCGTCGGCAGATCAGGTGATGTCATTGATTCACGTTTTCACTACCAATGCCAAGGATAGCAACACTATGGAGCTAGTTGAGCGGACGACGTAATCACCACTCAAACGGCTTACGTGTGCGCGACGGAAAGCAAGCAGTCTCTCATAAGCCCGGCAAAGTTGGTGGTTGTCATGTCAACCCTGCATTGGTACTCTGGTTCTATCGATGTCCACCAAGCCTCTGTCGCCACAGGAACTTCGGGTATGGCACGCGTTCAAGATCATGAGCGACGAGGTGATGAGCCGCGTCGCAAAGGACCTTACGGAAGGCACTGGACTTTCCGGTCCCGATTTTGGAGTCCTGTCCCGTCTCGCCGGTATCGGCAAAGGGGAGATGCGTCAGCAGGATCTGGCCAGAGTAATGGGGTGGGACAAAAGCCGGCTCTCTCACCAACTCACGCGCATGCAGTCACGCAAGTTGATTGAGCGACACGATGGCGGGAATCGTATCGTTCTCATCAAGCTGACTAAACTCGGGGAAAGCTCGCTGGCAGCGGCACGGCCTGTTCACGCCGAATCCGTTCGGCGAAATTTGCTTTCGAGGCTCACCTCCGAGCAGATTGCCACGATGGTGCGGATCAGCAACATCCTGGGCGAAGATTGACCACAGTTGCAATCGCGCAAGATCAGAACCGCGCCGACCGCAGACCGCTTCAGAGGGCGGCCACCGGGGCCAAAGAGTCTGCGTGAAAGCTTGAAGGGGCTTAGAGGCTGCGGAAAGATTCGGCTTCGCGGAAAATCCCAGCCCTCAGCTAAAGCCAAGGCAATGTGCCGTCCCTTCGGGACTCGCCTCATAAACCTTGTTTACCCGGCACTGCCGTGCCGGGCTACAGGCTGTTCCGTCCCTGCAGGACTGGAGAAGCGTGCGATTCAAGAAGCCCTTCAACCTCAATCCGTACTGGTTCTAGATTGGTTGTGTGCGCCACCAAGCGCTGTTTCAAAGTTGGCAAGTCCTTGATTCGGATACCTCGAAGGCCGAGTCCCTTAACTGCCCGTGACGACCGAACATGTCAGTGCGAGTTTTCCGAAGGGGTCGGGGCTGAAGGGACGGTCCCTTCAGCCCCTGACTAACAAGTGAATCTATTCCTCGTGCGGTGGGGCGCCGTGAAGTATGATCTCGAACGGACGCTCCGGGTGATGACGGCGCAAGACGACGGTTGTCGTGATGCGGTACATCCAAGCGCGTTTGACGAGCGCGAGTACGCGCGACTCGCGACTCTCAAACCGGCGGTACTCGCCTTCGAACGTTTCGAGGATGAAGGCCTGGAAGTCGCCGAAGTGATCGTAGACTATGGCGTCGATCTTGCCACAGAATGACGGCCGATGCTCTTCGCCAGGACCTCCCGGTGGCGGCGGATGATGCCCCGGATGTCCGGGATGCCCCGGATGCCCTGGATGTCCGGGATGGCCTGGATGGCCTGGATGGCCTGGATAGCCAGGCAAACCGGGCACGCCGTTCCCGAGCGGCGAGGGCAGGATCTTCCCAGGATTGCCGCCGAAGCCGGCAACTCGACCGCCAATGATTTCCAGATAGCGCTGAAATACGGGATACCATCGGGTGGTCGCCGGAATGGCTTCGCCAATCCACTTGAGGACGGAAAGGTTTCGTTCTTCCGGAAGTAACAAAAGGTTCTTCTGGCTGACGGGAATGGATACCTGGAAGGCGCCAATCACTTTTCTATACTCGAAGTAGTTTGCGACCGCGACTTCCGGCTTCTCATTCTGAGCGCGCTTGCGGTTGCGAAGCTGCTGCTTCGGCTGGCGGCCGCCCTCGCCAAACGCGTTCGTCACTTGCCGCACAACAACGGTGTGGGTTCGGCCACGGCGCATGGCGTCCGGAAGCGTGATGTACATGCAGCCGGCATAATTTGCACCCGAGCCGGGCGGAACGGGGATATAGGTCACACCACCAGTGGGCGTCTGGATGGTGTGGTCATCCACACGCGTCAGATGGTGGTATGTGTACATGCGCGATGCGAGAGCAAGGATTTGACTGGAGGTTACTGCGGGAAGGTAAATGTTGGCGACGCTGCCGACAGGAATGGTGTTCCAGTCGATCATGAGTTCATCCGGCGCTTGATTACTCGGCAGATTAAGAGCAGTAGGCCGGATCTCGAAGTTGGTGACCGCCTGCGCGGAGCCGACGGACGCCCAGGCAAGATTGCGCTGCGCGAGTTTGTCCCAGTTAGAAGGATCTGTGCCGGTCGGGATCGGCGCCGGGTCAAATGCAACTTCGGCGATCAGACATTGATGAAGGTTGCGCATGATGGCCTGTCCGATCGGCAGAGGCGGATTGCCGGGATCGTTGAACGGACCATCCACCGCGCCCAGGGCCTGCAGCGGCAGGACGTTGTTGGGCGTGGTGGTGCCGGGCTTGAACGGCTGGTTGATATCGAGCCAACAACCGAAGAAGGTGTCGACTTCCGTGCCGGCGGCGTTGGCGGTGATGTTCTGAATGTTGCCAAGCAGGTTGCCCATGCCATCTGTCATCGAGTCAATCTGCTGAGTCATGGATTGAGCAGTGGTGTCGATGCGCGGCAGCGCGAAGCACGGAACTGTGACATATTCCCCGGCGATAATGCCGGCAAGCGAAATGGGCTGACCTTGCGGGTTGGTCGTGGCGCGACGATACTGTTCACCCGGAGGGTAGTCGTAGATGCCGGTAGTCTGCTGGGCAGAGAAGAGACGGAAGAAGACACGCACGGTCGCCGCGCCGATCAGGCCGATGTAGCGGACGCGCGCAAGCGCGAAGTTGAACACCGGGACCATGTGTTCGTCGGTAGGCGTGAGATAGAGGGCAGAGCCTTCTTCGTCCGGGGAGAGGACGGTGGGATCGTCAAAGCTCTGGCCGCTCGCCGTGCCGCCGCCTTTCGTCAGCTGCAGCGCGACCTGTTGGATGAAATTGTTAGCGGTGGTGGCGTCGCCCATCGGCTGACCAAACTTTGTGTCCCCCTGGCGCATGGGGAAAACACGAAGATCGACACTGAGCCAGGGCGGATCACCATGAAGCATGTAGGGGTCGGGCTGCTTGATCAGTTCGATCCTGCCGGAAGCCGAAACGCCAGAGACCGTAACGCTCAGGGTCAAGAATTCGGTGGCCCCGGCAAAGCTGAACGCGGGATCGGTTGTATCGGTGCCAAAATCGAGGTTGTACATGAAGGTGAAGCGCTGGGGTTGCGGGCCGTAGGAACCAGTGGCGGAGGAGTTGCCCGTACACTCAATGGTCATGCCCGCAACCGGAGAAGCGACGTTGAGGGTGGAAGCAGGACTGGTGACTCCAACTTGTGCGGCCGTGAAGCCGTCCACGACGACGCGAAATGCGTCTGTGACGATTGCTTTTGGGCCCATACTCTTTCGCAGCGCGTCGACTTCGTCCTGTCCGATGGTGCTCTGATCGATGATGAACTCCACCCCTTTTTCAGGGAGGATTGCGGTGAACAGTTCCTGGATCCCGGTGCGAGTGTCGGTCCAGAGAGGTTGGAAGCCGCTGCCGCTGGCGTCGAGACCGAAGTAGTCGCCGATGAACGTTGTGCCGGGGTAGCCTTCGGCCAAAGGAGCGTCCACCGTGGGGTCCCAAGGCTGGTCGGTGACGATGAAGTAGTTGAACGAAGCGCCGTGATCGAACGATTGGGAGATGATGACGTCGATCAGGTACTTCGTCGGCTTGGGGCCAAATTCGTAGAAGGTGCAGCCGAGCACGCCGTTGGGATCGAAGACGATTTGCGGATGAAAGTGCTGGAAGTTCGAAGGAATGGACTGTGCAAGCAGCGGTTGACCGGAAGCCGCGGTTGTCCACGTAGCACCAGCGTCGATGGTGTGAGCGAAATAGATACGCGACGCGCCCTCACGATAGTCAGCCCAGGCAACGAAAACCTCCGGACCACGCGAGCAGGCGGTTGGATCGGTCAGCACACGGAAGTTGCCGTTGGGGGAAAAGATCGGGAGTCCCGCGTCCCCCGTGGGAAGTGAGCCTAGGAGATTGGTAATGCCGGTAGCCGGCGGAGTGGTGGAGGGCGTAAAAGTGTCACCACCATCGGTGGAGACGATCATTTGAATTTCGTCGCCGGCAACTGAGACCACATACACGAAGCCATCGGAGGAAACATCGATCTCCGGGTAGAGAGAGCCGGTAGCAATGAGAGAGCCAGCGGGAGCACCTCCCGCGCCGACCCAGGTGGCGCCGTGATCGGTGGTTTTGGCGAAGGCTGTCCCAGTGGGGGCATCGGTTTTGTCCCAGACGGCGTAGACGTTGCCGTGATACGGGCTGGCCGGATTCGAGTCTCCTGCGGCCCATTGCTTGTCAGCGCCGGTGGTTCCGGAAATAGCCGAGGGCGCGGCCCAGGTTTTTCCGCCGTCAGTCGACTTATACATAAAAATGCCGACGGTCGTCTGCCAGCGAGGCAAGGAGGAGCCGATATCGCCGCCGAGACCGACGATGTAGACATTTCCGATGTCGTCCCAGGCAAGGGTGGGATCGGTCATGGCGGCGAATCCCGGCATCGAAAGAGCGCCCGAGTTCTGCCAGGTCTGGCCGCCGTCTTCGGAGTACTCGGTAGCGAGGGTGAAGTTGTAATTGCTGATGTTGCTAAACTTCTTGGACGACGCGACAACCTGTAGCGGATTGTTCGGATTGATGGCGATGTTGGATTCGCTGCGTGCGTTTTGAATGCTGGAATCGTGAGTGACTTGAATATTGGACATGGAGGGGATCCTTTCAGGCAGCCAGAAGTTTGCGCCAGTTGCGGCGAGCCAGGGCGGCAAGGAGCGCTGCGCCAAAGGCACACGCGAAGACTATGTTCCATTCGCTGGAGCCTGAGCGGTGATCAGGATCAACGGCGAAGACGAGTTCGATCCAGGTTGGCCACACTGCTGTTACAACCGCCAGGGCGGCGGCAACAGCGGCAAGAACCGTTTCAATCCAAAAGATCGAACGAACGTAACTGCCATTGAACTTTGCATCTGCCCCCGGCAGCTTACCCGGAGATTTACTTGGCGTTGTGGTGCTACCAGAGGGCTCGGCTAAGTCAGTACGAGTTTGATCAGGAATCTTTTCAGGGTTCGCGGTCATAATCTATATCTCCTCTAAGCGGCGGGAACTGTACCGTACTGGTGTTCGGCTGATCGTTCAAGGGGCTTCATCGTATCAAGTTCTGGAGCCCGCTGGATGTTACTTCGGTTCACCGCGAAGCGGGAACTGTGCAAGCGGTGCGCAAAAGGCTCTCGAGTAAAACAATCAAAAAGTAGCTTTCACTCCAAACTGGGCGGCGAACGGGATACCTACGGTAGTCCCGGGTCCAAAGAAGTCTCCCAAACCACCCGCGGGGACCCCCAGTTGTTTCAGGCTGTGAATTGGCTGAGTCGCCGTACAGTCTGCATTGGTGCATACGTCAGTTACGTTTCCCGCTTGCGCCTGGTTCGACGGGACCGGCAGCGAGGCCACGTTGGTCACGTAGTTTGCGCCTGGGTTGTTGCGATTGAAAAGGTTGAAGAATTCGACGAACGGCATTAGGGTCCAACTCTCCCCCAGCCTGATGGAACGGCCGACGCGCAAGTCGGTCTGAATGTATGGAGTCGCGCGAAATTCGTCAAGAGATGTGGGTTCGCCATTCACCGCTATGCGACCGCTATTGTCTGCAGTGGTGATAGTAAAAGGCCGAGCGCTCTCCGCCTGCGACAGGCCACTCACCTGAAATCCAGCGGGTGCCTGCCAGGCGCCGGCGATTACGAAACGATGGCGGACATCTTCCCCCGAAGGGCCATAGTCACCGGGGCCAAACGGATTGAGCGGATCGCAGACCCCGTTCACGTAGTCGAAGAGTTCGCCGAGGACACAGCCCCAGGTCTCGGCCTTTGAAAACGTGTAGTTGGCAATCAAGTTGAAGCGGCGGGTGAGGTTGCCTTGCAAGTGGATCAGCAATCCGTTGTAACTGGAGCGGTTGTCGGAGTGAAAGGCATTCACGTCGGGAACGTATGCCGCCTGGCTGGGGTCTGTGGAAGGCAACTGCGGGGTCAACAAGTTGGTGCCCCCGGTGTAGCTATAAGCCCGATAGCCGTGATTCCCTTGTTCGTGAATATAGTCGGCGCTGACCGCCCAATTTGGGTTGAAGGCGTGTTGGACGCCGGCGGATAGGTGGATGGCGTAAGGCGTCCTGTAACCCGAGGCGATGATGTTGGCTACTCCGCCCGCGGCATCGCCGGGAACACAGCCAACGTTTTCAGGGCCGTCCGGGTTCTGGATTGGATCGACACACGGGCCAGGAGCGGCATTCACTGCCTGTAGCGCCGTTGCCCATCCGGTCTGCGCCAGATCATTGAAATAGAGCCCAAATCCTCCGCGGACGACCGTGTTGTTACTGCCTCCCGGCGCGTAAGCGAAGCCGAGCCTCGGCGCGAACTGCTTGCGGTTGTCGTGCGACGCGGTCGGAATAAGAGGAATGCCGAGTGCCGCGAGGGTGATGTATCCGGGATTGAAGATCTGGCTTCGTCCCGATCCATCGAGCAATCCGAAGGTCGTCGAGTAGCGCAAACCATAATTCACCGTTGTGTTGCGCAGGACGTGCCACGAATCCTGGGCGTAAAGAGACAGGCGCTGTATATTTTGGGAAAAGCTTCCGCCCAGGTTCGAGGTCGATATGCCGTTATTGAGGTCGGAGGTGAATTGCGGAAGGTTGTTCAGGTAATAAGTCGGGTTTTCAGGAAGTTGATAGAGTGTCTCGGTGTTACTTGGGAACGCGCCGCCAAGCACCGGCTCATGGATAAAGGCCACTCCAAACTTTACAGCATGCCGGCCACGCGCCCAGCTGATGTCATAGCGGAACTGATACTTCTCCTGGTTGCGCAGCGAGGGGAAAAACGTGATCGGCGTCGCAAATTGGTTGTCTCCAAAGGTTTCGAAGCCTGAGATGGTGAGCGCGGTAGAGCTAAAGGGAAAGGCAATGGCAAAGCCGAGGTTCGAATTGCGTGATTGGGTAAGGTGCAGCCCGCTGGCATTGAATACAAATTTGCTCAACAACGTAGGAGTGAAGTTGAATTGGTTGCCGGTGACCAGGCTGAAGTAGTTGTTATGTGTCAGCAGTCCCGTCGAGGGAAGCGTGCCTTGCTGCACGAGGTTATTGTGAGTCGTGTAGCTATCGGTCGAGGCCCGCAAAAACCATTGCGACCTGGGCGACTGCGCCCAGTCAAATCGCAGAGAGCCAAAATAGTCACGAAACGGAATGAGGACATTGGGTGGCACGGCGATCGAAGTGACTTGGGGAATGAGCCCGTCGGCCGCGAGTGCCGCCAGCGCATCGAACTGAGCAGAACTCGCAGGACTGTAGGCGATGCTGGCGTTCTCCTGCACGCTCTCGAATGCCGCAAAAAACGAGAGCTTGTCTTTCGCGATTGGGCCCCCGAGCGTCCCAACATAATTCTGCCGGGAAAAAGGCTGCTTAAGATTGGGCGCGGGATTTTCGATGGGATAACGCGCGTTCAAAGCGGCGGCGCGCTCGTAGAATGCGGCGTTGCCATGCCAATCGTTGCTGCCGCTCTTGGTGGTGATCACGATGGAGCCCGCCGTGGTGCCACCGGTGTCGGCGTCCTCCTGGGAGGTTCGTATGGCAAACTCCTTGATCGAGTCGGGCGAGAAGTTTTGCAGGAAGCCGCCAATAAAGTCGTCGGAGTTATCGCCGCCATCGACGGAGAGCTCATTGTTTAGTCCGGAGCTGCCTCCGGTTGAAACTGCGGTGATGCGCGCCTTGGTGGGATCGGAAGGCTCGACCGGTTCCGTGCCCGGAGCGAGATAAGCGATGTTGGCAAAGCTTCTGGCGGGGAGCGGCAACCCCTCGAGGTCCTGGCTGGTCGCGATTGCCTGGTGAACGTTGCTGGATAGATCGATCTGCTGCGCGGTGATTGAGGAGGCAAGCGCGCGTACGCCGATTGTCTGCCGCACCTGGGATGGCGCCATGGTCACGGTGATATCCCGGACGGTGCTCACTGTGATGGACACGTCGGCACCAGCAGTTGTAAAGCCATCGGCATGGACGGTCACATGCCAGGACCCGGGCATGAGATCTTCTATGTCGAATTCACCACGCGCATCGGAGCTCACGCGCCGCGTCTGGGCCGTACCGGGAAGGTGCGCCTCGACCGTTGCCGCAGCGATTCGCGCTCGAGAACTATCCTGCACAACCCCACGCAGGCTGCCGCTGGAGTTTTGTCCATGTAACGTGAGTGCGCAAGTAAAAATTAGCAGCTTGCCGAGAATTCTGGTTCGCAAGATACACCCCCTTGCACATCGACTGGAGGCTCACGATGGTGGACCACTGTAAACAGTGTGTCTTGAGAAGTCAACGGAATAGATGATGCATTGTTGACCTCAGAACACGAACAAACGCGGCGTTCGTGCGGATCCCGTAATAGATAACCCGCTTGGTCGTTGCCTGATCTGCAACAGCCTTGGAACGCTAATAGACGCAGAGAGAGAGCTCCGGATCTTGTGGAATTCGTTGCAGTCACATGATCCGGTTGGGCCGCTATTGAATAGTGACGTCAGGCCCCGCAGCGTTTCGCATTGAATCGCTTTTCTTACAGGAGGAGAGGTCCGTTCAGGAGTTCAGATGAAAAGCTCAGACGGGATAGGTATTGTGTCCCTTATCTCTTCCACCGCAAGTGACCAACATCTGGCAGAAAAGACAAATCGCCAAGGTAGACGAGCTAGACTGAGTGGACTATCCTCCAAGGTGCGAGAAGCTGTGAATCAGCATTACGAGAGGTTCACATTGAACATTCAGGATGTGATGCGGCACGAGCGCTCGGCTCTCCTCGGCGAATCCTTAATCGTCGCTCCGATCTCACGTCTTACCTTGCTCCCATACGCAGCCGTGACAGATCCCGACGTTCTTGTGCGAACTCCACAGTACATACGAATGCAGCATCCTGTCACGGTGCAATCTCTTGCCAACCGAGCTCGCACTTCCGCGTTCATTCAGACATGCCCGTCACTCAAATACAACTTCCTCTGGGTGCATGCCGATAACGACTCCTACCGTGATGACTACAAAACCTTTCTCAAGCAAGTGCACAAGGTCTCGGAAGAACTCCCCTCATTTATCGCTGCGGACCACCTCTACAACCGTGAACGAGCCAGGGAACTTCAAACCCCTTGGATCCGCCTCGTACTTGCGTCCGGTCCCATCAACTCGTCACACGGAGCAGGATACGAGAAATCCCGAACCAACAATAGATTAGGAGCTCACGGCCGAGACCATAAGATGGACGAGATCACGCTCATGAAGCTCTGCGGTATGCCTTCTCCGCGGAAAAACCAACCCCTTACAGCGGAAATGCGCTTTCACGTCCAAAAAATTGCTGCCCTGTACGGTATGCCCTGTAACGAAATCGAACGAAACATTATGGAACTCATGCAGGTTGCCGCCTTCGACTCGAACACTGCCTGAGGAGTTGCTTTGAAATAAGTTCTCGCCCGACCGCACGACGCGGTAAGAGCGAGCACGCGATTCAAACTCGCAACAGGTTGCGGATTAATTCGTCGCAAACCGCTGAGAAGCAGCCACCAGGGCTAAAGCCCCGATTTTTTTTGCCCAACGTTTTAAGCGGGTTTGAAAACCCGCTCCCCCGGACTAAAGTCCGGGGCTAGACCAACGGCTTGCACCTACGGTTTGGGACGGATCAAGCTGTGGCCTGCTTTGGGATTGAGCAGGACAGCAGTCTCACTCGGCTACAGGGCTTTGCGGGCGTTACAGGCGTACCGGGCTGGCCAATCCTCAACGATTGACCCGATTCTTTAGGCCATGCTAGCGTCAAAAGATGGTGTTCTCCCTGCTTCGTTGTTGTCGCTGCGACCAACCTTTCGTTGGGTGAGCCGCGACGTCCTCAGATATTCCCTGAAACTACTCCCAAGCTCATCCGAAGTGCTCCCTCGTGCTCGTAGTATCCGGCGCCAAGCCGATATACATGGTGAGGCTTGTTTGTCGGTTTTAGCTGTGGAGAGATCCTATGCAATTCGCTGCTTTCATTCAGCGCACCTTCTTGACGGCGCCGCAAAGGCCGCCCAACCAGGAGATACGGCATGGCAATAGATAAACCACTTGCGCGCGAGGCTAGCACCAGACTGATAGCGCCTGAGGAGCTCGCCAACATCGTCTGGCGGTTCGCGTTGTCTGACGGATGGATGGATAAAGTGCGGCTGCGCCCCGAACGGCGCTGGTATGAGCGGCTGTATCACGGTCCGGACTATGACATATGGGTGATCAGCTGGCTGCCAGGGCAATCCACCGGCTTCCACGACCATGGTGCATCCTCGGGAGCCTTCGTCGTAGCGACCGGGATTCTCGAGGAGCATCGTCCTGCTGAGCTGGCCCGAATGATCCATCCAGACATGCCGCGCGCATTCGGCCGCGATTACACGCATGACGTCCGCAACGTCTCCCTCGCGCCGGCCATCAGCATTCACGCATATTCGCCTCCGCTTAGCGAGATGAACGAGTACGAGCTGGATGGGATTCGACTGGTTCCGCGCGAACGCGCGCCTGGTGAGGCTGAGACGCTCGAACAGGAGCCACGCGTGCCGAGGCGAAAACCCGCAGACCGCGCCGGGACCTTGAGCATTGAGCAGGTGCTTTCAGCGGCACGCGCCAGACTGCGACGGCTGTCTCCGGATGAGGCCTATGAGGCGGTGGCCAAAACAAAGGCGGTACTCGTCGATATTCGTCCCGAAGGCCAGCGTGCAATCGAAGGCAGAATTGCGGGAGCGTTGGTTGTCGAACGTAACGTGCTCGAGTGGCGGTTCGACCCGGCCTCGAGCACGCGGCTGCCGGTCGCGACCGATCATGACCTGCAGGTGATTGTGTTCTGTTCCGAAGGGTATACCTCAAGCCTCGCGGCCGTAGCTCTGAAGGATCTTGGACTCTGGCGCGCGACGGACGTGATGGGCGGATTTCATGCATGGCGCGCAACGGGTCTGCCGATTGTGCCGCCAGGCACGGCTTCCTAGAACGTCCAGACGCTACGGGTCCAGCCAGACTTTTTTCCCCCCGGCTGGACCTCTATCCAGTTGGTGAGGGGATTATGGGGCAAACGGTGAAGGTCCAGCAGCTTTGGGATTATCTGCTCGACGGCGGCTTTGCCGGCATCCGGGTCTGCAACATACTCACCGAATAGTTCGTGTTGTCCTGGTGGAGTTTCATTGACCTGCCGCGCGTCTACGACCGCAGCCCGCCAACCGGCTGAGAAATGCTGCACGAAGCAATGGAATATAGGTTTTCCATCACTGAGGTACTCAGCAGCAAAGTAGTGATCGGTAGGTGGCCATATGCTCATGGGCCTATTCTACGGCAGGTTATTTCTGGTGCTGCGGCTCAATTACCAACCCATTTGTCGCATTCGCTCCAGGATTAACGCACTGTAGCGATTCATGCGCGCGGGCCGTCTCTTCAGGGGAGCCGGCAGAATCGCGGCGAGCCGGGCCGCTTGTTGCCGGTCGGTGTTCCGGGCCGCGGTTCCGTCATAGTAATGACTGGCCGCATCCGCACCGTAAATCCCAGGGCCCCATTCGATCACATTGAGATAGATCTCCAGAATGCGCTGCTTGCCAAGAAAGAGCTCGGCCAAAGGCACCAGGGTGAACTCCGCGACTTTGCGAAGGATCGACCGGCCGGTTCCGAAGAAGAGGTTCTTTACCAGTTGCTGTGTAATGGTAGAGGCTCCGCGCTCGCGGCGGCCCTCCCAATCGTCGTCGGCAGCGATTTGGATCTGGTGCCAGTCGAAGCCATGGTGCTCATAGAAGCGGCCATCTTCCGCAGCGATGACCGCGTGCTGAAGATTGGGCGAGATTTGATTGAGAGGAACAAATTCGTAGCGTTTGCGATACGGCGTCGCGGAAAACCAGGACTGCACGCGACGCTGGAGGTGCACTGCAGTGGTCGGTGGGTCAATCCACCGGGCCGCCAGAAGGAGTAGCGCGGCGAGCAACCAGAGAGACGCCACACTGATGGCGAGCCATCGAAGAAATGATCGGAAGACATCCTTCTGAAGCAGGGTCCTGGGAAGCGTTCGGGGCCAATTGATCACTTGTCTGAATCATAACCGCGGCCGTCTGGCAGGGTATCCCGCTTCAGTTAAGCCCAGCTAAAGCCACTCTTCGTCAACGGCAAAGTCCGAATCCTCTTCCCTGTAGCGGCAAACACCGCATTCCCCACCGCCGGCAAAATCGGCGGCAGCGTCGGCTCTCCCAAGCCCGTCGGCGCAAAATTCGATTTAATCCAGAACACCTCGATCGGCGGCACCTGCTTCATCCGCATCAACGGATGCTGATGGAAATTTGTTTGCTGCACCTTGCCATCCACCAACGTGATCTCCTGCGCCATTTCGCCCATGCCGTCGATCACTCCGCCAAAGCCCATGCTCTCGGCCGCTCGCGGATTGATGATCTCGCTGCCTACATCGCCCGCCGCCCAGACATGGTTCACCTTGATCTTGTTGTCCTTATCCACCGACACGTCCGCTACCTCGGCAAAATAGCCCAGGTGACAGAAATAGCCGGCGATCCCCATGGCTCGGCCCGGCTCCCGCTTGCGATTGGCCCAATTGGACTTCTCCGCTACCAACTGCAGTACGCCCTTCATCCGCTCCGGGTTCAGGTCGCGCGGGCCCTTGGGGGTGTTCTCCTCGCCCGGCACCGGCACCATTTTGTTGCTCAGGATTTCCAGTTGAAACTCCAGCGGGTCGCGGCCAGCGGCTACGGCCAGTTCGTCAAGGAAGGATTGGCCCACAAACGCATAGGCGTTGTTGCCCGGCGCACGCAGATAGCCTGTCCGCAGCATCAGCGGAATGGCCGAGGTGTAGAGCGCATAGTGAGGAGCCAGGCCGGAGGGAAATTCGTCACTGCCAATGTTCGCGCCCGGCGCAAGCTTGCCGCCATCGCCATAGGTGACCAGATGGTGGCGCCAGGCGACCAGCTTGCCTTGCGCATCGAGGCCGGCCTTCAGGCCGACGAAGCCGCCGGCGCGGTAGGCATCGTGGGTGGTGTCATCTTCGCGCGACCATAACAACTTCACCGGCGCCTGCACACGCTGGGCGAGCCAGGCCGCCTCCACCATGTAGTCGTTCATGAGCCGGCGGCCAAAGCCTCCTCCCACGCGAGTGAGGTGCACGGTGATGTCCTTCTCTGAGATGCCCAGCGACTTGGCGACCAGGGCGCTGCCGGCTCCAGGGTTCTGGGAAGGAACCCACATCTCTAACCTGCCGCTTGTCCATTGGGCGGTGGTGTTCATCGGCTCCAGGGTGGAGTGGGCCAGGAAGGGGAAGGTGTAGGTCGCCTCCACGACTTTGGCCGAGGCTTTGAGGGCGGCGTCGATGTCGCCATAGGTGCGGAGGGTGTTTACGGGCGTGGCTCCGAGCAGGGCTTCTGCCTGCTTCTGGAAGTTGTCGCTGCTTTGCGCCTGGGCCGGGCCCGGGTCCCACTCGACTTTCAGGGCTTTGCGGGCTTTCTGGGCGTGCCACCAGGAGTCGGCCACGATGGCGACGCCGGGCTCCATGCCTGGCTCGGGCGCGGTGTAGGCGGCGGGTTTGACGGTTCCGTCGATGACAAGGACCTGTCGGATTCCCGGCATCTGCTTGATTTCGTCGACGTTGGCGGTTTTGACTTTGCCGGCAAAGACGGGGCACTTCTCGATCGAGGCGTAGAGCATTCCGGGAAGCGAGACGTCGATGCCGAAGAGAGGCTTGCCGGTGATGATGTGGGGGGTGTCAACGCCGGTTTGGGACTTGCCGATGATGCGGTAGTCCTTGGGGTCTTTGAGGGTGACGGTGTCGAGGACCGGGCAAGGGAGAGCGGCCGCTTTGGCGGCGAGTTCTCCGTAGGTGGCTTTTTTGCCGGTGGACTTGTGCAGGACACAGCCGGCATCGGTGATGCATTCCGAGGCCGGGACGGACCAGGTGATGGCGGCAGCGGCGACAAGCATCTGGCGGCCGGCCGCTCCTACGCGGCGGAGCGGGTCCCAGGATTTGGGGGTAGACATGCTTCCACCGGCGGATTGGCTGCCGTAGGTGGCTTCGTCGAGGTCGGCCTGTTCGACACGGACGTTCTTCCAATCGACGTCGAGCTCTTCGGCAATGAGCATGGGGAGCTCGGTCTTGATGCCCTGCCCCATTTCGGGTCCCCGGGCTTTGATGGTGACGGTCCCATCCGGGGCGATTTTGATGAAGGCGGTGGGCTTCAGGTTTTGCCTGGCCGGCGCCTGGGCCTGGGCTTGCGGGATGTAGAGCCGAAGGGTGAGAGCTCCAGTGGTGAGGGCGGAAACTTTGAGGAAGGAGCGGCGGTTCAGGTTCATTGTTGTTCTCCTCTCCTTAGGCTTTTTGGAGTGTTGCGGCTTCGTGGATGGCTTCACGTATGCGGGGGTAGGTTCCGCATCGGCAGAGATTGCCGCTCATGGCGGCGTCGATGTCGGTGTCGGTCGGGTGCGGTGTGCGGGATAAGAGCGCAGTGGCGGACATGATCTGGCCGGCCTGACAGTAGCCGCATTGAGGGACGTCGATTTTTTCCCAGGCTTGTTGGACGGGGTGGGAGCCGTCGGGGGATAGGCCTTCGATAGTGGTGATGGGCTTGCCGGCTACGGAGGAGACCTGGGTCAGACAGGAGCGGATGGCCTGGCCGGCGACGATCACGGTGCAGGCGCCACAGAGGCCGATGCCACAGCCGTACTTGGTTCCGTGCAGGTTCAGGGTGTCTCGAAGCACCCAGAGCAGCGGGGTGTCCGGTTCCACATCTACTGTTTTGGATACGTTGTTGATAGTCAGTTCGATGGGCATCGATGCGCCTCCTTAGATCTGGTGCGGAAGATAGGCGTTACCAATGGACGTTCCGCAGCGGCTGGTTGAAATTGTACGCCGAAGTGAGGGGATACTAGGAATGGAGGCGCGGGTCGGAATCGAACCGACGCATAAAGGTTTTGCAGACCTCTCCCTTACCGCTTGGGTACCGCGCCATCTTGAACATTGTACCGCCGGGCCAGACGGATACCGATTCGGCGACTGCGACTTTCCGACCATAAGCCCGATTCGCAGTCTGATTGGCCACTAGGCAGCTACCTGGAGCGGGAGACGGGACTTGAACCCGCGACCCTCGCCTTGGCAAGGCGATGCTCTACCACTGAGCTACTCCCGCATACGTCCTCAGAGAGTATATCGGGCGGCTCACAGCCGGGTCAACGAACGGCTATTCTCTGCCCTTCAGGTAGGCCTCGACAGAGGCCAGCACCTTATCAATACCCAGGGTTGTATCCACCTCCAGCTTGGCGTTCCGGATTGGCTCAAAATGCTGCTTAATGGTGCGGTAAAGGGCAGGATCACGGTTCTGTGCCGGATGTTCCGGGTCAACCGTTGCCAGGCGTTGTTCTGCTACGGCATCCGCACAGCTCACATGCAGGATGCGCGATTGCGCCCCCGCTTGCTCCGCCGCTTTCAGCACTTCTTCCCTTTGCGCCTGGGTGGAAAAGGTGCGCCCATCGAAAAAGATGAAAGGCACACGGCGGCGCTCCGTCAGGTAGGCGGCTGCGGCCAGCATGGCGCGCATACAGACTTGATCCTGGGAGCCACTGTAGTCGGTCAGAGCGCCGGGAAAGAGCGCGCCGCGCACACGGTCTTTGTCGAGAATTGCCGCGTCGAGACGTCCAGCCAAAGCCCTGGCGAGGGTGCTTTTGCCCGTGCCAGGCAAACCGGCGAATAAGACCCAGGTGGTCATTTTCCAAATCGTTGCTAGGCGTCGAGCAGGTGGCCGTCGCGCATGTGCAGGATGCGGTCCCCCACCTCGGCCGCCTCAGGGTTATGCGTGATCATCAACACCGTCTGCTTGAATTCCTGGTTCGAACGCCGCAGCATCTCCAACACGGCATTGGAATTTTTGGTGTCGAGATTGCCGGTGGGCTCATCGGCAAGAATGATGGCAGGGCGCGTGATCAACGAGCGGGCAATCGCGACGCGCTGCTGCTCCCCACCAGAAAGCTCCGAAGGACGATGATCGAGACGGCCGGCTATGCCGAGCATGTCTGCTAGTTGCTTGAGCAATGCCCCATCCTTCGCCTGGTGGCTGCCAGCAATTTCTCGCGCGATCTCGATATTGTCGCGCGCGGTCAAAGTTGGCAGCAGATTGAATTTCTGAAAGACAAAGCCAATCTTGGTCTTGCGCAATGCGGTGCGCTCGGAATCGCTGAGCCTGGCAAAGTCGACTCCATCGATCAACACGCTTCCTGAAGTCGCCCGCGTAAGGCCTCCAAGAATGTAGAAGAGGGTCGATTTGCCGCTGCCCGACGGCCCCACAATGCTGACGAACTCGCCCGGAGGAACATCAAAGGAAACGTTGGTAAGGGCAGGCACATCGACCTTGCCTGCCCGGTAAACCTTGCTTACGTTCTTTGCCTCGATAATGGGCTGCACGTTCCTGATTGTAACTGGGACCGTCGGGGCGGCAAGCAATCAAACCCCAACTACTTCCGCTTCGCTGTGCTCGGGCTGATGCTCGGCGACCAACGGACGCAGTCCATGGCCTTTTTTGGGGCCGCGTTTTCGAGCCACCATCACCCGGATGCGCTCCAGCATCTCCACCGGTGAACAGGCTCCCTTGGGCAAAAACGCGTCGGCGCGATTGGCGCGGTCGAAAGCTTTGACGCTTCCGCTGATGAGAATCGCCGGCACTTCGGGAGCTATCTCCTTCATGCGGCGGATGAGCTCGTTTCCATCCATGTAGGGCATGATCAGATCGCTCAAAACCAGATCAATGCCTCCATCTCGAAATAGCTCCAATGCTTGTTCGCTGCTAGAGGCTGTGAGCACTCGGTAGCCGCGGGTTTCCAGTAAGAACTTGCGAACGGACAGGGATTGCTCGTTGTCATCCACACATAGAATCGTTTTCTTTGGCCTCATGGGGTCCTAACTTCTCCTCAAAGGAGATGTGAAACGCGACGGCGCACTCGCATGCGCGCATCCGCAGGCTTCGGGGGAAGAACGGAATAAGTCGCCTTTGGATGGCTGGTAGCGATGGAACGAGGCCTGCTTTGCGATCACCAGGGAGCCGGGGGATAGCAGGTATTCGTCCAGCAGCAGAGCGCAATCCAAGCGCGTCCGATCTGAATTTCAGTTGTCAGATTTCAAGGCCGACAGTTGCGTTACCTCGACGGCAACGCTTGCACAGAGTACGAAGATGAAAGCGATGTGTAAACGGGGAAGATGAAGCGAAGTGCGGCTTGCTTTTTTCTTCCGGTTCCACCGCGAAACGGCGTCGCGTTGCCAGTGTTGTGTATATGCGTGTTCAGCCCTGTTGAAAGCATGTGAATCATTCAAGGAAAAGATGTTCTTTTGCTACAGGATCAGTGCTGCTTAGAAATAAAAAAAATCTCACCGTCTCTGCGCGAGGATGCGGTTTTTATTTTTTCGATTGCTGCTCACGCGCATAGCTTGGCCAGCGTGATGAACGAATTCTGCGTTTGACACCGCATGGCAGCGGTTCTATTCTAAAAGAAGTCGAAATGGTAAACACCTCTCACCACCCGCGCCTCCGCTGCTGCTGTTTGTTGCTGCACGCTGCGGGTGTGTTTCTAGATCGAATCGCAAGCTTCGCTTCCTGATATACATCTCAACCACCCGCAGCTGGCCCACGCCGCGGGTTCCCTCGTGCTTGAAACAAGCCTGGAAATGACCGCCCCGCAGGCCGACTGTCCAACAGCATCGAGGAGGAACCCACATGACGATCGAATCACGCATTCCACGCATTCTCGATCCGGCGCCCGATTTTAAAGCCAAGAGCACGCACGGCGTCATCCAGTTGAGCGATTACACCAGCAAGGGCAAGTATGTGTTGCTGTTTTCACACCCTTCTGATTTCACCCCGGTGTGCACCACGGAGTTCATCGAGTTTGCGCGCCGCTGGGATGATTTTGAAAGACTGAACGTGCAGTTGATCGGGGTTTCGATTGACAGCATTTACTCGCATATTGCCTGGGTGCGCGATATCGAACGCAATGCCGGGGTGGAGGTGAAGTTCCCGGTGGTTGCCGATCTCGACCAGAAGGTCTCGCAGGCTTATGGGCTGGTGCATGAAGCAGCTTCGGATACCGCCACGGTGCGGGCAGTGTTCGCGATTGATCCCAAGCAAAATATCCGCGCCATTGTTTACTATCCGATGCAATTGGGGCGTAATGTAGACGAGTTGATCCGTGTGTTCGAGGCGCTGCAGACGATCGACGGCAATGCGGTCTCAGTGCCGGCGAATTGGAAGCCGGGGGACTCGGTGATCGTTCCCGCGCCGGCGACGGTGGAAGACGCACGCAAGCGCACCAATGGCGGCGGAGCAGGACTGCAAGTAGAAACCTGGTACCTGGCAAGAAAAGACCTTGCCGGGCAGGTAAAGTAGATAATCATCAGGGGCAGCGTTGATCAGCGATGCCCCTGATGAGATGAGCACCGGTGGCGAAGTGGCTAACGCGCTGGTCTGCAAAACCAGTATTCGAGGGTTCAATTCCCTCCCGGTGCTCCATTCACTTATTTCCTTGTCATGAGAAATTCCAGCCTTACCACTGTGTTGACATTCGACAAATTGGGCTTCGAAGGCACGATGGTGCTTACTTTGAACGCTGTTGCTGCAGATCCCTCCGCTGCGCTCCCCCGGATTTCCTGTCGAGATCCGTGGCGTTGATCAACATCATGCGATTTTCTTTAAGGAAAACCGCACACGTGGTCGTTGCCAGCAGCGCGAGGTAGGAAATCCGAGTACGCTCCGGTCGGGATGACAAGGGGAGGGCGGCGGTTCACCTTGAAACCAGCTATTGGGATCGCAGCACAGCAAATGTTGCTCCGTGGAGCACACTTCGCCAACCAAGGCTAGCCCAGCGCAGATCCAGAGGCCGCCCAGTCGAGAGGAACGGGAAGAGCTGCTCCAGTTCGGCGACGAGTTGCGGCTTGGGAAAATCGCGCATTTCGCAGATGCCGCCGCCGAGAACCACTGTCTCCGGAGAAAGAATCGCGATGGCGGTGGCAATGGCGTAGGCCTGGTTGATCACAAACTCGCGCAGGTGGCCGGATAGTTCGGACGCTTGCGCGGAAGCTCGAAACACATTTTCGATGGGGACCTGATGATGTTCCGCAATGCGCTCAAGGGCTTTCCCCGATGCGTATGCTTCAAGACACTCGCCTCTCTCGGTGAGTAACCATTGACGGCTTGCAGAGAAAGGCATATGCCCAATCTCGAGCGCCCAGCCGGAGCCCCGAAAAGGCAGGCCGTGCTGCAGAAAGGCGCCTCCGATACCTGTACCGAAGAAGAGCCCGAGGACCGAGCCCGCGCCTTGGCAAACTCCAGCGACATACTCTCCCATCAATGCCAAAACAGAGTCGCGCTCGAGCAAGACTGGAAGACCGATGCGATCCCCGAGGTCGCTGGCCAGTAGACGGCCGTTCAGTTCGGGGATGTTTGCAGCATAGAGTACGCGGTTCCGCTGCTCATCAAGAAAACCAGGAACCGTGGAAACGATGGCCGCCGGCTTGAGACCGGATTCCGCCATGGCCGTGGAGATCATCCGCTCAAGAGCAGCAATGGGGCCTGTTCGTAGCTCAGTCGTGGAGAACAGGCGGATGAATTCCTGCGGCTCTCCATCGACGACGAAACCTATCTTGATGCTGGTCCCACCGATGTCGACGACAAGTATAGTGCTCATAGCATTTCGCTGAGAAACCCGCAGAGGGCTTCCCGGAAGTCCTGCTTGTATTGATCTTTGTCGATCGATTTTGCGGTGACGACCCGCAGGGTTGCGTGGGGAAGAATCTGTTGCAGACGCTCCGCAAAGGCGAGCGGGTGAACATAGTCGTGATGGCTGGCGATGATCAGCGTTGGGATTCGAATGTTGGCAATCGTCACTGCGTCGATGCCCGGAGAATCATTGGGGATGGTGGACAGCAAGGCAATCGTGCTCGCAGGGTTGGGCCGGAAAAAGAAACTCCTGAGAGACGCAGCGTTGTCGGAGGAGACGGCGGCAACCGCGGCAAGGCACGCAGAAGCCTCAAAACGAAGTGCCCCCTCATGGGCTCCAAACTCTTCGAGGAGTGCAGCTATCTCGAGAAAAGGCGCCATGGTGGCGGACGGTCCCACGACCCATGCGGGCCGGGCAAGAATCAAACCTGCAACTCGATCGGAGTGCAAGGCCGCGAGCCGCATCGATAGAGCAGCGCCTAACGAGATGCCCCCGACGATTGCCTGACGAATTCCCAGGTGCTCAAGAAGGGCGATGGCATCGGCTGCAAAAGTGGCGATGGAAAGGCGGCTCGGATCTCCTAACTCTGAGCTGCCGTGACCACGGCATTCCAGCGTGAGACGCCGGATTCCGGGAACTATAGGGAAGACCTCGGCGGGCTGAGTTCGGTCGGCACCCAGACCGTGCTGCCATAGGACCGGCAAACCTTCTCCGGTATCTTCGTACGCCAGCAGACATCCGTCGTCTGTTTGAAACGTGCCGTCTGTCATGATGGGCTTCCTATGAAGTGTGCAAGGAGCTTGGAGACCTCTGCCGCATTTTCCTGAGGAAACCCGTGAGCGATGAGCGCGCCATCGTAACCAATGGAGCGAAGCGCCGCTACGAACGCCGGGAAGTCCACTGCACCTCTACCTACTGCGGTCACCCGCCCTGAGAGATCGATGTCCTTTGCATGAGCAAGCACAACTGAGCCGCCGAGGAGTTGTGCCGCCTGGGCGATGACTTTTTTCTGTTCGGGGAGCGTCTCAGGCGATAGCAGATTCGCTGGGTCAAGAATTATGCCGAGAAACGGCGACTGGACTTCGTTGAGCAAGCGACGTGCTGCTTGGGCATGGTTGACGACATTTCCGGGCTCGGGCTCGACGGCCAGCTTGATGCCCGCGGCTTCGGCCAATGGCAAGACAGAGTCTACTTCACTGCGCAACACACTCCAGGCTAGTGCACCTTGATTGTCAGGGTGATGCTTCCACATGTTTTCGGGGTCGCGAGAGCCGGTGCATAGAGTCACGACCGGAGTACCCATGCGGCGCGCTGCTTCGATGACATTAGCAAAGGCTTCTCGTGATGCGGCACGAACGTTGGGATCAGGGTGAGCCATGTTGTAGGTCCCAGAGAGCGCAGCTAAGACGATTCCGGCAGCGTGCGCCTGGTGTTTGATTTCTTCAGCAAGCCCGCCCGGCCCCGCAGAGGCCAGGTTGAACTGCACTCCGCGATATCCGTCTGCCGCCGCGGCGGCGAACACTTCGGCCGCATTGGTAAGAGGGTAGGTACGGGCAAAAATTGCTGGATACATCAGACCGCACCGGTTACGTCCGCAAGCACGATTCTTGAACCCGAGGCGGCCGATTGCGCAATGGCAGCCATGGCTCGCACGGAGGCTACCCCATCCTCGATGTTCGCGCCGCGCATGGGCTTTGCATCCAGGATCGTCTCGGCAAAGCCCTCGAGTTGACGCCGGTAGAAATGGCCATCTGCTCCGAGCACTCGGCGGGTGGTTGAGTCTTTCTCGTGGAAGATGTCGACTTCGCTCGATTTGTAGTACCAGGGGTTGAAGATTTTTCCGATCGCACTGCCACGCTCACCATAGATTTGAAAGCCTTCGTGCCAGTCCATGCGGACAGCGATGGTCAGGTCCAGATGTCCGAGAGTCCCGTTTTCAAATTCTGTTTCGACGAACCAGCAGTAGGCCCCGAAGCGCTGAGAAAGGCGCGCGCGCACGGCGAGAAGGGGGCCGCTGAAATATCTGGCCAGGTCGACGAGATGACAACCGTGCGCAAGCATGTAGTAGCGGGCCTTGTCGGCTTTGGGATCGGCTTTGGGCTTAAGCGCCCGCGCTCCCGAACGCGGAAGGGGCTGTACCGCGTCGGTCATGGTGTAGCGATGAGTGGAGTCACAGTACCAGGCTTTCAGGGCGAGCATCTGTCCCATCTCATTGTGTATGAAGCTATGGGTCGCTTCGATCCCTGGATCAAAGCGGAGCATGTGACCCACCTGGAGCACCAGGCCACTCGCTTGCACCTTTTGCGCCAGCAACTCTACTTCCTCGACGGAGACTGCGATGGGCTTTTCACAAAGAACGTGCTTGCCCGCGGAGAGCGCCTTGAGCGCAGCCGGGACATGAAAGGAGTCGGCGATCGCGATGATAATCGCATCGACGCTCGGGTCTGCCAGCATGTCGTCGTAGTCGAGGTAGATGCGCTCCGCACCGTAAAATTGACCGAACTGCTGCGCCAGGGATTCATCGGCGTCACAGACCGCGCGGAGAAGAATGTTTCGAGCTTTTTGCGCGGATTCCAGGTGGGCAAATTGAGAGATGGGACCACAGCCTAATATGCCTACCCTTAGACAGTTCTTATCTTTCAGCACTGTGTCCTTTCTGTTGTCTGCGGTGTTTTGGTACATGGAAAGAGTACCTTAGGAGGCTTAGCCCGGCCACCAGGGCTAAAGCCCTCAACTTATCTAGCGGAGCTTCTCGCGGGTTTGAAAACCCGCTCCCCCGGATTTAAGTCCGGGGCTGGCACCGGTCAAGCCCAGCGTTGATCCAACACAAGCAGGAGTAACTGCAGATCCCTCGGCTTCGCTCGGGATGACAAGGGGAGGGCGGCGGTTTTCCTTGAAATCGGCTATTGGGATCGAGGCAAAGTGCAGGGTCCACCCCTGTGGAGTTGTGAGGACCGTAGCAGGCTCGAGGGGAGGCCTGCGGTATCCCACATCTCGCGAAAAACAAGCGAGATGCCCCGAATTTCCTGTACGCAGCTCTCGACAGGTCCGCGTGTGCGCCTTTCTTTAAGGAAAGGCGCAGGAAGATCAGGGAACCCACGAAACTACACAGGAAATCGGGGGTGTGGGGCACCCGGCTTTTGTGGCGGGGATAGAGCCCAAAGACGCTACTGGTAGGTCGAGGGAAAAAATCGCGGAAATTTTGCCGGCGATGTCCATTTTGAGATGGCCTGGACGACTATTTTCTGAATGGAGCAAGATTGCACTGTTCAGGAGAAACAGCGATGAAATATCTGTGCATGGTGTTGGTTGATGAGAAGAAGCTGGAAGCACTGTCGGCGAGCGAGTCGCAGGCACTGGATGATGAAAGCATTGCCTATGACGATTCGCTGCGAAAACGCGGGCACCTGATCGCGGCACAAGCGCTCGAATCCGTTCAAACAGCGACCATTGTTCGGATTCGAAACGGCAAGGTCTCAGTGACCGATGGGCCGTTCGCGGAAACCAACGAACAGATCGGCGGCTTCCTCCTGATCGAGGCGCAGGACCTGAACCAGGCCATCCAGCTGGCCGCGCAGGTTCCCGCTATCCGGCTCGGCGGCATCGAAGTGCGCCCCATCAAGGAATTGACCGCGAGCGAAAAAAAAGAGACCCGGCAATGAACACGGCACCAAATTCGCATTCGAAGGTTGTTTCGCGAGACGAATGGCTGGCCGCCCGCAAACAATTGCTCGCCGCGGAGAAGCTTCTGACCCGTCAGTGTGACGAGATCGATCGTCAACGCCGGGAATTGCCCTGGGTCAAGGTGGAGAAGACCTACCTGTTCGATGGACCCGGCGGTCAAGAGAGCCTGGCGGATCTGTTTGCAGGGCGGAGTCAACTCATCGTCTCTCACTTCATGTTTGGCCCGGGGTGGAAGGAAGGATGCGTGGGCTGCTCGTTTCGCTCCGACCATGTTGACGGCACCCTCGCGCACCTGGAACACCACGATGTTTCTTTGGTGACTATTTCACGAGCACCGCTCCCCGAGATCCAGGCATTCCAGCAGCGCATGGGATGGCGCTTCAAGTGGCTATCGTCCTATGACAGCGACTTCAATTATGACTATGGCGTGTCGTTCACAAAAGAGGAAATTGCGAGCGGAAAGGTCAATTACAACTACCAGCTCCGTGATTTTGTGAGCGAGGAAGGATCTGGCCTCAGCGTGTTCTACAAGAATGCCCAGGACGAAGTATTTCACACCTACTCCACCTATGGACGCGGAGACGAGATGGTGGATACGACCTACATGTATCTTGACCTGACGCCGAAGGGTCGCAATGAGACCGGTCCCCGCCGCAACTTAGGGGACTGGGTGCGGCACCATGACCGGTACGATGCTGCAGGCTTTGTGGATGCCGGCGGCCGCTTTGTGGCACGCCCTTCATGCCCATGCGAAGGAGAAAGCGATGGCGTTGACGGGTAAAGACGGGCGAGTGAACGAGGTGGTGGAAGCCACCTATCGTTCTGAATCTCGCCGCGTTCTGGCCACGCTTATCCATTTGCTCGGGGACTTCGATCGGGCGGAAGAAGCCCTGCATGACGCGTTCATGGCGGCGATGGAACAGTGGCCGCGGGATGGTGTGCCATCCAACCCGCGCGCCTGGCTGGTGTCGACCGGACGATTCAAAGCTATCGACAATATGCGCCGCCGCGCAAGGTTCGATGAGTCGGTGAGCGAACTGGCGCGCCGGTTGGATGGGGAGGCTATGGAGCCGGTGCTGTGGGACGAGCAGAGTATCGAAGACGATCGGCTGCGGCTGATCTTCACTTGCTGCCATCCGGCGTTGCCGGCCGATGCCCGGATTGCCTTGACCATGCGCGAAGTTTGCGGGCTCGCCACGGAGGAGATCGCACGCGCCTTTCTGACCGCCACACCGACCATAGCCAAGCGCATTGTGCGCGCCAAAGCAAAGATTCGCGATGCACGCATCCCTTACGAAGTGCCCAGCCAGAGCGAGCTTGCCCCAAGGCTGGACACCGTGCTCCAGGTAATCTACCTGGTGTTCACCGAGGGGTACTCAGCATCGTCGGGCGGATCGCTGACGCGGCCCGATCTTTCCGGCGAAGCGATTCGCCTTGGACGCCTGCTGGTGGAATTATTGCCAGAACCCGAATCACAGGGACTGCTGGCACTGATGCTGTTGCACGAGTCGCGGCGCGGCGCGCGTACTTCGCCCGAGGGCGACCTGGTGCTGTTGGACGATCAGGATCGCTCACTCTGGAACCGGAATCTTATTGGTGAAGGTATTGCGTTGGTGGAGCAAGCACTCACGTCCAGACGGTTCGGTGCCTACACGTTAGAGGCCGCGATCGCAGCCGTGCATGCGGAAGCGCCCAGCGTGGGGGCAACGGATTGGGCTCAGATTGCCGCGTTGTATGACGCGCTGCTGTCAGGAAATCCGTCACCGGTGGTAGAACTGAACCGCGCGGTTGCAGTCGCTATGCGGGATGGTCCACAGGCTGGGCTCACGCTGATCGACGCTATCCTGGCGCGCGGCGAGCTGGAGGATTACTACCTGGCCCATTCGGCGAGGGCTGATTTTTACCGGCGGCTGGGTGAGGTCGAGAAGGCTCGCGCTTCTTATGAAAAGGCGTTGAGCCTTGCACGGCCGGAAGTGGCACGGCGCTTTCTGGCGCGAAGGCTCAACGAGTTGCTATCGTTTCCGCGGCAGTGACAGATCCAGGTCGGCGCCTGTCAGTTGCTTCGCCAGCAGGACGATCTGCCCCTGATGGAGTTGCAGATGGGCTACGATGCGATAAATCGCTTCCAGGATGGTCATCGGCCCCCAACTGCCTTTGGGCTGAGGATTGGTCATTTCCAGCAGGCGCGCCGGCGGAAGCGACCCGATCACCCTTCGGGATTCTGCCAGGGTCGCGGCGAAGCGCCGGCGAATCTCCTCGCATGGCTGAGAGGGTGAGAGTGTGAACTCTTCGTCCCGCACACGTACATCCGGCTGGCCGTCAATGCCGTGCAAAAACCACTGCCGCAGATTGCCTTCGAGATGAAGCAAGAGGTTGGCAATGGAGTTTTCATGGTCCCCTCCACGACACCACATCTGCTCCTCAGACAATTTGTCGAGACAGCGATTGATGTCGTCTTCTGAGAGCTGCATCCGCTTTACCGATGCGGCTAGAAATATTTCACTAACCTGGTCTGGCATAGAGTTAAATCATAGTTGGCTCTTTGTGAGTTCTTCAAGCGCCACAGCAAGTTGATGCACGCCACGTTTTATTTCCTGCGGGTTCACGGCGGCGAAACCTAGTTGCAATCCTTGCCGCTCGAGTGGCATCCGGCTGTAAACGCGCAGCGGAATGACTTCCACCTTACGCAGGTTTGCTGCCCGCCGCGCGGCCTTGCTGTCAATTCCCTGCTGCAGCCATCCCACAGTCTGGAGTCCCGCTTCGACGTCTGAGAGTTGCAGTAATCCTGTGAGTTTCCACCTGGCAGCTTCGAACAGCGTCGACAGCCGCTCGGCATAGACTTCGCGCATGCGCCGCAAGTGGCGCTCGAAATGCCCCTCGACCATGAAGTCGCAGAGCACCGTTTGCTCGAACGGCGGCGCATGCCGGTTGAGGACGGACTTGGCTGCGGCGAAGGAGTCGACCAGATCGGACGGTAGCACCAAATAGCCAATGCGCAACGCAGGAAACAACACTTTGCTGAAGCTTCCCGCAAAGATCACCAAGCCTTGACGATCCAGCCCCTGTAGCGCGGGTACCGGACGCCCCGAATAACGAAATTCGCTGTCGTAATCGTCTTCAAAGATAAGGGCCCGCGAGCGCCGAGCCCAATCAAGCAATTTGAGCCGCCTCGCCAGGCTCATGGTCATCCCAAGGGGAAATTGATGCCCGGGGGTTATGTAGACCAATTTTGTCTTGCGTGCCGCGGGTAAACGCATTCCTTCGTCATCCACGGGGACGGGACGGATTTTTGCTCCCAGCGCTTCGAAAGCCATCGCCGCACCGGGGTATCCTGGCTCCTCGAGACAGACGCTGTCCCCAGGATTCAGGATTAATCGGCCTGCGAGGTCCAGCGCCTCCTGGGTTCCGGAAACAATCATCACCTGCTCGGGCTCGCACTGCGTTCCGCGAGACGCGTTCAGGTAGCCGGCAATCGCGGTTCGCAACGGAAGATAACCCATGGTGTCGCAGCCCAGCAGTTGAGGGATGGAGAGGTGGCGTAGACGGCGCTCCGCCAGCCGCGTCCAGATTTGGGTGGGAAACAGATCCAGGGCGGGCAGGTTGGCGCGAAAGGCGCGCGTCGGCCGGCTCTCAAGGTTGGGAAAGGGTTGAACGCGTGATCCATAAACGGAGAGCGGACGCGGGTGTGGTTTTCGCAACGAGCGTTCCTGGCTACGTTGTGCTGTGACCTGCAGTAAATGTTCCGGCAAAACGCTGCTTACGTAGGTGCCCGATCCCCGGCTTCCATGCAGATAACCCTCGGCCTTCAATTCTTCGAATGCGCTCAGCACGGTTCCGCGCGATAGCTTGTATTGCCCGGCCAGATCGCGCGTTGCAGGTAGTCTTGATCCTGGCCGTAGCCGCCCTGCCAGAATGTCGGCCCGTAGAGCCGCGTAGAGCCAGCGGTAAGCAGAGGTCTTTGCTTCACGCGGGGGCAGCAGCAGGTTATACGGAGGGGTGCGCTTTGCCATTAGGGTGCGGAAAAGTGGTCCAGTCAACTTATCCTCAAGTGGCCCATGACGACAGTACCACTCCTTGCTAGGCTGTGGACATGCAAAGACGGTTATTCATTGCTGGACTTCTCGCGGCTACAGGCTGTGCGGCCATGGTGCTTCAGGGCCAGACCGCTCTGGAGGCGCGCACCCGGGTCGTGTTCTCACAGTCGTTGCCCCAACTGGACGCGGCCCATCTGAAGGTGACAACTGTCGAAGTGACCTATCCACCGGGAGGCTCATCCGCTCCGCACAGCCACCCGTGCCCGGTGATTGGTTACGTTCTGCGTGGTGCGGTGCGCATGCAGGTGAAAGGCGGTCCGGTGTCAGTCTACCGGCCGGGAGATAGCTTTTATGAAGCGCCTAACGGCGTCCACCTGGTTTCAGCAAATGCGAGCACGAAGGAGCCGGCAGTCTTCCTGGCTTACTTCATCTGCGATCATTCAGGCCCTCTTTCGGTTAAGGCGCCCCACGAGCAATGATCATGATCATCCACGGCAAAAAGCTGGCCCTTCTCTATGCGCGGATCGCGCTTGGAATCGGATTCTTATCTGGTATTGCCGACCGCTTCGGCTTGTGGCGAGGCCGGAATGTAGGCTACGGAAACTTCAACGGCTTCCTCAGTTATACCGCCAAGGTCAACTCCTTTATGCCTGCCTCCTCGATTCCCTTCCTTGGCTGGGCTGCCACGGTTGCGGAGTTGGTGCTGGGGGTCTTGTTGCTGTGCGGATTGTGGCTGCGCTGGACCGCTCTTGCCAGCGCACTCTTGCTTGTACTGTTCGGAACCGCCATGGCCATTTCGTTTGGCGCCAAGTCGCCTCTTGATTACTCGGTCTTCTCTGCATCTGCCGCAGCGATCCTGCTGGCAGTGAACGACCCTCAGCCACGAATTGATTGATCGGAGAAAAACATGCATCGCAAACTGTTCGGTATGGTAGCCATCCTCGCGATTCTTATCGGATCGACAGGGTTCGCGGAAAATGGCGATGAACAGCTACTCAAAGTAAGAGAGGCAGTCTGGAGAGACTGGTTTGCCAACGATGCACAGGCGCTCAGAGACCTCGTGCCCCCGGAGACTATTGTCATCAGCTCCGGCGAATCTCAGTGGAAGCACCAGGCCGAGGTGCTGCAATCCGCAGTCGACTTTCAAGCGCAGGGCGGCAAACTCGTCCGGCTCGAGTTTCCGCGCACGGAGATTCAGCGTTTTGGTGACGTGGCGATCCTGTACAGCGCTTATATCGTTGAAACAGAAATGAAGGGAAAGCGCTCCGTCAGCTCGGGCCGCGCCACCGAAGTGTTCGTACTACATGATGGGCACTGGACAAATCCCGGCTGGCATACCGACGCCGAGAAGTGATGCGGCTTACTCCAGTGCCCCGTCAATCGCCTCGACCATCGACTCATAGTCGTAGGATCCGTCATGCCGTTGACCATTGATGAAGAACGTCGGCGTTCCATTCACGCCGCTGCGTACGCCGCTCGAGAAATCGGCCCGGACTCTCGGCTCGAACTGGTTCGATTCCAGGGCCTCGGCCAACGCGTTCGGATCAAGATTCAGTTGCTGTGACAGTTGGAGAAGCAGACCGTCGTCCAGGCTCTCCTGGTTTTCGTAGAGCAGGTCGTGCATTTCCCAAAACTTGTGGTGGGCGGCGGCAAATTCTGCGGTTTCCGCAGCCGGCTCCGCGTATTGATGTATCTGGGTCAGGGGAAAATTGCGAAAGACAAAGGAAATCCGCTTGGCGAAATGCTTTTGCAGGCGCTTGACGATGGGGTAGGCCTGCCCGCAGGAAGGGCACTGGTAGTCGCCGTATTCGACCAGGGTGACGGGCGCATGCGGGTCTCCCTGGAGATGGTCTTTGGCGCTTACGGGCACCGAGAGTCTGCTCATACAGACGCTCCCAATTCTTCCAACGCCTGGAGAATGCCATCCGCACCGGGGTTCACGGCTACTGGAGACAGATAGCTCCAGGCGATGACGCCGTCTTTGTCAATGACAAACAGCGCTCGCTCGCTGAAGCCAGCTTCCTGAAGGTAAGCCCCATAGGCGCGGGAGACGGCTCCTTTGGGCTCAAAGTCGGCGAGCAGGGGGAAATGGAGATTCTTCGCTTTGGCATAGGCCGCGTGGCACCACGCTCCATCCACGGAAATACCGACCATCTGCGCGTTGTAGTTCTGGAATTCCGGTAGAACTTCGTTGTAAAGGGCCATTTGATCCCCACAAACCGGGCTCCAGTCCGCAGGATAAAAAGCCAGAACCACTGGTTTTCCGCGCAAGTCTTTCAGTGAGAGCGTTTTGTCGGGGCTTACAGGAAGGGTGAAATCCGGGGCTACGGTTCCCGGGGTCAAAATTCCAGCCATGAAGAGACTCCTCCATCATGTGATGCGTAAGAATAGACAAGGGATAATTTTGCCATGATGCCGATGACACAACGTCAAAAGGGAGAGATTTTTAGCGCGCTCCACCACCGCCCGGGCGCATTCATTATTCCCAATCCGTGGGACATTGGGAGTGCGCGGATGCTGGCCCACCTGGGATTTGAGGCGTTGGCAACCACCAGCGCCGGCTACGCTTTCTCGATCGGGCGACCGGATTACGGGGTGGGCCGGGATGCGATGATCGGCCATGTTTCGGTGCTCGCGTCCGCCACCGAGCTGCCGCTGAGCGCCGATCTAGAGAATGGATTCTCCGATGCTCCTGAAGGCGCCGCGGAAACGATTCGTATGGCCGCAGCCGCTGGAGCTGTGGGTGGGTCTATTGAGGACTCGACGCCCAGCCCGGAGCGGCCGATCTATGAACCAGAGTTGGCGGCGGAACGGGTGCGCGCGGCCGCAGAGAGTGCACGTGGGCTGGGTTTCCCGTTTACCCTCACAGCACGCGCGGAGAACTACCTGCACGGGCGCCGCGATCTGAAAGACACCATCATCCGGCTGCAGGCCTACCAGGAAGCAGGCGCCGATGTTCTTTACGCGCCGGGGCTCACCAGCAAAGAGGATATCGCCACAGTGGTCAGCTCTGTGGATCGCCCGGTCAATGTTTTGATGGGAATTGCGGGAATTGCAATGAACCTGGCAGACCTGGAGGCGATCGGAGTCAAACGGGTCAGCGTTGGCGGGGCTCTTGCCCGTGCGGCCTACGGCTGCTTTCTGCACGGCGCGCGAGAAATGCGCGAGGACGGAACCTTTGGTTTCGTCGAAAGAGCAGCGGACAGCCGGAAGATCGTGGAGATGTTTAAGGATTGATCAAACTGAACCTTTCTTCACCCCTCGATACTCTCATGGAGAGTAACAACGAGGAGCCCTCCAGATGCCTGAGCAAGCGTTGGTCACATCAGCAGTGAATTTGTGGAAATCCACCATCGAAAGAGCCGACCGGATATTTTCCCCTCTCAACGACGAACAACTGCAAAAAGAAGTGGCACCGGGAAAGAACCGGTTGATCTATCTGTGGGGTCATCTCACTGCCGTTCACGATCGCATGCTGCCGCTGTTGGGCTTGGGGGAACGCCTCCATCCAGAACTTGATCCTATCTTCATTACCAGTCCCGATAGAACGATCGCGGAGCTGCCCGCGGCCGAAGAGCTTAAAAAGTCATGGAATGACGTCAACAGCAAATTGTCGGCAGGGTTTCAAAGTCTTTCCCCGGCTCAATGGTTGGAGAAACACGGCTCTGTTTCTGAAGAGGACTTTGCTAAGGATCCATCACGCAATCGATTCGCGATTCTGCTCAGCCGAACCGCGCATATTGCGTTCCATGTGGGGCAAACGGCGCTGATTCCGAAGTGATAGGGTGACAGTTGGCTATCCCACCCTTCGCAAAAAACGCGAAGGATGGGGCACCCGTCGATTGGTGGAGGGGATAGAGCTCAAAACGCGTCATGTCCGAAAGAGGGTTCCCGTTTGTGCCCCTTCGTGATCCAGAAGCCAGCGTTTTCGTTCCATACCACCGCCGTAGCCGGTGAGGGAACCGTTGGCGCCAATGACACGGTGGCACGGCACAACGATGCCGATTGGATTGGAACCATTAGCTAGGCCCACTGCACGGACTGCGGTGGGACGGCCTATCCGCTCTGCGAGCTTGCCGTACGACTCTGTCGCACCGCGGGGTATCTCTCGCAGGGCACTCCACACAGAACGTTGAAAGGGCGTGCCGGCCGTCTTTACCGGCAGGTTATCGATCGCGCCCAGCTCTCCGGCAAAGTAATTTTTCATCGCAGCCGCGATATGGCTTGGACTCGTGGCCGATTCGAGCTCGTATCCGTCTTCTCCATAGTGGAGTCTTAGGAAACGGTGCATGCGGGGATCATATTCGGTCCAATCGACAGCCCGTAGGTTCTTCTCGCGGTCAGCGACAAGCAAGAGCTCACCGATGGGTGTGTCGATCCGCTCAAGAAACAATTGCAATCTATCAGCCATGCAGCCCTCCCTGATCGTGACTCGTGGTGGCGTTCGCAGCCCATAGGTGCTGCGCTGCGTAGGCACGCCACGGACGCCAGGCCTCAGCACGGCTCAACAGCTTGGCCGAACTTGGCCGATTTCCATCAATGATTTCAGCCCCCCGCAGCAAGCCAATGTCAGAAGCTGGAAAGGCATCCATCTCACGTAGTGCGCGCAGAGCGATGTACTGGGCCGTCCATTCTCCCACTCCGCGGATCGAGCGCAGCCGGACGATCGCCTCTTCAATGGTTCCAAATGGCCGGAATAGATTCGGATCCGCCAGCGCAGCCTCCGCCAATGCCTGCAACGATGCTTGCCGGGCCACGGGCATGCCGAGCCCAATCGACTTTGCTAACGCGAGACGCTGCGCCTCAGGAAAAACATGGGAGAGTGCTGGATGACCAGCCTGCCCCGGTGGCAGGGGCTTGCCGTGCAGGGCCACCAGTTGTCCTGCCAGGCGGCGCGCAGCAACCACAGTAATCTGCTGCCCGAGAATTGCCCTCACCGCCAGCTCAAAACCATCCCATCCGCCCGGCGCGCGCAAACCCGGTCGCTTGGCCACCAGGAGTGCCAGCGTGGGATCGTGAGACAAGTGCGCATCAATGGTCTCAATATCCGCA
Organism: uncultured Acidobacteriaceae bacterium; assembly: GCA_963826875.1. Classification (GTDB taxonomy): domain Bacteria; phylum Acidobacteriota; class Terriglobia; order Terriglobales; family Acidobacteriaceae; genus PALSA-350. The sequence continues at coordinate 1,406,796 of CAWGYP010000025.1, read as the reverse complement.
CCCACATCGAATACCCTCCTGACGCGGGAGACGATGGCCGGTAGAGAGGCAACGTTGGGAAAACGGATGGTCACTCCAAGACTCTGCCGTTGGGGTAGATGGGTGACCTCTACGCTTCCGGTAAAGCCATCCAGTTCGACGGTGCGGAGGTAAGTTCCCTTTTCCACCACTTCGACGCCCGGGATCGCGCGCGCTGACAAATAGCCGAGCATGGATTCCCAGTCGTAGGGTGGCCGGTAACGCAGCCGCAACGTTACTCCTGCTTGTGCACTTTCGACGCTCGCCCTGGTTTTGCGCCGCAAGGCGCTCGGTTGACGCTGAAACAGATGGCGGAAGGTCTCATTGAATCTTCGGATGCTCCCGAATCCTGCGGCCAGCGCGATTTCGGTCATGGGCATCTGGGTTTCATGAATCAGCTGCTTGGCGAAAAGAACACGCCGTGTTTGTGCGACGGCAATCGGCGATGCTCCCAGGTGTTGTAAGAAGAGCCGGCGCAACTGGCGCTCCCCCACGCCGAGACGCTCCGCCAGTTTCTCTACGCTCGCGTCATCGCCGTCGAGCGCTCCGTCGGTCAGGAGTGCCAGGGCTCGCGATACTGTATTGGAGGTTCCACGCCAGGAGGCCATGTCGGGAGCCGTCTCAGGACGGCAACGCAGACAAGGACGAAAGCCTGCCTGCTGGGCAGCGGCCGCCGAAGGGAAGAAAATACAGTTTTCAAATTTCGGTGTGCGCGCCGGGCATACCGGCCGGCAATAGATACCTGTCGAGGTCACAGCGACGAACAGGACGCCGTCGAAGCGGTGATCACGGCTCTGCAGCGCGCGATACGAAACGTGTCGATCAGGCAATTCCATATGTAAATTCTCTCACTTGGCCTGATCGAGGACTGGCGCTTTTCGGACATGGTCAGTCGGTTCGGTGGCTGGCGGAGAACCGTGTGGATCTATGAAACCCGCAGCAGGCTTGAGGGGAGGCCTGTGGTATCCCACATCTCGCGAAAAACGAGCGAGATGCCCCGAATTTCCTGTACGCAGTTCTGGAAAGGACCGCGTGTGCGCCTTTCTTCTAAGGAAAGGCGCAGGAAGTTCAGGGAACCCACGACACTTCACAGGAAATCGGGGGTGTGGGGCACCCGGCCTTTGGTTAGGGGATAGAGCTCAACACTATGCGGTGCGCCGTAACCTTAGCTTGACGAGCAGGTCTCGAAAGCGTTTGTCGGAGCGACAACCGTCAAAGACCGGATCAAGCCCTGTCGAGCCAATGCATGGCAACGTCAGTTTGGCCCAGCCCACAGTAAATGCCCCCGAGTGCCAAAGCACGCTCCGCGGCCTGCTGCGCTTTTTCGAGCGAACCTGAGGACCCGCCGACCCCGTAGTCGCTGAGCAGGACGTAAGCACCCGGCGCGCCCGTCGACCTGATCAGACCCTGGAGTGCGGTCTCAAGGATGAAGGCCGTCATGGCCACGGTAAAACAGCCCGATCGCGACACGCTGGAGCAGGATCTGCAGGTGATGATGCTCAATAAGCAGCCGACGCCCGCCTCCACCGAGGCCGCGCCGGATCCCGGCAAAAAGCTGGGGAAAGGCGTCTTCACCGCGGTGATGCACGGTAAACCTACGGAAGCCCAGGTACAAACTTTGCAGGATAGTTTGAATGGGCTACAAGGCATCAAGACCAGCGGAGAAGGCAAGCTGCAACAGTTTATGGCGCTGAAGAAGGCGAAGTCTGACATTGAGCAAACGATGGACGCGGGAGAGTTTCGTCCCCAGGACCGGCAGGCTGTCCTGAATGACCTGAACAGCCTGGGACCGCAAGGTGGAGGAGGATTGCGAAGGGGCCAATCCTAACAAAGGGACCCACGATACCCATAATCGGCCCATAATTGGTTCACCCTACTCTGACGGTCTGATTGATGATGCTAGGAAGGTACTTGAAGTCATTATCCTGGGCAGTTGCCGGGACTGCGTTGATGACCGGGATCATGCTGCTGGGGCAAGAACCCACAAGCGAGGTTCCGGTTCTCTCGTTGTCTCAGGCTATCCAGATTGCCGTAGATAATAATCGGCCGGTGAATATGGCCAAGCTGGAGATCGTCAAATCGAACTGGGAAGTAGCGCAAACCAAGACCAAGCGCTTCCCCGCAATCACCACATATCTGTTTGCTTCGGGAGATATCACCAACCCGAAGTTCACTTTTCCCGCAAACCTCTTTAACAACCCACTACCGCAGACGCTGAAGCTTTCCACCGGGATTACCGGGTTGGCCTCGGCGGAAGTAGCACAACCCCTGTCGCAGCTTTACCAGATCCATCTGGCTATTCGGGAACAAGAGCTTTCTGCTGATCTCGCCACGGAACAATATAAAGGACAGCGGCAGTCGATCGTAGCCAGCGTGAAGCAGGCCTACTACGCCACGCTGCAAACAGAAAGCGCCCTCGAAGCGACCCAGGCCCTGGTGAAGCAATACGAAGAGACAGACCGGGTGGCGACACAATATCTGACCCAGGAGTCGGTGCTCAAGTCGGATAGCCTGGAGGCCAAGGCAAAGCTGGCCCAGACTCGCTACCAGGTGGTCCAATTGCGCGATACGCTGCAAACGCAAAAGGAGCAACTCAACGAATTGCTGGGGCGCGATCTCGACACGGCTTTTCGCACCGAACAGGTACCGCCTATTTCACCCGCAGAGATGGACTTGAAGACGGCCCGGCAAACCGCACTGCGGCAGCGGCCGGAAGTGAAAGAAGCAGAGATCGATACCCAGCGCGCCGAGTATGACCGCAAGCTGTCGAAGGCCAAGTACATTCCCGATGTCGGCGCGGCCGTCCACTATCTCGAGCCCATCAACACCTCGTTTCTGCCGCAGAATATTGTTTCTGCCGGCCTCGAAATGAAGTGGGACCCCTTTGATTGGGGAGGACGCAAAGACGAGGTGAAACAAAAAGATGTGTCGCTCGAGCAGAGCCACTATCAACTGCAGGAAACACAGGCCCAGGTGATGCTCGATGTGGACAACAACTTCCGCAAGCTGGAAGAGAGCCGTTCGCTGCTCGAAGTCTCCCAGGCCGGCCGCGACGCGGCCAACGAGAAAATGCGGGAAGTCAACGATCAATTCAAGCATGCCGCGGTGTTGATGCGCGACGTGCTGCAACAACAGGCCTCGGTCGCCAATGCCGAACATGACTATGAACAAAGCCTGCTTGCCTTCTGGAACGCGAAGGCTGCGTTTGAGAAAGCTCTGGGGGAAGAGTGAAACCTATGAATCCCGTGATTGTGAAGCTCTCGCTCGCCATGCTGGGCACAACCCTCCTGATTGGCCTGACGGCATGCAAGCAACAAAATTCCGCCGAGACACTACCGCTGCCTGTTCATACAGCGCTGGTGCAGCCCGTGGCCGTAGGGAACGGCGCCAAATACTCAGCCAGCATCGTTCCTTATGCGCAGGTGAACCTGGCGTTCCAGTCGGGTGGTTATGTCGATAGTATTCGCCAGGTTAAAAGCCCCAGCGGAGGCATGCGCAACATCGATCAGGGAGACTGGGTGCAAAAAGGAACCGTGCTGGCCGTGGTGCGGCAGCAGGACTACCTGGACAAGGTGCAACAGGCCAAAGCGCAGCTGTCTCGCGCGCAGGCGGAGTACGAAAAGGCTAAGCTCAGCTTCGACCGCGTCTCTGCGCTTTATGCTTCGCAGAGTGCAACCAAGCCAGACTACGACTCTGCGCAGGCGCAACTGGCCAGCACAACGGCATCTGTTTCCGGAGCCCAGGCTGAGCTTAACCAGGCCAACGTCGCCCTCGCGTATTGTTCCCTGCAAGCGCCATTCAATGGATGGATCGTGAGCCGTAACGTTGATCTGGGCACCCTGGTAGGGCCGGCGACCAATGGGTTTACGCTAGCGGATACGCAATCAGTGAAAGCGGTCTTTGGTGTTCCTGATATCTCCATCAGCCGCGTGCGGCTGGGCCAGCATCTGGCCATCACCACGGACGCGTTCCCGATGCCATTCGCAGGCAGGGTGAGCGCTATTTCCCCAGCAGCAGATCCCAAGAGCCGCGTGTTCTCGGTAGAAGTGACCATTCCTAACCCGCACGACCGGCTGAAGTCGGGCATGATTGCATCGCTCGCGATCGATGGCGCGCAGCTACCGCAATCAGTGCTGGCTGTTCCCCTGTCCGCGGTGATTCGTGATCCTGAGCGTGCCAATAACTTTGCCGTGATGATTGCGGAGGGCGGTGGAGATACGCAGACAGCACGCCTGCGCGCGGTGGAACTGGGCGATATCTACGGGAATATGATCGCCGCCAAGGGCGGCTTGAGCCCTGGCGAATCGGTCATCACCAGCGGTGTGAACTTGATCAAGAATGGCGACAAAGTGCGCATCATTCCATGACACACAAAACGGAATCCGAATACATAGCGCAGACGCACAACACGGCGCGCTTCTTTACCGAACATCGGCAGGTTTCGCTGATCCTGCTGATCGCGGTCTGCCTATGGGGCTGGTATGGCTTCCAGCACATGCCGAAACGGAAAGATCCGAGCATTCCTGTACGGGTCGCGGTTGCTTCGATCGCATGGCCCGGAGCGACGGCACAAGAGGTGGAGCAGTTGGTGACCCGGCAGGTGGAACAGGTGATGGCGCAAAATGCCTTCATCAAGCCTCCGACGGCCTCTGACTTTGGTATCCGCTCCCTTAGCTTCCCGGGACTCGCGCTGGTCTACGTTCAACTGGACGATACGGTGAACGATCCCAAGAAGCAGTTTTCCGATATCAATCTCAAGCTGATCGCGCTCAACAGCAGACTGCCCCAGGGTGCGGGGCCGATCCAGTTCAATAGCGATTTTGGGGACACCGCTGCCCTGATGCTGACCATCGCGAGCCCGCGGGCGAGTGACGTCGACATTGCTTTGCGCGCCCGGGCGATCCGCGAGGCAATTGTGGCCACTCGCGGGGCAGAGCCGGCGCACTCTCCACAGCCCCGGGTGAGCGTGGTGTATGCCTTTCCACTCTCTGTTTCTACAACCCTGGTGCGTGCCGCTTTTCTTGCCGTGATGCAGGCCGGAACGCAGAATAAGTTCGTCTCTGATCCGCACTTCTTTGAAGGCAGCGGATTTATCGGCGCCGACGTCAGCTCTGCTTTGAGCGACGACGAGTTGCGGACATTGGGCGATCGCCTGGTGATGGAGAAGTTGCACAGCTCGGAAATCCATCCCGACAGTTGGCCGGCCTTGTTCGTCCACGACCCCGCGGATACGGAAACCCGTTTGGCCGAGGTGGCCGGGGATAAGTATTCGTATCGGGAGTTGGATGATTTCACCGATCTGATCGGAAGGACCATTCAGGGCGCTCCGGAAGTGGCCAAGATCGACCGCAAGGGTGTTTTGCCGGAACAGATTTACCTGGACTACTCGCAGCAACGGCTCGCCTCGTATGGGTACACTCCGTCGAATTTGAAGGATATATTAGGTGCGCGCAACATCACGCTTCCCGGCGGCCAGCTCGAGGTCGGCCCGCAGAGTATACAGATTGATCCTTCGGGAAAGTTCACCAGCCCGCAGCAGATAGGCGGCGTGATCATCGGCTCTTCGAAATCGGCCGCGCAAAGCCCGGTTTATTTGCGCGACCTGGTGGACATTTCCCGCGGCTACCAGAGCCCGGCGAAGTACTTGAACTACCTTACCTGGGCCGACAAACAAGGCAAGTGGCGGCGCAGCCGTGCCGTGACCGTGGCGGTGCAGATGAAGGACGGCGAGCAGATCGATGCCTTCGGCCGCAGCGTCGATGCCAAAATCGCGGCGGTGAAGCAATATCTTCCCGACGACTTGATCATTGCCCGTACGTCCGATCAGCCTCTGCAGGTGCAAGAGAACCTTAGCCTGTTTATGGATGCGCTCTACGAAGCGATCGTCCTGGTGGTGTTGGTGTCATGGCTCGGTTTTTGGGAATGGCGCTCTGCGCTGCTGATGGCGATCTCCATCCCTATCACCCTGGCGATGACCTTCGGCGTGCTGTACCTGCTGGGTATCGATATCCAACAGGTTTCTGTTGCTACCCTGATCATCGCTCTTGGCCTGCTGGTGGATGATCCGGTCATCGCGGGCGATTCGATCAAGCGCGCGCTGGCGGAAGGGCAACCCAGAATCATATCCGCTTGGCTGGGACCTACCAAGCTGGCAACTGCCATTATGTACGCCACGGTTACGAATATCGTGGCTTACCTGCCGTTCCTGTTGGTAACCGGAAGTACGGGAGAATTTCTCTACAGTCTGCCGATTGTCATGACGGTGGCCCTGGTTGCCTCGCGCCTGGTATCGATGACCTTCCTCCCCTTGATGGGATACTACCTTCTGCGGCCGGAGAAGAAGGTTGAGAAAACACTGGAGGAGCGGCGGAACAGCGGCTTCTTCGGGTTATATGCGCGAGCAGCAAAGTACTCCATCGAACACCGCTGGAAGTTTTTTTTCGGCTCGCTGGTATTCCTGGCTGTGGGCGCTTTTATCTTCTCCCGGTTGTCAAGTGCGTTCTTCCCTGAAGATGTTCAATATTGGTCTTACATCGATGTGTGGCTTCCCAACGATTCCACGCTTGAGGCTACCAATCAGACGGCGCGTCAGGTGGAGCAGATTGTCCGGGAAAAAGCGGAGCAGTTTTCGCAGGAACACCCGGATAAGGACCATCCCGGGGATGTATTGCGCTACGTCACCACGTTTGTTGGGGGCGGCGGCCCACGGTTCTGGTTCTCGGCTTCTCCCCAGTTGCAACAACTGAATTATGCGCAGGTGTTGATCGAGGTCAAGGATAAGGAGATCACTCCGCAGTTCATTCGAGAGCTGCAGCCATTGCTGACTTCGTCCATTCCAGGGGCGCGCATGGATGCGCGCCAGTTGCTGACGAACCCGCTTGACTATCCGATTGAGATCAGGATTTCGAGTACCGCCGACGTAAACGCAAAAGACGAAGCGGCGGATATTCGCGCATTGCGGAGTATCGCCGGCAAGGTAGAAGATATTTTCCGGACGACTCCGCTGGCGGAACGCACACGTAATGAGTGGGGCGACGAGAATACGCAGATCTCGTTGACTATTGATCCGGATCGAGCCAACCTGGCCGGGATCACGAATATGGATGTTGCCGACTCATCCACGGCGGGTATGAGTGGAAGCACGGTGAGTGTTCTGCAGGAAGGGCAGAAGCAGATCCCTATTGTGGCTCGTTTGCGGATGGACGAGCGTTCACAGCTATCCGATATTCAGAATTTGTATGTCTACGGGTCGCAGGATAGCACCAAGGTTCCCCTGGTGCAGATCTCGGACATCGATCATGACCTGGTAAACGGCCGTATCGTGCGGCTGGAACAGTTTCGCACGATGAATATCCGCAGCTTCCCCGCTCCCGGACACCTGAGCTCCGAGGTTTTGAAACCGGCCATGCCCCGGCTACTAGCTTTACAAGCCTCGCTTCCGCCAGGATACGGGATGCAGATTGGCGGCGAGTACGACAAGACCAAGAATGGCTTCAAGAATCTGGCGGCGGTGATGCTGGTGTCGACTGCGGCGATCTACCTTGCGCTGCTGTTTCAATTCAAGAATGCAATCAAACCGCTGCTGGTGCTGGCAGCCGCACCCTACGGCATGATGGGAGCGTTCGCTGCCTTGTGGATTATGGGCGAGCCGTTCGGATTCATGGCGTTTTTGGGAGTGGCCAGCCTGATTGGTGTGATCGTGAGCCACTCGATTGTGCTGTTCGACTTTATTGAAGAACGGCACGCTGAGGGAGATGATTTTGAGCTGGCTCTGATTGATGCCGGCATCCTGCGCCTGCGGCCGGTCCTGATTACGGTGGGCGCCACGGTGCTGGCGCTGCTGCCGCTGGCGCTGCACGGTGGTCCGTTGTGGAAGCCGCTTTGCTACGCGCAGATTGGCGGTCTGCTGGTTGCGACCGTGGTCACTAAGTTGCAAGTGCCGGTGATGTATGCCATCTTTGTCCTCGACTTCAAGATTCTTAAATGGGAAACGCCCGACAATGAGATTCCTGCCCCGCCGATCGATACGATACCGTTGCACAAACCCAGCTTTGGTTAATGCGGCTATAGAGGATTCAAAAAACGTGCCCCAGCGGCTGAAGCCGGGTGCGCGAGCGCCAGTGTCATTTACGGTACGGCTGAAGCCCTGCCCTTCCAGGAACAGGTTTTCCATGAAAAAGATTATCTGGCTGGCTCTCGGGGGCACAATCTTATCGTTGCCACTGCATGGACAAAATCAAACAGAAATTCTCAAGGATTACGATCAGGCGATCGATCAGGTTGCGGAACATGCGATGCAGTCCGTGGTGGAAATTGAGGTAACGGGCTACGGTGTGCCTGAGGATAAGGAGCAGGGGTCGTCACAGCAGGCCCTGGTGCGGCAGCGATCGATCGGCTCCGGCGTCATCGTCGATCCGGATGGATACATCATCACCAACAATCACGTGGTTGCGGGGGCGCTGCGCATCCGGGTGATCATCGCGCCTGCCACAGTGGAGATGGTTAGCGGGAATACGCGCTTGCACAACCCGCAGCGGGTGTACGAAGCGAAGCTGATCGGAACCACCCATTACGCAGACCTGGCTTTGATCAAAATAGAAGCCAAGGGTTTACCTACTATTTCGCTACCAGAACAGTTCCATTTCCGTCTGGGCCAAACCGTGGTTGCTATCGGCGCGCCAGAGGGCCTGGACCATACAGTCACCAAGGGGATCATTAGCGCGGTGGGACGGCAACCGGAGGTGGATCGTCCTATGGTGTATGTGCAGACCGACGCTCCGATAAATCCGGGCAACAGCGGCGGACCGTTGATCGACCGGAACGGGAACCTAGTGGGTATTAATACTTTCATTGTTACTTCTGGTGGAGGCAGCGAAGGGCTTGGTTTTGCTATCCCGGAACCGCTGGTACGGGTGGTTTATCACGAACTCAGAGAACATGGCATTGTTGCCAACGTGACGATTGGCGCGCATGCTCAATCCATCACGCCGGCGTTGGCTGCAGGACTCAAGCTTACGCAGGATTGGGGTGTGATCTTATCCGACGTTGATTCGAATGGTCCGGCAGCCGCGGCTGGTTTGCATGCAAAGGATGTGGTGACCGCGATGGATGGATTCGCGGTGGACTCGCTGCCCAAATACACCGCTTTTCTTTATGTCCACAAGCGCGCGTCGGCGATCAGTATGGAGATTTTGCGCGACGGCAAACCACTAACGCTTTCGGTGACGCCAGTGAAGGCGGCGCCCCAGGTCGACAATCTGTCAGATCTGATTCGGCCGGAGAAAGACCTGATCGCGCCTCTGGGGGTTTTTGTGATGGATCTCAAGAATTCTGAGGTTGGCGCCATGCTTAATCTTCGTTCCAATAGCGGCGTCCTGGTTATTGGGTTGCTCGGTGGAGAGCCCGCGGTTGCTGCGGATCTTTCGGCCGGTGACGCGATTCGCTCTGTGAATGGCACTCCGCTGGAGAATTCGCAACAATTGCGGCAGATTCTTGCGGGATTGAAGCCGGGGGATCCGGTGGTGCTCGAAGTGGAACGGCAGTCGGTCCTGCAGTATGTGGCTTTTGAGATGGAGTGATGCGGTGCCCGCCCGGAAATCCGAGGTACGGAGTGGGTGGCCCAGGTCTCGCTTTTGAGACCTGGGCCACCCACTCAATATGCGTCCGCATCATTTTCGTCTTCCTGGGAGTAAAGGCTCTGGAAGGGCTTCGCCCATCGTTTTCGGCCCACGTACGCTGGTGTGAACGTGGGGCACCCTTCTGTTCGTAACGAGATTCGCAGTTAGCTTTGTAGGAAGCACACAACCAGGCGAGGTTCCCCTTGCACTTCGACAACATGCTCTGCTAGTCTCTGTTGTCGAAGTGTTAGGGGAGAGACGTCCGGCAATGACTAATGAGCGACTGGAGTTGCCACAGGGAACGCTTGATCTGCTCATTCTGAAAGCCGTGGCCCTGGAACCTCTTCACGGTTGGGCCATTTCTGAACGGCTGCAGCAGATTTCTAACGACGCTCTGCAGGTGCAACAAGGCTCCCTCTATCCCTCGCTCCATCGCCTGGAACGTCGAGGATGGGTCAAGGCCAAGTGGGCCATCAGCGAGAACAACCGGCGTGCCAAGTATTACGAGCTCACAGCTCGGGGACGCAAACAACTTGAGACGGAGATGATCGCATGGCGAAAACTTACCCACGCGATTGATCGGGTCCTCGATATGGCTTAGGAGGAGATCCGTGCTTCATGACCTCATTTTCCGGCTTCGCGCGCTCTTTCGCCACCGGCAAGCAGAGGATGATATGCAGGAAGAACTGCAATATCATCTCGAACGCCAGAGCGAGAAATATGTCCAAACGGGATTGGCGCCGGAAGAAGCAATCCGCAAAGCACGAATCGCTCTCGGCGGGGTGGAACAGATCGGCCAACAGTGTCGCGAGACGCGAGGCACCCGGCTGGTCGAGGATCTAGTCCAGGACCTGCGCTATAGCGCTCGCTGTCTGGCTAAGAACCGTAGCTTCAGCATAGTTATCATCCTGACCCTGGCATTGGGGATCGGGTCATGCACCGCAATCTATAGTCTGATAACGGCTGTGCTGTTTCCACCCCTGCCCTACGGCGATCCCAGCCGCCTGGTATATCTAACCACTCCCAATCGACAGCTTACCGAAGTGCCGCCCGACGCCGTTCTTCCCGATAATGCTGATTACGCCGATCTGAAGCGGCAAAGCCATTCGTTCTCAGCCATGACACAGTTCGAGCCCTCAAGGTACAAATTAGCTTTTCAGAAAACACAGACCGCCATCGACGGTGCCCGCGTTGACGCTGATTTTTTCGCAACCCTCGAAGTATCACCGGAACTTGGACGAACTATCCAAGCAAAGGACACCGAGCCAGGAAATGAACACTCGGCCGTCATCAGCCACTCACTCTGGCAACAAATGTTCGCAGGAAGCATAGATGTGCTCGGGAAGTCTTTGGAATTGAATGGCAAGCTGTATCGCGTGATTGGAGTCATGCAGCAAAGCTTCCACTATCCCCACAAGACGGATATTGACTACGGTCCCACTCGTGACGCAACGGAAGTGTGGGTTCCACTCGCCCTCTCTCCCAAGGAGAAGGCTGACCGCGGGCTTGGGAGTAACTCGTATGCTTTGGCCCGGCTGCAGCCAGGCGTTTCCGCAAAACAGGCAGAAGCCGAGTTGAACACCATCATGGAACGGCTGAACCCTCTGCATGATCCCACTACCTACGTCGCGGGCTGGTATGCGTATGTGAAGTCTTTTGAGGAAACGCTTGAAGGATCCGCGCGGCCGCTGATGTTGCTGCTCATGGGCGCAGTTTCTTTTGTCCTGCTGATTGCGTGCGGAAACGCGGCCAATCTGCTGCTGGCAAGGAGCGCAAGCCGAACGCATGAGCTGGGCGTACGCGCGACGCTGGGAGCGGGGCGGCGGCGTCTGATGCACCAGATGCTGACGGAGTCGCTGCTGCTGGGGATCGCGGGAGGCCTCGCCGGGATCGGCATGGCATGGGTGTTGCTGCGCATGCTTCTGCGGCTGGACCCAGGAAATATTCCCCGGCTGCACGAGGCTTCGCTCAACCTCAGAGTGCTGCTGTTCACTGTGTCGATTACGCTGCTCACCAGCATAGCGGCGGGAATATTAACGGCTCTTTCGTCCTCGCGCATCAACCTGGTCGAGTTTCTGAAGTCGGGCGGCCAAAGAGGAGCGACCGGCGGGAATGGCCGTTTTCGCAGCAGCCTGATCGTCGCAGAAGTGGCGACCGTTGTCGTGTTGCTAGCCGGCGCAGGTCTGCTCTTAAGGAGCTACATCAACCTGCAGGGGGTACCTACCGGGTTCTCACCCTCCACGCTCTCGATGAAAATCGATCTCCCGGACAGTTATCACCAGCCGGCGCAGCGGTCCGCCTTCTTCCGCGCACTGATGGAACAGATTCGATCGGCTCCCGGAGTGCTGGCAGCGGGCGCAGTGAACAACCTGCCCTTTGGTGACAACCAGGGTGTGGGGAGCTTTTGGGTTGAGGGTTACGCAAACCAGAAAGGACAGATGGTTGACGGCGCTTCCACCACCTCCGGGTACTTCTCAGCGATGGGTGTGCCTGTCATCGAAGGACGGTCTTTCTCGACGCATCCGAAGGAGGCTGTCATTGATCAGGCTTTCGCTAAGAAATATTTCGCCGGACGTGATCCCATTGGCAAACACGTATGGACCGACCAACCGGACAACCTTGCAGCGCAGGACAAGAGCGGCCTGATAGTGGTAGGGGTTGTTGCGGATATCCGGGACCTCAAGCTGGAGCAACCTGCGTCGCCGCAACTCTTTCAGGCTTTGAGCGATGATGCGACGGACATGTACGTCGTGGTTCGCTCCCTCCTACCTGCCAAAGATGTGGCAGCGGCAGCCGCCCCAATTTTGCATCGCATCGATCCCAGTCTCGGGTTCACAGAAGTGCGCACCATGCGCGAGGTGGTCTCAGACTCCACGGCAAGGCGCCGGTTCCAAACGATGGTGCTGACGATCTTTTCGACGATGGCCTTTGCACTGGCCCTGGTAGGGCAGTACGGCTTGATCACCTACTCGGTTAGAGCACGCAGGGCCGAGATGGGCGTCCGCATCGCGCTGGGGGCTTCCAAAGGGCATGTGATGTGCCGGTTTGTTTGCCAGGGGCTGCAGTTGGTAACGCTTGGGCTCTTCGCCGGATTGATCATGGCGCTGGTTTTGACTCGGCTGTTGGCGTCCTCGCTCTATGGAGTCACTGCACTCGATCCCATCACGTTTATTGCTGTGCCCGCATTGCTACTTCTGACAACCATCGCGGCTTGCCTGATCCCAGCGAGACGAGCGGCCAACGTCGATCCCATGATCACTCTTCGCTATGAGTAAAGCCTCTAGGTAATCTTTTTCCACTCGGCTGCCAGATTCCGGCGCTGGTAATGTTTGCTCCAGACCAGCTACCCGTTGAGATCCAGCAGCACTCATGAAAGCGGCCGTCGACACTGCTCCCGCTGCCCTGCGCATAAACTGCCTGCGATTGATACTCATAAAAGGCTCAGAGATGGATACAGATTTTGCGTGCACGGGAACGTCGCCGCCCCTCATCACTTGAAAGATATGCCTGAAGTTTTCTGGCTCGGGTAAACGTCTGGTTAAACTTGCAAACCCATGGGCCAGAAACTAACAGACTGCAGAAAAGGCTATGTGCCGTCCCTTCGGGACTCACGCATCAACCTGATCCTACCCGGCACTGCCGTGCCGGGCTACAGGCTGTTCCGTCCCGGCGGGACTGGATTGTGCAGAATGTATCGAACAAATCCTACGCTGCATAGTGTTCTCGGCAGCCTACTTCCTGGCATGGTTTATAGCTGGGCGGCGGTATGTAGGCGGGCGTGCCCATCACCATGCGGCTAGCTAGACAACCATATTAATTGACAATGTCAACTATTTGGCCGAAAATGATGGGCATGGCGTCGTCTCAAAAAGCGTCCCCTGAGCTGGGCGGCGAGATTGCGAAGTTTCGCCACTTCAACCGCATGTATACACGGTACATCGGAACCCTGAACGAAGGACTGCTGAACAGCGATTACAGCTTGGCGGAAGCGCGTGTGCTGTACGAACTGGCGAATCGCACCGCGCCTAAAGCAAGCGAAATCGCCGACGGGCTGGGGATGGATCCCGGATACCTGAGCCGGCTGTTGGGGAAATTTGAGCGCGACGGGTTGTTGGAGAAAAAGGCCTCTGAGGAAGATGGCCGCTTTGCGGAGCTAACTCTCACCAGCCGTGGCAAGTCCGCTTTCAAGAAGCTGAACGCACTTTCTGAAGAGCAGGCACGTGCCGTACTCGAGAGTTTACCGCCCACGGCTCGCATGGAACTCATTGACTGCATACAAAGCATCGAGAGAGTCCTGATGAAGGTCGACCGAAGCCGGATGCCCTACGTCCTGCGACCCCACCGCGTAGGCGATATGGGATGGATCGTCTACCGAGAAGGACTCGGTTACGCGGAACAGTACGGCTGGGATGAAACGTTCGAAGCACTGGCGGCGAGTATAGTTTCCGATTTCGTCAGAAACTTCGAACCCAACCGGGAACGATGCTGGATCGCCGAAGTGGATGGCCAGAATGTGGGGCATGTGTTTCTGGTCAAACATCCGAGCCAACCGCGCACAGCGAAGCTTCGCCTGCTGTTTGTCGAGCCAAGTGCGCGCGGTATGGGTCTTGGGGATGCTTTAGTGACTGAATGCATCCGCTTTGCCCGCAGTGCTGGTTATCGGAAAGTTGTTCTTTGGACGCAGAGCATTTTGACGGCTGCCCATCGCATTTATCAACGAGCCGGCTTCCGCCTGGTGAAAGAAGAACCTCATCACAGCTTCGGATACGATCTCGTTGGACAGGAATGGGAACTGGATTTGAGCTTGAGGTGGGGAGAGATGCGGTCCTGTTCTTGGCTGACCTCAGGGGGCCAAAGAAGCTGTGCGAGAACCCGGAAAAGAAACCGCAGGTCCCTCCACTACGGTCGGGATGACAATTCTGTTGTGCCCGTAAGAGCTTCAGCGAGAAATACTTGACTCCCCGCGACAGAATTGTCATCCTAACCTGGAAATCCGCGGCCGCCATAAAAGGATCAACCACGGTTGCTAAGGGCTTTTCCGCCCGCCTGCCTTGTTTTCTGCCTCAGTGGACCAGTTGATTCGCGAACGATCAGCTCCGGCTCGACGGCTACTTCAGGGGGACCCTTGGTGCCAGAGGGTCCGAGTTGTTGGAGCAATAACTCGACCGCGAGCGCGCCCATCTGGTGAAGAGGCTGGCGTATCGTGGTGAGGCTCGGCGTCTGGAAGGCTGCCTCCTTGATATCGTCGAAGCCTACTACCGATACATCCTCCGGAACGCGCAGCCCGGAATCATGGAGGGCACGAATACAGCCGATGGCTGCAACGTCGTTGAACGAGACCACGGCGGTGAAGCTGCGCTGGTGATCGAGCAATTGCTTCAGCACCGGATATCCCAGCTCAGGCGAGGTCAGATCCTTTTCCAGCTGGATGGTCATTTCGGGCCGTATGGCGAGGCCGAGATCCTGCGCGACCTGAACGATGCCCTGCCATCTTGCATCGGAGTCAGAGCTGTAAGGCTGGCCGCGCATGAACGCAATCGTGCGGTGGCCCAAGTTGTAAAGATGGCACAGCGAGAGCTCCGCGGCGCGATGGTGATCGAGGACTACATTGGTAACTCCGGCTACACGGCGGTGCCCGGCTATGGCCACGACGGGGAGCGGCAGCTTGTGGACTAAGTTGGTGTCAATGGAGATCAACCCCTCGGCGCCGCGGCTGATCAGCATTCGAGGGTATTCCTCAATGAGATCGGGCCGGTGACGATGATGGGCAATGAAATAGAAATACTTTTCGTCGAGGAGACGGTCTCCGATGCCGGTCATCACTTCGGCGTGATAGCCGTCGGCGAGGACTGGAACCAAGATGCCTATCGTCATGGTGCGGCGGTTTCTTAATGACCTGGCGAGAAAGCTTGGCTGGTAGTTGAATTTAAGCGCGGCCTTGCGGATTCGGTCTCGCGTTGCTTCGGGAATGGAACGTCCCGGGACATCATTGAGCACGACCGATATGGTCGTCGGATCGAGGTTCAGATAGGCGGCGAGGGTCTTGAGGCTAACGCGTTCGTCAGCCTTGCTATCGTCTTGCTTGCGCTTGGCCATTTAAGCAAACAAGATAGCAGCAGAGACCGTTCCAGACAATAGTTTGTCTAAATACCGGCTCGTCCAGAAACGATTCCGTGGCCCTCTTTCACGAGGTAGGGGTGGTCCGCGGCCAGATTTGTCAGCGTCTCAACCTTTCCCGAAGGCCAGAAAATCTCCAATTTATCCAGCTTTTCATGGCCGGCCAGGCCAAAGTGGATCCTCAAATCATTTTGCGAGAGGTAGCTTCCGCCGCTGCGAACTTCGTCCATCTGCACCAGATCGCCGGCTGTGGCACGGAGGCGGGCGTTGAGGGCGAGCAAATTGCCTTTTGCTCCTTCAAGTTCGAAGCTGATCCAATGATTGTGAGGCCCCCCCTGGGGACGCAGGATCATCGGTTCCCCCTCCAGGTTCTCGACCACAATTTCCAGGTGGCCATCGTTGAAGAGGTCGCCAACCGCCAGGCCGCGACTCACCTGCGGGACCTGTATCGCGGCTCCGGCAAGTTTACTTGCGTCGCGGAAGGTACCGTCGTGCTGATTGAGATAGAGGAGCTTCGGCTCTCGAAAAGTGGTGCCGATATCCTTGGTATCCACCTGCGGGTAAACATGCCCATTGACGAGGATCAGGTCAGGCCAACCATCGTTGTCTACGTCGAAGAAGGCGTCTCCCCATCCCACGTAGGGTGTGGTTCCGCGGGCTATCCCAGAAGAGCTGGAAACGTCGGTAAAGTTGAGATTGCCGTTGTTACGGTATAGCGCGGCATACTCCTCGCTGAAGTGAGTGATGGCGACAGAGAACAAGCCTTTGTGCTCGTAGTCTCCGAGCGCCAGGCCCATGTTGGCCTGCTCGCTTCCATCGACGTTGACAGCTACTCCGGCGTCGAGTGCAACATCGGTGAAGTGACCATTGCCATCGTTACGGTAGAGATAATTGGGCTCTCCATCGTTGGCTACAAACAGATCCAGGAGTCCGTCATTGTTAAAGTCGCTCCACACCGCTGTCAGCCCGAAGAACTTTTGTGGGTCATCGACACCGGCGGCTTTGGCTACCTCAGTGAAGGTTCCGTTGCCATTGTTGTGGTAAAGGGCGTCGCCCGATCCTTTAAGACCGCGTGGACCGCACTGCACGGCAATGCCGTGGTACTGGCACGTCGGCCTGGAGCCGAACTCAGGCAGGTCTTTCAGGTCAAGGTCTACGTAATGAGCGACGAAGAGGTCGGCCCAACCATCATGGTCATAGTCGCCGAAGGCCGCGCCTGTCGCCCAGCCGGAGTCAGTGCTTAGTCCTGCCTGGATGGTTACGTTGGTGAAGGTACCGTTGCGATTGTTGCGGAAGAGCGTGACCCCGCCAAAGCAGGTGACCAGCAGATCGGGCCAGCCGTCATTGTCGTAGTCTCCGACGGCGGCGCCCATGGCCCAGCAGGGATAGCCGACACCGGCCTTCTCCGTTACATCGGTAAAGGTGCCGTCGCGGTTGTTGTGGTAGAGGGCACTGCGGGCTTTGCGGCCGGCCAGGGCCATGTCGATTCCGGGCGCATTAGTAAAGTAAAGGTCCGGCCAGCCGTCGCGATCGTAATCGATGATGGCGACTCCGCCGCTCATGGATTCGACGATGTACCTTTTTGCCGGAGAGGAAAGATGGTCGAATTGAATTTTGGTGGAGCGCGTGATGTCGACGAGTTGAGGAACCGCCGAATCTGCAGCGTGCGGTTGCGCCCGCGTGGCAGCAGGCTGGTAGAAGAGGGCCAGCCCGATACACAAGAGCGTCCCGCGCAGAGACTTCTTATTGGGGGATTCTCGCGGGTTGTCTGGGACGCTCGTTACTTTGCCTCCTGGTCGTCGTTGGACATGCGGTTGGACGCGCCCGCGGGATGCAGTTGCATTTCTTTAAAGATGGGCTCCAGCTTTTCCTTCATTATCTTGTATTTTTTGTATTCCTCTACCTCGTGTTGTGAGTCTGCGGTCCGCCCCATCTCGCGATAAATGGTGCTCAAACGAAAGTGGGCAGCAGCGTTGGTCGGTTCCAGCTGCACCGCGCGCTCGAGCACCGGCAATGCTTTGGCCTGCTGGTTCATGGCGATGAGGGTTTTGGCCAGCCCGAACTCCGCCTCCGCGTCTTCAGGCTGCAGGCGGAGGGCCCGGTTGTAGTGCTCAAGCGCCCCGGCGGCATCCCCTTTGCGGCTGGAAAGATCGCCCAACCTGGTTTCTGCTTTTTCATCTGCCGGGTTTTCGACGAGGGCGGCTTTGTATTCCGCTTCTGCAGCGGCCTTGGTTTTGGGATCTTCCGAGATGCTAAGCAACTCCCCCAATTCGAAGTGGATGCCGGGGAGCTTAGGGTCTATCTCAGCGGCTTTTTGAAACTGCAGGCGCGCGGCGTCAGTGTTGCCTTGCCTGGCCTCTTCATGGGCCATCACCTGATGCATTTGCGCCGAATCGGGCGCTAGCAGTGCCAGGCTCAATATAGCTTCGCTGGCAAGGTCGGAATGAATTCGATAAGCAGTGTAAAGCACCGCAGGATTGAGCGGGTCCGCCTGGCGCATGGCGGCCACTACCCCGCTGGCCTTTTCGAGGTCGCGGCTTGCGGTGTACAACTCGACCAGTTCCATGCCGATCTGGATCTTGAGCTTTGAATCGGTCACGGCTGCAAAGGACGCCTCGAGGTCAGTGTTCGCGGCGGCGGTTTCGCCGGTGCGCTTTTCCGCCATCCCCAGCAATGCCTGGATCTTGCTCAGGGTTGGTTGCATATCGAGTGCCGCGCGGAGATGCGGTTCGGCCTGGCTATAGTCTCCCTGAAAAAACAGCAACACCCCGAGGTTCGCCTGAGCATCGAGGTTTTTGGGGTTTAAGGCGACCAGGGCTTTGAATTCCGGGATGGCGAGATCGGGCCGGTGCTGGGCCAGGTATTGCTGGGCTTGCCGGGAATGCTGCGCCACCTGGTCCTGACTGCCAGCCTCCTGGGCCAGGAGGGGGAAGGCAGGGAGGAGAAGCAGGACAAGGGCACAGATTTTTGCGCACATCGCCTCCGAATGATACCGCCGCGGGCACATCCCAGACAAACGGTTGCTTAAAAGCCGTTTTGGCGTCCAACCCTCGCGGTTTCTGTCAGTTGTAAGTGAGCGACCGTACTCCCACGGGGACGGCCGGGACGCACGGATCGCAGTTTAGGCTTAAGACACACGGTTGTCCTTCGATTCGGCGGTTCAAGATAGTCCTTGACAACTTTATGGCGGGTCCTGTTATATTGCTCGCGCGCGGCCAAATGGCAAAAGACAACCGTTTGTCTTTTTGAAACTGAGCCGCAACAGGAATCAAGATTACATACAGCAGCACCATTATCTGGGAGGTCAGGTATGAAGTTAGGGCGATTAGCAATACTGGCTGGAGTGTTTCTAGCAGGTTCTTTCGGGGCTGCGTTCGGGCAAGCGACGAACGCCGGCGACATCAGCGGCACAGTGACCGACACATCCGGGGCGGCCATTCCAGGGGCGACCGTAACGGTCACCAACATTGACACCGGCGTCACCCATACTTACACGACAAATGCGGCCGGGGTATACGACACGTCTTCCATCGTTGCCGGCAATTATAAAGTCACTTTCTCGAGAGAAGGATTTTCTACGCTGGTCCGGTCGTCGGTGACCATTCCGGTCGGCCCGACCACACTGAACGCGCCGCTGGACGTGGGTACGGTCAGCACGCAGGTGGTAGTCAACACGGACGTACCGCTGCTGAACACGGAAAGCGGCGCGATCACGACCACCATGAACGCGGAGACGTTGGCCCAGCTGCCACAGGTTTCCTCGATCGGTCAGGATTGGTCCAGCTTTAATATTCTGCAGCCCGGGGCTGCAGGCGCACCGGGTGGGAACCAGGGAGTGGTGGGCTCCGGCACTTCGAACGGCACCATGCTGGCAGTGAACGGCAACCTGCCGTTCAGCACGGTACTGGCAGACGGAGCGGAAACCACGCTGCCGGCGAGCGCCAACTCCGACATCGTTGTGCAGGAAGATATCCAGGAAGTGCAGACCAGCAGTTCTGCCTTTTCGGCGCAGTACGGCGTGGGCGGCATTCTTTATAACCAGATCACCAAAGGCGGCGCGGAACGGTTTCACGGTTCAGCCTATGAGTACTTCCAGAATACGGCGCTGAATGCGAACAATTACACATTCGGCGCCAATACGGCGACGCCGATTATCCACTTCCACGAATTTGGAGGAACGATCGGCGGCCCGATCATCCGGCAGAAGTTTTTCTTCTTCTTCAACTACGATCACATTATCGACAACGGCGGCACCGCGGCCTCCTTTTTCACCGTTCCCACGTCGGCGGAGTTGAGCGGCAACTTTGCCGGGCTTCCCACCATTTACGACCCCGCGTCGACCACCGTGTTTCAACAGACCGGTACTTACACTTATCCCGGCGCGAGCTCCCCGACCGCCTGCCCTTGCGTAAGCCGCACACCCTTCCCCAACAACCAGATTCCGGCCGAGCGGTTTGATCCCGTCGCCAAGGCAATCCAGGCTTATTTCCCGGCTCCCAACACCGCGGGCACGATTTCCAACGGGCAGGTGCAAAACAACTACACCTACACGGCTCCCAATACCAACCCGTTCACCAAGTTTTTTGGGCGCCTGGATTACAACCTTAGCCCGACCAACAAACTCAACGGTTCGGTCACGGAAGGAAACAATCCGGGCAAAACCTTCGGTCCCGGGTTATGCCCGATCGGCTGCCAGAGCGGCGATGTAAGCAGAGTGAATAGCCAGGTTACGGACGTGTGGAGTATCACCTCGCATGTGACGAACGAGGCAAGATTGGGCTATACCAATCAGCTCAACTTCTTCGTGCCCTACACGCTGGACAAAGGGTATCCCGCCAAATTGGGATGGCAATTCGCCAAGTCGGATAACTTCCCAAACATCAACATCACCAATTTTGACAACGGACCGAATGGCAATACTGTTCTGTCGTCGCAGATCAACGCGGTCTACAAGGAGCATGCTTTTGATCCATCGGATGTGGTCACGATGGTGATTGGGAAACATGTGCTTCACTTCGGGGGCGAGTTCCTGATCTACCAGAACAACTCAACGGCGTGGGGGAACCTGAACGCTGGAACGATGGACTACACCGGGCAGTACACCCAAGCCTACGTTGGCAGCACGACGACCGGCGCTCCGTATGCGGACTTCCTGCTGGGACAAACGCAAAATTGGAGCGCGAATGAAACGCCAGAGTACGGCGGGCGGGAAAAGCTTCCGCAGATGTTCGTTCAGGATGATTACAAGATCTCACCGAACCTGACCTTGAACCTGGGGCTGCGCTACCAGATTCAGACCGGTTGGAGCGAAGTGAAAGGCAACGAAGCATCTTTCGATCCGACGGTGCAGAACCCTACCAGCAATACGTTGGGCGCGATCTGGTTTGGTTCGACCCACGCCAACGGCCGCACACATCTGCAGAAACCGGTTTACGACACGTTTCTCCCGCGAGTAGGGTTTGCTTATCTTCTGAATCCCAAGACGACCATTACCGGCGGCTTCGGTCTTTTTGCTTATAACTGGAGCAACGACCAGTATGGTGGCGGAATGGGCCAGGCCTTCGGGTCCAAGGGCAGCGTGAATGACAACACGAACGGTTTAGCGCCTGTCGTGATTCTCTCTGGAAGCGGATCAACCCTGCCGTATGTATCGAATTCGAACGCGCCCGATGCCTATAACGGACAAAGCTTTAACTTCAATGCTTACCATGAACCAGTAGGAGGTTCTTATCAATGGAACCTGCGGGCCCAGCGCGAGATAGGAAACAACCTGGTAGCGCAACTTGGTTACGTGGCCACTCACGGTCATAACCTGCCCTTTCAGGTAGATATTAACCAGGTGCCGCAAGCGTTATTGTCGGCGAACGACCAGGGATCCAGGCCCTATCCTCAGTTCGGATCGCTGAACACTTCCGGAACTCCCGCCAATGAGAATGCGATTTCGAACTACAACTCATTGCAGGCTGTGATTGAGAAACGCATGAGCCATGGTCTGAACCTTAATTTCAGCTATGTGTGGTCTCACTTCCTGAGTGATAACGACTCCGCGGGCTGGGGAAGCCACGGAGGCGCCACGCAAATTCAGAACTCCTTTGTTCCTTCAGCAAACTATGGGAACTCCAACTTTGATATTCGCAATGCTTTCCGAGGCTATGGGATCTATCAACTTCCGTTTGGAAGGGGCAGGCAGTTCCTGAACAACAGCACGCTGCTCGACGAAGTGATCGGCGGATGGCAGCTCGCGGGAACGATTATCGTGCAAAGCGGCCAGCCGTTTACCGCGGTCATGGCCAACGGAACCAATTCTTACTCGCTGGCGGGTAATAACTTTAATTGGTTTCCAAACGTGATCGGCAACCCCAAGCTGCAAAACCGCGGTCCGAACCAATGGTTTAACGAGGCTGCCTTTGCTGTACCAGCCGCGGGAACATTCGGTAACGAGCGGCGGAATCAGCTGACAGGTCCGGCATATAACAGTGTCAACCTTGGACTGGGGAAGACGTTCAGCTTCACCGAAGGCATTCATTTAGAGGTGCGTGCCGACTCGAACAATGCGTTCAATCACCCTTCGTTCCAGCTACCGAACGCTAACCTTACAGTTTGCCCGTCGTCCGGCACGTTGCCGAGTGGCTGCAGTAACTATGGCGCCATTGCTACTGGCACATCGACGATTACGAGTCTGACTGGTTTAGGGCGTACGGTGCAACTTAGCGCACATCTTACATTTTGACATTTGCCTACTTGTCAGTAGGTCCTCCGGGGTACCAGGATGTTCTGGTACCCTTTCTTTTTGCTGACTTGTCAGAGAGCTGCGGTTACGGCGTCCTGTTCCTGGGGATCGGTAGCCGGGAAGCCCACTGTAGATCCCTACACTTCGGTCGGGATGACAAGAGTAGGGTAGTGGCTACCTGGAGAGCTGCGATTGGGATGTGCGGACTTCAGGTGGGCGATTAGTCTGTTCGGGCGACGGATTTTTTGGCCCTGGTTCTCGCTGTTTTTCTTCGCGCCGGGCCCGTTGACTCACGGATGATTAGTTCAGGCGCCACGGCTATCTGGGGATGTTCCCGGTTGTTTGCAGCGCGGAGTTGTTGAAGTAACGACCGCACCGCTAACGCTCCCATCTTATGAAGGGGCTGACGAATGGTGGTCAGACTCGGTGTCTGAAAGGCTGCCTCTTTAATATCGTCGAAGCCAACCACCGATACATCCTGCGGAACTCGCAGGCCTACATCGTGGAGTGCGCGAATGCAGCCTATGGCAGCAATGTCGTTGAAAGAGAGAAACGCGGTAAAGTTGCGATGACGCGTCAATAGATGCTTTACGACGGGATAGCCCAGTTCAGGCGATGTCAGGTCTTTTTCCAGTTGGATGGTCAACTCCGGACGGATCACCAGGCCCAGGTCTCTCGCCACCTCAACAATGCCCTGCCATCGAGCTTCGGAATCGGAACTATACGGCTGCCCGCGCATGTATGCGATGGTGCGATGACCCAGATCGTAAAGATGGCGAAGCGACAGCTCCGCCGCCCGATGGTTGTCGAGCACGACGTTGGTGACGCCATTCACACGCTGGTGACCGGCAATGGCCACTACCGGCAGGGGAAGCTTGCCGATGAGGTTGGTATCGATCGTAATCAAGCCCTCCGCGCCACGGCTCATGAGCATGCGTGGATATTGCTCGATAAGATCGCGGCGATGGCGGTGGTGGGCGATAAAGTAGAAATACTTTTCCTCGAGCAGGCTGTCCCCGATGCCCGTCATCACTTCCGCATGATAGCCGTCCGCAAGGACCGGAACTAAAATGCCGATCGTCATGGTGCGGCGATTTCGCAGAGACCGAGCGAGGAAACTAGGCTGGTAATTGAATTTGATCGCGGCCTTGCGGATTCGCTCCCGGGTCGCTTCCGGTATAGAACGTCCGGGAACCTGGTTCAGAACGACAGAAACAGTCGTTGGATCAAGATTGAGATAAGCCGCAAGGGTCTTAAGGCTGACCGGCCCAGCAGGCAGACTATCGATGCGCTTGGCCATTTTGGCGCTGTGACCTCAATCCATGGTGATTTTTGTTGATACGAATCTTACCGTTGGATGGTTCATTAGACAAGGGTTTGTCTAGGGCATTTTGTTACTCCGGCCGAGTTTCTACCACACATAGGTTGCAACCGCTCCGCCGCTCAAGGTAGACACGATGCTCTCGCCATGAAAGCGCAGTTGAAATGTCTGCGCGGTGCCGCTGGTGTTGGCCACGATCACCACATACTTGCCGGCGGGAGTCTTGTAGGCTACATTCGGCAGCTGATCCAGCGTGCTCGACTGGATGCGCACGGAGCCGGGAGGCACAAACTTCGCCGCGTGCGCAACCGTGTAATAGGCCAGGTTGCGGGTCACCTTGTTCCCGTCGAGCGTGATCGCTCCCTCGCATACCGGGCAGCCTCCGTCATCGGTATGCGGCTTAAACTCCGGGTCGGCGGCAAGATTCCACAGCAACACGTTGCGGCTCCAGTTGCGCGGAGCGCCGACGATCAGCCTGGCCACCGGCGCGGCGATGTGCAGGCGCGGATCGCCGCGCTCGTCCACCACCATCTGCTCGGTGAAGTAGAGATTTTTCTGAGGATAGGCGTCATGCACCTTGGTCAACGCCGTAATTTCGCCCTCGTAGAGGTGGAATCCCGACCCCTCCACATACGGTCTTGCCTGGGGATCGTTCAGGATAGTCAATGGATAGTCCGGCCGGTCGCAATTGTGATCGTAGACAATGATCCTGGTCTCGATCTCCGCCTTGCGGAATGCAGGTCCGAGAGATTTCCCGATAAATGCGGCCTCTTCCGCGGGTTGCACTACCATGCTGGGCGTGTTATCGGGATTCAGCGGTTCATTCTGCGGAGTGACCGCGTCGATCTTGATTCCCGCAGCCTTCATACCCGCGATAAATTTGACGAAGTATTGCGCGTAGGTATCGTAGTATTCGGGCTTGAGGCTTCCGCCCTTCAGATTGCCGTTGCTCTTCATCCACGCCGGCGCCGACCACGGTGACCCCAGAATTTTGATCCTGGGATTGATGGCAAGAATCTCTTTCAGGGCTGGGATCACGGAGGTCTTATCCGGTCCAAAGTCGAATTTCTTGAGGCTTGGGTCCGTTTCACCCGGCTTCAAGTCGTCATAGGTGAACGCATGATCGTTCATATCGGATGAGCCGATGCTGATGCGCAGGTAGCTCACGCTAATATCTCTGTCACCTTTCCCAAACAACTCTTGCAACAGCACCTTCCTCCGCGGAGCGTCCATGCGCATGAGCAGTTGCGCGCTGCCTCCGGTCAAGGCGAATCCGAACCCATCCATCGTCTGAAATTTCTGCTGGTCGTTCACATCAATCCTGGAAGCCTGCTGATCGCTTTTCTTGAAGGGGAGAGGCGCAGGCTGCGGGGCAAGAAGCGAGGAGCGGTCCTCCGTCGAAAGCCAGACAGTGGCGCTCTTTCCAGGTTGAGCATGAGAAGGGAGCGCGGGTAGAACGACGCACGCAAAGAGAAAGCCCGGCATGAAACGCAATTTCATTCATCCTCCTAACACAGGGAAAATACTCTTCCTGGCGCGCAAAGCCCTGGACAGACGGAAAGGGGCGATCTGTCAAAACAGAAGACAGACCGCCCCTCTCCACAGAGCCGCAGGCTTTTGGGACTAGAAAGACAAGCGAGCGCCGAGCTGCATGGTGCGTCCTCCCTGGGAGACCCCGGTGACATTCGCATTCGAAGTGCAAGGAACCCCTGGAGTGGTGCAAACCAGACTGGAGTTGGGCAAGGAGAAGCTTGGATGGTTGAACGCATTGGTTGCGTCGCCCCGAATCTGGAACTTGACGCTTTCCCAGATCGAAAAAGTCTTCGACGCCGATAGGTTGACCAGTTCTATTCCGGGACCATAAATGTTGTTCCTTCTCATATCGCCGAAGGTTCCAGCCGGGGCGATGGTAAACGCTGCCGGGTTGAACCATTGGTTGAGCGTCCGATTCGTTAAGGTCGGGTTCCCGATCTGGTTGGGATACCACGCGTAGCCGTTGCCCGATTGACCACCCTGAGAGAATGAGTTGTCGCTTCCACTCACCGTCGGGGTAAACGGATTGCCGGTCGAGAGAACGATGATGCCCGACGCCTGCCAACCGCCGACCGCCAGGTCGAGCAGCGAGTTATGGTTCAGGAACATCTTGCCCTGGCCGAATGGAAGCGCATAGACCACATTTCCCTTAAATGCGTCACGGATGTCGAAGTTGGAAGCACCATAGTTGGCCGACGGATTAAAAGCGCGCTGCCATACCTGTGTCCCTCCGCGGCTTCCCCATCCTGAAGAATCCTCATCATCCAGGAAGTGCGACCATACGTAATTGAAATTGAAACTGACTCCCTGGGTGAATCGCTTGCTGATGGAGACTTGCAAGGAGTCGTAGTTGGAGATGGCGTTGAGGCTTCCATTGCTTCCACCGATACCCTGAAACTGTGGATAGGGCAGTTCGGAGGGAGAGTCGTTGGGACCGAGTTTGGCTTCCGGCACCTGATTCAGATTGAGAGGGAAGGCCAGGTTGAAGCCATGGCTGGCAACGTAGGCAACCTCGCCCACCATGTTGGTACCTATCTCTCGCTGAACGGCGACGTTCCACTGCATGCTCTTGCCCAGCGGGGTGTGGTACTTGTTGTAGTTCACACCTTGTCCGTTCAGTGCAGCCGGGTTCGTGGTAGGCAGAACGTAGGGCAGGTTGGAGCCGCTCCCGGAGAGGATCACCACCGGCGAGATGCCGTTGGTCTGATCGGACAGGCTGCCCTGGGAACTGAGCGCAGATCCCATCCCGGTGCCGGTTTCGTCCAGGCTGTAGTTGTAGGCGTAGAGACCGAAGCCGCCACGAATGGTGGTGTTGCGGTTGGCCACCAGGGAAAATCCCACGCGAGGCAGAAAGGTATTGTAAATGTTGGCCTGCAGCGAGGTGCGGCCGTTGGCGTGGGTCGATGCATACCACATCGCTCCCAGCGTATTGGTCGCAGGGTTCATCACTGTGGGGTCGAAGACGCTGATATTGTTCTTCACTTCATTCCAGCCATGCTGAATCTGATAGCGCAGGCCAAGATTCACAGTGAAGATTCGGTCTCATTTTGATGTCGTCTTGAACGAACACCTGCGGACTCTTCAACCTCGCTCCGTACTCAGGACTGACGCTCGCACTCCAGGACTGGGTTTGCCCCAAAAGAAAATCCGCATAGCCGACACCGGTACTACTATCGCCAACCGTCGACTGCGTATATACCCCGGTATAGGTGACTGTTGCGCCATTGATATTGCCCCAGGTTGTTGTGTCGTCGCGATAAAAGAGCAGCTCGCCGCCGAAGTGGAGAACATGCTTGCCGCGGATCATCGTAACCGTATCGGAGGGGTCGAAAGCCATCTCCTTATAAACTGCGTTGGTTGCGGGCTGAAGCTCATTCGTACCGCCCTGATTGCAGCAGTTTGCCCCGTTGATGGCCACGGTGGGAAAGATATCGGCCTTGGAGAACTGCAAACCTAGCTTGGCTGGGTAGCCCTCACCTGTGCTCTCGGCGCCAAAGAAGTTCCACTGGTCTGTGTATCCAAATCTGGCTTCGTTGATGGTGCGCGAGCTGATGTTCCACACGTCGGAAACCTGGGCGTTATTGCTGTCAACGTCGCCGGATTCGCAGTTGATAGGACAAGTAAAGATACCTGGGTAATGAGCCGGGTTGTCGCGCTGGGTGTCGGACATGGTGAGGCGGTTGTTGGTGTTGATGTCGTAGTCCAACCGCCCAAAGTATTTCGTGTATGGATTGGGAGCAGGAATGCTGTAGTAGTAATTGTTTGTATCGACACCGGCAACCACACGTTCCCGGGACAAATTGTCCCAGTGGAGGGGTGAGTCGTCTGATTGGGATAGTAGGCCTGAAGCTTCGCGGCAACCGGATCGATCAACGAGGCGGGAATCTTGTTGCCGTTGCCATATTCCTGCGCGAAGGACTTGCGGGTTACGCAAGGGCAGGTCTGGCTAACACCGTTGATGACCTCTGTACCGGACTGCTGAACCACCTGCGTGGTTGGGATCATAAATCGTGGGAAAGCCGGTGAAGTCGCCGGCCATCATGGCAGTGGTCGGAATCGTGGTAAATCCGTTGTTCGATCCGCTGTTCTGGTCGATCTTGTCAAAATTGAAGTAGAAAAACATCTTCTTCTTCAGGATTGGGCCGCCGATCGATCCGCCGAAGTTGTTGTAACGCAGAAACGGGACCACTACCTTAGAGCCAAACCCATAATTGGCGGCATTCAAGGCGTCGTTCTGGAAATACTCATAGGCTGCGCCGTGGATAGCTGTTGGTGCCCCCCTTGCTGATCTGGTTGAAGATGACGCCCCCGATCCCATACTGGGCGGAAAAGGAAGAGGTGTTGACCTGAAGCTCGGAGACCGTCTCGAGGATAGAAACGTCGGAGTTGGCGCTTGATGGCAAGGTGGTGGAAGCACCATCGGCGAGCACGGCATTGTAAGGAAGATTCCCGTTGACTGCGGCTACCTGACCAGGATTGGTTCCGTTGCCAAAAGAGTTATTGCCCGCTGCGCCGGGGAGCAAGATGGTGAAGTTTTCCCAGTCCTGGCCGGTCTGAGGCAATTGCGACATCACTTCTGCGCCAAGGGTGGTCGACTGCTCGCCTGATTCTGTCTTGAGCAAGGGCACGTCCGTGTTCACGACCACCTCTTGCGAGACGGAGCCAACCTTTAACTGGCCATTCACGTTCGTAATGCCGACCTGGACGGTGACGGGACCGCGCACGAGCCGGTCGAAACCATCCATCTGAAAAGTGAGCTTATAGTTTCCAGCCACAATCGAGGAGGTGTCATACAGGCCGGCACTGTCGGTGGTGTAGTCCTTCGACACTCCCGTGTCGACGTTCAGTACCGTGATCGTCACCCCTGGAAGCAAAGCTCCGGATGAGTCCGTCACTGTGCCTCGAATGTCGCCTGAGTTTGTGTTCTGTGCGATGGCCACTCCGCTTGCGCAGAGCAGGAAACAGAGCATCCAGCGTGTTGCGTTTCTCATAAGCCCCCAAAGTACTGCAAAATCTTTTCCCGGCCGGCCTCCTGCTGGAGGCATCGGCCCAATCCGGAAGACGTTCATGCCTTACCCCACCCGCGCAGGATGCATGCGTCTTCTCTTTCCCCAACGCTGTCAGAGACAAGCGATTGTTTGCGTCAGGAAGGGTCATGTTTCATTAAACGGCGAGGATTAAATCACCGCCGAAAGACGGTTGTCAAGCAGGATTTTTGGGCGTATAGCTTTAGACAAACCATTTGTCTCGATACCGTGACAATGAAGCACTTTCCCCTCTCAGCCCAACCAACAGATTCAGGTTTCAGCCAAATCGCTTGTCCCCGTGGGTACAAATTCGATCACACCTCAACGCCTGATCCGGAGTATGGTGACGAAATATGGTAAGCAGAAGAGGTTTTCTCCAGGGGATTTCCGCCTTTTCGGTTGCTGACCTGGTTCGACCCGGGGTCGAGGCCGAAGCTGTACCCCCGAAGGCGCCCGCCGAACTGGCGCAGCAGCAGCCCACCGGCACCCCGGCGGGGCACCGGGAACTGGAGTGCGGTAATTCACTGGTTCGTGTCCGTATATCCGGATCGAGCTCGGATTTTTGGTCGATCCAGAACCGTGCCGGCGGCCAGATCTATCGTTTTGGATGCCCAGTCTTTCCGCTGGGGGGAAAGAGCGTTCCCGCGACCCTCAAGGAAGTGCGAGCCGGCGGTGCGCCCGAGAAGTTGAAGAATGGCGTAACCGAATGCTCCTTCGCAGGACCCCTTATGGCAAGACCGTCGTTGTTGCTGCGAATGACATTCCGTATAGCGCCGGACAACCCAGTCGTCCGATTCCGATATTCGCTCGAGAACCATGGCACGGAAGCCCTGGCTTTCGAGCAGGCGGACGGCCCCCTCACTTATCTCAGCACGTCGCTCGCAAAGATGGGCCGGGTCAGGGAGGTTCGGCTATCAGACTTCAATTCGATGCTGCACAGCGATACAGTCAGCGAATTCAACGTTCCAGAGCGATGGTTCACGGGCCGGCTTAACGTTGCCGGCCCCATCCTTATCGGTGAGGGCGAAGACCATGAGGCACTTCTGCTTGCCTATGAACATGGATCGCAAATGCCCGACACTTTTTTGCGCTTCGATCTGCAGCCGGATCGCGTGGTGAAGCTGGTCGCCGTTAAAGGCAATTACCTATCAGGCCAGGCTCTCAAGGTCTTCGATACCGTATGGATGGAAGCTGCCGTTTCCCCTGCCGAAAGCGTTGCCAGCCATTTTCGGGCCTCTGTCCGCAAGTATATGGAGGTCGAAGGTGAGAGCCGACGGCCGTATTTGCTTTACAACACGTGGAACTTTCAAGAGCGCAATAAGTGGTGGAATGGGAAGGGTTACTTTACCTCGTATACCCAGGAAAGAATGCTGCAGGAGATCGATATCGCGCATCGGCTGGGGCTTGAGATCTTCGTCATGGTTACCGGGTGGCATGGAAAGACGGGTGACTGGGAGGTAGACCGGCAGCGTTTTCCGGAGGGCCTGGAGACCATAAAAGCGCGCCTCGATCAGCACGGAATGAAGTTGGGACTCTGGTTCAACCCCACCATGGCGGCGGTCTCCAGCAAGATCCTGGCAGCGTACCGGTCGTGCATATCCTCCTGGAAGGGTAAGCTCGCTGAGCCGGGGGATGTGTGGGGTAGTGAGGTCAGTTATCCCATGTGCCTGGTCAGTGAATATGCCGATGCCTATGCTGACACGGTGATTCGCGTCGCGCGCGAAACCGGCGCCCGCTACTTCGTCTGGGATGCGGTTGCGCAGTACGGGTGTGATTCACCGGATCACTGGCACGGAACTTCAGCCAATAGCGAAGAAGAGCGCTCGAATTCGTATGCCTTTCAGCTTCCATTGCAGATGGTTCACATCGTAGAAAGAGTCAAGCGCGCCTACCCCGAGGTTATCTTCGACTTTGATATCACGGAGACGGGCCGCGCCATGGGCCTGAGCTTCCTCTCTGCCGGCAGATTTTTCCTCATCAATAACGGTCCCTACCTGGTGGACTACGATCTGCCACACTTCTCCGACACCGAGAGCGACAACATCTTCTTCTATCCGGGAACTGCGCGCACGTGGATCTGCCGCAAGCCGCTCACCTACGATGAATGGATTCCCTCGAATCTTTTCCTTACCCACTACTTCCCCGATGACCCTGCTTCGTCGCAGTTGGTCAACATGGCTAGCCTGATTCTTGGGCAAAACGGAATCTGGGGCGACCTACTCAAGGTTTCAGATGCGGGCGTCCAGTGGATCGGCGAGGTGATGGGACGTTATAAGCAAGTACGGGAGGACATAGCGGAAAGCGATCCCATTCGGACCGGCAACGTTGCCGGGGTTTATGAAGTTCACGAGAAGATCTCCGACAGCAGCAATCGAGGTGCGGTCGTTCTTTTTTCTGCAACCAAGGGCAGGATCGTCTACGTGACCGAGCACACGCCGAACCGAAATTTTTGGGCGACGCCTGGGACGGAAATCAGCTTCGATACGCAGGGGCACGCGGTCCTCAAGAACGATATGGCGTCTGGAGCGGCAATCGCTTTCTTCGGAGTGGCATGAGGAGTATCCGCATGCCAGGTGAGTTCGCTACAGGGTTCGCTTGAACAGTGGCGTGGCCATGGCGAGCGTTGCGACACCGAAGCCAACCAGGAAGAGGAGATCCCAGCGGATGGCGGTAAAGCCGCCATCCTTGAGCAGGATGGCCTTGAAGCCGTGGACGGCGTAGGTAAAGGGATCGATGTGAGCGATCACCTGCAGCCACTTGGGCAAGCCGGAGACAGGCGAGATAGCGCCGCTAGGGAAAAAGAGGAGCGTGTTCAACACGCCAAACATGGCGCGGGGTACGAGTGGATCCTCGACGCGCACCATCATCAGGAACATCATGCCGTTAAAGGCAATCGACGTGGCAAGGATGAGCAGCAGGAGAAGAAAAGCCGTCACCGGGTTGAATATGACGCCCAGGCCGGCTAACAGCGAACCAATGACTGTTAAACAGATGCCGGACATCATGGCCTTGATGGTTCCCGCCAGGTTCAGGCCAAGTACTAACTCCAGGCTGGTGATGGGAGTTACCAGATAGCCCTCGTGTACGCCGCGTGCTTTGTCGTCGATATACAACATGCCGCCACCGATCATCACCGCCACGTACATGGCGAGCGCGATGGAACCGGCGAGCAAATATTTCATGTATTCGACATAGGGGTAGAGCTCGACGATCTCAAGCGCGATCTGTTGCACCACCTTTTGCTGAATGACGGGAGCATTCAAGGCATCGACGAGCGATTGCATCTCTGCTTCCAGGCTAGCGCTCATGGTCTGATCGCTGTTGTCCACCACCAGGCCAATGGCTGGAGAGTCACCCGCCAACACACGGCGCGAATATTGCGCGGGAATGATGACTGCGCCATCGATTTTGCC
This sequence comes from uncultured Acidobacteriaceae bacterium, assembly GCA_963826875.1. Lineage (GTDB taxonomy): Bacteria > Acidobacteriota > Terriglobia > Terriglobales > Acidobacteriaceae > PALSA-350. The sequence goes on along the minus strand of CAWGYP010000025.1, from coordinate 1,374,520 downwards.
GGTGCGCACATCTTCCCTGGCCTTCTGCTCGTCCTCGTACGGGACAGTGGTGAAGGTGCGTATATTTACCGCGATGGAATTGAATGCCTCTTCGATCTTGAGCGCCTGGGAACCGCGATCGTAATCCACTACACCCATACGCGCGCCGCGAATCTTGCCGCCAAAGGCGTTGCCCAGGATCACGAGCTGCACCAGGGGGAGTGTCATCGAGACCATCATTAACGCCGGAGAGCGAAAGAACTTGCGCATCTCCCGTTCTACAATCGCCATCATTCGTTTCATGGTTGCATCCCCGGGCGGGGCGGCATGATGAAGCCCTGCGCCTTGACTTGTTCGTCTCGTAGCTGACGTCCCGTGTAATGCACGAAGACATCGTCGAGGGTGGTGTTCTGGACGGTCAGAGCCTTGATCGTCTCGCCGTACTTGTTGACCATCTCCACTAATTGGGTGGTGGTCAGCGAGCCGTTCGAGGTGAGCAGACGATACATGCCGGCGCTTTTTGATTCCACTGCCGTCACGCCCGCCAAATGCTTCAACCGCTCAGGCCACTCCGTGGATTCATGGCTAAAATGCGCTTCGACAACGTTGTCTCCAGGAACGCTCTCTTTGAGCGCCATTGGCGTATCGAGTGCCACCAGCTTGCCGTGATCGACAATGGCGATGCGGTCGCACAGGCGATCGGCTTCGTCCATGTAGTGCGTGGTAATGAGCATGGTGAGATCGCGGGTGTTCTTGAGATTGTTAAGCATCTCCCAGACGGCCACGCGTGAGACGGGATCGAGGCCGGTGGTGGGCTCGTCGAGAAAGAAGATGCGGGGATTGTGAACCAGGCCGCGCGCGATCTCAAGACGACGCCGCATGCCTCCGGAGAGTGTCTTGGTTTGTGCCTTGCGCCACTTGAGCAGGTCCACGGCCACAAGCAGGTCGGTGATGCTGCGCTCGCGCTCCGCTTTGGGGACCTCGTAGAGCTTGGCGTAGATGGAGAGATTCTCTTCGACCGTAAGATCAATGTCGCTGGTGAGGGCCTGGGGAATTACCCCGATGACTCGTCTAACCGCATCGGGTTCACGGGAAACGTCGTGCCCGGCAATGATGGCCTTGCCGCTGGTAACGGGGATGAGTGTGGTCATCATGCGGATCAGGGTGCTCTTGCCGGCGCCGTTGGGTCCCAGCAGGCCGAAGATTTCGCCTTTTGCGACGTCAAAGGTGATGCCCTTGACTGCCTCAAAATCGCCGTAGCGCTTGACGATGTTTTCGACCGCGATGGCTGCATCGCTCATTGGTTTACCAGCTTGTTTTTCGGGACATAGACCTCGGCGAGCATTCCGGGAACGTAGCGCATGCCGGGGTTGTCGATGAGTAGCTTCAGGCGGATGGTCTTGATATCCCGTTTGCGGCGGCTTACGTCGCGCTGGGTGGCGAAATCGGCTTCTGCTGATTTGGCGATCACTTTGCCCTGGATTGTGGCTCCGCTGGGCATCACGACCCGCAGTTTGTCGCCCAACTGGACCGAGTCTGCTTCTGTTTCAGGCAGCGGAGCATAGATCCAGGTCTGGGTTAAATCTGTGATGGTTACGATTGGTGTGCCGGCCGCAACCACCTCGCCCTGGCGCGCGGCACGCACGTTGACTTTACCTGAGATGGGTGAGAGAACACGCGAATACCCGAGCTGGACATCGGCCTGGCTCACCAAGGCGCGTGCATTTTCCATTTCGTCGCGGGTTGCGGCCACGGTCTTAGCTGCGGCCTGAGTTTGAATGGTATTTGCCTGCGCGACCTTGACGGACGCTTCGGCGGCGGCAACATTTGCTTTCGCCGAATCGACAGCCGCTCGCGCGGCATTGAGAGCGGTGGCCGCCTCATCGCGCGACTGGTAGCTCATGATTCCCTGGGCTGCAAGGGCGACGATGCGCGAGGTATCAGCGTCTTGATGCGCGTACTGGGCCTGCGCCTGCACCAGGGCGGCCTGTGCACTCCGCAGCTGCGCTTGGGCATTGGACAACTGGCTCGACATGTCGCCACGGGTCTGGCGCTCGGTATCGGCGGCTCCCTGCAGCTTGTAGCGCTGGCTCTCTGCAGTGGCTGCCGCGGCCTTCTGTGCCGCGGCAAGATCATCACTCTGAATGGTGGCGATTAATTCCCCGGTTTGCACGCTGTCTCCCTCATCGACGTTGAGGGTTTGGATTCTGCCCGGAATACGGGAGCTGACGACTACTTCGTTGGCGTCGACCGTACCGATTAATTGCAGATCGCTCGAGTGCTGGGTGGAGAAGAAGTACCAGCAAAGGGAAATGATGAAGAGGATACCAATCAACATGAAAATTCGATTACGGGGGTTCATGGGTTCTTTTCTCCGAATCGGGCGAGGATTACTTTCGGCATCGGCACGTCGGCAAGGACTCGTTTGGCCAGCCGGGCGCCGTGAGCCCGGTCAACGAACAGGGCTGAGCCCAGGAACTGCACCGCGGCTTTTCGCCGGGTTTCGATCGCAGCACGCGTGAATGGATCGAACGGCAGCACCAGGCGCATCATGGGCGCGCTGAGAAAATAAAGAACATTGGCCCCCAGGGTGGAGTAGACGACCTGGAGCCAATCCACCTGGCACAGCTCACCTTTCTCGATGCCTTCGTGGATCGCTTCCTCAAGCTTTGCCATCAAAGGTTTGAATACGCTTTCCACCATCGCAGGCATGGCCTCGCTCTCCCCGCGACGCATGCGAACCAACTCCTGCTGCATGAGGTTTTGAAAATCTCGCTGGGTAAGGATGCGGTCGAAGTGATTGACCGCAGTGCGTAACAAGCGCTCCCCGGCGCTGTGTTTGGGGTCAAGGGCTGCGAAAGCGCGCTCGGCTGCGGTGGTTGAGACCTCCTCAATGGCTGCAGTGTAAAGAGCGTTTTTGCTTTTGAAGTAGTAGTAAAGAAGGGCTTTGTTGACCTTGGCCGATTCGGCGATGGCATCGGTGCGAGCACCCGCCAGGCCCTGGGCGCTGAATTCGCGGATGGCGGCGCGCAGAATGGCCTTGCGGGTGGCATCGGCGCGGCGATTTTGCGGGTCCCTCATTGATTAACCAGTTAGTTAAAATTATACCGCAGCTTTCGTTTGGGAAAAGTAACCGCAGGTCCCTCCACTACGCTGCGCTCCGGTCGGGATGACAACAGGTGGGTGGCCGAGGTTTCAAAAGCACCATGACCAATAGATAAGGCCTATCATCCCCGAGATTTTTGTGTCCCGGCGAGGCACTGCAGGTCCCTCCACTGCGCTTCGCTCCGGTCGGGATGACAAAGGGGGAGTCGTTACTCACCTAAAAGTCTGATAGTCGGATCGGGAGATCCTCTGTGCCATCCGACTCGCTGATTAGCTATATTCGTTGCACATATAGCCAGTATGCATATAGTATGGGGTTTATGGCTGACGAAATTAAAGCCCTGCTGCCGCTCCAACCTACGACCTTCCACATTCTTCTGTCTCTCACCGACGAGGACCGGCATGGCTACGCCATTATTCTCGAGGTGTCGAGACGGACCCAGGGAGAACTGAAGCTGAGTGCCGGCACACTCTACCGTTCTATTCAGCGGATGGTGGAAGCGGGACTCATCACTGAAACCCGGACCAGGCCCGAATTCGATGACGAACGGCGCAGATATTACCGCATTACCCCTCTGGGGAGGGCGGTAGCCGAAGCAGAGGCGGGACGACTTCGCGACTTACTGAAGATGGCGCGGATTTGCGGAGTCGCGCCGAGGACCACCTAATGAACCTTTATCGACTGCTCCTCCATCTTTATCCCTCCTCGTTCCGGGCGGAATATGGCAACGAGATGAGCGCCATCTTCGCCCTGGAGCTTGGCCGGCGGGAGGGACTGGCCGCGAAATGCTGGCTCTGGCTCTCTACCTTCACCGAGGTGCTGTTCAATGCTGCCATGGTTCACTGGGCGATCGCGCGCCGCGACCTGATTCATTCCATCCGGTCGCTGCTTCGCTCACCCGGTTTCACGCTGACCGCCGTCCTGCTGGTCACCATCGGCATCGGCGCGAATATCGCCGTGTTTACGCTGGCCAATTTTGTGCTGTTAAGGCCGCTGCCCTTCGCCGAGCCTAACCGGCTGATGAGGGTCTGGGAAAAGCACCCAGGCTACAACCGGATGGAGCTTTCTCCAGCCAACTATCGTGATGTAAAAGACTCCAGCAATTCGTTCACAGCTCTCGCCGCCTATAACGGGAACGCGATGAGCCTGGTCGGCCAGGGTGAACCGCAAAGGGTCGAGGGCTCGTCGGTGACCGCGAACCTGTTTTCTGTGTTGGAGACGCCGACGTTGATTGGCCGTACTTTCCAAGAGAAAGATGGCCAGGCGGGCGCTCCTGGCACAGTGATGCTGAGCTACCCGCTCTGGCAGACGGCGTTCGGAGGCGATCGAGACATACTGGGAAAGGCGGTTTCTCTCGACAACCAGCCCTACACAGTCATCGGCGTGATGCCGCACGATTTTCGCTTTCCTACCCGCGGGACTCTCTTCTGGACGCCCTTTCGATTCAAAGAAGAGGATTACCAGGACCGCGATGACAATTACCTGGTTGGCATCGGCCGCCTCAAGCCGGGCGTATCGCCTGCCCAGGCTGCAAGCGAACTGTCACTGATCGCCGCCCGGCTGCGGCGCCAATATGCGAAAGAGAACGAAGGCGTGGATATGGCGCCGGTCGCGATGCGCGATGAACTGACCACGGAATCTCGCCTGCTGCTGAAGGGCTTGTGTGGAGCAGCGCTGTGCGTGCTGATCATCGCCTGCGCCAACCTGGCAAATCTTCTAATGGCACGTTCGCTGGCCCGGCAAAAAGAACTCTCGATTCGTTTATCGCTGGGCGCCAGCCGGCGAAACCTTCTGCGCCAGCTGCTGACGGAAAGCCTCCTGGTGGGGATCGCCGGAGGCGCCAGCGCAACCGGACTTGCGATCGGCGCATTGCCGCTGTTGGCCCGCCTGGTGCCCAACGCACTCCCGGTGCAGCAGGTTCCCCCAGTGGATCTAGAGATGCTGCTGTTTGCTTTGAGCCTGACCCTGGTAACGGTGGTCGGCTTCGGGGTCGCTCCCGCACTGCGGGCATGCCGGACTGCAGGTTTGAGTGCTCTGAAAGTTGGCGTGCGCACGGGAGGAGCAGGCAATCATCGCGCACGATCTGTGCTGGTGGCTGCCGAAGTTGGGGCCTCTGTCGTGTTGCTGGTTTTGTCGGGCCTGCTGGTGCGCGCATTGTGGAAGGTACAATCCACGGATCCCGGGTTTAGAACCAGTAACATCCTTTCGCTGCGTACCGCGCTGCCCTTTCCGAAATACAACAAGACCAGTACGCGCGACCAGTTCTATAGCAAAGTGGTGACCGATGTTCGCAGGCTGCCCGGAGTGACGGACGCAGCGTACATAAGCGCTCTGCCTATGACGTGGGGCGGTGGTATCTGGCCAGTCGTCGTCGATGGACGGAGCCAGATTCGCACCGAAGGCAATTCTGCGAGCCTGCGTTTCGTGACTCCTGACTTGTTCTCAACCCTGGGCATTCCCATTCAAAAAGGACGGGGGGTAAGCGAGAGCGACACTGCGGATCGGCCGTATGTTGCCGTGGTAAGCGAATCGTTCGTGCGCCGGTATTGGCCCAATGAACAACCCCTCGGAAAACATTTCAGCTTTGGTATGCATGACCGCGAAGTGATCGGGGTGGTTCGCGACATTCGAGCGAGGGGATTGGAGAGAACCAGCGAACCCCAGGTGTATCTCAGCTCCAAACAGGATCCCGATGGCTGGCTGACGTATTACGCGCCCAAGGATCTGGTTATCTATTCCACGCAGCAACCGGAAGCACTGCTGCCTGCGATCCGGCAAATCATTCATAAAGCGGATCCTGAACAGCCTATCTCCGACGTCAGAACGATGGCGGACGTGGTCGCCGGAGAGACAGAATCGCGAACCATCCAGATGCGGGTGCTGATGGTCTTTACCGGGGTGGCGATCCTGCTGGCTGGCTTAGGCATCTACGGTCTGCTGGCGTTCACCGTCTCTCTGCGGCAGCAGGAGTTTGGTATCCGCATCGCTTTGGGTGCTGCGCAGGGCGATATCTTCACCATGGTGCTAAGACAAGGCGCCTACCTGGCAGTGATAGGCCTGGTGCCAGGGCTGGCACTGGCGTATCTCGCGGCAAGATTGCTGGAAAGCCTGCTCGCCGGGGTCCAACCAGCCGATGCGCTCACCTTCTCGGTTGCGGTTGTCTTATGTCTCATCACCACGCTGCTGGGCACCCTGGTCCCGGCGCTGCGTGCGGTCCAGGCTGATCCTAGTGCGGTGATGCGCGCGGAGTAGCATCCTATAGGCATGAGTCTGGAAGAAGTTCTTGTTTCTGTCTGGCGACAGGTCATGGTTGAGAACGCCAAAGCAGTAACTCTGCGTGAAGAGAGCTATCCCGTTCGCCGAACCAGCCGCTCCAAATTGCGCGAAGTGGATTTCAAGTTTGAAGATCGCGCGCTGCGCGGCGTGGAACAGAATTCAGACACCAACTCGCGCTGGGCCAAGCTTGCCCGGGAGGGCAAGAAGGTGATGCAGGTTCTCGAGCACGGCCGTTATGTTGCCGTCGTAGTGGATGGAAAAACTATTTCGTATCACTCCTCGCGCGCGCGGGGAAAGAGCTAGTTTGAGAGTTGCGCCACGTCGTTGTAGGAGTGCCACGCCCAACCCAGGTAATAGGGATTTCCGCCTAACGCGTCCTGTACGACCTTTAGCATGGCGGCAAGCTGTTGCCCGTAGTCCGGGGTGCGCAGGCCGATGGCTAACTTCGCAAGGTTTCCTCCGTTGAGTCCCTGGTAAGCCATCTGCATATACTTTTCACTTGCTTGACGAAGCTTGTCTGCCTGGGCCGTACTGCTCTCGCCGTCATTTGGGCTGCTCAGCTCGTAGAGCATCAGCGTCAACCGCGGCAGAGAGGACATGAGCCCTTGACGCTGACTCAAATCGCCCTTGAGGAATTTGTTGGGGATGTCCGCGTTCACCGTCATCTGGTTCTGTTCCGCCACGGTGCGCACGCCACGATATGTATCCAGCAGGTTGGGTAGGAATACCAGATTCCCTGGTCCTTTGTTTTCCTGTCGCTGCTGCGGTTCGATGTCGAGGTGAATGCCGTCGAACCGGTCTTTCGCGTGCTCCCGGTTGAAAGACAATACTTCACTCACATGAGCCATCAACTTGTCACGGTGCTTACCAGGCTCATCGGCATCGGTACTCGACAATAAAGCCTCTACCCGAATGTGGGATTTGTGCAGCAGGGCGATCAGCTTCTGTATCTCCTGTTGTTCCGCCGCGCCGCCGTTCTGGGAGGAGAACGATAGGTAGACTTCGTTGATTTGTTGCGATCGGCAGAAGTCGCGTATAGCTTCCCCCCTTGCAGGCAGGTCAAGAATGGTTGGCGTCTTCCATACCCAAAGTCCATGTACTTGCGGTTGCTGGGCAACGGCAGTGGAGACGTAAAGCAACAGGAGCAAGATCGCGGTTCTCATGGAGACTCCGCCTTTCGGTCAGCGCAACCAGCATAGCGGATAACTGCGCCTGGACCCTCGTGCATCTATGTGCTTACGGAGACTAAATCATGGCTGATACATCCAAGACGGAAACACCGATAAAAGACGCAGAATTCCACACTTCGAAGTCGGGCGAGAATAATAGGATCGACCGCGCGGCTCAAGAAGCTGCCGAGAAGGCTTCAAGGACTGAGAAACGCTACGACAAAGACAAGGAGATCTTTACCAAGTAGGTAAATCGTAGGTCCTTGGTAGCGGGCGGCTTTGTGAGGAAAGCCGCCCGTGATCCGTGGCGTTGATCAAAATGAAGCTGCACCCTCCACACTTTGAGTGGGTGGCCAGGTCTCTCATTAGAGACCTGGGCCACCCACTCATTATTCTTCCGAGCCATGCAAGCTGGACGAAACTCCGGTCGAGATGACAATTCTGTGCCCGCGAGAAATCAGCCCGGTGTCCCGTTCGGACACAGCTTAGCCGGTGTTTACCAGCCTTCTTCTGCGGACTAGAATGACAATATGGTTAATATTGCTTCGCAAGGCCGCCAATGACCTTTCCTGAACATGAGCTGCATTTCTTTCAGAGGTTTGGACTTACAGGGCGGCTGATCGAACGCTGTTTGGGGGAGGCACTCTCCGCCGGCGGTGATTTTGCCGACCTCTACTTCGAATCCATTGCCTCCACCTCCATTTCTGTGGATGAATCGCTGGTTAAGTCCGCCAGCCAGGGGGTCAGCGCAGGATGCGGTATTCGAGTGTGTTCCGGTGATCGCACCGGCTACGCCTATACCGACGACCTTTCCGCGGAACGACTCATGCGCGCCGCCCGCACCGCGGCCCTGATCGCAAATGGTCCCTCCAAACAACAGATGGCCGGCTTTCGGGAGATGCCCAAAACAAGCCTCTATCCGATTTCTGCTGCGGATGCCGATGCAGGCATCGCTCCCAAGCTGGAACTGGTGATGCGCACGGACCGGGCCGCCCGGGCTTACGATCCGCGGATCGTGCAAGTACGCGCCGGCTTTAATGACGAACTGCGCCACATCCTCATCGCGGCTTCCGACGGCACCTTCGCCCACGACACGCAACCGCTTGCCCGGTTGAACTGCTACGTGATTGCACGCGATGGGGCGAAGAATTCGCGTGGCGGGTCCGGCGGCGGCGGCCGCGTGGAACTCAGCTTTTTCGAAGGCAATAAGTCTCCAGAGCACTTCGCCCAGGAAGCCGCTCGTCAAGCCATTCTGCAATTGAATGCGGTTCCTGCTCCTGCAGGGGATATGGAGGTTGTCCTGGGGCCCGGTTGGCCAGGCGTTCTGTTGCATGAGGCTGTCGGCCACGGCCTGGAGGCGGACTTCAACCGCAAGAAGACTTCCGCGTTTGCAGGGCTCATCGGACAGAAGGTTGCCAGCTCGAAGGTGACGGTGGTCGACAATGGAACGATGCCATCCCGCCGCGGGTCATTGAACGTGGATGACGAGGGCTCACCGACGCAGGAAACTGTGCTCATCGAAAACGGCATCCTGAAGGGATACCTCAGCGACAAGCTTTCCGCACGCCTCATGGGCATGGCCGATACCGGCAATGGACGGCGCGAAAGCTATCAGCATATCCCTATGCCGCGCATGACCAATACCTATATGCTTTCCGGCGAAGACAGCCCGGAGGATATCGTGCGCAGCGTGAAGAAGGGGCTTTATGCGGTCAACTTCGGCGGCGGCCAGGTGGATATCACCAGCGGGAAATTCGTCTTTTCCGCTTCCGAAGCCTACCTGATTGAAGACGGTAAGATCACCGCTCCAGTGCGCGACGCCACACTGATCGGCAATGGGCCCGAAGCGCTCAAGTATGTATCCATGGTGGGCAACGATCTCGCCCTCGATGAAGGTATTGGGACCTGCGGGAAGGACGGGCAAAGCGTGCCCGTCGGCGTGGGTATGCCCACCATCAAGCTCGACCGGATGACCGTGGGCGGGACTGGAAGGTAATGTCTACTGCTACCCCGATCTCCTCGACGCAAAGCAAGACGGACATGCAGCAGCTCGCGGCAGGCGTGGTCGAACGCGCTCTGCGCGCGGGAGCTACCGAAGCCGAAGCAGTGATCCGTGAAGGTAACGAATTCTCAACCCTGGTACGGCTTGGCCAGGTGGAAACGCTCAAAGAGTCGGGGGCGCGTGGGATCGGCGTGCGGGTCTTTCTCGGTTCCAACGGAGAGCATCGCACTGCCAACACCTCCACCAGTGACTTCTCCGAAGCGGGCCTTGACCAGCTGGTACGCAGCGCTATCGATCTCGCCCAAGTCACTTCCCAGGATCCCTTTGCCGGTTTGCCGGAACCGGGGGCCATGGGCCAGGTGGACGGCAATCTTGACCTTTACTACGAAGACGTCTATTCCATGCCGGCAGCCGAGCGCATTGAATACGCCAGGCGCGCCGAGGCCGCGGCTCTGTCTGCCGATCCACGACTGAAAAACAGCGACGGTGGCAGTTTCGACGCGGCTACCGGCCATAAAGTCATAGCCAACTCGCGCGGATTTTTGGGTGAGTATCAGCGGTCCTATTGCTCCGTTGCGACGATGCCCATTGCACAAACCGAGCAAGGCGGCATGCAGCGGGATTATTGGTTTTCAAGCGCGCGCACGCTGGGGAAGCTGGCCTCGCCCGAGAGCATTGGAGCGGAGGCGGCCCGGCGAACGCTGCGGCGGCTGAATGCACGCCGGGTCACGACCCAGCGAGTGCCCATTGTTTTCGCTCCCGAGATTGCCCGCTCGCTGGTGGGCAACATTTTTGAAGCGGCCAATGGAGACAGCGTATATCGGGGCGCATCGTTCTGGGCTGATCAACTGGGCAAGCAGGTGGCCAGCTCAAATGTAACCGTCATTGATGACGGCACCCTTCCCGGCCTGTTCGGGACTGCTCCCTTCGACGGGGAAGGTTTGCCGACACGGCGCACAGTCATTGTCGAGAATGGGGTGTTAAAGAATTACCTGCTGAATACTTATACCGGCCGCAAGCTCAATATGCAGAGCACCGGAAATGCATCCCGCGGGCTGGCGGGCACACCTGGCATCGGCGCCGGGAATCTTTTTCTTGAGAACGGCAGCGTCTCCCCGGAGCAACTTCTGGCCGACGTCAAGGTTGGGTTCTATGTGACGGAGTTGATGGGGTTCGGGGTGAATATGGTGACCGGGGATTATTCCCGCGGTGCGGTTGGTCTGTGGATCGAAAATGGCGAGCTGACGTTCGCGGTCGAGGAGATTACGATCGCCGGTAATTTGAAGGAAATGCTGAATAACGTCAGCGCGATCGCGAATGATTTGGAGTTTCGTGGTGCGGTTGCGTCTCCTACCTTGCGTATCGACGGCATGACCATCGCCGGGGAATAGGGGTCTGGCCGGCGGCAATTGAGTTTCATGAATCATCCCCGCTAAACGTGGTGTGAGTATCGGGGAAAAGAAACCGCAGGTCCCTCCACTACGCTTCGCTCCGGTCGGGATGACAATTCTGTTGTACCCGTAACAGCTTCAGCGAGAAATACTTACCGCCCGCAACAGAATTGTCATCCCGGACCGGAGCGAAGCGTAGTGGAGGGACCTGCGGTTTCTTTTCCCCGCGCGCGGATTGTGTTTCCCTCGGGTTCGGTCCCGGCTCTAAAGTGTAGTTGAGGACTTATGAGGGCCGGTCTCGCTCATTCCATCCACTTCGATCCGGCCGATCCTGGGGCGAGCCTGGGTCAGCTGCCAGAAGGTCCGGCTGTTTTTGCCCTGTGCGCGGCCGATCCCGCAGCTGAACCTTATCTCGGCAAGACGGCTAATCTACGGCGACGACTGATGCGTTTTCTGCGTGGACCCCAGCCGGGAGTGGCGTCCAAGCGCCTGCAACTGGCGCATATGGTTGACCATATCGAGTTCAGCGTCACTGGCTCCGAGTTCGAATCTTCCCTGTGCCTCTACCAGGCTTCCCTGCGCGCCTTCGGGGATCGGGCGCAAAAACGGTTGCACCTTCGCCCTCCAGTGTTTTTAAGAATGTCGATCGACAACCCGTATCCCCGGGTTTACGTGACTTCGAAAATCAGCAGGCCGGCGGCGAATGCTCTGTTTGGTCCATTTCCTTCGCGCACAGCGGCTGAGCGTTATGCGGATGAAATGCTGAACCTCTTTCTCTTACGCCGATGCACCGAGGACCTCAATCCCGATCCAACCTTTCCGGGTTGCGTTTATTCGGAAATGAAGATGTGTCTTGCCCCCTGCTTTCAAGGCTGTTCGGATGAGCGGTACCAGCAAGAGTCACAGAATGTGTTTGCGTTTCTCTCGACTCGAGGGGCATCGATGATTGCCCAGCTGGAGGGCGAGCGCGACGCCGCGTCGAACGCGATGGAATTCGAACAAGCTGCTGCGATCCACCAGCGGCTGCAGAAGGTGCAGGCGGTGGCCCACCTGGCTAGCGAGGCGGTCCACCCGCTGGCAAAGCTTTCGGGCATGCTGGTGCAGCCATCGGCGGAACCGGGCCATGTTGCGCTGTTTGGCCTGCGGCGTGGGGTGTGGAGCGGTCCCGCGCTTTATTCCACCGTCGGGATGCGGCTGGCGAACGAACGATCAGGGTCCAGTTCCCTGTTTGCACACCCGGTTGCGCTCGAGCCTGTTCCTTTGGAGGGTCCGGTCTTGGCCGGGAAAGATGTTCTGGAGTCGCGGCTGGAAGAGGCTTTGGCGGTTCTAGCCCACCCTGCAGCGAGGCCGATTTCTTCGCAGACGTTGGCGGACCACCTGGCACTCTTCACCCGATGGTTCTATCGGCCCACGGTGAAGTCGAGTGGAGAGATGTTGTTCGCTGGGGAGGATGGAGAGGTACCCCGAAAGCCGCTACTTCGTGCCATCTCCAGAGTTGCGGCTCGCGCCAGCAGCTCGAACCCGGAAGAGCTGGCCAAGCCTCCAATCCAATGGCATTCCTGATCGATCGGGCGAGCGCTCCTGCTACACTGAGGGCGTTGAGGGGGAATCATGGTTGAATTGGTGCCATCCATCCTCTCTGCCGACTTCTCGAAGCTTGGCCTGGAGGTTGAGGCAGCGGAGCGGGGCGGCGGTTCTGTCATCCACATCGACATCATGGACGGCCACTTCGTCCCCAATCTCACCATGGGCCCGCCGGTGGTCAAGTCGCTCCGCAAGGTTACCAACCTGCCGTTCGATTGCCATCTGATGATCGATAATCCGGTCGACTTTATCGCTGAATTCGCAGAGGCCGGGGCCAATTGGATCTCGGTTCACTACGAGGCCTGCCGCCACCTGCACCGCACCCTCGAACTGATCGCCCAGCACGAGATGGAACCTGCTGTGGTCATTAATCCGGCTACCCGGGTCGATGTCCTGATCGAAATCCTGCCCATGGTGCACCATGTTCTGGTGATGAGCGTTAACCCAGGCTTTGGGGGGCAAAAATTCATCCCTTTTTCCCTGGATAAGATCCGGCAGCTGGCTGCCATGCGGGTGGAACTCGACCTCAACTTCAGAATCGAGGTCGATGGCGGGGTGGCCCACGATACCATCGGCTCGGTGGTCGAAGCGGGGGCGGATTTGCTGGTCGCCGGGAGCGCCGTTTTTGACTCCGGACACCCCGAAAAAGAGGCGCGGATGCTGCTAAAAATGGCTCAGGAAGCCGAACAGCGCCGCCAGGGTTTAACATTAAGTAATTAGGTAATATGGACCGACGGGCTTCCTCCGGGGAGCCTCTGCCCATGAGGTGCTATGCAGCGTTTTTTATCCCGGCTCTCTATCCTCTGTCTCCTGTGCGCGCTGCCCGCCGGCGCCCAGTTCGGCATCTTCAAGCCATCTAAACCGGCGACCAAGCCGACCCCCAACGAACCGCTCGCCGGCAACACCTCCAAGCAGCCGGATAAGGAGCTGTTCGATAAGGCAATGGTGGCGATGAAGAAGGGCAAATTCGACGTGGCCCGGTTGGATTTGCAGACCCTGCTGAACACCTACCCGGAATCGGAATACCAGATGCGCGCCAAACTAGCGGTCGGAGATAGCTGGTTCAAGGAAGGCGGCACCGCTGCCTTGACCCAGGCCGAAGCCGAGTATAAGGACTTCATCACCTTCTTCCCCAACCAGCCGGAAGCGGCGGAAGCGCAGATGAAGGTCGCCGACATCTATTACATGCAGATGGAAAAGCCGGACCGCGACCCCAAGAACGCTGAACAGGCGGAGCAGGAATACCGGACCATGATCCAGCAGTTCCCTGACTCCACCTTTGTGCCCCGCGCCAAACAGCGGTTGCGGGAGGTACAGGAAGTTTTGGCCGAGCGTCAGTACCAGATCGGGGCTTTTTATGAATCGCGGGAAGTATGGGCGGCGGCGATCGCCCGCCTGCAGACGGTTACCGATAGCTACCCGCTTTACAGCCATAGCGACCTGGCGCTGATCGGCCTGGGGGATGCGTACGCAGCCGAAGCCCGGTACGTGCAAGGGCTGAATCCCCGACAGATTAATGAAAAGGCCAAGCAGGAATTGATGAAGGCCTATGACGACCAGGCGGCGGACGCCTATGGGCGAGTGGTCACGCATTACTCGATGGCCGCCCATGTGGAAGATGCCCGGGAACGCCTGATTGCGCTCAATCGCCCGGTTCCCGAGCCTACCAAGGAAGAATTGGCCGACAGCGAAGCAGAAGAACAGAGCCGAACAGGAATCACTTTTAAGGATCGTGCGCTTTTGCTGGTAAAACGCGGTCCGGTTACGGTGAACGCTGCCCGTATCGGGGAACCGACGATGACCGATGCTCCGCAGGTGACCGCTCCAGATGTTCATAAGCAGGACACTGCGCTGTTTACCGCGGCGATGACCAACAAGCCGCTCCCGTCAGTCGCCGTCACGCACTCCGCACCGGCGGTTGCCGGCGGAGAGACTGCGCCGGCTTCGGCTGATGGTGGTTCGACGCTGACGTTGGAGAATGTACAGGGAGCAGACAGCGGTGGCGCACCAGCAGGAGGCGGACCTCAGGTTGGGGCGAGTATTGTGCAACCGGGTGAAGCACCGGCCAGCACCCCGGCTACCTCTGGTCCGCCTACTTCCACTCCTGCCGCTGGGGTACCAGTGGGTCCAAAGGTAACGCCTGAGGGAGCAGCTGCGGCAGCGGAGGCAGCAGGGGTTCCGGGAGCACAGAATCCGGGAGGATTGGAAGTTATTCGTCCGGCCAACAATGAACCGCTTCCGCCCATCGAGAAACCCGCGGAGGCCCCGGCACAGACCAATGATGTGCAACATGCTGCGCAGGTCCAGACGGGCACCGATGCCGGCGCTACTCCGACGAATGGCAAGAAGAAGAAGCCGGTGGCACCGAAATGTAATCAGGGCGACGAGTCCTGCAGCAAAGAAAAGAAGAAGAAGGGGATCGACAAACTCAACCCGTTCTAAGGCTTATTGGGAGTTCGGCTCGGTCTCAGACTCATCGCAATTTGCTCCACGGTAAAAACTGTTGAGACCGGGACGACTGCAGATCCCTCGACTTCGCTCGGGGATGATAAGGAGAGAGCGGTTTCCGCCTTGGAATCTCTTAGTGGGATCGGAGCAGGTGGCTTGCCTGCGCTCTTTCGTCAGTACCCTTCAAAGATAGACACCCTCCATGCCTCGAGATCTACCGAAAGCCTACGACCCTGCCGCAATTGAAGATCGGTGGGCCGCCTATTGGGTCGACCAGCAGCTGTTTGACCAGCCGCACGCCGGCGCTGCGGCTGACGCGCCCGTTTTCAGCGTGCTGCTGCCCCCGCCGAACGTTACCGGCCGGCTGCACATGGGGCACATGCTGGAACACACCGAGATCGATATCCTCACCCGCTGGCGGCGCATGTGCGGCGACCTGGCGCTGTGGATTCCGGGTACCGATCATGCCGGCATTGCCACCCAGTTAATGGTCGAACGGCAGCTGGCGGAAGAGCACAAGACGCGCCAGCAATTGGGCCGGGAAGCGTTTATCGAACGCGTTTGGCAGTGGAAGCAGCATTATGGCGCCGCAATCCTGGACCAGATGCGGCGGCTGGGAGCGAGCGTCGACTGGTCACGCGAATACTTCACCATGGATGGGCCGCGCTCGACAGCCGTGCGCGAGGCCTTCGTCCGGCTGTACGAACAGGGGCTGATCTATCGCGGGGCCTACATCGTCAACTGGTGCCCGCGGTGCCAGACCGCGATTTCGGACCTGGAAGTGATCCACGAGGAGCAGCAAGGAAAGCTTTGGGAGATTCGCTACCCGATCGTGAGTGAAGAGGGCTTCGTGACGGTCGCTACCACCCGGCCCGAGACCATGCTGGGCGACGTTGCCGTTGCCGTTAATCCGGAGGACGAACGATACACTCACCTGCACGGAAAAATGCTCCGCCTGCCGTTGACCGGCCGGGAAATTCCGGTGGTCACAGATAGCTGGGTGAGCCGCGACTTTGGTACCGGCGCGGTGAAGGTGACACCGGCACACGACCCTAACGATTTCGCCCTGGGACAACGGCATAACCTGCCCTCGATCACGGTGCTGGATGAGACGGCGCACATGAACGCGAATGCGGGTAAATATGCAGGCCTCGACCGCTATAAGGCGCGACACCAGGTGCTGGAGGATCTCGAAGGGCAGCATTTGCTGGCAGGGGTGCACGAGCACGTAAACTCCATTGGGAAATGCGAACGTTGCAAGACCGTGTCGGAGCCTTTGCTCTCGACGCAGTGGTTTATCCGTATTCAGCCGCTGGCGGATAAGGCGATCGCCGCGGTGGAGCAAGGTCACATACGGTTCACGCCAGAGCAGTCTTCCAAGACCTATTTCGAGTGGATGCGCAACATCCACGACTGGTGTATTTCACGCCAGCTCTGGTGGGGCCATCGAATCCCGGCATGGCACTGCGCAGCCTGCGGCAAGATTACGGTGTCTCGCACCACACCCGAAGTCTGCCAGCACTGCAAGAGCGAGCGTATTGAGCAGGAGAAAGATGTTCTGGACACCTGGTTCTCATCCGGACTTTTGCCTTGCTCTTCTTTAGGCTGGCCGGAACACACGCCCGACCTGGACGCTTTTTATCCGACCAAGCAGCTGGTGACGGGCTTCGACATCCTGTTCTTCTGGGTCGCTCGCATGATTATGCTGGGGTGTCATTTCATGCTGGAAGAGCCGATGCCTGACGGGAGCAAACGGACCCTTAAAGATGCGGTGCCGTTCCGTGAGGTGTATATCCACGCGCTGGTGCGGGACGCGGACCGGCAGAAGATGTCGAAGACCAAGGGAAACGTCATCGACCCAATCCAGATCGTCGAGCAGTTTGGCACCGATGCGGTGCGCTTTACTCTGGCGGCTATGGCTTCGCCGGGAACCGATATTGCTTTCAGCGAAGACCGTACCGACGGCTATCGTGCGTTCGCCAACAAGATCTGGAATGCAGCGCGCTTCATCTTCATGCAAATGGAACGGGCGGCCGAGGCCGGCATCGTTTGCGATCTGAAGAAACTGGAAGCGGACCGCCAGACGCTGGAAGCGCGATGGATTCTTTCGCGCCTGCATCGCACTGCGGGCGAGATGAATCAGGCGCTGGAAGAGTATCGCTTTCATGAGGCAGCCAACACCATCTATCGCTTTTTCTGGGGCGATTTTTGTGACTGGTACCTGGAAGTGGTCAAGCTGCGTTTGCCCGATCGCGCGGCGCTGGGCACGCTGCTGACGGTGTTCGAATCGGCTCTGAGGCTGCTGTCTCCGTTCATGCCGTTTATCACCGAGGAGATTTGGCACGCACTGTACGAGAATCATCCACCCGCCAAATCAATCGCGCTCAGCCGTTATCCCCAACCTCAGGCAGATCTGCTGGATGATCAAGCCGAGCAGCAAATGGGCCAGATGCAGGAGCTGATCGTCGCGGTGCGCGATATGCGGCGGCAGCTTGGGGTAGAAGAAAAGGCTGCGGTGCCGATTTTGCTGCGCGTGGCTCCAGCGGAGCGTGCTGGTATCGAGCAGAACCAGGACATCGTCGGCCGTTTGGCCCGGGTTTCGGGGATTGAGTTTGTCGAGACCATGCCCGAAGGGACCGCGGTGCGCTCCGCACCAGGGTTCGATGTGGCCGTGATTTATGAGCGTACGATCGATGTTGCGGTGGAGTGCGAGCGCCTGAGCAAGGAGCTGGCACGCTTTGAAAAGGAAGTCTCCAATGCCGGCCGGCAGTTGTCGAATGAGGGGTTCCTCGCCAAAGCGCCAGCCAACGTGGTAGAAGGGCTGCGACGTCGCGCAGCCGAGTTGGACGTTCTGATACCCAAGACGCGGGCCGCGCTGGACAGTCTGAACTGCAGCAACTAGGGGGCGCAACCCGATGGATTGGAAGAGCAGGCGCGTCGAGGCGACCCTGGAACAAGCCCTGGTCGAAGATCGGGTAACCAACGACGTTACGACGGCAATGACCGTCGAGCCCGGGTTAAGAGCTTCGGGCACCGTACTGGCCAGACAGGATTGCGTGATCTGCGGGCTGGGTTGTATTCCCCGGTTTTTGGAGATTTTTGGCCGGCTGGAGAAGAAGAATACCAGCCGGTTCGAGGTCATCAACCATCCGGAGATGTTTGACGGGGTTCGGGTCAAGAAGGGCCAGGCGGTGGCCGTGATCCGGAGCAATGCCCGCGCCATCCTGGCTTGTGAACGGGTGATTCTGAATTTAATGCAGCGCATGAGCGGCATCGCCACAACCACCCGCCAATATGTGGATGCAGTGGCAGGCACAAAAGCCAAGGTGCTCGATACGCGCAAGACCGTGCCTGGTTTGCGAGTGCTGGATAAATATGCTGTGCGTTGCGGTGGTGGGGAGAGCCACCGGTTTGATCTTTCGGATGGGATTCTGATCAAGAGCAATCACTTTGCTCTGGGCGGAGGGATTGCCAAAGTAGTCGCCCAAGCGCTGGCGCGGCGAACGCCCGGACAGGTGGTTACGTGCGAAGTGCGTAATCTGGCGGAGCTGGACCAGGCCCTGACGGCGGGTGCGGAGTCGCTGCTGTTGGATAATATGACCCCCGCGGAAACAAAGAAGGCGGTTGGGATTGTGCGCAGCCGCGGTCTTATGATTCCGCTGGAGGCTTCAGGGGCTATTACGCTGGAGAATATCCGGAAATATGCGCTTGCCGGGGTGGATCACATTTCCGTAGGGGCATTGACTCAGTCCGCGGTTGCGGTGGAACTGAGCATGCGGGCGACTACGGATATTTTCTAGAGGTCAGGAAATAGTATTGCCCAATCCTCACGAAGAAGATGATTACGATTTACCGGCAATCGCCACGGCTCTTGCGGGTACTCCTTTCGCGGGCAATGTTCGCTACTTCCCTTCTATCCACTCCACCAATGTGCTGGCCATGCGGGAAGCGGATGACGGCGCTCCCGAAGGCATGGTCTACGTGGCGGATGAACAGACCGCGGGGCGGGGACGTGGAGCCCATGGCTGGCACTCGGCACGCGGGGCCGGCCTCTATGTCAGTATTCTGCTGCGCCCGCGGGTGGCGCCCGCAGACATACTTTGGCTTTCGCTGGCCGCAGGGCTCGCGGTGCGGGAGGCAGTGCGCCAGGTTACCTCGCTCGAAGCGGATATCCGCTGGCCCAATGATCTGCTCTTCGGTAAGAAGAAATTTTGTGGCATCCTCACCGAGCTGAATGCCGAAGTCACCCGGGTGCGGCATGCCGTGGTTGGTATTGGGATTAATGTTCACCAGGAAAGTTTTCCTGATGAGTTGAGTTTGATCGCATCTTCGCTACATACCGAAACTGGCAGAAGCTGGGCGCGGCAGGACCTGCTGATTGCTTTGTTACAATCGCTTTACCGGGAAGCACAAGCACTCAGCGCGGAGACAACGGGAGCGGCTTTGAATATCCTCAGCCGCCTCGAAGGCGCTTCTACGTGGATTCGCGGCAGGCACGTGCGCGTGGATGAGGGCCCAGGTTACACCGGCGTCACGGCGGGCCTTGACCCACGCGGGTTTCTCCAGGTGCGAACATCCCAGGGCCTGCGCACCGTACACTCCGGCGGTGTCCGGGACGAATGACAAAAAACTCTATGCTGCTCACCCTCGACGTAGGCAACACCAATACCGTGCTCGGTCTTTACCGGCTCGCCTCTGAAGAACTGGTGACCCACTGGCGAATCAGCACACTCAGGACCCAGACAGCGGATGAATATGGGGTGCTGTTCCTTAACCTTTTCTCCATGCGCAAGGTGGAGGCGACGGAGATCTCGAGCATCATCATCTCTTCGGTGGTGCCTCCACTTGAGTCCACCCTGCGCCAGGTGTGCGAACGATACTTCAATATCAAACCGATGTTTGTGGAACCGGGGATTAAGACCGGCATGCCCATCCTGGTGGATAACCCGGCCGAGCTGGGCGCGGATCGACTGGTCAACGGGGTGGCGGCCTTCGCTCGCTACGGCGGTCCCTGCATTGTCGTTGACTTCGGCACCGCGACGACCTTCGACGTGATATCGGCAAAGGGCGAGTACCTGGGCGGAGTGATTTCCCCCGGGCTCGCGATCTCGGCGGAGGCACTGTTTGCGCGGGCGGCGAGACTCTCGCGCGTGGATGTGAAAAAGCCGGCCAAGGTGATCGGCACCAACACCGTGGCGCACATCCAGAGCGGCCTGTACTACGGCTATATTGGGCTGGTGGATGGCATCCTGGAACGCATGTTGAATGAGATGCGAACCCCGGACTCAGCCACGCCCAAGGTGATTGCCACTGGCGGTCTGGCCCGCCTGGTCGCGGAGGATTCAAGATTCATCGAGACCATCGATGACATGCTCACGCTGGAGGGCCTGCGCCTGATTTACGAGCGGAACCGGCAGGTCAAGACCAAGCACGGCCATAGCGAAACAGCTGGAAAGCACGCCTGATGGGCAGAAAAGGACGTACCAGAAGGGCAGGCGAATGTTGAGTGGGTGGCCCAAGTCTCGCTTTTGAGACCTGGGTCTCTCCTCGCAATGGGTCTGACCGGAGCACCAGGTCTCAAAAGCGAGACCTGGGCCACCCACTCTAAGTCTGGAGGTTGCAGATCGATTTCGGCAGAGCGAAGCGTAGTGAAGGGACCGTAACAAGACTGTGGAGCAGTCGTGCAAAATTATTTCAACTACTTCACGGAAATCGAAGAGCACTTCCAGCGGCGCCGTGGTTCACTGCTTCTGCTTTCCACCCTTGACTGGGCACTGATCGAGACCTGGCGCGAGGCGGGGATTCCGCTGGCCGCGGTGCTTCAGGGAATCGACGCCGCTTTCGACAAATTCGACGCTCGTAAAAATAAGGCAAGAGTCCGGCGAGTCAACGGCCTGGCTTACTGCGCCCAAGCGGTTATGGCTGCGGTCGAAGCAATGCACGAAGCGGCGGTTGGCACCGCACCCGCAAAACCCGGAGCGGCGGAGCAAGGATTCGAACAGGAACGAATCGCGGGGCATCTGGAAGCTGCCGCGGAACAGCTCCTCGCCGCCGGCCAGGCAGAGATTGCCGATCGCCTGCGAGCGCTTGCTCACGATGTAAAGAGCAAAATGCCGCAGCTCGAGGAGTTGGAGCAGAGTCTCACGGTACTCGAACAAAAGCTTTTTGCCGTTGTACTCACCACCACGCCGGAAGCTGAGTTGCTTAAGTTGCGCCAGCAGGCCGCCGCCGAACTGGCGCCCTACCGCAGCCGCATGCCGGCAATGCAGATTCGCCAGGTCGAGCAGCAATTCCTGCACAAACGCCTGCTGGAAAAAATGAACCTGCCGCGCCTGAGCCTGTTCTACATGAGCCAGGCATGAAGCTGCGCATCGAGAAAGCCATCTACGGCGGCGACGGGCTGGCGCGCATCCCTGCAGGCAAGACGGTTTTTGTTCCGGGTACGCTGCCTGGCGAGTTGGTAGAGGCCACCATACCCACCGACCGGCGCAGCTTCGCTACCGGCAAACTGGACGCGGTTCTCGAGCCGTCCGCGGAACGCGTGGCGCCGGGCTGCGAGTACTTTCCCCGCTGCGGTGGCTGCCAGTACCAGCACACCGGCCCTGCTTTCCAGCTGCAAATGAAGCTCGACATTCTTAAGGAGACTTTGGGGCGGGCGCATGTCCAGGTTCCGAGCGAGATCGCAAGTCTGAGCGGCCCCGCGTGGGGCTATCGCAATCGTATCCGGCTGCATGTCATGGGGCCCAGGCTTGGCTATCGGCAGCGCGGGTCGCACAAGGTGTTACCGGTCACCCATTGTCCCATTGCCGCTCCCGTGCTGGAGCAAGCCATTGCTGTGGTCGAGCGCGTTGGTGGTCTCAACGCACTTTGTGAGGAGATTGAATTTTTCACCAACGGCGAGCAAGACCAGCTGCTGATCTCCTTGTGGCCGGGTCCCCTTCAACGATCGAAGCGGAAGCCGCGCGAGCAGGCTCTCGAGGAGTTCGCGGACCGCGTGCGCGTGGAGCTCCCCGCACTCATCGGTGTGGGGCTCTTCACACAGAAAGACATCAAGTACTGGGGACAGCGCTCGCTTACCTACACGGCTTGCGGGATGCCTTACCAGGTTAGCTTGGGAAGCTTTTTTCAGGTCAATCGCTTTCTGTTGCCGGAATTGCTGCAGTTAGTGGTGAAAAACAGATCTGGCCGGACGGCATGGGATCTCTACGCAGGCGCCGGCCTGTTCGCACGAGCACTGGACTTCGATTTCGTAACTGCGGTTGAGTCCGAGGGGTTCTCGAGCAATGATCTAAAGAAAAACTTAGAAAGCAGGCCACACCAGGTGGTGCGCTCCAATACGCTTGATTTTTTGCGCAGCCAGTCCTCAGCACCGGATTTGATTGTGGTTGACCCACCGCGCGCCGGGTTGGGGAAGGAAATCTGCGGCCACCTTTCGCGTATCGCGGCGCCGAATATTATTTATGTTTCATGTGACCCCGCAACGCTCGCCAGAGACTTGCAGACGTTGTTAGAATCCGGGTACTTGCTGGAGACGATCCAGTTGGTGGACATGTTTCCGCAAACATTTCATTTGGAAACTGTCACTGTTCTTATCCGCGGCTGAGGCGGAACACATTGGGAGCTCGCCGGGTCGAACGGCTTTCGTTCTCGAACGCGCCGGCGCTTTATGCCGCTTTGTGGCTCTCCGCCGGGATTGTGCTTGCCCCTTACTGGTGGTTGGAACCTGGCATACTCCTGGCGGCCAGCTTGTTGCTGGCTGTGATCGCCGGAGTGGCGGCCGCCCAGGCAAATCGTGTCGCCTTGTTGCCCCTGGCTTGCTGCTGGATGTTGTTGGGCGTTTTGCTGAGCGAGATCGAACCGGCGCCCGATCCGCAATCGCAACTGCGACTGATCGCTGACTCCGGCGGTTCGACCGTGGTGGACGGCCAGGTGACGCGCACCACGCCTATCCGTCTCACGCAGTCCAGTCTTCCCTTCGGCAAGGGCTCGAGGCAGGAAGAAAGCGAGAGCCTGGATCTGCGCGTTGCTTCCGCGGACCGCGTCCCAGTGGCCGGCGGCCTGCGAGCCACGATGTACGGCCCGGCAGAACAGGCGCTTCCTGCCGTTCACTGCGGCGATGAGATCCATGCCCTGGTTGCCATGCGTCCTCCAGAACGCTATCTCGACCCCGGGGTATGGGATGCCACTGCGTGGCTGCGGCAGCAGGGGATCGGAGTGGTTGGCTCGCTGAAGGCGTCTAATATTACTGTCACGCCGGGGCAAAAAGGCGGCAGCTTTCTCTGCTGGCTCCATTCGGTACAACAGGCGGGCAGCCAGCGGCTGATCGACTTTGCCGGCAAGTCCGGCACTTCACGGTGGCCACGATGGCTGCTGCTCAACTACGCCGACGCAGGCATGCTCAGCGCCATGATTCTGGGCGACCGGACATACCTGGATCACCAGGCCCGGGTAGGCTTTGAACGCACCGGCTCCTTTCATCTGCTGGTGGTGTCGGGGATGCACCTGGCGATTTTTGCCGGATGCATCTTCCTCTTGGCCGGGCTGCTGCGACTTCCCCGCGTATGGGCGACTACCGTGACCATTGTCTGTTCGTTCGCCTATGCTCTGCTGGCCGGTTTTGGCGAGCCGGTGCAGCGCTCCTTTTGGATGGTGACGCTGTACCTGCTGGCACGCCTTCTCTTCCGGCAGCAGAACAGCCTAAACGCCATCGGGTTTGCCGCGCTTTGCCTGCTGGCACTGGACCCTCGCTCGCTCGCAGGAGCCAGCTTTCAGATGACCCTCTTGTCGGTGCTGATCGTCGCGGGGGTCGCGGTTCCGGTGGCGGAGCATACTTTTGGTCCCTACCTGCAGGCCGCGCGGAATCTGGGACTGGTGGTGATTGATCCAGACTTGCCGCCTCGGCTGGCCCAGTTTCGGGTTACCCTGCGGCTGATCGCTTTCCATTTGCAGCCGTTTCTGGGCCCATGGCTGGCGCGTAGGCTGCCCCCAGCCCTGGTACGCGTGGTATTGCGTAGTTTTGAGCTGCTGCTGGTCTCGGCGCTCATCGAGCTAGCCATGTCACTTCCCATGGCGATTTATTTCCATCGGATCACCGCACTGGGCTTGCCGGTAAATCTACTGGTGGTGCCGCTGATCGGCCTGGCGCTCCCTTCCGCCCTAATTACCTTCGCCTGCTTGCTGGTGTGGCCCTCGGTGGCCATCCTGCCCGGTGTGGTCACGGCGGCGCTGCTGCACTCCATTAGCGGCATCGTGCGACTGTTCAGCGGTATGGGCGCAGGCGACATCCGGATCCCAAACCCGGGCAATCTGGCCACTGTGGCGGGTATTCTGCTGATCGGCGTCGCGGTTTGGGCGGCACGCAACAGCCGGTTTCCCGTGTGGCTACCCATCGCTGCGCTTGCCTGCTCAGCGGCTTGTGTTTTTTATCCCCGGGCTTTGATCTATCGCCCCGGGGTGCTCGAAGTGACTGCTCTCGACGTTGGCCAGGGAGATTCGCTGCTACTGGTTTCGCCCCAGGGAAAGACCCTGCTTATCGACGCCGGGGGTCCGACCGGTGGAAGCGCCCAGACACCGAGCGGCAATTTCGAGATTGGTGAAGACGTGGTCTCGCCGGTGCTGTGGTCCCGCAATATCCGGCGACTCGACGCCGTTGCTCTTACGCACGCACACAGCGATCACATGGGCGGAATGGCTTCTGTGCTGCGAAATTTTCGTCCACGGGTCTTTTGGGTGGGCACCAATCCGGACACCCCGGCTTACGACGCGCTGCTGGCCGAGGCGCGCGGGCTTGATATTCCCCTCGAATCGATGGCCGCGGGCAGCGCTTTTGGCTTCGGCGGAACCCAGGTCGAAGTCCTGGCTCCCGCGGTTGATTATGTTCCAGGCTCGGGCGCCAGCAATGACGATTCGCTGGTCCTTCATGTGGCGTACGGACGAACTTCGGTGCTGCTGGAAGGCGATGCCGAGGCGCCCAGCGAGGGGCAGATGCTTTCCGAGGAGCTTCGCTCCGACTTGCTGAAGGTTGGCCACCACGGGAGCAAGACCTCGACCACACCCCGGTTCCTGGCCGCGGTGGCTCCCACCTATGCCGTCATTTCCGTCGCTCACCACAATCCGTATGGTCATCCCAAAATAGACGTCCTGGAACGACTGCAGAACCGGGGCATCCGAACCTTTCGCACCGATGCCCTGGGGGCTACGTCCTTTTATCTCGACGGAACTTCGGTAAGCGCCCAGCCGCTGGCGGGAAGGTAACCTACACCCTTTTTGTGTTTCCCTGCTGGTCGGGTCCGTTATACGATTCGTTAAAATCAGGAGGAAGGGTCATCCAAAATGGGGTCAAGCGAGTCCGATCGCAACAACGAATCTTCCTGCCACCCGCTCAACTCGCCACCTTCCGTCCAGTCAGCCCAGGAGAAAATGGAGGAACAGCGCAAGATCCGCCGCCTGCAGATGATGATGGACATGGTGATGTCGGTGATTAGCCAGGACGGGAGCCTCACCGTGGACCAGGCTGCAGAACTGGTTGCTGATAGCAAAAAGGCTGCGCTGGCTATGTTTCCCGATAAGGAACTGGCTTACAACATCATCTACAAGCCCAGGTTGCAAAGGTTGATGCGCGAGCGATACCGCATCCAGTAGCGGGGTGATTCCGGTGACCGGAGCCGTTTGGCCGGGCCGCCCCCCCTGGGACAGAACGCAGGTCCCTCCACTACGCTTCGCTCCGGTCGGGATGACAACTCTGTTGTGCCCGCAAAAGCTTTAGCGAGAAATACTTTACCCCGGCGACAGAATTGTCATCCCGACCGGAGCGAAGCGTAGTGGAGGGACCTGCGGTTCTGTCCCAGCCCGGGACGCCTTTATTTGGCGGCTGTGCTTACCAGGTGCATGGTGATGGTTCCCCAGAAGAGGCGGGCCCGCATCTGCACTGGCATGTGGCGGTCGTCATCGGTGTACCAGATCCAGATGTTGCCGCGGTTCTTCACTACTCCCGCGTCGGCTAGCGGCTGTACACGGATGGTCTGAAAGGTTCCGGCAAGGGTCACTACCTGCTCACGTGCTTCGACCTTCATCGTCACATCCACGACCCGCATCGCATCCGCCACCGGCATGTGAAAGCTGGTTCCCGGCTGTAGCGGTTGCGAGCCACCGTAAAAGATCGCGGACATCAGGTCGGTCACGCAAGGCGGAATCGGGGCTTCCTGGTGCTTGCTGGTTCCTGTCACCAGATTTTTTTCTTCCAACACCTGCTTGCCATCAAGAAAGCGCAGCGTGCTGGTCAGCTGCCGCCTACCCTCCTGGAGCTGCTTGGCGAAACTCGAGGAGCAACCAGTGGCGCGATTGAAGTAAGACTCGAATCGATCATTCACCCGAAAGAGCAAGTTGACGGCGCCAATGGATTCGCCGGTGGCAATGACGTGCTCCATGTTCGCTACCTGTTCCAGATGGAAGGTGGCCGTACCCGCAGGAAACACACGCCAGTCCACCGCATAGGTCAGTGTCTGTTTTGCGGGGAAGGAAAAGTTCGACGCTGGGGGTAGGAGAGTAGGCGGAGGCGCCTGGGCAATACCAGTGAGCGCCAAACAGCACACGAGAAGTCCTGGATACCTTATCACCGTCAAACTCACTCCAACGAATCAATGGCGGAGCCACAGAGTAGCCAGCAGCACAGCGTAAACGGCGCAGACACCCAAAATTGAATTGTACTCGCGGTGCTGACGATAAAGAGTGGCGGAGAAGCTACCGTCCCCCTCCATTCGTGCCGAAGTGAACCGCGGCAGCAAACGGGGTACGCGTTTTGCATAGCTATCAAAGGCGGGAAAGGTGGAACGGAGAAACTGTTCTTCGCTGTAGATGGTGGGGGCGTAAATGAGGATGAAGAGCAGTGTCAGGAGAACCGTGATCTCAAGGCTACGCGAGGCGGCGGCAAAGCCGAAGGCCATCAGCATGGAGCCAAGGTACAAGGGATTGCGCGTGTAGGAATACGGACCGGTCACGGTGAGCTCAGCATTCTTCTTCACGTAGCCCGAAGCGTAGGCACGTAACAGCAGTCCAGGGACCACCAGAAGCAGACTCCAGGCCAGCGACACATAGGTGGGGCGGGCTCTCCATAGATAAAAGGCGGCGAAGAGAAAGCCACAAGGGACTCGGATGCGGCGCGCGATTCGGCTCCAGTTATTCAGCATGGCTGCAGCAATTCCTTGGCTGCGGCAACGACCTGCTGCGGGGTGATGGTCAACAACCCCGCTTCCGGTTCGGCGTGCCGGGAGTGGTCGCGCTTACTCTCGGGGTGGCGCAACACTCTAAAGGGAACGCCAAATGGTCCGTTGCGACTGGGGTCGGTGGGCCCGTAAATTCCTACCACCGGTTTGCCCAGCGCGCAGGCCAGATGCAGGGGGCCCGTGTCCCCGGCAATGAGCAGGTGGATGCGGCGGGTTAACGCGATCAGCCGATCTAGAGTAAACTCCGGCGCCTCGGCAGTACCGCCGCTAGCCCGCACTACCTCAGCAGCGATTGCCCGCTCATCAGGTCCGGCATTGACCAGAACCTTGCAGCCACATTGCTCTAAATCCCTTGCGACCGCTCCATAGCGCTCTGCAGGCCAGCGCTTTGCGCCCCATCCCGCGCCGGGGCTGAGCAGAACTACCGGCTTCGGCTGAGTACCTTCGAGCACAGCGTCTGCCCACTTTTCCGCTTCGCTGTTTATCGGCAAGGAAGGAAGGAGGGGGGAAAGCGGAAGACCCGAAGCTGCTGCGCAGACCTCTACTGCCTGCTCAATGACGTGCACGCCGTGGGTGCGGACTCGCTCGCCGAAGAGCCAGCGGGCGGCCCATTCGCGGGGGTGGTCTTCACCAATCATGCGCGCCGCGCCGGAAAGCCGTCCGATAACAGCCGAACGAACTGCGCCCTGCAGATCGATGCACAGGTCGTAGCGCTCCTCTCGCAGTTCCCGGCGCAATGCGCCGATCTCGCGCAGGGTGCCTGGGTTAAAAGGAGAGCGGGCCCAGGCTTTAGCGTTTACCAGGTGAATGCAGTCGACACACAGCAATGGGCGCCATCGTGGTTCCACCGCCCAACCGAAATACCAATTTGGATGGGCTTGGCGGAGCGCGGCAACCGCCGGCAGGGCATGCAGAATATCGCCCATCGCGCCCAGCCGCACGATCAGGACGCGGGTTTGCTCAGCGTGCTGTGACAATAAGTGATTTTCTCATAAGGTCGAGAGCGGTTGGCTCGTCTTCGAGCTCGACGGTCAGCGTTGCAGTCGAGAGCGGAGCAACTGCGTTGAGCCGTGCGCGCATGGCGGGGTCCAGCTTCACTTCATCCTTGGCGGTGATCACAAACGCATCACAGCCGGCACCGCGGCCAAGCTTTACCAGCCGTTCGATATCCGCCGCGTTATAGCGATGATGATCGCGGAAACTAATCCGCTCTATTATCCCAACCCCGGCGGCAATCAACCCGTCGAAAAATTCACGCGGCCGGGCAATAGCGCAGAAGGCTACTGCGCGCTCTACAGGACTCTTGAGCGCTAGCGTGCGGCGCACAAGCCAGAAGCGGCATTCGCTGTTTACGTAGGCACGGAGAGTCGACTCGAGTGCCGCATCCTCGTTGCGAAGCACAACGACATCGGCACGGCGCAGAGAAGAAAGCGGCTCGCGTAATCTGCCTGCCGGTAGCAGCCGTTGATGCAGATCCGTACCATGCACCAGGACGATGTCCAGGTTGCGTGCCAGTTGACGATGCTGAAAGCCGTCGTCCAGCAAATGGATTCCTGAGCGGGGGAGTTCGCGTTCCGCCAGTTGGCCAGCCTCATAGCGGTTGGCCCCGACATAGACCGGGATGCCGGTTGCTTGAGCGATCAGCAGGGGTTCATCCCCAAAGCGAACCGCGCTGCCAGCGCTGTCCGCGCGCTCTACAGTGCTGGATGATCGGGCGTAGCCGCGGGACAACACATCGGGATGCAAGCCTTCGCGCCGGAGAAGTTTCGCCAGGCAAATCACCAGGGGCGTTTTGCCGGAGCCTCCAACCGAGAGGTTGCCGATGCTGATCACAGGCCATGCCAAGCGCTGTGCAGGCCTGCGGTCAAAGCGCGCATTGCGCGCTCGAAGCAGCGACCCGTAAAGCAACTCCAGTGGCGCGAGCAAAGGGGTCATGAGGCGGGCAGCAAGCCCAGCAAAGCCGTGACCGCCCGGCCGGTGGCGCCCGATTGATGGTGGAAAACCTCGAGGGCGCGCACCCCCAGCGCGTTGGCTGCGTCCACATCGGTGAGCAGATTTTCGAGCATGGGCACCAGGGTTTCTTTGCTGGCCAATTTCAGCGCTTCGGCCTGCAGCAGGGTATCGATAATGGCGCGGAAATTTGCGTAATGCGTGCCCATCACCACGGGCACAGCGAATTGCGCCGGCTCGAGCGGGTTGTGGCCCCCGCCTGGGACCAGGCTGCCACCCACAAAGGCCACGGAGGCCAGCGCATAGACGGACGCCAATTCGCCGATAGAGTCGAGCAAGATCACCGTGCCGGGCTTGATCTTCGCCGGACGCTTCATCCAGTTGGAGCGGCGGACAAAGCGCTCCTTGCGGTTCTTCAACAGCCCGGCCACGCGCGCAAAGCGCTCCGGATGGCGTGGGGCGAGAATCATGACGCAATCAGGGAAGGTCTTCAGCAATTGCTGGAAGCCATCGAGCAGAATTTCTTCTTCGCCATCGAGTGTGCTGCCGCACACCAGGACGTGGGTTCCTGGGGCTAACTTCTCGCGCAGCATGGTGGTGATGGCAGCCGGCTCAGCGCTACGCACGTCGAACTTGAGATTGCCGGCGAAGGAGACCCGGCCAGAGGGTGCTCCGATTGCCTTCAGGCGTTTCGCGTCTTCCTCGCTCTGCGCCATCACGATCGAGACTCCGGACAGGATCTTTTTCCAAATGGCCCGCAGGCGCAGGTAACGCGGGAGGGAGCGATCGGATATCCGTCCATTGACCACCGCAACAGGAATGGACGATCGGCGGCAGGCGGTTAGCAGGTTCGGCCAAAATTCCGTCTCGACCAGCACCAGCAACACGGGATCCAGGACGCGCAGGTAGCGGCGCACGATCCAGGGAAAATCCAGGGGGAAATAAAAAGTGTGGTTGGATCCGGTGCGCTCCCTGGCCAGCCTCTGACCGGTTTGGGTGGTGGTCGAAAGCAAAACGCGATAGTGCGGCGCGCAGGCGCTTAATTCGTTTACCAGGCGGCTGGCAGCCAGGACCTCTCCTACCGAGACCGCATGCACCCAGATTGTCTTTCTCGGGTCGCCTTCGCGCAGCCGATCGGGTACCCAGCCCAGGCGCTCGCTGAGGCCTTCACGGTACTTCCCGTTGGTGGCCATCATCAGCAGCCAATAAGGCAGACCGAAAGCCAGCACCATGAATAGCGCGAAGGTGTAGATGATGAGCGGCATGGACGGCTAGCCCTCTTTACTCGCCACACAACGAAAGCTCATAATCGATTGCGGGAATGCTTCGTCAATCGGTTGTTGTTGTTTGGGTCTTCGCTGCTCTGCTCTCGAGTCCGCTGTCGCTCCTCCGAGCCGGTGCCGCTGATCATGCAGCTCCTCCCGCCGGGGTAGCCACCAGCTATCCGGCGTTTGACCTGCATCCTGCCGAGCAGGTGGCGATTGCCGCCGACCCTTACAATACTCCGGAAAAAGCTTCCATCTTTCGTTTCAAATATCTGCAATACGGTTTTATGCCTATCCGCATCATTGTTACCAATAACGGGGATAAGCCTATCTCGCTGATCGATGCGCGCATCAACTTCATCACTGCGGCGGGGGACAAGATCCCGGCAGCAGAACCGGAAGATGTAGAGCGCCGCATCGGGGGCATCAAGCGGCCGGACGGCGGCTATAAGCTGCCTGGGCCGCTGCCGCGTATCGGTAACAAGTCCTCTACCAAGAATAAGGATGTGGAAGAGGACTTCAAATCGCTGGAGTACGCGGCGGTGGCGGTCGAGGCCCACACCACCCGCGCCGGCTTTCTGTTTTACGACGTGGACGGGATTGCCAACCCGCTGGCCGGGGGCAAGCTCAACCTGCGTATGCTGCGGAACGCCGACGGCAAGGAACTCTTTTATTTCGAGATTCCCTTCGATAAATACCTGGGCAAAGCCGCGAATTAGGATCACTCGTAGTAAGTTGCCGTGGTTGCGTCCGTCTCCCAGATGGTGCAGTCCTTGACCGCGACCCGGCCTCCGGTCATTTCGCTGAGTTGGCGGTTGGTTTCATCGTAGAAATAGCGGGCCAGGTTTTCTGCTGACGGGTTCAGCTCGGTGAACGGTTCGAGGTCATTGAGCATCTGGTGGTCGATGCGATCGATGACCGGACGCATCACTTGCTTGAGCATCTTGAAATCCAGCAGCAGACCGGCCGGGTCCAATTCCCTGCCCCGCAGGGTTATACGGACTTTGTAATTGTGGCCGTGAGGGTTTTCGCACTTGCCGTGGTAGTTGCGCAGGTAGTGTCCCGAGGAGAAACCGGATTCGACCGTGACTTCATACATACCTGGTTGATTGTAGCTGGTTCACTTGCGCCGGTTGCGGCTCAGGTTGGCCAGGCCTTCCTGCAACTCCCGCTTCATGCGCTCCTGGCTCCGGCGCTCCACTTGTTCGAACATGGCCGTCAGAATGCCCGCCAGAGCGGAGAAGAGTGAGAGGAGGAGGAGAACAAGGCCGGCCATCTTCCACCAGGAACCGTTGGCCGGCAATCCAGGCTGGAGGGCGTTGGGCACCAGGCTCATGGCGCAGGAGACGAGCGAAAACAGGAGCAGAGAGGCGGCCAGGAGGTAGAGGTTTCGGGACATGATGCCTCCTGGAAACTAATGATAGAGGTGAGACGTTGATTGGGTGGCCCAGGTCTCGCTCTTGAGGAAGCAACTTGCGGGTACACGCGCTTTGGACTCTATCCCCGCACCAATCGCCGGGTGCCCCACATCTCGCTCGTTTTTCGCGAGATGTGGGATTCCACCGCTCTCGCCTCGGACCTACCACAACAAAACGGATTTGTTCCTTACGAGACCTGGCCACTTGCTGGATCCGTAGCCCCGCGACGGGCTTGAGGGGTAGGCCTGTGGTATCCCACATCTCGCGAAAAACGAGCGAGATGTGGGGCACCCGGCGATTGGTGCGGAGAAAGATTCCAAGAGGATCCTTAATCTTGCGCGAAGAAGTTTTCGACTTCTGAGATGTCTCGCGTCAGGCGGTAAGGGGGCAGGCTCTCCAGGAAGACTTTTCCGTAGCGCTGGCGCTCGATGCGCGGATCCAGCAAGACCAGGACGCCGCGATCTTCGAGCGAGCGGATCAGCCGGCCGAAGCCCTGTTTTAAGGTGATCACCGCCGAGGGCACCTGGTAATCAAAAAATGGATTGGCGCCGCTCGCCGCTACCGCCCGCATGCGCGCCGAAACCACCGGGTCCGTGGGCACAGAGAAAGGCAAGCGGTCTACGATCACGCAGCTTAACGCTTCACCCTGCACATCCACTCCCTGCCAAAAGGAGGAGGTCCCGAAGAGCACGGCATTGGGAGTGTTGCGAAATTCCTCCAGCAGCGCCTTGCGGGGAGCAGTGCCCTGCAATAGGCAGGGATAATCCAGCTCCGGCAACAGGCGTTCATAAAGATCACGCATCTGCTGATAGCTGGTAAAGAGACAAAAGGCCCGCCCGCGGGTGATGTCCAGGACGCGACGGATGTTGCGCGCCGCCTGCGCGGCAAAGGTGGGCTCACGGGGATCGGGCATGCTCGGCGGCAGATAAAGCAGCGCCTGCTCTTCATAATGAAAATGCGACGGCACCACCAACTCTCGCGCGTCGCGCAGCCCAAGGCGCTTGCGCAAGTGAGCAAAACCGCCCTGGACAGTCAAAGTTGCGGAGGTGAGGATCACGCTGGGGTACTGCTCGAACAGGAGATTGGAAAGCAGTTCGGAAACATCAATGGGCGTCCCTTGCAGGTAGGTATTGCGCGCTCTGCGCTCGATCCAGAAGACGGTGTTGCCGCTTTCCGCCTCCATTAAAAAGCGGAGATGCTCGCGGATGTCCGCCACCCTTTTCTTGAGGCCCATGGATTCTTCGACACCTCGCAGCCTCTCCAACTCACCTTCCAACCGGTGCAGCGCGTTCATCACCGCCAGGTAAAGGTCGCCGTGTTCTTCGAGGAATTGCTCGCGCTGCTCGAAGGGCATGCGGCCATCGGCCTGTACAGCGCCATTGCGTGGCAGCGCGCCGAAAAACATCCGCCCGCGCTCTCGCAGCATGTCTCCGCATCCCTTAAGAGCGGTGGAGTGTGCCTGTTTGGCACGTAGCACTGTTTCTACATCCCGCACCAGCTCTTCCAGGCGCACATTGCTCAGGCTGACGCCAAAGTAGCTGGACGCTATGTCTTCCAGTTCATGAGCCTCGTCAAAGATGACCGCTTCCGCCTCGGGCAGCACCCCTGCATCCGGAGCTGCTTTCGCCTGCTGTTTGATGCCCAGATCCGCGAAAAACAGGTGGTGGTTGACGATGATCACATCGCTTTCGAGCGCTTTCCTGCGCATCTCCGTGATGAAGCAGCGTTCATAATCGGGACAGCTCTGGCCCAGGCAGGCCTCGCTGCGTGCGTCCAGTTTGGACCACACCTGGCTCGCCTCCGGCAGCGCGTCAATCTCTACCCGGTCTCCAGTGGTGGTGGTTTTTTCCCAGGCCGCGATTTGTTGGAACTGGTCAATCTCTTCCAGGCCGTTCAGAATCGGCTGATCGCGCAGGGCATAGAGCTTGTTTCGGCATAGGTAGTTCGCCCGGCCCTTCATGTAGCAAACGCGCAGCGGGCCCAGCAAGGACTCGAGAAATGGCACGTCGCGGAAGAACAGCTGTTCCTGCAGGTTCTTGGTTCCAGTGGAGATAATGACCCGCTGCCCGGTGCGGAGGGCTGGTAACAGGTAGGCAAGAGTCTTGCCCGTGCCGGTGCCGGCTTCGACGATCAAGTGCTTGCCTTCGTTCAGGCTGCGCTCGACCGCGCGGGCCATATCCAGCTGCCCCCGCCGGAATTCGTAAGGCAGCGTGGAGCGCGACAGCATTCCTCCGGGGGAGAAAAAGTCATGCAGCGTGGGTAGCGGCTGGGCGGAGATGGTGGCGGTAGACAAGTTGAAGGCCGTGGAATCTTTAAGTCTATACGGTCGCTTGGGGTTGTATGAAAGACTGAAAGCGAACATGAAACCGGTTAAAGGAACCAAAGCGAGAAAGCCCAAGCCGCACTCCCTGAGGGGAAAACGCGAGGCGGTGGCGAAGGCGGCACGCCGGCCTACCCCTGCCACGCGTGGGGAGCACTCGCGCGCCGAGGTCAAGCGAGGCGCGGCTGCCAAAGCTGCCGCCCAGGCAAGCGCCGCGCAGC
Organism: uncultured Acidobacteriaceae bacterium; assembly: GCA_963826875.1. Taxonomy (GTDB): domain Bacteria; phylum Acidobacteriota; class Terriglobia; order Terriglobales; family Acidobacteriaceae; genus PALSA-350. Next base: position 1,340,170 of record CAWGYP010000025.1, on the reverse strand, counting down.
TGGGCAAGGTGCGCAAACGGCCAGTGCAAAGGCAGGGTCCGATGACCCCAATCGATGTTGAATTGCCCGATGCTGACTTCCCGGATCCGCTGGCGCCAGGACTGCCCCCTATCAAGCGCGAACCTGCTGTCGATACATCTTCGTGGCCGGTGGTGGCGATCGTCGGTCGCCCCAATGTGGGCAAGTCCACCCTCTTCAACCGGCTGACCAGTTCCCGCCGCTCGATTGTGGGCGATGAGCCGGGCATCACGCGCGACCGGATTTATGGCGAGATTGAGTGGTCGGGCCAACATGCGCGGGTGATTGATACCGGTGGAATCCTTCCCGATGACCCGGAGTTGATTCCGTCGGAGATCTTTCGTCAGGCAAAAGTTGCGCTCGAGGAAGCCGATTCCATCGTGATGGTGGTCGATGGGCGCACTCCTCTGGCCGCACCCGACTATGATCTTGCCAGGATGCTCTTGCGCGGCGGCAAGCCCCTGCTGCTGGCAGTCAACAAGATCGACACCGAACGCATGGAAGAACAGACGGCGGAGTATCGCCGCCTGGGCATCCGTGAAATCCTTCCCATTTCCGCGGAACACGGAGTCGGCATCGGCGATCTGCTCGACCATGTATTCGCCACACTCACCTTTGTGCCTGCAGCCGAGCCGGTCGAAAACGAAGCCGAAGCCGCGGACCAAGGCGAGTCGCGCCATCGAACTCATGGCGAGTTCCAACAGCACGAAACCTCAATTGCGATCATTGGTCGCCCGAACGTGGGCAAGAGCACGCTGCTGAACGTGCTCACCGGATCTTCGCGCGCCATCGTTTCGCCCATCCCGGGAACCACGCGCGACGCGGTGGATGAGGTGATGGAATACGACGGCGGCTTGCTGCGATTCGTCGATACTGCCGGGATCCGCCGTAAAGGCAAAACCAAAATGATGGCCGAGAAGCTATCGGTGGTTATGGCACGGCGACACCTGGAAGCAGCCGATGTCGCGTTGCTGGTGATCGATGCCACCGAGGGGGTCACTTCTAACGACGCCACCATTGGCGGGTACGCGCACGAGAGTGGCCGGTCGGTAATCCTGGTCGTTAACAAGTGGGACCTGGTGACTACCGGACGAACGGATGGAAAGCCGCCCGCGGACAAGGTGATCTTTGAAGAGCAGATACGCAAAGTGCTGAAATATCTTGCCTATGCGCCGGTGGTGTTCATCTCCGCGGCTGAGGGAAAGAACATTCATACCGTGCTCAAGCTGGTAAAGGAAGTGGCCGCGGAACGGCGTAAGCGCGTTTCCACCGGGCAGATGAACCGGTTTCTGGAGAAAATCGATTTCCAACGAGCTACGGTACCGGCCGCCAACAAGATGCGGATCTTTTATATGACCCAGGCGGCGGTAGCGCCTCCCACGTTCATCCTGTTCACCAATCGGCAGGTCAAGTTGCACTTTGCCTTCCAGCGATTCCTGGAAAATCAGATTCGCGCGGCTTTCGGTTTCCGGGGTTCCCCAATCTGGTTCAAGGTGCGCGCCAGAGAAAAGTAGTGCACCTTTCTTGCTATTCCCTCCTCCTATTTTTCTTGAGATCGTCGATGGATTCGGTAAGGAGCACTGTCATGTGGAACTCCATCGGTTCTTGGTTCTGTATTATGGGCTTGATTGTCGGGCCTTTCGCCGTCGGTATTGCGTTTGAAGACAAGCTGCAACGGGCCAAACGCGAACTAGGCTCGCGGCTGCTCCGCCGCTACTAGACCGGCCGGAACACCCACTCATTATTCCCGCGCCCATTTTGCTGGTCAGGGCGGTTTCTCTCGACAGTACCGGCGCATCGGTCCTATAGTTCGGTTGCATATGCAAAAAATTGCGTGTGCGCTCTGCTGCGCCCTTTTGTTTGGCGGAGTAGCCTGGAGCCAAACCCCGCCTGCGAAGTACCCCGACCTCCCCAGCGAAACTCCAGCCAAGGTAGACACGCCCAGCGCAGATTTTGACTACCTACGGCGCGTCGTCATGATCCCAATGCGCGACGGGGTCAGGCTGCATACAGTCATCCTGGTTCCAAAGGGGGCTTCAGGTGCGCCGATCCTGCTCACCCGCACTCCCTACGATGCAGACGCTCTTACCACCCATGAATCCAGCGCCCACCTGGGACCCACCCTTCAGGGCTATGACAACGCGCTCGAAACCATTGTTGAGGGCGGCTACATTCGGGTGATTCAGGACGTGCGCGGCAAATATGGCTCGGAGGGCGATTACGTAATGAACCGCCCGTTTCACGGCCCTCTGAATCCTACGCCGGTCGATCATTCCACCGACACGTACGACACCATCGACTGGCTGGTGAAAAATATTCCCGAGAGCAACGGCAAGGTTGGCATTCTGGGAATTTCTTATGACGGGTTTCTGGCCCTGGCGGCGCTCGTCAATCCTCATCCGGCCCTCAAGGTGGCCGTGCCGATGAACCCGATGGTCGACGGCTGGATGGGCGATGACTGGTTTCACAATGGCGCGTTCCGCGAAGTCAACATGCCCTATATCTTTAACCAGGAGGTAACGCGCGACGGCAAAGCCCAGTGGTGGACCGCCTACCTGGATGATTACGACGTTTACATGCAAGCAGGAAACGCGGGTGAACTGGGTCGGCGTCACGGGTTGGAACAAGCCGGGTTCTGGCGTAAGGTTCTGGCGCATCCCAGCTACGATTCGTTTTGGAGCGAGCAGGCAATGGACAAATTGCTGGCCGCCCAGCCCCTCAAAGTGCCCACCATGCTGGTAGACAGCTTGTGGGATCAGGAAGACATCTACGGGGCCATGGCCGTGTATAAGGCCATCAAACCCAAAGACAAAGATAATGACAAAGTTTTTCTGGTGATCGGTCCCTGGCATCACGGCCAGGAAATAGAAGACGGCAGCACCTTGGGCGCTTTGAATTTCGGCAGCGATACCGGTCTCTATTTTCGGCGGCAGATTCTCCGCCCTTTTCTGGATCGCTATCTGAAGGATGAAACTGCTAAAGAAGAAATTGCTCCTGTCACTGTGTTCGAGACCGGAACCAATGTGTGGCGGCAGCTAAAATCGTGGCCGGGCGAGAATGAAGCGAAACCGCTCTACCTGGCCGCTCAAGGAAAGCTCAGCTTTGATGCGCCTCAGCCAGGCGGCATTGCTTTCGACGAATACATTTCTGATCCGGGTAAACCCGTACCCTACCGCGCACGGCCTGTCCAGCCTATGGGGTACGCAGCCGGCATGACCTGGTCGCAATGGCTGGTCGACGACCAACGGGAGCAATCTGGGCGTCCGGATGTCGCGGTTTTCGTTACCGACCGATTGAACGCGCCGCTAAAGATCAGCGGCCAACCGATCGCCAACCTGGTTGCTTCTACCAGCGGCACGGATTCCGATTGGGTGGTGAAGCTCATCGATGTTTACCCTGACGAAGTCGCCAGCCAGCCAGGTCTGGGTGGATATCAACTCATGATTTCCGCGGACATCTTCCGCGGACGCTATCGCGAGAGTCTTGAGAAAGCTAAACCCATCGCGGCCAATCAGCCGCTGACCTATCATTTTGCGCTGCCCACCGCGAATCACGTGTTCCTTCCCGGGCATCGAATCATGGTGCAGGTACAGTCCAGTTGGTTTCCGCTATACGACCGAAACCCGCAGACGTTTGTCCCGGATATTTTCTGGGCTAAGCCAGCGGACTATCAAAGAGCCGCGCAGCATATCTATCACGCACCGGGCCAGGCAAGTTTCGTCGAGCTACCGGTCGTGACCACAGGCAATTGAGAGAGGACCTATGAGCGCAGCAAAGTGCACCCACGTGAAGGATCATGTCAAACATGTAAAACCGCACACCAAGGGCTGTGAGGAATGCCTCAAGACGGGCGACAGCTGGGTTCATCTGCGTATGTGCCTGGAGTGCGGCAAGGTGGGCTGCTGCGATTCATCCAAAAACCGGCACGCCACGGCGCACTTCCACGCAGATGGGCATCCGATCATGCGTTCGGTCGAACCCGGGGAAGACTGGCGTTGGTGCTACATCGACGAGATTTTTCTCAACTAGCGTCGGCTTTGTCTTTTATAAGGATGAGCGCTACGCTGGAAACAATGAGCGCGGTGCCGAGCAGCATGCGCGTGGTGATGACCTCTCCGGCGAAGAAAAAGCCCAGAGCTACGGCAACCACGGGATTAATGTACGCATGGCTGGCCACGCGCGTGGCAGGCATGCGGCCCAGCAGCCAGACGAATGCGCTGAAGCCTAAAAGCGAGCCGGCAATCACCAGGTAAAGCAGCGCGCCTGCAGCTTTTGCGGAGACATGCGGAAGGGGGTGCATCTCTCCAGCCAAAGCGGAGAGGATGAGCAGAATTGCGCCGCCTATCATCATTTCCGCCCCTGCCGTGATTCCCTTTGATTTTGGCAGTGGCAAGGAACGCGTGAGCACCGCGCCGAGCGACCAGGCGGTGCCTCCAACCAGTATGGCGGCACAAGGCAGAATGGGGATGTGTTGCGGGTTGTGCAACAGCAGCAAGAGCACACCGGCGAACCCAACCGCGATGGGGATCAGAAGGCTCCAGCGGAAGCGCTGTTGGCGAAAGACAAAGACCTCGAGGGCAATGGTAATGAGCGGCAGCGTGGCCTCGAGCACGGACGTCAGGCCTGATGGCACGTACTTTTCCGCCCAGAACACTGCCCCATACGTCACCACGAACATCAAGGAGCCGAGCGCCAAGAGGCTAGTCCACTCTTTTCCCGTGGGACGTGGGCGCCCACAGAAACGCATGACCGCGTAGAGCAGGGTGCCGGCGAAAAAGAAGCGCACACCCGCAGCGAACAAGGGAGGGACCAGTTGCACCGCAATCCGAATCGCCAGGTAGGTCGATCCCCATAGAACGTAAATGGCCGCAAACGCGAGGAATACACGGAGATCGAACCTGCTTTTTTGCGTCTCCGAAATAACCGTTGTGGTTGCCATGACTGGTTATATTGTAACCCGGTACCGGGTAACCCCTGAAGCTATTTTTGAGAGTTATAATTAGGATGTGAGCGCTGCTGCCAAAGCGTTTAAATTGTTAGCCGGACATCCGGCGCTGGAGCTCGTCAATACTCTTGACCTGCGATTTTCCACAGAGACAACAGAATTGCTGCCAGCTTATGGAGATCTTCTCCGCCTGGTTACGCAATTGCGGCTGCTGACCCCGGAACAGGCTCGAAGACTAGGGCGGACGGTGGGGGAGAAGGATGCGCAACGGGTGCTCTTGTCCACGCTCGAGCTGCGCGAGGCGCTGGCGTCTTTTCTCTATGACCGCATTGACGGTCGCAAGATTCAGGCCTCGCAGGTGGAAACACTGGAGAAGCACTTCCGCGCAGCTGCCCTGCACCGCCGGTTGTTGACAGCCGATGGGCAGCTGGTCTGGACCTGGTCGGGGGTGGAGCAACATGCTGAGATTCCTCTTTGGAAGCTGGCCCAGGCAGCATCGGATCTGCTGGTTTCGAGCGATGCGGAACGAGTTAAGGATTGTGGCGACCCTACGTGCCGCTGGCTTTTTCTGGATACCAGCAAGAACCACACCCGGCGATGGTGCGATATGAAAACCTGCGGCAACCGGATGAAGGCGCGACGACACCAGGCACGCTATCAGGACAGCGGTGCGTGATGAGGCAAGTCCGGTTGAGATCGAATCTTTCAAAGCGTACCTCAGGGGCTAAAGCCCTCATCTGTGGCTTTCTTTTACGGCACGGCTGAACCCGTGCCCTTCCAGGAGGAGCGGCTCTCCGGGTGACTGCGGTCCGAGGATAGAGACTTCGGAGCAAGATTCGAACGGAAGGACCGTGCTCTCTGGGGGACTGCGGTCCAAGGATAGAGACTTCGTACGTTGCTAAAGCCGAGCAAGATTCGAACGGAAGGACTTCCTGATTGACTGCGGTCGACCGACAGGGGGTTGAATGTGGTTAAAGACAAAGCGAGCCTCGAACGGAAGGGCAGGACTCCCTGGTTGACTGCGGTCGACAGGCAGGCGCGTTGAATGTGGCTAAAGACAAAGCGAGCCTCGAACGGAAGGGCAGGACCCCCTGGTTGACTGCGGTCAACCGGTAGGGGCGTTAATGTTGCTAAAGACAAAGCGAGCCTCGAACGGAAGGGCAGGACTCCCTGGTTGACTGCGGTCGACCGACTAGGGCGTTGAATGTGGCTAAAGACAAAGCAAGCGGAAGGGCAGAACTCCATGGTTGACTGCGATCGACCGACTAGGGCGTTGAATGTGGCTAAAGACAAAGCAAGCGGAAGGGCAGGACTCCATGGTTGACTGCGGTCAACCGGTAGGGGCGTTAATGTTGCTAAAGACAAAACGAGCCTCGAACGGAAGGGCACGGGTTCAGCCGTGCCGCAAAAAGCAAGTCGTAGATGAGGGCTTTAGCCCCTGAGGTACGCTTTTTAGCCTCATGCCGGGAGCCATAGCCCTGGTTTGTTAGTCGAGGGGCTTTTCCGTTGTCGGTTTGATCCCGATGCGATATGCAGACGAATAGGGATACGCTTCGCAGAGTTCCACGATTCCTGCTCGCACTGGATTCTGATGAATGTAGTTGCGCCTCATCTCAAACTCATTTCTGTCGCGAATGCGGTGGTCCGTGAATCCGCGCTGCCAGACGGGGAACTTCGACCCCATACGATGGGAAAAGCCTCCTTTGATCAACCCCACCGCACGCTCTATCGTGATGCCCTGAGGAGTCAACAGGAGATGAATGTGGTCCGGCATGACGACAAAGGCGTGCAGTTTGTAGTGTCCCTCACGACGGTACTGTTGCAGGGTTTCAAGAAACAGCTCAGAATTGGCCGCAACCTGAAAGAGCCTGCGGCGATTAAAGGTCGCGCTGCTCACAAAGAAGGTTCCCGTCCGGTCAGAACGAGACGGAATCGACATCCGAAAATTGTAGAACCTGGCGCGGTAAACTACGGATTAACGATGCACTCGATCCGGCTTGCTACTCCTGCTGATGTCCCTCTGATTCTGGACCTGATCCGCGGCCTTGCTGCTTACGAGCGGGAGCCCGACGCAGTGAAGACGACGGAAGCCGACTTGCTCCGGGACGGCTTCGGCGAACGCCCCTGCTTCGAATGCCTGATCGCTGAGACGGATGAGGGCGAAGCAGCCGGGTTTGCTCTGTACTTCTACAACTACTCCACCTGGCGTGGCCGGTCCGGCATTCACCTGGAGGATTTGTTTGTGCGGCCCGAGTTCCGCGGGCGGGGGCTCGGCAAAGCGCTGCTGGCCAGGGTGGCAGCCCGGGCTGCGGAGCAAGGCTGCGTGCGGCTGCAATGGGATGTCCTCGAGTGGAACCAGCCGGCCATCGACTTCTACCAGGAACTGGGCGCAGAGTTTCTCGACGAGTGGCGCATTATGCGGGTGAATGATCAGGCGATAGGGGCCCTGGCAAGCCTCGCGCAGGAGCCTATCTCTTGAGTCGGATACGCGTGATCGGCGGCGGCTTGGCCGGCCCCGAAGCTGCCCTGACAGCAGCCCGCCTCGGGTGCGAAGTCGATCTCTATGAAATGCGCGCCATGGTAGATGGCACGCTGCGCTCCACTCCAGCACATCAAACGGCCGATTTTGCCGAGTTGGTCTGCTCCAATTCGCTCAAGTCGGAAAGTGAGAACACCGCGCCCTGGCTCCTGAAGCAGGAAATGCGGCGAGCCGGTTCCCCCCTGCTGGCCTGTGCGGATGCGAGCGCGGTGCCGGCGGGGCACGCCCTGGCAGTCGACCGGGTGGAATTCTCCCGCCAGGTGGCAAACGCCATCGAGCAGGAAAGCCGCATTACCGTCCATCGGGAAGAAGTGACCGCGCTCGACGCGGACCAGATCACCATCGTCGCCACTGGTCCACTGACCTCGGCCCCTCTCTGCGCGGAAATTGCTCGGCTGACGGGGAGCGGCCAGCTTGCTTTTTACGACTCCATCAGCCCGATCGTAGAAGCCGACTCGATTGACATGGAGCGCGTCTACTTTGCGGCCCGCTACGATAAGGGCACCGCCGACTACATAAACTGCCCCATGTCGAAGGAGGAATACGAGCGCTTCTACGAGGCTCTTGTTTCCGCCGAAGCGGTCGAGAACAAGGAATGGGAGAAGCTGGAATACTTCGAGGGCTGCCTGCCAATCGAGGAATTGGCCCGGCGCGGCCGCGAGACGCTGCGCTTTGGCCCCATGAAGCCGGTCGGGCTGCGCGACCCGCGGACCGGCAAGGTCCCCTGGGCCGTGGTGCAGCTGCGCTGCGAAAACCTTCGCGCCGACTCCTACAACCTGGTCGGCCTGCAAAACCACCTGAAATATGGTGAACAAGCGCGCGTCCTGCGGCTCATCCCCGGGCTGGAGCGAGCCAAATTCCTCCGTTTCGGCCAGATCCACCGCAACACCTACGTGAACGCCCCACGGGTACTTTCAGAGACTCTTAGCCTGCGGGACCATCCTCGCATTCTGATCGCCGGACAACTGTCAGGGGTGGAGGGTTATACCGAATCCATTGCCACCGGGATGCTCGCGGGGTTGTACGCCGCCCAGCAGGCCCAGGGAGAACCGGCGGTGGCTGCGCCACGCCCCACAGCGCTGGGTTCGCTGGTGCACTACATTACTCACGCCGAGGGAAAAACGTTTCAGCCGGCTAACATTACCTTTGACCTCTTGCAGCCGCTGGAAGAGGCGGAGCGCAAGCAGATCCGGGACAAGAAAGAACGGCATCGGCTGCAGTGCCAACGTGCTTTGGCGCTTTTTGACGCCTGGTGGCAGGTTTTTTCGACGGTTCGCGCTTAAAACACATCCAAGCTGGCTAGGGTTTGTCTTGCCGCGGCCTTGAATTGTTCAGGCCTTCCATTTAACTTGGTCGTGCTATACGGGCGAACTATCGCCGCCCGCTTTCGAGGAGATCGATTATGCGTTCGAAACTTAATATCTGGCTCGCACTCGTCATTCTGGCCCTGGTGCCGACCCTGGCGGGTGCACAGGACACGACTGCCAAGATCCACGGTCACGTGCAGGACCCGGCCAACGCGCCGATCGCTAACGCCCAGGTGGTACTCAGCAAGGATGGTAAGACCGCGCTCTTCACCTTCACCACCGACGCAAACGGCGACTACAAGGGAGAGGGCATCAAGCCCGACGAGTATTACGTCTTGCTCTATCCTACCCCTGGAAAGTTGGTCGACCGCTCTGAGAGTCCTGTGAAGTTTTCGACCGGAACCGACACGCTTCAGGACTTCGATTTGAGTCGCGCAGAATATGTGAACAAGCTGCCTCCGGAACAGAAGAAGGCGCTCGAGGAAGCCAAGGCGAAGAACGCAGAAATCAACAAGGAAAACCAGAATGTCGGGAAGCTGAACGAGCTGCTGAAGCAGGCGCGGGCAGATAACCAGGCCAAGAAGTATGACGAAGCTGCCTCGCTGATGCAACAGGCAACAGTGTTAAAACCGGACGCTGCTGTGCTATGGCTGGAGTTGGGCATCGCGCAGACCGGACTCAAGAAGTGGGACGACGCGACGGTTTCGCTGAAAAAAGCACTGGATCTGGATACCAACTCGAAGAAGCCGAACCCGGAAATCGAAGCCGCCGATAACAATGCTTTGGGCGAGGTTTACGCGAACTCCAACAAGATCCCCGACGCCACTGCCTCCTATGACGCTGCCGCTAAATTGCAGCCTTCCAATGCGGCCATGTATTACACCAACGAAACCATTGTTCTCAGCCGCACCGGGCAAACCGACGCCACCATCGCGGCTGCGGACAAGGCAATCGCGGCGGACCCGAAGAAGCCGATTCCCTACTACCTGAAGGGACAGGCGCTGATCCAGAAAGCCACGGTCGACCCCAAGACGCAGAAGATCGTCGCTCCGCCAGGCACGGCGGAAGCGTACAACAAGTACCTCGAACTGGCGCCTGATGGACCGATGGCGCCAGAAGCGAAATCGGTGCTGGCGGAGATTGGGGAGAAGATCAACACCAAGTACAACTCCGGGAAGAAGAACTAACCGGCGATTGGAAGTGAGTGCAAAGGGACGCCGGCTTACCGGCGTCCCTTTGTTTGTGCGGAGGAAGTTTGCCTAGTCCGACTCCAAGTCCGGCTCCATCCCGGGTAGTTAGTTATGCAGAAGCGAGCCGGATCGTGCGCGTGCATGCCGATCGCGTGTCGCCTTCGCGTCCTCCGCAGCGCGTGGAACTGCTTTCTACCCATGGCATGGTGCTGGCCGAGGCGGTTGAAGCTGATCGTGACCAGCCTCCATTTGCCCGCTCGACCCGGGACGGGTTTGCCTGCCGCGCGGCCGACCTGGAAGGTGGTGCTTCTGTCGAGGTCATTGGTTCCCTTCGCGCGGGCGATGCCGCGACGATCGAGGTAACCGCCGGCACAGCGGTTGAAATCATGACTGGGGCGCCGGTCCCAGCGGGCGCCGATTGTGTGGTGATGCTGGAGCACGTCGAGCGCGAGGCCGACGGGCTACGGCTCGCTCCGGGGCGCAGCATCGCGCCCGGCGAAAACATTGTCCCCATGGGAGCCGAGGCGCGCGCAGGAGCCGTGATCGTGCCCGTTGGCACGCGCCTCCTCCCTGCCCAGATCGCGGCGGCGGCAGCCTGTGGCGCCGCACGCCTCAGCGTGTTTGCCCGGCCGCGGGTCGCGATCGTTGCCACTGGAGACGAACTGGTCGAGGTGGACCAGAAACCGCTGCCGCAGCAGATTCGAAATTCCAATAGCTACTCGCTGGCGGCACAGGTGATGGCGGCTGGAGCTGAGCCAGTGAGGCTCCCGATTGCGCGCGATGAGCGAACGCATCTTGAAAGCATCATCCGCACTGCGCTTGAGAGCGATCTGCTGCTGCTTTCCGGCGGCGTTTCAATGGGAAAATACGATCTGGTTGAGGAGGTTCTGCTTTCGCTGGGAGCAGAATTCTTTTTTACCGGAGCGCTGATCCAGCCCGGTAAGCCAGTCGTGTTTGGAAAGCTTGAAGAAATTTATTTCTTTGGGCTGCCCGGCAATCCTGTATCTACAATGGTTACGTTCTCGCTGTTTGTCGAGCCGCTGCTGGCCGCGCTCTGCGGCGATGCGCGGCGCCCACCGCGTTTCGCGCAGGGCGCTTTGGCCAGCGACGTTCACGTCAAAACCGGGTTGACCCGGTTTCTGCCGGCCAGGCTTGGCTTCGATTTGAGCGTGGAGCCGGTCAACTGGCAGGGCTCGGGCGATCTTGCCAACACCAGCCGGTCCAATTGCTTTCTTGTGGTTCCGGCCGACCGACCGCTGCTGGCTGCTGGTGAGACGGTTACGATCCTGCTAGCCTAGCGTGACCATGGAAAAACTCTCCCATTACGACCACGAAGGCAGCGCGCACATGGTCGACGTAAGCGCCAAGACCGCCACCCGGCGAGAGGCTGAAGCTTCGGCGTTTGTTGTGTTATCTGATGCGGTGTTGGCCGCTCTACCGCAAAACCCCAAGGGTGATCCCCTGCAGGTGGCACGTTTTGCGGGCATTCAAGCGGCGAAACGCACGGCTGACCTGATTCCTATGTGCCATCCGCTGCCCTTGAGTTTTATTGATGTGTCGGCGGTCGTGGTTGCCGGTGGTGTTGAGATTCACAGCACGGCCGCGACGGTCGCGGGCACTGGGGTTGAAATGGAGGCACTGACGGCAGCTGCCGTGGCAGCGCTCACCATCTACGACATGTGTAAAGCGATGGACAAGTCCATTGCGATTCGCGAAATTGTCCTCGTGCGCAAATCGGGAGGCAAGAGCGGCGAATACAACCGCCCCTAGCCGTTACGCCGGAAGCAGCGCAGATCGTGATCGTTCACCATCCCTGACGCCTGCATCCAGGCGTAAACGATCACCGGGCCAACGAACTTGAAGCCGCGCTTCTTGAGCGCTGCCGATATCTCCTCAGAAAGCGCAGTCTTTGCGGGGACCTTGCCGGTCTTGTTCTTGATTGGCTTTCCCCCTGCCAGCTTCCAGGCAAAGTCAGAGAAGTTTTCGCCATCACGCTTTATCTGCTCGTAAATGCGGGCGCCTTCAATGGTCGCCTCGATCTTGGCACGAGAGCGGATAATGCCAGGATCGGCAAGGAGCCGGGTGATGTCTTTCTCGCCGAATTTTGCGACTAGCTTCGGATCGAAGCCGCGAAACGCTTTTCGGAACGCATCGCGCTTGCGCAACACGGTGATCCAGGCGAGACCGGCCTGGAATCCTTCCAGCATTAGCAATTCCCATAAGGCTCGGCTTTCGCGCTCGGGAACTCCCCACTCCTCATCGTGATAGGCGCGCAGGAGAGAGTCGCTTTCTGCCCAGGCACAGCGGCGTAGCTCGCTCATCGAGCGCTCACTGAAAGCTCCTCACGCACCATGGGGGCGACGCTTGCGCCGAGAATTTCGATCGCATGCATCATTTTCGTGTGCGGCAGGGTGGATACGCCCATCTGGAAAGTAATGCGGGAGATGCCGCCAAGAGCCTCGTTGATGTACAGGATCTTCTTCGTGACAGTGTTTGCGTCACCGATGATCAAGGCTCCGGTTGGACCACGCAGGGCATCGAATTGCGCCCTGGAGGTGGGCGGCCATCCGCGCTCTTTGCCAATCTCAGTAAAGGTGTGCGCATAACCGGGGAAAAAGTCGTCCGCAGCCTGCTGGTTAGTGTCACCCACAAAGCCGATACAGTGAAGCCCGACGCGCAACTGGTCCGGAGCATGGCCCGCCCGACGCCCCGCCTCGCGGTAGAGCTCGATGTGGGGACGAAAGCGGTGCGGCTCGCCGCCAATGATGGCAACCATCAAAGGCAGCCCCAGAGCGCCCGCGCGGGCAAAGGAGGCAGGCGTGCCACCGACTCCTAACCAGATGGGCAACGGGTCTTGTAAGGGGCGCGGATAAATGCTCTGTCCGGTCAGTGGAGCGCGATGCTTGCCCGACCAGTAAACCTGTGTTGTTTCGCGAATCTTCAGCAGTAGCTCGAGGTTCTCCGCGAAGAGAGAATCGTAGTCGTCAAGATCGAGACCGAACAAAGGAAAAGATTCGATAAAAGAGCCTCGCCCGGCAACGATCTCAGCGCGGCCTTGCGAGATCAGATCGAGCGTTGCGAATTGCTGAAAAACACGGACCGGGTCAGCGGCACTCAATACCGTGACGGCGCTCGTGAGGCGGATTCGTTTGGTCAGTGCAGCGGCTGCGCCGAGGATGACTGGAGGAGCCGAATCAAGAAACTCAGGCCGATGATGTTCGCCAATACCAAATACGTCTAAGCCGGCTTGGTCCGCTAGCTCAATTTCCTCTAAAAGATGCTGCATCCGCTCCACGGGAGTGAGGGCTACACCGGTCACAGGGTCCGGAATGGATGCCGCGAAGCTATCAATGCCAATCTGCAATAGGTGCTCCTTCTGAGTAGGCGACACGGGCATTGGATGCGGTGAAACTGCAATAGTTTCACTCCCCTAACGGTCTCACCCGGACGCACTGGGATATACATAGATGACAGAGACATGCAGGAGGAATGAAGATGCCGGTAATCGACGAGATTGAGCAATTGCATGATGAGATGGTTAGCTGGCGCCGGGATCTTCATGCCCATCCCGAGCTTGGTTTCACAGAAAGCCGTACCAGCACCTTCATTCAAGAACGGCTGCAGTCGTTCGCCGTGGACGAGATACAGACTTTTACCGGTACCGGCGTGGTGGGTGTGATTCATGGCCGCGATGGTGATGAGGCAATCGGTTTGCGCGCGGACATCGATGCCTTGCCGATTCTAGAAGAGTCCGGGGTGCCGTACGCCTCAACCAAAGCGGGCGTCATGCATGCCTGCGGACATGACGGGCACACCGCAATGCTGCTGGGAGCAGCCAAATACCTGGCCGCCAGCCGAAATTTCAAAGGTACTGTCTACCTGATCTTTCAACCCGCCGAAGAAATCGGCGGCGCAAGGCAGGTCGTCGCCGATGGATTGTTCGATCGTTTTCCCATGCTGCGGGTGTTCGGCATGCACAATTTTCCTTCGATGCCGGTGGGAGAATTTCACTGGCGTAACGGTCCCATCATGGCTGCGGCAAACTTCTTCGAGATCAGGATCACCGGCCGGGGCGCACATGGCGCGCAACCGCATTATGGGATCGATCCAATCGTAGCCGGCAGCTCGCTGGTGAGTGCGCTGCAGTCGATCGTTTCCCGTACCATCGATCCCTACCAGGCGGCGGTGGTTACCATAGGCAGTTTCCAGGCTGGAATGGCCGCCAATGCCATCCCGGCGGAAGCCGTGTTGAAAGGAACGGCGCGATGGCTCGATGAACGGGTGGGCGAGACGATCCAACAGAGTATCCGGCGGATAGCCAAATGCGTTGCCGAAAGCTATGGAGCATCTGCGGAGGTGGAGATGCACATGGTCGCGCCAACCACGATCAATGACGAGGCGGCCATGTCGCTTGCCCGCAATGCAGCCACGGCCGTTGCCGGTCCTGCTGCAGTTGTCGAGATGGTGCAGCCGGTGATGGGTGGGGAAGATTTTGCTTACATGCTCGGAGTGAAACAGGGCGCGTATATCATGCTGGGGGCTAAACAATCTGGCAGCTCTAACCCGATGTTGCACCACCCGAGCTTCGACTTCAATGACGCGATCCTTTCAACTGGAGCGGCTTACTGGGCCAAACTCGTCGAGCAACAACTTGCTGTCTGATTCGGGGCGGCGAACGAAGATTTAGACTCAATAGTTGTAATCGGACCAAATTTGTCGTATATTGTACGTAGTGCGAATGAGTCGCAACTAGACGCAACAGGAACCGATGCTGAAGCGCTGCGAGCTGTTGAATGAAGTAGAAGCAAGGGGTGTCCGGTTGACCGCGCAGAGGCGCGCGTTGATCGAAACCATTCAACAGGCAGATGCTCATCTGGATGCCGCTACGTTGTTGTCGCGGGCTCGCCAGCGGGACCCGAATATCGATCGCGCGACCGTCTATCGGACACTCGACCTCTTAAAACGCCTGGGCCTGATCGATGAGCTTGACCTGATGCACCTGAACGGGGAAAAGCACTACTACGAGGTCAAAACACAAAAGGACCATCTGCACCTGGCGTGCTTCCATTGCGGGAAAATTGAAGAGTTTGACAGCCCGACCTTCCAGCGCCTGAAGCGGGAGATCGCGGCACAAAATGATTTTGCCATACAGGTAATGCGCCTCGAAGTGGGAGGGATGTGCAGGCAGTGTGCCGCACAGCAAAAAGCGTCCTGATGATTCTTTGAGCTAAGAACCAGATCCCCGCGGCAATCTCTTGGCGGAGACCGCGAGGATCTGGGAACCACAGCCGAATAGACTGCGGGCTTCCTTCACTATAGGTCCCCCGCCCGCAGGATTCAACTGTCACCATGACCACTGCTCATTCTTGGGTGGCCAGAATACTAACGTGCGCCTCTGAGGCCGGTGGAGTGATTGTGGACGTGAATCTACTGCCGTTTCGAATTCCTTTCTGGATTTGCCTCTTTTTCGTAACTCTTCTCCCAGCCCGAGCGGAGACAGCAGACCAGGTGTGCGCGCGCTTTGCTGCCGGTTCGGCTACCACCGCGCCTCCGGAGTTGGAGAGCCAAAACGGAGTGCTCGAAGTCACGATGAAGTTCCTCACGGCTACCGATTCACAGGGACTGGTTCGCTATTGCTACGTGACAGATACAGGCCTGCAGGCGCCCACGCTCCGGGTAAACCCGGGCGATCAGTTAATCATTCATTTTCAGAATGACCTTCCCGCGGCTGCGAACAACATGGCAGGCATGAAGATGAGCCTCTCACCGCATGACTCCAGCAGCACCGCTTGCAATGGAAACATGTCTGCGACTGCGACAAATATCCACTTCCATGGCATGAACGCGGCGCCGGTTTGCGGGCAGGATGAGGTTGTCCACACGCTGATTGCGCCGGGGCAGAGCTTCGATTACAAAGTGCAGATCCCAACCAACGAGCCACCGGGACTTTACTGGTATCACCCGCACCCCCACGGGTTTTCCGAAGGACAGGTCCAGGGAGGGGCGACCGGCGCACTGATCGTTGAGGGACTGCAAAATGTCGATCCGGCATTGGCAGGGCTGACCGAACGCACCTTTGTCGTCCGCGACCAGGTGCTCCCCGTGTCAGAGGCCAACGATCCGAATATCCCTGCCTGGGACCTGTCGATCAATTTCATTCCCGTGACCTATCCGAAATACACCCCGGCTGTCATCCAGACCAACCCTGGGCAGCAGGAGTTGTGGCGCGTTGCTAATACTTCCGCGGACACCATCCTGGACCTGCAGTACGTCGTCGATGGAACGCCGCAAGCGATGCAGGTGGTGGCCATCGACGGATATCCCATTGCTTCGGGCAGCAGCGGACAACCATCCGACAGCGAGACCAGCGTTCTTCTGCCTCCCGGCGCGCGCGCTGAATTCGTGGTGACGACACCGAAGGTGGGCGACCAGGCGCAATTGACCACACAGTATTGGAATACCGGCCCGGATGGTGATTTCGATCCCACACGGACCATCGCGAACATTGTTAGCCAGAACGGGATTGAAGCCGCAACAGCCAAAAGCTTGTCATCGCATGCGGTGAAAACCAAGGTGACCCGCTTTGCCGCACTGGCGGCTGCGACCCCGGTGGCCCAGCGCAACCTCTATTTCTCAGAAGTACTACTGAACCCGGTGGACCCCAACAGTCCAACCAACTTCTTCATCACCGAACAAGGGCAGACGCCTGCGTTATTCGAAATGAACCAGGCGCCTAATATCGTTGTGCATACTGGCACGGTCGAAGATTGGGTGATCGAGAATACGGCGCTTGAAGATCACATCTTCCACATCCATCAGATTCACTTTCAGGTTCTTGAAGTGAACGGCCAGGCAGTGAACGATCCAGCCGTCCGCGATACGGTAGATTTGCCGTACTGGAGCGGCAGTGGACCTTATCCAAGCGTGAAGGTACGCATGGACTTCCGCGATCCCAATATTATCGGCATGTTTGTCTATCACTGCCACATTTTGCAACACGAAGATGCCGGCATGATGGGCGAGATCCAGGTACTGCCATCCGCCGGGTCAGCCTCGGCAACCACGGCCACGGCTTCGGCCTCCAGCGTTACGCCTAACGGGAAAATCACTTTGACCGCGAGTGTGGTCGGCGCTTCCACCGGAGCCTCCACCCCTACGGGCACGGTGCAATTCGAACTCAACGGCGTGAATGTCGGCAACCCCGTGACGCTCACAAACGGGCAAGCGACGTTGACCACGACCATCAATGGAAACACAGGCTCGAGCAACCTGACGGCGTTCTACCAGGGCGATGCGACGTACACGGAATCAGTCTCAGCCGGCCTTCCAATAACGATCTCAAATTTCGCGCTGTCTTCTCCGGGAGTGACCGCACCATTGGGATCGGCTGCCATCGCCCCGGTCAAGGTGGACGTAGCCACTAACTACACTTCGCTCATCGCTCTCTCCTGCACGATGCCATCCAGCCTGACCGAGTCGGCGTGTTTCATCGATCCAAAGTCGACTACCGGCACGGGGCAGGTTTCGCTCACGATCAACACGACACCTGCGCATCCGCAGAGCAGCAAGCAGACGGCTTCTCCAACATGGTTCGCCGCCGGCGGCGGCGCTAGTTTCGCATGTATCTTTCTGTTCGCTTTGCCGCAGCGCAGGTGGCGCGGCACGGCAATGATTGCTCTGGCTTTCCTGGCGATCCTGTTTACGGTCATCGGGTGCGGCAGCACCGCGAAGATCGATCCCGGCACGCCCAAGGGCACTTACACCGTTGTGGTCACAGGGACGTCAGGCAGCGGGTCTTCGCTGTCGCAGACCAGTGTGAACGTTCCGATCACGATCCAGTAGGCCAAGGAGATCAGGAGAAGAGTATGTCGAAGTTTCTGCGAATGGTTTGCGCTGTTGCCCTCTTATCTGCCACGTATGTCTGGGCCAGCGTCGGCGGTAGCATCGCCGGCACGGTCAAAGACCCGTCAGGGCGAGTGGTCCCAAACGCGGAAGTAACTGTTCGAGAAACCACCAAGGGGCTCTCTTACCAGACGCATAGCGACAGCAAGGGGCATTACAGCTTTCCCGTACTGCCGGTTGGCCATTATGAACTGACCGCGCAGGCTTCCGGTTTTTCCGGCTATCAACGCACCGACGTGGTGCTGGACACCAACGCGGCCCTCACCCTCGATGCATCGCTCCAGGTTGGCGGTGTCGCTCAAACCGTCAGCGTGGTCGACAACAGCTTGCATGTCGAGACCAGCAGCACCCAGCTCGGCCAGGTGATCACCGGGCGGCAGATGACTGCGGTGCCGCTCAACGGCCGCAGCTTTACCGACTTGCTCTCTCTGCAACCGGGGGTCGCTCCGCAGACGTCGATTCTTTCCACCACCGTGCAAGACGTGGGCGCGACTGTTCTCAATCCTTCGGGCACGCTTAACCCGGGCACTATCTCGGTGAACGGACAGCGGGAGTTTGCCAACTACTTCAGCGTGAATGGGGCCGACGTGGAAGAGGATGTCAACGCGGGCACGGCTGTAATTCCCAACCTCGATGCGATCGCCGAGTTTCGCATCATCACCAGCAACTTCGATGCTGAGTATGGAGAATTCAGCGGCGGCCAGGTCAACGTCATCACCAAATCCGGCAGCAATGCATTGCATGGCAACGCATTCGACTTCCTGCGCAATACTGATCTCGACGCCCGCAATTATTTTTCTCCTACCCGGGGCGCCTTCCGTCAAAATCAGTTCGGGGGCACCCTAGGCGGACCCGTTCGCCGGGACAAGATCTTCTTCTTCGTGGATTATCAAGGAACGCGGCAGACGCAGGGCATCGATACCGGCACCATTTCTGTTCCCAGTGCGGCCCAGCGTAGCGGAAACTTTATCGACCCGAGTACCCACTTCAACGATCTGAGCGGTTTCGTGAGCGGCCCCTACCTGGCTACGCTGCTTACCCAGAAGTTGGGCTACCCCGTGGTTGCAGGCGAGCTCTACTCAGGCGTCTTCCCTACCGGCGTGATTCCACAGAGCGCCTGGTCGGTTCCGGCGGAGCGCATGCTGCAGTACATTCCAGCTCCGAATACCGTCAACGGCTTTTCCACCTCATCCTTCAACCAGATTGTCCGCGATGACAAGGGTGCGGTCCGCATGGATGGAAACACCCGCTGGGGCCTGCTGTCGGGCTATTACTTTATCGACGACTTCGATCTGGACAACCCGTACCCGGTAGCGCAAAGCGGCGCCAGCGTCCCCGGCTTCAATGCCATCACTACCGGCAGGGCACAGCTCTTCTCGCTGGGTGACACCAAGGCCTTCAATACCAGGGCTGTCAATGAACTGCACTTGAGCTTCATGCGCGATTACACCAATCTCGGGCAACCGATTGGGGGCCTGGGTGTAAGCCTCACGTCGCAGGGCTTCGAGAATGCCGATGGCACTCCCAGCATCGTCGCTCTCGATCCCAAGGGAGAGGGCGTGGAGAACCTCAACTTCAATGGATACTCTACCGGCGCTGCGGCCAACCAGCTCGTTCAAGTGAACAACGTCTACCAGGTCACTGACGCGTTCTCAAGGGTTGTAGGCAATCACACCGTGAAGTTCGGCGGAGAGTTTCATGCCGATCAAGTGAATGCCACACCCATTGCGCAGTTCAATGGCAGTTTCGTTTTCTCCGGTCAGGAAACCGGTATCGACTTTGCCGACTACCTGATCGGCGTACCCAGCCAATATAACCAGAGCCAACTCAACCCCTTTTATGCGCGGAACAAGTATGTCGGCGTTTTCGCCCAGGACAGCTGGCGCCTATTCCCCAACCTTACGCTGAACTACGGTCTGCGATGGGATCGTATTGCGCCCTGGTCGGAAAGGTACAACCAGATTTCGACCTTTGTTGCCGGCGCACAGTCGGTAGTCTTTCCCGGCGCGCCGGCGGGCATTCTTTATCCAGGCGATCGTGTGGGCAATCAAGGTGTAGCCAATACGCTGGCGCCGGTGCGCAACACGAGCTTTGCGCCGCGCGTGGGTGTGGCCTGGTCGCCGCAGCCGGAGCGGGGCAGCTTCCTGGGAAAACTGAGCGGCGCTCCGGGAACCACCAGCGTTCGGGCTAGCATCGGCAACTTCTACACCGCAATCGATGCGCTCTCGATCGCGGTGCTGGCAGCGAACGCTCCGTATGGCACGACTTATACCAGCCCGCTGCCCCCGCTCTTTGCAACGCCTTTCGTTACCGCGTCTACCGGGCAGAACAATGGCCAGCCGTTTCCCTATACCTTTGCTCCGCTGAACTCTTCCCGCCGCAACCCCGACCCTAATATCGATTGGGCCACCTACGAACCCATCGAAGGCATCCCCGGATACGACATCCATAGCACCACGCCCTACACCGAGGAATGGATGATTTCGATCGAGCGGCAGGCAGGTCCCAACACGGTCTTTAGCGCCAGTTATGTAGGCACTTCGAGCCATCACCAGCGCGTTCTGATCGAGCCCAATCCGGGTAATCCGGCGCTATGCCTGAGCCTCAGCCAGCCCAGCCAGGTGCAGCCGGGAACACCCACCTGCGGTCCTGGGGGTGAGAATGGTGTTTACTACCCGATCAGCGGCGGCGTAGTAGTCAACGGAACCCGCGGGCCGCTGGGGCCTAACTTTGGCAGCAATGCACTCCAATCTACGATTGGTTCGGCCAATTACAATGCTCTCGAGCTGAGCGCCCGCCATACCAGCGGCCGGCTCGAGTTCTCTGCCTCCTACACGTACGGCAAGTCGATGGACCAGTCTTCGAACATCGGGGAGGAGGTCAACCCTTTCAATCCCGCGCTCAGCTATGGCATCTCCTCTTTCGATGTGAAGCACAACGTTGTCGTCAGTTACGAATACCAGCTCCCGTTCGATCAGTTCCTTCGTCCCAATCGCGGGACCAAGGGATGGTCGCTCTCGGGCATCAGTCATTTCGCCAGTGGTTTCCCTATCACCATGATCAACAATGGAGACAACTCGCTCATTGGGACCAATCCCAACGGGATCAATAACTCGAGCATCGACGAACCCGATTACAGCGGCGGCCCGCTTCACCTGAACCATAACCCGCGCAAGAATAACAACAATTACTTTGACACTGCGGCCTTCACCATCAACGCGGCGGGTACGCCAGGCAATGCAAAACGGCGATTTTTCTACGGCCCGGGCACGGACAACTTTGATATGGCTGTACAAAAAAACCTGCCGCTCACAGAATCGAAGTCCCTGCTCTTCCGGGTGGAATCATTCAATGTTTTCAACCACACGCAATTCAGCGGACCAACGTCGGTGGACGGTGATATTGGGAGTTCGACCTTCGGAAATGTCATCAGTGCCGCGCCTCCGCGCATCCTGCAGGGAGCACTGAAGTTTACTTTTTGAGCGAGGCTGTCCCTGGGGAGGGCAACCGCTTCTCCTCTTTCCGCTACTATCCATAGGTGACCTTGTCTCGCCGATTCCGCCGGCTTGCTGTTCTAACGCTGTTCGTGCTTTTCCCACTTTCCCGGATCGCTGGCGCCTATTCTCTTTTTACCCACGAGCAACTGATCGATCTTTCCTGGAAGAACTCTATCGTTCCGCTGCTTCTCAGCCGCTATCCAACGCTCACTCCGGAACAACTGGAGCATGCACGAGCCTACGCGTACGGCGGATGCGTCATTCAGGACATTGGCTACTATCCCTTAGGGGACAAGTCGTTTTCCGACCTTACCCACTATGTCCGCACGGGCGATTTCGTAATCAACCTTTTCCGCAATGCAGGCAATGCCGACGAACTCGCGTTCGCGGTGGGGGCGTTGGCCCACTACATCGGAGATACAGTAGGGCACGCACAAGCGATCAACCTCGCTGTGCCCGTCGAGTTTCCAAAACTGGCCGAGAAGTACGGTCCTGTCGTCAACTATGCCGAGGGCGAGTCGCAGCATGTCCGCACCGAATTTGCCTTCGACATCAATGAGATTGCCCACCATCGCATGGCCCCAGTGCACTATCTCCGTCATGTGGGTTTGGAAGTTCCGGTCCGCCAGGTGGCTTTGGCCTTTTATCAGACCTATGGTTTGCAGGAAGACTTTAACGGCACGCGCGGCCGGCGTTTGAATGTGGGTGGATACCGGTTCGCAACCCGCGCCTTTATTCCTCGCATCGCCTACGCGGTCACTCTCCTCCATCGCAATCATGAACCCGCTGATCCGCGCACAGAAGAAATGGCCGCATTCCAAAGGGAGGTAGCCAGAGTTTCAGCGGAGAACGACTGGGACCATTACCGCCGAAAGGCCGGGATCGGGACATATATCCTGGCAGGGTTTCTTTTGATTGTCCCTAAAGTCGGACCACTCAGACTCGCCGCGGTGAAAGGTCCTACGGAGGATACAGAGGAGAAGTATATCCATAGTGTGATCAGTTCCGATACTTCGCTACGGCGGGTGGTCGCTCGCTTTACGCCTCCTCCAACGACTCGGTCTACTGCCGCAAGCGCTGCTGCTGCTGATACACGATCACAACCACCGCCTTCGGCTCCACTGCCCGCCAATCCTTCCGCCAAGCAAGATATCCCGCGTCAATCCAGGGACCCGCGGCATCCGCTTCCCAATCGCGACCTGGATACCGGCACTGTAGTCCAACCGGGCGGTTATCCGCTCACGGATGCGACCTACGCCGATCTTCTGCACCGTCTAACGCTGGAGCCTACCCGGCCTGTGCCACCGGGGATTAAAGAGGACATCCTGGCCTACTACTCCAATCCAGATGCTCCGATTACCACCAAGAAGAAGCCCGAGCTTTGGGCAAGAGTTCAGGCTGATCTAGCTACGCTTCGGGGCATGCCTACCAGCACCGAGCCTGACCCGTTTCCCACCTATGGTGACGACACAACTGATTGTCCGGCGACACCGTGATGGGTCGGGATACCGGAGTATCGATGGGGCCTGCGGCCCGCCTAAGAAGATGAAATGGCGCGGACGAATGTTGAGTGGGTGGCCCAGGTCTCAAGAGCGAGACCTGGGCCACCCACCTGAATTTATATGCCGGAGCGTTCCGCGGGCTTGAAAACCCGCTCCCCAGGACTGGCTTCCTACATGTCGAGGAACCCGCGCCTGAGCGCGATCATGACCGCATGGGTGCGATCGCTGGCTCCCAGCTTGGTGAGAATGCTCTTGAGGTGTCCCTTGACGGTGTGCTCGGAGATGCCCAGTTGTTCGGCGATGATTTTGTTCGAGCTGCCACTGGCCACGCCACGCAGAGTTTCGATCTCGCGGCTGGTGAGCGCATCATCGGCGACATGCTCAGCCATTTCCGACGCGATCTCTTGGGGGATTCGACGGTGGCCGGCGTGCACCAGCCGTATGGTATCGATCAATTCGGTGCGCAGCATGGTCTTGAGCAAGTAACCGGAGGCACCGGCTTTGAATGCCCGCAGCGCCTGTATGTCACCGCCGTAAGTAGTCAGCACGATGATGCGGGCGTTGGGCCACTCCTTGCGAATGGCGGCAATCGCTTCAATGCCATTCGCTTTGGGCATGCGCAGATCCATGAGAGTGATGTCGGGCCGGTGCGTGCGAAATAATGCAACCGCCTCGTCTCCATCAGTGGCCTCCGCTACTACGGTCATGTCCGGCTGCGCCATAATCGCGCCCGTGATTCCGCTCCGCAAAAGGGGATGATCGTCCACTGTAAGCACCCGAATCGTCTGCCCGCTCATGATGCTCCTCGGGCAAATTCTACTACCAGGTATGCTTTTACTTCTTTCCCATCGTCTGCGGCGGGGTGAGATACGCCCACCGCTCCACCAGTTGGTGGTCTGCTATTCGCCAGATCACAATGCCAGAGAACTCGTACAGCGTTCCTGTGGCGGCCTCCGTGCCCGTCCAGTGATTGCGCACCACAACTTTATCGTCCTCGGCGATCAGATCCAGGATCTCCACATGAATGTCAGGGAATTTCTTGTACGCTCCACCGACATATGCCTTAGCGCCAGCCGGACCGGGCGGCAACCCGGGCGGCACGTCCGCGCCGTGATCCTCAAACTCCGGCGCGAAGTTGACGTCGGCGATGTCGAGATTTTTTCGATTTACGAACTCCTCGAAGTGATTTCGTACAAATGTTTTGAGGTCGAGGGTGTTCATGCCTGTCTTCGGATTTACTGCCTGTTCGTCGTGCATCGTCGTCCTCTTTATGAGCTACAGAAGGTGTTTTTGACTTCTTCCAGGAAGGTATCGATCTTCGCCGCCGGCCGTCCGAGCAACTGCGGCAATACGCCGGTCACTTCGCCACCCTGACCATTGGTGTAGTAACGCTGCAGATCGAGTAAAGCGTCCACCCGCCATTCCGGCATACCCATATCCAGCATGGCTTCGCGTTGCGCTGCTTCTGGTATATCGACATACTTGACTGGCCGGCCGCAGATGCGACTCATCCGCTGCGCCAGTTCGGCGTGGGTAATTGCTTCCGGGCCGTTCAGTTCGTAGGTCTTTCCCAGATGCTCGCCGGGGGAGGCGGCTACCCTGGCGACCACAGCGGCGATATCCCGAAGGTCCAAAAAGCTGGTGCGCGCGTCCCCCATGGCAAGATAGAATGCCCCCTGTTCGCGGATACTGGGGGCAAAAAACCAAACTATATTCTGCATGAATGAGTTGGGCTGGAGGATGGTGAAGCCCAGCCGCGAAGTCCTCAGCTTATCTTCGACCTTGCGATGCCAGGCAGGAAACGACTTTGGATAATCAGCGGCGCCCAGGGCAGACTGCAGCACCAGGTGTTTCACGGCACTTTGCCGGCAGGCATCAATCACGTTGCCTTCCAGTTCTACCAGGCTGGGAATCGGTGAACACACGAGGTAGACCGAATCGATGCCCGCAAGGGCCGGCTTCAGGTTTTCTTTGGAGGCAAAGTCCGCGATTACGGCGTCAACTCCCGGCGGTGCTTTGTCTGCGTCCTCATAGGTGCGATACATACCGCGAAAAGGTATCCCCCTGCTCAGCAACTCACTCACCACCGCACCGCCCGCGTTGCCCGAGGCCCCGGTGACTAGAATCATGTTTCTCTCCAGCAGCTCGGGGGTAGATTACAACGGCGATGTAAGCTGCGTAAGTACGCACAAATAAGTAAGCCGCTCTAGGGGGAAGAGGAGAATGAAAGACCATCACGGTTGTCCCGTGCAAGCTACCATTAATGTGATGTCAGGCAAATGGAAGGTGCAGATCCTATGGCATCTTTCGTTCGGCCCTTTACGGTTTGCCGAACTGCGAGACAAACTCGTCGACATTACGGAAAAAGTTCTGACTGACCAACTTCGACAATTGGAACAGGATGGAGTGATCGCGAGGCATGCTGCGCCGACGATTCCGCCGATGGTGACCTACTCGCTCAACGGAGAAGGCGAAAAGCTCGTGCCCATGATGGAGTCACTGTGCGACTGGGGCAGCGCGCACTTCCAGATCAAACCGAATCTTCCCCGACCGGCCAGTGCATTACCTTCGCGATGACATGAAGTTTGCGACTTCCTGGTTGGATCCGCCGTCGGGCCAGGCGAAATTTGCCGCGGACGGTATCGGCTTCCTCGCCAAGGCAACAGGTTTAGCGGCAGTGACCTGATAAGACTGGTATTCGATGGTGAGCGTGGCCGTTCCGCCGAGCCGGACACTGGTGACGGTCTTGTTCTCCCTGGGCAGGTAGAAGCCGTTGTCCACTCGCTGGTACGTGTGATGAATCATCGACTTGGTGGTCCAGAACGATGGACTCTTGGCCGGCTGGGCCTCGATGCGAGTGACCGCGAAATCGTGCCCGTCTATCCAGATTTTGCCGCGGTACAGAAACTTGCTCTCCACCTTGGGCTCAACGTTCAACACATAATTTGTGCCCTCGGTGCCGGCAAGGGAAAAGGTGTAATTCTCGGGTCCAAGCTCGGTGTGCTGCCGGTTGCTTGCGTCCCCGGCCTGCTGTTCACTTTCCAACAGGCGGTGGAACACCCGGGTCTGGATCAGCTTCGACCCGGTGGCGCTCACGATGGTGAAGTGCTTGGTAGCAGGTGCGTCGTAGTTTACTTCTACTTCCATCGTTGCCTCAGCAGAGGCCGGGAATCCGTGATACTCCAGGCGATAACTGCGTTTGCCTACGTAATGCTGCAGCGCGGCCGCACGTTCTCCGTTCTTCTCCATCAAATGCTGTACCACTTGCTCTGAACTCAGCGTAGACAGGGCAGGCACTGCCTGCGACCAGGCTGCGGGCGCACACGTCAGCAGTGGTAACGCCATGATCGGCAACCAGCAGGCCACAACTGTTCTATGCCAAGAATCCTGGTTGCTCATTTGTTGATCCCGCCTGCCTGTTGTGTACATTTGTGGTTCTCCCTAAGTCTGCCCTTCTTGGATGCAAAATGATCGCTGCTTCTCATCTTTCGCAGTTACGGATGGCACCATTTCAACGTAACCCGGAGATGGATTTCCCGAAACGATTCGTGCGTATTGGTTGCTTAAGCGCACCACGGTATGAAACAGCGTCTGCGCCATCACCGAGGAAGTGTTAATCACGGCATCGGCAAAACTTGTCGCCCGAGTAGACCGGGCGTAAGCCGGACAAGGCTCAGAATTCCGCACCCCCCAGAACTCCGCGTGGATGGCGTCATAAAGGGAAAAGTAGGCAAGCGCAGCGGAATCCCAACTATGCTCAGCGGCGGTGGCCAGACCTGCCTGCACCCTGGCCAGCCGCGCAGTATCATCCCGCAGTGCTCGCCGGACCGCTCCGGCAAAGGCAACTGCCTCGGGCTCTGCCAGCCAGGCATTGGCGTCGCTGGCAAAGGAGGTCAGTCCGCCGCTGTTGGCCCCCACCAAGGGCAGACCCGAGGCCATCGCCTCGAGGGGAGCAATGCCGAACGGTTCGCGCGGGTTGGGATGAACGAAGACATCACAACTTGCGTAGACCTCGGCGAGTTCCTCGCGGTCGGTTATGTGGTCAAGGAAACAGACCTTGCCTGGAGCCTGTTGCGCGCTCAGGTGCTCCAGACGTTCGCGTTCTATGCCATCGCCGACCATAATCAGCCGGTAATCGCGCCCAGGGTCGCGATCGAGCACCCGCATCATCTCGATCAGGAGAGGCAGATTCTTCTCCGGCGCCAGCCGCCCGGCATAGAGCAAAAGAGTGCCGGCGGCCGAAGCATTTGATTTTTGCAGGAGATGTTGACGCATGGCCGAGGAGCGGCGCCCGGGCGAAAATCGCCCCACATCCACTCCCATGGGGCGAACCCAGATCCCACGTTCCACTCGGTGGCTTTGAGACGCGGTCAACAATTCCGCCGCCGCATGCTCGGAGACAGCGGCATGATGATCAAAGAAGGGAAAGTACATCCAGTGCATGTACCAGCGGCAGAACCAGCGATGAACCAGGCTGTTACCGACATAGGCAGCAACGTTCTCGTCCATGCGCTCGCAGCTAAGCCCGAGCATAACAGGACGATAATCCAGCTCTGGCAATAGCTTTTCGCGGATCATCCCGCCCACATAGTGCAGGTTGTATTTATCGCAGACTTCGATCAGGTCGGGGCGCTCGTCGTGCAGGATCCTGCGCAGGGTCTGGTGAGGATGCAGGTACTGAACGGGATAAATACAGCGATAGCTATCGTTGAGTGGCGCTTTGTGGGCGCGCACGTAATAAATCCTACCGTGGGCGCCGACCTGCTCTACCCGGTCCTCAGGGCCGGGAACAATCAGGCGCATCTCCCGCTGCTGCTGGTTTGCTACGTCGAGCATAGCCAGATAGAAGGTGGATATACCACCAGAGTGGGGATGAAACGCGTTGGTCAGATGCAGTGTTTTGATCGCCATTCAAGCCTGCAAGTGGAGATTGAAACCGCGCAGAAGACGGTAGCAATACCGCGGAATCAAGGCAACGAAGTCGAACACCATACGCGGCATGCGCTTCAGGTCAGTAGCGAACGGGCGTCCCGACTTGCCGACCAACAGGTTCCCGTGCTTCATGAGATACCAGTTAAACAGCGATGAGAGCACACACAGGGTAGCCGCAGCCCACATGCCCCCTTTCAGATTGGGCATCCCGGTATATAGATGCAGGAGGTAGTCAAACCAGAGCACAAGGGCGGGAAGAACCGCCACAATCAGCAGAGCGGAGGCCCAGAGCGGGCGGGTATTGCGCATCTTCTGCACAAAGGCGCCGAAGCAGCCGGAGATGAAAGCGCTGTAGATAGCCTCCACCAAAACGGCAGTTGAGATTGCTCTGAGGCCGTGGCGCAGCGTGGCGAATAGAAACAACGGGGCGCGCAGCGACGCACTGAGCAGGGCGGCTTTCCAGTTCCAACTATAAAAAAAAGTTTGCGCCGGGTGGCGGGCTAAGCAGGACAGAGCGGCCACTACATTGGAAGGCGATTGCTTCTGAGAGAAGTCGCGCATCTGCCCGGAGTATCGGCGTTGTTGGCACCCTGGCGCATTAAAAGTTGCCTAATAGTTGGGGCAGTCGCCCGAGTTGGCAATAGTAAGCCTGCTCCGGTATACAGCTACAGGGGGAATTCATGGCGAAATTGGAATACCAATCGGGATTTGCCAACGAGTTTGCGACAGAAGCGATTGCGGGTGCTTTGCCCAAGGGGCAAAACGCACCTCAGAAATCCGCGCTGGGCCTTTATACCGAGCAATTCAGCGGTACCCCCTTCACCGCCCCCCGAGCCGTCAACCGCCGCTCCTGGCTTTATCGCATTCGCCCCTCGGTAACCCATCGGCCCTTTGTCGAACTGACGGATAGCAAGTGGAATGGGGAACGCTATGACGAACTTCCTGCCACACCCAACCAACTCCGTTGGGATCCTCTGCCTATTCCCTCTGCCCCCTGCGACTTCCTCGATGGCATCCTCACCATGGCCGGCAACGGCGGCCCGGCAGGACAAACGGGGTGCGCGGTGCACATCTATGCTGCTAATCAAAGCATGTCCGAACGGTTCTTTTCCAACGCCGATGGCGAGATGCTGATCCTGCCCCAACAAGGTAAGCTGCGCTTCTTCACCGAGCTGGGCATTCTTGAGGTGGCGCCGGGGGAACTCTGTGTGATCCCTCGCGGTCTGAAGATGCGAGTGGAGCTACTGGAAGACTCCGCCCGCGGTTACATCTGCGAAAATTTTGGTCTCTCCTTCCGTTTGCCCGATCTGGGTCCGATCGGCGCCAATGGGCTCGCCAACCCACGTGATTTTCTTTCGCCCGTAGCCGCCTTCGAGGATGTGGACGGCAAATTTCAGAGTCTGTGCAAGTTCCAGGGCAAGCTATGGTCGGCGGCCATCGATCACTCCCCTTTGGATGTGGTCGGCTGGCATGGCAACTACGCGCCTTACAAGTACGACATGGCAAGTTTCAACTGTATTAACACGGTTAGCTTCGATCACCCGGACCCCTCGATCTTTACCGTGTTGACGGCGCCTACCGCGGTTCCAGGTGCAGCAAACGTCGATTTTGTCGTCTTCCCGCCGCGGTGGATGGTTGCCGAACACACCTTTCGTCCTCCCTGGTTCCACCGCAATGCGATGAACGAATTCATGGGCTTGATCTTCGGCCAATATGACGCCAAGGCGGAAGGCTTTGTTCCCGGCTCAGCCAGCCTGCATAGCTGTATGCAGGCACACGGGCCGGATGCGGAGACCTTCGAGCGGTCTGAAAAGGCCGAGCTGAAGCCCCATTATCTTGCGGACACGCTTGCTTTTATGTTTGAGACCCAACTGGTGCTTCACCTCACGCGCTTCGCGCTGGAAACGGAGTACCTGCAGCGCGATTACTTCCAGGTCTGGCAGGCGCTGAAGAAGAATTTCACGGGAAAGCCCATTCGTTAATGCAACTATGAATGCTACACATGATCCTCAGCGGCAAAGCTGGGTACCCTCGGCTAATCGCGGAGGCAATGCATTCCCTATCCAGAATTTGCCCTTCGGCGTCTTTGCGGGCGCGGATGCGCCTACGATCGGCGTCGCCATAGGAGATCAGATTCTGAACCTCCGCGGTTGCGCGGGCCTGCTGCCGGCGGCGGCGCAAGAGGCCTGTGCCGCCACTACGCTCAATCCTTTGATGGCGGGCGGCAGTGAGCGCTGGTCTGCATTGCGTGGAGCGCTCAGCGACCTGCTGCGTGCGGATCATCCTCAGGCGCTTCAATACCAGCAGGCACTGTCGCCGCACCTCTTGCCGATGGCGGATGTCACCATGCTCAAACCTGCCCTGATCGGCAACTACACCGATTTTTATGCCTCGATTCATCACGCTACGAATGTGGGCAGGCTGTTCCGGCCGGACAATCCCCTCTTGCCCAACTACAAGTATGTTCCGATCGGATATCACGGCCGGGCGTCGTCGATCCAGGTGAGCGGAGCAGCCGTGAAGCGCCCCGCCGGCCAGGTTGTAGCCTCGCCTGGGCAGGCGCCCAGCTATGGATCTACTCGAGCGCTTGATTACGAACTGGAAGCCGGTTTTTTTGTTGGCCCGGGGAACGACCTGGGAGAAACGATCGCCATCGAGAACGCGGCTTCACACCTGTTTGGCGTATGCCTGCTCAATGACTGGTCTGCGCGCGATATTCAGGCGTGGGAGTATCAGCCCCTGGGTCCTTTTCTGGCCAAAAGCTTCGCCACGACCATCTCCCCCTGGATCGTGACCATGGAAGCGCTGGCTCCCTTTCGGACCTCGGCTTTTGCCCGTCCCCCGGAAGATCCGCCACCGCTCGACTACCTGACCTCGGAACAGGACTCGCGAGAAGGTGGCCTTGATCTCATCCTGGAAGTTTATTTACGCTCGGCCGGTATGGGTGAGGCGGTTCGCATAGGCCGCAGCAACCTGCGCGATCTTTATTGGACGCCCGCCCAGTTACTGACCCACCATGCCAGCAACGGTTGCAACCTGCAGCCTGGCGATCTGCTGGGCAGCGGCACTGTTTCCGGGCCTGGAGAGGATGCGCGTGGATGCCTGCTCGAGCTTACGCAGAATGGCCGCAGGCCCATTGCATTGCCTGCGGGCGAGCAGCGTAGCTTTCTTGAGGATGGCGACCAGGTGATCTTGCGCGGATACTGTGAGCGCCCAGGTTTCGTTAGCATCGGCTTGGGCGAGTGTGCCGGAACGATCACGCCGAGCTTGCTCTAAACAGGGCTGCGGAAAAAATCGCCCTCGGCGTCTTCTACCCACCCACTCAGAGTCTGAAGGTTAGAGCTTATTTCGGCGAAGTGCCAGCCGGCAAATCTGCTCCTGCCAGCAGTGCTTTGTCCAATCCGGGATCCTGGCCTCGTAGCATGCGCTCAATAATCTCGTGGATGCGGATTTCGTCGAAGGGCTCCGACACCTCGTGCCCGGCTTGCTGCCCCGGGAAACGGATCATCAGGACCGGACGCGGATCGAAGCGACCGCCGCTCGCCATTTCCTCTTCCTTCGACCACAGGCCGATTGCCTGCCAAATCGACAACCGCCACGAGTGATCCGAACAAACAATCACTGTGGTCTTCCCGGCCATAGGAGTCGCATTGATGCTGCTCATCAACTCACCCATGACCCGATCGCTTAGCGCCAGATTGTCGATGTAGGTCCCACCGCCGCCGACGGTTCCCGTTTGGCGGTCGTAGATGCCCGGAGGATGCGGAACCGGCAGGTGAATAAAAACGAAGCGGATGCTTTGATCGCGGATCAGTGCTGTGGCAGCGGGCATGATCGCCGCCAGGTCCGCCTGGTGGACTTGCCGCAGGAACGACGGCTTTCCTTCCACCCAGCCGATCATGTTCTGGATGGGCGACATCGCGTTCTGGAGAGAAGATTTAGTAGGAAGCGGCCCATCTAATTCACCGTCTGCCATCCTCCAGAAACAATAGTCGAGGGTGCCTGCGAGAATTCGGCAGTAGGGATTGAACCAACCGACGACGCCTGTGGTCCAACCCTGGCGCTGAGCTTCTGAGAAGAGTGTTGCCTGGGCATCGAATGGCTGCCACTGCTGGTTCCCTGCCAACTGGAGGCTCGGCATTCCATTCAGACCACTGCGAATCTTTGCCACCGGCTTACCCAGAAAAAGTCCGGGAATCACCAGGTCTGTGTTGATACCGACAGGCTTTAGATTGCTGAACACCACACTCTGGCTTCTCAATTCATCGAAAGAGGGCATGGCGAGCCCTGGAAACCGGTGCTCAAACGTCTGGTCATAGGAAAGCTCGTCGAAAAGAAGCCAGATGATCCGTCCGTCGGTTTTGGGAGCTGTTTCGTCCGAAGCCAGAACGGAATGCGTCGTCGGGCACGACCGGGTGGCTGGGCTGGCGCTGCAAGCCCAGGTACACGAGCTGCGGCACCATCCATACCGCGTTGCATCCTGCGAGAATCAGCAGCGCCATTAGTCCGCGAACAGCCGCGCGATAGGCCGGGGGGCGAAGCAACCATAACGTCAGCCCGGTGACGAGAGTTACGATTTCGGCCGTTGTGGGAGTAAGGTGAGGAATACTCCAACCAAACGTCATGGTGACGATGCCGACGACTGTGTGGGCAATCCGGGCTGCGATGAAGACCCAAACAAGGGTACGTAGACCGGTCTCACGCTTCTGCAGATAGCCAAAGAGGAGGGCGGCCAGTACGGTTGCCACGGCCAGGTCGATCAAGGTACCCCAGACAACGCTGGCCACGGGCAGGATGCTGTGATAGAGCACCGCATGGTAGGGCGAGACCAGGGCCGCGAGATGGGAGATCATGAGCAGGATCGCTGCTCCCAGGCCCTGAAGAATAAGTTTCCCGGTTCTGATGTTCATTTCTTCTCGAACAGGAAGAGTACGCGGCCATTGGTCAATTGCTCACGCAGAACGATGCTGAAATGGCGGGTGAACTGCGCTAAAAACAGATCTTCATTCAAATGCGCATAGAGTTCGTCTCTCCCGCGGCAGAGATCGATGTAACGCACGTCGGTTTTGGGAACCCACTCGACGATGCTCCAGCGGCGAGTGAAGGATGCGAGCAAATTCGCCACGTCGGCCATGGGAATCTGATCGGCAAGCAGCAGATGATGGAGAATCCCCAGCATCATGACGCAGTCAAACCGCTTATGGGCGCGTTCCAACAAAGTGAGCGATTCGGCATTGCGCCAGCCGACTGCCGGGGTAGGGCGGGCCACATCTGCAACCAGGGGAAGTATCGACTGGTCAGCCGTCCGCGCCTCCCTCCAACTGCGATCCGAAGAGGCAACATCGGTATCCCAGGCGACCACGCGTGCGCCCGCGCTCGCAGCGATGCGTGAGTATTGCCCGGTGTTGCCGCCGATATCGAGCACCGAGCCGGGGCGAAGCATTTGCATGGCCCGGTCAACAAATTCCTGCTTGCGCTGCCGCTCCAGCTCGCTGTAATGATCGGCGGCAGTCTGGTACTCGCTCCAGCGCGAGTCGCGCTCCTTCACAGCCAATGCACCCAGCGCCTTTTTCGGGCGCCGGAGATTTCGTTCGAGTACCGCGGTTGCGATTTCGGGCTCCTGCTTCAGCTTTCGAGGCGGCCCAGACCCCCGCTTGCGAGTCTCGAGCAGGAAAGGGAGTGTGACCAGGGTACGCAGCGGAGCGCTCCAGCGCTGGAAACTTGATAGATACGGGTAGAGATCGGCCGGCTCGTAGCCGTCGCGGCGATTGAGGGTGGCGGCCAGAGGCCATCCCAGGTATTTATACGCCGCCAGAGGCAAAAGGAAGGTGCGGGCAAATTGGCCGTAGGCCAGCCACAACGGATTCCCGGGATCACGGCGCTCGACGGAGAGCAGGTCGACGAAGACGGGGCGCGAGCCATCGAAAAGGATGTTCAGAGGGGTGGCGTCTTTGAGGATCCATCCCTGGTGAAGCAGCTGGCGGCAAAACTCTAGCGTCAATTCTGCGGCTGCGACCCATTGCCCCGGAGTCCATTCCCATGGATAAGAGGGGAAGAAGACACGAGGATGCTCGAGCACCAGGGCCTCGTCCTGCACGGAGGACACCACTTCGGTAGCGACCAGGTGGCCCTCGGTTGTCCAACGGCGGGCTAGATCAGACTCAAGAAAGCGCAGGGATTCGGTGGCGTAGCGGGGATGGACCGTTCGCACGACTTGCTCGCCATGAATGCGCAGCGATCCAGCGGGATCGCGGAACGTCGCAATATCCTGCGACGTGCCTTGATTCATGGCTGGTTCTCTATGACCTCTGTCGGGGCACTCACAGGCGATCTGCGCAGCGAAGAAAGCATCCGCTTCACGCGATGGCGCAAATAATAGATCGCGCCGGCGCACATAGAACCGGCAACCTGTAGAAACACGAAGCCGGATCCCGGATCTACATAAGCCTGGGCCGGGCGCTCAAATGCGACCAGAAGCGCCGCGATTTGGAGCACGCCGAGCAGAAAAAACCAGGAATGTAGTATGCGGGGGGAGAAACACGGTTTCTTCACGAAACTCCTCTGGGCGCAACTTGACTTGTTGTCTTAACGTCCGAATGCCACGAAAAGTTGCGCGAATATTCACATTATTTAATCACTCCTTCACGATGGTGTCGCGTGAATTAAATGAAGATGTGCAGTCTGAAAGTATTAAGCTTTCATTTTGGGGACAGCATGCTACCGTTTCGGGACACACAACTCGTTCAAATCCTGGACGCGGCGCTGGCCGACACCGCACGACGGAGCGGCGATTGGCTGGTTTGCAGACCAGGGTGCACACAGTGCTGCATCGGGGTTTTCGCCATTGATCAACTGGATGCGGCCCGGCTGGAGCAGGGGCTGCGTGAGCTTATGGTGAGCGATCCCGAACGCGCTCATGCTGTGATTGAGCGGGCGCGGAAATCCGTCAAAGGGCTTAGCCAGGATTTCCCCGGCGACCCTGCCACTGGCCTGTTGGATCCTGCGCAGGCGGAGCGGTTCGACGAGTTCGCCAATGATGAGCCATGCGCCGCGCTCGACCCCGCAACCGGTCTTTGCGACCTGTATCGTTCTCGCCCCATGACCTGCCGCGTGTTCGGGCCACCCGTGCGCTCGGAGGAGGGGCTGGGCGTGTGCGAGCTTTGTTATCACGGCGCTACCGAAGAACAGATTGCCGCCTGCGAAATGCCCGTACCCGGTCTCGAAGAGGAGTTGCTGGAGGAGTTTGAGCAGTCGTCCGGCAGGCGCGGGCAGACCCTGGTCGCCTTCGCGCTCGCCTTGTAGGTTCCCGGTACAATCAGCGTTAGACCACCGCAGGAAAGTAGAACCATGCCAGCCAATCCCGTGAGCACTCTGAATGCTGCTGTCAGCAGCGCCGCCGCAGACGCAGGCTTATCCGTCGTCTCCTCCGAAGAAGGCATCGATTTTAATGGCCGCCCTACTGCCATCTTCCGCATCGGCCTTGCCCCTGATGCTCCCGCTGAGCGCACCCTGCGGCTGGAATTGAGCGAAGACTTCGACTTTCATCGTCCTGAATTGCTGCCGGAGATGACTGCCCACTTGCGCGAAGAGGCGAAACGACTGCGTAATCCCCGGCCCGATGCTTACGTGACCATGGCAGGCATGCCGATCACTTTCAGCGATTTTCGTTGGCCCTTCCATCGCTCTGTCTCCGGCGCCGATACTTACATTGTGCACGGGGTGGTCCACGTGGCCGACGGCACCGATTCTCTGCTGCACGCCAAGGTTTCGGCGAGCATGACGGTGACTTTCGCGGAGATTGTGCCGGCGCCCGAACAGCCCTACGCAGAGACGTTCATTTATAGCGCCATCCGCAAGACCCTGGATCAGGGTCAACTGGAACTGCTCAAGAGCGGCAATCGCCAGCCTGTTCCGGTAACCACGCGCTATTACAGCCGCTGGCAGAAGAAGTTCTTCTTCACCGACACCGATGAGCAAAGCCGGCAGCAGTTCCTGCAGGCCAAGATCTTCTGGCTCTCGGGTGTGCTGGGCAATTCGCAGCCCGTCTGGATTGCTGACCCGCGGGACGCGCAATATCTGAACACGACCGCGGAGGAACTGGTCACGCGCGGCGGAGGTGCTGGCCGGCGCCGGGCTGGTGACGCTGCAGGAGGACTTTGCCACGGCCACGCCTGCTCTGCTGGCGCGGGAAGCCGAGTTTCGCGGGCTGCTGCAGCAGGCTTTCGCCCTCACCAAGCCTACTTTCAATGAGGAAATGCGGCACGGCCACACGAATATGTAACCCTCTGGCCGCCCGAGCGTCTCATGCCCACGGAGGGATTATGAGACCCACCAGAATTGCCGGGGTGGTAATGCTGGCGCTGATGGCAGCCCCCATTGGCCTGAAGGCGCAGAAAACAGTACTTGTGGAGCTGTTCACCTCAGAAGGATGCTCCAGCTGCCCGCCTGCGGATGCCTTGCTTCGCCAGGTGAACGGAAGCCAAACCAGTGAAGGTCAGCTGATCGTCGGCATCAGCGAGCATGTGACCTATTGGAACCAGCTGGGCTGGTCTGATCCTTATTCTTCTTCGGCCTATACGGACAGGCAGGATGCCTATAGCCAGCGCTTCCGCCTGGACGGTGTGTACACGCCGCAGATGGTGATCAATGGGGCAGAGCAGATCGTTGGCAGCGACCGTGCCGCCTTGCTGCGGGCGGTGATGACGGAAGACGAGCACCCATCCCGGATGGCGCTCCGCATTCTTTCGGTAGAAGCCGGCCAAAATGGTTGGAACGTGCATTTTTCTGCCAGCGGTGAGTTGCCGGCACACGGGGTTGATGTGATCGCCGTGCTGGCAGACGATTCGGACCGGTCCAACGTGCTTCACGGGGAAAATTCCGGGCGTACGCTGGCCCATGTCGCCGTGGCCCGGTCGATTTCTCGCATAGGCAAATTGCAAACCGCGGGCGAGGGGACGGCGCAGATCCCGATCCCCTCGTCGTTTCAGGCTTCGCAGGGGCATCATCTTATTCTTTTTGCGCAAACGCCGGGCAATGGACGCGTGCTCGGAACCGACACCAAACCGTTATAGAGAAACGATCGAATGGCCACTGAGTTACGGGATGAATCACGCATGATCGCTTCGATCCTTGCCGGCGATGCGCACTTGTTCCATGAGTTGATTCGTCCCTATGAGCGCAGAGTTTATGCCATGGCGCTGTCGTTCCTGCGCAATGAAGCCGATGCGGAAGACGCCACCCAGGAGACCTTTCTCAAGGCCTATCGAAATCTGGCGAGCTTTCGCGGCGACGCCAAATTCGGCACCTGGCTGGTCAGCATCACACTGAACGAGGCGCGGAGCCGGATTCGCCGCCGGGATGCGATCAAGATAGAGTCGCTGGATGAACCCAATGACGAGGAAGGACGCACTTCGCCGGCTCTGTTGCGGGACTGGAAGGAGATCCCCTCGGAGGCACTCGAGCGAAAGGAGATCAGGCAGCTATTGTATAAAGCGGTCACTGCTTTGCCCTCGATCTATCGCGAAGTGTTTCAACTGAGAGACATTGAGCAGATGAGTGTAAATGAAGCTGCGGCTGCGCTCGGGATTACCATATCCTCGGTGAAAGTCCGATTGCACCGGGCGCGCATGATGTTGCAAAAAGCGCTGGCGCCACAGCTACAGCAAATGGCTCCCAAACGCAGGAGGTGGGCATGGTAATTGAGTGCAAACACGTTTGGGCGCACATCTCGGGTTATCTGGATCAGACCCTTCCCCCGGATGTGCTGGAGCAGGTGGAAAAGCATCTGGCTCATTGCGAAATCTGCTCGGCTATTCTTGACTCGACACGGAATATCCTGATTCTCACCGCGGATGAGCGGGTGTTTGAGCTGCCGCTTGGCTTCAGCGAACGGCTGCACGCCCGGCTTGAGGAAGAAATCGAAGGAATGGCCCCTTAGTAACGGGGAAGAACCGCGGATCTTTCCATTACACTTCCCGATTTCCTGCCGGAGGGCCGTCCGGAAAATGTGCGTGTCCTGGCCTTCACCATGGCAATCTCCATTGCCAGCGGGATCTTGTTCGGGCTCAATCCCGCCATTCCTTCCGCGCCGTTCGTCGACAGAGCGTGCCCGGCACTCTCGAATGCCCAGCAAACGACGCTTAGAAGGAACAGTCCTCCAGCAATCGAAGCGGAGCGGTGCGCCAGCTCATTCACCACCATGTCCACCGAACTTGGTGCGCCGAGCACGCGCTCCACGATCCAGCCTATGGAAGCTGCGCCGGCAAAGAGTGCGCCACCGACTCTCAGCCACGGGTAGGCGCGCGTGCGGCTCAGGAGGATGAGAGACGGCAGCGTCGCTGCGACCACAGCGACCTGCATCGTCTCGATGCCTAGATTGAATGCCAGAATTCCGCCCAGACGCTCCCAACGCCCTAGACCCAACGCGCCTAAGGTCGAAGCAAACGCGAGTCCGTGAATGAGTCCGAAGAAGGCGGCGATGCCTGCTTCCCTGCCTGGAAAGATTGGGCGC
Source organism: uncultured Acidobacteriaceae bacterium (assembly GCA_963826875.1). Taxonomy (GTDB): domain Bacteria; phylum Acidobacteriota; class Terriglobia; order Terriglobales; family Acidobacteriaceae; genus PALSA-350. Next base: position 1,301,828 of record CAWGYP010000025.1, on the reverse strand, counting down.
AGCGCGTGAACCGCGGATACAAGAATCGAGACCGCGATCAGCACCTCAACCGGACGGCCTGGTAGATGGACGACTCCAAAGGCCGCGAGCGCGAGCGTGATCGAGTGCCCAATCGTAAACGCTGTGACGATCCTGAGGATGCGCAGGAGGCTGGTTCCGACCCCTGTAGTTCCCTTCCAACGCCCACCAGCCACGAGCAGAGGCGCCGGCAAAAGGAGGACGAGCAGGAAGAGGAGATGGTCTGTCCCTTCGGCAATGTGGCGTATGCCCAGTTGAAACAGATTGGGCGTCCACCAGCTTGCGGAAAATGAGCCCGAAGCGGCGGTGGACTGGTCGTAGTCCAGTTCATAGGTGGACTGAACCTGATTCCGCTTTTGGGCCACGATGCTGATCCCGGGATCGCTCGGAGCCAACGCGTTCACGAGGTAGACCGCTCGCTGCCTCTGGTTGTTGTTTTCCAGGATGAGCTTCCGGCTGGATCCACCGCCTGGCAGCTCTGCTGTGTACTCGATATGGATTTCACCAACGCCGTCCCGCATCTCCTGAATTGGTGGGAAGTCTGCGGATTTAAGCTTTGGATCTAACTTCTTGCCGTCGATCCTCAGTGCCAATTCGCTGAGGACACGTTGCGCGTAATCCCATTGTTCCTGAGGTGAGAGGACGCCATCTCCGTTGGTGTCGATACTCGCGATCACATCCGAAGACACGGCTATGCCCGGGATGAGACGCATGGAGACTTCCACGTGGTCTCTCTCCACGGAAATAAGAGTGGCTTGCAGGTACTCATCGAGCCGGTGCGCGGAAGCGACTCCGCTGAGGAACAGAAACATCAGGGGCGCCGTGATCGCATTCAGCTTCATTGCCTGATGATTCCCTTCCCGTAATCGTTGGTTGGATCGCGGTACATGGTGTGAATATGCAAGGCAGGGTCGCCGCCAAGGGTTTGGGGAGCATATTCGATTACCAGGTGCGGGCCCTGTATCCGGTAATAAGCCCGGATGTTCTGTCCGATGGTTCCAGTGGTTGGGCCACTCCAGGCGAACCATATCTGGTTGAGGTCCGCCTTTAGCTGGGCCATCCTAGCGGCGGCTGCGTCGTCATTGATGATGCCCGCCCACTCGGAGACTACGTCGAGCAGCATAGCGCGCTGCTTACCGGTCATGGACGTCGCCTTCAGGCCCTCGGGCTGAATCTTCTTGCCGTCTTGTCCGGGGCCAAGCACCAGGTCTGCCAGTTCGTAGCTCAGCACCGCCTGCTTCTTCTCACTCTCGTCGAGTGAGTTGATCAACGCCAGAGCCTTATCGCTTTCCTGGCCGAGGGGACGAACTGTTTTACCGCCTTCGGTGTAGAGGGCGGGTTGCGCACCCGTCAGCGTCGGTGTGAGGATGCCCTGGGCGGCGTCGATGGTGATGTTCAGCGCCAGATGATGGCCGCCGAACTGTAGCATCCAGGGCGCCTGCTCCGAGGGCGTGCCAAGGAACGAGATGTAATAGAGATCCCTGCCGAACATGTCGCCGCTGAGAGCGCCAGGTCCACCGCGTGGAGGCTGCGCGCCATCGGGAGGAGGACCGGGGGGCGGCCCACCGTTTCCGCGTGGCGGGCGGTTGCCGCGATTGCCCGCGCCCGGTGGCCCAGTGTCGGTCTTCTTGTTGACCTCATCGCCCTCCATGATCTGCTGGACCTTCTCATAGCCCCGCTTGCTCAGAGCCACGGCGAGCAGGTTCATCACAGCCGAGCGTTGCGCGGGCGTCATCTGCCTGAGGCTGATACCGCCACGAGGGATGAACCCGGTGGGAAGGTTCGACCAGCGGGCTCGCTGCTGCTCATTGTCGAAGGCATACAGAACACTCTCTCGCTGTTTCGCATCCAGGGTGGCCAGAAAGCTGTTCGCGGCCTGGACGATCCGAGCAGTCTCAGTTAAGGGCGGCGGGGACTTAGCCGTGGAGTCCACGGCCATAATCGACGCAGCGACCAGTGCGCATGAAACGGCTATCCCCGCTATCCAAAATTTAGTCATCGTGTTTCCTCCGAGCACCTTCAGGAGAACTCGTCGCGCGGCCTTGTGCAGCCTCATTGCGTAACGCATTGTAACGATTTGTCACGGGTGCCGTGACCACTTGTACGGACGGCCACAAAGAACGGCGGTTGCAGCGTTAAGGAAAAAGAGGAGGACCATTCTGGGATACTCACGCCTCACCAGGTCAGTAGCAATGGGTAATACAGGCAATCTCCCATGTTGAAGTTCTCGCTCGGATTGGCGATGATCCCGCCGAGGTTGCTGTGGTTGTGACACCTCTCTTGTCACTGGGCCATGCATGGGTTCTTCCGAAGTTTATCTCTGTCAACTTTGCCAAGGGATCTGCTGATCGCGTTTGAAATGTCTTTGCTCACATTCGATTCAAGACCGAAAACTTCACGCCCCTATGAACGCGCGCACATGAGCTCCGATGTCCGCCTGCAAAAGTTGATTCGTCTACGACGGAGGTCTTTTCATGATTTTTGCTCGACGGCCTCGCCGGCTGAAGGTTGTTCTTGTTTTGTCGGTGCTGCTCTCTGGCGTGCAACCCGCACACGCCGGGGGTAGGACTTGACCTGGTAACTGCGACCTTCATGCAGAACAACTGCGCCTGGGCGCCGGTCTGATCTACACGTTCAAGTCAAGGGTGCCGGCCGGGTATGGAATCAGCACGGGCACACTGGTCAGGCATACAATTAAAAGCTGGAGATCAGATGCTATATAAAAAGGTCAATCTGGAGCTGATTGTCGTCGCCGATGAGGCCGAGTTGGTTGTCGCCCAGCTGAATGCGGCACTCGATCGGATGGAAGAGGAGCACACACTCTTCGGCGGCGGGATCGAGACCGTAGCCTTCGAGCACCCCGGAACAAGGCGGAGATCGGCACTCGCCCACACGAAGGCCGCGGGTGAATCGGTCGCCGTTGCGGCTCGGGCCGCGCGCGAAAGCGTGAAGGTCGCGCTGCGTACCATCCTCTGATCTGGGACGTACCGTCGAAGGCAAAGATCCGTTGCGGCCTCGTTGAGGCAAGAAGCCGCAGCTGACGATCCTCCCGGACGAGGCAAGCGCTTCGGCGGATTTAACATCTCTGTGGACGATCCTGATGAAGACAAGGTAAAGCGGGTCTTTGCGGCACTGAGTCAGGGTGGCAGTGTCATGATGCCGCTCGCACCCACCTTCCAGCAAGATGTTTGTTCTTGCTATCTCTTGCAGATGAGATTTCTGATTTCGGTCGCATGCGAACTGTGAGCCGGTTTGCGGGGCGGAACGGGATGGTGATTACTCCCCGGCCGTCCCTTTAATGCCCTAACTTTAGAGCCAGAGAAGGCTGCTTGCTTTGAAACGGTCCTGGTTTGAACCGTTTGCATGATGTCTGTCACAAGCAGCCTTCCGCTGTCCCCCTGGTCTCCGCTTACGATAGGACGGTTAGTCCTGGTCGACATTGAGAGTCCAGATGGTGATGGTTGCAGTATTGTCATCCACGGCGCCCAAGATCGTCGTGTCTCGGCCGCTGTTTACGGCCAAGCCGAACGATCCTCCCTGGTTCGGGTCAACAGGAATCTCCTTGACGAATTGTCCATCCTTTGTGAACTCGACAATTTCGCTGGGCTGATTGGGATCGCTGTTGATCACGTCGTTGTTGGTCACCAGCAAATGATCATTGGGCGCTCCTGCCATGGCCAGGGCTCCGTGCAGATGGGTGTTGTCGTGATAAATGACCGTTCCGGGTCCATCGCTGTCCTTGCGTTCGAGCGCGTTCCGCACGGCGAAGACCTCGTTGTCATCGGTGGACGCGACGAAAAGGGTGTCGCGCCGAATGTCATAAACCAACCCGGTGGGTGCGTCGAACAGGGCGGCGGGATCGGGTTGATGCTTGTAACCCGAGGCAATCGTCGCCGAGCTGAGATACTTGAGACCAGAGGAAGAGACGGCGAAATCCAGCCGGCTCACCGTCCCGTTAAGAGCATTGGCAACAAACACGACCGCGACATTGCCCCCATCGACGACGGTTGCGTCCCACGGACCTTGAATATCTGAGCCGGTGAAGGTTTGGATCAATTGGCCGCTACTGTTAATCACCAGGAGCGACCCGGCCGTTGCCGTAGCCGCTGTACCGTCAGACGTGGGTAGATTGGCCACCACCACGAAACCAGCTTGCAATACGCCCAAGCCGGTGGAGAGACCAAGCGGAGCGGTTCCTTGAAAGAATGTTGTCGCCGGGCCGCTCGAAGGAATTCTCACGATCGTCGTCCCGGTTCCCTGAAGGTTCTGTTTGTTGTTGAAGTTTGAGACCAGGATGTCGCCCGGGTGCAGCGGACCCGATCCAGCCTGGAAGTTGTTTGGAACAAAAGCGACGCCGTATGGGTTGACGTCGCCGTTGGAGGGTACGGTCGAGACGCTACGGACCGGACTGGGCAGAAAGGCGTCGTTGACGCCACTCTGCGCAAAGGCGGCTGCGGCGGCAACCAATAAGAGCGCGCAGGTTACGGTTTTGTGCATACCAGAGACCAAGGCATAACGCGAAACGCGTCCTGGAATCTGGCCATAAGAGTGAGAGCGATGGTTTTTCATGATTCGTTCCTCAATGTCAGAATTTGCCGCTGCAATTCGTCTCAGCTGCAGGCCGAAAGTAGCGAAGTGAGCTCAAAAATGTCGTTTGGAAAGGCTCAGACTCTTGTGGCTTTTCGGTGAGAGTGGTTTTTGTGATGCTGAGCGGTCGATTGGAGCGGTGGGCTCTTCGCTAAGTTGTTTTCTGCTTTGCGCTTAACCGTTTTTTGAGACTGCTTTCGGAAAGAAGGTAGTCAATGCACGCCAATGCGCGTTAAGCTGGTTTCGTCTGACATTGGAAAAATGTTGGGGATTTCTTGGGGCCATGTAAGCGACTTGTGAAAAGGTAGTTAGGCGCACTTGGCGGTAATTCCGCAGGGAGCCGGTGGATCGGCTTTTGCGGTGTCGTTTGAGCGATCGAGAGCAGTTCATGCTGACCATTACTCATTACAGCTTTGGTCCATTTGAGCTGTACCCCTCTGAGCAACTGCTGGTCCGTGATGGCCAGGCAATCCCTCTTGCACCCAAGACCTTCGATCTTCTGCTCGCGCTGGTTTCCAACCATGGCCGGCTTTTAACCCGCGAAACGCTGATGAAGACGATCTGGCCGGATAGCTTTGTGGAGGAAACGAATCTGACGGTCAACATTTCTCTCTTGCGGAAGACCCTCGGAGAAATGGACGATGGGCGCCCTTGGATTGCGACCGCACCCAAGCGAGGGTACCGCTTTGACGGCGCCGTTACCCTCCATGACGAAAAGTCGGCCAATGCTGCCCCGACGAAGCCGATGGGCTCTATGCCCGAACCCAGAGCGGTGGCGCCAGAAGCTCTCGATCATTCCGCAGCGGTATCTGGACCGCAACCTGTTGCACTCGCAATGGCAACGCAGGTGCCAACGGCAACTCATGGGCAACGTCCCAGGTTTTTCGGCTGGTTGCTTGCCTCGCTGTTCCTGGTGGGGGGGATTTTGGCCGTCTTCCTGATCGAACGCCGTACGGACAATGCGCATATTGCGCCAGGAGAGGTTTCGGAGATTCGCCCTGCTGCGGCGCCACAGCACAACCTGGCTACGCCTAAAACGCCCGACGGCTCTGCCTACGCGCTCTCTACCCAGGGCCGTTTCTACTTGAACAAGCGCAGCGCAGAGGCTACGCAAAAGAGCATCGATTTGTTTCAACAAGCCATTCAGGCCGACCCTAATTATGCGGTGGCTTACGCCGGCTTGGCAGACGCTTATATACTCGCCGGTTCTTACGGCAACAGTTTTCTGGCTCCCGGTGTGGCGATGCCCAAAGCCAAAATGGCCATCGAGAAGTCGCTCGCACTGGATGGCTCCTCAGCGGAAGCACATACTTCGCTTGCTTACATGAAGTTGCTGGATTGGGACTGGGGCGGCGCCGAGCAGGAGTTCAAGCGGGCGCTGCAGCTCGATCCCAATTGCGTGAATGCTCATCACTGGTACTCGCACGAGCTCATGGCCCTTGGCCGGGTCGCTGAATCGCACCGTGAGAGTGAAATCGCCCTGGCGCTTGATCCGACGAATGAGGTGATCAACGAGCACATGGCTTGGCATCACTTGATGAGCCGCGAATACGATCGCGCGATAGCACAATCCATGAAGGCGATCGAACTCGATCCGGGGTTTGTCCAGGCGCATCGTGTCCTGGGTTTGGCCTATCTCTACACCAATCGCAATAAAGAGGCCTGCGCGGAATTTGAAAAGGGCGTCGAGCTGTCCCACCACGATCCTGTTTCACGCGCGTATCTGGCTCGTTGCTATGCGGAGTCGAACCGCAAGGCAGAGGCCCACAGTATTCTTGCTTCGCTTGAGGGGGACTCTGTCGAACGATATATCTCCTCCTTGGAAATTGCCCCGATTTATGTGGCACTCGGCGACCATGACTCCGCCCTCAACTGGATTGGCAAGGCGCTCGACGAGCGCGTCGGATCATCCATTTACCTCAACGTGGATCGAGCTTTCGATCCCTTGCGCAACGATCCGCGGTTTCACGTCGATCTCAAACGCGTGAACCTGGTCCCGGAAGCGGACGAAGTTGTATCGCGCTAGTCTGAGAACTCCGTTTGCTCCCTTCAATGCTTATTTTTTGTAAAGTTCGATAAAATTCGATCTTTTTTGGTCTTTTGGGGGCATTGGCAGCGCGTCCGTTTCCTTTAAAGTCTCAGGCGCCAGGTATCGGGTTTCTTTTCTATCGAGGAAGGGACCCGGTGGTCTGGAGCAGAAGCGGGCACGCGGGCAAGAGGCGACGATGGGGTCGCTTCCGTGGGACTAGTGGGGCGGACGAAGATGGGTTCGCTGGGATCCAGAGTAGGGTCGGGGGCAGTGCCAAGGTCCGAAGGCGCGTCTGCCGGCACGCTGGGCGGGAGATCGGGAACGCCGGGACTATCTTCTTCACGGACAAGGTCAGGGCTAGGCTGGGGAACGATGGTTTTGCCCAGTTGCTCGCGAAGCCAGGCGGCGGAATCGATTTGCCCGTTCGGTGCCGGGGCGGATTTCTTCTCTGAGGATACGGCGCGGTGATCAGGAATCAGGCCTTCGATGGCCACGATCATGGCGAGGGCCTTGATCTGGGCGGAAGCGCTGTTGCGGGTCATTTCGGGGTCCAGGTTGGCGATTTCCCAGAGCCGGGCCAGGACCTGCTCGCGGCTCAGGTTAAGCCGGCGCTGTTCCGCCGTCTCCTGCTGCACGAGCCGTTCGTGCACGGCGGCCCGGTGCTCGAGCATGTAGTCGCGGACACGGGGTTTGGCCTTGGTGTAGGCGGCAGTGTCGGGGTTGAGACCTGCGGCTTCGGCAGCACGGCGATCGGTCATGGTTCCAGTGAGGACCAGGCGGGCAAAGGTTATTTCCTGATCGGTGATGGGATCGCTAACTTGATTTTTCGGCATAGGGTAGCTCCGTTTGTCGGGTTAGTTGTGAAGTTGTGTGAGAGAAGCAACGGAGGAGAGGATCGCAGCGCTCTGGGAAAAATGATGTCATACATAAAAAATCCCGCGGTGGCGGGATGCTGGGTCAATCTGATTTTTGACAGGGGTCGGGTGTGATACCGGACAGCGGTAAAACTGTCCTTCGCTCGGGCCTAGTCCGTAAGCTACCGGAAACTGCCGGTCAGAGAGCGCGTCCGCCGAGAAGCCGCCTCCTGCCGAAATCGTTTTCTATCAAGATGCCCGCGGTGGGATTTCATACAGGCGCCGTGACAATTTTTTTAACCAAAGTACCCTTCCGGAGGTTACTTTGAATGCAGTTGCTGCTTGCCATCGCAATCAATTGAGCGGCGATAACTTTGCCGAAGTTACTTCATCAGGAAGAGCCCAGCCGGAACGGTCTTGCCGTCGTATAGATTGCGCAGCCTGAGGACAATTTTTCGCAACCGTCTTCGGTCCGTCCCATTTCTGAGGTTTGCTGGGCCTGTTACGACGCAGTCGTGAAGACCGTGGAGATAAGGGCAAGGGATCGGACAGGATGCGTATCGCCCAGAATTGCTGTAATAGGTATGCTGTCCGTTCATCACTCAGCTATTGCGGAAGCCGGTATCCGCGATTGGCGTCGTAGGCGAACTTCACCAGCCCATCGCGGTAGTCGATACTGATGGTCATCTGACCCAGCGCGGTGATACCGATAAATCCCGCCACTTCCATATTCAGGTTCTTGCTCAGTCCAGGCGTCGCAAACGCCACCACGTCGTTCACTTTCTGAGCTATGTTGGCAAATTTGAAGGTGATGCTGTCCGCGGTATAAACCTTATCGACCTTGCCGCTGACCCCGTGAACGACGATGTTGTCCTGGCTATGCACCTTTGTGACCTCGCGCGCAACCTCGGGAGTCACCGTAGTAGAGAATGCTCCCGTGTCCAGGATGAAGAGCTTCGCCGCGCTATCGTTCAGCGATGCCGGCAACAGCAGATCGTGCCCGGCACGATAGACGTGTGTCCAGTCCTTCATTTCCGGAGCGACGTAGCGGTCGTACGGGCCATGGGGGGCCGGCTTGGATGGGGATGAAGTTGCGGCAGCGGAGTTATCCGCAGACTCATCTTCATTCGTGTTGCCGTGGGTCTCGAGGGCCGGTTTCAGGCCGCTCGTGTCATTAGGACGCGGTGGCAAGGGCGCCAGCAGAAGCTTACGCATGGGATAGTCGAGGGTGACGACGAACCGAGAGAGGACATCCATGCCGATCAAACCGTCATTATCCAGGACGCCGCCTTTATCCACGACCTGAACAGCGCAATCTTTGAACTCGAGCGAGCCGATCCTGATGTCGTCGGCAAACGCGGTGTAAGAGGCCTTATAGCCCTGATTGCCGACGCCGCCCACTTCGCTGCGGCTGAACTGCTTGAGACCGGCGTGGTCGGCGATCGAACGGCTGATCAACAATCCGCTAGCGCCGGTGTCGATCTGCAGCCGGGCATCGTGCTCGTTGAGCTTCACATCCAGCCCGAAGGCGCGGACATGGGTAGCGTCTCGCATCAGGTTGACGAAAGGGATGGTTGCGGTCTCAGTGTTGGAGACCAGCCGGCAGGCTTTGTGGGGCTCTATCTCCTGCTGCTTCAAGTAAGCAAGGTAGAAGCCGAGGCGCTTGATGGTTTCCGAATCCTCCCCATTCGCGCTTGCAAGGTACGCCTCCAGTTCGGCGATGCGTTCCTTTCTCGGGAGCGTATCCAGCCAGCGGCTGCGAATTCTCGGATTGGTTGGGTCCAATGCGTGCGCCGTGCTTATTTCGCTTGCCGAGGCCGCGTAATAGGAGTTAAGCCGGAGAATCCTGGCACTCAACAGACGCGACTGCGGGTTGCAGGGGTCGAGCTTGATCGAGGCATTAACCGTCGGGAGTGCCAGCCACGGTGTTCCTGCTCGATATTGCACCTCGCCCAGCGCGGTCATCAGCACCGGGGATTGAGGATTCTGCGTAAGGGCCTTCTGCACAAGAGCATCCGCTTCGGTTACTTTCTGTTGTTGCAGGAGCACTTCCACCAGACCCGCGGTCAGCACCGGATCATTGGGCTTTTGCTGCAGTTGCACCTGGTACAGCGTGGCAGCGCGATCGTAATCACTGTGCAGGAAGGCGTCTTCAGGCTCTGAAGGATGGTGGGCGCCGATGACCGGGCAGGTAGCGGCCTCAGCCAACCTGGGCCCGCCACAAACCGCAAGCATGAGGAAGATGGCAATGCAGCGACCAATGCAGGAACTAAAAACGAGCACGAGTATCCCAGCCTCCAGTCAGGTCTTGGTGGCCTGAAAGAGAAATGGGGGCAGGCCGTGGTTGCATTTTACATAGCGGCGTGGCCGGTCTGCCTATCCTCGTTGAAATAAGGCTTATTGACGGCCAGAAGCTGTTAGAGCCGGGTACGAAACTCAGGTTCGCGCGTCAGGGAGATTTGGGCGAGATGAAGAAACACGATACGTATCACCCAGAATTGCGGCAATAGGTATGCTGTCCCTTCACCTCTCCTGTCACCGCCCGGGTTACACAAGGAGATGAATAGTAATTGGCACGGGGGTTGAGCTATCCGTCCCCTTAACTCAACAGGAAGCCGGCGAGGCTCATTCGGCTCCAGCCGCAGGCGCCCCCAGCCGAGGTCATCAAGCGTCGATCTATATGCTTTCATGATATAGTTGTGAACAAATGCCGTCTATATTGATCCAGCTGGATGAATCGCTCTTGCGATCGCTGAATAAGGTCGCGCCAGTCGCCAAGCGGCAGCGCGCTGAATTCATCCGGCAGGCCGTAAGAGACGCAATTCGGAAGCGCGAATACGAAGCCATTCGCAAAGCATATCTGCAGCAGCCCGATTCGGCGGAGGATGCCGATGACTGGTCCAACGCGGGCGAGTGGAAGCTATGAAGCAGTACGAAATTTGGTGGGCGGACCTGCCGAAACCGGCCGGGCGCCGGCCGGTGCTTCTGCTAAGCCGTGATGACCTTTATACGGTTCTCAACAAGTTTATTGCGGCTGAAATCACGGCAACCGTTCGCCATATTCCGATCGAAGTTCCTCTCGGCTCGATCGAGGGAATGCACAAGCCCTGCGTCGTTAACTGCGACAATTTGCGTACGATTTCGAAAGTTCACCTGGTGAAGAAGATTGCAAAACTTTCGCAAAAGCGGGTTCACGAGGTGAAGCGCGCGGTTGGCTACGCTTTGGCATGGGAGGAACTGATCGCTGCCGGAGAGTAGCAGGCCACCACGCCGAGGCTTCGTCCAACTGCTGCTGTGCGCAGTTCTAAGGGTTTACGTTTCGTCCCGCTTTTGATCGTCGAGCTTGGAGCTTTGAAGGGACAGGACGGAGTAATCCAGCCCACCGCTTATATGTGCGGAATGGAATGGCGATTACTTCGTCTGCCCCTTCCTTGCCTCTGGATACGGTTGCATTAGGGTCGGTTCCCGTCTGTCCTGCATTACTCTATCCTGCATTAGTCCAGGAATTCATCTAGAGCTGGTTCATCTTGGCGAGGAACTCGGCATTGTTGCGCGATTTCTCGAGGTACGTGATGAGCAGCTCCATGGCTTCAACCGGAGAGAGCGGGTTGAGCACGCGGCGCAACACGAAGATGCGCTGCAGGTCCTCTTTCGGAATCAGCAGCTCTTCCTTGCGCGTGCCCGAGCGCTGGATGTCGATCGCCGGGAAGGCGCGCTTGTCCACAAGCTTCCGATCGAGAATGATTTCCATGTTGCCGGTGCCCTTGAACTCTTCGAAGATGACTTCATCCATGCGCGAGCCGGTATCGACGAGCGCGGTGGCGATGATCGTCAGCGAGCCGCCTTCTTCGATGTTGCGGGCCGCACCGAAGAAGCGCTTCGGCCGCTGCAGCGCGTTCGAGTCGACGCCGCCCGAGAGTACCTTGCCCGAAGGCGGAACAATGGTGTTGTAGGCGCGCGCCAGACGGGTGATGGAGTCGAGCAGGATCACCACATCGCGTTTGTGCTCGACGAGGCGCTTGGCCTTCTCGATGACCATCTCGGCGACCTGCACGTGGCGGCCGGCCGGCTCGTCAAAGGTGGACGAGATGACCTCGCCCTTCACGGACCGCTGCATGTCGGTGACTTCTTCCGGGCGCTCATCGATGAGCAGCACAATCAGCACCACCTCAGGGTGGTTGGCTGTGATCGAGTTGGCAATCGACTGCAGCAGCATCGTCTTGCCGGTGCGCGGCGGAGCGACAATCAGGCCGCGCTGGCCTTTGCCGACGGGCGTGAGCAGATCCATCACCCGCCCGCTGATATGTTCGCGGACGGTTTCCATCTTCACCCGCTCCTGGGGATAGAGCGGCGTGAGGTTGTCGAACAGGATTTTGTTGCGCGTCTCTTCGGGCGACTCGAAATTGATCGCCTCGATCTTCACCAGCGCGAAGTATTTCTCGCCTTCGTGCGGCGGCCGCACGTTGCCGCTGATGGTATCGCCGGTTTTCAGGTCGAATTTGCGAATCTGCGATTGGGAAACATAGATGTCGTCGGGACCGGGCAGATAGTTGTAATCAGGGGAACGGAGAAAGCCGAAGCCGTCCGGCAGAATTTCCAGGACGCCTTCAGCGAAAATGTGGCCTTCCTTTTCGCTTTGCGTCTGAAGAATCCTGAAAATCAGGTCCTGCTTGCGGAGTCCGCTGGCCCCGTGAATTTCCAGAGTGCGTGCAATGCTGCTCAATTCTGTGATGTTTTTCTCTTTGAGTTCTGCAATGGTCATGTTCACCTGCGGGTGAAGTGGAATGTGGGTGGCGGGAGGATCGGAGAGGACGTACCAAGGAGTTCAGGTAGGAATAAACGTTATAGCGCAGCCGCATGACTACAGTGACGAGGTCAGGCTAAGACTTGGCCCAAGGGTCTTCCGCAGCCAGAGCATTTCCAGGCTCTCATACTATTCCGTGCGCGCCCCTCCTGGCAGCCCGGCTAGTGCTTAGCGTGGACAACATGAAGACCAGCGTGTCCGTGCGCGAGCCCTTGAACGGCGCGGCCGAACCTGGACCTGATCTCCTGGAAATTGATGTCTTCGATGTTACAAAATCCGTGCGAGCGAAGAAACGTTGCGATGCCATCCGGGTCGAAACGGCTGGCCCAACGTTCATCCATTTTCTCAACCTGTTCGGTCCGATCCTTTACTAGTTCCCTCATCTCTTCTGAGAAGGCCTGGGGGGATTCCATGTAGTCGAACACCACTTCCGAGTTCTGGATTGACGCGATGTAGTCGAGAGTGCTGCCGATAGCGTCCTGTGTGAGATATGGGACAACGCCGAGCCAACTGAAAAACGCGGGCGAGTTCTGCTGAAAGCCCGCGCCGACAAGCGCCTCCCCCAAATCGTCCCGCTCGAAATCGACTGGCACGAGAATAAGCGATGGCGGAAGTGCGAGTTGAGCTTCAGCCAGGCGCTCGCGTTTCCATGCCTGCGTTGCTGGGTGGTCCACCTCATAGATATGGATCTGTCGTGCGCCATGGGGATTCCGGAGAGCGAAGGTGTCGAGTCCGGCGCCAAGGATGACGATCTGCCGAATACCTTTTTCGACGGCTCCTGACAAAGCATCTTCCGCAATCCGGCTTCGTGCGGTGGTGAACAGACGGCCGATGCTGGCCAAGGGGTGTTGATTCGCAAATTGCAGTACGTCCTTTTCCTCTTCGCGCAGAATCTTCATGGCAAATGGGTCACAGAAGATTGAGCCATGATCGAGCACCTGATGAGCAGCTCGTTGCCGGGCGGGTATCAGGGCTGTGCGGCTGGGCTCATTTGGCTTCATGTTCGAGGTCTCCATTCTCTTCAATCACTGATCGCACAAGTGTCGTGTGCGATGGCGCCGGGCACACCGATATCTTCAATTCGATATCTCTCGCTCAATCGGCTCGGACCAGCGGAAGAAAAATCCGATCAATGATCTCTTCTATGTCCTGCGCCGATAACGGCTGCTGCAGTAACACGAGCTGATGGCGAACGAGGTCGAAAGGCAGGGTAGCCAAGCGAGGCGTAAGCTTTTCAGCAGCGATTTCGCCGCGTTGAACCCCGCGGTTTAGAATTTCAATCATTATTTTGGTGTTGCGTTCATGCACCTCTGCAAAGAGCGATGAATCGCTCTCGTGGAGAAGCTCTGCAATCAGGCCAAAGATTACTTCTGGACTTAATTCATCGACCATTTCTGAAATGCGGCGCAGGATGAGCATGACATCGCCCCGGACGGTTCCGGTGTCCGGTGTCTCGAATGAAAGACCAGGCCGGCTTGCTCTCAATGCGGCGTATACAAGCCGGGCGCGCGTGCGCCAGCGCCGATAGATCACCGGCTTGCTGGTGCCGGCCCTGGCTGCGACTCTCTCGATCGAGAAGTTGACGTAGCCCCCATCAGCAAGCTCTTGCAACACGACCTCGAAGATCGCCGCCTCCAAGACTTTACCCCGTCTACGGCTACCCAATGCCATTGCCTCGCTGATCATCCCGCCATCGATTACGACTCCACCAATATTAGACACGGATCGTATCCTATTGTCAATAGGATACTGCTGGTATCTTATTGGCCTCGGGCTAGAAGGTAAAGCGCTCGACGCGGGCCAGCCATTTCTCCTGTTGGGCGGGGGTGAAGTGGCCGGCGGGGTCGGTACGGATCTGGCGGTACTGGGTATAGAAGACTGTCCAGGCGCGGGGGTCGCCGGGCTGGGGCTCGGAAGGAAGCTTGGTGGGGTCCAGGTTGCGGACTCGGAGGAACCAGTCGCGGGCGACGGAGGGCTGGCCGGCGGCTACAGCCAGGAAGAGCATGGCCATGCGGAATTCCTGCGGACCGCCGGGGAGTTCGCGGAACGAGTCCCATTCATCTGATGTGAGGCCGGCGCGGACGAGGCGATAGGTGTTAAGGAAGCGCTTGGCGCCGCGGGGCGTTTGGATGAGCCCGGAGTACTGCTGCAGGGCCTTGCACTCCCATGCATAAAGGGGCACGCTGCCGATGGTCGGAACGGACAGCGGTGCGACGACAGGTGACGGCGGGGGTCCGGGCGCGGAAGACTTCGTTGCGCCCGCGTCTGACTCGACGGCTGCCCCGACGGCCGGCGTGGTGGGTGTGGTCTCCTGGGCGCCAATCGCGGGTACAGGATGATCCAGATGGGACGACGGGTCGCGATCATCGTTTGCGTTGATAGGTTCCGGAGCCCATGGTTTTGATTCGAGCGGCGGTTTTGTGAGGTCTTTGACAAGGTCCGCGAAACCGTCGGGAGTCATGGGCGGGAGATGGAACGGGATGTGAAAGATCTTCTCCAGGTAGTCGAGCGGCGTAGCGGTGGGCTCATCGCGGTCGACCAAAACTGACGGCTCGCTGACTTCGTGCTTCTCCATAGGAGTGAGAAGGCCCTGGAAACGAATGCGAAGGCTCTGCTTCAGGCAGCGCTGATCGACGCCGACGACGACAGCGAAGAGCGGATAGGCGAGGAGGAGATGCACGGCCTGTAGAACATCTACGACTTTCTCAGGCTGGCAGCGATCGAGATCGTCAATGAAGAGGACGACGCGGTCAATGGAGTCGCTGAGTTTGTCCAGTCCCTCGGCATCTTGCGGAGACTGGTTCTTCTTCCTGACTGAAAGCGCTTCGGCATCGGTGAAGATGTCGCTGAGGGCCTGAAAATCGCGGCGGGCAAGGCTGACGAGGCCGAGCTGGTCACGGTAGTCGGCGGACTTGGCACGGCCTTCAATGAAGTTGCTGAGCTGACGTTCCGGGCGGAGTTCGCTGAGCGCGGCGGTCAGTTGCTGTTCGCGGGCAAGCGCGCCATCGAGGGCGGCCTGGGCCGTGGCGGCGCTGGCTTCCGCCGCGGAGAGGGTGCTTTTGAGGGCCAGAAGATGGGGGTCGTTGGCCTGCGCGTCCTCGGCTTTCTTCTCCCAGGCCTCTAGCTGCCTGAGGCCGTGCTGAACTTTCCTGATTGCGGGAGTGAGCCATGCCAGAAGCGCGGTGAGCAGAAGGATAACTGCCTTAATCCATGTGGTGAGCTTCTGCAGCGCCGACGCCAGTGACGGCGAATGCAGAAGGGCGGGAAGCCCGTAACGGATGAAGATCACGGCTGCGAGCCCCCCGGCGAGCCATGCGAACCGCTGCGTACGGCCTTCAGGGGCGGTGGCGCGACGCCACAGCTCGCGGACTTTGCCGGCGATGGAACTGAGCTGTCTGCGCTTTTCGACAACGTCCTCAAGGGTGGCCTCGGCGGCGGGAACGCCGAGAACATCAAAGACCTGCCGGCGGGTTTTCTCCGAGGAAATGTCCGGAAGAAAGGCCTGCATGCCGCTGGCGAAGGAGCGGAGCTTCTCCGTGGCGGTGGCGCGCTGGGAGCGGGCGGAGGCGAGCGCCTGCGTGGCGGATTCGACCTCGGCCCTGGCGGTGCTTACCTCCTGGCGCGCGAGCGTGGTGACGCCGCCGGCTTGTTTGAGCTGGACCTGGAGGAGCGCGAATTCGTTCTTGCGGGGCCGGAGGCGCTCGAAGAGCTTGTCAAAGATTTCCGTGACGAGGCTGGCCCAGAGGTTGGAGTCGCTGTAGTGCCAGGCGTTGAAGTAGATGGGGACGATGTGGCGGCACCACTTGTCACCGCCGGCCGTAGAGACGGTGGGGTCCTCCGGAGCGAGCGACTTCATGTGCCGGTCCATGAGGTTCATGAAGTGGCTTTTGCCTGATCCCCAGTTGCCAAAGAGGCCGACGGCGAGTGGGAGGCGAGTTTCGCGAAGGACGATGAGCTCGGCGAGGGTGCGGGCGAGGCCGTCGACGCCGAGCTTGTCTGTGACGGCGTAATTGCCGCCAATGCCACAGAACTCCGAGGTATAGCCGGGAGTACCGGCGATGAAGAGCTCGAGGGGATTGGTTGGGGCTACGGGGGTAGCAGGGTGTGGCGCGTCTTGTGCGTGCTCCTCTTGCGTGGGAAGGGGGGAATCGGCGGCGGAAGGGGGCAAGCCGGACTTGCGGGGAACGTGAAGGATATCTCGCCAGGCTTGCTCGTTCTCAGGGGTGACATAAGCGCCGAGGAAAGTGAAAAATTCTTCAGAAAAGTTGGCGAGGGAGATGTTTTGCCGACGCAGGAACTGCCGGGCCCCTGGTTGGCCGGGTCCGGTGGGGGCTGCGATGAGGGCGGCTAGTAGGTGCCTGGGGTTTATTTCAGCAGGCGCCTTTTCGGTGCGGCGGGCGATCTCGGCGGCGTATTCGATGATGGCCCGAGCATTCGGGCTGAATTGTCCCGGAAGTCCTTCGATGGGCTCGCCGGCGGTTCGCGGCTTTCGACTCTTAATGAACCCCGAATAGACTTCGCGATAGTTGGCCGTGCGTCCGAGAAGATTTCGCACCAGTGAGGAGGTGTCCGAGTTATCGCCTGCGGTTTCAGAGAAGGCAAACAGGAGGCAACTGGTGCTGAGGACCTGGCGGCCGGTTTCCAGGGCCAGGGAGTTTGCCTTGTTGAGGATGACGAGAGCGCCTGGGGAAAAAACGTACTTCGCAGGAGCAGGCGGGGCCTGGGCGAGATTTGCGGGAGGGGTGGCGAAAGGCGGGTTCGCGGAGATCGAGGAGGTGAAGTCGAGGAAGGGGTCGACGGGGACTTGATTGGGCGCGTTCGATGCGGACGGTGCAAAGGAGGAGGCGACCGAGCCGTCTGCCCATGGATCGGCGGGGGCAGGACTGTCAGAGGGGGCGAAGGGCGAGTCAGGGTTGACGACGGAGGATGTAGTGCCGGCCCAGGGATCGGCGGGAATGGGAGCGCTGGGAGTGCTGTACGAAGACACCTCCGCCGCAGAGGAGGAAGAAGAGCCGCCATCGAATTCCTGATGGGTTTGGCCGGAGCCCGGCTGGTTCGGCAGAAGGCCGGTGTGAATGCCGCGCAAGTGAGTAATTCGTTTCAGAATGCCGTCGAAGTTATCCGATCGGGGTCCCTCCCTATCCCGGCGGGCGGTCCAATAGTTTATCTCTGCCTGCACTTCGTCGAGGGTATCGGGAAGGGGGTCGTTGAGCGAACGCAGGTCGGGGTCGGGCTTAGCGTCGGGCGAATTGGAACGCGCGCGGCCGGAGGGCTTGCTGGGCATGCGCGGATGATATGCCGAGGCCGCGAAAGATCACAGTTTTTTCTTAGTCCTTAGTTGACAGTCGTAGTTATCGCTTAGTAGCTGAAGCTTCTAGCGGATTCCCACCGAGGAGAGAGACGGTTATGGCAAGAAACCACAAGGAAAGATGAACCCCTTCGGATGTTACCGACCCGATACGTATCAGCCAGAATTGCTGCAATAGGTATGCTGTCCCTACATCTTCCGTCCCTACATCTTCCTCGCTTTTTCCCTAGCGAGTTCTGCTTGCCTAAAGTGTCAGGTCTGCCTGACGAAGCCTTCTGATTAAGGCTAACGACTAGACGGCCATGTGCCAACTTCTGGTTTTCCCACCGCAGGAAAAACCAGGAGGCAGTTGGGTTACGAAGCCTTGACGCGTTCGGCCCGATGGCCGCCAAATGCGTGGATAGTTCTAGTTCCAGCAAGAACTTCTCCACTATGCAGCACACCACGAGCGATGAAATATTCTTCGCCCGCGCCCACCGGTATCCGTTCCCCATTGATGATCAGTGTGTAGCATCCCTGCACGACGATCATGTATTCATCGTAATCATGCGTGTGCGCCGCAGATTCCGCAGTGTTGCTGCATGTCCAAAATGCCATTTGGCTGCCATCTTCTCCGTCAAAAACATAACCTTCAACCCCAGGAGTCGCTTGATAGGATCTCGCTATCCTGTTTGCAGGATTTTTCATGAACTCGGGAAAATTGTCCATAATGCGCACAGTGTCACACGCCAGCAGATGGTGACGCTACTCTTCTTCCGGTCATCGAGAGCGCCGGGCTACAGATCAGCAGATTCACACCTTGTTCCTCTCGAAGGGCCGTG
Source organism: uncultured Acidobacteriaceae bacterium (assembly GCA_963826875.1). GTDB lineage: Bacteria > Acidobacteriota > Terriglobia > Terriglobales > Acidobacteriaceae > PALSA-350. Next base: position 1,283,407 of record CAWGYP010000025.1, on the reverse strand, counting down.
CATCGAAGAATAATTCGGGCGGGAAATTCCTGACCTTGTGAGGCTTCAGCCTACAGCAGCGTTCTCGCAACCAACTGTTCCGCAAACCACGCCGCTGTCCGGTGATTCACCGGCGGGTAAGGCTGCCAAGAACAGGCTGGTAAGTTTTAGAGCACGAAACTCTCAGTCCGTAGCCATTGGGCGCTTCGGCGGATCGAAGGGAAAAGCTAGTTTTTCTCGTTCATATGCTCAGGTGACGAGTCGGTCGCACACTATCCGGACATGTGGCTGCCCGGTTGGCCTTGTCGGTGGTTGGCGCGATTTGGCGCTAATTGTAGCGTACAGGCGCATACTGTCGGGAAAATTTTGAAGCGAATTCGGAGGGAACCTAGACGAATGACGTTCAGGCATATGCAGCTCGAGATTTGGCGTTACGTTAGGCAGATGCGGGGTGATCCTCTCGAAGAGAAGATTCGCTCTCGACTTGAGTCCCACTTCAAGCGTTCGCTCGGGCATGCCCGTATTCATATAGGTCCGCTCCCTGCAGCATCGGCGCGCATGTTGAACGCTCGCGCGTACGCCTTGGGTAATCACATTGTGTTGGGCGAAGGCGAGTACCGTCCAGAGGCTCGTGATGGCCTGTGGTTGCTAGCACACGAAGTCGCGCACGTTGTCCAGCAGGAGGCAGTTTATGGATTTCACGCGATGGAACTCGAGCCTCCCGACTCAAAGCTGGAGGCGGAAGCGGACGCTGCGGCCACAGCATTCGTCCTGGGACAACCGGCACCGCCGATCAGCAGCGAACAATCTCTTCGCGCAATCATCCGATGCAAGGGAGTACTAAAGTGTCCGGGAGAACCCGTATTCGAAACAATCAGTGCGCTACCTAAGGAAGTACACCTGCCCGCAAATCAAGCGATTGAGGCCGACTACCTACGAGCCCATCAGGACCATGCTGCTGCGATTTTTTTTAACTCGCAGTTCACTCCGTCCCAAGACGTTCGGCTTCCACGAGGTGCGCCCAACAAGAGGTTCGGTGACCTTTTACTAGAAAAACTGCGTGGTATCAGTTACCAGCTGCGACCTGACATTATCGACTTTCGTGATCATAGTTTCTACGAGATTAAGACGGAAGCGCACGCTGTGGCGAATCGGGCCAAGGTTTGCTATCAGCTCAGCCACTATTACGACCTCACAGAACAGATCCGGCAACAACACGGGTCCAATGTGGAACCTCCCTGGAACCAGGATCTCGCATCCTGGAAGCCCTTACCCATACTCCCGTTCATGGGTCAGCTGGAAGACATGTTCGTGTGTACGGCAGCGACCGATTATCAAGCATGGCCCTGCGGACTTGTACTGTATGACGTGCGTAAGCGGAAAGAGGAGGAAAAGCAGTCCAAGCGTGCCGTCAAGTCGATTCGCATAGTCGCTTTCGACCGTGATTTTTCTAGCGTGATGCCCGATCGGAAGAGGATGCGCTCGGTAATTGGTGACTTCAACCCGTACCTGCCGGAATTCGTCATCATTGCCCCAGTCCGCATGTATCAGACCTGGAAGAGCCGGGCTCGTGATGAACGGACGAGCCGCATGTTTGAAGTGAAGCTACCGCCCTTTCTCGACACCAAGACACCTGTCGGTCAGTTCCACCGGATCGGTTGGATGATGGTGGGGTTTAGCGCAGCCGCGTACGCGGTGGCTTTCACTGGCATGATCTTGGTGGACGTTGCGGCATTTGAAGGAGCGGGGGCAGCGGTTGGCACAGGGGCGGCCGGCGGAACGTCAGCCGCCGGAGGGGGAGAGGTCATCTCTCTTACTGCTTATAAGGCAATGCTGGCTTCGAAAGAGGCGGCCACGGCCGCCGCGGCTGCAGGCGTATTAATCGTGGCCGGCTTTCCTGGGAAGGCTCGGGCTAATCAAGTAGCGATTAAGGATATAGCTGCATTGCGTGTCGTACCAGTGGAGAGGTTCAAGCCCTATAAGGGAAGGCAAGCTGCCAGCAGTGCGGACGATGTGCCGAGCGATTTTCTGCAGACTGAAGAGAGCATCAAGGATCAATTTGAAGTAGGTAGCACGGTTCTTTATGACTGGGAACACTACCTGATTATTGGGCGCTTGAGAGTCGAATATTGAGTGATGTCGTAGGACTGAAGTGCACGGGCATTGAAGGGACGGAACGAGTAATCACCAGTCGGACCGCTATATGTGCGGAATAAGGATGGTGATTACTCCGTCTGGCCCTTCAATGCCTCGACTGAAGTCGTGCCCTGATACAAAGCCCAGTTCTCATGCCGACGCTAAGGCCCAAACCCTTCAACAAGCAGAGTTTTTCCGCAGCCTGTTTAGCCCCTGAGGGCAGCCGCTTATCAGCGCATAAGAAAATTTAGAGGACAGAAAAGCCGTACCCCAGCGGCTAAAGCCGGGTATGGCAGTGTTGTTTACGGCACGGCTGAAGCCGTGCCCTTCCTCAAGACCGAGTTCTCACGCAGACTCTAAAGACCAATCTATTTCAGTTCGTTTACGGCCCGACTGAAGTCGTGCACAACAAAACCAAAACTCGGCGTCCAAAAAACCGTATCAGTCGTTTCAAATCGTCGACACCCCCGAATGTTCAGAAACCATGCTCAATACTGCATTTACAGTCATTCCCAAACAAACGAACCGGACACTAGTGAAGCTATCACCGTGTTAGCTCAGCTTGCAGCCAAGTGCATGGACCGTGTAACCTCCGTTCACTTACAGGATGTCATGAAGACGGTAGACCAACGGCGTGCGAAACCGGCATGGCGCCCGATGCGGTGGTTGATGCTGCTGGTATTTTTGGCATTACTCGTGCCGCATGCGGGGGCGGCAAAGCGCGTCACCGTGGCGCAACTGGAGCAGGCGCTGACTGCCGCCCAATCCGCGCACAAGGCGGACGCGGAAATAGCGCGCCAAATTGGCGGCTTCGAGCTTTCCGAACGGCTGACCGAGGCTTCGCTCCGCCGACTCACCACACATCTCGATGCGGGCTCCCAAGCTGCGCTGGCTTTGCAATTGCTCGCCGATCAGTCCGCTTTTCTGGATCCGCCGGCGAGCGAGTTACCGTCCACGGCAGCTCCTGACGACGCAGCGCAGCAGCGGATGATCGAGGCGGCGCGAACCTATTTGGCCAAAACAGTACCGCAGTTACCCAACCTCTTTGCCGTCCGAACCACGAACCGCTACGATGATCGGCCGCAGGAGACCAAGAAAGGCGGCTGGCCGGTTCGCGGGGTCGTACACCTGGTGAACACTTCGAGCCGGGAAGTCTCCGTTTTTGAAGAACGAAGCAATGAGTCCGCCACTGCGGCGGCTGTCAAGCAGCAACAGTCCGGACTGATTTCCGGAGGAGAATTCGGGTCCACACTGAGTATGATCCTGACCGACACCGTCAAAGGCAAGGTGAACTGGAGTCACTGGGAACAGGGCGCAGCGGGGCCGGTCGCAGTCTTTCATTATTCAGTTCCGAGTTCCGCCTCGCATTTCGAAGTCATCAACTCGGTTCCGCGACAGTCGTCGCTTGAGGGCACGTCAACGCCAAGCGTCGGCTCGCGCCAGGGTTCAGGCATCACTTTAAAATCGAACGGCGGCTCCAACACGGCGACCTTCCTCACCAGGCCCGGCTATCACGGTTCGCTTTGGATGGATCCGGTCACCGGGACCATTCTTCGCGCAACTATGGAGGCCGACACGAAGGGCAGCTCCCAGTTCAAGCGGGCCGCGATCCTGGTTGAGTACGGGCCGGTTCAGATCGGCGAGAGCGAGTTCATTTGCCCGGTGCGTAGTCTGGCTCTCTCGATGGCTGTCGACGGCGCCAATCTCGACCCGCTCACGCGCATGCCGGGAGATGCGCCTACCCAATGGTTGAATGAGAGCCAGTTCACCGGCTATCACCGCTTCGGCACCACGACCAGGATGGTGAAGGATGCGGCGACGGCGCAACCAGAAGAGGTACCGGCGCCGCCGGTCCGTCCTCAGGAAGTTTCTCCCCCAGCCGACAGTAACGTCGCTGCAACGCAGGATGAGGGAATTCCGGATGAAACCAAGCCAGCGGCTGTGCCCGATGCCGCCGCTCCGCCGCCCGCTGTTTCTCCCGTGCATGAGGTCGCGCAAGCAGCGCAGGATTCTCAGAACACGCCTGCCAAGATTGAAGTGAACGTGAACCGGGCGGTCGTGCCGGTGGTAGTCCGGGATAAGCAAGGCCACGTAGTTGGCGACCTGAAAAAGGAAGATTTTCAGGTCTTTGACAATGGCAAGGCTGTCGTCATCTCTGGATTGACGGTTGAGAAACGCGAGGTGATTGCGAGCGCGCCGGCGAGCGCCGCACCCAGTGCACCGAATGCTCCACCTCAGGCAGCGGTCCTGCCAAAGCGAGTCACCGTGTACCTTTTCGACGACTTGCATCTGAGCGCCGCAGACCTGGCCTATCTCAAGAAAATCGATGCGAAAGCGCTGGACGGGGCGTTGGTCGACTCCGACATGGCCGCCGTGGTCTCGACCTCTGGAAAAGTCAACAGCGGTCTGACGCGTGATCGCGCGAAATTGCATGACGCGATCATGAGCCTGCAACCGCGAAGCCTCTACACGTCAAGTGCGGGAGACTGTCCGAAAATCGAGTATTACCAAGCCGACCTGATCGAGAACAAGCACGATGGCAGTGCCTTCGCAAATGTAGTCGCGCAGGTATTCATTTGTGACCCCGCGCTGGACAGGCAGCGCGACCTTAACCAGGCTCAGAGTATGGCGGAGTCCGCCGCCAGGCGTGTTTTGATGGTTGGCGAGCAGGACGTTCAGGTGACCCTTGCCACGATCAAAGAGGTTGTGGGCAGAATGGCCAATCTGCCGGGGCAACGCACCCTGATCCTTGTGTCGCCGGGCTTCGTGTCCACTGCGCCGGCGGCATTGGGCTGGGAATCGCAGATCATGGACCTGGCGGTGCGGTCCAATATGACCATCAATGCCCTGGATGCGCGCGGGCTGTACACCGCCACAACGGATATCAGTGAGAGAGGCGCGGGACAAATCATCGATCCAATCCACCTCGCCGCTATGACGCGTGCCGAGGGCGTGATGTCGGAACTTGCCGAGGGGACGGGTGGAGCTTTCTTTCACAACAACAACGACCTCGGGGCCGGCTTCAAGAGTCTGACTGACGCACCGGAGGTTGTTTACGTGCTTGAACTGTCGCTCGACGGGGTGAAGCCAGACGGTTCCTATCATCGCGTTCAAGTGAAAGTGGATCGGGAAGGCATGCTGATACAGGCACGCCAAGGCTACTCTGCACCCAAACAAGAGAAGAAGAAGAAATAGAAGGCTTCCGGACAGTCAAGGCACTTCGGGCCGTATGTTCTGGTTGAGGGAGAACAGATTGTGGGGATCGTAGCGCGCTTTGACGTGCTGGAGACGCTCGTAGTTGGCACCATAGGCGCGTCGGACGGTGCTCTCTTCCTCACGTTCCATGACGTTCACGTAGTTGCCGACTTCGTCCACAGGCAGTTTCGATTTGAGTGCCTCAATCCACTCGCTGGCTGCTCGCTTGCCATCTGGCGCCTTCCAATAGGCGGCAATGTCGCAGGCAATGCCATCCTCTCGTAGTGGGAACGGCGTCGCAGCCACGGGCACGCGCGTCACTGCGCCGTGAAGATGAATGAGGAAGCAGTCGACGGGAAACGGCGCACCCGAAAACGCGTTTGCGAGAATCTCGATTCTCCGCTCGTCGAGCTCTGCGAAGAAGCCGCTGCAATGTTCCTCATAGCTCGGCGGAATTTCTGCGGGTACCATCTGCTCAAGCTCGAGATACGGCCTTGACTTAATCGTGTCGTGGGCGACTGTAGGGTGATGACGAAGAGGCGCCAGCGCCTTCTCTCCTGCCTCTTGCCCACCGACGTAGCAGGCCTGGATTTCGAGCCGCGGCTTGCGATTGGGCTCCGTAGACATCAGGGCGATTAGAGTGAGCTCGTCTGGCGCCGTAGGCAGAAAGTCGCTAAAAGCTCGCAAAAATTGACGGGGGTCCGCTGACTCAAGGGTGAGATTACCCGCGAAAACCCTCGAGACCGGGTGCAGTGCTACCTCGAATGCGGTGACGATCCCAAAGTTGCCGCCTCCTCCTCGAATCGCCCAGTAGAGGTCTGGGTTCTCGTGCGCACTTGCCTTGAGCTGTCGCCCGTCGGCCAGCACCAGGTCCGCGGCAAGGACGTTGTCGCAACCAATGCCGTACTTGCTCATCAGCGGACCAACACCCCCGCCGAGAAGAAACCCTCCCACACCCACCGAAGGGCACTGACCCAGCACGGCGGCGACTCCGGCCTTTGCGGTCTCGATCTCAACCGAGCCGCACAACATTCCGCCGCCGATGCGGGCATAGCTTTTGTCGGCAGCAATAGCGATGTTGCGGAAGCCAGACATGTCGAGCACGATGCCACCCTCACAGGTGGAGTAACCAGCATAATTATGGCCTCCGCAGCGGACAGCGAGAGGCAGATGATTGGCCCTTCCGAAGCTCAGAATGGCCTGGATGTCGTGAGGGTCGACGGGACGGACTACGAGCGCGGGATGCTCGTCAAACTTGGCTGCATAGCCTTTGCGAAGCTGTTCATATTTCGGGTCGCCGGGACGGAAGATATTTCCAGTAAGTCCCCGTGCGAAGGCTGTGAGGTCGGCATCGCTCGGCTTCAAGACCGGAAGCCCGGCGACCTGCTGAGAAAAGCTGGCCCTCGCCAGGAACGGGAGAGACGAACAAAGGCCCTGCCAAAGGAAAGAACGTCGATTCATAGTTTCCCCTGTTGATGGAAGGATCCGGAAACAGAGTACCCCGGCGGTAATTCGGAAACAGCATAACCTGGTTTGTTTCAGCGGTGGCGGGTAACCAGTTCCTGCGCTGCGGTCGGCCAGTCTGGAAAATTGAAGATAAAGCCGGCATCCACAAGTTTCGTGGGGATAACCCAACGGCTTTTCAACACAAGCTCAGACTCGGTGCGCAGCAGAAAAGTGCCGATTTCAATCATCCATGCGGGAGCAGGCAAGCCAATAGGTTGTCTCCAGGCGGCACGAAGCGCCCGTAGGAACTCTCGATTTGTCACCGGGTTGGGAGAGCAGATGTTCACCGGGCCACTCAACTCGTCGTCAGTAATTAGGAATTCGATGGCGCGAAGGAAGTCGGCTTCGTGGATCCAAGAGACGCGCTGAGCGCCGGATCCTTGCGTTCCACCAAGGCCAGCGCGAACGAGCTTCGATAGAACATCGAAGACGCCGCCTCTATCCGCAGTAAAAGTCATGGAACTGCGCATGGCAATCTTGCGCGTGAGCGGCGTTCGCCCCGCGAAGAATGCTGCTTCCCAGTCTTTGGCGATCTTGATGGAAAAGTTCCATGTGTCGGGAGCGCCCGGCTCGTTGCCGCCGAGTTCGCCGGTCATCTCGTCCATTGGCCGATCAAGTGCGTGGCGGTAAATGGTGGCGGTGCTGGCGTTGAGCCACAGCCGCGGAGGGTGCTTGAGCGATGCAATCGCATCGTTGAGCAGCGTGGTGGACACAATGCGCGAGTCGTACATCTGGCGTCGATTCTCCGCGTGATAGCGACAGTCCACGCTTCGTCCAGTCAGGTTGATGCAAATGTCACTCTGCTCCAGGGCAGCGGTCCACGGGCCCTCGGTCTCTGCATCCCAGCGAACGACCCGCCACGGAACCGGTCGCGGGCTGCGGCTCAGCACCGTCACGCTATGGCCTTGCCGGTGGAAATGACGGGCCAGGATGGTGCCAACTTGTCCACTGCCGCCGGGGATGACCACTTTCATGAGCGCTGCTCCATTCGCTGCGCGGGGAGGTAGCGTTGCCAATCGTCTGATTCGGCGAGTTGCTTAATGACGGCATTGCGTTCGCGGTTCAGGGCGATCATGTAGCGGCGTAGAAAGAGGGCCTCGGCGATGAGTCCGAGGATTCGGAGCGGGGCTGCGATCGCGAATATGTCCCTCAACTCGGTTGCGCCAGAAGGCAGGCTGCGGAACAGATGGTTGGCCTGCATGGAACGAAAAATACCTTCGACCATGGTGACCTGCAAATGAGTGGGAGGCTTGACCACGGTCGCCTTGCTGGTCAGGTCGTGCCAGAGCCCGAAATGTTTGGCTCGCCAGGTGACCTGCTCACCGAGACCGACCAGGCCCGTGGTCAAACAGCCCACGGCCAACGCTTGCTCGTCTTCATGAACATTGGCAAGCAGATGGACTTCGATGCTACGAGACAGGTCGAACACCCGGTCGATGGGTGCGTCGATCACCGTGATTTCTTCGAAGTGGATCATCACCGGATCCTGGGTTAGTCGTTTCCGGCATAGATGACTTCGAGCAACTCCCCTGTGAGCCGGTGGATCGGGCGCAGGAAAGGCAGGCCAGCCAGGCGGAGGGTAATCAGCATCATCTTCAGAGTCTTGTCGAAGAGGATTTGGGTGCGGGCTTGTTTGGGTGAGTGGTCGTAAACCCAGAAGAGGAGCAGGCCCATCTGGTAAAGCCAGAGCAAACGCGGGAGGTAGGGACTAATGCTGGCGGGAAGTTTTACTTTAGAATCTTTCACCGCACGCTCAAAGAACGCGATGTCCTGCTCGCGAATGGCGGCGGTTTCCTGGCTGAAAGGGGAAAGCGCATGAGCGGGATCGGCGTGCGCCGAAAGGGCGCCGAGCAAAGCACGATTGGCGTAGAAATATTTAAATTTGTGTGTGATCAAGCCGCGGAGGCGAGCCTCGAGCGTCTTTGCCTCTGACAGTATTGCGTCCAGCGATGGAGCCATTTCCTGCTGAGCGCGCTGGTAGAAGGCCATGACAATGGCATCTTTGGAGTCAAAATAATAGTACGCAGCACCGACGGCGACTCCGGCAGCCGCCGCGATTTCGCGCATGGTGGACTTCTCGAATCCGCGTTCGCGAAACGTCGCAAGGGCGGATTCGAGGATGCGGGCACGGGTCGCTTCGGACTTATGCAGGGCCGGCTTCTTTTCGGGTTGGTGGCGGGTTGGCATCAGGCGTGGAGGGTGCGGGTTGAGTTCTTGCGCATTTTAGCCAGCACCAGGATGTTGAAGAAATGCATACCTCCGAGAATGAGCAGCACCACGCCGAGCTTGGTGCTTTCCAGTTCGATCGCTTCGCGAAGTGTGCTGATTGGGGCCTGAGTCTTCAGGGCCAGCGCGATATAGCCAACGTTGATGAGATAGAAGCCAACGACGAGCAGGCGGTTTACGGAATCGGCAAGATCCTCGTTACCGTTGAAGGCATCGATCAGGAAAACGCGTCCACCGTTGTGGAGCGTACGGGCGACCCAGATGGTGAGAGCTACGCTGATGATGAGATAACTGAAGTAGCAGGCGATCACATACATGGTTGATTCCTCCTTGCCAATTACTGAACATGTTCAATTTAACGCTGAGGACCGGCGTTTGCAAGCTTTTTTTGAACATGTTCAGTAAATTCCGGAGAAGGCAGTGACTCGATTCGAGGGGGATAAGGGGACACGATTGTGCCGAAACGGCTCCGCGATTCACCTCCAAAAAGGACGTGGCCTTGCAGCGAAAAGCAAATCCATACCTGATCATTGACGCGGATGCCATTTAGTATCACAATGTGTTAGTAATCATGATTGGTGAATTTGAATATCTAATTGATCACCGCAGCAGCGCGATCCTGACATTCCTGCATGAAACGCAAGAGGTGCGTGGATTCCAAATTGGGCACTGAGTTGCCCGCATGGTACCTGGTGGCGACTGCAGAAAAATACGCTTGGCTATTGGGGAGAGCAAAACGATGGCAGACCCTCTAAGCTTCACCGTGAACGGAGCAAAGCAGGTGCTTTCGGCAACGCCAGAGACTCCTTTGCTCTACGTACTGCGCAATGACTTGAAGTTAACCGGACCCCGCTTCGGCTGCGGGCTCGCGCAATGCGGAGCGTGCGCCGTGCTGGTGGATGGAAAAGAAGTCCGTTCCTGTGTCACTCCTGTTGCTGCCGTCATCGGCAAGCAGGTCACGACCATCGAAGGGCTGCCCGGTTTGTGGGCCGCGGTCAAGGGCCAACCAGAAAAGGCAGGGCTGCACCCCGTGCAGCAGGCCTGGATCGACGAACAGGTGCCACAGTGCGGGTACTGCCAGAGCGGAATGATGATCGCCGCCGTGCAGTTGCTGGCAAACAACACCCATCCCACCGTGGAGCAAATCAAGGATGCGTTCACCAACACGCCACCCTCTCCGCATCTCTGCCGCTGCGGTACCTATGGAGCCATCATCGATGCGGTGCAGCGCGCCGCCCGGGCCATGACCCCTCCAGCTAGCGAGGGCACGCGATGATACCGAAGCCGGAAGCCGCGACCCTGTCCTTTCCAGCGATCGAGATCACCCGCCGCAGCTTTGTGAAGGCGGGTGGCGCTCTTTTTGTTTCCATGACCATGCTGCCGCGGACATCCGCCGGCGCGACCGATCGTCCACCTCCGGCAACGGCCACTCCGATTGCAGCGTGGATCGAACTGCGCAGCAATAACACGTTCCTGGTGCGCACCGGCCGCACAGAGATCGGCACCGGCATGAGCGGGTTCTACTCCCAGGTGGTAGCTGAGGAGTTGAACATCCGTCCAGAAACAATCACCCTCATCATGGGGGATACCGATAAGACTCCTGACGGAGGCTACTCGGCGGGCTTTTTAAGCGGGGCGGTCAATCTGCGAAAAGTCGCCGCTTATACCTACCAGGCGCTGCTTGGTCTCGCCGCAAAGCATCTGAGTGTTCCCGTCACTGCGCTTACCGTCGAAGACGGAATTGTGTCCGCGGGCGCAAAACGTATCAGTTACGGTGAGTTGGTGCAGGGCCAACAGCTCGATTTGAAAATCCCGGTTACGGGCAAGTCTGCACGATGGGCTGCGGCTGGAGTGGTCAACATTGCGGGGCTGGACTGGGGAGGCATGGACGGATTGGTAGTGGCGGGCAATCCTCCGCTCAAGCCGGTGAGCCAGTACAAGGTTGTGGGAACATCCTTCCCCATGCCGGTCATTCCCGACAAGGTCACCGGCAAGACACAGTGGAGCTGCGACGTGGTGCTACTCGGCATGCTGCATGCTCGCATGGTGCGGCCGGCAACGCTTGGATCTACCTTGATTTCTGTAGGCGAAGTGGATAAGAAACAGTTTCCGGCCGCGGAGGTCGTGAGCAAAGGCAACCTGGTCGCAGTCGTCTCTCCTAGCGAATGGGAAGCGGTGGCAGCGGTGCGTGCCGTGGCTACCCACACCAAATGGACTGAGTGGTCAGGATTGCCGGGCAGCGAGAACCTGACGAAGACTCTGCGCGCACACAAGTGGGGCGAGCCAGACCAAAGCCGCGGCAACGTGGCCGAGGTGACTGCTGCCTTCGCCATGGCTACGAACACCCTCTCCCTAAGCTACGAACAGCCCTATGTGAAACACGCGCCGATCGGGCCGTTTGTTGCCGTTGCCGATGTGCGCAGCGACGGGGCGGTCACGGTGTGGTCGCACTCGGCGCACGCACAGGCGCTGCGTGCGCGCATCGCGAAGATGTTGGGCACGACAGTCGACAAGGTGGTGGTGCGGTGCCTGGAACATGCCGGGCAGTTCGGTCGCACCACCTTCGGGGGCGATGGCGCCGAGGCGGATGCGGTGGTGCTTTCGCAGTTAACCGGCAAGCCGGTGCGCGTGCAATGGACCTTGCAGGAAGACCTTGCCTGGTCGGCCGCTTCGCCTGGTTGGACCGCTGACATTAGGGCGGCCCTGGATAGTCATGGAAATCTGATGGCGGTGCACAGCGCTTTCTATTCGCCGTCCATGATGGATCCGAGGCCTCTGGGCGCGATCCTGGCCGGAATGCCGGCTGGGCCGGCACCTGGCAAGGGCGGCGGATTTTTAGCTACCGAGTGGCCCTATGACAAGATTGCATGCCGTCTGGAGCAGGTTCATGCACGCGAGAATATCGGCGCCGAGTCGCCTTTCGGCGGAGTGCGTGGGCTGATCATGCGCACTCCGGGCCAGCGTCAACAAAATTTCGTGTTAGAGGCCATGATGAATGAGGCGGCGGCGGCGGCCAAGGTCGATCCCATCCAGTTCCGGCTGGAGCACACCACCGATCCGCGAATAGCCGCCATCCTGCATGCCACAGCGAAGGCGGCAGACTGGGACACGAGACCGTCTCCGTCCCTTGCCGCCGGCAGGAGCGGTGATCAGCTGGTTCGGGGTCGCGGCCTATGCATCATGATCCGGGCTGGTGCCTATTGGGCGGGTATCGCCGAGATTGCGGTCACTCCGTCCTCAGGCGCAGTGCAGGTGACGCGATTCACCCTCGGCGTGGAGTGCGGCAAGATCATCAACCCTCGTCAGCTCGAGCGCTGCATGAAGGGCGGAGTGGTCATGGGACTCGGGGAAGCGCTGAAGGAAGAGATGACGTTTGATTCGGGAAAAGTGACGAGCACGGATTGGAGCCGCTACAAGATCCTTACCATGCAGGAGATGCCAGAGGTCAGGATCGTGCAGATTTCGCGCGATGACAAAGAATCCGGCGGCGGTGGAGAAGCGCCGAACGCGCTGGTCCCGGCGGCGGTAGCGGCTGCGTTTTTTGACGCCACGGGTGTGCCGCCGCGCCGTATCCCGCTCACTCCGGCCTATGTGGCACCGCTGCTGAAAGGCTAGGCCCGCTTTGCGGATTGACGGAAAACCAAGGGACAGGGAAACCAAAAGAAGTCACCTTAAGTCGTCCGCGATTTGAGGTTTTGGATTGAATGGGGCGCTCCAGAACGGAGCGCCCCATTTTTTGTAAGGTTATGATTCGAGGGCGGACACTATTGCTCGTCGTCCTCTTGGAGCTCGGCGGTGACTGGGGTCAGGGTCCCAAATAGGCCGTTGGTCTCGTTGTCAGGACCCGCGGTGAAGAACAACGTACTGCCCGGACCGGAAGCACCGCCATTGCCAAATGCGAGTGCCCAGAGCCCGTCGATGTTTATCGTGGAGCCGTCGGCATTCAGGACATTTCCCAAAAAGCGGCCAGTCAACGGATTGAAGGCCGCGATGGTGCCGCCCCGAAAATTGCCGACCAATAGGGTGTGGCTGAACTGACCGAAGTCTGCTGGAGCCAACGCCACTCCCCAGGGCGCATTGAACCAATCGCCATGCTCGAGTCGTGCAAGCCTTCTGCCCCGGCCATCGTAGACCAGAACAAAACCTAAGCCCGCACCGGCGACAGGATCGTGTTTTGCCGCGTCCTGCTGGGCAAATGTTATGTAAATGTTGGGTCCAATGCCCTGCACGTTGAAGGGGGCAAAGCCGGGAGGGATTCCATCCATGCTAAAGCTCTCGTCGGGAACCCTTATCGGCTTGAAGTTGGAATCGAATACATCAATCTTGCCACTGCGGAAGTTAGCCGCCAGAAGATACTCGCTGCCGCCAAACTCGAGGATGGTCGCTCCCTTGTAGACAGCGCCATTGGTTTTATTAGGGACTTGAGAGTTATCCACCTCAATGATCGCAGTCGTGGCATTCACGCTCGAGTTCCAGCCCTGGATGGTGCCGTCTTCAGTGGCAAACAAGAAGGTCGCGGGCTTGCCCGGAGCAACGAGAAAATCCGTGGTGCTGCCATTGAACAATACAGCAGTTGGAGATCCCGGAGCCGGTTGGCCTGGAGCGTTGGGAATCTTGACGCCATTTCCCGGCGTGCCTCCAGGAGCGTTGAGCGCGACAATGCTAACGGGCACCAGTACCGGAGCCGGGGTTTGTCCCGAGGGATTTGCGGGATTTAAACCGGACGTGTTGTAGAGCGTAGACGTGCCGCCAGCGTTGTTTGAGATCCACCAAGGAGTGCCTGGTCCATGAACCAGTCCCCAGGCATTCTGCAGGTTGGGATCAGAAACGGACGCTGCCGGAGTTACGGGTACATTGGACACTAGATTGGTCTGCTGATAGTGCTGCGCCGATGCAAGGGTGGGAAACAGGGCTAGCGCAAAAGCGGAAGCGAGTAATGGCCTGGGTGAGCGGATGGAATGTTTCATGGGGTTCTCCTATTAACGTGCACAGATTTTCTGTTTGAGCTGCCCTCCCCGCAAAAGCTGTCCCGTCGAGGCAACGGTCAGTTACGTTGCTCGTCCGAGTGATCGCCCTTCTTTCGGCAGAGCGGCATCATTGGGCTGGTATCCGGCGACAATGTGGGGAGAACCTTGCCAGTTCGAAATCGTATGCCGACGAGCGGTGGAAGTTGTCACAGTTTTGTCGCCATCGTGTCAAAGTTCGGGCGACGAAATGTCTGGATGATGTACCTTCAACGCACCTGGTTCACCAGCTGCGAACAGTGGCATGCCGGATTCGGAAGCGCGGAGCCGGGTGTCTACTCCTGCCGCAAAGCCTGGAGGGGATCGATCCTGGCGGCTCGGCGCGCGGGAATATAACAGGCGACCAGTGCGAGAACGGCGAGCAGGAGAGGTGCGCCGATCAGCAGACGCGGATCGTCGACACCGACGGTGAAGGCGTCGCTAAAGGCAGAGGCGATTGCGGAAAGCACTTTGGCCAGCGCGACCGCACCCAGGAATCCAATCGCGGTTCCGGCTGCGATCAGCGTTGCGCCCTCGCGGAGCACCAGTGCCAGCACCTGCGAGTTGCGCGCGCCCAGCGCCATGCGAATACCAATCTCCTTGCGTCGCTGTGCCACCGCGCATCCGGTCACTCCGGCTAGTCCAATTGCAGACAGCACAAGTCCGAAGGCGCCAATACCGCCGAACATGCGCAAAGCAGAGCCCATAGCCGACCGGATCAATTCAAGATACTCGCTCAGCGTTTGCTGGTTGAAGAGAGTCAGATTCGGATCCATGGAAGCGACCACGCTTCGCACCCCGCCGAGAGCATCCTCTGCCGAATGCCCGCGCGCAATAATCGTGATCCCTCCGCCTGGGGGCAAGGAAAAATCGTGCCACGTGAGGGGAGGATAGACGATGGCCTGGGTCATGCCGCTGGCATCCTTCATATTAGGGACCAAGCCCACGACTTCGTACGCGCGCCGGTCTCCGCGAACGTGCCTGCCGATGGGGTTGTCTTTACCAAACAACGCGTATGCAGCTTTTTCATTGAGCACCAGAGGCAACGTCGGAAGGACGGCTCCGGAGGCGATTGTCGCGTCTGCATCAACGCGCTGATCGCTCTGGTCGAATTCGCGCCCGGCCAGAATGGGCTCATTCAGGACGGCAAAATAGCTCGCTCCGACGGTCTCTTTGACCACATCCTTCTCTACAGGCGACGATGCGTGCGGATCGACGACCGTAAGATGAAAATCTGGATCCCCGCCGGGTAGATAGGGCGGCTGCGCGGCTAGCGCGAAGCTGGTCACCGCCGGTGCGCTCCTCAACCGCTCCGGCAGCTTGGCAAAGAAAGCCTGTGCCTGGTCCGGGGTATAGCCGTCCCGCACCGGATCGACGAATAGGAAGACCATAGTCTTCTGATTAAAGTGCGTCTGGATGCTGTTACCGTTCAGGATACCCAGTACCAGAAATCCCGTGACCAGCAGGAGCAAGAGCGACCCAGCCACCTGCGCGCCCATGGCGAGATTGCGCAGGCCGAAGCGCCGGTGCCCTGACAACTGCAGCGCCGCACCATCCTTGAGTGCCGGGGCGACGTCGGTTTTTGTCGCTTGCAAAGCGGGGAGAGTACTGAAGCTGATGCCGCACAGGACAGCCAGCACGACGGCGAAGATCGCGGCATGCCAATCGAGGGCTGTGTCGGGGTTGATCGGCGCGCCGGCGGGCAGCCGGGTATGAGCGGTCATCGCCCACAGACCATACGCCATTGCCAATCCCACGGCGCCCCCGAGCAGCGAAAGCAAAATGCCTTCGGTGATCATCTGGCGGATGAGGCGGAATCGGCTGGCTCCGACACCGAGGCGAATGGCCAGTTCCTTGCGGCGACTAGCGGCGCGAGCGAGGACCATGGTGGCGAGGTTGAGGCACGCGATGGCAGTGATGATCACCATGAGCGCGATGTAGAATCCCAGAATTTTTGGACGGAACTCGCGTGGGATTGGCGCGCGTGTGCCCGCGTCGAGCAAAACGACTCGCTTCGCTTGCTCCCGCTGCGGCGGCGCGAGAGGATCATCTTTGTCGAGACGGCGGGTGACGCCATCCAACGCGGCCTCAGCAGAATCGATGGTGATGCCGGGAGCGAGGCGGAACAGCAATTGGAAGTCCTTTGCGGTGCGGTTGTGCAGGACGTCGTTACCGAGCTCCGGAGCAAGCCTGACCGACACCGTCGTGGGGACGAAAAGCTCGGCAGGATTCTCAGTGAGAGCGCCATCGAATTTGCGCGGGGTGATACCAACGATGGTCGCGGGCTGGCCGTTCAGATGAATCGTTTGTCCGATTGCGCCAGGATTGGCGTTGAGGCGGTTGCGCCAGTAGCGGTCGCTGACGACCACGGACGGGGCGGCGCCGGTCTTGTCCAGATTGGCGCTGAGGATTCGCCCTCTCTGCGCCTGCATGCCGAGGACGGAAAAATAGTCCGGCGAAACCAGTTGCCCGTAGACGCGCTCGGGTTTGCTGTTGCGGCCCTCGAAGGCGACGTTGAACTCGACGCTGCTCCTGACGGCGGCGACGCCAGCGAAGAGATTCTTCTGCTCCCGGTAGCGCTCAATGTAGGGGTAGGACGCGGGATTCTCCGCTGTGACCAACTCACCTGGGTTGGCCACGCCTGGAAGCGTGCGGGTCAGCAGAGCCCAAGCCGAGCTGTACACGTTGGTGGTGAGCCCAATACCGAGCCCGATGGAAACAATGCCAACCACTGCGTAGCCCGGCGACCTCATCAGGGTGCGAGCGGCGTGGGGCAGGTCGCGGCGCATCTCGCTCAGGTATTCAATAGGGAGGCGAAGGAGCAGGTCGGCGATGAGGCGAACGAGGCACAGGACTCCGTGGCGCTTCGCGAAGGCGGCAATGGCCTCCTCACCGGCCTGCATCATTTCGTCGCCAAATGCCAATTTGAATTCGTGCGGGAAGGCCGCAGCCAGCCGCCGGTAGATGGACCATGCGATATTCACTTGGTTACCCTCGCAATGTCACTGTCGTTTGCTTCGACTGGATTGCCTGAACCAACTCCTGGAGACGTTCGCATTCGGCGTTGAGCACACGGTTGCCCAGGGGTGTAAGGCGGTAGTAACGGCGGCGGGCGTCGTCGAACTCGGCCGCAGGTCGAACACTCGACTCCTTAATCAGGCCGGCCTCGATTAGCCGTTTAATAGAACCGTAGAGCGTGGCCGGCCAGAGACGGACTTTCCCGGAGGTGCGCTGCAATACTTCCTGCATGATCCCGTAACCATGCTGTTCTTCTCCGGCGAGGGAAAGCATGATATGGAACCATTGTGTTTTGAGGGGGAGGAAGGATTGGATCCGAGAATCGATCATGGCAGAGATATATATTGCGTACTATACATATTTGTCAATAGGGTTCTTCGATGAGCCGTAGTGATGCTGAGCCAATGCTGGTTGTGCCCGACTCGGCAGATGAGAGGGTTCGGCAATGAGCCGGCAAGCGGGCTCGGGGGCGGGCGTTCGTCCCCGTCAAAGTAGCAGTCCCGTCTGTCGCGGTTTTGGGTCTGTTGACGCCCGATCAGGCACATAAGTAGACTAACTGCCGCTCGTCTGAACCGGGAGGCTTGCTCATGAAATTCAAGTTTGCGGCTGATTCGTGCGTGATCGCTGGACTCGCGTTGACGCTGGGTCTGCCCGTCTCTCTGCGGGCAGAGAACTACCGGCTTTATGTCGATAACAGCAACGGGGAAAGCGTTTCGGTCATTGACCTCACCTCGTTGAAGGTCGTGGACGAGATGAACATCGGTGCTTCTCTCATTCACGGTCTGGCCTTACGCCCCGATGGCAAAATGCTGTTTGTCACCGTCGAGTCGGATCATACGCTGCGATTCGTCGATACCAGCACGGGTCAGATCACGGCCACGATCAAGCTCACCGGACGGCCCAACGAATGCGCGGTGACCCCGGACGGTAAGTATGTGGCAGTGCCCATCCGGGATGGAGATAGCGTCAACATCGTCGATGTGCTGCAGCAGAAGGTGGTCAAGGTGTTGCCCATCAAGGAGCCGCACAATGCCGTGAGCACGGCCAGTAATCGCTACCTGTTTGTGAGCTCCATGGGATCCAATGCGGTCAACGTGATCGACCTCAAAACTATGTCATTTTCCGCGGTGGTGCCTGCGGGTGGAAGGCCAAGGCCCTATGTGATTTCGTCCGACGGAAAGACGATGTATGTGGCTGTCTCTTATTTGCACGGCTTCGACATAGTAAATATCGCGGACAAAAAGGTCCTGGAGCGGGTTGAGATGCCGGCACAGCACTCCGGCCCTCCTCGTCCGCGTAAGTTCGAAACCCCGGATACGTTGACTCACGGTCTAGCGCTGACTCCGGACGGCAAAGAATTGTGGGTCACGAGTCTGCTGGATGACTCCATATACATCTACAACCTGCAAACGAAGAAGTTTTCCGGCCCGCTGGCCACTGGGGATGGACCAAACTGGATCGTCTTTTCTCCCGATGGAAAATATGGCTGCGTCAGCAATACGGACAGCGACGATGTTTCCATCTTCGACGCAAAAGAACATCGACTGGTCGCCACTGTCAAGGTTGGCAAGGTGCCAAAGAGGCTCGTAGTCGGAATCGAGCCTAAGGCGCAAAGCCTAAAAGCCGCGAAGATATAGCCTTCATCTCCCCCCTATGGTCCCGTTTGTCATCAGAAATGCGGAAAGCGGCATCCGCGGTCCTCAGTCCTCGATTAGCCTGAGCTTTCCGGTTATCTAACGTCCTTAAGTTGTCAAAGAGCTTAATCAAGAGGACGCCTAAGCATCCCCTGGTTGCGCCATGAATCCCGCTGCTGCACAGGCGCCCTCGTGGGCGAACCCACGCTGCGAGCAGGCGTCACCCGCAATTCCACGTTAAAAAATCGAGTAATGGCCCATCCGAACTTCCGCCTGCTGCAGTGTCTCTCTATTTTCTAGGGTCTCCACCTGGGTTCCACACTTCGCATCCGTCTCAAAGGGCGTTCATTACATGGTGGGCCTACTTTTGTTTCCTCCTTCAGCTAAGTCCTTTGTTTTGCCGAAGGTGCTCAAACTTTGCAGCTAAGTCCTTTATTTCATGAAGATGCTCAAATTTCTGGATTAGTTAATTGAGCATCTTGCCTCTTCATGGGGCTGTTGCTGTTCCCCACCAGGACTTAAGAGCCAGTACCAGACGCGTTTGACTCCGTCTTTGACGCCGCAAACACCCTGATTGCACTTGCCGCGCCGCAGGGCGCGGATCGCCGGCAGCAAGGGACAGCGGATTCCGCACCACCGATGGGAAAAAGAGCATGCTCCGGCCAGCTGGTATGGGCTCGTATTTTGCATAAGTTAAAGATGCATTTTGAGATACTTTTATCTAGCGCTGCCAGGGTTTTATTTTCGAGTAAGTGGGAGTCGCCTTCAAACCCTAGCAGTCCTTGTTTGGGCTTGAAGCGACCTGTCAACGCCGTTCTCTCCACGCCTTCCAGTTCGGCCCTTCAATGCTCTGTCCCTTCCATGCCCCGCGCCTTTCCGTAAAACTGACGCGTCTTGTTGCAACCGATGAGCGACGGGTGAACTTCCGGACCGTCCCCTGGTTCTCTGAGCCCGCCTGTGCTTCTCATCCCTGTCCCGAATCATCCCGAATCATCCCCCGAATCATCCCAGTGGTTATGTGTGCCTTCCCACGCGTCTCACGGAAACTTCGCGGACATCTTTATTTGAAGAAGAGAAACTGCAGCCATCCCTCCCAGGTGTCAGACCAGGCATGTGAAATGATGTTCGCTCGCAAATTTCCGCGCCACGCCGCCAGAATCCCGTAGAGTAGCCCAATGATGGAAATAACGGTAACGTTCTTCCACCCTTGATATCCATGGCTGACCCCAAACACAACTCCTTGAAGGACGATCGCGACTGCGACACTCCCTGTTAGTGCAAGGAACTGCTTCTGAAGGTAGCCGCGGTACACAACTTCTTCACAGATGCCCGCACTGACGCAGAGGATGATCCATAAGGCAATCTCGTTCCAAGTTCGCGGGAGCAGGCTGCCCACCGCAGCCACTTTCGTTCCAGGGAACAACCTATCCAAGAGAAAGTGTGTCCCGTAGGCTGTTCCCTCCCATATCACCCAGAACAATGCAACGATCACGATGTCGGCGAGAATCTCTTTAGGCCTTTTCCAACGCCCCCCAGAGAGAGTGGAAAGCGTGCCGCCGTTCCGGCGGACGCCGATATAGCAATAGCAGAACAATGCCCAATCTATGACTAGCGCAGAAACATAGAACGGGATGGCTTTACTGTGGTCCGCCAACTGGCTTGCAGAAGCATTACTGGCGTTGGTTGCGGCGGCTTGATGTTGGGCCAGAAAACCTGCGGCGGTCAGCCCACATAGCAACAGCAGGAGCCCCGCGAGATGAAGCTTGGAAGCCAATTGAGATTGTGATGAAGATTTGTCCCCAACGAAATCGCTACCGGACACGTCATCTTCTCCTTTGAGCAGTTCCTCGGTGATGGCTTCGTTTCAAGCTATGAAATTGACTGTTTTGACGACATTAAGCGTTTTTGCTCGTTCCTAGGGCATCGTGCTCAGAGATGATCTCTATGTTTTCAGTCTTTGGACCCTGGCTGATCTTTTCCAGATCGACCGTTATATCACAGGACGACAAATGTTCCGGCAGGGAGGATGCTGGCGGAGGCGAATTGCCTGGAAAGTCGTGCCGGCTTTTCGGTAACTTCCTCCGGCTAACGGTCGGGGGAGAAGTTACCTATAACCCGGTTTCCACGGCACTCATTGCGCCTAAAGTCTGACTTCCGATTTCGATCACCACAGGACACCGGCTGGGGCGTTCCGTCATCAAGCGTCAGGGTGCCGCCAATCCAGGGCTCGGTGCGTCGAGTCAGTCGGCGCAAAGTCGCCTTCTCATTGAACGGTCATTCAGACTTCAGAATTTGGCCGCGAATCTCCCCGCCGGAGGGAGATAAGGGGACGCGATACGTATCACCCAGAATTGCTGCAATAGGTATGCTGTCCCTCCATCTCCCCCAGCAATAGGTATGCTGTCCCTCCATCTCCCCCAACTGCATTCGTAAAACCTTAGTCGACTTTCCTTTACTTGCGTAGCAGCGCCGGGAGGAAGATTGGGGGATAATTTCTCTGGAGACTCTGTATGTCATTGATGCCTGCCGTGCGCGCGTCACTCGCCGAACGATTCATTTTCAACTTCCGGCTACCCGCGAAGGCGCTCGGCAGATACCTGCCGGTTTCCTGGCTAGCTCCCCAAGAGGTAGCAGGCTATAGCGTCGCCTCATTTTGTATTCTCGACTTACGGGGGATCACGGTTGCCCCGCTGACCACGCAGATCGGTCTTACCAGCATCAGTTGTGCTCCGCGTTACGCCGTGCTTGACCTATCGCGTGAGCAGGCGACTCCAGCTGTCTTCGTTTCCGAACGGCAGACCAACTCTGCCTTTGGCGCGTGGTTTACCGCCCTGGGATTCTCTGCGCCTCATCCCCAAGTCGAGGCTGTTATCGATCATCAGGCCGATCGAACATTGGTGCACGTCGATAGCCTGGATGACGGATCGCTCTTTGCTGCGACCGTTCGCCCCTCCGCCGCGCGGAAGTCGGAGTTGTTTGCGTCGCCACAGGAGTTTGCCGATTTCATCGCGCAGGGCGTCAGTAGCTACGGGCGTTCCCGACACGGTTCACGCCTGACGAAGGTAGATTTGCAGAAAGAGGACGCGACCTATATGCCGCTGGAGGTCTCAAACCTCGGTGGCACATTTGCGGAGGACTGGCAGAATCAAGGTGGTGTGTTCGATAGCGCATTTCGCACCAGCGGAGGCCGCTACGAGTGGACATATCATGGCTTGACCGATGAGTGAGTTGCAGAGAACCATCTTTAGCAAGGAATCGCCCGACTTCAGCGGGCGATTGACTGTTTCTATTGCGAACCCTCCGACATTATGGACTGCAAGTCGGTCCTGAGAAACCCGCTACTCGTCAGACGAAGTAACCACCATCGAAATGCACCTATCAGTAAAGGGCTGGACGAGTGGGGGTTACTTCGTCTCTGTCCCGAATCACCCCGAATCGCTCTGTCCCGAATCACCCCTGTCCCGAATCACCCCTGTCCCGAATCACCCTCAAAATCTGTCCGATCGGGCGAGCCATCATTGCTTTTCATAGCATCAGCGTGATGACACTATTGATGTGAAGGAGAGCCCTCGGCCAAATGGACCATCTGAACTACATTTTGGTGCTATTGATCGGATTGCTCTGCGCGGTGGCGGCCGTGGCAGGTCTGGCGCGCCGGCTCGCGGTGTCCTACCCCATTGTTCTGGTGGTGTTCGGATTACTGTGTTCGCTGCTCCCCCACGTCCCGCGTGTTCAGCTGGCCCCCTCATTGGTGTTTCTTGTGATTCTGCCGCCTCTTCTTTATGCGGCCGCGTGGCAGACTTCGTGGCGTGAGTTCAAATACAACCTGGTGTCGATTTCGAGCCTCGCCGTCCTGCTGGTGTTCTTCACCGCTTTTGGTGTCGCATATGCAGCAAAGTGGTGGCTGCCGGGATTCAACTGGCAACTTGGATTTCTTCTGGGAGCGGTGGTTTCGCCGACAGACGCTGTCGCGGCAACCTCGATCGCACGCAAAGTAGGCATGCCGCAACGTATTGTGGACTTGCTGGAAGGCGAGAGCCTGCTAAACGATGCGACCGGGCTGCTGGCTATGCAATTTGGAGTGCAGATGGTCGTTCAAGGGACGACCCCTACTGTGGGCTATGGTGTAGCCGTATTCGCGTGGCTGACTATCGGCGGCGCGCTCGTCGGTCTTGCCATCGGATTGCTCGTAGTCTGGCTGGAACACTGGGTGGACGACGGACCAGTGGAGATTGCCCTCTCGCTGATCGTGCCATACGCGGCGTATCTCATGGGAAACGCAGTGAAGGGTTCCGGCGTGATCGCTGTCGTGGTATGCGGTTTGTTCATAAGCCGTCGCAGTTCGACCTTCCTTTCCCCCGGAGTGCGATTGCAGGCGTGGGCTGTCTGGGACGCGCTGGAGTTCTTGTTGAACGGGCTTGTGTTTGTGCTCCTGGGTTTGCAGCTTCCGTATGTGCTGGACGGCATTCATGGACATGACCACCTGAGCCTGCTCAAGTATGCGGTGGTGTTTTGCGCCATCCTCGTACTGCTCCGCCTGGCTTGGATGTATCCGGCGACGAGGGCAACATGGTGGGTGCGAACTCATGTTCTGAGGCAGATATACGAACGACCGAAATCGAATCAGGCTTTTGTCATGGGGTGGACCGGAATGCGCGGGGTCGTCGCGTTGGCCGCAGCAAATTCACTGCCTCTGACGCTCAATGATGGGAGCCCATTCCCGCAGCGAAGCATGATCATCTATCTCACGTTTTCTCTGATCCTAGTGACACTTGTTCTGCAGGGACTTTCCTTGCCATGGCTGGTGCGCGTGCTTCGATTGTCTGCGGGCAACGCGCAATTCTGCGAAGAAGGAGAGGCGAGGCACCTGGTACTGCAGGCGGGTATCGAATTCCTTGGCGAACGCAGGAAGTCGGCCAAGGGAGAACATGAGATACACCTCTACGAAGATCTGTTGCACCAGTATCAACATAGGCTCGAAGACCTCGAAGAGTGTGGGCCGGATGGAAGCAGTTTGGAGAAAAACTCGCACGGTCTGACGACGAATCATCTGCTGCTGGAGACGATCAGAAGGCAACGCGAGGAACTGAATCTTCTGCAGTCAAATGGAAGAATCGGAGACACTGTGCACCGCAATCTCGAACGCGAGCTCGACTTGAAGGAAAGTCTGCTGACGTAGTGTGAAGTGCCACCTGGCATAGGCGCCGCTCAGTTCCAATGGACGAAAAACCGACTTCTCGTACAGCTGCTGTAAACTGCTCAGCAGCCAAACGTAATCTGTCACCATTTTCCCTGTCTCAACCAAGGGGTCCACTCCAGTCGTCCGCTAATGTCCTTGCAGGGGCGCGGGTTGTTGTATCCGGGATCAGATTGAACACATCGGGCGACTCTCCCTGGGCTTGGATCAGGGATTGCTGTTCGCCGCGCAGCTCGGCTTCGTTGACCGGGTTGTCAGAACAACCGGTTGCCAAGTACAGGACCGAGAATTGCTGCCCTCCTGGTTCTCCCCCGGACCGATAGCGGTTCTCGATGACTGACCTCAGTCGCCGTTGACCGAGGCCCGACGCTGTGAGATCATTGATCTCAATGATCTCATGGAGGACAGATGGCCGGAAATCTGCATGTGCGCAATCTTGACGATGACCTCATTGCCCGTCTGAAGCGCCGGGCTGCACGGCATGGGCGCTCCACCGAAGCCGAGCATCGCGAGATCCTTCGTCAGTCTCTGGCGACCGAGGTTGAACCATCCTTTGATCGGCTGGCAGCCGATCTTCGTAAGCTGACCAGAGGGCGACGCCAAACGCCATCTGAGGTTCTTCAGCGCGAAGGGCGAACGGAGCGTTGAACACCCTGGTCATCGACGCCAGTATCGCCATCAAATGGGTAGTCGAGGAGGACGGCACGGACTTGGCGCTGGCATTGCGACAGAAGGCGAGACTGATGGCTCCCGACCTGATTGTCGCTGAATGCGCCAACATCCTGTGGAAGAAGGTGCAGAGGAAGGAACTCAGCAACGACGAGGCGCTCATCGCGGCTCGGCTGCTACAGAGCGCGGAGATTGAGTTGGTCCCGTCTCGGGCGCTCCTGGAGTCGGCAACACGGCTGGCGATTGCGTTGGACCATCCGGCTTACGATTGCCTCTACCTGGCTTTGGCGGTTGAGAACGGTTGCCGATTTGTCACTGCCGATGAACGTCTCGTCAACAAGATTCGGCGGGATAAGAAAAGCCCCTTTCATGACCGTATTGTTGGCTTAGCGGAATCGCTTACGCGCAAGCCTTAACAATTCGCGGTTCAATGCCAATGCTGGTTGTGCCCGACTCGGCAGATGAGAGGGTGGTTCGGCAAGCGGGTTCGGTGGCGGGCGTTCGTCCCGTCAGAGTCGCAGTTCCGTCTGACGAGTAATCTTCAGGACCTCTTCGGTGGCGGGCAATTTTCGTGAACGGAAGGTTACCGCACGCCCATGAAGCGTAAGTAACTATAGCAGTTACGTTCCATCTGTCACCGGGTTTTGCGGAGTCCTTAACACTCCCCGAAGCACGGACAAATATCAAACCGGGGGCGTCTTGCGGAAGTTGAGTTCGAGCTTTTTTGACTAACGCAGGACAGACGGAACTGACACTAAGGCGATACCGTTGTGTTGGGGCCACTTCCTTCGTCTGTCCTGGGTTCCTCGTCCACTTCGGAGGCGAGCCTTATTGGCAAAGATTGCTAATGGTGGTAAAGTTGGCCTTGTAATCACGTGGGGGGCCATGCCGACGCGCAACGTTAATCTAACCGAAGAATTGGACCGTTTTGTACTTTCGAAAATCAAGAGTGGGCGCTATGAAAATGCCAGCGAAGTTGTCCGCGCGGCGCTTCGGACTTTGGAACGCGAAGAGCAGGAACACGAAGCCAAGCTAGCTGCTTTGCGTGCCGCGATTGACGAGGGAGACACAAGCGGTATTGCCGGCAGCGGCGTATTTTCCCGTGTCCGAAAAACTCTTAAGATTCCAGCCGGTCGGCGTTAGAGAGTGGCTGCGTTTCACTTCTCTCGCCGCGCCGAAGCTGATTTGCTTGAGATCGGCTCTTATACCCTGCAAACGTGGGGCATAGATCAAACCATCCGTTACATCGATCAGCTTGAAGCGTGCTGCGAGAGGCTAGCGATCAATCCAGAGTCTGGACGGTCGTGCGACGATGTACGGCGCGGACTGCGGCGCATGGAGCAGGGCAAACACGTAATTTTCTATCGGCAGCAGCAGGGCGGCGAGGTTTTGATTTCCCGCATCCTGCATCAGCGCATGTTGCCGGGAGAACAGGCCATCGACGACACAGAAGGATAAAAACCCTTTTCATCAAGCTTTACATGGTGGCATGGTGGGTTTCCAGGACCTGTCCACCAAACCCTATATGCGTTGGACGAGAAGACCAGAATGCGTTAGGGTCACTTCCGTCTGTCCTGTTTGTTTGTCCTGTTTGTTTTTGTCCTGTTTGTTTCACTTCCGTCTGTCCTGTTTGTTTCTGTCCTGTTTGTTTCGTCCTGGATGGTAGCGGCAGGGAAAAGCACATTATGTGGAATCTGGGCAAATAGCAAGTCTTTCCTGCTGGCTCCCGGCAGCCGCGCCGACCGCGTGGGTCAGCAGGCCACACAGCGGACTGTTTCGACCGGAATGTCAGGCCGGATTCCGATCTCATCTGAGGAGTTGCTACAAGCACGGCTTTGAATTGAGGCACCGCCATGACGGGGGAGTAGACACTCTACTCCCAATGCGAGTAGAGTGTCTACATCTATGAACGAAGAAGCCAATATAAGAACCGAATCGAGCTGCTGCAGGGGACACTCGACATGCTTATTCTTCAGACCCTGCAATGGGGACCGCAGCACGGATACGGAATTGTCCAGGCTTTACGTTTGCGATCCGGAGACGTGCTTCAGGTGGAGACCGGATCACTGTATCCGGCTCTCCATCGATTGGAGCGTCAGAGCTGGGTGCAGTCTGAGTGGAAGCAGTCAGAGAGCAAGCAAAAAGCCCGATATTACCGAATCACGGCCAAGGGGAAAAAGCAGTTGGGCTCGGATCTGGGTCGATGGGAGCGGATTGTCGAAGCGATTGGGTCGGTGATGTACGTCAAGCCGGAGGAGAGTGAGTCATGAACTGGTTCCCGAGCTTCGGTTTTCAGCGGCGCAAGCGCGAATTGCAGGAAGAGATTGATGCGCACCTGCAGATGGCGATTGCAGATCGAGTGGCGCGAGGCGAGACGGCAGAGACGGCGCGACAAGCGGCGGCGCGGGAATTTGGAAATATTCCTCTGGTGCAAGATGTGACCCGCGACATGTGGGGCCAAGCCTGGCTTGAACAACTAGGCCGGGATGTCCGTTACGCGTTACGGCAACTGCGCAAGAGCCCCGGCTTTTCGATCACCGCGACGGCGATGCTGGCAGTAGCGATCTGCGCCAACAGCACCGTATTCAGTTGGATCGACGGCACAATGTTGCGTCCGATTCCTGGCGCGCGGGACACGGGCGATCTTGTTAGCCTGCAGCGGGGGGAACGGAACTTCTCCCCGACTCCGCCCTTCTCGTATCTCGACTATCGCGATCTGCGCGAGCAGAACCGCACCTTCGCCGGAATACTTGCCTATCATCACGATTGGATCACGCTGACTGGCGGCGCACAGCCGGAGCGTGCCTATATTGCGAACGTGTCGGCAAACTATTTCGATGTGCTCGGCATCAAGCCGGTGCTGGGACGATTCTTTCTGGCTGAAGAGGAGTCACGTCCAGGTGCTGTTCCCAACGTGGTCCTGGGTTACTCGCTTTGGAAGACGCGCTATGCCAAAGACCCGGCAATTGTGGGCAAGTCGATCGAGGTCGCGCGGCATCCGTTGACGGTGATCGGTGTAGCGCCGGAGGGGGTTGTTGGAGCGATGCCCGGGATCCGTGAAGATCTGTGGGTAACGCTCGATCCCCTCGGGACGGACGTTTGGCGGATGACACATCGCAGTGGTGGTGCGGTCTGGCTGAACGTAATAGGAAGATTGCGGCCCGGCGTGAGCCGTGGCCAGGCAGCTCAGGATCTCGACACCGTGATGCACAATATTGTCGCGGCGTTTCCGGACGATCATTTGGGCGAGAACCGGATCACGCTCGATCCCATGTGGCGCTCGCCATTCGGCGCCAACGGATATATGGCAGCGACGCTGCCTATTCTGTTGGCCTTCGCGGCTGTGGTGCTGTTGCTGACCTGCGCGAACTTGGCTACGCTCACGCTGGTGCGGTTTGTATCCCGGCGGCGTGAGCTTGCGATCCGGCAGTCGCTCGGGGCGAATCGCATACAACTGGTGCGGCAGATGATGCTGGAGGGCGCTGTGCTTTCCATCGTCGCAGGAGTCTTGGCCCTTGTATTGACATCGTGGACCTCGAAGACATTCGCATGGTTCTTTCCAGCGAACTCGAATCCCCTCATACTCAACGGGAGCATGGACCATAAGCTGGTAATCGGGATTGCGGTGTCGTCCCTGTTGGCCGGCGTGCTGTGCGGCGCGCTCCCCGCCTGGCGTTCGTCCCACGCGCCGGCAGTTGAGGTACTCAAGGCAGAGTCTGCAAGTATCTCCGGCAGCTCACGCAACCGGAAATTGCTCAGCGGGCTGGTGGTCGCGCAAATCGCGCTTTCACTTCCTCTGCTGTTGTGCTCCGGGCTACTTCTGCGAACACTGCGGAATCTCGCCGGCGCGAATCCCGGATTTGAGCAGGATCACATTCTCACTGCGACCGTGGGGCTGAATATTGCCGGCTACAGCCACGACGAGGAACAGGTGATCCGTCACAAGATTCTTGATCGCGTGTCGGCATTGCCCGGCGTGAAGGTTGCGTCTCTTACCGACTGGATTCCGATGACCCTGAGCCACAAGGGCGAGGATGCGTATCCGGAAGGGTATGTGCCGCACCCACATGAATCTTTGAAGGTGGTGCATGCCGAGGTGTCCCCGCGGTATTTCGAATCCCTTCATATACCCATTCTGGAAGGACGAGAGTTTACACCGGATGACGATGAAAAGGCTCCGAGGGTACTCATCGTGGATCAGACTGCGGCGAGGCGCTACTGGCCAGGACAGGGTCCCCTGGGAAAGAGACTCAGGGTGTGGGGCAGACTCTTCACGGTTGTCGGCGTTGCCAGGAATTCAACACATACTTTCGTGAATGAGTCACCGGAGGCTATGGTCTATATGAGCTTTTTCCAGGTGGGGTACGAGACTATCGTGCAGGTGAAAACCGAGGGGAATCCGGTCGACCTGGAGCCAGCGGTGGAGCACGCCATTCATGAAATCGATACACGGCTGCCGGTTTTCGATGTGCGTTCCATGCGAGAGAGTACCCAGATGGCGAGCAGTTTCGCCGTCATACAGAGCACCCTGGCGGGAATGTTCGCGCTGATTGGGCTGGTTCTTGCGATAACCGGAATCTACGGAGTCGTGGCCTATCGAACCCAATTGCGGACCCACGAGATCGGAATACGAATGGCTCTGGGCGCTTCACGCGTCGATGTGCTGCGGCTCGTGCTGTTGCAGGGATTGTGGCTCACAGGCATCGGGCTGGCGCTAGGACTGGCGTTTGCGTTGGGAGTGACACGCATTATCGTCCGGCTGTTGTACGGAATCGGCGCCAACGATCCGGTCACCGTCGTTTCCGTCGTCATGCTCCTGGGAGCAATGTCGTTGGTAGCATCCTACCTTCCGGCACATCGAGCGATGCGCCGAAACCCTGTGACCGCGATTCGCGAATTGTAAGCTGCAGTTCACATTCGACGCGAATTGCGTGAATTAATCTGGCTCTCTACTTCCAGCGCCGTTACTTCGCGAGTCCGTAAGGGTCGAAGCTGGCAATGCCGGCCGAACAGATGTGATCTGGACCAAGCCGGCGCCGAGCTGACGCGGCGTTGGGCCTGCAGGCGTCGGCACATCCGATAGAAATGAGCTTCACTTAAAATTGCAAGCACATGGAAAAAGCTATTGAGCTTCTTGAGACGATGATGTTGAGGCAGCCCTGTACCTATGTTGAGAAGGCAGGACACTTGTGGCAGTTCAGGTTTGGGGACGGAGACGCAACCCTCAACCTCGAATGCCCTTGGAGGCTTCTTCTAAATGGCGCGATTGCATTCGGGGGCGATGATGATGGGCAGCAATTCGGACTTCCAGCGGCAGTCGATGGCGTGAAGGAAACTGAGAAGCTTTTATCGGCGTCTCTGGTGAGATCGGTTGAGGTTCGTAGCGGTTGCAGCGATCTCAGTCTCACATTTCAAAATGGGGTTCGCCTGGAAGCTTTCAACGGCTCTTCTGGGTACGACGGCTGGACATGTTCTGGGAAAGGTGGAATCACTGTAGTTGCACAGGGTGGCGGGAATCTATCGATATGGCAGCCAGGGTGATTCAGCGGATTTAGGCCCCTTTTCGGGGCGGGCATTTTCTAAAACGGAAGGTTGCCACATGCCTATGGAGCGTGGATAACTGTAGCGGTTACGTTCCACGAAACCCCGGGAGCATTGACTGCGCCTGAAATACCATCTAATATTTAGATGGCAATGGAGAGCGAATGCAACAGCGAGGACTGAAACTGAAGCAGGCGAGCGCAGTTCTGAAGGTTGAACCGAAGGAACTGCAAAACCTCGTGCAATTTGGCGTGGTGAAGCCGAAGAGGGTCGATGGCACCTATTTCTTTGACAGAGAAACTCTTCTCGCCGCGAAAGTGGCGTTTCGCCTGAAGGAGTCCCTGGGAACCCGTGCCAACGTTCTTTCCAAGTTCATCGACGTCTTTCGCGCTTCCGAGAAGGGACTCCGCGCGAAGAACCCGGAATACGTGATCTTTACGTGCCGCTTCGCCGAGGAGGAACCGATCAAATTGGGAGTTCCTTTTCGATCGCTTGGCGAGCAGATCGAACAGGGACTGAGCAGAGCGGATCTTTATCGCGACCTGCCGCGCGGGCGAAAGCGCGCGGGTTGGAAGAAAGAGTTTCTGGAAGCACTCTCCGATGCGGCCAATGATCTAGGAGATATCTCCCAAGACGAGATCCAACGCACGATTCGAGAGTACCGCGCGGAGAGGCGCGTTCCGGAGATCACCGTTGCGGCCGAAACCTAGGAAGAAAAAACAACGTGCCGTGGTGGACATGAACGTTGTGGTGGCGGGTATCTCGGGTTTCCGGGACGAGTACATTTCAGGCCAAATTCCGAGCGCGGACTTGCTTCACCGCTGGGCGGAGGAGGAACATCTTGTGTGGCTGTACTCGGAAGAGACTCTCGCCGAGTACAAAGAAGTCCTGAAGCGGCTGCACGTTCGCTCCGCGGTAATCGGCACGTTGATCAATTTCATTCGAGAGCGGGGAGAGCCGGTGGAGATTCGCTCCTCGACCGAGGTTTCGCCCGATCCCAAAGACGATGCGTTCTGTGTCTGTGCCGAGGAAGGGAGTGCGGACTTCATCTTCACTCTCAACGTGAAAAACTTTCCACAGAGCCGCCTGAAAGCGAAAGTCATCCAGCCGTAGCCGCCAAGTCTCTGCGCAAAGCGCCGGCTGGAAGGCACGGGGAGACGGGAAGTTAACCCTTCAATCTTTCGAAGCACCAGACTGTAGAAGTTACGTTCCGTCCGGCCCCCGGGTTTTTGCTCACGATTTGTCTCGCAAGAATCGAAATTTTCACAGCTTCCTGTGCCTTCAATGCCTGCCCCTTCAATGCCTCAGTCCTGGAAAGACATCTCTAGTTCCACGCCTGAATAGTTCACCCTCGGCGCGCGTTGCCGGTTTGGCCCTTCTTCAAAATGCACGAGCCCATAACGCTCCATCTTCTTTAGAGTTCTCGATAGATTCGATGTGGCCCTACCCGATCGTTCCGCTAGCTCGCCAAGAGACTTGGGGTGCGTTTCCAAGATGAGAGCCAGGAGTTTTCGATTGGGCTCTGACAACACTTGAGAGAGTGTTTCAATTGATTCAAACCAGATCTTTGGCTCATTCCTCGATAACTTGTATTCACCTTTCGCTATAGCCATTGTCCGCTTCTTGAACGCATCCCGATTGGCGATACCAACTTTTAAAGTCCTCATCGCTTTTCTTCCCTTTCCTGCAAAATTGCGTCCACATCCGTCCAAAAATCTGCGAGTAGGGTAACCGCGTCCGTGTAGTCATAGAAGCGCACGCGCTGACCCTTATGCTTATGGTCGTATTCAATACGGGTTCTCGCACCCGGCCCCGGACCCTTAATTCCATGCGCGTTGTCGTATCCCAGCAGACGCGCGCCTCTGTCGTCATGGAGTGTCAGAGAATAGTCGAGGCCATGAGGCTTTTCTGATGAGACGGGGACTCTCTTTGCTTCGAACTTCACCCAGTACGGCCCGTCGAGAACGTATGAATCGCCATCCAGGTCCAACAGAGTGTCGAGGCTGTGATCCTTTGGCCTCACATCAGTATATTATCATCCGATGATAATATTGACAAACGCCAACGATTTAGCGGGTTGGAGGACCGGACGGCCTATTAGATCAACCTAAAGTCGAGGCTAAACACGTTGCCCGAAGGGGTGCGTCGCTCGGCTCCAAATGTGTGAGGTGAACGTCCCGTCTGCCACGCTCTTGGACGATGTCGGGCTCAGCGTCGTGGTCGAAGACGTTAGCCAATTTGAAGTTTGTGTTTTTCGTTTTCACGTCTGAATTCCGTCGAAAGCTCTGATCTTTAAGGGGAATAGGTCTTAGTGCGAGTTTCGTGGACATCCATGATGGGTAAAAGTCCCCGTCCCGTCTGACGACTAAACCCCTGGGAAAATCGGCAACAAACTAGTCACCTGGAATCAGTTTTCCTGAAAGTGCCACTTCCGTCTGTCGCGGAAACTTTCCTCGCGAACCGCAACATTTAGGGCACGATCCATTACCTAACTACAGCATATGAACGACGAAATGTTTTCTCCGACACACTGTCCGGTCACGGTAGGGACAGTCATCGCTGACTGCCCCCCGTACAGATCCGTGCGAGCGGAACTACCGCACACGGCTCTTACCTTGGATTAGAACGTCGAAACGCTCGCTAGGAAAAGGATGCAGGACACTAGGACGAGGGATCCAGCGGTCGAAGGTCGGGCGAATGCGAGTCCAGCTGGGACGGCTGCGCTGGCTGCGACGACCAAGCATGGCGCGCCACAGGATGCAAAGCCGGTCGCGGAACCGCCATAACGCCCGCAGGTTGTCGGGTACAGCATGGTAACGGTAGTAGCCGTTGACGACACGCTTCAGCCATTGGCCGACAGCATTGACCGGATCATGCAGGCGCTCACGTAGCTTCACCTTCAACGCGTGAAGCTTTGCTCGTAGCCGCTGGACCATGGTCTTGCGTCGTATAACGAAATGACCTTTGGAGTTCGTCGCACAGCAGTGCGTGAACCCCAGAAACGTGAACGTCTCCGCCTTCCCTTCCCCACGCTTTTGCCGGTTGGCCTGGGCGAACCGACCGAACTCGATCAGCCGCGTCTTTTCCGGGTGGAGTTCCAAGCCGAAGTCCGCCAGCCGTTCCCGAAACTCTCTCAGGAACCGCTCGGCATTCTCGCGGTGCTCGAAGCCTACCACCAGATCATCCGCGTAACGGACGACAACCACATCTCCGCTCGCCACTTTCTTTCGCCATACCTCGACCCACAGGTCGAAGACATAGTGCAGATACACGTTCGCCAGTAGCGGCGAAATGACCGCTCCCTGCGGAGTGCCCGCCTTGGTCTCAGACCACTTGCCGTCTTCCGATACCCCGGCCTTGAGCCACTTCCCTATCAGCCGAAGAATGCGGTTGTCGGCCACTCGATGCTCCATAAATTTCATGGTCCATTCGTGGCTCATGTTGTCAAAGAACCCACGGATGTCCGCATCGAGTATCCAATTCACACGCTTTCGTTGGATGCCCACATTCAGCGCGTCCAGCGCCTGGTGTGGACTGCGCCCCGGGCGAAACCCATACGAGAATCCCCGAAAGTCCACCTCATAGATCTGGTTGAGGATAGTGACTACCGCGTGTTGGACGATCTTATCTTCCAACGCCGCGATGCCCAACGGCCGTTGCCGGCCATCGGCTTTCGGTATATAGACTCTGCGCGAAGGTTGAGCCCGATATGCTCCACGATGCACGCGGCCATGGAGATCGACTAACCTCTCCTCCAGGCCTTGCTCATACTGCTGCCAACTTACCCCGTCCACTCCCGGTGCTGCTCTCCGCTTGAGCGCAAAGTAGCTTTCCCGTAGTAAGTCGATCGTAAGGTGATGCAGTAAAGCGGTGAACCGTTCCTGCTTCCTTGCCTGCGCCGTACGGCGCACGCCGCCTAACCCCTGGGACACGCGCGCTCCACTCTGTGTCGGATGCGTGTGAGGCTGGGCGTCGTTCTCCTTGGTCTGCGCCCTTCCCTCCGCTGGCTCCGCGGAAGTCTTATCTTCTTTGTTCGTCAGCTTCATAGGTACTATGGCGCAGTCCGACCCCTCCAAAACGTACATGTCCGGATCATGGATCTTTCACCTTCCCGGACCGGTCTGCTCGCGCAGACGCTCTGGAGGTCTCCCGGTTCTCGTGCACATTGTTTCCTGACGTGCCTGGAGTCTTCGACTACGCCGAGCCCAGCGGCCACTCGCGAATAGCGCGGCTCGCCGGTGTTGCCTTCCCACTGACAGAAAAGGGTCGGCACTCGGTTGCAAATTTTCGGAGCTCAATCCTCCCGCCCGCCAGTACCTCTGTCTACGCTTCGCTATGACTCCTCACGGGGTCACAGGCAAGACTCGAGGCCAGAATGGAGTCGCTTCTCCTTTTCCGTAGGGCTCTTTCATCCCCTACAATGTGCCGGTTTATCCCGGCGCTCTCCGTCCCTTATCTTCGTCCGTGACAAGGTTCGTAGTTCACATTTAGGGCTTTCCTCGGCTCCCTGATCACACTACTCTCCTCGTGGAAATCGCCGCTCGAGTCCACTCCGGTCGTCCGAATTCCGAAATAGTCGTCGAGGAGGAAAAAAATGAGAAAGATGAGGATCGGCTACGCCTGTCTTTGGACCGTTTTGACAGCGACCATGGCCTTCGCGCAGAAGGACGGTGCACCACCGTGCCACTGCGGTCTCGAATCGGAGCACCCGGCGTTAGGTACGAATGCTGTTGTGTTATGGAACGCAGTCGCTGACAACAGCATCGTCGTCATCGGCGGCAAGTCGCCACAGCAGGGCTCTGTTGAGAGTGCAATTGTTCAGATCGCGGAGTACGACGCAGTGAATGCCATTTGCGGTTATCCGTTCACTGTCTATGCTGTCAAGCCGAAGGTGCACGTTCCAGCGTTGCCGGAGGCGGCCGTGGCCGCCGCGGCCCATGACGTTTTGGTCGCGCTGTACCCGGCTCAAGCAGCCGCGCTCGACCAGCAGTATGCCGATTATCTCGGTGCTATACCTGGGCACAACGAAGGAAAACTCAACGGCATCGCCGTAGGCCAACAGACCGCGGCCGGTGTCCTTGCATTGAGAGCCAATGATGGCCGGAACGCCGGGCCCGCCTGGACTCCGCCTGCCGCCTGGACCCGGCATTTGGCAACCCACGCCACCGGGCTTCCTCCCTGCGGCCACGCCATGGATTCGTTCTGTCACTCCCTGGACGATGAGCAGTCCATCGCAGTTCCGGGTCCCACCGCCGCCGGCGCTCGATAGCCACGTTGGTTGCACGACTACGATGAGACGAAAGCGTACGGAGGCGCGATCAGTAGCGTCCGCACGGCGGAACAGACGGACCTTGCAGAGTTCATTGGCGGCGTCGGCGTGAGCCCGTTGCTGCAGTGGCATGGCACCTGGCGCGGCATTGCAACCGATCAGGAGCTTTCGGTTCTCGATGCGGCGCGCCTGTTCGCAATGCTTTCTGCTGCCTCGTCCGACGCCTTCATTGGCTGTTGGGATTCGAAGTTCCAGTACGCGTTCTGGCGGCCTGTGACCGCGATCCGCGTGGGCGGCGGGAACCCTGATCTGATAGCCGACCCCACTTGGATTGGAGTCGTGATTACCCCGAACCACCCTGAATATCCGGCCGCGCACGGCTGCTTCAGCGGCGCGGTTGTCGAGGTGCTCACAGCCTATTTCGGCTCCGACGAGCTCCATTTCACCATGAGCAGCCCGGCGCCGGGGTTCTCCAACCCGTCCGGTCCTACGACCGTTTCAGCCAGGCGCTCACTGATATTCTTAACGCCCGAATCTACGGTGGGATGCATTATCGCAACTCGACCGTCTTCGGCTCGGAATTGGGGAAGCGGGTTGCGCGCCAGGCCATCGAAAATTTCTTCTTGCCTCGCAAGCGGTGAATGAGTTCAGTTCAAAAATTGTACTTGCGGGGGCACAACAATGGGATCATGCTGTACTGCATGAAAGGGTATAGCCAATTTTGTCCCGTAGCACTTGCCGCGGAGGTTTTCGCCGAGCGCTGGACACCCTTGATTCTGAGGGAGCTGCTGTCCGGCGCCCTGCGCTTCGCCGACATCCACAGAGGCGTGCCGCGCATGTCCCGTAATCTGCTTTGCCAGCGCCTCGACGCCTTGGCCCATATTGGGATTATCGAGCGGAAACCGCTCGCACACGGACGAGGTTTCGAGTATCACCTTACCGACGCCGGCCGGGCGTTCGGTCCTGTAGTTGAGTCGCTGGGAGCTTGGGGTTACAAGTGGTCAAGTCGTGATCTCCGTGACGAGCACCTCGATCCCGACTTCCTCATGTGGGTCCTGCACAAGCTGGTGCGGACAGAAAATCTCCCGGATCACCGCGTCGTCGTCTACATCCAATTTCGGCAGACACCGAAACGGCGTTACTGGCTCATCCTGAAGCGGCCTGAAGTTGACGTGTGCCTCTTCGACCCTGGATTCGGGGTCGACCTCGAAGTAGTCGCCGATGTCAGGACTCTTGCAGACATTTGCCTCGGCCACGTTAAAGTTTGCGATGCCGTCAGTCGAGGCTGGTTAACGCTTCTCGGCGCGAGACACGTCTGTAAGGACTTCTCGAGTTGGCTCGGTACGGCTCACTACGCTTCCGCGGTAGCGTCTTAGAGATGCCGCCTCCCCCACACGCCTACTGGACCGTCGGATCTGGATCCAAGCCCATAGCCAGGCGGCCGGTAAAACGATGCTGCTTCCTGGCGGGCATTGGGTGAAACTGTGCAGCATGAGCGTCGCGTAGAATTCTTTCCAGGCCCAAACGGCGAAAATATCCCGCGGCGCCTGTTGCTTCAAGTGCTTTCTCCGCCTCTCGTTTGACAGCCTCGGCCACGATCGTCTTGCGGATCAGAGCGCGGTTGGCGTGCTCGATGCCAGGTTCAACATCCAGCTCGTTTGCATTCGCAACCATACTCTCGAGCGCGATCTGCGCAGTTGTCAGCTCGGTTTGCATCTCGCCAATGGCCAGTGCGTTCACCCCGTCGTCGCCTTTGGCCGCTGCAATTGTCAGGGCCTTTTCTGCGGCGGCTTCTGCCATGCCGACGTAGACTGCGCAAATCATTGGGAGTGCGACTGTAAGGATGACATTCCAAACAGGGTGATACTCGCCGCAAGGGCGCCGCAGCGTAATCGACTGCTCCGGGACGAAGACGTTGTTGAGGACAACGGTATGCGATCCCGAGCCCCGCATTCCCATAGCTTGCCAAACGCGATCGATGCTAACCCCGTCGGCCGCTATCGAAAGGGAAAAATGCAGGACTTGCCGGCCTGCGACAGGATCGTCGTACTGGCCGCTCGTGACGAGGAGATCACCGGCAACGCAGCCGCTGGCGAACGGCTTCCTTGCGGCAAATCGGTATCCGCCTTCGCATCGCTCCAGGACGCCACTGGAACTGAGCCAATCGGTCGCCCCTGTGCTCACGAGAACTTTTTCCCCCTGGGCAACGGCTCGTAAGAGTGTCTCACCGGGTTTACCGTGGCGGTAGTTCCACAACGCTACGCCGGCCAAGTGCTGGTGCATCGAAAAGGCCAATGCTGTGGAGCCGCAGTAGTGGGCGAGGCCGCGAATCAGGGCGCACACCTCACTGTAGCGAAGACCGCTACCCCCGAGTTCCTGCGGCACAAGTGCCGAAAACAGCTTCGCCGTCCTTAAGTCGGCGTAGTTCTCGGCAACAAAAGCATCGGTGTCGTCATAGGCTGCGGCACGCTCTGCAAATGCAGGGGCGAAGCTGGCAAGGTTTTCCTTCCAATCTACGGCAGGGCCAGTGGTCATATGTGCCTTCCCACGCATCTCGCGCTGACGGATAGTCTACGCAATTCCGAGGTGCCTAACCATTTGCATCGGCAGAGCCACATTTTGGGAGTGTCGGGTGCCAGTGCGGAATCGCTTTCGCGCAAGACTTAACGATTCGCGGTTGAATGCCAATGCTGGTTTTGCCCGACTCGGCAGATGAGAGGGTTCGGCAATGATCCGGCAAGCGGGCTCGGTGGCGGGCGTTCGTCCCCGTCAAAGTAACAGTCCCGTCTGACGAGTAATCTTCGCTCCCAAGATTGCCTAAAAGTTTCGGGGACGGAAGGTTACCGTACGCCTATGGAGTGTGAGGAAATGTAGCGGTTACGTTCTGTCACCGGGTTTCTAGAGGGCGAGGCGTATTTTCATTCTCGTAAGCAAAGCGGCGATAGCCAACATCAAGCAGGTGAAGACCAGGGACTTGGCGACGCCGTGCCACCCGTAGCCGAAGTGCTCAGCAAAGAAGGTAATGCCGAGCAGGCTCAGGATTATGTCCCAGTAGTCCGGAAGAAGATAGGTCGTCAGGGTGTTAGAACCGGCAGGGCGGAAGGCAAAAGCCCATCCAGTTCTTTTTCTTGATGTCGCAAACCCAATAGAGCAGAGTGAATGCGGCCACAGCGAACGCAATGGTGTAAAGGCACCAAGTGGGAGTGGCCCGGATCTTGGAAATACCCAGCGGTTTTAGCAGGTATCCAGCGGCCAGCGCGGATAGGGCAAAGGCCATCGCAGGCACGAGCTTCTCGCGAAAAGTGCGGAAGCGCTTCGCCTCCAGGAAGATCACAGTCGTGACGATGCCGGCCATGATGAGACTGGCGGATGACCCGTTGCCCCAAGGCCACTGGTACCCGCGCAGGCCGAACTGGAATCTGAGCCAGTAAGCAGCAGCAGCGGAGTGAGGGGCGACCATGGCGATAAAAGGTGCAGTCGTCACCGCGTTGAAGGTGACCAGCGCAACAAATAAGAGGAACGGGGCGATCGGCCAGCGGCGAAACGGGATATAGAGCAGGCAGACGGCAAAGTAGGCGTAGCCGATCAAGCCGAGGATCTCCGGGTAGGAGCCGTCGATCCAGTGGATCTGGCCGTCGTGGCCGGTGCGGCGGAAGAGGGAGTACATGGCGATCACCATGATGGCTCCAAGCGTACGGAGCGCCTTATGCCACCAGGGGCTATCGCCCTTGCCAGGGTAGACGCTCAAGAACAAGGACGCGCCGAGGACGCCAAGGAACACCCAGAGTTGCCGCGCAATGATCATGTGCCCGGGATCGGCGCTGCCACCGTTCGCGAGAATAAGACCCAGGATCACAAGTGAAGCGGAACGCATGAAGACGTGCGTCCAAAGCGCCCACTGCGAGGGGTTCTTGCGCAGGCGCGCGTTCACCGCGATGGGGAGGGACATGCCAACCAGAAAGAGGAAGACCGGAAAAACCATATCGACGTAGGTCATCACATCCCAACTGGCGTTGGCGTGGAAGGTCCACCAGGGGAGACCCTTGGTACCATCCAGGTCGTTCACAAAAATCATCACGGCAAGGGTGATGCCACGGAAGATGTCGATGGACTGGATACGGGTAACGGTCGATTCTCCAGCTCCGTCGACGGATACATGCTGCGGACCAGGGAAGGTCATTGTGCTCACGATACCTCGCACGATAGGAACGGCTGAGAAAAGTATATGCGCGCCTGCCTTCCTGCAAGCGTTCCCGGGGCTCATCGATGTTTTAATGTTTAGAAGTTGAAGTGAAAGACGGGATGTTCACCTCAAGTTCGTTCCCGGGTTTTCCCCACGTCTCCCTGTGAACCTCCCGTCTGGTCACGCATCTCCAAAGTACCAGTCCCGTCTGACGACTAAATTCCGAATCGCCCGAATCGCCCCCATTGCTCGCCGGTCACCAGGACGGAAAGCCGCGGCAGTTCCGGAAGGTAAGCAATTGAATTTTGCTGCAATAGGTAAGCTGTCACCGGATTACCAGATCTGTTTTCCATTTGCATCCCTCGGCATTTATCGTACCTTTGGCCGGTGGGGCAGCGAGCCCACAATGCAAGTTTGGTTTGAGAGGAACGACTTCAATGCCGGACTACAAGCCCCTGCCAGTGCCGCCAATCGGCAATACCAACGTCAATGACCTGGGGACTCTGCTCACCGAATTCGATGGGTTCCGGCCCGACCCCAAATTCAGTTTCAATGGCCGAGCGGTGCCGGATAAGGAAGCGTGGAAGACCATCAAACCGCAAGCGGCTCCCCCGATTACGCCCCTCCCGTTGCTCATCCAGAAGCTGCTGAAAGCAACGTGGAAGAGGGCTGAACCGTCCCGGAATAACACTCAGGGCGCGCAACCGGGGAAGGCCGCGCACGGCATAACCATCGGAACACGCGGCCCCGCAGTCGCGAAGCCTACGTTCGGTAACCTGGGCCTTTTTACAGCCCATGTCCGTCCTACAACTCCCATCGACGCCTCGGGTAATCAGCACGGGATCGAAACGACATTTCCCAACGATTCGGCGATTGCCTCTGACTGGAAGATATTCAAGACGATTCCGCGCACCAATGCGGTGACCTTCCGAGGCGACAGCCGCTCCCCGAATGATGTCATCAGCAAGGCGGGCGGCTTTTATCCGCCAAACTCCCGCACCGACCGGTACTATCTGGAGAACAATATCTATACGGCATTCGCGGATTACCTCAAGCGGCGGTGCGGCCGCGATATCACCAATAAGCAGTTTCTGGCGGCAGTGGACGAAACCGCGATATTGGACGAGGAAAAGAAGCTCTTAGTGGATTATCTGATGTGGCGCAAGATCACCGAAAAGGAAGCGGTGCATCTGGGACGAATGGTCGAGACCGAATGCCTTAAGGGATATATCTCTACCGCAAGGGGGATTGACACGTCGCTTTTTTTTGCAACCGGCTACCACTCGAAGCCAGGCTGGCTTTATCTGACGGTTGTATACGGCGGCTTTGTGGTGCCGCTTGGTGACAAGAAATATTGGGGAACGGAGGAGGGGGAAATCGCGCAATGGGGGCCAATTCCGGCAAAGCGAATCGTCGGTTTTGTCCACGTACACCAACACGGGATACCCGATGGCCCCATATTCATCCGCCGCTCCTTCCGTTTGGCCGAGCCCAAGGTGTATGAGCACATGTTCAAGGTTATGAGCGGGATGCTTCCTTCTCAGGGCACTTTCGCATCGTGACCGCTGAGAAACTGGGGGACGGGAAGGTGTGAAGAAATTGACAACAGCAAGGGGCTGTTTTTGAATCTGTAACGCCGCTAGACTACAAGCGTGAGCGCACCTTCAGGTTCCCCTCGCCCCCGCCTTTCATCGATAGACCGTTCCCAGCTTGTCTTTCGGACCGTGGATGTAGAGAGAATGATCGACGATGACCACAGCGCACGGTCGATCTGGGAGACGATCGGCCGGCTGGATCTAAGTTTGTATGTTGCCAAGATTGCAGCTGTGGAGGGGCGTGCTGGCCGAGACCACACAGCTCCGCAGTTGCTCATAAGCTTATGGTTGTACGCGTACAGCCGAGGGATCAGCTCAGCGCGTGAGATTGCGCGGCGGTGTGAGTTTGAGCCTGCGTTCCAGTGGCTGTGCGGTTTGCAGCCGATTAGTCATCGAACTCTGTCCGGATTCCGTTCTGATAACAAGGACGCGCTCGGCAGTGTGTTCGTGCAGGTGGTGGGGGTGCTGAGTGCCGAAGGGCTGATCACCATGGAACGGGTGACGCTGGATGGCACCAAGATCAAAGCCAACGCCAGTGGAAACACATTTCGACGTAAAGAGAAGATCGAAGCCCATCTGGCTGCAGCGCAAACGCAACTAGAGAAGATGAACGAACAAGCCGCAGAGGAAGAGAAAGTGGCCAAGCGCCAAGCGGCTGCGAAACAACGGGCGGCGCGGGAACGCGTAACCCGCCTGGAAAGCGCGCTTCGTGAAGTGGAGCGTCTGCAGAAGAAAAAGAAAGAGGATAAGAAGACATTTGTAGCGCGGGCCTCCACCACCGATGCTGAGGCTCATGTGATGCGTAACGGCGAAGGGGGCACCGTGCCCAGCTACAACGTGCAGTTGGTGACCGATACCACCCACGGGTTCGTGGTGAACGTAGAGGCAACCACCGACGCCATCGACTATCGTCAACTAGAGCCAGCTCTTGACCGCTGTAAAGCGACTCTGGGATGTCTGCCGAAGCAGTTGATTGCCGATGGGGACTATACCAACCATGCGGCTGTGCAGGCTGCTGCAAAGTCTGGCGTCGACTTCTACGGCTCGTGGCAAGATAGCTGGAAACCGACAGAATCGGATGCTCAGGGACGCAGCGGGGCCTTTATCAGCAGTGCTTTTCCTTATGATGCGAAGAATGACATTTACCTCTGCCCTGCCGGACAGCAACTAGTGCACAAAGCGGTCCTCGATCGTGGACACGGGGTGCGCACGCATGTGTACAAGGCGCCAAAGGCAGCTTGCGCTTCCTGCGTTTATCGCACTCAGTGTGCCTCGAAGAAGCCGACCCCAAAGTGGAGACGCTCAATCACACGTATCGAGGAGTCTGCGGAAACAAGCGCATTCAAAGCCAAGATGCAGAGTGAGGCGGCACAGAAAATCTACCACCAGCGCTCGCAGATCGCCGAGTTCCCGCACGCCTGGATTAAA
The DNA here is from genome assembly GCA_963826875.1 of uncultured Acidobacteriaceae bacterium. Taxonomy (GTDB): domain Bacteria; phylum Acidobacteriota; class Terriglobia; order Terriglobales; family Acidobacteriaceae; genus PALSA-350. The sequence continues at coordinate 1,240,828 of CAWGYP010000025.1, read as the reverse complement.
GAGCGATGTGGGCTCCGGCAATTTCGCTGCCGAGGGCAACAAAAAACAGGCATGGAAGCTACGTGGGCCTGCCTTAGTTACAACATCATCCGGCTATTTAGCATACGCTGCAAGATTGCTAACGCAACTGTCGCTGCTGCATAAAAAGGCCAATGCCAGCAATACGGTCGAAGAAGTGAAGCCGTGGGCATACTTAACGGCGAGATTATGGAACCGCTCACGATCCTCAACAGGCTTATGTCACGAGGTTTCTGTCACGAGGTTTCGAACTGGACCGGGACCGATCTGCACAGCTCGTGGGGCAATTCTTCACACCTTCCGGACAGGAACTTTACCTCGAAGTACGGCGTCAGGTCGGCGCGGGTCAGTAAACTTCCTGCCCGGTCACCGGTTCCCCCAACGTACCAGTCCCGTCTGACGACTAATTTTTGACGACTAATTTTCTCCTGGTTTGCCGAAACGTAATCGAACGATTACAATTGAGCTATGTTCTCGATCAGACCTCTTCCTGGGTTTACGGCCTGGATTGACGGCCTCAAGGACGAGACGGTTCGCGGCGTTGTGCTGGCTCGGATCAAACGATTGGAACTGGGATTGATGGGAGATGTTTCGCGCGTAGGCGACGGCGTTTTGGAGCTGCGCATACATCTGGGCGCAGGCTGGCGCATCTATTTCACACAGCGCGGCCGGGAGATCATCGTGCTGCTTGCCGGCGGTTCGAAACGGACCCAGAAAACCGACATTAAGCGTGCCAAAGTATTGGCTGGTCTGCTCGATGGAGAGGGGGGTGATCGTGAGTAAACGAATTAAGGTGGCGGATCTTCCGCAGTTCGACGCAGCCCACTATCTGGACAACGAGAGCTCCATAGCTGCTTACTTGACGGATATCCTGGAAGCCAACGATGCAGCCCTGTTGGCGGCGGCACTGGGTGACATTGCTCGCGCTCGCGGCATGACAGAGATCGCCAAGGCAGCCGGCATCACTCGGGAAGCCCTATATAAGGCGTTACGCCCGGATAGCGCCCCGCGATTTGACACGGTGAGCCGGGTTTGCACGGCACTCGGAGTGCGTCTGGTAGCACAGCCGATTCATCCAAGCCCAAAGGTGTCCCGCGCTTAAGGATCCACTCCTCTGACTCCGATCGCGTTCTGGATTCTGGATGACGCATTCTCTTGATGCATTTGGGGGCCTAGAAGATTGCTGCAATAGCTATCCTGTCAACGTGTAAACCAAGGCTGGTGAAACTGTAACGGTTACGTTCCGTCTGGAAGATGTGAAAAAATTGATCTCCCTAAGATTTCGTCTGAACCGAAATGTATGCTGAAGGTCCAGCGGTCGCTTATAAGGCATCCTAGCGCGATTTTTTTCAAGGCCGAAATTGCTCCACGTTTCTAAATCGATTTTTTCACATCTTCCTGTCACCGGTTTTCTGGCTTCCAGAATTGCTGCAATAGGTATGCTGTCCCTTCATCCCTGAAAGGGAGACCACAGCGGGCGAAAAATCTCGTGATGTAGTAGCTGCTGCGGTAAGGGAAATGGTCGGCATCTCCGACCATCATCTTGGCGAGTTCTTCTAGCGTGCGTTCTGAGAGTTTCAAGTCTTAGAGGCGGGCCGAAATGTCGACAAATGCCCCGACGACATTTTACGTTAACGCTCCAGACAAAAAATGCAGGGCCACAATCACTGATCTCTCTGCACCTCTGCTCCCGGGCTGCCAGAGCGCAGCTTGAACCTGTGTTGGGGGGCTACTGAGTGGGAGATATGCGGGAACGATGCGTATCCCCCGGAATTGCTGGAATAGGTATGCTGTCCCTTCATCTCTTCCGCGTTCGTTCATCATCGGCTTCGGCTCATCACCTTCCCCATGCGGACCGGTGCGATGCTAGCTGCCCGGCCAAACGCGAGATCTCCCAAGTTCCGACGTCTTCCCTTTGTGCGTGATAGGGTCTTCGACCACGGCTGAGCGATAGACCCTCGCATAACGGGTCCACACATGTTGCCTTCGGCTCTGTCAACGGCCTCGGCCTCAGCGGCATAGTATCTTTCGCGGCTCAATAGCCTACCCCACACAATCGTTGTGTACGCTTCGCAGTGGTCGTCACCTTCCACCACGCAACACTCACTACCAGGCGGCCGCTACGCCTTACCTGGGCCGGACTTGCACCGGCTGGAACACGCCAGCTTGCTTGGCGCACGGACACGATACGTATCACCCAGAATTGCTGCAATAGGTATGCTGTCCCTCTATCTCCCAGACGAGAGGACGAGAATGCATTAGGGTACTTCCGACCGTCCTGGTTTGTTCCTTGACGGTCCTTTTAGGAGGCGAGAAACCGCGAGGTTCACTTCTTTATCATCCTGTAGCACATTAGCTAATCTTTCCACCAGTTCCGTCAATATGACCCTGATATCAGTGGCGCGTTCCAGGCACTCCTGATCGCTTAGGCCATGGATTCCGACACTTAATGGACTGTGCAAAAGACTGAGGGGATTATGACACCCGCCGATCAATAATGACGTTGGGAGGCCATGTTTAATTTTTTCGACCGCCCTACTGAATTCGGTTACCGTTTTGGCCTGTTCGAGTTCCTCGACAGTGGCCTCTGCACCGGGTATTCGTTTGCATGCAGCTATCAACTGATCAAACAACCGCTGCTTTTGACTTTCGACCACCCGGCGATAATAGGAGAAAGCGGCAATTCCCAGCCCCTGCATCTCACATCGTCTTCCCTTGAGAAACAAGTCACGCTCACCTTCGACCAGCGAGTTCAGGCGAGAGGAGTTTGGCGGACCGAAGCGCGGATATTCGCCATATTTAAAACAACACACGTTAACTAGATCATTCGAGAGAAACCAAGACGAAAATGCATAGGTCTTTGTCATCTCTTCGCAGTTCTTGCAAAAATAGACAGCAAAATGATCCATTCGTTTCTTTCGGTCCAGCAAGATGACGTCATCGCTTTTATAGATCCGCATCCCAGAGCACCTCTGGGTGTCACAATGGAGTTCTATCTCGGGGAAATCGAAATAGAGGTTTTGTCCATTACTCCTGCTGGCGTGCTCGACGAGCACAATACTTTCGGGTGAGACTTTCTGAAAGAAGTCCCTCCGGGAAACCGTCTGCAGCTTTGGTTTTGTGACTTCGCTCATGCCTTAGAATTATCGTACATAGTGACCGGACGAGACGTAACCCATGATAGCCTCTGTCCGCGCAAGTGAACGTCCCGTCTGGCGACTAATTTTCTGGCGACTAATTTTCCAAGACGATCCCCGATCCGTGCACGATGGGGGACAGACCAAACATGCCCACGAGTGTCGTGGAAAGGAAGCTGTGGCCAGCAACCTTGAGGAGATAAGGTGACACGATACGGATCACCCAAAATTGCTGCAATAGGTACGCCGTCCCCTTATCTCCCCTTATCTCCTGACCCCTTATCTCCCCCGAAACGAGGTGACTTCCCCGGGTTACCCCCGTACCTTACACGGGCGGCGCAGGATCGACGTTGTTGATCCGGGGGATAGAATGGAGCGTTCTAGCTCTTACTACCTGGGAGGATGTCCGTGGAGATCGATGACTGCCGCCTGTGCCTTTCGAAGGGCGTCCCCCTGCACCATAGTCACTTCATGCCACGGTCGCTCTATCCCCTCTTCCGTGCCGGGAATCTCCACCCTGTGCGCTTTTCCCGCGAGAAGATGGCCCAAACGTCCGACCAGGTGAAGGACCACGTGTTTTGCGGTGATTGCGAGAAAACATTCAATCGTGAGGGAGAGAGCTGGATTCACACATTGTTTCCGACGCTCGGGGGGCCATTTCCACTGCGGGACCGGCTCCTCAAGCAAGCGCCGGTCATGGAGATGGGCGATGTAAAGCTCTTCGCTGCCGGCAAGAACCCCGACATTGATGCGCCGAAGATCACACACTTTGGCTGTGGAGTATTTCTGAAAGCTGCAGTCCATCCGTGGCATGGCGATCCAACGAAGCCGTATATCGAAATGGAACCAAACGAAATCGAAGCGCTCCGGCACTATCTTCTCGGGAAAGCCGCTTTGCCTGCGACGATGGCGCTTTGCGTCACGGTCGATTCTGCGCAGATTATTTGGCAGGCCATGATCGAGCCGTACCGGGCGGAACCCATCCTTGGTTTCAAGCGATACGTGTTCTATCTGCCGGGCGTGTTGTTCCAACTCTGCATCGGCGATGGCGTACAACAGAAGATTTCAACCTGCATCAACGGAAGTTCCAACGCGCCGGTGCTCTACGAGAATGTGTCGATCTCCATCCGCAATATCAGCCGTGAGGAATTGCGGAATGCCGAGCGACCAAAGAAGCTGGACGACATGATGGCCGATCTTGAAGAGAAGGGGCTCAATATCCGCCTGACCGATTAGAGAGAAATACACATGGTCAGTGGTTCGGCACATTTGACGAAACTCAGCGGTAGGGCGGAAACGAGGCTAGAAGCGACAATGCGAGTGCAAGCGTAAAGGTATGACTTCGACCACCTCCACTTCGCGCGGGCTCAGAGACTGTCCAATCTCCAACACCCATCAGCGCCTTCGGCAAGCGCATATTCTCTGGCACCAAGCTGCGCAAAACTACCAAAACGTCGATGTTTTCTTGACAAATGTAAATAGCCTCATTCAAGAGCTGAGGAACATCAGCTTCATTTTGCAGACCGAAAAGGACAAAATCCCGGGCTTCGACGCTTGGTACGAACCGTGGCGAGAGCGATTGAAGAATGACGAGCATGCGTTATGGGTGAAGGAAACGCGCACTCTAGTCGTCCACCAAAGTACCCTGGCAGCAGCCAGTCATTTCAATGTAAAGTTTCTAACCTACGACGAGCTTCCTGTCGTCTCTCTGCTTACTGACGGCGACTCAGACCTTAGTATCGTTGCTGTTCTCAAACGAAAGGATTTCCAGTCCATCGTCGCCGCGATACGCTTTTTGATGCAGGATCAAGGCGATGCAATCATCGCGCTTGAAAGATGCTGGAGTACACCGGGACTCAAGGGTGCGGATCTACTCAGCGTCTTAGGCGCGGTGTATGGACTATTAGCACGCATGATTCTGGACGCTCATGTCCACTTGGGAGATCTGGATTGTGTCGATAATGCCAACACGGATTCAGATTTTCCCACTCATCGGGACGGACAGCACTTTTGCCCTGCATGATGAGAGAACAAGCGGCGCGCACCGATTACTTTACTCTCAACACGTTTACGCCACTTTCAAGGGGAGTTAGCCTTCAAGAGCCGGAGGCCACGGTAGGCGATATCGAGTGGCGTTATCAGATGAAAGTAGGAGAGCGGCTGCAAGCGTACGATTCATTCGACCCGGTGAAGTTGTACGAGCACATGATCTGGTCCTCAAAGAGGATGCTGAGAAAAGATCGCAGCCTCGCGCGAATAATGATGCTCCGAAACGGCAAGGGTGAATGGTCCAGTCACATGATTGTGGCCCGCGAGCGTGTAGAAAAATACCTCTTGCTGCATCTGCTTGCGCAAACTGTGCGTGAGGAAGGTTGTGATGCTCTTGTCGAGGTTGCTGAAACGTGGCTGACAGATAAGTGCGTTTCGATCCCGCAACTGGAATCCATCGAGTCGATTCCGAATCGCGACAAACTGGTTAAAGAAGCCATCATGGTTCGGCTCGACACGAGAGACGGCCTTCATAAGCAGAGCCTGACGATCTTTAGTCGGGGTACATTCGGTGGCATAAAACTCTCTGACACCAAGGAAGAAGACCCGAGTAAGCCGACTTACCTGACACCCATTTACCTAGTGTGGCTAGACCAAAACGCATACGGCAGGGCTGATGGTTCGAGGCTTCCTGTTTGGAAGCCTGAATACTCCGAACCGTGTCTATGCGGCAGTAATCGTAGCTTTGGTACTTGCTGCTTCCCGATGCTTGAAGGTTTACAAGATGTCCCGATGAGCGAGTTTGAAGCTTGGCTACAAGAAGAGAAGTTCGAGCAGGCTGAGCGCCACGCCCGGGCAAGCATCACACGTTACGGATGCTGGATTCGGCAGCACATCCCGTTGTTCTCAGACAAGAGCGATGGAACATACAGCGAGGAGATGATTGCGCTTGACTGTATGAGCCTAGAAGCTCACTTCATGAAGCTTGAACGCTGGGCCTCGCGGACAGAAAACGAAGACGCTGTCACCGACGCTTACCGCAGGTTAGAACAAATCGTTGGCGTCCCTGCGATTGCGCGCCGTCTAGTGGCTTTGGGCGCAGATTGGATGCTCACAAACGGAAAGATTGAACATGGTTTGCTCGAAGTTGGTCGCCTCGGCGAGCCGTCTAAAGTCACTGATTCGCGAGCATTGATGATTCTTGCCGAGTATGCGGATAAGGACCCGGACGAGACACGCTGGTTACTCGAGAGAGCAGTGCAATGCGCTCTCGATGATGACGAACGGTGCATGTGCCTTCATTTCCTAGCGCTAGAACTCAGGAAGCAAGGTTTGAAGACTGAGGCTTTGCATACCGCGGATCAACTCCTCACGGCATCAAGTAGCCATACCGTACAGCGCGGCGCATTGACGCTTAGGTGGGAGACAACGGAGTCGGAAGAGGACTTCGGGCGGCTGCTCAACTTGATGAAAAACGAGAAAGAGAACGAAGGGAAGTTTTCGGCTGCGGCGTATCTTCAGTCGAAGGGTCGGCCCGATGTAGCTCTCGATGTGTTGGCGGACCTGCTGGAGGCAAAGCATCCCATTGCACAACTCATTGCAGCCGAATGCGACATTCGTTTGGGGAACTGTGACAGTGCCGAAGGCAGGCTCTCAACGATTGAGGTGGGTGAGAGCGGTATCCCTAACCTGCGGGTAGGCGCAACGTATCTCAGAGCGATGCTGGTACTTGAATGCGGGAAGAATCACTTGAAAGACGAAGCTTTAAAGCGCCTCAGTGAACTTTCTGCTTCAGATGTGACTTTTGATCTTCCAAGATTGATCGAAGCTCTCAAGCAACACGAAACTTCGAAATGAATCTGGCTTCAGTAGCACACCTGCCTTATTACCACTTACGCCTTAGGCAGAAAACTAACGCGTGATCAAACCGCACCACACAAGACAAAGGCCGCGATTGCTCGCGGCCTTTGTCGTTTGACGGATGATGCTGAGTTACTCGGCTGCCATTTCTTCGGCTTCGCCTTCCTGCCGCATCAGCTCCAGTTCGCGCTCGGCTTCCTCGAAGGCGGCCGTTACTTCTTGCTGCACGCGGGCAGCGGCTTCTTCGAGTTCCTGCGAGAGCTGGATGTTGCGGTAGTACTCCATGCCCGTTCCTGCCGGGATGAGGCGACCGACGATGACGTTCTCCTTGAGGCCGCGCAGGCTGTCGACCGAGCCGTTGATGCTGGCTTCGGTGAGAACACGCGTGGTCTCCTGGAAGGAGGCCGCGGAGATGAAGGAATCGGTCGAGAGCGAGGCCTTGGTGATGCCCAGCAGCAGCGGACGGCCAATCGCCGGCCTGCCACCCTTGGCAATCACACGCTCGTTCTCTTCGCGGAAGCGGAACTTGTCGATCTGCTGTTCCAGCAGGAACGACGTGTCGCCGACTTCCTCGATCTTCACCCAGCGCAGCATCTGACGGACGATGGTCTCAATGTGCTTATCTGAGATCGCCACGCCCTGCAAGCGGTAGACTTCCTGGATTTCGTTGACCAGATAGCCTTGCAGCTCCTTCTCGCCAAGTACCGCCAGGATGTCGTGCGGGTTCAGCGGGCCGTCCATCAAAGGCTCGCCGGCCTTCAGACGCTCGCCTTCCTGCACGTTCACGTGAACACCACGCTGCACCGAGTATTCCTTCTCCTCGCCGTTGTCCGCGGTCACGTAGATCTTGCGCTGACCCTTGGCCACTTCGCCGAACTTCACCACACCATCGATCTCGCTGATGATTGCGGTTTCACGCGGCTTGCGGGCTTCGAACAGCTCGACCACGCGCGGCAGACCACCGGTGATGTCCTTGGTACGGGTGGTCTCACGCGGGATCTTGGCCAGCACGTCGCCAGGAAAGACCTCGTCCCCATCCTGAATCATGAGGTGAGCACGGCTGGGCATCAGATAACGCTTGTTGCCCTTGGCGCCCTTGATGACGATGGCCGGCTGACGCTTCTCGTCGGCTGCTTCCGCAACCACCAGACGCGACAGGCCTGTCACTTCATCCACTTCTTCGTTCAGGGTGATGCCTTCCTGCAGGTCCTTGAACTGGATGGTGCCGCCGATTTCCGTCAGGATGGCAAAGGTGTAAGGATCCCACTCGACCAGTACCTGCCCGAGCTGCACCTGCGCGCCGTCTTCGACCTTGAGCTTGGCGCCGTAGACGACCTGGTAGTGCTCCTTCTCACGGCCACGTTCATCGAGCAACCGCGATGGCGCCCGACCGGTTCATGGCCACCAGGTCGCCCGACTTGGCGCGAACGGTGAGCATGTTGAGGAAGCGAACCGTACCGTGGTTCTTGGCTTCGAGTGAGGACTGCTGGGAAACACGGGAAGCGGTACCGCCGATGTGGAAGGTACGCATGGTCAGCTGTGTTCCCGGCTCGCCAATCGACTGCGCCGCGATCACACCGACTGCCTCGCCCAACTCCACCATGCGGCCGGAAGCAAGGTTGCGTCCGTAGCACAGGATGCAGACGCCGCGCTTGGATTCGCAGGTCAGCACGGAGCGGATCTTCACCTTCTCGATGCCCGCGCCCTGGATGGCGTTGGCAAAGTCTTCGGTGATCTCCTGGTTCACTTCGACGATCACGCTGCCTTCGAAGTCCTTGATCTTCTCGAGCGAGACGCGGCCGATGATGCGGTCGCGCAACGGCTCGATGATCTCGCCCGACTCGACGATGGGACCGACGTAGATGCCTTCGACCGTACCGCAATTCTGCTCGCTGACGATGACGTCCTGCGCCACGTCGACGAGACGGCGGGTAAGGTAACCCGAGTCTGCCGTCTTCAATGCCGTATCCGCGAGGCCCTTACGAGCGCCGTGGGTGGAAATGAAGTACTGCAGCACGGTGAGACCTTCACGGAAGTTGGCGGTGATCGGGGTTTCAATGATTTCGCCGGAAGGCTTGGCCATGAGGCCGCGCATGCCGGAGAGCTGACGGATCTGCTGTTTGGAACCACGAGCGCCGGAGTCGGCCATGATGTAAATCGGGTTCATGGTCCCTTCCTTGTCGGCGTTCTTCATGTTGTCGAACATCTCATCGGCAACCTTCTCGGTTACCGCTGACCAGATCTGGATGACCTTGTTGTTACGCTCGCCGTTGGTGATGGCGCCGTCCAGGTACTGCTGCTGTACGGCGATCACCTGCTTCTCAGCGTCGCGCACCACGGTGTACTTGGTGTCGGGAATGACCATGTCATCCAGGCCGACCGACAAGCCGCTGCGGGTGGCGTACTGGAAGCCGAGATCCTTGATGCGGTCGAGCATCTTGACCGTCACTTCGAGACCCAGGTTCAGGTAGCAGTAGTTCACCAGCTGGCCAATGCCCTTCTTCTTCAGCAGGCCGTTGACGTAAGGCATGCCGTCGGAGAGTGCATCGTTCAGGATGGCGCGGCCGACGGTGGTCGAGATGTACTGCTTGTCGTACTGCACCGGCTCGGTGTGGGTCAGGTCCTGATCGTCGTAGGCGGTGGTCATGTCCAGCACCGGCCCGGTGTAGCGCAGGCGGATGGGGGTCAGGGTTTCGACCTCCTTGGCTTCGAGCGCCATCAGGACTTCTTCGGTGTTGGCAAAGACGCGGCCTTCACCCTTGCCACCCTTCTTGGCCTTGGTCAGGTAGTAGAGACCGAGAACCATGTCCTGCGTGGGCACGGTGATCGGCTGACCAGAGGCGGGCGACAGGATGTTGTGCGAGGCCAGCATCAGTACGCTGGCTTCGACCTGGGCTTCGGGCGACAGCGGAATGTGCACGGCCATCTGATCGCCATCGAAGTCTGCGTTGAACGCGGTGCAGACCAGAGGGTGGATCTTGATTGCCTTGCCTTCTACCAGCACCGGCTCAAAGGCCTGGATACCCAGACGATGGAGCGTAGGGGCGCGGTTGAGCAGCACTGGGTGGTCCTTGATGACTTCTTCCAGGATGTCCCAAACGATGGGCTCCTGCATTTCGACCATTTCCTTGGCTTGCTTGATGGTCGTGCAGTGCCCGGTCTGTTCCAGCCGGTGATAGATGAAGGGCTTGAACAGCTCGAGCGCCATCTTCTTGGGCAGACCGCACTGGTGCAGCTTGAGCTCGGGACCGACTACGATGACCGAACGGCCGGAGTAGTCGACGCGCTTGCCTAAGAGGTTCTGACGGAAGCGGCCCTGCTTGCCCTTGAGGGTGTCGGAGAGCGACTTGAGCGGACGGTTGTTGGCGCCACGCAGGACGCGGCCGCGACGGCCGTTATCGAACAGGGCGTCGACTGCTTCCTGCAGCATGCGCTTTTCGTTGCGCACGATCACTTCAGGCGCATGGAGGTCCATGAGCTTCTTGAGGCGGTTGTTGCGGTTGATGACGCGGCGATACAGATCGTTCAGATCCGAGGTCGCGAAACGTCCGCCATCCAGCGGCACCAGGGGACGCAGTTCCGGCGGAATGACCGGGATCACGTCAAGAATCATCCACTGTGGCTTATTGCCGGACTTGCGGAATGCCTCGACTACCTTCAGACGCTTGGCGTACTTCAGCCGCTTCTGCAGCGAGGTCTCGGTCTTCATGCGCTCGCGCAGTTCGATGGCCAGCTCGTCGACTACGACGCGCTTGAGCAGTTCCTTGATGGCTTCGGCGCCCATCATGCCCTTGAAGCCGGTGGGGCGATATTGGGTGTCGAGCTCGCGGAAACGGGCTTCGTCCTTGATGATCTCGCGTTCTTTCACCGGCGCATCGCCGGGATCGACCACTACGTAGCTCTCGAAGTAGAGAACGCTTTCGAGGTCACGCAGGGAGATGTCGAGCAGGTGGCCGATGCGCGAAGGCAGTCCCTTGAAGAACCACACGTGGGAGCAGGGCGACGCCAGCTCGATGTGGCCCAGGCGCTCACGGCGAACCTTGGAGAGAGTGACTTCTACGCCGCACTTGTCGCAGATGACTCCGCGATGCTTCATGCGCTTGTATTTGCCGCACAGGCATTCCCAGTCGGTGACCGGGCCAAAGATGCGGGCGCAGAAGAGTCCGTCGCGCTCCGGCTTGAAGGTGCGGTAGTTGATGGTTTCCGGCTTGGTCACCTCGCCATGGGACCAGCTGCGGATCTTTTCCGGTGAGGCGAGTGAGATGCGGATGGCATCGAAATCTGTAATAGGGCTGGTCAGTTCAAATGGGCTGGAACGGTACAAGACGACCCTCCTTGGCACCTGGCTTCAGATTGATAACTCCGAAGCGTGCCGTGCTACGATCCCGGGATGATTCTGCTCGGCCTGTCCTCCCCGGGAGCGATTCCTTGTGAGGACAGGCCTGGTTTTTAGAGAAACCTGGGAAAAAGCCCAGGGGCTAAATGCCGGGCTGAATTTCGTACCTCTTACGCGGCCCGCACTAAAGTCGTGCCCTGATTACAAAACCCGAGTACTCCGCAACCTTCGCAAAGCGCTTGAGGTTGCGGGCATCCTATTCTGTCTACCGCTTAGTCCGCCGCTGCGACAGCCGGCGCCGGAAGTCTCTTTTCCGGTTGCTTGATCAATTCCACATCGAGACAGAGCGACTGCAGCTCACGAATCAGCACGTTGAACGATTCTGGGACGCCGGGCTCGATGGCCGCCTCACCCTTGACGATGGCCTCGTAGATCTTGGTGCGGCCATAGACGTCATCGGACTTGGCAGTCAGCAGCTCCTGCAGGATGTAGGCAGCGCCGTAGGCTTCGAGCGCCCACACTTCCATCTCGCCGAAACGCTGCCCACCGAATTGCGCCTTGCCACCCAGCGGCTGCTGCGTGATAAGCGAATACGGTCCGATCGAACGAGCGTGAATCTTGTCGTCGACCAGGTGGGAAAGCTTCAGCATGTAGATGTAGCCCACAGTTGCCGGCTGCTCGAACTCCTCGCCCGTCATGCCGTCAAACAGCGGCGTCTTGCCGGAGCTGGGTAGTTCGGCTGCGGCCAGCAGCGCTTTGAGCTCTGCTTCCTTGGCGCCGTCGAATACCGCGGTGCCGAACCAGATGCCGCGCTTCATGCCGTGCTGCCACGCGCAACAGCATCTCGTCATCGAGTTCGAGCAGTTGGCGCAGCGTTGCCGTGTTGGCAAAGCGCTCCGTCACCATGGCACGAACCTCGTTGGCGTCGCGATTGCGCTCGCACCACCTCGGCGATTTTCTCGCCCAGCTGATGTGCGGCCCAGCCCAGATGCGTCTCCAGGATCTGACCCACGTTCATACGCGAAGGAACACCGAGCGGGTTGAGAACGATCTCGACCGGCGTGCCGTTGGGCAGATAAGGCATGTCTTCCTCGGGAAGAATGCGGGCAATGACGCCCTTGTTCCCGTGGCGGCCGGCCATCTTGTCGCCCACCGACAGCTTGCGCTTCATGGCGATGTAGACCTTGACCAGCTTGATCACGCCTGGCGCCAGTTCATCCCCCTTCTGCAGCTTGCCGATCTTCTCGTTGGTGATCTTGCGCAGCACATCGATCTGACGTGAGGTCATTTCCTCGATCTCGTCGATCTGCTCGTTCACCCGCGGATCCTTGTCGGCGTAGCGAATACGCTTCAGGTTACGGGTGGAGATGCGCTCGATGGTGTCGCGATCGATGATCTGTTCCTTCACGATGAGGCGCTTGTTGGTGCGCTCGTCGTGCAGGTCAGCCAGCACTTCCTTGCCGCCCAGGATCGATTCCAACCGCTTCAACCGCTCGTCGGTCAAAATGCGGATTTCGTCGGCCAGGTTCTTTTCGAGCTTGGCAATCTGCTCGCCTTCGATCAGCTTGGCGCGCTCGTCCTTCTCCTGACCCTTGCGGGAGAAGATGCGGACGTCGACGACCGTGCCTTCGATACCCGGAGGGCAGGTCAAGGATGCGTCGCGAACATCGCCGGCCTTTTCGCCGAAGATGGCGCGCAGCAGCTTCTCTTCCGGCGTCAGCTGGGTTTCGCCCTTGGGCGTTACCTTGCCGACCAGGATGTCGTTGTGCTTGACCTTGGCGCCGATGCGGATGACTCCGCTCTCGTCGAGGTCGCGCAGTGCCGACTCGGAGACGTTGGGAATATCGCGCGTGATTTCTTCCGGTCCCAGCTTGGTGTCGCGGGCTTCGATTTCAAACTCCTCGATGTGGACCGAGGTGTAGTAGTCGTCGCGGACCAGCTTCTCCGAGATCAGGATCGCGTCCTCGAAGTTGTAACCGCGCCACGGCATGAAGGCCACCAGCACGTTACGCCCGAGGGCCAGCTCGCCCTGCTCGGTGCAAGGACCATCGGCGATCACCTGCCCCTTGATCACCCGGTCGCCCTGGCGAACAATTGGCTTCTGATTGATACAAGTGTTCTGGTTGGAACGCTTGAACTTGATCAGCTGATAGATGTCCGAACCAACTTCGCGGGACAACTGGGTGGGATGATGCTCACCCTCCACGCGAACGATGATGCGCTCGGAGTCGACCGAATCGACGATGCCGTTGCGCTTGGCCAGAATGACTGCTCCGGAGTCGCGCGCGGTGACGCCTTCCATCCCGGTACCGACCAGCGGCGCTTCCGCCACCAGCAGAGGAACGGACTGGCGTTGCATGTTGGCGCCCATCAGTGCGCGGTTGGCGTCGTCATGCTCGAGGAACGGGACCAGGAAGCTGCGACCGAGACCAGCTGCTTGGGGCTGACGTCGATGTAGTCCACTTCGTTCTTGCTTCACCAGCACGAAGTTGCCCTGGCGCCGGGCGTTGACCAGGTCTTCCACGATCTCGCCCTGCGAGCCCAGCTCGATGTTGGCCTGGGCAATGGTGTGCCGGTCTTCTTCCCACGCGGAAAGATAGAAGGAGAAGGGATCGAACTCGATCGGCCGCTTGTGCTCTGCGACGAGCTTTTCGTTGAGCCGCAGCGCTTCCTTCTTCTCCAGCGGATCGCCCACGCGCAGACCGCTTTCGCCTGCGTTGGTGACCTGCACGTAGTCGAGAATGTAACCGTCACGCACGCGGCGATACGGTGACTCGATAAAGCCGTATTCGTTGATGCGTGCGAAGCACGACAGAGAGCTGATCAGGCCGATGTTCGGACCTTCCGGCGTTTCAATCGGGCAGATACGGCCGTAGTGCGTGGGGTGTACGTCACGCACTTCAAACCCGGCACGCTCTCTGCTCAAACCACCCGGCCCAAGTGCGGAAAGCCGCCGCTTGTGGGTGATCTCAGACAGAGGGTTGGTCTGATCCATGAACTGCGACAACTGCGACGAACCGAAGAACTCGCGGATGGCCGCCATGACTGGCTTGGCGTTGATCAGGTCGTGCGGCATGGCCGTCGACATCTCCTGATAGACGCTCATCTTTTCCTTGATGGCGCGCTCCATACGCACCAGGCCGATGCGGAACTGGTTCTCCATCAGCTCGCCGACGGCGCGCACCCGGCGGTTGCCAAGGTGATCGATGTCGTCCACTACGCCGATGTTCTTGCGCAGCTTAAGCAGATAACGGATGGTTCCGTAGAAGTCTTCCGGAGTCAGGGTGCGCTTGTCGAGCTGGGTCGCGTCCTGGTTCTCGTACAGCTTGATGTTGAACTTCAAACGGCCTACGCGCGAGAAGTCGTACTTGCGCGGGTCGAAGAACATGCCTTCGAACAAGGCAGTGGCGGTATCGAGGGTCGGCGGATCGCCTGGACGCAGCTTGCGGTAGATCTCAATCAGCGCTTCCTCAGGCTTGCGCACCGAATCGCGGCGCAGGGTGTTGGTGATGATGTTGCCTACATCGTCGCGGTCGGGGAAGAAGACCTGGAACGACGTCACGCCGCTCTCGATGATCTTGTGGATCTTATCCGCGGTCAGCTCGTGGTTGGCTTCTAGCAGCACTTCGCCGGTGGTGGTGTCGACCACATCGGCCAACGTCATGGCTCCGTCGAGCTCAGAAGTCTCGATCTCGACCGAGGTGACCTTGTGATTGCGCAGCGCCTTGAGGATGCTGGGCGTGATCTTGCGGCCGGAGTGGGCGATCTCCTCACCCTTGACGACCACGGCGTGCGCCGGCTTGACTCCCAGCAGGTGGCTTCCCTTCTCGGGATCCTCGACTACCTGCCAGGCCAGCTTGCCGTTGCTCACCGAAATGGTGTCAGCGGTGTAGAAGGTCTTGAGAATGTCTTCGTCGGAACGCAGGCCGAGGGCGCGAAGGAAGATGGTGCCCAGGAACTTGCGCTTACGGTCGATACGCACATAGAGGGTGTTCTTCTGGTCGTACTCGAACTCCACCCAGGAGCCGCGGTAGGGGATGATCTTGCCCAGGAAGTAGGTGCGGTTGCTGGCGGTTTCAAAGAAGACGCCGGGCGAACGATGCAACTGGCTGACAATGACACGCTCAGTGCCGTTCACGATGAAGGTGCCATTCTGCGTCATCAACGGGATGTCGCCGAAGAAGACCTCTTGCTCTTTAATGTCGCGAATCGATTTCGCGCCCGTCTCCGGATCCTTGTCATAAATGGTGAGGCGAACCGTCACCTTGAGGGGCGCAGAGTAGGTCATGCCGCGCTCTTCGCACTCTGCCTGGTCGTACTTCAACTGCAGACCTACCGGGTCACCGCACTTGTTGCAGAAGTCGGGCGTGTTCTTGTTGTAGGTGCCGCACT
The DNA here is from genome assembly GCA_963826875.1 of uncultured Acidobacteriaceae bacterium. Lineage (GTDB taxonomy): Bacteria > Acidobacteriota > Terriglobia > Terriglobales > Acidobacteriaceae > PALSA-350. The sequence continues at coordinate 1,225,096 of CAWGYP010000025.1, read as the reverse complement.
TCTGGCAAAGCACTTCGCCGGGGTGGAAAGGATCTGTGATGACCATGGCGCCGCAGTTGACACAAGCGGTGCGGAGGTGATGAAGTCCCTTGAGGTGACCGCACTTGCACTCCCAGTTACCGATCGAGAAGTCAACGAAATCGAGCTGTGAGATGTTGCGGAAATCGGTGATGGGGAAAACCGAGACAAATACGGATTGCAGCCCGTTGTCTTCCCGCTCCGAAGGCAGTTTATCCATCTGCAGAAAGCGCTCGTAGGAGCGGCGCTGCACTTCGATCAGGTTAGGGATCTGGATGGCGGTTGGAATTTTTGAAAAGTCGAGACGGCTACGGATGGCGCGGTGCTCGTTCGGCATGCTTCACTCCTGAGACTCGTAAGACGCGAGGTGGGCAAATGTGGGGAGCCGGCCGAGTCATACGGGCTTCCCAGATGGTTCTTACTTACGCCAAAACGTGTGTTCGCCGCCTCGTTTCGGCGAAGACACTGCGCTTTTACTTGCTAGGCAATGTTGGCTGACAAACGTACGTCAGTAGCAATTGCCGGGATGTTCTGGACGGCATGCGGGGGCCAGGGCGCGAAGAGACGCCAATTGCCCGCGGGCACAGTGCTACCCACGAGCGTCACAACCGAATTGTGCACTTGACAAGATAAGAATTTCCGAATCCCGCTGATCCCAATAAGCCGCGTGTTCGCCGCCCTACAGCAGATCGTTCACCACACCACGAAGTCCGCCGCCCATTTCGCAGGTGTGTGCCGGCACAGAATGCGCCGGAATCGTAGATCACATACAAACAAATATCTCGAATGAGAATCGTATGCGAAGAACCGCTCGGCCAGGTAACAAGTCTATGCCCGGCAGAGACGCGCTAAAAATAATCATAGCGCGTCCTGCTTTGGCACGCAACTTGCTAATCAAAGAATTTTGATTTTTTACTTGACTTCGACAGTGGCTACGCCTTCGAACTTCTTGCGCACCGTCTCGGCTTCTTCCTTGCTCACGTTTTCCTTGAGCGGCTTGGGAGCGCCATCGACCAGGTCCTTGGCTTCCTTCAGGCCGAGCGAGGTGACTTCCCGTACCGCCTTGATGGTATTGATCTTGTTGGCACCGGCATCCTTGAGGATGACGGTGAACTCGGTCTTCTCCTCGACGGGAGCTGCGGCTGCTGCGCCGGCTCCGCCGCCTGCTACGGCCACAGGAGCCGCGGCTGCCGCCGATACCCCGAGGCGCTCTTCGAGCTTCTTCACCAGAGCCGCCGCGTCCAACAGGCTCAAGCCCACAATCTGATCTTCTAACTGCTGCAAATCCGCCATTTTTCTCTCCACTGGAACAAAACTTTAGTAATCAACAGGTTAACTCTTACGACAACTACTAGCCCTCAGTCGGCGCTTCGGTAGCCGCCGCTTCTGTTTGCGAATCTTCGATGGTCCCGGCTGCTTCGGCTTCGGGCGCCGTGGTGGGCGCCGTTTCGGCTACAGCTTCGGGCGCTGTGGTGGGCACCGCTTCGGCCACAGCTTCGGGCGCCGTGGTTGGCGCCGCTTCGGCCACTGCTTCGGGCGCCGTGATGGGCGCCGCTTCGGCTACAGCTTCGGGCGCCGCGATGGGCGCTGCTTCGGCCACTGCTTCGGGCGCCGTGATGGGCGCCGCTTCGGCTACAGCTTCGGGCGCCGTGGTTGGCGCCGCTTCGGCCACTGCTTCGGGCGCTGGTGGGGCAACCGGTTCTGGCTTGGGCACCGTTTGGGCAGGAGCCGGTTGGGCCGGAGCCGGCGTGCCAGCGGCAAATTTTCCCTTTTCCACGCCCTGATTGATCACCACCGCCAGATCGCGTCCGGCAGCGTTCATGACCGTAACGAGGCGCTGGGCCGGAGCATTGATCAGGAACAGCAGCTTGGAGAAAATCTCCTCTTTCGAGGGCATGGTCGCCAGCTGCTTCACTTCTTCGACCGTGATCACCTGGCCGTCGACTATGCCGAGCTTGAAGGTGAACTCGGCGTTCTCCTGCATCCAGGTGGAAAGGGCCTTTGCCAAGGCGACCGGGTCGCCGCTGGTGTAAGCCACAGAGGAAACGCCTTTCAAGCCCTGAAGAGCCTGCTCGACCTTGGTTCCTTTCGATGCACGGGCTGCCAGCTTGTTCTTGAGCACGCGATAGCGGCCGCCAGCGCCGCGGACAACCTTGCGCAGCTCAAAGTCCTGAGACACAGTGAGCTTGGCAAAAGTGCCGACGATGGCGCTGCTCGCGCCTTCGAGCTCATGGGTGAGCTTATCGATCTGTACTGCCTTTTTAGCCTTGGTAAGAGCCATAAAACCAACCTTCGTTGCTGATGCGCGACGGCGCAATCAAGAGCGTCATGGAATCTGTTGTAAAACCTGTTACAAAAGCCCGACTTAGGGCTTTGCAGCCGCCTCAGCGACTTCATTGTCGAGCGGGATGCCGGGCCCCATGGTCGAGCTCAGAGTGATCCCCCGGATGTACTTCCCCTTAGCCGCAGACGGCTTGGCCCGAACCACACTGTTGATCACCGTGGTGGCGTTATCAATCAGGTTTTGCGGAGGGAACGAGAGCTTGCCCACGGGAACGTGCACCAAGGCTGTTTTATCGGTGCGGAATTCGACCTTGCCGGCCTTGATTTCCCGGATACCTGCCGCCACATCGTTGGTGACGGTGCCAGTCTTGGGATTGGGCATCAGGCCACGGGGACCCAGGACTTTACCCAGGCGACCGACAGACTTCATCATGTCCGGCGTGGCAATCAGGGCGTCGAAGTCGGTCCAGCCTTCTTTTTGGATCTTCTCCACCATCTCTTCACCGCCGACGAAATCGGCGCCGGCTGCTTCTGCTTCGCGCAGGCGATCTCCGGAGGCGATCACGGCAACACGCTTGGTCTTGCCCAGCCCGTGCGGCAGAACGACGGTTCCCCGAACCATCTGGTCGGCGTGCTTGGGATCTACTCCCAAACGCAGGGTGAGGTCGACGGTTTCGTCGAACTTTGCGAATTTCACTTTTTTCAAGAGCGGCACTGCGTCGGCTAGCGAGTACGGGCGGTCTTCGACCTGCGCGCGCACTTTCGCCATGTTCTTGCTGATTTTCTTTGCCATGCTTCCTCTGTCTTCCACCGCCTGGACTTTGGTGCTGTCCTGCCGTGGTGTTGGTTGCTAGTGCAACCGTTGACTTGGCGTCTGGTTACCGCTCAAGACGCATTTTTGATTATCTCACAGTTTTCGCCCGTAACAAGTTCGGAAACTGCAGCACGATTTTGCCCGTTAGAGCTTGGGGGCTGGTCCGTGGTATCCCACATCTCGCGAAAAACGAGCGAGATGCCCCGAATTTCCTGTACGCAGCTCTCGAAAGGACCGCATGTGCGCCTTTCTTTAAGGAAAGGCGCATGAAGACCAGGGAACCCACGAAACTCCACAGGAAATCGGGGATGTGGGGCACCCGGGATTTGTGGTCGAGCTAAAGTTGGACGGCTAAGCCGTGACTTCGATGCCCATGGAGCGCGCGGTGCCCTTGATGCTCTTGACCGCAGACTCGATGGTGACGGTGTTGAGGTCGGGCATCTTTTGCTTGGCAATTTCGAGCACCTGGGCTTCGCTTACCTTGCCTACCTTGTCTTTGTTCGGGGTACCCGAGCCCTTGGCCAGATTGGCCGCTTTCTTCAGCAGGACCGCTGCCGGAGGCGTCTTGGTGACGAAGGTGAAGGTGCGATCCACGTAGACGGTGATGACGACGGGGATGATCAGCCCGGCCATTTCCTTGTTCTGCGTGCGCGCATTGAATTGCTTGCAGAATTCCATGATGTTGACCTGGGCCTGACCAAGCGCCGGGCCCACCGGAGGAGCAGGCGTAGCCTTGCCCGCTTCAATCTGCAGCTTTACCTGAGTCTGTACTTTTTTAACTGGAGGCATTGCAATTACCTTTCTGCCCTAAACTACCTTTTCGACTTTGCCAAATTCGAGCTCTACCGGCGTCGATCGGCCAAAAATTGTGACCATCACCTTCAACGTTTCGCGGTCTTCATTGACCTCGTCGACCACCCCGTTGAAATTGGCAAATGGACCATCGGTGATGCGCACCGACTCATTCTTCTCAAATTTGATCTTCATCCGCGGCTTGTCTTTGGAGACATCTGTACGGAAAAGGATCGAACTGACTTCCTGCTCACTCAAGGCTACCGGCTTGTCGCCGGTGCCAAGAAACCCGGTGACCCGCGGCGTGTTCTTCATCACATGCCACAGATCGTTGTCCAGATCCATCTCTACCAGCACATAACCCGGGAGAAATACCCGCTCGACGGTACGCTTCTTGCCGTTAAAGACTTCCGTGACCGGCTCGGTCGGAATCATGACCCGGCCAATCCTGTTTTGCAGGCCGAAGGCTTCCACGCGGCCCTCAATGGACTCCTTCACCTTGCGCTCAAACCCGGAGTAGGCATGGATGATGTACCACTTGAAGCGATCGTTGGCCGATGGCGGGAGCCCTTCCGCGGGATTGAGAGGGGGCGTTTCGGCGTTGTCTTCCGTCATGTCTAATTTCTCTTTCAACATCTACTGTACCCCGCCCAGCCAGTGAAGCAGGGACTGGACCACCCGGCTGAGTACCGCGTCCACGACGTAGAAGTAAGCAGCAAAGGCAAACACAGTGATGATGACCACGGTCGTCGTGCTACGCACTTCCTCCCGCGAAGGGATGGTTACCTTGCGCATCTCGCTGCGCACATCGCGCAGGAAATCCGCAGTTCGCGTGTACATCCCGATTAGCTGGTTGCCCTGACCGGAATCCTGTCCACGTTCCGCCAACTTGTCCGGTTTTGCTTTGGTGACAGCTTTCTCTGGCTGCGCACCTTGCTTATCATCGCGGACTATGGTGGTTGACTTCGCCATAACGTTCCTTCTTCCCGAGCCTCGGACTTCGGGGCCTGATTACGCGCAACTCGCGAACTGGCAGGGGCGGAGGGATTCGAACCCCCAAGTTCGGTTTTGGAGACCGACAGTTTAACCGTTGAGCTTACGCCCCTAAAACAAATGCAAACTCTCTGCCGACGCCAAAACGATTGCTTCGTATGACCGCGAGTCTTACCAAGGAGCCAGAGGCAGCAAAAAAACAGTATTTAAATCCAACCAACGACTGAACTATTTGGTCTCTTTGTGAGGGGTATGCTTACGGCAGCGATTGCAGAACTTGGAGAACTCAAGCCGGCCAGTGGTCGTCTTTTTGTTCTTCGTGGTCGAGTAATTGCGCTCTTTGCATTCCGGACACTGCAGAGTAATTATTTCACGCATTAGTCTATCCTAACCGATCCTGGGGCGATCGACGCCCCTGAAATTTTGTCTTCCCGTTACTTGATGATCTCGGTAATGGTGCCCGCGCCGACCGTACGGCCACCTTCGCGGATGGCAAAGCGTAGACCCTTTTCCATCGCCACCGGGGTGTGCAGCTCGATTTCGAGCGACACGTTGTCCCCCGGCATCACCATCTCCGTGCCTTCCGGCAGCTTCGCCGTCCCCGTCACGTCGGTGGTGCGGAAGTAAAATTGCGGCCGGTAGCCATTGAAGAACGGGGTGTGACGGCCACCCTCTTCCTTGCTCAGAACGTAAATCTCGCCCTTGAACTTGGTGTGCGGGGTGATCGAACCCGGCTTGGCCAACACCATGCCGCGCTCCACGTCTTCCTTGGCGATACCGCGCAGCAAGAGGCCGGCATTGTCGCCCGCCAAGCCCTCGTCCAACTGCTTCTTGAACATTTCAACGCCGGTCACGACCGTCTTGCGGGTCTCGCGGAAACCGACAATCTCCGCTTCTTCACCCACCTTGATCTTGCCCCGCTCGATCCTGCCCGTCACCACCGTGCCACGGCCGGAAATGGAGAAAATGTCTTCAATCGGCATCAGGAACGGCTGGTCAATGGCACGCGCCGGCAGGGGCACGTTCTTGTCCACCGCATCCATCAGCTCGTCGATCTTGGCTTCCCACTGCGCTTCGCCGTTCAACCCACCCAAGGCCGAGCCGCGAATCACCGGCACATCGTCTCCAGGGAAGTTGTACTTCGACAAGAGCTCGCGGACTTCCATTTCGACCAGATCCGTCAGCTCTTCGTCTTCGACCGCGTCGCACTTGTTCAGAAACACTACGATGTAGGGCACGCCTACCTGGCGGGCCAACAGCACGTGCTCCTTGGTTTGCGGCATGGGACCGTCGGTCGCCGCCACCACCAGGATCGCTCCGTCCATCTGCGCCGCACCGGTGATCATGTTCTTGATGTAGTCGGCGTGGCCAGGGCAGTCGACGTGGGCATAGTGACGATTGGCTGTCTCGTATTCCACGTGCGCGGTGGCGATGGTGATGCCGCGCTCCCGCTCCTCAGGCGCGTTGTCGATCGAATCAAACGAACGAAACTGAATCTTCGGATTGTGCTTCGACAATACCTTCGTGATCGCCGCCGTCAGCGTCGTCTTGCCGTGATCAATGTGTCCAATCGTGCCTACGTTCACGTGCGGCTTGGACCGGTCAAACTTCTCCTTCGCCATTTCGTCCCTCTCTAGCTTGCCTTGAACTCGTTTGTTTTCTTACGCGTCGCTCGAAAAACCGCCAATGCGCCGCTCCCACACCGTAAGCCCGGTAAAACGCCGGTCCAGCACATCGTACGCGGTTGCGTTGGCAGCCAGAAATTCATCCATCGCCGCCTGCGAACCCCAGTGGTCCAACGTGAAAAACCGGGCAGCGTTCCCCACACTGCCTAGCAGCTCTACCCCTACGAAATCCGAGGAACGACGGAAGAGCCGCGCCCATTCCCCATCCGGCCCGTAGGCCGCTACAAATTCTGCCTGACACTCTGCCTTCACCTGGTACTCCCACACCACGATGTATGAGCTTTCGATTGCCGTGGGGAGCGGAATTTCAGTAGTAGGCATAAATCTTCAAAAACCTGCTGCGCAGCTCGAGCGGCACTTTTTCCACCAGGGACAAATAAAGCTCGCGCGCCTGACCTCGGTCGGAATCAGTCAGCATCCGGTAGGCCTCGGCCGTGCCGGCTCCCAGCAGTCCGCGCCCCAGCAGTCCCTCAAAATCCCGCACCCTGAGCTTCGCGCGCTGCACCCGCTTCAGATAGCCGGCAACATTGCCGGAGGCGAACAAAGGCTCGAGCGATGCTTTGACGGCGGCGAAGTGCGCTTCGTCCGCAATTGGTAAGACTGTCTGCACAAACATTTCGCAGCTCTCAGGCACAAAAAAGTTTGGAGCGGGAGACGGGAATCGAACCCGCGACCAACAGCTTGGAAGGCTGTGACTCTACCACTGAGTTACTCCCGCCAATCATGACTAAAAACACGTACCTCAGGGGCTAAAGCCCGGATGTGCGGCTGACCCTGGCGGCACGGCTAAAGCCGTGCCCTTCCCGGGTTAACCTGATGCTTTCCGGCCCAGATCCCTCAGGGGCTAAAGCCCGGATGTGCGGCTGACCCTGGCGGCACGGCTAAGCCGTGCCCTTCCCGGGTTAACCTGATGCTTTCCGGCCCAGATCCCTCAGGGGCTAAAGCCCGGATGTGCGGCTGACCTTGGCGGCACGGCTAAAGCCGTGCCCTTCCCGGGTTAACCTGATGCTTTCCGGCCCAGATCCCTCAGGGGCTAAAGCCCGGATGTGCGGCTGACCCTGGCGGCACAGCTAAAGCCGTGCCCTTTCGGGTTAAGCAAATTCTGCAGCTCCCGAAGCCCTCAGGGGCTAAAGAGGCCGCAGTAAAAGTCGCGAACCGCCTGAGAAGCAGCCACCAGGGCTAAAAGCCCGAATTCGGCATTCCCGAGCGTTAAGCGGGTTTGAAAACCCGCCCCCCGGACTAAAGTCCGGGGCTACACCCCGAACCCTAAAGCCCCGGTTTTTGCCGACCGTTATGGCCCGACTAAAGCGTGCCCTGATACAAAGCCCACCCACTACAAATCTGGAGCTGATGCTTATGGCTCCTGTTGCGGGTATGCTCCTGTTTAACCCAACAACGCACCCACTACAAATCTGGAGCTGATGACCGGGATTGAACCGGTGACCTCTCCCTTACCAAGGGAGTGCTCTACCAACTGAGCTACATCAGCCCTGAAAACTCCATGCTATCGCGAAGCGAACCCTGCTAGCACGATCCGAACCGCGAAAAAGCCCAACAATAGCAACACTACCGAGCGCAATTTGCCCGGGTCCATCGTTTTTGTTGCCAAACCACACAACACAACCAGCAACCCGAGCCCAATCCACATGCGAGCTCGCGACCCGGGCGCCAAATTCATACTTCCAATCCCTGGTGCTTCCAATCTCTGGTGCACAGGGGAGGATTCGAACCTCCGTAGCTCCAAGGAGCGGCAGATTTACAGTCTGCTGCCATTAACCGCTCGGCCACCTGTGCACAACTCAAAATCACACTGCAGCACTCCGCAGACGCTTTCCCGCGCAGACCAGCACAAAAGGAGCCAGGACGTCGGTGTGGAATGATTGCGGCGGGACACTCCGGGCTAAACTCTGGAGCTGGCGAAGGGACTTGAACCCCCGACCGTCTGATTACAAATCAGATGCTCTACCAGCTGAGCTACGCCAGCCCGAACAGCCGTGTTCCCTGCCCCATCGAGCAGGATCACAATTGCCAAGGTTATCACAGATTTCTGCCCAATTGTGGGACCAGCCAGCGGCTTCCCGGATGCTATGATTCCCTCCTCGAATGCCCAGGCGCACCAAGGCGACCATCCTCATCGTTTTGCTCGTTCTCCTGCTGCTCGGCCTGGCTGCGTACCTGCACCGCAAGGCGCCACCCGAGGTCGCGAGACTGCTGCCCGAAGCGGACTGCATTCTCTATTTCAATCTCCGCCCGCTGCGCGCGGCCACTCATTTTGACAGGAACCGGCTGCCGCACGACCCGCAGTATCAGGCGTTCATTGACGCCACCGGTTTTGAATTCGAACGGGACCTGGACGAGGTAGCCTTCGGCCTGCATCGCATGCCGAATCCGCTCGGGCCAAATGGGGCAGTCGCCTTTTCCGAGGTCTTTCTCGGCCACATCGACGGCCATCGCGTGGCCAGGTACCTGCAGTCGATCGCCGCCCAGACCGAGGAGTATGCCGGGCACACCATCTATGACATCCCCAGCCAGGGGCGGACGGTTCGCGTAGCCCTGCTCGGTTACGACATGGTGGCTGCGTCGAACACTCCAACGACGGAACAGATTCACTCCATGCTGGACCGCTATCGCACCTCAGCGCTGCCTTTTTCCGGCTCTTCCCTGCTCACCGAGCACTATGCCGAGGTTCCTGTGCTTTCAGTCGCCTGGGGGATTGGGAAAATCAGCGTGCCCCTCAAAAGCGATGGCATCCGGATTATGGGCTTTCATTTTCCCGTGGCCCTCAACACTACCTTTATCGGCTCCCTGCGATGGGCGGGCGCGCTGCATCTCCGGATCGAAGAGATCGCGCCCACGGAAACGGCCGCGACTGTTTCCTCGGATGCTTTGAACACCATGGTTGCTATCGGCCGGGCAGCGGAAAACAATCTCCCTTCGGCCATGACCAACGCGGATATACGGGATCTGCTCAATTCCACCGACGTCGAGCATAAGAACGATCGTGCCGTGGTCACGGCGACGCTGCCGATTGCCCTGCTGCAAAAGCTAGTCACCGCACCGAATTCTCTGCGCTCCCTGCCTCAGCCCGGAGCAAAGCCGGCGCCCTAGAAAAACGGCTCCTGTTTTCTGAAAGCGCCTCCCTCCCCCCTTGTCATCCCGACCGGAGCGCAGCGCAGTGGTGGGACCTGCGGTTCGGCGGCTCTCCCTTGGGAATGTTTTTCGACAGAGCGAAGCGTAGCGGAGAGACCATTGTTTAAAAATGTTTTTCTTTGATGGCGGCTGATCAGAGCCGAAGGAGTCTTTCGAAGATCAGGCGGAAGTAAGCGTCTGCGTCGATGCTGCGCAGGACGAGTGCGTTGGCCGGTTTTCCGCTCACGCTCCACCAGTCCACCACGCTGGCGCCCAGGGTCAAAGGACTCGCGCATTCGATGTCTACACGAACCTTGCGGCCGGAAAACAGTTCGGGGGCAATGAGGTAAGCAGTCACGGTGGGGTCGTGGAGCGGGCCGCCCGGCCAACCATACTTGCCCATGTCGAAGCGCTTGTTCCACTCGAGCAGATGATAAAAGGCCGTTCCCACCGGCGTGGCCGCCTGGAGCAACATCTGCAAACGTTGCTCAGTGGTCAGCGCCTGGTGAGTGCAGTCGAGCGGGATCATGGTGATGGCCACGGCGCTCGAAAAGACCCTTGCGGCGGCCTCGGGGTCGACATAGAAATTAAACTCTGCCGCGGGGGTAATGTTGCCGCCTTCCGACATCGCTCCGCCCATCAGCACGATCCCGGCCAGGTGGGTTGCCAATCGAGGCTCTCGGGCCATCGCCAGGGCCACATTGGTGAGCGGGCCGGTGCAACACAGGGTCACGGTGTTGGCCGGACGCGACATGACCAGTTCGACAATGGCGTTGGGAGCAAATCTTGCCTGCAAGGGCATCTTCGGCTCGGGCAGCTCATATCCATCAAAACCCGTGCGCCCGTGCACGTGCTCCGCAGTCACCAAAGGGCGCACCAGCGGAACGGCGGCCCCGGCATAAACAGGGATATCGGTCCGATGGGCAAGCTCGAGCGCTTTGCGTGCGTTCTTCGCGGTGAGCTCTACGGGAACATTGCCGGCAATCGTGGTGATCGCGAGTACGTCGAAATCCTCGGGCGAGGCAATGGCAGCCAGAAAGGCTACCGCATCGTCCGGCGAGGGGTCGCAGTCGAAGATGACTTCCCGTCTCAAGCGAGCGCCTTGAACAGGGCTTTCTTCCACCCGGGTATATCCATCTCCCAGACGACATTGTGCTTGCGGCCCCGGTCCACAACATCGCTCCAGGCGGCATGGTTCCTTGCATCGGCCGCTACGCCGAGTTTGTCGACCACGCTCATGCCTCGAGTGATCCCACTGTCGACCTGCACATCCATGTAATGCTCGGTCGAAAGCAGGGCTAAGGCCGGATCGAGCAGAATCGCCATCGCCGTAGGATCCGGCAGGGCGATCCCTACCTCTCCCGTCTGGGTGTGGTATGCCTGGCGAGCGGTATGGTTGGCGTGGACAGCGAATTCGGCGAAGCTGGTTCGCAGCGCGAGGATCTCTTCGATCTCCTGCCCGTTCACCACGGCCGATCCGCGCGAAAGTTGCCAGCCAACCAGTTCGATCGGCAGCTTGGAACGGAGCACGACGCGGGCAGCTTCCGGATCCACCCAAAAGTTATATTCGGCCGCCGGAGACACATTGCCTTCACAGCTGGGCGATCCTCCCATGACGACGCAGCGGCTCACCTTGCTCGCGAGTCCTGAAGACTGGCGCAGGGCCATCGCTAAATTGGTAAGCGGCCCCAGGGTGATGACTTCGATGCCGGGATTGGCTTCGATGACGCGCACCATCGCGTCCACGGCAAATTCCTTTTCGGCGGCGCGGGCGGATGGCCCATAGCCCCGATCGCCCAGCCCGTCCCGTCCGTGAAACCAGCTGGCGTCCTCGAGTGGACGCATCAACGGCGCCGCTGCCCCGGAAAAAACCGGCACCTCGGAGGCACACAACTCCACCGTGTAAAGGGCGTTAGCTGTCCCCTGCCGGACCCCAACATTGCCAGCGACCACGGTGATCGCCAGCACCCGCACCTGGGGCGAACGCAAGGCCATGATCAACGCCACGGCGTCGTCGGAGGCGGTGTCGGTGTCGATGAGAACGTTTCGGGTGCTCACTCTTGCTAACTATAGTGCCCAGGGAAGCTGGAGTTATCATCTTGGAGAGGGAACAGCCATGGCTACGATCGCCACCACAGAACCAAAACAGGACGCTACGCAATCATTGGAAAGTGTTCCCCACTGGATTGGCGGAAAAGCCGTCACCGGCGAGGCAAAATCATTTGCCGAAGTATTCAACCCGGCGACGGGTGAGGTGAAGCGGCGTGTTCCGCTGGACTCGACGGCGGAGCTCGAGCAGGCGGTGGCCGCCGCTACTGCCGCATTCCCGGAATGGTCGAACCTGCCTCCTCTGCGCCGCGCTCGGGTGCTGTTTCGCTTCCGGGATTTGCTGGAAAAGAACACCGACCGGCTGGCTGCTCTCATCACCTCCGAGCATGGCAAGGTACTGGACGACGCCCGCGGAGAAGTGACGCGCGGTCTGGAAGTGGTCGAGTTTGCTACCGGCATCCCTCACTTGCTTAAGGGTGAGTTTACCGAGCAGGTGGGGACCGGCATCGACAGCTGGTCATTTCGCCAGCCGCTGGGCGTGGTGGCGGGGATCACTCCTTTCAACTTCCCTGCCATGGTTCCGCTGTGGATGCTGCCGCTGGCCATTGCGACCGGGAACTGCTTCATCCTCAAGCCGAGCGAACGTGACCCCTCCGCCTCGCTGTTGCTGGCTGAATTGCTCAAAGAGGCCGGCCTGCCCGACGGCGTCTTCAATGTGGTTCACGGCGATAAGCGGGTGGTGGACGCGATCCTCGATCATCCTGGAATTCGGGCGGTTAGTTTTGTTGGTTCGACGCCGATTGCCGAGTACGTCTACCGGCGCGGCACCCAGGCCGGCAAGCGAGTGCAGGCACTGGGCGGGGCCAAGAACCACATGATCGTGATGCCCGACGCGGACATGGACCAAGCCGCCGACGCGCTCACCGGCGCGGCGTTCGGCTCAGCCGGGGAGCGGTGCATGGCCATCTCGGTTGCTGTGGCCGTGGGCGAGGGTACCGCCGAGGCACTGCTCGAGCGCATGAGGGAACGCATGGCACGGCTCAAGGTAGCCGACGGCACCGCAGCCGGCGCGGAGATGGGTCCCCTGGTCACCGGCGTACACCGGGATAAGGTCTCCGGTTACATCGAGCTGGGGGTGAAGGAAGGCGCTGAACTCATTGTCGATCCACATGCTCAGGAAACACTGCCCAAAGGCAATGGCTTTTTTGTCGCTCCTTGCCTGTTCGACCACGTCACCGCGGATATGCGGATCTATCGCGAAGAGATTTTTGGCCCAGTGCTTTCCGTGCTGCGCGTGGCCCGATTCCAACAGGCACTCGAGCTGGTCAACCAGCACGAGTATGGCAACGGAGTAGCCATCTTTACCCGCGACGGAGACACGGCGCGCGCCTTCGCCAACCAGGTGCAGGCGGGCATGGTAGGCATCAATGTGCCCATCCCCGTGCCCATGGCCTTTCACAGCTTTGGCGGCTGGAAGCGCTCGCTGTTCGGCGACCATAACGTGCACGGCATGGAAGGGGTGCGCTTCTACACCCGCGTTAAAACCGTCACTGGCCGCTGGCCAACCGGGATCCGTGCCGGGGTCAGTACTTCCATGCCCACGCATGGATAAAATCAGCGACTTCTGTTTTCTGGTCCGGGATCTCGACCGCGCGGTGCAGTTTTATCGCGATGTGGTGGGGTTTCGGCTGCGCCGCCTGGCCCCCGGCTTTGCCGATTTCTTCACCAGCGGGGCCACCCTGGCACTGTGGCAGGTGGATCACATGCAGACCCATCTCAGGCTGCCGCCCGGGCCGGCCGAGCGCGGCGGCTGGCGCACCATGGCCGCGGTCCAGGTGGACAGCAGTGATAAGGTGCAGAGTATGCATCGGGAACTGGCTGCTCGAGGCGTGCCGTTTGTCGCCGAACCACAAGCCTACCCGTGGAATGCATACGCCTGCTACTTCACCGATCCCGAAGACAATCTTTGGGAGATTTACACCTGGCAGCAAGGCGGCCATGCCAACCTGATCTTCAGCGGCGAAGAAGGCCCACAGTAGCCACGTTATTTCCGAGGGCAGCAGATTGGAAGCCGCAACTTCTCATTCGATCGCGATTGAACGCTTCGCCATTGAGCCCATTCCCGATGCGCTCAAAACTGTACGGTGGCCGGACCTTTTCCTGCTGGTCAGCAATTTCCTCATCAATCCTTCGACCATCCTGGTTGGCGGACTGGCGGTGGCCTCCGGGCTTTCTTTTTGGGCGACCATTCTCAGCAGCACCCTCGGCATCGTGGTTGCCTTTGCTGCTTATATCGTCATGGCGACGGTGGGCGTGGACTACGGCATTACCGGGCAGGTGGCTTGCCGCATGGTGTTCGGCATCCGCGGGGCTAAGTGGCTGCCGTCAGTGATGCGCACCATTGCCTCTGCCTACTGGTTCGCAGTGCAGACAATCGTCGGGGCTACCGTCATTGTTGCCATCGCTCACCAGTGGACCGGGCGCAACTATTCTGTGGTGCGGACGGGGATGGTGCTGGCGGCGCTGCAGGTTTTGATCGCGCTGATCGGTTATGAGTGGTTGAAGCTGGTCTCTCGCTTCAGCCTTCCGGTCAAGGTATTGGGCATCGTGTATCTATTCTGGGTGCTGGTGCATAGTCCCGGGGCTAGCTACCGGGAGTATGCAGTGATGCATTTTCATACTCGGCTTCATACCTATCTGGGCGGCGGCTACCTGCTGGGAGCGGTGTGGCTCAACAGTCTGACCGGGGCGTGGCTCACCATGATCACCGACGCCGCGGATTTCTGCCGCTACACCCGTAGCCGCGCCGATATGTGGTGGGGCACCATGATGGCCGGGTTGCTGGCGACCGGGTTCTCGGTTTCGCTCGGCGCCTACGGAGCAGCGGCGTCGCTCGGCCGCCAGCCTAATCCGTTTTCGCTCGCCGCCGCTGTCGATCCAAAGTGGTTTACGCTGCTGGTGTTGTTGATCGTGATTGCGCTCGACGAAATCACCATCAACGTCATGAACCTTTACACCGGTGGGCTTTCGCTCTCCAATCTGTTTGAGGGCCCGGGGAGATTTTGGAACACGCTTTCTGTGGGCATCGTCAGCACGATTCTTTCTGCGTTCCCGGTGCTGCTCGATCGGCTGATTCCACTGACCACAGCATTGGGCAACCTGTTCGCTCCCCTGGCGGGGGTGCTGCTCTCGCACTACTTGTTTGTGGCGCACATGCGGATCGATGTCCCGGCGCTGTTCGATGCCAAGGGCATTTACCACTATTGGCATGGGGTTAATGTAACTGCCATTGTCTGGTGCTTTTTGGGCGGTGGAGTCTACTACCTGCTGCCGGTGGGCGCCCTTCCCGCAGTGATCGTGCCCTTGATCACGGGCGCAGGGTATCTGCTCACGATGCGGTGGCAGCAACGGCTTCACGGGGTGGGCAAAAAGTCGGATTTGGCAGAAAAGACGTACCTCAGGGGCTAAAGAGGACGCGTGAGAATCCAGAGGGGAAGAACCGCAGGTCCCTCCACTACGGTCGGGATGACAATTCTGTTGTGACCGCAAGAGCTTCGGCGAGCAGTGCTCGCGTCCCTCATTGTCATCCCGACCGAAGCGAAGCGTAGTGGAGGGACCTGCGGTTTCTCTCGACCGCCGGAGCGCAACACGCCAATCCGTCTTAGACTGAAAGAGTCGTAGTTCTGGAGTTCTCACCGATGAAATTGACGGTTGTACTGACAGCGATCTCGCTTTCCATTCTGTCTTTCCTGCCTGTGGGCGGGCAGCAGACCCTGACCGGCCAAGCGGCCTTTACGGATTACACCCAGGAGCATCCCGGTGTTCGCCGCAAGGTCACGGTAGCCGATCTGCCCCAGCCCTATGCCACCGAATCAGCGAACAACTCACCCGCGGTCTCGCCTCGGCCGGAAGGGGTGTGGCCGCAGGCTCCCCCCGGGTTCAAAGTGGAGCAGTTCGCCACCGGCTTAGAGAATCCACGCCTCATGCGCCTGGCGCCCAATGGCGACATCTTTCTGGCCGAGAGCTCCCCGGGAAATATCCTGGTGATTCGCGGCATCAGCGCTGACGGTAAGGCGGCCCAAACGGAAACCTTTGCTACCGGGCAAAAGGGCGCGTTCGGCATCAACTTCTATCCTGCCGGGCCTAACCCACAGTGGGTCTATGTCGGCAACACCACTTCGGTGGTTCGCTTTCCTTATCAGAATGGGGACATGAAAGCCCGCGGCCCGGCGCAGACCCTGGCCGAGCTGCCCGGGCCCGGCGGTCATCGCACCCGGGACATTGTCTTTACTCCGGACGGCAAACATATGCTGGTTTCGGTTGGATCGGGGTCGAACGTCTCTGACCCCGACACCACTCCTGCAGAATTTCATCGCGCGGACGTGCTCGAGTTCACGCCGGAAGGAAAATTCGAGAAGGTGTATGCCTACGGCATCCGGAACTGCGTGGGAGAAGCCATCCAACCGGGTACCGGGGAACTTTGGTGTTCTGTGAACGAACGCGACGCCCTGGGGAACAACCTGGTTCCCGACTACATCACTCACGTGCAAGAGGGCGGATTTTACGGCTGGCCGTGGTTTTATATGGGTGGCCATCAGGACCCGCGGCTGATGGGCAAGCATCCCGAACTGCAGTCGAAAGTCATTACGCCCGATGTACTGGTCAATCCGCACATGGCTTCTCTCGAGATCCAGTTCTATGAGGGCTCAGAGTTCCCCGCTCAATATCATGGCTGGATCTTTGCCGCAGAGCATGGTTCCTGGAACCGGGAACCGCGCGGCGGGTATGAAGTGATCGCTGTGCCCGTAGTGAACCACAAGGCCACTGGGGAATATGAAGACTTTCTCACCGGCTTCGTGCTTCCCGACGGCAAGGTCTGGGGGCGCCCGGTGGGCATTGTCGTAGCCAAGGATGGATCATTGCTGGTTTCTGATGACGGTTCGAATTCTATTTGGCGGGTCACTTATACGGGCGGTAAGTCAGGGCCGGCAGGCCAGTAGGTAATAGGGTGGGTGGCTCAGGTTTCGTTCAGTGGGACCCTCCAAAGGCTTGAGGGGGAGGCCTTCGGGATCCCACATCGCGCGAAAAACGAGCGAGATGCCCCGAATTTCCTGTACGCAGCTCTGGACCAGACCGCGTGTCCGCCTTTCTTTAAGGAAAGGCGCATGAAGTGCAGGGAACCCACGAAACTACACAGGAAATCGGGGGTGTGGGCACCCGGTGGTTGGAGCGGGGATAGAGCCCAAAAACGCGTTCCAAGGACTGCGGGTGCGTTGCAGTTTGTTCTGCTTGTCACATAGATTTTCTCGCCGCTGAAGTTTAATGATTTCAGATGCGCACTTCAGAGTGGATCCAGATCGGGTTTGCCGTCATCCTGGCTGTGGCGGCGTGGGTGCAGGCACTTTCCCGTCACCCGTTGCCGGTGCGCCGACGATGGAATATCACCCTGCTGGCCATCCTCCCCATCGCAGCCATCGAACTGGCCCGTGCGACCGCGATTTTCCTTCCCCCGCTCTACGTCTCCGTCCTTCGCGACTGGCTTACGGTGGCCCTCTTCCTGGTGCCGTATTGGCAGACCGGACAATTTTTCCAGGGCCCGAACCATCGCATCGAAGAACGCCTTCTCGCCTTCGATCACTGGTTGATGCCCCAGACGGCGGGAACCTCGGGTACCTCGCGCACTGGCTTTGGCTTAATTTTGGAACTCTCCTACCTGTTCTGCTACCCGTTGGTGCCCCTCGGGCTTCTCGCCCTCTATGTTGCCGGCCAACGTGATCACGTGGCCAGTTTTTGGCTGGTCGTTCTGGTCGCCACCTATCTCTGTTATGCGATCACCCCGTTTGTCCCCGCATTCCCGCCACGGGATCTAGCCGGAAGCCAACCGCCCGCAGCACAAACGGGCAAGGCGCGCATCTTCAATCGCTGGATTCTCAAGCATGGCAGCATCCATGCCATCTCGTTCCCCAGCGCCCACGTTGCTTCCACCTTTGCCGTCTCGCTGGGGTTGCTGCGTTTCACGCCAGTTTTCGGGGGGATCTTTCTTTTTATTTCTGTGTGGATTTCGCTGGGAGCGGTAATCGGCCGCTATCACTATGCGCTCGATGTGCTGCTGGGAGCCGTCACCGCGCTGGCCGCTTTCCTGGCCTGTTACCGGTTTCTCATTTGACGCCGAACAATTTCATGGCTGCACCGGCCACAATTTTCTGCGCCGCGCCTTGCGGTTTGCCGTCGGCAGGGGGCAGAAAGATCGTGGTCAGCACCTGGACGCCGGCGGGGAGTTGCGCCGGCCCACCCGGCGTTGCCGGAGGGAAGAAGCGCGTAAGCGCTTCCCGCGGCTGGTTGCGCATGAGGTCCAGCATGGCCACACGGTGCACGCAGGAAACAGTACAGAACGGCGCACAGGGCTTCACCGTCGAGTACTCGCGATCCAAATCAGCCTGCCCATACTGTTCGAGCGGAATCGCCGGATAGCCGCGTTGCTGCGAGCAGTAGTGCACCAACCCCTGTTCGCAGATATAGAGATAGCGGCTTCCGGCGCGGCATTGCCACTCGTTGGGCTGCCCCAGGGCCAGGTTCTTGTGGAACAGGTTGTCGTAGGCAAAGGCAAACAGCGCGGGTTTCCGCTCTTTGAGGATTTGATCGTAGACTACGCGCTCGTTTTCTTTGAGTGGATCGAGCTGACCATCGTGATCGTGAATGATGCCAACCGTGGTTTCAAAACCCAGTTGCAGAGCGCGGCGGGTAATGGTCAGAGCATCTTCCGGATGAGCCATGCCCCCGCCCAGAACGGAGTTGATGTTGACGTCGAATTGGGCATGTTCCCGCAGCCACTCGAGCTTGCGGTCAAGCACCTTCAGACTCTTCTTGGAAACCTCGTCCGGCATCACGTTGTCGATCGAGATCTGCAGATGTTCGAGGCCGGCGCGATTCAGCCGCTGGATGCGCTCCGGGGTCAGCAGGTAGCCATTGGTGATGATGGTGGCGATCGCCCCATGGCTGCGGATGGCGCGGATAATTTCGTCGAGATCGGGATGGAGCAGCGGTTCGCCGCCGCTGATCGTGATGATGCTCGTGCCCAGCGCAGCCAACTTGTCGATGCGCCGCAGCACCTCAGCGGTGGGAACCGGATCCGAGACTTTGTCGTACTCGTTGCAGTAGGCGCAGGAAAGATTGCAGCGCCGCATGGGAATGATGTGCGCCAGGATGGGATGATGCTTCGACTTGATCGCTCTCGCCACCATCCGGGTCTGGCGCATGGTGCGTTGATAGCGGCGCACCCTGCGCACAACGGAGTTGAATGTCATTGACATCATTACCCTGCCAAGGCACAGTTTACTCTCGGTGAGCGAAACAATTGGTTAAGAGTCAGGAGAAACAATGAAGAAGTTTGCGCTGCGCCGGATTGCTTGGGCAGTGTTGATGTTGCTGGCGGTGGGGATGGTTCGTTCCGAGAACAGCCGAACCCAGACGCAACGATTTCCCCAATTCGACAATGAAGACGTGAAGGTCTGGAAATCCGTCGTGATGCCGAACGCGCCGTTGACCATGCACCGCCACGACCATCCGCGGGTCATCATTGCGCTGCGCGGGGGAACGATGAAGATCGTGACGCAGGACGGCAAGTCCGAGGAACACGTTTGGGAAACGGGAAAGGCTTACTGGCTGCCGGCGAACCCACCCAACACGCAGCATGCCGATGTCAACGCCGGCAATCAGCCGATTGAAGTGATGGTCGTGGAGCTCGAAAAAGAACGGTAGTCAACGATAGGCAGCGGCCTGGATGCCGTAGAGCTCGGCGTACTGGCCTTTGTTCGCCAACAGCTCGTCATGCGTCCCCACTTCGACCAGCCGCGCTCCATCGAGCACCACGATCAGATCGGCCATGCGCACGGTCGAGAAACGGTGAGAGACGAGAATCGTGATCCGGCCGCTGCCGCCGGTCCCGCGCGCGGCTGCAGCATAGCGCTCGAACAGCGCGTGTTCCGTCTCCGCGTCCAGCGCCGCCGTGGGCTCGTCGAGAATCAGTAACAACGGCTGATCGCGCATGAAGCCCCGCGCCAGCGCCAGCTTTTGCCACTGGCCAAAGGAAAGCTCTGCGCCGTTGGGCCAGGTGGGACCGAGTTGGGTGTCGAGCCCCGAGGGCAACCTTGCCAACACATCTGCTGCTCCGGCGCGGTCGATCGCCTCATTCACGGCCAGCTCCTGATCCATGCGCGGCACATCGCCCAAGCCCACGGTGTGCCCGGCCCGAAATTCGAAACGGAAAAAATCCTGGAATGCGCCCGCCAGGCGCGCTCGCCATTCCGCTGCAGATAAGCGCGCCAGGGGAACATCGTCCACCAGAATTTCCCCTGAGGAGGGCTCGTACATTTTGGCCAGCAGCTTGACCAGGGTGGTCTTGCCGGCGCCGTTCTCGCCCACCACCGCCACCACCGCTCCCGCGGGCAAGTGCAGCGATACGTCCTCCAGCACCACCCGGGACGTTCCCGGATAAACGAAAGAGACATGCTCGAAGCGGACTCCCTGGTGCAGTGCTTGCGGGGCGGGCAAATCGCCGGCCGCGGCCACCGAGGCGGCATAGTCTTCCAGCCACGCCAGGCGCCGGGAGCCGTCCATCCAGAATCCGCGCAGGAAGCCAATCTCGCCCACCGTGGCGCCAATGTAGCCGGAAAGCCTCGCGCCCGCTGCCAGCACCAGCAGCACCGAACTGGCAGGCGCGCGGAGATACGAAGAGACGAACACCACCGCGCCCACATAGGCCAAGCCGAAGATGGCCCAGCCTAATGCCAGCCACCACGCCGAGCCCCATCGCACCGATGCGACTGGTCCATACCAACGCTCCCACGCCGCGCGGCGATCCGTGACCAGGCGCTCGCCGATGCCGGTGACCCTTACCTCTTTGCCGGGCGCCGCGGTGGTGGCAATGGTAAACAGGTGGCGCGACAGCCGGTTGTGGGGTGCTCCTTTCTCTTGCGCCGCCCGCTCGACCGCCGGCCTCCAACCCGACGTCAGCACTGTGGGAATGGCAAATACGGCCAACAACAAGAGGGCGGGATGAATGGACACCAGTAGGGCCATGGTCACGCCCAGGCGCAGGATCCACCCCAGGGTCGTGAACAGCGACATGTACATGTGGTCGAGGACGAACACCTGGTTGCGCAGCATGGACAGGCGATCGAGATATTCGGGACGCTCCTGGTGGGCCACAGTGACGACCGAGGCCTGCAGCCTGGCTACGTGCGACTCGAGCGCGATGGTGACCCGGTCGCGGAAGCGGCGCTGCACCCGGGCGCTGATGGTGCGCAGAAACCAGGTAGCCGCGGTCGATACGCCGAGCCCAACGGCGGCGATTTCGATCCACGCGGTGCGATGTTCGAGGACGCCTATGCCCAGGAGCCACAGCCACAACGCAAGCAGCGCATCGGGCAGCGCCGCCAATTGCGACAGCCCGAAGGAGACGGCCATCAAGCGAGGCTCATAGCGATAGCCCAGCTTGCACAACCGCCACATCGAGCTCAATGCCGGCGGCAAGGGCTCGAGGCCTGGATCCTGCTTAGCTGAGGGCATCATACGTTACGCCCTCCTCTTCGGGCAGATGGAAACGCTGCGCCTGCAGATCGAACATGGTCCGGTAACGGCCACCCAAAGCCATGAGCTGGTCGTGGTTCCCAAGCTCGACCACCCGGCCGTGCTCCAGCACGCAAATGCGATCGGCGTGGCGGACGGTCGAGAAACGATGAGAGATCAGGATGGTGGTGCATTGCCGGGTAGCGGCCAGCAGGCGATCGAAGATTTCCGCTTCTCCGCGTACGTCCAGTTGCGCCGTTGGCTCGTCGAGCAGCACCACCCCGGCGCCGAGCGAAACTGCGGCCAAAGCCCGGGCAAGTGCGACGCGCTGCCACTGGCCGCCCGACAGGTCGGTGCCGCCGGTGTATCCGCGGGCCAGGATGGTGTCGAGCGAGGCCAGGTTCGAGGCACCGGCGGAGGCGAGCGCGTCGAGCACGATGTTGTCGGGGGCTCCGGCGGGAGCAACATTTTCCCGCAACGGCAGCTCCAGGCGAAGGAAATCCTGAAACACGGCGGTCACCCGTGAACGCCACGATTCCAAATCGAAGTCGCGCAAATCGGCGCCGTCGATGGTGATGGCTCCGGACTGGGGATCGTATAACCGGCACAGCAACTTGGCGATGGTGGTCTTGCCGGCACCGTTTTGGCCCACGATGGCCAGCGACGACCCGGCGGGGATGGTGAGGTCGAAGTGCTCGAGCACGGGAGAAGCGCTCGCCCCGGCGACGGGCGGGTAGGCAAAGGTGACGTCGCACAGGCGGATTTCTTTGCCCGGCATGCCGTCCGCCAGCCGGCTTCCACAGCCGAGCGCGCCTGCGGGTCGCATGGCAGGCTCCAGGCGCAAGACTGCAGCCACCGGAGCGGCCGATCCATCGAGCGCCCAGCTGAATCCTCCGAAGGCAATCATCGACACCCCGATCGCACTTTGCATGTAGACCACCGCCTCGCCCAGCGAAATGCGGTTATGGGCCACGGCGCTGGCCAGCATCCAGAAGACGATCACGTTGGCGGAGCTGACCAGGAGGAGGCTCCAGATGACGGGCCGCTCGCGCAGGCGGGTCGCGGCGTACTGCAATTCATGCAGGCGGGTACGGCGGGCGATGAATCGATCGATCGTCCAGCCGGCAAGGCCGAACAGCCGCAGCTCTTTGCTCGCCGGCGGATCGACGGCCAGGCGGTAGGCGTAGTCGGCATCGCGTTGGGCAGCCCGCACTTCCTGGTTATTGCGGTCACGCCACACGCCGCTCTCGCGCAGCAACCAATGGGTGGCCAGCCAGGCTCCGGCCAGCAGCAGCGGCGCCCACCATGAATAACCAAACAAAATCAGGGCCGAGGCCACCCCGCCGACCATCTCGACCAGACCGTTGGCAATGAAGTCCATGGAGATCGAAAGCGGCGGGCCGGTCATGCCCAGGTCAAAATCCCGGGCCACGGTAAGGTCTGCAGTCAGGGTTGGATCTTCCAGATGGCCGATCCCCGCAGGGCGCACGCAGGCTTCGGTAAGCCGGTCGTAGAGCCAGGCGGCGGTGCGATCGCCCAGGTTAGCGCTGACTGCCCGGTGAATGGGATTGAGCACCTGCAGCAGCACAAAGACCACGCCCGCAAAGGCTAGCGGTCCGGCGAGCGTTTGACCGCGCTGAACGGCGCCTACCAGCACGCCCATGGCGATGGCGAATGCAGCCGGCAGAATGCCACGCAACAGCAGCACGGCCCACCAGGCAGCAGCCAGCCCGGGGTCCGCTTTGGGCAGGACGCTGAAGAACTTCCATTCCTTGCTCGCCCATAGTCGCTGCAACACGCGATGCCACCCCAAAAATCACGACCCTATAATACGGAAAACCAATCGCGGGGTGGAGAACCATCCCGGATTCCGACCAGGGGAGCGTGGCATGAGGGAGGTTCTTGAGCGGCAGATCGACCAAGCTCTCGGCCGGCAACCTGCTGACCTGGTCATCCGCAATGCCCGGATCCTGAACCTGGTCAGCGGTGAGTTGGAGGCGGGGGACATTGCGGTGTGCGGCAGCACCATCGTGGGCACACTGAACAGTTATCGCGGAAAGGAAGAAATCGACGCCAAGGGCCGGGTCGCGGTTCCCGGCTTTATTGACAGCCACGTGCACTGCGAAAGCACCCTGGTGACCCCGGGAGAGTTCGACCGCTGCGTGCTGCCGCATGGGGTCACTACCGCGATCTGCGATCCGCACGAGATTGCCAATGTCCTGGGTCTAGAGGGACTCGAATATTTCCTCGATGCCGCCCGCAATACCGCGCTCGACCTGCGGGTGCAACTATCTTCCTGCGTTCCGGCGACCGATCTCGAGACGTCCGGGGCCCGGCTCAGCGCGGCGGATCTGGTGCCCCATCGCCACCATCCCCAGGTGATCGGCCTGGCCGAGTTCATGAATGTGCCCGGGGTGCTGAACAAAGATCCCGAGTGCATGGAAAAGCTGGCAGCGTTTCAGGGCCAGCATATTGACGGCCATGCGCCGCTGGTTTCCGGCTATAACCTGAACGCCTATCTTTCCTGCCGTATTCGTAACTGTCACGAGACCACAAATCTCGCCGAGGGCCGGGAGAAGCTGGCCAAAGGCATGCAAGTGTTGATCCGCGAAGGGTCGGCGTCGAAAGATCTGGCAGCACTGGCCCCGCTGATTCGTGAGTTTACTTCCCCGTTTCTCGGCTTCTGCACCGATGACCGCAATCCGCTGGACATCCACGAGGAGGGCCACCTGGATTACCTGGTGCGGCGGGCGATTGCGCTGGGCGCCCCGGTGGCCGCCGTCTATCGCATGGCCAGTTGGTCGGCCGCCCGGGGCTTTGGCCTGGTGGACCGGGGGCTGATCGCACCCGGATATCTGGCCGACCTGGTGTTGCTGGATGATTTAGAAAGCTGCGCGGTCGACACCGTCTTCCGCCGCGGCCGGGCGGTGAATGGGGAGACATTTGCCGGGCGGGCGATGCCCTCGCCACCGGGAGGAAACACCATGCGCCGGGCGCCGGTCACGGCTGAGGTTTTCCGCGTGCCCGCCTCTGGGCCGGGGACGCTGGTGATCGGCATTATCCCGGGCAAGATTCTCACCGATCGGCTCGAGGCCGATCTTCCCTTTCACGATGGCTTGCGGCATGCCGATCCGGAACACGATCTACTCAAGATCTGCGTGCTCGAGCGCCACGGCCGCAATGGCAATGTCGGGCGGGGATTTGTCCGCGGATTTGGCTTCCGCCGGGGCGCGCTGGCTTCCTCGGTTGGTCACGACAGCCACAATATTTGCGTGGTCGGGGCGAGCGACGAGGATATGGCGCTGGCCGTGAATCGCCTGCTGACGCTGGGGGGAGGATTGACGGCGGTTCAGGACGGCCGCGTGCTGGCCGAGCTTTCTCTCCCCTTCGCCGGCTTGATGAGCCTCGAGCCCTTTGACACCGTTCGTCACAACCTCCATAGCTTGCGCGCCACCGTCGAGGCCATGGGGTGCCGGCTCAAGGAACCGTTCCTGCATCTTGCCTTTCTTCCCCTTCCCGTCATTCCTCACCTGAAGATTACCGACCGGGGCCTGGTGGATGTGGATCGCTTCCAACTGCTTCCTTCCTGAGGTTGCCGAAAAATCCGGGTGCGGTCAGGAGAGGCAGGGGCTAAAGCCCGACGTTTTCTCAATCGTTTTCGGCCCGACTAAAGTCGTGCCCTGATACAAAGCCCAGTTCCCTCTTGACCCATTTTTGTGTCGCGGACTCGGAGATGGCACGACTGAGCCGTGCCCTTCCCGGAAGAATTTTCTGCAAGGCCGGAAGCGTTCAGGCTGTTACGCACTACTAAAGTCGTACCCTCGCACAAAACAGAAGTGTCTGCACCCTGCAGGCCTGCCCACAAGGTGTTACCGGCAGCTACCCAGTTGAGCCTGGGTAAGGCGCTTTCGTAAGGTCCAGGGCTGGATGATTGCTTGCCATAGGCTATGGGGCCTGCGATCCTTTGCTTGCTGTTTCAAGAAGCCCGCTTGTTCAGAAAAGGGGCCGTGCAGTCGCTTTTAATCTTTTTAGCCCTATTGGGGGTTTTATGAAGTTCTGCCGGTTGGTTCTCATCATGACTCTGGGTATGACCACGGAAGTCATGCTGCAGGCACAGTTGCCGCCTGAAGACAGCACGCATGATGACACCGTACTGGTCGCCAGCGAGGCCCTGCCGGCGGGATTGTTCCCCGATTTGTTGGCTGCCTCTGGCCATGACGTTCTGTTGCAAGGATTGGGGATAGCTCCTGAAATCGTCCAGGCCGCTCCCAAACCGCCGCCGGAAACGCCGAAGCCGCTTACCATGCAAGACCGGCTGACCCTGCTCTGGACCGATACCTACGCTTCCCCGGGAGCCTTTGCCGGGCTGGCCGCCGGGGCCCTGGCCGATCAGATCCGCAATGTGCCGGCCAAGTGGGACAGCGATGGAAACGCGTATACCCGGCGATTTGCCAGCGAATACGGCCAACTGGCCGCCCGCAATGTCATCCACGAGAGCCTGGCCGCGGTAACCGGGCAGGACCCCCGGTACCCCGTTTGCAAGTGCGAAGGCGTGCTCCATCGCAGTGCCCATGCGCTCCAGATGACGTTCACCACCTACCGCAAGGACGGACGGTTGACGCTCGATATGCCGCAAATCGCTGGCGCCTACGGTTCGGGCATGGTCTCGACGTACTGGTATCCTCACCGTAGTTACAGTCCACTGGTGCAGGGAGTTCAGTTCGGCCACGAGCAGATGGGCGAAGTCTTTGTGGGAAACCTGATCCAGGAGTTCGGTCCCAGCATCAAACAAGCCCTTCATTTGCATGCCTTAACCGGTTTCACCAAATCCCGCCCCGACAACGATTAACCGCTATTGCCGGGGCAAGACATGGGCCCCCTTGGCGTACCCGGGCTACTCCCCGAAAGACATGATTTACCACCCCTGTTCCATCTCCACAAAAGACACAGCGGAAGTGCTCTAATGACAGTGGCAGTCACTGGGCCTTACCCACCGGGCCAGAGGAGGTCCTATGCGACCCGGACCACGCTTTTCCGCCACCATCTGGTTGTTTCTTGCTCTTGTCACGACCGCAACGGCAGCGGCGCAAAATCCCTTCGCCGGCACCTGGCAGCTGAACCAGGAAAAGAGTCAGTTAGCCGGCGACACGCTGAAGTTTGGTCCTGCGGAAGGGAACGCCCTGCAGCTCACCGCAGGCGGGGTCAGCTACTCCTTCCGCCTGGATGGGGGGAACTACGCCACCCCCTCGGGCAACATTGCCATCTGGCGCCAGACCAGCCCCGATAGCTGGACCACCGAGGAGCGCAAGACCGACGGCAAGCTGCTAAGCAGTGACAGCTGGAAGCTCTCAACCGACGGCAAGACGCTCACCGATACCACCAGCGGCGTGAAGGCCAACGGCGACCTGTATACCAACACGGCGGAGTATGCGCGCACCGACGGGACCAGCGGGCTGATCGGTTCCTGGAAAAGCACGGCGGTCAAGCTCAGCTCCCCCAACCAACTCATCATCCAGGAAATCAGCCTGGATAAATTGCTGTTCAAGATTCCGGCGATCAAGGCTTCGGCCGAGCTCAACTTCGATGGCAAGGAAACGGCCGTGGACGGCCCGGACATTCCCACGGGGCTACGCTTGAGCCTGCAGCGCACCGGGCCTTATAGCTTCCGCCTGGTGCAGAAATTGAACGGCAGCACGGTTTCCTCTTCCGTGTACACCGTCTCCGATGGCGGCAAGACGATGACCGCGGTGGGCGGGACGCCGGGGGATCCTCCATCTACCGTGGTCTGGGAAAAGCAGTAACTGGGAGTACACTGTCTATAGTGCAGTTTGCATCCTCGCCCTGAGTCTCTTTGCTCCAGACGAGCCACGTTTTGCTAGTTAACGGCAGTCCAGGGAGCCACGATGAGTTTGATCAAATCAGCAGATGTACCCAAGCACATGGCCGACAGGTTACGGTCTCGCCGCATTGCGGCTCGTCTTTCGAACGGCGTCCCCAAACCGATCGTTCCCGCCAAAGACAACGTCGTGTCGATCCCTCTCGCATCCGACACGCCCACCACGTAAGAGAACCGAACCAAAAGCCAAGGGGTAAACAGGCTGCGGGAAAAGTCAGTTTCGAGTGAAATCCTAGCCCTCAGCGGCTAAAGCCGTACTGACTTTAGATTGGTTACGTACGGCCTAAAGGCCGTACCCTTCAGAGATCTGGGTTTTTCCGCAGCCTGTTTAGCCCAGATCTGTGTCGGGCGCCCACGGCCCGACGAAAGTCTTGTCTTGCAGTTCTCGCACCTCCACCCAAAGATCGAGCGAAAATCATACTCTGGGTCCAAGACCCCGCTGGGCAACCTATCTATCGTTGGACTCGCAATCACATACCAGTTCTCCAAGCGCCCCGATTCGGGGCGCCTTTTTTTGTTTATCTTTTTTGCTTCTCAAGGGGTTTTCCCCGGGGTTCATACTGGAGCCATCATGATGCGGGCTGGGTGGCGAGGTCACAGTGTGTGGGTCCTGTTGCTGTCGTTCACTACTTCCGCCCTGGCGCTCGATCCCCATCGTGCGCTTGACCATTACGGCCATCAGGCTTGGCGGACCGATTCCGGCCTGCCCCAGAACACCGTCCATTCCATCCTGCAGACGCGCGATGGCTTTGTGTGGCTGGGCACCGACGGAGGGCTGGTCCGCTTCGACGGCATCGATTTCGTAACCTTTGACGCGGAGAATACACCAGCGCTCAAAAGCGACTCCATTTCCGATCTGCTCGAGGACCACTCCGGCAAATTGTGGATTTCGACCACCGCCGGGCTGGTGAGCTATCAGGAAGGGTCCTTCACGGCCTACACCTCTGCCCAGGGCTTGCCGGCGGACACGGTGTGGTTCAGCTATGAGGACCACCATCAACGCCTGTGGGCCATCACCCCGGCAGGTCCAGCGTGGTTCGATGGCAGAACATTTACTGCGCCGGCCGGAGCCCAAGCCGCGGCCCCCCTGCATCGCCAGTCCCTGGCTGAGGATGGCCGGGGAACCCTCTGGCTGGGCGGCAGCAGCGGTGTCTTTGCCCTTGACGGCAGCACCACTCCGCGACTGGCCTTGCACCTGCTCAGCGGCGTGCCCGTGGAAGCGATCGAGCTCGACCGGCAGGGCAACGTGTGGATGGGCACCGAGGAGGGATTAGAGCGCTATGCCGGAGGCGCTCTGGTCCCGGTGGCAGCTCTTGCCGGCAAACACGCGGTGACCGCGCTTGCTGACGACGGACAAGGCGGCATGTGGGTGGGAACGGCCAGCGGGATGATGCACGTGACCGCTGCGGGTGGCGTGCTTGCGCTCGCTCCCAACGGGCCAGCCATGGACCGCGTGGACCAGTTGTTTGAGGACGGCCAGCGGGTGCTCTGGATCGCGACCGAGCGCGGCGTCTTTCGCCTCGAAGGCGGCAGGCTCGAGTCCTTCGCCCGGGATTCTGCCCTGGCCGTGAACCGCGTGCTCGCCATGTTGGAAGACCGCGAAGGCAACCTGTGGCTGGGCACCGATTCCGCTGGCCTGCACCTGCTGCGCGATCAGAAATTCACCACCTACAACACCAGCGACGGACTCTCCGGCAATTTTGTACGCTGCGTTTTTCAAAGCAGCACTGGCGCGCTCTGGATTGGCACCGATGGAGCGGGGCTGAATCGCCGCACCAGCACAGGGTTTGCGCACTACTCGACGGCCCAGGGACTGTCCAGCAACGTCATCCTGTCGCTGGCCGACGGTGGGCACGGCGACCTTTGGATCGGGACCCCCAACGGGCTCAACCTGCTGCATGCAAGCGGCAGGGTGGAGCGATTTACCTCTGCCGACGGGCTACCCGACGACTTCGTTCGTTCCCTCGAAAACGATCGCGATGGCAGCTTGTGGATCGGGACGCGCCACGGTCTGGCCCATCTGGCTGGAGGCAAGTTTTCCAGCTTTTCCAGCATGGATGGCCTGGGCAGCGACTTCATCGGCGCGATTCTCCGAGGGGGCCGGAACTCTTCCGACCCGCTCTGGATTGGCACCTCCGGCGGGTTGAGCCGTCTGGAAAACGGTGTCTTCCGCAACTACACCATGCAGCAGGGCCTTTCGAACAACACCGTCACCGCCATCGCCCAGGATCACACGGGCACGCTGTGGCTGGGGACCAATGGCGGCGGTCTCAACCGCTTGCAGCCAGGCGCAGGCAAAGCCGCGATTCAGGCCTACCCCTCCAGTGCACAAGGGTTGCCGAACACGATTTACGGCATGCTCGAAGACGCGAGCGGACATCTTTGGCTGAGCTCAAAGACCGGGATCTTCCGCGTCTCGCTGGCGCAGTTGAATGCATCGGGCCGGGTACCGGCGGTGAATGCCTACGGCACGGCGGACGGCATGAATATCCGCGAATGCAGCGGCGATGGGCACCCAGCGGCCTGGAAGCTCGAGGATGGAAGCTTGTGGTTCGCTACCCTCGACGGGGTCTCGTCCGTCGAGCCGGCGCATTTGCCGGAGAACCGGGTTCCCCCTCCCGTCGCGATCGAAAAGATCCTGGTTGATGACCATCGCAGAAGCCTCGATCAGCAACTGACGGTGCGGCCGGGCGCGAACCGGCTTGAGTTCCAGTATGCCGGCCTCAGCTTTGTGGCTCCCGAGAAAGTGCAGTATCGCTATCAACTGGAAGGCTTCGACCATGGATGGATCGACGCCGGTACGCGCAGGGCTGCGTTTTATACCAACCTGCCGCCAGGAAGCTACCGCTTCCGCGTGCTGGCGGCCAACAATGATGGAGTCTGGAACCTGACGGGCGCTTCCTTCCCCCTGCGCATGATGCCGCACTTCTACCAGACCTGGTGGTTTTATTCCTCGCTGGTGCTGGCCCTGTTGTTGTTGGCCTACCTGGTCTATCGCTGGCGTGTGCTCGCCGTAGAAGCCGAATGGGGCGCCGTGCTGCGCGAGCGGGGGCGCATGGCGAGAGAAATTCACGACACGCTCGCCCAGGGTTTTGTGGGCATTTCGGTGCAGCTGGAACTGGTGGCGCGGCTCTTGGCCGGCTGGCGAGAGGCGACCTCGAAGCCCGGACGGGAGCCAGAGCCGCGCTCTGAGCTGGAACCAGTATTCGCCCAATTGGATCAGGCGCGGGCCCTGGTCCGCGCCAGCCTGGCCGACGCGCGAACGTCCATCTGGGATCTGCGTTCCGAAGCCGGAGGCGGCCCCGGAAGCCCTTCGGACCAGGCAGACGACCTGCCGGCACGGCTTAGCCGCAGTTGCACCCGCATTGCCGGCGGCTCCCCGGTCAAGGTGTACCTTCAGGTAAAAGGAACTTACCGGCCGTTGGAGCGGCGAATCGAAGAAGAGTTTCTGCGTATCGGCCAGGAGGCGGTCTCGAATGCCGTCCGCCATGCGGCCGCGGCGCGGATCGACGTGCAGCTGATCTACCAGGCGTCGCGAGTTGCGCTGCGGGTCGAGGATGATGGCCACGGGTTCGATCCCAGCAGGAACGGAGCCCAGGGCCACTACGGCATCCAGGGCATGCGGGAGCGGGCGGGGGAGATCGATGCCACGCTCGAGTTGGAGAGCGTCCCCGGCAAAGGCACGCTGGTCTCGGTCGAAGCGCCGGTCCCATGACAGTCGAAGGAGTGAAGCAGTGAAAGCAGGAAAGCGAGCAGAATGAACGATCCCATCCGCATCATGATTGTCGAAGACCACGTGGTGGTGCGCCAGGGCTTGGTGGCCCTGCTGCGCACGGTACCGGAATTTTCCGTGGTAGCGGAAGCGGCCGATGGCCGGGAGGCGATTCAGTTGTTTCGCCTCCACCAGCCGGACATCACGTTGATGGATCTGCGCCTGCCGCAAATGAACGGGGTGGAGGCGACGGCCAGCATCCGGGTGGATTTTCCCCAGGCCCGCATCATCGTGCTCACCACTTTCGATGGGGATGAGGACATTTACCGCGCCCTGCAAGCCGGCGCCCGGGGCTACCTGCTGAAAGGCATGACTGGAGACGAGCTGATGGATGCCATCCGTTCGGTGTACTCGGGAAAATCGCGCATCCCGGCCCCGGTGGCCGAGCGGCTAGCCGAGCGCATGAGCGCGCCGACGCTCACTGGCCGCGAAACCGAGGTGCTGCAGTTGATCGTGGGCGGCAACAGCAATAAGGAGATTGCCGCGGCGCTCTTCATTTCCGAGGCCACGGTAAAGACCCACATCAACAGCCTGCTGAGCAAGCTGGGAGTCACCGATCGCACCCAAGCCGCGACCACCGCGCTACAGAGAGGAATCGTGCATCTTGATTGACGTCCGCCGATCGCTGCTGGTGCTGTGTTTGCTGACCGCGGCTGTGGCCCAGGCCGCCAACTGGCACAACGCCAGCGAAGCGCAGCTGAAAGCCTTGATTCCTGCCCGCGCGCCGGTGATCGCGGAACGCATTGAAACGGAATTCCGCACCGCTTCGGGAATTACCGACGGTCAGGGCCACTCGATTGCCGGGGTAGTGTTGATCACCGCGGGCTACTCGGCGGATGGCAAGTATTCTCACTATTTCGTTTCCCAGGTGCCGCTCAAGGTGGGGGATTTCCTGCTGGCTCCGGGGCAATACCTGATCGGCTGGGTGCGCGGACAGGACTCGCTGAAGGTGACGTTTTACCAGGCACAGAGCGGAAAAGCGGTCGGCCAGGTGGAAGCCACGCGTAATCTCTCGATCACCCGGGTGGAATCTTTCCGCATATGGCCGCCGGCCGACAAGGCGTTGATCCAGCTGGGCCGGTTTACCTTTCCCTACGCCTTGGCCCCGAATTAGCAAATTCCTCGGGGCTCATCGGGATCGTTTTCCAAGAAGGATTTGAGAGCGCCGTAAGGCGCACTGCAGATCCCTCGGCTGCGCTCGGGATGACAAGGGGAGAGGGGTGGCTCTGGGCAGAGTAGCTGTGGGGATGGGGAAACTGCAGATCCCTCGGCTGCTCTCGGGATGACAAGGGGAGAGGGGTGGCTCTGAGCAGTGTAGCTGTGGGGATGGGGGAAACTGCAGATCCCTCGGCTGCGCTCGGGATGACAAGGGAAGGGGGTGGCTCTGGGCAGAGTAGCTGTGGGGATGGGGGAAACTGCAGATCCCTCGGCTGCTCTCGGGATGACAAGGGGAAAGGGGTGGCTCTGGACAGAGGTAGCTATGGGGATGGGGAGAAACAGCAGATTCGCATAGAGCATCCGGGAGGGTTGGCGGGGCAAAAATCCTGGCGAGGACAGTTTGCGCTACCCTATTATCTAAGCCGATGCTTTCCCTGCCAAAACCGCTGGTCCTTGCTGCCATTGCCTGCTCCCTTCTGGTAGGTTGCCGGCAGACGCCTGTCGATACCGAGTCTACAGAGGAACCGGGCCGGGCCGTCATCTATCCCGACGGGGCCCAGGCTGCGCAGGATATTGCCAGCGCGCTGGCCCGGGCAGGGAAGGAAAAGAAACGCGTCCTGCTCGACTTCGGCGGTAACTGGTGCGGAGATTGCCAGGTGCTGGAAATTTATTTTCACGACCCCGCCAATCGCCGCCTCCTGGAGGAAAACTACGTGCTGGTCCCGGTCAATATCGGCCGCTACGACCAGAATCTTGACATCGCTGCCAGGTATGGTGTGCCGGTGGACAAAGGGGTGCCCGCATTAGCCGTGCTCGATGCCAACGGCCAAGTGGTTTACAGCCAACGCAATCGTGAGTTTGAGGCCATGCGGAAAGTCGATCCTGCCGCAGTCACTCAATTCCTGCTGCAGTGGAAGGGCTAGCCATGCGCTGGCCACTGGAAAAATTCCGCCTTGCCCTGGTAACTTCGCTCTCCCACGACGTATTCGGCACCGCCAAAGCGGCGGCCTACTCCGCCATCCTCTGCCTCTTCCCCACCATCCTGGTGCTCACCACCCTGCTCGCCCTGACCCCGGAATCAGACAGCGTGCGGGGGGAAATGCGGGCCGCCTTCGCCGAAGTGCTGCCCAACGACACCATGACCCTGCTGCATGATTACTTCACCAACCAGAAGGCGCGGTCGGAACAAGTCCTCACCTCCGCCATCCTGGTCTCGCTGGTCGCCGCCATGGGCATGATGATGTCGCTGATGGAAGGCTTTCGCCGCGCCTACGACCTGCCCCGCCGGGAATGGAGCTTCTGGGTGGAGCGGGGAGTGGCTCTGGCCATGATTCCGCTGTGCCTGGGCCCCCTGACATTTGCCACCGTTGTGGTTGCGTTTGGTCACCAGATCGAGCAGTGGGCCATTGCCAACAGCTTTCACGTGCTGGGGCCGGTGGTGCTCTTCCTCTGGCGCATCGTGCGCTGGTCGATCGGCCTGCTGACCACCATTGTGGTGCTGGCCATGATCTACCAGTTCGGCACGCCGCGGCGCCGGGCCTGGAAATATGTTTTACCCGGAGCTTCCGGGGCCGCGCTGATCTGGTTCCTGGCTACCCTAAGCTTCGGTTTTTATCTCACCCGCTTCGCCGACTACTCCGTCGTCTACGGCCCGCTGGGCGCGGTGGTAGCCACCCTGGTTTGGCTCTACATCGCCACCCTGAGCGTGTTGATCGGCGCCGAGTTCAACGCCCATCTCTTTCCCAAGCCCCAGCGGGTACCCAATCCGCTCCCCGTCGAACCAGAAAGACTGGTCGCGGCCGGAGGCAAGCGGCCCATGCTGGAACGTTAAAATTGCGTTCTTACCGGGCTTTCGTATCGCGGCTGTCAACAAGCGTTCCGCGAACCATGCCCGACTACGCGTAGAATGAACCTGCCGGAGGCGGTTACCGTTTCCGGTTACCGAGTGCGAGGGACCCAATGAGTTTTCCCCTGATGGAAGCGAACGAAACCCCGGCGGCGGAGCCACGCCGCCGGGCCAAGATAGTGGCCACCCTGGGCCCTTCCTGTTCGACTGAAAATGTTTTCCGCGAATTGCTCCGCGCCGGGCTCGATGTGGCCCGGCTTAACTTTTCCCACGGCACCCACCCGGAAAAGCTCAAGCTGATCGAGATGGTGCGCAAGGTCTCACGCGAAGAAGGCAAGCCGATCTGCATCCTGGGCGATTTGCAGGGACCGAAGATCCGCACCGGCCGGCTCAAAAACCGTATCCCGGTGCAACTGAAGACCGGCCAGCGGCTGACGATCACCCCACGCGATATTGCCGGGACCTCTACGCTGATCGCGACTACCTTCCCTACGCTGGCGGAAAATCTGGAAGCGGGGGCGCGCATCCTGCTCTCCGACGGGCTCATCGAGCTCTACGTGGTGGCGGTGCACGGACAGGATACGGAATGCGAAGTCATCAACGGCGGCATGCTGGGAGAGCATAAGGGCATCAATCTGCCCGGCATCCCGGTACGGGTACCGTCGCTGACGGCCAAAGACGAAGAGGACCTGGAGTTCGCCATCAAGAGTGGGGTGGACGCAATTGCGGTCTCGTTTGTGCGCACGGCGGAGGATATCCGCCTGGTGCGTCATCGGGTGGCTTCGCTCGGCGCCGAGACCTGGATCATCGCCAAGCTGGAAAAGCCGCAAGCCATCCAACACCTGGAAAGTATTCTCGAAGCCGCCGATGGGGTCATGGTGGCGCGCGGAGACCTGGGAGTCGAGATGCCGCCGGAGAAGGTCCCGGCCATTCAGAAGCATGTGATCCGCCGCGCCGGCGACTACCGCAAGCCGGTCATCACCGCCACCCAGATGCTGGAGTCGATGATTGAGAATCCCCGGCCCACGCGGGCCGAAGCGTCCGACGTCGCCAACGCGATCTATGATGGCACCGACGCGGTGATGTTATCGGCCGAAACCGCGGCCGGGAAGTATCCGGTCGAAGCAGTCAAGATGATGGCCAAAATCGTGCTCGAGACCGAAGGCCAGGAACTGCCGCGGCTGAACGATCGCGGCCAGCCAAGGCACGTACGGCTCTCCGTAGCCGAGACCATCTGCGAATCCATGGCCCACGCTGCGGAAGATCTGGACATCAGCGCCATCGCGGTGTTTACCGAGACTGGGACCACTGCCCGCCAGCTCTCCAAGTACCGGCCCAAATCTCCCATCTTCGGGTTGAGCAGCGTGGAGCGGGTGATCCATCGCATGATGCTGCTTTGGGGGGTGCATCCTATCCTGTGCAACAAGCTGGCCACCGCCGAGCAGATGGTCGAAACCGCGGAGCGGCTGCTCGAAGAGGGCGGCCACGTGCTGCCGCGGCAGATCCTGGGCATCGTGGCCGGCACCCGGACCAAATCCGGTTCCACCAATTTCCTCCGCCTGCACGTGCTGGGCGATTCGCTATCGGAATCCTCTGCGAGCCGCGACGAGGCCGTGACCCACGCGCGCAGCAAGCGGCTCCCCAAAACCAAACGGCCGTCCCAGGCACTGCCCCGGAGGGTGCGCTCAGGACGTTGACCCTAAAAAGAGAAACATGGCGCGGATGGCCCAGGTCTCAAAAGCGAGACCTGGGCCGTCCGCCAGATTCGAGGAGTCAGGGTTAAGTTCCGATTCGGGAATGGCTGAGATGCACGGTCCCAGGTCCGCGCGCCTTGTTCTGCCACAGTCATAAAGAAGAGCGTGGGTGTGTTCTTCCCTGCTACTTTTGAATGTAGGGAAAAATCCATCATGGGCCGCATCCACATACTGGCTGACCAGGTGGCCAACCAGATTGCCGCCGGCGAGGTTGTCGACCGTCCAGCTTCGGTGGTCAAGGAGTTGCTTGAGAACGCGCTCGACGCGGGCGCGACCCGCATCGTGATCGCGATCGAGGGTGGCGGGCGCAAGCTGATTCGCATCGCCGACAACGGCAGCGGCATGGTGCGCGACGATGCTCTGCTGGCCTTTGAGCGCCACGCCACCTCGAAGCTCCGCTCCTCCGATGACCTGCTGTCGATCGCCACCCTGGGATTCCGCGGCGAAGCCCTCCCCTCCATCGCCTCGATTGCGCGGGTCGAGCTCGAGACGCGCGCCCAGGAAGAAAGCGTGGGCACGCGAGTTGAAATTGCCGGCGGAAAGCTGCTCGGTTGCGATGATGTGGGAGCGCCCGCGGGCACGACCCTCACGGTGCGCGACCTGTTTTTCAACACCCCGGCGCGGAGAAAATTTCTCAAGTCGGAAACCACGGAAACCTCACATGTAACCGCGTTGGTTACGCATTACGCGCTGGCCCATCCCGACAAGCACTTCGAGCTGCACTCCGCCACCCACGCCTTGCTGATCGCGCCCCCGGTGCGGCAACCGGCGGAGCGCATCTTTCAGATCTTCGGCCAGGCTACGCTCGATCAGCTACTGCCGCTGGCGGCGGAGATGGAATTGGCTCGTGCCGGACTACCGGAACCCCCACCCTGGAAGCGTCCCGGGGATTACCAGGCCCCGGCTCCCGGCTGGCTGCGCCTGACTGGCTTTATCTCCAAGCCGGAGCTCGAAAAACTCAATCGCAATTCCATCTACTGCTTCGTCAATCGCCGCCTGGTGCGCGACCGTCTCCTGCTGCACGCGGTCTCGGAAGCCTACCGCAATATTCTTCCCCCAACTTCCTTTCCCGTGGTGCTGCTCTTTGTCGAGATGCCGGCAGAAGAAGTGGACGTCAACGTGCACCCGGCCAAGACTGAAGTGCGCTTCCGCCAGGCCAGCTGGCTGCATGATTTTGTGCGCGACACCATCCGCCACAAGCTGACCCTGGGCCGGCCGGCGGCAGGGTTCCTGCGTGCCCTCACGGTCCATCCCAGCAGTACTCCGGAGTTGGGTCCCCGCGGAAGGGAGGACACACCAACCTCGGATGGCTGGATCACCGGCAACTGGCAGAGCGATGGCTCGTCCTGGGACGGGTCGCGCGCGGAAGATTTCGAGCCGGCGGGCGACGGGTTCACCCTGTCCACGCGCCCCATCGAGCCCGCTCCGGGTATGCTTCCCTTCGCTCCTTTCGCATCCTCCCCGGCGGCGGAGAAAGTGCAGAACGGGCACTCCCCGGGCTGCGCCACCGCCATCGAACAGCTGGCAAGCGCCGAGGCCGGCGGCGAAGCAGACATGGAAGCAACTGCGGAATCGGGCGCCGGGCCGTCGCTCCATGGCCTGGCTTCGTTGCGGCCGCTGGGACAATTGCGCGACTCCTTCATCCTGGCGGTGAACCAGGAGGGTTTGTGGATCATCGATCAGCACGTGGCGCACGAGCGCATCCTGTTCGAGAGAGTCTTGCGCCAGCGCCGGGTGGAACAGGTCGAGCGCCAGCGGCTGCTCATGCCCATGTTGCTTGACCTGTTACCGGCGCAGATGGTCACCTTCGCAGCCATTGCCCGCGAACTCGACGCCAACGGCTTTGAGGTGGAGCCTTTCGGGCCGCGCACCATCGCCATCAAGGCAGCGCCCGTGGGTCTCGAAGGCTCCGCGCTCGAACGCATGCTGGTCGAGGTGCTGGAGCAGGCCGGCAGCCCGGAGCAGGCGGAGAACCTGGAGGCGGCGCGGACCCGCATCGCGGCCTCGATCGCCTGTCACGCGGCCATCAAAGTGAATACCCCGCTCGATGGGCCGCGCATGGAATGGCTGCTCGCCGAGCTGGCCCAAACCGAGCACCCGACCAGTTGTCCTCATGGCCGCCCCATCGTCCTGCGGTATGCTTGGAAGGAAATCCAGCGGGCATTCCATCGCATCTAGACCGGTTGTTCCCCGGCTTCGGCCGGGCTTTGAAAGCGCGGAATCAAACTTGACAGCAGAGCAGCTCCAGGCAGCACGAGCGGCGCATTGGCGCCAGCAGAAAAATCCCCTCCTCACCCTGGACGACGCCACGCACTGGCTCGAACAGCACCCGCTGTGCCTCTACCTGCCGCGGCGCGCGCAGCTGCCGGCGCCCGCGCCTTCTTTTGTCGAAGCAGTGTCGGGGACTTCGGCGGCAACCCCGGGAAGCGATGCGATTGCCGAGGCCCAGGCGCTGCTCGCCCGGCTGATTGAATCCGGCAGCGTGGTGGCGCTCAACCTGTTTGGCGCCGTCGGCGAGCAACCGGATTTTCTCGTCGGGCGGCAGGCGCTGCCCTATGTCCTCTGTCTGCGTGCGGATGCCGATTGGAAGCACGCCCCGGAAAAATCCTCCGGCCACAAGGTCTCTCCCCTGGTGCTCGAGCTGTGGAAGGCCCTGAACGACAAGGACGGGGGGCTGACCGCCCCCGAGGCGCGGGAAACCCTGGGCCGGGAGCTTACGGAAGCAGCCGTTTTGCGCGGCCTGAGCGAGCTTTGGCAAGGCTTGCGTATCGCCCCGGTGTTCGAGGGGCCTGGCCAGCCGGCGCGCTGGGAGTTGCTCCGGATAAGGCATCGCGACGCGCTCGCGACCGCCGGCGCGACCGGGCAGGTCACAGCCCTGTCACTGCTGGTCTCAATTTACTTGCAGTCGGTGTACGCCGCCACCAGCGAGGAGATCGAGATCTTTCTCTCTCCCTTGGCCTCGCGCTCGCGGGTGCGGGAAGCGGTGCGGGGTTTATCCGCCACGCGGCAGGTTCAATCGTTATCGATGGATGCGCAGACGTATTACTTCCTCGAAGGCGGCTTGCCCGAATTCGCCGAATCCGCCGTGCCCAGCCCGGCACCCGCGCCGCTGCCTGCGCCACCCGCGGTCAGCTTTTCCGCGCCGCGAAGACCGTCGCCGGTGCCGCACCCCGCAGTCAGGCTGGCGGCAGCAAGCGGGGAGAGAACCCGGGAGAGAACCAGAGAGGAGGCCAAGGAGAGAAACAGGCCGCCCGGCAGGGATTGGAAGAAACCAGGCGAGCGAGAAAAATCAGCCGCCGCACGGCCTGCGTTTTCGCCTACTCGCAGTTTCACGCCGGCACCGGGACCAGGCGCAAAGCCCAATCGCGGGCTGCAGAGAAACGAAGGTCCACCTCGCGGCGGAACGCGACCCCCTTCGAAAGGCAGGGAAACCAAGCCAGCCAGGCCGGAGGTCAGCCGGGAGTGGAGGAAACCACCGCGCCCGGGAAAACCAGGCGCCCCACGGCCGTCGTATCCTTCGCCCCGCAGTTTCCCGCCGGCGTCCGCGCAAGGCGGGGAAAAAACGCCCCGTCGACCGCAAAGCAGCCCTGCCCCAACGCGCGGTGGAGCACGGCCGGAGAAGCGCTTCGGATCACGACAAGAGAGACCCGAGGGTGAGCGGCCGGCGCCCTGGGCTCGGTCCGGCCCCAGGCCACCTTTTCGATCCTCTCAGACGCCGCGGCCAGGGAGTGATCGATCAGGCGCTCCGTCGGGAGAGCGGCGGAGATCAGACGGCCCCGTGTCCAGCCGTCCTGCAGGTATTGCTCCGCCAAGGGGACGTCCTTCCGGGCGTCCATCTGCTTCTTTTCGCCCCAAACCAGGACGATCGGGGCCCGGAAGATCAGGACCAGGAGGATCGGGACGGCCCGATCGACGGCCGGATGGACGACCCGGCGGCCAGACCAGGTCCCCACGCCCCAGCCATCCGGGCAGCCGCCCACCTCGGCCCTTGCCTCCACGCGACGGCGATGCCCAGGCAACGCGTCCACCCTCTGTCCCCTCCTCCCGGCCGGCGAAACCGTGGCAGCGGACAGGCTCGTCTTCAGCCCGGCCGGGCGGCAGACCGGGTTTTAAACCTGGGGGCAGGTTCGGCGGCAAACCAGGTGGGAAACCGGGCGGCAAACCGGGCGACTTTCAGCGGCGCAAAACAACGCGCAAAAAGCCAGGAGCATGACGGAGAACCAAAGCACGCCGCTGGTGGTCGCGATTGACGGCCCGGCTGGGGCCGGCAAGAGCACAGTCGCTGCCCGCATTGCCGCTCGCTACGGGTTGCTCAACCTGGAGACGGGCGCCATGTACCGCGCGTTCGCACTCAAGGCCATCCAGACCGACAGCGACCTGGACGATCGGGAAGAACTCGGACGACTGGCGGAGAGGACCCGCATCCGGCTACTACCGGCGGCACTGGGCAACCGCGTTTTTCTGGATGAGGTCGAGGTCACCAAGCGCATCCGCGAACCCGATGTGACCGCAGCCGCTTCGCGGGTCAGCGTGCATCCCGGCATCCGTGAATGGCTGGTCGCCATGCAGCGCCAGATGGGCGTGCGCAGCGGCATCGTGATGGAAGGCAGAGACATCGGCACCACCGTTTTTCCCAACGCGCAGGTCAAGATTTTTCTCGATGCTGCGGCCGAGGTGCGGGGGCAGCGGCGCTATCAGCAGAACGGCCCGGGAGAGACGCAGCATGCCGAATCCGTATTGGAACAGCTGCGCGAGCGCGACCGGCGCGACCGCACCCGCGCCGAATCTCCGCTGCAGCCCGCCCCCGATGCGGTGATTATTGATTCCACCCATCTCTCGCTCGAAGAAGTTGTCGCCCGCGTCGAAGACATCATCAACCAACGACTCGCTCAGTAAAGCAATTCCGGCACGGAATGATGGATGAGTAGCGGGTGGGTGGTTCAGGTCTCGCTTTTGAGACGTGGGTGTGCCGGGAGAGCCAATTTTCCAGGGAGAAACCCAGGTCTCAAGAGCGAGACCTTGATTGCATAAGGAAAAAGGCTTCAGCGATCCTAGAGAGAGTCTTGAGGATGGGACCGAGAGACTCTGGGATCAGGAGAAGCCTTATGAAGATTATAGGATGTGATTTCCACCCTAGCTTTCAACAGATAGCGATGTGCGACCTGGAGACAGGAGAGGTCCAAGAGCGGAAGTTGAGTCACAGCGACGGTCAGGCAGAGCGGTTCTACCGGGAGTTGGGTGAGCCGGCGTTGATCGGGATCGAGGCCACCGGAAACAGCCAGTGGTTTGTTGATCTGGTGCAGCGGTTGGGCCATGAGATACGGGTAGGGGATGCGGCCAAGATCCGCGCCAGCTATGTACGCAAGCAGAAAACGGACAAGCGGGACGCGGGTCATATCTTGAAGCTGCTGTTGGAGAAACGGTTTCCCCAGTTGTGGAGGCCGAGTGCGGCGATGCGGGATCAGCGGCAACTGTTACGCCACCGGGACAAGCTGGTCGAGGTCCGAACGAAGGTGAAGAACAGCTTGCAGCATCTGGCGATGAACCAGGGGATGCAGAAGAAGAGCCGGCTGTGGACGCGCCAGGGGATGGAGCAGTTCCAGCAGTTGGCGATGCCGGGCTGGGCGGGGACGCGGCGGGAAGATTTGTTGCAGCTGCTCAAGGAGTTGAACCGCCAGATCGAGCCATTGGATCAAGCCGTGAAGCAGGCCGCCGAGCAGCACCCGCAGGCCCAGTTGTTGATGACCCAGCCTGGAGTGGGCCCAGTGACGGCACTGGCTTTCGTGCTCACGATCGGGGATGTGGCACGCTTTGCCGGTAGCAAGCAGCTCACTAGCTATCTGGGCCTGGTTCCCAGCGAACAGAGCTCGGGCAACAAGCGTTGCCTGGGAGCCATTACCAAGCAAGGCAACTGTTTTCTACGCAAGCTGCTGGTGGAAGCGGCGCAGACCACAGTACGCAAAGATGAAGGGTTTCGCAAAGAGTATCAGCACCGTTGCCATCGTCGCCCTAAGGGAGTGGCCAAGGTGGCGGCGGCACGCAAGTTGGCAGTGCGACTCTACTGGATGCTACGCAGCAATGTCGGCTATCCGGAGATCGCTCGTGTCGAGAGCAACCCGCGGGTGGCCCTGGGCGATGTTTAGCCCGAGACTTTGATTGGGTGCTCTCGCATCCAGACCGGTCTATGCAGAAGACGGCGCAAGCGCCTTGGAAAACACCTCCGGTGTTTCCCACTTCCGCACAGACTCGGCGGCTGGATGTCCGTATAGAAGAATCATGATAGTAGTTTCGGTCGTATCGATGGTTCGGTGGAGCGATCCACCAGAAAAGTGATTCCGCGGTGATATCCCAGAGTCTCGGTCCCACTCTCTCTCGGATGGCCAAACAAAGCGGTGCTCCGCACCGCTCAGGATATCTTTTCCCTTGACAAAGCCTTTTTCCTTATCGAGGGCTACCCACCTATGGACGAGATTTGTTAGGGAACGAGATCGAGGAGTCGTTAGGAAACGCGGTCAAAGGTTGTTACAAAATGCTGTCGAGAATTCGCAACAGGCGTAGTCGAGGTTGTTACTGAACACGCTACTGCACTACCGGCTGCGGGTTGCTGGCGGCATCCTTGGCGTGAAAGTGGCGTAACTGTTTGGCTCCAGCCGGTGGAGTGGGTGGCGCAGGTGGCGCGGGCGGCGCAGGCATTGCCGGGGGTTCCGGTGGAGCCGGCGGTGCCTCGATCGGGGTAATCGTAATGTCACCGTGATCGGCAACCAGTTCGATGCGTGGGCCGCCGCCGCTTACCTGGCCGCTTACACTTTGGCCTTGCCCGGCGCTGGTGACCGGCAGGCTCAACTTGGACTCGATCTCGCCGTTCCTGGCGGTCGCCTGCACCTGAAAGCCAACCCCTGGGGGCACGGTCAGATTGATGGCCCCATTCCGGTTGTGGACCGAGACTTCCCCGAGCGGCGCGACCACCCCCACAGAGATGTCCCCATCGCCATCCTCGACCCGCAAGTCGCCGGTGATCCCGGTGCACTCAACATCCTTGGCGCTGGTCGAGATTCTGGCCGGACCGGTGGCGGTGTTTAATTGCAGGTCGCCGCTGTCGATGGCCAGAGTTCCGGGGATCGAGATCACCTCGACGTCTGTCCGGCTGGAGTGGAAATGAACGGGGGCGCCAATATGGGCGAGATTGGTATCCCCGAAGAAATCGCCGTCCAATCCCACCTTGCCGCCGACTTCCGAAATGGACACATCGTCCAGCTTGCCCTCGAGCGACACATCGCCCGAAATGGCATGGGCGCTAAAATCACCTTTGCCCATATGGGCGTGGACCTGGCCGGCAATATTGTCGGCTTTGACGTCACCCCGCGCAGCGTTCACGTTCGCCGGGCCGGCTAAACCCTCGAACGTCACATCCCCGTGAGCGGCGGTGACGCTGGGAACAGCGTCCTTGGGGATCTCGATGGTCAGATCGGCATGACCATCGCCGGCGTCGCCGGTACGCAGGGTCACGTTCCCGCCATTCACCACGATTTGCGGAGCCAGAGCGTCCAGGTTGCGTTGGGCGGAGCGATCATTCGCCGCATAGACTACCAAGTGCGCCTGCACGTGCAACTGCTCGTCGCCGGAAGCGGTGACGGTCACATCTCCATGGGGTACCTGGATGTCGATCGGCGCGTGCGGCGGAATTTCCTGATTGAGGCTGCGGTCATCATTGTGCTCCTGGCCCAGCAGGCGGGAAAACATGTCCTCTTGCTCTCCGCCGTGGCCGAACACGTGCATGCCGTGCAGTCCACGGCTGGTGGCGCCCACCACATAGCCCACCACGGCCAGACAGATGATCAGGGCAATCAGTCCCCCGTGCGACCCTCCATGCCAGCGCCGGCCGACGTCCGCATGCCTGCGATCCAGCCACCAGTCCCCCAGCGAGAGCAAACCCACCCCGACCAGCAACAGCGGCCACCAACGCATGTACCAGTCCCACAAGCGAACCGGATTCAGTTGATTGGTTTCGACCAGCAGGGCGATGACGCCCATTACGATCAGCAACAAGGGTCCGATGATCGAGGGAGGGCGAAGGGAGCGCTGGTAGTAGCGTTGCGCGCGGGCTGCGTCCCGTTGGGAATAGGGTGGAGGCAGGGTGGCCATCAGGGCCTCCTGTTGGGATCAGCAAGCGGGTCGATGGCAGGGGAGGGCGAGGCGGTATACGGTTGGGGCGAGGCGGCATACGGTTGGGGCGGGGCGGCATATGGTTGGCCCGGCACGTACCACCCGGGGTCCGGCATTGGGCTTCCGATGGCCAAAGCA
Organism: uncultured Acidobacteriaceae bacterium; assembly: GCA_963826875.1. Classification (GTDB taxonomy): domain Bacteria; phylum Acidobacteriota; class Terriglobia; order Terriglobales; family Acidobacteriaceae; genus PALSA-350. The sequence goes on along the minus strand of CAWGYP010000025.1, from coordinate 1,181,039 downwards.
GCCCGCTCCGCCAGACCGAGGATTCCGGCCAGAATCAGATAGAGCGGCCAACTGCGGCCAAAGCTGAGCACCCCCCACTGGTGCAACATAGCGGTAATGCCGAACAGGATCAGGAAAGCCGGCCCCCGCAGCCTGCGGATGAGCAGCCAGGTGGTCATCGCGGACCTCCCCGGGGAAGATCGCGGGTTCTGCTGTACAGCAGCCATACACCGACACCGATGAGGACCAGCGGCCAGGCGCGGCCAATCCATTCATCCTCGAATACCCCCAGCGTGTGCAGCAACAGCATCAGACCAATGACAATCAGCACCACGGCGCCCACGGGATGCTTCCTCGAAGGGAGCAACCCCGACGTGTAGGGCCCTACGCCGCCAGCAGACTGACCGGGAGCGTCGGGGGGCACGACATAGGAGGCGGGATAGGCCGGGGGCTGAGTATAGCCGGGGGGTGGAGTTTGCCCTGCGTAGGGCCCGGCGCTTTGCCCAAAATCAGGATTGGGATTGGCTGCTGCCGGCCCCCCAGGCACCGCCGTGCCTGGCGGGGGAGCAAAGCCAGCGACATACGGGGATACGGGAGTCATGCCCAGCCTGGTTCCGAGGTCGTTGAGGCCGAACGGATTGGGCAGGGGTAATCCATCGCGCCGGGCCTTGGCCGTTTGGGCAGCGTCAAAAACCTGGTAGAAGACCCATGCTGCAACCAACAAGCCGAAAACCACGCTCTTGTCCGCTAGGCTGACAAACACAGCAAAGATGAGCACGTGGGCCAGCGCCTTGACGAATTGCCCGTTGTACATGGCGCCTACCCCGGGAATAAAGCCCAGCAGGCCGGCGAGTACAGGATGCGCGTGCATTGGGTACGGGGCCGGCTGGCCGGTAGCCGCCTGCGCGGACAGGCGGGCCGCCAGGCAGGTTTCGCAGTAGACCACGCCGCCGACGGTACGCATACAAGTGGAGCACAGTGGCTTACCGCAGTTCTGGCAATAGGCAACTGCGGCAACATCGGGATGGTTAAGGCAGTTCATACCAAACTCCTCTGGCGCCCGCCTTCATGGGTTGATCGCAAGGCCCGAAAAACTTCCTGGTGAAAGGTGCCGCTTCTGTCTGACCGATGAAAGCCGGCGGCCACCATCTCCGCCGGGGAACCGGCGTTATCTTCCGATTGCGCAGGGCTCGCGCCGGGCGCCTGGGGAACCTTCTGTCCCTGGGGAACTCTCGAACTGGGACTGCCGCTGCCGTCGCGAGCCGGGGGCTTAGGTGTTTCCCGGGGGGTGGGGGCAGGTTCGGCCGCGGTTGCGCGGCGCAATTCACGCACCCGCGATTCCATCTCGTAGACCACGCGCAAATTCTCGTAATACTTGGTCACTTGTTCATTGGTGGAATAGAACGTCCGGGTAAGATTTGCCCGCAGGCGGGACGGCTGCAGATCTTCCATGCGCAGCTGGGTGACTTTGATCCCGGTCAGGTTCAGGGTGAGGGCAATGGAGAAAAAAGCCATGGCCGCGGTCATCATCAACCTTGGCTCCATCACCTGGCGGATCGCGGGCAGCACCACCCGCCGCCAGGGGCGGGCGGGCAGGGTGCGGCCCGGGGCAGCCACTCCCGGCTGAACTCCGGATCCCGCGGGTTCGCTCGTCCGGGCAAGTATCTTCCCCAGCAGATCAGCGGGGACCTCGGGCTCAACCGCCAGGTACTGCATCCAGGCCTTGCCCTGATCGGTTTCTTTGAACATCTGGGCACACAGCGCACATTCGTTTTGGTGGCGCGTGAAGGCCGCCTGGTCGGCCGCGCTCAGGGTTCCATCCAACGCATCGGCGAGGAGGTTTTCCCATTCGTCGCACCGCAGCGTCCGCCCCTGCCCACCTAACGGCTTAGTTTGCTCCTGCTCAGACATTTACATCACCTGCCCTTTAGTACGTTCCAAGAGGCGCGCTAGTTCCGCCCGGCCCCGGCTGATGCGCGATTTGACGGTTCCCTGAGGAATCGATAGTACCTGCGCAATCTCTTTGTAATCCATATCCTGCAAGTCACGAAGAATAACAGCCTCGCGTAATTCCGGCGATACCCTGGCCAGGGCGTTTTGCACCAGGCATTCCAGCTGCCGACGCACGGCATGCTGCAGCGGCGTGCTGCGGGGGTCGACCAGGGGCGCGGGCCGGGGCGCGTCTGGGCCCTGGTCCCAACCGGCGTCGAGCGAATCGGTCGCCCGTTGCTGGCGGGAGCGGCGAAAGTGGTCGACCAGCAGATTGCGGGTCAGGGTCGTGATCCAGGTGGGAAAGCTGCCCTTGGCGGCATCGAAGCTGCGCAGGTTGCCGTAGACCTTGATGAAGACGTCCTGGGTCAGATCTTCCGCATCATGCGAGGAAGCAGTAAAGCGGTAGCAGAGCGCGTAGACCCGACGCTGCTGGGCGGCCACCAACTCCGTCCAGGCGGCGGCATCGCCATCGAGGCAGCGCTTGACCAAAGCGGGAAAATCGATCTCCGGCGTCTCCGCTCTTCTTTCCGCGGGCCATTGCCGGCGCGCGCCGCCCTCCCGTTCCGGCGGCGTGTTCGAAGAAGGATTCAAAGCGGGCGTTCCTCGGGCTGTAGGATAGCGCCTCCGGGAATCGGGCTGGAAGCGCTCACCGCTTGCTCCCGTTCCACCGTTGTTCAGGGTAAGCGTGGCAGCCAGACTCATGGGTGGTCATACGCACGAGTGCGAGCTTCGGTTCCATTCGCCTGAGAGCGCTCACCCGGTCTGGAGCCGCAGAAAGAACCAGCAAAGCACGCAGATCCATACCCCGACAAACGTTAGTGCCGCCGGAAACCGAAGAAGTAGCGTTCCAACAGCCAAGCCACGGCGAACAGCAAAGCAATGATGCCCGCGCCCCACCAGAAAATCAACATGGGCAGCGATCCGGCGATGCTGGCGTCGCGCCGGCCGGCCCTCTGCTCCCAGGTACGAAAGATGTATCCCCCGCCCAGGCAAACGGCGGCCGACACCACCAACATGTCGAGCGAAGGCAGCAGGCGTTGCTCGAAATGGCTGGCGGGCTCAAGAAAGGCAGCATGAAAAAGAGCGTCGAGCGAAAGGATGCTGAGCAGCAAGGAAGCGAATTTTGCCAGTTCCAGAAACACGGCCATCTCTCAAGGCGAAACCCAGCGTATTTTGTGCCGTTCCAACCACCAGCAAGGACTTTGGGAGTTGTGAGGAAATAGGGAGCGCACGCAGGGCTGGTCCACCGTGCCCATATAGTCAAACTCCTCTTTTTGGCCCTTGAGCGGCGTTCTGAGGAACTGCTGCACCTGGACCGTCGAAGTTGTTTGCGCGCGAACGCGCAAAGCGATCCAATCCCCCAGATAGAGGACGACCACAACGGCGAGCAACAGCTGTAGAATTCGTGCCCAAAGCCGCTTCATCTTGACAGCCATCCTACGCCTTTGAACGCTTGCCAGGGTCTCGCTGTTCGGTGAGTGGCCTAGTCTCCTGAGGTACAAACCGGCTTTGTTGTGGGAGGTTCGGGGAGAGGCCTGTGGTATCCCACATCTCGCAAAAAACGAGCGAGATGTGGGGCACCCGTCGACTGGTAGACGGGATGGAGCTCAAAAGCGGAAGCTTTGGCTAAGACTGCTGCATGAAATCCGGAGAGACAGGATTCTCGTAAAGCGAGTAGTCGCGCGTGACTACCGTCAACCCGCTTTGGGTCACGAAGTAGTTGCGCCGGTCCTCTTCGCGGTCATAGCCGATCACCGTGCCCTCGGGCAGGTGCACGTCGCGATCAATGATCGCCCGCCGGATGCGGCAATGGCGGCCAATGTCGACGTGGGTGAAGATGATGCTCGATTCCACCTCGGCGTAGGAATTCACGCGCACATCCTGCGAAAGCACGCTGTTGCGCACCACCGCGCCGGAGATAATGCATCCGGCGGAGATGACCGAGTTGATGGCCATGCCGGTACGTCCCGGTTCGCCAAACACAAACTTGGCCGGCGGGTACTGGCGTTGCCGGGTGCGCATGGGCCAGGCTTTGTCATAGAGATTGAAGATAGGCGAAACCGAGGCCACATCCATGTTGGCGTCGAAGTATGCCTCGAGCGTGCCCACGTCGCGCCAGTAGAGGGCGTTCTGCTTGTTCTCGTCGACAAAGTTGTAGGCGGAGATTTTGTAACGGCCAAGGATACCGGGCAGGATGTTGTGCCCAAAGTCATGTTTGGAGTTGGGATCTTCAGCGTCCTTCATCAAGGCCGGCAGCAACACATCGGTGTTGAAGAGATAGATACCCATCGAGGCATCGACCATGCTGGGATTGAAGGGAGAGCGCAGGTTGGTGGTCTTGGGTTTTTCCTGAAATCCGACCACCTCTCCCGTTCGGCTCACCTCGACTACTCCAAAACGCGACACTTCGTCGGGACGGATGGGCAGAGTAGCCAGGGTCACATCCGCACCGGCGTCGTTGTGGTGGTCGAGCATGAGCCCGTAATTCATTTTGTAAATGTGGTCGCCGGAAAGAATGAGCACATGCTTGGGCTGCTCGGCGCCGATCGAGTAAATGTTCTGGTATACCGCATCCGCGGTGCCCATGTACCAGTTGGCGCTGACCCGCTGCATGGGAGGGAGGATCTCGATGAACTCGCCAAGTTCCTGGGCCACGATACCGGTCCAGCCTTCACGGATATGACGATTGAGCGAGAGCGCCTTGTATTGGGTCAGGATGTAGACCCGGCGCAGGTCCGAGTTGATGCAGTTTGATAGCGTGATATCGATGATGCGGTAGTTGCCCCCGAAAGGGACCGCCGGTTTGGCTCGATCGCGTGTCAGCGGGAAGAGACGCTCCCCTGCCCCCCCTGCCAGCAATACTCCAAGTGTGTCTTTCATGGGTTCACCGCGCCGCCCGTGACATCTCTAATCGTGGATCTCAACCCTCTTCGACCGAGATGCGCAGGGAGCGCAGAAAGTGTACATCCTGGGCGTTAAAAGTCTCATCCGCGGGCGAATTTTCGTCCACCGCGGCTTCCAGTTCAGAGGATGGTTGTTGTTCTACCTCGTTCAATCCAATCGTCGCTTCCAGCATCAGCAGCACGTCAAAGCCCTGCTTGCGGATGTCCTGCACGACCTCGGAGATCTGCTCGGACTCGGAAACCGACTCATGAATGGCTTCCCCCAGTTGCTGGATAAGACGACGAAGTCGTTGGTTCAATGATGTACCCCCACTCGCCACCCTCAGGGCGGTTTTACCTACCTTACTTGTGATGTTGAAGCGGAGCAATCTGAATCAACCGGCTGGTAAACTTTTACCATGGAGCCAAAGAAGGTAGGCCGGACCCTGGGCATTGGCGTCCGGGTGGCCTCGAACATGCTCCGCCAGCGGGTGGAACAGGCCGCCGAAGCCAGAGCTAGCCAGCCGCCGGCGCCGTCCCCTCCCCTTAGCAGCCGGGTCATCACCGCCAAACGCGGGGCCAAGGCCTTTGGGCAAGCGCTCCTGGGCCCGTTTACCCACGCCGGCAAGTTGCTTTGGCTGGAGGTTACCGGCCTGTTTTTCGCCCTGTTCGCGCTTTACTTTGCCCAGAACGTGTACCGCGTCCGCACCTCGTGGAGGCAGGGACCGGAGCATAGCCACCTGCTGCTCTACAGCGCCCTAACGGCTGCCTTTGCCTGGTTTTCCTTCAGTTCCTTCGCCCGCGCCTACCGCAGGAGCAAGCGGGCCCCCAGTGGATCGTCCTCAAGATAAACCGGTATGGGGGCCCGGCGATCTGGCCGGTTTTTACCCGGATCGCGACCTTGGCTATCCAGGGGAGTACCCGTTTACCCGGGGGATTCGCCCCACCATGTACCGCGGGCGCCTGTGGACCATGCGCCAGTACTCCGGCATGGGCGATGCAGACGAGTCCAACCGCCGTTACAAGTTTCTGCTCGCTCAGGGCAGCGAAGGGCTTTCGGTCGCCTTTGACCTGCCCACGCAGCTGGGTTACGACTCCGACTCCCCCTGGGCGGCCGGGGAGGTAGGGAGGGCCGGAGTGGCGATCGACTCCCTCGATGACATGGAACGGCTCTTTGCCGGAATCCCGCTGGGTTCGGTTTCGACCTCCATGACGATCAACGCCACGGCCACGATCCTGCTCGCCCTCTATGTCACGGCAGCGCGCCGCTCCGGGTGCGAGGCCGCCAGGCTGACCGGGACAGTGCAGAACGACATCCTGAAGGAGTATCTGGCGCGGGGCACTTACATCTACCCCGTGAAGCGGAGCCTGCGCCTCGTAACCGACCTGTTCGCCTGGAGCGGGCAACATCTGCCGTCATGGAACCCCATTTCCGTCTCCGGCTACCATTTGCGGGAGGCTGGGGCCACGGCGGTGCAGGAGGTCGCCTTTACCCTGGCCAACGGGCGCGCTTACCTTGAAGCCCTGCGGGATGCCGGAGTCGATCTGGAACGCTCAGCAGTGCGCTTCTCCTTTTTTTTTGCCGCGCACAATGACTTTTTTCGAGAAGTCGCCAAGTTCCGGGCCGCCCGCCGTCTGTGGGCCCGGCTGCTGCGCGAGCAGTTCGGGGTGAGCGATCCGATGGCCCAGGCCATGCGGTTTCATGTTCAGACTGCTGGTTCGACCCTGACCTCGCAGCAACCGGAAAACAACCTGGCGCGGACCGCCCTGCAGGCCCTTGCCGCGGTTCTGGGCGGCGCCCAGTCGTTGCACGTCAATGGGTATGACGAAGCCCTGGGGTTGCCCAGCGAGGAATCGGCCCGCATGGGGCTGCGAACGCAGCAGATACTGGCCAAGGAGTCCGGGGTGGCGCAGACGGTCGATCCGCTGGCCGGCTCCTTTTACGTGGAATTGATCACCACGGCGATCGAACAGGGAGCGCGTGCGTATCTCGACCGCATCGATGCGCAGGGCGGCATGCTGGCCGCGATCGAGGGTGGCTGGGTGCAGCGGGAAATTGAGCAGGCTGCTTACCGGCAGCAGCAGGACGTCGATTGCGGCAAAACTGTGGTGGTGGGAGTCAACCGGTTTGCCGGTGATGCTCGGGACCCGCTGCCGGTTGGAACGGTGAATGAGGCGGGAGAACGCGAGCAGATCGAGCGCGTGCGTGGCTTGCGCGCCCGGCGCGATCCCCTGCGTTGGCGGGCGGCGCTCGACCGCGTCCAGGAGCAGGCCAATTCCACTGCGAATCTTATGCCGGCGATCCTCGAAGCAGTCGAGAGCTACGCCACGGTAGGCGAGATTGCCGGGAGTCTGCGTAGAGTCTTCGGCGAGCACCAGGCAAGCTGATCTGTAACAGTTTCGGGTGCTAGACCGGCGGGTGCGCCCCATCCTTCACGTTCTTTGTGAAGGATGGCATCAACAGAATTTGCGGGGAAGGGCTTCGGGCGCCACAGCCGCGTATCCCACCCTTCGCAAACAACGCGAAGGATGGGGCACCCGGCTTTATTTCGACCGGGCGAAGCGCAAGGCTCCGCTTTATTCGGTGCGCAGGGCCGTGAGAGGATCGACGCTGGCCGCGCGCGCGGCAGGCACCGCGCTGGCCGCCAACGCAACCAAAGCCACGCCCACCACTGCTAGAAAATAGCTCACTCCATCCAATGGCTTGACGCCGTACAAAGACGACGTCAGCGCGCGACCCATCAGAATCGCGGGGGGAACACCCATCACCACGCCGGCCGCGGTCAGCAGCAGACTGCCTTTCAGGATCATCCACACCACCTGCCCGCGCCGCGCGCCTACCGCCATGCGCACACCGATCTCCGCTGTCCGCATGCTCACCCGGTATGCCAGCGTTCCATAGAGTCCCGTCGCCACCAGCACCACCGCCAGAAAGCCGAAGAACCCGGCGAGCCGCGCAAACAGCACCTGACTTGAAATCGTCAGATCGTATTGCGCGCGCTGGGTCATTGGCCGTATCAACGGCAGGTTCGGATTCATCTGCTGCACGGCCTTGCGCGCCGACGGCAGAATTGCCAGTGGTTCGCCGTGAACGCGCATTTCTACGTGCATAGCTCCGGTCATTGGAATCTGAGCGTACATATACCAGGCCATGGGAATGGGCTCTTCATCGATGCTGCGATATTTGTGGTCCCGCACTACACCGACGACGGTCATCTGGTAGCGCCCATCGTCGGTTCCGATCGTATGCCCCAGCGGATTCTGATTGGGAAAGAAGCGCTTCGCAAATTGTTCGTTGATGATGCCGACGGGAGGCGACGCAGCAGTATCGGAATCGGCAAAGTCGCGGCCGGCCAGCACAGGTACGCCGAGCGTTCGAAAGAAGTCCGGACCAACCACGTTGCTGCGGACTGTTCTCGATGATCCGTTCGCCGCATCCGGCAACCTCCCGTCCACCGTCATGTCGCTGTTGTCGGACGACCACGAGCCGATGCGTTCTTCCATGATGGTTACCGACTCCACGCCCGGCAGAGCGCGCAGCTTGTTCATCAGGTTCGTATAGAAGGCGACACCCTCGGGAATCGACTGGATGTTGGGTTTCACTCCGAAGACTACGAGCCCATCGATCTGCATTCCCAGAGGAGTGTTTTCCAGATTACGCAGAGTGCGAATCAGCAGTCCTCCGCCCACCAGCAGTACCACACACAGCGCCATCTGCAGAGCCACAATGACTTTGCCTGCGCGCGATTTGCCGGCATCGGTATTGGATGTGGCGGCCGACGTCTTCAGCGCCAGTTCGGCCCCGCCGGCCAGCGCCACCCGCAGCGGCGCGAGCGAAAACAATACCGCGGCAATCACCAGCACGCCCAGCGTGAAAAGCAGCACCGTTCTGTCCGGCGCCAGGCTGGACTCGATTTGCGCCCATCTGCCCAACAGGCGCGTCGCCATCTGTGCAAAGCCCCAGGCAAGCGCTCCGCCCGCCGTCACCAGAATCAAGCTCTCGGCCAGCAGCTGCCGCAGCAGCTCGCCGCGCCCCGCTCCCAGCGCCTGCCGTACTGAAAACTCTCGCTGCCGCACCCCATTCCGCGCCATCAGCAGCATCACCACGTTGGTCAGCGCAATCAGCAGCACCAGTCCCACCATCGCCATCAACATGCGCAGCGGATTGCGGTATTGCTGGTTATAGCGCGAGAGATCTGGCATCGGCCAGGCTCAGAATCGGCGGCTTCTCTCCTTTCATTGGCGTGCCCAGTCCGGCATAAGCCGCACGCTGAAAGACGGGCTGCAACTGCGCCACTGCCTGCGTTCTGTTACTGCCGGGAGCAAGGCGTCCAACGAGCCGCAGGCACCACCATGTCTGGTTTGCGATGTAGTTCTTCCCATCCTCAAGAGGATTGCCCCATGCATTCAGTTCCGGGCGGCTCTGCAACGGAATCCAGAAATCGGTCGACCCGCCTCCCTCCACACCTTCAAAGCCTTCCGCCGCCACTCCCACGATCGTGATGGCCACACCGTTGACGTACAGCGTCTTTCCCAATACATCCGGATCGCGGGCAAACCGCCGCGTCCAGTAGTTGTAGCTGATCACGGCAATGGGCGCATGGTTCGTCTCGTCCTCTTCGCTGAAGCCGCGGCCGCGCAGCAGCTTCACGCCCAGGCCCGAAAAGAAGGTGCCGCTCACCATGTCGCCTTCCGCCTCTTCGGGGTCCGATCCATAGCGCACGGCAACCCGGCTGTCCGAAAGTGGCACGTAGGCCATCACGGGCGAGAGCCCGCGGTCTTGATGCCGCAGCGCATCGTAGACGGCGTAGGAGAACGTCTCCGCGGAATCGATGGTGCCGGTCCCGCGAGGCGGATCGGTAGTCCTCAAGTACACCAGCCGGTTTGGATCGCTCACCGGCAGTGACCTCAGCAATACCGCGTTCATTACGCTGAATACTGCCGTGTTCGCGCCAATTCCTAGAGCCAGCGTGAAGATTGCCGTCAATGCGAACCCGGGACTCTGGCGCAACGACCGCAGGCCGAATCGAAGATCGCGCAACAACCTGTCCAGGCTCAGCCATCGACCTTTCAGATGGAATCGTTCCTGGGCCGCGGCGACATTGCCGAACTCCCGCCGCGCCTGCGTCCGCGCCTGCGTCTTCGCTCAGGCCCTCCTGTTTCCAGCTCGTCGGCTTCGAGTTCAAGATGGGCCTTGATCTCTGCTGCAAAATCTTCTGCACTCCGCTTGCGCCTGAACATTGCCTATGCCTCCTCGCGCCCGCCCGAATCCAGAATCAATCCCATGGCCCGCGCCAAGCGCCGCCACTCGCTTGCCTTTTCCGTCAGCTGCTCGCGTCCCTTTGGGGTGAGCGAATAAAAGCGCGCTTTGCGGTTGTTCTCGCTCACACCCCACTTGGCGCGAATCCACTTCTTGTCTTCCAGGCGCTGCAAGGCCAGGTAAAGCGAGCCATGGTCGACAAAGAACACTTCTTCCGACTGGCGCTGAATCAATCGCGCCACACCCTGCCCGTGGCAGGGTCCGAGGACAAGAATTTTCAGGATCAGCAGGTCGAGTGTTCCCTGCAACAAGGCAATGCGGTCGTCTAGTCTCTTGGGTTGACATCCGACCCAAGTATACTCCTGCTTTGGGTCGGATGTCAACCTAAAGCGGTTTCTCTTATACCCGAGGCCCTTCCCCGCGCATTCTGGGTTATCCCACCCTTCGCAAAGAGCGCGAAGGATGGGGCACCCGAACTTTGGTTACGGGATAGAGAAAGACAGAGCCTTCCCCTAGCGGAAGAGGTTGGACTTGGCCAGGTCGACTACCTCATCGCCTCTGCCGCTGAGCACGGCGCGGATCATGTAGAGGCTGAAGCCCTTGACTTGCTCGGCAGTGATGGTGGGCGGCATGGAGAGCTCCTGGCGGTTGACCAGAACTTCGACCATGGCCGGACCGTCGTGGCTCAGCGCTTCCTTCATGGCAGCGTAGAGATCTTCCGGCTTTTCTACTCGCCGGCCCAGAAGGCCGGCCGACTCCGCCAGTTGCGCAAAATTGGGATTCACCAGCTCGGTGGCATAATCCACCAGCCCGGCCGCTTTCATCTCCAGTTCCACAAAACCAAGCGCGCTATTGCTGAAGACCACCAGCTTGACCGGAAGGTTGAGTTGACGCAGCGACAACAACTCACCCAGCAACATGGCCAGGCCTCCATCGCCGGACATGCTGATGACCTGCCGTCCGGGAAAGGCAGCCTGCGCTCCGATGGCCTGGGGCAGCGCATTGGCCATCGATCCATGCGTGAAGGAGCCCAGCAGCCGGCGCTTTCCGTTCATGCGCAGGTAGCGGGCAGCCCAGATCGTCGGCGTGCCTACATCGCAGGTAAAGACCGCGTCCTCCGCTGCCAGCTCATCCAGGATTTTGGCTACGTATTGCGGATGAATGGGTGTGCAGCCGGGTTCACCCACGGCCAGGTCGTCGAGACCCTGGCGCGCAGCCTTGTAGTGTTCCAGGCAGGCGTCGAGGTAGCTGCGGTCCTGCTTGTCCTCGAGCAGCGGCAGCAGCTCATCGAGCGTGTCGTCGACCCGGCCAATCAGACCCAGGTCGACCGGCGTGCGCCGTCCAATCTGTTCCCCGCGCAGGTCGACCTGGAGGATCTTCGCCTTCTTGGGAAAGAATTGCTGGTAGGGAAAGTCTGTGCCGAGCATGAGCAGTGCGTCGCAGTTCATCATGGCGTGGTAGCCGGAAGAAAAGCCCAGCAGCCCCGTCATGCCAACGTCATAGGGGTTGTCATACTCAATAAACTCTTTGCCCCGCATGGCGTACACGATCGGCGCTTTCAACTTGCCTGCCAGCGCCAATAGTTGGGTATGCGCACCCTCACACCCGGCACCGCCCAGGATGGCGACCTTCTGCGCCCGGTTGAGAAAATCCGCCGCCAGCCGCAGCTCGAGCACGGAGGGACAAACCACCGACGCGGAATGATGGATTCCGAGCGCGAGCGGAGGCTCGGGACACTCGCGCTGCAATACGTCTCCCGGGATCACCACCACCGCCACCCCTCTCTGGGCGATGGCGGTGCGCATCGCAATGCCCAGGACTCGCGGCATCTGGTCGGCTTGCGAGATCAATTCGCAATAGTGGCTGCAATCCCTAAAAATATGCGTGGGATCGGTTTCCTGGAAGTAGCCGCTGCCTATCTCCTGGCTTGGAATCTGGGCGGCGATGGCCAGCACCGGCACGCGGCTGCGGTGGCAATCGTAAAGGCCATTGATCAGGTGCAGGTTGCCCGGGCCACAGCTTCCCGCGCATACGGTAATCTCGCCCGTAAGCTGGCTCTCGGCGCCGGCGGCAAAGGCGGCCGCCTCCTCGTGGCGCACATGCATCCACTCAATCTGCTTGTTTCTGCGAACAGCGTCAGTGATCCCATTCAGCGAGTCGCCGGTGACGCCATAAATGCGTTTCACCCCAGCCTCGGCCAGGGTTGCGATGAACACCTCAGAAACTTTCATAGCCAAACCACCTCAGAGACTTTTATGGCTACTTGGATTCCTTTGCTCGAGAGAAGTTCTTCACAATCACAGGATATTGACAGCCCGCGCTGCCAGCAGGGCGAGGGTGATGAGGGAAATGCTCGACTGCCCCATCATGGCCACCTTCGCCCAGCGCGAAAGCACAGGGGAATCGGTGGGTGAGAAAGCCGTGCTGGTATTGAAGGCAAGAAACAGATAATCGATGAACCCGGGAGACCAGGCCGGATCGAGCGGCGTCTGCGTGCCGGGAGCCAGCGTCATCTGGGGAAACAGAAAGTCTCCCTTAGTGTGACAGGTGCTCAAATTGCGGGCATGCGGACCGCCTGCATCGAGGCGCCAATACCAGGAGGCAAACACCAACACGTTGGTGATCCAGAGCGCGCCCGCCGAGCGCAGCAGAGCTAACGGCGTCAGGGTGTGCCGGGGCAGAGAGCGGACCAGCAGCCATACCGACCACAGCAAGGCCGCGGTCACCACCCAAAGGAGAACATAACCAAGCTTTTGATTGAGTTCAAAGGAGCCCCGCATGCGGGCCACGATGACTGGGACCAGGAGCACGGAAACCACCGCCAGCAAAAGCCAGGAGGGGCCAAAGGTCAGCGGTTCCGGCAGAGAAAGATGCAGGCCGCCCACGGCCAGAACGGCGACCGCAGCAGGCCAGACGGGTTGGGCTGGTTTTTTGCGAGAGACTTGTGTCATCGGGAATGGGGATCTGGCACCAGCTTATTCTTTCATCCGCGCCTCTCCCCTCACGGCCTGTTCACAGAGATATAATTCTCGCGCTATGAATAAGTCCGGATTGGTGCTCCTCTGTTTGGTGTTATGGCTGGTCCTCCCTTTGAGCCTGTTGATGATGAAAGCCTCTGCCATGCGGGGAACGACGGCCACGCCCCTGTTGGTGGCCGCCAACCAGGGCGACCGGGACGTAAGCATCATCGATCCGGTTGCGGCCAAGCAGGTGGCGACTGTGCCCGAGGGTGGTGTGACCGGTCACGAGGTGGCTACTTCGCCCGACGGCCGGACGGTCTACGTGCCGATCTATGGCAGCGCCGGCGTGGGGCAGCCCGGTACCGACGGACAGGAGATGGTGGTGATCGACATCCCCAGCCGGACGGTTACCGGCAAGGTCGATTTTGGCCATGGAGTACGGCCTCATTGCCCGGTCTATGACCGCGCCAGCGGCATGCTCTACGTCACCACCGAGCTCGATCAGACGGTGACCATTATCGATCCCAAAACGCTCAAGATCGTAGGCACGGTTCCCACCGGGCAAAAAGAGTCGCACATGCTGGTGATCTCGCGCGACGGCAAGCGTGGGTACACGTCGAACGTGGGCGCAGGCTCGGTTTCGGTGCTCGATTTGCCCGGCCGCAAAACCATCGCCATCATTCCCATCTCCTCACAAGCCCAACGTATCGCCATTTCGAACGACGACAAGATGGTCTTTACCTCCGACCAGACCAAACCCCAACTGGCAGTGATCGATACCGCCACTAACAAGATCAAAACCTGGGTGCCGCTGCCGGCCATCGGATATGGGAGTTCGCCCACGCCGGACGGCCGCTTTCTGCTGCTCGCGCTGCCCAAAGCGAATCAACTCGCGGTGATCGATTTGGCCAGTCTCAAGGTGGTCCGGACCGTGGACGTTCCCGAACATCCGGTCAAAGTACTGGCCCGCCCCGACGGCAAAGTTGCTTATGTTTCCTGCTCCGGCTCGAAGCAGGTGGCCGTGGTTGATCTCTCACAGTGGAAAGTAGATTCGCTGATCGACGCCGGCAAAGGCGTGGATGGCCTGGCTTGGGCAGCGCCTGGTTCTCATTCCGGAGTCCACAACCAGCACCAGAAGACGCCCGGGCAGCCAATCTAAGCGTTCCTGGTTGCCGTTGCGTTGGGCAAGACTCTTAACGAATGTTGAGTGGGTGGTTCAGGTCTCGCTTTTGAGACCTGGTTTTCTCCTCGCAAACTGGCTTGGTCGGAACACCCAAGTCTCCTAGGAACAAAGCGTAGGGTCTGGAACGAAAAGCCGTGGTTGGGCTTCGCCCATTGTTTTCGGCCCACGTAAGCTGGTGCGAACGGGGCACCCGTACGAGGTTGTGGGACCCGCACAGGCTTGAGGGGGAGGCCTGCGGTATCCCACATCTCGCGAAAAACGAGCGAGATGTGGGGCACCCGGCGTTGGTGGTGGGGATAGAACCCAAAATTCCACAGCTTCTTAAGCCCGGCAAAACCTTCGTATAGCCCGCGCGGCGAGCGGGAGGCGCAATCCTCCCCGGGTCCGTGCTACCGTGAAAGATAAGCTATTTTTCCGGTAAAGGATCCCCCGTGTCCGCTGGTCCACTCTCCCCTGCCGCCCTGCGCAAGACTGCGCTCTATGGTGTCCACCGCCAGCTCGGCGCCAAGATGGTTGATTTCGGTGGCTGGGATATGCCGGTCGAATACTCCGGCATCACCGCCGAGCACATGGCCGTCCGAACGGCGGTCGGGCTGTTTGATGTTAGCCACATGGGAGACATTCAGTTCCGGGGGCCGGGGTCGCTGGCGGCCATCCAGGCGCTCTCCATGAACGATGCTTCGAAACTGGCCGATGGTCAGGCGCAATACTCCGCCATGCTCTATCCCCAGGGAACTTTTGTTGACGATGTGCTGGTGCATAAATTCAGCGACAACGATTACCTGCTGGTGATCAACGCCGGCACGCGGGAAAAAGACTACCAATGGATCCGCTCCCAGGTAGGGTCTTTTGCGGGTGTGCACATCAGTGACTACAGCGACTTTTACACCCAGCTGGCCATTCAGGGCCCACGAGCGCAGGACACGTTATCGAAACTCACCAAGGTGGACCTGAGCGCGGTCAAGAATTACTGGTTCACGTGGGGCACTGTGTGTGATCTGCCCAATGTTCTGATTGCGCGCACCGGCTACACCGGCGAAGACGGTTTTGAAATCTATATCCCCTCCGACGAACCCACCAGCACCCGCGTATGGCACGAAGTCATGGAAGCGGGCAAACCGTTTGGCTTGCTGCCTTGCGGTCTGGGAGCCCGCAACACCCTTCGCCTGGAAGCGGCCATGGCTCTCTACGGGCATGAGATCTCGGAAGACATCACGCTGCCTGAATCGGGCCTGGAACGGTTCTCGAAACTGGGTAAGAGCGACTTTCTGGGATCCCAGGCTCTGCTTGCGGCCGACCCGCCCAAGCGCAAGCTGGTTGGCCTGGAGATGATCGAGCGCGGGATTGCCCGTGATGGCTACAAGGTTTTGAGCCTCGAGGGCGAAGCAGTCGGCTATGTCACCAGCGGCTCGCCATCGCCCTATTTGAAAAAGAACATTGCGCTCGCCTACGTGCCCATCGCCTTGACCGCGCCGGGCACCGAGGTGGCGGTCGAGGTCCGAGGCAACCCGGTCAGGGCCAAGGTAGTGCCGACCCCGTTTTACCGCCGGGCGAAAAAGCCAGCGGTCAAACCAGCATAAGCCGGATGTGCAGGTATGTACCCGCGGCATCACCCCTGCTGCGATGCGTGCAAGCTCTAAAATGAAGGAGGAGATAAGGACCGAATGGCCTATCCAGCGACGTATCGCTACACCAAGGAGCATGAGTGGATTGAGGCAGGAGGCAAAATCGGCAAAGTAGGCATCACCGACTACGCTCAGAACACCCTGGGCGACATCGTATTCGTCGATCTGCCCAAGGTGGGATCCAGCCTGGAGCGAGGCAAGGTTTTTGGCAGTGTGGAATCGGTCAAGGCCGTTTCCGACCTCTACTCCCCGGTTACCGGCACGGTAACAGAGGTCAATGAGGAACTGGCTACGGCTCCGGAGAAGATAAATGCCGACGCCCACGGGGCGTGGCTGCTCAAGGTGGAACTTGCCGATCCGAAGGAAGTCGACGGCCTGCTCAGTGCGGCGGGCTACGAGAAATTCGTAAAGGAAGAGACCAACTGAAATTGAACCGTTCCGTAACTACGAACGTCAGTAAAAGTTAACGTGCTCTAAAAAGGACTCCCCCCAATGCGCTATTTGCCAAAATCGCCGGGCGAACGGATTGCCATGTTGCAGCAAATCGGCGCCGGCTCGATCGATGATCTATTTTCGACTATCCCCCAGGAGTACCGTCTGGAAAGGGATCTGGTTGTCCCCCGGCAGATGGCAGAGTCTGAGATCGTCGAGTACTTTCGCCAGGCTTCGGCCAATTGCGCAACCGGCTACACCAGCTTTCTGGGTGCCGGTGCCTATCGCCACTACCGCCCGGTGGTTATCGACTCGCTGGTACAGCGGGGCGAGTTCCTCACCTCCTACACTCCCTACCAGGCGGAGATTACCCAGGGAACGCTGCAGGCGATTTTTGAATTTCAGACCATGATCTGCGAGCTGACCGGCATGGATATTGCCAATGCGTCCATGTACGAGGGATCCACCGGGGCGGCGGAATCGGTAACCATGGCGGTCCGCATTACCGACCGAACCGGCGTCTTCGTGGCCAGAACCGTGCACCCTGAATACCGGGAAGTGATGCGTACCTACGCGCAGCACCAGGGCCTGGAAGCAGAGACGTTGCCATCCGGCGACGATGGGCGGCTTGACCTGGCGGTGCTGGAACAGAGCATCAGCGAAGAGACTGCCTGCGTCCTGGTTCAGTCGCCAAATTTTTTCGGCGTGATCGAAGACATTCCGGCCATCGCCGAGATTGTGCACCGGAAAGGCGCGCTGCTGATTGTGTCGATCGCCGAGGCTATCTCTTTGGGTGTCGTGCGGCCGCCGGTCGAAGCCGATATCGTTTCTCTTGAAGCGCAATCCTTTGGCGTGGCTTTGAGCTTTGGCGGTCCCTACTGTGGTGTGATCGCCGCCAAGGAAAAGTATCTGCGGCAAATGCCGGGCCGCCTGGTGGGCGAAACCGTGGATACGGAAGGCCGGCGCGGTTTCGTCCTCACCCTTTCGACCCGCGAACAACACATTCGCCGGGAAAAGGCGACGTCCAACATTTGCACCAACCAGGCGCTGGTGGCTTTAATGGCAACCATCTTCCTTACGGTGTACGGCAAACAGGGCATGCGCGAGCTAGCCACCCACAACCTGGCTAAAGCCAATTACGCGGCCAGACAATTTTCGAGCATTGGAGGCGCGCGCCTGCTTTTCGCCGGCTCTCCGCGTTTTAACGAGTTCGTTCTCGAGACCTCAGAATCCCCGGATCAACTTAACGCCCAACTGCTCAAGCAGAAAGTGATCGGCGGCCTGCCGCTGAGCCGCTGGTACCCGGAGCTCGGCCATGCCAGCCTGTGGTGCACCACCGAACTCAACACCAGGGAGCAGATCGATCATGCGGTCTCGCTGCTGCAGCATGAGTCCGAAGAAGCCCTTACCCGGGCTTGAAAGGCAATAACTCGATGGCATTTGAAGGCAATCGCCGCAAAGTGAGCTCGCACCTGAGCCAGAATGAATCTCTGGTTTTTGAGAAGTCGTCGCCGGGCAAAAAGGCTTACAAGATGCCGCCGCTCGATGTACCCGACGTGGACCCTGAAACTTTGCTGGGCGAAGCCGCACGCGGCGATCTGGGACTGATGCCGGAGCTGAGTGAAATTGAAATTATCCGCCATTTCACCCGTCTCTCTACCTGGAACTATGCCATCGATCTGGGCATGTACCCTCTCGGCAGCTGCACCATGAAGTACAACCCGAGGGTGAACGAATTTGTTTCCCGTCTGGAAGGCATTGCCGAAGCTCATCCTTATCAACCGGAGTCGCTTTCGCAGGGTGCACTGGCCATCATCCACCTGCTCAAATCGTGCCTGCTCGATATCACCGGCATGGACACTATCACCCTGCAGCCGGCGGCTGGCGCGCACGGGGAGTTCACCGGCATCCTGCTGACGCGCGCTTACCACCAGTCAAAAGGAAATCCGCGGCGCAAGGTCATCATCCCCGACTCGGCGCACGGCACCAACCCGGCCACGGCAGCCATTTGCGGGTACCAGGTGGAGAATCTGCGTTCTAATTCGCTAGGGATGGTGGACGTGGCGCAGCTAGAGCAGATCGTCACGGATGACACGGCGGCGCTGATGCTGACCAACCCCAGCACCATCGGTGTGTTCGAAAGCGAGATTCACAAGATCGCCGACATTCTCCATGCCAAGGGCGCCCTGCTCTACATGGACGGCGCCAACATGAACGCGTTGGTCGGCAAGACACGCCCCGGGGATTTTGGCGTGGACGTGATGCACCTTAACCTGCACAAGACTTTTTCCACGCCTCATGGTGGCGGTGGTCCCGGATCGGGTCCGGTGGCCGCAAAGAAAATATTGGAGCCGTTTCTGCCGACGCCGGTCGTGGTGGAGGGCCCGCCTGACCAGGACGGCCGCCGCATGCTGCGGCTGGACTACGATCGCCCGCAATCGGTCGGCCGGGTGCGCATGTTCTACGGCAACTTCGGCATGTTCGTCCGTGCGCTGGCCTACATCATGGCCAACGGTCCGGACGGCCTTCGCCAGACCACGGAAGACGCGGTGTTGAACGCGAACTACATCCGCAAGAACCTGGAAGATGTGTACGAGCTTCCCTACCGCACCCCCACGCTGCATGAGGTGGTGTTCAGCGATCGCAGGCAGACGCAGAACGGGGTCAAGACGGGGGACATTGCCAAGCGGCTGATTGACTATGGCTTCCATCCTTACACCACATCTTTTCCGTTGATCGTGCCCGGTGCGTTGATGATCGAGCCGACAGAAAGCGAATCGAAGGAAGAGCTTGATCTGTTTATTGACGCCATGCGTCAGATCGCCCGTGAGGCGGAGGAGAATCCCGAGTTGGTGCTCAATGCTCCGCACGCCACGCGCATCTCGCGGCTGGATGAGGTGATGGCAGCGCGCAAACCCGTTTTGCGCTACACCCCAGCTGGGGAAAAGGTCTAATCCTCTCAGCGGCTGTTGGCAGGGTACGGGCTAAAGCGGGTGCGAGTACCCGGAAAAGGAACCGCAGGTCCCTCCACTACGCTCCCCCGGATTTCCTGTCGAAAACGGTGGCGTTGATCAAGGGCATCCGGCTCTCTCTACGGAGAGCCGCACACGTGGTCGTTGCTAGCACTGCGAAGTAGGAAATCCGGGTAGGCTCCGGTCGGGATGACAATTCTATTCTTGCCCGCAAAAGCTTCAGCGAGAAATAGTTCTTGGGAAAGTGAACGACGTGACGGCAGCTGAATCGGCAATATCACAACGGCGCGAAGATCTGGAGCGCTTTGAGTTCATGATGGGGGCGGAGCGTGGGCGTCTGGCGGTAACCCTCGATATGCTCACGGACGCGCTCATCCTGATCGGGCAGCATGGCGTTTACTGCGCGTCCACACGCAACCCCGCTAAGCCCGCGCTCGACCTGGAGACAGTATTGGGGCAAGTCGGTGGGGCGAAAGAGCTCATCCAATCGGTGATGGAGCAGCTTCGGCTCAAGAGCGAGCACGCGACAGAACGGCTGTAGAGCGGATCACCACAAGCGCCTCACCCCATAACTGTCAAATGCTCTCTCGTTGGTAATCACCGGAATATTCTCCGCCTGTGACTGTGCGATCAGCATACGGTCGAATGGATCCCTGTGAGGCCCCGGCAAGAGGCCTCCGCGAACGCCATGTTCCGCGGAGATAGCCAACAGGTCGAAACCTTCGCGCTCCATTTGGCTGCAAAAATCCGACATCAGGTTGGCCGCTGTGGGCAGTTTGCCTAATCGAACCTTGATCGCGATTTCCCAGGCTGAGGCGGCACTCACAACCACGATGTTTTTGGTATCCGCGATAATCCTTGCCGCTGTCCGCGATAGGGCCGGATCGTCCGAGAGCCACCAGAGCAAAGCGTGGGTATCCAATAAAACGCGCAAATGGACTACTCCCAGCAAGACAATTCGTGTTCGGGCAGAGGCTCAAAAAATTCCGGACCCACACGCAACGTGGCCTTGAGCGAGCCCGGTTGACGTTTGCCCTTCACCTCTCCCACGGCAACTAGCCGGGCCACAGGTTTTTTGCCTCGAGCAATAACGACTTCTTCCCCCGCAGCGACTTTCTGCAGCAGCTTGGAAAGATTCGTCTTGGCTTCATGGATAGTGACTGTACTCATGGTCGCTCCTTAGCTAAGCAAGCTTAGTCCATACCCAGACGTCCTGCAAGAGGCCGCGATAGGGTCTCGCGGTGCTCTTCAGTTACCGGCAATTCTGCTTGTCCAGCAACCGGGACAAGACCCGCACCTGTTGTATGCTTAACTTGCGCGCCCGTAGCTCAGCTGGATAGAGCGAACGCCTCCGGAGCGTTAGGTCGGGAGTTCGAATCTCTCCGGGCGCACCAAACAAACTTTCCCGTCGCAAAGCGTTCCAACTGACTATCCAGGTGGTGTGCTGTGCGGCACATCGGAAAGGGAGTCCGTCGTAGCAACGGCGTTCCTGCTTATGACACGACCTGACCTGCAGGGGATTTCACCGTTTTTCATCGTCAGCAATGTCGATCAAACCATCGCCTTCTACCGCGACAGGCTTGGTTTTGAGACGAGATTCAAGGAGCCGGGTCTGGCTCCTTTTTTCGCGATTATCGGCCGCGGCGGAGCGCAAATCATGGTCAAATCCGACAAAGATGTGTCCCCCTCCCGAATACCAAGCGTCATCCCTTCATGAGGTGGGACGCCTATATCTATACACCAGACCCCGATGCCCTCGCCGCCGAATTTGCAGATCATGACGCAGCATTCTGCGCACCGCTTACCGATACACACGACGGTTTGCGCGGTTTCGAGATTTGTGACCCTGACGGCTACGTTTTGTTCTTCGGACGTCCAAGGCTGCCGGGCGCTTGACTTCGCCGGTGACAGTCCCGGAAAGGCTGCCGTACACTTGACCGATGATCCGTCAGATTGCACCTCAGTTCTTCACCACTGACATTCCCGGCACGCTCGCTTATTACAAAGACAAGCTTAGCTTCGAATGTCTGGGGACATGGCAAGATCCGCCGGTCTACGCCGTCGTGGCGCGCGATCAGCGGGCGATTCACTTCCGCTGCGCCGAGCCGCCCACAGCCAATCCGGACAAGTATGCAGACGAACTGCTGGACGCATACCTCCTGGTCGAGGATGTAGACGCGCTTCATGCCGAGTACGCAGCCAAGGGGGTGGAATTTACGCGGGAACTTGCTAACACACCATGGCACTCGCGAGAGTTTGTGGTGAAGGATTGCGACGGCCGGCTGCTGGCCTTTGGCTCGAATTTACAGTGAGACCCAGGTAAATTTAACGGACGGCGTCACCACTGCCGATGAAGGATTCAGCGTCTGGACCGTGCGCGGAATCCTGGAAATCTGCGGAGAGGTGGACTCGAGTTCCGTCCGGTGGGCCATGAAGAAAGGGGACGGGCTGACCGATCTGGTGGCGCAAAACCAGAGCCTGCAGGCCGGCCGGAACGAGCCCTGTCCGTGTGGAAGCGGAAAGAAGTACAAGCGATGCTGCCTCGACAGCGTGACGGCAACGCGAGGCCGGAGATTGCGTCCGACGCTACCGTCCCAAAACGATCAGCTCCTGACTCGCGCTCTCGAAAAACATCAAGCCGGCCAGATCCGAGGGGCACAGGGTTTATATTCGGAAATCCTTGAGCGCGATCCCTCCCATCGGGACGCGCTCCACTACGCGGGACTAGCAGCTCATCAGATCGGAGATAGCCGGCTGGCTATCACGCTTATGGAGCGCTCGCTCAAGACAGGCCCTGGAGCCGCACATCAATATATAAATTTTGGGCAGGTTCTCGAGGCAAGCGGCCTGCTCGATCGCGCACTTGAATGTTATGAGAAGGCAGTCGCCCTGGACTCCGGTGCCGAAATGGGGCATGTGAGGATGGGAACCACGCTGCTGGAAGCCACCCGGCCAGCTGAGGCTGCGATTAGCTTCTCAAAGGCGCTCGGCATACAGGCTGAATCGTATGAAGCGATCAACGGGTTGGGCAGAGCGCTGCAGAGAATGGGCCGGCTGGAGCAGGCGATTGTCTGCTTTCAGCAGGCAATCTCTCTTAAGCCCGCGAGCGTCTCCGTCCTCAATAACTGCGGAGTCGCTCTCTACGATTTAGGACGCGTCGATGACGCGGTCGCCTATTATCGGCAGGCTCTCGGTCATGCTTCTGAATCCGCTGAAGTCCTCAGCAATCTCGGCGAGGCGCTTCGCACACAAGGACAATTGGAGGAATCGGTTCAGTGCTGCAAACGAGCAATCGAGATCCAACCTGATTTTGTTTCTGCCTATGTCAACCTTGCCACCACCTATCTCGACCAGGGATCGCTGCGCGAAGCCGTCTCGACCTACCGAAAGGCTATAGAAATAGATCCCCAAAATGCACTCGCGCACGGCAACATGGCGAATGCTCTGGCAGAGCAGGACAAGGTCGAAGAGGCAATTGAGAGCTATTCTAAGGCGATCGAGTGCGCGCCGGCGAAGAACGAAGCATTCAGCGCCCTGCTCTACATGCATTCCACCTTCCAGTTCGCCTCGCCGCAGCGGGAGTGCGAGTTGGCAAGAAACTGGGAGAAGGTACGGCTGCGCGGCGAGGAGCGAGCAGCCGCTCGTGCCCGGGCATCGGCAAGCAGTGGCTCATTCTCTTCAGAACCACGCAATGGAAGAGCACTACGCGTCGGCATTGTTTCCGCCGAGTTGGGCCGCCATGTCGTGGCCGTGTTCCTGCAGCCGTTCCTGGATCAGCTCGACCATCGACGTGTGCATTTGACGCTCTTTCCCACCGTACTGCGAAAGGACCCGCTGGCCGACCACTTTCGCTCTCTCGCAGATCGAACGATTCCTCTCATTGGAGTCGCTGATGCGCTGGCGGCGGCCCACATCCGCGACGAACGAATCGACGTGTTGATCGATACAACCGGGCACACAAGCTATTGTCATCTGGGAATCTTCGCTCATCGCGCAGCTCCGGTGCAGTGCTCGTACATCGGCTACTGGAGTACGACCGGGCTGACGGAGATGGACTGGTACATCACGGATGAGGGTTACTCGCACGGCTGCGAGACGCACTTCACCGAGAAGCTATGGAAGCTTCCCCACCACGCTCATTGCTACTATGCGGATGAATCCCTGCCGGGCAGCGCCTGGGCTCCCGATCCCGATGGAACCATCTGGCTTGGATCGTTCAATCGCTACAGCAAAGTACGGCGTGAGACGCTTTCGCTCTGGGCGAAAATTCTCAAGGCGCTGCCTCACACCAGGCTATTGCTTGAAGATCGGGTAGCATGCCCGGCAGAAACGCGTCAGCGTATCCAGACGGTTCTCCGCGAGAACGGGGTCGCCGGCGAACGCGTCGTTTTCTTACCCCGCGTGGAGAACAGCGACTTTGCGACGCACATGCGCCTCTACGATCGCGTTGACATCGCACTCGATACCATTCCTGCGAACAGCGGCGCAACCGCCTTCGACGCGCTATGGATGGGGGTTCCACTGGTAGCCCTGGAAGGGACACGGGTGTGCAGCCGCATGGCGGCGTCGATCCTGAAAGTATTTGGCAAACCTGGGTGGGTCGCCGGCACTCAAGAAGAATATGTTTCTATCGTGAGCGCGCTGGCGAGCGATGTAGAAGGCCGCGCAGGGCTACGCACGACTCTTCGTTCTGACCTGAGAAAGAGCGAATTGTGTGATGGGAAGGGGCTCGCGCGAGCGCTGGAGGATGCCTTCGAGGCCATGTACGACCACTGGCTGGTCTCTGATTAGGTTGCCGCATAGGACGCCTGGTTCAAGCTATGCCGGGAGGTGTAGCGCCGCTAGTTTGAAGATGTCCGTTTCGGCCATGGCGCCTTTCGTCGCCAGGGCCCACAGGTCAAAGTAGGGCGCACCGCGCTCCAAAGTGGCGGCATGCCGAAACCCGAACTCCAATAGGGTGGCTCCGAGGACCTTCTTGGTAAAACCACACTTATGCGCCATGTAGTGGTTGCCCCCTGCCACGGAGGCTCTGTGGCCGTACAGGATGTCCAATGGCGTAATCGGTCCCGCTGCCGACATGTACGCGGCATCGGTCAGCTTGTCGGCAGCAATCAACTCCGCGACTGAACGCAGATCGGGACAGGTTATCACCGCAAATCCATCAGGTTTCAACACCCGGATGAACTCGCGTAGAGCTACGGGTACTTCGTGGGCATAGAGATGCTCGATGTTATGCGAGGAAAAGACTGCATCCACGCTCTCCGACGTGACAATCGACATATCCGTCGTTGTACCCACGATGTCGGGGTGGACAGCGGGGTCGATATCCAGTCGAACTTCGTGCCACTGGGTCTCGGCAAAGGCTTTTGTGGTTGAGTTTTTTGTGGCGCTACCGCAACCCACATGAAGAAAGGTCTTTGACATTTCTCACCTCTGCGTATCCCAGCGAATGGCATCTTTACTATCGACGAGTCCCGGAAATCCACCAGCTTGCCCTACCGCACAACCGCTGTGGGGAATCGGACGCACCTCCGCTAGGGAGTTCAAATTTGTAGCACTCGGGCACACCGTTCCAAGTTTCTAGACCGGCCACTGATAGCAAAGTAAATATCCGTCGGGATCGCGCACATTCATTTGCTTCATGCCATACCAGGCAACCGCCGGCGTGCTTACAGAGACGCCTTTCCCGCGCAGCTCTTCATAGGCTGCTTCCACATCCGGACAGGCAAAGTACAACACCGTATCCCCGTGAGCGGCGGTGCGGGACAAACGGCTGCGAGGGCCGCTCACTATTCGATTCATACGCGCCGTTCAGCATCAGCTCTGCCCCACCGAGCCGCAGCAGAACCCAGTGGAAGTAATCCTCACCCAGTGCTGGAGAGTGGCTCACCATCTCAAAGCCCAACTGATCGCGATAAAATTTCACCGATGTGGGCATGTCGTAGACCTGTAAAAGGGGAGATACTCCACGTAACTCAGGCGCCATTTCTCACCTCCCCCGCGGCTAGCGATGAGAAAGATCACGTATCCAGATGTCCTTGAACTGCATGTTGCCGCGGCCGCCGGCGTGCAACTGCAACGCGATCTTGCCATCGAACGAGGTCGGCTTGGGGTCGGTAAAATCCACCATGGGCACACCGTTAAGCCGGGATTGATAGCGATTCCCGCTTACCTGTACCAGGTAGTCGTTCCACTCGCCCATGCGGACCACGCCCTCATTTTCCGGAGCCGGCCAAACGACCCACCCCCGCCCATCCTCGGCGTATACGCCTGCAGTGTGGTGCATCATCGTGCAGTCGATCTCGAACTGCATACCTTGCGTCACATCCGCGGTTCCAGGTTTGAAGGCGGTGTGGAAGAAGACTCCGCTGTTGCCATCGCCCACACACTTGAAGCGTAAGGAAAGCTGAAAGTCCTGGTAGTCCTTCTCTGTCTGGAGATATCCGTAATCCTTCGTTAGACCTTTGCCGTGGATCAACCCATCTTCCACCGTCCAGCTCTCGTGGCCGATGTTGGTCCAACCGGTCAGATCGTTTCCATTAAAGAGCTGGATCCAATCCTCCCCTGGGAGGTGCGGCGCCTTCTGACCTTTGACGACACCAGAAACACAACCCAGAATGGCCAGGATCACCGTAACGAGTAGTAACCGACTGAATCGCCGCACGCTTGAACTCCATCGGAACGAGAGTTGACTGCGCCAGGATTGTATCAGCCGCTGGCGCCAGACAGGCCTAGAGCAGAGCAACGGTGCGATCACCGTCCCACTGCACCCCAAGGGGCAGCTGCGCACATTGGCGCAGAAAGGCACAGTAGCGAACCGTGGATCGGGTTTGCGCCGGTGCCCAGAAAAAGGTAGGGGTAGCAAACATCTTGCCCCGTTCCACCATGCTGCGGCGCGATTCAGCCATGGGAGATACGCCGAACTCCATTCCCAAAGCGAACGCCGCTGAGTTCCACGGAGCCGAGGACCGTAGATGATTCTCCTCCCATCGCCCAAGCCAGGGAAAGTCTCTTCGCCTCCACACGTAGCCAAATGCAAGCTGGGATCGCGGCGACCAGGCGAGAAAGAACGGGTGCTCCTGGGTTGGATCCATTAAATGAGCGGTAAAGCCGCCGGAAGAGGTCTCCTGGGTTAAGGTGCTCAGGTCCTCGACTCCGCCGTCTTTTTGGGGACAGAATGGCCACTCGAACTCCGCCCCCGCCAGTTGCTTGCCCAGGCCATTGTTGAAGGCTCCTTCGAAAACCCGGGAACGAGTTGCCGAGACCCGGAACCTGGTTTGCCCGGGCTCTAAAAAAGGCGCGCCGAGCGTCACGTGTTGGGTCCAGCCGATCGGACGGCCGGTACCTAAGTGGTTCTGAATTATTTCGGAAAACACTGCGACTCCGTCGGCTGCCAACTCGACCTTCCGCTCAAACGTCAACTCCGCTTTGGGCAAATCCGCCCGCAGCACGATGTGCCTCTCATCACCTGCCATTTGGTAGGGGGCAACCGAAGCTTCACCATGAACAGGTATGCCTGCCGCCGCTTCGTCTTCATCGGGACCGCCAAAGAGGTCGAGGCAAATACTGTGCCCGAAGATGCCAGCCAGCAACTGTGCGTCTGCCCCACCGCCGTATTCAGGATGACGCGCCGGGGAGTACTCCGAAGGCTCGATGGACGGCCAGTGCGGGATCCAGAGGGGACTGATACCGCTCTTCTTGTCGAGAAGCGCGGCAACGTGGCCACCCTGCTGAGTAACGATAAGACGCAGCTCACCGCTTTCGATCTGGGCTGCCTGCCGCCCATGAAAATCAACCTGCTTCATCCTTTGCCTCACTTCAGAATCGAGTTTAGCCCAGCAGAGCTGAAGGGCAAGCCGTGACCATTCCGCCTCAGCGTCAGGGCGACCCATCGAAGGTGGGAGCCAACCGCTCAACGCGACGCATATCGGTTACCTGGAGTTCGTACTACCGGCAAGCTGGTAACGTGGATCCTCTAAAGGTCACATTGACTGTACTAATTTGTAGCCGGGATAATCAGCAATATCGGTTACATTTGATCTGCCTGCCTGGAGGGCCTCTTGAAGTCTGCTTACGTGCACGGAATTCGTAGATTGCGCGACTTGAATCGAGGCCAGATTGTCCGGCTCGCCGGCTCCGGCGCTGCCATGGTCCAGGATATCTGGATGGAGGCCAGCGGGTACTTCGGCCGGTTCCAATGTCATGACGGCCTTTGCGTTGTTCTGACCGAGGCCGAAGAGTGGATGATTGGAACGCTTACCCGGCAGAAATAAGAAGCGGCCTTCGATGGGCCGCAGCTAGGCACAGGTTACGGTTGTAACGGGTCAGTATTTGCAGCCGTTGGCTTGCCAAACGCAGTGAGTCTTCCAGGATGCCGCCCGGGCCGTCTCCTGGTCGGGATAATCGCCGGCTTCTTCGCCAACCCCATTCGGAAAGACGTAGAACGTCCATTTGCCCCTGCTCTTATAGAACGGGGTCGTCGGCCCTGGCTGAGTTTTTGTCTTCATGCTTTTTGGATCTAAAAAAGGATGGAGGCGCGGGATGGAATTGAACCACCAAATAAGGTTTTGCAGACCCTTCCCTTTTCGTTTTGGGTTCCGCGCCGTGTTGAAATTATTACCTTCTGAAGAAGAAGGTAATCGATCTACCGGGAAAAAACGACACATTTTTTCCTCAGAAGTAACTCCAGGTAATCGCAAAGAAGGTACTTTTGGGCGCCAGATGACCATGCGTGCCTTCGGTACGCCAGCCGTGTTGCCGGTATCAGGCAAAGCCGGGTCGGGCCGGCCCCAGGATTTCAATTCTCTTTTCCGGATTCATTACACGACCGTGCCCTCTGGTTCTTCCCCATGGCCCAGGGTCATTCAAGGAATCGGAACGCCACGACAGGGTAAGCGGGCCATTTTGACTATTCGTTTTCATTTTTTGCACTGTTAAATGGGCATAATCGATCACTTGGGCTTGTGCCCTCAGTAAAGGAGAGAAAGAGGATTATCCGGCGCAGAAAACTACCTCAAGAACCTCCGCAGCAAGATCGCTTTCCCTCCGTTTGCCGGTAATCGGCGAATTGCGGTTGAAGGAGCGGATTGCGGGCGGTTGACAGCCACGATTCCTAAAAAGAAGCGCTGACCCTCCCTTGGCTGGTGCTGACACCATGGCTATAAGGAAGAGCATGATCTCGCGCATCTGCCCTCGTTTACGCCAGGTGCAAAATCCGACTCGACGGTTTGGGAGCGATCCCATCGGCTGACTCCAACGCAGGGGGCTGCCAACAATCGCTCGCCTAACACCGCCGGTGATGGCGTTGCGGATGGATGCAGTGAACGCCTTTAGACGTTGTGATGTGCAGGTCGTCATCGTATAAATGCTCAGGCGCCTGGATGCTCTTGCCAGTGCCGACGTCCGAGTGCTCATCGCTTGATCGGGCGGCAAGGTAGACTCAAAGCATGCAGGAAAGAGGCTACTTTGAAGGGGTCAGCCGATGGCTGCGGTCTTGGGCCCAGGGATGAACCAGCCTACAGCCGCTTCCCCAGCTTTCGCTGAAGCTGAGCGAGACGCAATCTATCGCGTGATCCGTGCGCGCCGCGATGTGCGCCGGGGCTTCCTGCCCAGGCCGCTGCCAGATCCCTTGCTGACACGCCTTCTCAAAGCGGCTCATGACGCGCCCTCTGTCGGACTGATGCAACCCACACGCTTCATAGTGATCCGCTCACTTGCGATTCGCCGCCAGGTCCATGCCGCCTTCCTGAACGCGAACCAGCAAGCGCAGTCCAGGTATCAGGGCACACTCCGGGACCAATATGCCGGGTTGAAGCTCGAAGGCATTCTGGACGCGCCTCAAAATCTCTGCATCTTGTGCGAGCCGGAGAGTGAACAGGGACATGGACTCGGCCGCCAGACAATGCCGGAGACAGCCGTCTACTCAACCGTCTGCGCGATACAGAATTTATGGCTCGCGGCACGCGCAGAGGGCGTCGGCGTCGGCTGGGTGAGCATCCTCTCACCGGATACCCTGCGTTCCATACTGAATATTCCTGCCCGTATCATGCCGGTGGCCTATCTTTGCCTGGGATACGTGGAGAGCTTTGGGACTGAACCCGAACTGGAGCGTGTTGGTTGGGAGCAACGGTCCCCGCTCGAGGGCGTGGTCTTCGAGGAAACCTACACGCCAGAGAAGCGGTGACGCCCTGGCTCAGGGTCGAATTTAGGCCGGCATGGACGAATCCTCCGGCTCCCCTGGAACATCAAGATTGGGACGTAGGGATCAACGAATCGATGAATCGGCCGGTCCCCGCTGTTATCCAGTGCCATGTCCTATTTCGCAACACTTTTTCGCGTCTGTCTCACTGTGCTGTGCTTCTTGCAGCTGCAGGTGACTTACGCTGCTTCCATCCCGAGCAATGTATTCGAGCCGGTACACGCTGATCTGACATTGGGCAAGGCCGACGACGCAATCTCGCTGCTGGACTCGTCGCTGACCGCAAACCCGCAAGACCCGGAAGCGCACAATCTGCTTTGCCGCGTGTATTACCAGGAAGAACGATGGGACGATGCAATCCACGAGTGCGAAATTGCGGTTCAGCTGAAGCCAATGGACGGTAGCTATCATCTCTGGCTAGGCCGGGCCTATGGTGAAAAAGCCGACAGCATTCATTCCATCAAGGCCTATGGGCTGGCAAAAAAGGTACGCGACGAGTTCGAGCGAGCGGTTCAACTCGACAGCGAAAACGTAGATGCGCTCTCTGACCTAGGCGAGTTTTATACTGCTGCACCGGGGATTGTCGGCGGCGGCAAGAAAAAGGGCCAAAATGTGGCCCAGACGCTGGAACGTTACGCGCCGGCACAAGCCCATCAACTGAAAGGCCGCCTGGCGGAAAAGGACAAAAATTACACGCTGGCGGAAAGCGAGTTCAAGCAAGCAGTGGAAGCCTCAAGCCAGTCGCCCGACGCATGGATGGCATTGGCTGCTTTTTACTCGCGACGCCATCAAACAGAACCGCTGTTGGCCGCGCTACATGCCGGGATTGATGCGGATGCAAAAGCTTCCCGGCCGCACGGACCCGCACTGGTAGAAGGTGCCGGGCTTCTTACGCGCAACAACCTGGACCTGCCACTTGCCATCGAGCTACTGCGGCAATATCTCGCTTCGCCGAACAAATCAGCCGATTCTCCCGCCTTTCAGGTGTCTGCGAACCTGGGCCGTTTGTTAGAGCAGCAGGGCGACCACGAAGGCGCCCGGCAGCAGCTGCAATCAGCCGCGGCGCTCGCGCATGCCTATCACCCGAAGGCCGCCGGGGCAGCTTCCCGTTAGGGTAAATTTACTGTAACTGTCTCTGTCCTATTCGGCGGCATCGTAACGGGTTAGAACAAGTGGTACGCTGTGCATGGGGAACCTGGAAAGCAATGGTTGGGCCTTGATGGTCCACAGGAGAGAGCCTAGTGATATGGAAAGCGGCGACGATCAACGTTCTCGCCATCGCGTCCGTTTTGGCATCTGCCGCAGTTCTACGAGCACAGGCCGGTACGCCCCAGGAGCCCGTTGCCGCACGGGACGCCGGAACACGGGAAACGTCCACCCAACTCTCGCGCACGGCGGAGCTGAACATCGAGAGCGATTCCCTGCCCAACGCTCCGGGTTTCTCAGTCCAACAGGACCCGCAAGTTAACCCAGGGGCACCGCATCCCCCGGGTGCTCCTTCCCCAGCCACGGAGGGCGAGGGAAATCAGCAGACCAAGCGAATCCTCTACATCTTTCCAAACTTCCGGGCAGTGAGTTCCGAGCAGAAGCTGCCGCCGCAGTCGGTGAAGGAAAAATTCAAGACGGCAACTCTCGACAGCGTCGATTATTCTTCGTTTATCTTCGTAGGCATTCAGGCCGGTATTGCGCAGGCGAGAAGCTCCTATCCCGAATTTCGCCAGGGTGCAGCCGGTTATGGCCGCTATTACTGGCATACCTTTGCCGACCAAATGGACGAAAATCTGTGGGTTGAATTCATTCTTCCAGCAACCCTGCATCAGGATTCCCGTTATTACACCAAGGGCCATGGGGGTTTTCCCAAGCGGCTTGCCTATTCTTTCTCCCGCATCGCAATTACACGGCAGGATAGCGGTCGTGAAACATTTAACGCCTCAGAAATATTCGGAGCGGGTGCCGCGGCGGGAATTTCCAACCTCTACTATCCCAGCCAGGAGCGCACCTTCACCAAGACTTATCAACGCTGGGTTACTAACCTGGCCATCGACGGCGGCACGTTCATCTTCAGGGAATTTTGGCCTGACATCAATGGCAAAATCTTTCATCAAAAAGACTGAGTCGTACAAGCGCGCTTGCGGCAAATGATCTAAGAAACAATTGAATTGTGTCCAGCCATGGTCACTATTGAACAATTGTCACCGGCTTTCGCGATGCACTTGAAGCGTGTTCGGCTGACAGCTCTCAAAGATACGCCGAGTGCCTTCAGCAGCACTTACGCCAGGGAATCTCAGCGGTCCAACGAAGATTGGCTCAAAGTGGCTTCTGCTTGGAGTAGCGGGCAGTCCGTGTTTTATATCGCCTTGGATGAGGGCGCCCCCTGCGGCATGATCGCCGGCAAATGCGATGAGATTGCGCCGCGGCGAGCCTGGGTGTTGTCGATGTGGGTCGCGCCGGCACACCGGAGAACGGGTCTCGGCGCCAGGCTCATGGATAAAGTCGCGTACTGGGCGCAAAATCTGGCAATCGGCGAGCTATATTTGCACGTCACCAGCAACAATTCGGCCGCTCAAAACTTTTACGAAAAATGCGGCTTTACCCGCACCGGGATCACTCAACCGTATCAAAACGACCCCGCTCTTTTTGAATATGAAATGGCCAAAGCCATTCATTCAAGTTGACAACTTCTTTTCTTCGGTTTACTTTGCACTGTAAAGTGCGATCCGGGATGAATGACCTCAACAGAGCACTGGGCGACATCAGCAGCATACGCAGGCAGATGGCGCGCAGCACGGAGTTTCGTGGGTACGGCCCTGCGACCCTCGCCTGTACGGGACTAATCGCGGTTTTGGCGGCAGTGGTGCAGTCGCTCTGGTTGCCTGACCCGGTGAATCATCTGTCCGGGTATCTAACCATCTGGATCGCGACCGCCTGCCTCTCGGCTGCTTTGACTGGGGTACAGATGTACACCCGCACGCGCCGCATGCACTCGGGCATGTCCCAGGAGATGATGCACATAGCAGTGGAGCAGTTTCTACCCGCGGTTGGAGCAGGCCTGCTGATGACCATCGTGCTGGTGCGCTATGTTCCTTCAGCCTTGTGGATGATCCCTGGCGTCTGGCAAGTTATTTTTAGCCTGGGCATTTTTTCGTCCTGCCGTTTTCTGCCCCGGCCGCTGCTCGCCGCTGGCGCCTGGTACCTGTTGACTGGCCTGTTCTGTATCGCACTGGGCGGGAACCGCGCCCTTTCTCCCTGGGCTATGGGCATTCCCTACGGAGCCGGACAATTGCTGGTGGCAGCTCTTCTCCTCTTCAGCACGCATGAGGGCACAGATGAAAGCTAAGTTGGGGTCCAGCGAAGCACGATTTGCCTATGAAGGATTGGACCGCGTGATTCACGAACGCGCTCGCCTGAGCGTGCTTACATCCCTGATCACCAATCCCAAAGGACTGACTTTTGGCGATCTTAAACAACTCTGCGGGCTGACCGACGGCAACCTGAGCCGCCACCTGCAAGTGCTGGAAAAAGAAAACATGGTCGCGATCGTCAAAGATCACGATCGCAATCGCCCGCAGACCACCTGCCGCATGACAGCATCCGGTCGTAAGCGCTATCTCGAATATCTTTCTACGCTCGAACAGGTGGTTCGAGACGCCGCCAAAGTAACCAAAGACGAGCCTGCATCCACCCTGCTCCGCGGTCTCGCAGCCACTCGAGCCTAACCTTTTTTTGCGAGGTAACTTTACAGTGCAAAGTGATATGACTACGCGTAGAAGCTTTACAGTGCAAAGTGAACAGCCCGCTGGACTGCATGTCGCAATCATCATGGACGGCAACGGGCGCTGGGCCGCGCGCCGCAATCTGCCCCGGGTCGCGGGCCATCGTGCCGGGGTCGCGGCGGTACGACGCATCGTCGAGCACGCTCCCAAGGTGGGCATCGGGCGGCTGACCGTGTACGCATTTTCATCCGACAACTGGCGCCGCCCGGTGGCTGAGGTACAAAGCATTTTCTGGCTGCTGCGCGCGTTTCTGCGATTGGAGCGGGAGAGACTTCGCGAGGCCGGTGCGCGGCTAGAAGTCATCGGCCGGCGCGACCGCATACCGAAACGATTGCTGCGCGAGATTGACCAGGCGGTAGCTGTGACTGCCGAGGGACGGCGACTCAGATTGCGAGTGGCCATCGATTACTCTTCGCGCGATGCCATCCTGCGCGCCGCCCTGGGTGTATCTGCCAGTCTTCCGCAGGACCAGACACCCTCGGCTTCCCTGCTCCGAGACAAGCTCGCTCAGGAGCTGATTGCGGAGAGCGGGGAGGTGGACCTGCTGATTCGTACGGGTGGTGAGAAACGCCTTTCAGACTTCTTATTGTGGGAGTCTGCCTATGCCGAACTCTGGTTTACCGATCGTATGTGGCCGGATTTTGAGGCCAGCGACCTGGACGCGGCACTGGAAGAATTCCGCGGGAGGCAGCGCCGCTTTGGAGGTATCCCGGACACCGCGCCGGCAATGGCGACCGCGGGTGGACGATGATCGCTCCGGGTTCTCGACCGCTCAAGGTCAAATTCATCCTGCCTGCATTGAAAGAGGCGAGCGATCCGTATTGGCGTCCCATCAAGTATTCGTTGTTTCCTCCGCTGGGCCTGGCCACGCTCGCCGCCTACTTATCTCCCGACGACCGCGCCACTATTGTGGACGAGCATGTGCAGAAGCACACGCTTGGCGACTCGCCGGATTTGGTCGTGATCCAGGTTTACATTACCAATGCATACCGGGCGTACAGGATTGCCGATCATTACCGAAGGCAGGGGGCGTTTGTCTGCCTGGGCGGATTGCATGTCACGTCGCTTCCCGGAGAGGCAGCCATACACGCGGACTCGATTTTCCTTGGACCCGGAGAACAAACTTTTCCAAATTTTCTCCAGGACTTTCGCGCCGGCAAACCCGAGCGGGTCTACACCTCGGCGGCAGGGCGCACCCTGGAGCGGGTTCCGCCAGTGCGTCGCGATCTGATTCGCCGCAAATCTTATTTGGTACCCAACTCCATCGTGGTCACGCGCGGCTGTCCTCAGCATTGCGACTTCTGCTATAAGGACGCGTTCTTTCAGGGTGGGCGCGGATTCTATACGCAGAGAGTGGAGGATGCCCTCGCCGAGATTGAGCGGCTGCCCGGCCGCCATCTCTACTTTCTGGACGATCATCTGCTCGGCGACCGCCGTTTTGCCGAAGAGCTCTTCACCGGCATGACGGGGATGAGGCGGTTATTCCAGGGCGCTGCCACCGTCGATTCCATTTTGCGCGGTGACCTGATCGAGCGGGCCGCCGAGGCCGGCCTGCGCAGCCTCTTTGTCGGGTTTGAGACCTTGACGCCGGGAAACCTGAAGCGGAGCAACAAACGGCAAAATCTTGGCCGGGACTATAAGGCGGTCGCCGATCGCCTGCACTCGCTGGGCATTATGATCAACGGCAGTTTCGTTTTCGGCATGGATGATGATGGGGAGGACGTGTTTAAGCGAATGGTTGACTGGGCGATGGAACACGGCATTACCACGGCAACATTTCATATCCAAACGCCTTACCCCGGAACGAGACTGCACGCTCACCTAATTCGCCAGGGACGTATGCTCACCCGCGATTGGAATCTCTACGACACCAGGCATGTCGTTTACCGGCCGGCGCTGCTCAGGCCTGAAGTGCTCAAGGCAGGATACGACTGGGCCTATCGTGAGTTTTATCGATGGGCCTCGATTGCGCGCGCCTCACTGCATCACGGCACGTGGAAGCATCAGGCGAAACACTTCTCTTACGCCTCAGGCTGGAAGAAATTTGAGCCTGCCTGGGATCTGCTGATCCGGACACGGCAGCTAGCCCGGGTAACTCCCCTGCTCGAAGGCGTGCTTTCCAGGATTAGCAGTACCAGGACAAAGCAACGGAGAGAGGGCAATGGTGAAACACCATCGAATCTTCCTGCGAGCATCGTCCATCTAAGCTAGCGGGAGGTTCCGAATGGCTAAAATTGTGCGTTTTCATGAGTATGGTGGACCCGAGGTGCTCAAGATAGAAGAAGCTCCACAGCAGCAGCCGAGCAATGGTGAAGTACGGCTGCGGGTTCAAGCCATTGGTTTGAACCGGGCGGAATCGATGTTTTTTCATAATCAATACGTGGAAGTGCCGAAACTTCCATCGCGTCTCGGTTACGAAGCTGCGGGAGTCGTTGACGCTGTAGGCCCGGATGTCGACAAGAGTTGGCTTGGTAAACAGGTCTCAACCATACCTGCATTTTCCTTGACTCACTATGGCACGGTAGGCGAACAAGCAGTTGTTCCCGTGTCGGCGCTGGGAGAATATCCGCCCAACCTTTCACCGATCGAAGGGGCAGCGATCTGGATGCAATACTTGACTGCCTATGGCGCGCTTATTCATTTCGGTCATCTGACCAAAGAGGACTTTGTGCTCATCACGGCGGCATCCAGCAGCGTGGGGCTGGCCGCACTTGAAATTGCAAAAGCCGAAGGGGCCATTTCGATCGCGACCACGCGAACCACCGGCAAGAGGCAGGAACTGCTTGATCACGGTGCAACCCACGTCATTGCCACCGAAGAAGAAGATCTAGTCAGCCGGGTGAAAGAAATCACCACAGGAAAGGGGGCAAGGATTATTTTCGACCCTGTCGCGGGCCCATACCTCGAGATCCTCGCCGGAGCAGCGGCACGCGGTGGAACTATTTTCGAGTATGGCCTTCTTTCCGGGAAGCCGACGCTATTCCCGGTAGGGCCCGCGATAGTTAACTGGCTGACCGTTAAGGGATATTCGCTGATGGAAATTACGACTTCCCCTGATAAGCTTCCGGCCGCGAAGAAATATGTTTATGACCGTCTGCAGGAGCGACAGTTCCATCCGAAGATCGCGAAGACCTTTCCTTTCGCACAAATTATCGAAGCCTATCGATACCTCGAGTCCAACGCGCAAGTGGGCAAGATCGTCGTTACCGTGCCTTGAATGCCCGCCACCAAGGCTAAACAGGTTGCGGAAAAACTCGCAAACCGCTTGGGAGCAGCCACCAGGGCTAAAGCCCTCAATTCATATGCCGGGGTTTCCGCAGGCTTAAAAGCACGCTCCCCCGGACTAAAAGTCCGGGGCTTCCACCAACCATTTTCTCGGGCTTTAAAGCCTGTATCCTTCAACAACCAGACTTTTTCCGCGGCTGCTAGAGCCCTAAATTGAACCCGCGAAGGTCCCGGGGTTAGCTTCTCGCGCCGCCGCTTTGTTACGCTGGACCTAAAGCGGTCGATGTGTCATCCCCTTGCGCTCACGACCGGAAATTTATGTCTCGAAGATTTCCGCGGATATTGGGTTTTTGAATGGTGCCAATCGTCGAGTTCGATCACGTGTCAAAAGCTTACGAGCAGAAGCTTGCCGTGCGTGATCTGAATCTGCGGATTGCGCCAGGGACAATGTTCGGCCTGCTGGGCCCCAACGGCGCGGGCAAAACATCGAGCATTCGCATGATGGTCGGAATCACCATACCGGATTCCGGCACCGTTAGCCTGTTCGGCCGGCCGTTTGCACGGGAGAGCCTCAAGAAGGTCGGTTATCTCCCGGAAGAGCGCGGACTCTATCGAAAAATGAAGGTCATGGATCAGCTCATCTTTATGGGCCAGCTCCACGGTCTAACCGCAGAGGTGGCCGCCCAGCGCTCACGCGCATGGTGCGAGCGGTTGATGATCCTCGATGCTGCGCAGAACAAGACTGAGGAGCTCTCCAAAGGGATGCAGCAGAAAATCCAGTTCATCGTGACCCTGCTGCACGAGCCCGAACTGATCATCATGGACGAGCCGTTCGCAGGGCTTGATCCGGTGAATGCAAGCCTGCTGCAGGACACCCTCGTCGATTTAAAAAAATCCGGACGGGCCATCCTTTTCTCCACTCATCGCATGGATCAGGCGGAAAAATTGTGCGACGAAATTTGCCTGATTCATCGAGGTGAGGCGGTGCTGGGGGGCAGGATGCGGGAGGTGAAATCCCGCTACGAGCGCAACCGCGTGGTGATCGATTTCGAGGGCGAAGACGCTTTTCTCAGCCACGAAGCAATCGCCGGGTACAGGCAATATCCAGGCCATGTGGAGATCACGCTCAAAGACCAAGCCGACGCACAAGCACTGCTGCGCGCTGCCGAACAGCAGGCGAAGATTTATCGCTTCGAGCTGGTCGAGCCCTCGCTGGAAGAAATTTTCATCCAGACGGTAGGAGAGAAAGTCGATGCATGAGGCATTGCTGGTAGCCCGGCGCGAATACGTGGAGCGGATACGCAGTAGAGCCTTCCGCATCAGCACCGTGCTTATTCCGTTAGCGTTTGCGTTCATCTTCGGCATCGGCGCACTCTCCGGCAAGCTCACCGGTGGTCCGAAGCATATCGTTGTGGCTTCGAATGACGCTGTGTTAGCGGAAAACGAGCGGGCCGAGCTGCTGGCGGCAGGAAAGGACGCTCAAGTCAGCGTGGACGTGCGCGCTCCGATCGCAGAGCCGGAACTTGCAACCTTGAACGCCGACGTGGACAACAAACGCCTGGATGGCTACCTGTGGCTGGAGGTAAGGCCAGGCACCCGGCAACTCGAGGCGGCCTACACCTCGCGCGGCTCGGCGGATTTTGTCGGCAAAGACCGGATGCAGGACTCGATCGGCCACGCGCTGGTTCGGGAAGAGTTGATGAAGCGCGGCGCAACCAGCGAAGAAATAAAAGCGCTGCTCACGGATGTCGACCTGAAGACATTGCAGGTAACCAACGGCAGAGCGGTGAGAGCAGATGCGAGCAAGGGCTTCTGGAGCGCGTATCTGATGGCCTTCATGCTCTACTTCGCAGTCGTATTTTACGGTGTGAATGTTGCCCAATCCGTAGTTGGGGAGAAAACGTCGCGCGTATTCGAAGTGCTGCTGGCTTCCGCCCGGCCAGAGTCGCTGATGCTGGGTAAGCTGTTGGGTGTGGGGGCCGTGGGTCTGACGCAGATGGCGGTCTGGATCTTCTTTATCCTGCTGATGAGTTCATCGTCTCTGTGGATGAACATGGGACTTGGAGGGCTGGCCACCTATGGCTTGACGCCGCTGCGGCTGATATTTTTTGTGCTTTACTTCCTGCTGGGATTCTTCTTCTACAGCTCACTAAGCGCAGGCCTGGGCGCCACCGTCAGCCAGGAATCTGAGGTCCAGCAATTCAGCATGCTGATTGTATTGCCGCAGGTAATCGGAATCGTGCTGATTGTCTACATCCTGAGCAATCCGGCTGCGCTGCCGGTGGTATTGTTGTCGCTCTTTCCGCCCTGCACACCTATTGTAATGACGCTGCGTATGGCAGCCATGCCGGTTCCAGCATGGCAACTCGCTCTCTCCCTGGTGCTGATGGTGCTGTCAATCTATGGGATGGCGTGGCTCGCCTCGCGCATCTATCGTGTAGGCATCCTGATGTATGGCAAACGGCCGACGCTGCCGGAGATGTTGCGCTGGCTACGATACAGCTGAAATCCTCTTCTCAGCCGGTCGCGTTGATACTGCCTTTAGCCAGCAGAAAATAAGCTGATACGCCCACCAGCAAAAATCCGGCGCCCGATAGGGCAGTAGACACGCCGAACATGGGTATCAATTTTCCCAGCACCAGGCTGCCCAGGGGGATGCCGGCACGAAAGGCCAGGTTGTACACGCTCATCACTCGTCCGCGCATGGCATCCGTAGCAATGAGCTGAACCAGGGCCAGCATGAGAGAGGCCGAGGCCATGATCGCCACCCCTTGAAGGAAAATCAGCAGGCAGGAAAGCGGAAGCCACTTGGAAAGAGCAAAGCCCGCGATCACAAACCCCAGAAAAGCCAGAATCAGGACCGTAAGGCGCGTCCGTCCCTTCAACTTTTCCATGGCAGCCACGATGAGGGCGCCACAAATTGATCCCGCTCCAGAAAAAACCAGCAACAGGGTGTAGGTTTCCGGGCCCTTGTGAAAGACGGTCTGTACGAAGACGGGCAGGAATGCGGTGAGGGAGAACCCGAATAATGTGGTGCAGAACGCCAGAACGACTAAAGCGCTCATCCCATCGCGGCATCGTATGAACCGTATACCCTCTGCCATGCTGGTAAGAACCGGCTCGCGGGATTTCGTAGGCACGAATTTGACCCGAATCATGAACAGCGTAGCGATCACTGCGAGGTACGAAACACCATTGACCGTGAAACACCAGGTGGCGCCCAGGAGGGTGTAAGTGAAGCCTCCAAGGGTCGGGCCCAGGATGCGCGCCAGGTTGAACTGGATCGAGTTCATGGCAATCGCATTGGCCAAGTCCTCGGGACCGACCAAGGTGGGCAGCAGCGCGGAATAAGCCGGGCCGCCAAACGACTGGCCCAGACCCACCACAAACGAGAGCGCCAGGATGTGCCACACGTGGACCACGTGGGTATAGAACAGAAGGGCGAGCAGGAAGGCGCATGCCATCTGTATGTACTGCGAGGTGAGCAGCATTTTTCGCCTGTCCAGACGATCGGCGAAAACTCCGCCAAACAACGAGAACAGGATGATGGGAAGTTGGCCCAGGAAGAGATCAAGACCCAGATAGAAGGGGTCTTTGGTCAGATCGTAAACCAACCAGCTCTGGGCAAACTGTTGGACGAAGGTGCCGATCGTGGAGGCGCATGCCCCAAACCACATCAGGCGGAAGTCACGATAGCGAAAGGCTCTGAAAATTCGCGCCAGAAATGGAAGGGGTGAGCCCACTAGAAGAGTGGCCTCGAACCCGGGCTACACAGCACCCTCGGGGTGCTCGCTCGAAAACGCTTAATCACCGACACACTCTGAGATGAAATCCAGTGTACTCGGTCGCAAATTTTCCGGGGGGGCGTCCGGTCGAGGGTGCCCGTGGCCGGACGTTCCCGTTACCATCGGCACACCCTAAAACGCGACCGTCGGCGGTTTTTCTGCCCTGACGTAAGGCACGAAACCGCTTGATTTCTTGCCATACTCCGCGGCAAACCGCAAGCTACCAATAAGTGTTACAAGCTACCGCAGAAGTTGTACGACAAGAGAGAGAGAGCGGGCCCATGAAATTGCGGAATTGCATCTTGATGTTTTTGATCGCCCTGCCTTTGGCCGCCACGGCTCAGGAGCATTTTCAGTCCTACCTGCAAGCGCCTGAACCGACGACGTACCACGACTTCTTTGACCGGAGCAACCTCAAGTTACAGAGCGTCAACGTGTTATCGCAAACCATTGCTTTACTGGCGATCCAGTCTCATGACGATGGAGGCGGAATGGCTCGCTGCGCAAAGGCGCCCTGCACCGGCGCTCTGGCTGCCCGCGGGCGAACACTTGATCCCTTCGAAAAACACTTCGAATCCTACGGTTACGGATGGGGATCTGTGTACCGTTACGGCGGAGGGGTAGGACTCAACCTCGCTGTCGCCTACATGTTCCACGCCACCAACCATCACAAGCTAGAACGCTGGACCCAGTTGATCGCGATCGGGCACGCCCAGGCTTCCACTGGCTATGCCTTGACTGGCTCGAGCCAAGGCAAAAACGGATGGTGAACGTCTTGCGCTGAACGATGGTGGTTGTTCGGGAATCAAACAACTTGTCACGCAAGGTTTGGTCTCGCCGATAACGTTTATGTTTCGCAGAGGTGCTAGGGGCGAGGCAGAAGGCGTGGCGATCATTGTTAGACCGGGTTCACGATAAGCTTCGTCGCTGCCCACCTCGCGGCTTGAGCCCTGCGATGCTTTCGTTCCTATCTTTGCTGGCGGGATGTCTTTCCAACTCCCTCACCTCACTCCAGGTGCTGCCGCCGACGGGGGCGGTAACGGTAGCCGTAGGGCAAACGTCACAATTTCAGGCGCTAGCCGGGTTCACCAAGTCGGGTCACGCTAGTACGACAACAGACGTGACCACGCAGGCGACGTGGCAATCGTCGAGTCCCGCGGTGGCCACCATCAGTTCGGGGGGACTAGCGACCGGTGTATCGGTCGGAACAACCGCCATTACAGCGAAAATGCAGGGCGCTTTTGGGATCGTTACAGGCACGTCGAACATCACTGTCACCGCCGGCACAGGGGGCCGGGTACTCACTGCGCTCACAGTCACTCCCGGTAGTCAGACCATTACCGCGACTGGCCAAACCACGCAGCTGATCGCGATCGGCACTTACACTGCTGCTCCCTTCACCCAGGATCTGAGCGCCACGGCCACGTGGTCGTCGAGTAACGTTCAGGTAGCGAATGTGAACTCCTCGGGGCTCGTCGCGGGGGTGGGTGTCGGGCAGACGACCGTCACGGCGCTTGCTACGGCCTCCGATGGTAGCGTCATTTCCGGCAACGCGGCCGTTACTGTGAACACAGCGCCGTCCGGGCGCATACTGACTTCCTTGAGTGTGATTCCTCCCAGCCAGACAGTGACTGTGTCGGGCGAGACGGCACAATTCATTGCCATCGGCACTTACAGTGCTGCGCCCTTGACTCTGGATCTCACCAACCAGGTCGCCTGGCAATCCAGCGATGTTCAGGTAGGCCAGGTCAACTCCTCAGGGCTCGTGACTGGCATTGGCGCAACCATCGCGCCCGGGTCGGCAACCATCACGGCTCTTGCTACGGCCTCCGATGGCTCCGTAGTTCCGGCCAGTGCGGCGTTTTCGGAGGCAAGCCCAGGCGGCCCGCCGAGCCTGCCCACGCTTACGGTTTATGAGGTCGGAAACGGAACAGGCACCGTTACCGCAGGAACCGGCATCTCCGGCGGAGTCATCACGGGGACGGTCATAATTACCTGCGCATCCAGATCTGCCCCAGCGTGCATTGGCAACTTCCCGGTCGGGACAGTGGTTTACCTCACCGCAACTTCGGTGATGGGCTCGGTTTTCGATGGTTGGTCTGACAACTGCCAGGTCCTTCAAAACAACCCCAAGGCTTGCACCATCACCATGACCAACAACGCCACCGTAGGAGCCATCTTCGATCCGATAACCGCCCCACCTTCGGTTCATCCGCGATGAACGTACTTGTGACAACACAAGCCTAAACAGGCGACCCTGATGGATCGTAGTTCAGGTTTTGACCTAGCCACCGTTCGACTTCTGCGA
Organism: uncultured Acidobacteriaceae bacterium; assembly: GCA_963826875.1. Lineage (GTDB taxonomy): Bacteria > Acidobacteriota > Terriglobia > Terriglobales > Acidobacteriaceae > PALSA-350. The sequence continues at coordinate 1,138,465 of CAWGYP010000025.1, read as the reverse complement.
CGGTCATCCCTTTTCGTGCGGCGTAGTCGACGACCTGATCACGGTCGATCTTGCCCAGGCTGAAATAGCGCGATTCGGGATGGGCAAAATAGAGTCCACTCACGCTGGAACCGGGCCACATCGCAAACGACTCGGTAATCAGCATGCCGGTCTTGGCCTGTACATCGAGCAAACGCCAAAGTGTTCCCTTCTCCGTGTGATCTGGACACGCAGGGTACCCCGCCGCTGGGCGAATGCCGCGATACTTCTCCGCAATGAGATCTGCCTTGCTCAGACCTTCCTCACAACCGTAACCCCACTCATCGCGCACCCGCTTGTGCAGGCATTCGGCGAAAGCTTCGGCCAGCCGATCGGCAAGGGCCTCCGCCATGATGGCGTTGTAGTCGTCGTTCTCAGCCCGGAACCGGTCACACAGTTCCTTCAGACCGATGCCGCTGGTGACGGCAAATGCACCAATGTGTTCGCGCAACCCGGTTTCCCTGGGCGCGATGTAGTCCGCGAGCGATCGGCAGGGCTCGCTGCCTTCGCGGTTGGCTTGCTGACGCAGGAAATGAAACCGCTCCAGCACCTTTGTCCGTGTGCCGTCGGTGTACAACTCGACATCATCCCCAACCGCGCTCGAGGGAAACAAGCCGTACACGCCTCGAGCGGTAATCAGTTTCTTCTCGATGATCCGATCGAGCAGCGTATTCCCTTCTGCAAAAATCTGGCGCGCCTGCGCACCCTGCTCAGGGTGTTCGAGAATACGCGGGTAAATACCTTTCAAGCCCCAGGTGTGGAAGAACGGCGACCAGTCAATGAAGTCACGCAGGGTGGCGAGCGGAAAGTCATCCAGCACGCGCACGCCCGTGAACGAGGGTTGGGGCAGATCCTCGGCACGCCATTCAATGGGAGTGCGCCGTTTGCGCGCGGTCTCAAGCGATACCACTTTCTGCTTTGGCGCCGCGTGAGCTTTGCGCAGGGCCTCATAGTCGGAACGATGCTGGATGACGAAAGCCGGCTTGCCGTCGTCACTGAGCAGACTCGTTGTTACCGGCACCGCACGGCTGGCATCAAGCACATGCACAACCGGCTCACTGTAATGCGGCGCAATCTTGACCGCGGTGTGGGCACGGCTGGTTGTCGCCCCGCCGATCAGCAGCGGCAACTTAAAACCCTGACGCTCCATTTCTCTGGCCACGTGCACCATCTCGTCCAGCGACGGAGTGATGAGCCCGCTCAGCCCTATGAGGTCGGCCTTCTCTTGTTTGGCGCGTTCGAGGATCTTCTCGCTCGAGACCATGACCCCAAGGTCGATGACCTCGTAGTTGTTGCAGGCAAGCACCACACCAACGATGTTCTTGCCAATGTCGTGAACGTCGCCTTTGACCGTTGCCAGAATGATCTTGCCTTGCGCCTTGACCGTCTGGCCGGCTGCAGCCATCGACACCTTCTCTGCCTCCATAAAAGGTGTCAGATGAGCCACAGCCTTCTTCATTACCCGGGCAGACTTGACCACCTGGGGCAGGAACATCTTTCCCGCTCCAAACAAATCGCCCACCACGCTCATGCCCGCCATTAACGGGCCTTCAATCACCAGCAGAGGCCGACCGAGTTTCACCCGTGCTTCCTCGGCATCGAGTTCAATATAGGTGTCGATCCCCTTGACCAGCGCATGCGAGAGACGCTCCTCGACGGTGCCGTTTCGCCACTCCTCAGCTTTCTTCTCGCTCACCACGGCGCCGGCGCCCTTTAGGGTTTCGCCGTACTCCACCAGCCGTTCGGTCGCATCGGGACGGCGGTTGAGCAGCACGTCCTCGACCAACTCCTTCAGCTCAGGCTCAATCTCCTCATACACCTCGAGCATTCCGGCATTGACGATGCCCATGTCCATGCCCGCTTCGATGGCGTGATACAAAAAGGCCGAGTGCATGGCCTCACGTACTTTATTGTTTCCGCGAAAGCTGAAGGAGATGTTGGAAACGCCGCCGCTCACCTTCGCATGCGGCAAGTTTGCCTTGATCCAGCGAGTCGCGTTGATGAAATCGACCGCGTAGTTGTTGTGCTCCTCCATCCCAGTGGCCACGGTGAGGATGTTGGGGTCAAAGATGATGTCTTCGGGCGGAAAACCAACCTCGTCGACCAAAATCCGATAGGCCCGCTCGCAAATGCGGATCTTGTCTTCGTACGTTGCGGCCTGCCCTCGCTCGTCGAAGGCCATCACCACCGCAGCCGCGCCGTACTTCAACACCGTCGCTGCATTCTGGCGAAACTTCTCTTCGCCTTCCTTCAGCGAGATCGAATTGACAATCCCCTTACCCTGAAGGCACTTGAGCCCGGCCTCGATGACCTCCCATTTGGAGGAGTCCACCATAAAGGGCAGCTTGGCAACCTCAGGCTCGCTGGCCAGCAGCTGCAGGTAGCGCGTCATGGCCGCCACGCCGTCGATCATGCCCTCATCCATACAGATGTCGAGAATGTTGGCCCCATTCTCTACTTGCTGCCGGGCAATGCTGACCGCTTCTTCGTATTTGCCTTCCTTCACCAGCTTGGCGAACCGCGGCGAACCGGCCACATTGGTCCGCTCCCCGATCATGATGTAGACCCCGGGCTGCTGGGTGAAGGGCTGGGAACCTGACAGACGAAGCGGCTTGGCCTCTACTGCTTCCGCCACACTCAAGATCGACTCCCGTTCCACTTTCGCGCCGGGGCGTCCTTGAGGGCTTTGGCGATGGCCGCAATGTGCTCAGGCGTGTTGCCGCAGCAGCCGCCGGCAATATTGATCAACCCACCCTTGGCGAAATCGCCCAGGTAGCGGGCCATATCCTGCGGTCCCAGATCAAACCCGGTTTCGGACAGCGGATTGGGCAAGCCCGCATTGGGATAGCACGAGATGGCCACGTCGGCCTTTTCCGAGAGCTCTTCCAGGAACGGATACATCAGATCGGGGCCGAGCGAGCAGTTGAGGCCGACTGACAGCGGGTTGACATGCTTCACCGCGTTCCAGAACGCTTCAGTAGTCTGGGCCGAGATCAACGTCTCACCGCCACGCCCGACCGCCGCCGAGATCATCACCGGCAGTGGGTGACCATCCTCATCGAATACCTCGCGGATGGCGACCAGCGCGGCCTTGGCATTGAGCGAATCAAAAATTGTTTCAACCAGAAGCAGATCGACACCGCCCGCGATCAAGGCACGTGCCTGGTGTTTATAGGCCGCTTTTACCTGATCGAACGTGACTACGCGAAAGCCTGCGTCGTCCGCATCCGGCGAGTTGGAGAGAGACACGGTCAACGGCCCGATCGCGCCTGCCACAAACCGTTGCCCCGAGGTTTCGTTTGCCACCCGATCAGCCCATGTACGGCACTGTTGGGCTGACTTCTCATTGATCTCCCAGGCCAGGTGGTTGAGGAACGGATCGTCGATGACTTTCTGGTAGAACTCGGGATCCTTGCGACCGCCGTGCTCCCGCGGATCGTCGACGAAGAACTCGCTCTGGGTGATGCTGGTCGCGCCGAACGTGTTGGTCTCGATGATGTCCGCACCGGCCTCCAAAAACCGGCGGTGGATGTCACAGATCATGTCCGGCTGGGTCAGCGAAAACAGGTCCCCATTGTTGAGCAGGTCCTTGGTCGAGTCCTTGAAGCGCTCGCCGCGGATGTCCCCTTCCTTCATGCCGTAGGTGCGGATGGTCGTGCCCATGGCTCCGTCGATGATGGCGATGCGACGTTCGAGGATCTTGACCAGGGGATGCTGGGCGGTCGTCATTTCTTCCTGAAGAGTCTTTAGCATGGCAATGTAGACAGTGGCGAGGAGCTAGACTCAGCCCTGGGTCGCCTCTTTTATTATAGCGAGGCTGGCAATCGCCTCCGTTTGGCGCCGTATGCGCTTTAAGAGTGTCGGCCAGTCGAGAGTATGGAGCAGAGCAGAGGCATAGGAAAGGCAAACCGCACTGCGGTTCGCTCTCTCGAAGCAAAGCTGGCCTGGGTGTTCCGGCTAGGACCGATTTGCCAGGGGAAACCCAGGTCTCAAAGCGAGACCTGGGCCACCCACTCATATTCGTCCGCGGGCCATTTCCATCTTCTTTAGCTGGACCGGAAGCCTGGCGTTGGCCTTAGTTTTTGGCTAGTTCTTTTTCCAGGGCGCTCACCAGGGCCGGATCATCGGGGGTGGTGTTGGGCGCAAATCGGGCGGTCACTTTCCCCGTGCGATCGATGATGAACTTTTCGAAATTCCAAAGGATCTCCGGCTCCGCATTGGGCTCGATCCCGTGGCCTTTTAACCTCTCGCTAAACGGCTGCTCCGATGTGCTGATCGCCTTCGGTTGAGCTGCGATCAACTCCTTGTAGAGCGGGTGCTTTCCTTCCCCAACCACGGTGATTTTTTCAAACAGAGGAAAATCGACTCCAAAGGTGCTGGTACAGAAACTTTCAATTTCGGCGTTACTACCGGGCTCCTGCTCTCTGAAATCGTTGGCAGGAAAACCAGCGACCACCAGGCCGCGATCGCGATAATCGCGATAGAGCTTTTCCAGAGATTCGTACTGCTTGGTTAGTCCACATTTAGAAGCAACATTGACGACGAGGAGAACCTTACCGTGGTACTCGCCAAGTTTGGTGTCTTCGCCAGTAATGCGGCGTACGGGAATGTCATGGATCGAAGTGCTCATATCTCTCATTGTAGTGGCAGCCGGTAGATTCATCGACTAGAATTCCGCAGTCCTTCCATTGAGGTCTATCTTGGCTGGTAACAAGTTACTTTGTGTACTCTGCCTCTTCTCCGCGCTCCCGTTGGGCATATTACCGGCCCTTCCCTTGACAGCGCAGACGTCGATCGCCAATCTCAAAACCCATTTCGAAAATCCGCCGGATGATACCAGGCCCATGATGCGGTGGTGGTGGTTCGGCGCGGCCCTTGAAAAGCCCGAGATTCTCCGCGAGCTTCAGCAAATGAAGGCAGACGGCATCGGCGGCGCGGAGCTCGCCTTCGTTTATCCCCAGGTTGTGGACGATCCTGCCCAGGGCCTGGTCAATGAACCATTCTTGAGTTCGCCGATGCTGGAGAACGTGTCGTATGCCGCTCAACAAGCCCGCACCCTTGGTCTCCGCCTGGACGTAACGTTAGGCAGCGGATGGCCCTATGGAGGCCCGGCGACGACCCTGACGGAAGCGGCCGGGCGCCTGCGCGTTCTGGATCTTCCGCTTGCGCCGGACGCTACCAGCCTGCCGCCGTTTCAATTGAAGGATGGAGAAAGATTACTTTCCGTTTCGCTGGTCAGTGGAGAGGCAAACAACTGGCAGGCGGCCCCGTCATTACAACTGAAGCCGGAACAAGAAAAGAATCTCCCTCCAGGCACCGGCCCACGCACGGCGCTCGTCTTCATCGCCGGCCATACCGGCCAGCAGGTAAAGCGAGCAGCCGTGGGCGCCGAAGGTTGGGTCCTCGATCCTTTCAGCCACCAGGCCGTAGCCACTCATCTGCATGCGGTCGGTGAGCCGCTGGTAAAAGCGTTCGGTGCAACGCCGCCCTATGCGGTGTTCTCCGATTCGCTGGAAGCCTATGGAGCGGATTGGACAGCGGACCTGCCCGCAGAATTCAGCAAGCGCCGCGGTTACGATTTACTGCCCCATCTGCCAGAGTTGGTCGCCGGTGGAACCCCTGAAGCGGAATCCGTCCGCCATGACTGGGGGAAGACACTCACCGAACTGGTCGACGAGAATTACCTCACTCAAATCAATACCTGGGCGATTGCTCATCACACCCAATTCCGCTCCCAAACCTACGGAGAGCCGGCAGTGAGTCTGTTCAGCCAGCGGTTGGTGGCGCTGCCGGAGGGCGAAGGTCCGCAATGGCGGGCATTCTCCACTTTGCGCTGGGCCACATCGGCAAACCACCTTCTGGGCAACAAAGTGACATCCGCCGAGACCTTCACCTGGCTTCATTCACCAGCCTTTCGCGCAACACCGCTGGACATGAAGGCGGAGGTGGATCTTCATTTTCTGATCGGCGTCAACCAGGTCATCGGTCACGGCTGGCCCTATTCCCCTCCCCAGGTGGGTGAGCCCGGCTGGTCCCTGTATGCGGCAGCCGTTTTCAACGACCACAATCCGTGGCATCCGGTCATGCCCGAGGTCGCGCGCTACATCCAACGCACTAGCTTTCTTCTGCGCCAGGGTGAACCCGCCAACCAGGTAGCACTGCTCTTGCCGACCGACGATGCATGGGCCGCCTTTTCGCCCGGTAAGGTGAGTGTCACCGAGGAAATGGAGCGCTTGATTTCTCCCGCGCTCATGTCCGCCATCCTCTCCGCAGGCTACAACATCGACTATATTGACGCTGACGCCGTCAACAAACTAGGGATCCACTACCCGGTGCTGGTGATTCCGCCCACCACCCGGATCCCCGCTGAAACATTGGCTAATATTCAACATTACCTGGCAGGCGGAGGAAAGGTGATCTGTGTTGGCGGCACGCCCCCTGTTGATGGCGGTGCACAGCACGTCGCCGATGAATCGTCTCTGCCAGAGGCCCTACACAAGTCGGTGGCTCCCGACTTTCAGTTGCAAAGCAACAACGATGCGATCGGATTTATTCGCCGCAAGCTTCCGGGTGCGGACATCTATTTCGTAGCCAATACGTCGAATCGTCCAGTCGCAACGCAGGCCGTCTTCGCAACGGCTCACAAATTCGGCCAGCGCTGGGACGCTGAAACCGGAACCGCTGTTCCTCTTCCCGGTCCGGCCGCCATACCTCTCAACCTGGCTGCCTACGAATCGGCGATCTTTGTCTTCAGTGACACCCGCTCGCCCCGCCCCGCTCCGGCAGCCCCAGATCTTCTGCTCGCCGATCTCAGCACGGATTGGAAAGTTACCTTCACCTCTACGGGAAAAACCATCTCCGAACCTGTTCTGGCCGATTGGATCATTGACCCCGCTACCAGGTTCTACTCCGGCGAGGCAGTCTACGAACGAGATCTCACCCTTGATAAGTTGCCTGTTGGCGCGCTTTTTCTTGAAGTCGACGGCGGCACGCCAGTGACCCAACCAACTGAGCGCACCGGTCCCGGCATGAGAGCCTGGTACGATCCGCCGGTGCGGGACGCCGCAATTGTAACTATCAATGGCCGTCGCGTGGGAACGCTCTGGCATCCGCCTTACAGGCTGCCCGTCGGAGGCTTTCTAAAACCTGGAAACAACCATATTGTGATCAAGGTCTACAACACCGCCATCAATGCCTGGGCAGCTTTACCGCCTCATGATTACCAGCCCCTGATCGCAAAATACGGAGACCGCTTTCAGATGCAGGATCTCGACCAGGTCAAGCCTGTGCCATCGGGCCTGCTGGGGACGATCCGCCTGGTCACTCGATGACGATCCGTCTTCGCTGTCCAGTGTTTTCTATTGCGGGGGTACCGCCAGCGATATTCGCATCCATGATCTGACGCTCGAAGGAGTCTCACCGGCGTAACAACTCGCACGTGGGTCCTTTAAAGCGGGCAGCTTGGCTCTGTAAGAACAACATTTCCAAGAAGGAGCATCCACACAGAGATCTCTCCAGCTAAGGCTGAACGTTGGTTACGCCTTCCTCGCCCGGCTTTGGAAAATGCTTTTCGTACCAGGCAATCGAACGATCCGTCGCATCGATCTGATGCTTCACTTCGGAGAGGCCGTGCCCTTCACGTGGATAGCGCAGGAAAACCGTCTCCACTCCCACGTCTTTAAGGGCAATGAAGAGTTGCTCTGCTTCGGCAATGGGAACATCGTTATCGTTCTCCCCATGAATGATCAGCGTCGGCGTATGCGCACCGGCAATATGCTTCAGTGCTGAACGTTCCCACGCCAGATCCATAAGGTTTCCCTGGTGCAGGAATTGTCCAAATTCCATCTCCTCGTATTGGTTGTAGTAGGTCATGTAGTTATAACTGACCAGGTTCGCAATCCCGGCCGTGGGAATCGCCGCCTTGAACTCGTTGGTTTGGGTAATAAGCCAATCGGTGAGTTGCCCGCCGTAGCTTACTCCCTCGATTCCCATACGTTCGGGATCGATCCACAAATAGCGTCTGACGGCTGCGTTCACAGCGTAGAGGACATCCTGGCCTTCATTCCCGTCCTGGTCGCCAAAAACAGCGTCCGCAAATTTCTGCCCGTAACCAGTGGAGCCGCGGTAATTCACGTTGAGCACTGCGTAACCGTGCGCGGAGTAGACCTGGTTCTTGAAGTTGAACCATGAGCCATTGGCTGAGTGCGGTCCCCCATGAATCACCACGATGAGCGGATGTTTGGAAGTAGCGGTCATGCCGATGGGTTTGGTCAAAAATGCTTCCACCTCAAACCGGTTGTCGTTGCTGACGAAGGTAAAGGGTTCCACATCGGCGATGGTCTTATTACCCAGAAGTTCCTGGTTGAGATTGGTGAGCTTGCGCGGAGCGTCGGCGCTGGACTTCAAATAAAGCTGGTAGGCGTCACGCGGCGTGGTGAGGCCGTAAGCAATGGCGTTGTTACTGCCGGCAGACCAGTCTCCAACACTCCCGTCGTCTTTGACGGCATATTCCGGCTGGCCGCCGGCCAGCGGCAGGCGCACGAGATGATTGCTCCCGCGTTCCTGCACGGTGAAATAGACAGCGCTACCATCCGTAGCCCAATGGGGTGCGCCCTGTCGGTTATCGATCACCGCACCGATTTCGCGGCGATTGCTGCCGTCCGCGTTCATCACCCACACGTGTGTGTCTTCCATCGTCGTTTCGCGGTCGGTAAGACCGCGACGTGTCCCCAAATAGGCAATCGATTTTCCGTCCGGCGACCAGACAGGGCTGTATTCGCAGGCTTCAGAAGCAATCAGGCGATGGATTGTATTGTCAGCCAGTTGCAAAGTGAAAAGGTCATAGTGAAAAAACTCATCCTGATTCGGGTCGCGGTTGGAGGCGAAAAGGAGTTGCTTCCCATCCGGCGACCAATCTACGGAATGCTCGTCGTAGTTGCCTTGGGTAAGTTGGCGGACCTGCCTGGAAGCGATATCCACAACGAAAAGATGCAGGCGTTGATTGTCGTTGAAATGCGTAAACCCTTCGCTCGCCGTGGGCTTGTAAAGATAGCGGGTGATGACCATAGGATCACCACTCGCCGGCGCACCGCCCTCTCCTGCTTTGGAAGAGACGAAGGCGATCTGCTTTCCATCCGGCGACCAGGCAAACGCTTTCCCGGTACCTGGCAGAGGAGAATTGGTGCCTAACACGGGCGCCAGAAAGACGGTGTTGCTGCCGTCGGCATGTGCAATCAGGAGACCATGCTTGTCTCCGTCCTGGCCGTGAAACGCAATCCACTTGCTGTCGCTCGACCACAGTGGGGCGCCGGCAGCTTTGTCTCCACCGAGGCGGACGCTTTTCCCCGTGTTCAGCTCCATCACCCAGAGTTGGTCATAAGGGCGGCCGGGGAGATCACGCATCATGATGGCATACGCTATGTAGCGGCCATCAGGCGAGAGGGCCACACTGCCCACCGATCGTAGCCGAGACAGGTCACTACTGGTGAGCACCTGGGCATAGACTGTGCCCACCAGTAGCGCCGCGCAACCCAAACCAGCCGCGATGCGCGGCAACATGGCTTTCAGGCAGTAACGCATGCAATTCCCTCCGACGGTCCGACGACAAGTCTATGGCACGCGAAGGAGGAATTCGCGAAATTCTGGGATTCGCTCGCTATTCAACCCGGGCAAGGTCGAAACCCTGGGCTGGCCCGTCATTGTCACTGGTACGGAACAACTTTGCGTGGTTTGCATCGGTTAATTCCACCCGGAAGCTCACCACCGACCCGTCCCGGCGGTGCATATCAAAGCTCAGCATCTCCGGTTGATAATTCAAATTCTCCATAGGAACGGCAGCCTGGCCCTCCACATGAGGAGCGCTATCCTCATGGTCTTTCTTGAGCAGGTAGAAGACGGCGCTGCCCGTGGCGCGGCCTGCATTCTGCTCGACCGTAAGTTCGACATTTGGAACATTGCCCTCCATACCGCGCCACTTACCACGCAGAGAGCTCTGTGCGTGAGCTACGACCGAGCCGGCCACGAGCAACAAAACGATTGTGTACTGGTGAAGGTTTCTCATTGGAATGCTCCTGAGTAAAGGGCTACCGTTCGCGGCCAATGACCGAGGTAGCCAGCGTGCCGCCAAGCCCCATGGTCTCGACGGCGGTTGAGGGGACAATGACCATGGCTCCCTTTTCTTTCATTGCTTCGTAGAGCATGTTCATCGCGCGTAAATGCAGGGCGCCAGGATTATCGCCGTAGGTCCTGGCAGCTTCTGCAAACTTGGTAGCGACCTGGGTCTCAGCATCCCCAAGGATCAAGCGAGCCTGGCGCTCGCGTTCCGCCTGGGCCTGTTGGGACATAGCGTTTTCCAGGGCTTGCGGTATGCGGACGTCGCGGATCTCCACTGATTGAATGGTGATGCCCCAGGGGTTGGTCTTGGCATCAAGAATCAGTTGCAGTTGCTGACCCATGCTCTCCCGCTCGGTGATCATTTGCGCCAGTTCATGGCGGCCGATGGATTCGCGAAGAGCCGTTTGTGCACTCATATTCACCGCTTCGCTGAAGTTCTCGACCTCGAGAATGGATTTCTCCGCATTCCAGACCAGCCAGAACACAATCGCGTCCACATTGACCGGGACCGTGTCGCGGGTGAGAGTGGATTCGGCCGTAACCGTAGCTACCCGAACGCGCTGATCCACAAAGCGGCTGAGAGTGTCCATGATGGGCACAATGAGGAAGATCCCCGGGCCGCGCAGCCCACGGTACCGTCCAAAACGCAGGATCGCAACCCGCTGCCATTGCTGCACAACCTTGATCGAGAACATGAGATAGACGCCAATAGCCAGGCCGGCAATGACCGGAAATTGCGAATGAATTACCTTAGTGCCCGCAATCCCGCAAGCGAGGCTCACGACGAAGGCTGCAATTCCCGGTCCGCTTATATCCACATCTAAGGTTTTGCCAATGCTGTTCATCGTTTATCTCCTTTTGTTTTCTGGCCCTTCCCCTGTTTGCTTTCTGCCAGCCGGTCGCGCAGGGCCATTAATATCTCTTCCAGATTGAAGCCCCCGGCGCCGGCCCGGGCGGCAAATTCGTCCACCAGTTGCTCCAGGCCGCGGGAATGCTCGACCGCATCCCGTTCGACAGTTTGCTGGGAAACAAAAGTGCCCGTACCCTGCTGCGTGTCGAGGATCCCGCGAATTTCCATTTCGCGATACGCGCGCACCACCGTGTTGGGGTTTATTTCAAGATCGACGGCTACCTGGCGCACAGTCGGAAGCTGATCCCCAGCCAGCAAAGCTCCGGTAGCAACGGCGGCTTGAACCTGATCGATAAGTTGGCGGTAAAGAGGGACGCCACTGTGCATATCCAAACGGAAGGTAAAAGGGCGCCGGACTGGAACCGGTGTTTTCATGCAGAACAATGGTGTACTAGTGTACTAGTACATGTCAAGAAAAAAAAGAAACCACTTTCACATTGCCCACGAAATCATTCCGACACTAGCCTCATCACGGGTGCTGCTCCAGGGCCGTGCGTCACTCATCGTCGTCGGGTGACCTATGATTAATGCAGGGAATGGTTTCACTTCCCGAGGGGAGATCTGTATGAAACTCCTGCTATCGTTAATCATTCCCTGTCTGCTCTTGCTGCTGAACGCCAACGGGGCGGAGACAAAGTCCGTGACCGACGCTGATCGAGCAACGGTGGTCGAAGGCAACAATACTTTTGCGGTTGCCCTGTACCACCAGCTGGGTAGTCAAGCGGGCAATCTCTTCTTCTCGCCCGAAAGCATTTCGACCGCGCTCGCCATGACTTATGCGGGGGCCCGCGGCAACACTGCAACTGAAATGGCGAAGGCTTTGCACTTCACTCTTCCGCCAGCGCAGCTCGACCCAGCGATGGGCGCGCTGCTGCGCGACCTCAATGCCGCCCATTCTGACTACCAACTCAATGTGGCCAATGCTCTCTGGGCCCAGCAGGGCTACACCTTTCTTGACAAATTTCTTAACCTGCTTAAGACCGATTACGGCGCAGGACTGCAGCAGGTAGACTTCAAAGGCGCGTCGGAAGCGGCTCGCTCGACCATCAACCAATGGGTCGAGCAGAAAACACAGGATAAAATCAAGGACCTTCTCGCGCCCGGCTCGCTTAGACCGGATACACGCCTGGTGCTGACCAATGCGATCTACTTCAAGGGTAACTGGCAGACCCAATTCGATAAGGCGCAGACGCGGAATGAGGACTTCTATCTCTCTCAGACCAAGTCGACGACCGCGCCGCTGATGCACCGCGAAGGGAGCTTCGGTTATTTCGATGGGGGAACCTTTCAGGTTCTGGAGATTCCCTACAAGAGCAACGAGCTTTCGCTGATAGTCCTGCTGCCTAAAGAACGCAGCGGCCTGTCGGGGCTCGAAAACTCAATGACCGCTTCGAATATGCAGCAATGGCTTAAACAGGTAGCTCCCGTTTCCAAAGTTATCGTGACCATCCCCAGGTTCACGTCCACGCAAGAATTTGAGCTAAGCGCGTCCCTGCGTGCGCTGGGGATGCCGCAGGCGTTTGCCTCCGATGCGGACTTTTCAGGAATGACAGGCAAGCGCGATTTCGCTATCTCAGCAGTGATTCACAAAGCTTTTGTGGACGTAAATGAGGAAGGAACCGAAGCGGCCGCAGCCACGGCTGTGACGATGAGAGCGCTCGCCATGCGCGCGGGGCCGCCGCCGCCAGTCTTCCGCGCGGACCATCCATTTATCTTTTTCATTCGCGACAATGGCTCACAAAGCATTTTATTCATGGGCCGCATGATCGATCCAACCAATTAAGGCGGAAGAGCCCCGCCCACCAGGGCTAACAGCCCTGATTTTTGACCGGAGCATTCAAGCGGGTCCTAAAAACCCGCTTCCCGGACTAAAAGTCCGGGGCTGGCACAAGGCAAGCTGTGCGTCGAAAGTCCGCGTGGGTGGAGGTTGCAGCATTTTCGACAGAATCAAGTCTGGTACAGGCGCCACTTCGTGCGCGTATACGCAATGCGAAAACCCTTCCGTTCGGCATTCCGTTGCGACTGGCTACCCGCTTCCGTCACCATCATGGCGAGCGAATAGCCATGCTCATACGCGTAGCGCATCCTTGCTTCGAGCAGCGCGGCTTGAAGTCCGCGCCGCCTCATCTGCGGGACGGTCGACGCCCCGGCAAACAGCGCGACCCCATCATGCAGACATAGCATGCCGGTCGCTCCAGGCTTACCATCCAACTCGGCGATAAAATTCACGCTCTCTTTCCGGGCAAAGGCAAGGGCGCCAAACTGCTCCAGAAAGCCCAGCAACTCGGGATTTCCATGGGACCATCCCCGCGCGCTGAGGTCCGCCCATCGTGCCGCCTCCTGCTTAAAAGCCACCCGAACCGTTACACCGCCGTCCTCTCTCGTACCCGGAAGCTCAACGGGCCGATGCAGCACACTGCTGAGTTCAATTGGCCGATAGCCCCGAGCGCAGAGTAAGTCCATCGTCGGGATGCCGGCGAGCGGGCTGACCTCATGCACAACGACCGACCCGCGTTCAAGAAAAAACCGTTCTATCCGGTCCAGTGAGGCGGGGCTCAACTGCTCAAAAAGCCCCAGACCGAAGCTCTGCGTAACCGGGGAATCCACTCCGTCAAAGACGGCGTACGCGCCCGCGCACTCTATCCACGCCGCCCCGCTCTCGGGAAAGAGGCGGGCGCGGGATTCAGCAAATTGGAGGCACGCCTGGCCTTCGGCCCGCTCCAATCGCCGGGAAAGATCAAGATCCGCAAATACCATCGCACCGTAAACCGTACACATCTCAAAGTTCTTCTGCAATGGCGTCTGTCCGAAGGCGAACACCAATTTTCGATTCCGAACGTTCCGCCTGAACGTAAGGCTCGCCAAGCAATCTGCATTCAATCGCTTGCGTGTTGGCGCTTCGATTGCTTATTAACCAAGCCGAACGCGCGAAGGAGATCGACCCATGGCGCACTTTGAACGGATAAGAGACGTAGTTTCAGGGCCCTTTAGCCAGTCAATGATGCAGCAGCGTATAGCGGCCGGGTGGCAATTAGTATCCATCGAGTGGCGGCGGGAGCTCCCCGGGGACGAAGCACCGAGTGAGGGCGCTTTTAACGAGGAGATTCCCTATGGCCTGCGCATTTCCGACGACTGCCTGCGGCTGGAGTTCGATCCCCGCGAGCGCATGGTGCTCACCCAGATGATGGACCTGGTGGTTCAGGATTTCCCGTTCTCCAGCATAGCCAGTGATCTGAACGAGAAGGGCTTTCGCACCCGCGAAGGAAAATTGTGGAACCAGATTTCCGTCTTCCAGATGATTCCGCGGCTCATCGAAATAGGTCCGGGGCTGTTCTCAACCGCAGAGTGGGCGGCGCGGCGCGAAAGAATGAAATGGCCGGCTGCTCGGTAACAGTGCCGGGAAATCAAAACCTATGGCTACGCTGGTCTCCTGAGTAACCACTCGGAGATCACCGTTTCTCACGTTTCGCTGCACTTGTTCAATCTTTGGACTGCTCTAAGGCAACCTTAGTTTTTTTTAACAATCGGTTCACGCCTTCGTATCCTTCCGCGGCTAGTACTCGCGTGGAGGTATGAGATGAAGGTGAAGCAACTGGTAACAGCAGGCACTGCGTTGACGCTAACGCTGTCGGCCCTGACGTATGGCGTAGCGGCCGACACGAGCGCGGTGGGCTCGGAAAAAGTCAAGCATGTGCTGCTGTTGAGCATTGACGGCATGCACGCAGTGGACTTTTATAACTGCGCACATGGGATTGCAGGAGCGAATGACGGCAATCCCTATTGTCCCAATCTTGCCAGATTGGCCGGCACCGGGATCAACTACGTAGCCACCTCGTCCTCAAAGCCTTCGGACTCAGCACCCGGACTCATGGCCCTGGTCACCGGCGGTACGCCGAAATCGACCGGCATTTACTACGATGTGGCGTTTGACCGGACGCTCGATGGGCCGCAAATAACAACGGGCACCGGCTTGGCTGCGGCGCCCTGCACACCCAACGCGGCCCCGACCGGAACAACCACCGACAATGATCAGGGGATCGATCTGGACGATACCAAACTCAACGGCGGCGCGGATGGCACTGCGGCCGCGATTGACCCTAAAAAGCTTTCCCGCAATCCGGCGGCCGGTTGCGCGCCCGTCTACCCCTGGAACTTCCTGCGCACCAACACCATCTTTGGCGTAATTCATGCGGCCGGCGGATACACGGCGTGGATCGACAAGCACCCCTCGTATGCGATGGTGGCTGGACCCGGCGGTAAAGGTCTGAATGACTACTGGGCGCCCGAGGTTGACTCCAACGTGGTGGCGCTACCCGGTGTGAAGACCTCACTCGGAGTTTCGTGCGCAACCGTTCGCGATGCGACCGCGTCCTCGTGGAACGCCAGCTTCGAAGACATCCAGTGCTATGACGCACTTCGTGTGGATGCATTGTTGAATGAGATTGCCGGCAAGAGCCACTCCGGCGCCGCGGCGGAGACGCCCGCAATCATGGGCATGAACTTCCAGGCCGTTTACACGGGCGAATCTGTCAACGAAAAGGGTGTGGGCACGGGCGGGTACCAGAATGCGGCAGGCTTACCCACCACCTTTTTGCTGGAAGAAATCCAATCCGTGGACACCTCGATCGGCGACATCGTGAACGAGCTTAAGGACAAGGGCATTTACGACGATACGCTGATCATCATCACAGCCAAGCACGGCGGATCGCCGATCGACACGTCGCGATACGTGGCCGACGGCACTAATACGCCGGCAACCCTGTTGGGCACGCGCATTCCCTTCTCCGAGTCACCGTTGAACCCAACTGGCATCGGCGCAACCGAGGACGATGTTTCTGTGCTTTGGCTGAACAAAGGCGAGAGCGTACCCTCGGCTGCGGAGCTGCTGGAACAGAACGCAACCGCTATTGGTCTGGGGCAAATCTACTACGGACCGTCACTGTGGCTGAATTACAACGTGGGCGGCTGGGAAAAAGGGCAGGATCCGCGGACGCCAGACATTATCGTGACCCCAAACGTAGGCGTAACCTACTCCGGGAGCACCACGATGATCGCCGATCACGGCGGCTTCGCGCACGACGACACCAATGTCATGCTGCTGGTGTCGCATCCAGGCTTCAAGGCCCAGACAGTCTCCGACGGTACCTCGACCGCACAGGTAGCACCGACGATCCTGAAAGCGTTGGGTCTGAATCCTTCAGCGCTGGACGCGGTGAGAGCAGAAGGGACCGCTGTCTTGCCAGAAGTCTGGTGGCAACTCGCAAAGTAGCCGTTCGCACAGCACAAAGAGTCACAGAGGAGCCGCACAAGCGGCCGCTCTGTTGTTTTCGCGTAGTCTCGCCAGGAATCCAAAGCGATTACTCGCGACCGTAAAGTATGTCTTAACACGCTAAGACTTTTAATGGAAATTTCACCTTTCCGAAACGCAATCTCTTCAAGGGTTCGATAACAGTTGTCTCCGGAGGTAGTAATGAAGAATGCAATTGCTGTACTAAGCGTGTTGGCTGCGTGCTCGCCCGTTTTCGCAGTCGCACAAGACAATGACTGGGGCAAGGGCCCCATCAAGCATGTACTTCTGGTCAGCGTCGACGGCATGCACGCTGTGGACTTCGAGAACTGCGCAAAGGGGATTAGCACCGTAAATAATGGCGAGCCCTACTGCCCGGCTCTTGCTGCTCTGGGCAAGACCGGCGTGAACTACGTAGCCGCCAGCACTTCCAAACCTTCCGATTCCTTCCCTGGTTTGATTGCGATCGTGACCGGTGGCAGCCCGGCCTTGACTGGCATCTACTACGACGTCGCCTATGCCCGGAATCTTGATGCTCCGACCATCACGACCGGCAACGGCCTCGGCGCCGGCCCCTGCACTCCCGGCGCGGCTCCAACCGGGACCACCAGTGAGTATGAAGAAGGCATCGATCTCGACCAGACCAAAGTGAATGGCGGCGCACCCGGCGCTAAGCTCACCGACGGCGGCATCGCCTCCATCGATCCCAAGAAGCTTATTCGCGACCCTGCCAAGGGCTGCGCTCCTGTGTATCCGTGGCAATTCGTCCGCGCCAACACCATCTTCAGCGTCATCCACCAGGCTGGTGGCTATGCCGCATGGTCCGATAAGCACCCTGCTTACTCAGCGGTCGCGGCCGGGATTGGTCCCGCAGCGCTGGACGACTTTTACGGGCCTGAGATCAACTCGACTGTGATCGGTCTGCCCGGTGTGAAGACACCGACCGGCATCTCCTGTTCCAGTGTTCCTGATCCAACTTCTGACACCAGCGCCTGGACCAACAGCTTTCAGAACATCCAGTGCTACGACCAGCTCAAAGTGAACGCAATCCTGAACGAGATCGAAGGCAAAGACCACCTGGGCGACAAAACAACCAAGGTCCCGACCGTCTTCGGCATGAACTTCCAGGCTGTCAGCGTTGGACAAAAGCTGATTGAGAAGAGCAACGGGGTGACGGGTGGATATCTTGACGCCGCCGGCACACCAAGCGCGGCGCTGCTGGGGGAATTCAAGTTCGTCGATGATTCCATCGCTTCCTGGGTGGCGGAACTGAAGTCCAAGGGCCTGTACGATTCGACCTTGATCGTGATCACTGCCAAGCACGGCCAGTCTCCGATCGATCCCAGCCGGTATGTCGGTCAGACGATCAACGGCACCTCGCCGGTCACCCTGCTCTCCAATGCGGGCTACATACCTAATTCTGAATCAACCAATAACCCGACTGGCATTGGGCCAACGGAAGATGACGTCTCGCTGGTTTGGCTGAAGAGCTCTGCGGATACCGAGGCCAGCGTCAAGATTCTGGAAGACAATCCCTCTACCAGCACGGGCATTGGGCTGGGCCAGATTTACTACGGTCCTTCCCTCTCTCTCAACTACAACGACCCGACCCAGGACCCGCGCACTCCGGATATCATTGTCACCCCGAACGTGGGCGTTACTTATTCTGGCAGCAAGGCCAAGCAGGCAGAGCACGGCGGTTTCGCCCATGACGACACCAATGTGGTTCTGCTGGTCTCCAATGTATCTTTTCAAGCCAAGACCGTTCGCTCAGGTGTGGGAACTGCCCAGGTAGCGCCCACTATTCTGAAAGCACTCGGCCTCGACCCCTGGCAGCTGTATGCGGTCCGTCAGGAAGGCACGCCTGTCCTTCCTTATCTCGACCTCAAATAGCCAGCGTTCCCACTGCGCAACTGGAAAGGGCGCTCCTCACGGAGCGTCCTTTTTTTGTTCTGCCTGCATTGAGGTACATTCGCAGAAGCGAAGCATGGAGGGTATTTGGGTGAAACTCGCTCCTTCGAATAGAGTCTTGTTGGCGATGACTCTTGCCTCCGGCGTTGGCCTTGCGCAAACGCCTGACTGGAACGCTCTCGGCAAAACCTGGTGGTCCCATGTACAGTTTCTTGCCGACGACAGCCTTGAGGGCCGTGACACAGGCAGCCGGGGCTTTGAGAAAGCCGCCGATTACATGGCCGAGCAATTTCGTTCCGCGGGATTAGAGCCGGCCGGGGTTGATGGTTATCGCCAGCCGATGGATTTCCAGGTGGTGAGGATTGATGAAGCTCGCTGCTCTCTCGATCTGCTGCGCGACGGAAAAACGCAGCCGGTCAAACTGGGGGACGATGCCACACTGGGCGTAAGTTCGCATGCCGCAGAAAATGTGGAAGCCGCCGCAGTGTTTGTCGGCTATGGCCTGACGGTGCCCGAATCTCATTATGACGATCTGGCAGGCCAGGACTTGAAGGGCAAAATCGTAGTCCTGGTTACCGGCGGCCCCAGCGACATGCCAGGCCCGGTAAAAGCACATTATCAATCAGGGGAAGAGCGGCGGAAGGCGCTCGAGAAAGCAGGCGTGATTGGCACCATCACCATTCAGAATCCCAAGACGCGCCGAGGTGCCCTGGTCGCGCATCGCGGCGTCGCGCTTCCAGCCCCACATGGAACTGAGCGATCCTGGTCAAGGCGTGCCGCCTCCGCTACCGCTAACCATTCGATTCAATCCTGCGAGTGCTGAAATGCTCTTCGCCGGCAGCGGCCACACCTTTCAGGAAATTCTTGCGGCCCTTGACGCGGATAAGCCTCTGCCCCATTTTCCCTTAGCGGTGGCGGTCCACGCGCGCGTGGGTCTGATTCGTTCGCAGGCAAGATCTGAGAACGTCGTGGGCCTTCTTCCCGGCATTGATCCGCAGCTCAAAAAGGAGTACGTGGTGGTCAGCGCCCACCTCGACCACCTTGGGATTGGCGCACCGGTGAAAGGGGACCGCATTTACAACGGCGCGATGGACGATGCTTCTGGGGATGCTTCCCTGATTGAGATTGCTCGTTCCATGAAAGGTGCGCGGCCGAAGCGCTCGATTTTATTTCTCTCCGTTACCGGGGAAGAGAAAGGCGAGCTCGGCTCTCAGTATTTTGCTGCGCACCCTACCGTACCCGGGCCCATCGTCGCCGACATCAACATGGATATGTATCTTCCGCTGTTTCCTTTGAAGTATCTTGAAGTTCAGGGCCTGGACGAGTCCACGCTGGGCGACGATATCCGTGTTGTTGCGGGAGGAGCGGGAGTGCAGATACAGGCTGACAAGGAACCCGAGCATAACCGTTTCATCCGCAGCGATCAGTACAGCTTCATCAAGAAGGGTGTACCGGCGCTGGCATTCAAATTCGGCTGGGTGCCTGGGACACCAGAAGAAAAGACCTTTAAAGCGTGGTATGCCGAGCGCTACCATGGCCCCGCGGATGACCTCACCCAACCAGTCGACCTGGCAGCCGCGGCACAGTTCGATGCCATTCTTAGAGCCTTGGTCCTGCGTGTTGCCAATGCGGATCAGCGCCCGGCATGGAAGCGAACAAGTTTCTTCCGTCGCTTCGCCGAGTGAATCTCTCCACGGGCAAGGCAAAAAGCCCAGGGGCTAAAGCCCAATCTCTTTCGGTTCGTTTACGGCCCGACTAAAGTCGTGCCCTGATACAAGGCATGAGAGCAGTGACTACCAGAAAACTTGCCCACACCGCAAACCTCTCTCAGGGGCCCCGTGCGTAACGGACATATTGGGTGACAGAGTTGAAGTTAAACGAGCTTGGAAACTTGTCCATTCAGGCAAATTTGGATCCATCCCCTCTCTGAACTGACGAGCGTATGATGTTTCACAAAAAGAAGCTGGTTCGGATGCTGTGTTTGGTTTTGTATCAGGGCACGACTTTAGTCGGGCCGTAAACGAACTGAAAAGAGATTGGGCTTTAGCCCCTGCCATGGCACATCCCGCACGAAATGAGCGTCCGGAGGGGATTCTAGGCAGTTCACGGGTGTTTTTCGCAACTACGAAAACCAGCATGGGGCAACGCTTATTGCAATCCGAACGGAATGCAACGCTTCTCATCGATGTGTTGCGATTGAATGTCGCGGCAGGTAAATTTCGGCTTCATGAATTCGTCATCATGCCAGATCATCTGCATTTGCTGATGACGCTTCCCGCCGACATGACCATCGAGAAGGCCATGCAACTTATCAAGGGGGGATTCTCCTACCGTCTAAAGAAGGAATTTGGATATCAAGGAGAGGTCTGGCAACGTGGGTTTTCCGAGGTGCGGATCAATGATGGACAAAGCTTTACGCAGCATCGCGAATATATCGTTCAGAACCCCGTCAAAGCAGGGCTCGTCGACACTGCCGAGCAATATCCCTACGGATACACTTACCTGGCAAAGCAAAAAGCGCAGGGGCTAAAGCCCAGACCCTTGTCGGATCTCAGTGGCCCGACTAAAGTTGTGCCCTGATACACGACATAAGAGCAGTGGCCACCCGAAAACCCCAGCTCCGCAGATTTGGATCGATCCGGTCCTCTCTGCCTTGGATGCGGTGCCCTGTTTTGTATCAGGGCACGACTTTAGTCGGGCCGTAAACGAACTGAAAAGAGATTGGGCTTTAGCCCCAGCGGCGGCACATCCCACACGAAATGCTCGTCCGCTACTGCCTACCGGCGCACCAGCGCTACCGCGGTCAGATCCTCACGACGGCGCGGCTTACTCGAA
Organism: uncultured Acidobacteriaceae bacterium; assembly: GCA_963826875.1. Taxonomy (GTDB): domain Bacteria; phylum Acidobacteriota; class Terriglobia; order Terriglobales; family Acidobacteriaceae; genus PALSA-350. The sequence goes on along the minus strand of CAWGYP010000025.1, from coordinate 1,117,391 downwards.
TTTAGAAAGTCCTGAATGCGCGACCAGGGGTGATTGCCGAAGTCATAAGCCTGACGCAGCACTTTATCGCATATCTGCGCGGCTGTCTCTCCATGGCAATGTTCCAACAGCCGCTCTACGCGTTTGGCGCCGAAGTCTCTGCCGCCTCGCCGGCTCTCAATGACGCCCTTGGTGACCAGGAGCAGCTTATCCTGAGGTTCGAAGGCCAGGACCGTCGGCTCATACGTCACATGCGTGAAAAGACCAAACGGAACCCCGCCCCGCTCCAGAACACACGCGCTCCTGGCATCACGAAAGACCGCGACAACACGCCCCGCATTGCAATATGTCAAAATGCCGAGCGTCGTACTAAAGCAGCCCAGAAAGGTTGGGGCAAATCGCACCCCGCCGGCAGCCTCCATCAGCGATCGGTTCACCTCATGGGCAAGAGTCGCGACGGAATCCGACTCATTCGCATCGTCAGCGCTGAATAACTCCAGGGCGCTTTGCCGGAACGCAACCTGGGTCTCGGCCGCAATCGCATGGGCTTCGTCCCGAGGACCCGCAATATCGGTCAACAGGAACACCAGCCGGGAACCAATCGTCAGGCCATCAAAAAAGTCCCCACCGCTGCGATCCGAATGGTATCGCGCACTGACATCCAGACCTTCCAGCTTGGTTAATTTGACCGGACAAGGAGTCGGGCCGGCGGCGCCTACGGGACGGACGCCCAACTCGGTTAGAAAAGAAGCCATCGTTTCCTTTTGCACAAAGATGACAAGATTCAGCTGTTACGTGGGTGCCCCGCGTTTCTGCCTGAAATGTCCCTATGCGCGCGAGTTTCGCCGGTGAAGGCATGGTACTACCGTAATTAGGCAGGGCAAAACCGATTGCATCAATACACCAACTGGGTGATTGCTCGGGTTCGTAGGATACTGAAGACCCTATCAGGAGATACCCATGGCAGTTGAGATCCGAATTCCGGCCATTTTGCAGATTGGAGGAGGCTCATTTTCATCGGTAGCCGCCGTGCTTCAACGGCTCCGCTGCGGGCGGCCATTAATTGTGACCGATCCTTTTCTGATGAAGAGCGCACTGGCCGCAAAACTTGCCGCACAAATACGCGATGCCGGACTAAGCTGTGAAATCTTTCACGAGACTGTGGCGGACCCCACCACCACCGTTGTCGAGGCAGGCGCCGGCATCTTCAGGCGCGGCGGACACGACAGCCTGGTGAGCCTGGGAGGCGGTAGTCCGATTGACACGGCCAAGGCCATCGGCATGTTATCCGCCAACCAGGGCAAGGTCAGGGACTATCGGGTTCCCCAACCGATTCCGTTACCTGGTCCGACGCACGTGGCGATCCCAACCACCGCCGGCACGGGATCAGAAGTCACCCGGTTCACCGTAATCACCGACTCCGAGAGTGGGGAGAAAATGCTGCTGGCGGGCGAACATCTTCAACCCACGGCCGCTGTAGTGGACTATGAACTAACACTGACCATGCCGGCCAGGCTCACGGCCGATACCGGCACCGACTCACTCACGCACGCCATCGAGGCATTTGTCAGTCGCAAGGCAAACCCATTCACCGACGCGCTTGCGCTCTCTGCCATGAAGACCATCTGGAGAGAGCTTCCTATCAGCTTCCGCGAACCCGGCAATCTGCCGGCGCGTGAAGCAATGATGCTGGCCGCAACCCAGGCGGGGATAGCATTCTCCAACGCCAGTGTCGCCCTGGTGCACGGAATGAGCCGGCCCCTGGGTGCACACTTTCACATTCCGCATGGACTTTCGAATGCCATGCTCTTGCCCGCCGTCACCGCGTTCTCAGTGCAATCGGCTGTGGATCGCTATGCGGCATGCGCCCGCACCATGGGGGTGGCCCAGGCGCACGACAGCGATGAAGCAGCGATTGATCATTTGGTAGGTGCGTTACACCGCAGAAACAAGGAACTCCAGGTTCCGTCGCCTAAAGAATGGGGCGTTCCGCAGGAGCAATACTTTGCGCTGCTGGGCACCATGGCAACGCAGGCTCTTGCTTCAGGATCGCCTGCGAATAATCCGCGTCTTGCAACAGCAACTGAGATCGAACAACTTTACCGCCAGACATGGCAATGACCAATCATCTCATCTGGGCCGCTGGGCTCTTTGGCCATCTTGTGTTGCTCGCGATCCTGTTTTTGCGCAAACGCGTGGCGCGATTTCCCTGGTTCACTGTGCTCATCCTCTTCTATTTTTTGCGCTCGGTGGGGCTTGAGGCAGCGTTGCGTCTTTCCGGCCATCCGGCGCGCCAGTTCACCACAGTCATCCTCGACCTGATGGATGTTCTCCTGCAGTGCGCGGTGTTAGCCGAACTAATCTGGATCGCGCTGCGCCCGCTGGGTGGGATCCGCCGCTTTACCCTGCCTTTGCTTCTCGTTGCCAGCGGCGTACTCATGGTGATCCGCCTGGCCCCAGCAGGCCATCCTTCGCTGCGTTCACTCCTGGTCTTGATGCATTTCCTGCTCTCCGTGCTGATGGTGGAGTGGGCAGTCATGCTCGCCTTTCTGCTCCGGCCTTTGCGCGTCCCCTGGCGTAGTCACGTGGTCACCATTAGTCTTGGGCTCGGAATCTATTCGGCATCCCTGCTGGCCGGGGGCGGATATTTCACCACCGGGCGTGAGATGCGCGACTACGTTTTCTTCTCGTTCTTTCGCATCTCTATCTACCTGCTGATCCTGCTTTGGTGGGCAGTCACCCTCTGGTTCGCCGAGCCTGCTGCATAGCAATCTCGCATGCAAAGGCAAGAAGCGGATAGCTCGCTGGGCCATGCCGGTTCAATCTGGTTGCATGCATAGAAACGTCGAACCCTCTATCCTCTATTTCGGCACTCCGGTTGTTCTCATCAGCACCAGGAATCTTGACGGAACCTGCAACGTTGCGCCGATGTCTTCCGCCTGGTGGCTGGGCTGGAATTGTATGTTGGGCCTGGGTGCGAGGTCCCATACTGCGCAGAATCTGTTGCGGGAGAAGGAATGCGTTCTGAACTTGCCTTCGGTGGAGATGGCGAACGCAGTGAATCGGCTGGCGCGACTCACTGGATCAGATCCTGTTCCTCCGCATAAACTTTCGATGGGCTATCGCCACGAAAGGGATAAGCTCAGGGTTGCCGGCCTGAACCCTGCCACATCCGGCCTGGTCAACGCGCAAAGAATCGCTGAATGCCCGGTACAACTCGAGGCAGTGCTCGAGACCACACGACCATTCGGCACCCGCCCGGATAAAGCCTGCACAGCCCTCGCATTCGAAGTGAGGATCGTTCGCACCCACATCGACGAACGCATTCTGATGGACGGATTCGAGAATCGAATTGATCCTGACAAGTGGCGTCCACTCATCATGAGCTTTTGCCAGTTCTACGGCCTGGGCGAGAGAGTGTGGCAATCGACATTGGCAGAAATACCCGAAGCCTCCTATCGCCCGGTAGCACAAATGGCACGCTGATAGAGCCGGTATAGCAATTTGGAATGGGTGGGGTATTCCAGGCTGCAGAAAAAGTCGCTGTTGCGAATAGAAAGCAACCACCAGGGCTAAAGCCCGGGATTTATCTATCAGAACGTTCACGCGGGTTCAAAAACCCGCTCCCCCGGACCGAAGTCCGGGGCTGGCAAAGGAAAACAGGCCTCAGGGACCGAAGAGCCTGTGAAAGCCGGACCTGTTTTCGAGAAGATACGTACGCTTATGCGCAGGCTATTTAGTCCCCAACGCACGCCCTGCCGCGGCGCCGGATGCCCAGGCCCACTGAAAGTTAAAACCGCCCAGGTGGCCGGTCACGTCAACCACCTCTCCAATGAAGTAAAGCCCTGGAACCTTAAGGCATTCCATTGTTCGCGCGTTCAGCTCCCCCGTGTCCACGCCACCCGCCGTGACTTCTGCCTTTTCGTAGCCTTCCGTCCCGGAAGGATAGACAGTCCAGTGGTGCAGCGCGCGCTCCGCCTGATCGAGACCCGCGTTGGTCCAGGCGGGCGGGGGCTCGAGCGCCAGCCAGCGGTCGGCCACGCGATGCGGCAGAACACCACGCAGCGCAGCTCGGGCAGCGGCTAAATCACGTTGATCGCGAACAGTTCCAGTCCAGGACCGTTCCGGCGCAAGATCAATCTCCACCTTTTCCCCAGGCCGCCAGTAGGAAGAAACCTGTAGTACCGCCGGGCCACTGATGCCCCGATGAGTAAAAAGAAGTTTCTCCCGAAACCTCCCACTCCCTGCAGAAGCCACGACCTCAGTCGAAACCCCCGCCAGATCGGCGTAGTTCCTAAGGTCGTCAGAAGCAAAGGTGAGCGGCACCAGGGCCGGCCGGCAGGTTTGAATCTTCAAGCCAAACTGCTGCGCGACCTGGTAGCCAAACGGCGTAGCGCCCATCTTCGGGATGGAAAGACCTCCACTGGCGATCACCAGAGAGGGCGCGAAGAACTCCCCACGGTCCGTCTGCAAATGGAAACCGTGCTCGACCCTGGCCACCCGGGCATTGAGGAGAATCGTTACCCCGGCAGCAGCGCACTCCTGCTCCAGCATGGACACAATGTCACTCGCCGTACGGTCGCAAAAGAGTTGCCCCAGCGTCTTCTCATGCCAGGGGATTTGATGCTTCTCGACTAACTCAAGAAAATCTGCCGGGGTGTAACGGGCCAGCGCAGACTTGGCAAAATGAGGATTGGCGGAGAGGAAGTTTTCCGCCGTAGTATGCAGGTTGGTAAAGTTACAGCGGCCGCCACCGGAGATCAGGATCTTTTTGCCGAGGCGGTTGGCATGATCCAGCAGCAGAACCCGCCGCCCCCCGCGGCCTGCGTGGATGGCACAGAAAAGGCCGGCGGCTCCGGCTCCCACAATGAGGACGTCATAGTGGGAGCCGGTGCGGCTGTCAGATATGGCAGGAGACCGCGCCGCGCTTCTCCAGGTACTTCTGGTGGTACTCCTCGGCGCGCCAGAAATTCTCCGCCGGAACCACCTGGGTGACGATCGGCTTCTTGAAAGTCTTTTTGCTCAGTTAAGCGGGCAATCGTAGCTTTCGCCGCCGCCTCCTGCTCGGGCGAGTGAAAAAATACCACGCTGCGATATTGTGCTCCCCAATCCGGACCCTGACGGTTGAGCTGAGTGGGGTCGTGCAGTTCAAAAAACAAATCCAGCAAGCGTTGATAGCTTACCTTCGCGGGATCGAACTTCACCTCCACCACTTCCGCGTGCCCGGTGCGGTCGGTGCACACATCCTTGTAGGTTGGGTTGTCGAGCTTGCCGCCCTCGTAGCCGACGGCGGTCTCGGTTACTCCCGGCTCCTGCTGAAAACGAGCCTCGACCCCCCAAAAGCACCCTGCGCCAAATGTTGCTGTCTCCATAAATCCTCCGTTTACTTATTAGATGGGGATGAGCGGGTTTTGATCCGTTTGCGAACGGGGCGTGGCAAAGCCGCGGGCCCCGACCTGGGGCGCCGCCGAGGCTGCTCCGAGGACGCGGCCTTGCTCCGCGACGCCCTTCTTAAGCTGGATTACTTCCTCCTCGCTCAACTCACTCGTTTCCCCCGGGGGCACATCCAGCACCAGCGGCCCGAAGCCAACCCGCCTGACCTTCTCGACAAAATGCCCGACCTCTTCGAACATCTTGCGAATCTCGCGGTTCTTGCCTTCGGTCAATACCACCTCGTACCAGGGATTGTCCGTGTCGCGAACCAGGCTGATTTTCGCCGGCTGGGTCATCACCCGTCCCTCGCGCTCACCCCGCCGTCCGCGCTCAATCATCACCCCGCGGCGCAGCTGCTCCAGCTCGCCATCGGTGGGCTTGCCACTCACTTTCACCAGGTAGGTCTTTTCCACTTGCGACGCTGCGCTGGTGAGCACGTTGGCCAGCTCGCCATCGTTGGTCATTAGCAGCAAGCCTTCGCTCTGGTAATCCAACCGGCCCACGGGAAAAACGCGAGCCCCGGCACGGGCGAAAAACTTCATCACCGTCGGCCGGCCTTCGGGATCGGAAACCGTGGTGACCACCCCTTTGGGCTTGTTGAGCATGAAGTAGCGGAATTGCTGCGGTTTCTTGAGCAGCTTGCCGTCAACGCGGACATGATCCCGCTCCGGGTCGGCCTTGGAGCCCAACTCGGTGACAGTCTGACCATTCACTTGCACCCGGCCGGAAGTGATCAGTTCTTCCGCCTTGCGCCGCGAAGCGATCCCGGCAGCAGCCACGATCTTCTGCAAACGCTGCTCGTTGCGCTCGCCCTCCGGGAGGATGGTCATACCTGGTGCTCAGCCTGCGGCTCTGCCGGCGCTTCTTCCGCGATCTGTTCTGCTGTGGGTTCTTGTGCAGTTTGCTCTGCTGTGGGTTCTTGATCGGTTTGCTGAGCTTCTGGAGCGTCCTGCTCGGCTTCGGCACCGGGTTGGGGATCAGTGGCAGCTTCGTCCACGACCAGATTGCCGGCATCCTGCGCTTCGCCTTCGGCTTCAGACTCAGCCAGCTCGCCGGCCATCTTTTCGAACTCTTCCATGCTGGGCAGATCGTTCACATCTTTCAGCCCAAACCGAAGCAGAAATTCCTTGGTGGTTTTGTATAGGATGGGCCGTCCAATCACCGGCTTTCTTCCCGCCGTGGTGATCAGCTTGCGGCTGACCAGGCTGCCGAGCACTCCTCCCGAATCGACGCCCCGGATCTCGCTGACCTCAGGCGCCGTCACCGGCTGCTTGTAAGCAATCACGGCAAGGGTTTCCAGGGCCTGCAGCGACAGCTTCATAGGCGGCTTCAGGCTCTTCACAAAGCCACGCACCGCATCGTGATATTCCGGCTTGGTCGCCATGCGATAGCCACCGGCGATCTCCCGGATCTCCATACCGCGCTCGCTATTCGCGTATTCGGCCGATGAGCTCGTCCATCACTTGCTGCAAGACTTGCCGGACCTGGCGGTCGCGCTGACGTGCGATTTTCTTCTCGTCGCCCTCACTGCCTTCTGCCTTAAGCGAAGTGTCTTCGACTCCGGGGACCGTCCCTTCCGCTGCGGGAGCCTCTTCAGCGACAGCCTCAGGGGCCAGACCCTCCTTCGCGATCTGGTCGGTCGCCGGTTCGGCAGGAGCCTCAGTCAATTCCGGCGAAACTTCGGCTGCAAAAATCGTAGCCAGCTGGGCCAGGGTTACCGGCTCCTCGGCTGCATAAACAACGGCTTCTAATTTGGCTTTCAGGCTCATTGGGGGATCAACCGCGCCCCAAAAAGAACAGGCGCCTCGATTCATAGTATCGAAGCACCTGTCTTTTGGCTCGTCTTTGATTGGCCAGCTTACCCCTTGGGAGCAAACTGCACAAAGACCCAGAAGAGCCCCGCAGCCATGAGAGCGGCCACTGGTAAGGTGAAGACCCAGGCCGCCGCGATATTGCGGATGGTAGACCACTGCAGCCCGCTCCTATTGGCCATCATGGTTCCGGCCACGCCCGAGGAGAGGACGTGGGTGGTACTGACCGGTAACCCGTAGCTATCCGCCGCCCAGATGGTAAACATCGCCACAATTTCGGCCGAAGCACCCTGACCGTAAGTGAGGTGGGTTTTCCCGATCTTTTCGCCTACGGTGACGACGATGCGCTTCCAGCCAATCATGGTGCCAAGGCCGAGAGCGATCGCCACCGCCACCTTGACCCACGGTGGGATGAACTTGGTGGAGAGATCAAGTTTCTTCTTGTAGTTCGCCATCACCGCCGCTTCCTCCGGGGTGAAGGTCGGCTTCTTTGACTTGGCGAAAAGGCGGAGTGCCTCGCTCGAGATATACATGTCGTTGCGGATGTTCGACTGCTGATTGGGCGGAACAGCCTTCAGCGTCTTGTACTGGAGCACTTCATGTTCGATCTCGAGGATCATCTGGCGTTCCGCCAAAATCGTGGTCGGAGTCTGTTTCTTGGTTTGGAGATATTCGGTCAAATCCGCGCGCGGATCATCGATGACGGCGTTCGAGTCAACGTGCGCGGTCATTACTTTGGCGGCCTGTTCAGATACGGCAGCGAAATCCTGAACCTGGGAGTAACCAACCGCGTGATTGAGCGCATACGCGGTAGGCACCGTGCCGATCAGAATCAGCATGATGAGTCCCATGCCCTTTTGACCGTCATTCGAGCCGTGGAAGAAACTCACGCCGGTGCAGGTCAGTACCAGCAGGCCGCGAATCCAAAACGGCGGCGGTGCGTCACCCTTGGGCGCCTCAAAGAGGCGCGGATCCTTGATGGCGAACTTGAGCACAAGTAACAAGACAGCGGAAAGGATGAACCCAACGATGGGGGAAACAAGCAGGGAGCGGAAGACGTTGCCCACCTGCGACCAATCCACGCCCGAGGTACCATTGGAGCCCTGCATTAATTGATTGGCGACGCCCACACCGATGATCGAACCGATGAGGGTGTGCGAGCTGGACGCCGGCAGTCCGTACCACCAGGTACTCAGGTTCCAGAGAATCGCCGAAACCAGCAGGGCAAAGACCATGGCGAATCCGGCGCCCGTTCCTACCTTGAGGATCAACTCGACTGGAAGCAGCGAGACCACGGCAAAGGCGACCGCCCCGGAAGACAGCAATACCCCGATCAGGTTCCACATGCCGGACCACATCACGGCAATATGAGGTTCGAGAGAGTGGGTGTAGATCACGGTAGCCACCGCATTAGCGGTGTCGTGAAATCCGTTCACGAACTCAAACCCCAGCGCGATCAGCAACGCGATACTGAGCAGGGCGTAGGCCGTCACCGAGGCGCTGTGCTGGACCGCAAACAGGTCGCCAAGGAGCTGGGACGCTGCCCAACCGATACCGCCAACAAGCACAATCCCGAAGATGATCATCGGGATTTTGCCCTGTTTCCGGTTCAATTTGTCATGCACAGACTTGTTGCCAGGGGGATTCAAAACTGCAGAGGATCCTTCATTCACGCGCGCACACTCCAGCACTTTATAGGGTTTGGCAACGGTACCAAAGTGGGTCGGCTGCGAGTATGAATTGTGGTACCCCGGATTGTTAAAATCCCGAGAATTTCGACCGGCAGGCGCTAACGGAACCCGGATGCCCCAGGGCACAGACGCAAGTACTAGCGCCAGTCGTCGGTAGCCTGGATCCCCTGGTTCACAACGGTTTCGAAGGATGGGTGCTTCTTGATGTAAACCTCGCTGAAGTTGTTGTCCTGCCTGAGCAGCACCGCCTGCAGCCGCACCAGCTCAAGCAGGGCAAGAAACATACAAATGAGCGCCCGCTCCGAACGGGTGTTTTTCAGCAGGCTGCTCAAAGACACAGGCCTGTCTTCCATGATGAGGCGGCGCCGCACATAGTCCAGCATCTGCGAAACAGTAACCGCTTCCTCGTCGACATCGAGCACCGGTCTCTGCCGCGCCCGGTCGAGGATTTCCCGGAAGACGCGCACCAGGTCAACCGTGTCTGCGGCGATCTCTTGCTCTGCTCCCTCCTCATGGATGAATTGGCGGATCGCCGGATTGGTCCACGTAGCAGCCTCGATCTGCTGCTTCTGCAGCAGCATCTGGGCCGCATTCTTGAAGCGCTCGTGCTCCAGCAGCCGCTCCACCAGCTCCCGCCGCGGATCCTCCTGCTCGCCCTCTGCTCCCTCCGCCGAAGTCCGGGGAAGAAGCATGCGGCTCTTAATGTGGATCAAGAGCGACGCCACATATATGAAGTCAGCCGCCGCATCCACCTCGGTCTGCTTCAGACCTTCTACGTAGGCCAGAAATTGAGCGGTTATCTGACCGATGGGGATGTCATAAATATCGATGTCCTGCTTGCGGATCAGATCGAGCAGCAGGTCAAGAGGTCCGTCGTACACCGCCCCCACCGTGATGCTATAGGGCGATGCGCTTTCTTCCCGCTTTTTGTCGCGCGTTTCTTCATTCATAGTGCGCGCTCTCCAGACTCCGGTTGCAGCAGGTGCATCGCTTCCCTCACCTGCTGCATGGTTCCTTCAGCTCGTGCCCGAGCCAGTTCTGAACCGCTATGCACAACGTCGTGGACCAGGTGAGGCTGCTCCTCATATTGCCGCCGCCGCTGTTGGATAGGCTCTAATTCGGCCACGATCGCGTCCGCCGCCCACCCCTTGCACTCGATACAGCCGATCCCGGCCGATCGGCACCCTTCATAAACCTTGAGCAGCGTCTCCGGGCTGGAAAACACCTTATGCAGATCGCCCACCGGGCATACATCGGGATCACCCGGGTCGCTGCGCCGCACCCGCGCCGGATCGGTCACCATGGTCTTCAACTTCTGCCGCACCACCGGCGGCGGATCCGTCAACAGAATGGTATTCCCGTAACTTTTTGACATCTTCCGCCCGTCGGTGCCGGGCAACTTGGGCGAGGGAGTCAATAATACCTGCGGCTCTGGCAGAATCGCAGTTCCCCCTTCGCCCGGATACAAGTGGTTGAAGCGCCTGGCCACCTCCCGGGCAACCTCCACGTGGGCTACCTGGTCCTGCCCCACGGGCACAAAATCAGCCTGGTAGATCAGGATATCGGTGGCCATCAGCAGCGGGTACCCGAGGAAGCCGTACGTGGTCAGATCCTTATCTCCCAACTGCAATTGTTGCTCTTTGTAGGTTGGTACGCGCTCCAGCCAGCCCAGCGGCATACTCATCCCCAGCAGCAAATGCAATTCTGCGTGCTGCGGCACCAGGGACTGCACAAACAGCACGCAACGCTCCGGATCGAGGCCCGCCGCCAGCCAGTCGAGCGCCACATCCATGATGTTTTGCCGCAGATTCGACGTGTCTGCGTAATCGGTCGTCAGGGCGTGCCAGTCGGCGATAAAGAAGTAGCAGTTGTAGACGTCTTGCAGGCGCACCCAGTTATAAAGGGCGCCCATATAGTTGCCGAGATGCAATTTGCCGGTGGGGCGCATGCCGCTCAGCACGCGTTTCAATTGGGTACGATTGGGGTGACTCACTGGCTCGATTGTACGGAAAACCTTCAGATCGAGAGCAGCAAAACACGGAAGAAGCCCAGTACGGGGTTCACGATCGCCATCGTTACTCCACCGCCAAAAAGCAGCATAATGAAAAGGCTCAGGATGCCCAAGCGGTCGTAAATCGGCTGCCACCGGTACGGCAGCATATGGCGAAAGATATGGCTTCCGTCCAGCGGCGGCAGGGGAAGCAAATTGAATGCGGCCAGAAACAAGTTCAGCAACATACCAATAAAGAAGATCAGAGACAGCGGGTAAGCCACCGGGCTCACCGTCAGCAGCTGAGGGTCGAGCCGGCTGATGCCGCCCATCGCGACCGAGTGCACGCAGAGCAATCCGATGGCAGACGTCTTGGCGATGACGATCAACACCAGCAACGAAACCACCGACCCGATGACATTGCTCACCGGACCGGCCAGCGTGGTGAGGATATCGTCGCGTATCAGGTTCTTGAAGTTGCGCGTGTTCACCGGCGTTGGCTTGGCCCAGCCTATCAACGGGATACGCGTGACCATGGCAACCAGGGGCAGCATGATGGTGCCTACCGGATCGATATGCTTGAGGGGATTGAGAGTAATCCGGCCCAGCATGCGAGCCGTTTGATCTCCCAGTCGCGAGGCCATCCATCCGTGTGCCGACTCGTGAAGACTGAGCGCGAACAGCAACACCACAAATTCGCAAATGCCCAGGACGATCTGAGGAGTTCCCATGGGAAGCCTGATGTTAGCATGCCGCCCGGGCTAAGTACGTTTGCTATCTTCGCCCTGGGCAACTTCCAGGCCCGGTTTTCTGGCTTTAATCTCGCGCGCCGGAACCCCTCCCCAGATGGAGTGCGCCGGTATATCGTGAGTGGCCACGCCCATTGCGCCCAGCATGGAGTCTTCCCCGGTCTTAACCCCGGCCATCACCGACGAGTGATAGGTAAGACGCGTGCCGGCGCCTATTTCTGTGGTTCGGTTCTCGATATCGTAGTAGTCCGCTGCCCTATGCCAGTGCGAGTAAACCGCAGCATAGTCGGAAATCGAGGTTCCTTTGCGGATGATGAGCTCTCCCCGGTCATCCAGCATCACGAACTTATGAATGGTGCAATCGTCTTCGATGGTGAGGTTGTAACCGAAACTGAACTCAACCCCGTGGAAGATCTTCACGTTTTTGCCCACGTGTTTGAAGATGTGCTTGGCCAGCATTTTGCGAAAGCGAAACCCCAGCCAGTGGTTCAGTCCCAGTGCCGAGCGGTCGAACATCTGCCAGAAGTAGATCAACGGCTTGCGCTCGCAATATCTTTCCTTATCAACGTCGCCGTAGTACTCCGGTTCAAGGGTTACGTTGGCCGGGTCCAAAGACATCTGCAGGACATTGCCCGGCAACTCGGAAATCAGCGAGGTGTTAAGTTTTCCTCCGTGGGGACGGCCAAGGTAAATCTGGTGCAGCGAGTCGCGGACGATTTCCCCCCTCAGCCGGGATTCCTTATGGCGGGTGAATTCTTCGTCCAGATGGCACAGCCAGCGCCGGTACAGCTCCTCGGCTTCGGCGGTAGGTTTCACGTCACGATACTGGTATCTCGCCATGGTTAAAACGTCCTTAGGTCCAGCATACGATGCTATTGAATGCTGAACACGGCGTAAACGGTCGCGGAAGCGGTCACCTTGTGCGCCCTGACGCTGAGTGGCTCGACCTTTTGCGCGGCCGGCGGAGCCGCCATCACGCCCGCGGCCCTCATCATCAGCGGCTGCGGCCCTCGTGAAGGCGCCTCATTGCTGGCGTACACCAGGGGGCCAAGGCTGGCGTTCAGCCCACCAGCCATTTGCTGGGCGATCTGCCGGGCGCGATCCAGTGCCAGCTTCGCAGCCCTGGCCTGCAGACTGTCTTCATCCTGCACACTCCAGGTCATCTGGCCGCTTTGATTGGCTCCTGCCTTGATGGCTACATCGAGAACTTTGGCGCCATTCCCGGCTGCAGTTTTCACGCTCCAACTCTGCTGTACCTGGAACTTGCGCTCGGCCTTCTCGGCCGGGGTCCAGTCCTGGTTGGTGTACTGCTGGACGGGGGTGATGCTCTGCGACTCGCTCTGAATCGCGTCCTGCGGAATTCCCGCCGCCTTTAACGCCGCGGCGATTGCGTTTGAGGTTTTCGAGCCCGCTGCATAGGCGGAATCCTGGTCTGCCCCATACTCAATGAAGCCGATCTCTACTGTTACGGTATCGGCCTCAGCGCTGGCGTCCGCGCTGGTGGTCACGGCGATGGTCCGGTTATCTTTGCTGACCACAATCTGTTGCGCGTAGTTAGGTATCGCTACCGCAGCCAGCAAAACCATGCCGGCAATCGGTCGTAGTGAAAAAGCCATCGTGCAAACTCCTTTTGGCGTTGATCAACAGTATGCGGTTTTCTCAAAGTTGACCACACGGCGGATGTAAAGACTCCTTCCCTTCAGCAACGCCGGTCTGTCTTTTCTCTCTCCCAGAGACCAATGCTCGGGTGCCCCATCCTTCGCGCTCTTTGCGAAGGGTGGGACAAGCAAAGTGGGCGGGGAAGAGCTTGGGGTGTAGAGCATTGGTATCCCACGCTTCGCCAAAAACGCGAAGGATGGGGCACTCGAGCATTTCTTCGCCAAGCCGGGGTTCAAGTCAGCCAAATTTGCGTAACTGCGCCAGCAGCCGCAGACCGGCGCCTGAGTCGATCGCGTCCGCCGCGCAGCGAACACCCGCCGCAAAGTCTGCCGCACGCCCGGCGATCACCAGGGCAGCAGACGCATTGAGCAGCACAACGTCCCGCCTCGGCCCGGCTTGACCCTCGAGAAGTCGTTCTATCAACGCCGCGTTCCCGCGCGCGTCACATCCCTCCAACGCGCTGAGCGGGGCTTGCTGCAAACCCACCTGGCCTGCTTCCAGGGTGAAGCTGCGCACGGTATGCTCCCGCACCTCAACTACCTCGCTCACACCGTTGAGGGTCAGTTCATCCAGGCCATCTCGTCCGTGGACCACAAAAGCATGTCTCACCCCAAGCCGTGCCAAGCTTTGGGCCACCAGTTCCAGACTAGCGAAGACGCCGACCACCTGCGACCGGGCTCCGGCAGGATTAGCCAGCGGGCCGGCCAGATTGAAGATGGTGCGGAAGCCTAGCGCCCGGCGGATCGGTTGTACCCGCTTCATGGCCGGATGCAAAGCCGGAGCATACAGAAACATGAACCCTGTCTGGCGCAGGCATTCCACTGCCTTCTCCGGCTCCAGCACTACCGGGACCCCCAATGCCTCCAGGACATCAGCAGAACCGCACTTCGAGGTAACGCCCCGATTGCCATGCTTGGCTACCTTGACCCCTGCCGCGGCTGCCACCAGCCCGGCAGCGGTCGAGATATTGAAGGTTCCCTGGCCATCGCTTCCCGTACCGCAGGTATCGACCAGCTGCTCTCTTTCCGCTTCGGTCAAGGGGATGTGGGTGCTCATCGCGCGCATCGCCTGCACAAAACCAGACAGCTCTTCAACCGTGGGGCCGCGGCTGGCGATTGCCGTCAAAAGAGAGGCGATCTCAACATCCGTCGCCGCACCCTCAAGCATCTCCAGGACGGCCGAATACCCCTGCTCCTGCGAAAGGGTGCCCCGTTCTTCGACCACATGCTTGATCAACCCCGCCAATTCAGACATCCGTTTCTCCTCCTATCGCACATTGGGTGCAGCGAGTGGGGGCACTCCCCGAAACCCCACGCGGAAGCCGTTTTGCCCTCTCAGCCAATCCCCATTAGTATGGAAGTTCTGTCCCAAGACTAAACGAATGAAAATTCACGAGTATCAGGCAAAAGACATCCTGGAGCGATACGGCGTAGCCGTCCCCAAGGGAGAAGTAGCGAACACACTGGAAGAATCACTGGACGTGGCCAAACGGCTTTTTGCCGGTGGCGCCAAAGGGGTTGTGGTCAAGGCGCAAATTCATGCCGGCGGCCGGGGAAAGGGTGGCGGCGTAAAAGTAGCCAAGACCCTGGCCCAGGCAGAGGAATACGCCACCCAGATCCTCGGCATGCAGTTAGTGACCCACCAGACAGGTCCTCAGGGCCAAAAAGTACTGCGGCTCCTGATTGAGGAAATGTCGTCCATCGCCCGCGAACTGTATCTGGGCATCGTGCTCGACCGCGCTACGGCCAAATTAGTCTTCATGGCCTCCCAGGCCGGCGGCATGGAAATCGAAGAAGTTGCCGCCAAAGATCCCGACGCGATCGTCAAGGCCTACATCGACCCCGCAGTCGGCTTTCAGCCCTACCAGGCTCGTAAGCTCGCCTTCGCGCTGGGCCTGAAACCGGCCCAGATCAACGATGCGGTCAAGTTCATGACCGGGCTCTACAAAGTCTTCCTGGAAACAGACGCTTCCCTGCTCGAAATCAATCCCTTCATTACCACCACGGATGACCGTCTGCTGGCACTCGACTGCAAGATCAATTTCGACGACAACGCGATGTTCCGCCACAAGGAGCTCAAGGAACTTCGCGACACCGCCGAAGAAGATCCGTTGGAAGTGGAAGCCTCAAAGTACGCCCTGAACTACATCAAGCTCGACGGCAACATCGCCTGCATGGTGAACGGCGCGGGTTTGGCCATGGCGACCATGGACATCATCCAGTACGCCGGCGGCTCACCCGCGAATTTCCTCGACGTGGGTGGCGGCGCCAACCAGCAGCAGATCGAGCACGCCTTTGAGATCCTGCTCTCTGACCAGAACGTGCAAGCCGTGTTCATCAACATCTTTGGCGGCATCCTGCGTGTCGACACCCTGGCACACGGGGTGGTCGAGGCGGCCAGAAAAACCAACGTGCAGGTTCCCGTAGTCCTTCGCCTGGAGGGCACCAACGTCGAGCAGGGACGCGAGATTCTGAAGAACTCAGGGCTGAACTTCATTATCGGAGAAACCATGCAGGACGCCGCCGCCAAAGTGGTCGCGGCAGCCAAAGAGAAAGCCTCGAGAAAGTGAGCTGGAGCCATCTATGTCGGTGTTAGTGGACGAAAATACGCGGCTCATCGTGCAGGGTATTACAGGCAAGGAAGGCACCTTCCATGCCAAGGGCTGCGCAGAGTACGGAACCAAAGTAGTAGGCGGAGTCACCCCAGGCAAGGGAGGCACAACGCATGAGGGCTGGCCTGTCTTTGATACCGTGGCCCAGGCGGTAGAGAAGACCGGGGCCAATGCCACCGTGATCTTCGTGCCGCCGCCGTTTGCCGCCGATGCCATCCTGGAAGCGGAAGATGCCGGGCTGCCGCTGATTATTTGCATCACCGAAGGGATCCCCACCAACGACATGGTCAAGGTGTGGAGCGTCGTGAGCAAGTCCAAATCGCGGCTCATTGGCCCCAACTGCCCGGGAGTGATCTCGCCCGGCAAGGCCAAGATCGGCATCATGCCCGGCCGCATCCACAAGCAGGGTACGGTGGGCATCGTCTCCCGCTCCGGTACGCTGACCTATGAAGCGGTCTATCAACTCTCTCAGCGAGGCATCGGGCAATCCACCGCGATCGGGATAGGCGGCGATCCCATCATCGGCACCACCCACGTCGATGCGCTCAAACTGCTCAACGAAGACCCGGGGACCGAGTCCATCATCCTCATTGGCGAAATCGGGGGCACCGCAGAAGAAGCGGCCGCCGCCTACGTCAAGGCGCACGTGAAGAAACCCGTAGTCGGATTCATTGCCGGCCAGACCGCACCTCCTGGAAGACGCATGGGGCACGCCGGGGCCATTATCTCCGGCGGCCAGGGCACGGCTGCGGACAAGATGAAGGCTCTGACCGCGGCTGGAATCCACGTAGTGCAATCCCCCGCCGCGATCGGCGAAACATTAGCTAAGGTCATCGGGAAATAAGGAGTCTATGCAACGCACGTTCAGCATCATCAAGCCCGACGCAATCCGCAAAGGTTACGCCGCAGGGATTTTGGCAGAGATTGAAAAAACGGGCTTTAAAATCGTCGCCATCAAGAAGATGTTTCTTTCCAAATCACAGGCCCAGGGCTTCTACGCAGTGCACGCCAAACGGCCTTTTTTCGACTCACTGACGACTTTTATGTCCTCAGGCTCCATCATTGCCATGGTGCTCGAAAAGGACAACGCGATCGCCGATCTGCGTAAGCTGATGGGCGCTACCAATCCGGCGGACGCAGCGGATGGAACCATTCGTAAGCAGTTTGCGTCATCCATTGAAGAGAATGCGATCCACGGCTCGGACGCCGAAGACACGGCCGCGTTCGAGATCGGTTACTTTTTTGCCGGGTACGAATTGATCTAGGCGGGCTGCTAAGCTCTGAATGTGCCTTGACATGAGGCTGCAGGCCAAGCAAACTTGCGTCACACGAGGTCAGGCAATTGGGCGGATCACAACCTAGCCAGGTTTCCTACACACTTGAGTCCTCGCTCGACAGCGTCAATCGCGTGGAACAGACCGCCGAGGAAATGGCTCGCAAGGCCGGACTGGAAGAAGAAGAGATCTACCGTGTCGCTATGGCTGTACGCGAAGCCGCAGTCAACGCCGTGCTCCACGGCAATTCCTACGACCCGGAAAAGCAAATCACCGCCAGCTTCGAACAGACCGCGGATTCCCTGGTGATTCGTATCGCTGACCAGGGAAAAGGCCTCAATCCAGAAACCCTGCCTGATCCCCTGGCACCAGAAAACTTGCTCCGAGGCTCAGGAAGAGGTATCTTTCTCATTCGCTCGTTCATGGATGAGGTACACTTTCGACAATTACAGCCCGGCACTGAACTTACCCTCATCAAACATCTAGGAACCGCCCGTTCCGCAATTTAAGGAGGAGTATTCGTGAGCATGAAAATCAAGACCCGTCAGGTGGACGGGATCACCATAATGGATTGCAGCGGCCGCATTACTCTGGGTGAAGGCAGCGTACAACTGCGCGACGCCGTGAGAGATCTCCTCAGCAAGGGCTCCAAGCAGATCCTCCTCAACCTGGGCGACGTAACTTATATCGACAGCTCGGGCATCGGCGAGTTGGTCAGCGCCTTCACCACTGTGCGTAATCAGGGTGGAGACCTCAAGCTGCTCAACCTGACGAAGAAGGTCCACGACCTGCTGCAGATCACCAAGCTCTACACTGTGTTCGACGTCAAGGACGACGAAGCGAGTGCCGTAGCTTCATTTGCTCGCGCCTAAACCAGCTTCACACAGCTTCCCATCACAAAAAATGGCCCAGATCTCGAAAGCGAGACCTGGGCCACCTTCTTGTGCATCCCTCGCTTTAAAAGCTGACCTTGGGAACATTCTGCGCGCCTTCGCTCGCCTTGAAATAGTCGTTATTCACCTGGAAACCGCCCATCCCCGCCCAAATGCTGTTGGGAAACTGCTGGATGAAGGTGTTGTAGTCCTGAATATTCTGGTTGTAGCGCATCCTGGCTACGCTAATCCGGTTTTCCGTGCCGGCCAGCTCATCAGAAAGACGCTGGAAGTTGGCGTTTGACTTGAGATCCGGGTAATTCTCCGTCAAAGCCAGCAACCGTCCAAGAGCTCCATCAAGAGCGCCGTTCGCCTGAATGGTGGCTTTCGGGTCGCCATGCGCGTTCAATAGTCCGGCTCGCGCATTGGCGATGTCGCCAAATACCGTGGTCTCCTGCTTGGCGTAACCCTTCACCGTCTCCACCAGGTTGGGGATCAGATCCGCCCGCCGTTGCAGTTGATTATTCACTTCCGCCCAGGAGGAAGTAATCGTCTCCCTCTTTTGCACCATCTGATTCTTTGCGCTCACATAGCTGCCGAAGACCAGCAGCACCGCCAAAAA
Source organism: uncultured Acidobacteriaceae bacterium (assembly GCA_963826875.1). Classification (GTDB taxonomy): domain Bacteria; phylum Acidobacteriota; class Terriglobia; order Terriglobales; family Acidobacteriaceae; genus PALSA-350. The sequence continues at coordinate 1,098,700 of CAWGYP010000025.1, read as the reverse complement.
GATAACCACCAACGCCGCGATTGCTACCCAAAGCCCGCGTCTCATTCCAAAGTTCTCCTTCTCGTGTTTTCGTTAGCCTACCAACTACCCGAAGCCCCACCGCCGCCGGAGCTTCCCCCGCCAAATCCTCCGAAGCCGCCGTCGCCTCCTCCGCCGCCACCGCCCCAACCACCGCCGCCGCGGCCTCCCCCGCCACCGCCACCCAGAAACATGCCAATCAGGAAGCCGAGCAGTCCGGAACCGCCAAAGCGGGCCAGCACAAAGATAACCAGCAACAAAATAACGCCCAGCACCAGCAATTCGCCCAGGGAAAGCGGCCGTGGCTGCGGAGCAGAAGCATACCCGGGCCGGGGATCGCTATTCAGCGTGACACCCGCGTCCGCCGCGATCACGCCGGCAATCTGTCGCACCGCAACAGTAACAGCACCGTCGTAGTCGTTCTGTTGCAGATAGGGCACGATCTGCCTGCCGATATCCCCCACTCTGCCATCCGGCAAAATACCTTCCAGGCCGTAACCCACCTCGATACGATACTTGCGGTCGTTGATAGCAAAGATGAGAAGCAAGCCACGATCCGTGCCCTTCTTCCCTACTTTCCACTTATCTTCGAGGGCCGTGGCAAAGTTCTCGATGGGCTCGCCATCCAGCGACTTGACCGTGACGACTGCAATCTGCGCGTGGGCCTGGCGATCTACCTGCAGACACAAGTTATTGAGGTAGGCCTGAGTTGCGGGGGACAATACACCGGCAAGATCACTAACGTAGTTGGTGGGCGGGGGCAAATCCTGCACTCGCTCAGCCCATAACGGACTAGACCAGGCAAACAGTAGTGCAAAGAGCGCAAGCAGGCATTTACGCATTGCCTCATTGTACGCAGACGTAATTGTGCCCGCTGCCGGGGAAACCTAAGCGAGCGGGCACAAGGTTGAGAGGTAAGCTTATTTACTCGCCAGGTTGATGTTCTGGTCTTTAGCCAGCTGCTGCGCCATCTGCAGATGTTGGGAAATCAGCTGGCTGCCTTGCGTGGCGGCATCCTTGACCGCCGCATCCTGTCCCGACGAAGCTTCCATTTGAAACTCGCTCAGATCCTGCTTGTGGTCCTTGACCATATCCTTGATGTAAGCCTGGTCGTAAGCGGGCCCGGAGAGCGCCTGCAGTTTTGCCATGGTCTGCTTGTCCTTCTTCGAAGGCTCAGTCGGAACCGCCACTCCGACTTGTTGCGCGACAGGCTTCATCTGATCGCCCATCCTGGTGTGGTCATCGATCATTTTCTGGGCAAACTGCTTCACCTGGTCGTTGTTGCTTTTCTGCAGCGTGAGCTGTCCCAGCTGAACTTCTGCTATGCCGCCCTGCAGCGCATTCTTCACGAACAGCCTATCCACAGGGGAAGGTTCCCCATTCGTTTGCATTCCATTCATCTGGGGATTCATAGAAGGATTTGCCGACCCTGGTTGCTGGCTGCCTGCAGGAGCGGTTGACGGTTGAGTCATCTGCGCCATGCCCATGCTGCCGCAGAGCATGACCGCACCGGCGACGGCCATCGTCTTCTTACCGCAAATTGGGGGAAGATTCATGTTTCACTCCTCCGTAACTGAGATGCACCAGGCCGGCCACGCGAAAATCGCCTTTTGACCCCTTACACAGCAGTTCCTATATCCTTTGATATATATGACTTCGTCGATTGTTGCTCAACCACCGGCCGCCCGCCGACAGTCAACCGTGAACACTTTCCATGGCCACCGTTTGACGGATGACTACGCGTGGCTGCGAGAAAAGACCAGCCCGGAGGTGATCGCATTTCTCGAACAGGAGAATGCCTACACCAGGGCGGTCATGAAACCCACCGAGGAGCTGCAGGCCAAGCTGTACGGCGAGATGCTCAGCCACATCAAAGAGACGGACGTATCGGTTCCTTTTCGTGACAAAGACTATTGGTACTATTCGCGCACGGAACAGGGTGCACAATACCCCATTTATTGCCGTAAGCATGGTTCGCTCGATCGAGAGGAAGAGGTAATCCTCGACATGAATCAGCTCGCCGTCGGCGAGGCATTCATGGCCCTGGGCGCGCTCACCGTCTCCGATGACGGTCATTTGCTGGCCTACTCAACCGATACCACGGGATTCCGCCAATACACCTTGCACATAAAAGATCTGCGTACGGGTGAAGCACTTGCCGATGAGGCACAGCGCGTCGGGTCCGTGGTCTGGGCGGCGGACAACCGCACGCTCTTTTATACCGTGGAGGATGAAGAGACCAAGAGACAGTTTCAGTTTTACCGCCACGTAGCAGGAGAACCCCAGAATAAGGACGTGCTGGTCTACGAAGAAGCTGACGAACGCTTTAATGTGGGCGCGGGACGGACTCGCGACGGCAAGTACATCGTGCTCGAGAGTGCCAGCCATACAGCCAGCGAAGAACAGTTTCTGTCCGCCGCCGATCCCGAGGGGCCTTGGACGCTGATCGAACCGCGCCGCGAGAATATCGAGTACTACTCTGACCACCGCGATGGGCTCTGGTACATCCGGGTCAATGACACAGCCAGGACCTTCCGCCTGGTGACCGCCCCGCTTGCCACTCCGGGCCGCGCATATTGGCGCGAGTTGATCCCGCATCGCGAAGACGTAATGCTTGAAGAACTGGAGCTCTTTCAGTCCTTTGCCGTGCTGGTAGAACGGTCCAATGGCCTGCCACACTTGAAGGTCAGGTTTTTCGATAACCAGGGGACCTTTACTGGACCGGCGCCCGAGATCGCATTTCCCGAGCCTACCTACAGCGCCCATCCCCACGTCAACCGGGAATTCGTAACCGATACTTTTCGTTATGGCTATCAATCCCTGGTTTCGCCCACGTCAGTTTATGAATACAACGTGCGCACTGGCGAATCGACCTTGTTGAAGGAGCTGGAAGTGCCGGGAGGGTTCGATCGCTCGCTCTACCGCTCGGAACGATTGTTCGCCACCGCCCCGGATGGGGCGCGGATTCCCGTCTCCATCGTTTACCGCAAAGACAAGAAGGGCAACGGTGCAAACCCTCTGTACATTTACGGTTACGGTTCTTACGGCTATTCCCTCCCGGTAAGTTTTAGTTCCAACCGCCTTAGCCTGCTCGACCGCGGGTTCGTCCTTGCGTACGCGCACATTCGCGGCGGCGGCGATATGGGCAAGCCATGGCATGATGCCGGGCGTTTGATGAACAAGATGAATACTTTCACCGATTTCATTGCGGTGACTGAATACCTGACGGCCCAGGGTTATGGAGACCCGGGCCGTGTGGCCATGGAAGGCGGCAGCGCCGGTGGACTGCTGATGGGCGCTGTGGCCAACATGCGTCCTGATCTCTACCGCGCCGTTGTCTCTCATGTGCCGTTCGTAGACGTGATGAACACCATGCTTGATCCGACACTGCCGTTGACTATCGGAGAGTATGAGGAGTGGGGAGATCCGAACCAGCCGGACGCTTTCGCCTACATGCTGCAGTACTCGCCCTACGACAACCTGGACCGCAAGGCGTACCCGGCAATGCTGGTAAAAACGTCGTTGCATGACAGCCAGGTCATGTACTGGGAACCGGCCAAGTACGTTGCCAAACTGCGAACCCTGAAGACCGACGACAACTTGCTATTGCTCGAGACCAACATGAGCGCCGGACACGGGGGCGCCTCCGGCCGCTACGATTACTTGAAGGAGATAGCCCTTGACTACGCTTTTCTGCTGCAGGAACTGGGTACGGCCTAAGATCTGAACGATCGAGGGGCCTGCGGCTCACCTAAGAAAATCAAGATGGCGCGGACGAATGTTGAGTGCTCCTCAAAAAACGACGGCCCGCGGCAAAGCCGCGAGCCGTCGTGTGTGAAGGAAGGGACTAGCGTCGTTCGTGTTCCCCACCGCCACCGCTGGGATGAGATTCGTTGTGCGGTTGCGCGCCACCCTGATGTGCCGGCTCAGAGTAATGCGCTTGCGGCGCAGCTTGGTAATGCGTTTGCGGAGCAGGCTGGTAATGCGTTTGATTATTGGCAGGTGCCTTATAAGCCGCGTTGTTGTTGTACGCGGGACGATTATTAGCAGCCGTGTTGTACGCCGGCCGGTTGTTGGTGTTCACCGCCGCATGATTAAAGTTTGCCGACGTCATGGGACGGCTTACCGCCGCATTCGCGGGCCTTCCACCGTTCTCAGACGCAAAATTCGCCCGGTTGGTGCTGGCGAAATGCTCGTGCGACATCTGTTCATTCGTCGCCTGCACGTGCTGTTCGCGCATCGCCGCCTGCTCCTGGGGACCCGGCCGGGCGTTGATCCCGTTGGGCCCGTTGAAGCTGGTCCGGTTGACCACGGTCGTATTGCGAATAACTGTTCTATCGATATACGTGTTGTGGACGATGGTGGTGTTTACGTGCATCACCGCGGTGTTATAGGCGAAATGTCCGCCTTCCCAGCGGCCGCCGAAGAAGCCCACGCCGCCGTAGCCAAACCCGTAGTTCACCCCACCGTAAAAGCCGACGTGAGGTCCCCAATATCCGGCGTGCCACAAGTAAACGCCACCGCCGAAACCCCAATAGCCAGGGGTCCACAGAAATCCAGGCCGGGGAGCAAGCACCCAGGTTCCCGGAACCCAATAGTAGCCGGCGTCGCCATAAGCCCAGTATCCAGGGGTCCACAGGTATCCATCCCCTGGGCAAACCGGCTGCGCGTACACCGGAAGGATGGGCGGAGCGACCGTGATGGAAACAAACACGCCCGCAAACGACGAAGCTGGCACAACAGCCACCAGTAATGCGAGGAACAGAGTTCTTAAAGCTCGAATCGTACGCATAGCATCGCTCCTTGCTTCTCCGCGGCAAAATGCCTAGGCGGTAAGCGAGGCCGGATAATGACCGGCCCGACTGTATGAACGCTTCACCCCGGAATATGTTGCTGGCAGGTGCAGCACAAGGTAACCGGGCAGATTGGGTGCTCAAAGGAGGTTATCGACCAAGGATGTAGGTGGCTATCCCACGTTTGCTGCAAGGAGCCTGGGCAACCAAAGAGAATCAACGCCGGTTGCTACCCCCAAGCAGAGATCCGAGTACCCCGCGGACGATCTGGCGCCCCACCGTGCTGCCCAGCGTACGCGCCGCGCTCTTGGCTACCGTCTCTACCAAGCTATCCCCACGGCGCCCTCCGGAGGAACTCGAGCCCATCGACAAAAGATCCCCATACCAGGGGGTCGATTTGGCTCCAGGCTGTTGAGGCGAAATGGGTTGCGAGGCGTTCCCGGTGCGGGCTTTCAGCCGCTCATAGGCCGATTCGCGATCCACCGCCTTTTCGTACACCCCGGCCACCAGGGAATCGCGCATGATCTGCTGCCGCTGTTCGGGCGTGATCGGCCCTATCTGGCTGCGCGGCGGGCAAACCAGGGCACGTTCGACCACACCGGGCGTACCCTTTTCGTCCAGAAACGAAACCAATGCCTCGCCCACTCCCAGCTCCAGGATCACCTGCTCCACATTAACCGCCGGATTGGCGCGAAAGGTCTGCGCCGCCGCCTTGACCGCTTTCTGGTCCCTGGGTGTAAACGCCCGTACCGCATGCTGAACCCGGTTACCCAGCTGGCCCAGGATGCCGTCGGGAACATCGATGGGGCTCTGGGTCACGAAGAAAACCCCTACCCCCTTGGAACGCACGAGGCGAACCACCTGGTGGACCTTGTCTTCGATCACTTTGGGCAAATCGGAGAAGAGCAGGTGGGCCTCGTCGAAAAAGAACACCAGCTTCGGCTTTTCCGGGTCGCCCACTTCCGGCAGGCGCTCAAACAGTTCGCTCAGCAACCACAACAGGAACGTGGCATAGAGTTTGGGCGAGTTAATGAGCTTATCGGCCGCCAGGATGTTGACCACGCCGTGGCCCTGGGTATCTGTCTGCATCAGGTCGTCGAGATTAAGCGCCGGCTCGCCCAGAAACTTTTCCCCACCCTGCTGCTGTAAGGCGAGCAGTCCCCTCTGCATGGCTCCCACGCTGGCGGCAGAGATGTTGCCGTACTGGGTTTGAAACTGTTTGGCATTGTCCGCGGCATATTGCAGCATGGCCTGCAGATCTTTCAGATCGAGCAGGAGCAGACCCTGGTCATCGGCGATCTTGAAGACGGCGTTCAGCACCCCGGCCTGGGTTTCGTTCAGATTCAACAGCCGGCTGAACAGCAGAGGTCCTATTTCCGAGACCGTTGCGCGAACCGGATGTCCTTCTTCCCCGAACACATCCCAGAGCGTCACCGGGCATCCGGCGAAGGAGAAGTCCGTCAGGTTAAGCTTCTTGACCCGGTCGGCAATCTTCGGGTTGTCGACCCCAGGCTGGCTAATACCGGAGAGGTCTCCCTTGACGTCGGCAGCGAATACCGGGACGCCGATGCGGCTGAACGCTTCCGCCATCACTTGTAACGTGACCGTCTTCCCGGTGCCAGTTGCTCCGGCGATCAGGCCGTGGCGGTTCGACATGGCCGGCAGGAGGTAGAGCGGTATCTCGCTCTGAGCAATCAGCAGTGGATCGGGCATGATCGAGATTCTATGGATGACCCGGATATGGCGCAAATAGCAAGCGCCCGTGAGCTGTAGCTCACGGGCGCGCTGAAGAGCAGCCCTCCCCCAGAACTGATCCTCGTGGATGACATTAACGTCGCCTAAGCGGTTTGGCTACATCACGCCCGTTATCCGCGACGGTCACCTCGCGCGCGGTTACCCTGCCTGCCTTCGGGAAAGACATTTGTGTGATAAACCCTTGTGGTACCCGCGATGACCCTTCTCCGCTGCCTGTACGCACTGACGATCTTCCTGAGTGCCTTTCTCCTCCTGGTGGTGGAACCCATGGCAGCCAAGCAGCTGCTTCCCACCCTGGGCGGCTCCTCCGCGGTATGGACCACTTGCCTGGTCTTCTTTTCCGTCGTTCTTTTGCTCGGCTACCTCTATGCGCACTGGATCTCGTCCCTGTTCGACCCTAAACAGCAGGCAGTGATCCACATCCTGATCTTGACCATGGGACTGTTGACCCTGGGAATTCGTATCCAGCCCGGCCCCGCGGCGGTGAGCTACCATCCGGCCCTGACGGTCTTTCGCGTGCTGTCCACGGTGATTGGGCTGCCCTACCTTGCTCTTTCTTCCACCACCCCTCTACTGACTGCCTGGTATGCGGGCAGCTTCGAAGGAAGATCGCCCTACCGGCTGTTTGCTCTGTCGAATTTTGCCTCCCTGCTCGCCCTTGCCAGCTACCCATTGTTCATCGAGCCCGGCCTGACCATGAAGCAGCAAACGGGGTGGTGGAGTGGGGGTTTCCTGGTCTTTGCCGTGCTCTGCGGGGCCATCGCCTGGCAGGGCCGCCGGCGTTCTGTTACCGCCACGGCAGAGAAGGCGGCCCTGACCGGCCGCCCGGAGCCCTTCTGGTTCTTGCTCGCGTTGGGCGGCGGCATGATGCTGACGGCCGTCACCAGCCACATGAGCGCGAACATTGCTGCTATTCCCCTGTTATGGCTCCCGCCGCTCGCCTTGTACCTGCTGACGTTCATCCTGGCCTTTCAGGGAGCCTGGAGGCCGCTTCGCCAATCGATGCTGCGCTGGGTGTTGGTAGCAGTGGCCTCCATGGCGTACGCGCTGCGGGATATTCGCACCATCCTGCCCATAGCGGTGAGCCTTCCCCTGTTTCTGATTGCTTTGTTTCTTTGCTGCTTTTTCCTTCATGGTGAGCTCTATGAGCGACGCCCTGTCACTGCCGGCATGACCAGGTTTTACCTGGTCGTCGCCAGCGGCGGTGCGGCGGGGACTCTGCTGGTAGGAGTGATCTTTCCCCTGGTTCTGCGTGCCAATTACGATCTCGCCTGCACCCTGGTGGTGGTCTCGCTGATCGCCCTGGCGGCGACCTGGCAAGACGGTTGGGGCATGCGCATGATCTGGATGGCGGGTGCGGCCGCATCGATCGTGGTCTTAAGCACCCAGGTGCGGCAATACGACGATGATGCGGTCGCCCTGATGCGCAACTTCTACGGCACCCTGCGGGTCAGGGAGTCGCACCTGCCGCCGCAGTCCGACACCGACCGCCAGCTCTTGAATGGAACCATCGAGCACGGCGCGGAGTGGTTTGCTCCCCAGTTCCTGGGCCAGCCCTTAACCTACTACGCGCCTGACTCCGGCCTTGGTTTGGCGATGCGGCTCTGCTGTGGGGCTGGCGTGAAACGGGCGGGTGTGATCGGACTGGGAACGGGTACGGTTGCGGCCTATGGCAATCCCGGCGACGCCATCCGCTTTTACGAGATCAATCCACTGGTAGAGAGGCTGGCGCGGCATTGGTTCACCTTCCTGCACGATAGTCCTGCGCGCATTGAGGTGATCCTGGGAGATGCCAGGCTCTCCCTTGCCGCCGAGAAGCCGCAGCATTTTAATGTAATCGTAGTGGATGCTTTTTCCGGGGACGCGATCCCCGTCCATCTCCTGACCAGGGAGGCGCTGGCCCTTTACCGGCGGCACTTAGAGCCCGGCGGTGTGATCGTCTTCCACGTTTCCAACCAGTACATCAACCTGGAACCGGTGGTGGCGGCGATCGCCGCAGATGCGGGAATGAAAGCCGTGTCTGTCCACTCGCGGGGTGACGAACAGAATGGCTTCTACTATGCGGACTGGATCCTGGTAACCGCTAATGACACGCTCTTGTCACAACCGGAGATTGTCAACAACGGTTTCTCGACCCCACTGCAAGCGAATGTCAGGCTCTGGACCGACAACTACAGCAGCGTTTTTCCCTTGCTCAAGTGGCACAGCAAGTAGCCGAGTGGTTCCGGCTACTCCCCAAAATTAATCCGCAACCCAAAGCGCGCGACCCGCGGCGAAGCCAGCGTGAGCAGGGGCGTCTTCCCCGCTTGAATCGCTCGATCAAACAGATTGTCTCCGGCCGCAAACGCCTCCAGATGGTGGCCAAAATTATGGGAAGCGTAAGCACCGAAGCGGAAGTAGCTATGCAGCAGATACTGGTTGGCATCATCGTCGAACTGCCGTCCGCTGATACGGCCCTGCAAGCTAAGCAAACCCCACCGCCGGCGCGTCAAGTCCACCTGGGTAGTCGCCATGTTGCGCGCCACCTGGGGAATCCAATTACCCACCAGGGCCGGCTCCTCCGCATTGCTAGTCACTGTCGCATCCGCGTACTGATAGCCTCCCTGGATACCCACCCAACTCGCCGGCCTGGCCGCGAAGTCGAGCGACACTCCCCGGCTTTCAATCTGCCCCAGATTCTCGCGCTTAAGCAGCTCGCTGGTAGCCGTGGTACTCAACGTCAGTGCAGTGATAGGCCGATTGATCTGCGTCCAGAAATAGCTGACCCGGACGGTGGACCCGATCCGCGGCAGATCGGCATGAACTCCCGTTTCCCAACCCGTAGCCCGCTCCGAACGCAGATTGGGATTGGGCAATGTAGTCTGCGAACCGACCTGCCCAGTGCGATAAAGCTCGTTTTCTGTGGGCGCGCGGTATGCCCGAAACGCCGAGGCATTCAGAGCCAGGTTGGTCGTAAGGCGCCGTGTAATCCCGATGCGGGGATCGAACACCGTCTGGTTCAACTGAGGCAATTGGATAGGGGCGGTAGCGCTGTTGTGTTGGCTGGCATCGAAGTTGGAGAAGTGGTCCACTCGGGCCGAACCGCTAAGGGTCCATGCCGTCGGCGTGAACAGCACCTCCCCATACACACCACTCTGGCGCTGACGCGCGGTGGTGTTGAGATACCCCTTCGAGACGGGAAACATCGTTTCGTAATCGGCCGCCCGCACATCATGGATATCTGCACCGGCCAGCAGCAAAAGATGCGTGCCCACCGGCTGGCGCCAGTGCCCAGCCGCCCCCATCTCATCCGCTGGGTCTTTCCCGATGCGGGTCAACGTCTCCGCGGTGCGTGCGGCATTGACCGTAGAGAAGGTCTGCGAATAGTGCTCACTGTCCCCAAACAGACGCACCACCAGGTTGCTCCAGTCCGCACCCCCGGCGAACCGCCACAGGCGAGTGCTGTTGATCTGGACCGGGGTGCCATTATGGCGATTTTCGTTCAAGACGCTGCCCCGCAAGAAGACCCGGCCGTCGTGACTCAGCCCGTGATCGAACTCCGTCAACGCATTTTGCGCGTGAACGTTCGATGGCTGATCGATTGGGCCCCGAAAACTCGGGGCAATCAGGATATAACCGTCCGTAGCGATGACCTGTCCGCTCGCCAGGCCCGACCATTTGCCCAGCTTTAAAATTCCCAACACCGAGTCATCCGTTGTCTGCTCCGAACCGTAGCTGGTGGACAGTTGAAAGCGGTTCGCTTCGGGCCTGACTGGGACAATACTGATCACGCCCCCGATGGCGCTCGAGCCATACAGATCAGACCCTCCCCCACGCACCAGCTCAACCGAATGGATGGAAGGTGGAGGCAGCTCCTCCCAGTGGATCCAACCGCCGAAGGGATCGTCGATGGGAATCTCGTCAAACAGTACCAGTGAGCGGCTGGCCGCGGTCGATCCCAGGCCGCGTAGCGAAACCCCTTCCGTCGTGGGGTTCGCTACCAGCGAACTGGTGCGGCGAAAAAGCTCAAACCCGGGAACCTGTCGCAGCTTGTCATCGAGCGAAATCCCCGCCGCCTGGCGCAATTGCTGGGTGGTGAGAAGGCGTGTGCTGGAGGGGCTGTCGCCCGACGCCAGGGGGGACCTGTAGGCCGTAACCGTGACGCTCTCCAGCGGGTGCTCCAACAACACATGCACGGGAGAGGGACCGTTGAGGTCCACCGAAGTGGGCTCGAAGTGGGCGGCTGCGATCTGCACCCGGCCTGAACCTGCGGGCACGGTGAAGCTGCCGTCGGCGGCTGTGGTCGCCAGCAATTCTCCTCCACTGTCGAGAATCTGCGCCCCAGCCACCGGCTGATTGCGTGCATCGACCACGTTGCCGGTAATGCTGGCCTGCTGCGCCAAGCCTGGTAACAGCAAAAACAATCCCAGCAGGATGAGGGCACAGCAGCGAACGCGAAAATCGGAAGCGGCGCTTCGAGGCTTCAAATTTCCCTTTCCTTCCGTTGCTATATGCTTACCACGACTGTTGCCCGGATTTGTATGGTCAAGAAATCAAGCCAACCTTCCCGCTTGCGTGCGTTAACAGAAATTTGTCTGGCATTACCCGAAACAATACGGGAGGACAAGGGATCGCATGCTGCCTTTCTGGTCCGCAAAAAGACGTTCGCTTACTACCTGAACAACCATCATGGCGACAACATCATCAGCGTTTGTTGCAAGGTCCTGCCCGGTGAGAATCGTTTCCTTGTTGAATCAGGGCCGGACCGTTTTTACCTGCCCGCATACATCGGATCACGAGGGTGGATCGCTCTTCGCATGGATCGTGCGGCGCTGAATTGGACCGAGGTGAAGGAGCTGGTTCACGGCAGCTATTTGCAGACGGCGCCGAAGAAGCTCGCTTCCCTGGTGAAGCATTGAAGGAAAACCGCAGATCCTCTACGGGATTTTGCGTCCGGGCAAGGTGCACTGCAGATCCCTCGGCTGCGCCTGGGATGACAAGGGGAGAGTGATGACTCACCTGAAGGTCTGCGAGTCGGATCGGGAGTTCTTCTGCACCATCCGACTCGCGGAATTCCAGGTCAGTAACCACTCTCCCCTTGTCATCCCGAGCGCAGCCGAGGGATCTGCAGTGCGCCTCGCCCGGACGCAAAAATTCCGTGAAGGCAGTGGAGGACCTGCGGTTTCTAACCCCGGCCGTCTTATTTCAATTCCTCAAACAATTTTTCGCCTTCCCCTGGAGCAAGAAAGCGATTGGACTCGACACCATGCTGGCGAGTGTAGAGATCGTGATAACGGCCCTGGAGAGCGTAGAGAGTGGAATGCGTACCACGTTCCAAAATAAGACCGCCTTCGACCACCAGGATCTGATCTGCCCTGCGAATCGTTGACAATCGGTGGGCAATGACAAACGTAGTCCGCCCCTGCATCAGGTAACTGAGCCCGTTCTGAATCATCGCTTCTGATTCCGAATCGAGCGACGAAGTCGCCTCATCGAGAATAAGAATGCGTGGGTCAGCCAGAATGGCGCGCGCGATCGAGAGGCGCTGGCGCTGGCCGCCCGATAGTTTGACTCCCCGCTCGCCAACGATGGTGTCATAGCCTTCGGGAAAGCGCAGCGCGAACTCGTCGACCCGGGCGATCGCGCAGGCATTGAGAAATTGCTCTTCTGTCGCATTCGGACGAGAGAAGACCACATTCTCGCGAATAGTGCCGTCGAACAGAAACGACTCTTGCAGGACCACGCCCAACTGGCTGCGATAGCTATTAAGGCGCACCGTGGAAAGGTCAATGCCGTCGACCACGACCTGTCCCGATGTAGGTTCATGAAACGCGCAGATCAGGCTGATGATCGTAGATTTCCCCGATCCTGAAGAGCCCACCAGAGCGGTGACCGTGCCGGGACGGGCATGAAAGGAAATTCCGTGCAGGACGGGCTTGTCGGCCTCGTACGCGAAGTGCACGTCTTCGAATTTCACATCGCCGTTAATCGGTCCCAGGGTAACAGTCCGCTTGGGATCGCCGTCTTCTTCTCTCTCCGCCAGGATCTCGCTTGTGCGGTCAAGCCCGGCGATGGCCTCTGTCAGCTGAGTGCCGACGTTCACCACCTGGAACACGGGGGCCACCATGAAGGCCAGGAACATGGTGTAAGTGAAGTAGTCGCCCAGCGTGATCTTGTGTGCCATTTCCTGGTGGGCGCCGAGCCACATCACCGTGGCGCCGACGACGCCCAAAATGGCGGTCGCGGCCAGCGAGAGCAATGAGGTGGCGGTCAGCGAGCGGACCACATTTTGGTAAAGGCGTTCCACTCCCTTGGCGAACACTCCGGCTTCGCGATCCTCCGCGTGGTAACCCTTCACCACCCGCACGCCGCCCAACGATTCCGTCAGGCGCCCGGTCACCTCCGCGTTGATTTTGCCGCGCTCGCGAAAGATCGGACGAATCACGCCGAAGGCTTTGCGCAAAATCAGAACAAACGTGAGCACAAACGCGAACGAGATGAGCGTGATGCTGGCGCTGATGCGCATGAGGATGAAGAAGGCCAGGACTGCGGTAAGCACGCCGCCCACAAAGTCAACCAGTCCGGTACCGATCAGGTTGCGCACCCCTTCCACGTCCGTCATGATGCGCGACACCAGCACGCCTGTGCGGGTAGCGTCGTAGAAGCTCACGGAGAGACGGCCGATGTGTGCCTGCACCTGCATGCGGAGGTCCGCGATGAGCCTTTGGGCGGCCTTTGAGAGCAACTGCGTGAGCGAAAAAGATGTGATTGCCTGGATGGTCGTCGCCACCAGAACTGCGCCCACAATCAGCGGCAATTTCCCTGCCTGGCGTTTGATCAAAACGTTGTCTACGAGGAACTTGGTGGACGCGGGCAGAACCAGCCCCGAGACACGATTGATCACCATTAACACGAAACCGAACGCCAGCAGCCACCGACGCGGCTTGACCAGCGTCCAGATTTCCGGCAGCACCTTGCGCAGGGGAGGCCGTTTCTTCTTAGCCTCTTCGCCGGCAGCACCGCTGCGTCCCCGGGTTGACCGTTCGGCACGCAGGGACATCCCTGCCCCGGCGCTGGATCGCATACTCACGCTGTAAAAGGCCCCCTAGACTCTCGAGCGGCGCGCAGCAATAAACGAACGCACACAGAGTAGTACATAGATGAGCATAAGGCCGGACATCGCTGCTTTTTCTTCCACGGCTGCCGGATAGGGGAACAACTTGCCTTTGAAGAGCTGCACCACCTGGATCAAGGCCGGAGCCGTGGCCAGGAAGCCAAGCAGGCCCACCGTAACCGCGATGTGCATGAACAACATGCGCCGCCGGCTGTCGGGGGTTTCGGCCAGGCTGCCGAAGGTAGCGAGCAGTATGCCGAAGGCAACTGGAATCAGTGAGGTAGGAAATTTGTGGCCGGTGAGAACGAAGCTCGCGCCGCCAAGGATGATGAGAAGAACACCAAAAAGAACGGTAACTTTCGCCATTAGGGGCGGATGCCTCCGAAAAGCTCAAACCTCATAGCAGCGCCAAAGCTCGTCAAGGTCGAGGGTGAAGCCCTCGACGGGCCCTTGCCCTCGCACGGTATTTCCAGTTTCGATAGCCGTCTCGCTGCCAGGTACATAAACGTAGACCTTCTTCTTATAGGGGTCGATCAGCCAGCCCAGAGTGACGCCGTTCTCAATCCAGCGTTCCATCTTTTCCTGAGCCTTGGGAAGGCTGTCCGAAATCGAGAGCAACTCAATTACGAAATCGGGGCAGAGGCGGGGAAAGCCCGTCAGCTCATCCTTGGTCAAACCCTTGAGCTTATTCGGCAGAACGTAGGAGGCATCAGGGCTCAACATCGAACTGTCTGCAAGGAAGAAAGTGCCGCTGGAATCAACCACCCTGCCCAGCCGGTGAGTCTTCCACCACGCGCGGAGCTGAGACGTGATTTCTGCGTTTCCGTCGCTGGTTAATAATCCCGTGGGTGGGTGCATCAGGATTTTCCCTTCTCTGGTGCGCTCCAGACGGAACCAATCACTGGCGATGGCAAGAGCCTCCAGCTCCGCATCGGTCAAAGGGGGATCCAGGACTACGCTGCGCGGGGTTGCTGCGTTGATGGGCAGAAGAGCAGACACAGCCTCGATTCTACCTTACACGTCGATCTTGCCTTCTACGGTCAACAGCTGATCCAGGATCTCCTGCACGATTTTCTGCGGCGGACCTTCCGCATCGACACGCGTGAGATCGGGCGTAACTTCCAGCGTATCGAGTTGGCTCCGCAACAGGTCTGGATTCATGTAATGGTTCTTGCGCCCCTTGAGGCGCTCTTCGAGCACTGGTTGGGGAACATCGAGCAGGATAAAGCGAATGTTGACCGAGGGAATCTGCGGGGTGAGCATCTCGCGGTAACTTTGCTTTAACGCAGAGCAGCCCAGGATGCCGCTAATTCCTGCTTCGTACCAGCCCAGCAGCAATGCGTGCAGGGTTTGGAGCCACGGCTCCCGATCCTCATCGGTCAGTGGAATACCGGCGTGCATCTTTGCCTTGTTCGCTTCGGAATGGAAGTCGTCTGCGTCGGCAAAGCGCCAGCCAGTCTCCGCGGCCAGCAGTTTGCCAATCGTAGTCTTACCGGACCCGGTCACTCCCATGAGCACGAGAATCATTGCTTCCTTTTATATCAGCGAGTGAAACACGCAAAGCTTATTGAGCAACGGCTTGCTTGATGTCGTCAACCACGGCAGAGGGTGTCCAGTCATTCGTCGGATACCAGCGAAATATCTTGCCACTGGGCGCAATGACCGCGGTGGAAAGAGAGTGGGTGAGGGTATTGCCGCTGCCCGGGGTCACAGCTACGTCAAAGAACTGGTCGACGGCGTCCAGTTCCGCAGCGGGCGGAACGGCAAAATCCCAGTGAGAAAAAGCCTGGCCGCTGGATCCGCCGATATAGCCGTTGCCGTAGCTGCGCAGCACCTTGGGCGTGTCATGTTCCGGGTCAAAGCTGACGCTCAGCAAATGGGTTTTGCTATAGAGCTCAGGGTCGGCGGCCAGTTGCTGTTGGATGTCCGCGAAGTTGCGGCTCATGCGGATACAGTATTCGGGCAATGGGCAGCGAGTGTAAATGAAGGTGACCAGCAAGACTTTGCCGCGAAATTGGTCGACGCCGATCGTCTTGCCGCTCTGATTCACAAATTTGAAGTCAGGGACCGTCTGCCCGGGTGCGGGGACGTTGTAGAGCTTTTCTGGCTTGTAGTCCGGTTTCGCCTGCGCGGTCACATCGATCTGGTCCAGTACGCTCGCGTCGCTTGAGACGCGCAGCCGGGCACTGACGTGGTCCCCAGGATGAAGCTCGGTAGCAACCCCGGGCTGGGCGAGTTTATAGGGCATAGTCATGGCGCCCATGAGCCCGGGAATGGCTTCTGTATCGATGGTGACAACACCTTTGGCAGCATCGGACGAAACCACAATCCCTCTGAGCTGGTAAGTGGCGCCGGTAGGCTGCGGCTCTACCGCCGGTAGTTCGCTTTGACATCCTTCGAGACCAACCAGTAAGCAGAGGATGAGAACAATTGTGAGTGCCCCCGGACTAGAAATGAAACCGGTATCGTACCTCGCCATAAATTTGCCGTGGATCGTTATAGTGAAATCCTCCAAACGTAAGGCTGTTGTCCAACAACCTCCGAGTATTCGCAACATTCTGCGCATGCACCGACACAGAAAAATTCTCACCGATTTCCTTGCCCAAAGACAAATCGGCGGATACATGCCCGGGGAGATAAGCCCCGGTAAACGGGGGGTGGGTCCTGATACCCGTTGGAATAAGCCAAGTGCGCCTGTCCATAGCACCAAAAAACGCGGGCGAGCACATGGTGAGTTCCCAGGCCTGAAGCTTCGCTCCCTGTACGGTCACCGGCATAAAGATACTGGATTCGCCGATAGTCCAATGAGGCTGCCGCTGGAACCGCGGCGAGTCAACCAAATCGGCGATCGTGGTCCCGATTTTTGCCCATGGAAAGGTCATCGGCAAATCAACATCGACACCCACGATCCGGCGGCGTTTGCCGAGGACCAAAGCCTCCTCGAAGAGATCGCCCAAATCGTCGGGTTATATATTGAACAGCACGTAATAAATTGTCGCCTCAACCAGAACATGCCTGGATTTCCTGCTTCGTGCACTGTTAACGACGAGTGCGGCTCTCCTTAAAGAGAGCCCGCACGTAATTCGTTACCGCCACGGCTCTCGACACGAAACCCGGTAAGCTCCCTGAAGAGACTGCGGTTAGCCTCGTTGCTCGCGCATTAATAGTTGAACCGGTAGCGAACCTCCCCGTAAATTTGCCGTGGATCATTCCAGTGAAAACCGCCGAAAGTCAAGCTATTATCCAGTTGCACCCGGCGGTTTGCCACATTGATTGAGTTCGCGGAAACCGTGAATTTTTCCGCGAACGTCTTCCCGATTGCCAGATCGAGGGTCGTGTGTCCTGGCAGATAATCCCCGGGATACTGTGCCTGTGGCGTCCCCACCAACCCATTGGTAAAACCCGAGCCATAGTACACATTGGCTGAGGCGTAGGTCTGCCAGGGCAGACTGCTGTTGAAGCCCACGTTCAAGGTGTTTCTTTGATCATGATCTACCGGCGAGAGCCCCGGTGGGATATCAAGCGGGCATGCCGCGGTGACCGGGACCGGGCAGATCAGGCCTCCGGTGATGGGCGCGGTGGCCTGCGCGATCTGGTTTGCATACGCCAGGTGAAACTGGCCGTGATGGAAGACGTCAGGAGAACGCAAGGTGAGTGACCACCCTTGAATTTGGGCATACGACCAGGTGATCGGCCAAAAAATGTTCGATTCTCCAATGTTATTGTGATCCAGCCAGTTCTCCGCCCGGGTTTCATAGTTATTCGCGTTGAGTGTCCAGTTACGGAACGGAATCGTAACTCCGTACTGCCATTGGATGTCCCGCTCACCATGGAGAGGAGAAAAGGTGAAACCTTGAGGGAGGGCAAGATTGAGTAGAGGGCATGTGGTAGGCAACTGCTCTGAGCCGCTTGGGCTGCAAGCCGTCGCCAGTGGCGGAGCTTGATAGTAATAGCCATAGAAACCGTTAACGACCCAATTCAGGCGCGGAATCTTCAGCGCCGCGCCGAAGCGCGGATCGGTAGCGTTTTCTGAGATGGAAGCATTGAACTGCGTCAAGCGAAGGCCGGCGATTAAGGTAAACCAGGGAGTGATCTTGAATTTATCATTGATGAACTCGGAAACTACCCCGCCATTGACCCCTATGGAAGAAGAGGGAACATTAGGCGTACCGTCGGTATATACATTGTTGAAGTAGTTGTGTTGGTGTTGAAAAAATCCGTACACGCCAGCTTGAAGATCATTCTTCCAGAAGTTATAGTTCAAGGCCGTCTGCATGCCCACGTAGTTGGCATCCTGATTGACTGAGGAGATGACTGGATAGTCGTTGGCTCCGCCTTTATAGTCGGCTCCGTTGTAGTGGTAGAACGGAGAGACCGTCAGGAGAGTATTGGGGTCGAACGTGTGGACCCAGGAAAAGGTGGCATAGCCATCGGGCTCGATTTCGGCGTCGTGCAGGCCGCTCGACGGATAGACCTGGTTTCCGATTGAGTTGGGGTCAGGATCGATGGGAATCTGGTAATAGTCCCGGCGAAGCGAGGTCACCAGGCGATACTGGTTTTTCGGGTCGGGATTGAAGATGAACGAGGCGAACCCGCCAAAGCCGTTCACCGCATCGTTCACCACCTGAGGAACGGGGGTCTGGAGTCCGTATTGGCTGCGGTTCCCGTTCAAGCTGCCATAGTAGGCGAACCGTTGCGTGTGCCCCCCGCAACTGATCTGATCATCGGTTTGGTAGAAATTGCCGGCGGTGAGAACGAGATCGCATTGCTTTTCGCGTTCAAACCCAGTTCGTGGCACCACGTTGAAGACTCCGTAAGTACGATCACCATAATCAGCGTCGTAGCTGCCGCTATACACCTCGAGATAATCGATGTCTCGCGGCAAAATCTGCGGGCCTAGGTTGGTCGCGATGTTGGTATTAGGAATCGGGACGCCATCGATGAGCCAGTTGACTTGATGTCCCCCCATCATGTGCAGCATGTCATGCGTAACATACGAGGCGGGAACATAATCGGTGATCATCTCCAGGCCATTGCTGCGATCGGCTCCGGGAGTCTGCTGGATATCGGTGCGGCTCACCATGGTCGTCGGGGTGACACTATCTGTCGTTGCAGTGCCAACGGTTTCCGGCACCAGGACGTTTTCCTTTACCCCTGCGATGGCTAACTGGAAATGGAGGACCGGACTCGTATCTGACTGAACGACTACGTCCTGCGTCACTTCCTGAAAACCCTTTGAAGTTGCCGTTACCGTGTAATTCCCGATGGGCACAGAAGTGAATCCAAATTCTCCGTTATCGTTGGAGTCTGCTGATTGGGTCCAGTCCGAGTTCTGCGCTTTCAGCGTGACGTGTACGCCTTGGACAGGTCGATGCTGAGGATCGTGAACGACTCCGCGCACGGAACCGAAGATCGTGGCAAAGGCCATCGCATCCAGGAGAAAAAAGACCGCTATCAAACTGCCAACTTGCCTCATAAAAATACTTCCTCGCTGCGAGTCTCGCTCGCTTATGCCGCCTCGTCGGCAAGATGAGCCGACGGCTCGGCGGAACCGGCCCCGAAGAGTCTGCGTGAGAACCTGGTTTTGTATCAGGGAACGACTTTAGTCGGGCCGTGACGCAGGCTTCGAGGGGCCTTGACATGACACAGACGATTGCTGGCAGGGCTTAGACGGAGAAAGAAGGGGGTCCGCGAGGAGCGGAGCGGGACAAGAAGCGGGCTGCCACCAGGTCTGCAAGCCATTGCCGGTTCCTGCCGGCTGCGCTGAGCCCGACCGGTGTGCGGCGTGCGAAGTCAGCCGTCATCGTGACCGAGGTGATGGCACGAAGGCTGGGACCAAACGGGCAAGCCGCCTGGCGAAACCCGGCGCTCGCATCCGTGGATGTGGCAGAAACACCCATCACACAAGAATGAGCGCCATGAGCGCGGCAACAAATTGGAACTAATTGCTGGGGAGCGGCGAGCGCGACAACAGTCGCCGAGGGCAACACTGCCCCAAAGACGCACAGCAAAACGAATGCTGCAATCCGCCGCATGCACTGAGTGTACACGCCTCACGCAAGCGGCGCAGCAGCGTTCCTTTGCGGTATAAAACAAGGGATGCAACTCCCCGGGTCCATCGCCGCAGCAATTGAGAACGGCGATACGGTGATTACCTCGACCGCCCGCGCCGCCCGCGCCCTCCGGCGGTCCTATGGAGAAGTGCAGCGCAGCCAGGGACAAGTAGCCTGGCAATCCCCAGACATTCTGGACTGGGATGGCTGGTTGAGCCGCTTGTGGCAGAAGTGTTTGCGCTCCGGCGCCGAGACCCGCCTCTTACTCACCACTCTCCAGGAACAACAGGTCTGGGTCCGCCTGGTGAAACCCGCCATCGAGGGTCGACGCCTCATTTCTGTGCCAGGCGTAGCCGAGCTTGCGCAGCAAGCCTACGCCCTGCTTTGCACTTATCGCGCACTCGACTTCCTGAGCGGAGAAAGAATGGCCGGCCCGGATGTGGAGAGCTTTCGCGAATGGGCGCGCGCCTTTAAGCACACCTGCAGCCGGGAAGAGTGGCTGAGCAGAAGCGAGTTGCCGCTGGTGTTACGTGAGGCCGTAATTGCCAACCAGGTTGAGGTAAGCGGCCGGTTGGTGCTGACCGGCTTCGATCGCGTCACGCCGGCTCAACAACATTTGATCGAAGCTTTTGAACAACAAAGTCGTTTGCTCGAGATTGCTGATTCTTCCCAGATCTCCACGACCGAGCCACCTGTTCTCGTCCAGGCCGTCGATAAGCGGGACGAGATCGCTACCTGTGCCCTATGGGTGCGGCATGAGTTGGCGCTAGCTGCGGCGCAGGGTGACTTGCCACGCATCGCGGTCGTGGTACCCGCGGTCTCCAATGTGCGCGCAGAAATCGAAAGGATCTTCCGCCAGATTCTCGCTCCCCATGCAGTACCGATCGGGGTTCGCGAACTACCGCTGGCTTTCGAGTTTTCGCTCGGGGTTCCGCTCGCTGATGTCCCCTTGGCACGTTCCGCCCTGCTGCTCCTGCGCTGGATGAATCGAGCTCTGACACAAGATCAGGCGAGTTGGCTGATGCTTTCCGGTTTTATTTGCGAGCACGAGGATGAACTGCTGCCGATCGCAGCATTCGACGCCCGGTTACGCACCCAGTCTATGAGACAACCGGACCAGGACCTGGATACGTTCTTGCAGTTCCTGAATCGGGCCTGGCAGGAAGCCGCGCCGCTGGACCCGCTTCGCCACAGGCTGCGGTCAGCTCGACGCCTGGTTCCCACGAACGGTTTCCTGAATTTTGCGGAATGGGCCTCGCTCGCAGAACGAATCCTCGCAACCGTCCACTGGCCGGGAACACACGGACCCAGTAGCGAAGATTTTCAGGTGCAAGCCAGGTGGTCCCAATTGCTCGATGCGGTCGCTGCGTTGGCTTTCGACGGACGAAAAGTTGACTATAGTGCGTTTCTGGAGGTGCTCGAGCATCACGCCAGGCAAACCATCTTTGCACCCGAATCGCGCGACGCACCGGTGCAGATACTGGGCCCGTTCGAAGCCGCCGGTCTGACTTTCGATGCATTGTGGTTCCTGGGCGCAGACGATGCAAGCTGGCCGCCGGTCGCACGGCCCCACCCTTTCCTGAGCCGGTCCCTGCAGCGCAAACACGAAATGCCACATGCCAACAGCGACGTGGACTGGAAGCTGGCACAGCAGGCAACCACTCGACTGGAGAGGAGCGCGACCCGATGCGTGTTCAGTTATGCGGCGCAAGACGGCGAGAGTGCGTGCAGGCCATCAACCCTGGTGAACTTCGGCGAGCGACAAATCCTGGCAAGCCACTTGCGCGCATCGATCGGTGCGGAGGAGGACCTCGCCGCCGAGCACGACTTCCCCCTGACGGTCAGGGACGAGGAGCAAGCGGCGGTCCTTCCCTGGCCGGTTGAAAAAGATGCCGGCGGCGCCGACATCCTGAGGAACCAGGCGGCCTGCCCATTCCGGGCATTTGCCACCCGGCGGCTGGCGGCGCGCGCGATGAATGAAACCGACTGGGGGCTCAACTACGGCGAGCGAGGTTCGGTAGTACACGCGATTCTGGACAAGCTGTGGGCGGAGTTGAAGGATCGAAGCAGTCTGCTGCAAGCACATCGGGACGCTCGCCTGACGGCCATCGTGGATCGTCATGTCGAGGAGGCATTGGCGCGGTACAAGGTGGTTGGGCCAAAGCAAGAATGGAACCAGGCATACCTTGAAGCCGAACGGCAGCGCATTCTCTCCCTGATCGAAGAGTGGCTGGCTTACGAAGAGTGCCGTGCGGACTTCACCGTCGAATCCCGCGAAGAGAAGCGTGTCGCGGCCGTGGGAGATTTAAAGCTGCAAGTGCGGGTGGACCGCGTTGATGCGGTCCACGGCGGACGCGTCATCATCGACTACAAAACCGGCGCGGTCAAGAAGGAGCTCTGGGACGGCCCCCGGCCGGATGACCCGCAACTACCCATCTACGCCGGCTATGGCCAGGTCGAAGACCTGAAGGGAGTCCTGCTGGGCCGTGTGGCAGAGGACAAGCTCGAATTCATTGGGCGAGTGGAGGACGGCGGCCTGATCATACCTGGCGACACTGCTTTGTCCAACCCGCCCTATAGCGCAGAGATGCTCCAGGGCTGGCAGAGCGTTTTACTTAACCTGGCACAACAGTTCCTCAACGGCGAGGCACAGGTTGAGCCCAAGCAATATCCCGATACCTGCAAGTTCTGCGACCTGCCTGGGTTATGCCGGATAGCCGAGAGTGAACTCGCTCGTACGGATGACGATGCCGGCGAGAGTGATGGGGAGTCCGCTTGACGCAGACTGAAATTTTGCCCGCCGATCAACTGGAACGGGCGCGAACGCTGGACACCCGGGAGTCTTTTCTGGTGCAGGCACCGGCCGGTTCGGGCAAGACGGAATTGTTGACTCGCCGCCTGCTGAAGCTCCTGGCCGAAGTAGACGAACCGGAAGAGATTCTGGCCATCACGTTTACTATCGCCGCGACTGCCGAAATGCGGTCTCGCGTGTTGAAGGCACTGCATGATGCCGAAAACGCGACAAGGCCTGACCCCAACAATGAAGTTGCCAGGCTGGCGACGGCCGCGCTGGCCAACAACAAAGCGCGGGGTTGGAATCTGCTGCAACAACCGCAACGGCTCAGCATTCTGACCATTGATGCTGTTTGCCTGACCATCGCTCACGAGACCCCGTTGCTCTCTCGATTGGGCGGATCCCTCAGCCCTACGGATAAACCTCAGCCTCTGTATACCCTCGCCGCGCGGCGGACACTTGCCAGGCTCGGAGAGGAACCTGCGTTGTCGAGCGCGTTGCGGGCCTTGCTGCAACTGCGCGCAACCAGCCTGTCTGATTGCGAGAACCTGATCGCCGGCATGCTGGACAAACGGGACCAGTGGGGACGCGTGCTGCCCCTGGGCGATGCACAGTTTGACTGGGAAGAGGTGCGCAGCCTGCTGCAACAGCCACTGCGTCTGTTACATCAACAAGCGATCGAAAAGACACTACTGCTGTTCGGACATCATCCCCAGCTGGAGCCGCAGCTCGTATACCTGTTAGGTCACGCATGCGGCAACCTGGATGCCGAAGCCGAGTTGATGACGTTGAAGGACGTAAAGCAACTTCGCCACCTTACCAGCCGCTGGCACTGGACCTGCCTTGCCAACTTCCTGCTGACAAAAAGTGGTACCTGGCGCAAAAGAGTTCCCGCCGGCGTGGATGGGCCAGCAGCAAAGACCCGCTACGCGTCACTGGTGAGCGACCTGGATGCAAAAGCCGGATTTCTCGAAATGCTCCACGAGCTTCGCCGTTTACCGCCGCAGGAGTACACAGAAGAGGAATCGCAGATGTTGCAGCACCTGCTGATCATTCTGCGTTATGCAGTTGCCGAATTGAGGCTGGTGTTTGCCGAGCGAAGCGTCGTCGACTTTGTCGAACTTGGTCTGGCTGCACGACAGGTTCTGCTCGACGAAGAGGGTAAGCCGACCGAACTCGTAGCCGATGTCGCCTGGCGATGGCGCCATTTGCTGGTGGACGAGTTTCAGGACACCTCGAGAAGCCAGTACCAACTGCTTACGCTGCTGGCCGAAGGCTGGGAGTCGGCGGAGCGGGGCACCTGTTTCCTGGTCGGAGACCCGATGCAATCGATCTATATGTTTCGCCAGGCGGAGGTAGAACTTTTTGAACGGACCCGATGCCATGGACTGGGCGAAGACACCGCCGCCGTGAATTTGATACCTCTACAGTTGCGGACAAACTTCCGCTCCCATGCCGGGTTGGTGGATCGCCTGAACGAGGTTTTTCGCCAGGTTTTCGCTCCGCGCCCAGGCGAGGATAGCCGCGATTACCATGTCGCATTCGCACCATCGATCGCCGGACGCTCCGCGAAATCCAAGCGGGGGGGCGTGCATGTCTGGCCCTTCTTTCGCAGTTCCAAACCGAGCCTGGAAGAAAAGCAGACAGCGGCCGAAGCAGAAGCCAGGAAAGTGGTCAGCATCATCCAGGAACATTGGCCGAGGGTGGAAGAGAACCAGCGAAACAATGGTGAGTACAAGATCGCGGTACTGGTCCGTGCCAGATCTCACCTGACCCTGATCACGCAAAAGCTCCGTAAGGAGAATATTCCCTTCCGCGCCATCGAAATCGAGCAGCTGGGCGAACGCCAGGAAGTGCAGGATCTTGCAGCGCTCACGCGCGCCTTATTGCACCCTATGGATCGCATCGCATGGCTCACCGTCCTTCGCGCGCCATGGTGCGGCCTCACTCTGAGAGACCTGCATACCTTGTGCGGAAACGATAACAAAGAGCATGCCGCCCGGCCGGTGATCACATTGCTGCGAGAACGGGGGGAACCGCTGAGCGAAGACGGGCAGCGAAGAGCCCTCCGCGTGCACACCATACTGGAGGACGCGCTGCGGGGCAAACATCGCCAGGTCTCCCTCGCCCGCTGGGTCGAACGTACCTGGACGACCCTGGGCGGCAATGCCTGCGTCGACCGAACTGGCTATGCCAACGCGCGCGCCTTTTTTTCCATGCTAGAGGAGTTGGGTGCAGACGCCGGCGGCCTCGACGAACGGCTTGCCGAGCTCTGCGCCCAACCCGATCCCCGTGCGAGCGAACGCTGCGGGGTGCAGCTGATGACCATCCACAAGGCGAAGGGATTGGGCTTTGACATTGTGATTGTGCCGGGACTGGAGCGCTCGACCCAGGTGGATACCCAACCGCTGCTCCACTGGATAGAACAGACTCGGCTGGTCGGCCCTTCGGAGCAGGAGGAGCGTGAGTTCGTGGTTGCTCCTATCGGACGCAATGGCCAGCCCGGGGATATCTACGGTTGGATTACGAAACAGCATGCACGCCGGGAAGACGATGAGGCCAAACGGCTGCTTTATGTGGCCGCGACCCGGGCCAGCGAGGAGCTTCACCTGTTGGGGACGGCAACCGTCAAAATGCCGAAAAACGGTGTCCAGGAACTGACCTCGGGCGACAAGCATAGCCTGCTGGGAATCGCCTGGGAAGCGCTCAAAGCCGACTTTCAGAAGGCGCATGCGCAGCAGCAGTCGCAAGCAAAGGCGGCGGCGCAACAGACCGAGTTCGATTTTGCGGCGCCGGGTAAAACGATCGCCTTGCGCCGCCTGCCAGTGGACTGGAAATCCCCGCAAACCGGCCCCGTGTCCAACGTCCCGGAAAACAATCTGGAGATCGTAGAGCGTCCCCGCGGCTCGCTATCCACCCGCGCCTTCGGCACCGTAGTCCACGCCCTGCTGGAGGAACTCGCTAACCAAGGAGCCTCCTCACCGATTCTTGCGGAAGTGGTCAATTGGCGACAGCGGGCAGTGGCGATGTTGCGCGCCAACGGCTTGCCTCGGACCGAGGCTGAGTCGCAATCAGCGGAGGTGGTGCGCGCCCTGACCGCGGTGCTCAAGGATGCAACCGGATGTTGGATTCTCGGAGCACGGGCAGGCGCGAGGACTGAAATTTCCTGGTCAGCGTGGGCCGCTACCGAGGGAGCAGGGGAAGTCGTACGATCGCTGCGCGGGGACCGCATCTTTCGCGCTGGAGCAACACCCGGTTCTACCGAAGAGACGCATCTGTGGATTGTGGACTACAAAACCGCGAGCCATGGTGCCTCGGGTCTGGACGCGTTTCTCGAAGGCGAGAAAGCAAAATATCGGCAGCAACTGGAAGCCTACGCCGCTGTCATGCGCAACGTTCAGGGAGAGAACCTGCCCATACGCCTGGCTCTTTACTATCCCCTGCTGTCCAGGCTGGTCTGGTGGTAGAGAATTCTCTTTTTCGTATCTCTAGTGGCCTGTCGCAGAGAGTTCGTTACTACGGATTCGGCGAGAGGGGTCGGAATACTTCCACCGAATCGGGCGGGCATTTGCCGAGTAGGCGTTGATGTATCGGCGGAGCTTTCGTGCGAGATCGGAGACTGAAGTGAAGACGCCGCGAGCAATCACGTCACGTTCGATTCTGGCGAACCAAAGTTCCACCTGGTTGAGCCACGAAGAGTAAGTGGGAGTGAAGTGAAAGCATACGCGAGGATTGTGCTCCAGAAACTCCCGAACGAGCGCGGTCTTGTGAGCCGAGAGATTGTCGAGAATGATATGGATCTGCTGGCGTGTTGGGCACAGGTTAACGACTTCCTTCAGAAAGGCAATGAAGTCCTGACTGGTGTGGCGTGCGGTGGTCTTGCCATGAACACGGCCGGTGACGGTGTCCAGAGCCGCATACAGAGAGAGCGTTCCATGGCGGTAGTATTCGAATCCGTGGCGTTCGACGCGGCCAGGCGAAAGGGGCAGGACCGGATCGAGCCGATCCAGCGCCTGAATTGCCGTCTTCTCGTCGACACAGAACACGGCGGCATGTTGGGGAGGGTTCAAATAGAGCCCGATGATGTCCGCGGTTTTAGTTTCAAAGTCCGGATCATCGCTGGCCATATACCGCTCCAGCCGATGCGGCTTCAGTCCCGCCTCTTTCCAGACGCGATGCACAGCATCCTTGCTGACGCCCAGCGCCGCGGCGAGTTTGCGGCAACTCCAGTGCGTGGAACCATCCTTCGGCTGTTTGCGGGTGGCCGACAGAATCCGGGCTCGCAGCTTCGGGGTCAACACCGACGCCGGCTGTCCGGGATGACTGGTATCCAATCCGTCCAACCCCGTAGCAAGGAAACGTTGCTTCCAGCGGATGATGGTCGGCGCCGTGGTTCCCAATCTCTGCTTGACCGTGCTGAACGACGCTCCCTCGGCCAGCATCAGAATCAGCCTAGCGCGGAAGACATATCCGGCAGGCAGGGATCGGGACTGGGCAATGCGGCTCAGTTCCAGTTGCTGCTCTTCGTTGAGCACCACAGAATCAATGGACATACCCGCTTAGATGTCAGCTCATCCAGTAACGTTTACTCCGCGACAGGCCACTAGTAATAGAGGTATTTCCGCCACTTGTTATCGGAGTGCCCGATCATACGCATGATGTGGCGGCTGGTGTGCAGCGAAAAGGGCCGCGGTTCGCGCAGCAACTTGATATCGCTGATCTCGCTGAGCAGATGATTACCCTTTCTGCGATTACAGGAATGGCAGCAGGCGACAAGATTCTCCCAGGTGGAGAGTCCGCCGCGCGACCGGGGTATGACGTGGTCCAGAGTGAGTTCGCCCGCAGGCAAGACAACCCCGCAGTATTGGCAGCTGTTACGGTCGCGGAGCAGGATGTTCTTACGCGAGAGGGCGCGCGTCTGATGGGGAATGCGCCGGTACTCGAGCAGGCGAATGACAGAAGGCATGGGAATGCGCAGCAAGGCTGCATGCAAAATGGCTCCCTGCTCCTCCTCCGTCTTGGCCACGCCCTTCAGAACCAGGATCAGCGCCCGGCGAGCTCCACAAATGTTGATCGGCTCGTAGGAGGCGTTCAACACCAGCACCGGTTTCTGCATGGTGTAGGCAGAGGAAACCCGTTGCCCCGGCCACCCTTCATGCTGATCAGCGGATTCATGAGGCAGCGCGCGCCCTTGCGCGATGGCTTTCGGTTTGCGTGCGTGGATCATGGCTTTCCCCAAAGACATTTTGATCCTCCGTTACCCTCTCAATTCACTGTTCTTAAGAACCCCGCGTCCCACAATGCGACGCCCTCGCGCTGCGTACGGGCCACCGTCGCCACCCAGACTGATCGCGCTCCAGCATTCCTTAACACCCGGCTGCAGGCGCGCGCCGTCGCCCCAGAGGTGTAAATGTCGTCCATCAACAGCACGTCCTGCCCGGCCAGTGCAGCGGGACGAGGCGCAAAAAAAGCGCCACGCAGATTCTGGCGGCGCTGGTGGGTGGTCAGTCCTGATTGACTGACCGTAACCCTCACGCGTTTGAGCAAATTCGTTTCCAGCCGCAGCACCCGCTGGGGATCGCGCTTGCGCAACTCTGCGATCGCGGCCCGGGCCAGCAGTTCGGCATGGTTGAAGCCGCGCTGGCGTTGCTTAACTGGGTGCATGGGCACCGGAACCACCACCATCCGCAGCGGCATCGACCCCGCCAGGGGTTCCAGGCACTCCGCCAGCAACACACCAAGCCGGCTGGCGATCGGCTGCATGCCGTCGTATTTCAGCAGGTGCACCAGGGAACGGAGCTGGCCATGGTAACTCCCGTAAGCGACTGCTTTGATGAACGCTGGAGGAGCCAGACGGCACGGTTGGCAAAGACGATCGGGCTCCGCCTCGGCGTCGGCAATCGGCGAGAAATGCGCGATGCCTAAATCTTCTCCGCAACAAGCGCAGAGACTACCTGACTGGAGAGGGAGATGGGCGCAGCAGAAATCGCAGATGGGAGCACGGGTAAAGCGCAGAAGAGGGGCGCCGCAAAGGGCGCAAGGGGAGGGGAACAAGGCACAGCAGAGGCTGTCCGCGGGACTTCGAAGCACGCGAACCACGGCACGCCAAACCGAGGTTTGGGCCGGCGGGACGTCGAGAGTCAGGGATTCAGTCTGACCAGAAAAGACGCACCTCACAGCAGGCCGGCGAGGCGTCTCGAGCTGCCCTGCCGCCGATGAGCAGAGTATACGGGGAAGACGAGGCGGAAAGCCAGTCCCGGTTTAGGCCACTTTCCCGGCAGGTTCACGCTGTGCAACACGCTTTCCGGCAATCGTAGAAGCCACCCCGGCAAGCACCAGCGCGGCTCCCGCGTATTGCAGGGGCGTTGGCCGCTCCTGGGCTAGCAGCCAGCCAAGGAGCAGGGCGACCAACGGATTGACGTAGGCATAACTGGCGACGCGGGTCGTCGGATCCCGTGCGATCAGCCAGACATAGGCGGTAAACGCGACGATCGAGGCAAACACGATGAGATAGACCATGGCAAAGGTCAAATGCCAGTCCCATCGATGAACCAGGTCTGGGAGGCTGCGAAGCTCACCTGTTGCGGCGGAAAGCAGGAGCAGAAACCCGCCTCCCCAGAGCATCTGCAAGCCGGCACTCATGCTGAGCTGCCGGGGTAGATCGAGGTGGCGGCTGGCCACCGTTCCGCCCGCCCAGAAGAGGGCGCCCAGGAGCAGGACCAGCGTGGATACGCGGAAGCCGCCGG
This sequence comes from uncultured Acidobacteriaceae bacterium, assembly GCA_963826875.1. GTDB lineage: Bacteria > Acidobacteriota > Terriglobia > Terriglobales > Acidobacteriaceae > PALSA-350. The sequence continues at coordinate 1,069,448 of CAWGYP010000025.1, read as the reverse complement.
CATGAAGTCCGGCTGGAAGCATGAGCAGGATCACACCCGAAATACCCAGAACCACGCCGGCCAGGGCCTTCGGCGTCGGCCGCTGAGAACCAGCAAATAGCCACTCGCCCAGTAGGACCCACACCGGGATGGTTGCGGCGATCACCGCCGCCAGGCCCGATGGGACTACCTTCTCCCCCCAGAAAAGGCAGCCGTAGTCGCCGGCAAACATCACCAGGCCGAGCGCAGCAGTGCTGATCAGCTGCCGCCGGTTTGGCTGCGGCATTCCCTTCGCGCAGCTGTACGCATAGAGAATTGCCCCCGCGCAGAGAAAGCGGAAAGCCGCGGCAAAGAAAGGCGGAGTCACGGCAACCACCTCTCGGATAGCCAGAAACGACGCCCCCCAGAGGAAGTAGATGGCAGAGTAGGCGAGAAGCTTGCGCATTGCTTTTATTAGATTAGAGTGTTTCCATGCCGAGCCAGCCGCAAGTTCAAGAAACTCCACCAGCTTTTCAGCCGTTCGTTCCGCCCACAGAAACTCGCCCAGAACTGACCACACGCGCGCTGGTGCTGGGCTGCATTTTTGGACTGCTCTTTGGCGCCGTGACCGTGTATGTCGGCTTACGTGCAGGCCTGACGGTGGGCGCGTCGATCCCCATCGCGGTGCTTTCGATCAGCCTGCTGCGCGCTTTCGGGCGCGCCTCCATTCTCGAAAACAACATCGTGCAGACGACAGGCAATTCCGGACAGTCCATCGCCTCCGGAGTGATCTTCACTTTGCCGGCGCTCATCTTTCTCGGTTTCGACCTGGAGTATTCGCGCATTTTTATATTGGCGCTGCTGGGTGGGCTGCTGGGAGTGCTGTTCATGATCCCGCTACGGCGACAGTTGATTGTCGAGGAACATGGCCGTCTCACCTATCCCGAAGGGACAGCATGCGCCGACGTTCTGCTTGCGGGTGAGCGCGGCGGCTCCTTCGCCGGACGCGTGTTTCTCGGCCTTGGCCTCGGCGGCCTCTATACCTTTTTTCAGAATGAGAATTTGTTCGGCGCATGGCCCGGCACTCCGGACTACCAGCCGCAGTGGTTTAAGGGCTCCGCGATCCGTGCCGACGTCACCCCGGAATACCTGGGCGTGGGCTACATCATCGGGCCCAGAATTGCCGGGCTGCTGTTTGCCGGCGGCGTCTTCTCCTGGCTGGTGCTCATGCCGGCTATCTACTTCTTCGGCTCCCACTTTCCGCAGGCAATCTATCCCGGCACAAAACCAATCGGGCAGATGTCTCCCAGCGATCTATGGGCTTCTTACGTTCGCCCCATGGGCGCCGGCGCGGTCGCAGCGTCGGGGCTGATCACGCTCATCAAGACCATGCCGACGATCATCGGCGCCCTACGCGCAGCGATCAAAAATCTGCGCTCGGGCGGCGAGGTGAAGAGCGCTCCGTTGCGAACCGATGACGACCTTTCCTTGACTGTGGTGATCGGCGGATCGCTGCTGCTGGTACTGCTGATGTTTTTCTTCCTGACGTTCAAGCCAGTACCCGGCGCGCAGGTGAGTTGGTTGGCAAATCTCGCGGCATCGCTGCTGGTGGCTTTTTTCGGGTTTCTATTTGTAACAGTGTCGTCTCGCATTGTTGGATTGATTGGCAGCTCGTCGAACCCTGTCTCAGGGATGACAATTGCCACGCTCATGGCCACCTCGGCAATCTTTCTGGTCAAGGGTTGGACGGCACCCGCGTTTGGCGCACTGGCCATCACCATCGGAGGCGTCGTGTGCATCGCGGCGGCCAACGCGGGCGACACTTCGCAGGATCTCAAGACTGGGTTTCTGATCGGTGCGACTCCGCGCAAGCAACAGATCGCCCTCGTGGTTGGCGCGTGCGTTTCGACGCTGGCAATCGGGGCAACGCTGCAGCTAATGAACCAGGGCCTGGCGGAGTTTCGGCAAACGGCAAAGCCCTGGGACATGTCCGTGGCTCACAGTGGGGTGCAGGTGCAGGAGGAACACTTTCACCAGGCTCAGATCCATGTGATCACCGCGAACAAGACCATCGACACCCGGCCGGGGAATGGTTACGTGCTGTTGAACGCGCTCAATTCAGCCGAGTTAGCCGATGGGAAGTATCTCTACAATCCGCAGACCCGGCAGATTGAGGTGCAGTGGATCCAGGGTATTGGCAGCGAAAAGGCGGCGGCTCCGCAAGCCCGGCTAATGGCTACGGTGGTGAACGGAATCCTCGGCCGCAAGCTGCCCTGGGGATTGGTGCTGCTGGGGGTTTTCCTGGTGATCGCGGTGGAGCTGCTGGGAGTCCGCTCGCTGTCCTTTGCGGTAGGCGCATATTTGTCCATCGCGACCACGCTGGCGATCTTTGCCGGCGGCATCGTGCGCTGGATGATCGATAGTGCGGTAGAGAAGGCGGAAAGCGAGAGTGAGATCAGCCCGGGCTCCCTTTATGCCAGTGGACTGATTGCGGCCGGTGGGATTGTCGGACTAATGGGCGTCGCGCTCAAGCTGTATGAGACTGCAGTGGACAAGCAGGACGTGTTGTTGTTCCCGGCGACCAATCCCCTGCACCACGATTGGGTGTCGGTATTGATGTTTGTTCTGCTGGCAGGTTCGCTTTATTACTTCGCGCGTAAGCCACTCAAGTGATTTGCGCTACTCGGTACGGAGACGTTTTTGCGCATCGCGGCCTGCTGGGCTGGAGCTGTCGACGCGCACCGCGGCTTCAAAGGCCTGTTTGGCACCGTGACTGTCGCTGCGGTCAATGAGAACCTGGCCGTAATAGTCGAGTGCGGCGGCGGCCAACTCGGGGGGCAGCGTTCCCTTGGCTGCGGCAGCCTCTGCCTGAGGCGCAATCACAGTGAAGTCATTCGCAGCCTGTTCTTTGCGCTTGTAGAAAAAGGGTAGATGCCAACAGGACGCGGCACGGATGAAACGGGCTTCCAGATCTCCGGGGGCACGGTTCACCGCCTGATCCATCTTTTGCAGACCTTCATTGGCCAGCCTGCGTTTATCCCAGATCGCCCAGGTGCGCGCCGCTTCCAAGAGCTCCAGGCTGCCGCTGTAGGCTTCGACCACCGGATGCTCCGGGTAATCGCGGCCCAAAGCTGCAAAGCTCGCGCGAGCCTTGTCGCCTGCGGCGCGATTCCCTTGAAGATTGGCAAAATATTGGCGCCGAGCTTCGGCCAGTCGCTGGTTGAAATCAGCGCCAGCATGCGCCGTGGAAACAGTGAAGAGGAACAGGAAAAGAGCGACCCAGAGCATATGGACGTGGTTGCTTACGTAGGAGCTGGGCATTGTGCCGTCCCTTTCGGGACTCAACTCCCCTTATCTTACCCCCGGCACTGACGTGCCGGGCTATAGATTGTGCCGTCCCTGCGGGACTGCTGCCCTTTTAGCCTAGGCCAGTCCCGGAGGGACGCTACAATCTGTAGCCCGGCACGTGAGTGCCGGGAAATGGGAAGAAAAAATTGCGAGTCCCGTTAGGGACGGCACAAACCTCTTGCATCAGCCCATGCGATAGGCGCGTTCTTTCCAGGTGACGGGTTGGCCGGCAAGCTTGCGAACAAGGGCATACCACTCAAGGACAAGCAATAAAGTGACCCCGAGCGGATGCAGCAATGCGCCCAACAACGATTGACGATATTTCCAGACCGAGAGGATGCGGGGAACAAACGAAGCAGCCACACTTACAAATATCAGCGCGCGTTCATGCGCGCTGTACGACTCTGGAGCAACGGCCAAGGAGATGGCGAGTAGCGAGGGAATGACTTGTCCAAAGAGGAGCAGGAATGTGAAGGGTAAGATGCGCGCCGGCGTGGCCATGCCCTCCGTGGCGTTCTTCGACAAGCCGCGCCAGACTTCGGAGGCATTTTGGTACATGCGGCAAGTGGCAAGATGCGTAAGGTCGGCAATGTCGGTACGCAGACCGTTCCGGCGAAAAAGCTTTGGCAACAATAGACCATCGTGCATGGTCGCACGGATTGCTGCATGACCGCCGCTCTTGCGGTAGGCTTCGCGACGCACCATGAGGAACTGCCCACACCCCACCGCGAAGCCGGAGGCAGTCAGAGCACGCATGGCGGCCAGGGGTAAATAAGAAAGCAACACAAAGTGAATCAGCGGCAATAATAGCCACTCGAGCGGTGTTTCCGTCTCCTGGCGGGGAAAGCCGCTCACCAGGTCGGACCCGGTGCTGGACAGAAACCCGGACATTTCCGCTAGAGCTTCGGGGGCGAGACGTACATCCGCATCGAGAAAGCAGAGCACACTCGATCGAGCCATCTGGGCGAGCGCGTAGCAGGCGTGTTGCTTGCCATTCCAGCCTCCTGGCAGCGGAGGCGAAGATTGCAGGCGTACCCGCGCATCCCGAGCGGCGATGTTGCTCACGATTTCCGCAGTTCTATCCGTCGAGCCGTCATCGAGCACAATGATCTCGATCTCAATTCCGCGAGAGGCGCGCAGGCTTTCAATCGATGCTGCGATCACGCGTTCTTCGTTGCGAGCAGGAATGAGTACAGAGACCCCTTCCGACAGGAGGCAAGTACCGGTATCACCACAGCTGATGGCGCCAGGCTCGCGATAAATAAGCATGTTCCAGAGCCAGAGGATCGCGGGCACGATCGCAGACCAAAATGCGAGAACAATGATGGTGCTCATTGGCGGGGTATGCTCCCATGGCTCGCTTGATAGGCACGCCCGGTCAGTAGGGCCAGAAGCCGCTTCCAACCCTCGTAGACACCGCTGATGCCCACCCGCCCGGAGAGGATGGTTTCGAATTTCGCCGGATCGCGCAGTTTGGCGAGTGCGGCGAGCTCATCCTGGGTGGCGGCCAACGCCGCGCACAGCTGTTCATTCCATTCCTCCGTTCCATGCTGGCGCCCTTCGCTGATTTTTATCGGCTGGCCGCAGCAGATCAGGATCTCCGGCAGACGCTCATCCCAAAAAGTGTATTCGGCAGCCATAGGCACCAGGGTACATGCGCCGAGCCGGGCGACCAGCGCCGCCAGCCCGGGACGGAAGACGACCGGACGGGTGCGCATGTCGGTGAAACGCCCCTCCGGAGTAACCCACAGAACAGAACGGGGCCGAGACAGGACCTCTTCCGCTGCGCGCAGAAACTGGACCCCTCCGCGGCTGGTTCCCGTCTCAATGGGGAACAGGCCCAGCTTGCGTAGGAATCCGTAGTGTTTCAGGGCAGTGGCGTCCATAGGAGCATAGTGATCCGAGGTGGGAAGAAAGTACCGCGAAAACAAGATCAAAGCAAGCGGGTCCCACCAGGAAGCGTGGTTGCTGTAGGCGATCAGCGGACCGCTCGCAGTGGGGAAACGGCTGGCATTCGCCACGCGAATCGCGTGAAAGTGACGCCCGACGTACCAATGGAGATAGTTGGCAAAGAACGAGAGCAGGCGCCGCGACGGACGAACCAACGCATTAGGCATGGGCTAAGAGCTGCTCTGCCTGCTTGCGCGCAGAAACAGCCGCCTCCGCTCCGCGATAGTGTTGGTCAAGCGCATCCGCAGCGATCCATCCGCTCATCATCACCATGGGCATCCCCGGCCCCGGATGAGCCGCCCCTCCAGCCAGGTAGAGGCCTTCGAGATCGGGACTGACATTGGCGGGTTTAAAGGCCCCGTTCCAGCGGCCGTGGCTGGAGATACCGTAGATTGCACCGTTGAGAACACGGTAGCGCTCATGTATATCGGTGGGCGTGAGTGTGCGCTCAAAGATGATGCGATCCTCAATATCGGTTAGCCCCGCGGTTCGCTTGAGCTTGTTCAGTATGACTTGACGATAGGCTGGAAGCATTTTCGACCAATCATGCCGGGGGCGCAGGAACGGGGTGTGCACCAACACGTAGAGTGCATCGCCACCCGCGGGCGCAGTGGTTGCATCGGTGGCCGATGTGGAAGCGAGGTAACAAGTGGGGTCGGGCGCCGGCTCGGCCAGATCGTAGATGTGATGAAACTCCTCATGCGGATCCCGGGAAAAAACGAAGTCGTGATGCGCCAGATGCTCGTAGCGCCGATTGAGTCCGAGGTACAGCACCACTCCGGAACACGCGGGCTCGTATTCTCGCCGCTTCTCGAACGAGTCAGCGATCGCACCGCCGAGGAGCTCGCGATAGGTGCGCACTGCATCTTCGTTTGAGACCACGGCGTCGAAGAGATGGATTTCTCCGCTACTTGTTTCAAGACCCGAAATAGCGCCGCCAGCAGTCAGCAGTCGGGCAACGTCGACCGAGGTGTGGTAACGCACGCCGAGTTCGCTGCCCAGACGGACCAGAGCCTGGGGCACGGCACGGGTTCCACCCTTCGGATACCAGATACCTTGCTCGGCCTGCATATGCCCAATGGAGCAAAGAATCGCGGGAGAATTATCCGGCGACGAACCGACGTACTGCACGTAATGATCCAGCATCTGGGCGACGCGCGGATCTTTAATGAACTCGCGAATGGTTCCGGAGACGCTCTGCCCCAGGCGCATGCTGAGAACATCCTTAAGCACCGAGATCTGGAAGCTGCCACCGATATCGAAGGTGTCGCGCATGGAACCGACCGACTTCCAGAAGAAGAACTTGTCAGAGATGGTGTGCAGCCTTTGTGAAAGTTCCATGAACTCGCTGAAGCGGCTGCCCAGCCCTGGTTCCCTGCCCTCGAGCGAGGCGGCCATTTCGCGCACATTATCTTTGAGGTCCAGGACGGTGCCATCGTCGAAGAAGCAGCGCCATTGCGGATCGAGACGCACCATATCGAGGTAGTCGCTCATGCTGCGGCCGGCTTCGCAGAAAATACGCCGCAACACCGAGGGCTGAATCAGGATGGTGGGACCCATATCGAAGCGGAAGCCCTGCTCCTCGAGTACGGCCGCTTTGCCGCCCAACCAGGGATTCTTCTCGAATACTTCGACCTCGTAACCGCGTGCGGCCAAGGTGCAGGCCGCCGAGAGTCCTCCTAATCCTGATCCGATCACGGCAACACGCATGTGGACTTCTCCTGTATCAGTCGAGCCGGGCTGCCGCCCGTAACAGCCGGCGCAGCGCGTTCCAGCGGGCCAACCAGCTGCCGCCGTGAACGGCCTCGAGGTAAGCGGCAAAGAACGGCTGATGCCTGGACGTGGTGGGACGATAGGCACGCAGGTCGCGGCTTCGCTGGGCGACGATCGTCTTGAGGGTAGTCATCTCCAGCAAGCCTTCGCGACCGCGGGTGCTGCCGAAGCCGCTGGCCTTACGTCCCCCAAAGCTTACCCTGGGATCGGCAGTGGAGACGATGAGGTCGTTGATCAGCACCGTACCAACTGGAAGCCGGAATGCCAGGGCTTGCGCTGAGCGCTCCGGCCCGAAGATGGCCGCGGTGAGCGCGAAAGGGCACGGCGCATGAGCGGCAATGGCAGCGTCGACGTCCGGCACCTGGAAAATAGACAGGACAGGCGCGAAGATATCGGCTTGCGCAATGCGCATCTGGGCAGTGGTTCCGGTGACTAAGGCGTAGCGCAGTTCCGGAAGTGATCCGTTCATTTCTATCCAGCCGCCCAGGCGATGGACGTCTTCGAACAGCTCAGCCAATTGGACCTGGGTGCGGACCGGCAACGGGATGGGAGGAAGACTTTTGATTTGGGCCAGGAGTGCGGGCATCACAGCAGGGTGGTCCCCTACCAGGAAGACGCGTCGAGGAGCCATGCACGTGGCCGATCCATTGAACCGCAGCCCAAAAGCCAGCGCTGCGGCGGTACGCTGAACATCGGCGCCCGGCAGCACGAAAACAGCATCGCACCCGGACAACTCCATAACAGCGGGAGTCAGATGCGGCGCCAGCTGATATAGAACGGCCGTACCGGTAACAGCTGAGCCGGTGAGAAACACCTTATCCACGCCGCTGCTGATGGCGTCGAGGCCGGCATCGGGCGACTCGTCCAGTATTTGCAGCAATGCAGGATCAAGACCACTGCCGACCAGGACATCGCGCAAAGCTTCCGCGGGCGCCATACCGCCGGGCGCAGGCTTCCACAAGACAGCATTGCCGGCAGCTAGCGCTTGCAACACCTGCACACCGGGCAGGAAAAGCGGGTAGTTGGCGGGCGCAATGATCAGGATTAAACCAATGGGATCCCGCCTGGTCTCCGCAGTGACCCGGCGAAGCCAAAAGGGACGGTTGCGTGAGCGGATCCGCTGCGGGGCCAGAATCCTGGACGCCTCGCGCTCCAGGAAACGGCAGGCCTCGGCCAGCGGCAGGACCTCCGACACCAGGGTGTCCGCCACGCTGCGGTGCAATGCACCGGGCTGCTCGCAGGCAACGCTCCGCGCGAGGTCAACTCCCAATTCAGCCATGCGATGTCGTGCCCGGCGCATCAGGGCAAGGCGCTGCCGTAAGCTCTTCGCTGCCCAAATCTGCTGTGCCGTCCGTGCCTGCCCCAGGGACGTAACCCGGGAAGCGGATGACAGGCTCCTACGCTGTGTACTCAGAGGCATAGTTCTGATTGTGCACCCTGGAGCCATTTTACGAAGCAGCTTCGTACATCGCGGCTTCGGGCAGCACTGGAGCGGTATCCCATTGCGGCTCGACCTTCAAATCTTCGAGCAACAGTCGAGCCGTAATGCGGGCCGACTCGAAGATCACCGGCAAGCCGCTGCCCGGGTGGGTACCACCGCCCACGAGGTAAACGCGGTCCAGATCTTCAAACCGGTTGTGCGGCCGCAGGTGAAGCATTTGCCCCAGGTTGTGCGCCATGCTGAAGGTGGCGCCTTTGTGCAGTGCGAATTCCGTTTGCCATCCGGCGGGCGAAACCACTTTCTCGAAGCGGATCCGGCGCTCCACATCCTTAATGCCGATCTTCTCCAACTGGCGTAGTGCGAGGGAGCGAAAGCGCGGCTGCTCCGCCGCCCAATTGACATTGCGATGCTCGTGCGTCACCGGAAGCAGAACGTAGAGCGTGCTCATCTTCTTCGGCGCGAGCGACGGGTCGGTGACGCAGGCATTCTGGACATAGAACGAGGGGTCCTCAGAGAGCTGGTGTAGTTCTTCGATGTCGCGCAGGTTCTGGCGATAGTCCTCGGCCAGGTAAATGGTGTGGTGCGAGACGTCGTCATAACGTCCGTCAATGCCCAGGTAGAGCATGAAGGTGGAGCAGGAAAAGCGCTTCTTCTCGATCCTGCTGTCAGTCCAGCGACGCCGGATATTGTCGGGCACCATGCGCTGCATGGCCTGCGCGAAATCCGCATTCACCACGACCGCATCGGCGTTCAGAGTGCGGTTGGCGGTGCGCACCGCGGTACACTTGCGGCCGTCAAATATCATCTCTTCGACTGGCTCGTTGAGCAGGACCTTCGCGCCCAGATCTTCCGCAACCCGAGCCATGGCCCTGGTGACTGCACCGCAACCGCCCACGGGATGAAAAACGCCGTGCTCATATTCGAGGAAAGAGAGGATGCTGAACAAACTAGGGCAAGTAAAGGGCGACATCCCGAGATACTTGGACTGGAAGCTGAATCCCAGGCGTATGCGCTCGTCTTTGAAATAGCGTTTCAGGTCAGAATCAAGCGAGTGCCATGGACGAAGGAGCGGCAGCAGTTTCAGCATGTTGAGCTTGGCCAGATCTCTCCAGCTTTCGAAAGGCTGCTCCAGGAAAGGCGTGAACTTTTCAAGTTTGTTGCGGTTGTCACAGAAGAAGCGATGGAAGCCACGAGCGTCTTCCGGGCTCAGCTGCGCGATGGCGCGCTCCATACGCTCCAGGTCTGGTGTTGCCAGCAATTCGCCGCCGGAGCCGAAGACCAAGCGGTACTGCGGATCCAGGCGGTACATCGGGATTTCTTCATCCAGGTCCCGGCCTGCGGCAGCAAATATTTCGCGCAATACCTTGGGGTAAAGGAAAAAGGTTGGCCCGGTATCGAACTTGAAACCGTTTTGCTCCATGGTCGATGTGCGGCCACCGACGACCTCGCGTCGTTCCACTACGGTTACGTCGATGCCCGATCGTTGCAGCAAAATAGCAGCGGCGAGTCCTCCCGGACCGGCCCCGACAATGACGACCTTCTGATTGCGCTTGCTCATTCGATTGGTGAGATGCAGCTCCGATAAGAAATAGCGATAGGCCTGTAAGTGCCGGAGATGACTTACTGTCTTAAATTTTTCACAACTGACCCGGCAGCGCTACACCTTGGGGTGATCGAAATTGAACCCATAAGGAATTGGCGGGTTTCTTTTTGCTCCTGCCAAAGTTCAACTTGCGACGGTGTTTGGCTGCCCGGCTAGCAATCGCGCGGTGGCGCGACCATGACGGATGAGATCGGGCAATCCCACCCCGTAGTAAGCACAGCCCACCAGAGAGAGACCGGGCGTGGCACGCAGCAGCGATTCCAACTCTGCCATACGTTCCAGGTGGCCAACGGCGTATTGCGGCAGCGACTTGGGCCAGCGGCGCACGACCGTTTCCGCAGCTTCAGGCAACGGACCCAGAACGCGGGCCAACTGCAAGCGTGCCCGGGAAATGATCTGATCGTCCGATTCGCCGAGCAGCGCATCGCCGGAGTGGCCGCCAAAGAAGGCGCGGAGCAGTACTGCTCCCGGTGGGACGCGACCGTGAAACTTCTGATCTACGAAGGTGCAGGCCAGGAGCTCAAGTTCATCCGATGGCATTGGGGGAACGATAAAGCCAAAGCCGCGCGGGATGCGCAAGCAATTCGCTTGCTCGGCAGTGAACGCGAGCGCCACCACGATGGCCGAGCTAGCTTGCTGGGGCAGCAGATCAGCCATGGGAGCATGCTGATCCTTCAACAACTCCCGAGTTACGTCAGGGGGCGTGGCCAGGACCACTGCATCGAAACGAGTTGGTCCGGATGCAGTGGTAAGCTGCCAGCCGCTATTTTCCGGGTCCACCCGTAGCACTGCCTCGCTCAGGCGCAGCGACGCGGCCGGCAACCGCTCAACTATGCGGTCAATGAGAGTCCCGAGGCCATTGGACAGAGTGGTGAAGAGGGACTGAGTCGATTGCGGCGCACGGTGCTGCAGGGCAGTGATCAGACTTCCCTCCTCCGCTTCCATGCGAACGAAGGCAGGCATCACCGCACGCACACTGAGCTGGGCGATGTCTCCGCCGAAGACCGCGGCCAGCAGTGGACCGGCGATGGTGCCGGCCACTTCCTCGCCGAAGTGGCGGCGTACGAATTCAGCCACCGATTCATCCTGCGCGGGCGCGGATTGCTTCAGTTCTTCTGCTCGCTCGGGCTCGCGCTGGTACGCCTGCCGGGCTTGCCCACTGAAGAGCGGCGAGTCCAGCAACGGCTCCCATTTTGTCGGAACCATCATGCGCATGCCATCCGGGATGCTGACTAATTGCGTCTGGCTATCGCTGCCCTGCTGCACAAATGTACGTCGCCACTGATCGTTGGAAGGGATGATTTGATCTTCGAGGCCGAGTTCCACTGCCAGTTCGCGGGCCCAGGGCTTTTCCGTTACCCAGGAGTCGGGACCGCACTCGATGACGAAACCCTGACGATGAACCGTTTCGATGATGCCGCCGAGCCGCGGCGATGCTTCAAAAAGAGTAAACGCCACGCCGTCGGAGGCCAGTTGATAAGCGGTCGCCAGGCCGCTTATGCCGCCACCGACGATCGCGATCATAGGGCAGCGACGGGGGTGGAGAGAGACGCCTTCGCAGATAAGCGGGCGAAGCCGCCGCGGGCCAGGTCCTCAAGGGCTGCAGTCAGCAGCGGGGAGTCGTTCAGAGACTGCGGCCGCACGACTTCAAGACCGATGGAAGAGGCAAAATTACGGAAGCCGATGTCTATGTCGTAGAGGATCTCGACGTGGTCACAAAGGAAGCCGATGGGCTGGATCACGACTACGCGGTGGCCTTCCTGGCGCAGAGCGGTGAGCGTGTCTTCCACTGTTGGACCAATCCAACTGGGGCCGGACATGCCCTGGCTTTGAAAGGCGAAAAACCAGTCTGTAAGCCCCTGGGGTGCGAGCAAGGCGGCAACATTGGCTGCTGTTCGCTTGGCTTCGACCGGATAAGGATCTGGTCCAGAGTCCGGCTCGGCCTGGATGGTTCTGCAGGGCACGCTGTGAGCGGTAAAAAGCACCGGCGCCGCGGACCCGATACGCGCAGAAAGACTTTGCCACACCGGCTGCAGCCGTTCGGCGAACGCCTGAGCGAGAAGCGGATGTTCGGCCCACCCGTCGATGAAATCCATCTCCATGGCGTTGCCGGCTTCGGCAAAGGCGGCACGGCGGTAGAGCCCCACGCTGGTACGCGAGTTTTGTGGCGCAAGACAGATAGTCACTGCCGAGGTAATGCCGTCGTCTCGCATCTGGCGCACTACGTCGGCGATATAAGGCTTCCAATTGCGCATGCCGACGTACACGGGGAGGCCGAGCGCTTCAGAAAGCAGACGGCCTTGCTCCAGGGTGAGCTCGGTAAGGGGGCTCGATCCGATCAGACTGTAACGATGACGGATCTCTTCCACCACCGATTCCGGCATGGGACGCCCGCCGGTGACATTGCGCAGGTATTCAGGGATCTCGTCCAACGCCTGCGGGGTTCCGTGGGCCAGTAACAGAACAGCCTTGCGCTGGGATGCAGCATCAGGCATGGGAATGATCTCCCGCGTTGAACTCGCGCACATATTGCACCACGCGCTGCACGTTTTCGACCGGCGTGCCGGGAACGATGCCGTGGCCAAGGTTAAAGATGTGTCCCGAGCGCCCGCCGGCCTGGGCGAGGATTTGGCGCACGCGCTGGCGGAGCAGATCCTCTTCGGCGAAGAGCATGATGGGGTCGAGGTTGCCTTGTACCGCCACCGTGTCACCCAGGGTGGACCAACCCTGGTCCAAAGGCACTCGCCAATCCAGCCCGATGACGTCGGCGCCGGTTTCGCGCATGGCAGGCAACAGGGTGGCCGTGTCCACGCCGAAGTAGATGACGGGCACGCCCAACGCCTGTACCTTGCGCACCAGGCGCGTGGTCACGGGCAGGACGAAATCGCGGTAGTCCGTGGGGCTGAGCGCGCCGGCCCAGCTATCAAAAATCTGGATGACGTCGGCTCCTGCTTCTACTTGCTGGGCGGCGTATTCGGCGAGCACAGTCGCTAGCTTTTCGAGGAGCAGGCTCCAGACGGAGGGCTCGCGATACATCATTGACTTGGTGAAGATGTAATTGCGTGAACCGCCGCCTTCAATCATGTAGCTGGCGAGGGTAAAGGGCGCTCCGCAAAATCCGACGATGCCGATGCGGTCGTTGAAATGAGCCACAACTTTTCGTATGGCGTCGGCCACGTAGCCGAGCTCGTGCGCGCGATCGGTGCGCAGTTTTTCCACGTCAGCAGCGGTACGTACCGGCTGGTGAATCACCGGGCCTTCTCCGGCCAGGAATTCAAAGTCGAGGCCCATGCCTTCCAGGGGCAGAAGGAGATCGGCAAAGATGATCGCGGCATCGACGTCGAGCTTCTCAGCGGCGGTGATGGTCACCTCGGCGGCCAAGTCGGGGTTTTTGCAAATCTGCAGCAAAGAATGGTGACGGCGAACGGCCTGGTACTCCGGCATGTAGCGGCCGGCCTGACGGAGAAACCATACCGGGGTTTGGTCTACCGGCTGGCGCAGGCAGGCGCGCACAAAGCGGGTGCCGGCAGACAGGCTGGGCTCAGGATTTGGGTGCTGCAATAAGGTCTTTTCGGGCATGCTGGCCTTCAATTTGAAGGGTAGCATCCCGGCAACCCAAGTTTCTTAGGGAACAACCCCGCTCGCTGTGGGAGATGCGGGGCTAGAGCGGTGGTATCCCACATCTCGCGAAAAACGAGCGAGATGTGGGGCACCCGGCGGTGGTGAAGGAGCTAGAGCCAAAACCTCAGTGCGCGGTGGAGAATTTGAACACCGTGACCTGGTGGTAGGTTTCGCCCGGCTTCAGTTCCGTGGTGGGGAACTTGGGGTGATTGGGCGAGTCAGGAAAATGCTGGGTCTCGAGGCAGAAGCCGGTGCGGAGGCCGTAAACGTGGCCGCTCTTGCCATGCGCAGTTCCATCCAGAAAGTTGCCGGAGTAGAACTGAACACCGGGTTGGGTCGTCTCCACGGTTAAGACGCGGCCGGTGGTTGGTTCCTCGACGCGCGCCGCCTCATGCATTGAGCCCATCTTTCCGTTGAGGACGTAGTTGTGGTCGTATCCCTTGCCCAGTTTCAACTGTTCGTTATCGTCATTGATCCGCGCGCCGATTGCCGTGGCCTTGCGAAAATCCAGCGGGGTTCCTGCCAACGGAGCCAGTTCGCCGGTGGGAATGAGCCCGGAATCGACGGGGGTGTAGCGGTCCGCGGGAATCCTTACCACGTGGCTAAGAATGTCTCCCTGGCCTTCCCCTGCCAGGTTGAAATAGCTGTGATTGGTCAGATTCAACACCGTGTCTTTGTCGGTGGTGGCGGTGTACTCAATCCTGAGCGCATGCGGTTCGAGGGTGTAGCGGACGTGCGAGGTCAGCGTGCCGGGAAACCCCTGATCTCCATCCGGGCTTACCAGGGTGAGCTCGACCCCGTTGGGGAGCTCCTGCCCCTTCCATACCAGTTTGTCGAAGCCTACCAATCCCCCGTGCAGGGTGTTGGCGCCATCGTTCGCCGGAAGGTTATAACGCTTGCTGTCGAGGATAAAGGTGGCATGGCCAATCCTATTGCCGTAGCGCCCGACAATGGAGCCGAAATAAGTCTTGGGGTCGTGAAGGTAGCCCTCCAGGTTGTCATAGCCGAGGACCACGTCGGCTACTTTGCCGGTGCGGTCTGGCACTTCGAGCGAGACCACGCGCGCGCCGTAGGTCATCACGCGCACCTTGAGCCCATCCCCTTCCAGGGTGTATATCTCCACCTTTGTTCCATCGGGCGTACTGCCGAAATCGGACTTGGTCACCTTCGCCTCCAGATGCGATGCCAGCGGCACCAGTGTTAGAAACAAACAAAACCGTTGAAGTGCTTTGATGTACATCGACCAGACTCCTTCGCGAAGCGCGTCTCAAAACCGTAATGGATACTAAAGCATTTTCCCTCTCACTGTTTGGCGGGTAGGTAATTTCGCAGCGGAACCGCGGCAGAGACGTTTAAAAGCAACCAACGATGTTCCCTAAACTATTGATTCTAAAATGGAAAGCGGGGGCTAGTCAGAGCGAAAAGGCCATGTAGACATTACCACTCACGAGTACTTTTATCCCAGCGTTTGTTACCCAATAGTTGTAGCCAGCGGCGCTTGAGCAGCTATTCTACGAATCAAGCGGTGGTTCTGGACGACTGCTTGTTGATTCTTCGGGGGAGGGATTCAATTGAAGCAGCCGGCTACGAACCACCGCGAACATATTTCAACCAACGTCGAGGTGACGCTGGATGACGCCCGGGCGACTGCCCTGGAGCGAATCGTCAGCCTCTCGATGGACTACCAGCGCGGGGTGGGCCTGGTGCAATTCCGCAATGGTGTGGATGCCGTGATCGCGTCCACCGGCTACCGCCAACTGATCGAGAAGCTGCTTGAAATCCTCTGACCACAGGTTGGCGTCGCGCGCGAAACAACGCAGACGGCCTATCGCAGGCTACCAGGAGCAGATCATTTCCCTGTTATGGACCAGGCCTGTCCAACTCAGCCTGCACATCGCCAAGCTTTCCCTATGAAGCCTGGGTTATGATGAAGCGGCCATGGTCAATTATCTCGAACTGCCGGTAGGGCAAAAGTGCCCTGAAGTGATCAATGCGGTCATTGAGATCCCGGCCGAGGGCATCAACAAGTACGAATACGACAAAACCCTTCATGTCTTCCGCCTGGACCGCAATCTCTATTCGCCGGTGCATTATCCCGGGGACTACGGCTTCATCCCTTCCACATTGAGCGAAGATGGCGATCCGTTGGACGTACTGGTGCTGGTGGACGCGCCCAGTTTCGTGGGCTGCGTGACCGAGGTGAGGCCCATCGGTCTGCTGGAAATGCTCGATCAAGGGGTGCCTGACGAGAAGGTGCTGGCCGTGGGTAAGAACAATCCTCGCTACGCCGACGTGTGGAACTACTCGGAAATTTACCCTCACATGCTGAAGGAAATAACCCACTTTTTCGCCATCTACAAAGATCTTGAAGGCAAGCGAGTGGAAGTCAAGGGCTGGCATGATGCGGCCTTTGCCCGCAACAAGGTGGTGGAAGCCGTGCACCGCTACAAAGACAATAAGGATGCTTCTGAAAAGGGCGGAAACCGCTAGCGCGGGATCCCGCCCGTTCAGTTCAGATATAATCCGTCCTGTAAACCCCGGAGAGATGGCCGAGTGGCTGAAGGCGGCGGTTTGCTAAACCGTTGTAGGGGCTAACACCTCTACCGGGGGTTCGAATCCCCCTCTCTCCGCCAGCCATTCTCAGTCCGCTCGGTTGCGGTCGCTCTTCCTCAGGCCCTCGGTGAGTCTGCAAACTCCTGAGAAGCGGGCACCAGGGCTAAAGAGGCTGCGGAAAAAGTCTGGTTGTTGCAGGGTACGGGCTTTAAGAGCCCTTGTGTACAAGATCTTCTAAACGCAATGGGCTTGAGCGTCTGTATCAGAACTGGGCTTTGTATCAGGGCACGACTTTAGTCGGGCCGTAAACGCTCGAATACACATCGGGCTTTAGCCCCTGCGGTAGTTTCCCGGTCTCGAATTTTTCCGCAGAATCTTCAGCCGCTGCGTCCCAAATCTGCTCCGAAACAAACTGCTTCCGCACCCTGTTTAAAGCCGAGAGAATGGCTGGTGGACGCCCCGGACTTTACAGGCTGCGGAAAAACTCTCCCCCGGAAGGGCACGGCTTCAGCCGTGCCGCAAATGAACGAAAATATGCCGGGCTTTCGAGTCCTTACGGCCGTTGTCTACCCTTAACAGCGTCCTTTCCGGAGCCTGATAGAGTTCGAAGAGAGTTTGACACTATAACGAAGCCAGTCCCGCAGGGACGGAACAACCTGTAGCCCGGCACGTTAGTGCCGGGTAGGATTAGCTCTATCAGGCAAGTCCCGAAGGGACGGCACAAAACTCCAACGCGGACCGCTGGGATTTCACCCGAAACCGACTTTTTCCGCAGCCTCTTTAGTCCGGGGCTGGCAGGACGGTTGCCGTTGCCTGTAGAACTAAGCGAACTAAGCTAACTAAGTCCGGGAGCGAGCTCGGGCTGCGATCGGCAACTCAGTCGTCCGGTAGTTAACGTTTCCTAAGTTGTCAAAAACTGCTCAATCAAGAGGACGCCTGGGCATCCCCTGGTTACGCCGTGAATCCCGCTCTCAGCAGGCGCGCCCTCGCGGGCCGCACCCGTGCCGCGGACAGGCGTAATCCGTCAATTTGATTTCACTTTATCGTTTGCTGCACCCGAGTCTCCCGGGTGGTGGCGGCGGATGCACGGGCAAAGCGCGCCGGTGCAAAGCCAAGCAGGGCGGTCATGGCAAAACGGCCCCGACGTAAGTACCTTACTTATAAGCTAGGACGGTTATTGGAACGCGTCGATAGGTTAAGAAGATATCTTTGGTAACTACGGCAGAGCGAATGATTACAGAAACCGTTACCGAAGCCATGGCGCAACTCGTGCCTCTTTTCCCTTGATCTCAGCCGGCAACACCTCTACTCTTTGTCTGGCCTCCCCGATTCCCGGCTCCTGATTTGAGGGTAGTATGCGCTTCCGGCGTTCCTGGTTAGTTTGCTGCTTTGGTGTGTTGGTCATGTCGCTCGCCAACCTCGTTGGCGGCTGCGGAGGAGGCTCGATAACCGCCCCCGCTTCGACCACATCGCCCGGCGCTCCGAGTACGCCACCGCCGGCCGCCGCAGCTCCGGCCATCACTTCCGTGACGCCGGCAACCGTACCCACGGGTTCCGCTGCTTTCACGCTGCAGGTTAACGGCAGCGGTTTCGTTTCAGGCAGCGTGGTCTACTGGAACAAATCCCAACTCACGACCACCTTTGTCAGCAGTCAGCAGCTGCAGGCGGCGGTTCCAGCGACTCTCGCCGCCACGGGTGGTAATAACGCCATCATGGTGGCAAATCCCGACGGGCAAAGCACGGGAACGTCCGGGCCGCAGGTGGCCATCCAAAATCCGGTCCCTGCCATTACGAAACTTTCGCTCTCCAGCGCGGTCGCGGGCTCTGCCTCGCTTGAGGTGGTGGTCACCGGCACTGGCTTCGTCCAGGGCTCTGTGGCTGCGTTTTCCGGCTCTCCGCGGGCGACCACGGTCGAAAGCGCCACCCAGCTCACGGTCACCCTTACGGCAGCCGACCTGGCGACGGCGGCACAAGCAAGCATCACAGTGACGAATCCGGCTCCGGGTGGTGGCGTTTCACCGGCGGTTGTTTTTTCCGTGACGCCGGGCCCTCCCACCATCACCGCGATCACCCCCGACTCCATAATCACTCCCGCGGCGGCTACACAAATCACCATCCTGGGTTCTGGTTTCACCCCCCAGTCGATGGTGGTGCTGCAGCAGCTGTTTTTTACCCCGGATTCCGTTACAGCCAACAAGATCCTGGTGACCCTTCCGAGCAATTTCCTACTGGGGCCAGCCGTAATCGACGTGCGCGTGTTCAACTCAGGTATTTTCTCTAACACCCTGGAGCTGACGCTCTTGAACCCGTTGCCCGTCATCCAGTCGATCTCCAACTCGACCGTGGTCGCGGGCTCCCCGGGCTTTGGCATAACAATCCAGGCCACCGGTTTCGTGCAGAACACGCAGATCAACGTCAACGGGGTCCCGGTGGCGCCACCTTTCGCCGCATTTAACAACGTGGTCACGATTCCCACCAGCGCTCTCGCGCAGGTAGGAACGATTACTTTTTCGCTCACCAACCCGGGCCCAGGCGGCGGCACTTCAAATACAGTGACGATGCATGTGATTGCCGGGAACAATTACCTGCGCACGGTGAACCTGACGGCGAATGCGCTGGTATGGAACCCGAAGCAGCAAGTGATCTACGCCGCGGTTGCGGCCAGCTCCGCCACAAACGGGAGCAGCGTCACGGCCATCGATCCAACCACAGGCAATATCGTCGCCAGCCAGCCCATGCCCGCGGAGCCGAGCCTGCTGGCGATTTCTGACGATCAACAATACCTTTATGTGGGCATGACGTCGACCGCGGTCATCGTCCGGCTGAAATTGCCTGACCTAAGCACAGATATTCAATGGACGGTTGGCCCGGCGCCAGCTCCCAACTATCTGGTCTCTCTCTACGCTATGCAAACCGCTCCCGGGGCGCCGCACACCCTGGCGGTGACCCAGGAGACGGCGGCTCAAGGCGGGGCAGCAGAACTTGCTATCTATGACGACGGGGTCATGCGGCCCAACACCGGCAACGCCACCGTTCAGCCAATTGGATACACGAACGTGTTCACATGGGGCGCCGACACCTCTACTATCTACGCAACGGAAGATACAGAATCGGGAGGCCCGGAGTTTGTTTACCAGGTGAACCCTCAGGGTGTGAGCCTGGCAAACACCCTATACGGCGCACTGGGGAATTTCAGCAACGAGCTTATCTACGACAGTAACGAGGCACGTCTCTACGATACGTCCGGCTCCGTTGTAGATGCTTCGACAGGCAAAGCCCTGGGCTCGTTCGGCATGGGCTCGAACACCTTCGCCATCGACACCGCGCAGCACCTCGTTTACTTACTCGGTGTAACAGACTACCCAAATGGAGTAAACATTCTTGAGGAGAACGGTCTCCCGGAAATATATATATACGACCAGGACCGTTTCACACTCCTGAACACGATTGTTCTGCCGGAAGTGAGCTTCGCTCCCGGTCCCGCTGTCGATGCTCCGGCCATGATTCGGTGGGGGACTACCGGCCTGGCTTTCAATTCGGGCGCAAGTATCTACATTCTTGACGGCCCTGTAGTCACGCCGGGCGCTATGCCCACTTCGGACAGCGGGAACTATGTCGAACCGCCTCCTCAGCTCACCGGCCTGAGCCCGGAGTCAGTCGTGGCAGGCAGCCCCGATGTCACCCTCACGCTTACGGGCCAGAACTTTACCGCTGCCACCCAAGTAAGCTGGTCCAACCACACCCTGGCAACCACCTATGTGACGAACACCCAGGTTCAGGTAGTGATTCCGGCGGCAGATCTCACCACAGCGATCGCTGCTCCTCTGTACGTTTCTAACAGTCCTGGCGAGGGTATCTCGAACATTCTTGAATTTTCTGTGTTGCCCAACCTTGGCAACGGTATTCAGCTCACGGCGTTGAATCTCTCCGGCAGCGACCTGGTTTGGAATGCAGCCAATCAAAAACTCTACGCTGCCGCCAACGCAGGCGACTCGCTTCGCCCGCAAACACTGGTGACGGTAGATCCGGTAGCCGGCGCCGTAACGTCAACGCTGCCGTTGAGTGCGAACCCCTACAACCTATCTATTTCCGTGGATGACACGTATCTCTACGTGGGGTTTGCGAATAACGCGAACATACAGCGTTTTGCTTTGCCCGGGCTCACTCCGAATCTGTCGATTCCTCTCGGCATTGGCGACCTACCCGACCCGCAAGGCAATACCGTCGCCCCAGGGGGCGTGCAAAGCTGCGATTTCGACGTTTCTATGGCGATCGCGCCTGGCTCCGATACCACGCTTGCCGTAACCCAGGGGTCCGCCCTGATTGAGCCTCTTGGCTGCGGTGCCACGGCCGTGATTGATGGAGCCATTCCACGCCCCACAGCGCCCACAGCCTTCACCGGGAGTGGCAACGACTTCAGCCAGTTGGCCTGGGGCGCCGACGCCACAACACTCTTTGCGCAAGGGGATGAATGCTGTTCGGGGCAGCCAATCTCCAGCCTCACCGTTTCCAGCGCCGGGGTTGTGCTCAACCAGACGAACCGTAACGATATCTATCTCGGTTACCGACTGCATTTCGATGCTGGAACCAACCTCCTGTACAGTGATGGCGGGGCGGTTACAGCTCCGTCGACACTCACGCAGGTTGGAAACTTTAACGCGTCTGGCCTGGTTGTGCCGGATTCCACCCACGGCGTGGCGTATTTTCTAGGAACGACACCGTCGCTGGGTGGAGGCACTTATGTTCTGCAAATCTTCGATCTGAAGACCTACACGCTGCTCAAATCCATCGTGCTGGGAAGCATCGTGGGCTTCCCGAATCAGATGATCCACTGGGGCTCGTCGGGAATAGCCTTCATTACGGAAGATGGCGGTTACCGTGGCCAGGGCGCTCCCGGCATGACTTACATCCTGAGTGGCGATGCCCTGGCCGTCACAGGTTCGCAGCCGGGCGCCGCGACCGAGGAACACGTGCAATTTACGTGGCGATCTCAGTTACATAAGAGCGCTAGATAGCTGCTCAACAGCTCTACATATCAGCCCCTTGGCATACTCTTGACAGGCAGGCTGGCGATACCATATTTATTGGCCCGATTTTGCAGTCGGAAGAGATGCGCGACAAGAGATGCGCGACAGACGAAATAACCCCTAAATGAATCAGAACTACGGTGCGAATTATGTGTTGAACTGTTGAACGGCCGATGATCGACCTGTGTCTGGAAAGGTTCAGCGCTTGAAAGCCGCCTTCATCGGCAGAAACTTTAGAGTTCAACCAACTTAGTTGGAACGAACATCTAATCCCCCCTTGAGCACAAGCAAAAGCCATACTACTTTTAAAACATGATAAGAAATCTGAACATCGGCTCCCACCGTGCTTCACGGAGCTCAGAGAGCTCTGCGGGCAGCTTCTCTCTCGCAACCTCACAACCTCCCTACAAACGGAGCCACTGATGCCCAAAAATCAAGTCAGCGATCTCATCACCGATCAGGAAATGGCCTTTGCCCGCCATGTCCTCTCTGGAACCATGACCGACCGCCAGGCCGCCGAAGCCGCCGGTCTCAACCCCGACACCGCCGCCTACACCAAAGCCAAACCCCGGGTCCGCGCCTACATGCTCGAGCACCGGACTGCCATGCACGATCGCCTCGTGCAGCAAGAATCTGAGGAGCAGCGCCGGCTGAACCTAAGCCGCGAGCGAGTCCTGGCCCGCCTCTGGGAAATCGCCGACCTGGACCCCGACACGACTCGAAACAGCATGTCCGCCCAGATGAAGGCCCTCACCATGATCGTCGCCATCGAAGGCCTGATCCCTAATCGCAACGACGACCGTCGCGCCGCCTCCGCCCAGAACAAATCCGCCCCTCCACCTGTTCACCTGCAAATCGATACCGCCGCCTGGCTTCGCGAGCAGCAGGGGAAAACCACCGGCCCCCAGCCCGGCCCGGACTGTGTCCGAGACGAACATGAGCCTGGCGCTCCCGATCCCCCGCCCGGCGAAGCGGCAGACGCGCCTCCGCACCCTGGCTCTACCCCCGGCCCAGACTTTGACTCCAGCCAATCCATCTTCGCCCGCCCCTCTAGCCCCTCGGAAGCGACCCCGTCGGCGCCTCATGCCCCCGTGTCCGCTTCTGCTCCAGACAACCGGGTCCCTTCCGCTATGGAAAAGAAACCCGATACCTGGCGCCTGAGGCTCTAAAGAAACGCGTGCGGCCAATGCTCTAAAAAGACCAAAAGGATCGAATTTTATCGAATTTTACAAAAACCGGCGACCCACAGAACCTTGGAAATTAGCGACCGGAAATTAGTGACCAGGAGAAACCTGGGGACGTTCACCACGTTTCGAGGAGTTCCGGAGGGGCGAGAGGTCCAGAAGGAACGGACGGGAAATACCCCAATTGCCCCGATATGATACAAATCCAGTTCTCTTGCAGACTCGAAATCCTATCGCCGTTCAGCAAAACACATACACCAGGGCTTAAAAGCCCTCAATTTCTGCGTGCGTTTAAGCGGGTTTGAAAACCCGCCTAAACGGGCTGAAGTCCAGGGCTACACCCGTCCGCCGCTGTGACCTATGCCAATTCGAGATCACCTTGGGTCATGTACGGGCTTTGGCCCGTACCTCAAGAACAGCTGTGCGGTTACGCTCCATCTGGGTCACTTACGGATACGTTTCAATTCCCAACTCTATGAACTTGTTCCATCGAAACATGCCGTTCTGCATGGATGCTTCAACTCTTCGAAGCAGCGGCTGCTCTACGGTTTAGCGAAGCGCGCGCAAGATCACTAATACCGAACCAACCGGGACCGATAAAGAAACTGGATAACTTCTTTGAATCTGTCCATTGGAATCCGTGTGTGAGCACGAAGGGGAGTGTTTGCGATTTTTCTAATCTAAGGAGCCGTCGTTGCGGTCTTGTGCATGCGGCAAGCCAACGTTGCAGGTCAGCAGGCCAGCAGTTAACCAGGAGATAGAGAAGGATGAACCATCGTTTGTGGATGAAGTGGACTGTGGCGGCCGCTGCAGCGCTAGCTGCGAGCAGTGCTTACGCCACCGAAGCTGTGGTGTCCGGGGATACCTACGTCAGCAGTTCGTATCCCACGAACAATTTCGGCTATCAGTCTAATCTGCACGTCAATTCCACGTCGACGGCGTTGATTGTCTTCGATCTCTCTTCGGTGCCGTCCGCGACGACGTCGAGCCAAATCAGCAACGCGACGCTGTGGCTCTATGTCAACCGGATCAGCAGCTCGGGCGCGGTCAGCCTGAAGCCGGTTACGAGCACGTGGAGCGAGCTGGCCGTAACCTACAACACGATTCCTGCTCTGGGATCAGCGATGGCCACGTTTACGCCGACTGTAGCGCAGCAGTTCGTGGCCGTGGACGTAACCTCACTGGTGCAGGGCTGGGTAACGACGCCATCGAGTAACTACGGCATCGCGCTCAGCACCGGCTCGGGGAGCATTCTTTTTGATTCCAAGGAGAACGGCGAGACTTCGCACATGGCCAAGTTGGACATCACCTTGGTAAATCAAGGATCGCAAGGTGCACAAGGTCCACAAGGAGCGATAGGCGCGCCTGGCGCTACGGGGTCACAGGGACCACAAGGTACGGTCGGCGCAACGGGGGCTACTGGGGCTACCGGGTCTTCGGGGCCTGTGGGCGCAACGGGCCCTCAGGGATCGCCAGTTACCTTTCGTGGCGCCTGGAACACTGGCTCAACATACGCGCTTGGGGATACTGTCTTTGAAAGCGGGAACAGCTATATCGCGATAGCCGCCGGCACGGCTGAGGATCCGGCCACGGATGTAGGGTTGGGAACATCTGGAACTTACTGGGCGTTGCTGGCGAAGAAAGGCAACGCCGGCGATGTAGGAGCCACGGGCTCGGCCGGCGCGGTAGGGCCGCAAGGACTACAAGGTCTGACTGGAGCAACCGGCGCTGCTGGTCCGCAAGGACAACAGGGTCTGACCGGCGCTACGGGGTCACCGGGACCACAAGGAATGGTCGGCGCAACGGGGGCTACCGGGTCTTCGGGGCCTGTCGGCGATGTAGGAGCCACGGGCTCGGCCGGCGCTACGGGGCCACAAGGACTGCAAGGTCTGACTGGAGCAACCGGCGCAACAGGCGCTCAGGGGAGTGCGGCGACCGTAGCCATAGGAAGTGTGACGACGGGTGCAGCGGGATCATCGGCGTCGGTCACCAACTCGGGGACCTCGAGCGCGGCGACCTTTAACTTCACCATCCCGCAAGGTGCTGCGGGCACCGGATTCGCAAATGGCGCGGCGGGAGGTCAGATCTATCTGACCGGTAGTTTGAGCCCCTTCGCCCCAGCCGCTCCGCAGACGGTGACGGGCGACGTGACCATCAGCAGTAGTGGGGTTACCACGATTGGGCCGGGCACGGTGACCGCAAACAAGATTGCCAACAATGCGATTACCTCAACCCAGATCGCCAGCAGCACGATTACCGGCGGCAATATCGCGAATTCGACGATCGGCGTTGCCAATCTAAACGCCTCGGGAACGGCGTCCAGTTCGACTTACCTTCGCGGGGACGGTACATGGTCCACACCCAGCGGCGGGTCGTCGAACACCTACAGCACCGGCAGCCTCTCCACTGGGACGATCAGCAGTGCCGCTACCACCGTCTTCTACACGGTCGCAGATGGCAACACGATTACGTTGCCTGCCTCCCCAGTAAGCGGCCAGCACCTCATCCTGATCGATCCGGATTGCAGCGAATCAAATTCCGGGTTCACGCTGAAATCGAACACTTCGCAGTCACTGTTCTTATTCACTAGCAGCGGAGATCTTATCCCTGGGACTTCGGTCACCATTTTTTGCAACGCCGAGATGGTGTACGTCAGCGGCAGCCTTACGTGGTACAGCATCGGGGGTTCCGCACAATGATAGATCTGGCGCTGCTCTTACTCCTGCTGGCGCTGCCGGCTGTCCCGGCACAGACTCGGGGAGACCAGCCGGCGACGCAGCCAAAAGTGGTGCCGCTTCAGAGCGACACCTGCCCCGTTGTTTATGGCGGAGACAAAATCGCTTTCGACTGGAATCCGGTCTTTGACCCGGAGTGGGCAGTTACTGGCATCAACTTGGCGAGGCTGCAGTTTGCGCGCCTGGACGAAGACGGCGTCCATCTTCAGTCGGCGCGCAGCTTGTATACGCTCGGCGGAAGGAGTTCTCGGGCCATAGTAACGGCCCTCGGCAACGGCTTTTATCATGTCGAGCTGACCGTACAGTCAGGTCGAGCCACAAAGCCCGGCGTCTATCGCCTGGTGAAGGCCAGAATGAATGCTCGAGTTGAGGAGGATTACAACGGGCCCGCGCCCGAGATGACGCGCTCACCCGTTGAAAGCCGATTTTGCATTACCCTGCAGCGCGCGCAGTAGGAAGGACGGACAGGCTAGTCTGCGGCGACCGAATCGCTGATCGAGATGCGATGAGATGCCCCGCAACAAAAGGCGGCGGGTAAGCGGTGAACGCGCAAGCGCGGGTAAGAGAGGGAACGATGAATTCGAGACCAAGTTTAGAACAGATCCCTGGGCTGGTACGCGCGCTAGGCACTCTCGGCTTGCTTGTCGTTACCGCAGGGATCGCTCCGGCATTGTGGGCACAAAACGCGGCGCAGCGGACCGCACTGGCGAAGCTGGGTGCGCCTCGCGCCAACGTCCTCTCGAATAACACTCAGGTCAACGGTGTGGAAGCAACCGCGGTTAGCCTCGACCGGCCCCTCGGCGTGGCCTACGATGCCGCGGGGAACTTCTACATCGCGGATACCGATAACTTCGTGATTCGTGAAGTGAATCTGGCTGGAATTACGACGGTAGTGGCCGGCACCGGAGAGCAGGGCTTCGGCGGCGACGGGGGCCCGGCCACAAGCGCACTGCTCGATTCACCCGAGGGAATCGCCCTCGATGCGGCGGGGAATCTCTACTTCGCCGACTCCGGGAATCATCGCATTCGTGAGGTAACGGCTGGCGTCATCGCCACCATTGCGGGAACGGGAACATGCGGATATTCCGGCGACGGCGGACCTGCGGTGGCAGCCGCGCTCTGCCTGCCCACGGCGATTGCAGTGGACTCGGCCGGCGGCGTCTACATCGCGGATACCAATAATTACCGCATCCGCAAAATCGCCGGCACGGCCATCTCCACCGTGGCGGGCAATGGCTTGCAGTCATTTTCAGGGGACGGCGGCCAGGCCACTGCCGCGGGGCTCGACTCGCCGTTCGGAGTTGCGGTAGATTCCGACTTCAACATCTACATTGCGGATACATATAACCAGCGCGTACGCATGGTGGCCTATGGCACTGGAATCATCGGCACGATCGCGGGCACGGGAGTAAAAAGCTTCACCTTCGACGGCGCCGCGGCCACGGCGGCATTGGCGCTTCCCACCGGCATCGCAGTCGACAGCCGCGCCACGGTTTACCTGGCCGATAGCGACAATAATCGTATTCGTACCATTGCCTCCGCTCAGATCGCCACGATTGCGGGGACTGGCGACGAGGGATTCTCCGGCGATACAGGCAGTCCGGCCAGTGCGGAGCTGGACACTCCGCGGGCCGTGGCGCTCTTTGGAAACTCGCTGACTGTGGCCGACACGGAAAATCAGGCGGTCCGTATCGTGACGGCGAACGGAATCGACACGACGGCCGGCTCGAACTCCAATTCGACGGAGACGCTCGCAATCACTGGCGTTACTTCAACGGCATATGGCACGGGTACGTTGACGGCGACTCTCTCGAACGGCAACAGGGCTGCTACAGGATCGATCGCGTTTCACGATGGGCTGGGTGGATCGTCGGTGCTCGTGAGCAACACTGTGCTGACAGCAAATCAGGCAACATTGAATACCAGCACGCTGAGTGCCGGAATGCACTCTCTAACGGCCTCGTATGGCGGCGACCCGAACGACGGCCCGCTGGTGAGTGGGGTCTATGTACTGAATGTGAAGCCCGCGGCGATAACCGCAGTGGCCAATGGGGTGAAGTTAAGCTACGGACAGAGCATTCCAACGCTTACCGGCTCACTGAGCGGCGTATTGGCACAGGATGCGGGGAAAGTGACCGCGCTTTATTCAACGGCGGCTAGCAGCAGTTCGGCTCCGGGAAGTTATCCGATTTCGGTATCGCTCAGCGGCGCTTCGGCAGGCGATTACACCCTTTCTTTGGGCACGGGATCAGGCACAGTCACGATTGCCAAAGCAGCGACCCGGATTACGCTCGCGCTGAGCGCAGCGACGGTTGCTTACGGCGCCACGGTGACACTGACGGCAAGCGTCGCCTCCACAGCAACGGTCTCATCGCCGCTGGGCGCGCCGACGGGCACTGTCGCCTTCATGGATGGCGCAAGCCTGCTTGGCACAAGCAATCTTTCCGCGGGCACAGCTACCTTTACCACCTCGAGCCTTACTGTGGGATCGCACTTCATCACTGCTGTCTACAGCGGCGACGCCAACTTCGTCTCCATCGTTAGCTCGGCAGTTTCGGAATCCATTCTTGACTTCGCGCTGAGCGCCAGTTCAGCGAGTTATAGTGGTGGGAGCACGCAGGGGGTGGTTCCTGGCGGCTCGGCTGCGTTCTCCGTCTCGATCACGCCCAGCACTGGCACTGCGTTTCCGGCAGTGGCCGTTCTCTCAGTAAGCGGCTTGCCCGCCGGAGCCACGGCCACGGTGAACGCCGCGGCGTGGGCACGGTTGAGCGCCACATCGTGGCAGTTGCCTGCCAACACGCAATTGAACGAAATCGCGCTAAGCGTCGCAATCCCGTCGCAAACCGCAAAGACTAACGCGCCTGCTAGCCCTCATCGCAACGTGTCACCTGTTCTTTGGGGAATCTTGCTGTTGCCGTTCGCCGTCTCGCGACGCCGTGCCGGCAAACGAATAGCCAGGATGTCCTCGCTGCTGCTGATCCTCATCGCCGGGGCAGCCGCGATCGCCGGCTTGAGCGGCTGCAACCGCGGCAATGGCTTCTTCGCCCAGGCACCACAGAGCTACGATTTAACCATCACCGTAACTACAGGCGCGCTCGCGCACTCGACCAACATCAGCCTCAACGTGGAGTGAGAAGGAGATCAACATGCGAATCTCGGAGTGCGGAAGGACCCTGCTCTTCGAGGGCCAGAGACTGCGAAGATCGGAAATAAATGCCATACAGGTTCTAAATCACAGCGCGAACTGTTTACATGAGTTGCGGGATGGCCCGATGATGAAGGCATGACAGGTAGTTACATGGAGGGACTGATGCGGAGTCTATGGCAGGATCTTCGCTACGCCCTGCGGCACTTGCGCCGATCCCCCGGATTCGCCTTGACCGCTGTGCTCACGCTGGCCATTGGCAGTGGGCCAACCTGATCAAGATGATGATCGAAGCCGGGCTAGACGTCGGCTACATCCAATCATCTACTCAACTGCGAGTCGAGGCGGGTTTTAGCGAGAAGTAAGGAAGTCTCACCCTGGCCCTCGGAAACTGGACACAAGCCCCTTCCCGCTGAAGTTCTATGATCTGTCCGGTCGCTCCAACAGGAAAATACGGTGTCCGAACCCCATCCTTACACTCGACGCTCTGCCCGACCGCAAACTGTGACTTATCCATCCTGAGCCCTTCTTTCTGGGGAACGATTGATTGATTGCGTTCTACACGCTTTCACAGCGTGGGGCAATCATGGTTTTGGAAGGTCGAACCTAGATGGGCATAGGGAGAGGCTGCACAAAAGAAGATGTACGCGGTACAGAGGAGCCTGAGAACACGAGTATGCTTGGACGCATGGTTCTGGCCATAGTCACGATTCAGCCTGTTGGTGATGAGGTCTACACGACGGTGAAAACGGGTGACAAACTGTTGCGCAAGAAGTACGAGTCCATACCTGATTCACCTTCGACTCCTTCCGGGCTTCTGCAGCACACAGGTTATCACCGTATTAGTCCTGTCCGTCACTATGCTGCTCGCCCCGCGCAGTCGCTAACCCCTTCCGTCCCGTGGGAAAAGAGGGACAGCCTGACCCGCGTGACTTACCTGTGTTGAGATTAGAGGAAAATCGCGCAGAACAAGCCATCCCCCATTCTTCCCGATCTGAGGGCTAACTACCCCCGTACTGCTGAACCATTTTGGGAAACGAAGGACCGGCCTTGGCTAAATCTTGAGCGTTCATGACCGGCCGAATAGAAACATGCGCCTTGAACGCCAGAAACCAAGGCTCAGCGATTGCCGGAATCTGCGACGTGTCCTGCAAATCGAAAACGATACTGGCCGATCTTTGGCCGTTGTCGTCTGCGAGGAAATACGCTGCTTCCGGTTTAAGATCCGCCACAATTCTCTCAATCGTCGAACCCAGGGTCCCAGCCTTAACGGCAGCATTGCCAGCTTCCACGGGAATCGATGCCCTTAGCAACATGCGCATACGGTTTTCCTCCTTTAAGGAAGGCACACTTCTACAAGAGGTCGCACCCGGGTGTCAAGGCAAAGCCAGGCGCGCGCAGACGAAACTTACCCTTAGGGATCCGTCTGGCCGGACTCTGGCGCGGACAGACTGCGGTGCCTCAATGCCAGAACGGGCTATCCGCGCACGATGTCGGGTGAACGAATCGGGGCGGTGCATGTTGCTGGCAATATCCGGCGATGTGTTCGTGAACAACGACTACGATCGCGACCATGCTAAGATCAACGGCTGACGAGCCATGAATTCCAGCCGCCGCCGCTTCATCCAACTCGGGGTGGGAGCCGCGTTCTCGCTTTCTGCGAATCGCTTGTTGGGACAGCAGGGCATGGGCGGTCACACCGTCAAGCCCATGCCGAGAGGCAACCCGTCCGGGCGTCCCTTCAACGCACATTTCGTCGATGTTGCCGCAAACGCCGGATTGCGCGCGCCGGTGATTTATGGCGGCGAAGAGGCAAAGAAGTACATCATCGAGTCAACCGGATGCGGCTGCGCATTCATCGACTACGACAACGATGGGTGGATGGATTTGTTTATTCTTTCGGGAACTCGTCTTGGCGGAGCCCCCGAAGGCACTACCAATCGACTCTACAAAAACAATCGGGACGGCACATTCACGGACGTCACAGAGAAGGCCGGTTTGCACTCGCTCGGATGGGCCTGCGGCGTATGCATTGGGGACTACAACAACGACGGTTTCGATGATATCTTCTGCACCACCTACGGGCAGAATATCCTTTACCGTAACAATGGCGACGGAACGTTCACGGATGTAACCAAAGCGGCAGGGCTTTGGAACGACCATGCGAGGTATGGCGCAGGTTGCGCCTTCCTGGACTATAACCGTGACGGACACCTGGACTTATTCGTTTCGAATTACGTTGGCTTTACTTTTGAAAGTGCCGGCGTCCCCGGCGAGAATCCCTATTGCCGTTGGAAAGGACTTCCGGTCGAATGCGGCCCTCGCGGGCTGAAGACGGGAAAGCATTCTCTGTATCGAAATAATGGCAATGGAACATTTACGGATGTAAGCGAGGCAGCGCGCATTCACCAGGCTCCGGCTACGTATGGCATGACAGTCGTGGCGGCCGATTTGGATGAGGATGGTTGGCAGGACATCTACGTTGCTTCCGATTCCACTCCGAGTCTCCTGTTCATGAATAATCGCGATGGAACGTTTCGCGAAGAAGGAGTCCTGCGAGGCGTAGGACTGAGCGAAGATGGCATGGAACAAGCGGGCATGGGGGTCGGCGTCGGCGATTACGATCTGGACGGACATCTAGATCTTTTCAAAACGCACTTCCTGGATGACACCAATATTCTTTACCACAACGATGGGAAGGGTAATTTTGATGACGTCACGCGAGCTTCTCGCATTGGGGTCGAAACCCGATACATCTGTTGGGGAGCAGGCATCGTTGATTTGGACAACGATGGCCTTCCGGATCTTTTCATGGTTACCGGCCATGTTTACCCGGAAGTGGAGCGAACCCTGCCGCAGTATCCCAACAAAACACCACGCGCCGTCTTTCGGAATCTAGGCGACGGAATCTTCGAAGAACTCATTGAGGAGGCCGGCCCGGGCGTAGCGGCGCCTCACTGCAGCCGGGGATGTGCTTTTGGAGATTTCGACAACGACGGAGATATTGACATTCTGATTATCAATCTGAACGAGCCTCCTTCGCTGCTTCGCAATGACCTCCGCGGCACGACGAATAATTGGATCAAGGTAAAACTGGAGGGCGTAAAGTCAAACCGGAGTGGCATCGGAGCCAGAGTTCTGGTCCATTATGGGAATAAGACCCAAGCGCAAGCCGTGTTAAGTCAATCCAGTTTTTTTTCCTGCAACGACCCGCGTTTGCATTTCGGCCTGGGGCCCTGTACTACCGCTGAAATTGACGTCTATTGGCCAAGCGGGCTCCATGAAGCTTTCAAAGGAATTTCCGGGAATCAGCTAGTTACCTTCAAGGAAGGGGTCGGGCCGGTAGCTAGCCGCGGCTGGTCCAAAGCGTGAAATTCAAGTTGGGCTTTACAGGCTGCGGAACAACCCTGGTTCGGGTGTAGCCCCGGACTTTCAGTCCGGGGATGCAGGTTTCCAATTGGATACCGCGGGTAAAGACATCTGTCCCTCGCTCGGTAGCCGCTTCAAACCTGCTGAAACGCTCGGGTATAAACTTCGGGCTTTTATAGCCCCTTGAGGGCATCTTTGTTATTAGCACATAAGAGAATTTAGAGGATGGAAAAAACGTACCTCAGCGGCTATTAATAAAGCCGGATATAGCAGTGTCATTTATCGCACGGCTGAAGCCGTGCCCTTCCACGACCGAGTTATCACGCAGACTCGAAATCCTATCCGCGTTTAGCAAAATACATACACCAGGGCTAATGCTCGCTGCGGCGAGGTAGCCCGCAAATTCTGGGAGAGCGTTTAAGCGGGTTTGAAGCGGCTACCGAGTGAGGGACAGATGCCTTTACCCGCAGTATCCGTTTGAAAACTCGCTTCCCCGGACTGAAGTCCGGGGCTACACCTTCGGAGGCCGCTGTTGTATGAAAGCCCCCTTTAGCGATGTAGCGATTTCTCCCTTGACAAGCCTCCCTGTGATACGTACATTGCGTCCCACTTCAGTCAACACCCCCGAATCAGTCCCGTAACGACAGGAGGGATGAATATGAACATCCGCAAGTCGGCAAGTTGGATAGTGGTTTTTCTCCTTTGGGCGGTCGCTCCGGCAGCCCTTTTTGGCCAGAACGTCTACGGAAAGATTTCCGGTGTCGTCTCAGATAACACGGGCGCCGCAGTTGGTGGATGCACCGTCACGTTAGCCAATCTGGACACCAATGAAAGCAACCAGGTTACAACTGACGGATCCGGCAACTATTCGTTTCCCAATATCGCGCCGGGGCGCTACAAGATTCAGGCAGAGAAGAGCGGGTTCAAGATTTTCGTCCAACAACCGATCGTTGTGGAGATCGAAAGTGGACTCAAAATCGACATCGCTCTGGCGGTTGGTTCGGCCACCGAGACGGTTGAGGTAACCGCTCAGACACCTTTACTCCAGCCGGAGACGAACTCGCTGGGGCAAGTCATCGACCAACGATCCGTCACCGATTTGCCCCTGAACGGCCGCAACCCGATTGCCTTGACGCAGCTCGTGCCCGGCGTTGTGCCGCAGGGCCAGCCTTCGGGCGGGAACTCGTCGACGGGCGGCCCGGTCGGCGCCAATCCGTTCGCGCTTGGAGATTTCCAGGTTGGCGGAGGCATGTCCGGTCAAAGCCAGATCCTGATTGATGGTGTACCGACAAATGGAGCGTACCTGAATGTAGTCACCGTTATTCCGACCCAGGACGCCATCCAGGAATTCAAGGTGCAAACCAACAACCTGGGGCCGGAGTACGGCCGGTTTGCCGGCGGCGTCATCAACCTTTCGACCAAGTCGGGAACGAACCAGTTCCATGGTTCGGTCTACGAATTCATACGCAACAAGGTGCTGAACGCCAATGACTTTTTTGACAACAGAAATGGTGTCAATCGCCCTCCCTTTACGCAAAACCAATTTGGGGGCAACGCCGGAGGGCCTGCTCTCAAGGACAAGTTGTTCTTCTTCGGCAGCTATGAGGGTTTTCGGCTGCGCAAGGGGAGCCCTTTCCAATCGTTTGTTCCCACCGCTGCCGAGCGCGCCGGTGATTTTTCCGCAGTCGGATCGAGCAACACTTCTTCGGCCTTCCAAATTTACGATGCAATGACCAGCGGCGTGGGAGGGAACCCGGCTTGCAACGGAACCAATGCCGTTTGCAGAACGCCCTTCACGAACAACGTCATTCCCGCGAACCGGCTCGACCCCACCGCGGTAGCGCTTTTGAATTTCTTTCCCATGCCTAACCTGACCGGCAGCACGACCGCTAACTTCGCAGATAGCTACAGCACCGGCGGCAACGTGGATCAGTACAATGCACGCATCGACTATGCCCTGAGTCAGAGGCAGAGGATTTTCGGACGTTACACCCAGTCGAAAATCCTTTCGCTCCCCGACAATCCTTTCAGCAAAATCTGTACCGACCGCTGCACGGAAACCACCACGGCTAAGCAGGTTTCTCTCGGAGACACCCTGACGCTTACCTCCAACTCGATCCTGGATTTGCATTTTGGTTACACGCGTTACGTCTACTTGCGCGTCCCTCTCAGCGAGGGCATCAGCTTGACGCAGTTTGGCCCGGCCTGGGCGGCGCTCACCCCGCAGTTGACCTACACGCACATCCCCCAGGTGTGCATCTCGGAATCAAATTCGGATGAACACTGGGGCGGCGGATGGTGCGCCCAAGGCACCGGCAGCGGTATCGGTGCACATGACGATACCTACAGCTTCGACCCGTCGTTCACGAAGATTCTCGGCAAGCACACGGTGAAGGTCGGGATGGAATATCGCATTCTGCGTAACAACTATTACCAGAGCAACGATCCTGCAGGCTTGTTCCAATTTGACGCCGGGGCGACGGCGGCCAACCCGCAAAACCCGACCCTTGGCACCGTGGGCCTCGCCGCGGCGGCCGGGGGCAATGGCTTCGCCTCGTTCCTGCTCGGATATGGGAGCACCAACAACGGCGGCAGCAGCGTGACGGAGCCGGCGAAGACCGCCGATCAAGACCTTTACTGGGCGTTTTATGGCGGCGACACATTCAACCTGAGCAAGAAGATCACGCTCAATCTTGGAGCTCGCGTCGACCTGCAAGGCGATTGGACCGAGCGCTTCAATCGCATTGTCGCGTTGAATGACACCGAACCCAGCCCATTGCTGGCATTGAGTAGTTCTGTGACCAACGCGTTTCCCAACCTGAAGGGCGGCTATGACCTGGTAGCCTCAAGCCGTCATTCAAGCCGCTCTGCTTTTGGCAACTGGAACCACGTGAGCCCGCGACTTGGGTTTTCGTACCAACTGGACCCGAATACTGTGATCCGGACCGGCTACGGGATGTTTTACCTGCCGGTGGACATACGGTGGGACGATGCGCCTCACAACCTGTTCATTAACTCGTTCACAACGCCACAGCTGGTGCTCCAATCCGACGGGGTCACGCCAAAGAACCCCTTGTCCAATCCGTTCCCGGGCGGAGTCACTCCGCCCTTTGGCAGAAATCAGTCCCTGATCGATGTTCAAGGCAATGGCAATTCAGCGCCCCCGACCAACACAAAGTCTCCCTATGTGCAGCAGTGGAACCTGGACGTCCAGCGCCAATTTCCGGGGGAGTTGCTGCTCGACGTTGCCTATGCCGGGTCCAAGGGTACGTTTTTGCCCCAGCACTCTCAAGATATCGATCAGCTGCAAGCGCAAAACCTGCCGCAAAATGCCGCGGACGTGGCAGCTCTGACAACCCTGGTCCCCAATCCGTTTGCCGGCAATTGCACCGGGTGCACCGGCCCGGTGAAATCAGGTAATATCGGTTCCAATGCGACGACCAAGGCAGCCCAGTTGCTGCTGCCCTACCCGCAGTTCGATGACTATTCGCTCGCCGAATACGATAACCGTAATTCGATCTATCACTCGATGCAACTGAAGGTGCAGAAGCGGTTTTCGGCCGGGGCCCAAGTGCTTGCCAGCTACACGGTCGCCAAGCTCATCGACGATACCAACTCTGAGATCAATTGGCTTGAGGCCGCGGCTCCAAGTTGGGGAGATGCCAACGCCTATAACCTCCGCGGAGAGCGCAGCCTGGATGGCTTCGATGTTTCGCAGCGGCTGGTGATCGGCAGCATTTTGGATTTGCCCGTTGGACAGGGTAAGTTGATTGGCAAGAACGTAAACGGACTTACCGACAAGTTCATTGGCGGGTGGGGCGTTAACACCATCATCACTTTCCAGAGGGGCTTCCCGATCATCGTCGGTGGCTGCCCGGGTGCGCTGAGCAACTCGGGTATTCCCGAAGTGGGTTGTGCACGGGCGACGAGAACAGCCCCGTCGCACGACCTATCCGGTTCCAAAGACCAGAAACTCGCTGAGTGGTACGACACTTCAGTATTCGTAGCCGGCGCTCCGAACAACTATGGGTATGGCACCGATTCGCGTGTCGAGCCGAACATACGTGGCGACGGACAAAAGAACTTCGACTTTGCCGCCTTCAAAAACATCAAGTTTGGCCCGGATGGTCGATTCACATTCGAGTTCCGGGGTGAGTTCTTCAATTTATTCAATCGGACGCAGTTTAATCCGCCACAAGGCTGGGGTTCCCAGTTTGGCCAGGTGACCGGCCAATACAACTTGCCGCGCGTGATTCAATTTGCGGGACGAGTGAGCTTCTGATTTCCTCACGATATGTGTCCGGCGGGCTGAGGCCCGTCCGGACACAGCAGTTCTTTCCTTATTTCTTTCGGCCGGTTGGGTTGCCATTGTGGGTTCCTCATCTAATAATCAACTTTCCAGCTTGATGAAGATATGAGGGAACTTCGATTGACTACCTTCTCATTTCGATTCCTTCCGGGTCTTTTTGTCTTTAGGCTCGGCCGGCCCGGCCATCCTCAGGTCAAAGCTGTTGCGCTCCTCCTGCTTGCGCTTTCGCTGCTGAAGCCCGGATTGGCAACCGGACAATCGTCAGAGCAGGACATCGAAACATCTTTTCGCGCGGGTCAGGCAGCTCTCAGACAGGGCGATTTTGTCCGCGCCACCGAACAATTCAAGAAGGTTCTCGCCCTGGACCCAAGCCTGGTCGAGGCGCAGGTCAACCTGGGCCTCGCATACCAGAGCCTCCTCGACTATGACGCGGCAGTCCGTTATCTGGCCCATGCCCTCCTCGAACGACCGAACCTGGCTGGCGTTCATGTCATTGTAGGGATGGACTACCTTAAACTCGGCCTGCCGGAAAAGGCCGCTCCTTACCTGCGGCGTGCATTGGAACTCGACCCTTCAAGCCCTGATGCCCATGAGGCGATGGCTGTATATCAGTTGACTCAGGAGAATTTTCAAGGTGCGGTTGAACAGTACCGCAAAGTCGCCGGCCTCAATTCCGACAAGGCCGAGGCCTTGTTTACCGTTGGACACCAGTACCTGGATCTCGCCGTGCGTCTGGCCTATCGGGGTGCTCGCCTGTATCCAGACTCCGCTTGGGGGCATCGATTCCTTGGCGACATGCTATCGGAACGTGATCGCTGGGAAGATGCCGCGCTTGAATATAACAAGGCCCTCGCCATAGACCCACGACAAGCCGGATTGCATACATTGCTCGGGGAAGCCTATCTGCATACGGGAAAGTTAGAGGACGCTGAAAAAGAATTTCGTCACGAGCTGCAACTTGATTCACGATACGAGCGGGCTTGGCTTGGCTTGGTAAACCTTCAACTGGCTAAGGGTCAGGCGCTCGAGGCCCTTGGCTCGGTGACCACAGTCTGGCACAACTCTCCGGAATATTTGAAAGCGCATCCGGAATTACTCTCGATCGAACTCCCCAAGGAGGTTGCACAAGCTTCTATTTCGCGCTTGCTGGACCAGCCTGAAGGGCCGGCGAAACATCTTCTATTATCCGCCCTGTACGCCTCTGTCAATGAAAACGATCGTTCTGACGGCGAATTACAATCCTTCCAAAACGGCCTGTTGAAACGGCAACAGACCTCTGGTGTTCATTCACCAGCACATGCGGATAGCTGCAAACTCCATCAGTACTCTCGCTGCATAGCGTTGCTTCAAGCAGCGAAGCCTCTGACCTCTTCGGCCTATCTCCTTCTCGGGAAAAGCTACTTTACATTGCAGCAATACGAGCGTGCGGCCGAAATGTTAGCCAAGGTGCGTGGCGACAAAAATGCAAACTCCGAGGCCAGCTATTGGTTGGAGCGAACATACCAGGCCCTGGGGGCAGAGTCTTATGCGCAACTTGAAAATTCTTTCCCCGACTCCTGGCGAACTCACCAGTTGCGTGCCGAAGACTTCGCCCTTCGCCGGGATCATGACAACGTGATCAAAGAGTATGAGGCGGCACTTCGTTTGCGCCCGAATGAGGCAGAACTTCACGAAGCAATGGGAGAATTCTACCTCGATAATCGCGATGACGAAGACGCGCGGAGTGAGTTGGAGAAGGCTGAGGCGCTTGATCCCTCGCGCACCAAAACGCTTTATTTGCTCGGTCGCCTGTACGTGCTTGATAACAAAAACGAAGAGGCAGTGCCCGTTCTCGAGCGTGCGCTGCAACTACAACCCAATCTAAATGAAGCCGGCGAATTGTTAGGGACGGCATATATACGCATGGGAAAGTTTGCCGAAGCGGTGCCGAGCCTCGAGAGGGCGGCGCCGTTGGATCATATGGGTAACATCCATTACCAGTTGTACCAGGCGTATCGAAAGCTCGGCGAAACCGGACTTGCGCAGAAGGCCCTGGCGCGCTCACAGGAAATTCGTCGAAGCTCTCTTGAACATGACCAAGCTGTGATCTTGGGCTCTGCGCAAGTGGATTCTGACCCGCAGTGACCGGTCAACTCTTGCTACTGATGATTACCAACGCAAGCGGCCCGACGACAGCAAGCGCGAGAGGGAAATCTTGCAGAGCTGACGGCCGAAGCGCAGGCGAAAAAAGCCCGGCGTCAAACAGCCAAGCGTAAACTTCAGTAGTCAGTGTTGGGTCGATATAGGATTAGGGATCCTGCTTCTGTGATGACTCTGCCGGACCGTCGCTTATCGAGACTCCTGGTGCTGTTGGTTGCACCCACGTTGATCTGGGCGCAAGCCGGCCAAGAGAATTCGACGGGTTGCGCCAAGTGTCATGTGGAAGGACGTACGCAGCCCACCACGGATATGGCGCACGCCCTCGAAACTGTCGAGCAAACCCGCATTCTCATCGATCACCCCTTGCTTACGGCGACCGATGGGAAATACGCGTATCGCATCGAACGCAAGGGCGATCAAAGCCTCTACTCTGTAACCGACGGCACGGATACGATCACGATGCCCATTCGCTGGGCGGTGGGCGCCAGTTCTGCGCTGGGTCAGACCTTCATCCTCGAGAAAGACGGAAAGTTTTACGAGAGCCGCATGAGTTGGTTTCGGGAGCTCGACGGTTTTGGACCCACACTCGGTGGGCATTTCGCTCACCCGGCCGACCTTAATGAAGCCGCTGGCCGATTGATGAGCCAGAGCGAGACGCTGCGCTGTTTCGGATGCCATGCAACCAATGCGGTCTCGGGAAAACAACTTACGTTGGACAAGATGACACCTGGAGTTCAGTGCAGTCATTGTCACGAAGCCGCTGAGGCGCATCTTGCAGCCATGGCCGGGGGCAGCGGCAAGGCCGTGGTGCCCGCCGGACTTGGCGATCTGCACGATTTCACCGCTGAAAACGTGTCCAACTTCTGCGGCCGCTGTCACCGCACCTGGGCAGAAGTCCTGGTCGAGGAAGACCGCAGCATCAACAACATTCGCTTTCAGCCTTACCGCCTATGGGGAAGTAAGTGCTACGATCCCGACGACGCGCGCATCAGTTGCGTGGCCTGCCACGACCCGCACAAGGAATTCAGCGTACAGGCAGCTGACTATGACGCAAAGTGCCAGAGCTGCCACGGCGGCGGGAAGATCGAAGCCAAAGCCTGTCCGGTCTCGAAAAACAACTGCGTCTCCTGCCATATGCCCAAGATCGAATTGCCGGGCGCCCACTACAAGTTCGTCGATCATCGCATTCGCATCGTGAAGCCTAATGAGCCCTATCCGCGCTAGCGAGAGCATGGCGCACGTTTGCACAGTTCAGAGACATTGAAGGGACAAGACGGCGTAACCACCACCCGTCTTTGCCCGGTAAACCCGTTCGAGTGGGGTGATTACTCCCAGTTGGAAGCTGTCACTGTATTAGCAGTGCCCTGATTCAGCGGTCGCTCCGGCGCGCATTCTGTGGGGTTCTACTGCTCAAAACTGAGGGGTTATTTGGCCTGTTGCCGCTCGGGTCTCGGTTGAAGGTCGGGCGGGGTGGACCACACGGCGCCGCAGCCATCGGTGCTTAATCCGTGACCGCTGAAGTTTCCAAAGTCAATCAAGGTTCCATCATTGGTTACTGTGAACCAGGGCGGTTGGGCTGCGGCTTACCGTCGAAGCGGCTCACCAGGTCTCGTGGATGGAGCTGTCAGCGCAAGTTCGTGGATTTCGAGAGTGCCACTCCCGAGGAAAGTAACCAGACAGGAGTGACCAACGAAAACAGATTGGAGTTAGCGCCACAGTCGCTTCCCAAGGGTGCATTTTCTTCTATCCTACTTTCTATAAGTCGACATACAATAGGTTGCTTCATAAGCGAAGCGGAAATCCCGCCCCTGTCTTTCGGAAAGGAACCTATGATCCGAAACTTCTATTACCAAACCAATACCTTGACTCGTGTGAGCCGCCGGGCATCGCTACCATATATTGCAAAACTGTTGCTGGCCGCAACACTTTTTAGTTACGCGCCGGCGATGCGTGCGGCCAGTTCGTCCTATGATTACCAGGTCTTCGCCAAGACCGGAGACGTAATCGGGGACATAACACTTGAAAGTTTCAGCAGTGTGCTTCTGTCTGACGACGGGAGCGTTGTATTTGTTGGCCGGTACAATTCCTGCTGCGAAGCTTTGTTTTTCAAACGCTCGGCGGCAACCAAAGGGCGGGTCCTGATCCGGCAGGGAGATTTGATTGACGGCCAGTCCATCTCCTCATTCCAGAGCGTCAACCGAAATGACCGCGGCGAAATCGTATTCAGCGCCAATATCGGCGACGGCTCTTCCGTTGGAATCTTCCGGCTGAAGTCCGCGGTGGCGCTTCCCGGAGAGACACTCGGCGGCATCACTCTTACGAACCTTTTTGGGGACGTCGATCTGAACGATCGGGGCGAAATTGTGTTTGACGGGTTCAGCGGCTCGCCAGGCAACGACGCCGTGTATGGAATTTTCACGCCTAGCCGTGTCATTGTGCGATCGGGCGATGTGATCGACGGCCTTACGCTCCAGGTTCCCGGGGAACCGACACTCAGCAAAAACGGGTTGGTTGCATTTACCTCCACGTTTGAAGATTCCAAGGGCCAAACGGGGATCGGCGTTTTTACGCAGCATCGGCTCGTGGTCAAGGTGGGAGATACGTTAGATGGCCTCCCACTGCTTGGGCTCGGGGAAGCCATCATCAGTGAAAGAGGTCTCATCGGGATTGCCTTTGACTACTCCAACGATCCAATCCGTCAAGCGTTCGCGGTCGGTGGCAAGATTGCCGTAAAGTCGGGAGATGTCATCGACGGCTTTACGATCGTGGGGCAGCCCGACGGAATTCCTTTTCCCGCCACCTTCAATGCGAGCGGGGAAGTCCTCTTTACAACAGGCGCCATAAGTCCCGACGGAGCTGCCGATTTCGCCTTGTTTACGCCGCACCACCTGGTGGCCGCGCCCGGCGATACAATCGACGGACTTACGGCTCAAGGTGGTGTAGGTCTGAGTTCGATCAACGACGCCGGTCAGATCGCATTCCTTATCTTTCTAGACCGAGGGGACAGTCAGGCCGCGTTGATCGTTGCCACGCCCAATGCCCGATGAACCACAATGCCCCGCAAGGTCGCATTTTCGGTAACTTCATGGCGCTGATAGAAATCGCACGATCTCGTGCATGATCCGAGTATTCTGATCCGTTTGAAAGAGAAACTGAGCGTGCGCCGAACCATCTAGAACGATTAGTTCTTTCGGCTGTGGCGCTATTTCATATTGTGCTCGAATGCGAGGTAGCCGTGCGCCGCTGTCATTTCGGTCCTCGCGCGCGACGATGAATAAGGACCGTGACTTCAACTTGTCCGCGGAGAGGTTGGGAGCTGCGCCGAGAAAGACGATACGATCTATTTCGCCGGGTGATGACTTAATCGATGCGTCGCCAGCAGCCGCGCCGCCAAAGCTTCCCCCAACCACGGACACTGATGTAGCACCGTTACCTTTAAGGTAGCGAACCGCAGCAATCACGTCGTTCTCGAAGGGAGCATGGTCAAAGTCGGCCTGGCCCGGTCCGGTTGAGCAGCCGAATCCGCGAAAATCGATTGCCAGGATGCGAAATCCTTCCGATGTCAGAACCTCAGCCTGCTCCCGCCAGCTCTCTTTGGTAAATCTGCCGCCGTGAGCAAGCACAACCGCGCGGGGACCTTGACCATAGAGATCGGCGCAGACTCGCCCTCCGTCTTCGGTCGGAAACGAGATGGTTTGCACGGCCGCTGTTGTCGTAAGTGCGAGCGCGAGGGGCATGAACCAAAGGCCTAACATGCGGGAATTATACGGGCGGGAAGGTTCGAAAAGATCGACCTGTTATCAAGGATGAATGTAATCGGAATGGTGTCCCCGAATCCCACCAGTGGAGTTGAAACCGAGACGCAGCGCCGGATGAGGGTGTTCTGATTACTCCCGAGTCAGTAGATGTACGAGGTCTTCGCCGGTGACCAAGTGTCCTGACACATAAATGCCGAATGAACCGTGGGGCGAAACCAGCAGAGCCAGACAGCAGATGATCAACGCAATTTTGGCTCCATTTGAACAGTGGTGAGGATTGTTGTGACTGCGAGCAAACCACCACTCACCCAACGCCAGCAAACCTGCACCGATCAATAGAACGGGCCACCATCGAATGTACCAGTGCAATAGGTGAAAAGGATTCAGATGGCCGGCCCTGACCAGCAGAGCGATCAGTCCGGCGAACACAAGCAAACAGGGGCCAAGCATGCATGAGTTGCGAAACTTCCGCTGATAGTCAGGTTGGAAGTTGCTTCCATGGAACAAAGTACCCATCCTGCTACGTACGCAGAGAAGCCCAACGCGGTTCCACTTACGCCGTGATCGACCCGACTAGCGGTGCCAACGCCTCCGCGTCCTGGTCACGTGCGCGTTTGGAATGGGCAGGCGCCGGCCTCCGGCTCGTTGTCGTCAGCAAGCGCGTACTGCTTCCATTCACGGTTACCGAC
The DNA here is from genome assembly GCA_963826875.1 of uncultured Acidobacteriaceae bacterium. GTDB lineage: Bacteria > Acidobacteriota > Terriglobia > Terriglobales > Acidobacteriaceae > PALSA-350. The sequence goes on along the minus strand of CAWGYP010000025.1, from coordinate 1,026,846 downwards.
GTTTCCGTAGAACCCTATGTCGGGATGTACCGTCATTCCGTCATAGGCCGTCATGCGCTTATGAATGCGATGCCGGACAGAGGCTGCGATCGGCTGCGAGGTTGCCGGATCAATGAAAAGAGATCTGGGCTGGAAGACGAGCACTACGCCTGGACCGAGATTTCTGCTACGGCGGTGCTTGTAGGTGGGAGACGCCCCGACCACAAACATTTCGCAACGCTCAAATGCGAACTCCCAAAGTGGGTGGTCGGGCGTCTTGTCTGTGGCCGGATCGCGGTCGTGGTCATGCAGGAACTGCAAAATCTGCCAAAAGCGCGTGACAAAGGACATGTGATCCGTAACTGACGGATCGGGTTCGAAGAAGGCGATCAGACTCGAGCGTTCATGGGGAGGTGCGGCGATCAAGCTGACAAAGTGCCGCATGTTCTCCACGAGTTCATCCAAGCCGCCCTCCGCGATGAACGTGTAGAGCATTTCTCCGCGGGCCTCTCCGGTCTGCCCGAAGAAACACGGATACTCAGGGGCGTGAAGCGTGGCTTTATATAGTTCGTACGCCTCCAGCTTCCAGCCCTCGTTGACGGGGATTCCCAGCCTGCCTTGATCAAGTACACGGCCCGTCCAGTTTTGAGAAACGGCCGCGATCATGCTGTCCTCACGGCCGGCGCCTTCTTCCCTCGCCGCGCTAATCGGATCATCCGGCGAAAGCCCGCGAGCTGCTGTGCTCCCCAGGATCCGTTTACAAGAGCCGGTTCGGCTCCGGAATCGCCAGTCTCGACGGTGTTGTCGCGGAACCTGGCTGTCCCGAAAGCAACGTCCCACAGGGACAAGGTAGTTCCGAAGTTGCAGCTGCGCCTTCCGGCGGCACGCAACGCGTGATGCGTGCGATGGAATTGGGGAGAGACGAAGATGTGCTCCCCGAGCCATCCATAGCCGACCCGCGTGTTCGCGTGGGAAATGCTGCCGAGAAACCGGAAGCAAAGAATGAGAAAGGGAAACTGCATCGAGGGCACGCCGATGGCCAGCCCAACCGTGATGAGCCACACATACGTGATGGCGTCTTCAAGGACATGCGACCGGTCATCGGACCAGAACGTTAACTGCTCTTCGGCGTGATGCAGTGAGTGGATCCCATACCACCAGCCAATCCTGTGAGACACACGGTGACGCCAGTAGTCGGCGAGATCGAGAATGGCGAAGTTGGCGATGAAGGCGAATGCAGGCCACGGAGCGTGTGCAGGGACCAGTTCTGAGAGCGACGGAGGAGTAATGGAGTGGGCAAGGAGAAATCCATCCAAACTCTGGCGCAACCAATTGAATTCAAAGTAGGCGATGAGCGGAAAGAGGACGATGCGGACGAAAAATGCGTAGGTTACATCGGCAACGATGGGGTTTCGTTTCGGCCAACTGGTGAGAGGCCAAAATCGCTCGAGAGGCGTACAGATGAGAAAGCTGATGGCTAGTTCGGCGACTCCGCATGCGGCGAAGAACACCCACAGGGAAAAAGCATGGCTTGATTGCCCGAGGCCGAGTCCTGCCAAAAATGACTGAATAGAACCGAGCACGGAGTCAACGTTCGCCACGCGCAAGAGACTGGTGTGCGATATCCACATCCTGCCTCCTCCAAATTTTCGAAATTCACTTGCGGCTCTGGCGCGAAAGACAGCGAGGCGTTTTCGATCTGGGTGCTCTGGTTACTCCAGAAATTGTGAATCACTCGTACCTGGGAAAGACATGGCTTTGTTGCCGGCTGTCACCGGTGTCAGATCCCTATATGCGCCTCTGCCTCGATGGTGATGGGTTCGGGGCGGGGCTTCCAGATGTTTGCAGGGAACACTGGCGTTTCTGCAGGGAACAAGCTGATCTTGCCTAATGCGCGTGTTTTGGATTTACCAATGGTGTCGGGGGGTTCCATTGATTGGATTGGGAAGGGCCCAATTGGTGGAGCCGCAGTGCCAACCCCAACATGCAGATTGCGTTGAATCCAAAGTAACAGCAAAGCCACAGAAAAAGTGAAGGGTGAAAAAGCCGGTGTTCGAGGTGAATCCAGTGATTCGCCAAAGCGAGAAGCGCCAAAGCAAAGCCTACAGACGCCGCCCCAGCCAAACCAAAAAGCCAAACGTCCGCGACACGACGCCGTAGGGTTCGCGCGATTGCCAATGCGAGAATACCGAAGGTCATTGCCGTCACGACGAGCAGAAGCGCGAAAAAATCGAAGCGAAGCGGGCCGTGCCAGAAGAGCGGCATCGATCCGTATACGCTCAGCACGAGGCCATTCAGTACCAGAAGCCAGGATTTGCCATTCGCGGACCTCCAGATGCCGGCTGCGATGGTGCAAGCGCCTGCCGCCAGGGCGAGCTTATTCACAAACATCTGAATGGCATTCCCCCCAGGGACGTCCGGGGTAGTTTCGTAAATGATCAAGTAGATGACCGACATTATCGCGAAAAGAACGCCACACAACCCCAGTAACCACCAGTTCTTCGTCAGTGTTTGGATCAATGTACACCTCCCAGATCGTGATGCTGACGTACCGCAGGGGCTAAACAGGCTGGGGAAAAAGTCGCAAACCGCTTCAGAAGTAGCCACCAGGGCTAAAGCCCCGAATTTTATTGCCCAACGTTTAAGCGGGTTTGAAAACCCGCTCCCCCTGACTAAAGAGGCTGCTGGCCCCTTCGCGGCTCATCGCCGCATCTCGGCTGCGAGTATAGTCTTCCTGGCCTCGCGATGATTTTGGATGGAGCGGAGTGGTCATATCAGGCCCCTCTATATGTGGATATTGCCGTCACACCGGATCAGTACTAACCTCGTGCAGCAAGACTGGCGTTCAAGGACAAGCCATGAGAAATAAGATCGGAACCACCGCAGCTCTCTTTGTCTCGTTATTGTTGTTGGCGTTTATCCCTTGGCCGGGCGGCTCTCGGAATCAGGCTCAGACTTCAGCGCAAGGCAAGAGCAATGTTGTGTATGTCTGTGCGTGCCTGAAAACAAAGTCCTGCTCTTGCATGACCGAAGCAAAGACGGAGGGGCCTTGCGCCTGCGGGACACAGGGCGGCCCACCACTGAAAGCAGTGCCGCGAGATAGCGCCTGGGCTAAAGAGAACCGCGACGCGCTGGCGAAGTAATGGCCACTAGATTCGTCAATCGTCGTTAGCGCCGCCCGGCTTAGTGTCAGCGCGCACTACAGACATCCAAGCTTGGGAAGCAGCCATCGGGGCTAAAGAGGCTGCGGAAAAGTTCGGGACTGGGCGGGACAGGCTGGGGCTAAAGGCCCACATATTTCGACCAAATGTACCCCCCGACTAAAGTCGTGCCCTGATACAAAACCCAGTTCTCATGCAGACTTCCAAATCCGATTGCGGTTTAAAAGATGACGTACCACCGAGACTAAAGCCCTGAATCTTGTAGATTGGGCGTCCTCGCGCGTTGACGCAATACGAGAAACTCCAAGGGTACGGGTTAAAGGCCGTACCCTTGGAGTTTCGGTTTTTTGGCATCCGCCAGAATATGCTGTCTTATTGTGGGCGCTTCACTGCATCGCCCACCTTCGGGGCTCCGGCGCCGTCGAATTTTCCTACCGCTGATCCGCTGTCGACGCTGGTGATGGTCAGCATTCCGACTGGCGAATCAATGGTGCGCAATACTTTGCCGGTCACCGGATCCTTCACGGTGCGAAGAACCCGCGTCACAGCAAGCTTGTCGCCCACGTGCACACCGGCGCTCGAGCCCACGTTGATGATGATGTCTCCACCACTCGCGTCCGCCACCAGGCCGTCTATCGGGGCGGCGGGCGGAGGTGCGTTGACGGGAAGGCTGGCGGCGTGCGAATCCAGTCCCTTGGCTGTATCGTCCACAGCCTGCTTGACGGCCTGGCCAAGAATGCTCTGGCTAAAGTTGGTGCTGCCCATGTCGAGCTGGCCACCGCCCCCATGCCAGCCGGAGTACCCAGAGCCGCTGCTGGTGAGTCCGTTACGCTGCGACTCGCCATGGCCGGTTACCGACGCCAGGATCTCACCGGTATTTACGTCGACCATGCGTGCGGTCACTTCGACAACAGCCTTCGCTTTGCTAATGCCCAAACCGCCGGCGCCGCCGGTCCAGATGCTGCCGCCCCCACCTCCGCCACCGTAGTGCTTGTCATCCCGTCCGAATTGGGTGACGTCGCCGATGATGATGGTGTCGACTCCAAGCAGGCCGCCGATTTTGGCCGCAGTCGCACTGTTGACCCGATCACTGTTCGAGAAATTCTGTTCTTTGAGAATCTTGTCGATGGCGCTGCGTTCGATTACGCGGAAGCGGCCATCGTTTACCAATTGATTGATAAGCAGGTCAGAAATGCCTTTACCGACATCCTGGTTCGAGCCAAAGATCGCCTGCACACTGGTCATCACGGTTCCGTATCCAAAGTCGAGTACGGCTACCCGGTGTTTATCCTGCGCCACACCCGGCAGCGCGACCGAAAGAACGAGGGCCATTCCCAGAAGAGCCTTTCGCATTGTCCTTCTCTCCTATTTGCCTAAAAAGCTTTCCAAAGTTGAGATTTCTTTGTCCGCCTGGTCCATATGATTGCGCGCCGCAGTGATGTTTCCGCTCTGCAAATCGGCGCCGGCTGAGCTGAGGTAAGCATTCATGCGGGCATACGCTACCGCCATATCACGCCGCAAACCGACACCATCTGCTTCCTGTTGGCGCTTCAAGCCTTCCAGGCTGGCAGAAACAGCACCCGCGCGGGCATCGAGCGCCGTCTTTTGCTCCCGCGCCTGGTCCACTTCTTCCGCTGTGGGTCCTGCATTTTGAGGTGGATTGGCCGCCGGCTGGGTCGCCGTATTCGCCTGCGCATCCGGCTGATACTCAGGCCGGGGCGGCTTCGGCGTTTTTTCGACCTTGCTGTGGGTCACCGCGCCATCGGTTGGTTTCACCGGCGCCTGGTCGGACGGAGCGGCAACCTGGGGCGGAGGAGTCACCGGTGCGTCGGCGACAGGCGGGGGGGTGGATGGCAACGGGGCTGCCACCGGTGGCGTTGCCGGTTGATCGGCGGTGCTCTCAACCTTGGCGCTGGTGTGGAGCAGCCGAGGAAGGCCGACGGCGGCAGCGGCGATCACGGCCAGAACGGCAAATGCCCCCAGCGCAATCCATGCCCCCCGGTGTGTCGAAGAGGGAGGCACCGGAGGCTGGAGTGTGCCGGGAATCACCACCGGGGTAAACGGAACTTCCGGCGCTTTGGCGGCAGGATCCTGCGCTGCAGCAACGTGTCGCAGCGCGTTACTCACCGCTTGCGCATTCTGAAAGCGATTTGCCGGATCTTTGGCCATCGCACACAAAATAAGGTCGCTCAGGGCAGGAGGTAACCCCGGATTGACTTCGGCCGGCGGCTGCGGCGCATCGTTGCACTGGGCGCTCAGGATGCTGTAGTCAGAATCTCCCTGGAATGGACGGCGCCCGGCAAATAGCTCATACATCATGACGCCGGTCGAGTAGATATCAGAGCGCGCATCGACCGTCCCCCCACGCACCTGCTCCGGAGACATGTAGTTGAGCGAACCCATGCTCGTGCCGGGACGGGTGAGGCCAATTTCCGCGTCGGCCCTGGCGATGCCGAAATCCATGAGTTTGACCGTGCCATCCGGCGTCACCATGACGTTGGCGGGCTTGACGTCGCGATGGACGACGCCACGGCCATGGGCATAGCTCAGCGCGGAAAGCACCTGCTGCATGTAATTCACGAGGTCGGCCTGGGGAATCGCACCCTGTTGGGCACGCTGCGCAAGGGTGAGGCCTTCCACGAACTCCATCACCATGACTAACTGGTTATCCACCTGGAGCGCGGTATGCAATTGGGCGATGTTGGGATGATCGAAACTGGCGAGCATGCGGATTTCGCCGATGAACCGCGCCGCCAGATCGGGTTCCGCAACCAGGTCAGGCAGAAGCACCTTCATGGCCTCAGTGCGGTTAGAAATTACGTTACGAACACGGTAAACCTGCCCCATGCCGCCTGCCCCAAGCATGCTGACAATCTGGTAATCGCCTACCCGTTGACCTATTTCGAATGGCATAAGGTCACCTCCGGTCTTCCGGCTTCGAGTTACTGTTGGGGTGGATCGCTGGGATCCGTTCACCCTGCATGGGGGTGGAAAAGCCACAGGTACTATAAGCGAGCCGGTTAACAATAAACAAGACATTCCTTGATAAATGAGTCGAAATTGACAATCCCAACGACCGTTCTCGGGTTAGTATTCTGCTATTACTGCTCTCATAACTACCTCTCCCCTGGTAACTCTTAACTCATGGATGGTGACGGAAAGCCGCCCATCGTTTCACCATCAAGTACCGGGCGGAGCACTTCGCGCCGCGATCTGTTAAAACGATCTCAAAATCGCGAGATTGAGTGGGTGCCCAGGTCTCGCTTTTGAGACCTGGGTTTCTTCAGACAAAGTGGTTACTCCGGAAAACCCACGTCTCAAAAGCGAGACCTAGGCCACCCACTTGTATTTCCGGCTCGCTGCTTAATGCTGTCATCCTGGCTCAAAGGGCTTAGAAGCATGCAAACGGTTTGAAGTTTAGATTGCATCTGCTCTCCTTGACAGCTTAGGAGAAAGGGATTACTCTCCTTATTAGCTTAGGAGGGCGTGTGACGGACCAAGCCCAACTACTTCCAGGAACTCTCGATCTACTAATTCTGAAGGCGGTTTCTCTCGGACCTCTTCATGGCTATGGCGTGCTCCTGCGGATCGGCCAGATTACAAACAGTGCTCTGCTGGTTGAACAAGGAGCTCTTTATCCAGCACTGTTTCGCCTGGTCCGCCAAGGACTCCTCAAGGCAAGCTGGGGAGTGTCAGAGAATAACCGCCGAGCCAAGTTTTATGAACTCACCGCAGCCGGTCGCAAGCGGTTTCGAGAAGAAACCGAGGGCTGGAATCGCCTGGCAACCGCCATGGCCGCCGCGCTCGCCGCACAAGCGGAGGAAATATGAATATCTTTCATCGCTCGCCGCACACAGACGAAATGGATGAGGAGCTTCGCTCCCACATGCAGCTTCGAGCTGACGATCTGGAACGCTCCGGCCTCGATCGGGCGCAGGCAGAACGCCAGGCGCGGATCGAGTTCGGCGGCCGCGAGCGATACAAAGAGGAATGCTACGAAGCAATTGGAAGTCACTTTTTCGAAACGCTGTCGCAGGATATCCGGTTCGCTTTGCGGGTGTTGCGCAAGTCTCCCGGTTTCACGTTCGCGGCCCTCATCACACTGGCGCTGGCCATTGGCGCGAACGCCGTGGTTTTCGGGATCATGGATGGTCTGCTCCTGCGTCCGCTGAACGTCCCGCAGTGGGACAGCCTTTGGGGAACCATGTACGGAGAAAACACGGCGTGGCAGTCGTACCCAAACTATATCGACCTGCGCGATCGCAACCACAGCTTTGAGGACCTGGCCGCTTTCAATATGGTGTTTGTAGGGCTGGATACGGGGAAAGATCCGTCCGTCTTCAACGGCTTTGCCACAAGCGGGAACTACTTCGACGTGCTGAGGCTTGAACCATACCTGGGCAAGTTTTTCCACGCCTCCGATGAGCACGGCCCGAACAGCGCACCCTATATCGTTCTCAGCTACGGGTATTGGCATAGCCGTTTCCACGAAGATCCCGGCGTGATTGGCAGGGTTGTCCGGCTAAACAAACATCCCTTCACTATCATTGGCGTCGCACCGCCGACGTTCCAGGGAACGTTGGTGTTTGTCTCTCCCGACTTCTATATGCCAATCGTCAATGAGGAGCAAGTGACCACCGAGGGGGTACTGCACGCGCGCGGCAGCGACCGCGCGGTTTTTGAGGCGTTGGGGCATCTGAAACAGGGAGTAACGCCTGCGCAAGCGGTCGCCGACGTGAACGCAGTGGGCGAGTATCTGGAAAAGACTTATCCCAAGGAAGTCGCTCGTGGCAAGACTTCCCTCGCACACGAAGGCCTCACTTCTTTCGGTGGGCCAGTGAAGGCCTTCGTTGCGGGATTGATGCTGCTGGCCGGCTTGATCCTGCTAGCCGCGTGCGCCAACCTGGGCAGCTTGTTTGCGGCTCATACTGCCGACCGCTCTCGCGAAGTTGCTCTGCGGCTCGCGCTTGGTTCGAGCCGGGGACGGATCCTGCGACAGCTGTTTGACCGAAGCTGTCGCTGATTTCACTCGTCGGAGGCGCCGCCGGATTGTGGGGCAGCGTCGTTCTGTTGAGGTGGTTGAGCACGTGGCACCCCTTTGGAGGGGCTCCTGTCCATATACCGGTGAGTCCAGATGCGAGTGTGTACGCCGTCGCCGTGCTTCTGGCTTTGGTGAGCGGATTCCTGTTCGGGATTGTCCCCGTCCGGCAGGTGCTTCGGGCCAATCCCTATGAAGTTGTCAAAGCGGGATCAAGCAGCAGGCTGGGGAGGCGGATGACTTTGCGCGATGTGCTGCTGGTCATCCAGATTGCCATTTGTGCCGTGCTGGTCACTGCTTCGCTGGTCGCCGTTCGTGGGCTGGTGCGCTCGCTGCACGGCAATTATGGTTTTGATCCGAGGAACACGATGCTGGCCAATGTCAACCTGGCTATGGCTGGTTACAGCATCGACAAAGTGCCCGCCATGCAAAAGAGCATGATCGAAGCACTGAAGACCATTCCTGGAGTCGAATATGCCGGAATGGTGAATGGCTACCCGCCACTGGTCTACACCGCGGGCACCAGGGAGAACGTCTTCAAGGCTGAAACCAGCGATCTGAGAACTGCGAATGCCGCTGCCAATCCCTACAGGTACGAGATATCTCCGGGATACTTTGGCGCCGCCGGCACCAGCTTGTTGGCGGGCAGGGCCTTCGACTGGCGTGACGACAAGGACGCGCCGCCGGTTGTGGTAGTGAATAGAGATTTTGCCGGCAAGATGTTTGGGTCCGTAAATAATGCAGTCGGCAGCTTCTACAAATTGCAGGACGGAAGGCGCGTTCAGGTGGTCGGCGTGGTCGAAGACGGAAAATATCAGTCCATTACGCAAAATCAACAACCAGCGATGTTTCTCCCCTCCATGCAATCACCGGCAAGTGCATCGTTCCTGGTGGTGAGGTCGCAGCGGGATCCGCAACAACTTGCCGGGGCCATGAGGACGAAACTGCACCAACTGGATTCGGGACTGCCAGTGGACACCAAGACCTGGACTGAATTGCTGGCCACGGTCTTGTTTCCCTCGCGGGTGGCAACGTTGTGTCTGGGAGTGATGGGCGTGATGGGTGCGATGCTATCCGTCACCGGGATTTTTGGCATGGCGGCGTACTCTGTGAGCAAGCGGCTGCGCGAGTTGGGCATTCGTGTGGCGCTCGGCGCACAGAGGACACAAGTGCTGCAGGCGGTGTTGGGGCGCACGGTCAAGCTGCTGGCAGTTGGTTCGGGGGTAGGCTTGCTGCTGGGAATTCTGGCGACCAGGGTGTTGGCCTCTATCGTCTACCAGGCGACACCCCGCGATCCTCTCGTGCTAACGGGGGTGGTGTTTGCCATGGCGCTGTTGGGATTAGTGGCCACGTGGATCCCGGCACAACGGGCGCTGTCGGTGGATCCCATGATGCTGCTACGCGAAGAGTGAGCTGCGCCTCCTTCCAGGACATGCGCGGTACCTTGTCGACTGGCCACGGGGCTTGTGTATTACAAGGGTACCAAAGCCGGTATCAAGGGTGATTGCGCTGAAACGAAGCTTAGTGAATCCTCCCTAAACAGCAGTGCTGGGGAGCGACTTGGAATTCAGAGTGATTTGGGAAATTGAGATCGACGCGGACAGCCCAAAGCAAGCAGCCGAGCAGGCACGCGCGCTGCAAATGAACCCGGCAATGCCGGCCACCATTTTTGAGGTGTGGGAACATGCAAGGCAGAGAATGCACCGGGTCGACCTGTCGGCAACCGAAGATCGACTGGACAAAGCGGAAATGGCTCACTTCCGCGCCATGCTGCGCCGCCTTCAGTGCTCGCCAGAACCTCGCCGTGACATCAAAGACCTGGTGACGGTCATGCTTATTTTCCTGGATGCGGACGAAGCACATGCCAGGAGAATCTGCACGCGCGGTTATAATCGAGCACCATGAAGGCGCATGTCTACGTCACGCTGAAGCGCACCGTCCTCGATCCCCAGGGCCAGACCATCCATGGGGCGCTCAAACGCATGCAATACACCGGTGTTGAGGATGTGCGCCAGGGAAAATACTTTCAACTCACGCTCCGCGCCATGGACGCCGCCGATGCGCGGACGGAAGTGGAACGTATCGCCCGCGAGGTGTTGACCAATCCGGTGATCGAAGAGTTTACCTACCGCCTGGAAGAATAGGCAGTTCCGCACGTGCCGACCGTACAATGAAAATCTATGTGCGGAATCGTAGGATACGTCGGTCCGAAGGATGTTGTTTCTGTCATTCTGGAAGGTTTGCGGCGGCTGGAATACCGCGGGTATGACTCCGCTGGTATCGCTGTAGGGTCCGCGGGACACGGCCTTGAACTCCGCCGGGCGCCGGGGAAATTGCGCAACCTGGAAGAAGTGATCCGGCAGCACCCGCTGCATGGGTCTTACGGGATCGGCCACACCCGTTGGGCCACCCACGGCCGGCCGACGGAAGAAAATGCTCACCCACACCGGGACTGCAGCGGACGGATCGTGGTGGTACATAACGGCATTGTTGAAAATTACCTGGAATTGAAGCGCGAACTGGCAGAAGAGGGCCACACTTTCGTCACTGAAACGGATACGGAAGTGATCGCCCACATGATCGAGCAGGAGCTGCGCTCGGCGGAGAGCTCGGGTAAGACGATGCTGCTCGATGAAGCCGTGCGCCGGGCGGCGCGCAGGCTGACCGGCGCCTACGCGATCAGCGTGATCTCTGCCGATGCGCCGGACACGATTGTCAGCGCACGCAATGGCCCGCCGGTGGTGGTTGGCCTGGGCGAGGGTGAGTCGTTTGTGGCTTCGGACGTGCCGGGGATCCTGCACCACACCCGGATGATGTATTTTCTGGCCGATGGCGATGTGGCTGTCATCACAGCGCAAGGAGTGAAGTTTACGAACCTTGCCGGCGATGCGGTCGAGCGCAAAGTGGAGAAGATTCTCTGGGATCCGATCCAGGCGGAAAAGGGCGGCTACAAGCACTTCATGCTGAAAGAGATCTTTGAGCAGCCGCGTTCGGTTCGTGACACGACCCTGGGGCGGATCTCGCTGGAAACGGGCGAAGTGTTTCTGGGCGAAATGAAGATCACGGACGATCAGTTTCGTGCGGCCACGCAGGTGAACATCGCTGCCTGCGGAACGAGTTGGCATTCCGCGCTGGCCGGCAAGTACATGATTGAACGGTTGGCGCGCGTCCCTACAGAGGTAGATTACGCCAGCGAATACCGCTATCGCGATCCAATTGCGGATCCTCGCGCGCTGGGCCTGTTGATTACCCAGTCCGGCGAGACGGCGGATACGCTGGCAGCGCAGCGGGAGATGATCGCCAAGGGATCGATGACGATCGCGATCTGCAACGTGGTGGGGTCCATGGTAGCGCGTGAAGCGCACGGAACGATTTATACCCACGCCGGGCCAGAGATTGGGGTTGCTTCGACCAAGGCATTCACCGCGCAATTAACGGCGTTGTTCCTGTTTGCGCTCCACCTGGCGCAGAAGCGGGGAACGATTTCGCCTGGGGACAGTGCGGTTTTGATGGATGAACTCAGCCGTATCCCGGGAAAGATTGAAGAGGTGCTGCGGCAGCGCGAGGGCGAGTGCCGGCTACTAGCGAAAGTGTATGCATCGGCGTCGAATTTTTTGTTTTTAGGCCGCGGGATTCACTTCCCCATTGCACTGGAGGGAGCGCTGAAGCTTAAGGAAATCTCCTACATCCACGCCGAAGGATATCCGGCAGGGGAGATGAAACATGGGCCGAATGCCCTGATCGATGAAGCGCTGCCGGTGGTGGTGCTGGCCACCAACGACGCGCAAAGTCCAGAATCGATGCTGCGGTATGAGAAGACGCTGTCGAATATTCAGGAGGTCACGGCGCGCTCGGGCCGGGTGATCGCCGTTGCGACCGAGGGCAATAAGCAGATTCATGAACTGGTGGAAGATGTGATTTATGTGCCCCAGGCGCCGGAATTGCTGGCACCGCTGATAGAAGTGGTTCCCTTGCAGCTGTTGGCGTACTACATCGCCGTGCGGCGCGGTTGTGACGTGGATCAACCGCGAAATCTGGCTAAATCCGTTACGGTCGAATAATGTTGTATTAGTAGTTAACGTCGCGTTTCACCCGAGGTGACGGAGATTGTCACGGCCAACCCACACTGCGCGTCTCACGCGCAGAATTCTATTGTCAGAATCCGCAGCGTGTTTCCATCTTGAATTTACCGTCCCTGAGTTGGAGAAATTCGATTTTCAACCCGGACAGTTTGTTTCTTTCCTGGCTGTTGACCCTGCCGGCAAACTGCAGACCCGCGCGTACTCCATCGCATCGGCGCCCCATGGGAACCGATTCGACGTGTGCGTGAATCGCGTGGAGGGCGGGTTCTTCTCCAATTTGCTGTGCGATCTTGAGGTTGGGCAGAGCATACCCTTTCATGGGCCGCATGGGTTGTTCCTGCTGCGGGCGCCGTTGACCGATAGCATTCTGATTGCGACTGGTACGGGGATTGCGCCGATGCGCGGGTTTGTCGAACACCTGTTCCCGGAGGACGGTGGGGATCGCAGCCAGGGAAGAAAGATCTGGCTGGTGTATGGGACGCGCTACGAAACTGATCTTTACTATGAGGATTATTTTGAAAGGGTCGCGGCCACCAGACCTAATTTCTTTTATTTCAAAACGCTGAGCAGGGCGCAGGACGGATGGGCCGGCGCACGTGGCTATGTGCAGGAATTTGTGCAGGAGATTGCCGCAGAGCACGCGCGCCAATGGGCGCAGGAACCGCGGCCGGTTGAGGACGCGGTGTTCAATATTCATGCTTATATTTGTGGGTTGAATGAGATGGTGTCGGCTAACCGGGATTCTTTGAAGAGCCTGGGTTGGGAAAGAAAACAAATCATCTTTGAACGCTACGATTAGATGGTTTGTTGAGAAAAACATTTCCAAGAGTGAGCATCCACACAGAGATCTCTCCACTGCGCTCCCCCGGATTTCCTGTCGAGATCCGTGGCTTTGATGATCTGCATGCGGCTCTCTTTACGGAGAGCCGCACACGTAGTCGTCGCTAGCAGCGCGAAGTAGGAAATCCGGGTACGCTCCGGTCGGGATGACAAAGGGGAGTGGGTGACTCCTTCCGATTCCGTTGATGGTGAAGAGAACCGCAGGTCCTAATGAACAAATCTGCTTTCCGTTGTGTCTGCTGTTGCGGGAGGTGAAAGGGCGAAATTTGACTATCCCACCCTTCGCAAAAAACGCGAAGGATGGGGCACCCGGCGACTGGTGACGGGATAGAGCCCAAAAGCGCATTCGCGTTGATGATGGATCTACGGGAGCGCAAAGGCCACGTAGACTCCACCTGATGGCTTCCTGCTCGATTGGCCGCCTCCGGCCGCAATCACGATGTATTGTTTTCCATTCACCATGTATGTCGACGGTGTAGCGAGACCGGCGAAGGGCAAGCCGGTCTCCCACAGCAGCTTTCCCGTCGTCTTGTCGTAGGCGTGGAACTTCTCGTCAAATACCGAGGCACCGATGAACAACAATCCTCCATCGGTGACTACCGGACCGCCATAGTTATCCGAACCCGTGTCAGCCATTCCCTTGGCAACCAGCTCCGGGTAGGTCCCGAAGGGAATTTTCCATAGATATTGGCCAGTGTTCAGATCGATCGCACTCAGAGTACCCCAAGGCGGTGCGGTGGCGGGGTAGCCCTCGGGATCCGTGAAGCGCCGGAAGGCGATGGTCTTATACGGCATGTCGTCTTTGCCATGTTCGCCGGCACCCTGCGGAGGCTGGTCTTGCTGCTGCGGCGCCCTTGTCAGGTAACGCACCACGGCCTGCACCTGTTCGTCGGTCAGGCTGTTGAAGGGCGGCATGCGCCCCCTGCCTTGACGAATAACGCCGGCAATCTCCTGATCGGTCAGCATACCCTCGATGCCCTCTAATGCGGGAATTGCCGGTGGGGAGCCGGCCCGGTTCATCCCGTGGCAGCCACTGCATTGGTTCTGGTAAACCTTCTCACCCAAACTTCCCGCAGGCGGGGGAACGGTCAGACCGACCAGCCATGCAGTATCGTTGGCATTTACGTAGAGAACGCCAGTGGACGGGTCGACGGCCACACCTCCCCATTCCCCGCCCCCGGCAAATCCCGGCATGTCGACGGTGAGCTTGTCCACACTGGGGGGAACGAATTGGCCGCCACCGATCATGCTAGTGAACTGCTTCACTGCCCACGCACGCGCTTCGGGGGTGCGGTTGGTAAGTGTATCTACCGTAGTGCTCTGTTGCGTGTAGGGCGAAGGCAAAGTTGGGAAAGGCTGGGTCGGCGAGGCGACTTCCCCAGGAACATCGCTCTTAGGAAAAGGCAATTCCTGGATAGGGAAAAGCGATTTTCCAGTTGCCCGGTCAAAAACGTACAGCAGTCCTGATTTGGTGGTCTGTGCGACCGCATCGACGCGCTGACCCGCCTGGGTGACCGTCACCAGAGCCGGTGGTGCGGGAAAATCACGGTCCCAAAGGTCGTGGTGCACTCCCTGAAAATGCCAGATACGCTTCCCCGTCGCGGCGTCGAGGGCAATCAACGAGTCGGCAAACAAATCGTTGCCAAGGCGATCTCCACCATAGAAGTCAAAGACAGCAGAGCCAGTGGGCACATAGACAATGCCACGATCGATATCGACCGTCATACCGGCCCAATTGTTGGCGGCCCCGGCATTTTTCCACGCGTCCTTCGGCCAGGTGTCATAACCAAACTCGCCCGGACGTGGAATGGTGTGGAAGGTCCAACGCAGGGCTCCGGTGCGAACATCGAAGGCTCGAATGTCTCCCGGCGGTGCTGGGTGGGTTTCGGGGTTTGCCCCGCCGACGATGATTAGATCCTTGTAGATACTCCCGGGCGTGGTGAGCTCGACGGACTGTTGCTGATGAGGCTCGCGCAATCCTTTTCGCAAGTCGATTCTTCCCTGCTCGCCAAAACTGGAAATCACCTTACCGGTGGTTGCATCGAGAGCGTAGAGATAATTGCGGGCCCCGGCAAAGATGCGGCTCTGATGGCCGTCGGTCCAATAAGAGACACCGCGGCTCAGCACACTTCCTTCAAGATCGGACTCGAATTTCCAGATCAACTTGCCGGTTGCTGCATCGAGCGCGATCACGCTACGGCCCGGGGTGGTGGTGTAGAGGACCTTGCCCACGATGATGGGATTTGCTTCGATGCCACCGGATTCTCCGGTGTCATACTTCCACGCTACGACCAGGTTTTTCACGTTGTCGCGATTGATCTGCGACAGGCTGGAGTAGTGAGTGCCATTATCCCCACCGTAGGCCGGCCAGTCCTGCTGCGCTTGTGCCGTGAATGATCCAGTGAAACAAAGGCCCAGGCCTACACGCACCGCTGCCCTCAACATCCCCATTTAAACTCCACCCTTGTTTGATCGCCTGATTCTACAGGATGCTGCGGGATACGCCGGGCACGGCCACCTGTTCGATCGATCATGCTGGAACGGGCACGGAGTGGAAGCAGTTCTAGCCAAGGCTGGAGAACCCAGGTGTCAAAAGCGAGTCTCAAAAGAGAGACACGGGCCACCCACTACTTGGCTGCTAAGGTTCTGTTGGCGCGGGCCGAGGAGGTTGCGAATTCCGCTTGGTGGCATCGGCCAACAGCGCATCAAATTCCGAACGCGGCATCTTCAGCTTTTCAGGATGGGCATCCACATATTTGGCGAGGCCGTGAAATTTGGCTGCCGTCCAACCGCCCTCGAACTCAGCGCCGTTCTTGCCTTCGCGATTCAGTTCAAAATTGTAGTCATCCATCAGGTTAGTAAATTCTGCGTGACTCACCGCTCCTTCCGCAAGAATAGCCGGAATAAAAATGACCCCGTCGGTCTTCGCCAGCACCAAATCACCCGGAAGCACTACGGCGCGCCCGATGCGGATAGGCGAGTTGATCGCGGTAAGTGTCATCTGCTGCCAGAACGAGGGATCATAACCCTTGTAAAAACCATTGAAGTTGGGGATTTCCCGATTTTCTTCCTGGTCGCGGATCCCACCGTAGAAAACAAAACCAGTATGGGTGTGGGCGGCGATTCCATTGCCCAGGTTAGACCCGATCAAGGTACCGTCGATGACCTTGCCAAAACCATCCGCAACATAGACGTCCCCGATCTGCAGTTCGTTAATAGGCCAACTGTTGTTGCCACTGACTCGTCCTTCGGCCTTACCCTCCGCGGTAATCGCCTTGACCATATCGGCCCGGACCGGCATGTATTGCGCGGTGAGCGCACGGCCGGCAAACGGTTTCTCGATATGCAAGGCCTGCCAGTCGCCCTCGAACTGATTGCGGTACCCCTGTTCGCGCAGATAGTCCCACACATCCTCGATCGAGACATCCAGGGCACGCTTGAGCAGATCATCCGGCACTTTGGGACGTCCGTCAGGAAAGCGATCACCCTTCCAATCTGATGTGTAGAACATCATCTGTTCTTTCGTCATCTTTACCTGAGAGAAGGCAGCCGAAGCTCCCCACACAGCCCAGACCATCACCGCCGCGAGGACTACTTTTTTCATAGGAGAACAACATATCATTTTTGTTTCCATACTCGCGGCTGATCGGGTTGGTCTATCATTGGGTCTTTATTCCAGGGGAGCGGATGAAACGTCGTGAATTGTTGAAGTCTATCGGGGGCGCGGGCTTGCTCAGCCTGACTTCGCCTTTGCTGCGATCGCAGGAACAAGTTGCGCACGCCACACGCGGCATGGCTACGCCACGCATCAAGGACATTAGCGTGATCGAGTGCGAGCCCGCCGGCACACGGCTTACGGTAGTGAAAATCACCACCGACCAGGATGGTCTGTACGGATATGGGTGCGCCACCTTCACGCAACGCGCTGACCTGGTGAAGCCGGCAGTGGAGAAATATCTGAAGCCGTTTTTGTTAGGTAAGACCACGGATCGTATCGAAGACATCTGGCAATCGTGCTACGACAGTTCCTACTGGAAGAACGGCCCGGTGCTGAATAACGCCCTCAGCGGCGTCGATCAGGCCTTATGGGATATCAAGGGACGGCAGGCGGGCATGCCCGTTTATCAGCTTGCCGGCGGCAAGTGCCGCGAAGCAGTGGATGCTTATACGCATGCCGACGGGCCCGATTTTCAAGCAACGGTCGAAAGCGCAAAAGGTTTTATCGCCCAGGGTTTCCGCAATGTGCGGGTACAGGTGGGCATCCCCGGGATGTCAGGATACGGCTCCCGCCACAGCGGAGACACCACGCTCAAGGCGTTGCATGACAAGCCACTTTTTGAGCCGGCTTATGATTTCCGCCGCTCGCTCAAGCTGCTCGAGATTTGCCGCCAGGAGCTGGGCGAGGAAGTTGAATTGCTACACGACATGCACGAGCGGCTGACACCGAATCTGGCCGTTCAATTCTGCAAGGAAGCGGAAAAGTTTCACATGTTCTTCCTAGAAGATCCGCTCTCCCCTGAGGACCTAGCCTACTTCCAGCAGATTCGCCAGAATTGCGCCACACCGATCGCCATGGGTGAACTGTTCAACAGCCCACATGAATGGCAACCGTTGATTGAGGGGCGACTCATCGACTACATCCGGGTGCATCTTTCTCAGGCCGGCGGTTTCACTCCTTCGCGTAAGATCGCCATCCTGGCCGAACAATACGGCGTGAAGACGGCGTGGCACGGTCCGGGCGACGTTTCGCCGGTGGGCCACATGGCCAATGCCACCCTGGATATTGTCAGCTATAACTTCGGCATCCAGGAATATACGCCGTTCAATGAACGGACCAGGGAAATCTTCCACGGCTGTCCAGAATTGAAGGATGGATATATCTGGGTAAGTGAAAAACCGGGGTGGGGTATCGAGATCGACGAGCAAGCAGCGGCCAAAGCTCCCTTCACGCCGGGGCAAAACAATCTGAACGGCGGATGGGGGGAGATACGCAAGCGCGATGGCACGGTGATCAAACAGTAAAAGACAACTATGCCAACAGGAGGGGGATCACGACGCCCATGCCCAAAGCGAAGAACCACAGGGCTGGGGCCGGGGTTCCGATCGGGCGGCGGCGGCGCAGTTCCCTGGCAATCATTCTCGGGTCGAGCATTTGCTTGTTGCTATAGGTTCGCTCAAATACGTAAAACAACAAGCCGGTGCATGCACCGTAGATAAGGTGCCCGAGCAGAGAAGGAAGCAAAGCAGACGCCGCTGTGACTCTCCAATCGATCTCGCCGGTGAGGATTAACGGAAGCAGAGTAAGAGGTCCCGCATACCACCAGATCAGTCCGAATACCCATCCCCATGCACCGGCCATGGCGAGGTTCGATGCTTCGTGACGGAAAAGTACACCGTAGCTCATTCCGATCAGAGTGCTCACCAGCAAGTGGACCAACAGGCCGCTCCCGGCCGACAAATGAGTATCTATACCGGCAACGCTGGTCAATACGTGTGCTGCGAACATGAGAGGGCTGGAGACAATGCCCCCGGCAAGTCCCGCCAGGCCGCCCCATTCCAGCGAGCGGAAGAGGCGAAATCCGGGACCTTCCGGCTCGCGGTTGATGGGGTCCGACTCGATGAACAGGCGTACCCACGCGCGGTCAAAGGTGGCATAGACGATGCCAAGAATGAGTCCGTAAAGAATGAAACCCACCAGCGCTCCAAACAAGTTGGACGCCGCATCCATCGACCAGTTCAGTGGCATCCGCTGCGCTAAGGGAAAGAGTGTGAGCGGACCGGCGAACCACCAAAACATTGTGTAGCCTAGTCCCCAACCCATACACGACCCGTAACCGCGAATGTCGCGTTGAAAGAGCAACCCGAAGGTGGCGCCAATGGTGAAGGCCACACAGAACTGAAGCACGACTTGCATGGCCTGCGACTGAAAGCCATTGAGGCCGGCGATCAATGGGAAAAATCCTCCTTGCCACATCCAGTGGCCGAAGATGAGGCCACTGACAACTCCGGCGAGGCCACCGGCTACGATGGCCCGGCTACGATGGAAGCGCGGCCTGGAATCGTCTTGCAAGAGCGCCCCACGAATTCCAAGGACAAGCCCCCCTGGCGCTCCCAGGCAGATAAGATAAGCGGCCAATTGCGGAAAGCGGCCGCGAGCATTGTCCAGCATTGCGGCGGAATCGTGGGTGCCGAGTTTCAGCATGCTTGCCGCCAGCAAAAGAAACCAAAACAGAAGCGCGGCGCCCAAGCCCCAGATCAACCCCGCGCCCGCACTCGATGCGCGTTTGGCAAAAACCAGGCTGAAGGCAAGTCCAAATGCTCCGCCTAGCAAAGCACCATTGAGCAGGGGCAAGTGAAGAATGCTCGCCTGCAGTAACCCACCTGCGATGCCAACAAGAAAAACCTGGAAGGCAATGATTAGCTTCGCCACGGGTGAGCGTCCTTTCCTCCAAGCTCGATGGTTTGAATGATGTCTCGAGGGAAAAAGAGCTCCAGCGTCCAGGCGATAAGGACTCGGATTTTACGCTCGAGTCCTGGTAACTTTGAGACGTAGATGCCGCGCCAGATGAGCCAGGCGAGCAGGCCGGAAAATCGCAGGGATCGTGCGCGCGCAAACGGAACCGTCAGCTCAGCACACGCGGTTTGATGACCCACCACACAGAGGGCTCCCAAGGAGCGGAAATGAAAATCACGCACGCGGGAACCCTTCAAAGTCGCGCTGATATTCCTGGCGATGGTGGTGGCCTCCCGCAGGGCAAATTGCGCAGTCGGCGGGCAAGGTTTGTTTGTTTCACTATCGATGACGGCGGCACAATCGCCCAACGCCCAGGCGCCTGCATGGTTTGTAACCGCAAGAGTGCTATCTACGACGATCGCTCCTCGAGAAGTGGTTATCAGACCGAGAGTCTTGATGAGAGGATTGGGCGCAGTGCCCGCAGTCCAGACCAGCGTCTCGGCTGGAATTTGTCCGTCGCTCAACGTCAGCAGCCCTGGTTGAGCGTCGACCAACCTGGTCCCAAGGCGGAATACAACACCGCGCTCTTTCATTTTCTTAAGGGCATAGGTCGCGAGGGTTTCGCTAAGCTCCGGCAGGATACGGTCGCGCGAGTGAACCAGGGTCACGCACAGTTCCTCAATATTGAGATTGTGATAATCGGGGAAAATGCCGTGGGCAAAATCATTGAGCGCTCCGGCCAATTCCACGCCGGCAAATCCTCCGCCTGCGATCACGAAGGTAAGCAATTGACGCCGAATCACCGGATCGGTTTGCCGATCAGCCCTTTCGAACATTTCGATTACGTGGTTTCTTATGCGAATCGCATCCAGCAGGGTTTTGAAGTCGAACGCCAGCTTTTCGACATTCTCGAGGCCAAGGTAGTTCGAAACCGCGCCGAGTGCAAAGATCACATGGTCGTATGGCAGTTCGCGGCGAGGTTCATCAGCTCCATCTCCATCAAGCACGATCACTCGTCTTTGCAGGTCGACCCCGGTGACTCTGCCGCGCACGAAATGGGTCAAACGAAGGCCGCTACGTAAAGGTACGCTGATATGACTGGGTTCCAGACTGCTACCCGCCACTTCGGCAAGCATGGGGGTGAACAGGAGCGCGTTGGTGTCGCTTACCAGTGAGATCGATACTGAGCCGGCCAGTTCCTGTTCCAGACACTCTGCGGCCTTCATGCCACCGAATCCGCCGCCGAGTATGACAATCCGCGTCAAGCTGGTGGCAGGCAATAACGATGGTTGAACTTCGGCGCCGTAGAGTTTCTCCGCGGTCTCACTGAACGTCTGCAAGAAGGCTCCGAGTAAAGCTCCACAGAGTATCCACCCGACCAGGGGAGCAAACTGCGCCTGAATGTCCACTGCGGCCATGGCCATCTGGTTGCCGGCAAGCACGGGGAGCACAAGGATGCTGGTGATACCCCAGAGCGGAATTCCCAGCGACGCGGAAGCCATGATGTTGTCGGCGTAAGCGCCTCGCGCAGGTGGGACGCAGGCAGAGTAGATTGAGCCGGCGACCACGGCCAAGGCCAGTTCGGCGCCCCCCGCAGTGGTGAGGAACAGCAACGGTGTGCTTGCGGCCGAACCTGCGAGTGCTCCAAGAATTCCTCTTCGAACAAAGCGGTTCATGCGTTGTACGATCCTCCCATGCGGGTGACTCTTAGAGTGGCGCCACGTCAAAAAGTTACGGGAGGCAGGCAATTCGCCAAGGCGTAAGATGGATCACATAAAGTTGTTTGCAACCGATGAGGTACATGCGCGGAGCGCTTTCATGTCGACTACTCCTTCAGAACCGATCGAATCCCGCGTGAGCACGACGCCTGCTGTTTCCGACAAAGTGGTGCATAAGCAAGGGTTGATCGCGTGGTCCAGCTTCTTTTTCGCGTTGCTTCAGAGCATTTGCGGAGCCATCGTCGCTATTAATGGTCTGCGCCTGGCCATAGGCATAGGGTCCCTTGCCCTGAGCACCGGTTTGGGCGCCGCGATGGTGGGACTGCATACGGACACAATTCGAGTCCCGATGATCGTGATCGCCCTACTCGGTTCCCTGTTGAATCTCGCCATTCTGGTGCATGTTCGCCACCTTCGCAAGCGTCCTGCTGCGCAATGGCGGCAAAAACCGCTGAGTCAGCACCAAAGGCGGACAGAGCTCGCGCAGCTGATTCTGTCGCTTGCCACGCTCATTCTGATAGGCGTAGAAGAGTACCTGCACTTTAGCCTGCACCACTCGCTCTAACCGGTCATTTCCTGATCAAGCCGCGCATGCAGCCGCTCACTGAAGCCGACCGGCAACTGGAAGATCAGCTCGTCGGCTGTCAGAATCAGGATGTTGCGGGTTGAGTCAAAGATTGCCGAACAGATCTCGCAGTGATCAAGGTGTTTCTGCACAAGCTCTCGCGTCTCCAGCGGCAAAGTATCGTCCAGATACCCGGAGATGCAGTCCCAAACATGTTTGCAGTTTAAAACCACGGGAACCATCCCCTCTTGGGATTGCTATTTTTTAGCAGCGGGCTCAACTGCTTTTGCAACATGAGCCGCGCGCGATGCAGCCGCACCTTGACATTTCCTACCGTTATGCGGAGTGCGGCCGCAGTTTCAAAGACATTCAACTCCTCTACATCGCGCAGGATAAACACCTCGCGATACTTTTCCGGCAGACATGTGATCGCTTCTTGCAGCATCTGTCGAACCTCCTTACGCTGCAAAGCTTCAGAAGGAACTTCCCGCCAGTCGCGCAGGATTGCGGGAGAAATATGACCGCCGTCTTCGGTGGTATCGTCGAGCGAGTCCATCCGCTGGAGTCCTTCGCGGCGCAAGCGGCTCCGCGCTTCATTGAGGGCAATGCCCACCAGCCAGGTGCTGAATTTTGATTCCGCGCGGAAACTCGCCAGGTGGTGAAAGGCCTTGAGGAACGCCTCCTGGGCAACGTCTTCCGCGTCGGCCTCATTCTTCATGTACGACAAAGCCATCATGTACACACTGCGTTCGTAAGGGCGAATGAGCTGATGATAAAGCTGGGTATCTCCGGCCAGAATGGCGGCGATCATTTGCGCCTCATCCCGGGGTTCCATTGTTACCGTCATAACTTCAGGCCTGCACTTCCAGACGTCTGGCGACCAATGCATCGATGGAAAACAGCCCCGCGCCCAGAATAAGCACCATCAGGGACGCAAAGAGAAATGTGTAGGGATCGGCCACATAGAATTTGCCCGGGTCAGAGAAAATGGAAATCAACGCTTCATGATCCGCTGTCCAGTACGCAACAAGCATGTTGAAGGCCAGCAGCAGCCCGGTGAAACGCGATGCAAAGCCAATGATCAAAAGCAGGCCGCCAAAGAACTCCAGACCCGAGACAAAGTAGGCATTGAAGGCGGGAAAAGGAATGTTAAGGCTCATGAAGAAGCCGGTGATTTTTGCGATGTTGTGCATCTTTCCCCAGCCGGTCTGGACAAACTGCCAGCCCCAGTAAAGGCGCACAGCAAGCAGAAACGGCGACCGCAGATAAGAAATCTTTTCTGCGGCAAGAGAGTAGTAGCGAAGCAGTTGTTTCATCGTGTCTCTTTCTTCGCGCCAGCAGTTGTTCCCATCTGCTGTCTCGCGAAACCTATCGCCGCGTTAGAGGCAGAGGAACGCCCAATAGTTACAGGGAACATGCGCCCGCATTTTTCCCCGAATCTTCTCCGTGGAAAAAAAACCTGTAACCGGCAGGATCACGGAACGTCCTAGATGCGGCTGTGAAAGCAGACAGGAGATCATGGACCGAATTCACCAACGGTGTCTGTCCTTCAACCGTTGCTGCCTTTTAGTCCTGCTTGTCTTACCGGTACATCCCGAGACACTTCACGGTGCGGAGTCACTTATGACGGTCACTTCCGTTACTTCACTCCTGATAGGCGGGGCAAACCTGCAAATCGAGTTTTCGGGCGCAGAACCCGACCTTCCTAAGGCCAGCATCATCGCCAAAATCAGCCAGAGCGCCCAGGCTGTGGCGGCCTACTATGGAAAGTTCCCTGTTTCATCGGCGCGCATACAAATCGCCGTCACCACCGGCGAACATGGAGTTCTGCACGGAACAACCTGGGGAGATAGGGATGGCTTTCCCGCAGTGACCCGGCTCTTCATGGGCCAGCACACCGCACAGCGCGAACTCGATACAGATTGGGTCGTAACCCACGAGCTGGTTCACATGGCCCTTGCATCCCTGCCGGATTCACAGCACTGGCTGGAAGAAGGTATCGCGACCTATGTTGAGCCGATCGCGCGTTCTCAGTCGGGTCAGCTACCGCCGGAACAAGTGTGGGCTGGGATGTTGGGGGGTATGTGGCATGGCGAGCCGGAATCATCCGATCAAGGCCTCGATCGTACGCACACCTGGGGGCGTACCTATTGGGGCGGAGCCTTGTTCTGCCTGGTTGCCGATGTCAACATACGCCGGCAGACAAATAATACGTATGGCTTGCAGGACGCTCTTCGTGCGGTGGTCGCGGCCGGTGGCACCATCGACAAAAACTGGCTCTTGACACGTGTACTAAGTGTGGGAGATAAGGCAACTCATACCTCGATACTCGAGGATCTGTATCGAAACTGGAGCGATACTCCGGTTCGTGTCGATCTTCCTCTTCTCTGGCATCAACTGGGCGTGCAGGAAGAGAGCGGTCATATCGTATTCGATGCTGCAGCGCCACTGTCGCGCGTGCGCCTGGGAATTACTACGCCGCGGCTTTCGAACAAAGAACTCACTCCCTGAAAGAAAAAACCAGTTGTTTGTAACTTCGAGCTTCCCGTTTGTTCTAACAAGCGGCAAGAGAGAAGGTTCCTGATAAGCGCTTCGCTCCTGCAAATCAAATCCAGAAACAAAACGTCCAGCGCACATGGTGCGCGGCCTAACCAGAAAGGTATTCATTCATGAAGAACCATTCCGCAAGTACCCTCGCACTCGCCGCCGCGTTTGCCGGTCTGATCGGCGGCACAACTGCTCGCTTGAACGCTCAACCGGCCCAGCACAACGCCACCCCCACCGCCAGCGCATCGTCCACCCCCGGCGTGTTGGTTGCCCAAAACAACCCTAACCCCGACCTCCCCAAGCACTCCTGCAAGGGCAAGAACGATTGCAAGGGCCAGGGCGGCGGCCCCGATCCGGGGAAGAACAGCTGCAAAGGCAAGGGCGGCTGCGCCACCGACGGCTCCACTCCTCCCAAGGCCAGCTAATTCCGGTGTTTGTTGGAGGCTTGTCATCGCACAAGCCTCCACTTCTCTTTGGTCAAAACGCAGGAGCTTTATCATGCCAGCCAACCGATTCAACGCCTTTACCGATTACGGTGTCGGTATTGGACTGCGGGTTCCACATTACAATCACATCCTGTCTGAGAAGCCGCTCGTCGACTGGTTTGAAATCATCTCGGAAAATTACATGGTCGATGGTGGTCGTCCCTTAAAACTCCTCGATCAGATTCTGGAGCAGTACAGGGTCGTTCAGCACGGCGTCTCCATGTATTTTGGCTCCGCACAGGCGCTTGATCGCGAGCACCTTAGACGACTCAAGGCGCTTACCCGGCGAACGAGGACGCCGTGGCTTTCGGACCACCTGTGCTGGGGCAGCGTGGACGGACGATACACGCACGATCTGCTGCCGCTACCCTATACTTTCGAAGCAGTGCAAACCACCGCCCAGCGGATTCGGCAGGTGCAGGACTTTCTCGAAATTCCCATCGCGGTGGAGAACGTAAGCAGCTATGCGGAATTTCATGAATCGGAGATGACGGAGTGGGAGTTTCTCAACGAGGTCGTCCACGCTGCCGACTGCGGCATCCTGCTGGACGTAAACAATATCTATGTCTCGTCGCAGAATCACGGGTTCGATCCATTTGAATATGTGAACAGCGTTGACGTAACTCGTGTCGCCCAGATACACATCGCCGGCCACTCCAAATTCGAGAAGTACACTCTCGACACGCATGATCATCCGGTGCTCGACCCGGTGTGGAAAATGTACGCTCGCGCAATCGAGCTCACAGGGCCGACAGCGACGCTGCTGGAGTGGGACGACAACATTCCTTCCTTTGCCGAGGTGCATAGGGAAGCCCTGAAAGCGAATCGCTATTTAATGGCGACGGCGCAGCCCGAAGAGCGCTTCGAAAAGGTGCCCGCATGAATCTCCTGGAACTACAACGCCGTATGTCTCAGGACGTGATGCGTCCTTTGACACCTGACTTCGAAATGCAGGCTTCCACTGAGCAGGGGCTCGAAACCGCAGAAATTGCCGCTCGCTATATTAAACCTAATTCTCTTCTAACTTCGTTTGAACGGCTCGAGATTTACAACCGCCAGTATTGGTTTCGCGTGATCGCCGCAGTAGAGGAGGACTTCCCTGCCCTCAACGCGGTTCTCGGCCAAGAGATGTTCGACGCTCTGATACTGGCCTATTTGCGTGAAAATCCGTCTACTTCGTTTTCCCTGCGGAATCTCGGCGCCAGGTTGCCGGCATGGCTCGCGTCCTATCCCAAGCTTGGTGGTCATCAACACTCACTGGCAGTAGACGTAGCCCGGCTCGAATGGGCCTATATCGAGGCCTTCGACGGAGCAAGCCTGCCGCCCCTGGGCCAGCAGGACTTTGCCGGCTTGGGAGGCGACTCGACCCTGCGTCTGCAACCGCACCTGCAGTTACTCGACCTTCAGTATCCGGTAGATGAGGTGGTACTGGCTGTCCGCAAAGTGACCCCCGAGATCGATATCGTGAGCAACGCAGCGTCGGAACGGCGACAGGGTCCTCAAATGCGATTACCCAAAATGAGCAGGTCGAGCACCTACCTGGCCGTGCATCGTTTTGAAGACTCCGTCTATTACCGCCGTATCGACCGCGAGGAATTTTTGCTGCTCGCCGATCTTCGCGATGGTGATTCGATCACGACTGCCATCGAGCGCGCTTTCGAAGGCAGCAAGCTAACTCCGGATCTGCAAGCCGCCAAAATCCAGACTTACTTCTCCCATGCGGCAGAGCTTGGCTGGTTTTGCCTCACATCGTGAACAAGCTACTCTACGCCATCGCTTGCGTGGCCTTCATTGCCTTCTCGGCACCAGCGCAAGAGTTGAAGAACGAGGCCGGCTTTTTACTCGGGTCGGAGCAAATACCCGCCTCCACTACTATCGCGGGCGCGCCGCTGAGCGTCGGAGGCAGTGTCGCCTTTTCGTTCGATTACGCACGCAGACTGAGCGGTAGGCAGACTGCATTGTCATTCGAAGTCCCCTTCGCCGCAGCACCGAGCCATCACGAAGGCGGGGTGCTGCCCGGTGTCGTGACCAGCCTGGCTACTTTGTACGTTGTTCCGTCTTTACGAGTACAAGCGCTGGCTAACCGCCGTTTTTCACCCTGGCTCTCGGGCGGCTTCGGCTACGGTTGGCTGCAGACCAGCGCCCTCTATAACAACGGCGCGCGCAACCCGCAGGTCAATCGCAATACAGGAACGGCACAGTTCGGCGCAGGGGTTGACATCAGGACACCGATCCATCTTCTTTTTCCGATCACGCTGCGGGCAGAGCTGCGTGACTACTATTCCATTGAGGCCGCCAATTATGGTGTAGCCCTTCGCCAACAGGGCCAGCACGATCTGGTCGCGGCGGGCGGCTTTGTGATTCACTTTTGAAACCACCTGGAGTGCGGGACAAATCCGTCCTTCCATTTATCACCGGCAACAAGCGCTTGGGGAAAAAAATGAGAATCAACAATCGAGTTTGGCTTCTGTTTTTGCTTTGCGGAAACGTATTTCTATCGAGTGCTCAGGCTCAAACCGTCATCGGCTTGCAGCCTGGAATGAAAGCACCCGAAATTTCGCTTTCTGACCAAACCGGCAAGCCGCAAAACCTCGGCACGCTGACCGGTCCCAACGGGCTCCTTCTACTCTTCTTTCGTTCTGCGGACTGGTGTCCCTTCTGCAAGGGACAACTAGTCGATCTGGAGCGAGCACAGAAGCTGTTTGCGGCGAAAGGCATCCAGGTAGCAGGGGTAAGTTACGACTCGCCCCAGGTGTTGGCTGAATTTTCGCGGCGAAAATCGATCACCTACCCGCTTCTATCTGACAAAGGGTCCAAGCTTATTGACGCGTTCGGTATCCGCAATGTCGCGGCTACAGGCGCGCAAGCGGGCATACCGGTCCCCGGCTACTACTTGATCAGTCAGCAAGGAATCATCGAGAAACGCTTCTTTGAGGATGGATACATCAACCGGCTGACCGCCAACAATGTTTACCAAAACATCTTTGGCGATGTCGCGCTTCCCCAGCCTATCAGGACACTGCCTTCCCCACATGTCGAGCTGGCAACCATGCAGTCCGATAAAGAAGTGACGCCGGGAGAGGTGGTGCGACTGGTGGTGTCGATCACCCCAGATCGCGACACTCACGTGTATGCCCCGGGTGCGGAGAAAGACCACTACATCGTGGCCTCGCTTACCCTCGACCCGTCCAATCTTTACAGTGTGAAACCGACAGTATACCCGAAGCCGGAGATGATGCATTTTCCCGAGACGAATGAAACCGAGCCCGTGTATACCAGCAGGACGGTGCTGGATACATCTGTGGCCGCCGTCGTTAACAAGGATACGCTCGCGATTTTCGCCAAAGACCCTCAGCTTCACGTCACCGGAAGTCTTGAATATCAGGCCTGTACTTCGAAGGTCTGTTTTCCTAGTATCAAAGTCCCTCTCAGCTGGACCATCCAATTGACAGAATTGGACAGAGTGCGTGCGGCTTCAGCAAAGGTCAACTAGGCTGCCTTACGCACTTGATCGTAACTACGGTGAGGGATGCGACACCAGAGCTAAAGAGGGTGTGTTAGGACTGGCCGAAAGAACCGCAGGTCCCTCCACTGCGCTTCGCTCCGGTCGGGATGACAATTCTGTTATGCCCGCAAGAGCTACAGCGAGAAATACTTGCCCCTCGCAACAGAATTGTCATCCCGACCGGAGCGAAGCGCAGTGGAGGGACCTGCGGTTCTTTCGGCCAGTCCTAACGCAGACTCTCTAGCCCCTAAATTTTGTGTACCGGCGCGTTCCCGCGGGCTTGAAGCGGCTTCCCCGACTAAAGTCCAGGGCTGGCACGGATCGCTACAGCTTGAAGAGTTCGCGCAAGCGACGGGTCTGAGCACGGCTCACCGGAATTTCGGTCTGCTTGCGATCATCCATGCGCAGTTGATAGCTGCTCTTGAACCAGGGAACAACTTCCTTGATGTGGTTGATGTTGACCACAAAGGAGCGATGGGCTCTCCAAAAAAGAGCCGGATCCAGCAGCTCCAGAAGCTCTTCAATCGTCCGGCACTTGGATTGTCCTTCCAAGGTAGGCGTCACCACGGAGATGATGCCCTCTTGAATGGCGGCGAAGCAGATATCTTTCTGGTCGGCGAGCAAGAGGCGGTTATGAGCCTGCAAAATAATCTTCCCGCTGCGGGGCCGCACGCCGGCTTGTTGCTGCTCCATCAGCCGCAGTAAGGCATCGAGACGGGAGGAGCCGCTCTCCGGCGGCGGTTCCTGGTCGAGCTGATGGGCCTCCTGCAGGCGCTGGCGCGCTCGATCAAGGGCCTGCATCACCCGGGCACGGTCGAATGGCTTGAGCAGGTAATCGATGGCGTTGACGTCGAAAGCGCGCACCGCATACTGGTCGAACGCGGTAGCAAAAATGATCTGCGGCATGCGGTCAGCATCGTCGCGCTCGAGTAGCTTTTTGAGCACGGCGAAGCCGTCCAGGCCAGGCATCTGCACGTCCAGAAACACGACGTCGGGATGGTGGGTGCGAATGAGGTGGACTGCCTCAATGCCATTCTCTCCCTGGGCAACGACCTCCACTCCGCCCGCGGAATCCAGAAGGTATTTGAGTTCCTCTCGCGCGAGCCGTTCGTCGTCCACGATCAGCGCTGTCATCGGCATGTTATGAGGGCTCAGGATTGAAAGGCACGCAAGCGTGAGGGCATGTTATCCCCGGCCAGACTGTGGCCACAGTAGACGCAGTAGAGGTCGGTCATACGCACGCCGCGGTAACAATTACCGCAGGAGGCAGAGACCTGGTAAGCGCATTGAGGACAAAAGTGGAACTCGGTATGAATACTGGTCCCACACGAAGGGCAGAGCGCAATCGCTGGTTGGCGAAGCAGAAAATAAAGCACTGCTCCGATGCCTCCCGGCAGCACCAGGCAGATGAGCACCCACATGCGCGTGCTCATGGCACGGCGCGGCGCATCGCGGCTTACGTAACCCGCCATCAGCATGTAGAGCGCCGCCAACGTGCTCCAGGAGAGCGCGAAGTAGAGGCGCAGGCCGAAAGGAGCCGTGGATGGTTTGAGGCGGTGGGCGGGCAGGATTATCCAGAAAAAATACTGCATGAAAACAAACGCCAGAACGGCCGCTGCAATCGACCAGCGAGGGATGAGCGTGACTTCTTCAGTGAAGGAAGAAGTGCTCTGCGCGTTGTGTGACGGGCTAATCATTTTTCTATGGAACGGAAGGTCTCAAAGCCGCCCCGGTCGTGCTCCACATCCTGCTTTCCCTTCCAAAATGCGATCAAGGCCGCCAGCATTGCAGGAAAGAGCATTAGACTGAGAAGAGCAACTTGCGCAGGCAAATCCAGAATATGTTCTCCGGCCAGAACATCTTCTAAACCGTTCCAGATGGCCGGCGCCAGCAGCACCATCAGGCACAAGAAGCCAATGAGAGCAACGCCCATCACCCGTAGCTGCCGGACGCGCCGTTCCTGGATCGAGATCACCTCGTCCCGCACTGCGCGACGGGTCTTTTGGGCCAGCCTAAGGTTGGCATCGTAGTCGGGCCAGGCAATCGAGCGCGCCAAATCTGCGGGGCGGCGAGACCCGCCCCTGGGCGGAGTAACATTCATCGCGCGTCTCCGTCTGTGGCAGCTTTTTCGGCTGCGAAAATACGCGGTTTGAGGGCAGAGAGGCCGCGGTAAAGACGAGATTTTACCGTGGAAAGAGGAGAATGCGTAACCTGTGCGATTTCTTCGAGCGATAACTCTTCGTGGAAGCGGAGGACCAGCACTTCGCGGTGGAGCGGCTCCAGGGTAAGCAAGGCTTCGGCTACCCGCTGCCCATTCTCGCTTGTTTGATAGGTTTCAAAGGGAGAGGGACCCTCAGCAGCCACGTCGAAGGCACGGCCGTCTTCGCCTGGTTCGCGCATGGCTTCCAGGCTGCTCATGGTGCGCTTCCGCCGCACGTCGATGACCAGGTTGCGGGCGATGGTGAACAACCATGTGTCGAATCGTGACTTGCCGTTGAACTGGTCGCCGCGCTTCAGCACCCGCATCCAGGTTTCCTGAAAAATATCTTCTGCCATTTCCCGGTTCCCTGTGAGGTAGAGCAGGTAACGCAGCAGGCGGTGCTGATACTGGACGATGAGTTGATCGAGCAACTCCGGATCGTGGCGCTTGAGGCCCTGGGCAACGACAGCGTTCTCGTTGAGGGCCTGGTCGAGCGCGGTGAGGGAAGCTATGCGCATGTCATCCTGAAAGACGGTCGCAGCCTCTCCAAAGACGCCGCGAACGACCACATTTCTCAGTTTCCTGGTCAGGGCCATGCTCCTCCGAAACCACGCCAGGTGTTTACAAGGATATAGGAATCAGCAGCTCAAACCAATTGGATGCACCAGAGTCTAAACTCGGGGTTATGGAGATTTTGTTCGGATTGCATCCCGTGGAGGAAGCGTTACGGTCCGGGACGCGGAAATTTGACCATATTTGCATTGCCCGCGAGCGGCAGGACGTTCGCCTGGAGAAGCTGATCCAGGCCTGCCGCGACGCAGGGGTAAGGATGAGGCTGGATACCCGGGACCAGCTCACCAAGCTGGCCCGGACTGAGGCGCACCAGGGAGTGGTGGCCATCGTGCGGGAACGGCAATTTCTGGACCTGGACGACCTGCTTAAGGGCAACAAGCGAGACGGCTTGTTCCTGGCGCTCGACGGAGTGGAAGACCCGCAAAATCTGGGGGCCCTGCTGCGCACTGCGGAGGGCGCGGGCGTAGACGGAGTGGTGGTCACGGAGCGCCGGTCGGCGCCGCTCAGCCCGGTAGCGGTCAAGGCTTCGGCCGGCGCGGCGGAGCACGTGAAGATTGCCCGGGTCGTGAACCTGGTACGCACCCTGGAAGAGTTGAAAAAACGCGACCTGTGGATCATCGGCCTGGATGAACGCGGCACCATGGACTACGACCAGTTTGATTTTTCGGTGGGCTGCACTTTGGTGCTGGGCCGGGAAGGCGCAGGACTGCATGACCTGGTCCGGCGAACCTGCGACCACCTGTTGCGGATTCCCATGGCCGGGCGTGTGGCCTCCCTGAATGTGAGCGCTGCCGGCGCGGTCGTGCTTTACGAAGCCGCGCGGCAGCGCCGGAACAAGCACCGAAGCCAGGGTCAGTCCGTGCCGGTAGCCGCAAAAGCAAAGAAGCAGAAGGGTTTGGGTTCATGAGGTTTGTGCGAGTTGCCGCCGTCGCGGCTGTGGTAATGGCTTCTTACGCTAAAGCGCAACAGACATCCTCACCGCCTGAAGTACCTGCGGAGCATCCAGGCAAGGTGATTTTTTCCCGTTCCCTAGATGAGAACGGTACCCCAACAAAGCCGCCCCCTCCGCCTGCGGGCGCGCCGGCTACCGACGCGGAGCGGCAGGCGATCACCTTCCTGGCCTATGATCTTGATGTTCATTTGCAACCCCGGGAGCACGCGATGGCGGTGCGGGCGCGCATCCAGGTTCGCAACGACTCGAGCGCCCCGTTGAGTCGTCTGGCCCTGCAGATTTCTTCCAGCTTGCAATGGACCCATGTCCGGGTAGCCGATGTGCCGGCGACCTTCCAACAACAACTGGTCAAGAGCGACATCGACCACACCGGGGCGTTGCAGGAGGCAGTGATTCCTCTGGCAAAGCCTCTCGCTCCGCAGCAAAGCCTGGCGGTAGACCTCACTTATGAGGGCACGGCAGCATTTTCCGCAACCCGGCTGGAGCAGATTGGCACTCCGGCGGATGTTGCGGAGTCTTCCGACTGGGACCGCGTATCGGACGAGTTTGTCGGGTTGAGGGGACTCGGCAATGTGGCCTGGTACCCGATAGCTTCCATTCCCGTGGCATTGGGAGACGGAGCCAGATTTTTCACCGAAGCAGCGGCTGAGCGGCAACGGCAGAGCCAAGCCACGGTGAGTATGCGAGTGACCGAGGAGTTCTTCGGCGAAGCGCCCACGCTGGCCGTATTGGACGGGGAAACTTTCAATTTGACGCCTACTTCCCTCGCTTCCGCTTCCGTGCCCGGCGTCATAAGCTGTGCGCTGTCCGCCACGCGGCTGGGGTTTGCTTCACCAAGCCTGTTCTTGCTCAGCCGCACCGCTCGCGAGGGCGATGGAGTGAAGGTATTTGCGCGGACAGAAGATGTGGAGAACGCGCAGAACTATATGAGCGCGGCCAGCATCGTTGCGCCCCTGATCCATCGCTGGCTGGGCGACAAACCCCAGGGCTCGTTGAACATCGTCGATCTGCCGGAACATGGCGACGCTCCTTTCGAAGACCGCGGCACCCTCTTTGCCGATGTCCAGAACACAGAGCCGGCAAAGCTGACTGACGTGCTCATCCATTCGCTGACCCATCTTTATTTTCGATCTCCCTATACCTGGCTGGACGAAGGAGTTCCCTCGTTCATGGGATCGCTGTGGCTGGAACAGAATCATGGCCGGGAGGTTGCCATTCAGCAATTGGATAATAGCCGGGGGGCACTCTCGCTCGCCGAACCAAGCGACCCTGGCCGCTTGACCACGGATCCCCAGGCATTGCTGATCGCACGAGATCCGGTTTTCTATCGCACCAAGGCGACTTACGTCTTTTGGATGCTGCGGGATTTAACTGGAGATGAGGCCCTGGGGCGGGCGCTGCGCACGTATCAGCCCGGGTCAGATACGGCGGGAACCGGCTTCGAACAGGTGCTCGAGCGCGCCAGCGGGAAAGATCTCAAGTGGTTTTTTGAAGATTGGGTGTACCACGACCGCGGCCTTCCTGATCTTTCGATCGCAGGGGTTTACCCCAGCAAGGCGAGCCTGCCGGGATCTTATATTGTCTCAGTAGATGTGGCTAATAGCGGTACTGCTGAGGCGCAGGTTCCGGTATCGGTTTTATCTGGGACAGCTACGGTTACGGAACGGCTGCGAATCCCCGCGAAATCGAGTGTGAGCCATCGCTTTGTGCTTCAAGGGCAACCTGTGGAGGTGGCGGTAAATGATGGCACGGTTCCCGAGGTAGAAGCAAGCGTGCATCGCCAACCGATTTCGAACAAGCTTGCCTCAGAGTAGTCGGAAAACCGCCTTCCCCAGAGCCTAAGCGCGTGAGAATTCGGAGAAGAACCGCAGGCTTATTCTTGTCCGTCGCTTACGCAAGAGTGAGTGGGTGGCCCAAGTCCGCGCCATTTGCATCCTCTTGGAAGGCCGTACCATTTAGTTCTAGTTTTCGGCGGTTTCCCCTGTGGCTTTCACTTCGGGATGTTGCAGAGTACCAGTGATGGACATGGCATCCGGGGCCGAGCCACCTCTCAGGTCCAGTTCACGATCGAAAGAGATGGTGCCGGAGAGCGGAATTGCTTCCTGACCGCGAGCAAGCAGACTGTGCGTAATCGTGATCGTGCTATCCGCAATGGCTGCATCTGCGCTCCATTGATCGAAGTGGACCAAAGGGGTTTCCGCGGGCAGGCTGCCTTTGGTCCAATTCCAATGCACAGTCCCCGTCGCAGAGCTTGCGAGTTCTTTCGTGTCGAAGCCGGACATGCGGAGTTGGGCAGAAAAATTGGCTACTCCACTTCCCCAGCGTTCTTCAAAGAGAGTGGCCAACGCGCTGGGCGACGCGTTGGTCACCTGCGCGTCAAGCTTGTATTCGGGCTGATCACCGGACGCGTCCACCGAGCCCGCAAGATGCAACGTTCCATTCGCCAGGCGACCGTTCAATGAGCGTATGGTGATCGAGTTTCCGCTCACGTCGACAGCAGCAACGGCGTCGTGCACCACCAGTTTGCCGGCCGTAAGCTCGCCCACGCGGACGGTGCCGGCAAGATCAGGCCAGTGTACGGAATGGCGATCGATGCGATTGAGAAGCTGGCGCAGCAGCTCACCACCTTGCCCGGTGCCGAGCAACGTAGATTGAAGCGCGCCCAGGTCAAGGGCCGAGGACACGAGGGAATAATGACCCACACACGGCGCACTCCCAGTGCAAAGCGTCGGATATTCCAACGTTGCCTGTGCCTCCAGCTTGCCGTAGGCGATCACCGCATTGGTCCAGGCAATCTGGGTGGGACTCAGGATCCCCTGAGCGGAAGCAATGCGCAGCGGCTGGGACAAATAAGAAGTTGTCAGCTCGGCATTGCGGATGGCGATGCTGCCCTCCGCCGTCGATGAGGCGATGGGATTGTCGGTGTCCAACACGGGCAACAGCCACTTGCCGCGAACATTGAGATCCAGAGTGGCAGTCCCTGTGCCGCCGAGTACTACCGGGGCGGCACCCACCGCGGGAGGCCGGGTGCTGTGGGCGCCGAGCAATCCGAACGACTTGTTGAAAGCCTGCAGCCGGGCCAGACTGGTAGGTCCGCTCAAGTGGAGATCAAACCCCGCCAAGGTAAACCGGCCGTCCAAGCTCAGGGGCGCAGGGGCGCCCATCACCAGCCGCACTGGCTGCAACAAGAGCGCCGGGGGGCCAGCCTCCGGTGTCTCGCACTTCACCCGCACCGGGGCCAACACGAATGGCTTACCTCCGTCAGGAGGGGTCAAGCTCAATGAAGCCAGTGCCGCCTCCCCGGCAATCAAAGGCTGCCGGCCAACCTGCGAGGTGTAGTGAAAGTTGCCGTTCAGCGCGCCAGTGGCCTGTACTCCGGCGCCCAGGTTGCTACGCACTTGCTGTAACCCGGCCAGCACCGCAGCGGCGGGAAGACGATTCATCTCCAGGGTGAGATTGGCTTGGGGCAGGGTCTGGCCCTCCTGGATCGAGCCGGTGAGCAAGAGCCCTCCGTCTCCCACTGGGGAAGCACAGGACAGATCCTCCAGCGATTTCGATTCCTTGCGGAACGAGGCCCGGCAGGTAGTCGCGACGTCCAGGGGATGGACCGGAGAGTACTCGGAGCGATGGAGTCCGGCGACCTTGAGACCGGCGTTGATCTGGGCCAACTCCGCGGTACCCCCAACCTGGGCTTCGACCTCAAGGCCACCACGCCAACCAATATCGCGGCCCAGGGTGAGCCGGCTCAACTGGCCAAGCGGCACGCCGTTCCATTCCATCTTCAGGTTCAGTGGCATCGCACCCAGCCAGGCGGCCCGATGCAGGGTGCCGTCGATGCGCAGCACGCCGGTATCGGCAAGGTCGAGGTCCAGATCCGTGCGCACCGGTTGAGCGCGAAAATGCACCTCCCAGTTATCTCCAGGAGCGAGCGAAATAGAAAGATCGGAATTCAGGAACGACAACGGTTTCTTTTCGTTGCCCTGCTTGAAATTGACGCGCGCGTTTTCCGCCTCGATGTAGGGAAAGCGCGGCGTGCCGCCGGCATACCGCTGGCCGGTAGGAGCGTTGGGAATTTGTGCCGCCTGGAGCAGGATCGAAGCCAGATTCCACCCGCCCCTGGAGTTGCGGACCAGATTCAAACTGGCGTCGTCGAAGTGAATACGAGACACTTCAAACCGCCCTCGCCACAACGACAAGAGCCGCAGGTAAGCGACCACGCTGCCGGAGTGAAGGATGGGCTCGGAGCCGAACTGGGGATCTTCTTCTACGGAAAAATCAGAGAACTCAAAGCCGGGCAGTGGTAGCAATCGCATCCTGACGGAAGAGATATGAACCTGCCGGCCAATGCTGCGGCTGATGCTGTTGGCAATCCGGTGCTGATAGCGATTGATGTTGACCAGCGGCGGCAGCACAAAAGCCACGACCGCCAACGCCAGTGCAGCCAGAGGGATCCAGCGCCGCGGCGAAGGACGCTTCTGTACGCCGACCATGCTAACGGACCAGGTGCAACGTCCGGCGCCAGCGAGTCTGATCGAAGAAGTGAAGGATCACGTGGGTATAAAACGAAATCTTGTCACCCACTCCTTCTTTTTCGTACTGGTTGTCCGGTTCAATAAAGGACCAGTAAACGAACAATGGGCGTCCGACAATGTTGGCGCGGGGCACGAATCCCCAATAGCGGCCGTCGAGGGAGACGGTGCGGTTGTCGCCCATGGCAAAGTAGCGGCCCGGCGGAACTACCAGATCCTCACCCTGAATGTAGTTAGGAAGCTCAGCAGCCCAGGTTGGGGTCACATCGCCGCTTTGTGTTGGCGGCACGGCGGGAAAATCATCGCGGTAAGGAAAATAATTGCCGTAGTCCGGCATCGCCGCCTGCGGTTCGTGCTGCGGTTGCCCGTTCAGAAAGACCACACCGTTGCGCAGGTGGATATGGTCGCCAGGGACTCCGATGACACGTTTTACCAGGTAAAGGTCGGGCTCGCCAGGCTTGAAAAATACGATGATGTCGCCGCGACGGGGTTCGCGGTAATAAACGAAGGGAGCCCATGAGGTACGAGGAGCGAGGGTAATCCGGTCGACCAGCACGTGGTCGCCCACCAGCAGGGTCTTCTCCATGGAAGACGAAGGAATCTCAAAGTTCTGAAAGATGAACGTCAGGGCAAACAGCCCGATGACCAGCACAGTGCAGATGGAAGCAAATGCTTCCAGTGGCGTCTCTTCTCTTGCCTGCTCGGTTTTAATCTCAGTTTCCGTTGCTTCCATGCTAGTGGCCAAAGTCGCCCTCACTCAGTGAATGACCCGGAACATGCGGCTCCAACGTGCGAAGTCCATCACGGTGTCGAGCGGGCTCTTCTCGTGTCCGAGTCTATCATCCGGCAGAGTGTTGTCATCGGTGGCGGATGGTTCATGTAGGGAGAAGTAAATGAAGAAAGGCAAGCCCACGACATTCGCGCGCGGGACAAAACCCCAGTAACGGCTATCGCGGCTGTGATTGCGGTTATCGCCAAGCACAAAATAGAGGCCAGGGGGGACGACCAATTCGCCGTTCTGTACATCGTGACGCATTTGAATCCACCAATGAGTGTCTACACCAGGGTCGGTATAAAGCTTGGCGGGAAACTGATCGCGGAAGTTGTCCTGATACGCGCCCTCGAAGACCGCAAAAGGCTCGTTTTGTTTTTGCCCGTTGATGCACACCACACCATTTTGCAGACGAATGTGATCGCCCGGAACGCCCACCACCCGCTTGACCACATGGTCGCTGGCATCGAGCGGGAAGTGGAACACGATCACGTCGTCGCGTTTTATCTGCTCATAGGGCACGAGCCAGCGCCAGGCCCCAGGCGGGCTATAGACGGTTTTATTGACCAGCAGGAAGTCGCCGACCAGCAAAGTACGCTCCATGGATTCAGAGGGGATGCGAAACGGCTGCACCACAAACGTGAGCACAAAGAGGGCGATGACGATGATCGACAACAGGGAGCGAAAGGTATCGAGCAGGTTGGGGAACACGAGGTGGGCGTGACAATCGTGCACAGGGCTGCGGGTGATCGCATGGGCCCCTGCAGCCGCTACGCCGACCGCTTCCTCCGTGGTCACGCGGAAAAACTCCGCTGGTGGTTGGTGGGTCAAGAACCGGTACCTTCTGCTGCAGGTTGCCGGGTGGGAGCCTGCTTCCTGAGTTTCTCAAAGGCTCGCCGGGCGGCCTCCTGCTCGGCGCGTTTCTTCGTGGTTCCCACCCCACGCGCAATCGCCTTGGGTCCATTTCCCTCCGCCACTCTCACCTCCACCAGGAAGCGCTTGCGGTGATCGGGTCCGCTTTCTGCTTTAAGGACGTAATCCGGGGGCCCGGTCTTCTGTGCTTGCAGCAGCTCTTGCAGCGCCGTCTTGTGATCTCCCAGAGAGACGCCGAGAGCCAGGGCATGGCGAAGCTCAGTCACATAGGGGGCAACCACGTGCTCTTTGACAAAGGGCTCCACCGCGGAAAGACCGCCGTCCAGGTACAAGGCGGCAATGACAGCCTCTACGCAGTTAGCCAGCAAGGTCGATTTTTTTCGGCCGCCGCCTCTTTCCTCTCCGCGCCCCAGGCGCAGGAAACTCCCAAGGTCGAGCGCTGTGGCCACCTGGGCCAAATGGCGCCGGCTGACGAGGCTGGCTCGCAGACGAGTCCACTCTCCTTCATGAAGATCGGGAAAACGACGGAAGAGGATCTCTGCCACTACCAAACCCAGAACCGCGTCTCCGAGAAACTCCAGCTGTTCGTTGTCTTCTTCACGACAAGCGTTGGATCCCTCAGCCTGGCGTCCCTCGAGGGTTTGCTCATACGCCAGCGAGCTGTGGGTCAACGCCTTTACCAGCAGTTGCGGCTGGTGGAAGGTATAACCCAGCGCTGCCTGGAGCGTGTTGGGAGATGGTTGTGTCATGAGGCGGGTGGCCCTGTCTCCTACTTTAGTGCATGCCGAGAGGGATAGCGGGCAGATAACACGATAGAGGCAGGAGGCATTAGTGGGGCGGGGCCTCTGGCGCCGGATCTTCGTCGCCCTGGGGCTCAGTGTGCTCCTGTTTGGGCACAGCATACGGCTGCTTGAGACCTTTTTCGGCCGCCAGCCTGGTATCGGCCTGGCCGTCGCGGACGGTGAGTGCGGCGCGGTACTCGTTCACGGCCTGCTCGCGCTGGTCTTGTATGTCGTAGATACGCCCAAGGTAGATATGCGACCAGGCCAGCATGCGAGGATCCTTGGAGAGCCGAATTGTCTCTTCGAAGCTGTGCTGGGCACCGGGAACATCGCGGTGCATGATAGCCACCCGAGCCAGGATGAAATTCGCTCTTGCCGGATCGCCGGATTTGTCGGTGACTGACTGTTGGGCCAGCACCCCGGCACCGTCCGTATCCCCTTTCATCAATTTCATCTCCGCCAGGTCCAGACCCCGGAGTTCTGCGGGCGAGCGATGGACAACGTCCGAATCACCTTGCTGACTAAAGGTGATGTTCTTTACGTGGCCCAGTTGCTGGCTCACATCCATCCCATAAACCATCTGGCCGATACTTTCTTTGAAGCTCTGCGGCTGCTTTTCAAACGCGGCGAAGGCGTAGTAGAAGTAATCCGTCAGCACATAACCATCCTCCATGTCCTTCTGCACGGCATGGCGACGGACAGCTTCGGCCGCCTCGACCGAAGCATTGTGCTGGTGGGTGGCTGATTCAAGGTCGCTGCGGCGAACGTCGGCTGGAATCTTGTAAATGGTGACGCCGGTGTCCATGGTCCGGGCTTCGACTGCCCGGATCATACTTTCGACGACCAGGGCCACAATGTCACTGCGATAGGTGTAATCGAGAGGCGCGTCCTTAACTGTCTTGAGAAAGGGTAGAAGCCTGTCGAGGGTGGTTGCCCGCGCGTAAAGCAGCGGCTCAATCTGGTAATGGAGGTAAGCGTGGCGAACTTCCCGCATATGGATATTTCCATTGACGGGCGAAGCAACCACTACGTAATCAGCTCCGTAGACCCGGGCATTGGTCTGGGAGGGGTCTAGCAGCGGCTCGATCACCACCAGAAAGCGGCGGCCTTCGATGCCTCCGGCAGGCGCCTTGAGATAAATGCCGGTATCGTCAATCATCTTCGTCAGCGAGTCGTGAAGTTGGCTCAGCTGCTTATCGTATTGCGGGCGGACGTGGAGCCAGATCGCGTGCAGGTTCACTAACTCATTGAAGCGACGCAGCAAAGGCAGCATGTTTTCCACACCGGCTGCGTC
Source organism: uncultured Acidobacteriaceae bacterium (assembly GCA_963826875.1). Taxonomy (GTDB): domain Bacteria; phylum Acidobacteriota; class Terriglobia; order Terriglobales; family Acidobacteriaceae; genus PALSA-350. Next base: position 986,497 of record CAWGYP010000025.1, on the reverse strand, counting down.
CGGGGGCATGTCCGCACCCTCGGCGCTCGGCGTCAACTCGGGCGGCGGTGTGATGTAGAGAGCGAGCGAAATATATTGCGCCAGGTCCGAGCCGGTGTTCGACAGCTTATGCCGATCGATAAAGTCGCAAATCTGCTCGTGCGCCTCGCGCGCCTCGGAGGAGGCCTGAAGCGCCTGGTTGACCTGATCCCGGACGTCCTGACGCACGGTGTCGGAGGCAGTGAGTCCCTGGTCGTAGCCGCAGGAGTTAAGCGTCGCGGCAACATCGAAAAGCGCTTCGCTGTTCTGCAGACTGATGTTGGGGCCGGTCGTATCCACCAGGGCGGGGGATTTGGGGGGAGCAGGGGCTGCCGCAGGATTAGAGGACGAGGTCTGAGCGAAAGCGCCTGGCAAACAACAGAGACTTAGAAGCGCAAAGGACGCGTTGAGAACCCGGGAAGGGCGTACGGACGGCTTGCCAAGAAACTGCATAGATTGCTGCAATGGACCCTCAACAAGTCTATGCATTTGCGTATGGAAGGGTCAAACCGGACGTTCCGCAGGGTGCTTGAGGACCCTGGGGAAAAGCAACCGCAGGTCACTTCTTAGCCTGCTACTGAAACTCCTGCGAAGGAGAGGAGCACCGTACCCCGTACCGGCTGTCCAAACACCTGCGCCGGGGCAAATACGCTGAAGGACAAAGTATCTTCCAACTGCAAGCGGGTCTTGTTATCCGCGTCTCCGGAGACAATCCGGTAGTCGTATACCCTGCCTTCTCCGTTGACAAACGCTTGCACAACCACCGGATTGTTGCCATCTGCAACGCCCCCGGCAGGCTCGAGCGCAGAGTATAGGAAACGGGGACTGGACGCCGCCCCGAGGGGTTCATCCCGCGCCAGCAACGGCTCCGGGGACGCAAACATTCCAATCAGAAGCGCCACCCCACCCAGGAGGGCAACGGTGCTGGCGAAGCCAGCCGTAACCTGCCACACCAGCGGACTCAGCCTGTTTTGCCAGCGAACTCGTCCGCGGGCGAATTTCTCCTGAGCGGTATTAGCCGCCTCCTGCGACAGGGCAACGCGAAGGCGAAGGCCCAGATTTGCCGGAGCTTTCGCCGGCCCGAGCGAACTGATCAACGATTGCGCATCGCGCCATTGGGCAAATTCAGCCTCACACCCGGAGCAGACCTCAAGATGCGCCGCGATCTCGTGCATCGCCGCGCCGGTTACAGCGCCATCGAGGTATGCCGAGAATTGGTCACGGAAATGTGCGCATTTCTTCACTTGGCCCCCCTGGCGCTCGTCGAGAGCGCTTCCATCGGCTGAAAAGCAGCACTTGGCCGTTTTGCCGCAGCCTCAGCAAAACCCGCCAGCCGCGCTTTCAGGTGAGCACGGCCACGCATTAGACGCGACTTGACGGTGCCAAGATTCACGCCCAGGATCTCCGCCACCTCTTCGTAGGAAAAGCCCTCTATATCGCGCAGAACAACCACCGCGTGGAACGGCTCCGGGATACGGCGCAACTCCTCCTCTACCTTGGCGCGAACCTCTTCTGAGGCAGCCCGGTCAAAGGGCGATTCATGGGCGTCGACGAGGGTATCCTTCAGGCACAGCGGCTGGCCGTCGTTGCTCTCACCAAACTTGGTTTCTATGGTCACTTCCTGGCGCTTGTGGCGTCCCCACCAGCGGCGCTGGTTGCTTGCCTCACGCAAGGCGATGCGATAAATCCAGGTGCGCAGGCTGGAGTCGCCGTTAAATCCGCCAATCCCGCGGTAGATTTTGATGAAGACATCCTGGGTCAGGTCAGCCGCGTCCGCTGGATCGGGAATGGTGCGCGCTATCAAGCTGTAAATGGGCTGGTGATACTTCGCGATCAACCATGCGAATGCCTCCTCAGAACCGGCTTTCAGTTCCGAGACAATCCCGGTTTCTTCAGAAGGTACACTGAGGACGCTGGCGATATTTCCCAAAGCAATGCCTACCTGCATGCAAAAGTTCTCCATACCATAACAGGAAGCGTCCGCCTGCGTCTCCGAATTACGCCCAAAGGGAGCCCGTGAGGGGGCAGGCTCTATTTACTTTAGACACCACCCAGGCAACAAATTCCTGCAGCAAAGAGTTTACTGAGGTGTTTGGGTGGGGGCTGGTTTCTTCTTGCGCGGTTTGGGAGTATCGGGGCCATCGTCGACCACGATTTTGGTGGGCGCCGGGGCCGCTGTTGCGGGGTGGGCGGCGGGTGCCTGCAAGCGGGCAATCTGGGCGTCCTGGGCGCCTATCGACTGCAACAACCAGGCTCCCAGTTTGCCCCGGCCGTCCTCCAAACCAGCGCGGGCATCTTCCAGGTTGGCAGCATCCGCCTCGGAGCCGGCTAGCGCCGCCGTCTCGGTCACCCTGAGCAACACGTCATAGAGAGCATCCAGGTTACGAAATACGGCGAAGCTTGGAGACAGGACGGCGGGACCGCTGGTCTCCGCCTGGGAGAAGAGTCCTGGCAGGGTAGTGGTCAGGTCGCGCTGCATGGAGGCAACATCCTGTTGCACGGCGGATCGGGTGGCTGCAGACAGTTTCCAGTGGCCAACGTTGATGTTGCCGATGGCACTCTGCACGTTGGCCAGCGCGGGGCGCAGGTTGGCCATAGCAAACCCTCCTGGCGCAAGCGCAGGCGGCGCACCGGGGGCAGGAGCAGCAGCCTGGGCGGCTGCAGAGCCGGTGAAAGAACCGCTCCATAGGAGCAGGGTTAATACAGCGAATTTGGCGGAACGAGGGGCGGTAGACATTCGTTCTCCTGATGACAACGGTGAAACGACGGTTGCCACGTGCGGAGCGTTTGACGTATTTGGCATGCTCCAGCAGAATAAAGGATGTTCCACCCTTTGTGGGCCTGTGGCGCAGCTGGGAGCGCGCTTCCATGGCATGGAAGAGGTCATCGGTTCGATCCCGATCAGGTCCACCAATAAATCAACAACTTAGCGAGGCGGGTGGCGCTCCAGTTCCTCGTGCGCTGCCCCGGACTCTTTACCATTCCCAAAGCTTCCACTCCCGAACACGCTGCGGAAAACGCGGGTGCAGGTGATTTCCAGTTGTCTGCAGCAGACATCGCCCGCATCGACAAGGCCTTCCCCCTGGGTCCGCGTCCTGCCAGGCTTCCGATGTTGTAGATCTTGTGAGGCAAATAAAATGAGCGCGTCCACTCCTCAACATTCGTTTCGGTTACGCCTTTTGGGCACCCACGGTTCGTCCACCAGTTACCGCCTGCGCGATTTTCTATACCGCAGCAATGTTCCTTTCGACTGGATCGAGCTGACCTCGGATGAACAGGCGCGGGAGTTGGCCCAGGTCAACGATCTCCACGACCACCGCCTGCCGGTTTGCCTCTTTCCCGACGGCGCCAGACTGGAAAGTCCTACCGTTCGCCAGATTGCGGAGAAGCTAGGTTGGTTTCAGAAGCCATCCAGCGCAGAATACGACCTGGCCATTCTGGGCGGCGGGCCCGCCGGCCTCAGTGCTGCAGTTTATGGCGCATCCGAGGGCCTCAAAACCCTACTGATCGAGCGCTACGCAGTAGGCGGACAGGCGGGTACCAGTTCCAGGATTGAGAATTACCTGGGATTCCCGCAGGGCATCAGCGGCTCTGACCTCGCGAAACGTGCCCGTGACCAGGCCAACCGTTTTGGAGCGGAAATCCTTCTGCTGCATGAGGGGGTGCGTGCCGAGCTCGTGCCCGGTAAGTCGATCGGCCACCTGGCGGATGGCACCAGCTTTGTGATGCACGCCGCGATCTGTGCCTCCGGCGTTGAGTACCGCCGCCTCAACCTCTGGAACGAAGAACGGCTGCGCGGCGCGGGCGTCTACTACGGCGCCGGCACCAGCGAGGCGGAGCTGTGCAGCAGCCAGGAGGTCTTCGTGGTCGGTGGCGGCAACTCCGCCGGACAGGCCGCCCTACACTTCTCCCGCTATGCGCGAAAAGTCTATATCTTGATTCGTGGAGATGGCTTGAAGGAAACCCTCTCCCACTATTTGATCGATCGCATATCGGCCTCGCCTAAGATCGAGGTAAGACCGCATACTGAAGTCGTTGAGCTGCATGGCGACAACCACCTGGAAGCCATTACTCTCATCGATAATTTGACCGGCCGGCAGGAAACGATCAATGCGTGCTGGCTTTTCCTATGCCTCGGCGGTCTTCCCAACACGAACTGGGCTGCAGAAGCCGGCTTGGTGCGCGACGAACAATGTTATCTCGTTACCGGTCCGGATTTACGACAGCACAGTGGCTTTGCCAGGACATGGCCGCTCGATCGCGAACCCTACTATCTGGAAACCAGCTTTCCCGGAATGTTCGCCGCCGGCGATGTTCGCCATGGGTCTGTCAAACGATGCGCCTCGGCTGTCGGGGAAGGCGCAATGGCTGTCACCTTGGTTCACCGTTATTTAGCCAGCCCCTGACATGAAAGAAAGGCACGCAGCCAGAGTGTTCCCAGGCAGTAAAAGGGTCAGCATGCCCTGCTCGCGCTGCACAGAGCCTAAAACTCTTTGATTTGACGTTGCCCGCGCGCTCTGCGGATGTGATCTGCTGCACGTCGGCTGGCATGACATCAAGTGCCCCGCCAGCGGAGGCGTCTTTGACTCGCGGGCAGACAGGTCATGTAAACCGAAAAAGCACGTCCGGAAGAAGGTCCCTTGATGACGGCCGCTGCCAACCCGGCGATGATGGTCTCTTATGATCCTCTCGAGGTCGCGCTCTCAGTCATCATCGCCATTTCAGCCTCCTACGCGGCGCTCGATCTTGCTGGAAGAGTTAGCGTCTCGGGAGGGCGGCGCCGCCTCGCTTGGCTAGCCTCCGGCGCAATTGCGATGGGGAATGGCATCTGGGCAATGCACTTCGTCGGGATGGTGGCATTCCGCTTACCTGTTGCGATAGCGTTCTATTGGCCAACAGTCGTGGCTTCGCTGATCGCTGCTATCTTCGCCGCCGCCGGGGCGCTTCATGTTGTGAGCCGAAGAGACATGGGAACCCTCTATGCCTGGGTAGGAGGCAGCATATTAGCAGCAGGCATCGTTACCCTCCACTACACGAATATGGGTGCCATGCGACTGGCTGCTCGATGCGAATTCAATCCCTTCCTGGTCAGCCTGTCGGTGGTATTCGCCATTGTGTTTGCGGTAGGAGGCCTGTGGATCGAGTTTCATTTTCGAGATGCACGTCGTCAGAAAATGGTGTGGCGAAGAATTGGCAGCGCCGTGGCTTTAGGTGCCGCGATTTCGGCGATGCACTACACCGGCATGGCCTCGGCCACCTATCGGTCTTCCGTGACTCCGCCGGACCTGACGCATGCTGTGAACGTGTCTTCTCTGAGCACCATTGGCATCGCTGTCGTTACATTGATCCTGCTCGGATCGGTGATCATTGCGTCCCTTGTGGATCGGAGTTTTAGCGCGCAAGCGTTGTTGCTGGCCTTATCTGAAGCCAGGTTGGAGGTAGCGCGTGAAGCTCGATTGGAGATAATGGGCGAGCTGACGGCCTCGATCGCACACGAGATAAAGCAGCCCCTGACGGCAATCGTTACTAACGGAGAGTTCTGCTTACGCAATCTGTCGAGCGGCAGGCCGGATCAGAAGAGGCTGCTTGAGGCCGTTACTGAAATTGTGCATGATGGAAACCGGGCTAGCTCCATCATCTCAAGAATCCAGGCACTTCTGATGAAGGGAGCTCACGAACACGCACAACTGGACATCAATAACCTCATTCAGAAAGTTCTCGACCTTTCGCAAAACGAAATTGCCAGTAACCTTATCTCCCTTCGGACCAACCTGGCCGCGGACTTACCCCTGGTGCGAGGGGACCCAATACAGTTGCAGCAGGTCCTGATCAATCTGGTCACGAACAGCATCGATGCGATGCGCGGGGTAACTAACCGGCCGCGGAAGCTTCTCATTCGGTCGGCCAGGAGTCCCGATGGTGTGCTCATCGAAGTTCAGGATTCCGGATCCGGAGTCGCCCCGGACGAACTGGAGCGCATCTTCGAGCCATTTTTTACGACAAAGCAGGAAGGCCTCGGGATGGGATTGTCGATCAGCCGTTCCATCGTTGAATCACATGGTGGCCGTATTTGGACGGTACCAGGTTCCCAGGGTGCGCTCTTCGCAATTTCACTCCCTCTCAACTACGATTGATGCTGATGGATTCTCCTCCGGTAGTTTTTGTCATCGATGACGACCCATCGGTTCGCAGAGCGATCGTGCGTCTCATTGGAACCGTGGGGCTCGACGTTGAGCTTTTTGCATCTTCCGAGGAATTTCTGAGTGCAAAGCGCCGCGATGCAGTGAGCTGCCTGGTTCTGGATGTGCGATTGCCTGACCGTAGTGGGTTGGATCTCCAGCGCGAACTGGCCGCAGCCCAGATTCCGATTCCCATCATATTCATTACTTCCTATGGCGATATCCGGATGAGCGTGCAGGCGATGAAAGCCGGCGCAGTGGAATTTCTCCCCAAGCCATTTCGCGATCAGGACCTTCTGGATTCAATTTACGCCGCTCTGAACCGGGACCGGGTCAGACGAAGGCAGGAGATGCAAGACAGCATCTTGCGAAAGCGATTTGAATCGCTCACAGCTCGTGAACAGGAGATTCTACCCTGGATCGTTTCCGGTCTCTTGACCAAGCAAATCGCCTCGGAGATCGGAACCAGCGAAACCACAGTGAAAGTGCATCGGGGCCAACTGATCCGAAAAACGGGATCTAACTCACTGGCAGATTTAGTGAGGATGGCCGAAAGATTGAAAATTCCCCTGCCCAGTCTTGATAAACCTTCCTAGAGTCCCAGGACTGCGTCCTGGCTGTTCTCTGCCGTCCCTGACGGGACTGGTTTCATTTCCACAAATGTAGAAGCTCCAGAGGTAAGCCTTACGAAGGTAAGGCCTACCTTACCCAACCCACAAGGGCTTGTGTCGACGCTATTTGGCCCGCAGCGACAAGGCCGAACGCCGTAGATCTCGCTCAAATTCAACCCTACCAAAGTAAGGAGCACCCTTACCTTTGAACAGTAGATTCTCCATCCCTGCAGCGAGTAGGTTGAGGATATAGTTTCTTGGCGTGAACCTGACCGGTGGAGCGGTTGCGTGCGAACCGTGATGGTGGTTGCAGAAACCGGGACGATTCTGTTTCACCTTAGATTTCCGTTGCATAAACTACAGCGTGAATGCGGTTTTGCCACAACCTAAGTTCACGGAGACAATGGATCGATTGATACAGTGAGGCAGAATGTCTCGTTTGCCACAACTCTGCGCGGCGCAAAAGTGGCCGAGGGCTCCTGATGGACGGATTTTGCGGGGCTCGCAGTCTCTTCGTGGCGGCCGCGATGCTGGTGGCCGCTCATGTGACTTTACTCGTCCTTGATCCGCGTGCGATATTCCAGTCCAACCTGTTCATTCTCATGTATCCCCTTCTGGGGGTTACAGTGTGTTTGCTTGGCGCTAATACACAATCTCCGGAGACCAGGCCATCGTGGCTCCTCTTCGGATGCGGTCTGCTCATCGCAGCGGTTGGTCAGCTTGGATTGACTTACTACGACTTCGGGACGCAGATACACACGCAGACCCAGGCCATCAACTCGGACTTCTTCTTTTTTGCGTACGGAATTCCTGTCATGCTGGCTATCTGCTCCCGAAGTACGGATGCTGGCCTGAAAATCTTCGCATGGCTTGATGGGGCTGAAGCGCTCATCGCAGCCATGCTCGCATACCTGCAGCTCTTCTCCGTATTGCCCTCTCATGGCCGCCCCGAGGCCATCTCCGCGACCAATCTCACGCATTTGAACAATGCGGAGAATTTGATTCTGGTCGGAGCTGTGACCTTGCGCTTCTTTTCCAATCCGAGCCCGGCAAGAAGACGCTTTTATCGCATCCTCGCCGTGTATCTGTGGGTCAATGTGATCGTGTTGATTATCCTGGGCCACCTCGAGCTGAAGGCCGGGTGGCATAACGGAGTGCAAGACGCCGCGTGGGGGATCCCTTACCTCGCCCTCATGGGTTCGTTTGCCTTGCAACAACACAAGATCCCTACGGACAAGACTGAACGGAGCAGCGGCCAGCGGACCGTAGGACTACTGATTGATAACCTCAGCCCAGTACTATTCACACTGGCTATCACCCTCATGGGAGTTGAGATTGCTCCGGAGCACCCATGGTTGGGATTTGTCTGCATTTCCGCGGCGGTTGCGATCTATGGAGTAAGAGCAGCGATCCTTCAAGTCAGGTATGCCAGGTCGCAGGAGGAGTTGACCAGGGCGACGATTGCGGCCGAGCAGGCAAGCCGTGCCAAGAGCCAATTCCTGGCCAACATGAGCCACGAAATACGGACCCCGATGAATGGCATTCTCGGTATGACGGAACTTGCTCTGAGCACGACTTTGAGTGAGGAGCAGCGCGGATTTCTGCTGACGGTGAAATCCTCAGCAGTTCGGCTGTTGAGCATCATCAATGAAATCCTCGATTACTCGAAGTTGGAAGCGGGTAAGACGGTCCTGGATTCAGTCGCCTTCCATTTACCCGGCGTGGTCAAGGATGTGTTGAGGAGCCTCGCCTTCGCCGCCCACCAAAAGGGTCTGGAACTCACCGTGCACATCGCGCTGGATGTGCCTGCTGACCTGACCGGTGACCCGATCCGTCTTGGTCAGGTCCTGATCAACGTGGTGGGGAATGCGATTAAATTTACAGAGCACGGAGAAGTCTGCGTAGATGTATCTCTGGAATCGGTTACGAATGACCGCGCTTGTCTACAGTTCATAATCCGCGACACCGGGATCGGAATCGCACTGGACCAGCAGGAAGGACTTTTCCAGGAGTTCCAGCGAGCGCAGACTTCGGGCAATCGGCTATACGGTGGTACCGGTCTGGGACTGGCCGTCTCCAGGAGCATTGTGACTTTGATGGGAGGCAAAATCGATCTCAAGAGCATGCCCGGGGAGGGCACAACCATAACCTTTGATGCTTACTTTGACGTGTCACCTGGATCGCAGCCGGCCCCCCCCATTCCGAGTGAAGAAGATTTGCACGGGATGCCCACCCTGATCATTGATGACAACGCCACGAATCGAAGGATACTCTTCGACCTTACTCGTCAATGGAGGATGAACTCGCACACCTGTGATTCCGGGGAATCCGGGCTTGCCGAACTCTCCAGAGCCGCCTCCGAGGGAAGTCCCTATCGCTTGCTTCTGCTCGACCAACGGATGCCCGGGATGGATGGAATAGAAGTGCTCGGCCGCATTCGCCGAAATCCAGTGCTCGAAAGTGTAGTAATAATGATGTTGACCTCGTGCGGCCTGGTTGAGAGTGCGGCACTCTGCCGGCAGATGGGAGTCGAGACTTACCTCATCAAACCCATAAGCTCCTCCGACCTGCTTGGATCTATTCGTCTTGCGATTGGAGTGCATATACCAGCGAGTACGGTCACTCCCGCCGGTATTTCCCCTTCGTCACGATCGCTAAGGATCCTGCTGGCCGAAGACAACCTGGTGAATCAAAGAGTGGCCATGACTATGCTGGGCAAGATGGGACATCGGATTACGCTGGCGACCAATGGCCTGGAAGCTCTGGAGCAATGGAGACAGAGTGACTTCGATCTGATTCTCATGGATGTGCAGATGCCTGAGATGACCGGCCTGCAGGCCACCATGCAAATCCGCCGGGAAGAGGCTATCGGCACTCACGTACGCATTGTTGCCATGACCGCATCTGCGATGAGCGAGGATCGGGACCGCTGCCTGGGGGCTGGAATGGATGATTTCGTTTCCAAACCAGTGAGTTCCAAAGCCATCGAACAGATGATCACGGCTACATTGTCAGATCGGAAATAGAGAGTCTGGAAACTGGCGATTGCTCTTCTCCAGGATTTCCGGGACCACCGGTTGCGACAGGCACGCAGGAAAGTTAGTTGCATGCCAGGGATCGGTTCAAGGCTCCGTGAAGTTCGCCAACAGGGGGGGTGATGGGAAGCATTGGCGCGAGGCTCCTCACAATTCGGCGCCAGTGCCAACTCTCTTTGCGAGAGGTTGAGAAACGCAGCCTTTGCTTGGCCCAGGAAAAGGGAAATCAGTCTTACCAGGTCTCGGCCAGTTGGCTTCACCGCCTGGAGCGCGAAGAGCACGAACTGAGCGTCAGTAAGCTAATGGCATTGGCAGAGATTTATAACGTCTCGCCGGGGCAACTGCTGCGTTGCATTGATCCCGGAAGCGGACAGAACCTGATTCCCAGACAGCTCTCCCCTGAAAATTCAAGCATGATTCTAGGCGAAGAATCGCTCGAGGCACAGGCAAATGTGGTTTCGGATAAGCCTGTTTCCGCTCAGCCGCCCCACAACGAGACCAGTCTCCTCGCTGCGGAGATCGGTCAGTCACTGACGCCATACAGGCGTGGAATCATTGGAAAACACGACCTGACCCTGCACCCTATGATTCCTGCTGGTTCTATCGTTCAGATCGATACCCAAAAGCGGGCAATCTCAACTCGACGAAACTGGACCCACGAATTCCGACGGCCCATCTATTTCCTGAGAACTCCTGACGGCTATGTCTGCGGCTGGTGCGAGTTGGACGAAAACTCAGACTGGCTGACGTTGATACCGCACTCGCTATCGCCAGCCCCAAGCAGGAGATGGAGGTACCGGACAGAAATCGAAAGCATCGGGCGTGTCATCATGGTGACCATTCCATTGGTAAGCTGACTATCGTCGCGGAGCAGCAGAGATGCCACACATGCTTCTCAGCATGAGGGAACGCGCAATCGGTCGATAATTGCGTAGACGAGTTCCCGAATCAGGTGAATCTCACTGTCCAGTCCTTGAAGCTTCGACCGAAAGTGGTCGACGTTTCTGGCAACATCCGTGGAGTGACGCGAAAGTTCCAGAAAGTTCATTTCCAGCCCTAAGTGATATCCGTGGATCGCCTCATCAAGTCCTTGTAGCAGTTGCGCGTAGTGGTCACTTGCAAACGGCAAGTTTCCCGCCAGTGCGTCGACGATCGCAGCCGACTCCTTTTCCGCCGTGACATTCACGACAAAAAGGCCTAGTTGCTGCACTCGCTGCGAGCTGCCGGGAATAGGAAAGCAGTAATCGAACCAATGGCCGGCCTCGATCGTGTCCCTCACATGACCCGCCAGCCAGACGGACGCTGGCTTACCCGTCGCCAACACCCTTTCGTAAATTGGCTCGATCTGTGTAGCCAGACCACCCACAATCTCGCGTGAAGTCTTCCCGATATGTTGATCGATGGTTGCTCGCGTCTCTTTTGCAAGAGCGGCATTCACCCAGTCAAATCGTGTCTGCGTGTCCAATAGGCAAATGCCCGTATGAGTGGCACGCTCACCCGCAGCGAATAGCGCCTTGACGTACTCCGGGCAGTCCAACCTGCCTGGGTCCTTCGAGCCCCCCTTTTTCGACAATGGGGCTTCCAGCGGAAATCCATTCTCCTCAAACATATCGTGCGGCCTCGGGCGCGAAGCATAGAACTACCTTACAGATCTTATCGGGCTACGTTGCTTGTGAATACTCGTCTCGAATCAGTCATGTTGTCCTCATCGATGATTGCGCAAACAGTGAAGGGGCGGCGCGATATCGCTGGAACGCGAGGGGAAACGGAATACAGCTTGCGGTAAGTAAATCGCCTGATGCGGGGGACGATTTCCTTACGCAGAAGGTGGCAGAGAGAAATATTCGACCTCCACAGGTGTTCCGAAGAAGACATTTTGGAAGTTGGAGCCGGTGGCATGCAGGGCATCTGTGACGATGGTGTACGGGGCACCCGGAAAGATGGCAAGGACCATTGCGGGGTCTTCTATCAACCTCGCCGTGGCTCTATGCCCTGGCCTGTGACCCTTAAGGTGTTTGCCCACTGTAGCAACCCAGACGACTCTCTCGTGCACAAAACTTATGGAATACACTCTGCCTCGCGGGCCCGGGGCGATTTTGTCGCACTTCTCCGCCATATGGGCATAGGAGGCCTCTGCTAACTCCGGAGGCAGGAACGGCAGAAAAAACAGGGGTGGGGTGGGCATTGGGACCGTTACTCCTCGCTCAAAAAGGTTGTAGTCATCTTGCCCCTCCGATTGCTTCTATTGATCGATTTGCCCGACCGAACAAGCTGCTTTGAGCCGCCCATGGCTCCCCACACTGGGGTAGACGTCAATCGGGGGATGGACTCTCTCGCAAATCCAAAAGCAGCGCTCGCTCTCCTGTCCGAACATTTTGCTCCGCAGTTCCGATTAAAGCAACGCTTGTCATCCGCTCAGCTCCGCAACGCCAGCAGCGGGGACGGCCCGCTCCCCTGCCGGTTGCTCCCGCCGGACCAGGGCAATACATAACGGGCTCTCCGGTCATGACTCCTCCACATCCGTCTCCTGCGCCTGGCGGGCCTCGTTCAGTTCCTTGCGCAGCTTTTCGACCACCTCTTTCAGGTCTTCGATGGATAGAACCTCAGCTTGCAGCGGTTCGGAAAGTTCGCGGGTGACACGGTAGGTTGAGATGCCGATCGGCTGGACGATGTTCTGCAGCGTGTGCTCAACGATGGGACCGCTGCGGCTTTCGCAGAGTAGGACTCCGATGCCGGGACCATCGACCGCCGTCCGCATAATGTCGTCCACTGCGGACAAGTAGAAACTCAGTTTGCCGGCATGTTCCGGCTTAATGGCACCACTTTTTAGCTCGATTACGAAATAGCAGTGCGGCCGGAGATGGCAAAAGAGCAGGTCGATGCCCCGTTCACGCAACCGGGTTGAGATGTGATGGGTTAAGAACGTTGCGGCTCCAACCGTGTTGGATGGACGCCCGCAGGTACCATCCCCGGCTTACGTCGTCTTTGAGACGGTCGAGGAGGACCATGTGATGACCCCAAGGCAATTTTGCAGCAAGCTGCAAAATTTGCGAGTCGGGCCACGCCTCGGCGAAGGAACGCATGTAGCGAAGGTTGCGGGGCTGCCCCCACCCCGGGAAACTCCGTGCCGAGCTCTTGGCCAGCCGATCCACCACTTCAGTTCCCCACCCCTCGGCCACAAAGCGGGAGGAAAGGTCCTGTCCGATCAACTAGTAGAGCCGGATGGTCTCCTGGTTGAGCGTCAGGGCGGTCCGTAGTTGGGCGGCCCTTATCCGGGTTTTCAGCTCTTCCAGCAGAGCAGCGTAGCCCGGAGGGAGCCGGATTAGCGCTGCCACGGGGCCCGCCTCCTCTGAGGAGGGGTCTTCCCTGCCACGTAGGCACCCTGCGTGTTCGTGTATTCCGCATCCTCTATCTCCTCCGCCACCATTAAAGGTAGCAGCGAGCGATTTTTGCAGCAGCTGCTGCAAAATTGACGATGATCGGCAATGACAAGCGGCATTGTCGCTGGCAATACGAAGTTAAGTATTTTGTAATTAACAACTTATAAATAATACAGTCCAATCACGCCAGACCTATCAAACTGCGGCGGAATCACGCAAAGAACCGCAGCCAAGGTTTTTCATGTTCATGCTCCGAGAGTGTTTTTCTGCGGTCAGAACAAATGCCAGTCCGGCCTGAGCGCGGTTAGGGGTTTAGGGCTTGCCCCCGGCACTTCTTCTCGATCTATTCCCCTAGGAAAGGTGGATCGAAAACGAGGGCACAACTGGGGCACTTTTTCTTGTACGCAGTGCTCTTTATGTGCCTTTTAGTTCCCCTAAATTCCCCATTATGTCATTGACTCCACAGATGTTACCCCGAATGGCATGGAAGAGGTCATCGGTTCGATCCCGATCAGGTCCACCAATAAATCAACAACTTAGCGAGGCGGCACGAAAATCGCGATGGTCGGTTCTCGGCCGCACCTTCCGCGGCACTTTCTGCGATGCCCCTTGAGCGGTCCAGAAGGACGCCCGTTCGCCTTGATGAAAGATGGCCACGGGCGGCCGCGACGCCTGCTCATCACGTTCATGCTCTGCGCCAGAGGAGTGCGCCGCCGGCGAGCATGATGGGTATTCTGACCTAGAGAAGTACACCGGGAGAGATCAATGCCAACAGAAAAAACATCAGCTTTAAAAGGAAAAATTGCGATTGTCACGGGTGGGAGCCGGGGACTCGGCCAAAACACCGTTCTCAGTCTCGCCCAGCGCGGCGCGCGCTCGATCTTTACCTACAACTCGAATCGTGCAGAAGCGGAGAAAGTTGTGACTGCGGTCAGCGACGCTGGCAGTACGGCGGTCGCTTTGCAGCTGGACACCGGTAAAGTGAGCACGTTCGACTCGTTTGTAAAAGAAGCGGCCAAAGCGCTTCAGGGAATGGGAGCTAGCCGCTTCGATTTTCTGGTGAACAATGCCGGCATCTCACTACATACCCCGATCGAAAAGACCACCGAAGAAGAACTGGACAGCATTTATAACGTCCACTTCAAGGGCGTCTTCTTGCTCACACAGAAGCTGCTTCCACTCATCAACGACGGTGGGCGCATCGTAAATATCTCCTCGGGTCTGACGCGCTTTACCCTGCCGGGGAGCAGTGCTTACGCATGTATGAAGGGCGCGGTCGAGGTGCTGACGCGTTATCTGGCGAAGGAATTAGGCCCACGAGGCATTATCGTGAACACCGTCGCTCCTGGCGCAATTGAAACTGACTTTAGCGGCGGTATGGTCCGCGACAATCCCGCGGTGAACAAGATGGTTTCAGACATGACCGCACTCGGCCGTCCCGGTCTGCCGGACGACATCGGACCCATGATCGCATCGCTGCTATGCGAGGACAATCGGTGGATCAACGCTCAACGCATTGAGGTGTCGGGCGGCATGGCCATCTAGTTCCCGCTGGCGAAGCGTGATGCTGAGTACTCGCACACCCTGTAAAGTTCGAAGCTAAGCGCTTCCCTTTCCAACCCGTTTTCTGGCGGAGTGTTTCTGCGGATGGGATGTTTTGGCGCGATTCTCATGCCACCACTTGAGCGCATGAGCGCGCTGCTTCTCTGCTTTGCAGATTTCAGCATCGCATACGGTTTGATCCTTCCGTTTTGCAATGAAGTACGGCGCGGCGCAGTCTGCATTGGCGCACAACTTGAAGTTTTTCCAGTGCTCGAGGACGCCCTGGATGAGCATCGCGCGCAAGTGCACCCAGTTAGGCACAAGACGGCCTGCCCCGATCGAGCACTCGAAAGGCAGGTAATCCCTGGCCTTGTTCGCGTCCGGGCGCTCGATCTCAGATCCCTTGTACTTCCTGAATGTGGTCCCCAATGGGCGCCAAGCCAGCCACTTATCGAGGATTTTCTCAGCTCCCTCGATGCGAGGCCTCTTCCAGACAGCCCTAAGCTCCTCTCCCAACTCTATGAGGTCTCGCAATGATTCTTCGCGAATCCTTCCATGCCACTTTTCCTGAAACCAATTGACCCGGTCCGGCTCGGGTTTCGAATTTGCTAAATCGCAAAGCAGTTCCCTCCGCACAGGAAGGGTCCGGACAAGAAGCCGTTTTTCTTCAGACGACCGAACGAACTCCTCGACATGCCCTCCGTACGGCCTGGAGCGGCTTGACCGTGCCCGCTTATTGAGCGGACTAGAGAATTTGGGCTGCCGTGCTTGCGTCAACATGCCTCCGCTCTCGCTAGATTACTTTATGTATCAGAACTCTATAGTACTTTAGCTACAGATGCAAGCAGGGGAACAACCTCCATGGCGCAGGGCACAGAAGTGAAAAGGCTGACCAACGTAGATCCACTAGCGGGCCGCTGGAGCGTATCTCTCCACGCCCTTATATTGCTGTCGTTTGCTGCGGCAACGACTTATTGTGCGCAGGCGCAGAATATTGAGGGACAACCGATTGCAGCACAATACGGCGAGTTCGAGGTGCAGAATGAGGGCAATGGTTTTGCCTTCGACCCCGCCAATTGCAACGTCACGGGCGGAGGCGAGAATTTTCCCGCCTTCACCACAGGAACGCCGGTCAAGGTTGTCGATGCCCTCCCCGCGCAAAGCGAGGTCTCAACCACTGTGACCGCATTTCTAACGGGCAGTAATTGCGCGGTTTCGCTGGGCGGATTGGCTTACCAGCACACCTCGTTCTATCTCACCTCCGGCACCGGCGGACTGCAAGAAGCGTTGAACAACGAGAAGATCCGCGCCGGGGGCAACAACACCATCATCCTCAACTCGCGCTGGTATGAGCTCATCACGCCTAGAACCGCGAGCACAGTGATCAGTACGGTGAGTGGCAGCTCCAGCTTCGGCCTGGTGGACATCACCACCAATCCCTACACCAGTTACAACTGGAACGGTTCGCAATACGTTCAGGCCGCCCCACCCGGCGGCTCCCCGAGCGGCGCGGCAGGAGGTGCATTGAGCGGAAGTTACCCCAATCCCGGGCTGTCCTCGAATCCGATTGCACTCCCCGCCGGGAGCACGGCGGTAACCTGCACTCCAGGCGAAAACGACACTAAGGTGGCTACGAATGCCTGCGTTGCGGCGTCCGCTTCGTCCGGCGGGCCGCCTAGTGGAACAGCGGGCGGCAGCCTATCGGGGACCTATCCCAATCCAGCTATCGTCGACCCGCTGAGTCTGTCTACGGGAGGCACTTTCGGCTCGTCGAATTATGCCAGCTATCTGAATTCATTTGTTACCGGGTCGTCAGGCTACGCTGGCAATTGCGCCTTAACGAGCACGTGGTATAAGTCGATCACTTCTGCGGTCAACGGCTGCGTCAGTGCGCCGGCCTCCGGGACTGGCACAACCATCACCAATGGCGGAATCTTCTCCGCCTACACGCAGGATACGAACCAGGAAGCAGTGGGACTCATCAGCAATGGATACGCATATGCCAACGGAACCACGGCGTATTCGCAGAATCCTCTGGTCACCGACGCGGCGGGCCTGACTTCGAATGTGGTGTTGGTGGGGCAGGAAAACGATCTTCAACCGCTGAACCCTACCTCGGCGTATCTCGCCGGCGTAGCATTTCGGGCCACGCTTGCCTATACCGGGAGCCCGTCCAACACCGGCAACTATCCCTTCGACGCTTTTACCATCAACACCAACGTTCCCGGAGCGTACTGGCGCTCGGGACTGACGACCCTTGTGGGCGCGTTTTCTAATTCTTTTGGAACGCTCTTCAATATCAACGCAAATGGCACCGCGACATCCTCTAGCGGGAACTACAACTGCCCCACCCTGCTCAATGCTTACGAGGCTTACTGGACGGGTTCAGCCAATGCCTATGAGGGCTGGACGATGGGCTGCACTGTTGGCGCAGGCACTAATCCAACTACGGACAATTTCAAGCTAAGCCACGCTGCGGGCACAGCTCCCTCAGGACAGACGCACACCTTCGAACTTGCGAATGGAATCCAGTTACAACTTGATGGATCGACCAGCGGTTCGGCGTCCCTATCCGCCGCGGCGACGGGCGGGGCGCTCAACATCACGGCACCAGGCGGCGCAGCGCTCCCTAACGGCTCTACTGCACCCACGCAGGCCACTACAGATAACAGCACCAAATTAGCCACGACCGCAGGGGTCCAGACCGCAGAGTCGAATTTGATTGTGGCTAATGTAAAACAATATGGAGCGGTCGGAAACGGTACGTCCAACCAGGCCTGCACCTATCTCAGCCTGGCCAACCTCGCAGCGCTGCAAGCGTACAACGGCGGTATCTATTCCTTTGCGACCGCCTGCACCAACCAGATGGACTGGCTGGCCACGCAGTATGCGGTGAACAAACTCACTGCGACCGGCGGCTCGATCAAGCTTTCAGGTGGACCATTTATCTGGGACCAGCCCGTCATCCTTCCCAACAGCCAGGATGCCAGTGCCGGGTCTGCGAAGGGCATTTATCTGGTCGGAGACGGCGAGGGCGGCACGCTGATTGAGCCGGCGGTAGCGGACTTTGGCGCCAACAGCGGGATGGTTTCCTGCGGCTCGCCGACCGCTTCCTACTCCGACAACTCGGGAGCGGGCAGCGGACGCTACGGAGGTGTCGGGGCGTGTTATGGAGGGATTTCCGATATCACTTTCTACAATCCGTATTCCGACACCTATAACGGCGGGGCCAACGTCAACGTAACCTCATCCACTTATGCGCGTGGGATCACCAGTGTGCCCGCGCCCGGGTACTCGGGTTCCCCGATCCAGATGGATGGAGTTCTCCTCGGTGGCAGGATGAACCTGAGGCGGGTCGGGGCATGGGGTTTCCGCATGGGATTCAACCTGGTGGGCGACCACATGACATGGGATCAGATCGACGCAGAGAAGGATTTCTGCGGCCTCTACTGGGCCCCGGCGAGCATCTACCTGGTCGGCGACATCATCCTGCAGGGCCACAGCTTCGTGAGCGGCAACACGTTCGCCGGCACGTGCGTGGACAAAGATGCGTCCATCATCGGCTTGTACCAGTCGGGCGAATACTACACCGGCTATCAGCCTTATGCTTTCATCAAGTTCCCCGGCATCTCGGACAATTACGGGGAGGCTTATGGGGGCGCGTACACGCCGTTCTTTGCCAACGCGAATTACGACATCATCCAGAGCGAGGCCATCGGAAATGCGGTCATGTGGGACGACAACCTGACCAACTCCGGGGGCGGCGTGCAGGCCGGGCAAGCCAGTATAGGCGGGGTGAAGATCAACGGGATTTACACCGTGTTCGCAAGTGCGAGCGGGCAAAAGATCACCACTGGCGGCCGCGGTCCCTACGCCTACTTCGGCGCCGGCTCCTTCAACGGGTTCAGGCTGGAAAACATTTATGCGGGCGCGAGCAACTTCTATCCCACGACCGGGCAGTTGGCCGGGATTATCGCTAATAACTCCGCCTACAACGACGGCGGCATCGATATCAGCGGCGACATGAATAACATCCTGGACCAGTACACAGCGATTGAGTTTGTCGGCCTGGCCACCACTGGCCAACAACGTGTCAAAATGTGGCGCTGCATGAGCCCGGAGTGTGGGACGGGGGTGAGGTGGCGATCTATCCAGCGGCCACCGAACCGGCCGTTGGCAATCTGCTTCAGGTCTACAACTTTCAAGCTGGGACCATTGCCAACGGAACGCAGCCGGTCATCGGGGTAGCAGAGCAGGCGCTAACCACTAACACTGCCGGGGGACAATGCGTGGCCTACGCTAACCACGGTACAGCCACCGTATCGACCGCGTCGGCACCGGCCTTAGGCGCTCTGCTGGTGGCGGCCACCGCTGGCCAGGCCACCGCGGCGACGGCATCAGCGGGCGGCTATATCGTTGGAACGGTCCATAACAACATCACCAACCCGCCGGTCGTGCTCTCGCCGGGTGGATTTACCCCGGGCACGAATAATTTATCGGTTTATGCACCGCTGGCTTCGCCGGCGCTTAGCGGCACGCCCACCGCACCCACGGCGACGGCGAACACGAACAGCACCCAACTGGCAACCACGGCCTACGCGCAGAATCCCGGGCCCATTACGCCAACCACGGTTACCGCCAGTGGCGTGGTCACGGCACCCGGATTGTGGCCACAGTCGAAAGCCAGCGGACCCTACGCGGTCTGGTTCGATGATTTCTTTAGCACGGCAAATAATTCGCTGAATCAAATCCCGAGCGGCAACACAGGAACCTGCTCAGCCAATAACACCTATGCCGACGCGAACCACCCTGGAAACATCCTGCTGAACTCCTTCACCACCAGTGGGGATGGTGTGACGTGTGGCTTGCAGTCGACCTCGGGGGCAGTGGCCGGAGCGAACACCTCGGCCGGGTGGATGTGGGAGACGGAAGTTTACGTGCCGATACTCCCGGGAACGACGGCTGGCGCTTACCAGGCGGGACTGTCCGGCACTCCAAACGCGAGCCCATGGACCAACGGCATCAGCTTTTATTTGAGTTCTGCGAATGCGACCGCGAATGACTGGTATATCCGCTACGGCTCTACGGCCACCGATTGCTCCATCGCGGCGGTTGCGGCTACGTGGACCAGACTCACCATGGTCAATGACGGAACCAACGTCCACTGGTACGTGAACGGCACGCAGTGCGGGACGGGCGTGGCCATCGGGAGCATGCCCAGTAACACGATGTATGCAGCGAGTTGGTCAGCGGTAACCTTAACTGCCAGCACGGCGGTGACCATGGCCGTGGACTATGTTGATTTCCAGAGGGCGGTATCCCGGTAAAGGGCGCATAGACTGAACCCATGGCGCTCCAATTCACGACATCCTACCTGGAAGACTGTCTGGCGGTATTTCGGCAATATAAAGGGCTTGCGGAACGGGCGATGGAGCAGACCACCGACGAGAAGCTCCTGGCCACCCTGGACCCCGAAACCAATTCGATCGCGATCATCGTGAAGCATCTGGCGGGCAATATGCGCTCCCGCTGGACTGACTTTCTTACCACGGACGGCGAGAAGCCAGACCGCAGACGCGACGTGGAATTTATCGAACCTCCGCCAACCCGCCGCGACCTGATGGATGGCTGGGAAGATGGGTGGAAGCGACTGTTCGAGACTCTGGAATCCCTTTCGGAAGAAGACCTGAAGCGCACGATTACCATTCGGGGCGAAGCCCATTCGGTCATGCAGGCCGTCAACCGCCAAGTCGCGCACTACTCGCTTCATGTGGGGCAGATCGTAATGCTGGCCAAGCATTTCGCAGGAAACGAGTGGAAGCCGGTCAGCGTTCCTCGAGGTCAATCAGCGGAATTCAACCGCCAAGTTGCCTCCGGTGAGCGAAGCCAGAGATAAAGGTCAGGCACAAACATCGCCAAAATGCGAACGGCAACTCTCCTCGTTCCACTTCATCGAATCCCTCCCCCGAAAGAATCGATGGAAATGTTCCGCGGAGAATCGCCGCCTGTTGATGAGAATAGCGGTTTTGAAAAAATAAGCTATGGTTCTTGAGTAACAGACGGGCAGATTGTGGTAACCGGGTTTGGTAATGGCTGGTGCGCGCAAGTTTCGCCAAGTTGACCAGTAGGTTGCATCTGCGCATGCTGCGGAGGTGGGTGAGTACCCGGAAAAGGTACCGCAGCCTGCGCGGCGCGGCCCGCCCAACCCCTAGCGGTCACCGGCACCCGTTGCAGAGACCTCTGCGGACGCACTGCCGGCGATTTGGCTGCCTTGCCCGCGCATCGAAAGCCCCAGTCGAGTCCAACGCCACGCCGGTTGAGCCGGACGTGCCGGCGCCGGAACAACTGCGGTCGAAGGCACAGGCCCGCGAGAATTGAGCCGGCGGCCGAGTCTCATCATTGGCCTTTCCAACAGATAGTGGCTGAGGCTGGCGCATGCGAGGATACAGAGGATATTGAAGGGAAATTGCTGCAGGCGGTAAAACCCGCTTGTCTGTTCGAGCGAACCCGTGCCGCGAGGTGGCTGCAAAAAGAGCTGTTGCCAAAGATAAATGCTGTAGGAGAGAGCCCCGATCCAGCGCACCCACGGCAGTTCAAGCACCCTTCCCAGGGCATTTCGCGGAAAGAGAACCGTACTCATCAGCAGACAAGGAAAGAGCAACGCCAACTGGAGCTGGAAAAGGGGAAGATGGTATCGCACCAACACCACCAGGTAGAGCGAGAGCGGGATCCATGCCCACGACCACAAGCGATGGCTGAATATGCTCTGAATCCGGGAAAAAAGCAGTGCTGCCACGCATCCCCACAACAGGGCGTCGAGCCGGGAGTCTGTCCGTGTGCCCATTTCCGCTGAAGGCATAAGCCTGTGCATGATTTGGTAATGCCCGTCGACAAATCTCCACAGAACCACCGTGGCGGCAAGGATCAAGGCTGCCTTCACTGCTCGCCGCGGCTTAAGCAAAGCCAGCAAAGACGCCCATATCAGGTAGAAGTGCTCCTCAAGCGAAAGCGACCAGAAATGAACGGTGTAGAACCCGTACGGATCGTAGGGGCCGCCAGGGGGCGCAACCGTGGGCTCGTAGTTGCGTAGAAACAGCAGACAGCTTGGAATCTCCCAGGACTGAAGGTGAATGAACCCCATCCATGCAACCACGCAGATCCCCGCCAACGCCGCCACGTACGGCGGAATAATGCGGAAGAATCGCCGGACGTAGAAAGCTTTGAGGTTGATCGATTGGTTCGCGTCATATTCCCGAATCAGGAGCGTACAGATCAGGAAGCCGCTGATGGCAAAGAATGCATCGACACCTAAATAACCGTGTTCAGAAATGCTGCGAACAATCGATGGATGGGGGAAGAACGCAAACCTGCCGTGGAAGCAGATCACGGCAACGATCGCCAGAGCACGCCACCCGTCCAGAGTGGGAATGTGGCTGGGAAGGCGCGCGCCTTCTGCCATTGGTTGTTGTAGGTGCCTTGCCCCGGTACTCATACGATCCACCCCCTTGGGAGAGCGAACGGTAGTAGCCTGGACTTTACTGCTCACAAAAGTGGCGTTGTGGGAAAGGAATGCCCGGCAAAATCCTTCAGATATTCAGGCTACATACGTCAGGGGGAATTGTTGCTAAATGCAACAACTACGTAAGTAAATTTTGACGCGGGAGTAACCTACCGTCCACTTATCTTTCGGACAGCCTGATTGATCTTCGGAGACGCGCTCTTAAATATGCGCGGATGCATAGACAGGCAGAGATGCCGGTTGCGCGTTAACAACATTAGTCCCACTTAACACTTGATAGCGCTGCCGCATATCCTCGGCCACCTTGTCCCAAGTGAAGAATGTCAGCGCCCGTTGGCGTCCGGCTTTCCCCATAGACTCACACAGAGCATCATTTTCGAGCAATTTGAGAAGCGCCTGCGCCATTTGCTGTGCATCGTTCTTCTCTACGATGAATCCGGTCTCGCGATCTTTCACGGTTTCTACTACACCACCAGACCGGGTGGCGACCACAGGCGCGCCGGAGGCCATCGCTTCCACCACCGGGATGCCGAAACTGTCATTGCAGATCGACGGAAGCACGAAAATTGCGCCCTGATAATAGTGCTCGATCAACTGCGGGCGATGGCCGACCCATCCATGAAAGGTAACTTTCTCCGCTACTTTCGGCGGCATCATCTGATCCAGGCAGAACTTATAAGATGCCCGGTTAGGAGACCCAGGGAAAAGTTTGCCCTTAGCCAGCGACAGCGGCTTGAACGCGTAATACGGAGCCACGCTTTTCCGCAACGCCTGATCTCTGATATCGAAAGTTTCCTGCAAAGCATAATTTCCCTGCGGCCCAACCAGATCGAGATGGACGTGGGGATACTTCTCAACGACGGTCTTGAACGCTTCCAGCAAAACATGTATTCCCCGATGGGGAGAAATCGCACCCGCGTAGAGGATCCGTTTCAACTTGGCGCCGCGGGAAGCGGAGTAGTCGCGGTCACGGGTAAACTCCCGTGCATCAATGCCGTTGTAAGTCACTTCGCAACGGTTGGCGACCGCCGGAAAATCCTGCTTTGTTTTGTTGACTACATAGCGGCTTACTGCGGTTACGAGATCGACGTTCTTGAGGCGCTGCTCGAAGACTTTGGGATCACCCTGCGAAAACCACTCCGCATGCATATGTAAGACAATTTTTGCCTTAGGGTTATATTCCCTGATCACCTGCACGCATTGAGAACAGTGTTGAATATGAATGACGTCGCATGCCTGGTTTTGCAAATCGATGGCCACTTGCCGTGCAAAAGAAGGATGTAACAGGCTGGAGGTAGAAAGAGGGGCGGCCCCCGGCGCCAGTCGCGAATACTTCTTGCGCGCCTGGAAAAGCCATCGGTCGGCGCGCGTGGAAGGGAAAAACTTGTACGTCACCCCCTGCTCTGAAAGCTGCGCTCCCCAGCCTTCATGGGAGTCTCTGGACCCATAGACAACCACCTCACACGACTGGGCCAGGATAGGGGCGACTCCGTAAGTACACGCGCCCACGGAGTTTTGCCGCGGAGGAAGAATGGTGTCAATAGGCTGATTGACGAAAGCTACTTTCATGCTATCCCTCGGCCTTGCCTCCGGTTCAGGAGTCTGGCCGCATCCTTTCATGCAGCGGACGGCTCCTCGACCATGGCCGGCGTGCGATGGGCACGCAAAATGCCCCGTATCTTGAACAACTGAATGGGGGAGGAGGTACAGAACTTGCTGAGTGCCATAGCGAAGGCTACCCCGCCCACGCCCCACCAACGGGCGAAGACGATGCCCAATCCGATCGTGCAAAGCGCACACAGAGAGAGGGAATAAGCCAAAATATCCGCGCGCCCCAACCCGCAAAGTAACTGCCCGACAGACAGCATCCCGACGCAAATCAAAGTGTAAACACTGAGCCACAAAACGACTGAAGCGCTGGGGATGGCGGCACTGCCGGCCCAGATGCGGATCAGCGGCTTGGCCACCAGCGCGATGGCAATGGTTACGGGCACGCCGAATGCCAGCGAAGCGAGCAGTGAGTTCCTGAAGGCGCGATGGATCCATCCCCAATCCGCTCTCGCCTTGGCTTCGCCATAGGCCGAAATAAAGGGAGCCGTCGCCATGAATACCAAATCATTGGGCAGGGTGACGATCTTTTGCGCAACCACAAAAATTACTACGTAGGAGGGCCCCAGCATTTGGGTGATGATCATGGGCTGGCTTTGATAAATGCCCAACCCAGCTAACTGCGTGATCATGTAGTTCCCGCCCAGAGATAAAAGGCGCTTGATCGAACTTATGCGAACCGCGGAAGGCCGCGGCATAAGCCATGGATACTTGCGGAAGAACATGTAGTAGACGTTGGCGAATCCGACCAATACGCGGGTCCCGGAAATTGCCAGCACCAGCTGCGGCAACCCACCCTTCATCTGGGCTACGACGATCAGGCTGATCAACGCCAGCGAGCTGCCCACGATGTTCCAGATGTTCGCCATGAAGCCGTCCTGGTAGGCCCCGTAAACCGAGCTGACCATGCTCAACGGGAAACCCACCACAAAAAAGATCAGCGAGTAGGCGCAAGCACGATTCAGTTCAGCCACCGGCACAGCCGAAGAAACGTGAAATACCTCTTGCCATGGAATGTAGTGGAAGCTGAAAAGAAAGATGCCGCCGATGAACAGACTCAGGCCCACCAGCGTCCAGAAGGCCGAAGCAGCATGCTGCCCCGCCAGCCGCCTGTCTTCTTTCCCATGGGCGTCGGCCAGCAGATTCACCAGGGCGTTCCCTGCGATGCCGAAGTCGGTCATCGACATCCAGGTCAAAAGACTGCCGATCGTGAGCCACACCCCGTATCGTTCCGACCCCAGGTAGTGCACCGTAAGAGGGACCGATACGAAACTGATGACGATGGTGAGAGCTTTGGAAATGAACGATGCGGAAGCGGTCAAACCGGCCCTGCGATAACGCTCGCGGCCCGCGTTCCCATGCCTCTTGGTAAGAAAGGACTTCAGCGCCTCGACGCTCAAATACTGTTTGAGCATCTGCAGCAGACGCTTGACGTCGCGGCCTTTTTGCAACTGTAAGGGCGCCATGTATTCCTTCGAGAGTTTGATCTCTGCGGCGAAGAGCAATCGCCGAAAGTCTGGCTCTCTCTCAACTATTTGGGCGGCTTCAAAGGATCTTCCTGCTGGAAGCAGCTCGCTCTAACCATGCAGCCAAAATTGCCAAATCCGCTCGTACACTTCCAAAGAACCAAGCGGGAGAATTATCAAATGCCATACAACTGAATATCACAAGGGGGGTTGTGTATAAGTACAAAACGCGTTGGGGGAGGCGTTAGCCTGAATCTAACGAGTACTCCATAGTCATGTCAATTTGTTACCGGAGCCGTCAAGATCCACTGGACAGACCCTTATAAGACGCCGAATTCTTATCTAATCTCGACGCCCGGCGCGGAGAAAACCTCATTCGTTTCAGTGAGTAACGTCGAACTCTCTTTGAGCGCGTTTGCGAGTTTTCCGATATGCGAATCAAGAGCCCGATAGCAGCGCCGGACATCTTCCACTGTGCCTAGATTTGGATCCGGAACCTCGGGGTTGCGCGATCCGCGCTGCTTGGCAAAGGTACTCAGATAGAACACTTTATCCTTGGCAGCCGGGAACGATACCAGCATGCGGGCCTCGTTGAAGTAATCCATGATGAACACCAGATCGGCCCGATCGATTAGTTCTTGTGTCAGCCGCTGTGGCCGGTGCGCTTCGAGCGACACGCCGAATTCGCCTGCGATGGCTCGCGAGCGGGAGTCTGCTCGCTCCTGTGGTTGGTCGGTTAGTCCCGCTGAAGCCACGCCAATCGCCAGCCGGTCAGGAGATTGCTCAAGGCATTTGCGCAGCATAGCTTCCGCCATGGCGCTGCGAATGATGTTGCCGTGACACACAAAAAGAACGGAGCGGACGGCGGCCAGCTTGCGGGGCGCATAGGCGCGCCTCAAACCTAGAGCATAGAGAACACGCAAACGCAAAGCCATCATGGAGTTGCGGCGGCCATGGTAGCGATATTCGGCAATCGTCTGCTTCAGGTTTCGAATCGTTCCCTGAACGAATGCACGCCCCGCGTACCGGACGGCGCCGATCCAGTCTTCCAAAGCCGGCTTTGGATCGGTCCAGGACCAGATTGCGGGACAAGCCGGGCCGGCAAAATCTTTGACGAAACGAAGCGATTCGCCAGTCTTCGAAGGCAAGGGAAACCCGTCCCCCCTGGTTTGATTGAAGAGACTTCCCAGCCGGCGTATATCTCCCCCCAGCCAACGGAAACGCAATCCGGCGGGATAAGACGCTGGGATGACTGGTTTCTGGCCGTGTGCCAGCTGCCACTCATAAAAGGGAAAGTCGATGCCGGCGCCGATCGCCAAGGGTAAGGAGCCCCAGTAACGTCCATTTACCTCCATCAACACCGATCTGCCTTGGATTCGATCGCATTTAAACTCGACCATCGCTACGCCTTCCCATTTCAGTTTGCGTAGCAAAGCCACTGCCTGTTCGGCAAGGTGGGGGTCGAGCGGCTCGGAAACTGAGGTCACGCTGCCGCCCCCCGATACTGGGAACTCCTTGATCCTGCGGTGCTGAAACATGGTCAGCGGCTGGTTTTGATGGAAGAGTATTTCGATTCCCACCCCGTCGCCGGGGCAAAACTCCTGCAGCAGATTTTGCACCCCGAATGCAGGATCCAGGAGAAATGCATCCCGCAGATCCTCATAGGTGGCGAAGTATTGCATTTTGAAGGCGTGCCTGCTCTCGTCCTCTTTGCTGAGCGGCTTGGCGATGACGGGAAACTGCAGCCGATTACGCTGGCTTTCCAGAGTCCTCAAGTCGGGCAGAGCGCAGTTGCCAGGGGTAAGGATGCCGCAAGCCTCGGCTGCCTGGATGGTCTTTCCCTTGTCCAGAACGCTTCTGACGATGTCCGGTGGCGGACAGCCAATGTGCAGCAAGGAGGAAAGGCGATCGTAGTGCTCCAGGGCCGCCGCTAACCCCGGGTCGCTGCAGGGGATAAGCATGTCGTGCCCCTGGTTCTCAATGACCGCGCAGAGCGAATCGATAAACTCTTCCGGGGCCACCCGATAACCCGGCAAGCGCACTGAGTTGTGGAAGGCGCGAGATGCAGGTGTGTCTCCGCCGTCTACATGGGCAAAGGTTACTGGAATCCCGTGGCGGTGTAAGGAACGCGCCACCGCCACAACCACATGTGGAACGGCGTTGAACACCAGAACTGGCCGCGCCATCATTCCCCCTTATAGGTATAGCAGCGGAAGAACTCCCGATCTTGATAGAAACAGTCCATTAGTTCGCCGTTGGACAACTCTTCCAGGGTAACCCACCTGGGATCATTGATCAGCTTTTCCGTCTGCGACCTATGTTGTGCAATCGCTACACGCTTTTGGTCGAGCATACCGGCGATATTCACTTGATGCTTCAGTTCGAGAAGAGCCAGCGCTCCGAAGCCGGCGAGAACAGAATTCTTCAAGATATGTTTGGATTTGATAGGTGGAATGTTTTGCCGGAATCCTACCCAAGGCCAGTGCAGCCAGAACCAAACGGGATACTCCCAGACGGTTACCGGCTTGGCTTGCCGGCGGAGCGCTTCCAGCACAATCCGGGTCACTGCTACGTGATCGGACGCTTGCCTCATGGGCTCACGGAAATACGGCAAAAACACCTGTTGGGGAGATTCGCGGCGCAATATCTCCTCCACCCGGCCCGTTGCGGCAGGAATGTGTTCCCACAGACTTCCGTCGGGAAAGTCCAGGAAGTAGATGTCATCCACTCCTAGAGCACGGCCGGCGTCCATGCATTCCTTCTTGCGCATCGCCGTTAACTCTTCCCTTGGGATAAGGGTAGTGGAGGCCCCTCCATCGGAGACGTGGACTAGTTTGACGTTTGCCCCGGCTTGTTTCTTCTTTAGGATTGTCCCCCCGCATCCCAAAGATTCGTCATCGGGATGTGGGGAGAAGACAAGTGCCGACTGTTGGAGTTCAGCAGGCGTGGCTTGATGAGTTGCCCGGCCCAATAAACTTCGAGCCAGCCTTCTGATGAAGGGGTTGGGAACTGGTAATGACGCCTGTGGCTTGCGATCGACCGCCGCTAAACTGCTGTCCATTGCGCCTCTCGGCATCTCCTGATCATTTTTTCGTTTCCCGGGTTCGCCAGTTGCAAACGCAGCGTTTTGGATAAGTTTTCCCTCCAGGAAGCGGATTGTCAATCAACCAATCCGGTTTTGCACGGCGTTCGGAAGGTTCCGTCTGCAAAGAGAAACCCAGGTCTCAAGATCGAGACCTGGGCCACCCACTCATGTCTGGAGGTAGCTAACGGGCTACGCAACCTCGTCCCCGGCGCGTACGAGGCTTTCATAACGCTTACGCATGCCTTCGGCAATCGCATCCCAGGTGAAGTGTCGCAGTACCCGGCGGCGGCCCGCCCGTCCCAGGGCTTCCCTGCGCTCACCGTCTTCGAGGAGCAAGAGCAGCGCTTGTGCCAGTTCTTCCACGTTGTTTTTTTCTACTATCAAGCCCGTGGAACCGTTGATTACGGTTTCTGGCACAGTGCCGGAACGGCTGGTCACGATCGGCGTCCCGGCAGCCATGGCCTCTAACGGCGGAAGTCCAAAGCCCTCATCCCAAATGGGGGGAAAGGCAAAAATATCCGACTCATAATAGGACTCCACTAGCTCCGCCCGGGAGATAAAGCCGCGAAAGGAAACCTTTTCAGCTACATCGGCCGGGAGCCTGCTCTCCAGATAACGAAGGTACGTGCCCTTACGGATGACCCCGGGGAATAACCGGGTCTTCGCCAGGGACCACAGGCTCGTTCGATAGAACGGCGCTATCTGCGCAATTAGTTCCCGGTCGTCCCGCAGATCAAAATTCTCTTCCAGCGGATAGCTACCGATCGGGCCGACGATGTCCAGCACCACCTCAGGGTATTTGTGGGCAACCAGGACAAAGGCGTCCAGCAGCACGTGCAATCCTTTATGCGGGGAAACCGCGCCGCTATACAGAATGCGTTTAATCCGGCGTTTCCGCAGGGAAGCATAATTCTTCTCTCGCAGGAACTCCTGCGGATCAATGCCGTTGTAGGTCGTCTCAAAACGGTAAGCAAGGCGGGGAAAGGTGCGCTTGGTTTTCTCCGTAATGTGGTTCCCAACACTGGTCAACAGGTCGGCTTGCTCTATCCGGCCCGTGAGTGCAATTGGATTGCTTTGGGAAAACCACTCACTGTGGAGGTGAAGCACAATTTTTGCCCCCGGATTGTGGGCGCGGATGACCGGAAGATATTGAGAACAATGCTGCAAATGGATCACGTCGCAATTTTCCTGCGCGAGATCCAAAGCCACCTGGCGGCCATAATCCGGAAACGTCCATTTGGACGTCGAAATTTGCGAACCGGGCCGGAAGATCTTTCCGTATTTCTTTCGCGCGCTGAAAAGCAATCGATCTGACCGCGTCGCCGGAAAAAGGCGGAAATCTATTCCATACCGTGCTTCGAGAAACGCGGGATCAGGGTTGGTGTCCTTAATCCCGTAAACCAGCACCTTGGCAGATTTGGCAAACGGCCGGGCCACCCAATAGGTACAAGCGCCCACCGAATTCTGGTTCGGTGGAATGATGGTGTCGAACGGCTGGTTGACGAATGCGATCTTCAATGTCCGCCCCTTTTATGCAGGAATTTGCAACACAATTGATGCAGAAAACGAAAAGCGAGGCCTAGCCGAGGTGAAGTCAGGCTTCACATTGCGGTAACCGATCAAGAATGGGGACGGAAGAAGTTAGTTAACTAAAGAATAACGGCGATTCTTCTCAACTGATCTCATCAAGTCCCTCCCCCGAAAGAATTGATGAAGTGGATTGAGCAGAACCGCCGCTTGTTCTTGAGCATAGCGGCTTTGAGGAAATAAGCCATCGTTCTTGAGTAACAGTCCCACTCATTGTAGTAATCGAAGTAGGTAACACCTAGATTACCTGGAAAGCGGCTGTTCATCCAGTGAAA
Organism: uncultured Acidobacteriaceae bacterium; assembly: GCA_963826875.1. Classification (GTDB taxonomy): domain Bacteria; phylum Acidobacteriota; class Terriglobia; order Terriglobales; family Acidobacteriaceae; genus PALSA-350. Next base: position 956,192 of record CAWGYP010000025.1, on the reverse strand, counting down.
AAACTGAATGCCGCTATCTTTTGTCTAGGCTTACTGAACAGGTTGGATGCTAGTTTTCTCAGTGCGTCATGGCATAGACGACATAATTTACGCCTATCCGGATTCCGAGGTCGGAGAACTTTAGAGGATAGTCCGGGGTGTCCGACCATTCCCAGGAATCACCGATATCGGAATTCAAGGAGATGGCTACCATCACCCGGCCTTTATCGTCGTAGATGCCCTGCCAGCGGGCGACCCGCCCATCTTTTTTGTAGCCAGTGGCCAGATGCTCCGCGCCGGTGATGCGGTAGCGATCGTCCAGGTCGAAGACCGTGTGGAAGATGGGATCGTCGTTGGGAATGTCCACGATGGACCGGTCGGGAAAGACCATTTTCATGGTTTTTTCGAAGTAGGCCTGCTCCTCGGTGCCGTGAAAATCGTCAGCCATGAAGAAGCCACCGCGGAGCAGATAGTCACGAAGCTTCCTGGCTTGTTTTTCGGTAAGGCCCCATTCGCCCACCTGAACGGCATAGAGCCAGGGCCAGTTGTAAACCTCATCGCCATCGTCGAGATTGACCGACTGCTCCACCGACCGGGCGTCGACCCGTGTCAAGCGCCTGACCGCCGCAGCAAAACTACGATCCGCCCTCGGGAAATCCTGGGTCCAAAGCGAGCGCCCCTGGCGCCAGTCGCCAGTATCGTAACGGTAACCGTCCAACGGTCCCTGAGGATACATCAACCGCGCGAAGACCCACTCGCCCGGCCGGCGCCAGTCACTGGGCAAGGGCACGGATTCGCCATATTCGATGGAAGGATATTCGCGGAATGGACGCTGCGCATATAAGACGCTAAGCAAGGTTCCGGCGAAAACAAGCGCATAGCCTGCTCGCCACAGAACCCGCCTGGCCATCATTTGAAACCGCCAACCAGGGCGCCGATGAAAAAGACAGACGCGACCACAAGCGCGAACACACCCCACCAGCCGACCAGCAATGCCTTCCTGACCCAGGGGACCAACCCGTCCTCAGAATCGCGGCTGGTTTGCCACTTAATCCTGAATTGTTCCCAGGCCCAGACCAGCCGGTTGCATTCCTGTTCCGTGAGTACCGGCTCCCGTTTCTTCTTCTCATCAAACGCCAACTCGGGATTTTGGGCTAAACGCTTGGCCCATTCCCGCTTGCCCAACCGCCATTTCAGCGCCACAGTAGCTGACGGGTCAGGGCGCCGCGGGAACTTCCTCTCGTACGCGTCGATTGCCGATTGGATTTCCAGCATGTCCGTCGGTTTGAGAGTCATCACACACCATCCTTAACTACAGGGTTCAAACACCGTCCCTCCAATAATGTTAATTGCCATTGAATGCCGATGCGAGTGGTCCGGATGGGTCTAGCGAATGAGATTTCGGCTCAAATCGTTGTACCTGCACCAGCTTAGGGCAATTGGAGGAAACCGTTGTTCTTTTCCACAGGAGCGTAGACTTGTGCTGGCCGAAAAATCGGGCTATTTAAAACCAATATCGCTCTCAAGATGGAGTCGGGGAGGAGACCGTGACTTTCGTTCGATACACCTTAGGGCTCTTGTTGAGTGTTGCCATGAGTCTCACGCTCAGCGTGAAGAGTGCTTTTGCCCAGTTTCCACCCAGCCCGCAATCAGCCGCTTTTACCGGAGCCTGGTGCGCCCAGGGAGACCCTTCCAAGCACGCCTCCATTGCTGATAACGGCGGTTTTCTTACCTTAACCAATGAGACCGGCGATACATCACCGGGGCAATACCAGGGTAAAACCGGCATCGTCGCGCCTGGCTGGCAATTCGTCACCGGCACACTCAGCCCCGACGGCAGCCAGATCAACTGGTCGAACGGTACGTTCTGGGCCAGGTGTAATTCCGGTGGCGGCCATCGGCTGAACCTGACCGGAACGTGGTATGCCCAGGGAAATCGTTCACAGTCCTGCTCCATCCAGCAGCGAGGAAACAATCTGCAGTTGAGCAACGAATCGGGCGCCAATGCGAGCGGCCAGATGAACGGGAAGCGCACACTGACAACCAACTGGAATGGAACGACCATTGGGGGAACGGTGAGCAACAATGGCAACCGCATCAACTGGGATAACGGAACCTACTGGACACGTTTTCGCGTCTACGCATCGCAGAATAACTAACCACTGTTACGCTTTGACCCTCGCCAGCTTGGTGACACGTCCGGATTGATTCCAGTCGGATACGTAGATGTTGGCGTCCTTATCGATGTGGCATCCGTGGGCGGCGGTGAAGTTTGCCGCAGCGATGTCTCCGGGCTGCACTTTGTAGTTCGCCCACTGGTCTTTATGTGGGTTGTCACCCAGGAAGGCAACCGGGACATTGTCTTTATCGAGGATGGTGACCCGGCCCTCCAACTCGGAGACAACGGCGTAATCTCCAAAGAAACTTACCTGGCAGGGACGGCGCATATGAAAAGTGACGTTGCGCACAAACCTGCCGTCGAAGTCGTAGTGGCTGAGACGCCGGTTTTCGCGGTCGCACACCAGTAACAGCGGCTGATCGTATCGCGTGTCCACAGCCAGGCCGTGGCTGCAGTTGCAAAGGCCGTCCGCGCTTCCCTTTCCTGAATAGGCTGCCTGGTAATTGCCCGCCTTATCGAATTTGAAGATGCGTGAATCACCATAGCCGTTGGCGATGTAGATCGACCCATCGGGACCTGGAACAGCGGCGGTGAGGCGCCATTCGTTAGGTGCGTGAAATCCTGCTTCGCTGGGAGCGGTAATCCTGGCAACGGCGGTTCCATCCGGTTTCATTTTTAAGAAGAGCCAGTTCTCCTTGGGCGTCCCCTTCTGCACCGTGACGTAAAAATATTCTTCGCCGCCTTCGTTGGCGTGGAACAGGGAATGGATCTCTGGATATTCATTAGCAATGGTCTTTACCAGCTTGCCGTCGCGGTCGTAAACCAGCACGCCGGTTTCACTCTGGGTGCTGATGTAGAGAAGTCCGGCATTGTCAGTAGCGATGCCGCCGTGAGTGCCGCCGAATTGTTTTCCCGGCGGCAGTTGGCCCCAGTTCGAAACCACGTGATAAGTCCACTCGCCATTGCCAGTCTGAAGTTGTGCAGAGTCCAAAGGGAGCTCCTCCGATTTTGTTTGCAGACTGCCCAACGCCGCGACTCCGGTGAGGGCAAAAAAATCACGACGATTCATGGATGCTGCCTCGCGGCTGGTGTGTTGTAAAGATAAAGATGACGCAGGTTTTTCATTGTTGTGAGCGGAGCAATCGCTGCTCCCGTGACTTGTGTCCCACTCAGATTGAGATAACTCAACTGCGCCAATTGCGTCAGCGAACTCAACCCAGCGCCCGTAACCGTTGTTTCTTCCAGGTGTAGAGCGCGCAGATGAGTGAATTTTGCCAGGGTAGGAAAGCAGCCATCCGTGACTGATGTGCGTCCCAGCTCCGCCTCGACAATGTAAGGCGCGAAACGCACCAGGCCGGCAAGCTGAGCATCGCCGAATTTTTGCCCGGCATCGACGGTATTCAAGATGAGACCATCCCCCAGGTTCCTCGACACCGGCACAAGTGTAACTCCAGCGGACCTCGCCGTCTGCGCAATCTCCGTCATCTTTCCACTGTAGTCCGGCACCTGGGGCAGAGTTTCCTCCTCGGGCATGTAAATGCCGGCTAAAGATTTCAGTTCGGGCGAGGCTCCCTGAAGAATCCAGGCTCGGATCCAGGCGATTTGCTCAGGCTTCAAAGGCGGCTTGCCTTCTGACGGCATGAACTTCTTATGGTCTGGCGGCAGTGTGATGCGCTGCCACAGGATACTTCTCTCCGGGTTCCCAGGGACAATGACCGCGCCATCTTCGCCGCCCCTCATGGCGCGGTCGTAGCTATCGAGGCGAAGACCGCCCTTGACCTTCTGCGCGCCATGGCAGACAACGCAGTTCGCATCGAAGATGGGATGGATGTGCCGGGCGTAAAACGAATCAGGAAAAGCGGAGGCCTGCACCGTGCCCATTCCCAAACGCTTCAATGGTGCGGGAAGAAACTCGGTCAGGTACTTGTTTCCGTGGGTGAGCGAGCCGCCCTGGTGCGCTGTCCACGCCAGCAGAACCAGGACGCATGCCAGCAGGTAGGGATAAAAACTCCGCGGCCCGCCGGATGCGCTCCGAAGCAGGGCACAACCCAAAACACCGATGGTGAGCGCAATGGCGCCCCACATATGCCGGGCAACGCCAGCTCCCGCATCCCCGCTTCCGTAAGCGAGCAGATAGCCCAGGGTCAACGCCAGCAGACAACTGAGAACGCTGAGTGACAGGATGAACACCGCCGCCTCCAGCAACGCCGGCCGATATCTTCCCGCCAACTCGAGCAGCGGAACCAGCAGAATCAACCCGATGGGCAGATGTACCACGCTGGGATGGAATCGTCCCAGGAACTGCTGCCAGTCTGCATGTGTCTTCCCATCCAGCTTGAAAACGAACGGCAGAAGCAGTAAAGCGATACTCGTAAGAAAAGAAGCAGCCCAGACCAGCTTGATGCCCTTGAGTCGAATCATTACGCAAGCAGATTCGTGACCACGCTCGCTGGCGTAGTGCCGGTCAACTTCTGATCCAATCCCTGAAATTTATAGGTGAGCTTGTTGTGATCGATTCCCAGGCAATGGAGCACGGTTGCGTTGAAGTCTCGCACCGGGACCGGGTCTTTCACTACGTTGTAGCTATAGTCATCTGTTTCGCCAAACGTAATCCCCGGCCGCACGCCGCCACCGGCCATCCAGGTGGTAAAGCAACGGGGATGATGGTCCCGTCCATAATTTTCCGGCGTCAGGCCACCCTGGCTATAAACAGTGCGGCCAAATTCCCCGCCCCAGATCACCAGCGTATCGTCGAGCAAGCCGCGGCGCTTCAGATCGGTGACTAGCGCGTAGGTGGCACGGTCCGTTTCCTGACACAGAACGGGCAGCATGCCGGTGACATCCGCGTGGACGTCCCATCCACGCTTGTAGACCTGGATATAACGCACCCCCCGCTCGGCCATGCGACGCGCCATCAGACAATTGTAAGCATAGGTGCCGGGTTCTCTGGCGTCCGGCCCATAGAGGTCCCAGGTGGACTGAGGTTCACGGCTCACATCTGTCAGTTCCGGCACGGAGGCTTGCATCCGATAGGCCATTTCGTACTGCGAAATACGTGAGTTGGTTTCCGGATCTCCCAGCTCCTGAGAGGTTTGACGATTGATCTCGTTCACGGCGTCGAGCATCTTGCGGCGCACGTCCCGATTCACGCCTTTGGGGTCACTCAAGTAGAGAACGGGGTCACCCGAAGAACGCATGGCGACGCCCGCGTACTCGGAGGAAAGGAATCCGCTGCTCCAAAGCCTCGAGGAAACGGGCTGGTTATTCTCCTTTGCATTTACCTTGCTCAGCAGCACCACGAAAGTCGGCAGGTTGTCGTTCATACTGCCCAGACCGTAAGAAAGCCAGGCGCCCAGGCAAGGTTTCCCGGCATTCATGTTGCCTGTATTCAGCAGCATGATCGCCGGCTCATGATTGATCGCTTCTGTATTGGTCGACTTGATGATCGTAAGGTCATCGACCATGCGCGCGGTGTAGGGCAGCAGATCGCTCACCCACGTACCAGTCTTGCCATACTGCTTGAACGCCCAGTGAGAAGGTGCAATCGGAAAGCGGGCCTGGCCGGCGGTCATCCCGGTAAGCTGCTGCGCGCCGCGGACTGAGTCAGGAACATCCTTGTCGTAAAGCTGGGCCAGGCCTGGTTTGTAATCCAGCAGATCCATTTGCGGCGGACCACCAGACATGAAGAGGCAGATCGCACGCTTGGCTTTGGGAGCAAAGTGGGGCAGCCTGAGGCTCTGCGCGGAGGGCGCAACATTCGCGGCATGGGCGTCACCGATGAAGATCCGCTCGCCGCCCAGACTTGCCAGAGCCGCCCAGCCCAGCACCTTTCCTGCGCGGCCTAAAAAATGCCGCCGAGTCTGGAGCTCTGCCCACTCCGCCTTCAGGCCATCCGCAAGCGGAAGATCCATGATGGCTGGGCCCTGATCGGGGTCTGTGCAAAGCGGATGTTGCTTCACGGCGTTTCTCCTGTTACTTGTTCAACGTCTCATCAAGGTTCAACACTTCGCTCACCACCATGGTCCAGGCAGCGAGTTCAGGCGGTGGAATTTCCGGGTCGTGAGGCTTTTCCCCGACCGCAATCAAGTCGTGCGCGGCCGCTGGATCAGCCGCGTAGTGCTGCTGCATTTGCGTCAGTGATTGTTCGAGCACTGAGGCCATCTGCGGCGAAGGGTCATGGGAAAGCACCAGCTCGCTCAGATATTGGATTCGCTGCTCCGGCTGCTTTCCCGCCTGCTTGATCAATCGTTCGGCAAGCGCGCGCGACGCCTCCACCCATTGAGGATCATTCATGGTTACCAATGCCTGCAAAGGCGTGTCGGTTCGCTGCCGGCGGGTGCACGCCGTGTCCCGCGTGGGGGCGTCAAAGGCATCCATATCCGGTGGCATCGCCATTCTCTTCCAATAGGTGTAGAGACTGCGCCGGTAGAGCGCTTCCCCATGGTCCTGCTTATATTTGGTGGTATCGCTGGTAGGGTAACCGACGGACTCCCACACGTTGGGGGGTTGATAGGTCTTCACGCTCGGCCCGCCGATCTTGTTTACCAGCAAACCGCTGGACTGGAGGGCAATGTCGCGGAGCATTTCGGCGTCCATGCGGAACCGCGGGCCATGCGCCAGCAGAAGGTTCTTTGGATCGCGCCTCAATTGTTCGGGCGTTGATTTCACACCTTGCCGGTAAGTGGCGGACATGACCATGAGCTTGTACATATGCTTCATGTCCCAGCCGCTTTCGCGAAATTCAACTGCCAGCCAATCGAGCAGCTGAGGATGAGAGGGGCGCTGGCCCATGATCCCGAAGTCTTCCGTGGTCTCTACCAGCCCGGCGCCGAAGAGTTCATTCCACATGCGATTGACAGTGACTCGCGCGGTCAGTGGATTCTCGGGGCTCACTGTCCATTCGGCAAGCGCCAGGCGATTGTGAGGGCGGCCGGCCGGCAGCGGCGGAAGGAAATGCGGCGTGTTGGCCTCCACTCTTTCCTTGCGCGCGGTGTAAATGCCGCGGGTCAGCACGTCGGCGTAGGCGACTGACGGTTTTTCCTGGGCCACCAGCGAAACATCGCCCCCCTTGCCGAGCTTGTCTAATTCGGCATCGAGTTGCTGCGTCTGGCTGTGCAGGGCTTTGGCGGTTTCATCGACATTGGCGAAATAAAACTCGGTCACAGCATGCCATTGATCCCGGTTCCACTGATTCACCGGCTTGCTCGTGATTTCAGAGACATAGTCTTCAAATGGCAGTCGCTTTGCTTCCTCCGCGGTCAATAACCGCGAGTAAAGGCGGAGATCCTGGTACCGCGTATCGCGGGCCGGCTGCTCATCAGGCGCCCGGCGTCCTAATTGCAACGGAGCGGAAGTACGCATAGTGTTGCGAGCCAGTGTGTCGGAAATTACTTTGGTAGCGACCGGCTCTCCGTTCACGTAAATCCTGACGCCCGCTGCTCTGCCAGATCCGTCGTACGTAAAGAACAGGTGATCCCATTGTCCGTTGGTCGGCAGTGGCGTGACCGTCGAAACCTTGATCGCTCGCATCGGCGTAAGGTCCTTGGGCGTTGCGACTTTCGGCGGCTCGACTTTGGGCTTCTTGTCTTTTGGAGCGCCCTTCTTCGGCTTTTCCGGAGCAGGTTGTTCCTTTGGTGATTGGTCGACCAGTTCGACCCGAATCGTGCCGTTCTCCGCAGCCAGGTCCCAGCCTCGATCATGCTGGGTCGCATCCATCTTGGAGATCAGTGCGCCAGCGACTTTCGATGATGTGAAATTCGGCGCCGAACGCAACATGAACCAACCGCCGCTGGAGAAAGGCTGGTTCCACTCCAAATCACCGATCTGTCCCAACTCAATCCGCGTGCTGGTGTCCATGCGCATATCGGGCCACAGCCAGGTGGTTTCGCCCCATTGGGGCTTGAACTTTCCAATGGCAAAACTCTTTGGATTGGCCTGCGGCGCGCTGTTCTTCAACACCTCGCCGCCGCCTTCATCCAGCCGCAGCCGAAGCAGCAGCTTATCTGTCGAAACCGGCTGCGCCGGGCTCTGCTTTGACGCCAGCCAATGCTCCACCAGCGACCGATCCTGTAGCCGAAGGGCATCCTCTTGCTTGAGGAGTTGGGCTCGCTTGGCCAGCACCCGGTTGTAAGCTTCCAGATTCTGCGGCTTCGGAATCTGAACCACAGGCGCCCAATTCGGCTTATCGCCGTTGAAGGGCTGCTCATTGATGTTGTTGAAAAAGGCGCTTAGCTGGTAGAAGTCTTTTTGCGTTGTGGGATCGTACTTATGGTCGTGGCAAACGGCGCAGCCAACCGTGAGACCCAGGAATGCGGCCCCGTACGCCTCTGTCCGTTCCCGTGCGATGTTGACCCGTAACTCTTCGGGAATGGTGCCCCCCTCGTTGCTGCTCACGCCAGAACGGACATATCCGCTGGCAATGATCTGATCGAGATTGACCGGGGGCAACAAGTCGCCGGCTATTTGCTCTTTGGCAAACTGGTCGAATGGCTTGTTGGTGTTGAATGATTTGATCAAATAATCGCGGTAGGCCCAAATGTAACGGTTGTTGTCGTAGTGCAACCCATACGTGTCGGCATAGCGTGCATAATCGAGCCAGTAGCGTGCCCGCTGTTCGCCAAAAGCCGGACTGGCCAGCAGCCGGTCCACAAGGTGCTCATAAGCTTGTGACGAGGAATCCTGGACAAAATTGTTCACTTCCTGGGGTGTGGGCAGCAATCCCGTGAGGTCAAGCGTCACCCGGCGGATCAGGCTGCGTTTGTCCGCTTCGGGAGAAGGATGCAGCCCCTCCCTATTGAGCCGCTCAAGGACAAACGCGTCAATCGGGTTTTTGGCCCAGCCTGCGGCCTGGTCCGAGGGAAACGCGGGGGGAACCGCGGGCCGAACCGGCCTTTCAAACGCCCAATGCGGCCTGTAGTGCGCCCCTTCTGCCACCCACTGCCTGAGGACTGCTACTTCCTCGGGCTTCATCGGCTTGGCTTCACCCTGGGCCGACTGAGGCATCAGGTAATGAGGGTCCTTCGATTCGATGCGCCGGATCAATTCGCTCGAATCCGGATGCCCGGGCACGATCGCGTCGGGCTTCCCGGGGCGCTTCCTGAAGGCAGACTCTTCCAGGTCAAGCCGTAGGTTGGCCTTGCGCATCTCCGGATCGGGACCATGGCAACTAAAGCAGTTGCTGGCCAGGATCGGCTGCACATCCTGATTGAAATCAAGATGTTCCCGGGCCTGAGACACGCTCGAGCGGTTGTGGCTGCAGCCCGCGGCCGTTGCCAGCAGAGCCGCCGCTATCACCGCAGATGGCAACAACTTCGGGGCCAAGGAACAGGTCTCCGTACAACCGGCGACCGAAAGAGGTCTGATGGCTAACGCTAGTCTCGGCTCCCGGCCACTGTCAACGATGCTCTGGTAACTCTTTGATATTAGTTACTTTGTCCCATGCTTTTGGCGCATTCAGGCAAAACGCGGGTATATTGTTGTGGTGTCGAATAAAAGGGTGAACTATGGTCAATCGTCGTGAGTTTCTCGATGCACTTGCGGTAGGGGCGGCAGGGCTGGCAATCCGCGCTAACGCCAAAAGCTATGGCCAGATTCTCGGCTCTAACAAGCGCCTGAACTTTGCCGTAATCGGACTGAACAGCCGCGGTTATGCGCATCTCTCCGCGCTGCAGGCGAACAAGCAGAGCGCCTGTATTTCTTATGTCTGCGATGTAGACAGCAACACGATGGATAAATTTGCTGCCACCACCAAGGAGGCGATGGGATCTGCTCCTGCAACGGAAAAGGACTTTCGCAAGATCCTGGAGCACAAGGACGTGGACGCCATCAGCATCGCCAGCCCTGACCACTGGCACACGCCCATGGCCATCGCCGGTCTCCAGGCCGGCAAGAATGTTTATGTGGAGAAGCCATGCAGCCACAATCCGGCTGAAGGGGCTTTGCTGGTAGAGGCGCAAAAGAAGTATGGCAAGGTGGTGCAGATGGGCACCCAGCAACGCTCATCGCCCCACACCATCGAGGTCGTCGGAAAAATCCATGGCGGCCTGATTGGCCGGGCCTACTACGCCAAGGCCTGGTACTCGAACACGCGCAAGTCGATCGGGTTTGGCAAACCAGCGGCTGTACCACCTCAGCTCGATTGGGACTTGTGGCAAGGACCGGCGCCGCGCAGGCCTTATACGGACAATATCCAGCCCTATAACTGGCACTGGTTCCGGACCTACGGCACTGGCGAAGCGCTTAACAATGGAACCCATGAAGTAGATGTTTGCCGTTGGGCCCTGGACGTCGATTATCCCCAGCGCGTTACCGCAACCGGAGGCAGATACCAGTTCAAGGACGACTGGCAGTTCTACGACACCCTGGTGACAAGCTTCGATTATGGGGACAAGATGATCTCGTGGGAAGGTAAGAGCTGCCAGGGCATGAAGTTCTACAATCGCGACCGCGGCTCGGCGGTTATGGGGACTACAGGAACGGTGGTGATGGATCGCGACGGCTACGAAATCTACGACCTCAATGGAAAGAAAACTGACGAATTCAAAACCGGCAAGATGACCTCGTCGTCTGATCTGCGTGGCGCGGATACAATGACGGATGCCCACTTCGCAAACTTCATCGCCGGCATCTGCAGTGGAGAAAAACTGAACGCTCCTATTGCCGTTGGCAATGTCTCTGTGACCACGTTGCAACTTTCCAACATTGCGTGGGAAGTCAACCGCGAACTCAAGGTCGATACCAAGGATGGAAAAATTGAAGGAGACGCCGAGGCCATGAAGATGTGGGGCCGTGAGTACGAGAAGGGCTGGGCCCCGCACCTATGAAGACGACCCTATCCCGTCGCGATTTCGTTCGCACCGGCGCCTTGGCCGCGGCTGCCGGCGCCACCTCAGTCAGGGTGCACGCAGCGCCACCTACTGAGACGGCATCGCCGGTCCGCCTGGGCTTGGCCAGCTACACCTTCCGCAATTTCGACCGCGCCCAGTTGATCGGCTTTATGAAGCAGCTCAACCTGTCCGAGTTGAATGCCAAGGATGTCAAGGATCATCTCCCAATGGATCCCACGGAGGAGGCGAAAGCAGTCGAGGACTACCATGCAGCCGGCATACAACTGCACGCGGCCGGCGCCATCTATTTCCCCAAAGACGACGATGCGGACATTCGCAGCAAGTTTGAATACTGCAAACGAGCTGCGATCCCGGTCATCGTCGCAGGCGATCCGGCGCCGGATGTTCTGCCCCGCATTGAAAAGTTCGTGAAGGAATATGACATACGCTTCGCCATCCATAACCACGGGCCGGAAGATAAGATCTGGCATTCCCCGCTTGACGTGTTGAAGGCGGTCCGAAATATGGATCCGCGTATGGGATGCTGCATTGATGTGGGGCACACGGTGCGAGCCGGCACTGATGTTGTTGAGGCTATCAAGCAAGTGGGCCCACGTTTATTCAACATGCATATGAAGGATCTGACGAGTTTTGATTCCAAGGAGAGCCAGGTAGCCGTCGGGGATGGCAAAATGCCGGTTCGACAAATTTTCGAAACGTTGATTGCGATTAAGTACAAGGGCTTCGTCGATTTGGAATACGAAGTTCACGCCGACGATCCAATGCCCGGGGTGATGAGTAGTTTCGCGTATATGCGCGGTGTTCTGGCCGGCATGGGCTATTCCACACACAGCTGAGGCCGAGGCCGGGCCGGAACGACGTATCTCAGGGGCTGAACACTCTGCGTGAGAGAACGCTGTCCTGGAAGGGCACGGCTTCAGCCGTGCCGTAACTCGTTTGGAGTTCCCCGGCTTTAGCCGCTGAGGGCATCTTTTATTACCGCGCAAGAGAATTTAGAGGACGGAAAAAACGTACCTCAGCGGCTAAAGCCGTCTATGGCAGTGTCATTTACGGCACGGCTGAAGTTGTAAGCCGTGCCCTTCCAGCGCAGCGTTCTCTTACGCGGACTCTAAAGCTCGACGTGGCATCACTGGAAAGACGGCATCATGTGCAGTTCCGGGATCGCTGCCCGCGGCGGTAGTTTGGCGACGTAAAAAATTGTCTCCGCAACATCCTCGGGTTGCAAAGCTTTTGCCAACGTCTCGGGGTCTGGCTTCACCGGCCTTTGCTCCAACAACTCTGTATCGACAAGGCCCGGGCAGATAACCGAGGTTCTGATGTTATTTTGCTTTTCTTCCATGCGGATCGCATGAGCCATGCCGATCATGCCGCGCTTGGATGCCTGGTACGCGGCACCAGAAACGTCTGTGATCACTCCGCTGATCGATGAGATGTAAATCAGATGGCCCGCACCAGCACTGCGCATGGAAGGCAGAACTGCATGCGTGGCATAGAAAGCGCCATTAAGATTGACATCGATCACTGAATTCCATAACTCCGGCGTCAGGCGATTCGTTGCCCGATCGCGGATATTGGTCCCAGTAGCAAACACGAGGACATCGATTCGTCCAAATTGCGCGAGTGTGTCCTGGGCCAGCTGTTGCATATCGCCGGGCTTCGACGCATCGCCAGGTCGAACCGTAATCTCCCGCTGCTCTCGCGCCAGATCCTGTTTCAGAGCTTGTAATCGATCCGCGCGGCGCGCGGCTGCGACCACCTTCGCCCCATCCCGTGCGAACAATACAGCTGCCGCGCGGCCAATTCCGCTGGAAGCCCCAACGATCACGACCACCTGGCCGTTTAAAGAAGTAAGCATTCTCTCCCCCACTCAATTATTCATTCATTGCTGGCTGAAACTGCAGCACATACGCATACTTTCCAGGAAGAGATGCGGGCAGCGCCACCCGCATGTTCCCACCATCGGCACTCCACTTCAACGGCTGCGCGTACCCAAGCAGATGGAGCGCCGTTCCAGGCCTGGCCGCGACTCCCATCAGCGTCACTTCAGGCTGCTTCGGTGTGCCCAGGAGAATGGCGTACAGTTCACCTTTTTTTTGCGTGAAGCGTACGTTGATGCCCTCCTTGCTTGCGCCCACTGCCCGTCTCCACGGCTCCGTGCCGTAGATGGCTTCTCCGTTCTGGTGCAGCCATGCGCCCAGCGCGCGCAACCGCTCCATCTGCACGGGTGGAATGGTTCCGTCCGCCTCCGGGCCAACATCCAGCAACAGGTTGCCGTTCTTGCTGACAATATCCGCTAACAGGTAGATCAACTGATCCGGAGCAATGGTCTCTGCCTCACCCTCAGCCCGGTTGTAGCCGAACGAGCGGCCGAGCCCACGGCACTCTTCCCATTTCTTGGTTTGAATTTCATCAACCTTCTCGTACTCCGGCGAAGTGAAGTCGGAATGCTTCACCCCGAAACGGTCGTCAATGACCCCATCCGGCACGGTGTTGTAATAGTCGGCCATGATGCCGAGCGCGTCGCCGGACTTTGGCCAATCAATATCGTTCCACAAAACCGCTGGGTGATAGCGCGCGATCAGCTCGCGGATTTGTGCATCGGCATATTTGCCATAAGCTACGCTCTGCGGCTTCACTGACTGGTAGTCGGCAGGCACGCGTATGGGCCCAGGGACAAAGGTCCAATCGTATCCGCCTGAGTAGTAGAGCCCCATACGCATGCCTTGCCCGCGAACCGCCTTCGTAAGCTCGCCTACGATGTCGCGCGTCGCGTGCTGACGATCCTTGGGTAAGGTCGGATTCGGTGTAGAGCTTGGCCACAAAGTAAACCCTTCATGATGCTTGGTCGTCAGCACCACATACCTGGCGCCTGCGTCGTGAAAGATGCTGGCCCATTGTTCAGGCTTCCACTTCATGCTCTCCTGGTCGAACACCGAAGCAAAATTGTAATAGTCATAGTTGGCGCCGTAGTGCTCGCGATGGTAAGCCTGGGTGGGCGAACCGTCGATACGCAACACATTCAAGTACCATTCGGCATACGGGTTGTTCTTGATGTAGTCGATGTTGCGGAAGTCATGTTCCGGGTGCGACAACGGAGCCCACCCAGGAACCGAATACAAACCCCAATGGACAAAAATTCCCAGCTTGGCGTCGGCATACCATTGCGGCAGAGGGTGCTGGTTGAGCGACTCAAGAGTCGGTTGATACTGTTTTGCGACCTGAGCCTGGGCCACCGAAGTCAACAACCCGAGCAGCAAAGCTTTGAGCAAATTCATTCGCGTTTTCCTTATACGTACAGATCCACATACTCGTGTACTGGCATGCATTCAAGCTGCTGCTGGTTGAGCGAGACATCGAGGATGGCCTGCTGCTTCTGCGGCGTAAACCGGCGTGCCAGGTTGGTGCGAAATTTCGCTTCCAAGAGTGGGATGCCCTCGCTTCTGCGCCTTCGATGGCCCAGTGGATACTCGACGGTCTCGGTAAAACTGTTGCCATCAGGGAAAGAAATGGTGAGTGAATTGGCGATCGAACGTTTCTCCGGATCATGGTAGTCGGCGGTGAAGGCCGGCTCTTCGCCGCAACCCATCTTTTCCCGCAACTGGTCAATGCGCGGGTCAACAGCAAAGGAGTCTTCGTAATCAGAAGCGGTCAGATGGCCAAACAGCAATGGGACGGCAACCATGTACTGAACGCAGTGGTCGCGGTCGGCAGGATTATTGAGCGGTCCCTTCTTATCGATAATGCGGAGACAAGATTCGTGGGTGCGCAGTTGGATGGAGCTGATTTCTTCCGGCGACTTACCCGCAGCAAGCAGCCTGGCGCGCAGTGTCATCGCGGCTTCGACCGCGGTCTGCGCGTGGAACTCCGCCGGGTAGCTGATCTTGAACAAAACGTTCTCCATCACATACGAGCCATACGGGCGCTGAAAACTAAATGGCCGCCCTCGAAAGAGAACGTCGTAAAATCCCCACACCTTAGCGCTCAGCACAGAGGGATAACCCATCTCACCAGCCTGGACCATGAGCGCGAGACGAACGGCGCGGCTGGTAGCATCGCCGGCTGCCCAGCTCTTGCGCGAGCCTGTGTTGGGCGCGTGGCGATAGGTCCGCAGACTTTGCCCGTCTACCCAGGCCAGCGAGAGCGCATCCAGGATCTGATCGCGGGTCAGGCCAAGCATCTGCGCGACGACTGCCGTGGATGCTACCTTCACCAGCACGACGTGGTCGAGGCCAACCCGATTAAAGGAGTTCTCAAGCGCCAGGCAGCCCTGAATCTCGTGTGCCTTGATCATCGCTGTCAACACCTGCCGCATGGTGAGCGGCGCTTGTGGCTTGGAGCGGGACAGCCAATCGGCAACGGCAAGAACGCCGCCCAGGTTATCAGACGGGTGGCCCCACTCGGCGGCAAGCCAGGTGTCGTTGAAGTCGAGCCAGCGAATCATGGCTCCGATGTTGAACGCAGCCTGAACCGGGTCTAGTTGAAACGCCGTCCCCGGCACCCTGGCGCCGTTAGGAACAATCGTTCCGGGAACGATGGGGCCCAGCAGCTTGGTGCAGGCAGGATACTCGAGCGCCTCCAGCCCGCAACCAAGCGTGTCAATGAGGCAATTGCGCGCGGTGATGTAGGCCAGTTCGCTCTCGATGGTGTAGCTGTAGACGTAATCGGCAATGTCGATCAGAACCTGGTCAAAGGGTGGGCGTTCCCCACTTGTATGAATGGACATGCGGCTTAGGTTCTCTCGGCAAGGGGTACAAAGGCAAGGTCTTCAGGCCCGGTGTAGTTGGCCGAGGGGCGGATGATCTTGCCATCGGCGCGCTGCTCGAGGATGTGAGCGCTCCAGCCGGAAGTGCGGGCCAGAACGAAGAGCGGGGTAAACATCGCGGTAGGAATTCCCATCAAGGAATAGGAGACGGCACTGAACCAGTCGAGATTGGGGAACATCCGCTTGGCCTCCCACATGACCGCTTCGAGCCGCTCGGCAATGCGATACATGGCGAAGTCCCCGCTCGCTTCCGCCAGATCGTGGGAGACTTTCTTGATGATGGCATTGCGCGGATCGCTGACGGTATAAACGGGATGACCGAAGCCGATCACTACCTCTTTCTTTTCCAGGCGCGCGCGAATATCCCGTTCCGCCGCATCGGGCGAGGGATAGCGCTGCTGAATCTCGAGCGCCACTTCATTGGCGCCGCCGTGCTTCGGCCCGCGCAGTGCTCCGATCGCCCCGGTAATGCAGGAATAAATGTCCGAGCCCGTGCCGGCGATCACCCGCGCGGTGAAGGTCGAGGCGTTAAACTCATGCTCGGCATAAAGGACCAGAGACACCTGCATGGCACGAACCCATTCCTTGCTGGGCGGCTCTCCGTGGAGCAGCGCAAGAAAGTGCCCGGCCAGCGTGTCCTCTCCCGAGTCCACATCGATGCTTTGCCCGTTGCGGCTGTAGTGGTGCCAGTAAAGCAGCATCGAACCGATGGTTGCCAGCAGCACGTCGGCGCACTCGATCGCTCCCGCCGGGCTATGGTCATCTTTTTCCGGCAACACACAGCCCAGCGCAGAGACGCCGGTGCGCAGCACGTCCATGGGGTGGGTCGCCGCAGGCAACTGCTCCAGTACCTCGTACACGTTGGCGGGCAAACCGCGCAGACGAGTCAACTTCTGCTTGTAGGCAGCAAGTTCGGTGGCGTTGGGCAGCTTACCTCGTAACAATAAGTAGGCGACCTCTTCAAACTCGCAGTGAGCAGCCAGATCGGCAATGTCGTAGCCGCGATAGTGCAGGTCGTTACCGGTCCGGCCCACGGTAGAAAGGGCGGTATTGCCGGCGGGCGTTCCAGAGAGGGCAACAGATTTTTTGGGTTTGAATGCGGCTGGCTGCGGATCCGTTGTGGTGGCCATGATATCTCCCAAAGTTAGGTACGCTTAGCGGCCGCGAATAGCTCGTCGAGCTTTTGCTCATAGGCCTGATAGCCGAGGAACTCGTAAAGTTCGGCGCGGGTCTGCATCAGGTTGAGCACGCTGCTCTGCGTACCTTCGTTACGGATGGCATGGTACACCTTGAGGGCCGCGGCGTTCATAGCGCGGTAGGCGGCGCAACAGTAGAGCACAATGTCCACCCCGGCCGCGCCCAGCTCCTTCGCCGTGTAGAGGGGGGTCTGGCCAAATTCCGTAATGTTCGCCAGGATGGGCACGCCGGCCGCCCGTTTGAATCGCGGGTACATGGCTAGCTCGGTCACCGCCTCGGCAAAGATCATGTCCGCGCCGGCCGCAACGTAGGCGGCAACGCGATCGAGAGCGGCTTCGATACCCTCGCCCGCCAGAGCGTCGGTACGCGCCATGATGACGAATTCCTTCTCCGTGCGGGCGTCCACTGCGGCCTTGATGCGGTCGACCATCTCCGCCGCAGGAACGAGTTCCTTCCCCGGCCGATGGCCGCAACGCTTGCTCCCCACCTGGTCTTCCATGTGCACCGCCGCGGCTCCGGCGCGCTGCATGGAGCGGATGGTGCGGGCAATGTTGAAGGCGCCGCCCCACCCGGTATCGATATCCACCAGCAGGGGCAGGTTCGTCACCTCGGTAATGCGGCGAACATCGACCAGCACATCTTCCATGGTGCTGATCCCCAGGTCGGGCATGCCCAGCGAGTTGGCCGCAACCCCGCCGCCGGACACGTAAAGTGCGCGAAAACCGGTAGCCTGCGCCATGCGTGCCGTGTAGGCGTTGATGGCGCCAATCACTTGCAATGGATGCTCCTGCTGAACGGCGGAGCGGAAGCTTTCAGTGCCCACGTTGTTCCCTTCTCAAACTAGATCCTAAATGGGTAGACTCGGCTTGCTATGAATAAAGTCTTTTTGAGCCCGGACGACGCGGTCGCCGATATCCCGCCGGGCGCGACCGTGATGCTGGGTGGGTTCGGCCTCTGCGGCATTCCCGAGAACTCGATTAGCGCCCTGGTGCGGCGCGGGGTGACGGGTCTGCACACCATCTCAAACAACATGGGCGTAGACGGGTTTGGCCTCGGGCTGATGCTGGAAGCGGGCATGATCGCTTCCCACATCGGCAGCTACGTGGGCGAAAACGCGCTACTGGAGAAATTGGTCATTGCCGGCAACCTCAAAGTCTCGCTCGTTCCACAGGGCACGCTGGCGGAGCGGATTCGCGCCGGCGGAGCCGGCATCCCCGCCTTTTTCACCCCCACCGGCGTGGGCACCCTGGTCGCTGAGGGCAAAGAACAGCGCAGGTTCGATGGACGTGACTATTTGCTCGAGACAGCGCTCAAAGCAGATTTCGCGCTGGTGAAGGCCTGGAAAGGCGACCGCCAGGGCAACCTGATTTATCGCCGGACCGCACGCAACTTCAACCCCATGATGGCCACCGCTGCGCGCATCACCATCGCCGAAGTAGAGGAGCTGGTAGAGCCCGGCGAACTCGACCCCGACGCGATCATGACCCCGGGGATTTATGTCAAACGCATCTTCAAGTGCACCTCGTGCGAGAAGCGCATCGAGCGCCGGACGGTGAGGAAACCCGATGCAGGAGATTGAGAAGCGCAACCGCATTGTGAAACGCGTGGCCCGGGAGCTGCGAGACGGCTTTTACGTCAACCTGGGCATTGGTATGCCAACACTGGTCGCCAACCATGTTCCACCTGGTATCGAAGTAGTGCTGCAATCAGAAAACGGCATGCTTGGGATTGGGCCCTATCCTCTCGAGGAAGAGCTGGACCCCGACCTGATCAACGCCGGCAAGGAGACGGTCTCCATCCTGCCCGGGACGTCCTTCTTTTCCAGTGCCGATTCCTTCGCCATGATCCGCGGAGGACACATCAATCTGAGCATTCTGGGAGCGATGGAGGTCGACGCCAAAGGAAGCCTGGCTAACTGGATCATCCCCGGCAAGATGGTCAAAGGGATGGGCGGGGCAATGGACCTGGTAGCCAGTGCCCAGCGCGTCATCGTTGCCATGGAGCACACGACGCGCGACGGCCGCCCGAAAATCCTCAACGTCTGCCGATTGCCGCTGACCGGGGTGGGGGTAGTCGATTCCATCGCGACCGAGTTGGCGTGGATCAACGTAACCCCTGAGGGTCTGGTACTGGAAGAAATCGCCCCTGGAGTTTCCGTTGCCGAGGTGCAGGCGGCGACCGAGGCTCGGTTGATGGTTAGCCCGGCATTAAAATCACTCAGTTGAAATCACTCGAGAGTGTTGCCGCCGTTGACTGAGATCTTCTGCCCGGTGATGAATCTCCCCGACTCACCGGCGAGAAAGGCCACTGTGTTCGCCACATCTTCGGGCGTTCCCATGTGCTTCATGGGCACTCTTTCTGTGTAGGAATGCATCTCAGCCTCGGTTGAGTGCAGGTGGCGCTCGGTGGGGATCCAGCCTGGAGCGATCAGGTTCACGGTAATGCCGGTTGGGGCGAGTTCGCGGGCCCAGGATCGCGTCTGCCCCAACTGCGCGCCTTTGGCCGCTACATAATTGGCAAACATGGGATTGCCGATCTCGAACACTTCGCTCCCGATTTGAATGATTCTGCCAAAGCCGCGGCTCTTCATGCCGGCCACCACTTGCTTCATTATGAGCAGCGGCGACTTTACAAAAAACTCCAGCTGGTCCAGGTATCGTTCCCAGGTTTGCTCTTCAATGGTTAGAAACGGTTGCGGACCGGTAGCATTCATGACCGCGATGTCGATGTGCTGAAACGTCTGGTTGATCGACTGGATCATTTTCACGACATCTGCTTCCTGGCGCACATCCGCGTAAAAAGCAGCCGCTTCCCCGCCCTGCTGCTTGATCTGCGCGCAGACCTGCTCGGCGCGATCACGCTTGGCAAAATAATTGACGGCAACCTTGGCGCCCCTGGCGCCAAGTTCCAACGCAATCGCCGCGCCAAGACCCCGCGAAGCGCCCGTAACCAGAGCCGTTCGGCCCTCTAGATTTTTCATGTCTAAGAAACGCTAAGCGAGCAGCGTCGTCGTGTCAAACCAGTGGTTTTGCCCGGCGCGTGTTCGTCGAAGTCGTCCAGACAATATACGCGATATGGGTGGTTAGGGTGCCGTTCGTTCCTTCCTCGGTTGTCATCGGGATCGAAAGAGGTCTTGCGTAAACAGCGTGTGGTGCTTAAGGAATGGGATCGGATTCCGGGGGAAAGAGTGCGCCCTAAGTGTCCTGCCAGGCACAGAAGACGATTGTCAGAGCGCGCAAAAAAGTGCGAAAAAAGCTCAAAAAGCGCAAAAAGCGTCTGCCCAATATTGAAAGCGGGCGGCAGCAAGCCAGAAAATGGGCGCGATAGGCGCAGTATGCAGGGCACGGCCTCATCCGGGCTGTGCCGTCCCTACGGGACTCGCCTCATAAACCTTAGCCTACCCGGCACTGACGTGCCGGGCTACAGACTGTACCGTCCCTTCGGGACTGCTTCGTTGCAGCATCGACCCAGGGCTTCAAAGCCAGGTGAACATTTCAATCACGTTACGGCGCAACTAGAGTGGTGCCTGATACACAACCAAGTTCGCACGGACGAGTGTTGGTTGGGTTGCTGCTTTATTTTGGACAGGATGAAGCGTTTAGCCCTTACCATTCATGGACGATGAAGCGGTCTGGCCAGGTGCGTTGGTGGATTGTCTGGACGCTGTTTTTCTCGACGGTCACAAATTACATCAGCCGCCAGACCTTTTCTGTTCTGTCGCCGATGATTGCGGCGCAGTATCACCTGAGTCACACCGACCTGGCCAAGATCGTCGGCGCGTTTCAATTCTCGTATGCGGTCACATGGCTTCTTGGAGGCATATTCCTCGATGCCGTTGGAACTCGACTTGGCCTGGCCCTGGCCGTTATTTTCTGGTCCGTCGTCAATATTCTTACCGGCTTTGCCGGCACAGTCTTTGGGTTTGCGTCCTTCCGCTTTCTGCTCGGCATTGGTGAGGGTTTCAATTGGCCGGCAGCCAGCAAGACAGTGGCTGAGTGGTTTCCCAGCCAGGAGCGCAGCGTGGCTGTGGCCATCTTCGATAGCGGGTCGAGCGTCGGAGGCGCTTTGGCCGCTTTCGTGATTCCCTGGATCGCCATCGAGTTTGGCTGGCGTTGGTCCTTTGTTTTCTCCGGACTGCTTGGCTTTGTATGGCTGGCAATATGGCTGCGCGTCTACCATCCGCTGGACCGCCATCCGCGCGTGACCGCGGAGGAGACGGCAATCATCCGCGCCGGCCAGGACACGCCTCGCACCTCGGCACAGCAAGGAATGCGACGCTATCTCGAGCTGCTCAGGAATCGAAATGTCTGGGGCATCGTTCTCGGCCGGGCATTGACCGATCCGATCTGGTGGTTCTATGTCTTTTGGCTGCCACAATATTTAAGCGACGCGCGCGGTTTCAGTCTCAAACGCATTGCGCTGTTTGCCTGGATGCCCTTCGTTGCCGCCGATATTGGTAACTTCACCGGTGGCCTGATCTCGGGGTATTGTATTCGCCGGGGCGTGCCAGTAGTGCGCGCGCGCCTTTGGGTCTGCGCCATTAGCTGCCTGCCTATCCTCGCCGGAATTCCGGCAGCGCATGTTCATAGCGCCGGCGTGGCGCTGGCGCTGATTTGCGTTGCACTCTGGGGATATGCCGCCTGGTCTACGATGGGCTTAACGTTTCCTTCAGATTTGTTGGCGCATGACGTCGTGGCCACGGTGACTGGACTCAGCGGACTCGCCGCGGGCCTGGTAAGTGTGGTCTTCACTTTTGCCGTGGGGATTATGGTCGACCGGTTCTCCTACACGCCTGCTTTCCTGGCTGCGGGTCTTATGCCGCTCGTCGCCACGGCTTGCGTGTTTCTCCTCATCCGGCCGCCGCAAAATCAATGAAGCCCCGGCCGGGGTCGGTCCGGACCAGTTTCACATCCAGTGCATCGCCAACGTCTAAGCCATGCTCACCTTGTACCAGCATGCCGTCCACATGGGGAGCTAGGGTGCGCACGAAGGTTCCATGTTCGTTCACCCCAGTCACAATGGCGTGGAACTTGTCACCAATACGATTGGCCAACGCCACAGCCGCGATCCGCTTCTGCATCTCACGCTCCAGCTTGCGCTCCGCCGAAGATTTTGCAGTGCAGTTGGCGGCGATGGCTGAAAGTTCGTCCTCGGAATACGGCGAAGGCTTGCCGGCCACCATTGCCTTCAAAAGTCTTTGCGTGATGAGATCCGCATAACGGCGATTGGGGGCGGTCGAGTGGGTGTAGTCCTCTACGGCCAGGCCGAAGTGGCCTTGGGGTGGGTCTCCTGGCCGCTCGACTACGTATTCTCCCGGGCCCATCAACTTCACCACGGCCAGCGAAAGATCGGGAAAATGGTCCGGGTCCTGTTGCTTGCGCTGGAGGAGAAAATCGTTCAGTGCCTTCGAATCCGGAACAACCGGCAAAGAGGTTCCTAGGCCTGCTGCCAGTTCGACGATCCGGTCCCAACGTTTAGGGGTTCTCACAATCCGGCGGATGGAGGCAATCTTATTCTCGCGCAAAGTTCGTGCGACGACGCCATTTGCCGCGATCATCAAATCTTCAATCAACTGGGTAGCCAGGTTCTGGGTTTGCGCCTGCAGCTGGATTCCGTCTGCTTGTACGACTGCCTGAGTTTCAATGCTTTCTAATTCGAGAGCCCCTTGCCTGTATCGTTCCGCGCGTAGCCGTTGAGCAATCCCGCTTTGCATCTTCAATTGCGCCTGCAATTCAGCAGAGGCGGCAACCTTGGGCGGCGCCCCCGCTTTACCTCCCAGCCATGTTCCGACGCTCGGGTACGCCAGTTGAGCCTTATTACGAACGGCCGCCGGGTAGATGCGGCTCGAAGAGACGCAACTCGCGGTCGCGCACTCGCCGGCATCCAGCACAAACTCGGTCACCATGCAGGCGCGAACCTCACCCTCAAGCAGAGAGGTGAGCCCGGTTGAGAGTGCCTCGGGAAGCATGGAGAAGTTCTTCACACCGGTGTAAATGGTGACCGTTTCCTGAGCCGCATACTGATCGATCGCCGAGCCTTTGGGTACATACCGATCAACATCAGCAATGGCAATCAGCACGCGAGTACGTCCATCCGGAAGGACCTCGGAATATTCGATCTGATCCAGATCCCGCGAGGTGTCGTTATCGATCGAAGACCAAAGCAGAGGTTGCAGATCTTCACCTGTGGGATCTGTCTTAGGCGGATTCGCCTGGAGAGTTGCAAGTTCCTCAAGAACCTGCGGTGGATAGTCCGGCGCGAACCCGCGCTCCGTCATCGAGCGGCGTGCGGCAGCTACAAGATCAAATGGTTGACGTGAACTCATTCACTACCCTTGGCAGAATGACGCGCAGGATCAGGCATCCGGACTCATTATTCGCGCGCGATGTGAAAGCAAAAAGAATGGGAAGGGCCGAAGCCCTTCCCATCTTTGGAGAATCGCTTGTTAGAACTGCAGATGAAGCGTGAACTGCAGTTGACGTGGGTTGGTGGTTCCGCCGGTACCAGTCGGGTAGGGACCGCTGGTGATCGCGCCTGAGCTGGTCTGATCAATAGCGCCATTCGGAGTAGCAAAATTGATATGGTTAATCGCGTTGAAGGCATCAAAGCGGAACTGCGCCGTCACCCGCTCATAGATGGAAACGTTCTTCATGAGGGATATATCGCTGTTTATGAAGTTCGAACCAAAGGCTGTATTGCGCCTGATGTTCCCGATCTGATCCAGGCCAGGGCAAGTGAATCCGCCGGTGACACTAGCTGAGTTGCAAAGGTTATTTCCAGCGGTCAGGTCTGCCGCCCCTATGACGGGCGAAAACAGGTGGACGCCCTTACCCACTCCCGGTGTCCCTTGCAACTGATAGGTTATGTTTTTCACGTTTCCGTTCGGCTGGCAAGGTGCGTCACCCGGTATGGAAGCGCCGCAATCGGAATAGCTGAGGGAGAAGGGCAGCCCACTTTGCCAGATGAAAGTCGGACTAAGCTCCCAACCACCGATTATGCCATTCGCCCACGAGTTGACGTTGCTGGCGAACATCTGATTTCGGCCGAAGGGCAGACTGCCACAAGGCGTAGGACGTGAACGCACTGCGGCGGATGGCTTGATCGGGACCGATAACGGCCGGCTTGTTCCACGTGGAGAAACTGCTTGCGGTGTCTGTCCCTCGCTGGTACGCGTAATTCAGGTTGAGGCTGAGACCCTGCGTGAACGTCTTGGTAAATTTGGTCTGCAGGGCGTTGTAGTGGGTGTCCTGGTCGTCTCCGTAGTAGCTGATGCCCTGGGTCCAGCCGCAAGGGCCTCCAGCGCAGGCGGCAAGTGTGCCGTTGGTGTAACGCTGCAGCTGCGTTTGGTTCGAAGTGCCGCCGTTGGCAGAAACTCCGGTTTTAACAGTCGGATCGTAGTGCAGCGCCACCCCATTCTGGGTGAAGGAACCAGGCAGAAAGATTGCTGCCTCATTGGGGTTGGTGTTATTACCGTCGCCATCGCTCAGTGTATGTGTTCCCTTGTTGCCAACGTAGGATACTTCCACTGAGATGGTCGGGCTCAGCGAGTGTTGGACCGCCGCGTTCCAGGCGTCCAGGGTGGGCAGCCGTTCGGTGAACGGGCGCGCTTTCACGCTCACGGACGAGCCGATGGAGGCGCCGCCAGTCCCCGGGAGGATCTCAGTAATCGGGATCTGGCCGGCAGAGTTAGTAGCGGGGGGCGTGTAGTTCGACAGTGGGCTGGTCGCGATTTTGCCTAAGCCCGGAACAGTTGCATTCGTAGGATCGGACAAATTGAAGGCATAGCTGGTGGGGCCATTGGTCCCGCTCAGGGACTGGTTAGCCAGTACAGGTATGTTTTGGGTGACCACGTGGCCGAAGGTAGAGCCGAAGACGCCCAAATCAAAGCTGCGTCCGTAACCGGCGCGAATGACGGTCTTAGGCGTCATTTGATAAGCGACACCTATGCGCGGGTTCCAGGCGTTTGCGGCAGCCTTGACGTTCATGTTAAGCCCGACTGGGCCTTCCCCAGCAACGTTGATGAAGCCCGTCTGAAGATTCAGCAGGGCACCGTTACCTTTGCCGTTCACCCGTTCCGGAGCATAGTACTCGTATCGTACGCCGAGGTTTAACGTCAGTTTCGGCGAATAACGCCAGGTATCCTGCACGTAGAAGTAGTCACGCGGCTGAAATTCCTTGGCGTTGGTCGAAGTGCTGGCGTAACGCTGGAAGCTGAACACGTCGCCCAGGATGAAGCTGGCAAAACCCAGTCCGCCGCTGGTGCCGTTGGAGGTGGGCCCGTTAGCAAAATTATTTACACCGGTACGATCGCTGTCGCTCGGTACGCGCAGATTGCGCGCATAGCGAAGATCGACACCGAACTTTACCGCGTGATTGCGAATCGTCTTAGTCCAGTTATTGACCAGCTGGAACTGGTCTTCCTTTTCAATGAGCGGGCAGTTGCAATGATTCATATTCAGGCCGGAGCCGAACTGGGGACCGCTGTTCTGAACAGTCCCGGTATCACTCGGAGTAGTTCTGGTGACGTCGGCGATGTTGATATTCGGCGTTCCATAGTCTGTAGTAACTACCTGGTTCGGCGCTGTGCCGCTTATGTTCTCTCCGAGGAACGGCAAGTTTGTATTCCCGGGATCGTTTTTGTGGGTGAGGATGTTGTAACGGAAGTATCCCAGACGAACGTCGGTAACGAGGTTGGAGTTAATGGCAACGTCTACGCCCGCAGCGGCGCTGTCGTTGGCTCCTTCTGACACGCCACCGTACCCGGCAATGCCCAGACCAGGACCGCCCGCGGGACCAAACAGGCTGGCACCGCTCAGAGTGTCAGTAAAGCGGCTGAAGCGGACAAACGCGTGTGCCTTCGAGTATATCGTTGTGTCGCCGCGAACGTCCCACTGATTGCTGTTGAAAATTCCGGTTCCGGTGCCCGCGTAGTTGCTGGTGAGACCGTTGTCGGTGGTGAAGGTGTTGGGCACTTTTCCGTTGGCCAACAACAGCTTGAACAGGTTTAAGGCTTGAGGCGAAAGCTGACTCAGGGGAATGATGTTGTTCGGGTACATGGGGGGTAAGCCCGTTACGGGGTCGACCGGGACCGAGTTGTTATAAAGCTGGTGGCCTGGAACGGTCAGGTATTGGCTGAAGTCGCAGCCAGGCAATCCATTCGACGCCGTGGTGGCGCCAGTACAACTCTGCAAAGCCAGCAGCGATGGGACGGTACCGAGTCCGGAAGACCCCACCTTCTGGCGCACACCCTGGTAATCGCCGAAGAAGAATGCTTTGTCCTTGAGGATTGGGCCGCCGACTGAACCGCCAAATTGGTTCTTGAGTCCGCCCGGGTAACCGGCAGCTTTGCTTACTGTAAACGGGTCACGCGCCAGGTTGGCATTGCTTTCACGGTTGTCGAAGAGAGTTCCGTGGAACTCATTGGTGCCTGATTTGGTCTGAACGGTTTGCACCGAGGCGACGGCCTTGCCGAACTCCGCGTCGAAATTCTGGGTGGCGATCTTGGCCTCAGACATGGACTCGTAGTTGGGATTAATGACGATGATGCCGAGAATGGCATCCTGATTGTCGGTGCCGTCCAAGGTATAGTTCACGCCGCCGAAGGCTTGACCATCAATCTGAATCTGCTTGGAACCTTGCGGATTTTCCGAGGCCGCATGGGCCCAACCAAGCTGCACCGCACCCGGCAGCAATAGCTGCAAGTTGGTGAAGTTGTGGTCGGGGATGGGTAATGTCTCAAGTTCCTGCGCCGAGTAAGTGACGGCCACATCAGCACGGTCGGTCTTGAGCTGTGGGACCGTATCCGCATTGACCGTGACTACTTCGCCGGCGGTGCCAACGGAAAGGACAACTGCGACATTATCCGAGCTATCGGCATTCACCTGGATATTATTTTGCTCGTATTTCTTAAAGCCTGGCTGGTCGACCGATAAGGAGTACGCGTCGGGAATAAGGTGGTCGACCCGGAACTCGCCACTCTCGTTGGCGTTTACGGTAACCGTAGTTCCCTTGGAGGTGTCTGTGACCACAACGGGCGCATTTGGGATCAACGCACCGGTGGCGTCTGTGACTGTTCCGTAGATAGCTCCGTAGACAGCCTGGCCGAATGCGTTACAGGGTAAAAACGCTATGGTGGCTAGTACGGCAAGGCAAGCCCCTCTGATCCGATTCATCACGTACCTCCAAAAGTTGACGCCATTGCTTTTTATTTGACATAACAGCTTTGTTTGAACAGCGAACATGCTTTGCCTGCAATACAGAGCAGCTGCAGGCGCATTTTTTCGTCGGCTGGAAAGTATCGGAGCCGATGAACGACTGTCAAGGCCTTTTTATGGCTGGATCATGGGAAGACACGCGGTTGACTACGGCAAAGGCTGTATTGGCACGTATTTACAGCCCCTGGGCTCCAGGTTCCAAACTGGAAAACGCATTCGCCAGCCCTCCCGGAGGTCAATCCTTCCTTCTGTTGTTGTGGGCATGCGCCCGAGGACCAGCAGTGAGGAGAACTTCCCCTTTAGACTTCTAATGGAAGACATTCGCGTATCTATGATTTCGATCTCACCCCACGGTCGCTCCCATGTGCTGTGCGTGTTCCTGGCAATCATGGCGACCGGCCGGTGCCGAAGTCTCAGCGCCCAAAAAGCTTCTCCAGATCTGGACCAGGCGAGATCTGCAATGGCCGCCGGAATCGCCGCTGCCGACTCAGGTAACCTGGATCAGGCCAGGCTTGCCTTCCAGCGGGCGGTCAAGCTGGCGCCCAATGTGTCTGCGACTCACGCCGCGCTGGGCTCTGTCCTGCTCTCGCAAAATCAAACAGCAGCTGCCCTTCAAGAACTGACCCATGCCCACGCGCTTGATCCCGCAGACGTCTCGATCGACCTCAACCTCGCCCGGGCGGAGGTTGAGAACGGCGGATTTGATGGCGCGGTGCCCCTCTTTCGCGCTGCCCTCGCGAACTCGCCGCCGCCGGTCTTGTCAGAAGACGAATCGCTCGCCTATGCCAAGGCGCTCACGGGAACCGGCGACCTTACCTTAGCGGAGAACACGCTGCGGAACGCGCTCACCACGGCGCCCAATTCCCCCCAGCTAAACGACGCTCTCGGCACTTTGCTCGCCCAGGGCGGTCAACTCGACCAGGCATTGCCTTTCTTCCGCCACGCAATCGCCGACGATCCGACCTTCGCCCGTGCGCAATATCATCTCGGCGCAGCCTTGCTTGCCGGCGGTCAGCCACAGGAGGCTCTTGCCCCCCTTGAGGCCGCCGCAACTTCCACTCCCAACAGCTTTGACGTCGAACTGCAGCTCGGCCTTGCCCAATCCGCTGTACATAATGACCCGGAGGCACTCACCCATCTGCGTCGCGCCGCGGACCTCCGGACCTCGACCACGCCGCCCGCTCCCATTTATTCTCTCGCCCTGGGCCTGCAGGCAAGCGGAGATCCCAAGTCCGCACTGCCGCTGTTCGAGCTTGCACTCACCGATGCCTCCGTCGCCAACAGCTCCGCGCTCATCAATGATGCCTTGGCTCACGTCCAGACCGGCGACGCGACCGGCGCTCTCCCGCTCTACAACCGGGCGCTGAAAGCTGGGCCCGACAGCGCCATCCTCCGCGAAGACTTCGGCGTCGCGTATCTGCAGCAGGCCGACCTGGTGCACGCTATCGAACAGTTCAAGATGGGCCTTGCCCTGGAGCCGGAAAACGCACACCTCCACTACGACCTGGGCCTGGGTCTTAAGCTCAAAGACGATCTTCCAGCCGCGATTCCAGAATTCGAACGCTCCGCCCAACTCGACCCAACGCTCCCTGACCCGGCCTATACCCTGGGCGTCATCTATATGCAGCAAGGGCGATTTCCGGAGGCCGCTGCCCAACTTCAGCGAGCCACAGCTCTCCAGCCCGCCAACGGTGACGCCTGGGCGCTGCTGGGCAGCGTGCTCAAGGACTCCGGAGATCCAAAAGGCGCCAGAGAAGCACTGCAGCGCGCCATTGCTCTCGAGCCAAACCAGCCCAGCCTGCATGTGCAACTGGCCGCACTGGAATCCCAGGCAGGCAACAAAGAGGCCGCAGCCTCCGAGCGCAAGATTGCTGCTGACCTCAGCCGGGACGCCAACAGCCGGCAGCGTGCCAGCTTCGCGCTCAATAGCGGCCGCGTCCTGCTCGAGCAAAACAAGCTGGACGACGCCATCCTGCAACTGAACACCGCGGTGCAGGCTGACCCCAAGCTGATCGAGCCACATAACCTGCTCGCCACGGCTTACACCCGCCAGGGAAAATCCGCCGACGCCGCGGTCGAGCGCCAGCGCGCCCTGGATCTTGAGCGCCAGGGTGCGACCGCAAACCCTCACCCATGAGGTACCACGGAAGCAAATTCCTCAAAACGCTTGCTTGCTAACCGCAGTGAATCTGGTTACGTTGTGCCCATGCCCGCCATGGATCGACGGAAATTCGTTAGCTACGCTCTCGCCGCCGCCGGATCGGCTGCTCTTCCCGGCCGGCTCTGGGCTGATCCAGGCTCCATCCCCGATTTTCCAAAAGATTTTCTCTGGGGCACTGCTACATCCGCCTTTCAGGTAGAAGGCGCCTGGAATGAGGATGGAAAAGGTGAGTCGAACTGGGATCGCTTTTGCCATACTGCTGGGAAAATTCGAGGTGCGGCCACGGCTGACGTCGCCTGTGATCACTACCATCGCTTCCAGGACGACCTGGCGATCGTGAAACAAATGAATCTCAAGAGCTATCGTTTTTCGGTTTCGTGGCCACGAATCCAGGCGGATGGAACCGGACCGGCAAACCAGAAAGGGATCGATCACTATTCCAGGCTTATCGATACGATTTTGGCTGCGGGCATTCGTCCTTTTTGCACGCTTTATCATTGGGATCTTCCCCAGGCACTCGAGGACAAGGGTGGTTGGCCCAACCGCGATCTGGCGAGCTATTACGCAGATTACGCCGGAATTCTGGGCAAACAGTTGGGCGACCGTGTCACCATCTGGGCTCCGTTCAACATGCCCTGGACCGTGGCGTATCTAGGCTATGGAGCGGGTGTGTTTCCACCCTGCAAGTCGGACTACAAACTTTTTCTGCGTGCAGCTCATACCCTCAGCTTGGCTCAATCGCAGGGACTGCGCGCGCTCAAAGCCGCTTCTTCGCAAGCAACCGTGGGCAGCGCCTATGGGATGGCGCCGGCCTATCCTAAAACCAATAGCGAGCACGACCGCGCCGCCACCGCCCGCTATCACGCAATGAACAACATCTTCTTTCTCAACGCAGCCATGACTGGCGAATATCCCAAAGCGTTCGTTGGGGAAATCCCCTACCAGGCGATGGGGTTCCAGCCGGGTGACGAAGAAATAATGAAAGCACCGCTGGATTGGGTCGGTTTTCACTACTACACGCGGCGCATCGTCTCCGACACGGGCGCGGGCTCATCCGCTGGAGCTCAGTTTGGAACAGAGACTGAGCTGGATGGGGGAGGGGCCGGCAGTCGTGACAGCTACACCCGGTTCCATGCAGAAATGCCCACCGAAGGGCCTCTTACCGACGCCGGACTGGAGGTCTTTCCGCGTGGGATCTACGATCTGGTGACTCAGATCTCCCGCGAATACAATTCTCCCATCATCGAGATAACCGAGAGTGGCTGCAGTTATCTTGACGCCCCCTACGCTGAGCAAGGCAACCGGGTTCCCGACACGCGGCGGATCGAGTTCTTCCGCAGCTATCTTACGGAATTGGGGAGAGCCATTCGCGACGGAGCCAAGGTCCGCTCGTACCACGCCTGGACGTTGCTGGATAACTTTGAATGGGCCGATGGTTACACTCAACGATATGGGCTCACGTATGTTGACTTCCGAAGCCAACGCCGAACAGTCAAGGATTCGGCGCGATGGTATGGACGTGTCGCAGCGACCGGTCGCCTTGATAGCTAAGGTGCGCCGCATGTGCGGGCCTATACTGGACATGAACACTTGATGGCCTGGTCTCGAAGAAACTTCCTCACTTCCTTATCGCGAACGGCATTGGTACTCACGCTTGACGACGTGCTGGCTCTTGCTGCTCCTCCGCAGATCGGCTCCCGGACGCCTTACAATGCGCCTCCGCGTCCCGCTCCTCCCGGGGCTCCTTCGCCAGTCGCAGGCACGCCGCTGGGCTATCAGTACGTGAATGTGGCGGCTAAGAGCGGACTGAACGTCAAAACGATCTACGGAGGGGAGCACAAGAACCGGTATCTGCTGGAGACTACGGGGTGCGGGGTCGCCTTCTTCGACTTTGATCAGGATGACTGGGTAGATATCTTTCTGGTGAATGGGACACGGCTCGACGGTTTCCCCAAAGGGCAGGAGCCGATTTCGCGGCTTTTCAAGAACAACCGCGACGGCACCTTCACCGATGTCACCCAGCGGAGCGGCCTGGGGCGCACGGGTTGGGGTCAGGGTTGTTGTGTCGGAGATTACAACGGCGATGGGTGGAACGATCTCTTCGTCAGCTACTACGGGCAAAATGTGCTCTACCGGAATAACGGTGATGGCACGTTCACCGATGTTACCGCCAAAGCGGGCCTGCTGCAGTCGACGAAGCGGTGGAATTCCGGCTGCGCGTTCCTCGATTACGATCGCGACGGCCATCTCGATTTGTTTGTCGCCAACTATATTGATTTCGACATCAAGACAGCTCCACTGCCGGAGGCTGCCGCGTGTTCGTACAAGGGCATCCAGGTGGCCTGCGGTCCGCCCGGCCTCGAGGGTGGAAAGAACATCCTCTATCGCAACAACGGTGATGGCACATTTACCGATGTGAGCGCCAAGGCAGGCATCCTGGATACGGTGGGCACCTACGGTCTCAGCGTTGCGGTAGCCGACCTTGACAACGACGGGTGGCCCGACATCTACGTGGCCAACGATTCGACCGCAGCCACCTTTTACCGCAATCAGCGTGATGGCACCTTCAAGGATGAGGCAATCGAAAGCGGAGTAGCCTTCTCACCGGATGGAAAACCGCAGGCCGGCATGGGAGTCAGTATCGGCGACTTCAACCGCGATGGGCAGCTGGACATTGTTAAAACCAACTTCGCCGGGGACACGGATTCGCTTTATATGAACGCAGGCAACGGAGAGTTCGAAGACCGGACATACCTGGCGGGCCTGGGTATCAACACACGCTATCTGGGCTGGGGCGTGGGATTCTTCGATCCCGATAACGACGGATGGCTGGACATCCTGGTATGCAATGGACACGTATATCCGGAGGTAGAAGGTTCGAGCAACGAAGCGCCCTATGCCGAACACAAATACCTATACCGGAACTTGCGCAATGGGCAATTCGAAGACGTAAGCGCGCTGGGGGGCCCGGGCATTATGGAACCAGTACCCGCGCGCGGCTGTGCGTTTGGCGACTATGACAATGATGGGGACGTGGACGTGGTAGTGAATTGCGTTAACGCTCCGCCCCAGCTTCTACGCTGTGACGCGAGCGGGCCGGCTGCCAACCGCAACTGGATCAAGCTTCGTTTGGTTGGGGTTAAGAGCAACCGCACCGGGATTGGCGCACGCATCATCGTTACCGCAGAGAATCTACCAGGCAAGACGCTGCAACAAGTGGAGGAAGTGCGTTCAGGAGGCAGCTATTTTTCGCAAAACGATTTGCGTCTGCATTTCGGTTTGCAGAGAGCGCGTGTTGCTTCTGCCGAGATCATTTGGCCGTCAGGAGTTCGAGATCACTTGAAGGACCTGGCGGCGAACGCGTTGTATGTCGTGCAAGAGGGGGGAAAGATAGTAAAGACAATGGCAATGCCGGCGTCAAAACACTAGAGGAAGAGCAGGCTTTAGCGTTACTTTAAGGGAAAAATCCGTTCAGAACGCTCGGCTTTGAACAGGTCGAACTTGCTGATACCGAGGCAACCGCAGGTCCCTCCACTGCGCTTCGCTCCGGTCGGGATGACAATTTTGTTAGCCCGCAAGGGTTACCAGGAAATACTCATCCCCACAATCGAATTGTCATCCCGACCGGAGCGAAGCGCAGTGGAGGGACCTGCGGTTGTCTCACCCAACACAAAGCCGCCTTAGCAGGTTTAGACAGCTGTTATGACTACATGCTATGGTTTCGGCCTGTGTGTGGGAGAAAAACAATGTTTCCAAGAAGTTGGCTGCCGGCAATAGCAGCCTGCATAGCCGGAGCAGCAATCTCAACATGTTCGGTGACCGCCCAGCCTGCACCTGACTCCACCTGGTGGAAGCACGCGATGATCTACGAGATCTATCCGCGCAGCTTTCAGGACTCAAACGGCGACGGGTTCGGCGACCTGAATGGCATCCGCAGCCGTTTGGACTACCTGCAGCAGCTCGGGGTAGACACTATTTGGATCGCTCCCATGTATCCCTCTCCCCAGATTGATTTCGGATACGACATCTCTGATTACGAGACGGTAGACCCGACGTACGGTACCCTGGCAGATTTCGACCAGCTTCAAGCCGCGTCCAACCAGCACCATATCCGCATTGTGCTCGACATGGTTTTGAACCATACATCCGACAAGCACAAGTGGTTTATCGAATCGGCAAGTTCGCGGACAAATCCCAAAGCGGACTGGTACGACTGGAACGATGGGGTGGCCGCCAGCTCACCCGGGGTGACGGCGTTTCAGAAACGATTCGAACACGATGGCATGGTGCCGCCCAACAACTGGGAATCGGTGTTCGGTGGCTCGGCATGGGAGTGGGTGCCGGCACGAAAACAGTTTTACTATCACAAGTTCTACCGCCAGCAACCTGACCTGAACTGGTCAAACCCCGAGGTTGAGAAGGCCATGTTCGACACCATGCGCTTCTGGCTCGACCGGGGAGTCGCCGGGTTCCGGCTGGACGCCATCCCGACCCTGTTTGAGGACCCCCAGCTACGTAACGAGCCGGAAAAGGGCGGCCTTAACGCTTACGGTGACCCTGTTCTGGACGACATCTATACCAGCAATCTTCCCCGGGTGCACGAAACCATCCGCCATATGCGGGCCATGGTGAAGAGCTATCCCGGGGACCGTGTGCTGATCGGCGAAACCTACTTACCGAATACAGCCGAACTGCAGAAGTGGTATGGGGGCGCCGCGCAGGACGAGTTGCAGCTACCCATGGATCTGCTGCTCGGCTTCGCGACCGGCACGCACTACACGGCCGATCATTTTCGCAAGTATCTAGGCGAGGCGGAGACAGAGTTGGGCGGAGCGCAACCACTCTTCGTTTTCGACAATCATGACAACGTTCGCTCCATCGATCGATTCGGTGACGGTGTCCATAATGTCGCAATTGCCAAAGGCATTGCCGCAATCTTGCTTACGACCAAGGCGACGGCCATGACCTACTACGGGGCAGAGATTGGCATGCCGACCACGCCTCCGAAGCGCCGCGAAGATGTAAAGGATCCCATCGGGATCACCGGCTGGCCGAAGGAAAAGGGCCGTGACGGGGAACGCACCCCGATGCAATGGACTCCCGGACCGCAGGCGGGATTCTCCACCAATCCCCACACCTGGCTTCCCATTCCGCCGGATTATAAGACGGTCAACGTCGAGGTGGAGAGTGCGAATCCCGAATCGCTGTTGAACTGGTACAAGCGGCTCATTGCGCTACGACGCGACAACGCTTCGCTTCGCGATGGCGGCTTCGTCATAGTACAGAAAGACAACCCTGATGTGCTGAGCTTTGTTCGTACGGGCGTCAACGGAAGCGAACCGGTTGTGGTTGCCATCAACATGTCGGGGCGCCCGCAGCATGTATCGCTGGACCTTGCCCCTGCAGGAGTTTCCGGAACATCGGCTGATACCCTGCTTTCCACAGAAAAGACCTCCCACTCCGCAACTTCTCTGAAGAGTGTTACGTTAAAGCCTTATGCTGTCTGGATTGCGACGGCCCGATAGCGGCCAGTGGGCCGCCAAGGCAGCAAGTGGTCAAGCGGTGAGCGAGCCCTTCAAACAGGGTGGAGTAGGAGAAGGGCAATGAAAAAAACCGGGCCACGCAGTACGGCGCCCCTGGTTTTACGATCACCGCTTCATCGAACGATTTGCGAGCAATTGCGGGCCGCCATTCTTGGACACCAATACCAGCATGGCGATAAGCTACCCAGCGAAGCCATGCTATGCGAGCAGTTCCATGCTTCACGCATTACGGTAGCGAAGGCTCTCCAGACCTTGCAGATGGATGGCCTGATTGTCCGCAGGGCCGGGTCGGGAACCTACATCCATCTTCCCACTACGAACGCCAGCCACCAGTTTGGGCTTCTCATTCCGGAGTTAGGCAGCACAGAAATTTTCGAACCCATTTGTCAGGGCATCATGCGTTCTCCTCAGGCCAGAACGCATTCTCTGGTGTGGGGTCATGCCATTGTGGATGAGAGCGGGCGGCAGGAAACCGCGGCGGAACTCTGCCGGCAGTTTATTGCGCAAAAGGTTTCTGGAGTTTTCTTTGCTCCGCTCGAATATGCGGACGAAAAAGACCTGAAGAACCAAACCATCGTGGCTGAGCTTCGCCAGGCGAACATTCCCATCGTTTTGCTGGACCGTTGCTACAAGACTTATCCGCTGCGCTCGAATCTCGACCGGGTAGGAATTGACAATCATCGCGCCAGCTTCATGTTGACCGAACATCTTTGGAACCAGGGCGCTCGACGCATTGTGTTCGTGGCCAAGAAGCGTTCCGCGACGACGATCGTGGAGCGCATTTCCGGGTACTATTTCGCGCTAAGAGAGTGTGGCTCGAAGTATTCAGGAAACGTTTTCTTTGGGGACGCCGAAGATTCCGAGTTTGTGCAGCATATCGTGCGCCGGGAAAAGCCTGACGCAGTCGTTTGCGGCAACGATCTTACGGCAGCGCGGCTGATGCGCTCTTTAATCGGACTGGGTGTGCGTATCCCGGAGCAGATGCGCCTGGTGGGATTCGACGATGTCAGCTACGCGAAGTTTCTTCCCGTGCCGCTCACCACGATCCACCAGAATTGCCAGCAAATCGGCGAAGCCGCCATCGAGCTCATGCTCGATCGTATGGAGAACCCGACGCGGCCCGGGATCGATCTGCTGGTTCCCTTCGAGCTGGTGGTGCGCGAGTCGTGTGGCACGCAAAAAGCGGAAAATTTTGTCGCGAACAGGAACGTGTGAGACGAGACCTACGTTTGGCTCCGCTCTGAACCACGAAGCTCGTTAGAGACAGCCTGCAGAACGGGGCGCGTTTCATCGAGCGATCTAAGAACCGTATACACGTAATGGTCGGGGCGTACGAGTGCTGCGACACATTGCTGGCGATCAAACCAATTCGCCACCACACCATCGCGCTCCGAAAGCCCTCGTCCACCGATGACAACGGCCGTGACCAGCGCTTGCTCGAGTTCTGACGCATCCACTTGCCGGCCATCCAGAAACAGGCGCCATCCGTGCCCAACCATGTCGTCAAGGAGGGTAGACCCTTCAGAGGATGAGATCCAGGGCTGGGGAAACAAAGTTCCAGTTGCGTTCCCATCACGCGGGCCAAGGAGGCCGGCTTCGAGCCCCGGTACAATCTCCTGACGGGTGACGGTGGGCGCTGATCCACCACCCTGCTTGAGGAGCGATGCGTCACGCAAACGCGCAGCTTCCGGGTCGCGTTCGCAAATGTGCCGGCCAATTTCTTTGATTCGCGAGGTCAATGTGTAGACGTGGCGGCTTCTCTCCTCGGCATAGGTGTCGAGCAGAGCATTAGCCGCATCTTCGCGGAGTACGGCTTTGAGCTTCCAAACCAGATTGGTCACATCCCGTATGCCCTGGCACATCCCTTGCCCGATAAATGGCGGCTGTTGATGTGCCGCATCGCCGGCGAGGAACACATTTTCCTTGCGCCACTGGTGTGCCACCAGGGCATGGAATCGATAGCTGCTTGCGCGCCAGAGCTTGCCTTGACCCGGCTTCAACCACGGAGACAGCAGCTCCCACACTTTCTGTTCAGGTTCCATCGCCGCGGGTTCTTCTCCCGGCAGAAGCATGATCTCCCAACGCCGGTGGTTCCCGGGGCCGATGATGTAAGTCACGGGGCGAGCAGGATTGCAAAATTGGGCGGCTGTAACCGGCAGCTGGGCAAGTGATGCCTCCTCCACCAGTACATCAACAACCATCCACGGTTCATCAAATCCAAGATCATCCAGCTTGACATCGAGACACTGGCGGATGCGACTGGACGCGCCGTCGCACCCGATCACGTAACGGGCGGTGATGGCTGATTTTGTCCCCTCGTCAGATTGCAGTTCCAGACTTACATGATCGTGCTCCTGTTGAAGAGTGATTACCTCTTCGCCAAGGCGAACTTCCACGGTTGCATGTTGTGCTGCATGTTCGCGTAATAATTTCTCCACCGGGGGCTGGCTGAAGACCATCGTGGGTAAGTACCCCATCGGATAAGGCGGGCGCACAACATCGATCCGGCGGATGAGTTGCCCCTCGACTCCGAAGTGCTCAGAGGCGCCAAAGGGCGCTGTATACGGCAGAATTTTGTCGACTACGCCCAGATTTTGGAAGACGCGGAGAATCTCGTGGTCAATTGCAACTGCTCTGGGTATATCCCAGATGCGGCGGCTCTTATCGAGAACAAGTGTGCGAATACCCGCCTGGCCAAGCCAGCAGGCAGCCACGGCGCCCGCCGGCCCAAAACCAACCACGGCGACTTCGTATTGCGGAGTTGTGCTTACATCTTCCATAGTGAAGGCTTGCGAAATTGGACCGCCAGTTGAGCATCCTTAACTTTCGCGGATTTCGGCGGAGCGATCCCCCATTGGTCGGTTCTGCCTGGAGGCCAGGTCCAGTCTTCAGGACCCCGCACCACATAGGAGTCGTCAACCTGCAGGACCTCGGCCGTGTATTCAATGACGATGCCAAAGGGATCAAGGAAATAGGCGAATATGTTGTTTCCCGGTCCATGGCGGCCTAGACCCCAGCCAATGGGATAGCCATGATCAATCATTCGTCCCGCGCCCCGCATGACCGACTCCAGATCGGGCATCATGAAGGCGATGTGATTCAGG
Source organism: uncultured Acidobacteriaceae bacterium (assembly GCA_963826875.1). Lineage (GTDB taxonomy): Bacteria > Acidobacteriota > Terriglobia > Terriglobales > Acidobacteriaceae > PALSA-350. The sequence continues at coordinate 918,267 of CAWGYP010000025.1, read as the reverse complement.
CCGTTCACTCCCGAATCCGCTAGAACGACCGCGTGGTGATCGTCATTGCAGCGCAGGAAAGCCATCGCCTTGGAACGATCGGTCAGTTTGAATCCGAGTGCCTGTTCGAAGAGGCGCCTGGTTGCGGCGATATCAGCGCAGTTCAGGTTGACATGCGAGAGACGAAACGGAAAGTCCCTTCTGCATTCGCCTGCGGCATGGACGGCGTCACCGTGAATAAAGCGCAGAACGTAGCCTTCCGGGGTCTCGACTGTGACAGCCGTTCCCCCTCCCGGTTCCTCGACGGGCGCAATCTCGCGAACGAGAGAACCACCCGCCGCGCTGACTGCTGCGGTGAGCCGTGGCAGATCTTCAAGAGATGAAGTGCGAAAGGTGACGGAAAGTAAATCCGCGGCCGCGCTAGGATGCAATACCAGAACGTGAGGATCCCGGCCGGTCGCGCGCAGATAGACCTTGTCATCCTCCCGGGCGGCCACTTCGAGTCCCCAAACGGTCGTGTAGAAGCGTTCCGCCAGGATGAGATCGGGGACGGCGATATCCACGCTGCGTATTTCTACGATTGGGAACTCGCTCATGGAATGACACGCAACCTTCCCGCAACGTATCGCACGAGGCTATTCCTCGTCAGCGATTGAGTTGCGCAAAACACCGAGGCGTTCAATCTCTACTTCGACGATATCCCCCGGCTTCATCCACAAAGGCGGTGTCCGCTTCACTCCCACACCTCCGGGAGTACCGGTGAGGATCACATCACCACTTTCAAGACGGCTGAACGAGGAGCAATACTCAACAATGGTAGGGACGTCAAAGATCATTTGGCCGAGGACCGCGTCCTGCACGGTCTCGCCGTTTAACCGGGTTGTAATCCGAAGGTCCCGCAAGTCACCCAATTCATCCGGCGTCACCATCCAGGGCCCGAAACTTCCGGTTTCCGGAAAATTCTTGCCCGGCGTGAACTGATGGGTGTGGTGTTGCCAGTCGCGGATGCTCCCGTCGTTGTAGCACGCATAGCCTGCGACGTGTTCGAAAGCTTCCGCTTGCGGGATGTAGCGGCCCGCCCGGCCGATGACTACGGCCAGTTCCCCCTCGAAATCAAGATCCGTCGATACGCGCGGACGCACGATGGGCCGTAGATGCGCAGTCTGCGAATTTGCGAAGCGGCCGAAAATTGTCGGATGGATGACCACCGCCCTACCCGTCTCCTTGCGATGGGTTTCGTAGTTCAGGCCAACACAAAAGATCTTGTCGGGATTGGGGATGACCGGTAGCCAGTCGATCTCCTCGATCGGGTAAAGGGGGACGGTCGATTTTGCGGCTTGCGCTTCCGAATAGGCCTGGGCGGCGATCAGCGCCCTAAGGCTGGGATAGCGAGGCCGGAGCCTGTCGCCGACGTCGTAGACTTTCTCATCCTCGACGATGCCCCACGTGGTGTCGCCCTTAACGCGAAAACTGGCAAGCTTCATACCGGCTCCTAGAGCGGCAATGGTACCCGCGCGTACCACTCGTTGTCAATTGTGTCTCTTTGACTCTCCAGGTGTCCTGGCCTTTGGGCCTTTACAACCCCTCACCCATTTGCTATCGTGAGCCACCTGGTACGCTTCAGTACCGCAGGAAGGTCACTATGATCACCAACAAACTGCCGGGAAACAAAGCACCGTATAAACTGGAGGCCGGCGAGGGTCTGCGCTATTCCTTCGGCACCCAGTTGGCTATCGTTATCGCCCGCCCTGAAGATCTCGGACATGCAATGGCAGGCGCAGTCCTGAGCGGCGCGAGGGGCTCGTCTTTCCCGCTGCACCGGCATGCCGCAACCCATGAAGCGTGGTTCATCCTGGAAGGCATGGTTTCCGTTGTCCTGGGTGACAAAGAGTACACACTGACTCCTGGCTCTTACGTCAATATCCCGGCAGGCACAGCGCATGGCTTCACTTTCCTGGATCATCGCAGCAAATTCGTTGCCTGGACATTCGGTGGGACCGCAAACGAGATGTATGCGGCAATCGGCACTCCGTACAACGGCACTGTCTACCCGGATCTGAACCAGGCTGTGGATTGGGGGAAGCTCACTGCCGCGGTCGACACTGAAGTCCTCACCCGCACTGAGACAAAGCCGGGAAAGGCTCTGAGCGCCTTTCCAGCCGGACCTGAGGCCTTTGCGTTGGGGCCCTGGGAAGGAGAGAGGATGCTGGCTGCTGAACAGCTTTACACCTTTCAGGGAACGCAGGCTCACAGCAACAATTTATTTATCTCTCTGCTGACAGAAGGGCCAATCGGGCCGGAAATCCCGAGACACTTTCACGACACCGTGACCGAGACGTTCTTCTGCCTGCACGGGGCTCTGGAAATGTTCGTCAACGACGGGTATTTGACTCTCGAACCCGGAGACTTCCTTCATATTCCGCCGGGTGCGATCCATTCCTTCAAGCTGTTGCGCAACGACACTCGATTCATCGGCTTCTTGAGCCCTGGCAACTTCGAATCCTTTTTCCGCTATCTCTGCCAGCCGTATGACGGTCACATTTACCCGCTCGTTCCTCCACCGTTCCGGTTTGATCGCGTGCTGCAGCACATGGGAGAACTTGATCTGCATTTGCTGGGGAGACCGGGTGGCCCCCCGCCCGCAGGTGCTGCTTGAGATCGTTCCGGTCTTTCCAATCAAGGCCGAAGCTCTACGAGGTTTCGCTCGTCCCGGATCAGGTCTACAGTCACGCCGGGGAGAAACCGCGGCTCGCAGACCTCTACCTCCCGAAATCCTCGCAGCAAAAGGTCCCCGTAATCGTTTGGCTGCACGGTGGCGGATGGCGCTTCGGAGACCGGCACATGGCACCGGACTTGTCGCGGTTCTTTGCAGAGCGGGGTTTCGCGATGGTAAGCATCGACTATCGGCTCAGCGGCGAAGCTGTCTTCCCCGCCCCGATTGAAGATGTGAAAACCGCGATTCGCTGGATACGTTCTGTTGCGGATACGTTTGCGCTCGACAGTGACTATGTCGGCCTGTGGGGATCGTCTGCCGGCGGGCATCTTGCAGCGTGTGCGGCGCTCTCTCCACCCGAACAGTTTCAAGGGAGTGAGCACCTCGGCCATTCGAGCGCCGTGCAAGCGGTAGTAGACAGCTATGGTCCGGTGGATTTTTCTCTGATCGATCAAGAGCGCGACCAGTTCATACCCGCTGCGGTGGATGTCGAGGGAATTGTCGTCCCTGACCTGCTCCCGGCCGGACACCCCGAATCGTTCGAGTCTCGCTTTCTTGGTGTTCCAGTTGGTAGCTCCCCAGAGCGGGTGAAGTTGGCAAATCCGGTCACCTATGTGCACGGGGGCGCTCCTCCATTTCTGATACTGCACGGATTGTCCGACCGCCTGATCCCCTGGCCGCAGAGCCGCCTTCTTTTCGAAGCTTTGCAGGCAGCTGAAAATGAGGTGACCATGTTGACATTCGAACGGCTGGGTCATGGGTTTTTCAACAACTCCAAGCTTGACTTCGTCGATCCAGGGTCCGTCACGATGTTCCGAAGTTTGGCCAGCAAAGCCTTCGACTGTGGTGCAAGGGTGGAGAGGATCGGATTTGGGTTCGATTTAGTTGAGGACTTTCTGCGCACGCATCTGGTCAAGTCGTAACGCTGCCAAAAGCCTTAGAAGTAGCGGCTGCCTTGCTCGCGCGAGATAGACATGCTAAAAGGGACATCCCTAGGAGGATCCATGCAAGAGGAGATGTACTTCGAAGACTTTCATCCTGGCCAGAAGTTCGATTCGCTTCGAAATTACCGCGTTACAGCAAGAGAGATCATCAGTTTCGGCGAGAGCTACGATCCCCAGCCGTTCCACATCGATGAGGGGGCAGGTGAGAACTCCTTCTTCAGCGGACTTTGCGCTTCTGGATGGCTGACGGCCGCGATCGTCATGCGCCTTCGAGTGGAATCGATCAATGTAAAGGGTGGAATGATCGGCGCCGGTGTCGACGAGATACGTTGGACTCATCCCGTACGTCCCGAGGACAGATTGCGCACGGAGTCGGAAGTGCTGGAAGTTCGCCGCTCGGTAAGCCGCCCTGGGTACGGTATCATTCGCTCCCGCACCACGGTGTACAACCAGCGCAACGTGGTCGTCATGAAATCAATCGTAAATTGGTTGGCTCCTCTCAGGAACGCTTGAATTCTCTGCTTCAGCCCCAGACCTCACGGGCGGTATCGACCACGAGCTTTAACTTGGCCCACTGTTGCTCTTCAGTGAGAAGGTTGCCCTCCATGGTGGAGGCAAACCCGCACTGTGGGCTTAGCGCCAATTGTTCAAGCCCCACCCATTTCGCCGCCTCGTCGATGCGTCTGAGCAAATCCTCCTTGCGCTCCAGGGCAGCATGTTTTGTGCTTACCAGCCCAAGCACAACAGTCTTGCCTTTGGGAACGAAACGCAGCGGCTCGAAAGTACCAGAGCGCTCGTCGTCGTATTCGAGCAGGAGCCGGTCCACCGCGAGTTCATGGAACAAGCGTTCCGCGATGGCGTCATAGCCGCCCTCGGCGTACCAATGACTGCGATTGTTGCCCCGGCAGAGGTGAATTGCCAAGGCAACGCCGGCATGCCGCGCGGCGGCAAAGCAGGCGTTGTCGGCATTGAGAGAGGCAGTAAGCATCTCCGCAGGATCAACGCGAAGCTCTTTCTCCATCCATGCAGTCCACTTCGGATCCAGGTAATAGCTGTATCGCGGCGCGTCGATTTGCAGATAGGAGATGCCGCTGGCGGCTAGCGTTCGCAGATCCTCCACCATAAGCGCCGTAATCGCAGTGAGCAACGCGTAAGGATCGCGATATACGGCATCGGTGATGCCGTACTTGAACGAGATGGCCGGAAATTGTGTCGCGCTGGGCAAGGTAATCTTGATCGGACCGGGCGCGTGTTCCCGCAGAAAGGGTAGTTCGCGTCCGGTGAAGGGCTGCCTCTGTTTGAGTGTCGAGGTGACGATGCCAGTAATGCTGCTAACAGCAGCCGGCTGAGGGGCCGCCTTTGCATCGTCGACCCAACTGCGCTGTACCGCATCGCCCAAATCGAATCCCTCGACCGCCTCGGTGATGTCGCTCATGAAGTTGGTACGACGAAGTTCGCCGTCGGTAAAGATCAAGAGCCCAAGGTCTTTCTGTCGTTGAAGGATGCGAAGGATTTGCTGGTCCTCCAAGGCGTGAATCTTCTCCGGAGAAATATCCGAGCGCCGGGCATCTAGCAACTCTGCGGGGCGGAGAAGACTTCCGACGTGATCGGCACGAATGGGCAAGGACATGACTGGCTCCTCTATTCAAATTAAAATGTTGCGGAGAGCGCGGGCCCCTTCCTGGAGCACGGGCAAACAGTGGCCTATGAGTGTCGCGCGATCGACACGTGACACATGAGTTCCTACGTTGATTGCAGCAACAACCCGGCTGCTGCGAGTAGAAATAGGGACTGCGATGGATCGTAGGCCAGCCTCTAATTCTTCATCGACCAAGGCATACCCAACCTTCCGGACGTCCAAGATAGCCTTCTTCAGTTGAGGGATCCGGATGATGGTTTTGGGGGTGTAAGCCCGCGGCTTCAACTCACGCAGGTATGCGTCGAGATCGGTATCAGGCAATGCTGCGAGCAGCACCCGGCCCATCGAGGTACAGAATGCGGGCAAGCGGCTGCCAACGGAGAGACCCGCGGCGAGCACCCGGCTGGCCGCGGATCGCGCAACATACACAATCTCCCCCGCATCGAGCATGCTCATCGAAGACGATTCGTGCAGTTGCTCCGTGATGCGCTCGAGCACCGGGCGGGCCGCTTCGACAACCGACGAGGAGGAGAGATAAGAGAAGCCGAGGCGCAACACCTGCGTCTTAAGGCGATAGACCTGTCGAGAGCGCTCCACATAGCCGAGCAATTCCAGTGTTAACAGAAGGCGGCGGATCGATGCCCGCGAAAGGCCGATCGACCGGGATATCTCGATGATGCTCCGGCCCTGGTGATGACCTTCAAAGCTCTCGATCACCCGCAGCCCTCTCGCGAGCGACAGAACGAAGTCAGGATTCCCCGCCTGCGCAGCAAGCTCGTCGTGCGGAGTGGCTTGTGCCAGAGAGGGTGCGGATTTGGTTGCCCTCATGTGCGTGCCCGTGACGTGGGCGATTATCGCACATCTTGTACAATCCTGCACAACTGCGTAATAATGCCGGGGTCGTTCGATGGAGGTCCAATGGCAGAGTGGGTCACTTTGGCGGAAGCGATTGCCGCCAACGTGCACGACGGAGCCACCGTTGCCCTGGAAGGCTTCACCCACCTCATCCCCTTTGCGGCCGGCCATGAGATCATCCGCCAGCAGCGTCGTAATCTGTCCCTTGTACGGATGACGCCGGACCTTATCTACGACCAGTTGATCGGCGCCGGCTGCGCCGCGAAACTGACGTTTTCCTGGGGTGGCAATCCCGGCGTCGGATCCTTGCACCGCTTTCGCGACGCAGTGGAGAATAGCTGGCCCAGGCCGCTCGAGATCGAGGAACGCAGTCACAGCGATTTGGCAAACGCGTATGTCGCGGGAGCGGCGAATCTACCGTTCGCGGTTCTGCGCGGATATACAGGTTCTGACTTGCCGCGCGTGAACGATAAGATACGCACTGTGACCTGCCCCTTTACAGGGGAGGTGCTGGCAGCGACTCCCGCGGTCCGCCCCGATGTTACCGTGATTCATGCTCAGAAAGCCGATTGGAAAGGGAATGTTCTCTTGTGGGGCATCCTCGGCGTGCAGAAAGAAGCTGCCCTCGCAGCAAAACGCACAATTGTCACTGTAGAGGAGCGTGTTCGTGAACTGGATGCTCCGCCCAATGCCTGCATTCTACCTGGTTGGGTCGTGACTGCAGTCTGTGAGGTGCCGCGGGGTGCGACTCCCTCGTATGCACACGGGTACTATGATCGCGATAACGTATTCTATCGAGCTTGGGACCAGGTCTCGCGCGATCGAGACTGCTTCAACGCATGGATCAAAGAGAACATCCTTGAAACAAAAAACTTCGCCGAGTATCTGCAGGCGGTGTCGCAGTGAGCGTAGCCTACACCTCCGACGAGATGATGACAGTGGCGGCGGCGCGCATGCTGCGTAACGGTGCGGTGTGCTTTGTCGGTATTGGACTTCCGTCGACAGCCGCCAACCTGGCGCGGCTGACACATGCTCCCGACGCGGTACTGGTGTATGAGTCCGGGCCGATTGGAGCAAAGCCGCCGGTGTTACCGCTGTCGATTGGGGATGGCAACCTGGCGGAAACGGCGGATACCGTGGTGTCGACTCCGGAGATCTTCCGCTATTGGCTGCAGGGCGGTCGCATCGATGTGGGCTTTCTGGGTGCTGCGCAGTTAGACCGGTTTGCGAATATCAACACCACCGTTGTAGGTTCGTACAAGAATCCAAAGGTGCGCCTGCCGGGAGCAGGCGGGGCGCCCGAGATCAGTTCCTCTGCTAGGGAAGTGTTGATCATCGTCAAACAGACGAAACGCACGTTTGTCGAGAAACTCGACTTCGTGACCTCGGTGGGTTTTCTTTCCGGAGGCAACTCGAGGGAGTTGGCCGGGCTTCCGGGAAATGGCCCGGCTGCAGTAATTACGGATCTGTGCATCCTCCGCCCCCAGCCTGAGTCGCGCGAGTTGGAGGTAACGAGCGTCCACCCCGGAGTAAATCGTGAGTTGATCTCGAAAAGCACAGGGTGGGAGATCCGCTTTGCGGAGAGCTGCGATGAAACAGCGGCACCAAACTCTGTGGAGCTCGAAACATTGCGCGATCTCAAGGAACGAACTGCTGCGGCACACGGCATAGAGGGAGACGCCGCATGAGGCCCGTCTTCATTTGCGATGCGGTCCGAACGCCAATCGGCCGCTACGGTGGCGCGCTCGCGCAGGTGCGTACCGACGATCTGGCAGCGGCCCCCATTCGCGAACTCGTAAGGCGCAGCCCTGGCGCGGACTGGAGTGCGGTGGACGAAGTGATGCTGGGTTGCGCAAACCAGGCGGGAGAGGATAATCGCAACGTGGCGCGGATGGCTCTGCTGCTCGCAGGCCTGCCCGAAACCGTTCCCGGAAATACGATCAACCGGCTTTGCGGTTCGGGCATGGACGCAGTCGGGACGGCGGCACGAGCGATTGCCGGCGGGGAGGCGGAACTTGTCATTGCGGGCGGTGTGGAGTCAATGTCACGGGCGCCTTTTGTGATGGGGAAGGCGACGACCGCCTTTGATCGTTCTGCACAAATCTACGACACAACGATCGGGTGGCGGTTTGTGAATCCCAGGATGCGCGAGCTCTATGGAACCGACTCTATGCCCGAAACCGGCGAAAACGTTGCCCGCGATTGCGGTGTGGAACGTGTCGCACAGGATGCGTTCGCGTGGCGAAGCCAGTTACGCGCAGCGCGTGCCATGGAGAGTGGATTCTTCTCCGAAGAAATTGTTCCCGTCGAGATTGCGGGAAAAGATAAGACCGTCGTGGCGCGTGATGAGCATCCCCGGCCGGATACAACTCCGGAGAAGCTTGTTACGCTGAAACCACTGTTCCCGGGTGGAACAGTTACGGCAGGCAACGCGTCGGGAGTCAACGATGGAGCCGCCGCGCTGATCCTTGCATCAGAAGACGCAGTCGCACGCCACAGCCTGCGCCCACGTGCACGGGTCCTGGGAATGGCAACCGCAGGGGTTGCACCGCGGGTGATGGGTATCGGGCCGGTGCCGGCGACCCGAAAGCTGCTGGCGCGCACGAAAAACAAGATCAGCGACTTCGATTGGATTCAGCTCAATGAAGCGTTCGCCAGCCAATCGCTCGCTTGCCTGAGGCAGCTGGGCTTGCCTGACGACGCTGAGCATGTGAACGCAACGGGAGGGGCGATTGCGCTCGGCCATCCTCTCGGAATGAGCGGCGCCCGGCTGGTGCTTACAGCAGTACACCAGTTGGAGAAGTCTGGCGGTCAGCTCGCTTTGGCGACCATGTGTATCGGAGTGGGCCAGGGCATTGCGTTGGCGATGGAACGCGTTTGAGGAGGAACTTTGATTGACCTGCGCACAGTAGCAAGCGCGATACCCGGCACGCAGCCTGACTTTCACTACCCGCCGTACTTGTCATCCATTGCGCGTTCGCCACGCATGCCGTTAGTCCTTCTGCCCGAGACGCTAACCGAAAAAACGGGGCCAGTCTTCGGGCATGGATTGATTCAGCAGCACGATGATGATTTGACCGCGCAGCATGGAGGCGACCCGATCGGAGAACGCATCTTTGTGCATGGGCGTGTGCTTGACGAAGACGGCCGGCCGGTGCGTGGCGCTTTGGTCGAGGTCTGGCAGGCAAATGCGTCGGGCCGTTATCTGCACAAGGTGGACAATCATGATGCACCGCTCGATCCGCACTTTTCGGGCGCAGGCCGCACAATTACCGATGAAGAAGGCCGCTACTGTTTCAAGACCATCAAGCCGGGAGCGTATCCCTGGGGAAATCACTACAACGCGTGGCGGCCCGCGCATATTCACTTCTCGCTCTTCGGAGCTGGGATCCTGTCGCGCCTGGTGACGCAGATGTATTTCCCGGGCGACCCGCTGCAGCCAATGGACCCCATCTTCAACAGCATTCCAGATGAGGGGGCGCGCGGCCGGATGATCTCGCGCCTCGATATGGATCGCTCGGAACCAAATTACGCCCTTGCCTATGCCTGGGACATCGTGCTGCGCGGGCGCAGCGAAACTCCTTTCGAAGAGGCCAGGAGATGACGGAGGATAGCAGGCTGATCCCAGCCGGTTCGCAGACCGTGGGGCCGTTCTTTCGCATCGGCCTTGAATATCTGATCGATCGGACTCCAGCACTCGACGTGGGTGCAGCGGGAAGAATCGAGATTCGAGGGCGAGTGCTGGACCGGGATGGGATTCCGGTGCCGGATGCGGTGCTTGAATTTTGGGCGCCACGCCTTACGGTTTCCACTTCGGGCCAGGATCAATACCCTGCCGGGTTCCGGCGCACGGCAACGGACACCAACGGCAATTTTGCGGTGACGGCTATGAGGCCGGCCGCGATTCCGCTCGAGGACGGACGGATGCAGGCGCCTCATATGCTTGTACTGGTATTTGCCCGCGGCCTGCTTCGCCATCTGCTCACCCGCGTGTACTTTGAGGACGAGCTCGGCAATGCGGCGGATACGGTGCTGCAGGAAATTCCAGCAGAGCGTCGAGCCACCCTCATCGCTCGACTTGATAATTCATATCATTGGGACGTACATCTGCAGGGCCAGAATGAGACTGTGTTCTTCGCATGGTAGAAGAGATACAACCTCAATGAGCAACGGCCTGAACTCGTTTCTCTTTTCTACAGCGGAGATGGCTCGCGTCTTTTCTCAGCAGGGGCAGCTTCGCGCCATGATGCGATTCGAATGGGCTCTCACCTGCGCGCTCGAAAAGCACGGCCTTGCTGAGACCGGCTCGAACAAGGCGATGGAATCGCTGCTTGACGCTGGCTTCGTTGACGCGGCGCTCCTCGTACAAGACGCGAGGGCGGCGGGGAATATCGCCATACCGTTTGTCAAGCACCTCACAACGCAAGTGAAAGCACACAGCGAAGTAGCTTCGCGCTCGATTCATTTGGGCGCAACCAGCCAGGACGTTCTCGATACGGCGCTGGTCCTGCAGATTCGGGAGGCTGTCCAGCTTCTCGATGTGGCGATCGAACAGCTGGAGGGCGCCCTGATCCATCAAGTGCGGGAGCATCGGCATACCGTGCTGATGGGCAGAACATGGCTGCAGGCAGGGCCACCGACAACACTTGGTCTAAAGCTGGCTGGCTCGCTCGCCGCGCTGCGGCGGTGTCGTGACCGCATACGTTCGGCGGCGACAAGGGCTCTGGTCGTCGAGTTCGGAGGCGCTGTGGGCACACTGGCCGCGCTGGGAACGGCCGGCCCAGAGGTGTCTGCGGATCTGGCGCGCATCCTTCAATTGAAGGAACCGGAACTACCTTGGCACACGCATCGAGACAACCTGGTTGAAATGGTGCAGGTGCTCGCGACATTGACAGGAACATTGGCAAAGCTCGCCAAAGACATTGCTCTCCTTATGCAGTCCGAAGTAGGTGAAGCCGCAGAGACCTACAGCGAGGGACGCGGCGGCTCTTCCACCATGCCTCACAAACATAACCCGGTGGCTTGTGCCGCTGTTATTGCGACAAATGCAAGGATGCCGGGACTTTCTGCCACCATGCTGCACGCGATGTCGCAGGAGCACGAGCGCGGTCTTGGGCTGTGGCAGGCGGAGTGGGACACAGTGCCCGAAGCATTCAGGCTGACTGCGGCGGCGCTGGCCTATTCGATCGAGATCGCGCAAGGCTTGCAGGTGGATGCCGCGCGGATGATGGCAAATCTGGATAGTCTGCTCGGCTTGCCCCTTTCGGAGGCAGTGAACGCTGCTCTCGCGCCAAAGGTGGGGAGATCGACAGCGCATGATCTTCTGCGCACGGCTAGCGAGCGCGCCGCGGCGGAGAAACGGAACCTCGCCGACATTCTGAAGCAACTGCCGCAAGTCAACGCGCACTTGAGCGATGTGGAGATCGATCGGCTCCTTGACCCTCGCGCTTACCTTGGAAGCGCGCAGCGATTCATATCACGAGTTCTGGGGGAAGCAGATGCCAATGCTTGAGAAGGGAGACGTGCGTCTCCACTATGAACAGGGCGGTGCGGTGAGCGGCCCAGTACTGGTGTTCGCGAACTCGCTTGGATCGAACCTGCAGATGTGGGACAAGGTTCTGCCTTCGCTCGAAAAGAGTTTTCGGATTCTACGCTACGACACACGAGGTCACGGCAAAAGCAGCGTTCCGCCGCCTCCCTACTCGATCGAACAACTGGGGAACGATTTGCTGCGGCTCATGGATCATCTCTCGATCGACCGCGCGCACCTTTGTGGGCTTTCGCTGGGCGGCTTGCTTTCGATATGGCTCGGAGTCCACGCCCCTCAGCGGTTTGAGCGGTTGATCTTTGCCAATACCGCGGCCCGCATCGGTACCCGCGATGGGTGGGAGCAAAGAATCGCGATGGTACAGAGTTCGGGTATGGAAGCGTTGGCCCTGCAAACCGTGGAGCGTTGGTTGACGCCTGCCTATCGCGAGCAGCACCCAGCAGAGATAGAGACAATCCGCCAGATGCTCGCCGCGACGAATCCTGCGGGATATTGCGGCTGTTGCGCCGCTCTCCGTGACACCGACCTAAGAGGCGAAGTCGCCGCCATCGAGGCGCCTTGCCTGGTGATTACGGGAACTCATGATCCAGCGACACCTCCCTCCGATGGGCGGGCGATACACTCCGCGCTGCAAAATTCCAGCTTCGTGGAATTTGATTCGGCGCATCTCTCCGCGTGGGAAAAAGCGGAAGAGTTTGCCGCCGCAGTTCTTTTATTTCTTCGAACCTAGGAGCGCTTGATGGATGAGAATGAACGCCACGAGGCAGGAATGCGCGTACGGCGCAGCGTGCTGGGGGATGAGCATGTGAAGCGCGCCGAGGCAGCAAAGGATGATTTCGATGCGGATTTCCAGGACCTCATCACGCGCTATGCGTGGGGAGAGATCTGGACGCGGCCAGGCCTGCCGCGGCATACGCGAAGCTTGCTCACGATCGGATTGATGGTGGCGCTGAATCGGGGCGAAGAACTGCGGCTGCATCTTCGTGCAGCCGCCAACAATGGGGTGACCGCCGCGGAGATCCGGGAAGTGCTGCTGCATTGCGCCATATATTGCGGTGTTCCCGCAGCAAACGCGGCCTTCCATGCTGCGAAGGAAGTACTCGACCAGGAAAACGATGGGCCGCTTTGAGACTCAGGTCGGAATCGTGGGAGCGGGGCCTGCCGGCCTGATGCTTTCGCACCTGCTCCACCTTAGCGGCATCAGTTCCATCGTTCTCGAAGCAAGGTCCCGCGAGTATTGCGAGGAACGAATCCGGGCCGGGGTGCTGGAACACACCAGCGTTCAAATGCTGCGCGAGTCGGGTGTCGGCAACCGTCTCGATCGCGAAGGACTGCGCCATGGCGGCATCGACCTGGGACTGAATGGGGTGCTACATCGAATCCCCTTTGTGGAGCTCACGGGCAAGCATGTGACCGTCTATGGACAGCACGAGGTGGTGAAGGATCTGATCGCCCGTCGTTTCGCAGACGGAGGGGATGTGCGTTTCGAATGCGGCGAACTGTCGCTCAACAATATCGATGGGAGTCGACCTTCGATTTCCGTGAATAAGGACGGCAACGCGGATGAGATTCAATGTGACTACATCGCAGGTTGCGATGGCTTTCATGGAATTTCACGTTCGTCTTTCCCGAAGGGGTCGCTCACTTTCTACGAGCGCAATTATCCGTTTGCGTGGCTCGGGATTCTCGCCGAAGCAGCGCCATCTCGCGACGAACTTGTATATATGCAGCATGACCGGGGCTTCGCTCTCTACAGCATGCGCTCGCCGCGCATTACCCGCCTTTACCTGCAATGCCGCCCCGATGAGGACATAGCCCAATGGAGCGACGATCGTATCTGGAGTGAGTTGGTCACCAGGCTGAGTTGCCGGGATGGATGGCAACCAACCGAAGGCAAGATTCTTCAGAAAGGTGTGACCGGGATGCGCAGCTTTGTTGCTGAGCCGCTGCAATTCGGCCGGCTCCTGTTGGCCGGCGACGCGGCGCACATTGTGCCGCCGACGGGCGCCAAAGGCATGAACCTGGCCTTCGCGGATGTGCATTATCTTTCCGAGGCGCTGCGCGCGTTCTATCACGGCAATGACGACGAAGCACTGAGGGGTTACTCGGCGACGTGCCTCAAGAGAATCTGGAAGGCTCAACGTTTCTCATGGTGGATGACTACCTTACTGCATCGCTTTGAGAACGAGCCGGCCTTTGATTACAAGCGACAACAGGCCGAATTGCAATACGTGGCGAGTTCCCGGGCGGCGGCAACCTCCCTCGCAGAAAACTATGTGGGTCTTCCGTTCGAAGAGGCATAAGCCGCCGGTTCTGACACTGCCGGTTGGACGTCATAATCCTGCATCCAGTCATTCACTGCGAGCACGCCGTCCATCCGGCTCCGTTCACTTCCAAGGCTGACCTGAGTCAACGGTTTGTCAAGAAAACTCTTCAACGCAGTCCTATCGAAGAGAGCCTTCCTGCTATTCCACACATCGTTAGCTCCTCTAGCCGGCATGCCATCCGTTATGGGCAAGTTGCAAATGAGAGTCGTGGGCTTCGCTCAAAAGATCACTTACCGTTGCTATCTCGCGTAAGGTGCCGATCACCCAGTGGTCAGACTCTTATTGCAACTGCTTAATCAATAGAACAAATCCGCTGGGATTCTATTCCCGCCCGTTGCCCGAGCTTTGCCTCTCCGCAACTGACTGAGCGCGACTACACTGCGGCAGAATAATTTCCGCTGCTTTTTTGCCACAACCTCCTTAAAGCGGCAGTCAACTTATAGAACGACCCGAAACGCTTCCCGGGCCGGCGCATCATCGATCCTTCTGCTTTCTTGACCGAACGCTCCAGGAGAGCGGCAACGAACTCTGGACCTAAACAAGGAAACAAGGTCAGTCCTCCACCGATGTGTTTTTGTAGAACTCGTGTGCCAAAACACATCGTTCGAAGCTCTATTCCACGCGTTTCAACTGACCCGTTGGGGAATAGCAGGCGAAGTCCGGTGTTCTTATCTCCGAGACCTGCGACAAAAGAAAACGTCAGGATTTCAAACTTCTACTTCTCGCCTGGAGCGTGCTTCCGTCTATCTGTCACAACGCCTGTTGGCCGGGGCGGGACAAGAATGCGCGTAATCGAATACAAAGGAGACTTGTACAATGAAAACTGCCCGCATCGTTATCTATATCGCCCTCGCACTATCGATTGGCGTGGCTGCTTTGGCACAGCACAACGGAGAGACGACCCTTATCCCCAGCACCTCGAGGTCGCGCATGAGAGAACCGCTGAACCCGGAACACCCAGGTCTCAAAAGCGAGACCTGGGCCACCCACTCAAGGTTCGTCCGGAACATTTCATTTCTTAGACGTGTCGCGGGTCCATGGACAATGCGGCGGGAGGGCATCGCTTCTTCGGCGGTCTTGCTGAGGAAAACTCTACGAAGGTCAGCCTGGCGCTATCGCGGTAACGGCAAATTCGCTTTCCGCGATGTTTCGGTCGGTTCCAGCAATTGCTGTTTGAACCTCGGGTTTACATGGATGTCGATTTGCTTCAAGAGGCCCTCGCCAGTATTGATGAACCCATGCGGCGTCCGTGCTTTCACAACCAGGATATTGCCGGCCCCAGCATCCTGGATTACGTCCCCGACTACAAATCGAGACTTTCCTTCTTGTACGATAACGATTTCGTCATAGTCATGAAAGTGTAACGGCGCGCCTTGCCCTGGCGTCGCTTCGACAAGAAACATCGAAACTCCAACATCTCCTTGCTCCGCCCCAACGAAGTTGTAAGAACTCCCGATAAAGGGTAGATTCTCTTTTCGGATCAGGTGCATAGTCGCTCGCCCTCCACAGGGATTCTAAATGTGCGATTGTGGAGGGCCGGTCAGCTTTATTCAGTTCGCAATGCCTCCATCGGGTCAATGCGTGAGGCTCGTCGCGCTGGAGCGTACGCAGCCAACAGCGCGACAGCGCAAAGGAGAATAATTACGGCCGAAAAGACCGCCGGGTTCGTTGAGGTTGTACCAAATAGCAGCGACTCGATCCACTTGCTTAAAGCAAAAGAGCCGAGTGTCCCCAGTGCTACTCCAGCGAGAGCGAGCCGCAGCGTCCTTGCGAGAACGTCTCGTTGCACGAGCCCGGAACTCGCTCCCAACGCCATACGCATACCGATCTCTTTGGTCCGCTCATTCACCGAATAGGAAATCAGCGCGTAAATCCCGAGCGACGCAAGCAATAGGGCGAACCCTGCAAACCCAGCCAGTAGTATTACTAGAAAGCGGCGAGGCGAGATCTCTTTGTCAACCAACTCCTGCAGCGTTTGAAAATCCTTGACTGGGAGATTGGGATCGATCGGTCGCAGCACCGCTCGGATACCCGCCGCCAAACTGTCTGGCGGAAGTACGGTTCGCACCACAAGCTCCATCGCCGCGTAGTCCCCGGTTTGACGCATCGGCAGATACATTTCTGAGCCGCCCGATCGCTCCGGTCCTCCGTGGTGAACATCGCCAACCACACCGACGACGCGCCGTCCCCCGTCCTGCGTCATCATCTGTCCGATAGGGTTTTGCCCGGGCCACAGTGTGCGAGCCAATGTTTCATTCACGACCACTACGAGCTCTTTCGACGCTCGATCGCTCTCCGTCAATTCCCTTCCCAACTTCAACGGGATTCCCAGGGCCTCGAAATATCCATCGCTCACCACACGAATGTAGGCCTCTGGGTACTCGTCCTTCTTGTGAACCTGTCCTTTGCCTGAGATCTGCCAGGACCGGTCTCCCCCGAGCGGAAGCACATCAGTGATCCCGGCCGCTGTGATTCCGGGGACTGATCGTGCACGATGCAACACATCGTCGATAAATGAGTTCTGTTGCTCGAGACTCGAAACGGGAAAACTAGGGTCGATCCTCAACGCGGCTGCGCGCTCAGGATGAAATCCCAGATTCACGTCCAGAACACGCAGAAAACTCTGAATAAGCAGGGCCGCGCCGACGAGCAACAGGCAGGCGAGTGCGAACTGGGAGACCGCCAGTCCGTCGCGGAACCAGCCATGACGGCGACTGCCATTCCAGCCCCGGCCCGCGTCTTGCAACCCTTCACGAAGCTTGCTCGCCAGAACCTGTAGCGCGGGCGCCAGACCAAAGAGAACGCCCGTAGCCACTGTCGCCAACAAGGTGAACACCAGCGTGGTCCGATCGACTCGAACACTTTCGAGAAGAGGAAGGTTGAATGTATTCAGATGCGCCAGCTCGCGCGTTCCCGCCACGGCGAGAAGCAGGCCCAGCGCGGCGCCGCAACACGAGAGGGTTACGCTTTCGGTGAGCACCTGTCGCAGTAACCGGATACGCCCGGCTCCTAACGCCGCTCGTATCGCCATTTCCTTTTGTCGCGTCGCCATTCGCGCCATTTGCAGATGGGAAAGATTCGCGCAGACAATCAACATCACCAAACCCACGGCGCACATCAGCACCACGAGCGCTGGACGCACCTGCCCGCTCACGTGCTCATCCAGCGGAACCAGCATGGGGTGAACCGGATTCCTCTCCGGATGCCGGCTATTGAGTTGGTTCGCCAGGACGTTGAACTCCGCCTGAGCGCCGCCGATGGTCGCGCCGGGCCTTAACCTTGCGACGATCGCCATCGTGTTTCCGTGGGGTTTCGTATCATCCGTGAGCGGCCAGGGAATAAGGACATCGACTGGAGTGCCCGGTGCAAAGATGCTGGCAAAGTCGAACGATGCGGGCAGCACGCCGACTACGGTCACCGGCTGATCGTTCAACGACAGCTTCTTGCCGACCACGGTTGGATCGGAGGCAAACCGCCGGCGCCAAAAGCTGTTGCTCAACAGCATGGCGGTTGGAGCAGAATACTTCCCCTCGCACTCCTCCCTGGTAAACGATCTTCCAATAGCAGGTTCCACTCCCAGCAACGGGAAGAGATTCTGTGTCACCGGAACGCTGGTAAGACGCTCCGGCTCGCCGGTCCCTGTCAGTTCCTTGTCGCCCGCGCGGTAGTACCCGGACCAGCCCGCCAAATCGGAGAATGACTGGTTCTGGCCGCGGAGGTCTGAATACTGTTCGGCCTGGGTCTTGTAGTTTTCCCCGTTAGAAATAAATACCAGTTGTCCCGGATCGCGGAAGGGAAGCGGACGCAAAAGCAGCGCATTGACCACGCTGAATACCGTCGAAGCGCCGCCGATGCCGAGTCCGACAATGAGAATCGCAAATATCGTGGAACCGAGGTTGCGACGCATTCCGCGGATTCCGTAGCCCAGGTCGCGCAGGAGGGATTCGACCCAGACCCAGGACCAGGCGGCGCGGGTCTGCTCGCGAATGAGCGTCGTGTTGCCGAAGGCTCGCAGCGCCGCATAGCGAGCTTCTTCTTCAGGTAGCCCACGTTCCTGCTGCTCTTCCTCTTCTAGTTCGAGGTCAGCCTGGAGTTCCCGGGCCAGGTCCGCATCTCGCTTCCCGATCTGCCACCATCGCATATCAGCTCTCCTCAGCGGTGGGCCACATCACGCGTGCCACGGCTTCCGCCATCTGCTTCCATTGCGATTCTTCGACCACAAGCTGTTTTTTTCCTGTTGGCGTAAGCCGGTAATACTTGAATTCCCGGTTGCGATCTGGGGCTGTCTCCCATTTCGCGGTGACCCAACCTCTTTCCTCTAAGCGGTGCAGTGCGGGATAGAGAGAACCATGCTGCATCTGCAGGAAATCGTTGGTGGTCCGCTGAATGTGCTTTCCGATCTGATGGCCATGAGCAGGGCCATAAAGGAGGGTTCGCAGGATGAGCATGTCTAGCGTGCCTTGAAGCAGATTCGCGCGTTGTTGTGCCTGTTTTGCCATAGAAGACGTTCGACCCTCGGTGACAGCCTGATGGTAGATATTCGACTATCGATTGTCAAGGATGGAGCGCAGCTGTTGGCGAGGGGTCATACAAGACGCCAATCTGGAGTTCCGCCAGCTGCGCATTGCCAAATCCGACCAGGTCAAGCGGACGGCCGGCGGAGGGTCTCCGGTCGCGGCGCGGCGCAGGCAGCTGGTCGCTCTCCGGGCTAAACGTCCTATCCGGCACCGACGCGGATGGCTTCCGCTCGTAGTCCGTCAATTCAAAACGAAGCTCGTGGATCTCGCCGCGGGCACGCACGCGCATGATCTGCCGAATGGGCTGCAGGTTGCGGTTGAGCACCAAAGTTGCGGAAAGCAATTGCGAATGCACTGGCGTGGGGTCAACCCTGGTCAGCTCATAACCTCGATCACTCAAACGAACCTGCGGCGGACCGTCTCCCAGTACCGCGAACTCCTGCGCGGAGAGATCCTGGTCCCAAAGCCCATTCATCCCGTCCGCGCCCTCTCCGCGCTCACCGCTATCGCCATGCTGATTGCGCCATTTTTCCGCAATCGTACGGTGCTGCGCGTTGTACAGGCGACGTATATACCTGAGGCCGTCGCCATCCTTCCACGCATCCATCGTGGCTTGCTGCAGAACTCGACCGTCCGCCGAAATCTCTTCGATGTGCGCTACCTGATGCTCGGTCTGTCCCTCGAGGCTTGCGCGCTCCCTTCCGATCGACTCCTGCAGGATCTGTGCCGCATCCATCGTCCCGTACTTATGACGATGAGCAAAATAGCCGGTGGTGCTGATGAGGAAAAGAATGGTGAGCGCACCGGCTGTATGCGCCCACACCGCGCGGGTGGATTTGACCCGCGCATTAGAATTGGGAACAAAGGCGGGCTCTTCCGCCGCTGCCCAACGTAACAGCCGGATGTAATGGCCGGCCAGAAGCTGTACCGCCTCGGCCGGATCCAGCCTCTTAAGGTTGAGTCGCTGCATCTACCACTAAAGAGTGGACTTGCGCACAGATCTACCCTGGGCCAGGAATTTTCTATTTGGAACCTCCAACTAAACCTGCGCCGGTTGCGATGGAAACGATAAAAATTGCGACGGCACGAGGGTAGATTTGCCACCCATTTCGTTCTTTGATAATGAGGCTTCATTCTGATGAGGAGAATTGTCTTGGCAGGCAAAGATCTTCCCTGTAATTGGCCAGCGTTGCGTCTGGAAGTGCTTCGCCGCGACGGGCACCGGTGCCGCAGTTGCGGAAAAAAGAGCGATCGTGAATCGCTCGAAGCCACTCCAGTGCGACCTGGCGACTACCGCGTGCATGCCGTGGTGACACTATGCCCAGCCTGCAGGAGCCTGATCGATCGATTGAGGGATAACGAGAGGATCACCGCAGTCTTCTTCTTTAGAACGAGGACGGGGACCAGATACTACGTAGCCACGAGTCATCCGGCTTTTTCGTGACGAAGTTTCGACCAGAATTGGGTATTTGCTTATGGAATTCGCGGTCCGCCTTCAAGGTTTTGTGCGTAGGATCCGATCGTCGCTGATCGGTCGGCCTCCCGCCCCTCGATCGTCCGCGTGGCCGCGGGTGCGGATGAGGGTATTACGTCGTGATGACTATCGCTGTCGCGGTTGCGCGCGCCCAGGCGACGAGATCACGCTCCAGGTATGCCTGGTTCGACTTCATAGGGGGAAGCTGTGGGCGCTGACGCTGTGCCCGTCTTGCCAGAGACGAGCTTTAGAGGTTGAGCCGGGGTTGATCACAGTTGCCGAAGGACAGTACCTTCGCGACCGCGTTCCGGCGGAGGTCTGTCTCGAAGGCGTGAGACACTTCTCCCGTACCGCCTGATCCCAACGGGCCGACAATCTCGTAAACTGAATCTTCACAAGGCTCTAACAGCACCGTGAGAAAAACAAAGAGTATGCGGACTCGACGTGACTTTCTCAAACTGGCCGCGATGTTGTCCGGCGCGGCTGGCATCTCGGAGCTGATTCCCTCGATTCAGCGTGCGCACGCGATTGAACCGGCGCCCGGCTCGACTTACCTTGACGCGGAACACATCGTGATCCTGATGCAGGAGAACCGTTCGTTCGACCACGCATTTGGCACTCTGCGAGGGGTCCGGGGGTTCAGCGACCCGCGTGCGATCCGGCTGACGAACGGCAACTCTGTCTTTGTGCAGACCGATGCGTCGGGCAACTCCTACGCTCCGTGGCGGCTCGACATCCATGACACGCGCGTCACCTGGATGGGCGATCTGCCGCATTCACGCGACAGCCAGGTCGATGCCTGGAATGAAGGCCGCCATGATGGGTGGCTGGAAGCCAAGCGTTCTGGAACGAAGGAATACGCGCACCTGCCGCTCACCATGGGCCACTACACCCGGGAAGATCTGCCGTTCTATTACGCGCTGGCCGATGCCTTCACCGTTTGCGATCAGAATTACTGCTCCGTGATGACCAGCACCTCACCTAACCGCAGCTACTTCTGGACCGGAACCATCCGCGACCAACAGCGCGTGGACTCGAAGGTCTACATGCGCAATGAGCAAATTGACTACGGAGGAATGACTTGGAAGACCTTTCCAGAGCGGCTGCAGGATGCTGCCATCAGCTGGAAGGCTTACCAGAATGAGCTTACCCGCTCCGCGCTTGCCGGCGAGGAAGATGCATGGCTGTCGAACTTCGGGGACAACGTCCTGGAATGTTTCGCCGCCTACAATGTCGAGGCATACCCGGGATATATTCCGGCTGCAGCGCGATGGATTTCTGACTTCTCGGATCGTGCGGCGAAGCTTCAATCGGAGATCTCTGCGGAAAAAGATCCTGCGGCGCTG
The DNA here is from genome assembly GCA_963826875.1 of uncultured Acidobacteriaceae bacterium. Classification (GTDB taxonomy): domain Bacteria; phylum Acidobacteriota; class Terriglobia; order Terriglobales; family Acidobacteriaceae; genus PALSA-350. The sequence continues at coordinate 896,925 of CAWGYP010000025.1, read as the reverse complement.
GCCAAACTTCATGCGCGGCTGGGCGAGATGCAAAGCCAGATGGATGCTATTAAGGCGTCGGTTGCCAAAGGCGGCGAAGCGAGATACAGCCAGCTCTCTGAGCAGCAGAAAGCACTGCATCACGCGGCATTCGTCACCAATACCGGTGATCCTGGCTACCACGCACTCGATTCTCTGTCGTTTGAATCCGAAGGCAAATCGCAGAGCATGAAGGTCCCCGCCGGCGACATCCTCTATCAGTTCCGCAAGGATGTGAACCAGGGAAAGCTGCCCACGGTTTCCTGGCTTTCGGCTCCCGAGAAATTCTCTGATCATCCAACCTCGCCATGGTATGGAGCCTGGTACATCTCCGAGGTGATGGACATCCTGACCAGCAATCCTGAGGTGTGGAAGAAGACGATTTTCATCCTCACCTACGACGAAAATGACGGCTACTTCGATCATGCCCCGTCGTTTGCCGCAGCCGACCCGAAGCGGCCTGAGACCGGCGGTGCGTCTGCCGGTATTGATACCGCTCTCGAGTACAGCTACAAGGAAGATGAATTGCGCCAGGGCGTGGCGGAGAACGAGGCGCGGTCCGGGCCAATGGGCATGGGATTCCGCGTCCCCATGATCATCGCCTCACCGTGGAGCCTCGGCGGATGGGTAAACTCCCAACACTTCGACCACACCTCCACGCTGATGTTCCTCGAACGATTCATCCAGCAGAAGTACGGCAAGACTGTATGCGAAGAAAACATCAGCCCGTGGCGCCGGGCGATCTCCGGAGACCTTACTTCCGTCTTTCGCCCTTATGACCCGAAACAAGCCGCGCTTGATTTTCTCAACCGGAACAAGTTTGTGGTGAGTATCGAGAAAGCTCGCCACAAAGAGATTCCTTCGAACTACAGAAAACTCAATACGAGCGAGATCGAACAGATCAACCACTCTCGGCAGCATGCTGCGCTGATGCCCCAACAAGAAAGAGGCATCTGCCCTGCATGCGCACTTCCGTACGAACTGTATGCGGATGGCGGTATTGCTGCAGACGGCACGAATTATGAGATCCGCCTCAGCGCCGGCAACCAGGTGCATGGAGCGAAGGCGGCGGGCGCCCCTTTCAACGTCTATCTGCGGAATTTGAAAGAAGGGCGCGGGATGATGGCTGCCACATACGCAGTCAGGCCAGGTGACAGCCTGACTCGTCAATATCCGCTCGCGATGTTCACCGATGCGGGTTATGCCATTGAGGTGCACGGTCCCAACGGCTTCTACCGATCCTTCAGCGGGCGCGCTGATTCACCTCATATCGAGGTGCGGACGTCCTACGAGCACACAGGCAAAGACTTGACGCCCAACGTGCTGGTGCGTTTGCGCAACGCAGCCGCCAACCCTGTCAGCGTTGAGATGAGAGACAATGCGTACAAGACAAAGTCTGTGAGCAGAAATATCGAACCGGGCCAGGAAACATCGGTTATTCTTCATCTCGAAAAAAGTCACGGCTGGTATGACTTCACGGTCAAGGCAACTGGATCAGACGCGGGAGCGCGCTTTGCCGGCCGGGTGGAAACGGGAAGGGCAAGCTTTACCGATCCCTTGATGGGTGGGATTGTGTAGTACGCTCTCGGGGTTACAAAGAGGTGTTTCGCGATGCCACCGAAAGGAACGTCTGCCGTGATTGTCAGGACTGCCACACCGGCGGATGTCGCAACCTCCGGGCAGATCTGTTACGACGCCTTCACCGCCATTAACGCTGCGCACGGTTTTCCACCCGACTTCCCCAACCCCGAGGTCGCGGCAGGCCTCATCTCCTCAATGTTTTCAAACCCTGACTATTATTGCGTTGTGGCCGAGATTGACGGCCGGGTTATCGGCAGCAACTGCCTTGACGAGCGCGCCATCATTGGCGGCGTTGGACCGATCACGATTCACCCCGAGGTACAGAATATGGGTGTTGGCCGTTTGCTTATGCAGGCCGTGATGGATCGCGCCCGCGATCGTGGCGCCGCCGGATTACGACTGGTCCAGGCCGCCTTTCACAATCGCTCTCTTTCCCTCTATACCTCATTCGGCTTTGACGTGCGGGAGCCGCTCTCCTGCCTGCAGGGAGCGATTCGCGAACCCAACTTTCCCAGGTGCCAGGTACGACCTGCTACGCCGGCCGACGAGGATGCCTGCAACTCGCTCTCTCGCCGCGTTCATGGCTTCGAGCGTGCCGTTGAGCTGAAACAGGCGATCTCGCGCGGCACTGCGCGCGTGGTCGAACGAGGAGGCCGGATCACCGGATACACGACCCATCTTGCCTTCTTTGGCCACTCCACGTCGGAGACGAATCTGGACATGCAAGCACTCCTCGCTTCGGTCGAGTCCTTTGCCGGGCCGGGAATCCTTGTCCCCTCCCGCAACAGCGTTTTGCTGCGGTGGTGCCTGCAGAATGGTCTCCGCGTTATAGAGCCCATGACGCTGATGAGCGCTGGGTTGTACAACGATCCTGCCGGCGCCTGGTTGCCATCCGTGATGTTTTAGTTCCGCCGAGGACCCAGGAAAATGTGCGCGATAAGCGCGGTATGCGCGGTAAGGGTCACGATTTCGTTATCGACACGCGGGTTTGCAGGGCGGGGCGCACTGCAGATCCCTCGGCTTCGCTCGGGATGACAAGGGGAGAGCGACTACTCACCTCAAAGTTTGCGAGTCGGATCGGGCGTTCTTCTGTGCTATCCGACTTACAGACTTGTTACGATTGCTGGTCAGCGTGTCAACCCTCCGGCGGCGTAGCAAACAAACTATTGACGAGGCAGAGGCTCAAGGAATGGCGCAACCGGCGCCACTTCCTCGATCGATGGCAGAAGCTGGGGCGTAACTTTTGCCTTTGCTGCCCGTTCGAAGGCAAACCCAAATCCGAGCAGCCGGGCCTCACTCCAGGCCGGGCCAATGATGGACAGACCGACCGGCAAACCCATCACCGCGCCCATCGGCACGGTCAGGTGCGGATAGCCCGCTACCGCAGCCAGGCTACCTGCTCCCGCGCCGCTGATCTGATCACCGTTCGCCGCATCGATCTTCCAGGCCGGCGGCATGGTCGGCGATACGAGCGCGTCGAGGTGGTCGGCAGCAAGCATGGCATCGATCCCGTCGCGGCCGGCAATGCGAAGCGACGTCGCACGCGCAGCCAGATAGGCGGGATCGTCCAGCCCCTTGGTCTCTTCAGCCTTCACGAAGGTCTCCTGCCCGAAGAGCGCGAGCTCGCGATCGGCATGAGCCTGGTTGAAGGCGATCACGTCGGCGAGCGTACGCGTCTTCACCGCCGGCGGGGTGGTCGCAAGGTAGTGGTTCAGATCGACCTTGAGCTCAGTATTGAGCACCAACGTCTCCGCCTTTCCCATCTCGTCCCGATCCTTCAGCGTTGTTATGTCAACAAGTGTCGCACCTTGTGCCTGGAGCACGGTCAAAGCTTGCGCAAACAGTTTGTCGGTCGCCGCGGACCAGCCGGTTGCGAAGCGCAGCACGCCGATCCGTGCACCCTTGAGCGCATCGGGCCTCAGCGCCGCCAGGTAGTCGCTGAGGTGCGCGTCTGCCTGGCTGGTTGCCGGGTCCGCGTGGTCGGTGCCGGCGATCGCGCCAAGCACCCGCGCTGCCATGGCAACGTCGACCGCGATCGGCCCCGCCGTGTCCTGACTATGGCTGATGGGCACGATGCGGGCACGGCTGACCAACCCGACAGTAGGCTTCAGTCCCACTACACCGTTTACTGCCGCAGGGCAGGTAATCGAACCATCTGTCTCGGTGCCGATCGCGGCCTCTACCTCGCCAGATGCCACAGCGGCCGCGCTCCCCGAGGAGGAGCCGCATGGATCGCGGTCCAGCGCGAAGGGATTCCGTGTCTGGCCTCCGACCCCGCTCCAGCCGGAGATGGAGGCGTTCGAGCGGATATTCGCCCACTCCGACAGGTTCGTCTTCCCCAGAATCACCGCGTCGGCTGCGCGTAGCCGAGCCACCAGCGGCGCATCGCGATGGGTTACGTTGTCAAGCAGCGCCATGCTGCCTGCAGTCGTAGCAAGCGGCCCGTCCGCCTCAATATTGTCCTTCAGCAGGATCGCGTAGCCATAGAGAGGCCCACGCATCTTCCTCCGCCGATCGATGGCGCGGGCCTGTTCGAGCGCCGTCGGATCGAGCGCGATCACGGCATGAATTTTGGGATCCACGGCTCGCACCCGCGCGATCGCCGCCGTGGTTGCCGCCTCAGCACTGGGCGCTCCACTGGAAGGAGCGGTGGAAGTCGAACTTTGAGCAACCATCGAAATGGTTACAAGCAGGGCGAGCAATGCTGAGATCATGATCGATATTCTCACCTCCAGGCGTCCGGAAAACGTGCGCACTAAGCGCACTATGCGCACTAAGGGTCTTCCTGGGGTAGATCCAGGCGGCGAGTAGACTTTTTGTGGAAACACGTTTGGGAGGTCTATGCTGAACCGCCGCAACTTTCTGAAGACCGGCCTTACCGGAGCCGGAGTCATTCCGCTGACCTCCGCACTGAATGGCCTGGGTGCTCTGCCGGCTTCGCCGCCTGAACCAGCGGGATCCGCGGTGGAAGTCGTCTCGCTTCCGCAGCGTTTGCCTCTCGTCGACCAGTCGACCGTTCCCTGGCAGCAGAAGGTTCGCCGGGTGGGACAGACCAATATGACGGAATACGATCCTGCCGTCATGAACGTAGAGGAATGGGCTGATTACTGGCACTCCGCTCAGGTAGATGTTGTTTATGTCAGCGTGACCGGAATTCTCGCCTTCTATCCTTCCAAGGTGAAGTTCCACCGGCACGGAAAATTCCTGAATAACCGTGACCTTTTCGGCCAATGCGTGACCGCAGCGAAGAAGCGCGGTATGCGAGTGGTGGCACGTATGAGTCCCGATCTGAATTGGGGAGATGCACTCGAGGCGCATCCTGAATGGGCCATGCGGTATGCGGACGGATCGGTACAGCGCAGCAGTGAAGAGCCGGCCCTGTTCAAGACCTGCATGTTCTCGAGATACATGGACGACTATGTTCCCGACATCATGCGCGAGGTGAACTCTCTCTACGAAGTGGACTGTTTCTATACCAATGGCTGGCCTCCGCTGGGCAGCCTGCCTGCCTGCTACTGCTCCGTTTGCAGCAAGCTCCCCGCGCCCGGAACGCCGGCGTACTGGCGCGTCTTCACCGACCGCACGCTGGAACTGTGGCAAAAATATGATGCCATCGCCAAGGAGAAACGGCCCGACAGCTTCTTCTTTGCCAATTTGGGAGGCAACGTACGCGGCGGACCGAATCTCGATCGCGTGGGCAAGGTTGCCGCCTGGTTTCAGGCTGATAATCAGGGCCGTACCTACGACGATGCAGCCGTTTGGGGATGCAGCCTGCAGGGCCGTGTTTGCAATGCGGTGCTGGATGGCAAGGTTGCCGCCAATGTAACCGCCGCTTACTCGACGGGCACTCCGGGATGGCGGAATGTCTCGAAGAGTCCTTATGAAGACAGAATGTGGCTCAACGAGACGCTTGCCAGCGGCATGGTGCCGTACTTTCACTTTGTTGGTGCGGAGAACGGATTCGCCGAAGACCGCCGTTGGCAAGAGGTCGGCGTGGATTATTTCCGTTGGACCGCGCGGCATGATGCGCACTTCACAGCGCGACGCTCGATCGCCAACATAGGGGTGGTGTTCGGGCAGAGCACACAGCTTCTCTATCCAGGTCCCAACACTGCGGGTCCCAACACTGCGGGCCCCACCTCTGCGCACTCCCATACTTACATGCACGAAACAACGCAGGGCTTGTACGATGTATTGCTCCAAGGCCGCTTTGCCTTCGACTTTGTCCACGAAGACCGGCTTGAGCTGGAGCGCCTGGCCAGGTATCGCGCACTCATTTTGCCAAACGTTGCGATACTGAGCGATCACCAGTGTCAACAACTGCGCGAGTACGTGCACTCCGGCGGATCGCTGATGGCCAGCTTTGAGACAAGTCTCTACGACGAGGACCTGAAACCGCGCGCTGACTTCGGCCTCGCCGATCTCATGGGCGTAAGCAAAGCCGGGGATGCCGTGGGCACCAACGGCAATGCTTATTCAGCACGGATCGAACCTTCGAACACAGGCCGGACACACGCCATCGTAGAAGGCTTTAGCAAGACAAACTGGATTGCCGGCGCGCAGAATCGCGTGCCTCTCAAGCCCATTGACGACCCCGCGCTCACCGTCGTACCGGGCTTCGTACGCTATCCTCCGGAACTGGCCTACCCGGCTCACGCGCACACTCAGGAGCCGGCCGTTGCTCTGCGTGAATCCGGAACAAGCCGTATGGCCTGGTTCCCAGGGGATATCGAGCGCACTTACTGGCTTACCGGGCACGACGATCTTTTGCGGTTGTTGCACAACGCCATCCGGTGGGTCAGCCATGACGAGCGCATTGTCCAGGTGGAGGGGGCGGGGTTGATCGAAATATTCTGTTGGGAAACGTCTCCGGGGTATGCGATTCACTTGCTCAATTACACCAATTCCAACGCGCAACATGGCTGGTTAGGATCGGTCAACCGGCCTGGTCCTCAGAAGGTGACGCTGAAGCTGCCACCCGGAGTCGAGGTGAAGTCGGTTGAACTCCTCAAGGCGGGACAAAGACCTGTCTTCGGGTTCCATAAACAGGTTTTGCAGTTCACTGTTGCTTCTCTGGAAGATTACGAAGTGGCCGCCGTCACGATCGCATAAGAGTTGACAAAAACCCTCTCGATGATTTCGTATGGCTATACCAAATTCGTACATAGTATTCGAATTTTGAGGATCGATGCCCGCAACCTCTTCAACTTCGTCCAGTGGCCCGTACCACGCGCACCGCGAAAGACAGCGGCGCCGGATCCTCGCCGCTGCTGAGGAGCTTTTCGACATCCGGGGCATTGACCGCGTTCCCATCGCCGACATCGTCGCCGCGGCAGGAATCCGGGCTTCGACCCTGTATGAGTATTTCTCGAATAAGGACGAGATCGTTTGGACGCTGGTGGAAGAGCTGATGCGGCAATCGTCCGCAAGCGTGCTTGAGGCCATCGAAGCAGTCACGGGACCCGCGCTGGCCAAGATCACTGCTCTGCTCGAAGCTTTCGGCAACGAACTGGCAGATCATCCTCAGCGAGTGCGTTTCATGGCGCAGTTTGATGCGATGTACGCGCGCGACTGGTCTGCGGAACGTCTGCTCGCCCTTGAGGATCGGCTCTTCCCTGGCCGTTTTGAGCCGCTTTCCAATTTGATTCGAGAAGGTATCGCAGATGGCTCGCTCCGTTCGGACCTGGATCCGGATGTCACCATGCACTCCGTCTTGAACGCTGTCGTGGGAGCTCAGCGCCGTCTGGCTTCGCTGGGGAATCGCGTGGAGCAGGAGTACGGCCAGCCTATCGAAATCCTCTTCCGCGAAACCGTGCGCATCCTGCTGCTTGGCCTTCGCGCCCCCTAAAATTTGCAAGGAGACTCCTGATGCAAAGAACGTTCCGCCAAATCGCCGTGTTGCTACTCGCCGCGCTATTGCTGTCCACCGCTCCAGTATGGGGAGCGCAGGCCACGTCACCGCGGCAGTTGCTCACGGCAGACTATGGTTGGAAGTTCCTGCTGGGCGACCCCGCCGATGCCGCAGCGCAGTCCTTTCAGGACTCGGGCTGGCGCACCGTCGACCTGCCTCATGACTGGAGTATTGAACAGGCGCCGAACGAGAAGAATGCAACCGGCTCGGGCGGTGGATACTTTCCCGCCGGTATCGGCTGGTATCGCAGGAGTTTCACCGCTCCCGCAAGCTGGAAAGGCAAACAGGTCAGCGTCGAATTCGATGGAGTGGCGTCGAACGCTACCGTGTTTCTGAATGGTAAGAAGCTCGGCATTCACCCCTATGCCTACACCTCTTTCCGGTTCGACCTGACGCCTGGTTTGGATTTCTCCAAAGCCAATGTCATCGCTGTGCGCGTGGATTGTTCGCAACAGCCGAGCAGCCGCTGGTACACCGGATCAGGCATCTACCGGCATGTGCGCATTTTGGTTACGGAGCCAGTGCACGTGGCGCCGTGGGGAGTCTTTGTGAGTACTCCGGAAGCCACCGATGCGAATGCAACTGTCGTGGTTCGCACCCAACTCGAAAACGCTGCTGGAAAACCAGCGCAAGCCTCAGTAAAGACGACTCTGTTCTCGGCAACCGGGGAGCCTGTCGTAAAGGATCAATTACAAGTACAGATCGGCGCCGGCGCCGGCGGAGAAACCACGCAGAGGATTGCCCTTGCCCAGCCGAAACTCTGGTCTCCGCAAACGCCAGTTCTCTATCGAGCGGTCACCGAAATCTTTCAGGGAGGTAAAGTAACCGATCGCGTCGAGACCAGCTTTGGGGTGCGGTCACTCGCCTGGACGGTAGACAAAGGCCTTCTTCTCAATGGTCGATCAATCAAGCTGGTGGGCGGCAGCGTGCATCACGACAACGGGCCACTCGGAGCTGCCGCATTCGACCGGGCTGAAGAACGGCGGGTTGAACTGCTTAAGGCAGCGGGCTTCAACGCCGTGCGCACTGCGCACAATCCACCCTCGCCCGCCTTTCTGGACGCTTGCGATCGCCTCGGCCTGCTGGTGCTCGACGAGCCCTTCGATGTCTGGACCAAGAGCAAAGCGAAATATGACTATGCGCAATTCTTCAAAGAATGGTGGCAACGTGATGTCGACTCCATGGTGCAGCGCGACCGCAACCATCCCTCCATCATCATCTGGGGGATCGGCAACGAGATTCCCGAGGCGTGGACACCTGAAGGTGCGCCGATTGCGAAGCAACTCGCTGCCCGTGTCCGTTCTCTCGACAGTACACGGGCCGTAACGGAAGCCTTCCCGGGCGCAACGTACACGCCAAGCACTGACGCAGTCATGTCAGAACTCGATATTACCGGGTACAACTACAACCTCAAGCAAAACCAGGGTAAGGATCATGAGCGAGTTCCAAACCGCATCATGATGACCACGGAATCCTTACCTTCGGCTGCATTCGACAACTGGAAATTAGCTCAAGAGCACTCGTACATCCTGGGAGAATTTGTCTGGACCGCGATGGATTACCTGGGGGAATCCGGAATCGGAAGCTGGTCCTATGCAACCCCGGAACAAGCCGGGATGGCAGTTCAGGTAGCCGCCGGCATGAACCAGATGATGTCGAATATGGGAGCCGACGGAAAGAACCCCTTCGAAGCTCTGCAGCAGGCACAGAACGGCCAGCCCAATCCTGCCGCGGCCATGATGAAGTTCATGTTCCCGGGTTTTCCCTGGCACGGTTCGTACTCAGGCGACCTGGACCTCACCGGTTATCGCAAACCCGGGTCGTACTACCGCGATATTTTGTGGAACGGTGGAGACCGGGTGTTCGCAACCGTGCGGCTGCCCGAACCGGAAGGCAAGAAGATCGTTTCCATTGGCTGGAGTGTCTACCCAACCTTGCCCAGTTGGACCTGGCCCGGTTGTGATGGAAAAGATATGCAGGTTGAGATCTATGCCGGGACGGAAAAGGTGCGGCTTTATCTGAATGACAAGCTCCTCGGCGAAATGCCCACCGGCCCCGAACAGCAGCGCAAGGCCGTTTTCACCGTCCCATACGCTCCCGGCACGCTCAAGGCCGCCGGAGTGATTGGCGATCGTGAAGTCGCCACCAGTGTTTTGCAGACCATCGGCGACCCAGTGAAACTGCGCCTGACGGCTGATCGCAATGTCCTGCATGCCGATGGCGAGGACCTCTCCTTCATCACTGTGGAGGCAGTCGATGCAGAAGGCCGGCTGCAACCCAACGCATCCGCCGAAGTGCAGTTTACTCTCAGCGGCCCCGGCACTCTTCTGGCAGTCGGAAACGGAGACGGCACAAGTAAAGAAGCGTATCAGGGGGATCATCGGGCGTTGTTCAACGGCCGTGCGCTGGTGGTTGTACGAAGCGCCAGAACGCCCGGCGCCATTCGACTCTCAGCCAATGCCCCAGCCATGACGACCGCGGAAACATCGATTGAGACTGAGCGGAGCACTCCAACGGCGGAGTTGCCATAGCGGCTGCGGAAACTTGTGCGAGGGTCCGCCTTCAATCGGCCCGCGGGTAAACGCAGGAGTCGCACGGACACAGTCAGCTGGCTCCCTGCTAGCTCCCGAAGCTCAATCGATTTGACGCGGCTCGTGTGATTAATGAATTTCCGCAGTGGTGAGCGGATTCAAGTAATCGAAGCTCCGTTCGGGTGTTTGCCGTAGCAACAGTTAAGAAGCAGTAACCGCAGATGGCATCGATTGTACAGTCAGGATTCACGCGGTAGAAGAATTGGGCAAAACTCACGCTGGTTCTAGCCATGAATTCGACCTCCCGTCCCGGGGGACATTGGGTCGAAGTGTAATCCGGCGGCCCCGCATCAAAGCACGCCATTATGCGTCAGAAGCTGGCTTTCTTCACACTCTGTTCTGTGGATATCCATGAAGCAGCGGCGATGGAAAAAGTGGATTGAGAATCCTTCCTTGGCCTTTAGGGAGGGCACGGACGCTCGCAAAGGATCTCTGGTTCCTTGCCGGGAGTTGCTCGAACAGCCCAAGAACCTGCGACAGAGGCTCAACTCTGACGGAGATTGGTCACGATCGTCGCAGTATGGCGCCCGCGTGACGTTCTATCGTTTAGCGCCGCTTAAACAGCACCAAATATTGAACAACTGTTCGCGATGCCTGAGGCTATAGCGTCTTAGCTTTTTTGCCTGGAGAGATTCAGCAATGTGCCCGGAAAACGTTCGCTTCCGATAAATCGCTATTTGCACCCAAGGTTTGGCAACACATTTGCCTCAGACTAGATCGCTATGCGGTACAAACACAGAAATTGATATCTTTCGTCCATCGCGCAAGTCCTGGCCTGCCTTTGGAGCTAGATTGGTGTAGCTGGATTTCCTGGCTCGCGTGCTTCTTTACGCGACCAACCCCGATTGAGACTAGAACTTCGGGAGTGTGCTATGACTGCGGAAACAAATGATCTCATCGAAGAAGACGTATCAGAGATGAGCGACACAGTGCTGCTCACAACGGCAAAGTCCGGAGACGCCGATGCTTTTGTCGAATTGAGCAGACGCTACTACAGAAGGGTTTTTCAAGAGACCTATCGAATCACGAAAAATCAGCAGGATGCGGAGGACGCGCTTCAGGACTCTTTGCTGAAGGCTTTCTCGCACCTGAAAGATTTTGAGGAAAGGTCCAGCTTTTCCACGTGGTTCACGCGGATCGCGATCAATTCGGCGCTGATGATTTTGCGTAAGAAGCGCAGTTACTTCGAAATCTCGATGGACGGTGAGGACGATCTTAGCGGCAGACGGGAGCGGTGGGAGCCGCAGTCTCCGTCCGAGGATCCCGAAAGCAACTACGTCCGGAGAGAGAGAGAGGCATTGTTAAGAGAAGCAATTGTCCGGTTGCCGCCACTGTGCCGGGAGGTTGTCGAGCTCTGGCAAGCAAGGGAATTTTCAGCGCGAGAGATTGCACTAGCGCTCAGAATTTCTGTCCCCGCGGTCAAGTCACGGCTATCACGCGCGAAATTGACGCTGCGCGCAGAACTGCTTCCCACCGGTTCGCAATCCGAATTCTATGAGAAGCCGTTTTGAAGATTTGTACTGTGCCGGTGAGGTAAGCGTCTTCCATCTCTGAATACTCTTTGGGTTGATGAAAAGATGCCCTCAGGGGCTATTAATAAAGCCCGGGAGTGCTCAATGAATTGCGGCACGGCTGAAGCCGTGCCCTTCCAAAGGGAGCGTTGTTCGTCCCGGTTTGGATTCAGCACCGAAACACGTAAGTCTCAAGAAAGCGAGACCTGGGCCACCCACTCAATACTCGTCCGCGATCATTCCTGGCTCATCGTTGTCACCGTAAAATATTGCAAAAGGCGCAGTTCATTGAGACCTGGAGCGGATCTCATGAATCTAGATGGTCGATGGTTATGAACCTTCCAACCAAAGTGCTAGCCAATTCCGTCGCAGATATCGTTGCAGCCTTGAGCACGATCGAAGCTTTGAAGGGCCTCACCGAGGAGGAGTTTACCTGGCTCGCGACCCACGGGACGGAGAGGTTTGGTAAGGATGGAGACCTCATTTTCAGCCAGGGAACTCCCCCGGAACACCTGATGTTCATCCTGAAGGGTGATGTTTTCGTCAAGCGCCATTCATCGAGCCCAGTCTCCGTCCTGATCGGACAGACGGGCCGAATTACGGGTAAGACCCCATTCTCGCGGATCAAGGCATGGAACGCAGACGGGCGCTCGTCCGGGGATACATGGATTCTAGAGCTGCATGACAGCCACTTCCCGGAACTCCTCGCTGCGATCCCGTCGATGACGCAACGAGTGGTCAGTTTGTTGCTAGATCGCAATCGGGAATACACGCGAGCTGAAGAGCAGATTGGCAAACTGGCGGCAGTCAACAAACTCGCCGCAAACCTCGCTCATGAACTCAACAACCCAGCGTCGGCTGCAAAAAGTGCTGCCTCCCATTTGCTGAACGCCGTGGAAGGTCCGCCAGAGCGTGCTCGTTACCAAATCGGCATGGTCCTGGGAACAGAAGACCGGCTCAACAACTACCTGGACTGGCTCTCCAGATTACGCTCTGCCATGTCCCGCTCCCGTCAGGCCGGCAGTGTCAACGGATCAGTGGATACCACGTCGCTCGAAGACTCTTTGATGACCTGGCTGGAAGAAAAGGGCTTTGCTGAGGCGTGGAAGCTCGCTCCAATTCTGGCCGAAGCCAATGTCCAGGTCTCTTTGCTTCAGGAACTCGAGTTACTCGTGCCAGCGCAGACACTGTGCATTGCGCTCAGCGATGCTATGGCTGCCCTCGAACAGGAGGCTTCCATACTCCGGGTGAGCGAGTCGACCGATAGAATCTTCCGTCTCGTCACGGCAGTAAAAGACTATGCCTATATGGATCGCCATCCCGTTCAGGATGTCAATATTGCCGAATCCCTCGACACCGTGCTGCAACTTTTTCAGCCGAGACTCGCGGGCATCACCGTGACTCGTTGCTACAGTCCAGAGCTACCGTTGCTCAAAGCCTTTGGAAGTGAACTGAACCAGGTTTGGTCAGCGCTGATAGAAAACTCGTTGGACGCGATGGGCGATTCCGGCACGCTCACCCTGTCGACCAAACTGCAGGGGAAGACGATCCTTGTCGAGGTCACTGATACCGGCCGGGGAATTCCTGCGGAGTGTGCGGATCGTGTGTTCGAACCTTTCTTTACGACAAAGCCGTTCGGTAAGGGGTTAGGGCTGGGACTCGATACCGTGCAGCGAGTGATCCAGAAGCATTTTGGCGCGGTCGCTTTCGATTCGAATTCATCGCAGACAACCTTTCATGTCCGATTACCTCTCGATCGCGCTGAGGTGTACTGAGAGGATCCCTCCAGTACGCTTCGCTCTGCAGAAAGACCTAGCGTAACGAGGAAGCTAATCGGGTTCGGGCCATCCTGATCAATTCCATACAACCAGGGCGCTCGGCGCGAAAGCCATAAAGGGCCGCAAAGCCTAACAGGGTTTGTGCCGAGGCGAAGATGGCGAGTGCTGTAGCAAAGCTCAACGTGATCAATCGCTGGAAACAGTAAGCTCCTACGCCCATACCGATGAAGTTGGTGAAGGTTGCGAGTCCAGTAATCTGGCCTCTGTGTTTGGGGTCCAATGATGTCGTAATACTGGACATGAGTGGATGCGTCGCGTCGAATCCGGCTGACAACGCTGTAATGACAAGTGCAGCAACCAAGCGCGGAGTAGGAAGAAGCAGCAGAAACGCACAACCGGCAGCCCAGAAAAAGCCAGCGGGGACGACGTAGCTCCTTCCGTAGCGATCTCCCCATTTTCCAATCGTGGTCCCGAAGAAGATTCCTGGCAGTCCGTATCCTGCTAACGCCAAACCTATCCCCATGTCATGAAGGTGATATCGGCTTATCAGCAGAAGACTAAGCCAGGCGAAAATTCCGCCATGGAAAGCACCGTTCGAGAAGATAAACGCCATGGTTCGTCCGCCACGCGGAGTGTCAAGGACAACGAGGTATTCGCGAATCACCTGTTCAAAGGAACTGAGTCTACTGGTCACTTCACTCGCCGATTTGCTGGTCTTGAAAATGAAGACAGCCGCTAAACGCAAACGCAGGCGAGCCCTCGAAATTCATTCCTCCAGCCGACAACCGGATTCAGAATGGGCCCGAGGGTCGAGCCGAATCCGATACCCGCAGCAATCGCTCCGAACATTCTGCCCATGGGGCGTCCCTGAACTTCGTAGGGATAACGGTCGCCAACAGCCGCCAGAGAAATGGTGACGATTCCGCCACATCCCACGCCCGATAGAATCCGCGCGGCGAGCAGTGCCCGCCACGACCCTGCGAATGAGAGCAACATCATGGTCACCGTAGCGAAGCAGAGAAGAATTACGAGCATGGGAGCTCTGCCCCAACGGTCAGATAACGCTCCGTAAACAAGCGTCGAAATGCCGTAAGGGATCAGGAAGCCCGGAATCAACCAGCCCAGTTGATAAGGAGAAACGGAAAACTCGCGTGAGAGCGCCGGGATGAGCGGCGCCACCATGTAATTGCTGTAGACGACAGCGAACGCGATGACTGCCATCACCCGTAGCTGTGATTCGCTGTTCGCTGGAGCACCTTCTGCCATAAGGATTCCTATTGCCGGGGTGGCAGGGCCTGAACGTGACGATAGGACTGAAGGCTTCCGTCCGAGAGCGGCAGCAACGCAAGGCGTGTCGCCATGTCATTCTTTTCGGGTGAGGCAACACTCAAAAGTTCCGGCCATTGTCTCGATAGTTCTTGCAATATTTGAACCGTAAGCCGGTCGAGCCTGGGCCGTATCACGGTTCGTAGATCCTGGACCGCTGGAAATGGTTTCTGTCCCGCAGCGGTCCACTGGGCGAAGAGGCAATATTGAACTTCTTTAGCAGCCTCGATTTGCAATCGGAAAAAGTGCTGCGCCCATTCCGCGGATATACCGAGCGCTTGCGCCTTGACCCCAACATCTGCAAGGAGTTGTTGCTCGCGGACCGGATCTTCTATCGCCGATCCATTGTTCCATTTGGATCTGGCGACGTCGGTCATCACGCTCAGCCGTTCCTCGATAAGGCCAGTCAGTAAGTTCCCGCCGGAGCGCTTTGCCTCTTGGCGAATCACAGAGCAAGTCATTTGTGCCGAAGCACATATTCCGCCGTGCAAGAACGCGATCAACAATGTGCCTATCGCCAGAGATCTGATCAATTCCATCCTTTCTTTCATCCTGAGCAAATACTTGACTGCGAAGAGTCAGGAAGCAGGACGCCGTTGAGCTTTGCTTTCTGTGGCGGCACGGTTATTTGCAGTGAGGAAGTCTTCCATTGCCGAAGCAATTTCGACGACGTGCGTCTCCGTGGCAAAATGTCCAGTGTCAAGGAACTGAACTTTCGCGTTAGGCAGATCTTTGCGAAACGCCTCTGCTCCCGCAGGTATGAAAAAGGGATCATTCTTGCCCCAAATCGCAAGCAAAGGCGGCCTCGACTTGCGGAAATATTCCTGGAATTTCGGATACAGCTTCACGTTCGATGCGTAATCGAGAAACAAATCGAGCTGAATTTCCTGGTTGCCCGGACGTTCCATCAGAGCTACATCCAACGTATACGACTCAGGTGCGACGCTTTCCGGGTTTGATACGCCGTGGGTGTATTGCCAGCGCGTCCCTTCCAGATTCAAAATGTTCTTTCGAATCACTTCGCGGTTTTCGGCTGTTGGCTCGGCCCAATATTTTCGGATCGGCCCCCACGCGTCCCCAAGTCCCTCTTCATAGGCGTTGCCATTCTGCGAAACGATCGCTGAGACTCGTTCGGGGTGAGCCATTGCCAAACGAAGGCCGGTTGGAGCACCGTAATCGAACACATAAATGGCATAGCGGTTGAGACCGAGCGCCTCTGTGAAAGCCTCCATCGTGCGCGCCAAGGCGTCGAACGAATATGTGTATTTTCGTTCCTCGGGGACTTCGGTAAATCCAAAACCAGGCAAGTCTGGTGCGATCACTCGAAATTGACCCGCCAAGCGTGGAATGAGTTCGCGGAACATGAACGACGAGGTGGGAAATCCGTGGAGCAGGAGCACCACGGGCGCACTCGGTTCGCCTGCCTCACGGTAGAACACTTTGACTCCGTCTGCTTCGACCTTATGAATGGAGGTCACAGGTATAGAAGACTGGGAAAGAACGGGGCTCATAAAACTTCTCCTTAGTGGTGGTTGGTTTGCTTTCGAGCAGAGCCTTACCGCGCCGCCGATTGCATTTGGTGTTGATTGAATAGCCGTAATCGGGCCGAAACAACTTGCTTGACCGCTTCTTCGGCGATAGGCAGGAGCTTATAGGGAACAACCTCGCGCGGCTTTTGGGCAAGGGCGTCTTCCAGGCCGCGGCGCCATGCAACCCGCAGCTCGGTGTTGATGTGAATGATATTTATTCCGGCCGCGATCGCTTCCTGGAGGTCATGGTCCTCTGTCCCGGAACCGCCGTGCAAGGTCAACAAGCTTTTGGACGCTCGCTTAATCTCTGCGATCCGTTTTAAGTCGAGCCGCTTCCTCAGGTCCCCGTGCACCATGCTTTGCACCATACCGTGGGTGTTACCGACTGCCGGCGCGAGGATATCGACGCCGGTGCTTTCTACAAACTGTTTCGCCTCCTCCGGAGTGGTCAGGTTCTTGGAATAGTCCGGCACCGAATCATGTATCTCGGAGCCAGTTCCGATGTTTCCGATTTCTCCTTCCACGAGGATCGCCGGATTGATTGACTTCAACGCCACCACGGCTTGCCTGGTCTGCTTGACATTCTCGTCAAATGGCAAAGCGGATAAGTCGTATACGATTGAATCGAATCCGGCTTTGGCGGCCGCAATTGCGCTGTCCAGGGAATGCGTGTGATCGGCATTGAGGAAAATGGGCACGCTCTGTTCCTCGCGCAGACTTCTCACGAGAGCTGCGATTTGAGGCACCCCCAAAAATGCGCGTTCCCCTTCGGACGCGCCGACGATTACCGGGACTTTCATGTCCTGAGCAGACCCGAATACGGCTTTCAACAAAACCCAATCGGAAATATTGAAGTGACCGACGGCCACCCCATTGCTTTGCGCTTCGTCCAGTACTTCCCGTAGCTGGTGCATATTCATCCTCCGTTCATCGATTCAATGTTCGCCAGGTCAACCGTGCGCGATGGCCGGTGTCCTCGATAGCTGTTCAATCGATGCTGCCGAGGCAGTTCTGGACGCATCCTGTTTCAAGAGACAGAAGGAGACAGCGAGCGCTGAAGACGACCGGCCTGGAGGGCATCGGCACTTACCGGTAGCGAGGGCATGGACGAAAACAACGGACTGAGTCCCTCGACGAGCGTCGGATGGGCCCAAATAGCCTCGCGGAGGGCTGTGTAAGGCAATCCGGCCATTATGGCAGTCTGTACCGAAGCCATGATCTCTCCACCATCGACAGCAAAGGCTGTGAAACCAAGAATACGGTCGCCGTTTACCTCGACGAGGGCCTTTAGGAATCCGCGTGTTTCAGAAAGAGTTCGAGCGCGAAGCACTTGTTCCATGGAGATCTTGAACAAGCGGTAGTTGATTCCTCTCGCTTGGGCCTCTTTTTCATTCAGGCCTATGCGCGCAAGTTCCGGGTCGGTGAAAAGGGTGTAGGGGATTTGCCTGCCCGTTGTTACGTGGTTGCCCCCTTCGAGATTGTCCCGGACCACGCGGAAGTCGTCCACGCTGACGTGGGTGAACTGGGGACTGCCGGCCACTTCACCAATGGCCCAAACACCGGGCGCGGTTGTCTCGAGCCGTTCGTTGACCTTGATATAGCCGCGATCCGTCAGTTCTATTCCGGCCAATTCCAGCCCGATATTTTCTGTGTTTGGCGTTCGCCCCGACGCGATCAGCAAGTGAGTGCCCGCGAGTGTCTTTTCTGCCCCGCCTTGTTCGACAACAACAGTCACGGAGTCGCCCGATTTCCCAGAAACTCGTGCCACACGTGCGTTCAAGATCGAATCGATGCCTTCGTCCCTGAACAAATTCTCGAGAGTTTTCGTTACGTCATCGTCTTCTTTATGCAGTAACCGGTCATTTCGATCAATGACGGTCACTTTGCTGCCAAACCGGCGCATCGCTTGCGACAGCTCCAGGCCGACGTAGCCGCCGCCAATCACAATAAGGTGCCCGGGGACCTGAGCCAGTTCGAGTGCCTCGATGTGCGTGAGCGGCTGCGCCTCGGCCAGGCCCGGAACCGGTTCCATCGTAGCCCGCGTACCCGTGCTCACGATTACGTTGGTTCCACGGAGGCGCCGTGTCGTTCCGCCGGGCAGGACGACTTCCAGAGTCTTCGGGGCTACGAAGCGTCCTGATCCGAGAACGAATTCCGCACCAGTCTGCTTGAACTGCTCAAGATAGATATTGTTCAGGCCCGTTACCATCTCGCGTTTTCGAGCCAGCACTGCCGGCATCTCAACGCGGAAGCTTTGCGCGAACATGCCGAACTCTTCGCCGCGGCGAAAATAGGACGCTACCCTGGCACTGTGGAGAATATTCTTGCTTGGTAGACAGGCAATGTTTGGGCATGATCCACCTATGTACTTGCGCTCAATCACCGCAACGCGCTGTCCTTTGCCGGCGAAGGTCCAGGCGGCAAGGGTCGATCCTGTACCATCGCCGAGGATTACCAGATCGTAGACCTCTAAAGCGCGCGCCTGATTTGCTTGGGATGTTTGGCTGCCGTTGGTGTCCATGTCGATACTCAAGTGCAACCGACGGGCCATCGCGGAGAAACTCAGATGGTCGAAGCAGGTTTTGATCTAAGTGTTTCCGGCGGTGAATGTTCGGTCGTGTTTGCAGGGTGGCCCGAGGCAAAACTTGGGTGACGAACCTGCGACTAAGGTCCGACACCGGCGGGATTTCGACTCACAGGCCGTCGCGCTGGGCCTGGAAAAGCAGGATCAAAGGCATCGAGGGGTTCGCCTCAGTTTTCGGCCCACGTGAGCCCTGGCGAACCTGTGGCACACGTAGCAGGCTTGAGGGGAGGCCTGTGGTTAGGGGCTAGAGAGTCTGCGTGAGAACTGATTTTGTCTCATGGACAACTTTGCGGCCTGCGGACGTCGGTATAAATCCGGTGGATTGCGCTAAAAGTCTATACCGTCGCCAAACGGTGGATGCCCTTTCACCTCCGGCTCATATCTATGCAGTGCCGCTAATTTCTTCTCCGGCACAAATTGATCCCATGCCGTGATGGGTTCAGCGCTCGTCAGAGCCGTAGTTGTCTGGAGATGGAGGGTGACAATCTGCTGCGGTCGAACTGGAATCTGGTAGGTGGATGAATGCGGCAGAACGGATTGCTTACGCCCTATCAAGTCCGTCAGCATGGCATTCTGATGCGGCAGCAATACGTTCACCGATGCTATTCCAGGTAATCCGAAACATTCCACCAGGCGAATCTCGATATGGTCTTCTTCCCGGCGCAGCGCTTCGACGATTACGTTGTCCGACGTCTCAACATACGAATTTGCAGACCTTGGAGCTCGACCCGGGATGATCACCGGCTTGCGGTTATATTCCCACGCCATCTGCGGAACACGGGCCTGAGGCCAGGCTTCCTCATGGGGCACGAGCGAATAGGGCATCACATGCGTTCCCTTGCCTGTGAGCCACGGGTTTGGAAATCCGTGATATTGGTCTTCGGCGTTGAGCAGATAAATGATTGGTGTCCGCCCAACCAGCTCGCGCCCGGTCAGGCCACGATCGAAGAGTGCAACTCCTCCACCACCGGAGAGGGAGTAATCAATCCATCGCACGGCAGGAACAATCCCTCGCGTCCATCCTTGCAAGCCCGGATTCGGAACTGCCCAGGCCCCGTGAGAAAAGCCAAAAGGAATACCCCTCCGAACCTCAAGAATGTCCATCGCAAGAGGAAACTCAGAAACCACGACCGTGTAGGAAGGGATGTCGTTAAGCTCTGTTTCGAAATCGATGCGAGGGCTCTCATGGTAGAAGCGGATGACTCGCTGGATGGACCCTCCCCCATAGAAAGTGCCTTTGGCGCGGATGGTGAAGGCAACCGGTCCCCTGCTCAGCTGAACGGTTGACGGGTGATCGCTCGAGGAGGCGAGCCGCATGCGGTCTGGCCGCGCTGCCATGAAGTCAGCGGGAGCCGCCTCCTGCTTCACGGGCCGCTCGGCCACGATCACATTAGCGGGACCGCCCAACAGCTCGCGACCGGACTTCCTGAGCTTGAGACTGATGAGCGCGCCGGTGCCACGATCAATACGAGCGGCATAGTGCTTTGTCTCAATGATTTCGGGCAGCTCGATGACTGCGGGCGCTTCCGCGGCGCGACGCGCCAGTTTCCATGCGCCAACTCCGACCGGCGGCATTTCAATCTGGCAAAGCACCGTGCCGTTGGGCAGCGATTCGGTTGCTATCCCATCCAAAGTTGTCCCAGGAGGAAGGGACAGCTCTACCGGGTCTTGCCGCTTCCAGTTAAGGGGATTAAACAACCCGACATCTTCGCCGTCTGGAAGAAGAGCCTGACCAGCAGCATCAAGGGCGCGATCGGTGGTTGCTGTGACCAAGTCGAAACGATCCTGCACATCCCACGACTGGTCGCTCACAAATACCATGCCGCCGGCTGATCCCCAGAGCGTATTGCGATCCATGTTCAGACACATCAAGACCCAGGAGTCATGGAAGGCTTTCACCGGATACTCATACTGGCTATGCAGGCTTGCGATAGCGGCCAACATCTCCGCAGCCTGAAGAGCATGCTCATTGCTGCGGTATCGGGTTTTGACTTCGTTGTTCTCGATCCAAAAAGCATCAAACTTATACGAAGTGCCGCCGGCAAAGGTAGGAATACGAATGCTGCCAGACTGAATAGCCGGCATAATCGGATCCATATAGCCACTGAGCGTGGTGAATTGGATTTTCCGCCGGAATCCTGCCTTTTCCCATTGTTCCAGAAGTTCGCCGGGATATGTTTTGAGAGAAGGCGCCAGGGAGTAGTCGCCAGAACCGGCCAGGACCAGGATCGGCGCACCTCTGGGGGTGATGGGTTCCTTTTCTGCAAAAGACTTCTCTAACGCGTTCAGTTGCTCAGCAACTAACGCTGTCTTCGTGTTGAAGATTGGGTTTGCCTCACTATAATGACCCGGGCAAAGAGTCAAAATCCGCGAGCCGTCCGGTGAAACAGACCAATACATAGTCTCTCCCGTTGGATTACTGCGGGTATAGACCATTGCCTCAAACCCGAGGCCTGACGAAATCTGCGCCATCTGATCGTGCGTACCGCAAACGTCGATCGTCCACGCATACTTCGGTCTCACCCCGAAGACCTGTTGGTACCACCGCAGACCCTCGACTCCCAACCGCACCAGTGCTTCCCCGCCGGAAAGATTGGTCGTCGATTCCAGGAAAAATCCATTTACTAACTCCACCCGCTTCTCTTCAATTCTCTGTTTTAGCTCCTGGACTCGCCCGGGCTGGAAATTCATGATGGCTATGAGATTGTTTACTTCCGACAGAACAAAGGCGTAGTGAGGATCATCCCGAACCCGATCCAGATGATCCAAATAAGTATTCGCGCAGTAGACTCTCTCGCGGGAAAAAGTAGTGAGCCAACCGCAGCTCGCAGGATGAAAGTTTGGCACCAGGAACACGCTGCGCGGACCGGCCTCGACAGGCTGGGCTGCCGCTTTGACAGCAACACCAACCGTGGCCGCAGCCAGCGCTGCTACGAACTCACGCCGGTTCAACAAGTCGCTTCTGTCGATGGCTTTCATTCTCCAACCCGGCCTCCGCAAGGGAATGATATGACAATGAACTTTCCGTGTCGCCAAATGCCTGCGCGGAAATGCCATTTTCAATTGAGCAGCATGGGCCTGTATAGTGCCGTTTATGACCGTGCGCATGAAGGACATCGCAAAGGACCTGGGACTCTCCGTTGTGACCGTCTCCAAGGTTCTTCGACGCCATCCGGACATCGGGGAGGAGACACGGAAACGGGTTCTCAGGCGAGTAAGAGAACTTGACTATCAGCCAAACGTCCTGGCTCGCAGCCTGGTCACCGGCCGCAGCTACCTCATTGGTTTAGTCGTCCCCGACTTGCTACATCCGTTTTTTGCGGAGGTGGCCAAGGCCTTATCAACGGTTGTAGGGCAGAGGGGATATTCGGTGATCATCTCGTCCTCAGAAGAAGATGCGGAACTGGAAGCGCGCGAAATACGTCAGATGGTCGCGCGGCAGCTGGACGCCCTGGTCATCGCCTCTTGCGGCAATGAAACAGATGCTTTTGAAAAGATGGACCGCCAAGGGCAGCCCTACGTGTTGATCGATCGAGAGTTTCCCGGCTTAGTTGCAAACTTTGTAGGAATCGATGACGAAGCAGCTGGACGGATAGCAACCGAGCATCTCATCGATCAGGGTTGCCGGACGATTGCCCATATCCGCGGAAAAGACAACAGCACGGGGATGCGTAGATTTGAAGGGTATAAACAGGCGCTCCAGCGCCGCGGCCTGCCTTACTCCGATGCAAATGTCGTGGAGAGGCCAAAGGTTGACTTCGAAAGCACTCGACACGGTGCGGAGGCCATGCGGTTCTTGTTGAAGCAACGGTCAAGACCGGACGGCGTCTTCTGTTATAACGACCCGTTGGCGATTGGCGCCATGACTGCCATCCTGGATTCAGGCCTTCGAATTCCAGAGGACATCGCCATCATCGGGTGCGGAAATCTCCATTACGACAGCGCCTTGCGGCCTCCGCTTTCCAGTGTTGACCAACATAGCCAGATGATCGGGGAGCGTGCGGCGAAAATCCTCCTGCAAACAATCGAATCAAAGGTACGTCCCCATGCCAGGAGCGTCATCCTCGATCCCTCATTGGTGATCCGTTCCTCCACGCTGAGAAGGCCTCAAACTATGGAAGGTGGCAGTTCATCTCAGTCGAAGGCGAGTTCCAAAAAGCGCGTGGTAGCCCCGAAAAAGGTGAGAGGAAGAAGACTTAGCACTGCACCCATGTAGCGCTGCGCGTTTCAGTCGCGATTTTCTGGCCGCCTCGATGGCCAGACTTTGATCCTGGGGATTATTGACCGGTGGCAACGCGAAGAATGCGAAACGCATACGCGTACTTGCCTCCAATCTCCGTTGGCAATTCAATGTGCAGGCCATCGGGCAGTTGATGGAACGTGAGCGTACCGTCAGCGCCAAGCAAGGTTACAGAATCCACCTTAGGCGCCCCCCACGCATCGCTTGATAACGACCGGATCACAATCTCTTTCCCCGAAGGCTTGTCCAGTTCGATGGCATACAGAGCATTTCCCTTTGTAGTAAAGCGGAAGTCTTCCGCTGTGTAGACTGCAGTGTCAGTGTCATGGAAGGAGCCGGATGCAACCTTCGTCGGGCCTTCACCGTAAGTTCTCCAAGGCCGTGTGCCGTAGATCGATTCACCGTTGACCTTCAGCCAGGCGCCTACCTCGCGAAGCACCTGTTGTACTTCATCAGGAATGGTGCCGTCAGATCGCGGACCGATGTTCATGAGCAAATTGCCGTTCTTGCTGACGATGTCAACCAACTGATCAATGACGAACTGGGGTGACTTGAAGGTGTCGTGCTCGATATAGCCCCAGGATTTGTTGCTGATCGAGGTATCGGTCTGCCATGGAAATGGACGGATCTCTCCTAGTTGGCCCCGCTCCAAATCGAGCACGGCGGAGTGATCCTGCATGGCGTAATCCTTGTAGTTGATTACGCCGGCCTGGTCACCGTACTTCAGCGAGGCGTTGTAGTAGAAGGCGGCGAAGCGAGTAAGAGCGGGGCGCACAGAAGCCTGGCCGATCCACCAGTCGAAGTACATAATGTCGGGATGGTATTTTTCAACGAGTTCGGACGAGCGGGCGAGCCAGTCATCCCTCCACTCTGAAGAGACGAAGGTGAAGTCGTTGTTGAGCGGCGTCGGTGTCTGATTCTCCAACCAGTTGTGTGCCGGACCGTAAAATGCCGCGTACCTGGGATCGTTCACGTCCGACGGGATCGTGCGTCCCACACCGAAAAAGAAGTTGTGCTCGACACGGTGCGATGAGACTCCAAAGTGCAGACCTTCTGCGCGAACAGCCTTGGCCAGATCGCCGATAACATCCCGGTGCGGCCCCATCTTGACCGCGGTCCAGTCGCTGAGACCGCTGTCGTACATGGCAAAGCCATCGTGGTGCTCGGCAACCGGGACCACATACTTTGCCCCGGATTCGGCAAATAGGTGAGCCCAGGCGGCGGGATCAAAATGCTCAGCCTTGAACATGGGGATGAAGTCCTTGTAGCCGAACTTATCCTGGGGGCCATAGGTGGCAATGTGGTGGGTGTACTCCGGGGATCCCACGCGATACATATCGCGTGGATACCATTCGCTGCCGAACGCGGGGACGGAATAAACGCCCCAATGGATGAAGATGCCGAACTTGGCGTCGCGATACCAGGTGGGAGGCTCGTACTTTTGCAATGACTCCCAATCGGCACGGTAGGGACCAGCATCGATGGTTTGATCGACGAGGCCGAGAATGTGCCCGCGCTCGTGGTCGTAGCCGGAGCTGGCCTTCTGCCAGATGCGGTCGATGACTTCGGGGGGTTGCGAGGCGGTAGGGGTGGTGGGAGATACACCCGCCTGGGCGCACAGCGGCGACCAGGAAGATGCAAGTGCCAGCAACGTGAGAGTGCTTACTGCCATTCCGCGGCTGACAGCCGCGATCGCCAGGCTAATCATTGGAACCTCGCATTGATTTCACCGGGAGCAGAAACACGCCGGCCTGACTGCCTGATATTTTCGTTACAGTTAGCGATAACCATACGGTTTTATTTGCTGGACGAAAGCTCTGTCAAGGAGATTTCGTCGGTCGAGCGCCATCCTTTCACTCACGACACTCCATAGCTGAATATTTGTACCTTTACTTAATCGATATCTATTGTGGGTTTCACCGCCTTTTTGATAAGGTCAGGCCACAACGATGAGAAGTGTTTTTCCACTGGAGTAGCGGAAGCATATTCATCGAAATCTGAAACGAGGCCCAGAAATGAATCTGTCGAGACGGGCGTTTGCCAGGGTTTGCGCGCTGACTGCCACCGGACGTGCACTAGTGGGAGCGCTGCCGGGTCTGGGCCAGGTGCAGGGAGAACGCTACAACATCACGGGCGCTCATCCGGTGCCTCCCATCCAGGATAGCGAAACGCCTGAACAGAAGAACGCCCGCATGGAGTGGTTCCGCGAGGCGCGCTTCGGCATGTTTATCCACTGGGGCCTGTATTCCATCCTCGCAGGGCGCTGGGATGGGAAGGAGGTTTCAGGAATCGGTGAATGGATCATGAACAGTGCTTCCATACCCGTGGCCCAGTACCAGGCCCTCGCCACCCGCTTCAATCCTACGGAGTTCAGCGCTGCCGGAATCGTCGGCCTGGCAAAATCCGCAGGTATGAAGTACATCGTCATCACGTCAAAGCACCACGACGGCTTTGCGATGTTTGATTCAAAGGCGAATCCCTTCAATATTGTTCAGGCAACCCCGTTCAAACGCGACCCGCTCCAGGAACTCGCCGCTGAGTGCCGCACGCAGGGCGTCAAGCTCGGCTTCTATTACTCTCAGGATCAGGACTGGACTGCGCCTGGCGGAGCGGCCTACAAGAGAGACGATCACAAGCCCCCCACCTATCATTGGGACCCGGCCCAGAATGGCAGCTTCGCCACTTACCTTGAAACCAAGGCGATTCCGCAGATCCAGGAGTTGCTGACCAATTACGGCGATTTTCCTGCAATCGTCTGGTTCGATACTCCGACCAAGGACATGACCCCGGAATTGGCCGGCAAGATCGTTACTGTCCTCAATCAACATCCAAAACTGATCTGGAATAACCGCCTGGGCGGTGGTTACAAGGGAGACACTGAGACGCCGGAACAATACATTCCCGCTCGCGGGTATCCGGGACGTGATTGGGAAGCGTGCATGACAATGAACGACACCTGGGGATACAAGGTTGATGACACCAATTTCAAAAGCACAGAAACACTGCTACGCAACCTGATCGATATCGCAAGCAAGGGTGGAAACTATCTCCTGAACATTGGCCCAATGGCAACCGGCGAGGTGCCACAACCCGAAGTGGATCGGCTCCACGAGATGGGCAAGTGGTTGGCGGTCAATGGCGAAGCGATCTATGCAACCGGCCCCACGCTTTTCGGAGACGAGGCCGGCTCGTTTTCGACAACGGAAAAGGATAAGGAGGGGAAGCCGAAGTTCATTCCCACCTGGAAGTGGAGGTCGACGACCACCGCCAACCGGATTTACATTCACTTCTTCGAGTGGCCGGGAACGAAGTTCCAACTCAGCAAGGTTCCTCGCCAGGTCACCGGCGCTTGGCTCCTCGCTGATTCGGCCCATAGCCCACTGAAAGTAAGCCGGACCGCAGATGGCGTCGACGTGACCCTTCCGGCTAAGGCACCTGATCCGATTGCGAGTGTACTGGTCCTGAAGACGACGTAGAGATTGATCAGCTCACATTATGCGATGGGTAGGCAGGCTGCACTTCGGACTCAACCGTGTCCGTCCCGGCCTCTATTTTGAGCTGGTACTTATGGCCGCGCAGTTAACAGTCTTATTTTGACCAGCGCTCGAGTGAGGCCACATGGCTGTCGCCGGATTCTGCGACCTTTCAGCTAACCACACCGAATGCATCACGCCTGGATTCGGTGCTGATCACTCGTTGGCTGTGCCATGGGGAATAGGTAAGCTGTCAACGAATTTTGTCGCGAGTCCCTTTGCGGTATCGAAGGAGAAGGCTGCTGGGCCACTCTGGCATTTGCACACGCGACCCAAAAACGAAGTTTCATCAAATACACTTCGATCAAAAGATGCCTCCTGGGATTTGAGACGGCATCTGCATGGCCTCTGCAAAGCTCCAGGTGAATCAACTTAGACTAAGTCAGTTTTGCTCTTGCATGCGGTGCAATTGTTCGTGCACAGTAGCGGAGGCTACTCTCATCCATCAGACTCTGTCAAGAATGGAACAAAGCAGGCCCGCTCGTTAGATGAGACGGTACGACCATAAATCTTTCGCAAAGGAAAATCCGTGCGACGGTTGGATCAGCAATCAAGCGCAGAAACAACAGACGAACGCTTCACTTCGTTTTCCAGAGGACGGCGTGCACTCGTGGGCAGTATGGCAGCCTTTGGTGCAGGTCTCGCCGGTTCGGTCATCTTACCGGCAAAGGTGATGGCGCTGCCCTCAAATGGGGAGCCCGAATCCGCAGAAGTGCCCTGCGGGCGAAGTACCGTCACAGCGTCCGATGCTGCGACGGTCGCAGAAACCACCGCAGGCAAGATCCGTGGATTCAAAAGGAATGGCGTGTACATTTTCAAAGGCGTACCCTACGGTGCTTCGACCGCCGGAGAAAGGCGCTTCATGCCGCCTGCCCGGCCGGAGCCCTGGAAAGGAATTCGCAATGCACTGCAATATGGCCGCGTTTGTCCGACTCATGACTCTGCACACTTTGATACAGACGGTAAGAACCTGGCGAACGCCGACGAAGACGCATTCGTGCTTCATCGCGGCTCTGCCGCCACGGTGCCCGGCGAGGACTGTCTGCGCTTGAACCTTTGGACACCGCAGATCACGGCGACCCGGAAGCGCCCGGTCATGGTCTACATGCATGGTGGAGGATACTCCGGTGGTAGTGGGCATGACCTTCTGTCATACGATGGCGAAAGCCTCGCCCGCAATCACGATGCCGTCGTGATTACTCACAATCACCGCCTGAACGTTTATGGCTATCTCAACCTAGCCGGCATCGGGGGAGAAGATTTTGCCTCATCGGCCAATGTTGGCATGCTCGATATTGTCGCCGTACTGGAGTGGGTGCACGACAACATCACAATCTTCGGAGGCGATCCTGGCAATGTGACGATTTTTGGCCAATCGGGCGGGGGCGGAAAAGTGATCGCTCTCATGGCCATGCCGGCGGCCAAAGGTTTATTTCATCGTGCTATCGTGCAAAGCGGTCCGTTTCTACGGGCGCTCTCGCCAGATTACTCGGGCCGTGTGGCCGAGCTTACGATGGAGGAGCTTGGCTTATCCAAATCGCAGGTGAAGGAGCTACAGAGGATTCCAGTTGACCGCCTCTCCGGCGCAGCGGTGGAGGCGATGAAGAAAATGCCCCGGCCCCAACCTTCGCTCCGGGAAACGTTTGGAGAGCGAGATTGGGGACCGACCGTCGACGGCCGCGTCCTTCCTCATCATCCATTCGATCCAGGAGCACCCGCGCTATCCGCCGATGTTCCGCTGCTTACCGGGACTAATCTGCACGAGTTTGTGAATGGACTCGACCATCCCGATGCCAACCTGATGGCAGTTGAAGAACTGAACCGGCGGATTCGCGAGGCATTCGGCGACGATGGTGAAGCGATCATCGCTGCTTACCGGCTCGAGTATCCTAAAGCGACTCCGTTCGGCCTCTACGCGACCATCGCAGCTTCTCGACTGCGCATCCCTGCATTCGCGCAAGCCGCCCGCAAGGTTGATTTGGGCGCCGCACCTGCATACGCTTACGTTTATGCCTGGCGCACACCAGTATTGGATGATCGCCCCGGTCCATTCCATGCTTGCGAAATTGCATTCACCTTCGATAACGCCGAGACCTGCGATCACTACAGCGCGGGTTCTCCGCAAGCTATTGCTCTGTCGAAGCAGATCAGTACGGCCTGGATGAACTTCGCGCGGACTGGAAATCCGAATCACACTGGCCTGCCGCATTGGCCCGCATACACCACGAACACTCGCGCCACCATGTATTTCGATACCGCTTGTGAGGTGCGCAACGATCCGGAAGGAAAAGGGTTGAGGTTGATTACCCAATCCCGAATGGGATAAACAGTTCCTGTAACAAACATCAGGCAGGATCACTTGGGCATGTTGTGGCTATCAACCAGCACAGGCATAGATTTGATCCATCGAGCGTACGGATCGCTCGCTACCGTCACGATCCGAACGATCCCTCTCGTCAGAGCAGCGATGAGATCAAGACAACCCTCGAAGACAAGACGGGGACGTTTTGGAAATGAATTAGAGATTGCTCGCCGGACGTTAATAAGAGCCTCTAGCTTTCTTGGTCAGCTTAAATGGCCCTGAGGTCTTCGGATAGTAGTGGAACTGCCCCCAGCAACGCAGCGTTTCCACCCAGGATTGCCGCGCACACCCGGGGTGTTCCCCAGTGTTTTGTCTGTGTTTTCTTGGTATTTTCGCGTCGACGAATTTCTCAAAACTGAAGAATTACTTTGGTGGCGAATTCTAGTATGGATGCTGAGTTCAGGATTGTGACGCGCCTACCGTTAGAACATCTGTGGCGGGCAGCGAATCATCCAGTCGGGACACGTCGGGTGTCCTAATTTCATCTAGATTCATCATGCTTTGCGACAGTCGTCTTGAGTGATGCCAGCATCTCACGTCGCAAAATTGCATTCAAGCGCGACTGGTAGCCTTTGCCATGAGCGCGCAGCCAATGCAGCACGTCGGAATCAATGCGCACAGTGGTTGAGGTCTTCGGAGGCCGGTAAAACGGGTTCCGCACTGCCTTCTTCCAGAAATCCTCTTGCAATTGCGGAATATCGCTGTAGTCGATCTGGCGTTCCGGCTTGGCCCGGAGCGCCTTCAACTCCGCTTTCTGCGCTGCTGTCAGCGCAGGTGGATTGGACAAATCGATCTCATATTTGACCATTTTCTTCTTCATAACCTCTCCTTTCCCTGCGGTTGGCGCGTCTTGCTGAGATGACACGGATTACTTCGGTATCATCCTGTTCCCGCACGGTATGAGCCACCATGATCAGCAGCACACCCTCGACAACTCCTACCGTCTGCCATCGTTCTTCTCCGTTTTCAATACGGTCGAGCTCCACCAGGGCATAGGGATCCGCGAAGACACGGGCCGCGTCTGAAAGCTCACACCATGTTTTCGCAAATTGTTGGCCGCTTTGGCTGGATCCCATTCAAAGCGAGTCATCTAACGAATATGTTAGTACATATTTGTTAGATTTTTATTTTCGTCTCCTTTCCTGGATCAACAAGAAGCCGAAGACAAGCATCACCGCGCAGGTTACGCCATGAATTGAGAACGCTCGCGACTTCGACCCGCCCGACCCCAGAATGATCGATATATCGCCAAAAGAGATGATGGCCAAGACGAGTAGAGCTATGCCTACCGTCCGCCTGGGAAGGCTGCCACGGCTCCCGATCTCCGGCGATAGCTGCCGTTGGGGAGGAGGCTAAAGATGACTACTTGTTAACAAATCCCACGATTAGGAACGCTAAAGCTACCGTGAGGAGTACAACACGCCAGCGGTGAAGCAGATCCCATCTACGCCGGTACGTCTTCCAATCGGGAGGCGGAGTGGACTTTTCCCACGATGCAATCCGGTTGTTGATCGGCACGAGAGCCATGACCGAATACAGACTCGCCAACATCCACAAAATGGCCGAAGTAGCCAACCAGATTGGTAGTTGGCCAGACTGGCGCCATTCGATGACGGCCTCGGCTAACGTCAACAAGAATACGAGAATGTACCAAAACGGCATGAATTTCCCCAGCACGCGGGCCAGGGCGCTTGCCGCTGGCAGATGGACATCATCGGGAAGCGTGTCCAGAGTTGGGTGAACAAACGCGGCGATGGCCAGTTCAGATCCAACCATCAATCCGGCGACGATCATTGCGACGACATTTAGGACTTCCATCATGAATTCCTCCATAAACAACACTTTGGAATGAGTTACTTCATTTAAGAGGGGAGCTTGTTGAAGGTATGAGGATTGTCGATTCAACGCCAACGATGTCTGATCCATCGAAGTTTCTGATGTCCTCAGCGAATTCTGTGCTTTGCATATACCGCCGAACGACCTCGCCGGGTTCTTCGCCCGCCGCATAAGAGGCCAGCACAAAGAACCGTGGCTCGACATCCTCCCTGGCGGTCCAGAAGCCGTGGGCCTCAATGCCGAACAGCGGAAAGCTGCTGAGATGACGGGGATAAATCTGATCCATGTAGAAATCGAGCGCCTCTTTGGTTCGCAGTTTGTACACGCGAAGTTCGAAAGTTCGCATTGTCGCCTCCTATTGCATTGACTTGGGTTAGCAAATTTACTGGTTCAGGCATTGCTCTCAAATGGCATGGATCAACAAGAGGCCGACGACAAGCATCACCGCGCAGGTTACGCCATGAATGGAGAACGCTTTCGACTTCGACCCGCGCGACCCCAGAATGATTGACATGTCGCCAAGAGGGACGATGGCTTCAACGAGTAGAGCTATGCCTACCGACCGCGTGTCTGTGGTCAGCATCATGGTCAGCACAACCAATCCAGATACAACGTCCCGAATTCCTTTAAGGCGTAGCCAGGCACGAGTGTCAGCATCGGATGCAGGCGGCTTTAGACCAAATGATCCTGTCATTCGTTCAGGAGATACAAGGTAGAAACAACCGATCACAATGATCGCCACAGCCATGAGAGCAGCTAGAGAAAGCGGGATAGCGTTAAGCATAAAATGTTTCATTGGTATAAATTCTAGCATTGCTATATATGATGGAGAAGTTTGATGATGTGATGCAGAATATTCGTGAAAAAGCTTTACCCCCGCCGAGCGCCGATCCGAGCGGCGCTATAATTACTATCAATGGTAAAAACGCTGGCAGGTAACCGGATTGCGGAACGAAAACTGCGTGACAGGCAGGCTCGCCGGGCACAGATTATCAGTGCCGCACGACGAATCGCGGAGCTTGAAGGGTGGTCCAACGTAACCGTTCGGCGGCTATCGGACGAAATTTCATACAGCCAACCCGTTTTGTACGCTCATTTTGGAAGCCGCGAAGGAATTCTCGCCGCGGTTGCTATCGAGGGTTTCCAGGAGATGGGCCTGGCTCTGGAGAAGGCACGGAAACGGGCTAAGAGTGGAAATACGGTCGAATCGGTCGCGGCAGCATATCTGGAGTTCGCCGCGTCTTCTCCAGCACTGTATGACGTGATGTTTTCGCTCAGCCTGAGCGTACCATTCGGTGACGCGGCTACTCCTCCGGAGTTGCGATTCGCGTTTTCCCAACTCCTGGAGTTGTTTCAGGTGCAGGGCTCGAAGTCGGAGGTTCTATTGGAACTGTTTTGGGCGAGCCTCCATGGTATCGCCGAGCTCACAAGAACCAAGCGATTTCCGCGCAGCCGTCAGAAAGAGCGCGTGAGGTCGCTCGTCGAGCTCTTCACTTTCCCAAGATGAAACGGCACAGGTGGTGAAAGCGCGATGACTGTAATGGGCGCGCATACGTCTTTTCGCGAACCAGGCGAGATGAGTCCTCACAAACGCCGATGGGACATGTCAACGAGCCAGTCCAACTCGATTCTGGAAACCTTTGCTGAACGTACATCTAAATATTTATGCCAACCCAAACCGTAACGCGATCCATCGCGTCACAAGGAATGGCGAGGTCTTCCGTCTCGAAGTCTCGCTGCATCCGTCTGCTGTTGCCGTCGACTCTACACGCGAAATGCCCAACGGCAAGCGGGGCGGTGCTTATGTTCGCGTAACGCCCCGGCCTCTGGGTGGCAGCACTATCACCATGACAGTGCCGATCGGCCCCTTTCGCAACGTCGGATTCAGATATCTGTCAGAGAGAGGCCGGTATTCGGAAACTTGAACGCTGAACGAATCGGGGAGCCGGCAACTGGGTCGACTTGCCTGTTATTCATCGATCGCGCTAGAGACTTTCCGTGCCGTCCTAAAACGTACTTTGCAAACTGCTTGAGTACGCCATCTCCGGGACGGACGCACGGGTCACCGTAATAACGCTGATGTCATCTTCCTGACCGAAGCGCTGCGCGGCACTAGCCACCTCAGACGCAGACGTTCCCGTCTGCAGCAATTCCTGGACCCGGTCGAAGCCGAACAGTTGCCGGTCAGCGTCTGTGGCCTCCGCAACTCCGTCCGACACCAGCACCAGCCGGTCCCCCTGTGACAGCGTGAACTGCATGACAGAGAACTCAGCATCATCCGTCATCCCCAACGGCAGCGCACCCTCCATCGGCAGTGGCTTGCCGTTGCGATATGGCGGCGTGTGCCCGGCATTGGCTAACAGGGCCTCGCCATCCGCAGCAATGCGCAGAGCAAGGCAGGTGGCCTGCGCATCGCTGCGGCCCAGCAGACGCCGGTTCAGGGCTTGCAGCAGAAACAACGGGTCGGAGCTGTGTTCGGCCTGATTGCGGATCGCGCCCACCAGCACTGCCACCAGCATGCCTGCCTTCAGTCCCTTGCCCGTCACATCGCCCGCCACAATAAGTAAGCTGCCATCGCTCTTGTTCGGAATGATTTGAAAGAAATCGCCGCCTACCTCGCTGGCAGGGCGATACTCGCTCTCGACAACCAGCCCCGGAAGCACAGTCCGCGACTCGGGCAAGATGACTTGCTGCACTTCCTGCGCCTGCTTCACATCGAGAGCCATCTGCCGTTGATTGCGAATAGACTTCAACAAGCGGCGCTGCAGGAGCCAACCCACCACCAGGGCAAGGAACAGATTCGACATCTGAGGAAGCCGAACGCTCAAGCCGAACATTTCCCATCGCACGGGAACGTGCAGAAGAACAAGCTCCAGGCTAAAAGTTTGGACTCCCCACAAGAGGACGGCAGGCAGCACCATATAGCCCTCAAACCCCTGGCGCCGAATACCCAGGGCGACGATCCACAACTGCAATGCGAGGAAGAGCAGCCGGACGAGCGCGGATGCTGTAAGAAAGACAGCGGCCACGCGATGGGGAACAAGCCCGGAAAACATCTCCTGGCCGATGACGATCGTGATCAAGTAAATCAAGGCCAGCCCTGCCGCCGCACGAGGCGTCCAGGCAGGCCGTTGCCGGCCGAACCACACCCACCACACCATCGCCCATCCGGCGAGGATGAGAGCGCTCAACAGGCCATCGGTGAGCAATTGGTTTTCCAGGATGCTGACGTGCTGTGTCCAATTAGCTGCCGTCGACAACGCGCTAGACGTAGCTTGCAGCAGGAAGAGCCCACCCATCCAGAGATAGACCGAGTCGGTGCGGTCAAACAGGATAAGGGTGAAGGCCAGCAGTGCCATCAAGCCAAACAATGGTATCTGCGCGGCCGATAAAGCGTATCCGCGAATCAATTCCAACCAGCTCATCTGGTAATCGGCGGTCACCGTGGCGGCTTCGCCTAACACCGGTGCGGTATGGAAGCCGCCCACATCGGCGGCTTCTTCAAGTGTGGAAGGCAACATAAACACACGAAAGGCCAGCACCTGAGTGGAGAAACTTGTATTTTCTGCGCCGTCGTCGCCCTGGAGGTGCAGCGAAAACATCATGGGTTGGGTGTAGTAAGCAGTAGGCGTCTTGGTTGAGAAGCCACCGAATTGCCCTAGTAACTGCCCGTTGGCGAAGGCCTGGTAGACGTCGTCCACATCGGAAGGCCCGGTCAGAGCCAGCTTTTCACCCGGCCGCGCCTTCACATGCACGACCAGCCGGTACCAGGCATAGCCCCAGTACCCGGCGTGACCTCGGACCGTCCAACCTGGGACATATCCCCTAATTCCCGCAAGCGGATCGACAGCCCCATTCTTGGGTATCAGGTTCACTGTTTCCCAGTTTGAGTCGTCAAAGCTCGGCTCGATCCACAAAGGCTGGCCCGTCTTCGGATTGATCGGCGAGTCACCCACAGTGAACTTCCATGGCCCGTAAAGTGGCACAGAGGACTGGCCGAGGGTGACATATGTATCGCCGTTCGACTGTGTGGACCGAGCGAGAGGCGATGTTGGCGACTGAGCCGGAACCATGGCGCTGAAGACAGAAAACACCATCAGAATGAGAGTGAGTCGGGCGTGCCGTGCCATTGCAGAACCTCGAATGTGTGGGGGGCGCCGATTCACACTATACGCAGTCCAAGCCCCAAAAGGGTAGTCGATCTTCAAGCTGGTCTATTCAATCTGGTCTTGAAGATAGAAGCACTGGGCTTTGGGGCACATGCGTGGGTTGGAACACACGATCGTTCGGAACTAAGCCACATCCGCCGGCTTGTAGCCCGGGATCCAGCAGACGATACGATCCCGGGCTCTCCAAAGGTCGCTCGCGAAATAAGGCCTCGAGATCCACTAGTGTCCGGTTAGATATCGAACAAAATGAGCTATGGCGCACAAGTTTGCGTCTTGACTGCGTTCTCGGAGGATAGGCTCAGACAGAGCTCGACGATTGCATCCATGAACTGCTTAGAATTGTCTACGGACGGGCACTTCGGCGTGGGATGTGCCATGGCAGGGGCTAAAGCCCAATCTATTTCAGTTCGTTTACGGCCCGACTAAAGTCGTGCGCTGATACAAAACCAAAACTCAGAGCTGCCGTAGACAGCAACTGAGACTACTCGCGGCAGGACGGAGATTAGCGCTAATTCCGTGTACCCGGGCGGGGGAAACGGATACCGGCGGTAGGAGGGGGACCCACGGTCGGCGTACCGGCGGTTATGGTTCCCGACGACGACGATCCGCGTGTTGCCAGCACAGCAGCAACAGCGCCGGCCGCTGCTACGGTGGCTACAATCAATACCGCTTTGAGCGGAAACGCACGAGTTGCGTGAACGGTCTGCGCGGAAGCCGATGATGGTTTGATATTCGTCTGGTTAATTACCGCAGAGGTAGTCAAGTGGTTCCAGTGTGCCTGGACCTGGATCTGATACGAACCTGGAATTCCGTTAGGTTTAAAACCCGTGGCGATAGCCTTTCCTTCCACGTTGGTGACCGTCTGCAGGCTCGTCAACCCGTTGGGGAAGCTCGCGCTTGCGCCAGACGACGGAGTGGTAAAGATGATTACAGCTCCGGCGATCGGTTTGTGATTCTCGTCCTCAACCTGAACAATAGGTTCTCTTATGTCCCGGCTGCGGACGTCGTTTAAAGCGCCCTCGCCCTCCAGGACTTGTATGTAAAGCTTACTGGTGACCGGCGCCGTCTGCGCTAGCCCTGGAGATGTCGCTAACTGCAAGCTTGTACAGCACAGCACCAGGCTCAGCATCTGTGTTTTCCAGGAAAAGCATGGCATCGGGGAAACCTCTTCCTTCATGGTCCGTTACTGAGCCGTAACCGCTTCAGAGACACCTGCCGAATTGGTGAGCGTAATCGTCACGCTCTCTATGTCCGAGGCATCCCCGGAAATAGTGAAGGGTTGCGTATAAGTGAATGTGGTGCCATCGGCATCCGATGGCGCTGAGCTATACCAGGTTTGAAACGCAGATGTTAATGGCACCGTAAGTCCGGTGGTTGCAAGCGACTTACCCGTGACCGGCGTAAAGGTAAACTGCGCCTGGGTCATGTCACGGGTGGAAGACAAGCCCGACACCACGACCTGCAGACTCTGCCCGGATCGGACTAACGGCATGGCAGAAACGACGGGTGCCGCAGCCGGGATGTCGACGGTGACCGGCGCCAGATCAGCCGGAGTTACATCCTTATTGGTTGCGGTGTCTGTGACGTGGATCGTTGCCGTGATCACGCCCGCGGTCGATCCGGTCTGAAAGGTAAACGAATTGGTTGCGGCAGGAGTTTTCGCCGGAACGGAAACCGGATCGGATGTCGTCGTTTTATTCGAAAAAACAACCATTGGGTCGCCAACCGTATTCGGAGGAGCGGGAGCAAAGCTAAGGGTGACGGTTATCTCAACCGGGTCGGGAAAAGGATTCAGGGTCACGTCGACTGTCCCGGGTTGCCCCGCTTGCGCATTGGCCGGGCCGGATGCGCTCACCCCAACGGGTGGCAAGTTCACCGGGATCATCTGGGTGGTGACAACCTGGGCGTAATCAAACGCATCGGTTGGCATAAACGTTGCCGTAACGGTCAAGCTTGCAACGTCGGGCACCGTCGACCCCAAGGCTGGAGTGAAAGAAAACGTTCCAGGGACGTTGGCGGAGGGCGTGGTAAAGGCCAGAGCGTCACCGACAACCGCATCCGGCGATTGATTCCAACTCACTACGGGCACCGTCTGGGCCACAGTTAGATTGACCGCCGCCACCGGTGGGGATGCGGCAAAGTTGTTGTCCCCCGGAAAAGACGCCGTTAAAGTGTGAGCTCCAACGGGAAGAGGCTTAGCGGTAGAAGAGTTCTCGGTTATCGTGAGCGCGGCCTGGGACGATGCGGAGTTGATCAGTAAATCGATCGATCCCTCAAACATGGAGGGTTCCCCCGGCAGCAGTACCGCAAGGTCAGCTAATCCATCCCCATTTAAATCGCCAGCGGCCAAACCGACCGGAGTTAGCGTTAGGGCAAACGGCTGCGAAGCGGTTTGGAGATTACCTTTTCCGTCATTCAGAAGGACAGCTAATCCTCCATTGTTTCCCAGTGTGACGGCCAAGTCAGGCGAGCCGTCCCCATTCAAGTCGCTGAGCGTCATGGAGGTGGGCGTTCCCAAGGTGCCGATGAGTGCCGACGGAGCCATGAAGGTTCCGTCCCCGTTGCCGAGTAGAACCTTGACCCCACTTGAGGTTGATTCGGCCACAACCAGGTCGACTTTGCTGTCGCCGTTCAAGTCGGCTGCTGCAAGGGCCGTGGCCGTTGCGTCCACCGGCGTTGTTGACACCAGAGTCAAGCTTCCAGCCTGCAACGCATACATCAAGACAGAACTGGGATACGTCGCGATCACGCCAGTACAGTTGGTGCCGACGGGGATCGTTTTTCCCAGCACGACCAGTTGTGAACCGGGCGTGCCGGTAAAATTTCCCGTCGCGATTGCACTGGGGCAAAAGTTGCCAGGAAGTATCGCTGTTACGAGATTGGGGACGTCAGCCGTACCTACTAGCGTCTGGAAGCTTCCCGGACTGGATGCTCCTGCATTCAGCGTAACTCCAACAACACTATTCACCGAACCAACTCCGACTAGCTTGCCAACGTCGGAGTAACCGTCCCCATCGAAGTCGTCGATGGCAATGGTTTCGCTGTCAGGATCGCTGCAATTGCAGGTCGATGGGGTCTGCACGGTCAAATTCAGCGCAAGTCCGGAACCCGTACCCGTGGTCGAGCCGTCGAAGATGGAATATTCTCCGTCTCCCCCATCCGTGGGTCCTTGATGGATGAGGGCGCTCAAAATGCCTGACGACTTTGGCTTGAGAAAATATCCCGCAGCAATCGCGTCGATAATGTCAGGCGTGTCTCCGAACGAATACTGGTAAGTCACTGGCGCGGTCCTGGGATTTGTGAATTCGAAGAAAGTGACCACGCTGTTCAAAGAATCCGCGCTTACTAAAATGCCGGGGAGCTGAGATAAACCATTC
The DNA here is from genome assembly GCA_963826875.1 of uncultured Acidobacteriaceae bacterium. GTDB lineage: Bacteria > Acidobacteriota > Terriglobia > Terriglobales > Acidobacteriaceae > PALSA-350. Next base: position 858,579 of record CAWGYP010000025.1, on the reverse strand, counting down.
AGCGAGATGATGCCGACCGGCTGAAACCCGAACGTTGAGGGCGCTGCTGTAGCGGCAGAAGGAAAAGCCTGGGTGGAAGGAATGATCTTCAGGGGTGCTGTTCCAAGCGAATTTGCCCCGTCATGAGAGAAAGTGACAGTACCGTACGGAACGCCGCCGGCAACCGGGGTCTGATTGGCGGTCGCAGTTAACGTCACGCTTCCCGGAAGCATTAGGGTCGATTCAGAGGCCGACAACGAGAGAGTGCTGGGCAAAAGCGTTTGTGCGGCCAGCGTCAGGCTGGCCAGGAGCGTCATGAGGATGACACCTGCTCCGTATCGTAGCTTTGCTTGCCAACGGATCATCGTGAGAGTCCGGCGGAGATTACATTTCTGCTCGCGGGAATGAACATGGTTCTGGGGATTGCAGGTGTTCCGTCTACCGCAAAAATAGTGCCCGAGGAAAGATCGCTCACCTGAAAGACCGCGTTGCCCGCAAGCGGAACGAGTTCTGAAGGCTTACAGGAGCAGGCTACTTTGGCGGGAGCTGAATTCGCCGCAAGAGCAACTCGCACGAGTGGCGTTCCGCTCCGGTTCGCAATCACAGCCAGCCGCCCGTCGGCGGAGCTTGCTATGGCGAATGGCAGGGAGACGCCGTCGCTCGACGAAGCGAGCGAAACGGCGGCGGCGGACGATGACACCATCAGAACCTTATTGGCGCCCGCATCCGCCAGCAACGCGGTCGCACTCCCTGGAACGAAAGCCATGGCTCCATACGCCTGCAGGCTACCCAGGGGCGATATGCTCCCCGAGGCCGGCAGCAGCTGAACGGAGACCGTTCCATCGGGCTGGGAACTCGCCAGCAGGACGTCACCTAAATCTCCCACCGCTGCTCCAAGGAGGGAGCCGGCAGCGCCGAAATTCAACGATTGTAGCTGGGGCGCCGATGGCAGGCCGCCTATGAGAACTCCATGGGACGCGCCCGGCGCATACACCAGGGCTGTCGCGCAGGATGGACTCACAACAATGCGTTGGTTGTTGACCACCTGTGGAGTGATCTGGAGCGGGTCTCCGTCAGGCAGGGCCAGCGCATAGATATTTCCCGCGGCATTGGTGATCAGGGCGTAGCTCTTCCGCATACATAAGACGGCGGAACTAAACGCTCCCTCGTTCACAAGGTTGTCACTTACGCTGGCCGCTCCAGGGACTCCGAACATGGCGCGAAAACCCGCGTGTGCTGAATCCCATGTGTAGCCAAGGACGGGTTGAGAGGTGAGAGCGGCGCCTGCGGATCCAGCGGAAGAACCGGAGGCAGGAGCGCTGCCGCTCGTCCCACAGCCAGAGAAGGCCGCCATGGCAACGATTGCCAGCCACGCCAATGTTCTCTTGTTTCTGTTGCCGGCCGTCCGCAGACGCTCTGCACACATCGCCAGAACCTCTTACCAGGGATGCACAGGCCCGATGGAAACTTCTTAGTTTACCCAGGGCTCCGGTATATCCTCGGAGTGCACCACTGTCAAGGCAAAAAATGTAACAGCGGCTAGCTCGAGTGCATGGCTTTTAGACTTGTCCACAGGGATTTCATCATGACAGCCGAACGCCAGGAGAATGAACGGACGCAACCATTTCAACCTTGGTTGAGAAAGGTACCGATCTACTTGCCTGAGAGAAAACAGGTGCTGTTCTTTTCCGCTGTGGTTCTGCTGACGCTGGTTACAGCCTGCCTGTGGTGGCGGTGCACGACGTTTGACTTTGTCTACGATGATCACGCCCAGATTCAAGTCAACCCACGCATACAGTCGGTGTCTTACGTTCACGAGCTGTTAACTCAGCCGTTGTGGGAACAACTTGGACCTCATCGAGCTTCTCACTATTACCGGCCCGCCTTTTCTCTTCTCCTTTTGTCGCAGTATCTGCTCTTTGGGCTCAATCCGGTGGCCTGGCATTTCATTAGCCTGGCCCTCTATGTCCTCGTGACATTGTCGGTTTTTCTACTTCTCTGGCTGCTGTTCGACATGATCTTACCCGCACTCGGCGGCAGCCTGCTCTTTGCAGTCACTCCCATTCATGCGGAAGTGGTCAGTTGGGTCTCTGCGTCCGACGAAAGCTTATTCAGTCTCTTCCTGTTGCTATCTCTTTGCTCGCTCGCCGCGGCCGATAAAACGACGACACAGCGGAGCCGGCTACTTTGGGTCTCGCTCGCTGCTATCTTGTTTGGATTTTCTCTGGCCGCGAAAGAAACCGCGATGGGAGCCGGTTTGATTCTGGTCGCCTTCGGCCTGATACAAAGCCGTCGGCGACGCAGGACTGCGATCGACGCAACGTTGGTCTACTTTGTTCCCGCAACCTTATACCTGATCGTGCGATGGCTGGTTCTCGGCGGAACAACTCTTCCCGACCAACCGCGCACCTTGCTCACGGTCGTGTCCCTCTTACCATCGCTTGCGTTGCTGAGCATCCGGCAGCTGCTTTGGCCGGGGAACCTGAGCTTTTTCTATGACGTAAAGCCGGTCGTGAATGGTTGGGTGTTGGCCGCCGGTGTGGCCGCAATCCTGCTCGCGGCTACATGCATGTACCAGGCTTACAAGAAGGCGCCGATCTGGTTGTGGATCATCAGCGTGCTGTTTTTTCCGCTGCTCCCCTGGTTGATAGCGCTGTTCTATCTCTCGGATTCTGTCCTGTTCCAGAACCGTTATCTCTTCCTACCCAGCTTGGCGGTTGCCGTTTCGGCGGCCTTCCTGCTCAGTAGAATTCCCAACCGCCCTAGCGCCAAATGGGCGTTTTCGACGGGCTTTCTGGTTCTTTGCGTTGCCATGGCCCTTGAGGCCCATAAGGCCATGAGCCTCTTTGAAAATGACATTGTCCTGCTGCGGCGCTCAGTCAACGTGGCTCCGCAAAATGTGGCGGCCTGGGGGCTGCTGGGGGATGCAGAAGCAAAGATGGGAGACGATCACAATGCCCGACTGTTCTATCAGAAGGCAGTCGCGCTCCAGCCCGATCGTTGGGATACTAATTTCCACCTTGCAATGGATTATCTAAAACACGGTCGCAAAGAAGACGCCCACGAATCTCTGCGGAAGTCGTTAGCGTCCCAGTTTGCCAAGCCGGCGGAGAGAGCGTTGTCATGGTTTGAAATGGGAAGGATCGAAGCCGCGGAAGGAAGAACCAGCGATGCGGAGCACTCCTTTCTGGAGGCGGAGAAGCTAGAGCCATCTTCGAAGAAGGTGCAAGCGGAGTTGGCCAAGTTGACGGAAGGCCATATTTCGGGACAACCGAATTAAGGACGGGATGATCCAGAGTAAACAGGAACAGGAAACGCTGGCCCGGGTGGTCGGCACTAAGTATCAAATTCTCTGCCGCATTGGCGGCGGGGGAATGGCCCAGGTCTACCTGGCGCGCCACCGCCGGTCCGGCGGGCTGTTCGCGATCAAAGTATTGGCCGAGTATCTTCGCCAGGACGCCAGCATCGTCGCGCGCTTTGAGCAGGAAGCGCGTACGGCTGCATCCCTGGCGAGCCACCCCAACATTGTCCCCATCTTCGATGTCGGCGAAGGTGATGGACTGCACTACCTCATCATGCAATTCATCACCGGCGAAGATCTGGCCAGCTTCGTGCGCCGGGAAGGGCGTTTGTCTCCTTTTGCCGCCGCCAACGTCGTCGCTCAGGCCACCGAAGCCCTTTCGTGCGCTGAGTCTAAACACATCGTTCATCGCGATCTCAAGCTGGCCAACATCCTGCTTGATGAAACCGGCCGGGTGAAGCTGCTGGACTTCGGAATTTCCAAGATTACCGACGTTGCGGACGGGCTGACTCGGCCGGGAGAGACATTGGGTACGCCCTTCTACATGAGCCCGGAACAGATACGCGGCGAGAGCTGCGATATACGCAGCGACCTCTACTCGCTGGGTGTTGTTTTTTTTGAGTTGCTTTCCGGCCGGCGGCCGTTCGAGAACGAATCGGCCACAGCCATTCAAATGGCGCACCTCACCACGCCACCGCCGTCACTGCTGGCGTTAGACAAGGCTCTACCGGTTGAATGTGACACGGTCGTGCAGAAGTTGCTGGCCAAACGGCCAGAAGATCGATATCAGAACACAGCGGCACTGCTTGCGGATCTGGTCGCATACGGAACGCAAGTCGGCCCGGGAACTCTTCGCCCACGCGTCGACCCCGACATCGTCGCGGCTCTGCAACAGCCACTTGAAACATCAGTTGACCCTGAACCAGCGCCGCATGAAGTAATTGCCGCCGACACTGTGCTCTCCCCCATCGTTTCGGCAAACGCGAAGAAGCCAAAAACCATTCTCCTGGCAGCCGCGAGTGCATCTGTCGTAGTTTGCGGCGCCGCTATCGCCACATTGCTGTTTTTTCATCACAAGCCACCCCTGCCGGCTCCGCCAGGCCCCGAGACACCCGCCGTAGTTTCCGATGTTCATGGCCGTATGCTCCTGGTGGCTGGGGGACCTTTCCTGTTCGGCGGGAGTGCTGCAGGCGGGGAAGAACATAAGACCCTGCCGAGTTTCTACGTCGACGAGACGGAGGTTTCCAATCAGGAGTATCAGCGCTTCTGCCAGGCAACAGGTCATGCCGGGGCGCAAACACCGAACCAGGCTCCCGATGAACCGGTGGGCGGCGTCTCCTATGACGATGCGGCGGCGTATGCAGTCTGGGCAGGCAAACGGCTTCCCAGCGAAGAGGAGTGGGAGAAGGCTGCGCGAGGAATGGACGGCCGCCCTTACCCGTGGGGAACTACTCCCTGGACTGAAGCGGTGCCAACCCAGCTCGAACCGGTGCTTTCTGAACCGTCGCGGCGAAGCCCCTATGGCGCCTATAACATGGCTGGTAACGTGTGGGAATGGACAGCGAGCCGCTTCGAATATGGCCCGGAAGAGGCCGCGCAAATAAAGAAGCTGCTGGGCAACCGTAACTTTTCATCCACCTGGTACACCATGAAGGGCGGCAGCTTTTCTCCTGGAGGCGCAAGCAATTTCGCTGCGTATGGGCGCCGCGGGCTCCCTGCGGACGCTCGATCGCCATGGATCGGGTTCCGCTGCGTTCGTGACCCGATACCCTCGAGTGGAGGCCATTGACGTGAAAGAGAGGAACAGATGCTGATACGTTCATCGTTGTCCTGTTTTGTAACCATGGTTATAGCGATACCCATGGTAGCTGTTGCCCAACAGTCGACCCCTCGAGATACCTTCTGGTCCGCCAGCGACCTCATTTCTGTAACCCCCAACCCGGCGGCTACTAAACCGAAAACAATCACCACAAAGAGCCACTCAGCCCCGAGTGTTGGGACAAAGACCGCAACAGCGCCGCCTCCCAACACGCCACAGGCTCGGCTGGTCAGCCAGAATGGCTACGGCTCGGCTCCGCAGTTGGTGCGAACGGCGGCGCACCAGCTCGGCCTGCGATACTCCCTGCTGAGACGCGGCAGCGATGGGCAATATTCCGAAGCCGCCCCGGGGTCGATATTTCATAGCGGCGATCACATCCGGCTCAGCCTTTTGTCCAATCAGCCCGGCTATCTGTATGTCATCGAACAGGGATCGTCCGGCGACTGGAAGGCGATCTTTCCTCCCGTGACGAATCCTCCGGAAGCCACGAAAGTCGAGCCGGGGAAGCTACAGATCGTTCCTTCTGGCACCAGGGCGTTTGCGTTCGATCAACAGCCGGGCCTGGAAAAGCTGTTTGTCATTTTGAGCCGCGTCCCACTCAGCGACCTGATGCAGGAGATACAACACCTGAAAGATGAGAATCACGCCCCCTCTCAAGGCGCGGCGCAGCCGCCGGATACTCTGCAAGCGGAACTACGCATTCCTGACAATTTTGTGCACCAACTCGCCAGCCGCGATCTGTCGTTGGTAGAGGAACAGAGCGTAGACGAAGCTCCGACTGCGACCACGGGCGGCGAAAAGGCGGTGTATGTTGTCAGCAAAGCCCAGGGTAACTCGCAGCCGTCTGAGCTGGTCACGAGCATCGAACTGCGCCACGAGTAACTTAGTGCGTGGTGGCCAGTGCGGTATCAATCCGAGCGATATATTTTCGGGCACGATCGGCCTCATCAAGGTCGGGATTGACGGCTATGACACGTGAAAAATGCGTCCTTGCGGCGCTGAGCAAGCCGGTAATCGCCCGCGTGTCATCTGCAGAAGTTGCGCCACCCTGACTTCCTGCGTTTGCCTGCTCAATATAAATAAGGCCCAAGCGGTAGTTTCCCCAGGGATCGTCGGGCAACAGGCTGAGTGCTCGTTGACAATACGGAATCGCCTGGTCATCGCGCTTCTGCATCCACTCGCAGTCGCAGATGCCGAGAAAAGCCTGACCATGCATTTCGCGCCAAATGTCCTGCTGGGCAGCACGGCGCTTGGTTCCTATACCCAGCAGAAAACCGGCGACGTAGTAATCCACCTTTCCCGCCGCTCCGGAATTGAAGTTGCTTAGCTTTAAGTATTGCTGGTACTCGACCTCCGCGGGCACCGGGTCATTCAGGTGCCGCTCGCATTCTGCGAGCCAGAAATGTGCCTCGCCGTTGGCCGGGATTATCTGGACGGCATGCGCGGCCGCGGTCTTGCCGTCGGCAAAATCTCCTTTGCGTGCGTAGGCTTGCGATAACACGTACAAGGCAGCACCGTCATCGGGCTTCTCCTGCAGTGCCGCATTTAGCTGACGCACGGCCTCGTCGAGTCCACCCTCGTCGAGCAGCGCTGCAGCGTAGCTAACCCGAGCCTCTTCGTAATCCGGGTCGATGGCGAGAGCGCGTTGGAAAGCTGCGTTTGCCTTTTCATCTTCGTAAAGCGCATTCTCCACGCGGCCAAGATAGAGATACGCCTGGCTGTAGTTGGGGTCGAGCGCGACCGCCTGCTGAAAGTCATTCGCCGCAGTTCGGTAATTTGCTTCAAAGCCTTTCTTGTAAAAGGTGATTCCGCGGTCCAGCAGATCGACTGCGGCATGGTTGCGCAAGCGCGCGATGAGGATGTGCAGGCTCACGGTAGTTTCCTGGCCCGGATAAACAATCTCCTCCCGCGGACCATCGGGTTCATAGCCCATGTGCACGCCTTTGATCGTATGCGAACCTGGGGCCAGCCCCGGCAGCCGCAAGGCTGCGGCTTTACTCAGCTTCCCCATGTCTTTGCCATCCACCCACAACTCGGTGTCATCCATGTTGGTCTCGACCACCAGGCTGCCTGAGTTGGCAGCCGGCAAATGGGCCGCCTTGCTCTGCGTGGGGTCGTAAGCCAGCACCATATTTGGATCGAAGCTGCCCCGCTCGGAAGTGGGATTTTGTTGCGCCTTCGTGGCGTCGCGTACATTGGTGTGGACATACTCAGCCAGTTCGTCAGCCGTGATGACACCGTCGGCATTGGCGTCCGCGGCCCCATTTAGACCTTGCACCACGTAATACGTAAATATGCCGTGGCCACCACCCCAATCAGCGCTCTCAAAGCTTTGCTCGCGATCGCGGCTGGCGGTGAGGGAGAAGATCGACTGGTGTACATCCAGCAAAGACTGGTTGAGCAGCGCCGGTGTGGTCTCCGGAGTGATGGCCCCACTATGGCAGGCATCGGTCAGCAGGACCTTCCACTTGCCGTGAATCTTGCCCCCGATTAACTCGCCCAGCCGCTCCATTGGCAAAGCCGTGCCGGCAAGGTTCTGGAGATCCACATCGTAAGGCGCCAGGTAGGCTTTGCCCGCGGAGATGAAACCATGGCCGGCAAAGTAAATAAGGACGCGATCGTCGGGTTGTGTGACTGCGGGCAGCCAATCTTCCAGTTCATGCCGAACGTTGGCCAGGGTCGCTTGCGCATCGGTCAGAACATGAACGTGTTCGGCCGGAAAGTCTCCACCCTCCTGGCTGATCAAGGTCGTATAGATGGCTTCCGCATCGCGGTCCGGATACTTCAACTGGGCGGATGGGGGCAGACGTTGATAGTGGGCGATACCAATAACCAGGGCATAGCTGCGCGGCACGGCGGTTGTTGTCACAGGTTGTGGTGGCTCAGCGGGGCGGACAGGTTTCAGGTCGCGTGTGTTGTTATCGGTAGTCTGCGGCGTTTGTGCCCACATCGCGAAAGAGAAACCTATTGCGAGAAAAAATAATGTTGCAATGTACCGTTGCTTGCGTTCTCTCATAGATCTTCACTCCCGGACTTCAGTGGTGGGCCAGGCGGAAGGTGTAGATCACCGGTAATTTAACCGCCTTGACCTGGGCATCCCCACCATCATCGCTGAGGAAGATATCGCGTGAGGCGGTCCCGGCGAGAGGCGCAATCTCACGGGGCAACTCAGCACTCCCCGCCAGCGGGGCTACTCCGGCGGAGTCGTCGAGGCAATCTCCGCGGCTCTTGAATATAGCGTCATCACATCGGGGCAGCAGACCTGGAACCATGGTGTTCTCCGGCTTGCTCTTTTCCGCTCCTGACTGTGGCTGGGGCGCGGCCGCGGACGGCAGGAGGATGGGTGTGGCACTGACCAGGAAATACAGGACGTCGAAGCCCGCCGGTCCTTCTACTTCGAACCACCCGTCTCCATCGGCGGGCACAGGGTAGGTGTGACCGGGCTCGATTCGATTATCCCCCTGGCGCGCGCTCGCACCTGGAAACAGCGTGGCAGTCCCTCCGCTTGTTCCCCTATCCACCACGTACAGGTAGCCAGCCATACTGCTGCTCAATTGGAAGCGAAGAATATCACCGTTCTGAAAGACTTTATTTGGTGGCATTCTGTCGACGCGTTCCGCCAGCTTCCTCTCGACCCTTATCCCGATCAAATCGGTGGCGCTACCCGAGTTTTGTCCAGCGGAAATTACTGCCGGTGTGAGCAGTACTGCAAGAAACGTTGCACCGCAAGCGGCTTTGCTGAGCATAGGCTGAGCTTCCACGACGCAATTACTGTGTCGGAAATTCGGCAAGAGAACCTTGCGTTAACAGAATACCTAACGAAAGGTTAGGTGCTTTTGTTTTCGTTACCAAATGATGTGGCTGCCGACCATGATGCGCTACTAGGTCCCGGCCGGCATCCAGGAACGAAGGACGTGGAGCACCTTCCAGCGCACGTATACGACCCTTCTTTGTGTCGATCTATCCGCCGATGCCATGAAGCAGGAATTGTTTTATGTGGGCGCAGTGCAATTACAACCGTTACGATCGCCCACGAAGAACCGGCAAGGCTTCACTTTGCTGTTGACATCGGCCACCATCTGAGTATACTCAGTATATACAGATGAGCAGCTTGATCGTCATCTCGCAATCCGGCAGCCGCCCAATATACCTCCAGATCATGGAGCAGATCCGCCAGAAGGTGGCCGTGGGGGAGTGGAAGCCAGGGGAGAGCATTCCCTCCATACGAGCCCTTGCGGTTGAGCTGCAGGTGAGCGTCATCACCGTGAAACGCGCCTATCTGGAACTCGAACGTGAGGGCATCATCGTAACCCAGCACGGAAAAGGGTCGATTGTGGCGCGCGACCCCGACCTCGGACCGCGCCTTTGTGAACAGGAATTTCAGGAGCACCTGCGCCACACAGCGCGAATCGGAATGCTGCTTGGGCTCTCTGAAAACGAAATCGCAGAGAGACTGCGCACCACCGCAATCCAGTTGGGAACGGAGGCGTCATGATCGACTTCGCCGTCGAATTTTCTGGAGTTACAAAGCGATACAAACACTTCACGCTTGACCGCATCGATCTCAAGCTGCCGACGGGATGCATCATGGGCTTTGTCGGGGCCAATGGCGCCGGCAAGTCGACCACTCTGCGCATCCTGATGGGATTGGTCCACCAGGATGCGGGCTCGGTGCGGACCCTCGGGTACGCGATGCCCCATCAACAAGCGCCGGCCAAGCTCGAAATCGGCTTTGTATCGGAAGATATGCGGCTCTACGGCGCCCCAACGCTCGAGTGGCATATGAATTTCATGCGGTCGATTTATCCGCGCTGGGATCGCGCCTACGCGGACAGTCTTCTGCGCCGCTTCGACTTGAAGGCGCAACAAAAAATCAAGGGGATGTCGCATGGACAGCGGGTGAAAGCGGCGCTGCTGCTGGCTCTGGCTCGCAGGCCCAGGCTGCTGGTGCTGGACGAGCCGACAACCGGTCTCGATCCGATCGCGCGGCGTGAGGTGCTGGGCGAGTTGATGGCTGTCCTTGCGGACGAAGAACGGACGGTGCTGTTCTCTTCGCACAACACGCTCGATGTGGAGCAGATCTCAGACCAGATCACGTTCATCGATCGGGGCCGCATCCTGGAGTCTTCGGACAAGGAAGACTTCCTCGGCAGGTGGCGCAGGCTGAGGCTGATCTTGCCGCCGGAATCGAAGTTGCCAGGACTTCCCGGCGTCGTGAACGTGGAGGGAAGCAGCCGGCTGCCCGTCGTGACCACGGATCGATTTGAGCCGACGATGGTAGCGGCTTGCCAGGAGGCCGGCGCCGCGGTCCAGGCCGTGGATGTCATGACTTTGGAAGAGATCTTCGTGGCCAGCGTAGAGAGCCGGCGGGAAGGACGTGCGTAATGAACTGGGCAATGGTGAGGCGACTGATCTGGAAGGACTGGTACTTGAATCGAGCGGCGATTCTTTTCTCTTTAATAGGAGGCATGGTGACGCTCGGGCTGGTTGCGGCTGCGCACGGCTCCAACATAGCGATGATTCTCGGGTTGATTGTTATTGTCACCATTCTCATCGGCATGGGCGCAATGGTGATGACATCTGCCGTAACGGAACGGAAGCAGCAGACTCTGCCTTTTGTGATGAGCCTGCCTATCAGCTACGTGGAGTACACGACCGCGAAGATTGTAGGCAGTTTGCTGATCTTCCTCGTGCTGTGGACGGCAATGCTGGTGGACATGCTGGCAACAATTCTGCTTGCTCCCGGGTTTCCGCACGGTTTGATTCCGTTTGTAGTGATCATGTCGGTGGAGATCCTGATGAGTACGTGCCTGGTGACCGCGGTTGCGGTCACGACCGAGTCGCAGGGTTGGACAGTGGGCGTCGCACAGATTGGCGCACTCAGCTTGAACGGGATCGGATGGTGGATCGTGCGGTTCCCCGAGATTGGCGGCGCCATGAGGAGCGCGACGGTGCGATGGAGCGGCACGGCGACGGCGCTATTAACGACCGAGCTTGCTGCCATCGCATCGTTGATTGCGATTACGTTCTTCATTCAGGCGCGCAAGAAGGATTTCATTTAGCTTCCATCTTCCCCTTTGACTCGAGGCTCCGCATTGACGGACGGTAGCGTTCGTCCGGGCCCGCAGGCCAAGTGTTTTCAAAAAATACTCATTCGGAAGGTGCTCGTATGCAGGAACAATCGGCGCATCGGGTTTTTCAGCTTTCGTATCTGCGTACACTGGTAACGCTGCTCGTGGTGGCGCATCATTCCGCGCTTGCTTACATCTCTTTCAAGCTGCCGCGACAAGGATTCACGGTTCAGCCGCTGTGGTGGACCGCATTTCCTGTCACGGATACGCGCAAATGGTCCGGATTCAACCTGCTGGTCGGATGGAACGACGTGTTCTTTATGGCGCTGATGTTTTTTGTTTCAGGCCTGTTTGTGTGGCCAGGTTTGCAGCGCTACGGTGTCGGCGCATATCTCAGGCGCCGTTTCTTGCGATTGGGCGTGCCTTTTGTGATTGCTGCCGGCCTGTTGGCGCCGTTGGCGTACTATCCGGCATGTCTACAGTTGTGCGGAGACGCCCATCTCGGCAGTTATGCACGCGCATGGTTGGGGCTGGGCGTGTGGCCGGCCGGGCCGGCATGGTTTATGTGGGTACTGCTGGTGTTTGATTGCGTGGCGGCGTTGTTGTTCACGGCGCTTCCCCACGCATTCGAGGGGCTGGCTCGCGGAGTACGAACTGTATCCAATCGGCCAGTGCTTTTGTTCCTAATGCTTACCACGCTGTCGTGCGCTGCATACGTGCCGATGGCGCTCCATTTTGGTGGAGAATCGTGGTGGAGCTGGGGACCGTTTTTCGTGCAGTCGAACCGGCCTCTTCACTATTTCGTTTACTTCGCGATGGGCATGTGCCTGGGCGCATTCGGAACGGAGATTCCGATCTTCGAGCCCGCGGGACGATTGGCGCGGCGATGGTGGCTTTGGGGCTTAGCGATGGTTCCCGCGTTTTTGGCCGTAGTTGTACTGATGATGTCTGGAAAATTCGCGGCGGCAAGGATGATGTTTCCGATTTCCTGTGCGGCATCGAGTTTGTTTCTCATCGCGGTGGTGATTCGTTTCGCGCGCCCGTCGAGATGGGCAGACAGTCTGAGCGCAAATGCCTACGGAATCTATCTTCTGCATTACCTATTTGTCATCTGGATTCAGTATGCGGTGCTTCCTTGGCCGGCGCCGGCGATTGTGAAGTATGCCGCGGTGCTGGTTGCCGCCACCGGGCTGAGTTGGGCGCTGGCGGGGCTGTTGAGGCAAAGCAAGATCGTTGCTCGCGTGGTTTGAATTGCGCTTCGGCTGCTAGCGTCTGAGCCGGAGCTCACAGGAACTCGGTTGGGGGACAGGAGCCATGCAAACAGTCTGATGACGATGAATCTGTACGCAGGGCCCATCATCCTGAACTAACGCGACGGTCGTGGGGACGCAGGAGCAGATCGATCTTGTCCTCGTATTTTGACAAACTTGAAAAGTGGCTTTCGCCGTGAGGTAAACGTCACTCTGTCACCACGAGACGTGGTTCGAAATGAGAGTTCAGCAACCCATGCGGACGATTGACATGCCATCTATCCTGCGAAGATAAAGGCATAGAGCGCGTGTTGGAGTCCACTCTTAACCGCCCCTTTCCCAAGGGGAAGATGACTCCTACGAGACTGGAACTCGGAGAAGTCCCGTGCCTACTCGTGCTGCAAAATGCCAAACCCTCCGCCTCTCCCACCTAGCCGGAGCAAAACCGTCGGCCTCCAATCATCCTTTCCTACGATGGTCGCGGTTCTCGACTGATTCGAGCGTCCCCCGGGGGAGTTCACGCCCACCGGTTTACGCGGAACAATGAGTCCGCAAGCCATCTCGAAGGGTTCCGCCCCAGTATCAGGTTCGATAGCACGATGCAGGCCGCAAGCATGGTAAAGGCAAAGCCGGAAAACAGCCCATAAAATAACGGCAATCGGCTTTCCTCATCGAGAAGACGCATATACCCAACGGAATAGATCGATGACAGCGTATAGATGATGGAGATGCATAAGATGCCCCAAGCTCCCAACAGGTCGACCTGAACATAGCCGTGCGCAAGCACGATAGGGCCATTCAGAACACGCAGCAGAATGGGAATACTTACCGCCAGGTCGATGACCGCGGCAATGACCGTTGCATATTCCGAGAGCCTCGAGGATCGAATGGCAAACGACAACACCACGGCTGCCACTGGAGCGGCAAACAGGATGATGAGCAAGTCCTTGGTCATGAACCCTTAGCCAACCAGCCGATTGAGTTGACGGCTGCTGGTTGTGCCAGCATGTACCACCAAAAAGCGAACAAGCATGCCGAAACACGCGACAACGATGAGTAGATCGAAGAGGATTACGATTTCAATCAGCAATGGCATGCCTGGACCAGAATCTGTGATCCGAGAAAGATGCCATTTTCCAGGACCAACAAGCCGAGGATCTGGCTAACTGCCTCGTCGCGTACAGCCAGCATGAGGAAGCCGAGAACCTTCATCGAAAGCATGATGGTGAGTGCGAGCACCACAACATGCGCCGATAACAAAGATTGCCAGTTCATATGGTTCGCTATCACGAATGCAAACATCACCAGGAAAGAGCCGATGATAAGGCTGGAACTGGGCCGCAGCACCGCGTGTAATTCGCGCTTCACGTTCAGCCGCGCGATAATTCGCATCAGCAAATATGCTAGGACCAGGCCTCGAAAAAGCGCGGTAAGAACTGCGATCACGTAGAGTTCCGGATAGCCGGCGAAGTAGCCTACCAACGCGGACGGCCAAATCGCATCCATGGACCCGTCGACGTTTTGTGCAGACAGTTGACAAAGCTGGATCTCGCATCATACAAAGAGTGTGTTGCGGTGAAGGAGTTCGCCCTTAACCGCCGCCCAGCCAAACGAAATCGCACTAAGGGTGGGCGGATGATGACTCCTGGCAGGGAATCCTGTCGTGGAGTCATGTCCACGCCAAGATTCCCAAACAGACTCGAATAAAGTGACATGTGCATGGACGCACTTGTGTGTCCCGAGGGGTTTGGATCAAGAAGCGGCAAAGGTTTAAGCCACAAGTTTACGGTGTTGGAGTTCACCGCAATCGCTCAAAACGAGCAAATGACTCCTCGAAGTTGTTTCATCACTTGGAGGAGTCATGTCGGAACGAAACTCAGAGAAAACGATGGAGCGGCATCCAGGACAGCTCAACGAACACCAGCAATCAAGACTGAGAGTTACCTGTCAATATATCGACAAGCTGCTCAGTGACATGGAGGATATCCTCCGCGCCGCAAGTTCATCCTCGCCATTTCCACGGTACCTGGTAGATCTTAATCCTGCGCAGATCCGGCTCATTGAGGACCACATCAAGCGACTGCGGTCGCAGTTGATCCACTCGCTCAACTGGCAACAAATGAAGCCTTCACCACCAGAGATTCCTGCTACCCGAGCGGTCCTCACCAATCTGACGTTCGTCGATATCGCCATCGAAGAACTCAAACCGCATTACATGCGCGGTTTCGGCCCCGTCCCTGATGACGCCGTCAGTGAGCTCAATGGAGTCGTCCATGAGCTTCGGTCGCTGGTTACCGGGATGGAACGGTACCTCAAGCAGGAGTTGGATCGAGATCTGGATAAGCGGCTCCGGCAACTGGAGCGGACCGGAATTGATGTAGTCTTACTCCGCCTTCTCGAACAGGTCGCGACACGAAATGGGCTGGTCGAATTTCGTCTGCGCATCGATGCTCTTGCCTCCCGTCTGGAAGAAGATACTTTCGAGGTTGCACTCTTTGGCCGCGTGAGTTCGGGGAAATCCTCGCTACTCAACGCCCTTCTAGGAACCGACATCTTGCCCGTCGGAGTGAACCCGATTACGGCTGTGCCGACGAAATTGCGCTACGGCAAGACCCTCAAGGCTGCAGTTGCCTATGGAGACGGCCGCTCCGCACAAGTCCCGGTCGAAGAATTGGCTCGGCTTGTCACCGAGCAGGGAAACCCGGGAAATCTTAAAAACCTCGTGCGCGCCGTCATGGAGGTTCCCTCTCCACGGTTGAAAGGCGGCATCCTGCTCGTCGACACTCCCGGACTTGGTTCCCTCGCGAGGCGGGGTGCGGCAGAAACACTGGCTTATCTACCCTCCTGTGACCTTGCTCTCCTGTTGATCGATGCCGGCGCCACACTCAATGAAGAAGATATCGGAACGCTGCGGCTGCTGTACGAGGCCGGAATTCCAGCATTGGTTCTGTTGAGTAAATCTGACTTGCTGGCGAATGGCGATCTCCACCGCACAATTTCTTATATTGAAGCGCAACTTAAGCATGAGCTTGGAATTGCCGCCACAGTGCACGCAGTAAGCGCCTTGAGCAAATACCAGGTCTTGCTGGATCAATTTTTCGAACGGGAGCTGCTCCCTCGCTTCGAAAAGGCTCGATTCCTCAGGGAGGCTTCCATAACCAGAAAGATAGGGGCCATGCGAGATGCCATCATGGCTGCTCTTGATAGCAACCTGCACCGCGAAAAGAGAGGGGCGTCACCGGCCCCAGCGACTGCATCAGACGTCGAATCGGTCCTGCGCGTGGTGACCGGGGAAGTTGGAGAACAACATACGGTTCTTGACCACGCATTCCGTACACTTGGCGAAACACCGGACGTTGTCATTGAAACGGTTACGGATAAAGCAACATCGTATTTGCGCAGCACCTCGGAACACCAGGTGTCCCCTTTGCAATTCTCCGAATGGATTCACGAGGTTGTTAACGATTCTATCCAATCGGCGATGGAGACCTTACGCAAGGTAGGTAGTGGCGCCGTCGAGCAACTGCAACAAATTGCAAAGGAGCTGGGACGCAATGACGCTCCGTCGCAGAAGGACTTTGAAGCGATTCTTCGGGAGATGCCACGCTTTGAAATGGCAACTTTGCCAGGGCCTTTCGATGATGGGCCCTGGAAATTCTGGGGACACAAAATACTGCGTTCCCGGATCAAAGTCAGTCTGCGGCAAAGCATCGGTGACCCTCTCAAAGAGGATCTGCACCTCTATGGCATGGCGTTGTTGCGAAGGAGCGACCAGATTGTGCGGAAGCTGGAACTTCTGATAAATTCGCACGCCGACGCCTATCGAATGCAGATCCATCGCTTCCGTGGAACATCAGAATCGGCGGTGAATCCAGATCAGCTCCAGGCGGACTTGAAGCTCTTGCGGAACTGGCATCCGGCGAACAGCGCCACTCTTACGGATACTCATGTATGAAGAAGGAGAGATAGGGTTTGCAGAAATATTTGTGGATTGCCATCGGGGGTTCACTTGGGTCCTTGGCTAGATATTGGGTTGGGTCAACGATTGCAGGCCGTATGGGAACTAAATTCCCTTACGGCACATTCGTGATCAACATAACGGCCTGTGTGATCATCGGCTTCTCGCTGGCCTTTCTGGGACGCCGCACCGGGCTGAATCCGGCATGGAGGTTCCTGATTCCCGTTGGTTTCGTGGGCGCATATAGCACGTTCTCCACCTTTGAGTGGGAGACTTTCTCGAACTTGCAGACAGGCAGCCTTTCAGTCGCCGGACTGTACGTTGTTTTGAGTGTTGTTGCCGGTCTTGTGGCTGTCTGGTGCGGAGTCCTGATTGCGGGAGTTATGCCATGAGAGCAAATAAGATGATGAATTACACGTCGGTTCTCCAGGTACGGGGGGAATCCGGGTGTCCATTTTGTCGTTTCCTCAAAGACTTTCAGGCCGCCGCTCTTCAGTCGCCGGGGAAAACGCAGATCCATCATCTCTGTAACTTTCATGCCTGGGGACTGGCAGCCATGCAGCGCGCTCCCTTTGCGGCAGAGCTCTTCCTAAATTTACTCGAGGAAGACCTGCGGGCTTCCCCAAACCTTCCGTGCGATATCTGCTTGTTGCTATGGAAGGAAGAAGATCTTCGCATTCGAGAGTTTGTCAGCTGCCTGAACCATAAACTCGTGGGCCAATGGCTACGGTCGCAGGCGACTCTTTGTCTGATCCACGGAACCAAGCTGAAACAGGGCGCGCCTCCCATCCTTGCTTCAACCATCCAAACCGTCATGGAGAGATACCGTAAGCAGCTCGCAGAGGATCTGGAAAAGCTCCGTGACGAGTACCGGTCGGATACAGCCAATTGGGGCTTGCTCGGACATGCGGCGGAATTTCTCGCATCGCAGCGCGGTCTTCACACTTAAAGGAAAACACATGTTGAACGCTGGCAAGGCTGTCAAGGTTTCCATCTACCTAAGCGAGGGCTCGACCCATCACGGTATGTCGAGATATCTAAGCATTCTAGATTTTCTCTTCTTTCGCGGGGTCTCCGGGGCAACGGTGTTGAAGGGTGTGGCCGGGTTCGGAACCGACCACCAGCTCCACACGTCTTCTCTGGTCGACATATCGGACCACCTCCCACTGAAAATCGAGTTCATCGAGACGCGGGAAAAGGTTGACGAGTTGCTCGGAAAGCTGGAGGAAATGGCCGGCTCCGGAATGATTGAGGTTCAGGAGACAACGATTGCCAAGCCCGCGCAGATCTCAAAACCGAAGAAAACTGCGCCGCCAGCGCATGTCAGGATTGAAGGTAAGGCCAAGATGATGCGGATCTACATAGGAGAGAGCGACCAGTGGAAAGACAAACCGCTCTACGAGGGCCTAGTCCGCGCCATGCGGAGTCATGATCTGGCGGGCGTTA
This sequence comes from uncultured Acidobacteriaceae bacterium, assembly GCA_963826875.1. GTDB lineage: Bacteria > Acidobacteriota > Terriglobia > Terriglobales > Acidobacteriaceae > PALSA-350. The sequence goes on along the minus strand of CAWGYP010000025.1, from coordinate 840,755 downwards.
CAGTGTATCGGGGCATCCTTGCCTACGGAGCGCATCGCAGGGTTCACAAAGATAAAGCGCTCAGTCTCTCGCATGACAGCTCGGTGATGCTCTCCGTCGTCGATACCGAGGAAAAGCTGCAAAGCTTTTTACCAATCGTGGATGAAATGGTGTCTGAGGGGCTTGTTGTTCTCTCCGATGTAGACATCGTTAAATATTCCCATCGCGCCGTCGAGCTGAAGGAAGACCAGGGGTGAACCATGAAAGAGCAATTCCAGGCCAGGATGTTGCGCATCCACTTTACCGAGGCTGATAAGTGGGAGGGCGAGTCGCTCTATAAGGCCATCGTGGCCCAATGCATCGATCTGGGAATCTCGGGCGCAACCGTCTACCGCGGCCTCGAAGGTTTTGGAGCGAGTGCCCGCATCTACCACGCTCGAAGCCTCTCCATCTCAAAAAATGCTCCCATCATGGTAACGGTGATTGACAGGGAGGAACAGATTAGCAAACTAATTCCGCACCTCGACCGAATGATTGCCGGAGGTCTGATCGCCAGCTCGACTGTTGAAGTGATTCGTTATTCACGATCAACAAAGGAGTCCCCGGTGCCAGCTAAAAGCACATAAGAGCCGCCGTATGACTGCCACTGAGCAAAACACGCCATACTCCGCGGAGCAGCGCCATTCGATCGCGGGGGTGTTGCGCGCCCTGCTGGGAATCTCAGACTCCGGAACAAGGAACGATAGCCTGCACGAGAAGCTCCTCTCCCTGGAACGAAAGCTTGCTTCCAATCAACTTCATCTTGCTGTGCTGGGCCAGATGAAGAGAGGGAAAAGTTCTTTTATCAATGCTCTGCTGGGAGCCGAAATTTTGCCAACCGGGGTTCTCCCCGTGACAGCCGTCATCACGGAAATCAAATACGGCCTGACTCCGGAGGCCATTATCCTTTACACGACAGGGGGGCGGCAGCAGGTCGATCTCGGAACTTTGGCAGACTACATTACGGAATCCGGTAACCCGGGAAATAAGAAGCAGGTTGCCTCTGTCGAGCTTGCTTACCCTTCGCCCTTCCTTGAGAGCGGGATCATCCTTATCGATACCCCCGGCATCGGTTCAACGCACGCCCATAACACTCGCACTACCGAGGGCTATCTCGAACAAGTAGATGCCGGGATCGTAGTGCTTTCTGTGGATCCCCCGATTACTGAAGTTGAGTCCCACTTCATTCGAAACGTCAAAGAAGAGATTCCCAAGATTTTCTTCATCCTGAATAAGATTGACGTGGCCACTGCAGACGAGGTGCATCGAATCTCGCGTTTCCTCGAACAAGAGTTGAGCCGCCTCCGGATTGAGTCCCCAGAGATCTTCTGCCTCTCGGCTCGTAGAGCTATGGAAGGCCGAGGCAAGCCTCCCGCCACAGCGACATCGAGCGGGTTAGAGATCTTCGAACAGCGTTTAAGAACCTTTCTCCTGGAGGAGAAAGACCGGGTCCTCGTTCGTTCCATTGCCTTGGACGCTCTGCATATTGGGCGCACTCTCAAGTTTGCCGCAACGATTGGCGTTCGCGCGCAGTCCATGAGTCTTGACGAGTTGCATCTCAAAGGGCGCGCGATCAACCAATTGTTGGAGCAAACGGAATCCGAAATGCATGAGCTGCAAGTGTTGCTACGCCAGCATTCAGCCGGCATGATCAGCCGCGTTGAGCGCGATCTGACCACGCACGTGCAAGAGTCTGTTCCCGTTGTGCGGCAACATCTAAAGCTGTTTCAGGCTCAACATCCCACGGAAACCGGCCGGCCCTTTGGTGTCCTTCTTGAAAGTTTTCTTATGGAAGAAATAGAGACTGTGTTCCGAAGTTGGCGAATCCGGGAGGATGAAGTGGTTCAGTCACTACTTGACATCCTTTCGGCTCGTTTCGTGAATCGGGCCAACGCTATCCTGGACCGTCTTCAACAAGCTGCCGGAATCCTTTTTGAGATACCGGTAGAGCCGGTGATGATTCACTGTCCGCTGCGTGTGGAAAGTCATCTCTATTACAGGGTTGAGCGCGTCTTTCATTCACTCGATTCATTCTTTCTGGCGCTGCCTCGCTTCCTCTTGCGCCCGATTGTTCTGGGCAAAATGCAGGGGCGAATCTGGCAGTTCCTGGATCTGAATGCAGGCCGCATCCGCTACGACTATATCGAACGCCTTCAGTCGAGCATGACTCAGTTTGAAAAAGACCTCAGTTCCGGCGTCACGATGCTTACGGAGAGTCTTCGGTCCGCTCTTCTCAGGCCACGGGACAGCTCACAACCAGCAACTGCAGCCATTGATGTTCTCGATTGTGTCATAAGAGATTGCTCGCAAATAGTGGGGTGAGTCAAAAGGGTGCGGAGGCGTCGGAATTAGCCGCGACGATCTCGACGGGCATTTCGTGAGTCTGCTTTCTAGCATGGAACCCACCGCCGAATTGCTGCGGCAATTACCAACGAAAATTGCGATTCGTTGGAAAGAGCGGAAGGAGCAAATTACAACCGAGGCGCGGAGACTCACCACGATGCTCGCTGACCAACAAACTTTGAACCAAAAGCTGTCACCGCTAGAGTCAACGGTGTCATATCTAGTGAAGACTTCGACATGTTGTAGAAAAACATCACTGCTGAGACTTTTCGTATCGAAACCGAAATAAGCTCGCTGGATTCAGAGAGAAGCACAATGGAGGGAATGCTCAAGCAAGCTGAGGCTCAGGCTGTCGATCTAGTAGGAGCCTGGGAAAAGGGAAATGTCAATCAACCGCAGGAACTTGCCAAGTCCTTCTTCCCTGAAGGATTAGTATTCAGCCACGAACGGAAGTTCTTTGAACCCGCTAACACCGTGATAACAGAGATGATGTGGAGGTGGGTGGAGAGTTATCCTAATGTTGGCGTCCCCGACGGGATTTGAACCCGTGTTATCGCCGTGAAAGTCGGATAAGTGCCAGTTACTAAACAGTAAAAACCTGCATGGTTTTGCGATGTATTTGTATTGTTTTCAATGACTTACATAAATCACACCGCGTATTACCAATGATTACAACGTTTGTGGCAATTTATTTGTCGTGATTGTCGATGTATTTGTTTGTTTTTCAAGTGTTTAACGTGCTTGTGAATGTATTACCGACGTGTTTGTTTGAAGGTTTTGTCGAAGTGATTGTGCTACATTTGTGCGATATTTATTGACATGGATTTGAGCAAGAAAGGCCAGCGCCTGAAGGCCGAAATCGGGCAACTCTACACCGTGCGCATCGGCACAGGCTTGTTCCTTGGGTACCGGCGCGGCCTGAAGCAAGGTTCATGGTCGGTCAAGCTGAAGGTGGACGATCCGAACCGGCATAGGTTCGCTTACGTGTACGAAACGTTGGGCGAATCCGACGATACCGCATGGGGCGGTCTTAAGCGCCTGGACTACGCCGCCGCCATCGAAGCAGCAAAAGCTTGGGCTAAACAGAAAGACGCCGAACGAACTGGCGAAATCCATGTGGGCAGCTACACCGTTTCCGACGCCATGAGGGATTACATTGCCCACAGTGCGAGGGAACGCAAGATCAAAGTCAGGGATGAGCAAGGTCGCATCCATCCGAAGCTGTTCCGCGTCCAGGCGGTAATTGACGCATTCATTCTGCCCACATTGGGAACCGTCCAGATTGACAAGCTGACGCATACCCGGCTGAAGCTCTGGCGCGATGCCCTGGCTGATTCAGCGCCGCGCGTACGCACTCGCAAAGGCAAGACGCAGGCATTCAAGACGCTAGATACCAGTGACCCGGACGCAGTTCGTTGCAGGCAAGCAAGCACGAACCGGGTGCTATCGACGCTCAAAGCTGCACTCAATCATGCCAAGGCCGAAAAGCGGATCGTCAGCGACGCGGCTTGGGTCGATGTGAAGCCGTTCAAGCGCGTCGATGTGCCAAAGATTCGCTTCTGTACGCTGGTTGAGGTTGCAGCGCTGGTGCCTGCCTGTGACGAAGACTTTGCCAAGCTGGTGAAGGGTGCTCTGCTAAGCGGCTGTCGCTATGGCGAACTAACAGCGATGATGGTAGAGGATTTCAGCGAACAGGATGAGCGCGTGTACGTGGCTCAGTCGAAGAACGGCGAAGCGCGCTACGTTGACCTGAACGCCGCTGGTGTGGCCTTCTTTGCTGAACTGGTGACCGGTCGCAAGCGGCACGGCGTGATGTTCCTGCGTACCAATGGTTCGCCCTGGCAACAGTCAGAGCAAAAGCGGCCTATGGACGCTGCCTGCAAAGCGGCTGGCGTCGAAGGCGTCACGTTCCATATCCTGCGGCACACGTATGCTAGCCATGCTGTGATGGCCGGGATGACAATCGAGGTATTGGCGAAGCAGCTTGGCCACAAAGACACGCGCATTACGTCTCGCCATTACGCGCACTTGTGTCCCACATTCCAGGCTGAAAGCGTTCGCAAGAATGCGCCGTCATTCGACTTTGCATAGTGCATCGCTCTGACAAGGCGATAACCCAGCAAGTTAATCAACACATTTTTAAGTACTTTCAATTGAATTGACGTGAATTTGTAGCACGGTTGCAGCACATGCCCACATATTAGGCCCTGACCCGGCCTACCCATATGTAGCGAACTGCTTAGACCTATGTAGCATTCAGCACTTCAGTTTAGCATCCGCCGAAAGCCGCCTGGAATCGGTAAGGTCGGCGCGTGAAGTTCAGATTTTTGGACCCTGGCGACCGACCGAGTCATGCCCACAATCCAGGGGGGCTTAATTCGTAACTTAATTCGTTAATTCGTAACTTAATGTTTTTGTAAGCTGTTGATTCCAGGCTTAATTCGTTAAATTCGTTTAATTCGTGCCCATATAAATCTCCAGGCAAATGTCAAAATGACAAGTTTACTGTTAAGTGATTTAGAATGATAAACATAGTAGCAAGTATTAATCTTTTAAGACTTACTATATACCTTCTCCGATTCACCTAGATATTTATACGTACGAAAAAAACGAATTAAACGAAAAAAGGTCAGGCTATACATCGCTGACCTTCGCCTTGCTCCAAATGATCATTGGTCGGCCTGCGGTGCCCTGGACTGTTTTGACCAATTTACCGGCATCCTCAAGCATCTTCAAAGACGCCTGGATTTGCGCACTGGGTTTGTTTCTCTTGAAAGCGACGCTGATTTCCGTCTGAGTCATGCCCCGCGGCGCGCTTGTCAGAAGGTTCAGTATCTGGGTTGCAAGCTTGTCGCCGACCACATCACCGAAGATGTACCGGGCGCTGTCTTCGCAATAACGCCAGACTTCGAGCGCCGCATTCATGTGTTCGACTTTGAAGACAGGTGACTGATCCAAAACTGCGTAGATCATCATCAGGCGGATCACCTGTGGGACACTGCGGCCAGTAACGTCTTCAAACAAACCGCCGCCCTTGCCAGCCGACAGCCGGTTGTAAACCTCTACCCACATATTCATGCAAGCCGGGTCGTTGCCGTCCCACCAGAACATCTCCCCTGGCATATTGCTCTGCACTCCTAACAGGCTGTTCCGAAGGTCGTCAAGCTTGTCTTGCGGAATCGGTCTAGGGAACGGAAGCGTCTTGCTCTTTTGCGAGCAAGCCCAAAGGATACGATTGGCGAAGCCGTTCGACATATCAGTTTTCCCAAGGCAGTCTTTCAATTCGTGCTCGGTGATGTTGCCAATCATGCCGATATGTGGGCACTGAACGGAGTCTTTATTCGTCTTTGCGCCTTGGTGAACAGCGTGGCCATCCCACACCGTTCGCATGGTCGCTGTCAGGGTATTCCCTTCCTTCTTCCCCTTCATGAGCACTTGGGCAAACTCAGTCTCGATTGCCAGCAGGCGCTTGTCGGATTCGCCGAAATCCACAACCTTGGTTTGTGTGGAGATCATGCCGCCACGCTCCACAGCTTCAGTTTCTTCGCGCGCGTCGCGTACTTTGTAGATCAACCCTTCGCCTGTCGAAAGGCCGGTGTTGTGAACGCGCTCTTTATTGAATTTGTGGTCTGTATGCGCCAGAACCCTGCGAACAGAGTCTGTTGCGGTTCCCTTACGACCGGATGACGTTGCACCCACAATCACAGAGAACAGGTTCGTGCCGTGCCGCGTGTCGCCAGCGTTGTGATAGGGATTACGACCAAACCAGCAACCCATAGCGGTCAGCCAGAGCACTACCAGCGCGTTAGGGTCCGCTTCGCTGTTGGGTTCGACGGCGCGAATGAAATCACCGGTCAAGCCGTAATAGGCATCTTTGCCCAATGGCCGCGGCCAGACCTTGTTACCCACATCAGGCATCGACGCGTCAAGCAGCGGTTGGCCCATGATGACGTTCAGAAGATGTGCCTGGACTGAAGGATGCTTCGGCCTGCCCAATTGGCCGACAGCCGCAGCGCGAACAGCTTCGGGATAGATGACAGGCAACGGCGCATCGTTCGTTGGCTTGAATCCATTTGCGGCTTCCTGAGCATCGCATTCGCGTTGAATTTCTTCGTAACTTTGCTCAGAAAATGGTTGATCTTCGGGGGAGAATTCATTAGTATCCATATTAGTTTCCTTTCGATTTTGACGAGCCGACGGGTGACTTCATCGGGTACTTCAGGCCATCCGCCCTCAGCCAGCGCGATGGCCTTTACTTTTGATCCCGAACATTACCCTTGGCTGCACTGCGGTAATGTCGCTTCCTGCCTGACACCTTCGTAAATCTCAAATCCATCAACATACAAACAAATACCGGGTTGATACGGTGACGCGGATTGTTCAGTAACTTTGTGAACCGCCGTTGCAGGTTCGTTGCGCACTTTCCGCGGTCGCCCAACCGGACGAACAATACCGCCCATTCGAGCACGTCGCAGTTCGCGAATATACAAACGTCCAACTGCGATCACTTCAGGCGGTAAATTCAGAACAATAGCCATTTCAATTCTCCATTGTTAAGTGGTGTGACTCCTAAAATGCTATCCGCCTGCCCTGATCCGGGCAACCTCAAAAGATAAGTTTGAATTTTCTTGCCTTGGACCCGGCAAAGCTTCTTCAATAGATAGAGAGAAGCGCACAACACAACTTGTTTACTTACTTACTGAACTAAGGACTGACTTATGCCGCGAATCCCATTCAAACGATATGAATTGATTATCAGCTTGCTTGCAACCGGTTTGCGGACTGGCGAAATTGCTGAACGGCTGAACATCACTCGTCAGGCTCTGGCCGACATGATGAAGACTCCTGCGTTCAAAGATTTGTACAAGTCCATTCAGGCTGAACTTCTGACCGGCGCGAAGGATGTCATGATCAGCGGCACGATTGCCGCCAGCAAGCTGATGACGGAATTGGTTGACAACGACCGGTATGAAATGCGCGACCGGCTGGCGGCTGCGAAGTTCCTGGCCGAAACAGGGAACAGGTTCCTTGACAAGCTGGATGAAAAGGCCGCAGACGACAACGATGAACTGATTCCTGTGGACAGAAGGTAACGACATGAGCAAGAGCAAAGCCACATACCAGCCGAACAAAATCGCCGTGTTTGAAATGCCTGACGGATCGAAGCGGCGCATCCGCGGAACGAACCTACCCGCCTTTGCAAGCGAAGCGCTGGACGGCGGCAAGAGCAAGGGTGCCGAAGCAATGCTGAAGTGTGTGGCGTGCAGCAAGAACGCGTCCGGCATAGTCAAGCTGCTTCAGATGCTGGAAGAGCGGTGAGCATGCCCACACAACAACCAACGCCGCAGAAGGATGCCCTGGCGCAATACGCCGCAACGAAGCGCCGCGAAAGCTTCGAAGAATTGCAGGCACAGCTTCACCGGACTGGAGAATACAAATGAGCACACAAAGCACCATTCCCCTATTTGGGCGACGTTATGACTTGACCGTGACCACACAGGCCGGTGACAGCATCGTTGTGTCTTCCGACAGTTGGGACCCGGAAGCGCTTCGGATCACCTTTGACATTCAGCTGACCGGCTATCAGGCGATGTGGACGGCATTCATTTCGGTTTACAACGCTTCCCCGGCATTGATTCAAACGGTCATCAATCAGGGTGCCTCAGTCGTGCTGAATGCTGGCTACCAAGTGGGTAGCAATTACGGCACGATCTTCAGCGGCAAGGTACTGCGCAGTATGTTTGAAAAAGAGAACGTCACCGACTACAAACTGACGATGCAGTGCGTCACCGGGATGCCGGAACTGATCAACGAACTGCTTAGCTTTGCAACCGGACCGTTTCAAACGCAGTCGCAGTTAATCGCGGCGATGGCGGCAAAGGCCAGCACGCCTTACAACGTCAACATTGCGACGCCGCTGAAGACCGGTCAGCTTCCAAGGCCGGTTGTTTTTTTCGGTTCGCATCGTGACTACATCGAAGACATTGCGCGCGACAACAATTTGTCATGGACGTTCGCCGACAACACTTTGCATATCGGCCAGATTCAGACCGGTTCGGACACACCGGACTTGATTTCAGCCAGCTTGAAGGGAAGTAGTTCCAGGCAAACCAGCCGGATGCATGATGCCCACACTATGAGAGTGATTTGTCAGTAGTGTGGGCATTGCTGTTTGTGCCGGTGTACCGATTACAAGGCGCTAAAGTATTTCTCCAAGCAAGGTCTGTGCAATGTAAGTTGGCGTCACTTGGCCCCCGCGAGTGTCACCCATGCAAAACCAGACTTCACCGTTTCGAACGTCAGGTTTAAATGTATGGTTATTTCGGGGCGTGCTTAGACCTAGCTCATATGTTTGTGGATTGAATTTAGCTACTGCTAGTTCGCCCCTATCTATCTGAACGTGAATTATCCTGTCTAGTTTTCGCGTTACGCTCAAAACAGGAATATCCGGCGATTGTTTTGCATTGAGCACTTTCGCCTGCGTTTCGATTACTGTTTGAACCTCTTCCCAGAGTTTTGGAGCATATTGAGACTTCAGCGCTTCTTTGTCGGTTAAAACCTGCTCGGCAACTTGCTTTGACTCTGTGCGTTTCTTAGCTTCATTCACCTTCTTTTGTGCCCATTCCTCAAAGTCTTCGTTCATACCCTTCACCTTCCGCTGCGAGCATAGCAGAACTTAGAGAATGGTAGGGTTACCTAGCTTCATTTGCACGGCCATGCTTGATTCACGGCTTTTATAACCAGCAAACGCGGTGTTAAATGAAGTTCTTCGGGATGGTCTTCGAGATACTTGGTCACGACCGCAGCGTACTCTCTAACGCTGACCTTCGCTGGCGCACAGATCGAACGTCCTGCCAAAAGCCAACCATCAGTCACTCCATCCACGTACGCAACACAGCGAACTTGTCTCATCTCCTGAAGCTCATTGACCGAAGATGGATCTAGATTGGTAGCTCGACAGGCATCTCTGAGGTCAAATCCTGTCGCGGGGTCGGCAAATGCGACGATTGAATTGAACGCCGTCAGCAGAAGCAGCGTGACTAATGGAAGTGCGACTTTCATACCCGGCAGCTTATCAGGTTCCGCCGCTAACAGCTTCTAGGGCACTTCCGACGTGTTACGGGTCCAGAAATTCGCCGCGGTCGCTCCTGGCCAGTCCTGGCTTCAGGAACGAAGGTTACCGGCTAAGTTGCCTCTTGAATGGTGAGAAACAATGGGTTGGCGTAAGCAGGTATAATCCGCACCGGGGAAGAGGAGAACGAAGATGGCTGAATGCGACTGGGCGATTTTGTGCGATTACGCGTTCTTGGACGCAAACAGGAAGATGTGTATGATTGGCGCATTCGACCGCATATTTACACCAGCGGTGCCGACCGTCCTACACCAATCCTCGATAGCGCTGAAGATGTTGGGCGATCCGGGAACGACGCTCAACTTTCGTATCGAGGTTGTCAGACCTTCGGGAGGTCAGCTTGCGAGCGTTCAGGGAACACTGGTAGTTGCGGACACCGGTACGGTGGATGTTCAGTTGAACATCGCAGGTTTAAATCTGCCCGACTATGGGGTCTATTCTGTCAACGTGTTCGTAGACGATGCTCTGTCAAAAGCAACGACGTTTTTAGTGACCCAACCCCCGACCGCGCCAACTCCACCGCAGGCTTGAGAGCCAATGATAGACCTCAAGTCGATCGCGGAAGCCATCACCGGAGTAGCCGCGATAGTTGCCGCCATAAGAGCCAGCTTTGCCCACAAAGAAGCCAAGAAGGCTAGAGCGGAAACAGAGATTGTACGAACGGAAGTCCGCGCAGTTTTACAGCAGACGCAAGCGATCCATCAGAGTTTGTCGCACGTTCAACAAACAAATGTAAATGTCTTCACTGGCGGGCATGGGGTACAAACAACGACGCCGACGACGCCTATTTTTTCGCGTACTGATCCACCGGAACAGATTGCGGATACGTCGGGGGAACCACAACGCTAAATGTCACGTGACTTGTAGATCCCGCTGTTCCGGTCACGGCGGAAACAGGCTTGATATTTTCCTGATGTACTTGCGAAAGCTTCAATTCAGCAGACTGATTCACGGTTCACCTCGGTAGCCATACATCGGCTAATATTCGAGCAAGTTTCAGTCAATTCTCTTGCCCGGACAATTACCATAACATGCCATAAGCTTTCCGTTTAGAATCAATAGCTTGGACAGTCACGCCTCACCAGTTCGAGCTTCGGTTGATTTGCCCGCTGTTCCATCGTGGAAAGGTAGCCTTGCGCATCCCGCTGCAACCAACGCGCAATGGCTTCCGTCGCGCACTTCTCAACCGGCACACCGAGCACTTCCGCAACCTGCTTCAACTCTTCAAGCACGTCATTTGGGATTTGGATGTTCGCGATCATTCGTGTTCCCCCTGGCGTAGATCGAACCACACCCATAGAGAAACAGCAACGTTACGGGCACGGAAACCGACGTGCTACAAATGTGCTACTTTTGCTGATCTATTTTCAGGCTTTTCGACTGTAAGTCCTTTGTTATGTTGGCGTCCCCGACGGGATTTGAACCCGTGTTATCGCCGTGAAAGGGCGGTGTCCTAGGCCGGGCTAGACGACGGGGACGTTGCTTGGCCCGTAGCTTCGGGCCGGCCGGAGTCGACCAGCTTCAACTGTAGCAACTCGGAAAACACGTGTCAAAGCCGCGTCCGCACGCCGGTGCGTCGTTCTCATCTGCCCTTACCCTCTATTCCTGGCACGTTGTACGCTAAAGCAGACTCCTCATGCCCCGCTACAAATTCCTCGATACCCTGGTGCTCATCTTCGTCGTTGTCCTGCTGGTGTCAAACCTCGTCGCGCAAAAGGTTTGCCGTCTGGGACCTCTTACCATCAGCGGGGCCGAACTGCTCTTCCCGATCACCTATATATTTGGCGACGTTTTCACCGAAGTGTATGGCTATCAGGCGTCGCGCCGCGCCATCTGGATCGGATTCTTCGCTTCTGCGCTGCTTAGCGCCGCGGGCGCCATGGCGGTGGCGCTGCCTGCCGACCCGGGCTGGCATAACCAAGCCGCCTTCGAAGCTGTCTTCGGCCTGGTGCCGCGATTTGTTGCCGCCAGCCTGATCGCCTACTGGGTCGGCGAGTTTGCCAATGCCTTCGTGCTGGCCCGCCTCAAAGTGCTGACCCGCGGACGATGGCTCTGGACCCGCACCATCGGATCCACCGTCGTCGGCCAAGCCTTTGACACCTTTCTCGTCATGGTTATTTCCTTTGCAGGGACAGTCTCCCAGCCGACCCTGATCCGGCTCATTCTTTCGTCTTACCTGATCAAGGTGGTCTACGAGACGCTGGCGACACCACTCACCTATGCCGGGGTCAGGTGGCTCAAACGACGGGAAGGCGTGGACGTTTTCGATACCCGGACCGATTTCAATCCCTTTGTCTTGCGTGGGTTGGCTGCGGCAAAAGAAGTCAATTTGCCATGAAACTCCACTAGTGTCCGGTATTATCCGAGCGTTTACACCAATCCGCTGTTGTGCCTTCTGGGCCAATTCGAGATGACCTTAGGTCATGTACGGGCTTTGGCCAGTACCTTTCAACGACGGCTGTGCGGTTGCTTTTTTGGATATGTCGCCCGAGTACGAAGTGATTCTGCTCACCAGCGAGGGACGGAAGGGGCTTCCGGACGATTTGGGCCCGGGCAGGACAGGCAGGGGCTCTTTAGCCCATAGTATTTCAAGCGTTTTGGCCAAGGTTCACTCGTGATGAAACTGCCCGAATCTATGCGCATGATCGATATCACTTCTCCGGGCGGGCCAGAGGTGCTTCGCCTCGCGACCAAGCCGGTCCCCCGGCCCGGTCAGGGTGAAGTGCTGGTCCGTACGGTGGCGGCGGGAATGAATCGGGCTGACCTGCTGCAACGACAGGGGCACTATCCGCCTCCGCCCGGCGCTTCCCCCGTCCTCGGCATGGAAGTGTCAGGGTACGTTGCGGAACTGGGCCCCGGGACCACCTCCCGCCGACAGGCCGGCGATGCGGTGTGTGCTCTGCTTGCCGGCGGCGGGTATGCCGAATATTGCGCCGTGCCCGAGGGCCAATGCATGGACGTGCCAACGGGTGTGTCGATTCGCGACGCAGCAGCTCTTCCCGAGGCAACCATCACGGTTTGGGCAAATCTGTTTCAGCCGCGCCGCCTCTTCGCCGGCGATCTTTTCCTGGTGCAAGGAGGCGCGAGCGGCATTGGCACCATGGCCATCCAAATGGCCAAGGCCTTTGGCGCCCGGGTGGCCACCACCGCCGGATCTGATGAGAAATGCAGTTTTTGCCTTAGCCTCGGCGCCGAAGTTGCCGCCAACTACCGCTCCCAGGATTGGGCGGCAGAGCTGGCCCACTGGTGCCAGCCTCGCGGCATCGACGCCATCCTTGATATGGTGGCCGGCGACTACCTCCCCAAGCACATTAATCTGCTCGCTACCGGCGGCCGGCTGGTGCACATCGCCACTTCGCACGGCAGCCAGGTGACGGTGGACCTGCGAGCCGTCATGATGAAACGCCTGCTCATAACCGGTTCAACCCTCCGCTCACGCTCAATCGAGGAAAAGGCCTCGCTGGCGCGCGGTGTTGAGAAGGAAGTCTGGCCACTGTTCACTAGTGGACAGATTCGCCCGATCATCGACCGAGCTTTTCCGCTGGAACAGGCCGCCGAAGCCCATCGCTGGATGGAAACGGGACAGCATACGGGCAAAATCGTTTTGCAAATGGAATGAAGCCTCCCTTTCGGGGCAGTAAAATTTCTGAAGCAACCGTCGCTGCAGTCACATCCAAGGGTCACTTGTCAGAGTTCATCTCTCCTGCTCCTCCGCCGGGAGAGCCATAGTTGAGCGTTTTCAGCAGCATTCTTTGTATTTGAGGATTTTCCCTGTGAGAAGGCCTACCGTCTGGATCGAATACTGTTTTCCCCTCGCCGTGCTGGCACTCACAGCGTGCGCCAAGCAGGCACCCCCGCAAGCAGCGCCGCAAGCAATGCCGGTTCAAACACAAACCGTCGCGGCTGCTCCCGTTCCGCAATACGACGAATACGTCTCCACCATCAAGTCCCGCCGCTCGGCCACGATTCAACCCCAGGTGGACGGCAACCTGACAAAGATCTACGTTCACTCCGGCGACCGCGTTCACTCGGGACAAGTGCTGATGGAAATTGACCCCGCCAAGCAGGAGGCGACCGTTGCCTCCTCTAAAGCAACCGAACAGCAGAAGCTGGCGGTATTTCAATACAACCAGATTGAAGTCGAGCGGCAACGCAAGCTGTTTGAGCAGGGTGTCACCAGCCGCGATGCTTTCGACCAGGCGGAACAGTCGTACAAGAATTCACAAGCCGATTACGAATCCTCAGTCGCGAGTACCCAGAGCCAGAGAAAGCAGTTGGGGTATTACCACATCGCGGCGCCCTTTGACGGTATTGTGGGCGATGTTCCCGTGCACCTGGGCGACTACGTCTCCGCCACCACCGTGCTCACCACTGTGGACGAGAACAGGGACCTCGAAGTCTACGTTTACATTCCGGCCGAGAAGGTCACCCAAATACGCAGAGGCCTGCCCATCGTGGTCGTCGACAACCAGGAAAATGTGCTGGAGCACACGGCCATCGATTTCATTTCTCCCCAGGTCGACAATGGGCTTCAGGGGATTCTGGTGAAGGCTCCGGTGCACGCCGACCTGGGCAAGCTGCGCAACCTGCAACAGATCAAGGCGCGCGTGGTCTGGACCACGTCCTCTGTCCCTGTCGTACCCGTACTGGCAGTCACTCGGCTGGGCGGCCAAACATTTGTGTTCGTCGCGACTGACCAGGGCGGCAAGTACTTCGCCAAACAGCGACCCATCACCATTGGTGATACGGTGGGCAACGATTACGCGGTGCTCAGCGGCCTACAAAACGGGGACAAGGTCATCGTGTCAGGGACACAGTTCCTGATGGATGGAGCCCCCGTACAACCGCTGGGCTAGACCAAAGGTAACAGTTTTTGAGGTTTATGTTCCGGGAGCGTCCTCGTGGTTGATTTTTTTATTCGGCGGCCGGTGTTTGCTACGGTTTGCGCCCTGCTGATTATCCTTGCCGGAGCCGTCTGCATTCCGTCATTGCCGATTTCCTTATACCCGACGCTGGCACCGCCACAGGTTACCGTCACCAGCAACTATGTGGGCGCGAACGCGCAAACGGTGGAGTCGGCAGTCACCATTCCTCTGGAACAGCAGATCAACGGCGTGCAGGGGATGCGGTACATCTCCTCCACCAGTTCCAACGACGGGACCAGTTCCATTCTCACCACCTTTCAAACCGGGTACAGCCTCGATATCGCTGCGGTGGACGTCCAGAATCGCGTCTCGGCGGCGACCGGCCGTCTACCGGCTGCGGTGAACAACACCGGCATCACGATCACCAAGACCAACAGCAACTTCGTATTTGCTGCTGCTTTTTATTCTCCAGATGCTCGCTATTCCGACCTGTTTATCAGCAACTACCTCGACGTTTACGTGAAGGACTCTCTCAAACGCATCCCTGGTGTGGGCGATGTGGTTATCTTCGGCGAGCGCCGGTATGCCATGCGCCTATGGCTGGATCCGGAGAAACTGGCGGCGCGGAACCTTACCAGCACGGATGTTACCAATGCCCTTGCGGAACAAAACGTCGAGATTCCCGCGGGGCAGGTGGGCCAGCCGCCTTCGGATGAGAAGCAGCAATACCAAATCCCGGTGCGTGTGATCGGCAGACTCTCGGAACCTGCGGAGTTTGACAAGATTGTGGTGAAGAATAGCCCCGGCGGCATCGTGCTGTTGCGAGATGTCGGGTACGCCGAATTAGGGGCGGAGACCTATTCAACCGATCTGAACTACAACGGCGCCGATGCGGTCGGTGTGGGCGTGCAGCAGCTGAGCAACGCCAATGCGTTGGCTGTGGACCGCGCAGCCAAGGCGAAGCTGGATGAGCTAGCTAAGTCTTTTCCTCCTGGCATGACGTACGTGATACCGTTTGACACCACTACGGTGGTAGGCGACTCCATCCGTGAAGTGGTGGGGACGCTGGGTGAAGCGATCATCATCGTCATCGTGGTGATCTTTCTGTTCCTACTCGACTGGCGGGCAACGATTATTCCCGCGATCACCATTCCGGTCTCCCTGGTCGGGACCTTCGCCTTCATCAAGATCTTCGGGTTTTCCATCAATTCGTTGACCATGTTCGGCATTACACTGGCCACCGGCCTGGTGGTGGACGATGCCATTGTGGTGATCGAGAATGTGCAGCGGCATATCAATGAGGACCACTCCGATCCGCACACAGCTACGTCGGTAGCCATGGCTGAGGTCACCAGCGCCGTCATCGCCACTTCGCTCGTGCTGATTTCCGTATTCGTGCCGGTTTCCTTCTTTCCCGGTACTACAGGCATTCTTTACAAGCAGTTCTCGCTGACGATTGCCTTTTCCATCGCCATATCCGCTTTCAACGCGCTCACGCTGTCGCCCGCACTGGCGGCGATTTTCCTGCGCGGGGAGAAACACAAACGCGGTCTGTTGGGGATGATCGACCGCGCGATCATCGGCTCTACTGTTCTCTACGGCAAGGCGATCAAGCATGTGTTGCAGCTGCGTTACGTGGTGCTGGTGCTGTTTATCGCCGGCCTGGCAGGAACGGTCTACCTGTATCAACACACACCGAGCGCTTTTCTTCCGACGGAAGATCAGAATTATCTGATTTGCATTGTGCAAACGCCACCCGGCGCGTCCCTTACCTATACCTCCGATGTAGCGGATAAGGCGGTGAAAATCATCCGCCAAAACGATGACGTCTTTGGGACCTTTGCCGTTATGGGATTCAGTCTTAGCGGGGGCAGCTCGTCCAACTATGGACTGATCTTTGTTCCGCTCAAGTCGGTCGACCTGCGTACGAAGAAGGGGCCGGGGCATACGGCTGCAGACATCTTCCATACGCTTGCCCCCAAGCTTTTCGGAGTACCTGGCGGCCTGGTGGCTATCTTCGAACCTCCGGCCATTCAGGGCCTGGGCAACTTCGGCGGATTCGCTTTTGAACTACAGGATCTGGGCCGCAATACGCTGCAGGACCTGGACCGCGTCGCTCACCAGATCATCGGAGCAAGCCGTCAAGACAATAAGCTCATTAACCTGTACACGAGCTATACGGCTACTGATCCTCAGCTGCTCATCACGATCAACCGGGAGAAGGCAAAAGCGTTGGGTGTTTCGATCAGCCAGATCAGTTCGACGTTAAGCGTTTTCATGGGCTCGTCGTACATCAACGACTTCAATTACAACAACCGCTCTTACCGGGTTTATGTGCAGGCGAAGCAGGACGCGCGCATGACTCCTGCGGATCTACGCAGGTTCTATGTACGGTCCGACTCGGGGCAGATGGTCACGCTCGATAACCTGGTGACCATCGCACAGCAGTCCGGCCCGCAGGTAATTAGTCACTACAATCTTTTTCGAGCGGCGGAAATCGACGGCTCAGCCGCTCCCGGCTACAGTACGGGAGAAGGCCTGGCCAACATGGAGGCTCTGGCGAAGAAGAACATGATCCAGGGAATGGCCTATGAATGGACCGGACTCTCACTGGAGGAAATCGAGGCCGGCGGTAAAGCTGTGCTCATCTTCGGACTCGGACTCCTGGTTGTGTACCTGACGCTCTCTGCCCAATACGAGAGCTTCGCTCTTCCCTTCATCATTCTTTTGGCAGTGCCGACAGCAGTGCTGGGAGCATTGGGCCTGGTCACTCTGCGGGGTATGGCCAACGATGTGTATTGCCAGATCGGGCTGGTGATGCTGATTGGACTCTCGGCGAAGAACTCGATTCTGATCGTGGAGTTCGCGGAGCAGATTCGCGGGCAGGGTAAATCGATCCTCGATGCGGCGATCGAAGCCGCTGAGCTGCGCCTGCGACCGATTCTGATGACCTCATTCGCCTTTATTCTTGGCGTGCTGCCGCTGTATTTTGCTACTGGCGCCGGTGCCCTCGGGCGCCGTTCTGTGGGCACTACGGTGGTTGGCGGGATGTTGTTATCGACCGTCCTGAACCTGGTGTTTATCCCTGTGCTTTATGTCATTTTGAAGTCGTCGCTGGAGTTCTTCAAGCGTAAGAAGCCGAGGGTTGGAGCGATTGCGGAGCCCGCAAAAATGTAGGAGCCAGGTTGAGAAACCGCAGGTCCCTCCACTGCGCTACGCTCCGGTCGGGATGACATTCGAGAGAGAGAAGCTGAGTGGGTGGCCCGCGACAGGCTTGAGGGCGAGACTTGCGGTATCCCACATCTCGCAAAAAACGAGGGAGATGCCCCGAATTTCCTGTACGCAGCTCTGGACAGGACCGCGTGTGCGCCTTTCTTTAAGGAAAGGCGCAGGAAGTTCAGGGAACCCACGACACTACACAGGAAATCGGGGGTGTGGGGCACCCGGCTGTTGGTTAGGGGATAGAGCCTAAAAGCTGTGCCGCTTACGGGGCTTGGGAGGCCAGGTAGGCGGTGATCGCGACTGTGTCCTCTATCGTCAGCTTGGAGACCACGCCTTTCATCATCGGAGCCATCGAGCCGTTGCGGGCTCCGGATTGGAAATCGATAATCTGACGTGCCATCTGGCTGGGGGATCGTCCCGCAATCGATGGAATGCTTCCCGTACCCTTCAGGTCCGGACCGTGACACATGGTGCAGGCCATGGTCTTTCCGTTGCCGCCGGTCGTTACGAGGTCCTTCCCTTTCTCCAGGCTTCCCTTGGGAACGTAGGCGATGAAGCCGGAGGTGGGATCGCGGAGCTCCGTTTTTTCCAGGTTTTCTGATACCTCGATGACCCTGTCGCCAATCGGCTCAGTCGCGCCCCCATCCATCACAACCATCATGCCCCCCTCGGGCCTGGTCTTTGGCACCTGGTCCACTTCCACCACACGGATCCACGGCTTCAGCTTGATTGAGGAGAAATAGGCCGCGGCGGCTTTGACATCCTCATCGCTGGTCGACGCGGAGAGTTTCACCATGTTGGTGACGGATAACATTTCCGGATCCGAGGCCTTGCGGAGTCCATTCTTGAAATCGGCCATCTGGGCTGTGATGTAGGCCGCAGGCAGGCCGGCAACACTCGCATTTTCCGGCCGCCCCTGTCCATTCGGCAGATGGCAGTGGCCGCAGGCGGGCACATCCGGTTTGCGTCCGTGAGCGACCACATCGGGCATTGGCGGGTGCTCATCCGGGTACCAATCCGGAACGACGAAAAGATCGTTGATCTGGCTTTTGGTATAGCTTGCTTTGCTGCCGGAAAGATGTTGTTGCTCGGGACCACCTGCATTCGCCGAAAAATGGCCTGGGTAGGCCCATGTTGGCAGCTTGTCCTGAGGCGCCTGCGCGAATGCCGCAATGGTCAGGGTGACAGTGAGGTAAGCGAAATGTCGTTTTTTCACACAGCAACTATCTCATGCCGGAGATAGGCCGTCTCACAGGGGTTGCAAACTCCAAAGCCTGCCGCAACTGCTGGTTTCGGGCGAGCAGCTCCGCAACCAGCCTTTGCAGCCTGGCGTTCTCCTGTTCCAAGTCGGCGAGAGTTTGAGATGTAGCCAGCATCAGATCTTCTGCTCCTCTGGTTGAAAATCGGTATACCCACAGCGCGCACGCATCGCGCGGCTGAACTTTTCCCTTTCTTCGGGAGACATTTTTTCCCAGCGCTCTCCCATGCGATGCCGCCAGTGATTGCCACCTCTGCCGCGAAAGCTGCCAAAAAGTATCTTGCTCAGTAGCAGAATGCCGATCGCCTGCCAGAAGTCAATCGAACGCCAGCCGACAATCGCTGGGATAAGCCAGTTCCAGAGATGCTCGACGATGTAACCAAAGATTGCTACCGCCGCGATTACTATCAGAAGGATCCCAGGTATCTTAAAAAACCATTTCTTTCTCATATATTCCTCATTTCATTTGAAACTCTTCATAAATCGATTTCAGCCTGCGGCGCAGATGCAACACCGCATAACGCTTACGCGACAACAGCGTGTTGACGCTCACACCAGTTTCCTCAGCCAGCTCTTTGAAGCTGACCCCTTCCCATTCATGGGCGATAAAGACTTGCCGCTGCTCCGGAGGCATCTCCTCCAGCGCTTCCTCGATCTCGTCCAGCAGAACGCTGCGTGCATAGGCCGTTTCTGGCCCCTTGTCCGGCGAAGGCAACAGGTCTTCCAGCGAAACCGCGACCTCGTCCTCTTCGCCATATCTGGCTTCATTGAGCGACTCGAATTTGCGACCGCGAAAGCGGTCGATGATGCGGTTCTTCGCGACCCGGAATAACCAGGCGCTTACCTGCTCAATGGGCTTGACCAGCCTGTAAGACTCGACAAGCTCCACAAAAACTTCCTGCAGGATGTCTTCTGCAGCCCCAAAATCGACCACCTGCTTGCGGATGTAGTTGCGTAGACGCGATCCGTAGCGTTCGATCGCCTGCACGATCCACTGATCCTGCTCCGCGGTTACCTGGTCGAGACTCGGCATCGGGGGTTCTAGAGTGAAGACGAAATGGGAGCGCGAATATTGTGTGCAAATGCAAAAAGGGCCCCGCTGTGTGGCGGGACCCTTTCGTCAAGAAAGAACGAAGAGTTTAGACGTTGAACGAGGAACCGCACCCGCAGGTGCTCTTGACTGCCGGGTTGTCAAACTTAAACCCAGCCGCCTCCAGCGTTTCCACGTAATCGACCACGCAGCCGTTGAGGTACATGAGGGAAGTCGCATCAACAAAGACCTTCAAGTCGTCAAACTTGAAAACCTTGTCCATCATGCCCGCCTGGTTTTCAAAAGACATCGAGTACTGAAATCCGGAGCATCCCCCACCGACTACGCCAATGCGCAGCCCGGCTGGGAGAGGATCCTGGGTGGCCATGATCTCGTGGACTTTCGTCACCGCCTGCGGGGTGAGCGTCAGGGGCATAGCTACGGGATTGAGGTTGGTTACCGGTTCGGCGACGCTTGACATTTTGGTTATCTCCGTTTGCTATCTGTCTCTTATAGTTTAGCCCCGGATGGCGGGTGAGTAAAGCCCATCGCGCCCCGGCAGATACAGATTATTGGATGCTGTTTTGTGTTCCGCGACTCACCCTAATGGACCGTCACCTGGGGCGCAATGTCCTCGAACTGCCGCTCGGTTAATATCCCGTCCTTCACCAGGTCATGGGAGGCGGTATAGGGCCGATGATCAATGATTTGCCTGGCTTTACCCGGCGAAATGCCCGGCAAAGAGGCTAAATCGGCTTGCGAGGCGGCGTTGAGGTCAAGGCGGCTTCCCCCGGTCGCTGGAGTCTTGTTGTCCAAGCCCTGCTTGACCCCGGCAGCCACATCATTCACTGCGCGCTCGGCATTTGCCGCCGCTACCTTGGCGTCCGCGAGCGCCTCTTTCGATCCCTGTTTCGCTTGCTCGGTCGCTTGCGCGGCCTGCTCCTGCAGGTGCTGATCAGAGGCGGGAGGGTTGCAGGCGGCCAGAAGGCCAAACCCGGTAAGGGTTGCGATAACCAAGAGACTGCGATGCGTCTTGCCGTTCATTTTCTTGCTCCTTTTGCTAATTCACTGAGAGCGTCCCAATGCCGGACAAGTTGCCGGGAATCTGGCCGGTAAATGAGAAAATTCTGGGCAATCGACCCTCCCCGGGACTATATTTTTATGCCGTAAGCCCCTCCTACCCTCCGAGCCCATGCAATTGGGACCCGCTCGGTATCTGGGACTATTTGGAGAACTCCAGGGAGGATATTATGCACGTTATTTCTGTTCTGTGGATCGTGTGGGCTGTATTTGCGGTTTGCCTACTAAGCCTGCTGCTTTATCGAGGGACCATCACCCGCTACGAAGACGATCAGCTTTTTCTGGACGACATATCCGCCCGCCAGCACCAGGAGAATGACGCGATTATTCGCAAGTTGGACAAGATCCAACCCTATTTGAAAGTGTTTACCGGCGTGACCAGCGTTTTAACCGCCGCGATCGTTGGCATTTATGCCTGGGATGCCATCAAGACCTTCTACATGTAAGCCATTTTTTTTAGGTGCGATGGCCCTCGCCGTCGCACCTACTCCGCCTGCTTGATCGTTCCTTTCGCAACCACTTCAATTTCCACCTGCTTGTTTACCCGCAGCAGGAATTTGCTTGGGTTCTTCATTCCCCACGCCACATAGGGCACGGTAAACCGCGTCGTGGCGGTCACCGTATCGCCGGCAGTCTCCACTTTTACCGGCAGTTGCAACGCATGATCGGCTCCATGGATGTTGAAGGTGCCCTGCGCTTCCAACTGCTGGGTGGCTTCGCCACGCTTAAAGTCGCCTTTGATTTGGGTTGGGTGGAAGAACATCGCCGGGTAACGATTGCTCTCCAGCACTTCGTCGTGCATGCGTTTGTCGCGGTCACGGTTGCCACTCTCGCCGGTGGTCGCATCGACCAGGATCTCTCCTTCGGCGACACCGGTTGCCGGATCGAAGACGAATTCGCCGCTCTTCAGCTTGAAGCTGCCATCGACCGTGTGCAGGTCGGCGCCCAGCTTCCAGCGGATTTGAGTCTGCGCCGGATCGAGGACGATCTTCAGGCTGTGACTTTGGGCCTGTGCCAGTTGGATCGTAAGAACGGCTATTGCCGCGATGATTCCGTGTATTTTTCTCAATGTCCCTCGTTCAAAAGGCGCAAACCCAGCGCGGGTGCATCCCTGAGCAGGAAGTCCCCCAGCGACCGCTCGCCAAGATGGAGTGCGAGCAGGTGGCCGAAAAGTTGTGGCTGACCAGAAAGCAGACTCATCACCCGCTCCCGCGTCCAGGGCCATGCGTCCATGCGCAGCATGACTCTCGACATGAGATGCGGCATACGCTGAATAACAGGGTGACCAGCTTGGTAAATTTCCAGGTTATTGGCCGCGATGGATTCGGCCAACAGCAAGGCGTGACGGAAGGATAAGCCAATACCCTCGCCGGTAACGGCGTCCGCAGATCCAGAAGCGTCGCCGGTAAGGGCAATGTTGCCGACGGTTACACAGCGTAGCTTGCGGGTGGTGGTGAGCGCCCCCCGCACGGTGCTCAATACGGTGGCGCCCTGCAATCGCTCACGTAAACCCGGCAGACAGCCCAAGACAGCTTCCATGCGAACTGCGGGTGAGCGGGCAACAGTCGCCACGCAGACTTCTTCCTCCCCGACAGGGGTGATATAGGCTTGGCCCAAATCGCCCCAATGCACCTCTACCATGCGAGACCATGGCTTTACGCGGTAATGGCAGCGCGCGCCGAAGCGACGGCTAGAGATTTTTCCCTGGCCCAAGCCCATCGCCAAACGCATACGGGAGGATTGTCCGTCCGCGCCGATGGCGTAGCGATAGGTGCAGGACCTGCCATCCACGCTCAAGGGGGCATTTGATGTTATGTGTACGCGGGAGCCCCAGGCGAGCCGCACACCCAATTCACGGCAGCGCTCTATCAGTAGTTCATGCAGTTGCAGACGGCGGATGCCGATGCCACTGCCATGCTCGAAGCGAGCTACTGCTTGGCGGCGACCGGCGAGGAAAGCGATGCCTTCGAAGGGTGCGCCCCCATGCACAGTGATGCCGAGGGCGGCCAAGTCCTTCCGTGCGTCCGGCATCAGACCCTCGCCGCAGGCTTTGTCGATGGGCGGACGCTGGGCGTCGGCGACTACGACATCCAGACCTTTCTGCCGAAGTGCGATCGCGGCCGCCAAGCCTGCGGGCCCGCCACCGACAATGAGTGCGTCACTGTACATGCACTACCACTCCAACAGCAACATCTCAGAGCAGAATCCCGGCCCCATGGCTGCGAGGATACTCCGTGATCCAGGCTTGGGACGGCGATGGGTCATGACCTCATCGAGTACCACCAACACCGATGCAGAGGAGAGATTACCCACCTTCTGCAGTGCTTCCCAGGAGAGCTCCAGTTCGCCGTTGTGCAGCCCCAGGGCATCCTGTACGGCTTCCATTACTTTCGGGCCCCCGGGATGCATGATCCAGGAGTCGACGTCATCCCGGGTCATCCCATGCTCAGCCAGGAAGGCATCTACATCGCGCCCCAGGTTTTCCTTAACCACGGTTGGCACAAGGGGTGAGAGTACAACCTGGAATCCTTTCTCGGAGATCTTCCAGCCCATCACATCCTGGGTGTCGGGGTAGAAGGCACAGGCACTCCCGAGGATTTTCGGACCTTTGAGCTCCACCTGATCTCCTGCCACCAGAACCGCGGCTGCACCGTCTCCAAACAGACCGGTCGCAATCAGGTTGGCCACATTGAAGTCATCTCGCTGCCAGGTGAGAGAACACAGCTCAACCGAAAGCAGCACCGCTACCTGATCGGGGTAGGCGCGGACATAATCGGCGGCCCGCGCAAGGCCTGCCGCTCCGGCAACACACCCCAGACCGAAGATTGGGTTGCGCTTGATACGCGGGGAAAGGCCCATGCGGTTGACCAGGCGCGCGTCTACTGATGGACTTGAAACTCCAGTCACGGAAACGAAGAACAGGGCGCCGATCTGCTTAGGATCTACGCCTGCTTTCGCGAGCACGCAATCAATCGCCTTCTCGCCCAGGCGTTCCGCGGTTTCAATCCAGACGTCATTGGTTTTGCCCCAGGTATCGAGCGGCGGATATTGCTCCAAAGGGAGGGAAAAGTACCGGCCTGCGACGCCAGTCCGGGAGTGCAGCCTTTCGAGCACGGCTGCATTTTCCAGGCCCTGCTCCCATTGGCCCTTGAGCGCTTCCGTTACCGTGCCCTGCAAGAAGTAGTGTGGAGGGAAGGAAGTGGCCGTAGCGACTATTTGCATGTTTGGTCAGTATACGGGCGGGAAACTGAGCAGATTTGATGGCAACAATATTCAGACAACATTCAGAAGCGAGACCTGAGAGACCCAGGTCTACTAAGGAACAACTCTGCTTTCCGTGGGAGGTTGAAGGGTGAGATTTTACTATCCCACCCTTCGCAAAGAACGCGAAGGATGGTGCACCCGATCATTGATTCTCGCGCAAAGGCAACGGACTCAAGGCTAGAGGGATCGTCGATTGATTTTCGACAGAGCAGATGGCTTCGCTCGCGTCCCTACGCAACACCGCCTCAAAGGCGTGGCCCACTAACAACAGGGTGGGCGCAAGGGTAGTTGGTAGATCAGCCAAGCCACTTAGCCGGGAGACGGTGTAGGCTGCCTCCGGCCGGGATGCATCGGTCACGGTGACACACGGGAGATCGGCGGAAAGGCCGCTTCGCACTAAAGAAGCGGCCACGCGACGGAGGTCCTGCCCGGGCATATAGATCGCAAGGGTGGCGTCGGTTGGCAACTCGCCTGACCACAGATCATGTTGGGGCACGGTGCGGTGCCCACTGAGAACAATCAGCCTGGAAGCGACACGGCGGTCTGTGAGCGACGCACCGACGAACGCCGCTGCAGACGAGGCTGCGGTTACTCCAGGAATTATTTCGAAGGGCACCTCGGCCTCACGCAGCGCATCGATCTCCTCAGCGGCGCGGCCGAAGATCATGGGGTCTCCGGACTTGAGCCGGATTACGGAAAGTCCTCGACGCGCGGACACAATCATTAAGTCGTGAATGGCGGCCTGGGTGATCTTTTTTCGCCCGCACCTCTTGCCTACGCTGATGATCAGCGCCTGCGTTCCGGCCATATCCAGGATGGACTGAGGCACCAGGTCGTCGTGCAGCACGAGACCGGCTTCGGCCAGCAGCCTCGCTGCTTTCAGAGTAAGCAAATCGGGATCACCGGGGCCTGCGCCCACGAGGTAGACCTTGCCCGGCTCGGCACTACTCATGACGCCACCTCGTCCGTGCCGGGCAAGCGGCCTCGGCACAAACCTCGCGATGCGCCAGCTCGTGCAACAGGGCCTTGCGCTCCGCCCCGGGCGGCATGGCTTGCAACACTTCGCGGCGCAGTTGTCCTAGATCCTCGAGCCACGGTCCTAAGTCTGCCGGCAATTGTGCGTCAATCTCGCGCCGCAGCCGCTGCGCCAATGCTGGACTCTGCCCTGCCGTCGAAATCGCAATTTGCAGTGGGCCTCGCTGGACGATGGAAGCAAAGAAGAAATCGCACAAGGGCGGATCGTCGGCGGTGTTGCACAGGATCGAGCGCCGGGTGGCTTCTTCAAAGACTGCCCGGTTCACCTCGCGGTCGTTGGTGGCAGCAATGATCAGATCACAGCAAGCCGCATCCTGCGACTGATAGCGGCGATCGAGCCACTCGATCTTTCCTTCTGAACTGAGCTGCCGGACACGCTCCACTGCACTTGGTGCGACGACGCAAATGGAGGCGCCGCAGCGCAGCAGGCTCTCCACTTTTTCGAGTCCGATGATACCGGCGCCTACGACGAGGCATCGCTTCCCTTCCAGCTTCAGAAATAAAGGAAAGAGACTCGCAGGCTCACTCAAGGTGTTTTCCCCCGACTGGAGCGGCATCCCTGGACACCGGCTCTAGGACCGCGCCGGCAAGCTGTTCGCGCAACTCCTCGTCGCTGGTGCGGGCAAAGTAAGCGCGCAGGTTTTCAGCCGGCTTGCGCGCCTGCAGGTAGCCGCCGAGCAGCCGCTCCAACGCGTCCGGCACCTCGGTTGCAAGGCAACGATACCCGACTGGCCTGGCAATCTGCTGATGCAGACCGACCGCACCGCCGACGCAGAAGTAGTAAGCGTCTTCGAGCTTGCCCTCATGCTTGATCTTCTTGCCTTCCATTCCGATGTCGGCGATCCAATGCTGTCCGCAGCTGTTGGGGCAACCGGTCACGTGCAGCTTGAGCTGCTGGTCGAAGCCCGGCAGCCGCTCTTCGAGCTCGTCCACAATCCAGCGGGTGAAGCCCTTGGTCTCGGTAATCGCCAGCTTGCAGAATTCGGTGCCAGTGCAGGCAATCGCGCCTCTCCAGAATGCGGAACCTTCTACCTGCAGCCCAATTGCCTCCAGCTCGCGGGCCAGCTCCTGGGCTTTGTTTGTGGGCACATTGACCACCAACAGGTTCTGCATGACCGTGGTGCGCAGCTGGCCGTTGCCGTAGCGGGCCGCCAGACCGGCTACCGCGTTCAACTGGGCGGCGGTCATGCGCCCGCGCAGGACGGAGAGTCCCACGTAAGAGAGGCCCGCCTGTTTCTGGCGGTGGATGCCGACATGGTCGCGGTAAATGTCATTGGGAATCACTTCTTCTACTGCGGGGTCGAGCTGGTAGCCGAGCCGCCGGTTCAACTCGGCAAGGAAGGTTTCGGCGGTCCAGCCTTCGCGGAGAAAGAGATGCTTCATGCGCGCCCGTTCGCGGCTCTCGCGCAAACCCTGCTGGTCGCGAAACAGCTCGGTGATCTTGCGCACGACGGCAGCGACCTGGTGCGGCTGCACGAAGGCATTCAGGCGTACCCCCAGATGTGGATCGGCGGAAAGGCCGCCACCCACGCGCACAGAAAATCCCACCTCCTGCCCCCGTCTCGCCGGGGTAAGGCCAATGTCGTTGATCTCGGGGTAGGAGCACCATACGGAACAACCGGTGATCGAGACTTTGAATTTTCGCGGCAGGTTGTAGAGTTCCGGGTTGCCATTGAGGTCTCCGGCTGCGGCGCGGGCAAAGGGTGAGGCATCGATCACTTCGTCATCGGCCAGCCCGGCCAGGGGGCAGCCGGTCACGTTGCGCACGACATCGCCGCAAGCGCCCTTGGGGGACATCCCGGCAGCATCGAGACGGTCAATGATCCCGGGCAGGGCCTCGATGGTCAGCCAATGCAGCTGGATGGCCTGGCGGACGGTAATATCGACCAGATCCCGGCCGTGTTTGGCGGCAATGTCCGCGATTATCTCCATTTGTTGCGAGGTGGCCACCCCGTTGGGAAGGGCGATGCGCATCATGAAATATTCCGTTGCCTTGCCTTCCCCTCCCTTACCGCCGAGGGCGCCGGCGCCGTCTCCCTGGGTGTAGATCCCCCACCATTTGAAGTACGCGGAAGCCCATTCCGGGAGTACCGATTCCCTGCCGGCAGCGGCAAAGGCGCGCACTTCGTCCATTGCCTCCCACGGGTTCTTCTCCAGCTTCAGCCGCTCCATGCGCTGGGCTTTTGTTTCCTTAACCTCGGCCATCGATACACTCCCCCTAAAATGAAAAACCCGCGTGTGGCTGATGCCGACACCCGGGTTTCCGATGAAAATGTCTAGTTGAATTCTCTAGGACGGACCGGTGCGGCGCGATGGGGTCGCGCAACAACAAGCGCAGCGGCGGAAGGACAGAGACATAGTTAAACCGTAATCCCATAGCGGACTCAAGTCAATACACAGGTGATATAAGGCTTTGCCCAGAGGAGGATCGGGGACACAGGGCAGGCTGCAGCAAAGGTGCGCTTGATGCGTTTTTAAGGGCCTGCGCGAGCGATGGACAAAAGGCTTTGGTGGGCTTCGCCCATCGTTTTCGGCCCAGGTACGCTGGGGCGAACTAGGGCACCCGTGTGGAGCTGTGGCGCAGCAGCTCTGGACAGGACCGCGTGCGCGATAACCACTGCCTGCGCAACATGGGCGGCGAAGCCGGTGGTGATGTGGGACGAGCCAAAGGCGCGTTTAGTCGATTGCGCTGCTTACCTGGTGGCGGATATCGGCGCCCCGGATCCAGAAGATGACGTCGCGGGAAATGTTGGTGGCGTGGTCGGCGATGCGTTCCAAGGCCCTGGCAATGATGATCGCATTCAAGGCCTGAAGACTGATCTCCGGCTGATTCTCCATGACCTTCATGAGCTCTCCACGAGCCACCCGGTTCATGCGGTCTATCTCATCGTCCATCACCACGACGGCCTCTGCAAATTGAGCATCGGCATCGAGCAGTGCCTGGATGGCCGAACGAATCATTCGCGAGGCATATTCACCCATGGATGCGATATCCACCGGCAGCTCGGCAGGCGGGTAATCGAGCAATTCCTGGGTTCGGATGGCAATACTCATGGACTGGTCGCCAACCCGCTCCAGGTCGCCGTTGATTTTGATCACCGCCAGGATGAAGCGCAGATCGATGGCCATGGGTTGCTCCTGGGCCAGGAGCTCATAGGCCATTTCGTCCACTTCCCGCTGCGCAGCGTTGATCGCCGTCTCGTTCTCGCGCACATACTGGCAGAGCCCGGCATCTCGCTGCAAATAAGCATCCACTGCAGAAATCACAGCCTGCTGCGAGAGCGCAGCCATGGCCAACAACTTATCCTTGAGCGCGGCCAGCTGCTGCTGAAAATGAATACGCGGCAAGACGCCCCCTTTGTACAAAAATTGTGCATCATGGCCCGTGACAGTTTGAAGAAAATCGCGCTATTTTCTGTCAGCAGAGCCGCTTCTCGGCTTCCCGGGTCGCCTCGTAAATCTGGTCAAACGAGTCCACAGCATACAGAACCGGTTGCATCTCTGAGGTCGAAAACTCCTGGTTCAAGACCTGGTCCACGTCGAAGTCCCTGATCTCCGGCCCACCCTCGATGACGTAGGTGGATTCGCCCTGGGATGAAATCAGACCGCTGCCGTAAAGGCGGTATCCCCCCTTTTGCCGGATTACGCCAAACTCGACCGTAAACCAGAACAGGCGCCCCATTTTTTCTAGCGCCTCCGTGTCAGTAAGGGCGGCGCACACCGCCCCGTAATGCTGCAGGAAGTCGGCAAAGACCGGGTGGGCGTGCATGGGAACATGACCGAAGACGTCGTGGAAGATATCGGGTTCTGGAATGTAGGCGAGGGATTCCCGGTTACGCAGCCAGGTGGTGGTAGGAAACTGGCGAGCCGCCAACATGGCAAAAAATGCGTCGGGAGGGAGAAAGCCGCTTACCGGCGTAGCTCTCCAGCCACTCCTCGGCTTGAGCCGTTGATTTACATCTGCCAGATTGGGGATCAGATCGGTTCTAAGCCCAATCTGCTCAAAGCCCTGCAAATACTCCTCGCAAGCATGAGCCTCGAGCTGAGGCATGCGACGGCCCACCAACTCAGCCCACGTTGCGTGCTGTTCCGGGGTGTAGGCTGCCCAATCCTGCTGGATCAAAAAAGGCTCGGCTGCTCCAAGCGTTGCGGAAGCGATCGCCATGATCCCCTCTTTCCCTCTCTACTTAAGACGTGTTTTTTGGCATTTTCACTCGCCGGCGCATCCAACTCTTTGTAGTAGTCGGAAAATGGCGCCCCACTACGTACACACAAGGTTAATCCTACCTTCAGGGGCCTATCCAAGAACCTCCCCAAAGGTATATCTTTCTTCCGGCCCTGGTAGAACTGGGCGACCCAAGGAGTAACAGAAGAGTCATGACCACCCTTACCCATCACGAGCTACAAACGAGTGAAGATCTGCTTCAGCTGAACGGCACCGATTATGTTGAGTTTTACGTAGGCAACGCGCGCCAGGCCTCCTACTTTTACCGCATGGCCTTCGGCTTCAGCCTGGTAGCCTATGCCGGCCCCGAGACCGGTCAGCGAGACCGAGCCTCCTATGTCTTACAACAGGGCAAAATCCGCTTTGTCCTCACTACCCCACTTCGGCCTGACAACGAAGTGGCTGAGCATATCCGCCTGCACGGCGACGGCGTTCGCGACGTAGCACTCTGGGTCGATGACGCCAAACAAGCCTGGCGAGAAACAACCCGGAGAGGCGCGCGCAGCGTGCAGGAGCCCTGCGCGACTTCGGATGACCACGGCACGGTCAAAACAGCATCCATCGCAATCTATGGGGACACCATCCACACCTTTGTGGAGCGCAAGAATTATCACGGACCGTTTCTACCTGGGTACGTTTCCAAGGGGCACGACCACCTTTCCCGTCCAACCGGCCTTTTGCATGTCGATCACGTGGTCGGCAATGTGGGTTGGAATGAGATGAACCGCTGGGTGGACTTCTACGCGACGGTGATGGGCTTTTCTCTGTACCAGCACTTCGACGATAAAGACATCTCGACCGAATATTCGGCACTGATGTCGAAGGTAATGGCGAATGGCAACGGGCGGGTGAAATTCCCCTTGAATGAGCCCGCAGAAGGACGCAGGAAATCGCAGATCGAAGAGTATCTTGAATACCACCACGGTCCTGGCGTGCAGCATATTGCGATGGCGACCAACGACATCGTGCACACCGTGAGCCGCATGCAGGAGCAAGGCATCGAGTTTCTGCGTGTGCCCCACTCCTACTACACCCAGTTGCAGGCCCGCACCGGCCTGATCGACGAGCCGATTGAGGAGTTGGAGAAGCTCGGCATCCTGGTGGATCGGGACGACGAGGGCTACATGCTGCAGATCTTCACCCGGCCAGTCGAAGATCGGCCTACGCTTTTCTTTGAGATTATCCAGCGCAAGGGGAGCCGCAGTTTCGGCAAGGGTAATTTCAAGGCACTTTTCGAAGCCATCGAGCGAGAACAGGCGGAACGCGGCAACCTTTGAGCATGCTGGTTTTCGATCCTGCAACCTGTGCCACTGGTGACATCTACAAGCTGATGGTTGGTTCGATCGTTCCGCGTCCGATTGCCCTGGTCTCCTCCCTGGACCAGGACAACGTGCGGAACCTTGCACCTTTCAGCTATTTCACTGCGTGTAGCTCAAATCCACCAGTGGTGGTGTTTTGCCCGATTCTGCGGCCCACCCCGCCGATGATGAAAGATACGCTGCGCAACATTCTCGAGACGCGCGAATTTGTAGTGAACATCGTGTCGGAAGACTTCGTCAGGCAGATGAATGCGACGGCAGCCCAGGTCGGTCCGGAGGTGGACGAGTTTGAACTCTCCGGGCTGACGCCTCTCGAAAGCGACCTCGTCAAGCCACCGAGAGTTGCGGAAAGCCAAGTGCATATGGAGTGCCGGCTGCTTCAAGTGGTGCAGGTCAGCGACCGGCCGGGTGGAGGGACGCTGGTTCTGGGCGAGGTGGTGCGCTTTCATGTTCGCGAAGCAATTATCGAGAACTTCCGCATCGACCCGGAGAAATTACAAGCGGTCGGGCGTATGGCGGGGTCCACTTATGTGCGGACCACCGATCGCTTCGACCTTGAGCGACCGTAACTATGCAATCCGCGGAAATGTACTAGGATCGTAGGTTAAGGGAACCCTATGCGCATTCTGCCCGCGGTCGGATTGATGGTAATGCTGATGGTGACAGGTGCGGGCGGCAAGCAGACCAATAAACCTGACGTGAAACTGACGGCGTCCCTTGACATGGCGGCGCCGGAACAGCAGCCGATCCTGGTTATCCACATACTGAACCAGTCCGGGCATACCTTGCGCATTCCCGACCCGCCACTACTCTGCAAGAGCGCGCCCGGCGCGCTTTCGCTCGATGTAAAGTTCGTGCCGGAGAATTCCAACCAGCCACAGGCGGCCATCGATTGCGGCCTGGAAGTCGACGGCCGAGGTCTGCCCGACATTCGCGAACGGGCAAAAAACTGGCTGACGCTGAAGCCGGGTCAGAATTACGAGGCCAGGCGGCCTCTGGCCATGGGCGTCGACACCAACGCCCACGGCACTTACGAGTTTCACGTGGTGTATGACGGACCCAGCGCCACCCCGGACGACGATCAAAAGCTCAAGGATGCCGGAATCGCCGTACCGAGCGGACGATACGAATCGGACAAATTGACGTATAAGATCAGCGCGCCGAAATCTTAACCCACCGTGTTGATCAGAGTGCCGATGCCGGTGATGGTTATGCGGATCTCGTCCTGCTGCTGCAGAGTGAACTCATCCGGCGGAACGATGCCGGTTCCCGTGAGCAAGAAGCAGCCATTGGGAAATCCGTTGTCACGGTAGAGGTATTCGAGCAAGACGCTGAATGTACGCTTCAGCTCGGTTAGCGTCGTCGAACCGATGAAAACAGCCGTACCGCCGCGCAGAATCTGCATGTGAATTTCGGTTGAGGTGGGAATTGGCTCTCCGCTGATGAGTATCCCGGGACCGAGAGCGCAGCTTCTGTCATAGACCTTGGCTTGCGGCAGGTATAAGGGATTTTCCCCTTCAATGTCCCGCGAACTCATGTCGTTGCCGATGGTGTAGCCGACGATTCTTCCGCTGGGACTGGCGAGGAGTGTCAGTTCGGGCTCTGGTACGGACCATGTGGCATCTTTTCTTATCGCGACTTTTCCGCGATGGCCGACCACGCGATTGGGCGTGGCTTTCATGAAGAGCTCGGGACGCTCCGCCAGGTAGACGCGGTCGTAGAAGTCTCCGCCGCCGGCGGTCTTTGCCTCCTCCATGCGGGCGTTGCGGCTGCGGTAGTAGGTGACGCCTGAAGCCCAAATTTCCTGGCTGCCGATGGGCGCCAGCAGTGAGTCCTCAATGTCTGCAAAGGTCGCGGCGGCCATTGGGTTTTGCAAGGATTTTTTTAAGTAGGATTCTAGGTCGTCCCGGGTCAGGAGTTGATCCCATGAGGTATTAGCGCCTGCATAGAATCGATCCTGGTGCTCGATAATGTAGCCGGTCGCGGTGCGGTAAAGTTTCATTCGTGCCCCTCAGGGGCTAAAGCCCGGAGATATTTCAAGCGGTTATGGCCCGACTACTAAAGTCGTGCCCTTACACAAAGCCAAGTTCTCACACAGACTCGAACGTCCTAACACCAGGGCTAAAGCCCCCGGTTTCGAAACCGAGCCGTTAAGCGGGTTTGAAAACCCGCTTCCCCGGACTAAAGTCCGGGGCTACACATTCCAGCATCAAAGCTGCTCGCAACCGCGGGCTTTAGAGCGCCCGGATGCTTGGCGAAAGAAACGCAGGTCCTTCCGCTCCTACTATTACGGGAACGGATTGTGGGCGCGGAGCTCGCTCACGATTTCGGCGGCGGCAATGCGTGCCCGATCGCCCTGGTCCGGCGGGAAGGAGATCGCACCCACGCGCGCGTGCCCGCCCCCACCGTAGCGTTCGCAGATCTGCGCCAGGTTGAGCATCTGCTCGGGACGCGCCCTGGTCCAGGGATTGGAGCCTACAGCTACCTTGGTGCGAAAACTCGACTTGCTCAGACCTACACTGTAAGTCGCTTCAGGACAGAGGAAATAGGGAACGAATTTGTTGTAGCCCTCAAACGGTTGATCCGTAATGTCAAAGTAAAGCGTGCCATCCTTAAACTCAGTTCGCTCGCCAATAATCGCCAACGACTTCTCGTGACGTTCGAGCAGCGGAGGCAGAAGCTCGGCCACAAATGGCTGCTTTAACACGTCACCTAGACTCATTTCCGTGAGCAGTGGGATCAGCCGGGGAATGAACTCCGGGTCCTGGCTCGACTCAATGACCAGAGTAAGCTTCATCGCCGGCTCAGCCATCTCGACTGCAGCCTTAGGGCTCTCATAGAGAGCGCCATCCACAATGTCGGCCCAACGGATCAACTCTTCTAGCGGAGCGGCGTCAAAACCAAAGCGGGTTTGCGCGATATGGGCAATAAAACTGGTGCAGGAGGTGTAATTCGGATCGTAGAACTGCCGATTGCTCGTACTGCCATCTTGCTGCCCGGCAAGAAAATGCCGCTGGTCGGCAGGAGTGAGAAAGGCGCTCAGATGATGATCGAACCACCACGTGATGCGCGGAGAAGCACTGTACTTGAAATCTACGATCGCGTTCTGGTCGCCGACAAATTCAGACTCCTGAAAGAGCGCTCCGGCTCGATGCACCAGTCCGTGATAACCGTATTTTGCATTTGGAGAAATGCATTGGCTGTGGAAGCGCATGAAGAGCGAAGCAGAACACGCTCCGTCAAAGCACCGGTCGTGATAGAAAACGCGGACATTCAAACAGGTATCTTCCTCGCTAATGGACGAATGATTAGGATTGCCGGGAGGCGCTTGCCTGTCAAGCTGCCACCCCCAGAAATTCGACCTGCGATGAGACAATGAGCGCTGGGACGATGGACAAATAAATGGCGAGGATCGAACTGGATACCACTCCGAAGCGGAGATTGCCGCTGTTCATCCGGATTGCTGCTGGGCTGGTAATCAGCCTGTTGATTGCATTGACAATAGGAGTCGCGGGCAGTGTGGCGTGGCTGAAGGACGCGATGCACGAGCAAATGCCGGTGCTGGACGGGACTCTGCCACTGCCGGGACTCTCCGCTCCCGTGGTGGTGAAACGCGATGTCCACGGAATACCACATATCCAGGCTACCAACATGGATGACCTGCTCGAAGCCCAGGGCTATGTCGTTGCCCAGGACCGCCTGTGGCAGATGGATATGGCCCGGCGCTTCGCCGCCGGCGAATTGGCCGAACTGCTGGGTCCGAGCGTAGTGGAGCACGATAAGGTGCAGCGAGTGCTGCAGATCCGGGCCTCTGCGGAACGCCTGACAGCTACCATGCCTCAAGACCAGAAACATCTTTTCGAAGCATATGCCCGGGGAGTGAACGCCTTTATCGCCGCTCATCAGGACAGTCTGCCTGCAGAGTTCCGGCTTCTCGGGTACAAACCCCGGCCGTGGCAACCTCTTGATTCCTGGCTGGTGGCGCTGAATATGGTGGCTCGCCTCGATACTCTCTACCCCTGGAAACTGGAGCGGGAGAAGGTGCAGTCCAGGCTGGCGCCGAACCTGATCGCGGAGTTATATCCGACGACTACCTGGCGCGATCATCCGCCCACGCAATCGATTCCCGATTTAACCGCACCGCAGCAAAATATCCCGGATGTTCCTCTCGACGAATCACAATCGAGCCTGGAAGATTTATTGCGGCTGCGGGGAATCCTCAGGCTGGGAGGAGATAAGTGCGACAGCTGCAAGCCGGGATCGAACGAATGGGCCGTAAGCGGCGCGCACACCGCCAGTGGAAAGCCCATGCTCTCAAACGATATGCACCTGGAGCACTCCATCCCCGATATCTGGCATGAAGAGGATCTGCAGGCCGGAAGCTTTCACGTCTCGGGGGTCACTACGCCGGGCATCCCCTTCATCGTCGAAGGACACAACGAGCATATCTCGTGGGGTTTTACCACCCTGAACGGTGATGTTCAGGATGTTTACGTAGAGAAGACAAATCCGCAGGGAGAATATTGGGCGGGCAACGCATGGCGCCAGCCGGAACATGACCGGGAATATATCCACGTGCGCTTCGGTAAGGACGTGGTGCTGGATGTGGAGAGGACGGATCACGGGCCGGTGATTACGCCGATGCTGCCTCACGAAACCCGCATGCTGTCGCTCAAGTGGACTCTCTACTCGACGCAACTGCGTGGCATACCGCTGGAGGCAATGGACTCGGCCAGCAACTGGACGGAATTTCGCCAGGCGACCAGCGAGTGGTGGGGACCCACGCAAAACCTGGCTTATGCGGATGATCAGGGCCATATCGGGTACCAGGCGGTGGGGCTGTTTCCGGTTCGACCCGCTGGGCCAAGCGGGGTTCCTATCGTGGAGACCGGAACCGCGGCCGACAACGATCACGAGTGGCAAGGCTATGTTCCCTTCCCGCAGCTGCCGACAGTGCTGGATCCGGACAGCGGGATTGTCGCCACCGCAAATGCGCGCATCACTCCCGACGACTACCCTTACCCCCTGGCGCTGAATTGGGACGCGCCTTATCGCAACGAGCGGATCTGGAAATGGCTTTCGGGTCACTCCAAGCTCACGCCGGCGGATATGCTGGCCCTGCAAACGGATACCTTTTCTGAGGTGGACCGTGGATTAGCCCAGCGCTTTGCCTACTCCATCGACCGTTCCACGGCTGCCAACGCGAAACTGCGCCAGGCGGCAGACTTGATGCGCACCTGGGACGGAGTCATTACCACGGGCTCGGTTGCGGCGGAGATCGTGGATGCCACCAAGCAAGCGCTCTGGCCACTGGTGCTCGAACCTAAATTGGGCGCCGACTGGCAACTCTACGATTGGCAGAGTAAAAACTTCGTACAGGAAGAGATGGTCGAGAAGGCTCCTGCGGAATGGCTGCCCGCGAAGTACAAGAGTTGGGATGATCTGATTGCCGCGGCAGTCGGAAAAGGGATGGTTGACGAACATGCTCCGGCACAGCTTCGCGATTGGACGTATGGCAGCCGGCATGTGATCGATGTCAAGCATCCTTTGTACGCAATGTTGCCGTTCTTTAAATGGACCAGCACCGGGCCCCACCAACTCGCGGGCGACGAGACCACTTTGGACCATGTGCGCGGCCTGCTGGGCGCGAGCCAGCGGCTTACAGTGGACTGGAGCAACTTGGACGGATCGACAGAGAATATTGTGATGGGCGAGTCGGGCGATCCGGTCAGCGCCTACTATCTGGACCAGTGGCCCTATTGGTATAGCGGAAAAACCTTTGCCATGCCCTTTACCGAGGGCGCCGTAAGCGCAGCCACCAAGCATACGCTGCGATTGGTGCCGTGACGCAGTCAGCAAGCTTGAGGTCTGCTGTCAACAAGAGCGGTCTCCTCATTGCCGGCACCGGCTTATTAGCAGTGGGAACGCTGATGGTGCGCGGCAATACGTGCGGCCATGATTTCGACTTTCATCTGCTTTCATGGATGGAAGTCGCGCGTGCGTGGCATGCAGCTCTTATCTATCCACACTGGATACAGGACGCGAACTACGGCGCGGGCGAGCCGCGGCTGATTTTTTATCCTCCCGCCTCCTGGCTGCTTGGTGCAGTGTTAGGGAGCATCTTTGGCTGGCACGCAGCGCCGGTGTTGTTTGTGCTGCTGGCGTTGTCCGCTGCCGGAAGCAGCATGTATCTGCTGGCTCGGGAATGGGCGCCACCCGACGTCGCAGCCTTTGCCGCCTGCCTCTACATGGTGAATCCCTATGCCATGTTCGTCGCTTACGAGCGCTCCGCGCTGGGTGAATTGCTGGCAGGAGCCTGGCTTCCGCTCATGGTACTGTTCGCACTCAGAACGCGTTCTTCCGTGGCCCCGCTCGGCCTGTCAGTGGCTGCTCTTTGGCTAACGAATTCGCCTGCCGCAGTGATGGGCAGTTATCTGCTGGCGATTCTGGCGTTGGGAACGTGGATCGCGGAACGAACGCCCTGGCCGGCTCTGCGCGCTACGGGGGGAATGGCCCTGGGGCTGGGACTGGCCGCGTTTTACATTGTCCCCGCAGCCTATGAACAACGATGGGTACAAATTGACCGCGCCATCTCGCCCGGAATCAGGGTCGAGGATAGCTTCCTATTTGGCCATACCGGGAACGATTTTCATAACCAGGTGTTGCGGACCGCATCATGGATCTTTATCGCAGAGCTCATTGTGGGCGCGATCGTTGGCTACCTGGCGTGGAAAAAGCGAGCCGATAGCCGGGCACGGGTTGTGCTTACCGCTACTCTCCCGGTTATTTTTTTCCTGCAACTGCCGGTGAGCGATGTGATCTGGAAGTACACGCCGCATTTAAAGTTTCTGCAGTTTCCGTGGCGGTGGTTATTGCCGCTGAGCGTCGTGACTTGCGTGCTTGGCGCCATGGCTTTAAGCGCAACCCTGCGCACACGCCTGCTAAGCTTCGCCCTGATTTTGACCCTGGCGATCGGGGGCGGACGGCTGTTCTTTCAGCCCTGCGACGACGAGGACGCAGTGGGAGCACAAGTGGAGGCATTTCGGCTGGGACAAGGGACGCAAGGTACCGATGAGTACACACCTGTAGGGGCAGACAATGGATCCATCCAACAACACCTGCCACCGGTGCGGGTCCTGCGTGCAGCACAGGACGACACCGCCGACAGTAGCGAAGGAGATAACCCGGAGTGGCGGGCCGGAGATCCGGGGACCATTGCGGCGAAGATAGCAGCCAAGCCTTTTAATGCTGAGCACTGGGTGGCAAACCTGTCGACCCCGGAGAGCGGTTATGCCGTGCTGCG
The DNA here is from genome assembly GCA_963826875.1 of uncultured Acidobacteriaceae bacterium. Classification (GTDB taxonomy): domain Bacteria; phylum Acidobacteriota; class Terriglobia; order Terriglobales; family Acidobacteriaceae; genus PALSA-350. The sequence continues at coordinate 802,661 of CAWGYP010000025.1, read as the reverse complement.
GTTGATGGATTACCCTTTCTGGCAAGTGTCTGTCGATGGCCGCCAGATCATAAACCGCCCGCACAGAGAGGATGGCCTCATGGCCGTGCCGCTGACGCCGGGAGGTCACATGATTGATGTGCGGTGGAGCGCGACCAGGGATGTCGTTGCCGGACGGGTTTTGAGCATCCTTGCACTCCTGGGATTGGTAGGGACGGTTGTGTTGGAGCGCCCGGACGGGAACAGTCGGGACGAGAGGACCCCCTCTTGAAGAACAAAGGGTAGGGGCTGAAACGGAAGGCTGTGGTGGGGCTTTTCCCAGATTTCCTGTGGAGACCCGTGGCTTGATGGACCTCATGCGGCTCTCTTTAAGGAGAGCCGCACACGTGGCCCTTGCTAGGCAGCGCGAAGTAGGAAATCTGGGATCGCCCATAGTTTTCGGTCCACGTACGCTGGTGCGAACATGGGGCACCCCTACGGATCTGTGGGACCCGCAAGGGGCTTGAGGGGGAGACCTGCGGTATGCCACATCTCGCGAAAAACGAGCGAGATGTGGGGCACCCGGCGATTGGTTAGGGGATAGAGCCCGAGTTAGCGTCGGGTATGATTACCAAAATGCTGGATAGCGTGCAGGGGATTCTGAGCGGTGGTGCGGAGCTTGTCGATCAGGCCCTGGACCGTCTGCTTCCCGGCGCGGATCAGGCGCCCGTCTCCATCCACCGCGCCATGCGGCATAGCGTTTTTGCCGGAGGCAAACGGCTGCGGCCGGTTCTGTGTTTGGAAGCAGCACGCATGATCGCGGGCTCCCTTCCTCCGGGGGTGGAAGAGTTGGCCGCAGCGATCGAAATGCTGCACACCTATTCGCTCATCCATGACGATTTGCCGGCACTCGATGACGATGATCTGCGGCGGGGAAAGCCGACCTGCCATGTGGTCTTTGGCGAGGCGATCGCCATCCTTGCCGGAGATGCACTACAGACCCAGGCCTACGAGGTACTCGCCGGTTTACAGTGCCCAGCCACGCACACGGTGCCCATTGTGCGCGCGATCGCCCATGCTACAGGGACGGTCGATGGTATGATCGGCGGCCAAGTTATGGATCTGGAAGCAGAAGAGCACAAGCCGACTGCGGAGATGGTGGAAGCTATTCATCGTGCCAAGACCGGGGCCCTTTTTCGCGTTAGCCTGGTCACAGGAGGTATCTACGCGGGCGGCAATGACAACGACATCGAGCGCCTGCGAGAGTTTGGACGAAAGGCAGGACTGGCATTTCAAATCATGGACGACGTGCTCGATATGACCCAGGATTCATCCCAACTGGGCAAGACGGCGGGCAAAGATGTAGCCAGCGAAAAAGCCACCTGGCCGGCGGTCTATGGGGTAGAGCAGAGCGTAAAAGATGCGGCGCGGCTGGTCGACGAGGCGTTTACGCAATTGGATCCTTATGGCGAGCGCGGCGAGCGATTGAAGGCAGTGGCCCGCTACCTGGTGGAGCGTAAGAACTGATGGCGCTCAGCGAAGAAGACGTTTTTCTAGCACTGCGTGATTGCTACGATCCGGAGATTCCGGTGAACATCGTAGACCTGGGTTTGATTTACAAGGTGGAGCTGACGCCCGATCCGAATTCCAAGCGCGCCTTCCCCAGGCAGCGGGTGGAAGTGGAGATAACCATGACGTCGCAAGGCTGCCCCTCTCACGTGATGATCATGGATCAGGTGAGGAACCGGCTGGCGGGGATTCCGGAAATCAGCGAGGCACAGGTCAACCTGGTGTGGGAGCCGGCCTGGACTCCGGACCGCATCAGCCAAAAAGCCCGCGAACAACTGGGAATCGGCTAGTTCGCTTCTACTGGCGCACGACTTTTTCGACGACCGAACGCAGCTTCTCGCCTTGGCTGGTCAGTTCTCCGACGAACTTCTCAAAACGGGTCAGCATGCTGTGACCGTTGTCAAGATAATCAGGGATATTGTTCCAGACCTTCTTGACTCCTTCAGGATCCTCAACCAGCGCGAAGACGGTTCCAGCAGCAGCAATCGCTAACCCAGCTTTGCGCCTGCCAGAGGCCAGTAGAACTGCTCCGGTTACCAGCGTTCCTGCAGCCACGGTACGCACCCAGTTCTTGTTCCAATCCTGATCGATAAGGCGATTTCCCTGGTATTTCAGGGTATCTGCAGCATCCTGAACAGTGGATGCCACTTGCTGCGGAATGTGCGTAATCCCCATGATGTCTCTCTTTCACGTTCACTGCCGGTTATAGATGCGCGGAGTTGACTAGTCGAGATCGAATTCACGCAGAGGTCGCCCCTCGTCGGGACTTTCCTTTGCCTTGCGCAACGCTTCCTCGAATCGCTTGTCGAACAATTGTTGTTTATTCTTTTCGGCTTCGACCGATTGGCGGAAGATATCCTCTTTGCGCACGTCCTGTTCGCGCATGGCCTTGGCTGCTGCTTCAAAATCTTCGAAGGTGCGTTTGCGGGGCGCCGGAGTGTGGGAGAGGATTCCCCTGGTTTCCGGATCGACCCTAAGGATCGCCCCGCAATCGGGACAGGTGACATCGAATGGCTTGACCGGCTTAGCCTTCATGGCTGCCAACATTCTAAAACATTTATTCGCCGCGGGTCAGAACGAGGAGGGAGTGCGTTTCTCCAGGCGAAGTGGTTAAGCCGAAAAACCCAGGTCTCAAAAGCGAGACCTTGATTGCATAAGGAAAAAGGCTTCAGCGATCCTAGAGAGAGTCTTGAGGATGGGACCGAGAGACTCTGGGATCAGGAGAAGCCTTATGAAGATTATAGGATGTGATTTCCACCCTAGCTTTCAACAGATAGCGATGTGCGACCTGGAGACAGGAGAGGTCCAAGAGCGGAAGTTGAGTCACAGCGACGGTCAGGCAGAGCGGTTCTACCGGGAGTTGGGTGAGCCGGCGTTGATCGGGATCGAGGCCACCGGAAACAGCCAGTGGTTTGTTGATCTGGTGCAGCGGTTGGGCCATGAGATACGGGTAGGGGATGCGGCCAAGATCCGCGCCAGCTATGTACGCAAGCAGAAAACGGACAAGCGGGACGCGGGTCATATCTTGAAGCTGCTGTTGGAGAAACGGTTTCCCCAGTTGTGGAGGCCGAGTGCGGCGATGCGGGATCAGCGGCAACTGTTACGCCACCGGGACAAGCTGGTCGAGGTCCGAACGAAGGTGAAGAACAGCTTGCAGCATCTGGCGATGAACCAGGGGATGCAGAAGAAGAGCCGGCTGTGGACGCGCCAGGGGATGGAGCAGTTCCAGCAGTTGGCGATGCCGGGCTGGGCGGGGACGCGGCGGGAAGATTTGTTGCAGCTGCTCAAGGAGTTGAACCGCCAGATCGAGCCATTGGATCAAGCCGTGAAGCAGGCCGCCGAGCAGCACCCGCAGGCCCAGTTGTTGATGACCCAGCCTGGAGTGGGCCCAGTGACGGCACTGGCTTTCGTGCTCACGATCGGGGATGTGGCACGCTTTGCCGGTAGCAAGCAGCTCACTAGCTATCTGGGCCTGGTTCCCAGCGAACAGAGCTCGGGCAACAAGCGTTGCCTGGGAGCCATTACCAAGCAAGGCAACTGTTTTCTACGCAAGCTGCTGGTGGAAGCGGCGCAGACCACAGTACGCAAAGATGAAGGGTTTCGCAAAGAGTATCAGCACCGTTGCCATCGTCGCCCTAAGGGAGTGGCCAAGGTGGCGGCGGCACGCAAGTTGGCAGTGCGACTCTACTGGATGCTACGCAGCAATGTCGGCTATCCGGAGATCGCTCGTGTCGAGAGCAACCCGCGGGTGGCCCTGGGCGATGTTTAGCCCGAGACTTTGATTGGGTGCTCTCGCATCCAGACCGGTCTATGCAGAAGACGGCGCAAGCGCCTTGGAAAACACCTCCGGTGTTTCCCACTTCCGCACAGACTCGGCGGCTGGATGTCCGTATAGAAGAATCATGATAGTAGTTTCGGTCGTATCGATGGTTCGGTGGAGCGATCCACCAGAAAAGTGATTCCGCGGTGATATCCCAGAGTCTCGGTCCCACTCTCTCTCGGATGGCCAAACAAAGCGGTGCTCCGCACCGCTCAGGATATCTTTTCCCTTGACAAAGCCTTTTTCCTTATCGAGGGCCACCCACTCGTAAAAGTGAGGCTTCACTCGTAGGCGACCGTCTGAGAGTCAGCTTAGAGCCAGATGGCTTTGTGCCCGGGACACTGCTGGCCGGCCTGGTCGACCAATAGCTCGGCAAGGCCGTCGCCGTAGCGGGAGAGGAACCAAACCGCGCCCAGAATTCGCTCCTGGGGATGGCGACCGGGAAACAGGTTCAACGCAATCAGGCCGGCATCACGGCCCAGTGTTTGCTCCCGCCGGAGTTCGTAGTTTGCCGCCAGGCGGCGAATGCGGTTCATTTGATAGCGCATCTTGGAGCTGCTGACATCGGCAGCCCGGCCCAGACCCGGATCTAAAGATTGCATGTAGGTTGCCAGCGCAGAGAGCTCGGTATCAAGAGCTTGACCAGCGGCAGCCAGCTTGCGCTTACCGGTAGCCGAGATGGCCCGCGCACCCAAGCGCTGCGCCAGCTCCAGGGGGTCCTTCAGAGAACTCTGGATCACATCGGGCAAGGCAACATCATGCCGGGCCAGCAGACCGGCAACCGCGGGCTCTATGAGGGTCGCCGACAGGCGGGGAAGGACGGGTGTGGTGCGGCCCAGGATGCGCTCATAAAGTACCTGTGACTGAGCAAAATAGGCAACTTCGGCGGGCCCCCCAACATAGGCGGAAGTGGGCAGGATGCAATCCTGAAATACTGGCCGCAAAAGGGCATTGGGGCTGAGCCTCTCCGGCTCCGCATCCAGGATGTCGAGCAGCTCTGAGGTGGAATAAGGGTGCCTTGCCGCTTGCCATGCACCCTCCGCCGTCCGCCGCAACGGTACGCGCGCACCAGACTGGCTGTCGAAAAGAAACAACAGACTGGAGAGCGCCGGCACCAAAACCTGAGAGTGATAACCGGCGGCTGCAAGCTGTTGGTCGCGATCGTTCAGCGCCACCCGCAACTCGTCGGCACGTACAATCGCCTGGCGCAGAACATCACGACCCAAGGCGTGAAAGTCGCGGGAGGATGCATCAATTACGATCAACCCCTGGGCGGCAAACGTGTGCGAGATGAATTGCGCAAAAGCCCGGCCCAGAGTCTGGCCGGGGCGATAGCTGGCGGCAAGCTGATCGACAACCGGACCGGGCCCGAGAATCGCAGCCAGCTCGGCCAGCAGATCCTCGACGTTCTTGTCGAGAGTGAGACCGCCAACGGGGGCTGTATTTGCATGATCGGCGGGGAGCCGTAGGGTCTTCAACTCGTGCCGATCGGGCAAGGCTACATGATCGGCTTCCGCAAGATCATGATCCTCAGTCGCCAACCAGAAGATGGGCACGTGGGCACTGCCGGCGATAGAAGCATCCTTCGCCTTACGAATCGCAGTGGCCGCTTTCAAAATGGTAAAGAGCGGACCGCCAAAGAGCGTAACCTGCTGCCCCGTAACCACAGCGCCTGCGCCATCGCGCAGCCGCGCGATGTTCTCCAATACCGGCGCAGCAGCGCCAAAGTCGCGGCTCTGCTGCTCGAGCAGGTCACACAGCTTTTCGCGATGTTGAGGAGGAAGAACCGGGCGGGTGGTCATCCAGCTGGTGGAGTAGGCACTGGCGGGGTAAAAGGGGGAGAGGGCTTCGCGTTTGTCCGCAAAATCCAGGAACAAGCGGGTGAGACCGGGCAGCATTGCGATGGGATAACACTCGGTCTTCACCTGCTCCATTCGCTTGCTCCCCGCCTGTCCAAGTTTCTCATCATTTCCGCCGCAGCGATGCCTCAAGCGCTTTCCGGGCTGGGCTGGGTAAAGCATCCAGCGCATAGAGGGCCAGGGAGCGATACACGCTTGCCAAGATAGGATGGGGTTCGAGTGCCTGAAGATGCAGACGAATTGTCTCGACGTCTCCCCTGGCAATCGGCCCACTGAAGCTCTTAGCGGGACCGTTACGGAAGAAGTTGTCCAGGGTGGCGCGGGCAATCGGCTCAATCAGCCGGCGCGCCTGGCGAGGGCTGAATCCGGCCAGCGCAGCAGTTTGGTGAGCGGCAGCCAGGTGGCTCACCAGCAACGGTGAGGAAAGCACACCTACGGCGTGGTAGAGCTCTTTACCGGCAGCTTCGATAGCAAAGGGATAACCCCCAATACGGCGGACGAGCCGGTTGAGTACACGGCTGGTCGCTGCATCCGCTTCCACCGCAAACGAAACCCCTTTCAACATCACCGGTTTGCGGGTGGGGAAGCTCATCAAGGGATGCACTGAGCCTACAGAGGCGCCCGCTTTGGCAGCCTCCCGCAACACACCGGCACTCAGCGCACCGCTTGAATGAACGACAATCTGCCCCTCAAGATCACGACCCGCAGCTCTCTTTGCCAAGCGGGCAGTAAGCCGGGCAATGGCTTGGTCGGGCACACAAAGCCACAGTACATCGGCTTGCAGCCTGGCCCGGTCCAGGCCGGTAATCGGCAAGGTACTTTTGCGCGCAGGGCGCCGGCCAGTGACGACCACTTCGTGTAGCGGGACCTGGGCGTCCGTCAGTGCACGGGCCAGTGAACTGCCCCAGTTGCCGAGGCCGATGATGGAGACGCTGGGTTGCATACCGGATGGTACTTTAAAATTGTCCGGCACATTGGCAACGAAGGAGCGGCATGGCGCGAAAAGCAGCGAGTAAGAACGACAAGAAAATCGAAGTGACTTCGTCAAAACTAAGCTATGACGGTCCGCTGTTCCGCGTTTACACCGACCAGACCGTCGAGAACGGCCGTGAGATCACCCGCGACGTGGTGCGCCACAACGGTTCTGTGGTCATCCTGGCCATCGATGATTCAAAAAATAAACGAGATCCTCTGGTCGTAGTCGAGCGCCAGTATCGCCACGCCGCAAAGGAATACCTGCTGGAGGTCCCGGCAGGGAAATTGGAGGCGGGGGAGGATGGACTCGCCGGAGCCAAGCGCGAACTGCTGGAGGAAACAGGCTTTAAAGCCAAACGCTGGCGGAAGATGGTGCGCTACTTCGCCAGCCCCGGGTTTTTGGCCGAGTTCATGCAAGTGTTTGTCGCGGAGGGTTTAACGCTGGGAGAAGCCCAGCCGGAGTACGACGAGCAAATTGAGATCGAGATGGTGCCGCTGTCCAAACTGCTCAGCATGGTCGAGGAGGGAAAGATCCACGACGGTAAAACGTTGATTTCAGTCATGCTTTACGCGCGATTGCGGCAGGCGGCTAAGAAAAAGTCCACAAAATAGGGCACTTGTGGCGCGTCCCCCTGGAAGCGCACGCACGCCATCCGAACTTTTGAGGAAAACCATTCCTGCCTATGATGCGTCTGTAAAGGAGAGCATTTTGTTTCTCCCCATGCTCGATACGCATCAAGGAAGGTCGACGGCTAGTGGCTCAATACAAGGGAAAAGTCAAGTGGTTCAACAACGCTAAGGGTTACGGCTTCATCGGCCGGGATGATGGTCCTGACGTCTTTGTTCACTACAGCGCGATTCAACTCGATGGATATAAGAGCTTAAAGGAAGGCGACGAGGTCGAGTTCGACATCGTGCAGGGGCAAAAGGGCCCTCAAGCAGACTCAGTCACTCGGGTGCGAGAAGTCGCTTGATCGAGCAGGAATAATCATTAGATCAACGGCTTCGGCGGAAGTTTTCTCTCAATAGGGCTGTGCCCCGCTCTTCCTCCAGTTGCGTTTCGCGGACCTGGGATAGGTGTCTGCGCCATGATTTAATGTGCCTTGGATGGATAACAAATCCATTGCGCAGTTACTGGGCGAGACCGCGGACCTGCTGGAAATTGCGGCGGGCGACCCTTTCCGTATTCGCTCGTACAGGCGGGCCGCGGAAGCAGTTGAGAACAGCACCGAACAATTGAGTTCGTTCGTTCAGGAGCCGGAGCGACTGCTTGCCATTGCCGGAATCGGCAAGGGTATGGCGGCGAACATCCAGGAAATTGAAACGCGCGGCAGCCTGAAACTGCGCGACGAACTCCTCACGAAATATCGCCCGACCATGCTGGAGTTGCTCAAACTGCCGGGCATCGGCCCTAAGACAGTAGCCCTGCTTTGGGAAGCGCTGCAAGTCGGCGATGTAGAACAGCTGCAGGCCGCTATCGAAGCCGGAAAGCTCGCCACCCTGCCCCGCTTCGGGCAAAAGCTGATCGACAGACTCAGCCGAGGAATCGCCGACTACCACAAGAACAGCGGCCGCTATTTGCTGGACGACGCCGAAGCCGCAGCCGAACGAGTGACCCTCTACCTGAAACAGCTTCCCGGGATCGACGAGGTCATGCCTGCTGGATCATTGCGCCGGGGACGAGAGACGGTGGGCGATCTGGACTTGCTGGTGACCGGTCCAGCGTGCGAGGCGGACGTCGTCGCCGCCGCAGTCGAGTACATGGCAGCCTATCCTCCGATCGCCGAGCTGCTGGCGAAAGGCCAGAACAAAGTGAGCTTTCGTTTACGCAGTGGGTTGCAGGTAGACGTACGGCTTCTCCCGCGGGCAAGCTACGGTGCGGCTCTGCAATACTTCACGGGCTCGAAAATGCACAACGTTTCGCTACGCCAGCGAGCGCTCAAACGCGGTTACACGTTGAGCGAATATTCGCTGGCGCGTTTGGACGATGGCACCGTCATTGCCGCTGCATCCGAAGAGGATATTTACCAAGCTTTGGGCATGGACTGGATTGCGCCTGAGCTGCGCGAGAATCAGGGGGAGATTGAAGCGGCCGCGGAGCATCGGCTGCCGCGGTTGATCGAGGCCAGCGATTTGCGCGGCGATGTGCACATGCATACCTATGCGACGGACGGCAAAAGCAGCATTCTCGAGATGGCCGAAGCAGGTCTGGCGCGGGGTTATGAATACATCGCCATCACCGATCACTCAAAAAACCTGGCCATGGTCAACGGACTCGATGACCAGCGCGCGCTCGAACACCTGAAAGCGATTCGAGAGGTGGATGCCCGGATGGAAGGACGCATCCGCGTGCTGACCGGGATTGAAGTGGACATTCTTGGCGATGGAGAGATCGACCTTTCACAAGAGGTGCTGGCGCAGACGGACGTAGTCATCGGCAGCGTTCACTCTCTTTTTCAGCAACCCAGGGAGCAGATGACGGAGCGGTTGCTGAGGGCTTTGGAGAATCCGTATATCAAGATTCTCGGCCATCTGACGGGGCGATTGTTGCTGCGCAGAGATAGTTACGAGATGGATTTAACCGCAGTCCTTAAGCAGGCGGCGAAGGTCGGGGCGGCGGTAGAACACAATGCTTATCCTGACCGGCTTGATTTGTGCGACATCGACTTGCGCCGGGCACGGGAGCTGGGTTGCAAGATCGTGATTAATACGGATTCACACCACATTAGTCATCTCGACGCTATGCATTATGGGGTAAAGCAATTACGGCGGGCGTGGCTTACGAAAGAGGATGTGCTAAATTCCCGGCCGGTGGGAGATTTTCTTGCGGCACTGCGGAAACGGCCAGGGTAGATGATCGAAAGGAAAGACAGACCTTTGATGGGGCTTCGCCCCGTCTTTCTTAACCCACGTACGCTGGTGCGAACATGGGGCACCCCTTCAGAGTTGAGTGAATGAAAAAGCGGATTACCTGGACGCTTCGAGAAGATTTCCCGTGGGAACCGCTGCAGGCTTGAGGGGGAGACCTGCGGTATCCCACATCTCGCGAAAAACGAGCGAGATGCCCCGAATTTCCTGTACGCAGCTCTCGAAAGGACCGCGTGTGCGCCTTTCATTAAGGAAAGGCGCAGAAGGTTCAGGGATCCACGAAACTCCACAGGAAATCGGGGGTGTGGGGCACCCGGCGATTGTGGCGGGGATAGAGCTAGAAGACACGCTCGTCCAGGACGGAACGGAGATAGCGGCCGTAGCCGCTCTTCGCTACCCTGGCAATCAGCGTCTCCAGCCGCGCAGCGTCGATCCAGCCCAGACGATAGGCAATTTCTTCCGGACAGGCTATCTTGAGCCCCTGACGCTTCTCAATGGTCTCAATGAAAATAGCGGCTTCGATCAAAGAGTCATGAGTCCCAGTGTCAAGCCATGCGAATCCCCTGCCCAGAACCTGGGTGCGCAATTTGCCCCTGTCCAGATACCAGCGATTCACATCCGTGATTTCCAGTTCACCGCGCGGCGAGGGCGCTATCTGACGCGCAACCTGAGAGGCATTTCCGTCAAAAAAATAAAGTCCGGTCACTGCGTATCGAGACTTCGGCTTCTCCGGCTTTTCTTCAATCGACAAGGCACGGCCGGAAGCATCGAACTCGACCACCCCATAGCGCTCCGGATCAGAGACCGGATAGGCAAACACGACCGCACCATCCTGAACCTGCGCCGCCGCCTGAAGGCTGTGCGCAAAATCGTGGCCGTAAAAAATGTTGTCGCCAAGGACGAGCGAACACGGCTCCCCACCAATAAATTTCTCTCCGATGATCAGCGCCTGCGCTAAACCATCCGGACTCGGCTGCACAGCATACTGAAAGGAGATGCCCCACTGTTCGCCGGAACCGAGCAGTCGCTCAAAAAGTGCGGTGTCCGCGGGCGTAGAGATGATCAGCACCTCGCGAATGCCGGCCAGCATCAGCACCGACAACGGATAGTAGATCATCGGCTTGTCATAGACCGGGAGCAACTGCTTGGATACAACATGCGTGACGGGATAGAGGCGGGTGCCCGACCCGCCGGCGAGAATGATACCCTTCATCGTGCAGCGCCTACGCGATGAGCATAATTCAAGTCGATCCATTGGCGATAGGCGCCGCTGGTCACCTGCTGCACCCAGTCCTGATGCGCCAGGTACCACGCCACCGTGCGACGCAGACCGGAAGCAAACGTTTCCGCAGGACGCCAACCAAGCTCGCGTTCAATTTTATCGGCGTTGATGGCATAGCGGCGATCATGGCCCGGCCGGTCGGTCACAAACTTGATCAGACCACGGTGGGGCACGTGGGGCGAACCGGGCAGCAACTCATCCAGCAGGCTGCACAGCAACTCAACCGTATCCAGATTGGACTGCTCGTTGCGGCCACCGATGTTGTACGTCTCGCCGATCTGTCCCAGCTCCAACGCCGCTCTCAAGGCGGAACAATGGTCCCCCACGTAGAGCCAGTCCCGTACCTGCTTTCCATCGCCGTAGACCGGAAGTGCCTGGCCGGCGATGGCATGAGTGATCATCAGCGGCAGAAGCTTCTCGGGAAACTGATAGGGACCGTAGTTGTTGGAGCAGTTGGTAGTCAGCGCAGGCAGATCGTAACTGTGCACGTACGCGCGCACCAGGTGATCCGATGCGGCCTTGGAGGCGGCATAGGGACTGTTGGGCGCATAGGCATTGGTTTCCTCGAACGGCGGAGCCTGGGGAAGAAGCGTGCCGTAAACCTCGTCGGTCGAAACATGGAGAAACCGAAATTTGCGCCGATCCTCAGCAGAGCATTTGGTGAGATAAGCGCGAGTGGCCTCAAGCAGCCGGAAGGTGCCGTCGATGTTGGTGCGAACGAACGCCTCAGGGCCGGCGAGAGAGCGGTCCACGTGGCTCTCCGCGGCAAAATGCAGGATGGCGCGTGGTTGATAGCGATCGATCAGCCGGTCGAGAAAAGCGGGGTCGCAGATGTCACCCTGCTCGAAATGGTAGGCGGGATTGCGCTCCACCGACGCCAGGTTCTGCAAGTTACCGGCATAGGTAAGCTTGTCAAGGTTCACTACCGGCGTGCCTACCGCCGCGAGCCATTCAAGGACGAAGTTGGAGCCAATGAAGCCCGCTCCGCCAGTGACGATGATGGGCGACAAATCGTTAAGCATCAGTCGATTCTAACTAAGTACGCGTGGGCAGGCTGGCTCGGAAGTAATCGAGTGACAGCTCCAGGCCCTGGCGGAGGCTTATTTTCGGCTCCCATCCGAGCAGAGTCCTGGCCTTGGTGATATCCGGGCAGCGCTGCATGGGGTCATCGATGGGCAAAGGTTCGTAGCGGATCTTGCTGCGCGAACCTGTGACCGCCAAGACCTCGCGAGCACAATCAAGGATGGTCCACTCCACCGGATTACCGATGTTCACCGGAAGGTGCTCATTGGAACGGGAAAGAAGAAGAATGCCGGCGATCAAGTCAGACACATAACAGAAGCTTCTGGTCTGGAGCCCGTCTCCATAGACGGTGAGATCTTCATCGAGCAGAGCCTGGATCATGAGGTTCGAAATGACCCGGCCATCGGTCGGCTGCAAGCGGGGCCCGTAGGTGTTGAAGATGCGCACCATGTGGGTATCGACGCCGTAGTACCGGTGGTAGGCCATGATCAGGGCCTCGGAGAATCGCTTGGCCTCATCGTAGACCGAGCGCGGTCCGATGGGATTGACCCGGCCCCAATAGCTTTCCGTCTGCGGGTGAACGTCGGGATCCCCATAACATTCTGAAGTCGACGCATGGAGAAAACCGGCGCCGTATTTGCGCGCCAGATCGAGAGCATTCCTGGTGCCCTGGGAGCCTACATTCAAGGTCTCCGGACCAAGCCGGGCGTAGTCGGCAGGACTGGCCGGGGAGGCGAAATTGAGGAGGTAGTCGATCTTTCCCAGGTCGAACGGCTGGCAGATGTCCTGCTCTACCAAGGTAAATCGGGGCTCGTTGATCAAAGTGGCGAGGTTGGCGACCCTGCCGGTGGCAAAGTTATCGACACCTACGATGTGATGGCCCTGGGCGAGGAGAGCATCGCAAAGATGAGAGCCAAGGAAGCCGGCGGCGCCGGTGACCAGGACACGATGAGTCGTCAAAATACGGTTTCCCCCGGTTTTGAAATCAATCCCGCACTCAGTGCGGGGCCTATGCTTCTCGTCCCCTCAGGGCCAACGCTTGGTCGAGGCGGATTCGACCGAGGTGTGCTGGGAGGGCCTGCCTACGCTGAGGTAGGTGAAGCCCAGATCCTGCATGACCCAGGGATCGAAAAGATTGCGGCCGTCGATGATGATGGGATAGCGCAAGGTATAGCGAAGCTTCTTGAGGTCCAGACGGGTAAATTCGGCCCAATCGGTGAGGATTAATAAGGCATCGGCGTTGTCCGCGGCCGCATACGGGTCATCGGTGTACTGCAGGCAATCATTGGGAGGCATCTCCAGCTTTGCGCGTTCAATGGCCGCCGGATCATAAGCGCAGATGGTGGCCCCTGCGTCGAGCAGCATCCGGATAATTTCCAGGGCAGGCGACTCGCGGATATCATCCGTGCCTCCTTTGAAGGCAAGGCCGAGCACGCCAAGACGCTTTTTGCGAAGGGTCCACAAGGCGGAGCGAATCTTCTGAAAGAAGCGCTCTTTCTGCAGCTCGTTTATTTTTTCCACTTCCTCGAGCAGGCTGAAATCGATACCCAACTGTTGCGCGACATAGCGAAACGCGGCGACATCCTTGGGGAAGCACGAGCCTCCATAGCCGATGCCGGCGCTGAGAAAGCGCTTGCCGATCCGCTTATCCATGCCCATACCCTTGGCGACGTGCTCCACATCCGCGTCCACCGCCTCGCACAGGTTGGCAACCACGTTAATAAAGGAGATCTTCATGGCCAGGAAGGCATTGGAGGCATGTTTGATAAGCTCCGCGGCCTTGGTGGAAGTCTGCAGCAGGGGCGGCAGATCGGCGGCAGAGCGATGGCCGGGAACGGCGTCGGAGCGCTCGTAGTAGCCGCCCGAAGTGAGTGGCTCGTAAATGGCAGCCAGCAATCTTGCCGCCTCTTCACTGTCAGCGCCGAGAACGATCCTGTCGGGATGGAGAAAATCCTTGACCGCAGTGCCTTCACGCAGGAATTCGGGATTGGACGTGACATCAAAAAGCGACCTCGATATCCCGTTGCGCTCGATGGTGCGCCGGATCCAGTCGTTGGTATAGACCGGCACGGTGCTCTTTTCAACAATGACCTTATAGGAGTGAATGGACCGGGCAATTTCGCTGGCAACCGCATCGACATACGAGAGGTCAGCGTTGCCGGTCTCACTTTGCGGGGTGCCTACGGCGATGAAAATGACCTGGGACGCCTGGGTCGCATGGGCCAGATCGGTGGTGAACTGGACCTGGCCGGTGGCCCGATGCCTGCCCAGCAACTCGGGAAGAAACTCTTCATGGATGGGGATCAGGCCCTGGTTGAGTTTGTTCACCTTATCTTCGTCATTGTCGACGCACAAGACCCGGTGACCGATCTCAGCGAAGCATGCGGCCGCCACTAAACCTACGTATCCTGACCCAACTACAGTGATTGCAATGGATTCGCTCATCTTGATTTCTGGACTCCGCCTCGGCATGGGATGCCTTGATGTGACTACCTATTTGGGGGGAAAGCCATACTCAAATCGTGCAAGATGGATAAGAAGACTCACCTGTGCGCGGTCTAGACGCCGCGTAATGAGCAACTTTCGGGCCAGACTGCTACGTCCGGCAGGACTTCCTTGTTCTATAGAACACGAAAACGTTCAGGAAATTCCCATCGCAGCTACCATTATCACCGGCGATCGAGCAACGCGGCAAAAAACAGGCTCTAAACGGTGGCCCCTACGCTGTCAGTGTTCTTGGTGGGGGAACTGGAGGCCCGTGACTGCTGCTTTGATTCTTCTTCATGATATTCCATCTCCGTGTTGATGGACCAGACATTCTCCTTGTCCTGGACCCCGGCGAGGATATTATCGACCGCTGTCATGGCAGTCAGCATGGAATGGTCCTGATTGTTGTACTTGTGCATACCATTTCGGCCAACCAGGTACAGATTGTGGAAGTGATCGAGGAATTCGCGGATCACATGAAAGCGGTCGTACGTGCCAAAGTAGGCCGGATAGGTCTTGGGAACGCGCACCACATGGGAGTCAGATACGTCTGCGGCGCGGAGAATGCCTATCTTCTCCACCTCGGCGATGGCAAATTTCTTCAGATCCTCGTCGGCCATTTTCCACAGGGCGTCGGTCTGGTAACAGAAGTACTCGAGTCCAATCCAGGTCTTATTTGGATCGGCGACCATGTACGGACTCCAATTGTTGAAGATCTGCAGCCGCCCCACCAATACATCCGGCTCCTGAATATAGATCCAGTTGTCTTTCAGCGTGCCGCCGTCGGCTTCGCGCACGGTCAGCTGGTCCACCAAAAGGCCTACAGTAATGAAATCGCGATATTGCAGGCCATCGCTAACTTCCCGCACTTCGGCCGGTATTGGGGTATCCATGGCATCAATGAGTTCCCGCACCGGCATGGTGGAGAAAACATAGTCGGCTGCGAAACGGCGCCGCATTCCGGTATCGCTCACCGCTTCGACCGCAGTGATTGTGTCTCCCTCGACGAAGAGACGGGTGGCGCGCCAGCCAAGAAGAATCTCTCCGCCCTGGTTGCGAATCAAGTCGGCGGCATGTTCCCACAGTTGACCCGGGCCATATTTCGGATACAGAAACTTTTCAATCAGCGACGTCTCGGTTCCCTTCTGCTGGATGGCTTGATTACGGGAAGGCGTAAAGGCCTTCTTCACGAAATGCAGAATGGCTGTGGTGAGCGACAGGCCTTTGATTCGCTGTGCTCCCCATTCGGCGCTGATCTGTTCGCAGGGAACGCCCCACACCTTCTCGGTGTAGGACTTGAAAAAAGTCAGGTACAACTGGCGTCCGAACCGATTGATGAGAAAGTCTTCGAGCGACTTCTCCAGCTTGCGCGGGAAGAGCCTGGCGCGCAGGTAACTGATACCGATCTTCAAGGTTCGGAGCAGACCAAGTTTGCCCAACGTATCCGCAGTCAACTTGATGGGGTAGTCGAAAAAGCGGCGCAAGAAGTAAATACGGCTCTTGCGCGGCCGAACCAGCATCACCAAGTCGGTGTTCTCGGGCGTCAGCCCGGCGGTGGTGGTCTTGAGGGTTCGCTGCTTATTTTGGTGGCGTAGCGCATGCTGGGTATCGCCGCTGGCCTCAGGCGGCATCAAGTCCATCCACCAGTTCATCACGCGGTCGGACTTGGAAAAAAAGCGATGCCCCCCGATATCGATGCGATTGCCGTTGTGGCGGATGGTACGCGAGATACCACCAATCTCGTGGCTGGCCTCAAGCACTATTGGATGCACATCAGATCGGCGAAGAAACTCGAGCGCGGCCGTGAGCCCCGCGGGGCCGGCGCCGATGAGTATGGCGGTTTTAGGCATGACTACTCCAGGTGCTTGCGATCGATGACTGAGCGACGAGGAGGGTTGCTCTGGGGTTGCCTACCTCATCACTAACAAGGTAACAGGATAGATGCTTTTTCAAACGCTGCAGCCATACTGGAGCAAGACGCCCCGGATTGAGGTCGTGAGACCGTGGTGAGATTTGAGAACGTGCTGCGTACTCTTCGTGCTATTAGCCGGAAAGGTTCCGATATTCTTTTTTGCCGCGGTCACTGAGCTTTTTTTGTTCCATACACTGAAGTCGTGTAAAGCCTACCACGATGAGTCTGGGTTAAGTCTGCGTCGAATTGGGACAGTACCTCGGGCGCTAATTGTTAGCACTGTTCTGTTCTGGTACAGCGATGTTTCTGTTCTAGACAGGCGAGTACGTTTTGATTACCCTGAACGTGCACCAGCAGTAGAGCTGTTGCAAATGAGACGAACCTCACGCTGTGATGCAGACTTTGCTTCGAGGTTTGCCGTTTCAGCAGTCGAAAGCGGGTTTCTCTGATAAAGTTCCGGATCGGGAAGCGCCCCGCAAGCCGCCCTTTGGGCATCATATTGTGTAGTAGCGCTGCAACTATTGTTGGATTTGTAACCAGCGAGGTTACTTGGTAGAAACGATTGGATGCATCGCATGCTCTAAATTTGTCTGTACTCTGCGTTACGAGATGGAAGCCTTAACCAGGGAGCGGATGGGTCATTTTTTGCCCTGGCTTTCCGAGATCTCCAGACACCGAAGGATCAAAGAATTGATTTCACGGGCGGCAAACATGCGACTTCTCTCTAGAGCACTAGCTTTCGCAGTCCTGGCGGCGGGAGCGATACTGCCCACCGCCTTGAAAGCACAGGTGGTGCCCGCGATCAAGGGTGGCGGAAGTCAGATTAATGTCTACGGGCTCTATACCCTGGTCAAGACCGACTTCAACTCCACGCTCGACTATCCTCCCCAGGCTCCGTCGCCGAGCAACACCAACGACGCCAACGGTTGGAACCAGGCTTTTGCGGGCGGCGCAGATTTTCGTCTGGGGCGATTCGTTTTTGGCCAACCGGCGCTGGGAGCGCGCTATACCTGGAGTACGGGCACTTTCGGAAAGCAGAGAACGTTTGTGGTCGGCCCCGAACTGCATTACATCTACAAGCGTTTCCGCCCCTACGGCGACTTTCTGATCGGCCCGGGGGACATCACCTATAGAACCGGCCAGACAGACAATAGCATTGTCTATGAATTTGGCGGCGGTGTTGATTACCACAAGAATCACATTGTCAATTTCCGCATGGTGGACTTCCAATACCAGCTTTGGGATCTGGGAAATCACTACTATCCGCCGGGATTTCTCCCTGGCCAGCCGGGCGTTTATATTGACACCAAACTCAAACCGTATACGCTCAGCTTCGGAGTTCTCTTCCGCGTCAGGTGAGTGAGATTCGAAGTTCTATTGATCCTGGGAATCTGTTCCGGACGCTAGGCTTAGAGCCGGTGTGAGAGCATGAAGAGTATGGCTCTCGCGCCTGGGATGGTTCTGTTTAAAGGCCTCGAGAGCCAGGGCCTGCACGTTGCAGACGGTCGTAGAGATGTATCGAGCTTCCCAACCCGCTGATCCCTATCTTAAGCCTTCGTTCCCACTGTCGAACCGCATAGGCCGGCTGGCGTGGTCTATAGTTTGGGTTCTCTTATTTCGCATCTCGCCGCGACCGTTTCACGCCTGGCGCAGTTTTCTGCTCCGCTGCTTCGGGGCCAAGCTCGGACCGCGTTGCCACGTCTACCCCAGTGCGCGGATATGGGCTCCATGGAATCTGTGGTGCGCCGACGGAGTCACTCTGGGGGACGAGGCGGAAATCTATAACCCCTCGCCCGTCTCCCTAGGGTCGCATGCGATCGTTTCCCAGCAGGCTTACATTTGCGGGGCAACTCACGACTACAACGACCCCGCCTTCCCTCTCATTTCATTCCCCATGAGCCTGGGCGCCTACTGCTGGGTATGTGCGCGCGCTTCTGTTTCTCCAGGAGTCAACGTTGGCGAGGGAGCGGTGCTCGGTTTGGGCTCGGTAGCCACGCGCGATCTCGCGCCCTGGACGGTCTATGCCGGGGTTCCCGCTCACGCGATCAAACAGAGAGTGGAACGGGAGCAAAACAGCACGGCCACGTAATGACTTCGACTCCACACCCCGAGTGGAAAAATGATTTCGTCCAGTTCTCCTGTTACTGTGAACAGGAAGGCCAGAGGAGAATTGCTTTAGGCGATGCAGCTTGATGTCGATCCTGTACGGCGAGTTTGGAACCCGATGCGGCGGGTGACGCTGCCGTTGCTGACTGCCATGAGTCTCCTGCAGCTCACCCTGTGCATTCCTTTTGCAGCAGGACAGAGCTCGGATAGCGGAGGGCTGTCGCAACAAAATTCCGCGCCGGTAGAGATCACGCCCGCACCCGCGAGCCCCGTGAATGCGCCCCTGGAGCCGCTGTTTCCTCAAGCAACCACTCCCCAGTCGAATGGGGGCGCCCGAACGCCGAGGTACGCGTCACCCAATGGTCCCGCATCAGGAGCAGGTCTAGGTTATGGACCGATTCGTGCCGGGGACATCGTAGAGGTACAAATTTTTGATGCACCAGAGTATTCGGTACGAATGCCCGTCTCCGCCGCCGGCCAGATAGCAATTCCATATGCCGGGCTTTTTCATATTGAAGGCATGACTTCGATCGAGGCCGCGAAAGCGATTGCCAGGCTCTTTGTGCAAAACCAGATCTTGCGCGACCCACGCGTCATTGTCACCACTGAACAGTTTGGTTATAGCGTCACCGTAATGGGCGAGGTGAAGAGTCCCGGCATCTACACGCTGGCGGGGCACAAGCGGCTCATCGACCTGCTGACTGAGGCCGGCGGGACGACAACGGCGGCGGGACATGTGATTGAAATTTTTGCTTCCGGCTCGATGAAAAATCCGACCACTGTTTTGTGGGACCCAACGCTGCGGGAAAATGACAACGCCGAGCTGGAGATCAAGACGGGAGAAACCATCCTGGTCAGCCGTTGTGGAGTGGTCTACGTGGGTGGCAATGTGACCCGGCCAGGAGCTTTTCCGCTGTGCGAATCCAACCATACGACTATTTCCGAAGTCATTGCCCTGGCGCAGGGAACGAAGCCAAACTCGTATTCGAATAAAACCCTTCTGCTGCGAACCTCGGGAAACGGGACCCGCGTAGTACAAACCGTGAAGCTTGAAGACGTGTTGCGAGGCAAGAAGGTGGACATCACCATGCAGCCCGATGACATTCTTTTCATTCCGCCGAGCATTCTCAAGGCAGCGGGTAAGACCGCACTCGTCGCAGCCATAGGATTCGCCACGCAGGCGTATTTCTACGTGCACTAGAGCAGTTTCGCAATTACTGTGGTCTGGCAGGGATCGCGAGGAGTGGGTTTTCCTTGAGAGAACACCGCGATAAGGCCTGTCGCTTCGGTCTACACCAATTGCGAAACTGGTTAACGCTCAAATCCGCAACAAGAACCTATGGTCGCGAATTGCCGATGAAGTTCAGTGTTGTCACGGTCTCATTTAACCAACGGCAGTATCTGGAGGAGTGCCTCACCTCGGTGCTGGGGCAGGATTACCCTGGGCTCGAATACATCGTGGTGGATCCCGGGTCGACGGACGGAAGCCGCGAACTGATTAAAGGTTTTGGCAGCCGGCTGGCAGCGGTGCTTTTTGAACCGGATCAGGGAGCCGCCGACGGCCTGAACAAAGGGTTCCAGCGCGCTTCGGGGGATATCTTCGGGTTTCTGAATTCCGACGACGCACTGCTGCCGGGGGCGTTACAGAGTGTCAGCCAAGCCTTCGAGCAGAACCCTGATTGCGACATCGTGATGGGGAACGGATTTATCGTCGATGCCCACGGCCGACGAATTCGACGCATTCGGGCGGCGGGTTTCACGTTAGAGCGTTATTTCTACGGAGGCGCCACCTGGCTGCAACAGTCTACTTTTTTCCGGCGCGGGGCGTTTGAGGCGACGGGGGGATTTAATGTGAACAATCGCTCCTGCTGGGACGGTGAACTGTTGGTCGACATGGTGCGGGCGGGGGCCAGGGTCAAATATTTGAATCAGGACCTGGCATTGTTTCGCATCCATGCAAAATCGATCACCGGCTCCCGGCGCCATAGTGAAATGATGAAGGCGGACGCGGAGCGCATGTTTTCACTTACCCGGGGGCGCAAATGGACAGCTTTGGATACGCTCCGGGCTTATTTGTTTCGCGTGGAACGGATACTCACCCATCCCGGCGCGGTGGAGTCGGCCATCCGGGCGCGCGTGAGCAGGATTTAGGAGCGGGGCTGAATAGGCTGCGGAAGGTCGCAAATTGCTTGAGAAGCAGCCCTTAGGGGCTTTATTGGGTGTGCATTGATCCAATACGGCGAGGAGAAACAGGGCGGCCTGATACGGTACCGAGTTTTCCTCAACCGCGTTCTTAACCGGATTGAGTCACACTCGTCGGCTCGCGAGAAAGATTGGTGAACGGCCCCGCGGCACTCTATAATTTGGAATCTAAAGGTTTGAAGCGCGGCCACTTTCCGGCAAGTGGAGGTTGACCACCACTGGACTTCTCCAATCTACCTATTCGGTGAACTTCCAAACGCATGAGTATTTATCCCCCACCATCGGAACCGGCCCTCCTTCCCGAATATCGCGAACCACGCGAACACGAGCGTGCCTTCCTTAGCCTGGGCCTGAACGACGGCCAGACGCTGCAACACTTCTTACTGATTGCCAAGAAATATGTATGGCTGGTGGCGGTGTGCGCCCTGCTGGGCACCGGGGCGGGGTATATGGAGAATGCCCGGACGCCTAATGAATATAGGTCGACCGCCAACATTGAGATCACTCAAGACACGGCCGACCAGTTCCGCGTAGACACGGGCGGAGGCTATGACAGCGGATACATCGATGTCACCAAGTTGGATACGGAGATTGCCATCCTCAAGAGTTCGACGCTGGCAATGCAGACCATCCGGTCGCTGCACCTGGATAAGAATAAGGATTTCCTGCCACTGGGATCGAATTACAACTGGGATTTATCGAAGATCCAGGACCGGCACGCTCTGATCGGGATCTTTGAAGGGGGTCTGGCGGCGGAACGGTTCGGGCACACCAATATTCTCGATCTCAGCTTTACGGCACGTAATCCCGAGCTTGCCGCTGTCATCTGCAATACCCTGATCGACAATTACGTGCAGCACAACTTCAGCGAGAACTACGCCGCCACGCAGGAAGTGTCGATCTGGCTGTCGCAGCAGTTGGGCGATCTGAAGAATCGCCTGGAAAACAGCCAGGAGCACATGCTCACGGTGCAGAAAGATATCGGCCTGGTGGGCATCGATGGGACGCAAAGCATTATGCTTTCGCGCCTGGTCGACATCAGCCACGATGTGACTGCAGCTGAATCGCAACGCCTGGTGGCCCAGGCAAAGTTGCTTACCCTGCAGAGCGCGCCGCCCGATGTGTTGGCCACTCTGAGCGGCGATTCGGTGTTGTTGAGCTTGAAAGAAAGGATGACCTCTCTACAAGCCGAGGCGGCTAGCCTGAGCGCGAAGTATGGCGCCA
Organism: uncultured Acidobacteriaceae bacterium; assembly: GCA_963826875.1. Taxonomy (GTDB): domain Bacteria; phylum Acidobacteriota; class Terriglobia; order Terriglobales; family Acidobacteriaceae; genus PALSA-350. The sequence goes on along the minus strand of CAWGYP010000025.1, from coordinate 780,876 downwards.
AGAATCCCCGGTTGCTGGAGAATCGGTCTGAACTCGCGGAAATTCAGCAGAGCATGAAGGCGGAGCAGAGTACGGTGCTTGCGCGGGCGCAGGAAGAAGTGAATGCCGCCAAAGAAAACCAGGATGCTCTGCAGCGCAGGCTGGACCAGGAAAAAGGCAGCGCCTACATGGGCAACTCAAAGGCAGTCGAATACTCTCTAGCCCGCCGGGAGTACGAGGCCAATCGAGCGCTGTATGACGGGCTGCAGCAGCGACTGCAGGAGGCAGGCATCATCGCCGGCTTGCACTCCACCAATATTCGCAAGATCGACCCGGCCGATGCTCCCGACTTCCCCAGCTACCCGCGCAGGTCGGTCAACCTGACGCTCGGCCTGCTCTGTGGACTGGGCATTGGCTTGGTGCTTTCTTTCATGGTGGAAGCACTGGATACAAACATCAAGACCATTTACGACATCGAGGAAAAGCTCGGCCTGCCTATGCTCGGGGTCGTTCCTCAAGTCGACACCAAGCTGCTCTCACCGGAAACGTTTGTCAGGGATGCTACTTCGCCGATCCCCGGCGCTTGGTCACGGCTGGCTGAGGCCTATCGTGCACTGCGGACCACCATCCTGCTCTCCCGCGCGGGCACGCCGCCACAGGTCATTCTGGTCAGCAGCGCAAAGCCATCCGAAGGCAAAACGTCGATCAGCACATTGGAGGCAATCGTGTTTGCGCTCAACGGCGCGCGTGTGCTGCTCATCGACTCTGACCTGAGACGGCCATCGGTACATCTACGCTTCAGGATTTCGAATAAAGTCGGCCTTACCTCAGTGCTCACGGGCAAGACCCCACTCGAGGAAGCGATCACCCAGGTGGCCGCTGTGCCTTCCCTGCATATTCTTCCTGCCGGCCCGATCGCTCCCATGCCGGCGGAGTTGCTGGGCTCGCTGCAAATGCAGCGGCTGATAGAGGGCTTGCGCTCGAGTTATGACTTTATTCTGATTGACACGCCGCCTGTGCTGACAGTGACGGACGCGGCGGTGCTGGTTTCCATCAGTGACGGTGTGGTGCTGGTCCTGCGTTACGGGCAAGCGTCAAGGAATGTGGTGGCGCGAGCGAGCGAAATCCTGCTCCGTTCCGGAGCCCATCTCCTGGGCGTGGTGTTGAATGCCGTGGACCTGCAATCTTCTGATTACGCCGAGTACTATGGCCGCGCTTATAACGACTACTACCAATCGCGCGTGGACGTCGAAGAGTAGGGTTTGAAAGCAATTATTGCCACGGGATTCGGCAAGCTTCATTTCCACGAAACAGCCCGAGCCCTGGCGGCGGCTGGAGTCGCAGTAAACTTCCTTACTGGCTGGGTTCCAAAAGACAATCAAACCGCACTGGTGGATCTAGTCGGGCGGGTTCTCGGGGAAAAGCACCTGGCGGGGCGTATGGCTGCCCGGAAAATCAGCATTCCGGGGGCATGCGTGACGCCCATTGCGTGGGCCGAGGTCGCGGGGACCTTTATCAAACTGGTCCAGCGTACCGGCGTCATTCCGCTCGACCTTGCCTATGGCATGGAATTCCGTCTGGCCGCCCTGGGCAGCAGGAAATACCTGAAAAATGCCGACGTGCTGCTGGTTCGCAGCGGAGCAGGCCAGTCAGGTGCGATTCGCAAAGCGCGCAGCAACGGACTGGCAGTAGTTACCGATCACTCCATCGCTCATCCAGCGTTTATGCACGTGGCATTGCGGGAGGAGTTTGCCCGCTTCGGCATGGCTGCCGGCTATGACTCGCGAGCAGACCTGTGGAAGCTGGTGTTGCGTGATTGCGACGATGCGGATCTGCTGCTGGTCAACTCCGACTTTGTTAAGAAGACCTTTGTCGAGCAAGGCTACCCCGCGGATAAAGTGCGCGTGGCTTACCTCGGTGTGCGAGAAGACTTTTTTGATCTGAAGCGCGATTACCGGGTGGGTGGGCCGGTACGCATTCTGTTCACCGGAAACTTCGATATTCGTAAGGGAGTGCGGCTCCTGTTGGAGGCGATTCGCCTCTGCCGGCGATCGGGGATCGACGTTCGTCTTCAACTGATGGGGAACCTGGGCAATGGGGCGCCGTGTCTCCAAGCGGACGATGAGCAATTCTTTACCCACACGCCGTTTGCTCCATTAAAGGAGGTCGCGGCCGCATTTGCTGGCGCGGATTTATTTGTGTTTCCTACCTTTGCCGAAGGCTCGTCGCGGTCGGGAATGGAAGCCGCTGCCGCCGGCTTACCAATCATTACGACAGAGAATTGCGGTTTGCCCCTGGAGCATGGGAAGAGTGCCATCTACGTGCCGGTGAACGATGTGAACGCTCTTGTGCATGCGATTGCCCTGGTTTCGTCAGACGAGGGTTTGCGGCAGTCAATGGGTAGAAACGCAATGAGAACCGTGACGGAGAACTATACCTGGATGCATTACGGGCGCCAGGTGACCGGGTACCTCAACGAGGCAGTGGCGGTAAGCTTTGCGCGATAGAGCAGCCGTGGCCATCTTCTGAGAAACATCTCCAAGAAAGAGCATCCACACAGAGATCTCTCCACTGCGCTGCGCTCCGGTCGAGATGACAAAGGCGAGGGCGGTGGAGAGATCTCAGTGTGGATGCTCTTTTCTTGGAGATGAGGGAAGCGTAGTGGATCCTTACGGCTGTTGTCCGGTTGCTGCCGATAGCCCGAGGTGCTTTTCTACCGCTTGCAGCAAAGAGGCGGCGACTTCGTCAGCAAGGCTCACGGCTGCTTGTGCTCCTGCTTTCTGTCGATCCGGCTCTCCCTGAATAAAGATGGTTCTCATACCCAGGCGATGGCCGGCCTGAATGTCGGAAAGAGAATCGCCGATCACTACGCTATTAGTCGCATCGACCTGGGGGAAATCTTTGGCGGCCTGCTCAAAAAGCCCAGCTCCCGGCTTTCGGCAATTGCATTCGCCGTGGTCATGGGGGCAGTAGTAGATCGCATCCAACCGGGCGCCTTGACGCGCGAGGTGGCTGCGAACCTGGTCGTGAAGGAGATCCAATTGCTCAACGGAAACCCGGCCCAATGCGATGCCGCGCTGATTGCTAACCACGATCACAGTCAGACCAGCGCGATTCATGCGGGCAACCGCCTCGACAGCTCCCGGGAGCCACTGGAATTGCGTCCAGTCGCTCACATAAGCGCCCTCGGGCAACTTGCGGTTCAACACTCCATCGCGATCGAGAAAAACGTAACGCACTATAATTACCAAGGCTAACATCGGTGCCATGCAACGGATCACCTTGCTGAGTTTTCGCACGTTCGGCGATTACGTCCTGAAGGCGCCCTTTCTCTTCGAACTCGCCCGGCTGAATCCCGACGCCGAGATCACCATGATCACCAACCGTAAAGGCGGCCAGGTGTATCCGCTGATCGACTCGCGGCTGAAGTTGGTGGTCGTCGATCATGGCGACCCGAAGCTATCCATGTTGCGCAAGCTGTTGGCTGTGCCACGGGCAAACCTTGTCATCGCATTGGATGACAGCCGCACTACCCTTCTGCTCTCGTTGATGCTGCGTGGCAGGCGGAAGACCGGCTGGGTGCAGGGGATTAGCCGTCTCTATGCAGAAGGCGGCTTCTTTGAATGGAAAAGTGTACGTCCATGGCTTTCAGCAATCGTGAAGGCGGTGTACCGGCCGGGCAGGATTCGACGGCCAGAAGACAAACACGATGCGGAAGTGGAGCTGGAACTACTGGATCTGCGGGGACGAGCGGAACCGCTCGCATCGTATCGAAGCTACTACGCGGCGCCACCCGCTCCACGTCCGGCGACACCTTACATCTATTGCGCGGCGGAAGCAGGGTGGCGTGCACGACAGCTTAGCGACCTACAGTGGACGGGCATCCTTCGCGGCCTTTTGCAGACTTTTCCGGAACATACGATCGTTGTCCATGGCGCAAGTTGGGTAGCCGGTTTTGATCAGCGAGTTCTCCCCTATGGACAAGGCTCGGTCAAAGAGTTGTTCGAGAAGATCTCCGCCGCGGACCTGGTCATCGCTCCTGATAGCTTCGCCCTGCACCTCGCTTCATTCTATGGGGTGCCGGCGATCGGCTATTTCGGGCCGGCGTTTCCCCATCGCTTTCGGCCAACCGGTCCCCGCAGTACCAGCCTCTTTCACCAACCGGAGTGTTCCCCCTGTCTGCAGTTGCGAGGCGATGCTTCGTGCCGCAGGGGGTTGGTCCAATGCAGTTCTCTGGCGGCGATGAAGCCGGCTGAATTTATCACCGCGGCACAAATCGCACTGGGGTAACTATGGCCATTGTTTCTCTCACGCTTGAACTGCACATTGAGCAGGCGCACTCGCTCAAGGACCGGCGCCAGGTTGTTCGCAGCCTCAAAGAGAAACTCCGCAACGGGTTCAATATTTCGGTCGCGGAGTTGGACGAGGCGGTCACCTGGCAGAGCGCAACCATCGGGATCACAGCCATTTCCCGCTCACGCGACTATCTTTCGGGGCTCATGAAGCAGGTCGAAGATGCGGCAGTTCGCATCAGCAATGACCTGGGCGCGCAGGTCGCCGACTCATGGTGCACCTTTCTGGAAGAGGACGCTGGGGAATAGGACTTTTCTGATAGTCTAAGAGGTTTAGCTAAGGACTTTTTCCATGGTAGAACCACGGGCACGAAAGTACCATCGAGATCGCGTCGCGGAAACGCTGCGCGAAGAGATCAGCGGCATGATTGTGGGCGAATTGGCAGATCCGCGCATCAGCTCCGCCTACGTCAGCGAGGTGGTCCTGAACCCCGGCGGCAAGTCCGCGCGGGTCTACATCTCCGTCGACGGCGGTGAGGTAGAGGAAGAAAAGACGATCGAGGCGTTGACTGCGGCTCGCGGATTTATCCGCCACGAGTTGCTGGAACGGATGGGAGTGCGGCACGTGCCAGAACTCTCTTTTGAAATTGATAAGTCCAAGCATCTCAAGATGCGCATCGACGAGTTGCTGGGGCGCAACCGAAAGACGGCAAAATCGAAGGAGTAACAGCAGCTTCGCACCGGCTTATCATGCAATCGACGGCACCGATCGACGCGGTTCTCAGCTCTATCGCCAAGGCCGATCACCTGCTGGTAACCGCACATGCGCGCCCCGATGGTGATGCCGTCGGCTCCCTGCTTGCCTGCTGGATGATTTTGCAGCGGATGGGCAAGCAAGCGGACATGGTGCTGAGCGACCGGGTACCGCACATTTACCGTTCTCTTCCTTACGCATCGCTGATACGGCGATCGAGTCACGTGGACGGCGATTACGACACCGTGATCCTGCTGGAGTGCGATGGCATTCCGCGCAGCCGGCTCACAGGTTTGGAAAACCGCTTCCTGATCAACATTGATCACCACACCAGCGGCCGCGCTTTTGGCTACGTGAACTGGATTGACAGCAATGCCTGTGCGGTGGCCGAGATGGTGTACCAACTGGCAGGAGCGGCCGGCATCGACATCACGCCGGAGATGGCGACGTGCCTTTATACGGCGGTGCTGTCCGATACTGGCTCGTTTTGCTACGAGGGTACCGATGCCCATACTTTTGAACTGGCACGCAACCTGGTTGGCTACGGAGCCAATCCGGTCGTCATTGCCCAGGATGTCTACTTTTCCAATCCAGCGGCGAAGATGCTTCTGCTGGGCGCCGCGCTGGCCAACCTGCACCACGACGGACATTTGGCCTGGCTCTGGGTGTCGGACAAAGATATGGACCGTACCCACGCGGCGGAAGAAGACTGCGAAGGGATCGTCAATTACGCCATCGCTATCGCCGGGATCGAGGTTGCTGTTTTTCTGCGTGAGCTGCGCGACCAGCGAGTTCGCCTCAGCCTGCGCAGTAAGGGCCGGGTGAACGTGGCCACCATCGCAGAGCGGTTCGGCGGCGGTGGTCACGAAAATGCCAGCGGCTGCACCCTGGACGAACCGCTGCCAGTCGCTACCGAGCGGATTCTCAACTATCTCCGCATTGAGATGGCAGCAACAACTTCGGTGAATGGAAACGGGTGAGGCGTCCTATTGGTGGAGCTTAATGAGACACCCGCGCCATCCCTCTCGCTTGAACGCTGAATCTGATAGCCTTGTGCCCGTACACTACCTGGCACAATCGATGGTTGAGAAAAAAGCAATGCTGGGTACACCTCGAGTCGTGAATCGGCCGAGCACCTTGGATGATCTGAAAGCTCGTTTCCCTGCCCTGAATGAAACCCTGGAGGCCGTCAGCCTCTTCGTTTTTACTCCCTTCTTTCTGTTTTACGGGTTGGTGCCAATCTTCGGGGGAGATGGGCTCGGACTGGTAGGCGCCGACGAGCCAAGATATGCGCAGATTGCCCGGGAGATGCTGAGCCGGCACGATTACGTTACTCCCGTACTCTGGGGTCATCCCTGGCTGGAGAAGCCCGCGCTTTATTACTGGCGGGCTATGTTTGCTTTCCTGGAGTTTGGTGTACACGACTGGTCGGCGCGTCTTCCGTCGGCCAGTTTCGCTTTTATCCTGGTCGCGTTGATTTATCTCCACCTGCGCCGCTTCCGGCCCGGGAGCCAGTTAGATGCCGCGTTGATCACTGCTTCCTGTGCCGGCATTGTTGGCTTCGCGCGGGGAGCTTCAACCGACATGCAGTTGGCTGCGCCTTTCTGTATCGGAATGCTCGGCTGGTATGCCTGGTACGAGACGGATAGGAAGTTCTGGCTGTTCGACCTGTATTTCTTTGTTGGGATCGCCACGCTGGCCAAGGGTCCTGTGGCTCCCGCCATGGCGGGGTGCATCATCTTCAGCTTTGCCGCCCTGCGCAGGGAGTGGTCTCTGCTGCGGCGAACCATCTGGATCCCAGGCGTGCTGCTGTACTTTGCCATGGTGTTGCCGTGGTATATCGCTGTCCAGCATCGTAATCCTGACTTCCTGCGAATCTTTTTCCTGGAACACAATCTTGAGCGCTTCGCCACCGGGCGCTTCATGCACGAACAGCCATTTTGGTACTACATCCCGGTCCTGCTGCTTGCGCTTATGCCGTGGTCGGTCATCGCCCTGCGCGCCTTGGTGGACGCGATTCTGTTATCAATCGCGGAGTGGCGGGCGCGGCGGGCCAAGCACCACTACGTTGGCCATAGCCGATGGGGCGACGCCTTTCCTGAGTTCTTAGTATTGTGGACCTTGTTTCCAATCATCTTTTTTTCCCTTTCCCAATCGAAATTGCCGGGCTATATTTTGCCTTCGATTCCGCCACTCACCATTCTTACCGGCGATTACATCAACCGCATCCGCCATAAGGGGCTCAATGGGTGGCTGCTGTTTCTGCATGCCGCGCTTTCCGCGGTCACGATCATGCTGGTGCTGCTGTTGCCATGGCGCATCGTTCATCCTGGAGTCCGGCCGCCGGCCAGCATTTTGGTGCCGGCGATTTCCAGCGGCCTGGCTGCGGCGGTTCTCATCCTGATCGTTGTCGGCCGCTTTGGCGTCAAGCACATGCGCGTGGTGACCATGGTGCCGCTGGTGATCATGCTGTTGTTTATCTTTGGCGTTGGCCCGTTCTTCGGCTTGCCCGCGCTGTCTTCTACCAAGAAAAACATCCGCCTGCTGGACGCTGCCTACTCGGCCCGGCCGCTGGCGGCCATCATCAGCCAGATTGCCAAACCCGACGAAGCCGTCGCCGTTTATCGGGTGCGGCGTGACGTCGAATACGGTCTTTCCTTCTACCGCAACCACCAGGTGGACAACTATCAGCAGGAAGGAATCCCCGCAGGGGAACACATCCTGATCACCCGTGAAATCTATTCCGGCCAGCTGAATAGCCTGCTTGCCGGCCGGTCCTATCAACCGCTTTTCTCCTATCCTGCGCAAAGCCTTGCCGTTTACCAGGTATTTGCCAAACCATAGAGCTCGAGCTGGTTACCTGCCCTAGTTCCCATGTGATGGCCTCGTGCCGTACACTCCTGATCAAACGCGGATGACTCCGGCCCTGAATCTGGAAATTCTCGACTTGCGACATTTCTCCGCCAGCAATCTCAAGCCGGTGCTGGAGGCGGAGAGCCTTGTCTGGAATCAGCGGCTGCGCTGGGATTTTCATGCTTCCGCCAACCTGCTGCTGCAGTACCTGGATTCCCGCCTTTTGCCGGGGTATGTGGCGATCGAAAACGGCCGCATTTGTGGGTACGTCTTTTGTGTTTACGAAAGCGAAAAGGCCCTGGTCGGCGATGTGTTCGCGATGCCGTCGGCGAGCAATCCAGCGTCCACCGCAGACGTCGAGCGCAGTCTGCTCGAACATATGATCGAGCTGCTGCAACACTCTCCAGGAGTTGACCGGATTGAATCGCAACTGTTGCTGCGTCCCCATGGAACCCACGAAGAAACACTGCGCCAGAATGGGTTTCAGATTTACGAAAGACTGTTTATGGAGCTGGAGCTAAGTTCAGCAAACCTGGTGCATGCGCCGCTGGACGGGTTGAAGGAATTGGAATTGCGCACCTGGAAAGACAGCGACTTTTCCGCAGCCGGCCATCTTATCGCGCAGGCCTATGAAGGTCACCTGGACGGCATTATTAACGATCAGTACCGTTCCGTCGCCGGCTCGCTGAGGTTTCTGCACAACATTGTTCGCTTTCCAGGTTGCGGACTGTTCGATCCTATGGCCTCACGAGTGCTGGCGTATCGCGGGCGCGATGAGATCGCGGCCCTGCTGTTGTGTTCGCGGGTGCTCGAAGATGTGGGCCACGTGACCCAGCTTTGCGTGAGCCGGCAGTATCGACGCCGGGGCCTGGGGGCATGGCTGCTGGCTGAATGCTCGCACACCCTCCGCAGCCGCGGGTTTCAAGCGCTGACGCTCACGGTGACGCAGCAGAACGCGGACGCGGTTGCGCTCTATCACCGTACCGGATTCATCACCCGGCAGACGTTCGACGCGATGGTTTGGGAACGCCGCGGAAAGGCGCGGAAGTAACTGGTATTCTTGATTAATGGCGCAACGACCAGAAACGGTTAAGAAATCGGCAGCAACCCAGACTAGCCGGTTGGGATATATGGCATTGATTGCCGGTTGGCTTGTCCCTGGAGCGGGACACCTGATGCTCAAGCGTTGGGGGCGCGGCGTACTGGTGCTGGCGTCGATTACCTGCATGTTTGTGCTGGGGATCATGATGGGGGCGAGACTGTACGCACCCAATACCGCGGACCTCCTGGATATGCTGGGTTTTCTTGGAGACCTGGGAGCAGGGCTGCTTTACCTCGTTGGCCACGGTTTGGGATTAGGCCAGGCGCCGGTGCAGGTAGTGACAGCGGACTACGGGGCTAAGTTCGTCGTGGTCGCGGGCTTGCTGAACCTTATCTCGGCGGTGGACGCGCATAGCATCGCCGTCGGGAGGAAGCCATGACCATTGCACCTTCTCACTTCACCACGGTGATTCTGTTTGCGATGTTCGCCTCGATCATCTTCGGGATCACGCAGCGTAGTACCCCGAAAGCGATGGTTCGCTATGGGGCTTATTGCTTTGTGCTGTTTCTGGGGGCTGTGATTGCGGCCAGCTGGGTTATGTACTTCATCCGCCACTGAAAGCTATCGGGGGGCTCCGGCCATCATGTTCGGCCCCCGTACACGGTGCGAACATGGGGCTCCCGGACGCTTTCTTCAGTGCGCTTAGACTTCCTCCGAAGAGAAACCCAGGTCTCAAAAGCGAGACCTGGACCACCCACTCAATTTGGAGCGCTCTATCTTCGGTTTAGATTCTTACCAGCTCGGTTTGGATGGGGCCGGTGACTGTGGCACGGCCGGGTTCCGTCAGCATGTTGATTTCGCTGCGCACGCCAAACTCCGGGAGATAAATGCCTGGTTCTACCGAGAAGCAGGTGTGGGGCAGGATCAGGCGCTCGTCGTGGGTCTCCAGATTGTCGAGGTTCGCCCCGTTGCCATGAGTCTCATAGGAAATGCTGTGACCGGTCCGGTGGGTGAAGTATTCTGCGAATCCCCCGTTGCGGATTACGGCGCGAGCTGCGTCGTCCGCCTGCCATCCCGCTATCGGTCGTCCCGCCGTGAAAGCATCCTGCACGGTCTTGATGGCCGCATCACGCGCCTGCGCAACTAAAGAGAAGACCTGGCGTTCGCGGTCTGTGGGCTCGCGGCCTACCACACCGGTCCAGGTGATGTCGTAGAAGCATGACACCGGACGGTCCATCCGTCCCCAGATGTCTATGAGCAGGAAATCGCCTTGCTTGATTTGACGGGAACTGGCCGCGGTTGGTTCGTAATGGGAGTCGGAACTGTTCTCATTCACAGAGACATTCGGCCCATAGCCATCGGCAATGCCTGCTCGCCGCATAGCCTCCCGTAGCCACACCATGACCTGGTATTCGCTGCGGGAACCCGCGGCGATGTACTTCCAAGCCTCCCTGACAATCTCGTCAATGTACTTCTGGGCCTGGTAGTGACTGGCAATCTGCTCCGGTGTCAGGACCGCTTCGAAGCGGCTTACCAGGTCAGCGGAGCTGACGATGGTCTTCCCCATCTCGCGCAGGACTTCGACCGTTCCTGCATCCACCATGGATACATACATGATCGCGTTGCGCGGCGAGTACTGCATGGCCACCGTTTTGTATGGCTCAAGCATGGTCCGCAGGCCATTTTCCAGTTCCTGCCAGGAGGAGTAGAGATGACCAGTGCCAGGCAGTGACGCCAGCTTGCCGCTCTCGACACGGTGGGTCAGCTTACGCGGTTGGCCTTCAGCTGGAATGAGGTAGTACCAGCGCCGCGAAACATGCAGGGAGTCACTCAACCCCAGGATCCGATACGCTATCGGATCCCGGTGATGATGATCGTAGAAGAGCCAGCCGTCGAGGCTCTGCTCGCGAAGTGCGGCCTGAATTGCTTCCAGGTTCATCAGCCGACTATTGCGCGGTCAGCTCGGCGGCGACACGCTCGGTCACGAAGGCCTCAACGGTATCGCCCACCTGGATGTCGTTGAAGTTGGCAATACCCATGCCACACTCCATGCCGTTGGTGACTTCACGCGCGTCGTCTTTAAATCGCTTGAGCGAAGAGAGCTTGCCCTTGAAGACTTGTTCTCCCTCGCGCATGAGGCGAATCTCGGCATCGCGCTTGATAGTACCGTCGACTACGCGGCAACCGGCAATCGTGCCCACTTTGGGAATGCGGAAGATGTTGAGTACCTGGGCACGACCAACGTAGTTCTCCTTGATGGTCGGCTCGAGCAAGCCCAGCATGGCCTTCTTGATCTCGTCCTGCAGCTCGTAAATGATCGAGTGCAGTCGGATTTCGACGCCTTCCTGCTCTGCGATATCGGCTGCCTTGCGCTCGGGGCGCACATTGAACCCGATGACAATGGCATTCGAAGCTGAAGCCAGCAGGATGTCGCTCTCGGTGATGGCGCCGACACCGGTGTGCAGTACCTTGATGCGCACCTTTTCGGTCGACATCTTCTGCAGCGAATCGGCCAGTACTTCGACCGAACCGGTCACGTCTCCCTTAAGGATCAGTGGCAGTTCCTTAACGCCAGCCTGCTTGATCTGCTCGGCCAGGCCTTCGAGCGAGACGCGCGAAGATTTGGCCAGCTGCGACTCGCGTTCCTTCATCTTGCGGTACTGCGCAATGCCCTTGGCCTTGTCGCGATCGGAAACGACGAGCACCGTGTCGCCCGCATCGGGCATGCCTTCGAGGCCGAGAATTTCCACCGGCGTCGAGGGCACTGCTTCGTGCGTAGCGCGGCCGCGGTCGTCGAACATGGCGCGAACCTTACCGAAGGTGTTGCCCATGATGAAGCTGTCGCCGGCCCGCAAAGTCCCGTTCTGGACCAGAACAGTCGCCACGGCGCCGCGCCCACGGTCGAGTTTGGCTTCGATCACGGTGCCTACCGCCGGACGATCCGGGCTTGCCTTCAGATTGCCCAAGTCGGCGACCAGGCAAATCATCTCCAGCAGCAGATCAAGGTTCTGCTTCTTCTTCGCCGATACATCGACAAAGACCGTCGAACCACCCCAGGCTTCCGGCACCAACCCGCGATCGCCTAACTGCTGCTTGACGCGGTCGGGCTGCGCATCCGGCTTGTCGATCTTGTTGACAGCCACAATGATCGGCACGCCCGCTGCTTTGGCGTGATCGACCGCTTCCAGCGTCTGGGGCATGACACCGTCGTCGGCTGCGACCACAATCACGACAATATCGGTGACCTTGGCTCCGCGGGCACGCATGCGGGTGAAGGCCTCGTGACCAGGAGTGTCGAGGAAAACGATCTCGCGGCCGAAGGCAGGCGAGTCCGGCTTGCCGATGCGAACCTTGTAGGCGCCGATGTGCTGCGTAATGCCGCCCGCTTCCCCGGAAGCCACATCGGTCTCGCGGATGGCGTCGAGCAGCGAAGTCTTGCCATGATCGACGTGGCCCATCACGGTGACCACCGGCGGGCGAGTCACTTCAATCTCACTGACGTCCTCGTCCTTCATCAGGTTTTCGAGGGCTTCATTGGCCATCTCATCTTCGAAGGTGATGACCTGAGTGTCGGCTCCAAACTGGGAAGCCACATCCTTGACCAGTTCGGCATCGAGGGACTGATTAACGGTGACAAAAACGCCGCGCATGAGCAGCGATGCGATGAGGTCCTTACCGCGTACGCCCAGCTTCTCGGCCAGATCCTTAACGCTAATGCCTTCTGTCACCGTGATGGTACGGGTGATGGGCACCGGCTCGGAAGGGATTTGCGCTCCGCCGAAACGCGGCGGCGGGGCGAAGCCCTTCATTGGGCCTTCCTTGGTCTTGGGATACTGCTGGCGTCCGCGACGTTGCTGCGGAGCGGCGCGCTGCGGCCGTGGCGCTTCGCCGGGAGGTGGAGTCAGGCCACCTGCGCCACCTGCTCCGGGACGCGGCGCACCGAAGCCAGGACGGGCGCCGAAGCCAGGGCGAGGGGCACCAAAACCAGGCCTTCCACCGGGCCCGGGAGCTCCGCCGGGCTGAGTCCGTGTCGGGTGCATGGGGCGACGCGCGCCTCCAGGTCCATCTTGCTGTGGCCGAGGGCTGTAACCTGGCCCTCCCGCGGATGGCCCACCGCCCGGGCGGCCGCGATCGAAGATTGGGCGTCCACGCTGAATGGAGCCTCCTGGAGGAGGAGTGACACTGGAACTTGGGGCAGCAGCCTGTGTGACCGGCGGCGGCGGCGGAGCAGTGTAAACCGGGCGCGGACCGGTTTGCGGCATGATGACACGCCGGGGTGCCGGTGGTGGCGGAGCCTGAGCGGCCGCTGGTTCCACCACGGGATGGGCCGGCGGACTGGCGGCTGCCACTTCAGGCGCACTGGGTGGCGGTGGCGGTGGCGGTGGAACTGCAGGCCGAGGCTGCACAGGAGCGGCAGCAGCTACTGGCGGGCGCACTTCTGCGCCTGGAACTGCAGGTCTTGCCGAGCTGACACCCGATGCGGCGCTTGCTGCCGGCGGACGCACTTCGACCCCTGACACTGGAGGCCTGGCAACCACGGGGCCTGTGGGCGGCTTGGCGGCAATGGCCGGCGTCGAAGGCGGCGGGGCTACGACAATCCGCGGTTCCTGACGAGGTTGGGGCACAATTCGACGCGGCGCAGGCGGCGGTGGAGGCGCGATACGCTGAGCTTGTCCGCCCGGATTGGGGCCGCCCAAGCCGGAAGCACCGAGATTCGGCCTAGCCTGCCCTGGCAGGCCAGGCACGGGTGCACTCTGGCTGGGTGACTGGCTTGATGCAGCCGGGCCTGCGGTTGTGGACGGGGTTGGCGGAACTTGCGTAGCCGGACGCGGCACCGCCGGCGACTGCGCTGCACTCTGCACCGAGCCGGCAGGAGCGGGGCTCGAAGCGGGGTTCGAAACTATGGGACGCGCCGGAATACCGGGCTTGGCTACTTGAGGCTGAGCGGCTTGCGGGGGGTGTGGACGCTGGGCTACGGCCGCAGCTTCATCCTTACGCTGCTGAATGGCCTTCAGCACGTCGCCGGGTTTAGAAACCCGCGACCAATCAATCTTCTGTTTCGGCTCGTTGTCTACAGCCTTCGGCGCCCCGGCACCGTTTCTGCCGCCGGTACGCTGGAAGTGCTGGCGTACGCGCTCGGCTTCGTCTTCTTCAAGCGAGCTGGAGTGCGTCTTCTTCTCGGTCACGCCGACAGCCGTCAAGGAGTCAAGGATCGCCCTGCTCTTTACTTCCAGCTCGCGTGCTAAATCGTTAATTCGAACTTTGCTCATCCGTCCCTTTGTGTCGCACCCGCTGCCATTCAGACTTTCATTGCACCCTCACGGCCGTGGGAACGACAGATATTATTATTATCCTCTGAAAACGTGAAATTGCGTCATTCAACCACACGTTAACGCTCATTTAAGGTAGTCCTCGTCCCGGCACTTCCGTGCCGGGCTACAGATTGTCGCGTCCCTTCGGGACTCGCTCCGCTTACACTCCACCTTCGTCCACCTTGGCGTCCTCCCTGGTTTCGTCGCTGGGCTCTTCGACGTTTCCCTCACCCACGGCTTCTGACCTGGCTATCTCGTAGTTGGGAACATGGGCGCCGAGGATCTCGCTGGTGTCTTCTCGACCCGGAGCTTCCGAAATGGCACCGACGTCGTCGAGATCCGGGCCAGATTCGGTTAGTTCTTCCATACGCACGCGGGCCACGTCATCACTGATCCGTCCCGACCCATCCTCGGTGTCTGGAGCTTCCCGCTCCCCTTCCTGATCCAAGGTAAGGGCGTCGATCTCTTCCGCGACCTGGGCATCTTCAATCGCCCGGGCCTTGGCTACTTGCTCCTGGTCAGACTTGGCTACTGTTCCCTCTGCGGCAGGACGTTCTTCGCCGGGCTCGTATTCCCCGAAATAGTGACGCACCGCGAGCGAAATCTTCTCCAGCGTCTTTTCGCCGATTCCCGGAATCTCTTCCAACTGCTCGGGTGTCATATCGGCTAGCGCTTCCACAGTGGTGATGCCGGCCACCACAAGCTTCTGGATGATCTGTTCGCCCAACTCCGTCACCTGCTCGATGGGCGTCGAAGGACCACCGCTCATCGCCTGCATCTGCTGCTCGACTTCCTGGCGCTTCTCTTCCTCGCTCTTGATGTCGATCTTCCAACCCAATAGCTTGGCCGCCAGGCGTACGTTCTGGCCCTTTTTGCCGATGGCGAGCGAAAGCTGGGAATCGTCCACGATCACTTCGATCTGCTTCTCGCCCAGGTCTGTGATGCTTACCCGGCTCACTTTGGCAGGCTGGAGGGCTTTTTCAGCAAAGGTGGTGATTTCTTCGCTGAACTCGATAATGTCGATTTTCTCGCCCCGCAGTTCGCGAATGATGGACTGCACGCGCATGCCTTTCATCCCTACGCAGGCGCCGACCGGGTCTACGTCTTTGTCGCGAGACAGCACGGCGATTTTGGTGCGCTCGCCGGCTTCGCGGGCGATAGCGCGGATGACCACAGTGTTGTCGTAAATCTCCGGCACTTCGCTTTGAAACAGGCTCTGCACCAGTTCCGGTACAGCGCGAGAAACGATCACCTGGGGACCCTTGGCGGCACGATCTACGCGCTGCAGCACAACCCGGACGCGTTCGCCGATAGCGAACTGCTCTAATCGCGATTGTTCCCGCTTGGGCATTCTGGCTTCGGCTTTGCCGAGATCGAAGATCACGTCCTGCAGTTCCAACCGCTTCACGGTGGCGTTCAGGACCTCTCCCAGGCGATGTGCGTATTCCTTGTAGACGGTGTCCCGCTCAGCTTCTCTGACCTTCTGAAAGATGACCTGTTTGGCCATCTGCGCGGCAATACGGCCGAGCACGTCGGTGGGCTTGTAATAGCGGATTTCGCCGCCGGTTTCTACTTCCGGCGCGAGCGCGCGGGCGTCGTCCAGGGTGATCTGGTTGACCGGATCTTCCAACTGCTCAGGAGCCTCAACTACAGTTTTGTAGACGTAGGCACGGATCTCGCCCGACTCGCGGTCCAGTTCGGCGCGCATGTTTTCCTGCGTCTTGTAATACTTGCGCGTGGCCAGCGCAATGGCATCCTCCACCGCGGAAACGACAATCTGCGGATCGATTCCCTTGTC
The DNA here is from genome assembly GCA_963826875.1 of uncultured Acidobacteriaceae bacterium. Classification (GTDB taxonomy): domain Bacteria; phylum Acidobacteriota; class Terriglobia; order Terriglobales; family Acidobacteriaceae; genus PALSA-350. The sequence goes on along the minus strand of CAWGYP010000025.1, from coordinate 764,846 downwards.
CCGGCTTAACGCTTCGATGCTTTGATAAAGAACACTCGCCATGGTTATCTCTTCTACCTACGGTTAAATTTCGGGAGCCAAGTTAGCTTTTTCGATATTCGAAAAGGCAATCTCGACGGTCTGGACCGGGGCGGGTCCCTTCTTGCTCCCTTTCTGTTTTTTCGCCGTCAGGTCGAGCACGATTCCCTCCGGCTTCACTTCTGAGAGCTTGCCCAACCAGTGCCGGTTGCCCGCAACCGGGGTAAAGGTCTGCACCTTTACCGGACTGGCCTGAAAGCGCTCGTAATCGGCCCGTGTTGCCAGCTTGCGGTCTAACCCGGGAGAGGAGACCTCGAGCGTGTATTGATCCCCTGGCACCAGTTCCTCGACGTCGATCACGGTGCCAAAATCGCGGCTGAACCGTTCGCAGTCCTCGTGTGTTATCCAGGCCAGTTGATCGAGCGCAACGCCTTCACTTTCCAGATGGTCGAAGAGTTTCTGCTCACTGGCCTCGCGCGCCCGTACGGCCCGCTGTTCTGCGTTTTGCTCAATAAAGACCCGCAGAACCCTGTGTTTGCTGCCACCCAGGTACTCGATATCTACTACTTCCAGGCCGTGGGAGGCAGCGACCCGATCCGCCGTTTGACGGATTTGCTCAATACTCAGTGCCATAATTGCCGCTTCAAACGTAGATGCTTCGCAGCAAAAGAAAAGTGGGCTTTCGCCCACTCATTTCTCCGTGTTGCTCCGCTGAACGACTTAGAGCGAAGCCATGGAACAAATTCGTCTGCTTCTTAAGATTACGCTGTTTTGGCGCGAATTTCAACGGCCGGCAGGAGGCTGGGTTAGAAGCCGGAAGGCGGGGTCCTGGGGTAATTGAGGGTGCTGACAAGGTTAGTTTTGCGTGAATTCTCGCCCTCAGCGGCTGGGTAATGTGCCGTCCCTACGGGACTCGCGTCATAGGCCTTATCGTACCCCGCACTGCCGTGCCGGGCTACAGGTTGTTCCGTCCCCGTTCGACAAGCTCAGGGCGGGCTCTGCGGGACTGGTTGGTTGCGGCACGAGACAAGCTCTCGGGCAGACTTAGCGGGCACGGCTGCGTTTCGCTGGTAGGTTATAGGATTAATCGTAGTAACATAAATATGATTCAGACACCGGTACTCGAAGCTCTTACCTTTGACGACGTCCTCCTCGTTCCCGCCCATAGCGACGTTGTACCTGCCCAAGTAAGTACCCAGACCAAACTCACCCGCTCGATCACCCTCAATACCCCCCTGGTTTCCGCGGCCATGGATACGGTAACCGAGTCTCGTCTGGCCATTGCCATGGCGCAACAGGGTGGCCTGGGCGTGATTCACCGCAATTTATCGATTGAGCAGCAGGCCAGCGAGGTGGACAAGGTCAAGCGCTCAGAGAGCGGTATGATTGTCGACCCGGTTACCATTGAGCCGCAACAGCTTATCTCCGATGCCCTGGAGGTGATGCGGCGTTACAAAATCTCCGGCGTTCCCGTGACTCAGGGCAAGAAGCTGGTTGGCATTCTCACCAACCGCGACCTGCGTTTCGAGACCCGTACCGATATCCCGATCGGGGATGTGATGACCAAAGACAACCTGATCACCGTTCCCGTGGGTACGACGCTGGAAGAGGCGGAGAAAATTCTTCACAAGCACCGGGTGGAGAAGCTCCTAGTGGTCAATGGCCACTATGAGCTCAAGGGCCTGATTACCGTGAAGGACATCCAGAAGAAGCTGAAATATCCCAACGCTGCCAAGGACGATCAAGGACGGCTGCGTGTCAGCGGGGCGATCGGCGCGACGGGCGACTTTCTCGAGCGGGCTGCCGAACTGGTTCGTGCCCGGGTCGACCTGCTCACCTTAGACTCGGCGCACGGCCACCAGACGCGTGTGCTGGAAGCCGTTCGTGCGGTCAAGAAGCGATTTCCCGATGTGGACCTGATGGCAGGCAACGTCGCAACGTATGACGGAGCCAAGGCCCTGATTGATGCGGGCGCGGATACGGTCAAAGTGGGCATCGGGCCGGGATCCATCTGCACGACACGCATGGTAACGGGCGCTGGGATGCCCCAGATTACAGCGATCAGCGAAGCTTACCGGGCTGCCCGCGAGCACGATATTCCAGTGGTTGCCGATGGGGGCATCAAGTACTCCGGCGACGTAGCCAAGGCGATTGCCGCGGGCGCGAATGTGGTGATGATCGGCTCATTGTTTGCCGGGGTTGACGAAAGCCCGGGCGAAACCATTCTTTACCAAGGGCGGAGTTTTAAGACGTACCGCGGAATGGGTTCCCTGTCTGCTATGTCGCAGGGGTCGGGCGAGCGCTATTTCCAAGGGAAGGGCGACGTCGAGGAGAGGCAGTCGACTGAGGGAGTTGTGGCACGGGAACGCAATGGAGAAAACAGGCTGGCGAAGTTCGTGCCCGAAGGAATCGAAGGCCGGGTACCCCATCGCGGACCACTCGAGGCCATGGTTTATCAATTGGTAGGTGGACTGCGGTCGGGAATGGGCTACCTGGGATGCAACACCATCCAGGAGTTGCAGGAGAAATCCTGTTTTGTCCGGATTTCCAATGCCGGACTGCGCGAGAGCCACGTCCACGATGTCATCATCACCCGTGAGGCGCCGAACTACCACGTGGAGTAGACCGGCCGGGCTCCTGTAGAAATGTGCGAATTAAGCAGACTAAGGTGATTAAGTCCCCCCTTAAGGATCGAGCGCAGCGTGAATACCCTCCCTAAACTGATGAAAGCAGCGGTCTTGGATGCGCCAGGGCCGGCGAATGTGCTCCACATCAAGGACGTGCCGCTCCCGAGTTTACCCAGGAATCACGTCATCATTGCGCTCGAGTATGCCGGCGTTGGCAGTTGGGATGCTCAGCAGCGTGCAGGTTCCTGGGGGAAGATAAAATCGGGAACGATCCTGGGCGCAGACGGAAGCGGAACGATTGCCGCAGTTGGTAGCGACGTCAGTGGCTTCAGCGTGGGCGACCGCGTTTACTCCTACAGCTATGGCAACAGCGGCGGCGGGTTTTATGCGGAGTATGTCAGCGTTCCAGCGGACCGGGTTGGCCTGGTTCCGACACAGATCAAGATGGCGGTTGCCGGCGGGATGCCTTGCGTCGCTTTAACGGCGCAAACCGGGCTGGAAGTCTTGAAAGTGAAAAAAGGCCAGACTTTGTTAGTGTTCGGAGCGAGTGGCGGAGTGGGCTCGCTCGGGGTGTGGCTGGGAAACGAGAAAGGCGCTACCGTGATCGGGACGGCGCGGCCGGATGCGCAGGATTATGTTCGCTCGCTTGGGGCCGCGCACGCGATCGACGCAAATTCCTCGGAACACGAGGCGGTCATCAAGCGCGTAGCCCAGGAAGGGTTCGATGTTTGCCTGGTCACCACCAGCGGCGACAAACTTCCTGATTTTCTGAAGCGCCTCAAAGACAAGGCGCCTCTTGCTTATCCGAATGGGGTCGAGCCCGCACCGACTCTTCATGGCCATCCCGTCCTGGCTTGCGATGGTGAGATGTCTCGTGGGGCTATTGACCGGTTGAATGCTGCGATTGGTTCCAAGACGATTCCGCTTCGGACCCAGGTGTTTGCGCTTAGCGCTGTTGTGGAGGCGCATAAACGGATTGAGCAAGGACATGTCGTGGGGAAGATTGTGCTGTCTATCCGCGAGTGATTGGCCTCTTGGCCAATAAAGCTGTGGTCGCCCATCGTTTTCGGCCCACGTACGCTGGTGCGAACAGGGGCACCCCCGTAGATCTGTGGGACCACGCGATAGGCTTGAGGGGGAGACCTGCGGTATCCCACATCTCGCGAAAAACGAGCGAGATATGGGGCACCCGGCGATTTTGGCAGGGAGAGAGTTAGCCCATCGACAACCAATTAATTGGTGGAGCTGGTTGCCGGGAGAGATAAAAACAAATGGCGGAGCCTTTGGCTCCGCCATTTTAAAAGTAACTTCTATAGTTGCTAGGCGTTGGTGTCGCTGCCGCTGCCGTCGGGCGGTGGGTTCTGAGCCATCGCTTTGTCTATTTCTTCGCGACGCTTGGCCCGCGCTTCGGCACGCTTCTGGCGCTTCTCGTCCAGCTCCTGCTCGGAACCGAGAAGTTCGATGAAGGCCTTCTCGGCTCCATCGCCCTTCTGAAAGCCGGTGCGTACGATGCGCAGATAACCGCCTGCACGATCCCCGTAACGCGGCGCCACAGTGTCAAACAGACGAGAGACCGCTTCCCGCGTCTGCAAATAGGACAGGGCGAGACGACGGGAATGTAGGTCGCCCCTCTTGCCCAAGGTGATCAGCTTTTCTACGTGAGGACGGGCAGCCTTGGCCTTGGTGATGGTCGTCTCCACCCGGTCCTCAAGAAGAATGGACGTTACCAGATTCCGCAGCAGAGCGCGGCGGTGGCTGGTGTTTCGCCCGAGTTTGTATCCTGCATTGCGATGGCGCATCGGTTTCTCTTTCTAGAAGTTTTCCGGCTCCGACTGGAGCGGAACATCGATCCCGTCGAGATCCTCGTCTTCGTCGTCCTCTTCGTCGTCGTAGCGGTTGTAACTCGCCGCCAACGTCGCAGCCGGAAGAACGCTGGTCGGTCCTGGCACCGCGTTGCCGTGCTCGTCGATCTTCATGCCCAGCGACAAGCCCATCTGCGCCAGGATTTCCTTGATCTCGTTCAACGACTTGCGGCCGAAGTTCTTGGTCTTGAGCATCTCCGGTTCGGTCTTCTGAACCAGTTCGCCAATGGTCTGAATGTTCGCGTTCTTAAGGCAGTTGTAGCTACGCACGCTCAGCTCAAGCTCTTCGACAGAGCGATTGAGATTTTCATTGCGCAACTGCATACGGCCTTCGTCGTGCGCGCTCTCGGCTTCGATCTCTTCTTCGAAGTTGATGAAGATGCTCATGTGGTCCTTGAGCAGCTTGGCCGCTAGGCCGAGCGAGTCAGCGGGCAGAACCGAACGATTGGTCCAGACTTCAATGGTCAACTTGTCATAGTCGGTGATCTGACCAAGACGGGCGGCGTCTACGGTGTAGTTGACCTTGCGTACAGGCGAGTGAACGGAGTCCACAGGGATGAAGCCGATGCCCAGATCGGAATCGAAGTTCTTGTCGGCAGATACGTAACCACGGCCGCGCTTTAAGCGCATTTCCATGTCCAGTTTTCCGCCTTCACTGACAGTCGCTACGTAAACATCCTTATCCAGGATCTCCACGTCCCCGTCAGCCTCGATCATGCCGGAAGTGACGACACCGGGCTGATCCGCTCGCAGATAGAGAGCCTTCGGTCCCTCACCGTTCAACTTGAAGGGAATCTGCTTGAGGTTCAGGATGATGTCGGTTGCGTCTTCAACGACGCCGGTGATCGATTGGAACTCGTGCAGAACGCCTTCGATCTTTACCGCGGTGACAGCCGCGCCTTCAATCGAAGAAAGCAGAGTGCGACGCAGAGCGTTGCCGATCGTGGTGCCGAAGCCGCGCTCAAACGGCTGAGCGCTGAACTTGCCGTACTTCTCGGTAAGCGTCTCGGTGTCGACTGCAAGACGTTTTGGTTTTTGAAATCCTCTCCAAAGCATTGCGGTATTCCTTTCCATGCACGGCAAGCGTCGCGAAGCATTCTGCAACGGCCGTGCCCGTTTCTCCCTCGTTTGGTTTTACTTGCTGTACAGTTCGACGATCAGCTGCTCGTTTACGGGCAGATTCACGTCTTCACGCTTGGGCAGCGCCAGTACCTTGCCTGAAAGATTCGCGTGGTCAACCTGGAGCCAACGGGGCGCTACCTGGTGACTGGCGAACTCTATCGAGGTTTCGAGTACTGTGAGTTTCTTGCTGCCTTCGCGGATCTTGATCTCGTCGCCTACCGATACCTGGAAGGACGGGATGTTCACCTTGCGGCCGTTCACTTCCACGTGGCCGTGGCGCACAATCTGGCGCGACTGACGGCGGGAACTGGCAAAGCCGAGACGAAAAACTACGTTGTCAAGACGGCGCTCGAGTTGCTGCAAGAGCAATTCGCCGGTGACGCCCTGGCTTCGCGACGCCTTCTCGTAGTAAGCGCGGAATTGGCTTTCCAGGGTGAAGTAAATGCGCTTGGCTTTTTGCTTTTCACGCAATTGCAGACCGTAGCCTACGATCTTGGGCTTGCGGTCGCGGCCGTGCTGGCCGGGAGCAAAGTTACGCTTCTCAATGGGGCATTTTTCTGAGAAGCACTTAGTGCCTTTCAGAAAAAGCTTCATGCCTTCGCGTCGGCAAAGGCGACAGACTGGTCCGGTATATCTTGCCACTTCATTCTCCTTACTTCAGAGGCCGACCGGTTTACGGATAGAAATCCTTCGTCCCGGTCCGCAGGGTTTAAATCAGACGCGCCGGCGCTTGGGCGGACGGCAGCCGTTATGCGGAATCGGCGTGACGTCACGGATGGAGCGGACATCGAGTCCGGCTGCAGCCAGGGCGCGTACCGCAGACTCACGGCCGGAGCCAGGACCACTCACGCGTACGTCGACGGAGCGGAGACCGTGATCCCGCGCCTGGTTGGCAGCGTTCATGGCCGCCTGCTGGGCGGCGAACGGAGTGCCTTTACGCGATCCGCGGAAGCCCAGCGAACCGGAACTCTTCCAGGAAAGGGTGTTGCCCTGACCGTCGGTGATGGTCACGATGGTGTTGTTGAACGAAGCCTGAACGTATACCAACCCGTAGGGAACGTTCTTGCGCTCGCGCTTCTTGAATTTCTTGTTCTTGGCAGCCTTGCCGGCGCCCGCCTTCTGCTCTGGTTTCGCCATTAGGTCTTCGCCGTCGCTTTCTTCTTGCCTGCGATTGTGCCCTTACGCGGGCCCTTGCGGGTGCGCGCGTTGGTGTGGGTACGCTGGCCACGGGTGGGGAGGTTGCGGCGGTGACGCAAACCACGGTAGGACTGAATGTCAATCAGCCGCTTGATGTGCATGGAGACGTCTTTGCGCAGATCGCCTTCGATCTGGCCTTCAGCCTCAATCACCTGGCGGATGCGGTTTACCTCGTCTTCACCCAGATCCTGGACTTTCTTGAACGGATCCACCTTGGCCGTCACCAGGATGCGCTGGGCGCGAGGGTTACCGATACCAAAAATGTAGGTCAGCGCGATTCTTGCCTGCTTGTGGCGGGGCAGATCGACGCCAGCTATACGTGCCATACCTGATCCTTTTGGAGTACTTTTGCTGCCCTGCAGCTTCGCCGCTGGACAGAAGTTCGTGTTTTAAGGCTGCCGGAGAGGTTCAACGCAAGCCTTTATGGCTAACTAGCCTCTCCGGTGCCGTGGGCCTAAAAAACTAGCCCTGACGCTGCTTGTGCTTCGAGTTCTCACAGATAACGCGTACGACTCCGCGACGATGGATCACCTTGCACTTGTCGCAGATCTTTTTTACTGATGCCCTGACTTTCATTACGGCTCCTGACTACTCTATTTGTAGCGATACACGATCCGGCCTCGGGTCAGATCGTATGGACTGAGCTCTACGGCCACCCGGTCGCCTGGAAGGATGCGGATGAAGTTCTTCCGCATCCTTCCCGAAACGTGCGCCAGGACCTGGTGCTTGTTTTCAAGCTCTACTTTGAACATCGCGTTGGGCAACGTTTCAACCACCGTTGCCATTACCTCAATCGCGTCTTCCTTCGACAAACTTTATCCCGATTCTGCCTGCTCCCACAGGCGCTCGTACGCTACTGCGTCAAAATGACAGCGCCCTCAGCCGTCACCGCAACGGTGTGCTCGAAATGAGCGCTCAGGCTTCCATCCTCTGTTACTGCTGTCCAGCCGTCGCTCAGTACCTGAACACCCGGCTTGCCCACATTCACCATAGGCTCGATGGCCAGGACCATTCCCGCACGTAACTTGGTTCCCGCTCCCCGTTGCCCGTAGTTGGGAACCTGCGGATCTTCGTGCATCCTGGTTCCAATTCCATGGCCCACAAACTCACGCACAACACTGAAGCCGTCCGCTTCCACGACTTCCTGCACGGCTGCACCGATATCCCCCAACGTCGCTCCCGGCCGCACTACCTTGATGGCCGTCTCGAGCGAAGCCCTGGTCACGTCCAGCAGACGCTTGGCTTTCGGCGCTACCTCGGTTCCCACAGGAACGGTGATGGCCGAGTCGCCGTAGTAGCCGTCTAACACCACGCCGCAGTCGATACTGACGATATCGCCTTCGCGCAGGACTCTCTCTCTCGAGGGGATACCGTGCACCACCTGCTCATTGACCGAAGTGCATAGTACACACGGATAACCGCGATAGCCCTTGAAAGCCGAGGTGGCGCCTAACTCCGCCATCTTGCTCTCTGCCAGGTTCTCGAGGTCGAGCGTGGTCACGCCGGGCTTGACATGTGCTCGCACATGCTCCAGCACTTCACGAACTACCGCTCCGCTGCGCCGCATTTTTTCAATTTCCTGCGGCGTCTTGATCATGATGGCCATTGGCCTTATCTACTCTCTCTTACCTAGTCTGGGATCTGAGTCGCGCTACCGCGGCCATGATGCCCGCCATCACTTCGCCCGCAGGCTGCTCGCCATCCACTTCCACAAACCGGCTGCTGGCACGGTAATGTTCCACTACTGGCGCCGTCAGCGCCGCGTACGTGCGCATCCGCTCATGGAAAACGTCTTCCACATCATCCGCGCGCTGGACCAACGGTGTGCCGTCCACATCGCATACCATGTCGAACTTCGGCGGCTGCAGGTAAACGTTGTAAATACGCTGGCAGGTTGGACAGTTGCGCCGACCCGTGATACGACGCAACAATTGATTGTAACTTACCTGAATGCTTACTGCAATGAGTGGAAGCCCGTTCGGAGCGGCCGCCAGACGCTCGTCCAGCCATTCAGCCTGGGCCAGGGTGCGGGGGTAACCGTCCAGGATGTACCCACGGGCGGTGTCCGGTTGGGCCAGCCGTTCGGCCACCATCTGGTTGACCAGGTCGTCGGGAACCAGCTTGCCTGCATCCATGATTTGCGTGGCCAGCAGGCCCAAGGGGGTTCCATTCACCCGGTGGTCGCGCAGCAGGTCGCCGGTCGAGATCTGGGGAATGCCCCAGGCCGCCATGATGCCTTTGGCCTGGGTTCCCTTGCCTACCCCGGGAGCTCCCATGAGCAGCATGGGGCCAGGAGTGATGTCCTTCCAGGAGGGGCTTTCCGGTCCGGCTGCCAAACCTTGCGCCGCCTCTACCACGACCGCCTTCCGCGCACCCTGCCGCTACGCGGGGAGAAGCCGTCGTAGTGGCGCATGATGAGCTGCGACTCTACCTGGTTGATGGTGTCCATGGCGACGCCAACCACGATCAATAGCGACGTCCCGCCGAAGTAGAAGCTGACGTTGAGGCCGTGGGTTACCCAGGTTGGGAGCCGCTCAAAGAATCCTCCCACGAGCCAGAGATTGTTGAGATGAATGCCGCTGATTAAGATTTGCGGAATCAGCGAGATCACGATTAGATAGATGGCGCCCACGAGGGTGATCCGGGTAAGGACGTCGTTGACGAAGTCGGAAGTGCGCCGGCCGGGACGGATACCGGGAATGAACCCGCCATACTTGCGCATGTTGTCGGCAATGTCGTCGGGGCGGAAAACGATGGAGATGTAGAAGTAGGCGAAAAAGACAATGCCGACGATGTAGAGAAGCTCGTACCAGGGTTCGCCCGGACGTAGACCGTCGAAAACCCGGGTCAGGAAGCCGCTGTTCTGCACGTATCCAGAACCGGCGAAGAGCAGGGGCGCAGAAAGAATCGAGCTGGCGAAAATGACGGGCATGACGCCGCCGGAGTTCACTTTAAGCGGAAGGTGGGTGGACTGGCCGCCCATGAGCCGGCGCCCTACGATGCGCTTGGCGTATTGCACGGGGATACGGCGCTCGCTGCGCTCCACAAAAACGATGAAGGCCACGATGGCGATCATCATGACTAGCAGGATCAGGAGTGCCGGGACGGTGAAGGTGCCCCACGCCTGCGTTTTTGCCTTGTCGATCAGATCCTGAATGCCACGGGGTATGCCTACCACGATGCCGGCGAAGATCAACAGGCTCATGCCGTTGCCGATGCCACGGTCGGTGATTTGCTCACCCAGCCACATGATGAATGCCGTGCCGGTGGTGAGGGTGAGGATGGTGGTGAAGATGAAACCGGGTCCGGGGTTCAGGACGTAGGAAACCCCGCCTGAGCCGTGGGAAAGGGTTAAAGCGATGGCGAGAGACTGGATGGCTCCCAGGACCACGGTCACGTAGCGGGTCCATTGGGTGATTTTTCGCCGCCCCAACTCGCCTTCCTTTTGCAGTTTGGCCAACGGTTCGTATACCACGGTCAACAATTGGAAGATGATGGAGGCGGTGATGTAGGGCATGATACCCAGCGCGAAGATGGTCAGTTTGCGGAGGTTTCCGCCGCTGAACAGGTCGACCAGGCCCAGGGCACTCCCGGCTTGCTGATCGAAGAACTGGGCCAGTAGCTTGAGGTTGACCCCGGGGGTCGGGATCTGGGAGCCCAGGCGATAGACGGCCAGGATGCCCAGGGTGAACAAGACCCGCTTGCGTAGGTCCGGGATGCGGAAGATATTGGCGATCTTCTCAAACATAAAATCGATGCCTCAGGGGCTAAAGCCCCATTCACTGGCTGATTCATGTACGGGCTAATGCTCGCTGCGGCGAGGTAGCCCGTACTCCTACGCTTGCATGTTCCTACCGCAAAAATCCTGACGGGAGTTTTGTGGCGGGGGGAGAACTGCAGATCCCTCCACTGCGCTTCGCTCCGGTCGGGATGACAAGGGGAGGGCGGTCGATTAACCTCTCCATCGTCTAGTGGGACCGGCACACCCCTGCGCTACCAGCTACCCCCCTAGGCTACCAGGATTGCTTTGCCGCCGGCTTTCTCGATCTTTTCCTGGGCCGACTTGGAGAACTTGTGGGCGTGCACGGTAACTGCAGCGGTCAACTCGCCGTCACCCAGCACCTTGACCAAGCCGTCCCGCTTCTTCAATAGACCCTTGCTGGCAAAAGATTCGAGCGTCAGCTCAGAGTGGCCTTCGGCCTGAAGCTCCGCGATGCGGCTCAGGTTCACTACCGAATATTCGGTGCGGAAAATGTTGGTGAAACCGCGCTTGGGGAGGCGACGATGGAGCGGCATCTGGCCGCCTTCGAAGCCCCGCATCATGTGCGAACCGGAACGGGAACGCTGTCCCTTGTGCCCTCGGGTCGAGGTCTTACCCATGCCCGAACCCATACCGCGGCCAACACGCTTCTTGCCGGTGTTCGCCTTTTTGGGCGCCCGTAAATTAGAGAGATTCTTTGCCATACTGTCCTCGCTCAACGCCGGTCCGGTGCTACCGACTCGCTTTAGTTTTGACGGCTTACTTGACGATCCTTACCAGGTGGGGCACGGTCTTGACCATGCCTCGGATCGACGCCGTATCTTCGCGCTCCACGATCTGATTAAGCCGGGTAAAGCCCAAGCCCTTGATCACCAGCTTGTGCTTTTTCGGAGTACAAATCTTGGAACGGTAGTACTCCAAACGCATCATTGGTTTTGCAGTGTCTGCCATTTCAATATAGCTCCTGTACCTGCTTGCCGCGAGCCGCAGCCACTTCGCCACGATCGCGCAACTGCACCAAGGCATCGAAGGTCGCCTTGACCACATTGTGAGGATTGGCGGAGCCAAGGCTCTTGGTCAGGATGTTTTGCACTCCGACCGAGGTCATGACCGCGCGCACCGCACCGCCGGCAATGACGCCCGTGCCTTCCGGCGCCGGCTTCAAGAGCACGTGCCCGGAACCGAAGCGGCCCAGTACCTGGTGAGGTATGGTCGTCTCGGACAAGTTCACGTGCACCAGGTTCTTCTTGGCCGCTTCGATTCCCTTGCGAATGGCCTGCGGAACTTCCTTCGCCTTGCCGGAACCAAAGCCGACTACGCCGGCAGAGGGATCACCCACCACGACCAGCGCCGCGAACGACATGTTCTTGCCGCCCTTGACCACTTTGGTGACACGATTGATGGACACCACCTGATCCTTCAGGTTGTATTGCCCGGCGTCCAATTTCCGCTTCAGTATTGCCATGCTTTTTTCCGATCCTTCCTAATGCCTAAAACTCGAGACCTGCTTCGCGGGCTGCATCCGCCAGGGCCTTAATGCGCCCGTGATAGAGATAGCCGCCGCGGTCGAAAACTACCTTCTTGATTCCCTTTTCGATGGCCCGCTCGGCTACCAGCTTGCCTACTTCTTTCGCCGCCGCCACGTTGCCGCCGGTCTTTATCTTGGCTGCCAGGCTGGAGGCGGAAATGATCGTCTCTCCCTTGGCGTCGTCGATGACCTGGGCGTAAATGTGATTCAGCGAGCGGTACACGTTCAACCGTGGACGCTGGGCAGTGCCATCCATCTTCTGGCGAATGCGAAAGTGCACCCGCTGGCGGATTACGTTCCTCTGTCTGATCGGTAACATTGGTCTTCCTTTCCTAAAAGCGGAGCTGCCCTGCAGCCCCGTTCGGTTGTTACTTGGCTCCGGTCTTTCCAACCTTCTTCTTCAAACGCTCGCCCGTGTAGCGCACACCCTTGTTCTTATAGGGGTCAGGCTTACGCAGGGAACGCATGTCGGCAGCCACCTGGCCTACTTTTTGACGGTCGATGCCGCTGATGGTCAAGTGGGTCTGCTTAGGGTCAATGGCTACGTCGATGCCGGTGGGCAACGGGAACTCGATCGGGTGGGAGAAGCCCAGGGTGAACACGACCGTGCCCTTTCCCTTAAGCTCGGCACGATAGCCGATGCCGACAATATCCAGCTCCTTGGTCCAACCCTTGGTGACGCCTTCGACGGCGTTTGAAACCAACGCCCGGGTCAGGCCATGCAGTGCTGCGAGCTCTTCCTTCTCGCGCACCGCGACCAGGTTGCTCTCTTGCTTCTCGAGCTTGATCCCGGTGGGCAGCATCGCGGTCAGTTTGCCCTTGGGGCCTTCGACCAGGACGGTGTTGCCCTGGACGGTGTACTTCACGCCAGTGGGCAACGGAATGGGTTTCTTACCAATACGTGACATGTCTCTCTCCTACCAGACTTCGCACAGGATCTCGCCGCCGACGCCTTCGCGCCGGGCCTGGCGTCCAGTCATCACGCCACGCGGCGTGGTCATGATGCTGATGCCGAGCCCGCTCTGTACGCGCTTGATTTCATCGCGGCCGACGTAGACGCGGCATCCAGGACGGGAAACGCGAGACAGGTCGCGGATGGCGGCTTCGTTATTGGCGCCGTACTTGAGATAGACCCGCAGGATAGCGCGGCCGTTTTCTTCTGCCGCCTTGTAGTTGGCGATGTAGCCTTCTTCTTTCAGGATGCGGGCAATCTCGGTCTTCAGCTTCGAGGCCGGAACATCCAGCTTCTGATGGCGCGCACGGATGGAATTGCGGATGCGCGTCACGAAATCGGCTACTGGGTCGGTCAAACTCATTCTCTCTCCTCCATTCCCCGTTCGCTCCGGCTACTGAAAACCGAAGAACCAGCGGGAATGCTCTTATGACACTGGGACAGTTGCTTTACTTACCAGCTGGATTTAACCACTCCGGGAATTTCTCCCCGCAGCGCCAGTTGGCGGAAGCACAAGCGGCAAAGGCCGAACTTGCGCAGGTACGCACGGGGCCGGCCGCAGATTTTGCAGCGATTGTGCTGGCGGCTGGAAAACTTCGGCTTGCGGGCGTCTTTAACTCGTTTTGCTGTCGTTGACATGGGTCTCTCTCTACGCAGTCTGGCGGAAGGGTATGCCGAACTGCCGCAGCAGGGCACGCGCCTGGTTGTCGTCTTTGGCAGTGGTCACAATGGTGACGTTCATGCCCTTCAACTTATCTACGCGCGCATAATCCACTTCAGGGAAAATCAGCTGGTCGCGCATGCCCAGCGTGTAGTTGCCTCGCCCGTCGAAGCTCTTGGTTGAAACGCCTTTGAAGTCGCGCACGCGGGGGAGGGCGACAGAAATCAGGCGGTCAAGGAACTCGTACATGATGTCGCCGCGCAGGGTTACCATGGCGCCGATGGGCATGCCCTCGCGCACCTTAAAAGCGGCGATCGACTTCTTGGCCTTGGTGGTGACCGGCTTTTGACCGGCAATCGAGGCCAGATCAGCGACCAGCGGATCCATGATTTTCACGTTCTGCGTGGCTTCGCCCAGTCCCATGTTAAGGACAATCTTTTCCAGGCGGGGCACAGCCATCGGGTTGTCCAGGCCCAGTTCCTTCTGCAGGGCGGGCCGGATTTCCTTCTGGTATTTTTCTTTCAATCGCGCGTCTAACTTTGTTGCCATAAAATCCGTCTCTTTCTTCTCACGGTCCCGGAGTGGGTTTTAGTTCTGCCCGTTTACCGTTGCGTGATTACTTTTTCTTGGCGGCCAGGGTCGTGCCGCACTTTTTGCAAACCCGAACTTTGGTGTCGCCTTCAAACTTGTGACCAACCCGGGTCGGACCGCAGGAACCACAGACCAACATCACGTTCGAAATTTGAATGGCTGCTTCCTGCTCGGCAATGCCACCCTTGATGTTGCGCTGCGGGTTGGGGTGGACGTGCTTCTTGACCATGCGGACGTGTTCCACCAATACCTTGTCCGAATCGGCTAATACGCGCAGCACGCGGCCACGCTTGCCTTTATCAGTGCCGGTGATGACTTCGACCGTGTCGTTGCGTTGTAATTTCAATGCCATAAATCCTCGTTTTAAAGTACTTCGGGGGCCAGCGACACAATCTTCAGGAACTTCTTTTCGCGCAGTTCGCGAGCAACCGGACCGAACACGCGGGTGCCTACCGGCTCGCCCGCCTCGTTGATCAATACCGCGGCGTTTTGATCAAAGCGGATGTAGGTACCATCGCGGCGACGATATTCCTTGCGGGTGCGGACGACGACTGCTTTGACGACTACACCCTTCTTGACTTGCCCATCGGGAGAAGCTTCTTTCACGGAGGCAGTAATCACGTCGCCCAGACCGGCCTTCTTGCCGCTCGAGCCACCCAGGGGCAGAATCATCTGCAGCCTGCGCGCGCCGGAATTATCGGCGACCTCCAGCATGGTTCTCATTTGTACTGCCATACTCGTCTCTCCTTCGTTCGCTTACGCTTCTTAGACCGCTGGTATTTCTTCCGCCTGCGGCAGCGAGGAACGGCGAATGACTTCTTCGAGCGTCCAGCGCTTGAGCTTGCTCAGCGGGCGGCTTTCCTTGATCCTGACTACGTCGCCGACGCGGGCGGTGTTTTGCTCATCGTGAGCGTAAAACTTCTTGTTGATCTTGATAACGCGCTTGTACTTGGGGTGGGTCTTGCGCATCTCCACCTGGACCACGATTGTCTTTTGCATCTTGGTCGATACGACGTTGCCAATCTTCTCGGTGCGCCTGGATGCTGGCTTGGCTTCTTCTGGCATGGCTTAGCGAGCCCCTTTCCTGGACTTCTTTGGTTTGGCGGCTGGCTCGCCGGCCGGCTTAAGGGCTGCCCCATGCAGACCCAGGGCGCGCTCGCGGGCCACAGTCTTGATGCGGGCTACGTCTTTGCGCAGGTCGCGCAGCTTCTTCACGCCTTCGTTCTGCCCCAACTTCATCTGGAAGCGCAGGCGAAAGAGCTGCTCAGCGGTCTGTTGCTCCTGCCGCTTGAGCTCGTCATCGTTATAGTTGCGAATCTTTTCCGTTTCCATCGTCTTCTCTCTACTTGGCTACGACCGTGGCCTTGACATCGTGACGCATGACAAAGCGGGTCTTAAGGGGCAGCTTGTTGGACGCCAGGCGCATGGCTTCCGCCGCGATCTCAGGGTTGACGCCTTCCATCTCAAACAGCACCTTGCCCGGACGAACCACGGCCACCCAGTGATCGGGAGCGCCCTTGCCTTTACCCATACGGGTTTCAGCCGGCTTCTTGGTCACTGGCTTGTCGGGGAACAGACGGAGCCAGATCTTACCGCCACGCTTGATGAAGCGCGTCATCGCAACACGGCTGGCTTCAATCTGCCGGTCGGTGATGTAGCCGCACTCCATTACCTTGAGCCCATAGTCTCCAAAGGAGAGTTCGGAGCCGCGCCACGCTTTACCCTTCATACGACCGCGCTGCTGCTTGCGGTACTTGACCTTCTTTGGCATCAACATGACTAAAACACCCCGCTGGTGCCGGCCGGCTGTGGCTGGCGGCGCTTTTGCTCGTAAATGTCACCGCGATAGATCCAGGTCTTCACCCCGATCACGCCGTAGGTGGTGCGCGCTTCCGCGAACCCATAATCGATATCGGCGCGTAGCGTGTGCAGCGGCAAGCGTCCCTGCAGATACCACTCGGAACGCGCGATTTCATTTCCGTTCAAACGACCGGACACGCGAACCTTAATCCCCTTGCAGCCAAAGCGAAGGGCAGAGTCGACCGCCTTGCGCATGGCGCGGCGAAAGCCGACGCGCTTTTCCAACTGCAGTGCGATGTTCTCGGCGACCAGCTGCGCGTCCAGCTCCGGCTTGTTCACCTCGAGTATGTCGATGAACACTTCGCGGTTGGTGCGCTTCTGCAAGTCCAGTTTGAGCTTCTCGATTTCTGCGCCCTTGCGGCCGATGACGATCCCCGGACGGGCGGTGCGGATGATGAGCCGCAGTTTGTTGCCCGGACGCTCGATCTCAACCGAGCTGACACCGGCTGCCTTGAGCTTTTCCTTCAACTCCGCGCGCAGGTGTACGTCTTCAATCAGCAACTTGTCGTAGTCGCGCTCGACGAACCAGCGTGACCGCCATGGCTTGTTGACGCCCAGTCGAAAGCCGTAAGGATGAACTTTTTGTCCCATAATTTCCTCGAACCTACTTCGCGGCCTTCTTCTTCCAGTTTTTTGCTGCGCTCTTCTTGGCTACCGTCTTCTTGGCGGCAGATTTCTTCAGCATGCGCTTTTTCGGCGCCGCGGTTTCTCCATCCACGGTTTCGGCTAGTGCAGCCCGCTTGCGCTCAGCTACCGAGATGACGATGTGCGCCATCCTGCGCTGATAGCGGAAGGCCCGCCCCATCGGCGCGGGACGAATGCGCTTCATGCGCGGTCCCTCGTTGGCCAGAGCAGTCTTGACGTAGAGGTTATCCACATCCACGTCGAGGTCCCGCTCCTGGGAGAGGTAGTTAGCGTTCTGAATGGCTGCGCGCAGCACTTTCTCAACCAGCGGCGCAACGCCCTTCTTGGTGAAGGCCACCGTATCCAGCGCTTCGGCCACGCGACGCCCCTTGATCAGTTCGAGCACCAGGCGAGCCTTCTGCGGCGATACCCGCTGAAACTTTGCTTCGGCCCGGAATTCCTGTGTTTCCAGTTGCATTGGTTTCTTCCCTTAAATTCGCTTAGCGGGGCTTGGCCGACGACTCGGCTGCTTTCGCCGAGTGCCCCTTGAACGTCCGCGTGGCGGAAAATTCGCCCAGCTTGTGCCCGACCATGTTCTCCGTCACGTAGACGGGAATAAACTTTCTGCCGTTGTGCACCGCGATGGTGTGCCCCACCATGTCAGGATGAATGGTCGACCGGCGCGACCAGGTGCGAAGGACCTTCTTGTCATTCGCGGCATTCATCGCTTCGATCTTCACCATCAGGTGGGTGTCGATAAACGGACCCTTTTTCGTCGAACGTGCCATGCTTCGCTCCTACTTCTTGTAGCGGCTGACGATAAAGGCGTCGGTCCGCTTGTTGTTGCGCGTCTTGTATCCGCGGGTCGGTTGTCCCCAGGGGGTAACCGGGTGACGGCCGCCGGAGGTCTTGCCTTCACCGCCGCCGTGCGGGTGATCGACGGGGTTCATGGACACACCGCGATTGGTGGGGCGAATGCCCTTCCAGCGATTGCGTCCCGCCTTCCCGACGGCTACGTTTTCGTGGTCGGTATTGCCCACCTGGCCTACGGTCGCCATGCAGGCGACCAGCACACGGCGGGTCTCACCAGAAGGCAGCTTCAAGAGAGCGTAATCGCCTTCCTTGGCCACCAGCTGGGCCGAGGCGCCGGCGGAGCGCACCATCTGCGCGCCCTTGCCAGGACGGAGCTCGACGTTGTGCACGGTGGTGCCGGAAGGAATGTTCTTGAGCGGCAACGCGTTGCCGACCAGGATGTCTGCCTCGGGGCCACTCATGATCGTCTGGCCGACCTTCAGGCCGACGGGCTGAATGATGTAGCGCTTCTCGCCGTCGAGGTAGTTCACCAGCGCGATGCGCGACGAGCGGTTGGGATCGTACTCGATCGAGGCCACTTTGCCGGGCACGCCGAATTTGTCACGCTTGAAGTCGATCAGGCGGAGCTTCTGCTTATGGCCACCGCCATGGTGGCGGATGGTCAAATCGCCGGAGTTACGGCGGCCGCCCGTACGCTGCTTGACTGCCAGCAACGGCTTGTAGGGACGATTCGTCGTAATGTCGTCGTTGACCAGAGTGGTCTGGAAACGGCGTGTGGGTGTGATCGGTCTGTATGTCTTGATCGGCATCTTTTTAGCTCACTTACAGCGCGTTAACGTAGTCGGGCATTTTCTCGCCCGCCTTGAGACGAACGTAGGCTTTCTTCCAGTCGGGGCGAAAGCCGGAGAACTTACCGCGGCGGCGTTCCTTGCCCAGGAAGTTGGCCGTACGCACGCTGTGTACTTTTACTTTGAACAGCGTTTCGACTGCCTGCTTGACTTCGGTCTTGGTTGCGTCGGGAGCCACATCGAATACCAGCGTGCTCTCGGTTTCTTTTGCACCCAGACCTTTTTCAGTAATGAGGGGGCGCTTGATCACGTTATAAAGAGTCGGCATCAGGCCACCTCCGCGCGCTTGCGCTTGGATACTGTCTTCTTCAAGGACTCCTGCAGTTGCTCGATGGCGGCGCGGGAGAAGATTGCGCGCTCGTAGCGGAGCAGATCGTAGGGGTGGACTTCCTGGGTCTCCATCAGCTCGACGCGGTCGAGATTGCGGGAACCCAGCACCAGGGTCCTGCCTGCTTCTTTGTCTACCAGCAGGGTGGTCCGCTTGGCGTCCAGCTTGTCGAGAGCAGTGCGATAGACCTTGGTCTTCGCGTCTTTCAGCTCCAGGCTTTCGACCACTGTGAGCTTGCCGTCGGCCAGCTTCGAGGCCAGCGCGGAGCGCAGAGCGCCGAGCAGCTTCTTGCGGGGAAAAGCGTAATCGTGGCTGTGCGGCTGGGGTCCGTGCACGGTGCCACCGTGGCGCCAGATGGGGGAGCGCACGGATCCTACACGGGCGCGGCCAGTTCCCTTCTGCTTCCACAACTTTTTGCCAGAGCCGGAGACCAGCTTCTTGTTCTTGGTGGCGGCGGTGCCTTGCCGCATGGAAGCGCGGTAGTGCTTCACTGCTTCCCAGAGCAGCGCCTCGTTGATCTGCTCGGGCGAGAAGATCTCGTCTGCCAGCTCAAGCGAGCCTACCGTTGCTCCTCCACCGAGATCGATTACATCAATGTGTGCCATAACTTTCCTCTTCGGAATCCGTATCCAGGGAGCGTCCCGCAGGGGCTAAAGCCCTCAGATTTTCGCGCCCGTTACGGCCCGACTAAAGTCGTGCCCTGATACAAAACCGCGTTTCCTACAACCTCTAAACGCGCCGTCCGCAGGAGCTAAGCTACTTCTTCTTGCCACCTGAAGGCTTGGCGCCCGACGCCTTCTTCGAGGCCTTCAACGGATCGACAGTGCCGCCGCCGCCAAAGCCACGACGCTCACGCGGCGGCGCCTTGGACTTCGAGATCATGACGTAGCCATCGCGAGGGCCGGGGATTGCTCCTTCGACCATAAGCAGGTTTTCGTCCAGATCAATACCGCGAATGCGTAGATTGCGCACCGTGATCTGCTTCGCTCCCATGTGCCCCGGCATACGCTGCCCGGGAAACACGCGCGACGGGAACGACGAAGCACCGATCGAGCCTTGCACCTGGAACATGTGTCCATGCGCCTTGGGGCCGCCGCCGAAATGATGGCGGCGAACGACGCCGGCAAAGCCGCGTCCCTTGCTGGTGCCGATGACATCGACGTACTTGGCTTCTTCGAAAATGTCGACCAGCACCTTGTCGCCCGCCTTGAGGCCGTTCTCGCCCTCGGCTGCCGCTTCGAGCGGAACCTCGCGCATCAGCTTGACCGGAGGTACGTTGTTCTTGGCGAAGTGGCCAGCCATCGGCTTGTTCACCTTGCTGCCCTTAACGAACTCGATCAGGCCGATCTGCGCCGCAACATAGCCGTCGCCGGCCAGCGTTTTCAGCTGGGTCACCACGCAGGGACCGGCCTGCAGCACGGTGATCGGGTGAACTTCCCCGCGATCATCGAACAGCTGCGTCATCCCAATTTTCTTGCCCAGAATTCCCGTGACCGACATCTTGCTCTCCTTACTTCTCGAACGCCTTAATTTCTACATCGACGCCGGCTGGAAGATCGAGCTTCATCAACGCATCGATGGTCTGCTGCGTGGGCTCCAGAATGTCGATCAGCCGCTTGTGCGTACGGATCTCAAAAGCCTCGCGCGATTTCTTGTCAACGTGCGGAGAACGCAACACGCAGTACTTGTTCTTCACCGTAGGCAACGGAATGGGACCCGCGACCTGGGCACCGGTACGCTTGGCCGTCTCAACGATCTCGCCGGTCGAGGTATCCAGTACCCGATAGTCGTACGCCTTAAGGCGAATGCGAATTCTCTGTCCTACCATTTCAATCCTGCTTCCCGTCGCTTACTTGATGATCTCGGTAATGGTGCCGGCGCCGACCGTGCGGCCGCCTTCGCGGATGGCAAAGCGCAGACCCTTTTCCATCGCCACCGGGGTGTGCAGCTCAATTTCAAGCGACACGTTGTCACCCGGCATCACCATCTCCGTGCCTTCCGGCAGCTTCGCCGTGCCGGTCACGTCGGTGGTGCGGAAGTAAAACTGCGGCCGGTAGCCATTGAAGAACGGGGTGTGACGGCCACCCTCTTCCTTGCTCAGTACGTAAATCTCGCCCTTGAACTTGGTGTGCGGGGTGATCGAACCCGGCTTGGCCAACACCATGCCGCGCTCCACGTCTTCCTTGGCAATACCGCGCAACAGCAGCCCGGCATTGTCCCCCGCCAGACCTTCATCCAATTGCTTCTTGAACATTTCGACGCCGGTCACGACCGTCTTGCGGGTCTCACGGAAGCCAACAATCTCCGCTTCCTCGCCCACCTTGATCTTGCCCCGCTCGATCCTGCCCGTCACCACCGTGCCACGGCCGGAAATGGAGAAAATGTCTTCAATCGGCATCAGGAACGGCTGGTCAATGGCACGCGCCGGCAGGGGCACGTTCTTGTCGACCGCATCCATCAGCTCGTCGATCTTGGCTTCCCACTGCGCTTCGCCGTTCAACCCACCCAAAGCCGAGCCGCGAATCACCGGCACATCGTCCCCGGGGAAGTTGTACTTCGACAAGAGCTCGCGGACTTCCATCTCCACCAGGTCCGTCAGCTCTTCGTCTTCGACCGCGTCACATTTATTCAGGAACACCACAATGTAGGGCACGCCTACCTGGCGGGCCAACAGCACGTGCTCCTTGGTTTGGGGCATGGGACCGTCGGTCGCCGCCACTACCAGGATCGCTCCGTCCATCTGCGCCGCGCCGGTGATCATGTTCTTGATGTAGTCGGCGTGGCCAGGGCAATCGACGTGGGCATAGTGACGATTCGCTGTCTCGTATTCCACGTGCGCGGTGGCGATGGTGATGCCGCGCTCCCGCTCCTCAGGCGCGTTGTCAATCGAGTCAAACGAACGAAACTGAATCTTCGGATTGTGCTTCGACAGCACCTTAGTAATCGCCGCCGTCAGCGTCGTCTTGCCGTGATCAATGTGTCCAATCGTGCCTACGTTCACATGCGGCTTGGACCGGTCAAACTTCTCCTTCGCCATTTCGTCCCTCTCTCCTGCTTAGGTCAAAAACTTCTATAAATTTTGGGCGTGCTTACTTGCCCTGGTTGCGGCCGATAATCTCTTCCGAGACCGATCGTGGCGCTTCCTCGTAACGGTTAAAGTGCATCGAGTAGTTGGCCCGGCCCTGGGTCGAAGAGCGCATGTGGGTGGCATAGCCAAACATTTCGCTCAAAGGCACATTGGCCTTGATGACCTGCGATCCTGCACGGTGCTCCATGCCTTCAATGCGACCGCGGCGGGAGTTCAAATCGCCGATGATGGTCCCCATGTACTCCTCAGGAACCACGACTTCGACCGACATCACAGGCTCCAACAGCACGGGCGTCGCTTTGCGAGCCGCCTCCTTGAAGGCCATAGAACCGGCAATCTTGAAAGCCATTTCATTGGAATCGACATCGTGATAGCTGCCGTCAAACAAGGTCGCTTTCACGTCGACGATTTCGTAGCCAGCCAGCACGCCGCCCTGCAACGCTTCGCGAATGCCCTGCTCTGTCGGCTTGATGTATTCCTTGGGCACCACGCCGCCTTTGATGTCGTTGACAAACTCGAAGCCCTTGCCCGCCTCATTCGGCTCGACCCGGATCTTCACGTGGCCATAGTTACCTGAACCACCGGTCTGTCGGATGTACTTGCCTTCCGCCTCCGCGTGCTTGCGGATGGTCTCGCGATAGGCTACCTGGGGTTTGCCCACGTTGGCTTCGACTTTGTACTCGCGCATCATGCGGTCGACGATGATTTCCAAATGCAACTCGCCCATGCCGCTGATGATGGTCTGACCGGAATCAGGATCGGTGTGCACCTTGAAGGTCGGATCTTCCTGCGCCAGCTTGGCCAGGGCCATGCCCATCTTTTCCTGATCGGCCTTGGTTTTCGGCTCCACGGCAACGTGGATAACCGGCGCCGGGAAGTCGATAGACTCGAGAACGATCGGAGCCTTGTCGGTGCAAATGGTGTCGCCCGTGACCAGATTCTTCAAGCCCACGCAGGCGCAAATGTCGCCGGCATAGATCTCAACAATCTCTTCCCGCTTGTTGGCATGCATCTTGAGCAGGCGCCCGATGCGCTCGCTCTTGCCGGTACGCGGATTGAGCACCGTGTCGCCGGTCTTCAAGTGGCCAGAGTAGAGGCGCACGAAGATCAGCTGGCCGACAAAGGGATCGGTCATGATCTTGAATCCCAGCGCGGTCAGCGGCTCCTTGTCGTCAGCATGGCGGTAGATGACTTCTTCCATGTTGTCCGGATTGTGGCCCTCGATAGGCGGGACATCGAGCGGGCTGGGCAGGTACTCAACCACTGCGTCGAGCAGTGTCTGCACACCCTTGTTCTTAAACGAACTACCACATAGCACGGGAAAGAGCTTCATGCCAATGACCGCCCCGCGCAGCGCTTTGCGCAGCTCGGCCGCGGTGGGCGTCTCTCCCTCTAGAAATTTGTGCAGCATCTCGTCGTCATTTTCAGCCACCGACTCGACCAGCTGCATGCGAAAGGCTTCCGCCTTCTTGAGCAGGTTGGCGGGAATTTCCTCGACGTCGTACTTGGCTCCCATGGTCTCGTCGTGCCACAGAATGGCGCGCATCTCGATCAGATCGATTACGCCCTTGAAGCCTGCTTCCTGGCCAATGGGGATTTGAATGGCGACCGGGCGCGCATTCAGCCGCTTGCGGATGGTGTCGATGGCGTGCTCAAAATCGGCGCCCATCTTGTCCATCTTGTTGATGAAGCAAATGCGGGGCACGCCGTACTTGTCGGCCTGCCGCCAAACGGTCTCCGATTGCGGCTCGACGCCGTGCACGGCGTCAAAGACGGCAACTGCGCCGTCGAGCACCCGCAGGCTGCGCTCGACCTCCGCGGTAAAGTCCACGTGGCCCGGGGTGTCAATAATATTGATCCGGATATCACGCCAGGTGCAGGTGGTAGCGGCAGAAGTAATGGTGATGCCGCGCTCCTGCTCCTGCTCCATCCAGTCCATCGTCGCGGTGCCTTCATGCACTTCGCCGATGCGGTGGGTGATGCCGGTGTAAAACAAAATGCGCTCCGTCGTTGTGGTCTTTCCGGCGTCGATGTGCGCCATGATTCCGATGTTCCGGCAACGCTCCAGTGGTACTTGACGAGGCACGGTATTCTCTCACTCTCGCGCGAGACGTTAGACTCGCGATTCTTCTTTCTTCCCTGGTCAAACGCCTGCCGACTACCAGCGGTAGTGGGCAAACGCCTTGTTCGCTTCAGCCATGCGGTGGACGTCTTCCTTCTTCTTCATGGCTGCGCCGCGGCCATTGGCCGCATCCAGCAATTCGCTGGTCAATTTATCGATCATGCCTTTTTCGCCGCGCGCCCGGCCGTAGGTAACCAGCCAGCGGATGGCGAGCGAGGTGCGCCGCTCGGGGTTGACTTCGATCGGCACCTGGTAGTTGGCACCGCCCACGCGACGGGTCTTGACTTCGAGCAGCGGCTTGCAGTTCTCGACTGCTTTCTTGAACAGCTTCAAAGCCTCGTCGCCACCCTTTTGCTCCAGGTTGGTCATGGCCTGATAGAAGATGCCTTGGGCAGTCGATTTCTTGCCATCCCACATCATCGAGTTGACGAATTTCGTCACCAGGGATGAGTTGTAAACGGGGTCGGCGGCTACTTCGCGTTTGGCGATATGTCCTTTTCTCGGCATAAAACCTTTCTACTTCGCCCCGCTCTTGGGACGCTTGGCGCCATACTTCGAACGGCTCTGTTTGCGGTTGGCCACACCGACGGAATCAAGCGTGCCGCGGACTACGTGGTAACGAACGCCGGGCAGATCCTTGACACGACCGCCGCGGATGAGCACGATCGAGTGCTCCTGCAGGTTGTGGCCGATGCCGGGGATGTAGGTGGTGACTTCGACCCCATTGGTCAGCCGTACACGAGCCACCTTGCGCAGCGCGGAGTTCGGCTTCTTGGGCGTCTGCGTGTAGACGCGGGTGCAAACGCCGCGCCGCTGGGGCGACCCTTGCAGTGCCGGCGAAGCGGTCTTATAGCGCGCCGCAATGCGGCCTTTTCTCACGAGCTGACTGAATGTAGGCAAACCTTACTCCTTAAAAATCCCGCAAACATCCCTGCGCCGCACATCACCGGGATAGCGCCTAAATCTGGCGCTGGATCGGTGCACGAAGCCAGCGGCTGCTGCTTCTCCCCTGTTTACCAACCAAAGACGAGAACATCGACGGTGGCCGCGCGTTTTTCTCTGGATTCCGCTAAGGCTATTGCGCTCACGCGCCGTTGAGCCTCGTGCCGGAAAACCGGGCACCAGAAAAGAAGCCAGTTCCGTTTCGAAGTTCCGGCCCGCATAGCCTTCCCAGGTGGAAGGTGTCGCAATGGCCGATGCGATTGTTCCCCTGCATCACGCGAGCGTTTTGAAGGGACCCTGATGAGTGGGTCGCAATTCTTGCCGCCAGTCTCGAGTGCGCCTTGCTGCAGAACTCCACAGCACATCGTTCAAGCACGCACTTTACTGGCTAATGCGGAACCTTCTTAAGATATCAAGGGTGATGGCTGGCGTCAATATTGGGGGGCGTTCTGGGTGCTAGTGGGCTTCGGGTTGGCGGTGGAGAGTCTGGGGGTAGGAGCTGTGGAGCCCCACATCTCGCGAAAAACGAGCGAGATGCCCTGTACGCAGCTCTGGACAGAACCGAGCGTGCGCCCTCCCGAGAAGAAACGCTCTTTTTGCGCGATAACCACTGCCCGGGTGCCCGGCGAAGAGGAAACCACGAAACTCCACGGGAAATCGGGGATGTGGGGCACCCTTCACGCGTCGGCTTGTGGGAGGAGTGGGTTAGCGGGGGTTATGCTAGCATCCGTCCCAAATGTCTTCTCGTGCCTTCGCCTTTTCTGGACTGCTATTTACCATTTCTCTCACCGCATTCGGAACGTCTGCGCCGCTTGATCCCCGGATCGCGAACATCCTCGGCGAGCTGGAGAAGACACGGGTCATCCACCAGGCTGCTTTATCGCCCGACGGACAGACAATTGCCTGGGTGGTCGATGGGGAAACAGGAACGGAGATCGAAATTGCGCCGACCGGCGATCCTTCCCGTGCCCACCGCCTGACTGCCGGAACCGGAGGGCCATGCACAGAGGACAGCCTGGCCTGGTCGCCGGACAGCAAAGGGCTGGCCTTTTCTTCAGACTGCCATGCGCCCGCCGCCGCCAACGACCAATCCGACATCTACTTGGCCGCCCCGGCAGCCGCCAGTCCGTCCATCCGGCGGCTGACCCATCTGCACGGCGGAGTCACTACCCTGGCTTTTTCTCCGGATGGCCTGTACATAGCCTGTCTATACATCGAGGGCGCCAGCCGTCCCGCAGGGGCGCTTGCGCCCATGAAGCCGCCGGCGGGGGTGATCGGCGTCGAGGGGCTCGAAATTCAACGGGTGGCGACCATCGAAACCGCTTCCGGAGACTTTCGCCAGGTAACCCCGGCGAGCCTGCATGTGTATGAATACGACTGGGCCCCGGACTCGCGGCGGATTGCCTACATTGCCGCTCCCCCACCGGGGGAAAACAACTGGTGGGTAGCACAGCTCTATACCCAATCGCTGGCTGGCGGCCAGCCGCTGGCCATCCTTGACCCCGAACATACCCCCGGTCCGCTGCATGGGCTGCAGATCGCGGTGCCCCGCTGGTCGCCGGACGGACGACAGATTGCCTTTATCGGCGGGCTGATGAGCGACCAGGGAGCGACGGGCGGGGACATCTTCCTGATGCCTGCCCGTGGGGGTGAGGCGAAAGACGTCACCCCGGATGCGGACAAAACCGCCGCCTGGATCGATTGGCTTACGCAACCCCAGTTGTTGGTTTCCTGGGTCAAGTCGGGAGAGGTAGAGATCGGGATCATCGATCCTGAAAGCGGGAAGACCACGGCCAGCTATCCCAGTATTCCCGCCTCAGTGGGCGATGGACGGCTGGAACAGAGCCTGTCTGTAGGCCAGGGATCGGTGGCGTTCATCAGCAGTTCCTTTCAAAAAGCTCCGGAGGTTTACTTGGGACGCTTAGGGTCGACCGCGCGTCCTTTCACGCAAGTAAACGAGGCACTCAAGCCGGTGTGGGGTAAGCCGGAATCGATTCAATGGACCAGCGATGCCTTCCCGGTACAAGGTTGGCTGCTCTACCCGGCACATTACGACTCGGGGAAGAAGTATCCGCTCATTGTCAGCGTGCATGGCGGCCCCTCGAGCGAGGTGCAGCCTCGCTGGCCGGATCTGGGCTACAACTCCATCGCCTTCTCGGCGCTGGATTACTTCGTATTGATGCCTAACCCCCGCGGGAGTTATGGGGAAGGAGAAGCCTTCACCCAAGCCAATCGTAAGGATTTCGGTTACGGCGATCTGCGCGACATCCTGGCCGGAGTGGATGCGGTGAGCGCGAAGTTTCCTATCGACCAACAACGGATCGGGATCACCGGGTGGAGCTATGGCGGCTTCATGACCATGTTCGCCGTAACCCAGACGCAGCGCTTTCATGCGGCGGTTGCCGGGGCCGGCATCTCCAACTGGCAGAGCTACTACGGGGAAAACTCCATCGACCAATGGATGACACCCTTTTTCGGCGCGTCTGTTTATGACGACCCGGCGGTCTACGCCAAGAGCTCGGCGATCGATTTCATCCGTAACGTCAAGACCCCTACCTTGGTGGTGGTGGGCGACCGCGACGGAGAGTGCCCGGCACCACAGTCTTTCGAATTCTGGCATGCGCTGCGTGCCCAACACGTCCCCACGCAGCTAGTGGTCTACCCGGACGAGGGTCATCATTTCAACTCCGCGGCCCACCGCCGGGATGTGCTGGCGCGCGCGCTCCAGTGGTTCGAACAGTACATGCCGCCGCACGGCCAGTGAGTTCCGCGACGCGGGACCTGTTGCCTCGTGGACCAGTCCCTTCTACACTTAGGACGTTGACCACGCACAACTCTGCACGCGCATTGGGCACATGTTCAGACGCCAGTGATTGGACGGGATGCCCTCACGCTCCAACAAAACCTGGAGAATCCGGCTGGAGCAGAGCTGGCATGCGGGACGGTTTGGCAATAGGCAATAGGCAATTGGATAACCGCCGGGGACGGCAACACCCCGGCGGGGAGGTTTCATGCAGCGGTTTTTGACTTTTGTAGTTTTGCTACTTCTTACCATTCCGGTAGGTCTTTCTCTCCAGGGCTGTGCTAACAAAAACTCCAATTATTGCAATGGCTCCGGGTACGGATATCTGAAGAGCCAGCCAGTCTCTATCTCGCTTCAGCCGCAGACCACGGGGCTTTCGGTTGCCTTCTCGCAAACCTCGCAACTGCAGGCGCCGACGGCACAAAATTGCATCGGCGGTTCGGCCCCGATCAGCACCTATACCTACGGCACCAGCGATCGCACCATCGCGGACGTTTCACCCACGGGGGCGGTCTGCGGCGGCACCTGGAATCTGCACACCCCCGCCGTCGCGGCGTACACCACCTGCCTTCCCACCAACAAGACGGGCGTGGCGTACATGACGGCCAGCGCGGCAGGGTTCACCAGTAACCAGGTGGCGGTGTATTCCCACCCTCCGATCACCAGCCTGCAACTGGTGGGCCCGACCAACAGCTCAGGCGCGCCTGTATGTCTTTCTCAGGGTCAGACGTCCCAGCTCGACGCCAAGGCGTATTGCACGTCCACCGGAACAACGGGTTCATGCCCCAGCTCGACGGTGGCCGCCGGGGGGCAGGTTCTTTTGTGCGAACCGGGCTCGACCACCATTCCCGAGTGCTCGAATTCGATCGGCCATCTTACGTATGCGGCGACCAGCGCCGGAGTGGTCACCATCGATCAGAACGGTGTGGCGACCGCACAGGCCCCTGGTTCTACGTTGATCACCGGCACCATTGCCCAGACCAGCAGCAACGCCGGCTACTTCTATACCTGCCCTCCGGCCAAGATTGCGCTCAGCGTGGCCTCGACCGGCGCGACCAGCGCCAGCGTAACGCTCAACACTCCCCTGGCCCTGACGGCGACGGTGACGGACACGAATAGCAACGTCATTAACGGGTTGGCGCTCACTTATATATCGACAAACCCGGGCAGCATTGCGGTGAGTTCTACTGGCGGAGTCACGGCTTCGTTTCCTTCCAACTCGGCCATCACGGCGATCTGCCAGCCCACCACTTGTAATCCGGCTCCGATCAATGAAATGGGAACCTTGGGGACAGGGGTGCCGGCGATCAGCAATTTCGTGCAGATCGCATCCCCGGGCAAGAACAGCAATTACATCTGGACCGCGAGCCCCGGCTCGCCTTATTTCGTGCCGATCGATCTTTCGACCGGGACTATCGGCAATCCCATCAAGCTGCCTTATTCGCCTAACTCCATGGTTCTCGATCCGACCGGGACGACGCTTTATTTCGGCAGCTATCACGAGTTGATGACCTATACGGCGGCCACCAACAGCTTGGCTTCGGAGACGGCGAATGTACCCGGGATAGTGCTGGCGGCTTCGCCCACGAACTCCGCGGTACTGGTCAATGACCAGTTGCGCCAGGTTCTCTATCTCTACACACCGTCGAACGGATCGTATACTTCGTTTGCCGGCGTAGCCCAGAAAGCAACCTTCAGCCCCGATGGGCAGACGGTCTATGCGGTGGGCAACGGTGTGCTTTATATCCATAACAGCTTCACCGGGTGGTCGGTCGAGCCGCTGCCCGGAAACCAGGCCACGCCGACCACCGGCATTTGTCCGGCAACCAACACCACCAGCCCCATCCCTACCGACCCGACAACCTATCCGCCCAACACCACGGCCAACCCCAATAACACGTACAACATGTTTTGCTCCCCCGATCTCGCGGTGACCATTCCCGCGGCGGCGGTCTTTCTGTCGGGCACAACTACCTCGGCGTATGGGGAGTGCCCCGATACTGCGGTCAAGCCGGTGGTGAATTATCCCGAGGCCGCCACGGTCGCGGCGCTCTCCGATCACGTGGCTTCGACAACGGATGGGAAACACATCATCGGTGCTTCCGCCAATCCGGCAGTGCTCACCGACCTCTCAATCACCGTACCTATCAATTCCTGCCCCTCAGACGCGAACGGGCAAACGACCGGTATCACCTTCAATCCTCCTCCGGTGGTGAACCAGACTTCGCTGGCGGCCTATGGCCTTACCAACATCAACGAGGTGGTCGCTGCCACCAACTCGCTCGAGGCCTTCATTACCTATGGGACCACCGCCACCACCCCGCCCGCGGGGGGTGCGCTGTTGCCGGTGTACAAGCCTTCTACGCAGGCAGGGGCGCTGGGAACGCTGAGCAGCGTGACGCTGAGCGGCAATGCGCTGGCGCCGGTGGCGGGAATCTTCTCTCCGGATAACACCATCTTTTTTGCCGGCACGAGCGGCGATAATCAGCTGCACGTGATCGACACAACGACTCTGCTCGATACCAAACAGATCAACCCCAAGCTGACGGATATCAATGGCAATCCGTTGCCGCCAGTATTCCTGGCAGTCAAGCCGAGGCCGACTACTTAGTCGTCGTTGGGGGTGGATTGTGACAACGATGGGAAAAGTCGCAAACCGCTTGAGAAGCGGCCACCAGGGCTAAACAGGCTGCGGAAAAAGAGCATTTGTGCCGTCCCTTCGGGACTCGACTCATGAACCTTATCCTACCCGGCACTGCCGTGCCGGGCTACAGGCTGTTCCGTCCCTGCGGGACTGCCTCGCTGCGATATCTACCGAGGGCAACGTCTTGTCGCAAGCCTCTTAACCCATGGCGGAGCGGAATTTGCGGGGGATGCTTAGTCGCCGGCAAGCGATACGGCTCCGGCCCTGTTGGCACCGTCCCGTTCCCATCCCAGGATCTCTGAGATCTGGTCGGCCAGGGTCAAGGGGTCGAAGGGTTTGGAGAGGATGGCCGCCGCGCCCAATTCGTCGAGCTTGCGCCGATCCTGACCCTGCACCTTCGCCGTGAGCAGAAGCACGGGAATGTGAGCGGTATTTCCGTTCTGCTTCAGGATCTGATACGTGGTAGGACCGTCGATGTCGGGCATCATCACATCGAGCAGAATGGCATCGGGTTGTTCAAGGGACGCACGACGAATCCCTTGCGCTCCAGAAGGGGCCATGATGACCTGCCAGCCGGCAACCGTTTCCAGGCTGAGCGCGGTCACTTCCCGAATGTCGGCTTCATCATCGATGATCAAAATGCGAGGAACCATGCCAATGCCTACTCTCAGTGTTGTTATCACTCTAGGTTCGGAGCCGTCAGGCGTACATAACACTTGCTATGCATTACCTTGATAACAGGCCATTTAAGGGTTTCCAAGAGGAATCTGTGACGGTTGCATAATCGCGCCACCCCGTTCTCCTGGGCGGCGAATCAGTTATGCTAGCGTGTGTCCGAGACTGACTGCAAAAGGCGAGGAACAAAATGAGCAGATTGGCCAGAGTGTGCATCCCTGCACTACCGGTTGTGTTAGCACTGTCGGCGACGGCAGCGCTGGGGAGAGACAAGGGTCTGGAGGTGAACTTCAAGACCAGCCAGGGGCAGGATGCGGGAACAGCCCTGCTGACACCTGCCGGAAACGGCGTCAAGATCAAACTGAACCTGATGAATCTTCCCGAAGGCGAACATGCCATCCATGTGCATGTCAATGCGAAGTGCGATGCACCGGATTTCAAATCTGCAGGAGCCCATTTCAATCCCGATAACAAGGAGCATGGGACCAAGAATCCAAAAGGCGCACACGCCGGGGATATGCCTGCCAATCTGGAAGTCATGGCCGACGGTACCGACCATGTCACTCTGCTTACGCAGAGCATTTCGCTCAAGAAAAACGCGCCGAATTCCGTCTTCGCCAACGGGGGGACGGCGTTCATCATTCACGAGAAAGCGGACGATATGGTGACCGATCCGACGGGGAATGCGGGCGGAAGAATCGCTTGCGGGGTCATTACCGCGCCGTAGTTTTCGCCCTCACGCCAAGCCTGTCTCCACGGCAACGTCAACGCCGCGAATGTCTCGCGACCGGGGCCGTAAGCGACGAGAGATACTTGGGAATCCCCGCTGCCGACAGGGCCGGGGCCATGAGCTGACCCTGCAAATAGTCACAGCCCAGGGCGCGCAGGCATTCCATCTGATCGGGACGGTCCACTCCTTCACCGACCACCTTAAAGCCAAGACTGTGAGCTAAGGCAATGATGGCTTGCACGATGGTATACGTCCCGTTGGGATCGGAGATGCGCTCGACAAAAGAGCAGTCGATCTTGAGCGTGCTCACGGGAAGTTGGTGCAGGTGGCTCAGACAGGAATAGCTGCTGCCGAAGTCGGCCACGGAAAGGTGGACGCCAAGCGAGGCCAGACTGCGCATCTGGGAAGCGACCTCTGGGCGGTTGCGCATCACCGTGCTCTCGGTGACGATCAGCTCGAGCAGTTTGGGATCGAGCCCAAACTGGGCCACCGCGTTCAGCACGCGAAGAGAAAAGTCGGAGTGCAGGAACTGTAGCGGCGAAACGCTAAAAGATATGCGCAAGGGCGTGAGCCCACGGCTTTGCCACTCGATGCTCTGGCGGCACACCTCATCCAGAATCCAGTTGCCTAAGGGAACAATAAGGCCGCACTCTTCCGCGATGGGCAGGAAACGATCGGCCGGAACGGCGCCCAGCAGCGGGTGGTTGAGACGTAGCAGCGCCTCCAGGCTGCAGAGGTTACCGGACATGGAGTATTGCGGTTGATAAAAGAGCTCTAGCCCATCCGATTTGATCGCACTGCGCAGGAACCGTTCCACCTCCGTTACCTCGTCGACAGACCCACTGCGGTGGGCGGAAACCAGAAGATATTGTCCGCCACCCGACTGCTTGGCGCGATACATCGCGGCATCGGCAAAACGCCGAAGCTGCGCCGGATCAGATCCGTCGTCGGGATAGATGGCAATGCCAATCGAGGCAGAGATATCGAATGAATAGTCGTCGACCTCGATGGGCTGATTGACACTCTCGAGGATGCTGCGAGCGACCATGACGGCGCTGTTCTTGCTGGCCAGTTCTCCCAGAATGATGACGAACTCATCTCCCCCGGTGCGGGCGAAGGTATCAACGGCCCGTAAGCGGACGGAGATGCGCTTGACCACATGCTGCAGGCAAAGATCGCCGGCGGCATGACCTAAGTTGTCGTTGATGTGCTTAAAACGATCAAGGTCCAGGCACAACACCGCGGCTTGTTGTCCGTAGCGGGCCGCCTGGGCCAGGCTCTGCTGCATGCGATCTTCCAGCAACAGGCGATTGGGCAGCCCGGTGAGGAGATCGTGGTGCGCCTGGTGAACCAGCTGCTCATGCAGTAGCTGCCGGTCGGTGACGTCCTGCACCAGCACAAAGCTGCATTTGCGGCCCTGGTAGTCGATGCAGTGTGAGGCCATGTCCACCTGAATGTAGGAGCCGTCTTTGCGCCGGTGGCGCCAGGGACCGGTGAGCTTGGTGGAATTGGTGGCCAAACTTTCACGCAGAATCTCGCCCACGTCTTCTGTGGGCCGCAGCTCGGACACGGTCATGCAAACGAACTCTTCCCGCGAGTAGCCGTAGTGATCGACTGCCGCATCGTTGACCTCAAGGATGCGCAGGGTTTCCGGATCATGGACCCACATGGGGTGGGGGTTAGAGGCGAAGAGCAGACGATAGTGCTCGGTGGCGCGCCCGACCGCCAGGAACTCGTCTTCGAGCAGGGTCATGATCATGCCGAAGGCAACAAAATACTTGGGCACATTCCACAACTCGGGCGGAATCTGCCCGGCGTGGACAAGGAAATCGCAAATGAGCCCGACGGGGAAGACCGCAGCCCACGCCACCAGACCGAGGATGGCGGTCAGCACGCCGGTCGATTTGCGGCGGAAGTCGAACCAGTAGAGGGCGGCGAAGGTAAGGAAAATTTCAGAGAGCAGGGCCAGGATGCCGCGATCCGGCTGCTGCTGGGCGATGGAGAGGAGGGTCCAGAGACCGCCCACGGAAAAAGCCAGGGTGACGACCGCCCAAACTTTGCTGCGACCGCGGCACAATCGCCATGCCATAACCACACCGGCAGTGGCGCCGATCACCGCCGCGATATACAAGGGCCACTGATGGGCGCCCCCGAAGATGAGGTAGTTGGTGTAGAAGAGCGCCGGAACACCGATGCCGAAGGCAACCAGAGCGCTTGCCAAAGGGGACCCGAATATAGCCGAAGCGGAAAAGAGGAAGCACAGCCCGGAGAGAAGCAGAGCGCTGACACTCAGGCAATCGTCCACTGCCTGCCCGGGAGTTGAGGTTGGCGATACCAGGAGGGCGGCGAAGTGCACCAGGACCAGGATCCAACCAATGACCCAGCAGCGCAAACGTGCGCTGGCGCGTTTGCGATAGATCGAGGCAAACAGCACCACGAGCAGGCCTAGGATTAGGATGTCAAGCACTTCGTTTTTCATGGTCAACAAGACGCGGCAGAAAAAATTGCAAAGCAGCACAACGGGAGAGCAAAACAGTCGGCTTTTCCCTGGCCTCAAGTATCGCCCAAATGGACCAGGACTCAAGATCACCGAAGTGTGACCGGATTGGGGAGGGGTGGTACCCCTGCCACCTCAAAAGTTCATCGTATCTGCTTGTTTTTCCAGCGATTTAGCCGAAAGGGTCATCGCCTGAGAAAGCGCAATTGCACTGCGCACAAGACTGCCTGTGCGCCTTCAGCAAGATCCCGCGGGCGTAAAAGCGCGGGGATATTCTAAAGCCGTTGAGGCTTGACTGAAGCCGT
This sequence comes from uncultured Acidobacteriaceae bacterium, assembly GCA_963826875.1. Taxonomy (GTDB): domain Bacteria; phylum Acidobacteriota; class Terriglobia; order Terriglobales; family Acidobacteriaceae; genus PALSA-350. Next base: position 730,249 of record CAWGYP010000025.1, on the reverse strand, counting down.
GCCCTGATACAAAACCTGGTGTTCACGCGGGCCTAACCGCACCAGTTGTTTGGCGCGAGCGGACAGAAAAATACGGGAGCGCCGGGAAGCGTGTACCGTCGGCACTGATTGGTCGTTCTTGCTTGTTTGGGGCTGGCAAGAGCGGCAGTCAGGGCGTGACTACTACCTGCTCACCGAGCTTTCTTTCCGGCCTGTCCTGGCACATCGTTGCGGCGGAGCATTACTGCTGCGGAGGTGACGCGAGGACTTGGAAAATCGGGGAAGGACCTTGCCTTCCCTCACACTAGGAAGCGGTTTTCAGTTCTTCTTCTGCGCGCAGCCAGTCCTGTTCGGGCGAACCTTCAGGCCGGCCACGCTCTGCCCAGAACTTCTCTGCCAAACGAGCGATTTCCTCCCTCGAAGGGGCGATCGTCGTCTGCTTTTTGGCCGCCGGTTTGCGGCGCTTGGCGGTCCCGTTGGGCGCTTCTGCACTTTTCGTAGGCATGGGGGGTCTCCTTTATCTGCTCGTCGTCGCTCGCCTAGGAGCACGACAGGCACAGACTCATGATACGAAAGGAGAGGGTCGAATTGCCAGCAGATCGGCTAGTAACCTTCGGGTTACGTCTGGCAGTTTCAGGCTCCCGAAGCCGGGCTGTCAAATCGCTCCTGGCGGCGGGAAATGGCATTGGATAAGGAAATAGGCGGGTCGGATTGAAGTAACTGGACACTCCAATCCTTCATTTCCGGCCTGGACCGCTGGAGCTCTGCCAGATCCGCTCGCCAGTTGCGGAGATGGACTTTGGTATCCAGCATGCGAATCCAGAAGGCGCGGTACTCGGCCAGGTTGAGCCGTTCGACATTGCTGAACAACTCCTCGTCCCCCAGTAGCCATTGCCAAAGGAATCGATCCTGAGACGAGGGCTGGCGGGCCGCCAAGGCCTCATCGGCCAGTTCTTCGTCGGTGGGAAAGGCGTTCAATGCGTAGCCAAAATCAGAGAAATCGCTCTTTTCCCCAGTCTGTTCCGCGATCCGTTTGAGGCAGCGCACCAGATTTCGCCGGGCCGGTCCACGGTAGGCCCTCTCTTCGATCAAGCTCTTATAGAGACTGACCGCGCGGCGCAGACCACGGACAAAGAGATCGCTGCGTGAGCCGTTGTCGACGGCGTCCTCGCCGATATAGAAGCGGCTGCAGAGCAAGGCTTCGACGAAGGCCGTGTGCCGCCAGTCGGGATCAATCGAAGCAGCGTGGGCAACGTCGGCAAAGGCCTGTTTGGACAAGGACTCGGACTGCGCCCGCTCCCCTTTTCGCAGCCAGGACGGCTCCTTGTCCTGCGCCTCCAATACCTGGTAGGCGGCCAGTGCCCGGTAGGAATAGGCCTGCGCGATGCGCCGCCGCTCCACTGCTTGTGGGAAGCGCGCCAATTGGGAGAAAAACTGGTCCAGGCGGGCAAAGGCTGTCCACGCGTCGGAACGCGACAAATGGGAAACGGCGGACAGGAGCAGGCCATTGAGGTAGACGGCAGCCTCGGGCTCGGCGGGCAGATCATGGAATGCAAGCCTGCCATGGCCGACATACGCCAGATGGTCGATATCATCGATGATAGCCAGCGCGCGGGGAGCAAAGGCGCTGCCTTCCTCCTGAAAACCCAGGGGCTGCTCGCCCACTTCCTGCAACAATCCGGGCAAAACACTGCGCGCTTCCGCGCGGGCGTCCCGCAGAACATCGAGCTGCGCGGCCACCGATTCAACTTCGGACAGAGAACGGGCCGCATCGCGGTCCCAGGCTCGCGCCTGGAGGTACACCTGGATCACGATCAGGGCGGCAATCACTGCAAAAACAGCTAGAAAAAGCGCCGACGCAGTGCGGATCCTGCGCTGCGCCTGGGCTGCCCGCTCCAGGTTTTCCTGCGACTGGCGTAGTTGGTCGTGGACCGTATTCAGCTCGGTCTGAATCCCGGACGTAAGTTCACCGGGGGCGGCCTCGGAGCGCGGTGCGGCAACCACCGGACTCTGAGCCGCGGCCTGGGCGGCATAAAGCGGTTGGCGCCGCACGGGCTGGGGAGCCGGCGTGGTGATGGAATCAGTGGACCCGGTAACCTGCGCTTCCGCCGGAAACCCTATCAAGACATACAGGCAGGCAAGCAAACCGACCGCCAACAGGCACAGTGCCAGCACCGTCATCCATCCGTTGGTGTGCTTATGCACCGCCCTGCTTGCGGGATCGCTATCCATTCTGCCTCCGGAGCTGGTACGGCCTCGAAGCCGGTGCAGCCGTTGGACTTCAACGGCTGCACGACAGCGGCGATTACCCCATTACCAAAGCCCTGATTATGCTCTGAAGTATCTGCAACTTCGAGCGGCATCGCAATCCCACTTCAGGAACAGGGTGTCAGCATTACTCATGCTTCAGCGTCACGGTAAGGGGTGCGGCCAGATTAAAGGTGACGACGCTTTCCGCCGGCACGGAGACATTTTTGTTGCCGGTGAAAGCACCGGCGGCAGTTCCCCCGCCAGCTCCCAGCAAGCCCCCGATTAAAGCGCCTTTCCCTCCGCCAGCGATGCCACCAATCAGAGCGCCAGCGCCACCACCACCGCCGGCAAAGATGGCGGTACGCTTACCCTTGCCCCCTACTGTCTTTTCATACGCGGTGGTGGTGACGTCATAATTGCCAACTCTGCGGATCGAGATGCCCAGGGCGCCGTCGCCCTTGAATTTTCCCTGTCCCTTGGAGGCGGTCACCACTCCGGTCACCGGGGCGCCGGCGCGCAATATCGTTGTCCCATGAACGACGACGGACTGGGCGAGGGTTCCACTGAACGAATCGCCCACACTGTTGTCTTTCGCACTGACGGTTTGCTCCATGCGGACCACCAGCGGAGTGCCCGAAGGCGCGGTGATCTCCCTGGGAGGCGGCGGCGGCGCTGGAGTCATGGCCGCGGCCGGAGCGGGCGCCGCGGCTGGAGCAGGCGGTGGGGGGGCAACCGGGGCTGGAGCCGCCGGCGCCGGAGCCTCAGCAGCTGGAGCTGGGGCGGGAGTGGCAGGGGCGGGGGCAGCAGGCGGCGTAGACTGGGCCGTGTCCGCTGCGGGGGCCGGCCCTTTGTTGCATCCACCTAGAAGCAGCAAACCTGCCAAAGACAATGTGCTCGCGAGAGCAAAGGCGGCCGGCTTGCGTGCAGGCTCAGGGCTGGTGTGGGCTGCGCTTGAAAAAGCGTGCTTGATCATAGTTCTCTCCCTCAACGAAAAAATTTATGCTGTGCGGTGCACGGCCCAGTCGTTCAGCTGCCTGCAATCTTTGGTTTTGGGGACCCAAGATCTGTTTCTTGTGAACCGGTTGTGAAGCAGATTCGACCCGGCACGCTTCGCCAATCAGGAAGAACCGCGGCCCTGCATCCGGTGGCGGCTGCTTAAGAACGACTTAAGCTTACACCAACTCGTAAACCGCTATTTAGATGCTGGAGACTCCCGGTGTGAGGCAAGCAACCAGCAGCTGCAAACTGGAGGGAGCATCATGCGAGGCCCGAACCAAGGCTCTCAAGAACATGGAAAGACGGGCATGGGAGACCGGTCTAAGAACGATAGTGTGAAAGCGCAGGGCCGGGAAAGGAAACGGCGGCAAACGAGATCCGGCAACGAAGCGGGCAAGGCAAGGCCACATCGGTTAGGCCTGGGCTCGCTCCAGCCTGCGGCGCAGGCTACCGGCAAGTTCGGCCACCAGCTCCAGTTTGCCGGCTACTTTAGCGGGCAACTGGGGTTCGGCGAGGGCCAGTTGGGATTGCAACAGCAAGCCGGTTACGGTCGATTTCAATTCATTTTCGAGCAGCGATGCCGCAGCGCGCAAAGCCAAAACCTGCTGCTGCTCGCCGCGGGAGATGGCAGCTTTCACCTCGCGAGTCAGTCGAGAGCCACCATGGAACGCGAAGTTGATCTGCACCGGGACCGCCATGCCCAGATTTTGCCATAACACTTCGGTGGCCGCGGGGTTGGCTTCCGCCATGCAGTCGTCCACCACGACTACGGAATAGTCGCGGTGGCGCAATTCTGTAACCCCGGCTCGATGGCCGGCAGCGACCTTCACCGAACACGACAGGGCGCTGCTCAAGGAGAGAGCGACCTGGGCCGCATCGGCCATGGGACTCACGATCAGGACACTGTACTGCGCAGATGATTGCACGACTTCCTCCTCCGGTTGTCTAAGTGGAACGTTTCCGGTCTGCAGCGACGCAGGTCTAAAAACGGCTTCATAAGCGTTTATAGACTTGGGGCGGCAGAGTCTTCGTTGCTGACATGTTCTTCTGTGTCCGGAGCGCCGATCCCGTACTCCTTAAGTTTGCGGTAAAGCGTGGTCTTGCCGATACCCAACAGGCGAGCGGCCAGGAGCTTGTCACCGTTGAGCTTGCGCAGGGTTTCGAGGATGGCCTGTTTCTCTAGTTGGGCGAGGGGCAAAACCGGGACCCGGCTGGAACCGGGCGCACCCAGCGCCGCAGCGGCCACGGGCATGGGACGGCGATTCTGCAAGTGAAAGTTCTGCAATTGGGTGGGCAGGTCACCGAGGTGCAAGACCGGTCCGGAGGAGAGGGTGCAGGCCCGATCAAGCGAATTTTCGAGCTCGCGGACATTCCCCGGCCATTCGTAATCGACCAAGGTGCGCAAGGCATCGTCGCTCAAGGTGTGGGTGGTGCCGGTTTCACGCGACATCCGCTCCAGGAAGTGGGCCGCCAGCAGGGGAATGTCCTGCTTGCGTTCGCGCAGAGGTGGAATGCGGAGGTTGACCACGCTGAGCCGATAGTAGAGATCCTTACGGAAGCGTCCTTGTTCGACCGCCGCCGCCAGGTTGCGGTTGGTGGCAGCCAGGATGCGCACGTTGATCGCAATCCGGTGGGTAGCGCCTACCGGACGAACCTCCTTTTCCTGCAGGGCGCGCAGCAGCTTGGCTTGCAAATCGATCGGCAGTTCGCCGATCTCATCGAGAAAGACTGTACCCCCCTCGGCCGAAGCCAGCAGTCCATCTTTGGAACGGTTGGCGCCAGTGAAGGCCCCTTTGACATAGCCGAAGAGCTCGCTCTCCATCAAGGTCGGCACCAGCGAACCACAATCGATGGGCACAAACGGCCGGTCGGCATGGGGTCCGTTGGAGTGGATGGAGCGGGCCACCAGTTCCTTGCCTACCCCGCTCTCACCCAGAATCAGCACTGGGTGGGAGCTTTGCGCCACCTTGGCCAGGATGCGGTAAAGCTTATCCATCTCCGGACTGCGGCCGATCAGGTTACCCAATCCCTGGGGGGAGCGCAGTGTTTCCCGTAGGCGGCGGCTGGCCCCGTCTACCGTGCGCCGTTCCATGGCACGCTCCAATACAGTAGTCAGTTCATCCATGGCAAAAGGCTTGGTGAGATAGTCCGCGGCGCCGGTGCGCATGGCCTCGACCGCCGCCGGCACGGTGGCAAAGGCTGTCATGACCACCACCATCAACCCAGGATTAAGCGCCTTGATCTCATGTAATAAGCCAAGACCTTCTTCGAGTGGAGTGCGCAGATCAAGCAGAAGAACGTCGATACCCTGATCACGCAGCAGGGTACGGGCGGCATCAATACTGGAAACGGTCTGGGGCACAAAACCAAGGTCAGTGGCGATCTCGCAGCAGGCGGAACGAATCGCGGCATCCTCGTCAACCACGAGCAGATGAAGCTTGCCGGTGCGCTCCAAGGGTCGCGACATAGTTGCCACAGGAAATGTAACTGGAACAGTTATCGCCATTGTACGCAGAATCCTTTCTGGCTGGGTGAAGGAACTTCCCTGCCTGCTGTATCGACACTTATCAGAGTAACTTTCGTTTGCGGGTGCGGAAAACCGGTGGCGGCCGCCAACCGTTGGTTTGGCGCGGCCGCCGGCAACGCGCACTGCTTTTCTGCGGGCAATCGGTCTTGCGTGTCCGGTTCAAGAATTAATTTCATGATCACTCCCTTTATCTGTTTCTTACTTGTTTCCACTCTTTACTTGTTTCCGTTCGGACTTCTTACTCTGCGTATTCCCAACCTTGCTGTACCCGGTTATGTTTTCCGTCGCCCGGTTAGTTGGTGGATTGTTGCTGGTGCTAAAGCACGTGTCGCGCCAAAGTAGAACGGGGTGGGGATAAGGTGCGAAATGGCTGCAGGACAACCACTTGCGTCAGAGAGAGGCGGACGCAGCCTGAAGGGGTTGGGATGGGATTTTTCCCAAAAAGGAGCAGCAAAAGCCCGCAGGCTACGGCAACTGCCAAGGAATGTATGGTTTAGGCGAGGGGTTCCATTTTGGAACAAGTCCCAAAAAGGAACACTCGTCATCGCGGCGAGCGCCGCTCTGATCGGACAGCCAACTCTCATACAATCAGGAGATGAATACCTCGCCCAAAACAGCTCCCGCCTTCTTCCGCCCTAATGGCCGGGCTCCCGAGGGGATGCGCCCGGTGCGCCTTACCCCGCATTACACTTCGATGGCCGAGGGCTCGGTGCTGATTGAAGTGGGCCACACCCGGGTGCTGTGCAATGCCAGCGTCGAGACCGGAGTGCCCGGCTGGCTGAAGAACAGTGGCCGGGGGTGGGTCACAGCCGAATATGGGATGCTGCCGCGGGCTACCCTTACCCGCACCCCGCGCGAAGCGGAGCGGGGGAAAGTAGGTGGACGGACGCATGAGATCCAACGGCTCATCGGACGCTCCCTGCGTTCGGTGGTCGACATGCAGGCGTTGGGAGAACGCACCGTGATTCTTGATTGCGATGTGCTGGAGGCGGACGGGGGCACGCGTACAGCGGCGATTACCGGCGCTTGCGTGGCCATGGCGATCGCGTTTCGCCGGCTGGTCGAGGCGGGAACGCTCAAGAAGCTGCCGCTTACACAATTGGTCGCCGCAACCAGCGTGGGCATCGTGGAAGGAGTGACCCTGCTCGACCTGGCGTACGAGGAAGATTCGCAGGCCGAAGTGGACATGAACGTGGTGATGACGGAGGGCGGAGGATTGGTTGAAGTTCAGGCCACAGCGGAACGCAATGCATTTCCGCGAGCAAAATTAATGGAGATGATGGATCATGCGGAGCGTGGCATCATCGAACTGGTGGAGGCGCAGCGAGCGGTGCTGGCTCCATCGAATTAGTCGCCAATGCTTTAGAATGGCCGCGCGGGAACAACGGCAGAAATTGAGAGGAAATGAGCTAATGACAACCACCAAGCTTACGGCTGGAAAACTGGCGGGACTGAAAGCGGTCTCGGACGGTCGGGGAGTGATCGCTGCAGCGGCGATGGATCAGCGCGGATCGCTGAAGAAATCGCTGGCCAAAGAAAAGGGCGTTTCGGACTTGCCGGACTCGGCCCTGATCGAGTTCAAGGAACTGGTCACGGAAGTGCTTACCAAGTACGCGTCGGCGATCCTGCTCGATCCCGAATACGGTTTGCCGGCGGCCAAGCGGCGACACGGCAAAGGTCTGCTGTTGGCTTATGAGAAGACCGGCTACGATGCCGATCAGCCCGGGCGGCTACCTGATTTGCTCGATCACTGGGCGGTGCGCCGGCTGAAGGAAGCGGGGGCGGACTGCGTCAAGGTGCTGCTCTACTACACTCCGTTTGAGAAGAGCGAGATCAACGACCAGAAGCATGCGTTTATCGAGCGCATCGGGGACGAATGCCGGGCCAACGATATTGCGTTCTTTCTAGAGTTTGTGGGATACGATGTGCACGGCAATAGCGAGAAGTCGCTCGAGTACGCGAAGAAAAAGCCGGAGATTGTGTCCGGCTCCATGGCCGAATTTGGCAAAGAGAAATATTTGATCGATGTACTCAAGGTCGAGGTCCCGGTGCAAATGGAGTTCGTCCAGGGGACTAAAGCGTTCAAGGGCGAGGCTGCGTACACCCGTACGGAAGCACTGCAGCACTTCCGCGACGCTGCTTCGATGACCCACAAACCGTTCATCTATCTTTCCGCCGGGGTGAGCAATCCGGTATTCACCGAGACCCTGGAACTGGCAGTGGAGAGCGGGACGACTTTCAACGGCGTGCTCTGTGGCCGCGCCACGTGGAAGGATGGAATTGCCGTGTATGCCAAGCAGGGGGCCAAGGCGTTTGAGGCCTGGCTCAATGACGAAGGGGTGAAAAACATTCAGAACGTCAATCGCAGCCTGGAGGGAGCGCACTCCTGGTTCTCTAAAGTTGGGGTATCGGCGGCGGATGTGTTGGCTTTGGCTTAGGTTTAACCAATAGGAGCGATTTGAAACAGTCCCGTCGGGACGGCTGAACACCATGGCACATGGTTCAGTCGTCTGTGACGGGACTTTTTTCCGCAGCCTTTTCGCCCATGCACGATCGCGGCATCGATGGATATTTCACTCCCACTCGATGGTTCCGGGCGGCTTGGACGTGATGTCGTAGACGACACGGTTGATGCCGTGGATCTCGTTAACGATGCGGCTGGAGATCTTCTTGAGCAGATCGTAAGGCAGCGGCACCCAGTCGGCCGTCATGCCGTCTTCTGAATGCACAGCACGGATGGCGCAGGTGTAGGCGTAAGTCCGCTGATCGCCCATCACCCCCACACTCTTCACGGGAAGCAGGACGGCGAAGGCTTGCCAGATCTGCTGGTAGAGGCCGGCAGCTTTGATTTCGCTCACCACGAGGTGGTCCGCCTCCTGCAAGAGCGCTACCCGCGCAGGAGTCACTTCCCCCAGGATGCGCACGGCGAGGCCAGGGCCGGGAAAAGGCTGGCGCTCGAGAATCTCAGCCGGCATATCCAGGTCGCGGCCGATGCGGCGGACCTCATCCTTGAACAAATCGCGCAGCGGTTCTATTAATTTCAACTTCATGTTTGCCGGCAGGCCGCCCACATTGTGATGGCTCTTGATGGTCTGCGATGGGCCTTTGACGGAAGAAGATTCGATCACATCGGGATAGAGAGTTCCCTGCACCAGCCAGGCTACGCCGGCGCCTGGCGGCTGGTTCTGGAGGATGTGGACCGCTTGCTCGTCGAATACCTCGATGAATTCGCTGCCGATGATCTTGCGCTTTTGTTCCGGATCGAGGACTCCTGCCAGCCGGGAGAGAAAGCGGTTGCCGGCGTCCACGGCGACCAGCCGCAGACCAAGCTTGTCACGCATGTTTTGCTGCACCTGAAGGAATTCGTTCTTGCGCAGTACCCCGTTGTTGACAAAGACACAGGTGAGGCGGTCGCCAATGGCGCGCTCCACCAAGACCGCAGCGACCGAGGAATCGACCCCTCCGGAAAGAGCGCAGATGGCTCGGCCATCCCCTACTTGCTCGCGGATGGCGGCCACCGTCGACTGAATGAATTGGGCCGGGGTCCAGTTCGGCTGCGCATGGCAGATACGGAAGAGGAAGTTGCGTAGCAGTTCGGTTCCGCGCGGGGTGTGCCGCACCTCGGGGTGGAACTGCACCGCCCATAAATTGCGCGCAGGATCGGCGATGCCGGCGACCGCGTTAGCTGTTCGCGCGGTTAAGGAAAAGCCGGGGGGCAATTCCAAAGCCTCGTCGCCATGCGACATCCAGACGTCGAGCGATGAGGGCAGACCGGCGAACAACGGGTTTTCCGTTTGCCCGGGAACAATCGATACCTGCGCGGGCCCGTACTCGCGCTTGTCTGCGGAGCGTACCTTTCCCCCTAAATGATGGGTGAGAAATTGCAGACCGTAGCAGATACCCAGAACGGGTACACCGAGCGAGAGAAATGCTGGGTCCGCGGCCGGCGCGTCGTCGTCGTAGACCGAGCAGGGTCCTCCGGAGAGAATGACCCCGATAGGATGATGGGCCTGGATCTCGGCAACCGAGGCGCTACAGGGAAGAACGACAGAGAAGACGTTTTGTTCTCGGATGCGGCGGGCGATGAGTTGAGTGTATTGGCTGCCGAAATCAAGAATGACGATCGAGGAGGTATCCACTGCTTAGTTTGGCAAGAGGCAGGAGAAAACGCAATGGATGGAGCATCTGCTGGATTGTTTGTTGCGGTTCGTGGTGAGGTCCCGGTTGCGTCGAGGCCGGCGGCGGTTGCGGGTAGAGAAAGGATAGTTCTTTGATCGGGCCTTCGCCCGTTCGTTTTCGGCCCATTTGAGACGGCGGTCAGATTTCTTCTGGATGGTAGACGCGCCAGAACTCGACGAAGGCAGCCAGCCTGGCCACCTGGAAGAAGTCGCTGGCCAGGAGGTAGATCAGGGTTACGAAGGCCCACCAGAGATAAAGTGGGGTCCCTGTCATATCGGCGGTGAATGGCAATGGGATGGCAGAAAACACCATGGCCAGCACGATCAGTGCCAGACGGACGATGCCCAGGACCAGGTTGACTTCGACAAGTTTGCTGCGCAACTCGCCCAAATAAAGACTGCGCGCCAAGCTCAAAAAGACTCCGCTGCGCTCGAGCATCGCGAGCAAGGGAGCAATGGAAAAAATCCAGCTCAGCAGCGCCCATAGGACAAAAATGCCCAACGAAAGGCAGATGACCCAGGCACTCCAGGCCACCAGGTTGGGGGTGGCGGAGTTTAGAGTGGTGTCCGCTGCCCAGCGCAGGGCTCGGTACCAGCCCAGGCAAACGGCCACCAGGGCCGCCATGCGCAATAGTTGCAGCACAATAAGAGTGAACGGAGCGGGACGCAAGCGCGGGTCGATGCGCTGAAGGACGCGGCTACGGCCGAGCCCGGACGCAATGGCCCAGGCCACCGCCAGCAAAGGTCCGAGCCACCCCAGAACTCTTTCTACCTCGGGCATGATCGCTGCAGCCGCTATGGCCAATTGTTGCCCGGCCTGGAGCGGATCGTTGAGCGAAAGCCCGGAGAGATTCACATGGCCTGCGATCCGCGTGCCCTGGTAATAGAGCATCGCCACTGCGGGAAGGCCAAAGGCCCAACGCCAGAGTATTTCCCAGCCCAACAGGTTTGGCTTCTTCCAGCAAGCGACGCAGATGTGCAAGAGTGACTGAGTTCGGCGCACGCTAAAACTACTTGACCACGATGCGGATCAGACTGGTTGTAGTAGAGAAGGCCACTCCGACCTTTATTTTCATTGAGCCTACTTAACGACGATGTTGATCAGCTTGCCTGGGACGACCACTACTTTGACTATCTGCTTGCCGGCGATGGCGGCCTGCACCTTTGCTTCCGCCAGCGCTGCACGCTGCACGTCCTCGTTGCCGGCGTTGGGCGCGAGTTTCACCACGGCACGCAGTTTACCGTTGACCTGCACCGGCACTTCGAGCTCTTCTTCCCGGGCCAGATCGGGATCGAATCCAGGCCATGGGTGGCGCAGCAGCGCACCGTCGCCCCCGATTTCTGTCCAGAGCTCGACCGCAAGGTAGGGCGCGAAGGGGGCGAGCAGCAGGATCAGCGAGGGCACGATGGATGCCATCAGGCGTGCGGACGCGTGGGGCGGCATCTCCGCCAAACCGGGCTCGGCAGCAGTGATTTCGTTGACCAGTTCCATGACCGCGGCGATGGAGGTGTTGAAGTGCCAGCGTCCGGCAAAGTCCTGGGTGATCTTGCTGATGGTCTGGTGCAGCTTGCGCAGCAATGCTTGCGCCAGCGGAGAATTGGGCGCGGCAGGCGGCTGACCAGTCTGGCTGCGCACTGCCTCGCGATAACGCATGCCCAAGCGGTAGACCCGGCCGAGGAAGCGGCTGACCCCGGCGACTCCGTCCTCCTGCCAATCCAGGTCGCGATCCGGCGGCGCGGCAAAGAGCGCGTACATACGGGTGGCGTCTGAGCCGTAGCGTGCGATCATGTCGTCGGGCGAGACCACATTGCCCTTGGACTTTGACATCTTGGCGCCGTTGCGGATGACCATACCCTGAGTGAAGAGGCGTGTCACCGGTTCGTCGTTGCCGACCAAGCCAAGGTCGCGCATCACCTTGGTCCAGAAACGGGAGTAGATCAGGTGCAAGATGGCATGTTCCACCCCGCCGATGTACTGATCGATGGGAAACCAGTAGTCGATCTTGCCCCGGCTGAAGGGAGCGGATGCATTGTGGGCATCGGGATAACGATAAAAGTACCAGGACGAATCGACAAAGGTGTCCATGGTATCGGTCTCGCGCCGGGCCGGGCCTCCGCAGCGGGGACAAGTCGCGTTGACAAAGCTCGGAACCCGGCTCAGCGGGGAGCCATCCTGCTGCGTGATCTCGATCTGATCCGGGAGCAGGACGGGCAATTGATCCTCGGGTACGGGCACGATTCCGTCTTTAGGGCAGTAGAGCACGGGTATGGGGGCGCCCCAATAGCGCTGGCGGCTGACCCCCCAGTCCTTCAGGCGGTAGGTCACGGTCGGCTTGCCGAAGCCATGTTGCTGGGCAAAGGCCGCCATTTTCCCACGAGCTTCCTGCGGGCCCAGAGAGTTGTACTCCCCGGAGTTGATCAACAAGCTGTCTTCTCCGGTGTAGGGCAAAACCGCCTCGTCCGGCTGACCTGCGGCGTGCGGTTCGCTGCTACGCCGGGGCAAAACCACGATGCGCACTTCCAAGCCGTATTTTTTGGCAAACTCGAAGTCGCGCTCATCGTGCGCCGGCACCGACATGACCGCGCCTGTCCCGTACTCGAACAGGATGTAGTTGGCCACCCAGATGGGCACGCGCTCTCCGCTGAAGGGGTTGATGGCGTAGTGGCCGGTGAAGCTCCCGTGTTTTTCAATGGCCGCAGGATCGCCGGCTTCCCTTGCCTTCTTCTGCTCTTCGACCAGAGACGCTACTTGCTCGGCTAAACGTGCGTCGGCCTGGGCAAACTGGCTGACGAGCGGATGCTGCGGCGCGAGCTGCAAGCTGGTGGCGCCGAAGATGGTGTCCAGGCGGGTGGTGTAGACCGGGATGCGAGTCGCGTCGGGCGCAACGGGATCCCCAGCCACAAATCCTTCTGGCGGCGGGAGCGGAGCCTTGCCGCGATCGCGCAGGTTTTCGGGTTCGTCCGCAGCCGGATCGAGCACAAAGTCGATGGTCGCGCCTTCACTGCGCCCGATCCAGTTGCGCTGCATGATGCGCACTTTCTCCGGCCAGCCGGGCAATTTGTCCAGGCCCTCGAGCAGCTCGTCGGCATAACTGGTGGTGCGCAGGAACCACTGCTCCAGATCGCGCTGTTCGACTATTGTGTCTTCGTGGCGCCAGCAGCATCCATCGATGACCTGCTCGTTGGCCAGCACGGTGGCGCAAAGCGGGCACCAGTTCACCTTGCTCTGCTTGCGAAAGGCCAGACCGTGTTCGAGCATGCGCAGGAAAAACCACTGCGTCCAGCGGTAGTAGTCAGGCAGGCAGGTGGTTATTTCGGTCTGCCAGTCGTAGCTGAGACCCAGGCGCCGCATCTGCCGCCGCATGTGGGCGATGTTTTCCAGGGTCCACTCCCGGGGCGGGGTATGGTTCTTGAGCGCGGCGTTTTCCGCCGGCAGGCCAAACGCGTCCCAACCCATGGGATGGAGGACGTTGTAGCCCTGCATCCACATATAGCGCGCCAGGGCGTCACCGATGGAGTAGTTGCGTACGTGGCCGATGTGCAGCTGGCCCGACGGGTAGGGCAGCATTTCAAGAACGTAGTATTTCGGTTTGCCGCTGTTCTCGGGCTCTGCTCGATAGAGGTTCGGGTCCGCATCCCAGCGCTGCTGCCATCGGGCCTCGATCTCAGCCGGATCGTAGCGTTCAGGCAGAGAGGCCGGATCGGGGACGGCGGCGGCAACTGCCTCGCCGGATCGTTCAGCGGGGGTGTTTTTTACATCGGGCATCTTCATTGTTGATTGTAACTGGGCTGAGGATGGCCGGATTTGATCACGGCCAGATGGAGTTGGGCACGCACCCGAAAGCCCATCTTTTGGTACAGGAGCAGAGCAGGATTTTCCGTTCTCACGTGGAGAAATGGGATCTGCCCCCGGTTCACAATCCCCGCCGTGACGGCCGAAATCAAAGCGTTGCTGTATCCTCGGCCGCGGTGATCAGGATGCGTGCAGACGGCACTCACCTCGGTGTAACCGGTGAGTTTAAACCGCTCTCCCGCCATGGCTACCAACAAGCCGGAATCATAGATCCCGAAGTAGCTACCCAGCTCGATGGTACGAGGGAAGAAGGGGCCTGGCTCGGTCAGTTTGGCCAGGGCCAACATTTCCGGTACGTCGGCTGCGGATAATTTGCGGAGTGACATGTTGGGCTGAGCGGGAGGCTGGGCTTCGAAGACCATCTGATACATTTCTCCGCTGAGCACCATCGACCAGTTCGCCGGCAGGATGGGCGGTGTGTCGAGAGCTAGGGCTGCAACTTCCCCCGCGAGTGTTTCTTCGAGCTCCCGATAAGCGGCCCTGGATTGGTCCGGCATGGCTGCGAACGGCGCCACGTCTCTGGGGAAACGTTTGGCGAGAGGGCCGCCTTGGCCAAAGTTGGCCTGGTCTGTTGTGAGGGCGGACCAGACTGGATTGTCCAGCAGCACGCCGGATGGGCTCGAGGCCTTCATAGGGATAGCGATGAGATGACGCGGTTCTGCTGCGGATTCAAGACGGAGGAAACATTGCGTAGAGTGGGTGGCCCAAGTCTCAAAAGCGAGACCTGGGCCACCCACTCAATACGCTTCATTCGTCCGAACCGTTGTCATTCGTCTGCACCGTTTTCGTCGGTGGGGTTGTTTTTCAGGATTTTGGAGAGCACGTTTAGGCTGCCATCTACTTTGGGGGCATCCAAGCCCAGGATTTTTGCGATGAAGGGATAGACGTTCACATTTTCGAAGGGTTCGAGTTTGGCACCGGAACGAATGTCCGGGCCTACGGCAAGGAAAAGCGCGCGCATGGACGGCATCCCCGTTGGGTCGAATCCATGGATTCCTGGCTCGGGAGGGCGATCGTCGCCCGTAGGGTGGGCGCGAATGGCAAAGGGGCCTGTGGGCACGATCACCGGATCGCCCTCGCGGGCATTGCTGTCATAGTGCAAAGCTGCGGGCACGCGCTGACGGCGGTAGACGATGAAGGCATCGCTCTTAATCTTTAGTTGCTGGTACGCTTTGGCGGCGTCTGCTTCGGAATTGGGGTAAAGCAATGGTCCTACGGTGGTGAAGTTCTGAAGGTCTGCGTATCTGGACAGATCAACCCAATCTCCCTGCTCGCGCTCCATACCATGATCGGAAACCACAATCAGATCGATCGGCAACTGTAGCGCGGCGAGCTTGGCCGATAGATCGCCTACTAACTGATCGACATGCGCGACCGCTGCCCCGGTGACGGGGCTGTCGGGCCCGTTCTGATGACCGGCGTGATCGACGTTGGAGTAATAAAGCGTGATCAGGTGGGGTCGCTGCGCAGGCGGCAACTGGAGCCAGGCGATGACCTGATCGATACGCTTTTCATCGGGAAAGTGATCATCGAAATGGACATAAAAACTGGGCCGCGAGCCATCGATTTCGGCCTCCGAACCAGGCCAGAAGAAGCAGGCGCTGCGCATGCCCTGCTTTTCCGCCAGAACCCATAAAGGGGTGCCTCCATACCAGCTTCCGTCGCGATCGGTACTGGGATCATTGTTGGCGTAAGTCTGTTTGCGAGCCGGATCGTAAAACTTGTTGGCCACAATGCCGTGATGTTCGGGATAGAGGCCGGTCACCAGAGTGTAGTGATTGGGAAAGGTCAAGGACGGGAAGGCCGGGATCATTCCCTGGTCGGCGATGGCTCCCTGCGCAGCCAACTTCAACATATGCTTGGCGCCATATTTCCGGGCATAGTCGTAGCGGAAGCCGTCGAGCGACACCAAAACAACGTAGGGCTTGGTTTGCTGGGCGACCGCGTTGGGCCCGTGGTCGACAGTGATTACCTGCGTCCTCGCGGAGAAGCAGACGAAGAAGAGGAAAGAAACCGCCAGAAGCCGGATTCGTTGCATAGCTGTTCTATCTGACGGCGGCCGAGCGCAATTGTTGGGCGGCGGCCTCGGGAGTGATGTCCCGCTGTGGCATACCCAACATTTCAAAGCCCACCATGAACTTGCGCACGGTGGCTGAACGCAGCAAGGGGGGATAGAAGTGACCGTGGAAGTGCAATTCGGGATACTGCTCACCATCCGTCGGCCGCTGGTGAAACCCCATCGTGTAGGGAAAGCTGGTGGCGAATAAGCGGTCGTAGACAGCGGTCTGCAGCTTGAGGATATCGGCCAGGCCTTTTTGCTGGGCTGGGCTGAATTCTTTGAGGCTGCCCAAATGGGCGCGGCTGAGCACCAGCGTCTCGAAGGGCCACACCGCCCAAAACGGAACGAGCGACACAAATTCGTCGTTCTCACAAACAATGCGCTGGCGCTGCTCGAGTTCGAGCTTAAGCACGTCACAGAGCAGGCAGGTGTCATGCAGCCGGCTATACCCGCGCTGGTTGGCTATCTCGGCCAGCGGCTCGTCGGGAACATGTTCGGTGGCCCATATCTGGCAGTGGGGGTGAGGGTTGCTGGCCCCCATCGTCGCGCCGCGGTTTTCAAAGATCTGGACGTGACGAATCTCCGGCCGCGCGCCTAGTTCTATAAACTCCCCGGTCCAGGCCTCGACCACGCGGACGATGTCGGCCAACTCCATGCCTGCCAGGGTGAGGCTGTGGTCGGGATGAAAGCACAACACCCGGCAAGTGCCGCGTTCTGTCTGCGCCAGCAGCAACCCGGGGCTGCTTTCGGTCGTAACCTCGGGCGAGTCCGGCAAGAGCGCGGCGTAATCGTTCGTGAAGGCGAAGACGCCAGCATAGAGAGGGTTTTGCTTGCCACCCGCGCGGGTGTTGCCGGGGCAAAGATAACATTCCGGATCGTAATGCAGAGGAGGCTTGGTGTCGGTGCGGCTGACCTCGCCTTGCCAGGGACGCTGCGTCCGGTGGGGTGAAACCAACACCCAGCGGCCGCGCAGAGGATCGAAGCGGCGGTGAGGAACTTCGAGGTTCATGTCCATTATTTCGCCTTGCCGTTGATCACGCCTTTTCCTTCTTCCACGGTAAATATCTTATCCACGCCGGGGAGATTCACCTTTTCCTTCTGCCCGCTGGGCCAGTGAATCTCGACGGCATCGATTTTGTCGGTATCCCCCAGACCGAAGTGCACCCGAGGGTCGTTAGAGGAGATGTAGCTACCCCCGCTGAGCACATCCCCGCGCTGCCGCATGCCCCCGGCGGTGAGATACACCGTAGCACCCACCGCGTCCCTGGGGCTCTTTGGTCCGCCAACCAGGCTCAATTCCACCCAATGGTGCTTGTCCGGGTTGACGTTGCGCAGTAGCGCCGGCACGCTGTCCATGTTGTTAATTACGACATCGATGCGGCCGTCATTGAAGAGATCGCCAAAGGCCGCGCCGCGCGCAGGGATGACCAGGGCCAGTCCGGTGCCTTCGACCGGGGGCACCAGGTCGAACTTCTTGCCTTGTTGATTGCGGAATAACAGGGGCCGCTCAGCATAGGTGGTACCCCAGTTGTTCTGGTCTACCAACGGGTACACGTGGCCGTTGACGGCGAACAAGTCCTTCCATCCGTCGTTGTCGTAATCGATGAACCCGGTGCCCCAGCCGAGGAAGGGCACGGTCACCTCCGCGACTCCGGCAGCATAGCTGTCGTCGGTGAAGTTGGCATCGCCGTCGTTGCGGTAGAGCACGTCGTAGTCATCGGAGAAGGTGGTGTTGAACAGGCCGAGCCGGCCGTTGTTCTGGTAATCCCCAATCGCCACTCCCATGGACGCGGTTTCGCGGCCATTTTCATTCAGGGCGTATCCAGAGGCGTAGCTGTCATCTTCGAAGGTGCCGTTGCCTTTGTTGATGTAGAGGTAGTTAGGGGTGGAATCGTCAGCCACCAGCAGGTCGACCTTGCCGTCGTTGTTCAGGTCGACGAATACCGAGGTGAACCCGTAGTAGCCGTTGGGGTCGGTGACCCCTGCTTTCTCGCTAACGTCGGTGAAGGTTCCGTCGCCGTTGTTATGGAAGAGGTGGTCGTGCTCTCCTTTGAGGCCACGCGGACCGCACATCACGTTGACCCCGCGGAACTGGCAGAAGTTCGAGGCGGTGCTCTTCGTTCCCTGGTCGGGATCGAAGTGCACATACCCGGAAACGAATAAATCGAGCCGGCCATCGCCATCATAGTCACCGAAGGTGGGCCCGCTCGACCAGTTGCCCAGTTGCACTCCGGCCTTCTCCGCGGTGTCGGTGAAGGTTCCATCGTGGTTGTTGTGATAGAGGCGATTTTTGCCGAAATTGGCGACAAACAAGTCGGGCCAGCCATCGTTGTCATAGTCGCCGACGGCGACTCCCATGCCCCAGCGCTCATTTGTCACACCGGCTTTGGCCGCGACATCGGTAAAGGTGCCGTCATGGTTGTTATGGAAGAGGGCGGCATGGGGTGCAGCCGCCTTGCCGGAGAGCGCGTCGAAGGTCGAGCCGTTCACCATGTAGATATCGAGCCAGCCGTCCTGGTCGTAGTCCAGCAGGGCGACCCCGGAGCCGGTTGCTTCGACGATGAACTGTTTGCTGGGAGAGCCCATCGTATGGTGCCAAGTGGTGAGGCCGGCTTTGGCGGCGATGTCCTTAAAGACTACCGGGCCGGTTTTGACGAAGCCGCCGGCGGTGATGGGCCGCTTCTCGGAGTCGAGGACCGGCGCATGCGTTCCGCCAGTGGTGACGCCCATGGCCTGTGGGGCCGCGTCCGGAGTGGGTGGAGCCTGGCCCGGTAGGTCCCCGGTAAGAAGCAGCAACGACAGCAAAACGAGAGTACGACGGAACAAGCGGAACTCCTTTGGGGCTCACGCCAAAGCATAATGGATTTAGAAGACTATGGTCATTGCCAGCGAAATGCGGGGCCATCCAACGCGGATTGCGTAGAAGGCATCTGATAGAGTGACTTGGGTGTGGATCCGGCCTGTTTGCAGCCAGGGTCCACAATTGGAAGAGGAGAGCAAGCTTGCAGCTTTCGGGCCATACGCGAGGAAAACGCCGTTGCGCTTTCTTGCTTTCGTTCGGCCTGCTTGTGCTGTCCATGGCGGTTTTTGGATGGGGCCTGCAGTACAAACTCTCTCTGTACCAGGGGAAGAGTTCGATCGCGCATCTAACCCCGGAAGCCAAGCTACTCTCGCAGAAGGAACGGCCCCTGGTGGGACAGGTGCAGAGCACCCGGCCTGCCGATCCACCCGCCTTCCCCGTTTTTCCGGCTTTGCTGATGGTGACGTTGGCTGCCTCTTTGTGCCATGCAACTGTGCGTTACATTCGCATCGGGAGCACGGAGAAGTCCCGGGCCCCGCTGCCCGCTTGCATTCACGGTATCTTCTTCCGCCCTCCACCCGTACTGACCTAGAACCGATCGAGAGATATATCGAGTAGTTCCACGCCGCCGATACCATGGCTTGGCGCAGAAACCTCGTTTGTGCCGTGCGCAGATCCCTGCGTCACGGCGGTTCGATTTTTGATTTTTCCTACAGGTGCGGGTATACCCAATGCGAAAGCGTCTTATTTTCCTGCTTGCTGCGTGCGTAATCCTCGGATTGGCCGCGTGGCTCGTCTTCCGTCCCCATGGCAACGGAAAAGTTGAGGCTGCTCCTGAACCTACTGCTGCGCGCGTGGCAGTGGTAGAACGGGGTTCCGTCTCTCATGTCCTGACTCTGGCGGGGCAGTTTCAGCCGTACCAGGTGATCGATGTCCATCCCAAGGTTTCCGGTTTCATTCGCTCCATACGGGTGGATATCGGCGACCGGGTGCGCCAGGGTCAGACGCTTGCGATTCTGGAAGTACCTGAACTGCAGGCGCAGTTGGAAGGCACGGTTGCCCAAGTTTCGCGCAGCAGGGATGAAATTACTCGTGCGCAGCATGAAGTTGCGGCGGCCGAGGCCCGCTACTCCTCGGTGCATGCCGATGATGCCCGCCTGCAGCAAGCGGGCAAGGCGCAGCCGGGGCTAATTGCGCAACAGGAGTTAGATGACGCGCATTCGAGGGACCTCTCCGCAGCGGCCCAGGTAGATGCGGCCAAGGCAGCCTTGTCCGCCGCACAGGGCGGGGCGGACGTGGCCCGCGCAGATAACCGGCGGGTGGGCGCAATGGAGAGTTATACCAACGTGATTGCCCCCATCGATGGGGTGATCACCTGGCGCTATGCCGACACGGGGGCGCTCATCCAGTCAGGGACAGACTCGAACAACCAGGCGCTGCCCATCGTCAAGCTGGCGCAAAGCGGCCTGTTGCGCCTGCGTATGCCGGTGCCTGAAGATGCGGTGCGCTACGTCGAGGTGGGCGACCCGATGGTGGTAAGAGTAGACGCCCTGGATCGATCCTTCACCGGCAAAGTGGTTCGCTTTACCCGCGATGTGAACTTCGAAACCAGAACCATGGAGACCGAAGTCGATGTTGAGAACAAGGATCTCTCGATCGATCCCGGCATGTACGCAAACACGCAATTGCAATTGAACCACGCTGACAACGTGCTGACGATTCCCGTAGAAGCTCTGGTGCTGAGGCATAACAAAGAATTTGTCTATGTGCTCGACAGCCAGAACAAGGTCCATGTGAGGACGGTCGAGGTCGGTTTGCGGGGATCGGAGCTGGCCGAGATCAAGGCCGGGCTGGCAGAGGGCGAGCGGGTTATTTTAGGCGGCCAGGAAAAATATCAGGAGGGCGAACGAGTCACCCCCGTGGTTGAACCAAGGCCGGCGAAAGATGTGACTCGCCAAGCGGGAAGCACGATTGATCTGCATGACGATGACGGGGGTGAGCAATAATGCCGAAGTTTGCCCTCAGGTACCCGTTCTTCATCATCATGCTGTGCCTGGTCGTCATGCTGATCGGCGTGGTCAACATCGCCAGCATGCCGGTTGACCTCTTTCCCAAGATTGATATGCCGGTAGTGGTGGTGGCAACTTTCTACAACGGAATGCCGCCGCAGCAGATCGAAGCCGACATCACCAACACCTTCGAGCGATTCTTTACGTTGGGCGCGAACATCGATCATTCCGAGTCGCGCTCTCTGACCGGCGTCAGCCTGATCAAGATTTATTTCAAGCCAGGCACGGATCCCAACGCCGCGCTGAGCAATATCGCCAACCTGGCGATGGCGGATCTGCGCCGTCTGCCACCAGGCACGCTGCCACCCGTTGTTCTGGGTATGGATGCGTCCAGCCAACCAGTGTGCCTGGTTACGCTGGAGGGCAAGGGGCTGAATGAAACGCAACTGAAGGATTTAGCTCAGTTTCAAGTACGTAATCAGATTTCGAATGTGCAAGGGGCTTCGGTACCGCAGCCCTACGGCGGCACCTATCGCCAGATTCAGGTCTACGTCGACCCCATCAAGCTGGAGGCACATAACCTCAGCCTGAACGACGTGGTGGACGCGGTCAATACCTCCAACCTGATTCTTCCCGCGGGCGATGTGCGGATCGGTTCGAAGGATTACAACATCTACGCCAACAGCCAGTTTCCCGATGCCAAAGCCATGAACGCTATGCCACTGAAGTCTTACGGCAATTCCTCCGTTCTGGTTGCCGATGTGGGCAAGGCGGAAGACTCGGGCGCTCTGCAATACAACATTGTGCGCATCAACGGGCAGCGATCGGTCTATGTCCCCATCTTCAAGCAGGGGGGCAACAGCAACACCATCACCATCGTGAACGGGATGAAGGCGGCGATCAAACGGCTGGTGGATATTCCTGAATCTTTGAAAACTGCGGTGGTTTTCGATCAGTCCATTTTCGTTAAGCTGGCGATTAAAAACCTGCTTAAGGAAGCGACCATCGGGCTGGTGTTGACCGGACTGATGATTCTGATCTTCTTGGGAAGTCCGCGGGCTACGTTCGCGGTCTTGTTGTCGATTCCACTCTCTGCCCTGGTTTGCCTGATTATTACCAAGGAGATGGGCGGGTCTATCAATACTATGCTGCTGGGCGGCCTGGCGCTCGCATTCTCGCGACTGATTGATGACTCAGTGGTCGTGCTCGAAAACATCTTTCGCTTTATGGAGATGGGCACGCCGCCGCGCGAAGCGGCAGAAAAGGGTGGGATGGAGGTATCGCTGGCCGTTCTTGCCGCCACCTCCACCACGTCGATCGTGTTCTTCCCGGTGACCTTTCTCTCCGGCGTAAGTAAATACATCTTTACCCCACTGGCGCTGGGAGTGGTGCTGTCGATCTTTGCCTCTTACATCTTCGCCATGACGGTGGTGCCGCTGTTCTGCGCTACCTTTGTGCGCATCCATCACGAAGAAGGCGGCGTGCACGGGAGCAAAATTTCCCTTTTCCAGCGGATGGTCACCCAATTCAACGTGCGCTTCCAACGCATGCTGGAGCGCTACGAGGGGCTAGCCAAACGAGTGCTGGTGCGACCCGGGTTGACTGCTGCTGTTATTTTGGGGGGCGTCGCCCTGGTGATCCTGGTTCTGTTTCCGTTCCTCGGACGGTCCTATTTTCCCCGCACCGATCCGGGACAGTTTGTCATGAACGTGCGCATGCCGAGCGGCACACGGCTGGAAGACAGCAACCGGTATATCGCCCGCGTGGAGAAGATCATCCACGATACCGTCCGGCCCAGGGATCTGAGCATGATCGTCTCCAATATCGGGGTATATCCAGATCTCTCTGCGATCTATACCACCAATGCTTCGATGGACACGGCCTTCGTCCAAACCAGCCTGAAAGAAGACCACAGCCTGGGGAGTTATGAATACATGGCACGAGTACGGGAGAGGGTTTCGCGGGAGATGCCCGAACTCACCACTTATTTCCAGGCCGGAGGTCTGGTGGACTCAGTCATCAATCAAGGTCTTCCGGCACCTATCGATGTTCAAGTGAGTTCGAACGATATGCAGAGCGCGTTTGAACTTGCCAGGACACTCGCGGGAAAGATCAAAGCCTCCCCCAACGTAAGCGGGGTGTACATTCCCCAAGATCTCGACTATCCCGGGCTTGCACTCAATATTGACCGCGAGCGCGCTAGTCTTATCGGCCTTTCGGCGAAGGATGTAGTGGATAACGTAATTACCGCTCTCACCTCCGACGGCATGGTTGCGCCGACCTACTGGATCGATCCCAAGACTGGGAACAACTACATGGTGACGGTGCAATACGCCAATCATGTGCTCAATCACATGACGATGGAGGACTTCGAGAACATTCCTCTGCGGGGCGTACGCCCGACAGGCTACGATTCTGCCGAGGAAGGCCGGGGAGCGGGCGATATGACCGGCAACACGGCGGGTTATACCCCGCTGCGATCGGTGGCCGAGATCAAACAGATCAATACACCTACAGAAGTCGACCATTACCAGATTCGCCGGGTGATCGACGTTTATGTGGCCACCAGGACGGAGGCGCTGAATAAAGTCGGCAAGGAGATTAACCAGCTCATCGCAAACACCAAGACGGATAAAAATACCCGGATCACCATGCGGGGCGCCGCGGTGAGCATGAACCAATCCTTCAGAGACTTCGGCCTGGGCCTGCTGATTTCAATTGCGCTTGTCTATCTCATCCTGATGGCGCAGTTTGCGTCGTTCATCGATCCCTTCATCATCTTGATGGCCATTCCGCCAGGGCTTGCAGGGGTGGTGATGATCCTGCTGTTCACCGGCAGCACGCTCAACATCATGTCTTTGATGGGCCTGATCATGATGACGGGGATCGTGGTTTCGAACAGCATCTTGATTGTTGAGTTCTCAGGAATACTGCATAGTCAGGGGCTGCCCCTGCTGGAGGCTACGGTCGAAGCGTGCAAGGTCCGCTTGCGGCCTATCCTCATGACCTCACTGGCCACGTTACTGGGTATGATCCCCATGGCTTTGGGAGTGGAGGCGGGTAGCGAGCAGTATGCTCCGCTGGCGCGGGCAATTATCGGCGGACTCGGTGTGTCGGTGGTGGTGACGGTGTTTCTGGTTCCCGCGGTCTATCTCGTTATCCATACTCGCCGCGAACGCAAACAGGGAACACCTCAGGAGGCGCAGGCATGAGAATCCTCAGCCTGGTGATTTTTCTTCCTGTGTTGGCAGCTCACGCGCAGTCCACGAACTTGGTGGCTGCTTTGCCCAGCGCGCCCGCACCCAGCGTAAATTTTTCGCCGCAGGCAACGGCGACTGCACCTGCCAATTCCGGATCGCAGATGACGCTCACCCGGATGCAGGCGGAACAAGCGGCGCTCACGAATAACCCGCGCGTCAGTGTCAGCCAGTTGCTTGCCCTGGCGCAGCACCAGGTGGTTCGTGAGGCGCGAGCTGCGGATCTTCCCACAGCCAATGCCGCCATTACGGCCGAGAAGGCCCTGGACGCGAGCCGCATTTCCGCCGGAACGCTTACCGCTTCACGGCTCTTTAGCCATGCCGGAGCAGGCGGCAATTTCACTCAGCTCATTACAGATTTTGGTAGAACTCACAATTTAGTGCTCACGCAAAAGCTACAGGAACAGGCGGCCAAGGCCAATTCTCTGGCAACGAAAGAAGAAATCGTTCTGGCAGCGGACCAGGCCTTTTACGATGCGTTGACCGCTCAGGCTGTGCTCCAGGTAGCCAGGCAGACAGTCAATGCCCGGCAGGCCACGCAAACCCAGGTCAACCAGATGACACAGAATAATCTGAAGTCAACCCTTGACTTGTCTTTTGCCAACGTCAACTTGTCGCAATCGCAATTGCTTCAGCTGGACGCGCAAAATAACGCCGATGCAACGATGGCAACGCTGGATACGGTTCTGGGTCTCGATCATGAAGTGACTTATCAGCTTATCGATGATGCGAGCCAAAATCCCGCCCCTCCACCGGACTTCAACCCGCTCATTCAGACTGCCCTGATGCAACGACCCGACCTGCAATCACTGACGTTTGGGCAGCAGTCTGCACAGAAGTTTGCGCGTGCGCAATGGGACCAGCGAATGCCCTCGATCACCGCTGCCGGGACTGTGGGCACCGTTCCGATCCGTGTCGATCAGTACTACACCAATAACTGGTGGGGCGGAATTGGGGTGAACATGAATATCCCGATTTTCAATGGTTTTCTCTATGGTGCAGAAGCAAAAGAGGCAAGATATCGCGCCCAGGCGGATGCGGAACGTACCCGTGATCTGCGCGATCAGATTGTGCGCGATGTGCGCACGGCGTGGCTGCAGGCCAATACCGCCTACCAGAGAATCGGGGTAACCGCCGAACTGCTTAAGCAAGCCAACCTGGCGCTGCAACTAGCGCAGACGCGGTATCAGCTCGGGCTTAGCTCCATCGTCGAGCTCACCCAGGCACAACTGCAACAGACCAGCGCGGCCATTGACAATACCAATGCTCAGTATGACTATCGCCTGTCATTGGCGACGCTGAATTATCAGGTCGGCACGGCGCCGTGATGGACAACAAGCTGGTTCACCGGAAATAGGAGTCAACGAGTGTCGGTGCAGTTAGGGCACCGTCGAAAAACATTTCCACGAAAGATCATCCACACAGAGATCTCTCCACTACGCTCTCCCGGATTTCCTGTCGAGAGCATCGGCGTTGATCAACTTCATGCGGTTTCCTTTACGGGAAACCGCACCCGTGGTCCTGGCGGCTGCCGCGAAGTAGGAAATCCGGGTACGCTTCGGTCGAGATGACAAAGGGGAGGGCTGTGCTTCCATCAAGGGTAGTTGCCAAATGGAAGCCGCCTGCGAAAAAGCTGGGTTTCGATGACAGACCCGACACCGTCCACTTGGACGTAGGTTGAGGTTCTAAAGCGGAGTTTAGGTCCACCCTCAACTTGCCTCCGGAAAACTTCCGGCCCATGAGATAACGGAAGTGCGGCTGGCGAGGTGTTTTGTGGGCAGATCGGCACGTCTCGAGACCGGCGGCCTGCTCAGGGATACTACCCACCTCTCCATCGGACAGGGTTTCAGACTGGTCATTCAGACTGCTTACTTTGTTCTCCTCGCGCGATCCCTTGGGCCGGATGCCTATGGTGCGTTCGTGACGGTGGTGGCCATGGCCGCCCTACTGGGGCCCTTCTCCGGCATGGGCTCACCTAATCTTTTTATTAAGAATGTCCGTTCCGGCAAGCGGGAAGCCGCAACCTGCTGGGGCAACGGTATCCTCATCACTGTGTTTTCTGGAACCTTGCTGTCTGCTCTTGGGGCCGGGTTGAGCTGGACCCTGGGGTTGAAGACTCCGCCTTTTGTAGTCATTGTTGTTTGCATCTCCGATCTGATCCTGGTCAAACTGATTGACCTCGCAGCGTCCGGCTTTACCGCCCTCGACCGGATGACGCAAACCTCCATCCAGAGCGTGGTGGTCAGCCTGTTGCGGCTGGGCGGCATCACTACCCTCATCGCAGTAGCGCATCCAGTGACTCTGGACCGCTGGGTGGTGGTCTATCTGCTCACCAGTTTGTTGGGCACCGCCTATGCCGTGGCTAAGAGTTGGCAGCTTTGGGGACGCCCGGCCACGGATCTGCGGGCGCTGCGGGAAGATGTCACAGAGGGTGTATTTTTCAGCATCGCCGGTTCGGCAGCGACGGTCTACAACGACATCGACAAGATTATGCTGAGCAGGTTGGCGGACCTGGCCGCAACCGGGGTGTATGGAGCAGCTTATCGCATCATCGACGTGACCATGACCCCGGTCCGCTCGTTGGCTGCGGCCGCCTACCCGCAGTTTTTCCGCAAAGGCGCCGGTGGAATCGCGGCGACCTACCGCTACGCACTGTCACTGATCGCAAAGACCGTCCTCTATGGTCTTTTGGCATCTGCCGGGCTGTGGTTGTTGGCGCCAACCCTACCCCACCTGCTTGGTTCCAGGTACGAGGCGGTCGTTCCGGCGGTCCGCTGGCTAGCCGTGATTCCCCTGCTACGCTGCGTCCATTCCTTCCTGGCAGATGCGCTCTCCGGTGCTGGCCTGCAACGCGCCCGCACCGTCATTCAGGCATCAGTGGCGGTCGTCAACGTGGTGGCCAACCTGGTGATCCTGCCCCGCTATTCCTGGCGCGGCGCCGCGTGGACGAGTCTAGGCTGCGATGGATTGCTGGTCGTTGTCTTCTGGTCGACGGCACGCTACTTTCGCCACGCGTGACCTCGAGTCCTAACGGATTAGACAAGTACTTTGCAGGCTGAGGTTGAGTCATCCCGTTCTTCCTGCCGTTCGGCGTTGGTAACGCTTCCAACTGTCCTGATTTGGGACACAGGAGTCACCGGTTGTCTGGTAAACGTACACAAAGCGAGCCACCGCCTAAGCGGATAGAGGATTTATTGGGAAGCCTTCCCAAAAAGTGCTAAGAAATTTTGCTGCCTGCTTGAATTTGGAGTGCTATACTCTGTCTCACATTAAGGCCTGATCGACACTTAAAGGCACTATGCAAGGAAGTGCGAAGCGAGCCCCTTGCCAGAAAAATTGAAGCACTGTCACTGTCTGCTACCGCCGCACACCTGATCTAGAAAACAAAGTCACGCCATGGCGCTACGTGCTCTGAGGTCCGGGAAGAACAAAGTGAGCTCCCGCGGGTTGATTGATCATGATCAACAGTTGGCCGCCGTCACTGTACGTGACGATGTCAGAGCCGTATCCAGCTTTATTGACGGTCCGAGAGAGACGGAACTGCTCATCGGCAACGGCGCATTACGCCGTCATCTGGCCGAAGTTCTGGAGTTGCGCCGGCGCTGCGGCCAGGAGGATGATCTCACCACCGAACCGGAATACTTCATGGCGGCAAATACCCTGGCCAATCGAAGATGTTCCGCGGTGCTGATTCGCCGGGATCGGGAACTCGAAGCCTGTGTGCTGTTTTATGAACATACTCGGCTGGGTATCGGGATTGGTCTGTTCCGAGGCGGAGATTACATCGGAGAAAGTCTGGTCGTCGGCCGGGAGCCATTGCGGGCGACGTACGTCCATCTAGCGACCCAGGCGTTGCTCAGGAAGTGGCGTATCCACGGCGTCAGCCTGACCATAAAGGCCCCTACGGACCGTTGTATCGAGATCATGGGCCCAGCGAGTGATTTCCGGAGATTCCGCTCCAGTGAAGTGCAGCACAGGCTTCCGCTGGAAAGCACTTACGAGGGGATGTTGGCCAGCCTGGGACCCCGCACCCGGCGCAGCCTGGCAGGAAAACGCCAACAGCTGGAAAAGAGCGCGAACGTAACGTTCGTCCCAGTGCTCGAGCCGGATAAGGCTCTGGAAGTAATGTTGGAACTGGAACCTAAATCCATGCCGCCGCGCATTTCCGCCTTCTTCCACGCGCGGTATCACCTGCTGCGCGCCAAGAACGATTTCTTTTCTATGGGTTTGCGGCTCCCGGAGGGTCCCTGGCTGAGTTTGCTCAGCGGCTGGCGACGCCATGGAGTGACTTATGTCGACCTGCAGATGAATGACATGCATTACAAGAAGGAATCGATTTCCGCGGTAATGCGGGCTTTCATGTTGGAAAATGAAATTGCGAACAAGCAACGGCTCATCAACTTTGTCGGCGGCTCTTCGTTACTGCTAAGAAGATATTGCGTGCCCCTCGAGCCGTGTACCGACTTTTTTGTCGCTAAGCGGGCTCTGCGGTCTGATTTCTTCGAGATGCTGGCCAAGCATGTGAGATCAGGAAGCGTTTATGAGCGCTTGAAGTGCGGCGTCGAACTAACCACTGCGAGCGAAAACGAAGGCTGAACCGGCAATGCGATAAAGTGGGTTTCCACGGGCTGGGAAAAAGTCGCTGTTGCGAATAGACAGCGCCCTCATAGCCCGTAACCTTCGTTTCCTCAGCGAGAAACCGTCGACCAGCAGGCTCTGCCATGTCCCTGGCGCTCTATCGCCGTTGCATTCATAATTTGAAAACCAGGTATTCTCCACACCCGGATTCCAGGAGGAACGCCTCGATGAGGAGAATCGCGCTCGCAGCATGCATCGTTGGCCTGAGCTCGTTTCATGGGCTACTTGCTCAGAGCATTGTTTTTGTCAGCCCCAGCACCAAGGGTCTTCTGACCATGTCGTGCGCGGAGGGGTCACTTAGTTCGTTCGAACAACAGCACTACCTGGCAGCGGTGCGTTACCTGACTACGACGCTTTGTCCGCAGTCGCACATTGATAGCGCCGTCGGGGTTTGGAAGGGCCAGGCGGAAAACTCCGGAATGATCGATGGCTGCCAGAACGAGAAGGCACGAGAGCTGGGCGCACTGTTAGCCAGGTACTATCACCAGGAACAGGCGCTTGTTTTCGACCGCAACGAGCGGGGAAAAGCATCGCTGGTGAGTTTTAGTACCAACCAGGCTCTGGGAGTCGTCGCAATCATGATGGCGCAGGCGAACGTAAGCGGCGCAACCGTGATCCCTCACAACCATGACAACGTGATATGGATTGTCGCAGCGGATGCGGCGCAACGGGCCCAGGCCATCAACCTGTCTTCGCTACTCCACGGCGACAGCTTGCATGAAGAACCCGGTACCAGTGAACTTATCGGCGACAATGACCGCGCCAAGGCCAGGGACATCTACAGCGCGATCCTCGCCCGCGCACCGGCAGAGGTGCGCGAGCTGGATAGTGAAATGTATTCAGAACAATTCAGTGATCTCGGCCTGGAAACAGCACCGGCGCACTGAGCGCCTTACTTGGCGACTTTTTCCATGTGCCCGCCAAACTCAAAGCGCATCGCGGAGAGCAGTTTATCGGCAAAATCGGCCTCGCCGCGAGAACTGAATCTCTCGTAAAGAGATGCGGTGAGGACGGGTGCCGGCACGCCTTCGTCAATGGCTGCCTTGATGGTCCAACGACCCTCGCCGGAATCGGAGACATGGCCGGCAAACTCCGCCAAGGCAGGGCTCTTGGTCAACGCAGCCGCCGTCAGGTCCAGCAGCCAGGAGGAGATGACGCTGCCACGCCGCCATACCTCGGCCACGTCGGAGAGGTTGAAGTCGAATTGATAGTGCTCGGGATCGCGCAACGGCGTGGTCTCGGCATCGATATCGCCGGTCTTGTGACCGACATTGGCGTGGTGCAGGATGTTGAGACCCTCGGCATAGGCGGCCATGATTCCGTACTCGATGCCGTTGTGCACCATCTTGACGAAGTGACCACCGCCGCTGGGCCCGCAGTGCAAGTAGCCTTCTTCTGCCGAGCCGCCGATTTTGTCCCGTCCAACGGTGCGGGGGATATCGCCGACACCGGGAGCGATGGTTTTGAAGATGGGTTCCAGGTGCTCGACAGCCGCCGTCGGGCCGCCAATCATCAGGCAGTAGCCGCGTTCCAGACCCCAGACGCCGCCGCTGGTGCCTACGTCCACGTAGTTGATGCCCTTGGGAGCGAGTTCCTGACTGCGACGGATGTCATCGATGTAATAGGAATTACCGCCATCGATGAGAATGTCACCGGACTCCAGGTGGGGCGCAATTTCGGCAATCGTGTCGTCCACCACGGCGGCGGGGATCATCAGCCAGATGGCGCGCGGCTTGGAGAGCTTGCTAACCATGTCGGCGAGCGAGGACGCTCCCACCGCACCTTGCGACGCCAGATCCTGAACAGCTTTGGCCGACCGGTCGTAGACCACGCTGGTGTGACCGTTGTTCAGCAGACGCTTGACCATGTTGGCGCCCATCCTGCCCAGACCTACCATTCCTAGTTGCATACGTGCTCCTCTTGTTTTTTGTTTTTCGTCGGTTGTGCGCGCTTACTTCCCTTTGCG
The DNA here is from genome assembly GCA_963826875.1 of uncultured Acidobacteriaceae bacterium. Classification (GTDB taxonomy): domain Bacteria; phylum Acidobacteriota; class Terriglobia; order Terriglobales; family Acidobacteriaceae; genus PALSA-350. The sequence continues at coordinate 699,737 of CAWGYP010000025.1, read as the reverse complement.
ATAGCGGCGGACAAGGTTATTGGTGGATGGGTCGTGTTGCAGGCCCGCATCTCCCGGGGCTTCAATCTCGGCAATGATTTTCTGGGCCAGGACTTTGCCCAGCTCCACTCCCCACTGATCGAAGGAGTCAATCTGCCAGACGGTTCCCTGGGTAAAGACTGAATGCTCGTACAAGGCCACGAGCTTGCCTAAGACCTCGGGCGTGAGTTTGTCGGCTAAAAGCACATTCGACGGGCGGTTCCCCTCGAATACACGATGCGGCACCAGCCAGTCGGGGGTCCCCTCGGCCTTGACCTGATCGGCGGTTTTACCGAAGGCCAGGGCTTCTGCCTGGGCAAAGACGTTTGCCAATAGCATGTCGTGGTGGCGGCCAAGCGGGTTCAAGGAATGGATAAAGCCGATAAAGTCACAGGGAATCAGCCTCGTGCCCTGGTGGATCAGCTGGTAGAAAGAATGCTGGCCGTTGGTTCCCGGTTCGCCCCAGTAAATCGGGCCGGTGTCGTAGTTCACCCGCTCTCCATCGAGAGTCACATGCTTGCCGTTGCTTTCCATGGTGAGCTGCTGCAGGTAGGCGGGAAAGCGCTTCAAATACTGCTCGTAGGGCAGGACCGCCATGGTTTGCGCATCGAAGAAGTTGGTGTACCAGACGGTGAGCAGACCGAGGATAACGGGAAGATTTTGCTCCAGAGGAGCGGTGCGGAAGTGCTCGTCCATCTGGTGGAAGCCGTCGAGCATGGCGCGGAAATTATCCGGGCCGATGGCTAGCATGGTGGAGAGGCCAATGGCGGAATCCATGGAGTAGCGACCGCCGACCCAGTCCCAGAACCCGAACATGTTGGCGGTGTCGATGCCGAATTTAGTGACTTCCTTGGCGTTGGTGGAGACGGCAACGAAATGCTTGGCGACCGCGGATTCGTCTTTCAGCCCAGCTAACGCCCAGTCACGTGCGGTGTGGGCATTGGTCATGGTTTCCAGAGTGGTAAAGGTCTTGGAGGAGATGATGAAGAGGGTTTCAGAGGGGTCGAGGTCGATGACGGCCTCGGCAAAGTCAGTACCGTCGACATTGGAGACGAAACGAAAGACCAGCTTGCGGTCGCTGTAGTACTTGAGGGCTTCATAGGCCATCACCGGGCCCAGGTCGGAGCCTCCGATGCCTATGTTGATGATGTTTTTGATTCGTTTGCCGGTGTGGCCTTTCCAATCTCCGCTGCGGATACGGTTGGAAAAAGCAGACATCTTGTCGAGAACTTCGTGGACGCCGGGAACGACATCCTCGCCATCGACCACGATCTTTTCCCCTTTTGGGGCTCGCAAGGCGACGTGCAAGACGGCGCGGTTTTCCGTGATGTTGATCTTTTCCCCACGAAACATGGCGTCACGACGCTCAACCAAACCGGATTCCTCGGCGAGTTGGAGGAGGAGTTTGCGGGTTTCCTCGGTGATGCGGTTTTTGGAGTAGTCGAGGAACAGGCCGGCCGCCTCGATGGTAAAGCGGGAAGCCCGCTGTGGATCGTCGGAAAATAGGGAACGCAGAGGGGTGTTCTGAATCTTTTCGTGATGCGCGCCGAGCGCCTTCCAGGCTGCTCGCTGGGTGAGAGGTTGCACCTTCAATGCTGTTGCCATTGCTTTTGCTCCGTTCCCTGATGGGCTCAGGGGGTTAGATGCCCCACCAGCACTTTGGATCTGTCCTGGGCAATTTTGCCAATGCAAGGATTCTCTCAGAAGAAAAGGGAGGGCGGAGGCGGGGTTGGGTTTGGGCATTAAAATCGGGAGAATTTTGTGCGTTTTCGGGTGCCGGCAGAAAGCTGGCTGCTCCATAGATCGTGCTGTTCGGGGGTAGAGTTTCGCCACGTCGCGCGATAACCACTGACCGGAGCAGTGTTTGGTGCAAAAGAAAGCGGGTTGAAGGGCCTCGCCCATCTTTTCGGCCCACGTATCCCGGATCTCCTGTCGAGGCTGGTGGCGTTGAGCAACTTCATGCGGCTATCTTTGTGAGAAAGCCGCATACGTGATCGTGGCTAGTGCTGCGTAGTAGGAAATCCGGGCAACGCTGGTGCGAACATAGGGCACCCGTTCGGGGTTGGTGTGAGTGGAAGAGTGACTACACAGGGGCACTTAGGGAGCGAGGGCGGCGAGGGAATCCTTGATCGATGGCGTGCCGCCAGCAGCTATGTCGCGTTTTCGGATTTGGTGGAAGTTGGAGAGGACCGTGTTTGCTTTCGCGAGAGCTTCGATCCGCCGCGCGTAGGTCTCGAGCTTGCCTCCGGGAAGCGCGAAAACCGCCACATCGTCGGTAAGTACGTCGAGATAAGCCCGCGCCCCGCAACAGCCGAGACTTAAGGCCGCCCGGCCAGAGTTCATGACCTGGGGGACGATCGCGCACGCCGGCCTGCCCATAGCTGGGGCATTTTGATTTTCTACCTGCTGCGTGGCCTCCGACAGGATGAGTGTCTGGTTGGCGTTCACAAACAGGAGCACAACGTCGGGCGGCAATGGGGCATCGGCCAAAGGAGCATACACAACGTAGCCAGGCTGCGACTGCAGAACCGGAATCAGAGCCAGGTCTTCTGATCTTACGTAGTCAAGTTCTCCGAACACTTTGAGAGCATCCATGAGGTCAGTCTGTTGCGCCGGAGAAGGCTGAAGATTGTGGGTATAAATGCCTATGGCGCAAAGGCTGTGATCGGCCGCGGTGGTGGCAAATGCAGCGTGCGCACCGTCTTGCCAGAAGCTGCAGCCCGCAGGAGCACGGCCAGGGTGCATGTTTACGCCGCCAGGAACTGTATCGGTAAAGGAAAGCGCCACTGGTGGCTGCTTGAGATCCAATGATGCGGTCAGGATGGCGGACAACTCTCTCTTGCTGGTCATTTCAGCCTTCCACCTTAAAGCCCAGCGATGCGATGAAGCTCACGATCGCTTGCTCGTTTGTCTGCTTGGGATCGAAGCCGACCGTCACCTTTCCTTCCGGATAGGTTGATTTGCTCGAGGTGATGCCTTTCTGCTGGCTCAACATGGTGTCGAGACCGGTGGCGCAGGTGGTGCAGCTGAATCCCTTGACCATATACGTAACGGTTTTGCTTGCCCCCGCAGCTATGGCCTCGAGCGGGGCCAGGCCACCTACACTGGCCATGGTTGCCAATTGAAGAAATCGTCTGCGAAACATTTCGTTGTCTCCTTACCTTGCGGCTGCTGTGCCGGGTTCGTATTTCCAGGGTGTCTGGATACTGGCTTGGTCAGAGAAGCGCGTATCGGTGTAGTCGCTGAATTCGATCTTCTTGTTCAACACTCCGGTTTCTATCATCAGATCGCGCACCATATCGAAGTCCGCTTTACGGGGTGCAAGAGGGCTGTAGGTGACACGGTCCATCGGCTTGGTAAGCGCCCAACGCAGCAGAGCAGGTTTCTGGTTGTAATAGAAGCGGCCTACGAAATCGGCGGCGTCTTCACGGTGGGGCTTGCTGGTATCGAGCCAAAGGCCGGAACGGGCAACCCCATCCACCAGGGTCTGGACCACTTCGGGACGCTTGTCGATCAGGTCCTGTCGTACGACCAGAATGCACGACATGTAGTCCGGCCAATATTCGCGGGCCTGGAAGAGGACTCGTCCGAAGCCGGCCATTTCCGCTTGTGAGGGAAAGGGCTCACCCATCACAAAAGCGTCAATGGCGTGAGCGGCGAGCGCGCCGGAAACGTCGGGTGGCGCCATTTCGACCATCTTGATTTCGGCGGGCTTGATGCCGTACACCTTCATGGCGCGAAACAAGAGCAGACGCTCGTCGGAAAAGCGGCTGGGAATGGCGATGGTGCGGCCGCGCATATCGGCAAAGGTTTTGATAGGGCCGTCCTTGCGCACCACAACCGCGCTGCCGTAACGGTGCCCGAGATAAACGATCTTGATGGGAACTCCCTGAGAAGCGAGAGCGATGGCCAAAGGCGCAACGATGAAGGCGGCCTGCACCCGGTTGGAGATGAGCGCTTCCTTCATCTCGGGAAAGCCCTGAAACATTCGAGGCAGAAACATTTCTCCCGACAGCGAATACTTGGAGATGTAGTCGGTTACCGGGCAGGTAAGCTGGCAGGTGACGGGGAGATAGGCAACTGTAATTTTTCGTTTTTCGAGCGGACGATAGTCATTGAGCACGGCTGCCCAGTTGACGTTCAGCCAGGCATGCAACGCAGTGATGAGCACCAGCCAGGCGAAGACACCCGTGACAATTTTGTTTTTAAGACTCATCGCGAAATCCCCACCGAACAGACTTGATTTTTTCCAGGCGCCGGAAGGCGGTATCGAGGATCAGCCCGATCAGGCCGATCATCAGCATGGCGGCGACCACGAGGTCGTAACGCTTACCCGAGTTGCGCGAATCGATGACCAGGTAGCCCAGACCGGAATCGACCGCTACCATTTCTGCAGCGACGACGACCAACCACGCGATGCCAAGCGCGATACGCAAGCCTACGATCATTTTCGGCAACGCTGCGGGAAAGACGACCTGGGTCAGTATCCGTGCAGGGCTGAGACCGAAGTTGCGGCCGGCCAACCGGAATACCGAGGGCACGTTGGTGACGCCGTCGACACAGGCCACAACAATCGGGAAAAACGCTCCCAGGAAGATGAGCGAAGTCGCCGCATGGTCGCCAACACCGAGAAGGATGATGGCGACAGGAATCCAGGCAATGGGGCTGATGGGACGAAGAATCTGCAGCACCGGATTCACCACCCGGTTGGCCGATGGATACCAGCCCAGCGTCAACCCAAGCGGAATGCCGGCGATGGCAGCCCCGCCGAACCCGATGGCTACCCGCCACAGGGAATCAATGATGTCCTTCCATAGCACTTGCTTGCGAATCAGCTCGGCAATTCCCTTGCCGACGTTTTGCGGCGAGGGAAAAATCCTGGTTGCCGTCCAGGCGACGGAGTAATGCCAGAGCGCGAGAAACAAAGCGCTGGCGAGCAGCGGCCAGAAGAACTTCTCCCACTTTTTGGGTTCTGCGAGTGAGTTCATATCTTGTGGGCCAGACCGATCTGCTGGAAGATGCCGTCGCGCAGTTCGAGATAGCGCGCAGAACTGATATCACGCGGGTGGGGTATATCGATCTTGACGATTTGTTGAATGGTAGCCGGGCGGGCGCTCATCACCACCACGCGATCTGCCAGCTGCACAGCCTCATCGATGTCATGAGTGACAAAGATGATTGTCTTGCGCTCGGCTTCCCAAATGCGCAGCAGTTCCCCGCGCATGACCAGGCGTGTGATGGAGTCGAGAGCGCCGAAGGGTTCATCGAGAAAGAGCATGTCAGGGTTCACGGCCAAAGCGCGCGCCACTTCGAGCCGTTGTTTCATTCCGCCGGAGAGCGCAGGCGGATAGGCCTTCTCAAAGCCTTCGAGGCCAACCATCTTGATGTAGTGACTGACCCGCTGCTTTCTTTCCGCAGCGCTGAGATGGAAGAGGCCGAAGGCAATATTTCCCTCTACGGTAAGCCAGGGAAAGACGCCGCGCTCCTGAAAGACAAAAATGCGCCGCGGATCAGGACCGCGCACCACTTCCCCATCGATCCTGATCTCTCCGCTAGTCGGGGAGAGGAAACCGGCCATGGTGCTCAGCAGCGTCGACTTGCCGCAGCCCGAGGGACCGAGCAGACAAACGAATTCTCCATCGGCAACTTCGAGGCTGATGTCTTCGAGTACTGGCGTAGTTTTGCCATCCCGGGTGAATACAGTATGGACATGCTCGGCCTTCAACTTTGCTTCTTGCAACTAGTCCTCCGAATAGCTCCAGCGCAGCGACTTCACTTGCTCCAACGAGCGCATGCCCAAATCGAGTAAGAGGCCGATAATGCCGATGATCACCATGCCTGCAACGACCAGGTCATATCGGTTGCCGGCGTTACGAGCGTCCACAATCAGAAATCCGAGCCCAGAGCTGACGGCGATCATTTCCGCTGCGACGACCACCAGCCAGCCGACACCCAAGGTGATCCGCATACCGATGATCAGTTGGGGAATGACGGCGGGAAAGAGCACACGAGAGACCAGGGCCGCGGTCCCCAGGCCGAAATTGCGGCCGGCATTGATGTAGACCGAGGGAATGCTGCGAACGGCATTGATCGCCGTCAGCAGCAAGGGGAAAAAACAGCCGAGAAAGATGAGAAAGATGGCCGCGAAATCGCCGACACCGAACCAGAGAATGGCGATCGGTATCCAGGCCAGTGGCGAGATGGGGCGAAGGATCTGAATCAACGGGTTGAAGGCCATGTCTGCCCGGCGGTTCCAGCCGATCACGAGCCCCAAAGGTACAGCCAGAACAACGGCCAGAGCAAAGCCCCAGGTGACGCGGAAAAGCGAGGCAACAATGTACTTGAATAACAGTCCGTGTTCTAAAAGATCTCCGATTCCCCGAACGACGCCCCAGGGAGTAGGCAAAATATGGATGGGATTGCGGGTCACGGCAAATTGCCATAAAAGCAGCAAGGCTGCAACGAGCGCGACGGGGCGGAGACGGACCATGAAGCCTTTCGACATCGTTCCTTCCATCAATCTAGCTCCGAGGGTTGCAGTCGAATTCTAGCGCCGTTGGCCGAGCTTCACCTCGATCAAAAGGTGGAGGCGGGCGAGTCGCGTGGCCAGTATGCTGTTGCATGCGCACGATGCATGATGTGACCGTGATAGGCGGCGGCCTGGCAGGCATGGCTGCATCGATCCATCTCTCCAAAGCAGGCCTACGGGTTTTGTGCGTCGAGCCTGACGTAGCCGATACCGGTTCGGTTGGCGAGTCGCTGGATTGGTCCGCACCCGCGCTGTTACAGGTTCTAGGACTGAGCATGGAACAGCTGATCGCGGAAAAGATCGCGACCTACAAGCGTCATGTGACCCTGAAATTAGGAGATGGGTGCGACCGTGAGTATATTCCCGGGGAATGGTTGGGGAAACCACCATTCAACGTTGAGCTGCGCACGCTGCATGTGGACCGGAACCAACTCAATCAACGTCTGCGCACGATGGTCGTCAAGCGGGGTGTCACCTTTATCCAGGATAAAGTCGTCGCCGTGGAAACCGACGGAAGACGAGTGGCGGGCGTAAAAACACAACGCGGCGACAGAATTTCATCGCCCTGGTTTCTCGACGCTTCGGGCGCTGCGGCAAGCGTGTTTGCGCGGGCATTTCGTTTGCCGGCCTATGAGTCCGGCCCGAGAAAAGTTGCTATCTGGAGCTACTTCCCTGTTACCACGCCGAGCGAAGGCACCACGCTGTATGCAGAGGGAGTGAGGCCAAGCTACATGGAGTGGGTGTGGGAGATACCGATCAATCCGTCCACCATCAGCGTGGGATATGTCGCCACGGGAGAATCGATCAAGACCCGGCGACAAGAGGGACAAACGGTAGAAGATATCCTCAGGACCCAACTGGGCCGATTCCCGCGCTTTGAGAGTCTTTTACGTTCTGAGATTTCGCCGTTGGTCACGTCGTTTGTTTGCCGCATGCATGGCAGGGTCGCCGGACCGAATTGGATGATCGCTGGAGAAGCGGCGGCCATGGTGGATCCGATGACGGCGAACGGAGTGACCGCGGCGCTGAGACATGCCTCCGAGGCATCTCGTCTCATTATCGAATCTCGCCACCGGCGCAGGATTCCTGTCATGAGCGCTTGGCTATACAGCAGGCGGGTGCTGGGCTTGGCGATGTTCTTCAATCGGGGGATCGAGCGGGTCATCTACGAGGCACCGATCAGGAACCGGATCGGCGTTTTGCTGGCGGGTGATGTCTACACGGTGCCGGCCTGGAGTCTTAACTCAATCTATTCGCGGTTTCGGCCACATGGCGCGGTCAAGACAATTTTGTTTAATTGCCTGCTGGATTTGGTGCGCATGGGTGAGTACGTGCTTTACCGGATTTGCAAGTGGGCGCAACCGTCTTGCGGGCACTTGCTTAAGCTCTTCCCCCGGATTCCTTACCGGAAAGAAAGCTGCAACTTCCAGACCTTGAGTGGGTGGCCCAGGTCTCGCATTTGAGACCTGTGCTTCTCCTCGCAAATGGGCCCTGGCCGGAACACCCACTCAACATTCCGGGCCATTTTAGGCCTCTTGGCAAGGCTGATTGGTTTCTTGTTGGCGGTCAGAAGACAAGCCTGGAAGTGAAGGCGAGCTCGTGGTTATAGGTGTGGAATTGCGAGGTCGCAATTTGCATGCCCGCACCGAACGCAACACCCACCCGGCTTGTCTCATCGCTGGGACGAAGCCTGAACTTGCTGAAGAGGATCCCCGGAGTTACGAAATTCTGCTTCTTCCCATCGTTTTTTCCAGCAAAGAACCAGGTAGCGTTCGATTCCAGCTGAGGCCAGACATACTTCGATATGTGATACTGCGCCGCGGTGTTCCACGCGATGGAGCGGCCGACCTTGTTGGTTTCTTCCGTGGGCAGAGTGCCGCCGAGACAGGAAATAACGTTGAACTTGCCAAATCCCTTACCGGAAAGAAGAGTCGGCGAGATCGAGGAATCAGGGCTGCCGTTACTATGGCTGCCCGTGGGAATGGTCGCCGTGAGCTGCACACTCAACATGTAGTTTCCATCCTTTTCATTTTTGGAAAGGATGCGGTACTTGTAGAGAAACCCGACATCTCCAAAACCGTCTTTGGCTTTGGGCGTATTGTGCTGGATGTAGGGGGCGTAGTATACGTCAACTTCGCTGTTGAAGCCGGGGATCAGGTTCAGCCCACGACTGGCCCCATAGTTCCAGGTGGAAGTGAGCGCGGGCGTAATTTGGCGAGTAAAGTCGGCGCGAAACACCTGGATCAGCATTGGATAGGGTGAGATCAACGGCGGCGGCCATGAAGGCTGCCTGGCCTGGGTCGCGCTGGTTCGCGATTCCCACCTGGCAAAGAAATTATCCTGACCAAGTAGACTCGTGTTGGTGGCCGCCAGAAGAAATAATAGTGCGAAAGTTTTTCGTGTCATGGTGTTTGAAGTAAGGTTGCTCGGCTGGAACACGTTGGTCAACCTCACAAGGGATGAAGTCTGCATCCACCTTTCGGTTGAGGCGGGGCGGTGGTGAATTATGCGCTATTCTGAAACACGAGGAAACGATGCACCAGCAATACCTTGAGCGCGTGGTTGATCTTACCGAGCCGGAAGCAAACCGGATCTATGACCTCTCGGTCGAAGAAGCACGAAAAACCCTGCTGCACGGATCGGCAGAGGCCGTCGCCGGAATCACGGGTTCATTTGCGTTGATCGCCCGCGAAGGCAAGACGGTCAAGATGGCACGCTCGCTCGACCGCCCGCTGCGCTACTTTCTCGCCAAGCGCCGGGAAGGTCCGGTGCTGATTGTCGCCGCGCGCATCGATGCCATTTATCAATGGCTGAAAGCTGAGGGGCTTGAAGCGCAGTTTCATCCCAGCTATACCAGGATGGTTCCCGCTCACCATGTGGTGACACTCCAGCTGATCGGTTGCCCCGATCCCGATCCGGTTTATACGCGTTTCTTCACCCCTTCGCAGAGCTGGATGAGCACAGACCTCGATCAGATCGGCGCGGCGTATATTGGCGCACTCGCCGGCGAGCTGGCGCAGTGGCTACCCAGCGTGCCTGCACGGGAGCCAATCGGTGTCTGCTTTTCTGGCGGCATCGACAGCGGTAGTGTCTTTCTGACCACGTACCACGTGATGCTGAGGTTGGGCATGAATCCCTCGCGGCTAAAGGCTTTTGTGCTCGACGTCGGAGATGGCCCGGATGTTGGCCAGGCTCGCGCCTTCCTGGAGTCACTCGGCCTGGGACTCTTCCTGGAACCAATTGCTGCAGATGCATCGTCGCTGGACGTCGATGAGACGATTCGCGTGATCGAGGACTATAAGGCACTGGATGTTGAATCAGCAACCATGGCGATGGCTTTATGCCGGGGATTGCGTCAACGCTATCCTGAATGGCGGTACCTGGTAGACGGTGACGGTGGGGACGAAAACCTCAAGGATTACCCGATCGAGCAGAACCCTGAGCTCACGATTCGCAGCGTCATCAACAATCCCATGCTTTACCAGGAGGGTTGGGGCGTGGGCAAGATCAAGCACTCGTTGACGTATAGCGGAGGGCTTAGCCGCTCGTACAGCAGAACCTACGCTCCAGCGCACCACTTCGGTTTTTCCGGCTTCAGCCCATATACCCGGCCTCGCGTCATTGCGGTCGCAGAAGCTATCCCGTTCATCACGCTCACTAACTACGACGTAGAGCGGTTGTATCAACTCAAGGGCGAAATCGTATCGCGTGGGGTAAAAGCAATTACCGGGTTTGATATGCCCGTGTTCTCCAAGAGGCGCTTCCAACATGGTGCCGTTGCCGAGGAAACGCTGCACTCGAAGCTTCCCTTTCGCGAGGCAGAGTATCGCCAGAAGTTTCTGTCTTTGTATTCATGAGCTCTGAAGTTGATGCCTGGATCGTGAGCCGCCGTCCGGCGCGGCAACAGCTTGATCCGTATCTGCCTTATGAGTTTTTCGTAGAAGAAGAGCGGTCGGCCGACGGGATCGTGGTTCCGGTTGCCACCGTGTTTATTACCAATAAAGAATGTCCGTTCCGTTGTGTGATGTGCGATTTGTGGCGCAACACACTCGCCGAAAGTGTGCCCGTTGGTGCGATCCCAGCACAGATTGACCACGCGCTTCTTAAGCTTCCCCCGGCGAGCCAACTCAAGTTGTATAACAGCGGCAGCTTCTTCGATCCGCATGCGATTCCTCCCGAAGACTACGAAGCGATTGCACAGCGCGCCAATCGTTTCCAACGGTTGATTGTGGAAAACCATCCTGCACTTACCGGGGATGCCTGCCTGCGCTTCCGCGATTTACTTGACTGCAGACTTGAGATTGCGATGGGGCTGGAGACAGCACATCCTGAAGTCCTGGGCAGGTTGAACAAGCGTATGACGCTCGATCAGTTTTCGATTGCGGCCAGGTTCGTTCGCCGGAATGGGATCGCCCTTCGTGTCTTTATTCTCGTGCAACCTCCTTACTTGCCGGCCGCAGAGGCGCTCTTTTGGGCAGAGCGCTCTTTGGATTTCGCCATGGAACAAGGGGCGACGGCCGCAGTCCTGATCCCCACGCGGGGCGGGAACGGCGCCATGGAGGAACTGACGTCGAGTGGTCAGTTTGAACCTCCCGCGTTGGAGAGGCTGGAGGCGGCAATGGAGTACGGTTTGAGCCTCAAGGCGGGTAGAGTCTTCTCTGACCTTTGGGGACTGCGTGAGCGGTGCGCTTATTGTCATCCGCACCGTCTCACCCGGTTGCGGCTGATGAACCTTCAGCAAATGTTTCTGGACAGGATTTCGTGCGCGCGGTGCTGCGGTGCAAGTTGACCTGGTGATCGTTGGCTCCGGCTTCGGCGGGAGCGTGATGGCGATGGTTGCTCGCCGACTCGGGCTGTCGGTTGTCCTGCTCGAGCAGGGCAGGCATCCGCGGATGGCGATTGGGGAGTCCACTACTCCGCTTAGCAATCTTTTGCTGGAAAGAATTAGCGCAACCTATGATCTACCGCGGCTGGCGCCGCTTGCAAAATGGGGAAGTTGGCAACGCTCTTATCCGCAGATCGCTTGCGGGTTGAAGCGCGGCTTCAGTTTTTTCCACCAGGGGGAACAATTGCTCGTGGCCGCAAGCCCCCGGGATGACATTGCAGACACTCATTGGTACCGGGAAGAAGTGGACCACTTTCTGGTGATGGAAGCGCAGAGTCTTGGAGTCGAATACCTTGACTGTGTACGCGTTGAAGACTTGGTTCTTACGGAAGAAGAAGCGATCGTTGGTGGGCAGTCAGGCAGTAAGCCGTTTCGGGTGAGGGCCAAGCTGCTGATTGATGCTACAGGACCCCGTGGTTTTTTGCATCGCAGGTTGCAGCTCCCGGAATCTGCATTGCCCGGAATGCCGCTGACGGAAAGCCTGTATGGCCACTTCACTGGGGTCGAGCATACGGCTTGCTCCGCAGACACCGCTCCCTACCCTGTCGATGATGCGGCTGTGCACCACGTGTTTGATGGCGGATGGATTTGGGTGCTTCGGTTCAATAATGGGGTTACCAGTGCCGGCGTTGCCGCCACTCAGGCCGTGACTGCAGAGTTGAAGCTCAGCGAAGGAGAACCGGCATGGCATCGGCTCTTAGACCGTTTGCCCGCGCTGCGATCACAGTTCGAACACGCGATACCTTGCCAACCGTTTCGACACATGCCGGCCGTGAGTTTTCGTAGCGGTACGATCGTCGGCAAGCGCTGGGCGATGTTACCCTCAGCGGCCGGATTTGTTGACCCTCTGCTCTCTACCGGCTTTACGCTCACCTTGCAGGGTATAGAACGACTTGCGCAGATCCTCCGGCAAGGTTTTTCGGTTGAGCTCTTGCCCCACTACACCGGGCAAACGGAATGTGACTTGCTGTCTGCAAGTCAATTAATCGGCGCCTTGTACGCGACGATGAACAACTTTGCGGCTTTTACTGCTGTATCGCTTTTATATTTCGCTGCTGTCAGCTTCTCTGAGGCCGCGTTCAGGCTGTGCAAGCCGGAATTGGCGCCCGGGTTGCTGTTGCCATCCGCGTCAGCCCTGCTCGAACGCGCGCATACGCTGGGTGACGGCCGGGAGACGCAGGCGTTTACTGAGGAAGTCCTGCGCGTGATTGAGCCTTTCAACCTGGGCCGGTTCGGTGACGCTGCTCTTCATAATCGCTATCCCGTGCGCGCTGAGGACTTGCTGGATGCGGGCTCCAAATTGGGAGCTAGCAGGACGGAAATAGTGGCAATGCTGGAGAGGTCAGGCTTTTCTTTCTAAGGGGAGGGATACCGCAGATCTCTCCACTGCGCTTCGCTCAGGTCGGCCCCTGCCACGTTGATAACAAAATGGTTTCTGTCCGGCAACCTGTCTCCCCGTAGCACCCCTCTTTCCTTTGTCATCTCGACCGAAGCGAAGCGCAGTGGAAGGCCCCTCGACTTTACGGAGAAGCTTTTGCTCTCTGGAATACTATCCCATGGGCGGCAATGATCCCTTTGCCCTGCTGCACGGTGATGGCTTGATTGGGCGCGATGTTTTCCACGGTGTCTTTGTGACCGCCGGGCCAGTCAATAGTGAGCCGCATTTTTCTGGCTGGATCGGGTTTTCCTAACCCAAACGTTACCGGCAACTCGCTTTGGGAAAAATAGCCGGAGCCGGTCTTTACCATACGCAGCAGTTGGAGATTTTTGTCAACCCTTAGCGTAAGCTTCGCTCCGATGCCGTCACGATTTGCAGTTGTGCCGACGAGCTTTACCCGCAACATGTCGTTCTGATTGCCGTTGTCGTTGCGGAGCAGCCGTGCCGGGCCATTGCCTTCCGTAATGACCAAATCCAGATCGCCGTCGTTGTCAAAATCGCCATAGGCAGCGCCGCGACCCACGATTGGCCGCTCCAATGCTGGACCTAACTTCGTCGACATGTTTTCAAACAACCCTTTTCCCTGGTTGCGAAATAACAACGCCGGCTCCGCATACTTCAGATGCGGCTGCGTCACGCTGATATCGTCAGCGACATGCCCGTTGACGGCGAGCACATCAAGCAAACCATCCAAATCGTAGTCAAAGAAAAAAGTGCTGAAGGTGAGCGACTGTAACGACCAGCGATCAATGCCGGTCGCCTCGGAAATGGAGGAATATAAACCTGAGCCGTCAGTGCGGTACAGCGCCATCCCCTCGTTGGTGAAGTTGCCAATGACCAGGCCAGGATGACCTGTGTTCTCATAGTCGCCGTTATCTACACCCATGCCCGCACGAGTAGCACCCGCATCGCTGTAAGCGACACCTGCCTGCACCGCAACGTCGGTGAACGTGCCATTGTGATTGTTGCGATAGAGCTTGTTCGGCTGAGTGTCATTGGTCACAAGCAAATCGAGCCAGCCGTCGTCATCGTAGTCAAGCAGCGCTATGCCTAGCGATTTGCTGGTCGCATCCACTAACCCTGCACGTTTGGTGACATCTTCGAAGGTGCCGTCTCCCCGGTTGTGGTAAAGTCTGGCACTTTCCCCCTTGTAAACCTGCGGTGTGCAATAGGATTTGTTTTTGGTGTCGAGGGAGCAGTATTGATCCTTCTCAATCGACCACTCCACATAGTGGGCCACGAACAAGTCCAGCTTGCCATCGTTGTCGTAGTCGAACCACACGGCGCCACTGGGAAATCCGCTGCCTGCTACCTTTGCCCGGGTGGTCACATCGGCGAAGCGGCCGTTGCCTAGATTTCGGAACAAGTGGCTGGAATCTATCGCGGTGATATAGATGTCTTCTTTGCCGTCATTGTCATAATCGCCGACTGCGCAACCCATCCCGTACATCTCTACGGCTAGGCCCGCCTCACGGGTGCGGTCGGTGAAGGTTCCATTCCCGTTGTTGTGGTAGAGGGCAGGGTAATATTTCCCGGAAACATGGCCCGGCCAATCCATGGAATTTACGAACAGAATGTCCTGAAGTCCGTCATTGTCGTAGTCCAGTACGCATACACCGCTGCCCATTGTCTCGGGAAGGTATTTCTTTCCAAACGCACCGCTGTGGTGACGAAAGGAAATGCCGGATGCCGTCGTGGCATCGACAAAACGAATCGGCCCGGAAGGACGCGGCGGTGAAGCGGCTCCAGCCGAAAAGGTGCACAGTAGAAGAAAAACGACGGAAAACCCTGACTTACTTTTAGGCATGCGCTACCAGAAGGCGGGCGCGGCGCGATTCCAACCACATCTCCAAAAGCATGGCGGTTGGCCCCACCACGAAAAGAGCATAGAACGGCGCATAGACTACCTGGTGAAGGCGAAGCACCATTTCGAGCGCAGCCACTGCAATCACCGTCAAGATCTGGCCGGTCTTGGAACGAACTGTGGTCTTGGGATCGGTGATCATGAAGAAGATGAATAGCTGATACATGGGCCCGGTAATGGGAGCAATTTCCGATCGCCACGGATCGCCGGTGATCCAGCTGCGCAGTAAGGCGAACCCAAGAAAGGACACGACATAGGTGGCACTTATATGGAAACGGCGCAAGCGCCAGATGATCACCGAACCCAACGTCCAGATCACGATCATCGGCCAGATGAAGTTGCCCCACTGAATGCTCAATCCCGCCACCGTGCCAGAAGCAAGAATGAACATGGCAACGATGCCGAAGTTGGACGGGTTCCAAATGTGCCGGTCGTGGACGCGGAGCACGTACTTCGAAGTGATCGAGATCAATGCGCAAAGTGCATAAGGCCAGAAAGCCGGGGAGCGCACCAGGATGCCCACGCTGATACCGCTGATATAGGCGCTGGCCAGGATGGGCCATTTGCCAAAGTAGAGGCGCGACAAGACCATCTCTGCGACCAGGCTCGTGACAATGGCTAGCAGCGTACGGGTGTAGCTTTCCAGGATGCCGTAGGAGAGCTGGCCCACGAGCAACACGCAGGAGATGAGCAGCGGGGAAAGATAGCGGTTGGATGGGCTCAAGAATCGCTTCCATGCCGCCTCACGCTTCGCCGGTTGCCCGATACTCACCTGGGAACTCATTCCGCCTCCGTGACATTGTAGAGCTTTCCGGGTACGAGATTCTCAACGGTCTGGGTTTTACCCGAGGGCCAACGAATCACCGCCTTCTCGATCTGAGGATTCTTGCCCAGTCCGAAATGCAGCCGCCGATCGTTCTGAGCGGCAAACCCGCTTCCCCCAGAAACCTGCTGCAGCTGATGCTGGCCATTCCAGTAAAGAGTGACCTGCGCGCCGATCGCACTGCGATTGCTTTTGGAGCCCTCGAGCGCGAACTCCACCCACTCATTCCCTGGGCTCACCGTGTTCTTGTAAATCAGCAGCGGACCGCCCTGGTTGGCTACCACTACATCGAGAACTCCTCGATTCCACAAGTCAGCCAGGGCAACCGATCGTCCGTCGTAGGTGTCGGTCGCTCCGACCGCCTGGGCTACATCGACAAACTTCGCGGCTCCGTCGTTGATCCACACTTTCTTTTGCTGGTAGCCGGATAAGCTACGGCCATCGAACGCCGGCCAGTTGGCTGCGTCGCCAATAATCTTGCTGTTGCCGCCCGCTACTCGAGAAAAGTCATACCAGTAACTTTTTGTGCGGCTCAGCGAAATATACCCGTTGGTGAGGTAAAGATCGAGATAGCCGTCATTATTCAGGTCGCCAAATTGCGCGCCGAAACTCCAGCCGCCCAATTCAACCCCCATATCGCGCGCCAGGTTTTCGTACTTCAGGCCGCCATCTCCTTCACGAGGAACCCAGAGATTGTTGCCCTGGATCAGCACTCCTTCTTCAGAAATATTGGAGACGTAGATGGCGTACCTACCTTGATTCAAGATGTCTCCGTAAGCAACGTTCATGCCGCTCTTGGGGGCGAATCCGACGCCAGTCGCCTGCCCTGCTTCCTGAAAATGTCCACCCTCATTCAGAAATAATTCCGAGACCCCGTAATCATTGGCGACGAAGAGATCTGGGTGCCCGGTGCCACGCAAGTCCGCGGCGGAAGCGGCAAGCGCCCAGCGGTTGCTCTGGATCCCAGCCTTTTCGCTGACCTCCTCAAACCTGCCATTGCCGAGGTTGTGAAACAAGAACTTTCTGCCGCCGTTTTTTGCGTACTCAAAACTCTCCGGCATCATGCGCGTGTCGCGCAAATGCCATAGGTCCACGTTTTCGGGGTAGTAGCCGCCTACGAATAGATCGAGGAGCCCATCGCCGTCGTAGTCGAACCAGACTGCGGTGTTGGCGTTGATCCAGGGCGGCAGGCCTGCAGACTCAGAGACCCGGGTAAAGCCGTGGCCCTGGTCGTTGTGGAAGAGCTCGGGCCTGCCCCACTTGATCAAAAAGAGATCTTCGTAGCCGTCATTATCGTAGTCTCCCCACACCGCTCCCATCGAGACTCCAGTGCCCGGCTGGTTGACGTCAGCCAGCCCCATCTGCCCGGCGACGTCTTTGAATGTGCCGTCGTGCATGTTGCGGTAAAGAGCATTCAGACTACCGGTCTTGCTGTTGGTGACATAAAGATCGGGCCAACCGTCGCGATCGAAATCAACGATGGATACAGAAGCGCCCATCGATGCGACCTCGGGCATGATTCCCTCGAGCTTGGCATCTAACGTCGGCGCCTGGTGAACGAAAGCCACGCCGGCTTGTTGCGATACCTCTTGCAGGTGAAAGCCATAGCGAGCCAGTGCCTGGCTCTCGTCAAGCTTGGCCTGAGCCGCCTGTCGCCGCGCGGATACCTGCTTGATGGCGAGCGGAGTTGCCAACATCCCGATGAACAAGATGGTCACGATAACCCGGGTGGTGCGACCTGGCTTCATTGGGTTGGACCGCTCACGTAGCGGGTGTGGTAGTTCTGCCAGTCTTCTGGATGTTGGCGGTATACCCATTCGTCTTCGAGGCTCCTCGGAGCCTGGTTGTACTCATTCTTTGCGTGGTAAGGCAAAGGCTGCACGGTTCGGGAGTAAGTGGTGTTGTAGTCGCCGTCCTTGATCCACCCGTCGCCGGCGATCACGTAATCCCGCACCCACCCAGGTGGCGGCGGAGCCTGTTCTGCAAAATGCAAAGTGATCTCATCCCCGGCATTCATGATCACATAGCGATCATCGATCGAGGTCAGCAATCCGCGGACATCGCCGTAACGAGTGTAGTAGCCTTCGAGGTCACGCCAGATCTGCTTGCTGGCAGCAATTCGGTTGTAATCGGGTAGCTCAGGCGAAGAATCATTTGCCTGGTGGACCACTGAATAGCCCCGGTAGTGAAGATCGGCCAGCGACGGATCCAATTGGGTGACCTTGAGATGTGCATTGGGCAGTCCTTGCGCCCATTCGATTGAATCCCAATAAATCTCCAGGTTGGTTCGCAGGCGCACTTTGTGCAGCGTATTCGGCAGAAAGACGTTTTCGAGGTTGATGAGGCAGGTTTTCTTCCGGCCCGCCGGGAACCCCAAGTTCGCGCGGGCAGTCCGCCAGCCTCCGTGCCCATCCGGAACCTCCAAACTGAGAGCGCGGGCCTTGTCATGGTGTCCCTGGCTGATAGCCACGTTTACCGATGAGTCTGTTGGATGCAGCCACCCCTTGGCGACAAGCCACAACGGTCCGCTTTGAGGCAGGTCGTTGCCGAGATCGACCTCAACATAGTGGTCACGTGTGAGGCCCTGGTACTGTCCACGGCCAAAGGTATCCAGGTACCGGCCATCGAGTTTGCTGACAAGCTGGGTCACATCGGTGCCTTGGTCGTCGATGGCCTTGACGATGGGGTGCGGCGGCCCGACTTCGGTAATGGCCGGTTTGACTGCGGGAACCACAAATCGTTCATCAGTAAAAATCTCAGTGCCGGCTGGATGGTCGACCACCATCAACTTGAGGTAGTCATAGTAATAGGTTTCCCATAGCTCGCCGGTAAGCCGCAGATCATAGTAGCCGTCGTGCGGCACGAGTTGGTCATGGCCGATTTTGTACCACTCTTCAGTTGCCGCAATTTTTGATGAGCCGACGGAATCGATTTGCAGGCCGATGGCCGAACCCCACGGGACCGCATCTTTTACGAAGTCGATCTGTTTGCCGTTCCACGCAAAGAGAAAGGGACAGGAGCCTTTCAGGCGCTGCTCGGTCAGCACTTCCTGATCTGCCTTCAGCGTGAATTCGGCGTTCTCCATGCCATTCGGCCACAAGATTTTTACTACGTCGGCGGTGGACTGTTCCCCCAGGCCGAAATGCAATTGAGGCGAGGTAATGGGCTGCTTCTGCACCAGAAGACCGGCGCGCAACTCCATCTCCCCACCGATGCCGAAGGAGTTAATGCGCTGGTCGCCGGTGGCCACGCGTGCCCGCGGCCGAAGTATCTGCCACTGATACTTTTTGCTTCCCTGGTTGAGGGCCTGCTGCGCTTGCCCGGCTGCGGAAAGGCCCAGCAGATCAAGCCTCCCATCGCCGTTGAGGTCAGCAATGTCGAACACCCTTTGGGGACCGAACGGAGTAGGCATAAGGGTGAACTTCTGCGCACCATTGCCCAGCCACAACGAGGCCCCTGGTGAATCCCCGGCGTCGAGCCCAACCGGTGCCACCAATAAATCTACGAGACCGTTGTTATCAACGTCGGCCGCACGCAAGCGCACTTGTTTCGCGAGTCGAGGCACGGTTCCCAGTTGGGCTATGTTCCAACCCTGTGCACCCTCACGGTTGATGGCGACCAGTGCGCCTGATTCTTCTATGGCAACCAGGGCCAAAGTTCCTTGACCCACGTCGGCAACCGTCACAGCCCTTACGTGAGGCAGGTTTGCGGGCAGCGCCTGCTCGCGAAACACTCCGCCTCTCTCGTTATGGAGAAAATGCAGCTGACCGGAACCGTCGATCATGGCGGCATCAGGATTGCCGTCGCCATCCAGGTCTACCCAGGCAAATCCGCGAAGGCCGGAGATCCCGGCAAACGGATGAATCACGGTGAAGGATCCATCCCCATTGTTTCTCAACACTACCGGAGTTCCCTGGGCTGTGCCGAGCAAGATGTCCATATCGCCATCGGCTTCCACGTCGATCGCCCACGCTCCGGTGTAGGCGGCATGCAACACAGGCGCTGGTAATCCGGTCTGGACGGTTACATCGGTAAAGGAGGATGGACTTTCCTGACGCAGGAAGCGAACACCACCTTCGCCAGCCAACACCAGGTCAGTTTTGAAGTCGTAGTTGAAATCGACCGGCAAGATCGACTCGGGCTGAAGCTCGGCCGATCCACCGGGAAAAGGAAACTCCGCACCAGTGGCCAGCTTGACGCTGTGGCTATTGGCGACGGCGATCACCGGAGCGCCTGCGCCGCTGAGCGAAATGGCTCCGATCCAACTCCACGAGCTACCTTGGGTAGAAGTTGGATCTGTCTTGAAAGTGATTGCGGTGTCGGCCGGAGGAGGAGTGAAGGTAGGAGTGGGCAGCAGCAGGAAGCGGGTGAAGGGGGATGCCTCGCTGCCTGCCGCAGACTGGATCATGCCCAGGCTCTGACGGAAATCAGGGAGACGCATCAAAGAGTTGCGAAGGAAGGCAATGCGAACGGCGGCTGTTCGCGGATCGGGGCCCGAAGCCGCAGACTCGAGAGCAGTCCATTGCGGTTGCACTTCGGGGGGCCAAGTCGCGGCGCGGGACGCAATTTGGGCCACGACGGAATGCAGCGTCGCCGCATCGCCGCGCTTGGCCGCCACCCTTCCCAACTCCAGCAACACCGCGGGATTGCCCGGCTGCTGGGCGAGAATCCTTTGCAGTAATTGTTGAAACTCAGTCTCGCCATTAGCATCACCCTGGCGCTCAAGCTCTTGCGCCAACAGATACATGGCACGCGTATTGTGCGGATCAAGTTGCACCGCTTTGCGTAACTCGACGATGGCTTGCGAAGGATTTCCTCGCTTGCTTTCGAGCACCCCGAAAAGATAGTGGACTTGATCATTCTCAGGCGCCAGCTTTTGCGCTTGTCCCAGCCTTTGCGCCGCCGGCTCGAAATTTCCCTGGCGCAAAGCGAGCACGCCCCAGTTCGCCCACCCGGCCGGCTCCCCTGGGGCGAGCTTGGTAGCTCGCTCGAGAGTGCTGTCGGCCCGCACGTCGTCGCCCACTTCGAGCGCGGCCAAGCCGACATAGAAAGCTGTCACCTCATCCAGGTATGCGGGGGTGCCGGTCTTTGGCAGGCCGGTAGAGTGGCATCCACTCAGCAACAGCGCGAGTGCACCCGCCACACCTAACCTCCAATGCTCCCTGTTACCCATACAGCCCGAAAATTGTGTGCGACTCATCCACGCTAGCTTACGTTACCGGGAAAACCCAGGTCTCAAAAGCGAGACCTGGGCCACCCAGTTCATGTCGAGTGGTCGCCATCGCGCCGGCTCAGGACAAATTGAGGCTACCTGAGGACTGGATAGACTGTCATGGTGTCGGGGGTGGAGGAAAAACTCAATCTTTTGGTTGACCCGGTATGACGACTTGATCAATCACCTCGCCTATCCAAGATAAAATGACCTAGGAAAACATGAGTTTCGCCCCATGAACGAACGTGCACTCCGCCAGCTGGCGCATGTTCCGCGATTGGCGATTCAGGCCGCGAGCAGCGAGACTGCACGCGATACAAACCGAACCATCATCCTGGAGCTGATTCGTCTCGCCGGAGCGGTTTCGCGCGCCGATCTCGCGCGCCTTTCCGGTCTGCAGAAGAGCACTGTCTCCGCGATTGTAGAAGAACTGTTGGAAAGCCGATGGATCTGCGAAGGCGAGACTGGCTTCAGTAAACACGGGCGCCGGCCGATGATGCTGGGAGTCAACAACGAGCTGGGGGTCGTAATTCTAGACCTGCACCCCGGCAACGCAATCGTGGCGGTTTCAGACTTCAGCGGCAAATTTCTGGTGCAGGAAAACGTCCCTATTTCGTCTGAGCCGCAACGGTCTATTGCTCAACTGCTGGTTGCGATCAAACGCGTGTCTCAAGCCGAACCCAAAAAGGCGATTCAGGGAATAGGAATCAGCGTTCCAGGCCGGGTCGATCGTGTCACCGGGCAATTGGCGTTCGCGCCCAATCTTCGCTGGGGACGGTTCGATATCCGTAAAGCGATTGCGGAGGGAACCGGGCTGCCGATAGAGATCGAGAATGCGGCCAATCTCATCATTCTCGCAGAGCGCTGGTTCGGCAGCCTCTCTGGTGTGCAGGACGCGGTGGCCATTAACGTTTCAGAGGGAATAGGCACCGGCATCCTCGCCGGCGGACACCTTATTTCAGGTTGGAACGGCATGGCAGGGGAGTTTGGCCACATGCAGGTCGACGCTGCGGGACTTCTTTGCGGATGCGGCAACCGTGGGTGTTGGGAGACGCTCGCTTCCAATCAGGCTGCTGTTCGTTACTACCGCAAGCTGAAGGGAAAGGTTCCGGCCTCGTTCAGCTATCGGCACCTGCTGATCGATGCTGAGGATCAAAGGCCTGAGGCCGTGGGCGCGCTTCGCTATCAGTTCATACAGATTGCCCGTGGCCTGCAGACGATCCTGGCCGGACTTTCGCCTGAGGTGGTGTTGTTTGCGGGGGATATTGTTGCGGTTTGGCCCTATTTCTCCGCCATCCTGACGGAAGAAATACCGAAAAACCTCAACGCTGAATTACCTCGCATCATCACCACGGCGGATTTTGGTATGGCCCGTCTGCGCGGCGCCCTAGCGTTGGTGTTGCAGCACCACTTCAGTCCTGCTTCGTCGCGTTCCGTTCCTCGCCGCATGGCTGTGGGCGACTCCTCACGGTAGGCTCGCTGAAACACTTCTTCCCGTAACCAGAGACACTTTGTCCCGTAACCAATGTTCGGGTGCCCCATCCTTCGCGCTGTTTGCGAAGGGTGGGATTCCACCGCTCTCGCCCGAAGCACTTCCCCGCTCACTCCCCTTATCCCACCCTTCGCAAACAGCGCGAAGGATGGGGCACCCGAACATTGGTTGTGAGGTTAGAACGTGAATTTGACGGAGGCCTGCAGAACTCGCGGGCCGCCGACACCGTTGACGTTGCCGACGCCGCTGCCGAGGGTCGAGGTGATCTTACCCAGGTTCGATCCGATCGCGGTGGTGGGCAGGCCGAAGGCCGGTGTGTTGGTCATGTTGAAGGCGTCGAAGCGGGCTTCCAGGTTCGTCTCGCGATAAATCGGGAAGGCCTTGGAGAGTGAGACGTTGTCAGAGACGTACGCCGGCCCGCGAAACTGATTGCGGCCCGAATTGCCGAGCACGCAAGCAACCGGGTTGGCAGCTGAGTACGCGGTGCATTTCGCCGGCGTCGCAAAGCTGGCTGGGTTGAACCAGGTTGCGGTGCCCGCGCCGTTCACGTTGTGCGTAACCTGGAAAGGCGCGACCAGGTCGCCCGTCTGCGTGGTGCCGGGGGTTGCGCTCGTGCTGGTAACGGTGAAGGGTAGGCCAGTGACCGCCTGGATGACCCCCGAGACACGCCATCCACCCAGGGCATAAAGCAGAGGACCCTGGCTGAAGTACTGGTGGCCACGGCCTGCAGGCAGGTCATAGATAACGGTCTGCGCGTAGTTCAGCCTGCGGTCGAAATCCAGCACGGAGTAGTTGCGGTTCTGCGGGCCGGCGAAGAAGAGCAGACCGCCATCCTGACCACCGGTGACGTAGCCTTGCGCCTTGCCCCAGGTGAACGCCGAGTTGAAGGCGAGACCTTTGCTGAAACGATGAGCCAACTGCGCCTGCACCGACTGGTAGTTGGTGGAGGTGCCGAGGAAGTACTGTGTAACTGCAGCCGTCTTTCCGAAGGCCAACTTGAGGGGATCATAGCTTGCGCTCTGACCATAGACGCTGGGCTCGTTGATGTTCTGCGCGACGTCGATCCGCGTGCCGTGGTTGGCCACATACGCGATCTGGAAGGAACTGTCGAAAGGCAGCGCCTGCTGCACCACGGCATTCCACGACGAGACGTAAGCATTCTTGAAGTTGAGCGGGATATACAGATTGGCCAGGCCGATGGTGCCGTTGGCCGCACTCTCAGTGAGAGTTCCATTGGAGCCGAAAGCAACCGTCGGCGTTGCCGGGACGCCGGTCACGAAGTTCACCACGCCACCCGCCGGGTTGAGCGCAAAGCCGTAGGTGGGCGTGATGGTGTAGAAGGTGCTGGTCTTGATCGGATAGTTGTAAGCGTAGGTGTTGTCGACGAACGGGACATAGCTGATACCAAAGCCGCCACGGATCACGGTGGTCGGCGTAGCGCGGTAGGAGACGCCGAGGCGCGGCGCCACGTTCCGATAGCTGGTCTGCATACCAATGTTGGACGGGTTGCCATTTTCCCCAGCGAGCACGAGCTGGTTGTTGGTCGGGTTGTAGCTCACAAAGCCACCGGGCTTGCGCGGCGTTGCCGGCGGATATAGCTCGTATCGCAAGCCGAGATCGATGGTCAGCTTCTGCGTGGCCTGCCACTTGTCTGCCGCGAAGAAGAAGAGCCACGTCTGCCGGTAGCAGGGGAAGGTGCTGTTGGTGTCCTGGCCGACTTGGTAAGGGACGTCGAAAAGCACGCTGGCGATATCGTTGGCTTGACCGGTCTTGGCGGCACCCGGGGCGGAGGTCTGGTTTTCGCTGAAGTAGAAGGTTCCTGCCGCAGCGTTGTTGTTGCCCTGCAAAAGGTCGTCACGGACGCGGCGGATGTCGGCGCCGAACTTCACTGCATGGTTGCCGATCACCTTCGTCCAGTTGTTCGCAAAGTCGATGTTGGACTCAGCGCGCAGCCATGGCAGCGACTGCGAGTAGCCGATGAGCGGACTGCCTGTGCCGTTCTCGCCGTTGCCGGCGATGTTGCTGACCTGGAAGGCGACCTGGCCGCTGGTGGTGAGGTTGTTATTAGTGCCGTTAGGACCGTTCCCCGGGATACCCAGCGTGCGTGCATCATTCTTGCCGTAGTCCGTCTGCTGTGCCGAGTTACGTAAATGGGCAACGCCGACGCGCCCCTCGGTGAAAAGGGTGGGCGAGAAGACGTGGTCGTAGTTGAAGCCGGTGCTGTAGGCTGCCGCGGTACCGGTGGCCTCAAAGCCTCCGCTGCCCGCCGGGCCACCGAGGAAGG
Source organism: uncultured Acidobacteriaceae bacterium (assembly GCA_963826875.1). Classification (GTDB taxonomy): domain Bacteria; phylum Acidobacteriota; class Terriglobia; order Terriglobales; family Acidobacteriaceae; genus PALSA-350. Next base: position 675,192 of record CAWGYP010000025.1, on the reverse strand, counting down.
AGCCGAAGACCGGCGCCTGGAAGGTGTTGATCTGCTGATGGCTGAAGCGGCCGCTGAGGTGGTCCTTCTCGGTAATGGTGTAGTCGGACTTGATGTCGTAGCTCCACGCGTCCTTGTGGAAGGGCAGGTTAGCCGAGAAGTTGTTCGTCGTGGTTCCGGCGATGTACTTGGCGGAGGCCAGGTTCGTCTTGGGGTTGCGAGCAAGCGCATCCAGTTGCTGGAATACCGTGACGGCTATCGGGCTGACTCCTGGGTTCGAGAGCGGAATGATGTTGCCGGCAAAAGGCGTGCGTCCCTGGCCGCAGTTTGCCGGCGTGGGTCCACCCTGGCAGTCCGCTACGTCTCCGGTGTTGGGGTCATAAACCTGGCCGCTGTAGCCGGAGAGGTTCAGGTTGCCCCCCTGGACGTTGTAGAAGGGGACGTTGGTGTTGAAGGTGGTCTCTTCGTGGTCGGAGACGCGAAGGAAGTCGCCGAAGAAGAAGAGCTTGTCCTTGAGGATCGGGCCGCCGACCGAAGCGCCGGTGTAGTTGTACACCAGGCGTCCGTTGGGACCGGTAGCGAAAAAGTTGCGCGCGTTGACGCCGTTGTTCTCCATATTCTGGAAGACCGAACCATGGAAGCTATTGGTTCCGGACTTCAGCGTGAGGTTGACGACCGTACCGACAGCGCGGCCAAATTCGGCCTCGAAGTTGTTGGTGGTAATGTCGACGTTCGCGATGGCAGCGGCCGGCAGCACAAGGATGGTGTGAATGCCGGTACGCTGATCGTCGTCGATACCTTCAATCTGGTACAGGTTCACGTACGATGACTGGCCGTTTGCATTCACCGACAGATCGTTGTTGGCGTTGAAGAACTGCGAGTTGTTGAAGACGATCGGCGCCATGCCGGGGACGGTGTTGAGCAGCGACTGGTAGCTGTTGCCGCTGCTTAGCGGAAGGTTGGCGATCTGATGTTGCTCCAGGTTGGTCGAGATATCGGCTCGGTCCGTCTGCAGTAGCGGTGGCGCAGCAGTGACCGTGACGGTCTCCGAGGCGCTGCCGGCGTCCAGGGTCACGTCCACGCGGGCGGTGGTGTTGGTGATGACGGAGATGTTCTCGCGAGTTTCCCGCTTGAATCCAGGCGCCGTGACCGTCACGGTGTAGGTGCCGGAGGGAAGGTCCGGCTCGGTGAAGTTTCCGCTCTCATTGGTGACGGCGTTGTAGGTGGTTTGCTGACCTGTGAGCACGATGGTGACTTGAGCATTCGTCACCGCCGCACCTCCTGGGTCGGTCACGGTGCCGACAATGGTGCCGCTCACGGCCTGGCCCCGGGATACTGGGACAAGCAGAAAAACCACCGCCATGAATACCGCGCCGATCAACCATAGAGCGCGGTTGGACCTTTTTTGCTCTTGCATTTATAGCCTCCAGAAAGAAACAGCATCTTGTTTTGAAATCCTTATGTACGAGTCTCAAACTAATGCGCCGGATAGTATCAGGTCCGGTTAATCGTTGACCAGCCGAAAAATATCAAAACCGGTGTCGATTTTGCTGCGCCGCATTCGACGCTTGAGTAGGGCCCGGAGTCATCCCAGGCCAATTCCTTACGGAAGAGGATGAAACCATGCGATTCATGATGCTGATGATCCCCAAGGGATACGAGACCGCCGAACCGGGTGCAATGCCCACTGCCGAGGCGGTGGCGGCGATGATGAAATACAACGAATCTCTGCAAAAGGCGGGCGTGTTGCTGGCTCTTGACGGCCTGCACCCACCCTCCATGGGAGCACGCGTCACGTTTGGGGGTGGCAAAGCCAAGGTGACCGACGGGCCGTTTGCCGAGGCCAAAGAGGTGCTCGGCGGTTACTGGATGATCCAGGTGAAGTCAAAGGAAGAAGCCGTTGAATGGGCCAAGCGCTGCCCTGGCGATGACTGCATCGTCGAGGTGCGCCAGGTGCAGGAGATGTCTGATTTTCCTGAAGATGTCAAGAAAGCCGCAGCCGGGTTCTCTGAGTTGCGGTCCGGGCACCAGGGGAGGAATAACGCATGATCTGCGTGGCCTGGACCGCGGGATGGAGGATGGTGTGATGGACACCCATCGCACCGTCGAAGCGGTATGGAGAATTGAGTCACCCCGGCTCATCGCCGGGTTGACGCGGATGGTACGCGACGTCGGCGTGGCCGAGGATCTCGCCCAGGACGCTCTGGTAGCCGCACTTGAGCAGTGGCCGCAGTCGGGGGTACCGGACAATCCGGGCGCCTGGCTGATGGCCACCGCCAAGCGTCGTGCCATCGACCGCTTCCGCCGCAGCGCACGGCTGGAACGCAAACTCGACGAGGTGAGCCGCGAGGTTGCGGTCAGGGAAATGGCCGTCCCGGACATGGTCAGTGCGCTGGACGACGAGGTGGGCGACGACTTGCTACGCCTGATGTTCACTTGCTGTCATCCGGTGCTTTCCACCGAAGCGCGGGTCGCACTCACCCTGCGCTTGCTGGGTGGGTTGTCGACGGTGGAAATCGCACGCGCGTTCGTGGTTCCGGAGGGGACGATTGCGCAGCGAATCGTCCGTGCCAAGCGGACCCTGTCGGAAGCGCATGTTCCTTTTGAGGTGCCTCGCGGGAATGAACTCGCCATCCGTCTGTCGTCGGTTTTGGAGGTAATCTACCTGATCTTCAACGAGGGCTACTCTGCAACCTCCGGTGACGACTGGTTAAGGCCTGAGCTATGCGGGGATGCACTCCGCCTGGGGAGGATTTTGGCTGAGTGCGTTTCCCAGGAACCCGAAGTTCACGGGCTCGTCGCCTTGATGGAAATCCAAGCGTCGCGCTCCAGGGCACGCGTGGGACCGTCCGGAGAGCCCATCTTATTGCTGGATCAAAATCGAGCGCAGTGGGATCAACTCCTCATCCGTCGTGGCCTTGCCGCGTTGGAGCGGGCGCAGCGACTGGGTACGGCTTTTGGCCCGTACGCGCTCCAGGCCGCGATCGCGGCCTGCCATGCGCGAGCGCTCACGCCGGAAGACACAGAGTGGCAGCGCATGGTGGCGCTCTATGATGCCCTGACGCAACTCACACCATCCCCGATCGTCGAACTGAATCGTGCAGTCGCCGTGGCAATGGCGTTCGGCCCGCAAGCCGGGCTCGACCTGGTGGACGAACTGGTCTCCGATCCGTCACTGAAGAACTATCACCTGTTGCCCAGCGTGAGGGGTGATCTCCTGAGCAAGTTAGGCCGCTTCGCCGAAGCGCGTGCGGAATTCGAGACAGCCGCAGAACTCACCCGTAATGCGCGGGAACAGAACCTGCTTCTTGAACGAGCACGGTTGTGCGCGGTTCTCTCTCCGGATTAATTGAGAAACCAGCACTCCGACACTGTTCTGCATCTCAGCCTAGGAGGAGGAAACAATGGCTGACTCCCATAGCAACTCACATGGAAAGCGGAAATGGTCCGCGGCGGTGGCCACCGATTCCACACACCCCAGGGACGGGCTGTTCAATCAGGACGCAAAAACAATTGCCCGTGAGCTCGCATCCAAAAAAGTTTCACCCAAGGGACCTTCGTCAGGCATGCGTATGCTGACGTTTTATATCAACCGTGCAGGCAAGAACCTACCGGCGGCCCGATTGAAAGTGCTCGAAAATGCCAAGACGTTGTTACACCAGAAAATATTGGCCGATAAGAAAAAAGTCAGCGGCCGCGCAGCGTAACAGCCTCCTCGAGATAAATGGGTGGCCCAGGTCTCACTTTTGAGACCTGGGTTCTCCCAGCGGAAAAGGCTAGTCGACCATGAGCATGATTTCGGTCGACTTGATGACAGCGGTGACCTCGTCTCCCACCTTGATGCTGAGATCCTCTACGCTTTGCCTGGTGATGACGCTCTCGATAAGGTTTTCACCCACGCGGACCGTCACCTTGGCGGTAACTACTCCAAGAACAATCGCCTCTACCTTGCCACGCAATTGATTACGCGCCGATATTTTCATGGCTCCGATTGTATAAGCTTGGGTGTGCATATGGCAGAGGCCCAGGCCAGCTACGAAATTGCGCCCGCGCGCTGGCCGGAAGACACAGAACAGGCGCTCAGGTTGCTGACGAACTACGGACGGTACCTCGCCGCATCGCCTGTTGCGGCCGCGGGAATGTGCTTTGCCGACTATGAGGCGCAGCTCCGCGGGTTGCCGGGCAAATATAAAGAAGCAGACGCAGACCTACTGCTGGCGCGGGTCAAAGGCCAGGCAGCCGGCTGCGCTGCGCTTACGCCGCGGATACTGAACGATGGTGCCCGAGCCGCTGAGTTGAAACGGTTGTGGGTAGAACCCAAATTCCGCGGTTACGGTCTGGGACGCGGGTTGGTGAAAGCCGCCATCGACTGGGCACGGACCCACGGATACCGGGCACTGGTGCTTGACACAGTGAATGAGGCCATGCCGGAAGCAAGCGCACTCTATCAATCGCTGGGTTTTGAGGAGACGGAGAGGTTCAATGACAATCCCATCTCCGGAGTACGGTTTTACAAATTGAAGCTGACCGGAGACCAATGAGCATTAACTTTCACGTTGTAAAGAGCACCGTCGTGGGCGCACTCGGAGGGCTGCTCTTCGGCTTTGACACCGCAGTGATCTCGGGCACAACGAACGCATTGACGCAGACGTATCAACTATCACCGGCGATGCTTGGCGTTACTGTCTCCAGCGCATTGCTCGGCACCGTAGTGGGAGCCATTACGGCCGGCATCCCGGGACAAAAATTTGGACGGCGGGACAGTCTGCGGGTGATGGCTATTTTTTATCTGGTCTCCGCGCTCGGGTGCGCATTCGCCTGGAGCTGGACCGCACTGATTTTCTTTCGCTTTATCGGCGGCCTGGGCATCGGGGGTTCGTCCGTTCTAGGCCCTATGTATATCGCTGAAATCGCTCCGGCGGAATGGCGCGGGCGACTGGTTGGCTGTTTTCAGATAAACATCGTGGTGGGTATTTTGCTGGCGTATGTATCGAACGCCTTCATCGACAGCTTGCGCCTGGGGGCCACGGAATGGCGTTGGCAGCTCGGTATCTCCGCCGTGCCGGCACTGCTTTTCCTGGTGGCGTTGTTTGGGATTCCACGCAGCCCGCGGTGGTTGGTGATGCAAGGGAATCTGGATGAGGCACTATCTGTTCTTCGCCTTACTGGTATTCCAAACCCGGAAGAGGAGCGACAGGAAATCATCGCTTCGATTCATCAGGAGCGAGCAGCATCCACCGATCCTTTGTTCTCTCGTCAATACCAGTTCCCGATTTTTCTCGCGGTCACCATGGGGATGTTCTGCCAACTCTCGGGGATCAATGCGATTCTCTATTACCTGAATGATATTTTCGCGCTTGCCGGAGCATCGAAGGTCTCCGGCGCTCTGCAAGCAGTGGCTGTGGGAGCAACCAACCTGGTAGCTACCCTTTTAGCCATGTCGGTCATCGATAAATTCGGACGAAGAAAATTGTTGCTGACGGGCACTTTGGGCCTGGTGTTGTGCCTGACTGCAGTGTCCTATGTGTTTATGACTCATCAGCACCTGCACTGGCTGGTGTGGCTGCTCATGGCCTACATCGCTTGTTTTGCTGTATCGCAGGGTGCGGTGATTTGGGTGTATGTCAGCGAGGTATTTCCGAATCGAGTGCGGTCCAAGGGCCAGGCCCTGGGCAGCTCCGCCCACTGGGTGACGAACGCCATCATCTCGCTGGTGTTTCCTGTGATGGCTGGTTCCTCCGGCGCTTATCCTTTCATATTTTTTGCCGCAATGATGGTGGTGCATTTCTTTCTTATTTTGAAGTACTACCCGGAGACGAAGGGCGTCTCACTGGAACGGATGCAACACCAGTTGGGTATCGATTGAACTACCGGCGTTGGAAGTCGGGCGATCCGAACAGTAAGCCGGCGGCCAGGGAAGCCTGGCGATCTGCGGCTTGATGCGCCTTGCTGTTCGGTCGCGGGCGGTACTGTTTTGGCAACGGGCGCAGTGGCTAATTGTTGCAAGATCAACGCCCGCGTCTTTTCTGAAACCTGGCCGTGCATGATCAGATTTTCGATCTGCCGCTCCTCTAAGTCCGGCAGGACCGATGCGGCGCCAAGTTGGCCCGACCAATCTACGCTGACACCTTTGCTGAGACGGTTGCCCGCCAGGGCCAGCGAGAAATTCATTCGTTCCAGGAGCGCTGCGCTGTTTACCCAAGGAGTCGACAGCATCGAGTAGCCATCCGGCGTTTGCCGTCCATAAAGTGGTTGGCCCAGGTCGCTGATGCCTTTCACCACCGCATTAGGATCCTCAACCTCCATCCCGCCGGCACGCACAGCAGAAATCACAAAGTCTTCGGGAGTCTTGATCTTCGCGCGGTAGGAAGTAACGGACCAAAATTCGGGCGATTGCACCAGGAATCGCATCACCTCGCCGATGTTGCCATTGGAAGCCAAAAACACCGTGCTCAAGCGGTCGACCAGGCTCTGCGGCGGATCGTCGCTGACAAAACGGACGGCCAGCTTGCGGCAGATAAAGTGTGCGGTGGCCGGGCTGGTCGCCAACATGTGCAACACTTCCAGGCCTTCTTTGAAACCGTCCTCTTTGATGTTGACTCCCAGCACCCGCTTCATCCCTGGCTCGTGACGGCTCGGGTCGAACACAAAGCGGGGACCGCCTTTCGGCGGCTGTTCGATGGTCCACCCGGTAAATACTTTGGCCACTTCCGTCACATCGCGTTGACTGTAACCGCCATTGACCCCGAGCGTATGCAGTTCCATCAGCTCACGCGCATAGTTCTCGTTCAGCCCTTTGGGCGACCCACCCTTTGGAGGATAGGGACGTCCCGGCCCTCCGAGTGCGTTGAGCGAGTGCGGACCGGTGCTGCCGGCATTGTCCAGATACGTCATCATCGCGGTGCTGCTTGCCGTTTGATAAAGTAGCCCTTCGAAGCTGCCCAACGCGTTGGGACGAATTGCGTCGCGTTCATAAGACACCAGGCTATAAATCTCTTCGCCTGTCTTGCCTTGAAAAACGTTGAAGTGGTTTAACCAGAAGTCGGTCATCACTTCCTGTAGCTGACGCTGGCTGTAAATCGCGCGTAGTACCCGGCTTTGTAAGAGTTCGTTCTGCAACACCTGGCGCGGATTATCCAGGGCAATCAGAGTTTCACGCTGCTCCGGGGACATCCCTGCGTCCAGAGCCGTACGCTGAACGGGTGACAACTGTTTGCGTAATTGACCATACTCGCCCGCAGGCAGCGAAAGAACCTTGGCCATGCGGGCCGCAGGAGCCAGGATCAGTAGCGCCGTCACCTGCTCCGCTGACATGATTGGCGGCGGCGTGGCTGGCGGTGCATTGCTCACCGCGGGTGGATTTTTCGCTTTGGCCTTATCCTGCTCCTGCTTGTTCCGATCGATGACTACCTGGTTTTCATATATGGCGCGCTCGGTCGCGTTGAAGAGTGGCACAGATATTTTGCCATTCTCTACCTGGCGGATGATGCTGCCCGGGGGGAACTTGTGGATCAACTCATCTTCCCGCAAGCGCATGGCAGGAAACTGTTGCAACCGCTGCTCCATCGCCGTGTCGTCAATGTTTGCCGGATGTAGCTGCTGATTAATCCAGACGTCGAGACCCATTGCCTTCACCTGGTCTATCTCGCCGGGGCGGGGGCCGAAGGTCAACCGGTCGAGCGCATGGAAAACTCGATCGTCGCCCTGAATCTGCTTTAGCTTGGGCGGGGACGGCAGCTTGACCGTTACGGTCCGATCCGGAGGCGGAGTCTTCTTGGCAGCCCAAGCCGGGGTCAACGCCAGAAAACAGAGGATCATCGTTAATCCAGGCGTCTTGCGCAAAACACACCTCGACATCAGGATGAACCCCTGCGGGCGGGACAAGTTGCTGGACTGCCATCGTAGTTTGGCAACTCACATATGTCATTCATTTCGAATTACTTAACAGGCTGCAGAAAAACTCTGTTTTGTATCAGGGCACGACTTTAGTCGGGCCGTAAACGATTGAGAATAGGCCGGGCTTTAGCCCCTGAGGTACGTTTTTTCTGTCCAACAACTACCTTTTTGCGGCCTCTTAAGAAGTTCTTGGACCGCTCGAGCGAGAGGACCTGTGGCTTTCTCCACCCCGCAGCAAATTCATTGAGTGCACACCAGACCTCGCTTATCATCGTCCCTCGGGAGCGACCAGACGTGTTTCGACTTGCACAGACCATCCTTGTTCTTGCCATCGCACTCGGCAACTGGCCGTTGAACGCACAAACTCCGGATCCGCTGCAGAGTTTGGTGGGCAAGGAAGTGTTGGTGAAGATCGATATGCCGGGCACCCAACAGGGGGTTGATCTGCGCTTCAATCAAGACAACCCGATGAACTGGAAAGAGTACTCGAACCGCCTCAAGAGCAATGGGGTATCGATCCACAAAGGCGATACCGCCCGGGTGACCGGTGTCGTGGTCAAGAATGATCGCATCGAGTTTCAGTTGAACGGGGGCGGCTTTGGAACGTTCCTGGATGACAGCAGCTCAACGGTCAACCCCAAGACAGTGGACAAGAGCGACTACGAGAAGCAACTGGAAAGGGATCTCTCGAATACCACGGACCCAGACCGAAGACGACAGCTACAGCATGACCTGGATCGCGAGCGGTCGCGACGGGAGCGCCAGGAGGATGACAACCGCGCTGCGGCGCAGATAGCCAGCCAGATCAAGGCCCAGAAGGTCGCCGATCAGCGGCTGCAGGGCGGTTCCCGATTCAACCTGCGCTGGTCAGGCACAATCCCTGCGGATCAAAAGAATCCCGATGCGGTGATGAAGCTGCTGTCGGAGTACGTAAGCCTCGCTGGTCCAGAGCAAGCGGGACCTCCGCCTACGGTGGGAAATCCCGGCCCGGGTGCTGCGGTTCCGGCAACAGCTCACCTCAAACGCGGCATGAAGATGGACGAGGTTAGCAGTTTGTTTGGGCCAGGAAAGCAGATATCAGAATCTGTTTCAGGCGATGGCTTGAAAACACAGATCTTTCAATACTTAAGCGGTGATCGCAGCGTGCAGGTGACGTACGTGGAAGGCCTGGTGGTTCGGTATTCCATCAGCTCCAATTAAGAAATGCCGGGGTGTCATTCTTGCCCCCTTTTTTGCCTTGGACGGGCGGCTATGCTAGAGTTCACGTTGTGTACGCTGCCTCCCATACCGCCGTATGCATTATGAGCAGGCTCTCCGCCTGTTGTTGTCGCTAGTTCCCTTCCCCGCCGGAATTCCTACAAGACACTTTTAGGCTTTTCTCCACAGGAGTTCGCACATGTCCCAGCCTTCGCCGCTTCATCGCCTTTCTCTCGACACCTGGGCAGTTCTGCTGGCGTTTGCGGCGGTGCTGCTTGTCCGTTTCGGCGTTTTGAAGAACATTCCCTGGTAGCAGCGGAAACGAGGAAGATCCATGGCCAGCTCTGCCGTCAGAACATCTGCCCCGGTTGCACCCACAATTGCGCCCACAGAAACGAAGGCGCCGGTCCGTTCTGCCGGCCTCATTCCAGGGATTCTGCTGCTCGCCGTGGTCGGTTATGCAGGCAAGTTTATCGAGCATTTCATTGCTGCTTACGGTAAGGCGCACCATCTGGTGCTGCCGAATATTGAGTATGTTCTCTGGGCCATCCTCATTGGCCTGGCAATCTCCAATACCGTCGGCGTCCCGGCCATCTTTCGCTCCGGGGTGGCGACCTATGAATTCTGGCTCAAGGCTGGGATTGTTTTGCTCGGCGCCCGCTTCCTGTTAGGCGATGTTCGCCGCCTGGGCGGCGTTTCGCTGATTCTTATCGCGATTGAGCTCGCTCTGGCGCTCACCTTTATGACCTATCTTGGCCGCGCCTTCAAACTCAAACCAAAATTAGTGACCCTGTTGGCCGTTGGATCGTCCATTTGCGGGGTGTCCGCGATCATCGCCGCCCAGGGGGCGATCGATGCCGACGAAGAAGACTCCTCCTACGCGATCGCTGCGATTCTATTGCTGGGCGCGATTTCTTTGTTTCTCTTCCCGCTGGTTGGACATGTTTTGCATTTGAGCGATCACGCTTACGGACTGTGGGCTGGGCTGGCGGTGGATAACACCGCAGAGGCGACTGCCGCGGGAGCACTCTACTCCGATGCGGCCGGCAAAATCGCGGTACTGGCGAAAACCTGCCGCAACGCAACGATTGGTTTTATCGTGCTTGGTTACGCGATTTATTGGGCTTCAAGAGGCCAGGCGGAGGAGGTAAAGAACAAGGGCGCATTTCTGTGGAAGAAATTTCCCAAGTTTGTCCTCGGGTTCCTGCTTATTTCGTTGCTTGCCACGGTCGGGTTTTTCACCAAGCCGCAGCTCGCGGCTGTGGGCAATTTGTCCCGTTGGGCCCTTCTGCTGACATTTGCCGGCGTGGGTTTGCGGACCAACCTGCGCGAGCTAAGTAAGCAGGGGGCACGGCCGTTCATCGTCGGAGCGGTGGGAGAAATCGTCATCGCGCTGATTACGCTGGGCCTGGTGTTTGGGGCCGACCACGTGTTTCACCTCTAGCCAGGTTTGTGGTACGACCCACCCGGAAAGAACCGCGGTTAAGTCTTGGGCGCAGGCTTAGGCACGGTAAGTTTCTTGAGGCTGTCCTCGTCGTTGGGAAGGTCCGTTTTTCCGGCGGGGAATTTGTTGAAGCTGAGAATATAGGCGAAAAGGTCGGCTGCTTCCGGACGCGTGAGTGAGCCGGGCGCCGTAGCGGGCATCAACTTCTGAATCATGTTGTAAAGATTGCCTGCGGGCTGACCCTCGTATTTGGAGAGGAAATCGTCTCCGCTCAGCGGGGGATACGGGCCTACGCCGTCAAGGGCTTCCCCATGACACGATAAGCACTGCTTCTTATACAGCGCTTCTCCGCGATGGGCTTGATCGGCGGAGTATATGCCGTCGGCGGCTGTCGAGTCCGTTTGACCCTGCAAGAATTGGCAGGAAACTCCGCTCAAGATAAGACTGAGGCAAAATAGGACGTTCTTGTTCACTCGCACCACGTCGTCTCCTCAAAAAGATTACACTACCCTGTTCGTACCGGGACAGGCACTGGGACAAAGCAATGACATCAAAACGCCATTTCATTGGATTGTTGGCAGTACTCGCGTGTTGCATGACGCTGCATGCGGCTGTTCCGTTTGCCTGCGACCCTGACAACGCGGGACTGACGCTGCCCGACGGCTTCTGCGCGTTGGTGGCCGCCGACGATTTGGGTACAGCAAGGCATGCTGTGGTGGCCCCGAATGGCGATCTGTATGTTGCCCTGCAAAGCGGCAGGGGCAAGACGGGCGGAGTGGTGGCGCTGCGCGATGAAAACGGTGACGGCCGTTTTGAGACCAAAGAATATTTTGGCGACGGGAGCAGCACTGGCATTGCCTTGCGCAATGGCTATTTGTATGTGGCGAAAGTGGAGTCAGTGGAACGGTGGAAGATGACGCCGGGGCAGCTGAAGCCGGCAGGGCCACCCGAGCTCGTAGTCGAAGGCCTGCCTACGGAACATGAGCATCACGACAAAGGCATCGCATTCGACGGTAAAGGATCGCTCTACATCAATATCGGCTCCCCCTCCAATGCCTGCCAGTCGTTGGACCGTCAGAAAGGCATTGTGGGTCAGGACCCGTGTCCTCTGCTGGAAACGCATGGCGGCATCTGGAAGTTTGATGAAAACAAATTGCACCAGAAAGAGGCAGACGGGCAGAAGTTTGTCACGGGCCTGCGCCAGGAGCCGGCGATCACCTGGCACGATGGCGCCCTTTATATCGTCATGAACAGCCGCGATCAGCTGGACGTTCTTTGGCCAGGCAAATTTACCGCCGAGGAGAATGCCACCCGCCCTGCCGAGCCTATGTACCGTGCGACCCAGGGACTTGATTTTGGCTGGCCATATTGCTTTTTCGACTACACCCAACAAAAGCTCCTGCTCAACCCCGAATATGGCGGCGACGGCAAAATCGTGGGACGCTGCAGTGCTTTTGCGCTTCCGGTCGCCAGCTATCCGGCACATTGGGCCCCTGTGGACGTGATGTTTTATTCCGGCAGCCAGTTTCCTGCGCGCTACAAGGGCGGAGCGTTCATCGCCTTTCATGGTTCTTGGAACAGGGCGCCCTTGCCGCAAGCGCCTTCGAACGTAACCTTCCAACCGTTCGCCGGCGACAATCCCTCGGGCAAGTTTGAGATTTTCGCCAGCGGGTTTGCCGGCAAGGACCCGCTGCTAAATCCGAACGACGCGCTGGCGCGTGCCGACGGTGTTGCAGAAGCTCCAGATGGCACTCTTTTTATCACCGACAGCCAGAACGGAAAGATCTGGCACGTCTTTTACCGTGGCAAAAAATAAAGCGACTGGCAGGTCAGCCACAGTTGCTGTGGCCTTTGTTATGCTGTTGGCCGGTTCTGCCCAGTCAACGCAAAAACTTGACTGGGGACTCGGCCCTTTTGTGCGCCCGGTCCATGCCCCCATCATCGAGCCCGACCCGAAACCCGTATTTACCGACCCCATTACGAACCAGCCTGTGCGGTGGGAGGCGCTGCATACCTTCAACCCTGGCGCCATCGTGCGACAAGGCAAGGTGTACGTTCTGTATCGGGCTGAGGATGACTCCGGGACGATGGCCATCGGCATGCATACCTCCCGGCTGGGCCTGGCATCGAGTGACGATGGCATTCACTTCACGACCCAGCCCGCTCCGGTCTTTTATCCTGACCATGATTCTCAGCAGGAGCGGGAGTGGCCGGGCGGAGTCGAAGATCCTCGCCTGGTGGAACGCGAAGACGGTACCTATGTTCTTGCCTATACCCAGTGGAACCGGCGCTCGACCGACATTGGAATTGCAACCTCGACTGATTTGATTCACTGGACAAAAGAGGGACCGGCGCTGCTGGGGGAAAAATATCAGCACTTCGATTACAAATCGGCCAGCATCGTGACCCACCTGAAGAATGGCCGCCTGATCGCGGCAAAGCTCGACGGCAAATATTGGATGTACTGGGGAGAGATCGAAGTGCGGCTGGCCACTTCGCCTGATCTGATCCACTGGGCACCAGTAGAGGATTCATCCGGCAATCCGATCGTGTTGCTCCGCCGCAGGCCAGGACACTTCGACAGTGCCTTCCCCGAAGTAGGACCACCTTCGCTGGTCACCGATCGCGGCATTCTCCTCATCTACAACGGCAAGAATGCCGCGGTTGACGGAGCACCAGGTATTGCGGCCAACGCGTACTCCGACGGACAGGCGCTGTTCTCGACGGATGATCCTCGAAAGCTCATAGCCCGCAGCAAAGAGCCGTTCTTCAAGCCTGAAGAGCCATGGGAACAGAGCGGCCAGTATGCTGCTGGTACGACTTTCGCGGAAGGGTTGGTGTTCTTTGGGGAGAAGTGGTTTCTCTACTACGGGTGCGCTGATTCCCGCGTTGGTGTCGCCCTGTTCGATCCAAAAGCATCAGCGACGCCTAAACCATAGCAGTCGCAGTTGCGCCGTCCGCTCCAGGACTCGCATCAGGTCTCGCTGTTGAGACCTGGGTTCCTCGGCAAAATGGATCTCGGCCTGAATACCCAGGTCTCAAAAGCGAGACCTGGGCCACCCACTCAAGGGTTCAAGCTCGCAGTTCTTCTGCTTCATCCAGGTCAGACTCTTCGACAAACAGGCCGAGGGCTTGCCGTTCGAAGAGTCGTTTGTAAGTGCCTCCGTTTCTGCGGACGAGTGCCTCGTGGGTTCCCTCTTCGACCACACTGCCCTGCTCGAAGACGAGGATGCGGTCAAGCATGCGCACCGTCGATAGCCGGTGTGCAATCACGATCGCGGTCCTGCCTACGATCAACCGCCCCATTGCCTCCTGGATGAGCGCCTCCGATTCGGAATCGAGGCTCGACGTCGCCTCGTCCAAAATCAGAATCGGCGCGTCTGCCAGAAAAGCACGGGCCAACGCCACCCGCTGGCGTTCCCCACCGGAGAGCTTCACCCCACGCTCGCCGACCAGGGTGGCGTAACCCTTCGGCTGGCGGATGATGAAGTCATGCGCATTGGCTAGCTGCGCGGCACGTTCGATCTGCGCTACCGTCGCTTCCGGCCGCGCGTAGGCGATATTCTCCGCCAACGAACGATGGAAGAGCAATGGCTCCTGTGGCACCAGCGCAAGCTGCGACCGCAACGACATCTGAGCAGCACGGGCAATCTCCTGTCCGTCGATCAAGATGCGGCCGTCGTTTACGTCGTACAACCGCTGCAACAGCTTGACGAAGGTCGTCTTGCCCGAGCCCGAGTGGCCAACCAGGCCCACACGTTCGCCCGCTTCAATGCGCAGTGTGAAGTCGCGGAAGAGCGGCTCGCTATGCGCACCGTAGCAAAAGGTGATGCGGTCGAAGACCACTTCGCCTTTGCCGATGCGGATCGGCGCCGCCTGGGGATGGTCTGCTACCCCCAACGGCAGCACGTGCATCTCGACCAGATCTTCCATCTCGTTCACGCTGCGCTGCAAGTTCGCCACATGCTGTCCCACATCGCGCAGATAGCCATGCACGATGAAGTAGCTTGTCAGCACGAAGGTAACTCCGCCCGGCGTGGCCCTGCCTTGCCACCACAACCAGATCGCGTACGAGGTGACCGCTCCTCGCAGCCCCAGCAACACGATCATTTGTGTAGTCCCGCTCCAGGTGCCGTTGGTCCAGTGGCGGTAGGTGCGGCGGCTCCACTTGTTAAGCACGCGGGCAAGCCGCGCATCTTCGCGCGCTTCTGCTCCGAACGATTTGACCACCGCGTTGCAGGTCACGGCATCTGCCAGCGCGCCTCCGACGAGCGTGTCTTGTGCGTTCGACAGCCGCGCCGCCGGGGAAACAAAGTTCAGCGACAACGCAATGGAAAGGCCGACATAGAGGCTTGCGCCGGTAGCCACGATGAGTCCCATGGACAGCCAATGGGAACCCAGCACCAGCGCACTGCCCACCAGCACCAGCGATGCGGGTAGTAAGGCCAGCAGCAGCGTGTCATCCATCAGATCCACTGCCCACATGCCGCGGGTGACGCGACGTACGATCGAGCCGGCAAAGTTATTCGCATGCCAGTCGGTTGAGAATCGCTGCAAGCGGTAAAAAGCATCGCTGGCCAGGCGCGCCATCAACCGTATGGTGAGCCGGCTAATGCCCATTAGCGATAAATGGCGTCCGGCGACCAGGATGCCGCCCAACAAGAGCATGGTCGCCAACGCCGACAACGCGGCGCGCAGCGCCTGCTGATGGGTTGTGGTGTGCATGGCGATCGCATCCACCATGCGCCCGGCGAAGACAGGCATGAACAGGTCGGCGATGGTAGCTACGATCATGGAGCAGGCGACACCTGTCACCAGCCATGCCTCCCGCCGCCAATGGCGGAGGAGGAAAGTGAGTACGTCACGCATCACGTTGCTGTGATTTCGGGAAACACGCATAGAACACTCACCAGGACAACTGGTAGATCGCGAGGCAGTACCTCAGCGATGGTTTGGAGCCATATGGCTCAAACAAGGAAGGTGACCCCAGGGAAATGAGAAAAGGCCCTGAGGCTGCGCCTCAGGGCCTTCGTAAATCCGCAAACGAAGTGCGCTAGGGGCGCTCTGCTTCCTTCAAGCCGACAAAGTCCGATACACCGGCAGGCAGGACTTGGTGGGCGAGGGAACGGGTTTGTGGCTTGATTCTCATAGTCAATTTCCTGAAATTCTGACCTAGTTTACCTCACCTTTTGCCGCGCAAATATTTATTTTTATCGGCAATCTCTTCTTGAAACCGGTAGACCGGGACCAGCGTTCTTGCCGTCGTTGACATTCTCATTGTGAAGCCAAAGAATACTGATCGGCAATCGATGGGAATTCTTGACAGGTTTCATCTCGACGGAACGCTCGCGCTGGTCACGGGATCTGCCACCGGGCTCGGCGCCGCAATTGCCATCGCGCTGGCTGAAGCTGGAGCATCGGTGGCATGCCATGGCAATCGGCGGCCTGCCGAGGAGACGAGCGAAACCATTCGTTCCCTGGGGCACGGCGCAGAGAGCTTCGCCGCCGACCTTAGCAGGCCTGAGGGCGCAGATTCACTCTACGAAGCCGTATTGGGATCGATGGGCTCGCCGGACATCCTGGTGAATAATGCCGGCACCATCTACCGGGGGCCGGCCGAGAACCACGAACTGCAGGCGTGGTTGACAGTGATGCAGGTGAATTTGAATAGCGTGTTTCGCCTTTGCCAGCTTGCCGGACGTCACATGCTGGAAAGGCGGCAGGGAAAAATCATCAACATCGCCTCGCTCCTGTCATTTCAGGGCGGTATTCGTGTGCCCGCCTATGCGGCTTCGAAGGGCGGTGTTGCGCAATTAACCAAAGCGCTGGCCAACGAATGGGCGGGACGAAATGTCCAGGTCAACGCGATTGCGCCGGGATACTTTCGAACAGAAAATACCGCTGCATTGCGGGAGGATGAGGCGCGCAACGGGCAGATTCTGGCCCGCATACCGGCCGCACGCTGGGGCGAACCGGAAGATATCGCCGGCGCAGCTTTATTTCTGGCCTCTTCTGCAAGCAACTACGTCAATGGCGAGGTACTCGTGGTCGATGGCGGGTGGATGGCACGCTAGAAAATCTAGGAGATTCCATGTCAATCGAGGTCATTGCATCGCACGAAGACTCCATGTCACACCCTGAGCCAGGGCTGCGGAGGCAGGTGATGTCGTACAGCCCCAGCATGATGCTTGTCCGTCACCGGATGAAGAAGGGCTGGGTGGGAGCGAAGCACAGTCATCCGCAGGAGCAGATGGTGTATATCGTTAGCGGGCATCTGTCGTTCCAGTATCCCGGCGGTGTTGTCGAAGCAAAAATGGGAGACAGCTTTCTGGTGCCGGGCAATGTGGAACATCAGGCCTTCGCACTCGAAGACTCCGAAGTTCTGGACATCTTCACTCCCTGCCGCGAAGACTACGCGCCTTCTCAGAGTGCGCTAGCAAGCAGGACGAGTAGTGCGTAGCCAAAATAATGTCTCGTCTAGTGTTGGCGGGATGTGGAAAACGGCATCCAATCGGAAGTAATGGTTCGCCCCTATACAAGACGGACGTTGGCTGGTCTCGTCTCTGCCATGCTTGCCTTGACTGCCTGTAGTAAGCAGGTTGCGCAGCAGCAACAGCCACCACCGGCGGCCAAGCCTGTTCTCAAAACCGCTCCACCGACCCCGATCGCAGAAAAGAAGCAGGAGCTGGGAGAACAGTCGTGGGACCCCCAATGGGACGTGATCGTTGAGCAGGCATTGTCTCCGCAGATGCTGTCGCCGGCGGCTGCGCGTAGCGTCCGATCCTACTGTCCTCGATTTGGCGTGATGAGCGAGGCCGACAAACGCGCCTTCTGGGCGTATACATTTCAAGCGCTAGCCGGCGCCGAAGCCGGCCTGAAGCCAACCACCGACGTGCGCCATACGGAACCCGAAGTTGCCGTCAAGGACTCCGTTTCCAACCGGACAGTGCACCAGGAGGGGCTGTTACAGTTGACTTATATGGACGCAGACCGTTATGGCTGTGATTTCGATTGGGACCATGACAAGACGATGCCGGAGAAGGATCCGTCACGAACCATCCTGAGCCCAAGAAATAATCTGTTGTGCGGCGTGAAGATTATGGAGAATCAGATTCTCACCCAGAGAAAGCCGCTACTCTCGGCTTCAAGCTATTGGGTCACTCTTAGACCAGGACGGCCAAGCTACCTGGTGTTTGCCAAGCAAATGAAAAACGTGCCGGCAGCTTGCCGCCAGGGGCTGCCCCCGGTTCAAGTAACGAGGGCAAAACGGCCGGGCAGCGGTACCGCAGCGGCCGTTGCCGTTGCCGGGCACGCAGTAGCAGCGGCCAACTAACCCAGCTCATGCTCTTGACGGAACGAGACCGGCTCTTTGTTCTCACTGGCGCAGGTATTTCAGCCGAGAGCGGACTGGCGACTTTCCGCGGATCCGGAGGCCTGTGGAATGGCTACCGGGTGGAGCAGGTCGCGACCCCTGAGGCCTGGGCCTCTGACCCAGCAATGGTTTGGAACTTCTATTCCATGCGCCGCCGTGATGCTCTTGCCGCGCAGCCCAATCCTGCGCATCTCGCCCTGGCGGCAATCGAGCTAAAGATGGGTGATCGCTTCTATCTTTGCACGCAAAATGTAGACGATTTGCACGAGCGCGCAGGGTCTATACGCGTGCACCACATGCATGGAAGTCTCTTTGAATCACGGTGCGTCCGATGCAATGTGCCGTTCGCTGACCAGAATATTTATGAGGCCGAGCTTCCGTTGTGTTCCAAATGCGGAGCGCCGGTTCGCCCGCACATCGTCTGGTTTGGCGAGATTCCGCTGGATATGGATGGGATCTACCGGCAACTCAATCGCGCCACGCGGCTGCTGGTGGTGGGAACTTCTGGTTCTGTTTATCCGGCTGCAGGGCTGGTACACATTGCCAACCAGTGTGGAATCCACACCGTCTATGTTGGGCCGGAGGAGCCGCTGAACGCTGACGCCTTCGATGAGATTGTTCTGGGCTCAGCGACTCAGGCGCTTCCACCCATCCTTTAGTCCAGCTTCAGGCCGCGGTTCTGTTGGCCTCGTCCTTGCTCCACATCTTGTATTCGTGACTCGCCTCTCCCAGCTGATAAGAAGTGTTCTTCGTTTCCGCAATGTTGTTCTCGCGATCAACGCTCACGACCGGAGAGGTAAAAACGAATGATCCCGACTTGATCCGATGATGACCGAATGCCCTGCCGACCAACAAATTCCCGGGGCGCAACTCCTCGTACCTCCCATTTCTGAGACCTGGTACAACGGCCCAATCTTCCAGTTTGACCGATGGTTTTTGCGCTCGCATGCTCTCTCCTCTCTTTAGTTTTGGATGCGAACCAAGCGACCCGCGTCAGAGGCAGTTTTTCTCGATCTATACGAAATATCTACACTTGGCATCGATTTTTTGCTGACTTCCGGCTGGATCAGGTGGATTGCTGTAAGATTGACGGGCTCGAGGACCTATGCCCAAATTCATCATAGAGCGCAACATACCCGGCGCGGGCGCGCTTGATCGTCAGCAGTTGGCCGCCATCACCCAGGCATCCTGCAGTGTGCTCAGGAACATGGGTCCGCAGATTCAATGGCTTGAGTCCTACGTCACCGACAACAAGTTGTACTGCGTCTATATCGCGCCAGATGAAGCGACTGTACGAGAACATGCCCGCCTGGGTCAGTTCCCGGCGGACTCGGTTCAAGCCGTGCGTACTGTGATTGATCCTAGCTTCACGTAGATTCCGCCGCCTAACAGAACTAAAGAGGGTCCAGATCGCTGTTGGGCTCTCACGCTGCCCTGAAGGTTCTCCTTTAATGTAAGTGCTGTGGTTGCATACCGGCTTTCAAGCAGCGTATTCGTGAAAACCGGCTGTTTTTCCTGCGGCGCCGGCATAGGGAAAAATCAAAGTGAACACGGTGCCTCCGGATTGCGCCGTTCGCTTGCTACGAACTTGGATACTACCCTGGTGCTTGCGGACTATCTTGGCTGTAACCCATAGGCCCAAACCCGATCCTCCCGAACCCTTGGTCGTATAGAAAGCGTCGTACATACGCCGGCGGGTTTCCGCAGTCATGCCCGAACCTGTATCTGCAATCGTGATGCGAACACCTTGATGACCGGAGCACCAGTCAGTGCCCGGCCTCAGTCTGATCCTTAGTTGACCCCCATCTTGCATCGATTCCACAGCGTTGCCGATGAGGTTCACAAAAACCTGCCGCATCTCCCCGGCAAAACACATCAGCTCCGGCGCGTCTGCAGCTTCAAAATCAACCTGCACACGAGCAGTCTTGAATTTCCCCCTGAACAGCGTTAACACCGATTGCACGATATTCACCGCATTGGTAGAGGTCGGAGCCCAATGCTGGCGGTGAAATTGCAATCCCTGGGTAGTGATTTCGCACGCTCGCACGAGCTCCTGCTCAGCATTCTGGAGGTAAGGCCTCGCTTGCTCGAGATCCGCTGAAGATTGTGCCAGGTAGACCAGGTTAAGGACCGCCTCCAGAGGATTGTTAATTTCGTGGACGATAGAAGATGTCAATCTTCCAATAGCGGCCATCTGTTCTTGCTGCTCCAAAACCTGCTCGGCTCGTTTGCGCTTGCTGATGTCTTCACAAATAGAGACCAGGTGAGATGAGTCGAATTGCTCGTCGTTGAGCAAACTGACCGAGTTGCGCACCCACACCGCGCTGCCATCCCTGCGTACGTAGCGCTTCTCAATGACAAAGCCGGGGATCTCAGCGGCCAACAGCTTGTCGAGCAAGTTGCGGTGACGCGACTGATCGTCGGGGTGGGTCAGCTCGAACAAGTTCGCGTCGCTCAGTTCGGCCACGGTCCAGTCGACGATTCTCGCCAGCGATTCGTTCGCGTGGACGACGTTGCCGTCCAAATCGGTAACTGCAAGGCCGGTAGCAGCATGGGCAAATAGTTCGCAAAATTTCGGTTGCTCGGCCATAGGGTCGGAAAAAGCCTGGGTGGAAAATTGAGCCCATCACACCAAGCACAGGCCCTTTAGTAGATGCATCAAAGTGTTGCGGGGGCCGCCTCTGGAGGAACTCCTTAGTGCCGGGCGGCGGAACTCGCGAACGGTAATTACTGGATATAATCTCCGATATGCCAAGGGTCGGAGAGTTTTGCGCGTCGAATATAGCCCGGCTCCTGCTCGGCGTAGTGATTGCTGTGGCGTTGGTGGCAGCCGTCGGAGTTTGGCTCTTCCATTCCCCTGGGCGTGGAACACCCATCGAACAACCTACCCACGCTACTGAGCCCGTCAAATAAGAGCTCCCTCTTCGGAGCCGCATCCTATTGATTCTCTGGAAGTTGCTCTGGTGCGGCATGATAGCCGCCGGGCCGGGATGCCGGTACACCTCTGGTGGGGGGTTCGGGATTTAGAATTGAGCATCCTTGGCGTTGGCAAGTTCTTCTGCTTCAAAGGAGCTTTGATGGCACGCCCCATGTGGTCAGGAACCATCCAAATTTCGCTGGTCGGGTTTGCGGTTGAAATCTTTCCTGCGACCAGTACCACCCGCCCAATTTCTTTCCACGAAGTAGACAGAAACACGCTGACGCGGGTTCGCCGGGAAAACGTGTCGGCTGGCCCGGGGGCGGACGAATCGCCGGCCGAGCTCGCGCTCGAAGAAGTGCAGGAGATCTCCGCCAAACACAGTTCGTCGCTGCACCTCGCTCCACCGGCGAGTGACAACAAGCTTGCTCAGACCATGGAGCAAGAAGCCCCTCAGCGGCACACCGTGGACCGGGCAGACATCGTCAAAGGCTATGAATACGAAAAGGGCAAGTACGCCATCATCGAACCGGCGGAGCTCAAGAACCTGCGCCTCGCGGGGAAAAAGACGATCGAGATTTCGCAATTTGCCAAAGCCTGCGAGATCGATCCAGCGCTCTACGAAAAACCCTACTTTGTGATGCCTAAGCCGGGTCCTCAAGCGAAAGCATTCCACGTGGTACGGCAAAGCATGGCAGACAGAGGCATGGTGGGCGTGGGCGAGATTGTATTCAGCGGCCGGCAGCACCTGATGACGCTGGCTCCTCCTCACAATCCGAAACAGCCAGGAATGATGCTCTACACTCTGCGCTTTGCCAGTGAGCTGCGCGAAGCAGGTGACTATGCCACAGCCACGGAAAGCACCCAAGCCGACGCTGCCCAACTCAACCTGGCGAAGCAACTGATCGATGCCTATACAGAGCCGTTTGAGGTGAGCAAGTTCAAGGATCACTATGAAGAAGCACTCCGCGAACTGGTTGAGGCCAAGATGAACAATTTGCCCGCGCCTGAGCCTGAGGTCGAAAAGAAGTCTCCGAAGGTCATCGATCTTATGGAAGCACTGCGCAGAAGTGTGGCGCAGAGAGCCCCCTCCGCAGGCACGCCCACAAATGCAACGCCCGCAGCCGAAAGTCCACAAACAAGCGATCCACGGAAGAAACTGGCAGCGACGGGCGCGGCCAAAACCAAGGCTGCTGGAGTGGCAGCCCGAACCGGGACTTCGAAAAAGTCCAAGTCTGCTTAGCGGGGTACCGGGGCGAGGATGATCGCAATGGACAAATCAGCTTTCCTTAGCCATGTCTATGAACGCTTCAATGCTCGCGATATGGAGACAGTTCTTGCCGCAATGCATGAAGATGTCATCTGGGCGAATGGAATGGATGGCGGGTACGTAAATGGCAGAGACGGGGTCCGGCAATATTGGACACGGCAGTGGGCGATGGTTAATCCGCGCGTCGATCCAATAGGGTTCTCAGAGGGTCCGAACGGGACGATCGTTCGCGTTCACCAAGTCGTACGCGATCTGAGTGGCACTCTGCTCCTCGATCACGAAGTGAGCCACATCTTCTCGATTGAAGACGGCCTGATCAAACGTTTTGATATTGGCGAACAATAGCGCCGCCCTCTAGAACGTAAACACAGCCTGAGCAAAGACAGCACGGTTGCCAGGGGTAGGTGACCCAAAGGGTCCGCCGGCAAGCGATTGCGTTTTGCCGAAGAGCGGTGACTGAAGCGTTCCGTTGGGTGTACCTAAATTCACAATGTTGAAGATGTTCAGAGCCCCGCCGATCAGGGTCAAGCTATATTTGCGGGAGACCGTGGCATCCAGCTTTGGTTGCGCTTGCCCACCACTCAGTCCGCGGCCGTTTACACTGCCGTTTCCGCCCTGCGGCCCTCCAGCACCTTTAGACCCTTCGATTCTGGGGCCAATGCCGATCACCTTGCTGACCCGCATGTGCATCACGAAATTCGCCGGGCCAATCCCAGCACCATAGGGAACGATTTTTTCTCCTTTGCCTACCGGGTCAGTGTCCAGACATCCATAGGGAGTCGAAACCACGCCGCTTGCCCCGCAAGTGCCGTAAGTAGGCCTCGCGTTGAACTGGTTGTTCGCCGTGAGGTCGCTCCCTATGACCAGGTTGTAGGGCGTGCCCGACTGAGCCGCCAACAAAGGCGCAAAGACGAAACCATGGGGAGCCGAGTAAGTGCCGAGCAGGAAAACACGGTTTCTGATGCCGAAGCTTGCGCGGCCGTAATCAAGCCCGGGATTTTGCGCCACCGACGGAATATACGTGACTCCCTGGGTATCGCTTTTGGCGTCGTTGAAGGTGTAGGAACCATGCAGAGACAAGTGACGAACCCGGGCATTACCGGAGACGATGATCTGATTCTGCTTGTAAATGCCGCCAGACTGAAACTGGTAGTTGTATGCAGCGGGAAGAGGGCCTACCACGGTGTAAGTGGAGGGATCGAATTCCGGCGCGGTGACATTGTTGGTGAGGTACTGGTGAACGCCGCGCGTAAATAAATAAGTCACATTGAACATTACCGTCTTGAAGATTTGCTGATCGACGCCGGCCCCGCCCTGCATGCTGAGCGCGGCATGAAAGTGATGATCGATATCGTAGAAGGATGGGATGGATGCTGCGGCCGCAGTCAGGGAGCTGGGAGGAGCCGGAGCATTCGGGTTATAGAAATCCGGATTGTTCACGACGTAACTCTGCTGATTGATCCCGTTCTGGTGGATCGCCTGCATCAGGTAGGGTGTCCCGGTAAACGATGCAAAGGATGTGGGAACGGTAAAGCGATCGTAGAACCAACCATAACCCGCGCGCACCACGGTCTTGGGGGGAGTTTTTCCCATGTGGAATGGCGCCCAGGCTAAGGAAAAGCGTGGACCCCAATCCGCATGATCGCGAATACGATTTTGGGTTTCAAAACGCAGGCCATAACTCAGGGTGAGATTCGGTTTTGCGCGCCAATCGTCCTGGCAAAAAAGTGCGCCATCAAACAAGATCGCACGGGCCAACGGGTTCTGAACTACGGTGGCCTGATATTGCGCCGGCGTCTGCGCCAGGTACTGGTCGATCGAAGTAAACAGATAATTTCCGTTGGCGCCGGCGGTGGAGTAATTGGCATCGCGATAAGAGCGCAGGCGGACTCCGAAACGTATGGTGTGGCTGCCGGCAGTCATGGTGGAAGAATTTTGCAATTCAAACAGATCCTGGTGGTCTCGCGCCACTCCGGAGTTGCTTCCCCCAGTGGTGAAGGCGCCTTGCACGGTGACGGTTGGAGTGAAGTACGAGGCCACCTGGCCGTTGCGCACGCGCCGCCACTGGAAATGCGTTTCGTTGATCATGCGCGTGTTCACCACCACGGTGTCGCTGACCTGGATAGCATTTTCCTGATTGTTTACGTCGTATGCCTGTTCGGGAAGATTGAGTTGGCCAGGACCATTCGCGGTTGCAACAGAGCGAGAGTACGAGTCACGAACCGACAAGGTGTTGTTCTTGCCCAGTTGGAAGTCGACGCGCGGATTGGCGAACAGAAGAGACGATGGGTTTGGAAGGGCCTGATTGAAGTTCGTGCTCGGGTCTTCGGGATTGACCGCATCGATGATGGTCTGATTTTGCCGGTCAAGGCGAAACAGACTAAAGAAATAGGAAGAACTTTTGGTCAAGGGCCCATTGACATCGCCCTGAAGAAAATACACGTAGTAGCTTGGCTGCTCGTGGACCAGCGGATTGGCTGTATTCCAGGCGGAATCATTACCCAGGGATGTGACGTGACCAGAAAATTTGTCGGAGCCGGGCTTGGTGAGAATTTCGATTCTTCCGTATCCGATTTTGTCGAACTCCGCCGAAAAAGGATTCTGATTGACGCGAATCTCCCGGATGGAGGACTTGGGAGGAATTTGACCTCCAGTGAAACCGTCGATATAGATTTGCCCCCCACTCGGTCCTGCCGAGGGCCCAGCCAGCGCCTGGAGCTCATTTTGCAATTCGTCGGGATCGTCTGAGAGAGCGTCGAGGTCGCTTCCCTTCACCACCAGTGCGCTCGAATTTTCATCAGGATTGAGGCTCACACCGGGACTTTGATCGTTCACCGTTATGTCTTGCTGCTGTACTGCAATGACGAGCGATACATTCAGCTGGCGCGTTTGACCGGCCGCAATCACGACTCCGGTTTTGGTTACGGTCGCGAAGCCGGTAGCTTCCACGGCCAGGGTGTAGGAACCGCCAGGAACTGCTTTGAACGCGTAAGCGCCGTCATTGCCGGATTGGCTGGTTAATACGGTGGATCCCTGGCGAAGCGTGACCGATGCTCCGGCAACGACGGCGCCACTCGGATCCAGTACCTGGCCGCGAAGGTTTCCCGTGGCCTGTGCCGCCGCCCTCAATGGAAAAGCCGGGAGGAACCAGAACAGGAGTAACAGGATTGTTCTTTCTACGAAGCGGCGCATTCCTGGAAAGAAGCTCATCATGGAAGGCGAATCCTCCTGCCCAACAGACGGTTGCAGTTAAGGGTCCAACTTACCCGGTGCCCCCATATCTACTAATAGACAACTACGAAGGCAGGAAAGTTTTTGTTCCCCCCACGGACACAGCTGTCCGCTATCGAACACTCCGGCAGCTTGAACTAATAGCGAAGGCCGAGCCTTTGTGGAAACTCCTCCTCGTCCTCGTCAAGGTCGATCAGATTCTCGTGATACTCTGCATTTTTCTTGTGAGCTCTGCGCATCGCGTTGTGCGCCGTCGCGATGATTGCTATCGCAACAGCCACATGCCACAAACTAACTTCCAGCCAGGGCTGCAGATCGACCATAAGCAGCACCAGGGGTGGAAACAGCCCAAAGTATTGCAGCAAGATGAATGCCAGGTTAGTACCCGATGCTCTTTCTCCTCCGGTGAAAGGTATGCTTCTCACCGCAAGAAAGAGCACATCAGTCAGCAGCACAGACAAGCCGATCCCAACCAATGCCTGGCTTAACACCGGTCTCCATCCGTGCAACTCCGGAGGCGCAATCAAACCTACCAGCGCTACGACACCCAGGGTCAGAACAATTGCGAAGGGCAACATCCAAATTTCGGTAGCATCCAGTTGCTCCACTCCCGGCCTGCCCAGAATCACGCGGAAGAGCCAACTTCCCCTTTTGTCGGTTGGAGACACAAATGCAGTTCTCAATCCGGTAATGGTCCAGAAAGCAACGATCGGCACAGCGGCTCGCAAGCCGTCCGCTGATAGTTGGAAGCCGACATGACCAGGCCTCAGTCGCAGCAGCACCGCGCTCGCAATCAGGAGAGCCAACCCCAGACCGCCATACATCACCAGGTAAACGCGATGCCGCCGTGTCCGCAATAAAGAGTAAGAAATGAAGTGATGGATACCACGCTGCACAGGTTTTCGTATCAGTGTCGCGTGCAGTAGGGGATCTATGAGCGCTGCAGCGAGAGTTCGCGTATCGACTGTTCCCGACTCTTCCACCAGGTATCGCATCCTGCGCCGATAGGCGAGCGGATAAGAAATGACTACGAGAACGAGCACCACGGCAAGGGCCAAGCAACCGGTATCGGAGAGTTTCGGAAAAACCGGCAGGGATGAAGACCTGGTCAAGAGCGTCTCGTAGAGGCCCAAAAACCAAAACGGCGGAAAATAGCGAGCAACCGGGAGGCTGGTCAGCACGTGGAGAAACTGAGCCGTAACCGGGAAGAGAAAAAGGATGCTCAACAACATCGTCACCACGAGAGCCTGCAGGAATGGCGCAATGGCACGAAAGAGACGCTCGCCCATCACGGCCAGGATGAGTCCCTGCAAACTCAGGATCGCACCCGCGGCGAAAGCACCGCTGGCCAGCACCGCGAGCAGATGCGCGAACACGTGGCGTGTAAATTGCGGAGGCTCCGCTAGCAACGGAAAGAATATGGCTCCAAGCGCACTGGTGCCGCACAGAAACAATCCGAGATAGAGGCAGGCAGACACGATCCTGGCAAGGAACAGCCGCATCGAAGCAATCGGAAGCGGGGTCAGAATGAACATGTCGAGCAAATCGGGGAACAACAAGTCCCAGGAAAAGATGCTTACGATGCCCATCGTCACAAACGAATACAACAGGTAGAAATAGTGGTCGCTCACCTGGGACCAGAAGGACCGGGGCAGAGGCGCGTGGTAAGGAGGAGCCAAAAAGAGGGCGACGACGATCAGCGGGAGGGCGACGGCGTACATTGCCTGGAGAAGACGCTTCTTCGCGTCACCATCTGACGAAACCATTTCATTGTTGAAGAACCGCTCCAGGAAGTGCCGCACCAGAAGACGAAACTGAGTCTGTTCCTGCGCCTCCGCCACCGGCATCTGCGCTTGCACTCCGAGCGACAAGACAGGAAATTCAGGCGCGGTGAAGACGCGCAGGGCGCTGGAGCAGTTTCGCAATTGGTGTAAGCCGAAGCGACAGATCTTGCCGTGGTTTTCTGTTAAGGAAAACCACTCCTCTCGATCTTTGCCAGACCGCAGTAATTGCGAAACTGCTCTAAACATTTCCCACCTTGATCGCATCTACCAGTTCGCGGGCCACTGACTTTGTGTCCTCCTGCTGCACCAGCTGAGCGAACACACTTTCAAGGTTGTTAAGGTGCATAAGCCCGGTTAGTTCAGAAGGGCTTGCGTCGGCTAGAATCTTTCCCCTGGCAATGACCACCACTCGACTGCAAATCTGCTCCACCACTTCGAGAACATGCGAAATATAAAGAACGGCTTTGCCTGCTGTTGTCAGTTCCAGGAGCAAATCTTTGAACAGGCGGGAGGAGAGGACATCGAGTCCGGAAAGCGGTTCGTCAAAAATCAACAGCGGCGGGTCATGCATGAGCGCAGCGGCAATCAGCACTCGCTGCTTCATGCCCTTGGAATACATGGAAATCGGCGAATGCCGCCAGGATTCCAGGCCAAGTAGCTGAAGCAGCCTGTGGGCCTTGGTTTGGAGCAACCGTTCCCGCAGTCCCCTCAGCCTACCGACTAATTGCAGGTATTCGATCCCTGACAGGTAGGTGTAGAGGTGCGCTTCTTCCGGCACATAGCCGAGCATGCCGCGAAAGCCTGCCAGGTCGTCGCGTATGTTTTTTCCCCGGAACAGCACCCGGCCCTCATTAGGCTGCAGCAGTCCGGTAATGATTTTGACGGTGGTGGATTTCCCTGAGCCATTGGCTCCCAGATAGCCAACCACTTCGCCGGCATTCACGCGAAAGCTGACGGTGGAAATGGCGGGAATACCTCGATAGCTTTTAGAGACGTTTTCGAGTTCAAGCACAGAATAGAGCCTCGATTGCTATACCCTATGTAGCATACTATCTTGCGCTGGTCAATAGAATGCTACATAGGTAAAATGGCAACCATGGCCACCGAGCCCAAACTTTCTCACACCGCTGCCATGATTCTGCAGACGATTCATAGCGGCCAGGTCTACGGCTTCAGCGTGATGGAAGCGACGGGGCTGCCCAGCGGGACGGTTTATCCGGCGATGCGACGCCTGGAACGCGACGGCCTGATTGTCTCGAAGTGGGAACAGCAGTCCATTGCCGACGCTGAGCAGCGTCCTTTACGCAAGTACTACAAACTGACCCGGGCTGGCGTGGCAACGCTGCAAGCGATGCATGAACGCTATCCGCTTCTCAAAAAAATGATCGCTGATCCGGAGGTGAAGAACGCATGAACCTCCGCTTGCTGCTGCGCTCCCTTCCGTCGTCCCTCTTGATTCTCCGCAGTGCCGCCTGGCTGGTGCCGGCTCAAGAAAGGGCAGATTGGTTGGCCGAGTGGCAGGCGGAGCTTTGGCACGTTTGGCACGCACGCGATTCGAAATCACGAGGCCGCTTTCTCGGCAGCTCGGAGGTAACAAATTTTTGCCTCGGCGCCTTCCGCGACGCCTGTTGGCTGCGGTGGAACAACCCTCACTCCACATGTCGAAGAGTATTTCGCACTGGCTCTGCCTCGCGCTGCTCCATTAGCCTGGCGATATTGACGGGCATCAGTCTATTGGTTTGTTTGTCTCTTCCGGGCGTAAGGAGTGCGTTCGATCTATGGCCCTACCACGACGCCGATAGCCTGCTGATGATTTCCAGTGGCGGCTACTCTGGCGCCGAATTACCGTCGATACAGTTCCAGGACTATCAGTCGTGGAAGACGAGCACCCGGCACTTGTTCACTGATCTTGCCTTCTACCAGCCAATACGCAAACGGGTCCACGTTACCAGGCACCGAGGCGCAGAACTTTCGATCGGGCGGGCAAGCGACAACATTTTCCGGCTGCTCCACTGGGAGACGGCTCCGATTGCCTCAGATAAGTCCAACGGGGACTACTCCGCGAAGCTCTTCCTAAGCCAGAGGGCCTGGCGCGAGTCCTTCGCCGGCGATCCGCACTTGATTGGAAGCATTACCGAGATAGGGGGCCTGCGCGTTTTGGTCGCCGGAGTTTTCTCGCGAGACTCGTGGCCTTTGCCGGGCCAATTGGATGCGTGGTTGCTCGAGGACGAAAGGCACTTGAACCTGTTGCCGTTGAAGTCCCAAGGATTCGTGCTGGCTCAGCTGCGAGCGAGCGCATCTAAGGCGCGAGGCGACGAATGGCGAGACCTGACGGTACCCAGGGAAGACGGGTTTGCTGATCACTTCGATTGCATATCGCTTGCGCAGAGAGCCCGGCAGCCCTTCTCTACCCTGCTGTTCACGCTGATCGTCGCCCTCATCGCATTGCCGGCGACTACTGCATTGCCGCTGGGCGAATATCCACGCCATAGCGGCCGGCTGCCCTGGCCGGCGCGCATGCGACGGTGGATCTTCTTCTGCAGCAAAATCACACTGGTTGTCCCGTTGGTTTGTTTCACTTCTCTCGACGCTGCCTACGCCAGTCATCCTCTCAATTCCACGACGGGACAATGTATCCAGCTGGCGATCTCGTTTTTCGGGTTTCTGTTCGCGTTTCGATGGATCCTCGAGGACCAACGAAAACGCTGTCCGGTATGCCTGCGCGTGCTCTCCAATCCCGTTCGCGTTGGCCTGGCATCGCGAAACTTCCTGGCATGGAACGGCACCGAGCTCATCTGCGCCGGTGGTCACGGATTGCTGCATATACCTGAGCTGCCAACCAGCTGGTTCGGAACTCAGCGCTGGCAGTATCTCGACCCTTCCTGGGGTAGTCTCTTCAATGACGCGTATATACCGTCTGCCGGCTTCGTCTGAGGCAAACGGCGCCCATGCCACCCAAACGTACCTTCGACGCCGAACTCGCCAGCCTTGACGCGCTTCGTGAAGTATCGCCGGATGTCGCCGAACCCGAGCTGGTAAAGGCCCTCGCTCTTCGCAACAACCTGATGGTCGCGCGGGCCGCGGCAATCACACTGCATCACCAGCTCACCAGGCTCACTCCAAATCTTGCTGCAGCCTTTTCGCGGTTTCTGCAAAACGCAGCCAAATCTGATCCGCAATGCTGGGCCAAGAACGCTATCGCCAAGACACTCGCGGCTTTTGAATATCAGGAATCGGAACTCTTTCTCGTGGGTATACGCCACATCCAGCTTGAACCCGTGTGGGGCGGGTCAGCCGACACAGCGGGGACACTGCGCGGTACCTGCGCGCTGGCCCTGGTGCAATGCCGCGAGCTCAACAGCCATCGCCTGCTTATCCATCTCGTTCCCCTGTTGGCGGATAAGGAACTCCCTGTCCGCATCAATGCCGTTCGAGCCATTGAGCAGGTGGGCAACGATTCCGCCGCGCTGCTGCTCCGCTTGCTCGCCGAGTTCCCATCCGACGAGCCTGAGCTTCTTGGCGCCTGCTATTCCGGAGTCCTTTCGCTCGAGGGTCCAGGCGCTATCGAGTGGGCGGCGCAGTTCCTGCCGCGCGAAGATGATTCCGCGGCGGAAGCTGCGATGGCAATTGCCCAGACCCACACTCCCGAAGCATTCCAACGATTGCGAACCACGTTCGGCACGGCTCGCGATCCCTGGTTTCGTGACACCTTACTCGCAGCCATCGCCTTAACTCGCCAACAGGAGGCCACCGACTGGCTCCTCGACCTGGTCGCTAACGATGAGGCTAACGCCGGCCGCGCCCAGGAAGCCCTCTGCCGCGCGGCCCCGTCCGAAGTCACCCTTGATCGACTCAAACAACTCGGCAGGCCGTGCCGCTAGACAAGAGTGCTGTAGACAATCTGCTGCCTATGCATGTAGAGTGTCTACATGCCGACCCCGGAACACCAGCCTTATCAAAATCGCATTGAGCTGCTGCAGGGAACGCTGGACATGCTTATCCTGCAAACGCTTCAATGGGGCGCGCACCACGGCTACGGGATTGGGCAGGCGCTTCGCGCCCAATCAGGAGAGGTGCTGCAGGTGGAAACCGGCTCGCTGTACCCGGCATTGCATCGCATGGAGCGCCAAGGCTGGATCGTTTCGAAATGGGGCCAGACCGAGCAGAATCAACGGGCAAAGTTTTACCGCATCACGGCGGAGGGTAAGAAGCAACTCGCTCGTGATCGCTCCAAGTGGGAAGCGATGGTGGCCGCAATCGGCAACATCCTTTCTCCAACGCCACAGGGCTGAGGGCTGTCATGCGCTTCTGGAACCGTTTCCTTCGACCTGAACGCGATAAGTCAGATCTCGATGAAGAGATCAAGGCGCATCTCGCCCTGGCCGCTGCCGACAAGCGCGACCGCGGCGCCTCAGCAGAGCAAGCCCGCCGTGAAGCTGAACGGGAATTCGGCAACGTCGGACTGGTGAAAGATGTGACCCATGAGCTCGGCGGTTGGATGTGGCTGGAGCGCTTCGATCAAGACCTGCGCTTTGCCATGCGGCAGGTGTACCGCACCCCTGGCTTCTCGCTGGCAGTCATCCTCACCCTGGCACTCGGCATCGGCGTTAACTCCGCAGTCTTCAGTATGGTCAACGGATTCATGCTCCGGCCGCTGCCCTACCCCGATGCAGACCGTGTTGCCAGCCTCATTATCCACATGGAAGGTATGTCGCCCCGCACAGGCGAGGTGGTTGTCGATGACGACGATAGCCACGACCTTGAAACCTGGAACCTGGTCAGCCGCGACGTCACCGCAGCACAAGCCGCCGCGCAAGGAGGGACTACAGGAGTAAACCTTCAAGCCGGTCCAGAGTCCGGAGCCGCCATACGCTATGTCCACGCCACCCGCGTGTCTGCCGGCTATTTCGATGTGCTCGGCATCCGGCCTTTGCTTGGCCGCGGCTTTGCTGCCGAAGAAGACCGTCCCGGCGGACCGAAAGCAGTCGTCCTCGGCTATGGCCTCTGGCAATCTGCTCTTCAGAGAAATCCCCATGTCCTGGGGAAAAGTATCACGCTGAAAGGCGAACCCTACATCGTTGTGGGTGTCCTGCCAAACGGAGCGCATACTCCGGGGGACGGCGAACTCTTCACACCGCTTGTTCCCAGCGACCCGAAAGGCGAATGTAACGGAAATAATTGCAGCATTCTGCTAAGGCTGCGCAGCGGGGCCACGTGGCAAGAGGCCAATGCCCAGATCTCCCGGCTCCATCCCTCTCGCTTTGAACAAATCTCCCAGTCGCCTCGCAACCGAGCGTGGTTCTATGCGCAGCCGCTTTCCAGGTATCTCGGCAGCCAGATGCGAACTCCAGTTCTCGCGCTCATGCTTGCTGTCAGCTTCATCCTGCTCATCGCATGTGCTAACCTCGCCGGTCTAACCCTGGTGCGCATCGATCGCCGCACACCGGAGATCGCCACCCGTCTTGCTCTGGGAGCTACTCGTGCCGCTATCCTTCGCCAGCTTTGGGTTGAGACTCTTCTTCTCGCACTGATCGGAGCCGCGCTCGGCCTGGTTCTTGCTTCCGGTATCCTTCACTCCGTCCGGGGCTTTGTGCCTGATGAATTTCTTCCCTTTGGCGGCCTTGCAATCGACAGCCGTGTCCTCTGCTTCACCTTGAGTATGTCTTTGCTGACCAGCTTGTTTTTCGGAGCCCTGCCGGCCATTCGCGCCAGGCGTGTCGACGTTCGATCGTCTGTCGCTCACGGAAGCTATGGGGTCGCGGCGGGTACCAGCCGTATCCGGCAGATCCTGATCGCCGGTGAGGTGTGTCTTACGGTCGTACTGCTCTTCTCTGCGGGACTGCTCATCCGGACACTTATCCATCTGGAGACGCTACCTGCCGGCTTCGACGCCCACAACGTCATGACCGCAAAGCTCTCGCTCGACGACGCTCGTTACCACGATCCTGCTGCCTTTCGAACTTTGCTCGATCGCAGCCTGGAAGCGATGCGGCGCATTCCCGGCGTAGTGGATGCCGCAGTTGGCCTCAGCGTTCCCTACGAGCGGGGTCTGAACAACGGTCTGCAGATCCTGGAAGGACCGCTTTCAGGTGAGCAGCCTTCGTCGTCGCTCGCCTGGGTCACTCCGGGCTATTTCAGCACTCTCCGTATTCCACTGCTTGCCGGCCGCGCACTCACCGACAGTGACACCTCCTCTACGGAGCATGTCGCCGTCGTCAATCCATCGTTCGGCCGCAAGTTCTTCAATGACCCCAACCCTGTTGGCCGCCACGTGTCCGATGGAAAGGACAAGATCACCATCGTCGGAGTGGTCGGCAATGTGGCCAAGCGCCCTGGCGTGTATGCAGATGCGCCTCTCAGCACCGAGCCTGTTTTCTACATCCCCGCTGCCCAGGCAGACCCGCAGCTGGTCGTTATGGGCAATCTCTGGTTCCAGCCCAGTTGGATTGTCCGTACTCGCGGCCCAATCGAATCGATCACTTCCGATATGCAGAAGGCGCTTGCGGAGGCCGACCCCACGCTACCCTTCGCCGGCTTCTTCGCCATGCCCGACCTTCTCGCCGAGAGCCTGGTTTACCAGCGGATCGAGGTTGCGCTGCTGACTGCCCTTGCAGGCCTCGCGCTGCTGTTGTCGGCTATCGGAATCTACGGCCTGGTTTCAAGCCTGGTGGTCCAGCGTACGCGCGAAATCGGAATCCGGATTGCGCTGGGCTCTACTTTTGGCAATGCCATGATCACCATTGGCGCCTCTGGTGTTGTTGCCACGGCGTTCGGACTGGCTGCCGGCCTGGCGGGTTCCCTGCTCGCCACCCGGGTACTGCGCAGCCAACTCTACGGCGTACGCAATCACGATCCGGTCACCCTGATCGTGGTTCCCGTGATCCTTGCCATCATCGCGCTCGCCGCCAGCTTTCTGCCCACGCTGCGGATAACCCGCATCCAGCCGGCCGAAACCCTGCGCATGGAATAGACCGATCACGCCGCCCCTGGCCGCTATCGGTAACAGCAACAGATGCTTATTGTTTGAGCCCTCGCCGAAGTCAGCTTCTCCACTTTCTGATCGAAGAGACGGCGCTTCGGGCGTACAGGAATACGACGAGGCAAACAACACTTATAAGGAAAAGAGACCACAACATCTCGTCCGTCGCTTGAGGACTATGAAGCTCAAACAAAAACGCTGCTTGGCAAAGGATAGTCAAAAGCGCTGCGGACCACATCAACAGGCGAAACCCTCGCATAGCAAACCTCGCTTTCGGGGGAGACTTAGCGTCAAGCTACTCGCATGAAGGGGTGCCGTCAAGCAAGTTGAGCCACATCGGTGCCGTGGTTAAGCGGGACGTGACTAAGTTTGAGGTGGGCTGAACGTACTGAACCGATGGTGCTGCCAGCGAGGTGCGTACAGGTATGCGGTCGTGCAATCCATCACTGGCTGCTTGTCAGCAAAGGCAACGGGCTCGTCTGGTTGATTAAAACCGTGGTCGTCTGAGCGATCCTCGCGGTGACGATCTTGGCATTGCTCACTGCTGCCATTTGCTTCAACTCCGTCCAGGAGATGGTCCGGAGCAGATGTGGTCTTGCGGGATCGACGCCCACATTGAGAAAGAATGTGATGAGTTCCTCGACAAATTTGTTTTCGCCGTCTCCTGCCCAGGATTGCTCCAGCGCCATATAGATCACGGCGGCGAGATACGAGCCGAAACTCAAGCTCTCACCCTTCCAAATCTCGTCCACGGCGGGCGAGCCATGCTCAGTCGCAGTAGGCTCCGCGCTCCACCCCAAGCCAGAGGTAACGCACTTCACCCCCGGAGGCAAACTACCCTCAAACCATCCGGGCATCTTAACCTGCATTTCTTCGATTACAGTCTCAACGGCCTTTTGGTCTTCCAGGTAAATGACAATCTGGTCCGGACGCGTACTTGCAGCGGCCGGCCCCGCCACTTTGAATTCCGTGATGTCTTTGCGCCCGTGAGTCATATTGCGAAGGCAGAATCTTGCCACCTCCGTCCAATTCTTGTCCCGAGGTGGCTTGACCCTGGCATAAATCCTCCGTGAGCCCGCGCTGCCACCCGGAGTCAGAAAGTGAAAAAAGGCGTCGGGGGCGAGCTTACCGACCCAGGTGAAAGGGATGTGAAAGAACCAGACCAGTGCCCTCAATTCCCCCTGGAAATCCAGGAAGTCCTGTTCGCTACTGTTCATCGTTCCCTCTGCGTCCGGACCGCTGTACAGCCAATAGACGCGTATAGCGCCCATCTTGCGCGAAATCGTTTCTGCATCCAGTTTGATGTCTTTCCGGAGTTTCCAGACCTCCTTCAGCCATGGAACGATTGCCGGATCGAAACGCGAATAGTCAGCCATAACGCCTCGTCTCTTGCTTCCCAGAGGTCGGCCCTGGGTGAAGTTTACGCTCATTCTGCGACGGGTGACGGGTGTGGAACGTCAGAGGCGAAGCAGATGCTGGAACATACGATTTCGAAAAAGGCCGGGAGGTGTTTAGCTGGGACTAACTCCGGAACAATATGGGAGGCTGAAAATACATGGTGGACGCGGGTGGAATCGAACCACCAACCTGTCGATTAAGAGTCGAATGCTCTGCCAGTTGAGCTACGCGTCCGTGCGGATGAAAAGGCGGAAAGGGACCGGGCGTCCCAAGCAAAATATAGCATATTCAGCGCCCCGAACACGCTGGCATCAGGTCTGTCTTTAGAACGTGAAGGAAAGACCGCCGCGAATCGAGCGCTCACTCTGGGCGAAATAGAGCGTGCTACCGTCGCGGGTCAGGAAAGGACGATAACCCTCAGCCAGCAGATTCCGGACATCGACCAGAGCCTCGGTTCCGTTGGGCAGCAGGTGGCCGCAATGAACCGGTTGGCGGATCAGAACGTTCAGGTAGGCGCCTTCCCCAAAGCTGTCGTACATAGCCACGGGTGTCACCGTACTCATGGGCTGCCAACGGTACGAAGCACGCCAAGCTGTCCCGGTGCGAACAACCTTGCCATCGACCGCTGCGGTGATGGCCTCGGTTCTCCGCTGGGTCAGGCTTTGCACAGCCTCACCCACGGTGATGGCGGAATCCGGAATCTCAAATGTGAGTGCCTTGCCGTTTGCATAGGAAAGCGTCGCCCAGGTTGACCCTGTAATCTTTTGCGCCAGGACTGCACGCAGGCCGCCAGTCGTGTACCCAGGGCCGGTTACCCGAAAGCCCTGCGCAACCGGATCGTACAACACATCGCCCCCGGCAAGATCCTGCGGGGATACCCATCCGCCCCCGCCGATGACCGGATCCTGCACCTCATCCTGATAGAAGGACACCATCGCACGACGAGATTTGGTGTTGTCCTCAAATCGTAGTTCCTGGTGGAGACCGTGCTCGATCCGGACCCTACCGCCTTCTTCAGAAAACATTGGGGCAAGGGTAGGACTATCGCCGATATCAGCGGCATTCTGTAACTCCGGCGAAGTGGCAGCACGGTAGGATACAGTGACCTTCTCATCATGCCAGGCGGCGTTCACGAACGGCATGCTGGAAACCGTGTCAGAAGCGCCATGGACGGACTGAACTTCGTTGCCCAACTCCAGCGATGCATTGGGACCCAGATTCACCGCCTCGGCGCTGCGCAGGCGGAAGTCGTAGAAGCCCTGGTTTCCTCCACCTTCGATGGCCGACATCTGCTGCACACTGGCAACGTTGCGGATGGTGCGTTCCGGACCAAGCCCCAGTTGATATCCGGCCATGTACTCTGAGCTATCAGTAGGTCGGGGGCTCAGGTTAGCGCGCAGGATCAGGTGGCCGCCCACGGCACTCGAGCGTTCCACAGAAAAGGCATGATGAGGTCCGCCCTGGCCAAACTCGCGCGAGGGACCGCTCACCTCGACGCGGGCTGCTAATTGCGGACCAGACCCGTGATCTTGTGGGGAAAGCACGACCAGTGGGCCATCCTGCAGCAGGCGTAGTAACGGACGATTGCTCGACGAGCGCAGCGTCCACTTCCAGTCATCGCTGGGTTCATCGGGCGAGCGGGGCTGCGCCGGGAGCCATTGAATGGCTTCGAAAAGCGTGCTGAGGGTGAGGTTAACGACCAGTTTGCTGCGCGAAGCCAGGCGGAGGTCTTCACGCAAGGTTGGCAGGAAGGAGTCTCCCGTCGCCTTTATCTGGTACGTTCCGGGAAAGATATGGTCGAAGGCGAAGGCCCCGCGAACATTGGTATAGACCCTGGCAACCACGGTGGCGTCAGAGGCCAGAAGTTCAACCACGGCCCCCATTTGCGGCGTGCCACGAGAGTCGCGCACAACTCCGCTCACGGTTCCCGGGAAAGGCGCGGCCGAGGCAGGCAAAAAGCCCGCCATGGTCATCACCATCAGAGCTGCGATTTGGCAATACCTTTTACGCACTCAATACGCTACTCACTCGAACGCATTGCAGTAACCCAGTTTTGCTTGCCGCTGATAATGCTCTGCTCCAGCCACCCAAAGTCACTATTTCCAGCTTATCAGAGGCCTAGTCAACCGTAAACGGTGCCGATTGCGCTACCTGCTGCTTGGACACATGGTCATTCACAGTGATCGTCACCTGGTACTTGCCCGGCTGCAGGCTAGCCAGGGGTACCGATCTCCGCAGCGTCAACTGGTCAGAGTTGAGACTGTTATCTCCCATGGCCGCACTTGTTTCTGACGTATCCAAAATCGGTTTGTTAGACGCCATATCCACAATTTGGTACTGAATCGTAGCGGCGTTCTTTTTGCTCTTGTCATCAATCCCCAGATTGTAGACCTGCATCCAGAAATTGAGCTTCTGGCTGCGATGGAAAGTGACCGCGATCGCCGGCCCGGAGCTGACCCGGGGCCGAACGTAGGTGTTTCCGAGGATGAACTGCCCGGTGCCAATCTGCTTGGTCGGCACCTGCTCCATCTTGTCGGCCAGGATCAGCGACGACGCGGAAAGCTTCTCATCGTCGTATTTAGGGACGATGATTCCCTGCGCCCAGGTACCCACGTGGTCGGGGTTGTTCACATCCTTGATGGCAATATCTACCCGGTAGCGGCCCGGCTTAAGAGGCAGGGCCCACCAGTGAACCGAAGCCTGATCGAGCGCCTTGCCCAGGAGTTCGGCTGGCTCCTCCACCTCGAGGGTCTGTTCAAAGGTCTGCACCACGTGGTCGGTGATGGTTGCCACGCGGCCTAATACGTTCACTTCGCCTTTGGCGACGCCGTCCTTGGTGTTAAAAGTGATATCCCGGTTTCTGACCTGCAAGGTCAACGGGACGAGCACCGTATCCTCGGTCACTTTTACGTAGTCTGTGCGCACCTCGAAAGGAAAGAACGGCCCGCTCAGGACTTTGTGGTTCACCAGGAAGGATTCGAGGTCCTTGAACTTCACCACGGGCGGCGCTTGCAGCTTGGAGAATTGCTCCAGGCGGTCGAATTCCTTGGCCTGGTTTCCCTGGGTGCCTGGACCACTTCCCAGGTTCTCCAGGCCGCCATTGAAGCGGTCCTGCCTCTTCGAGGTTCCCATCTGCTCGCCCAGGGTCGCGCCGGCGCCAGGCACGTGGAGCAAGGCGTCCTTCTCTGAGCGATCGAGCGTCATGTGATAGTCGCCGCACATGCAGGTGTCAACAAACTCGATGTCGATGTTTTCGCCGATGCCCTCGATATACCGGTAATGCCAGGTTTCAAAGGGGAAGGTCGAGGTTTCACCACCACCCTCGTCCATGGGCCGCTCGTAGGAGCCGCCGCTAGGGTGAGACTCGATGCTGTCCGGCTTGCCGTAAGCGATATACATGTGGCCGCGGTCGGTCTTCCAACCCGGCTTGCCGGCAGCGAAATGCTCGTTCGCGTAAGCGATGCGGCGATAGTTCTCTTCGCGGAATTCGTTCTCAGGAGAGTCGGGGTCTGGATTACGCCGGCGCCAGAACTGCTCAATGAAATTGTCCCGTTCTTCATCATTCGACAGGCTCTTGAACGCCTTCAATTCCTGGTCGGTGATGATCCAGCGCACATCCTCATCGACCCACTTCTTATAGGGTCCTTTGAGTTCGTTTCTCAGTTCCTTTTGCTGCTTGAACTTTTCTTTGTCGCTCTGCGGGCGTTTGAGCGGATCCACGCCGGGCGGAGTGGTTTCTTGCGCGGCGGCGGGAGGGGCGTTCGGATCACCCACCGGCGGCGCACTTTGCGCGATGACCACTGGAGACAGGCCTAAAGACAAGAGCAGAAAAAGGGTGGAATGAGCCCTCAGCATAGTATGCGCGATACTCCCCGTACGGCACCCACAAGTTTAAGGTTCGGTAACACCGATTTCAAGCGGCGAATGTTATTTCGCCCTTTATCTTCCGGCCGATAGCGCGCAGCGGTAACCGGAATCTGCGGTACCCCGCGAAAGTTTGGAACCGGAGCGGGAGGTAGCACGTATGATAGTGGCGAAGGACGATAAGCCGCTCTACCCATGAAACTGAAGAAAATACTGATCATCTCAGGGGTGGTCCTGGTGGCGGCTGCGATTACCGCGTTTACCATCGTCCGCGCCCAATCCGGATACACCAAGGTGCTTACGGGTAAGGTCGTGCGTCAGAACCTGGTCTCTATCGTCAGCGGAACGGGGCAGATCAGGCCGAAAACCTACGTCAACATTGGAGCCACTTCCTTCGGCCGCATTACTCACCTGTACGTCAAGGAAGGCGACCACGTCAAGAAGGGGCAGGTCCTGGCCACGGTAGAAAGCGTTCAGGCCAAAGCCGGTGTCGAAGCGCAGGAAGCCAGCATTCGATCCGCCGACACCGACATTTCCTCGTATGAGGCAGCGGAAAAGACCGCCGAAGCAACCGTGGCTCACTCGCAAGCAGACCTCAACCAGAAGCTTTTGGATTGGCAGCGAGCGCAGGCGCTCTACAAGGCGGAGCTGATCGCTAAATCGGAATACGACTCCAAAAAAGCGGCCTACGATACCGACGTCGCCACGCTGGCGCAAAGTAGAGCAGCCCTGGTGCAGGCTCGGGCGCAGACGGCATCTGCCCGGGGAAAGCTGGGCACTGCCCAGGCCACCTTGACGAGCAATGTTGATGCCCTGAACAAAACTGTCAGCATCGCGCCGTTTGACGGCATTGTGACCAACATGCCGGTGCGCGAAGGCGAGACGGTCGTGGTGGGTATCCAGAATGCCCAGGGGAGCACGCTGATGACCCTGGCCGACCTCTCCGTCATCACCGCGGAAGTCAAAGTGGACGAGACCGACATCGTGAATGTCGCCATGGGCCAGCCGGTGGATGTAACCGTCGACGCCATGCAAGGCAAGGTCTTCCATGGAGTAGTAACGGAAGTTGGCGATCAGGCTATTTTGCGCTCCACGGGGATCGCGACCAGCCAAAGCACGACCGGAACCGAGGAAGCGAAGGACTTCAAGGTAGTGGTCACGCTGACAAATCCGCCCCCGGAACTCCGCTCGGGGCTCTCGGCAACGGCCAAGATAACGACGGCGCGGCGGCAGGATGTACTGACGATTCCTATTCAGGCCTTAGCCATGCGTACCGCGGCATCGCTGAAGCCCGGCCCGACCATGCAGACGGTGAACGCTGCTACGAACGCCGATGGGACGCCGGCAGCCAGCGCTCAGGATCCCGGCACCCAGGGTGTGTTTGTATTGCGCGCGCATGGCAGCAAGCTGGAATCGGAGTTCGTTCCCGTGACCACCGGCATCACCGGGGCGACGGACATTGAAGTGCTCAGCGGGCTCAAAGCAGGAGATGAAATCGTGATCGGGCCCTATAAGGTGCTGCGCACGCTCAAGAACGACGTCAAGTTAAAGCGCGACAACGCAACCGCAACGCAAAGCACGGAAT
This sequence comes from uncultured Acidobacteriaceae bacterium, assembly GCA_963826875.1. Lineage (GTDB taxonomy): Bacteria > Acidobacteriota > Terriglobia > Terriglobales > Acidobacteriaceae > PALSA-350. The sequence continues at coordinate 634,276 of CAWGYP010000025.1, read as the reverse complement.
CGTCGTAACAGGAGCAAAGGATGGCACTCGACACCACCAGCGCAGCGCAAGCCGACGCTTCCCGCGAGGCCTCTCAAGGGGATGTCATCGTGGTCGAGGATCTGTGGAAGACCTACACCATGGGGCTCAACCAGGTGGTGAACGCATTGTGCGGTATCAGCTTGCGGATCCGGCACAACGAGTATGTCGCCATCATGGGGCCTTCGGGCTCGGGCAAGTCGACGCTGATGAATCTGATTGGCTGCCTGGATACGCCGACCAAGGGAAAATACTGGCTGAACGGGCACCTGGTCAGTGAATTGAACGATGACGAGCTGGCACGGATTCGCAATCGCGAAATCGGCTTTGTTTTTCAGACCTTCAATCTGCTTGCGCGAGCCACGGCTCTGCACAATGTGGAACTGCCGCTGATCTACAACGGCACCCCTGCCCAGGAGAGAATCGAGCGCGCCAAGGCGGCTTTGCGCTCGGTCAATCTGGACGAGCGGATGAATCACAAGCCCAACGAGCTGTCCGGCGGTCAACGGCAGCGGGTAGCGATCGCGCGCGCCCTGGTGAATCGGCCGTCCATCATCCTGGCCGATGAGCCGACCGGCAATCTGGACTCGAAGACTGGCGATGAGATCATGGCTTTGTTTGATGATCTGCACGCCAAGGGCAATACCATCATCCTGGTCACCCACGAGCCGGACATCGCAGAGTACGCCCACCGCGTGGTCCACATCCGCGACGGCATGATCGCCTCCGACGCCGTATCTTCTCGAGTGCGCACCGTTCAGGCATAGCCATCGCTGCTGGAATAGCGCTGCGCAAGTGGGTGAGACTGCGCTTTTCGATGCGGCTCTTTCCCTTAGCCAAATAGCCCGGCAACCTTCTGCGTGACTCTGCCTCAACTCTTCTCCTGCCCCGCCGATAAACGGCTAAGAGCGCTTTCACCACTGGGGGTAGGAATGATCAATCAGCCATTGCAACCGAACCGGGACCAAAGTCGTTGGGCGCCTGCACGGCGGCCCCCGGGGGGGCCGTTGCCGGAGTTGGTTTCGCGGTCGTTGGCCATGCGCCGCGTCTCGGAGCAGCTGCAACAAATGGGCCCGCGCGTGCGGCTGGCCCTGATTGAAGGCGAAGCCGGCACCGGGAAACACCTGCTTGCCAGGCATATCCAGGCCCGGCATGCTTCCCCAGGCCTGCTGGTGGTCGAGGAAGCGACTGGCTTGTTCTTGCCCGATGGCGGAAACAGCAGCGAGCTGCGCTCCGAGCCGCTGCGGGCTGCTATTCGCCGCGCCGGCGAGGGTGTGCTGTTGATCCGCAATATCGACGAATTGGCCGCCGAGCCTCAAGCCCAGCTTTTGCGCCACATTCGTGCCTTTGAAACATCGCTTTCTGCGGAGAAGCCGGCAGCTCAACCCTCCCCTGCGCAGCTTATCTGCACCTCGCGAAAAGCGCTGCGCAGCCAGGTGCTTGCGGGGGCGTTCCTGCCCGAAATCTACTATCGTTTGAGCGCCGTCTCCTTCTCCCTTCCGCCGCTGCGCGATCGCAAAGAAGATATTCCGGCACTGGTGCAGATGTTCATCGACGCGGTATCCAGAGAACAACAGAGACCCTTGCAAGGCCTTGGTCCGGGCTCACTCCCCATCCTGCTACGCCATCTGTGGCCAGGAAACGTACGCGAACTTGAGTCGGTGGTGCGAGCGGCGTGCATGGCAAGCGAAGCGCAATGGCTGCGGCCGATCGATCTGGTGATCCTGCCGCTCGAACCAGCGGGCAACAAAGACGGCGAGCCTGCCCTGCCGGAGAACTTTACCCTCGACGGGGTGATCCGGCGGCACATCCTGCAGGTGCTGAAAATCTGCGATGGCAATAAAGCGCGCGCCGCCTCCAAGCTGGGCATCAGCCGGTCCACGCTCTACCGCATGCTCGAAGCCGACATTGCCTTACCCATGCAGCCTACGGAGGTGAAACAAGAAGAACTGGTGGCGGCACCCAGCATTGCTCATCACGACTAAGCAAGCTGCTGGAAAAGCCGGGACTGCCTTCAGAAGCAGCCACCAGGGCTAAACAGGCTGCGGAAACCGCTTCAGAAGTACCCACCAGGGCTAAAGCCCGAATTTTATTGCCCAATGTTTAAGCGGGTTTGAAAACCCGCTTCCCCGGACTAAAGTCCAGGGCTACACCCGGACCAGCGTTTTTCCGCAGCCTGTAAAGCCCTCAATTCATATGTCGGAGTGTTTCCGCGCGCTTAAAAAGCCCGCTCCCCCGGACAGAAGTCCGGGGCTACACCGATTGGCAGATCAAGCTGCAGCCTCCTTGCGCAGGATTGGCGGTTCGACACCCACAGGGGCTAAAGCCCAGGAATGTTTCAAGGGTTTTCGGCAAGACTAAAGTCGTGCCTGATACAAAACGGAGCTTTTCCGCAAGCTGTAAGGCTTGGCCGGTGCCGTTGCAGGGGGCGCCTTCCCTGTTCGCACGGGCGAATTGTCGATACACTGCGCTTACTAGCTTCTAGCAAGCACAGGAACCCGTTTGTTACGACTTCTGAACCTTATCGCCTTTCCCTTCGTCTTCATTGCCCTCGCTACCAGCTCATGCGCCGGGCAAACCGCGGCTCTCAGCAGCCGCGTCAAAACGCTGAATGCGGTCTTTTCCGACTACTGGGAAGATCTCCTCAAGCACCAGCCCGAGTTCGCCTCAACCATCGGAGACAATCGCTATAACGATCAGCTCTCCGACTACTCCGTGCAGGCTTATAACGAGTCCCTCAACCGCGGGCGAGCCTTTCTCACTCGATTGGCCGAGGTGGATACGACGGGAATGTCCGCGCAGGAACAGTTGAGCAAAGATCTGTTGGTCCGCAGCCTGATCGAGGATCAGGAAGAAGCCAGATTCAAGCCCTGGGAGATGCCCGTGAACCAGTTCTTTGGCCTGCAGATCGATCTGCCTCAACTTGTTCCTCAACTAGCCTTCAACTCGGTCAAGGATTACGACGATTACATCGCTCGTCTCAAGAAAGTCCCGCTCGCCTTTCAGCAGACCACCGACGATATGTCGATCGGCATGGACGACCATCGCGAGCCGCCCGCGTACCTGATGCAAAAAGTGCTGGCGCAAGTGAACGCCATCGCCAACCAAAAACCGCAGGACGGGCCCTTCGCGTTGCCGGTTAAAAAGTTTCCTGCTTCGGTTTCGGCCGCCCAGCAGACTCGCATTAAAGAAGAAGTACTCGCCGCGATCACCGGGCAGGTTATCCCGGCGTACGTTCGCTTTGGCAAGTTTCTCCAGGCACAGTACATTCCTGGCGGCCGCAACGATCCTGGCCTCTGGGCACTCCCTGATGGCGACGCCTATTACCGCTTTCTGGTAAAGCGAAGCACGACCACAGACCTGACGCCGGACCAGATTCACCAGATCGGCCTCGACCAGGTGAAGCAGGACGAGGCGGAGATCCTGGCGATCGCGCACAAGCTGGGATTTGCGGATATCAAAGCGCTCGAGACCAGTGCCGCCGCTAACCCCAAGCTCTTCCCTACCAGCAAGGAGCAATTGCTCGACGCGTATCGCGGTTATCTCGACCGGATGCGCCCCAAGCTTCCCCAGCTCTTCGGACGTTTGCCGAAAGCACCCCTGGTGGTCGAGCCGGTGCCGGACTACGCGGAAAAGGATCAGGCAGCCGCGTATTACGAGCATGGCACTGCGGACGGGTCCCGCCCAGGAACGGTGTTCGTCAACACTTATAAATTTGAAACGCGCGCGCTCAATTCGGTGGAATCGATCGCCTATCACGAAGGGCTGCCCGGGCATCATCTGCAAATATCCATCGCGCAGGAGCTGACCGACGTTCCAGAGTTTCGCAAGTACAGCGACTACACCGCTTACACCGAAGGCTGGGGACTTTACGCCGAGCGGCTGGGCAAGGATGTCGGTTTCTATCAGGATCCTTACAACGACCTTGGCCGCGTAGAAGCCGACATCTGGCGCGCGGTCCGCCTGGTGGTCGATACCGGCGTCCACTCCAAACACTGGACGCGCCAGCAAATGGTCGATTACTTCCATGACCACTCCGCCGTCGGCGAAACGGATGTGCAAGCCGAAGTGGATCGCTACATCGCCTATCCGGCCCAGGCCCTCGGCTACAAGGTGGGTCAACTCAAGTTGCTGGAGCTCCGCACCAAGGCGCAGCAGGCTCTGGGTGATCGATTCGATCTCCGCGCCTTCCATGACCAGGTACTTGACTCCGGCGCGCTGCCACTCGATTACCTTGAGCAGCGGATCGACGGCTGGATCGCACAGCAAAAAACACAAAAGTAAGGAGACATCATGGGCGGATACACGACCCCGCAACCGCTTGCCGGCCTCAAGGTGGCCATTCTCGGAGCCGGAAAGATGGGTGGCATTCTGCTGCAGGCGTTCCTCAAGTCCAAGGTTCTTGAGCCGGAACAAATTGCGGCGACTGTGGAACACGAAGAGCGGGCAGGGCAGCTCTCTGCGCAGTGGGGAGTGGATGTATCCACCGACAACGTCACGGCAGCGCAGGGAGCGGATCTGATCCTGATCGGTCTTAAACCGATCACAGTTCCCGAGGTGGTGCGACAGATTCGTCCCGCGCTTACACCGCAGAAGCTGATCGTTTCGATTGCCGCCTCGGTGCGCACGACTGCGATTGAACATGCCGCGGACATGGATATTGGTGTGGTCCGCGCCATGCCCAATACGCCATCCATGCTGGGCGCGGGCATTGCGGCGCTCAGCCGTGGCCGCTTTGCCAGCCAGGAACAGATGGATCTCGCCGCTTTGCTTTTCTCGACCGTAGGGCGAACCGTGATGGTCGAAGAAAAACACCTGGACGCGGTGACTGGCCTTTCCGGGTGCGGGCCGGCGTTTATCTACATCATCCTGGAGTCGTTGGCGGAGGCCGGGGTGAAGGTCGGCCTGCCACGCGACATTGCCACCCTGCTGGCGGCCCAGACCACGTTCGGTGCGGCGAAGATGGTGCTCGAAACTGGCTATCATCCGGCTCTCTTGAAAGACGCGGTCACCACGCCGGCGGGCTGCACCATTGATGGCATCCTGGAACTGGAAGAAGGCGGCCTGCGCGTGACCCTCATCAAAGCCGTCATGCGCGCCACCCAACGCGCGAAGGAACTGGCCGGGTAGATTTAAACGGAGTCTGGTGGGTTTTGTCGCCGCGACACTAGTTCCCCTTAAGTCCCAGCTTGGCGGGAAGTGTGCGCCTTATGCGCCTCAAAAGGTTCCGCACCGAACGGCATCGCTGGACGCAGTGCCTTCGTGATGGCTCTATCTGAGAGAGCACCGTAGTTGTTGGACCATTTCCTGAGCTGCAGGCTGGGGTGGGGCGAGGATCTCCACCTTGACGAAGTGATAGTCGACAATCTACCATCACTTCCCATTGAGGGTCGAATGTCTTCCCCCGCGAAGCAAACAAAGCAGCGCATGGGACCGGAAGCAGCTGGTGGTGGAGGAGTCGCAGTGGAAGCTGATGGCTGAAGCGGTGTCGCGGGTGATGTGGCCCGCGGCTGAGGAGAGCTGAAATGCGGTGGTGGCAGATCAAAGGGCGGGACGCCGATCTGGAACGCGAGTTGCGCTCCGACCTCGAACTCGAAGAGGAGGAGCAACGGGAGAGGGGGCTGCCGGCGGAAGAGGCACGGTATGCGGCACGGCGAGCGTTTGGGAACGAGACGCTGATTCGCGAGCATACGCATGAAGCGTGGGGGTGGGCGCCGGTGGAGCGGCTGAGGCAGGACCTGCACTTCGGACTTCGCCAACTCATTCGGAATCCTGGTTTCACGGCGGTAGCCGTGCTGACGTTGGCACTTGCTGTCGGTGTCAACACAACGATCTTTAGCGCGGTGAGTGCCATTCTCCTCAGGAGGCCGCCCGTGAGGGATCCCGACACGTTATGTGCAGTGTCTTCGAAAAACGTTCTTCGAGGGGATGACTTGGTAGGCGTTTCCGCCCCCGATTTCGCGTCGTGGCAAAAAGAGAACGATGTTTTCCAAGAGATGGCCGCGATCGAAAAGGGACGTTCGTTCACCCTCACTGGCAAGGGTGAGGCGGAGTCGGTACACGGCGATCGTGTCACGCCGGACTTCTTCTCCACCATTGGCGTCATTCCCGCCCTAGGGCGTCCGTTTCTGGCGTCGGAGGACCAGCCTGGAAGCGATCATGAGGTGATCCTCAGTGCTTCCCTCTGGCGAGAGCGTTTTGCCAGCAACCCTAGCGCGGTGGGACGGGATCTGGAAATCGACGGTACGCCATACAGAATCGTTGGCGTGATGCCGCCTCTTGGCAACATCAGTGGAGGATCACGAACCCAGCTATGGACGCCGCTGGTTTTCAGCTCTGACGATTTGAGCTCGACCGCTCGAGCGAACCACTCCATCGACCTTGTCCTGGGACGCCTGAAACCCGGTGTCACCCTGGCACAGGCCCAGGGGGAAATGGATTCGGTCGCCAAACGGCTGGCCCAAAGCTACGCCACGACAAACAAGGATTGGGGTGTCACGGTTCTGACACTCCAGGAATACAACATTCGGTCCGAAAGCGTGCGTAATGCGATGGTGTTGCTCATGACCGCCGTGGGCCTGGTGTTGCTGATTGCCTGTGCCAACGTTGCGGGTTTACTGCTGACGCGCGGAGCCTGCCGAACCCACGAATTGGCCGTTCGATCAGCGCTGGGCGCGAGCCGAGGCCGGATTGTGCGCCAGTTGCTAAGCGAAAGTTTGCTCATTGGTTCGATCGGCAGCGGCGCTGGCCTGTTGATTTCTCTTTGGGGCATCAGACTTCTTCGGACGGGATTCGATTTCAATGAGTTTGGTCAGCAAGTGGGGGATCAGCTCCGTATCGATCAGCCAACGCTTCTGTTCACACTCTTCATCGCCGTTCTGACTACGGTCGTGTTCGGCTTGCTCCCCGCGATTCAATCGTCGAAGGCACCCCCGCGCGGAGCGCTCAGCCAAACGAGCCGCACCGGCTCGGCGGGCGCTGTCTCCAGCCGTCTCCGAAAAATTCTGGTCGTCGCAGAAGTCGCGGTTGCCGTGATTCTGTTGGCTGCGGCCGGCGTCGATATGCGGGAAGTTCTGCGCGAACTGAACGAACCGAACGGCTTCAATTCCCAGCATCTGGTAACTGTAAACCTGGATGTGAGCGGTCCCCGGTACAAGCAGTTAGCCGCGCGGATCGCATTTTTTGAACAGGTGACTGAGAGGCTGAGGGGCATTCCGGGAGTGGAAAGCGCGGCGGCAGACTCCTGCGTTCCCATGGGTTGTTTTTACAGCACTGCGTTTCATTTCGTGGGACGGGAGCCGCAACCCTCGTCGGCCCCTCCCTCAGCGCAATTTTTTGTTGTCGGGCCGGAATATTTTCACACGATGGAAATTCCGGTTTTGAGAGGACGGGGGTTTTCGGCCGACGATAACGCCCACGATCCCGTCGTGGCCCTCGTCAATGAGGAATTTGCACGGCGCTTCTTTCCAAAGGGAGACGCTCAAGGCAGACAGATTGAGGTAGAGGATGGCAATCACGAGCCTGCGCTGATTGTCGGCATCGTGGGAAATGTCAACAACTCCGTCGGACAGCTTCATCCGCGTCCACAGATTTATGAGAGTTATCTGCAGGTTCCTGTGAACGCCTTTTCGACGATGACATTGATCGTACGCTCGGGGGTTCCGCATACGGCGCTTACTCCTCTGCTCCGTCATGTTGTGTGGTCGATCGATCAAGCGCAGCCAGCAGGAGTGACTCCAATGGAGGACTTGATCAACGACAACCTTGGCGGCGATAAGCTCATGGAAGGATTAATGGGGCTGTTTGGCGGTCTGGCGCTTGGGCTGGCAGGGCTCGGTATTTACGGCGTGATTGCATATTCTATTGCGCAGCGGACCCAGGAGATTGGGATTCGAATGGCCCTAGGTGCGGGAAAGAGCGACGTGCTCGGCCTGGTGTTGCGAGAAGGTGGTGTGCTGATCGGGATCGGATGTGCGGTCGGTATCGTCCCTGCTCTGTTGCTGCCGAAACTATTCTCGGGAGTGCTGAACGGGTTCGCATTGCAGGGTCCGAGCGTCGCAATGGGTGCGGGGCTGGTGGTCAGTCTGGTTGCGTGGTTCGCCACGTATTTGCCCGCGCGCCGCGCGATGAACTTAGATCCCATGTGGGCGCTGCGATCGGAATAGAACGCCTATTGCGATCGATGGGCGCGTCTTTCAAGGGTCCATCTTAAATGTAAAATTGTCATCGCGTCGTGAGCGGCCTTGTCCTTATCTCAAGGCCGCTCACGGGCATAGGAGGTAGTCCCCGTGCCTAGGGTAGAAAATCTCTTTGCGTTGGCAGCTTTAGCGTACCTTGCGATCGGCCTCTCTACAGGAACGTACTCAGGCTTCGAAGTGTTAGTCGGGCAAACCCAGGTACCAGGCCTCCGTTTTCAGGTGCTGTTCTATGGCGTCGCTGCGCTCTTCGGCGTTTTTGCCTTTCTGAACTCGATTGGATACATCATCCAGCTAAGTCCAACGGTAATGATATGGCATTTCTGGTTGAGCTTTGTCGGCGTCGCCTTGTGTTTTATTGGTGGCGCGATATTCCGGTTTGGGGCAGAGGACGCGAAGGAGCCTTGGACCCTAGGCGTGAACGCGATCGCTTTCTCGGTTGGCGCTGGGCTGTTGGCATTTTTGTCTGTGCAGCTGTGGCTCGCGTTTGACCTGGTTCGCGCTGTTTTGAGACTTAAGACATCGTAGAAGGTGAAAGCGAAGGATGTGGTGCGGGGAATTGATCGTGTCGCAATCAGCGGCCCGGACCTCTCGCAAACCAACAAAGGAGCACTCACCCCAGCCTATTTCCCCTTGGCTTAACTCGGAAACATGCACTCCACACGCAGTTCTTGAGCCGTGATGCACTGTGGCGTACCGACCGTTGTGATCAGCGAGAAGTACGAGAAGCGCTCGTTACCCCGCCGAAAAGAAATAGGTAACACAGGACTCTGAGGCGCCGGCGGCGGCTTCAATCCTGCAACACCTGGATACTTACGCAGCCGCTCCAGCAAATCTGCAAGTACCACTTGGCCAACCGCCTCCCGCCGAACTCTTTGCAGCAGGCCGGCTGCAACCTTCTCCCACTCCTCAACAAAAGGCCGCATCCCTGCCGGATCAAGCATCAGGTCGAGAAGGTTGCGCGGCTTTGGTCTCGCCTCCAGATCAACAAATAAGCCAAAGAATCGCGGCGCAGCCTGATTGGTTCGAATCACATTCCAGTGCCTATCCAACACCATGGCGGGATGTGGCTCATGCTGCTGCAGCATCCGGTCGATCGCCCGGGTCACGATCGCCATCTGATCGGCATCCATGCTTTGTTCGCCATAGAGTGGAGCATACCCGGAAGCAAGCAGCAGAACATTCCGCTCCCGCAACGGAATGTTCAAAGCATCGGACACGATGGAAAGAAAATCCCGGCTGGGAACGCTCCGCCCGCTCTCCACAAAGCTCAGATGACGCTGCGAGATGCCGGTATCGAGTGAGAGATCGAGCTGGCTTTTGCTGCGCTCCTGTCTCCAGTAGCGCAACAATTCTCCGAGCTGAGGAACTGCCGAAGCGGATTGGGTTGCCATTTCGATTTCCCTCTCGTCAGGGGCTGGACGCGACCGACGGAGCCAAACCAGCACCGGGGTCTCGGAACTCCCGTGGTTATCCTCGCCACGCGAACTGCTGGAATTGATCTTCCAGCGAGGGATTGGCGATGGTTCCAGCATAGTTGGTAATGGTAGAGGCGGCGACTACGGTGATAACCTCCAGGATCTGTTCCTTGGTGAAACCGGAGGCAAGAAATGCATCGAGTTCCTGGTCGCTCAGGCGCCCCCGCTTCTCGATGAGTGTCTTCGCCAGGGTGGAAAGCGCGGCAAATCGCCGGTCCCTTGGCACAAGCCGCGCACGGATCGCGTCGGTCTCTTCAGAACCCACTCCCTGTTGGAGAGCAAGCGCGGTGTGGAATGCCACCGCATACGCACAGGAGTTCGTGACTGCGTCCGTCAGGAGAACGATCTGAATCTCCTGTTCGGTAAGGCTGCTGCTGTGTACCTGCTGAAACACAGCAGCAAAGGCGGTCAGCAACTTGGGCGAGTTTGAAATTGCGGCAGCAAGGTTGGGAATAAAGCCAAACGCCTGTTGCAGCTGTTCGAGCACCGGCCTGGACTTCTCCGGTGCGGATGCGATGGTTTGAATTTGATAGGTCGGCATGTGATTCTCCCATGTAATTTGTAGAGGTCAGGCGATCCTGAACATCTACCCTTTCAATATCGAATGGATCGCGAGGCGCAGCAATTACCCCACAGGTAATCGTTTGGCGCTACTGACTTGCTCTGATGTGACCGGTCGTCGATCGCAAGGTCAGACGCCCAACCACGACATCCGCGGTACGCTTATTTGGCGCGCCAGAACGCGCACATTCCCTGCCGAGCGAGATAGAAGTCCTTTGATCGCCTTGCGAGTACGTTGCCGCGAAATCCGCCCGCGTGAGGGTACACCGGCATATATGGAGGGTTCCTTCAGAAGCACTCCAGCATTACTCTTCAGTGTCGCCAAGTACCATGTGCTTCGGTATCGTGGTGGAGTGAACAGTCAGGAATAACATGCGTACGAATGAACAGGCGTTGAGTCGCGGGCTGCGGGAACGGCATATTCGGCTTATGGCGCTAGGCTCAACAATAGGGGTCGGTTTATTCCTGGGTTCCGCAAACGCGATTAAGCTCGCCGGACCTGCGATTTTGCTTTCTTACGTTCTTGGCGGGATCGCGATCTTCATTATCATGAGGGCTCTCGGCGAAATGGCCGTACACCAGCCGGTCGCCGGCTCTTTTAGCCGCTATGCGCAAGATCATCTCGGTCCGCTGCCCGGCTATCTGACCGGCTGGAACTACTGGTTCATGTGGCTAGTCACCTGTGTCGCAGAGATCACGGCCGTCGGCATTTACATGGGTGTCTGGTTTCCGGGTGTGCCGCAATGGGTCTGGGCACTGGCAGCGGTCGCAGCGATGGGCGCGGTCAATTTGGCTGCGGTCAAAGCCTACGGCGAATTCGAATTCTGGTTCGCGATGATCAAGGTAGTGACCATCGTATTGATGATTGCAGCGGGCGCCTGCATGATCGTGTTCGGCCTGGGCAATCACGGTGTCGCTACCGGCATCAGCAACCTTTGGGCACATGGCGGCTTCTTTCCCAACGGCGGGCGTGGCGTGCTAATGGCCTTGCAGATGGTGATGTTTGCCTACCTTGGCGTGGAGATGATCGGACTTACGGCGGGCGAAGCTGACAACCCGGAGAAATCGATTCCCGATGCCATCAACTCCGTGTTCTGGCGCATCCTCATTTTCTATGTGGGGGCCCTCTTCGTGATCTTGTCGATCTACCCTTGGAACGAGCTCGGCACGCATGGCAGTCCGTTCGTCATAACGTTCGAACGGCTGGGCATCAAATCAGCGGCGGGTATCATTAATTTCGTGGTGCTCACAGCCGCGCTGTCTTCGTGCAACGGAGGTATCTACAGCACGGGCCGAATGCTCTATAACCTCGCCGAACAGGGCCAGGCGCCGCGGCGCTTTGCAGCTACTTCGCCGGGCGGCGTACCTCGCCGGGCGATTCTGATATCCATTATCGCCTTGCTGTTTGGAGTGTTGCTCAACTATCTGGTGCCGGCGAAGGTTTTTGTATGGGTCACGTCTATCGCAACGTTCGGCGCCATCTGGACCTGGATCATTGTACTGGTGACGCAAATGAAATTCCGGAGAAGCCTGAGCGGGACCGAACGCGAGCAGCTGACTTTCCGCATGCCTTTCTATCCCTACGGTTCGTGGTTCGCACTAGCTTTCTTGGCGCTCGTTATCGGATTGATGGCCTATTTCCCGGACACGCGAGTCGCCTTGATCATCGGCCCGCTATGGCTAGTGCTGCTGACAGCCGTTTTCTACGTGTTTGGTCTCAATACGTTTGCGCAGGCGAAACCACTGAACACTACGGTTCCCCGATAGCCTCCCGCGCTGCAGGACAGCTTCCAGGTAGGATTTGAGAGAGCCGCGGGTCACACTGCAGATCCCTCCACCTCGTTGCGGGATGACAAGGGGAGAGGGGTGGGTCAGGTTAGGGTTGTTAAGCGGATGGGAAGAACCGCAGGTTTCGACCGGAGCATGTCCACCTTCTTCGCCAATTCCCCTCTCGGAGTCGCTGAGAACTCATTTGCTGGAACCGGCATTTTGAGCCAAATTCTCTTCGAGAGCCGAAAATTGGTCTACCTTTACGATGCCGTCTGGAAAGATCGCTCGTATTTCCAACTCACCCGCCATCGCCTGAACGAATGAGCGAAGCGTACTGACATACATATCGGTCCGCTTTTCCACCTTGGAGACCGACGCCTGAGTGATCTGCTGAAGCTAGACCAGATGTTTTTGCGTGATATTTCGCGCCGACCTCAACTCCCCCAACGGTATTTCTGCCATCATCTGCTTCGCTGCTGCCCGATTCGCCTCCCTGCGCGTTTTTCGGCGCGACTCATGTCATGCCCTGATCCGACGTATTCGCATGGTGCCCGAAACTGACTGTCATCCGGCTCTCTTCTGGAACTGGATTAAGACGGCCTGCGGGTGAACCTTATCCAAGCCGGATGCGCGCCACCCACCGCGCCAGGAGCTGGCCGGGTAAGATAAGAAGGGGGGTACCGATGGTTTCTGTCAGCGCGACATTGAAAGCTTCTCGTGCCTCGGCTCTGCTCCCCCGCTTCGCCTTGGCAGTCCTGGCTTACAACGTGGCAGCTATTTTGTGGGGCGCGGTGGTCCGCGCCACCAGCTCCGGCGCCGGCTGCGGCGATCATTGGCCGCTGTGCAATGGGGTCGTGGTGCAGACCCATCCGCAACTGGCTACCCTGATCGAGCTTACCCACCGCATGACCGCGGGCATCACCGTGATTGCTGTCCTAGTCCTGTTGGTATGGGTGTTCCGGAGCACGGTGGCGGGACACCTGGCCCGTATCACCGTCGTCGCGGCAACCTTGCTCATCTTCAACGAAGCGCTGCTTGGAGCCCTGCTGGTTCTGCTGCGGCTCACCGCGGACAACCGGTCGCCCGCGCGCGCGGTTTATCTTTCGTTGCACTTGGCCAATACACTGCTGCTGTTGGCTGCACTTGCTCTTTCTGCGCATTTTGTTTCCAAGGGTGATGGTTTCAACCGACGCACAGTGCAGTTTCGGCAATTGCCGCTGGCCGTCACCGGTCTCATCGCGACGCTGATGGTGGGGGTGAGCGGAACATTGGCAGCGCTGAGCGATACGCTCTTCCCCGCTACTTCGATTCACGCTGCCCTGGCTCAGGACTTGGCGAACGGGACAAACTGGCTGACCCGTCTGCGCATTCTTCACCCCGCCAGTGCCGTGATCGCCGGCGGGTTCATTGTCTGGCTGCTACTGCGTAGCTTTCCACGCCCCGCAGACCGCACACTGGCAGTGGGAGTGTTGTCGCTGCTGATCTTGCAGTTTGCGCTAGGGGTTGCAGATGTCGCTCTGCTCGCTCCCCTCTGGCTGCAGATTATTCATCTGCTGGGAGCGGACCTGTTATGGATCGCTCTCGTTTTGCTGGCCGCAAGAGTTTCCGTCATGGCCGCTTAACAGGCTGCGGATAAAGCCGCAAACCGCTTCAGAAGTAGCCACCAGGGCTAAAGCCCCGAATTTTATGCCCAACTTTAAGCGGGTTTGAAAACCCGCTTCCCTGGACTGAAGTCCGGGGCTACACCAATCCACCGTTGTAACCTAAGCCAATTCGAGATGACCTCGGGTCATGTACGGGCTTGGGCCCGTACCATTCAACGACGGGTATGCGGTCGCTTCTATGGACAGGTCGACCGAGTACGAAGTGATTCTGCTCACCAGCGAGAGACAGAAGGTGCGCTGCAAGCGAGAGGATGGTGTGGGGCACCCGGGGTCCTTTTTGGGGCGAATGAAATAACGCGCCCAGAGGCTAAAGCGCGTCGTAGTCTAACCGTTTACGGCCTGACTCAAGGGTTAAGGCTTGCCCCGCGCGTAGCCGGGTACTTTCGGCGTCAATTTGCGCAGCAGGAACTCGCGCACCAGGTTGTCCAACGCATGAGTGCCGACGTTGAGAAAGCCATTGCCAATCGTCAGGCCAACTCCGCGATCACTGGCCGGATGGTAAAGGTTCGAAATGCCGCCAGCAGCGAATGCTCCCAGGACGTAGGAGTAATTCGGCTGCAGCTTTCCACTATCTGCTCTGCAAATAACCGCCGACGAGATAGCGTACAGAGCACGCGACTTCCTGCTTCCACTGCCGCGATAAAAATACCGCGGATCCTGGTGCAGAAGCGACGGCAGGACGGCACTGCCAATCATCCGGCTGAGTGCCTCATCCGCATAGGCAGCGCCATAGCGCTTGGCGTAGCCCTGGGCGCCTGAACCATATCCAGGAAAGGTGTTTTGCCATTGCTCGGCGGCGGCAAAGATTCCAGTGCCTACAAAGGCAAACGGATCTGCGATGGAGCGCACAGCAAGCTGGTATTTCTGCCCGGAAGATAAAGGGGCTGCATCCCAGATGTAGCTGCTGTAGAAGTTGGGGAGAACGCCGAGAACACGTTGCTGTACCTCAGCCCTCAGCTGCTCCGTAGCCAACTCCGTTTGTGTGACCGAGACTTGAACATTGGTGGTCGTCGCAGCCGGTGACAGTCTAAACTCCGGCACAACCAGCTTTTCCTCCGGCTGCAAGACGATCGCCGCAGAGGCCGTCTCGAGGCCGGTCGCCGTAACCGTGATGGTAAATTTTCCGGCAGCAAGCGAAGGAAAGCTGAACCCACCCCCATCATCCGATAAGAGCGTATGGCTAGTCGGGGGAACTTCTCCAACCAACGTCACCTGGGCCCCCCGAACCACGCCGCCGTTCACATCGAGAACAGTACCGCTCACGCTGCTCGTTTGGGCGTAGCTCGCAGCCGCCAGATCGCAAAGCAGGAACACGATGAATTTGATCATAGCGAAATGGCGCGGCGCCCCAGATGGAGTGCGTCGATCCAGAACGCACTGGAGGAATGGACCGTCTCCACCACGCTGCGTATCGCCTCCACACAGTAATCCAGTTGGGCTTCACTTACCGTCAGCGGCGGAGCGACCTTCAGGACCATGAAGTTGTTGCCACATATTTGCGTCAGAATGTCCTTATCCTTGAACAAACGCATGACCAGGATTTGTCCAAATAATCCAGCATGGACTGCCTTGAATGCTTCAAAGGACAAGCGCATGGATAAAGTGCGCGGAGCCTGAAACTCAATCCCCGTCAACATGCCTTCCCCGCGCACATACTTGACCATCTCGTAGGGCTTGAGCACCTCGCGCAGCCGCTCGCGAAACTCGGCGCCCAGGGAGTCGGCACGTTCGCTCAGACGCTCCCGCTTTATGACCTCGATGGTCGCAATGCCTGCGCACATGGCCAGCGAATTCTCGCTAAAAGTTGAAGTGTGGATGAACGCGCGGCGCAGCGAATGGAAGACTGACTTGTAAATTTTGTCCGACATGAGCACGGCGGCACAGGGGACAAGGCCTCCACTTAACGCTTTGGCCATCACGATCATGTCTGGATCAACTGCGTAGCGTTGTCCGGCGAGGAAGGTGCCGGTACGACCCATGCCGGTCTGCACCTCATCCAGGACGAACAAGGCACCGTGCTTGTGGCAGAGCGTCTGCACCCCGGCGAGATAGCTGGCCGGCGGCAGAACGATACCCGCTTCCGCCTGGATCGGCTCCAGAATCACCGCGGCAATTTTCTTATGTAGCAGCAATTTCTCTATCGCCGGCAAGTCTCCAAAGGGGACCTCGTGAGTGCCGCCCAGCATGGGACCGAAGCTCTCCCGCCAGAAGCCGCTTCCCATCAGGGAAAGCGCACCGCAGGTTAGCCCGTGGAAAGCGCCTGCTGCGTAGACCAAGTCTGTTCTTCCCGTATGCGCGCGGGCGAACTTGATGACCGCCTCAATCCCTTCGCTTCCCGAACCGCAGAAGAACACCTTGGAAATGTTGCCTCCGGCCTCGCGGCAAAGGATGCTGGCCAAAGCTCCCGCCTTCTCCACCACGTTGCTCTGAATCATCGAGGTGCTCTGGCTTTGTAATTCCGCCACCAGTTCAGAGACAACATGGGGATGATTGTGGCCGACGTTGTGGACACAATAGCCTGAAAGGCAATCCAGGATCATGCGGCCCTGACGGGTATAAAGTTCCGCACCGCTGGCATGGGTGTACTGCACATTCATCCCCAGCGCGTCCAGCAGCTTTACCCAAATCGGATTGACATACAGTGCGTACGAACGCCGGACCTCGTCGTCAGCCGGGATTCCGCTGCTTCTGTCTGCCTGGGCAGGTACAGAGACCATGTACAAGTCTTAACCATTTAAGAGTTAGTGGTCAAGCGGAAAGGCTAATAAATACTGCGAGCGATTGGCTAGCCGGTCTTGCGCCGGCGAGCCGGCTTGCCTTCGGCTGCCGGAGCGGATTTCGGCGCCTTCTTCTTGGAAGGCTCTACCAACTCTGGAGCGGAGGTGGGAGCAGCAGCGGGGGCGCCCCGCTCCGCGATGCTTTTCTTGAGGGCTTCCATGAGGTCGATGACCGGAGCCAGCCGGGGCTTGGGCGGCTGCCCGGCAACTACCTGCCCGGCGCGCTTGGTTTCGATCATGTCCAGGACCCGCTGCTGATATTCATCTTTGTACTGCTCAGGCTCGAACTTTGCCGTGAGCTGCCGGATAAACTGTTCCGCCAGGTCTATCTCCGGCTTTTGCAGGGTCATGTTCTCGGTCTTGCCATATTCGCTGATCTCACGAACCTCGGCTGGAAAATACAGCGTATGGAGAATGATGCCCTGGTGATACGGCCGCATAAGCACAATCTGCTCCCGCTGGTGCAGCGTAACCTTGGCGATCGCTGCTACGTTCAACTTCTCCATTGCCTGCAGCAATAATCCGTACGCACGACGGCCGGGATCCTCGGGCGCCGAATAGAAAGACGACTCGAAATAGATCGGATCTACCTCGCTCAGGCTGACAAATTGAGCGATCTCCATGGCTTCGGATGAATCGGCTTCGAGGGTCTTAAGTTCGTCACCAGATACCAGGACATATGCATCGCGATCTACCTGGTACCCCTTCACCAGTTCATTCCGCTCCACCACTCGCTCACAAACGGGACAGAAGGTCTGTTGCTTAATCCGTGAACCGCAAGGCTCATGGATCTGGTTGAAGCTGACATGCTCCGCACGTGCTGCCGCGTAAAGTCGAACCGGCACCGACACCAGGCCAAACGAGATGTAGCCCTTCCAGACCGTGGATGCCATGGCTCTCCTGAGTTTCTTAAGATACCTTCATGTTGCGAACCCGGGCAACCGGAAAATCGGCTTACCCGTTGATAAATCAGTGGCGAGGAGAAACCCAGGTCTCAAAAGCGAGACCTGGGCCACCCACTTTTTTCTAGTCCGTTGCTGAGAAATTTCTGGTCTCTGGTGAGAGATTTCGATTACGAGTGATTGCCGCTGTGGGCGGCGGTTTCCGCCGTCCGGGCGGCCTGCCCATGGATCCGGCGCAGGATCATCGAGGCAACAAAGGCGGCGCCGAAGCCGTTATCGATGTTCACCACGCTGACGTTGGGAGAGCATGAATTCAGCATCCCCAGCAGGGCTGCGATGCCCCCAAATGCCGCGCCGTAGCCTACGCTTGTGGGGACGGCGATGACTGGCGCTCCCACCATTCCTCCCACAACACTGGGTAGTGCGCCTTCCATACCGGCGCACACAATCACTACGTCAGCCTCGCGGATTTCTTCCCGGTGCGCCAGCAGGCGATGCAGTCCGGCAACCCCTACGTCATAAATTCGCCGCACATCCGCACCCATCACCTCGGCGGTCACCGCCGCCTCCTCGGCTACTGGCAAGTCGCTGGTCCCGGCGCAGAGTACAGCGAGCGAACCTGTGCTGTGGTTGGCGACTTGCGCCTGGCGCAGCTCAACAATGCGAGCCACAGGGTGGTATTGCGCCTCTGGAACCAGTGCTTTTACAGCGGTACAGGCGGCCTCATCGGCGCGGGTCGCAAGCACGTCGCCGCCCATCGCCGCCATGCGAAAGAAGATCTCTCCCACCTGCGCGGGCGTCTTGCCTGCGGCGTAAATCACCTCCGGCAGACCGGTTCGCAACCGGCGATGATGGTCGATCTTGGCAAAACCAGCTTCTTCATAGGGCAGGTTTGTCAGCCGCTCCATGGCTTCTTCAGGCCGGAGGCCGCCGTCCCGCACCCGCTGCAGCATCTCGAGAATCGTTTCGCTGGTCATGATCGGGAACCAGCCTCCACCGTACTGACTGGTCCTATTTGCCGGGTTCGCCAGGCAGCTAACGCTGCCTGCATGACCGTCTTCAGCGGTACCTGGAAGGCTGCCGCCGCACGGCGGCAATCCTCGAATTCAGGCGCTACGTTCCATTCCTCTCCCTGCCAAGAACCGGTCTTAATTTGAATCACGCCAAATTCTGTTTGCACCGCCGTAGTCTCTCGCGCCAAAACAACGCGGTTCTCCTCGCGCACGCGGATACCCAGCGTCGACGTCTCGCGAAACAGCAATAGCTGTAGCCGGTCTGCGTCGGCAGGCTTACAAAGCACCGTGAGCAAGGTCCCCAGGCGACCCTTCTTCATGGTCACCGGTGCGCTCATCACGTCCAGCGCGCCCTGATCCATGGCCAGCTGTGCCGTATGCGCCAGGACTTGCGGACTCAGGTCGTCCACGGCACACTCGAGCACCGTGATCGTCTCGTGATTGAATCGTGGCGCCTGCGCGATCTCGCCGATGCTGACCCGCACGACGTTGGGGAAGCGCTCGGGATTACGGGTCCCTGCGCCGTAGCCGATCGAGTGCGTGCGCATGACCGGAGTGGAGTCAAAGCGGCAGTCCAACGCCCGCAGCAAGGCAGCTCCCGTCGGGGTGACCAGCTCCAGCTGCACGTGGGCAGAGTACACCGGGGCGTTCTTGAGCAATTCCGCGGTCGCGGGGGCGGGCACGGGAAACCGTCCATGGGCGCAGTTGACGAAACCACTCCCAACATTGACGGGGGAGCAGTACCATCCGTCCACGTCGAGGACGTCGGCAGCTGCGGCGGAGCAGGCGATATCTACGATGGCGTCCACCGCACCGACTTCGTGGAAGTGAACCTCTTCCACCGGTACGCCATGAATGCGACCCTCGGCCTGGGCCAACAAGGTGAAGGCGCTCAGACTCAGGTTGCGCGCCCGCTGGGTCAGGTCCGCGGCTATGAGGAGGTTGCGAATCTCTGGCAGGCTGCGGCCATGCTGATGCACATGGTGATGATCATGGTCGTGATGATGGTGGTCGTGAACGTGTTCGACAGGTCCGGTCGCCGCGGCGGGCTCGTGCAACTTGCCCTCGACCATGACATCGATCTTGGTCGCTTGAATACCGCTCCGGCTTACCCGGGAGAGGCGTAACTCCGCTCCCAGGCCAAGCGAGGTTGCGGTTTTCTGCAGCACTTCGATGGATGCGCCGGCGTCCACCAGCGCCCCCATCAGCATGTCACCACTTATCCCGGCAAAGCATTCCAGATACCCGATCCGCATAGCCTGAGTCACCCGCGGCCACCGCCTTGAAAGCCGGTCAGGACCTCGATGGGCAGCACCTCGTTCATCGACCCGGAACGGTATCCTTCACAATCGAGGGAAACGTAGCGGAAACCGGCGGCGCGGACCACCGCGGCCATGGCCTTCATTCGTCCCAGTTGAAGCACGCCCGCCATTTCCTCCTCTGCGATTTCAATGCGTGCGATGGAGCCGTGATGCCGCACCCGGAAGCGCTTGAGCCCCAGGCCGCGCAGCGAATCTTCTGCCTGCTCGATCATGCGCAGGGCCTCCGGGGTCACCCTGCGTCCATACTCCATGCGCGAGGAGAGGCAAGCCGAGGCCGGCTTGTCCCAAACCCGCAGGTTCGCCCGCTGGGCCAGGGCGCGAACATCCGCTTTGCTGAGACCAGCCTCGGCTAACGGCGCGGCCACCCGGTGCTGTGCCGCCGCCTTATGGCCAGGACGGAAGTCCTGTCCATCATCCAGGTTCAAACCATAGGCCAGGGCTTCAAAGCCGGTACGCTCCAGCTCCTGCTCGAGCACGCTAAACAGCTCGTCTTTGCAGTGAAAACAACGATCGGCGCCGTTCACTGCGTATTCTTCCCGCTCCAGCTCGTGAGTTTCGATCGACCGTAACGGGATCCCGTGGTCGCGAGCGAACTCCTGCGCATCCCTATATTGCGAGCGAGCCAGGCTGGCGGAATCGGCGATCACCGCCAGCATCTCGGGTCCTAATACGGCATGCGCCGCGTAGGCCAGGTATGCCGAATCCACACCGCCAGAGTAGGCAACGATTACGCTCTTGAGCGCACGCAGGCGCTGGTGCAGGATTCGTTCTTTGTCTTCGAGCGGTTGCTGATTGCTGTCCTGGTTCATCTGCGGGTACGCTCCCGGCGATACCAACCACTGCACCCCAACGGAGTAGGATTATGAATGACGAGGCTTTCGATGAAGAGGCCTGAGCTTTTTTCCAACTAGACTGGGTCCGATGTCGTTCTTCGCCTTGAAAACTCCATTGACTGCCACCGACCGCATTGAGCGGCGCCGTCTGATCTTTGCAGATTCCCTGGCTCTGGTCACCCTCTTTGCAATTACCGTCCTGCTGGCCGTATCAACTAACTATCTTTACCAATCTTACGCCTCGCACCAGGTCAAATTAGCGGACCGCTGGTTGCAACGTGGCGAACAGGCGATGCGCGACGGCAAGCCTCAAGCGGCGATTGACGCCCTCAGTTCCGCCCTGGCTTTTGATCCGAATCAACGCACCACAGAGATTAAGCTCGCCGAGGCGCTCGCCTCTGCCGGTCGCATTCAAGAGGCTACCGTCTACTTCAATTCGCTGCTGGAAAGCCAGCAAGGAAGCGGTTTGATCAATCTTCAACTCGCCCGCCTGGCAGCCCGGCAGGGCGACCAGAGCCAGGCCATCGACGATTACCAGAGGGCTATTTACGGAAATTGGGAGGGCGACGGCTACGTCCGGCGGCGGGAGGTTCGCTTTGAGCTGATCAAATACCTCATCGACCATCAACAGCTGAACCGGGCGCGCAGCGAATTGCTTGTAGCTTCGGGAAACGCTCCGGAAGATGACATCAGCGTTCAGTTAGAGATTGCCCGCCTGATGGAAGTGGCGCAGGACCCCGCAGATGCCTTGCATCTCTACAAGACCATTCTCAGACGGCACCCGTCTCTGCGAGAAGCCCTGGAAGGAGCCGGCAGCGCGGCTTTCCAGTTGGGTCGATACCTGGAGGCGAAGCACTATCTCAGCCACGCACTCGAGGGTCCCGCGGTTGACAAGGAGCCGGCAGCGGCTATCGCGAAGAGTCGCGACAGCTTGAACGAAGCCACGCGATTGCTGGCGCTCTATCCGTCGCCGGGTTTGCGCCCGAGTGAGCAGATCGCCCGCGTCCTCACCGACCGCAAGCTGGCCATGGCGCGGCTGGCGGAGTGTACACGAGACAGGGCCACGGGGCCGGCAAAAGATTCCGCGCCGGCCAGTGCACCTGCCGGCACCACACCCAGTCCTCTGCAAAACTTTGCTTCTCGTTTTTCGCGTCATCCCGCTCAGCCGGCGCCGAACCCTGCTGCCACCCCTGCCCCCGTCGATCCACTGGCGGCCTTAACGCAAAAATGGCAGGAATTGCCGGTTAAGATCTCGGCACGCGACCTGGAAAAGGACCCGGAGTTAACCCAAGCGCAGATTCAGCTCATCTACGATACAGAGTTGATTACGCAACAAGTCTGCGGAGCGCCCGGCGGGGATGATGCTTTGTTACTGAGAATTGCCCAGGCTCCGACCCAGGTGGAGGAAGAATGAGTTCGGCCACAGAAACGTCGGGGGCCGACCCGGTTCCAGGTGTGGTCTCGGGTGTAGACCCAGTCGAGATCGCGGCGGAAAGGCGCTACCGGCCAAACCCTGCGGAAGTCCAGCGTCTGGCGCCGAATCGGGACGAGCGGCTTTTCCTTGTTCTTGCCATCTTTATTGGCGTCATCTCCGGCCTGCTGGTGGTCTGTTTTCGCGTCGCGATTAACTGGATCCAGGTGCTCACGCTTGGATCAGCACCTCGCCCCGGGCAGCTGCGGCTGCTTTTTGTGCCGGCGGCTGTGGGCCTGGTGGTCGCCGCTCTGGTGCAGCTGGTCTTCCCTGCGGCCCGCGGCAGCGGCATTAACCAGACCAAGGCCGCGCTTTATATCTACAACGGCTACATCTCGTTCCGAACGATGGTCGGAAAATTCATCACTTCGGCGCTCTCGATTGGAGGTGGGTTCTCGCTCGGACCAGAGGATCCTTCTTTGCAGATTGGCGCCGGTGTCGCTTCCCTGGTCAGCCGCCGCCTCAATCTCTCGCGGGAACGGTTGCGTATGTTCGCCCCGATTGGCGCGGCCGCGGGACTGGCGGCCGCCTTCAACGCGCCGATCTCGGCCATTCTTTTCGTGGTCGAGGAGGTGATTGGGCGGTGGAGCGCAGCCGTTCTCGGCTCCATCGTGCTGGCTGCCATTTCAAGCGTCGTAGTGGCGCGCTGGTTCTGGGGTCCGGAGCCGATGTTCCGTATTCCTGTGGTCACTCTGAGGGGACCGCAGGAACTTCTTGCTTATTCCGTCCTGGGGGTAGCGGGCGGGATTGCGTCACTCCTGTTCTCCAAGGCGCTTAGCTACTCCAGACCGCACCTTCGCCGGCTTGCTCGCTGGACCTGGTATATCCAGCCAGCCGTTGCCGGCCTCATTGTGGGCGCCATCGGCTATTTCGGCGCTCCGCAGGTGATGGGTCCGGGATACAACGTCATCGACCAGGCCATGCACGGCCAGTTCACCTGGAAATTTCTGCTGGCGCTCACTTTGCTCAAGATTGTGGCTACGACCATCTCCTTTTCCAGTGGCACCCCTGGAGGAATGTTCGCCCCTACGCTGTTTATTGGGGCGATGCTGGGCGCCTCGATCGGAACTTTCGAGAAGATCTTCTTTCCCAGTTTCCACGTCTCTGTCGGTTCGTATGCGTTGGCGGGCATGGGGGTTCTATTCGCTGCCTTCCTGCGGGTTCCATTGACCTCGGTGTTCATGGTGCTCGAAGTCAGCGGCAACTACTCGATCGTGCTTCCAGTCATTTTGGCCAACACGATTGCGTACCTGGTTTCGCGTGGCTTGCAGCCGTATCCCATTCTTGAAACCTTCACTCATCAGGATGGGCTCGATCTGCCGTCGATGGAGGAGCAGCGCGAGGAGATGGTTCTGCATCTGGAGGATGCTTTGCGTCCGGTAACCTTTCCGGTGTTTCCTGGAAACGCTACCCTGCAGGAGGTATCACAGCAGTTGGCCCAGGCGGAGGCACCCATACTGCTGGTCAAGCTTCAGGATGGTTCCTGGTATTCCATGAACCGGAACGACTTCACTTCTCTCGCAGCCTGCCAAACGCCGGACACCCCGTTGGAGCGTGCCCTCGGGCCGGAGCGGGTTCCACTCCTGTTCCCCGACCTGCCGCTGGATAGCGCAATTCCCTATTTGTCACGCTGGCCCGTCCTGCCGATCCAGAATCGAGCCAGCAAGGGCATTCTTGAGGGGATCGTGTCTCTCGAGGATGTGCTCAGCCGTTACCAACGGCAATAGTGCTAGAGTTCAAAGCAAAATTGTGGGTGATCAGCAGCATTGCGCTGCTTACGCCCGCAGTGCTTCTGGTCCATGGTTACCATCCGCTGGCCGATGACGGGGCTGTATACGTAACCGGCATTAAGAAATTGGCGAATCCTGACCTCTATCAATCAGACGCGGTCTTCGCCTTATCGCCTACCCATCTCTCGGCCTTTGCCCACCTTCTTGCTCCGCTGCTTCGCTGGATGGCACTGCCAGATCTGTTGCTGATTTGCCAACTGGCTTCGATTTTTCTCTTTCTTCTTGGTTCATGGCGAGTGGCGAACCAGCTCTTTTCTACGGACCGGGCGCGCTGGGGAGCGGTCCTGCTGGCTGCCTGTTGCTTCACTCTTCCGGTTGCGGGCACTTCGCTCTCCATCATGGACCCCTATGTCACGGCACGCTCTTTTTCCATGCCGCTCAGTCTTTTCGCGCTCGCGGCGGTGCTCGAAGAGAAGTGGGGGCGGTCTGTCTTCTGGCTCGCTTTGGCTGCGCTCCTGCATCCCTTGATGGCCGTCTATTCCGCCATCGCCATGCTGACGGTTGCGGGTTGCCAGCGCCGGCTTTGGCGATCTCTTTGCCTGTTCTATGGCCTGGGATGGGTGTTATGCGCAGCCATCTTCCTCGCGACGCATCACGCGGACTCAAACATCGCTTGCGTTTGCCCGCAAAACCCAGTTCTCAAAAGCGAGACCTGGGCCACCCACTTACTGCCAAGCCGGGCCGCATTGAGTTGCGCGGCGCTGAGCCGGTCTTATTTTTTTCTTTCCAGCTGGAAATGGTATGAATACCCGGGATTACTGATACCGCTACTGTTGCTGGGAGCTGCAGGGGCAAACAAGTATGCACCGTGGCGTGCCCGTGCGCTCGCCATCGCCGCTGCCCTCATGGGCGGTTGCACGCTGCTGGTATCACTGTGTTTCGTACATCGCAGTGGAAGCCTGCTCCTGGCCCGGATGCAAGTGCTGCGCGGGTTCCAGTTTGTCTACATTGCCGGCGTACTGCTGGCAGGCGGATTGCTGGCCAAACTTCACCCGCGAACGATCACGGCGCTTTGTCTGCTACTAGCAGGCGGCCTTTTTTGGGGCCAGAGGCTTACCTATCCCGAGTCCAATCATTTGGAATGGCCGGGGCAAGCGCCACGCAATCGCTGGGAGCAAGCCTTCCTTTGGATTCGATCCAACACGCCTGACAACGCGATCTTCGCGCTCGATAACGATTACATCGAAAGCCCCGGCGAAGATGCACAGGGATTTCGGGCCAGCGCGGAAAGAAGCGCGGTTCCCGATTGGTATAAAGACGGCGGCATTGCCAGCAACTTCCCTCAAGCCGCCATCGCCTGGTGGCAGGGCTCGTACGCCACCGAGCATCTCAACAGCGCCACGGATGAGCAGCGTCTGGCCCGGCTCAAACCCTTTGGAGTCACCTGGATCGTCCTGCCCGCGGAGGCAAGCACGGGCTTCCCTTGTCCATTTATTAACGCGCGGGTGCGCGTTTGCCGGGTAGCGGTTTCCCGCACCGATGGCGCAAAATAAGACCATCCGGAGATTGTCCATGCTGACGCTGTATCAGAGACTTATTTTCGGCTATGTTCTTCTGCTCGCCCTATTGCTTGCCGTCGGCTTGCACGATGCCTTTTCTCTTCACCAGGCTTCCGCGCTCGATCACCAGGGGGCAATTCCCGTCGCGACAGCGGTGAAGACCCGGGCCCAACTCGCCCGCCACGCTACCACCCTGACCACTGCCTGCCTCCTTGGCGGGGTGGCGATCTCCGCCGGCTTTCTTTTTTCCATTATCAGGCCCATCCGCCGTACCGCTGCTGCTGCTCGCCGCATCGGCCAGGGTGAATTACAACAACGCATCGAGTGGCGAACCCGGGACGACCTGGGCACCATTGCTACCGAGCTCAACCGTATGGCAGTGCGGCTTCGTGATCTGCGGGAAACGGAATTTGGCCGCAAACAGATGGACCAGCAGCTTTCCGATGCAGTCGTGCAATCGATTTTCGAGCCGGTGATCGTCACCGATGCCAAAGGTCACGTCCTGAAGCTGAACCAGGCGGCCAGCGAGGTGCTGGGCGAAGCCGCGGCCGATCGGATGGCGCTGACCAACACGCCGGGCGGAGAACGAATTCTGCGCGCTGTGCGCGACGCGGTCTCCATGCGGCAATCCATAGCCAGTGAGGACGAAGCCGCGATGTTGCCCATGAAGCTGGGCGAGGGGCAGCGCAGTTATCGCCTGCGCACGACCCCCATGCGCGATGCCGAGGGCAAACTGCTGGGCGCCGTCAGCGTGCTCGAAGACATCACCGAAATGCAGGATATCGATCGCTTCAAGACGCGCTTCCTTAGCGTGGCCTCGCAAAAGCTGCGCCAGCCCCTGGAACAGCTTCGCTTGAGCCTGTATACCCTGACTTCAGGATTCGCGGGCGAGCTGCGCCCCTTGCAGGCGGATGTGCTTCATGGAGCCGAGGAGGACGCGGAACGCCTGAACGACCTCATGTCGGACCTCATTGAGGTCTCGGAAATCGATACCGGCCGGCGCGAGATTCGCATGGATCGATTCCGGCCTATCGACATACTTCGCGACGCCTGCTCCCGGGCACGGGATGAGGTGCGGGAAAAAAATATCGATGTTGAGATCAAGGCGTTCGCCGATCTCTCTCATGTCAATGGAGACCGGCGCGCCATACGCAGCATCATGGACAACCTGATGAGCAACGCGATTCGTTACACTCCGGAAAATGGCACGATTCTGCTGCAGGCCAAGGAACAGAAAGACAAAGTGCAGTTCTCCGTGCGCGATTCCGGGCGAGGCATCGAGGCCGAACGGCTGCCAAATATTTTTGGCCGCTTCAATGCCTCGGCAGAGCAAGGAACCGGGCTCGGGCTGGCTTTGGTGCGCCGCCTGGTCGAATTGCTGGGTGGCCAGGTTTCCGTTGAGAGCCGCCTCGGCCATGGAGCAACGTTCACGTTTACTCTTCCGGTCGCTACCGTTGTTTCCAGCCGCCATCCCATTGAGATCGGATGATAGACCTGTCGACTGACATCTCCCCCGCACCGCCCGAACAGGCAAAACTCCGCGTCTATATAGGCGCCGCACCCGGCGTCGGCAAGACCTACCAGATGCTCGAAGATGCCCACCTTATGAGGAAGCAAGGCATCGATGTCGTGATTGGCTTGATCGAGGCGCATGGCCGCAAAGATACGCTGGACCAAGTGAAGGATCTGGAGGTCATTCCCCGCCGGGCGATCCCTTACCGCAATGTTGTTCTGGAGGAAATGGATCTCGACGCAGTGCTTGCCCGGCATCCGCACACCGCCATTGTGGACGAGCTGGCGCACAGCAACGTACCGGGATCGAGGAACCGTAAGCGATACGAAGATGTACTGGAGTTGCTCGACGCCGGCATCAATGTGATGACCGCAGTCAATATTCAGCACCTGGAGACACTGAACGATTCGGTTTCCCGGTCGGCTGATACACAGATCCGCGAAACCATTCCGGATAGTTTTCTGAAGCGGGCCGACGAGGTGGTGAACGTCGACGTGACTGTCGACGAGCTGCGCTCACGGCTAAAACAAGGCAAGATCTACGCCCCGGAAAAGATCGAGCAGTCGCTGGCAAATTTTTTTCGGAAGGGCAACCTCAGCATGCTGCGCGAGCTTGCCCTGCGCACCACGGCGGAGGAGGTCGGTTCCCAGGCGGCGCAATATCGCCGCATTCAGGGCCTGGAACAGGCTCCGATCCCGGAGAAAGTGATGGTGTGCCTTTCCCCGCGCCCGGGAGCGGAACGTCTTTTGCGGGTGGGAGCACGCATTGCCGGCCGCCTGGCTACTAATTGGTACGCGGTTCGAGTTGAATCACCGGACGAAGACGCGCGCCACGGGGATCCGGAAGAGTATCAGCGAATGGAGGAGTATCAACGTCTTGCCCGCGAGTTGGGCGCGCAGGTAGTCGTGCTCAAGGATAAGAATGTTGCCGATGCGTTGATCGAGTTCGCACAGCAGGAGAGTATTTCGCACGTGGTCTTCGGGCAATCGGCCCGGTCGCGGTTCGATATTCTTCTTCGTGGGTCGGTCATCAACCGGTTTTTGGCTGAGATTCGCGATGCGACCGTGCAGGTGGTGCCTATCGGCAAGGCTAAACGATAGATTCCTGGTCAGGAAACCACCGCAGGTCCCTCCACTGCGGTTCGGCTGTGGGTGCTTAGTGCGCACTGCGGCATTCTGGTGCGCTGTTGCGGTAGAGAGGATTGCGTGGATAGTCGGTCGCCAGCTCGTTGAGCAAATTGCAGCCTTCGGCGTTGTTCTTGTCTCGCAGCGCAGCCACCGCCAGCAATAATTTGGCGAATGGTTTCAACAGATTCCCATGAGCGGCGGTCTGCTGGAGTTCACGAATGCCCTGCTCCTTATCTGGGTCGATACCGCCTAAGCTCAGCATCCAGCGGACCGGCGCAGGCTTGATCCCAGTCAGGTAGTTTTCTACCCCTACGGCCAGCAGAGCATCGTACTGGTCCGGCTTCTGCTTCAGTAACTGTTGCGCGAGAATGCGCCCCTGCTTCATATAATGAAGGGCGGCAAAGTCTTCTCTATCAATCAGGGCGACGTAATCGGATCGCAGCCCCAGGGCCAGGACCCTGGCAAAAAGCGCATTGCTGTCGTCGGGATGCTGCTTGAGCGCTGCCCCGGCAAGCTGATCAGACCTGCTGATGGCGCCGTCGAATTGCGCTCGGACTTGCGGATCCGGCGAAAGCTTGCTGCGCGCTTCAAAATTTTTGTCGTTGGTAAATAGCTGGCTCTCGAGGATATTGAGGCGGGCAAACTCAGCGAACAAATACCCAGCGGCCTGGGAAACCGGTCCCAGTGGATCGTCCGGGTGCAGCCGTTCCCAGATGGCGAAATCCTGATGGGCCTGATCGAATTGCAAGTTGTACATGCTCTGAAATCCACGCTCGATTTCCGTCGGAGCGGAGACATCCGCTTGACAAGCGGGCACAAACATCAGCAGGAGCAAAGCCGCGAACCACCCCGGGGTAACGGTCATTCTCTTTAGACGCATCAGCTCATCGCTCAGTCCAGCGCACTCCTCGGGCTCCCACCTCGGAAGCAGCAGCGAAGCTGCGCAGCCAACTGGCCAGAACCCGATAGTCCTCAGCAACTGGCGAGTCAGGCGCGTAATCGATCACCGTCATGCCCTCGGCCAGCGCTTCACTGACCGCATAGCTGCGGCGCACTACGAAAGGCAGCAGCCGATCGCCTAATTGCTGCTGCAAGAGAGCGCGCACATCTAAATGCAGCGGCGATTCGGCATCGAACTGGTTTAACAGATAAAGCGTCTCTCCCGACTCTGGCAATGCCTCAAGCGGCCCCAGGCTGGCGACGGAACTCATATCTGGTAAGAGGGGCACCAAGACTGTTGGTTTCAGCCGCTGCAAGCGGCCGGTCACATCCTGGCTAGCCGTGGCGACATCCACCAGAATGCGATTTGCCAACCGGCCACCATTCAGCAGATCCGTTAGCCACTCCGGTCCGGGATAACGCTCGAGTGGCAGGTTGAGAACTTGGACAGGCGCGTCGGTTTCTGCTCCAAAGGTCGGACCCGGAGGGAAAAAGGTGCGGACCGCCCCGGGCCTCGATTCGCGCGAACCAAAGTAAAACGGCAGCATTCCGCCAGTGGATGTATCCGCTAGCAGCAAATGTTCCCCGAGAGCCGCGAGAGCACGCCCCAAGGTGGCCACCAGGCAGGTCTTTCCCACCCCGCCGGCAAGAGAAAAGAAAGCAACAATCGGGGGGTGAGCCTCTGGGTTCAGGTGCGTCTGTGTAGCCTCCGCGGACGCAAACACCGAGTGCAACGCGTACCAGCGGGTGGAGACCGCTTCTTCAGGCTCAGTCTTTGTCAAAGATTCGACCGGGGATTTCACCAGTGGTTCCAAGGCAGCGGCAAAGGCCGGTGGTGCGGGTTCGGGCACAAACCGGGCGCGGAACTTGCCCCGCACCTGTTGGCGGGATGCAGAAAAGTCCCAATACCGGGTCGCTTCCATATGAGCTCGGGAGTAGAGAGTCGCGATGTCTTTCGGTCTATCTGCCACGACCCTCACTTCCGTCCTTAACATACCCCGCAACCGGCCGCGCTGCCAGCGATCCTTTCCTATTGTGGTACTTTGGAAATTGAGTAGAAACGAGCTCGTAGCTCAGTCGGTAGAGCAACGCACTTTTAATGCGTGGGTCGTGGGTTCGATTCCCACCGAGCTCACCACGTCTCGGATCTACTCGAGTAGCCATGCACGCCACCCCGCCAGAACCCCCTTTCCTTCGCTCCTTTGAAATCACTTCGCTGCAGGACCGTTGGACAGCTGCGTGGCATATTGACGCACCTGCGGTACCCTCCTCACTGGCTGGTTTCGAGAGGGTGGTAGCGGAACAGCACCTGGCGAATTTCGAACTTTGGCACGCAGAAGATGCTGCCCGTTCTCCCGAGGCCACAGATCAGGATATTGCCCGTGTTAAACGCTTGATTGATAGCGTCAACCAGCGGCGCAACGATTTAACCGAACAATGTGACCGGTTGCTCCTGGATTTTCTCCACCCCTGGAATCTGCCCGCTGATGGTGCAGAATTGCATTCCGAATCTCCCGGGCTGATCCTGGATCGGCTTTCGATTCTTTCGCTTAAGGTATTTCACACGCAAGAGGAAATCGACCGCCCCCTGGCGCCGTCCGGTCATAGCGGGCGCAATCGCGAACGTCTGGGTATCCTCGTCGAGCAGCGGGATGATTTAGCGATGTCGCTTGACCGGCTGTGGCAACAAGTCCTCAACCGCCAACGAGGATTCAAGCTGTACCGCCAGCTCAAAATGTACAACGATCCAGCGCTGAACCCAGCGGTCTACGGTTCAAAGTCCTGATCGGGTGTTGGCGACCGTGCTACAGTCTTGCCAAGGATGCAAACGGAGTGCCGGGTTGACGTAACCCACCTGCGGTGCGTATAAAGACGAACTTAACAGCCGGTTTGCATCTTCAAGGAAAGAAGATCGGGTAATGCAAAACACAGGTCAGGGTATCCCCGCTCGGCGCAATCCTCGAACTATCGAGGGTAAGGCACGCCCCATGCCCAATCCTTCGCACCAGAAAGCCCTGAACGATTACCAGAGCGCGCTCGAGTGGATGCATGAGGGCAAATTCGAAAAGGCGCGGCTAATCTTTGAAAAGCTTAGCCAGGAAGGTCCGGTCGAGATTCTGGAGCGGTCGAAGGTTTATCTCGTCGCCTGCCAACGCCGGGTGCAACAAAGCGGTCTCTCCTTCGATAGCACGGAGGAGCAGTACGATTACGCGATCTCCCTGTTGAACACCGGCTTTTACGAGGAGGCTCGCGATCAGTTCCTGGGCATCCTCAAGATCAACCCCACAGCTGACTACGCGTATTACGGTCTGGCCATCCTGGAAAGCATGACCGGGCAGGCGGAACCCTGCCTCGAGCACCTGGCCAAAGCGATTGAATTGAGTCCTCATAATCGCATTCAAGCGCGCAGCGATTCAGATTTTCAGGATATGGCGGATGATCCCCGTTTCACCGAATTACTCTACCCCGAAGTTCCCTGAGCGCCAGGCTCCCGCTTTCTGGGAATCGCCGAGGCTCACTTCGTGTCGTAACTTAGCTGTATGACTGCTTTATGGTAAAAACGCTCTCCTCCACCCTGGCGACGCCGAGGCCAGCGAAAGCCATTGCCGCCCGGAGGAGAACTGACCGCTCCAGCCTTCGTGTGGTGGCTATCGGTGGAGGCACTGGCCTTTCCACTCTGCTGCGTGGGCTGCGGCGTTTTGTCGCTTCTCCCCACCAATCCACTGCTGACTGTGAAAACGCTCCCTGCCTCATCTCCGACCTGGCTGCAGTGGTCACGGTGACGGATGACGGGGGATCCAGCGGCAGACTGCGCCGTGGCTTTAACATGCTTCCCCCGGGCGATCTGCGCAATTGCATGGTGGCGCTTTCTGAAGACGAACACCTGATCTCCCGGTTGTTTCGCCATCGCTTCACTGCTGGGGAGGGGCTGGAGGGCCACAGTTTTGGCAACCTGTTCGTGGCCGCCCTGGCGGAAATTACCGGCGATTTTGCCCAGGCCATCAAGCTCTCATCCCAAGTGCTGGCGACCCGCGGCCACATCTACCCGGTGACCAACGCCAACGTATCGCTCAACGCTCGTATGGATGACGGTTCGCTGGTGAGCGGGGAAACGAATATCACCGCCAGCCGGCAGCGCATTGTGGAACTGATGCTGGATCCGGCGGACGCTGAACCACTGCCGGAAACGTTGGAGGCGATTGCACGCGCCGACCTCATCACCATTGGCCCTGGTTCGCTGTTCACCAGCATCATCACCAACCTGCTGGTGAAGGGTGTGTCTGAGGCCCTGGCGTCGTCGTCAGCGACCCGCGTCTACATTTGCAATTTGATGACTCAGGCCAACGAGAGCCTTCAACTCACTGCGTCGCAACATATTGAACGCATTTATGAACACGCGCACCAGCCTGTGTTCGACTACGCCCTGGTAAACACCGCGCCTGTTTCGCGGGCGCTGCTGGATCGCTACGCCGGGGAAGGAGCCTCCCCCATTGTCCCTGACATCGAGGCGATTGAAGCGCTCGGGGTTCGATGTATCTCTGGTGACTTTGCTGCGGAAGGCGATGTAGTCCGCCACGCCGCGGATCGGGTTGCGGAAGCGGTGTTGCGGTTAGGCGTCGCAGGCCGGAGATAATCTGCTGAAGTTCGCGCGGAAAGAAACCGCAGGTCCCTCCACTACGCTTCGCTCCGGTCGGGATGACAATTTTGTTGTGACCGCAAAAGATTTAGCGAGAAACTGTTGACCTCCGCGAAAGAATTGTCATCCCGACCGGAGCGAAGCGTAGTGGAGGAATCCGCGGTTTCTTTTCCCGGTACTCGACGGTTAATTTGTGCTCTCAGCGACGGTTCGCTTGAGTTGGCCGCAGGCGGCGTAGATGTCTCTGCCCCGCGGCCGTCGGAGAAATGCAGGAACGCCGCGCGCGATGAGCCTTTGCTGAAAGACCTCTACCTGCTCCGGTTCCGGCATCGCGTATGCCATGCCCGGGCCGGGGTTCCAGGCAATCAGGTTTACCTTTACCGGCATAGGTGCACTGCGTGCCAGCGCCGCTAATTGCTCCGCATGTTGCAGCCCGTCGTTGAGGCCGCCCAGCAGCACGTACTCGAAGGTGACT
The DNA here is from genome assembly GCA_963826875.1 of uncultured Acidobacteriaceae bacterium. Lineage (GTDB taxonomy): Bacteria > Acidobacteriota > Terriglobia > Terriglobales > Acidobacteriaceae > PALSA-350. Next base: position 601,292 of record CAWGYP010000025.1, on the reverse strand, counting down.
CGTTCCCGGGGCCGTAGCGGTAGCTGGCCCGCTGCCTGAATCACATCCTCGATCTTCCATTTGCGCGTGATCGGCATGATCTGTTCGCGGATCAGGTCATCGGGTGCATTCAGGCTGATGGCCAGCCTCGGCCGCACCGTCTCCCCGGCCAGGCGCAGGATGCCGGGCACAATTCCCGAAGTGGAAACTGTCATTCTGGACTCCGCCAATCCGGCCTCATTCACCAGCAAACGCACAGCCGCCATGAACTCGTCGTAATTCAGAAAAGGCTCGCCCATGCCCATGAACACCAGATTGATCCGGTCTCGCCCCACTTGCACTGCCTGCCGGTCCAGCACAGCGATCACCTGTCCGGCGATCTCGCCCGCTGACAAGTTCCTCTGCAGTCCTAATTTCGCCGTCAGGCAAAACTGACAGTTCACCGCGCAGCCAACCTGGCTGGAAACGCAAATGGTGGCTCGCTGGGCGCTTTCCCCCTCCGCCTCGCCGCCGTCGCCGCCCGGCATCCATACCGTTTCCACCGTCTGGTTGTCCTCTCCGGCAACCAGGTAGCGCTCGGTACCATCAATGGAGCGAAAAGTCTCCACAATTCGTGGCCTTTTGACGGCCCAGCCGGCCTCGGCCATTTCCTGGCGAAGGGCCTGGGGGAAGGTGAGAACCTGGTCCAGGGAGCTGCTCCGCTGCCGGAACATGGCCTGGAGCAGCTGGCCAGCCCGGTAAGGGGGCTGTCCAAACTCCACCATTACTTCCGCAAGTTGTTGACGGGAAAGGCCAAAAAGATTTTTGCCGGGAGCCACGGGGGGACCGTCTAACAAGCGGACGAGATTTTCCTTAACTGACATCAACCGGCCTACCCAGGCACCTCCGCAGAATAGCATCCGGTTTTGGCCGCAGGAAATCCGCCTGAACCCCCAGGAAAGCCGCTACACTGAGATGGTGACCGAGCGCAGCATTCGACGAACAGTCCTTCCCTCCGGCTTAACGATTCTGACCGAGCGTATGGAGCATATCCGGTCTGTAGCCATGGGTGTGTGGATTCGTGCCGGTTCACGGCATGAGCTGCCGGAGGTGAATGGCATCTCTCACTTCGTTGAACATATGGTGTTCAAGGGCACACAGTCCCGTTCCGCTAAGCGCATTGCGCGCGAGGTCGATGCCATCGGCGGCAACCTGGACGCCTTCACCGGCAAAGAGACGATCTGCTTCAACTTGAAAGTTCTTGACGAGCATGTACCCACTGCACTGGACGTGCTCTCCGACCTGGTCCTCAATCCGGTCTTCAACAACGACGACATCATGCGCGAGCGCGGCGTCATCCTGGAAGAGATCAAGATGGACGAGGATAACCCCGACTACCTGGTGCACGAGATCTTTACCCAGAACTTCTGGAAGGACCACCCGCTAGGGAAACCCATCCTGGGCACCAAGGAAACAGTGCGCCGCTTCGAGCAGCAGATGTTGTTCGATTATTACGGCAAGCGCTTCTCCGGCAAGAATATGGTTTTCTCCGCCGCCGGCAACCTGGAGCATGATGCGTTCGTCGACCTGGTTGCGCGGCGCTTCGATCACATCGCGCCCAGCAAGGCCGAACTGGCGGAAACCGAGCCACGCACGGTGTCGAAGATCGTGCTCCGCAATAAGAAGGCTCTCGAACAGGTCCAGCTCTGCATGGGCGTTCCCTCCCCTCCCATTGCTCACGATCTGCGCTATGTAACGCTGCTGCTCAACACCGCCCTGGGCGGGGGCATGAGTTCCCGGTTGTTCCAGACCGTGCGTGAAGAGCATGGCTTGGCCTACTCCATCTTCAGCGACCTCAACCCGTATCGTGACACGGGCTCATTGTGCGTGTATGCAGGGACTTCTTCCGCTCACTGTATGCAGGTAATTGAATTGATCATGTCTGAGTTTCGCCGTTTGAAGACAGAGGAAATGCCGGAAGAAGAGCTTCGCCGCTCCAAGGATCAGCTCAAGGGCAACATCATTCTCGGCCTCGAGAGCTCCATGTCACGGATGTCGAACCTGGCCCGCCAGGAAATGTACTTTGAACATTTCTTTGGGGTGGACGAGATCATGGACAAAGTGGAGGCTGTGACCAGCGAAGAGGTGATGGCGATGGCCAATTATCTTTTCGACCCGGACAAGGTTGCAGTCACGCTGCTGGGCCGGCTGGATGGCCTTAAGGTTACGCGAGGGCAACTGGCCTGCTGAACTCAGTCAACGTGACCGAAGTGTTGCATAACAGAAAACACGGGCTGAGCGTCTTCGCGACCTGCTGCGTCTCTTGATAGACTTGTAAGCGGTCAAGCGAGAACCATACCCCATGATTCACCTCAGCTCTTTGGAACGCAAGCGGCAGCGCGGTTTCACCCTGATGGAACTGCTCATCGTGATGTCCATCATGATCATCCTCATGCTGATTGCCATCCCTAACTTCATCAGCATGAAGGCCTCAGCAAACGAGACCTCCGCCATGCAGTCCCTGCGCGCTATCTACCAGGCGCAGATCCAATATCAGACCAGCTTCCCAGCCAACGGCTTTGCCTGCTCGCTGGCTGCACTCGGCGGCAACGCGAGCTCTGGCCCACCCAGCCCGCAGGCGGCGCAGGTGTTGCAGGGAGAACTGGCTGCCGGACAGAAATCGGGCTACACCTTCAATATCGTCAACTGCACCAAGGTCACGGTCAACAACCAGGACATGTACACCTCCTATGAGGCGACTGCGGTTCCGCAGGCGGTTGGGAAATCGGGCCACAAAGGTTTCTGCATCGACCAGGCAGGGGAGATCAAGGCCGATCTTGCGGGCGGAACCAATTGCACGCAAAGCATTCAGTAAGCGCCCGCTTTGGATTGCTGGCGGTGTTGCTCGTCCCACGAGCAGCATTTTGCACCGATACCGCGCAACAGTTAGCGCAGCGAGTGGATAAGTACTACAACGCACTCCATTCGCTGCGCACCACCTTTACCGAGAGCTTTCGCGGAATGGGGATGGACCGCGAAGAGCACGGAACTCTGCTGCTGCGCAAACCTGGAAAAATGCATTGGAGCTATAGCGATCCGGCAGGAAAGACTTTTCTGCTTGACGGCAAATATGCCTGGTTTTATTCGCCTGGAGATGCCCAGGTGGAGCGGGTCGCCGCCTCGCAACTGGATGATCTCCGTTCACCGTTGCGGTTCCTTCTTGGCCACACGCAACTGCAGAAAGAACTTGAGGGGCTAACCATCTCCAGCACAGCCGACGGGCTGGAACTCTCCGGCGTGCCTAAGGGCGAGCAAAACAAGGTTTCGAAAATCGTCCTCGGCGTGAGCCCCGAGGGGGTTATCCACTCCATGAGCATCACCGAGACGGATGGCGCAGAAACTGCTTTTACGTTTCGTGACAGCCAGGCCAATGCGCCGGCACCGGATACGGAGTTTGTTTTTCATCCGCCGCCTGGTATTCCCGTGGTGAATGGACTGCCCCCGGTCTAGAGCGCTGTTTCTTTGAGACCTGGGTGTTTCGGCGGAAAATGCCTGGTCAGGAAACGACTGCAGATCCCTCCCGTTGGTCGGGATGACAAGGGTAGGGCGGTGACTCACTTCAAGAGTGAGGATTGGGATGGAAAGATTCTTCGTTCCCGCCTTGAGCAGAGGTAGGACAGTGCGCAAATCATGTGGATCATAAAGTTTCTTGGTTCGATGTGCCTGATGGCTGTCTTCGCGAGGGCACAAACCGCAACTCATAGGGGCCCATGGGAGCTCGAAGAGAGTGAGTCGACAGCCGGCTTGCGGGGCATTCACTCCCTCGGAAACGGCGTGGTTTGGGCCAGCGGCACCGGGGGCACCGTGCTGCGCAGCGAGGACGATGGCTACCTCTGGCAATCATGCGCAGTCCCGCCCGATGCCGGCAAGCTGGACTTCCGCGGTATCTGGGCCTGGGATGAAAAGACTGCTTTGGTGATGTCGAGCGGGCCCGGCGATCAGTCTCGGCTCTATCAGACGACGGATGGCTGCAGCAGCTGGAAACTACTTTTCACCAATCCGGATCCCGGCGGCTTTTGGGATGGCCTTCTGTTCACAGACCGGGAGCACGGTGTCATCTACGGTGATCCAGCCCCGGCGCCCGGACGTATTAACCATGTAAGGTTTGGCTTGCTGCTTACCCACGACGGAGGAAACACCTGGACCCCGGCTTCCGACCTGGAGCCACTGGCGGGAGAGTCCATGTTCGCGGCCAGTAACAGCGCTATGACCGCGAAGGATGGCCAGATCTGGCTGGGAACCAGCCGGGCCAGGGTTCTGCATAGCAAAGGGCTGACCGATTGGCAGAGCGCGCAAACCCCACTGGCGAGCGGAAATGACTCTTCCGGCGTCTTTTCCTTAGCGTTTCGCGACCAGCAACACGGAATTGCCGTGGGTGGAAACTATCGCAAGCCTGAGGACGCAAGCGGCACTGCGGCATATACTTCCGACGGCGGAGAACATTGGAGCGTGCCCCGCAAGCCGCCCCACGGCTATCGCTCCGCCGTGGCCTGGGACGAGAAAGATCACGCGTGGATCACGGTAGGCACGAACGGATCCGATGTCTCTTATGACGATGGCAAAACCTGGCAATGGCTCGATGGTGGTAATTGGAACGCTCTTAGTCTGCCCTGGACCGTCGGCCCCAATGGCCAGATTGGTAAGCTGGGAATGCTTCCGGCTCCTCCAACCGCAGGGATGCCCGTATCCCGGTAAAATGGTAGGGGGCCCATGGCTGAATACGTAGTCAAACTGGCGGATGAGCGCGGACGCATTCAGGAGCAGGTGCAGATCGCCGGCTCCGCCGAAGAACTGCGCACCCGTTTCACCACGGCCGGCTACTACGTCTACTCGGTGCGGCCGCGCGGTATGCGCGGCGTGGGGGGCAGCCGCAAAAAGGCCAACCTCGAAGCTTTCATTATCTTTAACCAGCAGTTGTTGACCCTGATCCGCGCCGGACTGCCCATCCTTGGTTCGCTCGATATGCTGGTCAAGGGACAAAAGAACCCGACCTTTCGCGCGCAGCTGGAAAATGTAGCCACGCGGGTGCGCACCGGAGAGTCACTCTCCGGCGCCTTTGAAGCCCAGGGCGGTTTTCCGCTCATTTACACCACTACCCTGCTGGCGGGCGAGCGAAGCGGGCAGCTGGAAGATGTGTTGTCACGTTATCTCGCGTTCCAGCGAATTTCGCTCTCCTTCCGCAAGAAGTTGATTGCTTCCCTGCTCTACCCATGCCTGCTGATCACCATGGTCGTGGCGTTGTTTATTTTCCTGATCAGTTTTGTGGTGCCACGTTTCGCCATGCTGTACGACCAGCTGGGCACCAATTTGCCCGCCGTCACGCGCATGCTGCTGACCGTGGGTAACAATTTTCAGCACTACATTTTGTGGGGGCTGGCAGGGTTCGCGATCATTGTTTATGTTCTCTTTCGCTACAGCCAGACAACGGCTGGATCGGCCCGGATCGACCGTATACGGATCGGTATGCCGGTATTCGGGAACATCTGGCGCAAGTACCAGGTCGCCCTTTTCGTGCGCACGCTTTCGAGCCTGCTGACCGGTGGACTTCCCCCAGTACCCTCGCTTGAAACAGCGGCCCGCTCGATCTCGAGCAACACCATCGCCAAGGCGGTGATGGCTTCGGTGGGGACGGTACGCGAAGGAAAAAGTCTGTCGCAAAGCCTGGAAAAAACCGGCGTCTTTCCCGATCTTGCAGTAGAGATGATCGACGTCGGGGAATCCACCGGCGCTTTGCCGCAAATGCTTAACTCGGTGGCCGAATTTTTCGAAGAAGACGTGCAGACGGCCTTGACGGCCGCACTGGCGCTGATTGAGCCCGCCATCCTGATCGTGATGGGCTCGGTGGTCGTAGTCATTTTGATCGCTTTGTATCTGCCCATCTTCTCACTCGGACAAGCGAGCACCATAGGAGGCCACTAAGGCCTCTTTGTACCTTTTGCCTTTAGGAGTTTTATATGGCTGACAGCACTGTACTTGTCACCACGGCTGTATCGGAAACAGACGAAACCATCCGCGCCCAGACGATGGCCCACCGCTACCGGTGCGACTTCGTCGATCTGAAAAACTTCCGTATCCAACATGAACTGTTCCGCAGCGTGCCGGTCGACATGATGTTCCGCTATAACTTCGTGCCCCTGGAGCAGTTGGAAGACCGCCTGATCATCGCGGTCAGCGATCCCAGCCGGCTCATGATCCTGGACGAGATCAGCGGGCTGCTGGGCCAACGCATCATCACCAAGGTGGCTACGCTGTCGCAGATCACGGACCTGCTCAAGAAAACGGAGCAGTCGCAGCGGGTACTCGACGAGGCCAGCGAAGGACTGACGTTCGACGTCATCTCCGCCGAAGATAATCCTGATGAGAATATCTCGATTGAGAAGCTCACCTCGGAAGAGGACATCAGCCCCATCATCCGGCTGGTGGACACCACCATCTTCACGGCCCTGGAACGGCGCGCATCGGATATCCACCTGGAAACCTATGACGATTCCCTGGTGGTCAAATACCGTATCGACGGCGTGTTGCAGGCAGCCATGGCGCCCATCGCGCGCGAGCACCACTCCACCATCCTCTCCCGTATCAAGGTTATGAGCGAATTGGACATTGCCGAGCGCCGCGTACCCCAGGACGGCCGTTTCCGGGTCCGCTACAAAGGCCGCCTGATCGATTTCCGCGTGTCCATCATGCCCACCGTGCATGGGGAAAATGCTGTCCTGCGTGTACTCGATAAAGAATCGATGAGCGAGAAGTTCCGCAAGCTGACACTGGACGTGGTCGGTTTTGGGGAGGAGGATTTGCGCCGTTTCCGGCGCTACATCCGTGAGCCCTATGGCATGGTGCTGGTCACCGGTCCGACGGGATCAGGCAAGACCACCACACTTTACGCAGCGCTTAACGAGATCAAGAGCGACGAAGACAAGATCATCACCATCGAGGACCCGGTCGAATACCAGATTCGCGGCATTACCCAGATTCCGGTCAACGAGAAGAAGGGCCTTACCTTTGCCCGCGGCTTGCGCTCGATTCTGCGCCATGACCCGGACAAGATCCTGGTAGGCGAAATCCGCGATCAGGAAACGGCACAGATCGCCATCAACTCCGCGCTGACCGGTCACCTGGTGTTCACTACTGTCCACGCCAACAACGTGGTCGATGTGCTGGGACGTTTTCTCAATATGGGCGTGGAAGCGTACAATTTTGTTTCCGCGCTCAACTGCATACTCGCCCAGCGGCTGGTGCGCACCATCTGCGAACACTGCACCCGCCCAGTGCGCTACGACGATGAGTTTTTACGCAATAGCGGTCTGGATCCGGAGTTATGGCGTGACTTCGACTTTCATGAAGGCGCGGGCTGCATTGAATGCGCCGGCACAGGCTATCGCGGCCGAACCGCCATTCACGAACTGCTGGAACTGAACGATGCCATCCGGGAAATCATTCTGGACAAGAAGCCGGCGTCGGAAGTACGCAAACTGGCGCAGAAGCAAGGCATGCAGTTTCTTCGCGAATCAGCCGTCGACCGGGCCAGCCGCGGCCTGACTACGCTTAAGGAAATCAACAAGGTCACGTTTATCGAGGCTTTTCGCTAGGAACATGCTTTCCAATATTGCCAACAGAATCTTTCCGTCCGAAGCAAACGCGTTGCGACCCCGGCTAGCATGTGAGATTACCAGCGCCGGCGTGGTGGCCGCACGCCCGGGCGAGGCTGAGCAGGAAATTGTCTCCGGGTTTGCCGCCCTGCGCCCCGGCGTGCTTGCTGCCGGTTTGCAGACGCCCAACTTCAGCGACCGGGCAGCCGTTTCCGCCGCGTTGCGCCAGGCCCTGGATGAAATCAGCATCAAGGAAAGCCAGGTTACGGTGGTTATTCCTGATGCTGCGGTAAGGGTCCTGCTGCTGGACTTCGACGTGCTGCCAACGAAGCCCGCCGAGGCCCTGCCCATTATTCGCTTTCGCCTGCGCAAGCTGGTCCCTTTTGAAGTGGAAGATGCGGCGGTGAGCTACCAGGTGATGCCCAGCAAACCCGGGCTGGTGCGGGTGATTGTGGCCGTTTCGCCGGCGGCGGTCCTGGCCGAATATGAAAGCGCGGTGCGCGAGGCCGGCTATGAGCCGGGCGTTGTTCTGCCGAGCACGATGGCGGCACTGGCCGCGGTCAGCTCAGAGGAGCCGGCGCTGGTGATCAACCGCAACGGGAGCTCCGTCACTACCGCCATCACCCGACAGAATGAACTGCTGCTGCACCGCACACTTGAGCTTACGGAAAAGGAATGGTCGCCGGAGGAAAACTCGTTCAACTCCGTCGAAGAGCTGCAGCAATCGGTCACGGTGGCCGTTGCTTATTTTGAGGACACCCTCAATACGCCACCGCGGCAGTTGCTATGCTGCGGGCTGGGCGGCCCGGAAGAGCTGATCCGGCTGTTGGGCGATGAGAGAATCCCAGTGCGCGATCTTGTGCCTACACCGTATCGGGGTAAGTCGATGCCTGGCGGGATTCTCGCCGGGGTGGTGGGAGCGCTGGCCAACTAATGCGCATCCAACTCAATCTCGCGTCGCGTCCGTTTGTTGAGCTGGGGCCGCTGTATCTTCGGCTGCGGATCCTGATCGTGTTGCTGGCGGTCACGGCGGTGCCGCTGTGGTTGCTGCTGGGAACGGAAAAGCGGAAGGCCGCCTATGCCCAGGCACGCCTGGATGCAGTGAACGCCCAAATTCATATCCTCGAGCGGCAGCGGCAGGTATTTCAAGCAGATATGCGGCAACCGCAAAATGCTTTGGTCCTAAACCAGTCGCAGTTTCTTAATCAGATTTTTGCTGAGAAAGCCTTCTCCTGGACGGCGGTTATGATGGACCTGGAAAATGTGCTGCCGACTGGAGTCCAGGTGCTGGCGATCGACCCGGTTCCTACCAAGGATGGCAAAGTGACCATTCGTCTGCGCGTGAGCGGTGCACATGACCGGGGCGTCGAACTGGTCCGCAATCTGGAGCATTCTCACCGCTTCCTCTCTCCTCGCCTCGCCCGGGAGACGGCGGAGAACAATCAGAATGGACGCGGCCCGGAGCCAGTGAGCACCGCCGCGAACGTGAACTTTGATCTGCTGGCAGAGTACAATCCGCTGCCCGAGACAGAGGCGAAGCCGGTCAAACAGACCACACCGATGAAACCTCAGGCGAAGCCTCGAAGGAGATCTCAGACCAAACCTGCGATTCCATCAGCGCCGGCTCCGAGGCCCGTGAGAAGGGCGGCCGCACAATGAAGTCGCTACGCAGCGTGGCCAGCCTGCTCAACCTGCACTTTGCCGGAGTGGCGCTGCTACTGATTCTGAACCTGGTGTTGGGCGTACGGCTCTTTCTGGCCTGGAGCACCTTGCGCGCTGCCGGTACAGACCAGCTGTTGCAGCAGCAGACCGCTTTGCGTGCCCTGCAGCTGGAAATGAGCCCGCTCAAGGGATTACCGCAGAAGGTCGACGTTTCCCGGACGCAGGCGAATGAGTTCTTCGGCGCGCGGTTCCCCGCTGCGTACTCTACGATTTCCGCGACCATCAACGATCTGGCCGCTAAGAGTTCAGTCCACGTAACGAACCTGACTTACTCCCCGGCACGCGCACCGGAAGGTTTGGTAGAGCTGCGCATGGATGCCAGCCTGACCGGAGAATATGCACCGCTGATGCACTTTATCAATGGCCTGGAGCGCAGCAAGACTTTCTTTCTCATCAGCGGGCTCACCCTGACCGGGCAACAGGGCGGCACGGTTAATTTGCGGCTGAGGCTCAACACCTATCTCCACGCCTCCAACTCGAACCAACTCGTTCCCCTAGTTCAAGGTGATGTTCAGGGTGATGAAGGGGCCGCTCAGGGGGAGGATTCCCACTGATGGCGCTCAAGGCCGGTACAGAAGATAAGAAGAAGGTATACCTGGCGGCGGGGCTCGGCGCGGTCATGCTGATCCTGCTGCTGCGGTTCCTATGGCAGAACTTTGGGCCATCGCCGGCTGCGCCACCAGCGGCCCCGGCGGCTGTCACAGAGGTTCGTCCTGCAACGGCTGCTCCCGATACAACACAAGACACGGCTGCGCCGGGGTTTGCGCATCAGGCTCCGAAGGTCGGAGGATTAGCTGCGCTCGATCCTACGCTGCACCCGGAGATCATGCGTCAGGCTGAGTCGCTCGAGTACACGGGCCGCGGGCGCAACATCTTCTCCCAGTTCTCGGTGGCCCCGGAGATACCCAAACCGGTCGCTCCTATCCGCCAGGCGCATGTTGATACCGGACCTCCGCCGCCTCCGCCCCCGCCGCCGATCAACCTGGGGTTTTATGGCTACGCGGCGGAAAAAACGGGCCAAAAACAAGTCTTCCTGCTGCACGGAGATGACATTTTCATCGCTTCGGAAGGCGATGTAGTCGACCGGCGCTATCGAGTAGTCAAAATCAACTCGGCGTCCGTCCAAGTAGAAGATATTCCGTACCACAACACGCAGACGCTCCCACTTCGCCAATGAGAATACAGCCCAATTCGCGACCACGCAGTTCCCGGCAGGAAGAGGGTTTTCTTTTGCTCGGCGTCCTGTTTATGGTGCTGCTGATCACGATCGCGCTGGCCGTTGCCGCACCCAAGATGGCAGAGTCGATCCGCCGCGATAAGGAAATAGAAACGGTGCACCGTGGGATGCAATATGCCCGGGCTATCCAGCTCTATTTCAATAAGTACGGACGCTATCCCAATACGATCGATCAGCTGGTGAAGTCGGACAATCAGCGCTTTCTCCGCAAGCGCTATCTTAATCCGATGACCGGGAAGGATGACTGGCGGCTTATTCACTATGGCGAGGCCAAGGTTCCCGCCCAGGGATTATTTGGGCAGACGGTGGGCCAAACCGGCGGCATCTCTCCAACCGGAGCGACGAACGGCACCAGCCCTACCGGCATCGGCGGATCGTCCTCACCCTTTGGTGGGTCGGGATCTTCGTTGGGCGGCAGCAGTGGATCTTCGGGAATTTCGTTTGGCAACAGCGGCTCGTCCCCGGGGTCTTCGGGATCTGCGTTTGGAAGCAGCGGGTCGTCGTTTAGTTCCGGATCCTCGACTTCCCCTTTCAGCAATAACGGCTCGTCCGGCTCTACCATTGGCGGCACAGACTCCGGGTCCGGCATTGGGTTCGGATCGACGACCGGCGCTGGGGGATGACGACGACCGGCGCCAACGGAACAACCAACAATATCGGGGGAGTGCAAACGACCGGGGGCAGCGGTAGCGCCTTCGGATCGCCGGGCGTAAGTGTCGGTGGAGCTCCGATCGTGGGAGTTGGATTGCTGGACAAGAAAACGTCGATCAAGATCTACAAGAAGCAGACCCACTACAATCAGTGGGAATTTGTGTTCGATCCGACCCAGAATACCGTCACTGCAAGCGGTGGCACTATCAACGGCAGCGGTAGCAGCACCGGCATCAATGGTGGCATAGGCACGAACGGTGGCACCGGAGTGAATGGTGGCACGAATGGTGGTTTTAGCCTTGGTAACGGTACGGGCTCGGGTTCGAATAACGGGTTCGGTTCCAACAATGGATCCGGATCCAACAACGGGTCCGGGTTCGGCGGATCGAGTGGCTCTGGTTTTGGCGGAACTTCTGGATCTGGTTTCGGAGGATCGCCGACAAGCCCGGTCAGCCCCAGCGCGCCGGTGAATAACTCGCCTCAGTAAGTAGTCGTGGATCCGACAGTTCGCGACAGTCCAATTGATTGCAGGAAAGAAAAAAAGACAGACCTTTGATGGGGCTTCGCCCCAACTTTCTTAACCCACGTACGCTGGTGCGAACATGGGGCACCCCGGCCATGTGGGCTTGAGGGCAAGAGTAGTTACATTCCGTTTCATCCCCGCTTCGTGGTCTCGTGTGCAGCTCATGTGCCGAGAGGCTTGGTATCGCGAAGCCAGGGGATGGATTCTCTCCAGCGCAGAAAAGGCCACTCGATCAAATGAGTTGCGAGGAAGGCGATGGCAAGGGCGCCTACGAATTGGATCACGGGCGCTAACACCCAGGCGATGAGGGCCGGAAAGCGGGCGATGACCTTGTCGCCTACGTCCTGCATGACGCTGTGCCAGAGATAGAGCGCGTAGGAGTAGACACCGATCCAGGCGATGGCGCGGTAGATCCACCAGCCGGTCAGGCGGCCGGAGTGTTGATTGACCAACAGAAGAAAGGCGCCGGCAGCCAGGTAGATTGCGGTCAGCCCTGGGCCGAGGAAAAGGAGTGGATTGTCCACATAGAGGGTGCCGAGTAGGCTCAGGCCGATGATCGCGAGCAGCGGATAGGCGCGGGCGGTGAGCCGGGCATAGGCGCCAGGGAAAAAGTAGTAGAGCAGCGCTAGCATGACGCCGAAGAGCAGGCTGTCGATGCGGTTTTGGGTCCAGCGCAAGGCGCCTTCGTAATTGCCCAGGGCCGCCGTGATCGAACGCGCCGCGAACGCCAGAAGGCCAAGGGTGGCGCAGAGTTTGAGGATGGTCGCGGGCTTCAAGTGGCGCGATGCTGCGAAGGCAAACAGGAGGGCGAGCAGCAGGTAGAAGTGCTCTTCAATCGAGAGCGTCCAGGTTTGCCGCACGCTGCTGCCAAGATAGTTTTGCAGATGGAAAAAGTTTTGCCAGAAGAAGGTGCGGGCGGGATGATGCCGGGCCAGCAGATGGAAACAGATCAGAAAATAATAGGGCGGCCAGATTTTGAAGATGCGGCGGAGGAGGAATCGGCCCGGTTCTATTTTTCCCGTGTCGCGATATTCCTTGAGCAGCAGGCCGCCGACCAGATAACCGGAAAGAACGAAAAAGAGATCGACGCCCTGGCTGCCAAAAAGGCCCACCAGGTAGGTGAAGTCATCAAGAATCCTCACCCCTGTCTGCGGTTCGTGGAAGTGCCCGGCCATCACCATGAGGATGGCGACGCCGCGAACGAAGTCGAGCTGTACGCGGCGTGGCTTGCCAGGAACCTTCATCGCCCTCTCCTTCAACGAGATGATACGTTGAGGTAAGAATGCAGCGTCGTGTCCTCGAAACAAGCTTCCGGAGTACGATCCATCCAGCAGCGGCTGTTCCACGCTCGCGACTGTTGCTCTTGTTTCTGCTCTTCTTCTTCATTTGTTGTGGTCTCGGCTATCCCAGCCTGAATCGTATCGATTGGCGGCAAGCCCCCGGCGGAATGGAGGACGTTGTCACCTATGCGGAGATGGTCACTACACCCCCGACGCCAGACTTGAATCAGCATATGCAGTTCCGGGTTCTCATACCCTACCTTGCCCGGCCCGTCTACCAGATCGCGAAGAATCACATCGGAACTTGGGATCCGATCATGTTTGCCTTACTAGCGGTCAATTCAATTTTTGTAGCTCTCACCGTAACAGTTCTGCTTATGGTGGTTCACGGTGTACTCGGAAACTACGCCGTGGCCCTCGGCTCGGCGTTGATTTACCTGCTCAATTTTGCCGTTCCTAACCTCCGGCTTGCTGGGCTAGTCGATGCGGGAGAGGGCTTCTTTCTTATGGTGCTCGTCTGGAGCCTCTGGCGAGAAGACTACTGGGCGCTGCCCATATGGGCAGTCATCGGCGCCACTGCGAAGGAGTCCTTTGTCGTCTTTCTCATGGTCTTTACGCTCTGCTGGTGGCTCTGCTCTAGAAAGGCGCTTCGCAGCCCCTCCATCGCGGCGGTTTGGATGGTCACGTCATGGTTTGCCGCGCTGGGTTCCATGACGGCGCTGCAATGGGGGATTACCCACGTCTATCGCTCGCCCCTGCGCTTCGGACTGGACCTTCATCAGCATTCTGCCTATGTGACCCACTTCCTCTCATCGTTCCGGGACCGCAATCTTTGGTACATATTCTTTTGGCTCCTGCCTCTCGCGCTCTTGAGGTTGCGGCGGCTTCCACTGAATTGGCGCGTTGCCACGGCTGCCACGAGCGTCACGGCCTTTGCCCTCGATGCCTACTATGGAGGTGCTCCCGGAACAATTGGCCGGGCTTTATTCAGCACCGCGGGACCGCTTCTGTGCGCCTCGACCGCGCTCCTGCTCTTCACCGGCGTGGCTCATGAGCCCGCTTGACGTAATGTCGCAGGAATAACGCAAACCGCCGCTGCTGGCGGCAGAAGGCAATGAGGCGAGAACTCAGCCGAGGAATAAGCCGTGTTCTGTAGGGAGTCGCGAATGCGTCGCCCGCTACGCCTGCTGTATTTCTTCCAGATACGGTCGCGCGAACTTACGAGCTCGCTCATGGACTTACGAGGAATCCGTTCACCTGCCCCTGGTTCCTGGCTCTTTCCGCAACATGTAAAGGACATGATTCCTCCGGCCTCAACTTCCTGTTGGTATTGATTCGAAGACGTTCGATAAAATTCCCGATCTTCTCCGCTCTTTGGGCATTGGCGGCTGTGCTTTTCCATTAGAATCTCAAGTCGCCCGGTCCATTCACGTCTTCGCTTTGGCGGCTGAGACCCGGTTGTCCGATCCTCACAACGTGAATGGACGCCCCGTTGAATTCGCTGGAGTCAGCCGCCTCACTGAGCGCTGGATAGGGAACGCCAGGCACGTCTTCAATGCCCCAACAGAGTCAAAAAAGATGGTATTTTACTCGAACTGCTCACAAAACCAAGCGGCGGGCACCCAGGCGGATTACTCTTCCGAGGACCGGAGGCCAATCAGAGATCAGGCCTTCATGGCGACGACCATGGAGAGGGCCTTGATCTGGGCGGAAGCGCTGTTTCGAGTCATTTCGGGATCCAGATTGGCAATTTCCCAGAGCCTGGCCAGGACTTGCTCGCGGCTCTGGTTCAGCCGGCGCAGTTCCTCGGTCTCCTGCTGCACGAGTTGTTCATGTACGGCGGCCCGGTGCTCAAGCATGTAGGCGCGCACACGGGGTTTGGCTTTGGTGTAGGCGGCGGTGTCGGGGTTGAGACGGACGGCTTCAGCGGCACGGCGGTCGGTCATGGTTCCAGTGAGAACCAGGTGGGCAAAGGCTATTTCCTGATCGGTGATGGGATCTGTGACTTGATTTTTGGGCATAAGTTGCTCCGTTTGTCGGGACATTGGGAAGTTTCGAGAGTGCGCAGATGGAACTTCGCGGGCGGCGGTTCGGACTTCGGCTCAGGCGGGTTGTCGACCAGGTCACCCCTTCGACGCTTTAAGTCCGCGGAGTGAGAATACGGTCGGCGAGTTATGCCGACCTTCGGATTTCTTGTCATGCTGGAAAGGTAGTATGGCTTTTGCTTTGTGATCAAGGAAGGCTTGGATGTTCGCTCCAACTAAGTTGGTGGAACTCTAAAGTTTCGGCTAATGCAGGCCGGGCGATTAGTTACTAAAGTATTCACTCAAGTGTGAACACTCCGCATCGCAGTCAGCGCTCCATCCAGTGAGGAATGACCGACCAAGGTGCGACCGAGACATGATTCGGGCGTTCGCGGGACTCGGGTCAAGTTACCGATAATCTGGAAAGCCGGTAAGACGCTCAGAACCAGAACATTCAAGGCTATACTTCTCGCGATGAGTCGAATCCACTCTTCCCTTGGTTGTTTTCTGTCTCTCGGAATCGTGTTTGTCTTGATTGCCACGGCTGGACCGAACGATGCCCAAGTTGCCGAAACTAAATCTTCTGACCATCTTGATGCTGTCGGTCTACAACGCAAATCCGAATCCGCGCTCGATCGCGTTCAGCGGAACGATGTAGGCCAAGGCATAGTGGATGCGACTTCCTACATTGAGTGGGCGGCGCATGTGGAACCGAGTCGAGCTATCCCGGTCCTTGAAGCTTATTTCGCTCGTTCCCATGAACCGGATCTACGCAGTGAGGTTGCCTCCGTCCTTGTTTCTCTGGGGGATAAAGATCCTCAATTCTGGAATCTGATCCTCAATCAGGCTCAGGCGGCACTCAGCGAAGACCCTCCCGACCCGTACTCTTCAGCCCCATGTTCGTCTGAAGCTTTTCTGGATTGGGAGAAGAGTCGCAATCTCAGCCACGAAGAAGCCTGTAAGGTAGTACTTTTTGCCATCCCGCAACAAGTTCGTCCTCTCGTCGATTGCGGCGATCGGAGGGTCATCCCGGTTCTTCAACAAGCGCTGAAGTCTCGCAACCCTGTGATCCAGGTAATGGCCGCCCATGGCCTCGTCCTGACCGGGGATAGGGATGCTGTCACCCTCGTCATCGAAACAATCGAGCATGTGCCGCAGGACCGGGCCGGAGAATTAGCAGACACCCTGATCGAATCCGACGATCCCCGCGCCCAATCTGTCCTCCATCAGTACACGCCGGACGTCAATTTCTCTGAGGCGCATCGGTTTCGGATACAAAGCGAACAATGGCGGCGTCCGATTTTGACCGGCAAGTAGTCGAGTTCCGAGCGAGTGGTCGCCTACTCGGAACTTGGCACATGAAAAGGCGTTTCTGTCGAAAATGCGACTTTGCAGGCACTCTGCAGAAATCGCCTCTGGAGGGTCCGATGCCCGACAAAGACCCGCAAGTCGGCGGATCAAGCTGCACCGCCAGGGGTTCGAGGGAATGTGTAGCGGTGGCTAGAGGATCATTCACCGCACACCGAGTCGGAGTTTGGTATGATCCGCAATTCCGGGGGATTCAAGCTCTTTACACGGTGTGACCAATCAATGAGCGGTTGCAGGGTTATTCCTGCCTCACGAGATGCTCTCTCATCATTCTCGGAGTTCTTAGCATCTGCGATATGCAAGCTGTAGGTGCCGACCTTTTGGGTTTTTGTGGGCCTTTGGATTTCTGCTGTGAACCACTGAAAATCATCCGAATGGATGTCCCCTATCGGCCAAGTAACCAATTGGAGCCTGTTAACGGCGTCCGAATCGAGAATGGACCGCAGGTCTTTGAGTTGCTGGGTCGAAAGCGTACCTTCATAGGAGACAAAGCTGGCCGGG
This sequence comes from uncultured Acidobacteriaceae bacterium, assembly GCA_963826875.1. Taxonomy (GTDB): domain Bacteria; phylum Acidobacteriota; class Terriglobia; order Terriglobales; family Acidobacteriaceae; genus PALSA-350. The sequence continues at coordinate 584,379 of CAWGYP010000025.1, read as the reverse complement.
CCATAAAAGGACTCCTGCCTTCGCAGTTCAAGGTGTATACGACCGTTGGGATACACGATCAAACAGTTGCCCACATTGTTCGGTCCCGCTGTCGGCTTCAATGTCGTGTGCCATTCCCAAGTTCGCAGGAGGAATGATTCCGATGGGGTGGTGGGTGTCTGTCCTTCTGCCTGCACACTCATCACCATCAAAAGCAGCGACCAAGCGACAAGTCTCACGCGGCCTTCCTCCGGTCGCTAATTAGACGAGTGGTTTGAAGGAGTGGTCACCAATCAACGAGTCAGCGAGTCAGTGAAAGACATAAGCCCGAAATACAAAAACGCTTGAAAACGGGGATTTCGGCTAACTTGCCTGGCCCGCGGTCCTCCGGCAAGGGAACTTACTGAAAACCCGACTTCGCAGGCAGTCCCCGACGGCAACACGACTGTCCGCGATGGGGAATTGCCGGAGCCGGTTTGATCTTGCGACTCCCTCAGGAGACCCTATACCATGACTGCCGTGGTTGAACCCACCTACAGGTCGCCCAATTCTGACCTCGCAACGCAGGTCGCGAAACTATGGCCACACCGAGAGTGTGAAGCCAACATCATCCTCGGACAATTCTGCCGCATCGGATTGCACTGGTGGCGACGGTTGGATCTATCAGAACTTGTTCCCGGCAAAGACATCCACTTTTGCTTCTCGTGCAAAAAAGTGAAAATCGATGGTGTCGTCCACGAACCGTGACCTTTTAACTCTCAATGCCTTTGCCAGTTCCGAAGCTTCATACCGATCCAGCGTACCAGAGGGCGGGGGGGGAACTTACCTATAACGAGACTTTAAACGCCTCTGTCCGGTAAGCCGGCTATTTGGCAAACCTCCTGGGGACGCAATTGATCCCGGTTATCCTGCTTTCCTCTTCATTTCTCTTCCAAAGGGTATGCTTATGGGTTGACAGTCAGGGGCCGATCCATAGGATGGGCTCAGGGTACAGGTTGCGAATGCAAATCACGATTCTGCCTGGTTTGTTACTGTCCCTGTGCCTCGGCTGCTCCACCGGCGCCTACGGCCAATTGCAAACCCCGCAGGTCCCAGTCAAAACCACGGTTCCGGATGGGTCGATCAAAGTCGAGACCAAATTGCCCCGGGAGGGCCTCATCCACATCGATGTGGCGGCAACCGACAGCAAGCAGAATCCGTCGTCAGGTCTTGCGGCAAAGGATTTCACGCTGACGGACAGAGGGGTCCCACAAAAAGTTATTTCCTTCGCGGCCTCAGACCCCACAAACGAAATAGAGCGATTAACTGAGGTAGTGCTGGTCCTCGACGAGGTTAACCTTTCGTCCCAGCAACTGGCGCTGGCGAAGGCTGAATCGATCAAGTTCCTGCGAATGAAGGGGGGGCAGCTTGCCGCTCCTACGTCGGTTTACCTGTTCACAACCTCCGGGCTGTATGCAACCGTAGCCCCCACAAGGGACGGCAACGCTCTGGCGGAGAATGTAGCCGCACACCACTACCAGCGCAAAGTCTGGACAATTTCGCGAATACCCGATCCGTTCTTGTCGACTTCCGAGAGAGTGGCAGAGGAAGCACAAAGGAACACCCTCTGGGAGGCAGCCTTGCGAGCGGTCTACACCATCGCCATCGAGCGAAGAGATAAACTCGGCCGCAAGCTCTTACTCTGGCCCGGCTTTGGGTGGCTAAAGGTAGACGCGCGATCGCAATACAAGGATGCGGCTTTTCCCTGGTTGGTCGAGCTGTCCACGCGCATCCGTGAGGCGCGGATGGTCATCTCCGAGGTGACAGTCCGTACCCAACCGCTCACACCCAGGATGGAACCCCGTACATCCCGCACCCGGACCGAACTGACGATCGAGGAATTTCAGAACGTGTATACACATTATCTTGCCGGGGTTCGCACCCAGTCTGAGTTGGCAGAGCAAGGCTTCGGAGCTTATTCGCATTTTTCACTCCCGGTGCTGGCGGCACAGAGCGGAGGGCTGGTGGTGGATGATTTCTCAGAGATTTCGCGCTCCCTGGAGCATTGCGTTGAAGATGCGCGGATGTTCTACACCTTATCGTTCGACCCACCGCGCGCAGCCCAGCCGGATGAATATCACGACCTGAACGTCCAACTAGACGAACCTGGCGTTTCGGCGCGAACGAACAGTGGCTATTACAATCAGCCAGTTTTCTACGATCAGCCCTTCTCCCCGCCGTCGCGCGTCAGTGTGCACGAGCTGGAGCAAATCCTAGAGTCTGCCGCCGCCGAGCGGGACGAGGCGTTGGCAAACCGGCTAGAAGGTTTGGAGCTGCGCGAGCGCCTTGACAGTCCCCTACTCTCGCTGTGGAAGAAGCGTCTGCCTGGCAAGAAGTCGATCGCTGCCCTGGTGGTTCTGGCGGATCAGTCCGCCTTCCTCGACCCGCCGGCAGCCGAGATCACTTCCGACCTTGCACCAGGTGCCGAGGCCCAGCGGCAGATGCTTGTGCGCGCCGTGAACTATCTGCAGCAAGTACTCCCGAAATTGCCCGACTTTTTCGCTATACGCACCACAACCGAATATGATCAGCCATCGCCCCAGCAAGCAGGCATCTGGAAGACTGCCCTCCCCGATCAAACACTACGCGAAGCGTCAACCGAGAAAGCCACGCTCCGCTATCGCAATGGCCACGAAGAACAGAATGAGATCAAACGCAATCGGAGCGGCAGCCAGAAGCGCCTAAACCTGGTCGGCGTGTTCAGCCCCATTCTCGGCTCGGTGCTGTTAGATGCTATGCGCGGCCGCAGCACACTCACCTGGAGCCATTGGGTGCGGGGAGAACGAGGAACGGAAGCAGTCTTTCGATACATTGTGCGCGCCGATGACACGCATTACTACGTGCAGTACTGCTGCCTGGTAGGCGGCGGCACCTTTTTCACGGCACCCGGATACCTCGGCGAACTCACACTTGACCCTAAAACCGGAGCGATTCTTCGACTGACGATGGAGGCGGAACTGGGATGGATCCGCGGGCCAAATCTAACCCCGATACTGCCGGCTGAGGCATCGGCGACCATGATCGAATACGGCCCGGTAGATTTCGGGGGTAAAGAATACATTTGCCCGCGCCGCAGTGTCACCATTCTGCGGGTGAGAACCGTAAGCCCGATCACGGTCTTCGAACAAACATTTGAGATTTACGGGCCGTACGAGACGCGATTGAACGATATTTTTTACAACGATTACCACAAGTTCGGGGCGGAGGCTCGCCTGCTTCCGGGCTTTAACACCGCGCCCGATGCCACGCCAAACGCAAACCACCAGCCTTCGACGAACCCGCCTAATCTGTGAGCAGGTGACTGTGAGTAAAGTCGACAAACGGAAACGAAACATGAGGAACGATGCGCGGCCCGCCATATCGATCCCCCATTGACGCCTCGGGACTCGGAATCAACGGCAACTGCTCGCAAAACGGGGTTTCGAGTAAATTCAGCCCCGCCGGGTTAGGGCTCGGGAAGTTACCGGAAATGCGACTTTTCATGAAATTCGCCTTGCGGCGTCATCTGCCTTTGTTCCGCTCGATGTCCCTACGAACGATGACGGTGCTTGCAGCTTGACGCTGTTCCGGAGTGCCGCGAATCTGGGAAGCGCCGTGGGCTTTGAGGAAAGTAGAAACATCCGTATGTCCGGTTTCTACGGCCGCTTCTAATGGAGAGTCCCCGTAGGAGTTCACAGTATTGAGATCGGCACCCTTTGACACCAGCATTTTGATCACCGGAAGGCTACCGCCCACAGCCGCGGTGAAGGCGGCCGTCGAGCCTTCGTAATTGGTCGCCGCCACTGGGACGCCATGCTCCAAATAGCCGAGCACCGTCCTTACGTCGCCTTCCGCTGCCGCGTAGACCATGAGATCACCAGCGTGCGGGCTCTTTGCAAAGGTTCCAATAAACGCCCATTGCCAAAACGCAGGCGGAATCGAAAGAACTCCGAGAGTCACAACTGCGCTGGCGAGAGTTAGCCAGTACCACCTTGACAGCGACCTCTTGCGCCAAAGACAGACCGCCATCGTGATTAAAGCAACGAGCAACCAAAGGCATAGCAGGAACGGAGCCAGAAACAATAGTGCCCCACCACCGTGAGCAAGCGAGAAACCCAGCATCTGTGGTCCTTGCTGAAACGTGAGCAATGTCGCTTCCCACAGCATGCGTCCTGCCAAAATTGCGGTGAACAGTACCGCCGGAACTCCGATGGCAACAAGAGCCATTGACGGTCGTTCCGTCCTTATTCCATTGCTGCCAACCTGAATTTCTTTAGCCATAACCTATGACTTCCCCGTGAGTGAAATCACGTTACCAGAATCGCCTAGGACGTGGGTATCCCGTGAAACGGGGTTTTCAGTAACTTCATCTGTTTACCAGACGGTCATCAGGCAACTTACCGAAAACCCGGGCAGTTCACTGAGCCATGGATTTTAGTCACGACTGTACCTCGCTCGCTGCGCCTGGAAATTCTTCTTTCCGCTTGACGACGCGACCTCCTGAATAGAGTTCCTGCTCATAAAGCAGGAACCTTTCATCCACCGTGACCTCCAACCGCTCGACAATATCAATGTCATAGCCTGCGTGCAATATCAGTCTGTGCGTTACGTGCGCACGCTCCTCTTGCCAGGAGTAGCTATATCGACCGTACGCTTGCCGTCGTCCCGAACCCAAGCCCCCGGCTCCCCCGACCATAGCAAAGCCGCGGACGACACCAGGGTCGCCCCCTGCCTGCAATTGCTTGAGTCGTTCGGGTAACTGCTTCTCGAAGTCTTCTGAGCGCTGTCTAAACTGTTCGACTCTCGGGTTGGGAGCGGGTGGATGCAAAATGCTCTCGAGGTTCAAGCTGGCCACGCCAAGCTTCCCCTCCGGCAACTGGTCGATAAGAGCCTTGAGTTCTTCTCGGGTGGCCATGGTGGAACAAGAATAGCTTTCCTAATCGCGGTGACGAAAGGTTTTATCAAGGAATCCACAAGCTCTTGTTGCGCAGAAGTTTGGCGCTGATTTCGAAGTTCCGTAAAAACGGGGTTGTCGGTATCACTCTAGTTTTCGACCAGGATTGCGCCGTGGGTTTCCCCATACCGCTGAAGAGCGGTAAAATCCATGCGAATCAGGGTCCGACAAAGGAGATGCCAGTTCCATTGAAGGGTCTATTCATAAAAGCGGCGGGTGGGCTCCTCTTCGTCTTCGCGGCAATTTCAGCGCTCATATTCCTTCCTTCGTGGTCTCTTAATTACTGGCAAGGGTGGACGTTCCTCGCCCTATTTACGATCTCGATGTCGGCGATCTTCACCTACCTTGCCAAGAATGACCCGAACCTCCTGGCCAGGCGGATTCAAACCACCGAAAAAGAAAAGAGCCAGAAAATGATTCGGCTTCTTGTAAATCTTGCATTCACTGTCGTGATCGTTCTGTCCGCGCTTGATCACCGCTTCACATGGTCAACAATTTCGGTGCAAGGCGTCTTTGTTGGAGATGCACTTGCGCTGCTGGGCCTGCTGATCATTTTTTTCGTGTTCAAAGAGAACACTTATACGGCTCAGACTGTTGAAGTCGAAACGGGACAGAAAGTCATATCGACCGGCCCATATGCGCTCGTGCGTCATCCGATGTATGTGGGTGGCCTGGTGTTTATTTTGGGTATCCCGCTTGCGCTCGGCTCATGGTGGGGGCTACTCGGGATGGTTCTGTTTATGCCGGCTCTGGCGTGGCGAATTCTTGATGAAGAAAAATTCCTCACGAAGGAATTGCCGGGTTATGCGGAATATCGCGACAAGGTCAGATACCGACTCATTCCGTTCGCATGGTAACGACCGAGCTTGTTGCATATGAAGGTGTAGCCGGCATGTGGGGACATGGCTTTTTTTCGGTTAGAAACGGAGTTCCTGCAAAACGGTGCCAGCTCAACCGGTCGATGCAACACCATCAAAAACAAATATCTCTATCAGATGGTGTTGCATCGACCGGTTGAGTCGCAGGGGTTATAGGTGAATTGCGCGCCCTTCATGAGCGTTGGTGAACGAGCGGACTGTCCCCCTGTTTCCCCCCCTGTTTCCCCCCAAATCACTTCCACCGTCCCGTATTTGCGTATCCTAGCCGTTGGACTGGACCGATGTGGCGACCGGGGATGATATGTCGATGGTTGCAAGAATCACCCTTTGCGGAACCATGCCTCTGTGACGGTGCAGTGAACGGTGATTGAGGTCGTGCGACGTAAGCTTGGTGGGCGGCGCGCCTAGCGAGCTTTTGGAACGTGAGATTCGACTCGAGGCCGGAATTCACGGCGAAGTTACCGATAACGACTTTTGAGGCAATAGAACTTCGTGTGGCGAGTCTGGTCACTTGTAAAAGTCCGTTAATGAGGATTGAGGGCCGACGTTCATACACGAGAGAGGCAAGCTGCGTCGGGACCAGCCTGGAAAGCACCACACCTTTGGTTCGGCCAGTCCCCAGATATTAATTGCCTTTTGCCACGTCGCTCGTGCACACTTACCCCGCACAGGTAACGAAATAGCGCAATTTTGGGACCTTTCTCATGAACACTTTTGCCTTGCACAGAAATGCTCTTCGGACTGCCTGTCTTTCCGTCACCTTCATCGTCCTTTTTAGCTGTGGCAGGTCAGCCAACGCGCAAAGTTCCCAGCCAATATTTCCGGTTGCGAGCTCCGTCGCTCTCCCTGCCGGTTCCAATCCTCTCTTTATCGGGGACTTCAACGGCGATGGGAAGCCGGATCTGGCCTATACCATCAGCAACGGTCAAACGTTAGGGATCCAGCTGAGCTTCGGCAGCAGCGCGCCGACTACCGTGACCACGCCTCTTTGTGTTGCCGGTGCGGGCCAGCCGAGCTTTGCGGATGTGAACAACGATAAAAAGCTGGACCTTGTTTATTCCTGCGATGGCTTTCTGACTATTCAGCTGGGGAACGGAGACGGCAGCTTCCAGCCTCTTGCATATTTCGGCCAATATCAGGGGACACCGCCAGTGTTCGCGGATTTGAACGGCGATGGGTACCTCGATATTGCCAACCTTGTTCCCGGCGCGAACGCCACCTCTCAAGTAGCTGTCTTTCTGAACAAGGGCGCCACGGCGCCCGGGGCATTTGCATCTCCCACGCTGTATGCGGCCCCGAGTGGGGCAACTGGCCTCTCCGGCGGCGACTTTAACGGAGATGGCAAACAGGATCTAATGACAGCTATCCTCCCCGCTGGCATCGATATCCAGTTTGCATTTAACGCGTTTTCCATTCTCTACGGCAACGGGGACGGCACGCTGAACGCGCCAAAGACACAATCGATAGCTGCCTTTTACGGCTTCACCACAGGCGACTTTAATGGTGATGGAGTTACGGATCTCGCCTTCCTGCTGGCGCCCACAGCTAATAGCGTTTTTACTGCGGTGCAGATTCTGCTGGGGAGCAACAGTGAAAGCTTCAGCCAAGGCGCGGCGCTACCTGTCGCCGCCACCCCGCTCTCCGGTGGTTTGCCGGTGCCGATGACCGCGATTGCTCTCACCAACGACGGCAATCTTGATCTAGTGGTGTATGCCAATGTCATGAATGTCTTCCATGGAGATGGCAAGGGTGGTTTTACGCCCACCGGTACCTACGCCGTCTCCGCTCAACCTAGTGGGGCGCCTAGTGGGGCGGGATATTTGTTTGGGGATGTTAATGGAGATGGGAATCAGGATTTGATCGTCCCAAGCCCGACTCCTGGCGTATTCATCTTCCTGGGCAATGGAGGCAGCACTTTTCAGGCGCAGCCTGGTACGCCAGTCTCCGGTCCAGTCGCTGACGTGAACAACGATGGCATCGCTGACATGGTGTTTCTTCCGGCTCTGGGAGGGAACTATTTTGGCACGGCACTCGGCAGAGGAGATGGTAGCTTCGCGATCCTGAACCAAACGACACCGGTCCCCGCCGCACAAACCGGGTATGTGCTCATAACCGGAGACTTCAATGGGGACGGGAAGACCGACGTTATTGCGATGCAACCTGGGTCCGCTGGTCCCAACGCGTCGCCTTGTGGAGCTCCAGATGCCCAACTGCTCTCGTATCTCGGAAGTGGCGACGGGCGGTTCCAGGCTAAGGGAACAGGTCTTGCTCTGGGAGTCAACGGAGCAAGCTCAGGAGTGACCGGTGATTTTAATTCCGACGGGAACCTCGACATCATTCTTTACTACAGCTGTCCTACGGCGGGATTTTTGTTGGTGCCTGGGCGTGGGGATGGGACGTTTGGCAGCCCCATGGGCCTCAACTTAGGAGGTGGGAGTTCAGCGCCACTCGTTGGCGATCTGAATAACGATGGGAAACTCGACTTAATTTCGGGCAGCGTTGTCTCTCTGGGGAACGGTGACGGAACATTCAAGGAGATTCCCCTCACCATTCCTGCTGGAAGTGATGCGATCGCCCTTGCCGACCTCAACGGGGACGGCATCCTGGACGTGGTCACGATCGGCGGTACAGTTGGCGGGCCCAATCTCGGTAGTGCGATTTACGCTGGGAATGGAGATGGCACCTTCCAGGGAACGCCCCTGTTCACAGTGCCGTTGGCACCCTACGAGTATCAGTACTCTATTGCTGCGGGAGATGTAAGCGGGGATGGAAATTCGGATCTGCTTGTTGGCGAGGAGGGAATTAACGGTCCTAATCTCGCGGTCTTCCTCGGAGACGGACACGGTAACTTCACGGCGGATACGAATACCTACTTCATCAGCACATCGGGGCAAGCACCCCCTGCTACGACGATGCCAACCCGGCTCAACAATCAGGCTCCAGCTCTACCCAATGACAACAAGCTAGATGTCTTAGTTGGGCTCCCTCAGCAGAGTGGCGGCGCGTATCTCGTTTCGTTGTTAAACCAGAACAATCCGGCGCCCGCTAAGCCCGCGCCGCTCACCAGCGAAACCGCCCTGCAGACGTCATTGGCGACCGCCGCTCCAGGCGCCGCAATTACCCTAACAGCATCTGTTTTCGGAACTAGTCCGACGGGTTCGGTCTCGTTTGCCGCCAATGGCAATAGCCTGGGGACAGAAACTCTTGTCAATGGGATCGCAACGCTGGCGACATCCTTTGCCAATGCCGGCAGCTATTCGCTCACGGCCTCTTATGAAGGAGACAGCAACAATACGGCCAGCACTTCTTCTGCCGTCGCCATCACGATAACGCCAGCCACTAGCGCTACCACTCTGGAAGCGACGCCAAGTGCAGGAAATGTGAATGGGCAGATCACGTTAAAGGCCAGTGTGAGCGGCGACAATCCGACCGGTTCAGTCTCGTTTGCGGCGGGTACAACCAAACTAGGAACATCCACCGTTACAAATGGTGTGGCCTCTTTGCAAACGTCGTTTGGCGCGGCCGGCAGCTACGCTACTACCGCAACTTACCAGGGTGACCAGAACAACGCGGCCAGCACCTCGACCCCCGTAACCATTGTGATCGCCGCGCCCGATTTTACGATTGCCGCGACGCCCACATCCGCATCCGTGACTCCGGGGCAGACTGCGACCTTTACCTTCACGGTAAGCCCGGTAGCAGGCTACTCGGGTACGGTGAAATTCTCCTGTGGAACGCTACCAAGTGCGGCGGCATGCGCATTTACTCCGTCAAGCGTGGCGCCGTCGGGTGGTTCCCCAGTCTCCAGCACGCTGACTGTCACCACTGCGGGTGCCACAGCCATGCTCACCACGGAAAGGCGGTCCAGGCCGTCGCTCCCTCCCTGGATCCCCGCTGGGGGACTCGCTATCGCCGGAGCCATGGGTCTCGCTTGTGCTCCCGGGAAGATCAGGCGCTGGAACCGTCAATTGCGTCTGCTCAGCTGGGGATTGTTGTTGGCTTCCCTATCCTTGTCTGTAATTAGTTGTGGGGGCGGCGGCAACAGTGCGCCATCGAACCCCGGTACACCTGCAGGTTCCTACACCATATCGGTGAACGCTTCTGACAGCGCAGGTGGGCCGCAGCACGCCGTAAGCATCGCGTTGTCAGTTCAGTAGCGCGGTTTACAACGGACCCGATCATAGCCGGGGCAGGTGTTGTACGCCTTTACCCGATTGGTCCCGGAAATTGCGGTAACTCGCGCGTAGGCCCGACCAGGGAGGTTCCCAGATAACCCCACTTCGCAGGCGGTTCGGCTTCGGATTGTGTTCCTAAGACTAGGATGTGACCATAGATGGCGATCCTCGAAACGCCAATTCTTATCGGCGTCGTATCCGCGTTGTAGTCTTTTGAAATGTCGCCGTTTTCAGTGGAAGCCGAACGGCGAAGTTTGCGAAACGGAATCATCGCATATACGCTGGCATCGGATGTAGGCCAATCCATGGTCGGCCCTCCGTGGAGGCAGTCATTGCAAATATCACCCCGGGGTAAGCACGCTGCTCGTTGCACTTCGCAACGCCAGCAAAATCTTCATCGAAACTTTCAGACGCTGAGGAGCGCCGCGCTCCTATTTGTCACGTTAACCTGTTGCCTAAGGAGCCAGGCGCACTCCGGCCCGTATGCGGCCGCCAGACCGGTTGTCGCAGCTTACGTCTTCGCAGATAACCGAGCGCTCACACCGGGCGAGATCGACGCCAAAAAGCTGACGCGAGTGAACTATGCCTTCGCCAACATTGCGGAGGGGCGCATCGTAGAGGGGGCTTCTACAGATGCGGCCAACCTTGCCGCACTCACCGCGCTCAAGAAAGACAACCCGCAGCTCACCGTTTTGGTTTCGGTTGGAGGCTGGTTGTGGTCGGGCAGATTTTCAGACGCGGCGTTGACGCCGGCGAGTCGCGCCGTTTTCATTGATAGCGTTGAGGCATTTATTACTCGCTACCATCTGGATGGCCTGGATGTTGACTGGGAATATCCCGGCATGAGCGGCGCTGGTAATACTTTCCGCCCCGAAGACAAGCAGACGTACACTCTATTGCTGAAAGATCTCCGTCACCGTTTCGATAGGATGGCCGGCGAACTCCACCGTCCCCTTTACCTCACCATCGCCGCCGGTGCGTCGAGTGAGTTTCTCGAACATACCGAGATGAGTGTGGTGGCGAAGTACGTCGACACGGTGAACCTGATGGCCTACGACTATTACGAGCCGGAGAATGGAAAACCAACCGGAAACCACGCACCTTTGTTTACCGATCCAGCTGACCCGAAGGCTGTCTCCGCTGATCGATCGGTACGCGAATTTGAGAAAGCTGGTGTGGCAGCACGGAAACTTGTGTTTGGCGTTCCCTTTTACGGTCATGTCTGGGGCCAGGTGCCGGCGACCAACCATGGGCTGTTTCAACCGGGTCAACCAGTTCCGAATGTCTACGCCAACTATGCCGCTATCGCGAGCACGATGCTGGGCCACGGCTATTCTCGCTATTGGGACGCTGCCGCCTCGGTGCCCTTTCTTTACAATGCGGAAAAGCAGATCTTCGTTTCCTATGAAGATCCGGAGTCGCTTACCGCGAAATGCAAATACGTGCAGAAGCAGCATCTCAAGGGCGTTATGTTTTGGGATTATGAGGGCGATCCTTCGGGCGTTTTACTCGATGCGATTGACACTGCACTGAAGTCCGGTAGCTACGCGCATGATCGCCGCAAGGCACAATAGCGATGAGTGGCACCGTCGCTTTCTCCGTCGCTATGACGGGTGAGATTGCAAGCATCTCGCCGCGTGGCATCCATCGATGTCTTTCGTGGGCGGGAGTTCCTGGCTTGCTCGAGTTCGCGTGAATCGGGGTTATGCTTGCTCGCCCAGGTGCCCGGGGCTGACGGGAACTTAATGGAATGGTCCCCCGCTTTTGCCGAAAGCACGTGCGGGATGTATCCTGTGCTGAACTACGCGAAAAGAGACGTCAATTTGACGACCAATGGAAGAATCGGCTTGCTGTTTGCCTAGGTTCTAGGGAGTTGCATCGTTGCGTTCTTTGCTTATCGCTGTCTCAGCTATGCGATACATGGCCATTTCGGGTGATTGGAAGCTGATTCTTACCGCTATCTTAGGCGTCTTCGTATCGATCGCAGCCCTCCTGCTGATCGCGTGGCTGTTCTACGAGGGAGCAGAGAGAACGCAGCGGTCTCCCCGAGTTCGGCGTGCCTTCTTTGTCAGTTTGGCTTCCATGTATTCAGTGTGGATGGTGATCGGCATTGTCCAGGTGATTCGCGGAAGAGACTCTACCGAGGCGTGGCTCGGATTGCCCGGGGGTCTGTTGCTCATCTGGTTATACCTGCGAGCTGCATGAAGGCTAGGGCGCCTTCGGAAGTGATGTGTCGTCAAACTGTTGGCATGATCGTGCGCCGGTGAAATGAAAACGGGATTCTCGGTAACTTCCTGCGCTCTGGTCTTCCGGCTGGGCAAGTTACCCGAAAATGCGTGCCAGGAACTTCGACCCGAGAGCTGCTGAGTGTCCGTTCACATAATGCGAGGCTAATGAGGAGTCGCGACGGTCGAAGACGTCTGCTTTCCGTTCGTCGATTCGGCTATCCCACCCGGTAAGATGGCGACGCCAACACACCCGCCGCTCACGGTTCTATAATCCGTGCACTCGTGTGCAGGGAGGTCACTCATCTTCCATTTCAAAATGTGATCTAGACTTTGCCAACGCCACAATATGGCAGTTTTGTCGGGCAGAATAATCCAGTAGTCCCCATGGCCGGACTCGAGTAGAGCGGCTTGATGCTGCACGGTATGAACGCGCTCGCCGAGATCGTTCCGCCCGATCGCTTTCATGTCATCGGTGAACACCCGCATGGCTTTGTCAGTAAGCGATTCTCCATGAACGTAGAACAACCAGGTATGTTCCTCGGGATGACCCTTTAGATATGCATCGAGCCATGGGACTGAAAGAACCAGGTCTGTATACATGGGAACTCGTTTCAGTAGCTCACTAGCACCTTCCGTATTGCCGTTTTGACGGAGGAGAATGGCGGTCACGGTGAAACCCTTTGGGAACCCTTCACTCCACAGAGTTGCGTGAAGGTTTTCTTCATGAGGTTCCCCTCCGTCCCAAGCCTTTCCAAATGCGAGGTCATGATACGAGTTGACGGTGGCCCCACGAACTTCATAGACCCTTCTTAATACAGCTAACGCATCCGCAGAAGCGTGTTGAGCCCCTACGAGTTCCCAGCGCCCCTCAACGGTGTTGGCGGTTTCCTCTCCGAGCATCGCCAACAACCCGAGTGAGGAATCTGGTTCGTCGGTGAGCCGTTCACGATTGTCGAACTTGGGCGGCAATAGCGCGAAAAGCGCATGAGAAATGTTCGCGTTGTATGTCTTCGTGGTGGTGCCGTTTGCAGTGACACACCAGGGCAGCATGAAGGGGTTCTGCGAATCAGACGTCAGCGTGACCTGGACACCGTTCTGTAACACAACCTGTGCCTCCATATGGGGGTAGTCGTCGGTATGGAAGGTCTCGAACACCTGCTTCACCCGAGAGGGAAGTGTCTGTTGATCCTCAAACGCCTCTCGGAAGAGTGCTTTCTGCTCAAGCAGGCCCTCTTTGTAGTGCAGGCGACTGGCATGTCCTCCGGCCTGATCTGCATGCTGCCGGAGCCATTGAGCCGTGATACCGAGATTCGCCGCAGTGGGGACAATTACGGGACCTTCCTGGACCGCATTCAACAGTGCATTCAGCAAAGTACTAGGAATGGTCCGCCCGTTGGCTCTATAGGAGTCTCCCAACCGGTGAGCCGAGAAGTCGGAATGTGAAGGACGTCCCAGGCCGCCCCAATCCGACTGGACCGTGAGTGTCTGAATTTGGAGCGTTTGTCCGTGGGAACAGATGCCTACAGCGAAGAGCAACAATAGAACGAGAATGCAACACCTTTTCATTCAGGACTCCACCGGCTCAGCAGATGTGCTATTAGACACCGCAACTGCTCAAGTGAGACGAACGAGCATAGCATTTAAGACCGTAGGCTGTTACTACCTGTCACCATCATCCGACCAGTAGACTCTCGGAGGCCGATACGCCCACGACTACGCTTCGTCACGTAGTTTCCCTGAAAACGGGATTCCCGGAAGATTGCCGTGCCCCAACCCGTTCGCTTGGTGGGGGAGTTACCGAAACCAGACTTCGCAGGCATTCGGGTCTTGGCGCGTTCGCTGGCGAAAAGTCCCGAACCTGGGTCTCTCACCAATGTTGCAGCGTCTATCGAGCATGTGGCGGGAGATCAGCCATGAAACAGTTGATGCCGTTCGTCGTTGCGCTCCTCAGTCTAACGGGAGCAGCGTTGCGCGCTCAGAATATTTCGGCGAGCACGCAGCCGAAGCCCCCTGCGGGTCGGCGCGTATTGGCATTGGCTGGCCGGGAGATCACCGGAGAGCAGTTGGAGCAGATGCTAGCTGGGAGTATTCGTGAGCCGGATGTAAAGGTAGCTAAGCAACTATCTGAATTGGAATTAACAGAACGGCTGAGCGCCGCCAGGCTCGCGCGCTGCCAGGCGAATTTACATGGACCCGAAGCGAGGCGGGCGCTGATTGCGTTAGCCACAGGTCGTCGTTCCTCGATCCTCCAATATCAGAAATTCCTACCCTCGCGGAGTTACCGTCAGTTTTCAGCACAATAAGAAGCCGCTACATTGGGTGAGCACAGAGAGCGCTATCGTACGTTACCCGATGGCCAGGAGGAAAGACCGAGGGTTAGAACGGTGCGAATAGAGGATGGGAGTGGAGCTGGGGGAATGACGACCGCAGGGGAGTTTGGACCCGTCCTTTATGTGGCCCTGGTGGATTCAGCTCAGGGTAATCTGACCTGGAGTCACTGGGAGCAAGGCGCGGCGGCTCCAGAGGCTGTGTATCGCCATGCGGTGATTGCTGGAAAGTCGCATTACCATGTCGATGGTCAATTTCGCGGCTACCACGGAGAGATCACGGTCGACCCCTCGAATGGAACGATTCTTCGGCTGGTTCTGCGAGCAGATCCTGATCCGAACCTTCCGCTCCTTAGAGCCGACATTGTGGTGGAATACGGCCCGGTTGAGCTTGGGGGCAAAACTTACATCTGCCCACTGAAGGGTGTTGCTCTTTCTGCGAAATGGAATCGATGGTGGTTAAATGACGTCGCCTTCGAGCAATATCCTTTGTATCAAGCGACCGCGCGGGTCTTACCAGGGTTCAGCGAAGTTCCTTGAAAACGCCCGACTTTTCAGGCATTTGTCTTAGTTGCCAGTTACTCGGACGGGTGGGACTGAAGGCGGCAACGAAGGAGCGGGCTTTGCTCCGAACGGCTTCCCAACGAGGATCCGCAAGCACCTGCTCAGGATCAAGATTTTTCGGTGTTGCCTCGCAGTACTTAGTCAACTCATCGCGCAACGCGGTGGCGGCCTCCGCTTGCACTCGGGGAAGGACCGCACCGTGCTCTTCGATAAAGAGTTCGAGCAACAAATCATCCCAAATTGTATTGATGAGTTCTTCCGGCCGCTCCCAAGCGAAAGCGTCTGGAGCAAGCCAGCTGCTGCGCTGATGCTCTGTGTCACCGATGGCTCTGGCAGCATCTAAGAGATTTGAAGTCCAGAGTTCGCGGGTGGGCGCCATAAGCAATCTTCTCATCCCGGAATCCACACCTCTATCGCCAGTTGGACTAGAAGTCGCGGTTTTTCCGACAAGTGATCCTTCGCCCAGGGGAGTTACCGAGAACCCGACTTGGACACCTCGCAGCCGCTTCGCGGCTGCCTAAAATAGCGTTGCCGGCAGGAACCTGCCGGCAAAATCCGCCTGCGCAATTCTCAAACCCAGGCCGGCAAATCGCCCGCTTCGCCCCAATCCCATCGAAAACCCATAGTGCTGGCAGCCGCTAGGCTTCCTTCAAGTCGCTGTATCTGGAGCGCCCACTACACCAACCCAAACGCCAAACTCTGTTCGCGGGCGCTCCAGATACAGCCCTAAGACTTTTGAGGCAGAAGACAGAAACGCCCGTTCTATGAACGCATCTTCCGCTCGCATCGGTATCACTCTAGTTTTCGACCAGGATTGCGCCGTGGGTTTTCCCATACCGCTGAAGAGCGGTAAAATCCATGCGAATCAGGGTCCGACAAAGGAGATGCCAGTTCCATTGAAGGGTCTATTCATAAAAGCGGCGGGTGGGCTCCTCTTCGTCTTCGCGGCAATTTCAGCGCTCATATTCCTTCCTTCGTGGTCTCTTAATTACTGGCAAGGGTGGACGTTCCTCGCCCTATTTACGATCTCGATGTCGGCGATCTTCACCTACCTTGCCAAGAATGACCCGAACCTCCTGGCCAGGCGGATTCAAACCACCGAAAAAGAAAAGAGCCAGAAAATGATTCGGCTTCTTGTAAATCTTGCATTCACTGTCGTGATCGTTCTGTCCGCGCTTGATCACCGCTTCACATGGTCAACAATTTCGGTGCAAGGCGTCTTTGTTGGAGATGCACTTGCGCTGCTGGGCCTGCTGATCATTTTTTTCGTGTTCAAAGAGAACACTTATACGGCTCAGACTGTTGAAGTCGAAACGGGACAGAAAGTCATATCGACCGGGCCATATGCGCTCGTGCGTCATCCGATGTATGGGGGTGGCCTTGTGTTTATTTTGGGTATCCCGCTTGCGCTCGGCTCATGGTGGGGGCTACTCGGGATGGTTCTGTTTATGCCGGCTATGGCGTGGCGAATTCTTGATGAAGAAAGATTCCTCACGAAGGAATTGCCGGGTTATGCGGAATATCGCGACAAGGTCAGATACCGACTCATTCCGTTCGCGTGGTAACGACCGAGCTTGTTGCATATGAAGGTGTAGCCGGCATGTGGGGACATGGCTTTTTTTCGGTTAGAAACGGAGTTCCTGCAAAACTGGTACTTGCAGGAGATTTTGAAGAAGCTGGTTATACGGCAACTTGCCAGCTCATTCACTCGTCCATAGTGAGTTGTGCAGCAGGCCGTTGCGGGGTGTAGCCGATGATTCCGCGAAGCTCGACATTGACTCTGGCACTCTTCCTCTGGTCGGGAGCGTTCTACCACCCGGCGCAGTCACAAGAGCAGTCCGTAGCGCAGACGCCGCCCGACCAATCAACCTACTCCTTTCATACCTACACTCGTGTTGTCCTCACCGATGTCACGGTGACGGATGCGAATGGCAATCCGGTTCATGGCTTGCCGCAATCCGTCTTTCGCATCTTCGATGACAAACAACCTCAGGCGATTGCGTCCTTTGAAGAGCACGCCGGTATACGTGCAGCATCCATACAGTCTACGAGTGCGCCTGGCGTCTACAGTAATGACTATCTCCTCCATCTGCCACCGGTCCTGAATATCGTGCTGATCGACATTGCCAACCTCGAAATGGCCGATCAAATGTATCTCAACTACGAGCTAACGAAGTTTCTGAACGAACGGCCGGAGGGGCAGCCTCTCGCCATCTACCTGCGTGCAGGCTCAGGCTGCTTTCTCGTGCAGAACTTCACGTCGGATCGCAAGCTGCTGCTGAATGCGCTGCATAAAGCGATTCCCAGGTTTCCTCCGCTTGAGCGCGAATATCTAACCGATTTCGACACGCTGCATAGGATAGCCGTCTCTTTGAGCCAACTGCCCGGTCGAAAGAATGTTCTTTGGTTCTCCGGCGGTTCTACGAGTTTTCTTGGGCCCGACGCTATCCCAATCCAGGATGCTGCCTGGCGCAATCTCTACGATGAACTCGATCAGGAACGCATCGCTATCTACCCGATTGATGCGCGCGGGCTCTTCGCAGACACCACGGCACAAATGGTGGTAGCGAAGCAGCACCTAGTCATGAGCGATGTGGGCCAGGCCACGGGCGGCCAAGCCTTCTTCAACAACAATGGTTTGGAAGAGATCACAGATCATCTTCTTGAGTCGGACGGCAGCTTTTATACGCTGACCTATTCACCAGATAACCTGCGTTTCGATAACAAATGGCACAAGGTGCGTGTGGAGGTAGACGGAGCCCCCTACCAGCTCAGCTACCGAAGGGGATACTTCGCCGACGGCAGTGCTCGCCAGAAGGATCCACCGAGCAGAGCCAGAACGCGTCTCCTCTGGAATGGAGAGAAGCTCGAAGTTAGCGAACTGCGCGACCGCCCCATTATTTTTCAGGCGAGGGTAGTTCCCACATCCGATTCCGCAACTGCCAATTTCGACAGTGGTTCAGGCTCGTTGCCGTTGCGCCAGGCCAAAAAGGGATCAGTTCCCTTCCTGATTCGCTACACGCTGCCAATCAACGCACTCACGATCAGAGACGTCGACGGGACGCACAAGATCGTCTTGGGTGTCGCCGCCATCGGGCTGGATCGTGACGGGACTATGGTAGAGCACAAAGCCGAGGAGATTACGATGACCCTCCCGGCCGATATACTTCGTCGCAGCCCTACCCTCCCCATCATGGTGGAGCAGGAGATTGACCTGTCGAAGAGCGATCAGTTTCTCCATTTGGGCGTATGGGACACAGTTAACGGCCGCTCCGGCAGCATCGATACTCCTCTTGAAGCTCCCAACCCGGCTAAGCGCCAAGAGCCGACCAGCCACGACTGAACCCACGTTTCTCATCGGTGAGTGATAGCTTCACCTCCCATCAATAGCCAATAGGCCGATACGGCTTGTCGTACAGGTGGCCGATCAAAGCTGACGCGGCGTTCCTGAAAATCCCGTTCTTCAGGCACTTCGCAGGATCACTTCCGGATTGTCCGTCATCCGCCCACGATCTCGGGAGGGGAGCCCTAAAAGGTCCCACAGGCCGACAAAGAGCGGACCAGATCCATATCCCACTTGAAGGTGATTGGCTGGCCTGAGTCCTCCAACTATAAACAAACGGGTGGGATGTAAATTTCAAACTGGTGCAGCTTATCCCGCCCAGGTCGCGGCGGGTTCTGCATCCCGTGTAATCCCAACCGTCCGTTGCCGCATCAACCGCAACATGAGGCGATTCAGTAACTTGCGGTTCGATACATTTTGGAACCGGGCGTGCTTTCCCCACAGCAAAAGTGGCGTTACCTCGTTGTCTCCGGAGGTCTAAAGTGGACTTCTCTTCCCTGCAGCAGGCACCGGCACCAAAGCGCGTGGCCGCCTATGTCGCTATCGTAGCGCTCGGTGGAACTCTGGGTGGCTACGCGATTCATGAACACCACACTGCGAAGAATCTGACGGCGCAGAATGAGCAGATGACCGCCGCGCTCAACGCGAACCGGAGTGAGCTTAGCGACCTCACGGCAAAGGTGAATACGCTGGCGTCGCGCAGCGAAACACAGTCCGTACCGTCAGCTCCTTCCGGCCAGGTCGTAACCGCCCGCGGCCCCGTGACACCTCGCCGGCACAGCGAGGATCCGCGTCTCAAAAAGCTGCAATCGCAAATTGACGCACAAGGCAATTTGATCGAGGAAACCCGCAACGACATCGCCAGCACGCAAGGCGATCTCGCCAATACGCGCACCGAGCTGACGGGCTCTATTGCGCGCACCCATGACGAACTCGTGCTGTTACAGAAGAAGGGGGAGCGAAACTACTACGAGTTTGACATCCGGAAATCGAACCAGTTCCAGCACGAGGGACCGTTTGGGATCCGCTTGAAAAAAGCGAATAGCAAGCACCAGTATGCCGACCTGGAACTGATGGTGGACGATCGCAACCTGTCGCAGAAGCACGTCAATCTCTACCAGCCGGTGATGTTCTACACGCCTGACAGTCCTCAGCCCGTCGAGGTGGTGATTAACGACATCAGCAAGGATCACATCCACGGATACGCGAGCGCGCCGAAGTACAGCCAGTCTGAACTGACCTCGATGTCGAACGCAGGCGCCAACCCTGCGCCAGGCTCAATCCAGGGAGCGACGAACTCCAACGAACAACCTTCACCTAGAAGGAAGCTCCCATCGCCCCAGTAGCCATATCGCGTCTTGATAGATAAATGTGACGCGGAGCCAAGCGCTCGACTCCGCCGAACACTTCAATGACTCGGCCTGTGGGTGTTGGAAAAGTCAGTACTAATCAGCTGATTCCATGGCAGTGCAAGACGTTTTATCGACATAGTTTAGCCACGCCGTTTTAGATGTCCATTGTCAGCGGCAAGATTTCCTTCTCCAGCGTTCGATTCCGTCGGTAATTTCTGGGTTCTGCTCTAGTTCACCGTGATTGTTACTGTGGCGGACTGCTGGATCGATCCCGACGTGGCGTTTACCGTAACGGTCGATGTCGCCGGGACATTCGGGGCCGATGGCTGAGAGGATCCGCCGCCGCAGGCCGTAAGCATCCCCGCTCCGGCAAACGTCATTGCCAGCAGCAGCACCATCCACACCCTGCGCCGCTTTCCCAGCCAGAGAAAGCCGACGGCGAGTGCCAGCGGTGCCGCCGGGAAAAGCGGACGCGAGTTCCATTGTAGCGAGCCCGTTCCTGTACTGGCCGAAAGGGTGAGTTGTGTTGTGACTGCTCCCGTCCCGGAGGGTGTAACCGTTGCTGGACTAAATGTGCAGCTGACGCTCGGCTGCAAGCCGGTGCAGGCAAAGCTCACGGTGGAGTCAAAGCCGTTTTGCGGAGTTACCGTGAGCGTCACCGTGCCCTGGCTGCCGGAGGCGACAGTCAGCGAGGTGGGCGAGCCGGCGAAGGCAAAGGTGGGTGGTGGCTGAATGGTATACGCTGCCGAGGCCACAGCGCTGTTGACATAGTTAGTGGCGGCGGCGATGGCATGGATGGTTTGCGTCGAGGAAACGGTGATCGGCCCGAGTATATTTCGCGGACGAAGTGGTGGGGTTTGTGCCGTCGATAGTGTAGTAGATCAATGCTCCAGGCGTGGCATCGCTCATCGTCACCGTCTGCGCCGTCGTATACGTTCCAGCAGCGGGAGAAAAGGCCGGCATAGCGGCAGTCAGCTGGATGGTATACATCGCGGAGGCCACAGTACTGCTGACATAGTTGGCGGCGGTTGCGATGGCATGGATGGTTTCCGTCGAGGAAACGGTGATGGGCCCAGTATATTTCGCGGACGAAGTGGTCGGGGTGCTGCCGTCGGTGGTGTAGTAGATCAATGCTCCCGGCGTGGCATCGCTTATCGTCACCGTCTGCGCCGTGGTGTACGTTCCAGCAGCGGGAGAAAAGGCCGGCATAGCGGCAGTCAGCTGGATGGTATACATCGCCGGAGGCCACAGCACTGCTGACATAGTTCGCGGCGGTTGCAATGGCATTAATGGTTTCCGTCGAGGAAACGGTGATTGGCCCAGTGTATTTCGTGGAGGAAGGAGTGGGGACAGAGCCGTCGGTGGTGTAGTAGATCACCGCGCCGGGTGTCGAATCGCTGATCGTCACCGTCTGCGCGGTCGTGTAGGTGCCGGATGCCGGGCTGAGGGTAGGAGTCGCCGCCGCCGTCACTGGCATGTCTTCCCATAGATCATTCAGGTAGCCGATCAGTCCCTGAGCATCGGAACCGGATCCTCCGAAGAGCCAGAAGTTGCCGTTGATATCAGTCCATCCGACCCCTTCGGTTCTGCTTCCGGGAAGGTTACCGGCAGCTGCGCTGCCCAGCGATCCGTATACCCCGGCAATCGCGCCGCCGGCGCCCACCGTGCTGCTGCCGCCCATCCAGGTCCATTCACTCGCAGCAGGATCGAACTTCCAGAAATCATTCAGAATGCCGGGCACGTTGTTGGCGTCAGAGCCGTTTCCTCCAAAGAGCCAGAGCGTGCCGTCCTGATTTGTCCAGGTAACTATGGACGCGCGGCTGCCGGGCGTATTTCCGGCAGCCGCAGTGCCCAGCGTGCCGTACACTCCAGGCCAGTTGCAGATACCACCTGCCGGGCAACTGTTGGGTAAGGTGTTGCTCCCGCTCATCCAAGCCCATTCAGTGGTCGTGGGATCGAACTTCCACAGATCATTCAGATCGCCCTCGGCATCGGCCGAGCCGACCAGTGCGAAACCGGTGCCTCCGAAGAGCCAGAAATTGCCGTCGTTATCCACCCATGCGCCTGCGCCCTCCCGGGCTCCGGGTACATTCCCGGGGGCTGGAGTGCTCAGTTGTCCGTAGACTCCTGGCTGGAGGGTCGTGCTGCTGCCTCCCATCCAAGCCCACTGGTTCGTGGATGGAACGTACCTCCACAAATCGTTGAGGGGTCCAAACTGGCCGGGAGTGCTGCCCCCGTAGCCTCCAAAAAGCCAGAGGCTACCGTCTTTGCTGGTCCAGGCAACCCCATTGTTCCGGCTCCCCGGAAAGCTGCCCGCGGTCAGCGAGCCCAGCGTTCCGTATACCCCGGCAACCGTGCCGTTGACGCCCAGAGTGCTGCTGCCCCCCATCCAAGTCCATTCCCTGGTAGAAGGACTGAACTCCCACAGGTCGTTCAGATTTCCGTTTGTGCCCGCAGCGTCGAAGCCTGCTCCGCCGAAAAGCCAAAGATTTCCATTCGCGTCCGTCCGAGCCCAGCGCTCCCGAGCGTCCCCCTGGGGTATTGGTGGCTGCGGGTGTACCCTGCTGGCCATATATTCCAGGCTGGCCGCCATTGAAGGCGGCTATCGTATTGCTTCCCGAAACCCATGTCCACTCTTTGGTCGAAGGGTTGAATTCCCAGAGATCGTTGAGGAAGCCGAAGGTCTCGGCGGAATCGAGCCCAGCTCCTCCGAAAAGCCAGAAATTACCATCCTTATCTGTCCAAGTGACCGCGCCCAGTCGTCCGCCAGGGATATTGGCAGCGGACGGCTGACCCTGAGTGCCGTACACTCCTGGCTGGCCTTTTTCGCCGTTGTCATTTTGGGTAAGGACGCTGCTGCCGCCCATCCAGGTCCACTCGCCGGTCTGCGCATGAGCAGCCAGAGACGCGGCAGCGGCAACAAGAATGGCTAGCACGGCGGTGCTTCGAATTCGAAAAATAGTCTGGGAAACAATGCGCAACACAGCGGAAAAGGCGAAAAAAGCAGACAGGACATGCCTCAAAAGTAATTTCCTTAAGTCGGGTTGGCCGGGGTGGACTCCGAGCTACGCATTCCGGCATAGCCTAAGCAGATTATCGTATCTACGATGTATTACTCCACCATTATTCTTTTGAATATCTATCTGCAAGAACTGCCCGAAAAAGGTGAAGCTGCCCGAGTTCGATGGAAGTTCAAGGCGCGTTTCACTCAACAGCGGTTTCAATGACCGGGATGAGTGGTCGTTGGCCGACGGGTACGAGTGTTTGTTCGAACCCGAAGCTAGCCGGGTAGGATTCGGGCGTACAAGGTAATTCGCTACCAAGCGCATACTTTGGTAATAGAAAACTTTTGATAACCGCTCGGCAGAAATCGGTAGCATGGGTTACTAACAACAGGTGCTATGTCAGCTAAGTGGTTAGACGAAGAGTTCGACTAAGAGGATCGCGATTTCAGATATCTCGACTGGTAATCTGCGCGTCCATCGCCGTGAGCTTCGTGGCCCTTGGTCCATGACCCCAAGGAGCTAGAGCCTATCAAAGTTAGAGGATGGGGGAAGGGGATTGGGTAGAGTCAATGCTTTCTGAAACTGAAGTGGACGAGTGCGCGTTTGGTGGTGTTAGACCAGCAAAAAAGACGAATGGGGTGTTGGACAAGGAGAACTGCAGATCCCTAAAGCCCCGAATTTTATCCCCAATGTTTAAGCGGGTTTGAAAACCCGCTTCCCCGGACTAAAGTCCGGGGCTACACCCGGACCAGCGTTTTTCCGCAACCTGCTAAGCCGTGTGGATCTGTGAGGCCGACAGTCTTGAGCGGGAGTCCTGTGGTATCCCGAGGCCACTGCAGATCCCTCCACTCCGCTCCTCCGGAGCTCCGGTCGGGATGACAAGGAAAGGATAGTGGCGAACCTGGAAAGCTTCGATTGGGATGTGTAGATTTCAGACGGAAGAGTAGTCTGATTTCCCGTCGATTGGTGGACCCCTTACTTTTTTTGAAAGTCTCGTGAGCCTAGCAATAGGCCCGCTACCAGCGCGGCTTGTTTGTCCGCCGGCGCTGGAATTGGTGTCGGCAAATCCATCACCTGGACAAATGCCGCGCGGAGTGGGATCGTTCCAGGTCGGGATGACAAGGAAAGGATAGTGGCGTACCTGGAAAGCTTCGATTGGGATGTGTAGATTTCAGACGGAAGAGTAGTCTGATTTCCCGTCGATTGGTGGACCCCTTACTTTTTTGAAAGTCTGGTGAGCCTAGCAATAGACCCGCTACCAGCGCGGCTTGTTTGTCCGCCGGCGCTGGAATTGGAGTCGGCAAATCCATCACCTGGACAAATGCCGCGCGGAGTGGGATCGTTCCAGGTCGGGATGACAAGGAAAGGATAGTGGCGTACCTGGAAAGCTTCGATTGGGATGTGTAGATTTCAGACGGAAGAGTAGTCTGATTTCCCGTCGATTGGTGGACCCCTTACTTTTTTTGAAAGTCTGGTGAGCCTAGCAATAGACCGGCTACCAGCGCGGCTTGTTTGTCCGCCGGCGCTGGAATTGGAGTCGGCAAATCCATCACCTGGACAAATGCCGCGCGGAGTGGGATCGTTCCAGGCTGCTTTGCGCCGGGCTTCGCCAAATCTGATCCCGGCAAGGCAAGCGGTCCCTGAGCAGCTAGTTGGTCCGCCTGCTGCAAGACCGTTTGCCGGGCTTGCGGATTCAACTCACCTTTCAGGAATAAGGCTTCCAATCTTGTTTCCTTTTGCGCGGAGTCCAACGCATCCGGTTTGTTGATCTTCATCAGTGCGTCCAGGTCCGTCGCTGTGCCCAACTTGTTGCTGCTGAGAGCCAGAGCAATGTTAATGCGGCTCAGAAGATCACCGGAGTTAACCCACGCACCCGCCGTCCAGGAATAGCCATTCGGCGTCTGGCAGCCGAAGAACGGCATGCCCAATTGGCCCATTGCATTCAGCACGATCGCAGGACGCTGGACCTCACCGCCCGTAGCCCGGACTGCGGATAGGACAAACTCTTCTGGAGTTTTTACCTTGGCGCGATACGCCTCGCGGGACCAGAACTCCGGCGAAGTAAACAGAGTGCGCAACACCTGGCGAATATCACCATCGGATTTCAAATAGGTTTTCGCCATCCGGTCCACCAGCGCCGGAGGCGGAGTGTCGCTCACAAAGCGCTCTGCTAACTGCTGCGAGAGATGATGCGCTGTCGCCGGGCTGGTGGCCAGCCGATGCAAGACCTCCAGACCTTCCTGCTCGCCGCTCTCCTGAATAGTCTGGCCCATGACAACCTTAGGTCCCGGCTCGTGACGCCGGTCATTGAACGTGAATCCCGCTCCTTTGCGCGGCTCTTCGATGGTCCAGCCGGTGAACACCTTGGCCAGTTCTGTTACGTCTTTCTGCGTGTATCCGCCATCGACGCCGAGGGTATGCAGTTCCATCAGTTCGCGGGCATAGTTCTCGTTCAATCCCGGATCTCTGTTCTTGGCTGCGGGATTTGCCTGGGCGCGCATCGCCGCCATCGAGTGCGGTCCGATACTCGAATGATTGTCGAGATAGAAAAGCATGGCCGGGCTCTTCGCCGTTGCCACCAGCAGGTCTTCGAACTTGCCCATGGCGTGCGGCGCAATCACGTTTTGTTCGTAATCCACCAGGTACCAGGGGGCAAACTGTCCTTTTTTCAGATAGACGTTGAAGTGGTTGAGCCAGAAGTCCGTCATCACGGCCTGCAACTGGCGCTGGCTGTAAATATCGGTGAGCAGGCGGGTTTGTAACAGTTCTCCGGCCACGAGCAGGGTCGGGTTTAAAAGCGCAACCATTGTTTCTTTTTGCTGCGCAGTCATCCCGGCGGTCAGCTGGGTTCGTTCTTCCGGAGTGAGCCCCTTCATGAATCCGCGTAGCTGGCCCGGCTTCATGTTCACCAAGCGGTCGAGCCGCTGATCGGGGGACAGATTCACAATCTGGGTCGAGGCAAGATCGGCATACAGCTTCTGTTCATGGACCGTAATGGAGGGGGAGTTGGCCACGTCTTCCAGCGCCATCGCATCCGCCATTACACCTTCGCTTGCCATAGCCGCTGCCTTTGCCGGGTCCGCAGCCATCGGCGCATCGGCTGGTTGTTTAGCTGCATCCTGCGCCTGCTTCTGCCGCTTCTCTTCGTAGGCGGCCACCTGGTTCTGGTAAATGGCACGCTCCACACGATCGGATGGGAGCGGAACCTTCCCATCGGCCACGGCACGAATTACCGCTGCGGATGGAAATTTCTGAAGCAGATCCTGCTGGCTGAGGTGCATGGCAGGAAAATTCTGTAGCCGCGCATCCAGCAGGCTGTCGTCGATTTGCTCAGGGTTGAGCTGCAGCTCAATCCATTTTTTGACCCCAATCGCTTCTACGCGCTCGAAATCGCCAGGCCGCGGCCCAAAGGTAAGACGATTGAGGGCGTGGGAGGTACGCTCTTCTTCCGCCATCGCCTGCGTTGCGGTGGGGCGCTTGCTATGCCAGGGAGGAGTGGCGGCGGCCAGCAACAGTGCCGGCTGCTGTGCCAGGGAGAGAACAAGACAGGCCGCCAGGATTTGGTGAAAGCGTCCGGCGGTAAAAGACGAAGAGTAAGGCATGACCGAGCGACTCCGCTATTACACGTCTAGGAGTATCAGACCCCTGCACCGTCCTGAAGTCGCGCATTCTGCCGATTACGCTGATGGTGGGTTACACGCGCTTGAGAAGCAGCTACCAGGGGTAAACAGGCTGAGGAAAAAGTCGTTGTTGAGGTAGAAAAGCGTACCTCAGGGGCTAAAGCCCGACGTATTTCTAGTCATTTACGGCCCGACTGAAGTCGTGCCCTGATACAAAACAGAGTCTTTCCGCAGGCAGTAAAGCCCCGGATTTGGATACCCGAGCGTTCCCGCGGTTTAAGAACCCGCTCCGACGGACTGCCACGGATCCGAGGGCCAGCCGATTGGAGGAGATTGGCAGTTTTGAGATCCGCCTGCGGAAAAGGTCTCAGCTTTGCGAAGAAGTCAGGGTCCTTCTTGGGGCGAAGGAAAAAAGAGCCGTGGTTCTTCAACCTGCGGCGTTCTCGACTACTGGCGGCAAGATGCCCATGGCCTGGTAGATAGGGCGGATTTGCTTGCGGATGGCCGGCAAGCGGGTGGCGAACCATATTGCCCCCAGGATGACCACGCTCCCAGTGATGATCACGGTGTGTGGTGCTCCCAGCTTGTGCGCCAGGAACCCAGCCAGCAAGCTGCCGAAAGGCGCCATGCCGACGAAGGCCATGGTGTAGTAGCTCATGACGCGGCCACGCCGGTCCTCAGGGACCACGGTTTGGATGATGGTGTTGCTGGCAGCCATTCCCTGCATCATGCCAAACCCGGTCAACAGCATCAGCAGCATAGACAGCCAAATCACGTGCGAGAGCCCAAACAGAAGCAGTCCCGCGCCAAAGGTGCCAGCGGCAATGGGGATCATCCGGCCCAGCCCGAGCACGGTTTTGCGCACCGCCAACGAGAGCGCGGAAATGAGCGCGCCCACCCCAGTTGCGCCCATCAACATGCCCAGAGTGTGCGGGCCACCATGCAGTACCTGGGCGGCGAAAATGGGCATCAACACGACGTACGGCATCCCCATGAGGCTGACCAGTGCAAATAACAACAAGATGGTGCGAACCGGCGCGAAGCCGGACACGTACGCCCAGCCCTCCTTCAATTGCGCCAGCATGGAAGCAGCGGTCCCGCTGCGCGCCGGCAGCGGCTCGACCCGCATGAGCGCCAGGGAGGCGATGACCGCAAAATAGCTTAAGCCATCAATGAGAAAGCAATAGCCTTCCCCGAAAGCAGCGATCACCAAACCCGCCAATGATGGACCGACCAACCGCGCCATGTTCACCATGGAGGAGTTGAGGGCGATGGCATTCCCCAGATCCTGGCGGTCCTCCACCATCTGCACCATGAACGCCTGCCGGCCAGGCATGTCAAAAGCGTTGATCAAACCCTGAAAGGCACTCAGGACGAGGATCTCCCACACGGTGATTCGGTTGGAGAGCGTCAGGCCAGCCAGCAACAAGGACTGCACGGCCGCCAAGGCCTGAGTCCAAAGCAGCACGTTCCTGCGGTTCAGCCGGTCGACCCATACCCCGGCGAAGGGGGCCAACAGGAAGGTCGGAATCTGTCCAAAGAAACCGACCCACCCAAGCAGAAGGGCCGATCCCGTGAGCCGGTAGACGAGCCAACCGGTGGCGATGCGGGTCATCCAGGTACCGATGAGCGAAATGCTCTGGCCGCTGAAAAACAGCCTGAAGTTGCGGTGCCTCAGAGCACGCCATGCATGGGAGAAACGACCGCCTGCAACCCGGTCCGTTTGCTTCTGCTCAGTTGAGGCCACCTGAACTCCTCGAACACCCTTTGGATGCAACACAGCCTTGGCCAAAGCTATCTTCCCGATCGTACAATTGGCCGACGGAAATAGAGGCGCCGCCTTGTCGTTCTTTCAACATAACCCGCTGGGTGTGATTTGGATTGCTTTCGGTTTGTTCTGGCTGCTTCCGGCAGCGTTCGGCAAACGGACTATCCAGAGACAAACGTCCCGTTCGCGCTTCCTGCAACTTGCGTTGTTGGTGGCAACCTACGTCTTTATGGCGGTTCCGGACCTGGGTTGGGGTTTACTCAATCAGCCATTGGTGCCGGCCGGCAAAACGACGAGCGCGGTGGGTTACGGCTTGCTGCTGGCAGGCATGTTCTTCGCCGGCTGGGCGCGTGTTTTTCTGGGCGGCAACTGGAGCTCTAACGTCACCCTCAAAGAGGATCACACCCTGGTACGCTCCGGACCGTATAGGATTGTCCGCCATCCGATCTACACGGGGTTGCTCGTGGCCTTGCTGGGCACGGCAATTGCTCTGGGGCCGATGCGCGGTTATCTGGGCGTAATCCTGGCGGCAATTGCCTGGAAGATCAAATCGATCACCGAAGAAAGATTTATGGTGCAGCAGTTCGGTGAACAGTACACCCGCTATCGGATGCAGGTAAAAGCTCTGGTCCCGTATATCTGGTAGTTGCGCCTCTCAGGAGTAGCGGCGCTTCGATCATTTAGACTTGAGGCAGCGCCATGTTTGAAAACCTATCCGACAAGCTGCAGCGGGCCTTCAAGAATCTCCGTGGTCAGGGCACCATCAGCGAAGAAAATATCGGGGAGGCCCTGCGCGAGATTCGGGTTGCCCTGCTGGAGGCCGACGTTAACCTGAACGTGGTCAAGGAGCTTATCGACCACATCCGGGAGAAGGCTTTGGGGCAGCAGGTGATGACGGCCCTGTCGCCAACCGAGCAGGTGATCAAGATCGTCCGCGACGAACTGGTCGCCCTGCTGGGTAAAGACACGGCCCGCTTCAACTTCGCCTCCCGTCCACCCACGGTTATCCTGATGGCCGGTTTGCAGGGTTCGGGCAAGACCACCACTTCAGGCAAGCTGGCCGCATGGCTGCGCAAGGGCGGCCACCGGCCGTTGCTGGTCTCGGTGGACGTCTACCGCCCAGCGGCGCGGGAGCAGCTGCGGGTTGTCGCCAATGCTATTAAGGTCAACCTGTACGAGGGGGACACCAAGGGCGAGGCGCCGGGGTATGCGCTGGTCGAGCGGCTGGCCAAGGAGGCGCGGCGCGAAGCGGTTAATACCGGGTGCGACACGCTCATCGTCGATACCGCCGGCCGGCTGGCGCTGGACGCGGAGCTGATGCAGGAAATGCGGGGATTGAAGAATCTCCTTAACCCGCAAGAGATCCTGTTTGTGGCCGACGCCATGACTGGCCAGGACGCGGTGCACTCCGCGGGAGAATTCCACAAGCAGCTGGCTTTGACCGGCACAGTCCTCACCAAGATGGATGGCGACGCGCGCGGCGGCGCGGCGCTGTCGATCCGCCACGTTACCGGCCAGCCGGTCAAGTTCATCGGTACCGGCGAAAAATCGGACGCCTTTGAGCCATTCCATCCAGATCGCATCGTGAGCCGGATTTTGGGCATGGGCGACATGATGACGCTCATCGAGCGGGCGGAAGAAACCCTGGACAAGAAAAAGCAGGAGGAGTTCGCCCGCAAGGCTCTCTCCGGGGATGGCTTTTCGCTGGAAGACTTCCGCGATCAGCTGCGCCAGATCCGCAAGCTGGGGTCGATGCAGAGCATTCTCAAGATGCTGCCCTCGGTCGGCCCTTTTCAGGGTATCCAGCAGATGGCCGGGCAGGTGGATGAAGGGCAGTTTAACCGGATCGAAGCCATCATCAACTCGATGACCAAGCAGGAGCGGGACAAGCACGAGATTATCTCGGGAAGCCGGCGCAAACGGATCGCGCGCGGATCGGGAACTACGGTACAGGAAGTGAATCAGCTGCTGCGGCAATATGCCCAGATGCGGAAGATGTTCAAGAGCGCCGGAAAAGGGGGCGGCCTGCAGCGCCGCATGATGGGCGCTCTGGGTGGCATGCGGGGCATGGGCCGATAGCAGGGCTTAATGCAAAAAAGTGCCCAAAAAGCGAAAAAAGCGTCAAAAGTTACTTTTGGTTACCAGGGTCACCTTGTGGTTGTTTTTGCGATTGCGTTAATTCTTGAAACGAAAGTGGGCGGTATCCGTCCAACGAAAACAAAGACGCAGATAAAATTTCCTTAACTAGCCTATGTCGAAGCTGCAAGATCAACTCGACCAAATCACTGCCAACACACGGAATCTAGTCCAACCGGAGCGGCTCGAGATCAGCGAGCGGGCGGTGGCAGAACTCTATGCGGCGGGGGTCGAGGACCGGATCCTGCAGGTGGGCTCGAAAGCTCCGGAATTTGCTCTCCCCGATGCCGGAGGCCGCATTGTGCGGAGCAGTGATCTGCTGGCGCTGGGACCGCTGGTGATCAACTTTTTCCGCGGACGGTGGTGCCCTTACTGCGTCACCGAGCTTGAAACCTGGCGGGACCTGTACGGAGCAGTGCGCAAGCGCGGCGCTCTGCTGGTTGGGATTTCCCCGCAGACTGTGCGGCAGAATGACTTTACCGCGGTACAACATGGGCTCGGGTTTCCTGTGCTGACAGATGCCGGCTGCCGGTTGGCAGCACAGTTTGGCTTGGCCTACGCGGTCGCGCCTTCGCAGCAGCAGTACTACCGCAGCATCCTGGTAAACATTCCGCTGGTGAACGGGGATGCGACGTGGCGGCTGCCGCTGCCCGCTACCTACGTTCTGGGGCGGGATCACACGGTATTGTTTGCCGATGCCCATGCCGATTTCCGCGTTCGCCCGGAACCGCGGGAAGTTTTGGATGTGCTTCTGCCGTAAGAGCGTGGCGCGTCTTACAGGACTAATCCAGAGAACGAGTCCGGCGCCCCCCTTCTAGAATGAGTGAGTGAGCACACCAATTCCAGCCGCTCGACCAGAACTCGCCTCGATTCTGGCGAAAGGATTCGGCATTTCCTCGCGCATGCGCGGCGAGGAGTATTTTCGGTTGAACCGGGTAAAGGTCCGCGTGGGGTCGTCCACGGAACTCAGCGCGGTGGTGAAAGGATCAGAGCCCTACGAAGTGCTGCTGAAATTCTCAGGGAGCAAGCTAGCGGTCTCGTGCACTTGCCCTCATTTTCTGGATCATGGACAGGCCTGCAAGCACCTTTGGGCAGCAATTCTGACTGCGGAGAAAGAGAGCTATCTGGCCGACGCAACTTCGGTGAAGGGGATTACGCTCGACCAGGTTTCTGGCTTGCGCCCGGTTCCGGTCATCATCACCCGAACGAGCCCGGCGGTCACGCCGGTCAAGCCGCCGCCACCCCCGCCAAACTGGAAGACGCAGATGGGCCGCGTGGTGAGCGTCGCGGCCTCCTATCGGAAGGAAGCTTCGCCCTGGCCGGCGCACAAAGAGATTTTCTACCTTCTGGATGTCTCCAAGAGCCAGGCGTCGCGTCGCGCGGTACTGACAATTGCCACGGGTGAGCGGAAAAAGGAAGGTGGGTGGAAGAGTATTCCGCGGCCCTTTTCGATTCATCGCGACCGGATTGCCGGGCTGCCTGCGCGAGAGGACCGCGAACTGCTGTCCATGCTGCTTGGTGGAGAACAGTATTCCTCGTACGGCTATCTTGAGTCTTACGATCGCGGGTCTACGACGTTTTCGCTCGCGTCTGTCACGGCTGAAACAATACTCCCGAGGGTGGTTCGCACGGGACGGTGCATGCTGCCTCTGGCCCAGGATGAGACAGACAAGTCCCCTCTGCGATGGGACGATGGCGAGCCATGGAAATTCGTACTGGAGGTTCGCGGCGACCAGAAGGAAGGGTGGCAGTTGAGCGGAAGTTTTCGCCGCGGTCCGGAACGAATGGGGATCGACGAACCGTTGCTGGCCATCCGTGGCGGCTTTTTGTTCACCCGGGAGTGGGTGGCACGGCTGGCAGAGGACGAGACTTTTCCCTGGATTGGCGGGCTGAGCAACAACAATACGATCATTTTTTCGGAAGAGGAGCGAGAAGAGTTTTTCAGCCATCTGATATGTTCGCCCGCTCTACCCCCTTTGGACCTGCCCGAGGAATTGCAATACGAAGAAGTGACCCTCTCTCCGCGCAAGTGCCTCAAGATCTCTCAGAACCGCTACAGCTACAGTAAAGGTCAAATGCGGGCGGAGTTGTGGTTCGAGTATGGAGCCCGCTCGGTGCCGGCAAACGATGTGGCGCGCGGAATTTACGAGGCTTTCACGCGACGCTTTTTTCGCCGCGATTTTGATGCTGAGAAAGCCGCCTCGGCGCAATTATCCGAAGTTGGCCTGCGCTACGTGGAAGATCATTGGGGCAAGGACGCGGGATGGAATGTGGCCGCCAGCAAACTTCCGCGCGTGGTGCGGGCGCTGGTTGAGTCGGGTTGGCACGTGGCCGCGGAAGGAAAGGTGTTTCGTCAGCCTGGGCAGAGCACCGTTTCGGTTGCAAGCGGCGTGGACTGGTTCGAGCTTCACGGCGCGATTGAGTACGGGGACACCAGCGCAGCGTTGCCGCAGTTGCTCGCGGCGCTCAAACGTGGCGAGACCATGGTTACGCTGGGCGACGGCTCCTACGGTCTTCTGCCGGAAGAGTGGCTACGCCGCTTCGGACCCGTGGCCGCGATGGGCGAGGCAAAGGGCGATCACATTCGCTTTCGTTCCAACCAGGCTGGAGTTCTCGATGCCCTGCTCGTTACCCAGCCGGCGGTGGATTGCGATGAGGCCTTCCGGCATGTGCGACAGGAGTTGGCGCGGTTTCAGTCAGTAAGCGCTGCGGAACAACCCGCCGGGTTCGATGGGCGCTTGCGCGATTATCAACGCGAAGGCCTCGGGTGGATGCATTTCCTGCGGCAATTCTCTTTCGGCGGGTGCCTCGCCGACGATATGGGTGTGGGCAAGACAGCACAGGTGCTTGCCCTGCTGGAGACCCGGCGCGAGTTGCGCACTCAAGGTAAGATCGACGCGCCGTCGCTGGTCGTGGTTCCCAAGTCCCTCATCTTTAATTGGAAGCAGGAGGTCCAGCGATTCACTCCTGGGATTCGCGTGCTCGATTACACCGGCATTGCACGGAACAAGGACGACCTCTCCCGTTATGACCTCATCCTCACCACTTACGGAACCCTGCGACGGGACGCGCTCCACTTCAAGGAGCAGGTGTTCGATTACGTCATTCTCGATGAGGCGCAGGCGGTGAAGAACGCACGGACCGAATCGGCCAAGGCGGTTCGCCTGCTACGCGGCAACCATCGCCTGGCGCTGAGCGGGACGCCGGTGGAAAACCACCTGGGCGAACTTTGGTCGCTGTTGGATTTTCTGAATCCTGGCATGCTGGGTGGGTCCGGGGTGTTTCAGCTAGCCGGCGGGGCGATGCGGAACCCCAGCGATGAGGCGCGCAAATTGCTGGCTCATGCGCTACGGCCCTTTCTTTTACGCCGCACCAAGGAGCAGGTGGCCACTGAACTGCCGCCGAAGATCGAGCAGACCATCTATTGCGAGATGGAACCGCGGCAACGCACGCTGTATAACGAACTGCGGGAGCATTACCGGAAGTCGCTGTTGGGGAAGATCAGTACGGACGGCATCGCGAAGTCGAAGATACAAGTTCTGGAGGCGCTGCTGCGCCTGCGCCAGGCGGCCTGCCATCCAGGGTTGATCGACCGGAAACGAGCCCAGGATCCCAGCGCCAAGCTGGACGTTCTTATCGAGCAGTTAAGGGCGGTGCTGGAAGAGGGACATAAGGCGCTGGTGTTCTCGCAGTTCACCAGCCTGTTGGGAATTCTTCGCGTAGGTCTCGAGACAGACGGCATCGATTACGAATATCTCGACGGCAAGACGAATGATCGACAGGCTAGGGTTGAGCGGTTTCAAAATGATCCGGGATGTCCGCTTTTTCTTATCAGCCTGAAGGCCGGCGGGGTGGGTCTGAACCTCACCGCTGCCGACTATGTGTTTATCCTCGACCCCTGGTGGAATCCCGCCGTCGAGGCTCAGGCTGTTGACCGCACCCACCGTATTGGCCAGTTGCGACAGGTGTTTGCGTATCGACTCATCACTCGCAATACTGTCGAGGAAAAAGTCCTGGAACTTCAGCAGAGCAAGCGTGGACTCGCTGAGGCTATTATTGGAGCCGAAAACAGCCTTATCCGCGATTTGCGGCGCGAGGATATTGAACTGCTGCTTTCGTGAGGGTATTGCCGGCTACACTTGCAGGAGAGTTTCTGGATTTGTAACCGTGTGTGACGTCGTGCTGGAAGGACAAGCTTGAGCCGCCTCCAGATTCTCTTATGCGCTGACAAAGAGACGCCCTCAGGGACTTTAGAGGCTGCGGAAAGATTCGGTTTCGCGGGAAATCCTAACCCTCAACTAAGGTCAGGGGAATGTGCCGTCCCTTCGGGACTCGCTTCGTAAACCTTGCTTACCCGGCACTGCCGTGCCGGGCTACAGGTTGTTCCGTCCCTGCGGGACTGGACGCTTGCGATTCGACAAGCACTTCAACCTCAATCCGTACTGGTTCTAGACTGGTTGTGTACGGCCTTGAATTGCTGCGGAAAAATTTCGGAACCAGGCAGGGGCTAAAAGGCCCATCAGGGCATCGGTTTTATCGCCGCAAAATCGTACCCCAGCGGCTAAAGCCGAGTATGAGAGTGTCTTTTTCGGCACGGCTGAAGCCGTGCCCTTCCACAACCGCGTTCTCACTCCCTCTAAAGCCCGTACCCTTCAACTTCAGCAGCCTGGGTGAGTGAAAGAGTGGATTACCCAGGAAACTCCTGAACGCGCATAGTGGCGTGCACTCGGCTCTCACTCGGTATAGTGTGGGATTGTTGGGAACGAAAGCAAAGATTCCGATGGAATTCGCGGCCGTGCTCATGATGGCATGGGCACGGATTTCGTTGCCTCAAACCGCGTCAACTGTAGATGAAGATTTGAACAGTTGCAGAATTCATGAAGTCAGGGATCTTCCCGGGAGTCATCAGTTCGCAAGTGGCTTCCTCGAAGCAATCGCCACCGATCCCGGGGCTCAAGATCCTAATGTGGTTTGGGGCCTCACTGCAGACCTGAGCAGCAAGGTTCTCTCAGAAGAGAGGGCTCTTTACGTATCGAAATCGATCGATGGCGGAAAGACGTGGGCCGAAATAGCGCGCGTAGATTCCAAATATCTCGATGCGGGGGTTGGTGAGGGTGAGCGTAACGGCCTGGGCGTCGCTCCCGGCGGCAACGAGTTCGTGATCACCACGCAAAGAGGAGCCTTTCAGGTGCTTCCACAAGCAAGCCCGGTCGAGGCCGTGGTGAGACCGATCGAAGGCCTGCTCGAATCACAGCCGGTTCCCCAGCTGACCATTACCAAGAGAGTGGGTGAACCAATCAAGGGTGGTTCGGTTCTGATTACGGCCGATGGAAAACATATGGTGATCAGTTATGGTTACTTTGATCGGGACCCCCACATCCTCGCGTACCGAAAAGCTGACGATGGCGCCTGGGTGAAAGACGGCCCCCTGCCGCCCCTGCCCACGACAATGGATGTTCTTTCCATGCAGTTCGGCGATCAAAAAGGACCCTATCGACACTTTCTTTTTGTGGGTACAGGGGATCAGGCCTACCGGTTCAATCCGGAGACGAAGACATGGACTCGCATCGGAGGAGTGGGGGCAGATTCGGCAATCCACGGAATGAGTACCGTAGGCGGACTCCATCTGGCGGCGTGTTGGGGGATTTATAACCCGGCTGGCGGAGTGACCGTGGACCGGGTGACCCATGCACGATTCCTACTACACCGAGATAGTGATGAGACAGGCCCTAATATACGGGCTTACTCGATTGAGGTGGACCCGCTAAAGCCGAAACGAGAGGTAATCACCGCCATCACCGGGGTCTACACCAGCAGCGATGGCGGGAAGACCTGGAAGAGGTTGATCGGACTCCCGGATGAAGAGTTCCGTTCCGCCCATTTTAATGGCGACGGAACAGTCATTGTTTCCGGGATCGCGGGAACGTTTCTGGCTAATCCGTTTTCCAAGGCTTGCTCATTTCATCTGCGAACCCGTGACGAATAGGGATAATAGGTTATGAGAATACTGGTGGTGGGAGCCGGCGCGGTGGGGGGATATTTTGGCGGCCGCCTGCATGAAGCCGGCCGGGATGTCACTTTTCTTGTCCACACTCCGCAGGCGGAAACCCTGCGGGCGCATGGGCTGCGCATCGTGAGCCCGTTCGGGGATGCGACGATTCATCCCAAGCTGGTTCTGGCTCATGAGATCTCCGGCGAGTACGATCTCATCCTGCTGTGCGTCAAAGCGTACTCGCTGGACGCGGCAATGAACGATTTTGCCCGGGCCGTGGGTGCGGGCACGATGATTCTCCCTCTGCTCAACGGGATGCGGCACATCGATCTTCTGGCTAATCGGTTTGGAGACCGCAACGTGATCGGGGGAGTTTGCTTCGTTGTCGCCGAGATGGATAACGACAACCGCATCCTGCAGCTGACCAAGACCCAGCAGCTGATTTATGGCGAACGCGGAAAAAATACTTCTGCGCGCCTGGAGACCTTGAATCAGAAGATGCAGGGGGCAAAGTTCGAGGCCAAAATATCGCAGAACATTGAACAGGAGATGTGGGAGAAATGGGTGATGCTCTCCAGTCTCGGCGCGGCTACCTGCCTGATGCGCGGCAACATTGGAGAGATTGAGGCCGTTCCCGACGGTGCAGGCGTGGCCATGGGTATTCTTGCGGAATGCAGCGCCATTGCCGCTGCTTGCGGACATGCACCCAGCGATGCATTTCTCAACCGGGCACAGAAGATAATGAGTGCTTCCGGATCAACTCTGACTTCTTCCATGTATCGCGATTTAATGAAGAAGGGCCGCGTAGAAGTAGATCAGATTTTAGGTGATCTACTGAGTCGAGGAAAAAAGCTTGGACTGGTGAGCCCACTGGTTGAGGCCGCGTACGTTAACCTGCGTATTTATCAGGCACGGCTGGGCGGTAAATGAGTGGAAACCGACTAAAGCCGATTCCAGCTTTCCACCATGTCGAGTACAAATAGGGCTGCCAGTTGACCGCGCGAGTTGAGCAGGACGAGGTGTTCCCCATGAATTTCAGCGGTCGCCGCCGTGACGATGCGAGTGGAGAACCCGGGCGGTTTCAATTGCAGCAGATAGGTTTTGTCGGGCATGATTGACCGCCTCACGCTTTGATCGACTGCCCTGACCCTAGTCTTGTCTCGGGGGTTTTGCTATACCCCGTCGGTCATTTTTGACGCGCCATATTGCGCCGTGACCTGATTTGGAATAGGAAGAGCCCAAAGCGGTTCTTCCGCTTTATGGATAGTTCGTAACTTTGGGTGTGACACGTGGATGAATCGAAGTTGCTTCGCCTGTGTCGTTGATAACGTGGCTGATTTCGCCAAGATCGCCAAGAGCAACCGTAATCATGTGGTGAAACTTCACCTCGCGCGTCTTTGGGACCTCAATCGCCCGAGTCAGCACAACGCCTGGATGAAGAAAGACGCTGTAGATTCCAAGGCCCCACGCCTCATGGCTGGACACACCGTCTGCGACTTTGTAGGAGGCCCAGCCATTCGTTCCGGGGGAACTTTGGTAACTGGCCTGGTCGGGTGGGTCGTAGGGGATTTCGGATTGGTAGAAGTAAGTCCGCCCGTGATTTCCCTTCCAAAGCACTTGAAATTGTTGATGATGCTCCACAAACAGACCGTAGACGGTGACGTTGTCTCCGTTGACAACAAGCCCGTTGGCACTGGTGTTGCTCAGCCAGCCCACGCCGGAACCGTGAT
Source organism: uncultured Acidobacteriaceae bacterium (assembly GCA_963826875.1). Lineage (GTDB taxonomy): Bacteria > Acidobacteriota > Terriglobia > Terriglobales > Acidobacteriaceae > PALSA-350. The sequence goes on along the minus strand of CAWGYP010000025.1, from coordinate 546,310 downwards.
CGGCGCGCCAGATCCAGGTGTGATCGATGATAGTGTCGCTGCTATTGATTTTGAGATTAACTTCCGTGCGACCCACCCCGGCCCCGCCGACGCGGAAGAAAACGTCATGCAGAGAGATTGGATTCTGCAGGTGCCGGGCCTTGCTCCCATCCGGCCCCACTTCGAGGAGCACCGGTGATTGTTTCTCACCCGCATCAAAAAGCAGACCAGCAACAATGATTCCGTCTACATCCGCTGTTGTCATTGCCGCGGTACCGTTGGTTGGCTTCAAGGTGGCGAAGCCAAGACCCAGCACCACCGTGTTCGGCCGGGTAATGCGGAGCGGCTCGGTGAGTTGGTAGATGCCGGGGGTGAAGAGCAGATTCTCTCCCTTGGCCAGGTGTGCGTTGATGGTGGCGGCGGTGTCTGCCGATGGCCGCGCGATGTAGAAGCGGCTGAGGGGGATCGATTGCCCGGGGGTGGCGCCGCCATGCCAGGTGATGCCCACACTCCGGGTGCGCAGGGAGGGAACGCAGACGCTCAGGTTTCCAACCGCATCGGTCTGGAGGAATGGCTTCTCGCGAATGATGGGGGTTTCGGCGATTTTGGTATAGGGCGGTACAGGCCACTCACCTGGCGGCGGATGGGGAACGCCAAGGAAGACCATGTTCCAGTTAGAGCCACTCCAACTTCCCCATTCGGTGTTCCTGGAAAGGAATTGCTGCTGTGGACCGGCATCCACCTGACCATCGATCAGGGCGTCGGACATCCATCCGCCGCTCGCCCAGCCGTGGTGCTGATGGAGCACAATGTCGCCGCGGACGTGCATGCGGCGAAACGGTACAGCCTGAGAGACTGCCCATTGCATGCTGCCGCCAGTGGGAGATATGGAAAAGCCTTCGGCCGCTCTCCAGAAGGTGGTGGTGGCATTGTTGTTGGGTTCGCTCGCATCCGCATGCACGTTGCCGACGATGCGAACGGCGTCCGGTGAGGCTCCTAAGCCCAGAACCTCAGTGTAGAAGCCTACCGGGATATCCACTTTGTATTCGCCCGGCAGAAATAACAGGGCATTGCGCTCGGCGCCAAACTCGTTGTGTTGTTGGATGGCGTAAATGTCGTTGATCCGGCGTTGAATGGCGGAAGCCGGCATGGACGGGTCGAAGATCGACACGTTTGGTCCCAGGTCGGGCTTGTTGTTGTTGGCGGAGGTTGCCGGAGGGGCGTAACCAACCAGCAGCACAGCGAGGAGCACCACTAGCAGAGGTGAGTTACCAGACATAAGTGCCCACGGATTCCGACGGCAATGTGGTTGTGAACCATTTGCCGTGGTACTTGACGTTGAAGGTCTTGGGGAAATTGGCGGTGTTCGAGGCAACGAGAACGATTTTGCCTTCAGGGGTAAGAAATGCGACCGATGCGAGCTGTTCCATTTCAGTCGAGCCTATGCGCACCGATCCAGGAGGAACGAACGTGGAAAAGTGTGCAACGGTATAGTAAGCCACGTTGCGCGCGGCGTGGCTGCCGTCCAAAGTGATCGCGCCCATGCAAAACGTACAACCGCCATCGTTGGTGTGTGGGCCGTTATGCGGGTCGGCGGCGAGATTCCAGAGTAGTACGTTACGGCTCCAGTTGCGAATGGCGTCGATGGGTACTCCACTGACCGAGGCGGCAATGGGTAACGGTTCGTCCGCTGAACTCGAGATGGACTGCTCGGTCATATACAGGTTTTTGTTTGGGTAGGCATCGTGCACTTCCGTCAAGGCGGAGGGTGCGCCACCGTATAAGTGGAAGGCAGATCCATCTACGTATTTGCCGGCATCCGGGTCCTGAAGGATGGAGAGGACGTAGGACAGTACGTCGGGATTGTGGTCGTACAAGAGGATTTTGGTGGTTATCCCTGCTTTGCGGAATGCCGGCGTTAAATGTTTTGCGATGAACGTGCCTTCTTCGTCCGCAAACATTACCATGCTGGGGGTGTTCTTGGGATTCAAGGGCTCGTTCTGAATGGTGATGGCTGCGATCGAGATGCCCTCAGCCTTCATCTGCTGAATATACTTCACAAAGTATGCGGCGTAGGACCCGTAGTATTCGGGTTTTAGATGGCCGTCCTTGATACGGCTGTTGGTTTTCATCCACGGTGGGGCAGACCATGGAGATGCAAGTATTTGGATGGCAGGATTGATGGCTAGAATTTGCTTGAGGACTGGAATGACGTCGGCCCGGTCCGGATCTAAACTGAAGCGGGCAAGATTCACATCCGTCTCACCGGGTGGCAGGTCGTCATACGAGTACACGCGCTCATTCATATCAGAAGCGCCGATGGTTAACCGCAAATAGCTGACGTGGGCTGCGTTGCCCTCTGGGGCGAAGAGTTCCTTTAGCAGTTCTGCCCGCGCACCGGGCTCCATGCGCATGAGCAGTTGCGCGCTGCCGCCAGTCAAAGCAAAACCAAATCCATCGATTTGCTGGAACTGCTGCATGTCGTTTACGTCGATCACCGGAGAGTTGTTCACGGTCGACGAGAAGGGCAATGGATCTTTTTGCGCGGCCAGCAATGCGGAACGGTCGGGGGTGGTCAGCCACATCCTCGCGTCAGGAGATTGCTGGGCGGACAATTTGCCGTAACAGACGACCAGGAGCGCACAGGTGAAAAGCCACCGGGATTGCTTGTTCATAGAGATTCTTTATCCCCCAGAGAGACACAAGAAGTTGCCGAGTAATCATAATCAAACGATTGTCTACTGACCAGAGTGTTCTTGTGGCAAAGACGAACGGATAGGGGTGGGTCGGACAGGAGAGAGTGGAGGAGGCCGCAGGGCGCACTGCAGATCCCTCCACTTCGCTCCTTCGGAGCTCCGGTCGGGATGACAAGGGGAGGGCGGTTACGTTTCGGAAAGTTAGCGACTTGGATGGACAGAGGAGCACGGCTGCTCCGCGAGGACTGCAGATCCCTCCCGTTGGTCGGGATGACAAGGGGAGAGGGGTTACGTTCCGCAATGATCGCGACTTGGGTGGACAGAGGAGCACGGCTGCTCCGCGAGGACTGCAGATCCCTCCCGTTGGTCGGGATGACAAGGGGAGAGGGGTTACGTTCCGCAATGATCGCGACTTGGGTGGACAGAGTTTCGACCGGTTAATTTGCGAGAGTTGCAGATTTCTCCCCTGCGGTAGGGTGGCGGCCTCTTAATTTTCCTTGCATAGGCCTCGAGTATCCCGGAGTATCTGGGTGTGCTTCAGGAGCGGATTTTGAGACATCTTGTTTTTAGTGTGATGATTTTGCTGGCGCCCCATTTGGCGGGCGGACAAGCGAAGGTTTCAGACCTGGCTGTGCCGCCGGCAAACGCGGAACACTTCACCATCATGTCGACGGCCGGCGTGCATGGCCACTCCACCCGCTGGACGGCAGCCGATGGCTCTCTGATGGGACGGGAGAGTCTCCTCCTTCGCGGCCAGGCGAGCGAGCTCGATAGCAAGACCCACCTCGGGGCCGACCACATGATCGACAGCCTCAAAATTCGAGGCTTTACCCCGCAAGGGGATGCAGCGGAAAGCTTCTCTATTGAGAAAGGGATCGCGACCTGGAAGAGCCCGGTGGATGGCGCATCGACGGCCTACGCAAAGCCTGCTTTGTATAGCGCGTTCGGCGGCCCCATCGACACCACCGCCGTGATTGTGGAAGCGGCGCTTGCCGCGCCAGACCACGCCTTGCCCGTGCTGCCCGGCGGGATCGCGCGACTGGAGAAATTGACCTCCCTCACAGTTGGGGAAGGCACAGCGAAGAAGGTTGTGACTGCATACGCCCTGTCCGGAATCGTTAACACGCCTATCCCGATCTGGATGGATGAAAAAGGCAAGTTTTTCGCCCTCGATAGCGGCCTGACATGGATCCCGGCAGGATACGAGCAATTTCAACCGCAGCTCGATAAAGCCCAGGATGAAGCGCTCGCGGTCCGCTCCCGTCTTGAGTCAAAGCAACTGGCAACCGCTCCTGCCGGGCCGTTGGCCTTTACCCATGTGCGTAGCTTTGTGGATGGATCGCACTTCGTTGAAGACGAAACCATTGTGGTGGATAAGGGAATCATCACCCAGGTTGGTCCCTCTGCCATGACACAGGCGCCGGCGGAAGCCCGGACCATCGACGGCACGGGGAAAGCGCTGGTACCGGGTTTGTGGGATGCACATCAGCATGTTTCAGACGACGCCGGCGCCACCATGCTGCTGTCGCTGGGCATCACTTCGGTCCGCGACCCAGGTAACAACAACGCGCTCACGCTGGCCCGCGCGGAACGCCGCGCCAAAGGCGAGCTGCTGATGCCGCATGTCTATCCATCCGTGCTGATCGACGGCAAAGGCCCGAACACCGCCCAGCTCGGCAGCGTGGCAACCTCACAAGAGGATGCGCTTGCGTTCGTGCGCAAGGCTAAAGTAGAGGGATTCACCGGCATCAAGTTTTACGGAACCTTCAATCCCGCGTGGGTTGCGGCCACAGCCGCAGAAGCGCATCAACTGGGCCTTCATGTGCACGGACATATTCCCGCAGGCATGCGCACGATGGACGCCATCAACGACGGATATGACGAAATCACGCATATCTACTTCGTGATGATGCAGGCGATGCCCCAGTCCGTTGTCGATCACTCCAACGGGATCGAACGGTTGAGTGGTCCTGGCCGCTACGCAAAAGATGTCGACCTCAATGCAGACCCGATGAAGTCCCTGATCGCAACTATGGCCCAGCGGAAGATTGCTTCGGATCCCACCCTGGTTGTGGTGGAAACTTTGCTGGTGCCGAATAACGGGGACCTTTCTGCCTCGTACGCTCCCTATACCGGTACCTTGCCTGTCGCCATGGAGCGCGGATTCCGGCAGGGAGGCCTGGCTGTACCCCCGGACCTGACGCGTGCCGATCTACGGGCAAGCTTTGCGAAGATGTGTGCCCTGGTGGAGGCCATGCATAAAGCAGGCGTACCCATTGTTGCGGGGACGGATGGCACCGGCCTGGAACTGGTTCACGAACTGGAACTCTACGTTCAGGCCGGATTTAGCCCGGAGGACGCTCTTGCGAGCGCTACTATCGTCCCTGCCCGCCTGGTGGGGGCTGACAGCAAGACCGGCTCTATCGCGGTAGGCAAAGCTGCCGACCTGGTGCTGGTGGATGGCGATCCCGCGCACAATATGGGAGATCTGCGGCAAACGCGAATGATCCTCATGGACGGCAAGGTGCTGGATGCGGATGCAATTCGCACAGCCAGCGGAATCTCGGGTCGAGCCCATATCGGTTTTCGTTGAGCTTGTTGGCACACGGAACCATCTGCTGCCAGTGAACGTATGGCATAGCACGGAGGCATACTCCATGGCAATGTTGAACGATCAACTGAGGCAGACTCTACGCAGACTTGGCCGCGCGCCCCTGTTTACGGCCATCACGCTCATCACGCTCGCCATTGGAGTAGGCGCAAATACGGTAATTTTCAGCGTGGTGGAAGGTGTGCTTCTAAAGCCGTTGCCTTACCCCCATCCAGAACAGTTGATTGGCGTTTGGCATACCGCGCCTGGGATCGGCATTCAAGAATTGAACATGTCGCCGTCGGTTTACTTTATCGACCGGGAACAGAACACAACGCTTCAAGATATCGGGGCCTACGCTGGTGATTCGCTGAACGTAACCGGCACGGGGGAACCGGAGCACGTACCCGGACTGGATGTCACCGACGGCGTCCTACCGATCCTGGGAGTAACGCCAACGCTGGGGCGCCTATTTACGCGCCGGGACGATTCGGCGGGAGCGCCCGAAACTGTGCTGCTCTCCTATGGATATTGGCAGCGGAAATTTGGCGGCGCGTCTTCTGTCGTTGGGCGCTCGATCACGGTAGATGGAAAGCCGCGTGAAATTATCGGTGTGCTGCCGCGGGGATTTCACTTTCTCGATGAACAGGACGCGTCGCTGATCCTGCCTTTCCAATGGGACCGCAGCAAGACCAAGCTGGGTAATTTCAGTGAGCGCGCGCTCGCCCGATTGAAGCCCGGGGTCACCCTGGCACAGGCCAGTACAGACATGGCGCGACTGCTACCGGTGGTGCTGCGCAGCTTCCCGCCCCCAGACGGTTTTAGCGTCAGCATATTTGAGAAGGTACGGATGAGCCCGAACCTGCGGCCATTGAAGCAGGACGTGGTGGGCGATGTGGGCAACGTGTTGTGGGTGCTGATGGGGTCGATCGTCCTGGTTCTGCTGGTCGCCTGCGCGAACGTTGCCAACCTGCTGCTGGTGCGGGTCGAAGGGCGCCGGCAGGAGCTGGCTATCCGCTCCGCCCTGGGGGCGGGCTGGGGAAGAATCACGGCAGAGCTGCTCTGCGAGAGTATCATCCTGGGTTTCGCGGGCACACTCGTGGGTGTGGTGCTGGCATACGCCGCCTTGCGCGCCCTGGTGGCCATCGCACCGACTGGGCTGCCCCGCCTTCATGAGATTGGCATCGATGTTCCCGTTATCCTGTTCGCGCTCGCGCTGGCGGTCTTTACCAGCCTGCTCATCGGGTTTATCCCGGTGCTCAAGTATGCGGGCGCCCCTGCGAACAGCGGCTTGCGCGAAGGAGGCCGGGCGCTGAGCCAAAGCCGGGAACGGCATCGTGCACGCAAGACGCTGGTGGTGGTGCAGGTAGCACTGGCGCTGGTTCTGCTTATCTGTTCCGGGCTGATGATCCGCACCTTTCGCGCCTTGATGCAAGTGTCTCCTGGGTTTGTGGCACCCGATCAGGTTGAGACATTTCGCTTCTACATCCCGGAAACACAGATGCCGGACTCCGAGCCCGAGCGGGTAGTACACACGGACGAAGAAATTCTGAACAAACTGGCCGGGATGGGAGGAGTTTCTGCGGTCAGCTTTTCAACCGCCGTTCCTCTGGATGGGCACGATTCGAACGATGTGCTGTATGCGCAGGACCATGTGTATGGCGAGGGTGAGCTACCACCGATACGCCGCTTCAAATTCATCTCCCCCGGATACTTCGCGACGCTGGGTACACGGTTGGTTGCCGGGCGGGATCTCACGTGGACCGACATCTATCAGAAAAGGCCAGTGGCTATCATCTCGGAGAATTTGGCGCGTCAGTATTGGCATGACGCGAATGGCGCGATGGGCAAAAGGATCAGGGTAGCCAGCACGGATGACTGGCGCGAGATTGTCGGCGTGGTTCAAGATGTGCATGACGACGGCGTGGGCCAACCCGCACCCAGCTCGGTGTACTGGCCGATCATGATGGATCGGTTCGAGGGCGAAAAGCAGACGCTGCGGCGCAATATCGCTTTCACTCTGCGTAGTTCGCGTGCGGGCTCACGCACATTCATGAAAGAGGTCCAGGACCGAGTCTGGTCAGTCCATTCCGACGTGCCGCTGGCGGACGTTTCCACACTGGGAGAGCTTTACACGAAGTCTATGGCTCGCACTTCGTTCACGCTGGTGATGCTCTGCGTCGCTGGAAGCATGGCTTTGCTGCTTGGGATAGTGGGGATTTACGGAGTGATCTCGTATTCGATATCGCAACGGACCCGCGAGATTGGGATTCGCATGGCGCTCGGGGCGCAGCGGAATACACTCACGGCGTTGTTTGTGCGCCAGGGGTTGTGGTTGACGGGGATCGGCGTGGGATGCGGCCTGGTGGTCGCATTTGTGGTGATGCGCCTGATGTCGTCGCTGTTGTTCAACGTGAGCCCGGTCGATCCGATCACCTATGTCGCGATTACCGGCGTAGTGATGGTGACTGCTTATCTGGCTTGTTATTTACCCTCGCGCCGCGCGGCGACAGTAGATCCGGTGAATGCTTTGCGGGCCGAGTAGGGGCCGCTGCACCTACTGTTTGCTGGTCTCAGTAAGGAAAGTTGCATTCGCTACCAGGATGTCGCGCCCCTGGTCGGTGAGAATCGTGTGGGTCGAGGTGATTGCCGTCAAGACACCGGTCTGGCCAGCGATCTCCAGGTTTTCTCCTACAGCCAGTATTTTGCGAGTGTAAAAACCGGCGACGATGTTGCGTACGATATCCCGCGTACCCAGTCCAAAAGCCAGCCCAAACGCGAGGGCGCCCGCCGCGAGAAAAAAGCTGGTGACAATGCGAACCATCTCGGTATCAATTTTCAGCTGACCAATGGCCATCATGCCAACAATGAAGACGATCAACGCGGAGACGAGTTTTCCCAGGGCAGGAGCAGAATCGATCCCGGAAGACTCAGCCGCCTGAGTGACCATTTGTCCTGCAAACTGGCCGACCGTGGTGCCCAGGATCAAAAGCAAAAGAGCGGCAACAAGATTGGGCAAATAAGAGAAGAAAGCGGCGATTGCACTAGAGATGGCCACCAGGCCAAGGGCATCGCTCGCAGTCTGCGCCAGCACGATGATGACGAGAAAATAGGCCAGCTTGGGGAGGAACAGTGTCAGTGGCTGACGCAACCCGATGCGCTGCAGGGTCTTGTCGACGCCTGCTTTCCCGATCAGGGTGTCGAAGCGCAAGCGCACCAGCAGCGCACGAAGCACGACTTCCACCAGCTTGGCGGCCACCAGGCCAAGAATGACCAACAGAATGCCAACCGCCACTTTAGGGAGTGCGGCGACCACCGATTTGCCGAGCCCAGCGAAGGCCTCAAGAAGTTTTTTCTCCACGCCTGCCATCCTTTCGAACGCTGTTCGGATTGAGTTGCTCAATCAGGATCAACCAAAACTCGCGCAGAACCAGGAGCGGAATGCTCGCGGAGAACGAGGTTAGTTGGGCCACCGAGGTGCGGCGCTGAATAGCGCGGCGGATGCGCACCAGCAAATCAGCCGACGCTTCGTGCTCAAAGTCCGCTAACTCGGCAACCGGCTCCCCCATGTGGACCTCTTCCCTACCCTGCCCCTCGCCCGGTGGTTCTTCGCTCATCGTTCAACCTTGTCTGCGCCCGCGACCTGCATCTGCTTGTACCGTTCCCTGAACTCCTCGCGTCCGCGCTTGATGCGCATTTTTACCGCGGAAAGACCGACGCCGAGCGCCTGGGCTACTTCTTCATACGAGAGCCCGTCCATATCGCAGAGAACGAGGGGGATTCTAAGCGTGCTGGACATGGAGTCCAGCACCAGGCTGGTAAGTTGTCGATCGCTGATTGTTTCGGCCATTCGCTCCGCCGTGGACTGAATCTGAAGTTGATCGAAGGCTTCCACCTCCGACTCATCGATGCCGATAAAGGATCGGCCGGCTTGCTTCTTGAGATGGTTGAGACAGTGGTTAATCTTGATTCTTTGCAGCCATCCGGCAAAGGTAGATCGCCCCTCGAAACCGCGAAGCCCAAAGAAAGCCTTCACCAGGACTTCCTGGGCAAGGTCCTCAGAATTGTTCGGGTCGCGGGTGATGTAGCGACAGTTGGCGACAACACGCTTCTGGTACAGCAGGACCAATTTCTCAAATGCGCGCAGGTCCCCTTCAGGAGCTTTGCGTGCCTGTTCCAAAAGCTCCTGGTCTGGATCGGCGGCAGATGAGCGAGGCCGCTCGAAAGAAGCGCTCATAGGGGATTCAGTATGCCACATCGCTTGCCGTTCTCCTATCCATCGTGAAGTTTTCGAACGATTGTGACTTTTGCACGCGATCCATTGTCTTCGTCAGTGAATGGCAATTCTGGAGGGAATTTCATGCTCAAGGGGTTTCGCGATTTCGTGTTGCGGGGAAATGTCGTTGACCTGGCGGTGGGTGTGGTCATCGGGGCCGCGTTCGGCACAGTCGTCACTGCGCTGGTCAAGGATCTACTTACGCCTGTTATTGCCGCGGTGGTAAGGAAGCCTGATTTTTCCGCCTTCTTCTTCGAATTCAACGGGGCCAAGTTTCTCTATGGCGACTTCCTGAACGCGGCTATCTCTTTTCTGCTGATCGCCGCAGCGGTGTACTTCTTCGTCGTACTGCCGGTCAATAGCCTTTTAAGCCGAATACAGAAACAAGCCCCACTGGATACGAAAAAGTGTCCGGAGTGCAGAAGCGGGATCGCATGGGACGCGCGCCGCTGCGCATTTTGTACTTCCGCCGTGGCCTAGTGCTGCGGAGAAGCTGCGCGCCGCCCAGCAGTCTCGCAGCCCGGTTTCTTCAATCGTAGATAAGTAACCCAGAGAGGTTCCTGCAAATGTTGAAGTTGCAATCCCCAATCTGTTCTTTCTTTGGATGGATTCCATGCAAGCGCGCTCTTGTGCTGGCGGCTGTTTTTCCGGCTGCTGCCCTTTGTCCACAGGCACTCAGCCAAGCTGCGGCGCCAACGGCGGACGTGCTTGTGCTGGCCAATGGTGATCAACTCACTGGTAAACTGCTCGGGGAGGCCAATGGGACCGTGACCTTTCACAGCGATATGGCCGGCGACCTGAGCTTTACCTGGGATAAGATCAAATCCATTCGCACAGGACAAAAGTTTGCTGTTATTGAACAAGGACAGCATATCTCCCGTAAGACGCCGGACAGCAACGTGGCCCAGGGGACGATCACGATTCAGGACGCAACGGTTCAGGTAGCCGGCAAGGAGATACCTGAGAAGAACGCGCAGTACCTGGTCGATCAGGACAGCTACATCAAGCAAGTCCGCGGGAACCATGGCTGGGGGTATGGTTGGGGCGGGTCGTTGACTGCAGGAGCCGCGGATGTGCAGGCTACCCAGAATAGCCGCACATTTACGGGAGCGGGAACGTTTGTAAGGACTGTTCCCGGAGTAAGTTGGATGGATCCTCGCAATCGCACTACGGCCGATTTCACCGCGGCCTATGGTTCGCTTTCGCAGCCGGGTGCAGCCACTACAAAGACCAACATCTTACATGCCGATGCGGAGCATGACTGGTTTCTGTCGCCTCGACTGTATGCCCTGGTCGACACGTCGTTCGATCACAACTACTCCCAGGGGTTGACGCTGCAACAGATTTACGGGGGTGGTTTAGGGTTTGTGCTGATCAAGACTCCCAGACAGGAATTGGATCTCAAAGGGGATATTCATTACGAGCGGCAGAATTTTGGCTTCACACCAGGGATCGTTCCGCCGACCGCGACGCCGAACAAGAACCTGATCGGCGCCGATATTGGCGACACCTATATGGCGAAACTTGCCCACGGCCTGGTCTTTAACCAGGGCCTGGTCGTGACCCCGGCATTCAATACGCCGAAAGCCTATTCTGCTTTGGCCACTGCAGGATTGACTTTCCCGGTGTACAAACGGCTAGGCTTCAGCGTTTCCGCATTGGACGATTTCCTGAACGACCCGGCGTTCGGCAGCAAGAAAAATTCGTTCCAGTTTAGTGCCGGGCTCACCTATACCCTGCACTAGAACCGCAGGCACAACCAAGCCTGCGCAGTTGTTGGGTGATTGCTATCCGCGGACGGGGCTCGAGGCCACGTCTCACTGTTGACTTGAAGGACCCAGGTTTCTCCAGACTGAAGGCCCTTCGAAACATGAATCTTGTTGGTTCTGGAAGGAACGGGTATTTCTTATGAGTGATAACCCTGAGAAGACTGGATTGGATGGGCGCGGTCGAGAGAAAAGCGGACGGATCGACCACAAGCACCCCACAACAAAAATTAAGCACCTGCGTGAGCACTACGGGGCGCACTTCGCGAACGGGTGGGATGGTGAGCGGACACTTGGCGAACTGCTCAGCGAGACCAAATTCGAATCGCTCTCCCAATATGTGAAACACCACGGCCACCAGCCCACAAGCTAGTCCTTCAACCACTTTTGATGACGGGGGCGACAGAGTTTGTGGTCGCCCCACTTTTTTGGGTTAGCTGAAGTACGGACCCCTGCAAGATGATTCTTCTCTTTCCCCTTGACAGCTTAGGAGAGGCTTTTTTAGACTCCTAATCAGCTTAGGGGGACGATTCCGCGAAAGCCTCGAGCTTCCGGGGTCGGAGGAAAACATGAGGGTACCCGGCTTTCTACGTTCGTTGCGTGCTCTTTTCGGCGGTCGTCTCTGGCTCGATAGAGAGATCAGGGAGGAGCTAGGTTCTCACATACAACATAGAGCGGATGATCTGGAACACCGTGGTCTTTCCCGCACAGAGGCCGAGCGTCGTGCGCGCGTTGAATTCGGGGGATACGAGAAGTTCAAGGAAGATTGCCAGGAAGCACAGGGGGGCCGGTTCCTCGAAACAGTCTGGCAAGATGCGCGATTTGCTGTTCGTTTGCTGAGCAAGTCTCCCGGCTTCAGCGGCATTGCCGTGATAACGCTGGCGCTGGGAATTGGAGCAAACGCGGTTGCCTTCAGCCTGATGAACGCGCTCATTCTGCGCCCTCTCAATGTGCCGCATGCGCAGAACCTCTATACGATCGAGCGGGGCAAGGGCGATGATATATCGCAGTCTTACCCGGACTACCTGGATTTGCGGGATCGAAACCGGACCCTGGATGGCATCGTGGCCTATAGCATCACCCGGGCGGGTCTGGACAGCAATGGCAAGGCTTCTTCCGCCTGGCTCTACCAGGCGAGCGGAAACTACTTCGATGTATTAGGCATTGAGCCTTATCTCGGGCGCTTCTTTCACGGCTCCGATGAACACGGCGCGAACAGCGCTGCTTATCTGGTGCTCAGTTATCCCTATTGGCAAAATCACTTCGGGGGCGATACCAGCGTAGTAGGGCGCACGGTGCAGGTTAACAAACATCCCTTCACGATTATCGGAGTGGCGCCGGCGGAGTTTCGCGGAACCGAAATGTACTTTACCCCGAATTTCTGGGTGCCGTTGGTGAACGAAGAGCAGTCAGGAGGTTGGTTCGACCTGAACACGCGTGGATCGCGCGGCTTGTGGCTGGCAGGACGACTGAAAGCAGGAGTAACCGCGGCGCAGGCAACTGCCGATCTGAACTCGGTGGCGGCGCACCTTGAGAAAAGCTATCCAAAAGAAGACCAGCAGATGAGCTTTGCCCTCACCCGGCCTGGGTTGATAGGCGACACCCTCGGCCGCCCAGTACGAGCCTTTGTCACTGGCCTGATGCTGCTGGCGACTTTGATTTTGCTGGCTGCCTGCGCCAACCTGGGCAGCCTGTTTGCCGCTCGCGCAGGGGACCGTTGCAAAGAAGTGGCGCTGCGGCTGGCGCTCGGATCAAGCCGCAACCGCATCCTGCGCCAGCTCATGACCGAGGCAGTGCTGCTCTCGTTAGTAGGCGGCTCCGCCGGACTCATGGGTGGAATAGCACTGCTGCGGTGGCTTAACACATGGCAGCCGGTGCCCAGTTTCCCGGTCCATTTGCCGGTGGATCCGGATGCCACAACGTACGCCGTCGCGTTGCTGTTGGCTCTGGCGAGCGGGCTGCTTTTTGGCATGGTTCCGGTACGACAGGTGCTTCGAGTTAGTCCTTACCAGGTGGTTAAGTCGGGGACGATTGATCTGGGAGGACGGCGATTCAGCACGCGAGACCTGCTGCTGGTGGTGCAAGTAGCAGTCTGCGCCATGCTGGTTACGGCCTCCATGGTGGCGCTGCGAGGATTAGTAAGATCGCTCCACACCCACTATGGCTTTGTGCCACAAGACGCATTGCTGGTAGAGACCGATCTGAACATGGCCGGGTATGAAGGCGACCGGGTGGCGACGATGCAGCGCCGTATGCTCGATACCGTGGAGACAATTCCCGGTGTGACCGCGGCAGGGCTGACCGACCGGATCCCGCTGGATAGCCAAAACATGACGAACAGCACCCTGGTTTTTGAGGACAACACCAGCGACCTCAGAGCCTCGAACGCAGCCGCGGATACGGTGGCCTTAAATATTTCCCCGGGTTACTTTCGGGCCGCGGGCACGGCGCTGCTAACGGGCAGAACCTTCTCTGCGCATGACGACGCGAATGCGCCACGCGTGGCGGTGGTTAACCGGATATTTGCGATGAAGGTCTTCGGATCTGTCGGAGATGCAATTGGGAGGTACTTCAAGACTGCGGAGGGGACGCGCATCCGGGTGGTGGGAATTGTTGAGGACGGAAAATACAAGACGGTCGCGGAAGGTCCGCAGCCGGCGGTTTTTCGGCCGATCCTGCAGTCGCCGAGCAGCGCGACATGGCTGGTGATTCGCTCCGGCCGTGATCCTCATCAGATGGCGGTAGCTTTGGACGACACGCTCCGAGGCCTGGACGAAGGAATGCCTTTCACCATAAGAACGTGGACCAAGGAACTGGATAGCGCGCTGTTTGCTTCGCGGGTGACCACGGTATCGCTGGGGATCCTTGGCGGACTGGGAGCAATGCTGGCGATAACGGGGATTTTCGGTTTGGCATCCTACTCGGTGGCTAAACGGATGCGGGAATTCGGAATTCGTATCGCCCTGGGAGCACAGCGCAGGGAGCTGCTGCAGGCGGCGCTGGGCAAGGCTTTGCGCTTGCTGGCCTACGGTTCTGGTGTGGGCTTGTTTCTGGGAATCCTGGCAAGCAAAGGTTTAGCGTTCATTGCTTATCAGGGAGCGTCCGGGGATCCACTGGTACTTGCAGGGGTGGTTCTGGTCATGATCGTGCTTGGACTGCTAGCTACCTTTGTGCCCGCGTTCCGAGCGCTGGGAGCAGATCCTTTATTGCTCCTGCGCGAGGAGTAAAAAGGTCTTAGACAAAAACCTCGGCGCGGCAATCCAGTGAAGCTTCGAGGGTCCATTCGCGTTGTAGAGCGGCGCGAGTAGGATTCCGTGACGTGCAGTAATGCGTTTCTATTCGTCCACTCGCTCCGGTGTAATGAACCCTCTTCCGCAGGAGAAGGGTGGTCGTTGCTTGCATCGCGAAGGAGGGAAATCCGGGTCCGCTCTGTCGAAAAACATCTCCAAGAAAGAGAAGCCGAACCGCAGGTCCCTCCACTGCGCTTCGCTCCGGTCGGGATGACAAGGGGGAGGGCGGGTGCTTCCAGAGAGAGTCATCGCTGAGCGCGGAGCCGTTTTTCATCACGTTGGGTGGGCCCACTGGCCCATGATTCCTCCGGTCGGGATGACAAGGGAAGAGCTGTTAGGTTTCGGGAGGTTAGCGACCAGGATGGACCGAGTCACGAACGGCTGCTTTGGGGCGATTACGTCGGCTCAGTGGAGGGGCAGCCCATCTCCAGAAAGGAGAGCTGGACTGTGGTTCCACTCCAAGTGTTCAATTCTCCGAGGGCTGGTCCACGTGGTCGATGATAAGCACGTCCACGGGTCCTTTTGTCGCTTCGAGGCGAAGCCCGAGTTGTTCCTGAAGAGCCGAGAATATGGACGGGCCGACAGAGGTATCCACAGGCTGGCCATCCGGTGCGGAAGGGGGAGGATCGGGTGTCCATTGAAGGTTAAAATCATAGTTGCCCTCCAGACCGGTGTTGTTCACGACTGGGCGTTCAAACAATCTTGAGAGTTTATACGCGAGTTGCGTCATTGATGCGGCCTCACCGAGCATCGTCCCCTGACTTGCGGTAATTCCCTTTTGTGGGCTCTGAGTAGCGGACAAAACGCTCGACCTGATGCCACCTTTCGCGATCGCAAGAGAGTAGATGGGAGCAACTCTCGCCTCCCGATGAAGTTGAAGTTGGAATCGATCCTTGAGCAGAGCTTGGACCTCGAAACGAACGTTGGTCCAGTTTTGCGGGGGGAACGCGGCACTCTGGGGACGCGTGCCGGGGGTTGCGTCAACATCGTACTTGGTAGCGTTCGCCCATTTGGGCCCTCCCTCAATCTGAAAACTCCGAACGTCGTATGCGGCTTCGATCAAGTCTTTGAGCGTGGCATTGACTACGTGGAGCCTCCCGCCAGGAGTCACGCTGACCACCGTCCCATTGGTGCTGTTCGGATTGGACGGTTTCACCGATGCAGCATCGAATTCCAGCGGGCCAGCGAGTTGCTGAGCACGAACCGGCGGAATGTGAAATGCGCCGACGGCGAGAGGCAAAACCACTGCGGTGAATCCTGCAGCAGCCAGCAGCAATCTCCTGGCAAAATTCAGATGGCACGCATTCCGATTCATCATGATGCTCTCCACCCTCCGCTTGAGATTGGACCCGGTAACGCCGGAGACGCATACCAAGGGTGATTGCAGGCAATATCTGCAAACCGCGACGATACTTTCGGCATAGTCTTGCGGATCGACAGCCGAGCGCAGAACCGCTTCATCGCACGCCCTCTCTCGCTCTTCCACCAGTCGAACTCGAATCAACCACACCAGCGGATGGAACCAGAACAGCGCTTCTACTACCATGTGAACCGCGGCGGCCAAGTTGTCGCGCCTTCGGGCATGACACAACTCGTGTGCGAGAACCGACTCGAATTGAGCCGTTGTGAGATGTTCGGCAATACCCTCCGGGAGGATAAGGACTTGCCGGAAGATCCCAAATACGCCAGGCTCCAAGCGCGAGGGTGTGCACATCGCTGGTATCGGCAGCCCCAGATACAAAGGCCATGCCATTCGCAGGGCCTCACGGAGCCGCCGCCAACGATGCCGCCACGCCAGACCTTGCACGGCAAATCCACACAGCCACACACCGAACAGTATGGCGGGAAGCCGGCTCGGCGTCGTTGGTACGGAAACCAACAGCGGTGCTGGAGGCGGTGTTGCGAAGGGCTGGGTGATCTGTTCGACCACTGAGAATTGCGGTCGAACCGCCGCAGGAGGCTTGTGCCATGCCAACTGGGCCGCGAGACCCACAAGCAAAGGAAACGGTACAAGGAATTTCACCGACGCGGCAAGCCAAAGCCCGTGCCGCACCGACGCACGATTGCTTCGCAGCATCAGCGTCAGCACAGCCACCACGCAGCAAGACAAGGTTGATTGCCACAGGTGATTCTCAAGTGCGCTCATCATTCGCGCCGCTCCTTTCCTGATGACTTCGGTTTGGCGAGTTTCCGGATCGCCTTCTCGGCTTCCTTCACGTCTTCCAGCGTGAGCTTGCCCGATTCAACAAGGTGCGCCATCACGGGCTTAGTCCGTCCGCCAAACAACGCCAGCACATCGTCCATCAATCGCCGTCCGGCGTCGTCGCGAGAGATCGCCGAATCAAAGATGTTGGCATTGCCGATTCGCCTGACGATCTTGACTGCCTTTTTCCCTTCCAGAAGCCGATAGACGGTGGTTTGCACCGTGGTATACGCCGGCCTCTTCGGCTCGGGAAAGGCTTCCTGAATCTCGCGAATGGAGCATGCGCCGCGGTTCCACAGTATCTCCATGATCTGAAGTTCGAGCTTGGATAATTTCGGGTAGGTCATTGTAGTGAACTACATTAACTGTCATAGTTGACTACACGATGTAGTCAACAGTCAAGAGCCAAAATGTCTGTTCGGTGGAACGGCCCACCAACAATCAGGCGCTGAGCCTCGACTGGCAATCCGGTGAAGCCTGGAGGGGTCCATTCGCGTTATAGAGC
The DNA here is from genome assembly GCA_963826875.1 of uncultured Acidobacteriaceae bacterium. GTDB lineage: Bacteria > Acidobacteriota > Terriglobia > Terriglobales > Acidobacteriaceae > PALSA-350. The sequence continues at coordinate 529,005 of CAWGYP010000025.1, read as the reverse complement.
GGAGCGAGACGGATTCCGTGGCGTGCAGCAATGTGTCCTATTTCCTCTACTCGCCCCGGTGTGATCAGTCCTCTCCCGTGGGAGAAGGACTCGAAGCGGCGCTCCAAAGCAAGAGCCATGCCTTCGAGCAAACATCCGTGAACTACATTGGCGAATGGATGCCGATTCAGGATTCCATGAAGATCCGGGACGAAATGCAGTGTGCCGGTGACTTGTCCCAAACCTCCGAAGAAGACTTTGGCGTCAGGCATTGCCGCGGAGGGGGAAAGGTTCTTGGGGTAGCCCGCGTCGCAGATGATTGCTTCGGGGGCGATGGCGCTTAACAAGAGCGAGGGGGATGCCAGGCTTGCCGCACAGATCACAACATCAGCGGGTGCGGTGAATTGCCGCGGATCGGTTGCGATCTCGACTTCCACTCCGTTGGCTGCCAACTCGGTAGCCAGCCTGCGCAACCGCTCCAGGTTGCGGGCGCAGAGCTGCACACTCTTCACGCCGGGCGAAAGACATCGGGCACAGCCAGAGCCTACATCTCCGGTTGCTCCGACGATAAGCAAGGTCGATCGCCGGAGGTCTCTTCCTTCCTGTAAGCACATCTTCCTGATGCCCTGGAGGATGAAACTCACGGTCAGAGTATTGCCTGTGGTGAAGACGGTACCGTGTCTTTGCGGAAGCTGATCGACATTGCCTTCGATGAGGATCGAGCTGAAACCGCCGAGACTCACGATTTTCGCACCTGCTTTGATGGCACAGGCCGCCGCGCCCCGTACACGAGCAAGGTTGTCGCGCATGGAAACGTCGCCGAGGCGGTCAGGAGGTATGAAGGAGTCTATGTAAATACCACGTGCCTTCGCAGAACGCGTCGAGGCGATCTCGACATGACAAACGGCGCGGGGCGGAATCCACGGCAGGATGTCGCGTACTTCCTCTTCCGGCAGCGGGGTGTGCGTGGGCCCGCGCAGGAACGCGAGTACGTCCGCAGCTGCTCGCCAGCTTTCCTGATGACCGATGAGGGCGAAATCTATTTCGGCTATACCGGCAATTGAGCCACCCATGTCAGCGTTACCTCCCCCGGCAGACCCAGCTTGTCCAGCGTTTTCAGGTATTGATGCAGGGATGCACCGCGCAACTCTGCCGCGCTCAGGCTGACGTCAGGCAGGGCCGGTTTGACACAGCTACCGTGGCATACTTCGCAGTGCCCGGTGCGGCAATCCCTGGCTAGCATTTCGGCCAGCGTGGTCATCACTTCCAGATGAAGGCGGTGTAGCTTGGCGTCAAAGCTCTGCTCATCGTGGGCTCGTGCTTTTTTCAGAATCTCCATCGCGTGGCCGATGTGATCCTCTTCTTCGGCTGCGATAGCGGCAAAGGTTTTGCCCAGAGTGCCCGGTGCGACCTTTCCTACCCGCGCGTAGCTGGCCACGGCGAAGGATTCCAGCATGATCTCCTGCACGATCAGACAGGCGGTGAAATCGCGTTCTGCAATGCAACGCAGGAAGGCTTCGCGAAGCCGCTTCCAGTGTTTTGCGTGGACGTTGTTGGAGGCGTCAACGCCAATTTTTCGACCCTCGTTCGCGAAAGCAGCCGCATGTCCCTTTTCGCCTGCCGCGTGCTCAAGGGCTTCGGCTACTTCTTCGGGATCGTCACAGATTTCTGATAGCGAGGTGTAATTCATCGCGGCTAGGAGTTCGCCGGTTATGGCCTGTGCCAGCACGTCTTGCCAGATCAGGGCGGTGGGCGAGAGCGAGATATTGTTAGCGGGTAGTGAGCACTTCAAATCAATGACGGGTTCCATGTGTCCTCCTGGATTTTTTGTGACTCTTAGCTTGCTGAGGGAGGGAGAGTTCTGTGCCCTCAGGGGCTAAAGCCCGTTCACTTCAACAGCCAGAGCTTTCCCGCGGCAGGTAAGAGGCCGTACTCACCGGCAGGGGCTAAAGCCCAGTCTCTTTCGGTTTTGTTTACGGCCCGACTAAAGTCGTGCCCTGCTACAAAGCCCAGTTCTCACCCGCCCTCAGCGACTGCCAGGCAGCGGAAGAAGTCGCGAACCGCTTGAGAAGCAGCGACCAGGGCTAAAGCCCCGAAATTTGTATCGCCGCGCGTTCTCGCGGGTTTAAAAACCCGCTTCCCCGGACTAAAGTCCGGGGCTACACCGCGGATTGGCACAGAAGACCAACTTCTCACCACACTCTTAATCCCGTTTCCGCGTTCCCTCGCTCAGGGGTTGTTCAGTTTCTGCAGCATCTTTACTGCGTTATTGTTCGCAGGGTTTAGCTGGAGCGATCTCTTATAGTTGGCGATGGCCTGAGGTTTGTTGCCATCGTCCATGTAACCCTCGGCGAGACTGTCGTAAGTGTTGCTTGAGTTTGGATAGGCTTCTACGTTGAGCTGAAAGATGCGGATGGCCTGGTTGAGCTTGTTGGCTTGCACCAGTTGATAGCCGAGAGCGTTCAGCTCGTCTTCATCCAGGTTGTAATTAGCGGCCCTTGCCGCCCTTAGCTGGTGGTATTGCTGAGCCGCCTGGTCGATGCCGCTGGTTGCGATTGTCGCGGAGAGTGTTTCGGCGATGGACTTGCGGCTGTCGTAAGCTCGCTTGAGGTTGGGCAGAAAGGCGCCCATGGTGACGGCCACGATGCCAGCACCTAACCCAACAGTCAGTACGAAAAGACCAGCCGCCATAGCAAAGCGGCCGAATGCGCCGGCGCGGTCCTGCGTGCGTAGATAGATTTCAAGGACAGCGAGAGGAACCAGGTATTGGCCGAAAGACATGAAGGTGAGGAAAGGGCCGCTAAACGTAGCTGCATTGAAACCGAAGGGGCCGCGATTGATGGCGAAGGAGAGAAAGATTCCGGCGCGGATAAACAAAGATGCGCTCACCACCATGAAGAGCCGGAGGGCCCAGCGGCGATGGGTTTTAAAGTCACGAAGCAATGCATAACGCAACGCGAGAACGGAACAAAGCATGATCAGGACGGCGTCAAGGCTCTGACCGAGGTGCTGCGAGAGGTCGCCGACGGTGCCCCGGAACCAGAGCATGTAAAGGCCGGCCAAGCTAACGGTGCACGCGGTTACCATATAGACCCGGCCGTTCCAGCGATGGAAAAGCGGCGCGCGACGGCGAATGGCCGGAATGAGTTGGAGCGCTCCGCTGAGCAGGATGATGACCGCCGAGACGAGATGAATGGCGACTACCAGGTTGGCCATGGGGCGTCCCGGCGTATAGCCGTGAGACATGGATTTATTCCACTGCTGCCAGTTGCCTCGCGCAGCCGTAAGCCCATAGAAAGACGCAACGGTAGTGGCGAATATCAGCTCCCCAAGGACCACGACCATGAACCAAAAGGCGGCAGCCGCTTTCAAGGTGGTGTCAGCGATTTTCCGCGGTGAATATTTCGCGCGCCGAGTGCCAGGGATCGCAAATGCGGTTTGCAGTTGGGTGCTCATATCCGGTTCCTCCTTCCGAGAAGTGGCCCATTACATTGGTTCCCGGTAGCGGCGCAAGCGGACTGCGGCGGCGAGAAATACGGCGGTGAGTGCGAGGCCGGTCCACAAGCTTGGGTCAGTGAAGAATCGAACTACATCGGATGCTGTCAGTACGCCCATCGTCATAGGACCCTCCGTAAACTTGACCCCCTCTGAGTTCCCACCGAAGCGATAGCCGACGAGGGCAGCGAAATGCGACGTGTTGAAGGCAATCTTCTCGACCACGCCAACGACCACTGGCGGCAACACGGCCCACAGGAATGGGGCACGCCGCGCCCAGGCTGAGACCAACAGCAGCCAGCCGTAGAACGGGGCATACCAAAGCCCGTGAATCGCCAGCATGTGGAAGAAGAGCATCAGTGACATTTGCCACAAGGGCAAATGACTCCATAGCTCGACAACATTTTGGCCGTGGGCCAGCATGACTGCGCTGCTTATCAGCAGCATGATGCTTTGCGTCACGAGGACGACGGCGAAGGTAATGAGGGGCAGAATCAGGATGGGAATACTGGCTTTGGCGAGCACAGTCGTCGTATCGGAAACCGGCAAGGACTTCCAGAACAAGATGCTGCGATCCCGGCGCTCGCCGTGCAGTGCTTCGAGGCAGTAGAACACCGCGACAACAAAGGTAGTGCCCATGATGAGAAGGGCAGCGATGGTGTACGGCTGCTCAAACACTTCCGGCCCCTGCGGGTGCATGGAGTTGGACGGAAATCCTATGTGCACATGTGAGTGGGGATTATGGCCGATGACAAATGCGAGCAGAAACAGCGCTGCTACCGCGAGGGGAGCAAGATAGAGTGAACGGTTCTCCCACAATTCGCGCCGTACCGACCAGAAGAGACGGCGGCTGGCGGGGATCACCACCGGCACTGCTACATTTCCTTCGAAAGAAGAGACGGCGTCGGTTTGGATATTCATCGGGCCGCTCCTTTACTTTCCTGGTTGCTAATGACAGCTACGAATAAGTCAGCAATACCGGCCGTGCGTACTTCGCCAAGTGCGGCGAGTTGCTGGCGATCCACATGATCGAACAACAGGATGCTGCGACCCAAGACTTCGCGTTCGTAGATGGGCTTGAGCGCTCGCGCTGCCACGAGTTGCTCCGGGCGTACCGAGACTTCCAGGTAACGGGACTCCATTTCTTCTATGCTGCGATGGAAGACGATGCGGCCGCGGTTGATGAACGCCACGTCGGTGAGGACATGCTCGATCTCTTCCACCTGGTGGGTGGTGAGGAGGATGGTGCGGCTGCGATCGAAGTAGTCGTTCAACAACGAATCGTAAAACTGTTTGCGATAAAGGATGTCGAGGCCGAGGGTGGGCTCATCGAGCACCAGCAATTTGGCATCGATGGCCATTACCAGGGCGAGGTGCAGCTGAGCCACCATGCCCTTGGACAATTCCCTCACCTTACTGGTGCGGTGGATGGTGGTTTTCGATAGAAACCCTTCCGCTTTGGCACGATCGAATCGGGGATGAACACCGGCGACATAATCGAGAGTCTGCGAGACTTTGATCCAGCGCGGTAACACGGCAACATCGGAAATGAAGCAGACGTCGCACATCAGCCGATCGCGGTCGCTCCATGGCTCGCGGCCAAGAACTTTCAGTTGTCCCTGGTAAGGCGTGAGGCCGAGGATCGCATTCAGGGCGGTGGTCTTGCCCGCGCCGTTGGGCCCGATGAGTCCAAGGATGCGGCCCTCTTCCACCCGCAAATCAATGCCGTCGAGCGCGATCTTCGCCCCGAAAGCTTTACGCAGGCCGTGCGCTTCTATGCATGCCATCTTCAGCGCTCTCTCTTTCCATTACTCAAAGCCAGTAGTTCTTCCATGGTCAGGCCGAGCCGCTGAATGGTGGCGTAGATTCTGGGCCATTCTTCGCCCAGAAACTTTTGCCGTTCGCCCTGCAATAACAGATCGCGTGCGCCGGTATTGATGAACATGCCTCGCCCTCGTTTGGTCTCCACAAGTCCCTCGTCAACCAGTTGCTGATAACCCTTCAGAACCGTGAGTGGGTTGACTCGATACTCCGCTGCGACATTGCGTACCGACGGCAGCGGGTCGCCTTCTTTGAGAATTCCGTCGAGTATCATCGCCACCACCCGGTCACGAAGCTGGCGATAAATCGGTTGGCCGTCATTCCACTCAGGGTCCATCAGGTTTACCAAACAGTCTTTGCCACAAGTACGGTTGAGTCATTTCTTCCTTTAGCGGATGTGAGTCCCCTTAGTGTTGTACTTGACTACAACACTATGTCACATGTCAAGGATTATTTTGTTTGCTGGGACCCCTGCTGAATTAAGAGGGCCGAAAAAACGTACCTCAGCGGCTAAAGCCGGGTGCGGCAGTATCACTTACGGCACGGCTGAAGCCGTGCCCTTCCGGGACCGAGTTCTTGCGCGGGGGGGTTTCGAGCATGTGTGAGTATCGGGAAAAAGAACGGCAGGTCGTTTGCTCTATTTGCCAATCTGGACGGTCGCGAGTTTTTTGGGCTGCAGCAATGCTTCCCCGCTAATCGGCGCGAATGCCTGGGTTGTACTTCCGGCCGGGCGGAGCAGGTAGGATTTGCCCTGGCGCACGGGCAGCTTGACGATAGGGCCTGTGCTGCGCAGGACGATCTGCCCGTCCGCAGCGATGACTTCGACTGACTTACCTGGCCAGGGATTCCGGATGGCCAGGGTTTCGGTGGCTCCTGCTTCGATGACAACAGTGTCAGGCACCCCTGCCCTGGTCTGCACGTCGACCCGGGTACGATTGCGCACCCACACGCTGCCTTCAAAATCCCAGGCATGCGGCACCGCAGGGGCTATGCGGATGAGGCCATCGTAGTCCTGGACCAAGGCCTCGGCGAGGGCCAACGCGACAACACCCTCCTGCTCAACGTAAAACTCGCCTGCAGGCCCACCCCAATTGGCAAAGCCGTTTATGTATTTCTGATACCTCACAGTCAACGCAATCAGGGTCGATCTCACTTCATCGCTCAGGCCAAGGCGCGCGGCCTGCACGGGATCGAAACTCCAGTCCTGGTGAACGGGGTAAGGGCGAGTGTCGTAGGTAGCCCTGGCAAGGGCCAACTGGGGAGAATCGTCGCCGATCAGGTTGTAAGGCCAAACGGGTTCGAGGCCGATGTTTTCTTCGTTGTGTTGCTGCGCTGCCGGATCGTAGGACTCGGCAATGACCGGTTGTTTTGTGCCGGTGACGGTTGCTTTCGCGGCTTGAGGTAAGGGCGGGATTTGGGTCAGTTCCGCCCTGAGTTGTTGCACCAGCGTGCTATCGGTGCGCAGCAACGTGGCTGCCTGAATCACGGCGGGAAAGAGAGCCGACCTGGCAGAGAGGTCGGTGGTGGGATCAGTCGTATCCCACTCCTGCTCGTGCGCATTCGAGGGCTGAGTGTGCATTTTTCCGTCATCGCCGCGGGTTTCGTAGGCCAGCAGGAAGCGCGCGCTTTCTGCCATGAGGGGATAATTGCGGACGAGGAAGGCGTGATCTCCAGTGGCAAGGTATTGGCGCCAGACCCAGAGCGAGATTTCGGCGCCGGTCGAAATGGTGCGGGCGTTGTAATAAGGCCGGGAGTCGGCAGCGCAGTTAAGACCGGTGGCAGGGGTCTCCCAATCGCCTTCGTACTCAATGCCGGCACCGTTAAAGCGCATGGTTTCGGGGACACAGATACCGGGACGGCCGGCCATGTGCTTCTTGGTCCAGTCTTTGATGCTGGCCAGATTTTCGCGGTACAGACGGAAGTATGGGGCGTTCAGCTCCGGTACACCCGCATCGAGATTGGCAGCTACCTGCATACGAAGATTCCAGTGCCAGAAGGCGGCAGGATCCCAGCGGTGAAGATCCTCGACCGCGGAGAAAAGGTCGGCGATACCGGCCTGGGAACCAGGAAAGCGGTCTCCGTTTTCAGCTGCGGCGGTGTAGAGGTAGAGGTTACGCAGGTTCTCCATGTACTCGCCAGAACCATCCGTGGAGGTGATCTTGATGAGCCCTGCACGCTGCCAAAACGTGTGCCACCAGGCAACGTGCTCGTCCGGGCCGCCGTTCGCCAATGCGCGCCCCAGGCTGGCCTCTGATGACCCTGTGCCGTTGTAGTGCGGACAAGCAACGATTACCCGGAAGTGGCCGTCCGGGGCGGGCTTAAAAGTAACAGTGACGGCGCGGGAGTTGGTCACGGCGGCAGAAACGTCGCGGCCGGTTGCCGTCACGGCGGCCAGGGCGCCGAAGGTCTCCCCGGACGATCCCGGACCGTAACGATCGACCCAGGTTTGGGCGAGCATGCCGGTTGTGCCGGATGCTGTGGCTTGCGGCGTGCGCGGGGGCCAGAGGCGGAGTTCGGCAGTCTGGGTCGCGTTGGGATCGGCACCGGTTACATCGACGACGAAGGTATCCGTCGATACCTGGACATAGGCGGTGACGGTGAGGCCTCCACCGTGTTCAACCAGGGTTCCGTTGTAGAGATCGAGACGGCCTTTGAAATCCTGGGCGGAAACAAGAGCGGCGAGGCTGGGGATGATCAGTTGGCCGGGCGAGTCGCGGTGGGGCAGGGTGTCTGCGCGGTTTAGCTGGGCGGTGAAGCCGCCGGCTGACCAGGCGGCAACGCCGAGCCGTCCGTTGCCCAGAGGCATTGCTTCCTCGGGCAGAGGATTGGGCTGCGCGAGCACGATATCGGAGCGGCTTACCAGGCCGGCGGTGTCCATTACAAAGTGACCGGATTTCCATGCCGTGGACGAAGGGCTTTGCTGCGCGACCGCCTCCAGGGTGATGATGAGAACGACAGCAGCGATGGATTTGAAAAGGCGCATCCATACGGTGTACCACTCGCGCCGGTTAAGGGCCAGAGAGCAGTACAATCTACCGAATGTTGATGCGGAAGCGCATGCTCAATCTGTGGACACTTGGGGGGTTGTCGTTCCCGGAGCTGCTCCGTCGAACGGCACGTGAGTGCTGGCATGACGAGGTGTTTGGGCAAGGCGGCCGCATGGCTTTTTACCACTTCCTGGCTATTTTTCCTTCTCTGCTTATCTTTTTTGCGATCAGCACGCGCGTACCTCACCTGGGCGATCAGATGAAGAATGCGCTCCAGGATTTGACCCGCGAGGTGCTCCCCTATCAGGCGGCAAAGCTCTTTCAAGACATCATGAATGAACTCAACGACCACACGCATTCGACGGTGCCCCTTATCTCGGTTTGTGTTGGAGCATTATGGGCAGCTCTCAATGGGACCTGGGCGATGGTCTACGGGCTCAACAAGGCTTACGAAGTCACCGAGCATCGCTCGTGGCGGGAGTTGTCGCTTACGGTTGGCGGCCTGACATTTTTCCTGGGGTTGGTTGGTTCTTTGGCAGTGTTTCTGATCTTCTGCAGCGCTTATCTGCAGACTCGTTTTCATGGAGGCGCGATGGCACTTCGCGTCTTGGAATGGCTGGTGCTGGCTGGATCGCTCTCCTTGTCGTTTGCAGTGTTATATCGATACGCTCCCAATCTTCGCGATTGTGAGTGGCGATGGAGCACCCCCGGCGCACTTTGTGCGGTGGTGCTGTGGATCAGCGCAACGTTCGCTACCCGACTCTACTTCGGGCATGTCAACAACTACTCCCGTAGCTATGGCCACCTGAATGGGGTGGTGATGCTGCTGCTGTGGCTCTATGCCAGCAATGGGGCGATTCTTATTGGGGGAGAGATGAATTCTGAGATTGAAAAGAATATTGCGCAGGCGGATGCGGAGTCGGCGCGGTTGGATCGCTCTCGCATACGGAAATAGCGGGAACAGAAGGCCGTGGGACCCTCCACAGGCTTGAGGCTGAGACCTGCGGTATCCCACATCTCGCGAAAAACGAGCGAGATGTGGGGCACCCGGCATTGGTTAGGGGACAGAGCCCAAAACTACCTTTAGCTTGCTCAGAAGCGATAGCCTGGCTTTAGCTCACAGCGGTAGACGGTGGTCTGGGCTTCTTCCTGACCGGTTCGAACATTGCAGGTGGCCCAGCTCAATGAGGGATTGGGACCCAGAGGGAAGACCATGGGCGCCCCGTCGACCTCAGCCTCGAGACTTACCCCTTCCTGGGTCGGCGGCAGCGTGAAGTTGAGCGTCTGGCCAAAAATTACAGGGTATAACTCGCGCACCTCAGAGTTGATGGCGGTGTGATAGACCTCAGCCTCCATCAGGAAGGTAGCCGTGTCTGACCAGTTCAACGCCGTCACACTGATGTTGCGCCCACCGTGGATAAAGCCACTGGAGTCAATCTTGGTGAAGGGGCATGGCCCGGCAATACAGGAGGCGCTTATGTTTCCGAAGGAATTGTCAGCCCCGGCATCGAGCTTCACGGTCTCAGAGGCTGCCTTCCATTTCCCATCAGGAGAGCAAGGGGATTTGTGATCGCAAGGGATGTTTCCCTTGTTGACCACCTGAAAGGTGCGAACTGCACTGCCGACATTGGTCTGGGCACGGGTGTTGATCGTGTAGCGCACGCGAATATTTGAGACCGGCGTTGCCGCCGTTCGAGTTGGAGCTTTGGCAGCGATGGGTACGAGCGGTGTCATGGCGGCAACATAAAGCTGGCTCGGGGTCTCAAACCTCCCAGTTGGTACGACCAGGGTGAAGGGCTCGTAGCGCGGATGGTGAAAGGTGACGGTGATCGGCTGGTCGGTTAAGACCCGCTTGTGCAGCACGAGCTTGAAATAGCCCGAAGCATCGGAACGGGTGGCAGCACTGCGGGTGCCATCGGTTGCGGTGATGACGACATCGGGGATGGGCAGCTCATTCTTGGGGTCGGCATCGCGCTGCACGACTGCGCCTTCAATGGGGACTGATAGGCGATCGGCAATCTCCCGCACCCGATGGGCTCGCAACAACAGCACGAGAGCCACGACCAACGCTGCGAGGATTGCAAGGATTGTCCAGATAGCTTTCTTTTCCGTCATGCAGCCCCAGCTGGACGCCACGCCATCGTCCGTGCATCTATTATTCAATTAATCCGATTTCCTTGTCGCCCGCAAGACGAAAGCAGGCCTAGCTCAAGTGACCATGATTCCCCCGCGCAAGCATTGTAGATCCCGGCGGCAGTTGCTACGGCAAATGGCAGGGGTTTCCCTGGGTCTGCCGCTCGCCTCGTGGACCGGCTTGGGAGCGCGGACACAGACGACGCCCACGCCGGCGGATAAGGCAGCAACGTTCTCGGCCGACGATGAGAAGTTCCTGGACGACCTGGAGCGCGCCAACTTCCTGTTCTTCTGGGAACAGGCCAGTGGGCAGACCGGGCTGATTAAAGACCGCGCCAATGTGCGCACGACGGATACCAGCATCGTAGCCAGTGTAGCGTCCACGGGCTTTGGGCTGACTTCGATCTGCATCGCGGACAAGCGCGGCTTTATCCCCCACGAAGAAGCCCGGCAGCGGGTGCTGGCGACGCTCACGTTTCTTTGGCGGGCACTGCCCACACATCGTGGTTTTTTCTATCACTTTGCCAACATCGAGACCGGGGAAAGAGTGTGGGACTCTGAAGTTTCGTCGGTGGATACAGCGATCCTGCTCTGCGGTATTCTTACCTGCCGCCAGTACTTCGAGGATCACGAGATCATCCGGCTGGCGCGCGACATTTTCGACCGCGTGGACTGGACCTGGCTCTCAGAAGATACGGCGCTGCTGCCGCAGGGCTGGACTCCGGAATTCGGGTTTCTGCCTTACAAGTGGGACTTCTATAGCGAATTGATGATGATTTACCTGCTGGGGATGGGTTCGGGGTCTCATCCCCTGCACCCCTCGGCTTGGCTGGCATGGAAGCGAATCACCTTCGAATATGACGGCGAAAGCTACATCGGTTCGTTTGCGCCGCTGTTTGTTCATCAGTACTCGCAGGCCTGGTTCGACTTTCGCGGCAAGCGCGACAAGTTTGCCGACTACTTCCTGAACTCAGAGATCGCGACCGATGTGCACCGGCGCTTTTGCCTGGAGCTGGGCGCCAAGTTTCCCGATTACACGGATGATCTTTGGGGGATCACGGCTTCGGACTCGGAAAAAGGTTATGTGATCTGGGGGGGACCTCCGGCCATGGGGCCGATCGATGGGACGGTGGTTCCGGCGGCCGCTGGAGGCTCAGTTCCCTTTCAGCCAGCCGCCACGATGCGCGTGCTGAAGAACATGCGCGCCAAATATCCGCAGGCCTGGTGCCGCTACGGCTTCGTCGATGCCTTCAATCCGTTGACGAACTGGTACGACCACGATGTGGTTGGCATTGACACCGGAATCACGATGCTGATGGCGGAAAATGCGCGCAGCAGCTTTGTGTGGGAGACATTTATGAAGAACCCGGAGGCACAACGAGGAATGGCGGTTGCCGGGTTTCAGAAGTATCCCGCTCCCTACCTGTAAAGCCTTGGCCAGAGCGGACCGGTTAGGTGTATTTTCTTCTAATGATTCGCTTTCCGTTTTCCAGGCTTCTCGCGTCTGCGGCTTTGCTGGCCGTGGCTGTTCCTGTTTTCGCCCAATCGGCGGATAAACCAAAACCTGAAGATACTGAAATTTGGGAACCGGTTCCCAAGGTTGTGAGCCCGGGCGCGACGTGTGGGGCGGCTCCCTCGGATGCGATCGTGCTGTTTGACGGCAAAAACCTGGACGAATGGGTGACCAACAAGGACAAGTCACCGGCCAAATGGGATGTTGCCAACGGCGTGATGACCGTGAACAAGTCCGGCGGAAACATCGAAACCAAGCGAAGCTTCAAGAACTACCAGCTCCATATCGAGTGGAAGGTTCCTACCACCATTACCGGCACCAGCCAGGCGCGCGGCAATAGCGGCGTTTTTCTCGCCTCTACCGGTCCGGGCGACGACGGTTACGAATTGCAGGTTCTGGATTCCTACGAGAACAAGACTTATGTCAACGGCATGGCCGGCAGCCTCTACAAGCAAGCTATCCCGCTAGCCAACCCGACGCGCAAACCGGGCGAGTGGCAGACCTACGATATCGTGTGGACCGCACCCACCTTCAACGACGACGGATCGCTGAAGACTCCGGCGTATGCGACGGTGTTCTTTAACGGGGTGGTGGTGGAAAATCACTTCGAGTTGAAGGGGCAGACGCTGTATATCGGCAAGCCGTTTTATAAGGCGTATACGAGCGCTCCCATCAAGCTGCAGGCGCACGGGGATAAGAGCGAACCGATCAGCTTCCGCAACATCTGGATCAGGGAGTTGAATTAGCGCTTGCGCGGCTTCCGCTTGCCGCTTTGACTGGCCAACTGAATTTTGTGGGCGTTCACGATGGCCGGGATCAGACCCGGAAAGCGCTGGTCTATCTCCGCGCAACGAGAGGTGTTGCGCATCTCCACACCATGACGCTCGCCGCGGATTAAGCCTGCTTCCCTGAGCGCCTTAAAGTGCTGCGAGAGGGTTGATTTGGGAATGGCCTTTTCGCTGACGTGGAGAAAATCAGAACAGGATTGGGAACAGTTCGAGCCGGCAATGTCGGCAAAGATGGCTACCCGCACGGGATCAGAGAGCGCATGCAGAATGGCTTCCACCGTAACGTCTTCAATCGACGGATGGAAGAGGGGCCTCATGCTTTTCATGTTACCTTCACAGAAGGCTTTGTTCAATAGTGCACAACTTACGAACTATTGAATCCTCTTCGCGCGCTTGCCCATCTTAACCTGCAGCTATGGGTCAGGAACCCCGGCGCAGAGGAAATTTAATATGAGCAAACTCAAAGGTAAGGTGGCAGTGGTAACAGGCGCCTCCAAAGGCATTGGAGCCGCTATCGCCAAATCGCTGGCCGCGGAAGGCGCGTCTATAGTGGTTAATTACGCATCCAGCAAAGCTGGCGCGACCGCGGTGGTCGACTCCATCAAGGCTGCCGGCGGCAAGGCCGTCGCGGTTGGCGGTGACGTTTCCAAGGCTGGCGAGGTCCAGGGGATTATCGACGCCGCGATCAAGAATTACGGCCGGCTCGACATCCTGGTTAACAACTCTGGAGTTTACGAGTTCGGCCCAATCGACGCCATCACGGAAGAGCAGTTTCACAGGATGTTCAACATTAATGTGCTGGGCTTGTTGCTGACCACCCAGGCAGCGCTCAAGCACATCGGCGAGGGCGGCAGCATTATCAATATCGGATCGGTCGTGAGCCGCATCACTCCTCCTGCCTCTTCCATCTACACCGGAACCAAGGGCGCTGTCGATGCGATCACCGGGGTGCTGGCGCGGGAGCTCGGGGCGAAGAAGATTCGCGTCAACTCGATTAACCCCGGGATGGTCGAAACCGAAGGCACACAGACCGCCGGCGTGCTCGGCTCGGATTTCGAAACGTCAACGGTCGCCCAGACACCACTCGGCCGGCTGGGTCAACCTGATGACATCGCTTCGGTCGCCGTGTTCCTCGCTTCCGATGACGCGAAGTGGCTTACCGGCGAACTGATTCTTACCGGCGGCGGTCTCCGCTAACCAAAGCTGCAGGAGCTTTCAATGGGAAAACTGGATGGAAAGGTGGCCGTCATTACGGCGGCCACTTCTGGTATGGCACTGGCCTCGGCAAAGTTGTTTGTGCAAGAGGGCGCGTACGTTTTTATCACCGGCCGGCGGAAGGACAAGCTGGATGAGGCGGTCAAAGCGATTGGGAGAAATGTAACCGGCGTGCAGGGCGACGCTTCGAACCTAGACGATCTGGACCGGCTCTACGACACGGTGAAGAAGACCAAGGGAAAGATCGATGTGCTGTTTGCCAGCGCCGGAATGGGCGAACTGGTCAAGCTCGAAGATGTTACCCCGGAGCATTTCGATAAGACTTTCGATCTGAATGTGCGGGGCACGCTGTTTACGGTGCAGAAGGCGCTGCCGCTTTTCAATGATGGCGGATCAATCTTTATGAACGGGTCGATCGCCAGCATCAAGGGCTTTCCGGCATTTGGGGTTTACAGCGCGAGCAAAGCGGCAGTGCGGTCGTTTGCCCGGACTTGGCTGCTGGAACTGAAGGAGCGGAAAATACGGGTCAACGTGCTCAGCCCGGGCACGATCGACACGCCGATTCTGGATCCCCTGGGTCCTGATGCGAAAGAGTTCTTCAAGTCGCAGATTCCGCGCGGTGAGATCGGGCGGCCGGAAGAGATCGCTACCGTGGCACTGTTTCTGGCCTCGAACGATTCAAGCTTCGTAAATGGAGTCGAGCTGTTCGTGGACGGAGGCACTGCGCAAATCTAAAACCCTGAGGGGCTCGGCATCGCGAGCCCCTTACAACGCTTTGGTAATGGTGATTCCCAGCTTCGCGTAGGGCGCCAGCAGTTTGGATTTTGTGTCGGCGGCAACGATCATGCCCGTGATCTCGGAGATCGGGGCAATCACGTAGGGCGAAACTGCGTTCAGCTTTTCAGAAGAACCCAGGACGATCGTCTCTGCCGCGCTCGCGCTTAACGCTCTTTTTACGTGCGCCTCTTCAAAGTCTCCCGTGGTCAAGCCAAATTTTGGGTGGATGCCGGTCACGCCCATGAAGTAGGTGTCGGCGTGGATGCGGCTGATGGCCTCAATCGCGGGCGCCCCGACCGAAACAACGGAATGCTTGAATAGCTTGCCGCCGATCAGGATCACTTCAATATTGCGATGCTGCAGCAGTTCGAGCGCGATGCTCGGGCTGTGAGTTACCACGGTGGCCTTCAGCTCCAGCGGAAGATTTCGTGCCATTTGTACCGCGGTCGTTCCCCCGTCAAGAATTACGACCTGATTGGGTTGGACCATTCCGGCCGCCGCTTTGCCAATCATATTTTTCTCATCTGTGGCGACGTGGAGCCGGGCAGCGTAGTCACCGATAGCCGGTGATGCGGGAAGCGCCCCTCCGTGTACCCGCTGCAGCAAGCCTTCTGCTGCAAGCTCTCGCAAATCACGCCGGATGGTGTCTTCTGACAGACTGAGTTCCTGGCTCAGATCTTTCGCTATTACCTGCCCGTCCCGGCGCAGGAGGTCGAGGATTTTTTGTTTGCGCTGACTGGTGAGCACAAAGACACTATCGCACGATCTGAGAACTTGCACGAATGTGCACGAAGTTGCATGTTAATTCATGTTTCGCTATGATGAGCGGCAGGAGCAAATAATGAACGACAACAAACCGCTCATCATCCTTATTGCCGGACCGTATCGCTCCGGCACAAACGATGATCCCACGCTGATTGCGAAAAATCTCGACCGGCTGGAGTCTTTCGCGTTGCCTATTTACCAAGCGGGACATATTCCCATGATTGGGGAATGGGTCGCGCTGCCCATCATGAAGCAGGCAGGATCGACTTCTCTGGGAGATCCCATCGCGGAGCAGTACCTGTACCCGGTGGCAAGCCGGCTCATCGACCGCTGCGACGCAGTGTTTCGCACTGAAGGGGCATCCAAAGGCGCGGACGAAGACGTGCGACTTGCCTACCAGCGCGGGCTGCCGGTCTATCGCCGGGTGGAAGAAATCCCGGTGCGGAGCTGGACAGCGTCAGTGACCGCCTGAGGCTTCGCCGCCGGGCCGGAAGCTTTTTGTGGCGAGGGCCAGTGGGATGCCGATCAGGGCCACGATGGCCATCATGCGAAAGCAATCCATAAACCCGATCAGGCTGGCTTGCTGGTTGAGCTGGTTGTAGAGCATGCCCTGGGCGTGTTGGGCGGCGTCGTAGTGAGAAAGGCCCAAGTGCTCGAAGGTTTTGGTTAGCGAACTAATGCGCGATTGAAACAACGGTGAGCTGAAATCCGCACTTTGCGCCAGCCTGTCGGTATGCAAGTCAGTGCGCCGCTCGTGCACGGTGGTGATGAAGGCGACGCCAAAGCTTCCGCCCCAGTTGCGGGCAAGATTGGTCAGGCTCGAGCCTTTGTTGTTCTTTCCCGGGGGCAGGTAAGAATAAGCAAGCACGCTGACGGGGACGAACAGGAACGCATAACCGAATCCCTGGAGTGCGCGGGCCAGCGCGTAGTGAGTGTAATTTGTCTGCAGGTTAAACGAACTGTAGTACAGCATCGATACGGAAACTACCGCGAAGCTGAAGGCGATGAGCCATTTCGGACTCACTTTGCCCTTCTGCGTCAGCATGGCGACGATGGGCGCGAGCACGGTGATCACTGCTGCTCCCGGCCCTAATACCAGACCCGCGTCTGTGGCTGTGTAACCGTAGAGGCTCTGGAGTATTTCCGGAATCATCGTGGTGCTGCCAAAGAGCACAAATCCGAAGAGGAAGTAGAAGATACTGGCGAAGGCGAAATTTCTTTCTCGTAGCAGGCCGAGCTCTACGACGGGATCGGGTACGCGGAGTTCCCACCACACTGCTAATACCAGGCAAACCATGGCGGCGACAAACATCGCCGTGATCAACCTGCTGCCAAACCAGTCGTCGATCTGACCACGATCGAGTACAAATTCCAAAAAGGCAAAGCCCAGCGCGATCAGCGTAATGCCGATGTAGTCAATGCGCAGCTTACCGAGCCGTTTGGCTTCCGCTACCTCCGCCTTAAACGCGGGCGGGTCGCTTACCAGCCGGTTGCTCAGGAATAGTGAGATCAGCCCGATGGGCACATTGATAAAGAAAACCCAGCGCCAGGAGAAGCTGTCGGTAATCCAGCCACCTAATGGAGGACCGATCGCGGGCGCTGTCACAATGGCTACGCTGTAAAGTGCGAAGGCTGCGGCCCTTTTGTTCGCGGGGAAGGTATCGACCAGGATGGCCTGCTCTACCGGAGCCAGGCCGCCGCCGCCAATCCCCTGCAGCACGCGAAAAATGACCAGGAAGTTCAGGCTGGGGGCTATACCGCATAAGAAAGAGGTTGCGGTAAACAACCCCACACTGATCATGTAGTAACGCTTGCGTCCTAACGCCCGGCTTAGCCAGGCGCTCATCGGTAGAACTACGGCGTTCGCTACCAGGTACGAGGTCAGAACCCAGGTGGTTTCATCGAAGCTGCGCCCCAGGCCGCCGGCAATGTGCGGAAGGGATACGTTGGCAATTGAGGTATCCAGCAGTTCCATGAACGTTGCCAGCGTGACGGTCAGTGCTACCGCCCACGGATTCACCTGCCCAGCGCGGGTTGCGACGGGTGTGGGCTTGAGTTCCGCGGTCGCTGTGGCCAAGTTCGCTCCTGGGTGGATAGAACTCAGATGTATACTGAGACCGATCGGTCGCAATAAAATGGCAACGAAATCTACGCGGGGAAACGCTACCCGCCGTCGCATTGTGGAGCAATCTGCCGTTGTGTTCAACAGGCACGGCTACTCGGGCACCTCCATGTCTGCGCTAATGGCCGCGACGGGCCTGGAGAAGGGCGGGCTCTATCGCCATTTCGAAAGCAAGGAAGATCTCGCTGCCGCCGCGTTCGACTACGCTTGGGAGACAGTCACGGAACCACGCCGACGCGGTCTCAAGGATTGCACGACGTCTCTGGAGAAGCTTTTGCTGCTGGTGAGAAATTTTGTTGAGCCGCCGCAGCAGGCCTTGCCTGGAGGTTGTCCGTTGCTCAACACAGCGATCGAGAATGACGATGGGAACCCGGTGCTGCGCGAGAAAGCTCGTGGAGCACTCGATGAGTGGCGGTCGATGATTGCCGAAATCGTGCGCCAGGGGCAGCGGGCTCGAGAGTTGCGCAAGGATGTGGATCCGGTTGGCGTGGCGACGATCGTTATCTCCAGCCTGGAGGGAGCGATTATGTTTTCACGATTGGAAAAGACGCGGGAAGCGCTGTTTACGGTCGGCAAACACCTGGATGGTTATTTGCGCAGCTTGAGCCGGCGCGACGTGGAATAGGGGACGGAAAGCATTTGTAAGGGCTTCGCCCCATCGTTTTCGGCCCACGTATCCCGGATTTCCTGTCGAGGTTGGTGGCGTTGAGCAACTTCATGCGGCTTTCTTTCAGAGAAAGCCGCATGCGTGGTCGTGGCTTGTACTGCGTAGTAGGAAATCCGGGCAACGCTGGTGCGAACATGGGGCACCCGGACGGAGTTGTGCGCGGGTAATATTTGCTTCGTACCATTCGTCCTGCCATCCTAGGGCATGGCTATTCGCACTCTTTCTACTCGCGAGATCTATCGAAACCCCTGGCTAAGCTTGCGCGAAGACGCCATTCAGCGCAGCAACGGTACAGAGGGTATTTATAGCGTGGTGGATAAGCTGGATTGCGCAGTGATCGTACCCATTGACGGCGATCACATCTGGTTGGTGGAGCAGTTTCGTTACACCATCGGGGAACGGGCGCTCGAGCTACCCCAGGGCGGATGGGAGCAAGACAATGTCGATCCCGAGGAGTTGGCCCGTGGCGAACTGCGCGAGGAGACCGGCCTCACCGCCGGGCGAATGACGGAGCTGCCCTGGATGTGGATCGCCTACGGCTTCACTCGCCAACGGCAGCATGTTTTTGTCGCCGAAGAGCTGGTTCCGGGCGGCCATCAGCGTGACCCGGAAGAGTCTGATATGGAGATCGTGCGGATGCCCATTGCCGCCTTCGAGCACAAGCTGAGAGAGGGTGAGATTCGCGACGTTTGTACGCTTGCGGCGTGGGCCAGCTACCGACTTTGGCGGGAGTCTCGCGGCTGAACTGCAGGATCGGTGAGGTCCGCTACAGGCTTGTGGGGAAGAGCGGCGACTCTGGACACGACCGCGTGTGCGCCTTCCTGAGGAGAAACACTTCATTTGCGCGATAACAAATGATCGGGTGCCCCATCCTTCGCGCTCTTCGCGAAGGGTGGGATGCCACTGTTCTGCACCCGGTGCCCTTCCACCGCAAATTCGTCTTTCCCACCCTTCGCAAGAGCGCGAAGGATGGGGCACCCGATCATTTGTTATCGCGCGACGTGGGTGGGTCGGCGAAGCCCACGAAATTCCACAGGAAATTCGGGGGTGTGGGGCACCCGGCCAGAATTGGTCAGTGCGTGGGAAAGGAGACGATGAGTTGGTCGAGTGGCATGGATCGGTTGACGGCTTGCACCGGGTTGAATGGGGTAACCGGAAGCGGCGTACCGTTCGTCTCCGCTTCATCGAAGGCCTTCGTGCCTGGCGTTTTGCCGGTCACCTCGAACTCGCTGATCTCGTAAGGAAGCCCGTTGGATGCGAGAGACGTGGGCCCATCGGTCACCTGAAAATGCAGATGCGGCACGATCGAGTTGCCGGTGTCTCCTACCAAGCCGATTACTTGACCGGGATGGACATGTTCCCCGCGGTGAACTTTGATGCTCCCTGGCTGCATGTGGGCATAGAGAGCATAGCGCCGGTTCCCCAGATCGAGAATTACAGAGTTGCCGTCCGCCTCTTCGATCGGAATGTTTGTGGGGTAAGCACCGGGAGTTTGCTCAGGCTGCCCGTCAATCACGGTGACGACAAGTGCGTTGGCAACCGCTAGAACGGGCTGGCCAAAGATCGCGTAACTCTCAAGCTTGTCACGCGGACCGGTGTAGATCCGGCCGCCGGCATTCATTTGCTCCCAGTCCACGGCGTAACGTTGGGCTATCCACACGCGGCCGTTTACGGGCAGAGCTGCACGCATATGCCGGGTGGAATCACAGCAGGAATCCGCCGAGATGTAGCCCTCGCCACGGAGTGGCGGACTTATGAGCGCAACGGGTTGCCGGTCGACTGCGATCATGCCTCCGGTTTCGTTGAGCTCCTGATGACCCGGAGGGGCGGCGCTCACCCGGAGCGCAAGGCGATGCGATAGCTCAGAGGGAACTTTGGCTCCCGGCGCAAGGACAAGGTGAAGAAAGAGATTGGCGTGCGCGCTGCCGGCAAGCGTACCCGCCGATTCGCGCTGCCCGGCGGGTTGCAGACGTTCCGCAACCGTCGCGGTATCGAGTGTTTCAAGAGTGATCCCGTCACCAATCACTTCGACCTTTTCGACCACAATCGCGGCACTCGAGAAGTTGGTCATTCCCAGTTCATAAACCAGGTGCATCCGGCCGTCGGAGCCGGTGAAAGGGATGGGCGCATCCTGCACCGCGAGCAGGAGAGGCGTTATGGTCTCTGTGGCCTGGGGCGAACCTGGAATCGCCGAAGCGAGAAGCAGGAACACGGATAACGCGATTCCAGCGATCTTCATATTTCCTGATTCCGTGGTCAAAGGATTTGGAGAATTGTATCGCAGTAAAATCAACAATCATGCAACTCGGCTTTATGAGCGCCATCGTCCCCGAGCTTTCACTGGAAGAAGTCTTCGCACTGGGCAACAGTATCGGTTATACGTGTGTTGAGTTGATGTGCTGGCCGCCAGGCAAGGCGGATCGCCGATACGCGGGGGTTACCCACATCGACGTTTCCAATTTCAACGCTTCCCGGGTGTCAGATCTTGCCAAAGCTAACGGCATGGAGATCAGCGGCCTGGGGTATTATCCGAATCTGCTTTCGCCGGATCAGGAAGAAGCAAGAGTTGCCGATTTGCACCTAAGACGTTTGGTGGCCGCCGCAAAGATGCTTGGACTCGCGACCGTGAGCACATTCGTGGGACGCGACTGGACCCGGTCTGTCGAAGAGAACTGGCCCAGGTTCCTCGCTGTGTGGAAGGACCTGGTCTCCTATGCGGAGGACCAGAACGTTCGCATCGCCATTGAAAATTGCCCCATGCTTTTTACCAGTGACGAGTGGCCCGGGGGCAAGAACCTGGCCGTGAGTCCCGCGATTTGGCGGCGCATGTTTGACGATATCCCCAGCTCCCATTTCGGGCTTAACTACGATCCGTCACACATGGTTTGGCAGCAAATGGACTATCTCGCTCCGATGAAGGAATTTGCCTCTCGCATATTCCGGGTTCATCTGAAGGATGTAGCGCTCGACCGGCAGCGGTTGGACCAAGTTGGCATCCTAGCTTACCCATTGCAGTTCCATAGCCCGAAGCTGCCGGGACGTGGGGATATCGACTGGGGGGCGTTTCTTAGGGCGCTGGGGAATTCTGGTTATGACGGACCGGTCTGCGTGGAAGTCGAAGACCGAGAGTTTGAAGAGAATCTGGAGAAGCGGAAGCAAGCGCTCAATATCAGCTATCAATACTTGTGGCCGTTGCTCAATACATAATCCAGCCTCCGTCTACGTTGAGAGTTTGGCCGGTCATGGCATCGCTCAGCTCGCTTGATAAAAACAAGCAGACGCGGGCTACGTCCAATGGGGTTATGCGGCGCTTGAGGCTCTGCTGTGCCATAAACCGATCCGTGTCCTGCTTGGTGAGAAGCTTGCGTTCTCCTTCGGTTTCGATTGCTCCTGGGGTAATGCAGTTGATGCGAACGTTGTGTTCTCCCATCTCTCTTGCCAGGCCGCGGGTAAAGCCGATGATGGCTCCCTTGGAGGCAATGTAGTGAGTCAGGTGCTGCAAACCGGTGAAGAAGGTGACCGACGCGATATTGACCACCGCGCCCGACCGCTGCCGAACCATGTGGGGCATGACGAGCTTGGTGCAGTGGAAGACACTCTTCATATTGATGTTCTGCATGGTGTCCCACTGCTCTTCTGTCATTTCGAGGAAGGGATGCCGGGGATAAATTCCGGCGTTGTTGATCAAGACGTCGATGCGGCCAAAGCGCCTTATCGCATCCTCTACCACGTTCGCCATGGCATCGCGACTACCGGCGTTGGCTTCAAAGGCAAAGGCAGAGCCGCCGTCCGCTTGAAGAGTGGCTGCTGTTTTTCTAACTCCCTCTCCGTCGAGGTCGGCTAAAAATACATGGGCACCGCGCTCGGTAAATAGCTTCGCCACTCCGGCGCCGATGCCGACGGCCGCCCCGGTCACGATAACGACCTTATCCTTAAGCATTTCCATCGGCTGATGTTATCAAAATGGGTTATTCGGCCGGTTATCGGCTGGGCCCACTTCCAACCCGAAGCGCGACAAGTCGCGCTTCTGCAGGTGGTAGTCAATCACAAAGCCAATGCCCACCGCCAGCGGCATCAGGCCGACCGCGGCGCCGGCCAGCACATCACGCTCACTCAAAATGAACGCGAGCAGGATGAAAAACAGCGCCAATCCGATACCACTCGAAATCAGCACGACCGCCGTCCGGCGGGCGTTGGCCAGACTCTGCATCGGGTCTTTGACCGGCCTACTGTCGACGATCGCCTTGGTTAACAACTTGTCAATGTCGTCAGCGGGCATTCCGCGGGCAACCATCGCCATCCGCTGCTCGGCTGTCAGCCTCTGCCTATTCCCTTCCCCCACTACGCTAGAAATGATGGCCACTATGGCCACCGCAAATGCTCCGATCGGCACCGCCCATACGTCAAAGTGCATAAGCTTTACCTTCCTTTCTGCCCGGCTTAGACTGTGATCCCCGGCGAGAGTTTCAAAGCCGGCGTGAAACTTTCTGCTGGATTTTTAGTCTGACCCTCTTTGCACGCCGCCGACACCAGCTTCGAGCAGATCGTCCGAGACCATCAGACGATGGTCTTCAGCACCCTCATCCGGCTTACCGGCAGCCGCGAGCACGTCGACGATCTGGCCCAGGAAGTGTTTCTACGGCTCTATCGCGCGCTTCCCGCGTTTCGCGGCGAAGCGCTGCTGAGCACCTATCTGTATCGCATCGTCGCCAACGTGGCCCAGGATGAATGGAAACGACGACGACGCGACGATCGCCCGCTGGTCTCCTTTTCTGAGGAGGAATCGGACTGGGAAGATCGCCTTCCGCACCCCGGGCCGGATGCGGAGCAGCAGTTTGCCGAGAAGCAGTTCCGGTATTCTGTAGAACAGCAGTTGCAACTGCTTAGCCCTATTGAGAGGACCATTTTGGTGCTCTACCATCAGGAAGAGCGCAGTTACGAACAGATTGCCCTGTCGTTGAAATTGCCCATCGGGACGGTGCGCACCCATTTGCATCGCGGACGGAAGAAGTTACGCGAAGGCATTCAGCGGCAGCAGGAAATGGAAAGGGGAACCGCATGGCAGAAGACAAGATGAAACCTAGTCCGGATTTTGCTTCGGATTTTCTGGAAAGAAGGATCCTTCTCGCCCTGGAGACCAGGCCTCACCCCGAGATCCCGGCTAATTTCGCCGCCCGGGTTGCACGGCAACTGCCACCGCGTCCCGCTTTTGTTCTCACCCCCAAACGGAATGGCCCGCGTGCGGCCGTGGCGTGCCTGGTGGTGCTGTTGGGCCTGATGCTGGCTTTCGCGCATCGGGCAACCGGAACTTCGCTTTACTGGTTTTCGCTGGAGTCGATTTTCTGCGCGCAGTTCGCGCTTTTGGCTGTCTGGCTGGTGGCGCGCCGCTCTACTTCCGCAAGTTTGTTCAAAATTTGATCCCGCCGCGGAGTTATTGATGACGATCAGGATTACCCGCAGCGATCCGCGCTATGCCTTGTTACAACGGAGCCGCAATCTTCGTTGGGATGGCAATCCAGCGGAGGGAGCGGCCGAGATTGAACTGTGCGAGACGGCCGAGCAGACGGCGGAAGCCCTGCAGCGAGTGGTGAATGCTGGTGCGCGCCCAACGGTTCGCAGCGGCGGCCACTGCTATGAAGATTTCGTGGTCAACAATCCGGGGGGAACGATCCTGGATCTGAGCCTGCTCAAAAGCGATTGGTTGCCGGGTGACGGAAACCGCTACCGCATTAGCGCCGGGCACCAGTTGGGCGAGGCGTACATCAGTTTGTACAAGCGGCACGGGGTGACGATTCCCGGGGGGAGTTGCTTCGAGGTAGGCGCCGGCGGCCATATCACAGGGGGCGGCTACGGCGTACTCTCGCGCCTGCACGGACTGACCATCGACTGGGTTTCGGCCATCGAGATCCTCACCGTCGACAACAAAGGGCACGTTGTGCCGAAGACCATTGACGAGAAGCATGAGCCTGATCTTTTTCGCGCCTGCCGCGGCGGGGGCGGAGGAAACTTTGGCATCGTCACCGGCTTTCTCTTTGACCGCTTGCCGGTGGCGCCCGTCGAGGTCGCGAATGCCCACCTTTCGTTTGACTGGCACAGCATGACCGAGGACCGGTTTACGGCCATCCTACTGGCGTTTGGCGACTACTGCGCGACGCGAGGGTGCGAGCACGATACGTGGGGAATGTTTGCCGCGATAGGGCTGACGCACATTTCTTCTGGCCGTATTGGACTGTCGCTGCAATTTTGCAATCCAGACGGCCGGTGCGACGACCTGAAACCGCTGGATGAATTTCTCGATCGCTTTGCAGAATTCGGTCCCGCGGAGAGACGTGCGGGCATGCCCGGGGATCAGCGCTTTTCACCGCGCAGTCCGGCAGCTCGTCAGCAAACAGAAAAGTACGATATCGACCGTCTGCTGTGGCTCGATGCAACGGTTGGCGACAGTGGGAGCGGGCATAGTGGGCGCGCCGCGTACAAGTCCTGTTACATGAAAAAGAACTTTACGCCGCTTGAGGCGAAATGCATCTACAAGCACCTTACGCGGGTGATCCCTGGTGTGGATCTGCGCGGCTCCGTCATGGCGGTGGACTCTTATGGCGGCGCCGTCAATCGAAAAGGGACGGCCGAGAACACTTCGGTGTGGCAACGTTCCTCGATCATGAAGGTCCAGTTCCAACAATATTGGGAGTATGCCGATGAGGATGACGGGCGCCTCGCCTGGATGCGAGAGTTCTACACCGACCTGTACTCAAAACAGGTGGAGCCGCGGTTTGCGGGTACTCCCTTCCCGAATGAATATTACGAGGGCTGCTACATAAACTATCCCGATACCGATATGCTCTCGTATGCTTTTTGGCCGCAGCTCTACTACGGCACTGGGGATCTGTACCCATTCCTGCAACAAGTGAAACGACGCTATGACCCAAACAACATCTTTCACCACAAGATGTCGATCCGTGCTTAACCCAGGCGACGGCTGGACACGGAGAGAATTTCTCCGCGGAGCCGCGGGAATGGTGGCCGTCCATCAACTTCCTCAGGCAATGTGGAGGACGCGATTTGCCTATGTGGGTTGCGGGGATGATTCGCTTCGCGCGTTCCGCGTGCATGGCGAGGTTTGGACGCAAATACAGCGGGTACCGAGCCGGGCGCCCGCCTGCGTGTTGCTCTCGCCAGCACAGCAGACGCTGTACGTCGCCAATGACGTCGATGTGCACGAGGGACTACCGCGCGGAACTGTCGAGTCTTTCCATATCCATCCCGGGGATGGGCGTCTGACGCTGTTAAGCCGGACAGCGCTTTCGTTATCTGCGACCCGTCCGCGGAACATGGCTGTCTCCCCGGATGGAAAGCTGCTTGCCGTGGCGGCGTATGGCGGCGGAATTTACAACCTGGTTGCGATTGCAGAGGACGGGAGCCTGGGGCAGGTCAGCAGTATTTTTAAAGACGCCGGCTGCGGGACCCATGCGCTGCAGGAGTCGGCGCATCCCCATACGCTGTTGTTCGATGCGGGTGGACAACATCTGCTTTCGTCTGATTTTGGCAGTGATCGGCTTAGCGCGTTTGCGCTCGAAGACGGTGGGCTACGGCGCCGTGTGCAGCGCTCCACTGGCGATGGGAGCGGCCCCAGCAGTTGCGTGCTTCATCCTTCGGGGTTATTCGTGTATGCCTGTCATGGTCTCGAGGACGCGCTGGTTTGCTACCGGTTCGAGGGTGGGACCGTAGGTGAGGAGGTCCAGCGAGTACCGTTGTCCGCGGGTGGGCTGGCCATGCATCCTTCGGGCCGGATGCTGTACACCACGGAGGGCGCCTGGCGAATCGACGCCGTGCTTGGCAGGCTGTCACGCGTCGGAACATGGCTGCCGGCCGCGAGCCAGATTGCTGTCTCACATGATGGGACGAGCGTTTACTTTCTGGATGGAGTGAGAGGATCGATCGATCAGACGGCCGCAGACAACAGGACGGGTGAGGTACACTGCAGAACGAATGCCGCCGTCGTGGATAAGCCAAGCAGTATCGCTCTCAAGACAGCCTAGAGGATGAAGAGGCCGCGTTTCGCGACAGCGGCTATCGAGTGCCTTTTCATTTCTAATTAATGATTCAATTGAAAGGGGAACGTAATGAGGACTCAGTCCAGAAGAGGTCTGCTCAAGAGCGCGGCGCAAGCAGCCGCGGTCGCAACCGGTGGCGCCATGCTCGGCAAGGGCGCGGAGGCAGAGAAGTCGGGCAAGCTCGAAAAGAAAGCCTATTCCTGCGAAAAGCCTGCGGATAATACTCCTGGAGCTCCGCCGCTATTCTCGAGCGCTGTGTCTTATGGGAATTTGCTCTTCCTCGCGGGTGTAGGGGCACACTTCGAGGGCACGATTGAGGAGCACACCAAACATGTTCTCGACGAACTGGAGAAGAACCTGACGTGCGCCGGATCTTCGATGGACAAAGTGCTCAAGGTGAACGTCTACCTCAACGACATCAAAGACTGGGGAAGGATGAATACGGTGTATGCGGGACGGTGGGGTAAGGTGCCTCCTGTGCGGACCACGATTGCACCAGCCGGCGGCATCCCCGGGAATTCACTGATCGAGATCGATCTCATCGCATATATCTGACGAGCAAAATCGGGCACGGAAGGGAGCCTTGCGGGGCTGCGAAGCATGGGGCTCCCGAGTAGAAGTGGGAGACATGCACATTAGAAAATCCTTGTATTCAGCGATTCTGCTGGCGTTTGCCTGCGCAAGCGCATTTGCCCAACAGGCAGCACCTGCCTACGATTTGCTGCTGCGCGGCGGGCATGTGCTCGACGACAAGAACCATATTGACGGGTTGATGGACGTAGCCATCAAGGACGGCAAGATCGCCCGGGTAGCGGCTCATATTCCCCCCTCGTCTGCGCTCAAGACGGTCGAGGTCAAGGGGTTGTACGTGACGCCGGGACTGATCGATATTCACGTGCATGTGTATGCGGGCACGGGGGAGCGCGGCTCCTATGCCGGTGATCTCAGCGTGCCTCCGGATGGCTTTACCTTCCGGGTTGGGGTCACCACGGTGGTCGATGCGGGCTGCTCAGGCTGGCGGAATTTTGAGGACTTCAAGGACCGCATCATCGATCGTTCGAAGACCCGGGTGTTCGCCATGCTCAACATCGTCGGCTCGGGCATGCGCGGCGCGAGGTACGAGCAGAACATGGCGGACATGGATGGCTTCGCTACGGCCGCGATGGCGCTCAAATATCCCCAGACGATCGTCGGCATCAAAACAGCGCACTTTGCAGGCCCGGAGTGGACGCCTGTGGAACAGGCTGTGATCGCCGGAACCAAGGCCAATATTCCTGTGATGGTTGACTTCGGTGTGGATCGTCCCACCCGGCCACTTTACGATCTGCTAACCCAGAAGCTGCGGCCCGGCGACATCTACACCCACATGTATTCCGGACTTCGTCAAGAGCAGGATCCGGTTACGCTTGGCCCAAGCAAGGCTTTCATCGAGGGCCGAAAGCGCGGAATTTACTTTGACGTCGGCCAGGGCGGGGGCAGCTTCAAGTGGTCGCTCGCCGTACCCATGATCAAGGCGGGTTTCATTCCTGACTCCATTTCTACTGATTTGCATGTCGACAGCATGAACGCTGCGATGAAGGATGAGCTGAACGTCGCCGACAAGATCATGGCGGTTGGCGTTCCTCTGAAACAGGTTGTTGCGGAGATGACCTCGCATCCAGCACATGAGATCAAACACGAGGAACTGGGCAATCTTTCCGAGGGCTCGATCGCGGATGTTGCTGTGCTTCGGGTGGAGAACGGCTCGTTTGGGTTTACTGACATGCTCAACAAGCGGCTGAATGGCAAGCAGAAGCTGCTGTGTGAACTCACGATCAAGGACGGACGGATTGTGTACGACTTAAATGGGATCAGCGCAGATTTGTGGACTGCGCCCCCGGATCCACATGCCGACGATGCGCATAAGTGGACGACGTTCGCTCCGGCGACTCATCATTAGGCCGGAACCCCCAGGTCTCAGAAGCGAGACCTGGGGGTTCCACTTAACTTTTGTCCGCGCCATTTCCGTCTCTTAGGTGGGCCGCAGGCCCGTCGACATCTGCAAGCAATACACCTCCAAGAACGAGCATCCACACAGATCTCTCCACTGCGCTCCCCCGGATTTCCTGTCGAGATGACAAAGGGGAGGGCCGTGCTTCTGGGGAAAAGGCGACGACGTCGCGGCAGATTCAGTTTGGGCTGAAGCTTCTTTTCTTGAACGGTGCGTCAGCCCTGAGCACGACCAGTCTCGGCTACAAAGCCTTTAGACCTTCGGCTTCGGCCAGCTTGGCTTGACGGCGGTCGAACGTCCAAAAATGGGCAGCCCCAAGTTCCAGGGCTAACGCTATGTGGAGTGTGTCCAGGGTCCGGACGCCGAGCTTTGCAGCGCGATGGCGAGCGATCGCAATGCATGTTTCAAATGATTGCTCTGGCACGGCTACTTCGATCCACACACCGGCTTCGCGATCGCGCTCGAATTCCAGGTGGACAGACTGGGCTTCGCGCGGCGAGATCTGGCGTTGAAATACGTGCTGGCCGATCGCATGTGCCCACTCGGCGCGGTGGAGCGGCGTCAGCCAAATACGTGGGCGGCTTGCCATGTGCTGCTGTGCTTCCTTAGAGTGTGCATCCGGCAGGTACAAAGAGACAAAAACGCTGGTATCCGCATATACGCTCAAAAGCGGCCGCGCTCCTCAATCAGCAGATCTGCACCTGGTAGACGGCGGTCGCCAAATAGCTTCTCGACCCGGGCTGCGAAATCAGGCCAATCCTTAGGTTCGGGATGAGTCGGCTGAGGAACGATGCAAGCAATCATGCGATTGCGCTCGTGAAGCTCGACTGTCTTGCCAGACCGAAGCCACGCCTTCAACTGTCGGGTGTCTCGAAGTTCCCGAAGGTTAATCTTGGGCACGAAATAAACGTGACACATTATGTGACACATGTCAACCAATTCGTCCAGATTTTACCCAACGACAAAAGGCTGGATGCGCAGCTGGGCGAATTGCCCGAAAGCAAAAATTGTTCTTAGTTTTTTGACTTTCTTGTACGCTGGCTCTCTATGAAATTTCTAGCGCCAGTGTTGCTTCTTTGTTTCGCCGCAGTCGCTGCTCAGGCGGATATCGTTGTTCTGCACGATGGCACCAGCTATTCCGGACACTATGCGCCTGCCGGCAAAACGCTTTCGTTTACCGACAACCAGGGCATTCACTATGACCTGCCCGTCGGCGACGTTCAATCGCTGGTGTTCTCGAATGCTGCAGATCACCTCACCTTACGCAATGGCAGAACGTATTCCGGCCAGCTGAATGGCAACGACATGATCCCGTTTGAAGGCAGCGGGGGCATCGACTACCAGTTTCCCGTGCGCGACATCAGCTCGCTCATCTTGACTGGATCGCCGGCACCGGTTGCAGCCCACCACATCCCTACATTGGTTATCCCCGAGGGCACAGATATCGTGATTCGTACGGATGACTCCATTCGATCCGGACAGGACTCCTCCGGTCAGCTCTACCCGGTAACGGTTGAGCAGGATGTCTACGGCAGCTCAGGCAGCGTTGCGGTCCCCGCAGGAACCCGCGCGAAGCTGGTCGTGAGCAACGTACGAGGCGGAGGGGCGGTGCACAGCCCGGAATTGGTGCTGGACCTGTATTCGATCGACGTGCATGGCGAACAATACCGGGTCGATTCCTCTGCGGTGACGGAAAGCAACAAAAGCGGCCTCGGCGCTAACCGCCGTACGGCCGAGTATGCCGGCGGAGGGGCAGGGGTAGGCGCCCTGCTGGGAGCTGTTTTCGGCGGCGGCAAAGGAGCCGGCATTGGTGCGCTGGCAGGAGCAGGAGGCGGCGCGCTGACCCAACTCTTCACCCGGGGCAAACAGATCAGCGTGCCCGCGGAAACTGCCATGACCTTCCGTCTGGAGCGAACCCTGGTACTCCACCCGTAGCGAGCGGGTGGAAAAACCCCTGCTTCTCAAAGCAAAAACGTTTCCGTAAACAGAAACATGGAACTATTTCTGTTTTGCCAGCGTTAAACATAAGATGCGATACTCCGTCAGTGCTTTCAAGTCAACGGGCTGGAAGTTACTTTGAAAAGCAAGAAAGCCACGGACAACAACGGACGCGTGACCCTGCGCACACTGGCCACCCATCTTGGGCTGTCACTGACAACTGTGTCTGTGGTGGTTAGCGATTCGCCGGCCGCCCAGGCAATCCCGCCTGCCACCAGGAAGCGAATACTCGCGGCAGCCAGCGAGCTGCACTATCGGCCCAACTATTTTGCGCGCTCGCTGCGCAAGCAGAGCAGTATGTCCGTCGGCGTACTGGTAGCCGAAATGAGCGAAGGTTACTTCACGCTGGTGATGAATGGCGTGGAAGAGTACCTGGTGGCAGCCAAGTATTCGTACCTGCTAGCGGCGCATTACTGGAAGCCGGAGCTGATGGAGGAATATCCCAAGATGCTGCTGGAACGATCGGTGGACGGGCTGCTGCTGGTGAACACGCCGACGCCGGCGCGGGTGCATGTGCCGATTGTGTCCATTTCCGGTCATCAAGTGGTGGCCGGCGTCACGAATATTCAACTGAACCATAAGCTAGCCGCGCATCTGGCGCTAAAACATCTGGCTGATCTCGGACACCGCAGAGTGGCGCTCATGAAAGGCCAGGACCAGACGGTCGATTCGGATCCTCGTTGGGAAGAGATCATGGAAACAGCCCGCGCCTGCGGCATGGAGATTCATCCGGAGCTGCTGATTCGCTTGACGGAGAACAGCTGGTCGCCGGCGCTGGGGTATGGGCCGGTGAAGGCTTTGTTGTCGCGCACAAAAGATTTCACCGCGCTGTTTGCGTTCAATGATATTGCGGCCTTTGGTGCGATTCGGGCCCTTCATGAAGCTGGGTTGCGAGTGCCTCACGACGTATCGGTGATTGGCTTCGACGACGTACTGAGTGCTCCGTACGGGATACCGAGCCTCACGACCATTCGCCAACCTCTTCGTGATATGGGGAAAATGGGTGCTGAGTGTTTGCTCCACCGCATCGACCAGCCCAAAGCATCTTATTCACGGCAGGTGATCGTGCAGCCGGAACTGGTGGTACGGGAATCGACCGGTCCAGCAAGGAATCCGGGACAGAAACAGAACCGGCCGGTGTCACGCAGCCGAAAGTAGGAGCCCGAGGAGGTACCAATGCCCAGTTCGCCGCCATGCACGATCGCACCCTGGTTATCGATCAGAAAGAGTGCTCAAGCCGTGGACTTCTACAAGCGAGCATTCGGTGCAACCGAAGTCTTTCGTCTTGACGGGCCTGATGCCAGCGTAGTGGCGAGACTCTCGATTGAGGGTGCGGAGTTCTGGCTGAGCGACGAGTCTCCAGAGCATCAAAATTTCAGCCCCGAGACTCTCGGGGGTGGTTCGGTGCGGCTGATTCTGACGGTTGCGGATCCGGATGCCGTTTTCCGAAGAGCGCTCGCGGCCGGCGCGTCTGAAGTTTATCCGGTCGGGGAAGAGCACGGCTGGAGATTGGGGCGTGTGGTTGATCCCTTCGGACACCACTGGGAGATTGGCCGCCAACTCGATCGATAGCAAAAGACTCCCCGCTCAATGAACAAGTGCCATGTGGAATCTGGACAACCGCAAGTCTTTCTTGCTGGCTTCGCGCCGTTGCGCAGGCCGCGTGAGGCGGCGGGCCCCCTCCCGTCTGTTCTTCTGAAGCCTCCAGCAGGAGGTCCGCGTAATCCGCACACTTGCGAGTATGTTTTCTTTCCCGGTATGCTTTCGATCAGCGCATGGGGCGCATCCGGTCCGCGGAAAGGACAGAAGTCCACCCATGAACTTCTCAATTCGACTGAACTGACTTTCAGCCCGTTTTTATGCGGACCTCGGGTAAACGAAAGGAAGTTCTCTGTGCCGACTAAACAGCTCCCCGCAAATGCCAGTCTCGACCACCTTAAGCATCAGGCAAGAGATCTAATCAGCCAGCACGCGTTAAGAGAACCGAGCAGCGCACAGCGCCTCCGCGAATTCCATCCTAGCCTGCGCCTCGCCACGGACCAGGAAATCTTCTCAACCCACCTCACCCTCAGTGACGCCCAGTTCGCCATCGCACGCGAATACGGGTTTGCAAGCTGGGCACGCATCAAGCACCATATCGAGAAGCCCGATCTGAGCGGCAACCTCGCCCTTCCGCACCACGAGCGAATCAAGGACGCCGTTTTCCGTCACGCAGTCAACCTGATCGACGCTGGCGACGTTTCCGGCTTATCGCTCCTTCTCAACGCGAATCCCAGCCTCATCCACCAGCGCGTTCTCTTCGAGGGAGGCAACTATTTCCGCAATCCCGGCCTACTGGAATTCATTGCAGAGAATCCGGTCCGGCATGGCACTTTGCCGCCGAACATTGTCGATGTTGCGGTGATCCTCCTCGAAGCCGGCCCGGAACACAGATCCGTCAACGATACCCTCGGTCTCGTTGTATCCGGCTGCGTCCCCCGCAAATGCGCGGTACAGATACCGCTCATAGACGTCTTGTGCAAATACGGCGCCGACCCAAATTCTTCACTTCAGACGGCCGTTCTTCACGGAGAATTCGAGGCGGTGTATCAGTTGATCCGATGGGGCGCGAGCCCCGATCTACCAATTCTCGCGGCTCTCGGCAAGACGGAGGACTTTCTCAGGCTTCTCCCGCTTTCGGATTCCGGTCAGCGTCATTTAGCGTTGGCACTTGCTGCTCAGTATGGTCACACCGAAATCGTGCGCGCCCTGCTAGATGCGGGTGAAGATCCCAACCGCTACAACCCGCCTGGATCACACTCCCATTCCACTCCTCTTCATCAGGCAGCGCTGGCCGGACACCTTGGTGTCGTCAAATTGCTGGTTGAACGCGGAGCGAGGCTCGATACGAAAGATGTGATCTGGCAAGGCACGCCAGCAGATTGGGCTCAACACGACGGGAGGACGGAAGTGGAATCTTATCTGCGAGAACTCTTCGCAGCAGGTCAAGGGGGCGGGAAGGACAACGCTTGCTAAGATCAGCTCTCCGCCCTCACGCGGTCTGCGCGTCAGCGAAGCCAGCGGGAAAGACTTGCAAGTTACCCAGATTCACATAATGAGCGAGTCCGCCCTTAGACGTTCGATTTGCTGCTTACGCTCTGGAGTGCGGAATGGCACTCCCGCTCCAGAAGCGTCAGTAGCTGGTCGATGTGTTCGGTGCGGGTGCGAAAGTTGAGCGGACTGATCCGGAAATAAGTTTTGCCTTTCAGTTCAGTGGTCGATATCCAGAATTTGCCACTTTCTTCGATTCGCTTCGCGACCTCCGCATGTAGAGCTTTCAATTGGACCGGGTCAAGACCCACGGCTCGATAGCGAATACAGATCGCTGACAACGGCGGCTCACAAGCGGCCTCAAAGTCAGGATGGTTCGCTACCAGCGAATAAAGATGCTTTGCCTGGCGTACGTTGTTGTCGACCCATTCCCCGATTTGGTTTGCCCCGTATCGCTTAAAGCTCATCCACACCTTAAGGCCGCGGAAACGCCGCGACTGCTCGAAGCTGTGTACGTAATACTGATAGCGCTCATGCGCGTGATCGAATTCGTCGGTTAGATATGCGGGCTGGAGACCAAAGGACGAGGTGAAGCGGCGATCGTCCTTTGCCAGGATTGCGCCTGCATCGAGCGGCGCGTAAAACCACTTGTGAGGATCAATGGTGACCGAATCCGCGAGCTCCAGCCCCTGGCCGGCCATCGGCCATTCATGGGAGAGCAGCATGCCGCCACCGTAGGCGGCGTCCATGTGCAGCCACATACCTTCGCGATCCGCGACCTTTCTTAGTTCGCGCACGGGATCAATCGCCCCGGTGTTTGTGGTCCCGAAAATACCCACGATGCACATGGGCCGCACGCCGCGCTTACGATCGTCCGCAATGGCTGCGTCCAGCGCATCCAGACGCACTCGAAATTCAAAATCGGTGGGCAGCGGGCGCAGCGCGTCTCGTCCCAGGCCCACCGCGTCTACTGCCTTATCTACCGAGACGTGCCGCTCCTCGGAGGTGTACACGGCCCAACGGTCCTGAACGCCGTGGTGCTGGATGCGGTCCCCGGAGACGAAGTCCCGGGCCAGCTTGATGCCGACAAAGTTTGCCATCATGCCGCCGCTGGTCAGGTTGCCACCTGCGTGCTCATCGTAGCCGACCAGGCCAGAGAGCCAACGAACCGTGCGCCGCTCGATCGCAACAGCGGCGGGCCCGAGGGAGTAGGTGCCGACGTTTTGA
Organism: uncultured Acidobacteriaceae bacterium; assembly: GCA_963826875.1. GTDB lineage: Bacteria > Acidobacteriota > Terriglobia > Terriglobales > Acidobacteriaceae > PALSA-350. Next base: position 494,447 of record CAWGYP010000025.1, on the reverse strand, counting down.
TTGAGCGCGGAGCAGATGAAGTCGGCAATGACCCCAATTGGGCTGGGTGAGGGAGTGATGAGCCCCATGTAACCAGGGTGACCAACGTGGGTGCAATACGGAAGAAGCTTTTCTTCGAGGTCGCTTAAAACGCTCTCCGGAGTACTCGCATCCCGGGGGAGCGGCTCGGCAAAGAGCTGTGTGAGAATTGATGGCTCTACGTCGGGAAACACCGGTTTTGTTTCGATATGTTCCAGGTAGCCGGCCAGCAGATCCACGACCCGGTGCCCAACCTCGCGAAACTCGCCAGGATTCATGAGTGCCTCCTGACGTTCATCTTAAACAGCATCAAAAGGTGAAGGAGACGCCGCCACCTACGCGCTGCTGGCGCATCGCCGAATCGAAGATCGGACCGACGAAGGTCAGCGTGGCATTGTCCAATACAACTCCGCTGAGGATGGCGGCCTTCGACTTGGTCCAGAAGTCAGGCTGCGAGGTAAGGGTCTCGCGATAATCGAAGCGAATCATCCAGCGGGGCGTGAGCCGATAGCGAACGCCACCACCGTAATTAAAGCCAACCTGGAAGATGCCACCGCCCTCGAGTGGAGGGGTGCTGCCGAAGTTATAAGCTGCGCTGAGCAGACCAATATTGCTTAGCCCCAACTTCCAATAGCTGGGCGCCTTTTTGATCGGAGCCTCGCTCAAGTGCATGAGTTGCAGAGCCGGCCCGACTGCGAAATAGGGGCGTAGCCGCGACGTTTTCGGACGAGTGTGAATGAGAAGGTTATAGGCAACCTGCGAAGTGCGCAGCCCAGTGATGTCAAAGGCAAATGCGCTGTCCACGGTCGTGCTTGTGGAGTCATTTTCGACCACGCTCAGGCCCAGCTTGAAGCCGGTAAAACTGTAGTTGTAACTGAATTCCTGGGAAAAATATTTTTGCGAGTCAAGGGTGACCGATCCGCCAAGATTCCATCCGTTCTGGAGCGAATTTCCGAGCGCGATGATGACTTGCTGTCCCGGCGGGTTGATCGAATCCAGAATGAAACCGATGCCTCCGCCATTTCCGCCCGCGTAGCCCAGCCACGATGCGCGAAAGCCTATCTCCACCGAGGGCGGTCTCCAACGCCCAGGGTCTGTCATCTCGTCAGGCCCGGCGGACCTGATAGCCGCGGGCTCCAAGGCATAGTCGGTTTTCCGGCTGTTGGCTGTGATGGTGTATTTGTCACCCTCGATGTCCATGCTTCTCGCTGGACCAGGAGAGTCATCTTTTTTCTTCAGCTCCGAGACGCCGGTGCGAATGCCGGTATAAGCCATGACGCCTACGTTGTCACGCAGAATATTGTTCTTGAGGGTCAGGACCGTTTGCCGCGAGACCCGCTCTGCACGGTTGCCGTGGATTTTCAGGGTATCGCCGGTGGCCTCGATCGTGTTTTGCGGAGTGAAGCAGTCGTTCAGTTGAAGCACCGCTACCCTGCCATCGGTGATAAGGTCTTCGCCGGTTCCGTTTTTCGCGTCCTTGGGAATCCAGGGACGTGCCACCAACTGCACGTTCGAGACACATCCGGTAAAGATGAAGTCGTTCACCACCTTGGCACGCTCGTTGTCTATATGCGTATCGATGAGGTGGATAAATGTTTTGTTCTTTTTCGAAAAGCCGATGCCTGTGTCGTGAGTGGAGGACGAGGTCCATACGGTTTCCCCGTCCCAGGTAAGTGAACTCGCCCAAACTCGCAAATGGTGACGTTTGGAAAAGGTGTTGAGGGTTTTCGCGTAGGCATAGGCAGGAGCCTCGCCGCCCAGCAACAGGGTGGACATAGGAGCTGTCTTATAGCCCTGATTCTCAGCCACCGAGCGTATGGTCGAATAGGTTGACTCGGCAGTTACGGAGTCAACCTGCACCCAATCAGCGGCGGCGAATGCACGCTCCACAGCTTCGGCGCTGCCGATGAAGATAAGGTTCGTTATGTCGGACGGGATGTGGCTTTTGTCGGTGACGGTGCGAAATGGCAGCTGCTCTGCCAGCTCGCTTAACTTCTCTTTCTCAGAAGGCGTGGTTGCGATGGGGGGAACGTGGGTTGCTTCCTCCCTGGAAAGGACGATGGGCGCGGTTAGCTCGGCGATCAACTCCGTGCCTGCTGGCAGGGAAATTTCCGGCTCGGAAAATCTGAGAACCGATGCAGAGGCGGCGGTGGTAAAGATGGCTGCGATGGGGTCGCCAAATGCCAGACTGCCGACCACACCGGAAGCGCGATTACTCAGCGTGGCGGTCGAACGAATACCCTGGATGCGGCCGTGGGAGTCGATGGATTCGCGGGCATTCTCCACCTCGGTCACACGGCATTGCAGGGGAACGCTTTGTCCATCGGAAAGGACCACGCGGTCGAACTGTAATTGAATCCGCGCTGTCTCATGAACGACGCCAACACCGACTTTTCTGACATCCAGCACCGTGCCTTCCACGGTAGTTCCGAGAGGAAGCAGCATATCGCCGCCCTCAGTCAACGGAGCGATGAGCACGCCAGATACTTTGGTTCCCTTGAGGGTAGAGTAGGAGCTTATGGGCTGCTCGAGACGTATTTCCAGTCTGGTACCGACGGAGACCGAATCGGCGAAGGTGGGCACTCCGCAAAGAGCTAGCGCTGCGAAAAGGCACGGCAGAGCGGCTTTTCGACGGCCGAAGGCGGAGCCCGGGCCAGTTCTGACACTGGTCGTCAACAAGTGCTCACCTCGGTAAGCTCTCAAATGAATAAATGGGGCCTGGGGATCGCCTTTCAGTCTATAAGGCGCGCGGGTTTTTTGTATCCCGGCCGCATGAAATTGTCACCCGAGGCTGCAATGATTTTTTCACCCACTCAAGGAATGGCGGGTTGCCAGCGCGCGTGAGCGTTGCTACATTGGATTTGCACGCCAAGGGTGCACCCCGTCCGCGGAAAGGGAATATCCCACCTTGCAGGTCAGCTCGACCCAACTTTCACTCTCTTCTGCCCGACGCAGCGGACCACGGGCGACAAAGAAAGAGTGAACTATGCCTATTCGTGAGCTACCCGCCCGTCCCAACCTTGAACACCTGAAGAAACAAGCCTGGCAATTGCTTCGCGGCTATCTAGAGGCGGACCCTTCTGCCGTCGATCGCTTCCGCGAGGCGCAGGTCACGCACACAACACCGGCGGCCAAGCTTGCCCAAGCACAACTGGTGATTGCGCGTGAGTATGGACTCGACAACTGGGCAAACTTAAAAGCCCAGGTTGGGGCGCTCTCTGATGATCCAGTGGAAGCACTGACGGCGGCCATCAAGGCGAACGATGCGCCTTTGGTACGGCAGGTGCTGGCGCGCTACCCAGGACTAAAGTCCACAGTGGATGATCCGCTGCCCAACTATAGCTTCGACACGCCCGCGATCGTCGCCGCAGTGCAAAAGGATAATCGAGACATGGTCGATGCGCTGCTGGATTCTGGGGCCGACATCAACGCGCGCAGCAAGTGGTGGGCAGGTGGGTTTGGGGTGCTCGATAGCTCCAGCCAGGAACTGACGCCGTACCTCATCGGGCGCGGGGCCTACGTCGATATCCATGCGGCGGCTCGGCTTGGCATGTTCGAGCGAGTGAAAGAATTAGTCGATGGTGATCCGGCGCTGGTGCATGCCCGCGGTGGAGATGGCCAGACGCCGCTGCATTTTGCGTCCAGCGTCGAAATCGCCGGGTATCTGCTGGACCATGGCGCAAAGATCGACGCGCGGGATGTCGATCACGAATTACCGCTGCGCAATACATGGTGGGGCACTGGCCCCGGAGGTCTGAAGTGGCCCGCTATCTGATTGCTCGCGGGGCAGAGCCCGATATCCTGATGGCTGCGGCGCTGGGTGATCTGGAACTGGTTCGCTCACTTCTTGATGAGAACCCGGCCTCGGTGTGGGTGAGCGTCGCGGAGAAATATTTTCCCAAGCAGGACCCAAACAGTGGAGGCCATATTTATATCTTCAGCTTTGGCTGGACCAGGATGGCGCACATGCTGGCTCACGAGTTTGGCCATCAGGAGGTATTCCGTTTGCTGATGCAACGCAGTCCCCTTTCGCTCCGGTTTGCCCAGGCTTGCGAGGCCGGCGAGGAAGCGCTGGCGAACGATGTGCTTAAGAAACATCCAGACGTGATCAGGACAATGCCGGGCAAAGTCGATCGTCTCATCCTCGGAGCTGCGTTTCGAAGAAACACGCGAGCGGCGGAGATGATGCTCAACGCCGGCTGGCCTGCCGCTGTGTTTGGTGAGTATGCTCAGACTCCGTTGCACTGGGCGTCTTTTCACGGCAACGCGGAGATGGTACGGATATTGCTCGCCCACGAGGCGCCGCTGGAGGCGGAGGAGCAGCAATTCAAAGGCACTCCGCTGGGATGGGCGCTGCATGGATCGCAACATTCCTCGCATCGCGATAAGGGCGACTACCCGCGTGTTGTCGAGGCGCTCCTGACGGCCGGCGCGAAGATATCTCGGCCGGTGGAGGACATCGAGGCCCCGGAGGAGGTGCTAGACGTTCTGCTGCATCAGGCCGCTCGTCTACACTAGGCTTCATGCAACGTATTGGGCGCCGGGATTTCTTCAAGCAAGCCGGGGCTGCGATCGGCGCAGCCACGCACATTCCCCACTGGTCTCCGCTGGCGGACGCGGAAGCGACGCCTCCTCGTACGGCAGCGGAGAAGATCACGTTCCCCCGCGTCTTCTCCAGTGACCAGCTCAAGATGCTTGCCTTCCCGCTTGGTGGCGTGGCGGCTGGGAGCCTCGCCCTGGGAGGGCGCGGTCAGTTGCGCGATTGGGAGATTTTTAATCGTCCGAACAAGGGCTTCTCTCCGCAATATGCCTTGCCCGCGATCTGGATCAAGGCAGGAGATGCAAAGCCGGTGACGCGCGTGCTGGAAGCACGCATATTGCCGCCCTATGAAGGCCAGGACGGCCTGGGCTCGAATAATTCACCCGGCTTGAGCCGCATCGCGGCCGCCGAATTTACGGCGCAGTATCCGCTGGCACATCTGCAGTTCAAAGATCCAGGCCTTCCCGTCAAGGTAGAGCTGGACGCATTTTCTCCTTTCATTCCGCATGATCCGGACGCTTCCGGGCTACCGGTTGCCATACTGCGTTATCGTGTGAGGAACCCAGCGGCTTATAAAGCAACCGTCGCGATTTCGTTTTCGATTGACAACCCGGTCGAGGCTCCCACCGGAGTCGATCGTGCGCGTCCCAAAGAGGACCCGCGGGTCAACGAGCACCACGCTGGGAACGGGCTCGAGGGGTTGATCATGACTAACCCCAGCCTGAGCGCCACGGACCCGATGCAGGGCAGTTTTGCACTCGCTGTTATTTCTGAACCGGCGGCGCAGACCACCTATTGGCGGGGGTGGCCGCGGGGCCGGTGGTGGAATTCACCGATGTTATTTTGGGATGTTTTTTCAAAGGATGGGGCTTTGCTGAACGAGCCGGCTGCGCGCAGCGCGGTAGGCGCACTGTGCCAGCAGAGGTCGATTCCAGCGGGCGGCTCTGCTACCTTCACTTTTCTGCTGGCTTGGCACTTTCCTAATCGCACGCCGGAATGGTGTGGATGGGACTCTCCCCCGGGCGAAGAGCAGACCATCATCGGAAATCACTATGCCACGCGCTTTCAAGATGCATGGGCGGCGGCCGCGTACACGGCGACGAATTTGCCGTCGTTAGAGAAGCGAACTCGAACCTTTGTGGATGCTTTTGCCGCAAGCACTCTGCCCGCCGCCGTCAAAGAGGCAGCAAGCGCAAACCTCTCCACCCTGGCAACGACTACCTGCTTTCGTACCGCGGGCGGAGAATTTCACGGGTTTGAAGGGTCCGATGACCATCGCGGCTGTTGCTTTGGGAACTGCACCCACGTGTGGAATTACGAGACAGCCACGACGTTTTTGTTTCCCTCGTTTGCGCGGTCGCTGCGTAAAGCGGCATTTGGATACAGCATGGATGACCAGGGCGGCATGCGTTTTCGCCAGCTTCTTCCCGATGGCAAGGAGAGATACCACATTGCGGCGGCCGATGGACAGATGGGACAGATCATTCACGCCTACCTGGACTGGAAGCTTGGCGGAGATGATGCGTGGTTAAGGGCCATGTGGCCACGAGTGAAAAAGGCTGTGGAATTCGCCTGGATCCCGGGAGGCTGGGATGCGAACCGTGACGGTGTCTTAGACGGAGTTCAACATAACACCTACGATGTGGAGTTTTATGGGCCGAATCCATTGTGTGGAATCTATTACCTGGGCGCGTTGCGGGCGGCGGAAGAGATGGGGCGCGCCGCGGAGGATGATGCTTCTGCCAACGAATATCGCAGGTTGTTTGATCAAGGCAGCCGCTGGATCGACGCCAATCTGTTTCGCGGGGAGTTCTATATCCAGCAGATTCGGGGGTTCCGCGCGGACCAGATTTCACCCCAACTGCGCAGCGGTATGGGCAGCGAGAATACCGAACAACCGGAATACCAGGTTGGTGAGGGCTGCCTGATCGACCAGCTTCTGGGACAGTACCTCGCCGATATAGCCGGGTTGGGTCCACTGGTTTCACCGCAGCATGTGCGTGCTACCCTGGACGCGATTTATCGCTACAACTACAAACGAAGCCTGGTGGACCATGACACCGTCCAACGGACCTTTGCGTTGAATAATGAAGCTGCCGTCGTTATTTGCGATTACGGCAAGGCCCCTCGCCCGCATATTCCTTTCCCTTATTATGCTGAGGTTATGACTGGATTTGAACATGCGGCGGCTGCGCTCATGTTCTATTCCGGCATGGTTGCCCAGGGATTGGAGTATGTCGAGAACCTGCGCTCACGTTACGACGGGGTGAAGCGCAACCCCTGGGATGAAGCGGAGTGTGGGCACCACTACGCACGGGCTATGTCGTCGTGGTCAAGTGTTGTGGCGCTTAGCGGATTCCAGTATGAAGGCGGTCGCGCTCACGTGATCGCGTTTCCGCGGGTACCGAGTGAAGATTTTCGTTGCTTCTGGGCAACAGGCACCGGGTGGGGCAGTTATTCGCTGAAGCGGACGCAAACAGGCAAGGTTACGTTTACGCTGCAGACGCTTGCGGGCACTTTGCCGTGCAGGTCGTGCGCGCTCGCCACAAGTGGTTCGCACGTTACGGCAACGGTGCGCGGGAAGGTGGTCAGCGCGCGTTTGGAGAAAAGTAAGGACCAAACGACGGTTTCGCTCGACGAGCTAATTGAATTGCATGAGGGCGAGCAGTTGGAGATTGTGATTTTTGTCTGAGAGGGTGGGCCATCCACTCCGCTTCGTTCTAGAAGACGCTTCGTTCTAGAAGAAAAACATTTCCCGGAAAGACCGCTGAACGCAGATCTCTCCACAGCGCTTCCCCGGCCCTAATGAGCAAAGCGGGGCTGCGCTCTCCCTGGAGATCGGTTGCTGTGGGAGAACTGCAGATCCCTCCACTACGCTCCTCCGGAGCTCCGGTCGGGATGACAAGGGGAGGGTAGTGACTTGCCTGGAAAGCTGCGATTGGGATGTTTGGATTTCAGCCGGTGGAGGAGTCTGATTCCCGGCGATTGGTCGCCGGGATAGAGCCCAAATGCCCTACACCGAAACTCCTCGCTCGAGATGACAACGGCTAGGGTCCCGGAACGAATCCCACTGGGCGATTGTGGCGGGGATAGAGCCCTTAGCTTGCGCTTACGATGCCATGCCCAGGCCGACGATGTTGGCAGCCGCGATGATGACCAGCATACCGCCCCATAGTAGGCGAACCGGCCTGGAGCCCACACCGGCCCACTCGCCGAGCGCGAGGCCTACAATGCCGCCGAAGAGGACGTAACCGCTCATGTGCAGCATCCAGTTCACGTAGGCGAAGCTGGCCGGGATGCTGGCCGCTCCCCAGGCATAGAAGAAGAACTGGAGATACCACATGATGCCGCCCGTGGCGGCAAGCGCTCCATTCTTGAACAAGATGTTTCCCGGCAAAGCGAGGTCGGCCTTCAACGAAAATTCCTTCTTGAAGAAGAGCCGGCCGAAGCAGTAAGCGAAATTAATCAGGGCTCCCCCGCCCATGATGATCACGTAGCTGGGTAATGCAGAGTAGAGAGGTTTTACACCGACAGCGGTCGCGGAAGCTTGAATGGGCCGGGCGGCGTCAATGGCAAACGACATCCCGGAGGAAAAGATGCCGCACATGATGGCCAGTAATAGACCCTTTTTCACATCGAATTCGCGGATTTCCGATCCCAGGGCTATTTCCTTGCGGTGGCCTGCTACAGACACAATGACAATGCCACAAAGCGCCACCAGAATGCCCAGCAGCGTAAGCAGCCCTCCACGGGTAGTCACCAGCTCGATGGCCTGACCGTGGACCAGCGGTGGAATCAGCGTGCCCACCACCAAAGTGACCCCGATGGCCACTCCAATGCCGAGCGACATCCCGAGGTAACGCATGGTGAGACCGTAACTGACGTTGCCAACTCCCCACATGGCGCCGAAAAGAAACGTCTTGAGGACCACCGAGGAATCCAGCGAAGCGTAGAACGCTCGCATATCGGGCAGCAGAATGGCGCTGACACAGATTGGGAGCAAGATCCAGGAGAAAATGCCGGCTACTGCCCAGGTGGTTTCCCAGGTCCAGCGCTTTACTTTGCTGATGGGAGCGTAGAACCCCGCGGCCGATGCGGCCCCAACCATGTGCCATCCAATTCCGGTGATGATCGATGTCAACGAGCCTCCGTTCAGCTTTCGACAGGATTGCCCGGGTTCCAGAAGGGTTCCGTCGCCGGAACAAATTCTACCGGAACATCGGGCACAAAGGACTTGAGCCAATCCGTGCAGTACTTCATACCGCCCTGTTCTGAAACAACATGGCCCAGGATGATGAGGGCTTTCTGATTGCCGGCCGTGATGCTGTCCTGGGCGTATTCCACCAGCTCCCACTCGCGCGCCTCCCCAACCACCAGCACATCAACGTCGGGGCGGGCAAATAAGGGGATGGTGGTCAAACGATCCGCGGCACCCCAACTGGCAGCCACGCGCTTGACCGGTAAAGCCGGCTTGCCCACGATGCGCATCGTCCGATCGTTTAGGCGGGATTGCAGGTTCCGGCAAAACTGCGCCAAGGGCTCGCCGGAAAAAAGAAAACGCTTCGGATCACCGGGGTCGACATTTTTCTCCCAGCCAAGCTGCTGCATCATCCCGATCGCAATCCCGTCTGGATGGCGGGCGTGCCAATGATCGTGGAAGCGGAAAATGGCGATATTGTTCTTGCGGATGAAGTCCAGTTTGTACTGCAGGGTGGGGTCGTTTTGGATTTCTGCTGTTGTGTCCTGGTGGACGTAGAACGTGGGCTCGTGGGTGACGATCATGTTCTTGCCAGCAGCCACGGCTCGTTCCAGCACATCGAGCGTAGCCATCATGGTGACCGCAATTCCACGAACGACCGTATCCCGTCTCCGGCAAGAATGCGGTCGACCGTCTGTGACCGCCAGCCCACGCCAACGTGGTTGCGGATACGTTCGACCACACCCGCGACGGTCGGCGGTGTTGGTGTTGGTTGTGGTTTGGCCAGGGGCGCCGCCAGCAGCGCACTGCCCGCAATGATGAAATTTCGGCGGGAAATGGAGTTCGATCTCATGTTTATCGCGCAGACTCCTCTCAGGATGTAAAGGAAATACCGGCAAAGCTGACGACGCTGCGTTCGTCAATGTTCCATTGTTCGTAGCGCTGCGTCGTTCCGCGGGCGTGCGGCATGGCCTTCATGAAGGTATAAAAGGGCGAAGTGCCGCACCACTTCAAATCGTCTCCATTTTCCTTAACCAGATCCCAGAAGCCGCGCGCATCCGAGGCATTGATTCGTTCGATCCGAAGCATGTCCCGCTCTCTCACCAATGCCATTTCGCCCCGATCTGCCTGGGCCGTGAACTTGTCTCCATAGCGCTGGCCCATGTGGGCCATATCGACCCCCAGCACCCAGAAGAGGCGACCCTTTTCTCTTTCGGCTATCTCTCCCAATGCAGCAAAAAACCGCTTCACATGATCGTCTTTTTCCGGAAGGCCGCCGAGCTGGGCACCTCTCCAGAACGATCCGCACAGAACCGGAAGTATGCGTATATCGGGACCAAAAATTGCTTGCAGGAACACCACCTGGAACTCGATGGAGTGCTCGACCGCATGGCAATAATCCTCCATCAGGACCGCGGGTTGAGCGCCTAACTCATTCACCAGCGCAGAGTCGATTCGAGTTGCTCCAAAAGGGGTTGCGAAGGGCTTTCGTGTCAAGCCAAACTTGTCGGGCTGTCCGTAGTGCGAAGTCCCGAGCACGACGAAAGTGCGGTCTCGCAGATCGGGGGTTAGCTCCTGATAGGCGGCGCGGTAACTTTGCCAACCGCCGTGCGGGCTAATGTGCGGCGCGGCAATGCCGATCAGTCGCTGCTGAGTAGACACGGCTCCGTCTAAATAACCTTGCATGACGCGACGCAGGGGCACAATCTCCGCCGGGTAGGCGGAGCCTGCATGCGCCGCCGGCAACACCGGACTGTCGACAAAAGCCGTAAGACGCTGCTGCTTCATGAAGGCGTAGGTTTCGTTCTCAAGAAATCCTGCTCGACTGATTGTTTCCACCAGGTTCTCTGCCACGCTACCGATGTCCGGACTTCCAAGCGCGCGGGTAAGTTCCTGTCGCAAATCCAGTTCTGTATGTGTCCCGTCGAAGAGCCGAAGGGCTGCTATCAGCAAAGGGGGGACGATGAGTTGAGCGTCTGAATAACGAAAGCAATCGCGAATAAACAGGCCGGGCCGGTCAGCGACTGGCGAAAGGGAGACGTCCAGGTTGGCTCGAAGCCTCGGCAGGATCATTCTTAGAACACCAGCATTATGAGATTACACCCATGACTAGAGTTCCCTCATGTGGTTCGCATTCGACGCCGATACAGATAGAACGAGAGCTTCCATGGAGTTGGGGTGATGTCTTCGTCCTGATCCGATGCCAGTTGAGAGAATAGCAAGCCAAAACGGCGAATACAGTCGCGGTGACCGATGAGGCGTCTCCGTCTGCCAGCAATCATCGTTGTGGTCGGAGTGCTGATCGTTTTGCTGGATTACCTGACTGCGGCGCAGCTGGCTGGATCGGCGTTGTTTATATTCCCCCTGGTTCTGTGCATCAGGCAGCGGTCCAAATGGTTACTGTGGGGGACCTCGGTGATGGCAACTCTGCTGGCGATGGCCACGGGGATTTGGACTTTCCACCGCATAGAGCTGGTCAACCCGTGGATCGCGTCGTTAAACCGCGGGTTGCTAGTGGCAAGCCTGCTGACGCTGAGCACGCTGATCCATCGTTGGATCAACAAGAGCGACCAGCTTGCGCTGGAGGCCGCGGAGTTGGAGCAGCAAAAGAGCCGCCTGACCGCCAGCCTGCAGCAGGTGGAAAACGAATTGATGAAATTCAAAGACGCGGCCAAGACGAAGCGCAAGCCGGTGCTGCTTACCATGAAGCAGTACCAGGCGTTTGTAGGACAACTTTCTGATTTGCACCGAACGATGGTGGTGACTGCGATGTGCAGCGGAATGCGGGTGTCCGAAGTGCTCGCGCTGAGGTGGGAGCAAATGGATTTTGCCGCCGGCATCATTCACGGAGAGCAAGGTTTCGGGCGCAACGGCAACGCGAAAACCGCAGCGGGCGGTGAAAGGATTTCCATGGACCCGGTGCTGGCGGAAGCTTTATCGGAATGGCGGAAGAAGAATCCGGTTAGCGGCCTGGTGTTTCCGTCGCATATTACCGGCCGCTGCTACCATGCCGGACCTATCCAGCAGGACTACTTCAGGCCCGCAGCCCGTAAGGCCGGATTGGCTGGTGTGAGCTGGCATATATTTGCTGATTCCTACCGAAGCTGGCTGAACGAAGCGGGAGGGGGTGGAGCGGTGCAACAAAAACTCATGCGCCATGGGGATGGGTCGACGATCACTCACATCCGCGTGAATGGTTCGTTAAAAACAAAGGCGAAAAGCAAGCGCGAGACCTCGGGCAAGAGTGCGCGGCGGGTTTCACCGGCTAGTCGATTCCGGGTCGGCGTTACTAACGTTACACATCCGAACGAGAATAATGGCCAAACCGGCTAGCTCCGGCCTCAACGTGGCCGTCTTCTCATTAGAATTTTAGAAAAGTCTCCAAACGTCTGCCGTCATCTATTACGTAGCGGCTTTATTGTCGGTTGAACGAGGTAGGACCGCCGGAAAACATCCGGACGAAGTCTGAAGGGGAGAGGTGCGATGGACGGCCGGATAACGTTAGGCAATGCTTTAGCGGGGTTTGCCGTGGGACTTTTTGTGCACGCGATCCCGGCATCCTGGTGGCCGCGATGGTTGCGGGATCTGGTGGGGAAAGACAAATGAGGTGCTTCTCTTGAGCGCCTTCACCCCTTGTAACGAATTTCCTGGCTGGTTCACCATTCAGAAAAGCAGCGGGTAACCCACGTATGCCCTGGGAGAAGAAATATGGTGCCGCCACTCAAAGTAGCCAGGCCAGGTCTGCGATTCAGGGGGGTGCCACCAGAATCCATTGAAGCGCTGGAAAGGCTACGGGACTCGTACACCGAGCTGTTAGCGGGGGAAGCTTTGATGGAAGTGGATCAGGCGGTGCTGATGGTCGTTCAATTGACCTTGCAGCAGGTGAAGAACTCGCACTCGGTCTGAGCTAAGGGCCTTGCAACATATCGGCAAGGAGAGGGCTGGACTTTCAGCTGGAGAGCGCCGATAGGCAAGAAGAGGGCACAGATCCTGCGCCGATGCGGCTATCCTCTCCTGATTATCGTGGCCCTGGGGGGGCTGCTTCTGGACCCGGCAGCTGGCGCCGGCCGGCAACGGCTCCAGCGTCGGCCGCTCCCCACCATCACCAGGGCGCACGATGCCCACAATCTGACCAGCGAGCAGGCGGCACAGGGTTATCCGGTGCGTCTGCGCGCGATCGTCACCTACTACGATCCTTACAACGATCCCAGGCGGCCGGCGTGTTTTGCCGCCGACGCCTCCGGCGGCATTTATGTTGACCTGCGGGCTCTTCCAGCGATTCCCTTCAAGGCCGGAGACCTGGTTGACATAACGGGCATAAGCGCCGCCGGAGGCTATGCTCCCATCGTCGTTGCCACGGAAGCACGCTTGATTGGGAAGTCCCATTTCCCTTCGATTGCACCGCGAGCGACCCTGAGCGAAATACTGACCGGCGTGTATGACGGCCAATGGGTGGAGGTCGAGGGCGTAGTGCGTGGGGTGAGCAAGTCTCGAACCAACATCCATTTGGATGTGGCGTTAAGCGACGGCGAAATAACCGCCGACACGGTGAGAGAAAAGGGAGCAGACTATGACAGCCTGGTCGACGCCAAAATAAGCCTTCGCGGCGCCACCGCCCCGATCTTTAATCACCTGGGTCAAATGACCGGCGCTTACCTGGTGTTTCCTGATCTCTCCCAAGTGAATGTTAAGGAACCGGCGCCCGCCCATCCTTTTACGTTGCCGGTGACTGCAGTCGGTGATCTGCTTCGCTACACTCCCCATCCTGTATCGCAACACCGCGTGCACCTTCGTGGGACCGTTACCCTGCTCTGGCCTGGCCGATTGCTTTGCATTCAGGACGGTCTTCACGGTCTATGTGCCCAGACCGACCAAACTACACCGTTGCGCACCGGAGAGGTAACCGATGTTATCGGCTTTCTGATCTCCGGCGCATTTAGTCCCACCCTGACCCGCGCAGTTTATGAGGCAGCGGGTGAGCAGCGAGCACTCCCTGCTGTCGCTGTGAGCGCCGAGGAGGCGCTGAGCGGCGACCACGACGCCGAGCTGGTTGTCCTCGAGGGCCAGCTTATTGGCGAGGACGAATCTGCCAGCGACCCGACCGTCGTGCTGTCTTCCGGCAAGCATGTGTTTTCCGTGGTGTTGCCCGCACAATCCGAAGCCAAGGGGTGGGCCGCCTGGAAAAAGGGAACCGTTTTCGAAATAACCGGAATCTGCTCGGTGAAGGACGGCACGCCGAAGACGGGCGGCCAGAGAAGCTTCTCGGTGCGATCGTTTCAGATCTTGCTGCGCTCGGCGCAAGACCTGGTGGTGATCAAAAGTCCCTCCTGGTGGACTCCGACACATGCGGTTGCCGCGCTTGGCGTCGTAGCAGTGCTCACGCTGGTGGTCCTTGCCTGGGTGTTTGTGCTGCGCAAGCAAGTCCATGAGCAAACCCTTACGATTCGGCAGCAACTTCAGGAAGGGGCCAAGCTAAGGATCGCAGCAGAAGGCAGCAACCGTGCAAAAAGCGAGTTCCTGGCGAATATGAGTCACGAAATTCGCACGCCCATGAACGGCGTTATCGGGATGACCGATCTGGTCCTCGACACCGATCTCACGCTCGACCAGCGAGAGAACCTGGGGATCGTCAAATCGTCGGCTGATGCATTGCTGACGATCATCAACGACATCCTGGATTTCTCAAAGATAGAAGCGGGGAAACTCGAGCTGGACCAAAGCGACTTCAAACTCCACGAGACGATCGCCGAGTTGATGAAAGTGATGGCGCTGAAAGCTGGACAGAGAGGCCTTGCACTCAAACTGGATGCCGCTTCGGATATTCCGGAAATGTTGAAAGGCGACTCGGGACGCCTGCGCCAGATTCTGGTGAACCTGCTTGGGAACGCGGTCAAGTTTACCCATCACGGCGAGATTGTACTTCGCGTGACGCGAGATGCTGCGATCACACAGCACGATGTAGTACTGCACTTTTCCGTCTCGGATACGGGTGTTGGTATTGCGCACGACCGTCTGGAGAGCATTTTTGAGCCGTTCACCCAGGCAGATGGTTCCACGACTCGCACCTATGGCGGTACCGGGCTTGGGCTGACTATTTCAACACAGCTGGTCAAGCTGATGGGAGGGCGTCTCTGGGTCGAGAGCGAGGTTGACCGGGGCAGTACTTTTCATTTCATGGCGCATTTTTTGCCGGTAACTACAGCCGTTGCGCTGGCGGCGCCTGGCGGAGCGCGGCCTTCGCGCGCAACCCGCAAAGCAGGCCGGGTTCTTGTGGTCGACGACAACAGGGTAAACCAGCTCATTGCCAAGCGACTGCTGGAAAAGAACGGGAACACGGTGATGGTGGCGGACAACGGGCGGCAGGCTCTCGCGGTGTTGGATGACGCGGCGGATACCGGGTTCGATTGCGTGGTGATGGATGTGCAGATGCCGGAGATGGACGGTCTTCAATGCACCGCCCTCATTCGCGAAAAAGAACGGACGACCGGGTTGCATCTTCCTATCATCGCAATGACCGCTCACGCCATGAAAGAGGACGAGATTCGCTGCCTGGCGGCGGGGATGGACGGGTATGTGTCGAAGCCTCTTGATGCGGCTCGTTTCCTCGATGTGCTGGAATTTCATCTCGCACAATCTTGTCCGACGCGTCCTTGAGGGGCTGTTTTCCCGTCGCCGGTGTCAACAAGTTTTTCAGCACATCTTCGTGAGTCGGCACGCCGGCGGACTGCGTCCTATAGAGGCAAGCGGAGGGCCTTATAGTGCACACACTCGACCTATTCACCATCCTTTGTCTAGGGCTCCTGACCGGTAACGAGCTTGCAGTCTCATGGTTTGTAAATCCTGCAATCTGGAAGCTGCCCGAATCACCACAGACGCAGGCACTCAGCCTGCTGGCGCGCTCACTGGGAAAGGTGATGCCGATCTGGTATGCGCTATGCCTCATTCTTCTGACTGTTGAGGCATACGTCCGGCGTAATGGTCCGCATGCACAAATGCTCCAGGGCGCTATCGTCCTCTGGATCATCGCCATTGTTTACACCATCTCCACCCTGGTACCGATCAACAACCGCGTTGCTCGACTCGACCACACCTTGCCGGCGGCGGGATGGAGCCTGGAGCACAAGAGGTGGGACAAATTGCATCGATGGCGGATTGGGATGCTTACCGCTGCAACTGCATCCCTGGTATGGAGCATCGTGTCGGTATCTTAGGGTCATAGGCAAGTTCTTTGCTTCGATGAGCGATCCTCGAAGATACTAATTCGATGGATAATGTTACGTTCCGAGCGATCCTGCAGATAGGTAAGACCGAGTGACTGATCCCCCAGCATCCGGTATCAAGTATCTTGTCCGTCAGCGAAGCCTCTGGATTGCTCTCCTGATCTGGTGCTTGCTCAGTGGGGCAGCGATCCTGTTATGCCGGAACGGGGTGCCGCTTGACCGGCCAGAACTCGCCGCTACACCGCCCATCACCGATGTGCTCAACAACTCCAGTGGTCTCTTTTCGATCATCCTGCTCATCGGCATCGTGACCCTTCTGGCACGCCGTCGTCCTCTTCCCAGCCTCATTGAACGCGCTCCGGAGCGAGGCGTCGCATGGCGCGAGACACTGGCCACGTGGCTTTACGGCGCCGTCGTCCTGTTCGCAGGCCGCATCATTGGGCAGCGCTATTTCGGAGAAGGGCTCGCGCTGCATCTCAACGGCTGTCTCTTCGGCGCGACGCGCGTCCAGTCACCGGCTGCGGTCTACAGCTGGGCAGCGTACAACGGTATCTTCCTCGCCCTTCTTCCGTATCTCGTTTTTCGCTGGCGTGGCTACTCCCGGCAGGCGCTGAATCTGCGATCCGCCAACTGGAGGAACGACGCGCTGATCATCGCCGTTGTCATGCTGATTGGCTGCGCCTACGAGCTTGGCGGTCCCAACATCTTTCAACTCACGCTGCACCAGCAGCTCGTAGGCGGGGCACTCTCCTTCTTGCTGCACCTGTGCGGGACAGATCTGCCTATCATGATCTTCATTTATGCGATTCTGCTGCCGCGCTATGCCCGGTTATTCTCTCCGCCAGTCGCCTTTCTGGCAGGCGCCGTCAGCTACCCGCTCATGCACGTGTTCGAATCATGGACACGCTACGACTCGCCTTACCACGCGGCAGTCTCGGTCATCTTCGTTTTGCTTACGTTCTTTCCTGCGGGGGTCATGAAGTCATTTCTCACATTCCGGACAGGGAATGCATGGGTCCATATGTGGGGCTTTCACGCCATCACGCCGCACGTCATGGTGGACACTCGCCTGGTGGTCCGCGATCTCAATATTCGCTAGAGGCCATTTTGCCTAAGGGAGCCTCTTTGACCATTCATTTCTGGCTGTTTTCCGTGAACCTTCGCCTTTGGACGTACTTTGCATACTGCTGGTCATCGAGCAAAACCCACATCAACCAGCGAGGCCGGTATTCACCCGAAGTACCGCGATTACGGAAGAACTCCAGGACGAAGAAAACAGAAGCGATGGCTGCTAATGCATCGATTGCGAGGACCCACGCGATGTCTAACCATTGGTAGTGGGAAACAAAACCAAGACCAATCGACGACAGGAACAGAACCCAGAAAGCTATTCCGAAGATCGTTGTTTGCTGATCGTGGCGCATCATGCGCATCTCCAGCCAGGCTCAGGGAGAGGAACAGCACGATTCATAACAGCCTCCCCGAGAGAGGAAAGCTCGCCGATACTATACCACCGTTCCACGGTCATCTTGCGGCAGGTAGAACACAACCTCGTGCATCTGCTGCGGCGAGCCCTGGCGCTTGGCGCGAGCTCAATGACTCTCACCAGCTCATAGCGAACGGAATTTACTCCTTGGTTCGTTCACATCCTCAAAACAACGCGAAACTCTGCGTCTGTTACAGGATGTCCTGCACCATCTGTCACACTCACTTAGGTTGTTCGCATCCATCGCCTCGTGGCCGCTCATCATGCGGGCATAGGCTTCGGCAGCTTTTCTAGAGGATAGGTCTCGACAATGGGGCGTACGCCACGCAGTTCGGCAAAGCGAAGCGCGTCATCCGAATCCGCCGGCGTTACTCCTGCCCATCCTTGAATCGACTTCGATCACGATCTCATGGGGTCAGGCCACTAGTGACCAGGATCCCACGCGACCGCGCCAGTAAATGAATTCGACGCCGTCCAGTAGCCAACCGACCTCCGCCCGGATTGGGATGCGGCGGCCGCCGACCGCTCGATAGTCGCCGGCACGGCCGAACCATGGACAGTTTTCCACCTTACGGCCGTTCTGGCGTGGTCGATCGTCCGCCTCCATCCCGACGGGGTCGCCATCTTCGTTGAGGATCAGACGAACCTCACACCGACGCGCTCCCTCACCAGTTGCGACCACGAGAGTGCGCGCATCGAGAACACCCCAGGTGAGCTGCCGGTTAAATAGAATCGCGTCTGGATTCCACATCAACTCGGCAAGATAGCGCATAGCTTCGCCGCGGAACATTGTGTCAGTACCGGTCATCCGTATTAAGGGGAAGGTACCGAGGAGTTGGCCCTCAAGTCCCGCCTCGCTGCCAACCATATAGTCAATGACCTGCATGGACACTCCAGCCATCCTGAACCACGCTCGCCACAGAAACCCGGCGTCGACGACCGACATGGTTTGCTCGGCGCTGAAATCCAGTGGTTTCGAGCCGGGCTTCAGCCACATGTCGCCAATCTGGGTCAGGCGAACCAGGCGTCCTCCCCTATCGTCGGAAACGCCAAGCCTACGGGACAGCGCCACCACTTCCGGCGGCAGGTCTGCGCGGGCGGCCAGCGCCCTGGGTGATTTCTCTAGCGTGTGTCGCAGGCACTCGATGTGCTTAAGAAAGGAACGGCGTGCGACCGCAGAGACTCTCACCGCGATCAATGCCACGCCGGCAAGACTAAAAGCCACCAGCGTGAACGATCCCTTGCGCATCATCTCGTCACTGGCTCTCGGACAACGAAGTGTTTCCGGTCGTGTCGGCACACGGCTTCGATAGCCGAGCGTGCTGTCAGCAGCCCTGATGGCAGCCCCCCACCTGGCATAACCCATTGGCCCACCATAAGGAATTGACGTAAACCAGGCAGGGTGTTTGGTAGTTGCTGGTACCCTGTGGTGGGTGTTAAAAGCCAGCCTTCCATGCTCCCCTTCCAATTGCCTGTGTAGCGGATGACGGTCGCAGGAGTTGAAACATCGATCACCTCGATTGCTCGGCGGAGCTGAGGCAGGCTTTTTTCCAGGATGGCGATTACGGCTTCGGCAATGCGTCCCTTGGCGGCGCGATAGCCAGCGGGGTCTTGTTGCTGCAGGTGCAGCCAATACTCGAAATTTCGCGTTGGTAGAAAGCAGGTAACGGCCGTCTTGCCAGCCGGGGAGAAGGTTGGATCGAAGTGAAAGAAGCGAAACGAGACTTGTCGAAGTTGTGTACACGAGTCCACCTGGAGCGGCGTATCGAGCAGTCGGGTTGCAAATGCTGGCTGCTGGGATAGATCCAGCGCCACCCCAAGCGAGACTTGCAGATACGAAGGAAAAGTTTCGAACTCGGTGTAAATCTTCTCGGTGGCTTTGTCCGTGTACTTACCACCAAGTAGATCGTGGATAGTGGCATGGCCATCGGCAGCGGAGATCACCCAGTCCGCCGTAATGGTCTCCCCGCCCATCAATTGCACTCCCACAGCGGCATCGTTCTCGACCAGAATGCGTTCAACTTTGGCTCCGAATCGCAGCCGTCCACCCAGGCTGTGGAGCTTGCGTACGATGCCTTGAATCACAGCCTGCGAGCCACCGACCGGATAGCCGGCATCACGCCCATTCATCCACGCCAGAGAAAAGAAGAGAGCGAGAGCAGACAGTTGCCCCATGTCTCCTTCCCCAAAGAAGCCCCTTATCAACGGATCCGTGAATTTGTAGCCGTACTCCTTACTCGTCATGCTCGACAATTCTTGCAGCAATGGCAGATATGGTAGGTCACGCAGGTAGGTTAGCCAGTTGCTGGCCCAACCCGCGGTAGGGTCGGGCATCTTGAACTCGGAGAGACTTCGAATCGCCAAGGCGAACTGGCGGATCTCGGCTTCATCCTGCGGTGCCCGTATCAACATCGCCGTCTCCAGGCGGTCGACGTTGGAGTAGATGCTCAAACAGTCACCGTGTTCGGTCTCCAGGCGCACAATCTCATCGTGATACACGAATCTCAGCTTATCGATGTCGAACACCTCCAGCCATCGCGAATACATCCCCCCATCGGGGTTGGAGCCGAACAGCCAATGCAAACAGGTTTCAAACGTATATTCGCCCCTGTGCCAGCTCGTCGCCAACCCTCCCGCAGAGTCGTGCATCTCGAGGACTTCTGCCTGATAGCCGCACCGTTGTGCATAGACTGCGGCGCAAAGACCGGCGATTCCGCCGCCAATGATGATGACCTTCCCACTTTCACGTTTCATATTTGTGAACTCCATCAGGCTTTTTGCATACCCTTTAGACCATTACCTGGCCGGTGGGGCGAGAACATCCCCGAGGCGCCACACACGTGTCAAACAATCAACCTATGGTGAGCGTCCGCCGAGAAACCGTACTGTCCTACTCAGCACATCGTAAGCTGTTTGTCTTACGCCAGACTGTGATGGAAAACACATTGTTCAGAATCAATCGATTCGACTGCGGAGTTAGCACGGGTCCTTGATCGATGGCCGTTCCTACTCTATTCCTTTTTCAGATCATGCCTGTGACGCGGTGCCACATTGCACCCCGACTCCATAAGCCTCCCTGGTCAATGCGGAGAATTGATATGACAGCAGATAGGTGTGCCCAGACTGTGGTGTCGATCACCTGTTCCCCGGTGACAATACTCCAAGCTTAAGTGCAGTGCGAGGTAACGATATGCGGCAAAAACATCACACTTCCTGTTTACGCAGAATCCATTCACTATGATCTTAAGGAGCTACTTGTAGCCTACGATTTCTCCCGAGCGGCGGACTCCCCGCCGAGTTATACGCTTCCGATGCTCATCCTGAACGTACCTAGTCGGGATCGTAGTGATGTACATCACTCTAAGACCGAAAGCATGGTGGCGGCCAGCAGCCTAGTCCTCAACACAGCGAAATGGCCCGATCGTGTGACAAAACCACGGACCGAGACTGACCATCGGAGAGAACTAGGCCGAACTGATCTCGTCAGAAACGCTACTGCCGACGAGGCGAGAATTGTGTGATGTTCATCACAGAGTACCTCGCTTTCAAGAGTCTAAGCTTTGGTTTGAAAGGGGGGACAAGATGAACACTATTATGGATCATGTCACAACGAACGAGGGGCTGCGCACAGCAGTCCTACGCGAAATCGACTGGCGTCCCGATATTCACTCCCAGGACATCAACGTCAAGGTCGTGGGCGCTGAGGTCACCCTTACAGGGTTCGTCCATACCTTCGCCGAGAAGGCAAATGCGGAAAGAGCCGCCAAATCTGTACGGGGAGTTATCTCTATCGCCAATGACATCGAGGTTCGACCCAGCACCCGGACCGACCCGGAAATCGCCCGTGATGTCCAGCATGTTCTCAAATCTCATGTGATGGTTCCAGAAGCGAAAATCACCGCAACTGTACACGAGGGGTTCGTTACTTTGGAAGGTGCGGTCGAGTGGAACTATCAGAAAACCTCCGCGGTAGACGCAATCGTAGGCGTTCGTGGTGTCCGCGGTGTGATTAACCTCATCACGGTTAAGCCGCGAGTGTCGCCGGCCTCCATCAAAGAGGCGATCGAAGCTGCGTTTCGTCGAAGTGCGGAGATTGATGCACAAAGCATTCAGGTCTCCAAGCATGACAACACGGTCGAGTTGACAGGAATGGTACGTTCATTTTCTGAGCTCGAAGAAGCCGAACGCGCAGCTTGGGCCGCCCCCGGAATTCAGTCCGTAGTGAATCACATTCGGGTCGCTTGCTGAACAGTACGATCCGATGGATGGCAGGCCCAAAAGCAGTCAAGGGAACCCGCTATTAGCAGCACGATGCTTAGGACCGGGAGGACAAATGGTATGAAGCAGAACACCACACTGCCAGCTTATGCAGAACCGATCCAGTACGATTTGAAAGAGCTGCTCGTCGCGTATGATTTCTCTGCAGCGGCAGATTCCTCACTGAAGTACGCAGTGATGCTGTCCAAACGATTTGGATCGTTTATCCATCTGATCGGAGTTCAGAGCCCAACCGAGTACGCCAGCGCTCTCGAGGCGGGACCGCTTGCGATGGAATTGTCTCAGCGTGATCTTCAATTTGGCCTTCAAGAAGTGGAAGAGCGCCTCCGGACGGAAGGGATATGGAGCGATTCGGTTCGCCGGATCGGTAACATCTCCGACACGATTGAGGGAGCCATACTCGAGCACAGGCCAGACCTTCTTCTCCTTGGCGCCTATGGTTATGGTCCTATAGACCGGCCTCGACTTGGTTCAACCGCCGAGCATCTGTTGCGGACAGTCCGTTGCCCAGTATTAGTAGTCGGACCGAATGCTCTCCTCCGCGACCGGGAAGCTCCTCCTGTCGAGCGGATTCTCTGTCCTACGAGCTCACTCGACGTTACTGTTACTGACAATATTCTCTGTTTTGCCGGCCATTTAGCTGGCCGGGTGGGAGCGCTTTTGGAGCTCGTCTATGTGGTTGATCCTGCGCAAAGGAATGCGCGACATAGAAATTGCGAGCAGCTCTGCCAAGAGTGGAGCACGAAATTGCGTGACCGAGGTGTTACGGTGACTTGGAGCCTGCTCTACGGTCCAGCGGACAAGCTAATTGTTGGGCGCGCAACGGAGCTGAAAACCTCTCTCATTCTGTTTGGTTTACACCGTAGCGGCAACCGCATGATCGATTGCCCCGATGGGCTAGTAAGCGCCACGATTCGTCAGGCCCCCTGTCCGGTGATGACCATTCCGCCCGTCCTCAACGGCATGCAGTAGCCGCGATTTTTTGACAACCACCATGAGGTGCTGTGGCGTACGTCATAGATCCGCGATCGCGTCTTCAGATAGGGTCAAAATCATCTGAGGTGTAGTATGACCGTTCTTGGGAATCCGGTTGAGGTCAGCCTGGAGAACATTCTGTTTGCGACGGACTTTTCTGCGAGCACCGAAACTGCCAAGTTTTATGTGCAAGCGCTCGCAGAGCGATACCATTCACGAGTTTGCGTGATGCATGTGGTCGATCTTTCTGCAGCCTTTGACGCGCCCGAAGCGGGTCTCTGCATTGACATCTTCAGAAGGATTGGAGGAGAATCCCTATCCCGCCTGAAGAGCGAACTGGTCTCGGAGAGAATACACGTAGACACCATCCTATGCGAAGCAATGGACCCCGCTGCAGAGATTCTACAGGCAGCACACGACGGCTCCGCCCTACTAGTTATCGGTACGCGGGGATTTAAAGGGCTGGCGAGACTCGTGCTTGGATCGACGGCGGAGCAATTGATCCATCAAGCCAAATGTCCAATTCTCACCATTGGTCCTGGTGTGCGGCCGCCCAAATTGCCGGTTAGCTTCCAGAGGATCGTCTATGCCACGGACTTTTCTTCTGAGGCCGCCAAGGCATGCGTGTTTGCCTTATCGTTTGCCCAGGATTTCGGCGCCCATCTCTATCTTTGTCATGTGCTTCCAGAACCTGCAAGCACTCATCAAATGGATGATTATGAACTCAATGCCAGGTTCACCGGCGCGCTTCAAAGCCTGGTTCCCGACGTGGCTCGGGAGTTTTGCGAACCGGAATGTGTCCTCGAGCACGGGGTAGCAGCGGATGGGATTCTATTGCTTGCTCAGCGCCTCAAGGCCGACCTCATTGTGCTAGGGACTCGCAAAGCTTCACACTGGTTCGATAACTTCAAAACGGGTGTGGCGTTTCAAGTGATCAGCAGCAGCCATTGTCCCGTGCTCACCATCCGCGCCTAGTCCGCCGCCGGCGTGTTGAAGTATTCGCTTTTTGGGGAGTGATGGAGATTGGCACCAAATGACATGTTTGTTAGGGAATCTGAAGGCTCTATTGAAGGTCAGACAGACGGACGAGCCACCTCGAACCATTTGCAGCAAACCAAGCTAGATTTGTTGCTTTGGGAATGTGAGTGTTCGATGGCTCTTCTTCCGTAGTTCATTGGCAACCGCTATCGCTCTTTTCAATTTCCCCCTTGAGATCAGCTGAACCTCTTTCTGGAGTCTACAAGCAGGGTTGCGTCCAACTACCCGTTGACTGATGGTTGCCAACACATTCCAATCATGCCACGCGCCGATATCATCCTTTGCCTCCCCCAGGGCAGCCAGGAATCTCTTGTTGCTCCCCGCGAGCAATTGAAGAATACCGCGAAGTTCTTTGACCTTGAGCCGGAACGAATGGAGCCTGTCCTTATTCAACCGAGGGCAATTGCTCAGCTCTTGGGCAAGAGCTGACACGATGGCTAGTATATGCTTGGATAAGCTCGTCGACGCGTTCGTCTTTGGATGAAGGTTTTTGTCGACGAGTCTCGAGCATTGCTTTAAAGAGTGAAATGCATCTTCTCTCTTTGCCGAAATGATGGAATGAAGCTTAGCAGCAGCTTTGAAGCGCCGCTCACCCAGATACTCGAGTAATTGCACCAGGCATTCGTCCTTACGGCTCATTGGGAGCGAGCAGGCGAGCCCCACGAGCACATCCATGTCGCGTACTTTTCCGGCCGCTTTGCTGATTAACATCAGAGGTTTGAGGAGGCGACGAACCTTCCGCTCGTGGCCTCTGGTGAGAGCATCGTCGATTGCTTCCAGTGTCCGTATCTGCCCCCGCAAGCGATGGACATCTTCCGGCAGCGGCTCCTTCGGAAATCGCTTCAACAGTTTGTGCAACTGGGCGATCTGTTTGCGCAAAGTGCCAATTTTGAAGCGCACGGTATCGCCAGCTCCTGGGGTTGTTTTGTGCGCCGCAGTACGTGGTCCCCGGATAGGTCTAGGGTTCGGCGACTCTTTTCGCTTTTGTAATTGCCCGATTCTCTTCATGGTGCCTTTCCCGGCGCTGGAGACACTTCTGAACTCGGACGCCCACTGGAAATATCCTTGGCGCGCTTTCAGATTTTCATATCGTGCAATGTCGCGAATGCGCGAAATAACGTATGTGGATTGTACTGACCCTTGTAGACGGGAGGGGGCTCCCGCTTTAAGCCGAGGAGTCCGTACACTGCGGTCATCGCAGACCGAACGGAGTACTCAACGGTGAAAACGACGTCGTCCGCCAGCTCGCAAAATTGTCCAGTGAAGGCCAGGTTGGTCCATCCCTTCGGTACCGGCTGAGGTCGATCGCCTTTCTCACGGCGGAGGAACTGACTGGTGATGAATGGCATCATGCACGGAATGCAGTTCGCTGTCTCCAGGATCCGCGAAACCTCAGTTTCGATGCGGAGGTGACCCATGATTTCCGTCAGGATCTCCCGACCCGTGCATGCGTGCATGGGCTTCTTGACAAAGTCGCCCAGTTTGTCGACGAACAAGCCGTAACCCCAGAAGACATCCACGTCTGCCGGCTGCCCGATAAAGTCTGGTTGATGTGGCAGTACAATCGACGCGAGCCAGCTGGACTCTGCGAGAGTGACCAGGCCACCCACACCCGGCACATTGCCAGTGAAGTCACGCATGAGCCGGAAGAAAGTTCGATCGCCCAACGTAACGGTGAAGGAAACCCACTTGGACTCGTCAATGTGGTCGGCAAAGGTCGAGGGGTGGCCGAATTCTGGTCTGCCGGCGGCAATCTTCTCCCACAGCGCCCAGGCACCGCCATCGGACTTACATTTAAGAATAGGCGCTGAGTCCATCGAACCTAGACTGGATGCCTCCGTCATGGAACCCAGCGTGACTATGACTAAATCGCCCGCCTCCACGGCAATCTTCCGGGTCTGTCCTTCACATTCGCAGATCAGGCCTTCTACGCGGTTGCCATCTGCGTTCATACCCAGGACAAGGTCGCTAACGCGGGTATTGACAGCAAATTGTACGCCGTGCGCGTCGAGCCACTTCTGGAGTGGTCTAACCATCGAGTCGTACTGGTTGTACAAAGTACGCATAATCCCATGCAGCCGGCTAAATCCTTCTATCATGTGCGTAAAACGCAACAGGTAGCGTTTAAACTCCACCGCACTGTGCCAGGGCTGGAAGGCGAAAGTTGTGCACCACATCAGCCAGAAATTCGTATCAAAAAAGCTGGCATCGAATTGGTCGGCAATGCTGCTCTTACCGACCATTCCCTCTGGCTCTAACATAAGCCGCTCAAGCACCAGGATATGTTTTTCGCTGAGCCCAAATTCTGGAGCATTCTCCCTTTTCCCTTCACGCACAAGACGCGACTGGGATGAGGTTCTCATGGTCTCGTTCCAGTCAAAAATCTCTTTCGTGACCGTCCTGCTCTCATCGAGCGTGGGGATTGATGAGAAAAGATCGTAGGTGCACAGATACTTACTTTCGAACATGCGTCCGCCGCGCAGCACGTATCCCCGCTGGGGCGATCCAGCCCCGTCAAGACTTCCTCCAAGCCGGTCAAGCTCTTCCATGATCGTGATGTTATGTCCCGGAAAATCTGCGTCCCGGATGAGGAATGCCGCAGCGGCGAGCGAAGCGATGCCACCTCCCACGAGATATACCTTCGTTCCGGCAAGATCAGTCTTGTGCTTTACGTGGCCAGCGTCGAGCTTCATAGGGAGAGGTACCTTTCTATTGCATCATTGTTGGCCACGCGAAGGGCATGTCCGCGGCCGGAATGCTCCGGATCCACAAGAGAAGCGGGATGCTTCGCTTGTAGATCATTCGCTGTGTCAATCTCCACTGATCGCCATCAGTGCCGCGCGGTTGGGGATCATTACGGTTGTTCCCTGGAGCATAACCAGGTGCCTGTTCTTGAACTCGCTTAATGTGCGGGTAACCGTTTCTCGGGTGGAACCGACACACTCGGCGATTTGCTCGTGTGTCAACGGCATTTTGATCTTGGCTGGTTGCGAGGTCTGCTTTTCGTCAGACGACCAGTGCAAGAATAACCGTGCGATCTTCTCATGCGCATTGGTGGATAAGCCGACTGTGCGCAATTGTTCGCAGGCACTGGCATATTGGGTATTCAGCTGCCGGATCACTGCCTGGTAGGCCTCCGGAAAGCGGCCGATGAACGAAATGAAGTCTTCACGGCGGATAAATGAGACCTTTGACGGATAAAGTGTTTCAGCGCTCACCTCATAGGGAATGCCTGACATTGCCGCGCTTAAGCCGAGTACCTCGCCCGGGCGGGCGAGTTGTAGGATCAAGGTCTTCCCTCCCTTGGAGCTGACCGAGAGCTTAACCTTTCCCGAGCAGAGCAGGTAAATTCCTTTGGCTGGTTCGTTTTCCAGAAACAGCCTGGCTCCCGCCGGATAAGACGTAGAAATCTTGATGGATTGAAACTCTTTCGCTGCAGCGGCCGTGAGATGGCATAGAAAGCCGCTCTCTTTCAGCTTGCAATGTTCACAGATCGAGGGTTCGCCGTTTGGGGATTGCATGTCATCTCTCCTCTTGCTCGAGCGCCGCACCGCTCGTAGCCTGGTTGGCAAAGTATTGAGTTAAGGGAGAATCGGAAAGAATCTGCGCTCCCGTTTCCCTGACAATTTCTTGAAGAACGTGGGTGCCCTTCTTGTCCGCGAAGGTTACTCCACGAATGTCCAGCCGCAACTGCATCTGACTCGCAGAAGCCCACAGATCGTGCCACGTTCTTGCCAACTCCAAGGCCCACGGACCAACCAGTCTTCCCTCGATCTTGAGAGTTGCTACCGGCGAATCGTCTTTTATCGAGATCTTCAGCACTGTCTTCACTTCCTTTCCCTGCTATAGAGCAAATGGCTTACCAAAGGGCGCGGAATCCGACATCCCCTAGTGGTCTATTTAAAACAAACGGCTTAGCGTCGGATTGTCCCTACCTTGCCACGGCGCGGATCGAGATCGGAGACGAGAGGTGAGACGAGATATCGTCTCGGAGGCGAAGGCGTCGTCTCCTTTAGCTCAAGATAAAGTAAATGTCATCGTGGAGGTCGAGGTTGGTCCACTCGACAGACGAAACGCCTCACCCCGGGGTGATACTCGTCACATCGGATACAGACCGACCCTCCCTAGACTTTGGATATGTTGCTATCCACCGATTGGAGATTCCGATGGCCAGCAGGTGTATCAATCCGCAGTGTGAAGACCAATCGAGCTTTTTTGGCGCGGGTGCCTTATATGCGTTTCAGGAACATGAGGCGGCTCATTCGCGACGGCACATGCAGTATCTCTGGCTGTGCGCGTCATGTGCTGCGCATTGCGTAGTACGAACGGACGGCGCAGGGAAGGTAATCGTAGTGTCGCGATCTCATGCCGAACCCTTTAAAGTGCGAGATGCGGCCGGCAAGCTTCGACTGATCTTTCGCTCGAAGAGAGTTCCGCTGCCGCGGGCGGCTGCCAGAGCGGGAGTTCATCACCTTCTCAGCGGTTATGAAAGAGATGTGACAAATAGGTCGCTAAATGCCGTTGGTTAGCAATCCTAGTTTTCGAACCGATCCCGCGCCCACAAAGCTCAAGGAGAAACTATTTGGGGTATCATGGGTGAACTGGTTTCGGCCTCGAACGATCCCGAAGAGCCCGATCGCGGGAGCTGACCGCTTATCGGGTAACGGTGGAGTAAATGAGCAATGCACAAATTCTCCCGGTCAGTTAGCCAATGAAGGGCCGAGTGCGAACATCGAGGTACGCGACCCTCCTGGTCGCTCTTTCGACCTTCATGCCGCAAACCGCGCCAGCCATGGGCGCGGACATCCCAACGGCTCGAATGGAGCTCCCCGCTGTGGGAATTCCATCCAGGCCGGCTTGGGCTCGCACCGGTTCACAGTTCGCCCAATCCATTTTGCATATGGATTCATTGCAGCGAGAACTGGTGATCCGCGACGAGATCCTCAATGGCAATATTCCCGACTTTCTTAGAAACCTGGTTCCGGTAGAGTTGCGTTATGCCGCACCCGGTGGGCGGCGGATCAGCGCAACCATTTTTGTCACACCGGATTATCTCTCTATCGGATCAGACACTGACTTCCTGCGCATTCCGATGAACCTTTACACTGCGGAGTCGGTGGCTAGCCGTTTCGGCTTCATTTTGCCCACGAAGAAAATGGTGGATGCGATCTATGCCCAATCTACCTATCATCTGGCTCCTCAACCGCTGCCGGCCGGCCCGGAGATGCGATCGACGGAGTACTATCGAACCCACAATCAGATGATCCAGGAGCAAGTTCAGGCTCTCGGTATCCCATCGGGCAAGCTGATCGCCGGGCATAAGAAAGATGTCGTGGTCACAAACCTGTTGGCGAGAAACGAAGGGCGGATTGCAATTTATGGGTGGCATCGTGGTTTAGGTGAACCGATCCAACCCCTCAGCACCGTGCATGGCGCTTTTTATGCTGATTATAGCCACGGGATACGTCTGATCAGCGATATCGTCCTCATTGATGGTAAACGCCAATCAATTTACGACTTGTTGAGGGACCCGAATCTAGCCAACGTCCTCAGCTCTGAAGGCGCCATTCCCAATCCCTGGGGTTTCACATCCACTTCGCAGGATGCTCAGAGCACTGCGCTCAGCCTTCTCGTGGATAAATGAGCGGGACAGGCTTCTAACCAGGGATCCGCCAATTGCGGCTCAGTTCAGAGTCTTACAGCAGCGAAAACCCAGATGATAGTTCGCGTGGCTGTGCTCATCCATGACTCTGGTTCCATGCCAAAACGGCGCACGCCATCGGCACCAATCCTCATGTGCTCTGTAAGTATCGAAGATGAACCAGCTACCTTTCATCTCCGTGTAGCCCAATTGCAGACTCCCACGGCTAGACATCTGGCTCTCGTTGATAGGCAGATTCATGTGTTCTGCGGCATTTCCATTTAAGTCGTAAACCTGCAGAGAGCTGTGGCAACCTGGAAAATCTCCTGCCGGGAAAGTGTTCGAACCGCAGCCGGTCCAACTTCCTCCGTTGCACCCGGCAGTCTTTGTGCTTGAGGTGGCGCAAACTCCCTTTTTGTATTCAGGGCCATAGCTCCACGATTTGGAAGCACTGTAAGCCTGGTTATGGGCAATGCGCATGCGCCGGATTCCTTCTTCCGGCGTTACTCCTTGGGCAAGATCGAAGCGATAGTCAGGCGGCTCAAGACTTCCCGCACAAGCCCCTTCCCATTCATGCGCGTCACAAAGCCGCTTACCCTCGGCACTGCAAATCTCTGCGGCCTCTCGAGCTTTCACCCATACCACCGGATACTCACAGGGGATATCGGGAAATTCAAACTGATCGATACAGGCCTTTGCGTCTTCGGGCTGTTCCTTGGAAGGGTCAAAAAGCGGCGCCATGTATTTCGCTTTACAAATTCTCTCGAATGTTGCGTTCTCGTAATGCAGGCCCATCTGCTTGAGCTTTGCTTCGCACTCTGCTGGGGTCACCGGATGATGAGTGATCGCCGGATTTCCCTGGCCGATAATTCTAGATTCCGCGAATATCTTTCGAAGCGCCTTGAGTTCCTCGTCCTGCAATCCGTCAATGCTCTTAAGTTTCTCGAAAAGAGCGTCATTTTGCTCCTGCAGGGTCTGGGCCTCGGCTCGACCCTGGCTGATGTGAACTACACCTAAAATGACCAATGCAGCTAGAATTAGTAGACGTGACAGTTTCATAATTCGCCCGCCTTAGGGCTTGCGCCGCGTTACATAGAAGAAGTCCCGATTATCTGGATAGGCTAGAAAGCGCGGAACACTCTTACCAGACACCGACTTGTCTACGACGCTCATTCCTCGTATCAGATGATCGATGGAGAGCTGCCCGCCAGACCGCCTGTAGACAGCCAGGTATGTGTGCTCGAGAGCATTCATGTCGAGTAGGAAGGCGTATTTACACTGATACGCCTGGAACATTCGAGCCATTGCAGAGGGGGTTGCATCTGAAAATACCGCGTAAATCAAAAAGGTCTTAGCTCCGCTCTTCTGTAGCGCCAGGCCCGCCCGAATCGTACGCAATTTCATTTCTTCAGAGCCGGACCAGTTTCCCGGGCCCCAGCGATTTACCAGGGCACCAGGAACAGTCACGCGCGAAACTTCATCGAACTCGACTAGCGGAACGCCGTTTTGCCGAGCATACTTGACCTTCGATAGTAGTTCGTTGTCTTTCTCCTCCCAGGTCTTCATCTCTGTTTGTCCGTTACCCAGCACAAGAATCGTCGCCAGGCCAGGTTGAAGCTTGCTAAACACCACCCCATCTTCGACAAAGCCATAGTGGCTGCCGTGATTCGTCTGGGCTAGTTCTCCATATCGGAAAGCTCCATGTTCGCGCTTAAAGCCCCCAGTGAACGCTGACACCGTGGCAGGCGCATCTTCAGGGCTTATGAGACCCGTAGAAACAAGCGGCGAAATGGCTCCGATGCCATCCGGTCCTGGGAGGTGTGCGTCTCGCATCGCCGGCAGAATGCGCGGTGACCAGCCCACGCCTGGGTACTCTGTTCCGAGCGCATAGGAGAGATTGAATTGGTCGAGATCAAAGGCAACCAGATAGCAAAGCGAAGATGCCTCTGTACCGTCCAGACTGTTCACTCTCGTCTTGTAGCTCTGTAGCAACAGAGGATCGATCAAATTGGGCTGAAGCAAACTTACAAAGATTCCAGGGTTTTCACTCGCTGCATACCATGCACCTGGACGTAATCCGTCCTTTTCAGAGTTTTCGGTAGAAATTCCCAATTCACCTGGCGCGATCACGCGATCGGCATATATGGAATCCACTAAAGCCGGTAGTGGTAATGTATTAGCATTTCCGCGATTCTGGTCAATTCCCGATGCGGGAGACTCGGTTTGCATCTTCCCCGTTTCGCGATGAGTATCCGCCAGCAGATGGTGAAACACGTCGATTATCTTCTCGCCGCCCCATACCTCACTACGAAGAAACTCTGTTGCCGCCTCTAGACTTGTTCGCTGCCCCTTGGCAGAGTTCCGTAGATAAAGGCGCCCCTCGCATAAAGGGGCGAAGATGCTCTGAGAGCTTCGGGCCTGATCGAGGGGCGTCGCAGACCTGTCTGCAAAGAGGGTGCAGGAGTAGTGATTTGCTCCCTCCCGGATTACAATCCCTGCGGGGAAGCTTCCGTCCAACACCAGCCTTTGGGATGCGGGGGCGGGGTTCTCCAGGTGATAGGTCGCTTCCGCCGTCCCACTCCATGTAATCGTCAGCACATACCATCTGTTGACGGTAGGATTGAGATTAGCAAGACTTGCCACGCCTGCTTTTCCTTCACCACTTCGGATAGCAATAGAAGTTGTCTGCCGAAATTGTTGCAGTTGTAATATCGTCTTCGGCGCTTCCGATTCATATTCTGCTGCTTGACTGGTATCCGAGACGGGCTCCGCCAGCACCCCAGCCAGGGTAGGCCTCGCGGTCACGACGTTAGTTGCGGTTTTGACATGTACCGCCAGGTTTGCCCATGTCAGGACAAAGAAAAAGACCAGCGAAGATCCGAAGCCGAGCCAAACCTTTGTGCTAACAGTCGCGGTTGTA
Source organism: uncultured Acidobacteriaceae bacterium (assembly GCA_963826875.1). Lineage (GTDB taxonomy): Bacteria > Acidobacteriota > Terriglobia > Terriglobales > Acidobacteriaceae > PALSA-350. The sequence continues at coordinate 462,133 of CAWGYP010000025.1, read as the reverse complement.
GGATTGGGTCTCATAAGACAGGTTCCCTCTTAGAGCGCCAGCACCGCGGTTACGAACATCAAGAGGATCAGGACGCGACTTGTGCGATCACTCGTCGCGAATAGCACCGGATCGTCCCCCATCTGTCCGCGATGTGCGATCAACCACATTCGCCCAATCCAATAGAGCAACAAGGGGCAGAGAATCCAAATGAGTTGGTGCCGGCTGTACAGAGTGTGGGCTGGGCCACTGGCGATGTAGAGAGCCAGCACCAGGACCGCAAGGTAGCCACTCGCCGTGCCTTTCGCGGCGAGCAATTCTGCGTCTCCTGCTTCGTAACCGCGGGCCTTGGCAGCGTTGCCGTCAATGTTTCGCATGGTCACGAGTTCGCTATAGCGCTTAATGAATGCCAGACTCACAAATAGGAACATCGAAAAGGCCAGCAGCCACGGCGAGGGCCAGATGGCGACGGCTGCCGACCCTACCATGATTCGTAAAGTGTAGAGACCGGCAAGCACGAGCACATCCAATAAGGCCACTTTCTTTAGGTAAAGCGAGTAGGTGACCGTTAAAACAAAATAGGTCATTAACATGGCGACACAAAAGGCGGAGAGGGTCGCGGCCAAACCCCAGCCAAACAGCACAAGCATTGGAATGAGTGCGAGGGCATATGAAAGTGGCAGATCACCCGCCGCAAACGGCCGGAATCGCTTACGTGGATGCCGCCGGTCGGCCGCCAGGTCGAACAGGTCGTTCAAGAAATATCCGCTCGAAGCGCAACAACACAGCGCTACAAACGCAATCAGGACTTTACCAAGCAGGGCAGGCTCATCAAACCGGTGTGCGCCGAATACCGCTGCAAAGACAAGAAGGTTTTTCAGCCAATGCCGGGGGCGTAGCGGCGTCAAGTAATTTATCCTGCGCTGATCCCGCGGCTCGAAAATTCTGTCGACCTGCGCGACCCTTTCGGCAGACACTTCGGCTTTTCGGCTGGGATGAACCAGCATTACTCTTCGCGCAGAACGCAAGACCGCAGTCCCGGAACGACCGCTCGTGGCATAGTCAAAACCCTTCTCGCCAAATCTTCGAATCAGGGATTCTGGTTGCGGGTTATTGTGCGGATTGTCAGGCGCAAGGGTCTCGCCGAAAGGCATCAGAAGATCCGCCAATTGCCAGGTTAATTGCGCATCGTTCCGGGTTGCGAAAAAAATAGAACGGCCTTGCGCCCGCTGCTGTTTGAGGTAATCCAGGAACTCTGACCGGTAAGGAAGGAGGCTGACATCCAAAGAGGCTCGGCGGACGATTTCCAGCGTAAACTGCGACCGGCCCTTTACGAGCCAGAATGGCAAGAAGAAAAGATAGCGTGGTCCTTTCCTCAGCAAAGCGAGCAGATACTCCAGGAGTAGATCGGTCTTGACACACGTGTGATCAAGGTCAACCACCAGAGGAGGCTCTACCCCGCTGGACTCCTTTGCTGGTATCAGAGCCTCGTAGATGTCTCGTTCGACAATCGTTGACGTCATGTGACACGCCTCGTGCGGTTTTCCAGCTCGCGCCTAGGAGAACCATACGGGTTACAGGGCATCCCGATCTGTGAGCTTCATCACAGGAGAAATGTGAGTCGCGAGATACAGCGGGAAGACTGCACTGGAGCACCAGACGGTCGATGCGGGGGGACGGAAGTCTCGTCAGTACTTCAGAAAGAGTTTGCCCCAGTCCGTGCGCAAGGCTTTCTTGACCCTGCCCCGGCCGATCACGTTATACCAATAGACGTCGTGATAGAGACGAGAAGCAGCGTAGGACCAAGGCACGATGATGCTCCGGAGCAGTAGATGTTCGAGCGGCTTCAACGGCCCCCAATAGATCATCTTTTGTCCGCGACTGGCGAATGTATCACCACAGTGAAAATGAAAGTTGACGTTGGAAATATCGTCGCCGACCACTTCGATTTCGCGCACATCTCCGCAGCCCAACCCGCGGTCATGGGCAAGACGGATGAACTTGATCGAGAGAGGATCGAAGCCCATCATTTTGGCGGCAACCGCATCGATCGCGACCATGTCTCCGCTTGCCAGGATGTAGTTCTTTATTTGCGGGACCATACACCGTGGTCCAGGTCCGTCGCCCGCAAACGTGCCGTCCATTACAGCAAATATACCGGGGTGGATTTCTTTTTGGATTGCTAGCAGGTCGACAAGGGTTTCATGAATCACGCTGTGCGTCCAGTGGCGCTTTTCGAACAGTAGTCCGCCAAAAGCATTCTTCATTGCTCCGGTAACCTTGGTAAACACGTGCGTTTTCATCGTGGGCAGGTGGATGATGTTGGAACCAATCAGCCGCTTCGGAATTTGGATTCCTTCCGCGTAGATCTTGTCCAGGACAAGCATCTTTGCTTTGGGCTCGTAATGGGTCCACTCCTCACCCTCTTCGTACAAATGGATGTTGCGCAGGCCGAATTTGTCAACGATCACTTGTTTGTGTTTATTCGCCACCTCACCACGTTTCGAATTAACAACCACCGTACGGTTGACACACCCGTAGAGCTTGTTCTTGCAATAGCCGTCTTTGAGGAGAGTCGAGATCACACCATCGAGCTGCCAGGGAGTCGTAGAACAGGCGGGGTAGAAATGCTCCCAACTGATATTGGTCTTGAGCGCCGTCTCCTTGTCTCCAGGTAGAAAGTGCTGATAGTTCGCGAGGTGCATTAACCGGCCGTAGTCCTCCAGAACTGTGTCCGCACTCGTTTTTAGTACTGCTACTCTGGCTTTTGCCATCGGGATTCGCCTGTTCCTATTTGATGGGAAGAACTCGGATCACCGAGCGCAAGATGTTACCCCGGCCTCGAGCCTGGTAAGTGCGTCTCGGAGTAGTGGCGCCACCGATAGGGTGGAAATATTGTTGTCTGTCAAAATCGCAGCTGACGGCGGGATAGTGTCGGTGCAGCTTATGTGTTTGACGTTGAGGGACCACAGCTTCCGCCAACCTGCTCCAGTGAAAAGGCCATGTGTGACGAAAATATATATTTCATCGACGCCGATGCACCGCAATTTGTCGCAAGCAGAAATGAGTGTGCCACCAGTGTCCAGCATGTCGTCAATCAGAATGACCCTCGAGCAAGTCTTTCCTATCAGGCCACTGTGCACGACGCCGTGATCCGTACGTTTCTTCTCGAAATATGGTGTGTCGGCCAGCGGTAAGCCGGCAGCGGCCCTCACCGCCTCGCAGCGGCGGACTGCTCCATGGTCTGGCGCTACGATGGTCGCGTCGGCTAAGCCGCGACTCTGGATCTCTTTGGCGAACAGGCTGGCTGGCGAAAGCGAGATGAGCGGGATTTGCAACAACTGCTCATCGCGCTCACTATGCAGATCGACCGTTATGATCCGATCGACACCTGAGGCTTTCAGGAGAGAACCGGCCCAAGCTGCCGCCAAGCTCTCGCCCTCCTTGACCTTGTCCTGCCGGTCATAGGCAAGGTAAGGGAGAATAGCCGTGATGTGGCTCGCGCCGTGTTCCCGGAGCGTATGGGAGAGCAAGGTGAACGAGACAAACTGTTCGTCCGGAGGAGCAATTGAGCCAAGGATAAAACACCCCTCACCGGGGAAATGACCTGGAATGGCTGCGTGCATCTCCTGGTTGTCATAGCGCGCGATCGAAAACGCCCGCAAGCCAAGTCCAGCAATACCTTGAAACGCGGAGGCGAGCTGCTGATATTCAGGAAAAGTAAAGAGCATCTCGGGCCTCTCGTTTCGGGTCATCAAAGCACCCGCCCTTATTTCACACCACTAACATGTTTAAAGTATTCGACCTGACACAGACGCCTCTTTGCTTCTTCGAGCGTCCTGTAAGGTCCTCCCAGGTTCCTTCCGCTTTTCGACAGAACTAGATACCCCTCATCGACCTCAACTATCATCGCGGAACTCCTTTCCTTGCAAGACTAGTATCCTGTTCCAGGCAACGGGATGCTGTGATGGCTATCACCCTCACGACTAAATCCATTTCCTGCGTAGCAGCCAGACTTTGATGCCTTGGGTCAAGACCATGTAGGCCAGCATGGTCACGGAAACCGACGAAAGAGTGGTAAGCAGAATCACCAAAGGGTTGCGGATGATCTTCAGAAGACGGATAGGCCCTGTTTGCGGCTTCTCCTGCGCTACCGCATTCGGGCCAACGAGACGCGCTCGCTCTTCTGCTTCGGCTTCCGTCAGGCCACTCGAAACCGTTTGCAGCTTCTGCAGCAGCTTTTCGACGGGCGTCCGGGCGGCATTCAATACGGCAGGCGCAACATGAATGTTCTTGCCTTTACCGGGCGCCGGCTGCTGTGATCGGTTCTTTCCCTCAAAACCCACCGCATGGGGGTTATCGGCTAATGCAATATTTTCCGCGTCAGACACTGTAGTCCTCTCCTTTGACGCTACGCTTGGAGCGCGTTGGCACCGGGAGCTTTCTCGGGCGGCTCGATCGGCAGAACGGCTACATTCCCATATATTGAACGTGAACGTAGACGCCAGTGTGGATGTTATAGAGCAAATACCAGCCGATGTGATCCGGATCTTCGTACACTACAAAATCATCGCCGCAATCCCAGCACCACTCGCCGAAGACTGGCCAATCCCAGCTTGCCACCTCGAAACAGAAGCCGCCCGGAAGCCAGAACCAGTGACGGTATGGATCGACTCGCAAGAACTTATATCGGAAATTCGGACCAAAGTGATCGAAACGTCCATGCGCAAATGGGCGGTTCAGGCGATACATCGGATCGCCGGGCGAGTCGTGCCCATACCATTGATTGTGGTTGACGTGGGGCGTGCTATTTATGCGCCCGTCCCCCAATCGTTCTCCATCCAGTTCAGGGCCCGAGCCTCTTGCAGAGGGTGGCGGCGGTAGATGACCCTCATTGGCGCGCGGAATCATTGGTTGTGAGGAGCTCGGGTTTTGCGTTGCTCTGCCGTGTTGATTGATTGCGGAGGATGCCATGACAAGGACGACAATGGAAATGAACATCTTCATACACACCCTCAGTCGACCACTGCGGTAAGACTCACAGGGAATATAGTTACCTTTGCACAGGCTCCGCCTACATCATGTGACTCGTGTCACAGTCCGGTTGGAGTTCGAGGCACGGAGCCCTTGCTGTCGTAAGTACACGCTCTGGATTTGTTTTTCGGAAAGCGGAGATCAATCTCTGCCTGTCCACAAGGAACACGAAGGTTAGAGTTCGCCTCAAGCGTGGAAACCTGCACGCGCGATTGCGAGCGTTGGCAGGTCGCCTCGAAGGTCTATCCTGCGTGGGAATGGCGCAGAGTGAGAACGGGACATTTAGCTTCGGCGATCACGTTGTAGACCGTGTTTTCACCATGAATCGGCCAAAAGGCCGTGTCGGGGTTCGAGCCCATAACGATCAAATCAGCTCGAAGCTTCTCGGCGGTGCTGAGGATCTGCTCAACAATTTCACCGGCTTCCACGGCTATAGTGGCGGTTGTCCATAGTGTGGCATCGTCGGGTATAAGCCGCCCAAGCTCGAAGGCTGTCCATCGCACAAGCCGTTCGCCTGTATACTCAGCCTGCACATCGCGAGGCAGGACGTGCAACAGCGTGATTTCGGCATTATAAAACTCCCCCAGTTTCACGGCGAGCTGAGCAGTCTCCTCGTATCCGGATGACAGGGAGACTGGGTGCAGGATTCTGGAGGGCTGACCGTAAGCGAATGGGTGGGCATGGGGACCTACGGTCCACACTGGCACCTCGACGCTTTTTAGAACTTCGTTGGCGGTCGATCCTAGGAAGAACTTCTTTAGGTTACGTCGACCATGCGTACCCAGAATCACTCGCCCCGCATGTACGTGGTCGACGACCTCCTTCACGACATCACGAGGATAACCGTGCCGAATCACAACTTCGCAATCGATTCCATCGGCACGCATCATGACCGCGACCTCACCAAGAGTCTTGCGTGCTTCTTCGAGAAGCCGTTGGGAAGCGGCTTTAGCAGCATCGGCAATAAATACCACAGCAGCATCCAGAGAGCCGGAGTCCACAGGTTGAATCACGTGGCAGAGAACAAGCGAGGCCGCACTTGCTCCACATTGTGCTTTGGCATGCGGGATAAGATAGTCGATGTCAGTCAAATCTGTTGCCACTAGAATCTTGTCTGGGGCCACGAATGCCCGGTTGCTCATCTGCGGGTTAGTTGCAACGTGTGCCATAACTCCTCTCCTAGGAAGCAATGGATTTGGGATGTTTTCTGAACGGGAGACAGGATCTTCGGCGTTGCCTCCCGTTATCCGGTTGTCTCGATTTCACTGTAAGGTGTTCCAGGCGCGGACGCTCATCTGCGAGTGCCCGCGCCTGGAAATCTAGGCTTGTAGAATCGTCATCACCGGGCACGGAGCCTCTGCCAGCACTTTCACCGCCGTTCCGCGTGCAAGATGTGTTGCCACCGAGGACGCCGGATGAGCGCCCATGACTATGAGATCGGAGCCACGCTGCTTCGCGAGATCAACAATGCTGGTAGCCGGAGAGGCACTGGCAAGACGAGTGCGCAACCACGAACGGTTCCCAAGATCCTCTGGGACATAGCTATGGAAGGCCTCTTCGAATGACACCCAATCCACGTCGCCTTCCGGCTCGCTGGAACTTTTCACGTGAAAGAGAACCAGGTCTGCTTCATACAGGGCGGCGAGCTTATGCGCATAAGCCACAACCTCGGCCGCTCGCGGTTCGAGCGTCGTTGCACAAATGACCTCCCGTATGCGCCACGTCTTGTCGCCAAGATTTGGTACCGCGGGCCCCACGGAAAGAACGGGGCAACCCGCGTGCCTCAAGACCGCTTCGGCATCGGAGCCAAGCAGAAGGCGCTCCAGGCCCTTCTTGCCATGAGTTCCCAGGACGATCAAGTCCGCTTTGTATTGCTTGACGGTCGAAAGAAGCTCATCGTAAAGAGGCCCGGTAACTGAGATCGCCCGGGCTCTAAAACCCTCCGAACGCAAAGCTGCACCACTTTGCTCCAACTGTTCTTCCTGCAGCGATTGAACCTCAGATAGGTCAACCCATGCTCCTTCGGGGGGAGTAATAGGGTTAATTGGAGGATTCACATGAACCAGCAGCAACTCCGAATTTCCCAACTTGGCTATGACTTTGGCGTATTCCAGAGCACGTTGGGAGGTTTCAGAGAAATCTGTGGGAACGAGTATATGCTCAAACGTGACGGCAATGGGATTCATGGTAGCCATAGGTGCCTCTCTTGTTGATCTGTCGAACGGCCGCCCGTTTTGTTTTGAGCGGCTGTACTACTAGACAAGATAGTGGTCCGGACACCGGCTGGCTGTGATAGGAATCACACCGGATTATGGGTTCCGGGGTCATCGCGAGGCCGTGAATTGTCATCAGTTTGACTCGCGAATTTTCCGTCAAGCGAATCATTTGTCACCCTCCAACATGAAACGGTGGCAGCATTCATCGGGTGGGATGGTCAATGTCATCTAAGAAGATGTTGCGACCTCACTCTTGCACAGATCAAAGTGGCCTTACACGCTTGCCCGGTTGAGCGATGAAGGCGGCTCGATGGGGTTCCGCGCCGGCTGTTGCAGAAGAAAATACATGGTGAGCAGCATCTGAAGTCCCATGAACAACGAATAGATGGCAACCACAACCAGAGCATCTCGGTCGTCCTGGCCGGCAAATACGATCAGCGCGGCGCTGAAAGCAACCGTAATTCCCGCTAGGATGTAGATGACCGCCTGTTGGCGCTCGGTGCCAATCCAGGTTCTGGCAAGACCAAATTTTCCCAAGCTGAGCAAAAGAGCATAGACCGCGAGGACGTAACATAGCATCCGAATATTAGCCCCGGGATAGACCACCAAGAAAACAGCGCAGGCGGCTACGGCTGTACTCAAGAAAAGAAGACCCCGGAGGCTTCTCACCTGACGGTGACCGAGGCCGGCAACGCAGAGCCAATCAACGGCTGCGATGAACAGCAGAGATGCCGCGACGAGCAACATCGCGAATGCGCCTCCGACGACATCGAACCAGAGATTTGTCATCGTCGCACGAGTGTAAAAAAGAGTTAGCCCCAGAGCCAACATTGCGAATCCATGAATTGTCATAAGTTTCACGCGTGTGTTTTCGCTCAATCGAAACATATTCGTCACCTGCCGGCCTGAAGTGTCACCCAGTTTCCCTCGCAAAGCGGTGACGGCCATCACAGCTGAGGGTCTCTGCCAGATCCACTCGGTTCACCACCTCACATTCTAGGGGAGGTGATCAACTGTCTTGGTGCTAACCTCTTTGGGTCCCGGCAGTTGCCCAGTGTCCCATCCGCCGCCCAGCGCTTCGATCAGCTGAACGCCGGCGAGCAGCTGTTGCGTCTGGAAGGTAATGTATGCCTGCTGGTAGGTCAGCAGATTTACCTGTGCAGTTAGGACATTAAGATAGGGATCGAGGCCACTTAGATTTCGGGTGGTCGCCAGCTTAACGTAGCGCTGTGCTGACTGGACTGCTGAATCCTGCTGTTGAAGGTCTTGAGCGAGTATGTGAAGCGCGGCAAGATTGTCTTCCACCTGTCCAAAGGCGGCGAGAGCAGTCTGGCGGTAGTTCGCCACAGTTGCGTCGTACTGGGCCTGATATTGCCGGACCGTGGCCCTTCGCAGGCCTGCGTCAAATAGGGTCTCGGCAAGAGCGGGTCCAACTGTCCAAAACCGGCTCGGCCAGGTAAACCAATCGGTAGCGTTCAGGCTTTCCAGCCCACCAGTTGCACTCAGAATGACGTTAGGGAAATATGCCGCTCTGGCAATGCCGATCTGGGCATTGGCGCTGGCCATTGCGCGCTCGGAGGCGGCAATATCCGGCCGCCTTTCCAGAAGCTCGGCCGGGACGCCCATAGGAATGGAGGGAAGATGAACGTTTCTTGACGAAGATGTAAGCGAAAACGATGACGGCGACTGCCCCAAAAGAATGGCGATAGCATGCTCATTTTGTGCGCGCGCAATGCCAAGATTCGTATCCTGAGCCTGTGCTGCTTCGAGCTGCGACTCAGCCGCCGCGATAGCTTCATCCCCGGCAAGGCCGACCCGCAAAAGCCCACGACTGAGTTCGAGGTATCTAGCCCAGGCGATCACAGTTGCATCGAGAAGGCGCTTTTGTTCCTCTACCCCTCGAAGCTCGAAATAGTCCGCTGCGAGATTCGCGTGGGTGAGCAAGCGAACATTCTCAAGATCAGCGGCGCTCCCTTGGGCCGCGTAGACGTTAGTCCGGACGTTGTTCCGGATTCTGCCCCAAAGGTCCGGCTCCCACGAGGCGGTGAAAGGAAGGGTATAGGTCGTGTCTGTGTAGCCCTTGTTCGCGATTCCGGGGATAGCAATGGTAGAAACTCTGGAATTTGTGATGGCCGGACTTGTTGTGAGAGCGGGAAAATATTGAGATCGAGCCTCCCGGACTAGCGCTCGCGCCGCTTCGTAGTTCGCAGTCGCCGCGGCTATTGTCTGACTCCCCCGGTCGACACGCGACTCCAGGTCATTCAGCTGCGGGTCGTGAAATATCTCCCACCATTGGCCGCGCACGATTGTATCTCTGGGCTCGGCCTGCTTCCAGTCGCCTGACTCCTTGTATGTGGGAGCTAGCGCAATCGCTGGGCGATGATATTTCGGCCCCACGCTGCAGGCATTCAACAGTGCGCAGAAACTCAGGCACACTATCCATCGGCTCATTGAGCAGGCCTGCGCAATATGATGAGCGACGCGATGGAACTGACTGGATTTCATTCTGCCGCCCCTTGCGTTCCAATCATTAATGGCCGATGTAGACATCGACGAGCTCACCTGGATAGATATTCACGTTTGCCGGTCGCTGCAACCGGAAGACAACGGGCAGCACTCTCACGTCAACCCGTTCCTGTCTTTGGTCAGAAAGCTCGATTTTGGGCGAGATTAACGGCTGGATGCGGTCGAAGCTCAGGGGGACGTGAATGTCCGTCCCACGAATCGTCATCTGCGCCTTGATTTGCGTCGGCGGTGGAATTTTGGAAACAAGAATCTCGTCAACGTAGCAACGGACATTCAGATGAGCGCCGCTATCCCCGACAACCAGGATGGGGTCAGACCCTTGGGTGTACGCGTTGTACGCGCCCTGTGGAGACACATAGGCACCCACGATCGTATTGATGGAAAGTACGACACCATCTCGAGGTGCGTGGAGCGTATATTTACCGAGGAGCGCACTCGATGCAGCGTATGCCTTTTCGAGCGCCAGATACTGCTTCTGCTGATTATTAATATCGTAGATCCAAGCGCCAGCCCTGGTGAGCGCGTATTGCTTCTCTGCAACTTCAAGGTTTTGCTTCGCGATGGCTGCCGTGTTCAAAGCACTATCGAGGGAGTCCTTGCTAACCGTTCCCGGATCGACGGCGTAGGCTGCCTGGGTCTTGTCGAGCGTATCTTTTGCCAACTTCAAACTGGACTCGGCAGCCTTCACCTGTGCCGAAGTGACATCGAGGGTTTCCTTGCGCGGCTCGGCCTTGAGCTCCTCCAGCATTGCGTGCGCTGCCTGGGCCTGTGCTGCCTGTTGCGCCGCGGTCGCCCGCTGAATCGACTCATCGATGAGCAGGAGGGGCTGACCCTTCTTCACCAATTGACCTTCGCCCACCAGGACTTGCTTAACAGTGCCGGCCACCTCGGGATACATGTTGATGTTTGAACCGCTGGACTGGACGCTCTCGACGATCCCTTCTGCGTAGATCCCTTGTGCATAGGGGTCAGCCGCGGGATTGAATACCGGTGGCTCCGCGGCCTTGGTGATCGTTGCAAAATATGCGGCGTAAGCGGAACCTAGTATGCCGAGAATTGAGAGCACGAACAGCCATCTGTTTTTCACTTTTGATGCCTCTCTTCGCCGCTCAGCCTGCCGTCTTCCATGTGCAGAATCCGAGTCGCAAATTCGTCGATTCTCGAGTCATGGGTGACGATCAGGATGCAGCGATTCGCATTGAGGAACTTCTCTTTGACAAAGGAGACAATCGACCGTCCTGTGTCGCCATCGAGAGATGCGGTAGGTTCGTCCATGATAAGGATGTCGGGCTGGCTGATCATGGCTCGCGCAATGGCCACGCGTTGCTGCTCACCTCCGCTCAATTTAACGGGGGGAAGATCGGCACGTCCCTTCAAGCCAACGATATCCAGATACTTGATTGCTTCTGCAATCGCCTTATCCCATTCAGTTCTTCGCAGGATCAGTGGAATCGCGACGTTTTCTGCAGTCGTAAGACGAGGGAATAAATGATAGTCCTGGAAAACAAAGCCGATCTTGTTAAGCCTGAACGTAGCCAACTCGTCGTCCGATAGATTCCAAAGGCTAGCTCCCTCACACAGCACTGTACCGGCGTCGGGTCGAAGTATGCCGGAGAGCACGCTGAGCAGCGTAGTTTTACCACTGCCGGACGGCCCCACGATATACACCATCTCACCAAAGAGGGTTTCAAGATGGACATCTTTCAGCGCCGCGGTTCTGGCTTGGCCTTCGCCGAACCATTTATTGAGTCCATCTGCTTGGATCGCAACTGCGCCCATGGTTAGCCTCTAAAAATATCGAACGGTTCGATGCGAAGGACCTTGCGGACACCTATATAGCTCGAGACAGCCGCAATGATCACTACCATCACTAATGCGAGCCCCAAATTGGTGTAGGTAATCTGCGCCGCGTAATCAGGAAGGCGCATCTTGGCGAGAGCAGTAGCCAAAGTGCACAAGCCAATACCCAGACCATAGCCGGCCAAGGATGTAAAGGTGGCTTGGAATAGAATCATCAATACCAGTTCGCGGCTTTTAGTCCCAATCGCTTTCAAAGCACCGAACTTATCCAGGTTCTCAAGGATAAAGGTATAAAACGTTTGTCCTGATATCGAGAGACCAACAACAAAACTAATGATCGTCATGATAAGAATGTTCATACCCAAGCTGGTCTGGAACATGTAGAAGTTTGAGATCTTGTCCTCAAATTGCTCTCGTGTCAGCGCCAGGTAGCCTAGCGCCTGTACTTGTTTCTGGATGGATGGAATGTCGCTTTCGTTCTTCGGCTCTACAAGAAGGTATGAAATGGTGAATCGAGGATTGGGGATGTATTGAATCGCACGGTAGTACGTGGTGTAGAGCGACGGCACGCCAAAGAGGGCGCTAGTAGCTACCCTCGCAATCCCGGTAACGACCCCCCGGTTGTCGTTCAGCTCAAATTCCGAACCCAGCTTCGGGTTGCCAAGTTTGGAGAATTCGGAATCGTGGACAACAATAAACGAGTTCTCTGCGTAGATGTTTTCGATCTTGCCCTGCTCCATCTGTGGTCTTCCGAAGAGGCTTGTGTCGTCCAGACCGATTACAGTCACGGCCTGATATGTGCCGTCTCGAAGCTTAACCAGCGCTCCCCCGGAGAACAGAGGAACCGCAAACTTCACGCCGTCCATACTACGTACGGCATCGAGCGTGTAATCAGGCATGCCGATCGTATTGGCGACAGTCTGTACAGATGGATCCATAACCCAGATTCGTGCGCCTATATTAATAACCGTTGCCGACGCTCGATTCAGCACGCCGGCAAACATGGCAGTGATCTGCGTCATCAGAAAGACAGCGAAAGTGATGCCGATCAGCAGTGCTGTGAACTTAGCCTTATCGTTCACGAGCAGCTTGTAGGCTAATCTGAGTATTCCGAACATCAACCGGCTCCTTGCTCTTGAGTTTGCAGCAAAGCCCGATCGTCAGGCTGTGTCATGGCGCACATCGATTACGTGACCCGCGTCACATGTTGTTGAGACGTAGTTCTCTTTTGGGACAAGAATCAGCCAAGAGCAGATTTACGTCTGTGACCAATATCACCTGGATTTACCTCTCCGGGCGGTCGCGCCCCTCCTTGTACACACGTGTGACGAGTATCACCATTGATGCGCACCCGTCCTTGTACAGTGCTCCTAAGCGAGGAGACGCATGCCGGTCAAGGGTCTAGGAGCCGTGGCACGTGCGTTCCATAGTCCACTCTGTCTTGAGGAGATTGAGTTCCGCGATCCGGAGCCGAATGAACTATTGGTGCGGATGAGGGCCTGTGGAATATGCCATATGGATTTGCATGCGATAGACGGCGAGTGGCCTCTAAAGCCAGCTCTTCCGTTTATTCCCGGCCATGAGGGGGTGGGCATCGTTGTCAAGGCAGGGCGGGAGGTAAAGGCTGTACGTGAAGGAGACCGCGTTGGGCTTCCGTGGTTGCGCGCGGCCTGTGGTGAATGTGAATGGTGCTTAACCGGGTGGGAAACGCTGTGTCCACGCGCAGTTTACGGCGGATATACGGTGGAGGGTTGCTTTTCGGAGTATGCTCTCGCACGCGCTGCTTATGTGGGCCATATTCCCGCGCGCCTGACAGACGTCGAGGCTGCTCCGATCCTCTGCGCAGGGGTCACGACATGGAAGGCGCTGAAGGAGGCCGAAGTAAAAACCGGACAATGGGTTGCCATCTCCGGCGTTGGTGGCCTGGGTCAAATGGCGGTGCAATATGCCGTGTCCATGGGGCTGCACGTGATTGCAGTCGATGTCTCCTCCGAAAAACTCTGGCGGGCGAGGGATCTCGGGGCGGAGATCACATTGAATGCACGAGAAGAGAATGTGGCGGGACGCGTGCAATCAGCGGTGGGCGGAGTTCATGGAGTCATTGTGACCGCTGTATCCCTCACCGCCGTTCGTGAGGCGATCGACATGACACGCAGAAGGGGGACTTGTGTGCTAGTCGGGCTACCGCCCGGTGAGTTCTCCGTCCCCCTTTTTGATGTTGTCATGAAGCGTCTGACAATACGTGGCTCTCTCGTCGGCAATCGTGAGGATCTTCAGGAGGCACTATTTGCTAGCGCTGAATCGGGTATACGGTCCCGCATCGAGACGCAACCCCTGGAAACGGTAAACGAAGCGCTCGACCAGCTGAGAGCAGGCAGGCTCGAAGGCCGCATAGTTCTGACGATGTCACAAGGATCATGAGTGTTGTGACTACCGTCCCTTGGTCCGAGCCTGCCTTGGCTAATTTGGGTACGGTTGCGCGGCAGCTGCTGGTTAAGTCACAATGCCCAATCCTCACTGTATCTCCCGATTCTATGCAGAAGACTCATCATGGCCTGGTAATCAAGCGTGGCGTATCGTGAGTACCGGACAATCTGCGTCAGCTGCAACACGGTAGGCCGTTCCTCCGCCAAGATGAGATACGACTGCTGCAAGGCTGCTTGGCCCTCGGGCGCCGACGACGATCAAATCGGCCTGCTCGCTCTTGGCTTCCTGTATGATCGTCGCCGCCGGATCTCCGAAGCCTACGACGTACGATGCCTGACGCTCAAGTCCGACCCCTTCATGGACAAGCTTTCGGAGGTGTTCTAGTGGTTCGACACCAGCGATTGCGCGATTGAAAGAGAACGGCACATCGTTTTCCTGTATGACGTGAAGCAGAACCAAGTGGGCATGATGTTCTCTTGCGATCGAGATTGCAAAGGGCAAAGCCAGGTCCGAAACCGGGGAGAAGTCGGTGGCATAAAGAATGGTGTTGAGCGCCATGGCTTCCGTCCCGAGGCAACGACAATTGGGTCCAACTGTTAACACAGGGGTGGTGGAAGAGCGAAAGACGGTTTCCGCGGTTGATCCAAGGGTCGCCTTCTCAACGCCTTTTGCGCCCGACGTTCCGACAACGATCAGATCCACCTCCCGCAGCTCTTTCAGGAGTTCTAGCGGCAGTCCTTCGTGAAGAAGGGCACTACACTTTATATCTCTGAGATAAGTAGCTTCTGTCTTACTGAGCAGTTGATCCGCCCATCGTTTCCGAGAGGCGTCTAGGGTTTGGTATACAAGCTTGACCTTGGGGGCTGAATATGCGCAGGATGGGGAACATATGCATGTGCCAAAACGATGTCGGCCCCAAATCCTCGCGCGAATGCAGCCGCGAACCGCAACGCGGTATCTGCGTTCTGCGAGAAATCGGTAAGCACAGCAATCTTCTCGATCTGCGGCCAAGTATGCGGAATTGCCCGTTGAGTTGTGGCCACAAAGGCCTCCTGTCAAATACGACTTGCTCGATTGTCGATGATTAGCCTGCTTAGGGGCAGTGATCTCCGTCACTCCTGTGTCCCATTAGGAAGAAGCCGCATGGCAAGGAGTGCCAAGCACTGCTCGCTGTGGGGGGCACCCCCTACGTGTGGTTTTGGCGTTATGATCCGCTCGGCTAAGGCACCACAGAATGATGGAGCCTTTGGTCACCGTACTCGGACTGATGGCCAACTAGTCTTATGTGACAGGTGTCACAGCACCACGCTTCCAGCCATATGAGTATTTAGATACTGCAGACTACCGCTGGCGTGCTCGCATTCGGAGATGTTTCATCCGAGGCCTGTGTTTTCCTGCTGCTTTTAGGGGGGACCCTTCCAAGCATTGAACCGTGGCGGTGTTGTCGTGCCGCTGGCCTGGAAACCCTCGCGTGAGCTAAACACATCGACAAAGGATTCGTATGATTGCTCGTCAAGCTCCGCGATGAACGCGCCACGACCAGGGCATCACGAAGCTTCGAAGGCGTGGTATCACCTGCACGAAGACCATCACTTGAGAGTAGATTTTCATCGCTATACCTCGAGGGAGGGTGGTAGTTTTATCCGACGCGAGAATTTTGCGACTACTCTGGCACCAGCCTGAGGTTTAAGAAAATCATGAAGCTCTTAGCCATCGCGCTCGATTACGACGGCACAATTGCCAAGGACAATACAGTAGACGATCGAGTCAGAGCAGCCATCGGCGAGCTTCGTGCAAAGAACGTCGTGGTCCTGATTGTGACGGGTCGCATCATGGAGGACTTAAGGCGGGCCGCGGGGGACTTGCATTTTGTCGATGGAGTTGTTGCGGAAAATGGCGCAGTTGTCGAGTTTACTGCCAGCGGTTATTCCAAAGTCATGGGCAGTCCACCTCCAGCCCGATTTCTTGAGGCGCTGCGCGCTGAAAGCATTGCGTTCAAGGCAGGACAATCGATCGTTGACGCGGATGCAAGTGATGCTCCCCGATTGCTGGCTATCCTTCAGAGATTGGAGCTTCCACTGGTGCTCGTCTTCAACAAGGGACGGGTCATGGTGTTGCCCCAGGCAATTAGCAAAGCCACAGGTTTGTATGAAGCTCTAAAAATCCTGCGTTTGTCTCCTCACAATGCATTAGCAATTGGGGATGCGGAGAACGACCATGAGTTGTTGCGAGCATGCGAAATAGGAGTCGCCGTGGAGTGGGGCAGCGAGGCACTGAAAGCAGCAGCAGATTATATTCTTCCGGGCGACGGCCCGACAGCCGTTGCGGGCTACATACAGGCGTTCGCCACGAAGCAGAACCTTCCCGTTCCAGTGAAGACTCGACGAAAGTTGCTGCTTGGGTACACCGACGACGGGAGACCCTTGGCCTTCGCGGTTCGGGGTCGAAACATGCTATTGGTGGGCGATTCCAAGTCAGGCAAATCTTGGGTTGCAGGTCTGCTTTGTGAACAACTGATTATGTATGGGTATAGTCTATTGGTAATCGATCCCGAGGGTGACTACACATCTCTGGAGGCGCTTCCGGGAGTAATGGTCCTTGGCGGAACAGATCCGCTACCGCGGCCTAGAGAACTACTCCGATCACTGCGCCACGCCGATGTCAGCGTTGTGATAGATCTTTCACATACGCCGCATCAGCAAAAGCTCGAATACGTAGGCAACCTACTGATTGGCATAGCCACACTCAGGCGCCGCACGGGTCTCCCGCACCGTATCGTAATAGACGAAGCTCACTATTTCCTTCACGAACACGAAGGCAGGAACTTACTGGATTTAGAACTGGGTGGTTACACGCTCATAACCTACAGGGCATCCCAGCTCGATTCGCACACTTTAGAGTCCACAGAAGGGATCGTTGTGACGAGGGAATCGGATCCTCAAGAAGTCTCCGCATTAAGAGCTCTTTGCCGCTTCTGTAGAGGTAATATGAGCGAGAAAGAGTGGACCAAGATGTTTGAAGGCCTCTCAGTCGGTGAAGCAGTTGTGTTACCGCTGACAGCTGAGGCGGAAGGCAACGTCAGACGCTGTCGCTTGGTTCCGAGGCTGACACCGCATGTTCGTCACGTATCAAAATATATTGACATTCCTATTCCGGAACGCGATCAATTCGTATTTTGGCGAAATGGGGTGCCCTCGGGACGGCGGGCTCGTACTCTCCGCGAATTTGTGTCAGTTGTAGAGCATAGCTCTGCGACCGACTTAAGTGACCATCTGCGTCGAAATGACATTTCTAAATGGCTAGCCAACGTCTTCGGCGACTACCCGTTAGCGAAAACCGTAAAGGGTTTAGAAGACGAGTATTGCGCTGGAAAGCTCCCCGACGTTACTTCGCGCCTTCTAGACGCCATACGTTCGCGCTACGATTTCACAGATCCGGCAGCGCTATGAAAATTTGCATGTTTTAGCTTCTGAGATGCTGTTCTGAGCTAAGGGGTATCTGCGAGAGCCTGGCGCGACAGGGGGCATGTTTCTGCGGACGCGACCACGAGCTTGGCAGGCTTCATCTGCTGGAGGGCATTGATCGCGGCATTTATGCTGGCTGCTTGAGTCGCTTCTCGAAATTGCCGATTTCAACCGGATTGTGGATTTCCTCATTTCGGAACCTCCGGCAAAACAACTTCCCGCGGACGCTTATCCTCTCGCAACCCGAGAAAGACAGGTTGGCGGAGTTTTCCATCCGCCGTCAATTCCTGAAATGAGACTTGGGCGATCAGTTGTGGCGCAAGATGAGAAACTCCTTTCTCTGGCGGAGGGTCGGCGAACGCGCTGTGCTCCCGAACGAGCGACTGGAATCGCTTGTGCAACTCCGCCAGCGTCTTCTGGCTAAATCCGGTTCCGACCTTACCGACATAGCGAAGGTGCCCATTCTCGTATGCGCCCAGAAGAAGTGCACCAAAGTACTTGCGGGAACCGGCCGGTTTGGTAAAACCCGCGATCACAAATTCATCTTCCTGATGAACTTTCACCTTCAACCACTTTGATGAGCGCCCTTCCACATAGTGGGAGGCGAGATCCTTTGCCACCAATCCTTCGTAGCCGCGGCGCTTTGCCAAACGAAAAGCCTTGAGGCCGTTGGTTGCAAGTCTCTGAGAAGGCACCAAAACGGGGCTTGAACCGATTGCATTCTTCATCACCGTTCGACGCGTGGCAAGAGACTCGTCTCGAAGGTCCTTTCCTTCACAAAAAAGACAGTCGAAAACCGCATATGACGGTTCACGTTCTCTCTGTTGAAGAAGTTGGAACCGCGAAACGCCTCGCCTGTCAAACACAACAACTTCACCATCCAGTAAAAGGGACGCCGGCTCGAGGTTTCGGATCACTTGGGCAATACCAGGAAACCTGTCAGTTCGGTCCTCTGCGCTTCGAGATAAGAGTCGAACGCGGTCATCCTCTTTATAGGCGAGAATTCTGTCGCCGTCGTACTTCTCTTCATAGACCCAGCCGGTTTTGTCGAATGGCTCGCCGGTAAGGGTCGCGAGCATGGGCCGAGCGCGGAATGGGATTCGGTGATTCACTCGGCGCTTTGACGATCGAAGATCAGCGCCGCAAAGGCAAAGAAAGCTATCAAGACAATGAGGATCAGCGAAGCAACGCAATACACGCACCATGCATGCAGAACGTGCGCCTCAATATTTGTGAGGTAGAGCCCGTAGGCAAGTCCGATGCCGGCGAAGTAGACCGTGAACACCGTGAGGCGCTGCAGTGCAAGCACTACCAGCAATGTATAACCCGCGACCCCTAGCAGAGCCACTGGAATTCCATGGACTGTGGCAAAGGAACTTTGATTCACATATGCGGAGTTCCACGCCGAGTGTGCGAGATCGATCGGCTGTGCGGGGGCTCCGAAGTGTTGAGCTAGGGCAAGGCATGACACCACGATTCCACCGACTGCGAGCACCGCGATGACGTACCGCATTTTCTCCTCCACCGTGCTCTATTCGAAGTTCTCCCGCCAAAGGCGGCCAACTGTAATGCTTTCTAAGAATCAACCTGGATGAGAAGATCCAATCTGTGCTCCAGAAAACTCGCGATAGGTTCCGTCGGGGCGTGTCTTTGATCCGCTCCGAAGGGTGAACGTGGGACATGGGGCCTCGGCTATCACTCGGTAAGCAACACCCGTCCGGAACCGCGCGCTTACAGGGGACGCAGGAAATGCGCTCAGAACGAGCAACTCCGCCTGTAGAGCCGTACACTCGGCAATGATCTCTTTTGCCGGCTCACCGCTTCGAATGCGAATGCGCGGCTCGACTCGTGTGGGCTCTATTTGCCGCAGCAGCTCGCCTATTTTAGATAGAGCTCCGGCTTCAAGACCCTCGTCCCCAAGATCCTGCTCCGTTACGTGGAGCACAGTGAGCTCTGCTGGTATGCCGGCAGCAAGATCAACTGCGAACCTAAGCGAATGTTCAGGATGATGGCGCAGCGAGAGGGCAAAACAATCCGGCGAGGTTGACTCTGGGCAAGTGGTTTGAAATGCGGGCCCACCGTGCAAACCGGAATCTCCAGGCTGCGTATCAACTCCTCGGCAACCGATCCGATCAGAAGCTTGCCCAATTTCCCCCGGCTCGAAGTACCCACAATCAGGCGTTTCACGCTGTGTTCGCGAATGAAACTCGTAATCTCTTCCACTGGGTAGAATCGACGAACCTCGTAGGCACAAGCCAGATTCTTCTCCCGCAATTCCGACGCCACTTTTGCGAGAGCGGCTTCCGCAGCGCGGTATTCCTTCTCTTTTGGAACAAAAGGATAGGCTCCGGATTCAATAGAAACGTATGCCTGCGGAGGAATTACGTGGAGTAGCCAAACCATCGCTCCTGTCATCTTCGCTTGGTCGATCGCCACTGGAAGCAGGAAATCGAGGTCATTCAAGTCTGTCGCCACCAGAATGGACTTTGGCTGCGCCATCGAGGACAAATGCGTCGAATTCATATAGTCTCCTTTATCCGAGCTTGCAGCCCAACGGCTCAAAAAGCTGTTCGCCAGGTACGCTCGTTGGGCGATCGGCCTCCAGGTTTGTTTCCTGTCTAGTCACTCAAGGCAGATCAAAATCACTGGGCTGGCACAACGAGCACCGGGCAGTGCGATCCGCGAATGATCTCCGAAAGTTTGGTCCGCGGCATATGATCTGCCAAAGGTGCTCTGTGTTTTGCTCCCAGCACGATCAAATTGGCTTTGTTCGTTTGTGCTGAGTTCAGGATCGCCGGGGCAACGTCGCCGGTTTTCACCTCGAAATTCAAGGTGCACTGATCTCCACAATCGCTTGGCACGAGTTGATGAAGCTTCGTGCGGGTGCTCGATTCGATCTGTTTTTGCTCCGCCGCGGTGTTCGCATGAGGGAGCACGTTTAATACGGTCAGTCGAGCGTTATAATCCTGCGCCATCGAGCTGGCATACTGAGCCGGGCTCGAAGCCTGCGAAAGATCTGTCGCCAGAACAATCGACCGTATTGGTCGGAGGTTTCTGTCGCACATTGGGCCGGCCACCAGCACGGGATAGGTAAGGCACCGGATGGCCCACTCGGCGACAGAACCCAGGGTCAGTTTCGCCAGTCCATGCCGGCCATGAGAACCAAGCACCAGCAAATCAATGTCACTAGATTCCGCGGCAGATTTAATTGCGTCACTGGGGGGCCCCAGGAAGACTATTTCCTCGTGCTTTACCGTCCGCAGATCAGGGATGTGCTCGGCATATCTGTGCAGGTTCTCGCGCGCATTCTGCACGTCGATTAGCGCAAGCTCGGGGACCGGTCCGCGCATCCCGACGCCGTAGAGCTCGGGAAGGATCGAATGCAGCACGTAGAGCCTGGCGTGAGATTCTTTCGCCATTCGAGCGGCGAGCCTTACCGCGATTTGACTTGCTGGCGTACAATCCGTGGCCACCAAGATGGACCGAAATCGATGACCGGCTGACCCCAGCCGAGGATTCTCGTGCTCTTTCTTTGGCGAGGTACCAACAGTGGTTGTCATGGCGAACCCTTTCGCGCCAAGGTATTTTTTCCTGGATACCAGGAATTGCTTCTCTCTTGAGAGAATCATTTGGCAGCGGGATTCCGTCTGTGACAGCCATCACCAGCATTTGGCTTGCTGGTTGCAATCGCCTCCATGCCGTTGCTTGTCTGGACTGAGGGCTCTCCGCCGATCCACCGGACCTTATCCAGCCACGCGTAAACCCCTTTGTCGATCGTTCCGTCACCGTGGACGGTCCCGGGTGGAACCAGGAGCACCGGGCAGTGGGACTGAATGATCGTGCGATAGACCGTGCTGTCATCCAGGTGGCCGCTGTCGATCGCAACGGGAGGTGCCCCCAGGACCAGCAAGTCAGGGTGCACCCGCCGTGCCACGGAAGCGATAGCCGTGGTCACTGCTCCCGAGGCCACGAGATGCTCGACAGGCAAAGTATGCGACTCGTTGAAGGGTGCAAGCAGTTGAAGTCGGGTCATGCAGTGGCTGCATTGCTGCTCTTTGCCGCATTGTGTGCTGTGAAGCACCACCAACCCACGCCCGGCAATGCGTTGCGCTACGTCCAAGGCGGCGATGCCTGCGTCAGAAAGGTCGTTCGCCCGCAAGTGGGGTTGCGGATGCATATACCTGACGAACACTTTCGCCTATCGGGCCACCCATCAGCAAGAGCTACTGGCCGCCTTTGACCCTGTCGGACCTGAAAATGACCGCCATATCCTTGCAGTTGCCCCAGGCTGGCTACCATGCCTTCAGGCACTCCAACGTCTGCGTGCAGAATTCCTTGCGGGTCCCGCTGAAGACGATTCAAGACCGCATCGGACACGCACTGACTGGGTCGTTCACCCTGGACGCGTACGGTCACACGCTCGACTGGCGAGAGAACGAGGAAGCTGCACAGAAGTTGGGAGACGTGATACCGAAGGCTGTTGCGGAAGCTCTAGAGAATTCTGATGATTCCGACGGCTTAACAGTTTGTCAAAAAAAAAAGCTTCCATTCAATCGGAAATGGAAGTCTTTTAGAATCATGGCCGTTATTGGTTGCGGGGGCTGGATTTGAACCAGCGACCTTTGGGTTATGAGCGACCCGAGATTTCGGTAAGTATCGGACAACAGGGCACGAGTGGAAACCCTGAGATACCCCTGGGAACGGCTGGAACAGCTTATTGGGGACCGTATGGGGACTGATTTTGGTCCTCTCGGCGCGTTGCCCAACGATCAAGTGCCCAACGATTCAAGTCCCCAATAGTAATGGGGACGGATCGGGCGCCGATCCTGAGCCACGGTCACCGAAAACCCAGTAAGCGCCCAACGACGCGCAGCTCAGCCGTCTGCCGGGTGCGACTTTTTCAGTCGTCTCAGAGGATCGAACATGATTCTTCAGCCACCCTCCGCCCTTCTGGAAGGCAGCCAAATCATCGCTGGATTTGCCGACCTGCCGCCAAAGCCGCCGCGCTCAAAACTGGAACCTCACCGCGATCTCATCCGTGAACTGCGTCGCAAGGGTCAAACTTATCGTGACGTTGCCCGCCTGTTTCAGGAGCGGCTCGGATTGTACGTTGCACCGAGCACTCTTCATTCGTTCGTGAAGGTGCGGGCAAAGCATCGCAAGCGCTCACAATTCGAACTGCCGCCGATGGAACTTATCGCAACAGAAGCGTCGCCGGTTCTGGATCGTGTTGCAGCCCTCAAGGCGAGGCCGACCGCATCGAATGCGAAACCTGCCCGCTTCGTTTTCCATGAAAACGAACCTTTGACCCTGACAAGCGATGGAGGCGAGCAATGACGGCATTTACGAAGCGAGTTGTTTTCACCATGGGCGGCAAGGGCGGTGTCGGCAAAACCGGCGTCATTGTCGCCCTAGCCGAGTGGTTCGCGGCGAATGAAATCCGAGTCACACTGCTCGACCTTGATACGGAGAACAAGGCGCGGGGTTCCCTGAAGCACTTCTTCAACGGCACCGTGACGAAAGTCAACATTCATACCCCGGCTGGGCTCGATGCCTTTGTCGATCATCTCGACGGCGGTACGCCGATCATTCTTGCTGACATGGGCGCGGGTGCCGGACAGGTCGCAGCCGATTGGTTCGAGTCAATGTACGACGATGTCGCTGAAACCGGCGTGCGTTTTACAGCGGTCGGCGTGGTCACGCCTGATCCGGCCAGCGTCGAAAGCCTGCTCGCCTGGGCCAGTCGCCTGCAAGAGCGGGTCGAGTATGTCGTTGTCGAGAACGCTACCAGTTCTCCGGCAGACTTCACGTACTGGAAGGCCACTAAACAGGCGATCCGTTTCCGCGAAGCTTTCTCTCCTGAGATATTGCAGATGGAGTTCCGTCTGGCTGAACTTGAAAATCCGCTTCGGCAGCATGGTATCCAACTCGGGCAGGTGGCAGACCGCAAAGCCACTGTAGAGGAGTTGAAGCGAGCGTCTCTGGTTATGCGCGCGCAGAGTTATCGGCGTCGGCTCTTTTCTGAGTTCGACCGGGCCAAGCAGGTGTTCTTGCCATGAGCGGAACTTCAACGACTTCCAAGATGTCAATCGTCGCGGCGGGGGAGCCAACTCTCTTTGACTCTCTCGCTCGCCTCGTCCCCAAGGGCTTGCAGACCGCTTATTATCGCGTTCTGGCCCATACTCGCACTCTGAGTCCAGACGATGAAATGCTGCGCATCCTGGAGGCAATGGGCACGTTGGCTTTGCTCACGCGGCACACTCCGAAAGACATCGCGGACCAGCGAGAGAGATTCCAGGAGATGCTTGAACTCCACCAGCAGTTTTCAGAAGAAGCACAGCAGAAGACACACCGTTATGTTCGCGAATTGGAGTCGAGGCTCGCTGGGCTGCCCAGTGAAATTGAAGCCGGTCTTGATCCGGAACAGATTGCGAAGTTACTGGGTGAAAGCCTGCGCCAGCATTTTCTCAACTCCGGCATACCGGCTACGGTGAAAGGGCTGCAGGCAACCAGCATGGCCATGACGACCGCCCAGAGGGAGCTTTCGACCGCTCTGCACGATTTGTCCGATTCGCGGGGAGCGGTCGCTCAAATCGAGTCCGCCAACAATAGGTTGACGTATTCTCTGGAAAGCCGGGCCAGAGCCGTAGATTCGCTCTTGCATGAAGTGAAGAGCGATCTTCTGCGCATCTGGATTCCCCTCATCGCCGGTGCGACGCTCCTGATCGGACTGTTTGGTGGCATGGGCATTCAAAGCTGGCGGGATTCAGTTCCTACCGCCGCAACACCAGCCCCTACCGTTGTGGAACCGGCTCCATTGCCCGAGCCGCAGCAGGACTCTGCAACGCCTGCCCGCCCACGAGAGCCACGCCGTAGCCAGGCAAAGGCAAAGCCCGGCGCAGAGCATGAGCGATAGGACGTCGTCCTGTCGCTCATGCGAGGTATCGCCCCCAAAACATCCCTTCAGTTGATCATCGCTGATTTTATCCAGTTATTAGTTGACACATTATAAATTGACAACTCATACTCTGTCTCAGAGGGAGAGGCTATCCTGCCGATGCCAAACATGACCATCAAGCCAGATCCTTTTTATGACCGAAAGCTCGAACTTGCTGCCCTGGACCGCGCCTGGAGGCGCCACGGGGCCGGTGGCCAGATGCTGCTCCTGTATGGACGCAGGCGGTTGGGCAAGACATTCCTCTTGCAGCGCTACTTCACGGCTGGTGTAGACGGGGACGGGCACGAAAAGCCACACTGTTACCTTCTCGCAGAGCAGTCCACTGCCGCCACACAGCGGCTTACGCTCGCCCGCCAATTGATCGCAGCCCTGCCCTCCGAAGGTGTCGCCGCCGAGGATATTGCCGTTTCGTGGAACGCTCTTCTTCGCTACGCCTCACAGCGAACGAAGGAGCGAAAGAAGGTCGTAGGGCGTTTTGCGCTGATTCTCGATGAATTTCCGTACTTGGTAGACCAGACTCCGGAGTTGCCTTCCATCCTGCAAGCATGGTGGGATCGCGAGGCCGTTCATTCTCCTCTATTCATAGTCCTCTGCGGATCGCAGCTCTCCGCCATGGCCGCTCTCGGACAAGAGAGCGCCCCCCTATTCGGGCGGTTCAATGCCGGAATTTTCCATCTCGACCCGCTTCACTATGAAGACGTGGCGGCCTTCTATGCAGGTAGCCCCCATTACGGCGTGGTCGAGAAGCTGCTCATGTACGGCGTTTTTGGCGGAACGCCGCGTTACCACGCACTCGTCGATACGTCGCGCCCTCCAGCCGAGGAGATTGTTACGCTGCTAATGCAGCCGCGAGCAATCCTGGAAAATGAAGTACGGTTCCTGCTCGGCAGCGAACAGATTCGCGACCCGGCTCCGTACAATGCCATCCTGGCCGCAATTGCCGGCGGCGAAACGAAATTCAATGGTATTCAGCAGTTGATAGGCGTGGAACGCGGTGCCCTTTCCGGCTCCCTGCGAACGTTGCTGGAACTAGGGTGGATTCGACGTGAGTTTCCCTTCGGCGAAAGCTCCGAGCGCAGAGCACTGTATCGTGTTGCCGATCCCTTTCTGACCTTTTGGTACCGCTTCGTTGCTCCGTTGGCAAGTGCCTTGCAATTTTCCGACCCGACCGCGGTATACGCTGCACATGTCGCCCCGCGATTGTCCGAATACATGGGCTGGTCGGTTTTCGAAGAGATATGTGGCCAATGGCTCCAGCGGAACGCTCAAAGACGCCTCGGCCTCAACGTTCGACAGATGGCCCGATACTGGAGCCGGGATGGCCGCACGGAGATTGACCTCATGGCTGAACTTGACGACGGAACATTTCTCTTTGGGGAATGTAAGTGGCGGACAGAGCGCGCTACACGGCTTAACGACCTGAGCGCCTTGCAAGCCAAGGTCGCCAGCCTGCCCGAGGCTCGCTGGAGGAACAAACCCAGATACGTACTCTTTGCATTGGGCGGTTTCTCCCGGGAACTGGAACAGTTCGCCGCTGATCCGGCTGAACGGCTATATTTGGTGACAGACACGGATATGCTCAACAAGTGAGACGGAGTTTATTCGCGGGCGTCGCGTCCGATCTTCCGCACCGGATCGCTGACCGCTCGATAGCGCACGACTGATCCCACAGTTAAAGTCGACGTGCATCGAGTTAATATCGCCAACTGAAGAAAAGCCTCACCTATCCGGAAAGCCGACTTCGGCCATGTGGATTGCAGCAGCGAAATGCGCGCAATGGCATTCCTAGACCCTGGGCCGGAAATCTATCCTGAAATCGCGGCGAAGGGTATTCTCGTTCAGCACTTAGCCCCGGAAGCGGCCGATGCAAGCTGCGTGATGCTTCCTGTCCAGACGTTGCGCAACTAGGGTTGTGCGCGGTCAGGATGACACAGTTTCGAATTGCCGAGGTCCGGACGTCGGCGCTTGAAAAACGTCCTGCGCTTCGAAGATTGCGCCCGGCGGATGCGCGCCGGCGCGGCTGAACTTACCCTGAAGCAGATGCCCAGTGCCTTCGCAGACATGCGGCGCTAAAAAGGCGTAAATGTTGCTCCCTCGCGCCGTGATGCGGCGGCATGTTCCATCCCGGCTCACCGCTGCATCCACCACAACACGCTGCACCGAGCGATGAAGGGATCAGGCTCCAGGTGCTCATACAAATCAATCAAACGGTGGCGTTGGCGATAGCTTGGTATTCGGATTCTTCCAAAAGAGTACGCAACACTCTTTGCGGATATGTCCAATTCATACTGTGGTATTGGTCAATACCTTCGTCCAATAGACCCGTCGTCGCACTTCTGGCACTCTCGGTTTGAACGGTCGCTCACCCTGACATGGAAATGACTACTAGGTGGATGGCACAAGAAGACCGATTGAGAACACGCGCGTGACTGCGCCTATTCGTTTTGAGAGGAGAATGAAATGGCATCAAAAGGAAAAGTCTTAGTGCTAGTTTCGAGCGGACACGGCTTACCGCTGGAAAATGGCGGGTGTTATCGTGGCGCCGGCTATTACCTGAACGAGTTGACGGTTCCGGTCCGCGCGCTCATGCAGGAAGGCTACGAGATCACTTTCTCCAACCCCAAGGGCAATACGCCGCAACTGGATCTCCATTCCGCTGTCCCCGATTTCTTCGGCGGGGATGAGGGCAGGCTCCATGACTATTTCAAATTCCGCGACAGCCTGACTGGCCTCAGAAATCCAACTCGCATCTCGGATGTCGTTGCATCAGGCCTGGATCAGTACGACGCTGTTTTCGTCCCCGGCGGCCATGGCCCGATGATCGATCTTCTCGATGATCCCAACGCGGGCATCGTGTTGAGACATTTCCATGAAACATCCAAGCCCACTGCGGTGCTTTGCCATGGCCCGATTTCACTACTCTCCGCGCTTCCCGAATCGAAGGAGTTTGTCGCCGCGCTGTCGGCGGGCGATACCGCTGGAGCGCAGGCCAAGGCCAATGGATGGATCTATACCGGATATAAGATGACGATTTTTTCGACAGCGGAAGAGCAACAGAGGGAACCGATTGAGATTGGCGGTAAGGTTCTTTTCTACCCGGACTTTGCCTTGCGCACGGCCGGCGGTGACGTGAGTGTGGCCGCTCCGTGGCAGAGTTATGTCCTTCAGGACCGCGAGTTGATCTCGGGGCAAAACCCGTTCTCGGACGAAGCGCTCCTGAAGCTTCTTCTACCGGCACTCGAAGCGAAGAAGACAGTGACTGTGTAAGGTGGCTGGCCCATCCTCCATTGGATCGAGTCTTCGCTGCGAACGAGCGAGGCTGGGCCAGGCATCGCTGCTCGGCTCCCGCTGGCCAGACGCAAATTGCGAAGCATGGATTGTGTGCGTTCATTTGCGCCGCTATTTGGGAACAGAAACGAGTTGTTCGAAATGTCGTAGTAAGTCTCGACTGGAAGCCAGCGCACCTGCTGTCCCTTGATTTGCGATTTTGCCCAGCGATCTGAACGATGATTGATTCTGGCGTTCCGGGACTAATGGCCTGGAATCGCGGCGGGTAAGTTCAAGTGAAAAGTTGCGCCGCGCCCAGCTGCGGCCTCGGCCCATAAGCGCCCACCATGCGACTCAATGATTGAGCGGCTGATACGAAGCCCCATGCCGGTGCCGTGTGGCTTAGTTGTGAAGAACGGGTCGAAAATCCGTTCCGCGCGATCTGGTGGAAACCCTGGACCGGTGTCACTTACGGTCACGAGAATCTGCTCGTTTTCAGCTAGCTGCGACTTGACGACCAGCTCTCGTATTCGATCAACGTCCTTCATCGCTTCGATGCTGTTAACGATTAGATTCATCGCGACCTGCTGCAACTGCACGCGATCTCCGATGATCTGAGGAAGGTCTGCCGCCAGTTCCGTCCTGACCGAAATGTTGTGCCGCATCGCCTCGTCGCGCAGGAGGGCTACGGTTTCCCGAACGATCTCGCTTACATCAAGAGTCTCTCGACTCGCAGAGCCCCGCTCGAATTGTGAACGGATCCTGCTGATAATCTCAGAAGCACGTTTTGCGTCTCTTGCAATTCTGGTGACCGCCGCGCGCACCTCATCGAGATTCGGATTATCGCCCGCGAGCTTTCGGAGACCGACGTTGGCGTTGGTGATGGCACCAGCAATCGGTTGACTGAGTTCATGAGCCAGGGACGCCGTTAACTCTCCCATGGTTGTCGCCCGGTTGATACGTGCGAGATCGCCCTGCGATTGGCGCAAAGCATCTTCGATACGTTTCTGGTCGTCGATGTCGGTCGTCGTGCCGACGAATTTCAGTACTTTCCCCTCTGCGTCGCGCAGGACTACAGCTTGCTGGAGGTGCCAGCGATATGTATCGTCCTGAGCGCGGAGAGACCTGGTTTCGAACGCGAAACCCTGTCCCGAATGGACGCCCTCCCGAAAGCTCTTGGCTGCCATCTCCCGATCCTCAGGGTGAACTGCTGTCATCCAGGCCCCGGGATGTGACCGGATGAAGTCAAGGGTTTGGCCCGAGAATTCAAGCCAAACCTGGTTCACGAAATCCGGTGTCCCATCTGGCTTGAGCGTCCAGGCGGATACAGGAAGCTGTTGCAATATCCCAACCTGGAGTTGCAGATCGGTATAGAGGGCGGCATTCTCCAGTGAGATGGCCGCTTGCGAAGCCAACAACTGCAGTAGAGCAACCCGGTCGGGCGTAAAGACCAACGGCGCCAGATTGTTCTCCAAATAAAGCACCCCGACTAGCCGTGCCTGCTTGACGATGGGTAGGCACAGTACAGACCGAGAGCGTTTTCTCCGTACATAGTCGTCTTTGGAATACCTGTCGTCGGCCGAAGCATCGTCCAGAAGCACGCTCTCCTGTGTCCGGATCACATAATGCAGCGCGGATTGAAGCAGATCGGACGACATCGCGGCGGCCTGGCGAACGACGACCTCGATCTCGCCTGGGCTCGTGGTGGCTTCAGCTTCGATGCGGGGCTCACCATCTCGAACCAGGATCAACAAGCCCCGCTCAGCCCCTGCATTTTCTACGGTGATTCTTACCAGCTTTTCGATCAGCCTGGGCAGAACTATCTCACTCGAAATTGCCTGCGATGCTTTGACTACGGTCTCAGCGTCGAACTGCACAACTGGCGGGCCAGTCATGGCCCCAGATGCGGACGGTCGCACCTCGCGCAGCCGCGGATAACGTTCGTCGAGTTGATTCACTTTTCCGTGCGCGCCCCAACGCTCGTAGCAGTTACACGCATTGTGTAGATAGAAGTAGCCTGCGCTTTCGATACCGCGCGAAAGGCAGTACTGCGCGGCCAGTTCGTGGGCGAGGCCTTCGTTCTGAACGAAGCCATTCTCATTTGCCAAGTGGATAGCCTGCTCGTACAAGCGCAAGGTATCGGCGTCTCGCTTTTCGATGCGGGCAATCTCGGCCAACAACAGCGCGTGCTTGTCAGCGAACGTCGGTGGATTAATTTCGGCCCACTGGCGAAGCTGTTCTCGATGCAAAGCCAGTAGTTCGTCCCAAGCCTGCTGTTCATCGGCCGATGCAGTGTCATAAAGTGCGGCCACTGTCAGCGCGGAGTAAAAGATGTAGTCAAGCATCTCCATTCGGCCGATTGCGCACCATAATAGCTGCTTTGCACTGCCGGCCGTTGCCAATGCTTCCGCGAAGTCACCGGACAAGAAGCGCGCCTTCAGTTTGAGAATCCAATACCAGCAGGTCACCGTGGGATTCCGGGCCCTGAGTTGAGCCTCGAACGATGCCTCGTTGAATTGCGCATCGCTGAAGGTGGACAAGCTCGTTGTCCGGCCCTGCATCGTGGCGATGAAGCGTTGTTGGCTTACGAACATGGCCGCGCCGTCGTCGTAACGAGCATCGCGGGCGAAATCCATCGCCATCTCCGATTCGTGCCACACCACATCGAGAGGATCATTTCGCAGGTGACGGTACATGATCGATAGGGACATACCATAGCAACCAAAGGCCGGGTCTCCTCCCTCTCTCGCGGCGTGAAAACCTGCCCGAGCGAAGTCAACCGCCGTCGCAACCGGCTGCGTCCATCCGGCGATCACTGAAAACACGACGTACACTTTCGCCCGAACCGCGGCGAAGCCGTGCTTCTCGACCAGTTCACATGCGAGCTTGCCGAAGCGGTAACCTTCGTTGTAGCGATGAAAGACCGACCCAAGAATTACTCCAAAATTGCAATAGGCGTTGGGAAAGTCGCCGCTCATGCCGTGCAGCATGCTGAGTTTGACCATGTAGCAGGCCTGCAGACAAAACAAACGGAAGTCGATAAAGTATGCGGGCGCGTTTACAACCGACAGACCCTTCATTGCAGCCTGCCGTTCGGGGTCCGCCATCAGCGGCAGATCTATAAGGCTCTCGATCGTTCGCCCATTGAGGGCGTGCCAGACAGCTTCGTATTCAGCCTGGACTTGCTCCTCGGTCGGATGCATGGGCATGTCGATACCGAACCCACGCAGACATTCAAGTGCGGTGTCGACAGTCTCCTGGATTTCAGATTTCAGGAGGTGCAGTTGGACTTTCAGGTGGTAGACTGCAGCCTCGTCGACCTTCGATGCCGCCCTCCGCGACAACTGCTCGATCAGTTGCCAGGCTGTATCGAAATCACCCGTTAGGAGCTCGCACTCTGCGCGCTCCAGCCACAAGCTAAACGTCAACTCGTAGTGGCTGCTCCAATCGCGTTCGTCCAGCAGCGCCATGCCGGCCGCGAAATACTCACGCGCTGACGCATACGCAGCGGATTCTTTGGCCTTTCGCCCGGCCCTCAAGTCGATTCCGGCCACTTGCACTTTCTCGTTGTGATCGATCAGCAGCTCGGCGCCCCGATTAAATTGGCTGGCGACATCGAACAGATGTTCGGCTAAGCCTTCCTTCGTCAAACTCGCAAGCAACGCTCGGCCAATCCCCAGGTGCAGTTCCGCGCGCTCGTTTTCGGGAATGAGTGTGTAGGCCGCCTCCTGAATCCGGTCGTGTGGAAAGGCATAATATTCCTCCAGGCGGAAGATCAGCCCAGTGCGGGCGGCATCCAGAAACCAAGTGTGAATGTCCTCTTCGGATTGTCCGAAGACCATATTCAGGGTAGCGATCTTTGCCACGTTCCCGAGACAGGAAAGCTTCTGGAGAGCGGCCTGCGTTGTGTCAGACAATCGCCTCAGCTTCCCCACCATGAGATCCACGACGTTGTCTGAGTAACCCTTGGCGCGAATCCGGTGCACATCCCAGCCCCAGGCAGCTCCTTCTCGGTCGAACCTAAGCAACCCTTCCTCGGCCAACGAGGTGAGAAACTGGATTGCAAAGAACGGATTGCCGCCAGTCTTCTCGTGGACTAACAGCGCTAGAGCAGCAGCGGAGTTCCGGTCGCAATGTAGGGCGTCCGCGACAATCTGCTCGACGTCATCGAGACCCAGAGGCGCCAGCACGATCTCCCGCACCCGTGCGCCAGCGTCGCGGATACCAGCCACAGTCCTCATGAGCGGGTGAGACGAACTGACTTCGTTGTCGCGATAAGCTCCGATCAGCAACACGTGCCGCACGTCCGGATCGGTAACCAGCCGCTCCAACAATTCCAAAGTCGCCGTGTCCAGCCATTGCAGATCGTCGAGGAACAACGCCAGAGGATGTTCCGGGCGGGCGAAGACGCCGAGAAAACTCTTTAACACCAATTGGAAGCGGCCCCGCGCTTCTCGCGGCGTCAGTTCTGCCACGGGCGGTTGTCTGCCGATGACGAATTCGATTTCGGGAATG
Organism: uncultured Acidobacteriaceae bacterium; assembly: GCA_963826875.1. Classification (GTDB taxonomy): domain Bacteria; phylum Acidobacteriota; class Terriglobia; order Terriglobales; family Acidobacteriaceae; genus PALSA-350. The sequence continues at coordinate 429,947 of CAWGYP010000025.1, read as the reverse complement.
AGGTTGACGATCAGTTGGCCATTGATCCCCAACGCCCGCAGAAGGACGTGCCGCCAATGGTCCAACTCGGCTTCGCTTTTGACCAGTATCTGACGCACCAGCACCTGGAATGCCTGTGCCAGCGTCGCGTATGGTACGTCGCGCTTGTACTGGTCGAACTTGCCTGCGGCAAAAAGCCCACGCGGTGGAACCAGCACTTTGTGCAGCTCGTTCACAACGGAAGACTTGCCGACACCAGAATACCCAGAAACAAGCACCAGCTCGGGGGTGCCCTCCGCCACGACCCGATCGAAGGCGGCAAGCAGGGTGTCGACTTCGCGCTCTCTCCCGTAGAGCTTCTCGGGGATCAGCAATCGGTCCGACGAATCGTCCTCACCCAAAGAGAATGAATCGATGCGACCATGCGACTGCCATTCCGACTGGCATTTGCGAAGATCGGCCTCGAGACCTGCGGCGGTCTGATAGCGTTCCTCGGCATTTTTGGCGAGGAGCTTCATGATGATGGCAGAAAGCGGTTCTGGGACCGTACGGCGATCGACAGGTGTGATAGGCTTACGTGCGATGTGGCAGTGGACCCACTCCAGCGGATCAGCGGCGACGAATGGGAGCACGCCCGTAAGCATCTGGTACAAGGTGACGCCCAAAGAGTAGAGGTCGCTCCGGGGAGCCATCGAGCGGTTCATGCGTCCGGTCTGTTCCGGGGACATGTAGGCAAGCGTACCGGCAATGACCTCGGGCGGGACGGGTGCCAGGCGCTCGCGGGCGAGCCTGGATGCGATGCCAAAGCCGGTGAGCCACACGTGCCCAGAGTCGTTGACAAGCGCGTTCTCAGGCTTGACGTCCTTATGGATGAGGCCGCGCTGGTGGGCACGCCCGAGCGCTGCCGCTAAACCGATGGCTAGGTTCAGGAAGCGAGTCAGATCGATCGGCTGGCCTTGGTGCTGCTCGATGACTCGATCCAGGGTTTCACCACCTGGATCATTAAGAATGAGGGCCGCTCGCCCCTGGTGGCGAGTCAGCGCGAGCGGCTGAGCTGCCCAATCCGCGTCGAGTTCGGGCGCCAGCGAGTATTCGTGTTCGAGCCGCCGGAGACTCTCAGGCGACGGCTGTTCAGCGGCGACTGCAACCGCCAATATCGGCAATTGGTTGCCGCGCTCTTTGCCGCGATAGAGAGTGAATTCCGCCCCTTCGCGAAGCGGTTCCAATATGTACTCGGAAGCCAATGAGTACATTCTCCTTGTCAGGAAAACAAGCCGCATTATTCTCTGAGAAAGAAATGTGATCCCGAAATCTCGCAATCGGGTGCGACGCTGTTGCCAATTGAGGGAAGCGCCGACGCCGGATGAGATGTTCTCTCCTTCGCCAGAGATAAAAATTGTCTCATATTCTCTAGAAACGATTCCAGCCCGCATCGGGGTAGAGTCCACATGACCGCAAAACCGGCTAACCGAACAAGTGGCCCTGCGTCTGCTGTATGCGGTCAGGAAGCGGCTGACTTCTTCAATCCCAAGGTTAAGAAGCCGTAATCCGATCTCAGATTTTCTCGATGGATGCAAATTGATCTTGGCCCAATAGCACCGAACGCAACTCTGACAGAGATCGAACAGCCTAGAACGCCATTCGAGATTGTTCGATGAGCATTCGAATTGTAGTTACGCATTTCGTAAGCCTAAGCCGTCAGGCTTAGGGATGGTGTCTTACTCCGAAAATCTCCGCTACGGTCGGCGGAAAATCATTTTGGGGCGGTGTGCAAGCTCGCAGGAATTTCTACGGCGACGCAGAAACGAATGGTCTCTGTTGAAAAGCTCAACTTGCCAGTTTCGTACCGATCCACCATTCGATATCGGAACTCCGAAAGCGCCAGAGCTTGCCCACTTGCACACCGCGAATCTCGCCGTTTCTTGCCATGCGTTGCAGCGTCTTGGGGTGAATCCTCAGGATCGCGGCGGCCTCATAGCTATCAAGCATCCGCTCTATACGCCGTTCGGCGCCTGGGACAGTGTTGTCCACTGAAACGGGAGGCTTCTTCATCTCCAATGCATTTCCTCCGCGCGTTCCTCCATCGCTCGTTTGCCGCTCGCTCATCATGGGTCTGCCCTCGTTACCTACCGTGACGTAAAATGCGCCTCCATGTCCAATACTTCCTGTCTATGGCTGCCAAGCTTCTATCTATGGCAAAAGTTGCGTCGAGAAGGCTCAGGGAACAAAAAAGTGCCCATGTTGCATTGTGATTTCGAACAAGGTTAGCGTCTGCCTATGCTGACGATTCGAGCCATGTCGGGTGGTGCCGGGTACGCCCAGCGGCATCTTGAACACAGCGACTATTACGATGAGCACCGCCGCGTTCAAGGTGAATGGCATGGACGCGGCGCGGAGTTGCTCGGCCTGCGCGGAGAAGTAGCCCAGAAGCAATTTGAAGCTGTACGTGAGGGGCTGCATCCGGATACCGGAGAATTCCTTCGGCCTCGGCACAGCGCGGATCGCATCGGCAACGACGGAAGCGAGCAGAGTAGAGGACGTTCGTTGTACGATCTGACCTTTTCCGCGCCGAAGTCGGTTTCTATTCAGGCGCTCGTTGGCGGGGATGAGCGCCTGGTCGGGGCTCACGATAAAGCGGTCCGGGAGACGCTTGCAGAAGCCGAAAGCCACTCTGCAACACGTGTACGGCTGAACGGTGCCAATGAGGATCGCACGACCGCTAACTGGATTGTCGCCACATATCGCCACGACACGAGTCGCGAACTCGATCCGCAACTCCATACACATGCCGTAGCAGCCAACCTGACGTATGACGGAGTCGAGGGCCGCTGGAAGGCACTCCAGGCAACTGGGCTTTATGAACGGCGTGCATACCTGACCGAGGTTTACCGGAACGCCTTGGCCCGTGAGGTGCGCGGTCTCGGATACGAAATAGAACCGCGCCGTAATTCCAAAGGCAAAGATCATGGGTTTGAGATTCGTGGTGTCTCGGATGAATTGCTCGAAAGGTACAGCGTGCGCAGCGCACAGCGAAACGCCGCAATTGAGCGATTCACCGCGGAGCATGGCCGCAAGCCAACCGACAACGAAGTTGCCGTCCTTGTCCGTGAATCCCGCGCCGACAAGCTGGCTGAAATCGCCACAGAGAAGGTGAGAGAACAGCAACAAGCTCGCCTCGCTCCCAACGAACGGCACACGCTGCAACATCTCCTCTCGGACTCCCATCAGCAGACTCCCCGCATTCTTCACGAACCGTCCCGCGCGACAGAATCACTTCGGTATGCAAAAGAGCATCTCTTTGAACGCAACTCCGTTGTGCGCGATTACGAATTGATGGCTGATGCACTGCGACATGGTCGTGGGCAGATTGATCCTGGTCAATTGCGCGGCGCGCTGGAAGTGGAACGGGCGCAAGGTGGTCTGATCCGGGCCGGAAATAATCTGGCTACTCGTGAGAGCCTTGAACGCGAGCAGTTCATGATTGCTGTAGTGGACCGGGGCATCGGGCGATTTGGACGGTTGGGCGGCGAGCGAGAATTCCATCCGTCTGAGCGGCTGCGAGAAGAGCAGCAGCGGGCCGTACATCACGTCCTAGATTCCAGAGATTTCGTAGTCAATTTGCGTGGGGCTGCCGGAACCGGTAAGACCGCTACGCTGCATGAAATCGACCGCGGCCTTCGCGATGCGGGCCGTGAGATTGTGGCCGTCGCCCCGACTCGAAGCGCGGTCGAAGAATTGCGGAAGGTTGGGTTTCAAGAAGCTATGACGATCGCACGCTTAATGGATGTCAACACCGGTCAACCTTCCCTCCTCGGGAAAGTGCTGGTCGTGGACGAAGCGGGAATGGTATCGGGCCGGCAGATGGAAGGATTGCTCAAGTTGGCAGAGCGGGAGGGAGCGCGCATTCTTTTTTCCGGCGATACACGGCAAATCCAAAGCGTCGAAGCATCGGACGCCTTGCGCATTCTGGAGCGGGAATCGCAGATGAAAAGCGTCTCCCTGACCGGCGTTCAGCGCCAGACACAGGCTGAATACCGAGATGCGATTCAAACATTGCGCCAGGCACCCGAACAAGGGTTCCAGAAACTTGAGCAGCTCGGGGCCATACGTGAGGTTCCATACCTGGAGCGTCCGCAGGCGGTGGCGTCGGCTTATCGAGAACTGACAACTGATCCAAACCGCAAAGTGCTTGTCGTCGCCGGGACACACGAAGAGATTGGGAGGATTACGCATGCAATTCGCGAGGGCATGAAGCAAAACGGAGACCTGGGATCAGGGAAGATTTTCGAACGCCATACGTCTTTGCAATGGACTGAAGCGCAAAAGAAGGACCTGTCGAATTATCAGCAAGGTCAGGTCCTGCTGTTCCACCGCTCGTCTCACGGGATCGGTCGAAGCGATGCGCTTGTCGTTGAGCGTTCAGATAAGTCCCACATCACCGCCAGGGATCTGAACGGGGTGGAGCGCATCGTGAGTCCGACACAGGCGCGCTCATTCTCCGTGCATGAGCGCAGCCAGATTGAAATATCCCCTGGAGACCGGCTACTACTGACTGGTAATCGCCGAGAGGCTGATTTCCGCGCGACGAACGGAGAACTGGCTAAGGTGCGCAGTGTCGATGGAGGCCGCATTCAGCTTGAAGATGGCCGGACGCTGCCGGCGACCTATCGAGAATTCGACCATGGCTATGCCATTACCGCGCATCGAAGCCAAGGCAAAACTGTTGACGCAGTGGTCCTCTCCGGCGACATGATGAAACAGGAACAGTTCTACGTCGCCGCCTCACGTGGCCGCGATGGAATTACCATCATCACTTCCAATGTGGACCAATTGCGCCAATCGCTTGGCATCTCCTCGGCGCGTCCGTCAGCGACGGAACTAGCGAGAGAGTACGCACAGTCTAATCCCGCAGAGGAGCGGGGCCTCGCACATTTGCCGCTACAGAACATCGAGCCTGCCACTCCGCAGCACGATGTGTCTCTCGGGCACGGCCTTGGGATGGGTCTATGATGTTGTGGCTCCTGAATATTGAGAATGACATTCCCCGGATAGATGGCATTGTGCGCCGAGGCGATGGAGGTCCGTGTCAAGGCTCTTGACCGCATAGCGGCGGGCTTTGCCCGGCCTTGACTCGGACCGCGCCTCGGCTAGACTCAGCCATCCGGGAATGTCAGTTGGAATTGTCCAGTGCAATACCCGTCCGAAACTAATTTCGTTTTCATAAAATCGAAACCGCACTTTGCCGAATTTGTACCTATTGTGCCTTCGTGCGCTTCTATGGACTTCTGTGCTCCAATCGTTCCCTTCTGCTCCGATGCGTGCCTCCGTGAGATGAAAAACCATCGCTATCTGTGGGGTAGACACAGATTCGAGTTCGATTCATTGTGGTTTCAGGAGCGTGCGAACCATGTTCGATTCCCCTCATCCTCCCGCATTTTTTGAGCCGCTTATCGACAGCGAGCACGCTGCGGCTTTGATTCAAGTCCACCCCAAAACCCTGCAACGGTATGCCCGAAAAGGCATCGTCGCAGGCTTGCGTGTCGGCAAACTGTGGCGATTCCGCGCTTCCGAACTGATGACCCGCCGCGCTGAAGAGTATTACGGGGCCCTCGACGAGGACGCTCAGGCACAGTAGGCTGGAATCAGCCACTCGTGCCCGTAACCAGAGAGGAGATCAACCCTTGCTAGTTCGGACACGGTATCAATATGGAAGTCTGCGGTTGAGGAAGCGCGAGCGCGGACCGGATGTGTGGGAGTTCCGTTATTACGAGACGGATTCTCAGGGAAAGCGTAAACGGCAGAGCGTGATCCTTGGTGATCGCGGTGTGCTCACAACGGAGACCCAAGCACGGAAAGCCACGCAAGCCCTTCTTCTTCGACTCAACGAAGAATCTCCACGCGCGGAAGTGGAGGCGGCGTCTTTTGGAGCCTTGCTCGACCGCTATATCGAGCAGGAACTCTCGGAGCGTTACTCGACTCGGAAATCGCACCTGTCAAATATCCGAGTCCACATCCGTCCACGTTGGGGAGAGCACCCCGTGGATAAACTCAAGCCGATGGCGATGGAGCAGTGGCTGCGCGATTTGCCGCTTGCCCCAAAGTCAAAGACTCATGTGCGGGGAATCATGCACCTCGTCTTCAAGTGCGCGGAGCGGTGGGGCATTGTCGAACTCGGCAAGAACCCTGTTTCTCTGGTGCGCGTGAAGAATGGAAGCAAGCGGCTCAAGCGGCCACGGGTTCTTGACGTGGACGAGTTCTTTGAACTGCTCAAGCATTTGGGCGAACCTTACCGAACGATGGTCCTGGTCGCACAGTGCCTGGGCCTTCGCGTCAGCGAGATTCTGGGCTTGCAATGGGGCGATTTCAATTTCGAAGATCGCTCGGTTTTGGTCCAGAGAAGCGTGGTGGGCGGCAGGGTGGACGATGTGAAGACGGAGTATTCGAGAGACGATGTTCCGCTCGATGCTCGTCTGGCGGAGGTGCTGTTGCAGTGGCGCTCCGTTTCGGTCTTCCCCAGAGACGAGGATTGGCTTTTCGCCAATCCAGTCACAGCGAGACCGTACCACCAGGAGAGCTTGCAGAAGTCGCAGATCAAACGCGCTGCGAAGCTCGCCGGGCTTGGGGAGGATATTGGGTGGCACACTTTTCGCCACAGCTATCGCTCCTGGCTCGATGAGACGGGTGCCCCAATGAAGGTGCAGCAGGAACTGATGCGTCACGCTTCGATCCAGACGACGATGAATGTCTACGGACGGGCCATGACGGAAACAAAACGCCGCGCAAACAGTCAGGTTGTGGGACTGGTGTTCGGCCCAAACTCGCAGCATTTGCCCGCAGAAGCGGTCACTGCGACTGTCCAGTAAATTGCAGTCTGTTCCTATTGGGGGATAACGGGGACTTACCGAAAGCGGCCAATTATCGTAAGTTATTGATTTATTTGGTTGCGGGGGCTGGATTTGAACCAGCGACCTTTGGGTTATGAGCCCAACGAGCTACCGGACTGCTCCACCCCGCATCTTGATAGTAACAACCCCAGCCCACAGGGTCAAACCACGTCGATGGCTGTTGCCAGCACATGTACGCGCATCCATATTTCTTCCATGCAACGCGTACAGTGGAGTGGGCAAGCGCCGCGCTCGGCGCGCGAACAAAGCGGTTTGGATGTCTCAGGTAAAGCACAGTCCGGCCAAGAGCCTTCGCCTTCGTTTGCTGGAACCCGTGCTCCACCTGGGCTTCGCTCTCACCGGAGTCGGCACAGTGTTGCTGGGCTCCATCCTGCCCCGGCTCTCGACGCAATGGCACCTGAGGGATAAAGACGCAGGCCTACTGCTTCTGGTGCAGTTTGCCTTGTCGGCTTCGGGAGCCCTGCTGGTCCGGCGTAATTTTTGGAAGACCCTGGCTTGCGGCTATGGGCTAATGAGCGGCGGAGCTGTCGCCATCTTTCTGCTGCAGCAAAGATCGCTGCCAGCCTTTGGCGTGTATGGACTGGGTCTCGGATTGGCCATGACGTCAACCAGCATGCTCACCAGCCGGCGCTACCCCAAACGCATGGGGGCTGCCCTCGCTTTGCTGAATTTTTCCTGGAGCGCCGGTTCTGTGGCTTGCCCTCTGCTGGCCGCTCAGTTTTTGCACCACGCCACAGGCAGCACCGCGTTTGTGCTGGTCGGAGTGATGGCTTTTCCGTTCGCCTTTTTGCCACTGCTTGGGGAGCGAGACGATTTGCATGCCTCGGCAGTAACCGATCCGGCTCCCGCCGGAATGAAAGAGGCGACAACCATCGCTTACTTCGCTCTTCTCGCGTTTCTCTATGTGGGTATCGAAGCGACCGTCGGCAACTGGATGAGCACGTATGCCAGCCGCACCACCGCCTGGACCTTCGCCGGCAGCACGCTGGCCGTCGCCATTTTTTGGGCCGCCTTATTACTGGGCCGAGCGTTGACACCCGTCATGTTGACGCGGATGCCAGAACTGCGCCTTTACGGGGTATCCGTGTTGGCTACCATCGCGGGCGTCCTGGTGCTGCTTTCGGCGCATACTCCGTTGACCATTCTCTCGGGAGCTGCTGTAACCGGTCTTTCCCTGGCACCCTTGTTCCCGCTCATCCTGGCGCTTTTCCTGGCGAAGATTGGAGGGTCGAACAATGCAGGTTGGGTGTTCGCCGTCGCCGGGCTGGGTGGAGCTGTGCTCTCGTGGTTGACAGGGATCGTCTCCAGCGATACGGGGTCTCTGCGCATTGGCCTACTGGTGCCCGGCTCCGCGGCCTTGCTGATGTTGCTCATGATGGGGTGGCGCCGGGCTAAGCCCCTCCCCGCGAACGTGCTCGAGCCGATTATCAGGGGGAAGATCTGACGCTGGAAGCCGCATGGAGGCTCCGGCGAGTGAGGGCGATCACCTCTTCGCGCTCGGTTGCCGTGAGCTCCAGCCTTGGCGGCCGGACACGCGCGGGCGGACCGCCACACTCCTGCTGAACCAGCTTGATCAGCTGTACGAACTTAGGCACAGTGTCCAAGCGAAGCAAAGGCAGAAACCATGCGTAAAGCGAATCTAATTCCTCCGATGGGCCAGCCTGCGAGAGTTGGAATAGTCGCACCGACTCCTCGGGAAACGCATTGACGAGCCCGGCGATCCAGCCAATTGCGCCGGCCGCTACGCTCTCAACTACCACATCGTCCATGCCCACAAAGATGGCCAGCGAGCCTCCGGCCAGATATCTGAGGGATGTAATGCGCCGCAGGTCGCCGCTCGATTCCTTGACCGCGTGGAAGTTTTCGTGGCGTGAACGGAGTTCTACCATCTGCTCCGGAAGGATGTCCGTGCCATACGCAACCGGATTGTTGTAGAGCATGCACGACAGCGGCGTTGCGTTGAAGATGGCGCTGAGATGAGCTTGCGTTTCCCGCCAGTCACTTCGGTAGAGCTGTGGCGGCAAAACCATTAGTCCATCCGCACCCGCGCCCTGCGCAGCTTTCGCCAGCCAGACTGCTTCCGCTGTGCTGAGCGCGGCAATGCCGGCAATCACTGGCGCTTTGACGTCCAGCGATTGCCGGAGATTCTTTACAATTTCAATTTTTTCTTCCCTGGTCAGCGTGGGTGATTCGCCCAGAGACCCAAGCGCAACAATGCCCCGGCAGCCGCTTTTCACCATCCATTGAGCCTGGGCTACGAATGCATGGTAGTCGATAGATAAATCCGCCTGAAAGGGAGTGGTGATGGCGGGAAACATTCCAGCCCAGTCCTTTTGTTCCAATGTGTTTCTCTCCTCATGTCAAAGAAGGATGGTACCTCACTCCGCAGCCGGCCGCACGAAGTAAGCCTTCCCGCAAAATCAGCAAACTAAAAGCAATATCAATCAAGCTATCTCTTTTGCCATCCGTTAAGTTTGTCAAACATTGGTCGTATTGTTCAATTCTCCAGTTGAGGTGTTTCGATGAGTTCCTGCAGCGTGGTTTCGAACAGCTTTTCTCCGCACCTTGAGTGCGGCACCATGGATGAGGATCTGCTGATTCGCGCAGCGCAAAGCGGTCAGGAGTGGGCGTTCGTTGAACTTTGCGCTCGTAACTCCAAACGTGTCTTCAATACCATTTACGGCGTAACCAAGAATCGGGAGGATGCCGAAGATGCGCTTCAGGATTCAATGATGCGGGCCTTCCTGCATCTGAAGCAATTTGACGGCAGATCGAGTTTCGCCACATGGTTCACTCGCATCGGCATCAACTCAGCCTTGATGATTCTCCGTAAAAGACGTATTCGTCTTGAGACCTCAATGGATACGACCGAAGACGGGGAAACCTGGCAGACATGGCAAATTGCCGATTGCGCGCCGGATCCGGAAAAGCGTTGCGTGGGAAACGAGATGTCGGTGCACCTGAACAGGGCTATCTGCCGGCTGCCTAATTCGCTTCGCTCGGTGATCGAACGGGGACAGCTGGAAGGCCATTCGATGAAGCAGATAGCACGCGATGCGGGTATCTCTGTACCCGCGACCAAATCTCGGCTGGCCCGAGCAAAAGTGGCTCTGCGCAAGTCGATGGCGTCCACATCTGTAAGGTCCGTGGCCGCAAGACGGTCCTCTCGCGTTAACTGAAAAGTCGATGCCCTCCCCCGGGTCTGGTGGCGCTGTTGATTGCATGCGGCTCTGTCTACGGAGAGCCGCACACGCGGCGCCTCCCAGAAGTGCGAAGCGGGAAATCCGATACGCTCTTAAAGAACAACATTTCCAAGAAAGAGCATCCACACAGAGATCGCTCCACTCCACCGGATTTCCTGTGAAGAGCCGTGGCTTGGATGATCTGCATGCGGCTCTCCTCAGAGAGGGCCGGACACGCGGTCGTCGCTAGCAGCGCGAAGTAGGAAATCCGGGTTCGCTCCGGTCGGGATGACAAAGGGAAGAGGGGCGCCTCCCGGAAGAGAGGTTGCGAACAGGAGATCTGCGTCTTTCCCCGGTTATCACGCAGGAATCGATACCCGCTCGAGGGCAGGGACGGCAGAGAAGAGCGTCACCATTCCTTCCGCGAGCGTGGGGTGAGTGATTATCATGTCGCGCACAACCGTATATGGTAGTCCAGCCTTCATCGCCAGCTGAACGGTAGCCATAGTTTCCCCTGCACCCACACCAAAGCCAGTGAATCCCAGGATCTGATCGTCCGTAGTGCTGATCAAAGCCTTGAGGAAGCCCCTGGTCTCAGAGAGCGTCCTGGCTCTTAACACCGAGGCGATTGGAATCTTGGACACCCGGTAGGGAATACCTCGTTGCCTGGCCTGCGTCTCATCCAGGCCCACGCGTGCAAGTTCAGGGTCAGTGAAAAGACAGGACGGCACCTGCCGACCCGTGGTTGTCCGTCGAGCGCCGGCAAGATTGTCGCGGACGATGCGGAAGTCGTCAAACGAGATGTGCGTGAAGATAGGACCACCGGTGCAGTCGCCCAACGCCCAGACAGCGGGAGCGCTGGTTTCCAGCCGGTCATTCACCTGAATAAAGCCCTTCTTCGTGGTATTGATTCCGGCCGATTCAAGCCCAAGCCCCCCTGTGTTGGGGAGACGCCCGGTTGCTACCAGCAGGTGGGAACCCTCAACGATGATTTCCGAGCCACGCCGGGAACCGTGTAGCCGCACACCCTGGCCAGATTTACCTTCTACGCGCCCCAGGCTGGTATTTGTCACTGTCACGATGCCTTCATCCTGGAAAAGCTGCGTCACCGCTTGAGAGACATCCGCATCTTCGCGGTGGAGCAGGCGGTCATTGCGCTCCATGATGGTGACGCGGCTGCCCAGACGCCGCATCGCCTGGGCAAATTCCAGGCCCACAAATCCGCCGCCCAGGATCAACAAGTGTTCGGGAACAACGTCGAGTTCCAACGCCTCGACGTGGGTAAGCGGAGAAACCTCGGCCATACCCGGCAGGTCAGGAATCTCCGCCCGGGTGCCAACGTTGATGAAGACCTGCTCGCCGTGCAAAACGCGCTCCCCACCCCCTAAGAGCGAGACGTTGAGGGTCCTATCGGAGATGAAGCGGCCTTCTCCCTTTACAATTTCCACTTTGCTACGGGTGAAGTTGTCGCGGTGGATCTGGAGAAGCCCTTCGACCATCTCCCGCTTGCGGGCGCGCACACGCGGCATGGAAACCGACCATTTGTCAGTCAGCATGCCGAACTCAGCCCCCCGCTCGAAATAGGACCCTACCTGCGCACTGTGAATCACGTTCTTGCTGGGCAAGCAGGCTATGTTTGGGCAAGCACCTCCCAGGTACTTGCGCTCGATGGCGGCAACGCGCTTACCGCTTGCGCCCAAATGCCAGGCCATGTACTTGCCTGCTTCTCCAGTGCCCAACACAACCGCATCGTATTGTTCGATTTCAGGCATGCTCTTCCCTTAGTGTCATTCAGCTGCTTCGATATGAAATTTGGACGGCTCGGGCCACCAACGCTAAATCGTAAGGGGCATGAATGCCGGTCATCTTGTTATTGTTTGCTCTGAATTTGCCTTTATTGCTGCAAGGCGAGGAGAGCATTTTCTGTCACGCAGCAAGGGGCTCGAACCGAGGGTTTCACGCCATCAAACTTAAGTACGTATTCTGAAGAGATGCCACCTGGGACCAGATTTTTGAAGGCACAGGACGGAATTTCAAACGCATTTCACGCGCGCGAGCATCCATGAATAGAGACGTCCCCTAGCGGGACGGAAGGAGACATTCATGGCAACAGCAGAGAAGATCGACAGCAAGAGCGAAAAGGCCTCTTCAATCAAGAACGTCGGACAATTGGATCACGCAGCAGTCGAGGAGATTTCCGGTGAGCTGCGCCACTTGCTGGCCGATTGCTTCGCCTTGTATTTGAAGACCAAGAACTTCCATTGGCACATGACGGGCAAGAACTTCCGCGACTATCATCTGCTTCTCGATGAGCACGGTGATCAGATTTTTGCCATGACGGACCCGGTTGCAGAACGAGCCCGGAAACTTGGCGGCATCACGATTCACTCCATCGGCGAAATAGCCACTTATCAGCGGCTTAAAGACAATAACGAGCAGCACGTTGCACCGAAAGCGATGCTGGGTGAGCTGTTCGCAGACAATCGTAAGCTGACGGCGTCGCTTCGCTCCACGCACGAAGTATGCGACCGCCACAACGATGTGGCAACGGCCAGCCTTATCGAAGTGTGGATCGACGAGACGGAACGCCGAGCCTGGTTCCTGGGAGAAATCGTCGACAGTCTTGATTGACACAGGGGTTATCAGCGAGGGCGGCTTTCGCGTTTTAGCCGCTCTCGTCTGGCTTACTTCACTGCAAACGCATCCGCCGCCACTCCCCGGGAGTGGTGTCAAGCAACTTGCGAAATGCCCGGATAAAACATGCCTGGTCGGCAAATCCGCACTTGAGCGCGATTTCTACCATCGGCAGGCCGGAATGGAGAAGAAGTTCCTTAGCTGCATCGATGCGCTGCTGCAACAGCCAGCGGTATGGCGGTTGACCGACGGCCTGCTTGAACGCCCGCACAAAATGGCTTACGGATAACTTGCATTCGCGGGCCACGTCGGAGAGTCCAATTTGTCCATCGAGGTTTGCCTTCAGCATCTCAAGGGCGCGGTTCAGCTGCCAGGGCGCCAAACCTCCGCGCACCAGAGAGGGGGTTGTTTTGATTCCACCGTAGGTACGGGCGATGTATGCGCGCGCGGCCAATACCAGGTGGTCCACGTACAGCTCGCTCAAAAACGCTGCCTCCTCGAGCGCCGGCAAGAGACACGACGCGAGGTTTTTTAGCCCTGGGTCGACCTTTCCCGAGGGACAGCTCAAGGTTTCGCACCTAGAGCCATGATTCTCATGCGCAAATTCGTCGAGGGCAGCGCGTGGGATGTAGAACTGCACCATATCGAAGGCGCTCCCCAGATACATCGAAGGCTCCTGCTTGAGATCGATGATGCTGACGCTTCCCTCCTGCTGGGCAGTATCGAGCGCGGTGAGTCGCCCACCTGACCAGGATTTCACGGGCGCCACTGCCTTCAGTTGCACCTGAACGACGAAGGCGGGTTCGTGAGGAAATGGGGTTGTCCTGTCGGGCAGGGCCGTCTCGGAGCGCAGCCGGGTGACGGCAAGGTTTCCCTGGTGCGGGGTCTTCACCCGTATGGTTGGCGCACTCGCCAGGTACCAGTGTTTCGCCATGCGAACACCGTAGGTGCCGGCTTCGAGCACGCTGAGCGCATGGGTGGGCCGGGCGGCGGGTTTGAGTAATTGGCTCTGCAACTTCGGGGGAGCGATACCGGGAAATGTTCTCATCGGATCGGTAGCAAAGTTAGCGCTCAGCATCGGGCGAACCACCTTTCGAATTGAAGGTAGCGCTTCGTACGTGGGCAACGAAACCCTCAATGGAGCCAAATTGAAGCAACCAAAAGTGATGGAGCAAACTCCTGCCAAGGGCGGGTTTTCTCGCTCTACATAGCCGAAAACCGCCAAAACCACCGGATGAGAGGAGGCAGGGGTGATCCTTTCGAGGGGGGACGCTCCCCTTCGACCGAAGGGCGCGCGTACCTCTGGTTTTGGATGTCGAGACCTAACCGGTTGCCGAGAAATTGGGGACCGGGCAGCAAAGCCGTACCTCAGGCGCTAAAGAGCCTGTGTGGGTATCGGGCGAAAAGAAGCCGCAGGTCCCTACGCTTCGCTCCGGTCGGGATGACAATTCTGTAGTGCCCGCAAGAGGTTCAGCGAGACATAGCTGAGCTCCGCGATAGAATTGTCATCCCGACCGGAGTGGACCCGGATTTCCTACTTCGCATTGCTAGCAACCGCCACGTTTGCGGCTCTCGGTAGAGAGAGCCGCATGCTATTTGATCGACGCCACCACCCTCGACAGGAAATCCGGGGGAGCGTAGTGGAGGGACCTGCGGTTTCTTTTCCGGGGACTCACACAACTTGTAAAGCCCGGCGTATTCTCGACCGTTTACGGCACCACAAGGCAGAGTTTAAAGTCACCACTTGTGCTTAAAGCGCATTGGAGATGAAGCAAGAATGAAGAGCCACCAGTTCTTACCAGTACTTTTTCTGTTGGCAGCAACCTTGGGATCCGCTCAAACCGAACCTACGCTCGATCCTGGTCTTGGAATCTCTACGCTGCCGTTGTGGCCGGCCGGCGCTCCTGAAATAGCGGGCACCAGTCCGGATGACTTGCCCACGCTCACTGTGTTTCTTCCTCAAAAAGGACGAAATACCGGATCCGCTGTGATCGTCGCACCGGGTGGAGCCTACCTCGGGCTTGCCAGCAACCTCGAAGGACGCCAGGTGGCGGATTGGTTTACCGTTCGCGGGATGACCGCCTTCGTGCTCAAGTACCGGCTGGGGGCAAAGTATCTCTACCCCATCCCGCTCGAAGATGCACAACAAGCGGTGCGACTGGTGCGCTCACTCGCTGCAGTCGATGGCTTTTCCCCGGATCGTGTTGGCATGATCGGCTTCTCTGCCGGAGGACATCTGGCGGCAGCTGCCGGCACACTCTTCGACGCCGGCAAACCCGATGCCAGCGACCCAGTCGAACGGCTCAGCGACCGGCCCGATTTTCTGGTCCTCGGCTATCCCTGGCTGAACGCAATGCAGCCCAGTGGGAACTACATCACGTACTGCTCGCGGATTCCAAGCATCCCGCCTGAAACGTGCAAGCTGGACGAAGAGAAATATACGCCGAGCCGTCACGTTACCCCGCAAACGCCGACCACCTTTATCTACAGCACCACCGATGACCGGACCGTGCCAATTAGCGCTAGCGTCGATTTCTACAATGCCTTGATCGCCGCCGGTGTACCGGCTGAACTGCATATCTTTCGACATGGGGACCACGGCAGCGGCATGGGATCAGGAAACGCCGCGCTCGACCTATGGCCCGTGCTGCTGGAGCAATGGTTGCGTGATCAGGGTTTGTTGACGTCGCTACCAAAACCGTAGCGATTTGGTTCACTACAGGTAAGCTGCGAAGGGCCATCCAGCTAAAACGCCATAAACCGCATCTACTTGACTCTACATTTGTTTGCCTAACCGCATTCAATCTGATCACGTAGCACAGGACGCATGATGCCCGAATTGACTATGACTGAACCGCGCACCGCCGCGATACAAGAAGGCCTTCCTCACCCGCGAGGCGCTTCCTGGGACGGCAAGGGAACCAATTTCGCACTTTTTTCTGCCCACGCCACCAAAGTTGAGGTCTGCATTTTCGACGAGAACGGCGAAAATGAGCTGGAACGGATTGAACTGCCCGAATACACCAACCAGATCTTTCACGGCTATCTCCCTGATGTCCGTCCCCGGACGGTTTACGGTTATCGCGTTCACGGACCCTACGAGCCTGAGAACGGTCACCGCTTCAACCCAAACAAGCTACTTCTTGATCCGTACGCAATGGCTCATATCGGCGAGCTCAAATGGGATCCTGCGGTCTTCGGTTACAACATGGAGTCGGGCGATGACACCACCTTCGATGAACGGGACAGCGCGCCCTTCATGCCCAAGTGCGTGGTCGTCGATCCTAACTTCGACTGGCACGGTCAGGATGTGCTGACGGAAGTTCGAGTACCTTTTGACGACACGATTCTTTACGAGATGCACGTCAAGGGCTATACCAAATGTTTCCCCAACATTGCGGAGGAACTGCGCGGCACTTACGCGGGCCTGGGCCAGGACCCGGTGCTCAAGTACATCAAGGAGCTAGGCGTAACCTCGGTGGAATTGCTGCCCATTCACTTCTTTATCAATGACAGTCATCTCCTGGAGAAGGGCCTCACCAATTACTGGGGATATAACAGCATTGGATTTTTTTCCCCCGACAAACGCTATGCGCAGGATCAGCGCCACACATTACGTGAGTTCAAGGAAATGGTCGCCCGCTTTCATGGCGCCGGGCTTGAAGTCATTCTGGATGTTGTCTACAACCACACGGCGGAAGGTAATGAACTCGGTCCTACACTCTCGTTCAAGGGCATCGATAATGCAAGCTACTACCGCCTGCTACCTGACAATGCGCGCTATTACATCAATGACACAGGGACTGGAAACACGCTGAACCTCAGTCACGCACGCGTGATCCAGATGGTTACCGACAGCCTGCGCTATTGGGCGGAGCAGACCCGGGTTGACGGTTTTCGCTTTGATCTCGGAACCATTCTGGCGCGAGAGCCAAACGGATTTGATAACCAGAGCGGCTTTCTCAAGGCCTGCAGCCAGGATCCATGCCTGGCCAGGGTGAAGCTCATCGCTGAGCCATGGGATTGCGGTCCTGGCGGCTACCAGGTGGGGGGTTTCCCTCCTGGTTGGGCGGAGTGGAATGATAAATTCCGCGATACTGCGCGAAAGTTCTGGCTCGGCAATGCCCCACCTTCCGCCCTTACCGAGACCCTATGTGCTTCGCCATCCGTTTTCCATCACCAGGGACGTAGACCATGGGCGTCGATCAACTTCGTTACCGCTCACGATGGTTTCACTCTGAACGATCTCTACACTTACAACGAAAAGCACAACGAAGCAAACGGAGAAGATAACAAAGACGGCAGCGACAACAACAGTTCCTGGAACTGCGGAGTCGAGGGCCCGACCGACGACGCCGAGATCAATGAACTGCGGCAGCGGATGATGCGCAATGCCTTAGCCACGCTGCTGCTGGCCCAGGGAACACCCATGCTGCTGGCAGGAGACGAGTTCGCCCGTACCCAGGGCGGCAATAACAACGCCTATTGCCAGGACGATGAGATCAGCTGGCTGAATTGGGATTTGAAAGAAAAAGGCGAGCACCTGGTTGCGTTTACCCGGCGTTTGACGAGTATGCGGCATAAGTACCCCATCCTGCGCCGCAATCTCTTTCTTACCGGCCAATACAACGAGGAGCTGGGAGTTAAGGACGTTACCTGGATTAACGCTAACGGTTCGGAAATGGAGCAGGAGCATTGGGGCGATACCAACATGCGCTGCTTCGGCATGCTATTGGATGGGCGGGCACAGGTAACAGGAATCAGGCAGAGAGGTAAGCAAGCTACGCTGTTGATCGTGGTCAACGACCATCATGATCTGGTGGAGTTTACTTTGCCCGAGTGTCCTGGTGGCGATTCCTGGAGGTTGTTGATCGATACCAACAACACAGACAATAGCGAGGCAGGATTCTTTAAGGTGGGTGATTCGTACGAGGTTACGGCGCGGTCATTGCTCGTGTTTGGCCTGGAGACATCGACCGTCGCTTAACCATCCTTGGATAAGGATGGTTAAGGATGGTTAAGCTAATTTTGCTTTATTTCATTACCTGCCACGTATTGCCGTTCATGACCAGCGAATCCTGGCCTGGCTGGCTGTGCGCGAGGGCGGCGCCGGCGGATGAGAAGGCGGTTTGCACTTCCTGGTTTTTTGCCCAGGCCGGCACATCGGCAAAGCTGTAGTGATAATTGACCTGTGCGGTCTTGGAACCGGAACCGTTGACCCCGGTAGTGAAGCTATCGATGGTATCCACAGCACGATGGCCGAAGCAGAAGTTACCATACCCGGGCTGGGTCGTATCGGGCGTCCAGGCGGAGCGGCCTTGCTCAGACAGATCGTAGTTGTTGACCTGCTTGGAAGCGACAATAAAGACTTTCTTCTCTCCTGTCGTACGGGTGAGAAGACCTGCATCCGTGAGCGCGTCGTAGCCTTCTGTTTTTGCGTCGTCGGAAGTCGCAGCTTGCACCGGGAACTTCTTTGTGTCCTGCCAAATGCAGGCGGGATGAGCCTTGTAGTAGTCGTTGATAGCCGTTTGATAATTCGCCTTGGAATCGTCCTGCTTATTACAGCCTGCGGCCAAAAGAGTGGCGCCGCAAAGCAGCAATGCTCTTGAGTGTTTGTGTTTGATCATTGGAAATCCCTTTCTTCGTGAAGCAGCCGATAAGATGCTTCGCTGGGCTGGGCTGTTGCTACATGACGTATTCTCACTACGAGGTGACGGATGAACGGGGAACAGGATTGGGCTTCCATGCTGGCGGTCGCGATTGGCGAGGCCCGCATCGGTCTGGCTGAAGGCGGCCTGCCGATCGGTGCGGCAATGTTCAATCAGCAGGGACAACTGCTGAGCTCCGGACACAACCGGCGGGTACAGCAGGGTGATCCCTCAGTGCACGCGGAGACGGATGCCTTCCGCCGCGCGGGGCGATTGCGCTCCTATCGCGATGTCATCATGGTGACTACCCTGGCGCCGTGCTGGTACTGCAGCGGACTGGTCCGCCAGTTCGGCATCCGCACCCTGGTGGTGGGCGAGAGCCGGACATTTCCCGGCGGTCTCGATTGGCTGCGCGAGGCCAGCGTACGCATTTTCGATTTGGACTCTCAGGAATGCGTGGCGATGATGGAGGCCTTCATTCGCGATCATCCAGAGATCTGGCATGAAGATATTGGTGAAGTGTAACCGTCATGTTCACGTTTAGCCCGGGCACATGAGGCCTTCAGCGCCCGCGGATTTCATGGTCTTCTGCCACAACGAGACCGCGGGAGATCCCTGGCCGGGGAGCCAGTCCGCGAAGGTATTGGGCGAGGAAGAGGCGGCTCCAGCGTTCACACTGAAAGCCAGGATGTTGGTCTGGCAAGGGAGTTGGCTGGCCCTTCCATTGGTGACAATGCCATAGGAAGCGATGAAGTTAAGATAGCCGGCAACCGAAGGGCTTAGCGGCGGCCAACCCATCATCAACTCCAGCCGGGGCGCTTCCGTGGCCGCGGTAAAACCCACCGGACCCGCGGATACCACTCGATTATCCTGCCCGCCAACGTCTCCCTCGACCTGGATAGATCCGGTCGGCCTGGTCTGGCCATTGAAGATGAAGCCACCGCTGCCGCTGTACTTTATGAGCTTGCTGCCCTCAGACACGCTGCCCTTGGAAGTGATGTCCGGAATGAAGCTAAAACCCAAGGAGATCCTTAGATCGAAGGGCAATGCGCCGAGCAGGATAGGAGCGTGATAGGCAGCCCTGGAGAGCGATGCACTTTTTATGAGCTCAGCGGGCCAGGAAGTGATCTTGGCCATGGAGCCGGACTTCATCTCATCCGCAGCAAACGCAAACCATTTCAGCTCAACCTGCCCACTCAAGTTTTGGTTGGTGAAGCTGATATTGGTCAGCTGGCCGTCTTTGATCTGCATCCTGATGTTGGAAACAAAGTTGCTAATATATCCGACACCTTCGTAAGCCAGCGTGCCCTGGCTGCCCCCATATTTAATGGTCGCTCGAATGTCGAGGCGGTCGCCGGCGGGTGTGAATTTGACATGGTAGTTGTAGCCGGAGAAGTCCACATCGAAATCAGCCACACCCTCGGTCGGCTGCAATTTGCTGAAGTCGACCTGGTACGTACCCTCCAATCGCCCATCCTTGATGGCGTCCGTGATTTTGGCCGGCTCGGTTTTGATCAAGTAACCGGCGCTGGTATTTTTTATGTCCGCCACGGAACACAACGCGAGGCCCGAGAGCAGAAGCACCCCGCCGGGCTGCAACCTGGCAATCTGGGTGGCGGACGAATCAAAGACGTAACTGCCATCGCGCTGAATAGCCACCAAATGGCGCATGGCCTCTTCTTTGCTCAGCACCGTGACCCCGTGCTGATAGGTCACGTTGTAGACCGTCGTGCCGTTCCCCAGCGACGAAGACCGTGGGATATAAGCCGGACCACTGAAATGACGGCCCTGGTAACCGCCGGCCCTTACCTGAAGGTCGGGATCCTGGGGACCCGCGGCCGACACGGCGGTTTCGTTCGAATTGTCCGGCTTCCTGCAGGAGGACAACAACAGCAGCGCAGCGAGCGGTCCAATTGCCAATATGCTGGTTCGCATCTGGGTTCCTCTTACTTAAGGTGCGCCGGGAATCTCTCGCATGGTACAGCCTCAGACGAGATCGGGAAAGATGCCGATTACAATGCTTAGGAAGAAACCGCAGGTCCCTCCACTGCGCTCCCCCGAATTTCCTGTCGAGAGCTGTGGCGTTGATCCATTGCATGCGGCTCTCTCTACGGAGAGCCGCACTCGTAGTCGTTGCCAGCAGTGCGAAGTAGGAAATCCGGGTCCGCTCCGGTCGGGATGACAATTCTGTTGTAGCCGCAAGAGCTTCAGCGGGAAATACTTGCCCCTGCAACAGAATTGTCATCCCTGCGGTTTCTTCGTCCTTTGAGCGTAGACGAAGCGAAAGCCGGGCATCTTCTCAAACCGCTTAGTGTGTTATCGTGGGTCTGCTCAATTGAGGCAGGCAACGATGGAAAGTTTGGCAATTCTGGGTGGCAGCCCAGTACGCACTACTCCGTTCACCCCTTGGCCGTTGTTCTCGGACAAAGAAGAGACGCGCTTGCTGGACGTGTTACGCAGTCGAGCCTGGGGCGGACAGCCTTTTCCAGGCAAGTACTCCACCCAGTTCGCCGCGGGTTTTGCCAAGCTGCACGATACTGCCTATGGCCAATGCGTAAATACCGGCACGGTCGCCATCCAGGCCGCGCTTAAAGCCATCGGTATCCAACCCGGCGATGAGGTTTTGGTGCCCGCCTACACCTGGGAAGGCACGGTAGGTCCAGTCCTGCTGGTCAATGCAGTGCCGGTGTTTGTCGATATCGATCCTGAGACCTATTGCATGGATGCAGCGGCCGCAGAGGCGGCCATCACAGCGAAGACCAGAGCCATGCTTCCGGTACACCTGGGCATGCGCTTCGCTGACATGGATGCACTGCCCGAGATCGCCCGCAAACATTCGCTCAAGATTGTCGAAGATTGCGCCCACGCTCACGGGGGGAAATGGCGCGGCAAGGGCGCAGGTTCGATCGGGGACCTGGGAGCTTTCAGCTTTCAGTCGAGCAAGCTGATCACCTCTGGGGAAGGTGGCATCGTGCTCACCAATAACCTCGAATATCACGAGCTGGTACAGACCTACATCAACGCCGGCCGGGCCAGTGTCACCGACAAGTTTCACCATCGGACGATTGGCTTCAACTATAGGCTGGGTGAGTTTCAAGCGGCGCTGCTTACGGCGCAATTGGAAAGCCTTCCCGAGCAATCGGTGATTCGCATGGCCAACATGGCCTATTTTGAGCAACAGCTGGCAAAGACCCCGGGTATTGGGTTCTTACAACAAGAGCCCCGCATTACGACCCTGGCTCCCTACGGTTTTGTGTTGAAATACTTCTCCGAGCAAGTGAAGGATATCCCGCGCGCTGCTTTTGTAGCCGCTCTGCAACTGGAAGGCATACCCTGCGACGGGCTCTTCTATGAACCGGTTTATCGCAGTTCACTGTTCCCTCTCAATCCCGCCGATTTTCCCGCTCTGAGCTGGGGCAGACCGCAACCGCTCGATCTGAAAACCATATACAGCTGTCCAGAGTCAGAAAAGGCTGCGTACCGGGAGGCGATCTGGTTTCCCCACCAGATATTCATCGGGCCGCGCAGCGACATCGACTCCATTGTGGAGGCGATGCGGAAGGTTCTGAAAGACGTCGAGAGCCTGCGGAATCTGGATCACAAGGCTATTCGCAACCAGCGACTTTCGCGCGCCGATCGCGAGAGTTAGTGGCTGGGGACGAGATAAAGAGGGTGTGTGAGTACTGGCCGAAAGAACCGCAGGTCCCTCCACTACGCTCCCCCGGATTTCCTACTTTGCACTGTTAGCGACGGCCACGTGTGCGGCTCTCCGTAGAGAGAGCCGCATGCAGCTGATCAACGCCACTTGTCTCGACAGGAAATCCGGGGGAGCGTAGTGGAGGGACCTGCGGTTTCTTTTCCCCGGAACTTGCTGCGGGCAGGGTGGCGGGGAAAGGGCCGAAAGTCCGGTCGAGCCTACTCCTTCGTTTTAAGCAGGTGGGCATTGTCGTGAAGGAATTTCTCGATGTCGTCCTTCATGCCCAGCACTTTGGCCCATTGCTCCTTGTAAAGCGTCACCGGAAACCGCCCTACGCCGTAAAGCGATACCGCCCCCTTTTCGCTCACTTTTAAACTCAGTCCTCGCACACTCTTGGTTTTGAGCTGATCATTCTCCGCTCGCAGCCTCTCCAGTTCCGCTTTTAAATCCTCGTCAGACATAACGCACGCTCCTGATCTGGAATCAGTCTAGCCTAATTATTCCCGGGCGGCCCTGGGGGATTTACCATTCCGTATGCCTCGTTGTGACACGCTTATCCGAAATGCGCGCGTACTCGATGGGAGCGGAGCCGATGCTCAGACCGCAGATGTCGCCGTCGATGCCGGCATCGTCTGCGCGATCGGGCAGCTTTCCCGATACGTGGGCAAACAAGTCATCGAGGGAGACGGCCAGGTTCTCGCGCCCGGCTTCATCGACACTCATACGCATGACGACACTATCGTAATCCGCAATCCCCAGATGATGGCGAAGCTTTCGCAGGGCGTCACCAGCGTGATTGTCGGCAACTGCGGGATCTCTGCAGCTCCGGTACAGTTAACGGGGCCGCCTCCCGATCCCATGAACCTGCTGGGAGAAGCCGACGCTTTCCGTTATCCCACGTTCGCTTCGTACGTGGCGGCCGTGGATGCAGCCCAGCCCGCAGTCAACGTGGCTGCCCTGGTCGGTCACACTGCCCTGCGCAACAACCATATGGACCGGCTCGACCGCGCTGCCAGTGCGGGCGAGGTCCAGGCCATGCGCGCGCAGCTGACCGAGGCCCTGGACCACGGAGCATTGGGCTTGAGCTCCGGACTAGCGTATTCCTCAGCTCGGTCCGCTCCTGCGGAAGAAATCCTGTCACTGGCTGAGCCACTCGCGGCCGCCGGCGGCATCTATGCCTCACACATGCGTACGGAGGCGGAGGAGATTCTTTCCGCTATGCAAGAAGCTTTCTCCACCGGCCGGAACAGCCGCGTGCCGGTTGTCATTTCGCACCTGAAATGCGCCGGCGTCGCCAATTGGGGCCGCAGCGGCGAGGTCCTGCATGCATTAGACACTGCACGGGCCGAGCAACCGGTGCAGTGCGACTGTTATCCCTATACAGCCTCTTCCAGCACCCTGGATCTTCGCCAGGTAGATGAGCGCGTGCGAATTGTCATTACGTGGTCCACACCTCATCCGGAAGTAGCCGGCCAGTCACTGGAGCAAATCGCTTCTGCCTGGGGCATAAAGCAGGTGGAAGCAGCTGCTCGGCTGCAGCCCGCAGGGGCCATTTACCACAATATGTCTGAAGAGGACGTTCGCCGCATTCTGCAACATCCGGCAAGCATGATCGGATCGGACGGTTTGCCTAACGACCCCAGGCCCCACCCTCGCCTCTGGGGAACCTTCCCCCGGGTGCTGGGGTATTACTGCCGGGACCAGGGCATTTTTTCGTTGCCGCAGGCAGTGCACAAAATGACCGGCTTGCCGGCGCAGCGCTTTGGATTGACGGGACGAGGGCGAATCAGCGAAGGCGCTTACGCCGACCTGGTACTGTTCGATCCGGAGACGATCCGGGATACAGCTACGTTTAGCGACCCCATCTGCCGCGCTGAAGGAATCGCTGCCGTATGGGTCAACGGCGTCCTGTCGTATCAAGATCGGGATGCTACCGGACCACGAAGTGGCCGTTTTCTCTCCCGCACCGTGAGCGCCTCTTGACCCCATTGCCGATGCTCGACTCCCACGGCCTCTTTCTGTTAATTGCCGCCGCCAGTGCAGTGATTGGGCTGGTCCTGCTCATTGCGGTAGGCAAACTGAACCCTTTCCTCTCGCTGCTGGTGGTTTCACTCGCTCTGGCGGCCGCGACCGGAATGCCGCTTGGTAAGATTGTCTCCTCTTTCGAAACGGGAACAGGCAATACGCTCGGCCATATCGCGATCATCGTTGGCCTGGGCACCATGCTGGGCAAGATGATGGCAGAATCCAGGGCGTCGGACCGCATCGCGGAAACCCTGATTCAGCTTTTCGGCGAAAAGCGAGTGCCCTGGTCCATGATGTGCGCCGGCTTAGTGGTCGGTCTACCGGTCTTCTTTGAGGTAGGCTTCGTGCTGCTCGTTCCCATCGCTTTTACCGTCGCCCGGCGAACGCGCACGTCTCTGATTTTGGTGGGCCTGCCGATGGTGGCGGGACTTTCCGTGGTTCACGGCCTGGTTCCACCGCATCCTGCAGCCATGCTGGCGGTCGAAATTTTTCACGCCGACGTAGGACGGACGATTCTATTTGCGCTGCTGATCGGCATTCCCTCCGCGATCGTGGCGGGCCCGATATACGCCCGCTTCATCGCGCCCAGGATCGTGCTCGATGCTCATAACCCTATGGCGGACGAGTTTGCTGAGCAGGATCTTGATCGCCGTTTACCTGGCTTTGCCATCTCCATGGCAACCATTTTGCTGCCGGTTCTGCTCATGCTGCTGGGTAGCTGGGCCGGTGTGCTGACCGCGCCCGGAAGCCGTGCGAACAAGGCGCTGTTGTTTCTGGGCAGCGCAGATATCGCATTAGTGGTGGCCGTCTTGATCAGCTTTGTCACCCTGGGCCTCATGCGCGGTTTCAGCCGGGAAACGATCTTGAGATTCTCCAATGAATGCCTGGCGCCGACTGCCACTATTACCCTGCTGATCGGTGCCGGCGGCGGCTTCGGCAGAATCCTTCAGGATAGCGGCGTGTCGCAGGCGATTGTCTCTGTTGCCCTGCATGCCCATGTGTCGCTGTTGCTGCTCGGCTGGCTGGTTGCCGCTCTGATTCGTTTGGCCACCGGATCCGCCACGGTGGCGTTAACCACCGCCGCTAGTATTGTTGCTCCCATCCTTACCCACACCCCGAGTGTGCGACCCGAGTTGTTGGCGATCGCCACCGGCGCGGGGTCGGTGGTCTTCTCTCATGTGAACGATGGCGGGTTTTGGCTGGTGAAAGAGTATTTCAACATGAGCGTGATCGATACCATGAAGACCTGGTCCATAAGCGAAACCATTATCTCGATCCTCGCTTTACTGTTCACGCTGGGATTAGCAACTGTGATCTAACGTTTTGAAGGAACAGCGCGGGCCGGCTTGGCAGCAGGAGCTGGTGGGGCCGGCGCCGTGCTGCCTGGTCCGCCAACTGGTTCCAGCATGGGCAACCGCTGGTCCACGGACGGCAATGGCGGAAAAGGAGCGTGCGGCTCTGCCTGATACCAATACGCCACGGAATAGAAGTTATCCGAGCGGTGATTCGCGTTGCCGTGCTCGATGGTCGCCTTAAACGAGGTCTTGAAAACAATCGGCGAATCAAGGTGAAAGCGATACACGCTTGTCCTGCCTCCCGCACTGCTTTTTCCAACGATCGGCGCGCCGTACAACTGATAGGAGAAGGGATGGTCTTTGAATCCCCAGGCGCCGAGAAAATAATCTTCTGCGCCGGTGCCGGCGATGGAAGGCCTGGTTGCTCCGTCCACAAAAAACATATCGTCGCCCTCGCCCCACCAATCATCCTGGTTCTGCAGGATGGACATGGTCACACCTGCATACTGGCCGGTGCCCTTGGCGTCGAGCCAAACGTAGTTATCCTGACCGGTAAGGTTGACTTTCTTGTTCACCAGCGGCTGAGCGTTCGAGGTCCACTTGTTTGTCCAGCCATGGTTGGGCTGCGCCTGCCGATACTGGGCATGGAAATAGAGCGTGCCCGGCGCCAGGGTGGTTGGCTCGGTTCGGTAATCGATGTTGTAATAGAGCGCCTTGATCAGCTGCCTGCCTTCATTGGTCACGGTGATTCGCGCGTGCCGTTCAAAAGGCATGGGGAAAAAGCAGTTCAAGTCTTTGACGCTTCCGACGGAGAGCATTTCAGATTGCCAGGGGTGGTAGTATCCGAGACCGAGCCCGAAGAAGTCGCCGATCGGAGCCTCCACGCTTGGGGTCTCTTCACCGTCCCAGTAGATGCGTAGCACGATTCGCTTCAGATGGTAAGGTTCCGAGCTGGCGATGGTGAACCACAAGTGGGAAATCAGGCCAGGACCGTCCGCGTCGAATACCGTTAATGTTTTCCCGGGATCTACTTTGCGGCTGTCGGCATTGGCTCCGGTAGGATCCGCGCTTGAGGCCCGATGCATAGTGTAGGTCTGCTGGCTGGTAAGACTCGGTTCCCAGGCGGCGCTCTGACCCAGCGCCATGAGTGATGCGCTCAGAGCAAAGGGTACTAGCAAAATCCATAGGCTAACGGGCGACTTCCTCAGCATCGCTAAGATTATTGCACTGATCTCGCCCTACGACTTTCCCCGACTCAAGGATATGTTCCTTGGGAATGTAGTTTTTCTTATGAGACGGAAACCACTGCCACGCTGTCGGGGCCGAGCCGAATGTACGCGCCGCTCAGGCTTATTGAACCATCAGATGCCAGTAGAATTTGGCCGCCGCTGCCTAGTTCCACCTCAACCGGAGCTTGCCCCAGGTTGCAGACGATGCGCAGACTGCCGCGCTCCAATACCAGCCACTGTGCTTCTTCATCGAATCGCACCTGGACGTCATTGAGGTTTCCATCGGACAGTTCGCTCCGCTCCCGCCGCAGTTTGATCAGATCCTTGTGCCACTGCAGCAGTGAGGCATGCGGCTCCTGGGCTAACTCGGCCCAGTTCAACTTGGATCGAAGGAATGTCTGTTCGTCCTGAGGATCTGGAATCTGATCAGGTGTCCATCCAAACGCCTCAAACTCTCGCTTGCGCCCCTCAGAAATCATCCGGCCCAACTCGGGATCGTCGTAATTAGTGAAATAGAGGAACGGCGCAGTCGCTCCAAATTCTTCTCCCTGGAAAAGCATGGGCACAAAGGGTGCAGTAAGCACGAGCGCCGCAGCAATCTTGGCACGGCCCACCCCAGATTCGTGGCTAATACGCTCGCCCTGGGCACGATTGCCGACCTGATCATGGTTCTGCACAAACCCCACAAAACGATGCCCCGACAAACCAACCACTTTGCGGCCGTGGTTTCTTTGCCGGTATTCGGAATAAATGCCGTCGTAAACGAAAACGCAACGCAGGGATTTCGCCAGCTGGGCAAGCATTCCAAAGTCCGCATAGTATCCGGCGCGCTCGCCTGAAATGACAGAGAACAAGGCGTGGTGAAAATCATCGCTCCATTGGGCGTCGAGACCATACCCGCCGGCCTCTTCGGCCTTGACGATACGGGGATCGTTGAGATCACTTTCTGCGATCAGGTAGAGGTGCCTTCCTACGCCTGCCTCCAACCTCTTTACCTCGTCGGTCAACTGCTCCAGAAAATGGATCGCGGAACGGTCCACGAAGGCATGCACCGCATCCAGGCGCAATCCGTCCATGTGGTAGTCGCGCAGCCACATCAGTGCATTGTTGATCAGGTAGCGGCGAACCTCCACCGATCCTGCTTCTTCGAAATTGACTGCGTCGCCCCAGGGCGTGTGGTGGCTGGAGGTGAAATAGGGACCAAATTTGCTCAGATAGTTGCCTACCGGGCCAAGGTGGTTGTACACCACGTCCAGCACGACCGCGAGCCCCTTGCCGTGGCACGCATTCACGAAATGCTTCACATCGTCGGGATCACCGTAGCCGTTAAATGGCGCATAGAGATCGACACCGTCGTAGCCCCATCCACGCTTACCGGGAAAATTGGCGATGGGCATCAACTCGACGTGGGTGACTCCCAGTTCTTTCAGATAATCCAGGCGAGCTTTCGCTGCCAGCAACGTTCCTTCGGGGGTAAATGTGCCCAGATGCACCTCGTAGATGAGTGCACCCGAAAGCGGTGGGCCCTGCCATCCGCTATCGGTCCAGGAGAATGCGGAGTGATCTACTATTCGTGACTCGCCATGCACGCCGTAGGGCTGCCACTGAGTGCGCGGATCCGGCAGCGCCGGCTCCAGACCGTCGATTACGAATCCATAGTCTGAACCGGGCCCTGCTTCCTGGACCGTCGTTGACCACCAGCCCCTATCCCCTGGTTGCAGGGCAAATTTCTTATTGCCGACTTTGACTTCCATGGTACGAGCGCGCGGAGCCCAGACCTCAAATTGGTGCATGCCATGCCTCCTGGATTTGGATGCGAATCGACTCGCCTATTTCGATATAGTTTTGGCTTCAGAATCGGCCAGACAAAAGGCGGCATTGACCAGCGATATATGCGAAAGCGCCTGGGGAAAATTTCCCACGAGGCGTTTCGCATTGGTGTCGTACTCTTCTGCGAGCAGGCCCACGTCGTTGGCCAGCGAGATGACCCGATCAAATAGCTTTTTCGCATCGGCGTAACGCCCTTGCAGCTTGAGCGCACTCACCATCCAGAAGCTACAGGCCAGGAAAACACCTTCTCCGGGAGGTAATCCATCGGAAACCTTCTCCGTGTTGTAGCGCAGCACAAGGCCACCAGACATCAGGTTTTGCTCAATTGCCTTCAGCGTGCCCTGAACCCGCGGATCCTCAGGCGGAAGGAACCCCATCAGGGGCATTAGCAACAATGACGCATCGAGATGTTCCGAACCATAGCTCTGCACAAAGCTGCCCAACTTGTCGTTCCAGGCTTTGCTACAGATTTCTTCGTGAATCTTGCTGCGGACTTTCTGCCATCTTTCGACGGGCGCGTCGGCATGCAAGAGCCCAGCCGCCTTGATCGCGCGGTCGAACGCGACCCAGGCCATAACTTTGGAATAAGTGAAATGCTGCCGTCCGCCGCGGGTTTCCCAAATACCTTCGTCAGGCTCCTGCCAGATTTTTTCCAGATGCTGCACCAGGGAGCGGATCATGGCAAACGATGGCTCAGAATCCTTTCCCATACGACTCAGCGCGTGATGGAAGGCGGCCAGCACTTCCCCATAGATATCCAGCTGCAGTTGCTCTGATGCGGCATTGCCGATGCGCACTGGTTTCGAATCCTCATAGCCGCTGAGCCAGGATATTTCTCGTTCGGGCAGGTAGCGCTGACCGGCAATGCCATACATGATTTGAACCTGATCCGGACTGCCAGCAATGGCGCGCAATAACCACCGCTGCCAGGCCTTTGCTTCCTGGTAGTAGCCGCTATCCATAAGAGCCAGCAGGGTAAAGGTCGCGTCGCGCAGCCAGCAATAGCGATAATCCCAATTCCTTGGGCCGCCCATCTGTTCGGGCAGGGACGTAGTCACAGCGGCTACGATCCCTCCTGTCGGCCGATAGGTGAGGGCCTTCAAAGTAATGAGAGAGCGTTCTACCACATCCCGGTAGGGTCCCAGGTGGGCGCATTCGAGCGCCCATTTTTCCCAAAAACTTTGCGTTTCCTCGAGGGCCTTGTGTACGTCGATGGGACGCGGCGATTCCAGGTGCGAAGGGCCATAGCTCATCACAAAGTCCACGGTTTGCCCTTCGCTCACGGTGAATTCGCTCACCGTTTTGAGGCCCTCGCCACTCATCGGCGCCAGGGTTCGCAGCACCACCAGGTCGGGACCCGCAATGGCATGGATAGCATGGTCGCGGCGTGTGACCCAGGGCACGGTGGCTCCGTAGTTAAAGCGCAACGCCATTTCCATTTTCATGGGAGCGGTTCCGCGAATGCCCTTGACGATGCGCACGATGTCAGAGTTGTGGCCACGAACGGGCATGAAGTCGATCAGCGTCACGGCATAGTCTGAAGTCTCGAATGTGGTTTCCAGAATGAGCGTGTGATCGCGGTACTTGCGCGACGTCTTCCCGACCTCACCGGCGGGGGCCAACAGCCAGCGTCCGTTCTCTTCTGTCCCGAGAAGATTGGCGAAGCAGGCGTCAGAGGAAAAGTCAGGCCAGCAGAGCCAGTCGATCGAACCGTCCAGGCCAACCAGGGCGGCGGTCTCGCAGTCCCCGATCATGGCGTAACTTTCAATGGGAAGGTGTTTTTTGAATTTGCTGTCTATCATTCTCGTGCATGCAGGAGCTTAGCGATAATAGCCCCCTTCCTCTCCGCCTTTCACCTGCCCGTACTCAAGCAACGTAACCAATAACACGCCACCGCAAATATTGCCCAGCGTTGCTGGGGCCAGCCATGCGAAATACCGGGAGACTGCGAGCTGATGATCGAGAATCGCCGCCAGAATTTCACCGCTGGTGGCAATGCAGTGAGCAAAAGCCCCAAGTCCGACGACAAACGTCAACAGTCCGATCAGCATTACCGAACCAGTGATGGAGTGGCTGCCACTCACCAGCCAGGCGACCAGCGCGATGATCCATCCGCCGATGACTCCGCTCCAAAATACGTGTGCGGTCGCTACCCCGGCTGCCTCCG
Organism: uncultured Acidobacteriaceae bacterium; assembly: GCA_963826875.1. Classification (GTDB taxonomy): domain Bacteria; phylum Acidobacteriota; class Terriglobia; order Terriglobales; family Acidobacteriaceae; genus PALSA-350. Next base: position 399,356 of record CAWGYP010000025.1, on the reverse strand, counting down.
TCCCAAGGTGGGTCATGGCCGTGACAAACTCGGGGCGCAGCGCGCCGGTTTTAACCGCCAGGAGTGCAAACAGGAAGGCTCCCGCAACATTACTGGGAAAAACGATGGCCCATAGACGGAGCGTTCTCCATCCGTGGCGGCGCTCGGCAAGCATCAGTGCCACCGGATAGAGCGTGTTTTCTGTAAACAGTTGAGCCCGGCCGAGAATGACGGCGATGAAGCCAATGGGGTAAAGAAGGTCGGCGATGAATCGTGCTGCGGGACTTTGCCCCAGAATCGCGATCACAATGGACGTGCTCAAGGCAGTAAGCCCCATGGTCATCCCGCCGGCCAACCCGGATATGGCGAGACCCAAGGCCGCACGGTCCAGCTCATGACGCGCATTGCGCGAGACCTGCTCGTAGATTTCGTCGGCTGTTGGCCGGTCCAGTTCGGTTTGAACGGTTGCTGAACCGGTAGGCGCCGGCGGCTCAGGCCTAGGATTTTTTCTTAACTTGCGTAAAGCCACGAGCACTCCCGTCCAAAATCATCCCACACAAGCGGGTTGGATGCCTCAGGCTGGGGCAGAGCCGCTTGATGCGCGAGAGGCCTTTGCGTGCAATGAAAGGTGCGGACGCTCGATGGTACATTCATGTCTGGTAAGGAGAGCTCTTGTTATTTCCAAAATCCTGCGCAACCTTGCTGCTATGCGTCATGGCGGCTCTATCCCTTCCTTCTCCAGCCACGGCGACGGCAGCTGACACTTCCGCAAGCATATTGAAGGCACCCGATGTGGCCAGCCTGGTGCCCGCAACGGTGTTTTTCCGCGGTCAGGTAGCGAGTGTTCAGGCTCGCAACGCCGGGGGCTTGAAGTTGCCGGACGGCATGTTGGTCCTGTGTGCCCTGGTCGACACTTCAGGCTACTCGACCGCGGTGCAGCAGAAGTATCAAGCCTATTTCATTAGCGAGGTGACCCTCGACATCAACGGGCAAGTGCTCAAGCCGGGAGCTTACGGGGTCGGCTTTATCGAGGGAAGTAAATTTCTAGTCATGGATCTTGGCGCCCACAACCTGTTCATGACGGACGGTAAACGCGATGCAGAATTAAAGCGGCCAATGCCGCTGCAGGTGCTCGCCGATACTGCCCCTAACCACTATCGCCTTTACATCAACCGCAACTACGTTGTGGTTTCTCCCACTGGCCAGTAAACCTGCACGAAAGGTGTAGACAGAAGACCGGTAATCCCGTCCGTTTTGCGTGGATAATTTCAGGAACGGAAAGAGGTTTGCATGGTCTCCCCCACCCCAGCTAATCCGCCCGGTCAGATTGCGGATGTTGCCCCCAAAACGCGGCCAAGATCCCCGAGTGGGAATAGCGCCACCCGCCGGTTCCTTGATACCTTCGGTTTTCACTTATTAATTGTGCTGCTGGGGATTGCACTGGCGTTTATGTAGGCAGGTGCCTCCAGCATCGTCGCGACCGCCGACCGCAACCCGCCCGGGTTGCACAGGTCGACCTGGTAGGCCGGTAATCCGAGTGGTTGATTCGCTCCCGTCGAAATGGTCAATATCCTGGGATGGCAAACCAGGTCCCGAGCCTGGGCGATTAATTTGCGCGCCAGCGGTTCCTGCACTGTTTGGCTGAGTATGAGCAGGTCGTAGTTCCTGGCCCGCATTGCTTCTGAAGCTTCTAGCGAACTCACCGCCGTTATTTGCCAATCACGGAGCAGCTCAGCGCGCGTGCGCTGCAGTACCGGGTCATCTCCCACAATTAATATGCACGCCTTCACGTTCGACCCCTCAACGTTCGTTAGGGCCCAAACACAGGAAGAACACGAACGTTGACGTTGCGGACCCTACGGGAGTTAGCATCCGATCAATGACTTTTTGCGCCAATTTGCTTTTTCCTAAGGATGGCCTCTTTTTCACCATCAATCCCAATGGATCGTCTAAACTCGTTACACTTTATGCGCTGGACTCCAGGCGGTCTTAGCAGCGACGTTGAGGACAGGCGAGGCGACGGGGGCGGCGGCGGCTTTGGCGGCGGCGGCCTGGGAATCGTAGGCTTCCTCATCTTGTTAGTGGTCAGCCTGGTTACCGGCCGCAACTACATCGGCGCCTACTTTTCCAGCGGCGGTGCAGCCCACACGCAACAGAGCGCGCCGCGACCCGCCTCCCCGCAGGAAGACCGTTCTGCCCAACTCGCGTCCTTTGTGCTGGGCGATGTGCAGGATACCTGGACACAGATCCTGGCTCGGGACAACATCCGCTACCCGCGGGCCCACCTCGTGCTCTTCCGCGATTACACGCGATCGGGATGCGGCACGGCGCAATCGGCGACCGGGCCGTTCTACTGCCCGGCGGACCAGAAGGTGTATCTCGACCTCGGATTTTGGGACGAACTGAAGCGCTTCGGTGCGTCCGGGGATTTTGCCCAGGCGTATGTGATCGCGCACGAAATCGGCCATCATGTGCAAAATGTGATCGGCATCGAGCGCAAAGTGCGTGCCATGCAGGCACAGAATCCTCAGGCGCGCAACCAGCTTTCGGTAGCCATGGAACTGCAAGCGGACTGCTTCGCCGGCGTCTGGGCTCATTCGTCAACCGACCGGCAGATCACCGATCAGGCGGACATCAAGACCGGCTTGCAGGCCGCAGCCGCGGTGGGAGATGACCGGCTGCAGAGGATGGGCCGGGGATACGTGACCCCGGACACCTTTACTCATGGTTCGTCGGAACAGCGTATGTCATGGTTCAACCGCGGATATACCACCGGGAAGGTGGGTGAGTGCAATACCTTCGCCGGTGGCGGACGCTAGTTGACCTGATCCCCTCACGCTGAGCTTCTGCTACAAGCTGGCGAAAGAAGTGACAACATACTTACAATTTCGTGACAACTCTTCCTAAGGAAGAACCTAGAGTTCTCCAGGCCATGCAACGCACCATTCAGACACGGTGTGCGCCTAGCCTAGGAGGACCAACATGGAACCAAACAGCCGGCTTCGTTTTCGAGTCTTTGTGCTCGGCCCCGTGCTCTTGTTCACGGCCGTTGCGAATTTCACTGCCCGTGCCGACGATGGATCTTTCATCGGGCCTCTTGACACGGTAAGCACCATCAGCACTACCGTGCCTGCAAATGGAGACGTCAATCCGTACGGGATCGTTCGCGTGCCCCGCACCAAAGGAGACCTGGTAGAGGGCCGCTTCCTCATCAGCAACTTCAACAACGGCGCCAACCAGCAGGGGACGGGCACCACGATCGTACAGATCGCAGCCAACGGAAAGTTCAGCCAGTTTGCCCGCATCGATGCCGCCAAGGTGTCGTGCCCTGGAGGAATCGGGCTGACGACGGCCCTGGTGGCTCTGCGCAGTGGCCTGGTTATCGTTGGAAGCTTGCCCACATCCGATGGCACATCGGCGACTGCGAAGGCCGGCTGCCTGATCGTGCTGGACAGTTGGGGCCACGTCATCAAGACATTTTCCGGCGGTCACATTAATGGGCCCTGGGACATGACTGCGGTGGACGGCGGCGCACTTGCCGCGCTGTTCGTGACCAATGTGCTCGATGGCACCGTGGCTGCCAACGGGAGTGTGGTGCATCGAGGAACGGTTTTGCGTTTGCTGCTGGCCATTCCCGAAGACGGACCGCCGCAATTAATCGACAGCACGGTGATTGCCGCCGGTTTCCCGCAGCGCACGGATCCCGCCGCATTGGTCATCGGGGCCACCGGGGTCGCGTTTGATGACAAAACAGGAGTTCTCTACGTGGCCGACAGCCTGAACAACCGGATCGCAGCCATCCCCGGTGCGCTCTTCCGCGGGAACTCCGCTGGGACTGGCTATACGGTTTCCGCGGGGGGAGCGCTCAACGATCCGCTTGGCCTTGCGCTTGCGCGGGATCAACACATCCTCGCGGCCAATGGGAACGATGGGAACATCGTCGAAATCACGCCGAGCGGCAAACAAGTAGCAAAGAAGCTGGTCGATAACAGCGGCGGACCACCCCGGGAGCGGGAGCACTCTTTGGCCTGATTGCCGACCACGAAGGCGTCTATTTCGTCGACGACGCCACGAATACGCTCAACTTGCTTCACTAATTGCTCCGCTGGCACGGAGTGTTGCGCGTCGTGGGGCTGTTGATTCTTTGGTGGAGCTAAGCGGGATCGAACCGCTGACCTCCTCGTTGCGAACGAGGCGCTCTCCCAGCTGAGCTATAGCCCCACAAGATGGGAACGACCTGCTTATTTTAGCAGGACTCCGCGTTCTTCAGACCGTTCTCAATGCTGCTGAAGAGCGCGTCCAAATGGACCCTGGCAATCTGGCCTTGTGCCATTGTGGGCGATCCCCCGCCGCGCAAACCGTAGGCCGCCAGCGCCTCCCGCAACAAGACCCCGCAATCGACCTTGACATCTGAACTTGCTGCCACGATCACCCGGGCGGGCTCCTCCTGGGTGGACGCCAGCAACACACAGATCTCGGGCGCCGATGCAATCATCCGCGAGGCCAGCAACTTGAGATAAGCGGCGTCACGATCAGCGAACGTTCGCTGCAACACTTTTAGCCGGGGTTGAGACGATAGCTCGAGCAGCAAGCTTGATGCCTGGTAAGCCGCCAGTTCCTCGGTCAGCTTCTGACGGGCTTTGTTGGCGGCCTTACCTTCTGACAACAACCGGTCTACCGCGTCTGCTACGTCGAGTCGACCCACGGATAACGTAGCGGCGGTCCGAGTGAGCGTGGCCAAGTCCTGCCGGGCGGTTACCATCGCCCGTATCCCACACACAAACTCCACCCGCACCCCCTGCCGCATACGTTCTGTTCCGCGGATCAGCAGGCCTCCGATCTGGCCCGTGGCCTCAACGTGGGTGCCGCCGCAGGCATTCACATCAATCTCGTCAATCTCGATCAGCCGGATGTCCCCTTCCCTATCCGGCAATTTATGCAGGGTGCCGGCAGCCAGAAGCATCTCCGCTTCGACCCGGGGGATGGTGCGCATGGTCACGGCGCGGTTCTCGGCGATGATCTCGTTGACGGCGTCCTCAACCCGCTCCAATTCCTCTGGAGAAATGGCTTCGCGGGCCAGATCGATGGTCGAAGACATTTCTCCCAAATGGAACGAAACCGTGGCCGCACCCAGTTGGCGATAAATCACCGCGGAGAGCAGATGCTGCCCGGAGTGCTGCTGCATGTGATCGCGGCGACGGCTCCAGTCGACGTATCCACGCACCGGAGTTCCCGCCAGCAAGGGCTTCGGCGTGGTGTGCCAAACCTCTCCCTGGTCGTCCTCCTCCACCGCGAGGATGGGCGCTTCGAGCAGGGCGCCGCCGGAAGAGGTAGCCGTGAGCACACCTGTATCGTGCGGCTGGCCGCCGCTGGTGGGGTAGAACGCACTGCGGTCCAGAGCGATTTGCCATAACGACCGCCCCTGGGTGCGGGAGACCTCGCGAATGTCGGAAACATGCGCATCAAAGGAGGCCAACGATGGGTCAGCGTAATAAAGCCGGTCAGACATCCTCACGTTATTCTATCTGGGGAGATTGAGGTTGCCAGTTTTCGCAGCTCGTGCCGTCAGCGGCGTAGTGGCTTTTTTGCTGAGTGTGGTGGTGGCACAGGGACAGGTTTCCAGTTGCACGCAGCTACTGCAAGCACAGGATGCAGGCGCGGTGGCGGCCTGCAAGGCGCAATTCGATGAGGCCGAGCGTGGCCCCGCCAGCGAGCGGATGGCCCGGATCGTCGCCGACGATGAATATGGCGTTGCCCTGTTAGCGGTCGCCCATGAGCCAAAACAATCGCTCCAGGCTTTTGACCGCGGGATTGCGCTGCTGCCGGCAAGCACAGTAAAGCCTGACAGCTTGCAGTATGCAGTGGCGTTCTGGCACCGGGCTACGGCTTATCAGCAATTGAACCAATGGCAGCAGGCCGGAGGCGACCTGAAAACGGCTGAGGATACATTCACCAAGGCGATTGCCGCTGCTGGCGGCGATTCCACCCTGACGGAGCATTTCAAGGAATTGCGGCAGCGGGTGCGCAAACAACACGCGGACGTGCTGGAGCGACAGGGCAAACACAGCGAAGCGCAAAGGCTGCTAGCTACACAATAGTGCTATGCGAGGTGAGCCCCAAAGGCGGTGGTTCGTCCGGCATAATCAAGGTATGCGCCTTTTTCACTGCTGCCTAGCGCTCGTCATGATGTCGCCGCTATGCGTGCTAGGGCAGCAGGCTCCGGCCAAGCCAGGCGACGCGGCGCCACCGGCAACACCGCTCACCATGGGTCCGCCCCTATCCGACGACGACAAAGCCAATCAGTTGAGCGACCAGGTGGGCAAATTGATGGTGAAATGCGTCAACCTGCTCACCGCCCAGGATCCCCTGTCGCTCGACTATTGCAAGCAACAGCGCGACCTGGCCGACCAGTATCCTCCCCACATGCGTCTACTGGACAAGATGATGGCTCACGATGAATACGGCATCGCGTTGGCAGCCTTCGACCACAAACAGGAGGCGCTGGAGGAGTTTGACCGTGAGGTCGCCCTGGTGCCCAAAGCGGTGAAGCCCGGATCCGCAGAGTGGAGTACCGCCTACTGGCACCGGGCAATGATCTACACCCAGATGGGTCAAATGGATAAGGCGGACCGCGATTACCGGGCCGCGGAAGAGAACTTTCGCAAGCCTTCACCGACGGCTGAGGCGGCCTCGGTCGAGAGGAAACGACGGACCATTCTGCGCCAGCATGCCGCGCTGCTCGAAAAAGAAGGTAAGCCTGAAGCAGCGCACCAACTGCTGCAAGAAGCGGCCAAGTAGGGCATGAAAGATATTCCTCGCGAAGTAGAGCCGTATTTCGTTGCTCTTCTCCTCAAGGGAGAGCGCTGGAACGATAACGAGGGTCAGGACGTGGCTGACCTGGTGCCGCGTCAACTGGCCTTCATCAGGGAGCAGGTGGAAGCCGGACGCTATTTGCTGGCGGGTCCCATTACCGGAGAAGGACCACTGGTAGGTATTTCCATCATCGCCGCAAGCACCGTGGACGAGGCGTTGGCCATTGCGACGAACGATCCTGCGGTCCGGGCCGGACGGCTGAAGGTTGAGGTTCATCCCGCGTTTCTGCCTTCGTTGAAACAATTGAAAATCAACTATTCCTGAGTGAACTTCTTGATGGGTTGCATTGGGGGCTAGACAGCCCGCGACGAGGAGAGAAACCGCAGGTCCTCCACTGCTTCCACGGGACTCTTGCGTCCGGGCGGAGCGTACTGCAGATCCCTCAGCTGCGCTCGGGATGACAAGGGGAGAGCGATGACTCACCTTAAAGTCTGCGAGTCGGATCGGGAGTTCTTCTCCGCCATCCGACTCGCGGAATTGGAAATAAGTAACCGCCCTCCCCTTGTCATCCCGAGCGCAGCTGAGGGATCTGCAGTACGCTCCGCCCGGACGCAAGAGTCCCGTGGAAGCAGTGGAGGACCTGCGGTTTCTCTCCCCGTCCAATTGCGGCACGGCTGTAAAGTCCGGGGCTACACCCGGACCAGCGTTTTTCCGCAGCCTGTGAAGCCGTCCCCTTCCGATCGAGTCTTTCAGGAGCGGGTAAGAATAGAGGGTCCTACGTCAGGGGCTTTTCCATGGCTTTCTCGGCGCGCCGTTTCGCGGCAGCCATTTCTTGCTGATAGCGCTTTGGTTTTTCCTGGAGCAGCGAATGTTCCACCGCCTTGCGGTATCCACCGGAATAAATAGCGTAAAACACGGCGAGCGCGCACCCCACCCCCAGGGCAAAGCCAAAAAAGTAACCCAGCATGATGTTGTAGAAGATACCCACGGTCAGGCGCCGCCCTGGACCAGCCGCGAGCGGTGAAGAACTGGCGGTCCGTACCGTCCCCATTCACTGGGATCCCAGTGGATGGGGCTGAGTTCCTGCCCATGATGGCGAAACGTAATGGGCCGGGGAGGTTTATTGTTGCCCATCGCGTCAAAGGTAAGCACCACCTGGCTGCCGTTTTGCGTCCAATGGCCCTGCTGGCTGGCGTCGTGTTTGCCGATGTAGAGGGTGGTTAGAACCGCACCTCCGTCGGGGGCAAGATTGAGGGTAAAAACACGCTTCGCCGCATCAGCCGCTGGAGCGTGCCCCTGGTAGATCCCCGGAACCTCACGCTCCGCGGCGAAAAGCGTCACACCGCCGGCCGAAAACAGCCAACACAGAGCCAGCAGACAACGCGAAAACAAGGGGTGCCCCATCATGCCGAATGATGATAGATGCCATTCCCATTCCCGGTCACACGAAATCGGAGGTGAGCGGAATGGGGGCATCCTGCGTCCTGATATAAGACAGTCTTCTTCTCCGTATACATATGGGAACCGTTGAAGGACAATTCGTCGGATGGCTGGAAACCGAGGCAGTGTCCGTGCCTGAGCAGGAAACGTATGCCCGGGTAACCGAGCTGGTGGAAGAATATTCGTCCACCCTTTACCGTGTGGCCTATTCGGTCACGCGCAACGCCGCCGATGCAGAAGATGTTGTGCAGGAAACGTTTCTGCGCGTTCTTCGCCACCGCAACAAGCTGGCAGACGTGCGCGATTACCGTGTCTGGCTGGTACGCATCGCCTGGAACCTGGTACTCGATCGCAAGCGGCGGGCCAAGACGCGGCCGCAAGTGGACGATTTCGAAGACCTGGCACGGGTTCTGCCCGCGGGCGAGCTGAGTGCGGAGAAGATGGTCATCACCGCCCAGCGCCATGCCCGGATTCTCGGCCTCATTGATACCCTGCCGGAAAGGGAACGCGAAGTTTTGCTGCTTTCCGCCGTGAAAGAGCTGTCAACGGTGGAGATTGCCCTGGTCCTCAAAACAACCGAATCGACGATCCGCTCCCGGCTGTACCGTGCGCGACATGCGCTGGCAGCCAAGATGGAGCAGGAAGGGACTTTGCAATGAACACGCAATCGGAAATCGACGACACACTGCGCCGGCTGGGAAGCGTCGAGCCCCCCGCAGGTTTGGCTAAGCGCGTAAACCTGCGGCTGCAGAACCGGCCCGCGCGACTCTCTTTTTCCGTCGTGAACACCATCGCCGCCTGCGCCCTGGCTGCAAGTGTCGGACTCTCCGCCGTAGCCCTGAGTCCTGGGCTGCGAAACCTGGTGTTCCACCACCACGCCAGCGCCCAAAGCGCGCCACCGGTGAGTACCCCGCGCGCGGTGCCCCCGGTGGCGGGAGGATTTGGGACCGCTTCTTCCATACACGTGCCAGCCGAGCCAGTCCCGGTACAGCCTTCGCCGGTGAACCCGGGACGCGGGCGATCCAGATCGGGACGGGCCGTGTTGCCAAACGGGAGCCAGACGCCGTTGCCTCGCGGCGTGGTTGCGCCTACAGCACCGCTTCGATAAGCATGTGCACTACCGCCAGCACCACGGCTCCAATGAACGCCGCACCGAAGCTCGCGATCTGCAGCCCGGGAGTGATTTTGCTGGCCAGGATAAGCATCAAGGCGTTGATCACCAGGAAGAGCAGGCCAAGAGTAAGAATGGCGAAGGGAAAGGTCACCACCTTCAACACCAGTCCCAGGGTCATATTCAGGAAGCCGATGACCACCACTGCCACCAGTGCGGAAGGCAGGCTGACCACCCTGAACCCGGGCACGATATAGGTCACGGCAAGCAGAGCCAAGGCGCCCAGGACCCATTTCAGGAGCAAATTCACCATCGTTTTTAATTCCTTTCTAACCTGTACGTATTTCAGTGGTAACAGCCTACGCTAAGATGAGCGATAAGGGGCAAGATGTCTCTCTTACCACCGTGGCTCGCAATCGGGACCTTATTGATTTTATTGGGATGGCAGCCTGCACCGGCCCCGTTACCTGATGCCGCCACCGTGCTGCGCGAAGTAGAAGCCCACCAGAAAGAATTAGACAAAATACGCGAAAACTATACCTTCCGCGAAGTGCAGACTACCCGTCAACTGGACAGCCATGGAACTGTAAAGAAGATAGAGACCGAAGAACATGAGGTGTTCTTTGTCAAAGGCCACCAGATAGAGAAACTGGTACGCAAGGATGGCAAGGACCTGACACCCGACCAGGCTCGTAAAGAACAGGACCGGGTCAACAAGGAAGTCATCAAAATCTCCCAGCAGGGCGAGGATAAACCTGATAAAGACGACATCACGGTCGCCCGCCTGCTGCAGATTGTTACCTTTTCAAGGCCTCGGCGTGTGAGCCTGAACGGGCGCGACACAATTGCCTTCGACTTCGCCGGCGATGAACATGCAAAGACACACGGCCGCGGTGAAGATGCGCTCAAGAAGGTTAGCGGCACAGTATGGGTCGATGAAGCAGACCGCGAGGTCTCGCGGATGAGTGCGACGCTCGATGAGAATTATCACATTGGTTTCGGATTGCTGGCTTCCGTAGCCAAGGGCAGCAATGTGGTTTTCGATCAGGCCCTGATTCGCAAGGAGGCATGGCTACCCACGGCAATTGCCTTGCATCTGCAAGCGCGGGCTCTTCTGGTTGCCGGCTTCCGCGCCGACATCGAGATTCGCTTCGATCAGTATCAGAAATTCCAGACTGATGCTGTGCAGCAACCAGGAGCAACCACTCACTAACTCTTGAACTCGTGAGTGGCTGCCAAACCAGGTCTCAAAAAGCGAGACCTGGGCCACCACCTATTGCAGAGTTACTTTTTGGGGAGTTATTTTTGCTGGAGTTTTTGCGCGGCGATCTGACCGGCTGCAGTCTTAGAGCTCTTTAGCTGAGCATAGATTTTGTTTGCTTCGGCCGGATTGGTCTTCTCGTAAAGCGAAGCCAATTGCAACCGCGCCGCGTCGACGGGCACAGTGTTGGTCGGCTTCGCGATCAGCTGGTTATAAAGCACAACGGCTTCACTATTGCGGTTCAACTGCTGATACAAGTTCGCCAGCGCCAGCTTGGCCAACGACGCCAAGGAAGCATCACTCCCGTCCGCGACCTTCTTGAGATAAGTTTCAGCCGACCCGGTTTGGCCCATATCAATCGCCGTCAACCCAGCGAAATAACTCGCGGTTTTGCCAGGCAGAAGAAAGCCATACTGATTCGCCACCTGGGCGAACTGCTGATTCGCTGCCGTGGCGCGTGCCGCAGCAGTGGGAAAGGTCTTCTCCCCTGGAGCAGGCGGTTGTCCCGCCGTCGCCAGGGGAGCATTGTAGATATCCATCGCCTGGCCGAATGCCAGAGCAGCCGCAGTCGAACGCTGGTTGTAAACCACCAGGCCGGCGATCACAATACCCAGCAGAACAACCGCGGCCACCGCGGCCTGGATGACTTTGGCCCGATGTTCCTCGAACCAGTCAACACCAGTCCGGGTAGCTTCGACCAAGCGGTCTTGTTTCAGCGCATGACGTGTTTGTGTGTCCACTAAAGCCCTTCAGAAGCCATTTCGTAGGAGGGGTCGCAATCCAGCGGCTATGCCTTGCCGTTTGCGTGAGCTTCTAAAGCTTAGCAGGGCCGAACTTTGTGGGTCAAACTCAGGCGGCAGCCACGGGATCTTCAATCTCGCCGTTTTCAATTTTCTCGCGGCAGTCGATGCAGTAGGGGGTCCAGGGCAGTGCTTCCAACCGCTTCAAACCGATAGTCTTGCCGCAGTGAAGGCATTCGCCATAGGTACCCTCATCTAGGCGTTTCAAAGCGAGGCGGACGAGTGCGAGTTGCTCGTGCCCGCTGGTCCCCTGGCTGAACAGCATCTCCTTCTGGTAAGACTGCACTGCCTGGTCGGCTGCGTCGAGGGCACTGTCTGCTGCCACTTCACGACCCTGCTCTACCGCTGAAATCATCGAGTGCTCTAACTGCTTTTCCTGGCGGCGGAGGGCCTGTTCAAATCGTTGTATGGTTTCTGGGTTATGGACCACTTTTTGGTTACTCCTCAACACGGTTAAAAATAAAGAACTAGTGTCGCCTACATTGGACGCAGATTACCGGCGAAATTCTCTTTCTTTTTAATTTTTTTTAGCGCTGCCCCTTATGGGGAACCGGTTTGACCAGTTCTCTGCCCAGAAAGGCAAAAATGCTCTAGGCTATAAGCCATGTACGAAGATTTCCATGTATCCGATCACTGGACCCGCGAAGACCTACACTGCCGGTGGACCGCCAATGTAGTGGCGATCGCCACCCGGCATGCAGACGCGGTTGACATCCGCTTTGAGGTGAATGGGCGGCCGGTTTGGATTGCTATGCCGGCAGTGGCCTGGGTGACCGAAAAGGAGCGTTCCGGGCACGTCATTACGGATCGGCTGGCAGCCCAGGCGGCGGGGCGCTACCTGAAGCAGGCAGTGGAGAACGGCTACGACAATGGCCGTGAAATGTATACCATGAGCGTTGCCGAGGTCCTGGAGCAGGTGGACGCGGTCATGGCCGAGGTCCGGCACTCCTCCTTACTACCGGAATTGCCTGTGATGCCCCGGTCGTAGCTGGATACAAAGCGTAACCTCCGGATGTTGGCTCCGGCGTTGCACTTCAGTAAACTCGTGCATACCCCCTGGGCGGTCGGAGGGGCAGGAGTGACACGTGGATTCGGTCAAGGCAACCACAATGCCGGGAATGCTGGTGGAAGGGGCTCACGTCCACCGCAACCTGTCGACTCCCCAACTGGTGGAAGCGGCCATTGCCCGGGGAGAAGCCAGCCTGGCGGACAATGGCGCCCTGGTAGCCCTGACCGGCGCACGGACAGGACGTTCCCCACGGGATAAATTCATCGTTCGCGATGCGGTCACCAGTGACACCGTGGATTGGGGCAAGGTCAACCAACCCTTCGATCCGGCAAGGTTTGAAGCCCTGCTGACCCGAGTGGTGGCCCACATGCGGGAGCGCGACCTGTATGTCCTCGATCTGTATGCCGGGGCCGACCCGCATTACCGGCTGCCGGTTCAGATCATTGCCGAGTATGCCTGGCATGCCCTGTTCGTGAAGCAACTGTTCGTCCGTGTACCAGCAGACGAATTGGCCACCCATCGGCCTGAATTTACCGTGATTGCCGCTCCGGAGTTCGAGGCGGCGCCGGGACGTGATGGGACCCACTCCGGCACCTTCATCATTACTGACTTTACTCGCCGCATTATTCTTATCGGGGGTACCAAGTACGCCGGCGAGATGAAGAAGTCGATCTTTGGGGTGATGAATTTTCTCCTCCCCGGGCGCGATGTCTTCCCAATGCACTGCTCCGCCAACCTGGGCAAAGCCGGAGATACAGCGCTCTTCTTCGGACTTTCCGGCACCGGCAAAACCACCCTCTCCGCTGATCCCAGGCGACGGCTCATCGGGGACGATGAGCATAGCTGGAGCGAAGCAGGCATCTTCAACATTGAAGGTGGCTGCTACGCCAAATGTGTCGATCTCTCGCCCGAGAAGGAACCACAAATCTACAACGCCATCCGCTTCGGCGCGGTACTGGAGAATGTAGTCATAGACAGCAAGACCGGAGCGCCGGATTACAGCGATATTCGCTACACCGAAAATACGCGCGCAGCCTACCCAGTCGAGTACATCGACAACGCGGTCATTCCTGGAGTGGGCGGTCATCCTAACCATGTGCTGTTTCTGACTGCGGATGCGTTTGGCGTGCTGCCGCCCATCGCCAGGCTAAACCCGGCCCAGGCTATGTATCACTTTCTTTCCGGATACACGGCAAAACTGGCGGGCACCGAAGCGGGACTGGGTAGCGAACCTGTTCCGGAGTTCTCCACCTGCTTTGCTTCTCCGTTCATACCGCTGGCCCCGGCGGTCTACGCAAAGATGCTGGGCGAGCGGCTGCAGCAGCACAAGGCGGAATGCTGGCTGGTAAATACCGGCTGGACGGGGGGCGCTTTTGGCGCCGGTGAGCGGATGAGCCTGAAATACACGCGCGCCATGGTGAATGCCGCGTTAGATGGGCGGCTGAGCAGCGTCGAGTTTGTCACCGAGCCGGCGTTTGGCTTGAGCATTCCGCTGAGCTGCCCTGACGTGCCGGCGGAATTGCTGAATCCACGAAATGCGTGGAAGGATCCGCGAGCATACGACGCCCAAGCAGCGATGCTGGCGGAGAAATTCGAGAAGAATTTCGCCAAGTTCGAAGCCCCCGCAGGAGTGCGAGAAGCGGGTCCTACTGCTAGAAGAGCTAAGAGCTAGAGAAACCGCAGGTCCCTCCACTACGCTTCGCTCCGGTCGGGACGACAAGTTCCATTGCGGGGGTCAAGTATTTCTCGTTGAAGCTTTTGCGGGCACAACAAGACTTGTCATCCCGACCGAAGCGAAGCGTAGTGGAGGGACCTGCGGTTCTTTCCCCCGGTACTCACGCCCTCGAAGGCCCGTCGAGAAGCAGCCACCAGGGCTAAAGCCCGAGATTTATGTGCCGAGCGCGTTCACGCGGGTTTGAAAACCCGCTCCCCCGGACTTCAAGTCCGGGGCTACACCCTGTGTGATGGGATTTGCAGCGCTTTCCGCTCTATCGTGGAAGGCTCTCTTGGAAAATTCTCGACACGTTACTTCGCCATCACCACAGGAACCCGCGGCGTAACCGCGCGCCCGTCGTGAAAAATGGTCACGATGGATCGCGTGTGGGTGATGTCATCCAGTGGATTGGCGGCCAACACGATCAAGTCTGCACGCTTGCCCGGCCGCAAGGTTCCCCGGGTGGCCTCGATGCCCAGAAGCGCGGCATTGCGCCCGGTGGCGCACACAATAGCCTGCATCGGGGTAAGCCCCGCCTCCACCATGTCTTCCAATTCGCGATGCTCCGAAAATCCAGGAATGCGGGCCGGCATGGCGCCCGAATCTGTTCCGAACCCCACCAGTACCCCCGCGTCGTAAACCGCTTTCAAATTTTGCTGGTCAATAGCGAAGTCGGCTTTGTGCTGCGCGGTCTTTGGGTCCTGATTCACTTTCTGGGTATAGGCATCGCTGGTCAGCGCCGCCAGCACCTGCGGCGAAAGAGCGTCCTTGAAGAAATCAATCAGCATGAAACCAGGATGCTCGGCATAGATATAAAAAGATTCGTCAACCGTCAAGGTGGGGATATACCAGACGCCACGGCGCTTCATGGCAGAAATCAATTCCTGATCGACAGGCTTGTCGCGAACACTGTGGGCCAGCACGTCCACCCCATCATTCACCAATGATTTGGCATCCGCCAGATAGTAGACATGGGCGGCCACCCGCACATGATGTCTGTGCGCTTCGGCAATCACCGCGCGGTAAATCTCGGGCGGCATGGTGGGCTTGGTTCCCCCCAGACTATCCACCCAGATCTTGATGATGTCGGCGTGCCGCTTTGCCATCGCATCCACCGCCGCGCGCGCTTCTTCGGCATTGGCTGGCCGGTAGAGCTGGTCAGGAGCAGCCGGGAGCGGCGGCGCGCCGTCCACGGCTCCAATTCCGCGGTCTGCCGTCAACACGGTAGCGCCATCCAGTTTGCCCTGCCGCTGCTGCGTTCGAATGGAATACAGCAGGTCACGGTTGAGGCCTAGCGACAACATCGTTGTGACCCCGTAGCTTTCATACTGCCGCAGTTCCGCAAGCACGTTTTCAGCGGTGTAGGCAGTCGCGGAGTTCTGGCCATCGGCAATCAACGCCAGGTGGCCGTGGGCGTTGATCAGCCCCGGCATCACCGTGTCTCCGTGGAGGTCGACCACCTTGGCAGCGGCCGGCAGGGTGCTGCTTGCCGGTTCCACCGCCAGAATACGGTTGCCCTCGATGACGACAGTCGCGTCTTCCAGCGGAGTGCGGCCGGTACCATCGATCACCCGAACATGAGTGAGGGCGGTCATCTGCGCGTTCACCACAGAGGCAGCGAAAACTAAGACCGCTAACGATGGGCGCAGAATCATGAGTTCGCTAAGCTCCTCATTGGATGAGATACTCTCCGCGAGGTGCATGGGTCATGTGGCTGGCGCTCGCGATCATTCTCATCCTGCTTTGGGTCGGCGGCTTTCTGCTCTTTCATCTTGCCGCGTTTGCCCTGCACATCCTGCTCATCGTCGCTGCAGTGGCTCTGGTGATCCACCTATTGAGTGGCCGCCGGGTGGTCTAGCACTACTCGCTGTAGTGCAGCAGGCTGAACACGTCATATTCCTTGAAGCGATCGCGTCCGTTGAGGAAGTCAAGTTCAATGGCGAAAGCCAAGCCAACGATATTAGCCCCCAGCCGGCGAACCAGCTTCACCGTTGCTTCCATCGTGCCCCCGGTTGCCAGCAGGTCGTCGACGATGAGCACATTCTGGCCCGGCTCGATGGCGTCGAGGTGAATTTCGAGCGCATCGGTTCCATATTCCAGGTCGTAGGTCACGCGCGCCGTTTCCGCGGGCAGCTTGCCCGGCTTGCGCACCGGGACAAAGCCGGCGTTCAAGCGGTAGGCGAGGGCGGGACCGAAAATAAATCCTCGCGCCTCAATGCCCAACACCAGGTCGACATCCGACAACCCAATGTAATGTGCCGCCAGCGCATCCACCAGCGTCGCATAGCCTTTCCTGTCCTTGAGCAGGGTCGTGATGTCGTAGAACAGAATGCCGGGCTTGGGAAAGTTCGGAATGGTTCGGATCAGTGACTTCAGTGGTTCGCAATTAATCGGCGGATGGGGCATTCGTCGCTACCAGGCTCCTTCGATTTGGAACGATTCCAGGCCGTCTGCCATAGCGTCGTCCATGTTGCTCTCGTGCACGGCATCCACCCGGCTGCCGCGTGATCCGCGTTCCAGCACTGCGCGAAGTTCCGCGAGTTTTTCCTCGCTGCCGGCCACCATGACCTCGACTTCTCCTGTGTCTGTATTGCGAACCCAACCCTTCAGCCCGCGAACGCCGGCTTCCCGATGGACCAGCCAACGGAAGCCAACCCCTTGTACGCGGCCCTTCACAACGTAATGGCGCACCATATGCATTATGTCCTTGGTTCCCTATGCCCGAGACAGGTAAGCGCCTTCGGCTGTATCTACACGAATCTTTTCTCCCTCGTTGATGAACGGGGGCACCTGAACCACCAGGCCGGTTTCCATTTTGGCCGGTTTGGTGACGGAGGATGCGGTGGCCGATTTCAGGCCAGGTTCGGTTTCTACTACTGTCATCTCTACCGTCTGCGGCAGCTCGATGCCTACCGCCACGCCGTCGAAAAACGAGACCTTGATTTGCAGATTGGGAATGAGGTATTCAACCGCATCGCCTAGAGTGCCCTTCTTCAGATTCGTCTGCTCGTAGTTTTCGGTGTTCATGAAGTAGTAGTCGTCGCCGTCGGAGTAAAGAAAATCCATCGACACCTCGTCGACAATAACCCGGTCGATGGGGTCGGGGGAACGGAAGCGGTGCTCAAACATGGCGCCGGTGCGCAGGTTGCGGAGCTTGGCCTGGATAAATGCGCGCAAATTTCCAGGGGTCCGATGCTCGACGCTGAAGACGGTGTGCAGCTCGTTATTGTGCTTGATGACCATGCCCGGACGCATCTGTGTGGCAGGAATCGCCATAAAAAAAGAACTCCTTCATTTCTAGCTGGATTTGGGTGAAGCAGAAATCCTCAACAGTCGATTGTAGCCCTTTCCCTATTTGCCGAAGATTTTGGAAAAGAAGTGGCCAAGTCGGTGGAAGAGACCACCCTGATTGGGGGGCGGATTGGGCGCAGGGGCGGTGGTTGCCATCTCCGGGGCGGGAGCGGCGGAAGCAACCTCCGGCTCGGGCTCCGGCGGAGGAGCCGCCACGGGACCCTGGGCCGGAACCGGGGGTACGGCCGCAGGAGCAGCCGGCTTGTTGGCATCGTAGGTGAGCGGAACGGTCACCTCGACATGCGGTTGCCCGGCGGGAACAACGGGCACAGGACGGGGAACGGGAGGCGCTGTCAGCCCCTCGCTTTGGGCAACCGGGAATGCCGTATCCGCCGGGGTGGAGGAAGGACCGCCGGGCGCAGCCGCCACGTTTACAGTTGGAGTGCTCGGACAGCCGCATGGCTCGGGCTCATGATCGACGACTTCGCGCAGGCTGCCATGCAGGAAGTTGACACGCTGGTCGGGCAGCACCCGGTAAGCTCCTCCCTCGAGCTCACTGCTCACCGTGACATACGGCGCATTGGCACCGTGGTTGTCGATGCAGGTGTCACCCTGCGTATTCACGCGGATGCTAAGGTCGGCTTGTCCCGGACCCGATATAAGGATGCGCAAGTCGGGAGTAAGCAGCACATCGGAGTATCTGCCCACGGAGTAGTTTGCCTCGATGGCTCCGCGATTCAGCGCAATCATCAATGCGCTGTTCGCCGGGTCGTCGATGGAGCGGTCCTTGGAGAGGTGAGCGGCGCTGGTTGAGCACAGTCGGAGTTCGCCGCCACGTTCGAGAGTGATCTTCACCGCCTGATTCCCGGCGGTGATTTCGCTGCCATTGCCCAAGGTTGTTTCCCCGTGGGAGATGCTCACTGCGCCCGAGACCTGGACCTCGGTAGCCGATGTGTGTCCGATGGGCTGCTGGGCGAGCAAGGGCACCGCCAGTCCCAACGAGCCAATGAACAGAAATCGCATCACAGATTAAGAAAATTACGGATCAGGTTTTTGCCGTCCGCCGTGAGGACACTTTCGGGATGGAACTGGACTCCCTCGATGGGAAAGCGGCGGTGCCGCAGGCCCATGATGGTTCCATCTTTTTCGACTCGAGCACTTACTTCAAGCTCATCCGGCAAACCCTCTTCGGACACGATGAGCGAGTGGTAGCGGGTGCAAGTCATGGGACTGGCGAGGCCGGCGAAGAGATTGCGTCCATCGTGTTCGACCGGACTGGTCTTGCCGTGCATCAACCGCGGAGCGCGCACCACGTTGCCGCCAAATGCGGCGCCGATGGCCTGATGACCGAGGCAAACACCCAGTATGGGGACCTTACCTGCAAAGTGTTGAATAAGAGGAATGCTGATCCCGGCTTCCTGGGGAGTGCACGGCCCAGGAGAAAGCACGATTCGCTCCGGGTTGAGGTCCTCGATTTGCTCGACGGTCAGTTCGTCGTTTCGCCGAATGACCATCTCGGCCCCTAGCTCACCCATGTATTGCACCAGGTTGTAGGTGAAGGAGTCGTAGTTGTCGAGAACGAAGACCATGTCTTCAGTGTAGTCCTGTGCGATGCGGGTTCAGCCGCCGGGACTTTTCGGTCAGCTCCGAAGCCTCGTTCCATGGTGGCGCTTAAGAGTCTCAGAACGGCCTAAAGCCTCGTGGCACAGCTGAAAATCGTCTTTCTTGCCCTGCCACAGAGGATCGGGTGCCCCATCCTTCGCGTTGTTGGCGAAGGGTGGGATGCCACTGCTCTTCACCCGAGACCCTTCCCCGCAACTTCTGCTTATCCCACCCTTCGCAAAGAGCGCGAAGGATGGGGCACCCGATCCTCTGTGGCAGGGCAAGACAAGACTCACCTGTACCACTCATGGAGTCACGGCTGAAGCCGTCCGGGGCTACACATGGAGTCGCTTACTTGGTGGCAGAAGCCCGGGCCCTTTCAACTGCCCGCACCACGGCCTTCGCCTTGTTTATCGACTCCTCGTACTCGTCTTCCGGCACCGAATCGGCCACGATGCCTGCGCCTGCTTGAATGTAGCCCTGCTCTCCTTTGAGCAGCATGCTGCGAATGGCAATGCAGGAATCAAAGTTGCCTGAAAAATCGGCGTAGAAAACACTGCCGCCATAAATGCCCCGGCGCGTCGGTTCCAACTCCTCGATGATCTCCATCGCCCGTATCTTGGGCGCACCGCTCAGAGTGCCGGCCGGGAAACACGCGCTGAAGGCGTCCACTGCCGACAATCCCTCTTTGAGCTGACCCTCGAGCGAGCTGACCATGTGCATCACGTGAGAGTAGCGCTCTACATACATCAGGTTCTTCACCCGGACCGTGCCAAAGTCGCAAACCCTGCCGATGTCGTTTCGTCCCAGATCGACCAGCATCACGTGCTCGGCTCGCTCCTTCTCGTTGCTGAGCATTTCCTGCTCGATGCGCAGGTCCTCTTCCTCATTGGCAGAGCGAGGACGCGTCCCCGCAATGGGCTTGTACTCGACATGCCGCTTCTGAACCCGCACCAGCAATTCGGGAGAAGAGCCGACCAGGCAAGTAGAGACCTTCTCCAGATCGAAACGAAGGAAATACAAGTAAGGAGAGGGATTGACGATGCGCAGCGCGCGGTAAACGGAAAAGGGATCGACTCCCGGCTTCACCTCAAAGCGCTGCGACAACACCGCCTGGAAAATATCGCCGGCAGCAATGTACTCCTTGATGCGGGAAACGGAGTCCAGAAAGTCCTTCTTCAAGGTACGGCTGGTCACCGCCAGCTTGCCCCGGGGCGGAGCATGGCGGGGTTTAGGGATAGGCCTGGCAAGGCGCTTCTCCAGCCGCTCCAGCCGCTGCCTGGCATCCTTGTACGCGGCCGCGGGTTTCTGGCGCACGAGATCGGCCGTGACCACCAGCAGGATCTGCTTGCGCACGTGGTCAAAGGCCAGCACCTCGTCGAAAAACATCAGGCAGGCGTCAGGGACACCCAGATCATCCTTGGCAAGCGACGGCAAACGCTCCAGTTGGCGGACTGCGTCGTAGGCAAAAAAGCCAACAGCTCCGCTGGTAAAGGGCGGTAAACCCGCAATATGGGCTGGATTCTGCCCCGCCAAGAGCTCTTTCAGCAGGGCGAAAACATCTCCCTGCACCGACCGGCTCTTGCCTCGCTCATTGATAACAATAGAGCTTCCCCGGGCCAGGATGGTGCGATACGGGCGGACGCCGATAAAGGTATAGCGGCCTATCTTTTCGCCACCCTCCACGGATTCCAGCAGAAAGGACTGTGGTTCGTCGGCCGCCAGGCGCAAAAAGGCGGATACCGGGGTTTCCAGGTCCGCCGTGAGGGCGCGGTAGACCGGAACCAGGGTGTGGCTGGCCGCCAACTGGAGGAATTCCGCGCGCGAGGGAGAGAGAGTAGTGTCAACCGGCATTCCTGCTCATACTAAATGGCCATAGCAGCCGGCAGGTAAAGAGGAGACGATTCCCCGGGGTGAGCATCTCATGCACGTGGAGAGCTATACTCTGGAGGTTTGGGGTTAGCCCCGTCTGAACGCCTGCGCCGTCCCGCCCGGGCGCGCATGGCTCAACCGCGGCGGGACCTTGGTGGACTGCCAAGTCGCAGTCTTTGTTCCTGGAGAAATTGTTATGCCAACCGTAACCCTCGAGCAGGAGATTAATCCCTGGGAAGCACAGGCTGCTCGCTTCGACTTCGCAGCACAAAAACTGAATTTGGACGACGGGCTCTGGAAAGTATTGCGCTACCCCGCACGCGAAATCATTGTTCACATCCCGGTGATGATGGACAACGGAACCATTGAAGTGTTTACCGGCTTTCGGGTGCAACATTCGATTGCCCGCGGTCCGGGCAAGGGAGGTATCCGCTATTCCCCCGATGTGACCCTCGATGAGGTCCGCGCGCTGGCCAGCTGGATGACCTGGAAGTGCGCCGTGGTCAACATCCCCTTCGGGGGTGCGAAGGGGGGCGTCATCTGCGACCCGAAGAAGATGTCCATCGGCGAACTGGAACGGATGACGCGGCGCTACACCTCGGAGCTGATCGAGTTTCTCGGACCCGAAAAGGATGTACCGGCCCCCGATATCAATACCAATGAGCAAACCATGGCTTGGATCATGGACACCTACTCCATGCACATGCGCCAGACGGTGACCGCGGTGGTCACTGGGAAGCCACTCAACATCGGCGGATCGCGTGGGCGCCGCGAGGCTACCGGGCGCGGCATTGGCGTGATGTGCGATGAGGCTTTGCGGTACCTGAATATGCAGCGTGAAGGCTGCCGGGTAATCGTCCAGGGCTTTGGCAACGTAGGCTCGAACGCCGCCAAGCTGATGATGGAAAAAGGCTACAAGATTATCGGCGTGGCGGAATATGACGGCGGGCTGTATAACCCCAATGGCATCGACGTCCACCTGCTCCTCGAATACCGGCAGCGCAACGGCACCGTATTGGGCTTCAAGGGCGCCGAAGCGGTGAATTCTTCCGAGCTGCTGGTGACTGACTGCGAGATCCTCATTCCCGCCGCCACCGAAAACGTGATCACCAGCCGAAACGCGGACCGCATCAAGGCACGCATTGTTTGTGAAGGCGCCAACGGTCCTACGACTGCTGTTGCGGACGAGATTCTTGCCGATAAGAAGATTTTCATCGTGCCCGACATTCTCGCCAATGCGGGCGGGGTCACGGCCTCCTACTTTGAATGGGTGCAGGATCGCCAAGGGTATTTCTGGAAGGAAGCAGTGGTCAACGAGCAACTGGAAAGCATCCTTGCGGAAAGCTTCGGTGACGTGGTCCGGTACGCCGAAGCGCACAACGTAAACAATCGCATTGCTGCCTACATGTTGGCTATCGACCGGGTGGCGTTCACCATCAAGCAACGCGGTATTTACGCCTGAAGTTGGACCAAACTAACGTGCACCGGGCGCCGAGCCAACGGGTGGCGCCTGGTGCATAATGAGAGTAGGCGGACGCACGCCTTTCCTCAACAGCCGAGTCGATCGTGAACCTGCCAAACTCCATCACGATGAGCCGCATCTGTTGCATTCCCTTGCTCATCTGGATGCTTTCCAGTTATTTCCCGTACCGCGGCCACGGAGAGCAGGAAATCGCCGCTTCCCTGCTGTTTATTTTGGCTTCGATCACCGATGGGGTGGATGGCTACCTGGCGCGGAAGCGCGGTCAGATCACCACCATGGGTATGTTGCTCGATCCCCTGGCGGATAAGCTGATGATTACGGCAGCCTATGTCTGCTTGGTGCAGTTCAATCCCCATCTCATGAAGGCGTGGATCGCGGTGTTGGTGATTGGCCGGGAGTTTCTTGTCAATGGCCTGCGTTCGATCGCTAGTACCGAGGGGTTCACCATCGAAGCAAGCGACTTGGGCAAGCTGAAGACGGTGATCCAGATTGTCTCTGTGGTGGCTGTCATCCTGGCCCACGGCTGGTATGCCTGGCATTTTGGCTGGTTTATTTTGCCGGTGGAGTGGATCGCAATCGCCGCCATTTACTTCATGGTGCTGGTGTCTATCATTTCCGCGGTGGATTATTTTGTGGCGTTCTGGCGCAAGATCGATCATGCGTCGGCTGATCGGCGTTCCCATGCCAGCTTTGTGCTGAGCCGTAGAAAAGATCTCCCCGCCGCTAACAAGGTTGGGTAAGGCCGCGCAGATCTCTTCGTCAAAACATTTCCTGGAAAGCGTTTCCTGTCGAAAATAAAGCTGCAACCTCCACACTTTGAGTGGGTGGCCCAGGTCTCGCTTTTGAGACCTGGGTTTCTCTTGCAAAGGGTCCTAACCGGAACACCCAGGTCTCAAAAGCGACCTGGGCCACCCACTTGATAATTCGTCCGCACCACGCTCATCTTTTTGGGACCTGTGGTACGGGGGCGAAAAAGCAAAACCCCGGCGAATTGCCGGGGTTTTGCGGCCTTCCAATGTCTTTAAGCAGGTACGGCATGCACATGCACCGGCCGGGTCAGCCGCTGCACGAAGTGATAGGGCGGCCAAGGTCCGGAAAGTTGCATGCGGCAATCTTTCAGCTGCTGGCTGGCGCTTGAATACTTGTTCTGATAGCGCTCGATACCCTTGTGATCAATGAGGTGAGCGATGTCAAGCAGCATTTTGCCGGAATCCATCCGGCGGCAGCTGATCTCTTCATCGAGTGGGCTGAACATACGGTGCATCTGCACCGAGACCGCCCGCGCCTTGGTTTGCCGTTCACGCTGCCGGGTCGCACTCTCCCGTAAGCTGGACAGGTACTCTTTGCCTACCCGGTCCATCGCCACGGGGGCGGCCTGGTCGCGGCAGCAATCATCGAGAAGGACTTTCAGGTGCATCTCCGCCTTACCGCGCAAACGCTCCACATTGGCAAGAAACTGCCGCTGATTGGAGCGAATCGATTTTCTCAATGCTTCATCATCCGCAAATACCGTGCCAAAGCGGAAAGGTAGAACTGTGGAAAGTTTGAAACAGTCGCTGATCACACGTGCGTGCTCAACAGCTGCTTTCTGGTCCAGATTTTCTGAGGGATGATGTTCACTTACGATTACTGCGAGATCACTGGCTGGATAGAGGAAGATCTGATTTCCTGAGATACCCATTACCGATTCCATTGGTATTGGTTTTCGGTGCCGGCTTAATTCAGGAAACGCCTGCTTTTCACTAATGCAATAGGCATACCATGCCATAGAGAGTCACTCCACACACGCTGACGAGGAAGTCGCCAGCTATTCTTTACTATCCGTGAGGCCTGGAACGACTTCGTAGGGGAGATCTGGCACGTCCGAGAAAAGAGGACTGCACCGAACCGTCTCGTATCCTAGTCCCGGATTTATACGACTGGCAACAGAAACGGCATACCGATGCGGTACAAATTACGCGGTTGCGAAGATTGAATTTGCAGCGTGAACATTCATTGCAGCAGGATCAACAACTGGAGAGAAACAGGCTAATCAGGAACGCATTAGCAGCAAAATCATCATCACGATCGTCGAAAGAAGGAGCACAAGTATGACGGTCGCGGCGCCAAGCATCCGGCTGCGCAGCGACCGGACTTCGGCCAAAAGCTGCCGGCTCTCCTCGATGCTGTTCTCATGAACCACCCGTAAGCGGCTCATTTGCTGTTCGATGCGCTCCAACTGGAGGGCCTGATTCCTGGTTTGCACTTCTAAATCGCGGCTGCTGTTCTGCAACCCGGCGATGCCTTTCGTAACCTCGCTGAGGTCGGGAGCAGATCTGAGGCCGGGATCGAGCAACGGCACTAGCCGGGTCAGGTAGGGCAGCAGAACACGCAGCTGCAGCAGGAGTTCCCACATAGAGCGGGGCGCGCCTTTCTGAGTCTTTTCAAGTGCCAGGGAGGGTTGGGAGGTTTCGGCAACGGGATCAGAGGTTCGACTCTTGGTCATCTCAATCACAGCAGGCCGGATCTTGGTCCTTGCTCATGGTACGCAGGTGCGACTTGCGTAGCTAAGCCTTACCAGGGAGAATAGAGGGTTGCGATGCCATTTTCGATATATTCCATTTTTGGGAACCATTCGAGTAATTTCTATGAAAAAAAGAGTTGACCCTCTCTTTCGATCGCGTTAAGTTCTATTTGGCTTAATGAGAGCGCGCCTCTTGGGCATGTAATCTTGGCTTTCCCGCCCTTTCTGTGTGAGCGTCCCGGAACCCGGAACTTCATGAGCCGCAGAGGTCACAGCAACAGCGCGACATGCATTCGTTTTTAGGCATGCGCAACCCGGAGACAGAGGCCGAGCCTGTAAAAAGCGCCTTTGCATAAGGGTTCCGCGCGACGAAACTCCGCCGGAAGCGTCGAGTAGACGCAGGGAATCTTTCCAGTACCGGTTGGCCAACAAGAAACCCAGACGAAAATATTGTTCCCGCAAGAGAGCATACGCGTCTAACAAATAGAAAATCGACCGACGCCGCGCCGGGCAGAGCCTTTGCCATCACCAGAAGCGCATATGGACGGTCAAAGGATGAAGGAGAATACAGATGCGCTCTGATCTTATCTTTGGGGCACTTGCCCACGTAGAGAATCGTTACACACTGTGCCAGCTGGCCTCGAAGGCCACGCGTAAGCTGCACAAGCCCAATACCCGTCTCCAGGACACCACCAATGAGGTTTTAGTCCGCTTCCATCACGAAAGCCCGGCGGCTGCACCCGCCGCAACCCCGGAAGCTTCTCAGATCCAGCAGCGCCGCGCAGCTTAAGCGCGGCCTGTTTGGGCCTTTTCAACCCCTTCGCACAAAATCACTCGAACCTGCTAAACAAACACGATTACACCAGCAAGATTCCTTCCCGATAAACCCCTCCCATCGTTACCCCCGTAGGTGAAAATGACCATTTCCGAGTTGAAAGAAAAGAACATAACAGAGCTAAGCCGCATCGCGCGCACGCTCGAAATTCCCGGTGCCAGCGGGCTCCGCAAACAGGATCTTATTTTCAAGATCCTTCAGGCCCAGAGCGAAAAAGAAGGCCACATTTTTGCCGAAGGGGTGCTGGAAATACTTCCAGACGGGTACGGCTTTCTTCGTTCGCCTGATTACAACTACCTGCCGGGTCCCGATGACATTTATGTCTCGCCCTCCCAGATCCGTAAATTCGATCTGAAGACGGGCGACACCATTAGCGGCAACGTGCGCCCTCCGCATGAAGGGGAGAAGTATTTTGCCCTGGTCAAAATCGAGGCGATCAATTTTGAGTCTCCTGAGGAAACGCGGAACAAGATCCTATTTGATAACCTGACCCCGCTTTACCCCCAGGAACGCATCAAGATGGAGACGGTCCACGAGAATACCAGTGGACGAGTCACCGATCTATTGACCCCGGTGGGCAAAGGGCAACGCGGTTTGATCGTCGCTCCGCCGCGAACCGGCAAGACGATGCTGCTGCAGTCGATTGCGAATTCCGTGACCACGAATCATCCGGAGGTTGCGCTGATTGTGCTGCTGATCGACGAGCGCCCGGAAGAAGTTACGGATATGCAGCGGTCGGTCAAGGGGGAAGTGATTAGCTCCACCTTCGACGAGCCGGCAGCACGCCACGTGCAGGTCGCCGAGATGGTCATTGAAAAGGCCAAACGGCTGGTCGAACACAAACGGGATGTGGTTATCCTGCTGGATTCCATTACCCGCCTGGCGCGGGCTTACAACACCATTGTTCCGCCGTCAGGCAAGGTGCTGTCGGGCGGCGTCGATTCCAATGCCCTGCAGCGTCCGAAACGGTTTTTTGGCGCGGCACGCAATATCGAAGAGGGCGGCTCGCTCACCATCATTGCCACGGCTCTGGTGGATACCGGCTCGCGCATGGATGAAGTGATCTTTGAAGAGTTCAAAGGTACCGGCAATATGGAAGTTATCCTGGACCGCAAGCTGGTCGATAAGCGGGTGTTTCCCGCTATCGATATCCAGCGTTCCGGTACGCGTAAGGAAGAGCTGCTGATCCCCAAGGAAGATCTGCAGCGCATCTGGGTTCTGCGGAAGGTGCTCAATCCGTTGTCGCCGGTGGAAGCTATGGAATTGCTGGTGGACCGGTTGGGCAAGACCCGTAACAATGCCGAGTTCCTGCTTAAGATGAATTCTCTCTAGAAGTTGGACTGTAAGGGGGGACACTTGCGTATCCCACCCTTCGCAAAGAACGCGAAGGATGGGAGCGGATACCGCAGGAAGAACAGATCTTTATACCCGTGGTAGCCGCATTGGGCACCCGACTGGTTGGCGGCGGGGATAGAACACAGAATGTTGCCATAGTTGTAAGCTGTTAGACACGAATGGCCACAGAGTCCCAACAGCGCAGGAGTGCCGTCGTAGCGCTCGGCGGAGGCATGCTTCTACTCCTGCTTGTGCTGGCTGCGCTGAATGCCTTCAACCTGCCATTTCTTCGCCCCCACGGCACCGGCCAGATCTTCCTCTTTACCGCCCTGTCCGTCATTGCCTTCCTGCTTCTCATCACCCTGCTGATCCTGCTGTTCCGCAACATCGTGAAGCTACTGGCCGACCAGCGTAGCCGGGTGTTGGGTTCAAGAATTCGTAGCCGGATGCTGGTGGGAGCCCTGCTGCTCTCCTTCGCGCCCGCGGTGTTCATGTTTCTGTTCAGCTTCGGGCTGCTCAATCGCTCCATGGAGCGTTGGTTTTCCCAGCCCGCTTCGCAGCTGCGCGAAGACTCCACCCGGGTCTCGCTCGAACTTTCTCAATACGCAGCCGCCAATGCCCGGGCGGAGGCCGAATCTCTAGCCAGCTCTCCTAACCTGAGCCACGCTTTGCAGACCGGCAATACAGAAGCTTTGCTGCGGGAGATCGGCAGCCACCGCATCACCTTGGAGGGCGGGTTTGTCGTGGTCTTCCGCAATGGCGCGGCTGTCGGCCAATACCAATTGCCCCAGGATGATGGCCACGCGATCATTCGTTCCTGGATGGACCAGGCGGTAACCGATGTCCTGCAGGGACACGAAAGCTTAGCCGCGATCGTTCTGCGTGCCGCCCAGCGTAGCGACGTTCCTATGCTGGTAACCGGGAAAGATGAATACGTATTAGGTCAAGCAAGCACCGGGGACGGCGGCATCGTGGTCGCTGCCCTGCCCCTGCCCTCCGGGCTAAGCGCTACGGTGCAGGATATCCGCTCGGGTGCGCGGGATTACGAGATCCTGTATCGCGATCGGAGACGCATCCGCACCACTTACCTGCTGCTGCTGTTTCTGTTGACCACGCTGGTGTTTTTCGCCAGCAGCTGGCTGGCGCTCTTCCTTTCCAAACAGGTGACCAGGCCAGTTGAGGCACTGGCAGACGCGATGGACGCTGTGGCGGCCGGCCATTATGCTCACCGGGTGAAGGTGGCGTCGACGGAAGAGCTGGGAGAACTGGTGCGCTCCTTCAATCGCATGGCAGAAGATCTGGAAGGGAGCCGCGCCCTGGCGGAAACCTCCACTACCCAACTCTCAGCCGCCAACCGGGCTTTGGAAGAACGGCGCAGCGAACTGGAAACGGTGCTAGAGACGATTCCCAGCGCGGTGGTCACACTGGATCCGGAAATGTGCGTTCTGCAGGCGAACCGAGCCTCGCGCAACCTGCTGAGCCCGCGCGATCACCGCGACCTTTCGGGTATGCCGCTGGAGTCGATTTTGCCGCGAGATATCGCCGACGAGCTGATCGTGCTCTTGCGCCGAAGCAAGCGCATGGGTCTGGCAGCGACGGAAATCGAGTTGCCTGGTCCCCGCGGCCCCCTGAACGTAACCGCGACGATCGCTCGTCTGGAACTGAGCAAAGATCGCGAAGGATGCATCCTGGTGCTGGAAGATGTCACCGACTTCCTGCACGCGCAGCGCCAGGTGGCATGGAAAGAGGTCGCCCAGCGTGTGGCCCATGAAATAAAAAATCCACTCACCCCGATTGCTCTTTCCGCGGAACGGATTCGCAAGCATGTGGATCGCCCCATGGCGGATTCGGACAGCGTGATTCGGAAGTGCAGCGAGGTGATTCTGGGTTCGGTGCAAACCATGCGCAGGCTGGTCGACCAGTTCGCATCGCTGGCGCAGTTCCCTACTTCGCGACCCCAGGTCTGCGATCTGAACTCCATCGTGGAGAGCGCACTGGCGTTGTTCGCGGGGAGAATTCAGCACATTCGCGTAGTGAAACTTCTAGGGAGTGGGATTCCCCCCGTCTTTGCCGATCCCGAGTCGTTGAAACGGGCGCTGGCTAACCTGATCGACAACGCCGCCGAAGCGATGCAAAGCAGCCTGCTGCGGGAACTGACCATCGAGACAGGGCTGATCGAAGGCCACACCATGGCGGAAATTGCGGTTTCTGACACCGGTCACGGTCTGAACGACGAGATGCGGGAACGCCTCTTCCTGCCCTACTTCTCGACCAAACAGCGCGGTACCGGCCTGGGGCTGGCCATCGCTTCGAAAATCATCCAGGAACACAGCGGGGCTATCCGCGCCGAACAAAACAGCCCTACGGGGGCGCGATTCATCATTGAACTGCCGCTGGCCGAGGCCAAGAGCTCGCAGGAAGCAGCTTTGGCCGGGGCTAATGGCAGGCCGGCGTCATGAACCACATCCTGATTGTCGATGACGAGGCGGAGATCCGGGAATCGCTGGGGGAAATCCTCAAGGAAGACGGGTATGCCGTTACCAGCACCGCCTCCGCTTCGGAGGCCATGGTGTTGCTGCGCGATGCTTCCTATGACGTGATGCTTCTGGATATATGGCTTCCTGACCGGGACGGACTGGATGTGCTGACTGAGATCCGTTCACTGGCCAACGAGAGCACCCCGGAAGTCATCATCATTTCCGGCCACGGGACGATTGAAACTGCTGTACGGGCTACCAAGCTGGGCGCTTTCGATTTTCTGGAGAAGCCGCTCTCGATCGATCGCACGCTGATCCTGTTGAAGAATGCCGTAGAGGCGCGGCGTCTGCGCAGCGAAAACCAGGAGTTCAAGCGCCAACTGCTGATGCACGTGCCCATCACGGGCGAGAGCGTGTCCATCAAAGCATTGCGGCAGCAGATCAAGCTGATGGCCCCTACGAACGGACGGGTGCTTATCTATGGAGAGTCCGGTTCCGGCAAGGAGCTCATTGCTCGTGCTATCCACAGCGAGAGTTTGCGCAGCGACCGGGTGTTTGTGGAGTTGAATTGTGCCGCGATCCCCGAAGACTACATCGAAAGCGAGATCTTCGGTTACCGTCACAGTGCTATTCCGAATGGACCGGTGGAAAAGCGCGGGACGTTTGAGCGCGCGGATAACGGCACTCTGTTTCTGGATGAAGTTGGGGATATGAGCCTGAAGATGCAGGCTAAGGTTCTGCGCGCCCTGGATGAGCAGCGTTTTACTCCGGTGGGCGGGACGCAGACGATCCAGGTCGACGTCCGCGTGATTGCGGCTACGAATAAAGACCTGGAAGAAGAAATTGCCAAGGGGAACTTCCGCGAAGACTTTTTTTATCGGCTGAATGTCATTCCGTTTTATGTTCCGCCATTGCGGGACCGGAAGGAAGATATCCCGCTGCTGGTTCGGGAGTTTTTGCTGGAGTTCGGTCGTCAGTATGGCCGTCCGCGTATCGAGATGAGTGACGAGGCCATTGCCGTGCTCAAGCAATACCATTGGCCGGGGAATGTGCGCGAGTTGAGGAACGTGATCGAGCGGGTGATGATTCTGAACCCGCAGACGATTCGGATCGAGCGCAAGCACCTGCCAATGCTGGTGTTTCGCGGCAACAGCCGCAAGGGCGAGGAATTCAGCACCCTGCATCAGGCGCGAGAGGCTTACGAGCGCGATTACATTTTGAAAAAAATTGATGAGTGTCACGGGAATGTAAGCCGGGCCGCAGAGGCTTTGGGACTGGAGCGTAGTCACCTGTACCGCAAGATGAAAAGCCTCGGCATTAGTGTGCGTGAGTAGAACGCAGTTGCAATTGTGGGAGTCGCCGATGGCGAATGTATCTTGTTTTATCTCTGTATTTGCGGTTTTACTTCTTGTCGCCACTGCCGGCGGGCAAGAGATTGCGCGGGATCAGCCGTCGCTGTGGAGCACCAAGCCCGACGTCGCCGCTTTTGAGAAGATGGAAAACGGCCGGCTGGCGGCGGCGCAGGCTGCCGTCGATCAAGTGGTCGCCGCCAAGGGGACGCGGACGATTGAAAACACCCTCGTCGCTTATGACGAAGCGATTCGACAGTTGAACGCAGCAATTTACTTTTCCAGTTTGATGCAGCAGGTCCATCCCGACGCGGCCTTTCGCGACCACGCAACGGCGATGACCACCAAGGTAAGCAGCGCCCAAACGGCGCTTTCGCTGAATCACGAGGTTTACCAGGCGCTGGCCAGTCTGAACCTCGCGGGCGCAGACGCGGCGACTCGCTATTATGTGCAGCGGCAATTATTGGAGTTTCGGCTGTCGGGGGTGGACAAAGACGATGCGACGCGGGCGCGGCTCAAAAAGCTGAGCCAGCAACTGGTCGAAGATCAGTCGATGTTCGACCGCAATATTTCCGACGATGGAAGGACCGTCGAGATCGCGGATGCTTCGGCGTTGGATGGCCTGCCCCAGGATTACATCGACAAGCACAAGGCGGGGCCTGACGGAAAAATCCACATCCCCGCCAACGAACCTAACGCCTATCCGATTCTGACTTTCGCCAAAAGCGAAGACTTGCGGCACCGTATGTGGGAAGCCTTCTGGACCCGAGCCTATCCCAAGAACCGGGAGGTGCTCATCAATATGATGCAGACGCGGTATGAGATCGCGACGCTGCTCGGCTACTCCTCCTGGGCGGATTACAACGCGGCGGATAAGATGATCGAAAATGGGCACAACATTGCAAAGTTCCTGGTACAGCTGGATGCAGCAACACGTCCGCTGGCGGAACGCGAGCTCGCCATGTCGTTGGCAGAGGAGCGCAAAATAAGCCCGGGAATAGTGGACATGCCTACTTATGACCGCTTCTGGATTGGGGAACTGGTGCGACGGTCGCAGTACAACTTCGACTCGCAAAGTGTTCGCCCTTACCTGCCATACCAGCAGGTGAAGCAGGGGATCCTGGATACGGCCGCAACGCTTTTCCATGTCAGCTTTCGCCAGGAACTGAATGCGCCGGCGTGGGACCCCGCGGTGGAAACCTGGGATGTGATCGACCACGGCAAAACGGTTGGCCGGTTGTATCTCGATATGCACGCCCGGCCGGGCAAATATAGCCATGCGGAGATGGCGCCGGTACTGGATGGAGTTCGCGGTAAGCAACTGCCGGAGGCGGCCCTGGTTTGCAATTTTCCTGAGCCTACGGCCACTGATCCTGGCCTGATGCAATATACCGACGTGGTGACCTTCTTTCATGAGTTCGGCCACTTGATGCACCACATCCTCGGAGGCCAACAGCAATGGGCGGGAATCAGTGGCATCAGCATGGAATCGGATTTCGTAGAGGCCCCTTCGCAGATGCTCGAGGAATGGATGCACAGCCCCCAGGTGCTTGCCACCTTCGCGCACCATTACAAGACCGGCGAGCCGATTCCAGCAGAACTGGTAACGCGCATGAATCGAGCGTCCGCATTTGGACGCGCAAATTCGGTTGCTCTGCAGACAGCATTTTCTGCGATTTCCTACGATATCTATAAGGACAAGCCAGAGAAGGTCGATCTGGATGCAGTTTTTCCGGCGGACTTGCGGCATTACACTCTGTGGGTTCCTACTGCCGAAGACGCTCACGCGTATACATCCTTCGATCACCTGGCAGGCTACTCTTCCGCCTATTACACCTACATGTGGGACAAGGTGATTGCGGAAGATTTCTTTCAACAATTCAATCAACAGAATTTGCTCGCTGGTGAGGCTCCCATGCGCTACCGGCGAACGGTCCTGGAGCCTGGTGGATCTATGTCTGCCAATGACCTGGTAAAGAACTTCCTCGGCCGCCCACAGAGTATGGCGGCTTTCCAGCGTTGGCTGGGCGAAGAATTTGAGAGCGCACCCACTAGGGCGAATGCAGTAGCTCATCCAGACGCGGGCGATAGGTCCGGCTCACCCGCAATGTCTTGCCGTCGCTTAGGGTTAGAACGGCATCTCGATTTGACGAAGGATCTACGCGCGCAATGCGCTCTACCTGCACAATCGTGGAGCGGTGGATTCTAACGAACTGAGTGGGGTCGAGGCGAGCCTCCAGCAAGGTGAGGGGTTCACGAACCAAGTGAGTTCGATCGCCGACATGCAATCCGGCATAGTCTCCCAAGCCTTCAATCCAATCCACATCTCCGACGCGAATAAAAGTAAATTCATTACCGCGGCGCACCGGAAAACGCCTGATGAAGTCCCGATTGTCTTCTTTCTCTGTGAGCGTTAGAAGCCCGTAAAGCCGCTCAAAGTTGGCCTCCTGCCGGTGAAGAGCTAACATTCGCCGCGCACGTTCGATACACGCGGCGAAGCGGGCATCGTCAATTGGCTTGAGGAGATAGTCAAGCGCTTCCACATTGAATGCATCCAGGGCGTACTCCTCATGCGCAGTAAGAAACACCACACAGCGGGCTTGCTCTCTGGGCAAATCTCTCAGGAGATCCAGCCCGGAAATACCAGGCATTTCAATATCGACAAAAATCAGATCAGGCGAGACCTGGGGAATCTTCGCGCGCGCCTCCTCGCCGGTACCGCACTCCCCCACGATCAGCATGTCGGAATAGGCACTCAGGCGGGTAGTGATGCCAACTCTGGCCAACGGCTCATCATCGACAACCAGAACACGAATGTTCATATTGAAGACACCGAGGTCAGAGGAAATCGAATCGAGACCAGGAAGCGGTTGTTCTGCGCAGTGGTGGCTGTAACGCTTCCTTGTTCTCCGTAGAGTTTTTCCAATCGCTTCTTAGTGTTCGCCAGGCCAAGCCCGTTTCCTACCTCAGCGGAGTGCAGCAAGCCTTCGGTACGATCATTTTCTATATCGATTCGAAGTTGTCCTTCGATCACAACCGCTGTGATCGAGATCTCGCCTCCATCGGAACAACGCGCAATCCCATGCCGGATCGCATTCTCCACAATCGGTTGCAAAAGAAACCTGGGGACCTGCGCCTCAGAAGCTTCCGGGCTTACACTCAGCGAGACGGCGAGACGGGGTCCAAAACGGACCTGTTCGATGGAAAGATATTCTTCTGTGACGGCCAGCTCATCCCGGAAAGTCACAAGATGAACTTCAGGGAAGCTGAGGGTGTTTCGTAGGAGCGCGGCGAGCTTTGCAATCATCTCCGTAGCCCGTTCGGGCTGCTTGCTTACGACGAGCGATGAGATGGCGTTCAGGGTGTTAAAGAGGAAGTGAGGCTGCAATTGGTAACGCAGCGCCTGAAGTTGAGCTTCCCGCGCCGTCGCTTCTGACTCCAACAACTTCCCCCGCTGCTCCTCAACGGTACCGTAATGTTTGATCCCGAAATAAAGCGCGCTCCATGCAATGAGGATGATCGCACCTTCGAACGCCCGGGCGGCGACCATGCTCCAGCTAAGAGGTGTATGGTCGCCCGCCAAGTGGAGCGCTGTGAGAGCGGATACGACAGTGCACAGAACCCCCAGAATGTACGAAACCCCCACCGATAGAAACAACGCAGAAGCCAACGGGGTCGACCGGCGCCAGAGGAAATGACAACACGCATACAGAAAAAAGCTGGCTAAAAAGGTGGAACACAGGAAAGCGGCCTGGTAATCCACTGCTTCCTTCATATGGCGAAATGGGATGTAGGAGACGGCGGTTGCCGATCCATAAAGCATCCATCCTCCGATCTGGAGGGGCCAGAAAGAGGGTGCGCGGCGCTGGAGGGTATTCTGCTGCACTCACCCAATTCTAACGACCGCGTCCTTCCGCTTAAACCGATTGGGCGCATGAGATGCACGACTCACCGCAGAACCGCGGAGGTTGGCCACCTTTGACTTCAGTTTGGTTCGAATCGACGTTAGGTTTATCGCTGAACTTCAGGCGAAAGGTGGCGGAATGAGTGTACGAGCGGGGATGCTAAAGACCCTTGTGGGTGTTGTGCTTCTGATGTTGTGTGGAATTGCCCTGGTTACGACGGGCGCGCGCAAGGGGCTTGCTTCCTCGGCAAGTAACGCCCCTCTTCCGGCACCGGGAACGTACAACGTCGATCCAGCGCATAGTTTTGCGTACTTTGGCGCGCAGCACCATATCGTCGGACTGGTGCGCGGCAGGTTTGACAAAGTCACCGGGACGATCTCAGCCGCAAAGGAGCCGGCGGATTGCGCCCTGGATATTTCGATTGACACGGCGAGTATCGATACGCAGGTCGCCAGGCGAGATGAGGACTTACGTGGGCCCGATTTCTTTGATGTGAAGAACTTTCCGGCTATGACCTATCGCGGACGCGGTATTCGGAGGAGCGCTGATGACGCGTGGGTGATGGATGGTTCGCTCACCATCCGTAGTGTGACAAAAGAGGTGCCGTTGACATTCCGATTCAAGGGATTGTTCCCCAACCTGCCGGCAGGACAGCCCGCGCGCGCTTCGTTCCACGCAACGGCCGCAGTGAAGCGTGGCGATTTCGGAATGACACGCGACAATTTGATGGAACTCGAGCCGAACGCGAAAGGACCGGACGTGGAGATCGAAATCGATGTGGAGGCCAACGCGAGTACGCCGGCAAAGTGATTCGCCAGGTTTTTGCCGCCGAGCCTTCCAGTAGCTTCCTGGACAGAGAGAAAGGTTTTCGACGAGGGCGACGATTTCCGCACTTTAGGGTGCACCGGCGACCCCGAGGTAATCCCTGCCGGTGATGTTTCGCAATATCGCGGTGGAAGCTACGCTGACACCACGATGCTGACTAAAGCCAGCGGCGACGTGAAGGTGCTCAGCGTTCTGCTTGTTTCGATCGCCTTGGTCGCGCTGGTCGCTCTGGGAGTCTTCATTGGCGTGCATGCATTCCTGGCTGGTGTTGGCCACTATGCTCCGTGGGAGCAGATTTGGGCTGGCTGATACGATCTCAAGGGGTGGGTATAGCAAATCTTAAATAGCACCGTGACGGTGACCTGAGTTGTCGCTTTCGATGAGCCACGAGATTCTTATTACCGAATAGAAGAAATGACAGACCTTTGATGGGGCTTTGCACGTCTCTATTGACCCACGTACGCTGGTGCGAACATGGGGCACAGATTTGTGTGAGTGGAATGTGGATCTACCGGGATGTTTTTATTGGTTGGCGTGAATGCAATAGTGGATGTTAGGGTTTTTGCGGCTTTCGTGTGGGCAGGGTGCTTTCCGGCTTGGCTTCCGCGAGGTCTTCGAGTTGTTTGCGCCAGTCAAGGGAGTCGACGAAGTACCTCGACTCACGCCAGTTCTCTTCCACTATTACATGCAACTCAAGATAGACCCTGGTGCCCAATAACGATTCGATTTCCTTGCGGGCCGCCGAACCGATGCTCTTGAGCTTTGTTCCACCTTTGCCTATCAGGATCGCTTTTTGCCCGGCACGCTCACAGTAGATGACTGCAGAAATGCGCGTCAGAGGAGATTTTTGACCGGGCTCCGGTTCCTCAAAGCGCTCCACCACCACCGCCGATGCATAGGGAACCTCTTCCCCGGTCTCGAGCAAAATGCGCTCGCGAATCAACTCCGCAACCAGAAAACGCTCCGGCTGATCCGTGAACTGGTCCTTGGGAAAGTACCGCTCGCCCTTGGGGAGGTACTCCACCAACTTCGCTAGCAAAGTGTCCAAACCATCCTTCTTGGTCGCGGAGATGGGGATCACTTCGGCAAAAGGATACGTTGCGGTGAATCGTTCGATGAGAGGCAGAAGCTTCGAGCGCAGTACCAGGTCGATTTTGTTGATCACCAGAAATACCGGGCAATCCAGCTTCTGGATCAACTGCATGACAAACGCGTCTTCACTGCTTTCCCGTTCTGCGCGCGCAGACAGCTTCTTTCCCGGGAGAGGAGGCTCACTGTAGCGCCCAGCATCCACCATCAGGATGACGATGTCGCGGCTCTCCAGAGCCTCATACACTTCCTGCATCATGCGCCGGTCCAGTTGAGACCCCGGCCGATGCACTCCAGGGGTGTCGACAAAAACGACCTGTGCCGCGCTCCTGCCCTTGCGCGCCGGTACTTCGACGATGCCCTGAATGCGGTTGCGTGTGGTTTGCGGCTTGTTGGAGACAATGGCGATCTTCTCGCCGATCAACGCGTTCAATAGCGTCGACTTACCCGCGTTGGGACGGCCAAGAATGGAAACGAAACCGGATCGCACACTCAAGTGTAGCCCCGATTAACGTTCAGGACTCTCGATCGCTGAGACGCGGACACGTTCGATGCGACGGTCCGTCGAGGCCACGACCTCAAAGCGCAAGGAGTCAGCAACGATCACCTCGCCGGGCAAAGGAATCCGCCCGGCAATCTCGCTCACCAGCCCACCAACCGTCGCGGCGTGATATTCCTGGGCCACCTGGTAGGCTCCGTTCAGAAGATCTTCCAGGCGTGCAAGCTCAAGATTTCCTGAAACCAGCCAGGTGCCGCCGGCCTCGTGCACCGGTGCATCCTGCTCACTGTCGTACTCGTGCTCGTCACTGATGCGGCCGACGATTTCTTCCAGCAGATCCTCAATGCTAACCAGGCCGGCCACGCCCCCGTACTCGTCAATCACAATGCGCATGTGCTGCTTTTCGCGCTGCATCTCGCGCAGCAGTTCGTTGACCCGCTTGGTTTCCGGCACCAGCGCGGCCGGCCTCTGAATGCTGGCGACCGTCTGGGTGCGGGCGGCATCGTCGGCAATATGCAGCAGATCGTGGGCGAAGGCGATGCCGGTCACGTGATCCAACGACCCTTTGAACACCGGCACACGAGAGTAGGGATACTTCTTCAGCCCGGAGATAAACGCTTCCAGAGTCATGTCTCCCGGGACCGCGAACACATGCGGCCGCGGGGTCATCACGTCGCGCACCACCTTGTCGCCAAACTCGACCGCGGAACGCACCAGATCGCGGTCACCCTCTTCGATGATGCCCTCCTCCTGTCCAGCTTCAATCAGAGCCTCGACTGCGGCCTCGCTTGGATCTTCTTCCACATTCCCAGGCCGGGGTTCGGCCAGTGCGGCGATCGAAAGCAGGAAGGACAGCAACAGGGTGACCGGCAGAACAAGATAAAAGAGTCCCCGGATGAGCGGGGTCAGCCGCACCACCCAAAGCCCGGCGGTGCGGGTGAAAAAGACGAAGGGGAGAAACTGATTGAAAATGACGATGACTAGGACCGCCCCGAGCAGCGCCTGCGCCCCCTCCGCGAAGGTGGGCCGGGCGCCCGCGTTGGCGGCAAAGAGCAGCACTCCGAAGTACAGCGCCAGCGACGCCAGCGAGCATTGGCTAAGGACGGCGGCAGACAACGCGATCCGTTCCCGGCTAAACCCAAGCCGCGGTTCGACCCGCGCTTCCCAGACGTCGATGTTTTCCTGGAATTCCCCGGAAAGGAATTTCCCCAACTCCGCATAGAGGCGGACGATGTAGGACGACAACGTCAGGATTACCAGCAGAATGGCGATCACGAAGCCAGACACCAGGGTCATGATGAGCGACCTCGCTGCCGGGGCGCGCGCTCAACCAGCCCAGCAGGCAAACCGAACTGCCTGCGTAGCAGGGTTTCCCGGCGTCGCATCTGCCCCTTATCGAGTTCGTGATCGTAGCCGGCCAGGTGCAGCAGGCCGTGCAGGATCAATAGCTTAACTTCCATCTGTAAAGGATGTCCGTGGTCCGCCGCCTGCACCGAAGCTGTATCGAGGGAGATGGCCAGATCTCCGCCACCGTGCGCTGGCTCGGCTAAGGCCGGAAACGAGAGCACGTCGGTAGGCTTGTCCTTGCCCCGAAACTGAAGATTCAATGCGCGTAATTGTTCATCTCCCGTCAGAAGGACGGAGAACTCGCCGGTCAGGCCAAGGACCTTGATAGCACTGGCCAGGAACCGGTTCAGATCACGCTTACCGAGAGCAGAGGCGGCCGGTAAGGTCTTTGCTCGGGCAGCTTCGATGAGGATCATCTTGCCATGCCCTCCGCGACTCGTAAATCGACGAGGCACAGAGTGCAAGGTTATTGTATGTCACGTCGCTTACTGCGGCTTGGCCGCCGATTTCGCCGGAGCGCCTTCGCGCAGGTTAAGCGGTAGTTCCCTCTGCGCCCGCCCAAAGCTGTCGTAGGCGCGGATGACGCGCTGAACCAGGTGATGGCGGACAACATCGCCGTCTTCGAAATGGCAGAAGCGAATGCCATCCACACCCCGCAGGATCTCAATGGCCTCCACCAAGCCACTCTTCTTGGGGTTGGGCAAATCGATCTGCGTGACGTCGCCGGTGATGACCGCCTTGGAATTGCTGCCCAGACGGGTAAGGAACATCTTCATCTGCTCGCTGGTGGTGTTCTGCGCCTCGTCCATGATGATGAAGGCGTCATTGAGCGTACGTCCGCGCATAAAGGCCAGGGGAGCGACCTCGATCACGTTCCGTTCCAGCATTTTGTCGACGCGGTCCTGTTCCAGCAAGTCATAGAGTGCGTCGTAAAGAGGGCGAAGATAAGGGTCTACCTTTTCTTGCAGGGTTCCGGGCAAGAAGCCCAGGCGCTCGCCCGCTTCGACTGCGGGCCGGACCAGGATAATGCGGCTCACCTTCTTGGCCAGCAAGGCCGAGGCGGCCATGGCTACCGCCAAGTAGGTCTTGCCGGTGCCGGCCGGGCCCACGCCGAAGACCATATCGCACTCCTCAATGGCTTCGAAGTAGCGCCTCTGGTTGATGGAACGTGGCTGAACCATACGCTTGATGCCCGCGGAACGCTGCTTCCCGCTCTCGACCAACCCCCGTAAGGTTACCGCCGGGTCAGCTGTCACCAGCTTGAGCATTCCGTGCAATTCGCCGTTGCAGAGCAGCGTACCGTTTCGCCGTAGGTGCTCATAATCTGCAAAAACCTTTTCAAATCGGGCAATTGACTCGGGCGAACCCTCCACATGGAGGGCATCGGAACGTAAGTCAATACGTACGTGCAGATTTTGCTCAAGAAGCCTGAGATTTTCATCGCGAGTCCCGAAGAGGGACTCCAGGTTGGGCGTGATTTCCAGCGCTTTTCTCATCAAGCGGAGAAATAACCTCCTGTCAGATCCTCGCGGACCGACATGATTGTTGGGATGGTTGTGGGGAGCAGCAGGCCAGGAAAATGCGTTTGCGTGGGTTGCTTAGCCGGGTTGGCGATAATCACCAGATATTTCCCGAGGATGCGCACAGAGTAGCGTTTGACGGTCGCGGCGTCAACGCCTATTCCGTGAATTCTCTAACCTATTGGATGCACCATTGAACCAGGCGACGTAGAGATTGACCCCCGTCGTCAAAGCCCGTAAACTTAGAGTTTGTGGGCGTGGGCTACTTCTTCCGCCTGCTTCCAGTTTCAAGAAAGCTAAAGGTTTAAGCATGGCAAATCATGTGTCGGCGCTGAAGCGCGCCCGTCAGACAGTCAAGCGTACCGCGGTTAACCGCGCCAATAAGAGTCACGTTCGGAAGTCCCTCCGCGCCCTGCGCGAAGCCATTACCAAAGGGGATTCCTCCGGTGTTGCAGAGCAGTACGGGAAGACCGTATCCGCTCTCGACAAGAGCGTGCAGAAGGGTGTTCTCCACAAGAATACCGCCTCCCGGTATAAGAGCCGCCTGCATGCGCGGGTGAAAGCTTTGACGCATAAAGCTTCGTAGCGAGTTCGCTTTAGAGTCTGCGTGAGAACTCGGCCGGCCATCTGCGACCGCGAGCTTCACTTCTTCCTGGATGCCTGCAGTTCGGGAGTGTCTTTCGGCGGGGGCGGCGGGACCTTGTAGATCTCGATTGCTCCATCGTGGAGCACTGCCAGACGCTCTCCGTCGTCAGACAGGGCGAAGTTTTGGCCCGCAGTTAGGACGGGCGACGCGGGCGTCGACATCAACAGAGCTCCGGTCGCACAGTCGAAGACCTGAATGATCTGGTCACGAACATCTTCATCGTTAAGAGAGTCGGCCAAATCAATCAGGTGGTTGACGTGCAGCAGACTCACAGCGAAACGATCGCCGGAGCGGGAATAAGCGAACGTAGGCCAAACCAGATGACCCTCGCGACGCCCACTCCATAGCTTCTTTCCGTCCGTGGTCCATGCATCGAGAAATACATCCTGCGATTTGGGACCACAACTCTCGATCATCAGCGCGTTGCGGTTAAGGAAATTCTCATGCGGGGTGCAGGTGGACGCCACTTTGCCCAAAATTACCGGCTGGCCCTGAAACGGATTGAAGCGAATCACGAACTGATCCTGACCTTGGTCCTGCGCCACCCCCACATATCCTGTCGAGGTAATAGGCACATGAATGGGCAGCTCTGTTCGCAGCGCTGCCAGCACCTCCCGCGAATCGATCTTCATTAAGGTGATCTGAGTGTCCTCGGGCGGTGGCGGCTCTCCATACTGCACCGCCTGCGCTTCCAGCTTCTGGTGCTGCTCCGGAGTGTGGCGCTCAAACTCGTGCTCGACCACCAGGATCCGGCCGTCCGGCGATACTTCCGTTTCGTGCACCGGAGTCGCTACTTCCACAAAAGGGTGCAGCTTCAGCGATCCGTTGGTCACCAGGTAGGTGTTGCCCTCACGGATCAGAAAGTTGCCCTCACCCAGTGGCCACAGATATCTGGAGCGGTCACGCATTCGCCACTCGGCAGACTCAAGCACTTTTCCGTCTGGAAGAGCCAGCGTCACCGCCTTGATGATCTGGTCGGTACTGGATTTTCCTTCTCGGCGCATCAGCCGCGGCTGGTGGAAGGTGAAGAGCAGGTGCTGAGCATCGATGAAATCAAGCGAACTAAAGGTCTTTCCCGACAACATATAGAGCGACCCTGGCGGCCGATATCCCAAGGGGCCGACCGGAATGCGTTCTTCGGGAGTGGGGCCAGTGGGCTCTTTGCTGTGCGACCAGCCAGTGAGAGACGCCCCAGCCAGAAACAGCACTAAGACGGGCGGGACAACGCGTCTGGGCATACGATACACAGTTACTTTGAGTGTAGAAGATTTCTGGAAGGCTGCTTAGCAGCTTACAAATCCATTGCGTATTGGGCGCCGGCTAAGGGGGAGACCCTGGGGCGAGGTTCGCTGGCCAGCTGCATCACCAACCGCTCGAGCACGAGCCGCTTATCCGGCGGAGAAGAGCGCAATTCAAGATCTGCGTTCGCAATCAGGCGAAGCTTTTGCGTGAGCTCCCGCCGCGAGCTATAGCGCCGCGCCTGGCGAATGAGATCCTCCGCGGCAAATGGCGGCATGCGAAAACCTTGCCAGAGCGCCTGCCAGATGGCGCGCGAGTCGCGCACGTTTTTCTCCAGGATGACAATCATCTGGCGAAAGGTTCGCGCCAGCATGTAAAGGTGGCCGATAGCTGAGTCTTCGCCCCCGTCGGAGGCGTTCAGCAATCCATGCAGCAGCGCTAGGGCTCTAGGCTTATCGCGCGCAGAAATGGCGTCGGTGAGCTCATAAAGGGAACGCTGCTTGGCCGCCAGCACCATGGTCTCCACATCGCCCAGGGTGATGCGCTTGCGGTCAAAAGCATAGAGCATGAGCTTTTCCAACTCGCTCGCAATGAGCATCATGTCCGCGCCCAGGGCATCGGCAAGTTCTCTTGCCGCATCGGGATCGAACTTCATTTCCCGGCTCTCGGCAGTGGCTAACAGCCAGCGCACGGCATCCGCCTCGTCTACCCGGGCGAGCTCTACCACGCCGCAATCGTCGCCCAAGGTTTCCCGGATGCGCTCAAAGCGCTCCTTATCCTGCAGGTCCATCCGCCTCAGATCAGCGGGGATGCGCAGGTGGTCGGCGACAAAAATGAGCACCGCCTGGGGGTTGGGCGAACGGAAGTAGTCTTTCAGGGCGGCAAACTCTTCCTTCTTGGCACCCCGGGTGTACAGGTTTTTGAGGTTTCTGACGAAGATGACCTGAAACGGCGCCATCAGCGACGGCGTACGAGCAAGGTCCAGCACATGGAAAATGCTGGTCTCGGCCAGATCCAGGTCGCTCAACGAAAACTCGCGCAGGGTGGGGTCAATCAGAGATTCGATCACCACCCGGCGGCAGCGCTCGTAGAGGTAGATCTCGTCCCCGGCGAAAACATAGCCGGGCCGCAGCCGCCCGGCTTTCACTTCGGCTACAAAGCGGTCCGAAGCGGCGAAGCTGCGGAGTTTGCTTACATCGTCCGTAGGCATTTAGAAGGATTCCAGAATATCGCTCACCAGGGCCTGCGCAAAGTCTCGCGAGAGCCGTTGGACGGCAGGCGAATCTTCCTGGATAAAACTGGCCACGTCCGCTGTGGTCTCAAACTGCTCGTGGAACACGTAGTCGTTGTGTTGGTAAAGGACGCGCTGGTCACGATCGGTTACCAGCACATTTACGTTGATGGTGACCAGGAAGCTGGAGGTGGAACTGGTGGTCTGTCCCGAGGGCGTCGCCGCCGTGGTCTGGGTTCTGTAGGTCAAGGGCTGGACGGATTCGGAGAGAATTGTCCCACTGACGGTTGCATCCGCGTCCTCGCTGGAGGTGGGAGTGACGTGCAGGCGGGTGCGATCGCTAAACTCGTGCACCACGGCCTGCGTCATGGGAACCTCGGTGTGGTAAAACTGCGACTTGT
Source organism: uncultured Acidobacteriaceae bacterium (assembly GCA_963826875.1). Lineage (GTDB taxonomy): Bacteria > Acidobacteriota > Terriglobia > Terriglobales > Acidobacteriaceae > PALSA-350. The sequence goes on along the minus strand of CAWGYP010000025.1, from coordinate 355,780 downwards.
TTTTGAAGATGGGAACCGCCAGGGCGTGCACGTTATCGGGCATGTGGGCGGCGGAGCCAAGGGTGTGATATCCGCAACCAGCAAGGGAAGCAACTGCAAATAAAAGAACAAAACGACCGCGCATGCTGTGGCTATTGTCGCATCTGAGGTTGCCCGACGGGCAAGCTACAACCTCCAGACTTCGAGTGGGTGGCCTAGGTATTTGGCCCGAAACCGATGATGCCCCACTCCTGACAAGAAGTGGGGCATCATCGGTTTAGCTTCCTTAAACCAGACTAGGCTGGGGAAGGCTGGCTTTCACCGCCAAACCCGGGAGCGCGCCCTGGCTCCGGCTTGATGACATGCTGCACGTCCCCACCAGGACTGCCAGGCGGCGGCCCGAGCGGTGGCAGCGGTGGCAGTTCCTCACCCGCGATGATCATTTTGATTTCATTCGCATCCAGGGTTTCACGATCCAGCAGAGCCTTCGCCATGCGGTGCATTGTGTCCTGATGATCCGCGAGGATAGAGTAGGCCGACTTGTAAGCCTCATCCACCAGGCTGCGCACCTCGGCGTCGATCTGACGAGCGGTCTCCTCGGAGAAGTCGCGGTGTTGCGCGATCTCACGGCCAAGGAAAATCTGCTCTTCCTTCTTGCCGAACGTCAGCGGACCCATGCGGCTCATGCCGTACTCGCAAACCATCTTGCGCGCCAGATCCGTAGCCCGCTCGATGTCGTTGCCGGCTCCGGTCGTCTTGCGGTTCATGAAGATCTCCTCGGCACAGCGGCCACCCATCAAAATGGCTAGCTGGGTCTCGAGATAATCCTTGGTGACGGTGTGCTTGTCCTCTTCCGGCAACTGCATGGTCACACCCAGAGCCATCCCACGAGGAATGATGGTGACCTTGTGCAGGGGGTCGGCATGATCGCGCATAGCCGCCACCAGAACGTGTCCCGCCTCGTGGTAGGCAGTGTCGCGCTTGTCGTCCTCAGACAGGAGCATCGACTTGCGCTCCGCGCCCATCATGACCTTATCCTTGGCCAGCTCAAAGTCGAACTGGTGGACTGCTTTGCGGTTGGCACGGGCCGCGTTCAGCGCCGCCTCGTTGACCATGTTGGCCAGGTCGGCGCCAGAAAAGCCGGGGGTGCCGCGAGCCAGAATCCGCAGATCGACATCTTCCGCCAAAGGAACTTTCTTGGCATGAACGCGGAGCACTTCCTCACGCCCACGTACGTCAGGCCGGCCTACGACGACACGGCGGTCGAAACGGCCGGGGCGCAGCAGCGCAGGGTCAAGCACGTCGGGACGGTTGGTAGCGGCAATCAGAATGACGCCGTCGTTGGACTCAAAACCATCCATCTCCACCAACAACTGATTTAAAGTCTGTTCGCGCTCATCGTGCCCGCCACCTAGACCGGCGCCGCGGTGACGTCCCACGGCATCGATTTCGTCGATGAAAATGATGCAGGGAGCATTTTTCTTTCCCTGCTCGAACAAATCGCGTACCCGGCTGGCGCCCACGCCGACAAACATCTCAACGAAGTCAGAACCGGAAATCGAGAAGAAGGGCACATTGGCCTCGCCGGCAACGGCCCGAGCCAGCAGGGTTTTGCCGGTGCCCGGAGGTCCAACCAGCAGCACGCCCTTGGGGATGCGGCCACCCAGCTTCTGGAACTTCTGCGCTTCGCGCAGAAACTCAATGATCTCCTTCAGCTCTTCCTTAGCCTCATCCACGCCCGCGACGTCTTTGAAGGTGATTTTCTTCTGCTGCATGGAAAGCAGCCGGGCCCGGCTCTTGCCAAACGACAAGGCCTTGTTGCCACCGCTCTGCATCTGCCGCAGCATGAAGAACCATAGCGCCGCTATCACGATGATGGGAGCGAAGTTGAGCAGAATCGGGAGCCAGGAATTCCCTTGCGTATCCTTGATGGTGATGACGACATGATTGTCTTCAAGGATCTTGTACATGTCGGGGTAGTTGGCCGGAACAGTGGTGTGGAAGGCCTCGCGATCACTGGCATAGTGACCGTGCACTTCGCTGTTGATGACGGTCACGTCACTGATCTTGGTTTGCTGGGCATCCTGCATGAACTGTGAGAACGAAATCTCCCGGTCATGACTCATGCCAGTGCTCTTTTGGACGATCTGCCAAAGAAGAACCAGGCAAGCCAGGATGAATACCCAGAAAATAATTGTCTTGACCGTCGAATTCACTAAAAACCCTCTTTCTACTGCGTCTCACTCAAGAGAAGGGACCATTCGGGGCGAAACCTTGCGCTTCACCGGGAACGTTCTTTGCAGCTCTTATCACTATTAGACGACAGTAACCTGCCGATGTATTCCAAAAGACTTTGAGGGTGTTGGATGCTGCGAATACATCCTACGCACATCGCCCCTGTTCAGTTCCCTTTAACATTCTACTCCGCCGAAGTGGTAAACGGCTGGCAAACCGCCATAGCTTCTGTCTGAAGTTTTGCCTTCCAGGGTACTGATTCTCAGATGACCGGAACAAACAGGAAACCCGGCGCATCCACGTCCGCACCGCGCATCCAGACGATCTTGCCCTCCGACTCGATGACCGGCCAGTTTTTCCGCTCCGCGCCCAGCACGCGGAGACGGTCGAGCACTTCTGCAACTTTTTTGGGACGACGACTGTGCTTTAGGGTGACCCGATCCCCGGCTCGCCACGGCCGCAGCGTCGCGTCGCAGGGGGATGCCGATTCACCGCGCAGACGCAGCCCATACTCGGGAACGACAATCTCACCCGGGATGCGAAAAGCATGCTCCGGGGTTGGGGCAGCCGGAGAGCTGGCGCGGGTCAGGCGAATCTCCCGTAAGCCGCGCTCGACCGTGATACCGCCCGCAAGGTCAAGTTTGGAGCCCCGGGCGCCCTCGGCATGAGCCATCGCCAGCAGCTGCTCGGTGTGCTCGAAGTTGAGTCTTGCGGCCAGCCGGCGTGCGGCCGCCCGCAATACGCGGCGGGCGACCGCTGGATGCAGATTGCGCAGCCGGGCATGCTCCATGGCTACTGTTTCTGCCTCGGGATAGGTGCTGGACGAGCGTCCGCCGCCCCTGACCGGCTTCCCGGGAAGCAACAAGAGCGGCAGAAGGCGGTTCAATTCGCCCTGCCAGTAGGACTCTTCATCCGTGGAGATGGTCGCTAAACGAGCCAGTTGGGCAGCGATCTGGGGATTAAACGTGCGCAGCAAGGGTAGTAATTGCAGGCGGATGCGGTTACGAGTGTGGGCCAGGTCCTGGTTACTGGCGTCCTCGCACCAGGGCTGCTCGAGTTGGCGCAGCCATTGTTCGATGGCGGCGCGGGTGGTTTCGAGGAATGGGCGCAGGATGCTTCCCTTCTCGACGGTGACGACTGGATGGATGCCGCTCAGGCCCTCGGTCCAGGCTCCTCGCAGGAGCTTATGCAGGACGGTTTCCGCCTGGTCGTCCAGGGTGTGCGCAGTGGCGACCGCATCGATTTGCTCCTCCGCCATCAATTGCCGGAAAAATGTATAGCGCAGGTTGCGGGCAGCCTCCTCCAACGTCTCGTGCAGAGTCGCAGCCGCGGAGATGGCGTCGGTGCGGTGGAAATGGAAGGGCAGGTCGTGGGTTGCGGCAAGCGCAGCTACGAAGGCGGATTCTTCCTCGGAAGCCTCGCGGATGCCGTGATGGACGTGGACCACGGAGAGCACGATGCCCAGCTTGTGACGCTCCTCGAGGAGGGAGCGCAGTAAGGCTACCGAATCAGCGCCGCCGGAGACGGCAACGCCGATCCGGCGTCCGGGATTAAAAAGATCGCTGCGGAGAGTAAGAGCCATTGCGGCTATGTTAGACATTTCCAAGAGAGAGCATCCATTCAGAGGTTGCTCCAATGCACTTCGCTCGAATCGCAAAAACTGCAACCTCAAACTTTGAGTGGGTGGCCCAGGTCTCGCTTTTGAGACCTGGGTGTTCCGTCCAGGACTCATTTGCGAGGAAAACCCAGGTCTCAAAAGCGAGACCTGGGCCACCCACTCAGCATTCGTCCGCGACAGCTTGAGGGTTAGGCCTGCCGCCCACCCGGCGTCGGTGGAGGAGATGGGAGCGCAAAAGCGGAATTGGCAGCGTCTATACTGCGGGCATGTACCAGATTAGAGCAGCGACGCCTGCGGACGCGTCCGTCATTACACACCACCGGCGGCGCATGTTTGTCGATGCCGGACGTCAGAATAACCGCGTCCTCGACGTCATGGCGGAACACTTTAAACCGTGGGTCGAAGCCAGACTGGCCGATGGAAGATACATCGGCTGGTTGACCACCGCAGACGGCGCGGTAGTCGCCGGCGCCGGGCTCATCGTCCTCGACTGGCCGCCACATCCGCTGGACCCAAGGCAGGATAAACGCGGCTACCTCCTGAATGTTTACGTGGAACCAGAACATCGGCGCAAAAAACTGGCTAGCCAGCTGATCGATCACGCACTCGCAGAAGCGCGCAAGCAGAAGATTCGGGTGATCGCGCTGCACTCTACAGATGCCGGGAAACCGCTGTATGAAAGCAACGGCTTTCGCAGCACTAACGAAATGTTCTATGTGGAGCCGGTGGAAGGCTGAAGCGCCCTTCCTGCTATACTCCGATGTTTATGCGGGTTTTTGTTATTCTGCCGGCCGCCGGGATGGGTACTCGGATGGCGCCGGGCCACGCTACCCCGAATGCCCCCAAGCAGTTTTTGGCCCTGCAGGGCCTGCCGATTCTGGTCCATAGCTTGCGAGCGTTTGCCGCCGTACCCCGCGTAAGCTGCATTTATGTGGCAGTGCGCATATCGGAAATGGGCCGCATGGAATCCATGATTGCTGAATATGGGCTGGCTTCCCGGGTGCGGGTGGTGGAGGGCGGCGATACACGACAAGAGTCGGTGGGACGGGCACTTAAGGCGCTTTCGGCAAGCGACGATGACATTATCCTGGTGCATGATGCAGTGCGTCCGTTGATCGACCCTGCGACCATCGAGCGGACGATCGAAGCAGTAGAAAATTATGGCGCGGCCATCGTAGGCCTTCCGGCAGTGGATACTATCAAACAGGTGGAGCGCACGGCTCGAGGCGCTATTGTCACCGCAACTATTCCCAGGGAGTACATTGTGCAGGCACAGACGCCCCAGGGATTTCGCTGGAGTGTTCTGCGGCAAGCCTTTGCCGATGCAGAAGCAGATGGATTTGTAGGCACCGATGAAGCCAGCATCGTGGAGCGATCAGGAACTCAGGTCGCCGTGGTTCTGGGCTCACCGGCGAATTTGAAAATTACCCATCCCGGCGATCTGCTGCTGGCAGAGTTTTATTTGCAACACCGGTCCTGACGCAGAGAGAACGAATGAGCATAAGAATCGGCTACGGATGGGACTCGCACGCCTTCAAGCCCGGCCTGCAATTGAAAATCGGTGGCATCGCAATCGATCACCCGGAGGGCTTGGCCGGCCACTCCGACGGCGACGTGCTGCTGCACGCAATCACCGATGCCCTGTTGGGCGCGCTGGCGGTGGGAGATATCGGCAGCTTCTTTCCCCCCGGGGATCCGCGCTGGAAGGATGCCGACTCAGCCATCTTTCTCAACCTCGCCTTGGAAGAAGTACGCACCGCGGGCTACAGCATCGTCAACGTTGATACCACGTTGGTGCTGGCCGCACCCAAGATCGGGCCCATCTCCGGCGATATGCGGCAGCGGGTTGCGGAACTTCTGGATATCCAACCCAACGCAGTGGGCATCAAGGCCAAAACGCCCGAAGGCCTCAACCAGGATCACGTAGCCCAGGCTCACGCCGTAGTTCTGCTGGAGAAAAGTGAGAAGAGCGATGAGCTGGCCCTGATGGAAGCCGAGATCGACGACCCCGCGGCCGTGGAGAAGATCCTCACAGATATAGGGACTGAGGTTCGCAGCGGTAGAGAGCGCAGGCGGATGGTGCCGGTACCCGCCTTCGATACCGAAGACATCACATAGATCTTGCCCCCGTTGTGGATGGGCGGTAAGCTTGGCAGCACCTTACTTGTGGAGGGTTCAGCCTTGCTTCCTTACCCTGGAATCGGCCACATGCATTCGCTGCTTTTCCTGCTGTTTTTTGGCTTCTTCAGCCTCGTTGTTTCGATCATCGTCATCATCCCTTACTGGTTTATTTTCAAGAAGGCCGGCTTCAGCGGGTTCCTCGCGCTGCTGATGTTTGTGCCGCTCGTTAATATCATCATGCTGTACTTCCTGGCCTTCGCCCGCTGGAATGTAGTTCCTGCTACCGCGGTTTATCCGCCGCCCCCCGTGCCCTATCGACCGCCGGTATGATCTAGCATCGTAAGAGATGCCAGAACCTGCAAAGACCCCTCGTGTTCGATTCGCGCCCTCCCCCACCGGCTACCTGCATGTAGGCGGGGCGCGCACTGCTCTCTTTAATTGGCTGTTTGCCCGCCACACCGGCGGCACCTTTATCCTGCGCATAGAAGATACCGACTTTGAGCGCTCCTCTGAGGATATGGTGCAGGGCATCCTCGATGGCATGCGTTGGCTCGGCATGGAATGGGATGAGGGACCGTTTTTCCAGTCCCAGCGGCTGCCGCTCTATCAAGCCACCGCGGAGGAACTGCGCCGCAGCGGCCACGCGTACTACTGCTTCTGCACCAAGGAACAATTGGAAGAGCGGCGGGCGCAGGCTGTTGCCGCCGGAAAACCGCCGATGTATGACCGCCGCTGCCGGACGATCGATGCCATAGTTGCCTGGGAACGGGCGCAGGCCGGTGAGCGTTGCGCTCTGCGCTTCGCTGTTCCCGAAGGCGGGGTAACCAGATTCGAAGACGCGGTCTTTGGCAAGGTGGAATTCGCCAACGAAGAACTGGAGGATTTCGTACTGCTGCGCTCCGACGGCGTGCCCACGTATCACTTGAGCGTGGTTGCAGACGACCTGGATATGGATCTGACCCATATCATCCGCGGAGCCGACCACATTTCGAATACTCCCAAGCAGGTGCTGCAATACCAGGCGCTCAAGAAACCGCTGCCGGTCTTTGCTCATCTGCCACTGATCCTGGGGCCTGATAAGAGCCGGCTCTCCAAGCGCCATGGCGCAACCAGTGTGCTCGCTTATCAGGATATGGGGATCGTGCCGGAAGCGTTCCGTAATTTCCTGGGGCTGCTGGGCTGGACCCCGGGCAACGTGGGGAAGGAGATTTTTGGCTCTGAGGAGTTGATTGCGCTGTTTTCACTGGGGGGTATCTCTAAGTCGAACGCGGTCTTCGACAATGACAAGCTTGCCTGGTTCAACACCGAATGGATCCGCCGTTACAGCCCAGAGCAGTTGCTGCCACTGATCGAACAGGAATGGGCGACGGCTGGGTTCCGCTCTGACCGCTCGAAGGAAGAAATACTGACGGCGATTGCATTGCTGCAACCGCGGGCGCGCAGTCTTAAGGATTTTGCCGGAGCTTTCCGAGGGTACTTCAGCGATGCGTTTGAATACGATACCGCGGCGGTAGCGAAGTTTCTTTCCGATGAACACACCCGCTCGCTTGTGGCCGAGTTGGGGGAGCGATACGAGAAGCTGGATGAGTTTACCGAAGCGGCCACGGAGCAGTTGCTGCGCGGATTTGCCGAGGAGAAGGGGGTTAAGGCCGGCGGCTTGATTAACGGGTCCAGGGTTGCGCTCACTGGACAGGGCGTGGCGCCGAGTTTGTTTGCTGTTATGAGCGCGCTCGGGAAGGAACGCGTGGCGAAGCGGCTCAAGGCTACCGCTGAGTTGGGTGTGGTTAGAAAGTGAAAAACATCTCAAGCAGAGGACCGCTGAACCGCAGATCTCTCCACTACGCTACGCTCCGGTCGAGATGACAAAGAGTAGGGTCGTTATGGCCCGGAGAAGCGATCAGGCAATGGGAACTGGCGTCTTCGCGAAGTAGCCGTGCGTGACTCTGTCCATCCAAGTCGCCGACCTCCCAAAACGTAACTGCCCTCCCCTTGTCATCCCGACCGGAGCGTAGCGCAGTGGAGAGATCTGCAGTTGTCGCCTCGGCATCAAATTCCAAGGCTGCCACCGCTCCTCTGCCCTTGTCATCCGCGATGGTGAAGAAAACCGCAGATCTCACTGCGCTACGACGTTAATTGACACCGGGATCGTATGCGGAGGCAAACAGGAGTTCGCATCGCAGGCCTGGTAGTGAAGGCCACCCTGCAACACGTGCTCGCCCTTCTGGGCCGTGACGTGGGCGTGCAGAACGAACTCTCCCGTGTAGACGCTGAGCTTCTCCTGCGGAGCAACCTGGAGGGCATACTCGGTTCCCGGAGGAAAGTCGACCGCAGTGACGTGAAGACCCGGCGGCTCAATCACCGCCAACCGGGCCCCAATCAACGACTTTTCAGAGGGATGGTGGGAATTGATGTGGAAACCATCGGCTACGCGAAAATGAAGATCAATCTCGCTGGGCCGCTGGGCGGAAATGTTGACTTGTGCCGGAGAAACAAACTGGACAGCATCCTCGGCAGGCAGCGGCAGCGGCTTGTCTTTGAGGACCTGTAGCCAAAGAAACATGAGGACAAAGCAGATCACTAGCTGCCCCCGGCAGCCAGCGCCTTCTGGATGCTGGCTTCCACTTCACTCTTCGAAACCAACCCAGCGGTCTCAGCGACAATCTTGCCATCCCGGCCTACAAAGTAGGAGGTGGGAAGAAACTCGACCCCGCCGTACTTGCGCGACATGGCGTCGTCCCCCACAAGCAATGGATAATTCAGACCCTGCTCCTGACCGAACTTGGCCAGCTTTGCTCGTGGCGTCCCAGCATCATCCGCATTGACGCCAAGGATTTCAAAACCCTGCGGCGCGTACTGAGTCCGTAGAGAGACCAGCCAGGGCATCTCAATCTTGCAGGGCGCACACCAGGTTGCCCAGAAGTTGATCAGCACCGCCTTTCCTTTGTAGTCAGAAAGCGAGACTTTCTTGCCATCGACACTGCGCAAACTAAATTCAGGAGCGCGCTTGCCGCGCAGATCGGGAAGACCTTCGTCGGCGGCGACATCCTGCTGAACCGATTGATTGTTGGCTGTCTCGGGAACCAGAGTGCCTTGCTGCGCCTGGTGCTGCGCATATTGCTTGCGCCGCTTGTAGTTGGCATACCCCGACCACACCATCAGCACCAAGGCTGCCAGCACCAGCACGATAACCCATTGATTGCGCTTCACGTCTCCATTCTAATGGACGCCTGCTACGATCAATTGTTTGTGCCATGAACGGACCCACACCAGCGCAACTAATCCGTATAGAAGCCGAGGCGCTGCTTAGACTTGCAGCCCGGCTGGAAGACGGCATGGCAGGGCCGTTTGCGCGCGCTGTGGATTTGATAGTGGACTGCGGACAACGGCGCGCACGAGTGGTCGTCACCGGCATTGGCAAAAGCGGAATCATCGCCCAGAAGCTGGTGGCCACGTTCAACTCAACCGGAACCCCTGCCCTGTTCCTCCACCCCGCCGAAGCCCTGCACGGGGACCTGGGCATGCTTGCGAAGGGCGACGTGGTGCTGGCGCTCTCGGCCAGCGGCGAGACCGAAGAGATTCTGCGCCTGCTACCGGCGCTGAAGAGAATCGGTGACGCCCTGATCAGTTTCTGCTGCGCCATGACTTCCACGCTGGCACAAGCCAGCGATATTGCCCTTGACCTGAGTATCGAGCAGGAAGCTTGCGGAATGGGCCTGGCTCCAACCGCATCGACCACCGTCATGCTGGCATTGGGCGACGCACTGGCGGTCGCCGTGTCGCTCAAAAAAGGCTTTCGCGCGGAAGATTTTGCCGACTTACATCCCGGCGGCAAGCTGGGCAGGAAATTGGCGAGAGTGCGGGAATTGATGCACTCCGGCGACGCCGTGCCTACCGTATCCACCGCCACACCGATGCCGGCGGTCATTTACGAGATGAGCCGCAAGGGCCTCGGTATGACGACAGTAACCGAGGGAAAGACCCTGATCGGCATCATGAGCGACGGCGACCTGCGACGGCTGCTGGAGTCCAAAGGACCGGACGCCTTGGCGATGACCGCCGGCAATGCCATGAATCCCACTCCCAGAACCATCACCGCGGACGAGTTTGCCTTTCATGCGCTCAGCGTCATGGAGGAAAACAAAATCACCTCGCTGGTGGTGGTGGACTCCACCCGCGGTGTGACCGGCGTGCTCCATCTTCATGATCTTTGGGGACTTGAGCTGATTTAAGAGGGAGCCGCTTCGGCCGCTGCCATGGTGTCGTAAGTCTTGATGAGGGTGTGGGCGCTGGTGAGTTTGAGCAGTTCCATCACCCGGTAATTGACCGCTACCAGGCGAAGAGATCGCCCGCGGCGTTTGCCCGATACATAGTAGTTGAGCAAAACGCCTAGCCCGGCAGAATCCATGTATTCCGATTCCGTGAAGTCGACGATGGTGACCGTTTCCGTGCCGGCGTTGAGCGTTTTCTGGAAATCGAACAAATTGGCCATGGTGATCGGCCCGTGCAAGCGAAAGATCCGGACATCGGCGCTACCGCCGGGAACAACATCGAAGCTCAAAGGTTCGTTATACATAGCACCCGTGATTGTAGAAAGTGGACCGCCCGGTTTGATGACAGTCCCGTGAATACCGCCAGGACTCCCTACCATTTAGAATCAACACAGAATGTATCGTTGGTCGAAGCTGTTCATCCCCACCTTGCGCGAAGCCCCGGCCGATGCCGAGGTAGCCAGTCACAAATTTCTATTGCGGGCCGGATACATTCGTCAAGTCGGCGCCGGAATTTACTCTTATTTGTTTCTGGGACAGCGCTCTATTAACAAAATTCAGGCCATCGTTCGTCAGGAGATGGATCGCATCGGCCAGGAATTCCTTTTGCCTGCGCTGCACCCACGAGAACTGTGGGAGGAGAGCGGACGTTGGACCAGCATGGGCCAAAACCTGTTCAAGCTGCAGGACCGAAAAGGCGCCTGGCTGGCCCTGGGCATGACCCACGAAGAGGTGATGACCGACATCGCCCGCAAAGAACTGCGTAGTTATAAGCAACTGCCCCAGATCTGGTACCAGATTCAGACCAAGTTCCGCGATGAGCCGCGGCCTAAGGCAGGTCTGCTCCGAGTGCGCCAGTTCCTGATGAAGGATAGCTACTCCTTTGACGTGGATGACGCGGGACTGGACCATAGCTACAACCTGCACGACGGCGCGTATCGCGCCATCTTCACGCGCAGCGGTCTCAGGTTCGTGGCGGTGCAGGCCGATTCCGGAGCAATGGGCGGCTCTCAATCACAGGAGTTCATGGTCTACGCCGACGCCGGCGAAGACCTGATCGTCAGCTGTCCCACGTGCAACTATGCCGCCAACCTTGAAAAAGCCACCTCCCAGCTATGGCCAGTTGAAGATCTGCCGGGGAATGATGCCCCGGAGCTGGTGCATACCCCGGGACAACGCACGATCGACGCGGTAGGCGCGTTTCTGCAATTGGAACCGGCCCACCAGGTCAAGACCATGGCTTACATGTCGCTGACCCCTGCGGACAAGGTGGGGGCCGCGGAGATCGTGAGCCCCATCGTGGTTCTTCTGCGCGGCGATCACACCATCAACCAGGCAAAGCTTGCCGCACTGTTTCCCTCCGCCCGCGAGCTCCGGCCCATGGTTGCGGAGGAGATCGTAGACACCTTTCATTCTCCTGCCGGCTACCTGGGACCCATCGGTCTCGACATATTGCCCCCGGGCGAACAGCCAGAGGCGGGCAAAGTGACGGTGATTCTGGATCGTGCCCTCGAAGGCCGCCATAACCTGGTCGCTGGCGCCAACCAGGAGGAATATCATCTGCGCAATGTGACGCCTGGAAGGGATTTTGCTCCGACCCTTACGGCAGACGTGAGGAACGTGATCGAGGGGGAGAATTGCCCCCAGTGTCCGCCGGTGCCCGGTACTCCGCTCAAGGTCGCAAAGGCCATTGAGGTGGGCCATATTTTCAAGCTGGGCTACCGGTATTCCGACGGGATGGGCGTGCGCGTCCTGGACCCAAACGGTAAAGAGGTGACTCCCATTATGGGGTGCTATGGGATCGGGATTGAACGCATCCTAACTGCAGCCATCGAGCAGAACCATGATGGAAACGGGTTCTGGCTGGGGCGGTCGATTGCACCCTTTGATGTGGTCGTGACTGTGACCAATATGGCCGACAACAATCTGGCAGCCGTTGCCGAGCAAGTGGCAGCGAGCCTCGAGGACGCGGGATTTGAGGTTTTACTGGATGACAGGGACGAGCGGGCTGGGGTCAAATTCAAGGATGCGGACCTGATTGGAATACCCTACAGGATCAATGTAGGCAAGAAAGCGGCAGAAGGACGGCTGGAGCTGGTAACGCGCTCGACGGCGACCAGCCAGGATGTTCCGATTCTCGATATTGTCAAGCGGCTTCAAGAAGCCGTCTAATGCCGCAGCGGAGTTGATCATTTGGCAGTCAAAGTCAACGTAGTACGCACGAGCTTGCTGAAACACCCGGTGCGGAACATCATCCTTCTAGTGGTGGGTGGCACGCTCCTGCTCGGCCTGGTGGTTGGGGAATCCATTTTTGGGTATTACTACTATCAAAATCGTCACGTTGTGGACGACCGGTTGCAGAAAGGATTCTTTGAGCAGACGGCGAAGATTTATGCCGCGCCGAAGGAATTGCGCGTCGGTCAAAAGCTAACTCCGCGGATTGTGGCCGAGGAGCTGCACAACGCGGGTTATAGCGGGGACGGGGATCGCGACCGCTCGACGATGGGAACCTACGCCCTCAACGAAGGCAGCATCACGATTCAACCGGGCCCGCAGTCGTACCACTCTCAACAAGGCGCCACGGTTACTTTCAGCGACGGCGAGGTCAGCAAGATCTCGGGCGACGGCGGCCAGGATCTGGATGCCTATGAGCTGGAACCACAGCTCATTACCGGGCTGTCGGAAGGCCAGTACCGCACCAAGCGGCGGCTGGTGACCTTTAATGAGTTGCCTGCAAACCTGGTCAATGCAGTGACATCCATCGAAGACCGGCGCTTCTTTGAGCATGGCGGGGTCGACTATGTTCGCCTGATTGGAGCGCTTCGTGACGATCTGCGCCTGGGGCGGCGGCGTGAGGGGGGTTCCACCCTCACCATGCAGCTTGCCAAGAACTTCTTCCTTTCACCGGAAAAGCGCTTAAAACGGAAGATCGTCGAAATTGCGATCACCTTTCAGTTGGAAAGCCGGTTTACCAAGCAACAGATTTTTCAGCTCTACGCCAACGAAATTCCCTTGGGCCAGCAGGGCAGTTTTGGTATCAACGGGTTCGGCCAGGCAGCGCAAACGTACTTCGGCAAAGACGTATCGCAGCTCGACCTGGCGCAATGCGCGCTGCTGGCTGGAATGATTCAGCATCCCAGCTTTCTCAACCCGTATCGCCACCCCGATCGCGCCATCCCACGCCGCAACCGGGTGCTCGACGCCATGGTCGAAACCGGCAAGATCACCCCAGAAGAAGCAAGCCAGGCCAAAGCTGAGCCGCTCAAATTGGCTCCCATGAACATCGATGCCGGCGAGGCGCCGTACTTTGTCGACCTGGTTCGCGATCGGTTGGTGCAGCACCTGGGCGATACCGACTTCAATCATTCGGGACTGCGCATTTACACGTCGCTCGATCCGGATTTGCAGCGGGTGGCCGCAGAATCGGTTACCGAGGGCATGAAGGGAGTCGACGAGCAGGTTGAGAAGCTACACGCGCGACGGGTGAAGGCGGGGGATGACACGCCTATCAATTATCCCCAGGTGGCGCTGGTTGCCCTGAATCCGCATACCGGCCAGGTTCTGGCGCTGGTTGGGGGACGGAATTACGGCGCTAGCCAGTTTGATCATGCTGTCCAACATCGCCCGACTGGCTCCATTTTCAAGCCGTTCGTGTACGCCGCCGCATTTAACACCAGCTTGGCCGGTACGATCCTGACCCAGCCGCCTCCTCAGGCTGCTGCCGGTGAGGAGCTCGTATCTGCGGATCCTGCCCCGCCCGATCCTGGCAGACAGAGCGGGATCTTTACTGCGGTCACCATGCTCAACAACAACTTGACCACCTTTGAAAATGGTTACGCTCCGGGCAACTACCACCATGACACCCGTTATGAGGGCGACATCACTGCGCGCACCGCGCTTCAGTTTTCGCAGAACAATGCTACCGTCTCATTGGCGCAAATGGTGGGTTACAACAATGTAGCCGCCCTGGCCCGGGATGCCGGAATCAAGTCTGCACGCGGAACGCCCTCGGTTGCTTTGGGTTCCTACGACGCGACCCCTCTGGATATGGCGGGCGCGTATACCACCTTCGGGAACGGCGGGGTAAGGATCGATCCCTGGCTAGTGGCCTCCATCCGCTCCGCGAACGGCGACGTACTCAACGACTATCCGCCCAACACCAAGCCTATTCTCGACCCTCGCGCTGCTTATCTGACTTTGGCGTTGATGGAGAACGTCATCAACGCCGGCACGGGCGCCACCGTTCGCGCTCGTGGCTTTACCGCCCCTGCCGCAGGCAAGACTGGAACTTCTCATGATGCGTGGTTCGCCGGTTTTACCAGTAATCTCCTATGTGTGGTTTGGATAGGCAACGACGACTACTCCGATCTGCATATGGAAGGCGGGAAAGCGGCGGGCCCGATATGGGCGGAATTCATGAAGAACGCGGTGAAGCTGCCGCAGTATTCTGATACCCGCCAGTTCGTTGCTCCTCAAGGTGTTTCGACCGTTCGGTTGGATAAAGTGACTAACCTGCTGGCGGATGCCAGCTGCCCGCAGGATTATGACGCCGTTTTCCTGGACGGAACCGCGCCGACGCAAACCTGCGACCAGAGCGCCGGCGATCAGCGGAATTTATTCCAGAAGGTGTTTGGCATTGGCAAGGAGAATACGGTCGGTCCTGCAACCCCGGCGAACGGGATGCCTGCCACGCTAGCGCCTTCGACCGGCGCACAAGCGTCAGCCGCTTCGTCCCAGCCGGGACCGGCCCCACCTCCCCCCGACCAGCAGCAGAAGAAGAAACCGGGCTTCTTCAAAAGATTGTTCGGCGGGAAGGGCGACAACGACAAGCAACAGCCGCAGCCGGACGCTTCGCAGCCTCATTAGAGTTCGGCCGCCTCTATCCCCGCCACCATCGCCGGGTGCCCCACATCTCGCTCGTTTTTGCGAAATGTGGGATACCACAGGACTCACCCTCAAGCCTGCCGCGCTCCCCACGGCTCCACAGGGGTGCCCCATGTTCGCACCAGCGTACGTGGGCCGAAAACGATGCGAAGCCCTCAACAGCCTTTCGTTCCGGACCCTACCATCTGTTCGTTAGGATCGGAGCGAAGCGCAGTGGAGAGATCTGTCGTTGGCCGTACCGTGACTGTCTATTCCCTCTGACAATCTGGACACCAGTACGTGGAGCGAGCACCCGGACCCTGGCCCCGCATGAGGATGGTTGTTCCGCAGCGGCGGCATGACTCGCCCGCACGGCGATATACCCAGAGCCGGGCAGCAGGATTACTGGACCCCGTCGTCCGCCGCAGGCCGGTGTAGGTTACGATGCCATCTCCTGATCCATCCAGTACATTGGCCGCCAAAAAACGGCGCGCCGTGTCGAGCAGGCATTCGACTTCCTGGGGCCGCAAAGTTGCTACTTTGCGAAAAGGATTTATCCCGCAAGCAAAGCAAATCTCGGACTTGAACACGTTGCCGATGCCGGCCATCACACGTTGGTTGAGCAGGACGTTCCCCACCTCTTCTTCCGCCTGCTCCAGCACGCGCGAAGAAGCTTCGTCCGCAGCAAAGTTACCCAGCAAATCGGGTCCAAGGCTGGTGACAGCTGCAAAACGCTCCAGCGTGCGTGCGGTGTGAAAACGGGCAATCGGCACGTCGAAAGCAACGGCCACCATCTCCGCTGTGCCAAGCACGACTCGCATGTGAGTGCGCGAACGCTTCCAGCGCTCACCGGTTCGATAGATGTGCCAACTGCCGCTCATCAGCATGTGCGTCGCTAAGATCAGATCGCCGGAAAAATGGATCAGCAGCCACTTTCCGCGCGACTCTACCCGCTCAATGGTTCGGCCAGCCACCGGGCTCTGATCGTTCACGCTGGCTAATGGAGCATAGGCAGTTTCAAACAGGGTGACCTGGTGACCGGCCAACGCCTGGTTCAACGCACGGGCAGAACGGAAGATGGTATCGCCTTCAGGCATTGGGAGCTGTGACCGCCAGCAGAGCGCGGCGAAAGTTGAGACCCGACGGATTCAGATGAAAGCCAGCCTCTTGCAGAAATGAGGCCAGGAAGTGCTGCGCCGCAGACTGGCCGTTGATGGTTGCGATGAGCATGCCGCCGCGCTGATCTTCACGTCGCTCCATTTCCTGCTGGGCCAGGGTGGCCAGAAAGGCACTCAGATCGCGTGCGGTCTCTGCCCGGTCTGGCTCTTCGCTGGGCAAAAACACCTGAAGATTGGGATTATTGCGGCGCAGGTACGCTACCAACTCACCGTTGCGCAGCACTACGCCGGCACCTACACTGCGGGTAAGCATGCGGGGAGAATCTGCCGCTTCCTCGCTACCAGCAGGCCAGCGCAAGACCGAACCATACAAGTTGGCAGGATCAGTAGCCGCGAGAGTTACCATTTCGGGTTTCTCGAGCGGCGGCCCAGCGCGCAGAGAACGAAGCAGATCGACCGCCGCGGGTAGAGCAAACTGGGTCGCCCCCAAACCCGCGACGAAATAGCCGCGGCGAATGCGGCCACTCTCCTCAAGCGCTTTGAGTACATCGTAGATGGCGCTAAACCCCCCAGGCAGGTTCTCGCTGGCGGTGGATTCCCTAGTGAGCACGCCATAACGATGGAGCAACTGGTTGGCGAATGCGTGACTCCATTCCGTCGGCGAAGCGAGCGAGGCCGGAACCAGGCTCCAGCGGCCCTGGGCGCTGGGCGGCGTGGTTCGGCGGGAACGGAAAGCAGGTAGATTGTGCTGCCGCTTGGGCTGCCGCGAGGTCGCCGGGCGGGCAACGTAGGCACGTAGTGCGTGGAAGGTGTCATTGGTCACCAGGCCGCGCCACACCAGGCTCCATAGCGCGTCCAGCGTCTCGCCAGGATACCCTCCGCTGACCGCCTCATGCAACTGGGCGAAGAACATGGCCCCGCCCCGGCTCAATTGCTCGATGAGGGCGAGTTCCCTTGGACTTAGCGGGTTTTCGGCGGGTGGTTCCGTTCGAGGAGGCAGCAGGGTTCTGAGCTTGTCGGACAAGAACAAACCCACACGCCCATCATGCTCACCCAGCGAATCAAGCCCACACCAGACGACTTCTCCAGCAGCGATCAGCGTATCCAAATTGCCCGGCGCGTAGTTGGCCAGACGCGCGGGCAAGATGGACGACTCTATCAGCGAGGCAGCCAGCGGTGCGCCCTGCAAATGCTCAATGGTGTCAAGCAAAGCATCCAAACCGCGCCTGCGCTGCAACACACCCTGCCAGTGCGTCGCCAGGCGCTGGAGTGTCTGCTGCTCGATGGGTTCGACTTCGCGGCGAAGGCGCGCCAACGATTTGCGCCGGATAAGCCGCAACACCTCGGCGTCGCACCACTCACGGTAGACGCCGCCAGGACGGAATCCCCCCTCCACAATGCGGCCGTCGAGCAACAACGCGTTCAGAGCACTTTCCACTTGCGCCACGTCGAGAGAAAACCGTGTGGTGACCTCGCGCAGGGTGAAGGGCCCGTGGGTCCGGGCATAGCGGCGAACCAGTTCCAACACCGGCGCTGCTACGGGTTGCAGCAGAGCGGCCGCGATTCCGGGAGGAAGGGGAATTCCCAACGCATCGCGGTAACGAGCCGCATCCTCAATGGCAATCAGCCGTTTTTCTCCGGCTATCTTGATCTCGAGCAGCCGGCGGGCGCGAAGCAGACGCTCCAGTTGACTTGCAAGTTCAGGGTCAGCGAGACGGCGCACCAGTTCTTCGCGGGAAAGATCACCGATACGTAACAGCAGGTCGTGAATACCGTCCGCGGAGCGAACCCGCTGCGTCTCGAGCAGCCCCTGCAACTGCTCTTCTACTTCGTTGATGGCATCTGCGTCGAGCAGCTCGCGCAAATCGGCATCGCCCAACAGGTCACGCAGCTGCTCCTGGTCGATGGAGAGGGCTTGCGCGCGGCGTTCAGCCAGCGGCGCATCGCCGTCGTAGATGTAATTGGCCACGTAGCTGAACAGTAGCGACGAAGCAAACGGCGAAGGAGTGCGGGTGTCGGCAACATGCACGCGCACATTGCGCTGGCGGATGGCCCGGAGTGTCTCGGTCAACGCCGGCATATCGAAAACGTCGCGCATGCACTCGCGGTAGGCTTCCAGCAGAATAGGGAACGAGGGATAACGTGAAGCGACAGAGAGAAGATCGTAGGCGCGCTTCCTCTGCTGCCACAAGGGTGCGCGGCCTTGCGCCCTGCGCCGCGGCAACAGCAGCGCCCGCGCGGCACTCTCGCGGAACTTTGCCGCAAACAACGCAGTGCCGCTGAGCTGCCGCAAGACCAGGTCTGGTGCTTCCTCCGGGTCGATGAGGATCAATTCGGAATCCGGCGGCGCATCGCTGTCGGGGAAACGAAGGACGAATCCGTCATCCCCCCACATGGCTTCGACATCCGCACCACCACTGGCACGAATACGGCCGCTGATAGCCATCGCCCAGGGCGCGTGGATGCGGCTCCCAAACGGAGTAAGCACGCAGACCCGCCAATCGCCCATTTCGTCGCGGGTGCGTTCGATCACGATGTTGCGGTCATCCGGCACCACGGTGGTGGCAATTTCCTGGTCGGCCAAAAACCGAATCAGATTTTCTGCCGCCATCGAATCCAGATCGTGCTCGCGAATCAGCCGGCTCAACGCGGCGTTGCGGGGCATGTCTCGCAGTTCTCGCACCAGTTGGCCGATGCGGCGGCCGAACTCGAGCGGCCGGCCGGCATTGTCACCGTGCCAGAATGGCATCTTGCCTGGCTGACCCGGCGCCGGTGACACCAGTATCCGGTCGTGGGTAATTTCATCGATACGCCAGGTCGACGCCCCAAGTATGAAGGCGTCGCCGGTGCGGCTTTCAAAAACCATTTCTTCGTCGAGTTCGCCCACCCGCACCGGTTTGCCTTCCGATCCGGAAAGAAAGACGCCGTAGAGTCCGCGGTCGGGAATGGTTCCCCCGTTCAGGATAGCCAGCATCTTCGAGCCATCGCGCGGCAGCAACGTATCCTTCGCCCGGTCCCAGGTGAGGCGCGGCCGCAGGTCGGCGAACTCATCGGAGGGGTATCGGCCCGCCAGCAGATCGAGCACGCCGGTAAAGGCAGAGCGGGTAAGGCCGCCGAATGGCGCCGCACCGCGGATGAGGCGGAAAACCGCTTCCACGCTCATCTCACCCGGCGTTGGCGGCTGGGCCACGATGGCCACGATCTGCTGCGCCAGCACGTCCAACGGGTTGCGCAGAAACCGGGTCGATTCCACCAACCCTTCATGCATGGCCCGTGTCACCGTGGCGCAAGCCACCAGGTCGGCCCGATACTTGGGGAAAATGACACCCTCACTGGCTGCTCCAACGTGGTGACCCGCACGGCCGATGCGCTGCATGGCGCTGGCAACGGAAGGCGGCGCTTCAATTTGCACCACCAGGTCTACTGCGCCCATATCGATGCCCAACTCGAGCGAAGAGGTGGCCACCAGCGCACGCAATCGTCCGGCCTTTAGTTGCTCTTCGATCTCGGAGCGCTGCGCCGCAGCGAGCGAGCCATGGTGGGCACGGGCAAGCTGTTCCCCTGCTAGTTCGTTGATCGCGCCTGCCAGCCGCTCGGCAATCCGCCGGCTGTTCACAAAAATAATGGTCGACTGGCGCTGACGAATGATTTCGACCAGTCGAGGATGAATGGCGGTCCAGATGGACGTCCGCTTCGGCCCCTGCGAGGCTGCACCGCTGGGCAACTCTTCTTTTTGGCCCATGCGCGCCATATCCTCGACCGGGACTTCAATGCGCAGGTCGAGCCTTTTGGGTTCGCTGGCATCGACGATAGTGACCGGGCGATATTGGGGAGGAGCGTCCTCGTCACCAACTGCAACCTCGCCGGCTGCTCCGCCAAGAAAATGCGCGACCTCTTCGAGCGGCCGCTGGGTCGCGGAAAGGCCTATCCGTTGCACCCGGCCTTCGGTGATGGCCTCCAGGCGCTCCAGAGAAAGGGCGAGGTGCGCACCGCGTTTGGTGGGCACGACGGCGTGAATCTCATCGATGATGACGGTGTCCACCCGGCGCAAGCTGGCCGAGGCATCTGAGGTAAGCAACAGATACAAAGACTCCGGAGTGGTGATGAGAATCTCCGCTGGATGACGGCGGAAGCGGCTTCGATCCTTTTGCGATGTGTCACCGGTGCGGATACTGATGTCCGGCTGATGGAAGGGCACCCCTGCCTGGCGCGCCATGTTGGCGATTCCGGCTAGCGGAGAGCGCAGGTTGCGTTCCACATCTACGGCCAGGGCCTTGAGCGGGCTGATGTAAATGACCCGGCAGCCCTCGGTTTCGTTTTCCGCCCGGTGCAGCATGAGCCGGTTCAGGCACCAGAGAAACGCAGTCAGCGTCTTGCCTGTGCCCGTAGGAGCAAGGATCAGGGTACTTTCACCCCCTGCGATGGCCGGCCAGCCTAGCCGCTGTGGCGCGGTGGGCTTTTCGAACACGGCCCGAAACCAAGCTGCCGTCACTGGATGAAAGAGCTCCAGCATGTCCCGAGTTGGCTTCTTTGCCGCCATACTGACCTGCTTCAAGGATAGCTGTTGCGGCAGGTTGGGTTGCCCCCGGTTTCCCATCCACACAGATTCTGTTGCGTCTGCCTTCGACTGCCATTAGGCTCAGGGAACAATGCAAGCAGGCGAAACTGGATTCACCCCGGAACTGCTGCGGCAGTTGACCACGCAGGCGGCCGATGCGGCTGATCACGCCTACGCCCCTTACTCCAAATTTCGCGTCGGATGCGCTTTGCTGCTGCAAAACGGGTCCATTGTCACCGGCGCCAATGTGGAGAACGCTTCTTACGGATTGACCATATGCGCAGAACGCTCGGCCGTGGTTCGCGCCGTGGCGGAGCACGGACCGGAGATGCGGGTACTGGCCTGCGCCGTCACCAATCTGAACCAGGCGGCAAGTCCTCCCTGTGGCGCTTGTCTGCAGGTACTGAGCGAGTTCATGCTGCCTGCCTCGCGGGTGATCTTCCGCAGTCTGACGGGCTGGGAAGATTACCGCTTCGAAGAGGTCTTCCCCCACCGCTTCAAATTGGTGAGGTAAGGAGAACCGCTTGGGACGATTTACCGGGCTTCTCGGCATAATCACCATCTTGATTGTGGCATGGCTGCTGTCGACCAACCGTAAGGCCATCCGCTGGCAGACAGCCGGCTGGGGACTTGGGTTGCAATGGATCTTTGCCGTGCTGGTGCTCCGCTTCGACGCCGGGGAACGAGCGCTGGCGGCCGCCGGAGATGCGGTGAACCGGATGCTGGCATATGCCTTTGTCGGCTCCGGCTTCGTCTTTGGCGAGTTGGGTAAGCAGCATTCCAACTTTGGGCTGATCATCGCCTTTCAAGTGCTGCCCACCATTATTTTTATCTCCGCGTTCTTTGCCGTGCTCTATCACCTGGGAATCATGCAAATTGTGATCAAGGGCGCGGCTCGCCTGATGCAGTTGACCATGCGGATCAGCGGCGCAGAGTCTCTGAATGTGGCGGCAAGCATCTTCATGGGCCAGACCGAGGCACCGCTCAGCATCCGCCCGTTCCTGCCCGGAGCAACGCAGTCGGAATTGATGACCATTATGACCAGCGGCATGGCGCACGTTTCCGGCGGCATCATGGCCGCATATATCCTCTACGGAATTGAGGCGAAGCACTTGCTGGCCGCAGTCATCATGACCGCTCCGGGGACGGTACTGATTTCCAAAATGCTGGTGCCGGAAACGCACACGCCAGCCACGTTGGGCCGGGTCACGATGCCTATCAACGAAGAACATCGCGAGGAGAATCTGATCGGCGCCATTGCCCGGGGAACCATTGACGGCGGCCGCTTGGCGTTCAATGTGGGGATTATGTTGATCTCTTTTCTGGCGCTGATCGGGCTGCTGAACGGAATGCTGGGCGGGGCGCATAACTGGCTGGGGGTTCATCACATACCTTTTCCCTCCAGCCTGAACGTGATTCTGGGGTTCCTCTTCTCTCCTGTCGCATGGCTGATTGGAGTTCCCTGGCATAGCGCCCACCTGGTGGGGAATTTATTGGGCACCCGTACGGTGACGAATGAGCTGGTGGCTTACGCACTGCTGGGCGCGCAGAAGTCTTCGCTGGACGTCCGGTCATTTACGATTGCGACGTTTGCGTTGTGCGGGTTTGCGAATTTCAGCTCCATTGGCATGCAGATCGGCGGGATTGGGGCGTTGGCGCCGAACCGCCGCAATGATCTCGCCCGGCTGGGATTGCGCGCTATGTTGGCTGGAACGATGGCCAACCTCATGTCGGCCGCGATTGTCAGCATCCTGCTGCGACAGTGAGGGTAGAGCCGCTCATTCGTCCAGGACCTATGGCGGGCTGAAGAGGGTGTGAGAATACCGGGTAAAGAACCGCAGGTCCCTCCACTACGCTTCGCTCCGGTCGGGATGACAATTCTGTTGTGCGGACAGAACTTCAGCGAAAGGATTTTGGCCCCAGCAACAGAATTGTCATCCCGGCCGGAGCGAAGCGTAGTGGAGGGACCTGCGCTTTTGTTGCTTCTAAACTTGGACCGAGGGAGAACTGATTGGCGAAGGGCATTTTTGAGCAAGCAGAAGAGGCGGCGGCCTTTATCCGAGAGCGCATCGCGGTCGCCCCACGGGTGGCCATTGTTCTGGGTTCTGGCCTGGGCTCCTTCGCAGATCGAATCGAGCAAGCAAGCGTCATCTCCTATACGGATATTCCTCACTTTCCACGCCCCACTGTGGAGGGGCATAGTGGACGCCTGGTGGTGGGCACCATCGCGGAATCGCCGGTGGTAGTCATGCAGGGCCGGGTTCACGCCTACGAGGGATACTCCCCGGAAGAAGTCACCTTTCCTATCCGCGTCCTCGGGCGCCTGGGCATTAGGACCCTGGTGGTTACCAATGCAGCCGGCGGCATCCGCCTGGACCTCCGGCAGGGCGAACTCGTGCTGCTCTCGGATCACATCAATTTCACCGGCCGCAATCCGGTCTCCGGCGCAAACGACGAGCGCCTAGGTCCGCGCTTCTTCGACATGACCGAAGCTTATTCCAAACGCCTGCGGCTGCTGGCACACTCCGCCGCCGAACTCAGTGAAGGAGTCTACCTCGCCGTCTCCGGGCCCAGCTTTGAAACCCCGGCGGAGATCAACGCTTTCCGCATCCTGGGAGCAGACCTGGTGGGCATGTCCACCGTCCAGGAGGTGATCGTCGCCCGCCATATGGGGATCGAGGTGCTGGGCATTTCCTGCGTGACAAATATGGCCGCCGGCATCCTCGATCAGGCAATCAACCACCAGGAAGTGATGGAGACCGGAGCCCGCGTCCAGGCCCAGTTGACGAACCTGCTGACGGCACTGCTGCCCGCGCTGCATCCTGGAAATTAACAAAAGCGGGAGCCTCTCGCTTTGTTATCCTTGAAAGGCTATGCCTACGAAAAAAGAACTCCTTACCACTCCCATCCAGCACATCGACATCAAGCAGCACAATGTCATTCCGCTGGTGGATGCCATGCAGTCCATGGCCTACAGCTCCCGTGACCTCTCCCGGGCGGCTTCGATCTACGAGCGCATGCTGCGCGACCAGGATTGTGGCGTAATTCTGTGCCTGGCAGGATCTTTGATCAGCGCCGGCCTGAAGCAGATTTTCATCGACCTGATCCGCAACAACATGGTGGATGCCGTGGTTTCGACCGGCGCCAACATGGTGGACCAGGACTTCTTCGAAGCACTCGGCTACAAGCACTGGATCGCCGACGACCTTTACCGCTCGGGAACCGAAGACGCGACCCTGCGCGAGCTGATGATCGACCGCATCTACGACACCCTCATCGACGAGGAAGAATTGCGCGCCTGCGACGACACCTGCCGCATCATCGCGGACTCGCTCGACCCTCGCCCCTACAGTTCACGTGAATTTATCCGCGAGATGGGCGCCTACCTCGAAAAACAAGGCAAGACAGCGGAAAAGGGCGGCGTCGACAGCATCATCTTTTCCGCCTACCAGAAGGATGTGCCGATCTTCGTGCCCGCCTTCAGCGACTGCTCCGCCGGCTTTGGCCTGGTGGCCCACCAGCACGCCCGCGGCGACAAGCCCAAAGTGTCCATCGATTCGGTCAAGGACTTCTACGAGCTGACGCAGTTGAAGATCGCCAACCCCACCACCGGCCTGCTGATGATTGGCGGTGGCGTGCCCAAGAACTTCGCCCAGGACATCGTGGTGGCGGCAGAGATCCTCGGCCTGGACGCCCCGATGCACAAATATGCGATCCAGATCACGGTGGCCGACGTCCGCGACGGCGCGCTCTCTTCCAGTACACTCAAGGAAGCCAGCTCGTGGGGCAAGGTAGACACCACCTACGAGCAAATGGTTTACAGCGAGGCCACCCTCGCGCTGCCCTTGATTACGGGCTATGCCTTTCATAAAAAAGCACATGCGGAGCGCAAGCAACGGCGCTGGTCGCGCCTGCTGGAGCCGGTGACCGCGTAGCTCTCAACGTAACCAGCTGTCGCTATTTGGTGTAGTACTAAAGTGGCAGCGAAACCCGTTCTTTTTCTATGGTTTCGCTGTCATGATGGATATACTTCGAGGCATCCCCCAAGGCGTAATTTTGTTGCAACTTTGGGGGGTAACAGCGTGTCTCTGCTTCTTGGTGTAGCCGGTTTTGCTTATGCGGTGCTTTTCCTCGGTTTCTGGTCCCTAGGCCGTATGTCGGCCATGACAGATAAATTGGTTGAGAGCCGTGCCAATGTAATTCCGTTCCGTCGTAGTTAAAGTAAGAAGAGCCAGCGCGTCCGCGATTCGACACTATGGAGCGCGCTGCTTAGCCAACTGCGGTTTTCCCCCGATCCGACCCGTTGGAGGTGCGTGAGTTCTCTCCCCTGATTGCTTGCGTGGACTCCGGTTAGTCACTGTTTAGGCCCGAATCACCCGCCTATACTCCGGATAGTTAGCGTTTAGCATGGGCCAGTTTCGTCTTTTTTCGTTGGACGGCTGACTTGGCGAGAACTCGTTAATTAGACCCGCATCGATCGAGTACGAGTGACTTGGCTTCGAGATAGGCTGCCGTCCACCATATTTTTCGCGGTTGCGCTGCTGCTTTCGGCATATGGCGGCATGGTTCTGCTGCTCGGCTGGGGCGGCACCTTTTCTGCCGCCGTGATCACCTGGGCCTGCGCCCAGGTGTTGCTGATCGCACTCTGCGTGCACAGCTTCCTTGACGCTTCCCGCCAGGATGAAGCCGAATGGCAGGTGCAACAGGTAGCCCAGTTACAGCGCAGCATTCTCGACTCAGCCGGCCCAATGATTCTGGCCACCGACCTCGAAGGCAACCTGCTCATCTTCAATCCCGCCGCCGAACGGATGCTCGGCTACCGCAATCACGAGGTCCTGGGGCAACTGAATGCTCACGACCTGTTCCCGGAAGGGGAACTGGAACGAGTAGGACAGCTGCTGGTTTCTCGGCTTGACCGATCGCCGGCGATCGACCTGGAGAGTGTTTCGCCGGAGCTGAAACATTATGTCCAGTACGTCACCAGCTTCCCGGTAAGCCGGGTGCGGGGTTTTGAAATCCTCTGCCGCCGCAAGGACGCGACTACTTTTCCCGCCATGGTGTACCTCTCCGCGGTCAGGAACACAGAGGGCGCGCTCACCGGGCTGCTGGCCATCGCCACCGACCTCACGGCCACCAAACGAGCCGAGCATGCCCTGCGGGAGAGCGAAGAGCGCTACCGCGACCTGTTCGAGAACTCGCAGGAAATGATTGCCACCCTGAGCCCCAGGGCGAAGTACCTCTATGTGAATCCCGCCTGGCAAACCTGCTTTGGCAAGAGCGCGGCGGCGTTTGAGAGCCTGATCAGCTTCGAAGCGGCGTTTCCGGCGGAAATGCAAGCCAACGCCGCCGGCCTGTTCGACCGGGCGCTGCGCGGCGAACGCATCGATCGCGCCAATTTACGGGTGCAGGACTCAAACGGCATGTATCGCGAGCTCGAAGCCAGCCTGAGCTGCCGCCAGGACCGCGGCGAGCCTGTCTCCGTTCGCTGCATCTTCCGCGACGTCACCGCCCAGTACCAGAGAGAACGCAGATTGGCCATGCAGTTGGCGGTGAGCCAGGTGGTGGGCGAGTCGACCACTTCGGATGAGGCGCTGCCGGCTATGCTCGAGTCGCTCGGTACCAACCTGGGCTTCGATATGGCGGGGCTTTGGTTTGTGAGCAGCGATCATCACTGCCGCTACCTGGCGGGCTGGTATGCGCCCGATCGGGCCTGCACGGAGTTTCACCGCGACAGCATCGGACGAGTACTCCAAAAGGGAAAAGACCTGCCCGGCCAGATCTGGGCGGCAGAGAGCCCCTGCTGGATTGAAGACCTGCAGGGTGACGGCAATTTTCTGCGCGCGGGCTCGGCCAAGACGGACGGGCTGGTCACGGGTTGGGGTGTTCCGGTCCGCGTGGGCAACCAGGTTATCGCCGTGGTCGAGTTTTTCAGCCGCCAGAAGCAGCGGGAAGATACCGAAATGATGGCCACGGTTGAAACCGTGTGCGCCTCGATTGGCCAGTTTATGGCGCGTTCGGCACAAGAAAGCCGTCTGGAAGAGCTGAACCGGCAGAAGGAGTCGATTCTCAACTCGGTAGCCGACGGCATCTTCGGCACCGACTCCGCCGGCCGCATCGTCTTCGTCAACCCGGCAGCGGCCAGCATGCTCGGCGCCCACGCTTTCGATCTCATTGGCCGCACGGTGCACTCCGTCGTGCACGAGGAGCGCAAAGGGCGAGAAAAGTGTTCCGATCAGTGCCGCACCGGGCGAGCGTTCATGGTGCGCGAAGGCACCAGCGGTCAGGATGTGTTCTATCGCCGGAATGGCGCCTCCTTCCCAGTGGAGTTTTCCGTTACCCCGATGGTGGAGCACAACGTGGCTGTGGGCAGCGTGCTCAGCTTCCGCGACATCAGCCAGCGCTACGCGCTGGACCGGATGAAGGACGAGTTCGTTTCCACTGTGAGCCACGAGCTGCGTACTCCGCTCACCTCGATCCGCGGGTCGCTGGGACTGCTCTCCACCGGATTGCTGGGCGAGATGGGGGAGAAGGCGTCGAACCTGCTGCGCATCGCCGTAAACAATTCGGACCGGCTAGTGCGCCTGATCAACGACATCCTTGACCTGGAGCGTATGCAGTCCGGGCGGGCACCACTCACCTATCGCAGCTGTGACCTGGAAGACTTGGCGCGGCAGGCGATCGATGCCATGACCCCGATGGCGGAGGCAGCCAAAGTACAACTCCTGCTGGAGGCCGGCCCGGCGCAGATTGAAGTGGACCCGGACCGCCTGCAACAAGTGTTGACCAACCTGCTCAGCAACGCGATCAAGTTCTCCCCTGCAGGGGCCCAGGTTTCGGTGTTCATCGAACGGCTGCTGGATGGGGTCACCATCAGCGTCAAAGACAATGGCCGCGGTATTCCCAAGGACAAGCTGGAATCAATCTTCGACCGGTTCCAGCAGGTCGATGCCTCCGACGCACGGCAGAAGGGTGGAACCGGGTTGGGCCTGGCCATCTGCCGCACCATCGTTATGCAGCATGGCGGACGTATCTGGGCGGAGCGGAATGCGGATCGCGGCTCCACTTTCCGCATGTTCCTGCCCTCCGTCACCCGGGAAGCCGACATTCTCCGTATGGGCGGCAACACCGCTTCCTCCATGGTTAGTTCCACGTCGGTGCTGGTCTGCGACGAAAACCCTGAGACGCGGGCGTCGCTGGCAGAAAGCCTGCGGCAGAACGGCTACTCCGTGCTTGAGGCGACCAATGGCGACGAAGCCGTGGCTGTGGCTCGGCAAACTCCAGTCCAGGCAATCCTGCTGGACATGAGCCTACCCAGCCTTCGCGGGTGGGAGACCCTGCATTTGTTGCGCGACGACCTGAAAACAGCGTCCATCCCCGTGGTCGTCCTGAGCGCCTTTGGTGCGCTGAACGACCCCGAAGTGGAAAAAGCCGCCGACGCATGGCTGGAACAACCGCTGGAGACAGAATCGATGTTGGCGGCGCTCTCCCGTGTGCTGCAGGTAGAACGGCAGCCGTCGCGTGTGTTACTGGTAGAGGATGATGCCGATTTGGCTAAGGTCATTCTGGCTACTTTCGAGCGCGCGGGGATCCAGGTACACCATGCTCCGACACAACGAAAAGCGATGGAACTGTGCGTTTCGTCGCGGCCGGATTTGCTGATCCTGGACATCAGCCTGCCCGATGGCGATGGCTTTGGGCTGGTGGATTGGCTGCGCCAACAACAAGAGATGAAGCAGCTTCCCCTGGTGGTTTATTCCGCCCAGGATTTGAATGAGGGCGAACGCAAAAAACTGCAGCTGGGCCATACGGAATTCCTGACCAAGGCCCGCGTTCAGCCACAGGATGTGGAGACCCTGGTTCTGTCGATGCTCCGGGTGCCACATGGAACCAATGAAGTGCCCATGGGATGGGATGGACCCTCACCCAGCCTTTGAGGGCCACGCCCGCATATTTATGACCCAACGCATTCTCATCATTGACGACGAAGACGACATCCGGCAGGTTGCTGCCATGAGCCTCGAGACCGTGGCAGGGTGGGACGTATTGCTGGCGAGTTCCGGCAAGCAGGGGATCGAGCGCGCCAGCACCGAACAGCCGGATGCGATTCTTCTGGACGTGATGATGCCGGAGATGGACGGGCCCACTACCCTGCTGAAGCTTAAGGCGAACGGGAGCACTTCCCACATTCCCGTATTGTTGTTGACGGCCAAGGTTCAGGGTCCGGATCAGCGCAAGTTTGCCGAAATGGGAGTAGCAGCTATCCTATTTAAGCCTTTTGATCCCTTGACCTTAGCGCGGCAGATCTCGGCTGCATTAGGCTGGAAAGATGGCGGATGATCCATTGACCCACAGAAACGGCAGTCCGGCGGATGAGAACGGTCGCCCTGCGGGCGCTCAGGGCCAGGAGCAAAAGCTGCAAAGCATGATCTCCGCGCTCTGGGAGCGGAGCAGGCACACTGTCGTGGAACGGGCGGCGCTACTGCGCACGGCGGGCGAACTGCTGGTAGATAACCGTCTGGACCAGGCTACGCAGCGCAGCGCGGTCGACTCTGCCCACAAGCTGGCCGGGGTGTTGGGCACCTTCGGCCTGCCTCGCGGGACAGATCTGGCGCGGGAGGCTGAAGAGCTCTTTGGGCAGTCCATGCCGCCGAGCAAGCTGGAGATCGAGCGGTTGCAAGTTTTGTTGACGGAGTTGACCCACCTGATTGACCGCGGCCCTGTGGGGCCTCGCTAGAGCCGACCCAAGAAGATGAAAATGCCGTGGACGAATATTTAAGTCCAGAGGCCGCGGCGGCGAGGTAAGCCGCACCTTCTGCAGTTTCAGCCACACGCCTTAAAATAAGACCATGAACGACCTGGGCCGACTGCTTGTGGGATTGGGACTGGTACTGTTGGTGGCCGGGGGGTTGCTGCTGCTTCTGGGCCGAATCGGATTCCCGCTGGGCAGGCTTCCAGGCGACATCTCCTACCGTGGCAAAAACCTTAACGTCTATTTTCCCCTGGGCACATCGATCCTGCTCAGTGTTGTGCTCTCGCTGGTGTTCTACGTCATCTCCCGCTTTCGGCGGTAAGATCGAATTCGTTTGCTGGAGGCCCCTTTGCCCAATCCGGAAGAATCGGTGAACCAGCTTGGATTGGTTTTCCCGGAGACTCGAGCTAACCCGCGCCGCGTGTGGAAGGTCGGCCAGCTCGTGGGCGAGGTGAGAAATCACATCGAGCGGGAATATGCAGATGTGTGGGTAGAAGGTGAGATCTCAAACTTCCGCCCCGCCCCTTCCGGCCACATGTATTTCACCCTGAAAGACGGCGAGGCTCAGCTGCCGGTAGTGTTGTTCCGCCGCCAGGCCCTGCTGTTGCGGTTCCGTCCAGAAGATGGACTGCAGATCCTGGTGCGAGGGCGGGTCTCCGTCTACGAGCAACGGGGACAGATGCAGCTGGTGGCCGAATTTATGGAGCCGGTCGGTGCAGGCTCTCTGCAAATTGCCTTCGAGCAGTTGAAAGCCAGGCTGCAGAAGGAAGGCCTCTTCTCCCCGGAAAGCAAGCAGCCCCTGCCTACCTTTCCTCGTTGTATCGGCATCATCACTTCTCCCACCGGCGCGGTCATTCGCGACTTTCTCAACGTTGCCGGGCGCCGGCACCTGGCGCTGCAGGTGCAGATTTACCCTTCCTCAGTGCAAGGCGAAACCGCCGCGCTCGAAATCGCGGCGGGGATCGCGTTTTTCAACCAGTCGCGCACGGTGGACGTGATCGTCGTGGCCCGGGGCGGGGGCTCACTGGAAGACCTGGCTCCCTTCAACAGCGAGCTGCTGGCCAGAGCGATCGCCAAATCGCTGCTCCCGATCGTCTCGGCCGTGGGCCACGAAACCGACTTCACGATCGCTGATTTTGTAGCCGACCTGCGTGCCCCAACTCCTTCTGCCGCGGCGGAACTCCTGACCGAGGCGCAGCACAAGGTCGAAGAGCGCCTGGAGCAACTGCACCGGCGTCTTAACCATGCCTGCCGCTACCAGCTGATGCGCGCCCAGGAGCGCTTCGCCCGGCTTTCCGCTCCGGCGGCGTTTGCCCGGATGCGCAACGCCATCGCACGCCGCCAGCAGCGCGTGGATGAGCTGCAGTATCAACTCGACGCCGCGTGGCACCGGCAAAGCCGCCAGTTAACCGAGAAGTTGCAGAAACTCGAGAGCCGCCTGCTGCGTCAGGATGTCAGCCACCGCATGCGTATGGTGCGGGAACGGCTGGCCATGCTGGATGGAAGGATCGCCCGGGCGCAAAAGGAAATACTCTTGCGCGCGAAAGCAGGACACGCAGGAGCGGAAGGAAAGTTGCAGACTCTCTCTCCTCTCGCCGTGCTGAACCGGGGCTATGCGTTGGTCTTCAACGAAGCGGGAGTCCTGATCCGGGAAGCATCGGCTGCTCCCGAGGGTGTCCTCATCACTACACGATTTGCTCACAGCACGCTCACCAGCCGAGTAACCAATTCATGAGAAAACTTTTTGGAACAGATGGTATTCGTGCGGTCGCCGGAGAAGCTCCACTCGACGCCGCCACGATTTACGCCATCGGGATCGCACTCGCCACGACTCTCAAGACGCTCTACCCGCAGCCTATCGTTCTTCTGGGCGCGGACACCCGCGAATCAAGTCCCTGGATCTCGTCAGTGATTGCTGCCGGGCTCAAGAAAGGCGGGGCTGAGGTGCAGAATGCCGGTGTCATCACCACCCCCGGCGTGGCTTATCTCACGCGAAAACATCAGTTCGCCGCTGGAGTGGTGATCTCCGCCTCGCACAATCCATGGCAGGACAACGGAATCAAGGTATTCGGCGGCAATGGTTACAAATTGCCGGACGCAACTGAGATAGAGATCGAAGCGGAAATCTTTCGCCGCTTGCAAGACGCCCCTCCCCCGGACCCCAGCCTGCTTACCGCGCCTCCAGCCGACAAGCACTTCCGTGAGGAATACGAGGGTTTCCTGCGCAATGTTGTCCCTGGATTGAACCTTGCAGGCAAAAAGATCGTCATCGACTGCGCCAACGGCGCAGCGGCGGTGATCGCGGCAGAATTATTTCCTTCGCTCGGAGGAGAGATTCACCTCACGCATGTGACCCCGAATGGACGCAATATCAACGACCACTGTGGCGCTCTGCACCCTGAAACTGTGGCCAAGGAGACGAAGGCGCTGGGCGCTGATCTGGGCATCACCTTTGACGGCGACGCCGACCGCGCCCTGTTTGCCGACGCCCACGGCTGCGTAGTGAATGGTGATGGGGTGATGTTGGTCGCAGCCCGCGATATGCAGGACAAGAGCGAGTTGGCCGGCGACCTGGTGGTGGCCACGACCATGTCCAACATGGGCCTGGAAGCTGCGCTGCGCAAGAGCGGCATCAGCATGCTGCGCGCACCGGTGGGTGACAA
Organism: uncultured Acidobacteriaceae bacterium; assembly: GCA_963826875.1. Taxonomy (GTDB): domain Bacteria; phylum Acidobacteriota; class Terriglobia; order Terriglobales; family Acidobacteriaceae; genus PALSA-350. The sequence continues at coordinate 323,608 of CAWGYP010000025.1, read as the reverse complement.
ATACGTGCTGGAGATGATGCAAAAACATCACGCCAGCCTGGGCGGTGAGCAATCCGGGCATATCCTTTTTCTCAACCGCAGCACCACGGGTGACGGGCTGCTGACGGCGTTGGTATTGCTCGATACGCTGGCGCGTTCGGGCAAGCCGCTGCACGAATTGCTAAGCGATCTTCGCGTTTTCCCGCAGGTGATTGTCAATGTGCGGGTGCGAGAAAAGCGGCCCCTCGACCAGATTCCCGGGGTGGTGGAGAGCATTCAGCAGGCGGAGACAGATTTGCACGGCAACGGGCGAGTGGTGGTGCGGTATTCCGGCACTGAAGCGCTGGCCCGGGTAATGATTGAAGCCGAATCCGAACAGCAGATGCGCGAACATGCGGATCGCATCGCCGACGCGATTCGGATAGAAATTGGAGTTTAGGAGAGAGTTATGATTACCGCTATCCTTTTGCTAGCACTCATGCAGCCGCAAGATCCCGCCCCGGCAGCTACCACTCCAGATCGGACGGAAAAGCTGACGGCATCTGAAGTAAAACAATTAGCCGACGCCAACCAGGCGGTCGCGGACGCGCAGGCTAAGCTAATCCAGGCCAAGGCCGCCCTCAAGGGCACTACGGACGGTATCGAATTGGCGCATCACGCGAATACGGACTGTGGCTGTTACGTGGAAAGCACGGGACGGGATTACGACAAGGTGGAGTTTAAAGGCGACACCATCGTCATCCACCACATCCATGAAGCACCAGGAAGCCTGACCAAGGCAACCACACCATAGACCGGGGCGGGAATTAAGAAAACTGCAACCTCCAAACAATGAGTGGGTGGCCCAGGGTTCGCTTTTGAGACCTGGGCCACCCACTCTTTAATTAGTCCGCGCCATCATCAGAAGTAGGTCGAGAGTTCGGCGAACCCGTCGATCTCGAGAAGGGTCTGCCCATGGGACGGCTGGTTGACCAACTCATGTTCCAGGACCCACGTCGATGGATGGGGAATAAAGATCGCGTTGAGGCCGGCCGCCAGCGCAGGATTGATGTCGGACCGCGGGCTGTTGCCGATCATCCAGGTACTGCCCGACGGAAATTGATGCCGCTCAATTAATAAGCAGTAGGCATCGCGATGCTTCTCGGCCAACACCTCGACAGCATGGAAATAGCGCGCCAGACCGGAGCGGCTCAGCTTGTCGGTCTGCTCCAGTGTGTCGCCCTTGGTGACCAGTATGAGCTTGTGCCGGGTGAACAGGTCGGCGACGGTGTCCGCAACACCGGGCAGCAACTCTATTTCCCGGTCAGCAATCGATCTCACGAAGAGGCTGATTTTTTCACGGTTTTGTTGGCTGATCTCGCCACCGGTCAGCTGCTCAAAACAACAGATGAGCGAACGTTGAAAATTTTGTAGACCGTAGCCATGGGCTCTGATGGTTTCACGTTCGACCTGATTGAGATGGCTGCGCACCTCTTCCGCTGTATGGGTGTGGTGATCAAGATGAGAGATGAAATCGGCGATTGCCCGCTCAAAATGGATGTTGTTCTCCCATAGCGTGTCATCGGCATCCACGAGCAGGGTCTGCGGTTGGAGAAAGCGAACAGGTTGGCTGGAAGCACTCACCAGCTAATTATAGTGAGGCGCTACTTCATGTCCCGCCAGTTGGGGCCCACACCACAATCCACCACGATCGGTACCTTCAGCTGGATCACTGACTCCATCTCATGGCGCACGAATTGCTTCACCTGCTCCACTTCCCTTTCGGGAACATCAAAGAGCAATTCGTCATGCACCTGCAGCGTCATCCTGGTGGCGAGTTTTTCTTGCCGCAGCCGCTGGTCAATACGGATCATCGCAATTTTGATCAGGTCCGCCGCCGTACCCTGCAAAGGCGTATTGACCGCGGTGCGTTCCGCAAAGCCCCGCAGGTTGGCATTGCGGCTCTGCATATCGGGAATGGGACGAACCCGCCCGAACAGCGTGCGCACCCGCTGTTCCCGGCGGGTCTCCTCCAGGAGCCGGTCGATGTAGCTGCGCACCCCGCTGTAACGTGCGAAGTAGGTTTCTATGTAAAGCCGGGCTACGTTCTGCTCAATGCCGAGCTGCTGGGCCAATCCAAAGGGAGAAATACCATACACAATACCGAAGTTCACCGCCTTGGCGCGATCGCGGGTTTGCTTGTCCATCGCTTCGGGCGCTATGCCGAAAACCTCTGAGGCGGTCAGCGTATGAATGTCCTGCCCCTCGGCAAAGGCCCGCACCAGCAGCGGATCTTCGCTGAAGTGGGCCATCAGACGCAGTTCGATCTGGGAGTAATCCGCGGAGATGAGCAGATTCCCCGGCGCGGCAATAAATGCGGCGCGGATCTCGCGGCCAAGCTCTGTCTTGATGGGAATATTCTGCAGGTTGGGATTGGTCGAAGACAGCCGACCGGTCGAAGTGCCCACCTGGTTGAAGGTGGTGTGAACACGGCCCTCAGCATCGGCCAGCAACGGCAAAGAGTCAATGTAGTTGGACTTCAATTTGGCCAGCTGCCGGTACTGCAGCACCTGGCGCGGAACCTCGTTGTGCTCCGCCAGCTCTTCCAGCACATCCACGGCGGTCGAAACTACCTTGCCGCGACCATACTTCATGGGCTTGGGCAAATGCATTTTGTTGAACAGCACATCTCCCAGCTGTTTGGGGGAATTGATGTTGAAGCGATGACCGGAGCCGGCAAAAATCTGCTCGCTGACCCGCTCCATCTCGACCGTGAGCCGTTGGCCCATTTCGGCCAGAACTGAGCGATCAATGCGCACGCCGGCCTCCTCCATACGCAGAAGAACCGGAACCAGCGGCAGATCAATATCGCGATAAACCTGCCCCGCACCCAGGGTTTCCACATCCTCTTTGAGCATGGGCGCGAGAGTCCGGATGGCGTTCGCCGAGGCCGGCAGCAGTTCGTCTCCCGGAGGTGGGAGTGCGCGTCCGCTGAACCTCGCAACCACGTCCGGAAGCGGGTGGGTGGTGTGGGTAGGATTGATGAGATAGGAGTAGAGCATCAGGTCATCGACTTTTCCCGCCAGGAGCAGGTCCGGATCATGATGCCCAAGAATGCGCAAAGCAGCCTTTAAATCGTGCAATGACTTGGGTGCTTGTTCGTCGGTCAGGAGCGCACGCAAGGGCTCCGCATCCAGAGGAAAAACCAATGCCTTGCCCGGCTCCGCAGAGACAGCGACCTTCATCGTCTGCGGAACAGGTTTTTCAGCGGCCGGCAGCGGAGTATCAAACAACCCCAACGACATTGTCTTGAGTTGCGGCTCTTCTTCTTCGATGGCCTCACTTTCGGTCTCGCTCACTTGTTCCGACGCAACCTCAAGCAGCGTGGTGTCGAAGGCTAGTGAAAAGCCCTTGCTGCGCGCGAGGTCGACGAAGTGGCTTACCTCTTCCGGCGAAGGATCAAGGAGGATGGAGAGCGGGATCGCCTCCTCTTCCGGGGCGAGTTCCTTGAGCATGGTCGTGAATTCGAGTTCATTGAACAGAGCACGGCAGGCGCTCACATCCGGCGCCTGGGTGCGCATATTCTCCAGCTCCAGTTCAATCGGCACTTCACAGTGGATGGTCACCAGCTCCTTGCTGAGCAAAACCGTATCCCGATTGTTCTCGAGCGATTCGCGATATCTTTTTCCCTTGACCTCGGAAGCACGATCGAGCGCTGCCTCCACGCTGCCGAATTGCTGAATCAGCTCGACTGAGCCTTTGTCTCCGATTCCCGGAGCACCGGGAATGTTATCGATGGAATCACCCCGCAGGGCCATCACGTCGATCACCTGTTCCGGCGGCACTCCCAGCACCTCGACCACTTTCTCGCGGTCCAGGATCAGGTTGTCTTTCACCGGGTTGAGCACTTTGACTCTTCCGGTGACTAATTGCAGCATGTCTTTATCGTTCGAGACTACGAAGACATCGTGGCCTTGCTCCGCGGCCTGTTTAGCCAGTGTTCCGATGACGTCATCGGCCTCGAAACCCTCTGATTGCAGAATGGGGATGCGAAAGGCCTCGAGCGACCTGCGGATAAAGGGTAGCTGCTGAGCCAAATCCGGGGGCATCTCGGTGCGGTTTGCTTTGTAACCACCGTAGTCGAGCTCATCAAAGGTTTGGGTTTTGATGTTCCACTTCTTCACGGTGGCTATGCTGCGCGCGCGCTCATCGCGAAAAACCGAACCGCTTACGTCAAAGACGGCGGCAAAATACTCTGGTTGAAAGTCGCGGCGCAGCTTGTTGATCATGTTGACGAAGACGAAGGTGGCTGCCGTTGGCACGCCGGAGCGCGTCGACATGGGACGCTGCCGCTGCATCGCGTGATAAGCGCGAAAGATGAATGACATCGCATCGAGCAGGAAGATTGGGGGTTTATTTTCCGCGGCCATTGCTCTTTCAGTCGAGCAGGTTTTTAAGCTCATTCATGTCGAAGGAAAATCCTTTTTCGGTGTGGGAGAAGGAGTTGGTGCGGCGGAGCTGAAGATCTTCATAACGATAAAAGGTACTGTCCTGGGGATCAATGACCCAGATTTCCGGTATGCCCATCGCCCGGTAGTCTTCCAGTTTGCGTTTGAGACGCTGCACCCTGTCTTCGGGAGACAAAACCTCAAAGACAGCTAGCGGCGGATGGGTGATGATCTGCTCCTTGGGGCGGCTCCGATCAAGCACGGTAACGTCAGGAACGCGATAGCGAGTCGCTGCGACCTTAATCCGCAATGACAGCATCCCGCGGATACCCCACTCCCTTTGATGCTCCCAGCACCATCTTGAGGTCGCTAGTTGCCATGAGGCGTGGTCAAACTCTCCCATCGGGCGCTTCTCAATCTGCCCGTCCACATACTCCGCATCGGGCTCGTACGAGGATCGGAGATAGACCTCAACGGGAACACGCGTCGTTGTCGCCATGGTGACCTCCTCTCGCTTCTTTGAGGATACCGCGCTTTCATACAATCGATATGTGCTGGTCTCCGACTTCGACTTTGAACTACCTGCTGAGCTGATCGCACAGCAACCGCCGCCGCAACGGGGCGAAAGCCGCATGCTGGCGATGAGCCGGCAGCGCGGGTCCTTGCAGGATTTATGGTTCACCGATCTGCCGCAACTCCTCCGCGAGGGCGATGTACTGGTGTTGAACGACAGCCGCGTGATCCCGGCGCGGCTGTTTGGCACGTGCCCTGGAAAGGGCGGCACTCACCAGGTGGAAGTCCTGCTGACTGAACAGCTCAGCGAGTGGGAATGGCGGGCACTGACCCGTCCGGCGCGCAGGATGCATGTAGGCCAGCAGGTGGCCTTCGCAGCGCCCGATGGGAACGCGCTGCTCGAAGCCACGGTCACCGCGAGGGGGGAGTTCGGTGAACGTCAGCTTCGCTTCGCTCCTGTGGAGGATTTCTTCAGGCGCCTGGAGGTATTAGGACACGTCCCGCTGCCGCCCTACATTCGCCGGCAAGACCAGGCATTGGATCGCGAGCGTTACCAAACCGTATTTGCGCGTCAACCAGGCTCAGTCGCCGCACCCACTGCCGGGCTGCACTTCACCCCTGAGGTTCTGGAGCGGATCCGCGCCCGTGGCGTGATTGTCTGTCACCTGACGCTTCATGTGGGACTGGGAACGTTCCAACCGGTGCGAGTGGCGGAGGTGGAGGAAATACGCCTCCATGCGGAACGATATTCTCTGCCCGAAGAAACCGCGCTCGAGGTGAATCGCGCGTTGCGCGAGGGCCGCCGCGTCGTTGCCGCCGGCACAACCACCGTCCGCGTGCTGGAACACTGCGCCAGTATTCACAGGTTGGAAGCGCATTCCGGCAGCACCAGTGTTTTTCTTTCGCCGGGCTCTCTGTTCCAGGTTGTTTCGGCGCTGCTCACTAATTTTCACTTGCCCCAGTCAACGCTGCTGATGCTGGTATGCGCATTTGCCGGAAAGCAAAATACACTCGCGGCTTATCGTCACGCGGTTTCGACTGGGTATCGGTTCTTTTCCTACGGCGACTGCATGTTTATTGGCTGAAAAGATAAAAGACAGACCTTTGGTGGGGCTTCGCCCCGTCTTCCTTAACCCACGTACGCTGGTGCGAACATGGGGCACCCCTCCGGAGTTGGTTTGAGTGGAAGAGTGGATTACCCTGCTGCATTCAGGGCTCGGCTGCGAAGTGCCGTTCGGCATTTAGCCGAGCTCGCTCCAGGGCGGCTTCCACTTCCAGCCTCTTGGCTTCCATCACCTGCGCATCGCCGGTTGGCGGAACCTCGATGTTTCTGCTCCAACTGATGGCTACCCGGGAAAAGGGTTTGGGTATGAGAAAGCGATCCCAGGAGCGCAGCAACCAGGCCTTTTCGGGATGAGCATAAAAGATGCCGATGGGGTAGCCGGTAAGCTGGGCCAGCTTCACCGCGCCGGGCTTCACCTTGTAAACCGGGCCGCGCGGGCCGTCTGCGGTAAATACAGCCGGGTGCCCGCGCTCGACCGCCGTGGCTAACGCCAGCAGGCCGCTCCCCCCAGAACGGCTGCTCGATCCGCGCACGGTCCGGAAGCCGAGACGCTCCATCGTCCGCGCGATCAGTTCCCCATCAAAGCTTTTGCTGATCAATATGGTTACCCGAAATTCAGTATGGAAATAGCAAGCGCAAGGAATCAGACAACGGTGCCAGAAACACCACACCTGGAGCCCGGGCGGCCTCGCCGGCTGAGCCCCCGGCTCAACCACCACCTCGTAACGTAAGGTGCGGTGCAGGAGCCGCAAGAGAAGTGCCACCACGCGCGGAACAATCACAATCATGATCCGCTGGGCGTAGCTAAAACCCCGGGCAGAGTCCTTCACCGGCCGATTTTACGCTGAGGTAACCGCCCCGGCAGCCGGATGGGGAGTCGCGGTGCCCCCTTTGTGTCGAGGTAATAGTGAGATTGGCGCATTTCAGACAGGCCCACCCTCAGGTATACAAGTATTCATTATGAACACCTACAAGATTGCTTCTGCCCCACATGTTCACTCTCTGCCGAGATCTGGAAGTAAGCCATCTCTGGATGACAAACTCGACAAGGTTTTCCAAATGGCCGAACACGTCGACGCCCGGTGTGTCTACATGCTAGCGGCACAAAAACGGCGGCCAGGCCTCGCAGCCCGGTAACCCACAAAAAAACTTTGGGTGACCCGGAACCCCGATTTTCTGGGGAGCCCAATCAGGGGTGTCTCTCGCTCTTGTTGCGGGATGCGGGATACCACGGGTCTTAAGGTTTCCGTCGGCGGAGCGAAAACACTGGCGGGCCGCATGCCGTGGTATCTCAGATTTCGCTAGAGAGCGCTGATAGCATCTCTGATGTGCTACTGACTCTGGAAACGTCCCTGCAGTTCGTGAAGGGCATCGGCCCACGCATCGCCCAGACGCTCCAGGACAAGCGCATCTCGACCATCGAAGACCTGCTCTACCACCTCCCCTTCCGCTACGAAGACCGCCTTCGTCCGCAACTTATCGAAGAGCTGGTTCCGGGCAAAATGGCCAGCCTGATTGGCGAAGTCCGTGCCATGACGCTGCTGCGCACCCGGCGCATGCCGATCTTTGAAATGACCGTAGGCCAGGGCCTGGGCGGCAGGGTCAAATGCATGTGGTTCCACGGCACCTACTTAAAAGACCGTTTCAAAGCCGGCCAGTGGGTCGCGCTGTATGGCAAAGTGGAGCCCTCGCGGAGCACAAACAGCTTCAAAATGATTCAGCCCCAGGTCGAAGTGCTGCCTGACGACCACGACGATGAGGAATCGAAACTGCTGGAGGTGGGCCGCATCACGCCCGTCTACGAAACCCTGGGCAACAAACTGGCCTCTCGCTGGCAACGCAGGGTCCTATGGCGATTGCTGGAAGACCTGAAGGGCCGAATCCCGGAAACGCTGCCCTCAGAGCTGTGCCGCCGGCTCGATTTGCCTAGCCGGGAAGAGGCTTTACGCTGGGCGCACTTCCCCGAACCGGGAACCCCCATGGATCAGCTCCAGTCCTGGTCTACGCCCGCGCAAAAACGCCTGATCTTCGAAGAGCTCTTCTTCCTGGAGCTGGGAATAGAGCTGAAGCGCAAGAAATTACGCCAGCGCCAGGGAATTCCCTTCGAAACCAATGCCGAGGTTCGCGCCGCGCTACGCCAGGTGCTTCCCTTCCATCCCACGAAAGCGCAAAAACAGGCCCTGGGCGAGATCGTCGGCGATATGCGGTCGCCGGAACCGATGCGCCGCCTGCTGCAGGGGGATGTGGGATCGGGCAAGACGATCGTCGCCCTGCAAGCCATGCTGGTGGCCATCGAAAACGGCTACCAGACGGCCCTCATGGCGCCCACAGAGATCCTGGCCACCCAGCACTTCCTGGGGGCGCGCAAGCTGCTGGAGCGGTCCCAACAGCCCTACAAAGTGGTGCTGCTGACCGGTTCGCTCGGAGAAGACCGCAAACGTGCCAACCGGGCCCTGATCGCACAAGGAGAGGCACAACTGGTCATTGGGACCCACGCGCTGATCGAGGAACGTGTGGATTTTGCCAAACTCGGCCTGGTCGTGGTCGACGAACAGCATCGCTTCGGGGTTGGGCAACGCTTTCGCTTGATAACGAAGCCCAATGCCGGTGAGCCGGACATGCTGGTGATGACCGCCACCCCGATCCCCCGGACGCTCGCGCTTTCACTTTACGGAGATCTCGATCTCAGCGTGCTCGACGAACTGCCCCCGGGCCGCACCCCCATCCTGACTCGCCAGGTGTCTGATGACATGGCGGGCGAAATATGGGCCCAGGTGCGGGAGCAAGTGCGCATGGGCTATCAGGCGTACGTGGTCTACCCGGTGATCGAAGGCGCCAAGGACGATCAGCCGGAATTGGATTTTGCCGCCGCCGAGGGGGAAGCCGCTGAAGAGAAAGGGCAACCCAAGGCTGGACGGCCTGGCATGTTGTTTCAAAAAGTTTCACCGCCGGCCAGTCCCTCACTCAAAGCTGCGACGGATATGTACCAGGCCCTGAAAGCCGGCGCCCTGCAGGGCCTGCGCCTGGGTTTGCTGCATGGACGCATGGACGCAGACGAGAAAGAGATCATCATGCGCCGCTTTCAGCGCCGGGAGATCGATGTGCTGATCTCAACCACGGTGGTCGAAGTCGGGGTCGACGTGGCAAACGCAACCATGATGGTCATTGAACACGCGGAGCGGTTCGGGCTGGCCCAGTTGCATCAATTGCGCGGGCGTGTGGGCCGGGGAAGCGCCCGGTCCTACTGCATCCTGATGACAGGAGGCAAAATCTCGCCCGCGGCGGCAGAACGGCTGTCCGCCATGGTGCGGACCCAGAATGGATTCGAGCTGGCCGAATTGGACCTACAGCTGCGCGGCCCGGGAGAATTCTTTGGCACCCGGCAAGCGGGGATTCCCGACTTCCGTGTGGCCAACCTGGTGCGCGACCGGGCTCTGCTGGAGCTGGCGAAAACAGAATCAGCATCCTTCGCGTCGGCTGCCGCCAGCGAGATCCCTGAGGAAGAAAAGGCTAAGGTTTGGAGCCGCCTGCGCGAGGCCTGGCAGCGGCGGTATGGACTAGTCGACGCCGGGTAGAGCAGTTTCGCAATTGGTGCAGATCGAAACGACAGGTGTTTCCGTGGTTTTCTCTCAAGGAAAACCACTCCTCGCAATCCTTTCGAGACCACGGTATTGCGAAACTCTCTAAAATCAGGCAGCGAAGCACTGGTTCTCGTCCAACTGGGTTTGCAGTTCTTCTTCTTTCACCATCCAGATCTGCAACTGAACCTTGATAATTTCGAGCGAACAAATGTAGCGCGTGGCGGCGTCGAGCGTGGCCACATCCATCGCCGGGAGCGTCCTCGAAGCCAGATCGAACACATGTGGAGTGCAGCGGCAAAGCTCGGTCAATACGGAATGTGAAGCAGCCGTCAACTGAAGCCCCACGGAAACCAGTGCGCTGTAGATTTCCACGCAGATGTCGCGGGGAAACTCGAACACAAACCGAGCGGTACCCGGCTCAAGATAAGAGCGGCTGCGTATCCATCCTCCACAATCGGGGATCACGCCGCTGAGCTGGGGTACGACCATCGATTGGTCTTCATGCAGAAGCGCCGTTAAATAGAGAACTTCATCTGAAAGAGTGTCGGACATATGGGTATTGGTTGAACTTGACTATACCTCCCTTGCTGATTTGATCGGCCTGTTTAAGGCAATCTTCAGCCGCAGAACAGGTACCACGGTTCGCGCTTCGGATGACCGGAATGGACCCCATGGTAATGTGGTCAGCATGTTGATCGGAACGGGCGTGGACTTGATCGAGATTGAGCGCATCGCACAGTCGATCGAACGCTACGGAGACCGCTTTTTACGCCGGATTTTTACCGATCACGAGATCGAGTATTGCAGCCGCAAACGCGGCAGCGCGGAAAGTTTCGCGGCACGCTTCGCCGCCAAAGAAGCAGGCGCGAAGGCACTGGGAACCGGCATCAGCAGAGGCGTCACCTGGAATGAATTCCAGGTTGAGCGTGAACCAGGAGGCCGCCCCACCCTCCAATTACGCGGACGCGCCGCCCTGCTGGCCAGCCAACTTGGAGTCAGAACCATTTCTCTTTCTCTTACGCACACCGCCACGCTCGCCATGGCGTCGGTGATGATGGAAGACTAGCTCCAGTTGCTTGCCCGCTCAGATGGAAAAAACGTTTCCAGGAAAGAGCATCCACACAGAGAGGGAAATGGTGAAATTTGACTATCCCACCCTTCGCGAAGAACGCGAAGGATGGGGCACCCGTAGGTTGGTGGCGGGGACAGAGCTCAAAAGCGCGTTCATTCCTCCCTCAACCTGCGCGATAGACAAGCCCTGAAAGGCTCCATTTGATATGCTCAGTCGAAGCAGCTAAAGAGGGGGTCCGTGCCGAGCCAGCAGGAAGTCCAGTGGTCTCAATTGAAAGTGGGCGTTCTGGTGATCGTGGCTGTGGCAGCCTTGTCGGCTCTCGTCTTCCTCATGGCAGGAAGCACGGGCGGTGGCCTCTTCACCGGCAAAACTACCCTGCGTTCCTATTTTGAAAACGCCGCCGGCCTGAAAAACGGCGCCCCGGTGAACCTCGAAGGCGTGACCATCGGCACCGTGACCCAGGTGAAGATCGAGCCCGCGCGCAAGCTTACACCGGTCGAAGTGACGATGAAGATCGGGAATAAGTACCGCCTGGCCGTGCATACCGATTCCACATCCAGCCTGGAAACCATCGGCGTGCTGGGCGATACCGTGGTGGATATCAATAGCAAATCCGCCACCGGGCCGCCGGTCCAGAACAACGCGGAGCTCAAGACCAACGAAACTCCCAACCTCTCAGACGTGATCAAGTCGAGCCAGGGAACGATTGAGCAGTTGAACACCATTCTGGCCAAGGTCGACCACCTCGCAGACTCGCTCAACTCGACCAAGGGTTCGATCGGCGAGCTGATCAACAATCCGGACCTATACAACAAAGCGTTAGCGACTTTGAATGAGCTGTCCCGCCTGGTGGATTCCGTCGCCAATGGCCAGGGCTCCGTCGGCAAGCTGTTCGCGGATGAGACTTTGTACAACCACATCAACGACACGGTTTCCAAGCTGGACAAGATGGCCACCAGCCTCGACGAGGGCAAGGGCACGATCGGCAAGTTGCTGAAGGACGAAACCTTGGCCAACAATCTGAACTCGTCTGTGAAGAACGCCGACCAGCTTCTGGCCGACATCAACGCCGGCAAGGGCGGCCTTGGTATGATCGCCAAAGATCCACAATTCGCAGCCAAGCTCAGAGACACCGTCGACAAGCTCGATTCGGTGCTGAACCGGGTGGACAGCGGCGAAGGGACGGTCGGCCAACTGGTGCGCAATCCCTCTCTCTATAACAATCTCGACCAGTCTCTGACCGAGACACGAGGGCTGGTGGCCGCCATTCGCGAGAACCCCAAGAAGTACCTCACCTTCCACGTTAAAGTTTTCTGAGAAGTATGAAGGTAGTTTTCCTCCTCAGCGCTCTCTTCATTAGTAGCTCGCTCGCCTCGGCGCAAACGAATGTAGCCCCGGCCGAGCCTAAAGCCCCGGAGAGCTTTGACTTGACTGCCATCGACAAGACCGCTGACCCCTGCACCGATTTTTATCAATATGCCTGCGGCAACTGGAAGAAAAACAATCCCATTCCGCCCGACCAGGTGAAATGGGGCCAGTTCGCCCAACTGCGGGAGAGAAACGACTGGCTGCTGTACAAGGAGCTGGAGGCAGCAGCCGCCCCGGATCCAAAGCGAACACCACTGGAACAGAAATACGGCGACTTCTACGCTGCCTGCATGAACACCGAGCTGGTCAATCAAAAGGGCGTGGCGCCACTCCAGTCCACGCTGGACACTATCAATGCCTTCAGCGACAAGAAGCAATTGGCCGCGGTGCTGGCTACGCTGGAGATTCGGGATGGCGTCAGCGGAGCCTTCGCCTTCGGCGTGGCCCAGGACCAGAAGGACTCGCAAAAGCAGATTGCCCAAGCCGGTCAGGCAGGTCTAGGGCTGCCCGATCGCGATTACTACCTGCTCGACAATCCGCGGATGCAGAAGATTCGCCAGGACTACATCGCCCACATGAGCAAGATGTTCCAGCTTTCGGGGGACACGCCTGAAAAAGCCGCCAACGAGGCCCAGACTGTCATGGCCATCGAGACTGCGCTGGCGCAAGGCTCCATGAGCCGGACGGATCGCAGGGACCCGGCTAAGCGCTATCACATCATGACGCTCGCGGATTTCGAGAAGCTAACCCCGGACTTCAACTGGCAGTCTTATCTGCACGGGATTGATATGGGGGCCTTCGAGACGCTAAATGTGAGCTATCCCCTATTCTTCACCACCATGAACGCGCAGATCACCGCCCAGAGCCTGGAGGCTTGGAAGAGCTACCTTCGCTGGCGTGCCATACATGACGCAGCCCGCTGGTTGCCGGACCCGTTTGTCGAGGAGAATTTCAAGTTCTACGACACGGAATTACTGGGGCAGCAAGAGATGGCGCCCAGGTGGAAACGGTGCACCCAGGCCACTGATGAGGGGCTGGGGGAAGCCGTGGGCCAGGATTGGGTGAAGAAGTATTTCAGCCCGGAAAAGAAAGAGAACATGCTCGCCATGGTCAGCGCGCTCGAATCGGCGCTGCGCCAGGATATTGAGCAGCTGCCCTGGATGTCGGACGGCACCAAAAAGAAGGCGCTCGAAAAGCTGGCGCTGATTCGTAACAAGATCGGTTATCCGGAGCACTGGCGAGACTACTCCACGCTGGAGGTAAAGCGCGACGATCTGCTGGGGAACATCGCCCGCGCCGGCATCTTTGAAGATCGCCGCAACCTGAATAAGCTGGGCAAGCCGGTGGACGAGACGGAGTGGGGGATGACTCCGCCGACAGTGAATGCCTACTATTCGCCACCCTTCAACGACATCAATTTTCCTGCGGGCATCCTGCAGCCTCCCTTCTACGACTATTCCAAGGATGCCGCGGTCAATTTCGGAGGCATTGGCGTGGTGATCGGCCATGAAATGACGCACGGTTTCGACGATCAGGGCAGCAAATACGACGGTAAAGGCAATGTGATTGAGTGGCAGACGGAGGCGGACCGCAAAGCATTTAGCGAGCGAACGGACTGCGAGGTGAAGGAATACGGAAGCTTCGAGGCCGTCCCCGGGCTAAAGCTGAACGGCCAACTTACCCTGGGCGAGAACACTGCCGACAATGGCGGCCTGCGCATTGCCTACATGGCGCTGATGGATACCATGGCCAAGGAAGCTCCGCCGCCCGAGATCGATGGCTACACTCCGGCACAGCGGTTTTTCCTGGCCTTCGGCCAGGTATGGTGTTCGAACGTACGCGAGCAGGCAGCGCGGAACTATGTTCTGACGGACCCGCATTCTCCGGGCAATTGGCGGGTGAACGGCGCGGTGCAAAATTTCGATCAGTTTGGTAAAGCGTTCGGTTGCAAAAAGGGCACTCCGATGTATCCGGAAACCTCTTGCCGGGTGTGGTGACCGGCATAGCCGCAGCTGGGCCGCTATAGCCGAAAGTGGCTTCAGCTTTTACAATTGGCGTTAGGATCCAGTTTTTAACAGTTTAGCTGCAAAGGCAGCCCTAGAGACCGCACGGCGACGGGGATGAAGGAAACGCATGAAGTTCAGGAAATTCGGCCAGGTTTGTCTGGCCCTTGTAGTGTCCCTCGGATTGGGATTTGGAGTGACCTCCTGCAGTACGGATCACACAGTCGGTTACTTCTACGTGACCGGCACTCAATACCAGCAGATTTCCGGCTTCAGAATCGATAACAACCTTGGCCAACTGACAGCAACGCAGAACTCTCCCTACAGCTCCAATGGGGTTAACCCCATCAAGATACTGGTGTCCACGGCGGGTAAGTTTGTCTATGTTCTGAACGCGGGCTGTGGCGCAACCGGGCAGATCCCTTGCCCTGCCAACACGCCCCCTGACCAAACGGGAGCCAACATCTCGCTCTTCACCGTCGGTGGCCAGGGTGGACTGAGTTTCCAGGCTTCGTATACCAGCCAGGGCAATCAACCCATCGCCATACAGGCAGATGCGTCCGGCACTCATCTTTTCGTACTCGACTCAACCGTCCCGGACACACCTGTAGACAAGGCAAACTGCAAAGCCTATGTGCCAGGGAATGACGCCACCGTTTGCGGTGACATCACGGCCTTCAACATCGACGGCAACACGGGCAGGCTTTCCCTGATTACCAACCAGCAGGTGAAGAATTCCGCCGGCACCAACCTCACCTATTTTCCTGTCGGCCACTCGCCCATCAACTTTTTCCTGATACCCAGCGGGTCGTTTATCTACACCATTGAAAACGGACAGGCCGGCAACACCAACGATCCTGCGCAGGGTGTCTTCGTATACGCCAACAGCGGTGGACAGTTGACCCTGACACAAAATACTCCCATTGCCACCAACGCGGCCCAGCTCAGTTATATCTACGCCAGTTCCAGATACGTGTACCTGATCGATGCCCAGGACGGCACCACCGCGGGCCAGATCATACCCTACACAGTCGGCACCAACGGCGCACTGCAGTCGCTGGTTGGCGGGCAAGTGCCCAACACCGGCACCGTGGCCAACCCGGGCCCGATGATCGTCGACCATCAAAACAAGTTTCTCTATCTGACAAACATGGGACCGAACCTCACTCCCAGCAGCGAAGCCAGTTCTGTGAGTGCTTTCTTCATTGATCCGACGACCGGGAGACTAACCCCAATTACGACCACTGTTCCGTTTGGCGCAGGATCCTCTCCGCGTTGCATCTTGGAGGATCCATCGAACCAATATCTGTATACAGCGAATTATGCCGATAGCACAGTCACCGGTGCGATCATTAACTCCTCCACCGGAACCCTGCAAACGCTACGCAAGGCAACAAGCTTCGGCACCACCGGCCAGCCAACCTGGTGTGCGGCTACCGGTACTTTGTTCTAGACAGTAGAGATGTTTTTTGCAATGCAAGTGGGCCTAAACGACTCTATCCATAGCTCTGCTGCGAGCTGCAGCCCTGCTCCATTCGTTGGTTGGGCCAGGATGAAGGAAGCGCATGAAGTTGAGTAAATCAGGCCGGATCGCCTTGGCCTCAGTAGTGTCCCTTGGTCTGGGATTCGGTGTTGTTGCGTGCGGACCGCCCAATACGATCGATTTTGTTTACGTCACGTCCTCCAAGCAAAATCCCGGCCAGATCAATGGGTATAAGGTCGACAGTCAAGCTGGGGCTCTGATCCAACTCACCGGATCTCCCTTCCCTTCTGGCGGTGCAAACCCCGTCGCTGAAGTGTCGTCGCCCAACGGCAAGAATCTCTACGTGCTCAATCACGACAGCAACACGGTCGTGGAATTCGCCATTGACACCAACGGCACCATAACCAATCAGCAGACCTGCACCACTCCGGGGAGTTCCCCCACCCAGTTGTCGATCAACAAGGTTGGAACCTACCTCTATGTCGTGGAGACGTACCAGCCGAACCACAACGCCAACAATCCCGGATCCGGTGGTGCGCTGGTGGTCTACCCCGTCAACGCCAATGGGCAACTGGGCGCCACATCAAGCCTGTGCACACCTGTCGCGAATGGCAGCAATGGTTTTTTCCCGGTGGGCAACAATCCGGCGGCGGTCAACGTCGTGGCCAGCGGAACTTACGTTTACGCCGTCAACCAAAATGACGCCACGATCTCCGGTTTCCAAGTTGGCTCCAGCGGCAGCCTCACCTCGATCGGCACTTTCCCTATCGGCGTAGCACCCAACGCGATCGCCAGCGATCCAACCAGCAGGTGGGTCTACGTCACCGACGGCGCCGCCAACCAGATGATCGGGTTCCAGATCCAACAGAACGGAACGTTGGTCCCTCTGCAAACCCCCTTCAAGACTGACAATCTTCCGATCTCTGTCCAAGTCGATCCCAGAGGAATTTATATCTACGTCGCAAACTATAACGCAAACGACGTAAGCGCCTTTACGATTGATCGCACCACCGGAAACGCCACGCAAATAGCGGGCTCGACCGCCTATGCCGTCGATGCGGGGCCAACCTGCATCCTGATCGACCCCGCAGAGGCGCGCTTTGTCTATACCTCGAACTTCCTCGGCAACACAGTGTCCGGCTTCACGCTGAACCCTTCCACCGGAGCGCTCACGCCCGTACAGAACACTCCGTTCAAGGCCGCCGGGCAGCCTACCTGCAGCGCCGCCATTGCCCACGGCAACCATGCCATCGAGGTCATACAGCCCTGATTCTGCATAGTATGGACGACCGCTGCCAGTTGCGTGCAGACGAGGCGTTGAGGCCGTTGGGGACAAGTGGCCGAAAGCGGTCCAAGCTCTTACAATGCAGATGGGAGATAGCAGAGAGATTTTCTATCCATAGCACTGCTGCGAGCGGCAGCCCTGCTCCATTTGTTGGTTGGGCCAGGATGAAGGAAGCGCATGAAGTTGAGTAAATCAGGCCGGATCGCCTTGGCCTCAGTAGTGTCCCTTGGACTGGGATTCGGTGCCACTGCATGCGGACCCAGCAATACAATCGACTTTCTGTACGTCACTGCATCCAAGCAAAATCCGGGACAGATCAACGTATACAAGGTCGATAGCGAAGCGGGCATTCTGTATCAGATCACCGACTCCCCGTACGGCTCAGGCGGCCGGAACCCTGTCGCGGATGTGGCATCGCCGAACGGTAAGAATCTCTACGTCATCAATCATGACGACAATACGGTCGTGGAATTCGCCATTGGCACCGATGGCAAACTCTATCCCCAACAGACCTGCAACCTGCCAGGAAGCTACCCGTCGCAGCTGACAGTGAACAAGGCCGGCACCTACCTCTACATAGTGGAGACGTACCAGCCGAATTTCAGCCTCAGCATTCCCGGGCCCGGCGCGCTTGTAGTGTTTCCCATCAATGCGAACGGTCAGCTTGGCGCGACGGGCAGCTTGTGCCAGCCTGTGCCCAATGGCACCAATGCTTTTTTCGCGCTGGGGAATAATCCGGTTTCAGTCAATGTGCTGTCCAATGGAAACTTTGTCTACGCGGTGAATGAAACCGATGCCACCCTCGCAGCGTTTCAAGTTGGATCGGACGGCGTCCTTAGTCCCATCGGTCTTTTCAATGCTGGAACAAGCCCCAATGCGGTGGCCAGCGATCCGACCGGCAAATTCCTGTATGTCACCGACGGCGCCACCAATCAGATGTACGGTTTCCTGGTGCAGTCCAGTGGAGCGCTGGTGTTGATGGCCAAGCCATTCAAGACGGATAACCTGCCCAATGCCGTCGCCGTCGACCCCCGCGGCATCTACGTTTATGTCGCCAACTACAATGCTAACGACATAAGCGCGTATACCATTGACCAGTCCACGGGCAACGCTACCCCGCTTGGCTCCCCTATCTACGCGGTTGGCAACGGTCCGCTCTGTCTCCTCATCGAGCCGTCGGAGGGCCGGTATATTTACACCGCCAATTTCCTCGGCAATACGGTGTCGGGGCTGGCCCTGAACCCCGCGACCGGAGGACTCTCGGCGGTGCAAAACACGCCCTTCGGCGCCGCCCAGCAACCTACGTGCACCGCTGCGATTACGCACGGTAACCATACCGTTTCACAACCGTGATTTCCGCAGTGCGCTGCGGAGCCAAGGCCTGTGCGGCCTGAACTCCTAACGTTGGAGTTTGTGCCGTCCCTTCGGGACTCGCCTCATAAACCTATTCCTACCCGGCACTCACGTGCCGGGCTACAGGTTGTTCCGTCCCTGCGGGACTGGCTTCGTTGCAGTGTCTGAGTTCCTTCGATCCCCACAACAGGTTTTGGAAAGGATGCGGTTGGGGCAAAAGCCTGCGTGAGAACTCAATCTTGCTCGTGGGATAACTTTACGGGCTACGGAAAAAGCTCTGTCTTGTATCAGGGCAGAGTCCTCCTGCGCTTGACAGCCTCTTGAACAAGGAAGCGCATGAAGTTGAGTAAATCAGGCCGGGCAACGAAGCCAGTCCCGCAGGGACGGAACAACCTGTAGCCCGGCACGTGAGTGCCCGGTAGGATTAGGTTTATGAGGCGAGTCCCGAAGGGACGGCACAAGAATTCCATCGCAAACGGCTAACCCGACTTTTTCCGCAGCCTGTCCCCGCGAAAAACGAAGCGAAAACCTATTTCGAATAATGACCACTTGAGTGACGCACTACACTAGCTTCTTCCGATCGGCGTCATGTGCCGGATCCCGCCCAAGCCAGATTTAGAAGGTGAGGTGCAGTGAGATCTGCATCGAACGTGGCCCACCCTGTTGATAAACAGAACCGGTGGGTCCGAAGCTTTGATTCAAAAGCTTGGTCGGTTGCCCGAACAGCAAATCGGGCACGTAAGGATCGATGTAGCCGAAATTTGGATGATTGGTTACATTGAACATCTCCATACCAATCTGGAAATTAAGCGAGTCGTGGAGCTGGAACGCTCTTCGGACACCAGCGTTCGCCTGGAAAGCACCGAAGCCTCGAACAAAGTTGCGCGGCGCGTTTCCCTGGGCATCCCCTTGCGGCACGCTAAAGGCTGGATTGGCCGCGTTGGCGCCGCCGTTGAAGATGCGGCCCCCGGGAAATCCAGAACCGTAGAGATACAGCGGCTGTTGAGGAGTGAAGTCCACACCGCTCGCGTAGGTGTTGCCGGTAATCGTGTCGAGGAAGAAGTTACCGCCAAGGTCGACCGGAAAACCTGTTCTGGCCAGCACCCGGCCATCGATTCTCCAACCTCCCAATAGATTTCTTTTGCGATAGCTTCCTGAGGGCCTGGGCACATCCCAGGAGACCGCGGCTTCGACGTTATGACGCACGTCGAGGTCGGAGTTTCCATGAATCAAAGGAAAAGCAGGGTCGGTCGAGCCATAATCGAGCGCGTGCGCCCAGGTATAAGACACCAGCGTCTGCACTCCCTGCACCAGCGAGCGCTGAAATTTCAATTGCATGGCTTGATAGCTTGAAGTGAGCCCAGGCGGATAGAAGGTAATGTCGCCAAAATTTGGGTTCGCCTGGTTAACGTTTCTGCGTTGCTCTTCCAGCAGGCGTTGGCCGCTCGCACCCACATAGGATGCCGTCAACGTCTGGCTCCTGCCAAGAGCCTTCTCAACCGCAAAGTCCCATTGCCAACTGTAGGGAAGTTGAAGATGGGTGGGAAAAGCAAATGCATTCGTGCCGCCGTAAGGAGAGCTACCCGGCGGGGGTACGTTAAGTTCCGCCGGCGTGACCGGCAACGGCTGGCCGGCAAAATGAATCGAGTTTGCGAAACCGAGGCCGCTGAAAGCGCGCAGTGCCGGTTGGTTGCTGGTATCAAAGAAGACCCCGCCGCCGGCGCGCACGATCAATTCCCTGCCCGGTTCGCTGTTTTCCGCCCAGGCTACGCCGGCACGGGGAGCGAGGTTGTACCATCCCGTGTGCCAAAGCGGCGTACCCCTCGGCGCTACCCTCAGGCTGGCGGGAGTGTTGACATCGCCGAGAATGGTATAGGCATCCTGCCCATCTTCTCCCTTTGGCGGCGGAGCCAGATCCCAACGCAGCCCGAGGGACAGGCTAAGTGCTTTAGACATTTTCCAGTCGTCCTGCGCAAATAAAGAAAACTGATTGAGAACCGGGTTTGCGGGGTTGGTCGCGGTAACGACGAGGGCTGATACCGCGTTGTTCAAGATAGAGTTCAGGTCGAGGAAATCCGCTTGTACCGAGAGTGCCGCGGGGTGCAGATTGGACGCGATCCGGCGTTCATCCATCCCCAGTTTTAACAGGTGCCTGCCGGCCTGCACATTGAAGTTGTCGCGGAGATTCCATTGATGGAGAGAACCGTAGGCAGTGTTGGTGTTGCTTTCAGTGTCACCGACGCCCACGATGTGAACGTAGGCTTCGCTACTTACCGAGTTATACGAGCTGGGAATGCCGAGAGCCTGGTTCAGCCCACTCGGTTGAAAGTAGTAATAGGGAGATGTTTCGGACTGCACGCTGGAGCCGTTATCAACGAATCCTAACCTGAGTTCGTTGTTGATATTCGCAGAGAGCTGACTATTAGCTCCAAGAGAGAATGTGCGATTTCCGATCTGATTCTTACTGAGTGAATAAAGCTGCTCCGTTTGGCTATTACTGGGTGCGTTTCCAAAGCGAAAGAAGGTGGCAAATTTCCGGGAAAAGGTATGATCCACGCGAAGACTCGTGGAATTTAAATGGGCTGGAAGCGCGAACGGCGATATAAAAGTGCTTCCCAATCCGGTCAGATTGCCTGAGTTGTCATAAATCGAGGCCTCTGCTCCAGGAAAACAATCTATGACCGGATAAAGGACGGGTGGAGGAGGCTGGGTGAAATAGTCGAGACCTAAAGTGTATGGATAAGTTTGGGGCGTCGGCTGCGGAAAATAAAGACCCTCATACGATAAAAAGAAGAACGTCTTATCCCGGCCGTTGTAGCCGCCGGGCAAAATGACTGGAGCGCCGAATGTACCTCCAAAATCGTTTTGAGTGTATGGTGTTCCGGCGCCGCGAATGAGGGCAGGGCCAGCATGTTCTGCAAACCAGTCAATCGCATCAAAGGTGTTGTTGCGAAAGTTAAAAAAGAGGCTGCCGTGGCGATCGTTGGCTCCTGAACGGGTGAGAAAAGTGAATTGGCCGCCCGGCGTTCGTCCATATTCCGCGGAATAGCTGGAAGTCAGCACGCGAAACTCCTGCAGAGCTTCTATCGAGACCAGGCTCTGCGTGGTACCCAGCGCAGTCGCCCCTGCAGCAGACCCGGTGCTCACGGTACGAGAGTGGCCGGAGGTCACTCCTCCGTTGGAATCCGCGGCGATTCCGTCTACAAAGAATGAATTGGACTCCGGTCTTTGTCCGTTCACACTGAAGTCTCCCTGCGTCTCGGAGCGTTGGCCGGCCGCCTGGGGACTTTGGGTTACGATGCCCGGGGTCATGGAGATCAAATCCTGGAAACTTGTGCCGTTGAGCGGAACTGCTTCGGCTAGCTTGCGGTCGACGACTGTGCTCACTGCGCCGTCCGTGCTGTTCAGAGTGAGGCCACTGGCATCGACGGTGACGGACTCAGCCACGGGTCCCACCTTCATACGTACCAACAGTGTCCTGTTGTCGCCGACATTCAGCATGATTCCGCGGAGCTGCGTGGTAGCAAAACCCTGGCGCTCAAACTGCAACGTGTAAGCACCCGGAATAACGCCGGGAAGTACAAACGAGCCGTCATGGCTCGTTGTTGTGCCGTTCTCGGCTCCTGTCTGGGTATTGATCAGCTTGACGCTCGCACCGGCAATACTGGCCTTGGTCGAATCCTGAACCAGGCCCGCCACCGTAGCGGTACTTACCTGCGCAGTACTACGAATTCCGAAACAGGAAGCCAGAAAAAATATCAGGGCGCGGATGAATCGGAACCTGTCCAACACCGTGACGATGCGATTCATCGTGGTTCGGGAGGGGATTGTTGCCCATCCCCACGGTTCGGCCCATTGCTCGGTTGCTCGATGGCTGGCGCCGTTCGAGAAGAACTCAATTCCGTGGCGAACGAGTTGATTCCCCTGGCTTGTTGCACTGGAATGACCTTGATGATCGCGTCTACAGAGTCGTCCTGACTGGTTTGGTCTTCACTGGACGTGCCGGGCGCAAAAAGGTTACTGATACGGCGATTTAATTCCTGAACCTGCTGCAAGAGCCGGTTGGAGGCCTGGCTGAACTGCAGGGGGTTCGCGATCGGAACCGATCCGGCATCTGCGTTCGGCAGCGCTGTGGCCGAGGCCGAGAGTTCGCCCAATTGGTCGTGCAGGCCCACGAGTTGTTGCTCCAGATCGGACGCGTGCTGATGCACCATCTCTGTCCATTGCTGCTGTGAAGTTAAGCTGACCGATTGCAACTCGGAAGTAGAAAGCGCTCTGCCTAGCCGATCCAGAGCATAAGCATGTTGCAAAGCACGCTGACCGTGCTCCAGGGCGTTATGCGAGAACGTAACCACAGCTCCCGCTAACTGCTCGCCGGAGAGCCCTTTCGCTTGAAAGTGTTGGCGTAGCAGCGCGTCCGCTGCAGATTTCGATTGGTCGATTTCATACACCCGGATCGCCGCGCTTTTCGGAGTGTGTGAGGCGTGCATCCGAAGTTCATGCGGAGAGAAAAGCTTAAGGTCGAGAAGGCGATGGTTGGGCAACGCGCCCAGCCGGGCAGCGATCCGGGCTCTCAACGTGTTGTCGGAGATTGCACCAGATACCTGAAGGGTTCCGTCGCCGGATCTTTTGATTTCAATGGGCTCCGCGGTGTCAGCGCCCAGGAGATTGAGTTGATAGAGAACCGCGATTTGCAATTCTGCCAGCAGAGGCACGGTGTCGTCTGCAACGGGAATATTGGGTGGATGCATCTCCAGCGAATGAAACTCGCGCGCGCCGCCGTACGATGCGGGATCAAACGTCGAATCGGGGACCGACGCACTGGGCTTGCGTTCATAGCTGGCTTGCACAAAATGAAGCTCGTGAATATTGTTCCCGGCGCGAACATGCAGGGTCACCCTGACGGGTTGGAGCCGGCGAGTGAGGACCAACGCTGCCGACAACAATTGTGGATGACCCTCGATGGGACCGTCGGTCATCAACTCGTAACCTTCCTTGACAGGATGCATGCGAACATTCTGCCCGGCAAGGGTACTGAAGGCATGGGCGGATAAGTCCTGGTCCCAGAACTCGCCCATGACCAGGGGACGATTCGGGTGACGCGAGCTATGTTCACCGCTCTTGTTCCGCCACTCAGCGGCGACCATCCGATGCTGTGCGTCATAGAGGCGGCGCAGGTATCTGTCTCCGTTACCGTCTTTCCAGAGATCGACTGTTCCCTGCCCAAGTACCTTCCCGTTCGAAGAGATCTCCTCCAGGCGCAGCGTCTGATGCTCGGTCTCGCCGCGCAGAGCCTCAGCCTCTGTCCTGACCGACTCGTCCAGCATCTTCACGGCAACAGTAGACTTCGTTTGGTGACGGAAGGCGAAGTATCCCGCGCTGCCGAAGATAATGGCAAGGATCAGGGTCCAGGCGAAGGCAGACGACGGAGTCATCGCGGCCAACAGCCAGCGGAAAGCAGCCACGAGCGTATTCAGCCTTAGGCGGTTTGGCGGGGCGTTCGCTGCAGGTGAGGCCGGTTCCTCGACTTCTTCTTCCATGGCCACGCTGGCCAACGCTGGATCGAAGTAGGCAACCTGCCCATTCAGGCCCTGACCGTCGAAGGCGAGGCTCAGTTCGAGCCAGCGATCGTCGCTGAGCTCAACCCGCTGCGTGCGCACTGGTGCACCCTCTGGCGGAAGCTCGCCGATGGAGAGAAGAGCGAAGCGTACATCCTGCTCACTGAAGACCTCGACGAACTCTACATCCTCCGGGTGCTCGATTCGGGCCGAGAGCTTGCTATGTTCTGCGAGCACATCGTGGAAAGCGATGATGTGGCCGTTCACCGCAATGGAAAGCGTTCTGGGACGATGTTCACGCACCTTGTCCCAGCGCCTTCGAACCCCCAGCATTTCTTTTTGGGCTTTGTTGCTTATTCCGGAGGACCCTTCTGAACTGCTGTTGCTTCCATCCCCAGAAGTGCCGAAGCAGTCCAGCGGTTCGCGGTCCTTGAGGGTGGGACGCCGGAAGTGACGATCGACAACCGCGAGGCACCGCTCACAGCTTACGATGTGCGCCAACAAAGAACAGGAGACCGGTTTAGGCGAAGCCGCCCGATAATGGGCAAGCAGCTGCTCCTCCTGAAGGCAAACGCCTGCGCGCGACTGTAGAATCGACTTCCGTATTTCGTTGAAAAGCTCCGGCGGCGACAACAAGCTCCAGGACAGCCTGGGCTGGGGTGGAAGATCGCGGTTCACGATGCGCAGCTTGCCCGGTGTTTCCAGGTACGACACTACCTCGGAACGGGCGACCTTAAGCTTGTTGTAGATGGCAGCGATGGGCAGGCATGCCATCTCTGCAATTTCGCGCCGCGCGTAGCCGTGGAAAAAATGCAGGATGAAATAGCTCGCACTCTTGGAGGACTCCTTGCGCCAGACGGTGTAACTGCAGATGCGGCGCAGATCGTTTTGCTTTTGCAGCGGATCGGCTGACGAGTTAGCTCTCAGCGCCGAATCAAATGAATCGAATTCCGCCATGCTGACGAAGCGCAGAGCCTCTCGCGAAGAGCGGGCGAGAGCCGAGAGGTAGATGTGCCGCAGCGACGTGTATAGGTAGCCGTCGAGATTGACTACAGTCGTCAGGTCCGGCTGGGTGAGGGTGAAGTAGAGGCAGAGCTCCTGAACGATTTCTTCCGTCTTACCCGCATCGCCGCGGGTAAGCACCGCGCCCCATTGCAGCAGTTGGCCATAACGGCTGGCCAAGAGCTGGTCAACCGGGGTGGGAACCGCCGGAACCTCACGCCGCTTTAATTTACGCTGCTCCATTCACCCCTAAAGAGTGCGATCGCGGGCAAATCTACCCCCGGGATCCGACTATTTTTCCTTCAGTTTTCACAAGCAAAAACGTTCGGAATTCGGGGGTAAATTCAGCGACCGCACTGCTCTTCACAAATAGCAATTTCTTTTTGGGAGCTTGCCTTGACACCATCGTTGTTGGTTTCCCCCGTTTCTTCTGCTCGTTTCCCTCTCAATTTTCTGAAAAAGCACTTTGCATGGCTGTTCTGCGCAGTCCTGACGGGGTGGTCTGTGCGCCTGATCTTAGTGGCCCTAGTTTACAAAGGATTTCTCGCTCCGGCACGGGATCACTGGGAATTTGCATACGAGATCGGGCGAGTCGCACGTTCCATTGCCCTGGGAGGGGGATTTTCCGACCCTTACTGGGCCCACACCGGGCCGACTGCCCTGCTCACACCCGTCTATCCGTACCTCTTAGCCGGCATCTTTACCACTTTTGGCGTGTATACGAAAGCCTCGGCGCTGGTGTTCCTGGCCGTCAACACCTTCTTCTCGGCGGTCACGTCGGTTCCGATCTTTCTCATTGCGCGAAAAACCTTGGATTTGCGAACGGCTAGAGTTGCGGCCTGGGTATGGGCTTTCTTTCCATACGCAATTGACCTGTCAGCGACGACGATGTGGTACCACTCCTTTGTTGCGCTGCTGCTTGCGGTTATTTTCCTGCTGGTTCTCTCGCTTGCGTCCACAGACCGCCTGAGCGTGTGGGCAGGTTTTGGGGTGCTTCTCGGTTTTGCGGCATTAACCAACCCTGTAATGATCGGGGTCGCACCGTTTATCGGTAGCTGGCTTTGGGTCCAGTTGAGCCGTAAGCGCAAACGCGCCCGGGCGGCGACCAGCACCGGATTAATAGCAATGGTGGTGACGATTCTGCCCTGGACCCTACGCAATGAACGCGTGCTTCACCAACCGGTGGTTTTCAAAGACGGCTTCTGGATGGAAGTCTGCGTTGGCAATGTAAACAACAGTCTGCACTGGTGGGACGGTGATGAACATCCTTCGGGGAGCGCGCGGGACAATGCGCAGTACGAACAGCTCGGCGAGTTGCGTTATATGGCCGCCAAACACGACCGAGCGATTGCTTACATCGCGACCCATCCTGGGACGTACGCGTTGCGCTCACTGCGCCATGCGATCTTTATGTGGACAGGATTCTGGAGCTTTAACCGCAACTACTTGCGCCAGGAGCCGTTTGATCCTGAGAACATCTGCTTTCTCAGCTTACTTTCGTTGCTTTCGCTTGCTGGTCTGTATTACATGTTTCGCGAGGGTCGAGGTACGACGGCAAGGCTCTATCTCCTGGTCCTGTTTTCGTTTCCAGTGCCCTATTATCTAAGCCATCTCGATCCCGGATTCCGCCATCCTGTCGATCCTCTTCTGGTGATCCTGGCAAGCTTTGCGGTCACGCGGTTCCGGGTCCAAATCCGCGTGCGGGCTCGGACGAGAGAAGAGATTGCGGAACTTGCATTGCCCTAGCGGACTCACTCTGACTTGAGAAAACCGTCCTGCACACAAGAGGATTGCGAAGATTCATGAAGATTGGAAAGCAGCCAGGGATACTTCTATCGATTTTTAGCGTTGCCCTTATTGCAACGGCTTCAGGCCAGACCGTGTCGAGAGGCCTCGAGACGGAAAGGAGGTCAAGCTCAGTAACAGGAGTTGTCACGGATCCGAGGGGGGATCCGGTTCCAGGGGCGACCATCACGTTGATCGAACCTGCAGGGGAGAACCCGCAACCGGTGCTGGCCGATAAGAACGGATCCTTTACCATTGCCGCGGATGCGGGTACCTTCGACCTTCAGGTCAGCGCGCCTGGATTTGCTACAACGACTGTTCATGGTGAGCTTGGCAGCAATCAACCTCTCGATCTGGGTAGGCTTTCGCTAACAATTCAAAATGCAACCGTGGAAGTCCGAGTGAGTGTGACCAAGGAGGAATTGGCGGAAGAGCAAGTGAAGACGGAAGAGAAACAGCGGATCATGGGAGTGATCCCGAACTTCTACGTCACCTACGATCCCAACCCGGTTCCTTTAAATGCTAAGCAGAAGTACGAACTTGCTTTCAGAACACTGATCGATCCTGAGACGATCGGTATGGATTTGTTCTCCTCTGGAATCCAGCAGGGGACGGGCGGTCTGAAAGGATACGGCCCTGGTTCTCAGGGGTACGCGAAGCGCTTTGCCGCTTCCTACGGAACGGGTTCCGTTGATACGTTGCTGGGAAGCGCTGTGCTTCCATCGCTGTTTAAACAGGACCCCAGATATTTCTATAAAGGGAACGGCACCATCAAGCAAAGGGCGTTGTATGCCATGGGCATGTCCGTCATTTGCAAAGGGGATAACGGACACTGGCAGTACAACTATTCTGGTCTTCTGGGTGGACTGGCGGCAGGCGGCATCTCGAATCTCTACTATCCGCCGGCTAACAGGAATGCTCTCGGAATGACATTTGAGAACACGGCAATCGGGATCGGGTCTTCGGCTGTGACCAACCTGCTCCAGGAATTTCTGATTCGGAAATTTACTCGTAGCGCAAAACAGTAACCCCCTTCCCGGCGCCGGTCTGGGTGTCGTTTTGTAAAATTCGATAAAATTTGATGTTTTTGGGCCTTTTGTGGCATAAGGAGCCAGTGCGGAGGTCAGCGGCGGCCGCCAAAGCGGTTCCTGTCGATGGAGAAGGGGCGCCTGGTGTCGGGAGCAACGTAATCGGCCATGGGGACACGGGGCACCGATGAGGCCGATTGCGAAGGGGGCGTTTGCAAGGCGTTCAGGGGGGCGTGAACCGCAGGTCCCTCCACTACCGGCCGGGACGATGACAATTCTTCTATTGGAGCGGGGTCAGGAGAGGGAGCGGATTGTGGCTCTGGAGCGACTTCTTCGTGGGGCAGCTGGGGGTTCACGGATTCTCCGTTCTGCTGGGCACGCATCCATTCGGAGACATAGAATGGCGGGGTTACAGGCAACGAGGCGGGTTTGTTCGGAGCGGAGACGGCGCGGCGGTCCGGTATCAAGCCTTCGATTGCGATGATCATGGCGAGGGCTTTCACCTGGGCGGACATGCCGTTACGGGTCATTTCGGGGCCCAGGTCGGCGATTTCCCATAGACGGGCCAGGACTCGGTCGCGGCTCTGGTTGAAGCGGCAGAGTTCTTCGGTATCCTGTTCGACGAGCCGTTGCTGCCCGGTGGCCCGAGGCTCAAGCATGTAGGCGCGGACACGAGGCTTGGATTTGGTGTAGGCGGCGGTGTCGGGGTTGAGACCGACGGCTTCTGCGGCACGACGGTCGGTCATAGTTCCAGAGAGGACCAGGCGGGCAAAGGCTATTTCCTGATCTGTGATGGGGTCGGTCACGTTGTTTTTGGGCATTGTTGCTCCTTATCAGTGAGTTGCGATGGCCTCGGTCGTCGAGGACATTGCGTAGAGATTGAAACTTTCGAACGTACCTCAGGGGCTAAAGCCCTCATCTATGGCGTGTTTTACGGCACGGGTGAACCCGTGCCCTTCCAGCAAGAGTGGCTCTTTGCGCAACTACCGTGGAAGGAAAAGGTCTTTCGGCACGGTGAACCCGTGCCCTTCCAGCAAGAGTGGCTCTTTGCGCAACTACCGTGGAAGGAAAAGGTCTTTCGGCACGGGTGAACCCGTGCCCTTCCAGCAAGAGTGGCTCTTTGCGCAACTACCGTGGAAGGAAAAGGTCTTTCGGCGCGGTGAACCCGTGCCCTTCCAGCAAGAGTGGCTCTTTGCGCAACTACCGTGGAAGGAAAAGGTCTTTCGGTACGGTGAACCCGTGCCCTTCCAGGAAGAGTGGCTCTTTGCGCGACTACGGTTTCAGGACAAAGGTTTTCTGGTGCGCCGGGCACAATAAAAAATCCCGCTGCGGCGGGACGGTGTATCTAGCTGATTTTAGACAGGGATCGGGTGTGCCACCGGACAGCGGTAAAACTGTCCTTCGCTCGCGCTTAGTCCGTTAAACAAACGGAAACTCCCCCGGCTAGGAACAGCCGCGCGATCAGCGGGCTCCTGCCGAAATCATCTTCTAAGGGGTACGTTACAGGCTTAGAAGCCTCCCAGCAAGCAATTTAGGCTGTTTATTTTTGCCGGCTACAGTCCCCGAGGTACGTCCGATTATCCCACCCTTCGCAGAGAACACGAAGGATGGGAGCGGATACCGCGGGAAGAACAGATGTTTTTACCCGCGGTAGCCGCATCGAGGGGCACCCGTTATTTGTTTGAGGGAGAGTGGGGTTGAGGTCCTATGCTAGTTCGGTTTTCTGCCCCCAGTGGCCCAATAGCCGGGATGTATGCTACCCGGAAACAACGGCGCCGGCGGATCGCTGCCGAATTGAATGATGAAGGCGAACATCAGGCTGATGAGATCGCTGTTCTCTGTGCTGAAGTCGAAGCAAAGAACATGGCCAATGTCCGCGTGATCAGACTTTTTGCGACCGGCACCCGGAATGTCGCTCAGCGCACAGGCCTTGGCGGCGTAGATCGTCTTACCCGCACGGGAGACCGAGCCGACCGTGATGGCGGCGGGACGGCCATCGATGATGTAGCGAGTTGGTTCGTGGCTTATCCTGGCTTCGCCAAATTGCTTCAGCTGACGCAGCAGTTCCACGCGAGTGTAGGGGCCAAGGCCCGTGGCTTTGTGTATCAGCTCAGAGCAAACAGGTTCGATCCTGGTGAGCACAAAAGAAGACGGTCCGGCCGGGATGGCTGAGTCGGCGATCAGCGTTGTCTTGGCACAGGTGTCAGAGGCGCCCGGGTGATCGGTGACAGTTTCGAAGTGAGCCGGGTAGAAGTAGGTGATGTTCAGAGCATCGTCGTGGAAGCTCTTCGGAAGATGCTCGGTCATCTGGGCTTGACCAGCCGCACAAAGTGACAAAAGCAAAACGAGTGAACGCGAATATGGCACGCCGACTATCCTTAGTTCGTTCTCACTTGTAAAGAGGGGCGTGCCATCCCCTTCTACCCTCGTCAATGCATATTCGTCAGCAAAACTTTTACTCCCGTTCGAGCCATAATCTTGAACCCGTTCGAGCCAAAGAGCTGATCGAACCTTGGAAGCTGGTCCGCCCGGGCAATGAGGTAATAGCGTTGGGAGTCAAACCACATCCTCTTGAGCCTGTTGTCATCGATAAACACATCCGGCGTATTAGGTGCGTTGGACCCGTATTCGAGATTTTGCCATCGGCCATTCAGCAGTAGCACCGGCCGGTCCGTATAGAACGGAACAGACGAAAACCAGTAGTAGTTGTGATCGAGGATGATCTCTCCGGGCGGGCTGCTCAGAATCAGCCGAGCAAAGTCTCGTGAGGAGAGCAGCGGATCGAACCTGATCATTGCCAGGCGCGCAGCCTGGAAAAAAATCACCATCATCAGTGCGGCGGCCAGGTAAGAACGAAAAGATGAGTCAACCTTCTTCACTCTGATCGCGCCAACAGAGCCGAGAAGAAATCCTATCCCAGCGAGAGTCAGCGGCAAGCGCAAGTAGGCAAATGAATCAATGGTTAGATCCTCCATATGCCCCAACGACAACTTATATGCGTTCGGGTGAACGGAGAGCGCAGCGGTGATGTCGCCCGGTGTTGGCACATGCCGCACTGCAATCAGAATCGAAAAACAAGCTAGAGCTGCAATCCCCGAGACGATGCTCAAGGCAAGTGTTCCGCGACGAACCCAAACACCTTCTGCCGCCATCGCGCAGCCAAGCAGCAACGCGAACGCTGGGTAGGCCGGCATCGAGTAGTATTCCTGGGTTGTAGAAAAGGTAAAGAACACGAGAATAAAGCCGATCCAGCACAGCGCTAGCAGCCGCGTGCGTCCCGCGCGATCCTGTGGTTTGAATGAGAGCCTGGCGACCGCAGCCAGATAGACGCTCCAGGGAAAAAGCCAAATCAAATGAAAGAGCCAGAACCATACCCGCGGCACGGTGTCGTAATCGCGTGGATAGCGCATATTAAGAAAGCGCAGCAACTGCTCATTGATGAAGAAGAACCATAAAAAGCCGTGAAAGTGGCCGGGCATACTCTTGAGCGTCCACGCGAAGTAAGGCGGATTGCGCAGAGTTGCCAATATGTGCCACGGAGCCGCGATCAGCAGCACGATGAGGGTTCCGGAAATGGGACGCATCCGCTTCCAGGTAGCCCATGAAAATAGTTGCCGCGTGAAGAGAAGGAACAAGATGGCGGCCGCGATCGGGAACACCACACCGATCAGGCTCTTCAGCATTAATCCGAGCCCTAAACTTACATAGAACAACCAGGCCCAGGCTGCCGGATGCTTTTCTTCCTCATCGAAAACACGCAGAAAAGCCCACATAGCCAGGGCGATCACAAAGACCAGCATGACGTCGGGGATGAGAATACGGGTAAACAACCAGAGACCGACGCATGTTGCCATGACCAGGCCGGCATAAAACCCCGGCAGTTTGCCAAAGGCCCAATTGGCGAACGCTGCCGTCAGCCATACCAACGCGATGGCACTGAGGGCCGTGGCAAGCCGAGCCGCCCAATCGCGGAAGCCGAATATCTTGTAGAAAATGTCCATGAGCCACCAGGACAGGGGGGTCTTCTCCAGGTAGACCACTCCATCCAGACGGGCAGTCACATAATCTCCGGACGTCAACATGTTCCGGCCTATCTGCGCCTCAACCGCATCTGTGTCGTCCATCAGCGATGGCGGGGAAAAAACGCTTGAAAAGTAAATAATCGAAGCAATCAACAGAACAACCAAAAGAGAAGCGTCCTTCTGCTTCTCCGTCTTTAAACTAAACAATAGAGTGCTCCTGATACAGTGATTCTCTCATCGCTTCTGGTGAACCGAAGTTGATGGAGTAACTACATTCAATGGTCTTCCTTTGCCTCTGTTTTTAGCGCTCGTTTTGGCGGCCTTTGCGCCCTTGCCGGACAATCCCTCTCCGCAGCAGACGGCGAAGCCTCAGAGTTTCTTGCAGAGGCTGATCCAGTTCTATCGCCAGGATTGGCACGGCACAGCACCCACCGGACCGGCCCCACCCCGGCGCGGGCTGCCCTCGCCGCTCCCATCCCCGCCCTTTCCCAACTCCGACTGGTCCTACGGAGGATCGCCGGTTATCGGAGAACCGGATACGAATAGCTACCCACTGATGACGGCCTGGAATAAGGCGAACAGCCGCACCAAGGTTTACGGATGGGTCGAGCCTTCTGTGAACTTCAGCACTTCGACACACCGCAACTATCCCGAGTCCAATGACATCTACTCCAACCGCGTCGAAATGGACCAGTTTATTGTTTATGTCGAGCGTCTGCCCGACTCGGTGCAACGAGAGCGTGTGGATGTCGGGTACCATCTGACCTCTTTTTTTGGAACCGACTACCGATTCACCACCGACAAAGGGTACTTGAGCAGTCAATTGCTGGTGCACAACAGGCAATACGGTTTCGACCCGGTTCTTGAATACGTCGATATTTATGTCCCCCATGTCGCCCAGGGGATGAATATCCGGGCCGGCCGCTTCATCTCCATACCCGGCATTGAGGCGCAGCTTACGCCGAATAACTACATGTTCAGCCACTCCCTGCTCTACACGATTGATCCGTTCACCGACACAGGGATACTGGCCACCATAAAGTTGAGCGACAAATGGCTGGTGCAGGCGGGCATTACCGCGAGCCACGACGTTGCCCTCTGGACGAGCGATGCGCGGCCTTCGGCAACGGCTTGCGCCAGTTACACAACGGCCAGCGTGAACGATAATTTTTACCTCTGCGCGAATGGCATCAACAACGGCAAGTACGCCTACAACAATGTGCAGCAATACGATGCAACGTGGTACCACAAGTTTTCGAAGACCTGGCACGCGGCGACTGAGGCTTACGTCATGTACCAGCGCGATGTGCCCAGCGTCTCAGGCCCGCTCAAGCCGCAGCCTAATAATTACGGTGCCACCTGTCAGCCTGGCCAGGTGACTTGTTTCGCACCCGAGTACGCCGCGGTGAATTACATCCTGAAGCAATTATCCGATCATGACTTTGTTGGATTTCGGAGCGACCTGCTCAACGACAAGAAGGGACAGCGGACCGGGGTCAACACGAAATACACCGAGAACACGTTCATGCTGAGCCACTGGGTTGGGACCACGGTGCAGATACGGCCAGAACTTCGCTTCGATCACGCCTGGGACCGGAAATCGTATGACAACAGCACACACCAGAGCCAGTTGACCTTCGCTTGCGACTTAATCCTGCACTATTGAGCGGGCGCCGGTTGAAGACGACCGCTGATCCACTTTCTTCCCGGCCGTTCGATGAGTCGCTTGGTCAACAGGGCAGCGACGATCAAAAACAAATAGGAGATCCATGGATCGAAAACGATGAGGCCGCTCTTCTCCAGAAAATGCGAATCGTGGAGCAGCGTCCAGAGATTAAAGTGCAGCAAGTACAGGCAATAGCTGGCCTCGCCAATGGCGATGAAGGGCAGCAACCCAAAGAATCGCGCCAGTGGATTTTGTCCAGCCAGGCACAGGATCACGCCGGCGAACAGCGGCATCAACAGACCATCGTGCATCATGACATAGGGCAAGCGGTCGCCGACACAGAGAATCAGATAAAGCACGGCAAACGCAAGCAGGCCTATCGCGAACCGCTTGCGGCTCTCCGGGCGAATTTTTTCGTTCAAGAATCCCAGCCCCATGCCAAACAGGAACGATGGCAGATGCTGTAACGGCATGAATTTGAGGGCCCGCATCCAGATTCCAACGGAATAACGGTCGGGATGAGCATCCCCATCCGGATTAAAGTGCATGTAGAGACCGGGCAACACCAGCCCGCTGAGCCATATGGCGAACAGAATCGCCAAAATTGTCCGTGTCTGACGGGGACGGCGACGCGTAATCAGCCAGGGGAACAAAAGATAAAAGAACGCCTCGGTGGACATGGTCCATGCCGGCGTGTTCCAGAACGTGGTGAGCGCCGGGTGCCAGCCCTGCAACAGCAAGGGGGTGAGAATCACTCCCAGGCCAAAGTCCAATTTGGTGTGGGCTTGTATCTCCTGCATCAGCATGCCTACTGATAACAAGAGGCTGAAGGCATATACCGGATAGAGCCGCGAGAACCGGGCCGACCAGAAACTTCGCGCCGTGAGTGCCCCGCGCTGGGCTCGGTCTGCATAGTTGTAGGTGAGGATGAAGCCGGACAGCAAAAGAAAGAAACTGACCGAGATATATCCGCCGTTTACGATCGGGCTGATAACCGATCCGAAGGAGTGGGGATCGGCAAAATGGAAGAAGACAAGATTCAGTGCGGCGAAGCAGCGAATGCCGGTGAGGGCTGGTAATTGCGTCCGCCGGGGAGCCGAAACCGGCCGAACTAATATTGGCCCCGCGGGGGCCGGTCTTGCTGGGGCCCGTAGAGTTGAAGGGAACTCCGCGACTGTACTCTGTGGCGTCAGGCTGTCACCAGGGAGCCGACCTTCTCTCCGCTTACCACTCGCAAGATATTGCCCGGCCGGTTCATATTGAAAATGATCATGGGCAAATTATTGTCCTTGCACAGGCTCACCGCCGTACTGTCCATAACCTTTAGACCCAGCCGGAGGATTTCCATGTAGGTAATTTGCTCAAATTTAACTGCATCTTTGGTGATAACAGGGTCGGCGTCATAAATCCCTTCCACTTTAGTGGCCTTGAGCAGCACGTCTGCTTTGATTTCCATTGCCCTCAACGACGCCGCGGTATCTGTGGAAAAATACGGGTTGCCTAGACCGGCAGCAAAAATGACCACGCGGCCTTTCTCTAGATGACGAATGGCCCGCCTGCGGATGTATGGTTCAGCCACTTGATTCATCTCGATCGCAGACATGACCCGGGTTTGTACCTCGCACTTCTCCAGAGCATCCTGCAGAGCAAGGGAATTGATCACCGTAGCCAGCATTCCCATGTGGTCCGCGGAAACACGGTCCATCATGCGCGCCTGTTCAGCAACACCGCGGAAGAAATTCCCTCCGCCCACCACAATGGCGACTTCAACACCGAGATCCCTGACTGCGAGAATCTCGAGTGAAATCTCATGCAACCTAGCGACATCTACTCCGAAGCCGCGGTCGGCTGCCAGCGCTTCACCCGACAGTTTGAGCAGGACTCTCTTGTACATTCAAGCAAAGTATCGCACATCCAGGACAGGCAGCTATCCCTCGGGTGGGGGGCAATTTACCCTCCATTTTCAACAACACTGACGGTACTAAATATGAGACGCGCACGGTGGGCAATGAGCCTCTTTTCTTATCAGCGCATAAGCGGATTTAGAGGATGGAAAAAACGTACCTCAGCGGCTAAAGCCGTCTATGGCAGTATCAATTGCGGCACGGCTGAAGCCGTGCCCTTCCATAACCGAGTTAGAGCCGAACCATTCTCAAATCGTTTGCGGTATGACTGTCTTTGAAGGATCGAATTCCGCCACCAGGGCTAAAGCCCCGAATTTTATTGCCCAACGTTTAAGCGGGTTTGGAAACCCGCTTCCCCGGACTAAAGTCCGCGGCTACACCCTGACCAGCGTTTTTCCGCAGCCCGTAAAGCCCTGAATCTATGTACCGGAGCGTTCACCCGGGTTTGAAAACCCGCTTCCCCGGACTAAAGTCCGCGGCTACACCCGGACCAGCGTTTTTCCGCAGCCCGTAAAGCCCTGAATCTATGTACCGGAGCGTTCACCCGGGTTTGAAAACCCGCTTCCCCGGACTAAAGTCCGCGGCTACACCCGGACCAGCGTTTTTCCGCAGCCTGTAAAGCCCTGAATCTATGTACCGGAGCGTTCACCCGGGTTTGAAAAGCCCCTCCCACGGACAAATTAAAAGGGCCGGGAATGACTCCCGGCCCTTTTAATTAGCTTTGGATTCGGTTACTCTGCGGCGTTTGGCTTGATCTGGGCTACTGTCCAGACCGGATCGCCAACCTTAAACCGCGCAAAACGGCGCACACTGAGGTTCTCACCCAGCTTGCCGATCTTCTGCGCAATCAAGTCCTTGATAGCAAACGACTGGTCTTTGATGAAAGGCTGATCGAGCAGGCAAACCTCTTCGTAAAACTTGCTCATCTTGCCTTCCACGATCTTCTCAATCACCGCTGGAGGCTTCCCGGTGGAAGCAGCCTGGGAACGGTAAATGTCCTTTTCCCGCTCCAGATCCTCGTTGGTCACATCCTCGCGCCGGATGTAGCGGGGATCGGTCGCCGCAATGTGCATGGAAATGTCCTTGAGAAGCTCCTGGAAGTCCTCAGTGCGGGCAACAAAATCGCTTTCGCAGTTGATTTCAATTAAAACGCCGATCTTGCCTCCGGCGTGAATATAAGTGCCCACAGCTCCCTCAGACGTAGTCCGCGACGCCTTCTTGGCCGCCGAAGCCATCCCCTTCTTGCGTAGCACTACGACCGCCTGCTCCAGGTCCCCCTTGGCTTCCGCAAGCGCGTTGCGGCAATCCATCATCGGCGCCCCGGTCTTCTCACGAAGCTCCTTAACCTGGGCGGCAGAAATATTTTCAGTCACAGACGACATCCTCTTGCAAGTCCTTTACTGGCCTGTTAACAGGCCCTGAATAGTACGGTTTACAGCGTCCGCTCGGCGACTTCCGGCTCGTCCACAGCGATCACGCCAGGAGCCTTGCGAATGCCTCCGCCCAGCGCAGCTTCCAGATCGACGACCTCATTATCAGCAGAGGGTTCGTCGGCGCCGGATTCAAGCCCGGTCAGCTCCACCGGGGTAGCCTCGAGCTGCTCATCAGCAGTCACTCCACCATCGCCGGCGCGCTTCTCGCCCGCCATCTGCACTCCTTCGACCACAGAGTCAGAGATCTTCGAAGTAAACAAACGAATCGCGCGCAGCGCGTCATCGTTGCCTGGGATCACGTAGTCGACCACCGTAGGATCGCAGTTGGTATCCACCACTGCTACCACCGGAATGCCCAGCTTGCGGGCTTCTTTTACCGCGATCGCTTCATTGTTGGAATCGACCACAAAGAGCGCGTCCGGCAAGCGGCGCATGTTTTTGATGCCCGCCAGGTTCGCCTGCAGGTGCTTGCGTTCCCGCTCCAGGCGGATGACTTCCTTCTTGGTCAGCAGCTCATAGCGGCCATCGGTGGCCATTTCATCCAGTTCCTGAAGGCGTTTCACGGATTTCTGGACGGTGATCCAGTTGGTCAGCAGTCCACCCAGCCAGCGCTGGTTGATGTAGAACATGCCGCAGCGCCCCGCCTCCTCGGCGATCGCGTCCTGAGCCTGCCGCTTGGTGCCAACAAACAGGATGACTTTGCCCTGCCCCGTCAAATCAGTGACAAACTTGCTTGCTTCCTTGAACATCTTCAAGGTCTTTTGCAGGTCAATGATGTAAATCCCGTTGCGTTCGCCGAAGATGTATTCCTTCATCCGCGGATTCCAACGCTTGGTCTGATGCCCGAAGTGAACGCCAGCTTCGAGCAACTCCTTCATTGTGATTGTGGCCAAACTACCTCCTCGTGAGTTGCATTCCGGCATGGCCGGAATTGATTTCCCTCGCCCGCCAAGGCGGGGAAGATTGAACTACTTGCGGCACGACTAAAGTCCTACCGCTTGCTGAACTGGAATCGCTTACGAGCACCCTTCTGCCCGTACTTCTTACGTTCTTTAATGCGCGCATCTCGCGACAGCAGGCCGTCGGCCTTCAAGGTCTTGCGCAGCTCAAGATTAAATTCGAGCAACGCACGCGCGATCCCCATCTTCACCGCATCCGCCTGGGCGCTTACCCCGCCACCCTTCACCGTTGCCAGCACATCGAAAGTCCCGCCGTGCTCGACCAATTCCAAGGGCCGCTTGGCAGAAACGCGCTGCTGATGGGTAACGAAATAAGTCTCAAAGGGTTTTTGATTGACGACGAAGTTGCCGCTGCCAGGGCGCAAGAAAACGCGTGCCACGCTGGCCTTACGACGCCCTGTTCCGTAGTACTGAACTAAATCTGCCATTACCGATCGTCCATCCTGTTCTTTTACTGTCCTGCTTAGCGGGCCGCCAACTCCATCACTTCAGGCTGCTGCGCCTGGTGTGGGTGCTTATCGCCGCGGTAGACCTTGAGCTTGGTTGCCATCTGCCGGCCCATCTTGCTCTTGGGCAGCATGCCCTTGATGGCATCTTCTACAATTTTTTCCGGCCGGCGAGCCATCAGGCGAACGAAAGACTCTTCACGCAGTCCCCCGGGGAACCCGGTGTAGCGGCGATAAACCTTCTGCTGGCCCTTCAGGCCGGTGAGCACAATCTTCTCCGCGTTGACCACGATGACGTGATCCCCCATGTCGATGAAGGGCGTGTATTTGGGATTTTTCTTGCCCGCCAGGGTGCTGGCGGCTTCGGTGGCCAGACGCCCCAACGTCTTGCCGCTGGCGTCCAGCACGAACCATTTGCGGGTGATATCGTGCGAGCTCGGAAAATATGTAGACATCGTACTCGTTCTCCAGGGAACCATTTGTTTTGGAGCGCATGACGCACCACCGCGGAAAACCTCGCGGCTGGCAACTGCATTCCCGCAAACGAAAGGTTCTTAAATCGCTTGAGTGGCGAAGATCAGACTAAAAATCTTCGCTTTCCTGGCAGGCTACCTGGGCTCGCTCAATCTCAGATCGGTTTGAAATGAAGCGGCTTACCGGACTTCACTTCTCTCGGAACAGACAGCGACTACAGAGGGCCGGACGCGGCACTGCGCAAGAAGACCAGACTAACGCAATCGGGCAAGGGCGTCAACCGGGGGAGGGTGACGAGATGCGCACAAAAGAGGCATTTCCCCTTCATTCCGGACGACATACGCTCTCTTTGGAAGATAGCGGAGGTTCCCCCCACATGACGCAACGTGCCTCTGAATCATTGGTAGCAGTACTCATTCGCATCGGCTTGTTGCTGGCCCTGGTCATCATGCTGATGGCCGAAAACGCCCAGGCGCAACCGCTGCCGCATTTACGGCAGGGTCAACCCACCAGCTTGCAACCGCGAATGCGCACGGCAGGCACTCTGACGAACCAGTCGTAGTCGCTGACAGGTTGGTTGGAGCAAGGAGAACTATGAAGTTTGAAAAGCAGGTCTCGGCGTTTATGACCGCGGCATTACTCTGCGGCACTTTTACCACACTCGCGAGCGGCCAGCAGACGCCGGCCGCCAGCGGAGTGGTGGCTCCTGCCGCAGCTGCGCAGACGGATGCAGCTTTGCTCAAGTCAACTGCTCCGCTCACCGAAGATGCCCTGCGCGCACGCTACGACGGCAAGCTGATTTTCCTGCGCGGCTCCTACCTGGGTGACGATCTCAATTTCGACATGAACGGGAAGGTTGACGGATCGCCTACCGTCGCTTCCTTTACCCTGTCCGCCTTTGAAGTGAAGAAAGTGAAGCTTTCCAAGCACAAGCTTGATATCGAGGCCGATCGCTACGGATTGCACTTTTTCGGCGCTTTGCCGTACGAGGACGACAGCAAATCCTTTGACCGGGTGAAGATTTCGAAAAAGCCGGTGCATATTTCGATCGAGCGCGAAGTCATCGTTATTCCCAAAGTGAAGAAGGAAAAGAAGAAGAAGGAGCCCACGCCCCAGGAATTGGCGGCGGCCCAGTCTCTGAAGACCCGGGATGCGTCTGCGGATGCATCGCAGCCCGCAGTGCCGGCCGCAACCTCGGCCGCTGCAGTCGAGACCAACCAGGCCCTGGCAGCGGTTTCTCCTGCACATAGCGCCATGGTCATGAACAAGGCGCTGGACAGCATCTTCGCCAACGACATCGATCAGGCCATGATGTCTCATCTCCCCGACTACTGGCGGGAGTACTTTGCCAGCAAGAGCCAGCACCGCCCGTTCATGCCCGCCGACGCCAGCATCAAGGTGGTAGGGGACGGCGTGACGCCACCCCAGGTTCTCAATAGCATCGATCCGAGCTCCAATGAATTTGCCCAGCAATTCGGCATCGCCGGCATGGAGCTGTTGCGGACGGTGGTCGATTCCACCGGAGTTGTGCGGCAGATCGCGATTTCCCGCCCAATTGGATTTGGGCTGGACGAAAAGGCGGTGGAAGCGGTGAAGAATTCGCACTTCCGTCCGGCGACGGTGAATGGTCAGCCCGTACCTGTGGTGGTGGATCTGGTGGTCACCTTCCGCATTTACTCCAACCGCACCAAACCAGGCTCTGTGCAAAAAGGATCGAAGGAGGCTGTTCTGGCCGCTGCAGTAGCGGATTCAGATGCTAATCTGGCTCGGTGAGCCAGCGTTTCTTTCATCTGATCAGCACCGGGCAAACGGCGGAAGTTGCCGCTGCCGCGAAAGACGATCCATCGCTGATTACCAGCAGAGACGCCCAGGGCGTCTCTGCTTTTTTGTGGAGCATTTACCACCGCCAGCCCCTGATTAGAGACTTCCTGCTCGGTCACCTGGAGAGTCTGGATATTTTCGAGGCTTGTGCGCTGGGTGACTGCCACCGGCTCGAGTTGCTGCTGCAGCACGAGCCCATGTTGGTTCATGACAGCTCAGCGGATGGCTGGGCACCGCTTCACCTGGCTGCCGCGTTTGGCGGTCACGAGGCAACCGCTCTGCTGCTGAGCCACGGCGCGCATATCCACCGCTTCTCCCGCAACCCGATGCATAATCAGCCCCTGCATGCTTGCATCGCCTTAAGTCAGAATATCGAGACCACGCGTTTGCTCATCGCCCAGGGAGCGGACGTGAACATGGAGCAGGCCGGAGGCTACACGCCGCTACACCAGGCGGCCGCCGCCGGGCTTGTAGAGGTGACGGAGATTCTGCTCGAAGCAGGAGCAGATCCGTCATGCCTTTGCAATCAAGGGAAAACACCCGCGGATTATGCCCGGGAAAGGAATCACCAGGGTGTGCTTGAGCAGTTGTCTGCTGCACGCGCGTAGGAGAAAGAGGAAAAGACAGACCTTTGATGGGCCTTCCCCCGGATTTCCTGTCAACTTGGTTGGCTTCGCGGAACTTCATGCGGCTTTCCTTAATGAAAGCCGCACACGTGGATCTTGCTAGTGCCCTCTAGCAGGAAATCCGGGTCGCCCCGTCTTTCTTAACCCACGTACGCTGGTGCGAACATGGGGCACCCGAATGGATCTGTAGGCCCGTAGCAGGCTTGAGGGGGAGGCTTGTGGTATCCCACATCTCGCGAAAAACGAGCGAGATGTGGGGCACCCGGCGATCGGTGCGGGGATGGAGAGCAAAAAGCTATTCGTACGCCAAGGCTTCGATCGGATCTTTTTTCGCGGCTTTCAAGGCGGGGTAACTCGCTCCGACCAGCGCTCCACCGAAGGCAATCAGTGTGGCGTACATCATCCAACCGGGACTGATGGGAAAAGGAATGGTCGGAAAACGATTGTCCATTACCGCCTTCAATGCGAAGGTAAAGCCAATCCCAACCGCGATGCCAACAATGGCCAAAAAGCCAGTCTCCCGCAACACCAGGTTAACAATATAGAACTGCGAAGCACCCAACGATTTGAGAATTCCAATCTCCCGCGTCCGCTCCAGAACAGCGGTATACATCGATTGGAAAATGACGAGGAAGCCAACCACCACCGCCAGGCCGATCACCACGTGCAGCGCATCGTTGAAGGCCGGAAGATGCTCCGGAGTCATCTGCGAGAGCGCTTCGGCCACCGTCTCGACCTGGTATTCGGACATACCGGGCTGGGCATGGATCTCCTGCTCAATCAGCTTCTCGTTCTTGGGGTCGTCGCTTTTCAAGAAGATCAGGGAAGCATTGTTTTCCGCGCCTAACAGCGCGCCAAGGCTCCGGATGGGTAAATATTTGCGTGCACCCTTGCCGTGCTCGACGATTCCAGATATGCGGAATGGGTGGTCAAGCACTTGAATCGTCTCTCCGACGGCAAAGTGCTTGCCGGTGCGGGCAAAGATATCGTCCACGATGACATCGTCGGGTCCCTCGAAAGGGCTTCCGGAGAGGAAAACGAAAGGGCGCAGGGCGTTAAAACTGGGGTAATCAATGCCCCAAATCGTTTCCACCGACGCCTTCACAGAGATCTGCTGAATGGCCGGGGAAGCCACCATGACATGCGGTAGCTTGCGTAGAACGTCGGCTACCTTGGCCGGGATCGGAGCACCGCTCACGCCGGCAATAAAGCTTGCGTTTGGAGGGCGAACGATGATGTCAGCACCAATGCCGCTGGTCTGGGCACGGGAGCCAGAGATCTGGCCCACCATAATTCCCACGATGGAGAGGATCATCGCCACTTCAATCGCTACTGCGAGGATGCTGATACCCGAACGCAGCGGCCGATGAAGCAGGTTGCTAATGACTAACCTATTCATGCTATTCGCCTGACAGAGCCGAGTGTAGCAAAATTAGGTCGATGGATAGGTGAAGGCTTGGAGGGCGGATCCGCAATCAGCCGTCCAGTAACTTTGAAGATGCCGTAGCCTGCACAAACTAAAGGGCTACAGGATTTGTTTTGACCTGGAAACAGGTCCGTCTTATGGTGAAATTGTCGGCGTACGTCGAGCCGATGGGTGTCACGTATGGGCAAATTCGGCGATACATTACGGCAGGAGCGAGAGTTCCGCGGCATCACCCTGGATACGATTACCCAGGTCACTAAAATCAGCAACCGTCACTTGCAGGCCCTCGAACAGGAGCACTTCGACGTACTCCCAGGTGGGGTTTTCAACAAGAGCATGGTGCGCGAGTATGCCCGCGTCGTCGGGCTGGACCAGGAGGAGTGGGTCGGACGCTATCTCTCCGCACACAAACCGACCGGGGCCCTCGCGGATGAGGACAGTTGGGTCCGATTTGCGGAAAATGCCAGTAAGACGCGGGGTGAGT
Source organism: uncultured Acidobacteriaceae bacterium (assembly GCA_963826875.1). Lineage (GTDB taxonomy): Bacteria > Acidobacteriota > Terriglobia > Terriglobales > Acidobacteriaceae > PALSA-350. Next base: position 280,847 of record CAWGYP010000025.1, on the reverse strand, counting down.
CGAACAAAGGGAAACGTCCCGATCAACGTCTCCGCTGGGCGGGCATCGGCGTTCTCCTGCTCCTGGTAGCTGGACTCAGTTGGTTTGTGTGGAGCTACGTGCACAAGAAGATTACCCTCAACATCCCACTGCCGGTTACCCACACCACCACGGCAACCATTTCGACGGGCTCACCGGTACCTCTCCCACCGGATTTCCTTACGCGATCGTAACGCTGGCATCGCGAAGCAGCAGCAACCGCAGATCCACTACGCTCCTTCGGAGCTCCGGCCGGGATGACAAGGGGAGAGGGGTTACCTTTCGAAAGGTCAGCGACTTGGATGGACGGAGTTGCTAAGGCCGGAAACACCCCGCTCACGGTCTGGCAAAGTTTTGCCTCCATGACCCCCCTCTGATACGGTCTTAAGAGGCGTATAGCAGGTAAAACTTTGATGAAATACCGCCTGGGCAACTAAAAGTAGGAGGAAACCGCTTTGCCACAGCACGATAGGTTTTTGTTTACGTCCGAGTCGGTCACCGAAGGGCATCCGGATAAAATTGCCGACCAGATCTCCGATGCGATTCTCGATGCTTGTCTGGCACAGGATCCCTTCAGCCGCGTGGCCGCCGAAACCCTCACAGCCACCGGCCTGGTAGTCATCGCGGGTGAGATCACCACCAAGGCATACGTTGATTTCCAGTCGCTGGTACGGGGAGTGGTCGCGTCGATCGGCTACGATAACGCACTTTACGGGTTCGACTCCAATACCTGCGCCGTCATCTCCAGCATCAATAAGCAGTCCGGCGATATCGCCATGGGTGTTGATACCGGCGGAGCCGGCGACCAAGGCATGATGTTCGGCTACGCAAGCAACGAGAATCCCGAACTGATGCCCACCCCGATCGCTCTCGCCCACAGGCTCAGCCAGAAACTAACGGAAGTCCGCAAGAGCGGACTGCTTTCCTATCTGCGTCCGGATGGAAAAAGCCAGGTCACCGTGGAATACGACAAGGACATGAACCCGGTGCGCGTGGACGCGGTCGTCATTTCCACGCAACACTCCGAGACCATTTCTACCGAAGAACTTCGCGCCGATATTCTCAAGCATGTGATCCAGGCCACCCTACCTTCCAAGCTGCTGGATGCCGACACCAAGTACCACATCAATCCGACGGGACGATTCGTGATCGGCGGCCCTATGGGAGACACGGGCCTCACCGGACGCAAAATCATCGTCGACACCTACGGCGGCATGGGACGCCACGGCGGTGGCGCTTTCAGTGGCAAGGACCCGACAAAAGTGGACAGGTCCGCAGCGTACATGGCTCGCTACATTGCCAAGAACATCGTGGCGGCCGGCCTGGCGAAGCGCTGCGAAGTGCAGCTCGCCTATGCTATCGGTGTGGCAGAGCCGGTCAGCGTGCTGGTAGAGACCTTCGGCACCGGGACCGTGGACTCGGCGACCTTGCAAAAAATCGTTCGCGCCAACTTCAAGCTGACTCCCAAGGGCATCATCGAGAGCCTGAACCTGCGTCGCCCGATCTATCGCAAGACCTCGGCGTACGGTCATTTCGGGCGCGCCGATAAAGACTTCACCTGGGAAGCCACCGATAAGGCGCAGGCCCTGAAAGAAGCAGCCGGAGTCAAGGAAGCGGCAGGCGCCACCAAGTAGAAAAATTATCCGGCAAGATCCGGATAGCCTTGCGTTCTGCTTTGGGTTGATGATTCTTGCATGGCAAGCATCAATCCAAAGCAAGCGTGGCAACAAGTCCTGGCGCGGGATGCGGGCGCCGATTTCGTCTATGCGGTCACCAGCACCGGCATCTTCTGCCGGCCCTCCTGCCCCAGCCGCCGGCCTGTCGCAGTCAATGTACGTTTCTTTTCTCGGGCCGCGGCAGCGCTGGCCGCGGGTTACCGGGCCTGCAAGCGCTGTGCTCCTCTGGGCACCCACGAGGAGGCAGCCACCGTGGCCAAGCTTTGCGATTATCTTGCTGCGCATCGTGACCGCGTGGTGCCCTTGGCAGATCTAGCCAGGATCGCCCACAGCAGCCCATTCACGATTCAGCGAAAGTTCACCCGCGTATTGGGTGTGAGCCCGCGCGAGTACCAAGCGCAGCTGCGCTCGAGCGACGTGCGGCGCAGTTTGGCTGAGCCTGGATCCAGCGTCACCGAAGCGATTTATCAGGCCGGCTATTCCTCCTCCAGCCGCTTTTACGAAAAGGCGGCAGACGACTTAGGGATGAGCCCGACGCGGTTTCGCAATCACGGTGTCAACGAATCCATCCGCTTCGCGATCGCGCGGTCCGAGCTGGGACTTCTGCTGGTGGCCGCGACAGAGCGGGGAGTCTGCAGTGTCATGCTAGGCGAAGATGCGGCGGATCTCGAGCGATCGTTGAGGGAGGAGTTTCGCGCGGCAAGCGTCATTCGGGATGCAAGCGGGATGAAGAAGCAGATCGAGGCCATCCTGGCTGCCATGACTGATCATCCGGCAACCGTCGACATACCACTGGATGTGCGCGCTACCGCCTTCCAGGCGCGTGTCTGGCAGGCTCTGCGACAGATTCCGCGCGGTGAAACGCGGAGTTACGCGCAATTAGCGGAAGCTATCGGCCAGCCGTCTGCAGTGCGCGCCGTGGCCCGCGCTTGCGCCACGAACCCCGTCGCCATCGCAGTACCGTGCCACCGGGTCATTGGTAGCGATGGCTCGCTGACTGGCTATCGTTGGGGGGTAGAACGTAAGAAAGCTTTGCTTGAACTGGAACGGCGGTCTCAGGCTTGAGAAACCCGGGCGAGATTTGTTTATCCCACCCTTCGCAAAAACGCGAAGGATGGGGCACCCGTCGATGGGTGTTCAGGGAGTTATGCCGAGGCTTTGTTGCCGGTGGCCAGCACTGTCTGAAAAAAGGGCGCCTCTGTTTCTTTATGCACCACGGCGGTGTGGACATTCCCGAATCGGGATTTGCCTAAAAGCAACTCCAACTCCACTTCACTGAACCCCAGCCAAACGTCCGCGTAGAGCTCCCGCGCCTCGGTAAAGCGGTGCTGCACGAGATCCAGGATCGCAATCCGGCCGCCCGGCTTCAAAATGCGCCAGGCTTCTGCAATCGCCCGCTCGGGATGGAGCGCGTGGTGCAGCGACTGGCTGAACAAGGCCAGGTCCACTGTGCCATCCGCAATCGGCACTGCTTCCAGATCCCCCTTGCGATACTCGAGCGCCGCGACCCCCTGCTTCTGCGCCAGCTGACTGCCTAACTCGACCATCTTGTCGGAATTGTCGACCGCAATCACCTGCTGCGCGCGCTGCGCCAACAGCAACGAGAAAGCCCCTTCGCCCGCTCCTAAATCGGCGATCACCATGGGGGGCAGCATCAATAACAAGGCCTCCGCAATGCTCTTCCAGGAGCGTCCGGGAACATACTCGCGCCCCAGCCGACCAGCCATGTCATCGAAGAATGCGCGGGTTTTGTCCTGCCGCTTACGCAGCACCAGGTCGAGCGCCGCCTGGTCGTGTGCGGCTTCGGGAATCTCGTCCGGAGCCTGCTGCAACATCCCCAACAATCCGGACAGCACTTCCCCGCCGGCTTTCGACCGGTACCAGATGTTCTTGCCCGTCCGCCGGTCTTCCACCAAGCCTGCGTGTTTGAGCTGCGCCAAGTGAGTCGAAATGGAGCTTTGTCCCATGCCAAGAATCTCCTGCAGTTCCGCGACGGACAGTTCCTCGCGTGACAGGAGTAACAACATGCGCAGACGATTGGTGTCACCCAACACCCGCAAAGATTTTACGATTGACGCCATAGCCCTTACAGACTATTGTATCAATATATTTGGATGTATCGATATATGAGGATATAAACATGTCACCAGCAACGATCGACCGCACCGCCGCCGCTCCGTCTTACAAGGTGGCGGACCTCTCCCTGGCCGACTGGGGTCGCAAAGAGATTTCCATTGCCGAACACGAAATGCCTGGACTGATGTCCATCCGGCGCAAATATGCCAAGGATAAGCCGCTTGCCGGCGTACGCATCACCGGTTCCCTGCACATGACCATCCAGACCGCGGTGCTGATTGAGACCCTGGTGGAACTGGGTGCGAGCGTTCGCTGGGCCAGCTGCAATATCTTTTCGACCCAGGACCACGCCGCAGCCGCGATCGCGGCCGCAGGTGTTCCGGTGTTTGCCTGGAAGGGCGAGTCGCTCGAAGAGTACTGGTGGTGCACCGCGCAGGCGCTCGACCACGGCGAGGGCAAGGGTCCGCAGCTGGTAGTCGATGACGGCGGCGATGTGACCCTGCTGATCCACAAAGGGTATGAGCTGGAAAACGGCGACGGCTGGGTGAATACTCCCTCTTCGAACCACGAAGAGCAGGTCATCAAGGATCTGCTGAAGAAGATGCACAAGGAAGATCCCAAGCACTGGCATGAGGTTGCCAAGGCGTGGCGCGGCGTTTCGGAAGAGACCACGACCGGCGTCCATCGCTTGTACAAAATGAAGGAACAGGGCAAGCTCCTGGTTCCCGCGATCAACGTCAACGACTCCGTCACCAAGTCGAAATTCGATAATCTTTACGGCTGCCGTGAATCGCTGGCGGACGGAATCAAGCGCGCAACCGACGTGATGGTGGCAGGCAAAGTAGCCGTGATCTGCGGCTACGGCGATGTAGGCAAGGGTTCAGCCCACTCACTGCGCGGTATGGGTGCGCGGGTAGTGGTCACGGAGATCGACCCCATCAATGCTCTGCAGGCGGCTATGGAAGGCTTTGAAGTCACCACCGTCGAAGACACCCTGGGACGCGGCGATATCTATGTCACCTGCACGGGCAACCTGGATGTGCTGACGCTTGAGCACATGTCGCAGATGAAGGATCAGGCCATCGTGTGCAATATCGGCCACTTCGACAATGAAATCCAGATCGATCGGCTGAACAGTGCGCCCGGGGTAGAGAAGGTCAACATCAAGCCCCAGGTTGATCAGTACAACTTCCCCGCAGCCAAGGGAAAACCAGCCCACGCCATTTTCGTGTTGGCCGAAGGCCGCCTGGTGAACCTGGGCTGCGCCACCGGCCACCCCAGCTTCGTGATGAGCAACAGCTTCGCAAACCAGACGCTGGCTCAACTCGACCTGTGGAAGAACAAAGACACCTATAAGGTCGACGTTTATACCCTCCCGAAGTATCTCGACGAAGAAGTAGCGCGTCTCCACCTGGAGAAGATCGGCGTGAAGCTGACCACGCTGACAACAGCGCAAGCAAACTACCTGGGCGTGGCGCCGGAAGGCCCCTACAAACCAGAAACCTACCGCTACTAAACAACTGAGTACAATCGAAGGGCCCCGGTCAGCCTGGCTGGGGCCCTTCTCTTTTTCCCCGGTATCTCTTTTCGTTTGGTTGGACGTCTTATGAGCATGAAACTAATAGCCCCCATTTTCGGCAGCCTGCTGTTGCTCAGCTCACCGATATTGGCCCAGGCGCCCGCGACGGCTAACCATCCGGCTGTGGAAGTGATTCAATCCACCACCCCGGATGCTTCTGTAATGAAGGCGCGCAAGGGCTCCTACTCTTTCAAGATCGATAACGGAGACTGGAACGACACCGGCGTAGAGGTCGCTCCCGGCGACCACCTTACTTTCACCGCCAGCGGCAATGTTGCCCTGGCTGATGGACGATCCTCCCCACCCGATGGCCTGACGCGGGGATGGAAAGACCTGATCCGTCAGTACCCGCTCAATTCTGCCAATAGCGGCGCCGTGATCGGACGCATAGGCAATGAAGCCGCGGCGGTTCCCTTCCTCATCGGCGCCAGCAAGGAGATGGATGTCTCGGCTACCGGGCATTTGTTCCTGCGCCTGAACCTCACCTCCGATCTCTCCGGTACCGGGGACATCGCTGTGACCATGAAGCTTTCGCATGAGACCGCGCAGAAGACCGTTTCCGCGCCAGACCTGGCTCATCTTCTGTCACCGCAACTGTTCGCTAATATTCCGCGCCGGGTGGGGGATTTGCAAGGCAATCCCGGTGACATGGTGAACTACGCCCTGATCGGAACCCAGGACCAGGTGACCAAAGCCTTTACCTCTGCCGGCTGGGTGCAGGTAGATAAAACTACCCAGGACGCAGTGGTCCATGGTCTGGTGTCGACGCTCTCGCATGCGGCTTATACAGAGATGCCGATGAGCACTCTGTACCTGTTCGGCCGGTCGCAGGATCTTTCGTTCGCCCGCGCCGATCCGCTCGCAGTGGCTGCCATCCGCCATCACCTGCGGGTGTGGAAGACCACCGAAACCGTGGGCGGGGAGCAGCTTTGGGTGGGATCCGCTACCCACGATAACGGCTTTGAAAAGGACCAGCGGAACGGCGGGATTACTCATCACATCGATGCCAACGTGGATCAGGAACGCGATTTTCTGGAGCAGAGTTTCGCTGGGGCTGGGGTGATCGCAGGTGCGGCTTATGTGCTGCCGGCAAACCCGTTGACGACGGCTAAGACCGCGACGGGCGGGAGTTTTCAATCAGACGGACGGATTGTCGTCATGGATTTGAAATGAGGGAAGTTTTTTCAAACATTTCCAAGAAAGAGCATCCACACAGAGATCCCTCCTGTGGAGACCCGTGGCTTTGAGGATCTTCATGCGGCTCTCTTTATGGAGACCCGCACACGTGGTCGTCGCTAGCAGCGAGAAGTAGGAAATCCTGGTTCGCTTCGGTCGGGATGACAAAGGGTAGGGCTGTTACGGTCCGGGACAGCGATCAAGGAAAACCACGGTACCTATCTACCGGGCTACATCGGGCGGTTGCGTGGCTACGGGAATGGCGGGCGGTGGAACGTGGGGCTGCAGCTTGGCCATTTTATCCTTGAAAATTTTGCGGGCGACGTCCGGCCAGAATTCATTGAAAACCCCGCCGAATGCACCGTAGGCCGTTACCGTGAAGCCGCGCTCAAAGGTCAGCCCAGCACCCCGATCCGACGCCGGGTAATAGAGGTTCGAGATCCCTCCAGCTGCTAAGTTGCCCAGCATATTCGAATAGTTCGGACCCCAATGCCCGTTGTCGTTCTTGCACCAGACGGTGGTCGAAAGAGAATAGAAAAGGCGGGAGGTAAAACTCCCTTCTCCGCGCCGGAAGTAGCGCGGGTCCTGCTTTAGCAGGATAGGAAAGATGGCATTCCCCAAGATTGTGCCGTCGAAATTGTCGGCGTAGGAGGCGCCAAATCGCTTGGCATAGCCCTGCGCTCCCTGGCCGTATCCTGCAAAATCATTCTCCGCCTGGCTGAGGCCAGCATCAAATCCGGCGATACCAAACGCGACCGGGTCAGTGGCCGTGCGCCAGGCTAGATGCAGCTTCTGCTTGCGCGTCAGCGGAACCGCATCCTTGTTGTACGAGACGTTGAAATTTGGGACCACACCCGCGATGCGCTGCTGCTCCTGCTGCTTGAGCTGCAGTTCAGCCTTTTGCTGCTGAGAGAGTGCAGGCACCGGTGTTGCAGGAAGATCCGAGGGAGTCGATTGCGCCCTGGACACGCCTACCCAACAAAGCACCAACAGTAATACTCGGGGCCCGAAAGACGAACGGGACCTGATCAAGCTGTTCCTTGCCGCAGGAATTGTCCCATTTCGCGTCGTCTCTCCGTGTCTTCTTATTGGGTAGGAAGTCCTGAAAGAAGGCAATAGAGAGACTGCGAGCCATAAAAAGCCCGGAAACCTGTGCCAAACCTATCTAGGAGAACCTGAGTATGAGTCTACCCGAATTGCCCGCGGCCTGCTTCTCCGAAGGCCTGCAAAAGCCTGCGCGGGGTCTATCAACGGTAAAGGCAAATCCAGTTATGGTGTTGGTGCGTACCTTCCATGTGTCGCAGATTCAGGAATCACAAGTTCCTCGCCCTGCTACTGATGGAGGTCCCTCCACAGTAGTTTGCGGGGATTGCAAGGAACCATCGCGGGTCGAGTCCCTCATTACGGTCGACGACCTCCACGTGCAATGCCCTTTATGTCTCTATGTCTTTTTTATGGAACCATATGCAAGAAAAGATAGATAGGCGCCGACGTCCCTAGGCCCGCTCGTCTTCCTTGTGGACCGCCGGAGAGGACAGGGCTGCTGGTTTTCTCTGCTTAGCGACGGCATCCAGCACGCCGTTGAGGAAATGCAGCGATTCCGGGGCAGAGTAACGGCGGGCGATCTCGAGCGATTCATTGATCACGACGGCCACCGGCGTGTCGGGGAAGCCCAGTAGTTCGGCAACCGCCATCCGCAGCACGTTGCGGTCGACGGCGGGCATCCGGCTCAGACGCCAATTGGCCGAATGAGACTGGATCAGCTCGTCGATCTCTTCGTTGCGGGCAGTTGCTACGCGAAAGATGTCCTCGGAAAACCCGCGCGTTTCGGGATCCTCATCTTCCCGGGAGGCCCAGAAGGTTTGGCGCACCTGGTCAGGAGTATGTTTCCCGACATCCGCCTGGAAGAGCATTTGCATGGCCAGCTCGCGTGACTTGCGCCGCTTACCTGTGGCGCTCATGGGGTCTGCATCTTACGGTCCAGCGAGACCATCTCGATCGCAGCGATGGCGGCCTCGAATCCTTTATTCCCAGCCTTGATCCCGGCGCGGTTCAGCGCCTGCTCCAGGGTCTCGCAGGTCAGCACTCCGAAGGCATGCGGGATGCCCGTGTCCTGCTGCGATTGGCCGATGCCCCGCGATACTTCGTTGTAGATCGCTTCGTAGTGGGCAGTTTCGCCACGGAGCAAGACGCCCAGGGTAATCACCGCGTCGACCTGCCCGTGAACCGCCGCCTTGCGCGCAGCCAAGGGGATTTCCCAAGCTCCCGGGACCCGGATCACCTGCACATCGCGGCGCGCAGCGCCGCTGCGGTACAGGCCATCCAGTGCTCCCTGCAAGAGGCGGTCGGTAATCACCGCATTCCAGCGGGATACGACGATGGCAAAGCGCATTCCGTGCGCGCTGAGGTCGCCCGCTACCGCGAGTGGCTTGCCTTTGTGAGGATCATCCCACTCCCAGAAAGCGATGGAGTGGCCGGGCGCCGGCTCTACGGTAAACAGTCGGGCGTTCCAGTGGGTTTCACTTACCTCGCTCAATCGCTGCCGGGCTTCCTGGTCGCCCCAGTTGCGCTGCATCCAATCACTGGCCACGGACTGAACGCTGTCGAGACCAGTCACTTCGACCATAATCTCCGCTGGAACAGGCGCAATCCCCTGGGCAAACTCCAGATTGCCCAACGGCGCCAGAAAGGAAACTCCGCGGCTTAGCTCTTCTTCCCATCCCCGCCCAGCCTCAAAGCCGAGGGCGGAGAAGAAGCCGGCCAGCTTGGCATACGCCTCGGGCGTACCCGCCGGTCGTACGATGGTGATTCCTTTGATCATCTCTCTGAGAGTACCACCGGAAGGAGGGCGGAGACGGGAGGGGCGCTGCAGGCTGAGGAAAGATTCGGAAGCGGGCAATGAAGAGCGTCGCTCAGGGGCTAAAGCCCGTCGTTTCTCAATCGTTTACGGCCCGACTAAAGTAGTCGTGCCCTGATACAAAACAGAAGTTTTTCTGCCGCCTGAAAAGTCACGATGACCGGAAGACCCAGGTCTCAAAAGCGAGACCTGGGCCACCCACTCAATTATTCGTCCGCGTCACTTTCATCCACAGGGTCGTCGACACTCCCGCCGCAGGGGGCGGCTTTGTTAGACTCACAGCTTCGCCGCGCGGAGCGGAAACAGCATGGACATGGAAAATATTCGTTTGGAACTACGCCCTCCCCTCGCCATCGTCACCATCGACCGGCCCAAGGTACTTAACGCGCTCAATTACCGAAGCATGTCGGAGCTGGAACAGGTTTTCCTCGACATTCGACAGAACGACGAGGTGCGCGCGGTCCTGCTTACGGGAGCGGGCGAGAAAGCCTTCGTTGCCGGAGCCGACATCAGCGAACTGGCTCCCCTTACACCCCTCGAGGGGGAGCAACTGGCTACCCGCGGGCAACGCATCTTCCACCTCATTGAAAACTGCGGCAAACCAGTCATCGCATGCATCAACGGCTTTGCTCTCGGTGGCGGCTGCGAACTGGCATTGGCCTGCACCCTGCGGATCGCCAGCACGAACGCCCGGCTGGGACAACCTGAGGTGAAAATCGGCATTATCCCCGGCTATGGGGGAACCCAGCGCCTGCCTCGCCTGATCGGCAAAGGGGCTGCACTGAAGATGATCCTTACCGCAGAAATGGTCAGCGCCGACGAGGCCCTACGCCTGGGCCTGGTGGATGAAGTAGTCCCATCGGATCAACTGTTGCGACGCGCCGAGCAACTCGCCCGGACCATCGCCGGGATGGCGCCGCTGGCGATTCGCGACTCGATCCGGGCAGTCAACGCAGGCTACGATTTGCCTCTCGCCAGCGGCCTGGAGCTGGAAGCTTCGCTGTTCGGCTTGTGCTGCTCCAGTAGCGACAAGCGAGAAGGTGCGCAGGCCTTCCTGGAGAAACGCACCCCGAATTGGAGCGGAAAATGAACCAGCCTCACCAACCTGGTTGCGCACACTTTGACGCGATCTGGTGTTCCCCTTGCTATGCTTGATTTTGTGGCTCAGCCGCATCCCCCGACTTCTTGTTTCGCGATAGGCAGCCAACGGCGCGCAAAGGCCCTGGCGATTTCGACGGCCCTCTGCTGCGCTCTATTGCCTGGCTGCCGGGGAACAGCGCCGGGTACCCAGCCCTCCCGGGCAGAAGTGCGGCAAGCTCGCCAGGCACAACAGAGCAAGATGGACCAGGCCCGGCAGCAGCTGGAGCAAATTCCGCCGCCCTCGAAAAATCGCTACCTCAACGTGCATAGCCAAGAGGCATACGGGAACCCATTTATTGTGGTGCATCCGCAAACCGTCACGCTGAACGTCCTGTATCGCGACCAGGATCCGAATGCCTTCTCTGCTGGAGGTCTGTTGCGTCCGGTGAAAGCGCGCAAACAAGAGGTCGACGTGCGGCTGGCGGATTTGCCCCAGGCACTTGCTTCTCTTTCGCCCGAGGTGTGGCCCTACGGCCGGGTGGTGGCGATTGAAGAATCGCCTACCGCGCCCAAAACCCAGCGCGTCGCCATCCGCCGCAACGTAGAGGCCATCATCCAGATTCTCAATGACCTGGGCGTAGTGGTGGATGAATGGACTGGTTCGAACGGTGCGCTGCTACGCTAGCGCAGCATGGCTTCGCACATTCAGCCCGTTGCCCTCGCGGTTTTCTGTATCTGCTTTCTGCTGGTAACTGGTGCCGGCTTCTGGGCGGTCCGCTGGCGACGGTCGGATCTCGGCAGTCTGGATGAGTGGGGCCTGGCAGGGCGCCAATTCGGCACCCTGATTACCTGGTTTTTGATCGGCGGCGACCTCTACACGGCCTACACCGTCATTGCGGTACCCGCTGCCCTGTTCGGCGCCGGCGCCCTGGGTTTCTTTGCCCTCCCATTCAGCATCATGAGTTTTCCCGTCATGATGATGGTGCTGCCGCCTCTTTGGCGCATATGCCACCGAAACGGCTACATTACCCTGGCCGACTACGTTCGGGGCCGCTACCAAAGCCGCTGGCTTTCTGTGGCCGTCGCGTTGACCGGCATTCTCGCCACCATGCCGTACATCGCACTGCAGCTGGTCGGCATGCGCGAGGTGATCGCCGCCCTCGGCGTTCGCGGAGAGTGGCCGCTGATTGCTGCTTTCATCATCCTTGCGGCCTATACCTATTCCAGCGGCTTGCGCGCGCCGGCGCTGATCGCCATCGTGAAAGACGTGATGCTGTACATCATGGTGCTGGCGACGGTGGTGATCCTTCCCGCCCATCTTGGCGGCTACCGCCATATCTTCTCAATTGCTTCCGCTAGCCTGGCCCTTCATACGCCGCCGGCTTCGATCATCCTCCGTCCGGCGCAGTACCTAAGCTACTCCTCGCTCGCGCTTGGCTCGGCCATGGCCATGATGCTCTACCCGCACACCATTACCGGCGCGCTCAGCGCGGCCAGTGACCGCGTGATTCGGCGCAACACCGCCCTGCTGCCGGCCTACAATCTGTTGCTCGGCTTAGTCGCCCTGCTGGGCTACATGGCGATTGCCGCGGGGGTGCACACGGCCAACTCGTCCAGCGCCGTGCCGTCGCTGCTCAAGACTGTGTTTCCCCCCTGGTTTGCCGGCTTCTGCCTGGCCGCCATTGCGATCGGGGCCCTGGTCCCGGCAGCCATCATGTCGATTGCCACTGCCAATCTCTTCACCCGCAATATCTACGGGGAGCTGCTCCATCGGTCGTTCTTCCCCGGCGCCATGACGGGAGGCCAGGAAGCAGCGACGGCAAAGCTGGTCTCGCTCGCCATCAAGCTGGGCGCCCTGGCGTTTGTTCTGCTGGCGCGGGCGCAATTCGCCATCGAGCTGCAACTGCTGGGTGGAGTATGGATTCTGCAGCTCTTCCCCGCGGTGGTGGGAGGCCTCTTCAGCCGCTTCTTTTCGAGCAAGGCGCTGCTCTGCGGCTTGATCGGAGGAATGGCGGCCGGCACGACCATGGCCGCTTCCCTGGGGCTGAGAAGCTCCGTTTACCCGTTCCATCTTCTAGGTCACGTTTACGGCATCTATGCCGCCCTGCCAGCTCTGGCGCTCAACCTGGCGATCGCAGGAATTCTTTCCCCGTTTCTGAAACCTTCCGCAACACTTGTTGCTCAGGATCAGGCGAGGTAATTGTGGGAGTTTGAAGGGTGAGAGCTGAGCATCCCACCCTTCGCAAAGAACGCGAAGGATGGGCCACCCGGCGAATAGTGTGGGGATAGAGCCCAAAGGCGCACCCGTCGTTTAGTGTGGGGATAGAGCCCAAAAAACGCGTTCCTTCCTCATTAGGAGGGATTGAGATGAATGAGAAGAAAATCGGAGTCGTAGGCCTGGGAGCCATGGGCCTGGGGATGGCGAAGTCGCTGCGGCGCGCAGGATATAACGTCCACGTATTCGACCTTCGCCAGGACGTCGCGCAGACATTTGCCGCAGAGGGTGGAGTGGTCTGCAACAGCCCGGCAGCGTTGGCCGCGGCCTGCGACGTGCTGATCAGCGTGGTTGTCAACGCGGCCCAAACCGAAGCGGTTCTATTTGGAACGGACGGCGCGGCTGCAGCGATGAAACCCGGAAGCGTTTTCGTGATGTGCTCCACCGTCGATCCGGGCTGGTCGATGGCTCTGGAAAAACGACTGGCCGAGAAAAATATCCTCTACCTCGATGCACCGATTTCAGGAGGTGCAGCCAAAGCGGCCAAGGGAGAGATCACCATGATGACTTCCGGCCATCCCGATGCCTACAGCAAGGTAGGCGAAGCGTTGGATGCAATGGCGGCGAAGGTGTACCGGCTGGGCGCAGCGGCCGGGAACGGCAGCAAAGTCAAGATCATCAATCAGCTACTGGCCGGGGTACACATCGCCGTGGCGGCGGAAGCCATGGCGCTGGGATTGCGTCAAGGCGTAGACCCTGCGGAGCTCTACGAGGTCATCACCCATAGCGCCGGCAACAGCTGGATGTTTGAGAACCGGATGGCCCACGTACTGGCCGGCGACTATACCCCGCTCTCCGCGGTGGAGATCTTCGTCAAGGACCTCGGCCTGGTGCTCGACACTGCGCGCGCGAGCAGGTTTCCCTTACCGCTGGCTAGCACCGCCCACCAGATGTTTCTGCAGGCGGCAAGCGCCGGCTATGGCCGGGAAGACGACTCTGCGGTGATCAAAATCTTTCCCGGAATCGACTTGCCGGGAGGTGACTAGCCTCGACCCAGACCAGTCTTATTGGGGAGAACCCAGGTCTCAAAAGCGAGACCTGGGCCACCCACTATAAGGCTGGAAGGCTGGTCGGCTGGTCGCTACTTCGCATAGAGTTTAAGACTTTCGAGATAGCCACGCTCACGCCACTCGGCGCAGGTGTAGACGCGGCCCTCGTCAATCAAAACATCGATCGAATGAAACCACGCAGTTTCGCTCCGGACCTTGTCCTCATGCGCGCGTATCAATTCATTCAGCTCATTGACTGTGACACCTTCAGGATGCTGCCGCATCAGGCTGAAGACCGTCTCAATGGCACGATCCTGCTCGGGGAATTTGCGACTGTAAGCCACGACTCCAGCTTCTCGCCTCCATTTATCTCACGCTACCGTGAAGGGTGATAAAGGCCCTCGAGCTGTCGACGAAGTTTATCGGACACGACAGAAACTGCTGGTGTGCAGTTCCGGACGATTCGAACGGCTCGGTTAGCAGAACTAGAAAACCAGTGTTGCAATTGCTGGGCCGACCCGCAAACCGGGATGGTATCTTTTCCAAATTTCCCGGACGCGCAGACCAGATCGTTTTCAAACCCCTCAAACGTCAAGCGCGCAATGATCGTTCGCGATGCTGCAGCGAGTATATTGTCACAGAGTGTGATCTTTTCGCAAGAGGCTTGCAAGAGGGGAAGATTTTTTCCCGATACGGTGCTGGTTGTGATATTTTGTGCCGCAAAAGTCCTGGCAGACCATCGCCTCACTTTTTGCTATTGACTTCTCACTGAGGGCACGTTCTCCGAAGCGGCCTGCGCACTCGCGGGGACAGATTCGCTATAACGGGTCAATCGCAGCAATACCGGTGTAAGCTCAAAGGGCATTTTGTCCTGCACATTCAATAATGCAACCGGCCTGGACTTGAGCTGAAATACTCGATCATCCCACGCATCTACTTTCAGATGGCTGCCCAACGGCAGCGCTGCAACCTGGTTGAGGTCATGAAGTTCCAGCCGGGGGGAAGCCCTGGTTAGATCGATCAGCCACGGTATCCCATCTTCATTGAGCAGCGAATCCCCGATTCGCGGTGTAGTCAACGCCTTCAACTCTCTCGACCGGCTCTGAAGTTGCGCGAAGAACAGGCCCGCATTCGAAAGACGATCCTGGTAGACGGAGTGATGAAGGAACTCGATCGCTTTGCTGGCTGCCACGGCGTCGTCAGCCGCGGAGTGGTTCATGGTAATTCTCTGAAAAGTAACTTCATCCGGGAAAAGCAGCCGGTCGTTGAAAGCGTACCGCGTATCGACGTGGTGCCCAAGGGTGATGTGGGCCAGTTGGAAGGAGAGGACAGCGGCCAGGTCCTCCTCGTACGGCAATACATCGACCAGCCCTCTGCTGAGCAGGATCGTGTTGCCCACGGCGAGCGACTCGAGCGGTGCGGTCAGCAAAACGCGGCAGTGCACCGCGTCCGGCAAGTTGAGGTTATTTCCGATGATGAGATTATTCGTAACTGTTTCCAGCACTTTATCAAAGTCCCCAGCCGGGGCGAGCACCCCGGCCTGCACCAACCGGTCGAGAACATTCGCCTCTGCTTGCGCAACCCAGGCCCGGCTTGCCTCCAGGGGACTTACATCCTCCGCCGCATCACTCTGGTCAGTTACATCGTCAATGCGGATGGCCGTGTTTTGTGTTTCGTGACTAGGCAGCTTGAGCGAATATCCCCAGAAACTGGTCCGCGCCCTGAGTTCTGGTTCATCGTCCAAACGGTTATGGTGGGTTTCTTCGACATAGATCTCCGCCGGCAGCCAGACACCGGGCTGCAGGTTAACGCGCCAACTGTCGTAGTGAAAATAGTGCGGGCGGTCGAGATAGTCGTTACCGGTAAAGATGCCGTTGAGACGAACGACGGCGCCGTCCTGATCTTCAATCCAAATGCGCCCGCTGAAGCGTCCGGTGCCGGTTTTCTTTTTAGGCAAAACATCAAAGACCTGGGTATGAACAGTACCGAGAAAATCATTGCGCACAAACCCGAAGTCATAGTGTTGACGATCAAAGTCCGTGGGGTCGATGAACATCATGTCCATAAACCCGGTAGGCACATATTCTGCTGTCAACCCGGAAGCTTTGATGAGCCCGCTGAGCGCGCTTATCGATCCTTGGAAGAGCCCCTTCCTGGACTTTTCACGATAGCCATCGGCCTGAAAGGACTTATCGAAATCGACCCGGCTGAGGATGTATTGGTCAGACACCGGAACAGTGCCTAGTTCGCCATCGGGCTTCAGGTTCTGGATATATGTTTGCACCATGGGAATACGTTTTCGCAGTTCGCCGGCCATCCTTTTCTCCTGCGCGCTGGCCCGGTCGATCAGAGCCGCCTGCTCCGGCGTCGGCGGAGTAAGTGACATAATATGCGGTTTCTTTGCCTGCGCAGCTAAGGTGGAGAAAATGACCAGTAGCCCGCAAAAGCGTAGGTTGCGCCAACTTACTGTACTGCCCTTGGATATCATTGCACCCCAAACCCATCTGTAACTGTGGCCGTCTTATATGAATTGGGAGAAGAGGCCACCTATCCTTCTAGACGGGACGATTTTCTTGATTGATGACAGACAGGGAGAAAAACAGACAGGAGGAAAGCTAGCGAGATGCGTCTAGATGATTGATCTGATCGGCGTCCATTTCTTTGCGGACCTGCAGCAGCAGATGGGTGTTTGCTTTTTCCAGTTCAGCCCTGGCCTGCGCGACGCGATCAATCTGGGCAAAGAGAGTACTTTCCTCGAGCGTCTGGGCGTGGCTAAGGGCTTCCATCTTTGATTCTTCCTGCTGCAGTGCCTGATACCGGCTAACCAGGGTGGCCCGGTTCTCGTCAAACAGATCATCCATGTGTTTCTTCTGTTCGGGCCGCAAATGGAGTGACTTGGCGAAGTGCTTGTCATCCCACCAGCGGCCCGGGGGGCCAAGTTGCAGTCCTCCGCGCACGGTGTTGCTACCGGCGCCTGGCTGAGAAGAGGAGTAGGGCGGGAAACTTTGGCGCGCATCGCCTGCAGCTCCTACACCTCCGGGAGAGACTCCAGGGACATTCGAGCCTGCAGGATTATTGCTCCCGCCAGGCATATTGCTTCCGCTAGGCATACCGCCTCCGGGAGGCTGTCCTCCTCCGCCCGGCCTCTGGGCAAGTCCGGGCATGCCTTGGGTGGTGAGCAAACACCCTACCAGCAGCAAAGTACGAACGGCCGTGCGACTCACCCCCATCAGTTGGTCAACCTGGGTGACGGCGTTTCGCGGGACCTTCTTCCCGGCGTGGCTAGATCGTCGACCGAAATGAGCGTCTGGGCTTGCCAGCGGATCTCTTTGTCGATCGCCATCATCAGCCGATTATCCTCGGCAACTTCAGAGTCGGAATCGGCCGCCCGGCTGGCAGCGACCGAGGTAGTCTGCGGCGCCTGCGTTCTTCGTTGGTATTGCCCGGCAAACAAGACAGCCACGGTCAGGACCGCTGCCGCTGCCGCCGTCCAGGCACTCGCGGATTGCCAACCGCGAAACAATACGGAAGGTGCGGATATAGATGTGGAAGCTCGCTGTGCTGCCCATTCCAGGCTGCAGGAAGCAAAGTCCTCCAGCGAGGCCTGGACTCTGCTGAACTCGTGCCGGCATTGCGCGCACCCGAGCAGGTGTTCGCTGGCATCAGCGGCGCAGTCGCCAGTGAGTAACCCGGCAAACTGTTCTTCTGTTAAATGATGACCGGTCATCTTACCTCTCCGATCTTTTCCCTTACCGCTTTGACCGCGCGGTACAGGTGGGTCTTAACTGTGTTGACGGAGATATCGGTGGCCAACGATATCTCCTGTATTCCCATATCCTCCTGAAAGTGCATCAGGAAAATAGTTCTCTGGTTAAAGGAAAGATCCTCCAGAACCTTTGCCACCTGGGCTACCCGCTCCCGTACCAGCAGATTCTTCTCCGGAGTTTGGGCGCCACTGGGCAAGCTGGACGCTATCTCGGTGATGTCTAACGCGGTGTTGCGAAAGGCCCTCCAAAAGCGAAATTTTCGGGTCCGTTGGTGATCGAGGATCATGTTGAGGGCGATGCGGTTTAACCATGTCTGGACATTGCATTCACCGCGAAAACTCTCGCGTGCGTTGTACGCCTTGAGAAAGCAATCCTGAACGATGGATTCAGCAAGGTCGGGATCGCCGATGGAAAAAGCCACAAAACGCAGGAGGCGGGCGCGGTAGCGCTGAACCAGCTGATCGATATCATCCAGCTCAGAAGCCGCACGCTCCTTTCCCGCAAAGCGGATGATACTCGAAGCGTGAGCGGCATGCATATGTCACTAGACGCCGTTTGGTTAAGGACGGGTTACGAGCCGGCCTTAGAACCCGGCAAAGAGACAGCAGTTTTTGCCGAGTTGGTTTGCAAATGACGCGTGTCCGCATGCCTGGCGCAGGCCCAATAGGCAGCTGCAAAAAGGACCAGCAGGATGCCAAAAATCATCATGGCGCGAAGCGAGGGTAACCAGTTCATAGCCATACAGCATACCCGACCCGTGGTTGCACGCACACGCTACACTGGAACCTCTTGAATCTATTTAAGCCACCACGAATACGCATTCGCCTGCTGGGCCCCGCGATCCTGCTGATTGTCGCCGGCACCATGATCCCGACAGGGCTTCGACATCCTTCGCTCAGCTACATGAACAACACGTTCGACCTTGACGATGTCATCAACAACATGGCCCTTTACCTGCCTTTAGGAATCGCCCTCAGCGGTTCCTCGCTCTGGCGCGCATTTCTCCTTGGACTATCGTTGTCAACCAGCGCCGAGGTCCTGCAGTTTGGCTATGTGGACCGCATCCCATCTTTTGTTGATATTGCCAGCAACACCAGCGGCGCCGTTGCCGGTTACCTGGCGACAAAGTTTCTTTTTCGCAACCGGGGCGGACAACTGGCTTGCTTGAAGCCGAACCGGTCTCTCGCTGCAGCAGCCATTCCCATCGCGCTGCTCGGTGCCGGCTCCCTGATACATCCGCTCCTACCGTCTGATTTCTCAAACTGGAGCCCGTCGTTTCAGCTGGCGGCTGGAAACGAACTGACCGGGAAGCGCCCCTGGTCAGGAACGATTTCGGACTTGTCCATCTATCCCTTTGCCATGTCCGCAGAGCAAATCGACCAGCTCGCCCAGGCAACCGAGGGGTCCAATGCGGCCGCACTGTTTGGTGCGCCCGTCGCCGGGCCAATTAAACCGGATGAGGCAAAGTATGGCCGCCCGCTGCTGTCCAGTGAGGAGGATCTCAGGCTATACAACGCCCTGGTGACAAGGAAGCAGATGACGCTCCTGGTTTGGTTGCGCCCGAATAACCTGGAGCAAACTGGTCCGGCGCGTATCGTCACCTATTCTCAAGATTGGAGGTATCGCAACTTTGCCCTGGCCCAGATTCGAGACACCCTCACCTTTCGCCTGCGGACCCCAGCCTCCGGTCTAAACGGCACTGAGCCGGCACTGTACACGGGACCCGTTCTTTCGCTCGATCACACATCCTTTGTCGCCGCGGTCTATGACGGACGCGTTTCCAGCTTGTATGTCGATGGCAAACTCGCCGCCCACGCGAACCTGGGAGCACAAAGACCCCGCTTACCCCACCGGATTATGTCCTGGCTTCCAGGCTCGCTGCCCGTTCGTGAAATAGAACTGTGCGGCGCTGAAATTATCCTCAGCGGGTTGTTCGCGGTTGGGATCTTTGGGCTGTGTGGGGTCCCCCGGCGGCCATTGCAACGCTACCTTCTGGGTGCCGCGGCGGGGAGTGCGATAGGCGCGATCGTCTGGGCATTTGCAGTATCAGAACCAAGACTGGGAACTCGTATCCTGCTTGAGTGTGTTGCGGCCGGGCTGTTTATCTCCACGTCCGTCGCGGACGAAACTAGCGCTACCTAGTGATCGGCTATGACATTCTTTGAAAGTCTGTTCCTGCTTCTGCGGGAATCGCTTTACTCCAGGTGGCTCGCCGAGGCGGGAGACGTCGTCGCCCTCATCCCGTGCGCCCAGCATTCCGATCGAACCTTCGACCTATCTCGCGCTGTTTATTGTCCCAGCTTTGGTCGATGCTGGGTATGACTTCCACCCGGGGCGACACGGCAAGTCGGTGTTGCGAGCCGAGAGCGACCAGATAGTCGAGGGTTAATGCCGATTGCTCTCAGCAAGGATTTATGCCCACCATGGCTAAACAGGCTGCGGAAAGAGTCGCAAACCGTTTCAGAAGTAGCCACCAGGGCTAAAGCCCCGAATTTTATTGCCCAACGTTCAAGCGGGTTTGAAAACCCGCTCCCCCGGACTAAAGCGACCTATGCGGTCACTTCTAGGCTTTGACTTTCATCACCAACAGCGTCATGTCGTCATGCTGTTCGGCTCCGGCGGTGAATGCATCGGCGGCGAGGAAAATCCCGTCCAGAATTTCTGCGGCCGAGGCAGAAGGCTGCGGCGGCACCGCAGCAAGCATACGGCTTTCGCCCCACTCCTCGTCGTCGGCCGTCATCGCCTCGCTGATTCCGTCGGTGTAGGCGATCAGCAAATCGCCGGGCTCCAGGGTCACTGACTGCGCTTCGTAAACGGCGAATGGGAGCATGCCGACGACCGGGCCGCCATCTTCAAGCCTCATGAGCGCGCCGGAAGCTTGCTTCATTAGGACAGGGGAATTGTGCCCCGCATTGACGTAGCGAAACTCCCGCGTCTGAGGATTCAACGTAGCGAAGAAGAAGGTCGCATAGCGGCTGCTGGAAGAGGCTTCATAGACCAGGTAACTTACCTTTTGCATCATCCTGGCTAAATCGCCGGGAGCTTCAAGGATCAGGCCGCGCAGCGAAGCCCGCAGGCTGGCCATGATCAGTGCGGCAGAAATGCCCTTTCCAGAGACGTCGCCAATCGCAAAGCCGAGGTGTCCACCTTCCATTTCGATCAGGTCGTAGTAATCGCCGCCGACTTCCAGAGCCGGACGGCACCTTCCCGCCAAATCTACTCCGGGAATACGCGGGATGCTCTGGGGGAACAGCCGCTGTTGCACTTCGCGGGCTATCTCGATCTCCCGATTCATTCGCTCTCGTTGCGCAGCCTGGTCTGCCAGCGTGCGCACGAGTTCCGCAACTTCAAGGGTCAATCCCGTCTGCACGGCTACCGATTGCAACATGCGCAAATCTGTGGGGGTGTAAGGCTCTTCCGACTTTTTTGGTCCCAGCGCGATCAGGCCCAACAGGTCAGCGCGACCGGACATGGGGAGCAGCAACTCGGCGTTGATCTCGCGCAGCATAGCTTTTTCCTCCGTGCCGGCGTCTTCAAACCATTCTTCCGGACGGTCGCGGTAAATGGTTGCAGGCTGATTGGTCCGTGAGAGATTCTGGATGGTCGCCGAATCTTCGCGCAGGGCGACCGGGCTCCCAAGATCGATCCCCAGGGCCTGCTGAAGATGGAATACGTTGCTGCCGCGTAGCAATATGGAAATTTGCGATACGTGCAGAACTTGCGATATCCGTTGAAGAATAACGTCGAAGAGAGCGTTCTTGTCGGTGAGCCGGCGAACCTGCTCCGAAAGCTCGCTGAGCAGCACTTCGCTGTTATAAGCCTCGCGAAAAAATTTTCGATCGAGCCAGCGCTGAAAACGCTGGGTCACGCTACCGCGCAAAATAAACACCTGGAACAGGGCGGCAATGCAAAGAGCGAGCAATAGGAAGTTGAGAAATTGATGCTCTTTGCGCTCCATCATGGGGACAATCAATCGCAGGATGAGGAAAGCGACCAGAGCTACCTCAACCAACAGTACGGTCGCCCGGGCAAGCAAATACTTGGTGCCCATGCGCAGCAGGACACTGACATCCATGGCCCGCTGAACGATCAAAACGTAGGCGAGGGTAAGCGAGAAGAGTGATATAGCCGGGACGGCGGCGAGGAACACTGTGCCGTGGTGCGTATCGATTCCAAACCAGGGCAGTACCGTGAAAGCTACCACAAGTGGGCCAAGCGACAAGCCGCTTCCGATGGCCAACACGCGCAAACGCCGCCGTGCATCGGCCGTCGAGGAGGAACGCAGTTTGTCAAACATCGCAGCAAGAAAGAGTAAGACACAAATCACGTACAGCGTTGCGTCCGCGTGATCCGTCCAGGTTTGAACCCGGCTAAGCGGGTGAATTGCTTGGACGTAAAAGGAGTATGCCCCGCGAAAGCCTAGCTCCAGCACAAACGCGCAGCAGGATGCCGCCAGAATTGCGTACTTGATCCAGGGCAGGCGAACGTCGACACGCCACCGTTCTGGAAAAAGGAAGCCAAACCATAACAGGGCTGGAAACACGAAAACCTGCACCACCATGTACCATAAGCCGAGCAGGATGTACCACGGCTCTCCCCAGAAGCTCCAGTCAAGATTGCCAAATGCCGTCTCGGGAAACGAAAGCAAGAGGAGAACCAGCCATGCATTCAGATCGTGCGGGCGCACGACAACTATCCAATATCCAATGAGGAGCCCGAGCAAGGGGACCCCCAGGATCGGCACGAGAAATGCGATGTAGCCGCCAATAGACCAACCGGGTCCGTTCCGGGGCGCCAGTCGAACCTGCCCTTCCCGCATCTTTCCAGAAGATCCGCGTACTGAAACTGCAATGGTGTTACCCGGATTTGTTTTCCGCAACACGTCGTGAAACTGGGCTTCTCCAGTAAAGGGCGCTTGGTTGAGTGCCAGCAGAACATCTCCATCAGCCAGTCCGGCGGCCGTGGCTTCCTTATGCAGATGTCTCAGGGTCTGTCCATCATCACCAAGGTCAAAGGGCGCATCTGCATAGCGGCTGGCGTGAAAGAATTCCTGCCACAATGCCAGAGTCCCAGCGATGTAGTAGCCCATGCTGAAGGCAGCGACGACAAACAACAGGACGTACAAACCAATGGTGCTCTTGCTCTTCATAGGACTGTTGTTCGCTCCTCTGAGCAACCTTGTTCTTTCAGTTGTACGATTCTATGCCGAGGCCCAGAGCTGAGGTTGAACACGATAGCAGAAGGGTGAGATTTGACTATCCCACCCTTCGCGAAAAACGCGAAGGATGGGGCACCCGTCGATTGGTGGCGGGGATAGAACGCAAAAGCGCGTTCATTCCACCTGACGCCTGATTCTTAGCACGTTGTTCGGTCCTCGATGATAGGCTCGGTGAGTGCGCGCGCTGCTATTGATCACGCTCTCATGGTTGCTCGCGTGCGCGCCTCCCGCCCAGGCTCAGAATTCAAGTTCCACCGCAGAGTCAGCGCGCCCATCGGACACTGGCTTACGCCGATTTGAAATTGGCATACAGACCGCCGATGTACGCACAGGATGCATTGGCAGCCCGCAGAGTTGCCCCCTGCCATCCTTCGCCCTGGGAGCCGGCGGGGCCATGAATCTAAACCAACACTTCTCGCTCGACGCAAATTTCCTTATCACTACGCAGTCCGCTTCATACGTCACCAATACCTTCGGAGGCCACGCCTCGGAGCTGCTGTTGGGTGCCCGGGCGGAGGTCCGAGCTCGCCATTACGGCTTCTTTCTCAAAGCTCAGCCCGGCTACTTCAGTTGGAGCCACCTCATCACCGAAGTCAACGATCGAACCCCGTCCGTTGGAAGACGGACGTATTTCGTCAGCAATGTCGGAGCCGGCCTTGAATATTCTCCATCAACCCGCATCCACCTGCGTGGAGAGGTCGCCGACCTCGTCCTCCACGAGGGAGGTTCCAGCTGGACCAACAATCTCCAACCCTCTGCCGGTATCTACTATGGGTTGGGGAAACAGATTCAGTGGAAGCCTCCCGTTTACGAAGCAAAGCGAGCCCACCCATTTGGCGACACAGCCAATCTCGTTCTGCTCACTGGTAGCACGCTGGCCATTACTGCGGACGCCATCACCACGCAACGCGATCTGGCCCGCGGCGACCGCGAAGGAGACCCGTTCGCGCGACCACTGGTCAAGTACGGATGGAGCGGTGAGATCAGCGCGATGGCGCTCGAAATCGGAGCTGAGATCTTAGGGATGTACGGCCTGCACAGGATTGGCCAGCACCGGGTTGAGCGTCTGATTCCAGTTTCCCTGGCAATTGCCCACGGAATCTTTGCCTACAACAACGCGAATGTGCGTACCTTTTAACCGGTTGAGCATCCCATCAGGGAGGATCCGGGCCCCGCATTTCGATCAGCGTAAACTTCTACCGCGAAAGGATGGAGCCTATCTTGGACATAGAACAATACCAACGGCGACTGCTTGCAGAAGAACAGCGGCTGTCAGCAATCCTCGAACAGACAGTGGACAGCACGCACGGACCAGCCGGTGAGCCAGTGAAGGACTGGTCTGACGAAGGGGTCAGCGATGAGTCAGAAGGTGAGCTCTTCGCAGAAGCAGACAAAGGATCGAAGACCCTCAACCAGATTCGCGACGCCTTAAAGAGAATCGAGAATGGCACATTCGGCAAATGTCTGGCCGATGGCAAACAGATCCCAGAGAAAAGGCTCAACGCGATTCCCTGGACGCCATATTGTTTGAAACATGAGAAGAAACTTGAACTCATGAAGGATGTGCGAACGCCCACGCTCTAGAGCTTCGACTCAAATATTACGTGATACTTACAGTTACATAAGAACTGCTGAACATCCGTTCATATATTCCCGGTTTTCTCAATAGCTCTATCGTCGCCAATTGTTCCCGCTCCATTACCGTCGAGACGTGCGTATGTAGGTACAGATTGCCCATTGCGGGTGGTCCTCGCCGTCGTGGACGTTCCCGCACGGTTATGCTGACGACAGACGACTTGCGCCGTATCCGATGAAGCAAACCCGTGAGCGCCCACATCCTTCCGCTTAAATCCGGGTTCTAGCGAACGAGGGAAGCCAAAAGCTCAAGCCAGCCGAGGAGAACGTCATGACCCACGCGAACATCGCAGACCTTTCTGTTAAGCGCCACCCCAGCCGCAGTGCGCTTTCCGGCCTCCTGGGCATTCTTCTCCTGGCTGCGCCTACTCTCCGTGCCCAGAACGACGCCTCCGGAGACCCACCCAACCGCGTCGCCCGCATCTCCGTCATCCAAGGCAACGTCTCGCTGGAGCCAAACGGCGTCAACAGCTTCTCCCAGGCCGAGATTAATTATCCGCTCACCGGCGGTGACCGGGTTTACGTTGACAACACCTCCTTCGGTGAGCTGCAAACTTCGGGTCTCGCAGTTCGCCTCGGCAACGGCGCGGATGTCACGGTCTCGTCACTCACCGACAACATTGCCCAATTCGGCCTGGCCCAGGGCTCAATCCGCGTCCGCACCCGGTCCCTCGCCAGCTTCAATGGCGCGCCGGCAACAGTTGAAGTCGACACCCCGAACGGCGCAATTCTGGTCGATCAGCCGGGCGACGTTCGTGTCGACTCCTACCCCCAGGACGACACCACGGTGGTGACTGTCTCTTCGGGCGCAGTGGAGGTGACCGGCCAGAATCTGGACCAACAACTCGGGCCCAACCAGTCGATGCGCCTCGCCGGCTCGAACCCCGTATATGCCGAACAGGTCCAGCTCCTGCCGCCCGACGGCCTGGACCAGTTCGACCAGCAGCGCGAGCAGCGCCGCGAGCGCTCGTACGCCTACCACTATGTATCGCCGGACATGATCGGCGCCGCCGACCTCGATGAGTATGGCGATTGGCAGCCAGCCAACCAGGATAACCAGGGCTACGGAGCTGTCTGGTACCCGCGCGACGTTCCCAGCGGCTGGACGCCTTACTCGAACGGCCACTGGGCCTGGGTTGCTCCCTGGGGCTGGACCTGGGTTGAGGCCGAACCGTGGGGCTTTGCGCCGTTCCACTACGGACGCTGGGCCAACTTCGGAGGCCGTTGGGGCTGGGTACCTGGACCGCCGGCCTCAGCCTTCGGGGGCGAAGTCCGCCCTATCTACTCGCCCGCACTGGTCGCGTTTGTCGGCGGGGGAGGCGGCGGTCTTTCCGTTGCCATTGGCGCCATTGCCGCCTGGTTCCCGCTCGGACCACGCGAGGTCTATCAACCCTGGTACCACGCCAGCCCGGCCTACTGTAACCGCGTGAATGTCACCAATATCTACAACACCAACGTGACCGAGATCCACAACACCTATATCAATCGCACGGTCAACGTATATAACACGACCAATGTTACAAATATCACTTATGTCAACCGCACTGTCGCGACGGTGGTGGTGCCGCAGCACGCTTTTGCGTCGGGCCAGTCGATTGCCCAGGTGCAGCGTGTCCAGCTCACCCCGCAGGCTCGCGCCCAGCTCACCGCCGCCCCTATCCTGCCCCACCCGCTCGTGACTCCGGCAACGGCGATCGTTTCGGTTAAGCCGCCCGCCCGGGCTGTTCCTCCTGTCCAGGCTCGCCCCGTGGTCGAAACCAGACAGGGCTTTGAGCGTGCCGGATCTCCGGGAACTCCGGTCCGCGCGCCCCAGCCTCCTGCAGCGGTGAACCATCCCAGTCCGGTGGCGACGCAGCCAATGAATCGCGCCGGGTTCCCACAACAGCGCCAGGCGCAGGTGATCGCTCCGGCACCCATGGTCCATCCGACTGCCACAGCGCCGGCGCCGACCAACACCCGGCCGAGTCCGGAAGCCACCCCTGCGCGGCCTGCGGCACCCACTCAGCCCATAGCGGCGCGGCCTGTGCAGCAGCCTGAACCCGTGCGCAGTAATGCTGTACCGCCAGCGCCCGTCCACACGCAAATTGTTGTGCCCCAGGTCCAACGACCGGCCCCTCGCCCGCCCGATCAGCCTCGGCCGCTCATCAATAAGACTCCACCCGCGCCCGTGCAGCCGCCGTTTGCCGAGCAGAGACGGGCCATTCAATCCGTTGACCCAGGCCGTCCACTGGGTCCGCAACAGGTGGATAATCTCCGTAATGGCAGACCCGCAGGGCCGGCTCAGCAACCGGAGGCACCTCATCCGCTCCCTACGGCTCGGACGGCCCCAGCACCCAATAAGGCTCAACCCAAACCGAACGAGAAGGAACCGCCCCGGAACTGAGCGGGCTTCGTGCTGAACCGGTTGAACGTCCCGCAGTTTTCTCGAGAGGGAGAACTGCTCGTCCCTCAGCTGTGCCCGGGAGAGATTTGACGATCCCACCCTTCGCAAAGAACGCGAAGGATGGGGCACCCGTCGATTGGTGGTTGGGGTGGAACCCAAAAAGGAACAAAGGGCTGTGGTGGGGCTTCGCCCATCGTTTTCGGCCCACGTACGCTGATGCGAACCTGGGGCACCCCTACGGAGCTATAGGACCCGCGACCGGCTTGAGGGGGAGGCCTGCGGTATCCCGGCGGTTGGTTAGGGGATGGAGCCTGAAGGCTTGTCAATCTTCGCGTAGGGCTTGCATGGGCTCGATAGAGGCTGCTTTGCGCGCGGGGACGAGAGCCGCGATCAATCCGATGACCGCCAGGGCCACTGTTACCGATAGATAGGTCAAAACATCCAACGGCCGCACCTGGTAGAGGAAGCTCTCAA
This sequence comes from uncultured Acidobacteriaceae bacterium, assembly GCA_963826875.1. GTDB lineage: Bacteria > Acidobacteriota > Terriglobia > Terriglobales > Acidobacteriaceae > PALSA-350. The sequence goes on along the minus strand of CAWGYP010000025.1, from coordinate 253,644 downwards.
CCCAACGTCCCGTTCCAACCGCCAACAGAAGACCAAGGCCGAGCCCTGAACCGATGACGATCGAACCCTGGCGAAGAATGAGTTGGGCTACGCTGCGCGGGGTTGCGCCGAGCGCCATCCGTATACCGATTTCACGACGGCGATAACTCACCAACTGGGACAAGACTCCGTACAAGCCGGCAACCACCATCGCAACCGCGAGCCCGGCAAAGGAGGCAACGAGATACAGTCCCAATCTCTGGCTGAAGGTGTTCTTCTGCACTGCCTCTTCGAGGGTTTGGAAATCGTCCAACGCGAAACCAGGCGCGGTCTGGCGGAAGACCGAACGCATCTCCGCCGCAACAGGAATCGAGCTGCGAGTCCTCACCACGAAGCTGACCACTGTTTTCAAAAGCGCCTGGTAGAAAAGCGAAGTGGTCGGGATCTGGTGCTGCGACAGCAAGATCAACGGCTGAACGACGCCGCCCACATTGCTGTCCACCTGATCGGCAAGCACTCCGACGATGCTGTAAGGCTTGATCATCCCCGTGTCCTTGCCGCCGAGGCTGATTTGCTTTTGGAGCGGGTCCTTGCCAGCAAAATACTTCTTCGCGAGGGCCTGATTGATGACCGCGACAAACGGTGCCGTGGCAGCATCTGCATCACTGATCATGCGGCCGCGTACGACGGGCGTGCCCATCGTTTTGGTATATCCTCCGCTGACCGCGCTGACTCGAGCTTCCAGTTTGTTGGCAGGATCCTTTGCCTGTCCGAGAACCTCAAAGCTGGTGTGCATATCGAATCCCGATAGCGGCGGCGCCGTCACCAATGCAGCGCTCTCGACACCGGGCACCTGACGCATGCGGTCGAGCACCGGCTGATAGCTGAGCATGGAAACGGAAACGGGGGCGTTTGCCCCATCCTCAGAGACGGCCATAGCGGAAAAGCCTACCGCGTCCGCGGGCATGGCGCTGAAAGTAGTTACCTGGGCGGCGTCGAATCCTAAGTGGGATTTCTCAAGATTCCAGAGGGTGTGAAACAGCAGGCCGGTTCCGACCAGCAGAAGCGTGGAAAGAGCCACTTCGCCGGCGACCAGCCCGCCGGTCAGCTTGCCACTCACGGAACGAGAGCCGAGGCCGCGGGAGCCCGCCTGCAAAGCCGCTTGCGGATCGGAGCGAGCCACCAGAACTGCGGGCAGCAGAGCTGACAGCACGGTAGTGACGATGGCGATCACGGCCAGCACGAGGACTACCGTCCAGTGAATCCCAATCGAGTCGGCGCGGGGGATGGTTCCCTCTGGCAGCTTGCTTACGGCAATCATGGCGAGGCGGGCAAGCACTACTCCCACGCCGCAACCTATCAGGCTCAGTAGCATTCCCTCTGCCAGCATCTGGCGCGCGAGCCGCAACCGGCCTGCACCGAGCGCCGCCCGCACCGCAAACTCCTGTTGGCGGCCGAGGCAACGCGCAATCAGCAGATTGGAGACATTGGCGCAGGCAATCAGGAGAACCAGCGCCAGCGCGGCGAACAGAGCGTAGAGAACCGGGCGCACCGGCCCGGTCAATACTTCCTGGTACGGGGTGGCACGAAATCGAACCACCTCACCGTCATCGGTGTGCGGGATGTGGGCAGAGATGGCATCCAGCTCGTGTTGCGCCTGCATGATGCTGACGCGGGGACGAAGCTTGCCCACGATGTTGAAGAAATGATAGCCACGCTGGTTCAACATCTCTGCTGTGGGTTGCACCGGCAACCACATACCCTTCTGGAGATCCGGCCCCATCCCTTCCGGGAAGTGAAACGAGCCCGGCATCACGCCAATCACTGTGCGGGGCGTGCCGCCGATTTTCACCACCTGCCCCACGATAGCGGGATCTGCATGGAACGTCTGACGCCATAAGCCTTCTGACAGCAGCGCGACCTGCGGCCCGTTGGTTTGACCTTCCGCCTCGGTAAAGGTGCGACCCAGCAACGGTTTCGCGCCGAGCATGGAGAATAAATTGGTTGTCACACGGGGCGCGACCACGCTTTGCGAGCCGTCTTTACCCTCCACCACGCTGAGGTCCTCAGAGTAGCCTGCTAAATATTCCAACAACTTCGACTGGGTTAGAACATCACGGTAGTTCAACCACGAGGTAGATGCGAAACCCTTGTCACCTGGGGGGCCAATAAAAACCATGCGATCGGAGTGGGCATAGGGGAGCGGCCGCAAGAGCACACTCTCGATCACCGTAAAGATCGCCGTATTTGCGCCCACGCCGAGTGTCAGGGACAGGAGGGCAAGCAGCGTCAACCCAGGAGTCTTTCGCAGCTGCCGCAAGGCGTAGCGCACATCGTAAAGTAGAGTCTGCACAGAATACCCCCGAGAGACACAGTCTATGCGATGCCGCACCATTCTGGTTGTCCTGATCGGCATCTTGTTTTCACTTAAACCTTGTCGTGCTCAGGCCATTCAAACTACCCCTACTGCTGCTCCGTACACCTTCCATATTCCCGCCGATGAAATCTCCCTACGGTTTCACGCTTCGGATCCCAAGGGCAAGCCAATGACTCAACTCACCGTCGCGGATCTGGAGCTCTCGGATAACGGGAAGGCGCAAAAACACATCGTGACCCTGCAATCGCTGAAGGACCTTCCGATCCGCGCAGGTTTCGTGTTTGACAATAGCGCCTCCGTGATTAAAGACATGGACTTTTACCAATCCGTTATTCAGATCTACGCTTCACGCCTCCTTCGCAAAGGCATCGATCAGGGCTTCGTGATGCAGTTTGATACTGCGACGCTCGTCACTCAGAACTGGACAGGTCTCGACTCCGCCATCGCGGCTGGAGCAGCCGCGGTTGGACCGCGACCCGATCGCTACGCACCGCTCACAGCCATCTTTGACTCGCTCTACACTACCTGCCGCGACCAGTGGACCCCGCAATCGGAGTCGACCGGCAACTTCATCCTGCTGTTTACTGACGGTGAAGACGATGCGAGCCACGCGTACCTCAGCGAAGCCGTAGACATGTGTCAACGCAAACATGTTGCGATTTACGTGATTGACCGCAGCCGGAGTTCACGCCGTTCCGACGGCTACAAGACATTGAACGATCTGGCCCGCCAGACGGGTGGGCGCGTCTTCATTCATCCCCGCGAAGCAGACCTTTGGCCAGATCTGGAGATGATGGAAGCAGAACAGCGGAACCAATACCTGCTGGTGTATAAGCCTTCTGAGCTCAAAGCCGATGGGTCGTTTCATGGGATACGGCTGCAGTCCTCCGTTCCTGGAGCCCACATTGCCACCCGCTCTGGCTACTATGCGTTCGCGCGTCCCTGAGATCGAACCCTAAAACGACGGCACGACTGTGCTCACCAGAGTCTTAAACGCACTCATCTTGCGAATTGGATCAAATCGCGGCTCGACCCCAAGCCAAACCAGCTCCGCCTCGTGCTCTTCCACCGACGAACGCAAAAATGCCATCGCTCCATCCCTATCTTCGAGGGCTATCGACAAGAGCGCCTGCCGGAATCGACTTATCCCCGCATCCACAGACAGCAGCCTGAACGCGCGAGCAATCTGATTCGCCTCTTCCTTTTCCCCAATCAGCGCCAGCACTTCGGCGATCCCCGCCATCATGGGCGGCTGTGCCGCCGAATCAGGCCGGATGCTCTCAATCAACTGCTTCGCCCGTTCTTTTTCTCCCTGGTGCGCCGCCATCAGAGCGAGCAACCCGCGGGCCTCCACCGGCAGCGGCCCATACATGAGCGGCTCTGACAAGGGACGTAACCCCTCCTCATAGCGCCGCGTGAGATGCAGAAACTTCGCCCGCGCTACTTTCTGGCGATTGGAAAACGGATCGATCTGTTGCGCGGTCGCGAAGTGGTGCGAAGCCTCGTCGAACCTTCCCAGCGCGGTAAGAAATAAACCATACCGCCGCGCCGATTGCGCGTGCGTTCCCAGATCTATTCCGTGCAGGAAGCTCTTCTCCGCGTTGATCCAATCCCATTCCAGGGCCTGCGCACCTCCCAGGCAGGAGTAGGACTCAATCATGTCCGGGTCCAGTTCAATGGCTCGCAGGGCGGCCTGCCTGGCAGTCAACACCAGCGTGCGCGAGGGTCTCGCGCCGCGCAAAGCTATCTCCAGGTTGCAGTGGGAGATGCCACACCAGGCCCGCGCATAGGCGGGGGCCAATTCCCTCGCCTCCTGAAATTTCGCCAGAGAAGCAGGCAGGTCCGATGCCGAGCCTTCGTCCAGAAGCGTCTCCGCGTGCAGAACCAGGGGATAGACGGCCATGGTCAGCGCGCTCGGCGCCGCCTTTCGCCGGCGCACCCGCGATTGCTCCGGACGCGCCCGGCTGACGAAGGCACTTGCGATCCGCTCCTGAACCTGCGCCAGAGCTTCTCCGTTCGCCTCGGTATCAAAGCGATGGGAACTGAGTTGGAAGCCATCGGAACCTAGTACCCGCGCAGTGATGCGCAAACGGTCAAAATCTTCCCGCACCGTACCTTCGATCACGGTGCTCAATCCGTACTTCTGCGACAGCGAAGGGATATCCTGCGGCGCCTCCACCAACTGCGGCGCAGAAGGTCTCGCAATGAGCCGGATCCCATCTGCACGGGACAGGGTATGAATCAGTTCCTCGGTGACCCCCTGGGCGCACAGCGCAGAGCGGGGCCGATTGGAAAGGTCAATGAACGGTAGAACCGCTACTCCAACCCCGTCGCCGCGGACGAGCAAGTTGCTCTCCGCAGTATCCCCATGCGGCGAAGCTGCAGCGACCGATTCATTTCTGCGAAACAAAGGAACGTAAGTGCCCGGCCGAAAATAGATAAAGACGGGGTCGTGCTTACCTTCAGATTCGTAGTAATCCTTGAGCTTTGCGCGCAGACGCCGCGCCTCTGTGCGAACGATGGAATCCTGGCTGGGATGATACGGCGGCTTACGGTCATAAACCTCGGTCCCGATTACGTACTCCTTCAGAAGATCGGTATTGCCGGCGAGCGCATTTTCGATGGCAAAGCGAAGGAAGCGGGCGAGCCGGTCAGATTGCAGAAAAAGCCCACTGCGCAACAGCCGGTCAAGCTCGGTCCGAATGTCCTGTTCAGATAGATTTTCCGATGCATCTGTCGGCTCGATCATCGAGGCTATGATAGCGCGTCGTGCTCGCTCACCCTGGCAGATCACCGTTAGCTCACAGTTGCTCACTGACTCAGCCCGTCCCGCTTCTGTCACTCTCATTTAGTAAAGAAGCATGGAGCCGAAAGTGAGCGAGACGCATCTAGAGCCTGACAGGGATTCCGGGATCAGGATGCTCGCGCTGGTTCCCGCCGAAATGCAGTCACGGATTCTGCGCGAGCTAGCACCCCTTGGTACGAAGATCGACTTCATATCCACGGCGGCAGAAGTGTCTCACCTGGTTCTAAGCAGGACGCCGTATCAGGTTGCCCTGCTACCCGCGGCCCTCTCCGACCATGGCTGGTGGTCGCTTTGGGGAGAAATGGCTCTGCTGCATCCGCGGCCGGAGATTCTTGTCTATGCTCAGAACGCGAGCTTTGAGCTTTGGTCCGGCGTATTGGAAATAGGCGGCCACGACGTGATTGCAGAGCCGTTCAGCGGTGATGAACTTCGGCGCGCAGTGAGCCGCGCCGCCAGCAGCTTCGCCGAGCGATGTTCCCACCAACCAGGGGATGAATAAGGCACCGGAGGTAGCATGTATCGCAGAATTGTTGCCGCGTATAACGAATCTCCCCAATCCCAGCGGGCGCTGGACACTGCCATCCGGCTGGCCGCCAGTTTGCATGCGGAGCTGCATACTGTCACTGCCATGGAGGCCCTTCCGGCGTATACAGCGTTTGCCGCAGTCGCCGATCCTTCTCTGCCGCGAGAGCTGAAGGAGGATCGATTGCGGTTGTACGAGGAACTTCAAGAAAAAGCACGCACCCAGGTGCAAGTTCACGGCATCGAACTCCAAAATCACCTGGTCGAAGGTCAACCGGTAGATGCAATCATTCAATTTCTGCGCCGGCAGAAGGCCGACCTGGTGGTCATCGGGCTCCATCCACACGATCTCCACATCTCCCGGTTGTGGAACAAAGTTTTTGAGCTGGCACAGGACGCGCCTTGCAGTGTTCTGGGCGTGCATTGAACGTTCCTCGGCCCCCTGATTAGAACCTGAGTTCGCGGAGTTAAAAGAAGCATGGAAAAACGAGCGATGATCGTTCCGGTGGTGACGTTAGTGGTCGCAGGGGCGCTGCTTTTCACCATCAAGGGTTGCTGGACAACCTGGGCCGGCGGAGGCGCGGAGCAGCACACCGACGATGCGTACGTGCGCGCTGATTTGACTCCATTGAGCACACGCATTTCGGGCACGGTCCGCAAAATGGAAGTCAGCGACTACCAACCCGTTACGGCTGGTCAGCTTCTGGTGCAACTCGAAGATGATGATTATGCTGCCATGCTGGCTGAAGCCAAGGCCGGCCTGGCCGCTGCCCAAGCCCAACTCGCAGATAACCAGTCCGCGAAACAAATTCAGGACGCGCAAATTCAAAACGCGGAAACAGGAATTGCCCAGGCCACGGCCGCATTGAATGCGGCTAAAGCCGCCATCGCTGCCGTACAGCCGGACGTCGATCAGACGGAGACGCAACGGAAACGCGAAGAGGCCCTGCTGGCCTCAAAAGCCACCACCCATCAGGAACTCGAAGGAGCCGTCGCCAACGCGGACCGTAATGCCGGATTGCTTGCCAGCCGGCAGGCGGACCTGGCTCGCGCCCAGGGTGCGCTCGACAGTAGCCGCGCCGTCCTCCAAACCGCAAAAGCACAACGCGCGGCGCTCAACACCAAGGACGCACTCTACCAGGCGGATATCAAAGCCAAGCAGGCGGCCATCATTGTGTCCGAGGTCAACCTTGGATATACCCGCATCGTCGCCCCTGCAACCGGCGCGGTCAGCGAGCGCCATGTGCAGGAAGGGCAGTTGGTAGCTCCCGGTATGGAAGTGATCGACCTGGTCAGAGGCGACGTCTGGATCCAGGCCAATTACCAGGAGACCCAGCTTACCAACATGCAGAAAGGAGATGTCGCCGACATCACGATTGACACCTTCCCCGGGGTGGTGCTGCATGGAAAAGTGGCTGAGATCTCACCCGCCAGTGGATCGCAATTCGCTCTTCTACCACCCGATAATGCCACGGGAAACTTCACCAAAGTGGTGCAACGCATCCCGGTAAAGATTGTGCTCGATCCGGACCATCCCCTGCAGGGCAGGCTGCGGCCGGGCTTCTCGGCTGTAGTGACGGTCCACCCTTCCGGCAAGCGCACCGCGAAGGAGGGCTCTGCCTCTTGAGCACGCAAGCGGCATCTCCTAACCCGGTCATCACGACTCACCCCGTTATTGGAGTCCTGGGTGTCCTGCTGGGTGCGATGGTCGCCACCTTCACAGGACGTTTGATCAGTGTCGGATTAGCGGATCTGCGGGGCGCTCTGCACCTTGGCTTTGATGAGGCGTCGTGGTTGGGTACAGCCTTCAACGCGGCTTTGATGTTTATCGGCCCCTTCTCTGTGTATCTGGGCGGGCTGCTGGGCGCACGGCGAGTTCTTATGGCCTGCGCCGGCGTATTTACTGTTGTGAGCTTGCTGCTCCCCCTGGCGCCGAACCTTCCGGTGCTGCTGATCCTGCTGGTGATCGCGGGGCTCACCGCGGGAACGTTCTATCCTCTCACTCTTTCGTTCGTCCTGCGTAGTCTCCCTATGCGCTACGTGCTGCTGGGCATCGCTACGTACGCAATGGATATCGTGTTCACGACCAACATGGCTACGTCGCTCGAAGCCTGGTACATGGACCACCTATCGTGGCGCTGGATCTTCTGGAACAGCGCGGTCCTCACACCCGTCATGCTGGTGTTGGTTTATTTCGGTATTCCGTGGCAGCCGCTACCGCATCCGAAAGAAGGACAGCCGAAACCAAACTGGAGAGGGTTCTTCTACGCCAGTCTGGGGTTCGCTCTGCTGTATTGCGCTCTCGATCAGGGCCAGCGACTCTATTGGTGGCATTCAGGGGTTATCGTTGGCTTGACTGTTTCCGGCGTTTTCCTGCTGTTGACGACCGTCGTCCGCCACTTCCGCATGCCGAACCCGCTGGTGAATTTCAAATTTCTGCTGAGCCGCAATACCCTGTTGCTGGGAATCGTTTTGATTTTCTTTCGCTTCTCTATGCTGGCAACTGTGGTGAGCATACCGAGCTACCTGGGATCCGTGAAGGGGCTTTTGCCTCAGCAGATTGGACCGGTTCTGTTGTGGGTGGCGCTACCCCAATGCATCTGCGGTCTGCTGGCCATGTACCTGCTGAAGTATGTGGATGCACGGCTGATATTGACCTTCGGCTTTGCTTTGGTGTCGATTGCGTGCGTCCTCAATGCGCAACTCTCTTCTGCGTGGTCCGGAGCCAATTTCTTACGATCGCAGGCGGTTATGGCGGTTGGCCTGGCCTTTGCATTCAACGCCATGGTAGGGGCCATCATTCTCGAAGTGGTGAACTCCGGCGCATTGAGCCGGCCTATCGATGTGCTTACGTTCGCGGGCTTTTTTCAGACTGTGCGCCTTTTCGGAGGAGAGGTTGGGGCCACGTTCATGCAGCATTTTTTGGCTACCCGCGAACAGTTCCACTCCAACATTCTCGGGCTGAGCGTTCAGCTTGGTGTGCCGGCTACCAATCAGAGAGTACTCGGTCTTACCGCTTACATGCACAGCCATTATTCGGGGTTGCCTGGAGCAGCGGGGAGAGCGGGAGAGATTCTTGGTCTGCAGATTAGACAGCAAGCTTTCACGCTGGCAATTAACGATACCTTTCTGCTGATCGCCTGGTCGGCCGTGTTGTGCCTGGTGGTCATCGCGTGCATGGCGCCGGTGCCAAAGCAGTATCGCCAAGTAGTTAAGGAATCTTAAATGCGGCTATCTACAACGACACTGTATTTGTGCTCATTAGGGCTACTGGCCGCTTTCCACGGCGCTGAGGGCCAAAACAATGCTCCGATGCCGCTGAGCCTCACGCAGGCCATCGACCTGGCTCTGAAGCAGAACCGGGAACTGAAACTCGCCCAGCTGGCGGTGGTAGACAGCGAGCACAAGAAGGAGATTGCTCGTTCTGCTTACTACCCTCTCATCCGCAACGAATCAAAGTTCACTCACATCACGGAACTGGCTGGGGTCGAGATACCAAGGGGAGCGTTCGGCAACCAACCGTCTACGGGACCGATTCCTCCCCAGACTCTATTTCTTGATCAAGGCTTGACCACCAACTACACCAGCGGCACTGGTCTCGAACAACCGGTGACGCAGTTGTTTAAGATTCGCGAATCCAATCGCGCTGCGGCTGCCGATATCAAGAGCGCGAGGGCGCAGGTAAATCAAACCCAAAATCAGATTGCTCTCAAGGTTCGCCAGCTCTACTACGGCATCCTCGTTGCTCAGCTCAAACAGCAGGCTGCGCAGGAAGAGGTGGCCGCAAGCCAGGTCAAGCTGGAGGAAAGCCTGAGCGACGTGGAAAGGGGCCAGGCGCTGGAGGAGGTGGCTCTACAGAGTCGCGCCTCCTCTCTCGATGCCCAGCAAGCTGCTCTCGTGCAGCGCTTGCAAATCCACGATCTGACCATTTCGCTCGACGACCTGCTGGGGCTGCCGCTGAACACGAACCTGGTTCTGGAGGCGGATAACTCCACGCCGGCTCCCATTCCGTCGCGCGAGGAATGTATCCGCATCGCCCAAGACCGTAGCCCCGAAATCCAGGCCGCCAAACAAAACGTTGAGAAAGCGAAAGCGGGCCTGGCGGCGGCCAAAGACGAGTACATCCCGGACGTCACCGGAATGGCACGATACAGCTACCAAAGCGGCATTCCCTTCCTGGTTCACAATTTTGGCACCTTCGGATTTTCGTTTACCTATGACCTTTTTGATGGCGGTAAGCGTCTTGCTCAGATCAAGGATTCGCGCACCTTGCTGTCGGAGGCCGAGGTGAATCTCGCCAGGATCGAGGACGAGGTCAGTGTCCAGGTCGAGACGGCTTACGACAAAGTGGAACAATTGCAGGATCTCGTCGGCGTCGCCGAGCAGGTGTTGAAGACAAGAGAGGAAGCTTCGCGAGTCACGGATCAGCGGTTCGAACAGACCGCGGCGCTCGCTTCGGCTCGCGCCGAGGCCCACGCCAAGACAATCTCTGCCCAGGCATCTTCTCTCGAAGCAAACCTCGGTTTGTTCCTTGCCCAGGGGGAGCTCAGACGGACCATGGGAGAGCTGCCATAGCAACTTTGAAGAACAATGTGTCGCCGGCGCGGACTGAATGGGGATGAAAGGCGAGAATCACTTCGCTTTTGTTCTCCGGCGCGGTATGTAAGCCATCTTCGCAGATGCACCGCCTAATTCGGCCAGTCTCCGGGATGCCTGCCGCTCGATCAATGCCTTGAGCGCTTCGCGCATGAGAGCGCTCTTGTCCGTCAGCCCGGTATATTCCAGCGCGGTCTTGATGAGATTGTCGTCCAAGGTAATCGTGGCTCGCATCGGAGTCTCCTGCACCAGTTCTAGCACCGTCTGATCCTAATTTCCGCGCCAGTCCTCGAATTTCCGGTTACTACGTTCCCACCGAAGCTCTTGTTTGGGATAGACGAAGAGACAGACCTTTGATGGGGCTTCGCCCCGTCTTTCTTAACCCACGTACGCTGGTGCGAACATGGGGCATCCGTCCAGAGTTGGGGTGAATGGAAGAGTGGATTACCAGGACAGTTTTTTCCACCCCCTGGGCCGGAAGAGCTGGTGGCCAACTTTAAGGAAAAGTGCGCCTCCGCCGTAGGGGGAAAGGCCTGGTGGGGTTAGCATGCACAAGCAGCGCGCGAGCTTGATAACATCATCGATCATGGCCGCCCCTTCCGCTTTTCCTATCCTGCAGCAGACACCGCGCGAGGCTCATGCCCACGAAGCTTTCTCCGCGTCCCGGCAGCTCGAAGAAACGCTGCGCCAGAACGTACGCGGCGAGGTACGCTTCGATCAGGGCTCGCGCGCTCTCTACGCTACCGACGCCTCGAACTACCGCCAGGTGCCGATCGGACTGGTGGTGCCACGCGATGAGGCCGATGTAATCGCCACCCTCGCGGCTTGCCGCGCGGCGGGTGCACCCGTGCTCTCTCGCGGCGGGGGCACCTCGCTGGCCGGCCAATGCTGCAACGTCGCCGTGGTCATCGACTTTTCGAAATACATGCACGGGATTTTCGAGCTCGACCCCGAGCAAAGATTTGCCCGCGTTCAGCCGGGCATCGTGCTCGACCGGCTGCGAGACGCCGCCGAGGAGCATGACCTCACCTTCGCGCCCGATCCCGCAACCCACAGCCGCTGCACCCTGGGCGGCATGATCGGTAACAATTCCTGTGGCGTACACGCGCTCATGGGCGGCAAGACCGTCGACAACATCGAATCGCTCGACATCCTGCTCTACGATGGGACCCGGCTCACGGTGGGCGCCACCACGGAAGCGGAGTTGGAGGCCATCATTGCCGGCGGCGGGCGCCGGGGAGAGATTTATGCCGGCCTGGCGCGCATCCGCGATACCTACAGCAACCTGATCCGGCAGCGCTTTCCCAAGATTCCACGCCGCGTTTCCGGCTATAACCTGGACGAACTGCTGCCAGAGAACGGTTTTCACGTAGCCCGCGCGCTGGTCGGCACTGAAGGCACGTGTGTCACGGTGCTCGAAGCCCGCTGCACGCTGAAGCACAGCCCACAGCACCGCCGCCTGGTTGTCCTGGGCTTTGCCGATCCCTTCATCGCTGCCGATTACGTGCCCCAGGTGTTGCAGTACAAACCCATTGGCCTGGAAGGCTTCGACGGCCTGCTGGTGGACTATATGCTGCGCAAGAATCTGGCAGTCGACGACGTCCTGCTGCTGCCGGAAGGCCGCGGCTTTCTGCTGTGCGAGTTTGGCGCGGACTCGGCAGAAGAGGCCGATCGCTTGGCAGAAGAGTTTACCCAGGCGGCCGCGGCCTTCGGCAAGACCTGCACGGTGCGGCGCTACACGGATGCAGAGGCCAAGCGCGTGTGGAAGGTGCGCGAATCCGCGCTCGGCGCTTCCGTCTTCGTGCCCGGGGAACACCATGGATGGGAAGGTTGGGAAGATTCCGCCGTGCCGCCAGAGCAATTGGGCAGCTACCTTCGCGAGCTCTACCGGCTGATCGAGCGCTATGAGTATACGTCGCCTATGTACGGCCACTTCGGCCAGGGCTGCGTGCACTTGCGCATCACCTTCGACCTGGTCACCGCGGAGGGCATCGCAAAATATCGCGAATTTGTGGATCAGGCAGCCGACATCGTCCTCGCCCATGGTGGATCCTTGTCGGGCGAACATGGAGACGGGCAGGCGCGAGGCGCGCTGCTGCCGAAGATGTACGGCCCGGAGCTAATGAAGGCTTTTCAGGAGTTCAAAGCCTTATGGGATCCGGATAACGGGATGAACCCGGGCAAGATGATTGATCCCGTCGCCGTCTACGATCCGATCGACAATCTGCGCCTGGGCGCAGGCTACCAGGCGAAGAAAGTGGATACCTGGTTTACTTATCCGTCTGATCCCGGCGGATTCGGCGAAACTACCCTTCGTTGCGTAGGCGTAGGCGCATGCCGCAAGCAGGACCACGGCACCATGTGCCCCAGCTACATGGCCACGCGGGAGGAGAAACACTCCACCCGCGGACGTGCTCACCTGCTCTGGGAGATGCTGCAAGGCAAGACGATCACCGACGGCTGGCGCAATGAGGAGGTAAAGGAAGCGCTCGATCTCTGCCTCTCCTGTAAGGCGTGCAAGACGGAGTGCCCGGTCAATGTGGATATGGCGACCTGGAAAGCAGAATTTCTCGGTCATCACTACCAGGACCGGATGCACCCGCTGCAGCACTACCTGTTCGGGTTTATGGACCGGTTTGCGCACCTTGCCGCGATTGCGCCCGGGCTGGCCAATCTGCCGATGAAGACGCCGGGGTTGCGCAGCCTGGTGAAAACCATTGCCGGGGTCTCGCCGCAGCGCACCTTGCCAGAGTTTGCCGGCAGGAATTTTCGCTCCCAATATCAGAACCGCAGCACCGGCACAGGGACGCCGGTCCTCCTGTGGCCGGATACCTGGAACAATTACTTTCATCCCCAGGTATTGGGTGCGGCGCATGAGGTGCTTGGCTCGGCGGGGTTTCAGGTTCAAGTGCCGGCACAACACGTCTGCTGTGGCCGGCCGTTGTACGATTTCGGTTTCCTGGACCAGGCACGTAAATATTTGCTGGACATCCTGGAGAAGTTTGCCCCGCAGATCGATTCCGGCATGCCTTTCGTTGTCCTCGAGCCCAGCTGCGCCAGTGTTTTTCGCGATGAGCTGATTAACTTTTTTCCCGCGAACGATCGCGCCCGCCGGTTGGCTAAGCAGACGATGCTGCTCAGCGAAATCCTCACCCGCCAAGCCCCCGCCTATCGGCCGCCGCAGTTGGCAGGGCGAAACATGGTGCTCCACGGCCATTGCCACCAAAAAGCGCTGATGGGCATGCAGGATGAGCTTTCGCTGTTGAAGGCTACGAACGCCCAGGTAAGCATGCTCGATTCGGGCTGCTGCGGCATGGCTGGCCCGTTTGGCTTCGAAAAAGATAAATTCGAGGTTTCGCAGGCATTGGGCGAGCGAGTGCTGCTACCCGCGGTCCGTTCGGCCGCCCCGGAGACGATCCTGGTCACTGACGGATTCAGTTGCCGGGAGCAAATTCGTCAGAATTCCCCGCGCCATGCCCTTCACCTGGCTGAAGTTCTGGCCGGGCGATGCTGAGTGCGCCCTGGTTTGCAGGCCGGTTACCAATGGGCTTGTTCTGTGGCCAAGGCCTACGAATTAGGTAGGAACATTCCTGGGACGCCTGTATGCTTGAAAGAGTGCTTAAACGCTTCGGCTTGCGTCCTGTCTTCCAGAGCCTGAGTCCCCAAAAGGAATTTCAACCATGAAAAACGTGAGGCTCTATGCGCTCTGAACTGGTGTACTCTGCCGGAATCAAGATAGCGAACCGGTTTCTGCTTGCTACGGTGGCAATTAAGGCAGTCCGTAAACTGCACATCAGCACCACTCGCACCGAAGATACCGCAAATGTGGTTTTTGTCGATGTCGCCGCCGGCCGCTATACCGATGTCTGCATGCCCGAGATTCTGCCCCAGGCCGCGATCGAACCCTTGATCGTCGATCCGTTCGTCGTCTCCGCCGCATAGTTTTTGAATTTCCTGCAACCTATGTGAATCTTTCGCGACAGCAAGCGACGAATTCACAAAGGGGCGCGTAGGATCGCGCCGGGAGATTTCCCACAGGAAAAATCAAAATGGCACACGAAGCACACAAGAAAGCCGCGGAGCACCACGGAGAAGCAGCCAAGCACCATCACCTGGCTGCAGAGCACCACAGCAAGGGCGACCACAAAAAAGGGCACGAGCACTCCAGCAAAGCCCACGACCATTCGGTGCTGGCTCATGAGCACTCCACCGAAGCCCACGCAAAGTCCAGCGAAGTGGCGCACGCGCACGCGAAATAGCCACACAGACCGGCGGCGTATCCTGACGGAGGCGTCGCCGGTCCTGCGTTAGGCGGGCAGCGTTTTGGGCGGCTCCCCAGAGCTCTGCCCGGTTGCCTTCCAGATCTTTGAACCAGGCAAAACGCCCGTAGCCGTGATCCTCCCGCTTGGGATCGATGTCCGCCCCGCCTGCTCGCAGCTTACTCAGCACTGCATCAAGATCATCCACGCGCAGGAAGACACCCCCTACACCCGCCACTTGCGTCGTGGTTTCCTCATTCTCCGCTCAATAACTGCGGCATGGTTGGGCGGTGTTTTGCTTTGCGACCGTGAGCCCGCTTGGGATCTTCAATGACTCGCTCCGGCCTGGGTTGGCCAACGCGTTCGCGGGCATTGGCCTTGACCGCTTTCACGATGGAAAACTTTTCCGGCCGCCGCTTCCTCTTAGCCATTAATCCGATCCTCCAGCGGGTGTCAAATCCCTGTGCAAGTATGGAATACTTCTTAAGCGGTTCACAATCTCCGGGAAAGCGGGTCACAGGCCAATGGAAGAACGGGATTTCTTCGACGAAAAGGCTGAACAGCGGAAACACACGCTGACCTGCCCACATTGCGGCAAGCAGGAAGAATATGAGGTCGCCTGGCTGGTGCGGCGCAAGAAAGCACAACTGCCCGGCCGTGCCGATGAGCGGGATCGTGCGCGGTTTGCCAAGGCCCAGTCGTACATGGTGCGCAAAGATGACGTCGTCGGCTGCAAGAACGTTCGCTGCCGCAAACGCTTCGAGGTATCAAGCCTGCAGTCGGTGGCATTTATTTAATGGTTTGGTCCGGGATGAACGCGGGAGCCAGAAGGGTGAGGCTAGATTATCCCACCCTTCGCAAAGAACGCGAAGGATCGGAGCGGGTACCGCGGGAAGAACAGATGTTTTCACCCGCGGTAGCCGCATGGGGCACCCGTCGATTGGTGGCGGGGATGGAGTCGAAGAGCGACAAATCCACCCTATGAAAATACTTGTTTGCATCAAGCAGGTGCCGCAGAAAGATGCGCCCCTCAAGCTGAACGAGGCCGGCACATGGATCCGGGAAGACGTGTCCTACGAAGTGAACGAGCCCGACGCGTACGCTCTGGAAGAAGCGCTGCGGCAGAAGGAAAAGCATGGCGGCGAGGTAGTGGTGGTGACGGCCGGCCCGGCAAGAGCGCAGCAGGTGCTGCGCGAGGCTCTGGCCAAAGGCGCCGACCGCGCGATTCACCTTGAAGATGATCGCTTCGCTACCCTGGACGCGGCCAATATCGCCCGCGCCCTGGCCGCTGCTGTCGCCGGGGAGCAGTTCGATCTCATCGTGACTGGTCTGCAGTCGGACGATTTCGGTTACGCCCAGACCGGTGTGCTGCTGGCTGAGGTATTGGGATGGCCGCACGCCACTATCATCATCGGCATTGAAACCCAGGATGGCGGGCTCCGGCTGAAGCGCGAACTGGAAGCCGGCCGCTACCAGTATGTGGACGTGCCCCTGCCCGCGGTGCTGACCATCCAAAGCGGTATTAACAAGCTGCGCTATGCCACGCTCATCGGCATCAAACAGGCCAAGATGAAGCCGCTGCGCAAAGTGATGTGGGCTGAAGTGGAAACAAAATTGAGCAAGAACCAGCAACAGATCGAAAGGCTCTATGTGCCGGCAAAGCAAAAGAAGACTGAGATGCTCGAGGGTCCGCCCGCCGAGGTGGCGCGGAAACTGGTGGAGCAACTCAAGAACCAGGCACGGGTGATTTAGTACAATTCAGTGTTGCGCACGAGGGACATGGTATGGCCAATACACTCCTCCCGGTAGAAGAACGGAATTTGACGCCCAGACAAGTCGAGCTGCTCGACAAGCGCAGAACCCGCGGCTTCATGCTCATGGTCATCTCCGGGCAATTTGCGATCATCTCGACAATTCTGTTGCTCTGGCTGGTCCAGGATCTGACCTATTCGCCAGGCTGGGCGCACCCGATCGCCTACTACTTTGCTTTCTCAGTGCTGGTTACGGGATTCGCTGGGATGACTGGGGCGTACCTGCGCCGTGGCGCGCCCGAGTTCTAGATGGCCGATCGGATCCTGGTGGTAGCGGAACAGCGGGAAGGAAAGCTGAACCGGGTTTCGCTGGAAACACTGGCCGCTGCGCAGGCGATTGGCAAAGAGACCGGCTGGCCCGTCGATGTTGTGTTGCCTGGCTTCCACGCCGGTCCCCTGGCCCAGGAACTGGCGGGGTACAAGGTTGAAAAGGTATACGACCTGGAAGGGCCTTCGCTTGAGGCCTACACCTCAGATGCCTACGTCCACGCCCTGAAGGCGTTTGTTGCCAACCTTCAACCGAAGCTTGTTCTCTTTCCTCATACCTATCAGGTTCGTGATTTTGCTCCCAGACTGGCGCTGGCGCTGGATCGTACTTTGATCTCCGACGCCGTCGGCTACAAGTACGAGAACGGGAAATTGCTTTTCACCCGGCAGATGTTTCAGGGCAAATTCGTGGCCGATGTGGCTTTTGCCGGAGAAGCACCGTGGCTCGCAACGCTGCAGATCGGGACCTATCGCGCCGATCAAGCCGAGGCGGGTGCGGCCCAAGTGGAAACGGTCGAGGCTTCTGCGCCTCCAATACTCAGGATTACCCCGCACGAAGTGTTTCAAGAAGCCAAACAGGCGGTGGATCTTTCCCAGGCAGAGGTCATTGTGGCCGTCGGCCGGGGTATCAAAGAGCAAAAGAACATGGCCATTGCCGAGGATCTGGCCAAGGCCCTGGGCGGTGAGGTCGCTGCTTCCCGGCCCATCTGCGACAATGGCTGGCTGCCGCTGGAGCGCCAAATCGGCAGCTCGGGGCAAACCGTGGCGCCTAAGCTGTACATTGCGCTGGGCATAAGCGGTGCGATCCAGCACATCGTGGGGATGAAGGGGGCGCGCACGATTGTGGCTATCAATAAAGATAAGGAAGCGCCCATTTTCGAGATCGCCGACTATGGCATTGTCGGAAATCTCTTCGACGTGGTCCCGGCAGTGACCGAAGAGATCAAGAAGGCGAAGGGCTGAAATTTACTTCCGCCAGCCAATCGAGGGCATCGAACGGCCGCAGATGGAAGCCGATGTGGTCATCATCGGCGGTGGCCCCGCTGGGATGGCTTGTGCGCTGCGCCTATCGCAGCTGATCGACGCTCACAACGATCAATTGGCGCTCAAGGGATCTCTCACACCTCCTCTTTCCAAGGAAAACATCTACGTTCTGGAAAAGGCTCGTGAAGCCGGCCAGCATTGCCTTTCCGGAGCGCTGCTCGACCCCCGCTCCATGCGTGAGCTGCTCCCCGGTTTCGAGACGGAAGCCCCGATTGATGCCGAGGTCACAAAAGAATCGGTCTACTTTCTCACCGAGAAGGGCCACTACAAATTGCCGATCGTGCCGCCGCCACTGCGCGACCATGGCAACTATGTCATCTCCATCAACAGGTTTGTGAAATGGCTGGCAGCCAAGGTGGAAGAGGCTGGAATTACGATTTTTACCGGCTTCGCGGGGAGCGAGTTGCTTTTTGATGGTGCCGGGGTGACCGGGGTCCGCACCGATGACAAAGGGGTCGACAAGCAGGGAAACCCGAAGGCCAACTTTGAGCCTGGGTACGATCTTCACTCCAAAATCACCATTCTGGCCGAGGGCGCTCGGGGCTCGTGCACCAAGCAACTGACGAAGCGCTTCCAGCTGGAAAACCCGGAACATGCGCAAACGTATGGAGTCGGGATCAAGGAGTTGTGGGAGGTTCCCGCGGGCCGGGTTGCCAAGGGAGAAGTGGTCTATACGCTGGGTTATCCGCTCACCGGACAGGAGTATGGCGGGGCCTGGATTTATGGCATCTCCGACACCCTGCTGTCGGTTGGATATGTGGTGGGCCTCGACTACCAGGACCCGCGGCTCGACCCGCACCATGTGTATCAGTCGTTCAAGCAACATTCGCTGGTGCGGCCTTTGCTCGAGGGCGGGAAGATGGTTCGCTACGGCGCCAAGAGCCTTCCCTACGGAGGCTGGCTCACCATGCCGAGGCTAGCCGGCAAAGGATGGATGATCCTGGGCGATTCGGCCAGCATGCTGAATTCGCAGCGGTTGAAGGGAATCCATCTGGCTATCAAAAGCGGAATGCTGGCAGCGGAAACAGCTTTCGAGTCGATGCGGGTGGGGGATAATTCGAGCGGGGCTCTGGAGGCTTACCAGACCCGGGTGGAAGGAAGTTGGATTCGTGACGAGCTATACCCGGTGCGCAACTTTCACCAGGGTTTCGAACACGGGTTGTTGCCCGGCCTGGTGAATAGCGGCATCCAGCAAGTGCTGGGCGGCAGAAACCTTGGCAGCGATTCAAGCAATCACGCCGGATATCTGAATATGCGCAAGCTCGATGCGATCGGCCGCTCGACGTACGGCCGCGAAGCGACCCTGGGCCCGGCGAAGGGCGATGGAAAACTCACCTTTAACAAGCTGACCGACGTCTACCACTCAGGCACTCGCCATGAAGATGATCAACCGATCCACCTGGTCATCCGCGACACGAATATTTGTAACCATCGCTGTACGCAGGAGTACGGCAACCCCTGCCAGCATTTTTGCCCAGCGGCGGTGTACGAGATGGTGGACGGTAGGATCAATATCAACTTCGCGAATTGCGTCCATTGCAAGACCTGCGACGTAATGGATCCCTACCAGGTCATCACCTGGGTGCCTCCCGAAGGTGGCGGCGGGCCTAACTACGACGGCATGTGAGTGCGGGGATGGCGAAGAACGTGTGTGAGTGCTGGGGAGAGAAACCGCAGGTCCCTCCACTTCGCTTCGCTCCGGTCGGGATGACAATTCTGTTGCAGGGTCAAGTTCCCCTGCAGAAGCTGCTGCGGCCTCAACTATTCAAGTCACAACGGAATTGTCATCCCGACCGAAGCGAAGTGGAGGGACCTGCGGTTTCTCTCCCCAGCACTCACACACGCGGCGGATACGTACGCTTTTAGTTGTTGGGGTGTGCGTAGCCTTGTTCTATTCCTAGGTTAAGGAGTTCTACGCTCTTGAAGTACACGATGTCTTTGTCGCTGTGGTTTTGCAGGCCGATCCAGCCTTTCTCGGGACGCGGCCCACGGTCGGGTTCATAGGACGCTTTCTTGTCTGGAACTGGCTGGCCTTCGGTGTAGTCCGTTACCTTCACGTCATTTACAAATACCTGGGTTCGCGGCCCCTCAATTCGAATCAGCATGGTGTTCCACTCCGGACCCGGTTTTCCTGGCTTGGCCAGAGGATGGGTCAAGGAGTAGAGAGTACCGGTGACGTGATACTCGTCCTCGTTACTCAGCTCGGGATGGTTGTCGATTTGTACCTCATAACCGCGGTTGACGGGCATCCACGGTTCGGTCGGCTCCTCTGGTATGCGAATGAATACACCAGAGTTATCGTTTTCGTCCTGCATTTTGTAGACGACCTTTATTTCGCAATCGCCTACCGGGCCAATGATCGAATAGAGGAGCCCCATGCCTCCCTGGCTCTTGAGCAATCCATGCTCCACGATGAAGCCACCCGGACCCACGTGCTTCCAGTTGCGCAGGTCGTGACCGTCGAAAAGTGGAGTCCAGCCTAGCTGCTTGGCGGGCGCCAGCGAGGTGGCGCAAAGAAGAGTCAATAGCCCGAATATATATCTCTTGGTCATCTATTCCCTTTCCTGAGAATTCCAGTTTAAGTGTTGAGCGACAATTTTGCGTGTAACATTCCCTTGCGCGGGAAACGTTGGCAGTACACTCGCCGAAAGGGGCGAAGCCATGAGCGGCAGCGACCTGTTACTTACGTGTAGCGACTGCGGTCAGGAATTTGTTTTCACCGCCGGAGAGCAGCAGTTTTTCCAGGAACGCGGCTACTCCTCGCCTCGCCGCTGCAAGCCGTGCCGCCAAGCCAAGCAGGGCTCTGCCGGGGGCGGCGGCCATGCTCCGTCCCATGCCCAGCACGATGGCGGTTATGGCGGCGGGGGCGGCGGCATGAGCACCGGGACCACCGTGGTTTGCGCCAGTTGTGGTCAAACGACCACAGTCCCCTTCGAGCCCCGGGGAGACCGTCCGGTTTACTGCAAGAGCTGCTATCGGCCGAAACAAGGCGGGGGTGGGGGCGGCGGTGGAGGCGGACGACAGGGCCGCGGCGGAAGCGGCGGGGGCGGTGGAAACCGCGACCGGGACCGCAAGCGCCACTAGGACATGACCAACTAGTTGTATAGCTGCGTACATCTCTCACCGGCCATACTGCTCCGGAGGGTTACGGCATGGAGCAGGTTTTGTTAGAGATGTTTGAGCAGGCGCGGAAGATCGTGGTGGAAAACGATCGCAGGATGGCAGAAGAAGCCGACCGCATGCGGGAAAAGGAACGGGAAGCCAAGCTCCTGGAGCTTTCTGCTCAGATCGAGGGAGCCTTCGACTTTACCAGCAAGGAAAAGCTGGAACTCGATCCGCGGTTAGATATGCAGGACGGCAAACCGACAGTCGAATTCATTGTGCGTAGTCTGCGGGCGATTTTCGTGATGTCCCCCCAGCAGGACGGTATTTGGACCCTGAACACCCTGGAAGACGGACGTGCGCCGCAGCTTTTGGGAGAGTTTCAAGGCGGTACGAAGGGGGATGCGGCCTCCAGGCGTCTGGCCGCGGCGCGGATCGTTACCGCCATCGGCAACTGGTCGCAAAAGGGACAGCCGCTGGCGGCGAAAAAGCCGGTTCAGGCGGAAACTTCCAGCCGGTGGCAGGATACCCCGGTGCCGCTCGAAGTAAACCAGGAACGGCGCGAACCTACCTACGGCACCATGGGCAAGTTCCTCGGATATTAAGGTTCTCCCCCGACGGGGAAATGTGAGGACTCACCGCATTTCCCCGTAGTTCCCCGAATTTCCTATTGCGTCCTTTCACCATGCAGCCGCTTTATGATGGGTGCGGAGGTACGCAGAGATGAACAGGCGCGCGGTGGGCATTCTATTTACCCTACTTCTAGTGGGGTGGGCCGGCAGCGCCGTCGCCCAGGATGGCAAGCAGCAGCGCATCGCGGATCTCGCCTATGAAGCAGAGATGGCTCACGATGTCGCCGATTGCCCGGATGCGGTTACCCTGACCGACCGCAACGTTTGCCTGAATGATGCCCGGGTTGAGACCTACAAGAATTACGAGCAGTTTTTCGGCGCCCTAAGAGAAGCTCTCATCCAAAGCTCCACAAACGATGCAAACGCGCTTGCGCTGGATGGAACGGAAGTGGTTTGGGAGAAATACCGGGTGACGGCCTGCGACGCGATGGTAAAGGTCTATGACACAGGCACCGTCAAGCATCCGGGAGCCAGCGCGCCCAGCGCGCAGACGCGGTGCCTGATTCAGTTGACGCGCAGCCGTATGCGTGACCTGAAGCAACTTTATGAGCCGACGCTGTAAGTCTCGCGCCGGAGCACTCACTCAATTCGTCCGCGGCATTGTCATCCTCTCAGTAAATGAGGCGAAACGGAACATCGCTCAACCGGACTTGTCTCAGGCCGATTTACGGAACAGGCTTCTGCCCACTCAGGTTTTGGCGAAGCGGCAAGTGGACGTAGAGGCAAGGTTCAATTTTCATGGCTCCGCCAAAACCCGGCCCACATCGGTTCCTCGGCAGACAGGCTATACTCGACCGGAAAATGGGCCTTTACGGTTACGAATTGCTGTTTCGCGCAAACAGCGTTAACGAATTCTCCGGCGATCTTGAGGACGCTACAAACCAGACAATCGACTGCTGCTTGTCGATGAACGCGTGCTCCTCGCACAAGAGGCTTTTCGTCAACTGTACTCGCAACGCCCTGGTCAGCATGAGTGTAAAGTTGCTGCCCAGCCGAACGGTAGTTCTCGAAATTCTGGAGAACATTACTGTTGACGCAGAGCTCGTGCGGGCGTGCAAAGAGCTCAAACGTTCTGGGTTTCGCCTCGCCCTGGATGATTTTTCTCCATACGATCAGAAAGCCGAGCTGGTCGAGTTAGCAGACTACGTCAAGGTTGACTTTCGTGCATTCGGGCCCGATGCGAGGCGAGAAATATACGAGCTATTTCGCAACCGGAAGGTAGCCTTCCTAGCGGAAAAAGTTGAAACCCTGGCAGATGTGCGGATAGCAGAGGCGGAAGGTAACACTCTCTTTCAAGGATATTTTCATTCTCGCCCAGAGATTATCGCCGAGGCACAGATCTCTCCCATTCAGTCGGTCTATCTGCAACTATTTGCCCTGCTGGCCAAGTCCCCGATGGATGAGAGGAAAGTTGAAGGCCTCCTCTTGATGGAGCCGTCTCTCTGCTACCGGCTGCTTCGGGTTGCCAATTCCGCCGCATACGGATTTCGACACCGGATTTCAACGATTCAGGAGGCCCTGCATGCAGTGGGTGAAGATGCCTTTCGCAAGCTCGTGACTTTAGTGATCGCCGGTAAATTGGCCCACTCGGCAGTTGACAGGGATAGCCAACAAGCTGTCGAGCGAGCTTGTTTTTGCGAGTCTCTCGCGCCCTTTTTGCATGAGAGCCCCGCCGAACTGTATATGGTGGGCATGCTATCCATGATGGATCGGATGTTGAATATTCCCATGAAACAGCTGCTGGAGCTTATTTCCGTCGACTCCCATATACAGGAGGCGTTGCTGGGATCAGCGAAAGGCCTGGGCAGGGCATTGGAACTCTGCAGATATCACGAGCACGGAGGTGACGCCCAGGGATTGATTCATCCCGACGCATTTGTACATGACAGCACTCCATACTATTTCGAAGCTCTGTTAAAGGCCGGGAGTGCTTTGCATCAAGCCTAAGGATGGTTAGTCAGTTGCTGTGCCGCCATCGGGCGACCTGGGACCTCTAACGGAGCGCGGGTGGGGGTGGCTGTGGAGACAACTACTATGTCTACTCGCCGGTTAGCCCTGCGACCTTCGGGAGTATCGTTGGTGGCGGCGGGGTGGTATTGCCCATAGCCTGCAATGGAAATCTTCTGTGGATCGACACCGGACTCATTGACTAACATCATCGCCACCGCCATGGCCCGCGCAGTCGACAGGTCCCAATTGGAGGCGAACTGCGCATTGTGGATCGGTACGTCATCGGTATGGCCTTCTACCCGCATATCGAGGCCGTATTGCATCAGCACTTCCGCAATCCGCTTGATCTTATCTCCTGCTCCAGGCATGAGCCGCGCTTCACCGCTGTCGAAGAAACCTAGTTCATGAAGGCTGATCACGAAGCCCTCCGGGGTCATGCGCAAGACAACTTCCTGGCGCTCGATCTCTTTGCCTAGCGTCTTTTTGAGCTTCCTTTGCAATTCGATAATGTCAATGCCTGCATTGGCGGGTACGGTGCTTGGCCTTGCTTCGCCGGTGCTGGTTGGGCCCAACACCCGAGAATTATCAGCCGCGCTATCGCTGCTGGAAAAAGCTCCCATCTCCTGAAACCCCTGCTTGACAGCCTGGGATACACTTTGGATGGTCTTCTTGTCGTGATGCGAGGAAGCGAAGAGGACCACAAAAAGAGCGAATAGAAGGGTCATGAAATCCGCATAGGATATCAGCCAGCGTTCGTGATTCGCACGTTCCTCACGTCTTCTGCGGACTCTCACTTAGCCACTAATCGCGCCACTCTTTGTGCGGCGGCAGTGCTGTCCCGGTAGTTGGCAAACTTCGCTTCGAAAATTCTCGGGTTGACTTTCTCCACGATGGAAATCACCCCGTCGAGCACCATCTCGCGCAGTACCTGCTTTCTGCGCATCAAAATCTTGACCCTCCCAGCGCATGGAAGAAAGAAGATGTTGGCCGAACCCACTCCGTAGATGGTCGCGACGAATGCGACTGCGATTCCCCTGCCAACTTCGTTGATATTCTCTAACCGTTGCATAACCTGAATGAGGCCGAGGACGGCGCCGATGATGCCGATGGTTGGGGCATAGCCGCCGGCAGCCTCGAAAACCTGTGGGATCAAATCCTCCCTATCAGCCTCACTGTCCATCTCGAACTCCATCCTCATACGCAGATCGAGGGCGTGGGTGCCATCTACGGCAAGCGTCATGGCTTTTTTGAGGAATGGATCCGCGATCGATTCGAGTTCCGCATCAAGAGACATTAGCCCATTCCGGCGGGCTCTCACGGCGTAGCTGGTCAAGTCTTCGATCAACTCCGCGGCAGGATCCTTTGTTCCAAGGAAGACCGTTTTCAATTGCGCGACCGCCTGCTTCACAACCGAAAGTGGAAACTGTACCATCACCGCGCCAAGAGTGCCTCCGAAGACAATCATGGCCGCGGTAGGCTGTAACAGTTGCCCGAGCTTACCGCCGTCGAGGTATAAGCCGACGGAGATTCCCGCGACCGCGAGTCCAATTCCACCCAATGTGCTCTTATCCACGTTGAGCACCCTTCATGACTTCCGCAGCGATGCAGGTCCCCTGGCGCTCAAAACCGCCGGCCATGTGGGGCATGGCTAACCGCGGACCCGCAGCAGCCGTGATGAAGTGACTTCCGGGAAAAAGACAAACCTTACGGGCAATCATTGGTGCTCTCCTCTCGTGCTGGCCGGCCGCACTCCATCCCTCAACTCACAACGTCGAGATCGGAGCAAATATCTCCCACAGTTTTATAGGCTTAATATCGGCAAGAGAAGGTCTTCTATCAGCGAACGAAATGCACCAGTTGGGGGATGGCCAAAGAAGAATGGAATGACGGGGACATGGCTTTGAAGAATTTCACGGCCGCCAAGTGAGCCCAACCTGTGCCAGCTTCTCATCAATTTGCAGGGAGGTAAAGGGTCTTATCAAGTAATCATCGGCTCCAGCGATGAGCGCTCCATGCAGTTCGCGTATGCCTGGTTCGGCCGCGACCAACATAAGGACCCTGGTGTCTTCGACCGACTCCTGGCGCAAACGAGCGACGAACTCCAGACCATCTATCTGATGAGGAACCCAATCGACCAGCACAAGATCAGCCGTACCCATGCTGCGCAGAACATCCATGGCCTGTTGACAGTTGTCTGCTTCGGCTACCACGAACCCGCGCATGGAAAGGATACGATGCAGGACCGATCTCATCGTGTTAGAACTGTCGACCACAAGTGCCTTCATCACATCCTCGCTTCGGAGCTGAGAATCGGCGCGGCAAGCCACGCGACTTCCTAACGCCCGATGCAACCGCGGCAAGTTTGGAATGGCTGCCTTGGGTAATATCCACGGGAACCTCGATGAGAGAGGACTGCCGAATTCCCAGAAAGATGCTGACACTTGACTCAGACGGAATACGAGAACGAAGTCCTGCCGTTCTCTGTCTCCGATGTCTCCTCGGTCAGCGTCCTCACCCCTCTCATCGAGATTTCGGCTCGAATTTCCGATGCTTGCGGAGGGGGAGTGTCAAGCTGTTGCCAGGAACTCCTCACCAGCAGGATCATGTCTATCTGCATTTCGAGCAGCTTGGCAGACTTGGTGGCTGCCGCCTCGAGAATCTTCGCCCGCAGATAGGCGTAAAAGCTGGATAGAGTTTGCGCGGACTCTCCACCGTTCTTGACATCGACCCAGTTTTGCAGCTGGCCGGTCACGAGCAAGGCGTGGTTCAACTCTTTGCACCGCGTTTCAATGTCGTTGTTGCGAAGGGCAGCGGACGCCCGGCGAAGATCACTCGCCAATTGGTCGAACAGTGCAATCATCAGACCAATGCGGCTTGCGCCCTGAATAGCCGACCGGCGATAAGACATTTCTGTTGTGCTCATAGTCATCCGTTACTGCTTCCATTGCTGTTATTGCCCAGCTCTGCCTGGATTTGCTGCATCTCTTGCGGCAACCTCTGCAGCGCGATTTCAGCCGAACTGAACTCGGCGTTGAGAACGGTCTGCTGATTGGCGATGTAGTTGGTCTCAAAATCGTTAATTTGCGAAGTCAAATTGGTGTTCGTGGCGCTGAGGCCGTTGAGGTCTACCGTAAAGGCGCCGTTGGCGGGATCTGTGAAAGAGTTCAACGCGTTGGTCATCGAATTGGCAAAACCGTTTAAGGATGTACCCTCAAGGAAATTCTGGACATCGATGGGGTTGGCCGTAAGCGCATTGTCCAGCGTGGTTGAATCGACGGCGAGAGTGCCGTCAGGGTTCATAGTGATGCCCAGGTCGCTGAGGCTTGCAACCGTAGTTGTTCCGGTTGCCGGCGTATTGGTGTAGTTGAGCGCCTGCTCAAGCGTGCTCTGCAAGCTGACAACGGTGGGATCGGTAGCAAGCGCCCCTTGCGCGGTTGTGGTGCTGCCGTCGGCATTCGTGCTGCTATTAACGGAGAACTGCGCATTCAAGAGCCCCATGGCAGTGTTGTAATCCGTCACAAACTGATTAATCGCGGTGGAGACCTGGCTGGCATCGGAGGCTACCGTCAGGTTTACCTGGGTGCCCGGACTCGCAGCCAGCAGTGTCAGGGTGACTCCACTGATCGCTCCGTTGACCGTGTTGGTCGCGCTGGAGATGGGAACGCCGTCCACGGTCAGGTCAGCATTAGCTCCCAAAGCGGCCTGGGTAAAGCCAAAACTGGGCTCGCTGATGGTGAAAGGAGTACTGCTGGTGATCGACAGGCTCGTACCGTTGGCGTTGCTCCCCGCGGTCGCGGTAACGCCGAGATTCATTCCATTGATATCCGAAGCCAATGTGGCATAGGTTTCGCCGGAAGTGGTCGATACGGTCGTGGTATTGGCACCGACGGTTAAGGTAAAGCTGTTGGCGCCAAGGGTGTCGCCCGCCGGAATCGGTGGAGAAGACCACGATGTCCCGGTGTAATTCGCAGAGGTTATCGAGAAATCGCCGGCGGCGCCGGAGGCGTTGGCGATAATTGCCAGCCTGGAGCCAGTCGAATCGGTCACCACAGTAGCGGTAACACCGAGATTATCTCCGTTGATCGTGGAGGCGAGGTCGTTCAAATTGTCACCCGCATTCCCACTACCCGTGGCGATGGTCACTGGAGCACCCGTCCCGACGGTGAGGGTGAAGGACGACGCCGGCAGAGTTGCAGTCGCACTGGTTGCAAGGTCCGAATACCACGCTCCAGTACTCGCTAAGCTGTTGACCACTACTGTGTGGTTGCCAGCGACTGTTCCGGCAGCTGCGGTTGCGGTGACCTCATCGGTGTTCGAGGATGCCGCCGTCCGTGCCGACAGCGGGCCGGTCAGGCTATTCAGCGCCTGCAAATCGGTGGTGACGGCTGTGGTCGCTGTCTGGATCGCGGTTAGAGAGGTGGTCTGGCCGGTGAGCGTGGTCTGATCGGCCTGCCATATCCGCTCCGGTGCGCGGTCCGCATAAATGGCCGCCGCCACCGCGGCTGTAACGTCTATGCCGGGCGTGCTTTGGCCCGCGCTTGCAGCCAGAAGGCTGCCGATATTAATCGCAGGAGTCGTTGTGGCTGTTCCCGACAATAGCGAATTGACCGTGGATACTGAGCTCATGTTTTCTAATCCTGTGGATCTGGGGTTAGCGCCCTGGGGACCTGAAAGTTTGCAGAACAATTTTGAAGATTAACTTAGTCGTCGACTCTTTGACGATGAAGCAGAGGTGGAACCTTGCAGCGCCACCTCTGTGTTGCATCGCTGGTTAGGTTTAACTTACTGCACCAGTTTCAAGACAGTTTGCTGTGCCTGGTTGGTCTGCTGCAGTGCCGCGACGCCAGTGGACTCAAGGACGTTGTACTGAGTCATATTCGCCACGGTTGCGCCGATATCCGCATTCTGAATGTTGTTCACTGCGCTCTGCAGGTTTGTAATCTGGTCGCTTATGACGCCCTGAGCTGCCGTGAGCCGGTTGACAGAAGCCCCGATCGAGCCGCGCTGTGCCGAGACACTTGTGATTGCGAGGTTGAGAGCCGTCAGCGCTGTCTGCGCGGCAGTTGCGCTGCCCAAGCTGTTGGTGTTCAGGTTCAATGACGTTGCAGAGAGGGCATTGATCGTGGTGGTGACCGTGGTGTTTGCAGCCCCGGTGGTCGTGCCGTCTCCGATGTAAACCGTGCTGGTGTCATTGGAAATAGCGGGGACCATCGGTCCGAGTTCGGCAGCGTTGGTGCTGACCGTAATACCGTTGCCAGATGATTCTGAGATTACCTCCTGGCCAGCGGCGAAAGCCCCGGTGACATCGGCTGATAGAGTACCTTCCGTGACCGCGGCAGCGATCGCAGTATTCAATGTGCCGAGCGTACTGGCTGCACCCGCGGTGAAGACGAAGGTACCGCCGGTGCTTGCATCGTTGATCGTTACCTTCTCACCGACCGCCAATGTGGTGGTGCCGCTTAACGGAGCGGCTGTGCTTCCCTGGGTGGAAGTAAAGCTGGTGGGAGCGTTGTTCGCAAACACGTTCGATCCGTTGAAGTTGGTGGCTTGGCCGATCTGATTCACTTCTGACAGGATGGACGCAAATTCGGTTTGCAGCGCCGTATACTGGGAGGCGGTAATATCGCTGGTCGAGCCTTCCGTGGCCAGGGTGACTGCGCGATTAAGCAGAGTGGTGACCTGCGACAGGGCGCCGTCGGCGGTTTGCAGCAGGCCGATGCCGTTGCTGGCATTCTGCTCAGACTGTGTCAGGGCGGAAATGTTCGAGGTGATGCCGTTTGCAATCGACAAACCTGCGGGGTCGTCCGAGCCAGTGTTAATCCTCAGGCCGGTTGAGAGCTGTGTAAGGGTTTTTTGCAGGCTCATCTGAGTGTTCGACAATGCATTTTCTGCAGTGAGCGCGGAGATATTGTTCAGGACGCTAAGTGCCATGGTGTGTTGCTCCTTTGGATTGCCAATTTGTGCCGCACTCGCCATTTTTGCCGGGCCTGATTTGAGGCTCCGTTCGTCGAGGGAGGTCGTCTTGGACAAACACTCTATCGACCATCCGGAAAGATCGTTTCAGTGCAGAAGCCATGAATGGTTTGTCTGGAAGATATTCCGATCTGCGCCTGCCGACGCGGCATAGCCGATGACGGGTGAGACCCGACATCGGCTACGCTCGTGGCGCTCCATGCGGCCCGGACTATGCGGGTTGGAGATAATTGAGCAGGGTTTCGGGCAATACTTTGGCGGCGGCGGCGAGGACCGCGCTGTTAGTGAGCTCCGCCTGGGAGAGGTTGGTAGCTGACACGGCAAGGTTAGCTCCGACCAGCGAAGTCTGCTCGCTGGTCAGCGACAACGTTTCCTGGCCAAGATAGCTCTCCTGGGAATTCAACTGGCTGATGCTGTTGTCCAGGGGAACGCGCTGCTCGCCGACACCGGCCAATGCCGTGGAGACAGCGTTGGTTGCTGCTTCGATTTGTGTCGACGTCCCGCTCTGGAGGGCGGTGATGAGCCCGTTGAGGGACCCGATCACGTTCGCCCCCGACGTGAAAATCTGGCCGCCCGGCAGGTTGGTCGCGACATTCAACGAATCGCCCACTGGCACACTGTTGACGGTGCTGTTTCCGACATATGCGTATGCGTTCGGTACCTCAGTACCGGGAGTGGCGGTCATAGCCCCGAGGACCGGATCATTGGAGCTGGCCACGATGCCGGCGGAGCTCGAGTTCGAATTGATCGCCAGTTGGCCGGTAGCATTGATGGTTGCGGTTGTGCCGGCGGAGAGGATACCCGCGGCCGCTGCATTGGCAACAGCAGTTGAAAAGTTGGTGATGGTCTGGCCCGCGGCTACGGTAAAGACAAATGTCTTGCCAGTGGCGGCATCGCTGATGGTTGTGACTGAACCGACGGTCAGCGGCAAAGTAGCGGCCAGCGGAGGAGCCATCGTTCCCTGCGCCGATGTAAAAGTCGTCGAGGCAGGGAGGATTGGCGGCCCGGTAGTGACTGAACCCCCGAAAAGATAGGTGCCCTGATAAGATGCGTTGGCCTGCGAGACTACGTTGGCCAAAACACCCTGTACCTGGGTGGCGACGGCTTGCTTGTTAGCCGTGGAGAGGATGCCGCTGGCACCCGAAGTTCCCATTGTGATGGCCGAGTTCAGCGACGTTACCACCGAGCTCAGGGCGGAGTCGGCTGTCTGCATCTGAGAGGTGACAGCGCTGATATTCTTTGTGTACTGATCTACGTCTGCTGAAGACGCGAGGGAGAGCACCATATTAGCCGAGGCTGCCGGGTCATCGGAAGGCTGGTTGACGCGCAAGCCGGTTGACACCTGCTGCAAGGCGATCGAAAGAGCCTGCTGGCTCTGTTGAATGGCGTATAGCGTATTGGGAACCATGTTGGTAACTCGCATTGCTGCCTCCTTTGCGTGGTGACTCAACTTCCTTCATCTGTTACTCCGCCGCGGCTGTGCCCATGGTCATGGTCACCGCGAACAGCGCTTGAACAGTAGAAATGACTCGAGCAGCGGCCTCGTAGGCCGTCTGATAAGTGATCAGATTAGTGGATTCTTCGTCAATCGAAACCCCTGAAACCGAGTTCAGCTGGTTATTGAGCTGGAGCAGACTCTGAGCCGTGGCACTCGATTCGGCGCTGGCGTTGGACGCAAGACTACCCACCTGATAGACCAGGTTCGCATACGCGCCAGCGGGAGTCTGGCCGCTGGGAAGCATGGTTGTCTGCACTGCGCTGAAGTTGCCCAGGTTTCCGTTGCTTCCGGCAGTACCGTCGGAACTAGCGGCGATCAGGGTAGGATCGGTGATCGCCATGCTGATAAGGCCAGCCGACCCGGCAACCGTAGCGGGGATCGTGAAGAAGTTCTGCCCAGTATTACCGTTTTGATCGAAGCCCTTGGCCTGCGTCGCATTGAAGGCAGTTGCAAACTGATTGGCCAGCGTGTCCAGCTGGCTCACAAGGCCGGGGATCGTCTGATCGCGGGTTTGAATGGTGCCGCCCAGATCGCCGTTACTCAACGATGCCGTTATATTGGTGCCATTCTGATCGAGGACCTGCAGCATTCCATCGCTGCCGGTGCTGCTCTGCAACGCATAGCTCTGCGAACCCACAACGAGCGGAGTTCCGTTTCCGGTGGTCAGCGTCTCGGTGCCGTCTGAAGCCTGGGTTACAGCGACATTGGTCAGTGCAGAAAGACGGAGCACCAGCTGGTCTTCCTGGTCCTGAATTGTTCCCCCATCCTGCCCGGATGACTTCAACGCGGCAAGCTGCGGATTCAAAGCCGCAATCTGCTGCGTGAGCTGATTGATCTGGTTCACATCCTGCGTCACCTGGGTATTGAGTCCCGTCCGCTCCGTGGTCAAAGCGTTGGAAGTGGTGTTGAAGGCCGTGGCCAGATTCTGCCCCGCAGTTAGCACCCCCTCGCGTAAAGAGGAGCTGCCCGGATCCGTCGAGAGACTGGAAAGACTGGCGAACAGGGCCGACATTTGGGTCCCGATGTCTTCTGTCGAGGTGGTGAAAGTGGGCTGTATCTGCTGCAACGAGCTCAGTTGGGCATTCGCAGCACTCTGGGCCTGGGTCTCCTGCTGGATCTGCGCCTGTACCAGTTCATCCCGCTGGCTTTGGTATCCCTCAAGCACAACTCCGTTGCCCACGCTGAAGTTGCCTTCATTCGTCGGCGCCACCTCCTCAAAAATGGGAACCTCCCGGGTATAGCCGGGAGTGTTGGCATTGGCAATGTTGTTGTTTGTTCCCTGCAGAGCGCCAGAGTCGGCGGACAGTGCTTGTACGGCTGTCGAAAGTGTGGTGCTCAGAGACGACATAGATTAAATATCGCAAGACCAGGTTTGACGCTTCGACCTGGGCCCGCGAACCTCCTGGAATTGGCCTGTGTGAAATCTGCACAACGAAGCGAGAAGAGCGATAGACCTGCCAGAGTGCTTTAGCAGTGCGGCATACTGCAAATTCAGCTCGCGGATCGATTCGCTCGCGGCCTGGATCCTTCGTTCCACTGAACCGTCGGTCAAAACCAGCGGCGCTTGCCCGGACGACCTGACTCTTGCAGCAATAGCATTCGACATGCTTGCCAGTACTCCACAAAGCATTTCCTGCTTGGCGACACTTTCCCGAAAACTGGTTAGTGCGTTGTCGGCAATCGCGTCCATGGCCATGGAAATCTCGAACGCCAGCGCCTGCAACTGCAGCAGGTACGCAGCGGCGAGCTGATCGTGGGTTTGGCCTGCCTGGTTATTCATGCTTAAGCCCTTCCGGGAAACTCTGCCACTTGCCGAAACACACGTTCACGGTCGTGCTGTTTTATCGGCCACCGCTGTTGCTGATGGCGTCAGCAATCTTGCCGGCATCCACCTGATATTGACCACTGCTGACTGATTGGCGGAGGGCATCTACTGTGTTCTGGCGAACCTCAGGAGAACTTAGAGCCTGGGTCGTCAATGACCGAACGGCGTTACTGTCTGAATGGAACGACGTCCAGTCTTGCGTCGCACCCTGAGTACTGGTTTGCCCACTGCTAGAAGCCCTTGCGGTAGCGCTATCGACTGGCGAATGAGCTGCTGCCGGACTGATGCCTTCAATCTTCATCGCAACTTCTCCTGTCTCAACGTTACTGCTATCGGCGTTAACAGAAAAATTTTCAATCGGTTCGCCGAAGCTCTGCAAACAGTTGAGTTGAGTTAAGTTGGGACCCTTGACCTGTCTATTCGGTGTGTGCCGGGGGGGTCTGGCTGCCACCGCACCCTGCCCGTCTGCCGCCTTATGAAGTTGCTTTGCAATCATCTTAGCGATGCCGATCCCGCCAGCCGCGGTCATCGCATCGCCCAACGACCGCATGGCTATTCCCTGAAACTGCTCCTTGCCGGCGTCCTCGTCGCCATCGTCGTCTCCCCCGGGCAAGCTGGCAAAACTCTGCTCTGCCTGCTGCAACCAGCTTCCGAGGAGAATGGACTCAAAGTCTTTTGCCGACTTCTCGATTTTGTTGTTCTCAGTCGATGCCAGGCCAGGATGGCGGAGGACCTTGTCTGCCTGAGTGGTCAACGGTGAGATGGCGGGTGAGGGCATGCTACTGAATGTCGAAATATCAGACACTAGATCACCTCCAGATCAGCCTGCAATCCACCCGCCGCCTTGATGGCCTGGAGGATAGCGATGATGTCGTGCGAGGTGGCGCCAATGGCGTGCAGCCCTTTGATCAATTCATCCACATTCGCCCCTTCTTGCAGCTGGATCGACTGCGCTGGTGCATCGTTCACCGACAGCCTGGTTTCTGTAACTGTTTTGGTTTCACCACCAGACAATGGAGGCGGCTGGGAAACGACGGTTGCGGTTTGCACGTCGATCGTCAAACTGCCGTGAATGACGGAGACCGGCGAGAGTCTCACGTCGCCGCCCATCACGATGGTCCCGGTGCGTTCGTTGACGACAACCTTGGCCGGAGGCCGGAAATTGATGGAGAGGTTCTGAACCCGCGAAATGAGGATGGGGACGGATGGCGCGCCACTGTCGGCTACATTCACGTCGATACGGTTGCTATCAATGGCAGTGGCGATGGGCTTGCCAAACTCGTGGTTAATGACGTCGGCAATATCGCGTGCGGCGGTGAAATCGGAGTTGAGCAACAGCAGCGACAGGGTGCGAAAGTGGCTGAGATCGACGGCTGCATCCCGTTCGATGATACCGCCGTCAGCAATTCTTCCGACGGTTGGATGATTAACGCTTCTTGCATTGCCGGCGGATCCCTCAGAATAGCCACCTATGACCAGCGGCCCTTGCGCCTCTGCATAGACTTGTCCATTGGCTGCACGGAGGGCGGTAAGCAACAGCACCCCGCCTACGATGCTTTTGGCATCGCCCACTGAGGAGACGGTGACGTCGAGCTTCATTCCCGGACGAGCAAATGGCGGCAGGTTCGCGGTGACAAAGACGGCAGCTACATTTTTTACTACCACAACGCCGGGCGAAATTTGTACGCCCATACGGATCAAGGAGTTGGCGAGCGTCTGCACGGTGAAGAACGTCTGCTGCGTATCGCCAGTACGAGCCAGACCAATTACCAGACCGTACCCGACCAGTTGATTTTCCCGCACCCCTTCAATTTGAGTTACGTCGCGAATCAGTACTTTGCGCACGGTTTCGGAGGCGAACATGTTAGACGACGCGAAACCCCACAGAGCAGCAAGCAGGAAGAACCAGCTGAGACGTTTAGCTCTGTGGCCGGGTGGCAGGGCCGTCAAAAGTTTAATAACCATAGGACCGCCCGGGTGATGGCATTGGGCGGACGAACGCCGTCCGCGATGATTCCCTTGCCCTTCATCTCAATCTCGAGATTGCTAAGAGCGCTCGAGGGCACGGTGTTGCTGGGGCCGATGTCGCCGGGCCGGATCATGCCGCGCACAATTACATTTTCGTGCTGATTGTTCATGAAAATCTGACGCTCTGCCTGGATCACCAGGCTGCCGTTGGGAAGAACGGCGATTACCTGGCCGGTAAGGCTGGTGGCGAAGGTGGTATTGGACGCCGTCGATCCCTGCCCCTTAAGCACTGAGGACGATTGGCCCGACAGCAGAGGGTTGACCGCCGAAGGAGTCCTGCCCAGGAGACCCGTGATGCTGGAGTTGGAGGTCAAGCTGCGCTCACTGTCGACGGTGCCAGACTGGGCCGCGGTGGTCTGTACTGCAACCAGAATCGTGATGGTGTCGTTCAGGTTGTGGGCCTTGTAGTCGACGGAAAAATCGCCCAGGGGGCTTTGTGGCGACCACAGACTACCGACGGTGCTGGTATCGGCTGGGGGAAGATACTGCTGTTGCAAGCGAGCAATGTACTCCGCACGCAACTGCTCAGGGGTCTTTGGATGTTGCTTCAGCTTGTTCAGAGGAGAGGCGTAGAGCCAAGAAGCTGCCAGCAACGCCAGGGCGATGGTTGGTTTTAAGAGGTTCACAAGCCGCTGCATCTCAGAAGCTCCCTCGCAAAAGACTTGGGCTGACCACTTCCCCGAAATAGACCTGCTTATGATCCGGACTGGAAACGCGAATCCGGTGACCCACCATACCGTCCTGCAGGCTTATGACGGCTACCCGGATGTGTGACCGTTCATCATCCATCACCAGTGTGGCGCGAGAACCCGCCCGCATTGTGATCTGGCTATTGGGGCTGTTCAACATGTTTCGATCAAGCGGAGAGGTGAACGTAGACGTCGCAAGTCCGGTTGCGGGTTTTGGCCAACTCACAATGACGAAGAACGGTAAACATTTGGCCGCCAAACGACAGACCAGCTTGACCCGCGAGCGAACTGCGGAATCTCCCTCGAACAGTCCTTTGCTGAGCGTTTCAACAGAGACGACATCCAATGCAGGATTGGGCTCGGTCGCGACCACCCTGGTAAGCAGCGACACCTGGCCATCGGCGGTTGGCATTCCATTGCCGGAGAGAGCTCGTGCGACCTCGCCCGCAGTAAGCGCGAAGCGGTCCTGAGGCTGAGATTGGCCCCATCCAAACGTACTGATTGCCGCCATCAACGAAAGCGATAGCCACCTTGCCGTCATAGGTCCTCCGTTCCCACCGCTTCTTCGATTTCCTACGTGGAAAGTTGATTCAGCTGCTGCAACATCTCATCCGCTGCTTTCACGACTCTGGAATTGGATTCGTACGATCGCTGGGCGAGGATCATCGCCACGAACTGGTTGACCACACTAACATTCGACTGCTCGAGCATGCCTTGCTGCAGTGTTCCCAATCCGTCCGCGCCGCCCGGCGCTCCGATCACGGGTTGACCAGAAGCAGTAGTAGCCAAATAGATGTTGTCTCCCACGCTATTCAGGCCACCTGGATTGACGAACAACGCCGTCTGAATGGATCCCACCTGAGTGGCCGCAGTCTGGCCGGGTTGGGTGACGCTCACCGTGCCGTCGCTGCCGACGGTCACACTGATTGCATCTGCCGGGATGGTCACGGCGGGCTGCAAAGGATTGCCATCAGCGGTGACCATTGCTCCCTGCGCATCCGGGTGAAAGGAGCCGTCGCGGGTATAGCCTATTTGTCCATTGGGCAGGAGAATCTGAAAAAACCCCTGGCCCTGGATGGCCAAATCCAAAGGGTTGCCGGTGGTGGCGAAGTCGCCCTGGGTCTGGATGATTTCGGTTTCCGCGGGCCGGGTGCCGAGGCCCAATTGCAGACCCGCCGCTACCGTGGTCTGCTGCGTGGCGGCGGCACCGGGCATGATTTCGTTCTGATATAGAAGATCGGTGAAGTTTACCTGACGCTGTTGGAACCCGGTGGTGCTGGAGTTGGCGAGATTGTTGGCGATGTTGTCCAAATTCAACTGTTGAGCGGTCATCCCGCTGGCGGCCGTATAGAGAGCACGAAACATATTGGGTTCCTTTCACAACTGGTTCAGCCAGCGTCTTTGGAACGATGCTCAGCTAAGGCGTGGCAATTCCTGGGCCGCAGTCTTATCAAGCTCGCCGTTCATCATCGTGATTACGTGGCGCATGGTTTCGACCTCACGTTGTGCAGTAATCAGCTCCACAACGCTGGTAACCGGGTTAACGTTTGAGCTCTCGAGCATTCCCTGGTGCACCTTCGATGTCCGGGCGGGAACTGCGCTGCCGGCAGGCGCCTCGGAGTAGGTGCCACCGACACTCTTTATCTCCACCGTAGGTGCGAATTCAACCAGTTTCAGGCGGCCCGAGATGGCGCCGTTGGTCGAGATTGTTCCGTCCGGGCTAATGGAAACGGGCGCTCCGATAATGGTGATAGGGCGGTTGTTGTCACCCAGGACAGGGTCGCCCGCAGACGTGATCAATTGACCTACCGGCGAAACACGGAAGCTTCCTCCTCGCGTGTAAAGCGTGCCCGCGGCGGTCTGTACAGCGAAGTAACCGGGGCCTTCCATGGCCAGGTCAAGATCGTTGTTGGTCTTTACCAGGGCGCCCTGCGCGATGTCCATCCGGGTGCCGCTCAATACTCCATAGTCATTAGCGTCCTGGTTCAAAACAGAGAGGGGAGATTCTCCGGTCGTGGCGAGAAGTGAGCTGAAAACATTATGGCTGGCGCGAAATCCCGTGGTACTCACATTAGCCAGGTTATTGGCAATGGTCTCGAGCGCTTCGGTTCGGGCCATCAGCCCGGTACAGGCCGCGTAATATCCGCTGTTCATCACGAGTCCTCGGGCAGGCAATGTGCACGCCGAAGGCCAATGCGGCTAATACCGGCTTACCCTTTTGTTTCCGCAGGGAAAGAACACTGTGTACAACCTGGCTATGGCGAGGATGAGGAGTCAATGAGAAATGGGTGAGACGAAAGGAAACATCAAGAGCGGGCCAGCACGCAATCTGTGTCGGCAAAGTTGCGTGCTCCCCAAGGTGGGCTGATGACCAAGGAGCTGAAGCCGTGAAGTGTGGATGGATTATATCGGGCGCCGGGTCCAGCCAGTTCGTGGGCGGCAGTCAGGATGAATTTCCAGATAGAGCAGCAACAGGGATCATTCGTGCTTTGGAGGGCGGAAAGAACGAACAGGGGAAGCGAGCCCTCCATGGCCAACAAGGGAGCCGATTCTCCTGGCCGCCGGCCTTCGTTGGGCCAACCCAGTACATTCGGAATCGC
Source organism: uncultured Acidobacteriaceae bacterium (assembly GCA_963826875.1). Lineage (GTDB taxonomy): Bacteria > Acidobacteriota > Terriglobia > Terriglobales > Acidobacteriaceae > PALSA-350. The sequence goes on along the minus strand of CAWGYP010000025.1, from coordinate 215,686 downwards.
ACCAATCTCGTGCAGCAGCCCGACCAGGTAGGCCTCTTCCGGGGAAACGCCCTCGAGCGATTCAGCAACAAGTTGTGCATACTGGGCCACCAGGCGGCAGTGATTCCAGAGCGCGCCAGTTGCCGCGTGTTCGCGGTCGCAGACGAATGTTCGCGCTGAAATTGCATCGAACCAGGTACCCGCATCCAGACTGGCCATACAGTCACCCATCCGGCAGGGATGTTCAGTGGAAAATTCATATTCTCTTCCAACCAGGCGCAGAATCTGGATGGTCGCTCCAACGTCGCTCAGAACCAGCTCGGAAACCATCCGCAAATCGATGCAAGGCTCATGGAGAAGTATTTCTAAAGCCGAGAACCGTCGCCGACATAACCGGTATGTCATCCAGGAGATCTAACTTCTTTTGCGCGAACTTCTTCTGCTGCGGTAAGCCGAGACGACGCCAGGCAGATGAAGGAATCCAGCTATGATCTGTTACCGCTGTCGATCGCCTGATTGAGCATTCTTTCCCACCCGCTGTGGCTCTATCGGCAGGTGGAGCAAGTTTTTCCAACAAAGTTATGACTTTTTCAGCTTAATCGACAAGACCGAGGTTCATCCTGTCCTAAATAGAAGGTCCACGGCTTTGGGTCCGCTCTTCAGCCGCGCCCACAGGTATTCCTTGCACTTTTCGATGAAGGCTTCATCCGCCTCGATCTCGAGGCCAGAGGCGCACAGGATACGGGCTATCTCCGCCGGAGTCTGAATGCTTTCGAACTTCATCTCCCTGGCAGGGTCATCTCCAGCTGCCTGCTCTTTTCTTGTTGCTGCATCTGGATCCGGAAGTCGCTGGGGGTTACGAAACAGGGTTTTGTCTTACATCCGGTCATCTGCTCGATGAGCATAAAGCAGCCCATACTCGACGCTATGAACGAAGCCCACCAACAGTAAATTCGTCGTGACTACGTAATGGACCGGAATCATTGAATAGACCGCATAAGAGTGGATGGAATGTTAATCCCAATCCGGATCGCATGCTTTGGTACCGCAAATACAGGACAGCCCCATTCCGTGGCACGGATGGCGGTTACCTGCTTTTCGCTGACTAGCCCTGACGCACGAGGAGTTCGCCGATCTCACCTCCAGCCTCTTTCTGTTCGTCGGTCGCTTTCTTCAATTGCTCAATTGTCAGCAAACCGCGGCTGATCAAATTCAGGCCCAGCGGCATGCGCGAGACATGAGCCGGCTGCTCCGTTCCCGACTTAACAGCCGCAAGACCTCCTGCTCCGCCGCCGAGGTAAACAACGCGAGCTGCAATACCAGGAGCCGTGCATCCTGATGCCGGCCTTGCGCGCAGACAGATGTCGCAGCGCCAACGATCGGTGGCAGCTTTCACATCTGGAGGTGATGACCTTTAACCCGGCAGCCCAGGCCGGCATCGCGATCGAAGGGATCAGCTTCATGGGTTTGCTGCTCCTCTCACGCTCAACGGAGCACCTGGGCAGAGATCGGTTGCGGTACCTCGGTCACGCGAAGCCCATAGTTGCCATCGATCACTACTGCTTCGCCCCTGGCAATCACTTTGCCTTCGAGAAGCAGCTCGACTGGTTCCTCCACCTGGCGATCGAGTTCAATGACCGATCCGCTGGTCAATTCCAGTACTTCGCGCAGTGCGAGCTGGCGCTGCCCGAAACGCAGGGTCACGTTTAGTTCAACATCCATAACCAGCTGCAGGTTTACCTGCTCCGGTCGCTGCCGTTCCTTTTCGCCACAGCCTTCATCGACTTCCCGTACCCTCGTCCGCGCGCCCTTCTCTGCGTGAAGGGATAACGCTTCGGCCAGCGCCGGGTTCAGGTACATCAGAATCGAAACGCGATTGCCGCCATCGTCGGCAGCAGTGATTTCAGCAACGTTGCGCTGTCGGACGCCGGTTCGGAAGCGATCGAGGCCTTGCTGGTGAATGTGCCGTACTCCTCCGCAACCGCGGAGCAGAACTCACTCATTGCTGCTTCGACGCATTTCAGCAGGGCTTCGGACTGTTCTGTTCCGAATTCACCGGCGGCTGTTGCAGGCACTTCGCCGCCAGCATGGCCGCTTCGGCGCGGCGGAACTCCAGCAGGAACTCCCCTCGCAGGTCCCCCTCGAGCGTCAGGTTTATGCGGACTGGCTCGGATTCATCCGCAGTCGATTGCGCGTCTGGCACGGCAGCGACCAGCCAGGGCGACCCGCTGGCCTCGCTGATGGCCGCCACCAAAGCATTGAAGAAGGCGTCGAAAAAGGCCGGTAAGTCTTCCCGGCTAAATTGTCGGTCGTCATGCTACTCCTTTGTCGCCGCCGGTTCCTGTGACCGGCATGAGAGTTGCGCTGCTTTCAGCGTACCGTTGCGAACTGGCAATGCCTCAAAGATTTCGACCCCTTCCACGGTAAGCCGGCCGGGATTCTTCACCGGTGCTTTCATCTTTAAGATCATTCCCGGTTTGAGATCAATCAAGTCTTTCACCAGCACTCGCATCTGGGTTATATCCACAGCCACGTTAAAGTCGCAATCGAGAATCCGTTCGCGAAGACTGGGATTGGGGAGATGGCGAAGACTCGATATCTTCTTCGACTGCGCCGCTTTCAGGTGCCTCAGCAGAAAGCCCACAAACGATGTTGGCAGCACGATTTTGAAAGACCCGGTTGTAGCCCCAACGGTCATCTCGAACATCAAGAGCACAAGCTTTTCGTTGGCCGGGAAGATCTGCGTGATCATAGCCGGCTTGATGCAATGGCCTGGCGTCAGTGACAGATTCAGGGCGCGCCAGGAGCGATCCACCTCCTTTACGATGAGGGCGGTGATACTCTCCATAATCTCTTCATCGATCTCGGTAAGCTCGCGTACCTCATCCGATGCTGTGGTGCCGGCGCCGCCGAGCAGCAGGTCGATGATAGGGAAGATCAGCCTGATGTCCATCTCCATCAGGAAATTACTCTCCATCACGTTAAGCGCGCAGGGCAGCAGGTAGGTGTTCGGCGCTATGCCGCTGATGTAGTCCTGGAGAGCCAGCTGTTCCAGCGACATCATTTTCAACCGGATCGAGGTGCCCAGATAGACCTCCAGCGAGTTGGTGACGTTAAGAGCAAATTTCTCGTGGAGGGCAGTCAATGCACGGGCATTTTCATTCGACAATCGCCCCGCATAGCGAAAGTTGCAGGAATGAATGGTGCGCGCCTTGGGCTGCACACTGCTCTTCGCGGTCATTGTTTCCTCCGATCCGGACGCTGTGGTCATGGCTGCGTTCTAGGCTGCGGAGGATTGGTAGTCTGAGAATCTGTCGGAGATACGCCCGCGGCGGCGCGCTGCAGTTTCGCGGAGATGGGCCAATGAGACACGCAATTTCAGCATAGCGGCGGCGTGGATTTGCGAGACCCGCGATACCGCGATGCCTACTACCTCCGAGACTTCCTTCATGGTCAACTCTTCGTAGTAATACAACGAGAGAATCAGCTGCTCTCTCTCTGACATGCGCGATACCGCTGCGGCAAGCTGGGCTTTCATTTCGCCTTCCAGGCAAAGCTCAAAAGGATTGTCTTTGCCCGCACTGGGCGCCGATTCGATCAGATCGAATGACTCCGCTTGTCGCCGGCGACATTCGCCAGCTGGCCCACCAGGAATAGGCCGTCCAGTTGCGTCAATGTGCTTTGCAATTCGTCGACACGCATCTTCAGGTCGGCTGCTATCTCTTCCTCGAGCGGGTGCCTTCCCAGCTGCGATTCAAGCTTGGCGGCGGATGCGGCGATCTCACGCCCTTTCCGGCGCAAGGTGCGAGATCCCCAATCCAGTTTGCGCAGACTGTCCAGGATCGCGCCGCGGATACGGTATTTCGCAAAGGTAGAGAACTGCGCATCCTTTTCGGCTATCGTAATTACGGCAGGCATCGAGCAGGCCGATCACCCCCGCCTGCACCAGATCTTCCATGTCCACATGTTTCGGCAATCGCTCGCGGATTCTCGCCGCCACGTAATAGACCTGCGGTAGTTCCCGCAACACGAGTTCGTTTCGTTCTTCGATGCCTTTGCTGCTCGCGCGGTAAGCTACTTCTGCATTTGTCATTCTGTCACTCTCTTTGTGAGGCACTTACTCACTTCTGCTGTGGAATTCGGACTTACATCCTGCTTCAGACTTCCTCTATCTGTCCTCTCAATGAAGAACCCCTACAGACTGCACCGGCGTCAAAGGTGGAATCTCCCCGGGAGAGATGACGACGATCCTGGGGATGAACGGTTCCAGCAGGCGGCGAAGGTAGTACCGGCCAGGAGAGGAGCAGAGCAGGACAGGAGGCGCCGCGCTGATCTCTTTGCCGAAGTTCGTTCGTAGTCCGTCGAGTACCCGGCGGGCGAGGGTTAATTGTTGTGGAGTGGAGGTTGCCTGGTTCGGTTGCAGGTTCGACCCGCGTATGCACTCTTCTTCGATCGCCGAGTCGAGAGTGACGACCTTCAGTTCGCCCTTATCGTTCAGCAAGGGCCGGATCAGCGCCCGGCCGAGCGTGTGGCGCACCGCTTCGACCAATGCAATCGGGTTCTTGTTGAACGACGCCGCGTCGACCAGAGTTTCGAGGATGGTTCCCAGGTCACGGATGGACACTTGCTCGCGGAGCAGCTGCTGTAACACCTTCTGTACTTCACCCAGGCTCATGAGCTTGGGAATCAGTTCATCGGCCAGCTTGGGGTGAGACTCACTCAGCCGGTCGATCAGTCTCCTGGTTTCGTGCCGCGACAAGAGTTCATGGGCATTTTGCCTGATCACTTCCGCCAGATGAGCAGCCAGCACGGATGTTGGGTCCACCACCGCATACCCAGCGGCAATCGCCTGGCCCTGGGTTTGCGGAGAGATCCACTTTGCGGCCACATCGAAGGCCGGCTCGCGAGTATCCTGGCCGGGCAGATCGGCAGCATCGGCATTGGAGCTGATGGCCAGCAGGCAGTCGCGGCGCAGCTCCCAGCGCGCGATCTCGACCCCGCGCAGGTAGATCACATACTCCCGGTCCTTCAGCGAAAGGTTGTCGGTAATGTGGATGGAGGGAACCAGGAAGCCGAGCTGCTGGGCGAGGTTCTTGCGCATCGACTTTACCCGGGCCAGCAGTTGGCCTCCCTGCTTGGCATCGACCAGAGGCACCAGGCCCATACCCACTTCGAGCATGAGTTCGTCGAGCTTGAGAACTGCATCCATGGGATCTGCCGTGGGCAGCCGCCGCACCACCAGGCAAGGCAGCCTTGGCAATCAGACTCCAGCTCTTCCACTTCATCTTTGATGACTTGCGGCTTCATCTTCCACGCCGCGTACATCAGCACCGCGGCCAGGCTGAAGAATGATACTTTGGGCAAGCCCGGAATCAGCCCCAGGGCCGTCAATGCGCCGCCCGCGATCCACAGCAGGCGCGGACTATTGAAGAGCTGCTTGCCTACATTCACGCCCAGAGATTCCTTCGATGCCGCCCGGGTGACGACAATGCCGCCTGCGACCGAGACCAGCAAGGAGGGCAGGATGGTCACCAATCCATCCCCCACAGTAAGGATGGTGTAGGTCTTCAGCGCCTCCTGGAAGGGGACACCTTGTTGAAACACGCCGATCAGGAAGCCGGCGATGATGTTGATGGCCATGATCAGAATGGTGGCCAAGGAATCGCGTTGACTGAAGCGCGCCGCGCCATCCATCGCGCCGCAGAATTCCGCCTCGCGCGCCACCCGCTCCCGGCGTGCTTTGGCCTGCTGCTCATTGATGATGCCGGCGTTCAGATCGGCATCGATCGCCATCTGCTTGCCTGGCATGGCATCGAGAGTAAAGCGGGCCGTGACCTCCGCCGTACGCACGGCGCCATGGCTGATGACCAGGAACTGAATGGCGATCAGCGCCAGGAAGAGGACGAAGCCAACGATGTAATTGCCGCCAACCACGAATTGACCAAAGGCTTCGATCACCTTGCCCGCAGCCGCGGTGCCCTCATTGCCATGCAGCAGAATGCGCCGCGTGCTGGCCAGGTCGAGCGACAGGCGAAGCAGGGTGAGTAACAACAGCAGACTGGGAAAAACCGAGAATTGTACCGGACGCAGAATCTGGATCGCGGTAAGCAGCACCAGCATCGAAGCGGTGATGCTGATGGTCAGCAGCAGATCGAGGATGAAGCTGGGCAACGGCACCAGCATCACAAAGACCATAGAGACGGCAGCTATGGGCGCGATCCACTCACCGGACTTACGAAGCAAGGCCACCAGGCGTGCGATCATCGCGTCGCCCCCGCGGCCGGAATCGATGGACCATTTTCAGTCTTCTGACCAGAAGCATTCCTTGAGCCCCGCGCCGCTTCGGCCTTGCGGACTTCGGCCTCCGCACGGAAGACCAGGGCGAGAATCTCGGCGACTGCCTGGTACAACTTGGCCGGTATCGAATCGCCGACTTCCACGCTCTTGTAAAGCGCCTGCGCCAGCGACTTGTTTTCCACCAGCATGATGCCGCTGTCGCGTGCCAGCTGCTTAATCTTCTCCGCCAGCAGGTTGCGTCCTTTGGCGACAACGATCGGCGCGGGCATCTCCGTTTCATAGCGGAGAGCGACTGCATAGTGAGTTGGATTGGTCACAACTACGGTGGCCGTGGCCGCGGCCTTCAAAGACTGCCGCCTGCGCATTGCCCTGCGCAGCCGGTGGATACGCGATTTGATGACTGGGTTGCCATCCGATTCCTTGTGTTCCTCACGCACCTCCTGCTTGGTCATCTTCATGTCGCTGTTCATCTTCATCAAGGTGAATACGTAATCCACCGCGGACCAGAGCAGCAGGACAAGCCCGGCCTTCCAGGTCAAGGCAAACACCATGCTGCCCACAAAGCCGGCGAAGACCCTCAATCCGAGGCTGGAGGCGTGCACCATCGTTTCCCAATTGGCGCGAATGGAATTGATTGCGATCCAAAGAATGGCTGCGAACGGCAGCAGCGACTTCAACAGATTGCTGAGGCCTACGGGGGAGAAGATCTGGCCCAGCTTGCTGGCAGGATTGAATCGATCGAACTTCAAAGCCAGTGCCCCGGGGGCAAAGTTGATGCCGCCCTGAGCCACTCCGGAGAACGCCGAGAGCATCACCGCCGCCAGCAGGATGGGAACAATCCAGCGCATCACTTCAACCGAGCTCCAGAAGAACAGGGGTCCATTGCTTTCGAAATTGCCGGTGGAGGCGACATAAAGCGTATTGCGGTAGAACGTCGTCCAGTGAGTGATGGAAGTGGACGCCATCAGCGCCATCGCCCCAGCTACGCCGGCAAGCGCAAAGACACCGGGGAGTTCGCGGGAACGGGCTACCTGGCCCTTTTCCCGCGCCTTACTCCGCCGCTTCGGTGTCGCCTGTTCTGTCTTGCTGCTGTCAGCCATATATTCCTATCGCGTGAATTGCTACCGAGCCAGGTGGAGAAGGTGGTCGGCCGTGACCATGGAGCGGAGAAACAAGGTTTCAAACAGATTCGGCCAGTATTTGAGCGCGGAAATTAGAACTAATATTCCGAGAACGCTCTTGACCGCCGGCCCCAGTAACATGAGCGGCAGTTGCGGAGATGCCTTGCCCAGCAGACCGAGCGCGATGTCGGCAAACAGGGTGGCGGAGAGCACCGGTGCGGCAATCTGGACGCCGATGGCAAATACGCTTGCCCCTGCCTGCAGCGCAGCCGCAGCGAACGCCGCCTCCGAAATGGCCGGAGGCGGGAGGAAGATAATCGAAGCTGCGTGCCAGTGCGCGCAAAATCCAGAAGTGGACGTTGAGACGCAGAAAGATCAGCATGGCGATCGTCTGATGAAACGTGGCCACTACCGTCGATTCCGCCAGTGTCTGCGGGTCGAGGATACTAACCAGCGAGTAGCCCATCTGCACGCTCAATACCTGTCCGGCCATCTGCACGCCGTCGAAGACAATGTTGGTCGCGACCCCCAGAGCGATCCCGATCAGCAACTCGCTGAACACCATCATCGGCCACTGGCTGATACTCATGCTGCGGTATCTTGGCGGAAAGCATCGGATAGAGCAGCGCGGTCAAAGTGATCACCAGCATGGCCTTCACCCGGGCCGGAATCACGCCGCTGCCAAAGAATGGCGCGAAGAGCATGATGCCGGTAAGCCGGACGCCGATGGTTAACAATGCGCCGAAGATCTGAACCAGAGATATGTTCACTACTGCAGGACCTGGTGAAAGTCGGTTAACAGATTGATGGTGTAGTGCGCGAGGTGGCGCCACATCCAGGGCATCAGCAGGAAAAGGGCCGTGCCCGTGACCAGCAGCCGGGGCACCTGTGACAGGGTCTGGTCCTGCAGGGATGTCAGCACCTGCAGAATGTTGACCACCAGGCTGACGACGATGGCAACAGCCAGAACCGGCCCAACCAGAATCACCACCTCCTGCAGCATCAGACGGGCCAACAGAACTACTTGATCGACGCCCATTAGCTGAAACTCCTCATCAAAGCGCCGATAAGCAGGTGCCAGCCGTCGACCATGAGAAACAGCAGCAGCTTCAGCGGAGTAGAAATGACCACGGGCGGCAACTGCATCATGCCGACAGAGGTGGTAATCGACGCCACGACCATGTCCACGACGAGGAAAGGCAAAAAGAGGACGGCGCCAATCTGAAAGCCCGCTTTCAATTCGGACAGGATGTACGCCGGCAGCAGGACGCGGAACGAAACATCGCCGATGTTCTCGGGGCGAGACTCCTTTGCCATCTCAAGAAACAATGCGACATCTTTTTCCCGAACGAAATGCGACATGAACTGGCGCATGGGTATGGCCCCGCGGGCGACCGCGTCGATGGCGGTGATCTTGCCCTGCTGCAGAGGGATGATCGAGTCGCGATAAATAACCTCACCCACCGGCTGCATGAGGAAGAAGGTCATGATCACCGACAAGCCAATAAGGGTTTGGTTCGATGGCGTAGTTTGCAGGCCGAGCGCCTGCCTGAGGAAATGAAAGACAATCAGTAGCCTTGCGAATGGCGTCATGCAGATGAGCATGGAAGGAATGAGGGTCAGGAAAGTCATCAGGATGACGATGGTCCATTGCGTCGACCCTCCGCCTAACCCGGTAATTCGCAATTCGTTCGGATTCGAAGGCGCGGCGCCCAGTTGGATGGGTCCGGCGGCTAACAGCATGGGCAGCGATGGCGAGAGTACTACGCCAAGGCTCTCTCCGGCGCCTGCGCGGGCCGGCCTTGCCATGGCCTCTGCCGAAGTCGCGCCCAGGCAGAGCATGATGCAAAGCATCGCTCGCGCGATCACGGCGTTCCTCACGCGAAGTACCCCGTCTGTTCTGTTGTCGATTTGGAATTCTGCTCCCGGGCATGATTCCCCGGCTGCCTGCCGGCAGACATCGTCTTCTGCAGCACATCGCCGAATTTTCCGTTCCATTCAAGTGCGTTTTCAGAGGCGCGCTTGCCGGCCCTTGCGCGAACGCGTTCTGCCTGCCGGCTCGGTTTCGCCGGCTGCTTCCTGCGATGCAGTCGATCGTCTTTTGCGGAAGCATCTTCGCGGCTGTTGGTTCTATTCACCTGCGCTTGCGTGGCAAAGTTTGCCGGCCGCTTACGTTTTGCCACCTGCTTGCGGGAGCGGTCAGGGTCTTCTTGAGTACGTCTTCGAAGGCTTCTTTTGTATCCAATTGCGCCAACAGCACGATGTTTGTGGGGCCGCCTGCCAACAGGAAATGACGTCCATCTACCTGGACCACGGCGACGAAGCGCTTTTCACCAAGCGAAACTGTCTCCGCCACGCGCAATCGCCTGGTGCTGGATCGCGCCACCTGCCGTGCTTGTAGCCATCCCCATGCGCGGGAGAGTAAGCCCGTATGGCTGCGAAGAGTGCTCAATGAGGCCTCATCGGCGAGGACGGGAAGCGGCGAGGCTGTCGCCGGTTATGGAATTAGATTTGCTCGAACGAGAGCGTCTTCATGACAGGTCTGTGAGTCGCACGGCAAGGCGTTCGCCAACGACCTCGAATTCTGTCCATCCAACCAGTTGCCCGTTTACGCGGAGAGGCAGGTCGCTGCTTTGGTGGTACGCGGTCTCGACGATCGAGCCGTTGGTGAGGCTCAGCAGATCGCCAACCGTAAAGTTCACCACCGGAATGTCTAACGCCAGCGTGCAGGGGAGCCAAGGCAGAAATTCGCCCGGATCCCGCTCTTGAGGCCGGTCCGGCAAATGTGGAGCCTTTGCCGATTTCGCTTCGATCATCGGTATCGCGCTCGTGGTTGATGTTTTCATTGGTCTCTCTTCCCGTGTGTGCCCCGTTTCCATGCATCACCTCTCGACGCGAGAGTCTCGCTCTGGAAGGTAGTGCATGTGGATTGCTGTCCGCAGGGACACGCGCATCCGCCCTTTGATAGGGGTTTAGCAATCGGGGGACCGTTGCCGAAAGAGAGCGGTGAGTGTAGCTTTACGGCACAGGATGAGAGAGTAAGTTGCCGTGCGACAAGGAAAACAGCTTTCCCATGGCGGCCATTCATTTACTGGCGGCCAGTGAAAAGCCAGGACTGCAGTGACTTCGTGAGGCAGATATGAGAAATGCTCTCAAGAAAGGAGCTTCGCCGCTCCGCGGAGACGCAGAGCGGCGGGTCCTTAATGCAATGCTAAGAAAGCAGAAGCAATCTGCTTACTGCAGCATTGCGATGGTCGCCTGGGAGACCTGATTGAACGTAGTAATCGACTTGGCATTTGCCGAGTAGGCCTGCTGCGCCACGATCAGCTTGGCGAACTCGGTAGCGATATTCACGTTTGACTGCTCCACAGAGCCGCCAATTATGGTACCCCGTCCGCCGGTTCCAGCCAGGCCGACCACGGCCGCACCAGAGGCAGCGCTCGCCTGGTAATTGTTGTTGCCAATGCGACAAGTCCCTGGTTGTTGGAAAAGGAAGCGACCGCAACCTGTCCCAAAGCAAGTGTCTGCCCGCTGGAGAAAGTGCCGTCGATGGTCCGTCCGGCTGCACGGCGTAGGTGGAGAGCGTGCCGCTGGCGAAGCCATTCGTGCTGGTGGCACTGGTCGCGCTTGCCGTAGCCGTCTGGGTGATGGTGGGAGTGCCTGCGGTCTCCAGGTTCCAAGTGAGGGCATGGCGGCGGCGCCATCGGCAAAGGTGGTAGCCGCAGGTGGGAATGGTGAGTGGGATGCCTGCCGACGGCAGTTACGGTAGCCGTCTCCAGTAGGCTCAGTCGAGGTCAACACGCCGGAACTGTTGAAGTTCAGAGTGCCTGACGCGACCGTTGTGGTGGGAGGGACGGGAGCCGCGGGCGTGGGAATTAAATCGGCTGTAGGCATGGTAACGGTATAACTCCAGGTATTGGCTGCTGTCATGGTATAGGTAACAGTCAAGGTATGCGAGGCGCCCAGCGAGTCGAAAACCGGGAGTGTACTGCTCGTCGTGTCGCGCCGACCGTGGAGCCGGCATTAAGATTGGCGGAAATGTTGATGGTGGTGCTCGCCACCGCCGGGCTGGTCACACCGGTGCCCACCTGCAACGGCTGTAAAGTCGTCGCGGTGTTCACCACTCCGTTGACCGCGGGATACCCCAGCAACAATTCCCCGCTGGGTGTGGTGATTTGTCCGGCATTGTTGGTGGTAAAGTCGCCGGCGCGTGTGTAATCGGGCAAACCGCTCGCACTCTGAGTGACAAAGAACCCATTCCCAGACAAGGCCATGTTCGATGAAGTACCTGTCGCGTTCAGACTTCCCTCGGTGAAGTCGGAGTCGGTTGAGGAAACCGTAACGCCAGATCCCGTCTGCAGCGGGTCGCCACTGCCATTGGTGACGCCGGTCTGTGAAAATACGTCGGCGAAGGTTAGAGTCTGGTCCTTGTAGCCATCGGTATTGATATTGGCCAGATTATTGGAGACAGATTGCAGCTGGCCTTGAGCAGCCGTGAGCCCGGACAGTGGTGTTGAGAAAGAACCCATTACTTACCTCCTGAGGTATTGTTGCTGGTACTGGAAGAGCCCATAGACGCTGGATTAATGGAAGAGTTGATCGAGGCCCCAAGCGCGCCGGCATTGGCGGAGTTCAGGGGCATCATCGTATTGGGGTCGAACGGCAGCTGGTTGGCCACCGCACCTGCCACCGAAGGTGAAAGCGTGCTGGCGACGCCGCCATTGGCTGAAGAAAGCGCAGCATCGCTGGCCGTCGCCCCGCTGGTTGTACCGACCCCGTCGTTCCTGTGCCCGTGGACCCGGTGAGGGTCTGATTGATGCTGATGAGCTGGTCCAGCTGGTTGAGCGAGATCATCTGGCCGACCATCGCTGTCGAATCCACGGGAGCCGTGGGATCCTGATTCTGCAATTCCGTCGCCAGAAGGTTCAGAAAGGTGGTGCCCAAGTCCTGGACGCTACTGCTGCTGGAGTCGTCGGCGTGGTAGCTGGCGGTGCTCGCTTTGGCGCTGAGAGCTTTTCTAAGTCCGCTTTGAGGCCGGCTGAGTGTGTTTAAAACGGTCGGCAAAGTGTAGTTCGCTGAAACCTGATGCATGATCGTTCCTCCTGAGGTGCGTAATGTGCTGAAACTTTACTAAACCCTGATGTCGAGGCCGGTTATGAGTCTGCCGTCGCCCAACGGCAACGCCGCCGCGGCGACGGGATTTCCGACCCGGCGAAACGTCGCCTGGCTGGTTTGACGCCGTGCCGCCCTTTTGCTGACGCTCACCGCGTGATCCGTCTGTCCGATCCGTTTGACATGCCGGGCGCGTTTCAGCCTGCGCCTGCCCATTCATGTCGATGCGCACATCCATCGCTTGATTGCCGCCCAACCTTGCCTGCATCTCCGGCAGATGGGGGCAAGTGTCCTGGCTAGCTCGCCGTGATCGAGCGAAATCTGCGCTGAGATCAGATCCCGGGTGGCAGATGTGCTGATCGAGATGTTGCCAAAGTCGCTGGACCGCATACCAACTCGCATCTCGGTTTGCCCCATGCTCTGGATCAACTTCGCTGTGTTGATAACCGGCGCAAGCGGTGGCAAGACGATCGTGCGGGGGAAGGGTTGTCGGGGGTCTTTGCGGTGCCCAGCGACACCGGCGAGGGTTGGTGCAGTCTGCAATGGGGGGATAACGCCCGCTTCTGAGCGTGGTCAATGGCAGCGACGGCATGGTTTGCGAGTCGATCTGAACCGGGGCAGCGCTTTGTCCCTGCGGGGAAGCGTTGCCGCCCTGGCTTTGATCGCCAGATGATGCCGTCTCTTGCGAGCCTGTGTCCGATACGGACTGTGCACGCTGCTCTGAGTCCGGCGGCGTCATTGATCACCCCGCCGCCATCCACGACATTGGCAACGGTGGTAGTGGCCGCAGGTTTCGTCACCGAAGTTGGGCTTACGCCTGGCGCGCCGACCTGCGCGGTTACAAGCAATCCACCGCCCGGCTGGAGCAGTGCGAAAAGTTGACTAGCGGTCTGGTCCGGAATGTTGAAGCTGGTTGCCAATCCGCCTGGATCCAGCACCGCCGGAGGATTAGTTTCGCCGATCTGGACAGTGCTCTGATTTCCGGGGCAGTGTCTCCCTTTGGAGATAGGTTGACAGCGCTATGCAATGCTGACACCGGGAAAATACTCAAAGAGGCGGTCGGGAGCGCGTTGGGGGCCACAGGCGCAGCCGTATGCTCGACGACGCCTGGAACGGTAGCAGGGATTGTGCCTGCAGCTTGGTTAAGGACTGCTCTTGGAGATGGAATAAGCAATCCCCGGCACCAGGAATTACCGTTGGGGGCAAGCTCGGAGGGGGGCCCGAGCCGGGGATTGAAGGAGCTGCAGCTCGAAAACCGTAACAGTGTTCAAAACAGTACGCGGCAGAGTATTCGATGCGACACTTGTTACGGGACTCGGGATGGCGCTTGGGGCGGTACCTGGAACCGAACTGGTCATTGGTTTGGGGACGAACGTTAAGAAGGACATCTGGACAGGGCGCCTGGAACTGCGTCTGCAACAACGCTCGCACCTGTCTTCGAAACTACATTCACCGGATAGTTTGATACCGCACTCAAGAGAGCGGGACCGGAACGAAATTCACCACTGCAGTGGATACACTCATCGCGCCGAACGAAAAATCCTGCGACCAGGGGCAATATCGATGCAATCTGCGGCTGATCGCTTTTCCTTCTGTGGGTGGCTCGAGGTGATGCTATCCGGCTTAGCGCCATCTGACCGAAGAAGGTTCGATGCTAGTGGTGGAAATTGGGGAATGGGTCTCTGGCCGTCGGCAATGGTTGAAGCGCGCGCAGAAAGAATCCGGCTCTCCGAGTGGCAACTGCAGCGACAGCGGGACCAGATTGGTCAACGGCCGATGCTGAGCCACCGGGACTTTGCTGCTGCACCGTCTGCAGAGTAGGATCCGGCGACTGCGCAACACAGACATTGGGCATAGTGGACGGCGGCTTCACATCCTCTAAAGAGATTCCCGCCGATGCACGATGCCGCCCTCGTTGGCGGGGCCAGTCGCCGATAACGCCTTGGAAACTGCGAGCAGCGATTCGTTGAATGTCTGCGGAGACTGATCCGAAACTTGCTCCTGCGAAGCAAGGCAGTCGACACGGAATAAACATTGAGCATTTCGACGACGGGTGGGACCTTCACACCGGTGTAGTAGCATTTGTTGGACCAAACACGCTTCTGGTGAACGCCGACTCTTCGAGATCGCCTTCTGGTTCAGAGTCAGTGGCCTAGACCTGAACAGGACTTGCGTTTCGTGAACCTTGATACCAACCCGGCAAAGTTTGCCGGATAACGCCTAGGCAAACACTGCCGCGTTGAACCCCTACCAGATTTGGATCAGGAACAGGACGGGGTGTTCCAGATCAGGGTTATCCTCAGCAAGCAAACAAGAGAAGCATGGTCATCAGCGACCGCGCCGGGCGTTAAAGTTATCATCCACGGCCTTCTGCTCGCGCAGATTCACACCCGCATCATGCGCACTGCGTTTCTTCTCAAACATGTCGGTTCATCTCGCGGGTCCCGCCGAGCCGCCTGATAGACGGCCAGTTGCCCATCCCGCTCCTGTTCGAGTTTTTGAATTTGCCCTGCGAGGTCTTGCCTGCGCTGCTTGAGCTCTTTCACCTGCCCGTAGGAGGCATGGACCTGAAGCCCGATAGAGGGTTTGAATATATTCGCGTGACGGGAAGTGTTTGACTCCAGCAAGTAGAGCATCCGGGACGTTGAAGGTCGCCGCAGATTGTCGAGATGTCGAAAACTATTCTTTGCAGAATGCCTTCTTCGCGCTCTTCAATAATTCCGCGGAGACGAAGTAAGGTAGCTAGTGAAAGATCAAACGCCATATTAGCTCGGGAGCTCCAGAAGAGTTTTGACAACTGTTGCGAAAGGGATAATTTGATCCAGCCGCTGCTGCAGGAAGGCATTCAGCTGTGGCAGTATTTCAACTGCCCGGTCAAGCGTTGGATCGGCGCCCTTTTGATAGGCGCCGATACGAATCAAGTCTTCAGAACGAAGGTAGGAAGCCATCAAACAGGCTAAGCGCCTTGGCCTTTTGCATATGCGCTTCGGCAGTAAAGACACGGCATCAGGCGGCTTAGGCTCTGGAGCATTAAAATGGCCGGGTAGTGACCCCTCATGGCCAGGTTGCGCTCGAGAATCACGTGCCCGTCAAGCAACGATCGCACCGTGTCGGTCACCTGGTCCTGCCGGTCGTCGCCTTCCATCAGAACTGTGTAAAAGGCAGTAATGCTGCCGGTCTCTTGAAGCAACCTGCCCGCTCCACCAATCGAGCCAGCATGTTCAGCACCTCAGGGCGTATAACCCTTGGCCGGTGGGCGGCTCACCGGCCGACAAACCGATCTCGCGCTGTGCCATGGCGAATCGGGTCAGCGAGTCGACGACCAGGCACACGTTCTTGCCCGCGGCAGCGAAATACTCTGCAATGGCTGTGGCCGCCAGGGCAGCACGCAATCGCAACAGAGGAGACTGATCGGATGTAGACAAACAACCACTACGCATCGCTTTCGACCCTCTTCACCGATCACCTCAAGGAACTCTCCAACCTCACGTCCGCGTTCCCCGACCAGCGCCAACACGGTCATATCGGCGCTGGTGCCGCGGGCCATCATCCCAAGCAGCGTGCTCTTGCCAACACCGCTGCCCCCAAAGATACCGAGGCGCTGGCCCCGTCCGCAGGTCACAAAGCCGTCCAGAGCACGGATGCCACAGCCGAGCGCCTCGCGGATAGGTACACGGTCAAAGCTGTAGTGGAGCCGCCCCATCCACCCACATGGATCGTTCTCCTCTATACTCGCCTTTCGAATCGAGCGCCTCACCCGTGGCGTCGATCACCCGGCCCAGCATGTCGCTCCCAACCCGGATCTATTACCGGGTCCCCCAGGCGACAATGCGGTCACCGTAGCGAATGCCCTGCGGATTCTCGACAGCCATCGAAAGCATTGTCGATCCGCGAAAGCCAATTACTTCGCCGTTTACTTCTTACCCTCCGCACGTGTGATCTCGGAACACTCCCCGATGGAACAGAAAGGCCCTTCGGACTCAATCAGGTTTCCTACTACCTGCAACACCCGTCCTCGCCAACGAAGAGTCGAGCCTCTCTGCGCAGGCGGTCCGATAAGGCAGCAAGCGGACGCGCAAACTCACTCACTTGACCAAAGGCCTCTGCGCCAACAGATCACCCAGCTCTGCCCACTTCTTTCATCTGCGCATCCATGCTGAAGTTTGCCGATCCCAACTCCTGTTTCAAGGATGCAATCGATTGCGGTGAGATGAGCATCCTCAACCACTTCAACGGTCGAGCCATTCAGAGGATTGGCGAGGAAAGCGCGCCACTTCGCCGCCTCCGCGGGCGAAACACGCACCGACACGCTCGAGCCATCATGCAGCTTATCGATGGCTACGCGGACCAACGCTGCCACCAACATCGGGTCGACCTGGGCTTCGCGGACGCAGAATCTTCGCCGAAGACGGCCAGGGCGAGGTGAGAACGACCTCAGACTCGACCCGGGTGAAATAATCCTTCCTCTCCACTCCAAACAGATCCAGCGCCTCGCGGATCTTACCGGCCTCTGCGGTTGATCTGGCGCTGATATTCTGACCCAAGGCGCGCTTCGGTTTCGGCCGCGGCCTCAAAGGCGGGCACGGTTCACCAGTTCGTTTATCTCGTTGGGAGACAGGGCCGGAGGCGAGGGCTGCTGCCGTTCCGCATCCGCCCCTGCCCGGCTTGGCTCAGGCTCCCTGACGGACGAAGCAGGCGCCCCCATATCCGGGTAGGAGAACGGTTCAATCGGAGCAGCAGGCTGGTCGCTGCCTGCTGCGCTAGACGACATACTCGTCATTTGCTTCACCCTTCAATACGATTTTGCCCTCAGCCTCCAGCTGTCGTGCAATCGCAACGATGTCAGACTGCGCTTTAACAACGTCCTTGCTGCGCACCGGCCCGAGCGCTTCAATATCTTCCTTAAGCATTTCGATGGCCCGGGATGACATGGTGCGGAAAAAGTGATTCTTTAATTGCTCATTGGTCCCCTTGAGTGCAGTCGCAAGGATTTTTTTATCAATTGCTCCTATGAGCTCACGGACTTGCGCTTCGCCGACCTGAAGAAGGTCGTCGAAAGTAAACATCAGATCGCGGATGCTGATGGCCAGCGTCGGCTCGGCATTCTCAATTTCCACGAGAATTTCCTGAGCTACCGTGGTGTCGATGCAGTTCATGATGTCGGCAATACTTCGAAAGCCGGAATAGGCGCGCTTACCCTGCTCTCCAACGGCATTCAACCGTTGGGCAAGTATGGTGGAAACTTTTTCAGCCATTTCAGGGAAGAAGGCGCTGGAGGCTGGCCAGTCTCTTGACCGCTTCGGAGCGAATTTCATTCGGAAGGCTCATCAACAGGGCAGAGGCCTGGCGATCGCCTAGTTGGCCAAGAATGAGCGCGATGGTCTCCGGACTTTCCGCTTCGAGAAATCGTCCTAGTTTTGTAGGATCAGCTCTTTGTAGACCATTCTAGGGCTTAGTTGGCGCTCTTTGGGTCCGACCAGACGGGTCCCGGTCGGGCTTCAAAGGCCTTGATCAGCAGGCGCCGGGCGAGATCGTGGCCGCCCTGAATAATGAAATCCTGCGCCTGGGTAATGCGTTCGATACTCCTCGAAGACCTGGAGCGATACTTCCACGGGCACGTTTCGGAGACCTGCGATTTCGTCGGCGACACGCTGCAACTCTTTCTCGTCCAGATTGCGGAAGACGGTGGCGGCAGTATCCTCGCCGAGAACTGTCAGCAGGATTGCGGCCTTTCGTGCGCCGCTCAGTTTGAGCTTTTCCATCCCAGAGCTCATGGAGCCTCTTTTTTCAGCCAGGCACGTACGGCGTCGGTGCTGCTCTCCGCCCAGCTTCGACGAACTGGCGGCAGCCGCTTTCTAAGAATCTGGGATTGCGCAGAGAGACTGGCTGCATGTTCATTGGCCTCTAAGGCTTCCGGGTTTCCACCCTCAGAGATTCCGGCAGCGAGCGGCGCCGGCGGCGGAGCTGCAAGAGGCGCGTTTCTGGATGGGTCGAAGCATCAGCATGTAGACCATCAGGAAAAGGACCGCAATTCCCGCATAGCGAATGATGGACGAATATTCGTTGATTCCGTCGCTGGTTCTACCGACGAAGGCGCCGACGCAGATGGACAGTCAGCCGCCACCGGGTGCTCAAAACTCAGATTCTGAACGCTGATCCCATCGCCCCGAGCACTATTGAAGCCGATTGCCGCCTGGGCGAGTTCGCTGATGGTCTTGAGTTCTTCGGGTGTCCTCCTGTGATGAGTCTCGACCCATTTACCTTTCTCCTGCTTGCGTTCCAGGGCATCGTCGAGTAGCACTGCGGCAGTAAAGCGGCGAATACCTCCGGCCGGTTTGTATTAGGTGCCGGGTTACGCGGTTAACACCATAGGCCGCGCTTTCTGTCTTCGACGATTCGCTTATGTCTTTGACCAGGGTAACTGGAGGAGCCGGCGGGGCACCCGGTGCTGAAGGAGCCACTGGCTTGGCGGCGGCTACATTACTGATGTCCCGGGCACTCCGCCGACGCCTGCGCCGGGACCTGTGGTCTCTCCGGAACGTTGCATGTTCAGCGTGGCGCTGACAGCAGGATCATATCGATCCTGACTCTCTTCACTGCTGCCGGTTTCAAATTCGACGTTGACGGATGCACGCATCCTGTCGGCACCGACGACAGGAGCGAGGGTCGCGATCAGCCGCCGTGTCATTTCCTGTCGATCCGATCGGTGGCGTCGGGGGCAGCGCTTCCCTGACCGAGTGTTTGATTGGAGTCGGCGTCAATGATCACTACGTCCGCCGGCTTGAGTCCGTCAACCGCGCCCGCTACCAACCGTGAGATTTGCGTGATCTCCGCCCGGGAGAGACTTCCCCCTTTTAACCGCAACGTTACCGACGCCTTTGCTCCGCGCTCCCGGTCGACGAAGACAGAGTCCGTCGCCATCACCAGGTGGACACGAGCGCTTCGGACATTGCTCATGGTTTGGATGGTTCGCTCCAACTCGCCTTCGAGCGCACGCTGATAGTTCACTTTCTCATCAAACTCGGTTTGCCCCCAGGAGACCTTGTCGAAGATCTCAAAGCCTATGCGTCCGCTGTGCGGTGTGGGTTGGGAAGCGACTTCGAGCCGCGCGGCGTCGACCTGGTCTGCCGGCACAGTAATGGAGGCGCCGTCAGGACTGACCAGATAGGGTATCTTTTTCGCTGCTAATTCAGCCGTGATTGCCTGAGCGTCGGCTGGCTCAAGCCCCGACATCAGTGGCTTGTATTCCGGGCTCACTACCATCTTCCCCAGGAAAGCCGCGACGGCGATTGTCAGGGCAAGACCCACAGCGAGATAAATGCGCTGCTGCGAATTGCGGCTCGCCCAAAAAGCCTGCACGCGAACCAGCGCGGGTACTCCGCTCGCTGCTGGTTTCGCAATTGCCACCTGATTCTTCGCCGCCATAAGTCCCGGCCTTGCCGTGCTCCCAGAACTTATCGGGTCGTAGGCTGAGGAAACAAAGTGAATTGCGAGAAAATCGTAACCGGGCTGAGCAGATTCTTTCTCTGCTCGCTAAAACTGCATTTTTTCGATGTCCTGGTAGGCGTTCACAATTTTATTGCGCACCTGCATCATCAGCTGGAAGGCCACATCTGCCTTTTCGATTGCGATCATTACTGTGCTCATGTCCCCATTGCCACCCTTGAGCAGATTGCCAACCTGTTGTTCGGCGCCGCCAGCCAGCTCGTTTACATGATGCAAGGCATTGGATAACACGCCGCTGAACCCACCCTGCTCTTCCGACGGTGCCAGCGACGGCAATTTCGGTAGAGCGCCGATGCTGCCGATGGCGCCAAGGCCCCCCGCAATTAGACTGGTCATCTTACTGGCTTCCCTGCCTAGCTCTTAAGGATGTCGATGGTGGATTGGATCATCTGCTTGGCCGCAGCAATGGCAGTCGCATTCAATTGGTACGCCCGCACAGAGCCCATCAGGTCCACCATCTCGGCGGCTGGGTTGACGGCTGGATAAGCGACGTAGCCATCTTTGTTTGCGTCCGGGTGGCCTGGCTGATAACGCATGGTGGCAGGCGAGGGGTCGTCGATGACCTGAGAGATGTGCACGCTGCCGGAAGGCGGTCCTTTGAACTGGCTGCTGATGGAGAGGGCCAGCCGGAAAGAGGAGGCCCCATGCGACTCAAAGACCACTTCCCTGCGATGATAGGGACCGCCGGCTTCGGTGCGTGTAGTCTCGGCGTTCGCCATGTTGGTGGCGATGACTTCAGAGCGTTCCCGTTCCGCCAGCAGAGCAGAGCCACTGATGGATAATGAGTCAAAGAGATTCATAGCTAACTGCCTCCGCTAATGGCACTCAGCGATTGGTGAAAGTGGCGCTTCAAAAGTTGAATGGCAAGCTGATACCGCAACTGTGTCTCAGCCATCTCAAGTCCTTCGCGTTCAAGACTCACATTGTTGCCATCGGGACGCTCCATCAGTCCCTGGATCTGTCGCACCACGGGAAGCATCTGCAAAGTTTCAGTGCCGTCTTCCGCCCGAAAGGAGGCTACACTTATGGCGTTGTTCAGCTCGCTCTCGAAGTTTATGTCGCGCGTGCGGTAACCGGGTGTGTCAATGTTGGCCATGTTGGAGGAAATGACCTTTTCGCGGGTAGCGGCCAGCCTCAAATAGGTTTCAAGCGTTGCGCTCGACGATTCTGTGGGTGTCATGCATATCTCCTTGGCGGTAGTCCGTATTCCTTGATTCTGTTGCGCATCGTGCGCAGGCTGATACCCAACATCTCAGCGGCATGGGTACGGTTGCCGTGGACCAGGGCCAGCGTGTTCTCGAGGTGCATTTTTTGGAGCACGGAAATGGGTATTCCGGGACTGGCATCCCTGCTGCGGCGATTCGAGTTTTTCCTAACGGACGGAACTCCTTGTGGAAGCAGGCCGCATCTATTCTGGCTCCCCGGTTGAGGGAAAGCACACGACGCATGAAGTTGGCCAGTTCACGTATGTTGCCAGGCCAGTTATGCTCCTGGAGCTTCTGTACAAACTCTGGATCCAGCAGCGGCGTCTCGGTGCCGGTTTCAATAGCGAATTTGTCGGCAAAGTGCCTGGCGAGCGCAGGAATGTCCTCGATCCGATCGCGAAGACCCGGGATGGAAAGAGGAATAACGTTCAGCCTGTAGTACAAATCGCTGCGGAACTGACCTTGTTCCACCATCGCACCCAGGGACGCGTTGGTGGTGGCAATGACACGGATGTTGACATGAATGGATCGTGTTTCGCCGAGCCGTTCGAACTCTCGTTCCTGAAGAACCCGCAGCAGCTTGGGCTGCAGGTTGAGCGGCATCTCGCCTATTTCGTCAAGCAGCAAGGTACCGCCGTCCGCCAGCTCGAATTTGCCAGCCTTGGCGGCGTTGGCGCCGGTGAAGGCCCCCTTGGCGTGACCGAATAGTTCGCTTTCGAGCAGGTGCTCCGGGAGCGCGGCGCAGTTTATGGCTATGAAGGGTTTGCGGCACCGATCACTGCTCTCATGGATCAGTCTTGCCAGCAGTTCCTTTCCGGTACCGCTTTCGGCTTCGATCAATACGTCGGCACCTGTGGCTGCGGCGGCGCGGGCGCGCTGCAGAGCCTGCAGCAGCAACGGAGAACGGCCGATGATCCCCGCAGCCGTTCCTGTAGCAGTTACGGTGTTGTTTGCAGGTTTGCCGGCCTTCTCGTTCACATGCCGCATGACTCGGGCCGCCGTGGCCTGGAGTTGCTCGAAGGAAATTGGCTTGGTTAGATAGTCGAACGCGCCGCTACGAATGGACTCTACGGCTTGTGGGACGCTCCCGAATGCTGTCAGCAAAATCACGGCGGTGGCAGGCGATTTTTTTAGCACGGAGCAGAGCACTTCAAACCCATCGCCATCACGCATGCGGATGTCGCTTACGACCAGGTCAAAGATTCTATTCCCGATCGCGTTGGCGGCGTCATGAACGCCGCTTGCGGTCTCTACGCGCCACCCGTGAAGGAGGAAATTGGCCTCAAGCGCCGTACGCATACCCGGCTCGTCGTCAACCACCAAAACGGAGGAGTCACTGCGGTTTTGCGGGATGGCATTCATGCGGTGCGCACGTCCAGTTGGAGTAGGGGAAGAGTCATGGCAAATCGAGCTCCGGCCTGGGCCTGGTTGGAAGCGGAAATATTTCCGCCATGCTGTTTCATGATGCGCTCGCAAACCGCCAGACCCAGTCCAGTGGTGTCTCCGTTCCCGCTGAAGCCGGGCTCGAAGATATGATCGATCTGGTCAGAACGAATGCCACACCCGGTGTCGGAGAATTCCACTGTGACGTGCGTCTCACGCCCAGTGGTAAGGTGTTCGCCGCGCAGTCGAACAGTGACACTGCCCCCCGCAGGAGTATGGCGGATGGCATTCGAAACCAGGTTGAGGATTACCTGCTGCAGAGCGCTTTCGTTGCCCATAACTAGCATTTCCCGTTGATCCGGAAGCCAGTCCAACGAAACTGCCGCCTGTTGAGCGAGAGGCAATAGGAACTGGAGTGCGCTGCCGATCATGGCATGCAAGGAGACGGGAGCGAGCTTTAATAAACCGGAGCCGTGAAAGCTCAAAACATTGTTTACGGTCGCGGAAAGCGTGCGTATACCAACCCGCAAATTAGAAATCCACTGTTGGCGATGGCTTTCGTCGTTCTCGATCAATCCGGCAAACAGCTCCAGGCTGGCTAATGGATTTCTAATTTCGTGGGCGAGAATAGTCGTAATTTCTGCCAGCGCCATCGCCGTACGGGCCGTTTCCCGTTCCTGTTCAGCTCGTTTCTGAGCGGTTATGTCACGCAAAATTACGATCGTCTGGTCGGGCTTGCCTGCTTTGCCGGAGTGATGGAAAAACCGTCGATTACGAACCTCCAGCCAACGTTTTCCTGAAGGCTGGTGAACGCAGAATTCCTGCCCTGTGTCGTTGTGAGACGCATTTTCGAAGGAGGATTCGAGGTTGATGCCAGTGAAGGCCGAGATTTGCCGTAGGTTTGATTGCGGCGCCGCCAGGTAGTGCGACACATCGAGTCCCAGCAGCCGTCCGCTCTCGGGGTTGATCATCGAGATGTCACCCTTTCCATCGAGGACCAGGACGCCACAGGGCATTGAGTCGACGATCTGTTGCAGATCACGTCGCATGCGTTCGTTTTCTGCCATGCTGGTGTTCAAAGCCGCGTTGCGCGCAGCTAACTCCTGACGAAGCTCGTACACCTCCTGCTGAAGGTGGCGGTAGGAGTTCTCCAGCCGCGCGGAGGCAGAGATGAATTCTGAAAACGCACTGGCGAGAGCCACGGCACTCTTGGCTTGCCCGACGCTGTGGTCATCTGTGGGCGACGCGTTCATTGGTAAAAGATGAGAAGCTGACGACATCTGCCTGTTGAATAGCACGGCGAGGGCCAAATTGGTTTGGGGTTTGGCGGAACAAGGCTGTGGTGGGGATTCGCGTATCGCGCTGGCTGGCCTCCGCGTAACCCACACCTCGCAAAAAACAGGTCGAGATACCCCGAATTTCGAGTGCGCTGGATATCGCTTGTGCACCTTTCCGCGAAGAAGCATTTTGCGCGAGAACCGATGATCGGGTGCCCCATCCTTCGCGCTTTTTGCGAAGGGTGGGTTACCACTGCTCTACACCCGAGGCCCTTCATCGCACCTGCTGCTTATCCCACCCTTCGCAAAGGGCGCGAAGGATGGGGCACCCGATCATCGGTTCTCGCGCAACGAAAAGACAGACCTTTGATGGGGCTTCGCCCCGTCTTCCTTAACCCACGTACGCTGGTGCGAACATGGGGCACCCGTTCAGAGTCGATGTGAGTGGAAGAGTGGATTACCAGGACACTTCGTCGCTGAGATCGATTCCCAAGGGTTCAAAGAAGGATGTGCTGGGGCAGGATCTCGCGTTCACCACCGACAAAGATGCTGGCGCGTTCGACTACGTTTCTTAGCTCGCGCACGTTGCCCGGCCAGTTGTGGCAGCGCAGAGCTTCGATCGCTTCCGGACTCAGGGTTACGCCCGGACAGAATTTGGAGAGAAAGTTTTGGGCGAGCTTTTCGATGTCCCCAAGGCGCTCGCGCAAAGGGGGTAGTTTTATGGGAAAGATCGCCAGGCGATAATACAGGTCCTCGCGAAAGAGATGTTGCTTCACCAGGCCCACGAGGTCAGCGTTGGTGGCAGCTACCACCCGCACATCCACCTTCAGATTGTCGTTGCCTCCAATTCTCTGCACTTCACCCTGCTCCAGAAAACGCAGGATTTTGCTTTGCAGCGATAACGGCATGTCACCGATCTCATCGAGGAAGAGGGTTCCCCCATGGGCCGCATGAATGCGGCCTATGCGGGATTGCACTGCACCGGTAAAAGAGCCCTTCACATAGCCGAACAATTCGGCTTCCAGCAGCGGTTCAGGAATCGCAGCGCAATTGATCACCACGAGCGGCTGTTTCTGGCGTGGGCTGATCAGATGAATCGCTTGCGCCACCAGGTCCTTGCCGGTGCCGCTTTCCCCGGTCACCAGAACCGTTGTATCCCGGCGAGCCACCATATTGGTGAGTTCATAAACGCGCTGCATGGGGGCCGTGTCTCCCACCATGCCGCGAATACCCCGGATAGCGGTTTGCCCGTCAATTCCAGGCAGGGCGCGACGAAGTTGCACCGGAGAGGTGGAGTTGGACGGAGCAACCCCGGCGCAGTAAAGCACCTCGGTCAGCTGGGCAGATAACGCGGTGGGCGAGGCAGCGCCCAAAACAAGCTGCCCGGTATGAGAATTCACGGTGAGGATCTGAACACTGGGGAACTGTTCACGGACCATGGCGCTGAATTCGCTGGACTCAAGGTCAGGAAGCAGCGGATCGAGGAGAAGGATCTCACTGATCATCTCGTGCAGACACTCAAGTGCCTCTGCGCCGCCAGCGGCTTCGGTCAAATTCCAGCGGGGCTGACGCAGCTTCTCTCGCAGTTGGAGGCGAAGCCTGCTGTTAGGGCTCACCAGCAAGACACCGATAGTGTGGCCCTCCTCCACACGAATCTTCGGGGTTGGGGGCGCACTCATAAATTAGTGGACCAGGGGCGCCTTTGGCAGATCGATGAGTACATGGAAAGGCCGCTGGCTAAATACGAAACCGGCCTGCTGGCTGCGAATGTTTGCCTCGGCCGCGGCCATGCTAAGTCTTGCTTCCGCACTCGTTGAGGCAAGAGATAAATTCAAATTTCTTACGACTATTTGCAAGCCGTGGGCAGAAGTGGAGACAATCATCTCCACGTGGTCCCGAGCGCTCGATAGCGTCTGGGCAGTCAAGAGCACGCTGGAAAGAGCGCGCAGAGTTCTGGGCCCATTGATGAGGACAAGAGGACAGGTTTCAGGCACGGTCGAACTGAGGATTATCCCTTGTTTATGGAAAAGGACCTGGACTCCTGCGGCCGCCGACGCGATTAAAGGCCGAATTGCGGTCGCAGACAATTTCGGCCTGATGCTCTCAGCAACTACCAGGTCCTGTAGATAGCTGAAGAGAGTACACACCCTCTGAACCTCCTCCGACGAACTCGCGGTGAGTTCGCGCAGCTCTTCGGTACTCATTTGGTCCGTATGAGCCGGGTTAAGACTGGCCAGGAGGATGGTAAGCGGCTGTGCGGCCGCATGGATGCCGTGGGCCAAATTGGAGCACAGAACGTCTCGTGCCGAGCCCGGCGGGGAGACTTCCTGAAAGCCGCGGTCGCTGGTCATTTTAATCATTTCTCAAGGCGTACCCAATGCCACGAACGGTGCGAACCAGCTTTACTTCTCCCTCGATGTCTATCTTGTCCCGCAAGTACTTCATGTAGACGTCGACAACGTTGGTGGTGGGATCGAAGGGGATATTCCATACTTCTCGCATGAGGGTCACGCGTGACACGGCCTTACCGGCGTTGCTCATCAGGCACTCAAGTATGGCGAACTCACGCGGCGTCAAATCGATCAATCGCTCGCCGCGAATTACCCGGTGTTCCTCCCGGTTGATACACAAATCGCCGATCTTCGATGAATTCACCGGAAGACCAGCATCGCGCCGCAGCAGGCCGCGGACTCGTGCCAGCAGTTCCAGTAACGAGAAAGGTTTGATCAGGCAATCGTCGGCACCTTGCTCGAGCGCCAGCACCAGATCCTCGGTACGATTCCTCGCCGTCAATACCAACAGGCGCAATCCGGGCCGGATCTGACGCACACGCGCAAGCAGCGCCATTCCATCAATTTTGGGTAGGTTCAAATCGAGAATAACCAGGTCGTAATGCGATTTTTGCAAGGCTTCCCAAGCTGCCTCACCATCGAGAGTAATTTCGACAGCAAAGAGTTTGAGCTTGAGAGCACGGCTGAGAAACTTGCCCAGAGAAACGTCGTCTTCGACGATCAGGATACTGGAGGAATTTGAGCCATTGGAGCTACCGCGGGCAGGTTTGTCTGTCGCAGCTTGAGAGTCCTCCGTATCCTGAGGCCAACCGGCGATGAGATCGGGTCGACTTACTGAAAGAATCGGATTTGCCGCCGATAAGTACGAAGGACCGGGAATGAGAGCCGTGGACATCATCCGCACATTTGTGTACCGTGATCCGCGCATGAAAACCGGCTTCCAGGTTGAATTTTCCAGCGGCGGTCCACAATTCCGCGGCCTTTGCAAGGATGTAAGCGAGGCGGGCATCCGCGCCGAGTTTGATGATCTGATGACAGTCGGTAGCTCCGGACTACTCATTCTTCGCCCTCCAACAGGTGTGCTCGAGCTCCGCGCCCAGGTGGCTTATATCGAGAAGCGACAGGTTGGGCTTTTGTTCCTTTTTCAAACATCGTGGGAACGCAGGATGACAATCGAGTTTATTGCTTCCATCTGAAATTGTTTGCTTTGCTACTTCACTGGCTTCGACTCCTTAGCAATTGGCGGAGGTACTTTCGCGGGCGGCGCGGGTGCGGGGTTCAGCTCTATGGGCGGTGGTAGGGAGCCATTGCTGATGTATCCGGATGGCTGCTCACGTTTGCCGAGGTTTTGAATGATCAAAGTGATCCTGCGGTTGGAAGCGTCCTGCGGTTGGAGCGGCTTGCGTAGACTTTGATCGGCGTAACCACGCACCTGCGCAACCTGGTCTGGCCGCACGCCGCTACTCTGCATCAATCGCCGGGATATGTTTGCGCGGTCGGTGGACAACTCCCAATTGCCGTAGGTCTGGGAGGTGGAAAACGGCCTGGAATCAGTGTGCCCCTCAATTAGCAGTGAGTTTGGTAACTTGCCTATTTCCACCGATAGTACCTGGAGCAGGGCTTGCAGAGCCGGAGTAGGCTGCGCCTTTCCGTTCTCGAAGAAGGTCCCCTTTGGATCTTCCAGCATTTCGATCTTTAGCCCTTCCGGCGTGATGGTCATCTCAATCAGCTTTTTGATTTTGTCGTAGTTCGGCAGGCTTTCCATGGCCTTCATCAGGTCTTGCTTTAACTTCGTCAGGTCTTGTTTTTTGGTAATGGGAATGGCTGTTTGTCCCTCCCCGCCCAGCCCTGTTCCCTTCTTCTGGGTTGTGCCATTCGGGTCGCGGAAGTATCCACTGACTGCATCCTGCACCGGCTTGCTGGTATTCATCAACCAGAGGACGATAAAAAGCGCCATCATGGCAGTGACAAAATCGGCATAGGCAACTTTCCAGGCCCCGCCGTGGTGGCCGCCATGACCTCCCTTCTTCTTGATGATGATGGGCTGTTCGTCCGCCATGGTTTTTTCTTATGCGGCTCCAGCAGCCGCGGCCTCTCCAGCTTTCTCCCTGCAGGCTTTCTCTACTTCGGCAAAGCTGGGGCGAGTGTGCCCGGGAATTGCGCGACGACCGATTTCCACCGCCATGATGGGAGAAGTACCCTTGATAAAAGCGAGCATCACCACCCGGAGCACGGAGTAGAAGCTGTGTTCTTCGTCCACGATCTTCGTCATATTGGAGGCTAGCGGGCCAAAGACTCCGTAGCAAAGCAAGATGCCCAGGAAGGTGCCGACCAGCGCCGCGGCCACCTTGTGGCCGATTTCTTCCGGGGGGCCGCCAAGCGACCCCATGGTGACCACCACGCCAAGCACTGCGGCGACGATCCCCAGGCCCGGCAATGCATCCGCCACGCTGGTCAATGCCTGGTTCGGTTGGTTCTCTGAATGATGATGGCTGTCCATATCAAGCTCCATCATCTGGTCTACATCAAACGGGTTTACCCCTCCGGTGATTGCCATGCGCATGGTGTCACATACGAAGTCTCGAGCATGATGGTCTGCAAGAAACACCGGGTAGCGGGAGAATATGGGACTCTTCTCCGGATCTTCCACATCACCCTCAATCGCAATTGCACCCTCTTTGCGAGACTTGGCGAAGAGATCGAACAACATCTTGAGCGTGTCTACATATCGCTGTTTCGAAAATGGGGAGCCTTTGATGACACTCATGAGGCCGCCCACGAGCTTCTTCAGGATGTGCATTGGGTTGGCTGCCAGGACAGTTCCAATCGCCGCGCCGCCAATCGTAACCAGCTCGGCTGGCTGGACGAGGACGCCAAGCTTGCCTTTCTCCATAAGGAAACCACCGATGACGCAGGCGAATACAATTACTATCCCAATGATCGAAAACATTCGCGATTCCGTCCCATTCCAGCGTACGTCTTGTCAGGTCGCAGCCGACCAAGAGACAGCGGGTCGGCATGCGAGGAACCGGACCCCTGCTTCTGATGTATCGGCAGCCTTTGGGCTCCCATTGAGTAGTGGGTCAAGAAGCCCCGCGGGGGGCAGGAACCGCTCCCCGCTGCACCGGCAGAGAGCCGCGTCCAGCGGAAAACACAGGTCTCAAAGGCGAGACCTGGGCCACCCCCTCGCGCGCTGACGCACACGAGCCTTGTTCTGTTGCGCGGGCCTGGGTGGAAATCAGAAATTGCGAGAAGACCTTCTCTCAGGGGCTAAGCGAACTCTGCAGGCCTACGGGCGCCTCGGTTGGGGATGAGCCATTGGCTTGCGGTGATGAGTCCAGGAGATCACGCACTTTGCGTAGAAGATCCTCTCGCGTGAAGGGTTTCTCGAGAAATGCGTAGTGCTGTCCGGGCATACGCGAAGGGATGAACGCTTCATCGCTATATCCTGACGCGTAAAGGACTTTGATTTCCGGCCTGAAGGCGGCAAGTCTTTCGGCAAGGACTGAACCACTAAACCCGGGCATAACCACATCTGTAATCATCAGAGGGAGCGCTCCCGGGTACTCTGCTGCAATGCGCAGGGCCTCAGCTGGGTCACCTGATTCAAGCACGGTGTATCCGCAGTCCTGGAGCAGCCGTCGTGTGAGCCGGCGCAACCCAGGGGCATCGTCCACCAACAGGATCGTCTCTCTTCCCCCTCGTACAGTCTTCTCTGTGCCGGGCTGCGCGGTGACCGCAGATTCGTGGTGACGGTGGAAATATATTTTGAATGTCGTTCCGTGGTTTACTTCGCTATAAACGGCGATGGCTCCGCCACTTTGATTCACAATGCCGAAAACGGTGGACAAGCCAAGCCCGGTTCCTCGCCCGGGGGCCTTGGTACTGAAGAAAGGCTCAAATATATGTGATTGGGTTTCAGCGTCCATTCCGGTTCCCGTATCGCTCACAGCGAGCCTGACATATTGGCCAGGACGAGTAAACGGCGCTTGCCGGGCATGGACATCATCAATTTCGACATTGGCGGTGGCGATGGAGATCTTTCCGCCTTTGGGCATCGCGTCGCGGGCGTTGATGACCAGGTTCATGAGCACCTGTTCCACCTGGCTGGGATCGGCGTTGATGGTTCCCAGGTCAGGGCAGAGCGTGCTGGTCAGCGCGACGTCATCACCGATGAGTCGATTTAACATGATCTGCATCCGACGGACGGTTTCATTCAGGTCCAGGGCCACGGGCTCCAACACCTGCCGGCGGCTGAATGCAAGTAGACGTTGGGTGAGGTTTTTGGCGGAGGTACCCGCATTGTGGATCTCCAGAATCATGGTGCGGGTCGGCCCGGGCAAGTCCGCCTGCTCTTCGAGGATTTCGCAATAGCCAAGGATGACTCCAAGCAAATTATTGAAGTCGTGCGCTAAACCGCCGGCTAGTTGGCCTAACGCCTCCATTTTGTGGGTCTGTCGCAGCCGTTGTTCTGAAAGCTCGGCATCGGTAATGATTTCTGCTTTTGCATTGAGATGCGATATCCCATCCTTTGAAGCCTCAGAGAGCTGCGGGTATCTGGTTTCAGAATCCATTGACCTCCTTCCAGGATGGATGCGCTTTCTTCAGCGCGTATCTACGCGCCACTAAATCTTCAGCTAAGGCGATAGATAGTGAAAGAGGGCGTACTGGCAGCATCGCGATACGGAGAGAAGCTGTGTTGCATAAAATCAGATACCCATTGATGACCGTCATACATTTCCATGTGGCCATTTGGGTGTTGGGCAGTCTTATCGAAGATCGCTGTGTCGCCAACGTGTGGAGTGTACGAATTGAGGGGCACCACGTGAGCTCCGTGCCTGAGCAGGAAGGGACCATAGTCTGCAGCATCTCCCGATCGCGGGCGGTCCGCAGTGCTCATCCCGGCAGCCTCCATTCCGAGGCGGCAAAACAGAGCACAGTGATGACTGGAGTATGCAAGGGCGTGGGCATCCATCCAGCTGGCAAGCTTCTCCCGATTCAGGCCTGCGGCTAAATCCGGCGCCGTAAGATTAGGGTCAACGTCTGGAGCGGTCACTGCATTGTTGATTTTTTGGGCAGGTGACGTTACGTAAGCTGTGCCTGACAGTGACAGCAAGCGACGGCCCAGCGAAGGACCGTGTGCCGATGACGGGGCGCCGTAGTTCCCGAAGTCTGGGAGGGGCCCGGATTGGCCGGCCTCAGCGCCAAGTTCCTCTGTAGTGGCAAGAACTTCTGTAAACAAGAGCGCGAACGCAGACCCGGTGCCATCTCCATTGAGAACATTGGAGTCTGGCGCCAGTTGCGCCCTACGTTCGAATGCATCAACCCAGCTCAATTGTGCGGTGAACATCACACACTCTCTCTGGTAAGGCAATGACTGAGAATTGCCGTCCCGGACAACTCGTCTATCGGCGATTCTTACTCTGTCCTTGAGATGAATTCTCCGCCAATGGGAGAGATATAAGACGGGGTGGGGTTTGAGAGTTGCCGGAGGTTGCTTGTTTCATCTTTGGTCGCACCGCATGGTTTTTCCGGCAAGAGTCGATAGGTCACATGGAGGTACAAACCATGCTAGTTTGCGTTTGCAAGGAACACCCTGCAGGCCGGCATGGCGGCGCCATATGCCTCAGGGGCCACTCCACACGGATGTGTATTGAACCGGACTGCGCTGACCAGAACACCAGTTGCCCGATACCGGGGTGTGGATGCCTGGTTGCCGTGTTGCGGTCTACTGAGGAATTATCGCCCATCAGTACGCCATAATCGCGGGCGTACGGTGAGTTACCTCTCTCCTTGAATAGAGAGCATTACCCAGTCTGGGAAAAATCCGGGCGAGCTGGTGAAGGCGATGCGCCGGCGTAGCCAGGCTCCGACGCGTCGACGGTCAAACCGGATAAGCATACCGGACACTCGCTGACGCACCCGGTGCGCAGGCAATGACCACAGAGAAGGCCTCGGTGGCCTCGCGTGCATTTGAATAAAAGTAAGTCGCTATTGATGGCGCATCGGCAAAGAATTCGTTGCTGCATAGCAGTTTCCTCCCCTGCGATTGCTCATCGGCGGGAATGTACCAGACATTAGCAATAGATTGCCAAGACTTGCTCTACAACTTTGTGCGTAGCTTATTGTCGAAGGAGCAGGAGGACTACATCAGCTGGCGAAACGGCCCAACCAAACCGCTACCAGCGGCCAGCCTCTGATTCCACGGTCCAGGTTTCTTTCAAAACCACACCCCAGCTTAGCAATAGACGCTTTGTCTCATCGGTGCGATTGGTCTCGTTGATCTCGAGATAGCATTCCATCCCGCAGGAGTTACACCGCTGGAGCCCTGGGATATTCAGCCGCTCATCGCATGACGGACAAAACGGGACTTCCTCAGTGATCGTGCTCTTCATGTTGTTTTCCTTAAGAGATCCATCGGACAAGCACCCGGATCTTCTAATTACCGCGGTTGTAGAACACGATCCCCTTCTGGGGAGGGCCGAAGGAGATCCACACCCCAACTAATCGGACTTTGGCCGGAATCGAGCCCTCAACACCGGAGCCAAGGAGAAGAGCGCC
Source organism: uncultured Acidobacteriaceae bacterium (assembly GCA_963826875.1). Classification (GTDB taxonomy): domain Bacteria; phylum Acidobacteriota; class Terriglobia; order Terriglobales; family Acidobacteriaceae; genus PALSA-350. The sequence goes on along the minus strand of CAWGYP010000025.1, from coordinate 182,954 downwards.
AACGAGGAGTCCGCAAACAGCAGCGGATCCAAACCGCGACGCATGCGATCAATGATCTTGTCGGCAACATCGCGAGCACTCACGTAGTAGATGTCATCCATTGTTGTTTTGTGGGAATTCGAGATCTTTTTCATGTACAGCCTTTCAGTTCTTCCGCCCCACAGGCGGGCAGAAGCAGGAAACGACGCTAGGGGAAAAGGTGCTATCCAGTGTTTCGGTCCAAATGAGGTCCCGCTGCATAGCCGTATAGTTGCAGCGGAATCATGAGGAAGATGAGATAACGATGAGAAGCGAAAAGCCGCGGTGGTGGCGTAGTGATTTTCTGAACGTATTTGTTACGATAACCGTCCGTTATAGTTACAAACTGCTCTTTCTACGCGCGTACGATCTTTTTCGGGAACCCCTGCGGTGATCCCTGGCAGCCGTCGGCCGACTGGCATCCTAATTGCTTTGGCATCGGGGTATGAGTCCTCGACCAGCGTTGGCGGCATCACTTGACCCGGACGACTGGGGCGCATTTCGCCGGCAAGCGCACCAGATGCTCGATGACATGCTCGGCTACATGGAGAAGATTCGCGAGTATCCCGTTTGGCAGGCGATCCCGGACGAGTTGCGGGAGCGTTTTCGCGCCCCTCTTCCAATCCAACCCACATCATTGGAAGAGGTTCATCAGGAGTTCATGACCTCCATCCTGCCCTTCGCGTCCCGTAATGGCCATCCAGGATTTCTAGGCTGGGTGCAGGGGGGCGGAACCCCTGTAGGGATGTTGGCGGAGATGCTTGCGGCCGGCCTTAACGCCAACACCGGCGGCCGGGACCAAATTCCTCTGGAAGTCGAGAAGCAGGTGGTCGAGTGGATGCGCGTTCTTTTCAACTTCCCGTCAACAGCGAGCGGGCTGTTTGTCACCGGTACTTCGATGGCAAACAGTCTGGCTGTCTTGATCGCGCGTGATTGGAGGCTGGGCAGCGAGGTTCGCCGCCGCGGGAACGGCCCCTCTCAGCGGCTGACCGCCTATGCTTCGATGGCAGCGCATGGAAGCATAGGGCGGGCGCTCGATTTCGCGGGGTTGGGTAGCGAGCATCTGCGGTTGATTGCAGTGGATAGCCGCCAACGGATGGACGTTACGGCTCTGGGGCAAGCGATAGGCGCGGATCGCGAGCGGGGTTTCACTCCCTTTCTGGTTGCCGGAAACGCCGGCACGGTGGATACCGGAGCGATCGACGACCTGGCGGCGATTGCGCAGCTTTGCGCGGAATCGCAACTCTGGTTTCACGTAGACGGCGCTTACGGCGCCCTGGCAATGTTGGCGCCGGAGTTGGCGCCGCGGTTGAAAGGGATTGAACTAGCCGACTCGCTGGCGTTCGACTTCCACAAGTGGGCCCAGGTTCCCTACGATGCTGGTTTCATTCTGGTACGCGACGGCGAGCGACAGCGGCAGGCGTTCTGCTCATCATGCTCCTACCTGGTGCGGGAGGAACGGGGAATGTCTGCCGGCTCCCCATGGCCCTGCGACCTGGGTCCCGATCTGTCGCGCGGGTTTCGGGCGTTGAAAACCTGGGCCACGCTCAAGGTCTATGGCATGAACGCGATCGGCGCGGTTATTCAACGTAGCTGTGAGCTCGCCCGGTATTTAGAGAGCCGCGTCTTAGCCTCAACAGAACTCGAGCTATTGGCGCGGATTGAACTGAATATTGTCTGCTTTCGCTACCATTTCTCGAGCTTTTCCGATGACCGTAATCGCGAGATAGTGATCAGGTTGCAGGAATCGGGCAGGGTCGCGCCCTCAACAACTTCCATTCGAGGCTGCCTCTGGATTCGCGCAGCCATCGTGAACCATCGCACCAGCCAGAGCGAAATAGATACGTTAGTGGCAGAGACGCTCGCAGCGGGGCGGGCTTTGTCAGCTGCGCTGACACATGTAGAAGGAGAGAAGTGGCAGCCGTGGGTCGAGCGCCATGCGGCCATACAGCGGCTCGATGCAAGGCTGAGCGAGCCAGGCAATCTGGTGAAGGAGGAGGAAATCAGGTTACGGGTCCGACGGGCGAGCTTGCTGGTTGAAATGGGACGCAACCTCGAAGCCAGAAGCGATCACCTGAGGGTCATTGAACTGGATCCCACCCAGCGTGAGAATCTGTTTGCGCTGGGACGGCTGCTGGCGAGCATGGGACATCACAAAGCGGCGCACATGGTGTATGCCGAGGGAGTCAAATATTACCCGGATGATGCAGCCTTGCTGGTGAATCTAGGGAGCGTGCTACTGGAGATGGACAACGCCGGGGCAGCGCGTTTGCATTATCAAGCGGCACTGCACATAGACCCCGAGTTGCCCCAGGCGCATGCCGGCATGTACTACGCCCTTACTCGCCTGGGCGAATGGGAGCTTGCGAAATGGCACCAGGAGAAAGGTTTTCGACAAAAAACTATTTTCCCCTCCCGGTTCCGGGGCGACGCAGAACCGGTTGCGGTGTTACTGCTGGTTTCCTCAACCGGAGGGAACACGCCGCTGGAAAAGCTGCTCGACGACCAGGTATTTCAAACCTACGTGGTGGTTGCTGACTTCCATGATCGAGAGACTCCGCTTCCGGCGCACCAACTGGTCGTCAACGGCATTGGCGACGGGGACGTTGCCTCTGCGGCACTGGTCGCGGCGGAATCTCTGCTAGCGTTGACTTCGGCTCCGGTGGTGAATCTTCCAGCCGCGGTCCTGGCAAGCCGCCGATGCGAGAATGCCAGGCGCTTAGGCAAGCTTCCGGGAATAAAAGCTCCTGCTACGGTGACGTTTTCTCATTCCCTGCTCGGCGGAGAGAACGGGGCAGCAGCTCTTGCCGGCGCCGGCTTCCTCTTCCCCTTGCTGCTGCGCACGCCGGGCTTCCACATGGGCCGGCATTTTGTGTGTGTGAATTCGGCAGCGGTGCTGGGCCCCGCCGTGGCAGGCTTGCCTGGAGCCGGAGATCCCGCAGCCACTGTCATGGCGCTTGAGTATCTCGATGCCCGGGGCGTCGACGGGTGCGCGCGTAAGTACCGAGTCATGATTGTTAACGGACAACTCTATCCGCTGCACCTGGCAATCTCAAAGGACTGGAAGATCCACTACTTCAGCGCCGACATGGAAGACCACGCGGAGCATCGTCGAGAAGAAGCAAACTTCCTGGCCGATATGGCGAACGTGCTGGGTGCAAAAAGGATGGCTGCGCTCCAGGGGTTGGCGGCGGTGCTGGGCCTGGACTACGGTGGTATCGATTTCGGGCTCAATGAAGCGGGTGAGATTTTGCTTTTTGAAGCCAATGCGACCATGGTGGTCGAGCAGCCTGATGGGGATCCACGCTGGGATTACCGGCGCCAAGCCGTAGGGCGTATCCATACCGCAGTGCGCGATCTTCTGTTGGGTCGTGCCAGGGTCGTCTCGATGCCAAGGCCGGCAGCGGCGAACGAAGCCGCTGCCGGTTGGTAAGGAGAGGGATTAGCTGCAGCCGCTGGTCGAGCCGCAGCTCATGCATCGGTAACAGCTGCCGTTGCGGACCATGATGGCTCCGCAGGTATGGCAACTGGGCGCGTCGCCCATGTCGAGGTACTCCTTCATGGCATCGGCGGCGTGAAAGACGGCCCCGCCACTCCTGCGAGTCTCGGGTGCTCCGTAGAGGCCACGGTCTTCTATGCTTCCACTGGCGCCGCCCTGACTGGTTTCGGAAAGAAGACCGCCGGCGGGAGGATTGGTTTCAAATAACGGCTCTTCCACCGGCCGTTGAACGCCTGCCGACAGACCGGAGAACAGACTCAACTGATGTCCGGACAGGAAGCGCAACTGGAGCCAGCGGAAGATGTAATCCATGATGGACTTGGCAAAGCCGATCTGTTCGTTGCCAGTCCATCCGGAGGGCTCGAAGCGAGTGTGGGCGAACTTCTCGCACAGTACTTTGAGCGGGACGCCGTGCTGCAGCGAGAGAGAAACCGCGGTGGCAAAGGAGTCCATGAGCCCGGAGACGGTGGAGCCCTCCTTGGCCATCTTGATGAAGATCTCACCCGGCTGCCCATTCGGGTAGAGGCCTACGGTGATGTAGCCCTCGTGTCCTGCGATGGAGAATTTATGGGTGAGGGAGGCGCGTTCCTCCGGCAGGCGATGACGCACGGCACGGGGCGGCCCCTGGGTTGTCTCTGGCTCTTCGCGCAACGCGGCCGCCTGGCCCAGGCTTAGGGCGTTGGCGACGGATGCAGTGAAGGCGTTAGCGGCCGTCACCACCGAGTTGGCCGTGACTTCCAGCCGGGCCGATACCTTGCCCTCAAGCAAGCGCAGGTCCTCAGAGAGGGAGCTGGTGTTGCCCTGTGCCATGGCGGTAAGGACACGATCCGCGGCTTCACTGGCGACGGTATCCACATTGGTCTCGTCGTCCAAAGCGTTCTTGATGACCTTGGCCTTATTGCCGTCCGAGACGTTGAGCGGCTGCGCTCCTTTGGATCCGTCGCGGTAGATGGCGACTGCCTTGAGCCCCAGGCGCCAGGACTCGGTATAGGCCTGAATGATGTCATCCAGGGTCGCGTCGTGGGGCAGGTTGACGGTTTTGGAGATGGCTCCGGAGAGGAACGGCTGGGCTGCGGCCATCATCTTGATGTGACCGGAGGAGTGGATGGAGCGTGTTCCCTTGCTGGGCTTGAAGCTGCAATCAAACACTGCAAGATGCTCCGGCTTGATCCCGGGCGCGCCTTCGATGGTGCCGGTGGAGTCGATGTAGCTGACAATCGAATCCACCTGTGCGTCGGTGTATCCCAGCTTGAACAGGGCGACGGGCACGGTGTTGTTGACGATTTTGATCATTCCCCCGCCTACCAGCTTCTTGTACTTGACGAGGGCCAGATCGGGCTCAATGCCGGTGGTGTCGCAGTCCATCATGAAGCCGATGGTGCCGGTGGGGGCGAGCACGGTGACCTGGGAATTGCGGTAGCCGTGCCGCTCACCGTGGGCCAAGGCCTGGTCCCAGCAATCCTTGCTGGCCGCGATGAGAGAAGCCAATTGGGGGGTGGTGAAGGGCTCGGTCGAATTGGCATGGCCGATCTTGTTTACTTCGGCACGGTGCATGCGGATGACATCGAGAAACGGTTCGCGGTTGACATAGAAACCAGGGCAAGCGCCGCCGCGCTGCGCCAGGCCGCCGTGGGCGTACTGTGCCTGCTGGCAGAGCGAGGTGGCAGAAATCAGGCCTGGAGCCTTTTCCGCCAGGACCGAAGACTGCAGGTAAGCCTGACCGCACATGATGGCGGTGAGCGCGGCAGCGAAATCCCGGCCGGCATCGCTGTCATAAGGCAGGCCGAAGGCCATCAGCAGGGCGCCCAGGTTGGCGTAACCGAGACCCAACGGACGGTAATCATGGGAATTGCGCACAATCGATTCGGTCGGGTAGCCGGAATTGTCCACCAGGATATCCATGGCCGTGATCATGATGTCGATGGCATGGCGATAGGCATCGACATCAAAATTGCCCGCTGGGGCGACGAACTTGAGCAGGTTGAAGCTGGCCAGGTTGCACGCCGAGTCATCCAGGAACATGTACTCGGAGCAAGGATTCGAGGCATTGATGCGGCCGGAGTTTTTCGACGTGTGCCACTTGTTGATGGTGGTGTCGTACTGCATGCCGGGGTCGCCGCACTGCCAGGTAGCTTCGGCAATTTTCCGCATCAGGTCGCGGGCCTTAAAGGTTTTGACCGGCTCGCCGCCCTTCACGGTACGGGTAGTGAATTCCGCGTCGCGCTCGACGGCACGCATGAACTCATCGGTCACGCGAACAGAGTTGTTGGCGTTCTGGAAAAAGATGGAGCTGTAGGCTTCTGAGTCTGGGCCCGAGCCGTCATATCCGGCCTGCATCAAGGTCCAGGCCTTGACCTCTTCCTTGGCCTTGCACTCGATGAAGTCGGCGATATCCGGATGGTCGACGTTGAGAATGACCATCTTGGCCGCACGGCGGGTCTTGCCGCCGGACTTGATGACGCCGGCGAAGGCATCGAAGCCGCGCATGAAGCTGAGCGGGCCGCTGGCGGTGCCCCCACCAGAGAGGGTTTCCATGGATCCGCGGATGCTGGATAGATTCGTCCCGGTCCCCGAGCCCCACTTGAAGAGCATGCCCTCGGTCTTGGCCAGGGTCAGGATGGAGTCCAGCGAGTCATCCACCGAGTTGATGAAGCAGGCGGAGCACTGTGGACTGCGGTATCCGGTGACGGAGAACTCAACCGCACAAGTGTGGGAGTTCCAGTGCCAGTTTTGAGCGTCTGAATTGGGCTCCAACCGGTCGCAGCCTACATTGAACCAGACGGGCGAGTTGAAGGCAGCTTTCTGGGTAATCAGCAGGTGGACCAGCTCGTCGTGAAAGATCGCGGCGTCTTCGGGGGTGGCGAAATAGCCGCCGGTGATACCCCAGTCACGGATGGTCTCGGCCACCCGGCCCACCAGCTGGCGGACACCGGTCTCGCGGGCGCCAAATTCACCCTGGGCAGTGCCGACATGGCCGTGCAGGTACTTGGAAGCCACAATATTGGTCGCGGTCATCGACCAGTCGACAGGGACCTCGACATCTTTCTGCTCGAAGATGGATCCGCCGGTGGCGTCTGTGATGGAGGCGGTACGGCGCTCCCAAGTCACCTCGCTGTAGGGCGAAACGCCTGGCTTGGAGAAGAGGCGGGTGCAGTGCACACCGCTGGTGGCTTCCGGCTTAGGCACGGAGTGGCTATAGTGAGCGGCCCAACCGTTGGCGGCGGCGGAAGTTGCGGAATTGGTGGCCTCGGCCATTATTTCTCCTCGTGATTTTAAAAGTGACAGGAAAGCCGCCCCCGGGCGCTCATGCTGGCGCCTTCAAAAACAGGAGGTTCAAAACGGCCTTTCTGGAACAGCGAACTAACCAAGCTTGGGGATACGAACGATGAAAGTAAAGCCGTGAGATGCGAAAGTACCGCTCTCTATCGCGTGTGTCAAGCGAGAACCACTACATCTAGTAGTTTAAATGCATATCCCCCCACAGGATGCCGAAAACCGAACAAACGGCTGTGGAGAACTGCGGGAGCCCCTTATCCGCGCGGATTTGCATTGGGAAACTAGCCATGGTGGGCCGCTGACCGGTGCGATCGGCCTTGAATTCAGGCTACGCCCGGGGAAGGGATCGAACAAGGCACACTGGGGACCGTGCGGGCTGGGGAACTGTGGAACCCGTGGATAAGCGGTCACTTTTCGTTGCCATCCGGCTTCATCAGCCTGCGGAACCTGTTGCAATGGTTCCGGCTCGACCCATTGCGAGGAGAATCTCAGGTCTCAAAAGCGAGACCCGGGCCACCCACTTAACGGATTGTCAGTCGTTTACGCGGGGATGGAATGTAACATGTTGATCCTAAACGGCTTAACGGCTCGGGGAGGGCCTTCGGTCGCGGCACCGATCCTGCCAGGGCTAAGGGGTCGCGGTTCTGCCCTTGATCAAGCGGTAGATAGCGAGCAGCACGATGGCACCCAGCAGCGACATGAAAAAGCCAGCACGTTGACCCTCCTGGTACAGGCCCACGTGGCTGCCGATAAAGGTCGCCAATAAGGCACCGGCGATGCCGATCAGCATGGTTATGAAGATCCCCCCAGGATCTTTGCCCGGCATGATGAACTTCGCCAGCGCACCGACGATAAGGCCAATGATTGCTTCCCATAGCAGGTTGAACATGGTTACCTCCGGGCTTGGATGGAAAGACTCTTTCACGCATAGCCGCGCGCCAGAGTGAGCACGCGGCTATAGCGGTATTTGGCCTTGCCCGGTCTACTTGCCGGACAGATTCTTGGGGGACTTCCTATTGAGGGTCCTCAACAGCTTGGCCGCAGAGGGTGGGGCTGGCACCGCCTTGTCGAAAACAATCGCTTGGGCAGTCACTTCTTTCCCGTAAAGATTCTTGTTGGCGTCATTGTCAGGGCGCAAAGTGGAGCCAGCCAGGGAGACGCCGGCGAAGAGTCCCCGGGCGCGGGAGTAGGAAAGAATCTCTGCCCGCATGGTCACATCAGTTTCCGCGGAGGCGTTGCGGCCAACCGGTCCAGCGGCTGCCGAGGCGTCGCCACCAAGCTTAACTTTGCTTTTGAGAATGTTTGCTGCAGAGGTCGGGCTCATCAGCAACAAGACGAAATCCGTAGCCTGACCGCCCAGTTGTAATCCGAAGCTCGCGCCCTCGAGGGCCATCATGCTGGGCGCACTCCAGGGACCGTGAAAGTTATGCCCGCTGCGGCACGTTAACACGCCCCGCCCGTAGCTGGCCCCGACGATAAATGCTGCCTTGAGGACGGAGGGCAGAACCACCACACAATCCGCCTTGTCGATCACGCTCTGGGGAATGTCGTCGGGAACGTTCATGATTTCGGAAATGACAGTTCCAGCAGCCATGACTCGATCCGCTTCCTTGTCCTCCCCAAACGCGGGCAGAACCATCAGGCCCATAAGGCCTAGTGCCACTACTGTTCTCTTCATGCTCTCTCCTTGAGACTTGTCTAGATCATTGCAGCAACACAACATGGCCTGGGCTGAGCCCGAAAACCTAATCTGGGAGTAACTTCTCCGGTAACCGTTGAGCATACTATACAAGTTTCTTTTGGATATCAATTACAGCTATAAGCGTTGCTTTGCCTCGATTGCGAACGATAAAACTCTCTAGCGAAGACTGGAATGAGGGGAACTTATCTTAAGTAGCGCCCCAGGACGCAGGTTCACCCGCTTTTTGATCGTAGTCAGCCTGTTGTTGCCGGCCGTTGCTTGGGTCGCTCTTTCAGGCCTGGCACAAACGGCGAAAACCTCACCCATCACCATTGAAGGAAGCGAATTCAGGCGTGATGGGAAGCCCTACCAGATAATTTCGGGAACGATTCACTATCCTCGCGTGCCGCGCCAGTATTGGCGTGATCGGCTGCAAAAGGCACGGGCAATGGGGCTGAACACGATCGAGACATACGCCTTCTGGAACCTGCACGAGCCAAGCCCTGGGGTTTTCGATTTCAGCGGCAACAACGATATCTCGACATTTGTTCGCATGGCGCAAGAAGAAGGCCTCAGTGTGATTGTGCGGCCGGGTCCGTACATCTGCGCTGAGTGGGAGGCCGGCGGCCTACCAGCCTGGCTATTTGCCGATCCCAGCATCAAAGTGCGAACCAGAGATGAGCGGTTTTTGGCCGCATCGAACCGCTATCTATCGCGGCTGGGCCGGGAACTGGCTCCTCTTCAAGCGGCTCACGGCGGCCCGATTATTGCAATCCAGGTTGAAAACGAGTACGGGAGTTATGGGAACGACCGGTTGTATCTGGAGCAAATTCACCAGTCTCTGATCCGTGCCGGGTTGGGAGATTCACTCTTCTATACCTCTGACGGGCCCCGGGATCTCATCAATGATGCGTTACCGGGGATCCTGCCGGCGATCAATTTCGGTATCGGCAAAGTTCAGACCTCCTATATCCGGCGGTTCCTCGGCTTTCTCTACTTAGCCTCAACGATGAGCCAATTCCATTTCGACCAGCCCTGGATGGCGGGCGAATACTGGGCGGGCTGGTACGACTCCTGGGGTCGGGAGCACGTGCGAACAGATGCGGCGCTGCAAGCAAAGGACCTGGCCTGGATGCTGGATAACGGATATTCGGTCAACGTGTACATGTTTCACGGAGGAACCAGCTTCGGGTTTATGAACGGCGCCAACTTTGGCAAGGATGGATACCTGCCGGAGGTGACCAGCTATGACTACGATGCCGCGCTGGACGAAGCGGGCAGACCGACCAGGAAGTTCTACCTGTTCCGTGATGTGATTCAGCGACGGACGGGGATCGCGCCGCCTCCCTTGCCCAGCCCGCTGCCCATCGCCAGGGTGCAGGAATTTCAACTCGAAGAATCGGCTCCGCTATGGAGCAATTTGCCCATTCCCGTCAGTGTCGACCACCCTCGCTCGATGGAAACCTTTCGCCAGAGCTACGGTTACATTCTTTACCGCAAAGAATTGACTGGACCGGTTACGGGCACGCTGGTCGTCGACGATGTAAGGGATTACGCCGCGGTGTATCTCAATCAAAAACTGGAAGGTACGCTCGATCGCCGTTTGAAACAGACGCAACTCGCGATCACCATACCGGCAGGCCCAGCGACGCTGGACATTCTGGTCGAAAACACTGGCCGCATCAACGTTGGTCCGCTGCTGCAAGAAGGGCAATCAGGGATCACCAGGTCTGTCACGCTCGCAGGTCGTGAGTTGTCAGGATGGCAGGTATATTGCTTGCCCATGAATGGTCCGGACGAGTTGAAGGGATGGAAGAAACAAGCGCTTGGCGGGCCCGCTTTCCATCGTGGGACCTTCACAATTGCATCCGTCGCCGATACGTATCTTGACGTCAGTGCACTTGGCAAGGGATTTGTGTGGGTCAATGGCCACAATCTCGGACGCACGTGGGGAATTGGTCCGCAACAGTCTCTGTTTTTGCCCGCACCCTGGCTGCAGAAGGGTGTGAACCAGGTTGTGGTGTTCGATTTTACCGACCTTGATGCACCGAAACTGCGAGGGGTGGACAATCCAATCTGGTTTAAAAAGGTGCCTCCTCTGCTGCAGTCGAGCCTGTAACGTCAAAAACGGCGAGTACCGGAAAAGAAACCGCGGGTCCCTCCACTACGCTTCGCTCCGGTACTCAAACACGGTCAATCAGCGCCGGTAAATTGTGCCGCCCTTCATCACGAAGGACACATGCTCGAGCACGCGTATGTCTTCCAGGGGATTGCCGGGAACAGCGATGATGTCAGCGTAATAGCCGGCCTTGAGCGCACCGAGTTCATGCTCCCAGTCGAGGAGCCGGGCTCCATTCAGCAGATCGGCTTTGAGCACATCGAGCGGCTTCATTCCATACTCCACCATCAGCTCCAACTCGCGCGCCTGGGTACCGTGGGGAAAGGGGCCCACATCAGAACCTACCGCCATCGGCACGCCGTGCTCCAGTTGGCGGTGAAACTGCTGCACATGGTAATCGAGCCACTGGTGCTCTTCCGCGGCCCGTTCCCGCGAACTGGCGTGGGCGGCAAAATATTCCTGAATCGTAAAAGTGGGCACGGCGTAGATCTGCTTCTCACGCATTAGGCGCATGGTCTCGTCGCTCAGCTGGTCGGCATGGTCAATCGAGGCTACCCCAGCCTGGGCGGCGTACAGGGCGGCGGGCTCACCTTCACAATGCACGGCAACGCGTGTCTGCAAGCGTGCGGTCTCGGCAACGGCCTGGGCCAGCTGCGGCTCGGAGTACTGGACGATGGTGTGGAACTGGCCGTCCTTAATGAAGACACGGCCGGTTTCGTAAATCTTGATGAAGTCTGCTCCGTCCTTGATCTGCTGGCGAATGACGCTCACCAGTTCATCGCCGGTGTTGGCATAGGTGGCGTTGGGTAGTACGCGCTGCTCAGGGTTGTAGTGCAGCGCGTCCTCGTGGCCACCCAGGATGTTGATAGCGTTGCCGCTCACGCGCATGCGCGGTCCCGGAATTTCTCCCTGATCGATGGCTTCGCGAACGGCAGTATCGGCCGGTCCTGCGCCTTCCGTGCCCATGTCCCGCTCGGCGGTGAAACCGGCCAGAAGGTCGGCTTTCGCGGCCAGGGTGGCCATGATCGTCCGCTGCGGCACGGACTCGATCACGGTTTGCAGATCTTCGGCGCCAGGATGCAGGAAGAGGTGGACGTGGGCGTCGATCAGGCCGGGCGTCAGCGTGGTGTCGCCGAGGTCGATCGTCTCTGCTCCGGCGGGGTGGGGGACGGAGGAGCCGGCGGCAACAATCTTGTCCCCTTGCACCAAGACCTCCCCGGGCGAAACAATGCGCCCGGCTTCGATATCGAGCAGACGTGTGGCATGGAGAATGACGGGGTGCCCCGGCGGCTGAGTCTGGGCCCCGGCCCCACTGACAAGCCCAAACAGAATGCAGTAGAAGAATTGACGATGCATGACCAGGTTGGCTTGCAGAATAACAGCAGACCCGGCCGGTCGCGGTAAGCGTATTAGTATTGGAGCACTCTATGCGCCTGCGTAGAACGATCCGCGAGATTACCTACCACTTCGAAGATCTACGCGACCTTATGGCCAAAGCGAGCCCGTACCGCGCGGGAGATGCATTGGCGGGGATTGCTGCGGAAAGCGCTGAGCAGCGGGCCGCAGCGCAAATGACGTTAGCCGACGTTCCTTTGCGGGACTTTCTCGAGCAAGCCCTGGTCCCCTATGAAAGCGACGAAGTCACCCGGCTGATTATCGATACGCATACCCCGGCTGCCTTTGCTGCGGTTGCGTCGCTTACGGTGGGGGATTTCCGCAACTGGCTGCTCTCGGATGACGCGACCGGCGTGGCGTTGGCTGCGTTGGCGCCGGGCTTGACACCGGAGATGGTGGCTGCGGTGAGCAAGTTGATGCGGGTGCAGGATCTGATCCTGGTGGCCCGCAAGATCCATGTCGTGACCCGATTCAGGACCACGGTTGGCCTGCCGGGCAGGCTTTCCACCCGGTTACAACCGAACCATCCCGTGGATGATCCGGCCGGCATCGCCGCGGCCATGATCGATGGCCTCCTGCTGGGCTCAGGAGATGCGGTGGTAGGGATCAACCCGGCTTCGGATAATGCCGGCAGCGTGCATCGGCTACTGGAGCTGATCGACCATGTGCGGCAAAAATATGCCATCCCGCTACAGAGCTGTGTCCTGGCGCATGTGTCGACCCTGATGGCCGCACTCGAGCGCGGCGCGCCGGTCGACCTGGTTTTTCAGTCGATCGCCGGCACCGAAGCCGCCAACCGCTCGTTCGGAGTCACCCTGTCGCTGCTGGATGAAGCCCGCGATGCAGCACGGGCGCTCAAACGTGGAGCAGTTTTTGACCACGGCGGTAAGCAGACGCTGGGCGAGAACGTGATGTATTTCGAAACCGGACAAGGCAGCGCGCTTTCCGCAGATGCCCATCACGGAGTGGATCAGCAAACCTGTGAAGCACGGGCCTACTCGGTTGCGCGGCGCTACCAGCCTATGCTGGTCAACACCGTGGTGGGTTTTATCGGGCCGGAGTACCTGTTCGACGGTAAGCAAATCATTCGTGCCGGATTAGAGGATCATTTTTGCGGCAAGCTGCTGGGACTGCCAATGGGCTGTGATGTGTGCTACACCAACCACGCCGAAGCCGACCAGGATGATATGGATGTGCTCCTGACACTGCTCGGGGCGGCCGGGGTGAACTATATTATGGGCGTTCCCGGGGCTGACGACGTGATGCTTCATTACCAAAGCACGTCCTTTCACGATGCCCTGTATTTGCGCCGGGCGCTGGGTCTCCGGCCGGCTCCGGAATTTGAGGCCTGGCTGAAAAGCGATGCCCGATTGCGGTTAAATGTACCTGCGTTTTTGGCATAAGGGGATGATTAGCAAACGCGCTCAGAAGACAAATCAGGACCAGCCTGTACCCGACCTGGCGCCGACGGAGATGTCTCAAGCAGCGCGCGAGGCGCTCAGGAGCTACACCCCGGCGAGGATCGGCCTGGAAAGAACCGGGGTGAGCCTGGCTACACGGCCCTTGCTTGATTTTCAGCTGGCGCATGCCCGGGCTCGAGATGCGGTTCATGCCGCCATGGACGTACGCATGATGTGCGACGAACTGCGGCGCGACGGATTGCCCGTATTGGCGCTGGAAAGCCAGGCCAGAGATCGAGGTACCTATCTGAGACGGCCTGACCTGGGCCGGCGGTTAAGCGAAAACTCGCAGGCGGTGCTTGAGCCCGGGGAATACGATGTGGTCTTTGTGGTCGCGGACGGGCTCTCCGCTCTGGCCGTGGAGCGGCACGCGCTGCATTTGGTACGTACCGTCTTGCCCTTGATCGCTGGCTGGCGGCTGGCGCCGGTATGTCTGGTGAAGCAGGGCAGGGTTGCGGTTGGAGACGCGATCGGCGAGGCGCTGCATGCGCCTCTGGCTGTGGTGCTGATTGGGGAGAGGCCAGGCTTGAGTTCCCCTGACTCGCTTGGCGTCTACATCACCTGGGAACCGCGAAGCGGGCGCAAGGACGCGGAACGGAATTGCATCTCGAACATTCGGGAAGAGGGATTGAGCTACGCGGCAGCGGCTAGCCGGCTGCATTATTACATGGACGAAGCCGCGCGCCGTCACATGACAGGACTGGGAATCAAAGATCCTGCAGAGGATTTGGCCCGGTTGTTGTAATGAGGGTGATGGTGGAGATCGATCCACTACGCTTCGCTTCGGTCGAAGAACAAACTGCAGCCTCCAGACCTTGATTGGGTGGCCAAAAGCCCATCGACAATTCGGTCGAAAAGGGCGTTTGGTTGCAGGGATAGTGGCAAAAGCTATTCGGCGCGGCTGGGTAGGTTTGCCCACAGATAAGTTCGGAAGAAGCTCAGGGCACGCTGGTTGGCCGAATCCATAGCATTGCTGCTGAAAACGTGCCCCTCATCGGGATAGATCTTGGCTTCGCAGGTAAAGTCTTTGAGCTCGCAAAGGCGAACAAGCTGGCGGGCATTGACTACCGGAACCTGCGTGTCCTGCTCGCCATGAAAGATGAGCAAAGGAGGCATGCTTTGTACCTGGGAAAAGAATTGGTTTGGGAGTAGACCAGACCACTCGGCGATGGCTCCGACACCAGTCTTTTGAGAACCGGCAAGCAGGGCAACGGAAGCTCCCAGGTCCTGTCCCACCAGGGCAATCTTCTTATTCCGCGATCCCGGGCGGGCACGCAAATCGGCCACAATATCGTCGACCACCTGGGCCCAACGTCGATAATTGGCGGGGTTGGGTTCCGGCTTAGGCGTGGCGCTCAAATAGTCCGCCACCAGAACACGAAAGCCGTGGTCGGCAAAGAAACGCGCCTGCATGCGCCCAATCCCGAGATCAGAAGGGCCCGAACCGTGCAAAAGGACAATGGTGGCCACGGCGTCATGAGCGTCGTACACCACGCAGGAGACGGGCTTGCCATGGCTCATAAAGGTGGCATACTCCACCGGCAGCGTTTGGCCGGCGGCGCCGAGGCATAAAAACAGGAGTATCACCAACCAGCAAACAGACATCTCAGAGCACCTTCAGGACAACCACCGAGAGGTCGTCATTCTGCGGGGCTCCTGCGGTGAACCGGTCCGCGCACTCGATCAGTGCTGTGACGGTGTCCTGGGCGGACCGGTAGTTATTCTTTCGGGCAGCCGCGATCAGGCGATCTTCCCCCCATTCCTCGTAGTCGGCTGTCATGGCTTCGCTGATCCCGTCGGTAAAGGCGATGAGAGTGTCGTAGGGATATAGCTGTAGACGGCCTTGGTCATAGTGAACTTCCGTCAGGATGCCGATTACCGGGCCGCCGATTTCCAGGCGCTGCACGGTGCAGGGAGATTCCGGGTTGCAGAAACTATCCATCCCCGGAGCGGTAGGACGCAAGAGTACGGGCGCGTTGTGGCCCGCATTCACGTAATCAAGGGTGCGGGTCGCCGGATCGTATTCGCCGAAGAAAAAGGTGACGAAACGGTTGCTGGTGGAGGAATCGTAGATGATGCGATTGAGACCCTCGATGAGCCGGGCGAGACTAATGGCGCCGCTGAAGGTGAGCCCGTGCAGGGCAGAGCGGATGGAAGCCATCAAGAGAGCAGAGGAGATGCCCTTGCCGGAGACATCGCCGATGGCGATGCCCAGGCGGCCGTTCTCGAGCTCGATGAAGTCGTAGTAGTCGCCGCCAACCTCCTGCGCGGTGCGGCTGAAACCGGCAAAGTCCAAACCTTTCACCACCGGATAGTTCTGGGGCAGGAGCCGCTCCTGCACCTGGCGGGCAATCTCGATTTCACGATCGATGCGCTGGCGCTGCGCCGACTGCTCCGCGAGGTGATGGACCAGGGCGTTGTTTTCAATGGCCAGGCCGGTTTGCAGCGCGACGGAGGAAAGTAACCGCCGGTCGGAGCGGGAATAGGGTTCTTCGCTCAGCTTGGGGCCCAGGACCATCACCCCGATCAGGCTGGCGCGTCCGGGCAAGGGCAGCAGCAGCTCCGCCTGCAGCTGGTCGAGCACTGCGACTTCGGCGGGCGCGGCCAACGCCAGCCAGGGGTCGGGATGCTCCCGGTAGACGGGTTTAGGACTGCGATCAATGGCCAGGGCCCGTATGGTGGAAGAGTTTTCCGGCAGTGAGAGCTCGCTGGCACTGGGAATTCCCTGCGCATACTGCAGTTGAAAAAGCTTTCCCTGGCGCAGAAGGAAGGAGATTCGTTGCACATGCAGCGTCTGGCTGACGCGCTCGGTGATGGTGCGCAGCAAAGGCTCCGTCTCCGTGAAGCTGCGCGCCTGGTCGGAAAGCTCGACCAGCACCTGTTCGACGGAGTAGGCCTCGCGAAAGAAACGGCGGTCAATCCACTGCGACAGGGGCCGGGCGACGCGCAGCTGCAAGAACAAGATGGCGAAGACAAAGAGGATGGGGGCGATGAGTTGGCCCACGCGCCCTGAGGTATGAGCAAAGTGAGCCAGGCGGAAGCCCAGGAACACAACCACGATGACTTGCAGTACCCAGAGCGTGCCCCGGGCAAAGGCGTAGCGCGTGCCCTGGCGAAGGATGATGCGCAAGTCCAGGGCACGCTGGACGATGACGGTGTAGGCGAGCGAAAGGGGAAAGAGGGAGAACAGGACGGCAATGGTGAGCAGGACCCAGGAAGGCGCACCCTCCAGCACTGTCTTCGTCGAGAGAGTGGAGGTCACCAGCAGGACCAGCACAGGTCCTAGTCCGAGCACCGAACCGGCGGCCACTACGGCGAGGCGGCGGCGCGCATCGGGCGCGGGGGCAGGAACGGCGAACAATTTGCCCACAATCGCGGCAATGAAAACGCAGAGAGAAATCGCGGCAAAGACGTTTCCCGCAAGGCTCAGGGGATCGACGGCGGAAAGAAAAGGCCGAATGAAGCGGCTGTGATAAAGCAGACCGTACTGCACAACGAACTCGGCCGGGACCAGGGCGATTTGGGGAACGATAAGGAGCCACTTGATCCACGGGTGACGCTGGTCGGTACGGGAACGGACGGGAAAGTAGATGCTGAAGAGGATGAGCGAAACCAGCATCAATTGCGTGGCGAAGATCTGCCAGAAGGTTGTGAAAGAGGTAAGGAAACCGGGAAAGTAGCTCGCACGGCCGATAAATGCCGGGACCACATTCATGATGCCCAGGAGGAACCAGGCATTCCAGTCGAGCGGCCTGGCCAGCACCACCCAATAGCCAAGCAAAAGGCAGAATGCAGGAAAAAGCAGCAACAGCACGATGATGATGAGCCAACCGGAAACTGTTGGCGGAGCCCGTCGTTGAGGCATCAGGTGGATGTGCGCCATTTGCACCGCGCCTGCGTGATTGCGATAGAGGACCGAGACCATATCCCCCGGATGGGCGTAAAAGACCTGGCTAATCATCCCGGCCATACCCGTGAATCGAACGCCGTTTACGGAGATGATCTCGTCTTCGGCCCGCATGCCGGCGCGCTGCGATTCGGGCATGGGCTGCATCAGGAAACGAGTGTTGCGCGAGTAGTCAAACGGCGGGCGCGCGCGGTTGGGATTGAGAAACTGGTCGAAGGTCGCAGCCGTGCTGGCCACATAGAAGAGCAAGGAACCCACCACCAATATGGCCAGTAACAAATACGAGAGTTTGGCGCGGTTGGTTTCCATGGGCCGATAGGCGGCATGGTAGCAGACCCAGCCGCGTCGCCGGGTTTGACATCGGGAGGAGACCCGGTTAGCTTTCTAATTGAGATGCGAGTCCGCACCCACCACCATCGTCATCACCACCATCACGTGACGAGCGTGTCGGCGGACGGTTCCTGCCAGAGATAGAGGCCAGGAAGCCAGATTCAGAAAAAGCCCGCCGGCGCGAGATGCGCACGCGGGCTTTTTTGCGTTAAGCGGAGGAAGGAACAATGACGGAAGCGGTAAAACTCGATTTCGCAAAGATGGATGGCTTGTTGCCTGCAATCGTGCAGGATGCAACGAGTGGCGAAGTGCTTATGGTGGGATTTTTTAATGAGATCAGCTATGCCAAGACCCTGGAAACAGGCTTTGTGACGTTTTGGAGCCGTACGCGGCAGAAGTTGTGGATGAAAGGTGAGACCAGTGGAAACCGGCTGCGGGTGGTATCCGCGGCAACCGATTGCGATCAGGATACGCTCCTGTTTCGCGTAGTCGTCGAGGGAGACGGGCTGGTCTGCCACGAGGGCACCGTCAGCTGTTTTACTCGCGAACTGGAAATGCCGGCGACGGCCACGATGGAGGCTCGGAATGGCCGGTAAGCTGAAGCTGGGTATCCCCAAGGGCAGCCTGCAGGATGCCACGATTGCGCTTTTCGAGAACGCGGGCTGGCATATCTACTCCAACGGCCGTTCTTATTTCCCGGGCATCGACGATAGCGAGATTGAATGCATGCTGATTCGCGCTCAGGAAATGGCGCGATACGTGGAAAAGGGTGTTCTGGATGCCGGGTTAACCGGTATCGATTGGGTGGTAGAGAGCGGGCTCGACGTGGTCAGCGTGACCTCGCTGACCTATTCCAAGGCGACGCGCACCAAGGTGCGCTGGGTGCTGGCGGTGCCTGAGGATTCTCCCTTTCAGAAGGCGGAAGAGCTAAGCGGAAAAGTAATTGCCACAGAACTGGTCGAGGTGACGAAGAATTATTTTGCCGGCAAGAACGTTCCTGTGAAGGTGGAATTCAGCTGGGGTGCTACGGAAGTGAAGCCGCCCATGCTGGCCGATGCGATCGTGGAAGTCACCGAGACGGGCAGCTCACTTCGGGCGAACCGGCTGCGCATCATCGATACGGTGATGGAAAGCGAAACCCATCTAATCGCGAATCGAGCTGCTTACGGCGAACCCTGGAAGAAGCAGAAGATCGACAATATCTCGCTCATGCTGAATGGCGCGATTGCCGCCAAGGGCCGGGTGGGCTTGATGATGAATGTGGAGAAAAAGAACCTCGATCGGGTGTTGGCCATGTTGCCGGCCCTGGATTCGCCGACTATCTCCGCGCTCAGTGGAGAGGGCTGGGCGGCAGTCAATACGGTGATCGAAGAATCTGTGCTGCGGGATGTCATCCCTAAGCTCAAGAGTGCGGGCGCTACCGGGATTGTTGAGTATCCGCTCAACAAGATCGTTTTCTAAATGCCGTAAAGCGAAAAGGAGCGTCTGCAATGAGGGTGGTGAGGACACAGGGCCGCGGCGGCAAGCTAACCCGGCAGATGCTGGGCGATCTGGAGCAGCGCGGGGCTCGGAATACGGCGCGTACTATGCCCGTGGTGCAGCGCATCGTGGGAGATGTGCGCAAGGGAGGGGACCGGGCTTTGCGCCGCTACGCGACGAAGCTGGACGGCCTGGCGCGGCAACAGGGGCTGGAGATATCTCGATCTGAAATGAACCAGGCCTGGGAAGAGACGCCCCTACCACTCCAGGTCGCGATGCAGACGGCGGCCGGGAACATTCGCAAATTCGCCACCCGGCAAATGCCCAGGGAATGGAGCGCCACCCATGCCGGGCTCACTACCGGACAAAGAGTGCGGGCGCTGGGCGCCGTCGGGTGTTATGTACCGAGCGGGCGTTATCCTCTGCCTTCCACCTTGCTGATGACGGTGATCCCGGCGCAGGTGGCGGGGGTGGAGCGAATCGTAGTGGTGTCGCCGAAGCCGGCAAAGGAAACCCTCGCAGCCGCGGCACTGCTTGGGGTGAGCGGGTTTTATCGCGTCGGCGGAGCCCAGGCGATCGCGGCCCTCGCTTTTGGCACCGAAAGCATTCGCCGGGTAGACAAGATCGTCGGCCCAGGCAACTGGTATGTGACCGCAGCCAAAAAAATGGTCGCTTTCGATTGCGCTATCGACATGCTGGCCGGCCCTACGGAAATAGTCGTGACCAGCGAAAGCGGTGACCCGGCCGGTATCGCGGCAGACCTGGTAGCCCAGGCTGAGCATGATCCCGAGGCTTTGGCCATCCTGGTCACCACGAATGCCGCCCTGGCGCGTGAAGTAGTGCGGGAGGTAGCGCAGCGGGTCAAAACGAATTCAATCGCCAGGCAGGCAATTGAGCGCAATGGACTGGCGGTGATCGCTGGTTCCGTAGCGGAGGCACGCGAAATTACCAATCGGCTGGCCCCCGAACATCTGACCGTCGACAGCAAAGAGGATGTTGATTGGGTGTGCAACGCGGGTTCCGTATTCATTGGGCGCTATTCGCCGCAACCCATGGGGGACTACGTGTCCGGGCCTAACCATACCCTGCCGACTGGTGGCGCAGCGCAGGTTCGCGGCGGGCTGAGCGTGATGGACTTCTTAAAAGTGATCACGGTCCAGGAATATACGCTCGCCGGGCTTAAGAAGCTCGGCCCGTCGGCCATCATGATGGCCAATGCGGAGGGGCTGTACGGGCACGCGGAGGCGGTGCGGGCAAGGGGGATCGATGGTTGAAACCGTTCTACCGCGGCTGGCGGTGCAGCGGATGCACGCCTATCACCCTCCACTCAGTGGCCGGCAAGGGTTACGACTGGACTTTAACGAGAACACTGTCGCCTGTTCCCCCCGTGTGCTGGAAGCGCTGGGCAGGATTGCGGCGGCTGATTTGGCCAAGTATCCGGAACGGGCCCAGGTAGAGGCCAGGGTTGCTCAGCATCTGGGCCTCGAGCCGGAGCAGGTGCTGCTGACGAACGGAGTCGACGAAGCGATCCATGTGCTGTGCCAAACCTTCCTGGATCGCGGAGATGAGTTTCTCTTCCCTACCCCGACCTACTCCATGTACGAGGTCTATGGTTCCTCGACCGATGCCATGGTGAAGACAGTGTCTTCGGGCGAAGACTTTGCCTTTCCACTGGAGGCTTTGCTTGAAGCTATTACTCCGGAAACGAAATTGATTGCCATCGCCAGTCCCAATAGCCCGACTGGAACAGTCGCCAGCCGGGAGCAACTACTTGCGGTTCTCAAAAGGGCGCCGCATGCGGCTGTCCTGGTGGATGAGGCCTACTACCACTTCTACGGACAGACGGTGATCGATCTGGTTGGACGGGTTCCTAACCTGGTTGTCGCACGGACCTTTTCCAAAGCGTACGGGCTGGCCGGGCTGCGCCTGGGAATGCTGGCCGCGCCCGCTGAGATGCAGCAATGGCTGCGAACCGTCATCTCCCCTTACAGCGTGAATTCGCTGGCCCTGGCATGCCTTCCCGCGGCTCTTGACGATGATGCGTATCTGCAATGGTATGTCGAAGAGGTCAAGACGGCGCGAGCGGAGATGGTGGATTACCTGCGCAGGCTCGGAGTTCCCCAATGGCCCACGCAGGCTAATTTCGTTCTGGTCAAGATCGGATCCCGCCATGCCGAGTTCGTGCAGGCGATGCATCGCCGGGGGGTGCTTACGCGCGACCGGTCGAAGGACCCGGGCTGTGCCGGGTGTGTGCGAATCACGGTGGGCGCGCGAGAACAGATGAAGCAGGCAGTGAGCGCTATGAGCGAAGCGCTGAACGAGATCCAGTGGGAGAGAACATAATGCCGCAGAGCAAACGCCACGCCGCGATTGACCGTAAGACAACAGAAACGAAAATTTCGCTGAAGCTGGTTGTGGAGGGCAGCGGCAAATACAAAGTCAGGACGGGGATTCGCTTCTTCGACCATATGCTGGAGCTGTTCACCCGGCATGGGGCTTTCGATCTCGAGCTGGCATGCGACGGTGATCTGGACGTGGACCAGCACCACACGGTGGAAGACGTAGGAATCGCCCTGGGAGAGGCGTTCGATCAGGCCCTGGGCGACAAGAAAGGCATCCTGCGCGCGGGATATTTCCTGATGCCAATGGATGAAACCCTGGGGGTCGCGGCCGTCGACCTGAGCGGACGAGTGTCCTGCGTGGTTAAGACTAAGGTCAAGAAACGCCTGGTGGGCGATCTGCAAAGTGAGTTGGTGGAAGACTTCTTTGAGGGCTTCGCTCGCGGAGCGCGCGCCAATGTACACATCGCGACTATGTACGGCCGCTCCAATCATCACAAGATCGAGGCGCTGTTCAAGGCCTTCGCCCGGGCGCTGCGCGTGGCCTGCTCCAGAGATAAGCAATTGGGCAAGATGCTGCCCAGCACGAAAGGATTGCTATGACCATCACCGTCATTGACTACAAGGCCGGCAACCTGACTTCGGTGATGAAGGCGCTCGATGCCCTGGGCTGCGCGGCTGAGGTCACCGCCGACCCCGACGTGGTGCGGCGCGCAACCCAGGTCATCCTTCCTGGTGTTGGACATTTTCAAGCGACGCAGCTACTCAAGGACACCGGGCTGTCTGACGCAGTCAGTGATTCAATTGCCCGGGGCGTGGGCTTCCTGGGGATCTGCGTGGGTCTGCAGTGGCTGTTTGAAGGCAGCACAGAAGCCCCCGACAGCAAAGGGCTGAGCGTGTTCAGCGGGCAATGCGAGCGGTTTGCACCTGGAGTGAAAGTGCCGCATGTGGGCTGGAACGAAGCCCGTGTCGATCCGCAATCGCGCCTGATGCGCGGCGTCGAAGACCGCTCTTTCTTCTACTACACTCACTCCTATCGCGCTCCTGTCGTAGACGAAACAGTAGCAGTTACCGAATACAGCGGCCCTTTCTCCGGCGCCGTGGAGCGCGGCAACGTGATGGGGGTACAGTTTCATCCGGAGAAATCCGGGGTCGCCGGCATGCGCGTGCTCAAGAACTTTGTGGAGCTGGCATGCTGACCAAGCGGATCATCGCCTGCCTGGACGTGCGCAGCGGGAGGGTGGTGAAGGGTGTGCAGTTCGTCGACCTGGTCGATGCCGGGGATCCGGCGGAATTGGCCAAACGTCATGCCGCTGCCGGCGCCGATGAAGTGGTCTTGCTCGACATCACCGCCACCCACGAGGGCAGGGGCACGCTCCTCGAGACAGTGCGGCGAACGGCGAAAGAGCTGTTCATCCCGTTCACCGTGGGCGGCGGCATACGCTCGGCGGGAGAGGCAGCGGCAGTGTTCGACGCGGGCGCGGACAAGGTGAGTATCAACTCGGCGGCCATTGCCGATCCCGGGCTGATTGATGCGATTGGAAGAAGCTTTGGCGCCCAGGCCGTGATCGTGGCGATTGATGCCAGACGTGTTCAGAATAGCCCGGTCAGCGATGCTGAGGTCTTTGTGAGCGGGGGACGCGTTCGCACCGGACGACGGGTGATCGAGTGGGCGCTGGAAGCCGAAGCGCGCGGGGCGGGAGAGATTTTGTTGACCTCCATGGATGCCGACGGCACCCGCGCAGGATTTGATTGCGAGCTGACGGCGGCGGTCAGCGAGGCGGTGGAAATTCCGGTGATCGCTTCCGGCGGCGCTGGTTCGGCGGAGCACTTCGCACAGGTATTCCAGGCTGGTAAGGCGCATGCGGCGCTGGCAGCAAGCATTTTTCACTTTGGGATTGCCGATGTCCGGGCACTCAAGCAGGAGTTGGCGCGGCAGGGTGTGCCAGTGAGGCTGCCTTGCTGATTCCTTCGATTGATCTGATGGGGGGCCGGATTGTGCAGTTGGTGCGGGGGGAAACGCTCAAACTGGCCTTCGACGATTTTGAGTATTGGATTGGGCGCTTCCAAAACTATCCTCTGGTGCAATTGATTGACCTGGACGCAGCCATGCGCCAGGGCGATAACAGCGAGCTGATCACCAGGATTGGCAAACGTTTGCCGTGCCAGGTAGGCGGCGGCATCGGTACGGTCGAAAAAGCTGCTGCTGTGCTGTCTGCGGGAGCCCGGCGGGTCATCGTGGGCTCGGCGCTCTTCAGCGGAGCCGGCCTGGTGAATACCGGGTTTGCGGACGCGCTCGCCGGCGCGGTCGGTGTGGAGCAGCTGGTCTTCAGCGTGGATACGAAGGACGGCCGAGTAGCGGTTAAGGGGTGGAAGGACCAGGTGGAGCTTACTGCGGACGACGCCCTGCCCCAGCTGGAGCCGTACTGCGGGGCCTTTCTCTATACCCACATCGATCGGGAAGGAACCATGCAGGGCTTTCCTATCGAGGTAGCGCAACGGCTTCGACAAAGAACCCAGCGGCAGTTGATTGTGGCAGGGGGGATTCGCGAACAGGCAGAGATCGATGCGCTGGACGCGATCGGAGTGGATGCGGTCGCGGGGATGGCTGTTTATTCGGGTGTGTTGGACGCTTGAACGTCGGGTGTCCGCTAGAGGCTTGCGGGGTAGGTTCGCTTATCCCACCCTTCGCAAACGCGCGAAGGATGGGGCACCCGGGCATTTTTCTTTCCCGGACATAAAGTGGGCGGCCCTGGTCTCGATTTTGAGACCTGGGTTTCTCCTCACAAGTGGGCCTCGACCGGAGCACCCAGGTCTCAAAATCGAGACCAGGGCCACCCACTCTATACTCGTCCGCGGTGTTTTCATCTTCTTCGGCCCCTGCGGTCGCGCTTCTGGAAGGCCAGGCCGATGGACAGGAAGCACAAGGCGAAAAAGCCGGTAAGCGCGGCCTGTACCCGGTTGCCATGAAAAGCGGTCAGAACGCAGTCCAGCCCCCAGCCGGCGGACAACACAAACCAAATCACTGAGCGCCGCATGGACACTCCTTTAACACAGCAGATACACTTCCCAGCATGGCAACCTCAGTCACCAAGAATAGGGGTAACTCCACTACCGCTCCGCAAACCATGGTGAATCCGATACGGCGGCTGGTTTCACTCGACGTGGCGAGAGGAATCACGATCGCATTCATGATCCTGGTGAACAACGGAGGGAGCGGAAAATACAGCTACAGCCAACTGGAACATAGCGCGTGGAACGGCTGGACTCTCACCGACCTGGTGTTCCCGTCGTTTCTCCTTATTGCCGGCATTTCGATCGTATTCTCGAATGAGTCGCGCATGGCGCGCGGTGAGTCGAAAACTTCCCTGCGGCTGCATGTACTCAGGCGTTCCGTGATCCTGTTCCTGTTAGGGCTGGTCGTGAACGGGTTCCCCTTATTCCACCTGCACACGCTGCGCATCTACGGAGTGTTGCAGCGCATCGCCATCTGTTTCCTGTTCGCCAGCCTCCTTTATCTTTGGAACAACCGAGCCTGGGTACCGGTCACGACGGCAATCGTGGCGCTGTTGGGGTATTGGATCCTGATGCGCTGGGTGCCCATTCCTGGTGTCGGCGTCCCCACGCATGCTGTGCCGCTGCTCGACCCAAACCAAAATTGGGTGGCGTATCTGGACCGTAAGCTCCTGCCTGGCCGTCTCTATGAGGGGGTGCGCGATCCGGAAGGGCTGCTCAGCGACATTCCGGCTATGGGAACCATCTTATTTGGCGTCCTCACCGGCATTTGGCTGCGACGGCCAAAGGCTTTGTCCACCAAGGCGGCGGGCCTGCTGGCTGCTTCGATTGGCGGCTTGTTGTTAGGAAATCTGTGGAATGTCTGGTTCCCCATCAACAAGAAACTCTGGACCAGCTCTTATGTGTTGTTCGCCGCGGGCTGTACCCTTCTTCTGCTGGCCATCTGTTTTTATGCCGTGGAGATCAAGGAGTGGACGCGGGGCTGGACCTTTCCATGGCTGGTTTTCGGATCCAATGCCATTACCGCATATGTTTTCTCGGAACTCTTGTCTGCCGGGCTTTCCACCGTCGTTGTGCATGACGGTGGCCGAGTGACTGACCTGCAGCAATATATCTACTTCCACTGGTTCTTCCCCATCATTAATCCATCTTTCGGGTCGTTGCTTTATGCCATCGCTTTCGTGCTGGTCTGCTTCTTGCCGGTCCTGTTCTTATACCGGAAGAAAATCTTCATCAAGATTTAGTCGCCCCGAGGAAGAAAAAGATAGCGCCTGCAGCCGCATTGAGAACGGCGGCGGTTAGGTTGCGCGGATGGCGGAGTTGCAACACCGCGAGCACCAGAAAAAGTGCAGACGCCGCAAGGTAGAGATATCTTGACTTCACCTCTCAACGTTAACAATGCGTCGGAAAGAGGGCAATGATGGCAAAGGACGCGATGCGTTTGGCGAAACGGCTGGATGAGGTGGGTTTCTCGGAAATCGTTCAGGTTCGGAATAAAGTGATCGAACTACGAGCGGCCGGCCAAAAAGTGCATGCATTCCATGGTGGTGAGCCTTTCTTCGAAACCCCGAATGCGGTGAAATATGCGCTGTTAAGCGCTGCGGTCGAGAACAAAACCAGATACGCACCCTCTTCCGGGATAGAGCCATTGCGCCAGGCAATCGCGGCCAAGCTTAAGGAGCGCAACCAGCTCGAGGTTTCCGCGGAGAACGTGATCGTGACCGCCGGCGGAGCGCACGCTTTGTATGTCGCCTTTCAGGCGGTGCTCGATCCGGGAGACGACGTGTTGCTCTTCTCGCCCTATTGGACGCCTATTCGGGAGATGATTACAGGCTGCCAGGCGCGGGCTCTGTTGGTACCGACAGCGACGGCGCGCAGCGCAGGTCTTACCCGGACGCTTGAGGACTTTACCACGCCAAATACCCGCGCCATTTATTACAACACCCCACAAAACCCGACCGGTACGGTTTTCTCTCGCGCCGAAGCGGAAGAAGTGGCCGCCTTTGCCCGTGAGCATGATCTGATCGTGATTGCTGACGAGGCGTATGAAGACCTGGTGTATGAGGGGGAGCACTTCTCGATTGCATCCTTGCCAGGCATGGCGCAACGCACCATCTCGACCTACACCTTTTCAAAGAGCTATGGGATGACCGGTTGGCGAATAGGTTATGCGGCGGCCCACGAACCGTTCATGACCGGGATGCGGAAGTTGGTTCTGTATTCGGTAAACGGGGTCTCTACGATGACCCAATGGGCCGCGCTCGAAGCGCTGCGGACCCCGCGCAGTGAGATCCATGCGCGCCGCGAGCAATACCGGCAGAGGAGAGATCTGCTGGTAAACGGATTAAATGAAATGGACCTGCCCTGTGAGATGCCGCAGGGAGCCTTCTATGCTTTTCCCCGGGTCACGAAGATCAGCAAAGACAGCCGCGCGGCGGCCCGAATGCTGCTCAGCAAAGCGCTCGTCGCGACCGTTCCAGGTGTGGTATTTGGGGGACAGGGAGAGGGCCACGTGCGCTTCAGCTATGCCATTGATCCCCGGGCCATTGAAGAGGGTTTGGCGGCATTGAAAAAATACCTTGTACCCTAAAGTTGTAGACAAATAGTTCCTTCCAAGGAACTTTATTGCCCCCTCCAGCACACTTCTGCTTCGATTCTCTCGTCAAATATGAGACCGTCGTGTATGCCAAACGTCATCGTAAGTGAGCGCAATTGAGTTCTGCCCGGCTGTGCAAGGCAACAGCAATGAATGGCGCCGGCGAAAGAAGACCTACAAAAGACGATCTGCACTCAAACTTGGAATAACGGAACAAAAGGCCCAGTATGACGTCGACCCCGAGATGGTTTGTTCTTGTTTTTGGACTTCTCTTAGGAGCGATCTTTTCTCCAGGAGTGAAAGCAAGTGCGGGCGAAACCACTGGCGAAAACTCGACCCTCGAGGTGCAAGCCGCGAGCCAGCCTGTAACCGTGGCTTATCTAACAGAGGTATCTAAAGATACTGACCTTCCCGATGATCCCGGCGCGGGCGTGCAACAACAAGTTCAACAGCAGCAGGTACAGGTTGCCTCAGACGCTCCTTCTCCCTCAGGGAGCGCGTCACAACCAGTGGATCCGTTGGCCGAAGGAAGACAAACGAAACGCATTCTTTTTGTCATACCGAATTTCCGCGCAGTGAGCGCTGATCAACAACTGCCGCCGCAGACGGTCAAGGAAAAGTTCAAGACGGCCACCCTGGATAGCGTGGATTATTCAAGTTTCATTTTCGTGGCTGGACAGGCCGCAGTGGCACAGGCGAACAACTCCTACCCTGAGTTTCGTCAAGGAGCTGCGGGGTACGGCAGGTATTACTGGCACACGCTGGCAGATGCCATCAACGAAAACTACTTTGTCGAGTTCATCGTGCCTTCGATCCTGCACCAGGACACAAGGTATTACACGCTGGGCAAGGGGGATTTCGCGAAGCGACTTGGATATGCGTTCAGCCGGGTTGCTGTTACGCGCTCTGACTCCGGCCATGAGACGTTCAACTTCAGCGAGTTCCTGGGAGCAGGCGCGTTCTCAGGGGTTGCTAATCTGTACTATCCGAGCCAGGAACGGACGGTCACCAAGACCTACCAGCGCTGGATCACAAATATTGCGATTGATGGCTGCACCTTCGCATTCAAGGAAGTCTGGCCAGACATTAACAATTCCATTTTCCATCAGAAAGACTGAAACACCCTAGTCATCTGGGCGATGTGTGCGGCCCGCTCCGGTGTCACCATGATCTTGTCCTAAGGGAGAAGATCATGGAAGCAACATCGAAAAATCTTTGGAGCGCACTCTCCAGCGAAATCGCAAAAACAATTGAGGCGGTGCAAGACAGCATCGTGACAGTGCATGGTGGCGGCCGCTCTACCTCGAGCGGCGTGGTGTGGCGCCCGGGAGTCATCGTGACGGTGCGTCATGGACTCCGCCGCACCGACTCTCTCCGGGTAGCGCACCAGGGAGAACCAGTTCACGCTACGCTGGCTGGTAGCGATGCTGGAACCGATCTTGCTGTGCTGCGCATGGAAACAGGCGCGGACAAACCCGCGCAGACTGGCGGCGCCGCACCTGCTCGCGTGGGTGAGCTGGTTCTTTCGGTGGGCCGCTCCGCCCTGGGCGACGTATCGGCCAGCGCGGGAATCATCGCCCGCCTGGGAAGCTCCTGGCGCACCTGGCGGGGTGGACAGATGGATTCACTCATTCGTCCGGACCTGCAGCTTTACGTAGGCCAGTCGGGCAGCGCGCTGGTGAATGAAAGCCGGCAGGTGCTGGGAATCAACAGCACAGTTTTGGCGCGCAATGCGGTGATTACGGTACCCACAGCGACCATCGACCGAGTCGTCGACGCCATTCTCGAGCGGGGTCACGTGCCTCGACCCTATCTTGGCGCTGCTATGCAGGCCGTCCCCGTTCCCGAAGGATTGCGTTCCCAGTTTGCGCAGGGTGTGGGTGAAGCGCTGCTGGTGCTGCACGTAGAGGCCAATGCACCGGCCGCAACCGCGGGAATCCTGGTGGGCGACCTGTTGTTGTCGGTCAATGGCCAGGAAGTTCATAACGTGCACGCAGTGCAGCATCAAATATCCAGTCTCAAAGTCGGTGATCCGGTTGCTGTCGCAGTGATTCGTGGCGGCGTAAAAATGGATCTCAAGGTAATTCTGGCGGATCGTGGCTGAGGATCACAAATCCGAAAAACCGGGCGCTGATCGTTTCCTGGTACTGCCCTGCGTGGACTCTGCGCTCCACGCCAACCGGTTTGCAGCTTTGCGCGCGTCGCGGGAGTTCGACTTGTTGCCGGTCGCACTTCCCTCGACGCTGTTGTTTCGCGCGCAAAGTGACAGCCCGGACGTCATTGTGATTGCAGAGGGGGAGACGTTCCTCGCCAGGGCGGGCAACCGCAGAGCTCTCGAGGAAGTGTTTTCCGACATACCGGCAGTGCTGCTCGCGGCTGAGCCCAGCGCTGCCGTGATACGCGGCGCGGCGCGTATCAAGATATATTCTGTGATTCCTTTGCAGGCCTCCGCGCATCAACTAGTGACTGCAATCGCAGCTACTGTTGCCGGGTTTGCAGTGACGGTTCCGCGCCCACCTGCAACGCCGGCAGACGTACTGCGCATTCCCGAGGAGCTCACCGCGCGAGAAGTGGAAGTCTTGCGTTGCATGGCGCGGGGGCAAACAAACAAGCAGCTGGCGGTACAGCTCAACATTTCCGAGCATACCGCAAAGTTTCACGTAAGCTCGGTTCTGGCCAAGCTGGGCGCGCAGACGCGAACAGAAGCGGTGACAATTGGCATGACGCGCGGGCTGGTTGCCATTTGAAAGGAAGCGCATGGAACACACATCAGAACTCACGGGCAATGTCGTCTCGGGCAGGCTGGACGATTCGGATTTACTGGACAATTATTCCCGCGCGGTAACCCAGGCGGTGGAGCGAGTCAGCGGATCGCTGGTGAAAATCGACGTTCAAACTGCACGACAAGCCAATCGGTCAGGCTCGGAGGGATCGGGCTCTGGTTTCGTATTTACTCCCGACGGCTTGATCCTGACCAACAGCCACGTGGTTCACCAAGCGGCAAAACTTTCGCTAACGTTCACCGATGGCAGCCGCAGTGGGGCGGTGCTGATCGGCGAAGATCGGGATACCGATATCGCCGTGCTCCGAACGGAGCATGCTGTCTTTTCCCCAGCCACTCTGGGCAGCTCGAAACGGCTGCGCATTGGGCAGATAGCCATCGCCGTGGGGAATCCATTCGGATTTCAGTTTTCGGTGACGGCCGGGGTGGTCAGCGCGCTTGGCCGCAGTATGCGCGCCTCCTCGGGCCGCATGATGGAAGAGATTATTCAGACCGATGCCCCGCTCAATCCGGGCAACTCCGGAGGGCCGCTGCTGGACTCAACCGGCTCGGTCATCGGGGTGAACACGGCGACTATTCTGGGCGCCCAGGGGCTCTCGTTCGCGGTGGGTATTGATACGGCCAAGTACGTGGCCACCCAGATTCTGCAGCACGGCCGGGTGCGCCGCAGTTCTATCGGAATTGCCGCCCAGAATGTGCCTGTCCCCCGGCGTTTGGCTTATGAGTACAAGCTTTCCATGCCGACCGGCGTGATGGCGACGGCAGTGGCGCCCAACGGACCCGCTTCGCTTGCCGGTCTTGAGGAGGGCGACGTGATCATCGGGTTTGCCGCGAAGCCGGTGGGGGGCATCGACGATTTGCATCGTTTGCTGACCACGGAACGTGCCAGCAAGCCTCAGAACATCAGCCTGCTGCGCGGAACCGCACTCAGGCATCTCATGATCGTCCCCCGGGAGCGGGAAGAGGATGAGGTGGTATCCTGAGCGGAATTGATGCCTACCAGCGGTAATCCACAACCCGAGAACACTGACCTGGAAAGCGGCGAATCGTTCGACGCCATCTTTTCCGAGTATGAACAGAGCCATGCGCGGCAGGCCGAAGGCGGCAGACAGATCGAAGGCACGGTGGTTGCCGTCTCTGCTGACTCAGTCTTTGTCGACATCAGCTATAAGACCGAAGGCGTGCTCCCGCTGGCGCCTTTCCAAAGCGCCAACGAAGCGGTAAAGCCGGGGGACAAGCTTCTAGTGGCGGTCAAAGGCCGCAACCTCGAGGGCTATTACGAGCTGTCACGCTTCAAAGTGGAGCAGCCCCGCGACTGGGCCTCGTTGGAACGGGCCTTTGAAGACAAGGCGCCGATCGCCGGCACGGTGACTGGCGTAGTCAAAGGCGGAGTGAGCGTCGATGTGGGAGTACGAGCGTTCATGCCAGCCTCACGCAGTGGAACCCGCGATGCCGCAGAGCTCGAAAAACTGGTCGGACAGCAGATTCGCTGCCGCATTATCAAGCTGGATGTGGGCGACGAAGATGTCGTGGTGGATCGCCGCGTGCTCACGGAAGAGGAAGATCGCTCTACCCGGGAGCGACGATACGGTGAGCTCAAAGAAGGCGAAACCGTGTCTGGCGAAGTGCGCAGCCTCACTGGCTACGGCGCGTTTGTCAATATCGGCGGGGTGGATGCCCTTCTCCATATAGGCGACATCGCCTGGAGCCGGATCAATAAACCTGAAGATGTGCTTTCCGTGGGCCAGCAGATTGAAGCCAAAGTACTCAAGATCGACCCTCAAAAGCAGCGCGTCTCGGTGGGCATAAAGCAGCTTCTACCCCATCCCTGGGATGCGGTCGCGGCCACGTTGAAGGCAGGAGATCGCGTCCACGGCGTGGTCACGCGGGTTGCCGATTTTGGAGCCTTCGTCGAGCTCGAGCCCGGAGTTGAGGGGCTGATCCACTTGTCGGAAATGTCCTGGGCCAAGAAGGTGAGAAAGCCGAGCGATGTGCTCAAGACGGGAGATACCGTAGAAGCAGTCGTGCTGGGCGTTAACATGGCGGAACGCCGGCTGTCATTGGGCTTGAAACAGGCACTGGGCGATCCCTGGGCGGAGGCGGAGCAGAAGTTTCCTGCCGGCTCGGCAATTGAAGGACCGATTACCAGCTTCACCAAGTTCGGCGCCTTCGTTCAGCTTGCCGATGGGGTTGAGGGCATGATCCACGTCAGCGAGATCACCGCGGAGAAACATATTCAGCACCCTCAGGATGTGTTGCGCCTGGGCCAGGTGGTCAAGGCGCAGGTGCTTGAGGTCGATAAGGCGAAGCGTCAGCTACGGTTGAGCATGAAGCAACGGACCTCGGTCACGGTGGAGGAGTATCTCGCGGAGCATCCGGTGGGCAGCGTGGTGACTGGCCGGATCCTCGAGGTTTCTCAAGGATTGGCGAGGGTAGAACTAGGGGAAGGTATCGAGGGTTCGTGCCGGATCAGTAGCGAGGCTCCAGTTGCCGAGGCGCCGGCGGTCGAGGGTAAGGTGGATCTGTCCTCGCTTAGCTCCATGTTGAAAGCGCGCTGGAAGGGCGGCCCTAGTGTCGCGGCCAGCAAGCCTGCGGGTATGAATGCGGGACAGATTCGCAGCTTTCGGATTGGCCACATGGAGCCGGATGCGCGGAAGATCGCGCTCGAGTTGGCGTAACCCAAGGCTAAAGGGGTGAGTACCCGGTAAGGAACCGCAGGTCCCTCCACTACGCTTCGCTCCGGTCGGGATGACAATTCTGTGGCAGGGGTCAAGTATTCTCCGCTCAAGCTCTTGCGGGCACAACAGAATTGTCATCCCGAACCGGAGCGAAGCGTAGTGGAGGGACCTGCGGTTCCTTGCCGAGTACTCACATTCTCTTTTAAACCCCGGGAATATCTGCAACGGACCTAGTGGGGCAAGGCAAAGGCGAAGAGATCGCTGCCGGAGGCTATGGCTACGAACTGGGTGCCGTCTACGGCGTAGCTCATCGGCGAGGCGTGCAGGGTCTGGCCGGTGTTGAAGTGCCATAGCGGCTTGCCCGTGGTTGCATCCGCGGCCTCAAAGAAGCCTTGGTTGTCGGCGAAAAATACCAGGCCTGTCACGGTCGACATGACGCCGCCGTAGCCGTGGTTTTCACCGGTCTGCGGATATTCCCAGGCGAATTTCTGAGTTCGCAGGTCGAAAGCCAGAAGCGTCTGCGTGCTCTTGCCGTTTGGATCGCGCTTGGTTCCGGTGGAGTAATACTCCTTGCCCTCTTCAAATCCTGACGGCTTTCGAACATATACTGAACAACTCTCAAGCGATACGAAATAGAACAACCGCGTGACCTCGTTGTAAGAAGGCGAATACCAGTTGGTGGCCCCTTCCACTCCTGGGCAAATGCGGGTTCCGTCTGCAGTCGGCTGGATATCGGTGATCAACGGGCGGCCGTTTGCATCGATCCCTTTCGCCCAATTCAGTTCCTTAACGAATTGCGTGGCAGACAGAAACTTCCCATTCGTGCGGTCAAGCACATAAACGTATCCGTTACGGTTTGCCTCGATGATTAACTTTCTGGGCTTGCCTTGATACTCCGTGTCTACAACAACAGGAGTTTCCACCGCGTCATAGTCATAGAGATCATGAGGAGTGAATTGGAAGTACCACTTAAGTTTGCCCGTATCCGGATCAATGGCCAACAGGCATGAGGTATATAAGTCATCCCCAGGTCGAACGCTGCCGTCGTAATCCGGTGAAGCATTTCCTGTACCCCAATAGAGCGTGTTGAGCTCAGGATCATATGTCCCGGGCATCCATGCCGTGCCGCCGCCGTGAAGGTAGCTATCGCCCGGCCAGCTCGAAGAGCCCGGCTCTCCTGGTCCGGGGACGGTCCACAAGCGCCATGCTAATTTTCCCGTCGTAATATCGAAGGCGGCGAGAAAGCCACGAACCCCGTCATCTCCACCAGAGGTCGCGACCAACACCTTGTCTTTGAGGATGAGCGGTGCACCGGTGGCCCCATAGTTCTTGTTCCAGTTGGCGTAAGCAATGTCCCAGATGAGGTTGCCCGAGCGGTTGTCCAGGCAGAGTAGATGAGCATTGTCTGTTTCCATAAACAAGCGGGTGCCGGATATGGCCACTCCGCGATTGATATGACCGGAAGCATCGTCAATCAACCCACTCGAGACTGGCCGCGAGTAGTGCCACAGCACCTCTCCCGATTGCGCGTTCAGAGCAAATGCATCGTTCGAACCGGTCACGTACATGATGCCGTTTATCACGACCGGGGTCGCTTCCAATACGCCGGGAGTCTTGGTGTGAAAGACCCACTGCGCCTGCAGGTGAGTAACATTCTGCGGAGTGATTTGGGCGAGACCGCTGAAACGCTTGCCGGTGTAGTCGCCGTTGTACGAAGGCCAATCCGACTTGATTTGCGCCGAAGCACAGGCAGCCACGCAAAAAACCAGTACCCACAGCCGGTCGAGCTTCATGCGATTAATGGGCCTCACCGTTCATGGTAACGAATACCTCTCCCAGTGCTCCGCGATCGGCGCCACTACTGTCGATAAGGTGAATAGAAACCCGGACTATGTTCCCGGCGGCGGTAATGGTTTGATGAAGATCGACCGGCTCCTGGGGACGGACCGCTGTCAGAGGTACTTGCTCTTTTCCCACGCCTGACTCGTTGTAGAGGAAAGCCTTGAGTTCGCCGGGAAAGAAAATGCCAAAGCTGCCGGAAAGCTCGATTTTATCGCCGGAGCGGCGAGCCGCCAGTGGCTGCCCCACAAGGCCGGCGTCGGTCACGGTCGTGAAGTCGCCGCTCAGACGTGAGGGAAACCAGGTGGTGTCGAAGGTATAGCTCTCGCCAGGGCCCAGAACTGCCATGGGGCTATTCATCTCTGCTTCCATGTAATACGGCGTCTGGTCGAGGTTTGTGGATGTGAGATAGGGCATGCCTTTCGCATTCAGCTCGAGCGTAGGGCCATTCTTGTAAAAGATGATGCTGGCCTTGCTGGGATAATCTCCGCCGTCGACGTGCCTGGTTTTTTCCACCATGGCATAGCGGGTTGCGCCATCGACGATGGCAATCCAACCGGCGGTCGAGTCAAGCCACACTTCGCTCTCGAGATACTTCCAGTTCAGCTGGAACAACCCACCCTTCACGCTGTACGCGGGATCATTAGCGAGGCCATCCCGGGCGTGGTAGCCGAGCAGGTAGGCAGAATTTGGATTGAGAGGAGTAAAGGCGCGGAATTCGTGGTTGTATTGCGTGGGGTCGCCGGCATCGGACAGGTTGTATTGAGATACCGACTGCACTGACCAGGTGATGGAGTGGCCGGTGAAGTTCTTCGTGATCGCGTGGAAAAAGATCTGAGGGGAATCGCTGCCTATGCTGATCTCGCGCGTGTATTGCAGGCCCGTAGGCGGGTCAGGTGGGCCTTCCAGGCGCACGGTGCAACGTTGGCCCTGGCTAACGATGGAGAAGGCGTAGGAGCCGTCGTCCAATGGCGTGGAAGCTCCCTGCCAGTGCTGCTCGTCGTCATTGCCCTCGGGTAATGGCCAGATTTTGTCACCGCCATAGTTAATCCAGCGGCCGGCCGCTTCTTCGGGAGAAATGTATTTGCCCTTGTAGACCGGGTTTACGAACAGGTAGGGGTGACCATTGAAGCTGACCTGCATGAGCCGGCCGCCCAACTGGGGAACGAAGGTGAGTTGCACCCACTCGTTCGAGACCTGCTGCGCCTGCCAGCCCTCGAAAGCTACCGGATGAACCTCACACGCTACGCAGAGCGGTGCGGCGAGGAGCAACCAACAGGACAAAGCGAAGGTCCTCATGTTTAAGCCGCCTGCCGGCGGGCCTGGGTCAGCAATTGCCGCAGGCGCTGGCCGATAATGATTTCTTCACCAGGCCGCAGGGTCATGGAGACGATCTGCAGCTTGTCCTCATGCCGATAGGCTCTGGGCGACGTTTGCTTGCGAGATAACACATCGCTCGGATTGTCTTCGGTCAGCACGGCGATCGAAGGAGTTCCCTCCAGCAACTCCCTGGCGCAATCGGCGGTGGTGTAGCGCCAACCTTTCTGGTCCCAGGTGATCATGAGTGTTGGGCATTGATTTTCTTCGGGCATATAGACTTTTGCTTCGACCCCGGGGACAGTTTCGACCAGGGTGGCAATGCGCTGCACGCGCGTTCCCCATTCCTTGTTGAGCTTGCCTACGTCCATCTTCAGCCAGGTCTCGACGGCCGCTAAACATCCCATGATTTCTTCTTTGCCCACCTTCATGGGGCGGCATACGGCGCCTTCCCACGGGTTGCTGTTGGCCAAACCGGCTTCGATGAGGTCTTTGCGGCCCAGGAGGATGCCGCTGGACTGTGGACCGCAGAGTCCCTTTCCTCCGCTGAAGGTGTACAGGTCGCAACCCATTTTGGCGAACAACTGCAGTTTGTTTACCGGCGGGATTCCGTCTGCTGCATCCATGAATATGGGGATCTGATGGGCCTTCGAAGCGGCGATTTCCTTTGCCAATTGTTCGGGAGGCGAGGTGGTGTAGACCATCACTGTATTGGACGTGATGGCGTTGGGAATTTGTTCTGCAGAATCCACCAGGACGAGTTTGCCGCCGGCCAGGCGGATGGCGCTATCGAACACGCTTCGGCCGCCGACCATCACTACCTCATTCTTGAGGCCGTCGGTGTTGGGCAGTTGCCATACCCGGTCCGGATCGGTCCCAGCGATGCAGGCCGCGGTTCCCACGGCCATGGCGCCGGCCGCGCCCGAGGTGATCATGCCGGACTCCGCACCGGTTAGCTCCGCCAGACGCTTGCCCGCCGCTTTCTGCAGTTCGAAGATGTTTACGAAATGCTGTGCGGCCTCTACTTGCGCGACTCTCACTTCGGGCAATTCCAGGCTGGCGCTAAGGTAGGTCCAGGTTCCACGCCCATTGATGAGCGGCTTGACTCCCAGCCGGGTGTAGATGTTATCGGTAGAGTTGCGGGCGACCTCGGCCCAGCCGGTACCAATCGCCTGCTCCAGGCCTACCTGAGCCAGGAGCGGGAAGGCCGAAGCCCATTTGACGAAAGTTCTGCGATTCATCGTGAGGCCTCGCTGGTGTTTGCCGGCTGACGCCTGACCGCAATAAAGGAAATTTGCTCCGCAGCCTCGTTGCTAACGTCGAGATTTTGCTGCAGCGTCGATCTGGCGGGATAAGGTGGCTTGAAGAATTTGTTGTAAAGCTCGTTCATCTGCCCGTCGTCTTTCATTTGCCGCAGGTAGACGGTGGAGAATACGACGTTGGAGAAGTCCATGTCGACTTCCTCCAAACCGTCCAGAAGATTTCGCATGGACTGTCGTAGTTGCAAATCGAACAGGGGTGTGACCATGCCTTGACCCGGGATGAAGCCGTCCTTCGCAGAAAGATATAAAGTATCGTCGTATAGAATTCCCGGGCTCGCCGTCGGGCTGGGAGGCATGTTGCGCGGGCGCACAGCCTTGCGTTTGCTGAGATCTTCTCCGGCGATACAACTGAAGACAATGTGCTGTCCGCGAGGAAGGCCGACAACCTGGATGGTGCCTCGACCGGGGGTGTTGCCGAATTCAAAGTATGTTCGATACACCTTGCCCATCACGTCATACACACCGCCCTCGCTCATGTAGGGATTGACCCAGAGAACGTTCTTCATGCTCATGTTTGCGGCATTCAGAATGGTGCTGACATTTTCGAGCGCTTGTTTGGTCTCCTGCGAGAAATCCGAACCGGGTTTTCCGCCCTGTGCCGAGAGATATAGAATTTCGCCCGCCTGCACCGCGGGGGGATCGATATGCGGCCCTCGCGCCCATCCGTCCGGCCAAACTGCTTTCTTTTCGCCGGCAACGGCGATGCAATTGATTTCGACCATCTCTCCGTTTGGGAGCGCAGCGACCGTCAAGACTGTTCGCGCGGGAGGGTTTGGCCCAATCGTCTGCCAATACGCATCTTCCATGGCCGGCAGGTTGTGCTCGTCGGCCAGGTAGATATTCATCCAGACAACGTTGGCATAATCCATGCCTGCCGATTGCAAGACCGCCCGAACCTTGCGCATGGCGTCGTTCATCTGCGCGGAGAAACCGGTAGCAGAGCTTCCCTGCCCCGATACATACAACGTCCCGTTGGCGAGTATGCCGGCGCTGTAAGCGGCGTCCGAACCCGGCGGCTCGATAGCCTTAAAGCCAGAGGTCTGAGCGGAAACAATGACTGTGCTGGCGGAAAGAAACAGCAAAAGGAAGAAGCGCTGAAAACGATGTGTCATTTTGCACTACACCTTTACTTCCCAGGCAAATATGGAATAAAGCCGTGGGCACGGGTGGAGATCTTATACACCGAGGTTGTTGCGGTTATGTAGAGCGTAGAGTAGTTACGGTCGCCCCACGCCAGATTGGCCGGCTGCTCGGGGACAACAATCGTTCCCAGGTGATGCCCAGCCGGATCCCAGACCCATATTCCCCTTGGGCCTACGACATACAAATTGCCCTGGCGATCGACCTTCATACCATCTGGCACACCTTCATGTGGGCCACCCTGTTCGACGCCAAATATTCGTCCGTTGCTCAATTTCCCGTCTCGAAAGTCATAGACATGGATGTTTCGTTGCGTCGAGTCATCTACGTAGAACTTGGTACCTTGCGGCGAGAAGGCCAGGCCATTGGGGTCATCGACCTCCTTGGTGAGCAATTGGAGCTGACCGTCAGAGGCGATTCGATACACCCCCTTAAAAGGTATTTCCTGCTTTTGATCCTTCGGCAAGTCAGAGGTCGGATCGGTAAAGTAAATGGCTCCGTCGGGGCCAAGCACAACATCGTTGGGGCTGTTCAGGCGTTTACCCTGGTAGTGGTCGACGACAATATCGTATTTTCTGCCGTCAGGCGAGAGGCGAATGATAGCGCGCAGAACACTGGCACAATCCAAAAGCCGGTGTTGCCGATCATAGGTATTGCCGTCAGGATCGCCGAGCGAAATGATTTCTTGTTTCTGACCTGTTTTTGTGTCTACCTTGAATATTTTGTTGAGAGTCTCATCGCTCACCCAGAGATAGCCGGCCTCGTCCCAGACCGGCCCTTCCGTGAATCCGAAGCCCGACGCCACTTTGATCAATTCGGCATTGTGGTCAAACAGGTTCCAAAATGCAGGCAAATCGGCCTCGAGCGAAAATTTGCGGTTATCCGCCTGTACGCTCAAAACCCCTACCAGCATGAGAGAGGCGGTGATGCTTCTAATCGTCATGATCGTCCGATTGCGATGCGTGTTCGGGTGAGCCTTTGGCGCTTTCGGTCCCGGTTTGCAGAATGTAGCTGACCAGATCGTCCACATCCTTGCTATCTAATTTTGCGGCCGGCATCAGGGAGCGGGAGCCGAGATCTACCCGGGTGAGGTCTGCTTTTTGCAGGAAGTGAAACGCCCCATCAGGGGTTTGCAACGAGAGCGAAAAGTTATTGTTTCCCCGGAGCATGCCCGTGATCGTCTGGCCCGTATTTGTCACTACAGTGGTGGCCTTCTTTTCCGGGGGAAGATTTTTCTCGGGATCGAGGATGATGCCGTGTATTTGATCTGGCTTGGCTTCTGCCCCATAAAAGGATAGGTCGGCGCCGATGAAGCCTCCTTTGCCGTTGACCATGTGGCATTCAGAACATTCTGCTTTTCCGAAGAACAGCGCTTCACCGCTCTTGGCATCCCCGGGGAGCTTAACAATATCCCCCCTCCCTTGCAGGATCCTCAACCAGGCAACGACGTCCCTCACTTCCTGTGGTTTCAGCGAAGAGAAAGCCGGCATACCCGCACCGGAAATCCCATTGCGAATGATGCCGGCAAGCTCGCGATCCATGAGGTGCTGCACTTCAGGAGCGGTGGCGATGTTGGGTGCGTGTTCCCCACCCCGGCCATCCGCACCGTGACAACCGGCGCAGTTGGAGGCGAAGATCGCTGCGCCTGGCTGCTGCGCGTGCAGGCTGCCGAATGAGACCGATCCAAGAAAGACGACATGGACGAAGATGCCACGTCGCCAACTCATCTTCGTCAAAGGACCTCGTTAAAAGAGAAACTTCAATGCCACTTGCATGATACGGGGATCCTGCGCCGCGGTCACATAACCGAATCCGCCCAGGCCCGTATTGTTGACGGTCCCATTCGGATTCTTGAACTGTGTATGGTTAAAGACGTTGAAGGCTTCAGCCCGGAATTGCAGTTTGGTGCTCTCGGTAATCGTGGTGCTCTTAAGCAGAGCCATATCATAATTGTCGAGCCCAGGACCGGAGAAATATCGCCGCATTGCATTTCCAACTTGACCGACTGGTTCCGGTTGGAAGAAGCCCGGGGTGAAATATGGCAGCCCCTTTCGCGGGTTCTTATTTTCATAAAGAGTGGTGCCGTTGTTGGCGTAGCTTGGCACATCCACGTTTGCATTAAAGGCGCCAAGCAGTGAATTGTCGTCATTCTCAGATAACTGGACTGGCTCTCCTTTGGCGAATGTCGATACGCCGGAAAGCTCCCAGCCCGCAGTGAACCGCTTCGCAATATCCCCTCCGCCGATAAAGTGATCGAAAGGCAACTGCACGGTGTAGCTGGCGACGAGGTTATGCGGGACGTCAAAGCTCGATAATGCGCGAGTTTGGCCGGGATCTACTGGGTTGGTCGCATCAAAGGAGTCTGAACCATTATCCAGCGACTTCTCGAAGGTGTAGCCAATGAGAAAGTTCAAGTATTTTTCCGTGTGCTCCAGGGTCAGCTGCAGCGAGTTGAAGCTGGAGCTGACCGCCGTCTTCATGTACGGATTGCTGTTGAAGTTAAGCCCGAAAGGCCTGGTTCCATTCACTGTCTGGCCGCTCGCTGTAGTGTAAACCGAGTCTTCGCCTTGGGGGCCGCAGGTCGCGGTACCGGGCGCCACGTTGGCTGGGTTGTTCAAAAAGAGGCAGAGGGCCTGGTTCCCGGGATTTGATTCCTCAAACGTCAGCAACTGCCGGCCGACGGTGCCCACGTAGTTCACACTGAGCACAGTGGCGGTTCCCAATTGGCGCTGGAAAGAAAGTTCCCATTCCTGAACATAGGGCATCTTGTTTTTGTAGTAGTAATAGTCGGATCCGCCGATGGGTGTAGCGGCCGCCCAATTGAAGGTTGTATCGGGATTTTTGGGAGACACGTTGGTTGGAGGAAAGACGAAGGGGAACTTCTGTCCCGCCGGAGTTCCCGACGGCCGGTCGACGAACGGGGTAGCCAGCTCAGTGTTTTCGACAGAATAGTAGTTGCCATAAGGAGCGTCGCCCACCTCGACGAATCCAGTGGCGTCCTCAATAGAGCTATAGAAGATGCCGTAACCGGCACGAATGCTGGTTTTTCCGGCTCCGCCGAGGATCTTAC
Organism: uncultured Acidobacteriaceae bacterium; assembly: GCA_963826875.1. Lineage (GTDB taxonomy): Bacteria > Acidobacteriota > Terriglobia > Terriglobales > Acidobacteriaceae > PALSA-350. The sequence continues at coordinate 141,692 of CAWGYP010000025.1, read as the reverse complement.
CGAGAAATCCGTCACTCGCCTCTGGCGCGTACGCAAAGCCAATTCTAGGCGCGAAGTTGGTGTACTTGGTGGGCCCGAGCGTCCGGGGAATTCCTTGGTCTCCTGGAACCACCAATCCCAGGGGAGCACCGGGGAAAGCTTGCGACTGCTGACCCAGAACCACCGTCTCGAGCTTGTTCTGGGTGTCGTACCAGGGCGTAGACGCTTCCCAACGCAAGCCGTAATTGAGCGTGAGATTGCGCGTCGCGCGCCAGCTGTCTTGAGCATAAAACCCGTAGTATTTGCTGCGCGAGTCGAGGAGCTGCTGGCTGGCCTGCACAAAGCTGTTGGGCGCCCCGATCAGGAAATCGGCAAAGTCAAAGCCGGTTTCTGAACCGTTAAAACCAAAACACCCGTTATAGCAGTCGTAATTCCGTTCGTTGATCTGGTTGTAGTGGAGGTTGGTGCCAAACTGCAGTGTGTGCGTTCCGAAGATTTTGGTGACGTTATCGAGGATCTGGAAGGTGTTGTTGTATTGCCTTAATGCGTCAGGTGGGACGCCAAGCGAATAGTTGTTGAATATCAGATTCGCAACACCCTCGTAGGCAGGATTGATGGGGGAGATTCCGCCTGCGGGACCCCACGGAGTGACAAAACCCTGCGAGGCGAGGGTGACGCCCAGACCCTGGCCGGCGGTCGGTTGACCCGTCTGGTTTACATCGCGCAGATAGGCGAGACGAAGATCGTTGACGGTCGACGAGTTGAACGTGGTGGTCAAACCTAAATTGATCATTTGAGTTTGACCCCGATTGGTTGCGGCAAACCCTGGGACGCTTACCTGACTATATGGATTCACAGTATCGTATCTGTCAAAGAAGTAATAGCCGAACACGGCCCCGAATCGGGTAGGAATGTCTAACCGGCCGCTCCCCTTATTGTCGCTCAACGTCTGGTTGAAGGCAGAGGTCGAGTAGCTAGGACTACCGTTGGTGAATCCGTTTTCCGGAGGGAGGTACTTCAACATGTTCACCGCAACCGGCGACCATGCGCTTTGGGGGATGACCGCATTCGGAAAGACGCAAGTTCCCACTGGGGAGCTGGGGGTGCAGCCAAAAGAGTAATAGGGTTCGCCCTGAGTCACGGGAACGCCCAACGTCTGAGAGAGTTGGTTCGCCCAACCGACACCGGTGACTGCGCCGCTAAATCCCGGTTGATCGGGAGTGCCGATCTGGTCTATCAGGTTTCCCGTCTGATCAGCGGTGGATGGAACGGCATAGTTCTGTGTCTGTCCTAAAATCTGTCGCGTTCCCTGGTAGTCGGCAAACCAGAACATCTTGTTCTTGCGAATCGGCCCACCAGCGGTTCCGCCAAACTGATTCTGGATGAAAACGCCACGCGTTGGGGAGTAATAGTTCCTGGCATCAAGATCCGTGTTACGCAGGAAGTCGAAGACCGTCCCGTGATACTGATTGGTTCCCGACTTGGTGACGACATTAACCTGGCCGCCGCTGTAGTTTCCATACTCTGCGTCGAAGTTGTTAGTGATGATGCGGAACTGCGCAATAGAGTCTAGATTGGGAATCATGGCGGCGCCGTTGTGAACGCCTTCTTCTGCGTTGGCCCCATTCACCATAAATGCGTTGGATCCGCTGCGGCCGCCGTTGACGGATTGTTGGCCGTTGTCCAGATCGCCCGACACCTGGGTCGCACCGACTCCCGACGTGGAACTGTCCTGACTATGCGAATACGGCGATACGCCTGGTTGCAACTTCAACAGGTCGATATAGGAGCGTCCGTTCAGGGGCACGGAGGTAATCTTGGTGCCGTCGATGAGCACGCCATTCTGCGTGCTCTGCGTCTCCACCTGTAAAGCATCGCTTTTCACACTGACAGTATTGGTCACCGTGCCGAGTTGCATGGTGATGTCGACGCGGAGCGCGGAATTAGCATCGATCTTGATCCCAGTCTGCAGGTAGTCGCGGAATCCAGGCTGGCTGGTGGAGAGGTTGTAGGTGTCAACATTGAGCGTGGGCAAATTGTAAAAGCCCTTAGCGTCGGTCACCGCCGTGCTCTGAACATTGGTCGTCACGCTGGTGGCAACGACTTTCACACCCGGTACGACGGCGCCGCTGGGGTCCGTGACCACTCCGGAAATCGACCCGGTAATGGCAGCGTTCGCAGTGAAAGTCCCAAGGAGTACAGCGGTAACTACGCCGGCAAAACGCACGAATTCGACGAGTCGAATCATGGCACCTGACCTCTCAAATAAGAATGTGACGGGACCCGAAACCAAACGATGATAAAGAAAACTAAACGATGGTAAAAATGAGGTTAACGGCGATACTGGACGGTGTCAAGAAAACTTGGGTTATGCGGAAGCGTTAAGGTTGAACGGGGAGATTCTGTCTGAATTTGAGACGTCCTATTTGGATCTGCCGGGAAGGCAAAAGGTGAGCATGGAAAATTTCAACAACCCAAAACTGAGCAGGCGCAAATTCGTACAACGTTCCGTGATAGCGGGGGCAGCTACGTCGCTTTTGCCGACGGCACTCCAGGCAGGAAAGACGCCTGTGGCAGCTACGGCCGGACCTAATCTGTACGAGCAGATCGGTGTACGCCCGCTGGTCAATGCCAAGGGCACCTACACCATCATCAGCGGTTCGCTCTCTTTACCCGAAGTGAAGCAGGCGATGGAAGAGGCTTCGCGCCACTACGTCAACATGGACGAGCTCATGGCCGCAGTGGGGGCGCGCCTGGCGCAGATTACCGGCGCGGATTGGGGTATCGTTACGGCAGGCTGCGCAGCCGCGATCGCGGGCGCAACCGCAGCGTGCATTGCCGGCACCGATCCTGAAAAGTCGCAGAAGATGCCCTACCTGGCCAAGGGCGGACTGAAGAGCCAGGTGATCATCCCTAAGCATTCACGCAATCCCTATGACGTAGGCACACGTCTGCTGGGCGTTGAGGTGATCGAGGTAGAAACGCCCGAGCAATTGCAGGCGAGCATGGGCCCGCAAACTGCGATGATCTATATCTTGTCTTCTCCCGCGGCAGCCAGCGGCCCTCTCAGCATTGCTAATATCTGCAACTCGGCTAAGCTCAAAAATATTCCCGTGTTTGTCGACGCGGCGGCAGAAAACCTCACCATCCCGAATATCCATCTTGCGGCAGGCGCAACCTTGGTTGGCTACAGCGGGGGCAAATGCCTCCGCGGACCGCAATGCGCTGGATTATTGTTGGGGCGCAAGGACCTGGTTCAGGCATCCTGGTTCCAGGCAGCACCGCACCACAATGTGGGACGCTCCATGAAGGTAGGCAAGGAAGAAATCATGGGCATGCTGACCGCCGTAGAAATGTGGACCAAACGCGACCACGAGGCGGAATGGAATACCTGGAAACTTTGGCTGGCCAACATCGAGGCGAGAGTGAAGCCCTTACCCTCGGTGAGCACCGAGTATCTCATGCCCGAAGATCTGTCGAATCACTCTCCCCGGCTGCGGATCAAGTGGGATGGCAATGCGCTCAAAATCACTGGAGACGAATTGGCAAAAACCCTCGACGCCGGCACCCCGCGCATCCAATTTGATGAATGGAGCGGAAGCCGCCCGGATGAGATGGAAAGTTCGGTCACCATCATGCCCTACATGATGATGCCAGGCGATGACAAGATTGTTGCGGAAGCAATCTTCGCCGCACTCTCTCATCCGCCGGCCTTCTCCGCACCCGAAATCCCGCAAGGTCCACCAGCGAACGTCGCCGGAATCTGGGATGTGCAGATGAAATACCTCCGTGGCGAAGGCCGGCAGCGCTTCCTCCTGGAGCAGCAGGAAGGCGCAGTCACGGGCGTGCATCAAGGCGAGATTTACAACGGAAATCTCGCCGGGAATGTTCATGCACAGCAAGTGAAGTTTCGCAGCACCATGCCGGTTGGGGGAAACGAGATTGAATACTCGTTCAGCGGCATTGCGACTGGGAATTCCATGAGCGGAACGGTAGCTCTGGGTGAATACGGGCACGCCGAGTGGTCGGCCACCCGGGAGACATAGGCGAGAACCCTTGGTCCTGCGCTATGCTCTTAATAGATGCCGGGCTTGATGGTTCGATCTGTTCTGTTTTTGACCTTGACTGCAGTGCCCTGGCTGCCCCTTCTGAGCCAGCAAACCGCGACCCCACCGGCGTTGCCGGCAGACCTCGACCAGGTCTTCTCCAGCTCTGAGCCCGATCAAAGCGCCAACTACGGTCTGGTCTATGTTCCGCTCGACAGCTGGGTTTACCCGGCGTTCGAGCGGCTGTTCTCGATGGGCTACGCAGACTCCGCCTACCTCGGTATGCGCCCCTGGACGCGCACCAGTTGCCTGCGGATTCTTGAGGAGACTTACCCCAAGCTGCAGGATGCGCCCAAGGACCAGGAGGCGTGGCGCATTTTTCAAGCTCTGGCGGTGGAATTCGGGGCGGAGGCCGGGCAGACCAACCCGCAGGCCAAGGTCCACGATGTGTACACCCGAAACATGTATATCAAGGGCCGCCCAATCAATGACTCCTTTCACTTTGGGCAGACGCTGATCAATGACTACGGGCGCCCCTATCAGCAAGGCTTTAATGCTCTGGATGGTTTTACGGGCTGGGCCGAGGGTTACCATTTCTCTCTCGATGTACGCGGGGAGTACCAGCACGCACCCGGTCGTGGAGCGTATCCCGAATCCGTGCAGCAACTGATTTCGAACGTCGATAGCACTCCTCTCCTGCCCGCGGAGCCTGTTCCGCAGACCAATGTCTTTCGCTTGATCAATGCCAACTTCGCGACCTCTCTGTTCAACCATGAGATCTCTGTAGGGAAGGCGGATGACTGGTGGGGCCCGACGCAAAGCGGAGGTATGGCCATCAGCAATAACGCCGAGCCTATCTACGCCCTACGCGTCAACCGCACCGTGCCGTTGCGCATTCCGTTCGTCTCAGATGTGCTCGGCCCGTTTCGCTACGAATTTTTATTCGGCTCGCTCAAAGGCCATCGCTATCCCAACGCTCCGTGGGTGCATGCTCAGAAATTCAGCTTCAAACCGACCAGAAATTTGGAATTCGGGTTTTCGCGGGTGGTCGTTTTCGCGGGAGAAGGTCATGTGCCCCTCACTTTTGGCTCGTTTTGGCACAGCTTTACCAGCTTCAGCAACGTGAGCGTGGCTGAGAAGGAGAGCAGAAACGACCCTGGATTCCGAAGTTCGTTTTTTGACTTTACCTGGCGGCTACCTTTTGTTGAGAATTGGCTGACCCTGTACACCGATTCGATGGTTCACGACGACGTCAGCCCACTGGCGGCGCCGCGCCGCGCCGCAGTGAACCCCGGGCTCTACTTGTCGCACATACCAAAACTTCCTCACGTTGATTTGCGCGCCGAGGCGGTCTCGACCGATCCGGTCTCCAACTCCCAAGGGGGCCAATTTCTCTACTACGAGTACGAATATAAAGACGGTTATACCAACAAGGGGAACCTGTTCGGCAGTTGGATGGGGCGGGAAGGCAAGGGGGGCCAGGCCTGGCTCACCGACTGGCTCAGCCCGAAAGAATACATCCAGCTGGGCTACCGCAATGCCAAGGTCTCGAAGACTTTCATCCCCGGGGGCACAACGCAGAACGACATAAATATCAGGGCTGTGCTTCGCCTCAAGGAGGATCTGGAGTTGAATGCATTTGGCCAGGCGGAGTTCTGGAAAGTCCCGGCCCTGGCTTCAGGACCAAAGAATGATTTCACCGGATCGTTCCAGCTAACGTATTTCCCTAAGCTGAGCTGGCGGCGTTAGCAACAGGTCTTGAGCCCAGCAGGAAGTCCTGCGGCGAAGTATCCGGGTACGCTCTGCCAAAACATTTCCAGGAAAGGCAAAAAAAGCCGTCGGAACGCAAGGACTTGCGCGCCGACGGCTTTGTACAGCAGGGACTACCTCTCCCCTTGCTTGTCCTTCTTCTTGTGCCCAGCCACAGCGCCGCCACCGGTTCCCGCCACTGTCAGGATCGGGTTGTTGGTTGTTCCGTTATAGCCATCGCTTTGGACGATGATTTGCTGGTTGGTAGCGCCTAGAGACTGCGGCGTGAACTGAATATTCATGGTGCACGAAAGGGACGGAGCCAGCATCACGCCATTAGCGCAAGTTGAACTACCCAACACACCGAACGCAGCATTGAACCCGTTGGTGACGTAATACGGCGTTTTAAGTGTCAGGTCCAGATTGCCAATGTTGTACACGGTAGCCGTCTGCGGCTGACTCGGTGTTCCGACGTTGACGGTCCCAAATGGAAGCCGGGAACGGTTGCCGTTCAGATAAACCAGGTTGTTGCTGCTTCCCGTACCGATGTTCGCGACCACAAAGCTCTGCCCCCCCGCCGAAATAGCCAGGGCGCTGGCAGAAGACAGCAAACTGTTGTCGAAGTTCAACAGCCAGGGTGTGGTGCCGCTTGTAGGTCCGCCAACGACCGTGATCGTATTAGCGACTCCGTCGAGGACATACAGATCCTCCGCCTGATCAAAAGCCAATCCAGTCGGATCAGTGACAGCAACGGCACCATTCACCAAGATCGGACCTGTTCCCCCGCCGGACCCGTCGGCGAAGATCTTGACAACCTGCCCTGTGCCCGAAGGATCACCGCCATCGCCGATTAACAGGTCGGCGGTGTAGGGATCGGTCGCCAAAGCCTGGGGGAAGACAATTGACACTGGCCCATTAGGGCCGACCAGGTTCGCCGTCGGCATTTGAAACGCTGCTCCCATGACTGGTACCTTCACCAGAAATCCAGGATTGCTGCTTCCCGCAAAAACGCCGCCTGGTCCCGCATCCCCGATATACAGATTGCCCAGGTAATCGAAGGCCAGGGCAATCGGGTGCTGCAGCAGCGTCCCAGTGTTCACCACCGATGGTGCAGCTCCAGTGGTCATCGGTACTTTCACTATTTGACCGACACCGGAGTCGGTACCATAGTCCGCGATATACAGGTCGCCGGCACCATCCAGAGCCAGGGCGCTCGGCGCTACGAGGGGGATAGTTCCAGTGCTCACCGTGGTCTGCGCCGTGTTCGCGAGACCACCGTAGGAATAGACTTTCGCGGCCAAGGTATCGGCGACAAACACCGTCTTGTTCAGCCCCGAGATCGCGATCGCCTGCGGTTGCTGCAGGCCGGTCACAGTCGTTGTCGCGTTGAGAGGATAGGTGACTTCTGCTCCAGCAAACCCCGTCTGCCATACCGGCGCAGAAGCAAGAATGGTGGTGCCTGCGCCCCGTACCAGAATGGCCCCGTTACGAACTCCCGGATAGGTAGGCGTGCCTTCGTAGTACACCTTGCAGGCGTAGGGATAGTAAGCAGAGATTGTCGGGCCGCCGGCACCACCAATCGTCTTGTGGTTGCCGAGGGTGCAGTTTCCTCCGGCTGCCTGGCTAACCTCGTTGCTCACGTCACCTTGCGTAAGGACCCGGAATCCCCTTAGATCCACCGGCGCGTTGAACTCAAAGTTGAATAGCACCGGGGATCCGACCTGGCCCACAAACACATTGCCCAGGTTCACCGGATTTGGCGAAGACAACTGGATCACAGACCCATCGACCGAGTCCAATACATCCAGATTGCCGTGAGCATCAAACGCCATGCTGGCGCCACTGTTGAGCCCGCTGCTTGGCAGAATGTAAGGGGTGGCGGGGGATGCCGCCGGAATGACTAAGACCTGCTGGCCCGGGTTGTAACCCGTCCCGGTCCCGAGAAGTGTGGCTACGTACAGATTGCCCGCCGCGTCAAACGTCATGCCTGAAGGTTGATTGACGATAAACTGTTGCGTTGCGATCGGGGTCGCGGCTCCGCCAGCGTCGGGTGCTTTGTAAATGCCACCGAGATCTGTTTGACTAAAACCGCCATTATCGGAAATGTAGAGGTTGTTCGATGCGTCTCTCAGCAAAGCTGCGGGCGCGAACTGGGCCGGTAGGCCAGTGAACGTCAGAGGCGTGAGTGCGGTGGTACCGGCTGCCAAGGAATAGATGTTTCCATTGGCCGAAAAATCACCGATGAACAGCGTACCTGCGCTATCAAATGTGAGCGCAATCGGATCGACGAGCGGAGCCCCGGACACGATGGGCGTCGGGTTAGCGGTGGTCAGATTCCCGTTGCCGTCGCCATATATCTCGATAATCCTGCCACCGGTGGTGGGAGCATCCCCAACAAACAGATTCCCATGCGCATCGAGGGCAAGCGAAGCAGGAGCATTCAACACGAAGGGTGCGGTGGAGACCACATTATTGACACCCGGCTGCGGTAGAAAAGTGTCCAGCGCGATAATCCGGTTGTTGCCGGTGTCCGCAATGAAGACTGTTCCGTTACTGGAAACTGCGAGCGCCTGGGGACCGATTTTTTGGGGACTCAGGTACCCAAAACCGGCCGTCTGCTGTGCATCGAAAACGATGGACGGGGCTTGTGCCCAGGAGTTGGACGCGCAAATGGCGAGAGCAAGGACAGTGAAGCAGAGCAATTTCCACTTCGAGACAAGATACTTCGCGAGGGTAACGGACATGTGACAGCACTCCTCTACAACTTGGTTCGGTCTTCCCTGGTCTACGGGGCGGGGATTAACCTGCCCGCTCTGTCTGATGAGCTGCATAAGGGTGAATCATCGCCCTACATAACACGTAAGTTGCAGCTTATCGAGGGGAGTGAGAGTGAGGCTACACTTTGCTGTCGCAGAATGCTACAGCTTTGGTTGTAGGGAGAGCGATAGATGTAAATTCGCGACCGTTCGGGCGCAAAAAGCGAGCGACTGAGGCGCCGCGGTGTCCCATTTGTTATTTGGAATCAATAGCTTGCGGCTGCGCTTCTAGCGAACACGAAAGTACAGTGCGGGGGAGCACGAAAGTTTACGCTTCCGTTTGCCGGGAATACGTTCGGTTAATACGACCTAAAGGTTTGCTTACTTATAGAGTTACAACCCGGTGAATGCAGTCCGCCCGAAAAATGCTGAATTTACCCTTGTCATAGCCGCCAAAATAGACTAGGCCACCCCGTCCTCGCCCGGTGCAGGTTAACGCCACCTGGTGGATCGACCGGGTTCCTTGACGATCCTCGTACTCGAGCAGGACCAGGGGCTGACCTGTCATCGGCGTGGATAAGCGAAGATCAGCGAATTCGACGACCTTGCCGGGGATCGAATGCTGCGAGGATGAGAGGGGGGATTGGGGCTCGGGCTTCACTCAACGATTGAAGCAGAAGCAATGTATCCGCTCAAGTGACAGATGAACCCAAATCGTACAACCTTTGTGCAATACATGGCAGATATGTACATGCATTTGTAACTCTGTACGGTTTTCGCCCGCATCTCACGGTGAAGAGGAACATCGCGAATGCTTATAGCGCATCTGAAAGCGCATCTCGTGTCCGGGGAAACAGTAGAACTGTTGCCCGTGCGGCACGAGACAGACGTAAAAAAGGAATTCACGGCACTGCTTGAGGGATGGGCGTCGTCTGGATTCCTTATTTGGGAGAAATTTGTATATCCCTGGCACCAGGTGCAGACGATTGAAGTCAATATCGAGAGCCTCTCGAATGAAGAAGCCGCACAAAGGATGCTGGATCTGCATGGCGCCGATCGTGCTCGTTTGCATGAAGAGTTCTGGAAGGGCACCCGCCAGATCTAAGCAGCCCCATCACGTTTCGCGATAGTTCAGCAGGATAAGACCTGACGCGGCCAGGAGCAGCGGCCAAGCCAGGCCCGCGATTCTTGCCGACCGGCTCGGGGGCAGGCGCAACTCGAGCCAGCGGGTCCAGCCGGCCGTTGCACCCAGCAACGCGATCGGCGTATGGCTCAGCGAGGCAAGCAGTTCTTCTGCCAAATCGCTGGAAGCATGGTTGTGGGTGAGTAGAACCGCCGCGCCCAGCGCACACATGGTGGGAAAGATGAGCGCCGCCCACCGGACGCGCAACTTGCCCGCCTGCACAGCACACTCAAAGACCGCAAAGCACAAAATGAGCAAGGCGGCTGCCCGGTGAGCCAACACGTCAGGAGCGGAAAAACTAGCCCAGAAAGGGCGTGGACCGAGCGGCCAGTTTTCCGGGTCTGCGCGCAACAAAATGAAAACAGAAAGGCCAGCGAAGGCGAGCGGCCAGAAACGTGCCCAGCGCATCCCGGGAAAGTGGCTGGCGAAGGCAAGCAGTCCGGCCACAAGGACAATCAGGCCTGCCCAATGATGGTTGTACTCCGACCATTTTCGGTCGATCGCATCGCTACCACCGTTAGCCTGGAACTCCGTCTCCCGGATGGCCGTCTCGATGGTAGTGGGTGGGGTAAGCTGCGACGCCGTTGGACTCGTCATGCTGGGGAATTCAGGATGCATGCGGGCTGCGATTTGCTGCAGTGACACCCTGTCGGCTACATCGACAGCAGGCGGTTGCGCGGACATCGAGGCAGCCACCAGGATGACGGTGAATCCCAATCCGACTTCTGCTTCGGCAAAACGACGGAGTCGCGTCAGCAAGGGCTGGGGATCCGTGTCCAGACGCCGCACTATCATCCAATTGCCCGAGCCCATGAGAAGCATCACCAGCAGCAAGTAAATCTTGGCAAGCAACAGCAGCCCATAGCTGGTTCCATAGAGCCCGTTCCAGGCGCCTATATAAAACCAGGCCATGTAGATTCCCGCCAGTACCAGGAGGGAAACGCTGAGAAGCGCCATTTGCGAGTAGCGCCTGACCATGCTGCGAGCTTCTGCCACGGAGTCCGCCTGGGCTAACGAGATCAACAGGAAGGGCATGGCTCCGATCCAGGCGGCCGTTCCCACATGATGCAGCGCGGTGGCCAGCGCTAACAGCAAGCGATGATCCATGCGAGCGGCTGCGTGGCTGGTCGATACGGTGGCGATCAGCAGCAACAGGCTCACGGGAGTCATAAGGGCCGTGGCTTTGCGGCGCGCACAGAACCACAACAGCATCGCCAGCAAAGCCACGCTCAAACCCGCGACAAAAAACCTGGCGCTGATCAGATCGCGCAGATGAAGATCGCTATCCCCCAGCAACGATGCGCTGGAGAGGACAACGGTAAATAGCTCGGAGACGATAAGGGAGAGGGCCGCCCAGCGGATACCGCGGAGGCAAGAGGACTCAACGCGTTCACAGGCTTGCGCGGGGCGTGCAACCGCCAGTAAATATGCAATGCCGCCCAGCAGCAAGGCCTCAAAGGCAAGATTTGCAGCGCGTAGTAATGTCCCTAAAAGATCAATATCCCGCAGCAGCCAGATCAAGCATTCATCTCAAGTTGCTCTCTTCGGAGACAATGGGTGCAGACAGAACTACTGCACCTGAAAAGGAACTTCGCCCCGTGTGATGTGACCATCGCTGGCAAGAACCTGCCAGCGCAGCACGTACGCTCCCTTGGTCAAGCCGCGGCTGGTCGCGGACAAAACATCAGGAGCAAGCTGTGCCGGGGTGTCTATTTTTACTATTGTTCCATCAGGTTTCAGCAGGCTGAGGGTGGAGCGGGCTCCATCGACGCGGGAATTGTACTTGAGATTGATGGTGATGTCGGGTCCGCTCACGAGGGCGTTCTTCTGCGGCGTGGAACTCAAAAGCACAGCATGCGCCAGCGCTTTACGCGGGCTGGCGACCATGGTGACTAGAAATAAAAGTACTGCGCCTGCGAACCATCGCGGCGATCTGCTTCGCATGGTGGACAAACCTCCTGACGTTAGATGCAGATGGAAGCTAAGACGGTGCCATCTGGACCGACTCGGCGCGCTCGGAGAGGCCACCGATCTCGGCCGCGCGAGCTTCAGCATAGGCCGCGGCACCCATCAGCGCGGCGCGGCTTTCCAGAATCAGGCGGACCGGCATCTGCACCAGCAAGTCGCTGAGCCGGCCTTTATCAGTAAAGGCCTTCATGAAGGTCCCGTCCTGCATTTTTTTGAGCACCTTGGGGGCAATGCCTCCCCCCACATACATACCTCCAACGGAGAGGATCTTCAATGCCAGGTTGCCGGCCTCCGCTCCATAAGCGGAGATGAACATACTGAGAGCTTGCACGCAGAGGTCGCTTGCACCCGACTCGCCCAACTCGCCGATCACTGCATTGGGGTCCTCTATGCGCATGCGATCCTTCAGCCATTGCGGCTCCGGCAGGCCTTTCACATCGCGGCAGTAGGCATAGACATTCGCCAGTCCAATGCCGGAGATCACGCGTTCTGAGCTCACACGGCCGGCCAGGGTTTTCTGCAGGTACCGCAGCAGCCCAATCTCATCTTCGTTGCGAGCGGCAAAGTCGCTGTGCCCGCCTTCCGAGGCCATGGGCTTGAACGTCCTACCGTTCCATACCAGGATCGCCTCACCCAGGCCGGTACCGGCGGCAATCAAGCCGCGATTGCCTTCTGCTGCCGAATCCCCCGGGCTGAGGACAAGAATTTGATCCGGCGTCAACTCGGCAATCCCATACCCATTGGCTTCCAGATCGTTGATCAAAAAGACGTGCTCGATCTTGAGATCGCCGGCAAGCTGGACGGCGTCCAGCATCCAGGGCAGGTTGGTCAACTTCAAACGGCCATTGCGCACCGGACCCGGTACCCCAAAGCAAGCCGCACGCACGTCGATCGGCCCACCGAGGGACTGCTTGCATTCGTCCAGGAAGGCTTCCACCACCTGCACCAGTCCGGGGAAGTCCCGGGCGTGGTAGCGATGCTCGTGGACAGTCAACAGCTGTCCGTTTTCGAACTTGCATAAGGCCAGGTCGACCTTGGTGCCGCCTACATCTCCTGCCAGGATCATCGAGTGATCTCCAATCTGCCCACGCCGTCCGCCTGAGGCGGGGGCAAGGCGGCAGCAGCGGCGGAATCGAGCAGGAGCGTGATGCGATGACTGGCAGGCCGGATCAACTGCGAGGGATAAGTTTCCGGATCGTAGGGTCCGAGGAATACCGCCCTTAGCGCGTCCACCTTGTCGGTGCCTTCAATCAAAAAGCATACGTCGCGGGCTCGATCGATTACCGGCCAGGTGAGCGTGGCCCGCCATGACTCCTTTTGCTGTGGGACATGGTTGGCAATGGCAATACGCATGATCTCGTGCAGCCCTTCGGTATGGGGAAAGAGCGATGCCGTGTGGCCATCCGGCCCCATACCCAATTGAACCATATCAAAGCAAGGTAACTCTGCGCCTTCGAGACGAAAGCTTTGACGGATGTCGAATTCGTATTTGGCCGCAGCTTCGTCCGGCTCAAGCTCGCCCTGAATGCGAAAGATCTGACTTTGGTTCAGGGGTACCTTGTCGAGGAGGGCCTCCCGGGTCATGCGGTAGTTGCTATCCGGATGATCCGGCGGCACGCAGCGTTCGTCCACCCAATACAGCTCGAGCTTTTCCCAGGGGATCTGCTCGCGATAAGGCTCGCTGGGGTCGGCCAGCAACTCGAAGGTACGTTTGGGGGTGTGGCCTCCGGAAATAGCGATCCGGGCTTTGCCGCGAGCTCCGGCAGCGGAGCGGATGCCATCCACAAAGTACTGCGCCGCGCGCCGGTTGACTGCCTCAGGGCTCGCATCCACGTAATAAGAAACTTCGATCTTCTCAGCCATGCAAATCGATTATCGCAGCCCCTAACGATGAAAGCCCCATTTGGCCGGGGCGATTTTTTCAAACAGCTATGGGCCGCCTTGCTCTCAAAGAAAATCAAGCTGCGGCGCCTAGATGTTAAGTGGCTGGCCCGGGTCTTCCAGGAAACCAAAGTTCAGGTGCCCCATCCTTCGCGCTCTTTGCGAAGGGTGGGATACCACCACTCTGCCCCCCGGGACCTTTCCCCCGCACATTCTACTTGTCCCACACTTCGCGAAGAGCGCGAAGGATGGGGCAGCCGAACTTCGGTTTCCGAGAAAACCTCGGCCACCCACTCAGCACTCGTCCGGGCCATTTGCTTGCTAAAGCTGGTGCCAGGACCGCCCGTCGCGGGCCAGCAATTCATCCCCGGATTTTGGTCCCCACGTCCCCGCGGGATAATTGGGGAAATCCCTTGGTTTCGTGCCGGCCCAATATTCGAGAATGGGAGTCAGGAGTGCCCATGTGGCCTCGACCCCATCGCGGTGAGCAAAGAGCGTGGCGTCTCCAAGCATCGCATCCAACAACAGCCTTTCGTAGCCATTCGCCGATGATTTGCCGAAGGCATCCGCATAGCTGAAGTTCATGTTTACGGGACAGACTTCCATGTTCGGGCTCGGAACCTTGGCCCCGAAGCGCAGAGAAATGCCTTCATCCGGCTGAATACGCATGGTAATCAGATTGGGCTGCAGCTCCTTGCAGGGACCCGACTGATTTTTGAATAGCAACTGCGGTGGTTGCTTGAACTGGATGGTGATCTCGGTCGCCCGCTTGGCCAGCCGCTTGCCCGCCCTAAGGTAAAACGGCACACCAGCCCAACGCCAGTTCTCTATGCCCAGCTTGAGCGCGGCATAGGTCTCCGTGGAGGAGTTTGGATCGACACGATCCTCCTGCCTGTAGCCTTTGACCGGTTTGCCATCGGTTACGCCCGGACCATACTGACCACGCACCACATCCATTACGTGAATAGGCTGGACCGAGCGCCACACCTTCACTTTTTCCCGGCGCATCGCGTCTGCTTCAAAAGAGACAGGGGGCTCGAGGGCCACAAACGAGAGCAGCTCCATCACATGGTTCTGGACTACATCGCGCAGGGCGCCGGCCTTCTCATAGAACGGCCCACGGCCTTCGATGCCGATGTCCTCAGCCGCGGTGATTTGTACGTGATCGACGTAGTTACGATTCCAGACCGGCTCGAAGATCCCGTTGGCGAAGCGGAAGACCAGGATGTTCTGCACTGTCTCCTTGCCCAGGTAGTGATCGATGCGGAAAATCTGGTCTTCCGCGAACACCCGGTTCACTTCATCGAGCAAATGCCGGGCCGATTCGAGGTCGTGGCCGAATGGCTTCTCGATGATGACGTGCACCTTGCCCTTTGCGGGCTTGGCCATTCCATGGCCGCCTAGTTGCTCAATGATGTCGGCAAAATATTCCGGGGCGGTCGCCAGGTAGAAGAGCCTGTTCCCCCGGGTGCCTTTTTTCTCGTCGATATCCTCGAGTAGGGACTTTAGTTTCCCATAGCCTTCCGGGTCGTCGAAGTTCATGGCGTGATAGCTGACTTTTTTCATGAACTCGTCCAGCTTCGCGTCTCCTTCCTTCACTCCGCCGAACTGGAGGATGCCTTCGCGCATGTCTTTGGCAAATTCGTCCTGCAGCGGCCGCCGGGCCACACCCACTACCGAGAAGTCATGCGGCAACAAGCCGGATTGCTCCAGATGAAACAGGGCGGGCAACAGTTTCCGTTTGGTCAAGTCACCCGAGGCGCCAAAAATAACCACGGCGGTAGGCTCAGGAATACGTTCGGCACTCTGCGCCGCTTTCAGGTCTTCGGGAGTAAACTTCACTTCCATCGTTGCCATGGCACTTGCTCCTTCGCTCACACTCGGTTGGTTATGTCCTTACGCCGCTGCCAAGGCCTAGACGCTCGAGCGCCTGCGCGCATTGGCTTTCATCCTGATACTGGATTGCATGGATTCCCAAGGCTTCCGCCGCTGCGCAGTTCCCCGACCGGTCGTCGATAAAAGCCACTTCTTCCGGATCCCGCTGCAGCACATCCAGCGCCAGCTCAAAAATTTGGGGGTCTGGCTTGCGCAGCCCCAGGTAGCAGGAACTTAAGAAAACATCGAAGTACCGGCCGAACTCAAAGCGTTCGATTCGGTAATCATTCAGTTCCCTGGACTCGTTGTTGAGTATGGCCAACTCCACTTCCTCAGATGCCGCAAGCTCCTGAAGGATTCGCATTGCGCCGTGGGGCAACAACACCGACCGCTCCTTCATGGCTTGCAGAAAAGCCGCAGGGGTGAAGGGACGCAGCTCGTAGAAAACAGTCTGCAGAAGATATTGCTCTGCAGTCATCAAGCCTTTTTCCCAAGCATCATTGGCGAGCTCGTGCCGCTGCTCGAAGGCAACACCATCCACTGCAAACTGTTCGAGTACGGCGGCGCGCGCGGTACGATCCCAGCCATTGGTCAACAGAACACCGCCAACATCGAAAAGAACAGTGCTGATCTCCGCCATGTTGGCCTCTCAATCGGCAGATGAGGGTTAAGAGCCGTGGAATCCGAGGAGAAACCCAGGTCTCAAAAGTGAGACCTGGGCCACCCACTTAAGTGATCGCTGCTTAGGCCTTGCCTGCCGTTGCTGCCGGCCTTACCCGCTCCAGCAATTGTTTAGCCCGCTTGGTGATGTTGTCTGCGCCGAAGCCGAGTTTTTCGAGTGCTACGGCGCCCAGGGATGAAGCGCCGAAGCGCTCCAGGCCGATCACATCGCCGTGCCGCCCGACGTATTTGTACCAGCACATGGGGGCGCCGGCTTCGACCGCCAGCTTGGGCAGATGATCGGGGAAGATTTGTTGTTTGTAAGCTTCGGGTTGTTCTTCGAAGATACGGAAGCTCGGCATCGACACCACGCGTGCGGAAATGCCCTCTTTCTTGAGATTGGCTGCAGCCTCAAGAACCGGCCACACTTCGGCTCCTGTGGCAACAATGAGCACATCGGGCGACGCGCCACCGTCCTGAAGGATGTAAGCACCTTTGCGGACACCCTCAGCAACCTTGTATTTCTCCGGGTCGAGAATCGGAAGGTTCTGGCGAGAAAGCGCCATGAATGCCGGCAGTTTTCGTTCCAGCGCAAGCCGCCAGACGGCAACGGTTTCGTTGGCATCCGCCGGACGGAAATCCGTCAGGAAAGGTACGGCTCGGAGCATGGTGAGGTGCTCGATTGGTTGGTGTGTAGGTCCATCTTCTCCCAAAGCGATCGAGTCGTGAGTGAAGACAAAGAGCGAGTGACAGTGCATCAGAGCGGCCAGGCGAATGGCCGGCTTGGCGTAATCGCTGAAGGTAAAGAAGGTTGATCCGTAAGGGATGAGCCCGCCATGAACGGCCATTCCATTCACCGCAGCGCACATACCAAACTCGCGCACCCCGAAGAAGATATTGCGACCCTTGGGATCGAGATGGAAATTCCCACCGTCTTTCAGGATGGTTTTGGTCGAGGTGGTCAGATCGGCTGCGCCTCCGATCAGTTCAGGCACGGCTTTCGAGATGGCTTCCATGACCTCGCCACCCGCGCTACGGGTCGCGATCGGCTTGGCATCCGCTGGAAACACAGGGAGGCTCTTTTCCCAGCCACTCGCCAGCTTGCCCGACTGCGTACGTTCGAACTCGGCGGCCAGATCCGGATGCTCCTTCTTGTAGGCAGCAAAAAGATCGTTCCACTCCTGCTCGTACTTCTTGCCTTTGTCGACTGCCTGCAGCCAATTCGCTTTAGCGTCATCCGGCACCCAGAACGTCTTGTCTTCCGGCCAACCCAACTTCTTCTTGGTTGCCTTGGTCGCCTCGGGCCCGAGGGCCTCGCCGTGGGCCTTGTTCGTACCAGCCTTCGGGCTGCCGTATCCAATGACTGTCCGCACCCGGATGAGGGAGGGCCTATCCGTGATCGACTGCGCGATTTTGATGGCTTGAGAAATCTTTTCCAGATCGTTGCCGTCATCCACGAACTGAACGTGCCAGTGATAGGCCCCGAAACGCTGGGTTACGTCCTCAGTAAATGAAAGGTCCGTCGGTCCGTCGAGGGACACCAGGTTGTCGTCGTAGAGGTAGATCATTTTGCCCAAGCGAAGCGTGCCGGCGAGCGAAGCCGCCTCGTGCGATACGCCTTCCATCAGGTCGCCATCTCCGCACATTACATATGTGTAGTGGTCCACGATGTTGTAACCCGGGCGGTTGTAGATTGCCGAGAGATGCTTCTCGGCAATCGCCATGCCAACACCCATCGCAAATCCCTGGCCCAGCGGACCGGTGGTTACTTCCACTCCGTCAGTGTCGCCATACTCGGGATGTCCCGGCGTGATCGAACCGTACTGGCGAAACTGCTCCAGGTCCTCAATGCTGACTTTGTAGCCTGTCAGGTGCAGTACGGAGTACAGCATGGCGGAGGCGTGTCCATTGGACAGCACGAAGCGATCGCGATTGGTCCATTTGGAATTCGCCGGGTTGTGGCGCATGAACTCATGAAAGAGGAGATACACGGCGGGAGAGTCGCCCAGCGGCGCCCCCGGGTGCCCACTCTTCGCCTTCTCTACAGCGTCCACGGCAAGAAACCGCAACGCATTAATCGATACCTGATCCAGTTCGCTCATTAGCAACCTCACTCTTCCCTTCGAGAATACTTCGGTTTCCTGTTGACGTGGCGCGAGCCGTTGTTTTCTTAAGATGACGCGTGGGCGACGGTGGTCTCTTCAGCCGCCATCCGGTCATCGACTGGGTCCAGCCGAACTTCAAAATTTCGGCCCTCCCAGCGATTATCCTGGCGCCACGCAAAAGTAAAGATGATGCGGCCGGCTTTGCCCGGCTCGGTCGCCGCATCAACGAAATATCCGGCGGGTCCCACGTTGCGGCTTTCCTTCCTGTTCACGGTCTGCCAGTCGTCTGTGGTCCAGACCAGCGCAAAATGCTCGTCGGCCAGCACCCGCAACGTCCGCCCGGCAACGATCTTCTGTAGCTGGCGCTCGATACGGAAAATTTCCACCGGGGCGGGGCGTTTGCCGCGGCAGTAGCGTTCGGTCACGGCAGAGATGCGGTCAAATACCCTTCCATCCGTCACCGAGCGAAGCAACTTAACGTATTCCGCGTGTGCCCACACCAGGGGCATGGCTGCGCCGGTAAACTTTCCCAGCCTAAAGCCTAGTTCAGGGATATCGGGTGCATCCCAGATCTGTTCCGGCAACATGCCGCCCTGGGAGCTGAAACCTTCCAGAGCCTTGATAAGCGGAACCACATCATGGCCCGCGGCCAATTCGTAGTGTGCCCGCTCTCCGGTCAAGAGCGGCCACGCCCGGCCCTGGCCCCAGCCAAGGAAGGGCCCACCATCGTGGCGCTGGCCATAACCATCATGGTTGTAGCGTCTCCAGCACGGTCCGATGGGGGTCTCCACTTTGAGTACGTGGTCGATCACCTTGAGCGAATCGACAATGATCGGGTCGTCGGCACTGCGCACTCCATAGCGCACCAGCTCCAGGAAGCCGGCATCCACCACGTTGCGGGCCTCAAAATAAATTTGTTCCCCGGGCCCTCGGTTGTTGATACGGACTGTCTCCCCGTCGCAGCCCTCGTGTGCATAAGGATCTCCGCACTGTGGCGGTCGAACCCGCATGTAGTAACGGGACACACCGGGAAGCAAAGTCCCGCGGTCGGTCACCGTCCACTCTTCGAGATGGGCTTCAATCCAGTCCGCGTGTTCTTCCAGGAAGAGGGCCAATTCTGCCGCCCCATTGGCGCGGGCGATTTCGGCGCCGCAAATCAACCCGCAAATGACCGCGCTCAGAGTAGAGGGCGAGTAGCCCGGAGCTTCCTCCCAGCGCTCCTGCTGGGTGACGGGGGAGCGGCGAACCAGGAATCCTGCAGCGCGTTCGACAAACGGGAAGACGTCGAACTCGCCAAGCCCATCCAGCTTCCACAACCGCCAGGCCAGGATGATGGGAAAGGCTACTTCATCGAGTTGAATCCCGCTCCAGTAGGGGGTTCCATTGATCCAGAAGTTTTGCGCAAAGCTGCCATCCGGCTTCTGCGTACAAGCCAGGTAGACCAGCGCCCGCCGGGCCGTGTCCACCCGGCCGCAGGCCAGGAGTGCGGAGGCACTTTGCACCATGTCGCGAGTCCAGACCAGGTGATAGCCACCTACATCATCGTCGCCTTTATGCTGGCCCCATGGAATGGAAGCTGAGGCGATGAAGGCGCCGGAAAAGTACTTGTCTTCATGGGACAAAATAATGTTTTGACTGATTTGCAGCAGCCGGCCGGCGTCCTGGGCTGCGCCTTTCAAGCCATCCGGAGTGGCAGCCCGATGCCATTGCTGAATAAAACGTTTGAGACTGTCCTCGAAAGGAGTGGTCAGGGCTCCCAGTGCCGCGGTCAGGGCGGCGTGATGCCCTTCGCCCAACGAGATCGCCACCACGAATTCACGCTGCACGCTGATGTCAATCTCGCCGGTCAGCGCGATGTTGCCGTTGGGCGCCGAGCCGAATTCCCAGTCCATGGAGAAGTTATCCATCAGGTCTTGCCAGCCGTCACTGCTGCCTACATAGCCACAGCTGGCGCGGCTAAATCCGCAACTCGCCGCCATGACCAGGGAAAGGCCGTTCTTCGAGGCCAACAGGACGCGTTTGCCGGCCAGATCCATCACAAAGCCCGAATTGTCTGCTCCCCCCACATCCAGGTGGGGCGCCAGCATGGCATAGGCCTTCATTCGCGACAACAACACCTCGTCGCCTTCGATCCGCACCCGCATCAGCACTACGGCATGGTGCGGATCGGTGATGATCTCCTTGATTATTTTGTAACGGCCCTGGGGATCGGAATTGGTGAGGCGGACCGCTGCTGCAGCGGCATCGATGTACTCGAAAGTCCGCTCCAGGTCACGCTTCTCTTCATGGACGAAGGTCCGTCCATCGGTGAGCAGGAATTCCATGTCCCTGGTCTGCGGGCGGTCGATGGTGGGGTAGTAGATTTCGTTCAAAATGCCGTGTGAGATCGTGTACCAGATGCGGCTGGCAGCGGAGTAAGCCATACCCACCGCGTCTTTTCTTGCCGAGGTCCAGCGCGGCTCAGCTCCGGGTGCTCCGAACGCAGCACCTTGCCCCTCGATCCAGCGATAGCTGGAAGCCTGGTCCGTCATCGTCTTACTCTTCTCCGAAATTCTTGTGCTTACCTGACGGATGGATGCGCGCGAAGTTACAAAGGACTTCTAAATAAACCCCCAACTACGCCGAGTCAGAGGACCTGGGTATTGGCGTCGGGATCAGGATGGAAAGCGACTTCTCGCATGGCGTGGGTAATCTCGCGATTTTTCATGAAGCATTCCCACACAAAACCGCTGCGCAGGTTCTCTGCCATGAGCATGCCGATTCCCACGTCGATCCCAATCACGTCTTCACCGTACCACCCGGCTTTTGGCTGGAAGGCATCGGCGAAACCATAGCGTCCGTAAAGCTTATCGCCAAATCGGTCCCTCATCGTTAATAAGACGTGAGAACATTCTGCGGGCAGGAAGGCGAGAGATCCAGCGGCGGCGCAGGGCACCAGCGTCCCATCGAGAGGCCCGATCGACGGCGGGCCACCCCAAACGCGATAGCCCTGGCGAGAATCGGAGGCAGAGATGCCCCACATATCCTGATCGATCCAGGGGAATTTCTGCCCCTGCACCAGGCACCAGAGCTGGTGCGCCCGGGTGGCGGCAATCGAATTGGTGAAGTAGTTGGCGTGGCGGTCCCGCTGATTGCGGTAGTCGACCCACGCTTGTGGATACTGATGAATAAAAAGGGGCGCCGCGCCGCTGATGTAATCGATCCCCCCGTACGAGACAACCGGTCTTTGCACCGATTCCCATGCTTCCGGGGGAACCGGGTGCGTGGGTGAGCCGATTGCCAGCAGGTACATGGTGGTCAGTTCGGAATAGATATCCCACCGGTTCTTGAGGAAACCCTGGTCGGGCAGCCAGCCCATGGAGAGAGTGTCGCCGCCGTTCATCATCCATTGCCAGTCAATGCGGCGGTAGAAAGTGGTTGCCAGGGCTTCGATGCGGGTGTTGCCGTTAAAAAACTGGCGGCAGTGCAGCACTCCGCAAAGTAACAGTGCCGTATCGATGGACGACAATTCGCTGCCAAAGAGCCGCTGCCCGCTATCGATGTCAATGAAGTGGTAGAGGAAGCCGTGTTCGTGGGGACACTCTTCCAGCAGGAAGGCCAGGGTTTTCTCTACCCTTTGCTCGCAATCCAGAGGGCGGAGGTAGTTGTATTTTGCGGCGATGCATAAGGCGCTCAAGCCAAAGCCTGTGGACGCAATGCTGGCCACCCGGCTCAGGGATCGGCCCACAACGGGCGCCCGGTCGCGCACCAGGCCGCTCCTGGGACTGGCTTCGTTGAAGAAGAAGTCGCTGTTGCGGCCCAACATGTCGTCCAGGAGGGCATCCGCCATCTTGGAGACCTGGGTGAGCGGCCGGTTGATGAAGACGCCGGGAGGGTGAGCGTACTTTTCTGCTGCCTGGCTTTCCGTTTTGGGGGCAGCCGCGCCGGCGGTGGACGCCTGGGCAGGGCGATCCTGTAGGCCGTCGGCGACAGCTAAACCTGAAGTGCCGAAGGCGAGCGCTCCGGTAGCGCCCGCCTGACGTAGAAGCTGTCTGCGGGTTAGTCGTGTCCGGGTCAATGCAAATTTAATCTCAAAACCGTATAGCTAGTAGTTGAATGCGTCGATGCCGCGGCATAGCGCCACTATTTTGAGTGTAAACCCGCGATTCTTGATCGATATCCCCTTAAGGTGGGGGACTTGACTGGTAACTGGACGTATTCCACGCACCTGAACCGGTCCGATTTGCATCCCATAGGCTGGAGACGCAATATTGGTGAGGGCAATGAGGCGCAGCCGTTGCGCCAGACGCTTTTGCCTGCGAGTGCTTTCCCTAACCGCAACACCCCCGATCCGGGACGAATTCCAGGAGGATATTTTGGCTTACGAACTGCCACCACTTCCCTACGACTATGCTGCGCTTGAACCGCACATCGACACCGAAACCATGAAGTTGCATCATGACAAGCATCACGCCGCTTACGTGAACAACCTGAACGGCGCGGTGGACAAGCATCCGGAACTGGGCAAACACACCCCGGAAGACCTGCTGCGCAACCTGAGCACGGTTCCCGAAGACGTGCGCGCCGTAGTGCGGAACAATGGCGGTGGCCATGTGAACCACTCCATGTTCTGGACCATCATGAAGCCCGGTGGAGGCGGTGACCCCACGGGCAAAATTGGGGACCAGATCAAGAAAGACTTTGGCAGCTTTGCGGATTTCAAAAAGCTCTTCAATGAAACCACCGCCAAGCAATTTGGCTCCGGCTGGGGTTGGCTGGTTTTCGAAGGCGGAAAGCTGAAGGTGGTCACTTCGCCGAATCAGGACAATCCCATCAGCCAGGGGCTGTACCCCATTCTCGGAAACGACGTATGGGAGCATGCCTACTATCTCAAATACCAAAACAGGCGGCCGGATTATCTCGCGGCCTGGTGGAACACGGTGAACTGGGACGAGGTCAACAAGCGCTTCGAGCACACCCAGAAATAAGTTTGGTCGGACTGTCCAGGGCTGCTAGGTCCGCTACAGGCTTGAGAGTGAGGCCTGCGGTATCCCACATCTCGCGAAAAACGAGCGAGGTGTGGGGCACCCGGCTTTGGTGGCGGGGATAGAGCCCAAAAGCCCGTTTCATCACCGCTCCGGGGCTTTTACGACCTTGGCCAGTGTTTCTCAACAAGCGCTAACGCCTCATCCCTACTATGGATTGTTCTGTCGAGCTGCGCATCTTCTGCCATCGTGAGCATCGCGCTGAACTGCGGCCCGGGCCTGTATCCGGCTTCGATGAGGTCCTTTCCGGTCAGCAGTAGGGACGGACGAACCTGCTCTACCGGTAAGGTCTCAAACCGCTCTCGCGCGAAGTCATATAACTCGAGAGATCCATGACTCGCCTGGCAGTCAAGCCGGTGCAAAGCTAAGTGCTGATCAAATTCCTTCAGGCGGAAAAATCGCTTGAGCGTCGACTCCTTCATCTTTCTTACATCCGCAAAGCGCATGTGATTGGCGATCAGCGAGAGGATCTGCTCCGTCTCGTGATTGGGAAGGCGCAAACGGCGGCAAATTTCCTCGGCAATACGCACCCCGGCTTCCACGTGTCCGTCGAAGCGTATCCGGGCGGGCGCTACACGAAAAGTAGCTGGTTTGCCCACATCGTGCAGCAAAGCGGCCCAGGCCAGAGGCGCCGGACACCCCGCAGACAGCCCAGCAAGCAACATCAGGGTGTGCACCCAAACATCGCCCTCCGGATGGTATTGAGGGGGCTGCTCTATTCCCTTCATTCTGACCACCTCAGGAAGCACCTGAGCCAAAAGTCCGGTCGAATCCAACAATTCGAACGCGCGACGCGCTCGGCCCTCGGTGAGCATCAGAGTCAGTTCGTCCCGCACTCGCTCGCGACTCACCTGGTTCACGAAGGGCGCCAGCTGCTCAATGGCTCTCTCCGTGGCCGGCTCCAGATCAAATGCGAAGCGCGAAGCAAAGCGAACACCTCGCAACATTCGCAGTTTGTCCTCAGTGAAGCGTTGCCTGGGGTCGCCGATCGCGCGCACCAGGCCCAGTTCCAGGTCTTTTTTGCCACCGACGAAATCCAGAACAGAGTCGTTGCCCGGGTCCAGCATCATGCCGTTGATAGTGAAGTCGCGGCGCTTCACATCCTCTTCCGGGCTGGTTGAGAACCGCACCACATCCGGATGTCTGCCGTCGGAATAGGCCCCGTCACTGCGAAATGTCGCCACCTCGGTGACAATTTCGCCGCTCGAGACCAGCACGACGCCAAAGTGAGCTCCAACGGAAAAAGTCTTCTCAAACAACGTCAGTACCTGATCCGGCAGAGCGCTGGTGGCGACGTCGAAATCCTTCGGCTCGTGGCCCATCAACAAGTCCCGCACGCAGCCGCCCACGAAGTAAGCCTGGTGCCCGGCGGCGCGCAGCCGGGTGACGATCTCCGCTGCCGCATCCCGCGCTGCATTCGCTCCCATACCTACTACTATAGAAAGGTGAGCCATACGAACGGCCTGATTCTTGCCATTGAGAGTTCCTGTGACGAGACTGCGGCTGCGGTGGTCGAGGGCGGGCATCGCATCCTTTCCAACATCGTGGCTTCGCAGATCGCGATCCATGCGCCCTATGGCGGAGTCGTTCCGGAACTCGCCTCGCGGGAACATCTGCGCAATATCGTTCCAGTCGTGCGGGCGGCCCTGGACAAGGCCGGCATCGGCTTCCAGGATCTTGACGCCATTGCGGTCACCGAGGGACCCGGCCTGGCCGGAGCATTACTGGTTGGAGTTGCTTACGCCAAGTCTCTGGCCTTCGCCCTCAACAAACCTCTGCTCGCCGTCAACCACCTGGAAGGTCACATTCACGCCGTCCTGATGGCCCACAGTGAGCTGGGCAAGGCCCGCTCTCTGGCACTTGTCGTTTCCGGCGGCCATACCCATCTCTATTTAATCGAGCAAGGAACCTATCGCAATGTTGGGGCTACGCTCGACGATGCAGCCGGGGAAGCCTTCGACAAAGTCGCCAAGCTGCTCGGACTGGGCTACCCGGGTGGTCCTTGGATCGATGCGCTGGCCGCTCACGGAGATCCGGCCGCAGTGGCCTTTAGCCTTACCCAAGTCAAACAGAAGGTGCATCGACCGGATGCTCCGCTGGCTCGATTCGCCTTCTCCTTCAGCGGTATCAAGACCGCGGTGCTGCGTTTTGTCCAGATTCATGACCTTTACCCCTCGATTGAGCGGCGGCGGGAGGCTCTGGCTGCCATTCCCCTGGCCGAACCCAACGACGCCCTGCCGTTATGCGATGCCCGGACGTTGGGACTGATCGCATCCTTCCAGCGAGCGGTGGTTGAAGATCTCAAGCGTAAGACCTTCCAGGCAGCCGAAGTGCTGGGAGCGGAAAGCGTCCTGGCTTCCGGGGGAGTCGCCGCCAACCGTGAACTGCGGGCGCGGTTCACCGAGGAAGCCGGTCGGCGGGGCCTGCCAATTGCTTTCCCCACGGTCGCTCTCTCTACTGACAACGCAGCGATGATCGCGGCCGCCGCCTGGCAGAAATACCTGGCAGGCGGATTCGCGGCCCTGGACCTGACCGCCGACGCATCATTGGCCTTGGGTACGAAATGATCCTTAAGATCAGAGCGGCCGGCGATCCTGTCCTGCGCCAGCGCGCCAGACCGCTGCGCCCGGAAGAAATCCTGCTCCCCAGCACTCAGGAACTGATCGCCTCCATGCGGGAAACCATGCACGACGCCCCGGGCGTGGGCTTGGCCGCGCCCCAGATCGGATTGCCCATCCAGCTCGCGGTGATCGAAGACCGCGAAGAGTATATGAAGGACCTCACTCGGGAGATGCTGGCTGAGCGGGAGCGTAAACCGGTGGCTTTTGAAGTCATCATCAACCCGGTACTAACGCTCGAGTCACCCGTCGAGATCGAGTTTTTCGAGGGCTGCCTGAGCCTGCCCGGCCTGGTAGCCCTGGTGCCCCGCGCACGCAAAGTCAAAGTCGAGTGTCTCAATGCCCAGGGGCAGCAAAAAGTGATTCGCGCTTCCGGCTGGCACGCCCGCATCCTTCAGCACGAAATCGGTCATCTTGCAGGAACGCTCTACGTAGACCAAATGCTCAGCGTGAGTCTCTGTTCGCTCGAAAACTTCAACCGCCATTGGAAAGGCAAGTCCATTTCCGAGGTAAAACGGTTGCTTTCCTAGCTGGTATGCATCCTGGGTTCCAAACCAACTGCCCGGGTGGACGATAGCCGCTCTAAAAGCTACCATGAGGTTCAGGTAATTCCCTGCCCGGATGACCGTCCGCCTCTTCAACACACTCTCTAATACTGTCGAAGACCTTGAACCTTCTGATAGTGAGACGCTGCGCGTGTACGTTTGTGGACCGACGGTCTACGACTACGGGCACATCGGCAATTTTCGTACCTTTCTGCAGCTGGACGTCCTTCGCCGGTTCTGGAAGCTCGAGGGCCACAAGATCGAGCAGGTCATGAACATAACGGACGTCGACGACAAGATCATCCGCAATGCCGCGGCCGCCCATATGCCCATCGGGGAATACACCAAAAAATATGAGCTGGCGTTCTTCCAGGACTTGGACGCGCTCGGCTGCCAGCGCCCCGAGATCATCGCCCGGGCCACGGAGAACATCGAACAGATGGTCTCTCTGATTCAACGATTGGCCGCCAGGGATCTCGCCTACCAGGCCCCGGACGGCTCCTGGTATTTCCGCATCGCCGGTTTTCCGGAATACGGCAAGCTGTCGAAGAAGGATTTCTCCTCCATCAGCGACGGCGCCCGGGTGGACCTGGACGAATACGATAAGGATTCGGCCCGCGACTTCGCCCTGTGGAAAGCCGCCAAGCCGGGAGAAACTTCCTGGGACACCCCGCTGGGTACCGGCCGGCCGGGCTGGCATATTGAGTGCTCCGCTATGGCCCTCAGGTACCTGGGCGATACCCTGGACCTGCACGCCGGCGGCGAGGACCTGATGTTTCCCCACCACGAGAACGAGATTGCCCAGTCTGAATCGGCTACCGGCAAGACCTTCGCCTTTCACTGGATGCACGTTAAGTTTCTGTTGGTGGATGGTCGCAAAATGTCGAAGTCCGAGGGTAACTTTTTCACCCTGAGGGACTTGCTGCTCAAAGGGTACAAGCCGTCGGCGATCCGCTTTCTGCTGATATCGGTTCCTTACCGGCACCCCATGAACTTCACTTTGGAAGGTCTGACGGAATCGGCCAGCGCGGTAGAGCGGATACGCACCTTTGCCCAAAGGATACGCGGGGGTGCTTGGCCGGCGGGGTTGAATGTGGAGCTCGAAGCGCTGACGGCAAAGGCCCAGCAGGACTTTTGCGCTGCGTTGGCAGACGACCTGAATACCTCGGAAGCCCGCGCGGCTATTTTTGAGTTGGTTCGCAGCGGAAATGTCGCTGCCAACCAAGGCAAGCTTTACACCGGCAACGTTGCGGCTATTGTGGAGGTGCTGCGGCGGTTTGATGAGGTTTTTGCCATCCTCGAGGATCGCGATGCGGAAATAGCGCGTGCCGCCCTGCAATGGGCCCAGGACGAGGGCCGGAGCGACCAGGCGGCACCAGAACTGGTGGCGGCGTACTCGCTGACGGACGAGCAGATTGATGCACTCCTGGCAGAACGGGAGCAGGCTCGTAAGAGCCGTAATTTCGCCCGCAGTGACAGCATTCGCAACCAATTAGCCGCGCTGGGTATCCTGATCGAGGACTCCAAAGACGGCGCCCGCTGGAAGCGGAAGTAAAGCCGCAACCCAGTCAGAAGTGACTTCAACCTCCAGACTTTAAGTGGGTGGCCCAAGTCTCGCTTTTGAGACCTGGGTGTTCCGGCGAGGACCCTTTTCCACGAGAAACCCAGGTTCAAAAGCGAGACCTGGACCACCCACTTGATGCTCGTCCGCATGGAGCCGCTCGCCTGGCGTGGTAACCTTAGGGTGTAAGGGGAGCTGGGGATGCCGGTGGAACGCCAAAATTCGGTCCGCAGTTTCGCTCCTGTACAACGCGCTCAACTTAGCGTAATCCCCGCAGGCACTCGACCTAGTCTCTTCGGCGGCGACTAGTTTTTCCTCCGCCGAAGCTCTGCCCTGCCTCCGACCGCCCCGCGGTTGATTGACTCGCCTTTGTAGAACGCCGAGAAAGCAGAGAAGCATCATGCAGAATAATGGTCAGGTGAGCAGCTCCATTTTTGCCCAATACGGTCCGAAAATTCTCGGTCCGCTGCCCGGTCCGAAAGCCAGCGCGATCATCGCCGGCGACGATCGCTATGTATCCCCAAGCTATACCCGCTCCTATCCCATGGTGGCCAAACGTGGCCGCGGGGTGCGTGTCGAGGATGTAGATGGAAATGAGTTCCTCGATTTTGCTGCCGGCATCGCGGTGGTGTCGACCGGGCACTGCCATCCCGAAGTGGTTGCTGCCATCCAAAAGCAGGCTGCGGAGTTGATCCACATCTCCGGCACCGATTTCTACTACGAACATATGGTGACACTGGCGGAGCGTCTGTCTGCCGTCGCGCCCATGCCCGGACCGCATCGCTTCTACTATGGGAATTCCGGCGCCGAAGCCATCGAGTGCGCCCTCAAATTAGCCCGGTATCATACCGGGCGGCAAAACGTCATTGCCTTCTTCGGAGCCTTTCACGGCCGGACCATGGGCGCCCTGTCGCTCACCGCGTCCAAGCCTCAACAACGGCGCCGTTTTGCCCCGCTGGTTCCCGGCGTCACCCATGTCCGCTTTCCCTATGCCTACCGCGGCTGTAGCGGCGGACCACAAGATGAGGAGCGCTTCGCCCTGGGATGCGCCCGCTACATCGAAGAAAAGCTCTTCAAAACCACACTGCCCCCCGAGGAGGTCGCCGCTATCTTTGTGGAGCCTATCCAGGGCGAAGGGGGCTACGTGGTCGCGCCCGACATCTTCATGCAGGAACTGCGCCGGATCTGCGACAAGCATGGCATTCTGCTGGTTGTCGATGAGGTGCAATCGGGAGCCGGACGGACCGGCAAGTGGTGGGCGGTCGAGCACTCCGGGGTACAGCCCGACATCGTTTGCATGGCCAAAGGGATTGCCTCCGGGATGCCTCTGGGGATTTGCATGGCGCGCGCCGAGCTGATGAACTGGGTCCCGGGCTCCCACGCCTCGACCTTCGGCGGCAACCCGGTAGCCATCGCGGCGGCCTTGGCCACCATGGATGTACTGGAACGCGAAGGCATCGCCAATGCAGCCAGCATGGGAGAGGCCTTCTTTGCCCGCTTGCGCGGCTGGCAAGCCAGGCATCCGATCGTGGGTGACGTGCGAGGCAGAGGCTTGATGATCGGCATTGAGATCGTCAAGAGCCAGCAGACCCGCGAACCCGCCCCCGTACTCCGCGATCGAATCGTCTCCCTGGCCTTCGAACGGGGACTTCTGCTACTCGGCTGCGGGGAAACCTCGCTGCGATTGGCGCCGCCGCTCATCGTCAACCAACAGGAAGCTACCATCGGCCTCGACATCCTCGAGGAGTGCCTTACGCAGACAGAGCAAGAGCATGCCCAGGCAGCCAGCTTTGCCGCGTCAACTGTCTAACGGGTTCGCTAGACATTGAACAAGAACCGCAGATCTCTCCAGTAAGCTAGGGAGGAATCTGCGGTTTTCCTTTGCCGCGGGTCGAATCTGTTCCTTTTAATCTGTTCCTGGAGAGCGCCCTGTGCAGGCCGTTGGTATTCACCACCTCGAGCTCATTCTTCTTTTTCTTGTGCTCCTGGTCGCTGGGCTCACTACGCTTGCGCAACGTTTCAAAGTTCCCTATCCCATCGTCCTCTTTTTGGGCGGCGTGGTTCTTTGCCTGTTCCCGCGTCTGCCCAGGATCGCGTTGAATCCTGACGTGGTCTTCCTGGTTGTTCTCCCTCCCCTGCTCTACATCGGGGGGTTCAATACTTCATGGCGAGACTTTCACCACAACATCGTCAGCATTCTGATGCTGGCCTTTGGATTGGTGGGATTTACCGTGTTCGGGATTGCGGTGGGCACCCACTGGCTTATCCCAGGGTTCGACTATCGGCTTGGGGCCGTCCTCGGAGCGGTGGTGTCGACCACCGATGCCATCGCCGCCACGGCAATCGCCAAACGTCTTGGCCTGCCCCGGCGGATCGTCGACGTTCTCGAAGGAGAGAGCCTGGTAAACGATGCCAGCGGGCTGCTTGCTCTGCAGTTTGCTGTTGCCCTGGTGGTTGCCGGGCGCCGGCCTGGACCTGGACTCGCCATGTTGGAACTGGGCTGGCTGGTAGCCGGTGGACTGGCGGTTGGACTCTTTGCCGCCTTCGTCATTTACCGGGCTTCGCGCAACATCACAGACTCGCCAGTCGAAATAACTTTGTCCCTCGCCACCCCGTATTTGGCTTATCTTGCCGCCGAAGGCATTCACGCATCCGGCGTGCTCGCAGTTGTGGTCTGCGGCCTCTATATGGGCCGCAAGAATTCCGAGGTCTTATCAATCAACGCTCGTCTGGAGAGCACAGCGGTGTGGAAGACGCTGGAATTTGGGCTCAATGGCCTCGTCTTCATTCTCATGGGTTTGCAGTTGCGATTCATCCTGAGTGGCATCCACGAGCTTTCCGCTGGGCAATTGTTCCGCTACGGGGTCTCCTTCGCGATTTTGGTGGTGGCGCTGAGGATCCTCTGGGTCTACCCTGGCGCGATCATCGCCTCATGGATCCGGCGCCATCTTCTGCATCAGACAGATCCACGTCCCAACAGCAAACAGATCTTCATCGTGGCCTGGACGGGGATGCGCGGAGTGCTGGCCCTGGCCGCCGCCATCTCTCTTCCCACCGTGCTGCAGAATGGCGATCCTTTCCCGCAGCGGGACCTCATCATCTATCTCACTTTTTGCGTGATCTTCGCCACCCTGGTTCTGCAGGGCCTCACGCTCCCGGCGGTGATCAGAAAGCTGGGACTCGCCGTGGGCTCCAGCAATCTCGAGGAACAGCAAGCGCGGCTGCTTATTTTGAAGACTGTTCTGGATTACCTCAAGAATTTGTCACGGCAGGCAAAGTCCGGCCACGCAGCAATTTATGAGGACATGATCCGCCACTACCAGGCTCGCACGACCCTGATCGAAGCCGGAGACGTAGAGATGAAGCCGGAACGGGAGATCGCCCTTGCGCGCTATGAACGCAACCTGGCCCAGGAACTGCGCGCACTCGAACGCTCAACGGCCGTCATGCTGCGCAATGAAGACAGAATCAATGATGAGTTGTTGCGAACCATCGAGCACGAACTGGATCTCAGCGAGGCGCGTTACCAAAATTTCTGATGCATCGGGCCATTTTCCCCGGCGCAACGAAAGCACAGCGAGGCTGGTCATTTTCTATGACCGATTTGCTTCAGCGCTTTTCGGTGCTCTTGACCCACATGACACCCGCGGCGAAGAAGACACAGGCAACCGCCAGCGCCAGCACCGCGTGCGGCTTATTGCGATAGTGGACGGCGACCGCCGCATCGATCCACCAGACCACCGCGCCCACGAACCAGATAAAGGAAAGATTCCTCATTCGCATCGAGGCTACCTCAATGACTAACGTTCACAATGCGACAACTCTGCGTCATTCCATTACTTTGGGAATCCCGAATTAAACCATCGGGTCACACCCTACACTGTCATTTTAGATCGAATCCGGCGTCACGTTTTCCCGGGCTTTCGCTTAACCCAAACCTTTTCTGCGGCCGGATGCCCCATCGTGGTGTGGCCAGCATCGGTCTCGATCGAGATCGTCTGGTCGTAGTTCCTTCTGAGGACGCTCACCCGGCCGCCCGGCGCAATGCCCGCCTGGTGCAAAAAAAGCAGGAGCTTT
This sequence comes from uncultured Acidobacteriaceae bacterium, assembly GCA_963826875.1. Taxonomy (GTDB): domain Bacteria; phylum Acidobacteriota; class Terriglobia; order Terriglobales; family Acidobacteriaceae; genus PALSA-350. Next base: position 109,665 of record CAWGYP010000025.1, on the reverse strand, counting down.
GGATCGCGTTCGTAGAGGCTCACCACGGTGTACCCAGTGTCTTCGCGGGCTTCGGAAAGAAGCACCATTCCACGTTTACTACGTTGCTCCGGGCTTTCCGGTAACACCCAGTTGCCGTGCGGGCAGGTTCCCTTCGCACCTAGTCTTTCCAGCAGCTTGGCTTCGAAGGCAGGGGACACGGCGTGTTCCAAACGCTCCGCCTCATCGTGTACCTCGTACCATTCCATGCCGAACATTTCCGCCAACATGCGCTCGATCAGATGGTGACGCAGCGCGGTGCGGTACGCCGTTTCTTTGCCCTTGGGTGTCAGTCGCACAATGCCATCTGGTTTGACCTCGAGGTATCCGTCACGCCGCAAGCGCTTGATGGCCATGGTGACCGCGGGTGGTGAAACCGAGAGCCAGTGCGCCAAGGTTGCGGGAATGACTTCCTGCCCTTCGCTCTCTGCTTCGAGAACGGCCTTGAGATAGTCTTCTTTCGAAATGGTGATGGGGGTTTTCACGTTGATTCGCTGTCAGTAGTCTAGCCCGTTTACCGGGACGCCTTTTCTTTCCAACGGATGCTTCGCTTTACCATGCGCCGGCGGCGGGTATCGGAGTTCCATGCCTCCATCTTATTAAAGGGTGACTTGCAGGGCGCGGCGGGCTGGTAACCCGGTCTTCCAACCGCTTTCGACTGCCGCGGTTCCAGCCCATGGATTGGGAGGGTTGGTACCGGAACTAAGTAATCGTGACACAATGGAGCGCATGGTCGCTCTGCGCCTGCTTGAGAAATTTGTTCACGCCAGTGACTACCTGGCCGTTCGCCTGGGGAGACGAGCCAATAGCCCGGCGCATCTGGAACTTGGGCGCCGCGGAGAGGAGGCAGCGTTCTTTTACTTGCGCCGCCGCGGTTACACGGTCGTGGCGCGTGATTGGCGCAGCGCCAAGGCGAAGGGTGACCTGGACCTGGTAGCCTGGGAAAACAATACGCTGTGTTTTATTGAAGTGAAGACCCGCACCAGCCGCAACGTTGCCACTGCGGAATCCGCAATCGACGAAGACAAGACTCGCTTACTCCGCCGCATGGCGCGCCAATACCTTCATGCGCTGCCGGTGGAACCAGACCAGGTTCGCTTCGACGTTATGTCAATCTATTACGACGCTCAGCAGCATGCGGAGATGGAACTCTTCCGCGATGCCTTTGACTGGCGCTAAAGGAGTTTCGCAATTGGTGTAAACCGAAGCGACAGGCCCTGTCGTGGTTTTCTCTCAAGGAAAACCACTCCTCGCGATCTTTGCCAGAGTACAGTAATTGCGAAACTGCTTTAAAGGAGCCACGCTTGTTGAACCGACGGCAATTCCTTTCCGCAATGGCAGCAGCAACCGCGACGAGGGCGTTCGGATCGTCCACCCCTCTTACCCACAAAGAACGCGTTGACCGTGCCTTGCGCGGAGAGGATGTGGACCGCCCCCCGTTCAGCCTTTGGCATCACTACAAACGTCCTACCGCACAACTCGAGGCCCAGGACCATCTTGCCTTCCATCACAGCTACAACACTGACTTTGTCAAAGTCATGAACGACTTTGATTATCCGCGTTCTACTACCGGCAAGTGGTACGAGTTGAAGCCGTTGAAAACACCTTATCCGGAGCAACTACGCACCCTCGAACTGGTGCGCGACGGCTTGCAGGGAGATGCGTATTTTGTGGACACGCTCTATGGCCCGTACATGACAGCGATGTTGCTGCTGGCCGCCGAGCCGGAATTTGCCGGGAAAAAAGATGCAGAGGACCGGAGTGACGTAATCAACGCTCTCCACAGCTTTCAAAAGGAGAATACTGCGGCCTGGGAGCAGGCGATGGAAGCCATCACTCAGTCGACCATCAACCATATTAGGAGTTCCCAGGAGATTGGCTGCTCAGGAACGTTGGTCAGCATTTTCAACGCCACCAGCAAGTTCGGATCCGTCTCCGATTATGAGCGCTACAGCCGCCCCTATGACAAACGCGTTCTCGCAGCTCTGGCCGGCAGCAAATTAACTCTGCTGCATCTGCATTCGCTGGAGAGACCCTACCTCAACCAATTCCAGGACTTTCAGGCCCCAGTCATCAATTACTCCGTCAAGACCAGCGGCATTCCCATCGCGGAGGTCCGCAAATCCTACCCGCAAGCGATCGCCGGTGGAGTGGATGAAGTGGACTTTGATCGGCTGACTACCGAAGAAATTCGTCAGCAATGGAAGTCGGCCCGGGAACAGGCGGGAAGCAAGTACATCATCACTCCAGGCTGTTCTGTTCCTGATGCCTCGACTGATGCGGAGCTTGCCCGTATGCCGCGGGCGATAGGCGTCTAGAGCTACACTTACCTGGCAAAAGCCCAGGCAAAGAGGGCGTGCGCCCGGGGAAAAACCGCAGGTCCCTCCACTGCGCTTCGCTCCGGTCGGGATGACAACTCTGTTGTGGGCGCAAGAGCTCCAGAGGAAAAGAATTGACCCAGCCACCGAATTGTCATCCCGACCGGAGCGAAGCGCAGTGGAGGGACCTGCGGTTTGCTACTGCGCGTCTTTATATTCCTCGTGCCATGCCATTTGAATGGCCTCGAGCTTTGACTCGTTCGACTTCGCCGGATCATCCGCAAAGCCTTCCAGCTCAGTTACGTATTTGTGCAGATCGGTGAAGCGAACAGTAAATGGATCCAGATCTGGATACTTTTCCTGCAGCTGAATACCGATTTCTTCCGCATCACTCCAGGTAATCTCACGCGCCATCGTTAGCCCTCACTTGTCTTCCGAGAGGCTCAACGGCTTTCCCTCGGAGACATAGTTGCGATTCCACTTCGGGATCTCCACTACGTAATTGCCCGGCCCGGTGATCACCGCCTGGCAGCCCAGGCGTGAATTCAGTTGCAAATCCGCCGCCATATCCAGTCGATCCAACTCATCGTCATCCGCCGGCGAAAGCTCATCGCTGCCATCCTTGATCCACAAGTGACAGGTGGTACAAGCGCAGGAACCGCCACAGGCATGGTCAAGAAAAATATCGAAATGCTCTGCCACGTCGAGAAACGACATCGGCTTTCCATGATGACCGTAGGGCAGCCCGCCGTATTCAAATTCAACCGTGCGGCCCTCGGGGAGAAATGTTACGCGAACCATATTGTCATTCATTGCTTACTTTCTTTCCATGAACTCGGCTTGCGCAATCGGGTGCGGCGCAGTGGGCCCCTGGCCCAGCTTATCGTCCGCCGACTGCATTGTCTGGCCCTTGATCGCGCTGGTAACAGCGGCATCCATCATCAGTTCCGCAAAGCGGTGAGTGGCTTTGTCCAGGGCTTCCGTTGCAGCGCGCAGGGCCTGCAAATCATCGCCCTGCTTAAGGACGGTCAGCTCAGCGCTCAGAGAGCTGATTTCAGCCCGTTCGTCCGGTTCGAGCAGCCGCCAGGCCGGATGCGAAGGAGCTTTTTCCACCGCGCTCAGAATCGTGTCTGCTTCATTTCTCGCTTCGACCAGCTGCCGCAGATGAATATCTTCTTCAGCGTGATCAAAGGATTCCAGAATCATCGACTCCACCTGCTCATCGGTCAGCCCGTACGCCGGCTTCACCGACACTTCCGCCTGTTTGCCGCTGCGCTGCTCCAGGGCAGAAACATGCAGAATGCCGTTGGCGTCGATGAGGAACTTGACCTCAATACGCGGCAACCCCGCGCTCATGGGCGGGATCCCTTTCAGGTCGAAGCGCGCCAGCGAGCGGCAGTCCTTGGCCATCTCGCGTTCCCCTTGCAGCACATGAATCGCAACATTGGTCTGCCCATCCACCCCGGTGGTGAACGATTCAGAGGCAGAGGCAGGGATGGTGGAGTTGCGCTGAATGATTTTGGCCACGACGCCGCCCAGAGCTTCGATGCCCAGGGACAACGGGGTCACATCCAGCAACAGCATATCCTCGGTGGCCTTCGATCCGCCGCCCAGGATATTCGCCTGCACCGCGGCGCCCAGAGCCACGACCTCGTCGGGGTTCAGCTCGGTGCGCGGAGCTTTACCGCGGCGCGGTAATTCAAAAACCTCGCTGACCAACCGTTGCACCAGCGGAATACGCGTCGAGCCGCCCACCAGCACGACCTCATCGATTTCATCGGGTGTGAGGTGGGCATCACGCAGCGCGTCCCGACAGGGCGTCATGGTACGGGCAACCACCGGTTGAATGAGCTGTTCGAACTGGTCACGCGACAGTTCCCTCCGATAATGACCGCCTTTGGGAAGCTTGACATCGATTTGTGTCACTGACTGCGACGAAAGCGCGATCTTAGCTTCGATCACAGCCTTACGAATGGCCTGAATCGCCTCCGCATCATGGCGCAGGTCGGTCCCCGCATCACCCGCGATGTCGTCCAGCGCAATCGCGATCAACAGGTTGTCAATGTCGTCGCCGCCCAGATGCGTGTCGCCATTGGTGGCGATGACTTCAAAAATTCCTTCATGCAGCTTAAGGATCGAGATATCAAAAGTTCCACCACCGAAATCGTAAACCGCGATGATGCCTTCTTTTTGGCGGTCCAACCCGTAAGCCAGGGCGGCCGCTGTGGGCTCGTTGACCAGGCGAAGCACTTCGAGCCCGGCCATGCGGCCCGCATCCTTGGTCGCCTGGCGCTGGGCATCATTGAAATAAGCGGGCACGGTGATAACCGCCTGGGTCACCGGCCCGCCAAAGTAGCGCTCGGCATTGCGCTTGAGCTGGCGCAGAATGTGAGCGGAGATTTCAGGAGGGGTAAACTCCGTCTCACCTAACTTGATTCGCAGCACCTCGCCGGGCTGGATGTCTTCGACCAGCCGAAAAGGAAAGAACTTCAACTCTTCGGTTACATCTTCTACGCCGCGGCCCATAAGGCGCTTTACGGAGTAGATGGCCCGTTCCGGAGCGCTCAATAGTATCGGCCGGGCTCCATTGCCAACCAACATGCTTCGACCCGCGCCTAACGCCACTACTGATGGCACCAGGTTCAGCCCATCCTCTCCAGGGATGACCACGGGCTTATCACCCTGCATGAAGGCGACTAACGAATTGGTGGTGCCCAAATCAATCCCAACTACGCGCTCATCCGCCATTTCCTATGACCCTCCCAGGGTCTGTTCCACGTCGCGCACCAGGTTCTGCAGATAGCTGCGGCGCTGCAGCAACGTGGTCATCGCGCCTTTGGCTGCGGTTTTCCCGGCTTCATCGTTTTGTTCCCACGCTTCGTCCCAGGCGGCCCATCGGGAACGTACCTGCTCATCAAGGGTGCTGAGCTGCCCGGCGAACTGGTTCTTGGCTGCTTCCAGATCCTTGCGCAATTGCGGATCGTCTTCGCCCATCTTCTGGTTCTGGCGCAACTCCTCGAGTTGCATATTCAACTCGAAAACTTCTTCCAACAGATCAGCAGGAACCCCTGATGGATTCTTGGCTGGATTCGTGCCGTGGTCCTCTTCGAATTGGACCCCTTCGAGCTTGAGAAGGTACCTGGTCCGATCGAGCGGACTCTTCAACGTGCGGTACGCATCATTCAACAGCGAAGCTTGCGCCAGGCTCCATTCCTGCTCCTGTGGTGTGGCACGGACATGCACGTCGGGATGCAGCTTACGGCTGTAGCGGTAAAACTGCTTTTCCAATGCCTGCGCATCCAGATCGAGCTTAGGCTGCAGGCCGAACATGGCGAAGTAATCCGCCTGCTTCGTAGGTTGAACCTTGCCGCACCCAGAACAAAACGGCTGTCCGCCGGCGACTGCCTGCCCGCAGGACCAGCAATTTGCCGGCACACTTACTTTTTCAACTATTTGCATAGAGCGGGAGAGACCCGGGCGCGTTTACGCCGAAAACGATGACCCGCAACCGCAAGACTTGGTTGAATGGGGATTGATGAAGTTGAATCCCTGCCGCATCAGCGTTTCTTCGTAGTCGAGAATCATGCCGTGGAGGTAGATAAACGACTTTGGATCGACAAAGACGCGAATCTCTTCAAAGTTGTACACACGATCGCGTTCCCGCGGTTGAGAGTCGAAGCGAATGTTGTAAGAAAGACCCGAGCAGCCACCGCCCTGGATGCCCAGACGAAGTCCCCCCTGTTCAGGGGAGACCCCTTCTTTGGCCATAGCGACTCGAATCCGCTTCAGGGCACGCTCGGTCACCTGAATGCCTTTTTGATTCGGCGCTGCGTTTTCCGCGTTGAGGACGGCTAAATCCATTTGCTTAGTTGGCCACGGAAGCTGTGACTTCCGCCGACTCTGTTACACCATTCTTCTTCTTCCAGTCGCCGATTGCAGCGCGGATTGCATCCTCCGCCAGCACCGAGCAGTGAATCTTAACCGGCGGCAGTGCCAGTTCCTTCACGATATCGGTGTTCTTGATCTGCATCGCTTCCGCGACCGTTTTGCCCTTAACCCATTCCGTGGCGAGCGAAGAGGACGCGATGGCTGAACCGCAACCAAAGGTTTTGAATTTCGCCTCTTCAATCACCTGCGTCTCCGGGTTCACCCTGATCTGCAGCCGCATCACATCGCCGCACTCCGGGGCGCCCACGAGGCCCGTACCCACTTCGGACTGGCTCTTGTCCAACTGACCGACGTTGCGCGGATTGTTGTAGTGGTCAATTACCTTGTCGCTGTATGCCATTTCTATCTCCCTTAGTAACTCGTAAAGCTGGTTTTAGTGCGCCTGCCATTCAATTTTCGAAATGTCGATACCTTCTTTGACCATTTCGTAAAGCGGCGAAAGCTCGCGAAGTTTCTGCACTACATCGATCACTTTGTCTGCAACGTAATCTACTTCGGCTTCAGTGTTAAAGCGGCCCAAACCAAACCGGATGGAACTGTGCGCCACGTCGTCGCCCAGTCCCAGTGCCTTCAATACATAAGATGGCTCAAGCGACGCCGAGGTGCAGGCAGATCCGCTTGAAACCGCAACATCATTAATGCCCATCAGCAAGGACTCACCTTCGACATAGACGAAGCTGACGTTCAGGTTCGCAGGCAGGCGGTGTTCCATGGAACCATTCACGTGAACGTAGTCCAGGTTTGACTCCAGCTTGTTCTTCAGCTTGTCGCGGAGCTTGCCCAACCGCTCTGCTTCCGCAGCCATCTCCTGGCCGGCGATCTCGCATGCCTTACCGAGGCCGACGATACCGGGAACGTTGAGCGTTCCCGAACGCATGCCGCGTTCGTGTCCGCCGCCGTCGATCTGGGCTGAAATCTGTACCCTGGGATTGCGCCGACGCACATACAAAGCGCCGCATCCTTTAGGACCGTAAATCTTGTGCCCGGTCAGCGACAGGCAGTCGATATTCATGGCGTTGACGTCGACCGGGATCTTGCCCACCGCCTGCACCGCATCGGTATGGAAGATCACATTGCGCTCGCGGCAGAGCTTGCCGATTTCCGCGATCGGCTGAATCACGCCAATCTCATTGTTGGCAAACATGATGGTGACCAGGATGGTCTTGTCGTCTATGGCTCGCTTAAGGTCTTCCAGGTCGATCAGGCCATCTGCTTTTACCGGTAGATAGGTAACGCGGTAGCCGTACTTCTCCAGCCGCTTGCAGGAGTCGAGGACTGCTTTGTGCTCGGTTACCTGGGTAATGATGTGATTGCCCCGCTCGCGGTACATCTCCGCGATCCCCTTGATGGCGAGGTTGTTACTCTCCGTCGCGCCCGAGGTAAAGATGATCTCCTTGGCCGTCGCGCCGATTAACTTTGCCACCTGTTCGCGCGCTTTTTCCACGCCTTGCTCAGCTTCCCATCCGAAAGAGTGGTTGCGGCTGGCTGCATTCCCGAATTTCCCCGTGAAGTAGGGAATCATTGCCTCGAGCACCCGGGGATCCATCGGTGTCGTCGCATGGTCATCCATGTAAATTGGCAGTTTCACGTTTGCCGGCGCCTTGACTGCATTCTCAACGGTGCTCATTAAACCTCTCCTGCTTCTAACATTCTCAAAATCTCTCTAGTTGCCCAGGCTCACCAGTATGGATTCCACCGTTTTCCCGTGGAATTTCCGGCTGGATTCAGGCTCACACAGGTCCGATACGCGAATTGCCTTTAAAACCTCGGAAATGCTCTCGTTCACCTTGCGCAGTGGCTCGCGGATCGTGCAACTATCTGTTAGATCACAACCGCGGGGGCCGGTTTCACAGGACGTAATAAAGAGGGGCCCGTCAATGGAGATAATTACCTCAAAGGCCGTTATGTCCTCGGGCGCACGCGACAGGGCGTAGCCGCCATTGGTACCGGCATGGGAGCGTAACAACCCAGCCTTGGTGAGCCGCTGCAAAATCTTGGCCAGCAGTTGCGGTGGAATGCCGTAGGCTTCCGCAATATCTTTTGCACTCAGCGAAGGCATGTCGGGACGTTCGGCCAGGAACTTCAATGCCATTAGTCCGTAATCCGCCTTTTTTGTGAGCCTGAGCATTCCTGCTAAACCTTCAGATGCAATTCCGACCTCTGAGGTCGCATATTCAGTATATTACCTATTTCCCGACAATCACAACCCAACAGGTATTACGCAACTCTTACACCGGCGGGAGCTTGCGCCGCATAGCCTACGAAAAGGACGCGGAGTGAAACGATGGCGACTCTTTTAAACCCAGGAGCGGCGGCCACAGAAGCTGCCGAATTACAGCGGGCCCTGGAGCCGAATCAGGGTAGATTCCAGTGGGATTTTGCCTTGATCCTTGGTGCCTTTCACGTGGGAGCACTACTGGCTTTCTTTGCCTTTCGCTGGTCGGCCCTGGCGGTGTTTGCCGTCACCTGGGTGCTGACCCAAAACATAGGGATCGGCCTTTCCTACCACCGTTTGCTGACCCATCGCGGGTACGTAGTGCCCAGGTGGCTGGAATATACGATGGCGATTTTTGGCACCATGGCCCTTCAGGGAAGCCCGGTTTATTGGGTCGCCGTGCACCGCCTGCACCATCAATTTACCGACAAGCCGGGCGACCCCCATTCCCCGCGGGATGGCAAGTGGTGGTCGCATATGGGCTGGATTCTGAACGGCTCCCTGCACAACGACAGCGCCATCCTCAAACGGTATGCACCCGACCTGATGAAACAGGGGTTCTACCGCTGGTTAAATCGATTTCACTGGTTACCGGTAACCGTGCTGGGCTTTGCCCTGCTCGCGGTGGGCGGCTGGTCCTGGGTACTTTGGGGCATTTTCTTTCGGGTTACGGTCGGGCTCCACGTCACCTGGCTGGTCAACTCCGCAACCCATATCTGGGGTTCGCGGCGGTTTGATACCCGTGACGATTCCCGCAACAACTGGTGGGTAGCCCTGCTGACGGGTGGGGAGGGATGGCACAACAACCACCATGCTCACCCGGTTTCCGCTCGCCACGGAATGGCTTGGTACGAGCTGGATCTAAACTACATGGGAATATGGATGCTCGAAAAAGTGGGCCTGGCGACCAAGGTCAACGCCAAGCGCGTTTGACCGGTGCCAAAGCTCCTGGCCGAGAGCAACTGCGACAGTTGCGATAAGCCTGGACGGCCGGTAGCGAAAGGCTGCGGTTGGGCTTCCCCCAGATTTCCTATGAAGACCCGTGGCGTTGATGGACTTCATGCGGCTCTCTTTAAGGAGAGCCGCACACGAGGTCGTTGCTAGCAGCGCGAAGTAGGAAATCTGGGGTCGCCCATCGTTTTCAGCCTACGTACGCTGGCGCGAACATGGGGCACCCCTAAGGAGTTGTTGGAACCGCGACAAGCTTGAGGGTGCGACCTGCGGTATCCCACATCTCGCGAAAAACGAGCGAGATGCCCCGAATTTCCTGTACGCAGCCCTCGAAAGGACTGCGTGTGCGCCTTTCCTTTAAGGAAAGGCGCAGGAAGTTTAGGGAACCCACGACACTACACAGGAAATCGGGGGTGTGGGGCACCCGGTTTTTGGTTAGGGGATAGAGCCTAAAAGCGCGTTCCTTCCCGCCACTACTCTTCCTTTGTCATCCTGTCTTGAGAATTCGCTGTTCCGGGACGGGCGCTGCCGGACTAAAGCAATCCATCGTGCACCGGGTCAGACCACTTCTCAACTGAAGCTGATGCTCCACGATTGCTTGCACCTCGGCCGGCTCTCCCACTGCGCGCAGATTCAGCAACAGCTCCAGCCTGCCTGCTGGGGATGCGTCCAGGTCCCCCTCGACCATGGGTTCTTCTCCGTTTGCGCAGACCGCTGCTTTAAGCCATCCTGTCGGGGTTGTGACAACAGCCTTTAAGTGGGCGATCGGGATATGCGCCGCGGTCAGAGCAGCATCGATACCGTCCAACAAGGGTCCCATCAGCACCGCCGGAGAAAGCCACATTGCGGGCTCAAAAATGGCTCGCAGATTTAACCAGGCAAGTGCTGCTTCGGTCCGCGCATAATGCGCGTAATCGATCTCGAGCGATTGCTCACCGATGGGGAGGGTTCCGGAGAGAACCTCATTTAACCATGCTGCGACCCCTTGACCAGACTTCGCGCTCAACTGGCGAACATGCTGTGCCCCGGTCTCAGGATATTGCTGGTAAAGATCCGACTTGGTGAAACAGACCAGGTCGGCTTCCAGCAATTGCTTATCGAACAAGAAACGCATATCAGGGTCCGCGTTCTGTTCAAGCATGCTCTGGGCCCGGAGTGGGTCTACCAACACCGTCAGCGGCGCAAGCTGATAGGTGTCGCTGTACCGGAGCAACGGACGGAGGACAGTTGCCGAAAGATCCGTGCAGCTGCCTACGGGCTCGGCAAAGATCACGTCCGGCGCGTGCGCACGCAGCTCATCGATGGCGTCGATCAGCTGCGAAAGGCGGCAGCAGAAGCACCCGCCAGTCACCTCTCCCGAATGCACACCCGACAAGGCCGCGTAACGGCTGTCGACCAGCTCGCTTCCCTGGTCGTTCCACACCATGGCACTGCGTAGGCCATGCCGCTCTAATTCGCGAGCTGCGGCCAGGATCAAGGTGGTCTTACCGGATCCAAGAAATCCACCTACCAGGATTACCCACGGCTTGGTGATTGCGTCCATTCTTCCGTACTTTTACGCTAAAGTCGGCTATTTTGCCACATCCCAGGTGCGACTGTTATCGTTGGCAGCCTGGCAACACCCCGGGAGACTGAAATGCTCGTGCCCCTCGCAAAGGAATCGAAGGAAACGCAAAATACGCCACAGTCACTGGTCCCTAAAGGGATGGGTGTTCCCTTCTTCCTGGTAACCGCGCTGTTTTTCCTTTGGGGCGTGCCCAACAACCTGAACGACGTTCTCATTCGCCAGTTCATGAAGTCGTTCGCCCTCTCCCGCTTCCAGGCCGGCTTTTTGCAATCCGCGTTCTACCTCGGCTATTTCCTGCTGGCGACTCCCGCTGCGCTGCTGATGCGCAAGCGCGGTTACAAATTCGGTATCGTGGTGGGGCTGCTCCTCTATGCCAGCGGCGCCTTTTTGTTCTGGCCGGCCGCCCTGCTCGGCCAATACGGCTTCTTCCTATTCGCTCTCTTCGTCATCGCCAGCGGGTTATCTTTCCTGGAAACAGCCTCCAGCCCTTTTATCGCCCAGTTGGGCCCACCAGAGAGCGCGGCGCGCCGCTTGAATTTCTCCGCGGCCTTCAATCCCCTGGGCTCCATCGCAGGCGTACTCCTAGGCACCGTTTTCATCTTCTCCGGTATCGAGCTCTCACCCCAGCAGATCGCGTCCATGCGCGCAGCCAACACCTACGAACCCTACCTAAGGCATGAGACGATGCGCGTCGTGGGCCCCTTCCTGGTGGTTGGATTGATTGCTCTTGCCTGGGCTGTACTGATTGCTCGCACCAAATTCCCTACGATTGCCCGCGAACATGAGAATGCAGACGAGGAACATGGCAGCTTCAGGGAACTATTGCGTTACCCAAATTTTCTTTTTGCGGTGGTTGCCCAGTTCCTTTACGTGGGCGCCCAGGTCGGCACCTGGAGCTACTTCATCCAGTATGTGCAGGATGGAACCCATCAGCCGGAGAAGATCGCCGGGTATTTTCTCACCGGCACGTTGCTGGCTTTTGGGGTGGGCAGGTTCGGTTCCGCAGCACTGATGCGTTACGTCAGGCCGGCACCCCTGATGGGGGTGTACAGCTTGATCAATATTGCCCTGGTGGCGGTGGGGGTTGCCTACCCGGGTTGGGTTGGACTTTGGGCCATCTTCATTACCAGCTTTTTTATGTCTGTCATGTTCCCCACAATCTTCGCCCTGGGTCTCGACGGCCTGGATCGGAATACAAAGATTGGCGGCTCGTTGATAGTAATGGCGATCGTCGGAGGGGCGGTGCTCACCCCGCTGATGGGCTGGATTTCTCAGACCCAGCACAGCATCGCCAGAGCGTACCTGGTTCCGCTGTTCTGTTATTGCGCTATCGCTCTTTATTCGTTTGTAGGAGCGCGCCTGAAGCGAAGGGATGCCTAGTGGGAGTGGGCGTGTGAGTGGTCGTGGCCGGAGTGATCATGTTCGTCAATCTCCGGTGGGGCACAACCGTGGGCCACTTCACATTCGGCACACTCGAACTGGATGGTTGAGTGGTAAATGCGGAATTTCTGCCGCAACGTTCCATTCACCTGCTCCAGGATGCGAGCGCTCTCCGATGGCGGGATGTCGGCAATGGTGATGTGCGTACACAGGGCGTGCGTTTGCGATCCCAAGCTCCACACATGCAGGTCATGCACATCCTCTACCCCTTCAATGGCCTGAAGGGAAACCCGTATATCCGCCAGGGAACAACCACGCGGCGTACCCTCAAGCAAAATGTTGAGCGTCTCGCGCACAATCGAGAGCGAGCTCCACAAAATCAACGCGGCGATGAAAAGAGAGAGCACGGGATCGATCCAGTTGTGACCTGTAAGGAGGATCGCGACACCGCCAACGATCACCGCCGCAGTCGAAAGCGTGTCGCCCAGCATGTGGATGAAAGTGCTGCGGATATTGACGTCGCGCGATGCCGTCCAAAGCAGCGCGGCGATGACTCCGTTCATCAAGACACCGGCCGCCGCCACGATCATCATCAACTTGGGTTGCACTTCGACTGGCTCGCTCAGACGGTGGACGGCGGCAATGCCGATCCAGATGGCGATCAGGACCAGGGTGAGTGCGTTCAGGAATGCTGCCAGCACCCCGCCGCGCTGATACCCAAACGTTTTTTGGTCCGTAGGCGGCCGGGTCTGGAAATACACCGCGACAAACGAAAGCAATAGGGCGAGAGCGTCAGAGACGTTATGCCCAGCCTCGGAGATGAGAGCCAGTGAGTGGGCTCTTACCCCGGCAAAGAAGGTAAGCAAAACGTAGGCCAGGGTGGCGAGCAGCGAAATACGCAGGATTCGCTTGGTTTTCTCTGACCCCCCGCCGTGGACATGCATGAATTTATTGTACTAGCGCAGCGAAGGAGCCGCCGCCTTGGGGCGGCCATGAAGCGGAACCGAATTGGCCGTATCCCGCAATCCGCTCCAACTTTCAGCCACGATCAAAGAATTGCCGGGATTGTGCGGATCGTAACGAACAGATGCGGGAAAACCCAAACGGCAATCGTAAATGTTGACCAGGTGGCGCAGCATGGTCACATCCTGGGAGCACTCGTACACCACCCCCGCCGCTTCATACTTGTAAAGAATCAATTGCATCCCGTTGGGTCTGCCGCATTCTTCGGCAGTCAGATCAGAAATATCGATCACCGTGGCATCGATGATGCGCCCCTGCTGGACCAGCAGATCCCGTCGTTGACGCTCCAACTCATCGGGGCTTTCCTTGCGGCGAAGCAGCCCGTATACGGCCGCACCTCCCAGACAGACACCAACGGCCGCAAGCGTGCCAAAGATCTGGGATTCGCGCAAAGGCAAGCCGTTCATTGGGGCACCAGCCGGAGTAAGGGTTACATCTGCAGGATATCGCAGGGCAGAGCGTCCTGCGGGGTGCGTAGCGAGCGCTGGACCCCATTCGGCAACAGCTCGGCCTGCGCTATACTTTCATGAGATGTCAATTCGTTCGTCTGTGGTCTCAGGCTCGACGGCAGCCGCCGCTTCGAGGTTCGCTTCTCCGATAAGTTCCCGATCTGAACGCCAACGCATCCGCTCCACCACCGTTCTGTGTGTGCGCAGAGATTCCAATGTGGTCATGGCGGCTGATGGCCAGGTTACTTTGGGCGAAAGTGTGATCAAGCATTCGGCGCGGAAGATACGCCGGCTGTATCAGGATAAGATTCTGGCTGGGTTTGCCGGCTCCACGGCGGATGCATTCTCGCTTTTTAGCCGCTTCGAGGCCAAGTTGGAACAGTACGCTGGTAATCTGGGCCGCTCCGCCGTGGAATTGGCTAAGGACTGGCGTACGGACAAGATGCTGCGCAACCTGGAGGCTCTGCTAGTGGTTGCCGATCTCAAACAGACGTTCCTGATCAGCGGATCTGGAGATGTGATTGAACCCGACGAAGGCATTGCGGCCATCGGAAGCGGGGGCAGCTTTGCCCTGGCGGCGGCCCGTGCCCTGGTTGAAAATTCCGACTTGCCGGCCCGGGCTATCGCAGAGAAGTCTCTGCGCATCGCCGGCCAGATCTGCATCTATACCAACGACCAAATCACCATCGAGGAATTGCACGGTTAGAACGCCCTAGAAAGGGGCAGGCACATGGCAATCTTTTTACCCGGAACCGCGGAAGAGCTGGAACTCTCTCTGGAAGACCTTACCCCGCGGGAGATCGTGGCCGAGTTGGATAAGCATGTGGTAGGCCAACGCGCTGCCAAGCGGGCAGTCGCCATTGCCCTCAGAAATCGTATGCGGCGGCAGAAGCTGCCACCCGATATCGCCGAAGAAATCATGCCCAAGAACATCATCATGATCGGTCCCACGGGCGTAGGCAAAACGGAAATTGCCCGCCGCTTGGCCAAGCTGACCAATTCGCCCTTCATGAAGGTGGAAGCCTCCAAGTTCACAGAAGTTGGTTATGTGGGCCGGGACGTGGAATCAATGATCCGCGATCTGGTCGAGATCGCCGTGGACATGGTGCGCGAAGAGAAATTGGAGGAAGTGGAAGACCGGGCAGAGCTGAACGCCGAAGAACGCTTGTTGGATCTGCTTTTACCCCCGTCGCCTGCGCCGGCAGCCTCCGGTGCTCCCGGACCGGTGGTGGTGGATGGCAACAGTTTTCCGCCGGCCAGCCAGGAAAGCCACAATCGTACCCGGGAAAAGCTGCGGCAACAGTTCCGTGAGAGCAAGCTCGACGACCGCACAGTGGAGATCGACGTGCGCGAGCGCAGTACTCCGTCGTTTGAAATCATCTCCAACCAGGGCATCGAGGAGATGGATATCAACCTCAAGGACGTGCTGCCCAACCTCTTCGGACAGCGCACCAAGAAGCGCAAGATGAAGGTCGGCGAGGCGTTCGAGTACCTGGTGCAGGAGGAAGAAACCCGCCTGGTCGACATGGACCAGGTAACCCGGCTGGCGGTCGAGCGGGTGGAGAATTCCGGCATCATCTTCCTGGACGAAATCGACAAGATTGCCGGCCGCGAAGGCGGTCATGGTCCTGATGTGTCGCGGGAAGGGGTGCAGAGGGATATTCTGCCCATCGTGGAAGGGACCACGGTCAACACGCGGTACGGCATGGTCCGAACTGACCACATTCTTTTCATTGCGGCAGGTGCGTTTCACGTCTCCAAGCCCAGCGATCTGATTCCTGAGCTACAGGGCCGCTTCCCCATCCGGGTGGAGCTGCAATCGCTGACGGTCGAGGACTTTGTGCGCATTCTGACCGAGCCCAAGTCATCGCTCACCAAGCAGTACACCGCGCTGCTTGAAACCGAAGGCCTGAAACTGAGATTTACCAAGGAAGCGCTGGAAGAAATGGCGCGCTTCGCCTTCCGGGTCAATGAGAACACAGAGAACATCGGCGCCCGGCGGTTGCACACTATTATGGAGCGGGTGCTGGACGAGATCAGCTTTATGGCTCCGGACATAATGAAAGGCCATTCCACGGAAGGCGGGCTGCTGGAGATCGCAGCATCGGCCGCGGAGAATGGCGCTACCGTGCCCCTACCGGTAAACGAGGTGGACTCACCCGAAGGGCGCGAGCGGGTAGTCCTGATCGATCCGGAATACGTGCGCGCCATGGTGGCCTCGATCGTCAAGGACCAGGATCTTTCTCGCTACATTCTCTAGAATTTTTCTTGATGTTCCGGCCTAACCAGTAAGTGGGCGGCCGAGGTCTCGCTTTTGAGACCTGGGTTTCGGCTAACGAACCTCCACTGGCTTGTTGTCGAAGCGGACATTAGGCAGATCTTCTACGGCGCGGCGTAACACCTGTTCCCACTGGGCATGCATTCGGGCCAGTTCTGGATCATCGTCTTCGAATCGTCGATAACGGTCGAAGTCCAGCTTGTCGTTCTGATAAATCAGCACCTCCAGCGGGGGCCCGACGGTCACATTGGAACGCATCGCAGCGTCCAGCGAGAGCAAAGCGTACGTCCCGGCGACCTCCAGCCCGGTGGAACCGTACTCTATCCCGCGATCCAGGATCGGCCGTCCATACTTGACCTCACCGATCTGCAGGTAGGGAGAACCTTCGGTCGCGGCCAGCGGATTTCCCTGGGGATAAATGAGAAACAGGTTGGGCTTCTCCCCTTTCACCTGGCCACCCAAAAGGAGATGGATATTGAACTTGAAGTCGTCCTTCTCGAGCGCGGCGCGGTCCAGATCGGAGACCCGGCGCACCACATCCCCTACGGCACGCGCAGCCGCATACATAGACTCCGCCTTCGCCAGCCCCTCACCCGCCGCAAATTCATCCCGTAACAGCGTGATTACAGATTGCGTAAGGGACAGATTCCCGCTGGTAAGAATGACAAAAGCGCGTTCTCCTGGCTGAAGGAAGGTGTGCATTTTGGGGCACACATTCACCTGGTCAAAGCCGGCGTTGGCTCTTGAATCGGACGCCATGACTAGCCCCTGATGTGTCATGATGCCCAGACAATAGGTCATTATTGATCTCCAAGCTGAATGCTAGAGCATTTTCCGTAGGAACCGATCCGGATTGTCTGATAGTTTTTCAGCATCATAATTTTTGCGACAAGGACCTTGTCGTTCCTGTCGAACCCGCCCGGGGACTCCTGGGCGATTCGCTTATCAGGGCTCGAACGAGGAAATTATGCAGATTCGCTTAGGTTATGACATCGGTTTCAATATTCCAGCTCCAGTCACCATCGTTGCGATGCTCCATGTGCATCCATCGCGGGAACCGGACCTGCTCGAGCCGGACGAGCTGAAGCTGGATCCCGAAGTCCCCATCACTAGCTATATCGATATGTTCGGCAATCGCTGTTCCAGGTTCGTAGCCCCTACCGGGCATATGCGGCTGACCAATTCCACCCTGATTGAGGATTCCGGCCTGGAGGATCCGACCCCCATCGAGGCGACCGAGCATGCAGTGGCAGACTTGCCCAACGAGACGCTCGTGTATTTGCTCAACAGCCGTTATTGTGAGGTGGACCGGCTCTCAAATGTCGCCGTGGAGCTGTTTGGTGACTTGGCCCCGGGTTGGGGCCGGGTCAACGCGATTTGTAGCTGGGTCAATTCCAAGGTAGCCTTCGGCTATCAACACGCCCGATCCACCAAGACCGCTCTCGATGTCTTTACCGAGCGGGTCGGTGTCTGCCGGGACTTTCAGCACCTGGCAGTGACCTTTTGCCGCGCCATGAACATACCCGCCCGCTACGTTACCGGGTATCTGGGCGACATTGGGATCCCACCGACCTATACGCCCATGGACTTCAGCGCCTGGTTTGAGGTTTACCTGGGGAACCGGTGGTGGACAGTGGACGCCCGGCACAACCATCCCCGTATCGGGCGGGTGTTGATGGCAGTGGGCCGTGATGCTTCAGACGTGGCGATCACTACCTCCTTCGGGATCGCCAGCCTGACCCACTTCAACGTGGTCAGCGACGAGGTTGCGACGGAAGCCGCCTCAGGATTCAGGAAGTAATGGAAACAGTCCGACCCACAACGTTCGGTAATCCGCTTTTGAAGGACTACCACCTCGACAACACCTTCGACGAGATGTTCACCGAGGACGGCCTGGTGCGGCCGCACTACGCTGAGGTTCTGGAGACCTTCCTGAACCTGCCACCAGAGGAAATCGCCCGCCGCAAGCGCTCGGTGGACCTGTCATTCCTCACTCAGGGCATCACCTTCAACGTGTATGGGCACGGGGAAGGGACGGAAAGAATATTTCCCTATGACCTGCTGCCGCGGCTGATCACCTCGGCCGAGTGGCTGCACATCGAAAAAGGGCTGACCCAGCGAATCACTGCCCTGAACCTGTTTCTGCACGACGTGTACAACGAGGGCAAGATCCTCAACGACGGCCGTGTGCCACGGGAGATTGTCTACAGCTGCCGCCAGTTCCGCAGGGAGATGCGCGGACTACAAGTGCCGCGGAATGTGTATATCACCGTCACGGGAACAGATCTTCTTCGGCTCTCGAGCGGTGAATTCGTGGTCCTCGAAGATAATTTGAGAGTCCCGAGCGGCGTCTCTTACATGCTCACCAGCCGTCGCGTCATGAAGCGAACCTTTCCTCAGCTCTTCCGCGATTACGGCGTGCAGCCTATCGAACACTACACCCAATTGCTGCTCAGCACACTCCGGTCGCTGGCCCCGGAAGGGCGGCATGATCCTTCGATTGTGTTGCTTACCCCAGGAGTCTACAACTCGGCCTATTTCGAGCACACCTACCTGGCCCGGCAGATGGGTATCGAGCTGGTCGAAGGACGCGACCTGGTTATCCACGACAACGTGGTTTACATGCGCACCACTGCGGGTCTCAAGCGAGTGGATGTGATCTACCGCCGGGTGGACGACGATTTTATCGATCCGCTGGCGTTCCGTTCTGACTCGATTCTTGGGGTGGCGGGCCTGTTCAACGCCTACCGTGCCGGCAACGTGACCCTGGCCAACGCGTTCGGGACTGGCATTGCCGACGATAAAGCGGTCTATGCCTACGTGCCAGCAATCATCAAGTACTACCTGGACGAAGAACCCATTCTGAACAACGTGGAAACGTTTCTCATGACCGACCCCAAACAGCGCCAGCATTGCACCGAAAACCTCGACAAGCTGGTGGTGAAGGCTGTGGGCGAATCAGGTGGGTACGGGATGCTGATCGGGCCCCACAGCAGCGCCGAGCAGCGGGAAGAATTCAAGCGCGCCATCGAAGCTAACCCGCGTAACTACATCGCCCAGCCTACGCTTGATTTCTCCCGCGCCGGATGCTTGACCGAAAACGGGATTGAGCCCCGGCACGTCGATTTGCGGCCTTACATCTTGTATGGCGACAAAGTTCGCATCGTTCCCGGGGGACTGACCAGGGTCGCCTTGCGGCGCGGATCCCTGGTGGTGAACTCATCGCAGGGCGGCGGCAGCAAAGATACCTGGGTGTTGAATGACTAGCCAGGGTGGTTCGAAGCAGCCACCAGGGCTAAAGCCCCAAGTTTCAATACCGAGCGTTTTGAGTGGGTTTAAAAACCCGCTTCCCCGGACTAAAGTCCGGGGCTACACCAAAGGAATAGCAACCTGGGCCTTAGCCCCTGAGGGCACATGCTTTCTCGCGTAGCAGATAGCCTTTACTGGATGAGCCGTTACCTGGAGCGCGCCGAGCACACGGTGCGAATGCTGGATGTGAACATGGGTTTGATGCTGGACAAATCCAGCACCAGCGCCGAAGGACGATGGAAGAGAGTCCTGGCTGCCCTGGGGAATCCGCAGGAAGTCCACTGGGAAAATGACTATTACCAATTGGTGCACCAGCTCACCTTCGACCCGGACATTCCCGCCTCCGTGACCTCGTGCCTGATCGAGGCGCGGGAGAACGCCCGGCAGGTTCGCGACGAGATCAGCTCCGAGCAGTGGCAGCAACTAAACCGGATGTACCACTGGGTCATTCAGCCCCATTCCGAGTTCGGACTAAATACCCGTCTGGCTGATTTCCTTCCCGCGGTCATCGACGGCGTCCATCTTTTCCAGGGCGTGACCGATACCACCATGAGCCACGGCGAGGAGTGGCAGTTTATCCAAATGGGCCGCTACCTGGAGCGAGCCGCCGCAATTGCCAATCTGCTGGACCTTTACCAACCGGAAATTCTTCAAACACCGGAGGTCGCCGCCGAGGGGCAGCAATACCAGGAGTGGGTGGGCTTGCTGCGTTGTTGCACCGCGTTCGAAGCCTATTGCAAGGTCTACACTGCGGATATCACCGCGGATCAGATTCTTGAGTTCCTTTTGCTCAATCCGCAGTTTCCTCATTCCCTGAGGTATTCCGTCGACTGTTTGCGCCAGGCGCTGGTCGCCGTCCAGCTATCGAGCGGAAGACCGCCGGTGGATGAACTGACCCGGGTTTCCGGCAGACTGCAGGCCTCGCTGAGCTTCGTTGAAGTCTCCGACATCCTCTCCCAGGACGCGGGCGCGTACTTGCACAACATCCTGCAACAGTGCAGGCAAACACATGACCTGATTTACCGTTTTTATATTCAGTACTCGGTCGAAGCCGCTCTGGCTATGTAACGGCAGACTAGGATGTGCGATGGACTTTTATCTAATACGGCATCTGACCAAGTTTTTGTATGCGAACCAGGTAAGCGAAAGCCTCATGGAGGCGCGCATGCACCCGCGCAGCGACAACAACCAGCGTTGCCTCTCATTTTCCTTGTCTGTGAGTCCGCGTTGCCGCGTTTTCTCCTATCGCGACCACCTGGGCAACAACGTCCATCACTTTGATATTCCGGGGGAGCACTCGCAACTGGTAATGGTGGCCGAGGCACTGGTCGAACAGCAGCCGTTACCGCAAATTCCACAATCGCTGCGCTCTGGAGCCTGGAATGAACTGGACTCGCTGGTCGCCTTAGGAGATTTCTCCGAGATGATGCTGCCCAGTGAGTTTGCCAAACCCTCACCGGCCTTACTCGACCTGGCGAAACTGTTGGACGTCCGGCGGCGCGACGATCCTCTGGTGCTCTTGCGCCAGCTTAATGCTTCGCTTTACCACTGGTTCGACTATGTGCCACGCAGCACTCACGTCAACTCGCCCATTGACGAGGCGCTCCAATCCAGAAAGGGCGTTTGTCAGGATTTTGCCCACACCATGATTGCCCTGGTGCGCCACGTGGGCATCCCCTGCCGCTACGTCAGCGGCTATCTCTATCATGGCGAGGAGAATACGGACCGTTCGACAGCAGACGCAACGCATGCCTGGGTGGAGGCTTTTCTGCCCCAGGTTGGCTGGGTCGGATTTGATCCGACCAACAACCTGTTGGCGCAGAACCGGTATATTCGGACGGCATTGGGAAGGGACTACGGGGACGTGCCCCCGACGCGCGGGACCTACCGTGGCAGCAAGAACAGCGAGCTTTACGTGGCGGTCAAGGTATCGAAATACACCGACATGCCCCCGCTCGACCGCGACATGCCAGTTCCGGAAGATTGGTCTATGCTGGTGGAGCGAGCCCAGGAGCCGCCGCCGCCACCGGTGCAATTACTGCACCTGCAGCAAATGCAACAGCAACAGCAACAGCAATAGATTGTCATCTTCGAACTCAAATTTGAGACCTTTACGGAACGGGGCACTGACCGAACGTAACCCCGGTATTTTTTTCCTCCTTTTCAGCGCAGGCGAGATCGCGTAGCTTATCAGAGGTGACTTATGGAACCGCACCTGGGTTACTTTTGCCGTGCATACGTCGGGCAGGACGTTCAGGCTAATGTGATTGCCCGTACGCTCCGGGAAGCGGAGCAGGAAATTACCCGCATGATCCGTGGCGGCGCCATGACAGCACACGCCGTTCAGCACGGATGGCCCGACCACGAACCCGTCCTGGTCGCCAGCGCCTACGGCGGTACCGCGGATGGAGAAATGTGGCGTTACCTGCGCCAGAACAAAGGCCCGGAGTTCGATCGCTGGCACGCAGCCTACCACTCCAAAACCAAAATCCTGGACGATCGCTGGGTCGTCATCGAGCTTTCCCCAAGCGGAATCAAGGAGTACAGCGCCTTCGGCAAGGCAGTCCGGGCGATCTGGGGAAGTGCGACCACGGCCGAGCCCGCTTCTGCAAGTGAGCCCACCCCAAAGCCAGCCCTGCGAACACCCGTCCCTATTACGTCGCATTCCAAAGTCGGCTAAGCACGGAACTCAACTGAAAATCCGGGGCTTGACGCAGTGTGCCTGATTCTCCTAAGGTCAGGAGCAATGCCCAAAGCCACCGAACAGCATCCGGGAGATACGGTTTCCCTGGAGACCCTGAAAAAGCAAGTACTCGAGGCTAATCTGGAGCTTGTCCGCCGGGGATTGGTCCTGTTCACTTTCGGCAATGCCAGCGGAATTGACCGCCAACAGGGCCTGGTGGTGATCAAACCCAGCGGGGTAGACTACGCAGCCCTGACTCCCTCCGACATGGTGGTCACCGATCTGGATGGAAAGATTGTGGAAGGCCGCCTGCGGCCGTCTTCTGATCTGGCGACGCATCTTCTGCTTTACAAGGAATTTCACAGCATCGGCGGTGTGGTGCACACCCATTCTGAATTCGCCACCGCATGGGCCCAGGCGGGACGCGAAATCCCAGCCTACGGCACCACCCACGCGGACTATTTTTACGGCCCGGTTCCTGTGACGGCCGAGCTTACCCCTGATGAAATCGGCGGAGAATACGTTTACAACACTGGGGTTGCCATTGCCCGGCGCTTCCAGGGCCTTGATCCGCTGGCGGTTCCGGCCGTCCTGGTGGCCGGCCACGCGCCCTTCTGCTGGGGAAAAACGCCGCACGATGCCGCCCACAACGCGGCCGTGCTCGAAACCGTCGCTCGCATGGCCTACTACACTGCTACCCTGCGCGAGAGTTGTTCCGGGGTCTCGCAGGCGCTGCTGGACCGGCATTACTTCCGCAAACATGGCGCCAACGCGACCTACGGACAGGAGAAAGAATGCACCTAACGGCCCTGGCAGTTTCCACGCAGCTTGCGCGGTTGAACTGGATCGACATCCTGGTGATCGCGATTTACTTCGCCATCGTGGTCTTTATCGGGTTTTACTTGCGTGGCTCTTCCAATACCAGCGAAGAGTTCTTTATGGCCGGGCGGGAGATGACCGCCTGGATCGCCGGTCTGAGCTTCGTTTCCGCCAACCTGGGCTCGCTCGAGCTCATGGGCTGGGCCGGTTCCGCTTATCAGTACGGCATCCTGGCCATGCACTGGTACTGGATCGGCGCCATCCCCGCCATGCTGTTTCTCGGCATCGTCATGATGCCGTTCTATTACATCTCGAAAACCCACTCCGTACCCGGATACCTGAAACTGCGATATGGAGATGGGGCACGCGCGCTTTCCGCCGTCAGCTTCGCGTTCATGACCATCCTCATGAGCGGCATCAATATGTATTCGATGGCCATTGTGATGAAGGTGGTGCTGGGCTGGGACCTGAACTTCAGCATCTGGGTGTCTTCCATCACGGTCGCGGTGTATGTCGCCCTGGGCGGTCTCAAATCGGCGATTTACAACGAGGTGTTACAGTTCATCCTGATCTGGACAGGCGCCCTGCTGGTGCCGATTCTGGGCCTGATCGAAGTGGGCGGATGGAGCAATCTGCGGCAACAAATTGCCACCAACCTGGGCCGTTCCGACTATGTGCACTTGTGGTCGACGCTGGGCCACTTCAGTGACAACCCGATGGGCGTGAACTGGTTCGGGATTGTCTTCGGTTTAGGCTTCGTAGTCAGTTTTGGCTATTGGACCACGGACTTCCTGGTGGTGCAGCGGGTGTTGTCGGCCGATAGCATACGGTCCGCCAGGATGGCTCCAATCATCGGCGCAGCATTCAAGATGGCGGTCCCCTTCATCGTGATTCTGCCCGGCCTGCTCGCCCTGGCCGTTTTGCCTTTTCACCTGGTTGCACAAGATGTAGCGGTGCAGACGGGCCAGCACAGCTTCAACGAGGTTCTGCCACTGATGCTGGTGCGCTACTGCGGCCCCGGCCTGCTGGGCATGGGCGTGACCGCACTCATTGCCGGCTTCATGTCGGGCATGGCGGGTAACGTGAGCGCTTTCTCCACGGTCTGGACTTATGACATCTACGGCGCCTTTCTTAATAAGAAGGCGACCGACCGGCACTACGTGGCCATGGGCCGCTGGAGCACTCTGATCGGTGTGCTGATCTCGGTGGGCACGGCCTACCTGGTACAGCACGCGGCCAGCATCATGGACTATGTGCAGCAACTGTTCAGCTTCTTCATCGCGCCGCTGTTCGGCACTGTGATCCTGGGTATGCTGTGGAAGCGGGCCACCAAAGAGGCCGGTTTCTGGGGATTGCTGGCCGGTACCGGAACCTCCATCGGCCTGTGGTTGTGGGTAAGGAACGATCCTTCCGCTTTGCGTTATGTGGCCATGTCGCCCGACGCCAAGGATATGGCGGAAAATATTTATCGCGCCCTGTGGGCCTGGATTGTCTGCGTGCTGGTTACGGTGGTGGTCAGCTACATGACCAAGGCCCGTCCAGTGGCGGAATTGGAAGGGCTGGTGTACGGCGCTTCTGTGCTTCCCAAAGAACACGACGACTACTGGTACCAGCGTCCCATTGTGTGGGCAGGTATCGTGGCCGTTATTTTTATCTTCCTCAACATTGTCTTCTGGTAAGGAGCCGAGCCGATGCGCGAGTCCTTTTCTATCTGGTGGTTCGCAGGGATACTGCTGCTGGCCTATGGCGTGGTTATTTGTACAACCGGTGTCTGGGAATTGAGTCATCCTCTGGCTAATCCTCCGGTGCTGAACAATCTTCATGCCCCCATCTGGTGGGGTGCGATGCTCGCGGTGGCCGGCCTCGGTTACACCATCGGCTTTCGCCCCCGGCAGACGGATAACAAGCGAAGGAAATAACCATGGCCAAGCAGATGACATTCGGTGTGATTGTAGGCAATCGCGGTTTTTTCCCCGATCACCTGGCGAAAACGGGCCGCGAAGAGATGCTCAAGGTTCTGGAGACAGCGGGCATCCGGACTATCTCCCTGACGCCGGAGCAATCCAAATTCGGCGCCGTCGAGACTCCGTCAGAGGCTCGGCTTTGCGGTGACCTGTTCCGCAAACATCGCGACGAAATTGACGGAGTCATTGTGACACTTCCCAATTTCGGGGAAGAGCGCGGGATTGTCGATGCGCTACGCCACTCTACCTTGAAGGTTCCGGTGTTGGTGCAGGCGACTCCCGACCGGGCGGCGGACATGAAGATTTCCCATCGCCGCGACAGCTTTTGCGGAAAGATGTCCGCCTGCAACAACATGATGCAGTACGGCATTCCCTACTCGCTGACCGCGAACCACACGGTGCAGCCCGACTCCGATGAGTTCCGCAAGGACCTGGCGTGGTTCTCCTCAGTCTGCCGGGTGGTGCGCGGCTTCACCAAACTTCGTGTGGGGGCGATCGGCGCCCGGCCGGCGGCCTTCAACACGGTTCGCTACAGCGAGAAGCTGCTGGAACGTAGCGGCATCTCGGTCGACACGCTCGATCTTTCGGAAGTGCTGGGCCGGATTGAGCGGCTCAAAGACAACGACGATGCCGTACAGCTCAAGCTTGCGGCCATCCAAAAATACGTCTCCACCAACAACATCCCTATCGCTGCTTTGATCAAGATGTCCAAGCTGGGTGTGGTCATCGAGCAGTGGATGCAGCAGACTTACTGCACTGTCAGCGCCATCCAGTGCTGGACATCACTTGAGGAATACTTCGGTGTGGTGCCTTGTACGGTTATGAGCATGATGAGTGAAAACCTTTTCCCGAGCGCCTGCGAAGTGGATATTTGCGGAACCATCAGCATGCACGCGCTGGCGCTGGCTTCCGAGACTCCGAGCGCGTTGCTGGATTGGAACAACAACTACGGCTCCGATCCGGACAAGTGCGTTTGCTTCCACTGCTCGAACCTGCCCAAGCACTTCTTTAAAGACGTGGTCATGGACTTTCAGGCGATTATCGCGGGCACGGTGGGCAAGGAGAATACCTTTGGAACCTGCGTCGGCCGGGTCAAGGCGGGCGCGATGACATACGTGCGATTTTCGACCGATGATTATCACGGGAAAATCCGGGGATATGTCGGGGAGGGGGAGTTCACCAACGATCCCCTGGAAACCTTTGGCGGCGCCGGAGTGGTCAGGATCCCAAGACTGCAGAAGCTGCTTCGGCTCATTTGCGAGCAGGGCTTTGAACATCATGTCGCGGCCAATTTTTCCCAAGTGGCCAGTCCGGTCTACGAAGCGGCGGTCCGCTATCTGGGCTGGAGCATCTATAACCACGATGGAGAGGCTTGAGAGGCGCAAAATTGCGTTTGCACCCCGAAGGCACCCCTAGATTGCGGTAAAAGGAGAATTCCGTTGAAGACTACCTGGAAGATTGACCCTGCCCACTCCGGCGCACAGTTTGTGGTTCGTCACATGATGATCACCAACGTGCGCGGAGGGTTCAGCAATGTACAAGGCACAGTCGTTTGGGATCCGGACGACGTTGCTGCATCCAGCATTGACGTGACCATTGATACAACGACTCTCAACACTGGAGACCCTAACCGGGATGCGCACGTAAAGAGCGCGGAGTTTCTCGAGATCGAGAACCATCCGGCAATTACCTTCAAGAGCAAGACAATCACCAAGGATGGCGACGGGTTGAAGGTGAGAGGTGATCTCACGGTTCATGGGGTGACCAAAGAGGTTGTTTTGCAAGTGGATGGCCCATCAGAGGAACAAAAAGACCCGTGGGGAAACACCCGCGTGGGCGCCTCGGCTACCACCAAAATCAAACGCAGCGACTTCGGCTTGACCTGGAACGCAGCGCTCGAGACCGGTGGCGTTATGCTGGGCGACGACGTGAAAATTGAATTGGAAGTTTCCTTGATCAAGGCGTAAGGGGCAGGCATTGGCCATCGTCGCAGGGGTTGACTTCGGCACGTTGAGTGTCCGGGTCACACTTTTTGACAGTGAACGGCAGCAGAAGGGCGGATTAGCCACCGCCTCGGCGTCCTACCCGCTCAAGCGCAAGCGGGAAGACCCGGATTTCGCTACCCAGTCGCACCAGGATCAGATGGATGCGCTGGTGAGCGCAATGCGCGGAGTGCTGGCCCAGGCGGGTATTTCGGGAGAGCAGGTGGAAGCCATTGCGCTCGATACCACCGGCTCGAGCGTAGTGCCCGTCGACGCCCGTCTGCAACCGTTGGACGACTACTACCTGTGGTGCGACCATCGCGCCAAAGGGGAAGCGCAGGAGATTACCAAGCTCGCCCACCGCGAGCATCTGGAAGCGATCGAATGGTGCGGGGGCGTCTATTCTCACGAGTGGGGATTCGCCAAGCTGTTGCACTGGCTGCGCCACAACCCGGAAAAGCGCGACCAACTGGCAAGTGCTTTCGAACACTGTGACATGGTCGCGGCCACCCTCAGCGGAATCACCGATCCCAAGCTGGTGAAACGAAGTATCTGCGCCATGGGTCACAAGTGGATGTGGAACCCGAAATGGGATGGCTTACCGTCTCAAGCCTTCCTCTCGGACGTGGATCCGCTGCTGGACGGGATCCGCGAAAAACTGGGGGGCGAGTATCACAGCTCCCAGGCTCTGGCCGGCCATCTTGCGCCGAAATGGGCGGAGAAGATGGGCTTGCGGGCAGGCATACCGATTCCCGTCGGCGCCTTCGATGCCCACTGGGATGCAATCGGTGCGGGCTGCAAGCAGGGCGATGTGGTCAACGTGGTCGGCACCTCGACCTGCATCATCGCCATGCAGAAAGAAAGCAAACTCATCCCCGGAGTCTGCGGGGTGGTGCCGGGCAGCGTGCATCCGGGCTATACCGGCATTGAGGCGGGGCTCTCGGCTACGGGTGACATCTTCGAAGCCATTGCGCGCCGGGCCAATGTCAAAGTCGCGGAACTGAGCCGCGGCCTGGAAAGCTACCGGCCGGGTCAGACCGGTCTGCTACGCCTGAGCTGGGACAATGGCGACCGCACGATCCTGGTCAATCCGGAGCTCGGAGGCATCACCCTGGGCTGGAACCTGGTGAACACCGCACAGGACGAGTTGTTTGCCGCGATCGAGGGGACTGCGTTTCATACCCGCATCATCCTCGAGCGTTTGGCCGAATATGGGGTGCCCGTGGAGCGGGTAATCAATGGCGGCGGTGTACCGCAAAATAATGCCGTGCTCAACCAGGTTTACGCCAACGTACTGGGCAAACCGATGCTGGTGCCCGACGGGATTCCAACCAGCCTGGGGTCCGGCATCTTCGCCTTTCTTGCCGCCGGCACCTTCTCCTCCATCGAAGAGGCGCAGGCCAGGATGTGCCTGACGTACAAAACGTATCAGCCGCAATCAGCAGCGGTGGGGGTCTATGAAAAGCTTTATCCGCTTTATCGCAAGGTCTATCTCGCCTTTGGCCAATCCAACGGGCCGGCGGTGGAGTTAGGGGATGTTTTGCCTAAGTTGATCGACATCCGGTCTTCCCAGCTGGGCAATGAGTTCCACTAAGCGATTAGTTGCGAGATAGTCAGCTTATCGCTCCTTATTAGTTGGGCTTATCCTCCGCACCCCATTACGGTGGTGCGAAGTATCCTTTCCGAATTTTCTTTCCAGGCGCTCGAACGGACAGTAAGATTTAGTGGCTTCCAGGACCTTCTAAGTAGCAGGGGTGGGGCCCATGCGTAACCTTTGGCTTGTTGGACTGATTATTTCCTTTCTGCTTTCGGTGAGTGCCGGTCAGGGCCAGACCTACGTCTTCGGCCGGACCGATTTACCGGTCGCACCGGGTGCGTTTTCTGTCGCCAGCGGAGATTTCAACGGCGATGGCATCCTCGACCTTGTTTCCGTAAGTCAAGGCGGCAACAGTGTATCCGTCGTTTTGGGGAACGTGAACGGCGGATTCAATACGCCGGTCAGCTATCCGACGGGATCGGCGCCCTCCGCCGTCGTCAGCGGAGACTTCAACGGCGATGGCATCCCGGACCTGGCGGTCACGAACGGTAACTGCGCCTACCAGACATCCGGTTTGGCGTATACGGAACTCGTTTGCAATGCCGGCACAGTAAGCATTTTGCTGGGGAACGGTGATGGAAGCTTCCAGCCACATCTTGACTATGCCACGGGTAAGAACCCTTCCGCTCTTGCGGCGGCTGACTTCAACGCCGACGGCAAACTTGATCTAGCGATCGTGAACGCCGAGGATGGCAGCATTTCCGTGCTGCTTGGTCAAGGGGACGGAAGCTTTCAGTCGCAGGTGGTCTACAAGGTCCCTGGCGCTCAAGGACTGGTCGTCGGCGACTTCAATAACGACCACAAACTGGACCTGGTCGTCTCTGGCCCTACCACGCTGTTGGGCAATGGAGATGGGACCTTCCAAGCTCCCATAACGTATGCCGGCGGCTACGTGCCGGGAACGGGCACTCCGTTGGCGGCGGCTGATTTCAATCTTGATGGCAAATTGGACTTGTACCAAGGCGGCGCTTTCTTTCTCGGGAACGGTGATGGAACATTCGTGCTGCACGCGACCTATGGCTCTGGCGGCAACGGAAACTCGGTGCCTGGTGGGGCCGTCGCCGCTGACTTGAATGGCGACGGAAAGCCTGACCTTGTGATTGCGGATGGGAATGGCGTCGCGGTTCTTCTTGGGAACGGCGACGGGAACTTCGAGACACCGCTCGATTACTCTGCGACCACTGCTGCGGATGTGCTGGTGGCCGATCTCAACGGAGATGGGAGATTGGACCTGGCGGTCGCGGAATCAGGCTGCCAGCCATACAGTTGCCTAACGTCGGATTCGGGCAGCCTTTCTCTGCTGCTTGGTGTCGGCGATGGCACTTTCGTTGGAGGGACAAACTACGCCTTTACCGCTAATTGGCCCGCGACTCAAGTGGTCTCTGCCGACTTCAACGGAGACGGCGAGCCCGATGTTGCAGCCGAGACTAACTTTGTTCCGGTGGGGGCGACCACACCTCTGAGTGTCTACCTTGGGAATGGCGATGGGACTCTGCAGGCACAAATCCCTACGACGATTCCCCGGAACACAGGATTCATTGCTGCGGCAGATTTGAATGCTGACGGTAAGGCCGATGTAGCCACCGTTTACGTCAATTGCAATGCGGGCAACAACGCCTGCCTGCCGGGAGATCTCGTTGTTCTGATTGGCAACGGGGACGGCACCTTTCAGTCGCCAGTGGAATATGCCGTTGGCCTGGAGCCAGAAGATCTTACGATCGGCGACTTCAATGGAGACGGCAAACCCGATGTGGCTACTGCCAATTTGGCCTCAAGCACCATCTCCATCCTTCTGAACAATGGAAATGGAACCTTCTCAACACATGTGGATTACTCCACAGGACTTTCACCAGATCACATCATCTCCGGCGATTTCAACGGAGATGGCAAGCTTGATCTGGTCACCCTAACGCAGGCAGGAATCTCTTTGCATCTCGGTAATGGGGACGGAACCTTCCAGGCGCATCGGGACGTTGCCGTCTCCAATCAAGACTCGTCGATGGCTGCGGGGGATTTCAACGGCGATGGAAAGCTGGATCTGGCGCTGACAACGACAACGGCAGCGGCACCTCAGGTGTTCGTTCTTCTGGGGAATGGCGACGGCACCTTTCAAAGCCCCATGACCTCTGCCGGCGGCGGGGGATATCTGGCAGTCGGCGACTTTAATGGCGATGGAAAACTTGACCTCTTCAGCACCAGTGAGTACAGCGGCGGATCCGAGATTCTGTTGGGGAACGGAGACGGAACGTTCCGTCAGCCCATTTTGAGTTTCTTCGCAGCGGGTCCCGGCGCCGTGGTGGATCTGAATCATGACGGAATACCAGACGTGGTTGCGTCAACAGGCTATGCCACTGCGGCAGATGAAATCTCCGTACTGCTGAGCACACCTTTCAAGGCCGTGGCACCCGCCTCGCTGAATTTCGGATCGCAGGGTGTGGGAACGGTGAGTGGGTCCGAAACCATCACCATCAGCAACCCGGCCGGCGTCAGCTTTAACATAACCAACATTGCCGCCAGCGGAGATTACAGCCAGACGAACGACTGCGGAAGCTCGCTCGCGGCGGGAGCCCATTGCACCATTACTGTGAGCTTCTCACCCACCAAGACGGGATCGGACGCGGGCACCATCACGCTCAGTGACAGTACCAAAGCGAGCCCAGTCGCCATTCCTCTCATTGGGAGCGGGGTCAATGGCCCAGCACTCACAGCTGATCCCGCCCGGGCGATCTTCCCGTCGCAATCAGTCGGCACTAGCAGCAAACCCGTGCCGGTCTCGCTGCTCAACACGGGAAATTCCGGGTTAAACATCAGCGGGATCAGCGTCGCGGGTACAGATAGCTCCGACTTTACCGAGACTAATAACTGCGGAGCCTCGCTCGCACCCGGCGCCAGCTGCACTGTCAATGTCACATTCGTCCCTACGGCCGGCGGATCGAGAATGGCCAGTATTGCGATTAGCGGGACGGAACCAGGTAGTCCGCAGTCGGTGGAATTGGTGGGTACGGCGGTTGGCCCGGCTGTAAGCCTGAGCCCTACCACGCTGACGTTTGCCTCCGAGACGGTGGGCGCAACCAGCGCAGCGCAAACTTCCACCCTAACCAACATCGGAAATGCGCCACTGAACATCACCGGCATTTCCGCCTCAGGTGATTTCGCGGAGACAAACACCTGCGGGACGTCGTTGGCCATTGGGAGCAGTTGCCAGATCTCGGTTACGTTTGCGCCGTCCGCGGTGGGAAATCGGACCGGCAATATCACCATCGCGCAGAGTGGCGGTGGCAGTCCGCAGAGTATCGCGCTTTCCGGTATCGGCTCGGCGGCTCCTGATTTCACGATCGGGTTAGCCTCCGGCTCACAAGCTTCGCAAACGGTCCCGGCCGGGCAGAACGCGCAATTCAGCATTGCGATCGCTCCTGCGGGAGCCTTCGCGGGAACGGTGAACCTCAGCTGCAGCGTCACGCCGGCCGCGACCCCGGCGCCCACCTGTAGCCTGTCAAACTCTGCGGTGCAGATCAGCGGTACAGCGCTTACCGTAACGGTTACGATTGCGACAACCACACCCAAGACAGCCTCTCACTTGGGGCTACCTTTTGGCGGCGCCCCGGTAGTGTGGACCGCGATGTTGCTGGGCACACTGCTTCCGTGGAAGCGGAAGAGGCCGCTGCTTAGGGCGATCGTAGTTATTACTTTCGTTGGCACGTCTTTTATTGGCTGCGGCGGCGGTGGATCGACCTCGCCCCCACCGACTACGCCGGGAACCACGGCCGGGACCTATACCGCGAACATTACCGCAACCTCGGGCAGCTTGAGCCACAACACAACCATGACGGTCGTGGTGCAATAGGCTCGGTAGTACTCTGATCAACATGATCTACCTGGAACGTAGGCCGTCGCCGCTCTTGGCTGGATGCGTGGAGAAGCTCTGGTATGCCTGTGCTCCCGGCCTGGCGCACCAGCATGAGCTTGTTTTGCCGGGGGGCAAGATTCAATTCGTTATTTCGTTGGCTGCCGACCATCTGACTGACTGTACTCCCGATGGAGATACGCTGGCCCCGCCCGCCTTGCTGGTGGGGGCGCGTACCTCGGCCGAGCTGATCGCGACTCATGACATGGAACAGCTGGCCGGAGTGGTCTTTCGCCCGGGCGGGCTCGGCCCCTGGTTGCGCGAACGTGCCGACCTGTTCTACGAACAATCGCAATCGCTTGCCGACCTGTGGCCGACAAAGACCTTGCGCGAACGGCTGCGCGACTCGACCTCACCGGAGCTCACGTTGCGCCATCTGGATCAGGCGCTATGCGAGCAGGCTTCGGCGCGAGAGCGGAGAATCCATGTTCGCGGCGCGCTGAGCTTGCTTGGCTCGCTCAGCGTGCGCGAAACGGCACGCGAACTTGGCATCAGCGAGCGGCGCTTGCACCTGGTGTTCAGTGAGGATGTCGGGTTATCTCCCAAACAGTGGAGCCGGGTCCGCCGCTTTCAGCGCGCGCTCTGTGCTTTGTACAAGGGCGTGGACATGAGGTGGGCGGAGCTGGCAGCCACCTGCGGATATGCAGACCAAGCGCACTTCTCGCGCGACTTCCGGCGTTTTTCCGGAGTCGATCCAACCACCTATAGCGTCTCACGCGGCCGGTGGAAGAATCACCTCGCCGTCGGGTAAAGGGTTCCGATTTGTTCAAGACGCCCGCAACTGGGCGTGGCAGCATGGGGGCATGAAAAATTACGCGCAAGATTGCAAATCGGCCGTGATCCCCGGTATGCGCTATCGCGATTGCCTGGCAGCAATCGAATGGCTTTGCACCGCGTTGGGATTTGAAAAGCACGCTGTCTATATGGGACAGGGAAACAGCGTGATGCACGCGGAACTCACCTTTGGCAACGGCATGATCATGCTCGGCTCAGCGAGCAATCAGTCGGAGTATACAAAGCACACTGCCATGCCCGATGAGTTGGGTGGCCGGGAAACGCGCAGTGTGTCTCTCATCGTGAGGGATGCTGATGCTGTGCATGCTCAGGCAAAAGCAGCCGGCGCGGAAATGATCTTCGAGCTGAGAGAAATGAACTATGGGGGAAAGGCTTTTACATGCAGGGATCCCGAGGGATACCTCTGGCATGTGGGCACTTACAATCCCTGGAGCGCTGAGGGAAAATCCTAGTTAGGAGCACCCATTTGCGAGGAGAAACCCAGGTCTCAAAAGCGAGACCTGGGCCACCCGGCTTTTGCCAGTCATTTGGTGAGAACAGAGGTGAGTGAAATAGCGGATCGCAAAGGGCACTTCGAAAGCTGCTAAGCGCCGTACTCGGCTGCGACCGTCTCGGGTACACGTAACCAGCTATAGAGTGGAAAGTTGTCGGCTAGTTCGAGCACCTGGCTGCGAATATTCCGCAGGACCTGAGGATCATTGCGGTGATCGATTGCCTGCGTGATCCACTTGGCGATGATGTGCATCTCCGGCTCACCCATACCACGAGTGGTCAGGGCCGGGCTGCCAATGCGGATCCCACTGGGTTTCAAAGGCGGATTGGTGTCGTAAGGAATTGCATTCTTGTTCACCGTGATGCCCGCTTCATGCAACGCGAACTCGGCTTCGCTGCCCAGAACACCGCGGGAAAAAACGTCTACCAACATCAGATGGGTATCAGTCCCACCGGAAATCACGCGATAGCCTTCGGCTGACAGGGTCTCAGCCAAAGCCTGCGCATTGGCGACCACTTGCTGCGCGTACTGCTTGAATCCCGGCTCCAGCGCCTCGCGGAAAGCCACGGCCTTGCCTGCAATGACGTGTACCAACGGTCCACCCTGCTGGCCGGGGAAGACACTTCTGTCGACCGCTGCCGCAAATTGCTGCTGGCACAGGATCATGCCCGCGCGTGGTCCGCGCAGCGTCTTATGAGTGGTGGTGGTGACCAGATGCGCGTGAGGTACTGGCGAAGGATGGACACCGCCAGCCACCAGGCCGGCAAAATGCGCCATATCGACTAACAGAAACGCACCGACCTTATCGGCGATCTGCCGCATGCGGGCAAAATCGAGAATCCTGGGATAGGCGCTGCCTCCGCCAATGATGAGCTTCGGCTTTTCTCGCTCGGCAATTGCTTCGAGCTTGTCGTAGTCAATCCGCTCCGTGTCCTTCTCCACGCCATAAAAGACTGCGCGGTAGAGCTTGCCGGAGAAACTGAGCTTGTGCCCGTGGGTCAGGTGACCCCCATGTGCCAAGTCAAGACCAAGTATCGTGTCGCCCGGACTGAGGACAGACATATAGGCGGCAGCATTGGCTTGCGAACCGGAGTGCGGCTGCACATTGACGTGCTCGGCGCCAAAGAGCTGCTTGGCACGGTCGCGAGCCAGGTTCTCGACGACGTCGGCAAACTCGCATCCGCCGTAGTAGCGCTTGCCGGGATAACCCTCTGCATATTTGTTGGTGAAGACCGATCCAACCGCCTCCATCACTGCCTGGCTGACGAAATTTTCCGAAGCGATCATTTCCAGGCCTTCGTGCTGGCGTCGGATTTCATGGTCAACAGCGGCAGCGATCTCGGGATCGGCCTCGGCGAGCGGGCGGCGCATATGGTCAGGCATAGTGCGATTTTAGATCATGGCTATTGCGCTGCAAAAAAGTGCCAAAAAAGCGCAAAAAGCGCAAAAAGTTACCTTTGGTTACCGTCGCGCGTGTAGTCACCGGGCTTGTTTGAAGGCGGAGTAGACAAAGGAACCGATGTACCAGCCGTCCATGAATTTGTACGGAGCTTCGCCCGTTGTGTAGTGGCCGCAAGGCAGCACTTTGGAAACAAAGTCGATTCCCCGGCGGCGAAAGTTCTCAATCACCTGCTGGGAGTACTCGCGCAGGAAGGTGAGATCGTAGGTGGCGTGCACCAGGAGGATCTTTCTTGGATTCGCAGCAAACTCATCCATGTATTGAGAAGGGCTGATGCAGGCCCAAAGATCGCGCAACCGTTGATGGGTCACACCGATGCCTTCAAAGGCAGCACGAATGTGCCTGGTGCTTTGTCCGGTCCACACCACATCTCCAAAAGACATAGAGGCGTGATTGAAGGCAGTGATGCGGATACGGCTGTCGAGCGCGGCGGCAAGAAAGGCGTAGCAGGAGCCGAGGCTGGTGCCCAGGATTCCGAACTGCTCGTAGCCCTGCTGCTGCAGCCAATCGATGCAGCAACGGATGTCGACCACCGCCTGGCGGCAGGAAGCGATGGTGCGGCCCACATTGGCACTGACTGCATAATCGGCGCGCGCCAGCTCTGCCGGACGGCGGATGTCGTGGTAAGGCTTGCTCAGGCGCAGGGCAGAGATGCCAAAGCGGTTAAACACGGAGCACAAAGCATTGTGGCTGAAAGCATCGGCATTCCAGTGAGGCATGACGATGATCGCCTGTTTAGGCTTGCCGGCCATTTTTTCGGCAGGCGCGGGGAACCAGCGGGCATTGACTAAATCGTTTTCCGGATAGGGACTGCGCACCGGCGAAGTGAAGCGAAGAAACTCCGCCTTGGGAAGTTTGCCCTGGGCCGCACGGCGGCGAACCCTGGCATCCTGCTTGAGGGTTTCCGGCCGGACATTGGTGGGAAACAGTTGCGGGTGACGCTCCTCCAACACAAAGTCGGACGGAGTCTGATAAGCGAAAAACTCCGCCCGATGGTGCAGGATGAAGTCGTTCAAGCGGAGCATCGTCCGCTCCCCCTCGGCGTCATCTGCCGGAGCAGGAAAGGGGAACCCCTGAGACCGGGCAAACTCCTCCAGCCAATCGAATCCCCACTCTACCGGGCGCACGATCCGGTTGGTGTCGCGGGTGGTGAGGTCCGTCTCCCAGCGATACATCCACCGGGCATAGAGTTTGCCCAGCATGGTCACCTGGTGCTGCCGGCCCGGATACGAAATTGCTCGACCACTGCGGACATATCCTCTTCCCCTTGCCCGGCAGTGATGGCATGCTCGAACACGCGCAGAGCCGCTCTGCCCATATCCAGATCAAGGTCCACATGGTCAGCTTCACTGACAGCGTAACGAAGGTCCTTAGCCATAAGGCGGAGCAGGAACTGAGGCTCATATTGGCGTTGGGTCATGCGGCCGCTGAGAATCTTAACGATCGGGCTGCCGGGAGCTCCTTCGGTCAGCACGCCCAGCGCCTTGTCAACGTCGAGCCCGCTGCGCTCTATCAGAGAGAGGGCTTCGGCGAGGGCCGCGGCCTGGGAGCCGGAGAGGAAGTTGTTGATCAGTTTCAGGCGAGCCCCGCTGCCCACTGGACCAACGTGAACGACATCCCTACCCATGGCCTTGAGGATGGGGGTGATCTTGTCCAGGGTGGAAGCTTGCCCTCCGGCCAGGAATAGTAGCTGCCCAGCGGCAGCCTGCCCTTTACTGCCGGTGACGGGCGCGTCTACCAGCTCACAGCCATGCTCTCTGGCGGCACGGTCGAGTTCTTCAATCCATTCCACGGTGACCGTACTCGATTCCACCAGGATGGTTCCCGGTGCAACGTCGACCAGGGCCTCGCCGCGTCCCGTCCACACGTCACGGCAGACTGGGACATCGGCCAGCATACTGATCACTACCTGCGCGTCTTTGGCCGCGGCGCGGGGGGATTGCGCCACCCTGGCTCCGCGGTCGGCCAGGGCCTGTGTTTTTCCTGGGGTGCGATTCCAAATGCTGAGTGGGTAGCCTGCGTCGAGCAGACGGCCCGCCATGCCTGAACCCATCAGTCCAAGCCCCAATAGAGCAATCTTCGTCTGTTCCATAACATCTCCTGCCAAGGCTCTAGAATAGAAGGGTTATGGGGTTTACGGAAAGCTACGACGTTGTAGTAGTGGGTGCGGGGCACGCGGGCTGCGAGGCGGCGATGGCGTCGTCGCGCATGGGGCTGCGTACGGCGCTGTTTAGTTTCAATCTGGACTTGATCGCACAGATGTCCTGCAATCCCGCAATTGGAGGCATCGCCAAGGGCCACCTGGTGCGGGAAGTGGACGCGCTGGGCGGCATTATGGGCGAGGTGGCAGATGGGGTCGGCATCCAGTTTCGCCTGTTAAATACGTCGCGCGGGCCGGCAGTCTGGTCCCCACGAGCGCAGTGCGACAAGCGCCAGTACCGGGTGAAGATGCGCCAGGTGCTGGAGTCGCAGGCGAATCTGCATATCAAGCAGGCAGAGGTCGTGGATGTGGTGTTGGATGACTCCCGCGCGGTGAGCGGGGTGAAGCTGCGGGATGGGCGCACGGTGTTCGCGGGTGCAGTGGTGATCACGACCGGCACGTTTCTGAACGGTTTGATCCATTGCGGCGAAGAACGCTACCCTGCCGGGCGCAGTGGCGAACCACCCAGCGTGCTGCTGGGCGAGGCGCTCAAGCGGCTGGGGCTGCGCGGTTGCCGGCTCAAGACGGGAACGCCTCCACGGCTGGACGGGCGCAGCATCGATTGGAGCCGTTTCGCGGAGCAGCCTGGGGATGCTGACCCGACTCCCTTCAGCTTTCGCACGGTGGAGCTGCCACAAAAGCAGATCTCCTGCCATATTGCCTACACCACGCCGGAGACCTTGCGCATTATCCGCGAGAATGTCAGCCGGTCGCCTATGTATTCCGGACAAATCACGGCTGTAGGCCCGCGCTACTGCCCTTCGATTGAAGATAAGGTGGTTCGCTTTCCGGACAAAGAACAGCACCAGTTCTTTCTCGAGCCCGAGGGGTTGGATACCAACGAAGTTTATGTCAATGGGATGTCGACGTCGCTACCCATGGAAGTGCAGTGGGAAGTGGTGCGATCGATTCCCGGTCTCGAAAATGCGGAGATGCTGCGGCCTGGGTATGCGATTGAATACGACGCGATTGATGCCACGGAACTCGATCGCAGCCTGGCGGTGAAGCAGATTGGACGTCTCTTTCTTGCGGGGCAGATTAACGGCACTTCGGGCTATGAGGAGGCAGCATGCCAGGGCCTGATGGCGGGCATCAACGCGGCGCTGCTGGTCCGCGGGGAGGCGCCTTTCACACTGGACCGCAGCGAAGCCTATACCGGGATTTTGATTGACGACCTGATCAGCAAGGGCACCAACGAACCCTACCGCATGTTCACCTCGCGGGCAGAGTTCCGGCTGCACCTGCGCATTGATAATGCTGATCGCCGTTTGACCCCGTATGGACATAAGTTGGGGCTGATCTCGAGCTCTGCCTGGCAGGACTATGAGGCGAAGCAGGAGCGCGCGGTGGCGCTGGAAAAGCTGCTCGCTACCCGCAAAGTGGACCCGGCACGGCTGAGCACGCTGATTCCTGAGTTGGGGAATGTGGCCGGTCAAACGTATGCCCAACTGCTGAAGCGGCCGGAGATTTCGTTGGAGGCACTGCTGCCTGTTCGTGCGGCCGGAATGGGAGAACGCCGGCGGCCCGTTGGCGTTCTTCTCTGGTGCGGTGAATGCCAGGGTACGGAATGAGCTGAAATCAGTGGAGACGGAGATTAAGTACGCCGGGTATCTGGATCAGCAACGCAAGGCTATCGATAAGCTCAAGAAGGCGGAACAGCGCTCCATTCCCGCAGGCTTTGAGTACGCCGGTATTAGTGGGCTGTCGCGGGAGATGCAGGAGACTCTGACCAGGGTGCGGCCGCAGACTCTGGGGCAGGCGAGCAGGATCCCCGGGGTAACTCCTGCTGCGCTTTCGCTGTTGCATGTCCATCTGGAAGTTGGCGAAAAGCGCAAAGCCGCGGGACTGGTCTGACGAGGCGAAAATAATCGCAAATGGCTTGAGGAGCAGCCACCAGGGCTAAAGCCCGGAAATTTATTACCGAGGGTTTTCCGCGGGTTTAAAAACCCGCTCCCCCGGAATAA
The DNA here is from genome assembly GCA_963826875.1 of uncultured Acidobacteriaceae bacterium. Lineage (GTDB taxonomy): Bacteria > Acidobacteriota > Terriglobia > Terriglobales > Acidobacteriaceae > PALSA-350. The sequence goes on along the minus strand of CAWGYP010000025.1, from coordinate 70,349 downwards.
AGTCCGGGGCTACACCACAGCCTACACAACAGACTCGTGGGTGGCCCAGGTCTCAAGAGCAAGACCTGGGCCATCCACTTAGTATTCGCCCGCGGCATTCTCATCCGCAGGCGCTTCGAAAGTCCGGTCGAAAGCCGCTTTTCATCAGCTCATAGTCCCGGTGGAGTGGGGGGCGGCGGAGCGGCTTCCACTGGCTGTGCATCTGAGCCCGCACCGACACCGATGCTGCCGGGATATTGCGCGGGACCCGGGTCTTGAGCCTGGTCCGGCATTGGTTGAGTTGGTGGAGGGGCGACGTAGGGCGGACGCGCCGGCGAACCCTTGCCGGGCTCAAAGCCGTCCCCAGAGAAACGTGGGATACCAAAATGACCCCGCAGATGTAACAGATCTACCGTGCTAAGGTCCCCGTCGAGTGCGACCAGGTTGAGATCTTTGGGGCCTGAAATCAACACCATCATCCCGGTCACGTCCATGTGGGCAAAGTTAATCCAAAGGTCGGTTTGACTGGGGTTGAAGGGATCACCCTTGCCATGGGCCGCGACCAGATGCCTCCAACCAGAGGCCTCGAACTGGCGGCGGATCATGTCCAACGCAGCAGGATCATAGAGGCCCGGCGAAGCATAGTGGTAGCTGTGTACCGAAATGCCATTCAACTTGGCGATCGCAGCGCGCGCACCCGGATCGGCGTCGCCGACGAAGTAGCTGGCAACCTGCAGCATCGAGCGGTCAAAGGTGAAGTCAGTGTGGAAGGCGGCGCGCTGGCCCAGAACCTCAAATCCCTGCGGAACCCAGTTCAAGGGCGGCTGGGCGCTCTGCGCATTTTGGCCCATGACGGTAAGAGGCGTCATGAGCAAGAGCAAGACGACAGCAAAGAGACCGGGGGGACGCAGCATGGCTGGTTTAACTCCTGCAGGTTAAGACGTGAAGGTGTGGAAAAAGTTGTGGTTTTGACCTCTCTCCCAGCCTCGCTCTGCCGATAACGGAAGCGAGACTACCAGAGTGGGCTTTTCATGCGCGCAGCAATACTTCCGTTGATTGCACTGACTTTCGTCATGCTCGCCTCCTGCAGTCGCGGAATCGCACAAGATTTTGTAAGGGCCACTTCCCCTCCCGCTTTGCCCGGAAACTATCCCCCATTTTCCGGTGCGGGCATCGGCTTGTATGCCGGGTTGGGAGGCGGGGGCGTCGATCTGGCAACCCCACTGGCGAGAAAATTCAACCTCCGCGCGGGAGGGGAATACTTCAGCTATTCCACCACCTTCCAGGATCAAGGTGCTAACGTCGCCATCGAGTTGCGAATGCAATCGGGACACGCATCGCTGGATTGGCTTCCCTTCGGCGGCAGGTTTCGGCTAAGTCCCGTGGTCGTGTTCGTCAATGACAATCGCGCCCGGGCAACGGCACTGGTGCCGCCGGGCAGCACCATCACCCTGAACGGAACGGACTACATCAGCAGCGCGACCGACCCATTGCATGGAGCCGGGTCGGTCGATTTTCGAAAAGTGTCGCCCGGCTTTACGCTGGGCTGGGGGAACATCGTCCCGCGCACCAGCGGCCACTTTAGCTTTCCAGTAGAAGCAGGGTTCTACTATGTTGGCCAGCCTGGATTAAAAGTTTCCTTTACCGGTAGTGCGTGCGATCCCACACAACCGCCGGCCATCGGGTGCCAATCCGTAGACCAGGACGCCGGCTTTCAGCAGAGTTTGTCTGAGTTCATCGCGCGAAACAACCACAACTTCAGCTACGCAACTTTCCTTCCTATTTTCCGCTTCGGCTTTGGCTATTCCTTTAGCGGAACGAAGTAGCGCGTTGCGTGGCATCGCGCCTGCGCACGAGCGTGCAGGCGAATTAAGAACTCATACAGTTGCTATTCTCGTGCTGGCGCTGGCTGCGCGGTTCCTGGTCTTATGGTTTGCCGTCACGCGGTTTCCGCACAACTGGCTCTATTCCCGTGGGATCGAGCTGGGGACGCTGGCTCATTCCCTGGTTGCAGGCCAAGGTCTTAGTTCGCCCTTCGGTGGCTCGACCGGTCCGACGGCGCTCTTAGCTCCTGGATACCCCGTACTCATCTGCGTCTTCTTTCGTATCTTCGGGTCGTTCACGTTTCCTGCGGCGATCGCGGTGATGTTGATGCAACTGTTGTTCAACGTGACGACCGTGCTGTTGATCATGACGGTTGCGCAAAGATGCTTTGACAGCCGAACGGCTGATGTGGGGGGAGTGTTTTGGGCGGTATCGCCGCCGCTGGTCTGGATGCCGACGATCTTTTGGGAGACATGCTTGTCCACCCTGTTCCTGGTGGGCATGATTGCTTTGGCGCTGCACTGTGAACAAAAGCCACGCAGATCTCTATGGGCACTAATGGGCGCGTATTGCGGATTGGCTGCCCTGGTGAATCCAGCTCTACTGATGGCTCTGTTGGCGCTGCTGGGATGGGCGTCGTGGCAAACACGCAAAAGTTCTTATTGTTCCCCTCTATTGGCCCTGCTTGCGTTCGCCCTTGTATACGCTCCGTGGCCGATACGAAATGCGCGAGTGCTTGGCACCTTCATACCGTTCCGCAGCACGGTTGGATTTGAGTTATGGATGGGCAACCGCCCCGGCGCCACCGGGTTTCTGGAGGAATCGCAGTTCCCGATATTCAACCGCGTGGAACTCGATCACTATGCCGCCAAAGGAGAAGTTCGATACATGCGAGACAAGTTAGCGCTTGCCACGGCCTACATGCGCGCTCATCCGGTCGCGTTCCTGCACATGAGCGCAGCGAGATGCTTCCGTTTCTGGGCGGGAACCGGAAACCGGGTTGGGTCAGTGTTCTTCGTTATCCATGCTGCGTTGACAACCTCTCTGGGACTCGCGGGAATATGGCGCCTGGGCAAAGAACGCCGCTTCAGCCTGGCATTGCTGTTCATCCTCCCGCTGATGGTCTTTCCGTTGCCCTATTACATTACTCACGCTGAGTTCCGGTATCGGCTGGTGATCGATCCCCTGCTCACTATCCTCGCTGCCTATGCGTTCTCCGGTATCCACGATTGCGTGACTCGTGTCCGATAACCTGGAAAAAGCACCCGCAGGTTGGCTGCGCTGGATGTTGCCATCATTCACGGATGTGTTCTTTCTGGTGCTTCTCTGCATGCTTGCATTCAGCCCCATGAGCGCTGCATTGCTGCGCGATGCCGATATCGGATGGCATATTCGGAGCGGCGAGCAGATTCTGTTGACCCACGTAATCCCGCTCACAGATCAATTTTCGTATACCAGGCAGGGTGCCCCCTGGTGTGCATGGGAGTGGATGTACGACGTGATCATCGCCGTAATCCACCACAGATCTGGTTTGAACGGAGTGGTACTTTTTACCGCTGTCGTCATCGGGGGCACCTTCGCACTTATGTTTCGATTCATTCTGCGCAGGAGTGGAAACCTGCTGGTAGCCGGATCTCTGACGTTACTGACGATAGCCGCCGCCCAGGTTCACATGCTCGCCAGACCTCATGTTCTGAGCTGGCTGTTTACTCTTCTCTGGGTCGAGAATCTATGCCGCTTTGAAGACGGCGAGCATTTCGCATTGCTCTGGCTTCTACCGCTGACATGGCTCTGGGCGAATCTGCACGCCGGCTTCATATTGGGTTTAGGGTTGCTTGGCGTGTTTGTGCTTGGACACACCTGGAGCGCTCTCAGCACTCCGCGTGACGGCGATCGACAAAAAATAACTCAGCTCGTCACAGTTCTTTCGGCTTGCTTGCTGACCTCACTGCTTACGCCTTACGGTTACAAATTGCATGTTCATGTGTATCAGTATCTGTCCAATAGATTTCTGATGAACAATATTGATGAATTCGCCTCGCCGAATTTTCACATTCCGGTTTACGGTTATTTCGAGCTGTTCGTCCTACTTGTGATTGCAGGAGCTATGCTTGGACGAGACCGGCTCACCCCAACCGGCTTGCTGCTTCTGTTGTTCTCCCTTCACGCTGGGCTGTATGCCGTACGCAACATACCTATGAGCGCGATCATCATGAGCCTGGTTCTTGGACCGGTGTGGACCCTGGCCATCACTCCCGGATTCGGATCCCAGCCTCGCTGGTTGATTTCCGTGCTGGAAACTGGACAGAGCATCTCGGACAGTATGACGCGCCTGGAACGACAGCTCCATGGGCATGTGCTGGTGCTGGTTGTAGTTGCCGCATCCGTTCTACTCGTCCTGAACGGTGGGCGCGCGTTTTCGAAACAAATTGTCGCTGTCCATTTTGATGAAACAATCTTTCCGATAAAAGCCGCTGAATTCATCGCCCAAAAGGGGATTGGCGATCATCTTTTCAGCACCGACGCCTGGAGCGGTTATCTGATTTACAAGCTCTATCCGCGAACGAAAGTGTACTTCGACGACCGCCACGACTTTTATGGTGAAGCGTTCATCAGGGAGTACGCGAAGGCGCTGCTGGCAACCCGGCAATGGCGGGACCCGCTGGATCGTTACCAGGTGGAGTGGGTGCTCATGCCCACGGATTCAGCCCTGTCAACGGTATTAAGAGAGAGTCGCAACTGGCGGGTCGACTACGATGATGGACTGGCCATGGTTTTTTCCCGGACCGGGGCGTTCCCACGGTGATCGCACTCCATTGCTGGGTGCGAATGCTGATGGTCGTCGCAGCAACCAATTACATACGGTTCTTCCACCTGGAAATCTATCATTTGAGGTTTGTTTCGATCGAAGCGTTGGTGACGCTGGGTGTACTGCTTTTCTTCATCCTGTTGCCGGTGAGATTCCTGGCATTCTTTCCTAACCAGGGCTTTCGCCGTTTCGCACAGAAGCGGCTGCGCGCTTGCCTGTCCGTTTTCCTCTTCTCCTTGCTTGGCCGCATTGCGCTGTTGCCTATCGAGCCCTTTCCGTCTCCCGATATTCATGACGAGTTTAGCTATCTACTGGCTAGCGACACCTTCGCACACGGCCGGCTAACCAACCCGACTCCCCCGGTGTGGCACCACTTCGAACAATTCTATGTGGTCGTGCAGCCGACCTTCGCCTCAAAGTACGGGATCGCACAATCTCTGTTCATGGCCTTAGGGCAGCGTTGGCTGTCGACACCACGGGCCGGCGTCCTCCTGAGTATGGCGCTGGCCGCAGCCAGCTTGTGCTGGATGCTGCAGGCCTATCTACCAGCGGATTGGGCCTTGCTTGGCGGACTGCTGGCGGTGGTCCGCATCAGTTGGTTCAGCTATTTCGGCAATGGGTACTGGGGAGGGGCGGTCGCCATACTAGGCGGCTGTCTTCTGCTGGGCGGAGCGCCGAGACTGGCTCGCAAGATGAGGGCGTGCGACGCACTACTGATGGCGCTCGGTCTGCTTCTGCTGGCAAACTCACGGCCGTTCGAAGGCGCCCTGATCTCGCTGCCTGTCTGCCTCTCTACAGCTTGGCTTCTTTTTCAAAAACGAGCTAGTGTTCGCACCTGGCTACCGGGGGGCGCTCTCCTTTTAGCAGGAGCTTTCCTGACGGGCTATTATTGCTACCGTGTGACCGGACGCTTGACCTTTCCCTGGATGGCGTACTGGCAACAGTGGACCATTTGCCCCCCGTTTCTATTTGGCAAACCGAACTATTCGGTTCACTACCAATTTCTTGACCAGCTCAGTTACTTCCGTGATGAAGAGATGATGCCGTATGTGAGCTCCAGGTCTCCGGGTGGCTTCGTTATCGAAACAATTGTGAAAGGTATCTATCAATGGCTTTTCTTCATGTTTCCGGCCTTGACGTTGACAGGTATCGGCTTGATCCCAACGCTGCGTGCCCGAAAGTCGCGGTTGCTGATGTATACGCTCGGCTTCGCGAGCGTTGGCTTTGTCACCGAGACCTGGCTTCAGGCACACTACGTCGCTGTGGCGACGGGTATTCTTTATCTCATCCTATTGAATGGCTTACGCACGATGCGCGCCGGCTGGCGTCATAGCGAGCTTGGGCTCAAGTTATTGCGCGGCACGTTAGCAACCGTGATGGTCATGTTCTTGATCCGGTTGTTGGTGGTGCCCATGAATACTTTGCCATCCAACTGGGCCTCGCACACGGCCGATATACCGGCATATCGAGCCATCCACAGAATAATGGAGTCGAAGCCGGGGAGGCAGTTGGTGATTGTACGCTATCGTCCGAATCATTTTTGGGGATATAGCTGGATCAACAACGGTTACAACATCCCGACACAGCATGTGGTCTGGGCACGAGATACGGAACCCGAAGAATCGAACCTCGCACTACTGTGCGCGTTCAGAGATCGCCAGGTGTGGTTGCTCATGCCGCCGGAAGAGGGTTTCATTCCTCCACCGGACAGGACTGCTGCTTGGGATCCTTATGCCGCAGAACAGTTCTTACAACCGTATCTGGCTCCAAAAAGCGCTGCCTGTGACGTGACGCAGCAGTAGCTGGTGTATTACTGGAATATGGCCGCCTGGGAAGAGGTTGAACCGGTAACGTTGGTTACGTTCATATCAATGGTTCCACTTCCGCTCAGCGTTAAACTGTCCGCCACGATTTTCCCGATGGCGTACGTGGTTGAGCCGCCCGCGCCATCCAACTCGACCAGATCGGCATAGCTGGAGTTATGGAAATAGAGTGCTCCGCTGAAATTCAGCGATGCGCCCGCGCCGATCAATGTGGCGTTGTAAGTGTCCGAGTGGGCGGCAAAGAAGAGCAGTCCGCGAATTCCAGTCGTCGAGTAGGTATCGGAACTTGGGGGGCCAATGTAAGTTCCTGCTGCGCCGCACTGGGCCAGTAAGACATTCCCAGTAATAGAAGCCGGAACCCCGGTTGGGGTAAGCAGACTGGAACAATTAAGGTAATAGGACGGAACCGAGGTTATGGAACTGCTCGCCGCTCCCGAGCCCCCGCTAAAGAGCGGCCCGCCGCTAAGGAAATAAAACATAACCCCCAGCGTAGATGGCTGGGTGCCCACCCATGCATTACGAAGTGTGGTGGCTGAGCCGACGTTCAGGTTTCCGTTCAGGTAATAAACCCCAGGCATGAAAATCACCACGTCGTTGGCGTAACCAGCGAGACTGGTGGTGTTTATACCATTCGGGTAATACCCCGGGGTAAATTCCAGGCAGTTTCCATAGATATTTCCGCCGTTCAAGGGGTATGTACTGCTGTAGGTCAGGTAATGCTGCTGCGCAGCAGTATTTGGGCAAGTATCTGTTCCGCTGGCGACCCAGGTGCCATAGATATAGCCATAGGCCGGGTCCGATGCTGGGGTGTAACCCTGGGCTACGGTCGCGACCGGGGTGACTGACTCCAGCACCTTACCCGGCGGCTGGGTTGGAGCGGGAACGCCGGCGTACGGATCGGCGACCACCGTTGCGGGACTCTTCCACTGCGCGTGCGTCGTATTGTTCATGATGTAATTGGCGCCGCACAATTGATTGGTAGCCGGCCCGCCTACAACCGACACATTTCCGCCCGTTGCCGAGGGCCCGGCGGTGCTGGTGTCGATCGGATAGCCACTGCCGCCATTACAGGAGATAGCATTGCTTGAAGAATTCGCCGAGGGTGAACCATTGGCCGACGAGTTCACCTGGATGCTGGTTTGCGGGCCTCCTATGATCACAATGTGCGCGCCCCCCGATAACGTGAGGGCTCCATTGATGGTGGGGTTGAGAATGACCAACGGCGCGGTCGGAGAACCGGGGGGCATTCCGCAGGTACAGGAGGCCCCAACGGTCATTGACTTGACGCCTACCAGACCCATGAACCAGGTCAAGGGCTTTTCCCGCACGACGACATTGAGAAACGGGTAGGTGACGCCTGAACCCGCGGGCACGCCCGTCACCGAACTGGGGAAAGTCCAATTTACCGCGACCGCGCCTCCGGGTGTACTCGAACCCCATCCAGCGGCGGAAGTAGTGGCAGTGTAGCCATTGAACCCTGCATATTGACACAGCGCGGAGGATGACGAGGAAGAACAGTCCCCTGCGCTGCCCACGCTAAAACCTGGACTGGTGGTGATGGTGCCATTTTGCAGATACAGCATGTCCATCGCTCCGGCCACGCAAGCAGCGTCAGCGGCTGATTGCGCTGCCTGGCGATGAAACCACATGCTGCAGAGATCAACGGCAAAACCCACCGAGGCCAGTAGAAAGGTGCCCAGAATGACGAGCAGCAACACCGAGGCTTGGCCCGATTGATCGTGCAGCTTGACTGACGCTGAATGCAAGGTTGAGAAAGAAACGGCAGATCGCTTCACGCTGCGCTCCGCTCGGAATGACAAGGGTGGGCCCAGGTACGCTGGGAGGAACCCGGGCACCCGTGTGGATCCGTCCGCCCGCGACAGCCTTGAAGGGAAGGGCTGAGGTACCCCACATCTGGCGAAAAACCAGCGAGATGCCCCGAATTTCCCGTACGCAGCTCTGAAGCAGCACCGCGTGTGCGCCTTTCTTTAAGGAAAGGCGCAGGAAGTTCAGGTAACCCACGAAACTCCACAGGAAATCGGGAGCGTGGGGCACCCGGCAATTGGTGCGGGGATGGAGACCAAAAGCGCTCATTCACACTTAACACACACATGAACTCTATCCAGCTAGTAAAGAATGTTTCCCTGAGAAGTGAAGGTCAGGGCGTTCGCCAGTCCGGGAAAATTGAGATACGGAACATAGGTGTAGGTTATGTTGACCGCGACCGGGTTCCCGATCGCGGCTGTGCTGTTGGCGTAACTTACAGTAATGGTCATGGCGGAGGTGTTGTGCAATGAGGCAGACGCCGCGGTCGTTACCACAGCCTGCACATTCGAATAGGGCGTCTGATTTGTGCACGAGGTATCAGGACCACTACAGACCGAGCTGTCGGTTCCGTGCATAATCGCGTAGCGCACACCTTCCTGGGCTGCACTGTTGAGCACACTGCAGGTGTAGGCGAACATGCAAAGCTCGAATAACCAGAATACGAGCGAAAAGACTACCGCGAGCGAGACCAGTATCTCCAGCGTGGCTTGCCCTTCTTCGCGAGCCCGCGACGAAAAAATCATTGCATGGCCCGCATTTCCACCATGCGATGGAAGGTCCGGGTAGGAAAGATCGAAGTGGGGATGGGAATGGGTGGGTTGAAGGTGTAGACCACGTCCACCCGGTTCAACTGGAACGTGGGAGATTCAGGGTCAACGTCTGGCGTACCCGCGACCGCGCCAGCGCCGGTGCTGGGGGTTGTGCATTGGGCAGTGTTATGCAACGTGTTCACTCCTACGGCACTCGAACATACTTGCACCGAGACGCTGGCGGCCGATGCGCCCCCAAGCCCGATGCTGGCAATGGCAAGATTCGAAACCAGGGACGCGGCGGGCTCGGCAGCCTGCGCAGGGGACAACGTGCCCTGGATCGAATACTCCATTGCGTTGCGCGCGGCCGAGTTCAAAGAGGTGGCAACCAGAAAGAAGAATCCGAAGTCGACGGCGTAGCAGACCAGGGTGGTAAAAATCGGAATCATGAGCGCGACTTCAACCAGGCTTTGACCTTCCTCTCCGAGGCAGGTTCGGGCGCCGAAGGCGGGCCGACAGCCCAGCTTGCGAGTCATAGTCTTATGAGCGATATTTCACCATTACAATCTGCGACACCTTAGATTATCGGCAATCATTCAGCCACCATTAGGCATTTGCAATAGAAACGAATAGCAACATGGATCACTTACTTACACTGACCCAGGCTTCCATTATTTATTGGCTAGCACCTACATATTCATGACCAATGTAAGTATCACTCTTTGGGCCAGCGGGAACGGGCGATTGACATTGCTGTTACTTAAATACACTATTCATCAGATAGCCCATGTTTCGCTATTCGGCACGCTCAAAGGAGAACGAAATGAAGAATCTGAAACGCATTTTATCTGGGCTTTTAGGTGATGAGTCTGGTCAGGATCTTATCGAGTATGCACTGGTCGCGGCACTGATTGCCTTGGGTGCGACGGCGGCAATGAACAGCTTGGCCACCAGCATCAGCACAGCCTTCTCCACCGTCGGAAGCAAGCTAACCGCCGCTGTATAACTCAGCCCAGGCCCACCCTTGAGGCGATGGCCGGCTCATCGCAGTCTGGTTAGGTCGCTATTGGATGGAAACGATGCAATGAATGATCTCAACCGGATTTTTTCGAGGCTTTTGCGCGATGAATCTGGGCAGGATCTTATCGAATATGCTCTCGTCGCAGCGTTAATCGGTTTGGGTGCGACGGCCTCGATGAGGGTTCTCGCGACCACGATCGGGACTGCCCTCACCAGCATCGGTTCTCGGCTGACCGCGAGTGTCTGATTCTGCCGGCCGCACCAGAGACCGAGGCCGACGTAGCCTGCACGAGTGAGATCGAATCGAAATTGCTGACCTGAAAGCATTCCGTGGGAAGACTGAATATCGAGGTTGCGTACGCTGCTTGTTCGCTTTTTTGCGCCGTCGTGGGCGCAACCTATGACGTGATAAGCCGCAGAATACCGAATGCATTTACACTCCCCGCAATCTTATTTGGATTGCTGCTGCATTTCCGTCTCGGCGGATGGCGGCAGTTGGGATCAGCAGCTGCAGGCGGGATGGTTTGCGGCCTGATTTTTCTGTTGTTTCATCTCGCCGGCGGCATGGGCGGGGGCGATGTAAAGCTCATCACGGCGGCGGGGTGCAGTGCCGGACTCTCCATGATCGCACCGCTGCTTATATTGACATCTCTTGCCGGGGGCGTGATGGCAATCGGTCTTGCGCTCTATCATGGGCGACTTAAGCAGACGATGGTTAACCTGCGCACTCTGGCCGTTCATCACCGGACGGCGGGCCTGGAGCCGCATCCCGATTTGCACTTTGACAACGCGCAAGCGCTCCGCTTGCCCTATGCATTGGCTATCGCCGCCGGCAGCGCACTTAGCTTCTGCCTACTGATGGCGCGGAGGTGACGCAGTGAAGGCCAAGCGCCTACTTACCGCCCTATGCTTCGCGGTGCTGGTCTCGGGTGTCTTCACGTTCTGGTTGAGCAGACGTGTGGCCAGGGCGGCTCGTGTCGAGGCGCCGCAGAAGCAACGTTATGTTGCCGCAGCCAAGCCACTCGACGCTGGGGAGCTACTGAAGCCGGGGAGCCTGCAACTGGTTGAATGGCCCACCACGACACCGCTGCTGGGTGGCTTCTCGAGGATTGAGGACCTCGCCGGCAGAGTCGTACTTTATCCGTTACCCAAGGGTGAACTCATTTTGGAACGGCAATTGGCTGCGGCGGGATCCGGCACAGGCTTGACGGCCAAGATTCCCTCAGGCATGCGAGCGATTTCTGTTCGCTCCGATGAAGTTGTGGGAGTCGCAGGCTTTCTACTGCCCGGTACCCATGTCGACGTGCTGATGACCTATCACTCGGTGACCGCCCCGGAGCCACAGACACTGACCGCCCTGCAGGATGTGGTGGTTCTTGCGGCGGGGCAACAAATTCAGCCCCAGGCGGATGGCAAGCCCATCAGCGTTAACGTGGTGACCCTGCTGCTGAAGCCGGAGGACGCAGAAAAGTTAGTGCTCGCCACCAGCCTGGGGGCAATTTATTTCGTACTAAGAAACGGTGCTGACCAGGAATTAGCGTCCAGCCCGCCCGTTGGGCTCACGCAACTCGCCGGTGCTCCTGCTCCGTCGCTGAACCTCGCAGCGGCAGCGCCCACGAACAAACTACAGCACCCCAGTCCCAGGCCTTACGAGGTGGAGACCATCCTGGGCGACAAGCAAGTGATCAATGGCTTTCGCTGAGGCGCGCGGATCGGTGTTCATGAATGTTTGCCTGAGAACTACATTTCGCATCCTCTCGCCGGTCTTGCTTTGTGCTGCCGTTCAGGCGCAAAGCCCACCCAGCATTCCACCAGCAACGGCCGCCACGGCCGGCTATGTGAGAGCTGTGCACATCGCGACCTTGCCTGATGCCACCACCGCGCTGACCAGCTCGACGAGATCGGCGAGCCAATCGTTGCACGTGCTGGTGGGCCGGTCGACTTTTATCAAAAGCACGAGCCGGCTCAAACGCGTGTATGTGAGCAATCCGCTGGCTGTCGATTCTTTCACCTCGAGCCCGACGCAGATCGTGATTACGGCTAAGACTCCCGGCGTGAGCAGCCTGATTTTGTGGGATGAGGCTGGCCAGTCGGCCACTTATCTGGTTTTCTCCGACCTGGATGTAACCAGCTTGCAAAAGGAAATGCGCCAGGCGCTCCCCAATGACAACATCCAGGTGGAATCCCAGCTGGATCGCGTTTCTCTCTCCGGCACGGCGCTGAGCGATGCGTCTTCCGACGCGGCGGCCAAGCTGGCCGCTCTGTACGCGAAAGTCGTTGTCAATTCTTTGGTCGTAAGGCCGCCACACATCAGGCAAGTGAAGCTGCAGGTCGAAATCATCGAGATTGACCGTTCGAAGATGGACCAGTTCGGTATCAACCTGTTCACTGAGGGCAAAAATAGCAGCAACACTACTACCGGACAGTTTCCAACGACGCAGACCTATACACCCGGCACTGGCAGTACTCCCGCTACTCTGGTCACCAGCAATCCTCTGAACCTACTCTTCTTTCGGTTCGGCCTGAATATCGGGTTGACCCTGCAAGATTTGCAGGACAAAAACATTGCACAAATCCTGGCCGAGCCAACCATTACCACGCTGAGCGGCCAGAAGGCGTCGTTCCTCGCCGGCGGCGAGTTTCCCTTTCCGGTGGTGCAGGGCTCATCGGGCGGCCTTACCTCCATCACCATTCAGTTCCGGCCCTATGGTGTGAAGTTAGACTTCACCCCGTTTGTCAACGACGATGGCACGGTGCAGCTGAAAGTGTCGCCGGAAGTAAGCGCGCTTGATTACACCAATGCGGTCACCATTTCCGGCTACACCATTCCCGCCATCTCCACCCGCCGGGCAGAGACACAGGTTGAGCTACGGGATGGGCAGAGTTTCGCTATCTCCGGGCTGCTCGATCGTCGCACCACCGATATTTTCAACAGAATGCCGGGGTTTGGCGATGTTCCCATTCTGGGTCAGCTATTCCGATCAAAGAGCGTGAGTCACTCGACGGTGGAGCTGATGGTGATCGTGACCCCTGCGATCGTCGACCCGTTGAACGATGCAACTGCGCCTACTCCACCCCACCTCCCGGTGCCGATGCTCGACCCGAAACAATTCGACCAGAAGACGGTCAAGCAGAAACCAGCCACGCAACGAGCACCCGCGACAGGCGGCACAGATTGATACAGAAATTACACGATCCGGACGGTCTACCGGTGGCACTGCTGACCGTGCACGTGGGACATGAGGCGGTGGAGCAGATGCGCAAGTATGCCGCCAGTTTGCCCTGGACGCTGGTCCCGGTTGATTACGAAAACTACTTCTCGACCACCAGGCTCCCCGCGCTGACCCAGCGAGCCATCGAAGCCCAGGGTTGCGTCGCGGTGGTTGATTTCGATCAGGATCCGGAGCTGGCATTGCAGACTGCTGAATGCCTGCGCCAGAGCTTCTACCACCGGATCGCAATTCTGGCCTTCTCTTCTTCCACCGATCCTGACATGTTGCTACGGGCCATGCGCGCGGGCTACAGCGAATTTATTTCCAAGCCGTTTGACGGCGACGAGTTCACCGATGCACTCACCCGTCTCGACCATCGCTGGTCGTCCACCGTCGCCCGTCCGCAAAACTCGGGGAAGATCCTGTCCTTCTTTGGCGCCAAAGGAGGTGTCGGTACGACGACGCTGGCGGTTCATCTGGCTATGTTCCTGACCCGGGGCTTCGGCAAGAAGGTTCTGCTGATCGACAATCACGCCCAGTTAGGACACGTAGTCCTGTACCTGGGAATGGATGGCAGCAACCATCACTTCTACGATCTAGTGCTGAATGTCAGCCGGCTGGACCAGGAATTGCTCCGCGGATTTGTCGCCACCCACGCCGGCGGCCTCGATGTTCTGTCCTCTCCCGACGTTTATGGCGCCGTATGGAAGGCCGACGCCGACTCGGTCGAGCGCACACTGGAGTTCCTGAGCACCCAATACGACTTCGTGTTACTGGATTGCGAGGCGTCTTTCGAGGACATCAACCTTGCCGTGGTTGCTTTCTCCAACTGGATCTACCTGGTGGCGACGCCGGAAATCGGGGCTGTCCGCGATCTGTCCCGCTATGTCGACGGCTTGATCCAGAACGAGCAGGCGATCAAGAAACTGCAGGTGATCATCAACCGCTACTCCTCACGGGAAGCGGTCACCATCGACCAGATCGAAAAGGCGGTACACCTGCCCATCGCATTCAAGATCCCGAACAACTATGGCGAATTGGTTCAATCCATCAATATCGGCGAACCACTGACGCCCGACAGTAAATCGGAGTTTTCTCTGGCGCTGATGAAATGGGCGGCCACGCTGGTCAAGGTCGTTCCGGCTACGGTGCCGGAGCCCGCCAAGAAAAAGTTTGCGCTGTGGAAGTAAGGGCGAGTTGGGTCTGGAAAGCGGCCACCAGGGCTAAGGCCCCGGAATATATTACGGCGGGTTCTCCCGGGTTTAAGAACCCGCTCCCCGGACTGAAGTCCGGGGCTGACACGATGGGTACGGTGCAGGTAGCCCCGGCAATTGGCACGGATCCAGCTGGAGTCTGCGGGAGAGTTCAGACATTGCGAGAAAAACGTCCCTCAGGGACTAAAGCCCGGGAAAATTTCAAGCGGCGTGCGGCACGACTAAAGTCGTGCCCTGATACAAAACTGAGTTCTCACGCAGACTTTGAGGCCCGTGCCCTTCAAGGGCCAAAGTGCTTCCGCTGCTGTGAAGCGGCAAGGGGTGTGCATGTCTGATTCGACTATCAGCGGGAACAATCGGTTGGTTCCCGCCATCGTGCGGACCGCGAAGCCTGTTGCCTTCAAAATGCAACAGGAGATCAAGGGCGCGGTGCACCTTGGCCTCATCAAGCGGCTGGACCTGGAGAAGATCGCCCAGATGCACGAGAGCCCTGCTTCGCAGCAGCAACTGGTTGCCGCGATCCAGCAGTTGATCGGCGAGCAGAATATCCCGCTGTCTTCGACAGAGCGGGACCGATTGACGCAGGAGGTGCTGGATGAAGTGTTCGGGCTTGGTCCCCTGGAGCCACTGCTTCAGGACCCGACAGTCAACGACATCCTGGTAAATACGTGCAACGCGGTCTATGTAGAACGGCGCGGGGTGCTGGAGAAGACGACTGTAATCTTCAAAGACGACCGGCACCTGATGCACGTGATTGACAAGATCGTCTCCGCAGTGGGAAGGCGGGTGGACGAGTCGTCGCCGATGGTGGATGCACGCCTCAAGGATGGTTCCCGGGTCAACGTGATCATTCCGCCCCTGGCGGTCGACGGCCCGGTGCTGTCTATCCGCAAGTTTGGCTCAACCCCGCTGGGGGCGGAAGACCTGTTGCGCAACAAAGCGCTCACCGAGCCGATGCTGGAAATCCTGAAGGGTGCGGTACAGGCCCGGCTTAACATCATTGTCTCTGGCGGCACGGGCGCGGGTAAGACCACGTTGCTGAACGTACTGTCGGGCTTTATCGACGAGCGCGAACGCATCATCACCATTGAAGATTCGGCCGAATTGCAGGTGAAACATGCGCATGTGGTGCGGCTCGAGTGCCGGCCTCCGAATGTGGAAGGGAAAGGCGCGGTCAAGCAGCGAGAACTGGTCATCAACGCGCTGCGTATGCGTCCCGACCGGATCGTGCTGGGCGAGGTGCGTGGCGAAGAGTGTCTGGACATGTTGCAGGCGATGAACACCGGCCACGATGGCTCACTCACCACCATCCACGCCAACACGCCGCGCGATGCGATCGCTCGCATGGAGACCATGGCCATGATGGGCAGCGTGAGCCTGCCTGAGAAGGCAATTCGGGCGCAGATCGCATCTGCCGTCCACCTGATTGTGCAGATCGCCCGAATGAGCGATGGTTCGCGGCGAGTTACCCACATCACCGAACTGACCGGAGCATTCAGCGATGTCATCAGCCTGCAGGACATCTTCCTATTTGAAAAAGAAGGATTGGGCCCCAATGGGAAGGTGAAGGGCCGCTTTCGCTCGACCGGCATCGTGCCTAAATTCGGCGACAAATTAAAGGCTGCGGGCATTCCGCTGCCAACCGGGCTGCTCGATTACTCGGCGGAAGTGTAGGAGGTAGAGAAGGTGGCTCTCCCGGTTCTGTTGTTTCTATCGGTGCTGTTGGCCACCTTTGTGCTGGTCATCGCGATGACGCGCCCGTCTGCGCAGGAAAAGAGCATGGACCAGCGGATGGCATTGATCCGCACGCCGAAGAACAAGGGCGGCACTACTGCTGAGATGGAGCAATTGTTCAAGGCGACGAGTACGGGCTGGTTTGGCTGGCTGGACGAAATCCTGGAACGGTACCAATTCGTGCAGACCCTGCAAAAGCATCTCTTACAGGCAAACAGCTCGACGACGGCCAGTGGGCTCATTCTATCCAGTTTCGGCTTGTTCCTTGGCGGATATGCCATCGCCTGGCTCTTCGCGCCCATGCTGCTGCTCGATGTGGGGGCCGGGGCGGCATTGGGGCTGCTGCCGTACGGAGTTCTTTCCTTTAAGAGAAAGCGGAGAATCAGCGCCTTCAACGCAGTGTTGGCGGAGTCCATTGACATGTTGGCACGGGCTCTGCGTGCCGGCCATTCAGTGGTAGGTGGGATGGAAATGCTGGCGGAGAACGCACAGGAACCAGCCGCCTCGGAATTTGGAGAAATCTTCAAACAACAGAACCTCGGCTTGCCTATGCGTGACGCGCTGATGCAACTTCTGGATCGTGTGCCATCTGCAGATCTGCGTGTTCTGGTAACTGCCATCCTGGTGCAGAGGGATACCGGCGGCAATCTGGCCGAGATACTGGATCGCACTGTCTTCGTCATTCGAGAACGACTGCGGATTCAGGGCGAGATTCAAGTGCAGACAGCCCAGGGAAGACTTACGGGATGGATTTTGAGTTCGCTCCCGGTGGTGATGCTGGTGCTGCTCAACCTGGTAAATCCGGGGTACTCCAGTATCCTGCTCAGCGATCCATTCGGCCGCAAGCTGATTTATTTCAGTCTGGGGATGCTGGCAGTGGGTAGTTTGATCATTCGCCGCATCGTCAATGGAATCGAGGTTTAACCAGGGATGAACCTGATCTACTACATCGCCTTAGCGCTCACACTCTTTCTTCTTGTTGCGCTGTTGCTGGCTCCCGTGATGCTTAGACCGTCGCCCGCCGCCAGACGAATGATGGAGATGGCGCGGAGCACTCGCCCGGATGTCCGAAACGTTCGCTTCAACGAGCGGATACAAAGGACGATCCTTTCCATGGCCACGAGCATGCAGGCGCGGTTGGGGCTGACCGAGGATGCGAGGCTCAAACAGCAGCTGTTGAGCGCGGGGATCAAAAGCAGTCAAAGCATGAACGCCTATGCTGCCAGCCGATTCATTGGTCCGGTGATCGGCGTGGCGTGCGGAAGCCTGATTCCTTCCAACACCGTCTTCTGGGCTTTATCCCTGGGCGCCGTCTCTTATCTCGTTCCGGACATGTGGCTGCGGATGAAGATAAAAAAACGAAGAGAACGAATCAGGAAAAGTCTTCCCGACGCGCTCGATCTGCTGGTTATTTGTGTGGAGGCAGGCCTGGGCCTGGATCAGGCGATGCTGCGCGTAGGGCAAGAGTTGATTGTCAGCCACCCGGATATCCACCAGGAGTTCATGCAAGTCAACCTGGAGCAACTTGCCGGAAAGCCCCGGCTGGAAGCCTGGAAGAGTGCGGCAGAGCGCACACAGATTCCCGAGTTCTCACTGTTCGTCAGCATGTTGACGCAAGCGGACCGTTTCGGTACGCCCATTGTCAGAGCGTTGAGCAGGTTTGGTGACGAGATCCGTTTGAAAAGACGGCAACGGGCTGAGGAGATGGCGGCAAAAACAAAAATAAAAATCCTGTTTCCGTTGGTGCTGTTTATCTTCCCATGCATTTTCATTGTGCTGCTTGCGCCTGCGATTCTGAATATTGCGAAGAATATGGCGTCGTTCAAGTAGTTTGAGCGCGCTGAGAGTTTTGCAGGTTACTGAGATTGGGAGAAAGGAGGATACATCAGATGGATACGACAACATTAGTACGCATCATCGCAGGTGTCTTGGCAGTGGCTGTGCTCGCCTTCCTGATATACCGCAGAAAGCACGCGAAGGTTTAACCGCCAAGTGACCTGGTGTTCGCCCACATTTCGCCGGGTTTCGCGAGATGTGGGAGAGCACTCGCTGATTGCCGCTATAAGTCCGTGGTTGTTACGTAGATATGATTCTCACAAACATTACCAGGGCGACCACGGTTGCTGCTCGACTGACCATCGCCGACACGTCTCTCACGCGGCTGATCGGTCTCATGGGTAAGAAGCGGCTCGACGCCGGGTGCGGGCTTCTGATCAGGCCGTCCTCGGGTATTCATACGTTTGGCATGCTGTTTTCTATCGACGTGGTTGCGCTCAATAAGAGTCTGCAGGTTGTAAAGCTTTGGCACCGGTTGGCCCCGTTTCGCGTTACCACCGTCAACCTGAAAACACATAGTGTTCTGGAACTGCCGGCGGGCGGAATCGGCGCTTGCGAAATGAGGGTCGGAGACCAATTGGAGTTGACCTAACCGGGCAAGAAAGACGTACCCCAGTGGCTAAAGCAAGGCATATTCTCGATCCGTTACTCACGACTAAAGTCGTGCCTGATGCAAAGCGGAATTTTTCAGCCTGTGAAGGCGTGCCCTTCTGCTCGAGTTTTTCAGAAGCGTGTAAGGCCCTGATAGTTTTAAGCAGTTACGGCCGGAAGTTGAGTCCCGATACGAGACCGAGTTTTGCAAACCATAAAGCCGCCCTGAGCCCCAAACAATGTATGGCAAATGCCCATTGTTTATTGGATGAATCACGAATTCGTCAAACAACCTCTGCTGAGTCTTATTCATTTGCACGGCCAGAATCTGGGGGCTATATCATCGCTTGAACCAAATTCCACCGCGGTCGGGCCTCTGAGGTTGCAAGCCTTTCAAGGAGAGTTGGCGATGAAGAAATTGATGTGGCTTATCTTGCTGCTGGGCGTCCAGGGAATGACCTTCGGATCGAAAGCGTGGGCCCAAAGCGGTATCACCCAGCAAAACGGGAGACAAGTTACCTGTGCCTCCGACGACATGAAACGGCATTTGTGCCGGGTCGATACCAGCCGCGGGGTGCAGATGACCAACCAACGCAGTGGGTCGCCGTGCATCCAAGGACAGACCTGGGGCTATAGCCGGCAGGGCATCTGGGTGGATCGTGGTTGCCGGGCGGATTTTTACCTGGGGACGGGTTGGAGACCAGGAGGGCCTGGTGGACCCGGCGGCGGACCTTCCGGAGTAACCATCACCTGCTCCTCTAACAATGGAAAGCGAGTTTACTGCGCGGCCAATACCAGCCGCGGCGTACGACTCACTAACCAGCGTAGTGGCTCACCCTGCATTCAGGGCCAAACCTGGGGCTTCGATAACCGGGGAATTTGGGTGGACCGGGGCTGCCGCGCTGACTTTCTTACCATGCGGTGATCAACGACTTCGGGGCAGCGATCGGATCAGAGACCGCTGCCCCGTGTTGCTGAGGCACGTCTAGCTGCAGGGCTTACCCGCATCGGGATGGGCGCCCTTGGCTTTTGCGTCGGCTTCCGACATATACGCGCCGGCCTTGGTGGTCCCGTAATACTTGGTCCCGTAGCAGTGATAGACCTTGGTGGAGGTATTCACCCAGACCAAGCCTGGTCCGCCGCCGGCAGCGGGGGTGCCGGTTGCGGTCGTGGTCTTGGTTTTAGGAGCCGGCGCCGCAGCGGGAGCTGCAGCTGCAGCCGCGGCGGGAGCCGCAGTCTGATTCACCGGTGTGGGAGCGGTTGGAGTGGCGGCAGTAGTGGGGGCAGCAGAGCTAGCCGCGTACCAGGTTTTCACGCCCTTGTGGCCTCGGCACGCACCACTCTTGCTTGCGCCGGTCCAGTAGGAGCCGTCATTGCAAAGCCCGGTAGTGCCTGCGGGAGCGCCTGCCGGTACCTGAGCCACACCTGCTTGCGAAGCGATCATTGCGGTTACAGCCAGCGCGGTTGCGGCCAGCAGCGAACGAACCAGTGTCTTCATATGCACTCCAGTTGAGCTCAATAGCTTGAATTTCCCAGGGTTAAAGCCCACTTATCCTAGACGACCGCAAATGGGAGTACAAGGGATTTATCGCAGTGCCGGTGGTGCAGTGAAAACTGTTTAGGTCTAACCAACGGTTTTTCCGGCTTTTTTTGCTCCTAGTGCGCTTCGCGACTGGTGATGGTTACGCGAAACAGCGGTTTGGATTTTTCCGAGGCTTCCATTTCATAAGTTTGGCTGGTCTTCGCGGGGTCGTAGTCTCGCCATAACCAGGTCATCTCCGCAGGAAATTCCGCCGCGCCGTGGCCGGAATTGTGAGTGCCCTGCCCGAAACTGAAATGAAAGTCGTAGTTCTTCAGCTTAAGCGCGTTGGCCATGCGTATGTTGGCCAACGGCCAACTTCCGTAGCGGTCATTCTCCTGATCGTTGGCGCCGTCCTGCAGCCATACACGGAGATTGTGCGCCGGCTCACGCAGGATTTTTTCCGGGTAGTCCTGGCCGCCGTCCGGAATGGCCGGATCTTCTTTCCACTGGATGCTGGTGAAGCTGCCTATCCAGCTGATGACGCGGCTGAATTGATCGGGCATCTGCCAGGCGGCGTTGAAGGAGCAGATGCCACCCGAAGAGAGGCCGGTAATAGCATGGCTGTATGCGTCTTTGCGAATGTTGTACTGGGCGGTAGCCTGAGGCAGAAGCTCGTCGCGCAGAAAGCGGGCATAGCGATCACTCACAGTGTCATATTCGGTGCTGCGCATGGAGTCCTTGAGGGTGCGGCGCCATTGATCGGCAAATGCCCGGACAAATCGGTAGGTGGGTGTTCCCGGCGCATCCGTGATATCACCCGGGTTGATGAAAACGCAGATCATGACCGGGATTTTTTTCTGGGCGATCAGATTGTCGATAACGTTCAGCGCCGGGTTATTGCCATCGCGATGGACGTAACCTCCGCCGTCCTGAAATACCATCAACGCTGCTGGAATTTTGGGGTTGTATTCAGCAGGGACGTAGACCCAGTACTCACTCCTCATGCCGTCATAGATCTTGCTGGTGTGGATCATTTTTTCTGAAAGCTTGCCAGACGGGATATTGGCCTCGAGATAAGAGTCGGGGCCGAAGGCCGGAAGATCGAGGCGTCCGCCGAATTTTGCTCCGGCAATCTGGTAGTAGAAGGAATGCAGAGTGGCCAGGTCCTCGATCCTGGCGATTGCATACCATTGGTCTCCCAGAGGCTGCATTTTAGGGCCGGGAAGACCGTCGATGAAAAGATCCGGAGGGGTGGGGGAGGCGACGGCGAAGAAGAAGTCGTGGCCCTGGCCCGCCCAGGCAGTGCCGTCTTTTAATTCCTGCGTGGTGAAGGTGGTGGTGATTGCCTCCGGCAGGGCAGGGCTGTGCGATTGCGCCAGGTTGATCAGTTCCGGGGCTGTCATTTTTTCTGCTGCCAAAGCGGCGAGGGGGGAAAAGCCCAGCAGGGCCAGGAACAAAAATGTCGTGGTGCGCATGGCAGAAGAACTATATCGCAAAGGCAACACATATCCAGGAAAGGCTCGCTGAACCGCAGATCTCTCCACTACGCTACGCTCCGGTCGGAGGTTGTGACTTTTTTGGTGCACTGTTCTGAATAAATCGAGCGGTTGGTGGGATCAAGCTGTAAGAAGAGACATGGGCAACAGCGAGGTACGGGAAGCCGAGCAGAAGGGTGCAGTGCGCCTGCGTAAAGCAGAGCGTCATCAGCTTTCTCTTTTACCGCATTGCATAGATGATTTGGTGGCCTCGCATCATCGAGTACGTACGGTGATGGCGGTGGTGGAGAAGCTGGACGTGAGCGGTTTTTGCGCACCGATCCGAGCCCGTGAGGGGAGAGCTGGTCGTAATGCGACTGATCCTCATCTGCTGGTGGGTTTATGGCTGTATGGGTGTGTGCGCGGGATAGGTTCGGCGCGGGAGCTGGCGCGTCGCTGTGAAGAGAGTCTGCCGTTCCGCTGGTTGTGTGGCGGGGTCAGTGTAAATCATCGCCTGCTGACTGACTTCCGTACCGATCACGCAGACGCCTTGGACGCCCTGTTTACGCAGGTGCTAGTGACGTTGGTGGACAAGAAGTTGGTGCGCGTGAGCCGCATCAGCCAGGATGGAGTGCGGATTCGCGTCAGCGCCGGGAGCAACAGTTTTCGCCGGGAAGAACGTTTAGAGCATCTTTTTGCGCAGGCCCGTCAGCATGTGTTGGAGTTGCGCGAGCAGCTGGAATCGCCGGGACAATCGGCAGCGGTAACGTTGCGGCAGAAGGGGGCGCGTAAACGAGCGGCGGAGTCGCGACAGCAGCGATTGGAGCAGGCGATCGCGCAGTTGCCGGAGCTGAAGAAGAAACAGGCTGAGGCGGCCCAGAGGGCAGGAAAAGGCAAGTGTGGGGACCAGATCCGAGCCAGGCAGCCGCGGGTAAGCACCACGGATGCGGCCACGCGGGTGATGAAGATGGCGAACGGTGGTTACAGCCCTGCGGCGAACGTGCAGTTGGCCGCCGACATCGAAAGCCGCGCCATCCTGGGGGTGGAAGTCTGTAATGAATCTTCCGATTCGGCTGGGTTGAGCGAACCGATGCGGGAGCAAGTGGAACAACGGACGGGTAGCAAGGTGAAGCAGCACCTGATCGACGGCGGCTACTTGCGCATGGAGGACATAGTCGAAGCCCACGAGCAAGGAGTGGAGTTGTTCGTGCCTCCCAAACCGGCCAGAAACCCGCAGAACCGAGGTCACGAGTTAAAACCTAAGCCAAGTGATTCGGAAGCGATCCGGGCATGGAAAAAACGCCTGGAAAGCGAAGAAGGCAAGAAAATCTACCAACAAAGGGCCGCCACCAGCGAGACCGTAAATGCTGAATTACGAACCTATCGCGGGCTGGCGCCGTTGACCGTACGCGGCCTCGACAAAATCAAATGCGTGGCGCTGTGGTGCGCCTTGGCTTACAACCTGACTCACTTCAGCAAGGCACTTCTCAGCTAAAACCGAGCTGAATGAGCAAAAAAGATCGAGCACCGCGAAAACAGAAAGGATCGAGCACCGCATGGCAAGCCAAACAGTGTGGAACCGCACCTTGGCCTAATTGCCGCTTAGCAGTCCGACCCATAGCAAAACATTGCTCGATCCTCGTGGCCTTAACACTAACCGGAATTAAGTCACAAGCTCTCGGGATGACAATTCTTTTCTTCCCGGAACACCGTCTGCGGGCGCAGGCTTCAGGGGGAGGCCTGCGCGTCCCACCCTTCGCACAAAACGCGAAGGATGGGGCACCCGTCAATTCGTGGTGGTGATAGAGCCGAAAAGCACGGCCAACTACTGCGGGGGCTGGTCGGTGCCCG
Source organism: uncultured Acidobacteriaceae bacterium (assembly GCA_963826875.1). Classification (GTDB taxonomy): domain Bacteria; phylum Acidobacteriota; class Terriglobia; order Terriglobales; family Acidobacteriaceae; genus PALSA-350. Next base: position 46,883 of record CAWGYP010000025.1, on the reverse strand, counting down.
GGGCGGGGGCCCGTTTGGTGCTCTCTGGTCCCTTGTAGATTAAGGGAACGTGCATGGGCAACTCGGCATCGCTGCGCTTTGCTTTGGGCTTCTCAACGGCCGCTCCCTTGTTTTCCTCTGCTACTACCGTCCGCTGCGAATTGAGGCAAAGCCAGTTGTTGCGCACATGCTCGAAAACGTGAGAAAAGATGCCCTTCTCCAGAACCGGGCCCTTCTCACCCTTCCAAGTCATGACATAGGTGCCATTCACAATGGCTACATCCCCCACCAAACGGACGCTGATTACTTTCTGCTCCAGAGACTGGGGTCCCTCATTTTTGACGAAGAGGTGGGCGATTTGCTGGTTGCGCGTAACCACATCGCCGCTGGCAGAAATACCAATGAATTGCGGAGCCAGAACCAGTTCCAAGGCATACTGATCGCGTTTGGTGATGGCCTCGGCCCAGCGGTCTTCCACCTGCTGCATCTCGCGAAATTCGGGCGGCGCTGCTGCGGATTTGGCAGGTTGCTGTGCTGGGGAGATCAAGGCCGGCGCCAGGAGGCAAAGGGTAATGAATAGAGGTCGCATCCTGAGTTAATCATACGTTGTTCACACAGATACCTCATTTCCCCACAGGGTCGCGGCCAATGGTTCTCTTCTAAACTGGCCTTGGAGTTTCCCCCACTATGGCTGCTTTTTCTGATGTGTCGCTAGAGCGCGGTCTGCCCGCCAGCGTAGAAGCGGAACGTTCGATCCTGGGCGCGATCCTGCTCGATAACCATTCCTATAATGAAGCAGCAGAAAAACTTCGCTCAGAAGACTTCTCGCTCGATTCCCACCGCCGCATCTATAGCCGGATGGCGGAGTTGATCGACGCCCACCGGGCCGTCGATATCGTCACCCTGGCCGAAGAGCTGGCGCGGCGCAAGGAAGTGGAAGCCGTGGGCGGCGTGGCCTACCTCGCGTCCTTGACCGAAGGACTGCCGCGCCGGCCGAGTATTGAAGAGTATGTCCGCATCGTCAAGGACAAATCCCTCGCCCGGCAACTGATTGGCATCTGCAACACCGCCATCACCCGCGCCGCAGACCAGAGCGATGAAGCGCTGGTGGTGCTCGATGCCGCCGAGTCCGGCCTGCTCGAAGTTTCGGAACGCGGCATTACCCGCGGGTTTGCAGGCATCCCGGAAATTGTTCGCGATTCCTTCGGGACGATCGACAATTTGTATGCGCAGCAAAAGGAAGTGACCGGGCTGGCCACCCACTACACCCAGTTCGACAAAATGACGAGCGGCCTGCAGGCTTCTGACCTGATCATCATCGCCGCCCGCCCAAGCATGGGCAAGACCGCGTGGGCAATCAACATTGCGGAAAATGCCGCGGTGAGAGATGGCAAGATCGTGGCTGTGTTCTCGCTCGAAATGTCGAAGGAGTCGCTGCTGCGACGCATGTTGGCTTCTCAGGCCCTGGTTTCCATGCAGAAGATTCAGACAGGGTTTATTCCCAAAGCCGACCGGGGAAAACTGATGGAAGCCCTGGAGCGTTTGGCAGAATCCAAAATATTCATCGACGATACCCCGGCTATCGCGCTTTCTGAAATGCGCGCAAAGGCGCGGCGGTTGCAGCGACAGCAGGGAGCCCTGGATCTGATCGTGATTGACTATTTGCAGCTGATGAGTGCTTCTTCCTTCGGCGTGGGCGCGCGCCGCTATGAGAACCGCACCCAGGAGGTCTCCGCCATCTCCCGCGGGCTCAAGGCGCTGGCGAAGGAACTGCGGGTACCGGTGGTGGCGCTTTCCCAGCTCAGCCGCGCTTCGGAACAACGCGGCGGGGACAAGAAGCCGATGCTTTCCGATCTGCGCGAATCGGGCTCGATTGAGCAGGATGCCGATGTGGTTGCCTTTATTCATCGCGACAGCTACTACAACAAGGACGAGAATGGGGAAGAGGATCCCGATTCCAAAAACAAGGCGGAGATCATCATCGCCAAACAGCGCAATGGTCCCACTGGCTCGGTGCATCTGGCGTATCTTGCAGAATGCACGCGCTTTGAGAACCTGGCGTTTGGCGAGGCGCCGGGAGAATACTAAGTGGCTCAGCCGAACCGGCCCGTATGGGCGGAAATCTCCAGCCAGCGTCTGCTGGCCAACTATGAAAAGCTGCGCCACATGGCCGGATCCAAGGCGGATTTGATGCCGGTGGTGAAGGCCGACGCGTACGGCCATGATGTGCTGGCATGCGCACCGCTTCTGGCCGCGGCCGGGGCGCAATGGCTGGGGGTTACCTCAACAGAGGAAGGCTGTGCGGTGCGCGCGATCTGCCCGCAGCCGCGCATTTTGTTGATGTCCGGAATATTCCAGGGGGATGCAGAGACCGTCGTCGACTGGAAACTGACTCCGGTGGTTTGGGAGCCGTGGCATCTTGACGTGCTGGAGAAGGTGGGAGTGGCTCGCGGTCTGGCTCCCGGATCGGTCGCGGTTCATCTGGAAATTGATACCGGGATGTCCCGCCAGGGCGTGAGCATGAGCGAGCTGGCGGCGTTGTTGCCGCGTTTTCAATCCAATTCCTGCCTGCGCCTGGAAGGGGTGATGACCCACTTCTCTTCCCCCGAGAACATCTCGACCATTCGCCCTAATCCGCAGTTGGCAACTCTTCAAACGGCGCTGGAATTAATTGCCGCAAACGGGTTGCGTCCCCATTGGGTGCACGCGGGCAATTCGTCGACCATCCTCGCTGGATCTGACCGGAAGGCTCTGAGCCGGATGGCGTCGCACGCAGGAGCGAGGCTGATGTTGCGCCCTGGTCTGGCTCTCTATGGTTATGTTGACCGTATCACCCAGGACGGGCTTTCCTGGGATGGCGAGCCAGGCTTTGTTCCGGTACTGACGTGGAAGACCCAGGTGACGTCGCTGCGCAACCTGCGTGCCGGGGACACCGCCGGTTACGGCAACACCTTTGTCGCGGCCGGGGACACTCGTCTTGCGCTGCTGCCCCTTGGGTATGCCGACGGATTGAATCGCCTGCTTTCGAATCGCGGGTATGTTCTCGTCCGCGGTCAGGAAGCCCCTTTTGCCGGGCGCATTTCGATGGACCAGGCAACGGTGGACGTTACCGGCGTTCCTGGTGTTGCCATCGGGGACGAAGTGGTGCTGCTTGGGAGCCAGGGCGACGAGACGCTCGATGCCTGGGATCTGGCTGACCTTTGCGGGACAGTTCCCTGGGAGGTATTGTGCGCGATCGGCCCCCGGGTTCCACGTGTGCTTTGTGATTGATAATGGGGAAGAGGGAATTTATGGGTACCATCGCAGAGCTTCCAAAGACATCTCTGACCTTTGAACAAAAGCTTGAGCGCCTCGCGCAGGTTGCGATCAACGCCGGCCTGGGGCTCGAGCGAGGACAGGAATTGGTCATGACGGCAACGCTCGATGCTTTGCCGCTGGCTCGCCTGATTACGGAGCAGGCCTACAAGGCCGGCGCTTCGCTGGTAACGACTCTTTTTACCGATGAGCAGTCGGCGTTGTTGCGCTATCGCTATGCCGAGGACGCAGGCTTCGATAAGGCCCCGGGATGGCTCTTTGAGGGCATGGCCAATGCGTTTCGCAGCGGTGCGGCGCGGCTGGCGATTACCGGCGGCGATCCGTCGCTGCTATCAAAAGAAGATCCGGAAAAAGTTGGCCGGGCCAACCGCGCGGTTTCCAAAGCCTATCGTCCGGCAATCGAGCTCATTACCCGGCACGATATTAATTGGACGATTGTCGCCAGCGCCACGCCGGCGTGGGCAGCAACGGTGTTTCCTGAATTGCCGCCCGATCAGGCGATGAGCCGGCTGTGGGATGCGATCTTCGCCGCGTCGCGGGTCGACGGGGACGATCCCGTTGCTCGCTGGAAGCAACATGACGCGGGGCTTCATCGACGCGCCGATTTGATGAATGAGAAGCGCTACTCCGCGCTGCATTTTCAGGGACCCGGGACTAATCTGCGCGTGGGACTGGCCGACGATCACTTGTGGATGGGTGGAGGGACACAGGCGGGCACGGGCGCGTATTGCATTCCCAATATGCCTACGGAAGAGGTGTTTACTACGCCGCACAAGGATCGCGTGGAAGGAACGGTCACGAGCACCAAGCCGCTGTCTTATCAAGGCACGATGATTGAGAAGATCGCCGTGCGCTTCGAGCAGGGACGTGTGGTCGACGCCAAGGCATCCAGAGGGCAGGAAGTGCTGCAGCGAATGATTGATACCGACGATGGGGCGCGGCGCCTGGGAGAGGTCGCACTGGTACCGCACTCCTCTCCGATCGCCAGCAGTGGGCTGCTGTTTTTTAATACGCTGTTCGATGAGAACGCAGCCAGCCACATTGCGCTGGGACAGGCGTATAGCACCTGCTTGAAAAATGGGGATCAGCTGACACCCGAGGAACTTGCTGCCAGAGGGGCGAATGAGAGCCTGATCCATGTGGACTGGATGATCGGATCGAGTGAGATTGATCTGGATGGGATCACGTCTACCGGTGTTGCGGAGCCGCTTATGCGCAAAGGGGAGTGGGTTTAGCGGCATAGTGCTTGTGGGTGCGGTGCGACTAAAGTCGTGCCTTGGTGCAATGCCAGTTCCCACCAGGGCTAAAGCCCAAAATTTTATTGCCCAATGTTTAAGCGGGTTTGAAAACCGCTTCCCCCCGGACTGAAGTCCGGGGCTACACAGGATTGGCCCAGGTCTCAAATGCGAGACCTGGGCCATCCACTAGGCTTCTACGGTCCTGCCTACTACTTCGAAGAGCAGCCGGTTCTTGAGCGGATCGGCATCGATTTTTACGTGATCGCCCTGAAGGATTTCGCCGTCCAGAATCTTGATGGCCAAGGGGTCCTGGATCAAGTGCTGGATGGCTCTCTTCATAGGACGAGCCCCGTATTGCCGATCGTAACCAGTCAACAATAATTGGTGACGCGCATTTGATGTCAGCTCGAGCGTGATCTTGCGCGGTTCCAGTAGCTTGCGCAGATCGGCCAGGCGCAGATCGACAATGTGCTCCAGTTGCTCCTCGTTGAGAGGACGGAAAATGACTACATCGTCTATGCGGTTGAGAAATTCCGGCCGGAAGCTCTGCCGCAATAGCTGCATCACATGCTCACGCGCCTCTTCAAATGCCGATTCGCTCTCCAAGTTCTCGGACTGGAGTAGATGCGCTCCCAGGTTCGAAGTCATGATCAGCACCGTGTTCTTGAAGTCCACAGTGCGGCCTTTCGAGTCGGTGAGGCGGCCATCATCCAACACTTGCAAGAGGATGTTGAAGACATCCGGATGCGCCTTCTCGATTTCGTCGAACAGGATCACCGAGTAGGGACGGCGGCGGACTGCCTCGGTCAACTGGCCACCTTCGTCGTAACCGACATATCCGGGCGGCGCGCCGATAAGCCTGGCGACCGCATGCTTTTCCATATACTCCGACATGTCGATGCGAATCATGGAATGTTCGTCGTCAAAAAGGAACTCCGCCAACGCGCGCGCAGTCTCTGTCTTGCCAACTCCCGTGGGTCCAAGGAAGAGGAACGAGCCTATCGGTCGATTGGGATCGCTCAGGCCAGCGCGTGACCGGCGAATGGCATTGGCAACCGTCTCGATTGCTTCCTCCTGCCCGACCACACGCTCGCGCAGACGGCCTTCCATCTCCACCAGCTTGCGTACTTCGCCTTCGAGCATCTTGTCCACCGGGATGCCGGTCCATTTGCTTACGATTTTGGCAATGTCTTCTTCGTCGACTTCCTCTTTGAGGAGACGAGTGCCGCCGGCATCGGTGTCCTGCTGCGCGTTTAGCCGCTTCAGCTCGGCTTCGAGCTGAGGTAGTTCGCCATACTGGATGGCGGCGGAGCGCTCCAGATTGCCACGCCGTGTTTGCTCATCCATCTCGAAACGTAGCGCTTCGATCTTCTTCTTCACTTCGGTCAAGCGAGTGATTGCCTCGCGCTCTGTCTGCCAGCGGGCGCGCAGTCCGGTGGCCTTTTCTTTCAACGCCGCAAGCTCCCGGATTACGACCTCAAGCCGCTCTTTCGAGTTGCGGTCGGTCTCCCTTTTCAGCGCCGTGCGCTCGATCTCGAGGGAAATCATTTGCCGCTCAAGCTGATCAATTTCGACTGGCACCGAGCCGATCTGAATGGCCAGCGAAGCCGCCGCCTCGTCGACAAGGTCGATCGCCTTGTCAGGCAGAAAGCGGTCCGAGATGTAGCGGTGCGAAAGAGTGGCCGCGGCTACGATGGCAGAATCCTTGATGCGCACATTGTGGTGGGCCTCGTACCGCTCTTTGAGACCGCGCAGAATGGCGATGGTGTCTTCCACTGTTGGCTCGCCCACAAAGACGATTTGAAAACGGCGCTCCAGGGCGGCATCTTTCTCGATGTACTTGCGATATTCATTGAGAGTGGTGGCACCGATGGCCCGCAACTCACCCCGCGCCAGGGGCGGCTTCAACATGTTGGAAGCGTCGATGGCGCCTTCTGCCGCGCCCGCCCCTACCAGGGTGTGCAGTTCGTCGATGAAGAGGATGATGCGGCCATGAGACTCCTCAATATCCTTGAGCACGGCTTTGAGCCGGTCTTCGAACTCGCCGCGATACTTCGCGCCTGCCAACATGGAGCCCAGGTCAAGCGAGATGACTCGCTTGTCACGCAGCAGCTCGGGGACGTCGCCGGAGACGATACGGCGCGCCAAACCCTCAACGATGGCGGTCTTGCCAACCCCGGGCTCGCCAATCAATACGGGATTGTTCTTGGTCCGGCGAGACAGCACCTGGATCACGCGGCGAATCTCTTCATCCCGCCCGATGACCGGGTCGAGCTTCCCTCGCCGCGCAAGTTCGGTCAGGTCCTTGGCGTAACGCTCCAGTGCCTGATATTTGCCTTCCGGGTTCTGATCGGTGACTCTTTGGTTGCCGCGCACCGAAGTAAGCGCCTTGAGGATGTCGTCTCGGGTTGCTCCGACGGACGTCAACAGCAATTGCGCCGGGTCGTTTTTAATGTGTGTCAGCGCCAGCAACAAATGCTCGGTCGATACGTACTCGTCCTTGAAATCGCTGGCCTCCTTGGAGGCCTCGTTTAATACTTTTTGCATGCTCGAAGACAGGCCCGGCTCAGAAGTAGAGCCACTGACCTTAGGCATGCCGGCGATCGCCTGCTGGGCAGTTGCCAACAACTTATCAGCGGGCACGCCGATCTTCTGCAGTAGGGGAACAATAATTCCCTCTTTGTCTTCTATCAGGGCCAACAGTAGATGCATGGGGACCACTTCGGGCTGGCCATTCTCGTTGGCCAGCGCAACGGCCCTCTGGACTGCCTCCTGTGATTTCAGCGTAAATTTATCCCAACGCATTGCCATGATTGATTGTCATCCTTCACTGACCAGATCATGCTGAATCGCCTGGATGGCGAAAGCAAGTGGGCATCGCTCCGATGCCTTGCAGCCTGGTCGTATTTTTCCTGTTTTGATCTTGAGAAACGGGTATGAGTTCACCCCGGAGAGTCTTTTTCTGCCGGGGTGAATTTTTACTGATTCAATTATGCGCTGACGGGCTGGCCGGCAGGTTGATTTTGGTTCAGCTGCTTGGCGGGGGCCACATTCACCTTGATTTGCTTGGGCTTGCTTTCCGGCTTCTTCTGCAGCTCCAAGCGAAGAACCCCTGCGTCATACTCGGCCTTGATGCTGTCCGGGTCGACCGTGTTAGGGATCGTGAACGCACGATAGAAGCTGCCGTAGCGGCGCTCGACGCGATGGAAGTTCTCTTCCTTGCTTTCGCCCTTGAAATTGCGCTCGCCCTTTAGGGTCAAAGTGTTGTTTTCCAGCCGGACATCCAGATCCTCCAGGCGCATGCCGGGAATCTCAACAGTAAGCACGAGCTTGTGCTCGTCCTCATAGATGTCGACCGGAGGTACAAATCCGGCGGCTACCAGTTCGTTCTCACCGTTCCGGGAGAAGTCCTGGAACAGGCTATTCATACGATTCTGCAAAGCGACAACGTCGCGGAAGGTATCCCAACGTGTAATTGCCATAATCTCCTCCAAATGCTTGCCGGGTTCTTACCCAGCTACTGCTTTGATGAAGATCATAGCATAAAGGAATCATGAAATATGAGTGTGTTCGCATCATATTTATGTTGGCAGCTCGGGCGTGGCCTCCAGCAGGGCCCTCGTGTAGGGCTCTACGGGCGAGCGGCAGATTTGCTCGGCGGATCCGGCTTCGACCAACTTCCCGGCACGCATGACCACAATGTTGGTGGAGAGATAACGGACCAGGGGCATGGAGTGGGAGATGAAAAGGTAAGTCAAATGAAGGGTTTGCTGGAGATGGCGCAGCAGGTTCATGATCTGGGCCCCGACGCTGACGTCGAGCGCGGAGACGGGCTCATCGAGCAGGAGTAGCTCGGGACGAAGGGCAAGGGCGCGGGCGATGTTGATTCGCTGGCGTTGGCCACCGGAAAACTCGTGGGGATAACGAGGCAGGGCTGATTCGTCCAGACCCACCTCAGTCAGGAGCTCGGTTGCGGTCTTGGGGCGGGCGGTGAGCTCAGGATCGTGACGATGGATGCGGAAGGGTTCTGCAATGATTTGGCGAACCGTCATGCGGGGGTTCAGGGCAGCAAAGGGGTCCTGGAAAACGGGCTGCATGCGGCGGCGCAGGGTCCGCAGCCTGGCGCTGGACGCTCCATGGATTACTTCCTGGCCGTCGAAGGAGACGGTTCCGGACGTGGGTGGGATCAGCCCCAGCACCATGCGGGCTACGGTGCTTTTCCCGGAACCTGATTCACCGACCAGACCCAGGGTTTCTCCTCGGGGTATGGAAAAGGAGATCCGGTCAACAACGCACTTTTGCTGGGTTGCGCCTAACCAACCGGAGCGGCGGGCGTAGTTCTTGGTCAGCTGGTTTACTTCGAGCAGGGCCATGGCCGGATGTTAGCAGGCGGTAGAAACCCTGGTGTAGATCTGTTCGGTCCGCAAGAGGCTTGAGGGGGAGGCCTGCGGCATCCCACATCTCGCGAAAAACCAGCGAGATGCCCCGAATTTCCTGCACGCAGCTCTGGAAAGGACCGCTTGTGCGGCTCTCTTTAAGGAGAGCCGCATGAAGTTCAGGGAACCCACGAAACTACACAGGAAATCGGGGGTGTGGGGCACCCGGCATTTGTGGCGGGGGCAGAGCCCGAAAACGTTAGATGTCCAGGTTCTTTACGTCTAAGGCGTTGTCTTCGATGAACTTGCGTCTCGACTCCACGTCTTCGCCCATGAGCGTGCTGAAGATGGATTCGGTTTCGGCGATGTCTTCTAGCTTAACCGAGAGCAAAGTACGCCGGTCAGGGTCCATGGTGGTCTCCCATAGCTGGGTGGAGGTCATTTCGCCCAGGCCCTTGTAACGCTGCACGTCGTAATCGCGTCGTCCGGCCTCGATGACGTACTCGAAGACTTCCCGGGCCGATTGCTTGGTTACGGGTTCGGGCACGGCGCGCTTTGCCTTTTTGGGCTTGGCGGCTGCTTCCGGAGTCGCCAGAGTCGCCGCTTCCGATTCGGGCTCTTCACTTTCGGCTGCCTTAGCGTATTCGATGACGTAGGGCCCTTCCAGCTCTTCTCGGATGAGGGAGTACTTGGCCATCATCTGGCGAAATTCCGGCGAGGACGCTAAAGTCCAGTCGATGCGGCGCTCGGCGCCCTGGCTATCGGTAAAGCTCACTGACCAGGTGCGGTGCTCCTCCTCGTACCGCGGAGCAGCGACGGCTTTGAACTGGAAGCGCTTGGTCATATTTTGCAATTCAGCGTGGACCTTGGCGAGCTTCGCCGGCACCTTACCGTCAGACTCAAAGTCGGCGCGCTTCATCAGCTCGAACTTGGGAAGCAGTTCGGTGACCTCTTCGTTGCGGAGATGCTTGTTGGCCTTCTCAAAGACGCTCAGGTAGTCGTTGAGTTGACCCATAAACCGGGTCAAGGCGCCGCCTTCGAGCTTCTTGCCTTGGGAGCCGTAACGCAGCCCCATACCATCCGAGGCCCGCTTGATCATCACCTTGACGAATTCGCGGTCGTCTTTGATGTACTGCTCGAATTTGCCCTTCTTGATGCGATAGAGCGGCGGTTGGGCAATGTATACATGCCCACGGCGGATCAAATCGACCATGTGACGGAAGAAGAACGTCAGCAGCAGTGTGCGGATGTGGGAGCCGTCGACGTCCGCGTCGGTCATGAGGATGATCTTGCCGTAGCGCAGTTTGGAAGGATCGAAGTCATCTTTGCCGATCCCGCAGCCGAGAGCCGTGATCATGGCGCGGATTTCCTCGTGGCCCAGCATCTTGTCGTAACGGGCCTTCTCGACGTTGAGGATTTTGCCCTTGAGCGGCAGTACAGCCTGGAATTTCCGATCCCGGCCCTGCTTGGCAGTGCCGCCTGCGGACTCGCCCTCGACCAGGTACAGCTCGCAGCGGTCGGGGTTGCGTTCACTACAATCAGCCAGCTTGCCGGGCAAGCCGCCGCCATCGAGCGCGCCTTTGCGGCGGGTGAGGTCGCGTGCTTTTCTGGCAGCCTCGCGCGCGCGGGCAGCTTCGATGGCTTTGTTGATGATGCGCTTGGCGATGGGAGGATTCTGCTCGAAGAACATGCCCAGGCGCTCGTTGACGAAGGCCTGCACGGTGCCGGCGATGTCCGAATTGAGCTTGCCCTTGGTCTGTCCTTCGAATTGCGGCTGGGACAGCTTGACGCTGACCACGGCCACCAATCCCTCGCGCACATCGTCTCCGGAGAGATTCTCCTTGACGTCTTTAAACAAGCCCATCTGTTGACCGGCGGTGTTGATGGTACGGGTCAAGGCGGTGCGAAAACCGGAAAGGTGGGTGCCCCCATCGACGGTGTTGATGTTGTTGGCAAAACTGAAGACTGACTCGGAATAGCTGTCGTTGTACTGCAGGGCGATGTCAAGTTCGACGCTGTCGCGGGAGGCTTCCATGACGATTGGCTTATCGTGCAGGACCTGCTTGCCGCGATTCAGGTGCTTGATGAATTCGGCGATGCCGCCGGCGTACTTAAAGTCGGAGCGCTTGGCTTCTCCGGTTTTGGGGTCGGTGGTGCGCTCGTCGACCAAGCTGATTTCCAAACCCTTGTTGAGAAAGGCGAGCTCGCGCAGCCTCTGGGCCAGGGTGTCGAAATTGTATTCAGTTACGGTGAAGATGGTGCGATCGGGAAGAAAGTGGATCTTCGTTCCCCGCTTCTTGGTGGTACCAGTCTCGCGCAGCTTGGTTACAGGAATGCCCTTGGCGTAGGTCTGCTCGTAGGTATGGAGGTCTTTCCACACTTCAACGTCAAGTTCTTCGCTGAGCGCGTTGACGCAGGAGACGCCCACACCATGCAGGCCGCCTGAGACCTTGTAATTGGAAGAATCGAATTTGCCCCCGGCATGCAGCTTGGTGAGCACCACCTGCAGGGCGGGCATGCGCTCGCCTCCGGGAACATCCATTTCGTCTACCGGGATGCCGCGGCCGTCGTCGGTCACGGTAATGGAATTGTCGATGTGGATGATTACGTCTACGTGGGTTGCGTAGCCAGCCAGGGCTTCGTCGACCGAATTATCCACAACTTCGTACACCAGGTGATGCAGACCCTGGTCCCCGGTGGAACCGATGTACATGGCGGGACGCAGGCGGACGGCTTCCAAACCCTCAAGAATCTTGATGTTGTCGCCGGTGTAGGTGCGTTCCGGAATGACGGAATCACGCACGGCTGCAGGGGGAAGAGCGGCGGAAACTGTAAGTTCTTTTGTGGACATGCAACTCCGAAGAACGATGCTCAGTAGCGGCTCCCGGTACGAAGGCACCGAGGGAAATAACGTCTTGAAAGTGCAGGGTTTGACTGCACTTTGAATACTCTCAGTTTACCACGTCTAGGGCTTCCATACCCGGGTTGCCGGTGCTCGTCATGGGGTGGAAAACGGGGCTTCATTGTGATTCCAAAGGAGCAAGTGGCAAGCGATAGCCAATGGTGCAAAGCGGTACTTCGGTGATCAATATGCCCCCTTTGAAGAATTTAGAAGTAACCATTATTTGGGGTACTCTAGATCAATCAAAGTAGGGTACTTGAGTAATGACAAGAGTTCATAGCATATATATGTGTCTAAATCAGCGCGGTTTAGCAAATGGCGAACTATACTCGGACTTGCTCCCATCTTCTACAACAAACGGAATTTAAGACCCCCGGAGGTAACCAGACTATGAAGCTCCTCGTGAACGCGTCAATTTTCTCGATCGTATTTGCTGGCTTTGTCGCAGGCGCGGTAACTATTAAGCCGACAGCACAATTCCCTACCAACCACAGTCTGGTCATCTCTCATGCAATGCCCGTACCGAGCTGCGATCCCGCCACTGGATGCGCGTTTTCGCATGCCATGCCGGTTCCCAGCTGCGATCCCGCGACGGGATGCGCCTACTAGGGGTGATTCTGGGTACTAACGCAGATCCCGCTAGTACCCAAACGTTGCACATATAGCACAAAAGTGCCAGTTTTAAAGGCTTTCTTCGGTTGAGCAGCATCCCTTTTCGAGCTATTCTCAAGACTCGGAAGGGGTGTTGTGATGACGAGCGTAGCCCTCACAATCTTGTACGCAGCCGAGCCTCTGGTGATGGTCATCGCCATTCTTGCTCTGCTTAAGTCCCGTGAACAGCGGCGCTTCCCAGCACTTTTCGCTTACCTTTCGCTTCGGCTTGGGTCCTCGGTGTTGCTCCACCTGTTGCTTCAGGTGCGCCACTTCATCGCGATCAGCGAAAAGGCGGCTTATGCGTGGTATTTCTACTCATACTGGTTAAGCTATGTTGCGGGCGCGGTCGTGGTGTTCCTGGTCATTCAGGAAATGTTCCAGTCTTCGATGGATCCGTTTCCCGGTCTGAAGTGGTTGGGCACCATATCGTTCCGCTGGGTGGCCTGCATTTCTTTTGTTGCAGCAGCGGCGGCTTTGTTGACGCCCGGTAATCACGGCGACAAGTTTCTCCTCGCCATGGTCGCCCAGGTGATGCGTTGCGAGAGCATCTTCATCCTTAGCTTGCTGCTTTTTCTTATGCTTACGGCTGGGAAACTGGGTCTGTCGTATCGCAGCCGGGTATTCGGGATCAGCTTTGGCTTCGGCATTATGGCGGCCGGGGACCTGGTTGTTTCGGCGACGTTTCTTCACTTCAAGCACAACATGATGACGTCGACCATCAGCGTCGTCACGACGACTGCCAGCCTTTTGACCCTGGTGGTCTGGTCGGCGTACTTCCTGCAGCGCGAGCCGGTTCGCCGGGCCGCCGTCCTCAACCCCTCTTCACCCCTGGCGCGCTGGAACGAGATCGCAACTTCGCTGGGACAGAGTGCTCCCCGGCCACCGGTGGTGGTGGCGGTTCCGGCAAGCGACTTCTTTCTTCAGGATGTCGAAAAGGTGGTCGATCGCATTCTGATCAAGAACTCCTTGCACGTGGCTAGTTAACCCCAGCAGCTCGAAAAGCGATAAGGCCATAACGGTTTCCGTTATGGCCTTTTGTTTTGCAGCTGGGTAATGTGCCGTCCCTTCGGGACTCGCCTCATAAACCTTAGACTACTCGGCACTGCCGTGCCGGGCTATAGGCTGTTTCGTGCCTGCGGGATTGCCCTGCTGGGTTCCCTCGTAGATGGGTCCTGGCCGGAACAGTCACTTGACATGAGTCCGCGCCAGTCGTTTTTTGGTTGGGATGACAAGCAGTTCTGGGCGCGACTTAAGTTAAGTCATGCCCAGAGCAAAGTCTCGAGGTTGATGGATCGTCCGGATGTTACGTTGCTGGGGTTTCTACGGGTTCTACTGTGACAAACCGGCCGGTCTTGCCGCGATCGACGAAGTTTACGCGGCCGGCAACCTCGGCATAAAGGGTGTCATCTTTGCCCCGACCGACGTTCAGGCCGGGCTTCAGCCGGGTGCCGCGCTGACGAACGATGATCGAACCGCCGGTGACTACCTGGCCAGCGAAGATCTTGACACCCAGTCGCTGCGCATTGGAATCGCGGCCGTTCTTGGAACTGCCTAAGCCTTTTTTATGTGCCATTGCCTATCCCCGATCCGATTTTGATTGGTCGCTGCCATAGCTGAAGCCGTTGACCTCGATGCTGTTGATCCGGACCTCGGTATAAGCCTGACGGTGACCCTGAAGCTTCTTGTATTGCTTCTTGCGCTTGAAATGGAAGACCAGGACCTTGTCCCCTCGTCCCTCGCTCACAATCGTGCCCAGGACCTTGCCTGCGGAAGGCGTGGCAATTGGGGAATGTCCATCGGTAAAGGCGAGCACGTTGTTGAACTCCACCGGGGAGTTCGCTTCGCCTCCGACCTTTTCAATCTTCACGACGTCGCCGGGAGCGACGCGATATTGTTTACCGCCTGTGCGGATCACTGCGTACATAAAAAACCTCCACACGCCGTATTCACAATGGCGCGAACAAAACTAGCTGGGCTGCAAATGGATTGCCGAAGGTGCTCAAACCCTGAAGGTGAGCAGACGTAGGCTTAGATCCCAAGCTCTCTAAGTTTACGTTTAGGGCCAGTTTTGGTCAACTCGGCGGATTGGAAGAGGTAAACCCCAAGCACCACAATCAATGGCTCCAGCGGATGACGAAAACGGGCGTGGGCGGCCACAGCGTAATATACCAACGGCAACAGCAAAAATGCCCAGGCGAACAGCCCAGCGGCTGGAACTTTGCGATGAAGCGCCAAAGCGAGCCCCAGCAGGCCACAAACACTGCCAAAGATGAAATTCAAACTTCGGAAGAATTCCACCCACTCGGTTTTGCTTGATGGATGGGGAACCCCGGCCCAGAAAAAGAAGACCCGCTTGAGGGTGTTTCCCAAAAAGTGCACCGGATCGGAATGTATGACCGCCATCGCTTGCTCACCGCGCATTTTGGAGTAAGCAATCTCGCCCAAGCGGGTGTAAAGGCTCAGTTGCGAGGGTGCCTGAATCGGATGGTCATGCTCCATGATCAAGCCGGTGGCTCCTGGTCCATTGCCTAAATACAGCTCGGCGCCGAAATTGCCCCGCGTAGGCACGAAGTGGTGGAAGACTTTCCAGTTCCTCCAGGCCCAGGGTCCGAGGCAGGCGGTGAACAACACGGCTGCCAGCAGAACTCCACCAGCCTGGCGTTTCCGGTCAGGCGTGCCCGCGAGTATCCAGAGTCCGCAAGCAGGCAGGAAGATCAGGAGTGCGGGGTTGCTGAGACCGGTCAGGCCCCACAGCAACCCCAGAAGGGCCCAGCGCCCGGGAGTGGCGCCGGAACGCGTGCGCAACGCCACTACCAGCATCCAGGAGAAGAGAAAGGTGGTCAGCGAGGTGTCCCAAACCCAGCGGACCGCATATTGCATCGCGGCGGGGTAGAGGGCCCAGATCCATGCCGACCATCGGGCTACTTTCTGGTTGAAGCAAAGTGTGGCGATTTCCCAGATGGCAATGGTGGTCAAAGCCGAAAACAGGCTGTCGAGGGTGAGAATTACCCACGCGGATAGCGGGGTGAAGACGCCGAATAGCTTGAAGATGCCCGCGAGAAGCAGAGGAAAGAGGGGTCCTACCCATGCAGTGGGTCCGGTGTGGCCGCGAAATGGATCAGCGAAGCCGTAGCCGGTGGCCAGTGCGCGGGCGATTCGCCCCATCTCCTCGCCAAACAACATGTGGTCGTCGTTGGCGCGGATGCGGTAGGTATGGGCCAGAGTCAGGTAAAGGACGCGCACCGCAAAGGCCACCCAGAAGACCGACCATGGGACGCGGGATCCTTGGGAAGGGGCATTCATCAGCGCTCAAGATTCTATCAACCCGGGTTGTCGTGGGTTAGGCGGACGGCTATACTAAAGGTTCGCCAGTTTGTTGCGTGCCACGTCGTGTGCCCTGCGCACAGAATCATGACTGCCGCATGTTTCTGCGAAAACATAAGTTATCTGGAGTTGGTCATGGCTCAGGTTTGCACAGTCTGCGGCAAGGGTCCGCAGTTCGGTAATAAGATCTCGCATGCGCACAATGTTTCCAAGCGGCGCTGGAATGTTAATCTTCGTCCCGTCAAGGCCGAGGTGCCCGGCGGCAGCAAGCGCATTCGCGTCTGCACGCGGTGCATTAAAGCGGGCAAGGTAGTCAAGGCGTAGGTTAAGGACTGGGTAAAGAAACCGCAGGTCCCTCCACTACGCTTCGCTCTGGTCGGGATGACAATTTTGTTGTTCCGCAAGAGTTGAGCGAGCTTTACGCCGCACATGAAAAGTTGAGCCGCTGATTATTCTTTTTCCCCAGCTTGCTTGGGGTCAAACCCGAGCGACACAGAGTTGATGCAGTAACGCAGGCCTCCTGGGCCTGGACCGTCCGGGAAGACGTGTCCAAGGTGGGCGCCGCAACGCGCGCAGGTCACTTCGGTGCGAGTCATACCGTAGCTGTTGTCTTCATGCAAATTCACTGCCTGAGCGTTCGCCGGCACGGTAAAGCTGGGCCAGCCACTGCCAGATTCGAATTTGGTGTCGGAACTGAATAGCTCCGCGCCGCAGGCGGCACAACGGTAGGTTCCGTCGCTGTGGTTGCGGTAGAGGGCACCGGAGAATGCCGGCTCCGTCCCCTTTTGCCGCATTATGTAGTACTGCTCGGGCGTTAGCTCAGCACGCCACTCGGCATCCGTCTTCTCTACCTTTTCCATGAATCGCTCCTCGAGGTTCGATGCGGTGCGTCCGGCGAAGGACGCGGCTATCGTAGCGCGATGACTTCGATTTCGACCAGTGCATCCTTGGGCAGCCTGGCTACTTCGACCGTAGAACGCGCCGGCGGATCCCAGCCTTCCTCGGCGAAGTAAGCAGCGTAAATTTCGTTCATCGCGGCAAAATCACCCATGCTCTTGAGATAGACGGTCGTCTTGACCACATGTTGCAAGTCGCTGTTTGCGGCGGCGAGCACAGCCTCGAGATTTTGGAGCACGCGCTTGGTCTGTTCCCGGATCCCACCTTCCACCAGTTGACCAGTGGCGGGATCGAGTGGGATCTGCCCCGAGGTGTAAATCATTTGCAGGCTAACTACGGCCTGCGAGTAGGGGCCAATGGCTTCGGGGGCATTCTTTGTAGAAACTGGCGACTTACCGGAAAGACTCATGGAACCACATTAAACCTTGTGCGCGCGCTGCACATCGCGGACACCGGGCACCCGCCGCAGGCCGCTCACCAGGCGGTTCAGGTGGCGCATGTCTTCCGCTTCGAGCACAAATTCGACGATGGCTTCTGAGTCTGCTGTCGACTTGGAATCAACCCCGCGGATGTTGGTGCCGTCATCGCTGATGACCGCGGTCATTTCCTTGAGCATCCCGGCACGGTCATCGCAAAAGACAGTGAGCTTGACCGGGTAGGTCATTTTGCGGCCGGCATTCTCGTCGGCCATCTGCGCCCACTCCACGGAGATGCGGCGATCACTCTCGTAGAGCAGATTCTGCACGTTAGGACAGCTGCGGGCATGCACAGCCACTCCTTTGCCGCGGGTCACGTAGCCAACGATCTCTTCCCCGCGAATGGGATTGCAACATCGGGCGCGGTAGACGAGCAGATCGTCCTGACCTTCCACCTGCAGGGAGTCGGACCCGTGCATATGAACACGGCGCACAGCCTGGGACATGCCGGGGTGGGGGACCTCCTTGCCAGGCTCCAGTTCGGTTCCGGTGTGCGAGGTGATGCCGGGGGAAAGTTTGTTCAATACCTGGCGCGAAGAATACTTGCCGAAACCGATGGCGGCCATAAGGTCACTGGCGGTGGCCAACCCACATTCGCCGGCCGCACGCGCGTAATCCGTGTCGGTGAGTTTGCTGAGGGATACCTTGTACTTGCGGGCTTCCCGGTCGAGCAGTTTTTTACCGATTTCGACCGCCCGCTCGCGCTGGTGCTCGTTGAGCCAGTGCTTGATTTTGTTGCGCGCGCGCGAGCTTTTGGCAAAGGTGAGCCAATCGCGACTGGGAGTGTGGCCATTCTGGGTGACCACCTCAACGATGTCGCCGTTGTGCAGCTTGGTGCGCAGCTGCGCCATGCGGCCGTTGACCTTGGCGCCGACGCAGGTGTTGCCCACCTCGGTGTGGATGGAATAGGCAAAGTCGATCGGGGTCGCGTCCTTGGGCAACACCACCACTTTGCCCTTGGGGGTGAAGGTGTAGACCTCTTCCGGGTAGAGATCGATCTTGAGCGTCGACAAAAACTCGTTGGGATCGCTCATTTCCCGCTGCCACTCGACCAGCTGCCGGACCCAGGCCAGGCGTTGCTCATCGCGCGCGTTGGTGGGCGAGCCAGCGGCTTTGTATTTCCAATGGGCCGCGATTCCCTCTTCGGCGACGCGATGCATTTCTTCTGTCCTGATCTGAACTTCGAATTGATGCCCGCCCTCGCCCATGACCGTGGTGTGCAGGGATTGGTAAAGGTTGGGCCGGGGCATGGCGATGAAGTCCTTGATCCGGCCCGGCACCGGGCGCCATATGGAATGGATCAGGCCAAAGGCGGCGTAACAGTCCTGCACGGTTGCGGTGATCACGCGGACGGCCAGCAAGTCGTATACCTGGTCGACGGTGATCTTTTGTTTTTGGAGTTTTTGGTAAATGCTGTAGAGCCGCTTGATGCGCCACTCTACCCGGGCTTTGATGTTGTTTTCCCGCAGCCGTTCGTTGAGCAGGGATTCTACTGAGTTGAGGAATTGCTCATCCTCATCGCGTGCCGCATCGACTGCAGTCTTCACCTGGTCGTAGCCAAAGGGATCGACGTAACGGAAGGCCAGGTCTTCCAATTCACCGCGCACCTTACCCATGCCCAGCCGGTGGGCCAGAGGAGCGTAGATATCCAGGGTTTCTCGGGCGATGGATTCTTGGCGGTCCGGCGGCAGATGCTGCAGGGTGCGCATGTTGTGCAGCCGGTCGGCCATTTTGATCAGGACCACACGCACGTCACTGACCATGGCTAAGAGCATCTTGCGGACGTTTTCGGCTTGGCGGTCTTCGCGGTTGGCAAACTGGATTTTGTCGATCTTGGTTACGCCTTCGACTATGTGCGCGACCTGCTCGCCGAATTGCTCGGAGATTTCCTCAGTGGTCACGGGAGTATCTTCGACGGCATCGTGCAGGAGCCCGGCCGCAATGGCGGTGGAGTCCAGTTTCATTTCGGCTAAGACCTGGGCAACTTCAAGGGGATGCAGGACGTAGGGCTCTCCCGAAGCGCGGAGTTGCCCGTGGTGATGCTGCACGCAGAACTCCCACGCTCTGCGGATGATGTTGATGTCATCACTCGGCCGGTTTTTGCCGATGGTTGCCAGCAACTCGGCGAACTTCGCTGCCAGAATGCCTGGCTCCGCGGGGGGCTCGAGTTGCGTGGAGTGCACGGTCGCCATACCTGATTATAGGCTGGTTAGATAAGGGTTGCTACCGGTGAGGGGTTGAAGGCGTCGCTGGGTTGGATTTGCCACAGTTAAGTTTGGAAAACATTTCCACGCAAGGACGGCTGGCCCCGAGCAGGGAACAGAAACTCTTCCGCCAGACTTGAGTGGGCGCGACTTCATCTTCCTTAGACCAGGTTGGGGGCTGTGCGAAGATTATTTGTGTCCCGCGAACCCATCTCTGCGCCAACAGGCCATGTCGTCACGATCTCCCGCAGGGCTGCGGAACGGTTGAGGGCGGGTCACGTCTGGGTCTACCGTTCGGATATTGAGCACTTAGTTGAGGTGGAGGCTGGGCTGATCGCGGTGGCTGACCATCGCGGCTTTCCCCTGGGCACGGCGCTGTGGAGCCCAACGTCGCAGATTGCCCTGCGCCTCCTTACCAGCGACCCTCACCTGATCCATGAGGCCTGGCTAGGTCTGCTCGAGCAGCGTTTGCGCATGGCCATCCAGCTGCGGGCAGGCATGCTGGACGAAGGAACCGACGCTTGCCGCCTGGTTTTCAGTGAGGCGGACCAACTCCCCGGACTCATCGTTGACCGGTACGGCGATTTGATCCTGTTTGAGATCCTCGCTAAGGCCCTCGATCAGGAGGACATTCGGACGACGATTGTCGATGTGCTGCGAGCAGAACTTGCACCGGTCACGATCGTCGAACGTTCCGATGCCCGGATCCGGGAATTGGAGCAGCTGAGCGAGCCTTCAGAGACGCCGCTCTATTGCGCAGAACCAATCGCGCAGCTGAGGACGATCTTTCATTTGAACGGATTGGCTTTTCACTATGACGCCAACGCCGGACAGAAGACGGGAGCCTTCCTCGATCAGCGCCTGAACTATGCCGCCGCATCGCGCTATGGCCATGGCGAGGCGCTGGACGTGTGTACTTATCAGGGAGGTTTCGCCCTGCACCTGGCACGCGTTTGCTCCCGGGTCACCGGCATTGATGCCTCGCGTGCGGCACTCGAAGTGGCGGAGGAAAATCTGGAGGTCAACCGCCATCGCATTCAGGCTCCCGTGGAGTGGGTCGAGGCCAACGCCTTTGACATGCTGCGCGATTGGAGCACGGCAGGCAGCGCCTTCGATACAGTGGTGCTCGACCCGCCCGCGTTTGCCAAGTCCAAACGTGCCGTGCCCGGCGCCTTGCGAGGATACAAAGAGCTGAATCTGCGGGCACTGAAGATGCTACGCCCGGGTGGGACACTGGTGACCTGCTCCTGCTCCCACCATGTTCCGTGGGATGAGTTTCATGAGGTCGTGACGGCCGCGGCAGGGGATGCGCAGCGCCGGGTTCGCTTGCTGGAACGCCGGGGCGCGGCTCCGGATCATCCAGTCGTGCTTAATATTCCGGAGACTGAATATCTGAAGTGCTTGATCCTGCAAGTCGACTGAGAGAACAAAACTGCAACATGCTTGGCTGATCGTCGCTTCTTTTCTCGCCGGCGCCCTGAATGCCATGGCGGGTGGAGGTTCTTTCCTCTCCTTCCCTGCCCTGCTTGGCGTGGGGGTTCTGCCTATCCAGGCAAACGCTACCAATACGGTTGCCCTTTGGCCGGGCCAGTTCACCTCCATCGCCGCTTATTGGCATGACCTGAAAGCCAATGGGCGCCTGGTTATCCCGATTGCTTCCGCGGCGCTGTTGGGAGGGGTGACGGGAGCAATTGTTCTGCTGCGCACCGGTCAGGCCACGTTCATGGCCCTGGTGCCCTGGCTGCTGCTGCTGGCTACCGGGCTTTTCGCCGCCAGCGGTCCGGTTTCCAGTTGGCTGCAACGCGAGCGGGTGAGCGTTTCCGGCGCCCATCCCCATCTGGCTCCGCTTTGGATTGGAGTCGTTGTGGTTAGTTTTTACATTGG
The DNA here is from genome assembly GCA_963826875.1 of uncultured Acidobacteriaceae bacterium. GTDB lineage: Bacteria > Acidobacteriota > Terriglobia > Terriglobales > Acidobacteriaceae > PALSA-350. Next base: position 25,634 of record CAWGYP010000025.1, on the reverse strand, counting down.
ATATTTCGGCGCGGGCGCGGGCTTTCTGATGATGTCGGTGCTGGCGGTGTTTGGCATTCAGAATATCAACCAGATCAATGCGCTGAAAGTGATCGCCACGGCTACAGCCAATGGGATCGCAGTGGTGACGTTTATCGTGGAAAAGCAGATTGTCTGGAAATATTGCCTGCTGATGATGATCGCCGCGGCAGTGGGCGGTTATCTCGGAGCACGGTATTCACGAGGATTGAATCCGCAGTTTATGCGGATGTTGGTGGTTCTGATTGGATTGGGAATGGCGGCCTACTTTTTCTGGAAGCAGTATGCTTAGAGAAGGATCGGGATGAGTCACGAAGGCATACGATTTATCAGCGAACAAGATGCCCACAAGCTGGCGCAGGAGAGCCACGAGCTTCCTCGCGAGGCCACTGAGCCCGCTAAGGTCCGGGTGCAGAAGACTACCGGTACCGGCATGGAAATCGACTGGAAGGATGGCCACCAGAGTAGTTGGACGTTCAGCTGGCTGCGTAATGCTTGCCCGTGTGCCACGTGTCATGAAGAGCGGGGTGCTAGCGGCCGCAAGCCGGGAGAGCCTAAGCCACAGCCCGCGACGCTGCTGCAGATGTATAAGGCTCCGGCCCGGCCTGAGTCGGTTTCTCCCGTTGGCCGGTATGCGATTAGTTTCCATTGGAACGACGGACACCAGAGTGGGATCTACTCATGGGATTACCTGCGCCGTCATTGCCTTTGTGCTGCGTGCCGCGCTGCGTCCTAAAAGCGATCGTTGGGGCTTCGCCCCCTCTTCTTCGGCCCACGTACGCTGGTGCGAACATGGGGCACCCCTACAGAGTTGCGTAAGTGCAATGGTCGATGGCGGGGCTAAAGTTACGGGGCCGGGGCCGCTGGCGCTTCGTGGCTTACCGGCTGGGTCTGCCAGAGATTCTGGATTATTTTGAGCGCCTCGGCAGGGCTCGCAACGGTGTGGATCAGGGCATAGTTGCTCGGCTTGAGGAAGCCCTGATCGATCGCCACCTGAAGAAAACTCAACAGGTGATCGTAATAGCCGGCTATGTTGATCAAGACACACGGTTTGGCGTGAATTCCCAGTTGAGCCCAGGTGAGGATTTCAAAAAATTCATCGAGTGTTCCGAAACCACCGGGCAAGGCGATGAAGGCATCTGCTTCCTTGGCCATTAAGGCTTTGCGCTCGTGCATGGTCTCTACCAAAATCAGCCGGGTGAGACGCTGATGCGCCACCTCTATCCCGGCCAGGCTCCGCGGAATCACTCCAATGACCTCGCTTCCGTGATCGAGCGCGGCATCGGCCAGCGCTCCCATCAACCCCACTTGCGCTCCACCGTAAACCAGGCCCAGTCCGGCTTGGCCGAGTAATTTTCCCAGACAGACCGCCTCGGCACGATAGGCCGGTTTTGACCCAGGGCTGGATCCGCAAAAAACACAAACTCTCCGTTGCATATCCGAATTGCAACACAAGTCGCAACGGACGATACACTGGTAGAAGGAAATTCATTGCAACATCTCCTCGACAAACTAAATCCCCAGCAACGGGCCGCTGTCGAATCCGTCCATGGTCCGCTGTTGATTCTGGCTGGGGCGGGCTCGGGCAAGACCCGCGTCATTACCCACCGCATCGCGTATCTCATTGAGGTGCGGAATGTTGCCCCCGATTCCATCCTGGCCGTTACGTTTACCAACAAAGCTTCGGCAGAGATGGCAGAGCGGGTCGACAAGCTGCTGCAACAGCAATCCCTGGCGAAACCATTGCTGGCTACGTTTCACTCCTTTTGCGTGCGCGTTCTTCGCCGCGATATCGAAGCGCTGCGCATTGGCAATGAAGGACTTACCCGCAACTTTGTTATCTACGACGAAGCCGACCAGCAGGCCATCGTCAAGCAGGCAATGCGGCGCATGGGCCTGGACACCAAGCAGCTGACGCCGCGCACGGTTCTCTCCCGTATCTCCTGGGCCAAGAACCACATGCTCGATCCACAGGAGATCTATCTGCAATCCACCGATCCGGTGGCGGAACGGATTGCACACATTTATGAGATTTATCGCAAGGAATTGCGCAAGGCGAACGCGCTGGACTTCGACGACCTGCTGCTCGAGGCAGTGCGCCTGCTGCGCTCTTCTGGCGAGGTGCGGGAACGGTACAACCGCCGCTACCGGTACCTGCTGATCGACGAGTACCAGGATACGAATCGCCCCCAGTACGAGTTGATGAAGCTGCTGGCCGGCGCCGAGCACAACGTGTGCGTGGTGGGCGATGAAGACCAGAGTATCTACTCCTGGCGCGGCGCGGATATCCGCAACATCCTGGAGTTCGAGAAAGATTTTCCGGAAGCAAAGACGATCCGCCTGGAGCAAAATTACCGTTCCACCCAGGTGATCCTGGAAGGCGCTTCTGCAGTGGTGGCGCGCAACCTGCAGCGCAAGGGAAAAAATCTGTGGACCTCGCGCGAGGGCGGAGCCAATATCGGCTACTACGAAGCGCCCGATGGGGAAAACGAAGCGCTCTTTATCGCCGATTACATTCAGAAGTACATGCGCCGCGCAGGAGAAGATCAGGAAATGCCGCGGGCTGCGGTGCTGTATCGCACCAACTCCCAGTCGCGGCTGGTGGAAGAAGCCTTGCGCCGCTACGGCATCGCTTACACGATGGTGGGTGGGTTTTCCTTCTACGATCGCTCAGAGATCAAGGATCTGCTCAGCTATCTGAAGCTGGTGCAGAATCCGGATGATTCGATTGCCCTGGCGCGAGTCATTAACACCCCGTCGCGGGGCATCGGCAAGACCACATTGGAAGTGCTGGACCGACTCAGTGTCGAGACTGGCATGAGCACGTGGGCAGCGATCGGACAGGCGGTGAAAAACCAGCTATTGCCGGCACGAGCCTGTATGGCACTGGCGAACTTTCGCCGGATGATCGAAGATGCACGCGCGATGCTGGAGCCGGGATTTGCCGAGAAGCTTAGCGAGGATGTCGCTCCGGAAGCAGAAGCGTGCGAGCCAGATGCCGGCGATGCGGCCGAATGGGAAGACGTTGGCTTCGATTTTGGCGATCTGGAGCCGGAACCCGATCCGGAAGAGCAAACCGCTCCGCTTCTCACTTTCGACGACGCTGAGGTGACCCCCTTGCCACCGGTGGATCCGATTGCCAACGAAGGTTTCCGTAAGCCTGGCGATGCGGCGACGCTGCCGGAATTGATTCGCTTTCTGATTGACCGGACGGGTTACATCCGCTCGCTCGAAGAGGAGGGCACGCCTGAATCCATCTCGCGCATTGAGAACCTGAAGGAGTTGGCCAACGCCGCCCAGGATGCGCAGCAGCGGGGAGAGACGTTGTCAGAGTTTCTCGACCACGCCGCGCTGGTCAGTGACACCGACCGTTACAATCCCGAAAGCCGGGTGACGCTGATGAGCCTGCATTCCGCGAAAGGATTGGAGTTTCCCCTGGTTTTGCTGGCGGGCATGGAAGAGGGTTTGTTTCCTCATTCGCGAACCCTCAATCAACCGAACGAGCTCGAAGAGGAACGGCGGCTTTGCTATGTGGGCATGACGCGGGCTATGGACGCCCTGGTGGTCACGCGGGCGCGCTATCGGCGGCGGTATGGGAACGACATGCCGGAGGCCAGCCTGCCCTCGCGATTTTTGGAGGAGATTCCGTCGCATCTGCTGGAAGACCTGACCCGGGGCCAGCGGCCTTCTCGTGGTGCTTACGCGCGCCGCGAAGAATGGGATTCACCCCGGCACTATAGCTACGAGGACGAAGACCAGCGTCCGCGCGCGGCATCTAGGCCAGCGGTTTCGCGTCCGGCGCAGACCGGTTCTTTGGACAACATTGCCCAGTTCTTTACTTCGCGCAAGAGCAGCGGCAGCAGGCCTAAGCTGGAGATTCCTGTTTCGAACGGAGCGACGGGATTTCGCAGCGGCCAGCGTGTGCGCCATCCCAAATATGGCGAGGGCGTGGTCTTCCGCCGCGAAGGCGACGGTGATGATGCGAAGATTACGGTACAATTTGCAGGATTCGGCGTGAAAAAGCTGGTGGAGAAATTTGCTCAGCTGGAAAAAGTGTAGACAAGGAAAATAATGGCGAATACCAAGAACGTAGAAGATAAGTTGGAACGGAAGAAGATCAAGCGCACGGCACGCAAGAAGGCTGCACCCAAGGCCGCGCGCACTACACCCCGAGGTTCCAACAAGAAGAAGACCAAGAAGCTGTCGCGAGGCCAAAGTAAGCGGTAGAAAGCTGGCGCTGCTGTAGTCCGCAAGATAAACTGCAGATCCCTCCACTACGCTCCTTCGGAGCTCCGGTCGGGATGACAAGGGAAGAGTATTTGCTAGCCGTGAAGTCTATCGACTCGGACGGGAAGTTTCGGGATCTGCGTTGTGGAATCATTTCTTCACCCAGTCAGGAGCCGAGACGCTGCGAAAGCAACTGTTCGCAACCAAATCGATCGATAAGCTGATCAGCGACTCGGAACTCCCCGAGCACAGTCTGAAGAAAACGCTTGGGCCCTGGTCGCTTACCGCGCTGGGCATTGGTGCGGTGATCGGTTCGGGCATCTTTACCGTGATCGGCACCGCCATCGCGGGCGAGAAGTTTGATACTTCCTCCATCCTGAACACGCCGCTGCTCGATTACCTGGTAAACCACCACGCACTGGCAGGACGCCCTGGCGCGGGTCCGGCGCTGGCCTTCTCCATCGTGCTGGTGGCGATCGTGTGCGCCTTCACCGGGCTGTGCTATGCCGAACTGGCGTCCATGATTCCCATCGCCGGCAGCGCCTACACCTACACCTACGCCACCATGGGAGAACTGGTGGCCTGGATCATCGGCTGGGACCTGATCCTCGAATATGCGGTGAGCAATATGGCGGTGTGCGTTGGCTTCGCAGCGCACATCGTCGATTTCATGGATTGGTTCGGGCTGCATCCCAGCGCACGGTGGATCTCACCCGCGTTTCTTCCTTCCGGCCTCACCGACCTGCAAGGCAACAGCATCTACTCACCGGGCTGGCACCTGGGGTTCAATGTTCCCGCGTTTCTCATTGTGTTGATTCTCACCATTGTTCTGGTGAGGGGTATCCGCGAATCCGCCGGAACCAACAACGTGATGGTTCTGCTCAAGATCACGGCGATCGGCGTATTCATCTTCGCCGGGTCCCGCTTCATCCACCCAGCTCATTGGCATCCGTTTTTTCCCAATGGCTGGTCCGGAGTCCTGACGGGCGGCAGCATCATCTTTTTTACCTACATCGGTTTCGATTCCGTCTCCACTGCGGCGGAGGAGTGTCACCGGCCGCAGCGCGACGTGCCCATCGGCATCCTGGCTACGCTGGTGGTTTGCACGCTGCTGTACATCGGCGTAGCGGTGGTGCTCACCGGCCTGATCCCCTGGCAGGCGCTGATCGACAATGCCGCCCCGGTGGTGAATACGCTGAAGAAACTGAGCCACGATACGGGCTCAGAGATGCTGAATTGGGTGCGTTTGATTGTGCTCTGCGGGGCCATGATGGGAATGATCTCCTCCATCCTGGTCTTCCAGCTCGGCCAGGCGCGGGTGTGGTTTGCCATGTCCCGCGACCGGCTTTTTCCGCGCTGGTTCGGCAAGGTGCACCCTCGCTATCGCACACCGGCGGTGGCCACCTGGGTAGCGGGCTTTCTGGTTGCCATCCCCAGCGGCATGCTGGACATTGGCACCCTGGCCGATTTGTCAAACATCGGCACGTTGTTTGCGTTTGTACTGGTGTCGATCGGGGTGCTCATCCTGCGGGTCCGGGAACCGCAGCGGCGCCGCGGGTTCCGCGCACCTGGCGGAATCTCGGTGCCAATCCTGAGCCTATTTTTTTGTACCCTGCTCATGTCCGGCCTGCCGGTAATCACCTGGCTGCGTTTTTTTGCCTGGCTGGCGATCGGGCTGATTATTTATTTTGCGTATAGCCGCAAGCACAGCGAATTTTCCTCCCACTCATGACACGGCCTGCTACTCCACGCCGGAACGCGAACCACTGGTTGCGGGCGCTTCCTAAAGCGGAACTTCATCTTCACCTGGAGGGAACCGTTTCTCCGGAGACCCTGGTTGAGTTGAGCCAACGTCACGATGACGGCCGCCTGACGCTGGCCGAGGCCCAGGCTCTTTATCGCTATACCGATTTCACCGGGTTCCTGTTGGCGTTTAAAGCAGTGAGCGAACGACTGCGTACCGCCGCCGACTACGAACTGATCACCTTCCGTATGTTGGAAAAACTGGCGGGCCAGGGCGTGGTGCACGCCGAAGTGATGGTGTCGGTTGGGGTGGTGTACTACTGGAGGCGGATCGAGTTCGAGGCGCTGTTTTACGGGATGGAAGCAGCCCGGGTACGCGCCGAGCGCCAATTCGGGATCACACTGTACTGGATCTTCGACGCAGTGCGCCACTTTGGCCCGGAGGAGGCAGCAAAGGTATTCCGCAAGGCAGCGGAGCTGCGGCGAGAGTCGCCCAGCGTGGTCGGCATCGGGATTGGCGGGGACGAACGGCGGGGCGCGGCGGAGCCTTTCCGCGAGTTGTTTCAAGAAGCTCAGGATGCCGGTCTCCGTCTGACTGCCCACGCGGGGGAGACGATGGGACCGGAGAGCATCTGGGCGGCGCTCAACATCGGTGCGGAGCGCATAGGCCATGGCCTTTCCGCGCAACTGGATCCTGATTTAATGGAAGTGTTGGCGGAACGGCAGGTTCCGCTGGAGATTTGCGTCACTTCGAATTTGCGGACTGGGTGTTGCGCACGCCTGGAAGAGCATCCGGTGCGCCGCTATTTCGACGCCGGGCTCATGATTACGCTCAATTCCGACGATCCGGCGATGTTTCTGAGCGATCTGCAGGACGAATACAGGCTGGCACACGAGGCGTTTGGATTTACCGAGGAGCATCTGCGCGAGCTGGCGGCAAATTCTATTGAGGCAAGCTTTCTTCCGGCGTCACGAAAGGTGGCCCTGCTGCATCAAATTGAGCAGGTCAAATAGAGCAGTTCCCAATTACTGGGGACTCAAGAAAGATCGCGAGGTGTGGTTTTCCTTGGGAGAAAACCACGGACAAGCCTGTGGCTTCGGACTACACCAATTGGGAACTGCTCTAGCCCTTTGGTGTCTCTCTCCGTAACTACGTACTTTTCACCAAGCTGCGCTATGATTTCGGCATGATGTACATGGATGGTAACCAGATTTTCGGACTACAACAAACCGGCCGTTCGCCGGAAATCTCTTCCCCCCAGGAAGAAGGCTCTGCTATGTGGATAGTTGGCTGGACTTCGGTTGCTCTTGGTATTGCCGCTTTGGGTCTCTTTATCGGGCGCGAGTTACGTGCGCGGTATAAATTCAACCACCGGACGCAGTACGACTTTTTCGCCCACGCTGGAGACAGCATTCCAGCGGATTACGGCACTGGGATTTAGTTCTTAGGGCCGTCTGGCGACGCATCGCGCACCCGCATCGCGCAAGCGCGCGATGGGACCGTCCTCTGTTGACTTCTTTTTGCGGCGGGAACCAGACTCCAGCCACTATATACTGCGGATATTCGACGCAGTTTGAGTGAATCTGGGGCTCTTTAGTCATGCGAGAAGAAGGAGCGAATCCTCCCGGGCAAGACCCCTCAAAACCGGGTAATGGTGGTGTGCGCACCCCTGTGAAGGGTGAGAGTTCGTCCGCCAATGTTCATGTACCAAGCGATGCCGATACTATTTTCGGCTTTACGCCAAATGCCACTCCGAGTCCCAGCGACAGCCCCACCATTGTAGGAATTTCGTCTTCGCAGGTATTGCCCCCCGGCTATAGCGATCCAGGACAACAGGTCCTGAGTTCCGGTCACCTGTTGGCGCAACGCTATGAAGTATTGAGCCTGCTAGGCGAAGGCGGCATGGGCGCCGTTTACAAAGCCAGGGATGTTGAGCTGAGCCGCATGGTTGCGCTCAAGGTGATTCGTCCCGACCTGGCCCGCAATCGCGCCATCCTCGACCGCTTCAAACAGGAGCTGATCCTCGCTACCCAGGTCACACACCGCAATGTGGTGCGTATCTATGATCTGGGCGAAGCAGAGGGGATAAAGTTCATCACCATGGAGTACGTGGAGGGCGAGGATCTCGCCGCCATTCTCCATAGGCGGGTGAAGCTCCCCCCGCGCGAAGCAGTCGCAGTGGTTGAGCAGGTGTGCCGGGCGCTCGAGGCGGCGCACAATGTCGGTGTCATCCATCGCGACCTGAAGCCGCAGAACGTGATGTGGGAGACGGATAGCGGCCGCATCCTGGTCATGGATTTTGGCCTTGCCAAGACGCTCGAAGGGGAGCGGATGACGCAAACCGGGGCCATGGTCGGCACCATGGAATATATGTCGCCGGAGCAGGCACTGGCTGGGCATCTGGACCAACGCTCCGACATTTTTTCGCTGGGGCTTATTTTTTATGAATTGCTGACCGGGCAGACGCCCTTTCACGCTGACAGCGCCCTGGCCAGCCTGATCAAACGTACCCAGGAGCGGGTGGTTCCGGTATCAGAACTCGAAAAGAGTGTTCCGCCGGAGTTGAGCCAGATTGTCAGCCGCTGCCTGGAACGGGATGTTGTCCTTCGCTATCAAAATGCTTCCGAGCTGCTGGCCGACCTGGAGTTGTGGGCGGGTACGGGCAGGTCCGGGATTATCGCCGCGCGTCTCAAACCCGGCCCCCGGCGATGGGCTGACGAGAACAAGCGGTTGCTAGCGGGCGCTGCCGGTCTGGTACTGCTATTGCTCGTGACCCTGGCGTACTTTCTCAGTCGGCCTAAGTCAGCGCCTGTCCCAGAGGCCAAGCAGGGGGTTCCGGTGGTGCCGGCGCGATCGCTGGCAATTTTGCCTTTTCGCAACTCATCCGGAGATGCCAAGGACGACTGGATCGGCTCGAGCGTGGCAGACATGCTCAGCACGGACATAGGCCAGTCGGCGCATTTGCACACCGTGCCTACGGATCGCCTGCACCAGGTGCTTACGGACCTTCACGTGGGTCCGGAGGCGGCGGTCGATCCGGATACGCTGCGCCGCGTGGCCCAGTTCAGCAATGCCGACATTCTGGTGTCAGGGCAATATGCACGCTTCGGCGATCAGATTGTGATCGACGCCACGATTCGTGACCTGGCGCACGACCAGACTGTGCCGGTCAAAGCGCAGGCACTGGTAAAAGATCTGCCAACCGCGATCGACAGCCTGGCGGACTCTGTACGCAAGAATCTTTCGCTCTCGGCCAATGTAGTGGAGGAGTTAAAAGCGCAATCATTCAAGCCCAATTCGACATCCGTGGAAGCGTTGCGTGAGTATGACGCCGGATCGGCGCTGATGCGCGCCGGCAAGTTTACGGACGCGTTGAAGCATTTGCAGGCCGCGACTAATGATGATCCCCAGTTTGCGCTGGCATTTTCCAGGCTCGCGGATGCTCAATCGCAACTCGGTTTCCAGAGCGATGCCGAGCAGTCTTCGGTCCGCGCGACCGATCTCGCGCACAACCAGAAGCTGCCTCTGGCGGAGACGTACCTGATCAGCGCCAGCAACGCGCGGATCATGAAGGACAACAAAAAGGCGCTCGAGGCCTACGAGAATCTCTTAAAAAGCTCGCCCGGGGATGTCGATGTCCAATATGAGTTAGGCAATCTGTACCTGCAGAACGGAGAATACGATAAGGCCCGCGCCGAGTTTAAAGGCGTGCTACAAACGGATCCTAAAAATATCAGGGCGTTGTGGAGTTTAGGGGTGGTCGATAACCTGACCGGCAATCCGCAGGCAGCGCTCGATTCCCTTACCCGCGGCTCCAGTCTCGCGATCCAGGTGGACAATCAGGAACAGCAAGCGCTGATTCTGCTCTCGATGGGTATCTCCTACCGGCTGCTGAACAAGCCAGAAGAAGCGCTGCGCAATTATCAGGAATCCATTGCGATCAACGAAAAAATAGGCCAGAAGCGGGGCGTAGCTGCAGCGCTGAACGAAATGGGCCTTGTACAGAGGACGAGTGGAAAGCCGGATGCTGCGCTGGCCAGCTACAACAAGGCGTTGGCGCTGCTGCGCGACATCGGCATGAAGGATGAGACAGCCAACACGCTGACCAACCTGGGTGGGGTTTATCAAGATTTGGGGAAATCGGATCAGGCGCTTGAGGTCTATAAGCAGGCCTTACAAATCCAGCGCGAGACTGGCGACCAGAGCTACGAATCACAGTGCCTGGACAATATCGCCAGTGTTTACCTGGCTATGGGCGACACCGATAACGCCTTCACCTATTCTCAGCAGGCGCTGCAGTTGCGGGAAAAGCTGGGAGTTCCGGGGGACATCGCCGATACGCTGGAAAGTTTAAGTGAAGCCTATACCGCGACCGGGCAGTACGACCAGGCGATGACTGCGCTCATGCGCGCACTTGAGCTCAGCCGTAAGGTTGGGGACAGTGGCCGCACTGCCTTGGTTTCTCACCAGATCGGACTCGTGCTTGAGTATCAGGGCCGGTTTGGCGCGTCGGTGAAATCGTTGCAGGATGCAGTGAACGCTTTCCACGCGCAAGGAGAGAACGGGGAAAATATGGCCGGGTTCCTGGCTGACCTCTCGGGAGCTCTGGCGCGGGCGGGAAAGGGCGACGAGTCATCCAGCACGCTCGATCAAGCGCAGAAAATTCAGCAGGCTTTGAAGAATGAGTCTCTGTTGGCGACGATCCTCAACACCCGCGGCGATGTCGCTTTTTATCGCGGGGACTACAAGAATGCCGAGCAATCGTATCAATCGGCGCTACGGCTCGCCTCGCGGACTAAGGAAGACGAAGTAACGCTTCTCTCAAAAGTTAATTTGGTCAGGGTGGCAGTTGCCGAGGGCCGGTATCAGGAAGCGCTGCGTATGTTGCAACCTTTGCTCAATTTAAAGCGCACCGCTCCTGCGAACTTGTCTTTGCAAATCAACCTGGCCGCGGCACAGGCCGCTATCGGGATTAAGGATTACGCGCGAGCAAATCATATTCTTGACCAGGAGCTGATCACGGCGAAACGCGCCGGAATGCGATTTGACCTGGCCCGGACGTATTACTTGCTGGGAACTTCCGCCAGATTGAATGAAAGCGCCGAACGCGCTGCTGACTACTATCGCGAAGCAATCCAGCTGCTGGATGTCATCCGCGGGGACTCGGGCGCGGAGAATATTATGCGGCGGGTTGATTTCAAGACTATGTACGAGGAATCGAATCGCTGGAAGCGGTAGTGGATCCCGCGCTGGCGAAAACATTTTCAAGTAGGGACCGCAGATCTCTCCACTCCGCTGCGCTCTGTCGAAAATCAAGCTGCAACCGCCAGACCTTGAGTGGGTGCGTTCGCGATTCGACCTCGTTACTTACTTGACGGAGGTTTTCGCGGTCGATTGGGCGATCCCTTTTCCTTCCGGATTTGTGCTGCTTACTGTTGCGGTGTTGGTGAGTGTCGTCCCCGCGTTGGCCGTCACATTCACGTAGATCTCTACTAAAGCCGGCGTTAGTAGTGTCAATGTAGGAACTGAACAAGTCACCGTGTTGCTGGCAAACGTACAGCTGCATTGGCCCTTGGTGCAGCTCGCCTGCTGGGCAGCAGCCTTCACGAACGTAACGCCAGAGGGAAGCGGATCGGTGATCATGACCGCGGAAGCAGCCTGCTTGCCCAGATTGACAGCCGTGATCCCGTAAATTAACTGCGCACCGTGTTTTACGGTCAACGGAGCGACCTTCAAGATGGAGAGATTCGCCGGAGGCGGCGCCACCACCTGGTACGTCACAGGGGCTGGGGTAGCGGTGTTCCCGGCCGCATCCATCGCATTCACGGTGAAGGTTTGTGAGCCCGCCGTTGAGGTACTAACCGGACTGCTCACGGTGCCCGTATTCAGGGTGCCTGGTGGGAAGGTCGCGGTGCCGCACTTCACTACTCCGGAGTTCACAATCGGGGAGGCATTATCGGTGCAGCTGTACGTCGCGGTGACCGCCTGACCGACCAGATAGGAGTTAGCTACACCGTTATTGGTCGAGGGCGGAGGAGATAGCGTGGGCCCTGTGGCTACCACCGGGTTTACCGTGTCTACGTTGATGGGGAAAGTGTAGAAGGAGGTGGACCAGCTTCCTCCAGACTGCAGGAACTGCAACTCTTCGGTGCCGGCGCAGTCCTGGGCATAGTAATGCAACACGTAATTGCCGTCAGCCGAAACGGGAATACTTAGCGCCCCCGAGTTGAAGGCATTGGCCGGTGCACTGCCCTCGGGTGCAGGGCAGGCGCCACTGTTCGTGAGTGTGGTATCGCCGGGAACAGGGGCCGGGGGCTGAGGCACGCTCGAGGCGGGGGAAATTCCGTAGGTGAGCGTCTCAATCGGGGCAGCAACAAAGTTGTTGTTGGAAGATATCGCGGGAGGTGTGCTGGTGAAGTTTACGGTCGGGCTATGGGTATTGATCCAATTCCCGGTTTGTAACCCGGTCACCGAAATAGTGGTCAGGGGCTCGGGCACGGGCGCCACGGTAATGAATGTGGAATTGGGGCTTTGCCCAGATCCTCCGGTCTTATAAACTCCGGGACCGGAAAAATTGACCAGGACGTTCTGCGGGCAAAGCTGCTGGGAAATGCCGGAGTTCTGATCGAAGGTGCATGACCCTCCACCCCAGCCCTCCGCAGCTTCGAGGAAGCCTACCCCCTGATGGTAAGTCAGACCATTGGTCCCAGCTATGTCGGGAAGGCTAAAGCCGGGTCCGTCAAAAACTTCCTGGAACACCTCGTTGCGCTGCTTGGAAGTGGGGCACAAAGCGCCGGCCTGGGTTGAGCCACTACCAATCTGACAGGTAAGGGTGTAGAGCTTGCAGGCAGGCGAGCCGTTGTACAGTTCGCCGGTGTGGAGCAGGCAGCTTGAGGTTGCAAACGACGTCCCGTTCACATAACCGGGAAACGCCGCCGGATTCAGAGGAGTGTCTGCCGTGGAGGGCGTCGACTGATCGGTAATCGTAAGAGTTCCGGCGTTCTGTGCGGCCGTTAAATCGTAGGTGAACTGGACCTGCTGGTTGGTGCTGGAATTGAACGAATAGTTTTGTGCTAATTGCCCGGAGGTCGGATTGCTCGCCGAAATTGGATTACCAGTCACCAGGCCAGGGCCCGCAACGCCGGCCGAGGAGCAGTTGGTTACCAGGTAAAGCGTGGAACTGGCGAGGTAGCCCCCCTGATCAGTTAGGCCGATCTGGGCCTGCACCGGTCCCGCCGAGAAGTAGCTGCTGATGTCGATGGGAGACACACCGCCGGTGCTTACGAAGGTATCCGGGTCCTGGTTCGTCAAATTGCCGTCGCTGGCCTGGGTTTGGTAGCTGCTGGTGAAGCAGCTCTGATCAATACCACTGCAAATGTTGACCGGACCCCCTTCTCCAACCTGGAGCGAGATGTAGTTGTCCACCAGCACATTGCCGGTGCCGTCGGCGGAGGACGAAATTACGGCTTGGGGGGACGAGGGGCAGCTGAGATTGAGAATTGTGGTGTTGAAGGTATTCGGTGAACTGAAACTCGTGCCCGCAGTGGAGAGCCTGACGTTGACTGGGCTGAAGAGCTGAATTGCCTGAGCAGAGGCAGAGGAAGCAGTGGCAGCGACGCAGATGGCTGCGAGGCCCTGCAAGAGAACGGGACTCTTCATTGTGCGGAAACCCCTATTTTTGTTTTGTGGCCAGACTCACGGCGCGATCACCCCAGGGGAGGGCGTAGGGCAACTTCACGAGCCATAGGGATTGTGCAATTCGACAGAGGCCCTGTCAACTACAGATTGACGTTTGAGGGTTCTTCCTGAACTCGCATTAACGAATCTTCTGTGAGCTGGTCAATGCGGCGGAGTTGGGGAAACAGAACGCTCCAAATACCGGTAACGGCCAAGGCGCCGACGCCCCCGGCGACCACCGCGCGCACCGCTCCCCACCATTGTGCGGTGACTCCGCTCTCAAATTCGCCTAGCTCGTTGGAAGCGCCGACAAAGAGCGAATTTACCGCGCTCACTCTGCCTCGCATGGAAGCGGGCGTGGCTAGCTGCAGCATGGAAGACCGGATCACCACGCTGACCATGTCGGAAGCGCCCACCACGGCCAGCGCGGCGAGAGAGAGGGGCAAGCTACGGGAGAGGCCGAACACAATGGTTGCGCTCCCGAAGATGGCGACCCCGGTAAACATCAATACGCCGGGACGGTGCAGCAGCGGGCGGAAGGTCATCCAGATGGAGACGGCCAGAGCACCCAGCGCCGGGGCGGAGCGAAGCGCACCCAGTCCCTGCGGCCCGGTGTGCAACAGATCGTGAGCAAAGATGGGCAGCAAGGCGGTGGCGCCGCCTAACAGCACGACAAAGAGATCGAGCGAAATCGAGCCCAGCAGAAGCTTCGCTTTCCAGACATAGCGAAATCCGGCCAGAATTACCTCGGTCGAAATGGCCCTGTGCTCCATGCGTCCGGGGCGGACATGGAGGGAGCTGATCAACCCTACAAAGCCGATGCCGGTGACCAGGGTAAACAGGAAAACGATTGGGGCACCGTAAAGGCGGCCTTTGAGGGGTAGGGTGTAGAGCAGGCCACCAATCGCCGGCCCCGCGATATTGGCGATCTGGAACACCGTGGCGCCCCAGGTGATGGCGTTCACGAAATGCTCGGTGGGGACCAAGTGAGGCAGGAGCGCAGAGCTAGCTGGTCCGCTGAACGCACGGCCGGACCCGATCAGGAACAGGACCGCAAAGATGGGCTCGACGCGATGCAACCCCCGCAAGGCGAAAAGGAGCAAGCCCAAGGTGCAGAGAATTTGCAAGGTGTAGCAGACCAGGATCACCAGGCGGCGGTCGTAACGGTCAGCTACATGGCCGGCGGGCAGCAGGAACAGGAGTCCGGGCAAAAAGAGGATCAGCCCGGTATACCCCAGATCGAGCGCGCGGTGAGTGATTTCATACACCTGCCAAGCTACAGCCACCGCCTGCGCTTCTGCGCCCATGATGACCATCACCCGTGCCAGCTGGTAGCGGCGAAAGTCGCGGTGGGCAAATGCTGCTGTACCTGCTGTCGATGAGGCCATAGAACGCTTTGGGAAAGGATATCGCAATGGGGGAAATACGATAGGATGCAGGCATGTCCAGCGGATCAGCAGCCCAGCCAGAGGTAAAAATTTCGGACTCTGACGCAGCGCTCGAAGAGTTGATCGCCGGCAATCGCCGGTTTACCAGCGGGCGGACGTCGTCTCACCGGCGCGATCTTGCCATCCTGCAACAGATGATGGAGAAACCGGAGCCGTTTGCCGCGGTTCTCTCCTGCGCCGATTCGCGCGTACCGGTAGAGGTGGTTTTCGACCAGACCATCGGACAGCTGTTTGTTACCAGGGTAGCGGGGAATATTGTGACGAAAGAGATTGTGGCCAGTCTCGAATACGCAGCCGCAGTCCTGGGAACACACACGATCCTGGTCATGGGCCATAGCCGTTGTGGTGCGGTGACGGCTGCCATTCAATCCTCGAATCAAGGAACAGCCGTTCCAGGGCAGATTAGTGCTTTGTTCCCGTATATCCGGCCCGCGGTAGAGCAAGCCGGGCCCGATGTGGACGCTACCGTGCGCGCCAATGTACTGATTCAGGTCACGAGGCTGCGGGAGTCTTCGCCCTTGCTGTCAGCACTGATCAAGGAGGGGAAGCTTAGGGTCGCGGCCGGGTATTTTGACATTCGGAGCGGTGCGGTAACGCTGCTGGATGAGCGTTGACGTTGGCGCCGTCGAAAATCAAACTGCAACCTCCAGACTTTGTGTGGCTGGCCCACTCAAGCTCCGTCCGTGGAAGCTGCTTTCGCTATTTGCCGTGCAGGAAGTTGGCGTATTGGGTGTCGACGATGCCCAGGTTTCGGGCCAAGCCTAGTTTGGCTTGATTATGTTGGCTGGTGGTGGCTACCAGGTTGGTTTCAGCGTCGGCCAGCGTTGCCTGAGCCTGCACCACCGGCAGGTTGTCGTCTACCCCAGCCCTAAACCTGTCGGTGGTCTGCTCCAGTTCCGTGCGCGCCAACTCTACGTTGCTGCGCGCGACTCGCACCAGTTCCGTGGCCGTCTGCACATCGAGTATGCTATCCCGCAACTGGCGGTTGATCTGCTCCTTCAGAGCAGCCAACTGCTGGGTCAGATTGGTCAGGTTCGCGCCCGCGACCCCACTGTCTCCGCGGAATCTGGCCTCTTGAAACAAGGGCAGGTTCAGCGATCCCGCAGCCACAAAGGTCCCGTGGTAAAGACCACCGGTCACTCCCGTCACGCCATAGTTGCCCTGAAAATCGAGCGTGGGCAGCCGCTCCCACTTTGCCGCCTTGCTCTGCAATCGCGCCGCGCGGATCTGCGCCTGTAAGCCCTGGTAGTCCTGCCGGCTGCGATAAGCAGTTTCTTTGGCCTGGTCAATATTCATGACTTCCAGGTCGGCATAGGGTTGGGTATCGGTGAGTTGGATTTCCTGTTCCGCCGGAAGCCCGATCTCGCGGTTGAGCGCAATTTTCGCCTTCCTGAAATTGACCTCAGCCGTAATGAGGGCTTGCTGCTGAGTCTGATACTGCACCCGAGCTCTCAGTTCATCGAGGTTTGCTGCCGTACCCGCCTGGTGTTCCGCGACTGCCTGGCTGAGCAGCACGCGGTCGGCCTCAAGCAGAGCTTTGGCGTTATCGACCTGGGACCCCAGCGCTAACGCCTGCAGATAGGCATCGCCAACGGTCAGCACGACCAAACCCCGCGATGACTGCTTGCTGAAATAAGCGGCCACTACATTTGCCTTCGCCGCCCGGTAGCGATCGATGTTGCTCAGACTAAAGAGGGTCTGAGAGTAGTTCACCATCGCGTCGGTAACGTTGACCTTGACCACAGTAGGAAACGCTGCAAAGTCAAAGCCGGGGAATGAAGGCGCGAATTTGCCGATCAGGCTGCTGGAGAATCCAATCGCTGCCAGATTGATCTGATGAGCACCCGAATCGGCTTGAGCCGTTACCGTAGGCAACAGGGGTTGCAGACTCGCGAGCGATTCCGCTTTTGCACTTTGCTCCTGCTCCCGCGCCTCGACCATGGCCAGATTGTGCTCAATACCCAGCGCGATCGCTTCATCGAGGGTCAGAGGCTTGACCCCGTCCGTCGGTTTGATGATGGTTACGCTACCGTAATAGGGACTTTGCGCGGAACTCTGGTTGGCTGTTTGCGCTGGCAGCATGCCCGAAGACAGCAGCACGACCGCTGCCAGCAGGCTCCGAATCGTCATTATCGAGGGTCGCTTCCTTTCGGCTCAATCTGTTAGATCGAATCGGTGGCGGCAAGTTGCCTAAATTTGGGTTGCTCCCTACGTATCTTCGTCGACTTGGGCGTGTTTGTGGGCGGCGGCGATAACCTTTTCTGCAGCCACCGCGGGAACGACGTCATAACGTGTCATTTCCATGTGGAAGCTGCCCAATCCCTGGGTCAGGGAGGTGAGGGTAGCCCCATAGCTGAGCATTTCGGCCATGGGCACTTCTGCCCGGATGATGGTGGTTCCCCGGCCGCTCCCCATGCCCTGCACGCGGCCCCGGCGGCCGGTCAGATCGCCCATGATTGCGCCGGTAAAGGTCTCCGGCGCCTCAATCTCCACCCGCATAAGGGGCTCCAGCAGCACCGGCTTGGCCTGCTCCATGCAGTTGCGGAAAGCACGCCGTCCAGCCAGCCGGAAAGAGAGCTCATTGGAATCAACGTCGTGGTAGCTGCCGTCATAGAGCACAGCCCGGAAATCAACGATGGGATAGCCGGCAAGCCAGCCGTGCGCCGCCGCTTCCTGAATACCTTTTTCGACCGCAGGAATGAAAGTACGCGGGATTGACCCGCCGAAGATCTCGTTCACAAACTCAAATCCTGAGCCCAGTGGGAGGGGTTCGAGGCGAATCCAGCAATCACCGAACTGCCCGTGGCCGCCGCTCTGCTTTTTGTGCCGGCCCTGGGCATCGGCACGGCCACGGATGGTTTCTCGATAAGGCACTTTGGGCGCCTTGAGGGTCACTTCCGTGTGGTAACGGCGGCGCAGCTTGTGCACGATGGACTCGATGTGCGGCTGGCCCGAGCCGGCAAGCAGGAATTCATGGGTGGCGTCGTCGCGATAGAAGCGGACCATGGGATCCTCTTCCATCAGCTTGTGCACGGCCGGCGCCAGTTTTTCTTCATCCGCCCGGGTTTTGGGCTCGATGGCATAGGTGACGGCCGGCTCCGGCATGGTCACCGGATCAAAATAGATTTCCGACCCGGCATCGCCCAGCGTGTCGCCGGTATAGGTCTCGCGCAATTTGGCGACGGCCCCAATATCGCCGGCGTGCAGTTCGGTGATAGGGGTGGCTGTGCGTCCCTGCATCACAGTGAGGTGGGCCAGGCGCTCGACGCTGTGATGGGTGTAATTGGTGATTGCAGAGTCGGTTCTTGCGACACCGGAAAAGACCTTGAAAAAGGAAATTCGTCCCGCAAACGGGTCCGACATGGTCTTGAACACGTAAAGAGACAACGGCTCGCGATCGTCCACCTTGCGCAGCACCATCTCGGCGTCCGGAGCCGATTCGGCGGGAGCACCGTCGTGGTTCTGGCTTTCCCGGCGCACGGCGCGGACCACGGCCGTTCCCCGGGCAGCGACTGGAACCCGCTCCACCGGCGAGGGAGCGTATACCTGGAGAAAATCCAGCAGATGGTCCGTACCCACGTTACGCAGCCCGCTGGTAAAGAGCACGGGAAAGATGCGATCTTCGCGGATGGCTTCGTGCAGGGCGACGATCAGGTGCTCCTGGGGGATGGTTCCCTCGCGGAAAAATTCTTCCATTAGCTCGTCTTTGCCCTCGGCAACCAGTTCCACCAGCGCCTGGTGGGCAGCCGTGGCTTCTTCCCGAAGGCGCACGGGAATCTCGGAAAGACGGCCGGCGCCGGTGCCATCGGGCTCGTACACGAAGGCTTCCATGGTGACCAGGTCCACGACACCGCGGAAATTAGGATTGCTGCCGTTGCCCTCGAGAATGGGCAACTGCACTGGAACCACTTGCCGGCCAAATGCTTCGCACAGCGCATTGATGGTGCGCTCCCGATCGGCGCGGGGATGGTCCATCTGGTTAATCACGATGGCCCGGGGCAGATTGAATTCTTCACCGAACTTCCACACCCGCCGGGTCATAGCCTCCACGCCACAAGCGGCGTTGACGATCAGCAGGGCGGCCTCGACCGGGAGCAATGCTGCGCGCGCCTCGTGTACGAACATAGGAAAGCCCGGAGTATCGACGAAATTGATCTTCAGGTTGCGCCATTCCGCGAAGGCCAAAGCATTCTGCATGGTGGTGCGGCGGGCGACATCCTCTTCGTCATAGGCGGTGACGGCGCTGCCGTCATCCACCCTGCCTAACCTTTCGGTCATCTTGGCGGCCTGCAGTAGTGCGGAAATCAATGTGGTCTTTCCGCAGTGCGCGTGACCCACCAGGGCCACGTTACGAATGTCTTGTCCTTGATAAGGCTTCAATGAACGATTCATCCGGGACATCTCCAATTGCGAGTACGCGCCGGGAAGCGCGTCACCAACGGCCATGGGTCGGCGATTGCTAAGAATTCCATGGCAGACGAGCGGCCTGCTCTTTTGAGGGAACCGAGTTTAGCACAGTGCTCCCGTTCTTACTTTCCTATCGTTTTATCCAGGTCGGCGCGCTGCCGGCGCAGGTTCCAGGCAAAGATTCCCACGCGCAGGATCAGGATGATCAGCAACGCGACCGCCAATGCTGCCGACTGGCCGTGGACTCCCCTGCGAAGGAGATAACCCAAAGCTCCCAGCACGGCTAGTACGAACACCACGAACGTTAGCCACTCCGCGCGATTTTTCATCAAGTTCCCTCAGTCTCTACGCGACAGCCGCACGTACATCACGATGGCCACTCCGGCAAAGACGCCCATCGCGATCATGGAGCTTACCTGAAAGCGAAAGAGCACCGAGCCGCGACCGGACACGTGTACGCGGGATAGCAGGGCTTCCAGCAGAACAAACACGCCAAAAGCAGCCGCGCCTGCTCCGGCCACGCTGATTACGATCTTCCAAGTCGCTTGTCGCATCGCCACCGGAAGCCTGCATCATATCAGCCGCCACCCGTTACAATTAAGGGGAGGAAATATGCACGCTATTTCACCAGTTACCGGTTCAAGCAAGCAGGGGAAAAGACTGGCCGTATTCGCCTTGCTGTTGGTCAGCGGTCTTACGGCGCGGCTTGCCTTGGGCCAGAACACGACGGTCCATGACCCCGCGGCGCTTAAGCCTCCTCCCGGCTCTCACGTGGCGATTGTTGAGTTCGAAGACATGGAGTGCCCGGATTGTGCCCGCGCCAATCCCTTACTGAAGGATGCGGCCGCTCAGTACCATATTCCCTGGGTGCGTCACGACTTTCCGTTGCCCTTTCACGCCTGGAGTTTCGATGCTGCGGTGTATGCCCGCTGGTTTGACCTCAAATCAAAAAAGCTTGGCGATGAATTTCGGGATGCCGTGTTTGCCAATCAGAATTTGATTGATGCTGCGGGTGAGACGTCCCCGGAGACTCCAGCAGGTCCCACCACGGCTGCGGCCGCCGCCATTCATAATTTCGCTGAGAAATTTGCCCAGGAGCATAGCCTGGCGCTTCCGTTTGTGGTGGATCCGCAAAAGAAATTAGCGGCCGAAGTGCAGGCGGACATCGATCTCGGCAAGCGTATCGGCATCGAGCACACGCCCACGATCTGGGTGGTGACCAGTAAGACGAATGGCGTTCCGTTTGTCGAGGTGGTCGACCGGCAACGGCTTTACCAGATCATCGATCAGGCTTTGGCCGAAACCAAGGGCCAGGGTACGCCTGCCCACCACGGGACCGGCGAGTAACCCCACGCTGTGGTCTTTGGACGTTCGCGTATCCCACCCTTCGCAAAGGCGCGAAGGATGGGGCGCCCATCAGTGGTGGTTGAGGTTAGATAGGGTGTGAGCCCGGGAAAGAAACCGCAGGTCCCTCCACTGCGCTTCAGGTCTGGATGTTGATGAGCTGAGTGGGCGTCGTTTGGCGGGTTTGCGGCGAGCGCCAGTGATCAATGTAGGAGATCTGGTGCACGCAGGAGACAGTGCAGTGCGGGGCGCAGGTTTTCTCGGTGAGGTATTCGCGCTCAAGGTCGGCCTTGCTGTATTGAGCCAGAGGAACCCCCGGGTAGCCGCGCTGTTGCGAGCAATAGTGCACCAGCCCGTCTTCACAAACGTACAGGAAGCGTGAACCGGCACGGCAGCGCCAGTCGTTGGGCTCCGCATTGGCAATCGCTTCCTGAAACTTGTTGAATCGCGAATAATTCTTCTTCGCCATGCTGGCCATCTCGTAATAGACGCGCCGTTCTTCGTCCTGCAAAGCTTTTAGCTGGCCTTCCCCGTCGTGAATAATGCCGATGGTCGAAGTAAACCCCAGCTGCAAAGCCCGTTTGCCAATGACCAGGGCATCCTGCGGATTCCTGATGCCGCCGCCGACCACGGAGTTGATATTGACGTGGAACTCGGCATGTTGCGAGAGGAACTCCAGCTTCTTGTCCAGGACCTTCAGGCTCTTCTTGGAAATGTCGTCCGGCTCGATGTTGTCGATGGAGATTTGCATGTGGTCGAGGCCGGCGCGGTTGAGGCGCTCGATCCGCTCCGGCATGAGCAGATAGCCGTTGGTGATCATGCCGGCCACCCGGCCATGATGGCGAATGCGGGCAATGATTGCGTCGAGTTCGGGATGGGTCAGCGGCTCGCCACCGGAGATGGTGATGATGCTCGAGCC
The DNA here is from genome assembly GCA_963826875.1 of uncultured Acidobacteriaceae bacterium. Classification (GTDB taxonomy): domain Bacteria; phylum Acidobacteriota; class Terriglobia; order Terriglobales; family Acidobacteriaceae; genus PALSA-350. Next base: position 3,850 of record CAWGYP010000025.1, on the reverse strand, counting down.
CAGGGCCGCCAGATGGTCGATACGGCGCACCATCTCGTCCAGGGGTACGGGCTTGGAAACCTTGTCGTACTCGTTGCAGTAAGCGCAGGAGAGATTGCAGAACCGCATGGGCACGATTTGCGCCATGACCACGTGGCGGGTCGAAGCCAACGCGTGGCCAACCACTGCCAGCTCACGCACTTTGCGCGTGGCGGCCTTGGCTCGGCCTTTCCAGCTGTCTTTCTTGCGACTGGGCTGCATCTGGTTTATTCAACCACAGCACAGGACGGGGCGCGAGTACCCAGGAAGGAATGGGGTGGATCTTGCATTGAGCTGTGTCCAAGAGCAGGTGGATGGACGACTTACTTCTTCAGCTTTCCGGCGCTCATGCTCAGAACCTGCTCCTGCTTATTGCGCATGACCGTCACTTGCACGAGCTTCCCGCGGTGTCTGCGGAGCGCTTTGGCCCAGTCGTTGCGGCTGATCATCTGCTGCGAATCCACTTTGGTCACGACGTCTCCGGCCTTCAGGCCGGCCCGCGCCGCCGGGCTTTGGGAATCCACGCTTTCGACCAGTAATCCTGTCCCGCTGCGCACGCCAAAGTAGTCAGCCAATTGCGTCCGCACGGGGTTGACGTCTGCGCCTACATACAACAACCCCTTGGGGATCATGCTGTCCAGGAAAGCAGCACCGGCGGGTGCGGGATTCCCCAGAAAGCTTTCCACGCCTCTTGCCGCGGGAGCGGGTTTGGGCACGCTATAGTGCTGTGACCAGGCCTGCTGTCCAAGGACCGAGCCGTCGCAAAGCTGGGCGGTCACGTACAGCTGATTGCCGTCTCGACTAATGAGAAAGCTGACAGTACGCCCGGCGGGCATATCGGACAGCCGGCGGCGCAATTGGTCGACCGTATCGAAAGACTGGCCGTCGAGTTGAAGAATCACGTCGTGGATCTTGAGCCCGGATTTGCTGGCCGGCGCGTCGTGGTCCACCGTGATTACCTCTGCTCCGTGGGTGTCTTTCAACTTCAGTGCAATGGCGCGGTCTGCGTCTATCTCTTTGAAATTCACTCCCAGGTAGCCCTGCGAGGTGAAAAACAGGAATTCGGAGCCGATTGGCAAGTTTAACGTACCACCGAATGCCGGACTGGAGTTTACGAAGAGTAAACCGCTCAGGGCCACAGCCAGCGAACCTAACACCGGAAAGCATTTCATCGGAGATTTCCCCAGGCCTCACACAACAGCTAAGACTTGCTTCACGTCTAAAAGTCACTTCCAAACTACTGGATCTGAAGTGGCTGATCCAAAACTTTTTGGGAGACTGTTCGAATATGTGGATTGTCGTCTTCCGACGCTACAGTGTGCAGAACCTCGCGGACGCTGCTATCGGCCTCAACCGGTTGCAGCAGTTCGATAGCCTGCGAGCGCACGCCGGCGTCGGGGTCGTCCATAAGCGCTTCCAGTACCGCATCCCGCACTCGCATGTCTTCGGCGACGTAGGGTTTGAGCCCGTCCAAAGCCTTCAGCCGGACGCCCGCGTCTTTGTCGTAGCGCAGGGCCACGAGCAATGCTTTGCGGATGGGACCATCGGAGCACTGATGCCCGGCGAGGCATTCATCGGCCAGCAGGCTCACCGACTTTTGCGTTACCCCGGGGTTCATCTGACTCTCTGCCCCCACCAATAACAGCTGCCGGATCTCGGGGTCGTCGAGTGATCCCTGGGCGGTCTCCGGAACCAACCGGTTGAAGTGGACTTCTACGTTTTCGCTGTTAGGTTCACGGACGATGCTGCTGACGTTCGCGATCCTCGCGGGTCCATCCACCGCCGGTAACATCCCGGTCGGGGTATGACCACGGGCGGAGAATCGATAGCCGCCCATGGCTCCGGATCCCAAGCCCAGGATGAGTAAAGCGGAAGCCGCTACAGGCGCCCGGCCGAGCATGGCGACGCCTCGGAACATAGACTCCTGGATGCGGGTGAGCCAGCTGGCGCGCGGCATGCTGTCGAGCGCTTCTTCCAGCCTTAAGCGTGCCTGCGTCAGCAAGTTTGCGGAAGGCTCTTCGCTGGGCGCCAACGCCATCGCCTGTTGCAGGGCCTGGACGGCCGCCAATTCATCCTGACACCGCTTGCAGGTGCCCAGATGGCCTTCGAGGATATGACACTGATCGTCAGGAAGCTCTCCATAGGCCAGGAGGGCTATCTTCTGTTGTGCCAGTTCGCAATCCATTTGTAACCTCGCCTCACCGAATTGCCGCCAGATTTGCTCTTAGTTTTCTTGTCGCACGGAAGAGGGTGTTCTTGGCGGTCTCTTCCGTGGTGTTCAACATTTCACCGATGGTTCGTAATCTCAGGCCCTGGTAGTGCTTTAGTTCAAAGACCATGCGTTCCCGAGGGGTCAGGTGGCTGAGTGCTTCCTGGATTTTCTCTCCCAGCAGCTTGCGCTCCAATTCCCTTTCAGGGTTAGCCATGGAGCGGTCGTCGGAGATATTGCTGAGCAGATCCATCTCCCCACCGCTGGCATCGACGACCACCGATTGCTCTTCACGACGAGACTTCCGGCGGCGCAGGTGATCGAGGCAGAGGTTGGTGACGATACGATAAATCCAGGTATAGAAGGAGCACTCGAAGCGAAAGTTTGCCAGGTAACGGTACGCCTTGAGGAAGGCTTCCTGGTGGATGTCCTGGGCATCCTGCTCGGAACCGGTTAAGCGCAGCGCCAGGCGCAGGACAGGCTGGTCATATTGGCGCACCAGGGCTTCAAAGGCAGTACGCGAACCTTTTTGCGCTTCGCGAATCAGCTCGGTCTCGGTGGCCCGACCCCATGCTTCGCTTGCCATGCCTGTTGTGGATTGTATCGTTCGCTTCGGAGCCCAGGCAGAGTTCCCAGCTTTGATGGATCCTTGCGAAGTGAAGCGCAGCGCGTCCGCCGGCATGGCAGCTCCCAGATACACACTCAACCGCAATCCTACAGACGAAGTGGGGGGCGTTTGGTGAGCAAGTTTTCGGTAGACTCAGCCTATGTCTTCTCCACTTTTTGACTCCGGCGATGAGATTGTTGCGTATTGCGATGGCGGGTCCCGCGGCAACCCCGGTCCGGCCGGCTTCGGCGTTTATATCCAGGATTCCGGGGGAAAGGTTTTGGCCGAGCTGAGCCAGTTTCTGGGTGCTCATACCAACAATTTTGCCGAGTACTCGGCGCTTCTTGCTGCGCTTGAGTTTGCTATCAACAATGGCCATAAAAGCCTGCGGGTGGTATCCGATTCAGAGCTGATGGTGAAACAGATGAAAGGCCAGTACCGGGTGAATAGCCCGGAGCTGCGCCCGCTTTACGAGGAGGCCCGGCGCCGGGTACCGAAGCTCGATCGCTTCCAGATTCAACATGTTTTGCGGGAGAAGAACCGGCATGCCGACCGGCTGGCGAACCTGGCCATGGACCGTGGCATGGGGAGGGCACCGGCTGCTCGTGCGGAGCCGGCCGCTCCGACGGCGCCGCCGTTAGCGCAAAAGGGGGCCATGCTTCGCGGCTTCGTAAAGGGTGGAGTCGTGCATGTGCTGGGTGGAGACTTGCCGGACGGGATTTTCGTCAAGGTTATCCCGGAGTGATTTGGCGTACCCGGAAGGAACCGCAGGTCCCTCCACTACGCTTCGCTCCAGTCGGGATGACAATTCTGTTGTGCCGCAAGGGTTTCAGCGAGAGATACTTGACCCCCCGCGATAAAATTGTCATCCCGACCGGAGCGGACCCGGATTTTCCTACTTCGCACTGCTAGCAACTACCACGTGTGCGGCTCTCCGCAGAGAGAACCGCATGCAATTCATCAACGCCACGGCTCTCGACAGGAAATCCGGGGGAGCGCAGTGGAGGGACCTGTGG
>CAWGYP010000024.1:0-900821 GCA_963826875.1 uncultured Acidobacteriaceae bacterium | reverse complement strand
TTGGCGACTCAGCCTCCGCGTCTCTGGTTGCTCGAAACGATACGTACTGAACCGTATCTTTAGCGAACAGCAAGTCGAGGGTCCAATTGAGCGCAACATGCAAACGCTTTTCAAAGCGCGGCAGTTTCAAAAGATAAATTGTTCTCCACATCCACCAGGCCGGGAAGCCGGAAAAACGATGGCCCATGATCTGTGCCACACCGGTGCGGCGGCCAATCGCGGCGAGTTGTCCGATCGTCTTAAAGGAGAAGGGCTCAAGAGGGCCGCCTCGAATCGTCCTTGTGATATTCGTAGCGACAGTTTTCGCCTGCCGTAATGCGTGTTGCGCGGTTGGCGGATGAAAGCCGCCCTTTCCATCCGGAACCATTGCGCAGTCACCAAGCGCCCAGACATCGGGCGCGGAGGCAACCTGTAGCATGAGATTGGTCTCCAGTCTCCCGGACTGGTTGGCGAATGCGAGAGCAGCGATTTGCGGCGAGGCTGCATTGCCCGCCGTCCAGACGACGAAGCTGGTTGGGATGAAATTGCCATTCTTGAGAGTGATGCCTTTGGCAGTCGCGGTGGTCACTTTCTGCTCCGTCAGTACCTCGATGCCACGCGCACGGAGCTTGCTCTCGGCGTATCGCCCCAGTAGCTCGCCCAGCTCCGGCAGCAGATGTGGCCCGGAATGGACCAGGATAATCCGCAGCATGGATGTGCGCAAATTTGAGTAAGACTTCAGCGCAGACTCTAGAAAGTCGCGAATGCCCGCCACTGTTTCCACACCTGCGAAGCCCCCGCCGACAACCACCATGGTCAGCAGCGCGGGACGCGAATCTGCTGAACAATCTGGATCGGCTTCTTCCAGATGAGCAATCATACGATTGCGCAACTTGATCGCATCTTCAAGAGACTTCATCGTCATAGCGCGCGCCTCGATATCCTTCATGCCATAAAAATTCGGCACCGCGCCCATGGCGATCACGAGATGGTCGAAGTCCAACCGATGGAGATGACGATCCATGCCGTGAGCGACCGTTACGCCGCGTGAATTCAAGTCGATCGTCTGGACATCGGCCTGCATGAAATGCGTACGTCGAATCATCTTGCGGACAGGATTAACGATGGTCGTAATGTCGAGGTCACTGGCAGCAATTTCGTGCAACATGGGGGTAAAGAGAACGAAGTTGTCACGGCTGACCAGTTGTAACTCGGCCTCGTCAGGGGAGAGCATTTTTTCAAGCTGCCGCGCCGTCTCCACGCCGGCGAATCCACCACCCAGGATCAGTACCTTTGATTTGCTTTTCAAGTTGAAACTCCGATTCCGCAAGCGTCTACTTGCCTGTCGATTCTGTTGTTCGCGTGGCAAGGCGCCGCGAAACCAGTTCGGCAAGACTTAGAATTTCCGCGACACTCCAGGCTTGCGCGATACATCCGCCCGGCGAGTGCGGGTAGTCTCCGTCGAAAATTTCCGATACCTGTCCGACTCCCGCCTCTTCCAGGTGCCTGGCGAAAGCAGAAAGCCAACGATCCACGTCGCCCAGAACCTCGGCCGAAAACTGGTGAACGATGAGCTTGCCAAGGAAGAACGGGCCGGCGAGCCACGGCCATACGGTGCCCTGGTGATAGGCGCCATCACGGCTCCTCGCATCGCCCTGGTACTGTCCCTTGTAGTGAGGATCTGCGGAGGCGAGAGTTCGCAGCCCGTATGGTGTGAGCAGAGTATGCTCTACCGCATCGATCACCTGCCGCGCCATCGGCCCCGATAGCAGAGGATGGTGCAGACTGACGGCAAAAACCTGGTTCGGCCGGATGGAGGTGTCGTTGCCTCCGTCGCCTGCTACGTCGAAGAGGCATGCCTGCTGCTCGTTCCAGAAGGCACCAGGAAAGTTCTGCTTGAGCTTGTCTGCCAGAGCAGTGCATGAGTCAGCGGCTGGCTCGTCCCCGAGCAGCACTGCGAACCCGGCGAAGCTGCGCAATGCGTTGTACCAGAGGGCTTGAATCTCCACCGCGCGTCCGTGACGTGGTGTGATGGCGATATCGTCCACCCGGGCATCCATCCAGGTGAGTTGCGTATCTGCGGTTCCCGCCCACAGGAAACCCTTTTCATCGGAGTGGATGCCATAGCGTGTGCCCCCAATATGGCGGTGAATAATCTCCTTGAGCGGCGCGTAGAGTTCGTTGCGCAAAAGCTCGACGGCCTCAAGCTGCCACCTGGCATCCTTGCGATAGTCCACGTATTGCCGAATTGCTTCGAAGAACCAAAGGGTCGCGTCCACGGTGTTGTATTCCGGTTTTTCGCCATCGTCGGGAAAGCGATTGGGCAGCATGCCGCCGTCGATATGACGCACATACTGGCGCAGAATCTCTTTGGCGAGAGCGGGCCTATCCGTAGCCAGGAGCAGACCCGGGAGTGCAATCATGGTGTCACGGCCCCAGTCGCCGAACCAATGGTAGCCAGCGATCGCGGTCTTGAATGGAGCGCGCGTCACAATGAACTGATCGGCCGCCTTATAGAGCATTGGGATCAAATCGGATTTGCCAAAATCGGCGCGAACGCCATCGTGGGTCAGCGATGCGCGGGAAATCTCATCTCGCCCTGGTTGTTTCGCCATGGTGACGGGAACAGGTGCAGTGGATGCGATCAGCCGAAAAGACCCTGTCTCGCTCAAGCAGGCGCGCAAGGCCAGCGGACTAAAGAGATCTTCCGTGTCGTCGAGGCCGCGCCGGCGCTCCTCCTCGTAGACGAAATGGCGGTACCAGTATCCATCAACCTGCACGGTCGCGGCGCCGTGCGATAGATGCAGCCTGGGAAGGCTGGCATAGGGCTGGATGGATACCTCTCCATCCCCCTGTTCCACCGTCCGATTGAGGGTTTCGTTTTCGTGCGTCGTGCCGTGGTAATCACGGAACGCAATCAAGGGCCTCACTTCGAGGAATACCTCACTGCGCCGGTTGGTTCCACTCAGGTTATATTCGATGACGGTCGCGTTCTGGTCGGGGACCATCCAGATTTTCTTCGTGACCCTCCACTCGCCATGAGCGTAGGTGAATACGGGGTTTGGATCGAGACGGAAGTCAATGAGATGGAGGTATCCGTGGGGCGCAACTACGTCGCCCGCGTAGAGATTGGTGCACAAAGAGAAGCGCGTACCGTCTACCACCAGGATGTCCTCAAGTTGCGAGAGCAGGACAAGCCTTCCCAGGGGCGGCGCCGTTGCTGCAACCAGCAGACCGTGATAACGCCGTGTATTCATTCCCGCAATGGTGGAAGAAGCATATCCGCCGATACCATTGGTGACCAGCCATTCACGTGAGCGCAGGAACTGCAGATCACAGCATTGTTTTACGTTGAATTGAATCGCCACGGCACCTCCTTTGCGTCGCGGCCGCGCTCCTGCCGCGTTTGTATCTAGCCCTAAGTTCCCCAACGTGGTACTTCCATTCTGCTTGTCCTCGGTGGTGGTCAAACCCACCCAACCCAACAGTAGTTCGCCTGTATTGTTCTTTAGGGTGACCGACCGGGTTTCTCGCGCAGTCAGCCTGAGAATTCCACAAGTGCCCAATTACTGCGTCGGGAGGGTGGGGGGCCAAACGGTTTCATGCCAGAAGAAGCAACGTGTTCGAGCAAATCCGCAGAGTTTTGCTACCCATGCAGGTTTCCGCTCAGCGCAGATCCGGGAACATTGGTCTTCATGCTCCATTTTGGTGAGCGCGCCTCGGAGAATAGCCTTGCCGTGCAAAGCGGATGCGGCATTGTCCTACCCATGGCCACGCGGAGATCCCTATCTCTGCGGGACGCAACCCGCGTTGCTGGGATGTATGAGTGGAATCAGCTGGCGCGCAGAGTCATCAAGGGACAGAAAGGTACCTTGCATTCCGATCTCCTTGGCGCTCTTCTCAACGCCCGACCACACCGAACAGTCTCGCGATGCCGTTTCGCCAGCCCTCGAGCCCGATTTCGAAAGCGGCCCGAGCAGTGGACCTTGGATTATGCCGGCGGATCCGGTGCACCCCACACGTCTATTTCACCCAGTGGGGAACCCTTCGACCGACTTCATGTCTCTTCAGACCGGGTCGAAGCAGTCATCTACCACTCTGCGACTCTGAACATCGAGCACCGCGCCTGGAAGGACTTGAGAGCCGACATGGACGGCGTGCCTACCTCCACTCAGAAGCTGCGATCCAAGTGCTTCACGGGGGCCCAAATAGTCCGCTGCGCACTCCGTAATCGACCGTAATTCAGGCATATTGGGAGTAAACCAACAGCATCCGCAGATACTTACTTCTGCTAAGTCATTGAAAGAAAATAGGATGGTGACTGTACCCATTTCTGTACCCGACACACGCCTCTAAAACCGAGATGTCGCTTTGCAAAGCTAACACCACCCGTCATAAGTAGTTTGGGTTGAGGGGCTTAGCGCTAGCCTTCTATGGTGCCGGGAGGGGGAGTTGAACCCCCATGGAGTTGCCTCCGACGGATTTTGAGTCCGCTGCGTCTGCCAGTTCCGCCATCCCGGCGCGGGACGTGCTCCCTAGTTTAACCCGTATGGACCGCAACTGGCGACCCTGGTGGATGGCAGCGGCGAGACGCGTTATCTTGGGACCTGCGTATTTCCGGAGGAGACAAGTCCATGGGACACAGACACGCCAACATTCTTGAAACCGTCGGCCACACCCCCGTGGTCAGGATCAATAAGCTCGGGCCGCCGGGGGTCAACCTGTTTGTCAAAATCGAGGCCTTTAACCCCATGGGTTCAGTCAAAGACCGTCTCGCGCTGGGCGTGATCGAAGATGCGGAAAAAAAGGGGACGCTCAAACCAGGGCAGACGGTTATCGAAGCAACCAGCGGGAATACCGGGATCGGTCTGGCGATGGTGTGCGCGCAGAAAGGCTATCCGCTGGTAGTCACGATGGCGGAGACCTTCAGCGTGGAGCGGCGTAAGCTGATGCGCTTTCTGGGAGCTAAGGTGGTGCTGACTCCGGCGGCGGCCCGAGGCGTGGGCATGGTGGCAAAGGCCGTCGAGTTGGCCCAGGCACACGACTGGTTCCTGACCCGGCAGTTTGAAAATGAAGCCAATGCCGACATGCACTCGCGCACCACGGCGCGGGAGATTATCGACGATTTTCAAGGGGAACGGCTGGATTATTGGGTGACCGGATTTGGCACCGGCGGCACCCTGAAAGGCGTGGGACGGGTGCTGGCCAAAGAGCGGCCTGAGACCAAGATCGTGGTGTGCGAACCGGATGACGCGCCGATGGTTTCAAGCGGGATGGAACAAGCGAGGAATCCTGATGGATCGGCAGCGAAGCCCCACCCGGCGTGGAAGCCGCACCCGCAACAGGGATGGAGCCCGGATTTTATCGCCAAGCTGGTTGGCGATGCGGTGGACTCTCTGACTATCAGCCAGGTCCTGCGCATTCCTAATGCTGAGGCGATGGCACGCAGTCAGGAGTTGGCGCGTAAAGAAGGAATTTTTGTGGGTATTACTTCGGGCGCGACGTTCTCAGGCGCGCTGAAAGTTTGTGCAGAGGCTCCAAAGGGATCAACGGTTCTTTGTATGCTGCCGGATACAGGGGAGCGGTACCTGAGCACCCCGCTCTTTGCTGATGTTTCCGTGGACATGACCCCGGAGGAAGTGGAGATTTCGCGTTCGACTCCCAGCGGCTGGCTGGATCCTAAATGAGCAAAGACTCGATGAGCAGATTTGAACTCGAGGAAGATGGCGAGACTGCTTACCTCGAGTTTCAGCTTGATAAAGAGGGATGGATTACGCTCTGGCATACGGAGGTACCGGGGCCCCTTCGAGGCAGAGGGATCGCTGGGACATTGGCTAAGACAGCGCTTGAATATGCTCGCGATCATCAGTTGAAGGTGGATGTGATTTGCCCGTTGGTGGCGAGTTATCTTGCCAAGAATCCGGAGTTTCAGGGGCTGGTTGGGAAGTAGGTGCAATGGTGGGGGCTTCGCCCTTGATCGGCGGTTAGTCGGATCTGTTTCGAGGTCTCGGCAAAGAGACCGCAGGTCTCCACTACGCTCCCCCGGATTTCCTATCGGGACCTGTGGCGTCGATCTAGTCCACGTGTGCGGCAGCGCGATATAGGAAATTCGGGTACGCTCCGGTCGAGATGACAAAGGATTAGGGTAAGGAACGAAAGGCTGTCGTGGGGGCTTCGCCCCATCTTTTTCGGCCCACGTACGCTGGTGCGAACATGGGGCACCCCTACGGAGTTGTGACACTCGCAGCAGGCTTGAGGGGGAGGGCTGCGGTTATCCCACATCTCGCGAAAAACAAGCGAGATGCCCCGAATTTCCTGTACGCAGCTCTCGAAAGATCCGCGTGTGCGCCTTTCTTTAAGGAAAGGCGCATCGAGTTCCGGGAACCCATGAAACTACACAGGAAATCGGGGATGTGGGGCACACGGCGATTGATGCCGGGATGGAGTTCAAAGGCGCGTTCACTCCTCCCTTAAACTTTGGTGGCGCGGATAGAGACCAAAAGCTCTACCGCTAGGGACTGACCAGGTATTGCTCCAGCTTTCCGTCCGGCATCTGGTAAGTGGTCACCTCTAGCGTGCGGTCGGGAAAGGTTACGGTGAAGACGCGGAAGGTCATGCCTCCTCGGCCCTGTTCTTTTGTTTGTTTGAAGGTGAGAGGCGGACCCAGGGGTTTCAGGCTGGAGGCAAAGTCGTCCAGCGTTTGTTGGTTGAAGTAGGCGTTGCAGTAGTTGGTAAACAATGTGCGGTCGATGTGACCGTCCGCCAGTCCGTTGAAGATCGACAACGCCTGAGCCTCCTCCTCAGTCGGGGCCGCCGCCGGCAGGTTGAGAACCAGGGGCGTGATTCGTTTGGCAATCAGGCTGGCCGCATTGGTGGCCATCTCATTGGTGAGCACGACGATCGCCGCCCGGTCGTCCGGGAAGACCAGGTTCTCAGAGACAAAGCCAGAAACCTCACCCGAGTGCTCAATGTAGGCGTGGCCGTCACGTTTTCCCAGAAAAACTCCCAGACCATACCCACTGTTGGCACCGCTCTTGAGCAAAACAGGCTTGAACATCTGCGCATACGAAGCAGGATCAAGCAGCGAACGATTGATCACGCTGATGTCCCAAAGTGCCAGGTCGTGGGGCGGCATGGCCAGCTCCCCGGCGGCGAACATCCAGCCCGTGCCCTCTTGCGGCGATGGCCGCTGAGGACCCAGTGCATGGCGCTCGTAGCCGGTGGGATCAGTGGCCGGCAGCTTGCTGGCATCGGTGTCGTAGACGTTGTCCATGCCGAGAGGGAGAAAGATGCGCTTCTTCAACAGCTCGATCAGCGGGGTTCCGCTGACCTGCTCCACAATGCGGCCGGCGATGACAAAGTTGGTGTTGGAGTATTGCCATTGCGTGCCGGGATCGAAATCAAGCGGCCTCTTCCCCCAAACATCGAGAATGTGCTGCGCGGTTGTGGGCACCATCATGGAGGTCATCACGTAGTCCTCCGGCCAGTAGTCCTGATAGCCGGAGGTGTGCGAGAGCAGCATGCGGATGGTGACTTCCTTCGCCCGTGTCAGTTCAGGCAGGTATTTCGATACCGGATCATCCAGGGTCAGCTTGCCTTCCTGCGCCAACAGAAGCACCGCGGCCGCAGTGAACTGCTTGCTTATTGAGCCTATGGAGTACTGCATCTGCGGAGTGGCTTCCATCGGGGGAGAGAGCCGGGCCAGACCATAGGCCTGGAGATACGCGATGCGGCCATCCTTTACGATGGCGATCGAGGCGCTGGGGACCTTGGTTGAGGACAAAACCTGGGTCACGGCGGTATCGATTTTTGCTTTTGCGTCCGGCGATAGCGGCGCCTGCGCAGGGGCGGCGATGGGGAGCAGCGCCAGTGCGAACAAGAGAAGTGGCTTCGGCATGTTGGTCTGATTGTAAGAGGAGAGACCGGCATCTAGAATACTCAGGCGCTTACACATTGGAGGATCCGTCATGCTTACCCGCAGAGAGTTTACCCGTCTGGCTGTCGCCGGAGCCGCGTCCCAGGCAGTTCCGCCGCTGTTCGCCCAAGGCGGAGAGAAGAAGATTGGTTATTGCGTCATCGGCTTGGGACGGATTTCGATGGATTACTTTATGCCCGGCACGCTGGCCAGCAAGCATTCGCGGATTACCGGGTTGGTGAGCGGACATCGTGATAAAGCGCTGGCTCAGGCAAAGAAGTATGGGGTGCCGGAAAGCTCGATTTACTCCTACGAGAACATGGATGAGTTCAAGAACAACCCGGCTATCGACGCGGTGTACGTGGCACTGCCGAATAGCATGCATGCGGAGTACACCATCCGCTCCGCACGGGCAGGCAAGCATGTGCTGTGCGAGAAGCCGATGGCGACAACGGTGGCGGATTCTCAGGCCATGATCAAGGCGTGTAAGGACGCGAACAAGAAACTGATGATCGCCTATCGATGCCACTATGAACCAACCAATTTGCGGGCGATGCAGCTTATCCGCGAGGGGAAGCTGGGAAAGATTCAGGCAATCGAGAGCGCAAATGGTTTCAATGAAAAGCTCGGCGAATGGCGGCTCGATCGTAAGCTGGCGGGTGGGGGCCCGTTGATGGATGTCGGGGTGTACTCACTCAACGCCTGTCGTTACCTGACGAAAGAAGAGCCTGTTGATTTTAAGGCGTTCTCATCGGTCATCGACCATGATGGGCGATTCGATACGGTGGAGGAGAATTTGTCGTGGACGATGAAGTTTCCTTCGGGCGTGGTGGCTAGTTGCAACACTACGTATGGAGCGGGCATGAATGGGTTTTACCGGGTGCACGGGTCGTTGGGGTACCTGTATGCGGAGCCGGCTTTTCCCTATGAAGGGCTGCATTTGACGGCACGGTTCATGGACCCGGCAAGCGGCAAGGTTGTCATGCTTGACGAACTCAATCCGGCTAAAGATCCTTCGCAGTTCACCATTGAAGCGGATTATTTCTCTGATTGCGTGCTTCAGGATAAGACGCCGGAGACGGCCGGGGAGGAAGGGCTGCTGGACATGCAGTACATGTCGAAGATTTATCAGGCTTGCGGATTGCCGTCTTTGTAAGGGGGAGAACCGCAGGTCCCTCCACTACGCTCCCCGGGTCGGGATGACAAGGATAGGGTGGTTATGGCCCGGAGCAAAGGTTAGGTGGGCCGGAAAACCCAGGTCTCGCTTTTGAGACCTGGGTTTTTCCTGGCAAATTGTCCTAGAACGAGCCTCCGGCTATGGAGGGGATTACTAATACCTCGTCGCCGTCTTTGAAGGCGTAGGTGTCGTTGCCCAGGAAGCGGATGTCTTCTTCGTTGACGTAGAAGTTGATGAAGCGGCGTACCTTGCCATCGTTGTCGCGCAGGTGGGGCTTGAGGGCGGGAAAGCTGGTCTCGATCTCGGTGATCAGCTGGGGCAGATTTTGCGCCGCGGATTGTATTTCCCGCGTGCCATTAGTGTGTTTCTGAAAGGCGTTCGGCAGCACCACTTTAACGGACATAAACTTCCTCTCTCTCCTGCTCGACCAGAGCCTCAAAGTCAGACAAACGAGGTCGAATCGCCTGCTGCTGTTCGTAGTTGCCATGAAGCACATCCAGGGTCTTCAGTCCGTTGCCGGTAATAGCCATGACAGTTAGTTCATCAGGGGCGATCCGGCCATGAGCGTAAAGGCGAGCGGTCACTGCAGTGGTCACGCCTCCCGCAGTCTCAGTGAAGACGCCCTCAGTTTCGGCCAGTTCCTGGATGGCGGAAACGATCTCCACATCGGAAACGTCTTCCGCCCAACCACCGCTTTCGTTGATGGCGCGGATGGCATAGGGTCCATCGGCGGGGTTGCCGATGGCCAGGGAGCGGGCGATGGTGTTGGGCCGCTGCGGCTCGTGGTGCGACAAACCGTTCTTGACGGCGTGGGCAATGGGTGAGCAGCCAGTGGCCTGGGCACCAAAGAAGCGCACCGGCTTGTCTTCGACGAGGCCGAGCTCGATCAGCTCACCAAAGGCTTTGCGGATTTTGGAAATCAGCGCGCCACCGGCCATGGGGACGACGACGTTGTCAGGCAGGCGCCAGCCGAGCTGCTCGGCGATCTCGTAGCCTACCGTCTTTGAGCCCTCAGCGTAATAAGGACGAAGATTGACGTTCACAAATCCCCAGTTGTAGCTATCGGCAATCTGCGAGCACAGGCGATTCACCTGGTCGTAGTTTCCGTCAACCCGTACCAGGTTCGCCCCGTAAACCCGGGTGTTGAGAATTTTGGCCGCTTCCAGATCTGTCGGCACCAGGATGCAGGTCTTCAATCCCAGGCGGGCGGCGTGGGCAGCGACGGCGTTGGCCAGGTTTCCGGTCGAAGAGCAACCGACAGTATCGAAACCGAAGTTTATCGCCGCAGCCAGGGCCACCGAGACCACGCGATCCTTAAAGCTCAGCGTGGGCACGCAGACGGCGTCGTTCTTGATGTAGAGATTGGTGGCGCCGATGCGCTGAGCCAGGCGAGGAGCCGCCATCAGGGGAGTCATGCCGGAAGGGGTGGTAGGGATGTAGTCGTCGGGTACCGGCAGCAGGGCCTGATAGCGCCACATGCTTTGGGGTCCGCGGGCGATGGCTTCGCGGGTGAACTTTCTTTTGACGTCAGACAGGTCGTAGACAACTTCTAGCGAGGAGAAACACTCATCGCAGCTGGACAGCGGCTGGCTCTCAAACCGCTTGCCGCACTCCCTACAGCGTAGTTCGTAAAAACTTGCCATCATGCCCTCAAATCGAGAGCGACGAATGCACGGGCACTGTGTGACGAACTCTGGTACTGCCGTACTGCATGGAATTAGCGAGATGCGCGTAAACTGTGCACCCCGAATCTCATGTTCCCCGTTTCTTTTCAGAACGCAGGAGAGAGTTGACACCATACTCCCGGATTGCCCAGGCAGGTTGTCGTGGCGTCACAGGGCCCGTCCCTCAGCCACTCTTCATGAAATTCAGGCTCGCTCACAAGGAGCAAACTTGAATATCCGAGTTTTAGCACAGTCCGGTAGGGATCGCAAGTGTCGTATTCAGCCAACAAGTCAAGCCGGAAGTGCATCTGATTGGTAACATTAGTACAGAAGCAAACACCGAGCCTGCGGAGGGGTCTGGTCCGCCCAAAAGAAATCGGAACTTCATGACGGAAGCCAGTCCACTATCTTCCCGTAGCGCGTGGCGTGAACGGGTACAAGCACTCAAGAATGTACCGCCTGTGCTCGGTATTTTGTGGCAGTCAGGCCCCGCCGTGGTTGTTTGGGGCCTGACGCTACGCATCCTGGTGGCTGCCCTGCCCGCCGCGATCGCCGGCGTAGCGGCATTGATTATCAACGGGGTACAGCACTACTTCAGCCATCAGGGGCTAATCCCACATTTTTGGTGGCTGGTGGTCCTGGAAGCCGGCCTCAATGTAGTGAACGGGCTTCTGGTGCGGGGCATTGACTATAGCGACAGTCTGCTCGCCGATCGCTACACCCATTTTGTCAGCATCCGGGTCATGAAACAGGCGGCAGCGCTCGACCTGACGACCTACGAAGATCCCGTTTTTTATGACCGTCTGGAACGGGCGCGGGTACAGGCCACCGATCGCCTGGCCATGATCCAACAAATGGGCCGGCTCTTCCAGCAGACCCTGACGACGTTGATCTGGACGGGGATCCTGCTCTGGTACTCTCCGTGGCTGGTGCTCCTGCTGGCGCTCGGAGTGCTCCCGACTTTTCTGGGAGAAACCCATTTTGCCTTCCTCGGATATGCGAAGAATTTCCGTCAGACTCCGGCCAAGCGGCAAATGGATTACCTGCGCCAGGTGGCCGGCAGCCGGGAAGGCGCCAAAGAGCTCAAGCTCTTCAATTTGAGCCCGTTCCTGTCGAACCGCTTCACCCAGCTCTCCAAGGGTATTTACGATGAGAATGTCGCCCTCTCGCGCAAGAAGCTGATCGCCGGAGGGTTCCTCGGCGTGATCGCTACCCTTGGCTACTATGGCGCCTATGCCTTTGTCATCTGGCGCGCGGTCACGGGCCACCTCAGTAGCATCGGCGAGTTCTACTACCTGAGCAATTCCATCATTCAGGCCTCCAGCAATCTGCAGCAGGTATTCTCGACTGCTTCGGGCATTGCCGACCAGGCCCTGTTCCTCACCGATCTGCTGGCGTTCTTTGAGATGAAGCCGGCGGTGACTTCGAATCCTGACGGAGCGTTGATTCCCCGTCCTATCCGCGGTGGCTTTGAGTTTCGGAATGTCAGTTTTGCTTATCCTGGCACCACGCGGCGGGTGCTGAGCAACTTCAACTTCACCCTGAGGCCAGGGGAGCGGATCGCGTTGATCGGGGAGAACGGCCAGGGTAAGACCACCGTGGTCAAGCTCATTACCCGGCTCTACGACCCGACAGAAGGCCAGATTCTGCTGGATGGCATTGACCTGCGCGACTACAAGCTGGAAGATCTACACCACGAAATCGGCGTCATCTTTCAGGACTTTATGCGCTATGAGATGACGGCGCGGGAGAACATTAGTGTGGGCCGGGTGGAGAGCGAGCATTCGCAGGCAGAGCTTGAAGACGCGGCGCGCAAAAGCCTGGCAGAAAGCGTAATTGCCAAGCTGCCTGGCGGTTACGATCAGATGCTGGGCCGGCGTTTCGAAACCGGCGTGGAGCTCTCAGGCGGAGAGTGGCAGCGGGTCGCATTGGCGCGCGCTTACCTGCGCGATGCGCAGTTGCTGGTGCTGGATGAACCTACGGCGGCGCTCGACGCGCGCAGCGAGTTGGAAGTGTTTGAACGCTTCGCCGAATTGACCATGGGAAAAATGGCTCTGCTGATCTCGCACCGTTTTTCTACTGTGCGAATGGCGGATCGCATCGTCGTGCTGGAGGGCGGAAGACTGGTAGAAGAGGGAACCCATCCGCAACTGATGGCACTGGGCGGGCGCTACGCAAGTATGTTTGAAATGCAGGCGGCGAGCTACCGCTGAGCATCAAGAGAGAAGAGTTATGACAGATACGATCACCGGCTCCGGCCAGGCCTTTACCACCGAATCGGGGCACACCTTCACGGCGGAAACCTTGCGGGCTCATGCCGACCGGGTCGCCCCCACCTGGCACGTAGCCCACAAGCCGGAAGGCGCGGGTAGTTTTGGACGCCGCATCGAGGCCACCGCAGAATCACTCGATCAGCTTTACGTAATTCTCGACGCCAGGCCTGTGCCGACGTATCTGCCAGGAGAGAAGCTGGACCCTCTGCTCGAGTTGCGGCAAAACCCGCGGCTGCTGCGCTCCGTCGTGGCCGAAACCCGCACCATCCGCAAGAAACTCGGACGTTTGCCCCGGACGGTTCGGGACCACGAAAACGATGAGCCACGCATTGTCACCGTAGCAGATGCTTATTTGCAGTCGATGGGCTCGGAATATCATCCTGACGCGATCAAGATCTTTATCAACCAGGTACAGAAGCACGATCCGCTGGAGCTGAATGAGCTCTGGGCCCTGGCTCCGGTGCTTAAATTCATGCTGCTGGAAGAAGTCATCACGCAGGCGAACGAGATCCTTCAGGATGAGGCTGCGCACACCGAAGCCGGCGCCGAGCTGTTAAAGACACGCATGCGAAGCCTGCGCGATGTGGGGTATGCGGATTGGTTTTCGATGATCGAACCGCTGGTGGTGTATGACCCGATCCTGCAACAGGATCCCGCGAACGCTTATAAATTTATGGATTTCGAAAGCCGGGAGGCTTACCGCAAACGGGTGGCGGAGATTGCCCGGTATTCCGACTGCACTGAGTCAGAGGTGGCCCAGGCAGCGCTCACGCTGGCGCTGGAATCGAAAGAGAAACACCGGGTAGAAGATCCGCGGCTGCGCACTCGACGGGCCCACGTGGGGTACTACCTGATTGATCGTGGATTTCCCATGCTTGCCCCCCGGGTCGGCTATCGTCCCAGGTTTATCGACCGGCTGCGGCAGAGCATCTGGACCAACGCGGATGACTTCTATATCGGCGGCATTCAGATTATTACGGTGGTGCTGATCGGCTTGATCCTGGCGCCGCTGGTGCCTACCTACCCAATCTTTGGCGGCCTTACGCTGGCCTTTTTGCTATTGCTGCTTCCGGCTACGCAGGGTGCGGTGGACCTGGTGAACAACACCGTGACCGCGGTATTCAAAGCGTATGCCCTGCCCAAGCTCGATTTCTCAAAGGGCGTGCCGCAGCCGTTCACTACCCTGGTGGTTATTCCCAGCCTGCTGATGAATGAGAAGCAGGTGCGCGAGCTTTTCGATGAGCTCGAGGTGCGCTACCTGGCTAACCAGGATCGTCACATACATTTTGGCTTGCTCACCGATCTTCCCGACTCGGTCACACGACCGCGGCAGAATGATACCGATCCCCTGGTTGACCTGGCCATTCAACTCACGGATGAACTGAATGAGCGCTACGCCAAGGCGGCCGGTGGTTCGTTTTTCCTGCTGCATCGCCACCGCATTTTTAATGCGCGCCAAGGGGTGTGGATGGGCTGGGAACGCAAGCGCGGCAAGCTGCTGGACCTGAACAAGCTGCTCAAGGGGCAGTTTGATCCCTTCCCGGTGAAGGCCGGGAACCTTGGCGCGCTTACCCACGCGCAATATGTGATCACGCTCGATTCCGATACGCAGCTTCCCCGGGGCACGGCGCACTCCATGATCGGGGCCATGGCGCATCCGCTGAATCGTGCGGTGATTGATCCTGAACTTCGCATCGTGACCGAGGGCTACGGTATTTTGCAGCCGCGGGTCGGGGTGAGTGTGCAATCGGCATCGCGTTCACGGCTGGCGTCGATCTACTCCGGGCAGACGGGATTCGATATCTACACCCGGGCCATTTCCGACGCTTACCAGGACTTGTATGGGGAAGGCATGTTTACCGGCAAGGGCATTTACGAGATCAATGCCCTGCATGCGGTTCTGGACCGGCGCTTTCCGCGCAATTCCCTGCTCAGCCATGACCTGATTGAGGGCTCGTATGCGCGGGTGGGATTGACCACCGACATCGAGGTGATCGACGACTACCCGTCACATTACAGCGCTTACACGCGGCGGAAGCATCGCTGGCTGCGGGGAGACTGGCAGATTGCGCAATGGCTCTTCAGCAAGGTGCCGGATGAGTCGGGGCGGTATGTGCGCAATCCTATCGCAACCATTTCGCGGTGGAAGATTTTCGACAACCTGCGCCGGTCGCTGGTGGAGACATCTACCTTCGCCCTGCTGCTGGCGGGCTGGCTGGCATTGCCCGGCGGCGCGCTGTACTGGACCGCGGTCACGTTGTTTCTGATGTTCGTGCCCACGCTGGTGCAATTTGTTTTTGGTGTCGGGCGCGCCTACGTTACCAAGCTGCCGGGCTCCATGCGCGATGCGGTCAGTGGATTTGGACAGGGCACGTTTATCGCCCTGCTGACTTTGGTCTACCTACCACACCAGACCCTGCTGGCGCTGGACGCGATCAGCCGCTCGCTGGTGCGGAGCTTTATCACCGGGCAGCGATTGCTGGAATGGGAGACTGCGGCCGAGGCAGAATCGAACCGGCAACGGCGCACCCCAGTCGATCGATATCTCGCGGTGACTCCGCTAGTAGCAGTGGTTGTCGGGGTGATCGTTTTTCTGCGTCATCCAGAGTCGTTGCTGGTGGCTCTCCCGATTCTGATCCTGTGGGGCTTCGCCGGACTCATCACTGCGTGGCTGAACAGCTCGCCGCAGCAGTCCAGGCCCAAGCTCACGGGGGAGGAAGACACCTTCCTGCGGCAACTGGCCTTGCGGACCTGGCGATATTTCAATCAATTCGGGGGCGAAAGCCACAACTACATGGTCCCGGATAACGTCGAGGAAGAAGGCCTGTTCGAGGCGGGGCGCGTTTCGCCAACTAACTTTGGGTTGTTGCTCAATGCCCGGCAGGCGGCGACTACCTTTGGCTATCTGACGGTTCCTGAATTTGTGGAACTGACCGAGAACAGCTTCCAGACCTACGAGAAGCTGGAAAAGTATCGCGGACACATTTACAACTGGTACGACACGCGGACCTTGCAGCCGATCCGCCCGATTACGATTTCTTCCGTCGATAGCGGCAACCTGGCGGCTTCGTTCTATACCGTGCGCACTGGTTGCCGCGGTCTTCTGCGCGAGCGCCTGTTGGATCCGGCGCTCTTTTCCGGCATGCGGGATCATTGGGATCTGCTGACGGGTTTGCCGGATGCCCCTGCGGGCCTGGAGGCGCTTGCGCCGCCGGCGGTGGACGCGGCGAATGACTGGGTCACGTGGGCACTGGCTACTGTTGACGCGCCGGAATTCGCGGCTGCGGCGACGGGAGAGGGAGCCTGGTGGCTGGCGGAAACCCATCGCCGCATCAGTGCCATGGTGGGACTGATGCGCGATTACATGCCGTGGCTCATGCCCCGCTTTGCGCCACTTCTAGCTTTGCCCCAGTTGCAAGGATTCTCGGAGACCGCAGCGGCGGTCCAGGTGGGGAATGCCAGCTTGCTGGCCGCAGATCTGGATACGCGGCTCGCGCGGGCGTCCACCGGCTTGGCTTCCGATCCCGCGATGCTTAAGCTGGCCGACGAGCTGCGCACGGCATTGGCTTCGGCCCGGGAGGGATTGAAAGCGCTGGCTAGTGAACTGAAGCGTCTTTCAGGCGAGGCGATGCGTTTCGCTACGGAGATGGATTTTGGGTTCCTGATGGATAAGTCTCGTTTGCTGCTTTCGATCGGGTATGAGATTGAGCGGCAGCATTTGCACCAGGCTTGTTATGACCTGTTGTGCAGCGAGGCTCGTATTGCTGCCTTTATCACCGTGGCCAAAGGGGAAGCGCCCCAGCAAAGTTGGTTCAAGCTGGGCCGTATCCACACCATGGCTTACGGGCAGCCGGTGCTTATTTCCTGGACCGGGACGATGTTTGAGTACATGATGCCTTCGATCTGGATGCGTAGTTATCCCGATACGCTGGTATCGCGCACGTTGGCCGGGGTGGTGGCGATTCAGCGCGCCTTCGGTAAAGAGCATGGGATTCCCTGGGGAATTTCAGAGTCAGGCTGGGCGGGTAAGGATGATCACGGCCATTACCATTACCAGGCGTTCGGGATTCCTCCGATTGCCCTGAAATGGGACGCGGTGGCGGGCCCAGTGATTTCGCCTTATTCGACTTGCCTGGCGTTGGGCATTGAACCGGTTGAGGCGCTCAAGAATTTAAAGCGGATGGCCAAGATGGGCTGGTCGGGCGCTTACGGCTTTTATGAGGCGGCGGATTATCAGGAGTCAACCAAGACACCGAAGCTGGTGAAGGAGTGGATGGCTCACCACCAGGGCATGTCGCTGTTGGCGGTGTTGAACTTGTTGTACGACAACATCGTGCAGGACTGGTTCCACGCAAATGCGCATTTAGAAGCTACGCAGTTGTTGCTGCATGAGAAGCCGATGCACGAGGCGGCGTTGAAGGCTGAGTTTCAAGCAGCGCAGGGTAAGAAGGCCAGTTGAGGAGGAAAGATTACATACACCAGGGCTAAAGAGGCTGCGTGAGAACTCGTTCGTCCCGGAAGGACACGGGTTCAGCTGTTCAGCCGTGCCGTAAATGACACTGCCATAGCCGTCTAATAGAAGCCGCTGAGGTACGGTTTTCCATCCTCCGCATTCTCTCCTGTGCTGACAAAAAAAATGCCCTCAGGGGCTAAACAGGCTGCGGAAAAAGTCGTTGTTGCGAAAATGTCAGGGGCGAAGAGCCGTGGTATCCCACATCTCGCGAAAAACGAGCGAGATGTGGGGCACCCGGGGTCCTGTTTGGGGCGATGGAAAAAAGCCCAGGGGCTAAAGCCCGTCATATTCTCGGTTGTTTACGGCCCGACTAAAGTCGTGCCCTGATACAAAACAGAGCATTTGTGCGGCTTGTAAAATCTTACCCCTGATACAAAATGGTTTTTCTGCATCCTGTAAAGCCCTCAATTTGTATACCGGAATGTTCCCGCGGGTTTGAAAACCCGCTCTCCCGGACTAAAAGTCCGGGGCTGGCACCTTCCCGCACTTAGTTCGCTCCTAGCGCTTCTTTTACTCCGCGGATCATGGCTTCCGGGTTGAATTCGGCGCGGATGATCTCGTCGGGACAGTCGCTTTCGATGGTTACCCGGTAGTTACAAACGAAGGCGACGTGCTGGCCAGGGTGGACCTTCTTGATGTCGTCGCATAGCTCCTGGGCGCTTTTGACTTTGACGTTCGCTTCAACATCGATCAATACGAGGTCGTAGTCGTCCTGGCTCACCTCGTCCAGGGCCTTGCCTGAGTAGAGGGTCGACCTTACTTCAAAACCGTGCATGCGCAGGATTTCGTCGCGCAGCTGCATGATGTTTTCCCGGCTGCTGACGTGGAAAATCTTTCTCTTTCCGTTGCTTGCTGAGTCTTGCATGAGCCGATGCTACCAGTTCCTACTTGACTCCGCCCGCATTGGCTTGCGCAGCACCCGGCATCCCGATTGTGGGCACCAGCATGTCTTCCTTGCGGTGGATCAGGGTTGTCGCGTTGAGCGAGGCCAGCTCAAAGCCGTGTCCGTGGGTGATGGCATCGGTGGGGCAGGCTTCGACACAGTAGCCGCAAAAGATGCAGCGGTTGTAATCGATGTTGTAGACCTTGGCGTAGCGTTCGGAACTGGAGATTCTCTGCTCGGCAGTATTCTCAGCCGCCTCGATGTAGATGCAGTTGGCTGGGCAGGCTGCCGCGCATAAGAAGCAGGCAACACATTTCTCCAGGCCGTTTTCGTCCCGTTGCAGCACATGGGCTCCACGGAAACGATCCTGAAAGTGGGCGCCGCGGTTGGGACCCGGTCCATCAGGGTAGTTTTCCACCTCGGTGGGGTTCAGCATCTCGCGGAACGTGATGCTCATTCCCTTCGCCACTCCGGCTATGTTTCGAACAATGGACATAAGAGGAGTATACGATGACGGGCGCAGCTATTGTTTCGGCTTCCTGTTCGACGTAGGATGAGGCAAAAAAGGTCCCAGGAGAGACCCCCTACCCAAATGCCGGAATTTCCCGACCAGGTCAAAACTCCTCCGGCGCAATTCGATTTAACGGGGAAAACTGTCGGCAGATTTGTGATTGAGGCCCGGCTGGGCGCAGGGGGAATGGGAGAAGTCTACCGTGCGGTCGACTCCCAGCTGAAGCGGACGGTGGCGATCAAGCGCATGTCCTGGCGCGCGGGCCTGACTCCTGAAGACCACGCGCTCTTTTTGAAGGAAGCACAGCGGGCCTCGGCGCTGCAGCACCCCAACATCGCCAGCATCTACGACGTGTTCCAGGAAAACGGCGAGGTAATGCTGGTCATGGAATACGTGGAGGGCTCGACTCTGCGCAAGGCCATCGGCAATCCCATGCCGTTGGAGCAGTTCTTCGACCTCGCGATCCAGTGCTCGAGTGCGCTGGTGGCCGCGCACGAGAAGGGGATTCTGCACGGGGATATCAAACCGGAAAATATCATGCTGGACGCGAGTGGTCAGGTGAAGCTGCTCGACTTTGGCGTGGCGCGGCGGTTGCCTGGGGACGATCCGGCCGCGGAAACGCTCACCACGGTATGGGCGCCCGGCCACGTTTCGGGCACGCCTACCTACATGGCGCCCGAGGTTTTGAAGGGGGGCGTGCCGGACGCACGGGCCGATGTCTTCGCGCTGGGGATTGTGTTTTACGAGATGCTGGCTGGGCGGCATCCTTTTCGGGGCGCGAATGTCACGGTCACCACGGCACATATTCTCGACGAACGCGAAGCAGCAAATCTCGACCGTTCCAAACTGAAGCTTTCTCCGCCTGTGGCCGCGGTGGTGGCGCGGGCGCTCTATAAGGATCCGGTGCAGCGGTACGGGAGCGCGCGCGAGCTGCGCAAGGATCTCGAAACGGTGCGGCAAGGTGGACGCCCCGCGAAAGCTCTCCGGCGACCGGCGCCGAGGTGGCTTTGGTTTTTGATTCCGGTGGTAGCGGTGATCCTGGTCGCGGCGATGCTCCCTGCTGTGCGGTCCCGCGTCGCCGGGTTGTGGAGGCCCAAGATCCCAACGCCACCGGCGACGGCAAAGGTGGAGGCGCCGCGGCTTGCGGTGCTGCCTCCGCGGATTATTGGCGGCAATGCCGAGCTTAGCGCGTTTGCGGATGGGCTCTCGGCCACCGTCGCGGCCAAGCTTTCGAGCCTGGCCCAGAACCATGACCTGGAAGTGATCGATACGACGCAGGTGGTGAAGGCGCAAGCGTCTTCGCCCACAACTGCCCTGAAGACCCTGGGTGCAAACCTCACACTGGAACTGACCGTCCAGCAGTCAGGAGAGATGAATCGCACAACTTACAAGCTGGCCAATGCAAACACTGGTCAGACGGTGGCGGAAGAAACTTTAACTGCGCCCCGTTCGGACCCGTTTTCTCTGCAGGATCGGGTGGCTGATGGTGTAGTGAGAGTTCTGCAAATCGATTTGCGGCCGGAAGAGAGAACGGCGTTGGCAATGCACGGCACAACCGAGCCGGCGGCGTATGACTATTTTCTGCAGGCGAAGGGTTATCTGCAAAACACGTCACGGCCGGAAAACATAGGCAACGCGCTGCACGTGCTGGACCGTGCTCTGCAGTTGGATCCAAACTATGGAAAAGCGTTCGCCGCACGAGGAGAGGCCTATTGGTATGACTACCAGGCAACAAAACAAGCCAAATGGGTTGAGGAGGCGCGCAATGATTGCAAGCGCGCGGTCGGCTTGGGGAATGCGGGAGCTGATGGGCATTTGTGCCTGGGCCTGGTGGCGGCAGGAACGGGCAATTATGAGCAGGCGGCAAACGAGTATCGGAACGCCATCGAGCTGGAACCTACCACCAATGATGGCTATCTGGGCTTGGCGATTGCCTATGCCAAGTTAAACCGGCTAAGCGATGCCGGGCATACCTACCAGCAGGCAATCAGCCTTAACCCAAATTCGACGCGAGCTCATCAGGAGCTAGGTATCTTCTATCTGCAACAAGCCGAATATTCCAAGGCAGCCGACGTGTTTCAACAAGCGATCCGTCTTAACCCAGAGAATTACCTCAACTACAGCAATTTGGGCGTCGCATACATGTTTCTCGGGAACCACGCGGGAGCGATTGCTGCACTGGAAAAGTCCTTGCAGCTGCGACCGACGGCGGGAGCATACGCAAATCTAGGGACGGCCTTCTATCAGTCGCGGCATTTTGCTCAGGCAGCCTCCAACTACCGCCAAGCGATCAAGTTCGACGATAAGGATCCTGACATGTGGGGCAATCTAGCCAGTGCACTGCTTTATGACGGCCAGCGGGCGCAGGCGATGGATGCATTCCGAAAGCAGCTCGAACTGCTCAAGCAACAGCTCCAGGTCAATCCTCAGGACGCAGAACGACAGGGCGATGTCGCCTCATGTTACGCGATTTTGGGGGACCGAGAGAACGCTGTTACCCACCTGTCGCGATCCCTGGAACTAGGGCACAGTAACAAGGAGCTACTCTTTAATGCCGCGGTAGTGTACAACGATCTGGGCGAAACGGGGGTTGCGCTGGAGTGGCTGCAGAAGGCCCTGACTACGGGGTACTCTGCCTCCATTGTCAGAGATTCGCCTAGCTTCGATAATCTCCGTAACAATCCGCAGTTCCAGCAACTGTTAAGCCACGCGTTCGTGAAATAAAACCCCTGCGACCAAACGCAGAATGAGAGGAAAACTAATTCTATGTCTACGCGTTCTTTCAATGTCTTTAGTGAGCGGATCGTCGTCTGGCCTGGCGAGTCTTTCGAGTTCGTTGTGCATCACGACGAGACAGGCTCAGGCGAAGGAGTTGAAGTCACGATCTCCGGCGTTTCACTAACTCCCTCCGGTCCCTACAACGTAACACCGACCGGCCCAGTTACGGTGACCGCCCCCGCGGCAGCGGCCCAAGGCACGATTAGTTGCAACCCGCCTGATCCCGGCGTCGCTACTCAGAACATCGTCGTTGCTACGGTAAAGGCTGACGTCTGTGACGATGTAGAGGTGACTCCAGGAGCCTACTTCATCTGGGAGAACACACAGGTGAGCCCGGTGTTGATCAGAGCCGCCCCCGGGAATGAAAACTTCTGGCCCCTACCGGACGAGGAGCACGAGGTTCCTGCGAAGGGTTGGCTACCGCTCCAGATTCCGACTGATGCAATCGTGAACGACGAAGCAAACCCCGCGTGCGAACTCAAACTCACTGTGGATGGCAAAGACTTTATTTGCAATCCTAGGGGAACCCAGCCTAAGCTTATTGTTGGCTCAGGAAAATGAAGCTCTCGCGGGGACGCAAATACCATGTTCCCGCAAAAACGAGAGGGCGACTTAGGTGGCGACCGGTCATATGAGTAGCCTTGACTGAGGAACCGGCCGGCAATATATTCGCTGTCGGAACTAAATTCAGCACGAACCGAATTCCTGCCGCATGGCCGATTTGATTTCCTTACTACTTTAGCTGTTCTCTCCTACACCAGATATCCAGCCGAAGCTCATTGTCGGCTTAAACTAATCAACAAGCCTTGGCAGGGACGATAGCTCTACTTACTGTCCCTGCCAACACTCACCAGGCTGACTCCGTCAAAGGTGGTTTTTCCGGCGCTTTCTGGAGGCGTGCTGCTGAGAGCGATGATGCCGGTGTCCTTGGGCTGAAGATGAAAGTGCAGTTGCAGATAGTTCCGTACCACCGCCGCCCTTCTCCGCGATTGCACAAGCTCCTCTGACGGCGAACCCGAGGAAGCATAGCCTTCGACGATGACAGGCTGATCGTAGAGCGCTTTAAACTGGCCTACGGCCTGGTCGATGCTTTGCCTGCCCTGCATCGACAGCACCTCTTCCCCACTTTGGTTGGTGGTAAAAAGAGCCGGAGCAGCAATCCACTGGCGGCTCTCAGGCAGCTTCTTGAAAATTTGCCCGGCGCGATACTGCTCGACCGGCAGATCATCAAGGTTGTCGTAGCCGCGATGTTTGAAGAATCCTTTGAAGAAAAATTCGTGTTTCAACGCTTCTGTATCGTCGGTCAGGTTGCCTGAGGCCTGGTTGAGGTTGGTCAGAGACTGCTGCAGGTTGCTGCCTGCATCCTCGCCATACTGGTCCTCACCAAATGCGCTCTTCAGAGTGGTATTGATCTGCTGCGAGGTCTGATCGAGATTCTGTGTAGCGGACTTGGCGCTAACCAGGGTGTCATCGATTTTGGGGACCAACTGCCGGGATTGCACCTCAGCCAGAAGATTGTCGACTCGAGTAGTGGTAGTGTTCAGTTTCTCAGTGGTCTGGCGGACGTTCACGATCGACTGCTTTACATCTGCCGCGGTTGCCGGATCTTCGACCAAGAGGCCGGCCGCGCCTTTTCCGCTGCGTACATCCAGCACCACTCCATTGACGTTTCGTATGGTGTTGGTTGCTGTATCCAGAGTGGTGTCGAGGCGACCGCTTACGTCTTTCATGGTGCTTTGCAGGCTGGTGATGGTGGTGCCCGCCTGGTTCATGATGCCTTGCGCCTGCTCCAGCAACTTGCCTATTTCAAATGGCTCTTTGCCCTGGAGAGTGCTCTCCGGCGCCGCTTCGGACGCACGATCCGTTCCTCCCTGGATGAGCAGGAACTTATCGCCCACGAGTCCCTCAGTCTCGACGGTGACGAGCGAATCTTCGCGGATCAAACCACGGAGCCGGTCATCCACGTTCATCTTCAGGCGGAATTTTTGGGACGGGCTGGAGGGGATCTCGATGGCTTCCAATTCGCCGGCATCGATGCCGTCCACGCGTACTGTGGAGCCTTTGGGTATGCCGTCCACGTTCTGGAAATTGGTGTAAAAAACGACGTGATGACGAAAAGCTTTGTGCTGATCGCCGATGAGAAAGAGAGCAACACCGAACAGTACGATGGCGGCGGTAATGAAAACTCCAACGATCACATTATGGTTTTTCATGCGACTAGCGCTCCGCTATGAATTGTTGCAATAGGTTGTCGTGGCTCTTATCGAGTTCTGCCGGGGTTCCGAAGGCCAGGACCCGGCCCTTATCCAAAACGGCGAACTTATCTGCGATCTTGCGGGCTCCGTGAACGTCGTGGGTGACAATCACCATGGTGGTGTGGCGCTCGGTTTTTACCTTGATGAGAAGGTCGTCGATCTCAGAGGCGGTGATCCTGTCGAGGCCGCTGGCGGGTTCATCCACTAAAAGAATTTTCGGCTGCAGAACCAAGGCGCGGGCCAGGCCGGCTCGCTTTTGCATACCGCCAGATAAAGCATTCGGCAGCTTGTTGCCATCCTTCTCCAGACCAACTTCTCGCAAGGCCTGTTCGACGGCGCGCTTGACCTCCTCGGGAGATCTGTTGGGGGCCAGGCGATGGAGCGGCATACACAGGTTTTGATTCACGGTGAAGGAGTCAAAGAGGGCTGCGCTCTGGAAGAGATAACCCATTTTGCGGCGAACTTTCATCAGCCCGTCTTCGTCCAGAGTCGCCATGTCTTCCCCATCCACCAGGACTTTTCCAGCGTCTGCCGTCAGCAACCCGATCATCAATTTCAGGGTCACGCTCTTGCCGGTTCCGCTTCGGCCCAGGATGCAGACGGCTTCTCCCTCCGCCACGGTGAACGACACGTTATCCAGAATCTGCTTTCCGTCAAAGCCCTTTTCCACTTGTTCAAATGCAATCGTGGCGCCGTTTGTTTGCCCCTCGCTCATATGGCCTGGTCCGGAAACAAGAAGAAGATGCACTTCACCAGGATCACGTCCGCCAGGATGACGGCCAGCGAGGAGATGACGACGCTATTGGTAGCTGCCTTGCGAACGCCGTCGGAACCTTCGTTGGTGTTGTAGCCATAGAAGCAGGAGATGACGGCGATGAGATATCCAAACACCGCAGTTTTGAGCGTAGGCGGAACGAAGTCGGCGAGGGCGACCCCGTCAAAGGCGCGATGCATGTAAAGCGTCCAGCTTAGATGCGACCAGATGTGCTCGGAGAGAAAGCCTCCGAGGATGCCGGCCGCATCCATAAAAATCGTTAGCAGCGGGAGCATGAGAGTACAAGCGATGACCCGGGTGACGACGAGCAACTTGAACGAGTCGACGGAAAGCGTTTCAATGGCATCAATCTGCTCGGTGGCCCGCATGTTCGCCAGTTGGGCTCCAATGCCGGCGCCCACCCGGCCGGCCATCAGCAAGGCGGCGACCAGGGGACCGATCTCGTTGAAAAACGCCAATGACTGGAAGACCGGGATTTCTGCGGTCGCGCCAAACTGCACCAGGGTGCTGCGGGTGTGCAGCGTGATGACGACTCCCAGGGCAAAACCCGAGGCTAAGACCAGCAAGAACGAACCTACACCGATTTCATAGAACTGCGTAAGCAGGTACTCACCTTCAAAGGGCGGCACCCACGCATCCCGAATAGCCTTTGCGCCAAATAGCGCCACCTGTCCGATTGAGCCAAAAATTGACTTCTCCACCTGAAGGTTCCTCTGATGTCTTGGATTGGATGCTCTTCCATCTTGGAGGTAGCGCAGTTTGTGCAGGCAAAATTATGGGCTGCAGAGTCCACCAGCCCCCGGGCTCGGCCGGACGGCGACGAGCGCGGGCATCATCTGTGTAGCCGGTAGGCGAAGACCATCCAGATGATTCCGCAAAACAGCTCATACCCGGCGAGCGCCTGGGTGGTGACACGCGGAGCCTGGTTGTAATGAGTCAGAAAGGCAAGTCCCACGAACGAAGAGACGATGCCGGCAATGGCGAGAAGGAACAATTTCGGCCGATCGTCTCGCAGCTTGATGGCCAGCGCCGTTTCAAAGCACCCATTCCCCACACCGTGGATGCCCGCCAGAAAGGCGAGGGATTGGGGAGTCAATAAAAACGACACACCGATATAAACACCGAGCAATATCGTAAAGGCGCTTTCACACAGCACCAGCCACCAGATATGCAGGCGATGCTCCAAAGAGAAAAATGCTGCCACCCCCGAAAGGAGGCCGTTGCTTAAAACGAAAGAGCCCAGGAGGAGGCTTAAATAGATCAGGGTGACGCGGTCAAAGAAGAAAATGCCGAGGAAACTACTGGCAAAGAACAGGACAGCCGCAAAGACGATGGCCAGGCCGCCTCTTACGGCGTAAGACCACCAGCATAACCGCAGGTCCTGTATAGCGGTTTGGGAATTCATAGGACGGCTTCCCTGGCGTAATCGGCCGGGCGGCCTTCACGACTGCGGCGAAAGAAGAAGTAAATGACAATGCTCACCACCGCAGCATAGGCACACCAGATCGAAGTGAACTCGTATCGCCTTACCAGCATGACGACAAGCAGGCCGGCCACGTTGAGGGCTCCAAGCAGGACGAGAGCGCGCAAGCCGGAAAAGAATAACGCACCGCAGGTTGCGACCACATAAAGGACCGCAACCGTATCGGTGGTGGATATCTGGTTCAGATAGACGATGCCGTGACCGCGGGCGTAGATCTGGACCGGATAGGCGATGAGCCCCCAGAGAATGTAGAGCGCCAGCAGAGCTCCGAGGGCGGTGAAGTCGAGCATGCGCCGCCTGCGGGTTGGGGTAGATTCCATAAGAAAAACGCTGAATGGCAAAAGAAAGGGCAATAATCCGTGAGCGTACAGAATGTAGGCGGCGCCGGCATCATGGGCCACGATCGGCCGCATATGACCGTTCAGGCCAAGCCAGACAAACCCTTCGGTGAACTGGTGCAAAGCGAAGAGGCAGGGCATGGCGGCAAATAGCAGCTCTCGCCTGTGCTTTACCTCGGCTAGCGTCGCCACACCGATGGCGCCGAGCACGGCACTGCCGACAAAATTGGCGCTAGCTGAAAAGCACACGCGGGCCTCCAGCTGACAAACAAGGGGTCACAAACGCATGATACGTCAGGCGGGATTTTGGGCTGATCCTGATGGGGAGCAGCGGCTGGGGTATCATTTGTTTCGGCCCGCGGCCCAGGAGCGCCTATCGATGCATGCAGAGCGGTACACGCGAAAAAGATTTTGGCTCGCATCCTGGCTGTTTGTTCTTAGCGCTATTTCTTACCTCGACCGCACAAATGTCTCCATCGCGGGTCTGCAGATCAGTTCTGAGTATGGGCTCGGGAACCAGCGGCTGGGATGGATCTTCAGCGCGTTCCTGATTGGCTACGCCGGGTTTCAAGTGCCGGCCGGATGGCTGGCTTCGCGCTTTGGACCGCGGCTGGTAATTTCCTTGGGCGTTCTGTGGTGGGGCATCGCAACCGGACTGACCACCATGATCCCTCGCGGCATTCCACAAGCGGTTCTGTTGCTGATAGCGATTCGGTTTGCCCTGGGCGCCGGTGAGGCTGTCATCTACCCGGCGGCCAACCAGCTCGTCGCGCGATGGGTTCCGGAACAGGAACGCGGATTTATCAACGGACTCATTTTTGCAGGTGTAGGCGCCGGCAGCGGTCTTACTCCGCCCTTGTTGGCATGGTTCATCCTGCATTATGGATGGCGGTCGGCTTTCTGGTTTAGTGCGGTGATCGGCGTGGTGGCAGGCGGTGTGTGGTGGTGGTTGGCACGGGATACTCCGGAGGAAGATCCCTCGGTGTCGCAAGCCGAACTGCAGATCATTCGCCGGGGAATTGTCGAAGATACTGCGACCAAGGCCACCGGGCCGGCCGTGATCGCCTGGCGAGCGATTCTGACGCGGCGAGATCTGCCGGCGCTGTGCATTGCTTATTTCGGCTACGGTTACACCGCCTGGATATTCTTCAGCTGGTTCTTCCTCTACATGGCGCAGGTGCGAGGTTTTAATCTCAAGTCCAGCGCTTTGATTTCCATGCTTCCCTTCCTTTCGATGACCATCGGATGCCTGGGTGGCGGAGCGCTCAGCGACCGGCTTACCCGCTCCTATGGGTTGCGGGTGGGGCGCTGCGGCCTGGCTTCGGTGGCGTACTTTTTTACTGCTGTTTTTCTGCTGCTTGGATCAAGAGTGCAGAGCCCGCACCTTGCGGGCGTTATTCTTGCCGGCGGTGCAGGGGCGCTTTATGTATCGCAAAGCTCCTTCTGGTCGGTCTCAGCCGATATTGCCGGGCTCAGTTCAGGTGTGTTTTCCAGCATGGTGAATATGGCAGGGCAGGTGGGCGGCGCGGTGACCGCCTCGCTCACGCCCTGGGTGGCTCAGCGTTTCGGATGGACTACGTCGTTCGCGATTGCCGCCACGCTGGCCGCGGTCGGCGGGGTCCTGTGGATGACGGTGCACCCGGAGAAGCCACTGAGCGTATGAAAAACACTTTTCTGATTCTGATGATGGTGTTAACCCTCACAACATTTGCCGCGGAGCTGCGAACACCTACCCAGGAAGGGATTGTCTATGGTGTAGCGGACGGCCAGCAGTTGACCATGGACTACTACGCTGCGAAGGGTCCGGGCCCGCATCCGATTGCGATTATCATTCACGGCGGCGGGTATCAGCGGGGTAACAGCAAGAGTGGCAGCGAAGCATATTGCGCGGATTTTCTGGCTCCCGCCGGGTACGCGGTCTTCTCCATCAACTATCGGCTGGCGCCGAAATATCCCTACCCCTACATGGTGTACGACGTGGAGCGGGCGGTTCGATTTATTCGCCACAATGCCGGCCGTTGGGATGCGCAGGGGAATCGGATTGCGCTGGTTGGGGGATCGGCGGGCGGGTTTCTCAGCAACATGGTGGGGCTGTTGAATGTACCTGGGGATGCTTCTGCCAGCGATCCCGTGGATCGGGAGAGCGCACAAGTGCAGGCGGTGGTGACGCTGTTCGCCCAAAGTAGCTTTGCCACCGTACCGCTCAATGCGGATGTGCACGCTCTGCTGGACCCCTTGATCAAGGAAAAGGGGGAAGCGGAGGCGCTAAGAGAAGCATCGCCCATAACCTATGTCTCAAAAGGTGATCCACCGTTCCTGCAGATTCTGGGCGACAAGGATGAGTATATTCCTTACAGCGAAGCGACCAATCTGGATGCGGCGCTGCACAAAGCCAACGTGAAGAGCCAGATTATCCGGATACCGGGAGGAATGCATGGGACTGGCGGCTGGTATAAGCTACCTGGCGTTCCGGACTGGGAAGTCCAAATGACTGAGTGGCTCAACCATACGCTGGGTCACCAGGGACCGGTCGGCGAGGGTGTACGCAAACGTGAGCCCGCG
Organism: uncultured Acidobacteriaceae bacterium; assembly: GCA_963826875.1. Lineage (GTDB taxonomy): Bacteria > Acidobacteriota > Terriglobia > Terriglobales > Acidobacteriaceae > PALSA-350. Next base: position 871,715 of record CAWGYP010000024.1, on the reverse strand, counting down.
CCTACAGACCTCCCTGTGAGGCAGTAGTGCCTCACCCATCACTCCATGCCCGGATGGCGCAGGCGCACCGCGTAGAGGGAATGGTCGCTCAACATATAAAAAGTGCGGCGGTCTTTGCCACCGAAGAGGATGTCGTGTGGACGCTCGGGTACGTTGAGAGTGCCTAGTAATTGGCCCTGCGGTGAGTAGACAAAGATTTGGCCTGCGGCGAGATAGATGTTGCCGTCAGCGTCCTGCGCCAGGCTTTCTCCGCCCTGCTCGACGAAGGTCGAGATCTGGGATAACGACCCATCCGGGTTGAGGAGACCGCGATACGTGCGCTGCTCCGCTTCATTGGTCGCATAGAAGGGTTTGCCTGCCGTTCCCTTCACCAGGCCGTAGGCTTCGAGAACCGGAGCCCATTTTGTGCCGAAGTACGGTTCACCCTGCACGATAGGAGCGTTGGTGGGGATGAATAGGGTGTTGTCAGGAGAGACAAACTGGAAAGTAGTGCGGGCGCCAAGACCTTTCTCGAACATTTGTTGTAACGACGTATAGGTGTAGGGCTGATGAAGGGAGAGGGTTTCTGCGAAGTCTCCGTTGAACCAGTAGTCGACTGGCAGCGCGGGGATAAGCCCGGGACGGTTGAGGGCGGGTTGGAGCGGCAGAAGAGTGATCGAATCGCCTCGTAACGCATAGGCGGTGAGGTTTTTGCCGGCGGACGAGAGAACAATGAGATCGCCGCCCTGGTCGAAGACCAGGTTGACGGGATTGAGAGGAGCGTCGCTCACCACGATTGCATTCCTCGACTCAGGCGACCAGCGATAGATCCGCTGGAACTGCGCGTCCACGAAGTAGAGCTGGCCTGCTGGGTCAATCGCGGCGCCTGCAATATTAAAGAAGCCGGTAGCGAGGCGCTCAACCTGGGCGCCTGATTCCATCAGGTTGGAGACGGGACGGTTTGGGGTTATTGGCTTGTCGTCCGAGATATTGAGCCAGGCGAATTCGCGGGGACGCACCTCGACGTGGAGAGTCTGATCGACAATGGCGTTCTCAAAAGGAACTTTGTTCGAGCGCACCGCCTGCCGGCAGTCACGGGAGGCATCGCACACCGCGATCGAGCTGTTAGCGTCCACATGCACGTTTCGAAAGTGGATGTTATTAGAGCCGGCTATCCGCACCGCGTAGGGGAACGGTTTCTCCATGTGGGTTACGCGATACCCGTGATAGTTGGCGATGGTGAGATTGCTGGAACCGTCGATTTCGAGCGACGACGCATTCTGGCTTTCGCCGCTCTCTTCTTCCGTCTGCAATGCATAGAGCTGCCAGTTGGATACGTTGCGGAACTTGAATTCCGCGCGCACGTGATGTTCGCTTGAAACCTCATACACGAAGCCTGGAATGGTGGTGTTTGAGACCACAAAGCCGGCCTGAGCGAAGGTGTCGGGAGTCCAGATATTGGCGAAGGTGCCGCCGCCTCCATCAATCCAGAGGCTTGGATACTGCGAGTCCCAGGGGCGGTGTGGATTGGGGTCGGCGGAATGGGTGGAGTTGTAGGGATTGAGACGAGTGCCATCGGGGGCGTTGGTACCGTGGCCGCCCAGAAAGCGGACATCGTCCACCAACGAGCTTTTGCCGGCGTGCCATAGGAGACCGACTGCCCGGGGGCTGAAGCCTCCGGTAAAGATGCCCAGACCGGTGACGATGTTGACGCCGCCGGAGGGCGCGAGCAGCAGCGGCTTGGGTGCATCAGGGCCTTCAAAGCCTGGCGTTCCGTCGGGCAGATCTAACTGTGTTGTGCTGGGATGCAAACCGATGAGAACGCTATCGGGACGAAGCGTCAGCGTGTCGTGAAGCAGATAGCGCCCGCTGGGAAGATAGAGTACCGGGTGCTGGTTGATCGCATTCTGTAGGGCAACCGTATCATCTGTAACGCCGTCGCCCTTCGCGCCGAGGGTGTGAATGTTGACCCAGACGGCCGGGTCGGGCAGCGCGGCAATCGCGGGCGCTGTGGTGGGTGGCAGAGCGGGGATGGGTGAAGCTTCAAAACGCGTTTGGAACGCGGCCAGAGCACCCGGATAAGCAAGACTGAGCCCATGGGAGAAGACGCTGACCTGATACGTATCGGTCAGCTGCCGGAATTCCCGGCCCGTCTCACGCAGCTTTGCGAATACCGGCACGTGTTTGCAGAGCACATTCTCGAAATTGATCTCTGTCATGCGGCTGGCGTCATTGCTGATCATGACCGCGGGGCCAGTGATGTTCTCGAAGCGCGTGTCTTTGATCCATAACTGATCGGAGTAGTGGGGATCGATGGATACCGCGGTAGGCAGGTTGCGGAACTCATCGTGGACCAGGGTCAGTCCGGCTTCGTTTTCGCGGATCGCGGCTTCCCTCTGGCCGTCAAAGGTGGAGTCGATGAGCGTGAACTGCCAGGCGGGCGAGGGCTTGCGCGCCAGGATACCGTACTGGCCACCGTGGAAGTGAAGGTCCTCAGCCTCGTTCGCCACCTCATGCACTCCCGCGAGCCCTGAGCCTATGGAAAAGTCTATGTGGCTGAGAAAAGAGTGCTGGGCGGAGTGAAAGCGAATGGCGACCGCCCCGGAATTGCCCGGGCCGATCTCGAAATCGACGTTACTGATAGCCGAGTAGAAGGTGCCTGGATTGGCGTCGGGAACGTTGCGGATGGGCGGCACGGTTCCACGCGGGGTAGGAGGGGGATGATATGGCGAGGCCTCGGGCCGGGGCCGGGCGCCGGCGAAGAAGAACATGTAGGCTATGCCGTCCTGATAGCCGGGAGTGTTTTCTCCCAGCACGAAGACAGGCCGTTGGGGGCCGTAGCCGATCAGCCGTACGCCTGGCCAAAGATAAATTGTGCGGCTGATGCGGTAGCGGCCTTGCGGGATGAAGACGATGCCCTCGCCTTTGCTCGACTGAAGTTTGTCGATTGCCGTCTGAACGGCTTCGCTGTCGTCCTGCTGACCGTCGCCGCGGACATGGAACTCCTGCGGGGTTAGATACACGGCCCCCGGGTCATCGAGCCGTGTGGGATAGGTTGACGCGGCGAAGGTCGATGCGGTGAGACAGGCGAAAAGCACGAACAGAAGCGTTTTCATCGGCTATGTCTAACTTATCTCAAGAGCCCGGTATATCTGCAGACCTGGATGGGATATTCTTCTCCTTCTGTGCCCCGGGGGACGCGGTCGGGGCAGAGTAAAAGCAAAAGGAGGTAACGTAACTATGTCAGATTCTTTTCGAATGAAATTCAATCGCCGTGGTGTGCTGAAGTCCTCGATGGCTGCGATGGCCGGCGGTCTTCTGAACCGTTACAGCCTGGAGAAGGCCGCGGCTGAAACGCAGCCGACGATCAAGAATGTGAATACGGCTTCCAGCCCTTCGACACTGAAGATTACCGACATGCGTTATGCAATTATCGTCAAGCCCGGTCCCAGTCCATGCCCAATCATCCGTATCGATACCAACCAGGGCGTGTATGGATTGGGAGAAGTGCGCGATGTGGGCGGATACCAATATGCGATGGTGCTGAAGAACCGCATTGTGGGCGAGAACCCCCTCAAGATCGATTTCCTGTTTCAGAAGATCCAGCAGTTTGGCGGTGTGTCGCGCCAGGCCGGCGGTGTTTGCGCGATCGAGATGGCGCTGTGGGATATTGCCGGCAAGGTTTACAACTGCCCGGTGTACCAGATGCTGGGTGGGCAATGGCGAGACAAGATCCGCATTTACGCCGATACGACCGAGTCGGACGACCCGAAAGAATACGGAAGGCGAGCCAAGGAACGCAAAGCGATGGGGCTTACCTGGATGAAGATGGACCTGGGCATCAACGTGCTCGAAGGAATGCCGGGCATGGTGATGGAGCCGGCGGGCCAGAGCAAGTGGGAACTGCGCAACCAGCCGCATCCGTTCATGGCGACTGAGGTGACCGATAAGGGCATTGACCGCCTATGCGAATACGTCGCGGCAGTGCGCGAGAACATCGGCTACGACATGCCGCTGTCCATGGATCACCTGGGGCATATTGGCGTGAAGTCTGTGATTCGCCTGGGCAAGGCGTATGAGAAGTTCAACCTGGAATGGATCGAAGATGTCATTCCGTGGCAATACACCGATTTGTTGAAACAAATCACGGATGCCAGCCCCACACCGACGATAACCGGCGAGGACATTTACGAAATCTCGGACTTCGAGAAGCTCTGCAGCGTGCACGCGGTGGATAAGATCCACCCTGATCTTGCGACCTCAGGCGGTATTTTGCGGACGCATAAGATTGGCGATATGGCTTTCGGCTATGGTGTTCCGATGGCCATGCATTTTGCGGGTACACCGGTCAGTTGCATGGCGAATGTGCACTGTGCAGCCGCAACTCGCAACTTCCTGGCACTCGAGAACCACTCGCTCGATGTGCCCTGGTGGCAGGATTTGGTCAATGGACCGGAAAAGCCAATGATCCAGGAGGGCTACATCAAGGTTCCGGATACTCCAGGGTTGGGAGCGACGCTGAACGATGAGGTCTGCAAACAGCACTTGAAGCCAGGGACGGGATACTTCGAGCCGACGCCAATGTGGGATGATGTGCAGTCTCTCGACGACGCGCTTTGGAGCTAACGGGAGCAGGGGGCGAGATGAACAAATCCGCTTTCCGTTACGTCTGCTGTTGTGAAAGGTGGAAGGGCCAGATTTGACTATCCCACCCTTCGCAAAGTACGCGAAGGATGGGAGCGGGTACCGCGGGAAGAACAGATGCTTTTACCCGCGGCAGCCGGATGGGGCACCCGTCGGTTGCCCCGATTTCCTGTACGCAGCTCTGGACAGGACTACGTGTGCGCCTTTCTTTTAAGGAAAGGCGCATGAAGTGCAGGGAACTCACGAGACTCCACAGGAAATCGGGGTTGGTGACGGGGATAGAGCCCAAAAGCAACCTATCTAGCTCCTGCGGACGGCGTACTGCGATGCGTTGGTTCTCACAGGCGATGCTGTGCCGGCTTCCGCAATCGCAAATTGGAAGGAAGTTCCCCTGCCGATTGCGCTCTCGAGCGAAAGGCTGGTGCCGTGCTGCTCTGCAATCCATTTGCCCAGCGACAGCCCCAGGCCCGAGCCTCCAGAGGTTCGGCGTGTCCGATCCACGCGGTAGAAGCGATCAAACACCCGAGATTGATGTTCGGAGGAGATACCAATCCCGGTATCGCGGACGGTAAAAACCGCAAAGTGGTCCTGGCGCGCAACTCGCAATTGAACGGAGCCTCCCGGCGGTGTGTAGCGGACGGCATTGTCGAGCAGAATGGTCAACAACCGCTGCAAGCTATTGCTATCCCCCAGGATAAACAGCAACTCCGGCTCTAGTTCAACCTCGAAGTTGAGAAGCGCGAGTTGCATAGAAGTCTTCCATTTTTCGCCCAACTGGCGAACCATCTTGTTGGCTTCTATGGGGTCAAAGCAAAGTGCTTCGTTGCCCGCATCCACACGCGCCAGCATCAGCAAACTATCGATCAGACCGGTCATGCGGGTCGACTCCAGCTGGACGTTCTCACAGGCCTCTCGATACTCTCCCGCAGAACGGATCCTGGAGAGAGCAACTTCGACCTCGGTGCGAATGAGGGCCAGGGGCGTGCGTAGTTCATGAGCGGCGTTGGCGGTGAAGTCACGGGTGCTGCGCACGCCCGATTCGACGCGCTGCAGCATCTGGTTGAGGGTTTCAGAGAGATCGGAAATTTCATCCCCGGTGGGGGCGATCGGCAGGCGGATATCGAGGTTCCTGTCATTGATGCGGCGCGCTTCCGCCGCGATAGCGGCCACCGGGGCAAGGGCCTTTCGGCTTAAGAAATGTCCACCGATTGCCGCCAGGATCAGGACCATGGGTGTCAACAGCAACAACCGCCCGCCAAAGGCAGAAAGCAGGACCATTGATTTATTCACCGCAAGACCGGTCTGGACCGAGTAGGCGCGCCCGTTCACATGGATTGGATAGGTGAGCACCCGCACATACCGGGTGCCCTGGTGGAACTGATCCAATGTGCCATCCGGCGGCAGAAGTCCAGGAGCAGCCGGCAGCAGCCCGGCATCGATCATGCGCCGGGAACGATAGATCCATTGCCCGTCCTGATCGAGCACCTGTAGATATTTGCCATCGTCTTTCACCTGGTAAATGTCGGCGAACCGCTGCTCAAGAGACTGCAGGCTGGCTCCAGGGCCCAGCTGCCGAAGCACCAATTGCACGTCTTGGGCCCGCTCCTGCAGTTCGTGATACTCGGTCGCCTTCACACTCTGACGCAACATCCACCAGCTCGACAGGCTCAATAAAACGGCCGCGGCCGCAAACATCGCGCAATACCACAACGTCAAGCGAAGGCGAATCGGCAGTTGTCTCATCTGATCTGCTTTCTTTTATCACCGGCCAGATGGCTGGAGCTGGTGGATGGTTGTGCTTTCAGTTGATAGCCGCTGCCCCTTACCGTGTGAAGGAGCTTTGTTGGGAACGGCGCGTCGAGCTTGCCGCGAAGCGAGTTGACCAGGACGTCGAGCGCACCCGGAGTGACCTCTTTGTGCTCCCTCCAGATCCGTTCCGTCAACGTGCCTCGAGCAACGACGTGAGGCCAGTTCTGTGCCAGCAATTCCAGCAGCAGGTACTCGGTCCGGGTCAGGTTGATGGCTTTTCCCCGGCGAATAACGCTATGTTGGACCGTGTCGACAACAAGATCTGCGATGGTGAAGGTCGTCGGCGCCGGTCCCGGCGACGGACGAGTGACAGCGCGAAGCCGAGCCAGCAGCTCAGGGAAGGAGAACGGCTTGGTCAAATAATCATCGGCGCCGAGGTTCAGGCCGCGCACGATTTCATCCTCTTTGTTGTAGGCCGTCAGCATGAGAATTGAAGCTGGGTAGTTCCTTTCCTGGAGCACTTGCGCGACATCGTACCCGCTCAGACCGGGGAGCCCCAAGTCGAGCAGAATAATGTCGAAATCTCTGTCGAGCGTGGACTTGAGGCCTTCGGCACCATCAAGAGCCACGGTGACATCGTGGCCGTGTTCCGAGAGGCCTTTGTGCAACAAAGCCGACATCCGCGGTTCGTCTTCTATCACCAGAACATGCATTTTAGGGGTTCCAAATTCACTATCCGCTATGCTGAGCCCTATTGCAACATAGTCAATTTTGGCAGGGAACGACCGAACGTGAATCTTAGAAAACTTTCACCGCATCGTTAACCTCTCTTTAACAAGGCCGCCTACCTTGTGGGTCAGTCCCCCAGGCAGTCATCGGTTTACTTAACTTACAACGTGGAACTTATGTTCAGTCCCAGGCCACAACAGCGCAGTTGGATTACTGCAAATTCCAACGCCGCCCTTAAGGAGAGTTATGTTCGTGAAGGCCAGCCGTATACCGCTCCTCCTACTCACCTTGATCCTGCTGTCGTTTGTCTCAATCGCCTCAGCTGCGGACAAAGGCGCTCCTGCCGGCAATGGCAGCGTCAGCGGCACCGTTAAGGATGCGGCCGGCGCGGTGCTTCAGGGCGCCCAGATCACCCTGCAACCAACCGCAACTTCCGTGGCTTCTGATGCGCAGGGAAGCTTCGTGGTTCCGAATATTCTCCCGGGCGCTTACACAGTAACGGTTTCGTATGTCGGTTTTGACAATTCAGTAACTACCATTGAAGTGAAACCTGGTCAGACAACCACACTTAATGCAACCATGAATGTTGCTTCGGCCAACCAGCAAGTCATTGTGACCGCGGGACTGGTGGGCGATGCTGCTGCCATCAACGAGCAGCGCACCTCGGCCAACATCCTCGATGTGCAGACCGATACGCAGATCCAAAGTCTGCCCAACGCAAATGTGGCTGATGCCATTGGGCGCATGCCTGGCGTCACGCTGCAACGCAACGAGGGCGAAGGTCAGTACGTGCAGATTCGAGGAACTGAACCGCGGCTAAGCAACACCACCATCGATGGAGTCGTCGTTCCCGGCCCCGATCCTGAAGTTCGCCAGGTCGATCTCGACACCATTCCGGCGGACATTGTTGGTTCCCTGGCCATCAATAAAACGCTCTCCGCAAACCAGGACGGCGATGCCATCGGTGGCTCCGTCGACGTGCGCATCAAGCAGGCGACCTCCGACCAGCCGGTGTTTAAGGTAGAGGGCATAGGCGGCTACACACCAATTGCCGGAACACGCAAGGTATTCAGCATCAACTCTGGCGCGGGCATGCGTTTCGGTCCCAACAGCAGCCATGGCAAACGGTTCGGGCTTATGGGTGGATACAGCTATGACTACAATGGCCGGGCGATCGACGACGTTGAACCCACTCCGGACCTCTATCCGAATGGACAAACTACCTTCGATGACGGTTTGAATATCCAGGAATATCTGTATGACCGGACCCGGTACGGCTTCGCCGGCGCCCTCGATTACAAGCTCGCCGAAGACTCCGATCTCTACGCACATGGGCTGTTCTCGAACTTCAGAGATTATGGACAGAAGTTTCAGTACAAATTGGCTGGACCGGCCGGTTCCGGCGGAGCTTCGTACCATACCAGCGTTCGCCGGCCCAACCTGCAGATTGCCGACCTGGCCTTAGGAGGAAATCAGGTTTTCACGCATTCCTTCATCCATTACCAGGTCGCCATCGCACACTCACGCTTTGGCGGTGCTGCGGGAAATCCGGGCGCGGACTTCAGCAGTTCTGCGGGTAGCGACTGCGGATACAGCCCCTCGACAACGGTTAGCAAGTATCGGCCCCAATACACCTGCGACAACCCCGGCGATTCCATCGCTGACCCGACCCAGTATCAACTTTCGGATATCAATCTCACCACCGGTCAGGCAACGCAGCTCAACCTGCAGGCGGGCGCCGCCATGGGGATCAACTACCATCTTGGCACCCACGCATCGACCCTCGAGTTTGGTGGCCAGTTCCGCAACGAGCACAAGGGACAGGACGCGTACTCGCCCACCTACGACAATGGGGCGACTCCGCCCATGAGCCAATTCGTCAGCTCTTTTACCAATCCTCACTTCTACGGTGGGAGCTATTATCTGCCGCCCGTGACCAGCTTCGATCTCATCACGTCTTATCTGGCGGCGAACATGGCACAGCTTCCGCTGGATGAAGCGACCACCCACCAGAACTCGGACGCTGCCAACTACAACCTTCAAGAGCGCGTGTCGTCCGGTTACGTGATGAACACTCTCGAATTCGGCAACCGCATCCATCTGCAAACAGGATTGCGCATCGAGGGCACACAAACTTCCAACACCGGTTACCTGGTTTTGACCAATGCGGACGGCAGTTATGGCGGAACGACCCCGCAATACGGGAATGGCTCTTATGTGAATCCGCTGCCCAGCGTGCAGTTGCGCTATTCGCTGGATAACGATTCGGACATTCGCGCCGTCTATGGTCGCGGCATCTCGCGTCCCGACCCATACCAGCTCGTTCCCTATATTGTTTTCACTACCCAGGGAGGCCCTTCAGGGATAAACCTGGTGCAGATCGGCAATACCGGCCTGGTGGCCGAGCATGCGAATGACTTCGACGTGCTGTACGAACGATTTCTCCCGTCTGTTGGAATGTTAGAGGGCGGCTACTTTTACAAGCAAATAACGAAGCCGATCTTTCTTGAACAATCCATCGTGCCCGCCACGGGTTCACCCTTGTCGCAGCTCTACGCCGGGGACTACGTGCAACAGGAAGTCAATGGCGACCATGCCTATGTGCAAGGTATTGAGCTTGCCTATCAGCAACATTTGAGCATGCTGCCGGGCGTACTGAGTGGAGCGCGCATCAACGCAAACTTTGCCTATACCAACTCGAAGAACTATAACCTCGTGAATCGCTCAGATACCCCACAGCTGGTCGGACAGGCGCCTTTTTCCTGGAACATCGGACCGTCTTACGCAACCAAGCGAGGGCTGGTTACGGTCGGGATTTCGCACAACAGCGCAAACATTTATGCGTATCAATACCAGAGTACCGGCCCGGCTGCTGTCCCCTATGGACCCGCAGGGCCGTTCGGTGACAACTACTTTTACTCGCACACCCAGGTTGATGCACAGGCAACGTACTACATCGCAAAAGGGTTCTCCGTGCTGGCCTCCGGCGAGAACATGAACAACGAAGTCTTCGGTTTCTACAACGGAAGCACACCATACATGACACAGCGCGAATACTACAAGCCCACTTATTCTTTCGGTCTCCGGTGGAGCCTGCACCGCGAGTAGGAAACAGCCGGCTACTCAACGATGTGATTTCTGGAAGGGTTGCCCGGCGATTAACGAGGCCGGGACAGCAATAGATGAAAACAAATGCTGTCGCTTTTTTGCTTCTATGGCCGGGCATTGTTTCTGTTCAAGCCCAAATGACGTCTCCACTCATGCAGCAGCGCACCATCACTTTACCGGACGGGACTGGGAAATTCGACCACTTTGCCTACAGCCCGGCCGGGAACCGGCTCTTTGTTGCCGCGCCCGGTAACCATTCAATCGAAGTGATCGACTTGAGCTCCGATAAGGTGGTTCAAACCCTTCCCGGATTGGGCAAGCCACACGGCCTCGCATGGATTGGTGAGACGGGACGGCTTTTCGCCTCGGATGGTCTGCAGGCCGATTTGAAAATTTACGACGGCGCGCCGCTTGAACAGATGAAGTCGATCAAGCTTTCCGAGGACGCCGACGATATGGTTTATGACGGCAAAACAAAATTACTTTACACCGGCCATGGTGGCAGCGCCACCGATCCGGCCATGATCGCGGTCGTTGATACGAGCAATGGGACGCTGGTGACGAATCTCCCAGTCTCAACACATCCCGAAGGCATGGACATCGATCCAGCGCATGAACGTATTTTTGCAAACATTGCCGACAGCGCCGAGGTCGCAGTCATCGATGGAGCAACCCATGCACAATCCGCAACATGGAAGCTGACCCGCGCCAAAGATAACGTGCCGCTGGCCTACGATGAGGAGCACCAGGTACTGTTTGTCGCCTGCCGCACGCCCGCTCGTTTGCTGGTCCTCGATGGAAACTCCGGGAAAGAGCTGGCGGACCTGCCATCGGACTCGGGAGCTGACGATCTCTTTTATGATGCCGAACTGCATCGGATTTATTTGATCGCCGGAAGCGGGGCGATTGACGTGTATGAGATCGACGCTAACAAGAACGTCCGCGCGTCAGGCGTGACTCCAACTGCTGCCGGGGCCAAGACGGGACTGCTGGTTCCCTCGCAACACTCCCTGTATGTCGGAGCGCCTGCCAACGGCGGCAAGCAGGCGGCCATCCTTGTCTACTCCACCAGGTAGCCGCCATGAAAAACCATCCTTTTCAGCGCCGCGGACTTCGTCGCCTCATGTTTGTTATCGCAGCTGTCAGCGCTGCTTTGCCACTTTATGCGCAGAGCGGAGGGCCCCCTCCAGAAAAGCTGAAGTTTGTCCTCATTTTTAGCCGTCACGGCGTACGGACGCCCACCGGAGGTAGCGAGCAGCTCAATCAATATTCCGCGCAGCCCTGGCCAAAGTGGGATAGTCCGTCCGGTTACCTCACCGCTCATGGCGCCAGGCTCATGACGCTGTTCGGCAGCTACTACCGGGCATATTTAGCGCAACAGGGATTGTTCAGCGCCGATGGATGTGCCGACGCGGCGCATGTCTCTTTCTTTTCAGACTCGGACCAGCGCACAGCTGCGACAGGAAAGTCGCTTGCTGCGGGAATGTTTCCGGGTTGCAACGCGAGCCAACAACCGGAGCAGCACACCCTTGCTGAAGGCCAGGTGGACCCACTCTTCCATTCATTGTCAGCCGGGGTGGGCCAGCCCGATCGTAAACGTGCGGCTGCATCGATTGCCGGCCGCATCGGGAGCAATCCGGCAGGGGTTACGGAAGCCTACCGCCTGCAACTCGACAGCTTGCAGCGTCTGCTTCTTGGATGTGCTCCGGCGTCTCCATGTCCTCAGCCGGGGCACACCGCAGCCACCCTTCTGCTCGATATTCCCGCAAGCCTGGATGGCGGCAAGAGCGACCACCTCGCGGAATTGAAGGGACCACTGAATACCGCATCGACCATTACAGAGAACTTGCTGCTCGAATACACCAACGGTCTTCCTGCGGACCAGGTGGGCTGGGGCCGGGTGGATGTTCCAACTCTGAAGCAGTTGTTGGACCTACACACGGCGGCTTCGGATCTCACCCGCCGGACACTCTACCTTGCGACGGTGCAGGCATCGAATACGCTGGCACACATGCTCGATACTCTGCGACAGGCGGCAACGGGCAAGGAGTGCGCGGGTGCACTGGGAAAGCCGGGAGACCGTGTAGTGGTCCTGGTGGGTCACGATACCAACCTCGCCAACATTGCAGGGATGCTCAACTTGAACTGGGTCATCGACGGTCGTCGCGACGATACTCCACCCGGAGGAGCATTGGTCTTCGAACTATGGCAGGGCGCCGGCAGCTCAGCCTACGAGGTCTGGACCTACTATACGTCACAGACACTAGAGCAGATGCGCGAGGCGGAGCCGCTTACTTTGGATAAGCCTCCCGCCAGGGCGGATATTTTCATTCCGGGGTGCAGCAGGGGCGGAGCGGGCTTTCCTTGCGACTGGAAGGACTTCGAACGGACTCTGACTACGGCCATTGATCCGGGGTTTGTGAAGTAGCCCGTTCTTGAGGTTGTGACGAGAGTATGGTTCCGAGAAAGCGGCAGCCACCAGGGCTAAAGCCCAAAATTTCTTTACCGAGCATTCTCGCGGGTTTGAAAACCCGCTCCCCCGGACTGAAGTCCGGGGCTACACCAACTGATTGGCTCGAGGCAGGCAGGGTGACAATTCTGTTTGGATGTCGCCTCCGTCTTCCCAAGAAGGAGAACTGCAGATCCCTCGGCTCCGCTCGGGATGACAAGGGGAGGGCAGCTACTTTCCGGAAAGTTGGCGACTTGGATGGACGGAATATAGGAGCGGCTACTCTGCAACAACTGCAGATCCCTCGGCTTCGCTCGGGATGACAAGGGGAGGGCGGCTACTTTCCGGAAGGTTTGCGACTTGGATGGACAGAATATAGGAGCGGCTACTCTGCAACGACTGCAGATCCCTCGGCTTCGCTCGGGATGACAAGGGGAGGGCGGCTACTTTCCGGAAGGTTTGCGACTTGGATGGACAGAATATAGGAGCGGCTATTCGCGACGACTGGAGATCCCTCACTGCGAAGGTACCCCAGCGGCTCGATGAGCCTATTCGTCGGTCACGCAGCCTAACGAGGCACTTTTCACACTGCGGATGTACTTAGCCAGTGTGCCGCGCTCTGCTTTGTAGGGCGGCATGCTCCACTTCTTGCGCCGGGCTGCAAGCTCTGCATCCGAGATTGCTACGGAGAGCTCATTTTTTTGGGCATCGATGGTAATGACGTCGCCTGTTTGCACCAAGGCGATTGGGCCGCCTTCCTGGGCTTCGGGTGTGATGTGGCCGACGATAAAACCGTGAGAGCCCCCAGAGAAACGCCCGTCCGTAATCAAGGCCACGTCCTTACCGAGGCCCGCACCCATGATCGCCGAGGTGGGGGTCAACATTTCCGGCATGCCCGGGCCGCCCTTCGGACCTTCATAGCGAATGACAAGCACCTGACCCTTGGCAATCTTGCCCTCCTCAAGAGCTTTCAGCATCAGCTCTTCTGAGTCGAAAACATTCGCCGGACCCGAGAACCTGAGGCCTTCCTTGCCAGTGATCTTCGCCACTGCGCCTTCAGGCGCCAGGTTCCCTTTAAGAATCTGCAGATGACCGCTTGCCTTAAGCGGATTCGAAACCGGCCGCACAATTTCCTGCCCCGGGCGCAAGCCTGGCAGATCTTTCACATTTTCCGCGAGTGTCCTTCCGGTGACGGTAACGCAGTCGCCTCGCAGCAACCCTTCTTCGAGCAACATCTTCAAGACGGCGGGCAGGCCCCCGACGGATTGCAGGTCTTCCATAACGTACGATCCGCTGGGCTTGAAATCGGACAGCAGCGGAGTCTTGTCGCTAACCTTTTGAAAGTCATCGATGGTCAGCGGCACGTTGACCGATCTAGCCATGGCGATCAAATGGAGCACTGCATTGGTGGACCCACCCAAAGCTGCAACCACGACCATTGCATTTTCGAAAGCTGCCCGGGTCATGATGTCGCGCGGTTTTAAATCGAGTTCCAGGAGATTGAGGATGGCCGCCCCGGCGCGAACACACTCGTCGAGTTTGAGCGGGTCTTCGGCCGGTGTGGAAGAGCTGTAGGGTAAGCTCATGCCCAGGGTTTCGATCGCCGAGGCCATGGTGTTCGCGGTGTACATCCCTCCGCAGGCGCCGGCTCCCGGACAGGAATGGCGGACGATGGCCTGGCGCTGCTCATCGGTAATCGAATGAGTGAGGAATTGGCCGTAGCTTTGAAAGGCTGAGATGATGTCGAGCTTCTGCCCATTCAGGTGGCCGGCGCGTATCGTGCCTCCATAAACCATCAGGCTGGGGCGATTGAGGCGGCCCATGGCGATTAGGCATCCCGGCATGTTCTTGTCACAACCGGGGATGGAGATATTGGCGTCGTACCACTGCGCACCCATTACGGTTTCAATCGAGTCCGCAATCAGGTCACGCGATTGCAGAGAGTAGCTCATGCCATCGGTGCCCATCGAGATGCCATCGCTGACTCCAATGGTGTTGAAGCGAAGGCCGACCATGCCGGCGGCGGTCACGCCTTCTTTCACCTTCTCGGCAAGATGGAGTAGATGCATATTGCAGGAATTGCCTTCATACCAAACGCTGGAGATGCCGACCTGAGGCTTGGCCATATCTAGTTCGGTTAGTCCGGTCGCGTAAAGCATGGCCTGGGAGGCGCCCTGGGCCTTTGGCTGTGTAATCTGTGAGCTGTACTTGTTCAACGTTCTGGTCATAAAGAACAGTGTATCTTTTCGCGTGGGAGCGTTCTTATGTCTTCAGCGGCCTGGTGGCAGTACGGCATTCTCTACGAGGTTTATCCGCGGTCCTTCCAGGACTCGAACGGCGATGGAGTCGGCGACCTCCGGGGTGTCCTCGCGCGGCTGGACTACCTGCTGAGCCTGGGTATCGAGGCAGTTTGGATTGCGCCCTTTTATCCCTCCCCCATGGCTGACTTCGGCTACGATATTGCCGATTATTGCAACGTCGATCCTATTTTTGGCAACTTGACCGACTTCGACCAACTAATAGGGGCGATTCATGAGCGCGGTCTCAAGCTGATTCTCGATTTTGTGCCCAACCACACCTCCGACCAGCATCCCTGGTTCCTGGAGAGCCGCTCGTCCGTTACCAACCCCAAACGTGACTGGTACCTGTGGCATGATCCGGCTCCTGATGGCGGGCCGCCCAACAATTGGATGAGCAACTTCGGCGGCCACGCCTGGACTAAAGACGGCAGCCAGTACTACTACCATTCCTTCCTAAAGCAGCAGCCGGATGTGAATTGGCGCAACCCTGATCTCCGGGTAGCCATGCTGAATGTGCTTCGTTTCTGGCTGGACCGGGGCGTCGACGGATTTCGTGTGGACGTGATGTGGATGATGATCAAGGACGATCAGTATCGCGATAATCCGGTCAATCCGGCTAGCTTCTCGGATAGTCCAGCGTCGGTGCGGCTGCTGCCGGTATACAACACCAATCGGCCGGAGGTGCACGCAATTGTGGCTGACATGCGCGCCATACTGGATTCCTATGACGACCGATTGCTGATCGGGGAGACTTATCTGCCGTTCGATCAGCTGGCGACCTATTATGGCCACGATCTGAGAGGCGCGCAGTTGCCTTTCAATTTTCACCTCATGAGTTGCCCGTGGAACGCGAAGGCAATCGCCGGGATTATTAAAGACTACGAAGCTTCATTGCCTGCCGGGGCCTGGCCGAATTGGGTTATCGGTAATCACGATCAACCGCGGATTGCGACCAGGATTGGTCCCGCCCAGGCACGCATCGCGGCGATGCTGTTGCTTACTCTACGGGGGACCCCGACGATGTATTACGGGGATGAGATTGGCATGGAGAATGTTGCCATTCCTGCAGCTGAGGTGCAGGATCCGGCAGAAAAGAATGAGCCCGGCAAGGGAATGGGACGCGATCCCGAACGCACGCCAATGCAGTGGGACAGTTCACCACAGGCCGGATTTACGCAAGGTGTTCCGTGGCTTCGTCTGGCTGCCGATCATGCGACGGTCAACGTGGCCGCGCTCTCGGGCCAGAGTAACTCCATTCTCAGCCTGTATCGCAAACTCATCGACCTGCGCCGCTCCAATACCGCTTTGAATACCGGCGGGGTCGAGAATGTCGCCAGCGAAGGCAACGTTCTTCGCTATGAAAGATTCGATGGAGAGCAACGATTTGCGGTGCTGCTGAATTTAGGTGAAGGCAAGGAAGAGGCGGCGATTGCGTCGGGCGAAATTGTTTGTTCGACCCACATGGATCGGTCCGGTGAAGCGGCTGCGATTTCGCTTCGCCCTTTTGAAGGGGTCGTGGTCAAGGTTGGTTAGTCACAAACCGTTTGAGAAGCAGCCACCAGGGCTAAAGCCCCGAATTTTATTGCCCAACGTTTTAAGCGGGTTTGAAAACCCGCTCCCCCGGACTGAAGTCCGGGGCTACACCGCCGTGCCCCTTCTCCAGGTTCCTCAGCGGGCGTGAGTGACTGTGGCAACGGTTAGAATGCGCTATGTCGAAATCTCGCAGAGAGTTCCTGACCAATGGTTCCCTTGGCCTGCTGGGGGTTGCTGTCACTTCGTGCAACCATGAACAGCAGAAAGCAGCAGAGCTCCCTCCCGGAACGCCTCCCGCGTTTGCTACGGCACCTGCGGTTGGGCCAGAGGTCTCGCCATTAACCTTCGCTGAAGCGGAGAAGCTGGTTCAGGTAGAGTTAAGCGAAAGCGAGCGTAAACAGGCCGTTGCCAGCTGGCGCAGCGGGATGGCGCCGTTGTACGAGCGGCGCGTCGGACCACGCAAAGTTGCACTCGAACCAGCGCTAGCGCCCTGGTCGCATTGCCAAGCTGCTCTGCCCGGAGTGCCGGCAGGCCCGCAGCACAATCTGTTTGTGCGCAGCAAGCTCGATCCCGGGCCGCTGCCCACCAACGATGAAGACATCGCCTTCGCACCAGTAACCCGGCTCTCGCGCTGGATTGAGAAACGCCAGCTTACCTCGGAGCGGCTTACCAACATCTACGTGCAGCGCATTCAACGCTTCAATCCCACACTGCTTTGCGTGATCACACCCATGCGTGAATTGGCTATGGCGCAGGCGAAACAGGCTGACAAAGAGATCGCCGCAGGACATTACCGTGGGCCTTTGCACGGCGTACCGTGGGGCGGTAAGGATCTGCTGGACACTGCCGGAATTCCAACCACCTATGGCGCTGAGCCGTTCAGGAATCGTGTGCCGACAGAGGATGCGGCCGTGGTAAAGCGTCTGAACCAGGCCGGCGCGGTCCTGATCGCCAAGCTGAGCATGGGCGCGCTCGCACTGAACGATGTCTGGTTTGGCGGGCAGACAAAAAATCCCTGGCTGCTACAGGAAGGATCGTCAGGTTCAAGCGCTGGGCCTGGCTCCGCCACTGCAGCCGGGCTGGTGGGTTTTTCCATTGGAAGCGAAACCGGCGGAAGCATTATCGGCCCCACCATGCGCTGTGGAATCACCGGCCTGCGCCCGACGTTCGGCAGGGTTCCGCGAACGGGCGCTATGACGCTCTGCTGGTCGCTCGACAAGCTGGGTCCGATGACGCGCAGTGTCGAGGACTCCCTGCTGGTGCTGGACGCTATCACTGGCCCAGACCCCGGGGACGTATCGAGCGTTCCCAGCAAGCTGGACTACGATGCGGCAGCGAAAGTGCAGGGCCTGCGCGTAGGCTACTTTCCCAAGTGGATGAACGAGACGCCGGCCACCGAGGTGGATCGTGCAGCCTTGGAAACGGTCAAGAAGCTGGGGATGATCCCGGTAGAAGTGTCCATCCCCGATTGGCCTTATGACTCACTGCAGCTGATCCTGTTCGCGGAAGCTGCGGCGGCGTTCGAGGAGCTGACGCTCAGCCACGGCGTGGATCAATTGAAGATGCAGGTACCGGACGCCTGGCCGAATACCTTTCGCCAGTCCCGCTTTCTTTCGGCAGTGGATTTTGTTCAGACCGATCGCTTTCGCCGCAAGGTCGCCAACGAAATGAGCCGTGTTTTCTCCCAGGTGGATCTGCTCCTGGTTCCCTCTCTGCGGGACGAGATGCTCACGATCACCAATGCGACCGGTCATCCTTCGCTGACGCTGCGCGCGGGCTTTGTCGAAGTCTCTGAAGAGCGCAGCGACTGGGCACCGGACCCGGCACACCCGCCGGCCAAATTTTCGCCGCCTAAGCGGGTGCCTCATGGCGTCACCCTGATTGGCCAACTGTTCGACGAGGGTAGAATGGGCAGCGCCGGATTGGCGTTGGAACGCAGTTTCGGGGTGGCCGATCAGCGGCCGCCAGGTTTTTAGACGGTTTCACCATAACGTCGCTTGTTAAGTATCGCGTGGAGTGGTTTTCCTTGATGGAAAACCACGGGAAGGTCTTCTGCTTCGGTCTGAGCCCATGGTGAAACCGTCAATGCAAGTTCTCGAATCGATTCGGGTGGTCGAAATGACCGAGGCTCTGGCTGGGCCTTACTGTGCCATGATGCTGGGAGACTTCGGCGCCGACGTCATCAAGGTCGAGCGCAGGCAGACAGGAGACCAGTCACGCAGCTGGGGCCCTCCGTTTGTGGGCCGGGAGTCTGCCTATTTTCTGGCCACGAACCGGAACAAGCGCTCGCTCTCCCTTGATTACGATCAACCGCAAGGGGCAGAGATTCTGCATCGCCTGCTGGCTACGGCTGATGTGTTTCTCATCAATCAGCGCAACCGGGCATCGCTCGAGCGGCGCGGGTTCGATGCGGAAACAATCTGCAAACGGTATCCGCGGCTCATTTACTGCGCGATTTCCGGCTATGGACATTCGGGGCCACGGTCTGGCCTGCCGGGTTACGACATCATCGCTCAAGCGCAGGCGGGAATTATGAGTTTTACCGGGGAGCCGGATGGAGAACCGGTTCGCTATCCAATCGCGATTGCAGATATGGCCTGCGGCCTCTACTCTGCACTGGGAATTCTGGCCGCCTTGCTCGCGCGAGAGAAAACCGGGGCCGGTCAGGCCCTGGACATGGCGCTCTTCGATTCGCAGCTGAGTTTGCTCGTCAATGCAGGGAGCAATTACTTGAATGCGGGCGAGTCTCCACAGCGGTGGGGCAATGCACATCCCAGCATTGTTCCTTACCAGGTGTTTCGCGGCGGAGACGGCCGGCATTTTGTCGCCGCCATTGGCACCGATGCGCTTTGGCAAAGATTTCTTCGGGTGATGGATGCGGCAGAGACGTTAGGGACTGACCCACGTTTTCGCACCAATGCGTTGCGTACGGAACATCGCCAGGTGCTCATTCCTGCGCTGTGTGCGCTCTTTGAACGCGCTCCTGCCAGCGAATGGATAGACAGGCTTACGGCAGAGGATATCCCAACTTCGGCGATTCAGACGGTTGGGGAGGCGTTGAACGATCCTCAGGCTTTGGCGCGAGGGCTGGTGGTGGAGATCAAGCATCCCACGCTCGACGTTGTGCGCAGTATCGCCAATCCGGTTCGGTTTTCGGCCACTCCCGTGTTGTACCGCTTACCTCCGCCGTTGCTGGGTGAACATAGCGTTGGGATATTGCACAGTCTTGAGTATTCACGCGAGCAGATCGCGGCTGCGGTGATTGCGCATGCTGTCTGATTCTCGGGCTGTCCTCCTTAAGCAAATGAGTTGCGATGGAGCTATAGTTTTAGTCAGGGTGAGGATAAGGCATGGGCATGGAGATTACAGATCGCGATGTTCTGCTGGTGATCGACGTACAGAATGACTTCTGCGATGGAGGCGCCCTCCCAGTACCGGGCGGACAGGAGGTGGTGCCGGTGATCCATCGCATTGCCCGCGCCTTCAGCCATGCGGTTCTGACCCAGGATTGGCACCCACAGGATCACCACTCCTTCGCATCCAATCATGCCAGTCGAACTCCGTTTGAAAAAGTCGAGACGATCCATGGCCTCCATGTGCTCTGGCCCGACCACTGCGTGCAGGGAAGCCTGGGCGCGGCGTTTCACCCTCATCTTCAGTTGGACAATGCAGAACTTATTTTGCGCAAAGGCTGTCGCAGCACGATCGACTCCTATTCCGCCTTTAACGAAAATGATCGCCTGACCCGCACCGGGCTCACTGGCTATTTGCGCGAGCGCGGATTGGGACGCATCTTTCTCACCGGGCTGGCTTATGACTTTTGCGTGCGCCACTCCGCCATCGACGGCATGCGGGCGGGGTTCGAGACGTTCGTGGTGGAGGATGCCTGCAGAGCTATCAACCTGGGCGATTCCATCGCCGCCACCAATCATGCCTTCCATGACGCCGGCGTGCGCCGGATTACCAGCGCGATGCTGGATGCGGCTTGATCCGGTGGTACTGCCGCGGCTCTCTGGAAGAAACACTCCTTTTACGCGATAACCAAATAATCGGGTGCCCCATCCTTCGCGCTCTTCGCGTAGGGTGGGATGAGCAGGATGTGCGGGGAAGGGCCTCGGGTGCAGAGCAGTGGCATCCCACCCTTCGCAAAGAGCGCGAAGGATGGGGCACCCGATTATTTGGTTATCGAGCAAATGAAAAGACAGACTTTTGATGGGGCGCTTCCCCCCGATTTCCTGTCAACTTCCCTGGCTTCGCGGAACTTCGTGCCAGGACACTTCCGAAGGGAAGCCAGGTTTGATCCTGTAAGTTATAGTGGATTTCTTGAAGCCCTCAGTTATTGTTCTTGCGTTTAACTCTGTCGACACACTCGGAGCGACGCTGGCGCAGGCGCGGGAAATTTCTGACGATGTCCATGTTGTGGACTCGTTCAGCACAGATGACACCGTGGCGCTGAGCCGACAGCATGGCGCGCAAGTCGTCCAACACGCTTTTGAAAACTATGGCGCACAGAGAAACTGGGCCATCGACAACCTGACGCTCCGCAATCCATGGCAACTGCACCTGGACGCCGACGAGCGGCTTACTCCCGAACTGATCGCGTCCATTCGTGCTTTGCCGGAGAATCCCGGCCAGTCCGGGTTTCTCATTCCGCGGCTAGTGCAGTTTCTTGGCCAAATCATGCGCCATGGAGGTATGTCGCCTACCTGGCATCTGCGCTTGTTCCGAAATGGAGCAGGCCGCTGTGAGGAACGAAAGTACGACCAGCACTTCTACCTCACCCAGGGTACCGAAGGTCAGCTTACGGGCTACATGATCGACGAAATCCGCATGTCGCTTTCGGAGTGGACGGCGCGCCATAATCGTTGGTCCGATGCCGAGGTGCTGGAACAGACGGCCGCTGCAGCCGGGGCGCGCATCCGCCCGCGGCTATGGGGAAACCCGCTTGAGCGCAAGCGCTACTTCCGCGACCTCTACAACGACGCACCGCTGTTCGTTCGTCCCTTTGCCCTCTTCTTCTACCGCTACTTTCTTCGCCTGGGCTTCCTCGATGGATGCCCAGGCTTCATCTTCTGGACCCTGCAGACCTTCTGGTTCCGCTTCCTGATCGACGCCAAGCTGTTCGAGCACCGGCAAAGCAAAAGCATTTAGAATGGCTCTACTATGCTTGAAGTCACAGTGGTCATCGGCGGAGCAGTCATCGCGTTCATCGCGATGCAGTTGTGGGCAAGTAGCGGTCGCTTCAAGAGCGAGAACGCCCACGAAGAAGACTAGCGTCCGTAGCCTCGCTGGTAGCCGCGAACATAAGCTTCACGGTAGATGTTCTTGTACTCGTCCCGCCTGATCTCCGGGTGGCCGTACTCCGGAGCATGTTTGTAGGCGCCGTCGTGGGTGGGGCGAAAGCTATGACCGGTGGCGCGGTCGTGGCTGCCGTCGTTAAAGCCATCCTGATAGCCCCAATGGGATGCATAACCCGCAGGGTCGCTTTGGTAAGAACCGTTGTAGCCTGACCCGTATTGCGCGGAGGCCATCGCTGCCCCACCGCTTAAGATCAAAAACGCAACTGCGGTACGCCAAGTCCTGCTCATGGTCTTCCCTCCTACTACTGCCCAGATAAAACGCAGCTCTGCCGGGAAGGTTGCCGGCATCTTTTTTCCGGAAGTGGGGTTTAGGAAATGACGGGAAGCTTGATGGTAAATTCGGTTTTGCCGGGCACGGAGTCAAGCTCGATTTCCCCGCCGAATTTGTCCAGTACGATATGGCGGACGATGTCCAGGCCGAGACCAGTGCCCTGACCGGTGGGCTTCGTCGTAAAGAAGGGCTCGAAAATCAGCTTCTTGTTTTCTTCAGGGATCCCGCCGCCCTGATCAGCAATAGCAATGCAGACTTTTTCCCCAGCCACCCAGGTCCGGACAGTGATGATGCCCTTTTGCGGAGATGCATCAATGGCATTGTCCAGAAGATTCGTCCACACCTGGCTCAGGCCCACGCCACAGGTAGAGAGCGGCGGCACGGAGGAACCGAAGAGCTTTTGCACGGTCAGTTCCTTTTGCCGGAACTTGTGTCCCAGGATGACGAGAGTGCTTTGAATGCTGTCGTGCACGTCGAGCTGATGACGTTGCGGCTTGTCTTCGTAGGCGTATTTCTTCACCGCCGAGACCAGGTCGGTCACCCTGGAAACGCTTTCTTCGATGGTCCCAACAAGCTGCACACTGGAGATCAGAGCCTCCATCCAATTCAGCGGATCGGATAGGGTGTTGCCGGGAAACTCGTGCTGCGCGCACTCCAGGGTTTGTTCGTCAAAGCCGATGGCGCACAACGTTGCCGCCAGCTTCCAGGAATTTTCGATGCCATGGGTTTCCAGCCAGGACGCTAATTCGTCTTCGGCGTCGGCTTGATCGAGGGAACTCATCGCATTTTGCTTGATGGGTTTCAGCGCCTGCTCCTGCAGAATCCGCAGGCAATCGCTCTGCCCCTGGGTCATGACGCCATCGGAACACATGCGCAGGCTTATCTGTTGCAAACGGCTCAGGTTCTCTCGCATTTGTGAAGCAGCGCGGCGTGCCGCCGCTCCGGGATTGTTCAGCTCGTGCATCAGGCCGGCGGCCATGGTGCCCAGGGAAATCAGCTTTTCCCGATGCAGTTCCTGAGACTGGAACTGCTGCAGCCGGCGCGCCATATTCCCCAACACACCGGAACGCACGTCAGGGCAGATAAACATGAGCTTCCAGAAAAGCTCTTCCCTCAGATAGACCACCGAGCATGCTTTGAGCACGGTTACCACTACTTCCGTGTCTTTTCCGGCCAGCAAAGGAACCTCGCCAGAAGTCTCGCCTGGGCCCAGTGTGCCGATGAGCATCAGCTCCCCGTCCTTCATGATCTTGTGCAGGCGAAGCTCGCCTTCGAGCACGATCCAGAAGCCACGACGAGCGTGGTTGATCTCGTAAAGGTCGGCGCCCGCTTCGGCATGCATCAATTCGACCGTGCCCAGGCGGCCAAGATCTTCGATCGGTACGCCGGCAAATACCGGCACCTGCTGTAGTTGAGCGGCAATGCTCGCCGCTTCCACTTGCTCTACTTTCGAACTTTGCTGAACATCCGTCATAGGTTTTAGAACTGCGCCAGGTATTGATGGATAAACTGGACCGAAATCGACCCTTCCCCTACCGCCGATGCCACTCGCTTAATCGAACCGTGGCGTACATCTCCGGCGACAAATATACCCGGAACGCTCGTCTCCAGGAGATACGGCTCTCTTTTCTGGTTCCAGCTTTTAACCAGTTTCCCGTCCACTTTCAGGTCGGGGCCAGAGAGCAGAAACCCGTTTGTGTCCCGCATAATCGTGTCCGGGAGCCAATCCGTATTCGGCGCCGCGCCTATAAAAATAAACAGGCCATTCGCCGGAACTGTCTCCTCTCCACCGTCAGGCCCGCAGATCTTCAAGCAAGACAACCGGGTTTCCCCCAAAGCTTCCACTACCTGGCAACAAGCCCTGACCTCTATATTCGATGTGGCGGCAATCTGATCGATTAAGTATTTCGACATGCTGTTTTTAAGTGACTCCCCCCTGACCAGCATGGTTACCCGTTTGGCATACTTGGAGAAATACATGGCCGCCTGGCCGGCTGAGTTGGCTCCGCCGACGATGAAGACGTGTTCGTCGACGCAGGCCCTGGCTTCGGTCATCGCCGCCCCATAATAGACCCCCGCCCCGGTTAGCCGCTCGACTCCTGGGGTGTTCAAACGCCGGTAATAGACCCCCACGGCAATCAGGCAGGCGTGACAGGAAACCTCCCTGCCGTCCGACAATTGCACGATGTTGTAGTTGTTTTCGGTGCGGATGCCGGTCGCCTTCTGGGTAAGCATTTCGGCCCCAAAACGGGTGGCCTGGATGAGGGCACGCTCGGCTAGCTGCTGGCCGCTCAGGCCTTCGGGAAAGCCGAGATAATTCTCGATCCTCGAACTGGAACCGGCCTGTCCTCCCGGGGCTTCGTCTTCGATCACCAAGGTGCGCAACCCCTCCGAGGCGCCATAGACCGCCGCCGCCAGCCCAGCCAGGCCCGCTCCGACGATCACTAAGTCATAGAACTCCTTAGCCGCCTGCGTGCGCAAACCGATCTTGCCGGCGAGTTCCATTTGGCCGGGTTGCACCAGATAGGAGCCATCCCCAAAAAGAACCACCGGCAGCTTACGGTCATCCAACTTGAAACGGGTGAGCAAGTCCACGCCTTCCGCGCTTTGCTCCGGGTCCAGCCAGACATAGGGGACTCGGTTGCGGGAAAGGAACTCCCGCACCTGATGGTCGCGCAGGGTATAACGGGGTCCGACCACGCGTATGCCTTCAAAGGGCGGCTTGTAGTTTTCCTTCCAGGTCTCGAGCAAATCGTTGAGGACGGGATAGAGGCGTTCCTCCGGCGGATCCCACGGCTTGGTCAGGTAGTAGTTGATCTTGGCCGTGTTGATGGCCTGGATGGCCGCCTCGGTGTCGGCATATGCGGTTAATAAGGCGCGCTTTGCGTCGGGATAAATTTCCATCGCCTTGCCCAGGAATTCCACCCCGGACATTCCCGGCATGCGCTGGTCGGAGACAAATAAGGCGACGGTGTCTCCGCGCTTTTTAAGTTGGTCGCAAGTGTCGAGTGCGGCCTGGCCGGAAGCCGCTCGCTGGATGCGGTAATTCGCACCATATTGGCGGCGCAAATCCTGCACCACCATCTCGAGCACACTGACATCGTCGTCTACCGCGAGGATAACTGGCTTGCCCATGCTTCTTTAGTGTATTGCCTGGGGATTACCTTCGTCGCGTTCGCACCACTTTCGCTACACCCAAATCCAGTCGCGACAGCAACTTGAGAGCGCCATCCTGCCACTTTCGTGGGGTTTCATTTCCTGCTCAAGCCGCTAGGCTTGAGTTCACCAACACCTCACCGCTCTCGGCAAAAAAAAGCAGAGAGAAACGTACCCGAGGTGTCGCAAAACAAGACAGTTTAGATCGAGTCGAGGCCGGTGGTCGATAGCGTGATTACACGGCCGGTAAAGATTGCGAATCGAAGCAACACGAGGCACAAGGCAGCACGATGAATAAAATTATCCTGGCTGACAACCAAGCAATCTTTCGCGCTGGCATTGCCAAAGTTCTGGCGAGCGAAGAAGACTTCCGCGTGGCCGCACAGTGTGCGGACCTGGAACGTCTGCTCCTCTCCGTCGATGCGTATCGCTCGTCTATTGTGTTATTTGCGTCTGCGTTGCGGCCCGAATACCAGGACCTGATGTCACATGTGAAAGCCGCCGGCAGCCGGGCGGTGGTGATCGCAGAGAATGGCGAGCCGGCCCAGATCTTTACCGCCCACGACATCCGTGGTGTGGTTTACCGCAATACCACAGGCCAGGCACTGGTGGAGTGCGTGCACCGGGTCATCAAGGGCTTTTCCTCGATTCAGCGGCCGGCAGAGGCAATTGGGTCAGAGGAAGAGGATTCCGTAGGCGCCCGGGTTCGCGACCGCCTTACCCCGAAAGAAATGAAGATCGTCGCCCTGATTGTGCAGGGCTGCAAGAACAAGGAGATTGCTCTTCGTCTGGGCACCACCGAGCAGGTAATCAAGAACTACCTGCGTAGTGTTTATGACAAGACGGGGGTTTCGGATCGCCTGGAGCTTGCTCTGTTTACCATCCATCACCGTATTTTGGCCGCGGCTGCCGCAGAAGCGGGCAACTCGGTCCAGATGCGCACCGCTTGACGGCTTTCTCCCCGTTCATGAAAAGGCCCAGGTCTCGTTGAGACCTGGGCCTTTACTTTGGAAATGGGCTTAGCCGGAACCAAGGCTAGACGATAAATTCCTGGTAAGGGGACGACTGCGGATCCCTCCACTCCGCTACGCTCCGGTCGGGATGACAAGGGTAGGGCAGTGACTCACTTCAAGGGTGAGATTGGGATGGAAAGATTCTTCGTTCGCACTACCAGCAACGATCAAGTAATTCGTCCGCGTCATTTTCACGGCTTGCTCGAGCCCGAGGGTGGGCTGGCTGCTGTGTTACTGTTGCGATAGACCAGGAAAATGCCGCAACAGTCGAACCTGTTTTCGTCCACTCCTCCTAGCGGTTCGACCGTGCAAGAACGGCAATCCGCGCCGCAACGGCCTTCCCGGCTTCCGTTATGGCTTCGGCGCGTGGAGCTGTATCTCTATGTCATCATTCGTATCTACATCGGGGTGATTGTGCTCGTACTTCCCTGGTACGCACCGTTGTGGGCGGATAATGAACTTCTTAACCACTTTCCTCGACTGGCGACGTTTCTGATGTACGGCGCTGTACGCGGGGTAGTCTCCGGTCTCGGGCTGCTGAATCTTTGGATCGCGATTGTCGAGGCCGTGCACTTCCGCAGATCCACTTCCTGAAAGCATGCCGCAAAAACCCGGAAACCCGCCCCATCTGCATCGCGCTCCGCTCTCCTACCAGAACCCTGCGTTCATCAACAGCCCCGACGGCCGGCTGGTGCGCATCATGTCGGAATACTCAGAGCCTTTGGCACGGTTCCGGCGAGAACGCATTCAAGACACGATCGTGTTTTTTGGTTCGGCGCGGTTCCGTAATCAGGAGGACGCCAGCCAGGAACTCGAACTGCTGGAGAAGCCTGGCTCCGCCACTCCGGCGCCGGACGAAGAGCAACCCGCCACCCATGAAGAGATCGCCCAAGGGACAGCAACCGATCTGCAGCGCCGCCGCGCTGAGGCGGGAGTGGAAATGGCCCGCTATTACGAAGACGCCCGCCAGCTCGCTTCGATGGTGACCAAGTGGTCGCAAACGCTGAAGGGGCGGCGGCACCGGTTCGTGGTCACCTCCGGTGGGGGTCCCGGGATCATGGAAGCTGCCAACCGCGGCGCTTACGAGGCTGGGGGTAAGACCATCGGGCTCAACATCCGCTTGCCTTTCGAACAGGCTCCCAACCCCTATATCACCCCTTCTCTGAATTTTGAGTTCCACTACTTCTTCATGCGCAAGTATTGGTTTGCCTATCTGGCCAAGGCGCTGGTTGTTTTCCCGGGCGGATTTGGAACGCTGGACGAGATGTTCGAAGTGCTGACGCTGGTGCAGACGGAGAAGCTGGCGAAGAAGATTAGCATCGTGGTTTACGGCTCGGCGTACTGGAACAGCATCCTGAACCTTGATGTGTTAGTGGACAAAGGAGCAATTTCCGCCCAGGATCGGGCGCTTTTTCAAATGGCCGATACCCCGCAAGAGGCCTTCGAAATCCTCAGGAACGACCTGACCCGGTATCACCTCGAACCGGAAGCGCGCCGCCAGGCGCCGCCGAATGTGGAAGAGGAACCCCTTCTTAACCCGGATATTAGCGCCACACGATAAGTGCAGCATTCTGGGTACTCCGGTGTTAGGACAGGTGTTACTCAGGCTGGTTCAAGGCAAATTTCGACATAGATTCGCGTGCCAGTAACTCGTTGTTCATGGTTTGCACTAGATACTGGGCACACGAGAGCGATCACACAAGTACTGTGTGGCAGCAAGGGCCAGGGTGCGGTTGCTCCAGGTTAGGAGGAAGAGATGACAGGTTCCCGTATCTCGTATCTCTGGAACAACCAGCGCGCAGCCCAAGGATTCGCTTCCGGGGTCTCGCTTCATAGCCACACAAACCGATCGAAGGAAACGCTCGACTTCATCGTAAAACTGGCTCACGAATACCGCTGCTTCTCAGGAATCATTTCCCGAGAAGAAGAACGCTGCCGGCGAAAGCATCGTCTTCAGGTCAATTACGCGAAGAGCTATTGGACACCGCCTCTCACACCCCGGCTGGCATTCGATTTGGAGAGCGGACAGATTGCGGAATCGCTGCAGGTGCAGCCGCTGGTGTCGATCACCGATCACGATGATATCCAGGCGCCCATGTTGCTGCGCACCGTTGCCAGCGCCCGCCACATCCCGGTTTCTGTGGAGTGGACGACGCCCTTCGGCAGTGATCAGGCTTTCCATCTCGGCATCCACAACCTACCCAGCGCGACGGGGGCAGAGTGGATGCGGCAGTTTGAAACCTTCACCGCGAACCCCAGCGATGCGCGATTGACGGAGATGCTCTCGGCCTTGCATGAGCTTCCCAACGTGCTGATCGTCTTCAATCACCCGCTCTGGGACTTGTACAAGATTGGCGGTGACCTGCACCAGCAGAGGGTGGAAGAGTTCCTGGCCCAGAACAGCCGTTGCATTCACGCAGTGGAATTGAATGGACTGCGCAACTGGGAGGAGAATCGCCTGGTAAAGCGGCTTGCGGCCCGGTGGAACAAGTTGCTGATCTCGGGCGGTGACCGGCACGGCCTGGAACCAAATGCCAACGTCAACCTGACGGAAGCGACCAGCTTTAACGAGTTCGTGGATGAGATCCGGCGAGAGAATCGCAGCCACGTGCTCTTTATGCCGCAATACGCGGAGCCCTGGAAGCACCGCATTATGAAGTCCACGCTGGACGCGATTCGAGACTATCCTGACTTTCCTGAGGGATCGCGCCGTTGGGATGAGCGGGTTTATCACCCGGATATGAACGGAGTGGATCGCCCGTTATGCCAGTTGTGGCCTGACGGCCAGGCCCCGGCTTACATGCAAATGATCATCAAGTTTGTCAGGATGCTGGGCAGTCATCCTGTTAGCCACGGTTTGCGCTTTGCCTGGAACGAATCGCATGAACTGCAATTCGCGCTGGGCGAGCAGGAAGCGTTCTAAAGCAGTTGACACTTCCCGCTTCGGACCGGCGCGAATACACTTTGCCTATGCGCTCGGCACCCCCCAGGGTGGCTTACCTCCCTGACACGTTTTACGAGATCAACGGGGTGGCCCATACCAGCCGGCACTTTGAAGCCTTTGCGCAACGCAGAGGTTTGCCATTCTTCTGTCTTCATCCGGGCAAAGAAGGCAGCGCGATCCGGGAGCAACATCAGGATGAGTTGACGACGCTGGATATTCCGCGCGGCAGCGCGATTTCTTTTCGCATCGAAAAAGATCTCACGTTTGATGCAGCGTTTATACGCCATAAGAAATTTCTCGAAGACCATCTGCGTGCTTTCCGTCCCGACATTGTGCACATCACCGGGCCTAGCGAACCAGGCATCCTGGGAGCGTGGCTGGCCAAGAATCTCAAGATTCCGTTGGTTGCCTCCTGGCACACCAACCTGCATGAATACGCGGCGCAGCGTTCGGCGTGGGCCATGCGTATGCTTCCCACCAGCCAGCGGCCGGCGGCAGAAAAGAAAATCGAGGATGCCGCGCTCATGGCCTGCGCACGTTTTTACCGGCTGGCGGAAGTTCTCTTCGCACCCAATGTGGATTTGTGCCGTTTGCTGGAAAGGTTCACCGGCCGCCATTGCGCCTTGATGCCTCGCGGTGTCGAAACACTTGCTTTCTCGCCTGAGTATCGCGATCGCAATGGAACAGGAGATGGTTTTGTGCTCGGGTTCTGTGGCCGGCTTTCGATTGAGAAGAATGTTGCGTTGCTGGCACGGGTTCGGACGGAATTGATCGCGAAGGGCATCACTGATTTCCGCTTTCTCATCATCGGGCACGGCAAGGAAGAGGGATGGCTGCGGCAACACTTGCCTAACGCGGAGTTCACCGGCGTGCTGCGCGGAAAGGATCTGGCGCGCGCTTATGCCAATATGGATCTTTTTGTGTTTCCTTCGCACACCGACACCTTTGGCAATGTTGTTCTGGAGGCGCTGGCGTCGGGTGTTCCGGCGATTGTTACTCCCGATGGCGGCCCACGCTACATCGTGAAAGATGGCGAGACTGGATTCATTGCAACAGATGATGGCTTTTCGGCTGCGATAGCCAAGCTCATGCAGGATCCGGCAATTCACGCGCAGATGAGCACAGCGGCGCGGCTCTATGCGCAATCTGCATCCTGGGATTCAGTGTTTGAGGGCGTTTATAGCACCTACGACGAAGTGCTCGCTAGCCACGGCAGATAAAGCCGTGCTTTCGTTGCGCGGGAGCCTAATGATCGGGTGGCCCATCCTCCGCGTTTTTTTGCGAAGGGTGGAATACCACTGCTCCGCCCCCGAGACCCTTCCCCGCACATTCTGCTTATCCCACCCTTCGCAAAAAACGCGAAGGATGGGCCACCCGAACATTAGGTGTCGCGGGAAAAGAATGACAGACCTTTACTTCTTCTTCATACGATCGAAGTCCAGACCGAAATGAGGATCCGAACGGGTGCCGTCGATTTTGAAGGGGACCTCGGTGCCGGCTCCGTTCTTCTGCAAGACTTTATCGAAGGGCATCAGCAGCACGCCTTGCCATCCACCGACCATCCGCGACACTGTGGCTTGCATATCGGCAGTTCCAGCGAAATTGAATTTGGCACCGTCAAGGGTGTAAATGCCGTCAACCTTGATGCTTGCTCCGGGAACGTCGTAGTGCAGGTTCGACAAGTTCAAGCTCGCATCCGCCAGGTTGAAGTCACCGCGCAACTGCGAATGTACGACTGCAAACTTTCCGTCTCGTTCCTGCTCCGTGGCCAGCTCTACTTGACCCTGGCTCCTTAGGCTAAGTTCGTCAATCCGGCGCTGGATCTTGTCGCTGCTGAAACGCCCATTGACGACGGCGAAACTGCCCTGCAGGCGCAGCCTGTGAGCCACGTCCTGAGCGCCCGGCGGCAGATCCATTTTGGTTTGGAGCTTGAGGGTGCCCTCCAATACCGGCGGATCGGTGCGCACGCCCATGCGCAGCAGATCTTCTATCCGAGCCTGCTCCATATCGATGTCGAGGTACACGTGGCGTCCTGGTTCCCCCTGGACCCGCACTACGTATCCTCGAGCGATCAGGAAGGAATGCAGAAAGTGTGCTTTGACCGGCTGCAAGTAGGTGTTGCCGTCGGTGCCATCCACAATGGCGTGGAACTCGGTATGCAATGGCACCTTGTGACCGCTGATTTTCACCTGGAAGTCCGGGGTGTCGGTCGTGCCATCGACCACGATCCTGTCCAACGTTCCCTGGTATGCACCCTGTGAGGCGAGGATGCCGCCAATGCCCTTGATGGTGCCCAGATCAGCATTGTGGAAGCCATACGTGCCGCCGACCGCGGTTGCTCCCGGGCGGTCCGCATTCCATGGACCCCAAGAGCCACGAGTCTCGATCTGGCCCAGGGGCTTGGGATTGGTGAGGATGGCGTTGAAGTCCATCGGTTTGCCCGCACCGATGGAGCGCAGAGAAAGACTCTGGATGACAAATCGCAGGGGAACCTTGCCTGGCTTATCCGTGCCCAACGTGAGGATTGTGTTGGCGCAGTCCATCTCATCCACAGCGATGGCGATGCTGGCCTGCGAAAGATGTTTCGGCCCAGGCAGTTCTTTCCGCTGGCTTTTGGGCGGCAGGTTGATGCGCAGCCCCTCCACCTCGACGTGGCCGATATGAAGGGGGGACAGCAGCAGGCTCGAATAGCCGGTGCGAAAGGCGAAATGCCGCACCGAGAAGGTTGGGGTGGCGGAAGCGACGTTGTAGGGATAGATAGACAGGTCTTTGCCCGAAACCTCAAAGCCGCGGAGAAGAGAAACGTCGAAGTCTCCCAACTCCACTCGGCTATGAAAGCGTTCGGCCAAACCTTCGAGCAGGCGTGCCTTCAGGATCGGCGCGGCTCGGGAAAGCAGGATTTCGAGTGTTGCTCCCGCAATCACGACTACTACCAGGGCGCAAATCCCCACCCAAAACCATGCCCTATGCCCTCGCCACGCCACGCTGTTACCTTTCTTCCTTGCCCGATGCTACACGCCTGGCTTGGGCCATGTAACATCGCACGGTGGAGGAAAGCTCATGAGGATGGTACGAATTTTTGCCCTCTTGCTGCTCCAGTTTGCCGGCCAGCGGATTTGGGCTCAAGCTCAGCCAGCACCGGCTCCAGCCCCCGCTCCAACCATCGATGCGTACATTCACCAGGGATGGGACAGCCTCTCTCGCTCGATGTCCGAGTGCCAGTCCCTGGTCGATCCCAAGGTCACCGCCACACCGCTGCTTTACCTGCCCTATGGCGCGCCCACCCCTCTGCAACTGCAGCGGCTGAGTTCGCACTGCAAGGTGGAGATTGCCCACCTGCCCCATCGCATCAAGCACCTGGGGGACGTCAAGGTGGAGGAGATTTCCCGCCCGGGATTGCTCTATCTGCCCAACCGCTACGTGGTGCCGGGGGGCCGATTCAACGAGATGTTCGGCTGGGACAGCTACTTCATCATCCTCGGGCTGTTGCGCGACGGCCGGATTGATCTGGCGAAAGGCATGGTGGAGAATTTCTTTTACGAAATTGAGAACTACGGAGCAGTGCTGAACGCCAACCGGACCTACTTTCTCACCCGCTCGCAGCCGCCGTTCCTGAGCAGCATGATTCGCGTCGTCTACGATGCGGAGATTGCCCGCGATCCGTCGCCGGCCAACAAGGCCCGGCAACAGCAGTGGATTGCTCGCGCCTACCCTTACGCCCGCCGCGATCACGATTTCTGGTTGAGCGACATACACCGCGCAGGGGACACGGGCCTGGCCCGATTTTTCGATATCGGTGAGGGCCCGGTACCGGATATCGCTGACCATAGCGACTACTACATCGACGTCATCAAGTGGTTGGTTGCTCATCCCGATGTGCATACCAATTACCTGGTCCAGGCGCCCGAAAACCCGTCTGAGGCGGAACAAGCGGAACTGGCGAAGACCAGTTGCAATATGACTCAATCCGTGGTGTGCAAAGAGGCGTGGTCGGGTGGCTATCGACTCTCCCGCGACTTCTACAAGGGCGACCGCGCGGTGCGCGAGTCTGGTTTCGATATTTCTTTTCGCTTCCAGCCGTTCAGCGGGTCGACGCATCATTACGCAGCCGTCTGCCTGAACAGCCTGCTTTATAAATACGAGCTCGACCTGGCTGAATTTGCCACCATGTTGCATCAGACGGCGCAAATTGCCCAATGGAAGCAAGAAGCAAAAGCGCGCGGACAAGCCATCAACAAATACCTTTGGAACGCCGAGAAGGGAATGTTTTTCGACTACGACTACACCACCGGCGAACAGTCCAGCTACGAGTACGCGACCATCTTTTACCCTCTGTGGGCGGGTCTGGCGACAAAGGAGCAGGCAACGGCCGTAGACAGCCACCTGGGGCTGCTGGATAAACCGGGCGGCCTGACCTGCAGCACCTATGCGAGCGGTCTGCAGTGGGATTTACCATTTGGATGGGCTCCGCTGAACTGGATAGCAGTCGATGCCCTGCAAAAGAACGCCTTTATGGATGACGCACGCAAGATTTCAGAACAATTCACCAACACGATTCGCAAAAGCTTCGAAAAAGAAGGAACCATCCACGAGAAGTACAACGTAGAGACGGAGTCGTCGAACGTGCAATTGATCGCGGGGTATCAAAACGTGATTGGCTTTGGCTGGACGAATGCAGCTTATGTTGAGATGGAGCACTTGTTGAATGGCCATTAAGCACGTGCTTGCTCCGACGGAACGTCGTGCGTTTGGGCAATCACGGCGCAAGCAGGTACGCCGCCAGGAGCAGAAGCGATGGAATTCCGCTGACCGCCAGACTGATCCCATCGACGCCCTGGCCGTCTCGGCGGTGGGCCGGGTGCCGTCGTTGCTGGCGATTCGGTGGCAACGGATGGCGGCTTCCCCTTTTGGTTTTTTTCGGGGTGCGGCCCCGATCATGGCTGCCGATCTGGCGGTGCTGCCGCATACCGGCATCTTTTGCCAACTGTGTGGGGATGCCCATGTTCGCAACCTGGGCGCCTACGCTGCGCCCGATGGCCGGCTGGTGTTCGACATCAACGACTTCGACGAAACCATCCGCGGGCCG
This sequence comes from uncultured Acidobacteriaceae bacterium, assembly GCA_963826875.1. Classification (GTDB taxonomy): domain Bacteria; phylum Acidobacteriota; class Terriglobia; order Terriglobales; family Acidobacteriaceae; genus PALSA-350. The sequence goes on along the minus strand of CAWGYP010000024.1, from coordinate 837,394 downwards.
TTTGAGTGGGACGTGAAGCGTCTGGCGACCAGTATCATCCTGGCCGGCCGTGAGGCGGGGAGCAAGAGTTCGATCTGTGGGGAGGCAGCCACGGTTTTTCTTGCGGGCTATCGGCGAGCGATGCACGCGTTCGCCCGCATGACGGTGATGGAGGTGGCCCACTTCCAGGTACACCGGCTACAGCGGATCACGCCGGTTTCGCAGATCCTGCGCAAGGCGGAGCGGGCAACTCCGCAATTCAACGCGTCGCGTTTGCTCGAGCTACCGAAGGGTGGATCTCACCGCATCTTTGTCGAGCGAAAGCCTCTGCAATTCCGCTTATCGGGCGCGAAGTCACAAATGATTCTCGATTCGCTGAGTCAGTACCGTGCGAGTCTGCTGCCTGAGCGGCAACACTTCTTCGATTTGTATCGGCCGTTGGATGTAGCATTCCGGGTCGTGGGCACAGGTAGCGTGGGCTTACGCGACTACATTGTTTTCCTCGAGGGTAACGGCAGCGAAGATCCCCTTTTCCTGCAGATCAAGGAGGAACCTGGCTCGGCGTATGCTCCTTATCTGGGCGAGATGGGCGCGCCGCAACACCAGGGCCGGCGTGTGGTGCAGGGGGAGCGCGCGATGCAGTTCCTCTCAGATATCCTTCTGGGCTGGACCACGATCAACAATCGCCAATATCTGGTTCGCCAGCTCAATGACCACAAGGCGTCCATCGAGATGCAGGATCTGAAAGGTGACGGGCTGCAACAATACGCTGAGATTTGCGGGGAACTGCTGGCGCGGGGCCACGCGCGATCCGGGGATGCGGTGGCATTGGACGGTTATATCGGCACGTCGGATCGGTTTGTGGAGGCGATCGCGGATTTTGCCATCGACTATGCTGACCAGACCGAGCAGGACTATGAGACGTTTCTGCATTCGCGCTTCGCTCCGCCGAACGCACGTAAGAAGCCAGTGAAAGCCGTCCCGAAGGCAGCTAGAGGAAAGAAGAAGGCGACGCCCGCAATCAAGGAAGCCGCGCCAAGGACGTAAAGCCCTCTCGCCCTGAGACGTTCGACAGACCCACGTACCCGGGTGCCCCATATCTCGCTCGTTTTTCGCGAGATATGAGAGTGACGAATGTTGACCTGGAACTGTTGATTTGATGTGAGCAGTTTCGGGTGAGAGCCGTGGAATCCCACATCTCGCGAAAAACGAGCGAGATGTGGGGCACCCGGCTCTGGTTTCAACGGAACTGAAAGCTGTCGAGCTAATCTGCGACAATGAGAGCAGCGCCTTGGCGCTGCTTTTCTTATGCTTCAACTTTCTGCTGCCGGCAAACGGTTCGGCCCCCGCATCTTGTTCGAGAATGCCGACTGGCTCATTACGCCCAATGAGCGTACCGCCCTGGTGGGCGCGAACGGCACCGGTAAGTCCACCCTGCTCAAGGTCTTAGCCGGTTCAGAATCGCTGGACTACGGAACTCTGCAGCGCACGCGCGGCATGACGATCGGCTATCTGCCACAGGAAGGTCTGGTCCTCAGCGGCCGAACTGTATTCGCGGAGTGCCTGTCGGTCTTCGCGGAGTTACAAAGCATGGAGCAGGAACTGGAAACCCTCTCCACGCATCTGGCTGAGTTTGACCCGGCAAGCCCGGAATATGCCGCAGCGGCCGATCGCTTCTCTTTTCTCGACTCTCATTTTCGCGCTCACGATGGCTATGCTCTCGACGCCCAGGTGGGCACAGTGCTGGGCGGCCTGGGCTTCAGCAAGCACGACTGGTCGCGGCAGACAGATGAGTTCTCAGGCGGGTGGCAAATGCGCATCGCCCTGGCCAAACTGTTGCTGCAAAAACCAAGCCTGCTGCTGCTGGACGAGCCCACCAACCACCTTGACCTCGAAACCCGCAACTGGCTCGAGGGGTACCTGCGCAACTATCCGAACGGCTACATCCTCATCTCCCACGATCGCTACTTTCTTGACGTCACCGTGGACAAGACTATCGAGATATGGAACAAGGCGATCCACGTATACCACGGCAACTACGAGAAGTATCTAACCCAAAAAGAAGAACGGCGAGCGCAGTTGGCCGCAGCGTACAAGAACCAGCGTGAGCATATTGAGCATCTTGAGGCCTTCATCAGCCGCTTTCGCTACCAGGCCACCAAGGCCAAGCAAGTACAGAGCCGCATTAAGGAGCTGGAAAAGATAGAGCGCATCGAGATTCCGGTTGAGGAACAGGCGATCCACTTCACGTTCCCTCAACCCCAGCCTTCGGGCCGTACTGTGGTCGAGGTCTCGGGATTAGCCAAAAACTACGGCCCTAAACAGGTGCTTGAAGATGTGAGCTTCACCATTGAACGTGGGGACCGGATCGCGTTGGTCGGCGTCAATGGGGCGGGAAAGTCGACCCTGATCCGCATGCTCTCGGGAATGGAGCCGCCCTCGAGCGGCCACTTGCGCCTGGGCCACAACGTGACCGCGGAATACTTTGCGCAGGATCAATACAAGGTTCTGGATGGCGAAGCACGCATGCTGGACGACATCAGCAACACCGCGCCCCGCGTATCGACCACCGATCTGCGCAGCCTGCTGGGCTGCTTTCTCTTCTCCGGCGACGACGTCTTCAAACCGCTGGGTGTGCTTTCAGGAGGAGAGCGCAACCGCTACGCGCTGGCTCGGATCCTGGTGAGCCCGGCAAATTTTCTGCTGCTGGACGAACCCACCAACCACCTCGACCTGCGTGCCAAGGATGTTCTGCTCGACGCCATCGCGCGGTTTAACGGAACCGTGGTGATGGTTTCGCACGACCGTTACTTTATCGATCGTCTGGCTACCCGCATCTTTGAGGTCGAGGGCGGCCATGTCCACGTCTATCCCGGCAACTACGAAGACTATTTGTACCGTAAGCAGGCAGCCCAGACTCAGGGAAACCTATCGAACGGATCTGCGCCGGCCCTCGAGGACAAACCTACCCTCGAGGTCGCGCCGGCCAAAGCGGTGCGCCGGGTGAATCCCATCAAACTGCGTCAGATGCAGGAGCGCTGTAGTTTCGTCGAGGAAGAGATTCCGCGATTAGAGAGCTCAATTGCCGGTGCGGAGGCATCGCTGGGGGTATACGAGAGTACGGAGGAAACGCAGCGTATGACCCAGTTGCTGGAGGATTTGCGGCGGCAACATGCCTCCCTCACCGCCGAGTGGGAAGAGCTGGTGCTGCAACTGGAACAGCAGGCTTAGTAGCCGGGTTCCTGTTACCAGGATTTGCCCGGTAATTCCTGGCCCATGGATTAAAGTTAGGAAAACGTCAGACTCCATCACAGGGCCCCTTGACTACGTCAACCCAGCGTAAAAGTACTCCTACCCGCTCATCCGCGTTTGCCGTCAGCGCCGGCATTTTGCTCAGCAAGGTGATTGGGCTGGTACGAGAACGGGTCTTTGCTCATTATTTTGGCAACTCTGACGCTGCGGACGCGTTCCGAGCTGCTTTCCGCATTCCCAACTTCCTGCAAAATCTTTTCGGCGAAGGCGTTTTGTCCGCCTCGTTTATCCCCGTGTACGCCCGCCTGCGAGCAGAAGAGCGGCACGAGGAAGCCACGAGACTGGCCGAATCGATCTTCGCCATCCTTTTCTTCATTACTTCGCTGCTGACACTCGTTGGAGTGTTTGCGACTCCCTGGTTGATCGACGCCATTGCGCCGGGCTTTCATGGGGAGAAGCGCCAGCTCACCATCCGCCTGGTGCAGATCCTCTTTCCCGGAGCGGCGCTGCTGGTTATTTCGGCATGGTGCCTCGGCATCCTGAACAGCCACCGCAAGTTCTTCCTTTCCTACGCTGCACCGGTGATCTGGAACGTTGCCCAAATCACGGCCCTGCTCTGGGAAGGTAGACACGTGACCGAGCCTCGATTGGCGATCGTTCTCGCAATCGCATGCGTCATCGGCAGTGGCCTGCAGTTTGCGGTGCAATTGCCAACGGTGATGGGATTCCTCCGTCCGCTGCAAGGGAAGCTCACGCTGCAAACAGAGCAGGTGAAAACCGTCACCCGGAACTTCCTTCCCGTATTTCTAAGCCGGGGAGTGGTGCAGATAAGCGCGTATGTCGACTCCTGGCTGGCAAGCTTTCTGCCGACGGGCGCGGTCTCGGCTCTGGGATATGCGCAAACTCTAAATTCACTGCCTGTGAGCTTGTTCGGCATGGCGATATCTGCGGCTGAGCTGCCCGCCATGTCGAGCGCATTGGGAACGCACGAGGAAATCGGATTGGTGCTGAGGCAGCGGCTGGAGAATGGGCTGAAAAATATTTCCTTTTTTGTAATTCCTTCTGCCGTGGCGTTTTTGGTTCTGGGCGATGTCGTCGTGGCCACCATATACCGGTCGGGACACTTCGGGGCGAGCGATGTGACTTGGGTATGGAGTGTTCTGGCGGGTTCCAGCGTGGGCCTTCTGGCTACGACATCGGGAAGACTCTATTCCTCTGCCTTCTATGCGCTGCGGGACACGCGTACGCCGCTGAACTTTGCGCTCATTCGCGTGGTGCTGACGCTGGCCCTGGGCTACCTGTTTGCTCTGCGACTTCCCAGGCTGTTGGGCATTGATCCCCGCTGGGGAGTGGCCGGGCTCACGCTTTCAGCCGGAATGGCGGGGTGGTTGGAATTTGCCCTCCTGCGCCGCGCACTGCAGGCACGAATTGGCACTGTCGCCGCCTCGGTCGCACGTATCGCACGGCTGTGGGTCGGTGCTTTGATCTCCGCCGCAGGCGCCTACGGAGTCAAGCGCGTGCTGCCTTTTCACCGCCCTGAGCTGGTTGGCGTGTGCGTGCTTTCTGTATTTGGGTTGGGTTATCTCGTTTGCACCAGGTTGCTTGGGGTAGCAGCCCCGGGCAGCTTGACTCGCTTGCTGCGCAGACGATCTTAAGAGCCCGCGAGAGAACTCGATTCTGTCTCAGGGGACAACTTTGCGGGCTGCGGAAAAGCTCGGTTTCGCGTGAACTCGTAGCCCCTGGCTAGGAGTTTTGTGCCAGTCGTACCTCTTGAGGCGTAGCAAACCAAATTCCCTATCAACTCACTCCCAGCTTGTGCATGTAGTCGGCGTCGATTTTCAGGCCTTCCATGGGCGGTACGTTGTAGCCTTCCTGTTCGACGAAGCAATGCTTGACCACTCCAGACTTGGCAGCCTGCGCAAAGATCGGACGGTAATCGATTGAGCCCTGTCCCAACTCAACGATTGTGGGCACATTCTCGATGGATGAGTTCGCGGTGATATCTTTGAAATCCTTCACGTGCAGCATGGTGATGCGGGTAGGATACTTGCGCAGATACTCGACCGGGTTCCCACCCCCGACGACGACCCATCCGCAGTCCATCTCCATCGTTACGTGGGCAGGATCGGTCAGACGCAACAATTCATCGTAGGGCGCCACGCCGTCCGTTTTTTTGAACTCCATGCTGTGATTGTGGTAGCCGAACTTCAGGCCGGCGGCGTTTACTTTTTTCCCAATCGTATTGAACTGCTCCGCATTCCAGCGCCAGTCTTCCAGCGTGAAGGCGTTGATTATCTCCTTAGGAGGGATGTTTTTAACCCGCGAGGGGTCTTTGAAGCCAGGGAAGGAACAGATAAGGTAACTGACACCGACTTCTTTATTGAATGCGATGATCTCGTCGAGCTTCTTATGCAAATCGTCGGAACCATAATGCGCGCTCACCAGGTGCAGACCGGCGTTGCTCATGGCTTGTTTCACCTGGGCCGCGCTATGGTTGTAGTAGCCCGCAGATTCAACCTCACGGAAGCCTATCGCCCCCAGCTGTTTGAGCGTGCCTTCATAGTCCTTTGGCAATTGTTCACGCACCGAATAGAGCTGGAGCCCTAGCGGCACCTTCAATGTTTGTGCGTTCAGGCGGCTACGGATCGAGCCATAGAGGAGCGAGGCCGAACCGGCTTTAACAAAATCCCTGCGTGTTTGCTTCAAAATGACCACCCCTTTTGATTGGAGAAGGGTAATTGTCTTCGAGGTCGAATGCAATGAGGTACCTCAGCTTACCCGGCCGGCATGACAAATGTCAGGTATTTTCCTGACAAAACACACTGTCGCCAACCATCCGGCAAACACATACTTCTCTCATGAAATTGAGGGAGGGGATATGGCCGCAAGCGTCCTGGTAGAGCCTCAACACAATGCGAGAAAACATGATGGGCCCCCGGTCGCTTCGCTGCACGAGGTCACCAAGAAATTTGGCAGCCAGGTGGCCCTCGATCGCTTCTCTCTCCAACTGCATGCGGGCGAAGTCGTGGCTTTGCTGGGGCCCAATGGCGCAGGCAAAACGACAGCCGTGCGTTTGCTGTTGGGTTTGAGCCAAGCAACGTCGGGCGAAGTGAAAATCTTCGGCGGCAACCCCAGGGACCGAGCCAGCCGCATGCGTCTGGGCGCGATGCTGCAGGTGGGCCGCATGCCGGAGACACTGCGGGTTCGCGAACATCTGCAACTCTTCAGCAGTTATTACGCCCATCCGCGACCAATGAATGAGCTGTTGGCCGTCGCCGGGCTCGAGGGTTTGGAGGAGAGGTTGTTCGGCACACTCTCCGGCGGGCAAAAGCAGCGCGTACTCTTCGCCCTCGCACTGTGCGGCAATGCCGACCTCATTTGTCTCGACGAGCCAACCCTGGGCATGGATGTGGAAGCCCGGCGGTCGATGTGGGAGCAGGTGCGCAAGCTGGCGGCAATGGGCAAGACGATTCTGCTGACTACGCATTACCTGGAAGAAGCCGATGCCCTGGCGAGCAGGATCGTGGTCATTCAGAAGGGTAAGGCGATTGCCGAGGGCACGCCGGAACAACTCAAGAACGCAGATGGCTCGCGGGCTATCCGCTGTATCACCTCGCTCCGGCCATCGCTTGTTTGCGCCATACCTGGAGTTTCGAGCGTGGAACAGGATGGCCACGCGATGCTGGTGCGGACGCAGACACCTGAAGCTGTGCTGCGCATCATGCTGCAGCAGGACGAAACACTGAGCGGGTTGGAAGTGCGCGCGACTGCATTGGAAGACGCTTTCCTTGCTCTTACTAACCAGACCACATCCCCTACGGACCAGGATTCGCACTAGGAGGCATAATGGCCACGATGCCGGTTATCTACTTTAACGAAGCGCGTTTTGAGATGCTCAAGTTGTCGCGCAATCGTAGTTACTTCTTCTCCATGATCGGCTTCCCGGTCGTGTTCTACCTTTTATTTGGAGTCACCAACAAGGATGCTGTCTTCCATGGACACACCATTGCCCGGTACCTTCTGGCTGGGTATTCGTGCTTCGGCGCCATGGGTTCTTCCCTCTTTGGTATCGGGGCCGGGCTGGCCTTCGAGCGAGGCCATGGATGGCTGGAGATGAAGCGAGCGAGCCCCATGCCTGCGGCCGCCTACCTGCTGGCGAAATTGTGCGTCAGCATCACCTTTGGTGTCGGAATTACGCTCCTGCTAATGACCCTGGGGACTGCGTTCGCCGGTGTCCACATCACCGCCATGGAAGGTCTGCGACTTGTGTTGGTAATCGCCGCCGGGGTCTTGCCGTTTGCCAGCCTGGGACTAGTCATTGGCCTGTTGATGCCGTCTAACGCTGCCCCTGGAGTGATCAACCTGGTCTATCTGCCACTCTCGTTTTGCGGCGGGTTGTGGATGCCGATCGAGACCTTGCCGCATTGGCTCCAGGTGGTTGCGCACGGGTTGCCGTCGTTCTGGTTTTCCCGCCTGGCGCTGCGGACGATAGGCTACGTCGATGGTTCCGCGGTCATCGCCTGGGCGTTGCTTGCCGGCTATACGGTAGTATTTTTGCTAGCAGCCGCGTTCATTTTCCGCAGGCAAGAGGCACAAGCCTAGTACATGATCCCCGTTGGTGGCACACCCGGAGACGATTGCGATGAGGTTCTAGAACGGCTTCCTCTTCGAAGCTGGCGACGTTGGATCGCCTATGACCACGCCATCTGGTTGGTCTTTTTAGCGTTCTGGTTTGTTCAGCCCGTAGCCGATCACGAGCCGCTTCGTAAATGGCTCTGGTTGTTCCTGGCTCTCGCTCTCTTCACTCCATCTTATCTTGTAACGCAACGGGGACCGCGGAGGGTCCGGTGGGTTGGGTTGCTCTGCATGTTTATCGTGGCCCTGCTCTACGTGCCAATCAACCCGGGCGCCTGGGGGATTTTTATCTATATCGCAGCCTCGATCCCGGAGGTGGCTGACTCCACCAACACGGTCATCGGCCTGTTGCTCGTGCAATGCGGTGCAATCGTAGCGGAAAGCTGGCTGTTTCACATGTCTGCCTGGGTGTGGGCGACGGGGGTGGGTACCACACTACTCTGGGGAATGAATCGGCTGCGGATGAAGCAAAAGGGTCGCGCCGACAGCAAGCTGCGCATGGCTCATGAGGAGATTGAACGACTGGCGAAGACAGCCGAACGGGAGCGTATCGCCCGCGACATGCACGATGTGCTCGGTCACTCTCTCTCTTTGATTGTGCTTAAGAGTGAGTTGGCGGGACGCCTACTCGACAGCCAACCTGCAAGGGCTGCGCTTGAGATCGCAGAGATCGAGACCGCCGCGCGGCATGCTTTAGCTGAGGTGCGCAAGACAATCACAGGCTACCGCTCCGAGGGTTTTGCCTCGGAGCTGAAGCGTGCCGGGCAAGTACTTGAGACAGCGGGTGTGCGCTTGAACCGGCCGGCCACGGCGCCCTATCTCACGCCGCGGCATGAAGCCACGCTCTCGCTGGTGCTGCGGGAAGCGGTGACCAATATCGTGCGCCACGCCGGCGCCAGCGAGTGTTCGATTGAACTGACTACCGGAAAAGATAGGACGCAGCTGGTGATTGCCGATGATGGACGGGGCGATATCCAGCAGGAAGGGAATGGACTGCGGGGCATGCGGGAGAGGGTACGGGAGTTGGGTGGCAGTCTCTCCCTGGAATCGCATCGTGGCACCCGCCTGCGTATCGAGCTGCCGCAATTCAACGAGAACGCAGAGGTTGCTGAGCCGTGAGTAAACAGATTCGTGTCGTGCTGGCAGAAGACCAGGCGATGGTGCTGGGCGCCCTGGCTGCTTTGCTCGAGATCGAGAAGGATATCGCGGTGGTCGCGCGGGCGCGTAACGGGCGAGAGGCCATGACGCTGGTTGCCGAGCACGGGCCCGATGTGCTGATCACTGATATCGAGATGCCGGAGATGAGCGGGCTTACCTTGGCAGCGGAGGTGCATGGCTGTTATCCGCGTGTGCACATCGTGATTCTTACTACCTTCGCGCGCGCCGGCTATTTTCGCCGGGCGATGGATGCCGGCGCTCAGGGATACATGCTGAAAGACCGCCCTGCGGCAGAATTGGCGGATTGTGTGCGGCGTGTCTGCCGGGGCTTGCGGGTTGTCGACCCTGAACTTGCGGCTGAAGCGTGGACGCAAGAGCCTGACCCGTTGAGCGAGCGGGAGCGACAGATTCTTTGGCGGGCCGGCGAAGGGAAATCCGGTGCTGAGATTGCGGTGGATCTCCGTTTGTCTGAAGGCACGGTACGTAATTATTTATCCGAAGCGATCAATAAGCTTGGCGCCGCCAACCGGATTGACGCAGCCCGTCTGGCGCGCAGCAAAGGCTGGCTGTAAGTAGACAGCACTTCCCTTTACCAGGTTCCCTTGGGAAAGATGCTCGGGTGCCCCATCCTTCGCGCTCTTGCGAAGGGTGGGATACCACTGCTCTGCCCCGGGGCCCTTCCCCGCGCATTCTGCTTATCCCACCCTTCGCAAAGAACGCGAAGGATGGGGCACCCGAGCATTGGTTTTCAAGCAACGAAGAAGAAAGACTTTTGATCGGGTAGAGCGGATTTGCCCATGACAGTTGTCATCCGATTACGATGACAACCTGCACTGTTTTGTTCTTGCGCAAGCTGCGATTCTCGGCTTGTAAGTCGAGGCACTCACATGAATCGATGGACTGGCATCTTCCTTTGCGCAGCGTTGGGCGTCGGCGGAAACGTGCGAGCACAAACCTGCGGGGCCCAATCCAAGAACCTTAGCGGCACCGTACTCGATCCTACCGGAGCTGCAGTCGTAGGAGCCGACGTCCATTTGCCGTCGGCCACGCCGGAGCAGACGACCACGAACCAACAAGGCTCCTTCCTTTTCCGTTGCGTCGGGAATGGTGCGTATCAAATCACCATCCACGCCGACGGATTCGCCGAAGCCCGAGTGAACGGCCGCGGCGGGGCAAACATCACCATTCATTTGCATATCGCTGATGTTCACACCACCGTCGAAGTGGGAAAAAAAAGTGACGTATCCGTGGATGCCGACCACGGCGCCGGCACACACACGCTCAATGCCCAGGATCTTCAGGGCATGGCGGATGATCCAGATGACTTCAAACGCCAACTGCAAGTGCTCGCCGCCGCCAGCGGTGGTGCTCCCGGGCAGGCCATCATTACCGTGGATGGATTCCAGAACAGCAGCACGCTACCGCCTAAATCCTCCATCGCTTCGATCCGCGTAAACCCTGACATGTTCTCAGCCGAATATGATCGACCACCCTACCAGGGGGGCCGGGTTGAGATCTTCACTAAGCCAGGCCGCGACTCGTTTCATGGAGCTCTCTTCTTCACCGACAGCGAGTCAGGGCTGAACGCAACAGACTCGTTCGCCCTGAGCGCCACTCCCGCCGGCAAGCGTCGCTATGGATTCGAGTTCGGCGGTCCGATTCGCAAGCAGAAGAGTGATTTCTTTCTCGCCCTGGAGAGACGTGACATTCACGAATTCAACGTGGTGAACGCCGTGGTCCTCGATGGCCAGGACAATGAGACGGCGCTGAACGAAAATGTTTCGGCGCCGCAGCGCTTGTGGGTCGGCAGCGTGCGCACCGACTGGCAACTCAACCCGAGAAACATGCTGGCGGCCACGTACTCCGCCAACGTAAATGACTCCGACAATGTCGGCAGCGGTGGCCTGGTTCTCGCCGAAGCCGGTTACAACAGCACCATCAGTGAACAGAACCTGCGGCTGACGGATGTCTTCACGTTGAGCCCTATCCTTCTGAATGAGGCCCACGTCGGTTTCACCTGGAAGAGCACCAGCGACGTACCGCTCTCGACCGCTCCCAGCCTGCAAGTGGCCGGCGCCTTCACCGGAGGCGGCGCAACCGCCGGCCTGCTGCGCAATCGCGAACGCGATCTCGAAGTGGACGATGACGTCCTGTGGACCCATCAAAAGCACTCTTTGAAAATCGGAGTGATGTCGCTGGGCGCGCTGGTTCATGACTACGATCCTGACACCTTCAACGGCGCCTTTGTCTTCGGTGGCGGGCTGGCGCCGGCGCTCGACAACAATGGGCCACAAACTGCGATCTCCGGGCTGGAACAATACCGCCGCACCTTGCTCGCTCTCCCGGGCGGAGTCCCCACTAGCTACAACATCACCCAAGGAACCCCATTGGTCCCGTTTGCGCAATGGCGCGTGGCACTGTTCGCGCAGGATCAATGGAGTATCAAACCAAACCTGTCGGTCGCGTTGGGACTGCGGTATGCACTACAAACCTCGCCCGCCAGCTTCGGTAACCTGGTTCCACGAGTCGGAATAGCATGGTCCCCCGATCGCAAACAACGATGGATTATCCATGCGCGTGGCGGATTGTTCTCAAGTCCGGTGATGCCGGATGTAACCACCGAGGCTTACCGGCTGAACGGATCGCGCCAGACCCAGCAGCTACTCTACTCGCCGTCGTTTACCCAGCCACTGGTGCCTACTCCGTCGACGATCACGGTCGCGACCAATCGCCAATTCGCAGCCCACCTGGGACAGTCCTGGTCCTTTCAGGCGCAGCTAGGCGTGGAACGCGAACTGCCCCAACACTGGCATGTGCAGGCAAACCTCTTTGATGGGCAGGCCTGGGACACCCTTCGCTCGCGCAATATCAACGCGCCCTTGGTTACAGCCAGCACTCTCAATCCTTTACTCGCGCCACGCCCGATTGCGCCCGGCAGAAATATCTTCCAGTTTGAACAATCGGGTCATCTGCACGGCCAGGTGGTGTTTGTCGGCGCGGATCAACACAGCTACAAGCGCTTCGGCATCTTTATCGGTTACTTATATTTCAACCTGAAAACCGATGCAGACTCAGCTACCTTCTTTCCCCAGTCCAGCTACTCCGATGAAGGAGAAACGGCCCGTGCTGCTTGGGAGTCCACTCACCGGTTGTTCGCCATAGGGCAATTAAGCCTGCCTCGAGGACTCTCGCTCACCAGCCAATTCGATGCTTCCTCCGGAACCCCGTACAACGTCGTCACCGGCATGGACAACAACGGCGACGGCGTTTTCAACGACCGGCCTTCGCTCACGGCACAGCAGGGGACCGGCACTTACCAGACGCCTTTTGGTCTACTGAACACGACCGGGTTCAATGGCTCACTGGGACGAAATGTGGGAACCATGCCGGCCCTCATTCACCTCGACACCAACCTCAGCCGCACCTTCCAGCTGCCTTCGCATGGTCTCTCAGCCGACCGGCACCAGAGCATCACGCTGAACGCGCGCTCGGCCAACCTTCTTAACCACACCAACGTGACCACCGTGGGAAGCGTGGTTGGCTCGCCCACATTTACGCAGCCACTGGCCGCCGAAGCAGCGCGACGGGTGGAATTCGGTATCCGCTACACCTTCTAAGGAGACATTATGTTCAAAGCACTTACGATTTCGCTTCTTCTCGGCAGTGCGGCCACCATGCTGGCGCAGCTTCCCGCCCCCGTCCCTCCTGAACAAATCATCTATCGGCACTGGCCGGAGCAGTTTATTCAGTGGATAGGCCCGGAGCTGCCCTATACGATGATCGAACTTTACGTCGATCCTGCAGGCGGGACAACGCCTCTCTACGAAGCAGTGCTTACCGAGCGCTCAACAGGCAAACGCGTCCACTACGCTAACCAGCAGGGGATGGTTGACATCGACAAGCGTTCAGGGGCCGAAGCCTACCTCACCACGATGCAACTCGACCGCCCCGCGAATGAAGGCAAGGGTGCTACTTACCTGCTGCGGTTTGTCGATCACACAGGCCAGCCGGTGTCGTGGCAGTTCATCCAGGGCTCAGACATTAGTGAGCGGGGTGGCGGAAGCTCACCCGCCGGTCTCGAACCACCGGTCCTTGTGTATCGCACCCGCTCGGCGGTCGCTGCCGAAGGCACAGCGCTTAAGATTGGCAGCGCAGTCAGTGTTGCTGACGTCTGGACAGAGATCAGCCAACCGCCATTCTTTGTCGCGTATCGGGGAGCTGTCTCTCAGGACGTCGATATCGCCGTCTTTGCCGGCCCCGGACAGCAATGGACAACGACCAGTGCGCCAAAAACCTTGACTGCCGCCGCTGAATGGAAGTTAAAGGCCGAGGACGGCCTGGAACGCACCTTACACGTGCAGACGGTCACCGGCGACCATGCGACGATTCTCGATAAAGACGATCATTTCCCTGGCAGAACCGTGACCATCGACGCTACCTTAAGCAACGGTACGTGGTCCATTGAGAAGTTGCACTACGCGGGGGCGAGTGAGGTTGCTAACCAGGGAATGACGATCTCGTTTACCCCTGGCGCGAGTGGGGGCGCCACGCCGTCGAAGTTCGAGATGCTCGCAGGGCGTAAGACCCGCATTGCCAGCGGCACCGTCCACGGAGATGCACAGCAACCGAGAGTGGCCTGGGAGTTCAAGGATCCGCAATGGTTGAAGGGCAAGACCGCGTGGGTTAACAGTGCAGTCGTTAATCAGAAACCAGCGGTCGCGGAAACAGCTTCGAAATAAGCCCCTGCGAGCAACTTTCCCGTAGCCCTCAACAGGCTTGAGGGGAGGGCATGTGGTATCCCACATCTCGCGAAAAACGAGCGAGATGCCCCGCATTTCCTGTACGCAGCTCTGGACAGGACCACCTATGCGCCTTTCTTTAAGGAAAGGCGCATGAAGTTCAGGGAACCCACGAAACTAAACAGGAAATCGGGGATGTGGGGCACCCGGCGATTGGTGACGGGATAGAGCTCAAAGACGCTAAATGCCTCGCCGTAGCTCTACTTCTCCCAACCAACCGCGGCGAAGCGTCTCCACCGGAACACTCGACAGGTAGGGCTTGATATCGAGAATGGGACTTCCATCAAGCATGTCAACCCCGCGCACATGCAGCATGCAATCTTCGCGGCGAAGCAACGAGACGACCGTAAGCCCGATCGGGTTGGGCCGGCGGGGAGATCGAGTCGCAAACACTCCGTGAGGCCGATCGTCGAAGGGCGGCGTGCCGATCAGGTCAACGTCGTGCGATCGGTCGAACTCCCAGAGAACAAAGAGGTGAGAGAAACCCTCGATATCGGTGAGTCCGACTTCGAATTCCCGCAGAATCCTAAGGACGCCCTCTGCTTCATGTTTCGTGTGCAGACCTTTCGGAATTTGTTTTGTATCGTTGTAGGGGCTACTGACAAAGCCGATCGGTCGGGGAACAAACATAGCGCGGAGCCTTTCGCCCTGATCATAGCTGGTCAGGGATTGCATGATGTGAGACGGTGGTAAGCATGAAAATTGCCAGCTGGAATGTTAATTCGATTCGCGCCCGGATCGATCATGTGACCGCGTGGATCAAGCTACAGCAGCCAGATGTGCTCCTGCTGCAGGAACTCAAAGCGACCGAGTTTCCGGCGTTGGTATTTCAGGCGCTCGGGTATGAGAGCGTGGCAGTGACCCAGAAGTCCTACAACGGGGTCGCGGTTTTGTCGCGCTACCCGATGGAGACCATTAGCACAACGCTCGCGGGGGATGAAGCGGACAGCCATGCACGTTATCTGGAGATGACTATCGAGGGCATTCGCATGGTGAATATCTATCTCCCCAACGGAAACCCCGTAGGCACTGAAAAATTCGCCTACAAGCTAGCCTGGATGGACAGGCTCCTCGAAAAAATGAGCGCTTGGCGAAAAGAAGATCTGCCGGTGCTGGTGGGCGGTGACTTCAATGTGATTCCTGAGGACATCGATTGCCACAAACCTTCTTCGTGGATCCGCGACGCGCTCTTCCAGCCGGAGCCGCGGTCACGCTATCGGGCACTACTCGATCTCGGTTATACCGATGCATTCCGTTCCTTGCATCCTGGCGAGACCGGTCAATTCACCTTTTGGGATTATTTTCGCCAGGCGTTCGAACACAACCGCGGCATTCGCATCGATCATTTTTTGCTTTCTCCCAAAGTGGCCGATCGGCTGCAAAGCTGCGTGATCGATCGAGGCCCGCGAGCGCAGGAAAGGCCGTCGGACCATACCCCGATCATGGTGGAGCTGAGTTAGGGATGGATATCCTTTCCCGGCCGGTGCTGACCGCGGATCATCGCATCCACTACGGTGCCGGCCCCTATCAATTCGGAGATCTTTGGATCCCCCAGACGCAAAGCAAGTCGCTCGTTCCGCTGGTGGTCTTCTTCCATGGAGGATGGTGGAAGTCGGAGTACGACCTCGGCTACGCAGGGTATCTCTGCAGAGCCTTGAAGCAAGATGGGATTGCAACCTGGTCAGTTGAGTATAGGAGAGTAGGCGAGACAGGCGGAGGCTGGCCGGCAACTTTCGAGGACGCGGCCGCGGGATTTGATTTCGCCGCCACACTTGCGAAAAGCTATCCGTTGGATCTGTCGCGAGTGATCACCATGGGTCATTCAGCCGGGGGCCACCTGGCGTTCTGGGTAGCGGGCAGGCATCACATTGATCCCCACAGCGAAATCTATCAGCCACGGCCACAAGTACCACTGCGCGGCGCAATCGCCTTGGCGGGTGCGGTCGATTTACGGTTGACGATTGATCTGTCGGGATACTTCACCTTTGCCCACGACAAGCAAGAGGTGTATGCGTTGATGGGCGGCAAACCAGGTGATCTGCCGGAGCGTTACAAAGCTGCCAATCCAGGGGATCTTCTGCCGTTCCAGGTGCCACAGCTGTTGATTCAGGGGACGGCAGACGATCAGATTCCGGCTGAGCTGCCATCACGATGGGCCGAGATGTCGCGGCGGCAAGGCGGCCAGGTCACCGTCAGTATCCTCCCTTCCGCCGACCATTTCGATGTGGTTGATCCGGATAGCCCAGCGTGGGGAACGGTGCGCGACGGAGTGCGGAAGATAGTTTTCTCTTGAATTGGTCAAGGAGTACTCTGACGTGATGGATCGCCGAAGCTTCCTTCGTGGTTGCGCCTACGTGTCCGCTGGAGTCGCCGCAGGTGTTCAACCGGTCCTGGCGGCGGACGCCGATATCGAGATCACAGCCCCGACTGCAGGCGCTGAAATCAGTCCTCATTTGTATGGCCAATTCATTGAACATCTCGGCGGGGTGATCTATGACGGTATCTGGGTTGGTCGAAACTCGAAGGTCAAGAATATCGACGGCATTCGAGCGCGCTTCGTGGATGACATGAAGCGCATAGGAGTGCCCAACTACCGTTGGCCCGGGGGATGTTTCGCCGACGGCTATCACTGGCGCGATGGCATTGGCGATCCGGCAAAGCGTCCTCGCACTTATAACTACTGGCAGGCATCCGCGCCGAAAGGCGTGGACGTTACAGAGACCAACCAGTTTGGTATTCACGAATTTATGCATTTGTGCCGGCTGTGCGGCGCGGAACCCTACCTGGCCGCAAACATGGCCTCGGGCTCGCCCCGGGAATTCCACGATTGGGTGTCGTATTGCAACGCTCCTGCGGGCACGGTCTCACTGGCAAACGAACGAGAGCAGAATGGAGACAAAGAACCCTTCGGGGTTCAGTATTGGGGTGTGGGCAACGAGTCATGGGGTTGTGGCGGAGACATGACGCCGACCGAATACGCAACGCTGTACCGGCGATTCGTTACCCAGTTCCCCGCCTATGCTCCTAAGCCGTTTCTAGTGGCCGTAGGCCCACGCGGCCATTCCAAGGATTTAGATTTGGGCTGGACAACCGGCTTCTTCGACGCCATGCAGGGTGGTCACCGCTCGCGGGTCGATGGGTTGTCGGTGCACTACTACACGGATTTCAGAAACACTCCGGAGAAGGTAGCCACCTTCGATGCTCCAGGATGGTATGACGTACTCCGCGAGGGCATGCGAACCGAGACGGTCATCAAACAGCACTGGGAGGCGATCGCCAAGTACGATCCCGAGCACCACACCAAATTGGTGGTAGACGAGTGGGGAGTTTGGTATCGGGCTGGAGAGGAAATCGCGCCGGCGTACCTGTTGAGCCAGCCGCTCACTTTGCGTGATGCGCTGCACACCGCGGTCACGTTTGACGTATTCAACCGCCATGCGGATAAGATTGCGATGGCCAATGTAGCTCAGACGATTAATTGTATCCACTCCTTGTTTCTTGCCCAGGGTGATAATTTTGTGCGCACTCCGGTGTATTACGTTTTTGAAATGTATCGCGGGCATATGCGATCGCAAGTGGCACAAATGAACATTCACTGCGACGAGCTCAATGTTCCCTCGCGCAGCGGCACTGCGACGATGCCTGGGCTTTCTGGTTCGGCTTCTGTCAAGGATCGAAGGTTAACGGTGACCCTGACGAATCCATCATTGGAGTCGGCAGTTGCCGCTCACATTCGGCTGACTAGCGGAAGTATCGTCGAAGGGCGGGGCAGCGTTCTGACCCACGCAGACAAGACTGCCGGCAACACATTCCATCGGCCTGACAAAGTCAAGCCGGCGCCTCTTCCCGTAACGATTCGCGGCGACAAGGCGGAGGTTTCACTGCCGCCGCGAGCTGTGGTCTCGCTTGAGTTGAGAATGGCTTAGGGGGTTTTAACGCAAGAAACCACAGGTTTCTTGCTCGGCTGCTCACCCTCTAAAAGCCGTGCTTTAGCTGGTGAGGTTGTAAATTAATCCGAACGGATCTTGAAGATAGCAACGCGGAAACTTTGGCTCGTCCTTGATGATCTTTGAGCCGTGCTTCACCAGCCGGAGCTTGGCTGCTTCCAGATCGTCCACTGTGATTTCAAACACCGGCCCCAGCGTTGGGCCTCGCTCAATGAACAGGTTGATGCGTTCCCCATGGAGACTGACCATATTGGTTGATTCTTCGGTGATCTCGAAGCCCAGGTTGTCGACGTAGAAAGAGGCGGCACTCTTCGGGTCTGGCGCTTGAATGAGAATATCTTTACTAAAACTGTTTGCCATGACGTTCCTCCGATTCGCTTTCCACAAAGGCCTTTAATCTCGCCAAAGCAGAATCCCATTGCTTCGCGACCAGCTCAAGATATTCCTTCATCTCGATCACTGGCTGGGGATTAAACGTGAACAGGCTTTCGCGCCCTGCTCGGGCTCCGTGCACGATGTGTACCCGCTCGAGCACGCGCAGATGCTTGGTCACCGCCTGCCGGGTGAGTCTGGTTCCATGGGTGAGTTCGGCGATCGAATGACGCTTGCCGTCACACAAGGTGGCAAGCAACGATAGCCGGGTTTCATCTCCCAGCGCAGCAAAGACTGCCGCCTTCGCCTGCGCACTGCTAGGCCGTTTTGCTGACATAGGCCTGGATGTTCTTCATCTGCTGCGCCCAACCGCCGTCGTTGCGAAGGAAGGCCTCCGCCCGCCGTGCACTGGGAATTTTGTCAAAGCCGGATTCCGTTACCGTGAGCAACGTGCCAACCACGGCCGGCCGCAAACGAAATTCTATGAGCGTGGACTCCTCCTGCTCATAATCCACCTTCGGATCCACTGCGTACGGATGCCACGTGTAGGAGAAAAGGGTTTCCGGCTGGATTGCCTTCACTTCGATCTGCATCCGCAGGTGCTCATATCCGGGATGAGTGATCTGACCACCCACGCGCTGGCCGGCCACAAAAGGCCCATCCATTTTCACCAGGAACCATTCCCCGAACTGGCGGAAATCTGTAAGTGCCTGCCAAACCCGTGAGACCGGCGCGGCAATCTCAATCTGTTTCTCAATTGTGTCCGACATTCATGCAACCTCTGAGTTGCATATTAGTGCGGGCCAAGAAAACATGCAACCACAAAGTTGCTTTTCTAGTCGAAGAACAGAGTGTGGGTAGCGTCGGGGCCCGGTGTGGCAGCAAAACCTATACGTTCGTAAAGGCGGGCGGCCCCGGCGTTTTCGGCACGCAGGCGCACACAGCTGAAGTGAGCACTCGCCTCTTGGACGAGCGCAGTCACGAGCGCTCCACCAATACCCTGGCTCCGCCACGCTTGCCTCACGTAGACGCGCCGGATGCGTCCCATATCCGGACGGCCGGCAAAGGGATCACAGTTGAGACCGCCCACTGCAATCAGCAAACCTTCATCCAGACCGCCGATCAGGACTTCTCCGGCCGCATCGAAACGATTGCGGGCGCTCTCCCACTCTTCCACCAGGGTTTCGACGAAGTCGTAGCCTTCTTCCTTCGCCTCTGACCTTAGCCGGTGCATGCCTGGAACCGGCAGCTGAATTTTCTCAATCGAAATCATGCCTAGACGTAACGATAGCTTCTGGGATCGGCTTGAGTCGCTTTTGGGGAAGGATCATCTAATTTCCATGGACAAAGAACTAGCCGTTTCGGTACTGGACCTGGTAGGCATGCGACCTGGAGAGAGGGCGGGCAGCGCGATCGCCCGGTCGGTGGAACTGGCCCAACATGTTGAGGGCCTGGGCTACCGTCGTTACTGGCTGGCAGAACACCACTCCATCGCTGGACTGGCGTGCTCGGCCACAGCGGTGCTGATTGGGCATGTAGCCGCGGCAACCAAGACGATTCGCGTAGGCAGTGGCGGAATCATGCTGCCTAACCACGCACCGTTAGTGGTGGCAGAACAGTTTGGGACACTCGATGCAATCTATCCAGGGCGGATTGATCTTGGGCTGGGACGGGCTCCAGGTGGCGACTTCTCCACCATGCGGGCGCTTCGCCGGGACTTGAATCAAAGCGGTGACGACTTTCCAGCATTGTTAGAGGAATTGCGGACTTACCTTGGGCCCGAGAAGCCAGGCCAGGTGGTCCGGGCCATTCCCGGGCAAGGGAGCAACGTGCCCATTACCTTACTGGGTTCCAGTGGGTTCAGCGCGCAACTGGCAGCGATGTTGGGTCTGCCGTTTGCTTTTGCTGCGCACTTCGCGCCGGATTATTTGTATACAGCCGCGCAGATGTACCGCGACCGTTTTCAACCGAGTACGACGCTGCGCCAACCGCACCTTATGGTCGGGGTACCTGTCATTGCGGCAGAGACGGATGCCGTAGCTCGCCGGCTGTTCACCACCCCGCAGCAGCGCTTTCTGCAATTGATCCGTAATCGGCCGGTGGAGCTATTGCCACCAGTGGATTCCATGGAGCCCCTTTGGCAGGAATGGGAGCGGGCAACGGTTGAGAGCAAATTGGGCGCCGCTATTGTTGGTTCGGACGCAACCGTGAAAGCGGGAATGCAAAAACTGGTGGGCGAGACTGGCGCCGACGAATTGATCGTGGTGACTGATACGTTTGATCCCGAAGCACGACTGCAGTCTTATGAGCGGGTGGCCAGGGTTGCAAGAACGATCGAGGTCAAGTCTGCCGCTCCCGTCAGCGCATGATCGACACCACCACTTTCCCGGGTCTGCCTGTCTTTGCGATGCCTCCGCTATAGGCGTTCGACGCTTCCGCCAGCGGAACCACCGCTCCGACAAGGGTCTTCATTTTTCCGGTATCCAGCAGTTTCCCCACTTCGACCAATTGCTTCTGATTGGGCTCGACGATGAAGAAGGCGTCTTTATTGCGCTGATCTACGATCGTCACCAGCCTGCCGCCGGGCTTGAGCATGCCCCACGACCTGTCGAGGGTCTCCCCTCCTACCCCATCGAACACTACGTCGACCTTCTCCGTCTGCTCTTCAAAGCGAGACGCATGGTAGTCGATCACTTCGGCTGCGCCGAGTTCCGCTACCAGCTTCAAGTTGCGAGATGACGCGGTCGCAATCACGTGGGCGCCATGCAGGCGGGCGAGTTGCACGGCAAAAATGCCGACGGCGCCGGCAGCGCCATGCACCAGCACCCGCTCCCCACTCTGTATCTTTGTCCGCTCCAGCAGTCCCTGCCATGCGGTCAACGCTCCGATCGGGACCGTGGCCGCTTCCTCATGGGTGAGCGTGGCTGGTTTTGGCGCGATGCTTGCCGGCTGGGTGACACAGAACTCGGCGGTTGCGCCGTTGGCAAACCAGTCGTTCAGACCGTATACCTCCTGGCCAACTTCGAAACCGCTCGCGTTCTCCCCCAGAGCAGCGATTTCGCCGGAGAATTCATGACCGGGCACTGCGTCGTTGCGCGGTGTTCCATCCTTCGCGTGAGTGGTCGGGTACCAGCCCAACTCCGTGGGTGTTACTCCAGCAGCGCGGACACGAATCAGGACTTCGCCTGCAGCGGGCTGCGGTTGAGGCAGCTCGGCCGCGATCAGCGTCGGCGCCTGGGTCGATGGATTCACCTGCATCACTCTCATCATGAATAAGACAGATGATTCAAAAGTTCCATTATGGTTGCCAGTCGCATCCTGCATAATCAGAAGGAATGACACTGCTCTGGAAACCAGAAAGCTGGTCCCTTCGCCTGGCTGAACTTGAGGCGCGCAAGGGCGACATTAAAGAAGCACCGCTGCGGCGCGATGTGCGCTCCCTGGGCATGCTGCTGGGCCAGGTGCTGCGCGAGCAGGCCGGCGAAAAGCTCTTTGCCGAAGTGGAAGAGCTGCGCCAGATCGCAATTCGCCGCCGCGAAGCTCAGGAGGGCGCACCCCCCGAAACCGAAGCGGCGCAGCCGTTTGCCGCGGCCCTGGGCAGCGTTCACTCCCTGGACCTGGTGCAGGCCTATCGCCTGGCGCGGGCTTTTGCTTTTTACTTCGAGCTGATTAATCTGGCCGAAACCAACCATCGCAAGCGCCGCCGGCTCTCCCTGCAGCTTTCCGGTGAAGTGCAGCGCGGTTCCCTCCGCGGAACACTCCGAGTCATGCGCGCTGCGGGCATCCCGGCCAAAGAAGCCGTCGACTGGCTGCGATCAATCTCGATTATCCCGGTTTTTACCGCGCATCCGACCGAGGTGGCACGACGGGTCGTCATGTTCAAACGGCGGCGCATCGCCGATCTGCTGGAGCAGCTCGATCGCATTCCGCTTTCCGACGAGCAGTTGGAACTGTTCGAAGAAAGCCTGACCGCCGAGATCGCGGCGCTGTGGGAAACGGACGAGGTCCGGACCCGCCGGCCCACGGTTCGAGACGAGGTCAACATGGGCCTCGATTACTACGACGCATCCATTTATGCCACGCTTCCCGGTCTTTATGCCGAAGTCGCGGCGGCGTTTGAGTCGGAGTATGGTGTCCAACTCAGCCTTTCCCAGATGCCGATACTGCTCTCTTTTGGTTCGTGGATTGGCGGCGACCGTGACGGCAATCCCTACGTGACCCCGCAGGTCACGCGAGAGGCGCTGCAGATGTCGCGTGAACATCTGCTCAAGCACTATCAGCAGCAGCTGGGCCTGACTCTCGATCTGCTTACCACCTCGGCGCAGCAGGCGCCGACTAGCGAGGCGCTCGAGCAGCGGCTGCAAGGTTATCTCGATTCCCTCAACACCACCGGGCAACAAGCCTTCGGAGAGCGCTACGAGTATGAGTATTACCGGCGTTTTCTCAGCTGTATCCGGGTGCGCCTCGCCGGAGTCAGCCAATCCTCGCAAAACCTGCCGTTGGCTCTGGACTCGACGTTAGCCGGCTTACCCCCATACAAGTCGGCACAGGAGTTTCTCGAGGATCTCGAAATTGTGCACACCAGCCTGGTGGAGAACCGTGGTCCCCGTCTCGCCCAGGCATTGATTGATCCCTTGATCCTCGAAGTACGCACTTACGGCCTTCACTTGCAGACGCTCGATATTCGTCAGCATGCGCGGTTGCTTGCCGCAGCGCTCGAAGAGGCGGGAGCCTGGAAGTGTGACCCGGAACGCGCCTCAACAGTGCCCGCACCGCTTTCTGCGGCGTCCGCCGATGTGATCGATACTTTTCGCGCGATTGCCGAACTGAAGGCTTCGTCCACGCCGGAAGCAATACGCCATTTCGTCATCAGCGGCGCGGCAAGCACGGAAGATGTGTTGAACGTGCTTTGGCTCGCACGCCTGGGCGGAGTGCGGGTGGAGGGCAGCGGCGCCGATCCCGGCTTGATGCCCGTTCCCTTGTTTGAGTCCATTGAAGATTTGCGGAACGCGCCGGTCATCTGCCGCGAGCTGTGGCAGTCGCCCAGCTATCGTGAGCTGCTGAGTTCCTGGGGAAACACGCAGGAGATCATGCTGGGATATTCCGACTCCAATAAAGACGGCGGTATGCTCACCAGCACGTGGGAGATTTTTCGCGCCCACCGCGCTCTGCACCAGGTCGCGGACGAGAGCGGGGTGCGGTTGCGGCTATTTCACGGCCGCGGCGGCACGGTAGGCCGCGGCGGCGGCCCTACCCACCGTGCCATCTATGCCCAGCCTATGGGCGCTTTTACTGGTCAGATCCGGATTACCGAGCAAGGAGAAGTGCTGAATTGGAAGTACTCCGATGTGATTCTCGCCGAGCGCAATCTGGAGCTCATGATCGCGGCGTCTCTGGACGCGCTGGCGCGTCCGAACGCCCGCAATCCTCAGGGACACTTCACCGGCGTTCTCGCACCGGAATGGGAATCGGCCTTTGCGGAATTGTCGGATGTGGCGTTCTCTTTTTATCGCGAACACATTCTCGATGATCCCGAAGTGCTGCAGTATTTCGAAGAAGCGACACCGGTAGCGGAATTGGAGCATGCCAAGATCGGCTCCCGGCCGTCGCGCCGTGGCGGGCGCCGCAGCTTGGCCGATCTGCGCGCGATCCCCTGGGTTTTTGGCTGGACGCAGAGCCGGCAGCTCGTACCCGCATGGTTCGCGGTTGGGCATGCCTTTGAGCACTATGCGGAGAAACCGGGGGGCGCCGCGATCCTTTCGACTATGGCACGCGAATTCCCTTTGTTCATTGACCTGATCCGCAATGTAGAAACGGCTCTCGCCAAATCGGATTTCGGCATTGCCCAGCTTTACGCTTCGCTGGTTACCGATACAGAAATTCGCGATCGAGTGTTTGCCAAGCTCGAAGCTGAGTTCCATCGCACCCGGCGCAGCATCCTGGCGATTACCGGACAGTCAGAATTGCTGGAGAACAACCAGGTTCTCGCTCGCTCGATTCGCTTGCGGAATCCTTACGTGGATCCGATCAGTCTGATCCAGGTCGACCTGCTGCGGCGCAAGCGTGCCGGAGATGATTCAGACGCCATCAATCGCGCGCTTTCCGCAACCATCAACGGAATCGCGGCCGGGTTGCGCAACACCGGCTGAATTTCCGGGATTTTTGCATCGGGGCAAGGCGCACTGCAGATCCCTCGGCTGCGCTCGGGATGACAAGGGAAGGGCGATGACTCATCGCTGAATCCACGACTCGGATGTTAAGATTCGTCGCGCGAGTCCCCGCTCCGTCCGCCCCTATGAGCGCATTTCAAAGAGCAGTGACTAGTGATTCCCGAGCATCAGCTTGGCAATCGTTGCCAGCTGCATGTTGGACGTGCCTTCGTAGATTTTCCCAATCTTGGCGTCCCGGTAATACTTCTCCACTGGATAATCCTTAACAAACCCGTAACCGCCAAAGACCTCAACAGACTGGCTGGCGACGCGCTCGGCCACCTGGGAGGCGAAGTACTTGCACATGGCAGCCTCTTTTAAAAAGCCGAGACCGTTGTCTTTCAGGCGGGCACTGTTGTAAACCATCAACCTTGTCGCTTCGATTTCCGTAGCCATTTCGGCGAGCGAAAACTGGACGGCCTGAAATTCCCCAATCGCTTTGCCAAACTGCTTGCGTTCGAACGCGTAACGGGCTGCATGGGACCATGCTCCCTGGGCTAGCCCGAGCATCTGGGCGCCGATGCCAATGCGGCCTTCGTTCAGCGTCTCGATGGCGATCTTATAGCCTTTGCCTGGCTCGCCCAGCACATTGGCCGCGGGCAGCTTGCAGTCTTCCAGAATGATCTCGCAAGTAGACGAAGCCCGGATGCCGAGTTTGTCCTCCTTCTTGCCAAGAGAAAACCCGGGCGTGCGCTTGTCGACCAGAAACGCGGTGATGCCTTTGTAGCCGGCAGCCGGGTCCAGAGTGGCGAAGACAATGAAGAGCCCGGCCTCGCGGGCGTTGGTGATCCACAGCTTCTGCCCGTTTAGCAGGTAACAGTCGCCACGCTTCTCGGCCCGCATTTGCAGTGCGAATGCGTCGGAACCCGAACCGGCTTCGCTCAATGCATATGCCCCGACGGTATCGGTGGCGAGCCGAGGCAAATAAGCCTTTTTCTGCTCTGGAGTGGCCCAACGCAGCAAGGCATTGATGCAGAGCGTGTTCTGTACATCGATCAATACACCCACGGACGGGTCGACGGCAGAGATTTCTTCGACGGCCAGAATCGCCTCGAAAAAGGTTCCTCCCGAACCACCGTATTCGATGGGAATCTCTATGCCCATCAGACCGAGGTTGAACAGCTGCGGAATCAACTCGGGGGTAAAATGCTGCTGCTCATCCATGGTGCGAACCAAGGGCGCAATATTTTCCTGAGCAAATTGGCGCACCGTGGCACGAAAGAGTTGTTCGTCTTCCGACAGCAGGGTAAGTGGAGGAGCGGGCTGTGAAGCAAGCACGGAATCAGTCACGGGAATAAGCTATTCGCTTCCATGCGTGGCTGTCCAGCGCTCTACATCGGCAACATTGGCTTGGGAACTGCAAGCAATCGGGGAACAGGCCGGACACGCAGCAAATGGTGATCGTGAAGTACGGAGGAGCCGCGGTGCACGATGGACAACTTCTCCCGCTCCAGAATTTTGCGCGCCTGGACGCGAGCGTGATTCGACCAGGGACCGATCGGATCGAGCTTGATGTAGGTAGTCCAGTGGCGCAAGGCCGACCGCCGATCGCCGATTCGTTCGTAGGCGAGAGCGACGTTATAGTGGGCATCGCCGTAGTGCGGAACCAGGCGGATGGCGGTGGTGTAGGCCTCGATTGCCTCAGGAAGACGCTGCAGCTCATCGAGCACGTTGCCCAGATCGAAGAAGGCTAAGGCGTACTTCGGGTCAGCTTCCGTGGCGCGCCGGTAGAGCGCTTCCGCATCGATAAAACGGCGCTGGTTGTATTGGATTGTGCCCAGGTTGATGCAGGCGGGGGCATGCGCACTATCAAGTGCCAGAATTGCTTCATAGTGGGCCATGGCCTCCTGCGTTTTGCCTCGCTCTTCCAAGCGCACAGCTTCGAAAAAGAGCCCCTGCACGCGGGAGTCGCGCGCCGCCTGATGGCTGGCGGCGGAACTGACCTCCGCCAGCTGGCTATGTCGCGGAGAGTCAAAATCGAATACGAATTGTCGAGCGATCGGCTCCATCATTGCACCGCTAAGGCGAAAGGCTAGCCGGGTCCCGTTGCGAACCGCACTGGCCTCGAGCAAAGGGTTGGCCACACCGGAAACCTGCCGCATGGCATGAATCGAGGCGCGAATGTTGGCCACGGAGAGACGCATGGCACGAAGATCGCGCAGTTTGCGCAGCTGAACCAGGTCTTGAAACGAGTAAGTATCGCTTTGGTTGATGAGCCCGGAACGCTCCCAGGAAGAAAGTTGTTGGAGGCGGATACGCAATATCCGAAGTACGTCTTCCCGGTTGTAATGGGTAACAGTGATGTGATCGTTGGAGGCCGTCACCCTCACACCTCAGCTTCTGTGGCGATTATGCGGAGCGCCTCAACGACACCGCAAGGTGTAGAGCAAAAAAACAGTGGATAAGCAGGTACCAAACTCGATGCGGGAACAAGGAAAGGAAATGCTTGAGTCCTTTGCACTTGTGTGCTTTTGCGGAGGGGCGAAGTTGATGGAGCCGACGATCGGACTTGAACCGATGACCTGCTGATTACGAATCAGCTGCTCTACCAACTGAGCTACGTCGGCGCGGCCCGTTTGCACGTACCTTGTCTAATTGTATCTAGGGTCCGGCTACGCGTAAAGAAGGGTCAGAAATGGCGCAGAGGGAAAACGAAAAGGCCACCCGGCAACAGGGCGGCCTCTTCTCTAGGGAGAATAGTTCCAACGGAGGCAAAGCCATCAGAACTTTCTGGCGAAATCTTATGGTTGCCTCCCGAGGGTGTCAAGGCAAAATCCGGGTCCGGATAAGCCCTTATTTATGAAAAACTTATGACTAAGGCGGTTTTGATATGGCACAATCCGAGGCCGGTTTTCGGCGACCTGCGTGGGGCCCCAAGCCGCTGCAATCCGGCTACTTAGGAGTTGGGGTGCACTCTTACTGGTTCAAGTTTCTAAAAGCAGATCGCCGGTCGCAAAGGGGTAACCCCCTGGCCCGGAACCACTGGTGCTAGTCCTCCAGATTGAGACGGATGAACTCGGTCTCTTCCTGGAAAGCTGAGGCGGGCTTGCCGCGGAGTACCCGATAAATGGCTCGTCCACCCCCCAGGAAGAGGCCCAGGAGGATCGCAGCGCCCCCTAGAATGCCTGTAAGGGCAAAGATGCCAAGGATGAGACGTGCGACCTTGGAACCGTCGCTGATGTAGCCCTGGGGGTTATTCCAGACCACGTCGGCCTGGTAGTTGATCTGGTTGAGCAGCTTATGCGCGGTCGCGGGCGGGAGCGATCCGCTGATGACAGCCACAATGGGCCCGCTACGGCGGGTGAGCAAAGAGTCGGGATGGCTCTCCGCCAGGGGCTGTGGCCAGGTGGATTTGCCATTCCCAGCCTTGAGGAAGGCGTCAATATCGCGCAGGCGGGCTGCTGCCAACTGCGGCGTGGGATAAATCAGCAGCGTCACTTGCCCGTCACCGTCACGATTGGAGTAATGGGCAGTCACGGCTTCGGCACTGGACGCGAAGTCCACCAACGCGGCGGGAAGCACGCCGCCGGTGCGGGCATAAGCTTCCGGTCCCAGTGCGTAGTGGGTCACATCAGTATCTAGACCCGCGCGGGGCAGATAGCCGGGCAGAGGAGGAGCAATATTCGCCGAACCCGGCGGCTGGGGCAGATCTTTGGCCAGCTCGCGCAATTCCGAGGCAGTCATGGGACTGACCTTATCCAGGGTCGCATCCACCAGGGTGGCGCCGTTCCAGAACAGAACATGGCTTCCGTCCCAGGCAGCACTCCGTCCAATCTGCTCTGCGATGCTGCCCCCACGGCGGAAGAAAGTGAACGCTCCGAAGGCGCCGCTTGCATCCTGAAAGCGGATAGCGCGAACGTGGAGCTTGTTGTCTCCGTTGGTGTATTGAGCGGTTGCGAATTGCTGGAATCCGTATTCCTTCAGTACTGCGGCGTTGGCGGCATCGGCTGCTTCGGGCGCGGTATTTTCCTGAGCGGGCGCACTCAGGCTCCAACCGGCAAATTCGCTGGGCAACAATGACTGGGCTGCGGTTGGGGGTGACGGCGAGGCCGGTTTGGCGAACGCCGGCAATAGCAACAGAGAGAGGGAAAGAATCGAGGCCGGAAGGGCACGAAGCATACGCACCTTCTGAGAGACTAGAGCATTTCTCAACCTCGTGTCGAATTGACCTCAGTTGCCATTGGGATGACCGCCGCTCTGCGCGAGACGAACGCCGCTCAGGCCGCTGATGTATCTCGAAACACCGCGATACAGCGACTCGGCAATGCGCTCGCGGTACGCCGGCTGCTGCAGCTCGCGCGCGTCGGCAGAATTGGTGAGGAAAGAGATTTCGGCCAGGATCGACGGCATATTGGCGCCGATCAGTACCACGAAGGGAGCCTTTTTAACGCCGCGATCACGCATGCCCGGGTTTCCCTCCTCCAGGTCGTCATAGAGCGACTTCTGCACATCGACGGCAAACTCGCGCGATTCGTCGATTTTGTCTTTGAGGGTGATTTTCTTCACCAGGTCAGACAGCTCGTGGATGGACTCGTCAGAAACGGCGTTCTCACGAGCGGCTACTTCGAGCGCATCGGGAGAAGTGGTGAAGTTGAGGTAATAGGTCTCGACTCCGCGAGCGGATGAGTCCGGGCTGGAGTTGGCATGAATGGAAAGGAAAAGATCTGCCTGGGCCTTGTTGGCGATGGCCGTGCGCGTCTCGAGCGGAATAAATGTGTCGTTGTCGCGGGTGTAGATTACGTCGGCGCCGAGGCGTTGCTTGAGGAGCTTGCCCAGACGTAGCGCCACATCCAGCACCACCTCTTTTTCTTCAATGCCACCCGGTCCAGTAGTGCCGGAGTCATGCCCGCCATGGCCAGCATCGATGACGATGCGGCCAATCTTCAGACCGAGTGTGCGCACCAGGGAGCGCTCGCCGGCAGCAGTCGGGGTGGCTTCATGCGTGGGCGGAGAAACAGAATCGTCATCGTCAGTGGAGCTTGGAACTGCGGGATGGACCGGGCTTGGCTTTTTGCGGCGGGTGACTGGCTCCGGCGTCGAAGCTAAGGATCCATCGTCCGGCTGGGGCGCGGGAACGGTGCCGGCAACTGCGGATACGATGGGTTTCGTGGTGGGATGGTCGGTGGCCTGCACGCGATTGGGCTGTTGACCCAGGGCTGCGATTTCCTGCTTACCGGAGCGCGGTCCAGCGGCCGCACTGGCGACAGCGGCCGGCTGCGGAGTGTTGACGACCGGAGGTTTGGCGGCGACGGCTGGTGCGGCAGCAGGAGGAAGGCTCGCCAGGTTCGTAGTGGGCGTCGCACCCGGCTTGAGGCCATGGATATCAATGATCAGCCGCCAGGGATTGGGAAGCAAAAAGGCGGAGTAGTCAGAAACCGAACTTACATCCAGCACAATACGAGTCACATTGTTGGAGAACTGCGCGATGCGGATGCGTTTGAGGAATCCGTCGTCGACGACTTCGACTGACTTGCCGTTCAACTCCGGCGCCAGGCGCGCGCCGTAGAGGTCGAAAAAGATGCGATCAGGACCGGGCACTCGAGCGGCCTGGTAAGGTACCTGGTCCTGCAGGTCAATCGCGATGCGGGTGTACACCGGAGTTGACCAGTGGCGAATTCCGCTCACCAGAGAGACCTGCCCGGATTGCGGAACATAGGTTTGTGTGGCAGCTGGCGTCATCGCCGGAGGAGGCCGGACCTGTTGTGGCTGGATTGCAGGCGGTGTCATCGCAGGAGGAGGCCGCGAAGGCGCCTGCACCTGCTGTGGCTGGATGGGTGGGGGTGTCATGGCTGGGGCACTGTAGGTTTGCTGTGACCCAATGGCAGCGGCCAGGACTGCGTTGTGCTGCGTCCGCACCGAGACATGCTGGAGCTTGTTCAGTTCCTGGCGAGTCTGCTTTTCGCCTTCGGCAATGAGCGCGCCGTAGCGATTGCCGGGGTACTGCACACGAAGAAATGCATACTGGCCCATGGCGTCATGCAGCATTTTGGGCTCGGAGAAGAGGCTGCCCTCTTCCGTCAACAGCTGAGCGACAGCCAGTGCGCTGGCATCGGCTTTGGGCGCTGCGGGATTGTTGTGGTAGACGGCGCGATAAGCATCGAGCACCCGCTCATAAGCGGCCCGGGTGCGTTGAGACTCTGGACGATCTTCGAGTGCCTGGCGTAGATGCTGTGCCTGGTCAAACGGGGTTAACCGGGTGACCTGGCGGGCGGGCGCAGTCAGAGAACCAAGAAGGACCAGCCCGCAAGCGGCGCACGCCTGCCAAACCGGGGTCACCCGGCTTCGAGAGCAGAACGCACGGAGCAAACCCGCGGCAGGGAGCATAGTTTTGGAGCGGACCCGAAACCCGCACGCCAGAGCTAACCCGATTATAGGTTCGCAAGTTGCGACCAGCAATGAAACCTAAGTTCATCACCGGCTTTCTTCGTTGCGCTAGAACAGATGTCGGGTGCCCCATCCTTCGCGCTCTTGGCGAAGGGTGGGATACAACGGCTCTCCACCCGAGGCCCTTCTCCCGCACATTCTGTTATCCCACCCTTCGCCAAGAGCGCGAAGGATGGGGCACCCGATCATTGGTTTAGACGCTAAGGGGTTTAAACGCTAAGGAGTTTAGACGCTAAGGGCTGTCTTTCCTAGCAGTTCACGGATCACATCGGGAGCGCTGGCCAAGGCGGCATTCAGAGCGGAGACATCGCTGCCTCCGCCTTCTGCCGTATCTGGCTTACCGCCGCCTTTGCCGCCTACCTTGGGCGCGAGAAGGTTGATGATTTTTCCGGCGGGGACACGATCGGTCAGATCCTTGGTAACTCCGGCGATCAGAGCGACCTTGCCATCCTCCTGTGCTGACCCCAAAACGACGATTCCCGACCCGAGCTTGTTGCGAAGATTGTCCACCAACGTGCGCAACTGCCCCCGATCCAGCGAATCAACCCTCTGTGCCAGAACCTGAATTCCCTCCACGACCGCAGCTTGGTTAGCAGCTGAGGCGACCGAGGTTGAGGCGGACTTCATCCGTGCCTGGTCGAGATCGCGGCGTAACTTCTTGATCTCTTCTTCCTGCGCCGAGAGCTTGTTGTGCAACTCCGCGGCCTGCAGGCCGCGGCGAAATTCGCCGAGCGCACCCAATCCGGTGACAGCCTCCACCCGGCGAACTCCAGAAGAAACACCGCCCTCGCTGAGCAGCTTCACTAACCCGATCTCTCCGCTGGCGCCGGTGTGCGTGCCGCCGCAGAGCTCTGTAGAGAAATCGCCGATCTTCACTACGCGGACTTTCTCGCCGTACTTCTCACCGAATAGAGCCATGGCATGGTATTCGTTCACGGCCACGTCGATGGGAACATCTTCCAGTGTTTCCACCTTGGTATTGGCCAACACCTGGCGATTGATGATCTCTTCGATTTCCGCCAACTCCTGGTCAGCAACTCCGGTGAAGTGAGAGAAATCGAAGCGCAAGTGTTCGGGATCGACAAGTGAACCCGCCTGCTTCACGTGTTTACCCAGAACCTCGCGCAGAGCAGCGTGCAAGAGGTGGGTGCCGGTGTGATTGCGACGAATCGCGGAACGGGTTTCAGCATCCACGACGGTGTCGACAAAGCTGGCCAGCTCGATCGGCTGCCGCAGATGGACCTTATGCGCGCGAACACCCTGCACTGGCTGCTTACAACCAAGAACGTCACCAACAATCGTGTTGTGGTCGTCAGAATAGAGCCAGCCGGTATCGCCCACCTGGCCGCCGGAATCAGCATAGAACGAGGTGTGATCGAGCACGACATCAACGGTCTCGCCGGCATTTGCCCTGGGCACGCCGACGCCATCTCTTACAATGGCGAGCACTTCGCAATGCTGTGAAGTCAGCTGCCGGTAGCCTTCAAAGACCGTCTTGGGTAAAGTGCGGAACTCCGGGCTGGCGGAAGCCTTCGAAGCCCCCTTCCAGGAGGCATTGGCACGCACCTGCTCTTCGCTCAGAGCCAGTTCAAAGCCGGTCAGATCGAAGTCGATGCCTTGGTCGCGGGTTGCATCCACCATGAAGTCCAGAGGCAGGCCATAAGTTTCATAGAGGTGGAACGCAATCGCACCCGGCAACATAGGGGGCTTCCCTCCCGCCTCTTTGCGGACGCGCTCTATGGCGGTATCAAGCTGTTTCGATGCCAGGGCCAAGGTGCGCCCAAAACGTTCTTCCTCTGCCCGCACCACCCTGGCGACACGGCTGGCGCTCTCCTCCAACTCCGGATAGGCGGCCTTCATCTCGTCCCGAACCGCGTCGACCATGCGGTACATGAACGGTTCTTCCTGACCCAGCATCCGGCCATGACGGATACCACGGCGAAGAATCTTGCGCAGGACGTAGCCCCGGCCTTCGTTCGCCGGGAGCACTCCATCGGAGATAAGAAACGTCGCGGCCCGGGAATGATCAGCAATGATGCGCAGGGACGCGTCACTGGCAGCACGGCCATCCTCGTAGCGGGTCTGGGTAAGTTCGCCTGCACGAGCGATCAACGGCATAAACAAGTCGGTTTCGAAATTGGAGACCTTGCCCTGCAGAACAGCGGCCATGCGCTCCAAGCCAGCGCCGGTGTCGATCGAAGGTTTGGGCAACAGGTGCAGTTCTCCTTGTTTGTCACGTTCGAACTGCATGAAGACCAGGTTCCAGATCTCCACGTAGCGGGCCTCATCCTCACCGAATGGCTTGTCTTCTCCTGTCTCCGATGCTTCGATCCCCATGTCATAGAAGATCTCCGAGCATGGCCCGCAGGGGCCGGTATCGCCCATGGCCCAGAAGTTGTCCTTCATTCCCAACTCATGGATCCGTTCAGGAGGCACATGTTCGCGCCAAAGCTCATAGGCTTCTTCGTCGCGCGGAATCCCTTCCTCGCCCTTGAAGATGGTGACGTAGAGCTTTTCCTTGGGGAGTCCGAGCCACTCAGGCGATGTAACCAGTTCCCATGCAAAGGCGATCGCTTCGCGCTTGAAGTACTCGCCAAAGCTGAAGTTGCCCAGCATCTCGAAGAAGGTATGGTGGCGGCGAGTGAAGCCGACATTCTCCAGGTCGTTGTGTTTGCCGCCGGCGCGCACAACCTTCTGCGATGTTGTAGCGCGGTTGTAATCCCGGCGCTCGGCCCCGAGGAAAACATCTTTAAACTGGTTCATCCCCGCGTTGGTGAATAGCAAAGTGGGATCGTTCGCCGGAACCAGCGAGGAAGAGTGGACGCGACGGTGACCCTTCGAAGCGAAGAAGCGCAGGAAGGCTTCCCTGATCTCATTACCCGAGCGGTACTGCATTTTCTAAGTTTAGAGCATCACTGGCTCTGGTAGACCACTTCCCCGTGGTAAATGGTCATCGTGCATTTGAGGTTATGCAGTTCGGCAGTTGGGATGGTGTACATGTCCTGATCCCAAATGGCGATATCTGCCTCTTTGCCGGGTTCGATGGAACCGATCTTGTCTTCCAGAAATAGCTGCCGCGCGGCCCAGGCGGTGTAGGAACGAAGCGCGGTGTGCACGTCCACCGACTCCGCGGTGCCGAACGGCTGTTTCCCGTAGACGCCCTTCAAGGTTTCACGTTGAACCGACGCCCAGATGCCGTATCGAGCCGGTAATGGGGTGACGGAGTAGTCGGATCCCCCACCCCAGACGATCCCATGCTCCCTATAAGTGTGGAAAGGGTTCAAGCGCAGTGACCGCTCCGGTCCGAAGTTGCCGGCATAGGTATCGCCAATCCACCAGGTGAATCCGGGTTGGGACTCGGGGTAGGCGGCGTCGTACTGCTTTTGCAACGAGGCCATGGTATCGATGGCGTGATCGGTCGGAATGTTGGCATGAATGATGCTGTGGCGCAGGCCTGGCGTTGGTTTCTCCTTCAATACTTCGGCGTAGGTATCCACCACCCAGTCAATGGCATGATCGCCGATAGCGTGGGTTCCTACAGAAACACCGGCCTGATGAAAGAGACGTACCTGTTGGCGATAGACCTCGGGATTGATTGCAGGATAGCCATGGTTGCCGCTATCCACGCCAGTTGAGTTCTTGTTCCACTCCTGATAGACCCACGCGGTCCGTGCGCCTCCACTTCCATCCATGTAGAGCTTGGCTCCGCAGGAGAGCAGGTTGCCATCACCTAACGAATTGGGCGGCCGGGGGAGCGCCTGAATGCGAGTCAGGGCAGCTCGCGCCGATGCAAGCGTTGTGCCGCCGTGCCATAGCACACAGACGTGCACCGTCAGCTTCTTCTGCTGCTGTAGCTGGCGATAGGCGTCCCAGGTTGGTTGCCCGATGTCAGGGTCTTTCACCGCAGTCATTCCTTCGCGATGGAGGGTATCGACCATGCGGAGAATTCCGTTGCTCAACTGCTCTGGGTTTGGATCCGGAATAAGCTTCAGCACCGCATCCATAGCTGCTTCTTTGAGCACGCCAGTGGGTGCCCCCTGGGCATCGCGGTCGATGGTCCCGGCCGGCGGGTCTTTCGACTCGGCGTTGATATGCGCCAGCCGCAGCGCCTCATGATTGGCGACACCATAGTGTCCGGTGGTATGCATCAACCAGACCGGATTGTTCGGCGCTGCCTTGTCCAGGTCGGAGGCAAGGACATAACGGCGCTCCGACAGTTTGCCTTCATCCCAGCCGGCGCCCGTGAGCCACTGTCCTGGCTTCAGCTTTGCGGCTGCCGTCTGGACGCGGTTGACCACCTCGCTGATGGTTGCAGCATCACTGAGACCGACTTCGTAGAGCTCCTCGTAGCCGCCGGCCGCAAGATGAGCGTGGGTATCGATCAATCCCGGCGTCGCGGTCTTTCCATGAAGATCGATGACTCTCGCCTGAGGATTGCCGAGTTGAAGAATTTGTTCGTCCGAACCGACGGCAATGATTTTGCCCTCACGGATGGCGATCGCCTGGGCGATCGAGTCTTTCGCATCGACGGTCAGGATTTTTCCGTGGACCAGAATCAGGTCGGCGGGTAGTTGCGCATAAGCCGACAAAGCGAACGATAGGCAGGCGATTACGGAGGTCGTTCTGTGCATGAGGGTGAGATCACTCTATCGGATCTTTAAACATTTCCAAGAAAGAGCATCCACACAGAGATCTCTCCACTTCGCTCCCCCGGATTTCCCGTCGAGAGCAGTGGCGCTGATTAACTTCATGCGGTTTCCTTTACGGGAAACCGCACCCGTGGTCGTGGCAAGTACCGCGAAGCAGGAAATCCGGGTACGCTCTGGTCGAGATGACAAAGGGTAGGGTGTTGCATCACTCAGCATTGGTTGCTGGTTGAGAGAACCGCAGGTCCCTCCACTTCGCTGCGCTCCGGTCGGGATGACAATTCTGCTGTGCCCGCAAGAGGCTAGAGGGGGAGGCCTGTGGTTTCCCACATCTCGCGAAAAACGAGCGAGATGTGGGGCACCCGGCGAATGTGGCCGGAATAGATGCTCACTCAGCTCCATCGTCGGGCAGTACCAGGTCGGCTTCGCTGCATTCGACGTCCCAGGTTTTGAGAACTTTGGAAATGATGGCGAAGGAAAAGCCCGCACCCACCAGGCGGCGAATCACGCGGGCGATCTGCTTGTCATCTTGTGGCTTCTGCATCCGCTTACGAGCAATGTAGCGCCGAACCAATTCGTCCTCGCTTACATCCGCATAAGCGCTGTCGATGGTACTCGCCACCAGTTCGGCTTGAACACCCTTGTGGCTGAGCTCCTGCTGTACCCGGCGCTTGCCAAAGCCCTGGTTTTCCTGGCGCAGGCGGGTGTACGTGGAGGCAAAAGCAGGATCATCGAGATAGTGCTGGTCCAAAAGTCTCGCCACCACGGTCGCAACCTTGGTCTCTCCCGACTCCCCCTCCTCAACCTTGCGACGCATCAGGCGTTTTAGCTCAGCTACTGTGCGCATCTGGCGCGCAAGCGCGCCAACGGCGTACTGGTAAAGAGCCGCTTCCTCAAGCGGCTCTGGTTTCTTGCGCGGCCGGAATGGCATAAGCGTCTTAAAGGCCGAGTAGCCGCCGATTGGTCGCGCGGTCCGCCTGCCCGGCTGCGAAGTCATCAAAGGCGTGCTCGGTGACGCGGATAATGTGATCGCGGATAAACGGCGCGCCTTCGCGAGCTCCATCTTCGGGGTGCTTGAGCGCGCACTCCCACTCCATCACCGCCCAGCCTGGAAAGTCATACTGCGCGAGCTTGCTGAAGATACCTTTGAAATCGACCTGCCCATCCCCCAACGAGCGAAAGCGCCCGGGCCGGTCGATCCAGTTCTGGTATCCGCCATACACTCCGGACCGCCCCGTGGGATTGAACTCCGCATCCTTTACATGGAAAGCGCGGACGCGTTCATGGTAGATGTCGAGGAACGCCAGGTAATCCAACTGTTGAAGTACGAAATGGCTCGGGTCATACAAGATATTTGCCCGCTTATGCCCTCCCACCGCAGCCAGGAACCGTTCAAAGGTGACCCCATCGTGCAGGTCTTCTCCGGGATGGATTTCAAAGCACAGGTCCACACCAACCTCTTCAAAGGCATCGAGGATGGGCTTCCACCGCCGCCCCAGTTCACCGAACGCTTCCTCCACCAACCCCGTCGGCCGCTGTGGCCAGGGATACATGTACGGCCAGGCCAACGCACCCGAGAACGTAGCATGCGCCGTGAGCTTCAGATTCCTGCTGGCCTTTGCACCCATAAGCAGTTGTTGCACCGCCCACTCCTGCCGTGCCTTGGGATTGCCTGCTACCTCCGGTGCTGCGAAGGCGTCGAACTGCAGGTCGTAGGCAGGATGCACCGCGACCAACTGCCCCTGGAGATGAGTAGAGAGCTCGGTCAGTTGCAGACCCAGGCTGCTCAACATGCCTAATATCTGATCGCAATAAGCCTGACTTTCCGCAGCCTGTTTGAGATTGAAGAGCCGGTGATCCCAGCTGGGGATCTGGATCCCCTTGAAACCCAGACCCGCAGCCCACCGGGCAATATCTTCCAGCTTATTGAAAGGTTTCTGGTCGCCGGCGAATTGAGCCAGGAAGATCGCCGGCCCCTTAACAGTTTTCATAGTGGGCACCACCCCTTGCGGCTGTTGGTTACGGCCCGCTCCACGAACGCCATGCTGCGCACTCCCGCATCGATGCCTGGTACCAGATCGCTTAGTTGCGCGGAGGGATCGTTGAAGCGAGCACGAATGGACTTCGCGAAGTCGCGATAGATATTAGCAAATGCTTCCACCAGACCTTCCGGGTGGCCCAGTGGCAGGCGAAACTCAGCCCGCGTTTCAGCCGACACGTAATCGCCGCCGGCATGGAAAGTCTCACTCGGTTTTCCTGCCCAGTTCACGAGGAGGTAATTAGGATCCTCCTGCCGCCAGTGGAGGCCGCCTTTCTCACCGTAGAGGTGGAGCTGCAAATCGTTGCGATCGCCGGCCGCAATCTGGGAAACAAACAAGACTCCCGGAGCCCCGTTGTCGAGCTTGAGCAAAACGTTACAGTCGTCATCCAGCGATCGGCCGGCGACGACAGAAGAGAGGTCGGGGCAAATCTCCGCTACCTGACGGCCGCTGACGTATTCCAACAAATTGAATGCGTGCACGCCGATATCGCCGATGGCTCCGCCCAACCCGGCCTGTCCTGGATCCGACCGCCATACGGCCTGCTTCTGCCCTGTGGTTTCGAGCGAGCTGCTGAGCCAGCCCTGCGAATATTGCACCACTGCCTTGCGGATCTTTCCCAAAGCGCCGCCGCGAGCCATCCGGCGCGCCTCCCGTACCAACGGATAGCCGGTGTAGGTAAAGGTCAACCCATACAGCAACCCGGTGCGCCGGACCACTGTCTCCAGCGTCTCCGCCTCTTTCAGCGTAGCCGTGGCCGGCTTGTCGCTCATCACATGGAAGCCATGCTCCAGCGCAGCCACGGCGCTGGGCAGGTGAACGTGGTTGGGAGTCACGATGCACACGAAGTCGATCGCATCGTTGTGGGTGGTGCGGCGCTTGCGCTCCTGCTCCATCATCTCCTGATAATTCGCATAGGCCCGGTCAGGGCTTATGTGATAGGTCTCGCCTGCCTGGCGCGAGCGCGCCGGGTCCTGACTGAATGCTCCAGCGACCAGTTCGATGTCACCATCCAACTCCGCTGCCATGCGATGAACCGGCCCGATAAACGAACCCGCACCGCCCCCAACCATCCCCATTCGAAGACGTCTACCTGGTTGCGCCATCCTTACCTTTCGTGAATAAAACCGCGCTGAGCGACGGCAATGTTGCCCCGGGAAGAGTTTTTCACCAGGTACATCATTTCGTCGGCAGCGCCAATGATCTCCTGGATCGTGTTGCCGTCCTCCGGATAGCTGGCGATTCCGAAACTAGCCAGCATCCGCACTTCCAATCCTTCGGATAACAGATATCTTGTCTCATGCAGCGAGTGCAAGAGCCGCTGGGTTACTTCAAGCGCCGCATCTTTGCCCGTTTGCGGCAATAGAACAATAAACTCATCTCCCCCGTAGCGAAAGGCGGAATCGATTCCGCGCACATTGTGCTTGATGGTCCGGGCAATTTCGGCCAGCAGCCGGCTGCCGGTTAGATGGCCATAGAGGTCATTCACCCGCTTGAAGTGGTCGAGATCGATAAAGATCAGGCTGAAGGGAAGGTTGAAGCGGCGGGAGCGCTCGAGCTCGATCTCGGTGACGGAAAACAAGTGCCGTGAGTTGTATAGCCCGGTGCAATCATCGGTGATCGTTAGCTCCTGGATGCGCTCCACGGCGCGGACGTTTTGGATGGCAATCGCCGCGTAGTCGCACAGAACGCGGAGAAACGCCGTGGTCTCCGTGGTAAGGGTGGCGGCACGATAGTTCACCAGCTCGATCACACCCAGAGTCTGATCGCGGGAGCGGAGCGGTATGCAGATGGCGCATCGCACCGAGGCGGCATAGGCTGCAAAACGGGAATCACTGGCCGGATCA
This sequence comes from uncultured Acidobacteriaceae bacterium, assembly GCA_963826875.1. Taxonomy (GTDB): domain Bacteria; phylum Acidobacteriota; class Terriglobia; order Terriglobales; family Acidobacteriaceae; genus PALSA-350. The sequence goes on along the minus strand of CAWGYP010000024.1, from coordinate 798,127 downwards.
GACACAATCACCGCTTCACCGTGTTTAGCGACCCAGCCGGCGATGCCCTCGCCCATATCGACGCGCAAATTACGATCCTGGGACGACTTTCCCGCGGCCACCGCGTAGTAGAGATTCTGCCGTTCTTCGTCCACGATCAGCAGTGACCAGGATTCGGGCTCAAAGAACTGTTCCATCTGCTGCATGATTGCGCCCAGGATTGAATCCAGGTCGAGCGAGGAAGTGAGTGCACGCGCTACGTCGTGGAAGACCCTCAGGTCCTTGGGCAGGGGCGAACGCGCTGGAAAGGAATCATCGACCATTTCTAACTGAGCCGGATTCGCCTCTAGCCTCCGATATGGACCATGCTACGCGACGGTTTCAGGAAGCCAGGCTCGCCGATGTGATGGCGCGCCTCCTTGGTCTCTACCGTCTTCTCGATAAAAGCGGCCAGATCCTCATCCGACCCACCCCGCGCCAGCACGCCAAAAAGATCGTGATCGAAGTGGGAAAAAAGGCAGGTCCGGATTTTGCCATCGGAAGTAAGGCGTATGCGGCTGCAGGCTCCACAAAAGGCCTGCGATACGGGCGCGATGATGCCAATTTCCCCGACCCCGTCGTCGAAGGTATATCGGCGCGCGGTCTCACCGGGGTTGTTCGCAACAAGAGGCACGAGGGGGCGGAAGCTGTTCAGTTTTTCGACCACCTCCGCCAGCGGCACAACCACTTCCGGCGTCCACAAGCGATCTTCTTCCAGGGGCATGAACTCGATAAAACGAACAATCACGCCTTCGTCTCGCGAGAAGCGGGCGAAGGGAATGATCTGGTCGTCATTGAAGCCGCGTAGCAGCACACAGTTCACCTTGACTGGCCCCAGGCCGGCTCGCTGGGCGGCGCGTAACCCGGCCAGCACTTTTTCAAAGCTGCCCGGCACCCGGGTAATACGGGCGAAGGTTGCCGAGTCGACCGCGTCCATGCTGACCGTGATGCGGCTAAGGCCGGCTTGCGCCAACGGAGAGGCCATCTTAGCCAACAGATGCCCGTTGGTGGTGATGGCAAGGTCCAGAGGTTCTGCGGTCGAGTTGGTGCGCAACTCGGCGAGACGGGACACAAGCGAGACAATGTCTTTGCGCAGCAGAGGCTCGCCCCCGGTTAGCCTGATCTTCTCGATACCCAGGTTCACGAAGACTCGAATCATCCGCAGGTAATCCTGCATGGCCAACTCGGCGAACTGGGCTCCCTCGGAGCCGGTCCGGCAGTACACGCACTTGTAGTTGCAGCGGTCGGTGATGGAAACGCGGAGATCCGTAATGGTCCGGCCAAACTTGTCTCTGAGGCGCGCGACGTGAGCTGCGCTAAGTACAGGGGCTGCACTGCTCAATGACCCGTTTGACGACATATGTTGGACTCCGGCTAGTAGGATGCCGCGACCGGTCTGCGTATCCTCATGACAATTAGAGCATTTTTGCGTCGTCCCGACCCATGGGGGATGGGCAAAAAGAGATATCCGCAATGTAATAAATGCTATAAACCGTGGCGGGACAGCAACTACGGACTTCCCAATGCCCCGATCCTGCACTATAGTCAGTTAAATAAATGGATACTCCGACCGAGACGAAATCACAAGTTCACCACGGAACAGCAGGATTTCCTTCTTCCTCCGGTAAGTCATTTAACGGATATTTCAGCGCGGATAAGCGGTGGAATTTCCGTAAAAACGACCTCATCGATGCTCGCGCCCGGCGCCTCTTCGAGACTACCGCTCTTGCCTGCACCCACGATGCGTATCCGTTCCAGATTCCTTTGGAGGGCAGAACCGGCCCCACGGTGCGGGCGGACGGCCACTCCATGCTGATGCTTTCGTCCTATGACTACCTGGGACTCATCGGCGACCCGCGGATTGACGCCGCGGCCATTGAAGCGATCCGGAAGTACGGCACCGGTACCGGCGGAGCCCGCCTGCTAACCGGAACCACCGACCAGCACATCCAGATGGAAAAGGATCTCGCTGCCTATAAAGGTACCGAGGCAGCGATCACCTTCAGCTCGGGGTACTTAGCCAATGTAGCGGTGCTGGGCGCGCTGCTCGGTCCAGCGGATCGAGTGATTATGGATTCGCTCTGCCACCGCAGCCTCACGGATGCCTGCCGCTTTGCCGGGGTGCAGTTGCAGCGGTTCCGCCATAATGATGCTTCCTCCTTGCGTCAGGAATTGCAAAACGGATGCCAAGCTAACCGGACTTTGGTCATCTCGGACGGCGTTTTCTCCATGGACGGGGACGTCTGCCATTTGCCCGAGATTCTGGAAGTGAAAAAGGAATTTGGGTTTTTTCTATTGGTCGACGAATCGCATGCTTCCGGAGTGCTGGGCGCCCGGGGCCGTGGAACCGATGAGCACTTTGGCATCGCGACCGATGAGGTAGATATCTGGACTGGCTCGCTGGCCAAGTCGATCCCTTCGACGGGTGGTTTTGCTGCTGTTTCCCAGGAGCTCGCGATTTTCCTGCAGCATGGGGCTTCGCCGTTCATTTTCTCTGCTGCCTTGAGCCCAGCAGCCGTCGCCGCGATCCGCGAAGGCCTGGCGATTTTGAACGCAGAACCTGAGCGGGTAGCAAAAATCAAGCACAACGCAGACTTTTTGCGCAGTGGTCTTTGCTCACTGGGTTATGACACTGGGTTGTCGGAGACGGCAGTTATCCCGGTCATTCTCAACGACGAGACAACCACGGGGCTGTTCGCCCGGAGGCTCCGCGACCACGGCATCCTGGCAACGCCGGTGCTGTTTCCGGCGGTTCCGCAGGATTCCGCCCGGTTGCGGCTATGCGTAACTGCCGCGCACACGCAAGCTGACCTGGAATACACATTGGATGTGTTCGAGAAAATGGCGCGCAATTAGCGCTGGTCCCGGCGCAGCCTAAGCCTTTTGTGCCGTCCCTCCGGGACTCACCTCATAAATCTAATCCTACCCGGCACTCACGTGCCGGGCTACAGGTTGTCCCGTCCCTCCGGGACTGCTTCGTTGCCGGCATCGGAAGACCGTCGAAAAAAGTATTCAAAAAGTGAGAGAAAAGAGAGAAAAGGGTCCGGTGAGTGAGAATTCCGGTCGATTCTTTGGTTTTCTGCAGCGAGTTTAGTGCCAGGCGCGAAAGGCCAGGACGGCGTTCAGGCCGCCAAAAGCGAATGACTGCGATAAGGCAGCTTCCGCCTGGGCTGCGCGGCTTTGGTTCGGAATGACGTCTAGCTCACATTCCGGGTCCGGTCCGGTGAAGTTAGCGGTGGGCGGTAGCACACCGTTACGCAAAGCAAGGATTGTGGCCACCGCTTCGATCGCTCCCGCCGCTCCCAGTGTGTGACCATGCATCGACTTGGTTGAGCTGACGGGTAGCGCAGCGGCGTGAGCACCAAAGACATCGTGGATAGCCGCTGCTTCCATCCGGTCGTTGGCCTCAGTCGCGGTGCCGTGCGCATTGATATAACCGATCTGCTCGGGAGCTAAACCGCCATCGCGCAGCGCACCACGCATCGCCCGGGCAGCGCCCTCGGCGGAAGGCTGGGTCACATGGCATGCATCGGCCGACATACCGAAGCCCACAATCTCCGCCAACGGCTTGGCGCCGCGCGCTAATGCCCGTTCCAGCGGCTCCAACACCAACATGGCAGCGCCCTCGCCCAGAATCATTCCCGAACGGTTGGCGGAAAAGGGACGACAGGTATCCGGGCTCACGACACGCATCGCCTCCCAAGCCTTTAGTCCGCCCAGGAAGAGCGGCGCCTCACTGCCGCCGGCAATGGCCAGGGGTGCTGCCCCGGACCGCACCATCCACAGCGCATTGCCAATGGCGTGCGCCGACGAGGAGCAGGCGGTCGAGATGGTATAGGCCGGTCCATGCAGGCCGTATTCCATGGAGATGTGGCTGGCGCCGGCGTTGCTCATGCCCAGCGGAATGGTGAGTGGGTGGACCCGGTGCCTTCCGTGGTGGAAGAGTTCCCAATACCCAATTTCTTCGGTAAACCGGCCGCCCATGCAGGAACCGGTAATGATGGCTGCGCTTTCGCGGAGCTCGTCCGTCCATTCGACCCCAGCCATGGAAACTGCTTCGCGGGCGGCGATTACGGAGAATTGCGCGAAGCGGTCCATGAAACTGAGCGTTTTGCGGGAAAAGTAGCTCTCGGCGTCATAGCCACGGACTGCGGCGCCGTTCTTGAAGCGAACCTGATTCATGCCCATTTCGGCAACCGGCCCGACGTCGTTCGGGATCGGCCCGATTCCAGATTCACCGCCGGCAAGTGCCTGCCAGAATTGTTGCTGGTCAAGGCCTAGAGCGCTGATGACGCCCATTCCTGATATGACAACTCGCATCTACACCATTTTCATAGAGGACTGTTTCGAGGGTACCAGACTCATTCGGTCGCGATCTGGGCCGAGGGATTCTGCTTGGAATCCACCAGGTAGGTGACACCGTCGATCATTTCGCGAATGGTGCGGATCTTCTTCGCGTCTTCGTCTTTGATCTCGATGTCGAACTCACTTTCGAGGTCGAACAGGATGTTGATGCTGTCCATCGAATCGATGCCCAGTTCTTCGAAGGTGCTATCGGGCTTGACCTTCTCGAGGGGAATTCTTTGGGTGGTGGCAATCACTCGAAGAACTCGTGCTTGGATCGTCTCAGACATTAGGGGCCTTCTAAAAACCACAGTCCTGACCGAGCACAATATAGAGTCCCGGGGGATGAACTGTTTCAGTAAAGTTAAACCGCGAGCCTAGTGCTGGCAATAGTTTGTCATTGAAAGCGAATTTTTCAAACTTTTGCCTCCGCAACGGCGAGCCGCCGGGCGGTTCGCCAGGCGTAATGCAAGGCGGAGACGATGGTGAGCAGGGCGGTCGCATCCAGAGCTACCGTGCGCAGCATGGTAAGGGGAAGCAGCGCAAAGACCTGGCAGAGCAGGACGGTAAGCAGCGCCAGGATCTGCGCACAGGTGTTTGCTTTGCCGTAGATGCTGGGGCGAAAGTCACGCATGCCGAGACTGATATATAGCAGCGAGGCGATGATGAGAATACCCAAATCGCGGCTGAAGACCAGCACCGTAACCCGGCGCGGCACCAGGCCCTGGTGCATCAGGACCAGAAATAAGGTGCTCAGCAGGAGCTTATCGGCTACCGGGTCGAGGTATTGTCCAATTTGCGTATGCTGCTTGAGTACTCGCGCGGCGAGGCCATCCAGGCCGTCGCTCAACCCTGCTACCACGAACAGGCAGAGGGCGGTTTTGTAGTGGGACTCAAGAACCGCAATGACCAAAAAGGGTATGAGGCACAGGCGCAGGAACGTAAGCAGGTTGGGAGCTGCGCGTAGTTCTTTCAGCAAGGCGTTCCGATCTTCGTGGCGGCGACCCTAAATCTTGATGGTACATGAGCTTTTGATATGATAGCGAGATGCACGGCGCAGGCGCGTAGCTCAGTTGGTTAGAGCGCTACCTTGACACGGTAGAGGTCAGGAGTTCGAGTCTCCTCGTGCCTACCATCTTTTTCCGCCGGCGATGTCAGCCTCGGCTACGGGAAGAGTCCCATAGCGCGCTCTCGTAATGCGGGATACTGCTGCGACAGTCCCAGCGCTTTGATGAGTGCATCGCCCGGTTCACCCACAGGAATCCCTTTCGCGTGATCCGGGTGCTCGTCCAGTTCGCGAGCCAGACGATCTGCGATGTACAAGGCGGTGGAGGAGTCAAAGGAGCTGTGGGGTATGCGGTCGGGCCGGTGATGATGGGCAACCGCTTCGACAATGAGACTATCCATGCTCCATAGTCCAAGCAAATAGGCCCCGATTTCCGCGTGTGATGTCCCGATAATTTGCTCCTCCGCCTCCACCTGGCTACAACCACTGGTCCTCGCCAGTTCAAGCGCTGCGCAAAACTGCTGCGGCAGTTTAGAAGCCAGAACTAGTTCCCCAATATCGTGAAGAAGTGCGGAAACGATGCCAACATCACGCAGCCCGGCAGGCAATGGAAGTGTTCCCATGATTAAGGCAGCCCGCTGTGCACGGCGCTGAATATCTTCGCAGAAAGAAGGCGCAATGCAGGGCGCCGGCTTGAACGCTTTAAACGTGTCCGCCGCCAGCGAGAGGTTTCGAATCGTCTCCGTTCCCAGGTAAGCTACAGCCGCCGTCAGGCTGGTGACCCTATGTGCCAATCCAAAGAATCCGCTGTTAACCAGCTGCAAAACCTTGGCTACCATGGCGACATCCTTCCCCATAATTTGCGCGATCGTGGTCAAGGAGGTATTAGGATCCTGGGTCGCTCTTGCGAGCTCCATATAGGTGCGCGATAACGAGGGCAATTCGCCGATGGTCCCGATCACTCGACGAAGGTCCGCCGAGCAAAAAAGGTCTTGTAACGTGCAGAATCTCTCGATGGTTGTCTGCAGTTCGATACCGTCGCAAGGCTTTGCCAGGATGCGATGTGCGACAGGAATAGCGCGGGTGGTTAAAGCCACATCCGAATAACCCGACAGAACAAGGCGAGCTGCATCGGGCAGGAGATCTCGAACCTGGCCCAGTAGCATTGCCCCGTCCATCCCAGGCATCCTCATATCGGAAACCACAACATCAAACCTCGATGCGTGGCAGAGTTTGAGCGCCTCTTCACCGCCTTGAGCGAACTGCATCTCCCAAACATCACTCTGATCATTCAATAGGCGACGAATGCCATCGAGAATCGCCTTCTCATCATCCACAAACAGAATGCGCTTCATGGACAAACCAACTCTTCCACCGATGTCTTAGCGACATGCGGAAGACGAATAATGAAGGTAGTACCCTCCCCCAGTACAGTTTCGAAGTCGATGCTGCCGTTGTGCTTGTCGACGATGACGGACCGCGCAATGGCGAGTCCCTGCCCGGTGCCCTTTCCTATCTCCTTGGTGGTGAAGAAGGGGTCGAATATCTTGGTTCTCGCCTGCACGGGGATGCCCCCTCCGGTGTCTTCAATCCGGATCTCGACCCCGGCTGAGCAGCTGGCCGTCCGCACCGTGATCTTGCCCTTTTCGCCGTTTCTTTCTTTGCTGCGATCACCAATCGCGTGGGCTGCGTTGACGATGAGGTTAAGGATCACCTGGTTGAACTCCCCCGGCAGGCAGGAGACGTGTGGCAAGGTGGGTTCAAAGTCAGTCTCCATTTCGGCAACGTACTTCCATTCGTTCTGGGCCACAGTAATAGTGCTTTGGATCGCGTGATTCAAATCGAGAGCGACTTTTTCCTTGGTGCCGGGATGAGAGAACTCCTTCATTGCACTTACCAAGGCGGAAACGCGGGTGACCCCTTCCAAGCCGTCATTGATCGATTTGGGAATCTCTTCGACTAAAAACTCAACATCGATCTTCTGTAAAGCCGCGGCCATCTCCTGTTTGGAAGTTGAGGTGAGGGTGTCGCCAGAGGTCTCCTTCCACAACCTGGCATAAACAGCGAGAACGGTAGTCAGTTTGGCAAACGATTTCTTGAGAAATCGGATGTTGTCCCCGATGTACTGCGTGGGAGTATTTATCTCGTGGGCAATGCCGGCGGCAAGTTGACCGACAGATTCCAGCTTCTGCGCCTGCAACAGCTGCTCCCGTAGCAGCCGACGTTCCGTGATGTCCTCAAACATTCCTTCGAAGCCGGAAAAAACACCGTCGTCCATCATTGTTCTCACGTTGGCAGAAATCCAGACTTTACCTCCATCCTTGCGAAAGACTTCCAGCTCGAACGCTCTCACATGTCCGGACTGTTTCATCGCCGCCAGCAACTCCGCGCTTCGTTCCGGCAGGACTGCTGTCGTCCACAAAGGAGCCTTATAGCTCTCGATCGTCTCATCCGGCGTTGCGTACATGAGAATGCGGGCCATTGCGTGGTTCAGGGTTAAGAGATATCCTTCGGCGTCCAGCTGAAATATTCCGACCAGCGCCTCATCGAACATGCCCCGGTACTTTCTTTCTGCGGCTGCGAGTGCCTCTTCCCCGCGTTTTCGTTCACTGATGTTGCGTCCCACGCCGGCGACACCAGTCACCTGACCTCTGCTGTCGTGCAATGGTACGGCGGTTGTGAGGACCGGTATTTGATTCCCCTGGCCGTCCAAGACTACTTCCTCATGGTTGAACATCGGCTCCCCGGATTGCATGACCCGCTGCTCGTTTTCATAGGACGCATACGCCCGCGCGGATGGAAAAAAGTCGGACTCCGTTTTTCCAATCAGCTCTTCCCGGCTGCCGGCACCAAGGCTTCGCACCAGCTGACGGTTAGCGATGACGAAACGGCTTTCGGTATCCTTCACGTACATCAGGTCGGGGATGTTATCGATGAGAGCGCGGAGTATTTCACGCTCGCTTTCAAGCATGAGATACTGCGCCGAAAAGCGCCGGTCGAACATCGAGGTCATCAGGGCGAATCCCAAGACCACGAACGTGGTGCCCAGAATGCCTAACCGGGCTAAGGTCGATATGTCTAACGCGTGAGAAAGATCTGGAGGGATGGCCGACGGTAGGAAGTGGACTGCCGCCATTCCCGTGTAGTGCATCATCGGAATCGCCATCCCCAGCAAAAACGCAGCGCCGAATTTTCTCTTCCAGCCGCGCTTTTCGCCACCCGAGTAGTAGATGATCAACAGGCCGGCGAACGAGATCACGACCGCAAGGACAATCGAGAACGTCCACAGTGTGCGGTTATAGACGTGCATGGCAGCAAGGCGCATGGCCGCCATCCCGGTGTAGTGCATGGTCGCGATGCCGGCACCCATGAGCAAACTTCCGGCGAGCAGGTGGACTATGGCGATGCGTTCTCGACTGACGACGTACAGCGCGATCAACGAGGCGGCAATGGCTGCCAGAAGTGATGCAGCCACTGTGGGCACGTAATAGTAAACGGGAATAGGCAAGCGAAAGGCCAGCATTCCCGTAAAGTGCATACACCAAATACCGCTTCCCATTGCAAAGGCGCCGCCGATCAGCCACATCGCCCGAGAAAAGCCATGGTTCGCGGTCACACGGCCCGCGAGATCGAGGGCAGTGTAGGACGTGAGAATGGCGATGACCAGCGAGAGCGCTACTAATCGATAGTCGTAGGACGCGTGGAGGAAGGATGCTGGACTCATCTTGATTTCGTTTCTGAAGACGAAGGCGTTCTCATAAGCGCTTTATCGGCGGCGGAGAGGCCGCAAAGTTTGATTCTGGTCCGGTGTCGCGAAAAGACACGTTCGAATCGTAACCATTGGCAAGCGCGCGCCGATAAGTTACCGGTAGGACCGCTTTCCGAATGCCCCAAGGAGCATCATGGCTGACAGAATCCTGTTTGTGGACGACGAACCCGCGGTGCTCGAAGGATACAAACGCATTCTGTACCCTGAGTTTTCGATAGATATAGCCGAAGGCGCCGCCAACGCGTTCGTTGCTATGGAGAAGAACGGACCCTATTCCGTCGTTATTTCGGACATGCGCATGCCGGTAATGAATGGGGCCGAGTTCCTCGGTAAAGTCCGTGAAAAAACTCCCGACACGGTACGCATGCTCTTGACCGGCTACACCGATCTGAAGAGCGCGATCGAGGCCGTCAACCAGGGAAATATCTTCCGCTTTCTTACCAAGCCATGCGAGACGGAGGCGCTTGCGAGCGCACTCACCGCCGGAATCGAGTTGTACCGGCTCATCAGCAGCGAGAGAGAACTTCTGGAAAAAACTCTCATGGGGAGCATTAAGGTGTTAGCCGACGTCTTAAGTGCCGCGAGTCCAGAAACCTTCGGCCGCTCCATGCGGGTTGCGCACTGTGTCCGTCACATTCTGGCAAAAGTTAGTCTACCGTCTCCATGGTGTCTTGAAGCTGCGTCCACCCTCTCGCAACTCGGCTGCATTACCCTGGAATCGGATCTTATGCACCGGGCCTATGCAGGCGCGGTACTGACCGAGGAAGAACAAGCTGGTTTCAACGCGCACCCCAGCGCGGCGATGGAACTTCTGAAGAATATTCCCAGACTTGAATCGACCTCATGGATCATTGGCCAGCAACTGAAGCGCGAGATCCCAGAGGCTGAATCGCCGTTTCCGCCCTATTCTACGGCGGAATTAATGCGCGCCGCCAAGGTCCTCAAACTCGCAGTAGCATTCGAGCAACTCAGAGAGAAGTTCCCCGCCAAGGGTGCGGCCCTATCGCGCCTTCGAGAGCGGAAGGCCGAGTTCGAGTCTGGCCTGATCGACGCCCTATCAGACCTTCAACCCCTGGAAGCAATGAAGCAGTTGCGTAAGGTATCAACATCCAGGCTGCGGGCCGGCATGGTCCTCGACCAGGAGATCAAGAATGGTCAGGGCGTGCTTCTGGTGGCTAAAGGTCAGGAGTTGACCAGCGCGTTGATCATGAGGCTCGAAAACCATGCCCGGGCGGGAGCGATGGACAAGGAAGTGATGGCCTTTGTTCCGGTGTGATGTCAGGGACTAGGCTACAGCTTTTGCAACTTAGTGCCTGGATTTCGGTCTGCGAATGCGCCACAATCGACAGGCTGGAATAGTTGAAGTACTTCAAGTCCCTTCCACCTGAGCATGACGGTCGCCGCAGTGCGCCCTTATCGCCGGCACCTCCCTCAGGCCAGTTGCTCGCAGAGGCGCGGTTTGCCACTGGTGCTCACCCTCCGCAATCTCCTTCTGCCCGCATCGGGGGGAGCTAACCGGATCCTCCTCGAACGTCTCGGCGGCAAGACGCGCCCACCATCAGGCTTCAACGTTACGGACTCGAAGCGTTTGGGAAAGGTGCGGGCACATAGCTGAATTGCTCCTCCAGCTCGTCTAACCATCAACGACGATGCCGTTGATCAAGTGGGAGGTCACGGTCGACGGATTGGCGGGCCAGGCCGGATCACCCAGTTCTCAAAAGCGAGGCCTGGGCCACCCACTCAATCGATTTCTGACGAACCGTTCCGCAAACCTGCTGCATCAAAAGGCGGTAACTCTGCTCGGTAAAGGTAGTCACATGACCCAAGGAAGGACCCACCTTGTTGCGGTGGGCTTGTTCGCGCTCTCATTTCCCAGTCTCCATGCTCAGAGCCCGCAGCAGATCATTCAGCAGGTGGTAGACGTTGAGCGTAAGGCCGACCAGAACGACCACTCCAATTGGATTTACCTGGAGGAGAGCGATAAGCCCAAGGAGCACCTTGTGCAGTGGGTTGCGGCCACGCAACGGGGCAATGTCGAGCGCGTCCTTGAGAAGGACGCCCAGCAGTTGCCTGAGGCCCGACAGCGCGACTTGATTGAAAAATTCATGCACGACACCAGGGCTCAAAACAAACAGGTTGAAGAGGCGAATCACGATAATCGTCAGATCGATGACCTGTTAAAGCTGCTGCCCGAAGCTTTTATCTGGACACAAACCGGATCGACCGCAAACACGACCTCACTGCATTTTGACCCCGCACCGAAGTTTCACCCGCCGACGCGGGAAGCGCGTGTGTTCAGCAGCATGACCGGCGACCTGGTAGTCGATAACCAACAACACCGAATCTGCAAAATAAAGGGCCACCTTTTCCACGATGTGACCTTCGGCGGGGGCCTTCTGGGAAGACTGAAAGAAAAAAGCTCCTTCGCCCTGGAGCAGCAGCAGGTGGGCCCATCCATCTGGGAGTTGTCGCAAATCCACGTCCACCTGGAAGGCAATGCTCTGCTGTTTAAAAGCGTGTCACTGCAGCAGGACGATAAGCGCTCCAGATTTCAGCCCGAGCCAGGAGACGTCACCCTGGACCAGGCGGCCAATCTTGTCATGAGCGAGCCAAACCTTCTTACCTGCGGCGAGAGTCAAGGCCAGCCGTCGGGATCGCAGACCCTGGCGCCATGTGCGGAAAAGACCGCCAAACGCACCGAGCCTTAACCGTTTCGTTCTCCAACCGCCGCAACCAGCTACTTCTGGACAGGTTCCAGTTCCGCGGAGTTGTTGGCCGCGGCGTGGGCCTGTTGCAGGCGATACCCGGCGCGGGTGCGGATGTGATACTTCTGCAGGTCTTTGCCTACGAGCTTGACGTTAATCGTGCGCCAACCCGTGCTGGGATTGGGCTGGGGATAATAGCTGAGCGAGTAGAGGTGGGCCAGATCCTCCTGGATAAAGGCAAACGCCTTCTTTTCATCCCCCCAGCTGCGGGCGAAATAGGCCTTACCGCCGGTCGCCTTGCTCATGCGCTCAAAGACGGCGGTTGAGATCGGCTCTAACTGCGCTTCCCGAGTGCTGATCATGTAAATAATCGTGCCCGTGGATTGCGCCAACTCGGCTACGTCTTCCGGCGGAACCAAGCTGGCATTGTCGGGGCCATTGGAGAAAACCACCACCACTTTTCGCCCGCTGTAACGAGCCGCGTCCTCGACCGTCATCAAGAGGCAGTTGTAGAGCGCGGCATCGTCGCCCGCGACCGTGCTGCGTACCCCACGCAGCACCTGAGCCCGGTCAGAGGTGAGTGCCGAATTGCGCGAAAGATCACGGCTATAGGAATAGAACGCGACCTTGTTTGCCCCTTCCAACGAGCGAATGAAGTCGGTGATGGCGTCCTGGGCGAACACAAAGCCTCGATACATGTAGTTGCTGGTATCGAAAAGAACAAATACGTTGGCGCCGGAAATCTGCGACTGCATCGTCGGGGAAGCGTCGGGGGAAGGTGCAGAGTACCCCTTGTCCATCATGTTGGACGCCACCATGGGAGCCATGATTTTGGGCGTCGACTTGGCGGGCGCCGGCGTTTTGCCGCCGGGCGCGTTCGGCGGAGGCTGAATTACCTGCCTGGGCGCCTCGTTGCCTTCTTCGAAGGTCGCAAGTCTCTCCGGTATTTTGTCCTCGGTAATGGAAAAGTTTTCCGGGCCCAGGCCGGAAACATAGTTTCCTTTGTTATCAGTTACGGCTACGTTTAGCTGAACCAGATCGACGTTGACGCGGATGTTGGTGGAATCATCCTGGGCTCCGGTCAACCGGCCCCCGACAAAGAAGAGCGCGAGTGCGGTCGGAATAAAGAGAAGCTGTCGCTTAGCCATAGTGTGTCCTGTATGCCTTTATTTATTTTCCGCCGGCGCGGAGATAACCCTAGACTGTTGCAGCTGTACACCGTTTTCCTGGGCGGCGGAGGCAGCTTCTGTCGGCTGCGGCAAAACGATCTTGCCCTGGCGGAACTCCTCGCCGGTTTCTCTCATGGCGCGGGTCAACGCCGGCCAATCCTCGATGTCGGTGGCAAAAATATTGGCCACCATGTGCCGAGTCAACTCCGGGACCAGGCGATTGAGCATGACCGGCGAGTAACCCTTCTCGTCCGCCAGCCGCGCCCAGTAGAGATTGCTTGAATCCCATGACTCGCCCAACAAGCGGCTGGAGTTGCCGCCGAAGGCTGGAAACGGATGCACGTTCAGAAGCTCGCACATGTAGTTCTGGGCCAGCACCGGATGAGGGGTGCCAAAGTCGCGGGAAATGCGCTGCAGGTTAACCTCCGCCGGATACTGACGGCTGAGGGCATCCAATTGTGAGCCCGAAGTGCCTACGGCGTCCTGGGGATATTTCTGGCGAAACTCCGCCGCCAGGTGAAAGGTATCGGCCGGGGTCAACGGCCAGAGGCTGGCTGCTTCGTCGCCGGACTGCAAAGCCTGCTCCACTTGTCCCAGGCGCTGCGCAGGCAGCCGTTCGGCGAGAATTTCGAGCACTTTGCCCCGCAGGTCCTGATTTGTCACGCCGGGGTTTGCCACCGCCGCGGTTACAAGCTCTTCGCCGGCTCGCTGGTAAAGAGCGACGGCATGGAGTTCGTTGCGGGTCACGTTCCACCAGCGCGGCAGGGTTGCGCTGACCAGGAGGTCCGCCGTGACCTCCTTCCATATCAAAGCCTGCACATTCTTGGGAGCGATGAAGTCCTCTTCTGTCGTGGCCAGCACGTACGGCAACTCGGCCAATGAGCCAACCAGGTAGGCGCCGCCGCCGGCGGGTGAACCCTGGTTAAACAATTCCGGAGCCTGCCAGAGTTGGGTCACGCCCATAATGGTTTCCCCGGAAAAATCGTGGGAGCGCACAAACAGCGGGTTGTTGTGCAGCAGTTGGGCCCCAGGCGGCTCGTAGTAGGCGTAGTTCAAACCTACCAGCGCGTCGCGGAGGAACGGCGTGAGCTGCCCTCGTGCCGCTTCCAGTTGCTGCTTGGAGCCCGGGGTCTTGATCACCTTAGTAATATCGACATGCACCTGCAGCTCGGCATGACGGTTGGCGTAGACGCCAGGCGCCCACTCTGTTTTTTCGCTTTCCGTAAAGATGGGGCGGGGCAGCTCGAATTCTCGAAGCTCGCTGGCCAGGGGAAGTAAGTTGCTTGCCGGAGCACCCCCTGCTGCCATCTTGTCGAGTCCGTCCCCGAGTGAGAACAGGGTGTCAAGCGACACCAGGCGTTGGTCATCGAGCACCGTCCGCATCCGGGTGGCCATTTCCTGGCGCATGCGTTGCCCTTCCGCAGTGCCCTGCGGGGGGCCTGCCAGCAGTTCAATTAATTCGCCTTGCGAGAGGTTGGCTTTGCCACTGGCCACCATGACGGCTTTGAGCGAACCATGGCCGGCGTCGAAGAGTGCCGCCAAGGAATTTACGCCGGAGAAGGGGGCAATGGCCTGTTGCCAGGATTGGTTCAGATCGGCACTGCGAATTTCTCCCTGGCGGGCCAGAATTTGCCAGATCCCCAGGTTCGCCTGCAGCATTCCCATGGCATTGCCGCGCAGGCTGTGGTCGTGCATTCCATCGATCGTGTCCGCCACCTTCACAAACTGGGTAATCGAGGTGTCGTCCAATTCAGGGAACTCCGAAAACACCAGGTACCAGTTACTCAGCTGGGGGAATTTACGGGCCAGCAAGAGCACGGTCTCGGGCGCAAGACGCTTGTCGGCAGGGCGCCTGCTGTCCATCTCGTTCAGCGTGAGATAAATTTGCAGCGGTCCCTGTTCGGTATCCATGCGAGAGAACGCGGCCATGGCTTCCAGCAATTGTTCCGGCCTTTTCCATCCCCGTGCGCGCCTGCCCCAGTCATGGGCGGCCTTCGGCTCGCTTTTTTCTGCCAGGATCTGCTTCCAGACATCGAGGTTGCCGGGGATGCGCGGCTCGCCGTCAGCCCCCCACTGGACGCGGGTAAAGAGCATCAGGAGTGCGGGGGCTTTGCGAAAGACCGCCCGCGCCGGATAGGCCTTGGGATCGGGCTCGCGAAAGGCATCGTACAACCGGTGCAAGCGCGGAGATGCCGTAAGATAGGCCTGCTGCTGCGGGTTCACCCGCGCCAGGGTGTCGAAATAAACCGCCAACCAACCGTTGTCTTCATCCACCAGGCGGAGAACAAACTCCCCTGGGGACCTGGGACTGGCGCCCACCAGATCTCTCCACCCGGTCTCGGCGGCGCTCCCTCCCGGCACCACAACCCGGCCGCCGCGGATGTAGATTTGGGTTCCATAGAAATCCAGAACCGGCCCATAGGCCAGAAGTTTACCCAGGCCAGGCGAGCGCGCTAGCGCGGTCCGGGTTTCGGCGTCAGTGTTGGACATCGCCCAATAAAGCCGGTCGACCGCGGGCTCGCGGAGCAGGATGTCGACCAGGGTTTGCGATCCCCTGTTCTTGGAACTGCTAAGCGACTTCCACTCGTTCTCACTGAAAAGCACCGGGACGCGCGATTCGGGAAAAGCGTAGGTGAAGACGTCGCCTTTCTCAAGTGCCTCCTCCAGCGCGGTCAGGGGGAAACCAGAGTCGGTGGTAAGGAAAGCCCGTTCCGGATCGGAGGTCATCAGAGTAGAACCCTTTTGCCCACAGGCTGGCCGGGCGTGGTAGCCGAGGATACTCAACAAGGGCTCCGCTTCAGCACAGGTGGCGATCCGTAGGGTGCCGCTCGAACCGGCCATCATCTGAAGCTCTCGCGCCTGGTGCAGGTAGCGTTCGAGCAGACGCAGATACTCGGTCGGCACACCGTTGAGGTAGCCGGTCGCGTAGGCGTTGCGAGCCACCAGGGGCAACACATCGTTGGGAGCTATCTGTTGGCTGATGCCCGCCATGCGCAGGAAGGACCGCAGCGGCCCGGGAATGACCACCGTATTCTCAGGGGGAGCGGGGTGGCCGGCGGTGCGATAGGGCTTAGGATGAACGCTGGCCGTCTGCGCCCAGCTAAATGAGCACTGGCAGCAAAACCCGGCGAAAAGAAGAGCGGACAAACGGATAACAGGCTTCACAGTGGACGCCTCTTCGCGAAACTTTGGGACCCTGCGGCAAGTTTGATTTTGGGAGAAGTTTACATCTGGTACCTGGCCCACGTGCATGAAGAACCCCGAGATTCATCACAACTTGCCGGTGGGTCACACCTGTTCTGCGACGTCACTCTGGTCCACAACTTTCGTGGAGAAAAGATACACCACATGAATCTCCCAGGGGTGAATATCTCTTCACCAGGTCAAAACGGCGCGGCCCAAATGAGGATTGCATTATAGGTAGTGCAATCCGAGGCGGCACCTGTTGATCGGTGGCCGGGATAGAGCCAAAGCGCCTTTAAATCCTTAACTTGGAAACCGAGCGCCACCAGGGCTAAAGCCCCGAATTTTTTACCTAAGCGTTCTCGCGGGCTTGAAAACCCGCTTCCCCGGACTAAAAGTCCGGGGCTGGCACCAGGGGCTAAAGAGTGTGCGTTAGAACTCGGTCCATGCGCATTTGGGCTCTATCCCGTCACCAATCGCCGGGTGCCCCACATCTCGCTCGTTTTTCGCGAGATGTGGGATACGCAGGCCTCACCTCAAGCCTGTTGAAGGCTAAAAGAAAGTTTCCCGCAGGGCCTAAGGCCCGATGTATTCCCAATCGTTTAGGGCGCGACTACTAAAGTCGTGCCCTGATACAAAAACAGAGTTTTTCCGCATCCTGATTCAGCCAAACGCCATTCCATCCGTACGTAACCTGACAAGTCCGCTGCTCTTCCCTGGAGAACGCTGTAGGTTCTCCCGGGAGCTGGGAGGTTTGTCTGTCAATCTTTCGTGAATCGGGCCGCGGCTCCATTGACGCAGGCGTTGGGCTGCCATACATTCACTGCACCATGCACGCTAAAAACTTCGATCAACTGCTAAGCGATTACAGGCAGGCCATAGACGCCTGGGTAGCCGCCATCCGAGCCGAAGAGGCTCTGGCCAACGATGACCACTCCATGGTTGAAATGGAAAAGTGGGATGCAGCTGGCTTTACCGAACATGATGCCGAAGCCGTCGCCAAGAAGGCTCGCGACCAGTACAAAAATGCATTGCGCAAGAAAAACTACGGATTCTAAGCCACTTACACTGGCCCTTACAAATCCCTAACAAATCCGCATCGCATTCCTTACGAAAAAAGCCCTCTCATGGAGACATTGGCTCTATATGCCAAGGGGGACTTCATGAGTACATTCCGTACGCTTCGGCCACTGATCGTCGAGGCGACCCAGTGCGAGCATTCGAAATCGATCGCCACAGACGCTGGCGTTTGCAATGTGTCAAAAGGCGACTGGATTGTGAAAGGCGAGAACGGCGAAACTTATATCGTCGACGATGAATTCTTCCATCGGACGTTCACACCATTTCAAGCCTATCCCTGGGAGTCGCAGCTGGAAGAAGGCCGCCATTACGGCTGCTGAGCCGTAAATCGCGAATCATAAAAATCGAAAGTTAGTAGCGGAGAAACCCAGGTCTCAAAAACGAGACCTGGGCCACCCACTCAATTATTCGTCCGCACCGTCTTCAACTGCTTAGATGGCCGCAGACCCATCGACACCAAAAGCGCGTTCAATCCACACTTAACTGAATACCGGCAAATCGCTTGCTTGGGATGGCCTAAGCGCCTACCGCTCGACGCTCTCCGCGCGGTCCTCCAAAACCCACGTGCCATGCGCAGTCAACAGTGAAACTGCGTGCTCAACGTTCTCCTCAAGGGACTGGTAGACGGTGTTGTCCACGTCATACTTTGCCAGGTCCTCGAGTTCGAGATGACTCTGCATATCCATATACATAGGCTATCCCAATCATGGGCCCGAAAACGAGGAACTTGAGACACGTATCGCCTTGACAAATGGCCCGAACCGGACTCACATGGATCGACGCCGAGTCAAGCAAATCGTAATCGTAACGGAGACATAATGCGGGCCGTTGAGGAGGAACACTGAAGACACAGCTGATTCATTTGTCCACGGTGGATGTGGCGATCATCGCTGTCTACTTCGCCGCGGTGCTTTTTATCGGATTTTATGTGCGGGGGGCTACCCGGACCAGCAAAGAATTTTTCATGGCGGGCAGGGAGATGACGGCGTGGATTGCGGGCTTGAGCTTTATCTCCGCAAACCTGGGCTCGCTCGAAATGATGGGCTGGGCCGGATCCACGTATCAATACGGCATCCTCGCACTGCACGCCTATTGGATCGGCGCCATACCGGCCATGTTATTCCTCGGCATCGTCATGATGCCGTTCTACTACATCTCAAAAACATACTCCGTGCCTGGATATCTTCACCTGCGTTTCGGCAATCCGGCGCGCGCTTTTTCTGCGATCAGCTTCGCCTTCATGACCATCCTGATGAGCGGCATCAACATGTACTCCATGGCGCTGGTGATGAAAGTAGTTCTCGGTTGGGACCTCAACTTCAGCATCTGGCTGTCTTCCGTGGTGGTTGCTATCTATGTCGCGCTGGGAGGGCTGCGGTCGGCCATTTTTAACGAAATCCTGCAGTTCTTTCTGATCTGGGCTGGGGCGCTCCTGGTTCCCATTCTCGGCATGATCGAAGTGGGTGGGTGGAAAAATCTCACTCACCAAATCCAAACCAATCTTGGGCGCTCGGACTACACCCATCTTTGGAGCACGATGGGGCACTTCAAAGACAATCCCATGGGCGTGCATTGGACCGGCCTGATTTTCGGCTGGGGGTTTGTGCTTGCTTTTGGCTACTGGACCACGGATTTTCTGGTGGTGCAACGGGTACTCGCCGCCAATAGTCTCCGTTCGGCACGCCTCGCGCCCATTATCGGCGCGGCGTTCAAGATGGTCGTGCCGCTCATCGTCATCCTCCCAGGACTTCTCGCACTAGCCCTGTTGCCCTTCCGCCTGCTGCCCGAAGGCGTCGCAGTGGCGACCAACGGACACAGCTACAACGAAGTATTGCCCCTGATGCTGGTGCGCTACTGCGGCCCTGGGTTGATCGGGCTCGGGGTCACCGCGCTGATCGCCGGCTTCATGTCTGGAATGGCCGGCAACGTGAGCGCGTTTTCGACTGTCTGGACCTATGACATCTATGGCGCCTTCCTCAACAAGAAAGCTTCGGACCGGCACTACGTTGCCATGGGCCGCTGGTGTAGTTTGATCGGCGTGCTGGTCTCGGTTGGCACGGCGTACCTGGTGCAGCATTCTGCCAGCATCATGGACTATGCCCTGCAGCTATTCAGCTTCTTCGTCGCGCCTCTTTTTGGAACTGTGATCCTGGGAATGCTGTGGAAGCGAGCTACCAACCAGGGTGGCTTCTGGGGACTGCTCGCAGGCACACTGACCTCCATCGGATTGTGGATGTGGGTGGCCAAAGACCCTTCAGCACTGCGTTATGTTGCGCTCTCTCCTGATGCGAAAGCCATGTCGGAAAATTTGTATCGCGCGCTGTGGGCGTGGCTGATGTGTGTTGGGGTCACGGTGCTGGTAAGCCTGGCCACCAAGCCTCGACCGGTGGGCGAACTTGAAGGACTGGTGATGGGCGTATCAGCGTTACCAACAGCCGAAGCCTGCCGGTGGTATCAGGAACCCCTATTCTGGGGAGGCGTTGTCGCCGTTGTGTTCGTGGCGGCCAACGTCTTGCTTTGGTAAGCCGGAGGAGTGATGATCAAGCGCTGGTTGTGCCTTCTGCTGCTCGTGCCAGCGGGTTTGCTTTGGGCGGCGCCTAACCCCGAGTGGACGACGCCGTTGACGCCGTTCCGCATTGCAGACAACTTGTATTACGTGGGGAGCCAGGATCTGGCGTCGTACCTGGTAGTGACTCCGAAGGGCGACATTCTTATCAACTCCAGCCTGGAGAGTTCGCCGGCTCTGATTCAGAAGAGCGTGGAGCAGCTTGGGTTTCACTTCAGTGACATCAAGATCCTGCTGATCAGCCATTCGCATGCCGATCATGACGCCGGCAGCGCAGCGATCAAGCGCTTGACCGGCGCGAAGTACATGGTGATGGATGGCGATGTGCCAGTGGTAGAAAGCGGGGGCGCGAAGGACTTCGCCTACCCGGCAGATCTCTACCCGGCGGTTAAGGTAGACCGTGTATTGCACGATGGCGATCAGGTCCGGCTGGGTAACGCGGTGCTGGTCGCGCATAAGACCCCAGGGCATACGCGCGGCTGTACCACCTGGACCATGCGCGCCATGACCAGCGGCCAAATGCGCGATGTTGTAATTGTGGGGAGTTGGAATGTAAACCCGGGATATCGTTTGGTCGATCATCCGGCAAAGCCTGCGTCTTATCCGGGCATCGCTGCTGACTATGAACATTCGTTTGTGCTTTGGAAGAGCCTGCCGTGCGATGTGTTTCTCGGCGCCCATGGGCAGTACTTTGACATGCTGGGCAAGCTCGAGCGAGCTAAGGCTGGAGCCGGAGAAAGTGTCTGGATTGATCCGGAGGGATACAAGACAGCCGTGACAGAGCGGCAACAGGCATTCGAAATTGAACTCAAGAAGCAACAAGGGGGAAGTTGACCTCAGATCTCTCCACTGCGCTCCCCGGATTTCCTGTCGAGACCCGTGACTTTGATGATCTGCATGCGGCTCTCTTTACGGAGAGCCGCACACGTGGCCCTCGCTAGCAGCGCGAAGTAGGAAATCCGGGTACGCTCCATTCGAGATGACAAAGGGTAGGGCGGTTATGGCCCGGAGCCGAGTTCAGAGGCACACAAACCGCAGGTCCCTCCTAGTTAGGCAGGCGATCCAGTGTCGCCTGGTCGGGCAGTCCGTTGAAGTATTTGGTGAGAGCTTCGGCAAAAACGCTGGGACCATGGGCTGCACGCGCGAAGAGGGTGACCGAAGAGTGAAACTTCAGATCGTCGGGGTAGCCGAAGATGTCGTCAATTGCCCGGTCGTCTAAAGCGTTTACCAAGGCAGTGCACTCGCGCAGCCGGCCTCCCAGGACCGGATGATCAAGGTAAGCCTTTGCCTCCTCCATACCGGAGATAGCAAAACGCTGCGCCATACTACTCAATCCCAATCCTTGTATCTGGGGGAACACAAACCACATCCAATGAGTGCGTTTCTTCCCCAGAGCAAGCTCGGAACGGACCTGCGCGATGCAGGAATCCTGAGCATCCACAAAACGCTGCAGATGGTAAGGATCAGTAGCAATCATGAAAGGTTGCACTCCCGCATGACGATGATCGGCAAAGCACGCCGGAACGGAAGGCAGTATATCAACCCGGTGCCCACCTCGGTGGGCGGATGGTCGACGATGGTCAAGGTGTTCCGCCGGTATCTGACCGGCCGGGAGGAGCGCGTTCCCAAGCAGCCCATTGGACCTTTCCTGACCGACGCGCGCTGGTTCGAAACCCCGCCGGCGAGCGGTCTGCGCGTCACGTGGATGGGGCACTCCTGCTCGCTGGTGGAGATCGATGGGACGCGGGTGCTGATCGATCCGGTGTGGGAACAACGGGCAGCACCGGTTGAGTGGGCCGGACCAAAGCGATTCTTCGCTCCGCCTCTACGCCTGGAGGATCTGCCCCGGATCGATGTGGTGCTGCTCTCGCATGACCACTACGACCACCTTGGTGCAGGCACCGTGCGGCGCCTGGCGAAGAGCAGCTGCACGGCCGGGGCTCAGTGGATATCCGCGCTTGGCGTTGGCAAGGTCCTCAACCAGCTGGGTGTGCAGCAGGTGCGCGAACTGGACTGGACAGAAAGCCTGACGGTGGGGTCGTTAGAGGTAACTGCGCTGCCGGCGCGCCACTTCTCCGGGCGCAGCCTGGGAAGATTTGAGACTCTATGGGCTTCCTTTGTTCTCGCCGGCGAGAAGCACCGCGTCTACTACGGCGCGGACTCAGGAGAGTGGGTGGGATTTGAAGAAATTGGTGAAACGTACGGCCCATTCGATCTGAGCATGCTGGAAATTGGGGCCTTCGATCCTTTGTGGGCGGATATTCATATGGGTCCCGACGGTGCGATGAGAACCTTTCATGCCCTGGGCGGCGCCGGGCTGTTAATGCCCATTCATTGGGGACTATTCAGTCTGGCTTTGCATGCCTGGAAGCAGCCGATCGAGCGCCTGGTTTCTGTCGATGGCCTGCCGATCTGGGCTCCTGAGCCAGGGCTGCCGACCGAAGTGGTTAAGGGAATAGAACTGCGGTCCAACTGGTGGCAGCGCTAAACTATCCCTCCATGCGCTTCCAATGTCTTTCGATCTCCCTGTTGTTGTCTCTCTCTGCGTTCGCGCAAACTGCCGCTGATCCATTTCGCACCTGGACCATGGTTGGCGGCGGACCGGACAACATTCACTACTCGACCCTGGACCAGATCAATCACGAGAACGTTCATTCTCTGCAGGTGGCCTGGACGTTTGATAGCGGAGACCAACATCCGAAATCTGAGATGGAATGCAATCCCATCGTGGTGAATGGCGTGTTGTACGCGACCACGCCTAATGGTGATGTGGTCGCATTGGATGGGGCGACCGGTGTGCTGCGCTGGCGCTTTGACGCCAACGAAGGTTTGAAGAATATCGGGAAGGTGCGCAACCGCGGGGTGACGTTTTGGTCGGACGGAAAGGATCAGCGCATTTTCGTGGGTGTGCGGCAATACCTGTTCGCGCTCGATGCCGAAACCGGAAAGCCAGTGACCGCATTTGGTAAGGCTGGCCGCATCGACCTGCGGGAAGGGCTGGGGCGTACGCCGCTGAATTGGGTTACGATGACCAGCCCGGCGGTGATTTACAAGGACCTGGTGATCGTGGGCGGAGCGATGAGTGAAGTATTGCCCGCTTCGCCGGGAGATATTCGTGCCTTCGATGTGCACAGCGGACAGTTGCGGTGGCAGTTTCATACCATTCCCCATCCTGGCGAATTCGGCTACGAGACATGGCCGAAGACGGCGTGGACCTATAGCGGAGCGGCCAATAACTGGGCGGGGATGACGATCGATCAAAAGCGCGGAATGATCTTCGTTCCCATTGGATCGGCGGCTTCAGACTTCTTTGGCGCCAACCGGACCGGCGACGATTTGTTTGCTACCTCTCTGCTCGCCCTCAACGCAGAAACGGGCAAGCGGATTTGGCATTTTCAATTCGTCCACCACGACATTTGGGACCGCGACCCGCCTTCAGCCCCTACCCTGGTCACGGTGAAGCGACATGGGCAGGATGTGGACGCGGTCGCCGAAACCACCAAGCAGGGATATGTCTACCTGTTCGAGCGCACAACCGGAAAACCTCTGTTCCCGATCAAGAATCGCAAATATCCGGCTTCGGATCTGGAAGGGGAAATCACGGCCAAGGAGCAGGCTCTGCCCGAGCTGCCTGCTCCGTTTGCGCGGCAGAAGCTGACCGCCGACATGATTACCACGCGCACCCCTGAGGCGCACCAGGAAGCACTCGATCGTTTTCTGAAGCTGCGCAGCAATGGGCAGTTCATCCCCGGGAGCACCCAAGGGACCATCATTTTTCCCGGGTACGACGGAGGGGCCGAGTGGGGCGGAGGCGCCTTCGATCCGACCACTGGTCTGTTCTATGTGAACTCCAACGAGATGGCATGGGTCCTGCGCCTGGTGCCACAGAAGCCTCGAACGGGAGAAGCCAACGGACGAGACATCTATCAGCGCAACTGTTCGGCCTGCCATCGCGCCGACAGAACGGGAGCACCTCCGGAATTTCCTTCGCTGGTCGGAGTTGGGGATCGCTATGAAGAATACACGGTGAAGGAATTGATTGCGCAGGGACAAGGGCGCATGCCGGGCTTCGCCAACCTGGGCCAGGATCAATTGCAAGCGGTGTTTGAATACGTCTACTACGGCAAAGAAACGACAGTGAAAGATAGCGGACCATCGCCGCTCGACGCGAAATACATCAGCGACGGGTACAATAAGTTTCTTGACAAAGATGGGTATCCGGCCATCCAACCGCCCTGGGGTAATCTGACCGCAATCGATCTGAACAGCGGGAAGACGGCGTGGAAAATCCCTCTGGGCGAATACCCCGAACTTGCGGCTCAAGGGCTTACCGGCACAGGCAGCGAAAATTACGGAGGTGCGGTAGTCACCGCAGGCGGTCTTCTGTTTATCGCAGCGACGAGCTACGACAAAGTTTTTCGCGCTTTGGACAAGGCTTCGGGCAAGGTCCTATGGCAAACGACTCTGCCCGCGGCCGGAAACGCGACTCCCTCTACTTATGAGGTGAACGGCCGGCAATATGTTGTGATCGCCGCCGGCGGAGGAAAGTCCTCAGCACCGTCGGGCGGTAGCCTGGTCGCCTTCGCATTGCCGGGGCGCTAGCGCTGTGGAGGTACTTGCGGTTCTGCTAAGATTCAGCGCATGTTCACTCGCAGAACTTTTGTCAGCATGACCGCGGCATCGCTCGCCGCGCGCGCCCTCCCGGCCCAGGAACTCGCCGGACAAGTCCAGGCAAGCACGCAGTTTTCCGTCATGATCTGGACGTTAAAGAAGCTCGGCACTTTTGAAGAGAATCTGAACCGTGTTGCCATGGCAGGCTACCACCACGTGGAATTGGTAGGGGAGTTCAAGACCTGGTCCGATGCGGATTATGACCGGATTCTGGCGCGCATGGAGACTTTGAAGATCTCGGTGGACGCAACCTCGGGCGTGCAACCGGGATTCGCCGACCCTTCAGGACAAGACGCCTTTCTGACCGCACTCAAAGCGCTCATCCCATCAGCCAAGCGGCTGAAGTGCAAGCAGATCATCCTGCTTTCGGGAAAGGTGGCCGACGGGGCCGCCGCCGGAACTCAGCATACCGCTTCTATCGAAGCCTTGAAACGCGCCGCGGACGTGTTGAGCAGTGCCGGACTGGTCGCGGTGATCGAGCCTATCGACCGTATCGAGAACCCGACTATCTACCTCGATGGAGTGAGCGAAGCATTCGAGATCGTCAATGCCGTGGGCAACCCCAACATCAAAGTACTCTATGACATCTACCATGAACAGCGCCAGTTCGGGAACTTGATCGAAAAATTCGAGAAGAACATTGACCAGGTTGGGCTGATCCATATTGCCGATGTTCCCGGCCGGCACGAACCTGGAACAGGCGAAATCAACTACCTCAACATCTATCGCAAGCTCGCAGAATTGAAGTACACGGGAACCATCGCCATGGAGTTCTATCCCACGGGAGACATTGTAGAAACCTTGCGGCGGGCGCGGGATACAGCGCGGTCACTGGTCTCTTGAGACGATGGGCGTGATGGGAGCATCCAGTGGAGATGAACCGCGAACCGACAGGACCAGTGAAGTTGCTGATACAAGGCACACGACAAAAACGCTCAATGGCTGTGGGTGCGGGTTCCTTGCTTCAGATGGCCTGGTTCGGTTGCTGTACCTAGTGGGCGTCTCTCGGGTTGTTTTATGGTTGCGGTTAGCCATTGGAGTACGGCGTCCAGACCTGCGTTGTGCTTGAGGTCGGTGAAGAGGTAGGGCCTCTGGCCTCGCATCTTTTTGGAGTCGCGATCCATTACTTCCAGAGAAGCTCCTACCTGCTCGGCAAGGTCGGTTTTGTTGATGATGAGGAGTGAAGACCGGGTAACCCCTGGGCCTCCCTTTCTTGGGATCTTGTCACCACCGGCTACGTCAATGACGTAAATCCATTCGTCCACGAGCTCGGGACTGAAGGCGGCGGAAAGATTGTCCCCTCCGCTTTCTACCAGAATCAACTCCAATCCGGGATGCGCTTTCTCCAGATCATCGATGGCCTCAAGGTTCATCGAAGCATCCTCACGGATCGCCGCGTGCGGACAGCCTCCCGTCTCTACTCCGCGAATGCGCTTCGCGTCGAGCGAGCCCTGGCGCACCAGGAAATCGGCATCTTCCGTGGTGTAAATATCATTCGTCACCACGGCCAGACTCATCCTGTGTGACAGTGCCCGGCAGAGGCTATCCACCAATGCTGTCTTGCCGGAACCAACCGGCCCAGCAACGCCTATGCGAAATGCGCGGGTTTGGGATGCTGACAATGAACCCTCCATTCAGAACAGAAAATATCTTTGTGCCAGCGGCAGCTCAGTGGCGGGCTCGCAGGTAAGCAGTTCGCCGTCCGCTCGTACCTCGTAGGTTTCGGGATCCACCTGAATCTCCGGAGTAGCGTCGTTATGGACCATATCCTTCTTTCCAATTGCCCGGCAGAACTCGACCGCTACCGCCGGCGTCCGCAACTGGAGACCCTCGAGGCTCCCGCTTTCTAACGCCAACTTCGAAGTGAACAAGAGACTGGTAGATGCGGGAACGCTTCCAAAGCCACCAAACATGCTTCGATAGAGGACGGGTTGCGGAGTGGGAATGGAAGCATTCGCATCGCCCATCACACTCCACGCAATGAATCCCCCCTTCACCACCATCTCAGGCTTCGCACCAAAAAATGCCGGCTTCCATAACACCAAATCCGCCAGCTTTCCTGGTTCGATCGAACCCACATGCCTGCCGATCCCGTGCGTGATGGCAGGGTTGATGGTGTACTTGGCAACGTAGCGCTTGATGCGATGATTGTCATTGCGGCTCGAATCTTCGGGCAGCGCGCCGCGTTGAACTTTCATCTTGTGCGCGGTCTGCCAGGTGCGCATCACCACTTCTCCCACTCGTCCCATCGCCTGGCTGTCACTAGACATCATGCTGAAGACTCCCAGATCATGCAGGATGTCTTCGGCGGCAATGGTTTCCGGCCGGATGCGACTCTCGGCGAAGGCAACGTCTTCCGGCACCAGAGGATTGAGATGGTGGCACACCATGAGCATGTCCAGATGTTCAGCGATGGTATTCACAGTGTAGGGACGGGTGGGATTGGTTGATGAGGGCAAGACGTTTGCCAACGCAGCGATGCGAATGATATCCGGTGCGTGCCCACCGCCCGCGCCCTCGGTGTGGTAGGTGTGAATGGTGCGGCCGCCGATCGCGCGGATGGTGTCTTCCACATAACCAGACTCATTCAGGGTGTCGGTATGAATGGCGACCTGGACGTCGAGCGCATCGGCGACCCGCAAGCAGCAGTCAATGGCCGCCGGAGTTGTTCCCCAATCCTCATGCAGCTTCAGGCCGCAGGCTCCGCTGCGTACTTGTTCTTCGAGCGGACCCTGGGTGCCGGCATTGCCCTTTCCCAGGAAGCCGAAATTCATCGGCCACTCTTCGGCAGCCTGGAACATCCGCGCCAGGTTCCAGGCGCCGGGGGTGCAGGTCGTGGCACAAGTGCCGGTCGCAGGTCCCGTACCGCCGCCGATCATAGTGGTGATGCCGCCGCAGAGAGCGACATGGACTTGCTGGGGAGCGATGAAGTGAATGTGGCTGTCGATAGCGCCGGCGGTGACGATCAGATTCTCACCTGCAATGACTTCCGTCGATGCGCCGACAACCAACTCAGGATCCACGCCCTCCATGACGTCCGGATTGCCTGCTTTGCCTACCTTGACGATGCGGCCGTTGCGAATGCCGATGTCGCCCTTGACGATGCCCCAGTGGTCGATGATGAGCGCGTTGGTGATGACCAGATCGAGAGCGCCGGGCTGCGAGTCGCGCAGCGCGCGGGCACTCTGCCCCATTCCATCGCGAATGGTCTTACCTCCGCCAAAAGTGATTTCGTCGCCGTAGGAGGTGAAGTCTCGCTCCACTTCGAGCACCAGATCTGTGTCTGCCAGACGAAC
The DNA here is from genome assembly GCA_963826875.1 of uncultured Acidobacteriaceae bacterium. Taxonomy (GTDB): domain Bacteria; phylum Acidobacteriota; class Terriglobia; order Terriglobales; family Acidobacteriaceae; genus PALSA-350. Next base: position 770,320 of record CAWGYP010000024.1, on the reverse strand, counting down.
TCTGTCTCGCGTGGTTGGGCCGTAGAGGTCGGCATAGACTCTCCGCGGAATGCTTCGGCTCATGGGGTTCCCTTCAATGGGCCATCGACTTCGCCACGATGCCCCCAAACGTGACGCGAGCCAGCGTAGGCAACCAGCAAGACAAGCTTCTCGTCGCCGGGCTCGAAACGCACCGCCGTACCGGAAAGGATATCCATGCGCATGCCGTAGGCAGCGGCTCGATCAAATTCCAGCGATGGGTTGACTTCGTAGAAGTGGTAGTGGCTGCCTACCTGAACCGGGCGGTCCCCAGTATGGCGGACAATCACCTTGGCCGTTGCCCGTCCGCTGTTGATTACGATGTCCTCTTCCGCCAGCAGGTATTCTCCGGGTTGCATGCGGCTCCTTCTCGTCTACTGGATAGGATCGTGCAGGGTGACCAGCTTAGTGCCATCGGGAAAAGTCGCTTCGGCCTGGACTTCATGAATCATCGCGGCGACGCCATCCATTACTTCATCCTGGGTGAGAATTCTGCCCCCTAACGACATGATCTCGGCGACGGATTTCCCGTCGCGGGCCAACTCCAGGATTTCCGCCGTGAGGATGGCAACGGCCTCAGGATAGTTCAGCTTCAGGCCGCGCTGCTTTCGCCTGCGGGCTACATCGGCGGCCACGTGGATCAAGAGCCGTTCCTGTTCTCGTGGAGTCAAATGCACAGCGGTTTCTCCTTCAGTAAGTTCTGCGCGGAGGCAAGGCGGCGCGCCCGCAAAGGACAGTCTTAGCCGTGGCCCAGAAGCAGAGAAGATCTTCCATGATGTGGACGGCGGACTGCGCGAGACCCCGGACCAGCAAACCGTCCGCCGTAAGCGCCGTGGCACCCCAGAGGGTATCGGCGTCGCTGCGCTGGTGTGCGATCTCTCTCAACATTTGCTCGAGCGCTATCCAGGTATTGGCATCTTCGCTGCTACGGCAGATCATAAACGATGCCAGATAGTGAAATCTCCCCATACGTGCGAGGGACGAGAGCTTTCTCTGCTGGGGGTTGAAGTTCGTCCGGTCGATGTAAATAGGCCGGCCCCGGCTCCATATGCTGGTGCGGACGCGCAGTGAGGTGTACGCGAACGATTCTCCGCTCGCCAATCTCCCGGGCGCCAGGATTTCCCAACACAAGAACGTTGCCCCCGGTTTAAGGTGCACGCCGGTCCGTTGTTCACATCGCGCGTTGCGAAAAGGGATGATCGAATCCGGCAGATATTCGAGCAATGCATTTTCTCCCAAATGGAGTTCGTTGAGCAGCATGGCATCGGCTGCTTGCTCGCGGGGGCGGTAAATTCGCGTGGAGCCGGTGGTGGTGATCTGCGCAGCTGCATCAGGGCCGACATCGACCTGCAGGTTCAATTGGTCGCCACCGAAGATGCCTCCAGATACGTTGTTGAGATGAACCAGGCTTTCGCCTGCTGGATTGGGAAACGCCCGCACCACTTTCCACGGAGGATCCTGCTGCACGCAATGAAGCTGGGTACGGCCGCCGACGGCCGAGAACACAAGGTGGAGTTGCGCTCGCATCATTAGCTAATGAAGAGACGAGTGTGCAGGCCAGGGTGACGACTGGAGGCAAGGTCCAGTAAAGGCTGAGACAGGGATACGCTCTCGATGTCCGTTTCCCGTGCGACTGCCAATGTTTGCAGGATGACGGGTATAAGTTGCCAGAGGAGAGTGGCTGCCGCTGACTGGCCCAGCGGGAGAAGCCGCTGACAGGCCGAGACTAGTCCCGACAAGGATTGATGCAGATAAGCTGCTACGACTTCCTCTGGCGGAGAACCGATGGAATGGCCGAGGTGACCAAATACTAACGGAAAGTGACCTTGTTGGACGGGAATTCCGAATGCCTCAACAGCAAGGCCCGCAAGCCGTTTGCCGAGGCGAAGACTGGCTTCGCGGGTTTCGCGCGCAGGCTTCATGGCGCTCAGCTGGTCGTTCAGGTGTTGCCAATGCTCGGGGGATGAAGCATCGTATCCGGCGAAGACAAATACTGCTTCCAGACGACCGGTTTCCTGCAGATAGTCCTGAAAGAAGAAACACAAGTCTCCCACTTCAAGATTATTTTCAGCCACCAGGCTTTCCATGCCGAAGCTGTGTGCGGCTGCTCCCACGGGCAGAGCGCTGTCTGCGAGATGAAGCAACTGAAGGAACTTCAAGGCGCTCATGGCTAATAAAGTATCATCGCCAAATTTCCGTCCTGGTATCGAGGACATCAAGCACCCGATGGAACCGCATCCTGCATACGCATCCATGGAAAGGAGGTGGTGGAAAATGGGCGCTAAGTCCTATACAAATTCCTCGCGTTGCTGGCCTGGATATGAGCCCGTTCCCGGTAAGAGCGAACATGAAGAAGGAAGCTGCCGAAAGAAGCCGGCCAGTCGAAACGGCGGCAAGGAAGTTTCACGGGAGACGGCACGCAAGAAGCAGATTCCTCTGGCGCAGCGCAAGCGCAAGAAAGGGGAATAGCTGTTGTTTGTTTCATGAGGGATTATCTACTCCCCCCATAGAGGAAATGACAGACCTTTCTGGGGATCGGACGGGCTTCAGAAAGTGTCAATACTGGGGAAAAGAAACCGCAGGTCCCTCCACTACGCTTCGCTCCGGTCGGGATGACAATTCTGTTGAGGGGAAGGGATTCCTCACCGGAACTCTTGCGACACAAACAGAATTGTCATCCCGACCGGAGCGAAGCGTAGTGGAGGGACCTGCGGTTTCTTCCCGCGGTACGTGTACAAAGCTGTGCAACGATGGCTTATCGTGTCGAGCGTTTTTTCTTTGCCGCTTTGGGAGCGTTTTTCTCTTGCCTCAACTTCCACGCCGTATGTAAAGCGCCCGCGAGCAGATCCTCGTTTGCGGCTTTCAGGCGGACGTGAGTCGCTCCGTTCCTGCCCCACCCACCGGCGACCGGTAGAAATACATCGGGTTGGTCTTCTACGAAAAGCGCTTGCTGCGCAGGAGTAAGCATCAGGTTCCCGTAACCCTTAGCCTCATGCGCTAGCGTGGCAAATATTCTGCCGCCTACACGGAAGTCAGCGGCTCCCATGTGGGAGCCCTCTTCAGCACCTTCCAGCTGTAATGCCAGGCGTCGAAAATCTTTTGCGTTCATAGTCAACGAACCACCGTTAGATAGAGCGCCATCGCAATCCCAACGGCAGAGAGCAACAGTCCCAGGATGACGCCGTCGGTCGATACCCGCCCGGCTTGCCAGGTTCCGGAACGAAGTTCGCGAACCAGCTGGAAATGCCGCACCACGGCGGACAACGTCACCACAACGCCGAGCGCCACCAACATAACTCCAGACCAAAGAGATAGTCCAGTGGTGCGTGCGGGAAGATGAGACTCGCCGGCACTGAGTTCGCGAAGAAAGAGCCCAAAACGGCTAACCGCAAAACCAATTCCCATCAGGCCGAGGCCAGTACGAATCCAGGCCAGGAAGGTTCTTTCGGCGGCAAAGTAAACTCTCGGATCCTCTTCTGCAGGCTTTTCCATGGAGGGATTTTAGTCTCCCTCAGACGCCTTGCTCCTGGTTATATCGCTCAATCAGCCTGGACCCGAATCGCTCGACGACGGAAGGAAGCGAGCCGCGAAAGGCTTTTCCTGGCTTTGACTGATCCGCTTGCCAAAACTCGGGGTTATTGGGCGGATCGGGTAAGAAGGCGTTCGCCAGCGAAAGCAAAGCAGCCGTCAACTCCGGGGCGACGTTGGAAAATCGCGCAGCAATCTCCGCCTGTAACCCAATCGAAACTTCCGCTGACCCCATAGCTAACGCTGTGACGACCTTTCTGGCAGCAACCGTCGCATTGGTTGCGGTTCCGGGCAGGCTGGCGGCAGCGGCAAACCAGCGATACTCCTGTTCTGCATTGCCCGTAAAACGCGCCTGAATGTGCGAGCCAGTGCGCATGATGCCTGGGGAAACCGTGGTTACCCGGATCCCTCTGCCGGTAAGCTCCGCGCGCAGGCCTTGCGACCAGCCTGTTATGGCGAATTTGCTGGCTACGTATGGCAATAGATGAGGAAAGGCGACTTTTCCTCCGATGGAGCCGATGTTGACAATCGCTCCATTCCCGCGAGCCAGCATCTGCGGCAACACCGCCAACGTCGTATGCAACGCACCGAAGAAGTTGATGTTCATGGCCTGATGGAAACTCTCCAGCGTCTGACTCTCCAGCGGGCCGACGAGAATGATTCCGGCGTTGTTGACGATCACGTCAATCCTGCCGAAATGCTCGGTTGCCGCAGCGACCAAATCGCGAACCTGCACCTCCGCACTCACATCGCAGGGGTGAACCCACACATCTGCCGACGCCGCGCAGCCACTCGCCACCAGGCGGGCTCTTGCCCGGTCGAGTTCCTCCGCGTCCCTCGCGGTCAGCGCCAACCGGGCGCCCGATAAAGCCAGCTCCCGCGCGATGGCGAAACCAAGGCCTCGCGATCCCCCGGTAACCAGCACCACCTTGCCCCTCAACTCTCGCCTTGCGTTCCCTTTGCGCTTCTCCTGCACGATTGCGTAAGTGAGGCCTGCAATTCCTAAAAGCGCCGCTGACCACCCTGCCGGGCGTAGATCGATCTTCATAAGCCAGTTGGATGCGCTAGGAGCCCGGTTACACGCTGAGAAAGTTGCTCCGCATCGAAAGGCGCCCGGACCTTCATGTCGTTATCAAAATAGACAAAGACGTCACTTCGCTTACGCTTAGCCGCGTTGCGAGTGCTTGCTTTTCTGCCGTTATCGGCCTCGCCTCCCTGAGCCCAGGCTACAACCCGGTTTGCCCAGATGTCGAGCGCCTCTGCTTCGTAGCCACTGGCGTATAGCTCCTCGCTCCCATGAAGCCGGCAATAAACAAAGTTGGCGGTCACGTCCATCAATAGCGGCCATTCCACCGTGTCCGCCACCACGAGGCCAATGTCATAGCGCCTGAGTAGCCTGATGAATTTTTCATCGACAAAGCTTTCGTGACGAATCTCAATCGCGTGGCGCAAGGTCGCGTCCTGCGAGACGTCAAACCACGAACGATTTTTTAGACGTTCATCGTGGTTCCGCGCCAGGTCCGCTGCCTGCTTGCGGGTTTTGGGTAGCAGGGCGAAGAAATCTTCCAGCCGCTCAGGCTCGAAGTTGAAGTTGGGCGGAAGCTGCCACAGGATGGGTCCGAGCTTTGCCCGCAAGGCCAGGACTCCCTGGGCAAAGAAGTTTGCCAGCGCCCCCTCGATGTTGCGCAGGCGAAGCATATGAGTTATGTAGCGGGAGCCTTTGATAGAAAAGACAAAGTCTTCCGGCGTTTGTTGGTGCCATTGGACGAAGCTTTGCGGCCTTTGCAGGGAGTAGAACGATCCGTTTAGTTCGATGGTGTTGAATCGCCGGGACGCGAACTCCAGTTCCCGCCGATGCGGCAACTTTTCAGGGTAGAAGACTCCACGCCAGCCTTTATATCTCCAGCCGGAAATACCGATGTAAATATTGCCAGGGGCATCCGCGTTCGGGGTCATTCCCATCTACCGCGGCGTGAGTTTGCTCTTTTTCTGCTGCCGCTCCTCAGCGCTGGTGCGGATCTTTTCGTAGGTCCTGGCTAGCTCGTCAAGCTCAAGGTCGGAGAGATTCTCCACGTCGATCATGTTGTTCTTAGCCTTGTCGATCGCATGGATCAGCTCGTTCAGTTTCAGGTGAATCGCCCGCGCATCGCGGTTTTGGGTGTTCTGAATGAGAAACACCATCAAGAAGGTGACAATCGTTGTGCCAGTATTGATGATCAATTGCCAGGTATCAGAATAATGGAAAATGGGACCGGTGAGCGCCCAGACCAGGATGACCCCGATCGCGGCGATAAAAGCCCAACGGGAGCCAAGATAATGAGAGCTTTTCGCGGAAAATCTGGCAAACCGGTCGGAGCGTGCCACGATGGACGTTTCGGCCGGGGAGGCTTCCTCAACCCGATCCTCGGTCACTTTGGCCGTTACTTTGGCTGCTCTCACTTGGCCCTCTGTGCAGAGACATATTGCGCGGCTACCTTGAGATCGGTAACCAGACTGGCTATTTCTGCCTCTTTGGCCTCGGGCTCAGGCATACGAAGGATCGCGGAGGGATGAATGGTCGCCGTGACGGGCCCGTATTTAGTAGGAAAGACCTCGCCGCGGTGCTTTGTGAGGCGAAATTGCAGCCCCAGCAGATCCTGGGCGGCGGTCGCTCCGAGGCAGACAATCACTTGCGGTTGCACGGCCTCAATCTCCACTTCGAGCCAGGGGCGGCAGGCCGCTATTTCGAGGGCATTCGGCTTTTTGTGGAGCCTCATCTTGCCCCGTGGTTCCCACTTGAAATGCTTCACTGCATTGGTGACGTACACTTCACGGCGATCGATTCCGGCGGACTCCAGGCATTTATCCAGGAGCAGCCCGGCCGGCCCGACAAACGGCCGGCCCTGTTGATCTTCACGATCTCCGGGTTGCTCTCCTACCAAAAACAAGTCAGCGTGAACCCGGCCCTCGCCGAAAACGGCCTGGGTAGCTCTCAGATACAGATCGCAACCGTGACATTGCGCGGCTGCCACTTTGAGGCTGCGAAGACTGTGGTCGTCGGGCAGGTACTCCAAGGCCGACTTGGGGTTGGGGCTAAACAGGCTCATTGCACGTTTAGGATGCAACTTAGACCAAGGGAAGAGACCGAATTGTTAGCTGCTCTTCTTCTTTGGAACCTTGGCGCCCTTCTTCCGGGCCTCGGATAAGCCAATCGCAATGGCCTGTTTTTTGCTCTTCACGGTACCGCCCTTGCCGCCCCTGCCGGACTTAAGGGTTCCGCTTTTTTCCCGGTGCATTGCGCTTTTGACGCTCTTGCCTGCTGCCTTCCCGTATTTCGCCATTTTTCCGCGCCTCCGTAAACTTAAGGGCGGCCCAGATCAATGACCCCAGGCCGCCCTTGAGTGTTAAGCAGCGACCTGATAATTTACGCGCTCCGCTATTTCGCTGAGCAGTTCATCGGCGTTGACTTCCTCAGCCTCGATAGATTCCAGTACCACCGCGTCCTCGGCCAGGCCCAGAATCTCAGCCCAACGGCGCAATGTTCCATAGACCGCGATTTCGTGATGCTCCACCTGCTGCCCGGCACCGATCAGGGCAACGTCTCTCACGGATGTATCGGTAACGTCCTTAATGATATCGGATGCTTCGGTGGTCAGCCCGTTGATGACCTTGCACGTCTCCGTCTTGGTGTCGCCAACGTGGCGCTGCAACAGACCCTCCAGCTTGGTCACGTGCCCGTCGGTTTCTTGCAGATGGTTTTCAAAGGCGGTCACCAGTTCGGGGTCAGTTGATTTCTCGATCATGTCTGGAAGAGCTTTGGTTATTTTCTGCTCCATGTCCAGAGCTTTTTTGAGGTTGGTGATATAGAGGCTTCGAAGGTCCTGAATGTTCGCGGAAAAAATTTTCATTGCCTGCTCCTTGGGGGTGGGGTCGGACATCAGATAGGTAATACGTTCGCACCGTGAAACGCCCGCACTATCAATTGGGATGCAAGCTCCCAGGCGAGGTTGCAGTGTGGAGAACCTTAGCCAAGGTAAGAACTCTGGCTTTCCTAGCACAACACCTTTGCGTCTGACTGACATCCAAGGAAGGTTAGGCTGAAAACTGAGGCAGGAGCTGACTATGTTGACCAAGTGCTTCAATCCAGCATGCTGCAAGAAACTTGACTACTTGCGTAATGGGCGAGTGATAAGGACAATTCGCACGTCCAGCGCGACTATGTCTGTGGAGCACTACTGGCTGTGCGGAACCTGCTACCGAAGATTCGACTTCGAATTCAAATCTGATGGGACGGTCATCCTCAGTCCCAGGACCAGGGCGATAGCGTCAAGCGAGCGCCCGCTGATCGATTATCTGGCCGGTTAAACTCGGAAAAGAGCCGCAGGTCCCTCCACTGCTTTCCGGGGGATTTTCGGCTGCGCTCGGGATTATAAGGGGACACTGTCCTGGAGCGGGGCCACCCGGGCTTTGGGCACATGCTCGAGAGCATTCCTGGGCATCTCCGAAAAGAGAGCGCTCTCAGGGTCCTGGACAATCGCTTCGCCGCCGCTGGCGCTTACGACCATCAGTCCCGCGGTTCCGTCGTCCAGCATGCCGGTTAAAATGACTCCGATCACGCGCGGCCCATAAGCCGCAGCCGCTGATCGAAACGAAGGATCAATCGCCGGGCGATGCAGATTTTCTCGCGGCCCTTGCACGACACACAAATGACCGTCCTCAACAACCATGTGAAATCCGGGGGGGAGCAATGTAGACCTTGCCACACTCGATGGCTTCCCCATTCCTCGGATGACAGGCGGGCAAATTCCCCGCTCGCTCGAAAATCCTCGGCAAAAGGCTTTCTGCCCGGGTCGCCGTATGCATGACGATGAGCACGGCCGCATCCAGATCGTGCGGCAGAGCCGCCAGTATCTGGCTTAGCGCCTCCAGATCGCCGGCAGAGGCTCCGATAACGATGATGTCACGGTGGTCCATTGGGAGGCACGTACCTCTCCTGCTCTGGTGGCAGCCAACCGCGAGGTGGCTACCCGACGTTCGAAACTTTTTGACCCTAGGCGGGTCTTCATTCGGATCGCATGATTGAGTTCTGACAGAAGGGGGAAGCCCTAAGTCAGGCTCCGGCTTCGCCCAACTTCAAGCCAAAACTCTGAGGTCTATAATGTGTTCAGCTGGGAGAATCAGATGAATGTCTCAGAGGATTCCACGGTACTGTCGTCCTGGAAGGACATTGCCAGGTATCTGGGTAAGGGAGTACGCACAGTACAGCGGTGGGAACGCCATCTCGGGCTCCCAGTCCGGCGACCTAACGGAGCGTTACAAAAAAGTGCAGTTGTACTTTACCGGGGTGATGTAGATGCGTGGCTGGCGACCCGTTTCTCGGCGCGCGCACTCAAAAAGAACGAGGCCCAGACTACCCATTCATCCCGTTCGGCGCGTACTACCCTCCGAGAAGGCATTCGCACTGCCCGCGCACTGAGAATGGCTAATCATGAGTTGACCGAACAAATAAGCCACTCCATCCGCATGCTGACGGAGCGGTGCGAGCTCCTCACTCTTCAAAGCGTGCAGGATTTCAGCCTGGCGGAGGGCAGAGCTACGGAATCGCCGGCCACGGGACTGAAAACTATCCCGGATTTGCTGCCAAACGCCGCTATCCTCACGTCAGAACGAATCGCTTAAACTCTTAAGAATTTTAGCCGGCCGGTTCTGGGGTTCCGCCCAGTGCTCCAGCAAAAGCGGAGTATTCTCTCAAGCAGGAGAAGCGGCGGCGCGCCAGTGGGCCTAGCATCTGAAAGAACAACATGTCAGCCAAAAAGTCTCCCTCCCGCAGCGCGCCCGGGCCGGCAATCGAAGTCGCTCGCCGTTTGCCGGTCGTGGGCATTGGCGCCTCTGCCGGGGGCCTGGAAGCAGCCAGCAGCTTTTTCAAGGAGGTACCATCCCACCTCGGCATGGCCTATGTGGTGGTACTGCACCTTGATCCAGCGCGGGAGAGCAAGTTAACTGAAATCCTCGCCCGAACGACTGTCATGCCCGTGGTGCAGGTGCAAGATGGCATGCGCGTGGAGCCAGATCACGTTTACGTGATTCCTCCTAACTGTGAAATGACCATTGAACACTGGGTTCTGCATCTGCGAGACAGGGAGCCACACAGATCTGCAAACACCACCATCGATACATTTTTGCGCTCGCTGGCGGTCGGTCACGGAGGCGACGCTATCGGGGTTATTCTCTCTGGAACCGCTTCCGATGGGACCCTTGGTCTGGCTGCAATCAAAGGTGAAGCCGGCATCACATTTGCCCAGGAACCCAGCTCCGCCAAGTACGACGGCATGCCGGCGAGCGCGATCGCCTCAGGATGCGTTGATTTCGTACTGCCGCCTGCACAAATCGCTAAAGAAATTGCGCGCATTCGACGACACCCTTACATTGCCGATGCAGTCTCCCCTGACGGCCACCACGTGAGTGATGACAGCGAGATGGAATCCATTTTCCGTCTGCTGCGGCGCTCTACGACGGTGGATTTCACGGGGTACAAATCGCCTACCATCGCGCGTCGCATACAACGCCGCATGGCTCTGCACAAGATGGACAAATTATCAGATTACGGCGCGTTGTTGCATCGCGAGCCCGCTGAGGTGGATGCGCTTTACCATGATCTGCTCATCAATGTGACCAGCTTTTTTCGCAACCCGGAGGCCTTCGCGGCACTGAGGCAGGTTGTGTATCCGGCGATTTTGCAGGCGCGAACCTCGGCATCCGGACCGGTGCGCATGTGGGTGCCAGGGTGCTCGACCGGGGAAGAAACGTACTCTCACGCCATGTCGCTGGTCGAGTTCCTGGGAGTTGAACGAGCAGATGTTCCCATCCAGGTGTTTGGTACCGACCTCAGCGAGCGCGCTATCCAGACAGCCAGGGCTGGAGTATATAAAGAGAATATCGAAGCCGACGTAACCCCGGCGCGGCTGCGACGGTTCTTCTACAAAGCGGACGGTGGTTACCAGATCAGGAAGGCAATCCGCGATCTCTGCATTTTTTCCACCCAGAACGTGTTCAACGATCCGCCCTTTTCCCGCATGGATCTGGTAAGTTGCCGAAATGTAATGATTTACTTGAGTCAGTCCCTGCAGAAGAGGGTGATTCCGATCTTTCACTATTCGTTGAACCCCACGGGATTTTTGATGTTAGGGAATACAGAAGGCCTTCTGGGCGCGGGTTCGGAGCTATTCGAAATGACCGACAAGAAACAGAAAATCTTCCGTAAGCGGTTGGTGTCCGCGCCGGTAGCGTTCGGCTTTTCTGTGGGCAAGCAAGAACAGCCAAGCGCTGAATCGCAAGCAATGACGCCGCCTAAGCCTCAGGAAACGACCAAGATACCAATGGAATTGCAACGAGAGGCTGACCGGCTGCTGCTGGCCAGGTACGTACCCCCAGCGGTACTCATCAACGAGCACCTGGAGATCCTGCAGACCCGCGGCCGCACTGCTTCTTTTCTCGAACTACCTTCGGGAAAAGCCAGCCTGAATCTACTCAAGATGGCTCGTCCCGGTTTGTTGTTTGAACTGCAAGGCGCCATCGACGAGGCACGCAAGCAGGGCTTTGAATCGAGAAGACAGAACGTTCGGGTAGAAGACGAACAGGTGAAAACGGTAACGGTCCGCGTGATTCCCTTTAAAGTCCCCACCCAGACTCAGTACAGTTTTCTCATCGTTTTTGAAAGCGAGGCAACAGTCCAGGACGGGTCAGCAGCCACCGGTCTTTCGGCGGCGCCGGGGGCCGAGCTGGTGTTTCACCCGGCGAGAGAGGGCGAAGATTCTCCGCTTGGCAAACAGATCGTTCAGTTGCGGCAGGAACTCGCGGCCACCCGGGAATATCTGCAGTCGATCATCGAATCGCAGGAAGGCACGAACGAGGAACTGCAGTCTGCCAATGAAGAGATCCAATCGGGGAACGAAGAACTGCAAAGTACCAACGAAGAGTTGCAGACTTCGAAAGAAGAACTGGAATCGGCCAATGAAGAACTACATACCGTCAACGAGGAGATGCAGCACCGCAACGAGCTGCTGACCCAGCTTAACAACGACCTGACTAACCTGCTATATAGTGTCAGCTTACCGATTGTCATGGTGGGCGCCGATTTGAGTGTTCGCCGTTTTACGCCCCAGGCAGCGGCGATGCTGGGCTTAACCTCAAGCGACATCGGCCGGCCAATGCCGCGGTTGAGGCTAAAGCTGGATATGGGGAGCCTGGAGCAGAACATGCTGGATGTCATTCAGCAGGTTCAGTCACAACAATTGCATGTTCAGGACAACGATGGAAAGTGGTGCGTCCTGCGCATTGTGCCCTACCGAACCATGGATAACCGGATTGACGGCGTGGTTCTGAGCGTGATGAACGAGATAGGGAGTATTGCGGGCAAGCAGGACGGGGTGGACGGAAAACCTGCCGGAAAAGCTCAGCGGCAAAAAACGAAAAGTGGGAAAGCTTCCAATAAGAAGTAGGTATGTTCACTGGGCCAAAGCCAGGAATCACGGTGTGGAAACGGAAGTGCCTTCAGCTGTTACATTAGGGACCATTTTCAGGCAGACCGGCAACCCCACGGTCGATGAGCCCTTCCCACTAGTGTGCGGCAAAAAAGGCCAATTGTTATGATGATGGACTTCAGCGCTCCGCATCGCGATCCGCCGGGAGACGAGCGCACGCTTCGTCTTGAGAGCGCGTTGCGCCGATCGGAAAAGTTGGCGATGGCCGGACGGCTTGCCGCCTCGGTGATGCACGAGATCAATAATCCGTCTCAGGCGATTGCCGACCTGGTGTACCTGATTGCCAAAGACGCGGAGCGTCCGGAATTGGTTCGCGCGCACGCTGCACTGGTTGAAGAGCAACTGGTCCGCATACAATACATCGCCCGGCAAACGCTTTCGTTCTTCCGAGACACTCCCCGGACCCAGTGGAAGGACTTGGTGCCGCTGGTGGATGCGGCGTTGCGTTTTCACGCGGGCCTGCTGGAAGAGAAGCAAATCCGGTTACGCAAGGAAATGCCGGATACGCTACTCGGCTCGGTTTATGCCGGCGACTTTCTTCAATTGGTTTCGAACCTGGTGCGCAACGCCGCAGAAGCGCTGCCCCAGGGGGGCATGCTGTGGGTCCGGCTGAAAGCTTCCCGGGGAAATGCGCGCCTGACCGTGGCAGACAATGGCCGGGGAATCCCAACGGCGATTCAATCTCGCCTCTTTGAGGCGTTCCAGAGCGATAAATCGGATGCGGGCAATGGACTTGGCCTGTGGATCTGCAAAACGATCGTGGAGAAACATGGCGGCCGAATCCATTGGCGCAGCTCGATTAAACCGGCGACGCATGGTACGGCATTTTCTGTGTTGTTACCTCTGGCCGGGCCGGACGGCGAGCAAGGCTACGGGGAGCGCAACCCTTCCTATGCAGCCGGGTGAGCTACAGGCCGGGCGCAGACTGCCTGGCCAGGCGGCCAATCCCCTGAAGCAGTTCATCCACCCCCCGGACCGGGTCCAGCAGTTCATCAAACAATCCTAGGGGCTGCTGGACATCGTTCAGGCCGGACAGCCTAAGCAGCTTGTCGGAAGGATAACAATTGCGGATGGCGACCGCCAGGAGCGCTAGCTCATAGACCTCCAGCGTGTGGCAGAAAACCCAGACCCTTCCGCCACGTTCCTTTTGAACCTCAGCGGTGGCCTCGTCCGGAAACATGGAATGGACAGTGTAGCCGGCAGAGCAAATGACGCTGGCTCGGAGACGCAGGAGCTCCCGGTCACGCCCGATCTGCACGACTAACCGGCACGGAACTCCGCCAGCGGAAAATTTCTGGCTCGGATAGGCGAATGGAATGATCCTTCTCGGCATCATCGCGGCTCCTCCTTCGCAAACGGAAACGCATAGGGATTGACGATCGCCGGACTAGGCTTTTGAGGCGGATTGTTTGTCTATTGGAAGTCTATGCCTACAAGGCTGAGCCTACCGGAGGCTTCGACACCGCAAAAGCGACAAATGACGCCAATTCATGCCGCCGGGCACCACTCATGCGCAATTTGTGAGCCTTCTCTTCGGTCAACACCACCAAAGCCTGTCCCGAGGAGCGATCTATTTTTCTCTTCCAGTCAGGAGAATATGCCGGCGGCTGCTTCACCATAGTCCCTCGCCTGCATCGGATCGGTGCCGGCAATTTTCTTTTCTCGTAGGACCGACCAGCATGGGTTTTTCCCGACACCTTCGAGGATTACGCTAACTAGTTTCCTGCCCTCGAAGGCGGAGTCACCTGTTCCGCCGTCCGCGAGGACCGTAGCCAATTGCCTCAATGGCTGTTGCGTTACTTCTGTGATGAGGCGGGATGGCAACAAGTTGGGTTGTATTTCGTACTCAGCGGCGTTCCGGCCCGAAAGGCCAGGGTGGGGCTTCGCCCGTCGTCTTCGGATCCGTCAGCCGGCGACAAGCCTGAGGGATACCCGGCGGTCGGTGCGGGGATAGAGCCCAAGTTTGAACCTTCACCATAGAACGTGACATTTGCGGACCATCTTCACCGAGGCGACAGACGGCGTATTGATCCGCATCTATCTGCTCGTGAGTTCTACAAGCACCCGCATAGGTTTCAATTTGCGCTCTGCAGCGCTTTCGCCGGGCATCCCTTCCCGTTCTTTCTGATCGCCAAGCTAATGGTTGCCACTGCAAGGAAAAGGCCGGCATTGGTTAGCCGGCCCCGATTTCCTCACCTCTCCGAAATTCGAGAGGTCAACCTTGTGGCTGGAAGTGGGAAGAGTCCGTCGGTTGCTGCGATTCTCCTTGGCCGACGGCGAGCGGAGGAAATCGCGAAAACCCGCGCCCCTCCCCATCCAGTGCTCCTCAGAAACCCGCGAACGCTCCGCGCGGGTACTGTATAGAAAGATGCGGGTTCGTGTGTTGGGGTAGCCTCTGGCGCAGAGAAGCCTCTGCCCCATAATGGAGGTATGCCAATCAGAGAGGAGAATGTTTCCACCACTGCGGACTGCTCCTGGGAGAGCTTTCTGCATCGGCCTCCGTTGTTCCTCGATCGGGCAAAGGTAGAGCCCTGGTTGGCCGGGAAGCGAGTGCTTGTCACCGGCGCCGGCGGCTGGATCGGCTCCGCACTGACCCGCGCCGTCGCAGAGTTTCGGCCAGAGCGAATCGTGCTGCTGGAAGCTGCGGAGCGCAATCTTTATGAGCTGGAGTTATCGCTGCGGTGCCTGCCGGTATCAATTAAACCTATTTTGGGCAACGTCTCCGATCCCATCCTGCTGACTGAAATATTCCGCCGCTTCCGGCCAGAACTGGTCTATCACGCAGCCGCTTTCAAGCACGTCCCGATGATGGAGCAAAATCCTTTTGCAGCCATCGAGAACAATGCGATCGGGACCAGTTTCCTGACGCAGGCCGCTCTCGACCATGGGACAAAGCAGTTGATCCTGGTCTCCACTGACAAGGCAGTGGACCCGGTCAGCATCATGGGAGCCTCGAAGCGCCTCGCCGAGCTCATCCTGCTGGCCAGAATGGGCATGGGCACTCGCATGAAATCTATCCGGCTGGGGAATGTCTTCGGTTCTGCCGGCAGCATCGTTCCGCTCTTTCGCCAACAGATCCAGTCCGGGGGGCCGGTGACCGTGACCGATCCTGAGGTCCGGCGATACTTTGTTACCCGTGAAGATGCGGTAACGCTGCTTGTGATGGCAGCGTCGATTGAGAATTCGCAAGGTATCCTGGTGCCCCAGTTGGGCGAGCCCGTTCTGGTGCGGGCGGTCGCAGAGTATCTTATTGCGGAAGCTTCGATTGGCCGCAAGATGGCCATTACCTTCACTCAATTGCGGCCGGGCGACAAGATGTGCGAAGCGCTGCTCTCAGGCGGCGAGTCGTATACTGCTTCACCAGACTCCCCACTCCGCTCGATTGCCAGCCCTGCGATCCCGGCCCGGGCTCTCGATGAAATTTTGCAGCAGTTGCAGCAAGCGGCACGGCAGCGCTCCCTGCAACTACTGGTAACAGCCGTGATGCGTGCGCTCCCCGAGTACCAGCCAAGCGCGGTGATAAAAACTGCGCTGGCGGCGGAGTCTGGCGAATGAAGCGAAGCATCGCCGTGGTCACGAGCTCACGCGCCGACTACAGTCATCTCTATTGGCCCTTGCGCGAGCTGTCGCAGCACCCAGACGTCGACCTGAAACTCATCGTTCTGGGAGCGCATCTCTCTCCTCAGTTTGGCGAAACCGTGCGAGAGATCGAGAAGGATGGATTCCCCATCGCAGCGAGGCTCGAGTGCCTGCTCAGTTCAGACACCGATGTGGGCATGGCGAAAACGCTGGGGCTCGCCGTGCTCTCACTCGCCGACCTGCTGGCGCAGATGCGGCCTGACCTGCTGCTGCTGATCGCCGACCGCTATGAAATGCTGGCTCCCGCTTCGGTGGCTCTTACCTTGCGCATTCCCGTCGCCCACATTGAAGGCGGTGAGATAAGCGAGGGAGCCATCGACGATGCGGTGAGAAACGCACTCACCAAGATGAGCCACATTCACTTTACTTCGACCGAAGGAGCGCGGGCACGGGTGATCGCGATGGGTGAGGAACCATGGAGGGTACATCGCGCAGGAGCCCCTTCGCTTGACCATCTGCGACGCAGCCGCTTGCTTAGCCGTAAGGAACTCGAGAAGAAGTTGCAAGTTGACCTGCGGAGCGCACCGTATTTGGTGGCCTACCACCCGGTGACACTGTTGCGCGATACAACCCAGGAGGCCGATGCGCTGTTTGCTGCTCTGCCCCAGACAAACGTACCCATATTCTTTTGTTACCCCAACTCGGACGCAGGCAATCACGCCCTGCTCGAAAGAACAAAGAACTTCCTTACTACCAGGAAAAATGCCCGGCTTTTTGTGAATCTTGACCCGGTGACCTATTGGAGTCTTTTGCGCGAAGTTTCCCTGCTGATTGGTAACTCCAGCAGTGGCATTATGGAGGCCGCCTCCTTCTCACTCCCGGTAGTGAACGTCGGATTTCGGCAAAAAGGCCGGGAGCGGGCACGGAATATTCTGGATGCCGAGCCGGAGGTGTTGGCGATTCGATCAAAAATAGCGGAGGCCGCGAGCGCTTCGTTTCGCGAATCGTTGACAGGCATGACCAATCCTTACGGTGATGGCCATGCCGCGGAAAAGATTGTACAGGTGCTTACCAGTACCCCGCTCACCGAGAATCTGATCGTCAAGCGCGCTGTATCTAGCGAAGATCAGATCCTACACGCATGAGGATTCCGCTATCAGCTCCGGACATTACTGAATCGGAGATCGAGGCAGTGGTCCAGGTTCTGCGCACTCCAAGGCTCAGCCTCGGTCCGGTGACGGAACAGTTTGAAGCCGCGGTCGCGCGATCCGTTTCTCTGCCTCACGCAGTTGCCGTCAGTTCGGGAACCGCCGGATTGCACCTGTGTGTGCGCTCTCTCGACATCGGGGAGGGTGACGAGGTGATTGTTCCATCGTTTACTTTCATCGCCGCCGCCAACGTCATTCGCTATGAACGCGCAGTTCCGGTGTTCGTCGATATTGATCCGGAAACACTGAACATGGATCCAGGCAGGATTGAAGCCGCGATCACGCCGCGGACGCGGGCCATTCTGGTGCCCCATACCTTTGGCCGTCCAGCAGAAATGGATTCCATTCTCAAGATTTCCGAAAGGCACGGTCTGCTGGTGATTGAGGACGCCTGCGAGGCGCTGGGAACCGAATACCGAGGCCGTAGGGCAGGTTCCATGGGCCATGTTGGCGTCTTCGCTTTCTATCCCAACAAGCAGATCACCACTGGAGAAGGGGGCATCGTGGTTACCGCGGACCCGGTGTTGGCGAAGCGCATCCGCGCTTTGCGTAACCAGGGCCGATATCCGACCGATGATTGGTTCCAACACACCGAACTCGGCTACAACTACCGCATCTCGGAAATCAATTGCGCGTTGGGGCTGGCGCAAATGACGCGGCTCGAAGAGATTTTGGGCAAGCGAGAAGCGGTTGCGTCTGCTTATGATCAGCGTCTGCAACCGTACGCCGACCTCATCCTGCCGGCGCTGGCTTTGCCCGGCGGCCGGATCAGTTGGTTTGTTTACGTGGTGCGCGTGCGTTCCGCCTGCAAACGGAATGCGATCGTTGACGGTTTGGCCGCGGCCGGCATTGCTTCCGGCCGGTACTTCGCGCCCATACACCTGCAGCCGAGTTACGCCGCGTGGCGAACGTTGTCTCACTTGGCGGTGACGGAGGCCGAGGCATCGCGCACCATTGCGCTCCCATTTTTTAATCAAATCGAGGTTTCAGCCATCGACGAAGTCTGCCATACCCTGGGCCGGCTGCTGCAGGGTGAAAGCTCTTAGCTAATTTGGCGACGCGCCTAAATCGACTTCTATCCAGTATTCACGCAGGCATTTCCAAGCCACCCTCCATGTTCTATAGTCGAGGATGGCTTGTTGAGTCTCAGCCGGAGCATAATGCGTTTGCAAGCACTCATCGTTGTCGCCCTCCTGGTAATCGCAGCACCCGCGCATGCCGATGTTTCATCTTCCCAACGGGCGGAAGCCGCCCGGGTGAACAACCTGGGCACGGCACTGATGAATCAGCAGTTGCTGGACAAGGCCGCGGCCAAGTTCGCAGATGCATACCAATTAGACCCAGCGTTGGTCCAGGCTGAGGTAAACCGTGGCATCGCCCTGGTTTATCTGCAGAAGATGCCGGAGGCCGAGGAAGCGCTGAAACAAGCCGCAGCCAGGAATCCAAAGGACCCTCATGTCTGGTACGCGCTGGGGATCCTGTATCGCATTGAAGCGCAATATCCTCAAGCCCTGGAGAGCTTTCAAAAGGTGGCGGCGCTCGATGCGGACGATGCCGATACTCATTATTTTCTCGGGTCCGTTCTGCTGGAACTACACCAACCGGACCAGGCCCTGACAGAGTTTCAGGCCGCGTTACGGATAAATCCCATTCACGCCTCCGCCCAGTTCGGGCTGGCAAAAGTGTTGCAACGCCTGGGCCGGCGAGAGGAAGCGACCACTGCTTTCCATCGCTTCGAAACTCTGAACCAGGAGAAGATCGGCTTTCCGCTCGCCCACACGTACGGAGATGAGGGCCACTATTCGCGGGTACAGGACGCGCTGAACCTGAACCCACAAGTGGGCCCGATGATCCCCGTCACCTTTGCTGCGCAGACCATCGACCACCTGGCAGCAACCGCCGCCAAACCGGGTGATCGGCCGCGCGGAGGAGCATGCGTGATCACACCCACAGGCGAACACGCTTACCTGCTGGTTATGGGCTCAGGCCCAGATGCCATCCGCACCTATGAGCAATCCGGAAACGGCAGCTTTACGTTGGTGCCCAGCGCCCAGACAGGCCTGGTAGCCAGCGGCACGGGGGTGGCCTGCGCGGTAGGTGATTTCGATAACGACGGAATCGCCGATGTCGCGGTAGCCATGAGCGACCGGGTGCTGCTGTTCAAGAACCATGGTGGTGGCAAATTTACCGACGTTACTTCGACTACCGGAGTGCAGCCGGCCAACCATCCCGCAGGCATTACTTTCATTGACTACGATCATGACGGCGACCTTGATCTTTTCGTAACCGGCGAAGCGTCTGCCGCAGGATCCAAACCGAATGTCCTGTGGCGCAACAACGGCAACGGAACCTTTACCAACTGGACAGAACAAGCAGGCCTGGGCGGCGAAGGCACGACCGTAGCGGCAACCCTCTCCGACCTGAACAACGATCGTGCGGTCGATCTGCTGGTAACCGGTTCCGGTCAGGCTCCCACCTTCTTTGCCAATCCCCGCGAAGGCTTGTTCAAGTCTTCCCCGCTCTTTGCCGAAACTGGATTGCCACCCACCGTGGGCGCCGTGGTGTTGGACTTTAACAAAGATGGTTGGATGGATGTGGCCCTCACCCACTCCGGCAGCCCAGGCATTACGCTTTGGCGCAATGTGCAGGGCAAGCGCTTTGAACGCGTGCCCTTGCCGCTACAGAACGCAACTGCGGGTTGGGGGCTAACCGCGATTGATATCGACAACGACGGCTGGCTTGACCTGGTCGCGGCGGTTGAAACGCCGCAGGGACCAGAGCTGCGTGCACTGCGTAACCTGGGGCCCGCAGGCTTTGAAGACGTAACCACAAAAGTGAAGCTTGACCAGGTAAAGCTGGTGGCCCCACGCGCCGTGATTGCCGCTGATGTAGATGGTGATGGTGCTGCTGATTTGATCGTTACCCAGCCGGACGGCAATCCAATACTGCTGCACAATGAGGGCGGCAATCGTAATCACTCTTTGCTGATCTCCATGAAAGGCGTTGCCGATAACAAGTCAGGCATCGGCTCCAAGGTAGAGGTCTTCGCTGATGGTGTTTGGCAAAAATTTGAAGTCGCCGGAGCATCCGGCTATCTCAGCCAGGGGGCACAGCAGATTCTTGCCGGCATTGGCAGCGCCGAGCACGCCGACCTGGTGCGCATCCTTTGGCCTACCGGCGTCCCTCAGGATGAAACAGAGGTAGGCACGAAAAATCAGCTCAACATTACGGAGCTGGACCGGCGGGGAAGCTCTTGCCCTACCCTGTTTGCCTGGAACGGAACCAGGTACGAATTTATCTCGGATGTGATTGGCGCGGCGGTCATTGGGCACTGGGTTTCGCCCACCGCAAAGAACAATTCTGATCCCGATGAATGGATCAAGGTGGAAGGTTCGCAGCTGCGCCCGCGCGGAGGATTGCTCAGCCTGCGCTTTGGGGAGCCGATGGAAGAGGTCAACTATATAGATCAGGTTCGCCTGCTGGCCATCGATCATCCCGTGGGCACCGAAGTCTACCCCAACGAACGCTTTCTCAACCAGGCTCCTTTTGCTTCCGGTAGCCCTGTGATCAGTACAGCCGCGCGTCCTCTGACCGGAGCGTGGGATGACAAAGGCCGCGACGTGACCGAGTTGTTGCGTGAACGCGATCACCAGTACGTGCGCGACTTCACCAATCTCTCCTTTGCCGGATTTGCCAACCAGCACACGCTTACCCTTGACCTCGGCGAGTGGTCGGCTTCGAATCCGCTGCGTTTGTTGCTGCACGGCTTCATCGAATATTTTTCCGCCAGCTCTATGTATGCCGCATGGCAGGCAGGCCTTGAACCCATGGCTCCCTATGTGGAAGCGCAGTTGGCAGACGGCAGCTGGAAGCGGGTCATCGACGATATGGGTTTCCCTGCCGGCCTGCCGCGCACCATCGTCGTCGATCTCACGGGCAAGTTGCCGGCCGGCACGCGGCGCATTCGCCTGGTCACCAATCTCCAGATCTACTGGGATCAGGCTTTGATCGACAATGGTCCGCTGGCTCCGCAGCTCATCCGCAAGACAGAGTTGCCGCTGGCTTCCGCGCATCTGGCTTTTCGCGGGTATCCCGAACAGATCGATGGCAAAACGCCGGGCGATCTAACCTATAACTATCAGCACATGAGCCAGACCGGGCCCTTCACGCGCTCCCGCGGCAACTATACGAGATATGGAGAGGTCACCCCCTTGCTGCGCTCGGTGGATGAATCGTTTGTGATCTTCGGCACGGGTGAAGATATGGATGTGGAGTTCAGCACCACTTCGCTTCCGCCCTTGCCGGCGGGGTGGAAGCGGGACTACTTCTTCTATGCGAATGGCTTCGTGAAGGACATGGATTTCTATGAAGCGAGTCCTTTCACGGTTGCCGACATGCCTTTCCACGGTATGAGCACGTATCCTTATCCCGCCAACGAACATTACCCACTGGATGATGAGCGCATGCGCTATGAACTGGAATGGAACGACCGGTTCGACTCCGGGCGTGCTGCGCAGCACTACGGATTTAATTACAAAAACACGGCTCAATGACCGGCCTCACGGTATTGCCCGCAGTCGAGCTTTTGTCGATGTTACGGCGAGGGCAAATTTCTCCGCTCGAGCTGGCTGATGAGTATATCCAGCAGATCGAACGCCTGAATCCGCAGCTGAACGCGCTGGTTGATTTTGATGCCGATCGGGTACGTGCGCAGGCGCGTGCGCTCGAGAACTCCAGCGGCCCGCTGTTCGGTTTGCCGATGACCATCAAGTCATCGATCGCTACCGCCGGATACCGCTGCGAGATTGGGAGTCTTTTGCACCGGGGAAACAAACCCCGTGAAAACGCAACCGTAGTTGATCGCGTTAAGCGCGCCGGTGCGGTGATTCTGGGAACCACCAACTGTCCTGAATTCTTAATGGCTTACGAGACTGACAACCGGCTCTATGGGCGCACAGCCAATCCTTGGGATCTGGAGCGCACCTCGGGCGGATCGAGCGGAGGGGAATCGGCAGCGGTGTCCGCCGGCCTTTCCGCCGCCGGACTGGGCAGCGATAGCGGCGGCTCGGTTCGCGAGCCGGCCCACTTTACCGGCATATGCTCGCTCAAGCCCACACCTGGCCGTATTCCGGGTCGCGGTCACTTGCCTGCTTGCGACGGACCCTTTGCAATCCTTGGCGCCATCGGACCCATGGCGCGTACCGTACGCGACGTCACCATGCTCTTCCTTACCCTTTCCGGACAGGATGCCCTCGACCCGATAAGTCCGCCGATCGGACTAAAAAATGAGTCGATGGAAGATTTAAAGCGCATACCCATCGCGTTCTTCGAAGAGGATGGGCCGGTCACTCCGGAGATTCGCCAGGCGGTACGAGACGCGGCGCGGGCGCTCGAAATCCAGGGCTTCAAGGTGCATCCGTTTAAACCGCAGGCGCTCGAAGAAGCGCGACAGTTATGGTGGAAGTTTTTTGTCCGCAGCGGGGCCATGCTACTCGATCCACTGGTGCAGGGACGGCTATCGCAGCTGAGCCCCACATTTGTTGATTTCCTCTCCATTGCTCATCGCGACCCGCCGCTCTCCGCGCAGGAATTGCTTTCGGCCTGGATGGACTGCGATCACGTGCGCCGAAGACTGTTAGCCGAGATGGAGAAGTTTCCCATTCTTCTCTGCCCGGTCTGTGCCATTCCGGCGTTTCGCCCGGGAGAGCGTTCCTGGGTTGTCGATGGGCAGCGAATCGAATACCTGGATGCAATGCGTTACACGCAGTGGTTCAATTTGCTTGGTGCCCCGGCAGCCGTTGTCCCGGTGGGCAGGTCGGCAGAAGATTTGCCCATAGGGGTGCAGATTGCAGGGCGTCCGTTTGAAGATGAGCGTGTGTTGGGTATAGCAGCCGCCATAGATGCGCACTTTGGATACCAACCACCTCCGACGAGTTAAACGCTAGAAGCCTCTCGCGTGGAGGTAGAAGACACAACCTGAAGCGAGCAGGCAGTAGATTCCAAACAAATACCAACGGCCGCTCTCCAGCCAACTGCTTAGCCATTTGAGCGCTACCAGCCCTGCCAGGAAAGAGAACCCCATCCCCAGCACACTGAACATCAGGGACGCTCTCAGATCAATGGAAGTTCCCCCAAACAGAGCAGCGTGGGATGCCTTTTGAAGCCGCAGCGCCTCCAGCCCTACCACTGCCGGCGTCAGTACCACTGCCAGAGCGAAGCTGAAACGCTCCGCACGCTCCTTGGTTGCACCCACCAACATGCCAGTGGAAATGGTCGAGCCAGATCGAGAGAAACCTCGGAAGGGCAGCGCTAGACCTTGTACAACGCCCATCCAGCCAGCCTGAGAGAAGGTTAGAAGATCTTTCGCCGAGTCTGAGGTAGCACTGCTGTGATGCCGTTTCTCAAGCAGGCCAGCGATGAGGATCAGTATTCCGGCAGCGGCGAGGGCAGGCGCGATCAGTTCAAGATGGCTAAAAAGCTGCTCGATTTCGGCCTTCGCTGCACCGCGGAATAAAGTCTTTTCGATTATCTTTTTGAGCGCTTCTCCCACCATTCCGGTGAGCACGGTTGCCCAGAGCACGAGAACGGCGAAACGCTTGAACGCATCGGCGCTCGAAAAGTATGCATTTTTCCACGTCTTCCAAAAGAAGGCGATGACTGCAAACATGGTCCCGGTATGCAGCATGACAAGAAGCAGGGTCATCTGCGGAGAGGAAGGATCAAGCCCCATAAGCTTCTCGGCCACGACCACATGCGCAGAACTCGAAACGGGAAGAAGTTCGGCCAGACCTTGCACTACGGCCAGGACGATTACCTGTAGAAGGGACATGGCTTTAGTTTAGAGAAGGAGCGGAGTTATCTGCGTTAAGCTATCAACCATTTATAAGCGGGTCTGGAAGAAAAACATTTTCATGAAAGGGCAGCCGCACAAAGATCTCTCCACTGCGCTCCCCCGGATTTCCTGTCAAGACCCGTGGCTTTGATGATCTGCATGCGGCTTTCTACGGAGAGCCGCACACGTGGTCGTCGCTGGCAGCGCGAAGTAGGAAATCCGGGTTCGCTTCGGTCGGGATGACAAAGGGAAGGGCGGTGCTTCCAGCGAGAGTGGTTGGAGGCGTCTCTCCCTAGCTGTAAACGCGGTTGGATTCAACCACACTCCACCTGAATTCCACACATCCCAATCGCAGCTTCACCGGTAAGCCACTACCCTCCCCTTGTCATCCCGACCGAAGCGAAGCGAAGTGGAGGGATCTGCAGTTCTCCCCCGAAACCGGGCCACCCACTCAACATTCGTCCGCGCCATTTTCATGTCATTAGATTGACCGAACGCACATCGATACTCCGGCCGGAAAACCCACCCGGAGATCGGTTGTGGGGGGAGAACTGCAGATCCCTCCACTTCGCTTCGCTCCGGTCGGGACGACAAGGGGAGGTTTGTGGCTTTCCGGTGATGTTGCGATTGGGATGTGTGGATTTCAGAAGGAGCGATCGGTTGCGGGGGAGAACTGCAGATCCCTCCACTTCGCTTCGCTTCGGTCGGGATGACAAGGGGAGGGTTGTGGCTTACCGGTGATGTTGCGATTGGGATGTGTGGAATTCAGGTGGGAGGGTAGTTTGATTCCCCACCGATGAGCGGCGGGGCAGATCCCAAAAGCGCGTTCATTCCACAATCAATTCCCCGCTGAAGTCTTTAGGTGCTTATGTGGTGGCGAACATCGGCGCCGCGGACCCAGAAGATGACGTCTTCCGCGATGTTCGTCGCGTGGTCACCAACCCGCTCCAGATTGCGGGCAATCATCAGAGCATGCAGCGCCTGAGGAGTGTAGTGAGGCTGCTCCTTGATCAAGTTGGAAAGCGCGAAAAATGCTGCGTCGTTCAGCTTGTCGACACTGTCGTCCATCGTCAACACAGAAGTGGCCATCTCAGCATCGGCCTCGATGAACCCCTGCAAGGCTTTGCGAACCATGGCCGACGCCAGCGAGGCCATGCGCGGGATGTCCACCGGCAGATCGACCACCGGGAAGGCCTGCAGGTCGCGTACCCGCTCACTTATGCTCACCGCCTGATCTCCTACACGTTCCAGATCCGCATTGATCTTGATCACCGCCAGGATAAAGCGCAGATCGATGGCCATGGGCTGCTCCATCGCCAACAGATCAAGCGCCATCTGATCAATCTCACGTTCAAAGCTGTTGATGGAAATCTCGCTGCGCACCACCAGGTCGCATAGAGAGATATCACGCACCCGGTACGCTTCGACCGCGCGCTGGATGGCCTGCTCCGCCATGCCCGCCATGACCAGCAACCGCTCTTTTAAATCGTCGAGTTTCCGGTGAAAACGAATCCGCGTCATCCAAACCTACCCGTGATGTAGTCCTCGGTACGTTTATCGGTAGGATTGGTAAAGATCTTATGAGTGGCGTCGAACTCGACCAGCTTGCCATTCAGGAAGAACCCGGTATTCTCAGCAACCCGCGCGGCCTGCTGCATGTTGTGAGTCACAATCACGATCGTGTACTGAGACTTAAGCTGGAAAATGAGATCTTCGATTTTGGCTGTCGATACCGGATCGAGGGCGGAGGCAGGCTCATCCATCAACATCACTTCCGGATCCACCGCCAACGCCCGGGCTATGCAAAGCCGCTGCTGCTGCCCACCCGACAGGCTGGCTCCCGATTTCTTTTTAAGGTCGCTCTTCACTTCGTCCCACAGAGCGGCCTGCTGCAGTGACCGCTCGACGACTTCATCAAGTATTTTACGATTCCGGAATCCGTTCAGACGCAAGCCGGAAGCCACGTTGTCGTAGATCGACATGGTGGGGAATGGGTTCGGCCGCTGAAAGACCATGCCGATGCGGCGGCGAATCTCGACCGGCGAGGCTTGCGCGTAGATATCCGTCGGCCCGACGCGCACGGTGCCGGTGACCCGGCCGATGGGGTTTGTCTCATGCATGCGATTCAAGCAGCGAACAAACGTTGATTTACCGCAACCGGAAGGGCCAATAAGAGCCGTAGCGTGGTTGGCTGGAATTTTCAAGCTGATGCTCTGAAGGGTATGGTTGGTGCCATACCAGGCATTCAGGTCAGACACATCGATTTCTACACCCACTAGCTTGCCCCTTTCAGAGTTCCGCGGCCTGCTACGTAACGTACAAGTGCGACGGATACGACAATCAGCACGATCAGCACCAGTGCGCCCGCCCAAGCCAGCCGATGCCATTCGTCGTAAGGAGAAAGCGCATACACGAAAATCTGCAGGGGAAGAGCCGCGATCGGCTGATTGACGCTGCTGCTCCAGAACTGATTGCCGAAGGCGGTAAAGAGCAGCGGCGCGGTCTCTCCGGCGACGCGCGCAAATGCCAACATGCAGCCGGTAATGACGCCGGGCGACGCGGTTCGCAGCGTGATCGAAAGCACGGAACGCCAGTTGGGTACACCGAGTCCCAGAGCGGCCTCGCGCACATTGAGAGGCACCATCAACAACATCTCTTCGGTGGTACGCGTGATGGTGGGAATCATCATGATGCCCAGCGCTACGCCACCAGCAAGGGCGGAAAAATGCTTCTGCGGCACTACGATCAAGGTGTAAATGGCGATGCCCATAACGATCGAAGGCACACCATTAAGCACATCCGCGGTGAACCTGACCATGTTGGCCAGGCGCTTGTCGCGGCCAAACTCCGCGATGTAGATACCGCCTGCGATGCCGATGGGCACGCCCATGAGGCTGGCGATGGCCAGCAGGATGCCCGATCCCCAGATGGAATTGGCCATCCCACCCCCCAGCTCGCCCACCGGTTTCGGCACCTGGGTGAAGAACGCGACATTGAGCGAACTGGCGCCTTTGATGAGGAGGTAAAAGAAGATGGCAATGAGAGGCGCCATCACCAGGATGGTGCTTCCTATAGCGGCGGCCGTCGCCAGGTGGTTCATGACGACGCGCAAAAACCGGTTCGAGGCCCCCGCGCGCAGCGGAGGCGGCATGGCAGTCGTGGAAGCCATTCGCTAGGTACCTCTGACCGGCGCGCCGCGAGTTACCGCCCAGACCAAAACCCGAGCCAGCGCGTTCACAATGATGGTGACAATAAACAGCGCCAGCCCTATTTCGATCAGGGCGCTCAGGTAAAGCTCGTCAGAGGCTTCGCTGAACTCATTCGCGATGACACTGGCCATGCTGTAGGCCGGGGCCAGCAAAGAGCGCACAATTTCCGGGCGGTTGCCAATCACCATGGTGACGGCCATGGTTTCACCCAGGGCGCGGCCCAGACCAAGAATCACCGCGCCAACTATACCGATGCGCGCGTTGCGCAACACGCCCATGCGGATCATCTCCCAGCGCGTGGCCCCCAGGGCCAGCACTGCTTCCCGCTGGGCATGGGGGACCGCCGACATCACTTCGCGCGTAAGTGACGAGATGATCGGCAGAATCATGATGGAGAGAATCACGCCGGCGGCAAACATCCCGATCCCATAATTAGGCCCGGCGAAAATTCCCGACCAACCCAGGGTTTTGATCAGGAAAGGATCCACGTACTGGCGTAGCAGCGGAATCAGCACAAAAATCGCCCACAGACCATACACAACGCTGGGAATGGCGGCGAGCAACTCGGTAAAAAAGGCCAGGAATCCGCGCAACCAAGCGGGGCACATCTCGGTGAGGAAGATGGCAACGCCTACCGCCAAGGGCACGGCAATAATCAGCGCCAGGATCGACGACACCACGGTGCCGTAGATAAACGGCAGCGCACCGAAATTGCCGTTGACCGGATCCCACGCGGACCCGAAGAAAAACGAGATGCCGAATTTCTGAATAGTGAGCTTCGAACCGGAAATGAGCTCGACCAGGATTAACAGAACAATGGCAAAGATGCTGAGTGCACACACCAGCATGAGGGCGCTGAAGGCACGATCGGCGAGCGAGGAGCTGCCGCAGTTCAGAAGATACGCGCGGACGGGGGAGAGCGAGGGCTCCGCGCCCGGAGACGAACTGCTTTCTGTTCGCTGGGTCACGTCAGCCTGGCCAGCCACTCGCGGCACCTGAGTATCTGATTTCACCACTCATACCGTAGCGGGCTTTAGTGAATTTCAGGTTAAAGGGGGTACGGCACAAACCTTTTGAAATGAAAAAGATTGTGGCGCGCGGATGTGGTTCGAGGAAAACTTTCCCGGGGTCAGAATATCATCAGGCAAACACCGCGAGGGCGTGTGCCTGATCCATGCGATGCACTACTTCAGGGTGTTGATGGTAGCGCTGACCTTCTGCGCTACCGCCGGAGGAAGCGGCGCATAGTAGAGCGAGCTGGCCTCGTTCTGATGCTGCAGCATCCACTTGAGAAAATCGATCAGGACTTTGCCGTTGTTGGGATCCTTGGCAGGGTTGGGAATGAGCAGCCAGGTGAAGCTGGAGATCGGGTACGCATTTCCGGGTGCGTTGGTGACAGAAACCCGATAATCGGCCGGCATGCTCTTGACGCTTGCTGCCGCTTCCGACACCCCTTCAATGGATGCCTTGACCCAGCTCCCTCCGGCAGTCTTTACGGAGGCGAAGGGAATCTTGTTTTGCAAGGCGTAGATGAGCTCGACGTACCCGATTGCGCCTGGCGTTTGGCGAACGAAGCCGGACACGCCCTCGTTGCCCTTAGCGCCAATTCCCCGGGGCCAGCTCGGTGCTGCACCCTTGCCGGGCCCACTCGCCCAGTCTTTGCTGACCTTGGACAAATAGTCGGTGAAGATAAAAGTGGTCCCGCTGCCGTCGGAGCGGTGCACGACAAAAATGTCCACGGACGGCAGCTTGACGCCTGGATTGTCCTTAGCGATGCGGGCGTCATCCCATTTGGAGATTTTGCCCAGGTAGATATCGGCCAGAACGTCCGGCCCTATATGTAGGTCATTGATGCCCTGCAGGTTGAAAATCGGGACCACGGCTCCCAGCACCGTCGGAATAGCCTGGATCTTCACCTTTGAGGCGGCCAGCTGTTCGTCCGTCATAGTGACGTCGCTGGCGCCAAAATCGACCGTGCCCGCCGTAACCTGCCGAATGCCCCCACCGCTGCCGATCGACTGGTAGTTGATCTGGACCCCAGGGTGGGAGGCCATGTACTCGCTAAACCACTTGGAATAAATAGGATAGGGGAAGGTCGCTCCCGCGCCATTCAGTTTTTGCGCGTGCCCCGCGCAGACCGTTGCACTCATGGCAACAGCCAACATCCAGATCGTCTTTCGCACGTTCCACCTCAGAAAAGTAGCCCTGATTCTCTGGGATGCAAGTGAATGGTTCTTTACAGGAGCGTGAATATGACGAGAAAAGCCCCCAACCAAATCCCCCAAAGGCTCTACTTTTCAACGGTTTGCACAGGAGAAGCAGAAACTGGTACGGGGACCGCCGCAGCCACCAGCGGCAGGCGGAAAAGAAAAGTCGCGCCAAACCCCAATTCGCTCTCACAGCGAATATCCCCGCCATGGGCGTGCACGATGTGCTTGGCGATCGCCAAGCCAAGGCCCGTCCCGCCCGATTCGCGCGACCGCGCCTTATCCACGCGGTAAAAGCGCTCAAAGATGCGGGGTAAATGCTCATAAGCGATGCCGGGACCGAAATCCTGCACATAGAATTCGATCAACCTATCCTGCTTGCGCGCCCCCACCCGAATGCGCCCCCCGACCTTGCCATACTTCATCGCATTCTCAATCAAGTTTCCGAAGACTTGGCTCAGTGCGTCCAAATCGGCCATGACGGGCTCGTCAGTAGCTTCTCCCATCTCCAGCGTGAGCGCGGAATCGAGCACCAAGCCGGCTAGAGATCCGACCGCTTCTTCCACCAGCGTGGACGCTGGAACTTTTTCGAGGTTCAGCTTGTAATCACCGGATTCCACGCTCGCCAGTGCCAGCAAATCTTCGGTCAGCCGATTCATACGCGACGCGTTCTTGAGAATGATCTGCAGAAACTCACGCGTCTCACTGCTCAGGTCCCTGTCATCCAACAGGGTCTCGACATATCCAGTAATGCAGGTCAGCGGTGTGCGCAGTTCGTGAGAGACGTTGGCCACGAAATCCCGCCGGGTGGTCTCTGAGCGCTCCTTCTCCGAAACGTCGTGGAGCACGGCAACCGCGCCGCCGCCGGGCATGGGGGCGGCGTTGACCTCAAAGATCTTTCCTGGAGAGACGGAGGTGGCGCGGCGCCGGCTGGCCTGACGTTGGGTCAGGGCCGCCGCCACCGAAGAAAGAACCTCGGGGTCGCGAATGGAGTGCACCAGGGCACGGCCCGACTGAACCGGGCTGAGCGCGATGCGTTGCATGACCGCATTGCACCAGCTCACTTGTCCCTGCGGATTGATCGCGATGACCGCCTCCTGCATGCTGTCGAGCAACGCCGTGAGCTCGCTGCGGCTGCTTTCCAGGGCGTGGAAGCTTTGCTCCAGGCGGCTCGCGGTGACGTCGAGCGCGTGGGCGACGGCGGAAATCTCATCCAGATTGCCTTCTTCCACGCGGGCCGTCAGATCGCCGGCAGCGATGCGATTGGCGAAAACCACGATCCGCGACAGACGCTTGGCCGCCCGTTGGGCCAGCACGGCCGCCAACAAGGTTGCCACCAGCAGCGAGAGTAAGCGATGCCAGCACAATCCCGCGGCGCAGTACATGAACAGGGGCAGGAATATCGGCCGGCGAATATGCCGCCAACCGCACCACCATCGAGCCTGCCGGGACAGCAATATAAACCGTTCCACCACGGCGAGCACGGCCCACAGGCTCATGTTGATGGAGCACAGCGGCGATTTCGGGAGGCACCTCGGATTCGGTTTGCGCGTGGTCTTGTGAGGAAGCAATCAGGCGTCCCTGGGCATCGAAAACGGCGACATCTGCGCCGGCAGCGGTTGCATCCTGGCGGACGGCCTGCTGCAAAGGGCCCACTTCCGGGTACGGGGTACTACTTATCTGCGCCGCCAGCAAGCGGGCTTCGCTGGCCAGGGAGTCCTCTGCTTGAGCGCGCAGCGACCGCTCCATCACCTGGCGGAGCGATACGTCCAGAACCGCCATGCCCAGGAAAAGTACGACCACGAAGGCGAAGAATAGCTTTGTGAATACCCTGCCCGTCACGTGGCCATTCTCGGTCATAGGAGAGCTGCTCCCATTTCACCCGCTACAAAGCATAGTTCTTTTTCCGCGGGAAGCCACCATGCCCTCCCCGGGAACCCTAGGAGGCTGTTTTGCGAGGTTCTTCCGCCAGCCGGGGCACCTCAAAACGATAACCCGCGCCACGTACGGTCTTGAGGTAGCGGGGACTCTCAGGATCGGTTTCGATTTTCTCACGGATGCGGCGCACATACACATCCACCGACCGCGGGGTCACGAAGCGGGCATCGCCCCAGACGGCATCCAGCAGGTGATCGCGACTGAAGACCCGGCCCGGATGCCGGGCAAGATAGTCCAGCAAACGAAATTCGGTCGCCGTGGTGGTGGTCAGCTCTCCCGCACCTTCAATTGCATCGCGCTGGCATCGATCACGACTTCTTCGAAGGAAATGATCGAAGGCGCGGTAGGCCGTTCAAAGCGGCGCAGCACCGCCTTCACCCTGGCAACCAGCTCGCGGGTGGCAAAGGGCTTGGTGATGTAATCGTCCGCACCCAGCTCCAGGCCCAGAACCCGGTCATTTTCTCCAGCCCGGGCGGTCAGAAAGATAATCGGTATGGTGCTCAGAGCGGGATTGCTGCGCAGCCGGCGGCATACGTCCAGGCCGTCTCCGCCGGGAACCATGATATCCAGCAGAAACAAAACCGGCGCCTGGCGCTCCGAGTCCGGTACCAGGTTGGTGGGAGTGCTGTAGACGCGTACCCCAAAACCGGCGGCTTCCAGATGATGCTGTACCAGGCGGGAAATATCCGGATCATCTTCCAGGACGCATATGGTTTGACTCAACTGGTTCTCCCTCACGTTCGAGCCGCTCATGATACGGCCACGCTCAGTGGCAGGCCGGTCGGCACTGCGCGGATGCGTTTAGCGTAACCTATACGGGCCATAGGAATGCAAAACTACGGTAAATCCTTGGCCATGTTGGCAAAATCACCGGCATCCCCCGTAAGAGCAAGTTCCGAACATGCCACTCACCAGGCTACCTTATGGCAGTTGTAGAGTAAGCTTTGCTTGGCGGCGATGTCGCGGCCGCGATCAAGGACGGTACCCGTGTCACGTCCAGTCATATTGTGCATCGACGATGAAGATCTCGGCCTTGAGATCCGGAAGATGGTTCTGGAACGCGAGGGATTCACCGTGCTGACCGCGCGCGACGGCCATAACCGGCATCTCCGTCTTCGATACCGAGCAGATCGATGCCGT
Source organism: uncultured Acidobacteriaceae bacterium (assembly GCA_963826875.1). Classification (GTDB taxonomy): domain Bacteria; phylum Acidobacteriota; class Terriglobia; order Terriglobales; family Acidobacteriaceae; genus PALSA-350. Next base: position 738,142 of record CAWGYP010000024.1, on the reverse strand, counting down.
GGTGCTGGATTATGCCATGCCGGGGATGGACGGAGGCCAGGTGGCCGCGATCCTGCGCCAGCGCCGCCCGGATATCCCCATCCTGATGCTCTCAGCCTATGTGGCCCTTCCCGAAGAGGTGATGCGGGTGGTGAGCGTCTCGGCCACGAAAGGGGACGGTGCGTTCACCCTGGTCGACAAATTGAAGGAGCTGCTGCAGACCAATGCCCCTGAGGGTCGAGGGGGCTCGCGTTGAATCTCCACCAGTTCCGGCAGATTCTGGTCACACCGTGCTGCCTCCCGCTGGTCCTGCTGCTGCTCCTGGCCCTGGTGCTGGCCTGGCAGATCCAGCGCACGCTGCGGGAACAGCGCCGCATCGACCATACCGACCGCATTACCGCTCAACTGAATGAGTTGGAACGGCTGGTGGTTGACCAGGAGACCGGGCTCCGGGGATACCAGCTCACCCATGATCCGACGACGCTGGAGCCCTACCAGAATGCGGAAGGCGCACTGCACAGACGCTAGACCGCCTGCTGCTCCTGGTCAGGGAGGATCCCGACCAGCTAAGGCGGTTGCGCCAGATACGCGACAGCCATGAGCTGTGGATGGGATTCGCCGGCAAGGCGCTGGACAACTTGCGTGCAGGAAAAATCTTCGGCGACACGGGGCTCGATCTGAACGGCGCCCAACTCATGGCCGCCTTGCGAACCCAAATAGGCGCCATGACCCATGATCGAGGTCAACCGGCGCGACGAAGAGGTGCAGTCCACCAATTCGCAGGTTCGGACGCTGATGACGGTTCTGCTTGCGTCCTCGATTGGGGTAGGCATCGTCCTCGGCATCTACACCCAAAGGAACATGAAGAAGGTCTCGGCTGCCTTCCGGACTTCGCTCGAAGAAGCGCATGAACGCGCGGATGAGCTGATTGAAAGCCGGCAATGGCTGCAGACTACGCTCGAATCCGTGGGCGATGGCTTGATTGCCTGCAACCAGCAGCGCCGCGTGGAGCTCATGAACCCCGTGGCTCAGCGGCTGACCGGCTGGACACTCGAAGAAGCCAAAGGCAGGCGCCTTGAAACCGTCTTCCGCACTGTCGATGAGGAGACGCGCGAGCCGGTGAAGAATCCAGGCGAGGAGACGGACGATGCCAGCAGCAAAGAATCACGCCCTGCTGCTGGCGAAAGACGGCGCCGAATACCTGATTGATCAAAGCGCCGCCCCGATTCGAGACGCCAAGGGGCAGAGTCGCCGGTGTGGTGCTGGTCTTCCGCGATGTCACCGATTTCGCAAGCGAGAAGCGGCCCTGATGGCGCACGAGAAGCTGGCGGTGGCGGGTCGCCTTTCTGCCAGCATTGCGCACGAAATTCATAACCCGCTCGACTCCGTGGCCAACTTGCATTACCTGATGGAGAAGGAGTCCGACGCGCCCTGCAGCAGCGATACCTGGCCATGGCGCAGCAGGAGCTGAATCGCACGCTGCAGATCAGCCGCGCCATGCTCGGCCTTTATCGCGAGCCCAAAGCTCCGGTCGAAGTGAATATGCGCGAGTTGCTGCAGAGTGTGCTGCTGCTGCTTGACCGGCAGCTCAAGGACCAGTCCGTCGCCGTAGAACGGAAACTGGAAGAGGACGCGTTCATTCAGGGATTTCCTGGCGAATTGCGGCAGGTGTTCACCAACCTGATTACCAATGCGGCGGAAGCGGCCGGTCCCGGTGGACGGGTGCAGGTTCTGCTCGAGGCTGAGCTGCCCGCGGATACCCGGCCCGGGCGCGATGGTGACGATCAGCGACAGCGGTCCCGGGGTTCCCGAGAGCCTTCAAGCCAAGCTCTTTAAACCCTTCTTTACCACCAAGGGGGAACTGGGCACCGGCCTTGGCCTCTGGGTCAGCCGGGGAATTGTGGAGAAGCACGGGGGCAAAATCGAGCTCACCAACAGCACCGATCCGGCCTATCCAGGAGCGGCTGTGCGGGTCTATCTTCCTGCGCTGGGTCCCGGCGTGCGGCGACGCGATCTACGGCCGGCGCGCCAGAAAACGGAGCCGCACGTAGTCAGCGGTCCAATGTCCCTGTTGGTCGCATAGAACAGGTTTGAGCAGGGTGACGATCTGCTCGACCGCAACCTCGGCCGCTCTGCCTGAGGCAATAGTTCGAGCACGCTGCGGCGGAAGGTGGCTAGCCAGGCGGCCATCCCGGACTCGAGCGGAGTCGGACGCGGCGTCAGGGTGATTTCCTCCACCAGGAAGCCCTGCCTCTCCAACCTTGCGCGATACTCTGCGGGGCTGAAAAATCTATTGTTCTCGATCCGTTCCGGGGGGATTCCTCGCGCGGTCAGGACCGCCAGCAGGGCGACCCGAATCGCGGCGATATTTCCCTGGCCGCCGCATTCGGCCACGAAGCGGCCGCCTGGCTTCAGCGCCCGGTAGCACTCCCTGGAGAACGGCATCCTGATCGCTCATCCAGTGCAAGGCGGCGTTGGAAAAGACTGCATCGAATTCGCCGCTGGAAGGGCAAGTGCTTCCCCGTTGATGAGGCGGGCGTCCACTCCCTGTTCTTTGGCCGCGGCAATCATCTGCGGTGAGCTGTCGACTCCGACCACGGTGGCTCCTGATTCGCCGATACGCCGGGTGAGGAAGCCATCGCCGCACCCCAGGTCAAGGATGCGTTCGCCTGCGCGGGGCTGCAGCGCCTCAACCAGCGATTCGGCAAGCACTGCCACGAACCGGCCGTTGCCTGCATAGAGAGAGGCGTCCCAGGTCTGCTGCATAAGTTCCATGCTAATCTGCCCATCGAAAATAAAACTCCGCTCCTCCAGACTTCGAGTGGGTGGCCCTGGTCTCGCTTTTGAGACCTGGGTTTCTCGTCGCACTGCATCCATCAGCGGGTTTTAGATTGAGGAGACCGGAAGCAGCGTCAGGTCATCCACCAGCCCGACTTCCTTCTGCACGAAGGGTTCCGCATAACGAACCCCGCCCAGCAGGCCGTAGTGCCGGGCCAGGGAGAAGGTCCGTTCGCGGATTTCGTCATGGGGCACAAAGAGGCCCCCGCCGGAAGGCTGATCGGCATATTGCGAGCGATAGGCGAGCAATGCGCGAAAACGCTCTTCGATGAACGAGGTGATGTCGACTACAAAACTCGGCCGAACATCCGCGTAAAGACTGGCATAGATGATCTTGAAGGGCCGGAAAGGCGGTTCACCCGTGTCAATCTTCGCCAGGCCGGAAAGAAAGCAAGCCTCGTACCCTAAGGTCCCACTGTTGTAGTGGTCAGGATGGCGTCCCTGCCAGTAGGGCAGGATCACCACCCGAGGACGCAACTCGCGTAGCTTACGAACAATCTTGATCCGGTTTTCCCAGGTGTTTTCCACCCGGCCGTCGGGAATGTCGAGCGCTCCTCGCCACGAAACACAGAGAATGCGCGCTGCTTCTTCCGCTTCGGCGGCCCGCTCCTCGGCAGAACCGCGGGTACCGGCTTCGCCCTGCGTCAGGTCGAGAATGGCCGTGCGCAGCCGCAGCGAATGCATGCGCAAGCAGCGTCCCGCCACAGGTCTGCTCCACATCGTCGCGGTGGGCAGCGATGGCCAGTACATCAATAGGTGGTGTTGTTGTCATCGCTGGGCGCGTCCATGTAGGCCACGTCGTAAGCCGTACCCACCACCGTCACCTGCGAGTTGTCCATGGACGCACCATTCGTAGTGTTGTAGATGTACACCTGCCCACCCTCGGCGGTATAGACCTTGTGCAGACTGGTCACGGCAGCGATACCGGTGGCGTCACCCTTATAAGAGTCAATCATGGTTACCGAGTTGGTGGACGTATTGAACATGGTGAGGCAGCCCAGATCGGTCGTGGCGCCCTGGTGATAACGCTCGCCTTGAGTGCAGAGCAGAGACCCGATCCAAAGCGTATTGTCGTCGGCAAACAGCATCTTCAAGTGGGTTCCGTCGGCGATGGAGTAGCTACCGGTGACTGCCTTGGCATTGGTATCAAGAATAGACAGAAAGCCGGCGAAGAACCCATCGGGTTGCAGCTGCTGACCCGCCAGGTACAGCAAATTGCCATTGGCGATGGCGTCGGTCGTCCCACCGGGAACCGGCACTGTCGCCGTAACCGCAGTCGGAGCCCCCGGCGGTACCGGGGCGCCGCTCTGGATGATGATCCCCGCAACCGGAAGAAAACTCACGCTGGCCTGCTTGCCCCCGCACTCCGGACCGCAATTGAGCACCCACGCGGTGCTGCCATCGGGAGAAAAGACGGCCTTGGTGGGCCGGTCGAAGGTGCCCGGCACCGGCAGCACGCAATACACGGGTAGATTTTGCGGCTCGCAATCCACTGCATTCGTTGGCGTCTTCTGGTTGGTCTGCAGCTTGTAAACGCTGTAGACCAAGTTGCTGTCCTGGACGAAGACCAACGCTGCCGAACCACTGGGGTTAATGGAAACGCGATACACATTGGGTACGTTCAACCCATAGCTGGTGGCAAGAACACGGTCCTGCACGGTGAGCGTATGGGCTGCCTGATTGGCAGCAAAAACGTACCTCTGGTCGCGTGAAATATAGACACTCGAGGAAGCGCCGGGCAAGCTGATAGTGCCGCTTTGCTTCTCGCCCGCGTAATTCAACAAAGCGTAGCTGCCATCGCCCGCCCCATACACCGCCCCTGCCTGCTCCTCCGGCATATTTTGGATGGTGATCGGATCGCCTCCCGAGTATCCAGCGATTGAGAAGGAGGGCACCTTGTCGTTAAAGCTGTGCCGGATATCGTAGAAAGCATCTACGATTTGCAGGCTTCCCTTGGTCAGTGGACCCGGATTTTGCACGGCAATCAACACCCGGTTGAGAATTCCACTGGGGGGCAAGGCCCGGCCGCCAAAGTAATAGCTCTGACCACATCCGGCCAGAACAACGAATATAAAACACGCTAGCGCAGAATGGGCACAGAACGACCGGAGACTTCTTTTCTTCAACTAAGACCTCACCAAAATCATCACGCGGCGGACAAGCGGGAAAGGCCAAGTATAACAAAGGGCCAATTGGCATTCGCGCTCCGGGTGGCTTAGCATAATTAGACTTACCCTATGACGAATCGGCTCAGGGAGATCTTCGGGACGCGTAGTGTGCTCTGCGACGGCGCCATGGGCACCAGCCTGTACGCTCGCGGCATCTTCATCAACCGATGCTACGACGAATTGAACCTCTCGCAGCCGGAGCTGGTACGCAGCGTTCACGAGGAATACCTGCAGGCGGGTGCGGAGATCATCGAAACCAATACCTTTGGCGCCAATGCCCTGCGTTTGCAGCGCTATGGCTTCGCCGACAAGGTGTTTGAAATCAACCGTGCTGGCGCCGAGCTGGCGCGCAAAGCGGTGAACCAGCGGGCCGACAAGCAAAGTACCAAGGCCTGGATCGCTGGGGCCGTTGGTCCCCTGGGGGTGCGGCTGGAGCCGCTGGGCAAGACCAGCCTGGAGGAAGCGCGCGCCGCGTTTGCCGAGCAGATTCGCGGTCTCGCTGAGGGCGGCGTCGATATGCTGGTGATCGAAACGGTCTCCGCCTTGAATGAGGCTGAGCAGGCTATCCTTGCCGCCCGCTCCGTGGCCCCTGGGCTACCGGTGCTGGTGATGGTCACCGTCGATGAGGATGCCAACTGCCTGGACGGGTCCTCCCCGGAGACCGCGGCAACGAAATTAACTGAGTGGGGGGCGGATGCGATCGGCTGCAATTGCAGCGTCGGACCGGCGACTGTGCTCACCGCCATTGAGTGCATGGCGGGCGCCACCGATCTGCCATTGATTGCCATGCCCAATGCCGGCATGCCGCGCGAGGTGGAAGGGCGGAATATTTATCTCTGCTCCCCGGAGTACATGGCCAGCTTTGCTCGCAAATTGGTCAAGGCCGGGGTGCAATTTGTGGGCGGCTGTTGCGGCACTACTCCCAGCCACATTCGCTCGATGAAGTCTTCCCTGCGCGCTATGGATGCACAGGAGGTTCCTCATCCTGGGGTGAAACACGTCCCGGCTGCGTCCGAGATCCAACCGGCACCCCTGGCTGAGCGATCACGTCTGGGCGCGCTGATTGACAGCGGGACCTTTGTCACCATGGTGGAGATGGTCCCACCCAAGGGCATTGCCTGCGAACGCGAGCTCGATGGCGCGCGCATGCTGTTGAAAAACGGGGTCCACATCATTAACGTTCCGGACTTGTCTCGTGCCGCGCCGCGCATGAGTGCACAGAGTCTGTGTATCCAGATTCAACAGACTGGTATGGAGACACTGCTGCACTATACCTGCCGCGACCGAAACCTGCTGAGTATCCAGTCGGACCTGTTGGGAGCTTCTTCGATCGGGCTGAAGAATATTCTCTGCCTGACCGGCGATCCGCCTAAGCTGGGCAATTATCCGGATGCTACGGCAGTGTTCGATGTGGACGCGATTGGGCTGGTGAACATTGTCCGCCGTTTGAACCATGGATTGGATCTGGGAAGCAATCCTGTCGGGGTCTCCGCCGGCGTGACCATCGGCGTGGCTGCCAATCCCGGCCTGCCGGATATGGACAACGAAATTCGCCGCTTCGCCTATAAAGTCGAGGCCGGGGCAGAATATGCAATCACCCAGCCAGTCTTCGACTTAAAGCTGCTGGAGGCGTTCCTCAAGCGCATTGAGGAGTTTCGCATTCCGGTCATTGCGGGCATCTGGCCGCTGACCAGTCTGCGCAACGCGGAATTCATGAAGAACGATTTGCGCGTGTCTATGCCAGACGAGATCATCCTGCGAATGCAGAAGGCGGACACTCCCGACCGGGCGCGGGCGGAAGGAATTGAAATTGCCCGCGAGATGCTGGCAGCAGCGCGGCCGATGATTCAGGGAGTCCAGGTAAGCGCGCCGTTTGGACGTTATTCCTGCGCGGTGGAGATTTTAGAAGTAGTGGGGGCCGGCGTTGGCAACGTTTGAGGAATCGCTGAAACAGCTGGAAGGGATCGTCGCCCAGCTTGAGCGTGGTGATTTGCCGCTGGAAGATTCGATCAAAATGTTTGAGGAAGGGATGCGCTTATCGGCGCAGTGCAAGCAAGAACTGGACAGCGCTGAAAACAAGGTACAGATTCTACTCAAGCAACGCGACGGTTCTCTTAAACCCGAACCGTTCCCCTTGAAGTAAGAGCTGCAGTCCGAGAAACATTTCCAGGAAAGAACATCCACACAGAGATCTCTCCACTGCGCTGCGCTTCGGTCGAGATGACAAAGGGAAGGGCTGCCCTTCCGGCGAGAGAGGCTGCCCCTAAACCCGGAGCGTTTCCCTTCGAAGCAACTACTCCACTCCGCTGCGCTCCGGTCGGGATGATAAGGGGAGAGCTGTTACTCAACTCGAAATCTGGTCATTGGGACGGACGGAGGGGGAGCTGTTACTCACGTCGAGATCTGTTCATCTGGACGGACAGAGCGGGACTTGCGCAACGAGTCTTGCCATCCCCCTCTTTAAATCAGCGGTGAGTCAACGGCCTACCCTTGTCATCCCGACCGGAGCGTAGCGGAGTGGGATCTGCAGTTGCTGCGGTCGCGAGCCGCTGTTCTACAAACGCGACCAGATCGTCTCCAACCAGACCCGGCGGCGCGATCAGAAAACGTGGCTTGCCGGCGATCAGCTTCAAGGAAACCTGGCTCCATTGCGGCATGAGGTCCTTACCGGAATCACGCAGAAGCACCGCATCAGCTCGATCCAAAAAAAGTCGCGCCGACTCCTTGAAATCAGCCGTGGCGTGGTCCAGAACCGTTAAATACAGATCAGGACGCAGAAAGCGCAGCACGCTGTTGGACTCGAAAATAACGTTCTCAGCCGCCTCAATCTCACGGCGAATGCGCGGCATAGCGTCCGCCAGATTGCCGATGCGGGTGCGTACCCACAGCGACCGCTTCGCCCCGGCGGCAAGGAAGCGGGCGCTGTCCGTCCCGGTATTGGGATCCCGCTCGGCGCTGATGGCAATCGTGTGCTCATCGGTCTGGCAATCGCAGGGCTCCCCATTTGCACTACAAAATCCATGACCGAATTGCGTGATCTTGCAAGCCGTCCAGTTGCGCTGAGGAAGCTGTGCGATCAAACTGGCCACGACCGACGTCTTGCCGACGCTGCGCGAGTGCCCTCCTACCACCACAATCGCCATTACTCTTCCCTTTTCAGCCGCGCCAACAGCGCCAATTCCTTCAGGTACTGCCTCACCGGCTTAGCCGGCGTCCCCCAAAAGACAATTCCCGGTCCCAGAAGTTTCTTCTTGGGGAGAATCCCGGCCTGCCCGCCAAGGATCACTCCCGGTCCAACCATGGCATGATCGCCCATCCCAACCTGACCGCCCAGGATTGCCCCATCCCCCACTGCACTGGAACCCGAGATGCCGGTCTGCGCGGCGATCACCACATCCCGCCCGATACTGCAGTTGTGACCGATATGAATCAGATTGTCCAGCTTGGTGCCACGCCCGATGCGGGTTTGGTCCAGGGCGCCGCGATCGATGGTGGTGTTGGCGCCGATCTCCACATCGTCCTCAATCACCAACGTACCTTGCTGAGGAAACTGGGTGTATTCCCCGGTCGCCCGATCGCGTACATAGCCGAATCCATCCGCCCCCAAAACCGCCCCGGCGTGCACTATGACGCGATTGCCCAGGGTGACGCCAGGATAGATCACCACCCGCGGATAGATGCGGCAATCATTGCCAACGTGTACGCCGGCGCCAATCACCGCTCCACTGCCTATGACGGTTGCTTCGCCCAAGGCAGCTCCCTCGTCGATCACGGCCTGAGCCCCAATCGAGACCCCGCGGCCTATTTCCACTCCCGGCGCAAGCACCGCAGTCGCATGGATTTCCGCGGCCGGCTGAGGCGCACGCAACAGTACGGCAGCGTGGGCAAACGCCAGACGCGGCTGCCCAACCCGCAGCAGGGGCTTATTTGCAGCAGCGGAAGCCATGCCCGGTCCCACCAACACCGCCGCCGCGGCTGAGGCGAGCGCTGCCCCCAGCGACGTTTCGTCCTCGGCAAATACCAGGCTTCCCTCGCGCGCCCCCGGAATACTCGAAACCCCGTGAATCATTACGCTCGAAGGGACGCAATCGACTTCCGCACCGAGCTGGTCAGCCAGTTGACTGAGAGGGATGGGCATGCATCAAGTGTAGATGGCAGCCTCGCCTTGCGGACGTGTCTTCCAACGCCGATGCACCCAAAGCCACTGGTCTGGATATTGGCGAACGTACTCCTCGATCACACGCGTGAACAACGCAGTATGTGCAAGGGCGTCCGCTTCCGCGTCGTCGCCGGCCGGCAGATCAAGGCCAGCACCGAAGCGGAGCACGTATTGCTGTGTTGCGTCGTCCCATAGCAGAAAACCGGGCAGCACCTTCGCCCCGGTTTTCATGGCGACCCGCGCCAGGCCAGAGCCGGTACAAGCCGCATGGCCAAAGAAGTCGACGAACGCTCCCTGGGGCGGAGTCATGTTGGTATCCATCAAAATGCCGACGGTCTCGCCCCGCCGCATGGCGCCCAGCAGACCGCGGGCAAAATCGTCTTTATGGAGCACTTGATTGCCGTGCAGACAGCGAATCTGGTTCACCAGGTTGTCTACCAGGGGATTGTCCAGCCGCCGGATCACGATGCTCATGGGATAACCCATCAACGAGTGGTAGAAGCTCGACAGTTCCCACGCGCCCAGATGGCCTGTCAGGATGAGCACCCCTTTGCCCTGATCGCGAGCCGCAAGATAGTGTTCCAGGCCCTCGTAGCGAATAAACCTTTGCGCCTGTTCCGGCGTATAGCGCGGCATCTGGCAGAACTCGGCCAGCAACCAGCCCAGATTGCGGTACAGTTTTCGCAGGATTTGCCGCCGCTCGGCCGCGGTCTTTTGAGGGAAGGCCAGGCGAAGATTAAGGTCGCCGGTGCGCCGCAAACGGGGGGTCAGCAGCAGAGCAATACGACCGAGCAACGCTCCCAAACCACGCGCGATCCTCCTCGGCGGTAAGCCAAGAAGCTTTACCAGGCTCCAAACCAGCGCAAATTCCAGTCGTTTCCGCATTCGCTTTCACAGCAGTTCCTCTGCCTCGTCAGTTTAAACAAAAAACTGCCCGACAAAAGATTGCCGGGCAGCGCACGAACGAGGTGTGAAAGCAGCAGCTACTTCTGCGATTCGGTGAAGTACTTGGCCACCGTGCGCACAAACGGGCGCGCATCCATCGGGGTGGCCACTTGACCCTTCAGGATCTCCGCGCTGGGGTAGGACACACCATAAAACGTGCGTGTGGCGTCTACATTCTCATCCACCACGGCTCCGGTCAGGTCGACACCCGCAAAGAGGCCCTTGGCGCGCGAATAGGTGAGCAGTTCTGCGTTCAGCTTCCAATCCGTCGCGGCCTGCGAATCGCGCCCTACCGGTCCGGCAGCCGCCGAGGCATCGCCGCCGATTTTGAACTTGCTCTTCAACAGGTCCTGAAAGCCCTTGTCGTTGACCGCTACCAGCACCAGGTCAGTAGCCTGGCCGCCGATCTGGAAACCGAAGCTTCCGCCCGCGATGCGGATGAAGGCAGGAGCACTCCAACCGTGGCCGGTGCGGCAGGTGACCACGCCCTGGCCGTATTCAGCACCAACCAGGAAGGCACCTTTCTTCACGCTCGGAATAACACCCACACACGTGGCCTGGGACATAATCTGATTGGGAATCGATTTGTCAGGGACCGCCATAATGGCGTCCAACACGTCCTTCGCGCTTTCAATACGCGCTTCAAGCGTCGCCTTGTCTTCCGCCGCGAAGGCAGACAAACTACTGAGCGACATCCCAACAACACAAACTATTGCCAAGAGCTGTTTCATGGTGTTTCAAGTCTCCAAGTGGGACATTCCGTCCGCACAGTGCCGGAATCGATGACGTTGGCGAGGCTGTTCTCTCAAAAAGCCTCTTGCTGAGATGCAGGAATGAAGTTGGAAGTTGGAAGTTGGAGCAGGCGAAGGAATAAGGGGGGAGGCGCTGGAAAAGGGGAGAAAAAAATGGGGGCTGGTGATAGCAAAACCTCGCCATCAGAAGCCCCGTCCCCAGATCTGCGTTGTTTCTAAAGTAACTTTCAAGCATGAAAGGTAACCGGGCAATGTCACTAAGGTACCATGCACCTTAGTACCGTTAATGGGGTCACTCTGGATTTGGCGTCACGATCGAATTCGTCACCGCATAGATGGACAAGGCGATGCGGTTTTCCACCCCGACCTTGCGCATGAGCTTGGCCACGTGCGCCTTGACCGTCCGCTCCTCAATCCCCAACGTGCGGGCAATCTCGCGATTCGATCGAGCGGCAACCAGCAGCTTAAGTACCTCTGTTTCTCGCACAGTGAATTGCGCGAGCGAGGGAGTCGAGGACCGGGACGGCTTGGTCGCGCGATCCACGAAGATCGACAATACCCGCCGCGGAGCCCAGATGGACCCCTGGTGCACGATCATGATCGCCTGTTCTACCTGCTGCGGGCTGGCACTTGCTTCCAGGTACGCCTTGGCCCCGGCGGTGATCGCCTGCAGAATGACTTCATCGTCCGCATCCGGGCCCATAACGACCAGCTTCACGTCGGGCCGCATCCCATGGATGGTGCCCACCAGCGGCAGCGGAAGCCGATCTCCGTGCAGACCGATCAGGGCCAGTTTAAACTCCTGGTCGGCCAGGAACTGGGCCAGTTCAAAAACCACGAATTCAATACGAGGGTGATCCTGGAAGAGGGTGACAAACCCCTGCACCCGGATGGGCTCGGGCTCGAGCAGTGCTACTCGTAAGCGGGGAAGCAGTTTCGCCGGCTCGGCCATCACAGTTTTGGAAGCACAATACCCTGCTGCTTTTGGTACTTGCCCTTGCGGTCAGCGTAACTGACCTCACAGGGCTCGTCACCACGAAAGAAGAGAATCTGACACAATCCCTCATTCGCATAGATCCGGGCCGGCAGGGGCGTAGTGTTTGAGATCTCCAGGGTCACAAATCCTTCCCATTCCGGCTCGAACGGGGTGACATTCACGATAATGCCGCATCGGGCATAGGTTGACTTGCCTACACAGATGGTAAGTACGTTACGGGGAATTTTAAAGTATTCGACCGAGCGCGCGAGGGCGAACGAATTGGGCGGAATCAACACTGACTCAGCAGAAACGGTGACGAAGGAACGCTCGTCGAACGCCTTGGGGTCAATGACGGCGCTATTTACATTGGTGAAGATCTTGAACTCATCGGAAACGCGAAGATCATAGCCGTAGGAAGAGAGGCCGTAGGAGATCACCCCGTCCCGCACCTGCTTTTCGCTAAACGGTATAATCATTCCTTTTTGCGATTGCTCGCGAATCCACCGGTCGGACTGAATTGACATGCAACTCCTTAAGAATGGTGACGCAGGATAAAAATCCTCCATCTGGAAACTGCATCTTACGGTAGGCCGGGTTGGTTGACAATCTTCATCCACCAAAACAGCGGGATGCTATACGATGAGGACGTAGCTCAGGCCCCTGTTGTTCCCATTCATCCCTCGGGGTAAAGGCTTTGATTAAACAGGACATCATCCATCAAGTGATCGCCAAGACCGGACTACCGCGCAACAAGGCGGAGGCGGCTGTCGACACGGTCTTTGAAAGCCTGAAAAAAGCGCTTGCTTCGGGCGACCGGATTGAGCTACGCGGCTTTGGAGTATTCAATGTCCGCCCGCGCAAAACAGGCATTGGCCGCAACCCGCGGACCGGGGCCGAAGTCAATATCACTCCGGGCAAGGCGGTTCGCTTCAAGCCAGGCAAGGAACTTCACCTGCTGGATTCTTAGCTTCGAGCGCAATGCCGACCACAGCGGACCATCCGCTTCTTCCGGGACCTGCCGATCATTCGGACTTGCCTCCACCGGTGCCGCGACCCTTTGCCTGGCTACCGCTTGGGTTGCTGATCGTGAGTGTGTTCACCACTGCCAGCACCGGCGCCCTGCTCATGCAAAATTTCCGCCTGGGACAGCCGGCGCTGGTCAATGAGGGGGATCTCTTCCCTCTGCGTTGGATTTGGAGCCATCCCGGCGCTCTGGCCAGCGGCTGGTCCTTTTCCCTCGCGTTGTTGGGGATCTTGCTGGCGCACGAGGCGGGGCACTTCTTCCTCTGTCGTCACCATGGGATCGACGCGTCCTGGCCTTACGTCTTGCCGGCTCCTACCTTGAGTGGAACCGCCGGTGCTGTGATTCGCATCCGGTCTCGTATTCCTTCCCGCCGGGCGCTGATCGAGGTGGGCATTGCCGGCCCTATTGCGGGCTACCTGGTGGCGGTCCCCACCGCCGTCCTGGGCATTCTGCTCTCCCGGCCTACGGGCCCTGACACGCCGCCCGCATTGGTCCAATTCCATTGGCCGTTAACCGTTACGCTGCTGGGCCGGATGCTGGCTGTCCCATCGATGGATAAGTTGCTTCCCCACCCTATCCTGATCGCAAGTTGGGTAGGTCTGTTCGTCACCTCGCTCAACCTTATCCCCGCCGGACAACTCGATGGCGGACACATCCTGTATGCCATCTCGCCGCGCTGGCATAGGGGTTTGACCTGGGTTGTACCCATCGTTTTGTTGGCCATGGGAGTGACGCTGTGGACCGGATGGGTATTGTGGGGAGTGATCCTGCTTCTGCCGGCTATGCGGCATCCGCATGTTCCGTATTTTCCGCTTATGCCCTACAACTATCGCTGGCTGTGTTTGCTGGCACTCGCCATTCTGTTGCTGACACTGTTACCAGCGCCGTTTGTCGGGACCAGCGTGATTGACCTGTTCCGGTCGTAACTCTATCCCGTCCACAATCGCCGGGACTGACGAATGTTGCCCTCTGACCGCCGATTGGGTAGGCACCCGGCGTTAGTAGCGGGGATAGTGCAAAAAAGCGTTTATTCCACCGTTATCTTGTGGGAGGTGGAATGGCGGGATAGAGTTCAAAAGCATCACATCAGGTTTACGGCGTCCACGTCGACGATCAAATTGCGCCGCGGTATGCCCATTGCTTCTGCCTGCGCCAGACCCGCCCGCAGCGTACGCGCCAGCGCCTGCCGCTGGGCTGCCTTCAGCAAAAGGTGAAAGCGATAGATACGTTTTATCCGTACGATGGGCGCGCTGGCTGGTCCCAGCACGCGCACTTGGTCGAGCGCCATGGCCGCAAAACACTTTCCCAGGCTGGCAGCCCAGCCCGCGGCCTCTTCCAGACGCGGGCTCTGGACGATGATGTTGGCCAGCACAGCGTGGGGCGGATAATGCATCCACTTGCGATACTGCATCTCCTTCTTCACAAAGCTGCGGAAGTCGTGGGCGGCGGCACACTGGATCGCATAGTGCTCCGGGTAGTAGCTCTGCACCAGAACATTGCCCGGCAGCTCTCCACGGCCGGCCCGGCCAGAGACCTGGGTGAGCAACTGGAAGACGCGCTCGGCGGCGCGGAAGTCGGGTAGACCAAGCGCATGGTCCGCGCCTACTACTCCGACAAACGTGACCCCATGGATATCGTGGCCCTTGGCAATCATCTGCGTGCCCACCAGCAGATTGATTTCCCCGCTGTGCAGCCGCGCCAGCAGATGCTCCATATCGAACCGGTTGCGGACAGTGTCGCGGTCCATGCGGCCAATGCGTGCGTGAGGAAACAATTCCTGCAGCCGCTCCTCGCCCTGCTGTGACCCGGCCCCCAGGTAGAAGAGGTGCTCGCTTTCGCATTTGGGGCAACGCTTGGGCACCGTCTTCACGTATCCGCAATAGTGGCACTTGAGCCGCTGACCGGCCGGGCTGGCGACGGTTTCTCCAGGAACAATGGGCTTGTGGTGGGTGAGGGCGATGGCGCAGTTCTCGCACTGCATCTTCTCTCCGCAAGCCCGGCAGAGCACGGCAAACGAATAGCCACGCCGGTTGAGCAGAATAATCGCTTGCTGTCCGTGATCGATGGCGGCTTTCGCGCGTTCCAGCAAAACACGGGAAAAAATGCTCTCCTGCCCCGTCTCCTGGAACTCGAGCCGCATATCCACGAGGTCCACCACCGGGAGCGGCCTGTGATTAACCCGTTCCTTCATCTCGATCAAGGCATACTTGCCCGTCTCCGCATTACGCCAGGACTCGAGCGAGGGAGTAGCGGAACCCAGAACGACCGTCGCACCCACGATCTTGGCGCGGATGACCGCAACGTCGCGGGCGTGGTAGCGGGGAATCTCCTCCTGTTTGTACGACAGGTCATGTTCTTCATCGACGATGATGAGACCCAGGTTTTCTGCCGGCGCGAAAATAGCCGAGCGCGTGCCGACGACGATCCGGGCTTCGCCACGACGAATGCGATACCACTGCTCCGCCCGTTCATCGGGAGTGAGCGCCGAGTGCAGCAGCGCCACACTGTCACCGAACGTGCCGTGCAACTGTGCCGCCATGGCGGGCGTGAGACCGATTTCGGGGACCAACAGAATGGCCGAACGGCCGGCCAGACGAGCGCGCTGCATAGCGGCGAGGTACACGGCTGTCTTGCCCGAACCAGTTACGCCATGCAACAGGCAGGCGCCAAATTTTTCTCCGTCGAGCGCCGCCGTTATCTTATCGAGCGCCGCTTGCTGTTCAGTATTGAGCGCGTGCTGCGTCTGCGGCCCGGCTGCGGCAGAAAGATGAAACGCTGCCGGGCGCTCTTCGATGCTCACCAGACCGCGCTTTACCAGCGTCTGCAAGGTGCTCGAGGGAACCTCCAGCCGGCGCAAAACCGGGATGGGAAGGGATCCGCCGGCTCCGGCTAGTTGGGCAAGGATTGCCAGCTGATTTTCATTCAGCTTGGGCGGCCGTGCATCGGCCACCAGGACGGCAAAGCGCACCAATCTGCGGGCGTCCCGAGGTGCGGCTTCGGTTTCCCGCAGCAGCCACTTCTTGCGCAGCATGTTGGTCAGCAACTCTGCCGTCGCACCGGTTGCGGTACGTAAGGTTCCGCTCTTTGCCGGCTGGCCGTCGGAGAGATAATTCAGGACCGCGTACTCAATATTTTGTTCGTCCGCGGTAAGGCGGGAGCGACGCGAGGAACCTTGTTGGGCGCCTTCGAAAAGGATGCTCTGCCCGATCTCGCTGATGCGATAGCTGATCGAGCGGCGTACTTCTGCCATCAGCGGGAGCATGCTGCGCAACACTTCCCCCAACGGGGCCAGGTAATATTGCGCAATCCAGGCCGCCAGCTCCATCAGCTCGGGGTTGAGAATCGGCACCTGGTCAAGCACCGATTCAATCAGCCGTGCTTCGACTGGCGGCGCCTCATCGTGCAAACGAGTGACGACACCGATCAGCTTTTCCTGGCGAAAGGGCACGACGACGCGGCCCCCGACTGGGGGGTCATCCTCGGCCTTGAGCTTGTAGGTAAAGGCCCGATCCAGCGGCACCGGCAGCACAACGTCACAGAATGTGGACATCAGCGGGATGGAACGGACAATCCCAGCTCAGCCATGGCCAGCTTCAGATCCTGCCAGGCTTCTTTTTTCTGCCGCGGATCACGGAGCAAAAAAGCCGGGTGATAGGTAACGATCAGCTTTGTGCCGCGACATTTATGCACGCGCCCACGCAGGCCGCTGAGCGACGATTTGACGCCCAACAGATAGGTCGCGGCCGTCGAACCCAGGGCCACGATCACCTCCGGCCGCACCACATCAATTTGCTGGAAGAGAAACGGGGAACAGGTGTTGGCCTCTTCGGGTTCAGGCGTGCGATTCTGGGGCGGTCGGCACTTTACGATATTCGCGATGTAGACCTGTTCTCGCTTGAGTCCCGTCGCTGCAATCATGTTGTTGAGCAGTTGGCCCGCGCGGCCGACGAAGGGCAGGCCCTGTGCGTCCTCGTCTGCCCCTGGTCCCTCGCCGACGAACATGAGCCGCGCGTTGGGATCGCCATCGCCAAATACGATTTTGTTGCGGCCGGCGCTCAGCGCGCAACGGGTGCAGTCGCCGATTTCATACTGAATCGCTCGCAGCGCTTCGGCACGGCTGGGCGGAGCAACAAAAGAGCCAACAGCGGGCTGCAAAGGGACAGGCTTACGTACGGGGATAAGGGGCTCCTCTGGTGCGGCCGTGATCGCGAGATGAGTATCCCGGCGATAAAAATCGTAGATACCAAGATCGCGCAGATATTGCATGTGCGCGGAGATGGCTTGTTGCTGTTGCGGATCAAGCGGCATTGTGCATCTATAGATTACATCCGGAGGAAGAACCGCAGGTCCCTCCACTGCGCTGCGCTACGCTCCGCTCCGGTCGGGATGACAATTCTGTGGTGCGCGCAAAAGCTTCTGCGGAGGATACTTGCCCCGCAACAGAATTGTCATCCCGACCGGAGCGTAGCGCAGCGCAGCGCAGCGCAGTGGAGGGACCTGCGGTTCTTCCTCCCTAATCCTGCAGCTTGGAATTACTTGAGACCAAGCCGGTCTCAGCAACCAGCGATGCCGGCCGGCGCAGAGCCATCACCTCGTCCAGGATACGGCTAGCCAGCTGATGCTTGGTCATCTCGGGCAGTTCAATCGAAGTCCGAGGGGTCAAAAAAGTCGCTGCGTTGCGATCAGAATCAAAGCCCAGTCCCGGCTTTGAAACATCATTCAACACGATCGCGTCCGCTCCCTTGCGTAACAGTTTGTCGCGGCCGTGCTCGAGCAGGTTTTCTGTTTCTGCAGCGAAGCCAATGACCAGAGTACCCGGCCGCTTCGACACCACTACCTCACGCAGGATGTCCTCAGTCGGCTCGAACTCGAGCGTGATCGGGCCGGTGCGTTTCATCTTCTGCTCTGCCAGCACCCGGGGGCGATAATCGGCAACCGCGGCGGCTTTGATGACAATCGTCGTCTGATCAAGGCGGCTGAGAACCGCGCGCCGCATGTCCTCCGCACTGACCACAGAAACCAACTCAACATTCGCCGGCGGAGGCAGCGCCGAGGGACCACTCACCAACACCACCCGCGCTCCCCGGCGGTGCGCTTCTTCGGCCACCGCATATCCCATTTTTCCGCTGGATCGATTGCCAATAAAACGAACCGGGTCGATGGCTTCCCGAGTTCCCGCAGCAGTTACCAACACCGTCTCCCCGACCAGATCGTTGCGGCCATGAAGTTGACCCAGCACGGCCTGAACAATCGCTTCCGGCTCGGCCAACCTGCCGCTCCCGATCATGCCGCAGGCCAATGGCCCTGCGTCGGGGGGAACAACCCTCACTCCGCGACTTTCAAGAATCTGCATGTTAGCGCGGGTGGCGGTATGTTCCCACATATTAACGTTCATCGCCGGAGCCACAATGACCGGTGCATGAGTAGCCAGAAACAGGGTGGTGAGAAAATCGTCAGCCAAGCCGTGGGCAAACTTCGCCAGCACATTCGCAGTGGCCGGCGCCACGACCAGCGCCGCAGTCGTCTGCGCTTCCCCGATGTGTTCTATGGAAGAATCAAGGTCACCCTCACCGGGAGAAGAAGGCCAAAGTCCGGTGATCACTTTATGGCCGGTAAGCGAAGCAAAGGTGAGCGGGGTGATAAACCTTTGGGCCGCTTCCGTCATCACCACATGGACATCGAGCGCCTGACGCTGCAAGGCACGTACAAGCTCCGCCGTTTTATAGGCAGCGATGCCCCCAGAAACACCAACCGTAACCTTCATAGCGATGATTGTACCCGGCCAGAGCCAACCAGTCGCAGTACTTACGAGTCCGTGTCGGAGGGAATTTGCGGTTCCAGAACTACCTCGCCAACGATTTCAGGCTCAATGACAGGCAGCGGCTGGGGAGCCGCCTTGACCTTGCCCGCGGCGATCTCTTCCTGGGCTACCCGGCAGGCCTTATTGGAGCGGGAATCAATCAACGGCTGGGAGCCGTTCTGGAGTTGCCGGGCGCGCCGGGCTGCCATGACCACATAACGAAAATTGCTGTCGAGTCCGTGTTCTGGCGTCATCTTGCCTCCTCTTGAAAGTTCGTCGCCGGCTTTCAGGCGCGAGTGGCGTGCATGTCGAGCAGGCCGAAGGAGAAGAGCACCCGATCTAACCGGTCGCTCGAGTTTCCTTGGCGGCACTTGTCGGCGAGCTGCATCATGCGGGCAGTCTCAGGGTCTGGAGGCGCTCCACGGCGCAGGGCCCTTTCCGTGATCACTATGGCGGTCAACGCTTCTACTGCGTCCTCAAGGATATCGTTAATCAGGATATAGCGGTACTGGCGGTAATTTTCGATCTCGCCCCTGGCCTTAGCCAACCGCCGTGTAATCTCGGCCTCGTCCAGCTTGCCCTCAGCAAGGCTGCGGTTGCGGAGGCGCTCCTTCAGGATGTCTGGAGTGGGTGGAAGAACAAAAATGCTGACCGCATCCGGCACTCTCTCCCGCACCTGGGCAGCACCCTGCACATCAATGTCGAGCAGAAGGTCATTGCCTGCCGCCTGGGCGTCGGCCAGCGACTGGCAGGCAGTACCGTAGTAATTGCCAAATACCTCCGCCGATTCCAGAAACTCCCCCCGCTCCTTCATCTCCTGAAACCGCTCACGCGAGATGTAGTGGTATTCCTTATCCGGGCGTTCTGTACCGCGGGGCTTGCGGGTGGTGTAGGAGACGGAGAATTCCAGCCCCGTCAGCAGCGAACGCAGATGGTTCACCAACGTCGATTTGCCAGAACCGGAAGGAGCCGAGATGATGAACAGAATTCCCGCCAATGTGTTTTCCTGATGATACAGTGGTCCGCTAACAGCGCAGTCCCGCACAAGTGTTACTCAAGATTCTGCACTTGTTCGCGGGCTTTTTCGATCTCCGATTTCATTCCAAGGCCCAAATCAGTAATTCGCGACCCGTTTCCGCTCACTCCACCGGTCTTGGAAAGCAAAGTATTGGCCTCCCGGTTCATCTCCTGCAGCAGAAAATCGAGCTTCTTCCCCATTTCCCCCCCAGCCTTGAGCACTGAGTGGAAATGCTGGATGTGGGTGCGCAGGCGGGTGACCTCTTCCTCTACATCACTGCGCTCGGCCAGGATGGCCGCTTCCTGCATGATTCGATCCCGGTCGATTGCCCCGTTGCCGTTCAGCAGGGTCGAGAGACGCTGGCTAAGCCGTTCGAAGTAGGCCTTTTGGACCTCCTGCCGCATGTGCGCAACCTGGGAAACGGCCAGATCCAGACGCTCCATGGTGGCTCCCAGCTCGGAGGCCAGCGCAGCACCCTCCTGGGCGCGCATACGATTCAGCGCCTGCACCAAAGGCTCGATCTGGGCGGCCACATCTTCCTCCATTGCCTCCACTTCCTGTTCGCTGAAACGGGTTTCCCCGGTCAGCACGCCGGGCAGACGGAAGATCGCGTTCAGATCGGGCTGCTGCGCCAGTTGCGTCTCCTCCGCGGCAACCCGGAAAGCAGCGATGTAGCCCTGCAATAGGTCGCGGTCAAAGTGAGCGCTGGGACGCAGGCCGCGTTCCACACTGAGGGTAACTTCCAGATGACCGCGCAGCACTTTTTCCTTTAGCAGGCGGCGTAGCCGCATCTCCAGCGACTCGGCCCCGGCCGGCATGCGCATGTGCAAATCGAGAAACCGGTGGTTGACGCTCTTGAGCGACAGATTCCAGGACAGAAGGTCGCTGACCCGGCCGCTGACCCTGGCAAAGCCGGTCATTGAGTAGATGGGGGAGGACACCGGAACAGCACTCAAAGCTTCACCTCGGCAGGCTCGAGCGCCTCTTTCGGCAACACATTGCCGGGGAATTCCGCCGGATCCATGAATTGCAACTGGTAGAGGCGCTGGTAGGTGGCAGATATGCGCAGCAACTCTTCGTGCGGGCCGATGGCGGTGATTCTGCCGTCCTCAATGACGGCGATGCGGGAGGCGCGGCGGACAGTCGAAAGACGGTGGGCAATGACGAACACCGTACGTCCGGCAATGAGGTTCGAAAGGGCGATCTGTACCAGCGATTCGCTTTCCGAGTCCAGCGCCGAAGTAGCTTCATCGAGGATGAGAATCGGCGCGTCCTTGAGCAGCGCTCGGGCGATGGCAATGCGTTGCCGCTCTCCACCCGAAAGACGAAAACCTTTTTCGCCGATCACCGTGTCATATTTTTCCGGTAGGCGTTCAATAAAATCGTGTGCCAGCGCGGCCTGGGCGGAGGCAATTACCCTGCTCATCGGGATGCCGGCCTCGCCGTAAGCGATGTTGTTGCGCACCGTGTCGTTGAACAAAATCGTCTCCTGGGTCACGTTGCCGATCTGCGAACGCAGCGAAGCCAGGCTCACATCCCGCAGGTCGTGCCCATCGATCAGGATGCTGCCTGCGGTCACGTCGAAGAAGCGGGGGATCAGGTTTACCAGCGTCGACTTGCCCGCGCCGCTGGGGCCGACCAGCGCCACCACCTCGCCTCGCGGCACCACCAGGTTGATGTCTCGCAATACCTGCCGTTCGCCCTCTTCGTTGCGGTAATCGAAACAGACATTTTCGAAGCGGATCTCCTGGGAAAATTCTTTGATGAGGTGGGCGCCAACCTTCTCCTGCACCTCATCCTGGGTATCCATGAAGCGAAAGATCTCCGACGACGCGCCCAACGCCTGTTGAAAGTTGTTATAGAACAGCGCGAACTTGCGCACCGGCTCGTACAGTTTGAACACGGCGATGATAAACGCAAAGAACGTCCCCGCGGTGAGGGCGTGGCTGCGGATGTTGTTGCGCCCTACCCAAAGCAATAAGGCGATGGCCACGGCGCCGATGGTGTCCATGAGCGGCGAGCTGATCGCCTGCGCGCGCACCGAACGGAGGTTGGCATCAAACAACCGGCGGGCGGCCTGCTTGAAGCGCATCATCTCCCAAAGCTCCATGTTGAACGCTTTGACGATGCGGTTTCCGGTGATGGTTTCGAATAAGATATTTTGTATCTCGGCCAGCTTGTCCTGGCCCTTCCGCGTGGTCTGCCGCACCTGGCGTCCGATCCTGCGCGCGGAAGCCAGCACCACGGGCACGAAGAGCAGCAGAACCCATGCCAGCTTGCCTCCCAGGACAACCACCACGCAGGCGGTAAAGATCAGGGTGAACAGCTGCTGTAGAAACTCCGCCAGCACCGACGACATTGCGAACTGCACTCGCTCGATATCGTTGATCAGCGTGGAAACGATCGTTCCGGTGGCATGCTGCTGGAAGAAGGAGACGGAACGCCGAAGGATGGCGTCGTAAAGGTCATCCCGCAGGTCGGTGATCATGCCGAAGCCGGCGTAGTTCACCAGGTAGGTTCCGCAGTAGTCGCAGATACCTTTCAGCAGAGTGGAAGCCACCAGCGCGAAGGCGACGATGTCCCACGCGTTGTGGAAGTGGGAGGGAACGACCTGTTGCAGGCTGATGCTAAAACGGGGACCGAAGAGAGGGATGGTGCGGTCGGGTGCATTGGGATTGAGCACCCGGTCGAAAATGGGTCCTACCAGTAGTAATCGGAAAGCGTCCAGGAGCCCCACGCCGGCCATCAGGATGACAGAGGAAAGCGCCTGTAGCCAATAAGGCCGCACATAGCCCAACAGGCGCACCAGCTTCTTCAAGCGGAAACCCCAGGGCCACATTGCACGGGATGCATCAAACTATTGTAATCGGGCGGGGTAGAGCTGCGCTCCTTCAAAAATAGAGGTGCTCTAGACCATGAGTGGGGGAGAACCTTTCAGTGGGGCATATCGCGATGGACGGCCTTTACCCGGTAGCCTTCCTTGGATAGCCGCTTGCGCACTTCCTCGGCAATCATTACCGACCGATGCTGGCCCCCGGTGCAGCCAAATGCCACCGTGAGGTAGCTCTTTCCTTCCTCAATGTAGTGCGGCAGCAGGAACAGCAGCAACTGGGTGATCCGGTCAAGAAACTCAGCCGTTTGGGGGAATTCGCGGATGTATTTTGCCACCTTGGGATGACGGCCGGTCAGATGCCGGAACTCAGGCACGAAATGCGGATTGGGCAAGAACCTCACGTCGAAAACCAGGTCCGCCTCCAGGGGGACCCCGTTCTTGTAACCAAAGCTGATGGAGGATACCAATAGGTTTTTGTCGGTACCGCCACGCTCGAACTTCTGCAGAATGTAGGCGCGCAATTCATGCACGTTGTAGCTGGAAGTATCGACGCTGATGTCGGCCAGATTGCGGATGGGGTCGAGCAGTTTTCGCTCCGCACGGATGGCACGCATCACCGTTTCTGTGCGGCCCAGCGGATGCGGACGCCTGGTTTCAGAAAATCGACGCACCAACGAAGGGTCGGAGGCATCGAGAAACACCACCGTCGTCGAAAGCACCTTCCTGACGCGGCGAAGGATCGCCGGAAAACGGTCAAGGTGCTGCCCCTCGCGCACGTCCACCACCAGCGCTGCGCGATTGATCTCTGCCGATTGCCGCACCAGGTCGGCAAACGCGGGGATCAACTCCAGAGGCATGTTGTCGACCGCGTAAAAACCCAAATCCTCAAACGCTTTTAAAGCAGAAGCCTTACCGGATCCGGAAAGGCCAGTCAGAATCACCAGCTCGGAGGCCACCGCTGGAACTTGAGCGTCGACTCGCTTGGCAGCCTTGGAAGGTGAGGGTTTCGGCTCGCGTCTGCGTGGCATGGGGCCATCGTAGCATTCAAGCCCAGCTCAAATGCGCCAACGACCATTCTCCAGTAACGACTGCGCCTTCTCTGCCGACACTGCCGGAGAAAACAGGTGTCCTTGCCCTAGATCGCAACCCAATTTGAGCAGCGCGTCCAGCTGCTCGCGGCTCTCGATGCCCTCTGCCAGCATGCGCACCTCGAGCATGCGGCCCAGATCGAAGATGGTTTGCAGGATGGCCGCCTGCTTACCGGGAATTGGCAGATAGGCTATTAAGCGGCGGTCAACTTTTACCAGCTCGATCGGCAGCCGGATAAAGTGATTCATGGAGGCCAGACCGGCGCCGAAATTGTCCAGCGCAGCGCTGACTCCGAGAGCCGCAATGCCCTGGAACACTGGCAACGCGCCATCAGGGTCCTGGTTCACCGCGTTCTCAGAAATTTCCAGACGCAGCTGCCCGGGAGAAAACTTTGCCTTGGAGAGCAGCCCAGCAAGGTCGCGCAGCAGATTCGGCTCCCTGAACTGGCGTGCGGACAGGTTCACATCGATGCTCGGTTTTGCGCCCGGGATCGTTTCTGCCCAATGACTTAGTTGACGGCAAGCATGTTCCAGCACAAATTGCCCGATGGGCACAATCAGTCCCGTCTCTTCTGCCGTAGACAGAAAATCCTGCGCCGGAACAAACGATCCGTCCCCTGCCCGCCACCGCAACAAGGCTTCGAAGCCCTCGATCTCGCCACTGGCAAGCGAGTAAATAGGCTGATACCAAACCTCGAATTCCTTCTTTTCGAGGGCCTTCTTGAGGTCCTGCTCCTGCCTCATCTGTGCCGCCACGTGCACATGCATGGAGCCGTCAAACACCTCGTGCCGGGCATGGCCGTTCGACTTGGCCTGGTACATGGCAAAGTCCGCGTCGCGCAGGATCTGTTCCGGACTGGTGTGATCCAACGTGCCAAAGGCAATGCCGATGCTGGCAGAAACAAAGATCTCGTGCCCGTTCAATTCGATGGGCAGGCAAATGTCGTGCTGAGCACGCTCGGCAATCCGGGTTACATCCGAAATGTTGGTGACATCCTCGAGCAGGATGGCAAATTCGTCCCCCTCAAAGCGAGCCACGGTATCTTCAGGTCGAAAGCATGCCCGCAGGCGAGCCGCCATACGCACCAGCAAATCGTCGCCCGAGGCGTGGCCCAGGTTGTCGTTCACCGCCCGGAAGCGATCCAGGTCAAGAAACATCACGGCAAAGTTCAGCTCCGAGTGCCGTTGCTGCCGGGCCATGGTGAGCTGCAAGCGATCAAGAAACAAAGTCCGGTTGGCCAGGCCGGTCAGAGGATCATGCAACGCGTCGTGCTGCAGCCGGGCGTCCGTCTGCTTCTTCTCCCGGATGTCGCGGTAGCTTACGAAATTGCCTACCTCAACCCCTGAGATCGTGATCGGCGCTACCAGAATAGAAACGTCGATCAGTTCGCCCGACTTGTGCAGGCGGACCGTTTCCATCGAAGCCCGGCCATGCAGTTGCATAGTGTGCTCCAGGATGTCGAACTCGTGCCGGCGCGTTTCGGGAATGAGAATGTCATACGTGTTCTGTCCCAGCGCTTCGTCTTCGCCGAAGCCGAACAGAGATTCAAACTCGCGATTGATGTGCAGAATCTTCGAACCGCGGGTGATCATGATGGCTTCAGGAGCAGCATTCAATAAATGCTCCAGGAAGTTCGATGGCGTTCCGCTGCCTGCGTCCTGCTTTAGATCTTTTTCCCGTTCGCGCCGCGACCGCAGGGCAACAATCAGCAACTCCGGTTCCGGTTCCACCCGAAGCATGCGGAAGCTTCCCCTGACAGGTACCGTGGGATCCAGCGGCGTGCGCATGTAGCAGTTGAAGTCGGAGGAATACGCCAGGGTGCCGGAGCCAAGCACAGTTGCCGGCCCACGCGACGACGAGCCGGGATTCGCATAAGCAAAGCCGGGGTATTGGCCGCTGAAGAGATCGTCGACCAGCAGGAACGCACTTTCGTCCAGGTGCAAGATCTCGCGCGCCGCCCGATTGGCGTACACCACATTCGCGCCCCGCTGCACGAACACGTAGCACGGCAAGGCTTCGAGGAGTGACCGTTGCTGGGCCGTTAGTGCGGAAACATCAGCTTCTGTATTCATATTGGATCGACGCAGCGGACAGAGCCCCTACAGGATTGAGTATCAAGGTCGCTTAAGAAGCAGGAATATCCCCTGAAAGAAGTACCGGAAAACTCCGAGGTCGCAGTTACTTAGGTCAAGTAAAAAACAGCACGGAAGGCACAGTTTACCTGCCCAGCAACTCGTGCGCCGGCGCGCTAGTTACGAGTATGTGAAACCAAAGTAATTGATCACTACGTTTGCGACAAATAGGGGCGGAGGAAGCCTATGACCGGGGGAGAAACCGCAGGTCTCTCAAATCCTTCGTTCGCAAGTTCTCACGGAGCTTCGATCAATTCCATCTTGCCGTCACGCTTGCGGTGCAGAACTTTCACGTTACCTTCGTTATCGCGGAATACAAAGACATCCCGGTCGCGAAACTCGGCTTCCTTGACCGCTTCTTCCAGGGTCATGGGCCGCAGCGCCACTGAGTCAAGGGAGCGAACCACGTGTGGCTCGGAGATCGGCACCCGTGCGGGGAAGGAATGTACGGTGACGGGAATCGCGGGCTGAGCGTGGTTCTTGCCGTTGGTGGTCCCATTGTTCGCTGTCTTGACCTCCGTCACACTCCCCCGGCCGGTGCGCGCCACACCTGTCTCCTCCACCTGCTTCTCCTGCTTGGGTTGCCGCTTGCGTGTGCGCTGCCTGTCTTTGTGCCGCATCGCCTGGGTCTCGGCTTTTGCCAGCGCCTCGCGCAACGCCGTTTCCATGTTGGTCGCAGACTCGCACAGGGCCACGAAGGTGCAGGCGCGCGTGTTAACGGTGACTTCGGCAATCTGCCGGTATTTTTCCGCCGTGAGAACTACGTGGGCGCTGGTTATTTTTCCCAGAACCTTGGCGATG
Source organism: uncultured Acidobacteriaceae bacterium (assembly GCA_963826875.1). Taxonomy (GTDB): domain Bacteria; phylum Acidobacteriota; class Terriglobia; order Terriglobales; family Acidobacteriaceae; genus PALSA-350. The sequence goes on along the minus strand of CAWGYP010000024.1, from coordinate 711,625 downwards.
CGTTCAATTCCTTCTTCTGCTAATGTGCGCAGTGGCTTGGTGACTACCACCTGCCTGCCCGTGCATTCAACCGGCATGCTGATACTCCTGAGAATGCCCGATTCTATAGCATTCTGACTATCAAGTCGTGATGGAGGATGTAGCGAAGGTGGGACCTTCGTTAGCGGAAAGTCGCATTTAAGTGCAGTTTACTCCTCTGCGCCCATAGGAAAATGCTCAATTCAATCGCGGACCCGGCGTTGATGGGTGCTGGGAATGCGAAGGTCTTCGCGGTACTTTGCCACCGTGCGACGGGTCACGTCAATGCCCTGGGCTTCGAGCATGCTGGCAATCAGATCGTCGGTGAGAGGCTTGCGCGGATCTTCTTCATCAATCAGCTTCTTGACCTTGCGCTTTAGCAGCATCAAGGGAGTGCTGCCTCCCTCCGGCCCATGGACGCCTTCTGAGAAAAAGAAGCGAAGCTCAAAAACGCCCTGCGAAGTGTGCACATATTTGCTCGAGACCGCACGGCTCACGGTGGAAGGATGCACCCCGATCTCTTCGGCCACTTCCTTGATCATCATCGGCTTGAGCGCATCGACGCCCCGCTCAAGAAAGTCGCCCTGGCGGCGCACAATCGCCTCGCAGGTGCGCAGGATGGTGTTCTTACGTTGCTCAATGTTGCGCATCAATTGCAGCGCTGACCGGTAGCGCTCTTTGACATACTCCTTTACGTCTCTCTCGGTGCCTTCCTGCGACAACAACTTGCGATAGCCATGGTTAAGGCGCAGCGTGGGTAAGTCCTCTTCATTCATCACCACCACAAACTCGCCGCCCCGTTTGACGAAGGCCACGTCGGGTTCGATCAGCCGCGCATCGGAGCGGTTGAATCGCTGGCCGGGCCGAGGATCCAGACTGCGAATGAAATCGATGGCGTGCTGGATCACTTCAGGCTGCGCAGTCAGTACTTTAGTCATCTCGCGGAGATCGCGTTTTTGTAGCAGCAACAAATGCTGATCGACAATGCGCGCTGCCAGCGAGAACACTTGCAGTCTCTGCTCCTGGAGGGCCGCCGCGTGAGCGGCCTCGCCTTCTCCATTGGAGCCGGCCTGTGCAACCGTACGCTGGCGCGACACCTGCAGCTGAAATTCGCGGCGCTGCGCCTCAATCTGCACCAGCAGGCATTCCCTTAAACTGCGCGTGGCCACGCCCACCGGGTCCAGATTCTGCACCAGGTGCACGGCTTCGGCCAGAAGCTCGGCGGCGGCTTGAGGGACCGACGCGGGAGCCGGCTCATATTCGCGCACAAAGCCGGCTAACAATTCCTCATCTCCGGCTAACAGATAGCCGTCTTCGTCCAGGTTGCCCACTACGTACTCGGCGGCAGCCCGCAGGTTGCTGCTCAGGTTCAGCGACCCCAGTTGCCAGAAGAGGTGATCGGTAAGGGTGCTGGGCTGAGACAGGAAATTCTCGAACGACGGCTTGTCCGTCTGCTCAAAGCCATTGGGCGTACGGAAGCCGGGATCAAGATAGTCCTGAAAATAAGAGCCAAAATCGATTTCGTCGAACGGGTCGCGCTTGTCGCGTTCCGCCTGCGCGGCAACTTCTTCTACGCTTCGGTCGCGCTCTGCCTCTTTGAGAGCGACGTCGTCGATGAGGGGAACGCTCTCTTCCAGCTCTTCCAACACCGGATTCTCAACAATCTCAGTGTTGATCAGCTCTTTTAGCTCCAGCTTGTTAAGCGCAAGCACACTGACCATTTGCATCAGGCCAGGCGTCAGGATCTGACGCTGCGCAACTTTCAAGCTGAGCTTAGGTTGTAGTAGAGCCATACCTTTTCACCGCATCAATACGCTGCGGCCTTAGTTTACATTTTCTGGGGCTTTCTCGTTGCAGGCTTTTTCACCGCGCGCAGCCTGTGACCAAGGTCATCGATTGGATGCTTTAATGCAGCGAAAAGCCTTCTCCCAGATAAACCCGCCGAACCTCAGGATCTTTGCCCAACTGCTCCGGCGTCCCGGTACGGAAAATGCGCCCCTCGTTGATGATGTAGGCACGATCGGTGACGGAGAGCGTTTCGCGGACATTGTGATCTGTGATCAGCACCCCTATGCCGCTCGCCTTCAGGTCAAAGATAATCTCCTGCAGATCGAGAACGGCGATGGGATCGATGCCGGAAAATGGCTCGTCCAGCAGGATGAAGGAAGGCTGAATGCACAGGCAGCGGGCGATCTCGACCCGGCGCCGCTCACCTCCCGAAAGGGCGTATCCGCGGGTTTTGCGAATGTGGCCCAGGTTTAACTGGTCCAGCAGCTTTTCCGTGCGCGCTCGCCGCACTTCGAGTGATAGGGATTGCACTTCGAGCACCGCGAGGATGTTTTCTTCCACCGAGAGCTTGCGAAAAACAGACGGCTCCTGGGGCAGATAGCTGATCCCAAACTGGCGCGCGCGGAGATACATGGGAACCCGCGTGATATCGATTTCGTCGACGAAAACTTGTCCCGTATCGGGAACGATCAAACCGACGATCATGTAAAAGCTGGTGGTTTTACCAGCGCCGTTGGGACCCAGCAGCCCGACCACTTCTCCCTGGCAGACCTCCAGGTTGACGCCCCGAACCACTTGCCGGCCCTTATAAGACTTGCCGATTTCGTCTGTACTAAGCTTTTGCATTCATCTCGCAACCCGCGTCTGGGTCACCGCGTTGGAAGCACCGCCACTTACCACGACGCTATCATCGTGATCATTGAAAATCAACGCGTTGCCGGTTACCACTCCACGCACCTGATCGGACAAGCGGGGAGGCGCACTGCTGGTTCCCGTGAGCACGAATTTGCCGTCCGCGGCAGTATAGGTGAGCTCTTCCCCGGTCCCCTTGCGCCCCGGTTGTTCCAGTTGAACCGCACCCCGGGCGACGATTTTCGAGACGCTCTGGGAGGGCGCACTCGGCGGCTTTTGGCTGCCTTGCTGGTCAGGCGTCCTGGCGGGGGACGTCGCAGTGCTGAGGTAAACATCCATGAAGCTCGAATGCAAGATCCCGCTGCTCGTCTGGGCCACGACCCCGCCACTGAAAACAGCCTTGTGGTCGTTCTCGGCGTAAAACAGCGTGCGGCTCTGCAAACGGACAACCGACGGGGCGGCCTGCGTCTTCGTATTGGGCTTCTGATTGGATTGCGAACTGGTAAACACCGCGTTAACCGCAAGCGCGCTGCCTGAACCATGCGCGGAGAGAGTCCCATGCGCTCGCGAAAGCTCCAGCACGGGAGCCGAAACGGAATCGTTCCCCTGCCACATTCGAGCCTGTTCGCCGGCTTTGCCGTAAAACGTCGTCACATCCGTCGCGTGATCAAGATGGGCGCGGTCGGCAACCACGTGTACCGGACCCGTACCCGCAAAGCCCAGATTCTGCTGCCCCTTGCTCTGCTGCCCTTTGGCTTCGCGATAAGTAGCCTTCACATCACCCGTCGCATTGGCATTGCCGGTAGTGCGCTCCATTTCGAGCGAAGTCGCGCTTAATTCTGCCGTCTCTTCCTGGATGCGCGGGTTCCCCGTCAGCTGCACGATCTGGGTAGCGGCATCATAGGCTGCTCGTTGTGCCGTGGCGGTGGTCGCAGCTGGCGCCTGCCCGCCGGCAGGCGCTGCCGCTTGCTGGACGAGGGTCACGTTCCCCACCTGCACAGCAGACTGCAGCTGGGCTGCCGGCTGCGGGGATGCGGTTTTATTTCCTTTGGCCGCTTTGCCCCTTGTCTTTGCCGGCGAGGTGGGCGCAGCGAAGGTGAGCAAAAGATTGTCGCCCTTGCTGCTCTGGGTGACCCCAGCCGGGCTCACCGTGACCAGGCTGGTATGGCCTGTCCCGCGCACGCTGGAAAGAACCTCTCCGTCCAGCAGCGTCGCAAACAGCTGATCGCCTCCGATCGTCATGTCCTCCGGAGGGGTCTTGGCATAGATGGTGTGCACGTTCACCCGGCCGCCCCCGGATGCTAGGATGTTCTGGGCCTTGGGACTGCGGTCCGGCCCTCGTGCAAAGTCGATGTCCACTTGCGCGGCCTGCAACTGGCGGGTGGTCGATTGAGTAGCGTTCTGTTTCGTTTTTGCACTGTCGAGCTGCGGCAGCTTCTCCTCATCCACGACCGAAACCGCGGTGCGCAACTGCGCATGGCGGATGGTTGTCTGCGGCCCGAACAGCATCGACCCCGAAGCGGCTGACCCGTGAAGCAGGCGAGCCTCGTTGTTGGCCACATACAGCAATCCTCCGTCTAACTTCGCCTGTTGTGGCTCGCTCTTCGCATCCAGATCAACATGCGCGATGCGCGCGTTGACCTGCTGGCCGTCATTGCCGGTGAAAACCACATGTCCTTCTGCCAATACCTGGTAGGCGGAGCCATCGGTACGGAAGGAGACAGTCGCCTGATCCGATGAGCTGTGACTGTCGGCGTAATCAGTTACGTCCTGAAGCAGGTAAAGCTGCCGGCTGGCGCGATCGTACTGCGCGTGATGGGCGCGGACCTCCAGCGGGTTTCCTCCTACGCTGGAATTGAAGGCCACGTCAGCGGTGAGGATGATGATTCCGGTTTGCGAGTCAAAGCTGGCGCCGGTCGCGGTGCCTGCGGCCTCGGCCAGACGGAACTCTATCTTTTCCGTGGTGCTGGCCAGACCGGTCTGCTTGTTGAAGACTAAGCCTGAAGTTTTGACATGCACTGTGTTCTTGTTTTCGCTTTCGTCCGAAGCAGCTTTACCGGCTTGCGGGCCAGGGTTCGCAGCTCCTTGAAAATCGATTTGAACCTCGCCCAGGGCGCGCGCAATGCCATGCACCGGATCCCAATCGAAGTTGCTGCCGTAGATCCGGTTGGCAGGTTGGCCTTCGGCACCATAGAGAGTGATGCTCACGTCGTGCAGCTCTGCGTGGCCGCTTCCCTTGTACTGCACTGCCTTGGACGCGTGCAGGGTGTAGATGGTGTGACCGCCCCGCGACTCTGAATACGTGAACCCTTCGGTCGACTGCTGGATACTGGTTTCCAACCCACCTGGCCGGTCATGCCCCAACCGGCGCCCTTGCCAGCGTCCGTAAAAAAAGAACCCGGCGATGGCGGCTACCAGGCATCCAGCGAGTAACAGGATCCAGGTGCGCAACTTAGCCGGCGTTAGGCCCATATCTGTCATCTTCTCATTCCGTTATCGGCCAAGGCGCAACTGAACAACGCTTTAAGATGGAGAAATGGCTGATCGGTTGTATCTGAGTCTGTGGTTCCCTAATTTTCGCCTGCCGGCACTCGCTCCGGCGATTGTCTGTGTACTAAAACAGTTCTGCGGGGCGGGGCGAGTTCGGGCCGCCTCGGCTTATCCCATCTCCTGGGCCGAAACGCCGTTTTACCAGCGAATCTATGGGGAGGACGAAGTGGAGGAATCTGCGCCCGAGCAGGCAGTGCCTGCGGCCACCGCAAACCTCCACGACGACTTTGCCTACGAGTTTGAGCTGCCCTGGGATCTTTGGGTAGCAGAGACGGTCGGAGGGCTTGATCCAACCTGGAAGCAGGAACCTGTGACCGTGCGTGTGGTCGGTTTTGGCCCGGAGTTTGACGAAGGTGCGTTTGAACAGAACGGAGAGATCCGGGTTGATTTCGGCCTGGACACTCCCTTTTTGTTGGAGGAGGTCGACCTCGACGAAGTAGGCGCTGAGCACATCAAGCGCAATGTTCAGAAGCTGGTGGAAGTTACCAACGCGATCCAGGAAAACTGCGGCATCAGCAGCCGTCTTTTGTGGTCCGACTCCGGCGAAAATCTCGCCCAGAAGCTGATTGCCAGGTTGCAGCGAGTGAATTAGCCGCCCCACGTCCCATTTCCCGCAACCACTACCGCAACCACGAATATTCGGGTGCCCCATCCTTCGCGCTTTGCGAAGGGTGGGTAAAACGGAATGTGCGGGGAAGGGCCTCGGGGGCAGAGCGGTGGTATCCCACCCTTCGCAAAGAGCGAAGGATGGGGCACCCGAACCATTAGAGATTGCGCAACTGCGCGCCCGCCCCTAATGTGTTTGTTGGATTTGCAGAGTGTGGCCATGACGAACGTCTGAACCGTTCACCCAGAAGATGACGTCTTCCGCCATGTTGGTGGCGTGATCGGCAATGCGCTCCAGACTACGTGAGATGAACAACAGATTGACCGCCGATCGGGCCGCACTCGAATCCTTCACGATGCACTCCAGTAGTACGGCCTTGGCCCTGCGGTTCATCTCGTCGACAGCATCGTCCATAGCCAGTACGCTGGTTGCCAGTTCGACATCCCGTTCATTGAGTGCCTGAAGCGCTTTGCGAACCATGGCCATCGACAACTCCGCCATACGCGGAATGTCGATCGGGAAATCGCACGGCCGGCTTCCCGCAAGCTCCTCGGCCAGCAACGCAATCGTCATCGATTGGTCGCCGACACGCTCCAAATCGGAGTTGATCTTGATGGCAGCAAGAACAAACCGCAGATCCACCGCCATGGGCTGCTCCATGGCAAGAATATCGAGCGCCATCTGATCAATTTCACGCTCTGAGCGGTTGATGATGGCCTCATTCAGACGCACGTTGGCACACGCGGAAAGCTCTCCGCGGCAATGTGCGTCCAAAGCAAACCTTAATGTTTGTTCCGCCACTCCAGCCATCTGAAGAAGGCGTTCACGTAGATTCTCGAGTTTCTGATGAAACGAGATTCGAGTCATTGGTCAGGCCCCCTGATTGATTTCTCCCTTTTGCTGTTGATCAGGTTTTAGAGGAGGGTCCGCACCGTATATTCCACGATCCGTTAAAGTAGAATACAGCTTTTAACACTCTCTTAACACAAAACTTTCGCAGTAGGTGTACCGCACAAAGTTGTATCGGAATATTTTTCGTTAACCGGCAACGATTTCAGAGAAGTCAGCTATACGCGAAAAGTCACTGAACACAGAAGCAATCAGGGCCAGCCGATTTCTGCGCAGATGAGCCTCTGGCGCCAGAACCATTACTTGGTCGAAAAAGCTGTCAACGGCGGGCCGCAGCGAAGCGATCCTCTCCAGAGCCTCAGGATATTTCTGTTGCGCGCGAAGAGCCTCCACCAGGGGGGCGACTGTCACCATTTCGGCGATAAAGATATTGCTCCGCCGGCTCGATGAGATCTTCGGATTTGATGGACTGACCTTCCTGCTTCTCCTCGGCTTGACGAAGAATATTCTTGATCCGCTTAAACGCCGTGGATATGGCTGCGAGATCGTCTGATCCGCGGACTTCGGTAAGAGCCTGCGCTCGTGCGATCGCGTCGGTCACCGTAGTGAGCCCAGTGGAAAGCACAGCATTGACCACGTCGTAGGAGTAGCCACGAACTTCGCGCAGGTAGAAGTCCAGACGCTCTCTCAGGAATGCGGCGATCTTGCCAGATCGCGGCAAAGTCTCCAAAGCAAGCGATTCCAGTCCTGCAATGGTGAGCGGCAGGCCTGATTCAGCCAGGATTTTGATCACTCCGTTGGCCGCTCGGCGGAGCGCAAAGGGATCCTTGGACCCGCTCGGCTCAAGACCCACTGCAAACATTTCGGCGATCGTGGTCACCCGATCCGCCAAGCCCAGGAGCTGGCCTTCCACCGTCGGAGGAATGGGATCGTCCATGGCTGCCGGCCTGTATTGCCAGTAAATGGCTTGCGCGACCGCTTCTCCCTGATGCTGGGCCCGTGCGTAGAGCCCTCCGACAACGCCCTGTAGCTCGGTAAACTCCTTCACTAACTCAGTGGTGAGATCTGTCTTGGCTAGCAGCACTGCCTTTTCCAGCGCTGCCTGGTCAAACGAAATCCCGTTAGCGGAAACCGCCGCGCCCAGGGCTTTTGACATCAGCAGGTTGCTTTCGGTCTTGCTGAGGTAGCTGCCCAAGTCCCGTTGGAACGTGACGGTCTTTAGCATTTCTACCCGCGCGCTCAGAGCAATCTTCTGGTCATAATCCCAAAAGAACCGGGCATCGTTGAAACGCGCGCGCAAGACTCGCTCGTTGCCATGGCGGATGATGGCCATGCCTGCGTTGTCGACTTCGGTATTCAGCACCGTCAGAAAATGCGGCGCCAGCGCATGCTGCTTATCCTCGAGCGCGAAGTACTTCTGGTGATCGCGCATCACCGTGACCAGAACTTCTTCGGGCAGCGTCAGGTACTCAGGCTCGAAGCTGCCCAGCACTACACTTGGCCACTCCGTCAGATGGGTGACTTGTTCCACCAGCGCCTCGTCTTCACGCCAGCGAATTTCGGGTAAAGCTCGCGTCGTAGCGTCCAGGCCGGCGCGGATGCGATGGCGTCGCGCAGCCGGGTCCGCGATGACAAAAGCCGCTTCGAGCGCAGCGGGGTAGTTGGCGGGACGGTAAATCGGCACCGGGCGGTCGCCGTACAGCACGCGATGACCATAGCTAACGGCTCCGGCGGCGACGCCGGCAAACTCCACTGGAACTACCGTCTCATCCAGTAAACAAATCAGCCAGCGCAGAGGCCGGACATAGCGTTCCGGCTTGTTGGGCCGCCAGTACATCGTCTTGGGCCACGCAATCGCGCCTATTTCCTGCGGCAGTGAATCGGTAAGCACTTTGGCGGCGGTTTGCCCCGCCCGCTGAACCGTGGCAGCCGCATATTCGCCCTTGGCGGTGGTGATTTTTTCAATCGCGGTGACCGCAACACCGGCCTTTTTGGCAAAGGCCTGCGCCGCCGGGCCCGGATTGCCGTCGGGAAATGCAGCTTTCCAGGAAGGCCCGGTAAGTTGTTCCTGCATATCAAGCTGTTGCGCGAGCACGCCTTCTACCCGCACCGCCAGCCGACGGGGTGTGGAGTAGCTGGTGATGGCGGTGCCGCCCAAACGCTGGCGGCTGAGCAGTGCTTCGACGCGGCGGGCCAGCTCAGCCTCTGCAGCAGCGATCATGCGCGCCGGGATTTCTTCCAGGCCTATTTCCAGTAACAGCTCAGCCATGCGACTCCCGCGCGATCATCCGCGAGTAGATCTTGGCAATGCCGACGGCAAGATTTCGGATGCGGGCGATAACGCCCACCCGTTCGGTCACCGAAATTGCCCCTCGCGCATCGAGCAAATTGAAGAGATGCGAGCACTTGAGGCACAGGTCGTAGGCCGGGAGAATGGGAAATCGGCGCTGCTCGGTCTCGCTCAGCCCCTCCGGTTGTTGGTTTGCCCGGCTTAGCAGTTCCTGGCACTCCGCCTCATAGAGCCGCAAGTGTTCCCACAGCCTGGCAACATCCGCTTGCTCAAAGTTGTAAACGGAGAACTGCACCTCCTCCAGGTGGCGGACTTCACCATAGGTGATGCTGTCGGTCCATATCACGTCGTAGAGGGAGTCAACGTCCTGCAGGAAAGCGGCGATGCGCTCCAAACCGTAGGTGATTTCGACCGAGATGGGATCCAGATCCTGGCCGCCACACTGCTGGAAGTAGGTGAACTGGGTAATCTCCAGGCCATCCAGCATGACCTGCCAACCCATACCCCAGGCGCCCAGGGTCGGCGCTTCCCAGTTGTCTTCCTCAAACTTGAGATCATGCTGGCGCAGGTCAACCCCGATCGCCTGCAGTGATTCCAGGTAGATTTCCTGCACGTTGACCGGCGGCGGCTTCAACACCACCTGAAACTGGGTGTGCTTGAAAAGCCGGTTGGGATTCTCGCCGTAGCGCCCGTCCGCAGGGCGTCGGGATGGCTGCGCGTAGGCTACGGAAAACGGCCGCGTATCCAGCACGCGTAGAAAGGTTTCAGGCGACATGGTGCCGGCGCCCACTTCCACGTCATAAGGCTGCTGCAAAACGCATCCACGCTCGGCCCAAAAGGTTTGCAGACGAAAGAGGAGTTCCTGAAAGGTAAGGGGGCTGGTTACTTGCGATGCCACGGTTGGATTCTAAATCAAACGTTCCGCCCGGCGGTTCTCAAGGAAGCTACTAGTCGGCAGTTTAAAGGGGGCCCCGCAATCGCAAAACCGCTATAAACTGGGGTCCCTATCGAATCTAGGAGGAGTTTGCCATGCAAAGCCGAATCGTCGGCACTACCTTACCGGTTCTCGAGTTCACCCTGGAGCCGAACGAGTCAGTGGTTTCAGAAGCAGGTGAGCTCTCCTGGATGAGCAGTTCCATTCAATTGGAGACGCATACCCAGTTCGCCGGTGGCGGAGGAATTTTCGGCGCCTTGAAGAGAGTGGCGGGTGGAGGAAGCCTGTTCATGACGGAATACCGAGCCATGGGTGCTCGCGGTGAGATTGCCTTTGCCACCCGGGTCCCGGGGCATATTCAGCCGGTGCAGGTTGGTCCCGGCATGGAATATCTGATCCATCGTCACGGGTTCCTCTGCGCCACGCCCCAGGTTCAGCTCGGGGTCGGCTTCCAGCAATCGCTGGGAGCGGGCGTCTTCGGCGGAGACGGATTTCTGCTGCAGAAGGTGACCGGCCAAGGGGCCTGCTGGATCGAGTTGTCCGGAGAGCTGGTGGTTAAGGATCTGCAGCCTGGAGAGATGTTGCGCGTCCATCCGGGCCACGTTGGAGCCTTTCAGTCCAGTGTTTCTTTTCAGATCACCAGGATTCCCGGCATCAAGAACATGATCTTTGGCGGAGACGGAATTTTCCTTGCCGCGCTCACCGGGCCGGGACGAGTCTGGCTACAAACCCTTCCCATCTCGAAATTGGCTCACCAGCTGATGCATTACATGCCTTCGGCCACCAGAGAGAGAACCGAAGGCGGAGTGGTCGGCGGGATCGTAGGATCGCTTCTAAACGGGTGAGGATTTTAGACCTTGCGTGGCCACGAACCCGGTTCGTAGCCGGGCAAAGTCTCGAGCGACGCCCCGTAGTCTACCCGCCACCCAGGCGCGAAAGGGCGGCTGCGGTTCTGAGTTTTCTTTCCAGATGACGCTCCAGACTCTGAATGGCAAAGCGGCGGAGGTCAGCTCCGCGGTTGCGGGGCCACGATTCCGCGGCGAACGCCGACGCCGGCGAACGAAACATGCGTACCGCAAGCATCTGGGAATCGGGCGTCAGCGTCGCCCCTTCTCCTCCGTGTCGGTGCTCCACGCACACCAGCCCATCCGAAGAAAAGTGAAAATAAGCGGGTTGCCCGGCGAGCGAAGCACCACACAGCAGACAGCGGCTCAAATCCGGAAGCCAACCCATAAGCCGTGTGGTCCAAAGAGCAAAGTAGGTAATGGGCATCCAGATGTGATCGACCCGGGTCTGCTCGAGTACGGAAAGCAGCAGGCGGAATACCAGGTCGTGGGGATCATGGTCGGGCAGCGTTTGCTCCAACACCTCCGCAAAAAAGGCGAGGGCCGCGGCTCGAGCATAATCGACCGGCTCGGCGAGCGGCGAATGGAGAATGTCAAAAGAATCCAGGCGCACCAGCTCCTGGCTGGGCTTCTCGGCATAATGGGCGCACACATGAGTCATCGGCTCGAGCGCGCCACCGAAACGCCGGCGAGACTTGGCCGCAGACTTCGCTACTCCCTTGATTTTTCCGTAATCCCGCGTAAACAGCGAGACGAGCTGGTCGGCTTCATGGATCGGCCACGTGCGCAACACCACCGCTTCCACCCGATGAACACTCATCGATCACCAGGGACGCCAACGTCGGGACTAGCGGCCGAAATGACCGGCGTTCTTCTCAGCAAAGGTCGACCACTTGTCGGGCAGGTCGTCGCCAGCAAAGATGGCCGACACTGGGCACACCGGCACACAGGCGCCGCAGTCGATACACTCCACCGGATCGATGAAGAGCTGATCGGTCTCCGCGTACTTCGCTTCATCCTTCTTGGGATGAATGCAGTCCACCGGGCAGGCGTCCACGCAGGCTGTGTCCTTGGTTCCTATGCAGGGTTCTGCGATCACGTATGTCATAAAAAGTACCGATCTCCCGAAGACGAATAAGTGAAACCAAATTGTACAGCAGGAATAGGAAACGCAAAGCGACTCACGTTCAGCGCGCCAATCTTCGTGCCGCAAACTCGGCGGGCGTGGGAACAGGCTCTATCCCACGGCCGGCAAACATGTCCTCAAAGAAGCCAAGAATCTCGCCGGTCAGCAGACCGTTCGTGGCCAGAACCTCCTGGCTATCCAGGCGAAACGGCGTTCGGTCGAAGCGGAGCATCTCTCCACCCGCCTCCACTACCAGCAGGGCGCCTGCCGCGGTATCCCACGGGTTGAGATTGAATTCCCAAAAAGCGTCGACGCGGCCGGCCGCACAATAGGCCAAATCCAGAGCCGCCGCTCCAGCCCGGCGGACCCCATGAGAACGCAGCGTCAACTGCTGATAGAAGTGGATGTTGGGATTCATGTGCCGCTTGTGGCTGGGAAAGCCTGTCGAAAGCAAGCTCTCCTGCAAATGCTTGACACGCGAGACATGCAGCCGGCCCGCTGCCTCTGAGGAAGTCAGAAGCCATGCACCCTTTGCTCTTTCTGCGACGAAGAGTTCATCGCGGACAGGGTCATACACCAGGCCGGCCACGATCTCACCATCCTGGTCCGGCGCCAGTCCCAGCGGCCGATGCTCCAGGCCCAGAGAGACGTTAAAGAAGGGGAAGCCGTGGGAGAAATTGGTGGTCCCGTCGAGCGGGTCGACATACCAGCGATACGCACGCTCCAATCCGGAGCGGGTTCCCTCTTCGCCAAAGATGCCATGCTCGGGAAACTGCTCGCCGAGCCGCTTTACGATAAGCTTTTCCGATGCTCGATCGGCTTCTGTAACCAGGTCGACATCGCCCTTATACTCCGTCGCCACGCCGCGTTCGAAGTAGCCCCGAAGCAGTTCACCGGCTTCTAAGGCAATGCCGGCGGCGCGGGCAACGAAACCAAGATCAAGCTGGCTGGGAAGGTCCTTCAAGGCGCACTTCTCTCAGCGCCATTGGCGCGCCGGCCGCGTTCGCTGATGGTTCGAATCTGGTGCTTGTAGATGAAGAGATTCGGCTGGCCTTCGCGCGTCAGGCGAATCATGGTGTCGTCGAAATACTCGATCCACCCGGAAACATTTTCCCCGTCCCGCAGTTTGACGTTCACTTTTACCTGCTTCTCGCTCAGGAACCGGAGATAAAGCGTCTCCTGGCCGGTTTCGCCAAGAGGGGGTTCTTTCTTACTCCGCCGGGTTGAGTTCTGGGTTGCCATGGATGATAAAGAGATGCTGCCAGCGGGATGAGCGGATGTACCTAAAAATCCACGTGTGCTCGCACCCCGGGAACGATAACCGGGCCCCGGTCCCGATTGTAGCCCGGATTGTTTATGAATGAGAGCTGCACCGCCATATAAAGGCCGCTTACCACGTGCGCGTTGTAATAAGTCTCGCTGACCGCTTCGTGGCCGTAATTCAGATGGCCATCGCCCAGGATGAATCCCAGCCCACCCAAGGCCAGGTATTGGGCGTGCTTGCTGCTGATGCCGCCGATTTCAAAGGCGCTGCCGATCTGGTCTTCTTTTCTGCCCCACGCGTCTCCGGGGAGTTCGAAGCCAAACGCCAGGGTGCTGTTCATCTCGGTATAGGCGAACGATTCTTTGTGCCCCTCATTCCATCCGGCGCGGAAAAAGACACGGAAATTGGCCGGCAGTTCCTGCTCCATATTGATACCGAAGCCCTGCTTCAGCGAGCCCTGGTGCCGGTAGAGGGTAATGTCGGGAGTCTTATTGACGCCATTCAGATATCCCGCAATCGCCTGGCCGTAGTCGCCCATGTTGGCGTGGTTCAAATAAGCCAGCGGACGAATATGTGTCTCCAGGCCCTGAAACCATTGCGGCTTCCATTCCAACTCGAGATTATCGGCTCGTGCGCGGCGCAGGTCGGCTTCGAGATCGAGGCCGTTGGCCACCGTCGGCATCAGCGCCTCACCGTAACGAACTTCGAACTTCGGTCCGGTGTAACTGAGAATCGCGGCGATCGTGTAGCCGCGGGTGTTGGCAGCGTAATCGTAAGCGCCGTTGTTATCGATGGCCCAATTGGTGAACTGCAGATGGCTGTCGCTGCCCACCGAATTGTTGTCAAAGAAATCGACCAGCCCCATCTTTCCCATGGTGAATTCAATACGCTGCCTGGGAAGCGATCTCTGCAGGTAAAAGGGATTGGGCTGTTCCTCCACCCGGTCCACGGTCACCGGAATGGTGTAGTGCAGAAAATAGCGCGCGGCATAGACGCCCTGGCCCAGTGTCGGATTACGTACCACGTCAAGATTGGGGAACGCTGCGATCCCCAAAGCACTGCTCAGCCCCTTGCCCCCGGCCTCCTCGGCGTTAAAGACAAACTCCGTCCAACGGGTGATTTTGATTCCAGTGTAGAGAGTAAGCACGCGGGAAAGGGCGGTCATCTCTACCCGGCTTTGGAAGCTGTTTGGTCCCGCGTAGGGTGAGTGAAACGGTTCGTGCGCCTGGAAAATGAAGTTGGCCTGGCCCGAGATCCAAATCCTGTCGGCGATGAGATGGTGCGAAAACACGGCCGGATTCGCCTGGTCGTCGGACTGATCTTCCTCTCGCTGGTTGATATGGGGCAGAGATTCCCTCGCCGCCGGAGTGGTATTGGGGCTGGAGGCCTGGGTATTGGGGCTGGAGGCCTGGGGATCGGGAGCATCCGGCAGCGTCGCCCTTGCCGGGGCTGCGCCCAGGGAGAGAAAGACCCCAAGAAGCGAAAGCCAAAGATGCATCCATACCCCGCTCAGGAACAAGAGCCTCGGAAGAGGTTAATTGACAGAGCCTTAACAAATGTCACTAGCTCTTGAATTTTTTGGGGTATGAAAAAGCTCCCATAGACAATTTCTCCTCGTACTTCCAGCATGCGGATGGAAGAAACACTCCATTTGCGGAACCACCAATGGTCGCGGGAAAAAGGAAAAGACAGACCTTTGATGGGCTTCGCCCCTACCAGGAACCCAGCTACTGCACTGGCGAGGGATAATATCCGGGCCGATTGCGGATGACGTAACCCGCGTCGACCGGATTGCGCAGCTTGACTGAGATTGAGCGAAAGCCGGTGCCCGACCGGTTCGAGGGATAATATCCGAGCAGATATTGCGTCCGCAGGTCTTCCGATAGCTGGGCGAAGGTCCTGTCCAGAGAGGAGGCCTCGGCATAGTAGTACTTGCCCCCGGTCTGCTGGGCCAGCGTGATCAGGGCATGTTCTCCCGCCAGATCGCGGCCGGCGCTGGCAGCGATGGGTACATCGATGATGGGATAGACCATGACTTCACCCCGCAGAGCCTGTTCCAGCGCCATATCGTAAGTCGTGCCTTTGACCGTATTGCCACCATCGGAAATGATGACCAGCACCTTGCGGCCGGAACGCGGGGCCAGGCTTTGCGAGGCGAGATACACGCCGCTATACAGTGCTGTGGCCGCACCTCGCCCCATATCGTTCAGCCCACGATCGATGCGGCCGGCATTATTAGTGAAGAAAATCACCTCGCGCACGTTGTCGGCAAACTCCATCAAATCCAGGTGGTCGACCGGCCGAAGCAGCGAATGCACAAAATGTTTCGCCGCCTCCTGCTCTACGCCGAGGTCCTTATGCACGCTTCCGCTGGTGTCAATGGCCAGCACAATCTCCAACGGAAGCTCGGACTGGCGCTCAAATACGGCGATCTTCTGCGCATGATCATCTTCGGAAAGCAAAAAGTCGTCCCGCGTCAAGCCGGGAATGGGAGCGCCTTTGTCATCGGTAACATTGACGAAAACATTTACCAACCGGACATTGACGTTAATGGTGGGCGTCTGTGCCCAACTGCACAGGGAAAAAGCGCAGCAGATGGCCGCGCAAAGGCCTTTCACTTTTCCACCAAGTCGGAGGGAAAAGGTTCGCCGTCGGCCCACACCGCCCCATCTTCAAAGTGCTCTTTCTTCCAGATCGGCACTGTCTTCTTGAGCGTATCGATCAGCCAGCGACAAGCTTCGAATGCCTGCGCCCGGTGAGCAGAAGAAACAGCGATCAGAACGCTGGTTTCTCCTACTTCGAGCCGGCCCAACCGATGCACCATAGCGACCTGGCGCACGCCGTGAACCGCGACCGCCTCTTCCGCCAGAGCCTGCATCTGGTGCAGGGCCATTTCCTCATAAGCCTCGTACACCAGGAAGAGCGTTCGCCTTCCCCGGGTGTTGTTGCGCACGATGCCGTCGAACACCACCACGGCGCCGTCTTCCCCCTGCTTGACCTGGGCCGCCAGGGACGCAGAATCGATGGGTTCCTTGACCAGGGAGATCCGTGAGCTGGAACCGCCGCTGACCGGAGGCAGCAGCGCAACTTCATCACCATCGCGCAACAGGAAACCTTTCACCGCGTAGCTCTGGTTCACCGCAATGGCCAACGTTGACCATAACTTCGGCTGCTGGGGTAACAAATCGCGATAGTGTTCGAGGACTGCATCGACCGTTGAGCCCGCAGGCAGATCGAGCGTCTGGCTCTCGCTCGACAGCATCTCCTTCAGTACTCCAAAAAATAGGACCGTGACCCGCATGGGAAGAGAATATCCGAAGGGCATTTGACTTCAGGTTAGACGTGGTCGTCGCCAAAATGGCGCTGCTTCACCGTTTGCAGAGCAGGGACCTGCTATTTCTCCCCATCCACTAACAACTCCAACCAGAGCCACCACTCTCCCCTTGTCATCCCGACCGAAGCGAACCCGGATTTCCTACTCGCGCTGCTAGCGACGACCACGTGTGCGGCTCTCCGTGAGCCGCATGCAGACTATCAAAGCCACGGGTCTCCGCAGGAAATCCGGGGGAGCGCAGTGGAGGGATCTGCAGTGCGCCCTGCGGCTTTCTCAAATCTTTCCTGTCAGACCAGGACCGGTATGTCGGCCACCCCAGCGGTACCAAAGACCCTGCGGTAACGCGCTATTTCAGATCGCAGACCTGTCGCCTTATTGAAATTATCTGAGAGTTTGACCGCCGGCCGTCCGTCGGCTTCGGTCATCTTGCAAATGAGGCTGGCGGGATGGAATCCGTTTCTGCCCCCGGGGTGGCAGCCACGGAAATCGTTGGTCAGCAGGGTGCCCCACCCGGCGCTGAAACGGATGCGCCGGCCAGGAGTCCATTTGGCAGGGTCATTGAGGTCGGCTGCGCTCTGAAAATCCTTGGGCGTGAGCCCAGGCGTGATGGTTCCCATGAAGTAGGCGTGCAGGCCAAGAATTTCCTCCACGTCCATCGCGTCCGAGGCGATGATCAGCTTCTGTTTGGGGTCCCGGTCCCGCTTGCGCAGCCATTCAATGTATTCGTCACCAGCAACGTATGGATCCTTGCTGTCGATGCGCTGCCCAGTCCAATCCGCCGTCCATTCCGGAGCGCCGGCAAGGAACTGTGTTGTCCCGTAGGTATCGGGCAACATGATACGGATCTCGCTGCTATAGGTGCTCTGCCAAAGCTCGAGAATGCGATATTGCGAGCTCTTCAGGTCCACGTCGCTGGTGGCCATGGCAGCCAACGCCATAGGCAGTTCGTGGGCGTTGGTCCCCACCGCTTCCAGGTTGTGTTTGTAGGCCAGGTAGGTATTCGAAGTGCCGGTGAAATGCACCCCCAACGCCGTGTTCAGGGCATTCACCACGTATTCCTGCCACAGAAAGCTGTGCCGCCGCCGGGTACCGAAGTCGGCCACGCGAAGGTCCGGAACTCCCACCAGGCGCTCAATCTTGCCCCAGAGTTTCGCCTTGGCCTGGGCGTAAAGAATGTCCAGTTCAAATTCGCTCATGCCCTTGAAGGCGGCGCGCGATTTTAGCTCGTTGAGGATGGAGAGGGCATAAATCTCCCACATCGTGGCTTCCGTCCAAAGCCCATCGAACTCCAGGTGAAATTCGCCTTCCCGCACGGTGAGACGGTAGCTGGAGAGGCGAAAACCGTGGTCCAGCCACTCCAGGAAGTCCGGCTCGAAAATACCGCGCCTGCCAAAAAAGGTGTTGCCGGCCAGCCAGATCAACTCTGATTTCAAGAAGCGCAGGCTGCGCACGTGCTCGAGCTGCTGCAGCACCTCTTCGCGGGCAACCACGTCCGCCAGCCGCAGCGAGGACGAGCGATTGGTCACGGAAAAGGAAACTTGCGTGGTGGGGAAATGCTTCCAGATGAACTGAAGCATCAAGAGTTTATAGAAATCCGTATCCAGCAGGGATCGCACCACCGGGTCCAGGTCCCAGTTATGGTTATGAGCCCGCTCCGCGAAATCAATGATCATTCGATAGTTGCTCTAATTAGCAGATGCCGGATGGGCCCTACAAGCTACATCCGAAGTTCGATTCTACTTGGGACAGAAAAAGGCCCGCTGATTGGCGGGCCTTCTGGTCAAGTTGAGGATCTCAAACCTCGGCGTGTTCGATAATGTTCTCCCGAACTGCCTCGTCCTTCTTCTCTTCGCTGACGGACTTCGGCAGCGCAATAGCCAGGACATCTTCGATGCGGCTGGCGTAGTGGATACGCACACCCTCGATCTGATCCGGCGTAAGGTCCTCTTCGACATTCTGCCGATTTTCCGCGGGCAGAATTACGTCCTGCACCCCGGCGCGTTTGGCGGCCAGGAACTTCTCCTTGATGCCGCCCACCGGCAAAACATTGCCGCTCAGGGTGATCTCCCCGGTCATCGCCGTCAACGGACGAACCGGCGTATCGGTCATAAGTGAAACCAGGGTGGTTGCCATAGTTACACCGGCCGACGGGCCATCCTTGGGGATCGCTCCAGCAGGAACATGGATGTGGATGTCCAGGTCCTTGGTGAAGTCCTCCTCGAGGGCTAGCGAAGGCGCATTCGAACGAACCCACGTTAAAGCAGCCTGCATCGATTCCTGCATGACTTCGCCGATCTGGCCAGTCATTTTGAAGCCGCCCTTGCCCTTCATCCGGTTCGCTTCGATAAAGAGCACATCGCCGCCGGCAGGGGTCCACGCCAAACCAACCGCTACCCCGGCTCGCCGCGTGCGCTCGGCTAGTTCGGTATCGACCCGAACCTTGATGCCACCCAAAAATTCCTGGATAACCGCCTTGTCGACCACCAGCGTTCCCGTCTTGCCTTCGGCGATCCGCCGCGCTTGTTTGCGGCAGACGGTGCCGATCAGCTGTTCCAGCTTGCGCACGCCCGCTTCGCGCGTGTAGTGACGCACGATGTAGCGAACCCCTTCCTCGGGAAACTCGATCTGCGGCTCGCCGCCTTCTTTTTGCTCGATGCCGTTCTCCTTGATCTGCCGTGGGATGAGATAACGAAACGCAATGTGCGCTTTCTCATCCTCGGTATAGCCGGAGAGGTCGATGATCTCCATGCGATCACGCAGCGGCTCCGGAATCGGATCCAGCATGTTCGCAGTGCAGATAAAGAGCACCTTCGACAAATCGAACGGAACATCGAGGTAGTTGTCGCGGAACGTATTGTTCTGCTCGGGATCGAGAGTCTCGAGCAAAGCCGACGCTGGATCGCCGCGGAAGTCACGTCCCAGCTTGTCGATTTCGTCCAGCATGAAGACCGGGTCATTGGCATCGGCACGGCGCAACGCCTGCATGATCTGCCCCGGAAGGGCTCCGATGTAGGTCCGCCGGTGGCCGCGAATCTCGGCCTCGTCGTGCATACCGCCGAGCGAGATGCGCTGGAACTTACGCCCCAGGGCACGGGCGATGCTGCGGCCCAGCGAGGTCTTGCCCACGCCGGGAGGTCCGACAAAGCAAAGAATCGGGCCCTTCATATCGGGCTTCAGACGGCGCACGCTCAAGTAGTCGAGAATGCGATCTTTCACCCGCTTCAGGTCGTAGTGATCGAGATCGAGGATCTCCTTCGCTTTGGAAATGTCCACTTCCCCGCCGGTAGACTTGGCCCACGGCAAAACCGCCAGCCACTCTACATAATTACGGGTCAGCGAGTAGTCGGCCGCCATCGGAGACATCCGCGATAAACGGTTGAGCTCCTTCGTAGCCTCCTTCTTCACGTCCTCAGGCATACCCGCGGCCTCTATCTTCTGCCGCAGTTCCTCGATGTCCTTTTGACCCTCGTCCAGCTCGCCGATTTCCTTCTGAATGGCTTTCAGCTGTTCGCGCAGGTAGTAATCGCGCTGTGATTGCTGAACCTGGTCCTGGACTTCGGTCTGAATCTTGTTGCGTAGCTGCTGCACCTCGGCTTCTTTGGCCAGGTGCTTATTGATGCGCTCCATGCGGAGCATCACATCGGGCGTTTCCAACAGTTCCTGCTTATCGGTGGTAGCCAGGAACGGCAAAGAGGAAGCAATGAAATCGACCAGACGTCCTGGATCTTCAATATTCAAAGCGATCGTCTGCAGCTCGTCGGAAAGTGTAGGCGAGGTGGTGACGATTTGCTGAAACTGCGCGATTACGTTCCTCTGCAGCGCTTCCAGCTCAGCAGTCTTGCCCGCGTCGACCTCCGGCAAGTGATCGACCGTGGCCATCATGAATGGCTCAAGTTGGGTAAATTCACCCAACTTGACCCGCTCGGTGCCCTCGGTGAACACAAACAGGCTCTGGTTGGGCATTTTGACGACTTTGTGCACCGTCGCCAGGGTGCCAGTGGAATACAAATCGCTGGGTTGGGGGCTGTCCATCCGCTCGTCGCGCTGTGCGACCACCACAATGGTTTTCTGCTCACCCAGCGATTGAATCAGTTGAATCGAGCTCTCCCGGCCTACTGTCAGCGGCAGCACGGCATGGGGAAACAGCACCGTACTACGAACCGGCAAAATGGGCAGCACCCTCCCCTGGGAGCTGGTCTGCTCGCGCCGGCTGAGGTCGGTAGGATTAATAATGCTTAAGAAATCGCTAGCCATGAGTGTCCTTCTATCAAATTACTAGATATGAGATGCCGCAGGTTTTAAAAAGTCGCAGAACCCCCACTTTTCATACTTCATCGGCCCTGCCTCGCGATCTATCACAACTCATTGATTTAATTGACTGCAAAATCCTCTTTAAGCGAGCGCCGGAGCGGCCGGGTAGTGCCCCAAATCCTTCACCCAGAGGCACTGCTGTCGAAGCTCCTCCAAAGCTGCACCAGCTGCCTCCTGATCGGAGGTCTGGTAATCGAGGTAAAAGACGTACTGCCAGGGCTGGCCCTGTACCGGGCGGGACTCTACCTTGCACAGATTCGTGTTGTGGTCGGCGAATACCTGGAGCGCCGAAACCAGGGTTCCGGGCCGGTTTTCTACCGTAAAGGCAATACTCACTTTGTCTGGATTTGCGAGCGGGAGAACCTGGGAACTGCTGCGAATCAAGAAAAAGCGGGTGTAATTGGCCGCATTGTCTTCGATATCAGCGGCCAGGATCTCTCCCCCGTAGGTCAGAGCGGCCTGCTCGCTGGCTATCGCGCCCCGGTCCCGGCGGCCGTCGCTTTCCTCGCTGACAATATGCTTGACGCTGCCGGCGGTGTCGTAGAACGGGATTGGTGTCATGCCAGGGTGCCGGCTAAAAAACCGGCGGCACTGTGCCAATGCCACCGGATGCGATAGAACCTGGCGAATATCCTCAATGCGGGTGCCGGGAATGGCAATGAGATTGTGACGAATTCGCAGCAGGGATTCCCGCTCAATGCCTACATCGGACTGCAGAAGCAGGTCGAAGTGTTCGACTACAGAACCAGCCAACGAGTTTTCAATTGGGATGACTGCGGCGCACACCTGCTGGCTTTCAACCAATTTGAAAACCTCCGTCGAAACGGCACAAGGAACAATGGTTGCCTGCGGCTCCATTTGTAATGCGGCCTGGTGGCTGAAAGAGCCAAGCTCTCCCTGAATGGCGATCCGCATATTGACTTAATTTTGATAATACGGCAACCCGGTTCGGTCGGAATGCACCAAAGTACAGCGTAGCAACACTTTAAGGTGAGGAGAAAGACAATGCTTTGGACTATTTTTTTGGTGCTGCTGGTACTTTGGTTGGTCGGTTTCATCGGGTTCCACGTAGTTGCGTGGTGGATCCACGTACTTTTGATCATTGCACTTGTGGTTCTGGTGATCCAGCTGATAGGTGGTAGGCGAGCAATTTGAGCCAACCTCCTTTTTCTGTACCGGCAGGTGTGCTGGGAGGAACGAGGAGGCATCTCACTGGGTATGCCTGAAAGTTCGCAGGCGCGAGGAGAGTTCATGAATAAAGATCAAGTGACCGGCAAGGTGGAACAGGCAGCAGGACGGGTCAAGCAGAGTGTGGGTGAGACTTTGGGCAACCAGAAATTAGCCAACCAGGGGGTAGCTGATCAGGTGAAAGGCGCCGCCAAGGAGACCTGGGGGAACGCCAAGGATGCCGCCGGTGTGGCGGCAGATCGCCATCAAAAAGAGGCGGAACACAAGGCAGACGAGACCCGGGCTGGAATACGCGACAAGGTCAATGAAATCCACGACGGCGTAAACGAACGCATCGACGCGCACAAAGCAAACGAACGTGAGAAATCCAAGACGGCCTAGTCTCACTTGTTTCTTGAAACGCACCCTCCTCATGGGAGGGTGCGTTTTTATTTGGGTAGCAAGAGAGCGGCGGCAATAAAGAAGAAGAACACCATGGAGATGATGCCATTCAGGGTGAAGAACGCCGCATTCAGACGCCGCAAGTCAGTCGGAGAAATGATGAGATGCTCATAGAGCAACAAGGCGGCGACTGCGGCTACGCCCACCCAGGCAATGGCGTCCAGCGCAAACAGTTTTAAAAGCCAGCACAGTAGGGCCAGCATGATCAAGTGCATCCCGCGCGCAAACCAGAAAGCGGCATGAATGCCCCAGGTTTCCGGGATGCTATTCAGACCAGCTTCCCGGTCGTGCGCCATATCCTGGCAGGCGTAGAGCACATCAAATCCCCCCACCCAAAACAGGACCGCTGCTGTCAGTACGATGATGCGCGGATCGAGCGTGCCGCGGACGGCGATCCACGCTGCCGCGGGGGCAATTCCGAGGGCCAGGCCGAGCACCAGATGAGACCAGCGGGTGAATCGCTTGGTATAGGAGTAGAGCAGAACCACCGCAAGCGCCAGCGGAGAGAGCAACAGGGTTTCACGGTTCAGCTGCGCAGCGGCCAGAATAAAGGCCAGCGACATCATCACCGTAAACCCGGCGACAAAGCGGCGGGTAAGAATCCCAGCTGGAAGGGCGCGTCCTGCGGTTCGCGGATTGGCGGCATCCAAACCAGCATCTGCCCAGCGATTAAATGCCATGGCTGCGGAGCGCGCCGTGACCATGCAGACGACAATCCAGAAAATTTTGCTCCACGACGGCCATCCGGAAGCAGCCAGCATAGCGCCCGAAAGAGCAAATGGAAGGGCAAACACTGAGTGCTCCCACTTGATCATTTCCAGCGTGGTGCCCACATTGCGCAGCAAAGCCATGATCTAAGTGTAATTGGGTGGCCAGCGTGTCCCAGTAACAATGGAGTGGGTGGCCCAGGTCTCGCTTTCGAGGGCCACCCACTTAGCTGCTGTTGCTTGCGATGGCTACTTTTCGTTCGACGAGCTGGCGACCTGAAGGTTGTTGGTCACCTTGAAAACACCGGGAACACTGTTGGCTCGAATGCCCGCCACATCCTTGTCAGCCTGACTGATCACCACGCCATTCAGGGTTACGTTGCCATTCACTACCGTTATGCGAATGGGCTGTGCCGGGTCGATAGCGTACTTGTTGAGGCTGGGAAAGCCGTAAATGGCTGCATACACCTGGCGCCGGGTTCGATCGTCCATCGGCGAGACTGGGTCGACCTGGATGTTATCGACCACGTCCTGTACACCGGGAAAATGGCTGGCCAGCGAAACCGCGGAGTCCGCTGCCACTGGTCCTAAGGCATTTCCGGCCAGGGTCACCACGCCATCCTGCACGTTCACACTGATGGCGTTGAACGCGTTGCCATAGCCGACGCGATCGTATTGCAGCTTCTGTACGATCTTCTGTTGTAGCTGGGCGTCTGAAATATCGCCCGCCCCGGCAATCTTCAGCTTGTTGCGTACCGCGGCGACGTTCTTGATTCGGTGCGCCTTCTTATCAATTTCTTCCTTGGTTGCGAAGTCTTTGACCGTACCTTCCAGATCGACGACGCCATTCTTTACTGATACCTGTACATCCTTGAACTTCTTCAATTGATTCTGCAGATCAGCCTGGATGTTGTTATCGGCTTGAGCGCTTTGTCCAGCGGCAAACGAAGCCTGTGGAATAACGATCTGAGAACCCAAAACCAGAACAGCAGCCAGTGCCAAAGTTAGACCATTTCTTGCCATCTTCATCTCTTTCTCCTGTTTTTTCGCGACTTCGCGCGACGTCCATGTATATAGACACAAACCGGGGCCCTGGGTTGCCCCTCTCTGTTTACTACGGCGCTTGGACGGCGTCAACGATAGCGTTTGTGAACTTTCAACACCAGGCTGAAGACGCCCGCTTCGTCGCGCACGGCGAGCACGGAGACGCTCTGCGTAATATCCACCTGGGCCTGAATCAGCTGTTGTGCGGTGGCATTAACGTTGGTGGCATACGTCACCTGAACGTTGCGGGAAAGATTCTGCGACACCGTGATGCGAGCGCTGGAGCTCCCAATCGTGCCGACATAGGTGGGATCGATCTTGACGCTGCCGCTGCCAAAAAGCTTCTGGACCCTGCTGCCGACGGCAGCATTCAGAGCCCCTCCGAGCAGAGCATTGGTGGTGGAGTCGGCGCCAATCGACTGCTCCTGCTGCGAGTACAGGGCTTGCTCTTCCTGGGTGCGGCCCAGCGCCAGCAAGGAGATCACATCCGCCTGCGGTAAGGGCGGCTCGGAACGAAAGGTCGGCGTGAGCTGGCTAATGTTTCCGTGCAACCCGATGGTCACGTCGTATTCTTCCACCCGGGTCGTGGCATCAATGTCGATGATGGGCTGGATCATGACCGGATTGGTGAAGAAGATTTGTCCGTGCTGCAAACGGTAGGTGGTGCCGGCGAAATTAGCGGTTCCATCGGTGATGTTGATCTTGCCCAGAATCGCCGGCTGAGCCACAGTTCCGCGGATCCGCAGATCAACGCTGCCGGCCAACTGCGCGTAGGAATTCTGAAAGTCGAGTTGCGGCGCGGAAAAGATGTGCACATCCAGCCGTACGTGGCTGGACGGAGCGCTTGGATCCGGCGGTACCTGGGCCGCTGGACTCGCGGCAAAGCTGGCAAAGTCCACGTTTGGACCAATGATGAAACGGGTGATCTGAACATTGCCGCTCAACAGCATGTTGTTCTGAGAGCCCTGCAGGTGCAGAGTGGTGTCGGCCGTGGCGCTGATGCCCAGGTAGCGAACCCGGATGTCTTTCCCCGTAGCCGTGAAGTCGCCGTAGATTCCCTGCTGATAGGTTAAAAAGCCCCCTAACTTAAGCTGGCCGCCGCCGGTTGTCCCCACCAGGTCCTGCACTTGCAAACGATTCTGGTCGAAGATCAAATTTCCGTTCAATTTGCTGATGCCATTGGGCAGGTCTTTGAGCGCCATGGCCACGTTGGTGAGGTGCACCCGGCCCGAGAACACCGGCTGAGTGATCGTACCGCTGGCATTGACGTTGAAATCCAGGTGCCCGGAAGAAGTAATGTCCGGGTCGAACGTTTGCGCCAGCGTCATGTTGATCGAGCCCTGACCGGTCACCGCCAGATCCTGGGTGCCCGTAAAAGCCGCGGCGCCCGAGACCTCCATATTCGTATCCGGGCCGATGATGTGGGCCTGGGTCAGATTGAGCACGCCGTTATGCAACGATGCGCGGATCGGTCCTGCATCCTGGAGCACAATGCCTTGCAGGTTGACGGTGAATTGGTTGATCTCCGCATCCCCGCTGAATTGCTTGGGTTGCCGCAACGGGCCGGCCACGTTGATCGTGCCTCCAATCGACGAATTTCCGCTGACACTCTGAACATGAAATGCCCGCAGGAAAGGCGCGATGTTGAGGCTGTCTAACACGATGTTGGCCTGGGTATCGAAGTTGTCGTGCAGAGCTGTCTGGCCTTTCACCTTGAGCCGCGCAGTCGTCAGGCTGTTCTGCACAGTGAAGTAGGCGGTGTTCCCCTGGGTGTGCGCGATTACTTCCAAAGACCCCGCCGGTTGGCCCCCCATTACCAGGTTGCGCAAATGAACGCCCCCCAGAACCGAAGGAGACTCCACCGTGCCTGAGGCGTGCGCGTCAAACTTCAACGCGCCGGCAACGGATAGCCGCGGATCTTTCGCCTGGGGAAAATGGGCGAGCTCAAAGTTGGTTCCATCGAGATTCACCAGGAACGTTTTTGTGTTCAGGTGGTAGGTCCCGTTACCCTCGACGGTCCCGCCATCCTGCAGCAACGTAAGCCTGGTAAGGTTTATGTCCTTCCCGGCCAGGCTCACGACTGCGGTGAGGCTGTGATAACGCTGCCCCTCGATGGTCCCGCCCACCACGTCAAGATTTGCCCCTCCCTTCAAGTCGCCCAACATTCCTCCGGCATGAGCCTGCAGGTTGAGTGTGCCGGTGACTGGAACATTTTGCCCGGCGAGTGCCCACAAGTCGGTGAGCGAAGCATTTTGCATCTGAGCCACGGCGTTGATCGTCGACTGATCATCGAAGGCGACCCGCCGCCGGCTGAGGTGGTGAGCCTGCAGTTGGCCCGAGGCGTGAAGGACTGTCTGGCCCCTGGAAAGGGTTGCGTGGTCGATGGAGATCAAGCTCGAAGAGTAGCCGGCCATGGTGTCGAGCTGGTCCCATGAGATGTAGAGAGGAGCCGGCGCCGGTTTGCCCGCCGGGGCGGGAAGCGCGAAGAAAGTGGAGAAATTATTGGCAGTGAGATGACCCTGGAACGCAGGATCGACCAGCGAGCCGCTCCCCGTGCCGTCGAAGGTAGCCTCGCCGTGAACATAAACAGGAAGACCGGAAATGCCTTTTTTGCCGAAAACCCCCAGATCCAGCACTTTCAACACGTCATCGAACTCGCCCAGGTTGTGATTGAACAGGTGAATGCTGAGATTGGACGGCTCGGTCAATGGATACACGCCGAGCGAACCGGAGACATCGAGAGTGGTCGCGGGGCTGTGTGCATCCAGGTGATTGATCTGGACCCTGCCCCCGCGCTGGAAGTATTTGGCGTCGACCGCTCCGCTGAGCGGAAGCTCGCCGGGAGTGGGTTTATCAGGAACGCTCATGCCGAGGACGGCCGCAACCGTAAGGTCATCCGGCCCCCCGGTCCAGTCGATATTGACGACACCGTCTCCGGCTGTGTCGAAACCTAAATCCCGCCAATGAATGGGAACCACGCTGGCGAGCACGGTGGTCAGGCGAACGCCGCGCACCCGGGCGCGAATGCTCATCACCTGCGCTCCTGGGGCTTTCGCCGGACCAAACGACGTGTTCCAGTGCAGATAGCGAAATGCCGCCTGCACAATGCCGCCCTGCCGCGGGTATGCCACCAGATCGGGGAGTGCAATTTCGTCCGGGGTGATGTGCAGACGTGTGGTCGCGTTGACTCCGTCAATCCAGAAATATTCAATGGCATAGCTGGCGTTCACTATTTTCGCGTTGCCATCCAGTACATATTGGCCGTCTCCACGCCCTTGGCCGGTTACACCAAGGTCGACGCTCCCGCGCCGGAAGCCGTCTACCAGGCCCATCGCTGTCAGCTCTGCCAACTCGACGGTGCCGTTCGCAGTGCCTTTCCACTCGGGATGGGCGAAATGAGCAAGGCTTCCGGAGACCTGGAGGTGAGCTTTTTCGGTGCTGAAGTGCAGCGTCTTGAGATCGACCGCATCGGTTGACAGATCAACACTCAAATCGAGTTTGCTATGCACGGGCGCGGCTTTGGCTTGCTGCAGAGTGATGTCGGAGCAGGCGATTTCGCCCAGATAGTGACCGCTGGCGGGCCCGTACGTGATCACCACCCCTAGGTCGTTCGCAGCCAGCTGAAACGGCACGGAACGCTGGTTCACCAGCGCCATGCCATTGTGAACTTCCACCCGCCGTGCTTTCAGTTCGAAGATTGTCCGGATGGTCTGCCCGCTGTCGTTTTGTTTGCCTTTGGGGATGGGTTGGTTCGTGCTGCCATCGGGATAGATAATGAGATGGATTGCCGGGCGGTCTACCTCCAGGAAGTCGAGACCCAGTTTGGCGTCGACTAACGACAGAATCTTTGCCCGCGCATAGAGCCGGTCCACGTGGGCATAGGGCAACTCACCCCGGCCCTCCAACCCGTGGATGGTCAGGTCATCCACTTCCACCGCCAGATGGCGCAGGTTCCAGGTTAAAGACTTTATCTCCACCCGGCCCCCGGTCGCATCCTCGAGGACAGAGATCACCCGTTGGCGGACGTTGTTAGCAAAATGCTGCGTCGAAGCATAGAAAAGCAATCCGCCGACGACCACCAGCAGCAGGAGCACCAGGACGCCACCAACCCTCCAGATCCAACCCCAGGCGCTCATCGCTGTCCTCCTGAATCGGAGTCATCGCCTGACCCGGTGGTGCCCACCTGCCCGTAGGCGGGATCCAGAATGCTTACGCTGCCTTCACTCTTCAGACTTTGGAGCCATTCCAGCAGCAGTGAGCTGACCCGCTGTTGCAGCATGATCTCCTGGATTCGGCTGGAGACGGCTTGCAGCGAAGGGGGCGTTTTTCCCTGGAGTTGAGGGATGAGGACCTTGTGGTAGTAGTCTGCAATTTCGGCTGGAGTGATACGCACTCCGGAACCAAAGCGCGATTGGATAAACGCCAGGATCTCCGTGCGCTGCTTCCAGTGCGCCTCGACCTCCTTTTCCGTCAGGCCTTTCGCCTTGAGAAAGGCTTGCCAGCCGGTGTCGGTTTCGCAGTGGTACTGCGCGCATTCCGGGATCAGGCGCCGCAATTCATTGATCCGTTGTTGAACCTCCTCAGGTGAAGCCGGTGTAAGCTCCTCCGCGGTCCCCATCTGTTGCAGGATGAGGGCGCGATCGATAAGACGCTGCAGCGCTCTTTTTGGCGTGTTGCGTCCGGCATCGCTAAAAGGCTGCAACACGGCTAAACGCATCTCTTCCTGCACATCGCTCTCGAGGATGACGCTGCCATTGATGACCGCAACCACATGATCGAGCACAACGGGCTGTTGCGCCTGTACCACGCCGGTCATGGCTAGCAAGAGCAAAACTGTGGGAGCAAATGATCGGGTGCCCCATGCGGCTGCCGCGGGTAAAAACATCTGTTCTTTCCCGCGGGATCCGCCCCATCCTTCGCGCTCTTTGCGAAGGGTGGGATAAGCAGAATGTGCGGGGAAGGGCCTCGGGTGCAGAGCCGTTGTATCCCACCCTTCGCAAAGAGCGCGAAGGATGGGGCACCCGATCATTTTCCCGAGGATCGACATCAGAAACTCTGTCCAATGCTGAAGAAGAAGTTAAAGTGACCGGCCTGACCGACGTGCGGGTTGGGAGCCGTCGACGCTGTCGTGTAGTCGTAAATCACAGGATAGATGGGCGGATTCAGGTTGTAGCTGAAGTCTCCCCTTAACGGTCCAATGGGCGTGTGATATCGCAGGCCCAGCCCTAAAGCATGAGAGAAGTCGTTGAAATCGCAGGTGTCAGGGGTGTTGTAGGTGGTATACGGCACGGAAACATTGCGGCAAGTATAGCTGTGGGGCTGCTTGGTGCGGAGAGCACTGGGCCAGACCTGGGAAGATGTCTGAAACGCATTCCCCATGTCATGGAACAGGACAAAACTGAGATCAGTACCAACCCAACGCAAGGTGGGCGGCGGGGGCCGAAGCTCGAGAGTATTGACGAAGACAGCGTAGCCGCCCACCGGATAACCAGTCTGCGGGTCGCGCGGCCCGGCGGCATTGATGGGAAAGCCGCGATGGGAAGTAGCGCCGCCGGCATACAACCGCTCCGGCAGGGGAATCAATTGCTCATCCCCATTTCCGAAAGAGCGCTCCTGTCCATAGCGAGTCTGCCGCGCAAACACCCAGTGATCCCGGCCAAAATCGTAATAGCTGGAATTACTCATGTCCAAGCGGCTGAAGTTAGCCTGGGAGCCGAATTTTCCATCTGAAAGAAAGACTTCGCCAGTGTTAAAGGTACCGTGATGGGCATCCAGGGCCACGTCGCGGGTGTCACGGATATACGTAAAGCCAGGGCCCCCTACCCGGACCGGTTGCGCCAGCAGCGGTATTTCCGACAAGCTGACTTGCAGGGTGGCGGAATTTACCGAAACTCGGCGGTAGCCGAAAGAATAGATCAAGGTCGTCGGCTTCGTAATCCGGTCCGACAGCCGCAGGTTGGCGGAAAGGATCCCTGCCCGGTAGGTGGTAATGATTGCGCTGTTGTTGTATCCGCCGGAAAGAGTCAGGTTGAGTTGCGGCTTATTGCGGAAGTGCGGATCCTGATAGCTGAGCGAAGCCACCTGCTCCAGCGATCCATAATTGGTGCGCAGGGTAATTGACTGGTCGGTACCGCGCAAATTGGTTCGGCTTACATTGAACAGCACGCGCTCGCTGGCCCCCGTAATGCCGTTGGGATTGCATTTGTAGCTATTGGTTATACCCAACAGGATCTGTTCCTGCTCGGAGAGACAGCCCTGTGAGGGCGCGCCGGTCTGCACTTCAAAGCCGAAGCCATAGCTGACATCCCACCGTTTGGCCTCGGTCAGATTCAGCAGGACGTTCTTGTAGGTTTCTGTGCCGTTGGGGTTCTGAATCGCCGTATTCACTTCGTTGAAGAGGGCCAAGTCATAGAGTCTGCGCTGCATCTGCAGCAGGGCGGTCTGGTTGAGCGGGTCCCCTGGTTTCAGCGTGACTCGCTGCTGCACCACCGATGGTTTTGTGAGTTCCACACCAGAGATGAGGACCTTGCGCACGAAAAACTGCTCACCCGGCGCAATTTTCATGGTGAAGTCAATTTCGTCCGAGTGATCGGGGTCGTTCTGCTGGAACAGACTCACCTGCGCATTGTCATAGCCTTTGCTTGAGTAGTAGGTCTGGATCAGGTTTCGATCCTCGTTCACATTGACTGCGGAGTAAGGTTGGCCCACGCGGGTATTCAGCAATGGGCGAAAGTCATTCAGTTGCTCCGCGGTTGCTCCCTCAATGTCGTACTTCCCAATGCGGCGCTGGGTGCCCTCATCAATCACATATTCGATTTTGAAGTGGGAGATCTTCTGCGGTTTCCCGGTACCGGTATCGGTGTCAGTGAATTTGGGTGTGACCGTGGCGGCACTGAAGCCGTTGCTAAAGTAAAGTCCCTTGATGCTGGCAACATCCTGAGCCACCAGTTGCTGGCTGAAGGCGCCGTAGCGATCCAGGAAACTGCTCGGCCGCACGCTCAGGCGTTCGGTAATCAGATGGGTACCGAAATACTTATTGCCGGTGATCGAGACCGAGTCCACCACGTGCCGCTTGCCTAAATCGATGGTGTAGAGCGCGGTCACATGTTGAGCGTCGGTGTGCACGGGCGCGTGCGAAACCTTTACATCGAAGTAGCCGTGGCTCTCGTAGTAGTTGCGCAGGTTCTGCGCGCCTTCATTCAGGAGGTCCTGGTCAATCGTTCCCTCCTCATAAACGGGCACAAGTTTTTGCAATGTGCCCCGGCTAATCTTTGCTCCCTCCACCCGGACCTGGACGAGGGGTCCCTGGTGAGCGAGAAAGGTATAGTTCAGCCGGTTGGTGGGAGGCACGTAATCTTTCGAGGTCAAACTTACGGTTGCCGCCAGCCGCTCCCGCTTGTTGTAATGCTTGCGCAGGCTGGAGAGAGCGCGGCTGACAGTGTTGCGGTTTACTTTTGCATTGCGCTTGAGCTTCCCCTGTTTGCGAAACTGGGCTTCGGTCAACCCGCTATCACCGGTTAATTCAACGTCGCCGACCCGGGCCTGCGAGCCAGTGGTGGTGTAGAAGTTGAGATCGACGAGGGAGTTTTCGCGGTCGATCACTTTTGTTTGGTTGGTCTGGCCACGATAGAAGCCATTGTTCTGGAGCGCGGCGCTGATTTCCGGCTGCGCCGCCGCGACCCTGCTCTCCGAGTAAGCGGTTCCCGACTGTAGCTGGGTGGCACTATCCAGCACCGCATCGAGACGGTCATCTTTCACGCCTTCCACGTTGACTCGCCCCAAAAACAGGCGCGGAACTCCGGAAAAGATGATGGTGACGTCATTTCCGTCACGTACCCCCAGCACCTCAATCGTCTGGTAGAGGCCAGTGGCATACAGGCTGCGCAGGCTCTCGCGAACCTTGTCCGGATCCAAAGGAGTGCCCGCCTGCTGGGCCAGTCGGGTGGGCAGCGGCTTCAGCAGATCTTCGCGGACACCTTCATAGCTGACACGCACCACCTGAAGGCCGGCCCAGTCGTACATAGAAGTCTGCCCCGAAGTCTGCGTGGAGTCGCGATCCGCGACTGGGTCCACCGCGGGAGCCGCCCGCGGCGTTGCCTGGGCGCCTGCGATTGAGGAAGAGGCCGTGCTTAGCACAAGCAGGCCGTAGAGCGCGACGCGCGCCGATGGAAACAGTGTTGTCACCGAATCTCTATACTAAGACGTGATCCTCAATCTGGATGTTACGGGAGCGCGCAGTGGAAGCGATTGATGAGCGTTACTCGCGCCAGGTGCTTTATCCCGGGATCGGGGAGCGGGGACAGAAGCGCCTGGGTCGAGCTCACGTGGCCGTGGTAGGCTGTGGAGCTACGGGAGCCGCCGCGGCGGCGCTACTGGCGCGCGCCGGCGTGGGCACTCTGACCCTGATCGACCGCGATTTTGTGGAGGAGAGCAATCTTCAGCGCCAAGTCCTGTTTGACGAGGCCGACGCGCGCGAAGCCCTGCCCAAGGCCGAAGCTGCCCGGCGCAAGATTGCCCAGTTCAACAGCCGCACGGAAGTACAGGCGCACGTAGCCGACCTGGTGCCCTCGAACATTCACTCTCTGCTCGACGGGGCGGCCATTCTGCTCGATGCAACGGACAACTTCGAGACTCGCTACCTGCTCAATGATTACTCGGTCGAACAAGGGCGTCCCTGGATTTACGCCGCGGCCGTCGGAGCTTACGCCAGCACGATGAATATTCTGCCCGGTGAGACGGCTTGCCTGGCATGTCTTTTCCCTCGTCCCCCGACGGGAATGGTCGAAACCTGTGACACCTCGGGGATCCTGAACACGGCTGTCAATTTCGCTGCATCGGTCGAAGTCACTGAGGCGTTGAAGTTTCTGGTGGGAGCACAGGACAAGATGCGGCGCACGCTGCTCGGCCGGGACTTGTGGAGCAACGATCAGGCAGAGATTAACGCTGCTACGCCCAGACAGCAGTGCGCGGTATGCCAGCAGCGGGATTTTGCCTTTTTAAGAGGAGAGGACCGTCCGCAGATCACGCTGTGTGGCCGGAATTCGGTGCAGATCCATGAACATCACCGGCCGATTGACTTTGCCGAAATGCGGCGCCGCCTGGAACCCCACGGAAAGGTGAATTTCAACCAGCTTTTGTTGCGTTTCGAGCGCGGAGATTACACTGTCACGGTCTTCGCCGACGGCCGCGCGCTGGTGCAGGGGACGACGGACGTCACCCTCGCCCGCAGCCTGTATGCACGCTTTATCGGCAGCTGACTTTAATCGGTTCCCCGGCAAGCAACTTCAACCCCACATTTTGCTTCCCATGAGCTAGTCCCCAGTGAACTGAGTGATTTCCATGCTGAACGCCAACATCCGCCGGTCGACGAGTCATAGCGGTGGAACTTCTCTACTAGAGGTACCAATGTCAACACCCAGTAAAGACCTGGCAACGACGCCCGGACCAACGGCGCCGGCTAAGGCGCCCAATCAGCACTTGCGCCGCAACCCGCCGATCGCGGGGGAAGCTGAGGCCATCCAGAAAGCCCAGGCAGGCGACGGGCCATCCTTTGAAATGCTCTACGCGCTGCACAAACGGAGGGTATACTCACTCTGCCTACGCATGCTGGGCAATGTGGCTGAGGCGGAAGACCTGACTCAGGAAGCGTTTCTTCAGCTGTATCGCAAGATTGGCACCTTCCGGGGAGACTCGGCATTTTCCACCTGGCTACACCGGTTGGCGGTGAATGTGGTGCTCATGCACCTGCGCAAGAAGGGTCTGCCCCAGGTCTCTCTGGAAGAGACCTTGGAACCGTCCCAGGAGGACGGTCCTCGCAAGGATATTGGCGCTCGCGATCTAACGCTTTCCGGCTCCGTGGACCGGGTCACGTTGGAGCGAGCCGTTGAAAATTTGCCCCCGGGTTACCGTCTGGTCTTCGTTTTGCACGATGTTGAGGGATACGAACACAATGAGATTGCCGGCATGCTGGAGTGTTCGATCGGTAACAGCAAATCCCAGTTGCACAAGGCGCGTATGAAGCTGCGCGACCTGTTGAAGTCGGGCCAAAGGAAAGAGGCAGTTTTATGAACAATGGCCGGAAAGCAGCCAACGGAACTACCGTCGATTGCGCCGTTTTTCAGGACCAGCTTCCGAGCCTGTTTGAGTCGGGTGGAGATCTGAACACGCAACCCCATCTGCAGACCTGCGAGAACTGCAGCGCGTTGGTGCGTGATCTGGAATACATTGCACAACAAGCCAAGCTGCTGCTGCCCATCCACGACCCCAGTCCCCAAGTCTGGGAAAACATTCAGACTGCACTTAAAAAAGAGCCCAGCGCCAAGTAGCTGCTCCCCGCACACGAAGTTCCCGACGAGTGGGTGGCCCAAGTCTCGCTTTTGAGACCTGGGTTTTCCGGGCTGCGAACAAACCGCGGTTTCCGCCGCGGATTTGTTCCGCAGCTGTAAAGCGCGGCGTATACGACTAGACCCTTGGGGCCACGGGCTTATAATCCGCAGATGCAACGGGTTTCCCGGTTAATCCTGACTGGTTTCATGGGCGCCGGCAAATCCACTGTGGGCCCCATCCTGGCCCGGGAACTGGGCTGGAAGTTCGTCGACCTGGACAACGTCATTGAAGCGTCGAGCCAACGTACAGTGGCGGAAATCTTTCGAGACTATGGCGAGGCGGATTTCCGGAAGCGGGAGAGAAATGCCGTCCTCAGTCTCATTGCCCAGGAAGAAATCGTGTTGGCTCTGGGCGGCGGTACGGTAGAAGACGAATCCACCCGGTCCCTGCTGATCCAGTCCCCCGGGAACTGCGTTGTTTTCCTGCACGCTGAATTGCCCGAGCTCCTGGCGCGATGCACCGTGGAGGGGAAAACGCGGCCCCTGTTGGCTGCGCCCGAGTCACTGGAAAACCGGCACAACCGGCGTCTGCCACACTACCGCGCCGCCCACCTCACCGTGACAACCACCGGGCTTGCGCCCGAAGAAGTAGCCGACCGGGTACTGACCGCAGTAAGGAAGAGGGTAAGTGAAGCATGACAATCTCTGAGCCGCCCGCAGAAGCCGTTGTCCCGACCCAGACGGTGCGAACCCGCTCCGTGCGCGGCAATATCATCTTCGCTTTTGCCGCTGCTTTGGTGTTGGCGGTCGCCTACCTGATGCGCGAAATCCTTCTGCTGCTCTACGTAAGTGCGTTGTTCGCGGTGGTCCTCACGCCGGTGATCCGCGGCATTATGCACATCCACATCGGCAGGTGGCATCCCGGCCGGGGGCTATCGATCTTTCTCCTGTTGCTGAGCCTCGCCGCCGCCGCCACCCTGTTTTTTGCCTTTGCCCTGCCACCCGTCGTCCGCGACCTGCAGTCGTTGTTCACGGAGCTGCCGACCCGTGGACCGCAGCTGATCGACCAGCTGCATAGATTTCCCTTGGTTTCTCATATCAATCTTTCCGGTTTGGCCGCAAAACTACAGGGATTCGCCTCCAACTTCGCGGAATACCTGTTTCTTTCCATCAGCGGTGCGGCGGGCAAATTGGCCGATATCGGGGCGGTCATCTTTCTCACTGTCTATTTCATGCTCGAGGGCGACGAGGCCTATCACTGGGTGCTCTCCTTCTTTCCCCAACCCGCCCGCGCACGCCTGGACGCGACCTTGTTGCGCGCCGATGCGCGCATGGGCAAGTGGCTGCTGGGACAAGGCGGGCTCATGCTCATCCTGGGCCTGTGCAGTCTTATCGTTTTCGTCCTGCTCAAGGTCCGCTATGCATACGCGTTGGCAGTGCTGATGGGTGCGCTCAATATCATTCCTATTGTTGGCGCCATGGTCTCGATGTTCCTGGTGTTGGTGGCGGCGGCCATCGATTCCTGGGAAAAAGTGGTGGGGGTGGCAATTTTTTATGCAATTTACGCACAGGTCGAGACCTCTTACCTGACGCCGCGCATCATGAAGAGCAGTGTGGACTTGTCCGCGCTGGGGGTTCTGGTTGCACTGCTGATGGGTTCGAAGCTGGCAGGTGTGGTCGGGGCCATGATCGCGGTTCCCACGGCGGTGCTGGTTTCGGTCCTGATTCAGGAGTACCTGATTCAGCCCGACGCCAAGGAAAACAGCATCGTACCCGCCGCTAGCGTCGCACCATAAGGATGGCAGTTGCGCGGTCCCTGCTTGCTATCATGAAGGAAGTAGCGTTGATGAAAGATTTCCAGCCGCAAACCAAGACCAGGACCCTAACCAGGAACGTGCTCCCATGACTGCCCATGCTGTCGATACCGCTACGGCCAGCGACCTGGTCATGCCCGAACGGGTCGTGGCTGAGCCCAAGGTGCAGCATTCCCGTATTGCGGACTACCAGGAGCTTTTCAAAGTTCGGGTGACCTCGATGGTTGTCCTTACCGCCTGGGCCGGCTTCTACCTGGGGTCCATGAGATCGGGCATTACGAGCATGCACTGGGGGCTGGTTCAGTCCTTATTGGGGATTACGCTGATCTCGTGTGGGGCCAGCGTGCTGAACCAGGTCATCGAGCGCAAAACTGACGCCAAAATGGTGCGGACGGCGCAACGGCCTGTGGCTGCCGGCCGGTTCGGTCTGGCCGCCGGCATGGCGCTGGGCCTGGCCTGTTTCGCCGCCGGCGCCGTGGTGCTGGCGTGGTTCACCAACCCGGTGACCGTTATGCTGACACTGCTGACGGGGTTTATCTACGTTGCCGTCTACACCCCGCTCAAGCGCTACACCACCCTGGCTACCTTTATTGGCGCCTTTCCCGGCGCCATGCCGCCGCTGTTGGGCTGGACCGCGGCCCGTGGGGTGATCGAATGGCCGGCGGTGGCGCTGTTCGCCATTTTGTTCGTATGGCAGTTTCCCCATTTCATGGCCATCGCCTGGCTCTACCGCGAGGATTACGCCAAGGCCGGCATCCGCATGCTGCCAGTGGTGCAGCCGGACGGCTGGTCCACGGCGTGCGAGGCGCTGGTCTATGCGGTGCTCATGATTCCGGTCAGCGTGGTGCCGTTTTATCTACACGTGACTGGCCGCATCTACCTGGTCACCGCAGTGGTGCTGGGTTTGCTTTACCTGGCGTATACCGTTCGCTTTGCCCGCATCACCCAGGCGCTCAGCGTGACCGAGTCGCGCCGCTACGCGCGTGAATTGCTGCGGGCCAGCGTGATCCACCTGCCGCTGCTGCTCACGGTGATGATGCTGAACGCAACTGGGAGGAGATAAGCCCATGGCCACTTTGAGCGAACATCCTGCAGCCGGCATTGGGTCCGGCGGGGGGTCCGGCGGCGCCCGCGGGGCGATGCCCATCGAGCTTGACGGCCTGTCGCATAACTATGGCGACCGGCTGGCGCTCGACAACCTGAGCTTTGCCGTACAGCCAGCCGAGATTTTCGGCCTGCTGGGTCCCAATGGAAGCGGCAAGACCACCTTGTTCCGTATTCTCTCGACGCTCATGGTGCCGACCGGAGGAAGCGCCCGGGTCCAAGGCTTTGATGTTGCCCGGGAACCGAACCGGGCCCGCCAGCAGACCGGCATCGTGTTTCAGGCCAGAAGCCTGGACCTCAAATTGACCGTCCTCGAGAACCTGAAGCACCAGGGTCACCTGTACGGACTGCGCGGCGAGACCCTCAAGAGGCGCAGTGGCGAGGTGCTGCAACGAGTGGGCCTGAGCGACCGGGCAAAGGATTTTGTGGAAACACTCTCCGGCGGGATGCAGCGCCGGGTGGAGTTGGCCAAGGGCCTCATTCATTCGCCGGCGGTGTTGCTGCTGGACGAGCCCTCGACCGGGCTCGACCCCGGCGCGCGCCGCGACATGTGGCAGTACCTGCGAAGCTTGCGTGACCAGGAAGGGGTCTCGATCCTGGTGACGACGCACTTGATGGAAGAAGCGGAACATTGCGACCGGCTGGCGATTCTCAACCAGGGAAAGCTGGTCGCGTTGGGCTCCCCGGCGCAATTGAAATCGGCCATCGGAGGAGACGTAGTGCTGTTTGAAGCCGCCAGCCCGGAGGCGGCCCGCTCGCTTGTGGAACGTATGGGCGACCGTTTCGGAGTACAGCCGAGCGTGCTGGGCAGCACTGTCCGGCTGGAGCGTCCGGAAGGTCATCGCCTGGTGACCGCGGTGGTGGAAGCCTTTCCGGGTGAAATCGACGGCATCTCGGTGGCTCGTCCCTCGCTCGAGGATGTATTTATTCAACGTACTGGCCATCGCTTCTGGGCCGATGCCCGGGAGAAGGAGTAACCATGGCGACCATCGCGGCAACTGCGCCACGCGGGGTGAGAACGGCGTCCCCGGGAATCTGGCTGCCGGCCTACAGCTTGTGGCTGCGCGAGATTGTGCGTTTCTATCGCCAGAAGGCGCGGGTGGCGGGCGTGATTGCCTCTCCGCTGATTTTCTGGGTGGTGCTGGGTGCGGGCTTCGCGCACAGCTTTAATGCGGGTTCCGGAACCTCGGCTCACTACCTGGGCTACTTCTTTCCTGGATCCGTAGCCATGATTGTGCTTTTTACCGCGATCTTCAGCATGATGTCGCTGATCCAGGACCGGAATGAGGGCTTTTTGCTCTCGGTACTGGCGGCGCCGGTGAGCCGGTCGTCGGTGGTTCTGGGCAAAGTGCTGGGCGGAGGAACCCTGGCCGCGATCCAGGGAATCATTTTCCTGGTGTTTGCGCCGCTGGTGGGAGTGCACCTGACCCCGGCTGCCATCGGCTTGAGCATCCTGGCGGTGATCATGATCAGCTTCGAGTTGACCGCGCTGGGCTTTGCCATCGCCTGGCCGATGGATTCGACACAGGCCTTTCACGCCATTGTCAACGTACTGCTCATCCCGCTGTGGCTGCTCTCGGGCGCGTTGTTCCCGCTCAGCGGGGCTGCCGGCTGGATGCGCTTCTGCATGCTGCTGAACCCCTTGACCTACGGAGTGGAAGCACTGCGGGGGGCGTTGTTTCCCGATGCTCCCACTCAGTTTTCGCTGCCGGTGAACCTGGCAGTGACGGCAGTCTTTTGCGTGCTTACCTTTGCCGCGGCCTGGGCGATCGTGAACCGGCGCACCAACAAGCCTTCGGCTTAGGAGTTTGACCATGTTCGTGGCGGAAACCAACCAGCGCCCTTCCGTGGCGCTGCCTGTGGCATTGATCGTAGCGGTCAGCGCGGCCGCGGTTTGCTTCCTGCTTTGGCTGCTTTATCTGCACCATCCGCTGGACGCATCGGCCGAGCACTTTCGCTTTCTGCCTGCACTCAACGCGCTGCTGAACGGCCTATGCACCATTGCTTTGCTGACGGGCTTTTACTTTATCCGCCGGCGCAATATTCCTGCTCATCGCGTGTCAATGATGACCGCGTTTGTCTTTTCGTCTCTCTTCCTGGTCAGCTACATCACCAACCATGCGCTGCATGGGGAGACGCACTTTCCCGGCTTCGGCACGGTGAAGAAGGTTTATATTTCGATTCTTATCAGCCATGTGGGACTGTCGGTGATCGCACTGCCCATGGTGCTGACAACGTTCTTCTTTTCTTTGAGCGGGCGCATTCGGCAGCATCGCAAGATCGCGCGCTTCACGCTGCCCATCTGGCTTTACGTGTCGGTGACCGGGGTGGTGGTGTATGCCATGCTGGCTGCTTGGCGTTGAACGCGGACGACGGCACGACACAACTGCTACGCGCCGGCATCTGGATTTTGGTGACCGGCATCGTTGCCGCGCTGTTGACGGCCGCGGTCTTTGGCGGGATCGGCATACATGGGCCACACACCAACTCCGGTTGGCTGATGCTGCTGCTGGCAATGATGTGCCTGCCGTTTGGAACCATGCTGACCCTGCTGGGAACCGCCAAGTGGCTGCGCAATCGCCGGATTGCACGGATGAAAAAATCTTAACGCTGAAATCTGCATGGCGGCGCGGTTCCGCATCAAGCTGAGCCAGTTCTGCTATGCTTCAGCCTTACCCAAAACAGAGGGAGCATTATGGCAAAGAGCATCAACAAAGTGATTCTGGTGGGCAATGTAGGCAAAGACCCGGAAGTCAAACTTCTCCCCAGCGGTTTGCCGGTCGCCAACCTCAGCCTGGCCACTTCCGAGCGCTTCAAGGATAAAACCGGTGAGTGGCAGGATCGCACCGAGTGGCACAACCTGGCCGCGTACCAGCGGGTGGCGGAAATCATCCGTGACTATGTGAAGAAGGGTGCCAAGCTGTACGTCGAAGGCCGGATTCAGACCCGCTCCTGGGATGACCAGGCAACCGGGCAGAAGAAATACCGCACCGAAATCATCGTCAACGACATTATGCTGTTGTCGGGCCGTGGAGAGGGAGACGGCGGTGGCGGCGGTCCGCGCTCCAACACCAGTTCCTTTGATCAGCGGGCCCCGGTGCACCACGAGGAATTTGCCGGCACCGAGATCACCGACGACGATATTCCTTTTTAGCGTCTGGCGCGCCTCCCCGGTGATGAAGGAGATTGCCGAGCACAGGCAGGCGATGCCCGCGCAGATCGCGTTGGCGTGGCCGCTGCATTAGGGCGACGATATCGTTCCGATTCCGGCGAAACGATGCACTCAAGGCCCCTTTTTAGCGGCCCCTCCGCTCGACCCTTGTCGAAAAAAAGTGCGCAAGAAGTCCCCGGCTATCCGTCTGCCAGCCATCAGGTGGGGCTGCATGGAGGCGGCGCACCGTAAATTTGTTGACCTTCGATAGGGCGCTTGCTCCCCAAGGCGTCTACTGCTTGCTGCCGAGAAGAGGCTAGTGCGTCAAAGATCGACAATCGCGGAGATCCTGATGGAACTGACGCTGGAGCCTGACTCTCGCCGCCCCTGAGATACTGGACCGGTGTTGCGACTATTCCGAGCAAGCGAAGATCAGAAGGAAAAACTCCTGACAGCCGCACGCGAAGCCCCACCCTCCAGTCCTCACTTGCTGACGGTGACAGATGGTTCGCTCGGAAGCCCTCCGAAGGGCTTTGTGCGTGACTTTTCACGGAGTGAGATTGGTCGAGGGCAGCACGTCTTCATGGCTGCTCGCGAAGCCTTTCAGCGATGGGAACAGTTTGACTTGGGATGGGTACTGATCGCGAATCCGACTGCCAAGATCGCACTGGGGCAGATGGTAGCTGTGGAGGCTCACACCGCGTGCTTGTGGTCGATCAACCTTAGCCGCATTGTTGAGATTGTGGACAGCCCGACTCGCTTCGGTTTCATGTACGCCACCACTGCCCTTCACGTCGAGGAAGGACAGGAGCGCTTTGTCATCGACTTTGATCCCGATAGCGGGTCGGTGTCTTATCTCATCGAAGCGGTATCCCGTCCGAGGCACATTTTGGCCCGGATCGGCTACCCTTTCTCGCGAGCGATGCAGCATCGATTCGCGAGAGATTCACACGCACGGATCAGACACTGTATTTTGGGCAGCTAACTAGCGGGTGAAG
Source organism: uncultured Acidobacteriaceae bacterium (assembly GCA_963826875.1). GTDB lineage: Bacteria > Acidobacteriota > Terriglobia > Terriglobales > Acidobacteriaceae > PALSA-350. The sequence continues at coordinate 670,085 of CAWGYP010000024.1, read as the reverse complement.
TTCAAATGAAGGAAGGGGTCAAGAACGAAACGCGTAGCAGGAATGCGTTCAGTGGCGGTTTCATTAGGGTCGGTTCCGTCCGTCCCGGTCTAGGTTAGGCTACCTTGAAGTCGTGCCAGCAAGCTTGAGGTCGATCGCGACATCATTATCCGCTTTCCAAATCATGAAGCTTGGATTCTTTAGTCCCCATTGGACGTAAGGCACCACAAAATGAGCCTCGGCAGTTGTGCTGGCGCCATCAAGGTGTACCAACATGGGGACGGTGATTTCGTGAGGCGTGCCCAGCAGGGTGAAGATTCCGGTTACCTGGATGGTCGAGTCGCCTGAAGAAGCGATGGCGCCGGTATAGCTCTTCGGCTCAAAGGAAACAGTTGCGTGCTGCTCGACCTCCAGGATGTCGTTGTTCATCTTCTTGTCGCGATGGCCATTGCCGGTTTTTCCGCTTCCAGCGAGGACGACTACCGAACCCGACATCTTAGGAGCGCTGCGGTCAAACTCAATCGATCCTGATTGGACGTGAAAGGTGCCGTTGACGAGCTCGTGGGTTGTTTTGAGCGTCATCTTGACCTCGCTGGCATCGGGATTGACGACGAAGGTCTGATGCTGGGCGAGCGCGGCTGGAGCGAGTATGACAGCCAGGGCGAAGACCGCAAAGGATTTCATTGCACCTCTCCTAAGGTTTTTGACTACTAAGAGTTGCTTGGGCAAAACCATGGTTTGGCTCAGCCCAAAAGCGGTGGATGGTCTGTGTGCCCAGCCCTGCCGCATCGATTCCGAAACGCCGCAAGCCCGTAGGCGTTTCATCTCCGCTTTACTCGTCCCACGCAGAGGCGTGCCGGCCGTACAGTCGCGATAGAAACTCCTCGGGCGGACAGACCTGCTCGTTGCGCGTAATGTTTCCATTCGTCCGGCAAGAACGACCGCTGAAACGAAACCGGGCCGTCGTGGCGCACGAAACGATGCCACCGCATTGCGGCCGCGAGCACTCTAAACCACGTCTGAGTCGTCTGGCTGCGATAAAGATCATTGATAAACCAACCGTGGCGCGCGACCCGTTCCATCCACTCGATAAAGCGAACAATCTCATCGTCGGTCAAATGGTGCGTGAACAGAGCGCTGATGACCACATCAATCGGACCCGAATCCGGGTTGAGGGAATATGCGTCTCCGGCGATCCATTCGATCCGGCTCTCAGCGCGCGTAAACTCGCGTGCGGCGCGGATCGCATTGGGATTCAGATCGACCCCGGTGAGTTTGACAGCCACCCGTTTCCGCGCAGCCCAGCTTTCGATACGGCGCAGCATATCGCCGCCACCGCATCCGACATCCACAATATGCAACGGATGGGTCGGCTCCGGCACAAACTGTTCCAGCCACTCGAGCGTTGGCCGGTAGCCGAACGAAACGCGATTCACCTGCTCCAAATCGCGCAGGCAGCCTCGCAGATCTTCGTACGAGCACGGCTCGTCGAGGAACTCAGACAGATCGGCCCGTCGCGAAAGATCGAAAGTGATCGCGGATTCTGTAACCTCGCCTGCCGAAGTGTTCTTAAACGACATGGAAGTTCATCGTCTCCGCGGTAAGGCCCGGGCCAAAGGACATCGCGCACCCGCGCTGCCCCGATTCAGCTTCGCGCATCAAGTCGTGCAGCACGAACATAACCGTGGCAGAGCTCATGTTTCCAAAGCGCCGCAACACCGAACGTGAGGGCGCCAGCTTCTCTGGTGCGAGTTCCAGCCCTTCGCCCACAGCGTTCAGAATCGTTCTCCCGCCCGGATGCACGGCCCACAGGTCCATGTTTCCATCGGGATCAAGCTCCTTCGCGTGCTCGCGCATCGACTTTTTCAGCTCCACAGGAACCCTGCCCGATAGCACCATATCGAACCCAAGATCGCCGATGCGCCACAGAATCAAACCGCGCGTGTCGGGTATCGAAACCGCCCTGAAGCTGTCGAGGGCAAATCCGTGATCGTCGCGGCGGATCAGGCTTGCCGCGCACCCGTCCGCGAAGGGCAGGAACGACAAAACCTTTTCCAGATCCTGCGTCTCCTGCAGGTGCAGCGAGCACAGCTCCAGGTTGATCATCAGCACGCTCGCATCAGGCTCAGACCTAACGATGTGCCGCGCCAGCTTGAGCCCATTGATCGCCGCATAGCAGCCCATGAATCCAACCATGGTGCGCTCAGTGCCCGGGTCTAGCCCGAGATGCTCGATCGCCGCGAAATCCAGCCCCGGCGCATAAAGGCCAGTGCAACACGTCACGATAACGTGCCGTACGCTGCGGCGTTCCTCCGGAGTGAGCGCCAGCCGATCCAGCGCGCACCGCATCAATAAAGGAGCAAACGTCTCGAAACACTCCATCCGTTTCGCGGTCGAAGGAAAACTTCCCGTCTTAAACAGGTCGCGCCCATCGAGCGAATTCGATGCCGGTTCCCCTTCAGTTTGAATGAAGGAATAGCGGTGCTCGATACCCGATCGCCGGACCATAAGTTTAAGCAACGAGCGTGCGCGGCGATCCTGCATTACGCTGGACGCGTAGGCCACGAACGCCGCATGCACATCGTGCGGCGGCGTGGCGGTGGTGATTCGGCTTATACAAACTGGACCCATGATTCGAACTCCGTCTTTGCCCCTGGACAGCGGGGTGAACACTCTATGCTGCGACACCCTCGCCGGCTGGCCGTCCCGCAAAAGTCATGTCATTTGGCATGGCCGGATCTCAGCTGGCGACTGCATGTGGAGAAACAACGGTGTGCCGGGAGATTCGTGTCAGCCTTGCCGTCAAGCGCATCACACCGGGCCAGACCCTGAGGCAAAACGGTAAAACAGCGCGTGCAAGTGAGTTGTTCAAGCCATCGGCGGCGAACTCGGCAAGGCGCATCTGGGCCAGCAGTGCGGACCGCAGTTTAGCCTGGTAGAGCGGTGCCGGCTCGGCTGCAAGATAGGCAGCAACAGCACAACGTGCCGTATGCAGCGCGATGGATATGCCATCGCCGGTGAACGAGGGGATGACGGCAGCCTGATCGCCGATGCAGTAGAGCCCAGTCTCCGTGGTGCGGCGGATGTAACCATACGGGATATGGGTGATGGCGATCGGCTTAGCAAGCAACGGCTGCGCACCGGCAAGCCTCATAGCGAGGTGTGGACAGTCGCGCTGCATCTTCGCCAGGAAATTCTCCCAGCGATGGCTCACCCGCGCGAGATGCCGCTGCTGCACCACGCAGCAGAGGTTCGCGACGCCGCCTTCAACCGGCTGGATACCGCCATAGCCTCCGGGATAGAGCATCAGCTCAGAGGCCCGCGCGAGCTCAGCGGCTTGCGCGGGCGCCAGGCGAAAATACATCTTGAAGGCGACCCATCGCTCTGGGTCGTTGGGTCGCGAGTAGCCACGGAGATCGTGCTTGCCCGTGGCTAGAAAGACCGTTGGAGCTTCACAGGTAGCGCCGTCGTCGAGCGTAGCTTGCCAGACGTTGCTTGTCGTGCGACCGAGCGCCTGCACACTGCGGCCGCGCTCTACGCGGACTCCCGCGGCGATGGCTTCAGCGATAAGGGCCGTATCAAGCGCCTTGCGCGTGAGCGACGCTGCGGGAAAAGGCAAGGGAGCCTCGGCGGCGCGCCTGGCGGCGGCAAGGCGAACGTAGTCGATGGGCAGGGCGCCAAGCGAGGCCACGTCGATACCGAGCGCGTGCAGGTCCTCAAGGGCCTCACCGCTCAGGAACTCTCCGCAGACCTTATGGCGCGATGTGGGCTCGCGTTCGATCAGCGTGACGCTTCGTCCCTTGCGGGCGAGCGCGATCGCAGCGCCACAGCCTGCCACTCCACCACCGAGGATGAGAACTTCGTCTTGCAAAGCGGGGAGTGCCGCAGGGGCCGGGGCCGCGAATCGTTTCATATGGATAGCTCTCATAGCCGGCGACGATCAGCCACGGGTGGTGAGCTCGCGCCAGTTGAGGCCGAGGTCCACAAGAAGCAGGGAGGCAAGCGTGAAGGCGATGACGCCGACGGCGGCGAAGGTGTCGCCAAGATGGCTCCAGTAGCGAGGCCAGAGATTGAGCACGCGGCTGGAGACGAAGGTAAACGTGACGGCGTAGGAACGGGCCATCCACTGGCGATGCTGGGCGATTTGGCGGTTACGCGCGGTGATGAAGGCCGCGGTGGTGCAGACGATCCACGCGGCGGCCTGCATGGAGGTTCCTGGCAAGCCGGGGCGGCCGGCGGCGAGGGCGATCCCGGTGAAGGCGCCGATAAAGACGGAGATGACGTAGATGCGGCCGAGAACGCGATGGAATTTGAGGTGACGCTGGCGAAGGCGCGACGAGAACTGCATCGGGCCGGCCAGCAGAGCGGTGACGCCGCAGAGTGTATGGGGGATGAGGAGATGGCGGTCGGCGATGACCTGCAGACGGTAGCCGTGGTACATGGGGTAATCGGTGACGAGAAAAACTTCTGAAGTGATGAAGACAAAGAGCGAAGTGAGACCAAGGAAGATCCAGAGAACGGTTTTGAATCGGGCACGTGTGGAACCGGGTGTGAGCAGGGTGGAAGATGCCATTTATTCGACTCTTACATGGATAGACGTGCGACGAGGGCAAGAGGTGGGAGAAACTTCAAAATGATAGCGTCTCATAGCCGGCTTCGATCAGGCACGACGGGGGGCGGACTCGCGATGCCGGGATATCGGGGTACCTTCGTAGGCGAACGGACAGAGCAGCAATACGACATCATCGATGCTGCGGAAAAGGTCGCTGGCCCCATTTGGCTTTTCATGTCTTAGTCTATTAAGACATAAACCAGTGGAATTTTCAATTCCGCCAACCACGTACCAATGTGAGCCGTGACTTACCTTGACAGCTGCGATTGGGATGTGTGGAGTGCAGGGGGAAAATAGTGGCCAGAGAAAATAGGCGCGAGACGGGACGTAACCCACAATAGCCAGGCTCAGCTCAGGGGAACGTCCCCGTCTGGTCACTATTTCCCGAGATCGGGAACTACAATGCATTTACGTGCTACGCCGTGTAAGCGAACCTGCGCGAGGGTCTACTGGCTCCCGTGCATGTAGACCGCAGCCGTGGCTTGGGAAAGAGGTTTCGATGTCGCAGGTGGTCCGCTCGCCGAAAGAGTACGACGTTTGCATCATAGGATCCGGTGCCGGGGGTGGGACTGCCGCCAAAGTACTGACCGAGGGCGGACTGAACGTTGTCATGTTAGAGGCAGGGCCGCCGCTGAACCCCAAGCAGGATTTCAAAGAGCATGTGTGGCCCTACCAGCTGCAACATCGGGGAGCCGGCGTCGGAGGAACAGGCGACGAATTCATGGCGCCCAATGGGTTTTGGGAAATCGAGGGTGAGCCATATACCACAGCTCCCGGCTCGAGCTTTCGTTGGTTTCGTTCCCGGATAGAAGGCGGACGCACAAATCATTGGGGCCGGATCGCATTACGCTTCGCCCCAGTAGACTTTAAGTCGCGCTCCACAGACGGCATGGGCGACGACTGGCCGATCACCTACGAAGATCTAGCGCCCTACTATGACAAGGTCGAGTCCTATATCGGCGTCTTCGGAACGAAAGAGAACATCCCCAGCGCTCCGGACGGAATGTTTTTGCCGGCGCCGCGCCCCCGCTGCACCGAAACACTGGTTAAGAAGGCCTGCGATCAGCTGAACATAACCTGCATTCCCTCACGCCTGGCCATATTGACAAAATCGGTGAACGGGCGCGCACCCTGCCACTATTGCGGGCAATGCGGACGGGGATGCATCAGTGCATCCAATTTCAGTTCCAGCCAGGTGATGATTCCGCCGGCACAGGCAACCGGACGTTTCACCCTGATTCCGAACGCGATGGCCCGGGAGATCGTTATCGGCAAAGACGGTCGCGCACAGGCAGTCTCCTATATTGACAAGACCACCCGCAAGGAAATGCGCCTCCATGCCAAATCGTTCGTCGTGGCGGCGAGCGCCTGTGAATCCGCCCGCCTATTGCTCAATTCGCGTTCCACTCTTTTTCCCCATGGCCTGGCAAATTCATCAGGAGCGGTCGGCCGCTACCTGACTGATTCCGTAGGCAGTGACGCATACGGATATTTCCCTCAATTGGAAAATATGCCGCCCCACAACCATGACGGTACGGGCGGGATGCACATGTATGTGCCCTGGTGGAAATTCGATCGCAAGAATGACTTCTTACGCGGTTATCACATCGAGTTCGGCGGGGGTCGGGACATGCCGGGCGTAGGCGAGTTCGCCGGCGTCTGCGAAGAACACGAAGGTTACGGGTCGTCTTTGAAGCAGAAGTGTCGCAGCAACTATGGCACGTACATCGGATTTTCCGGCCGTGGGGAAATGATTCCTAATCCCGATAGCTACTGCGAGATCGATCCGGGGGTATGCGACAAATGGGGCATTCCGGTGCTGCGCTTCCATTTCGCATGGGGCGACAATGAGATCAAAATGGCGAAAGACATGCAGGAAACCTTTCGTGCGATCGTTGAGGCTGTGGGAGGAACCTTCTCGAGTGATGCTACGCCGTCGGGAAACCTCCCCTACGGCATCGCTGAAGGTGGAAGGATCATCCACGAGCTTGGGACGGCGCGCATGGGAAATGATCCCAAGGCTTCTGTTCTGAATGACCATTGCCAGGCACACGACGTCAGGAATTTATTCGTCACCGACGCCGCATGTTTCGTGAGTAATCCCGACAAGAATCCTACGCTCAGCATTATGGCACTGTCATGGAGAGCATCCGAGTACCTGCTGAACCAGGCGAAGAAGGGAGAGATATAAGTCGCCGCTACTGCTGCGTAAGCAGTTACATCGAACCGTCGATCAGAGCCATTTACGCCGCTTGAAGTACCAGTAGGGCAAAATGGCTGAAACAATCATCATTCCCAGCGCAAATGGGTAGCCCAGGCCCCACTTCAGTTCGGGCATGTGTTCAAAGTTCATGCCGTAAACGGATGCGATCAACGTGGGCGGGAGAAAAATTACGGCGGCCACGGAAAATATCTTGATAATGGCGTTTTGCTGAATGCTTATCAAGCCCAGCGCCGAATCGAGCAGGAATTGCACCTTTGCACTCAGGAAAGCAGCATGGTCAAGCAGCGACTTAACGTCCTGATAAACGGTGACGAGTCTCTTCGCGATTTCCTTGGACGGTCGTGACGCTTCTTCGCCTTCCAGAGCGGGCATGATTCGGGAAATGCTGTGAAGACACTCGCGCGTTCGCGAGGCAAGATCACCGTTGCGGCCGATTCCCTTGAGCACGCTGTGGAGATCGGTATTGGCAATGCCTTGAGTAATTTCGTTGTTTTGGGTGAAAAGCTGCGAGGAAAGCTGATCCAACTCATCCCCAATCCCTTCCAGAATTTCTGCGACGCGGTCCACAATGGCCTCGACCAGCCCAGCCATTGCAGCGTCGGCAGAGATGAAAGCCCCGGCTTCTTTGGCGGCCCGCGCAGCGGAGATGCGGAATGGTGTGGATTCGCCATAGCGCAGGGTGACAAGTCTCTCCGGGGTCAAAATAAAAGTCGTCGCAATGAGCGCCGGAGAAGGTCTGCCGGAGACACTCAGGATTCGAACGGTCATCACCGTTGCGTTTCCCTCACGGTAGAGCTGACTACTACTTTCCACTCCCCGCATCTCTTCCCGGCTCGGAGCGTCAATTCCAAGCAGCGCCTCCACTGCAAACTCCTCCTCTTTCGAAGGATCAATCATGTCGATCCAGATCGCGGAAGCCAGTCGACTGTCGCCAACCGAGGCATCGACCTCCTCCAGGACGGCGTCGCGAAGAAGATACATCTTTATCATGTGACAAACCTCTCCTTCCTTTTGTTGCTTTTTTGCCAGCAATGGCTTACGAACGCGACTCGTACACCCACTATAGAGTTTGCGTGAGAACTCGGTCTCCTGGAAGGGCACGCCTTCAGCCGTGCCGTAAATAACACTGCCATCCCCGCTACCTCGCCGCAGCGAGCATTAGCCGCTGAGGTACGTTCTTTCTTATCCCCTTAGATCCTCTTATGCGCTGACGAAAAGATGCCCTCAAGGCGGTATCCATCTCTTTTCGAGAAAACGAGCTACAGTCGAGGTCGTCGGACAAAGTGTATAAGGTGTTTTTGGAGAGCTATTCACAAATCACGTGGCCTATCGATTCGATAGGCGATGGAGGAAAGCCAGTTATTCGGCCAGGGCGAACTCTCGAGCTTGCAAGCCGAGAGCGGAGGAGGCAGGAAGATCTCACCATGCCGGCTGCCGATCGTCTTCACGTACCCGACTCTTCGGCCCATCCAGGCAGCCGCTGGTCGATTACTGATATTTGTGGTTGTCGAGGTCGAGCTTAAAACGATCGAGGGTCTTTTGGGAATCCGCCCCTATGAACTTAACGGTTAAGGTTCTTCGCTTGATGGTGACTTTCAAGTAGCCGAATTCGCCGTCGTCACTCTGGCCGTCCTCGTAGAATTCCACCTGGGCTGAGTCACCCTTGGGAAATTTGAATGATCCTGGCGTCACGACCGGGAAGGGTGCTTTGGGCGGCTTTTCAGGCGTGCCGTCACATCCGTCGGAGAGCACCTCGAGCGGAGAGTGCCCTCCACATCCAGCCACCAGGCAGGGCATCACGCTTCCGTCCGCGAAGGTGTAGGTAATCCGCTGGAACAGATGAGCGTGGGCCGAGAAGATAGCGTCAGGCCGCTGCTCGCTTTCGTCAAAAGCCGTTTGTAGGGCCACGCTGAGAAAGGGCGCCTTGGAAGCGTTGGGACCAGGGCCTTGCGCTTGATCTCCGCGGACATCGAAGTTTGCCGCTCCAGAATAAGGTGGATAATGAACCGCCAGCAGGACCGCTTTCTTCGGTGAGTTCTGACGGTTTGCTGCGGCAATGGCCTTCAATTCCGCGACCAGCCACTGATACTGCGGTCCCTTCGTGAAAAGCGGATAAGCAGTCGGGTCATCCAGCATGCCCCCGTTCACTATGTTCGAATACAACCCAACGATGTATGCCAGTGGAGTTCGAACCGCCAGTACACGTAAGGCTGAATCATTGCGGGCCTTTTGTCGGTTGTGTTTCCCTTCCAAGGCGCAGGCCATTTCGACGGTGCCGAGCAAAAAGCATCCATGTAGTTGGTAATCGGGGTGGATTTCCCATCGTGATTACCGGGAACAGAAACGATGCGCTTCGGGTAGGCGGTGTACGGAGCGTAGAACTGAGAGTTCCACAGCTCCGGAGTGTCAGTAACTTCGGAGCCGCCGGGAGTGACGCCGCTGCCTTTCTGCAGGTAAATGATGTCACCCAGGTGGTAGAAGAACGACGTGTCGTCGGCAGCGATCATAGCTTTGGCAACTGCCTTTGTCTTTTTCCCCGTGGCCGGATCCCCGGAACAGCCCACCATGGCAAAGCTCATTTTTTCGGAAGAGATGATCCGCTGATTTTCCTCAGCATCAATGGCGCTGAAGTTGAGCGGTTTCTGGCCAGCGGGAGGAGGCGCCGGCACACTGCTCCAGATGCCATGTTCGGCGCATTGGGTCGATTTGTCTGTACTCTTCGGCATATCAGCCTCAAGCGTTGCGTAAGTCTGGAACATCGAAGAAAAGATCATACAACCATTTCATCTCAGCGGTGTCATTTGTCTGACCAGAAGGTATGAGTGTTCGGGAGATAGAGGGAAAGAATAGCTACTGCAGTCATTCTGGAGGGATAGGAACTGCATCAGTTGATTGTCACTCGAGTAGTAGCGTCGATGCGGCTACTGGTCAACCGGATGCCGAAGGCAGCGTCTGGATGCTCGACCCACCGACGACGCCAGACGGTAGCCACAGATTAGCAGGGCCGCCGATCACGATTTGCTGCCATCATCGGAAGTGGAAAACGAAAGCCAGCACTAAAAAAAGGCAATCAGATACGCCAGGACCAGCCGAACCTGCTCCATTCAGGCTAGATTTCGGCCACCATGCCCAGGAGGCGTATCCCGCCAGAAGAGCATTCGTTCCCAAAACTAAGACCTGTAACCAAGTCGGCCAAGCTGAATAGGGTATGATCACGTCTCTAGTGCTGCTCCGGCTTAGGAGATTTGCACGCAACTGCGCGACCCTTCCTGTCTTATGCAAAATGCATCAGCGTTTCGGCGCCTTATCCGGGTCCGGGGGCCGCTGCGGCAGCGTCTTTGGGTTCGCCTGAAGAGCTTTCTCGATCTCCGCAATCGCCCGCTCCAGTTGCGGATCGCGGCCCTCGATCGTATCGGCCGGATCGTTTTCAACCTCGATGTCTGGGTCGACCCCATGCCCTTCGATCACATACTTGCCTTCCGCGCTGGCCGTAGCGAATTCAGGCACGAACACCTGGCCGCCATCCAGCAGCGGCCCTCGGCCAGAGATCCCCACCACCCCGCCCCAGGTGCGTTTCCCGATCAGAGGCCCCAGACCCGCCTGGCGAAACATGTAAGGGAAGATATCGCCGTCGGATGCCGAAGTCTCATTGATCAGGCAGACCTTCGGGCCGTACAAGACGGTGTATGGATAGGTGCCTGTCTGCCGGTCTACGCGATCGAACTCCGTCCCAAGTAACGGCAGGCTGAGTCGTTCGATCAGCATCTGCGAGACATTGCCGCCGCCGTTGCCACGGTCGTCCACAATCAAGGCTTGCTTGCGAATTTGCGGGTAGTAATACTTGATGAACTCGCGAATCCCGTTTTCGCCCATGTCCGGAAGGTGAATATAGCCAACCTTGCCGCCGGTCGCCTTGTCCACAACCTCGCGATTGTGGGTAACCCAGTCGAGATAGATCAGATCGGTCTCGCTGGTGATAGGACGATACGAAATCGTCCGGGAGGCGTCGAGGACAGGCTTCTCGTTCACCCTCAGTTGCACGGGACGGTCGGCCTTGCCGCGTAGAAGCTCGTAGGGATTGTCGCTTGCCGTTAACTCGCGGCCGTCGATCTGAAGGATGTAGTCGCCTTCTTTGGCGTCCACTCCCACTTCGGTTAGCGGAGAGCGATAGAGTTCCTCTTCGTTCTGGCCGTGGTAGATCTTCGCAATGCGATACCGCCCGGCACCTGCGTCCAACTCGATCCTCGCGCCCATCAGCGCCACCGGCGTGCGTTTCGGAACCTCAATATCGCCACCGGAAATGTAGCTGTGTGAGTTGCTGAGCTCCGCCACCATCTCTCCCAGCACATAATTCAGATCGGAGCGGTGAGCCACATAATCCACCAGCGGCCGGTACTGGTCGCGCAACGCGTTCCAGTCGTAGCCATTCATGTTTTCTGCATAGAAGAAGTCGCGATAGCGACGGAACACCTCGTTGAAGATCTCCACCCACTCTTGCTGGGGAACCCGGTCCACGATCAGGTTATCCGTGGACACCGTCTTTGGCTTGCTATCCGGCTTCACGTCGTAGAGCTCATAACTCTTGGCTTTCCGCACCAGCACCTTACTGCCGTCACGCGAGACTGCGAAGCTCTCAACCTTCTCCGCCAGCGTGGTTTCCTTGCGGTCTTTCAGTGAGTAGAGAATCAATGCAGTGGGCGGATCGGAGTCGCGCCCGTAGAACCGCCCGCCCTCTCGCGCATACACGAGATACTCCTTGGTCACCGTGAGGCGGCTATAGTTGTCGGCCTCCACCGGAACCCGGCTGACCCGGTCTTGCAGACCGTCGAAATCGATGCGAATGGGCTCCTTCTTCTTCTCTGGTTTCTTCTCGTCCGCCTTTGCCTTGTCGTCGCCTTTCTCCTTGTCTCCGGCCTTGTCTTCCGGCTTACTCTTATCCGCCGCGTCCTCGCCCGGCTTGGTGATCGTCACCTCGTCGCTTTGTGGCGGAAACGGATTCTTCACATCCTTGCGCAGTGCGAGAGCCAGCAGAGAGCGGCCGCGGTTGGTTGCGAAGTTGAACTCGATCCCGCTCAATTGCGGCTGGTATTCGCGCGTGCTGATGAAGTAGAGATAATTGCCCTCCGTATCCCACGCCGGCGCGCCGGAGTCGTACATCGGGTCGGTGACGCGATGAATCTGCCCGTCGGCAACGCTCCATACATAAATGCAGGTGAAGCCGCTTGGTTCATCCATGGTGAAGGCCAGATGCCCCCCGTCCGCTGACCACGGATACGAATCAATCCGCCCGCGGGGGTTCTGCGCGATCTGGGTAACCTTCTTGTCGTCGATATTCAATATGTAGAGCTTGCCATCCTTGTCGCTAAACGCGATCCTCTTGCCATCCGGCGCCCAACTGGGCTGGTAAAGCATGGCGTGGAAGCCGTGCGTCAACTCCTCAGGCTTGCTCAGCCCGTCCTGAGCAAGCCGGTAGACTTCGTCTTCACCATCCATGTCGGAGATGAAGGCGATCGTCGCCCCGTCCGGCGACCACATGGCGAACTTGTCGTGGGCGTTCGAGGAGTTGGTCAGATTCCGAGTCGCGCCCTTCTCGATCGGCACTGTGAACACGTCCCCTCGTGCCACCATCAGCGCTCGTTCTCCCTTGGGGCTCAACTCCCTCCACTCGATCTGGTCGCTTGCCGGGACGCGTGACGGGCGCATGGCCAGCGCATCCGTGGGAACCTGGATGGACAGATGCGTTGAGGCGCCGGTGGCGATATCAAATATGTTCAGCTCCCCATCCTGCTCGTATACGATCCGCCCCTTATGATCGCTGCTCGGCCAGCGAACATCCCATTTCGTGCTCTTGGTCAACTGCTCGGTCGTCTTGGCATTCGGATCGTAGGAATAGAGATTCAGCGTGTCGTCTTTGTCCGACACATAGTAGATCTTGTCGCCGATCCACATCGGATCGCGATGACACCTTACGTCGCTGGTGATCTTCACCTGCGCGTGCGACTTCAGGTCAAAGATGTATAACTGCTGCGCCCACCCGCCGGAGTAACGTTTCCACGTTCGAAAGTCGCGGAAAAGCGGGGAGTAAACAATCTGCTTGCTGTCCGGTGAAAAATCCCCTGCACCGGATTTGGGCATGGGCAGAACCTGAGGCATACCGCCATCGAGGGAAACCGTGTAGAGGCGCGAGTCCGCATCGGAGAAATAGTCTCGCAGCGACCGGAAGACTACCGATTTGCCGTCGGGAGTCCAGCCGTAAACCTGATTGTCATAGCCCCAGCGGGCCGGAAGCGGGCCGCGAGAAGGATAAAAAGTGAGCTGCTTCGGAACCCCGCCGGCAACGGGAATGACATACACTTGCTCGTCGCCGTCGTATTGACCCGTGAAGGCGATCCATTTGCCGTCGGGAGAGAATTTTGCAAAGAGCTCCACGCCTGGATGCGAAGTGAGGCGGGTGGCCACTCCACCTGATGTGGAGGCAGTCCAGAGGTCACCCGCATAGGTAAAAGCGACTTTGTCGCCATGGATGTCGGGAAAGCGAAGAAGTTTGGTTTGGGCGCTGGCCGAGCAAGCAAGGAAGATCGAGGCGATAAGCCAAAGGAGGACAATCCGAGGTTTTGGATTTAGCACAGGTTCTTCCTTTCACCCAATGCAACTCTGAAGCGTGGGAGGGAGAAATGCAGCGAGGCACACACCCGGTCTAAGGCCGAGTTCCCATTGCCTTCCCGGTCACGAGAGAATATACCCCGGTTGTCTGGCTCGCAATCTTCTTTGCATTCGTTCCCAGAACAAAGATATTTCTGAGCCGACCGCTCCAAACAACCGGTCTCAGCATCGCAATCTCGAGGAGAACCCTGCTTCATTTTTCCGCAACCATCTGTCGCCATGCGCACCAATATACCTGTTCGTGGGTTGGGTAGCTCACTCTTTCAGGCCAACGGCGGGCGCCACGGCCGAGCTAGTGACTAGGAGCCGGTGGCCCTGAGACTCATCCGTTTCGAGGTACTCGGCGCCAACACACAACAGACGAAATTCCCAACTTGCCTTCGGTTTGTAGCAGACTTCTTTTTCCCTGAGTGACAGTCGCGTTTGGCCACTAAATTTTCGATTTTTGTAAAATTCGATAAAATTCGATCCTTTTTGGCCTTTTGGGGACATTGGCAGCGCTGCGTCTTCTTTTAGATGCTCTCCCGGTTTTTGGTCCCGTTGTAGAAATGTGCGAAGAAAGCGAACTAAGCGAACTAAGTCCCGAGCGAGCTGAGCCTGCGAGCGGCGATTCAGGCTCCCGGAAAAATTGCGTGATAAGCGTGATAAGCGTGGTAAGGGTGTGTCTGGCATGCTCTATCCTTATTAAGGGTCGCCGAACTGTGTAGTCGACATGTAAGCCTCCGCCGGTCACGTAGCTTTCAAAGATGCGAAAAAGCTTCGTTCTTACTTTGCAGACTTTCAACTTTCCCGGTGACAAACCAGACAATATATCTGCCTACGCGCTTTGCATCAGCGATTGTCCCGTTTCCCATCCGGCGTCCGTTATCCTCTGGCCAGGTTGGCCCAGGCTTTCCGGTGATGTGGCGTTTCTTATAGTTGTCAAAACTTCTCAATCAAGAAGACGCACTGAGCGCACCCTGCTGACGCCGTGAATCCCGTTCTCCAAAGGCGCGCCCTCGCGGGCCGCATCCATGCTGAGGACAGGCGTCAACCATCACTTTGTTTGTCACTTTACCGTTTGCTGCACCCAAGTCATCATGCATGAAGCGATGATGTCTCCGGGTGGTGGGCGGCAGATGCACGGGCAAAGCTCACCGGGGCAAGGCCACGCAGCGCCGTCGCGAAGACGGGCCGACGTATGGTTCTTACTTATACACTAGTACGGCTTTTGGAAGGTGTCGAGAGGCTAAGAGGATTTCTTTGGTAACCACGGCGGATCGCGGTTTCTTCATCATCGCGCAAAGAAGTGAGTGCCGTTGTGGCGGACTCTGTTGCGACTGCTGAATGGTTGGTGAACTTCCCGTCTGTTTTCGGAGCTCAATGGCTTCGTTTTCCGGTCAGCGAGAAAGAGCCTGCGTGATGCCGGTTTCTACCAAGGGCTCCATGATCGCGTACCCGGCTGCGTTCGGATGAACCCCGTCCGCGCTCAGCTCAGCCTTCATGCCGCCTTCACCGTCGGCCATGTGGGAGTAGTAGTCGACATAAACGAAACCTTTCGCTTTGGCATAATCGCGGATGCGCTCGTTCAGGCTCCCGATTTTGGGCGCAGGATCGAGGCCGTGATGCCATCCAAAGTCCTTCGCAGGCAAGACCGAGCAGAGTACAACCGCGATTCCATTGGCTCGCGCCAACGTGCTCATGGAATCGATGTTCCCCATGATCGCCGTCAGTGTAGTCTTGCCCGTGTTCCCGGCTATGTCGTTCGTGCCCGCCAGGATGATCACCACCCTGGGCTTGAGGTCGACAACGTCCTGGTGAAAACGAACCAGCATCTGCGGAGAAGTCTGGCCGGAAATACCGCGGTTGATATACGGCTTGCCAGGGAAAGAATTGCCGAAATCATGGCCCCAGCCTTCGGTGATGGAGTCCCCCATAAAGACCACACGTTCTTCATGAGCAGCGGGCGCAGGCATCTGCGCATCGGCCTCCCGGTACTTCTCAAGGTTAGCCCAATCGTTCTCGAGACGCTCCAGTTGTTCTGCAGTAAGGGCTGGTGGTTTCACCGCCGGTGCAGAAGCAGGCTGTTGCGCGGAGCCCAGCATGGCGTAGAACAGCAGCAGCGAAAAGATGAACACAATGGACCTTCTCTCCAGAACCGCAATCGGCCGGGCAGACCCGCCGCACTCGTATGATAATAAGGAACTCTTTGATGAAAGGCATGATAGATGCTTTCGAGACGTAAGTTTTTGCAGACCCTTTCCGCTGCAGCCTGCTCTGATCTGCTGGTTCAACAAGCAAAAGCCTTCGCCGCGGTGACAGCAGCGGCCATCGACGGCGCTGAGGATGACCTCACCCGGTACGTCAATCTGCGGGTTGGTACGGGCGGGCATGGTCACACCTATCCCGGCGCAACCGTTCCTTTTGGGGCAGTGCAGTTGAGCCCGGACACCTACGACCGTGGCTGGGACTGGTGTTCGGGTTATCACGTATCCGACCGGTCTCTGATGGGTTTCAGTCATACCCACTTAAGCGGCACCGGCGGCGGAGACCTGCTGGATGTGTTGATCATCCCCAACGTTGGCGAAGTGAAATGGAACCCGGGGACGCGGGAAGACGTGGAGGAAGGATATCGCGCGCCGTTTTCTCATGGCGATGAAAAGATGACGCCCGGCTACTACTCCGTTCCCTTGCATGATCGCAACGTGCTGGCTGAACTGACAGCCACCGAGCGTGTGGGTCTGCACCGCTACACCTTTCAGTCTGCGGGCCCGAGCCACTTTGTGCTCGACTTCTCGCATTCCTATAACGATCCTCTCAGCCCGGTCGCCGATGCCACGCTCGAACTCGTGGGCAATGACATGGTTACAGGCGGACGCACCGTACACGCCTGGGCCGAGGGAAGAAAAATCTACTTCGCGGCGCAGTTTTCCAGGCCCTTCAGCAAGGCAGAATTCTGGCAGGAAGGCACGGTGCTTCCAGCGGGAAGTTCGCGCGCCGCAGGCCATGCCGTCAAAGCTGCGCTGCACTACGACGCAGCTTCGGGCGAAAAGATCTTAGTTCGCGTGGGCATTTCCGGAGTCAGCACCGCCAACGCGATGGCGAACCTCAAGGCCGAAATGCCACATTGGGAGTTCGAGCAAACCTGCACCGCGGCCAAACAAAAGTGGCAAGTGGAGCTGAGCCGCATCCGCATCGAGACCGGCGATCAAACCACGCGGACCATCTTCTACTCCTCTCTCTACCACATGCTGGTGGCGCCTACGTTGTTCGACGATGTCAATGGCGAGTACTGCGGCATGGACGGCAAACCCCACAGGCTTGAGCCGGGTCAGCACAACTACAGCACTTACTCGCTTTGGGACACGTTCCGCGCGCTCCATCCTGCTTTCACGCTGTTTGAAAGCGATCGCGTGCCCAGCCTGGTGAATTGCCTGATCGACATGGCGGAGCAGAGCCCCGCGGGTATGCCGGTGTGGCCGTTGCAGGGCAAGGAGACAGGCACCATGACGGGCTATCACTCCGCCAGCGTGATGGGTGAGGCCTGCGTCAAGAAGTTTCCCGGTATCGATTGGCAGCGTGCTTACAAGGTGATGCGGCAACGCAACATGATCGATGACTATCGCGGTCTTGGCTACTACCGCGCCATGGGTTTCATTCCTGCGGACCGCGAGGAGGAATCGGTAAGCAAGCTGATCGAATACAACTACTGCGACTGGGCTTGTTCACTCGTAGCCGACCAGGTGGGGGCCACGGATGACGCCAGGTTGCAGCGGGAGCGATCGAAGAATTATCGTCATCTCTTTGATCCCAAGACGCAGTTCATCCGCGCCAGGCTCATCAACGGACACTTCACTGAGCCCTTCGACCCCATCGATATGGGGCATACCGTTGACTATCGCGACTACACCGAGTCGAACGCGTGGCAGACGACGTTCGGCGTTCAGCACGATGTGAAGGGTTACATGGAGCTGTGGGGCGGCCGGGAGCCGTTCGTCAAGAAGCTCGACGCTCTGTTTACCGTGCCCTCGACGCTGCCCAAGAATGCGCCGCCCGATATTGCCGGCATGGTCGGTCAATATGCGCACGGCAACGAGCCCAGCCACCATATCGCTTATCTTTACATCTATGCCGGCCAGCCGTGGAAGACGCAGTCGCGGGTCAACATGCTGCTGAAGGCCTGGTATCACGACGATCCCGATGGTCTGGCAGGAAACGAAGACTGCGGACAGATGTCTGCCTGGTACGTGATGAGCGCCATGGGCTTATACGCAGTGGACCCGGCGAGCGGAAACTACGTGCTCACCTCGCCGCTGATTGACAAAGCCACCATAGCAGTTACAGGCGGCAACAAGCTTGTTATCGAAGCCAAAAGATCGTCGCCGGATGCGATCTACATCCAGGCTGTGACCGTCAACGGCAAGCCTTCTGAGAAGCTGTGGGTGCGGCATGAAGAGATCGCGCACGGCGGCCACATTGTTTTTGACCTGGGAACGGCTCCGAACACGAACCTGGCCACCGATCCTCAGCACGCGCCGCCATCCCTCACCACATGAGCATGATCTGCCACAAGATGAGCCATCTGCAAGTTAAAGGGACAAAGTTAAAGGGCCAAACCCTGTCCTGCATTCGTCTTTCTGCATTCGTCGTCGCCTATTGGAATGCCTCCCATCATTCCAGTGGCCATGTCTGGCAGGGCAGGTTCTACTCCTGCCCCTTGGATGAGGCGCACCTCTGGAGAGCGCTCCGTTATACAGAGTTGAATCCAGTCCGTGCGGGCCTCATAGCCAAAGCAGAGTGCTGGGAATGGTCCAGCGCCAGCACACATTGCGCTACCGTCCAAGCTAACGCCTACCTAGCGATGGAGTTGTGGCAGGCTCGATGGTCGGTATGCGAATGGCGAACGTTTCTCGCCACCGGGGAAACCGAATCCGAGTTGACCGCGATACGCAAATGCACTTACACAGGGCGACCTCTCGGAACGTCAGAATTCATCCGCTCACTCGAACGGGAAACCAACCGCAGCTTGATCGCGCAAAAGCGCGGACGCCCAAGGAAAGAGGCCGCAGACGAAAGGCAGTCCGCAATGGTGTTCAGTCCTTAGCCGGCTAGAATATGGCAGAGACAGTCGGGCGCGCTGGCTTTAGGGTCACTTTCGTCTGTCCTGCATTCGTCCCGTCTGTCCACGAAACTCTGAAGCCTATGATGAACGGACGCGACAAGTCAGACCCCGCAGTAGTAGCTGCGAAGTCCACGAACGAAGCTGGGCAACCAGGGGAGGAGTGGATGGAGCCAAGGGCGGGGACCAAGGGAAATGCGGCTTAGCAAAGCACGCTCCGAACTCAGTGTCGGGCTGGTGTGTCACATGCGCTGGGTCACATACGACGCGCCGTGCATTTCGGCTTAGTCGTCAAAACACCCGAGGTGGAAGCCGGATGCGGGAAAGCCGCACGTCCGGTTTTGTGCGGGGGGCGCATAGCAATATGTGTCCCTACCGCGATCCGGATTAACCGCAGCTTTACAACACGGACTTCATTTCACCTTCTACTCCTTCCGTGCTTCTGCAGCACACATCATGTCCCCTTATCTCCCCCGAACCAGCTTCGACGAGCAACGTTAATGGATAACCTTGGCGCCGTTCCAGATGTCTTCGTAGGTTGGACGCACGTTACCTGCGTCCTGTTCGACGATATATGTGGGCTTTTTCCTAGCGGCATCCTTGAGGGACTGCCCGATGAACCACACTCGGTTGTCGATGAGGATGAGGCGGTCGTGGATTGCGTTCGTCGCTCGCAGCGACAGGTTACCGCCTGCCGCATACTTCCCAGCGACTACCAGCGTCGTGGCGGGAATGTCATTTGAGAGAATTCTAAGCCTAATGGACCGGTTAATGCCGTCCGCGTACAGGGAGAAAACCTCGTCATTTAGGTATGGATCTATGACGAGCAACCCCGTCGTCGCTAGTGCCAGGATGGCCTTGATATCTCGATAGAACTCGTATTCGTCGCCGACATCGTAATGGCCCTGGATTTCTCTTTCCGGCATCAGCAACTCAAGCTCTGACATCGCGCTCTTAAGGAATGCTTCGTAGGCCAAGAGACGTTTATTGTAATTGCTTTGATTTAGTCCGTGAGGAACGCCAGCGCCGTATGGAATCATCATGTGCTCACCAGCGCTTCTTGCAGAGAAGAAGTTCCCCAAGGCGCTGCTTGGGTCTCCGAATCCTCTCTCTACAATGCTTCGCGTGAATTGCTCCCATTCTTGCTCTTCATGCTCGGCCTGTCGATAGTCTTGGCCCTTCAGTGCTTGCAGAGACTCCAGCTGCCTCCTAAGGGCGGCATGAGTACGTTCTGGTGGCAACGAGGGGGGGATTTGCGGCGGCGCGGACTTGCGTGGTGGCACGGTTGAATTTCCTCGTTCTAGGCTTCGCATACAAGGGTAGCACCATGTCCAGCTCGTCTTCCTGCGGCGGACAGAAAGATGCCTGTCCCGAAACGTGCCGCAGAAGGGGCATGACATGACAATGGTGTCGATCGTTTGCTTGCCCGTCTGCGAAATGATGCGGCCTTCAAACGCGAGCGTCTCGGCTTCGGTGATGGCGGACTTATCAATTTCTCTTGCCTGGGTGGCTTTGAGGGATTACATTGAAGGGTATTATCTTCACAGTAACAAATGAGACACTTTCGGCAAGTGGGTAACATAGGTGTGAGGAGGTATCCCGGTGCCACTGATAAAGTGTCCTGCATGTTCAAAGAGCATTTCAGATCAAGCTGTCGCTTGCCCACAATGTGGACAACCGATGCAACCCAAGAAAGAGGAAAGGACAGGCGTAATCATAATGGAGGTTAACGGGTTTCCGCAGCAAGGAGCATTACAAACGTTGCGCCAGATGAGGGAAGATGGATGGGAACAAACTGACAGTGAAACAGAGGTGATAGAAAACACAATATTCAACCGAACAGTGAAAACGACCGTTTGGCTTAGACGGTATAGGTGAAATCACCCCACAATCCGCGCTTATAAAAGGATGTAATATTGGGATCTCATGGAATTTAGCGGTCAGACGGGACAGCCACTTAGGAAAGAGAGTCTGCTATGGGTCGTGCAAACTCTTCTGAACAATGGTAACCGGTTTAACCACTTACGGCAAAGTCCCAGTCCCGTCTGACCATAAATCTTGACCATAAATCTTAAGATGGACGCTTCGGAGTGAAAGCAGTCATGTCCCCAGAAACTACAGAGCATCTCGTCCAGGTTGAGACCGTGATTCGAGAAGTGAAGCGTCTGCTCGCCGTTCACGGCTACCCTAGCGACTTAAGAACCGTACTGGTGATCGGGTTCATCGCGCAAGTGATCGAACATCACGAGGCGATTCTTCTATTGATCCGCCAAGGAAAAGTCGGCTCGGCGTTTGCCCTGGCGCGGGCGGTCGTTGAGGCAATGTATCGAGGATTGTGGGTAAACCTCGCAGCGACGGACACCGAAGCGGCCCGCTTTGAGAGGCGCGATGACGTCGGGCTGACTATGACTGAGTTGGCACGCGCGATCGATACGGCGTACGAGGCGGACGGGTTCTTCATGAATCTCAAGGCCCGCAGCTGGGATGCGCTCAACAGCTACGCCCATACCGGCATCCTCCAACTGGGTCGCAGGTTCAGCGAACACGAGGTCCAACCGACCTATAGCGATAGGGAAATCTTTGAGGTGACCACCTCGGTGACTACATGTGTTGTGCTCTTGGCAGGCAAGTTTTTGGCTAAACAAGATCGCCCTAACGAGGGTAATGCCGTGGAGAGGCTCTTAGGGACATACGGGGTCGTAGCGCGGAGGGAATCGCAGGAGCCTATGGAGCCGAGCGCTCTTCCCTAGGCCTGCAATTCATTTGCGATCGGACCATTAGCAGGCCGTCACGTAAGAATTCCGCTCCAATCCGTCCCTCCTCAGGTCGGGACAGGGTAGCGCTACTTCAATTCGGATTCTGGAAGAGGGCCGTCCCCTATTTGATTGTGCTCGGGACAATAGGAGTAACTTTGGCCTTCGAAGTTGAAAAAGCAATATGTCAGCCAGTGTTTGCCTCGGAACACGTCTTCATATGTGATGGCTCCGAAGACAAGATAATAATCCGTAGGTTGCTTCAGAGGTACTCGAATCTTGCTTTGATCGCCGTTGTAGGTAAAAGCGGAGGATGGTTTTCCAGGTGCGAGATAGCCAAAGGGGACCGGAGAACCGGTAAAGGTATAGCTAAACTTTTCGTTCTGTTTGACGGCTTTTCCGTCGAAATAAACCATCACGGACGTGGCTGGAGTTCGCCCCGCATTGTTAATGGGAATAGCTATTTTAAAAGTCGAGTCATTCGGTACACCCGTCGCCGGTTCCACGCTCACCCAAGCGCGCTGATCTCGATGAAAACTATCAATGGTGGCATCGAGAGCCTTCTTGGAGTTAACCTCAGACGACTGGCGAGCCGTATCCATTTTGTCCGCCTGGGCCTGGAGCTTGATAACCGCATTGCCAACGCCTTCGTTGATGCCCTCCGCAGCAATGCGAAACTTTTCGGCAGCAGCGGCATTCTTGTTCGCAGCAGAGATGAGTTTGTCGGCCTGAGCGGACGTAGAGGCGTTGTTGTAGGCTGTAGTGATCCATTGACCAATAGTTCCAAAAGCTACGATGCCCGCAATTATCAAAGCAAACCGCTCACCCTTCTTTATTGCGTCAAGCGTTTCTCTTTCATTGTCGCTTCCTGTCTTGTCGGCTTGGCGTGCATCAGTGGTGCCTGTTGGTTGTGGATCACTTTTGGCTGCGGAAGTGGACTGCCGCATAGATTCGGTCCCACCAACTGTCTGATTTACGGCAGTATCCTTGGTATCCTCGGAACCACCTTCAGCGTGACGCACGTGTAGGTTATCCATATGTACTCATTCAGAGTATAGGCGGGAGTTTGGTTGTCGAGTTTGGTTGTCAGACGGGACTGGGAGTTTGGTTGTCAGACGGGACTGGAACTTTGTCGGAAAGGCCGCTGGAACACATTAAGGTTCGTTCATCTTGGCAGAAGTTTCAGCATGGAGTTTCGTGGACAGACGGACAGTGTGTCGGAGATAGATGTGAGAAGTGCACCAAAAGTGGTCGCGCTCCGGAGGAGAATCTCGTAGGATTGGCTGGTGAACAAGCGTTTTCGAGTTTGTAGCCACGACCAGCCGTTATTGCTTCCGCCCTCTCTGCAGGACTGGCTGCCTGAGAGTCACTTGGCGCGATTTGTAGCCGACGTGATGAACGAGCTGGACCTGTCTTCTATTTACGCCAGCTATGAACGGAGTGATGGGCGAGGTTTGTCAGCGTACCATCCAGTGTTGATGGCGCGGTTGCTGCTTTACGGTTACTGCATCGGAATCACGAGTTCCCGCAAGATCGAGCAGGCTACTTACGATAACGTTGCATTTCGCTATTTGTCTTCCGACCAGCATCCCGACCACGATACCCTTGCTGCTTTTCGTCAGCAACATGTGGAAGCGCTGGCGGGCTTGTTCGTACAAGCCCTGAGACTGTGTCAGAAGGCTGGTCTGGTGAAATTGGGAAATGTGTCGATCGACGGCACGAAGATGAAGGCCAACGCTAGCACCCGGCGCTCCGTAAGGTACGAACGCATCAGCGAACGGGAACAACACTGGCGCGCCGAGGTAGCGCGATTACTGCGGCAAGCACAGCAGACCGATCGTGAGGAAGAGCGGCGCCTCGGGCTGGACCAGGTGGCCAATCAACTACCCGATGAGTTAGCAAATGCCCAAAAGCGTTTCGAGCGACTGCAGCAAGCCAAGGCGGAGTTAGAACAGGAAGCACAGGCACAACTAAAAGCCGCATTGGACGGCTATACTCCGGGCAAACGTGGTCCCCGCGGAAAAGCGGAACAGACAAGCCAGCCGTCTAAGGATCGCAGACAGCGCGAGAAGGATAAGAAGCAGCGTCTGCGAGCGAGAAAGAACGCCGTCTCGCCCAGCCGGCAATATAACTTCGTCGATCCTGACTCGCGAGTGATGAAAGACAGCGGGGAAAGAGGCTTTGTGCAGGCTTACAACGCACAGATCGCCGTAGACTCGAAAGCGCAGATCATCGTGGCCGCAGAGCTAACTCAGCAACCTATTGATCGTCAGCAGTTGCTACCCATGGTGAAGACTCTACGGAAAACACTGCAAGCGGTGCCAACAACCATCACCGCCGATGCGGGCTACTGGGACACCACCAGCCTGCAGGATCCGGCGATGAGCGGCATTGAAATGCTGGTCGCACCTGACTCCAAACCGCATATACCAGGTAAACCTTTGCCGCCCTGCGCACCGCGCAGCCAGGAAGCGTTTGACATGAGAAAAGTTCTGGCCACAGAGGACGGTAAAGCGCGGTATGCACTTCGACAGACAACGGTGGAACCGGTATTCGGCCAGATCAAAGAAGCACGTGGTATCCGCAGGTTCCGCTTAC
This sequence comes from uncultured Acidobacteriaceae bacterium, assembly GCA_963826875.1. GTDB lineage: Bacteria > Acidobacteriota > Terriglobia > Terriglobales > Acidobacteriaceae > PALSA-350. The sequence goes on along the minus strand of CAWGYP010000024.1, from coordinate 646,158 downwards.
GAGGCCTGTTGAACGTGACATCAGAGTGGAAATTTATTTGCGCCACGCACAATCTTCTCAAACTGTTCCGCCATCGAGCGGCTCTGGCTCACGCTTAACGCCACGAACGCAACTACCCCGCACGCACATCACTTCAACAGCTCGTAGCCTCTCAATCAGATGTTGCTAGCGGCCTAGAAAATCTCTCTTCCACAGAGCCGTTACTGCTTCCTGCCCCAATAATGAAGCAGTTTCTCTCCGACACACTGTCCGTCTGTCCTGCATTCCCTGTCCTGCATTCCCTCTGCATTCCCTGCATTCCCCCCTCTGCATTCCCCTGTCCTGCATTCCCCCTTCGTCTGTCCTGCATTCTTCCGTCCTGCATTCTTCCCGTCCTGCATTCTTCCCTGTTTTCTTCCCATGGAAAGATACCCCCGGCAGTTTGGCTAAACTGGACTGGCCGAAGATCCCCGGAATAACAGGCTGACCTGCCAGAGGAAAAACCCGGTGACATCCATGATAGGTAATGGTCAAGGGAAAACGGAGATTTCCCTTGAGTTTCGTGGAGACGGACCTGACACTTCGAGAAAACAGAGCCACGCTAAGTTTCAATGGAGATAAATGGAGATATAGGGAGATGGGACCCCTTTCAGGGACGGACGGAATTTCCCCTAAAGCGAGCGAGGCCGCAACCAAGCATCCGGAGATTAGACGCTTGGCCTTGGGTCAGCTCTGTTCTGGACGCGACGCTCATCAGGGGAAATTCCGTCCGCCCCTGAAAAGGGTCTGGAACCTGACTATCGCGCGCATCAATAGAGTGCTCTTGCCATGGGGCGACTCCCCTTCCGTAAGGCCAGCCGAGCGGCTGCCTTCTTTTTATGAATGCCCGGGTCGGTCAAAGCAGGGTGCTTTGAGCGAACGTGCTGATGTCCGTGATTATCTCGAATACATAATTGCAGCCGCGCTTGAAAAGCTCGGCCCTTTCATCTCGGCTTATGCCCGTGTCTTCCCGATCCTCTCCCATAACTGACAGGGGGGTCGGATGCACGCGCTTGGAAAAGATTTTGAACAGCTTACAGTATTGTCCATCAAGCCTTATTTCTTTGGCAGCCTGCCCCACACTGAAGAATCTGGTATCAGCGACCCCGATGCTGGTCTTCGTCGTATCAATCGCTTTGAGTTGATCCACAAAGACCTGAGGATCTTCATCGTCGGCTGTGATGAGCGCAACGAACGCCTTGGCCTGCTCTTCGAAGTCGATGGCCGTGGCATCTATAAATTTTTTCCGGTTTGCTGGGGATTGCACGCCGAACCTGGCAATGACGTGCAGCTCCAGCAGGTTGCGGCAAGCCCAGGCGGTGTATGAGGTGTCGGTCAGCCTTCCGCTGCGCAGATGGCCATAGGCGCGATGGGTGGCCCTTAGGACAGAAGTTGCAAACCACTTATCAATGCTTCTCGGAGCCTTCTGATCTATTTCGGCAAGCCATTCCTGAAGGGCGACGAGGTTCTCTTCCGCCGTGGCGAAGTTGTTATATGGCTCTTCGCTCATCGTCGCACCCGCAGTAGCTTACGCCCTGTTTCGTTGACATCGATGTTCCATTTCGGGGACAGCATACCTATTGCAGCATTGGGGGATTCGTATCGTTTCCACTATCTCCATAGGCTTTTTGCGTTAGCAACCATCGTGGTTTGCATATCCCCTACCGCCAGGGCTAAAGCCCTAAATTTATATGAGCGAGCGATCAAGCGGGTTGAAACCCGCCCCCCGGACTAAAAGTCCGGGGCTGGCACCTATCATGGAACTGATCGAAACGCTGCCGCACAGCGATCCACTGGTACGCCGACGAGACGTAAGCGGGTATGATCTCAGCGGGCGGTGTCTCAGCTGAGGACGCTGAAAGAAGTGCTTCCATAGTCACCTCCAAGAGGCCGATGGATCACACTAATGCAGTTTACAATACATCTTTGACTTGTACAAACGTAAACTGGAGGCCCTGATGATCGCAGACCGCATTCGACTGGCTCGCCGCAAGGCCGGTCTCTCCTTACGTGATCTGTCTGCAGCCATGGACCACAAGGTGACCGCCCAGGCGATCGGAAAATACGAACGCGGCGAGGACATCCCGAGTTCGGGCGTGCTCATGTCTCTCGCTAAAGCTCTCGGGGTGTCTGTCAGCTACCTGATGGATACCCAAGGGCTCGTGCTTTCCGGCGTGGAGTTCCGCACCAAAGCCAATACAACTGCATCGGACAGGGCCAATGTCGAGACCGAGGTGCTCGAGTGGATCGAACGTTACCTCCAGATAGAACACATTCTCGAACTGGACAGTGCCGAGTGGAAGTCGCCGCTGTCTACTCCCCGGAACCTTGGAGCGATAGGGGACGCCGAAGAACTGGCGCGCGCGGTGCGCGAGAAGTGGAAACTTGGGACTGACCCCATTCCCAACATGACCGAACTGTTTGAGGAAAAGGGTCTCAAGGTTCTCATAGTCCCACTTCCGGAACGTGTCTCAGGGTTTACTTGTATGGTTGCTCGCCAAGAGGGGGCCCCTGGTCTGCCCGTGATTGTGGTCAACAGTCGCTTTCCCCTGGAACGGCGACGGTTGACACTGGGCCACGAACTCGCTCACCGGCTGATCGACCCTGATAGTCTGGATGATAAGGAGGAAGAGAAGGCAGCGAACCTGTTTGCGGGTGCGTTCCTGATGCCTAGGGAACATCTTCTTCGCGAGGTCGGCAAACAACGTAATGCGCTCGGTTATAAAGAGTTGATCGCCTTAAAAAGACTCTATCGAGTAAGCGGTGCTGCGTTGCTCATGCGCCTGAGGCAGATCGGGGTCATTAACGAGTCCATTCTTACTTACGCCTTTCAAACGATCGCTCGCGGCTGGCGCACTCAGGAGCCTGACGAACTTGAGCCAGAGGCCGAACGAGGCCAGCGTGAACGGCCGCTTCGCTTTGAGCGTCTCTGCTATCGCGCCCTGGCGGAAGACTTCGTGTCTCTTAGCAAAGCAGCCGAATTGCTACGGATTACCCTACCCAAAGTAGAAGCCGGCTTGAAAGGGCCGCAAACGCAGCATGCGGATTATTATCAGTGATGCAAGCTGCCTCATTGATCTTCGCAAAGCCGCGTTGCTGGCGGTCTTTATCCGGCTGCCCTTCGAGATCCTAATTCCCAACACTCTGTTTGACGATGAGCTGCTAAGCTTCACGGACAACGAAAAGAACGGACTGCTCGATGGTGGTCTGAAAGTAGTCGATCTTCCAGGTTCGCAGGTCTCGCGCGCCCGAGACGTCATTCGTGCACAGCCCCGGCTTTCGATTCATGACGGGTTTGCGTTTGCCCTAGCGGAAGTCAATCGCGGGTGCATTTTACTTACCGGCGATTCCTCGCTCAGAGCTCTTGCCGAGGCCAGCCAGATCGAAGTCCACGGTGTTCTCTGGGTTTTTGATCAAATTTTTGCCAACGAGTTGGCAACCGCTGAGACGCTGCACGCAGCTCTCTCTCAGCTGGCCGCCGATCCCGCTGTGCGGCTCCCCAAACGAGATGTCGCTGCCTACATCAAGCGTTACGAGGGTTCAAAGTAGATGGGAATGGGGCAACATGATGTGCAGAAATTACGCGTCGAAATGATGCGTCAGAAATTATGTGTCAGACGGGGAGACCCGGGGACGGAGACCCGGGGACCGTGTCCCGCAATTGCCGTGTCCCGCAAATGCCTCTGCTCCGGCCTTATTCAGCCGCTAATATCCGGTGCTCATGAATAACCTCAGCGCTAACACCGGCCTTCAAGAGAACATCGCGAATGTTCTTTGCGATACGTACCTTTTCATTAACCGGTAAACGGTTCAGCGATGAGTCAGCATCACCCATCTCCTCAACGACGATGGAGTATCCCCCACCGTCGGGGGCACTTATGAGGTAGTCGTTGCCCGATTCTCGATACAGGAGCGCTCCCCGGCCGCCTTGCTGCACGGTGAACGTCGAACCCCGGAGACAGGAAAAATTCCTTTTGCCTCGATTTTGAAACAAGGTAAATATCCTCCTTAGCATCGATCCTAACAGCGCAACGTACAAATGCGGTCATCTACCAGGCACCACTAGCAGAGATGAAGCTGATCGCGTTCTTGCCATCCAGAATGCTGTATTCGATGGTTGCCCAAGCACTCTGCAAACGAACAAAGACAAACACCACGACACTTACATTTTTGAAAAAACCGATTAGATCGAGAGATCGGAACTCTCTCCCACTTGGCAAGGACATGCAGAGTGTTGCGATAGCGCTCGATGATCTTATCTGCTTTTGTCATCTTTTTCTCGAAGGCCGGATCATACAGTGTAAGTTCGTTATCCGCCTTCCGGCGCGCTTCGATGAGAAAGAGAGCGTCACCTTTCGCCGGTCTGCAGCCGGTTGATCACTTCTTTCGGCAGCGCAACGCCGAGCGAGTTCCCGAATTTGCGGACTTTCAGTACAACCACGGCTTCCCCTCTGCGCTATAACAACTTTAGCTCAAGGGTACAAGCGGATCGTTTTCCAGCCACTGCGGTCGCGGGTGAAGAGGAAGCGATCGTGCAGGCGGTTTTCTCCGTTGATCCAGAATTCGATCTGCTCAGGGTATAGGCAGTAGCCTTTCCAATAAGAGGGCCGCGGCACGTCTCCCGGATGCTCCTCGGCGAATTGGCGAACCTCGGCCTCCAACTGCTCACGACTGCCGAGCGGGCGGCTTTGCTGGGAGACGGCGGCACCGATCTGGCTGTCGCGCGAACGGCTGTGAAAGTAGGCGTCTACGTCGGCGGGCTCGAGTTCTTTGACCGGGCCTTCTACCCGTACCTGGCGGCGGAGCGTTTTCCAGTGGAGACAAAGCGCTGCCCACGGATTCGATTGCAGCTCGACGCCCTTCCTGCTTTCCGCATTGGTGAAGAAGCAGAAGCCGCGCTCATCCACCCGCTTCACCAGGACCATGCGCACGCTGGGCCTGCCGTCAGGAGTCGCGGTGGCCAGGGCCCCGGCATTGGCATCGTTCGGTTCGCTGCTCTCCGCTTCCTTCAGCCAATCTTTGAAGAGTGCGATTGGATCCTTAGACTCAAGATTCATGCTTCGATGGTAGCCTGCGATAGCATCGAGGAACGCTCCAGAAAGAGATTTCATGTTGACCGAAGAACAAGTGCGGGCGGTGCTTTTTTACCAGGACCTGATCCCCGCTATGCGCAAAGCGCTGATGGATTTTTCCGCCGGACGGGTGCAGCAGCCGGTACGCGCCATTATTCCCGTGGCAGAGCATGGCGGCTGGTTGGGTGTGATGCCGGCCGTGTACGGCAGCGTGATGGGCGCGAAAATGGTCACTTTCTATCCTGGCAATGCAGAGCTCAAAAAGCATACCCACATGGCGGTTATCCAGCTCTTTCGTTCCGATACAGGAGAGCCGCTGGCGACCATGGACGGCCGGCTGATCACGGAAATGCGCACCGCGGCCGTTTCTGCGGTGGCAGTTGACCAGCTGGCTGCTCCCCAGGCGAAGGTGCTGGCTATTCTAGGCAGCGGCGTGCAGGCACGCTCGCATATGCGGGCTCTCGCCGGTGTGCGCCGGTTTACCGAAGTCCGGGTGTGGAGCAGGTCGCAGCAGCATGCACAGGCATTCGCCGGCGAGATTGGAGCACGGGTGACGACGGCGGAAGAAGCGGTGTCCGGCGCGGACGTGGTGCTGGCCCTCACCAGCTCGCCACAGCCTATCCTCAAAGGAAAATGGCTGAGCCCACATGCCATGGTGTGCGCTATCGGCGCCGCGACACCCGACCGCCGCGAACTGGATGAGGAAGCCATGCGCGGCGCAGTGGTGGTTGAGTCCCGCGCGGCGGCGGGGAAAGAGGCGGGCGACATTGTTCTGGCCAAGGCAGAGATTACGGCAGAGATTGGGGAGCTGTTGAACGGCGCGCCGCTCAAGCGCGGGGATCGGCCGGTGGTTTTCAAATCTGTCGGCATCGCGGTCGAGGATATCGCGGCGGCAGAACTGGTTTATGAGAAGCATGTTCACTGAGGCTATTGTTCGTGTTCCGGGAAGGAATTTTGACCAGGGACTTACCACGGTCCAGTTGGGTGTTCCACGTTTTGAGCTGGTGCTGACGCAGCACGCAGAGTATTGCGCGGCGCTGCGCGGTTGCGGGCTGAACGTTACCACGCTGGAGGCGGATCCTGATCATCCCGACTCGACGTTTGTCGAAGACACCGCGGTGGTGACGCAGCGCAGCGCGATTCTTACCCGGCCTGGGGCTCGGTCGCGCGAGGGCGAGGTAACGGCTATGCGGCCTGTCCTGCGAGGATTTTTCCCGGCGCTCCATGAGATTGAAGGGCCGGGGACGTTGGACGGTGGTGATATTTGCGAGGCTGGAGAGCATTTCTTTCTTGGGGTTTCGCTTCGGACTAATGAAGAGGGTGCGCGACAGCTTGCGGCATACCTGGCTTCCATGGGATTCACGTCTGAGGTGATCGATGTCCGGGGGATTCAGAGCATTCTTCACCTTAAGAGTGGGGTTTCTTATATTGGGGACAACACGGTGGTGGTGATCGAAGAGATGGCTGGGATGTTTTCTGGATATGAACGAATCGTGGTTGCACGGGAAGAGAGCTATGCGGCTAACTGCGTTCGAGTGAATGACAGGGTTTTGGTGGCGGCTGGGTATCCGCGGTTGGGTCTGGAGTTGAGGGAGCGTGGGTTTGATCCACTGGAATTGGAAATGTCGGAGTTTCAGAAGATGGATGGCGGGCTTAGTTGCCTCTCTTTGCGATTCTGAGTGCGGGGAGAGATAAAGCTGTCGTGGGGCTTCGCCCATCGTTTTCGGCCCACGTACGCTGGTGCGAACATGGGGCACCCGTCCAGAGTGGAGTGAGTGAAAGATTCGGTTACGAGGATAATTCGAAAACACTTCCCGTGTGGACCTTTGAGAACCGTCGCAGGCTTAGGGCGAGAGCCGCGGTATCCCACATCTCGCGAAAAACGAGCGAGATGTAGGGCACCCGGCGATCCGTTCGGGGATGGAGCTCAAAGCGCGTTCCTTTCCACCCTTAGCTCGCCACCGCGCTGCCTCCCCCTCAGTGGCTAAAGCCACCATTCTGCTGAATGATTAAATGTACGGGCTTCAGCCCGTACCCTTCAACGACGGACGCCTCGTAGTTTCTAGAGTTGCTATTGAGCGAGTAATCAATTGCCGATGTTCACCAGCGAGGAGCGAATGGCGCGGGGCCCCCCATTGAGCTAATCGAGGAGGGAGGGCTTCTTCCAGTTAAAATGGCGGCCGAGGATGGCTTTGATGATCAGATGATCTGTAGCAGAGGTCGGGCCGATACCTACCCCGATGTTGATTTCCCACTTGGGTGAAACGTTCAGATCCGTCACCGCAAAGATCTGCTGCTGCTGATCATGCAAAGAATCAAATGCGCCCAGCCGCCCGTAGTCCGCGTAGTATTCGATACCGCCACTGATCTTCCGGCTGAAATCGTAACTAAGCTTGGCCGCGGGCGAAAAACCTATGCCCTGCTTGATATCCGGACCATGCCAGGTGCGCTCCAGCGCCGGGTTCACCGCCCAATACCAACGGCCCATATATTTGTCGACAATGGGCCTAATCTCCCAGGTCCAGGTGTCAGGAGAATAGACCGCCCGCTGATACCCAACTTCGGTCGACAGGCTTACCCCCACCGGCCAATGCCACGAATCCGGCACCCTCACCCGGGGACGGATGTGGTCCCCTACCCACTGCACACCATGCCCATCCTGCCAGCTGGTAAAGACGTAGAAACCCACCTCCGCCCAGTTGGTCAAACCCTGGGTAATCTCAAGCGTCTCGTGCAACTGATGGTTGGTGGGGTATACGCCGTCCACCACGTTCTTTTGCCCATCTATAGTGAAATTGGAATGAAGCTCAACCATGGTGCTCTTTGGCTCAATCGTATCCGCCCCATATACCTGGATCTCGTAATTACCCTGAGCACGAGCCGGCTTCACGCTCACCAGCGCGACGAGTGCAGCCGCAACGTAAAGCCAATTACGCATATTGGAACAGCATCATGAAGCCCGCATCCATATGGTTCTGCTGGTGGCAGTGGAAGAGCGTGGGCCCGGGATCGTTGGCGGTGAACTCCACATCCACTTGCGTGCCGGCGTCCACCAGGATGGTGTCTTTTAAGATGCCGCGGACTTCGGAATGGCCAGGCAGGCGGCGCAGTTCGAAGCTGTGGCGGTGGAGATGGACAGGATGGTCGTTGGTGCTGCGATTGATGAACGCCAGGCGATAAAGTTGGCCGGCGGTCAGTATCGGGCTCGCTGTGTCGGGATAAGACTTGCCATTGATGGTCCAATGGTCCATGGCGCCATGGCCGGCAAATTTGGATTCAATGACCAGGGGAATGGTCACTGCGTCCGGCTGCGGCGGAGGCGACGGATCCGCCGCAGCAAAGGGCAGGTAGTCCCAGATCAGTTGGTCGGGTTGATCCCATTGCGGCTTTCCACTGCTTCCAGAGTATTCGACCACGATGCCCATACCCGCAGCCATGATGTGCTTGCGCACTTCGCCCATCACCCAGGCGCCGGGATGATTCATTTCCACCAGGGCGCTGACGCGTTCCGCAGGGGCCAGGCGCAGCATGGAGACAACCTGGGGTTGCGGCACCTGGTTGCCATCGAGGGCAACGACTTTGAACTGATGCCCGCTGAGCGCAATCCAGTGCACTTCGCTCGGGCTCGAGTTAAGAATGTGTAACAGGACCTGTTCGCCAGACTTGACCCGCAGCGGCTCGCCGAAACCCAGCACCCTGCCGTTGATGGTCGATACTTCGTAGACCGGGTCCATGGCGCCGTCGCCGCTGGCCAGCAGCTGGCCATCCCAATCGTGCAGGGCGAGAAAGAACTCCTGATCATAACGCGCCGGGTTGTCGCGGGGCTCGATCAGCAGAAATCCGTGCTCGCCGGTGTACTGACCTTTGTGCAGGTCTTTGCCTGCGAAGATATGGGTGTGATACCAGCGGAAGCCCGCAGGGCGCGGACTAAAGGTATAGCGCGCGCGGCCGCCAGGCAGGATCATAGGAGTACCTTCTTCCATCGCACCATCGACGGACGGGGGCAGGAACAGGCCATGCCAATGAACCACTTCGCTGGTGGCCGTCTGATTGTTAACTTCGATGGTGACCGGCCGTCCTTCCTGGAAGCGGAGCAGCGGGCCCGGGACCTGACCGTTGTACGCGATCGTACGGATGGTTCGATGGGGACCGGCCTCAAGCTCATAGGCGGCAATATCGAGGGTGTAATCGGCCGGCGAGGGTTGTCCTGCGTCCGCGGCTAAGGCCGCAGACGCGACAGCCAGGCCGGAAAGCTTGAGCATTTGCCGCCGGGTAAGCAAGTCTCAGCTTAACAAATTAAGAGGTGGTAAGACCGGACCGGCACAGGTTCGCGCATCTCAACAATTTACAAACAACTTTCAGCGCAGAAAGGCAATATGGGAACTATGTTGTCGATAGGTTTGTTCATCAGGCGCAAGCAATCCTTCTTTTTGTGGGCCGTCGCCGTGCTGGCCATCGCGCTCCCCTACACCAAGGCTCAGACCGCAAACGGCTTGAGCAGCGATGCCATCGTCGATCATCTGAACGCAGTCATCGACTGGTACCGGCAGGTGTTGACCCGGGTGCCGTCGGCAGTCTTGCCCAGCGATGCGGTGTACCAGTTGAATGCGCAGACTATGTCGGTGGAGGTGGTGCAGCTGGCCTTCCAGTCGGCCCAGGCAGAGGCGGCTCTGCTTCCTGCCGCAAGCCCGGCCGGCAGCGCAGGAGCCAGCACACCTTCGACGCTGGCCAAGCTCCAAAGCGACACCAACGCGCGCATTACCGCATTGGAGGCGCAGATTGCGGATCTGAACCAACAGGTTGCGAGCGCACCCAGGGCCAAACGGCAACAGCTCCTCGCGCAACGGGATAGCGCGGAGGGGGAGCTGGATTTGCGGAAGGCCATGCACGATACCTTTCAGCAGATGGCGCAGTTCATCAGCGCGAACGGCGAAGGGGGAAAAGGCGGCGGCCTGGAAGGCAAAATCAGCGAATTGCGCCATTCGGTTCCTGAACTCTCAAATGCCGGCGCCGGCAAGACGGTAACCAAGCCGCCCACGGCGAGTGGGTCGATTCCATCCTCCAGCGGATTGATTGGCGAAATCATTGCGCTTTATGACCAGCTGCAAGCGATGCATCAACTGAGCCAGCTGATGGAGGAGAGCGCGCAGGTGCGCGATGCGGCAAACAAGTTGCGCAGCCCGCTGGTGGCCACTCTGCGGGCAACCATTGCGCAAGGGCAGCAGTTGGCGAGCACGTCAGGTCCCACGACGACGGCCGGCAACGGCCCTGCTCAGCCAGCACAGCAAAAGCAGCAATTCGAGGCGCTGGCAGCGCGGTTTAAACAGATCGCAGGCGCGTCGCTTCCGTTGAGCCAGGAAATTATCCTGCTCGACCAGTGCAGCTCCAATTTTTTGCAGTGGCGACAGTCCGTCCTGCACGAATCAAACGGCATCCTGCGGTCGATTATTCTGCGTGTTTTGAGCATTGCTGTGGCGATGGGAGTGATCCTGCTGCTTTCCGAAGTATGGCGCAGAGTTACCTTCCGCTATGTCTCCGATGTGCGCCGGCGGCGGCAGTTTCTTGTTCTGCGCCGGGTGGTGATGGGGTTCTGCATGGGAATCGTGCTGATCCTGGGGTTTGTCAGTGAGTTCAGCTCGCTGGCTACCTTCGCCGGGTTTATCACCGCAGGCTTGGCGGTTGGCCTGCAAACGATTCTGCTGTCGGTAGCGGCGTATTTTTTTCTGGTGGGGCGATGGGGCATCCGCGTGGGCGATCGCATCAGCGTTGCTTCTGTCACCGGCGACGTGATCGACATTGGGCTCGTCCGCCTTTACCTGATGGAACTTGCAGGGACAGGAGTGGATCTGTATCCCACCGGCCGCGTGGTGGTGTTTTCGAATTCCGTTCTGTTTCAGCCCACTACGCCGCTGTTTAAACAGATTCCGGGATCGGAGTACGCCTGGCACGAGGTTGCTATCCTGCTGAACCCGGGCGGAAAGTATGACCTGATTGAGTCGCAATTGCTGCAGGCGGTGCGATCGGTGCATGCAGAATATAGCGATGAACTGCAGCGGCAATTGGGATACACGGAGCGGCGCATGGATATTTCCGTGCGGGCGCCGGACCCGCACGGCCAACTGCAGTACGGGGACTTGGGGCTCGAGTACGCAGTGCGCTACCCGGTGGATTTACGCAAGGCTTCCGAGGTGGACGAGAAGATCACGCGCAAGGTGCTGGAGATGCTGCAGCAGCCAGGGGATCTGCAAGCGAGTATCTCCGGGGCGCCGAAGATTCGTGCCGCGGTTAAGTGGTGAGGGGTTTGGTTACTACTTTCCCGCGATTGTTGCGTCCCGGCGAGGCGCACTGCAGATCCCTCCCTCTGGTCGGGATGACAAGGGAAGAGTGGTTACTCTCTGGAAGGATGGCGACTCGGATGGCAGAGATGAGCGGCTTCTCCGCAGCGACCGCAGGTCCCTCCACTGCGCTGCGCTCCGGTCGGGATGACAAGGGGAGGGCGGTTACTGACTTATAATTCCGCGAGCCGGATGGCACAGTAGAACTCCCGATCCGACTCGCAGACTTTCAGGTGAGTAACCGCCCTCCCCTTGTCATCCCGAGCGCAGTCGAGGGATCTGCAGTGCGCCTCGCCCGAACGCAAAAATCGCGGGAAAGCAGTGGAAGGACCTGCAGTTTCTCTCCCCGGTACTCACACACCCTCCAGTGAAGACCTGCTTTTCAGTCGACGGCGCTTCTTAACAGTTCTAGGGCGCCGTGAGCGCGTTCAACAGGGTTACCGCGTCCTGCACGCTGGTATGCGGCGACATGGGCTGGAAGGCGGTGCGGACTTCGTGCTGGTCCTTGCTGATGTTTTTGAAGAAGATGATGTGCCCAGAAACATGGACATCCAAAACGCTCGTCTTCCACCTGTTTTCACTCACCTGCTCGCGGCGAATTTGAAAGGCGCCACCTTTTTCGATGCGGCCCAGGATGCCGAAACCAAAGTCAATCTCGCTCACAATGTGAGCGTCGATCCTAACCAGCCGCTTCAATTGTGGCTGGATCCACACTTCTCCCGTCAAAGCATGATAGACACGAGCCTCGTAGGTGGGCGGGTTGTAGGCCGGATTCGGCCGGAATAAGAGCCGCACGCTCCCTTCATCCGCAGCGCCATCGTATTCGTAAAGGAAGGCGTCGGGCATGGCAGCAATAAGCCGCTGCACCCGCTGCTCCTCGGCGTCGTGGTCTTGCTTCATTCGCGCCTGCTCAGAAGGATTGTGCAGCAGGTTGTTGAGCCGGTCCGTCTCCTTCTTTCGCGCCACGGGGTCAAGCGGGTTGCCGTTGCGCGCGAACACACGGGCGACAGGCCCGTCGACCGTCTCCACTTCGTGCTGCAACAGGCTCTGAGAGAATACCCGTTTTTCTACCCGGTATTGCCACAAGCTGATCTGACGGCGCTCCTGAAGTTCGTTGTAAACCACGTCCTTGACCAGGTCATGGGCGGATTGGATTGGGCTTTGCGCCCCCAGAGCGGGCACGGCACACATTAGCAGGGCCCCAGCCAGGGGCAGAATAAATCTCATCTCTTGCCTTGTTACACTCAACTCATGCTAGACGAGACAACATTCCGCCGCCACTCGGATGCAGCCATCGAGGCACTGAAGAAGAGCCTCATCGCGCGCGAGGAAGACGGCGGGTTTGAAGTGGAAGAACAGAACGGGGTGCTGAGTATTGTGTTCGAGGAGCCGCCCGCCAAGTTTGTGATTACCCCCAATACTCCTCCGCGCCAGGTATGGATTTCTGCCCTTTCCACCAGCTTCAAGCTGGACTGGTCAGATACGGCTAAGAACTTTGTGTTGCCCAAGACCGGCGAAACGTTGCCCGAGGTGGTCGACCGGGTGATCGAGGAGCATCTGCAGTAACCACACAGGAATGCGCAAAACGCTCTCCGTAGCCATCATTACCCGTGATGAAGAAGCCAATCTCGCGCGCACGCTGGGCAGCGTGGCGTGGGCGGACGAGATCGTGGTGGTGGATTCCGGCTCACGCGATCGCACCGAAGAGATCGCGCGCAGCTTCCGCTCGCAGTTTTTTGTGGAAGATTGGAAGGGGTTCGCGGCGCAGAAGAATTCGGCGATTGAGAAGTGTTCCGGGGATTGGATCCTGTCGCTCGACGCCGACGAGTCTCTGAGCGATGAGTTGGCTAAAGAGGTTTGGGAATTGCTGGCGCAGGATCCGCCCTTCGACGGATATGCGCTGCCGCGGCGCAATCTTTTCCTGGGACGATGGATGCGTTTTGGGGGATTCTATCCCGACCCCAAGCTGAGATTGTTTCGCCGCGGGGCAGCAGAATTTGAAGCTCGTCCAGTGCACGAGACAGTGCACTTCGTGGGCAAGGCGGGACGGTTGAAAGGGGATATGCTGCACGATGCGTACCCCACGCTCGAGGCCTACATCAGTCACATGGACCGTTACAGCAGCCTGGGAGCAGAGCATGCAGTGCGTGAGGGCAAGCAGTTGCCGTTCGCTGTGAATGTGGTGCTGAATCCGCTGGCCACGTTTGCTTATAACTATGTTTTTCGGCTGGGTTTTCTGGATGGACGGGAAGGGCTGCTGCTGCATTTGTATCACTCGGTCTATGTGAGCTGGAAGTATGCCAAAGCCTGGGAGTTGTCGCGGAGGCGATAGATTCGCTGCTGGGAGACGACTGCAGATCCCTCCCTCCGGTCGGGATGACAAGGGGAGAGGGGTTACGTTCCGGAAGATGAGCGACCTGGATGGACAGAGTTGGGGATGGCTAACTTGCTCGGGCGGACGGTCTCGCCTATGCTGATGCAGCTATGACGGAGCGACATCCTTCCGCAGCAGAAGAAGCATGGACCGCAACTACACTTGCCGCCGCGCTTAAGAAGAATCCGGAGCAGCCTATCGGCGCGCCGGGTGGGATCAACCGCGAGGAGAACGGACAGGCACGGTTCACCAGCGTCTCCGGCGTTGCTGTACGCCGCCTGTATACCGCCGCCGATTTGCCGGCGGACTTTAGCCCCGGTCTTCCCGGCGAACCACCCTACACCCGCGGCATCCATAGCACCGGCTATCGCGGCAAGCTCTGGACCATGCGCCAATTCTCCGGCTTCGCTACCCCGGAAGAGACCAACGCCCGCTATCGCTACCTGCTGGCCAATGGCGGCGGCGGGCTGTCCGTCGCCTTCGACCTGCCTACCCTGATGGGCTACGACTCCGACGCTCCGGAAAGCGAAGGGGAAGTGGGCAAGTGCGGAGTGGCCATCGATTCACTCGAGGATATGGAAACACTGTTCGCCGCGATTGATCTGGAAAAGACCAGCGTTTCCATGACCATCAATTCACCGGCAAATGTGCTCTGGGCCATGTACCTGGTGGCGGTCGAAAAGCAGGGCGGCGATTGGAAAAAAGTCGCAGGCACCCTGCAAAACGACATCCTGAAGGAATACATCGCGCAAAAAGAATTTATCTTTCCTCCCGCACCCTCGATGCGGTTGGTGGTGGACAGCATCGAGTTCGGTTCGCTGTTCGCTCCCCGGTTCAATCCCGTCTCGATCAGCGGATATCACATTCGCGAAGCAGGATCGACGGCGCTGCAGGAGCTGGCGTTTACGTTGTATGACGGGGTCGAGTACGTGGAGTGGGCACTGCGCCGGGGGCTGCAGGTCGACGATTTTGCGCCGCGTTTGAGCTTCTTCTTCAACGCGCATAACGATTTTTTTGAGGAAATCGGGAAATTCCGGGCGGCGCGCAAGCTTTGGTATCGATTGATGGCAGAGCGTTTCGGCGCCCAGGATGCGCGCTCACACTGGATGCGGTTCCATACCCAGACGGCAGGCGTATCTCTGACCGCGCAACAGCCCAAGAACAACATCGCGCGGGTGGCGGTCCAGGCCCTGGCCGCCGTGCTGGGAGGCACGCAAAGCCTGCATACCGACGCCTTCGATGAGGCGCTCGCCCTGCCTACCGAAGAAGCCGCCCGAATCGCCCTGCGCACACAGCAGATCCTGGCCTATGAATCGGGCGTGGCCAATACGGTCGACCCGTTGGGCGGTTCATACTTTGTCGAACGGCTGACCCTGGATATGGAGCAAGGCGCGTTCGCCTACTTTGAGAAACTCGACGCGATGGGCGGGATGGTCTCGGCCATCGAGCGCGGCTTTCCGCAGAAGGAAATTGCGGACGCCAGCTACGCCTACCAGCGGGCGGTGGAAGGGGGTCAGAAAGTCATCGTCGGAGTGAACGAATATGTGATGGAAGAAGAGCCGCCAGAGATCCTGCGCATCGGAGAGTCAGTGAGGGAATGGCAGACGGCCAAGCTGGCGCGGCTGCGGGCCCGCCGATCAAATGAAGCGGTCGAGCGCAGCCTGGATGCGCTTCGCAGTGCTTTGGCGCTCGAGCCTCGATCCGGGCGCGGCCGGCTGTCCTCCGCCAATACCATGCCCTACCTGCTCGAGTGCGTGCGCGCCTACGCCACGCTAGGGGAGATTTGCGACGCCATGCGGGCGGTTTTAGGCATCTACGAAGAAGTGAGTGTCTCCTGAACCTTAGTTACCGTCGGCACGTTCGAGACGGTAACCCAAACCCGGGCGACTCCCACCAAAGAGTCATAGACCTGCAACTGCTGCTTGGGTTTCCGCACCCACCCGTGTTTAGCTAGGTCAGGCAATAAATCTCTCTCCCGCAGGGTGCCATGAACAATCAAGAAGCTATGTTCTATTCGCTCCAGTTGCGGTTGGTGGAAAGTCAGCCGGGGAATCCCGGGGGCCACAAGGTTGAGCTGATTGCCCTGCCCGAGGGCCCGGGCGAGCCGCGCCGGGCACATTTCGACCATTGGGAGGGGTTGGCCCACCGCTTATCGGTGGTGACCAGCAGCACCCCCTTTCACCTCAAGGCGACCTACCGGACGCTGCTGGCGGGCTTGACGGCCAGCATGATCGACCGGGCTACAGGCGCCCGGCAAATCTTTTCGCTTCACCAGTTGAAAGATCTGGGTCTGGCAAGCTAGTCTCTGCTGTTGCCCCTGTGGACAGCCCTGGGAAATCCCAAATGCTGCTTTACGCCGGGACCGGGACAGATTATGGTGGCACAATTAATGTGCTCACAGGGAATGCTGATGCCAGAGAAGCAGCAGAGAGTGCTGGAATATGAGGCAGCCGGTGCGTCCGACCAGGGACGGACCCGGAAATCCAATGAAGACTTCTACGGACTGAGCCTCAATAATCGCGAAGGCGCCTGCAATTTTGTGGTGTGCGATGGCATGGGGGGAGCAGCTGCGGGAGAAGTCGCCAGCCGCATGGCGGTCGAGGCCATGCTGCGGGCTATGAACCAGGGTCCATTGACCCGGGAAACCTTTCAACACGCGGTCGACGAAGCCAACCACAGCGTGCATCACAGCGCGGAGCAGGATCCCGCCCGGGCGGGGATGGGCACTACCCTGGTGGCCATGGCTACCAGGGGCGACCATGCCTGGGTCGCCCACGTGGGCGACAGCCGGTGCTACCGGTTTCGCGAGAGCCGGCTGGAACGTTTGACCCATGACCACTCGCTGGTGGACGAGCAGGTGCGGCTGGGTCAGCTGACCCAGGCACAGGCGGAGACTTCTCCCATGCGCAATGTCATCACCCGGGCAGTAGGCACCCAGGATGAAGTTGACGCCGACGTGATCGAGTTTGTGGTGGCCCCCGACGACTTGTACCTGCTGGCCTCCGACGGCCTGATGCGCGAAGTGGATGACGATTGTATTGCGGATATTCTCGGCGACGCATCCGACCTGGAAGAGACGTGCGCCGAGTTGATCAAAACCGCGAATGAGGCGGGTGGCCGGGACAACATCACTTGCGTGCTGGTGCGAGCCCGATAATCCGGTCGGGTAGAGCCTAAGCTAAAACCAATGAGCACAATCAAAGTAGTGGGAGTGGTCGGCGCCGGGACCATGGGCAATGGGATTGCGCATGTGTTCGCGCGCAGCGGATTTCAAGTGCTGCTGTGCGAAGCGGAGCAGCGCTTTCTGGATCGCGGGCTGGAAACGATTCGCAAGAACCTGGAGCGGGAGGTGGGTAAGGGGAAACTGACCGCGGGGGAGGCTGAGGTCGCGCTGAGCGCAATCAAGGGCACCTTGCAGGGCAGCGACCTGGGGATATGCGACTTCGTCATCGAGGCAGCGCCGGAACGTTTTGCGCTAAAGCAGGAGCTGTTCTCCGAGCTGGATTCGGTGCTCAAGCCGGAGGTTATCCTGGCTTCAAACACCTCATCGATTTCGATCACCCGGCTGGCGGCGCAGACCCAGCGGCCAGAGCAGGTGATTGGCATGCACTTCTTCAACCCTGTCCCGGTCATGAAGCTGGTGGAGGTGATCCGGGGTCTGGAGACGACGGATGAAACCTTCGCCCAGGTGAAGGCGTTGGCCGAAGCGCTGGGGAAATCGCCGGTCGAGGTGCATGACGCGCCCGGGTTCGTATCCAATCGCGTGCTGATGCCTTTGTTGAACGAGGCCATGTTCGCGGTGATGGAAGGGGTGGCTACACCGGCGGCGGTGGACCAGGTGTTTCAGCTGGGGATGGCCCATCCCATGGGCCCATTGGCGCTGGCCGACTTTATCGGGCTCGATGTGTGTCTGGACATCATGCGGGTGTTGGTCGAGGGGCTGGGTGATCCGAAGTACCGTCCCTGCCCGCTGCTGGTACGCATGGTGGATGCGGGGTGGCTGGGACGCAAATCGGGGCGCGGGTTTTATCGATATTGAGAATCAGGGGTACCGCGGCTGGCACCTTTACCGGAAGAGGCCGTTTATCAACAGGAAGATAGGGCGAAGACACGATATGCTTCTGGGATGATGCGGATGACGGTGCTGGCCTCAGGGTCCAAGGGGAACAGCACACTTGTCGCCAGCAGCCGGACGCGCATCCTGGTGGATGCTGGGCTCTCCTGCCGCGAACTGTTGAAGCGGATGCAGATGGCCAACGAGGATCCGGCGGCCCTCGATGCCCTGCTGATCACCCACGAACATCAAGACCATGTGCAGGGTGTAGCTGTGCTGGCGCGGAAACTGGGTGTGCCGGTTTACTTTACCCAGGCAACGCACCGTGCCTGGATGCGCTGGATGATGCCACAGAAACGGTTGACCTACGCCGCCTGGCTGGCCTTGCGGCAACAGCCTCCCTGCGTGGAGGAAGTAGAAAAAACGCCTGCCGAAAAAGCGGAAGATCCTTGCAGCTTGCCTGGAGTCGAGTACTTCTCGGCCGGCAGCGGGTTTTCGATTGGGGACATTGTCGTTACCCCGTTCACGATTCCTCATGATGCGGCCGATCCGGTAGGGTTCGTCTTTGAAGCGGACGGCGTGCGCATGGCCATTGCTACCGATCTGGGGTATATGCCGCCTAACGTAAAGATGGCAATCCGCAACTGTGATGTTCTTATGCTCGAAAGTAACCACGATCTGGAGATGTTGCGCGATGGACCCTATCCCTGGTCAGTCAAGCAACGGGTGATGTCACGGGTGGGACACTTATCCAATGAGGCTGCCTCCGATTTTCTCCAGAAGAACTACGATGGAAACGCGTCTTATGTAGTTCTGGCGCATCTATCAGAGAGTAACAACCTGCCTGAACTGGCAAGAGTTACGGCGGAGAGGGCGCTGCGTGACCGGATGAGCCTGCTGGCCAATAAGCTGGTTCTGGCCCAGCAGGATGCGCCGCTCGAGCCTATTTGCTTATAATCGAGTAAGTTCCAGGTTTGGGGACAGCAGAGACAATGTTACTATAGTGTTCGCGAGCGAAAGATAAACGATGCCAATGACAGCATGCACGGATCGGGTGGTCGGCGACATACTCTCCAGCTGGAGGTATGACATTTCGGGAATTACTCCTGAAATGCGCCGGGATTACGAGCAGCATCTGGTGGAATGTGCACATTGCCGCAAGCGGCAAAGCTTGCATCGCACGATTGACGTAGTTTTGATCGGGCTGAGTTCGGTGTCGATCGCGGCTTTCTTATTCGGCCTGGCGGTGATTCACCGGGTGCAGCCGTTGCAGCACTGGGCCCTGGTGGACCTGCATTTGGGGTCGATGTCCATTGTGCTGAGCCTGCAGGCAGCAGCCATTGCAGGGTTGTTGTTCTCACTGATGGTTTGGGTGTTGGTGGCAGTAGCCACCCCGGCGCCGGTTTATCTCGCAGAAGTCGCTTTGGCGCAGGCACGGGTGCTGCAGGATCGCATCCCTGAAGAATTGCGCGAGCGGCTGATGAGGAACGTGGCGTAGTTGAGTTTGGTGTTTGCGAAAGCCCCTGGTGCCAGGGGCTTTCGCTTTTTGGGAGGGTAGAACCGCTAATCCGCGACAACTGCAGATCCCTCCACTCCGCTCCGGTTCGGGATGACAATGGGAGGGCGGCTACGTTTCGGAAGATTAGCGACTTGGATGGACAGAGCAGGAAGCAGCTATTCCGCGAAAACTGGGGCGGGGAAGGACGAGCGGGCTGCGCTGGGTGCCGACACGCCTTAGTTTATCTCGACGGCTCCGATTAGATCCTTGACCTTCGAGATGTGGTGACGGGCACACCAGCGCTCAAGCGATTCGGCGATGCGCTGCACGGCCCGCGGGTCAGCGTAGCTGGCAGTGCCAATCTGTACCGCCGTCGCCCCTGCTAACAGGAATTCCACTGCATCCTCCGCCGTGGTGATGCCCCCTAGACCACAGATTGGAATGCGGACAGCCTGAGCGGCTTCGTAGACCATACGCACCGCAATCGGCTTGATGGCCGGGCCGGAAAGGCCACCCGTGTTGTTGGCAATGCGCGGGCGACGGCTCTCTACATCAATCGACAAAGACAGAAATGTGTTGACGAGGGAAAGCGCATCCGCACCGGCATTTTCAGCACACCTGGCCATCTGCGCAATCGAGGTCACGTTGGGCGAAAGCTTCACTATCAAAGGCCGCCGAGCGACTGCTTTGGCACGCGTGACCAACTGGTCAAGAATGCCGGTATCGGTGCCAAAAACCATGCCGCCATGCTGGGTGTTGGGGCAAGACGCATTCAACTCATAGGCAGCAATGCCAGGCGCGTGGTTGAGCGCTTCGATGACCCCAACATAGTCGCGTATCTCGTAGCCAAAAATGTTGGCAATGCAGGCAGTGCCGGAATGCGGGCGCAGCGCGGGAAGCTTTTTTGCGATGAAAGCCTTGACCCCAATGTTCTGCAGGCCGATGGCGTTGATCATGCCACCCTGGGTCTCGATCAGGCGCGGCGCCTGGTTTCCCGCCATGGGCTCAAGCGAAAGCCCCTTGGTGACAAAGCCGCCAATACGGTCGATGGACACAACATCTTCAAATTCCACCCCGTAGCCAAAAGTTCCACTGGCAGCAATGATCGGGTTGCGCAGCAGCATGCCGGCAAAACGAACGCTCATATCAGGCTTCACGGGCTGGGCGGACCCTCCGCATGCACGGCTCGACTCACCCTCGTCGCAGGGACGGATGGCACATTGTGGATGGCTTGGGTCAGCACGGTGCCCACCGAGGCCGAGGGTTGCGTCAACCCGAGTAGGGACGCCAAGGTGGCAGCCAGGTCTACCGGCTGTACCCGGCCATGGTAAATACCGGGGGTGAAGGGTGCTCCAAAGAACCCCAGCGGAACGTGCCGGTCATAAGACCAGGGGCTGAAATGAGTGGTGCCGCCGGCGGGAAGTGTCTGCATCTGATAGGCAGCCGGAATCACCATGACGTACCAACCGCCGTTGGGGCTGTAGCTGTGGGCCAACAGCAGTCCCCACTCCGAGGGCGGCAGCGCCCCGGAGGCAAGCTGCTCCCGAGTATAGGTGTGCACCACCTCAGGAGTAGCTGCCAGACGAACCGGTGGAGGCGGAGGAGGACTCGGAGGAGGGACGGCAACGGCGGAACGAGCGCGCAGGCGTTGCCTCGCAGCGGCTGAAGGCTTCACAGGAGGCAGGGTCTTAGACAGCGGAGGCAGCGTGGGCAGCGGGGCAGCAACGGGAGGGAACGCGACCGGCGCGGCCTCACCCGGCGGTGGGGCGAGAGCAGCAACGGCCGCAGGCACCGCCTGCTGAATGGCCTGCTCCGCTTCCTGCTCATTGATGCCGGCTACTTCGAAGGCTGGGCGGTTGAGCGACAGGTAGGGCAGTTCCTGTTGTGGAAGCAGGTATTCCACCTTTTCTCCCGGGGAGAATTTGGCGTTCATCGTTTCATTGAGGCTGGCGGTGAATTTGCCCATATCGATGGTGGCTGAAGGCATGCCGAGCGCCAATGCGGTGGCGGGAACAGGCGCGATTCCATGGTCGGCGGAGAGGGCAATCCAGGTGTTGACCAGGCCGCCGGGGATGTTCTTGTCCAGCCAGGTAAAGAAGGTGTCCAGCTGAACATCAAGGGTGTCAACCATCTGCCGGGCCTGGGGTGAGTCTGGCCCGTAGCGGTGGCCGACCAGATCGTTGGCAGAAAGGCTGATGAAGAGCAGGTCGGTGACGGGATGGTTGCCGAGTTGCTCGCCGGTAATCAGGGCGCGGGCGAAGTCCAGTTCGTAGGAGTTGGCGGCTGGGGTGGAGCCGACCTGCTCATAAAACTGCTTGGTATCGGGGACACCGGCTTCCTGTGCAGCCTGAGTGGCGCGGTCTCCGGTATTGAAGGCGGTCACCCAGTCGGGGAGGCCTTCCATGTAGTAGCTGGAGGTGATGAAGGCGCCGGAGGCGGGCTCGATCCAGTAGGCTCCATTGGCGGAGTAGCCGGCAGGCAGGATGGCAGCGCGATCTTTGAGGGAAACGCCAAAGACTTTAGCCTGGCCCTGAGTCGCGAGACGGAGCGAGTCGCCCACGGTGGAGGCACGGAGATTGAGTGGGGAGGCTCCCGGCTCCTTGCCGGCGTGCACGGCGCCCAGGATGCGGTAGCGCTCATCCTCCACCGAGGTGATGGGACGCGTCTTGTTACGGGTCAGGTCCCACCACGAATTCGCCGAAATGCCATGGCCGTCGGTGTAGGCTCCGGTCGCCAACGTGGCGTGGCCAGGAGCAGTCTTGGTGTTGGCGTAGTCGTAGTAGCAATCTTCGAAGTAGGCTCCCTTGTCGAGGAAAAGACGGAACCCGCGGCCCTTGAAGTCAGAGCGGTAGCGGTCGAGGGCGTCGGCCCTTAGCTGATCCACCACCACCACGACAACCAGTTTGGGATGGGCGTCGTAGGCGCTTCCCCATGCTAACGGGGCAACCAAAAAAGCCAGGAGCAACTTCAAGACACAACGTCTGGGGGTGAACATGTGGCTGGGATTAGTATCGCAAAACATATTGCCCCAGAGACCGGGGCGCGGTTTTTGTGAGTCGAAGTGTGCACGGGGTAGGCTGGATGTATGCGTCGTACTCTTTTCTTGCTCCTGGCCGGGTTTCTGGCCACCATCGCTCCCCTTCGTGCCCAGATTACGGTCAGCTTTCCATCGAACGTGTCCTCCAAAGCGCTCGATGGACGGGTATTGCTCCTGCTCTCGACGGACCCTTCCGCGGAACCCCGGATGCAGATCAACGACACATTGCTGTCGCAAATTGTTTTTGGCACGACGGTCGATGGATTGGCCCCCGGCCAAGCGGTGACCATCACGGCGGAGGCTCCCGGATATCCCATCCGCTCGCTCAGCAAAGTGCCTCCCGGCGATTACTTCGTGCAGGCAGTGCTGAATATCTACCAGACCTTCCACCGGGCAAACGGCACCACGGTGAAGCTGGCGCCAGACCGCGGCGAAGGCCAACATTGGAACCTGGCCCCAGGCAATCTTTATTCCAAGCCGGTCAAAGTGCATATCGACGGCCGGACCAAGCTTCGAATCCAGCTGACAGAAACGATCCCGCCCATCAAGCCCGAGCCGGACACGAAGTACATCCGCCACCTGCGCATTCAGAGCGATTTGCTAACGAAATTCTGGGGCACGCCGATGTACCTGTCGGCCATTGTGCTGGTGCCGGAGGGCTTCGATGAGCACCCGAACGCTCACTTCCCTATGGCTGTCTTTCACGACCATTTCGTGAGCGGTATGGACGACTTTCGCACCACGCCGCCGGACCCTGAACTGAAGCCGGACTACTCCGACCGGTTCCACCTTTCCGGATATAACCACATCGAGCAGGAGGAGGCCTACAAGGAGTATCAGCAGTGGATCTCTCCCGGCTTTCCGCGCATCCTGGTGGTCAAAATTCAGCATGCCAACCCGTTTTATGACGATTCCTATGCGGTCAATTCAGCCAACCTGGGGCCATACGGGGACGCGATCGAGACCGAGCTGCTGCCGGCTATCGAAAAACAGTTTCGTGGTTTGACCGGGGGCTGGGCGCACTTTGTCTATGGCGGCTCGACGGGTGGGTGGGAATCGCTGGCGGTGCAGATGTTTTATCCCAACGACTACAACGGAGCCTTTGTCGCCTGTCCCGACCCGGTTGACTTTCATGCGTACATGACGGCCGACCTGTACAAGCAGGACAACCTCTTTTATCTCCAAGGTGCGCAAAAGCAGGTGGAGCAGCCGGCCATGCGGAACTACCTGGGGCAGACGCTGATCTCCATGCGGAACAATGTTGCGTATGAAGCTGCCCTGGGTGATCACGGACGCTCGGGAGAGCAGTTCGACATCTGGCAGGCGGTGTATGGTCCAGCCGGGCCGGACGGATACCCGGCACAGATTTTCGACAAGCAAACCGGGGTGATCGACCACCAGGTTGCCGCGTATTGGCACGACCACTACGACCTGGACGCGATTTTGCAGAAGGATTGGGACAAGCTGGGCCCGCTGCTGCAAGGCAAACTCCACATTTACGTTGGGTCCGCCGATACTTACTTCCTCAACGACGCGGTCTACCTGATGCAGGACTTTCTGGATAAAACGGGCACTCCGGGCCACGGAGTTCCATATGAGGGCGAGGTGAAGTATAGCGACCGGGCCGAGCACTGCTGGAATGGCGACCCTAACCTGCCCAACGCTCTCTCTCGCCTGCACTACAACACTATGTATTTGCCCAAGATCATGGAGCGTATCCAGAAGACCGCTCCCGCCGATGCTGACATGAGCTGGAAGTACTAACGTAAAGTAGAGAGGTATGCTCGATTTAGCTTTTGTCCGGAACAACCTGGAGTTGGTAGAGGAGAAACTTCGCGCACGGGGCATGGACCCGGGGGCGTTGCTGGGGAATTTCCGCGAACTTGATCAGGAGCGGCGCTCGCGGATTACCCAGGCCGAAGGCCTGCAGGCAGAGCGCAACAAGCTGAGCCAGGAGGTGGCGCGCAGCCGCAAGGCAGGCGCGGACTCGGCCCAGGTGGCAGCGGTGATCGACCAGACGCGGGAGCTGAAGCAGGAAACCGAAGAGCTGGAGCGCAGCGCGGCGAAAGCAGAAGAGGCCATGCGGGATCTTTTGCTGGCCATTCCTAACCTGACCCAGGACAGCGTGCCGCCGGGAAAGAGCGAGGCGGACAATGTCGAGCTGATGCGCTGGGGCCGGCAACCGGCGTTTGATTTTGCGCCTAAGCCGCACTGGGAGTTGGGCGAGGGGTTGGGCATCCTGGACCTGCCGCGGGCGGCGAAAATTTCCGGGGCGCGCTTTGCTGTTTATTGGGGACTGGGAGCTCGGCTGGAGCGAGCGCTGGCCAGCTTTATGCTCGATGTTCACATCCGGGAACACGGGTATCTGGAGGTGCTGCCTCCTTTCCTGGTAAATAGCGACTCCTTGTTTGGCACCGGGCAGCTGCCCAAGTTCGAATCGGATCTCTTCAAGTGCCAGGGGACAGACCTATACCTGATCCCCACCGCCGAGGTACCGATCACTAATCTTTATCGCAACGAGATTTTGGAAGAGGCGCTACTGCCCGTAAGCCTGGTGGCTTTCACCCCGTGCTTCCGTTCCGAAGCCGGCTCGTATGGCAAGGATGTGCGCGGCATCATTCGCCAGCATCAGTTCCAGAAGGTAGAGCTGGTGAAGTTCACCCGGCCCGATCAATCAGACCACGAGCATGAGAAGCTGACCGGTCATGCGGAGAGCATTCTGCAGCGATTGGAACTGCCCTATCGCAAAGTTCTGCTGTGTGCGGGGGATACCGGGGCGTCTTCATCGAAGACCTATGACCTGGAAGTGTGGCTTCCGGGGCAGGGGCTGTACCGGGAGATTTCCTCCTGCTCCAATTTCGAGGCTTACCAGGCGCGGCGCGCGAATATCCGCTATAAGCCTCAGGGCAAGAACAAGAATGAGCTGGTGCACACACTCAACGGCAGCGGACTGGCGATCGGGCGTACCTGGCTGGCCATCCTGGAAAATTATCAGCAGGCGGACGGTTCGGTGCGCATACCAAAAGCATTGCAGCCATATATGGGCGGCGAAGAAGTGATTCGAGGAAGATAGAATTGCAGCGCATTCTCAAGAGTTACCTGTTCTGGACTTATCCGCGTGGCAGCTTCCATTACGACGTGATGGTGACGCTGATCCTGGTCTTTCTTTTTGTTTCGCCGCGTCTGATCAATTACAAGGATCGGCCGCAGGAGACGCTGACCTCGACGAAAGACATCCTGGTGCGGACCGATGGACCCAACGCGTGGACCTACCAGATAGGCGCCGACCAGTTGCCTGACTCCAGCAATGACGAAAAGCTGAAGGCGGAGTTGTTGCAGCGCATCCAGGCTATCTCCGGCCCAGTGGCGATCGATCGTTACCGGGAGCAGAAGGATGCCAGCGGGCGAGTGACCCAGTACCGGGTGTGGGCGCACCGGTAGAGCAGTTTCGCAATTACGGTGGTCTGGCAAAGATCGCGAGGAATGGTTTTCCTTGAGAGAAAACCACGACAAGGCCTGTCGCTCCGGTCTACACCGATTGCGAAACTGCTGACCACATCTTTATGTCTGCGGCAGGGTTCAGGATGAGGGGATTCATGGTGAAGGCGGGAAAGACCATTGCGCTGCTGTGCCTGGGGTGGCTGATTTTGCTGCCCGCCGAAGTGCGGGCGCAGAGTGCAAGCCTGGCGCAGGTGCTGGCGCAGCTGGACGCGGCGGCAGCAAAGTTCTTGAGCGCCCAGACGGATTTTGCCTGGGATCAGTACACGGCTGTGGTTCAGGAAAGCGATATACAGACAGGCACGATTTACTTTGAGCGCAAAAAGGAAGTAACCCGCATGACTGCCGAGCTCAAGCAAGATAACGGGAAGCCAGCGCCGAAAACGGTGGTGTATGACGGCGGCCGAGTCCAGCTCTACGAGCCCACGATCAAGCAGTTGACCGTCATGAAAGCGGGAGCCAATAAGGGCCAGTGGGAGAGTTTTCTAACCCTGGGATTCGGCGGCAGCGGAACTGACCTGGTGACCAATTGGCAGGTAAGCCTGCAGGGCACGGAAAAAATCGATGGAGTTTCGGTAGCCAAGCTGGACCTGGTTCCTAAGGAACAGAAGGTCCTGGACATGTTCACCCACGTGACGATCTGGGTCGATCCAACCCGCAGCGTCAGCTACAAGCAGGTTTTCTACCAGCCTTCGGGCGACAAGCGCACGGCCACTTACAGCAACATTCACTACAATGTGCCCCTGCCGGCGAGTGTCTTCCAGATCAAGCCGCTGCCTGGCAGCACAATCGTCGAAAGATAGCCGGCGGCGAGCACGATCAACAACGGAAAACACTCCAGGGTGTAGCGTGATTCCGGAGCCTCCAGGGTCGCGAGCAACAAGCTGCGCAGGAGGATCAGGCCCACCATAGCGCCCGCCATTCGAGGCCAGCGCAGCACTCCCAGGAAGGCCAACGAAAGATAGGCCAGGTTGAGCAAGCCATAAGCGATGGCAAGCCAGGTTTCTGCTGGATGCTGGGAATATTGCCACCAACGGAGGTGGCCGTTGATCGTTTCCACTCGAGGGCTAAGCCACATGTCCGCCAGCCGCAACAGGGGGAGGATGAGGTAATAACGGAAGGGATGGGCACGGATGCGCTCCTGGGCTAACTGGGCAAAACGGTCGTCGAGCGCGGGCGTCAGGGTGGTGATGGCGTTGTAATCCTGCAAGAGCGCCCGGGTCTGTTCGGCTTGCGCCGCATTGTCGATGGCGCGAGCAGGCAGGTTGGCGGGATCGATACGGTCGCTGTTACCGTTCCAGTAGATTTCGCTGGTGGTGGTGAAGTCCGCTGTAAAGGTCTTCACCCAACGGACAAAGCCGGGAGAGGCGAACTCTCCGGGATCATTGGCGTAACGCGGCGCCAGGGGCTGAAAGACATGGAAAGTACGCCAGTTGCGGATGGTCCAGGGCACAAAGGGCAGGAGTGAGAGCAGGACGGTGAGGAGCGCGATGCGCACGGTTTTTTGCAGCCCCCATTGATGGCGGCCATACACCAGGAGCGCCGTCCAAAGGACTACCGCCAGAAGGGCGCCATCCGGACGTAGCAGAGCGGCATAGCTCCAGGATGAAATGAGGAGGACTGTCCATAAGGGCCGCGGGCGTTCGAGCAATTCCGCCAAGGCGAGAAAACCTAAGGCGACACAGAGAATGGAGAGGGTCTCGGTGAGCGGAAAGGCGACATAATTTGCCGTAAAAGGACAAAGGGCTGCCAAGAGCAGAGCGACGCGGGCGGATCGTGGGCCGCCTAGTTTCCTGGCCAGCCCTGCGATGAGCAGGCAGGTGCCCAAGTCAATGAATGCCTGGATATACACCACGGCACGATAGTTTGCGGTGCCGAAAAGAGCAAAGCACAAGGCCAGAAATGCAGGGTAGCCGGGCAGGCGGACCAGGGTGGGTTCTATCGTGGTTAAGCCCGAATCGTGGCCCACGGAGTGGCCATAGATTCCGTGGTGGAGCCAGTTGGCGGCAATGTCTCCGTAGAGAAGCGAGTCACCCTGCACCGTTGGGTGGACGTGAATGAACCACAGACGTAAAGCGGCTCCGGCGGCGAGCACCACCAAGGTGAAGAGCGAAGGCATGCAACAGGATCCCATACGGGGTGGTTGGGAAAAACATTTCCAAGTTCGGGATGGGGCCCAAGCTTAAAAAGCACCCTCGCGCTGGGTTCCTGTAAGCTTTCTGCAGGCCATGAATCGCCAGATCTTCTTCGATCCGCAGCGCAAACGATGGAAACGCCTACGCCGCATCCTGGATGCGGTCGCGGTCTTCTCTACCTTGATTCTGGTCCTGTTTACCCTCAACGTGGTGAAGAATCAGCCGCTGCCCGAGCTCTTGCTGCCCACTCCCAGACGGAACTACCGGGCTATCCAGGAACAGGCAGCTGCGCTCAAGGCCAAGTATCTGAAGACGGCACGGCGCAAGACGAGCCGCAAACCTTCCGAGATTGTCTTGAACAGCGGCGAGGGCTTGCGTGCGGCTTATTACGTCGACGATGACGCCGCCAGCTACGCCTCGCTCAGGAGCCATATCCACCAGATCGACTACCTCTTTCCAGTTTGGCTGTACGTGACCAAGGAGGACGGCACGCTCCAGGGCGCCTCCATCGCACAAGCGCCGCTAAGGGTCTACAACGTAGTGGATGCACACGGAGTGCACGGCGTCGACCCGCAGAACAAAATTCATGACCTGATCGCCGCCGCCCACGAAGACACGGAAATCTTTCCCCTGATCAAGAACTACGACGTGCTCAAGCAAGAATGGGACCCAGGCGTGGCTGCCATGCTGAAGGATCCGGCGGCGCGGAAAAACCTGGAGCGCCAGTTGGGTATCTTTCTAGCCGCCAACCCCAGCTACCGCGGAATCTCGCTTGACCTTGAGGATCTTCCCGACGATGCGCAGCCCTTTTACAACTCCCTGATCGAGGAGTTGTATCGCCAGATGCACCCCAAGAATCTGCGCCTCTACATCAATCAAGGTGTTGGTACGGACGACAGCGAATTTGCAGAATTGGCCAAGAACACCGATGGGATCGTGTTGATGAACTTCGACCAGCACGAGGAAACGAGCGGGCCCGGACCCATCGCGGCCCAGGACTGGTTTGAAAACAATCTCAAGCACGTGCTCACGATTGTGCCCAAAGAGAAGCTGATCTGCTCCATCGGCAGTTACGGATACAACTGGACGATGTCTTTAGCGAGCAGACACCACCCGGCAAGGGTGTTGAATACCGACGACACCTCGGTACAGGACGGATGGCAGTCGGCGTCTGAAGCGAATGCGGACGTGCGTCTGGCCGGGGATGAGCTGAACCCGCATTTTACCTACGATGACGAAGACGCCCACGTGCGCCACCAGGTGTGGATGCTCGACGCGGTCACGGCATTGAACGAGCTGCGCGCCGCGCGGCAGATGGGGCTACAGACCTTTGCGCTGTGGTGTTTGGGCGAGGAGGACCCGTCGCTGTGGTCGATCTGGGATCACCCCAGCAATATGTCCGCGCCCTTGTCGCTCAAGCAAATACCGCCCGGCGACGATGTGGTTTCCGACGGCGAGGGCGACATCTTGCGTGTCACCGGAGAGCCGCATCCGGGCTCACGCACCATCGACATGGACTCCTACAACTGGACCGTGACCGATGAGCACATGCTGACCTATCCCTCGCCCTACAGCATCGAGTATTACGGGTACAAGGAGGGAGTGGTCGCGATCAGTTTCGATGACGGGCCCGATCCGACGTGGACACCCAAGATCCTGGACATCCTTAAAGAAAAGGGTGTGCACGCCACCTTCATGATGATCGGCGAACAGGCACAGGACAATGTGAGTCTGATGAAGCGGGTGATGGCCGAGGGACATGAGATCGGCAACCATACATGGACGCATCCCGACATCAGCGAGATATCCCCGGAACAGGTGCGATTGCAGCTCAACCTTACCGAACGCTTGTTTGGCAGCAAGCTGGGGGTCAAGCCGCTGTTTTTCCGGCCTCCTTATGATATTGACGAGGAACCGGACACGAACGATCAGACAGCGCCCGCGTACCTGATCCAGAAGATGGGCTACACCATCGTCGGCAACAAGATCGATACCCACGATTGGGACGAGCGCGCGCGGATGACGCCGCAAAGCATTCTGCAGGACGTGCTCGATCAATTGCAGCTGATGAAGAGCAAGCCGCAGTTCCGCGGCAGCATCATCCTGCTGCACGACGGCGGTGGCAATCGCAGTGTCACGGTGGCTGCGCTGCCGGTGTTGATCGACGGGCTGCGCGCGCACGGCTATGCCATCGAGCAGGTTTCTGACTTGATGGGGAAGACACGGGCGGAAGTGATGCCGCCGCTCAACTCCAAAGAGCGATGGCAGGCGCGGGTGGACTCGGTTGCCTTCTTCGCCTGGGCTTTCTTCAACCACTTCGTGGTCAGCCTGTTCTTTCTGGGCGATATATTGATGAGCGCGCGGTTGATCCTGGTGGGCATTTTTGCCTTGATCGATCGGTTGAGGAGGCGTCACGTTCCGGAAGTGGCAGGAGGATTTTTGCCGCGCGTTGCGGTGCTGATCCCTGCTTACAACGAAGAGAAAGTGATTGTGCGCACCATCCGCTCGGTCCTGAACTCCGACTATCCCCACCTGCGGATTATCGTAATCGACGATGGGTCTCCGGACAGGACGTCCGAGGTGGCTCGCGAAGCCTACAAGGAGGAGATCGCGGCGGGCATGCTCACGGTGCTGCGCAAGCCGAATGGAGGCAAGGCGGAGGCGCTCAACTTCGCTGTCGACAGTCTGGAAGAAGAGTTTTATGTGGGCATCGATGCCGATACGGTGATCGCAGCCGATGCGGTGTCGAAGCTGGTTTGTCATTTCGCTGACCCGGAGGTTGGCGCCATTGCGGGCAACGCCAAAGTGGGTAACCGGGTCAACCTGTGGACCCGTTGGCAGGCGCTCGAATACATCACCAGCCAGAACTTTGAGCGCAGAGCATTAGACCTGTTCGATGTGGTCACGGTGGTTCCGGGCGCAATTGGGGCCTGGCGGACGGAGGCTGTACGCCAAGGTGGAGGCTACCCCGTCAATACGGTGGCCGAGGATGCCGACCTGACCATGAATCTGCTGGAACAGGGCTACAAGGTCATCTACGAGGATCGTGCGCTGGCTTTCACGGAGGCTCCAGCGACGGCGCGCGGCCTGATGCGGCAGCGCTTCCGCTGGTCTTTCGGCACCTTGCAAGCGGTTTACAAGCACCAGGCCGCCTTCCTCAAGAACAAGGCGATGGGGTTGTTTGCCCTGCCCAATATCCTGGTCTTCCAGATTTTGTTGCCGCTGGTTTCGCCGTTTATCGACCTGATGTTTGTTGCGGGAGTGGTGCACTACCTGATCGACCGCCACTTCCATCCGGAGGCAGCCAACGCGGCTAACTTCGAGAAACTGCTGACCTTCTTTCTTGCCTTCCTGATCATCGACTTTGTTACTTCGGCGTTGGCCTTCAGCCTGGAGCGCAAACACGCGGCCAACAAAGGGGATGGGTGGCTGCTGTTCCATATCTGGCTGCAGCGCTTTGCCTATCGCCAGCTGTTTTCGTTGGTCCTGTTCAAGACGGTGAAGCGGGCAATTGATGGACGGCCGTTCAACTGGGACAAGCTGGAGCGGACGGCCCAGATGTCCGCACAGACAGAGCGGCTCACAGCGACGAGATAAAGAGTAAAATTGAGCAGTTATGTCAACCGCTCAAATCAGCACAGTGATCCAGCCAGTTGCCCCTCGCGGCGCCTTCCACAACGAACCTTTCATCGATTTTCGCGATGCGCAGAACGTGCATGCCATGCAGGATGCGCTCACCCGGATTGGGGACCAGCTCGGCCACGAGTATGAGCTGATCATTGGCGGAGAACGATCACGCACCGCGGAAAAGATACAGTCACTGAACCCGGCGCGGCCGGCGCAGGTGGTGGGCGTGCATCAGAAGGCTGGCCTCGAACACGCCGAACGGGCGATGACAGCGGCGCTCGAGGCGTTTGCGACCTGGCAGTACGTCGCAGTGGAAGAGCGGGCGGCGCTGCTGCTGCAGACGGCCGAATTGATTCGCAAGCGGAAATTTGAGTTCTGCGCCTGGCTGACATACGAAGTGGGGAAGAATTGGGTTGAAGCCGATGCGGACGTGGCCGAGACCATCGACTTTCTTGAGTTCTATGCGCGTGAGGCGCTGCGGCTGGCTGGGGCGACGACGCCGATCCAGTATCCTGGCGAGCGCAATCAGCTGGTTTATCTTCCGGTGGGCGTGTGCGCGGTGATCCCGCCCTGGAATTTTCCCTTTGCCATTATGGCGGGCATGACTGCGGCGGCGATTGTTACCGGGAATACCGTCATCCTGAAGCCGTCCAGCGATTCGCCGACGATTGCGGCGCGATTCCTCGATGTGTTGGAAGAGGCGGGGATGCCCCCAGGGGTAGTGAATTTCTGCCCTGGCTCAGGAAGCACGTTTGGCAACGCTATTGTTGAGCATCCCAAGACGCGCCTGATTGCGTTTACCGGCTCCAAGGATGTAGGGCTTGATATTCATGCCCGCGCGGCGCAGACGAGACCAGGACAGATCTGGATCAAGCGCGACATCCTGGAGATGGGGGGCAAGGATTCGATCATCGTCAGCGCGGACGGCGATCTGGACGCTGCGGTTCAAGGCGTGGTGGCTTCGGCTTTTGGCTTCAACGGGCAGAAGTGCTCGGCATGCTCGCGGGCCATTGTGGAAGATGCGATCTACGATGTTTTTGTGGAGCGGGTGCGGGAGAAGGTACAAAGTTTGCAAGTGGGCGACCCGGTGACCAACGCCAGTGTGGGACCGGTGGTTAGCCGCTCAGCCATGGATACGATTCTTTCTTATATTGAGGTTGGTAAGGGCGAGGGGCGGCTCCTAACGGGTGGTCATGCGGTTGCGAACGCGGATGGCGGCTACTACGTGGAACCTACCGTGATTGTGGATGTGGCGCCGACGGCGCGGATTGCGAAGGAAGAGATTTTCGGGCCGGTGCTGGCGGTGATCCGGGCGCGTGATTTTGATGAGGCGCTGGAGATTGCTAACAATACGGAATATGGGTTGACCGGGGCGATTTATTCCAGTTCGCGGGAAAAGCTGGATCACGCTCGGCGTGCGTTTCACGTGGGGAATTTGTATTTGAACCGCAAATGCACGGGCGCTATGGTGGGGGCGCATCCGTTTGGTGGGTTTAATATGTCGGGAACTGACTCCAAGGCTGGCGGACCGGATTATTTGTATTTGTTTACCCAGGCAAAATCGATCGCGGAGAAGGTTTAGGGGGAACTTTAGAGCAATGGAAAGGACCGCAGGTCCCTCCACTACGCTACGCTCCGGTCGGGATGACAATTCTGTTGTAGCTGCAAGAGGTTCAACGAGAAATATTCGACCACGCGACAGAATTGTCATCCCGACCGGAGCGTAGCGTAGTGGAGGGACCTGCGGTCCTTTCTCCTTAATTGTCTTCGACGAACATTCTCGCCGATTTAGGCCGGCGTGGGGTTTCGGCGGGGACGGCGGTTGGCCTGGAGAATTTTCTTCCGCAGGCGTAGCGACTTCGGCGTTACCTCTACAAGCTCGTCTTCGGCAATAAATTCAATGGCCTGCTCCAGGTTCATCGGCTTGAAGGGAACCAGGCGGATGGCGTCGTCCGCACTCGAAGCACGCATGTTGGTGAGCTTCTTTTCGCGCACCACGTTCACGTCCAGGTCGTTGTCCCGGGAATGCTCACCAATGACCATGCCCTCGTAGACTTCTACCCCGGCGGTCAGGAAGAGCACTCCCCGATCCTGCAGTCCGTTGAGCGCGTACGCAGTGGTGGCGCCGTTGCGGTCAGAGATGAGCGCGCCGCTAGGCCGCTGCGGTATCTCTCCCTGGTAAGGCATGTAACCGTCAAAGAGCGAATTCATCACAATGGTGCCACGGGTCTCCGTCAACATTTCGCTGCGCAGACCAATGAGGCCGCGGCTGGGCACACGGAATTCCAAACGCACACGACCGTAACCGTGATTGTGCATTTTCACCATCTCGCCGCGCCGTGGTCCCAGGCGCTCGATGACGGTGCCGACGAAATTGTCCGGCACGTCGATGGTGAGGTGCTCGACCGGTTCCATTACCTTTCCATCTACTGTCTTGGTTACGATTTCGGGACGGCCTACCATCAGCTCAAAGCCCTCGCGGCGCATCATCTCAATCAAGATGGCAAGCTGCAGCTCTCCGCGGCCCAGAACTTTGAAACTGTCAGGGCTGCCAGTCTCCTCGACGCGAATGGAGACGTTGGTAAGCAGTTCCCTGTCCAGACGCTCGCGGAGGTTGCGCGAGGTGACGAACTGCCCCTCCCGCCCTGCCATGGGCGAATTGTTGACCGAGAATTGCATGGCAATGGTCGGCTCGTCGATGACGATCAGTGGCAGCGGCGCCGGATTTTCGATGCCGGTGATGGTCTCCCCAATCGTGATTCCGGTGACCCCGGCGATGGCGACAATATCGCCAACCTGGGTCTCGTCCGTGTCGGTGCGCTTTAATCCGTTGAAGGTGAACAGCTTGGTGATCTTGGTCTTGAGCAGCGAACCGTCGCGCTTGGAGATGTTCACCTCTTCTCCGTTGCGCAGGGTTCCGTTAAACACACGCGCGATGGCAAGACGACCCAGGTAGTCGGAGTAATCGAGGTTGGTGACCAGGATCTGAAGGGGTCCGTCAGGGTCTCCACTGGCGGGCGGAATGGTGGAGATGATGGTTTCAAAGAGCGGTTGCAGATTTTCGCCGGGGGTTTCGAGCGAGGTGCTTGCCGTGCCGAGCTTGGCGTTGGTGTAGAGCACGGGAAAGTCGAGCTGGTCTTCGTGCGCGTCCAGATCGATGAACAGGTCGTACACCTCGTCCAGAACTTCTTTAGGGCGGGCGTCGGGACGGTCGATCTTGTTGATTACCAGTATGGGTAGGAGCTTGGCTTCCAGGGCCTTGGACAGCACGTAACGGGTCTGGGGCAAGGGGCCTTCCGAGGCATCGACCAGGAGCATGACGCCGTCCACCATCTTGAGCGCGCGCTCGACCTCGCCTCCGAAATCGGCGTGGCCTGGGGTGTCGACGATATTGATCTTTGTGTCCTCAAACTGGATGGCGGTGTTTTTGGCAAGAATGGTGATGCCGCGCTCTTTCTCCAATTCGTTCGAGTCCATGACCCGTTCGGTCAGGGCTTCATTGGCACGGAAAGTGCCGGCCTGGCGCAACATGGCATCCACGAGCGTCGTTTTACCGTGGTCGACGTGGGCGATGATGGCGATGTTTCGAATGGGCTTGCTCACGGGCGAGGAATTCCTATTCTTCCGGGTCACGGAAAGGCGTTGGTTGAGATTGACTAGCCTTGCTTAGAGCTGGCTGGGTATGGCAGGCAGGACAACCGGGTGATGCCTTGCCTATAGTCTAACAGTTTGGCACTCCTTGAACACTCCGGGGCTAGAGCTGTGGTATCCCACATCTCGCGAAAAACGAGCGAGATATGGGGCACCCGGGGCCTGCTAAGGGGCTAAAGTTCCAGGGGAAAAGAAACCGCAGGTCCCCTCTAAAGCCCGACTAAAGTCTGCCCTGATACAAGACATGTTCCCGATTCAAGACAAGTTTTCATGCTGCTTATTGGGGGGCGGGGCCCCTTACTACCTGGACGAAGTCGTCGAGGCGAAGGTGGCGGGCGAAGGCGTCTTTGACCTGACCGGCACTGAGTTCGTAGTACTTCTTCGCCGCCACGATGGGCTCGTCCAAGGGCAGGCCAATGACCGCCCGGTGCAGCAGACCCTGGGCAACTCCCTCTTCGCTTGACTCGCCCAAGGGGATGGAACGTAGAAGCATGGCCTTGGCCAGGTGTAGCTCGTCCGGGGTCACGTCCTGGGTTCGCATCTGGTCCAGGTCGCGCTGGACTAAAGCCCTCGCCTTCGAGACTTTGTCCGGATCGCAGCCGTAGGTCACGCTATAGCTGGCCCGGGTCTTGGATGCCTCCATGCTGACGTCCACGTTGTACACGTAGCCGGATACCTGGCGGAGATCATGGTAGAGGCGGGTGGCGTAGAAGCCGCCGCCAAGGACGTGATTGCCCAACTGCAGCGGATAGTAGTCAGGGTCGAAACGGTTGAGGTTCAACTGCTGGGCCAAGACGACGGAATCCTGCACCGCCTGTGGGTCGGGTACGTTGGCAGCCGAAGCCTTGTTTACCGGAACCGCAGGCAAAGTGGTATCCGGCTTCGGCCCGTCCGCCTTCCAGTCTCCAAACCACTTAGTGATCACTGCCTTGGCTTCTTCCGGGGTGGTGTCGCCGATGACCACGATGGTGGTCAGGTCGGGACGCACGGTGGTCGAGTGATATTGCTTGACGTCGTCAAGAGTGACGGTACCGAGCGTGGCCGGAGTCGCCTCACGCAGCGTAGGGTCGCCTGATGGCAGCAAGGCCATATCCAGCGCACGGGAGGTGCGGTAACCAGGACTCTTCAAGTTGCCGGCAACGAACTGCACGGTCTGGTCCTTGACTACAGAGAAGGCTTCGGCTGGCAGAGCAGGGTGCAGTTCGTTGTCGGCCAGCAACTGCACGCCGCGCGAGAAGTTCTCTTTCAATACCTGCACCGAGAAGTCGAAACCAGCGGTCTCGTTGGCGGCGATGTCGTCGAGCGCTTTCTGGAAGGCCAGCCGGTCCAGCGTGGTCGTCCCATAGGAGTACAGGCCGTCCAGAACGTCTGACACCCCTTCTTTTCCCTTAGGGGTTTGCAGGTCGGCATTGTTCTTCACCGTGCCAACTACGGTCACGGTGGGGCTGGTGTGGTCCGTCTTGACGATCAGGCGAAGGCCGTTGGGAAGAGTCGTGTCGGACGCGACAATGTAGTCGGCCGGAACCTTTAGCTGCGAAAGTGAACCCTTAGCCCAATCCGGCAACACGACGGGCTTGGTGGGGGCAGAGGTCACCTTCTCTTCCCCACCAAAGCCCTTGGCTGCGACTGCCTCGCCGGAAGGCGACGGTTTCAAGGTGGCGGTGATGGAGTTGTTGGTGACCAGGTATTGTTTGGCCACCCGGTTCACGTCGGCCAGAGTCACTTTCCTGATCGCCTCGAGGTCATCCTCGGGAGAGTTGCGGCCTTCGGCGGTGAGCGCTTGCGACCATGCGGTAGCCAGTCCAGGGATAGAGTTGCGTTGGAACTCATCGGAGGCAATCTCGCTGCGCTTGGCGGCGTCGAAAAGATCCTGGGGCAAGCCCTTCTGCGCGTAACCTTCGATGATCTGGCGCAATTCATTGATGGGGCCGGCGGAGTCGGCGCCCGCAGGGAGCGCGATCTCGCCAAAGCCAACGCTGGCTTTAGGGTAGTTTTCGGCAATGCCGAACCCGGCATAAAGAGCCTTGCCGGCAGGCACCATGCCATAGACGTCAGCCCGCTGGCTGGCCAGGATATCCGACAGCACCTGGGCTGCCGCATAATCAGGCGAATCGGTGCCCGGCATGCGATAGGCGATGAAGCCCAGGACGTAAGGTAGATTGCTGTCCAGGGTGAAGGTCTCGGGCTTGACCGGGGTCAGATTGACGGCTGGGTGCTCTGGCACGGGGTGGTTGGGAATGTCGCCGTAAAGTTCTTTGACCTTGGCGATGGTGGCCGCTGGATCGACGTCGCCGACGATCACCAGGATGGCATTGCCGGGGGTGTACCACTGCTTGTAAAAGGCCTTGAGCATGGCGCCGGTGGTGGCATCGAACGAGGGCCGGGTGCCGAGGGGATCGTGCGCGTAGGGCGTTCCAGCAAACATATCGCCGTTCAGGCGATCGATAAACTTGTAGGTGGGGTTGGAGAGGTCGCGGGATACTTCCTGTTCGATGGCCCCTCGTTCGTGGGCCCATTCTTCTTCGGAGTCATCGACACCGCGCAGGCAGGCTGCCTGAGCCTGCAGGGCTACGTCAAGGTCGGCGGCGGGAACGGTGGTGAAATATTGGGTGACATTTTGCTGGGTGTCGGCATTGTCGCGGCCACCCAACTGGGCGTAGATGGCAGCGGTTTGATCGGCGGTCATGCCGGTGCAGCCGCGGAAGGCCATGTGTTCCTCAGCATGAGCCGAGCCGGGGAAGCCGGGCGGGGTTTCATCTCCGCCGACTTTGAAGTTCAACTCCACCGTGACGACCGGCGCCAGGGTGCTGCGCACAATGACTACCTGCAAACCGTTGGAAAGGGTGGCGCGGGTGATGTTGCTGGGATCCGCAGCGCGCAGTGGCAATACGGTAAGCAGGAGCAGCAAAGGCAGCAGAGGTTTTAACTTCAAGTCGATCTCTCCCGGGCGAATTTTCGCCGTTCATTCAGTTTTGCATGGCGTAGCCACACGCGACTACCAGCGCCGGGCGTTCATGCCGGAATTCTGTTGGACTGGTGACCTGGGAAAATGGCACTGGGACATTTGTTTATCCCACCCTTCGCAGAGAGCGCGAAGGATGGGGCACCCGGCGATCGCTGCAAGGGAAGAACTGCAGATCCCTCCCTCTGGTCGGTATGACAAGGGGAGGGTGGTGGCTTACCTGCTGCGATTGGGATGTGTTGCTTTCAGGCGGGAGCGAGGACTGGAATGGATCATTCCAGGGGCATGACGTCCACGCCGACCTTCAGGCTGTGTTTGGCGCCGCCCAGGAGCACTCCGCGGATGGGGCTGACGTCACTGTAGTCCCTGCCCCAAGCTAAGGTGATGTGGCCATCCGTGGGAACACAGTTGTTGGTGGGGTCGAAGTCCACCCAGCCAAAGCCGGGACACCATGCCGAGCACCAGGCGTGAGAGGCGTCGGCTCCTACCAGGCGGGGACGGCCCTGAGGAGGAAGAGTGCGCAAATAACCGCTGACGTACCGGGCTGGAAGCCCCAGCGAGCGCATGCAGGCGATTTGCAAATGGGAAAAGTCCTGGCAAACGCCGCGGCGCTTTTCAAAGAAGGTTTCAACGGGCGTGGTGACCTCGGTCGCCTTGGGGTCAAAGCGGAAATCATGATGGATGCGCGCCGTCAAGTCCAAGACGGCTTCGAGGAGCGGACGGTCTGGGGGAAATGATTCGCTGGCGTAGGCTGCCAGCTCCGGCTTGGCAGAGACGCGGATGGAGTCGAAGACAAATTGATAGGCCTCCAGGCCCTCCTGACTACAATCCCCCGGCGCCGTGTCGCGGACTGTTTCCCAGGCGGGAGATTCGGAGAAGACGGGGTGCGCGAGGGCATCGACTTCCAACTCGCTGATCGCCTCCACGCTCATCCGGCTGTGCGATTCGGGCAGGGTGAAGGACGTCACGGTGTTGCCGTAGTAGTCGATATGAGTCGTCGCGTGCGAGGGAGGTACAGGCCAGACGGATAGGTCCATGGCCCGGCGCCGCTGTCCACGCAGATCACGCGGGGTGAGGCGGACTACGTGATGGGAAACCGATACCGGCTGCAGGTAGTCGTAGATCGTTTGGTGCTTTACACGGTAGAGCATCAGGTCGCACGCTCCATCTCTGCGTGGCTGAAGTAGGTGTTGGAGATGGCTTCTGAGAAGGCCGGCAATGCAGTGTCCAGGTTTTCGAGCAGGCTATTCAACTGGGTGCGGTTGGTTCCGGTTCGGGTCTCGCAGAGAAGTTCCACGTCCGCATGGAGCAGCCGGGCCGCTGCCGCCTCCATTTGCCTTTGCTTCAAGACCGGCCAGCCCGATCCGGAGGGCATGCCGGAAAGCGCACTACAGTGACGAGCCAGATCTTTCAGCTGGAAGGCCAGAGAGCGCGGATTGGCTTCGTCATTCATCAAGAGATCGAGCACCGGTGCGGCCTGCAGGACGGTGAAGTAGCGCGAACGGTAGGTGATGGAACTGTCCGCCACCTCCAACAGCATTTCCAAAGACGGCCAATTTTCCGGGTCCATGGGGACCACGATCGAACGGAGCAGCTCGATGAGTTGAAGCGAGCGCTCGATACGGCGGCCAATGTTGAGAAAATGCCAGCCGGGACCGCGGGTGATGTTTCCACCTTCGATTCCGCGCAAGGCGGCAAGGGTCAGGATGCAGCTGTTAAGGACGGCCAAGGCGTCCGCGGCCGAAACATAGCCCCAGGCAACCCGGTCCGAGGCGCGCGCCAGGCTGCCCATCTGGCTCACAATGCGCAACAAGTCGGTTGAAAGGCGATCGCGGACTTGTGCCGCCGCACGAGTGGCACGGCCGAGGTTGGCATTGAGACTGTCACTGCGCTGCTCTTCAAAAATTAGCGACAGGATTTCCTTTTCCAGATCTCCCTGCTGATCGAGCTTGCCTTGCGGATCATCCTTAGCCAGGCGGGAATAGGGCGATTCCAGGCACTCGTACAACTTCATCAAAGAGTGCCACCCCACGGTCTCAGGTCCCCAGGATTCCCCGGTCATGCGAGAGAGAATGCAACGCAGAACCCGGGCCAGGTGCTCACAACGCTCCGCATACCGGCCGAACCAGAAGAGGTGCTCGGCAGCTCGGCTGGGCAAATCGCTGCTAACGCCGCGATGCAGCTCTACCGGCAAATCGCGTGGGCGGCGGAGAGTGAAATTGTCGACCGGGTCAGGGGAAAGAACCCAGGTGTCTTTGCTGCCGCCGCCGTGCTGCATGGAGACCACGGGAGTATCGGCGGATGGGGAAACGCGGGTGAGTCCTCCCGGCATGACGATCCAGCTGTCCCCGGCAGCCGCGATGTAGACGCGCAACACTACCCGGCGGGGGGCAAGGACGCCGTCCGACCAGACCGGGACACTGGAGAGGTTGAGCAGTTCCTGACCGACAAATTCGTTGGGCCTGTTTTGCAGCTGGTCCAGAAGGCGGGAACGTTCGACGGGGTTGAGGCGGCCTCCGAAAA
Organism: uncultured Acidobacteriaceae bacterium; assembly: GCA_963826875.1. Lineage (GTDB taxonomy): Bacteria > Acidobacteriota > Terriglobia > Terriglobales > Acidobacteriaceae > PALSA-350. Next base: position 605,374 of record CAWGYP010000024.1, on the reverse strand, counting down.
CCGGCTCCATTCCTTTGGCGGGATACGCGGGCTTGATCACCAGGAAATCGAGATTGTGGCGAACATAGCTGTTGGCCGCGGGTTGGCCACACCACCAGGTGGCGACTGAGGGTAGAGCCAGCCGCTCGCCTAACAACTTCCGGCTAAGACCGGGGAGAAAGGGAATGAATGCCGAGGTCTCGAGCAAGCCGCTGCCCAGGGCATTGGCGACAGCTACGTTTCCTGAGCGGACGGCCTCCACCAAGCCGGGGATTCCAAGGTAGGAGTCGGAGCGTAATTCCAGCGGATCGCAGTAGCCATCGTCCATACGGCGCAGGATCACGTCCACCGGGCGCAGGCCTTCGAGCGACTTGAGGAAGACGCGGTTCTCGCGCACGGTGAGATCCGCTCCCTGCACCAGGGTGAAACCGAGATAACGGGCAAGATAGGAATGCTCAAAGTAGGTCTCGTTCAGAGGCCCAGGAGTCAGGAGCACGACGCGGGGATGAGTGCGTGCGGAAGGCGAGAGGCGCAGCATGGTCTCGCGAAAATCGCGGAAGAAGCCTGCCAGGCGGTGGACCTGTGCCTCGCGGAAGAGGTCAGGGAAAGTCTCCGCCATGACGATACGGTTTTCCAAAGCATAACCGGCGCCGGAAGGAGCCTGGGTGCGGTCAGAGATCACCCACCACTGCCCATCGGGAGAGCGGGCCAGGTCGACGGCTAGCAGGTGGAGGTAGGTTGCTCCTGGAACGGGCACATCGTGACAGGCACGCCAGAAGGCAGGATTGCCGAATACCAGCGCGGCGGGAAGATCGCCGTTGAGAAGCAGCTTCTGGGGACCGTAAAGATCGGCCAGGATGGCGTTGAGCAGGCGAGCGCGTTGGATCAGCCCGGCTTCGAGGTAGCTCCATTCCGCGGGCGGGATGAGCAGCGGGACAGCGTCCAGACTCCAGGGGCGATCGGTGCCCAGCGGATCGCCGTAGACGTTGTAAGTAACGCCGTTTTCCCGAATTCGCTGGCGGGCGATTTGCCAGCGGTGGGCTAGTTCCTTGCTGCCGAGAGTGGATAAGGAGGCAATGTAGCGGTCCCAGTGAGGACGAAGAATCCCGGGCTCTTCGCACATTTCGTCGTACACGCCAGGGGCCTGGCGATATTCGGCGGTCAGTAGCGGGTCGTCCAGTATTTCTGCCATGCGCTTAGTTGTTCGTGCTGCATTCTTTAAGGAGATTCCCATCAGAGGTTAAAGTCGTGCGTCATGGGGCTCTTCGTAAATCCAGCGTCAAGGGGAATTCCAGGTTCGGTCTTTCCGGATGAATTGAAATGGGGCCGGGGGTGTGACCAACGCCGCTAAACCTGGCCAGGCGACGGCTTTCAGCTTCGTAGGCGTTTACCGGGAATTGCTCGTTAGCTCGCCCGCCAGGGTGCACCACGTGGTATGTGCAGCCGCCAATCGCGTGACTCGACCAGGTGTCCACAATGTCAAAGACCAGAGGACTGTGGATGGGGATGTCGGGGTGCAAACAGGAGGTGGGCTGCCAGGCACGGTAACGGACACCGGCGATGAATTCTCCCGCCTGTCCGGTTGGATGAAGCGGCACCGGGCGGCCGTTGCACAGCAGGGCGAAGCGGTGGTCGACCATCCCCGTCACCTTGACCTGCAACCGTTCGACAGAGGAATCGACGCTGCGGGCAGTGCCGCCGCTGGAAGCTTCTTCACCCAAAACATTCCAGGGCTCGAGCGCGTGGCGCAGCTCCAGCTGCATGCCACGGGCACTGACCGAGCCGATGAAAGGAAAGCGGAATTCAAAGTGGGGGGCAAACCACTCCACGCGAAAGGCATATCCAGCGCGGTTGAGGTCGGCGATTACGTCTTCAAAATCAAGCTGCACGAAATGTGGAAGCATGAAGCGGTCGTGCAGACTGGTTCCCCAGGGAATCAGCTTCTGGCGGTAGGGTTTGCGCCAGAATTGGGCGATGAACGCCCGTACCAGCAGTTGTTGGGTGAGGCTCATGCGGGCATGAGGGGGCATCTCGAAGGCGCGCAACTCGAGCAGGCCCATGCGGGTTCCCGCGCCTTCCGGGGGGTCAAGTTTGTCGATACAGAATTCCGCGCGATGGGTGCTTCCAGTGACATCGGTGAGCAGATGACGGAAGAGCCGGTCGGCCGTGTGCGTGGAGACAGGCTTGCCTCGCTCCGGGACCTGGTCAAAGGCAATCTCCAACTCATAAAGTGATTCAATCCGTCCTTCGTCGACCCGCGGATGCTGGCTTGTGGGGCCAATGAATAAACCCGACAGCAGATAGGAAAGTGAAGGATGGTTTTGCCAGTAGTTCACCATGCTGCGCAACAGGTCGGGCCGGCGCAGAAACGCGCTGTCGTCGGCAGTGGGGCCTCCGATCACCACGTGGTTACCGCCGCCGGTTCCGGTGTGCTGCCCGTCGAGCATGAACTTCTCCGTTCCCAGGCGAGTCTGACGGGCCAGCTCGTACACCGCGGTGGTGTTTTCTACCAAAGCGTCCCAGCTTGCGGCAGGCTGAATGTTGACCTCAATGACCCCGGGATCGGGCGTGACTTTGAAGACCGAGATGCGGGTGTCGTTAGGCGGGGTATAGCCTTCGATGACCACCGGCATGGAAAGGTGCGCGGCTGTATCTTCAATGGCAGCAATCAGGTCAAGGTAGTCCGCGAGGTAGTCCACGGGCGGCATGAAGATATATAGCTTGCCTTCGCGCGCCTGCACACAAAGCGCGGGCCGGGTCAGGGTCAACGCCCGCTCCTCCTCAGGCTTGGGCTTTCGCTTATCAGCCTCCGGCACCGGCTCATCGGAGGGAGGTGGGCTGGAGAACAGGATCATGCCCCGTTCCGGCCGCGGAGGCAGCTTGTCGCGGCGGCGGAAGGGATCCGTATCAAAATCGTAGGTGACATCTTCCGGCCTGGTCCAAGGCATTGCTTCGAGCGGCAGACGGTACCCCATGGGCGAGTCACCAGGGGTAAGGAACATCCGTTCTACCAGGGGAAACCAAGGCTGGCTGGTCCAGCGCGGTGTGCCGGAACGAGTGGGGATGCGGCGGAGAGGAATGACATAGCCGACGGGTTGTTCCACGGCTTTTTCAAAGAGTTGCGCCAAGCGAGCGCGTTCGGCAAATTCTTTGAGCCGGGGATCGAGCGGATCGACGATTTCCGGCAACCGCCGCTCCTTCCACAGGTGAAAGAAAATGTCCTCATAGGCGGTGATGATGGACGAAGAACTCACTTGAAGACGGCGAGTCAGCGCTTCCAGGAACCTGCGGGCTTCTTCGGAGCCTAAGCCCGAGTCTTTGCCGTCTTCGGCGAAAAGGTTCTGGTTTTCCCAAATGGGTACTTCGTCTTTGCGCCAGTAACAGCCCAGCGCCCAGCGGGGGAGCGCCTCGCCGGGATACCACTTGCCCTGGCCGAAGTGAAGCATCGCGCCGGTAGAGAAGCGGTCACGCATGCGCAGCAGAAGTTCTACCGCGAGACGGCGCTTGGCCGGGCTCATGGCGGTGGTGGCCCATTCGCTTCCATTGCGGTCGTCGACAGAGACAAAGGTTGGCTCACCACCCATGGTCAGGCGCACGTCGCCTATTTGCAGATCCACATCCACCTGGTGGCCAAGAGCTTCGATCTGTTCCCATTGCGGATCGGAGTAAGGCTTGGTGACACGCGGAGATTCATAGATTCTCTGCACGGTCATCGAATAGCTGAAATCGGTCTTGCAGAATTCGAGAGGGCCAGAGATGGGCGCGGCACTGGATGCGTCGGGGGTACAGGCGAGCGGGATGTGGCCTTCTCCCGCCAGCAGTCCGGACGTGGGGTCGAAGCCTACCCAGCCGGCGCCGGGGAGATAGACCTCGGTCCAGGCGTGAAGGTCGGTGAAGTCCATGGAGGCACCAGCTGGGCCTTCGAGTGGTTTCACGTCGGGAGTGAGTTGGATCAGATAGCCGGAGACGAAGCGGGCAGCGAGTCCGAGGTTTCGCAGGATTTGCACAAATAGCCATGCGGAGTCGCGACACGAACCGGTACCCAAGGTCAGGGTCTGGTCGCAGGTCTGCACCCCGTGCTCCATACGGATGACGTAACCAATGTCTCGCTGAACTCGTTGATTGAGGCTCACGAGGAAGTTCAGAGTGGGGGTGCTGACGCGAGGCACCTGGGCGAGAAAGGTGGACAGCCTGGGGCCCGGTACTTCTGCTTCCAGAAAGGGACGGAGTTCCCTGGCAAGCGAGTTCTCGTAGGTAAAGGGAATCTGTTCCGCGTAAGGCTCCAGGAAAAAGTCGAAGGGATTGAAGATTGCCATTTCAGCAACCAGGTCGACTTCTACTAAGAACTCCGACGTCCGTTCTGGAAAGACCAGGCGGGCAAGGTAGTTGGCCTGGGGATCCTGCTGCCAGTTGATGAAGTGGTTTTTAGGCAGGACCTTGAGGGAGTAGGAGAGGATAGGAGTACGGCAATGAGGCGCAGGGCGCAGGCGGATGGTTTGCGGCCCGAGCATCACCGGACGGTCGTACCGATAGTGGGTCTTGTGATTCAGTGCAATCTGAATTGCCATAGGGCGGAGTGTTTATAGATTACATGCGGGTTCGGGGAAAGAACCGCAGGTCCCTCGACTTCGCTCGGAGCCTGTGACTTTATTGATTTTTCGGGCTTTTGGAGGCACCTAAGTTTTTTGTTTTCAGCATCGGTTTTTTCGCGAAACCCAATAAAGTCACAGGCTCTCGGGATGACAAGGGTTAGGTGGCGCTCTTCTTTAAGAGCGGTTGAGGGGGAAGAACTGCAGGTCCCTCCACTGCGCTCCCCCCGGATTTCCGGTCGGGATGACAAGGGGAGGGTTGCGGCTGCCTGAAAAGCTGCGATTGGGATGGGTGGAGTTCAGGCCGGTGGCGACGCCAGCTATGATGTTGGCATGTCACCTAGTGCCGAGATTGAGAGCCGCGCGCGGAAGATCAAACTGTTTCTGATGGATGTCGATGGGACGCTCACCGACGGCAGCGTTAACCTCATTTCCTTGCCTGATGGCGGCGGCGTGGCGGAGATGAAAGCCTTTAATTCGCAGGACGGCGCGGGACTGAAGCTGGCACACATCATGGGAATCCGCTCCGGCTTCATTACGGGAAGGAAATCTCCCGCAGTGACACAACGCGCCCACGAGCTGAGCGTGGAGTTCGTCTACCTGGGCCAGGAAACCAAGATGGCCGCGTTTGAAGAGTGCGTGAAAAAAGCCGGAGTCCGCGAAGAAGAAGTAGCCTACATGGGCGACGATCTGCCCGATATGCCGGTGGCCAAACGCGCAGGATTGGCAGTTGCCGTGGGCAACGCGGCTGCTGAGCTAAAAGCAGTCTGCCACTACATCACCCAGGCCCGAGGCGGCGAGGGCTCGGCAAGAGAAGTCGTAGAACTTATCCTCAAGGCCCAGGGACGCTGGGAAGAAGCGGTCCCCAAGGCCATCGCCTAGCCACTCCACGTATAGTTGTAGGTAATGCTCTTTCAGCAATCCAAAGATCACTCGCGACCTCCGTGGCGGATCGCCGTTGCTCTTGGTTGCACTCTGCTGTTGCTTTTCTGCGCGACGATCCAGGTTGCGCACGTGCATACGCCCGCAGATGTATCTCATTCCGGATGTCCCCTTTGCGCTAGTGCGCATGTCGTGATTGCCCCCGCAGCCCCGCTGACGTTCTCTGTTGCTGTGCCCCAAAGAACGACACCCCTGGTCGACCGACAAATCAAGTTTGCGCATCGATATGTGGATTTCTCCCTCTACACGCGGCCCCCACCGGTTGAAATTGCTTCTTCCTAAGGCATTTTCAGCAACCAATCATAAAGATGGCCCGGGGGTTGTATGCACTCGTTTCGAAAACGTTTTGTCTTTCTGTTTTGTCCGTTTCTTCTCGCTGCCAGCAGCCTGCATGCTCAGAGTGCTGCGGGCACAATTGCCGGAACGGTGACGGACGCGTCCGGCGCGGTCATACCGGGAGCCACGGTCACGATCGAGAACCCTGTCAGCGGGCTCTCCCGGACGGCAAAGACAGACTCGGCGGGCCACTACCAATTCAATAATCTACCGCTGAATCCGTACCACCTGGTGGCGAATGCCTCCGGTTTTAACGCCTTTACTACGGATGTTTCGGTGCGCTCATCGGTCCCGGTCACACCAGTCATCAGCCTGCAGGTGGGGGGAGCCTCGACTACCGTGACGGTGACCGGCGGCGACCTGGTGGAGAATGACTCTTCTCTGCACACCGATCTGGATCGAAACATGATTGAGAAGCTGCCGCTGGAAAGCTCTTCTTCTTCGGTAAGCTCGCTGGTGACCCTCTCCTCGCCCGGGGTGGCGGCTGATTCCAATGGACTGTTCCACGGTCTCGGCGACCATGCGTCCAATTCGTTTTCAGTGGATGGGCAGCCGATCACCGACCAGCAAAGCAAAGTTTTCTCAAATCAGATTCCGTCCAATTCCATTCAGTCGGTTGAAGTCATTTCGGGTGCGCCGCCGGCGGAGTATGGAGGCAAGACGAGCCTGGTGATCCAGGTGACGACGCGCTCCGGCCAAGGAGTCACCAAGCCTACCGGAAGCCTCACCAGTTCCTACGGAACGTTCGGGTCGGCCACGGGGGGCTTCGATATCGCTTATGGCTCCAAGGGGTGGGGAAACTTCTTCGAATTGGATGGACTTAATACCGGCCGGTTTCTGGATCCGCCGGAGTTTGTGGTGTTCCACGATAAGGGCAATGAGCAGAACGTCTTTGATCGGGTGGACTATCAATTTACCCCGGCGGACGCGCTGCATCTGAACCTGAACTACAGCCGATCGTGGTTCCAGACGCCGAACAGCTACGACAACCTGAATGTGCTCGACCAGTTCGGCAACGACGTGGGCGATACCGATCAGCATTCCAAGATCGAGACCTTCGACATCGCGCCTACGTACACGCGGGTTATCGGGAGTACGTCGGTATTCAACTTTGGCCCGTTTATTCGCAAGGACACGTATCAGTATTTTCCCAGTGAGAATCCGCTAGCTGATAAGGGCCCGCCGAACTTGCAGAACGAAACCATTTCGCAGTACCGGACGCTCACCAATGCCGGGGTCCATTCTGATCTTTCGTATAGCAAGGGCAGGCAGGTGGCAAAGGGCGGTGTGTTGTATTCGAACACCGGTCTCAGAGAGCGCGACAGCCTGGGCATCGTGGCTGCTACCTTCAACTCACCTTGCGTGGGTGGAAACGGAAACCCCGTCAACGGATTTACCAGCCCTACGCAATGCGCCGCCGTGGGCTTGTTGCCCAACAGCGCATTCAACCCGGTTCTGGTGCCGTATGACCTGACCCGCGGGGGGAGCAATTACAACTACCTGGGACGCGCGGATATTAAGGAAATCGCGCTCTATATCGAGGATCAGATCAAGGCCGACGGGTGGCTGATCAACCTTGGAATACGCGGTGATATTTACAATGGCCTGGCTCACGCGACCCAGGCAGAGCCTCGACTGGGCCTCTCGTATAACCTGAAGCGCACCAATACGGTGTTGCGCATTTCCTACGCACGCACCTTAGAGTCGCCGTTCAATGAAAACCTGGTGCTTTCCAGCCAGGGTTGTTCCAACGAAGTGCTGTCTCCCCTGCTCTTGTGCACGCCGGGTGTGGGAGGCACGTTGCAGCCCGGTTTTCGGAATGAATTCCATGCGGGGCTGCAACAGGCATTCGGGAAAAACCTGGTTTTTAGCGGCGACTATATCTGGAAATATACGCACAATGCATTCGATTTCAGCGTGCTCGGCAATACTCCCATTACGTTCCCTATCGATTGGCATAATTCGAAGATTCCCGGGTTTGCGCTGCGGGTCGATGTGCCGAATTATCACAATGTGTCGGCATTCGTGGTGATGTCGTCGGTCGCGGCTCGTTTCTTTCCTCCGCAAGTGGCGGGAGCGGGCGCCACAGTGGGGCAGCCGGGACTTCCCTTCCGCATCGATCACGATGAAAGGTTTAATCAGACCACGCACGTGCAGTATCAATTGCCTTTCCATAACAGTCCATGGATCGGCTTTAACTGGCGGTTTGATAGCGGCCTGGTGGCCGGATCGACGCCTTGCTATAACCCGCTCTCGAATAACCCAAACAGCGCTTGCGCCGATACGTCGACGACCCTGAACGGCCAGCCGGCTGTTGATCTAAGCGGGTTGACTGCTGATGAGGAGTTTGAGGCCGGTCTGGCGTGCGATGGTATTCGGGCGACGCCGACAGTGGCTTTGCCAACACCTTGCCTGGCTTCGGAATACTCCTCAACTCTGCTGAAAATTCCGGTTCCAGGGACTGGGTCTAATGACCATAATCCCTCGCGCATTCAGCAGCGGAATTTGTTCGATGCGTCCGTTGGGGACGATAACCTTTTCCATGGGGATAGGTTTAAGTGGAGCTTGCAGCTTACGGGCGTGAATATGTCGAATAAGTATGCGCTTTATAATTTTCTTTCGACGTTCAGCGGTACGCATTATGTGACGCCGCGAGCGCTCACGGCAGAGCTTGGTTTCCACTTCTAGACCTGGGTTTGAGAGGGTGTGAGTACCGGGGAGAGAACCGCAGGTCCCTCCCCGGGTACTCACACCCTCTCAAGTAAATTCAAACAATTTGAGCCAGGGCTTCTTCGGCTCGTAAGGCCAGGCCACGGGCTACTGAGATGAATTCGTTACCGGTCCGGATGCGATGCTCACCGAAGCGTTGCTCAAAGATGCGGCGGACAGAGGGGACCAGGGACGTGCCTCCGGTTAAGAAGACCCGGTCTACCTGGCGTCGGCTTACTCCTGAGGTTTCCAGGAGCGAGTCGACGCATTCCTCGATCACACGCAGGTCATCAGCAATCCAGCTCTCAAACGATTCGCGGGTAACAGAGATGTTCAGGTCCATGCTGCCGTCACGAAAATGAAACTCCGCCGACTGGGAACGAGATAGCTCGAACTTTAATTGCTGCACGGCCTGGTGAAGATGAAAGCCGAGATCTTCGTCGATCAGCGTAATGAGGGCTTCGATTTTCTCCGGCTCTAACGCCCGCAGACGCGCACTTTTCAAGATCTCCACCACGTTCGACGTGCGCAGAAATGACAGGTAATGCCAGCGCTCAAGGTTGGCATAGATCCACGCAGGAACAGCGGGCAAAAGCTTGTTGAGGGATCGGGCGAGCGAGTCCGAACCCAGAGCAGGAGACACAAGCTTGCGCACGATCCTGGCATCGAAAGCGTCACCCGCTAAACCCACGCCGCTGTTACCGAGCAAATCCTGTGGGGTGCGGCCGCGCTTGCGTACACCGGGACCAACGTGCAGCAAAGAGAAGTCACTGGTGCCACCACCAAAATCACCAATCAGGATGAGCTCGTCGTGATCGAGCGTAGCTTCGTAAGCGTAGGCCGCTGCGACCGGCTCCATTTCGAAGTCGACGCGCTCAAAGCCGGCGGCGGTGAAGGCCTGACGCAGCCGGGAAAGAGCGAAGGCTTGATCCTCCGCCGTCTCTGCGCCCACAAAGCGCACCGGCCGGCCAACCATGGCGTAGCGGATCCCGATATGAAACTGCCGCTCAGCGTGGTGGCGCAGATCAGCAAGAATGCGGGAGATAAGATCTTCAAGAGTGGTGTGGCGGCCAAATACCGCTGTTCCCGTCAACGTACGGTCGGAGAGATAAGATTTCAGCGATTGAACCAGGCGGCCCTTGGTCTCCGCCGCCAGGTAGTGTTCGATGGCGGCCGGACCAGTCCAGGCTTGCGTTCTTAGACGGGCGGCTTGTTTTAGCTGTTGCAGGTAAAGCACGGAGCGAAAAGAAAAGGTCTCGCCGGAGAGGGTGGGGAAGGCGACAAGGTCAACCTGCGATTGGCCCGAGGCGCGTGCAACCGTGCTGTTGGTAGTACCAAAGTCGATTCCGATTGCAGAGACCTGATCTCGCGCGTGCGCCATTCTTCATCCATTATTCCTCACATGCGAAAATGAAATTATGCAAAGATCCTCAGGAACCGCAGCAATCCTGCTGTCTGCCAGTCTGTTGCTGCCAGGGAGCACCCGGGCCCAGCAGACACCGGCGCCAAGCACTCCATCAACAAAGCCGAAGTCGACCACAGCGACGACGACTCATCGCACCACGGCGACCAAACCTCTGGTGCTGACGACAGAGAAAGACAAACAAAGCTATGCCATCGGCCTGAACGTAGGACAAAGCCTGCATCGAGACGGGATCGCGGTGGACCCGAAGATTGTGGTGCGGGGCTTACAGGATGCAATGGCCGGAGGCAAAGTCCTGTTGACCGACGACCAGATCAAGACGGTGATGACTGACCTGAAAAATCAAGTGCGTCAAGAGCAGGAAGCGAAGAGGCTAGCGGCGGCGCAGACGAACAAGAAGGAAGGCGCGGCATTCCTGGCGGCCAACGCAACCAAACCGGGCGTGGTGACCCTGCCCAGCGGTTTGCAATACAAAATCCTGGCGGCGGGAACGGGGCCCAAGCCTACCGCCGACGACAAAGTGGTTTGCAACTATCGCGGGACGTTGCTCAACAATACGGAATTTGACAGCTCTTACAAGAGCGGTCAACCGGCGACTTTTCCGGTCACCGGAGTGATCAAGGGTTGGACCGAGGCGCTGCAGCTGATGCCGGTGGGCTCGAAATGGCAATTGTTTATCCCGGCCGATCTTGCGTATGGAGAGCCCGGCCGAGGTCCAATCGAGCCTAACGCAGTTCTCATTTTCGAGATCGAGCTGCTTTCGATTGCACCCAAAGCGCAGCCGGCTCCCACTCCGTCCCTGACTCCTGCTCCGACTCCATAGCGGTCTCTCGGATTAGACTGAGAACCATGCGGAGAGAAAAACTGACCATCTTCCTGCTTTCGATCATCGCGGTTGCATTGCTGGCTATTGCATTGCAACCGCTTTTTACGCCACGCACGGTAGCTGCGCAGTCGACCCTGTACCCGTTCTATATCGAGCCCGGCTCGGAATTGTTACGGGCGCCGGACGGAACGAGCCAGGTCTACGGCAAGGTGGTGGTGGACATGCGTAACGGAAAGATATGGGGATTTCCAACCAATGCTCCCCAGTCGTATCCCAGCAATGGTTTGCAGAACAAGCCGCCCACCTCTCGCCCGTTCGAGCTGGGAAGATTTGCGTTCGAAGACATTAATAAATAGCGGGCAATTGTAACCGTAAAAGGATCACAGGATCGACGTATTCGCCCTGCCAGCGTACGCCCAGGTGGAGGTGCGGACCGGTTACGCGGCCGGTTGCCCCGCTGAGACCAAGGCGCTGCCCCTTCTTAACCCGCTCGCCGACCTTCACGTCAATTTTCGACAGGTGCATGTACTGGGTGTAAAACTGCAGGCCATGATTGATCACCACCAAATTGCCCTCGTAGAACATCCCCTGGGCGATGATCACTTCTCCATCATTTGCAGCCACCACCGGGGTTCCCGATGGCGCGTGAAAATCTGTTCCGCGATGGATGCTTGCTAACTGACCGTTAAACATGCGCCGGGTTCCAAAGGAGTCCGTCGCGGTGAATGGGACCGGAGACATGAAGCGGCCCCGCCATAACGGTTGATCGATTTGCCGGGCAAAGGCTGCGTCCTTCACCAGCTTATCCGCGGCAATGCGCTGCTGTGTGAGCGCGTCGGGCTTTACGAACTTCTCCTGCACGTGCAGGGTGGTGGTCTTGTATTGGGCGGGCAAAACGGGTACGTCCTGTTTGACGTGCAGGGCGCTGCCATCGGCAGCGGTTCCGGTCAGGTCGAGGGAATAGGTTCCGGGCTCCTGCTCGACGTCAATACCAGCGAGGGCGTACCAGGTTTTCCCATCCTCGGCTTTGGTGAACACGATGGCGTGATTGAGCCAGACGCCATGCCATTCGCCGGCGGCCTGGTCCAAATCGATCCTGAACAAGACTGGCGATCCGCTTTCGAGGCGGGACGGGGACCAGGTTATTTTCTGTGCGTTGGCGGTTGCGAAGGCAAAGACCAGCAAGCACGCAGCACAACCGAGCAGGCGGGAGGAGGAGGGCATGTTGTAAAGATACCGCTCCCACTATCCCAGGTCAGTTCTCCATGGTAAGAACAACGCGAAATCTGGCGGTTCCCTTCACCATGCGATCGTAGGCCTCGTTCACCTTTTCCAACGGGAAGGCTTCGTTCATCGAACGTACACCGGAGAGGACGCTGAAACCCAGGGTCTCCTGCGAATCGAGCGAGGTTCCGGAATACCAACCCTTGACTTGCTGTGAGTTCAGCAGCAGCTGAAGCGCAGGCACCTCCAACGAGGGCACGGCTCCGATGATCATGAGCGTTCCGGTAGGGGCAAGACCGCCGATCACGGCCTTCATTGCGTCTGCTGCAGTGACCGTGGCGAGAATGACTTTGGCCCCGCCAACTTTTTGCAATTCCGCCGCGGGGTCCTGGGCTGCGCTATCGATGTAGTGCGATGCGCCCAGTTTGCGAGCGAGCGCTTCCTTGTCGCTTCCACGGCCGATGGCAATCGTGTTGTTGCCGCTCTTGGCGGCGTACTGAATAGCCAGATGGCCCAGACCGCCCAAACCGATCACGGCAACGATATCGCCTGGACGGGCGCCGCTATTGCGCAGGCAATTGTAGGTGGTGAGCCCGGCGCACATGAGCGGGGCGGCCTCGACTGCCGACAACTCCTGGGGCACCGCGGCGAGAGCGGAGAAAGGGGCAATCATATAGTCTGCATAGCCACCGTCGCGCGTGACCCCGGTGACCTGGGTGCTGGTTTGGCAGGCGAAAAAATTCCCCCGGCGGCAATTGTCGCAGTAGCCGCAGTAGCCACCGTTCCAGCCCACGCCCACGCGCTCGCCAACCTTCCACCGCGGGGGAATGTTTGCTCCAACAGCGTCGATCACACCAACCACTTCGTGGCCGGGGACGCGGGGATATTGAATGCCTGGAAATAATCCATGCATGGTCACTTCATCGCTGTGGCAGATGCCACAGGCCTGAACCTTGATGCGCACCAAACCTGGCTCGGGCTCAGGAATCTCCCGCTCCACGATTGCCAACGGCCCTCCCACACGAACGACTTCGACTGCGCGCATTTTTGCCATAAATACTCCCGGTTAGCCTTGTATCAGCTGCACCTCAAAAGTAGATGTATCCAGAAAGAGAAAAGTTCCACTGCTATTTGACCGGCTTGTAGGTGCTGGCGATGAAGGCGGCGACATTGTCATGCAGCTGCTTGAGCGATTCTTCGTGGGCGTACACCATATGACCGGACTGATACCACGCGTACTGAATGTTCTGCCGCAGGGTGGCTGGGATGGTCAGGTGATTGATCTCGTAGCGGGCTGCGAAGTAAGGGGTGGCAAGGTCGAAATATCCACCATTGAGCAGGACCTTGAGGCGGGGGTTGAACTTCATCGCTGCAGCCAGATCTGGCATGACGTTGACGCCCCATGATGAGTCCGTGGCACCCGGCGCCTTATGTTTGGCCTCCCAGGCTTCGTTGATGGCTCCGACCTCGGGAAGATAGGTGAGACCTTCGCCGAACTTGAGCTGGCGGCGGACATAGTCGTTAAAGCCAGAGATGTAGGCCGAGGAGATGGCGGTGGCTTGGGGATCGTAGGCGGCCTCCTCGGCCAACGGGTCGATGGTGGGGCCGGAGAAACGGCTGTCAAGTCGGCCGGTGGTGAGGTCGTCACTGCCTTGCAAATTGTGGTTGAACTCGCCCACGTTGACGCGCAGGTTTGCCTTGAGGATGTAGGCAACCGGCAGCCCGGTGTATTGGTGCATTTTTTCGGCGATGGCCTGGCGGGTGGCTTCGGGGAGTTGGGAACCCTGGGCCAGGGCCGCAGCATAGTCAGACATGGCGAACTGCTCCACTTCCGCAAGGAAGGGTTCCAGTGCTGGGGGCTGCGTGGGCAGGCGCTTGTGGTAGTACGCGGTGGCCGCAAAGGTGGGCAGGGCCAGCTGATAGGGCACATCGATGCCCGGATTCCATTGCGGTCCGTCCGCGCTGTCGTCGTAGTTAAGGATTTGCGAGAGCAGAATGACCCCGTTCAGGTCGATGCTCTCTTCAGTCTCCAGAATGCCGGCTAACGCGGCCGAGCGGGTCGTGCCGTAGCTTTCGCCAAACAGATACTTGGGCGAGTTCCAGCGCTGGTAGTTGGAAAGAAAGCGCTTGATAAATCGGGCGAAGGCGTGGGCATCCTGATCGACCCCCCAGAAGGCCTTCTCCTTGTCCTTGCCGAAGAGACGGCCGAAACCGGTGCCGGGTGCATCGATGAAGACCAGGTCGCTCGCGTCGAGCAGGCTGTAGGCGTTGTCGGCCAGTTCGTAGGGAGCTGGGCTGGTGTGCTGGTCATCGGCCGTTACGACACGCTTGGGACCAAAGGCGCCCATGTGCAGCCACATGGTCGAACTGCCCGGGCCACCATTGTAGATGAAGGTAATCGGGCGTGATTCGGGCGGAGCGTCTTTCTTGAAATAAGCCACATAGAATATGCGTGCGGTGGGCGGGGCTTCGGACGGATTTTTGACCGGCGGCGGAAGGATGCCCATGTTGGCATCAGCATCGTTGGTGGCCGCGACCAGGATCGTACCCGCCACAGCCTGGTAGTTGACTACGTGGCCAGCCACAGTGACAGAACCCTGGGTGGTGGAGTCTTTGGGCACAATCGGCTGCGGTTCCTTTTCGTCGTCTTTGCCGGCTGCTTTTGCAGGATCGTCTTTACCCGCGTCCTGGGCGATCGCGGGCACAAAGGCCAGCAGGAGGAGAAGCAAGCAACAGGAGCCCAGGCGGGTGAGGAGCGAATGTTGTTTCAGCATGAGCGACAGCTTCCTTTTGCTGGATCCCGCATATGAATAAGTTGCGCAGATCTGCCACAAATTAAGTTACCAAAGATGAAGCAACTCGGCTGGCCACGTGGGGTCTATTTTGAGCGAGCGGCAAGGATGATGAAAACCGCCGCTGAAAAAGGAGAAGTCCATGAAAGTTTTCACGGCTGTTCTTGCTTCCGCTCTGTTTATCGCGCCTGCGGCCCTGTTGGCCCAAACACCGACCCCCGGCGCAAACGACTATAACATCAACCAACGCAAGGTCGCGCAACAGGATCGCATTTCCAATGGCGTCAAGAGCGGCCAATTGACCGCGGGGGAGACTTCCCGGCTGGAACACCAGGAAGCCGGCATCAACCGGGAAGAGCGCGGTATGCGCGCACAGGATAACGGACACCTGACGAAACAGGATCGGTCCACCCTCCACGCGCAGCAGAACCAGGAATCCCGCCGCATTTACCGCGACAAACACAACGCCGCGGTTCGTTAAAACCCCGGCTGCAAATCCCAGAATTCGAGTGGGTGGCCCAGGTCTCGTATTTGAGACCTGGGTTTTTCGTTGCAAATGGGTTCTGGCCGCAGTACCCGTGATCGTCGAACTGGAGAATCCGTTCGTTGAGTCCAGGCATCATTCACAACAGATGGGATGACAGAGGCTGGGCTTTGGCGTAGACTCAAGCCCACTGCGTCAGATTGCGTCATCGCAAGCTCTCGTCGATGCGCCGGGCATCGCTGCTGCGTCCCGGTTTTTTCGTTCAGCTGTGACCCGGGCCCCTAGAACTCTGGCGTCAAGGTTTCCTCCGGTCCTGGTGCCATGTTTCGAAGACATCAGAAAGGGGCGCCATGCCCTCACTACCAGATCCACTACTCAACGTTCTGCCCAGCGCACCGCCGTCCATATCCTCCTCCGTATTGATTTCTGCCCCTGAGCCTGCATTGCCCGACGCAAGATCCTTCCCGCCGCTGGGGCCGAACGTCAAAGTTTTGATGGTGTGGCCTAGTTTCCCCCCGTCGTTCTGGGGTTTTGAGGGCGTGCTGGAGATGATTCCCGAGCAGGCCATGACGCCGCCACTCGGCCTGATTACGGTCGCGGCTCTTTGTCCGGCGACATGGGATCTCCGGTTGAAGGATCATGCCTTCGAAGAGTTGCGGGATGAGGATTTCGCCTGGGCTGACCTGGTGATGGTAAGCGCCATGCACGCGCAACGTGCCGACGCATTGACCACCCTGGCCCGCGCTCGCGCCATGGGTAAGCGCACGTTCGTGGGCGGCCCCTGGGCGAGTACACAACCCGAGGTCGTGTTGGAGGTGGCCGATCATGTGTTGGTCGGTGAAGCGGACGAGGTCTTTCCTGGAATCGCCACCGCACTCGAAAAAGGGACGGCACACGCGTTGTACCGCATTATCGACAAACCCGACATGACGCGCAGCCCGGTGCCTCGGTTCGATCTGCTGCACCGCAACAAGTACACTTCCATGCCCATCCAGTTTTCCCGCGGATGCCCCTTCCAATGTGAATTCTGCGACATCATCACGATTTACGGTCGCCGGCCGCGCGCGAAAACGCCCAAGCAAGTCGTTCGCGAGCTGGAAACATTGCTCAACCTGGGCTGGCGCAACGAGGTGTTCATTGTCGATGACAACTTCATCGGCAACAGTCATCAAGCGATGGCGCTTTCGCTCGAACTCATCGAGTGGCAAAAGCAGCACGATTACCCATTCGCGTTCAGCACCGAGGCGTCGATCGACCTGGCGTCGAAGACGGAACTTCTGGACGCTATGGTCGCCGCGAATTTCATGATGGTCTTCATCGGCATCGAGACCCCGTCTGCCGAAGCGCTGAAAGAGACGCACAAGTTTCAGAATCTGCGTAAGAACAATGTCGATCAGGTACGCATCATCCAGGAGAAGGGTTTGTGGGTGCTCGCCGGTTTCATTGTCGGTTTCGACTCCGACGACGAGACCATCTTTGCGCGGCAGCTGGAGTTTATCGACCGGACAGCGATCCCCTGGGCTATGGCCGGTATATTGATGGCGCCGCCGACCACCGCCCTATTCGATCGCATGAAACGGGAAGGGCGACTGATCGAGGACAGCCAATCCATCACCCAGTTTGGCCTCCCGAATTTCCGCACCGTACTGCCGCTGCCCATCCTGCTGCGCGGTCTCTGCACCCTACTCACCGGCCTATACAAACCGGATGCCTTTTTTGAGCGTGCTTATAACTCCTTGAAGGTGTGGAAGCCCATAGCGACGCAGAAGCCGCCTTACCTGGGCATGTTCTACAACGTGCGTTGCCTCTCTGCCTCTATATGGAGGCAGGGCATCCGCTCCAGTTACCGCAGCAGCTATTGGAAATTCCTCTTCAGGACGGTCACCTCCTATTGGCGCTCACCGGCAAAACTGTGGGTGGGCTTCTCGCTGTTGCTCTCCGCACAGCATTTCGTCCTTTACTCCAAGGTGGTGATCGACCACCTCGAGGAAGAGGCCGAGAAGGTGGAACGCAAAGAACGGGCCGCCGCTACGAGCGCGGTGAGCGATTTTGTCGGAGTCGAAGCGGTCAGGTAAGGTCCAGCGCTATCACTTCATGCACTCCGATCGAGGGCACCGTGAGCCGGATGGACGCACCATCCTTACGGTAGTGCGGACTCCCGCCCGCTACCAGTAAACGCACCGCGCTCACGCGCCGGCCCTCCGGAATAAGGATGCGGACTTCCTGGTTGGGGAGCGGGATCACTTCGCGCAGGGGCCCCTTCATCATCATGGGATTGGTGAGGTTGACCAGGTGCACGGTCATGGAATTCTTCTGGCCCCAGACGGAGGTATCCAAAACCCCCTTGCCTTCCACCGTCACCGGGGCGGCCTCGTTGGTGGCCCAGAGGACTGCGTTGCGCAGCAACTTCGCGTGGTCCACATCGAGCACCTCCCAGAAAGTGCGATCGATATCCGCAGGGAAATAGACCACCCGGCCACGGCCGAATTCACGCACCAGGACCCCGGGCTGTCGCGTTTTTATCGGCCGGGTAAATACTTCTTCCATGGGCAAGTCGGGATAACTCGGGACCAGCTCGAGCGGCGAGTGAGCGTCTGGGTTCAACGGAGTGACGGTCACACAGCGAGTACCGTTGATGATCCGTGTCGCATCCTCAAAGCCGGTCAGCAGCGGGTGAGATCCTGTCAGTGACAGGTACGAATTGAGCAACGGCCCCTGTTCTGTACCGACGAATGAAGTTCCAAATAGCTGAGTCAGGCCGAAATCATTCCGCCGCACACCCCACTCGTCGTATAAGGATGTTTCGTAGGTAGCGACGAGGCTGCCTCCCTGCTCTACAAAAGCGCGGATCTGATTGCACTGCGCGATGGAGAGGGCTGCGATGTTGGGGAGGATCAACGTCTTGAAGCGGTTTATATGCTCCGGGTCGAGCAAGTGGTCATGGGCCATTTCGAAGGGTATTCTGGCTTCGACCAAAGCCTGGTAAAAGCCCAGCGCGGGATCTTCCACTTTAGTGCGCGCTTCCGGGCCGCCATAGTAGGAGGCGGTCTGCTGCGAGTACACCATGGCCACGCGTGCGAGCGATCTCTCATTGCGCAGGTATTTCTGGTTGGCGTAGTGCCACTGATAGATCTCGTGGACCACGGGCAACCAGCGCCGATCGATCGGCTTGGCGTTGAACTTAACGAACCAGGGCCGAAGATCTTGGGCCATTCCATCCGCCACCCAGAGGCGAATCTCGTCGCCACTCTGCACTGAGTCTTTCCAGCGATACTTTTCTTCGAGGCCGGCCGAGAAGATGCCTGCGATGGCCTTCGTCCCCAGGGTGGCGCGATACTCCTTGCCGTTTTTTCCGTTGGCCCACGGGGGCATCAGGCCGCTTCTTGCCTGGCGATCGGCGAAGAGTGTCGGGGCCAGCTCGCCGATGGTTTTCATATCGAGCTCGCTGAGCGCCCCCCCGCCGGCGTTCGCCAGGTAGCTGGCGTTGGGATTGATGGCCTGGATCTTTTCATTCCACAGCCGCCAAAGCTCGAAGAGCCGTTGCTGATGCCATACAAGGTATTGCCGGCGTGATGGGTCCTGTGGATTCAGTGTGCGCGGCAGGCTCAGGCCGGCGAAGGCCTGGAAATTCTGTTGGCAGTGCTCGCAAAAGCACATGCCGGAGCCAGCCCAACGGTTGGTAAAGATGCCGTCAGGGCTGTATTTGGTCATGATCTCCTGGTGGACCTGGGTCATGAAGTCAAAGTTGTAGGGACCGAGGGCACAAGTGATCCAGAAGTCCGGATCGGAGGGATGGCGTTTTTTGTTGCCCTTTTCATCGACGGCAATCCAGTCAGGATGTGCGTCGTAGACGTCCTGGCGCGTCGCGTGGGCATCGGTGCGCGCGACAACATTCATGCCGAGTTTGCGGCAGCCGTTCAGGATGTCGCCGAAGGCATCCATATTGCCTAACCACTTGCTGCGGTAGTGCAGAGGGATTTCTGTGGGGTAGAAGGCCACGCTTCCGCCGGCGCTCAGGCAGGCGGCATCAGCATGGATCTTTTGAAAGTAGTCGAGCCAAAAAGCAAGATCGTAGTTGCCAGGGTCGTCTTCGACGAAGGCCAGTTGTGCCCAGCGCATCGGGCGGCCGTACCAGCCGGGATTGCTGCGGCTGGTTTCTGCACCTATCAGGAGTGGGGTAGCGGGGAGAAGCTGGGTTGCAGCGACCCCCGCCGCCTGTTTGAGAAACGTTCTTCTGGTGCTGTCCCATTCCATTTGAGAGCCTTCTCAGGCCTTGACTTCACAGCCTGCGAACTCCTCGAGCACTCGGATGGAACCGCAGATATCGTCTTCGCCGTAGCCCTTGGCAATAGCGGTTTCGAAAAGCTGCTGGGTGAGGCCAGTGAGGAGCAGGGGAACACCAATTTCCGAACCGAGATCCAGGGCCAGCCCGATATCCTTCTCCAGCCATTTGACAGAGAAGTTGGTAGAGAAGTCGCGCTTGAAGACCATGGGGGCCTTGGCGGAGATCAAGCCCGAGCGGGCGGCGCTGTTGTTGAGGATGTCGAGCATGAGCTCCGGAGCGACCCCTGCCTTGGTGCTTAGAACCAGGCCCTCGTTGAAAGCCTGCAGCAGGTTGCCCAGTATTAAGTTTTGGGTGAGTTTGGCGCGCAGGCCCATACCCGATTTGCCACAGTAGTAGAGACTTTTTCCCATGGCCTCAAAGAACGGCTTGGTATGGCTGAAGACCTCCTGCTTGCCGCCGATCATAAAGGTCAGCGTGCCGCCCTCAGCTCCAGCTTTAGAGCCGGTACAAGGGGCATCGAGAAATTCAATGCCCTGGGCCTCGAGCTCGGAGGCCATGCGGCTGCTCTCGAGCGGAGAAACTGTGCTGCAGTCGGCGATGACAAAGCCTTTCTTTGCCCCCTTCACCAGTCCCTTTTGGCCCAGGATCACCTCGCGAGACATGGCTGTGTTGCCTACGCAGAGAAAAGCACATTCACTGTTCTCAGCTACCTCCGCCGGGGTTGCACAGAATGCGGCGCCGGCGAGCTCCCTGGCTTTGTTCTGGCTATGCGACCAGACGGACACGGTGTGTCCGGCTGAAACTAAATGGCTGGCCATGGGACCTCCCATGATGCCGAGCCCCAGGAATCCTAGTTTTGCCACGAGATTTTGCTCCTAAGAAAATTTCTAACGGGCGTGGAATAGATAGGCATACAGCATGACCTCGAGCCCGATTGCGGTGGCCATCACGATGCTGTGCCGCAGAGTAAAGCGAAAGAGTTTTGCCTGGTCAGCGACGGTCATGGCGGTAGCGGCAGCGGCGACCGCAATGTTCTGCACACTGATCATTTTACCCACCACGCCACCAACGGAGTTGGCGGCGGCCATCAGCGTGGGCTCAAACCCCAGGTGGCCTGCAGTCACCACTTGCAGGTTGCCAAAGAGGGCATTGGCCGAGGTGTCAGAGCCGGTGAGGAACACGCCCAGCCAGCCAAGCAGCGGACTGAAGAAGGGAAAGAGCGCGCCCGACGCAGCGAAGGCCAACCCCAGGGTTGCCGTCGCGCCGCAATAGTTCATCACGAAGGCCATGGCGAGCACCGCGGTCACGGTCACGGTGGGTAAAAAGAGCTCACGGCAGACGGAGAGCAGCAGGCGAGTGAAGGCCAGCGGAGACATGCGCAGCAGCACAGCCGACAACAGAGCTGCGAACATGCAGGAAGTGCCTGAGGCGGTAAGAAAATTGAGCTGAAAGATTGCTTTGTAGAGCGTGGGCTTGGCGACCACCGGTGGCGTCACGAGGACACGATTGTGCAACAGAGGCCAGCCAAAACTGATGGTGGCGTGATTGAGCACAGCCTGGACCGGTTTGTACCCCCAGAGCAACACAAGGATCACCAGCAGACCGTAGGGCAGCCAGGCGCCAAGGATCTGGCCCGTAGTATGTTTCTGGCCGGACGCCGGGGCCAGGGCTGAATATTTTTTTTCAGTCCCAACTGGAACGACCGGCTCCAATTCCCTATCCCAGAGTTTGGCCGGGCGCCAGAAACGGAGCAGGAGCAACAGAGCGCCCAGGGCGCAAAGGGAGCTCATGATGTCGGCAAGCTGCGGGCCGACGAAATTCGACATGAAGAACTGGACCGACGCGAATGCTGCGCCGACCACGACCACAGCCGGCCACACTTCCAACATGCCGCGCCAGCCGACCATGATGCAGACCAGGTAACAGGGAAGCAACAGCGAGAGCGGAGCGACCAGCCGGCCTACGGCGCCACTGAGTTTATCCAGCGGCAGGCCGGTAATCCCGGCCAGGGTTACTACCGGAATCCCAATGGACCCGAAGGCGACTGGGCCAGTGTTGGCGACCAGGCAAAGGGCGGATGCATAGAAAGGTGAGAAGCCGAGACCAACCAGCATGGCCGCAGCCACGGCAACCGGTGTTCCAAAGCCCGCGGCGCCCTCGACAAACGCGCCAAAGGCAAAGGCGATTAACAGGGCCTGCAGGCGAGCATCGCTGGTCAGATTGCCCATCGAGGACTTGATAATTTCGAATTTTCCCTGTTCCACGGTGATGCGGTAGAGGGTGATGGCCCAAAACACGATCCAGGAGATCGGGAAGAGTCCAAAGCCAGCGCCAAGGCCCGCGGCGCTGATAGTTAAGGAGGGCGGCAACTTGAAGGCGAAGAGAGCGATGACGACCGCTACGAGTAGAGCCCATAGAGCAGCGAACCAGGCGGGTTTGCGGCGGACACCCAGCAAAAAGAGCAGGGTGACAATGGGCAAGGAGGAAACGGCGGCGGAGAAAGCGAGGCCGCGCCCGAAGAGAGTGTAGCTTTGGGACCAAACTGGGCTCATCTGGGGCGGCTCTCTCCAGGTTTTCGCAGTACGAATTTTAGACGACAGCGGTGAATTAGGATAATAGCAATGCTCTCTGCCGACATCTTCGTTGAGCTAAGAAATGCCGTGGGGGCCGAGGGCCTCATTGTGGAGCGCAACCAACTGCAGACCTACGAATGCGACGGTCTTGCCGTCCTGCGAAGCGTACCGGCTGCGGTGGTCCTGCCTCGCTCCACGGCACAGTTGCAAGCGGTTGTTCAGGTTTGCGCGCGGCACCATATACCGTTTGTCAGCCGTGGCGCGGGCACCGGGCTTTCTGGCGGCGCGCTGCCAGACGACCGGGGGATCGTTATCAGCCTTGCCCGCATGACGAAGTTCCTGGCTACCGACATTCCCAACCAACGCGTCACCGTGGAAGCGGGCGTGATCAATGCCCATGTGACCCAGCGCGTGACACCGGCGGGACACTTCTACGCCCCCGATCCTTCTTCGCAGTCGGTGTGCACGATTGGCGGCAATGTAGCGGAGAACTCCGGCGGCGCGCATTGCCTCAAGTACGGATTTACCACTAATCACGTGCTGGCGTTGGAGGTGGTTCTGCCTACCGGTGAACTGGTTCACCTGGGCTCGCCTACGCTCGATGCACCTGGTTACGATCTGGCGGGCGTGTTTGTTGGTTCCGAAGGAACGCTGGGGGCGGTTGGTTCGATGACACTGCGGATTGTGCGCCGCCCGGAGACGGTCCAGGTGTTGCTAGCTGCTTTCGATTCCATCTCCGCCGCAGGACAAGCCGTCTCGGATATTATTGCCGCTT
The DNA here is from genome assembly GCA_963826875.1 of uncultured Acidobacteriaceae bacterium. Classification (GTDB taxonomy): domain Bacteria; phylum Acidobacteriota; class Terriglobia; order Terriglobales; family Acidobacteriaceae; genus PALSA-350. Next base: position 582,437 of record CAWGYP010000024.1, on the reverse strand, counting down.
CTATTCTGCCCGCGGCGATGGAGATCATGGACCGGCTGGCGATTCAGGCGGCGGAAGCTGCTGTCCATCCGCATTACCCCGAGTGCGATGCTCTGCTGTTAGTCGAAGTCGATGGCCCAACTGCGGAGGCCGAGCTGCACATGAAGCAAGTTCGCGAGTTGTGCAAGGCGAATGGCGCATGGGAGGATCGGCTGGCCCAGAGTGAGCAGGAACGGTTGCTAGTGTGGAAGGGCCGCAAAGCAGCGTTTGCTGCAGCCGGACGCCTTTCTCCTGATTACATTGTGCAGGATGGAGTGATCCCGCGCACCAAACTACCCCTGGTGCTGGAGCAGGTTGCCGAAATGGCAGCAGCCACTGGCCTGCGGGTGTGCAACGTTTTCCATGCCGGTGATGGTAATTTGCATCCCCTCGTGCTTTATGACCGGTCGATCCCGGGCCAAGAGGAGATTGCCGTCGACCTCTCGATACGCATACTTCACTTGTGCGTGGACCACGGCGGGTCGATTACCGGAGAGCACGGGGTGGGGAGAGAGAAGCAGCAGGCGCTGGGGTATATGTACTCCGAGCCTGACCTCGACACCATGCAGCGCGTGCGCTGCAGCTTTGATCCGGACAATATTTCCAACCCCGATAAAGTCTTTCCTCGCCCGCGGCTATGCGGGGAGAAGACGGGCAAGTACACTCCTCACCCCCTGGAGACGGCAGGCGTCGCAGAATACTTCTAATTTGTCCCCGAGACGGTTTCCTATGCAAGATATGAGCGGTCCTTTGGCGGCCATCGTTGGTCCGGAACACGTTCGTAGTTTGGGCGAGGCGGTTGCCGTCGCTCCTGGCAATACGGAAGAGATTGCGGCGGTTCTTCGCCTGGCGCAGGAAAATCATCTCGCGGTGGTGGAGTGTGGCGGGGGCACGAAACAAGGATGGGGCTACCCTGTGACTCCGGCGGTGATGTTGGAGATGCACCGGCTTAACACGCTGCGGGAACACACCTGGCAGGACATGACGTGCTCCGTGGAAGCGGGGTGCACGTGGGCTGCGCTCCAGACTGGGCTGGCGCAACATGGGCAGTTTGTCGCGGTTGATCCGCTGTGGCCGGGTAAGGCTACGGTTGGCGGGATTGTGGCTACGAATGACTCGGGGGCACTGCGGCAACGGTATGGCGGCCTGCGGGATTTGGTCATCGGGATGACGATTGTGCTAGCCGACGGCACCATCGCGCATACCGGCGGTAAGGTGGTAAAGAATGTCGCCGGGTACGACTTGCACAAGCTGATGATCGGGGCGTTTGGCACGCTGGGTGTGGTTACTTCCGTGAACTTTCGACTGCACTCGATTCCAAGATCCATGCAGAGTTTCACCGTGTCTGCGACGTCGGTGGAGCCGGCGGGCCGGGTGATGCTGGCGATGCTTCATGCACAACTCAGTACGGTGGCGATCCAGTTGCGCGGTGGGGCGGACGGGTTTGATCTTGATATCCAACTTGCCTCGTTGCCTGAGGTGTTAGAGACGCAGGGTGGTGCGCTTGCACTGCTGGCGCAAAGCGAGGGTCTTAGCTTACGCGCTGCTACGGATGAGGTGTGGAATGCGAGGCAGCGGCAGCTCAGCGCGGATTTGGTTTGCAAAGGGACGATGCTTCCGTCGGAGATTGCGCGGTTTGCTGAACGGGTGCGGGGGTTAGGGGGCGAGTCTGTTACGCAGGCTGGCGGGATTATGGTTGCCGGCTTCCCTGCTTCGGCGGCCGGGCAGTTGATGGAATTGCGGCGTGAGTTGGAAGAGGCGACCGGATCGTTGATGGTCCTCAAACAGCCGGCGGGGACCAAGTTGGATTGCTGGGGGACGTTGCCGGACAGCTTGCCTTTGATGAGGGACATCAAACGGCGATTCGATCCGGAAAGGATTCTTAATCCGGGGCGTTTTTTGGGACAGATCTGAGAGGGGTGAGGGCGGACCGTTTCACACCACTATTTCAACTCCGGGATGTAATCTACACAAGCGACCATGGCTCAACTGACACAGATCGAAGCGGTGAAGCCTTCGAATTTTGATGGGCATAAGGCTCCGGAAATGACGCTGATCGAGGACTGCGTGCATTGCGGGTTTTGCCTTCCGGCTTGCCCCACCTATGTGCTCTGGGGCGAGGAGATGGATTCACCCCGCGGACGTATCTACATGATGAAAAAGTCGGCCCTGGGAGAGGCGCCGCTCGACCAACGGTTCGGCTTGCATATGGATAATTGCCTGGGCTGCATGGCTTGCATGACCGCCTGCCCTTCAGGGGTGCAATACAACAAGCTCATCGAAGATGCCCGCGCCCAGGTAGAACGCAATGTCCCGCGGAGCACCACTGATAGCCTCTTCCGCAAGCTTCTGTTCGCTACTTTCCCCTACGTGAGGCGCCTGCGCCTGCTGGCTTTCCCCATGCTGATCTACCAACGCAGCGGACTGCAGAAGTTGCTGCGCGCCAGCGGACTGCTGCGCTTGCTGCCTAAACGGCTGTTGCAGATGGAAGCTCTCCTGCCTCGGGTGCCGGTTGGGTTCATGCAGGGCTTGCCCGCGAAGGTCTCACCCGTGGCAGAGCCGCGAAGGCGCGTTGGCATGCTCTCCGGCTGCGTGCAACAGGTCTTCTTCCAGCATGTAAACCAGGCCACCGCGCGGGTGCTAGCCGCCGAGGGCTGCGAAGTCGTCATCCCCCAGGCGCAAGAGTGCTGCGGCGCGCTCATGCTGCACTCCGGCCTGGACGAACAGGCCGCGGCGCTCGCACGGCGAATGATTGCCACCTTCGAAAAGGCCAAGGTGGACACTATCGTCATCAATGCCGCAGGCTGCGGATCGACCATGAAGGAGTATGGTCATTTGCTGCGGGACGACCCAACGTGGTCAGCGCGGGCAGCGGAGTTCAGCGCCAAGTGCAAAGATATCTCAGAGATATTGTGCGAACTACCCGCACGCTCGCCGCGACACGCCCTGCCGATGCGCGTGGCCTACCATGACGCGTGTCACCTGCGGCATGCTCAGGCCATCCATGCGGAGCCGCGCCGATTGCTGGCCACGATTCCCGGCCTTGAAGTCGCAGAGATCGAGGAGTCTAGCCTCTGCTGTGGTTCTGCCGGCGTCTACAATTTGCTGCACCCCGAGCCGGCAAATCAGCTGGGCGACCGCAAAGTTGAAAACCTGCTCGCGACCAAGGCCGAGGCAGTTATCTCCGCGAATCCTGGCTGCCTGCTGCAACTGATGAGCGGCCTGCGCCGCCGCGGCGTCGACGCCATGCCCACGTATCACATGGTCGAGCTGCTGGACGCTTCCATCCGCAATGTTCCCCTCGGCGAAGCGTAAAATGTTGCCCATGACCAATCCAACGGCAACAGTTCCTACAGTCGTCATCACGGGTTCGCAAGGCGCGGCAGAGGCGGAGATTCTCACCCCGCAAGCGCTCGAATTTCTTGGAGCGCTCTCAGCCAACTTTGAAACAGAGCGCCAGCGATTGCTCGCCGCCCGCGTGACCCGCGGAGAAGCGTTGCGCAAAGGACAACTTTACGATTTCCTTCCCGAAACTGCTTCCGTTCGTCAGAGTGAGTGGCGTGTCGCTCCGATTCCTGCCGATCTTCAGGACCGCCGGGTGGAGATTACCGGACCGGTCGATCGCAAGATGGTGATTAACGCGCTCAACTCTGGCGCGAATGTCTTTATGGCCGATTTCGAGGATTCGACGGCGCCCACTTGGCGCAATGTGATCGATGGCCAGGCGAATCTTCGCGATGCGGTGCGTCGGGAGATCACCTTCTCCAGTCCAGAAGGCAAGCAGTACCGGCTCAACGACAAAACCGCGACCCTGTTCGTGCGCCCACGTGGATGGCACCTGGTGGAGAAGCATCTTCTGGTGCAGGGTCAGCCGATCTCTGGATCGTTGTTCGATTTTGGTTTGTACTTCTTTCATAACGCTGCGGAGCTGAAAAGACGCGGGAGTGACCCTTATTTTTATCTCCCCAAGATGGAGAGCCATCGCGAAGCGCGGCTGTGGAATAACGTCTTCAACTTCGCCCAGAATACGCTGGGAATTCCCCAGAGTACGATTCGCGCTACGGTATTGATCGAAACATTGCCTGCGGCGTTTGAAATGGATGAGATTCTCTTCGAGTTGAAGGATCACTCCGCTGGTTTGAATTGCGGCCGTTGGGATTACATTTTCAGCTTCATCAAAAAGTTCAGTTACCGCGACGACCTTGCGCTTCCCGATCGCTCCACCATTACCATGGATCGACATTTCCTAAGGTCGTATGTCGAGTTGCTGATTGAGACATGTCACCGTCGTGGTATTCACGCGATGGGCGGCATGGCAGCGCAGATTCCTATCAAGCGGGACGTTGCTGCCAATGACGCCGCCATGGAACGCGTGCGCCAGGATAAATTGCGCGAGGTAAAAGCCGGACACGATGGGACCTGGGTGGCACATCCCGGACTGGTGCCGGTGGCCAAGGCTGTCTTTGATGAACACATGCCGGGGGCGAACCAGATTGCGCGGCGTAACCCGGGTATCCATGTACAAGGGTCTGACCTGCTTGCTGTGCCTGTGGGTGAAATCACCCGTAAGGGTCTGGAAATGAACATCGATATCGGCTTGCAGTACCTGGCAGCGTGGCTCGACGGCCTGGGATGCGTGCCGATTTATGACCTGATGGAAGACGCGGCGACGGCGGAGATTTCTCGCGCGCAACTCTGGCAATGGGCGCACCATGCAGGCCGGATGACCGATGGCGTTACGATCGATGTCCCGGTGGTGATGGCTACGATTCCCGATGTGCTCAAGCGAATCGAGCAGGAACTGGGGGAGGAGCGGTTTGCCGCCAGTAAGTTCCTTGCGGCGGGTAAACTTTTTGAAGAGATGACCGCGGCTAAGGAGTTGCCGGAGTTTCTCACTTCGATTGCTTATGCTTCGATCGACTGAATGGGAAATGTATGCTGGACGCTTTTAGAATTTTTGCCCGTTACAACCGGGTCGCCAATGAGCGACTGTATGAGCAGGTTGGGAAGCTGGATCTTGCCGAGTACCGACGCGAACGGCGTGGTTCCTTCGGCAGCATCCACGCGCTACTGAACCACATCCTGCTGGGCGATCGAATCTGGATGTCGAGGTTTGCCGGGGGTGGTAAGACGACACCACCACTGAATACTGTCCTGTTCGAAACCTTTGCCGAGCTTAACTCTGCGCGAGTTGAGGAAGACGCGGGCATAGAAGCGTTTTTCGAAAACGTCGATGACGGTTTTCTTACCAGGTCGCTGGCTTACACCAATAACCTTGGTAAAGATTGCGTTGTTGAAGCTGCCTCAGCCGTCCTTCATTTCTTTAATCACCAGACGCATCATCGAGGCCAGGTGCATGTGATGCTCAGTCAAACCGAGGTCAGCCCACCCGCCCTCGACATGCACCGCCTCCTTAATTCGTAATGAGAACGCTGCTGGTACTTCTTCTTGGCTTGTCCATGACGGCGTTTGCCCAGGAGAATCCGCTTGCGGGCGTCATCGATATCCACGTACATTGCGCGCCTGATAGCACTCCGCGCTCGATCGATGCGATCGACCTGGCACGCCTGGCGAGCCAGCGAGGGATGCGCGGCCTGGTGCTCAAGAACCATTACCAGCCCACCGCCTCGCTTGCCTATATCGTGCGCAAAGAAGTGCCGGGGATTGAAGTCTTCGGAGGCGTGGATCTGAATCTCTCGGTCGGCGGTATGAATCCATTCGCAGTCGAACACATGGCGGCGACCACGGGTGGCTATGGCCGCTTTGTCTGGATGAGCACTTTCGATTCCGAGGCCCAAGTGCGTTATTCCAAGCAAGACCGGCCTTTTGTGCGCGTGGCTCAGAATGGTCAGCTGCTTCCCGAAACCAAGCAGGTGATTGCCGTGATCGCCAAACACAACCTGGTTATGGCGACCGGCCATACTTCTGCGGAAGAAGCGCTGATGCTGATCCACGAAGCACGAGCGCAGGGGGTGAAGCATATGGTCGTGACCCATGCCATGCTTCAACCGATTCATATGTCGGACGCACAGATGGTGGAAGCGGCGAAAATGGGTGCGTACATCGAATTTGTTTATAACGGCCTGATCGGCTCTTATAAGGAGTCGTCCTTCCAGGATTATGCGCGGGCAATTCGTTTCGTTGGAGTGGAGCACTGCATTCTTTCCAGTGACATGGGGCAGCCGGGAAACCCCTTGCACCCTGATGGCCTCATCGCGCTGTTCGATGGACTCAAGAAAGAAGGCATCACGCAGGCCGAGATCGATCGCATGGCGAAGGAAAACCCAGCGCGCCTGCTGGGTCTACTCGGCCCGTAGAGCCTCGGTTGGATTGATGGACGCGGCGCGACGCGCGGGAAGATAACTGGCCAAGAGTGTAGCAGCGGCCAGCACGCACACCACGGCGAGCATGGTTTCCCGGTCCCAGGGGCTGACGCCAAAAAGCATGCTGCGGAGAAGGTTTGCCGTAGCCGCCGAGCCTAGAATGCCGCCTGCTATGCCTAATCCTGTGAGCCAGCAGGCCTCTTTCAAAATCAACTGATAGACTGCGGGGCGTTGTGCCCCCAGAGCCATGCGTACTCCTATCTCCCGGGTGCGCTGGCCTACCGAGTAAGAGATAACTCCGTAGAGACCGACCGTTCCCAGCAAGAGCGCCAGCGCGGCAAAGGCGCCGACGATCCATGCGGCGGAACGATGGAGGTAGGCGGATTGGGAGTCGTCGATTCTGGCGGTCATGGTGTCCTCGTCATCCGCGATGAGATTGGTATCGATCTGATGAACGGTGTTGACCAACGAGTGAAGCATCGTTTCGGGGGATTGCGAGGTGCGCAGGGTTACGTAGAAGTCGTTCGAAGGGTTCTGGGTGAGCGAAACGTAGATTGCAGGCGTGGGCTTCGAATCTAGAGGGCCGTCCTCGATATCGTCGACGACGCCGACAACCGTGAAAGGATGATCGGGGTCGTATTCATTTACGATACTTTTCCCCAGCGGATCTTCACCAGCGAAGGCTTGCTTGACCATGGTGCGATTGAGAATTGCGACCCGCGGCGCAGAACCGTCGTCGTGCTCGGTGAAGTACCTTCCCTGAAGCAGTTTTGCCCGCAGGGTTTCGAAGTATCCGACGCTTATCCAGTTTTCACGCGCCTCGTCGCCCGCTCCAGGATAGGTGCGGCCAACCACGCGAAAGTGGGCGAACCCCTGCGTGTAGCCCTCGCCGCTCGCTATGGCGAGTTGGCCGGAATCGGCGACGGAAACCACCCCGGGCAGCCCGGCCAGGCGGTACCTGATTTTCTTTTCCGTCGCGACGGATTGTGCATCTGTGGGGTCGCCCTGCGCCAGGATGTGCAACACGGCGAGATGATCGGCAGACATCCCGATGTCTTCATGTAGCAAGCGATAGAAGCTCTTTGCCAGCAGGCCGGCGCTGACCAGCAGGACGACGGTGATCGCCAGTTCGACGACGACCAAGCTTGCGCCTAACCTGCGCCATCCTCTACCTGCGGCGGTACGCCCTCCCTCCATCAACCCCTCCTGCATGTCTGACAGGAAGAGTTGTAGTGCTGGACCGGCAGAGAAAAGAATGCCTCCTAATGCAGAGACCAGGGTGGCGAAAAGCAGGAGGCGCACTCCGAAATGAAGATCCTGGAGATAAGGCATGTTCGCTAGCAAAGGGCGCGGGACCTGGCGAAGCAAAATTCGCAGGGAGCCGATGCTAAGCGCCAAGCCAAAGACACATCCTGAGCCAGCGAGCAGGAAGCCCTCGACGGCGAACTGGAAAACTAGCCTGGTGCGCGATGCCCCTAGCGCACCGCGTACCGCGATCTCTCGCCTTCTGCTTTCCGCCCGCGCTAGCAGCAAACTGCAAACATTGACGAAGCCGATGAAGGCAAGAAGCGCTGCTCCAGCGAGAAGAGCCATCAATGTGGGCTGCACATCGCCGAGGATCGCGTTGGCAAGAGGAAGGACGGTGGCGCTGCGATCGCGGTTGGAGTGGGGATAATCGATGGCGATTTGCCGCATGATCGATGCCAGGTCTGCATAGGCGTTGGCGACGGAGACACCTTGCTTCAGCCGGGCTACACCGTAGTACGGATGGCCACCGCGAAGATCATCGCCCTGAGGAAGCCAATGGAGAGTAGCCCAATAGCCTGCTGACGCGACGGGCGCAAAATGAAAACCCGGCGGTAAGACACCGATGATCAGGGAGGGATCACCGTCCAGCGTGATCGACCGGCCCAGTACGTTTTTGTCTGCGGAAAAGCGGTTGCGCCAGGTCTCATAGCTGAGCAGCACCGTCGGCTGGGCGCTCGGCAGGTCTTCGCCAGGCCTGAAGTCGCGTCCGAGAAAGGGGGCGACGCCAAGGGTGCGGAAGAAGGTGTCGCTTACTCGCGCTCCTGATACTTCTTCCGCACCTGAAGCGGTCTTGAAGGTGAAGCGATCTGGCCGGTAGACGGCGAGCGAGGTGAGCGTGCGATTGAGCCGCTTCAAATCGAGGTAGTCCCCGACTGAGATGTGGTAGCGGTCACCGACGGGAATGCGCTCATAGACCGCCAAGAGGCGCGATGGATCGCGGTAAGGCAGCGGCTTGACGAGGGCAGCATCGACGAATGCGAAGATGTCGGTGGCGGCCGCGATGCCTAATGCAAAGACCACAATTGCGATGCAGGTGAAGCTAGGGCTCTTGCGCAGTTGACGCAGCGCGAAGCGGAGGTCCTGGCGTATGTTCGAGAACAGTTCAGCCATAATTGAAGGTACGCCAAGGCGGAATGGCAGTTAATGTCAAATTGACTTCCACTCACACGAAAGGCGCATAAGCGGGATCCCTCCAAAAAACATTTCGAGGTCTGGAGGCGCAGACTCTCAAAACCCCCAGGCTACTTCGCCGTCATTTCGTTATCCGTGCGGTCGTCATCGGGTAGCACGTGATCAGGATCGATTCTTACTGAAGCTATTGCTTTGTCGCCCTGCCACTCGGTCTGGGCTTTCGATTCCCAGGTCTCGACCGGCAGCCGGAAGCGCGCCGTCGTACCGTCGGCATAACGTACCTCTACGGTTGCCGGCAAGACTAGCTGTCCTTTGTTCACGATTGTGACCCGGTCACCGTCAATTTTGGTGACGGCCAGATTAAAGCGCCAATTGTGCATGTACCAGCCGCGCCAGAACCAATCAAGATCTTCGCCGCCTTCGCTGGCCATCTCACGGAAAAAATCCGAAGGCGAGGGGTGCTTGAATGCCCAGTCGCGAATGTACTTGCGAAAAGCCCAGTCGAAGCGTGACTTGCCTAAAATCTGCTCGCGGAGCAATACCATGCCGTACGCACCTTTGAAGTAGCTCACAGGATGGGTGAGCGGCCAGGTGTACGCATCCGCAGGCATCAGCAAGACGGGAGCGGTTGGATCATCCAGTACTTTCAGGATAGTGTCAGGCGGCTCGCCGCCGGCTGAGTATTCCGAGTCGCGCTTGGGCCCGTAGACGCCTCCCTGAAAAGAAGCGGATTCATCGATGTCAATGAAGGTGTTGAATCCCTCATCCATGAAGGCATTGCGACGCTCATTCGATCCCACAATCATGGGAAACCAGTTATGCCCAATCTCGTGGGCCGAGATCCAGAAAAGGGTCTTGCCCTTGTCATCGATTCCGTCAAAGACAATGCCCGGATACTCCATGCCCTCAGAAAAGCCGGCTACGTTGATAGCCGCGGGGTACGGATAGGGAAACCAATCCCGCGAAAAACGCTCCACTGTGTCCTTGACGTACTCAGTCGAACGTCCCCAGGCGGCATCACCACCGCTCTGCGGCGGGTAGACGCTTTCGGCGAGGCTGCTCTTCCCATCGGGCAGATTGATGCGCGCCGCATCCCAGACAAATGCCGGACTTGCGGTCCAGACTACGTCCCGGGTGTGGTCCATATGAAAATGCCAGGTCAGCGTACCACCGGTTTTCGGCCGGCTTGTGGGATCGGTCACCTCCTCCGCGGTCCGGATCATCACTGTCTTATCGCTGTTGCGGGCCTGCTCCAGGCGTACGATCTGCGTTTTGGTGAGCACTTCCTTTTCGTTTACAAGCTCACCCGACCCGGCAACGATCATTTCGCTGGGCACGGTTACGTAATAGTCAAAGTGACCATACTCCAAATAGAACTCGCTGCCAAGGTAGGGCAGCGTGTCCCAGCCGCGAAGGTCGTCGAAGACACACATGCGCGGATACCACTGCGCTATGTCGTAGATATCCCCCTGCTTGGTGGCGCCCCAGGAAGTGCGGCCTCCCCAGACGCCGGGAATCTGATAGTGGTACTTGATGTGGAGTCTCAGCACGCTGCCGTTGGACGCCATCGGCTGGGGTAGCCGAACCTGCATCCGTGTGTCGTCTACCACGTAGTCGGCCTTTTGCATTTCCTTACCGTGCTCGATCTCGACGGAGTCCAGCACAAAGCCGTCTGTGGTGCGTCCGTTGGGGTTGTCCTCGGTGTCGGGCACTGGGTTCTTCCGCCGCGGTCCTCCATTGACCGCACGGCTGCGAGCGTCTGGCCGGTAGATGTTCTGCTCCATATGAATCCAGAGGCTGGGCAGCGGATCGGGGCTGTTGTTGGTGTAAGTGATGACCTCGTCGTTGCGCAAAACCTTTGACGTGGTGTCGAGCTCGGCGTGCATTTCGTAGTCCGCATCGTTCTGCCAATAGGCGGGTCCGGGAGCTCCATTACTGGAACGGTAGGCGTTCACCGGGTTCGGCAGGGTAAGCGGCGCGAAGGTGAGCCGTGGGTCATATGCTGCTGCAGGAGCAGGAGCCTGCGACCAGGCAAAAGGGACCATTAAGAGAACACAAACAGTTATCAACAGGTGGTCAAAGCGCATCAATTCGAACCTCCGTCGAACCTAGTCAAGTTTTTCAGCGGTGAAGGAGGCGTCACCAAGTGAAGCCGCCGGAGGGAGGTGGCCAAGCTTGACAGAGCTGGCGAAGCAGAACGATGCGCCCGAAGTGATAGGCATTGTGAGCTGCCAGACTTTCGAGTTGCTCACGAACGGTCATGATGCGGACCGGCTTGCCTGGCCGCGAGGGACACCGAACCTCTTGGTCTTGCCTCTTCTCATCAGCGGCCGCCGCCGCGGCCACCTCCAAACCGTCGAAGAAACGTTGACGTAATCGATTCCAAGGCTCGAGGTCGGTATCGCTCTTGTTGGGGAATCCTGCCGCGGGCTCGTCCGGGAAAGGCGTTTCCACGCCGCTCACCCAGTCCAGGGTGACCTGCTGCCAGAAGGTGATGTGCCACAGCTCCTCGTAGATGGTGTGAGGAGCAAACTGCAAAGAGCGATGGGCCAGCTCCTCGGCGATGCCCTCAAGGATGTGGGCAGGGGGAGCTGCTGCGCTGTCGCCGATCAGGGCCTGTGTTAATTCGTTCATAAATGTATTTTCTCGTGCTTTTCGACCATGGATGCAAATTGAGCGATTTTTTGTGCCCTCATCTATGCTTTCGCGTTCGTTAGGAAGCAGTGGCCGGAACCTCGTCTGTTACCTGTTTCGCTTTTATATGCTTCCAACCTACCTTGGCCGTGGCGTAGAGGTAAGGGTGTACTTCGGCACTCAAGATAGTGCGGTTTAGGAATACCGTGCCAATTTCAACTTTCATAGGAGTCGCCCATGGCTTTACGCCGCTTCCCCCAGCACGCGTCGCTCCTCGCTCTTCTGACGATTCTGACTGTCACCTGTTTGCAGGGCTCTGCCTTTGCCGCGAATCAGGCCGGATCACCGAGCGCGGCTGCACGGATTGTAGATACCATTGATGAGACGCGGTTGGTCTCTCTCCGCGGCCAGATGCATCCACTTGCCGTAGCGAAATTCGATCAAGGGCCTGTGTCGGACAGCTTGCCTTTGAATCACATGTTTCTTGAACTCCGGCGCAGCTCAGAGCAAGAAGGGCGGTTGGAGAACGCTTTGCGTGAAATTCAGGATCCGCATTCCACCAGATATCACTCCTGGCTCACCGCCGACGAACTGGGAAGGAGCTTTGGCCCTGCACAGCAAGACATCGAAACCGTTGTGCGATGGCTCGCACAACAGGGACTGCAGGTAAACCGAGTTTCCAAAAATGGTTTGACCATCGATGTCTCCGGCACAGCCGGACAGGTACGGCAGATATTCCACGCCGAAATTCACAACTACCTGGTGAATGGCAAACAACATATCGCCAACGCCCGCGACCCGCAAATCCCGGCGGCCCTGGCACCCGTGGTGGTGGGTTTCGTGGCCCTGCATGACTTCGTGCCTAAGCCGGCCCTGCGCAAACCGACGGCGACCTTCTCGTTCCCTTGCGACGGATGTCCGGCTGGTTTTAGTGGCATTCAGTACTACGACGAAGCCCCTGCGGACCTGGCCACTATCTACGACGTCACCCCGTTGTACACAGCAAGCATTCCGATCACCGGCAAAGGGCAAACCGTAGTCGTTCTTGAAGACACGGACGTCAACCCAGCCGATGTGGCCACTTTCCGCACAGCATTTGGCTTGTCTTCCTATAACGGCACCTTTGCGCAAACTCATCCAGGCACTGGATGCACGGATCCGGGCACGAATGGCTCGGAATTGGAAGCTGCGCTCGATGCGGAATGGGCCGGGGCGGTGGCGCCCGACGCATCCGTTCAACTCGCTTCCTGCGCCGACACTACGACGAACTTCGGAGGCTTTATTGCTGCCCAGAACCTGCTGGATCTGGCGAACCCGCCCTACATTATGAGTCTCAGTTACGTCGCATGCGAAACCTTTGAGGGACCAAGTGGCAACGCCTTCATGAATGGTCTGTGGCAACAGGCAGCAGTCGAAGGAGTTTCGGTGTTTGTTTCTGCGGGAGACGGCGGCGCGGATGGTTGCGACAACTTTGGTCAGCCTGCGCCCAATTTGGCGGAGTCTGGAATTGCCGCCAACGGTCTTGCCTCCACTCCCTACAATGTTGCCACCGGCGGTACTGATTTTCTTGATACCTCTGAAGGCACGAACGGCACTTACTGGAGCACAGCCAACACACCAAGCGGAAGTTCCGCCATCTCGTACGTGCCAGAGATGACCTGGAACGATTCCTGCGCCAGCAGCGTGCTCTACATTTTCGTGGGTTACTCGAGCGGTTTATCGTACTGTAACAGCATACTCGGGTCGAGGTATCTTGCTCTGGGTGCCGCCAGCGGTGCTCCCAGCTTTGTGTACACCAAGCCTTATTGGCAAACAAATATAGCTGGGGTCCCAAACGATGGGGTGCGAGACCTGCCAGACATTTCGTTGTTCGCCTCGAATGGGTTCTGGTCGCACGCGGTTCTTCTCTGTATGTCGGATGTGACCCAGGGAGGAGCCCCTTGCGATTACTCCACCCCCGCGGATGCATTTGCCAATAGCGCCGGCGGCACTTCTTTTACTGCACCTCAATTCGCGAGCATCCAGGCGCTTATTAATCAGAAGGCGGGCGTGCCGCAGGGCAATCCCGATCCGGTTTTTTACAGCCTGGCGAGGGGCGAGTATGGGACCGCTGACAATCCTAACGACACCAATCTATCTGCCTGTAATGCGTCGACGGGCAACGCGGTTTCCTCTTCGTGTGTGTTCCATGACGTCACGACGGGAAATATCACGGAACCGTGCTATGGAACCAATAGCTGTTACGATCCTGTGGGGAACGTCTACGGGATTCTTTCCACCTCCGATACGTCTTTGCTGGAAGCGTATCCAGCGAGCACGGGTTGGGATTTTGCCACTGGCCTGGGAAGCGTGAATGTTACCAACCTTGTGAATAGCTGGCCGTAGATGAAGTTAATTCGGCGATGCGGCGGCGGATATAGCGTAGTTCCACAGCGTTGGTGGTGAGTGCGAGGCCGCGATGGTAATTTTCGAGTGCCTCCTGGTTGCGTCCCATACGACGCAACAGGTCGGCGCGGGCGGCATGATAAAGGTGATAGGAATCGAGTTCGCCGCCAGCGCCCAGGCTATCGATCATGGCCAAGCCTTGTTCGAGGCCCTCGCTCATTGCAATGGCGACCGCCATGTTAAGCGAGACGACGGGTGAGGGCTGGCATCGATCGAGGATGACATAAAGACCGGCGATTTGCTTCCAATCGGTCTCCGCAGCAGTGCGGGCTTCGGCATGGACGGCGGCAATGGCTGCCTGCATCTGATAGGGACCGAAGTTGCGGCGCCCCAACGCACGCTCCACCAATGCGATCCCTTCGACGATTTGGTCCTGGTGCCAAAGAGAGCGATCCTGCTCTTCGAGGGTGAGCAGTTGCCCGTCGGCAGTGGAGCGGGCGTCCCGGCGGGAATCATGCAACAACATAAGCGCGAGGAGCGCCATGTTTTCAGGATTATGCGGCATGAGTTCCAGCAGAGTGCGGGCCAGGCGAATGGCTTCCGCACAAAGCTCCCGGCGCAGGAGACTGTCGCCTGAGGTGGCCGAGTATCCCTCGTTAAAGACAAGGTAGAGGACAGCCTGCACTGCGGAAAGCCGTTCGGGTAACGCGCTCGCATCGGGCACCTGATAGGGGATACGGGCTTGCTGGATCTTGCGCTGAGCACGCACCAGCCGCTGCGCCAGCGTCGGCTCTGGAAGCAGAAAGGCGCGGGCAATCTCGGCCGTGGTGAGTCCCCCCAGGGTTCTGAGAGTCAACGCAACCTGTGCCTGCTTGTTGATGGCGGGGTGGCAGCAAGTGAAGATGAGACTCAGGCGGTCGTCTTCAAAGGGGCGGCTCATTTCTTCGTCAATCGTGCAGGAGCGCGATTCGTACTCATAAAGGATCTGACCTTCGTTGTTTCTGCGCGTCTGTTCACGGCGAGCGTAGTCGATGAGCTTGCGGCGGGCGGTGGCGGTGATCCAGGCGGCGGGATTTGCGGGTACACCCTCGGCTTGCCAGTTTAGGACGGCAGCGGCGAAAGCGTCCTGCATGGCTTCTTCTGCCAGGTCGAAGGAGCGGGAGACTCGAATGAGCCCAGCGATAATGCGCCCCGACTCCTGGCGAAAGACCGATTCGACGGTGGCGCGGTGGTCACGCATTCACAGGCGCACGCTGAGGGAATTCGCGAATGGGCCGGACCTCGATACATCCGGCCATACCGGCGCAGGCAGTGGGTATTTTAGCGGCCCAGGCCAGAGCTTCATCAAGATCCTTGCAGTCGAGGATGTAGTATCCGGCTAACTGCTCTTTGGTTTCCGCGTAGGGGCCGTCGGTGATCAGCGCGTTGCCATCCTGCACCCGAAGCACGGTGGCAGTACTGCTGGCCTGGAGCGGGTCGGCCGAGCAGAGGATACCGCGACGGCGCACCTCGTCCATGAGGGCACCGTGAGCGGCGGCGACCGCGTGGATATCCTCTGCCGTCACGGCCTCGTTTTCCTGCGAGTAAATCAACATCATGTAGCGCATCGCGACCTCGTGTTTACGATTGCGGAAAATTCGGGTGGGCTTTTACTTCGAGGATCTGACCGGTGTGTCTCATGGTGTGGGATGCGACCGCCAGCAGCCATTGATAGCCATCCCATGGGCCAAAGAGGGGATGCGGCCTCACCCGCCCGCGGAGCAGGGGCGCCGCCAGCAGTTGCATGGTTTGGTCGCGGCTGGCGATAAACAACTCGAGTGCCTCAGGCCCGGTCCAACGGCTGACCGGGCAAACCGGTGTAGGAGCCTTCACTCTGATAGAGCGTTTTGGCACCTCGTTGATGATGAAGTCATCCACTTCCTTTTCTTTGTGGCCGGGTTCCGCTTCGGGGCAGTCGATCATGTTTCCAATAATGGCATGGACCCGCCCCTCGATGAGCACCAGGTGCTCCAGGATGTCGGCGATCGACCAGGTATCGTTATCGGGCCGGAAGTCCCACTGTGCAGCAGATAACCCGCTTACCGATTCGAACAGATAGCCGCGGGCGACAGCGAGATGGCGCGAGGCGGTGATGATTTCTTCGGTGGTGAGCGAGCTTTCTGAGAGCGTAGAAGAAGTAGTCGTCATGGTGGCTCCTTTGGCAGAGGGTTCAAGGTTTCTGGCGACGCGAAGGCTCCCTCCTGCGTCGCCCGAGAGCTAAGAGAAGACCATGATGGGTCGCACTTCGATTGACCCGTAGCGGGCCGCTGGGATGCCGGACGCTACCGCAGCGGCTTCGTCGATGCTTGCCGCTTCGAGCAGATAATAGCCACCGAGCTGCTCTTTGGTTTCCGCAAAGGGACCATCGGTCGTAAGTGTTTTTTGGTCTCGCACACGGACCGTCTTGGCAGTGGCGGTGGGCTGCAGCGCGTTTCCACCCTTGATGGCGGCGGCGTGCTTTTTGCCGAAAGCGCCGTACTCGGCAAATTCATCTTCGGGATAACCGGTGGCGAAGCGGGATTCGGCTTCGTAGATCAGGACTAGATATTGCATTTTTAATTCCTCCTGCCCTAACGACGTTTGACCTGGTCAGAATCGACAGGTGGGGAAAATAAATATCTCAACCGCGAAACCCAGGTCTCAAAAGCGAGACCCGGGCCACCTACTCGTGGGTTGATGACAAATTTGTTAAAGGGAGCGCAGCTTCAGTTGGCCTGGAGTTTCTGCATCAGGGCCTGCAGGTCCATCTGGTTCCAACCCTCCATGACCTGGTTGCCTTTCACGATCAAGAAGGAGGATCCCTCCAAGGTTCCCTTCCTGCCCGAGGCCGGGAAGCCGAGATGGTCGCCCAGATGGGTCATCGATACTCGCCAACGAACGGCTACACGGTCACCTTCGGTGACAATGTCCTCTACGTCGACGTGGAGATCAGGGAAGGCCCCGCAGAACGTTCGATGGACAGCCTTGAAAGGTTCGGGACCGACGAGAACCGTATCCGCATCAGGAAAGCCGTGGGACTTGCCGTTCGGGTGGAACATTTCGTCAATCGCGGCTTCGCTCTTCTGGTTCCAGACCTGCTCAAACCAGCGCCTCAGGAGAAGTTTGTTGGCGTCAGACATGGCACCCTCCAATGTGCGGAGAGTATAGCCCTTACGTCAGCTTGGTGCAGACGCAGGCCAGCGTTTCGTAAGGAAAGGTCACCTCGGCCTTCACAGCAAGCTCTGGATAGGCGGCGATGACTTCTTTTAACTGAGACGTAACACGCTCTCGCTGATCGATTGGGAGCGCCGCCATGAAGCTTACGGACAAGATGCGGTCGACGATCACTTTCTCGGGCGGCCCGGTGTGGGAGTGGGAGAAACGCCTCTCGCGGAGATCGGTAAATCCTGGAGCAGGAAACACGTCTCTCCATTTTTGGGAGTGAAAGCGGGGAGCATCACCCTCAAACGGCTTCATAATGTGGGTCAATGCGGCGACCCAGGGTACACTGTCGTCGCGAACGTTCCAGACCAGACCCAAAGCCCCGCCTGGCTTGAGGACACGATGAATTTCCTGCAGCGCCTCAGGGGTAGCAAACCAATGAAAAGATTGGGCGCAAACAACCGCATCGAGCGTCGCGTCGTCAAGCGGGATATGTTGGGCAAAACCGCTCCGCGCGTCGATTTGGGGGTACTGGCGGATCAGTTGCTCTAACATTGCCGGAACGGGCTCGATGGCGATGACGGTTGCGCCCGTTGCCAAGAGCCGGGGCGAGAACTTGCCCGTCCCCGCAGCGAGATCGAGCGCCGTCTTACCCTTGCTTAGCCCAAGATCGTGGACCAGCCAGTTTTCTATTTCAGGCGGATAGTCCGGGCGCCCCTCAACATAGGTAGCCGCACCTGCGCAAAAGCCTTCTGCTGCCAGCGGATGGATGTTCGTCATTGCCCGCCCGTGTAGAAGCTGTAGTTGGCCTTGTAGGGGACTCGCTCTTCGCCGCCGGTGCAGGCCGCAGCAGGAGCAGAGCCTCCGTGGGTATCTGCCCGCCCAATGTAAGTCACGTTCGCCAGCTTGCCGGTTCCGCTTGCCGGAACAGCTCGTAACAGTAACGATGGCACAGAAGAAGGATCGGAGGCGGGACGGTTGGCAATGACTTTGCCTTTCACTTCGCTGCCGTCGTTCAGCCGCCAGGTTGGCCCGGCAAAATGGGTGCCGATGACGGTGCCGTGTTCATCCAGCAACTTTGCGTCGGGAGCCTTGAGCGTCCAGTGGCCGTCAGTGCAGGAGTAGACCTGGAAGCCTTCTCCGGCGGCGTTGAGAAGCAGGACCGCGCCCGCAGGGGGTTCTACCGAGATAGTGACGGGTTGGCTCAGATAATAAGCGATGTCTTTGGCTGCTTTGGTTTCCACACCCGGCTTCTCCAGGAAGCCCAGATCGCGAAACCAGTCGATGAAGCGATATTGCCAGGTGCCGAACGGGATTCCGTGGCGATCCGTGAGGCCGCCACTCATATGGCTGCCATCCGGCAACGGGTCGCCGGGATGGCGGCCATTGGCATAGATGTGCATTTCGAGATTAGGCACGCGGAGCGCCAGCATGGCTGCAAAATACTCGTCGGCCCAGATGGCGTGAATCTGATCGTCCGAGCCGGCAGAGGCAATAAATGAAGGCGGAACGTTGCGAGGGATGGGCGGCGCGACACGATTGCGAGCGAAGGGCGTAGGACCGGGATAGATGACACCTACAAAGTCTGGGCGTGAGGAGACGCCCGCCAGCGGATCGCCGGGGGCGCTGTTCTTTTGGTCGAAGTCGTCGTACAGCACCGCGGCCGCAGAGGCTAGCTCGGCGCCCGCGGAAAAGCCCATGATGCCAATCTTGTTTGGGTCGAGATGGAAATCTTTCGCGTGCGCTCGCACCAGGCGGATGGCCTGCTGTGCGTCGTAGACCTCGTCGGTACGGGAATCGTATCCATCGCGCCGCAACCGGCTCCGCAGGATGATGGTGTTGACGCCGTAGTTATAGAAGAAGGGGACGAAATCCGCGCCCTCGGAACCGACGTTGAGGGAGTTATGACCGCCGCCAGGCACGAGGATCACTGCGGCGCCAGTGTTGAGCCCAGCTTCGACGGTGTGCACCTCGATGGATGGGTTGTGTATGTTGACGATGCTGTTGATTCTGCCGGGGACCGCCTGGCTCATGTTGTATTGCTCGGCTTGGCGGACTTTCTCCTTATTGAGGAAAGGGGACCCGGGCGGGTACAGCGTCATGACCACTCCGCCAGGCAGGATGGCCTGCGGAGCATAGGGCGCATCGGTGGATGGATTTTGCGCAGCGCAAACGGCCATTAGAAACAGCGGGAGGATGATGGTTTTCTTTTTGGTCATGCTTTTCAGCCTTGCCCTGGTAACACGTGAATGGTGTGCAGCCAGATCTCTACTGTTTGGGGCCAGGTAGTTACGGGAAGCTCGGTGCGGCGCAAGCCGTAACCATGTCCGCCCTGAGCGTAAATGTGTAGCTCGGCTGGTACCTTGGCGTTCTTGAGTGCGAGGAAATAGACGATTGAGTTTTCTACGTGGACGGTATCATCCTCTGCCTGAACGAGGAAGGTGGGCGGGGTCTGAGCAGTAGGATGAATGTCCGGGTTGGGGGCAAAGTTCTGGTCGTCGAGGGCAAGATAGGCCGGGTAAACAATGACGGCAAAATCGGGGCGGCAACTGAGCTTGTCAGACGCGTCGATCGGATCGTAGAGCCTCTGGTCGAAATGGGTGCTGAGCGCAGCCGCAAGGTGGGCCCCGGCGGAGAAGCCTAGGACGCCGATGCGGTTGGGATCGATGTGCCACTCAGCGGCGTGGGCGCGAACGATTCCCAAGGCGCGCTGAGCATCCTGCAAGGGTGCAGATGATTTGGGGTAGGGTCCGGGCTCGGGTACCCGGTACTTAACCAGAATGCAGGTGATGCCCGCAGAGTTTAGCCAATCGCATACTTCTGTGCCTTCGAGGTCGATAGCCAGGATGCGGTAACCGCCACCGGGAAAGACGACGACCGCTGCGCCGGTGTTTTTATTCTTAGGCGCGTAGAGGGTGAGCGTGGGATTCGAAACGTTGCCGATACGAATTACGGGTTTGCCCGCGGGGCGATTGTCTTTGGCTGTTGTGATGTCACCCTCTGGTAGAGGATTGGGCTGTGCCCCCGGCGCGCCGTTCGGCCACAAGGGTATGGTTAGGTGACCAGGACTCGGCGGCCAGGGCGGCGTTTGTGCCAAGAGAGTTGTGGAAACGGCCAACAGAGCGGCGGAGATCAGCAGGCGCATGGAAACCTTTCCAACCGCAGCCATGATCGCAGCCGGGAGGTCCGCGGCGCAAGATGGGTGAGCCGCGAGTGACGGCCGAGCCCTGAGGGGCTATATAAGCCAGTATCCTTCAACAACCAAGTTTTCCCGCAGCCTGGTAAAGGCCGTATCTATCGGCAGGGGCTATTTATAAAGAGCCCAGGTGAATACCGGGGAGAGAAACCGCGCCTCTTTAACCCCTGAGGGCTACTCGCATCAGCGACTTTTTCCGCAGCCTATTTACTCCAGGGGGGAGCGGATTGACACATCGTCGATGCTTTATTCCGCTAAGAGGTCAGCAGGTCTTCGATGCGGACCGGAAGTTTGCGAACACGAACCCCCGTGGCGTGGTGCACGGCGTTGGTGATAGCCGCCGCGATGCCGGCGAGACCGATCTCTCCTACGCCGCGGGCGCCGAGCGGGTTCAACACTTTGTCAGGATAGTCGAGGAAAGTCACGTCGATTTCCGGAGCGTCTGCGTTGGTGGCAACAATATAGTCGGCGAGATTGTTGTTGATAGGCACTCCGAAACGGGGGTCGTAGACGGTTTCCTCAAAAAGAGCCATGCCAACACCCATGACGACCGCACCCTCAATCTGGTTGCGGGCCGGCTTGGGATTGAGGATGTGGCCAGCATCAATTACGGTGACCACGCGCGAGACGCGCAGACGAGCAGTCTCAGGTTGCCAGGTCACCTCCGCAAATTGTGCTCCAAACGAATGGGTGGAGTAATCGCGTTTTGGATTGCCGAAAGTGCCCTCGGATTTTCCGCTTCCTGAAGCGGCGCGAACATTTTCGGTGGTGAGGATCTGTTCAAAACGTATGCCAGACTCGGGAGACTTGCCCTTGAGGTGAACGCAGCCATCCATAAAGGCCAAGGACTCCGCCTTCTGCCCGGTAAATGCAGGGTTTTTTCCCTGGATCGCGATCATGAAGAGACTTTGCTGCGCTTTTTCAATGGCTTCAAGGACCGGAGGAATGACGGATGCGGTCGCCCAGGAGCCGCCGGAGATCGGGCCTGGCGGGAGATCCGTGTCCCCGAGAACGACTTCGATCTTGTGGTGGGGGATGCCGGTTTTGTCCGCAACAATCTGCGACAGGACGGTGTAGGTACCGGTGCCGATATCCTGGGTAGCGCAGGAGACGCGTGCCGTGCCATCGTCGCGTAGGTCTACACTGGCTTCGGTGCCCATACGCTCGGCAATCCAGGAGCAGCCGGCGACTCCCCAGCCCAGGATCAGGCCATCCTTTTTCATCGACCCTACCTGCGGCGTGCGCCTGGACCAGCCAAATTTCTCGGCGCCCACATTCAGACACTCCACCATATGGCGTGAAGAGAAGGGCAGATTGAGGCCTTCGTCTTTCTGTGGCTCGTTGAGCAGACGTAGCTTGAGGGGATCCATGTTCAGCTTGATGGCCAACTCATCCATCGCCGACTCGAGCGCGAAGAGGCCAGGAACAGCACCGGGGCCACGCATGGAGGTCGGGGTGCCAACATTGCGGCGGACCAGGCCGGAGGTGGCGCGGAGGTTGGGAGTGCTGTAGCTGTACGGCGTGGCTTCGCTGCAACCCTCGGAGTAGTCGTCGAGAATGGACGTGTGGTTGAGCGAGTCGTGCATCACCGAGACAAGTTTGCCGTCTGGCGTGGCTCCCAGGCGGATGCGCTGCTGGGTGCGCGGGCGATGGCCCACACTCTGGAACATCATGTCACGGGTCAATACCAGCTTGACCGGACGGTTGAGGTTGCGCGCTGCGGAAGCAGCGATGGCACAGTGGGTCCACGGCCAAAGCTTGCCGCCGAAGCCGGAGCCAAGAAAGCGGGAGATGACGCGGACATTCTCCTGCGGAACTCCGAGCCATTGGGAGAGGACGTCGCGGCTGTTCATGACCGCTTGCGAGGTTTCATAAAGGGTAAAGTTTTGTCCGTCCCAGACGGCGACACTGGCATGCAGCTCGATTGGGTTGTGGGTCTCGGTGGGGGTGACATAGGTCTCGTCCACTTTGACCGCAGCGGACTGGAAAGCGGGCTCGGGGTTGCCGCGCTTGCTGTCTTCTTTTGGCTTCTCGTCGGTTTCCAGGTGATCGCGGACATCGGGCTTCTGGGTGCTATACGTTACCTTGACGGCATTGGCAGCGGCCACGGCTTGTTCAAACGTAAGCGCCACCACGGCGGCGACGTATTGTCCGTAATAACGGACTGTGTCATCTTCGAAAGGCGGCCGGCGCTCGTCAACGATGCCGGTAAAGTCCTGGGCAGGCGCGGTGCGGAAGAGCTTGCCCAGGTTCTGACGCGTATAGATGGCCTTGACTCCGGGCATAGACCCGGCGCGGCTGCTATCGATCGCAGTGATGGTGCCCTTGGCAATCGTGGCGCATACCGGAACCGCGTAGAGCATGCCGGGGAAATTGTGGTCCGACGTATACATGGCCACGCCGCTGACTTTGAGCGGACCATCGACGCGGGGCAGGCCGGCATTGGTCTTCGGAGGGAGATTGAGTATCGATGCCATGGAGCCTTCTCCTATTTACGCGGTTGCGAGGGTGAGAGCGTGGGTGATGCAGCGCTTGGCCAGGGGGATCTTGAATGCGTTCTGGCTCTGCGGTTGCGCGCCGTGCAGGGCTGCCTCGGCGGCCTGGCGGAAAAGCTTTTCGTCGGCAGCTTTGCCGTGCAAAACCCTCTCTGCTTCGAGCGAACGCCAGGGCCGGGTGCCTACGCCGCCCAAGGCGACTCGGATGTAATCCAGCTTGCCGCCGTTCACCACCGCCACGATGGCCGCGGAAGAGAGGGCAAATTCGTAGGAGGCACGGTCACGCAGCTTGAGATAGATCTGCTTGCTGCCGGCTTTGGGCGCGGGCAAAGTCACCGAGGTGATGAGCTCGCCGGGCTCCAGAACCGTTTCGCGCTGCGGTGTGCTGCCGGGCACGAGGAAGAAATCAGCAATGGACACCTCGCGTTCGCCTTTCGCGCCCTGGATGTGAATGGTGGCTTCGAGGGCAGTCAGGGCGACGTTCATGTCGGAGGGGTTAGTGGCAATGCAGTCCTTACTGGTGCCCAGGATGGCGAGCGTACGATTCTCGCCTTCTATGGCAGAACAGCCGGAGCCAGGGGTGCGCTTGTTGCAGGCCATGGCCTCGTTGCGGAAATACATGCAGCGAGTGCGTTGCAGCAAATTGCCGCCGGTGGTGGCCATGTTGCGCAGTTGCGCGGAGGCGCCCTGGAGCAGGGCCTGGGAGAGCACGGAGTAATCGCTCTCGACAGCCGGGTGATGAGCCAGGTCGGAGTTGCGAACCAGCGCGCCAATCTTCAGGCGGCCGTCGGGAAGCTTTTCCACCTGGTCAAGCGGAAGCCGGTTGATGTCAATGAGCCGGCTGGGACGCTCGACGTTCAGCTTCATCAGGTCGAGCAGGGTGGTTCCGCCGGCTATGAATTTGGCTTGCGCCTGGGCACCGCCCTCGATGGCCTGCGGTACGCCGGTTGCCTTGGTAAAGGTGAACATCTCCATGGGGGGTCTCCTACGCTTGCTGGCGAACATCCTGGATTGCAGCGACGATGTTGGGGTAGGCTCCGCAGCGGCAGATGTTACCGCTCATGAGTTCCTTCACGTCGGCGTCAGAGGGACCGCACTTCTCTTTGAGGAGGGCGGCGGCAGACATGATCTGGCCCGAGGTACAGTAACCGCATTGATAGCCGTCGTGTTTGAGGAAGGACGCCTGGACGGGGTGCAGGCTGCCCGGCTGACCGAGGCCTTCGATGGTGGTAATCTCATCCTCTTCATGCATGACTGCCAATGTCAGACACGAGTTGATACGGCGGCCGTTCACATGCACGGTGCAGGCTCCGCACTGGCCGTGATCGCAGCCCTTCTTGGTGCCCGTCAAGCTCATTGTTTCGCGCAGGCAATCGAGGAGGGTAGTGCGGGGGTCCACCTCGAGGTCGAGTTGCTTGCCGTTGACTCGGAGGCTGACAGGGATTGCGCCCTGAATCGTCTCAGCGTTAGCTGGCATGGGCGCCACGGGCGACGCTGTTTGGGCCGTCGCCAGGACGGGTCCGGCGGTTGCCACTACGCCGGCAGCCCCAAGCGAGGAAAGGAACGAGCGGCGGCTGAGGTGGGCCGATGGGGATTTTTTCGGGCCAGGCATGTTGCCCTCCTATTTATCTGGTAATCATCATAATGGTCTCGAACGAACTCTATTTATGATGCGGATTCCGGTCACGAAACATAGTCGTCGTTGGAAAGGATACGATACGCGCAGGCTCAGTGTGGGAGGCAACCAACTTTGATATTCAAACGAATAGTCAGGCGAAGCTTGATTTTGACGGCTGCGTTGCAGCTTGCGACGTTCGGATCCAATGCCGCGGATAAAAAGCCGCCGGTTGGCTGGGACGATTCGCAAATGCAGCAGCCCAGCACCGAAGCAATCGATCTGAATGCTTACAACGCGATTCGCAAAGAGGGTCTCGAGCATTCCCATGTGATGGATTACGCCGGAGGCCTGATGGATGGAATTGGGCCTCGCTTGACTGGTTCGCCGAATATGGCCAAGGCCAACGCATGGACGCGTGACCAGCTGAGCAAGATGGGCTGCGTCAACGCGCACCTGGAAGATTGGGGCGAATTTGGGATGGGCTGGCAGCAGCTCAATACCTGGGTCCGGATGACGGAACCGGACACCTCTGTGTTTCTGGCCCAGGCTAGTCCCTGGTCCCCCACAAGCAATGGACCTCTAAAGGCCCAGGCTATTTCTGTAGTGATCAACGAGGAGAATGACATCGCGAAGTACAAAGGCAAACTCGCGGGCAAAATTGTCCTGCTGGGCCAGATGCGCGACGTGCCGGTACCCGACAAGCCCTTTTTTGAGCGCTATACGGACAAGGATCTCAAGGATCTGGAGTCCCTCCCGATAGCAGAGAGTAAGCCGAACGCGGAGTCCCCCATCGATCGCTATTTGAAACGCAACAAGCTCAGGAACACGATCTATTCGTTCCTTGCTGAGGAAAAGGTTGCGGGGGTTATCCTTCCCAGCCGCGATGGCGAGCATGGCGGAGGCACCGGGATTATTTTCGACGATACCAGCGCCACTCCTTACCGCAAGGACACTCCGCTTGAATTTCCTGTTGTGGTCACACAGATTGAGAACTACGGCCGGGTGTATCGCTTGCTCGAGAACCACGTTCCAGTGTCCATCGAGATGAACGTCGAAACCAAGTTCACCGGAGAGCACGAACATGGCTTCGATACGGTTGCGGCGATTGCTGGAACCGATCCACAGCTTAAGGACGAAGTGGTGATGGTGGGAGGCCACCTGGATAGCTGGATTGCGGGCACCGGCGCTACGGATAACGGGGCCGGCTCAGTGGTTGCGCTCGAGGTGATGCGCATTCTCAACGCGCTCCAGATCAAACCGCGCCGGACGATTCGTATTGCCCTATGGTCCGGCGAAGAAGAAGGCCTGTTCGGCAGCATGCGATACGTAGGCGAGCATTTTGGCAGCTTCCCTCGCTCCACCGACCCCGATCAAATGCTTGTAATGGAGTTCCTGCGCAAGCCGGCCGGCCCGCTTACGTTGAAACCTGAGCAGAAACTGATTTCAGCGTATTTCAATGTTGATAACGGGACTGGCAAGATTCGCGGGGTTTATACCCAGGGAAATGCCGCGGTTGATCACATTTTCGAGCAATGGATGGCACCGCTGAAGGACCTCGGCGTCACCACAATCAGCAACCGGGATACGGGCGGGACAGACCATCTTTCCTTCGATGCTGTAGGCATTCCAGGCTTTCAGTTCATTCAGGATCCGATGGATTACGAAACCCGCACTCACCACTCCGATATGGATACTTATGAACATCTGCAGTCTGCGGACTTGAAGCAGATCGCGGTGGTCGAAGCCATCTTTGTCTACAATGCCGCCATGCGGGAACAGATGATTCCGCGCAAGCCGTTGCCTCATCCCGAGTTGCTGGAACAACAGAGTAAGCCACTGCCGGACCTTTACCCCACGGCTATTAAATAGCCTGGCCTGAAAACCCAGGTCTCATAAGCGAGACCTGGGCCACCCACTCCATGCAGCTAGCAGAGACAAAAGGTGATTTAATACCTCCGTACGCTCACCGCCCTTCGAAAGGTCTCTCCAGGATGTCTTCCATCTCGCGTCGCAGAATGCTCAAAAGCACGATCGCAGGCACCGCACTCGCCTCCAGTTCTCCACTGTCCTGGAGCCAGGAAAAGACCCAGCCTTCGCCGGAAAGTCCGACCCCAAGGAAGGGAAATATTCGACAGTCCGTCAGCCGCTGGTGCTATGCGAAGATGAGCCTGGACGAGTTGTGTGCCTACGCGGCGCAGATCGGCCTCAAGGGAGTTGACCTTCTGGAAGTGGCGGATTTCGAAACGCCGAAGAAGTATGGGCTGATCTGTACCATGGGCTACGGCGGCGGCGGTTCGATCCCCGATGGACTGAACGTGATCGCCAACCACGACAAGATCGTGCAGGGTTTAACCGCCAGCATACCGCTGGCGGCAAAGGCTGGAGTGCCGAACGTCATTACGTTCTCCGGCAACCGCCGCGGAATGCCGGATGAGGAAGGCGCGAAGAACACGATTATCGGGTTGAACCGGATAAAGAAAATTGCGGAAGACAATAACGTCGTCGTTAATCTCGAGTTGCTGAACAGCAAGGTCAACCATAAGGACTACATGGCAGACCACACCGCCTGGGGCGTCGCGGTGATGAAGGAAGTGAATTCCTCGCATGTGAAGCTGCTGTACGACATCTACCACATGCAGATTATGGAAGGGGACCTCATCGCTACTATCCAGGCGAACATTCAATGGCTAGGCCACTTCCATACCGGCGGGGTGCCCGGCCGTCACGAGCTGAATAATACCCAGGAAGTGCAATGGGATGGGGTGATGCGCGGCATCGTCGCCAGCGGGTTCAAAGGATATGTCGCCCATGAGTTCGTCCCCAGCGGCGACCCGCGCGCCTCGCTTTTGCAGGCTGTTGATCTTTGCGATGTATAAGATGTTCGGAGGATTGCATGCGTAAATTAGCCCTTGTTCTCACCTTGTGTGTCGCCGCGATCGCGTTGGCCGTACCAACGAAGGGTGTCTATAGCTTCACTTTGAAGTCCATTGATGGCCAGCCTGTCAGCCTGGCAAGCTACCGGGGCAAGGTTCTGCTGCTGGTGAACGTGGCCAGCAAGTGCGGCTACACTCCGCAGTATGCGGGACTGGAGTCACTCTATGAAAAGTACAAAGATCGCGGATTGGTGATTGTTGGTATCCCGGCCAACAATTTCGCCCAGCAGGAGCCGGGCACCAATGACGAGATCAAGAAGTTCTGCCATAACCGCTACAACGTTTCCTTTCCCATGATGGCGAAGGTGTCAGTGGTTGGCGAGGACAAGACGCCTCTCTACGTGTTTTTAACCGACAAATCGGTGAACCCGCAGATTGGCGGCGAAATCAAATGGAACTTCACCAAGTTTCTGTTTGACCGTAATGGCAAGCCGGTGGAACGGTTTGAACCCGCCGTGACTCCAGACTCCCCGCAGGTTACGACGGCGATAGAAGCGGCTCTGGATAACAAGAAATAAAGCTTAGCTAGCCACGCGCAGACGTAGCCACTCGATTTTCAACCCGATGCAGGCGAGAAGAAAGATCATCGACCCCAGATGCTTGGGGTCGAAGAGAAAGCTTTCGTCAAGGTTGTAGAGCAGGGTGAGAATTACGATGATGAGATACCACTCGACTGCCCGCAGTTGCTCGCGGTCACGAGAGCGAAGAAGACAGACAACGCCGTCTCGAAAGGCGAAGCCGAAGGCCAGGAGCACGATCGCCAGCCCGGCCAAACCATTCTCCAGCATGATGTCTAGAAAGCCGT
The DNA here is from genome assembly GCA_963826875.1 of uncultured Acidobacteriaceae bacterium. GTDB lineage: Bacteria > Acidobacteriota > Terriglobia > Terriglobales > Acidobacteriaceae > PALSA-350. The sequence goes on along the minus strand of CAWGYP010000024.1, from coordinate 554,411 downwards.
TCTGCGCCTGGGCCAACATCCAGGAAACCGCGAGAATGACACGATACGATTCGCCTTCCAGGCCAAGCCAGAAAGCCTGATAGCCGTAGCCAAGCAAGGGCCTCTTGACGATGGAATCTAACACCGCGCTCCATATACTGGTGCGGCCAGTCAGGGTCATGTCCTTTCCCAACAGGTCGATCAGGAAATCCGGCCGGACCACGATGATTAGAACCGCGGCGGAGCAGGTCATCAGCAGAAGGAGGCAGACGACAAAGTAATCCTTCTTGCGAAAGCGATGCAGGGTCCTCAAGGTGACCAGACAGACTATGTAGATCGCTGTCAACAGATAGGCAGTGGCCGCGCGAGAAAACGCAATCGCGGTAAGGCAAAAAATGATTTGCGAAACGCGAACCGAGCGGAGTAACGGCGTGCGCCCTCGATAAGATATCGCCATGGTCAGAAAAAACAGCGCCATATTCCCCAAATAATTTTTCGCACTGAAGATGCCCTTCCAGGCGCTGGAATGGCCCCCCATCTGGTCAAGGCCATACTGCGGCAGAGCAAGGGCAAAGACAATGCTGGCCGCCATGGTCACGGTGCCGAGAGCAAGCATCATTTCGAGCACCTGATCGAGGCTGTAGCGGGACATGATGTAGTACAGAAGCAGAATGGCACTCAGCAGCAACCCGGCCGAACTGATTGTTCTGGTGGGCAGCTGCGATATAGGAGCGAGCAAAAGCGCGAGGAGCGGATAGAAGATTATCAGCTTCGTCTGCATGCTCAAGCGGCGCACGGACGCTTGCCGCTGAAGGGCAAACGCCAGGCAGGCAACAGAGATAAGAAGCTTGCTGACGCGCTCAAAAAGAACTCCACCAGCGGAGTCTGTGGCGACGGCGCGGGTGGCGGTTGGCTCATTGACGAACGGAGATACGCCGGCGAGAGCAAAGTAGAGCAGCAGCAGCAACAGGCACCAGGTTGAAGCGTTCCCCCAAATGCTTGCGGACTCTTTATCGGCGCGTTCCTCTTTGCGGACACGGCCCGTTGTGGCGGCAGGAGCAAATGTTCGAGCAGTTGCGCTTAAGCTGAGCATCAGTGGATGTAGATGGCAGCAGAAGTTGCGGAAGCCAGAATACCCTGTCCGTTGATCCCGATATTACGCATGAAGCTGAAGGGGACGTAAACCACGTCGTCCGCCAATAATGCGACATCGGGCTTTTTGCCTTTCTCGATGGCGTTTACTTGCAGGTCTATCTCCACTACCCCGGTCGCAGTCGCGCGCACCAACTTGGATTTGCCAACCGCGGCGGTGTGGTTGGCATAACCCGCCATGGCAATCGCCTGCAGTACAGTCATGGTCGAGTTGTTCGTGATGATCGGATAACCGCCAGGCTTCGACACGTCGCCCAGCACATAGACCACTGCCGCCTTGGGCACAACGACTGTATCTCCCGGGTAAACCATCGGGTCTTCAGATAAAGCGGTCAGCGCCGAATTCGAGTAGTAGTACTCAACTTTTTGCTGAGCGGCGCCGAAGCGTTGGATGGTGATGTGGCGATCCGCTACGTCGGTAAGTCCGCCGGCCATGGCCAGCACTTCGACCACCTTGCGGCCGGTATCGATTTCGTAGCTTCCGGGTTTTTGTACTTGCCCCATGACGGAAGCGTTCTGGGTGGCGTACGCCTCCACCCGGACACTCACCTCGGGATGCAACATAACCCCGGCAGCCACCAGGCGATGCTCGATCTGCTCGGCGGCCTGCGCCGGGGTCAAGCCGGATACGCTGACGCTGCCCAGGAAGCTGAAGGGAATGGTTCCGGAATCTGTCACCCGGGCGTGCTGCTCCATCTCTGGGGTGTCGTAGACCAGAAGGTGCAACAGATCGCCACGTTCGATCAGCAGGCTTTCCTTCTGCGCCGGCAAAGGGATGATTGCGCTCGAGAGCAGGAGCAATAGCAGGCCGTACCACTGAAGTTTTTTCATCAGGCCCTCACAGCCTCATTTTGGGCGGAAAGGACGTAGCCTTCCTCCAGCTGCTCTTTCACACCATTGATCACGATGTTGATCTTGCGGTCGTCGCTCGACTGGACGTCATCGAGCATGCGGTAGCTCTTCTCAAGCGCCGGCAAAGGAGTCTTTTGATGCCTCGCCATCAACAGAACGGAGTTGACCATCGAACTTAGCACCACGGAGTCAGTAAATTGCAGGACCGGGGGTCCGTCCAGGATTACGAGATCGTATTGCACCTCCCAGATCTTCACCAGGGTGGCCATTCGATCAGACGCCAGCAGCTCTGCGGGATAGGGAGGTAGCGGCCCGGCGGGAAGGAGAAAAAGTCCGGGCACCTCTTTCACGGGAACAATCGCGCCGTCTCCATAATCCGATGAGAGGCCGGCCAGCAAGGTACTCAATCCCGAGTCGGGGTTGACCTCGAGATTGCGATGTAGCCAGGGATGGCGAAGGTTCGCGTCGCAGAGCAATACCCGCTTGCCCTGCTGGGCAAAGACAATGGCCAGATTCAAGCTCACAAAACTTTTTCCCTCTCCTGTGAGCGGACTGGTGACCAGCACGGAACTGGGGGGCGCTCCACTGCGAGACAACATCAGCGAAGTGCGCAACGAGCGCAGGGACTCAACAAACAGGGAGCGCGGGCTGTCCAATGCCGGCAGAGCTGATTTCGCCGCCCAGCCTATGCCGCCAGTCAGGGCGGCCCTCTCTTTTTGAAACGGCAACGCGCACAACGGCGCCGGCCCCACCTCGCGGGATATCTGCCGCAGGTCCTGAATGCTGGTGTCAGTTACGTCCCGTAGCAACGCGGCAACCGTGCCGAAAACCAATCCCAGCCCGATCGATCCCAGCAGATAGAGGAGGATCACTGGCTTGGCCGGTTTATCACTGGGCTTGCCCCAGTCGACGATGGAAATGTTTGTAGAGCGCAGGCCGGCCAGCAGTCCGGATTCTTTGAGATGCTTTGACATATCGTCATAAACTGACCGGGTTTCGTCGGCTTCCTGGCGCACCATCTGGTATTCGATGGTTTTGTTATTGAGCGCTTCCGCTTCGCTCTTGTAGGCGTTGAAATCCTGCCGGGTTTTTTGCTCAGTCTGCTCGGCAACCACAAAATCGTTGCGGGCGCGGCCGGCGACCCGGGCCACTTCCGCCCGGATGGATCCCTGCACAGCGTTCAGATTGCCGCGGAGCTCGGCCAGCTTGGGATAAGCCGGACCGAACTTGGCCGAGAGTTCCTGCAGTTGACCCTGCAGGGTTGCCTCCTGCATGCGGAGGTTTTGAATCAGATTGAACGACGTGCCGGTGCCGGCGGAGGCAGAGCCGCCCGAAAGCGTGTTTCCGGCGAGCCCGGAAAGCAGCTCCGCGTTACCGCTGTTTGCGACCTCGTTGATCGCACCCTTGAGGATGCGGTTGGACTGTGCCTGGGCTTCGGCCTGGGTGGCCATCTGCAGCTTTTCGACGGTCGGGTTATAGACCTGATCCTTACCGTCTTTGTCGACGTCGCCCAGAGCAAAGACACCTGCCTCCTGCTGCAGCTTCACCACCCGAGCCTGCAGCTCATGGGTTCTGTTACGCAAATCATCCAGCTGGGAACCCAGCCACGACGATGCCTGCATGGTGGCGTCATAGCGGGCCTGAAAGCCTTTCTCAATCAATCCCTGCAGCAGGTGGTTTACCACCATCGCCGCGACCTGCGGGTCGGGGCTTAGAAATTCCACGTCGATCAGGCGGGTTCCCGCGACCGGTTTGACGGTCAGCCGCCGGTGGAAGGTCTTGAGTACGCGCATCCGCCGATGGGGTGAGTTTTCGAGCGACGCTCCTTTGGGATCGGGTGGCCCCGAGTGGCTGAACAGGCCCAGAACCCAACCGATGGGGGACCATTTCTGCTGGAAGTCTTCGGTTTGCTCGAGGTGCAGATCCTCAATCACACGCAGGGCGAGGGAGTCCGACTGCAGAATCTGCGCCTGGGTTTGAATGATCATGTTCACTTCGAGGGCGTCGGATGGGGCGTCCCCGGTGTCGGTCTGCAGACCGAGTGAAGCAGTGGAATCCTTCTGCAGCTCAATCTCGCCCACGGATTTGTAGCGCTCGGTGGAGACGATGAGCGCCACGATGGCCAGCAGAAAAAAGATGGCCACGCTCATGTAGATGATGGCGCGACGCCTTGCCAGCATGGCTGCTATCTCACGCAGCGTGAGCTCGGGCGAGGGTGTGTTGGCCGAGATGACCACGTGCGAGGGTTGCAAGGCTAACTTATCCAACAGAGACCTCCACTTACTGGGCGAGTCGATGACATTAGACGGGCCGGCTTAGTACGGTAGCGAAACGGTCCTTCAAGCGCAGGAAAGGCGATTCGATCCAGCGGTAGGACGCCAGGGCAAGAAGGACGGTGATGACAAATCCCAATCCTTTGGCCGCCAGCAGCTGCCATCCCCACAGCGGGTGCAGCAGGTTCAGCGCAATGAGGATTCCGGTGAGGTGCAGCATGTACAGCCCGTAGCTTATTTTGCCCAGGCGGACTACCCAGCTGCCGCGTACCAGTTGGTGGTGGCTATTGAGGCAGGCGTAGAGGATTGCGCCGGCGGACAGGGATACGATGAGCCGTCCCCACACCATGCGCATATCGACCGGGCCGGGCTGCTCATTGAGCCGCGCCGAGGAGACGATCCATCCTGCCAGTCCGGCAGCCAGCAGCAGGCAACGGGCGCCGCGGGAAGGCCGGGGCAGACGATCGGCGAACAGGGCCAGCAGGATGCCCAGCGCGAGCGAGTCACAGCGGGAGGTGCTGCCGTAGTAAATGAAACCCCCGCTCCAACCGGCCAGCATGAAGCCGAGGCGGCTTACGGTGGCGAGCACAAAAGTAACCATGGCGGCTACGATCATGCCGCGGGGTCTGAGAATCTTCATCAGCATCGGCCAGATGAGATAGAACTGCTCCTCGATGGAGACTGTCCACAGCGGAGAACAGACAGACTCCGGCCGTCCAAAGACCGCATGCACCCAGTTGCCGACAAAAAGCAGGTAGCCGGCGACGTAGTACCAGGGAAGATGCTGATTGGCCACGGTATGGGACAGCACGACGGCTACGGCGATGAGCAGGAAGTAGAGCGGCCAGATGCGCAGGATGCGCCGGAGATAAAACCGGCGCAGGGAGATTGCGCCCGTCTGCTGCCGCTCGCGCAGCAGGATGGAGGTGATGAGGAAAGCGCTCAGGGCAAAGAACAGGTCAACCCCGGCCGCGCCTGACTTGGCAATCGCGCCCCACAGCCAGGGCACAGGTAAATGGAAGCGAGCATAAAAAGCCGGCTCGAAGGGGAGCGAGTGACAGACGAAGACGCCCAGGAATGCGTAGAACCGTAATCCGTCGAGCTCCGGCTGATAGAAGCGACGGCCGGGATGTGCCGTCATCCCGGGAACGGCGCTTGCGACGGTTGTTAATTGCCCCATGTCGTACGCTCTCCTGTTTGGTAACGTTCGGCGAGCAGGCGTTCGAAGACCTTTTCGAGTCGCTCGGTTTGCCGGGCGAGGTTGAAGTGAATCTCAACATTCTTCCGGCCGGCAAGCGAGAAACGTTGCCACAGGTCACCGCCCTCGAGCAGACGGAGAATCGCCTGAGCCAGGCCGCGGGGATCGCGCTCCATTACCAACAGACCTGTTTCGCCATGCCTCACCGCCTCTGGAATGCCTCCGCTGCGGGTGCTCACCACCGGGAGCCCCATGGCCTGGGCCTCGATAAACACGATGCCGAACCCTTCCGCATCGCCTGAGACGGCCACCACGCTGGGCACACAAAAGACCGCCGCCAATGCCATCCATTGCTTGACCACACTGTTCGGCTGGGTTCCCAGGAAGCGGCAGCGGATGCCCAACGCCGCGGCCTGGGCCTGGTAACGCGCACGCAATGGCCCGTCGCCGATGACTACCAGCTCGGCCGCCGGGCTGTGATGCTGGACCTCAGCCATGGCGTTGATCAGGCTGCCACAGTCCTTCTTCTCCACCAGGCGGCCAACAAAGAGGACGATTTTCTGCCGCTGGCCGGGCGCAGAAGGCTGGAATGCTTCGGTATCCGTGCCGATCGAATGCACCAGGGTGCGCTCGGCCGGGTATCCGAGCTCGAGCGCGCGCCCGCGTACAAAGGCGGAGCAGGCGAGGAAGAGTGCGCCCATTTTCTGCAGTGCCGTTCGTCCGCGGAGATACTCGCGGCCCAGCCGTGTGGCCCCGATCGCCTGGTCGGTCATGGTCACGTCGAATCCGTGCAACGCGGTCACCAGAGGCACCCCGAGCCGGTCTGCCAACTGCATTGCCGCATAGGCATCGGGGGCGAAGTGGGCATAGACCAGCCGCGGAGCCCGCGCCCGCAGGCGCGCGAGCTGTTCGCCACTGGGCCCCGCATAGCGAAAGCGCAGCTCGCGCAATTTGCCCCGCAAGCCGCCTCCATCGACGGTCCAACTGGTTTCTGCTGGCAGCTCGATCCCGGCCATCCTGCGCCAACCCACAAAGTAGGGGGAAAACAGCCGCATCGCCGCGGCCTGGGTCACAATGAAGGTCTCTGACGGCGGCAACAGCTGGATGCGAAAAATGAGAACGGTCCCCAGGGCCTTTTGCCGTGTTGCTGACGGGAGCGATGATTCTCTGCGGGCAGCTGTGCTCACCGGCCGATCACCTCGCGATAGAGTTGCTCGTACTGGGGTACGATCCGGCTCCAGGAAAAACGTTTGGCAGCCGCGCGCGCCGCTTTCCCCATCTGCTCGAGTTGCTCTGCGGGCATGGACAGCACTCGTTCCATGCGAACCGCGAGCCCGGTGGCTTGCTGGTCCATCAGCAGGCCGCTGACACCGTCTTCAATTACGTCGGGGTGCGCGCCCACCGCGGTGACCAGGACCACGGTCGCCGCGCTCATGGCCTCGATGGTCGACAACCCGAAGCCTTCGTAATTGGAAGCGGACACGAACAGGTGCGCTTGTTCGAGCAACCCATAAACCTGCTCCCGGCTGGCAGCGCCATGAAAGTGCACGCGGCCGGCGAGACCAAGCTCGACCACCCGGCGTTCGAGCCCGGCACGCAGCGAGGCAAAGTCTGCGCCCACCCACTCCAGCCGCAACTGAGGATAGCGATGCTTCAACAAGGCCATCGCCTCCAGCACTTTGTGCACACACTTGTTTTCGGCCAGCCGGGAGATACCGAGCATCAATCCGGGTTGCAGTCTTTTTTTGAGGCTCCAGAGGTCATCAATGTTGGCCCCGTTCTCGATGACGCGGATACGCTGCGCCGGCACTATCCTCGAGAAGACTTCGCGGTCGTGCTGGCTTACGCACACCACCGCCTCCACGCCCCCCAGTGACTGCCGGGTGACGGTCTGGAAGTACATTTGCTTGAAGGCGCGGGCGCGTTGGGTATGAAAGAAGCCGCCGTGAGTGCTCACCACCAGGGGAATGCGGTGGAACAGGCGTAGCAAGCTCAAATAGTCGACAAAGAAATCGATGGCGTGGATGTGCACCACGTCATAGCCGCGGACAGCGCTTAAGGCAGCCGGCGCCACGGGGTAGCGCCTGGGACCCCAATGGCGCATGCGGTGTACGTTCAGCCCCGCTTCGATGGACTCCCTGGGGGCGATCGCACCGGAGCAGAAGAGCAGGCGCAGGGTGGCCACCTGGACGGTGTGGCCATTGCGTTTGAGGGCCACGCTGAGACCTTCGACCACGCTCTCCAGCCCACCCACGGCAGGAAGGAACTGGCGTGTGAGCTGGAGGATTTTCATCGCGACTCTACCAGGAAACGAAAGGCCGGGCGGCGAGCCATCCAATTGCGCAAGAGACGGCGGCGGCGGCGGGGGAGCAGCCAGATGGCCAGAAAGATGACATAGTCAATGGGCATATTGCTGCCATGGCACAAGGCTTCCCACAGCAGCCCGAAAAAGGCGCGCCATTCTCCCTGCTCTGAGGCCTCAGCGGCGATTTGGTACAAGACAAAACCAGACAAGGCACGTGGGGTGAACAGCCGCCGGTCGCGCCGCACCCAGTCGAGGGAATAGCGCCAGTCGGGCTTGTTGCTGACCGTGGCCCGCTCCTCTTCAATGTAGTGAATGGCCAGCACCTGCTCGGCGAACAACACCTCGATCCCGGGCAAGGAGGCCATGCGCAACACCCACTCTGTGTCCTGGTGCTTTCGCTGGCCGCTTTTGAAAGGCTGCGCCTGCATCAGCGAGCGGCGAACGAAGAAGGTAGAAGTTTGGATGTATCCCTCGCCGCGGGTCAGGCTGTGGCGGGCCATGATGTATTCGCCGATGTGTTCATCGCGGGCGGGCAAGCGGCGCGGCCACACATAATCCTTATCCGGAGTGCGGGCAATCATCCTGCAAGTCCCAATCAGAAAGGGCGCGGTCGACTTCCCAACCACGTCGAGCTGGGCTTCGAGCTTACCGGGCATCCATTCATCGTCATCATCCAAAAATGCGATCCATTCTCCAGCCGCTACATCGACGCCGCGGTTGCGAGCATTCGATCCGCCGACATGGGCGGAGAGGGCGAGCAGGCGCAACCGTGGATCTTCGCGAGCCCACTGGTTCACTGCCAAGGCGGTGACAGGATCTTCGCCATCGATGACTACGATGACTTCAATGTCACGCAGCGTTTGCCCTAGCGCACTTCTCACCGCACGGTGTAGCAGCTCTGGTCTTCCGCGGGTAGGGATTACGGCGGAGACAATCACCATGGTTCCACTCCTTGTTCCCGGGCCCGGGTACAACAGAATTCGATCGAACTGCTTTTCAAAGGTGGGTGGCCCAGGTCTCGCTTTTGAGACCTGGGTTTATCCCCGGTTATTCGCGAAGGTTATTCGCGACGCTTTTACGCACGACTGGGCGCAGCCTGAAGCGTTTCGGCCACGGCGTAGTACGCGGCCTTCGGCTGACAGTGGGCATCGAAGGGCAAAGGACGCACCGGCAAACCGTCTTTCCGCGGGCGGTATCCGGCAATCCAGGTGAAACAATCCGCCAGCCCCCAGGTGACAATCCCCTTCACTGCGGGCTGGCGCAGGCTGGCGCTCAGAAATTTTCCATACAGGTCAGCAACCGCCTTATCGCGCGCTCCAGGATCTGCGGGTAAGGCAACGTCCTGAATGTCGAGCTCGGTGATGAAGATCTTCATTCCGCGGCGGCCCAGATCGGCGAGAAAGGCCTCATAGCTCGGGTCACCCAAAATGGCCGCCTGATCACCCCGCAGATGCGCCTCGATGCCGATGGCGTGGATGGGAACCCCGCGCGCCAGCATTTTGTCGAGCAGGTCGAGCATTGCCGTGCGCTTGGGCCGGCCAAAGCCATTCGACACTTCGAGATAATTTTCGTTCCACACCAGCATCGCCCGTGGATCGGCGGCAGCGGCGGCGCGGAAGGCCATCTCGATGTAATCAACCCCGCAATTCTCGAGCCAGGGAGTGTCGCGCAGGCCATCTGGCCGGTGACTTCCCGGATCCAACACTTCGTTGACCACATCCCAGGAGTACAACTTGCCGGCAAAGTGGCCAGCTACCTTCTGGATGTGGGCAGTCATGATCCCTTGCCCGGTAGCAGGCGTGAGCTGCGAGACGATCCAGGGCGGCAGAGCATCATGCCAAACCAGGGTGTGGCCGCGTACCTTGATGTGGTTGGCGGCACAGAAGGCAACAAAATTGTCAGCAGTCTGAAAGTCGTACACCCCGGGCTGGGGACTGAGCGAACTCCACTTCATATGCAGTTCCGGGGTGGCGATATCGCATTGCTCGACGAATAGCTGCTGGTAGGCAGGGGATTGAACGAAATACTTCAACGCCAGACAGGAGCCAAACAGCAGACCCTTGTTTGCGGCCAGCCGCTGCAGGGGAGCGGCTGCAGTCTCGAGGGCGCCAAGGGGCCGCAACCAACCGGCCAGTCCAAGGGCGCCCAGCTGCGTGGTGAACTCTCTGCGGTCTATCTTCATCGCTTCCTCATCTCCCTTCTTCCACTTCCGAGCGGAGTGGGGCTCGCAGCTTCACGCCGTGACGGCTGCGGGGATAATCGAGCAAGAGCAGCAACAAAACGTACCAGGGCTCGATGAGGTAGCGGAAAGAGAGGCGGCGCGGCTCGTTGATGAGGCGGAAGAACCATTCCAGACCACAGCGGCCCGACCAACGGGGAGGAGTTGGCACGGCGCCGGCGAAATAGTCGAGAGCCGCTCCATTGGAAGACAAGATGACATGTGCATCCAGGCGGGCATAGTTTTCCTGGGTCCACAGCTCCTGCCGCGGCATGCCCATGCCCACCATCAGGAGATCGGGACGATAGGCGTTGATGCGCTCCACCAGGGCTTCGTTCTCGGCGCTGTCGCGGCTGGCGTCGAAGTACCCATCCTGCGCTTCAAATTGCAGGTCCGGATAGAGCCGGTGCAAGTCCGCGGCACCCTTATCGGCGACGTGTTTGGGTGAACCCAGATTGAAGACCCGCCACCCTTTGCCTGCGGCTAACTTCATCAAGGGAGCAAACCAATCCGTGTTGGTCACTCGTTGGTCGCGCTGCAATGGGTATCCGTAAAGCCTTCCCAGGGCAACTAAGGGCATACCATCCAAATAAGTCCAGTGCGCGCGCGCATAGAACTCGCGTACCCTGGCGACCTTATGAAGCAGGTAGACACTATGCAGGTTGTGGCAGGAGATGATCCATTTCCGGCGTTCGCGGATTCCCTGCTCCACCAGTTCGCTCATCTGGGACAACGATCGGGGTTGCAGCGTCAAACCCAGGAAAGCAACCGTATCGGTGTTATTTGCGTATTCTTGCCTTGCGGCCTTCATGCGGGGGATCTCCCAGTAACAGTGCGGAGGTTAAACTTTTGCGGCTAACAATCAAAAACACCTTTGGAGCCAATGCAGAAGATGATTCGGGCGGCAATCATGCGTGAGAGCTATTACGCTCGTAATACTCGTTAAGGCAAAGGTGCCAGAACGGTGGACGTAAATCAACACCGCTGTTGACAAAATCTGCTATTCACAAAGGGTCGCGGTTCTAACTTGGAATTTGGTTGTACCATTTTGAGCCTAATTCATGACCGCCGGATAACTTGCTAAACACTTAGGCTTGCGATCCGATATTAAGCCTTAGCACAATACCGTCTGTTAACTCTCAGAGATAGCCCACCTTCTCCTCATGAAATCGAAGCTATGGGGATCGCGAGTAATAACAGGTTCCCGCAGAGCGCCTTCGGAGTTCGCATGTCCAATATCACTTATCACCTGCTTACCGAGTCAGAGCCCTTTTCGGAATTCACCGGGGGTGCGATCTCGCGCTGGGCGGGCAACGTATTGCGCAATACTTCCAGATCGGTGGTGGTGTGTCCGGCCGCCGACGGCAGTTGGAAGTTCAGCCCGGCATCTATCTACCTGCTGCCTGGCCTGAGACTCTATAAGCCGCTTCGATGGCACCTTTTTCGCTTGCCATGGTTGCTTCATTGCCGGGTGATATGCGGCCTCCTCCGCCCCCTGCTGGCGCGGGTGCGCCGCGGCGACGTGGTGTGGATTCACAATCGTCCTGAGTTCGCCCTGGCGCTGACTCCGCATATCCACCGGCGCGGCGGACGGGTGGTTCTTCACTTGCACAACTCGCATCTGGTAGACGGACCCGAGTCCCTCATGGGGCAAATCCGGGTAGACAGACTGGTCTTCGTGAGTGAGTTCTTACGGCAACAGGCACGCGACAAGTTTCCCATGTTGGGGGCCTGGTTCGGAGGTTCTTCGGTGCTCTACAACGGGGCGGATCAATCCATCTTTTATCCCCCGGTGGAGGGCCGAAGCAATCCAGACACAGCCACGGTGCTCTTTGCCGGGCGCCTGGTGGAGGACAAGGGGGTTCACATCCTGCTGGATGCGATGAAGCTGCTGAATGAGCAAGGGGTACGGCTGCAGGCACACATCGTAGGCTCTTCCAGCTTCGGCCTGGGGGAGGAAACCGGCTATATAAGGCGACTCAAGGCGGCCTCTCCGGCAACGGTTGTGTTCCTTCAGTATCGCAGTGGGATGGCGCTCGGGGATCTGTTCCGGGGAGCAGACATGTTTTGTTCGCCCTCTGTTTGGGACGAGCCGTTTGGTCTGGTCAATGTGGAAGCACTGGCTTCTGGTTTGCCGGTGGTGAGCACGTTGAGTGGCGGCGCGAGCGAGATATTCTCAAGCGGTGGGGGCATTCTGGTCGAACGGGGATGTGCGGTCCAACTGGCCTCGGCGTTACGGCGGTTAACAGAGAACCCTGGGTTGCGGGCGCAACTTGGACAAGACGGTTATCAGGCCTTTCTGGATCGCTTTACCTGGTCTAAGACGCAGCGGCAAGTACGGGAAATTGAGAGAGCACTCTCCACTTAGAGGCCCTTCATGGCAAAGAACAGGGTGTGGAGAAGAATGGCGAAATCGAGAAAAACGCCGCGGTTCTCGATGTAGTACAAGTCGTACTCGATGGCTTCATGGATGATGAACTTGCGATCGCCGCTGAGTTGCCAGAGTCCGGTCAGACCCTGGGGTACGGATAGCCGGCGACGTTCAGTCGGGGAGTAGGTTTCAGTAACGTAGGGCATCTCCGGACGAGGCCCGACGAGGGACATGTCGCCGACGAGAACGTTAAGCAATTGGGGGAGCTCATCGAGACTGGTCCTTCTGAGGAACCTTCCTACCGGGGTGATGCGGCGATCCTGAATGCTTTCTGGAGAGCGTCCATATTTTGGGGTGTCCACGTACATACTACGAAACTTAAGCATGACGAACGGTTTGCCGAACTGACCGGAGCGCTGGTGGCGAAAGAAGACGGGGCCGCGGGAAGTCGTTTTGACCAGGACAGCCACGATGAACCACATGGGAAGGGTTAGCAGAAGAAGAAGAGACGACATCAGCACGTCGGTACAGCGCTTGAAAGCGATATACGGGAGCGGGTGCTCCCCGTCGGCGTCAAAGGTGGTGACCATGAGGCCGTCAATCATCTGCACCGAAGTGCTGTGTTCCGCGAAGTAAGGATGGCCTGCACCCACGAGCGAGACTCTGACCCCGGCTGCCGTGGCCAGCGCAAGTAGTTCCTGCATGCGTGTCTGGGAAACAGTGGGTGGAACGAAGATGTCCTGTATGTCGAGGGAGCGCAAGAGAGATTCCGAGAGGGGCTGGTTAATAACCGGCGCGTGGTGTTTGAGGTTGTAATCGTGACTGTAGATGACACGGCGATGGTCAAAGCCGCTTTCGTCCAGAAAGCCCACTGGAACCTGGCCGCGGTGCGGAGAGTACAGCAGGTAAGAGAACAGGCGCCGGGTTTCGCGGGTAGTACCGCAGATGAGTGCCCTTCGCTGGCTGACCGCCGGCGAACTCCAATCGCGTACGATTCTGCTGGTTGAGTATTTTTGTATGACCACGAGCATGGTGGCAAATGCCCAAAAGTAGGTAAGCAGCAGACGCGGCATTGCCGCCTTGGTAAAGTAATTGCCCACGGAGAGAAGGGTGAGTCCGTAGAGCGAAACCCTCAGAATGCGAGCTGTATCGGCTACCTGCAACAGGGTTGCGCGTTGGGTGTAGAGATGATGAGCCTGAGCGAGAATCACGTAAGCCGCGCCGTACTTCAGGGAGATTTCCACCCAGAGCAGCCATGTTTCGCGACCGTTGAGGGGCCGATGCAGTTCGTAAAGCAGGATGCCGGCGATACAGGCCAGGCCGATGCAGGTGAAATCGAGCAGAGCGGGGATCGTCACCCCCACCGCGCTCCTTAGAATGGCGTAGGACCGGGCAAGAGCTGGGGGCGGTTGAAACCCAATCTGCTCAGAAGCCGGTAAAGGGAAATCAGTCGCCATGAGTACCGCCTTTGGTTTCGGTGAGAGGTTCGATCGACTGCCTGGGTGTAAATTGGCTCCCCCAGCTATTCACGAACCTGGAAGCAGCCGAGACTATCCTGATAAGTTTGATAACTCTGCTTGCAGTCATAAGTGCGAGCCATAGTTATGCTGATCATCGGCTTGCGATCAAGTGTCTTAACTTACAGGTGCAGAGAAGACCGCTTTAGGTGGCCAGAACCAAACGGTGACAGAATGTGCTGTGGAAATCAACTTCAGTTTGACGGAAGCAGCAATTAGCAATGAACACTGTGCCAATTTCGAAGAGATCTTCTGTCTTATTCTGCGACGTTTTGGTTACCGATTCTGCCGAACTCAAGAGAAAAGAAACCGCAGGTGGGCGGATACAAAGTCCTGCTTATTGAGTGGGTGGCCCAGGTCTCGCTTTTGAGACCTGGGTTTCTCCTCGCAAGTGCCCCCCAGGCCGGAACACCCAGGTCTCAAAAGCGAGACCTGGGCCACCCACTCAATAAGCGTCCGCGCCATTTTCATTTTCCGGGGCAAGGGAATTTGATTCCGAGGTGGGCGTAGGGTAGGGTTTTGCTCTGGCCGTAGGGTTCCGAGGGGAGACAGATCAGTATGATATGGGAATGCTTTTGATGGAAGGTTCCAAATGAGGCGCAGACCCTTGATCACGGCAGCAATTCTGCTCCTGGTTGCCGGTGCGAACGGGCAGAGCGTGCAGCAGAAGGCGGCGGGCAAGACTTTGGCGCGGAAGGCGCAAGCCGATTGCGATGCACAGACTGCCAGAATCGGGAGAACATTCACAGCGGTGATTAAGGAAACCCGGGTGTACTCCGTTTTTTATTCGCCCCGATACAGCAAATGCCTGGCAGCGGTCTACCTTCCTATTAATAAGGAGCTCATCGCGGCCAGCGTAATTAATCTGGATACTGCCGGCGGAACACAGCATATCGTTTGGGAAAACCTGTTTTCGAAGCCCTTCGATGCCATTTCTGAACTCGATCGCCAGATTGATAAGTTAAGCAAATGAAAAGAGCCGTCTTTCTGGCGGCGCTGTTGGTGGGCATCGTGTGGAACCTGCGCCTGACCATGGCCGACCTCGCAGCTCGCCGGAATAGTCCAGATGGAACCCGTTTGGCCATGCGAATGATGCCCGGGAACGGAGCCTATCCCGCACAGCTGGCCGACGAACTCTATGCGAGTGATCCGGTAGGGGCGAAATCTCTGCTCCAAGAAGCGGTACGACTGAACCGTTTTGACGCCGCCAGCTGGATCCAGCTGGGGCTCCTATGTGAGGCTGGGAACGATCTTTCCCAAGCCGAAGAATCTTTGCTCGAGGCTGCCCGCGTGGATTCCACCTTCCTTCCCAGCTGGTCGTTGGCAAATTTCTATTTTCGGCACCAGCAAACGGATCACTTTTGGAATTGGGCGCAAAAGGCGGCGCAAATGGCTCCCGACGACGCCACCCCCCTGTTTCGCCTGGCCTGGTACGCCAGTCCGAACGCGGCGGAGATCGAAAACCGGCTGCAAATGAAAAGGCCGGCGGTCGAGGTCCAGTTCGTAAATTTTCTGATTACCCAGGGCGATGCGCCGGCAGTGTCGCAGGCCGCGTCGCATCTGCTCGGTGCAGGCACTGGGGACACAGAAGTCCTTCTGAGTGCATGCGACTGGTTGCTGGCGCAAAAGAGGCCCGACCTGGCTTTAGGGCTTTGGAACGGCCTCGCAGGGCGGATTTCCTACCCTACACCTGGGGGTGGGCAGTTGGTGACGAACGGCAGCTTTGGCAGGCTGCCCACGTCTCACGGGTTCGATTGGCATCTTATACCGGTGGATGGGGTGAGCTCCTATCTGAACGTTGACCCCAATGTGCTGGGTTTTGAATTTTCCGGGGAGGAGCCGGATGGTTTTACACTCATGACTCAGACGGTCCCCGTCCGGGCGGGAAGAGCCTACGCCCTGGCGGTTGATTACCGAAGCAGCGGGATTGCACCGGGGAGCGGCCTCTCATGGGCGGTAAGCGATGAGGGGACGAGCGTCGTGCTGGCGCGGACGGCGAGCCTTTCATCCGAGCAGGGAGACCAAGCCAACGTGTGCTTCAGCGCCCCGGATGGGGCCGCCTTTGTCCGCTTGTCGCTCGACTACCAGCGGCAGCCGGGCACGGTACGGGTGGAGGGAAAGCTTGCGCTGAGGGAAGTGAGTCTTTCTGCCGGCAATTGCCCGGAGAAGAAAAACTCCTCTGCAGGGGCTGCCTCCGAGGGGTTCTGAGACTACACTCAAGAAGTAGCGATTGCAGGGTAATGATCGTCTCCCCCGACAGATCAATGGATGACAGAGGGAACCGTGAGGCGTATAAAAGCGCCAAAGGGCCAAGCCAGATATCTTCGCGCATTTGTCATGACGCAAAGCAAAATTATTCTCGGTTTTTTTTCCTGGCTTGTGCTGGCCGGCTGCGTTTACGCGCAGCAGGCTGAACGGGCCATTCCCCCGGCCTCTAATTTTGATTACACCTACTCCAATTTGCCCACCCAGCCGGTTGGGCCGGATGATCTGCTGGCGATATCGGTCTACGACTCGCCAGAACTGACGCGCACGGTACGGGTCGATGCCGACGGCAATATCCGCCTGCCTATGCTCAAAGACCCGATCCAGGTGCAGGGTATGGTTCCGTCGCAGTTGGAATCGGCAATCGCCAAATCTCTGATCAAGGGCAACGTGCTGGTGGATCCGGTTGTAACGGTCACCATCGTCGAGTATCAGAGCCGGCCGGTGAACGTAGTTGGGGCGGTCAAGAATCCGTTGGTGTTTCAGGCGACCCGGCCGATTCCGCTGCTGGATGCGATCGCCCGCGCGGGAGGGTTGAGAGAGGACGCAGGCTCCGACATTGTCGTGAGCCAGCAAGTGGTGCGGGATGGAAAGCCGGCCAGGAACACCGAGACGATACCCGTAAGGAAGCTGATCGACCACGCAGATCCCAGCCTCAACGTCATGCTGCATGGCGGGGAGGAAGTTCTGGTTCCGGAGGCGCTGAAGATTTACGTGGTGGGCAACGTCAAGAAGCCGGGAGCGTACCCGATCAAGAATGACGAAGAGACCACGATTTTGCAGCTGCTGGCGCTCTCGGAAGGCCTGACTCCCTATTCCGCCAAGGTAGCGTACGTATACCGCCGCACCACGGGGGGAACCAAGACTGAGGTGCCGATCGAATTGGCAAAGATCATGAAGCGCAAGTCGCCGGACGTGCCGCTGCAGGCGAACGACATCCTGTACATCCCTGACAATAAGGGCCAACGTCTTACCGCACAAACAATCGATCGGCTCGCTGGACTGGGGACGGCCACCGCTACCGACTACATCATCTGGCACTAAGACTGGCTCATGCGTAAAGAAGAAATCGCGATCCCTGGCGGAGGCACAAACGAGAGCACCAACGGCTTCGAGCCTCGCCAGCTCGCGCCGCGGATCGCTTTGCCGGGGCCCGGCAAAGAACCCGCCCTCAATGGACCTTCGCTTTCCCAGTACCTGTGGGTGGTCAAGCGCCACCGCTGGAAGCTGGTTGCCTTTGTAGTTTTTTCTGTGATTGCCACAGTGATTGTATCGAAGCGCCTGACCCCGCTCTATGAGTCCACGGCGGTCATTGATATCGACCGTCAAACTCCAGCCGCGGTTCTGGGCAATGAAAGTACGTCCGCGGTCAACTCGGCGGACGTGGAGAATTACCTCACCACGCAGGAACAAATCGTCACCTCGGATGCGGTTCTGCGCCCGGTGGTCGAGAAGTATCACCTGATGACGCCGGCTTTGCGCAAGCTGGCCAAGGACAAGATTCTATCCTCACGACTCAAGGATGCTCCGATCGAGCTGCCGGGCCTGAAAGTCACCCGTCCCCTGCACACCTTTCTGTTGCTGATCAGCTACCGCTCGCCGGATCCGCAGCTGTCTGCCGACATCGTCAACGAGATCGCCAAGAGCTACATCCGGCATACGTATGACATTCGCTTCCAGGCGGCTTCCCAGATGACGGGATATATGGAGAAGCAGCTGGAAGAATTGAAGGCCAAGATGGAGCGCTCGGCGGGCGCGCTGGCGAATCTCGAGAAGGATCTCGACGTCATCAACCCGGAGGAAAAGACCAACGTATTTTCTGCCCGTTTGCTGCACCTGGATAACGATCTGACCGCGGCCGAGGTGGACCGGGCGGGGAAGGAAGCGGCCTACAACGCAGTGAAGAACGGTTCCCTGCCGGCGGCAGAAGCCTCCGATCAGGGGGAGCAGCTTCGCGCCCTGGAAGCGAAGCTGAATGAGGCGACGGAGAGGTTTGCAGACGTAAAAACGCAGTTCGGCTCCTCCCATCCCGTGTACAAGAAGGCGGCCAGCCAGGTAAGCGAGTTGCAGCTCGAGATCGATGGGCTGCGGCAGCAGATTGTGGAGCGGGTAGGCATCAACTACCAGCAGGCGTTGAACCGGGAAAGCCTTTTGCGGCGGGACATGACCCAGGCCAAGGCCGAATTCGACCAGATGAATGCGCGGTCGTTTGAGTACAAGGCGCTCAAGCAGGAAGCGGATACCGATAAGGCGCTTTACGAGGAACTCATCCGGAAGATTCGGGAGGCGGGCATCAACGCCAGCTTCGAATCCAATTCGATCCGCCTGGCGGACGTCGCTCGTCCTGCACTCTATCCATCTTTCCCGAAGACGCGGCTCAATGCGTTGCTTGCGTTGCTGGGCTCTACCATTATCGGGCTGAGCATCATATTTCTGATGGATGCCCTGGACACGACGGTGGTGGACAGCGAGCACCTGCAGCGGGAGCTACGCGTTCCTCTGCTTCCCTCCCTTCCTGTGGGTCGATTCACCACCGGAATGTTGCCTCTGCAGGTGTTGCCCGCGGATCCGGATGCGAGGTTCCATGGAGCCCCAGCCAAGGAGGCCCTGGCAGCGCCGAACGCGGCTTTTGACGAAGCGATTCGTACGCTGAGAAGCTCTATTCTGCTTTCAGCCGGTTTGGAGCACCACCCGCGGAGCATCCTGGTGACCTCGGCATCGCCTGCGGAAGGAAAGTCGACCATCGCGCTTTACCTGGCCGCGGCTCATAGCCAGCAGGGACGGAGGACGCTGCTGATTGACGGCGACATGCGCCGGCCGGTGATCAAACTGGGAGTTTCGAACGATCGCGGTCTTTCTGATGTGGTCAACGGGACGATGCATTGGAAAGAGGCCGTTCAGACTCCATATGCGTATCCGGATCTGGATGTTCTATCGGCAGGCCCGTCGTCGCGACGGGTGGCGGACCGGATCGGGATGGTACTGCGGTCGATTCTGGATGAGGCAGAGCGCGAGTATGACCTGGTAGTGATTGATTCGCCGCCGTTGCTCGGATTTGCGGAGCCGCTGGAAATTGCGGCACTTGCGGATAGCGTAATCATTGTTGCCCGGGCGGGGCGCACGAACCGCAGCGCAGTGGCCAGCGTGGTGGAGCAACTGAAACGAGTGCGTGCCAACGTCATTGGCATTGTCCTCAACGGAGTGCGGGCGGATATGAGTTCGCAGTATTACTACTACAGCCCCCGGTATTACAGTCACTACACGAGCGACGAACGTTAGACTCCCCCGTCAAAGTTGCTGCAGCCGATGACAACAATTGTTCATCTTTGTGTGTGGTCAGGAGACGTGACACGCGCGCGCGAACTGGTGGAAGCCCAGTATCCCGGTGCACAGATCCGCGAATTCCCTCATCGCGGGCTCAGGGTCAGCGGGTTCATGCAGCGGGTCCGCTTGCTCCGCAGTTTGCGCGGCCGGGCGATTGTCTTTTACTTCGATTCCCTTCAGGGCTTCCAACACAGACAGATTCTCCAGTGCTTCCAACTGCTGCATCGATGCGAGGAAACATCGCTATGCGATAAGACCGGCCATTGGGAAGCGTTTCAAACCCGTGACGTATTCCGCTCGGCACCCGGAGTACTCATCAGCGTTTTGCGCGACGCCGGGGGCTTGATTTTCTGGTGTTGTTATCTGCAACTATCCCTTAAGCATGCCGCTCCTGTTGACCAAATCAGCGCCGGCGACCCGGAAGTTGCTTACCTGATTCCCAGCCCCGCGAGCATGGGCACCGCCGGAGGGGCTATTAGCCACATCCGCGGTTTCCTTCACGGCTTGAAAACCATCGGTATAAGCTGTCGTGTCTTTAGCGGTAGCGCATTGGCACAAGACGCGTTCAAAAATGAAATCATCCCGGCGAAGAGCCGGCCTTACTTTCTCTCGGGCGCCGTATTGCTTTCCTACAATTTTGTGTTTATCCGGGGAGTCGAAAGGTCGCTGACTGCCAGCCGCCCGCGCTTTTTTTATCAGCGGCATTGTGCTTTTTCTATAGCCGGAGCGCTTCTTTCCCGACGCTTGAGGGTTCCCTTGATACTGGAATACAACGGTTCAGAAGAGTGGATGGCGAATCACTGGGACCCCAACCCTCTGCGCAGCTGGATCAGGTGGTGCGAGGAAGTGACGCTGCGCAGCGCGGCCAGGATCATGGTGGTTTCCAAAGTGCTCCGCGATGACTTAGTGAAACGAGGTATCCAGCCGGATCGAATTCGGGTCAATCCCAACGCGGTTGATCCCGATTATTTTTATCCTGGCCGGGGGAGGGAGACAGGACGCAAAGAGCTTGGTGTGGGACACGAGGAAGTGCTGATCGGCTTTGTGGGTTCATTCAGCCTGTGGCATGGGATCGAGATGCTGCAGCAGGCGATTGCTGTTCTTTTGCGTGAGGCGCAGCCATGCAAGCTGCGTTTTGTGCTGATCGGCGACGGCCTGCTGCATGGGGAAATGCGTTCTGCTTTAGCAGCCTACGATAAAACGCAAGAGGTGATATTCACCGGGGCGCTGCCACGTGAAAAGGTTGCCGAATACCTTGACGCCTCTGACATTCTGGTCTCTCCGCATGTTCCCATGCCGGATGGCAGCAGATTCTTCGGCTCGCCCACCAAAATTTTCGAGTATATGGCGATGGGCAAAGGCATTGTTGCGAGCCGGCTCGATCAGCTTGCGGAGGTTTTGGAGCATGAGCGAACTGCAGTGCTGGTAACCCCCGGCAACACGGATGAGCTGGCGGCGGCGATCCTGCGTCTCGCACTGGATCCGGAGAAGCGAGCAGCGCTGGGCGCAGCCGCTCGGCGCGCTGCCGTCGAGCGCCATTGCTGGTCGACGAATGTTGCGTACGCGCTGAGCAACAGCGATGTCCCCGAGCGAAGGGTTTCGTAGGAGCGGCCATGAACCTGCAAACGCTACGCGACGAGCCGCTACCAATCTTGATCAGAGAGGCGGGCTGGCGCGCCATCCGGTCCATGCGGAAATCGATTTTCCCGGTTGCGGTGGCGAGAACCAATGGTCAAAAGCGATTTCGTCCCATTGGGTATTACGCGTCGCAAGGGCCCCTGATCTCTTCAGACCAACGGACGGCTGTGCTTGGTTATGCTGACGCAGTCCTGCGGGGAGAGTATCCGTTCATGGGCTATGGAAGCCCTCAGCTGGGGACGAGGCCCGATTGGCAGTGCGACTGGGTCGCCAAAAAGAAGTGGCCGTTGGAGGACTCAAGAAAAATGCGCATCGTTCGCCATGACGGGTCGGATGTGAAGGCGCCCTGGGAACTCTCCCGGTTGCAATGGAGCCCGGTTGTCGCCAAGGCATACGTAGTGAGCGGCGACAGGAAATACAGGGACGCTATCCGGGCCTTGCTCACAGACTGGATTGTGGGCAATCCGCCGGGCCTGGGTGTGAATTGGACGGTGGCAATGGAAGCAGCGCTGCGCGGGATCAGCCTCTGCCTTACGATGGAGCTGCTGTGGCCGTTCACAGAGGAAGAGCAGCCATGGCTCGAGTTGATGACAGCTTCGCTCTGGCAGCATCTACGCTTTATCGAAGCTCATAACGAGTTTTCTTTCCTGCTACGCAGCAATCACTACCTGAGCAACATTGTGGGTTTGACGACTTTGTCTTCGTGTCTCGGCCTGGTACGACGGCGGGACAAATATGCGCGGGCGGTTCAGCGTGAGCTTTTGCTTCAAACCTACACGGACGGCGGCGACTGCGAAGCGTCTACGGGCTATCACTTCCTGGTCGCCCAGTTGGGTCTGCATGCGTTCATCGTGCAACAACAATCCCGAGTTGCGATGGCACCGGAGTTCCAAGCCCGGCTGGGGCAGATGTTTTCGTGGATGGCCTCTCTGGCGGATGAATCCGGCAAGTTGCCGCACCTGGGCGACTGCGATAATGGCAGGGTCGAGCTGCTCATCGACGATATCGCGCAATCATTCTTACCGGCGGGTGAGAGGCACTCGTTGCGCGTTGAGACTCTCTCGAGGCTGGCATCGCGCTTGCTGCCCGACACTTTCCACCATCAGAAGCCCGCCTCAGTTTTACCGGAATCCGGAATCGCCATACTTCGCCGCCGCGACGCGTCTGCTGTCTTTTGCGCCATGCCCAATGGGCTTAGAGGAAAAGGAAGCCACAGTCATTGTGACAAGTTATCGATTATTTTTCGACTCGGGCCGGATGAAATTTTCTGCGATAGCGGCAGCCGATGCTACACGCGTTCTGCGGAACGCCGCAACCTGGATCGCTCTACAAGAATGCACAATACCCTGATGATTGATGAAACTGAGCAAAACATTTTCAGTGCCGATCCGCGACTGCTTTTTCGAAGCGGCAACGAAGCCGCCGTGTCGCCGATCACGACATTCGAAGGCGGGGTGCGCGCATCACATCAGGGTTATTCGAGGATCGGCATTGAGCACCAGAGGACGGTCGAACTGGAAGAGCGCTCGCTGCACATCACTGATGAGGTAAGGGGGGCGGGGGAGCATTTGCTTGCTCTGCGGTTTGTTCTGGCGCCGAAATGGCATGTTTCTTCTGAGAGGCTTACGGGAGAGACGGTCAGTTGTATTATCGAGGGACCGCGCCGGCTAACCCTGAGGTGTGAAACGAGCCAGTCGCTGACACTGAGCGTTATACCTACCGAAATTTCGCGGGAATACGGCGCCGGGTTGCCCACGAAGTGTCTCCAGATCGAAACGACAGCAAGCTTGCCTGCTAAAGTGCAGACCAGGGTGACATGGGACTAACATTGGAAACGCTCGAAGGCGAAAGTATCGTCTGCTTTGCTGGTGAGGACTGGTGGTATCACCATCCTCATTCAAAGAATCATCTGCTCAAGCGCTATGCGCAGCGGAACAAGGTTTTGTTTGTCAACTCCATCAGCATGGGACTGCCTTCGCTGGCTAACCCCGATTTCTTTTTGAAGATCCGCCGGAAACTCAAGAGCTACGCCCGCTGGCTGCGCAAAGTACCTGAGGGCTTATGGGTGATGACGCCGGTGAATCTGCCGTTTTATGGGTCCCGGGTTAGCCGTTGGCTCAACCGCATTCTACTGGTGGCGCAACTTCGCGTGGCTATGCTGCTCTTGGGTATCTCGCGGCCCATTCTTTGGGTGGCGATACCGACGGCAGCGGAGATGGCCGGCCGTTTAGGGGAGAAACTGCTTCTTTACCAGGTATCGGACAAATACGATGCCAACGAAGACAGCGCCTTATCGGCACGGGTGATTCGCAAATACGACCAGCAGCTGAAGGACGCGGCCAGTGTGGTGCTGTACTCAGGCCGGAAGCTCTTTAGCGAGGCGACAGAGGCCCATCGTTTTTTTCTCCAGCAGGCGGTCGATTTCGAGCATTTCTCGAATCCTGAAGTTGAAATGGCTCCGGAGCTTGTTGGCATTCCGCACCCGATCCTGGGATATTTCGGCACCATGGATTACATCATGGACACGGAACTGATGGCTGAGGTTGCCCAGCTCCGCCCCACCTGGCATTGGGTGCTTCTCGGTCTCAAGTCGAACCTGGTGCAGGTCTCGGCTCCGAACATCCATTTTCTGGGCTCAAAGCCTTATCAAGATTTGCCGCGATACGTCGGGCAATTTGACGTATGTGTTTTGCCCTGGCGGGAGAACAATGTCTTCGTCAGTTATGGGAGCGCGATCAAGGTGCGGGAATATCTGGCTACGGGAAAGCCAGTGGTGATGGCGCCACTTTACGAATATCTGCAGACGCCGGGCCTGCGTTTTTATCGCGGCACACAGGAATTTATCGAGCAGGTTGAGGCTTCGCTCGAAGAAAAATCTGCAGCGCGGGCAGCCCAGCGCCAGGCATCGGTCAAAGATGGTACATGGGATGCGAGAGCGAGCCAATTGGCAACTCTCATTCATTGCCTGCTGCGGGGTCAGCGGTATACATATCCTTCCCCTGGGCTCGAAGCCGTTATGGAGAAGAGCTGAGTGCGCGCGTTACTGGAGGACATGAAATCCGGAAAGGTGGCCACCTATGATGTCCCCGCTCCCGAGCTAAGGGAGGGCGGCATTCTGGTGCGTACGGCGTTTTCTGCCATCAGCTCCGGCACGGAGAAAGCGACCGTAGAAGCGGGCCGGAAATCTCTGCTGGGAAAAGCGCTGGCGCGTCCTGACCTGGTGAAGCAGGTGCTTGAGTTCGCTCGGTCGAGCGGCGTCAGGGCCGCCCGCCAAAAGGTGCAGGCGCGGCTGGAGACACTCACTGCGCTGGGCTATTCTTGCTCGGGGGTGGTGCTGGAGGTCGGAGCCGCGGTAACTGAATTCAGGCCAGGCGATCGAGTAGCCTGCGCAGGCAGCGGTTACGCCAGCCACGGTGAGATTAATTTTGTACCTGCGAATCTGGCGGTGCTCGTGCCACAGGACGTGAGCCTGGAAGCAGCTTCCCTGACAACGATCGGCGCGATCGCAATGCAGGGGGTACGGCAGGCGAACGTCACCTTCGGAGAGACGGTGGCAGTGATCGGCGTTGGCCTAGTGGGTGTTTTGACGATCCAGATTTTGCGTGCCGCCGGCTGCCGGGTGGTAGCAATCGATGTTTCCCGGCAACGTGCTGCCCAGGCAACGGATTTTGGCGCGCATCTCGGGCTTAGCACCGATGATCCAGGATTGGAACATGCTGTTAAAGGCTTTTCGCGCTACGGAGTGGATGCGGCCTTGATCACCGCTGCAACCAAGTCTGCCGATCCACTGGAACTCGCGGCGAAGTTGTTACGGGACCGCGGCCGTATTTCCGTTGTGGGTGATGTTGGCATGGGTGTGTCGCGAGCCAACATGTACAGGAAAGAGATTTCTCTCTCCATGTCCCGCTCTTACGGCCCGGGCCGTTATGATCCCCGCTACGAGGAAGATGGGCAGGACTATCCGATTGGCTTTGTGCGCTGGACGGAGAAGCGGAACATGGAAGCTTTTCTGGATCTGTTGTCCCTGAGGTCGCTCGAGGTGGAGGCGCTGCTTGCGCATCGATTTCCGGTCGAAGAGGGCGGAAAGGCGTACGCAGCCGTGGAAGGCGGCGCCTACACCGGGATCATTGACTACCAAACGACTGAGGATGTGCGACCTTTTGCCAGGCCGTCGCTGCAACCGCGGCCGAAGGAAAAACTGCGGGTGGGATGCATCGGCGCGGGAGGCTTTGCACGGGGGATTATTCTCCCTCATCTGCAGTCCTCCGACGGGGTGATGCTGGAATCGGTTGCCAGCAGCACGGGCGCAGCGGCGGAGTCGGCACGCTCAGGCTTTGGCTTCGCGATGGCCGAATCCCCTTCTGATTTGATGGAAAATCCTAACGTGGACGCCGTATTCATCCTGACGCGGCATAACAGCCATGCTGCTTATGTGGCGAGTGCCTTAGAGCGCGGCAAGTCCGTTTTTGTCGAAAAGCCGCTGGCGATTAATCGAGAACAACTGGAAATAGTACAGGTGGCGTACGCAGAACGTTTAGCCGGCAACGGATTGCCTTTTCTCATGGTGGGTTTCAATCGCCGATTCTCGCCGCTAACGGAAAAACTCAAGGATTTCTTCGCTCGGCGCAGCGAACCCATGATGGTACATATCCGCTGCAATGCTGGTTTCATTCCGGCAGGCAGTTGGATTCAGGACCCGGAAAATGGCGGCCGGATTGTTGGCGAGCTGTGCCATTTCGTGGACTGGGCGCGGGCCGTGGTGGGCTGTCCCATGCAAACGTTGACCGCCGCGGCTCTGCCGGATTCTGGGCGCTACCACCGTGACAACGTCAGCGTCACGATCGGGTTTGAGGACGGATCTGTCGCAAATTTGCTGTACCTTGCAAATGGAGACAGGGCGGTTGCAAAAGAATACTTCGAGGCATTCTGCGCCAGCAGCATCGCCCGCATCGATGACTTCAAGACGCTCTCGCTATCGCGCAACGGCAAGACAGAGACATTGAAGAGCCGCCAGGATAAGGGCCATCGCAGAGAGATGGAAGTGACTGTCGCGGCCATGAAGCAGGGCAAAGAAGCTCCTATTCCCTTCGCAGAGTTGATGGAAGTGACGGAAGCCACCTTTGCAATCGAAGAAGCGATCAGAACACAAAAAATCATTCGGGTTGGAAACACGGCCGGTTGATCTATGGAATTGCCTAAGAATTCGCGGGTAACGTATTTAGGACCGCCGAGTTCCGTGCGTCCACTGTACTGGATGCTGGTCTTACTCTCCCTCGTGCCCCTCTGCATTGTGCTCCCCATGGCGCCTTTAAAAGTTGGCATCGGAGCCATAGCCGGGTGGGTGCTGCTGTTGTGGGTTGCGATCGGCTTCGTACGCGGCCAATTCCATTACGTCATTCCCATGTGGGTTGCTCTTTACCCGTATTGCTATTACTTCCTGACCTTTCCCAGGGAACGCTCGATATTCACTGTCGATCGAGCACTCATCCTGCTGCTGGTGGTGGAGATGCTTCTCCTCTCGCGAGGAGAAATGGCGGCCGCGCCGCTGACGCGCGAGATCCGCATCAGTGCTTATTTCTGGGGTCTTTTTCTACTGGTTTGCTTTTTCTCGCTTGCATCGCATGCGCCCTCTCACGAGCTTGCCTTTTATCGTTTGCTGGTGGAAGGGATGCTGATGCCCGCGCTACTGGGTCTCTACGCGATGCGCTACTTTCCGCTGCTCAAAGATCTGCGTATGTTGCATGCATGTGCCTGTCTTCTGGGCCTGGGTTTATGCGCGACAGGGCTCATCGAGTTAACAACGAATATCGATCTATTTCCCTGGGAGGGGTCGGAGCCGATGTTTACCGACACCCACCTTCGCCGTGCCGATGGTCCCTTCGAGCAGCAAATCGTTTTGTCCGTCGTGGCCATTCTCGCGCTATTCTTCATCCTCTATCTGCGGCGGCTGATGCCGCAAAATATTTCCCCCAGGCGGGTACTGCTGCACCGAGTGGGTTGCGTGGCTTCCCTGGTGGCGGCGCTCCTGCCGCTGAACCGCGGGCTGGTCTTTGCGTTGGCACCGATTGCACTGATCGATTCGTTTTCAAAACACAGATTCATCTCACGCCGTTTATGGGCCACTTTTTTTACCATGATTCTGCTCGCTGCTGTGGCGGCAAGAATGCTCAACCCACGCCTTTACGACGACCGCGTTTCAAGCCCGGACAATGCGTATCAAAGGGTCGCGCAGCACATGGAAACTTTGCGTGTGGTGGACGAGTATCCTCTGTTCGGGGTTGGGTTTGGTTTATACCACGATGTCGCCTCGCAGAATCCGCGGTACATGGTGAAGTGGAACGGCATTGAGTCGATGAACTTTCCCCACAATGTGCTGATGACGGTTCTCTCAGAAGAGGGCATCGTGGGTTTGCTCTTCTATATCCTGGCGCAGGTGTTTTTGTTTCGGGCGATGTGGAAGATTCGGAAGGCCTATCCTGCAGGCTGGCTGGCGTTTCTGTACTGCTTTCTGATTTATTTACTGATTGGCCTGGACTTCGCCATCGTTTCCTTCTCTGACATTAATCTGTTTTACGTGTTCATCCTGGGCACGATCTACCAGCACCAGATAAGGACGGCCCGCGAACAAGAGCTTGCGATCGCATGATGGAAACTTTGGCCACCTGGTATCTTTCGTTCGCGCCATCTTCCCCGCCCGGGTACTGGCGGGAAAGCAAGGCGCTGGAGCGTGCGCAGATGGAATACGACGACGAAATCGCCGGTGGATTTTTGAAATGGTTTCCCTCGCTCTCGCTTGCCGGAAAAGATGTTCTTGACCTCGGCTGCGGCTACGGCGGCCGCACTGTCAGGTACGCCGAGTTGGGCGCGCGATCTGTAACCGGGATAGAACCAGGCGAGAGACAATGCGCCGAGGGACGCGAGTTTGCCGCCCTCCACCAAGTCGCTGCATCCTTCAAGAGCGGCGTTGGCGAGGGCCTGCCGCTGGCTGCGGATTGCTTCGATTGCATCGTCTGCTACGACGTCCTGGAACACGTGAGCGACCCGGGGAAAACTCTGGAGGAATGCCTACGCGTGCTTCGGGCCGGTGGATCGCTCTATGCTGTTTTCCCGCCTTTCTATCATCCGACGGGGGCTCACTTTGAGGGTTGGTTATCGAAAATGCCCTGGCCGAATGTCTTGTTTTCTTGCCCGGCGCTGGTGAAGGCCGGTACAAGGATCCTCACCGGCCGTGGGGACAGTTACCGGCCCAACGCATTGCGGCCCACCGATAAACTCTGGGGGCTCAACGGCATTACGATCAGAAAACTACGGCAAATTGCGCACGGTCTCGACGCCGATTTCCAGATAGGCCTGGCGCCACTGTTTTCGCCTCAGAATCGCAAGTGGGAAGCGTGGCGGATGAAGTACTTTGCGCCGGTGTTCGCGATTCTGCGCAAGACGCCCATGGTGCAGGAATGCTTTACTCACCGCATCATTCTGACCATGACCAAGCCATTGCGGATGGCTCGCCGAAAAGGATAAACTTGGGTCCCTCGGGGTTATCCATGTTGGTCAAGCTACAGTCCGCGATCGCCCTGGTCACCAGCAGCTGCCTGGTTTGCGTCGCTGCGTCTCCTTCCAGCATAGGGATTGTCGTGACCAGCGGACAGGCGCAAGTGGATGGCGCGGTGGTGCGCGGGAACTCCACTCTCTTTCAAGGCAGTGTCGTTCAGGCAGGGAGCGCGACTTCGGATCTCATGCTTCCCGGCGGCTCTAATCTGCTCTTGCAGCCCGACTCGGCAGTGAAGGTTTATCGCGAGTATGCCGTTCTCGAACACGGAGCTGCGGTCCAGCGGGGTTCGAATACCCTGGTTGCCAATGGGCTTAAGGTATCTTCCTTGTCTCCGCAGGGTGCGGTTTTTGTAGCAATCCAAGATGGTTCCCGGCTCAGTGTGGCTGCCCAGGGGGGCCCCGCTGAGGTGCGTAATCCGGCAGGCGATTTGGTAGCTCGGCTGGAACCGGGCAAGGCTCTGAGTTTTGCCATTCAGGCTGCGCCGCAGACTCCGCCCCCGCCCACAACGACTGGACAGAGCCCACCGCCTGCTGGAGCGCAAGTGACCATACATGGCATTCTTCATAAGGACCATCCGGGCCGTTACGGGCATTATCTGCTTACGGATATACCGTCGAAGGTTACATACGAACTTCAGGGTCCTGGGCTGGATGATCTGGTTGGCGCCTCCGTTGAGGTTACAGGCAGTACTTTCGATACTGCGCCCGCGGAGGGGGCTTCCAAGGTACTGTCTGTTTCCGACATTCACCAGATGCCGCTGAGCGAAATAACCGGAACTCCGGCTCCGCCCGCCGCTACCCCATCCACTCCTGCGGCGGCACCCCCCACACCATCCGGTGACACCCCTCCGCCATCCGCGGCGGGGCCGGAGGTTGGCGCGACTCCCGAAGCGACCGCTCCGCCGGAGGTGAACAACGCCCCGGCTGTTTCCCCCCTACCGCAACACCACGACACCACCAAGATCCTGGTCATAGTGGCGCTTGCGGCGGGAGCTGTAGTTGGAGTTGCTCTCGGGCTCGGTGGTGGTAAATCGTCGACTGTCAGTCCCGCTTAATTTCCAAACCCGCAACAAGGCACCTCCACACAGAGATCTCTCCACTTCGCTTCGGTCGGGACGACAAAGGCGAGTAGCGCAGACTAAATGGAAGCTGCTTCTCACCCACTCATAGTCTTGGAGGTTGTAGCTGTCTGGATGTTGTGGTTGCACGTTGCTGCCATGGCGAGGATCAGAATAGGCCATGCCCCGATTGCCGGGCGCGAAAAGGGGTAATCAAAAGCGGCATGAATGAGAACTGCGAGTATACCTATCCCCCAAATCGAACGAAGCGCGGGTTTTATTGCCCATAGAGCCAGCGAGAGCATGGCTAGCCCGACCGGGAGTCCCCCTTCCGCTGTCCACTGCAACCAGTCGGAATGGGCCTGATTGACGAGGGCTCCGGGGTCGAAGGTGGCAAAGGCTGGATAGACTGTCGGCCAACAGCCGAGCCCCCAGCCGATCAAGGGATGAACGGCTATCATGTGCAGCGTGGATATGGCGAACTGAAGGCGCCCTGCGGCTAAGGCTTCGGAAGAAAATCGCTCCGACGCTGTGCGAAATCCGACGATCAACGTCAGAATGGCCGTGACCCCCGCCAACGCTAGAGCGATCCGGATGATTCTCCTATCAGCGTCTGGTTTTTGCCGGTACGCCAAAAACAAAACAACGAGCACCTCCGCAGAAGCGATGATCAAGCCTCCGCGCGAAGCACTGACTACCAGGGCTGCGAGCAACACCGCCGCAATTCCAAGATAGGTGTACGACTCGAACGCGAGGAAAAGGGCGATGGGGAGAATGGTCTCGATGAAGACCGCAAAATGCGTGTGGTAGATAATCGGGCCCATGACGAAGTGTTGATAGCCGGTGTGAAAGATGCCAAAAACTTTTCCCGGAGACAGATATGCCTGGAGGATGGCTTCGACAGCAATGGTGACCCCGAACCACACGATCGCAATGCGGACGAGCCTGGCCACGCTTTCCTCCTTGAAGCTGGATATGCCCAGGTAGTAGACAGCGGCCCAGGTCATCCACTGCAGAGTGGCTCTCTCCGTCTCGAAGCGGTTGATGCTGGAACCGGTGAGCAGCTGAAGGCAGCCCCAGAGAACGATCGAACTCAGGATAATCAACGGGAAACCCGCACCCACCGCAGGCTGCCTCGCGAGAACAGTGGCCACTCCGGCGATCACGAAGACCGCGATCTCGAAGGCCGCGACCGGCCAGTAAGACGGAACCCAGAGGGTGAGCGTGGCCAGAAACAGGGCCAGCACCAGGCAGAACCAGATTCGGCTTTCCATGAACCTAGTTTTTTTGACCCTTGACCACCAAAAACCAACCGAACCATGGGGCCAGGAACGGGAAGGGAGAGCATTGATGTTTCTCGATCGAAATATCGTCACCGAAGAGGCGCATTAGCTTTCGCCGGGTATAGAGGTCGATATGAACGGGTGCTTCGCTGTTTTCAACCTTCCGCTTCCATTTGCTGCCGTACCTGAGAACACCCATCAGCGCGATGTACGACCACAAAGCATAGACATGCACATTGAACCGGCCGCCGGGACGAAGGACACGAAACATCTCGGCGACCACTCGCTCGGGTTCATCGCAATGATGAAGAACGCCATGGGAATAGACGTAGTCGAAGCTTTCATTCTCAACCGGGAGATGCCGCGCGTCCGCCTGGTGAACGACCGCGAGATTACCCACCCGCAGACGGGCCAACTCGACGTGCTTGGCGGTTAAATCGACTCCCGTAGCCAAGGCTCCGTGTTTGGCGAACTGAAGAAGATCGCTCCCGGTGCCGCAGCCGACTTCGAGGACCCTTTCTCCCCCATGCCGGCGAAATTCTGCTGCGTCATAAAGCCATGGGTAGGTAGAGTAGCGCTCTTCCTCGCTGAGAAACAGTGGGGTCTCGTTCCAATGAGCCTGGGCGAGTTGGGCCGCATCAGGCATGGATGTTCACCATAGCGGATTCGAGGTTAGAGGCGTTTTCAGCCGATTTGACGCCAATGAATTCCTTCCACCAAAGCGCAAAATTCAAAAGGAACCAGGCATCTCTCCCTCGACCGGACCGGAGCAAACGCAACACGGCATCCCGGTCAAGGAAGTCTGTTTGTTCGCAGAATGCCGACAACTCCCGATTCGCAAATTCTCCAAATTGCCCAAAGAACCATTCGTAAATGGGTACCCCGAAGCCCTGCTTTCTTCGATCGATGATTTCATCGGGTATAAGACCGCGGACGGCTTTCTTGAGGATATGCTTTGATTCTTTGCCTCGAGTGATGACCTGCTCCGGAATGCTCATCGCCAACTCGACAAACTTGTGATCGAGAAAAGGCACCCGCGTCTCCAGGCTCACGCCCATTCCCATTTTGTCGAGCCGCATGAGAAGCAGTTCAGGCAAACGCAGATTAAGGTCGAGATAGGTCATCCACTTTACCGGAGTGATCTCCCATGCCTTTTCCATAAACCGGTGGTGGATCGGACGTATCGCCTCCCAGGAAGTCTGCTCCCGAAAACGTCGACGGAGACGGGGTGAAAGCAGAGCCAGTTTTTCGTGTTGCGAGAAAGCGTGTACACCACCCCAAAACAACGGCAATCCAGCGCTGCTACGCCAAAGTAGTTCGTAAGCGGCACTATGGGATTTACCGGCCGCACTCAACCCGAGGAGGCCCAGCTTCCTAACCGCACGAGGAACGGGATATTCGTTCCAGCGCATCAGGTTCATGATCTGTTTCCACCGCTCGTAGCCCCAAAAAAGCTCATCCGCGCCTTCTCCTGCCTGGGCCACGGTAACGGCGTTGTCGCGCGCGAGTTTGGAGAGGAAATAGACCGGCATGCACACAGGATCCGCGATGGGTTCGTCCTGGAGGTAAACCATGCGGGGAAGGAAATCGAGGAAGTCCCGCTGGGTGAGCACGCGCTCATGGTGAACAGCCCCGATGGCGGCTGCGAATCCACGAGCCAGCGGCAATTCGCTTTTGCAGCCTCGATAGTCCCTGTCATAGCCGACAGAGAAGGTCTTTACCCTCTCTGAAGCCGACTGCGAAAAGAGCGCTGCATTGGTGCTCGAGTCGATTCCGCCAGAGAGAAATACTCCTACCGGAACGTCGCTGACGGTACGCAACGCTACGCTGGTTCGCAGTTCGGCAAGCAGACGTTCTGCGATCTCTTCTTCAGAAACGCCGGTCAACGGTGTGGTGTGGTCAAGAACATCCCAGTAGCGCTCTTCCCCCACCTGGCCGTCCATGTCGATCGTGAGGAATGAGCCAGGCCGCAGTTTCTTGATGCCTGCGAACAGCGTGTCCGGAGCTGGTGTGGAGATAAACGACAGATAGTGGAACAGAGCTTCTTCATTGACGGCACGAGCCTGATCGGGGTCCTGCAGAAGGGCTTTGATCTCGGAGGCAAACGTGATCCGTCCATGATGAATGCTGTAGTAGAGCGGCTTGATGCCGACCCGATCACGAATAAGCCAGAGGCGGCGCGCTTTTGCATCCCACAAGGCAACGGCGAACATGCCACGGAATTTCTCGAGACATGCGATGCCCCATTGTTCAAAAGCATGCAGAATCACTTCGGTGTCAGAGTGGTGGGTTTTCCAGTGGCGAGCACCCAGCTCTTCGAGCTCTCGCCTGATCTCGGCATGGTTGTAGATTTCGCCGTTAAAGACGACCTGCAGCGATCCGTCGCCGTTGCTCATGGGCTGCGACGCAGCATCGGAAAGATCAATGATGGCCAGGCGGCGATGAGCCAGTCCCACACGGCGGTCGGGGGAAATCCATAAGCCGGCGCCATCGGGGCCGCGGTGCACCATCGTCTCCCTCATGCGGAGAAGATAGTCCGCCGTGACCTGGAAGTTGCTGGTTTTAAATGCCAGTACGCCGGAGATTCCGCACATCTGTGAGCACCGAGCTTATACCCTAACACCAGGATCTGATGAACGAAATGAGCGAAAAGGCGATTCGCGAGTTCTGGGATGCTCATCCTTGCGGTGAAAGCCAGGTGGAGGGACTGAGCTCCGACTACGAGGATTTCTTTCGCCGTTACGATGCGTTTCGATACCACCGGGAAGCTCACATTTTGCGCCGCCTGGATGCCATTGATTTCAAAGGTAAGCAGGTTCTTGAGATTGGGTTGGGACAGGGAGCTGACTCGGAGCAGATCATCCGGCGGGGGGCAATCTGGTCGGGCATCGATATCTCCGCTGAATCGGTCAACCGGGTCGATACCAGGCTACGGTGCCGAGGGCTGGCGTATTCCAGGCTTGAGCGCGCCAGCGCTCTCGATCTGCCCTTCGCGGACGATCGCTTTGATATCGTCTTCGCTCATGGCGTGCTTCACCATATCCCTGACGTACTGACAGCACAGAAGGAAATTGCGCGTGTGCTGAAGCCGGGTGGGCGCTTGATCGCGATGCTTTATGCGCGCCGCTCGCTCAATTACGTGTTGGCGATTTCCATGGTACGGCGATTGGGTCTAGCGATTCTCGTTCTCGGCCGGGCGAAAGCCGGGGGCATGGGCGGGGTAAAAGTCGGGGGAATGATCGGCGGCCATATTGCCCGGGCGAAACAAATGGGCTTGCGTGATTACCTGAGGATGCCCAACTTCATCCACGGGAACACGGACGGCCCGTTCAATCCATACAGTAAGGTCTATGATCTAGCGACGGTTCACAAGGATTTCCCGGCGTTCACGCTCGAAACCCACTACCAGGACTACATGCATGCTCCCCCGCTGCCTGTTTTCTGGCTGAAACCGTTGGCGCGTGTTCTCGGTTGGCATCTTTGGGTACACTTAAAACCACGCAAGTGAAGAGCATCGTCCCCGGGCCAGGTATGCCACGATCAAAGAGGAACAACCGCTTGCGAATCATGAGTATTGTCGGCGCCCGGCCGAACATGATGAAGGTCGCTCCCTTGCTGGCGGAGTTGCGGCGGCACGAGGATTTTGAACCGGTCCTGGTTCATACCGGCCAGCATTACGACTACTCCATGTCCCAGGTTTTTTTCGATCAGTTGGGGGTACCGCCGCCTGACTACAACCTGGATGTCGGTTCAGGCACCCACTATGCGCAAACGGCAGAGATTATGCGGAAGTTTGGCGAGCTTGTGCAGCAGGACCGTCCCGACATGGTGGTGGTCGCAGGCGATGTGAACTCGACCATTGCCTGTGCGCTGGTCGCGGCCAAAGAAAGAATTCCTGTCGCACACTTGGAGGCAGGTTTGCGCAGCTTCGACCGGAGCATGCCGGAAGAAATCAACCGCATCCTGACCGATGCCGTGGCGGACTTGCTCTTCACCACCGAGGAGAGCGCCAACCGGAATCTTGCGAATGAGGGTATCGACCCTGCCAAGGTTTTCTTTGTCGGCAACCTGATGATCGATTCTCTGGTGAGCGCTCTTACGGTTGCGCGGCAATCTTGCTTGCGTTCCGAGCTGGGGTTGAATGGAAAACCCTACGCGGTGCTGACGCTGCATCGTCCTTCGAACGTGGATAACGAAGACCAGTTGAAAAGCACCCTCGACGCCATCTTTGAGGTCGCGCAGCGGCTCCCTATAGTTTTTCCGGCGCATCCGAGAACAGCGCGCAACATCGAAGCGGCCGGGCTGACAGCAATGAGAATCTGGACTGGCGGCCCACTCCCCGGCTCAGGCATATGGATGATGCCTCCGGCTTCCTACCTGGATTTTCTTGACCTCATCCAGCATGCCTTGTTGGTCATCACGGATTCTGGCGGTGTGCAGGAGGAGACCACGTTCCTCGGAGTACCATGCCTGACCTATCGCGACACCACGGAACGGCCGGTCACTGTCGCCATGGGCACGAACAGGGTAGTGGGATGCGACCCGCAGCAGTTGTTGCTGCACGCGCTGCAGGTGCTTGAGGACGCCCAGCAAGGCCATGCCGGGTCCGCCCCTTCGCGGCCCCCACTGTGGGACGGCCGGACGGCCTCGAGGATCGTTCGGATTCTCAAGCAGGTGTGGGAGGGCGATCTTGCCTGTGCCGGGGAGCGTTTGCCTCGGTGACGCAGAACGAGCCTTCGGAGCTGGCTCATGCGATTCGAGGCTTGCGCACATGGATTGAGAGCAGGCGTTTCGAGGGTTACGAGCCGTTTGACCTGCTCAACTCGCCTTATCTACGTGGAAAATGGGCACGCCAACTTCCGCTGGCGGTTCTGCTGATCCAGTTCGGCAAGCGTTTCGCCGGGCAGCGTTTTCGCCAATTTCTGAGGGTTCCGCCAAGCCGGAATCCCAAAGCTTTAGGCCTTTGTCTTTCGGCGTACTGTGACCTCGCCAGATCGGGATACGATGTCTCGGCTGAAGCCGCATGGCTCAAAAGCGAACTGATTCGGCTTCGCTCGCCGCATGAATCCTATTACAGCTGGGGTTACGACTGGGACTACCTCTCACTCAGAGGCAGCCGGCTGCCGGCCTTCTCGCCAAACTGCATCGCATCGTATTTTTGCGGGACGGCAATGTTGGAAATGAGCGAGGTATTTGGCGACCGGGAGCCACTCGAGATAGCCGAATCAACAGCTGGTTTCATGGCCTCGCGGCTGAACCGGTCTTTTGAGTCGGCGGAGGCAATTTGTTTCAGCTACACGCCGAACGACAAAACGTTGATTTACAACAGTAGCGCCCTGGCCGGCGTCTTCTTGGCGCGGACTGGCAAATTAAGCGGCAACCAGGCCTACCTCTCTCTGGCGCGTAAAGCCATGGTTTTCCTTGTCAGAGGGCAGCTGCCGGCTGGTGGGTGGTATTACGGGCAGCTTCGACGGCAACGGTGGATCGACAGCTTTCACACCTCGTACAACGTCTGCGCCCTGCTCGACTACCAACAGACCAGTGGGGACCGGACCTTTGAGGAAGCAATGCTCGCCGGCCATCGTTATTACCAGGCCACGTTTTTTCGCAGTGATGGAGCGCCCCGGTACTACCACAGCCGGACGTTCCCCATCGATATTCACGCTTGTTCCCAGGCTATCCTGCACTTTATTGCGTTTTCTGCAATTGACCCGGCGGCCCTGGAGCGTGCCTGGAAGACTTTCCATTGGACGCTCGGGAACATGGCTGCGCCCGACGGGTCATTTTATTATGAGCGGCATCGCCTGTGGACCAACCGCACCCCCTACATGCGGTGGGGACAAGCCTGGATGCTCCGCGCCGTGACTCGGCTGCAGTTCGCTAGCAATTTGTCAGCCAGGTTGGATTATGATGCTCGCGGACAGCAAAATGCGCATCTGGATTGACCTGGATAACTCGCCTCACGCACACTTCTTCCCTCCCATCATCAGGAGGCTTGAGGAGGCCGGTTATGCCGTTGAGCTCACGGCCAGACGTTTCGGCCAAGTGGAGGAGATTGCGCGCTCGCACGGCCTCAAATACGTGGTCATCGGGCAGCATCGCACACCCCACTTCTTTCTTACCAGGGCTCTGGCGACGGTTGGCCGGGGATTGCGGTTAACCGCGTATGGCCGCCAAATCCGTCCAGCCATTGCTGTGAACCACGGATCCCGGGCCCAAGTGCTGGCCGCATGGTTGCTGGGCATTCCGGTCATGACCATCTATGACTACGAGTTTGTTTATTCCGAACTGTTCTCCAGGATGGCCACCAAGCTCCTTTTGCCGGAAACCATTCCCTCAGTGACCCTGGAGGGGCAAAATGTGGACATGAAGAAGGTCATCCGATATCCGGGTTTTAAGGAGAACGTCTACCTGAGTGGCTGGCACAATTCGCCTGAGGTGATGGAAGAGCTGAATCTGGATCCTGGACGTCTGATTATCACTGTCCGTCCTCCCGCTACCTGGGCGCACTACCAGGATCCCCTTTCGGAAGTCCTCTTTCGGGCTTTGGTTGAGCGCCTGCGCGGAGACAGGGACTCCCAGGTCATTGTGCTTCCGCGAACTCGTAAGCAAGGCGAAGAGCTGAAGAAATCGTACGGTATGCGTTCGGCGCCCTTCCGGGTTTCTGACAAATCTGTGGATGCGCTTAGCTTGATGGCGCATTCGGATGCCGTTTTGAGCGGGGGCGGCACGATGGCGCGGGAGGCAGCGATCATTGGTACCCCTGCCTACAGCCTGTTTGCGGGCAAACCAGGCGCAGTGGATGCGGCTCTGGAGCGGGACGGGAAATTGACCATCTTGAGGAAGATAGAAGAGGTGAGAGATCTGCGCTTCGAGAAGAACTCGCGTGCGTTTCGGTTCAATAGCGCGGATGCACGGACGGGAGAGGTCATCCTGCAGCACATTATCGCCCTGGGAAGCTAAGCACGGCTGACCGCTATAATCTCTCTTTCGAGAGATGGTGAATGAAGCAACCAATGGTGAGCCGATTTTTCGGGTTGGTATTCCTGGCGACGAGTGTTTCGCTCGGTGCCCAGGATCAAAGCACGGGATGGCAGCCGGATCTTACTCGCCTGCAAACCTACACGTCACACCGGGCATCCAGTTCGGACCCAACGGGCGCAAACGCGGATGCCCGTAGAGTTGAGCCCGGCGCGTCGCTGACGCTCCTGGACACGGACGGGCCCGGCAAGGTTTCGCATCTCTGGTTCACCATCTCGAGCGACGAACCCTACCATTTGAAACGCATCGTGCTGCGCATTTATTGGGACGGCGAGGCTACTCCCAGTGTGGAAGCTCCCATTGGGGACTTCTTTGGCCTGGGCCTGGGCGACTACGTTTCCTGGCAGTCTGAATTGTTGTCGGTTGGCAGCGAAAACAGCCTGAATTGCTTTTTCCCCATGCCCTTCCAACGGCATGCCCGAATCACGATTTCGAACGAAGGCAAGCAGCCAGTTGGTAGTTTTTATTACAACATCGACTACCAAACGGATAGTCATCCCCTGCCCCCCGGAACACTGTATTTCCACGCTCAATATCGGCAGGCGCAGCCGAACCATGGCTGGACCAACACCTGGACAAGCAATGGCGACCCGCTGGTGGACGACAAACGAAACCTGAATGGCGAAGATAACTACGTTTGGATGGAAGCCAAAGGGAGCGGGCAGTTTGCCGGGGTCACCATGTCCGTCTTGCAGAACCAGGACGGCTGGTGGGGCGAAGGGGATGACATGTTTTTCGTCGACGACAACACGAACCCGGCAATTTCCGGCACCGGGTCAGAGGATTATTTCCTGGGCGCGTGGGATTTCGGAGGCAAGCCTTTTTCCTATCAGCTTTACGGAGCGCCCGTCGTTGGGCCCGAGCTGGCGGGGAGCAGGTCAAGCGTCTACCGTTTTCATCTGGATGCCCCGATCCCCTTCAGAAGATCTTTCAAGGCCACCATCGAGCACGGAAACGCCAACCATCGCTCGGACAACTACTACTCAGTCGCGTACTGGTACCAAACGGAACCTCACGCTCCTTTTCCGCCCCTGCCCCCGGTCGACCAGCGGCTGCCAGTCGTGCAACAGGTTGGCGGCCCAGGAAATGCTCACGCAGTGGGCAACTCCACGAGTCCGGCTGCCAGCCCAACGCCCCCATCTGCCCCGCAGTAGTGCCTAGCTCACACGCCCTGAAGACCAGTAACGGCCCAGATATTTCTGCAATACTCCTGAATTGCGCGGTCGGAAGAGAATTTTCCCATCCGGGCAGCGTTGTAGATCGACATCTTCGACCACTTTTCCTGGTCGAGGAAAGTGGCTGAGACTTGGTCCTGGGTGTCTACATAAGATTGATAGTCAGCAAAGAGAAGGTAGGGATCGCTATTCAGCAATCCGTCGACCAAGGGACGGAACAGGCCGTGATCGCCGCGGGAAAATTGTCCGTCCGTAAGGCTATCGATCACTTCGCGGAGGACTGGGTTGGACTCATAGATGGACCGCGGATGATAGCCGGCTTTCTTGGTAGCGACCACCTGCGCGGCTGTCAGACCGAACAAGAAGAAGTTCTCGTGCCCTA
This sequence comes from uncultured Acidobacteriaceae bacterium, assembly GCA_963826875.1. Lineage (GTDB taxonomy): Bacteria > Acidobacteriota > Terriglobia > Terriglobales > Acidobacteriaceae > PALSA-350. Next base: position 514,829 of record CAWGYP010000024.1, on the reverse strand, counting down.
CCGCATCCCGGATTTCGATGTTGGCGCCGTCAAGCGTTCCGATAGTAAGCGCGCCATTCATGGCGAACTTCATGTTTCCCGTTCCCGAGGCTTCCTTGCCCGCGGTCGATAACTGTTCGCTGAGGTCCGCGGCGGGATAGACCTTCTGCCCGAACGAAACGTTGTAGTCGGGGAGAAACACTACCTTCATGCGGTGCCTCACCTCAGGATCGTGATTGATCACCTCGCCGATTGAATTAATAAGCTTGATGATCAGCTTTGCCATGGCGTACCCGGCTGCCGCCTTGCCGCCGAAGAGGAAAGTTCGCGGAGTCATTTCCAGCCTGGGATTCCTCTTGAGGCGAAGATAGAGGGTGAGGATATAAAGCACGTTGAGATGCTGACGCTTGTACTCGTGCAGCCGCTTGACCTGGGTGTCAAACATAGAGGCGGGATCTACCGAATATCCCGTGTCTTCCAGGATGTATTGAGCGAGTCTCACTTTGACGTCATGTTGCATCTTCCGCCACGCAGCCCGGAAGGCGGGATCCTCGGCGTATGCTTCCAACTGCTTGAGGTGTTCGAGGTTGCTGATCCAGCTTTCTCCGATCTTACCGGTCATCAACTTCGCCTGTTCGGGATTGCTCACGGCCAGCCAACGACGGGGAGTGACCCCGTTGGTCACGTTGATGAATTTGTTGGGCCAGAGGTCGTGGAAGTCGCGCAGCAAGTCGCTCTTCAACAGTTGCGTATGCAATTCAGCGACGCCGTTGATGTGCTTGCTGCCAACGCAGGCAAGATGAGCCATGCGGACAAACTTGTCTCCGGACTCATCAATGATGGACATGCGTGTCACTTTTCCGTCATCGCCAGGGAACTGCTCGCGCACGTGTTTCAGAAAGCGGGTGTTGATCTCATAGATGATTTCCATGTGACGGGGAAGCAAGGCGGCGAACAAGGGCAAAGACCAGCGCTCCAGCGCTTCCGGAAGAAGCGTGTGATTGGTGTAATTGAAGGTCCTGGAAGTAATATCCCATGCCTGTGCCCATCCGAGGTCGTGTTCATCCATCAGTAAGCGCATGAGTTCCGCTACGCCGATGGAAGGGTGCGTGTCATTGAGTTGAATCGCCCACTTATCGTGGAACGTCTCAATGCGGCGTCCTGCATTGAGATGGATGCGGATCATGTCCTGCAGCGCGCAGGAAGTGAAGAAGTATTGTTGTTCCAGGCGTAGCTGTTTGCCCTCTTTTGCATCGTCGTTGGGATAGAGCACTTTGGAAATATTTTCGGCGAAGATTTTCGAGGAAACAGCGCCTTCGTAGTCGCCGCTGTTGAACTTGTCGAAATAGAAGGACTCGCCCGCTTCCGACCTCCACAATCTAAGGTCATTGGCGACGCCCGAGCCGTATCCGAGAATCGGCGTATCGTAGGGAATGCCTTTCACGTGGGAAGCGGGGATCCAACGCGTTTTCAGATTTCCGTGCGAGTCCTTCCAGGATTCGGTGTGCCCCCCGAAGCCGACATCGACCGACTCCTGAGGCCGGCGAATTTCCCAGGGATTTCCATAGCGCAGCCAATAGTCGGTGAGCTCCACCTGCCAACCGTCATGAATCTCCTGATGGAACATTCCAAATTCGTAACGGATACCATAACCGATGGCGGGAATTCCTAACGTTGCCAGGGAGTCGAGGTAACAAGCGGCGAGGCGCCCGAGGCCACCGTTCCCGAGGCCGGGTTCGCTCTCTTCAGAGATGATCTGATCCAGGTCGAGACCAAGCTCCTTTGTGGCCTTGCGGATGGGTTCTTCTATTTTGAGGTTAAGCAGGTTGTTTGCCAGGTGCGGCCCCATAAGGAACTCGGCGGAAAGGTAGCAAACGACCCGGACGTCGTGCTCGGAGTAGCTCCTCCTGGTCGCGAGCCAACGCGCGAGGATGCGATCCCGGACGGTGTAAGCGACCGCCATGAAGTAATCCATACCGGTCGCGGATTCGGGATCTTTGCCCACCACGTAGCGCAGGTTTTCGAGGATTGCCTGCTTCAATGTCTCGACCGCGATCCCGGTGCGATCGTCGTCAATCGTGGCAACTTCGTTTTTGAAGGGCTGTTCCTGAATTGAATGGGTCACAGTAGTCCAACTTTCCGCGGAACGCGTTTGTGTTTGCCGGAGGACGCAGTGGCGCTGCAACCCGCGCCAATGTTGGAGTTAGATCACTTTCGAGACGAATCCTAGAACTTGCGTCAACCGAAAACAAGGTGAGGTTTAAGAACTTTACCGACAATACGCGGGATTTTAATCAGGCGCTCACAGAGACGCCTTTTTTCTCTTCACGATCCATTAACAACGGCAGGGCATTCTGATGTATGGCCAAACTCGGCTTCAACCAGATTCTGCGCTTTGCGCTGGCTGCAGTGAGTGTGAGCCTGATTGGCGGTCTGGCAATTGCCTGGTGGCAACGGTCCAAGACGGAACATCTTACGTTGGCAGCCGGGGCATCGAGCGGGGAAAGTTACATCCTGGGGAGCGCGCTCAAGACGGTTGTGGAGCGGCATTACCCTAAGATTCGCATGACTGTTCTCGAGACCGGCGGCACAGTTGAGAATCTGAGCATGCTCGACGATGGGCGCGCGCAACTTGCCACTGCGCAGGCAGATATTCCGGCCGGACCGAAGGCTCGAACGGTCGCGGTGTTGTACGACGATACTTTCCAGCTTCTGGTTCCCAAGCAGTCACAGTCACAGAGCCTGGTGGCGCTGGAAGGCAAGCGGATCGCACTTGCCCAGAGCGGCGGACAGTTTCAGTCCTTTCTCCATGTTGCTGACCATTTCGGCCTGCACCAGGCGGATTTTCAATTCGTCGGTACAAACGATGAAGACGCAAGCACTGCCTTCCTGAATGGAGGTGCAGACGCTCTTTTCCGTGTCCGCGCCGTCGGCGATCCGTCGATCCTGCGCCTGGTGCAATCCGGAAAAGCCCGCTTTCTTCCTCTGGATCATGCCGCGGCCATGAAGATCAAGTATCCGGCGTTTGAGGCCGCCCTGATACCCATCGGAGCGTATTTGGGAAACCCTCCGATTCCGGCACAGGATTTTCCCACCGTCGCGGTTCACCGCACGCTGCTGGCTCGCGACGACGCCAATGCGGCAGCCATAAGGGCCGTCACTGGAGTGCTGATCGAACGTAGGCAGGAGATCATGCAGGAGATCCCGGCGAGTATGACGGAGGTGCGCCTGCTCCTGGTGCAGACGCGCAGGCCCCAGCCGCAATCAGCACTCGGACCCCCGCTGCATCCTGGAGCGCTCAGCTTTTATGACAAGGACAAGCCGTCGTTTCTGTTGGCTCATGCGGACTATGTTGGTTTGATCCTGACAGTTGGACTCATGGCCGGGTCCTGGATATGGGAGTTGAAACGATGGATGCAAAGGAAACAAAAAGACCAGGCCGATATATACAGCAAACGCGTGGTGAACTTGATTAGTGAAGTGCAAACGGCGAATTCACTGTCCACGCTCGACGAAACCTGGCGTGAGCTATTGAAGATACTTGCGGAAGCGGTTCATGACCTTGACGCCGATAAGCTTTCTGAGGAGTCGTTCAATTCTTTCCGGGCCATTCTGCAGATTGGCATGGAGGTCACGAAAGAACGGCGGGCTCTGTTGTTGGCCTCCCAGGTGAACACTAGAGCCGTACCCCAGGAATCTCTCTCCTAGCATTCGCTCGATTGCGGTGCTCCCATGTCTCCCGTTGAGGCCGAAGTGCACTACTCCGACATGACTCATCCCGGCCCGAGTATTGAGTGGGTGGCCCAGGTCTCGCTTTTGAGACCTGGGTTTTCCGGTAGAAGAAGAAATTGCGGATGTATTGACAGGGCGTTGTAAATGTTTTCTCCTGATGCGGTTGAGGGCACGCATGCAACGACGCGATTTCCTGAAAACCAGCGCATTGGCTGGGTCCGCTCTTCTCTTCTCCCGCAAATTACCGGCCGCCGATGCGTCTGACCAGGCGGTTATCGAGATCATGCTCGACGAACCAGTGGGGACCATCTCGCCCTTTATCTATAGCCATTTCACCGAAGAACTGGGCGCAGTCATCTACGACGGAGTGTGGGTTGGCGAGAAATCAAAGATCCCGAATACCGGGGGCATTCGCACCGCGCTGATTGAGAAGATGCGGCAAATCAAAGCCCCCGCTGTTCGCTGGCCCGGCGGCTGCTTCGCCGACAGCTATGACTGGCGCGACGGAGTGGGCCCAAAAGATAAGCGGCCGCGGCGGACCGACTTCTGGGTCGACGATCCGGACTCGAAGAACCTGCCTAAAAAGGGCTTGCCCAGCTTCGACCCGAACCAATTCGGCACCGATGAATTTGTGCGCTTCTGCAAGCTGTGCGGCGCGGAGCCCTACCTCGCGGCCAATGTACGCAGCCTGAATGCCTACGCATTCGACCAATGGGTCGAATATTGCAACTCCCCGGCTGGCAGCACTACCTGGTCTGAAGTGCGGGCGGCGGACGGGTCTGCCGAGCCCTACAACGTGCAGTATTGGGGAGTGGGCAACGAGAGCTGGGGCTGCGGCGGCAACTTCACGCCAGAAGAATACGCCAGCGAATACCGCCGCTATCAATCATGGCTGCCAAGATACGGAGTTGACCTGAAGTTGATTGCCTCCGGCCCAAACCAGGACGATGTGGACTGGACGACGCGATTCTTTGAAAACATTTTCAGGGCGGACCGCCCAATCGCCCCGCCGTTCGGCTGGTCCATGCACTACTACACGGATCTGCCGGAAGCGCTCAAATTCACCGCTGAGGATGTATATCCCGGCTATGAACTCGCCGACCGGATGGAGAAGATCATGCTGGACCACTGGACGGCGATGGGCGCCTATGATCGCGACCATCGGGTCAAGCTGGTGGTGGACGAATACGGGCCCTGGTATCGCTTCAGCGATACGAAACTGGATCCCACCCACGTGCTGGGGCAGCAACTCACGGTTCGCGATGCGATCATGACCGCGCTCACACTGGATACGTTCAATCGACATCCAGACAAGGTGGGCATAGCAGCCTGTGCCCAGTTGATCAATTGCATCGATTCGCCGTTCCTTTCCCACGAAGATCACTTCATTACCACGCCAGTCTTTCACGTGTTTGATATGTACAAGGGGCATCAGGGTGGGCAGGCGGTGCGCCTGCAGTTCTCCGTGCCGGAGATCTCTTTTCCGCGCAAAGCGATCAAGAAGCAGCTCAGCTCGACTGGAGACGAGGCTATTGTGGGTGGCCCCACCTCGCGGTTGTGGGGACTGAACGGCTCCGCCTCCGTGACCGGGAAAGTGTTGACGCTCACGGTAGTCAACCCGCACCTGACGGAGGCACGTCCGACGCAGATCATGTTGCGAGGAGATGCGAGCGCTGCCTCGGCAGAAGCGGAAGTGTTGGGCGGCGAAGACGTGCATAACCACAACACGTTCGAACAGCCGGATGCGGTCACCACAAAGAAGTCTCCGGTGACGGTTTCCGGTAAGGTGGTGCAATTTACCCTGCCGCCCTCGTCGGTGACGCGATTGACGATTACCATGACATAAGATGTGGCTGGTCGAGGTTTCACGCTTGCGGGCTGGTTGTTTGCGATGGGTTGGGATGGCCCTGTTTTGGGTTTTCATCCCTCTCTACGCCCAGGACGAGACGGCAAAGCAGGGCGTGGACCTGATGCAGGCAGGCAAGTTTCACGATGCTGAAGTCGTGTGGCGTCAATTGGAAAAGCGCTTCCCCAACAATCCCGGGATCCACAGCAACCTGGGAGTGTCCCTCGCGCAGCAAGGGCAGTTGGAGCCCGCGGCAGCGGAGTATCGCAAGTCCCTGGCCTTGAACCCGAAGCAACCCGAGGTGGCCTATGATCTAGGCCTTGCCGAGTTCAAGCAAGGGCATTTCACGCAAGCGATTGCTGCGTTCAAGACGGCGGCCCGGCTTAACCCCGAGGACACGCGCAGCACGCTCTTAATGGGGATGAGCTACTACGGCTCGCGACAGTACTCGCTGGCCAATCCTTATCTGCAGCAGGCGAGCCGGAGTGAGCCCTCCAACCTGGAACTGCACAATGTGCTGGCGCAGAGCTGCTTGTGGAGTCATCAATACGACTGTGCGCTGGGTGAGTTCAAGAGTATTCTTTCCGCGAATCCTGATGCAGTACAAGCGCACATGCTGCTGGCCGAAGCGTTGGATGGCATGGGAAAGACGGAAGACGCGATCAAGGAGCTTGACGCCGCTGCCGCGCTTTCTCCCAATGAACCTGTGCTCCACTTCGAATTGGGATATCTCTACTTCAAAAAGGGAGATTACGACAAGGCTCTGCCAGAACTGCAGCAGGAGGTTAAGAACAATCCCGGCTATGCACAGGCCTACCTTTATCTGGGCGATATCGCTCTGCGCAGCAACGACGACGCGAATGCCGAGCCTCTGATCACCAAGGCCATGCAATTACAAAAAGACCTCCGACTTGCGTACTTTGACCTCGGCCGCATCTATGCCGATCAAGGTAAGAATCAGGAAGCGATTACCGCCTTTGAACAGGCGGTCAAGCTTGATCCGGCGCAGCCGGACGCTCACTATCGGCTGGCGCGACTCTATTCCCAGTCGGGTCAAAAACAAAAGGCCGCGGTTGAGTTCGCAAAAACAAAAGAGCTGCACAATAAAACGGACGACTCGCTGATCCAGAAAGTGTCGGGGGAAGCGGCTCCCGGGCCGCAGCAATAATGCGCAGCACGCGGCGGGATTTCTTATGGATGGCGGCATCCACCCTTGCGCTGGGCCAGGGTATAACGACCCGCAACGTAAAGCCTCTACCCCGGGGCAAGCCTTCCAGCATACCCTTTCTTGCCCACTTCACCGACGTGGCAGCGCAAGCCGGGCTGACTGCTCCCGTCATCTACGGCGGACTCAAGCAGAAGAACTATATCGTTGAAACGGTTGGCTGCGGTGTCGCCTTCCTGGACTACGACAACGATGGATGGCTGGATATTTTTGTCCTCTGTGGCACGCGTATGGACTGGCCCGTTCCCGACTCGAGCAACCGGCTTTACAAAAATAATCGCGACGGGACGTTTAGCGACGTCACTGAAAAGGCCGGCCTGCTACGCACCGGCTGGGCGAGCGGCGTCACCGTCGGCGACTACAACAATGATGGTTACGATGACATCTTCATCACCTACTACGGCCAGAATGTCCTGTATCGCAACAATGGAGACGGAACGTTTACCGACGTGACCCGGCAGGCAGGGCTGCTGTACGAAGGAAATACACGCTGGGGATCGGGATGTACTTTTCTGGACTACGATCGCGACGGGCATCTCGATCTGTTTGTCGCCAACTATGTTGACTTGCATCTGGAACGGTTGCCTAAACCGGGAGCGAATCCGTACTGCAATTTCAAGGGGGTAGCAGTCAACTGCGGCCCGCGCGGTCTGGCCATGCCGCACAATTACCTCTACCGCAACCAGGGGGACGGGACTTTTCGCGATGTGTCCCAGGAAAGCGGAATCGCCAAAGCTCAGCGTACCTACGCTATGACCAGTGTCGCCGCGGACTTCTACAACACTGGCTGGACGGATATCTATGTGGCTTCCGATTCCACACCCAGCCTTCTTTTTCGCAATCAACGGAATGGCACGTTCTCTGAAGATGGCGCCGAGCAAGGCATCGCCTTCAGCGCGGACGGCGCCGAGCAAGCCGGGATGGGCGTCGCAGTCGGGGACTACAACCTGGACGGTAAGCTCGACATCTTCAAGACGCATTTCTCTGACGACACCAACGTACTCTATCGCAACGACGGCGCAGCCGGCTTTTCAGACGTGACCATCGCTTCCGGATTCGCAGTGGAAACCCGGTACATTTGTTGGGGGACTGGATTCGCCGACTTCGATAACGATGGCTGGCCCGACCTGGCCGTCGTGACCGGCTCGGTTTATCCCGAGGTGGAAGCGGAGTTTCCTGAGTACCCGCTGAAGACTCCGCGGTTTATTTTTCGCAATCTGGGCAACGGAAAGTTCGAAGAGTTGATTGAAGAAGCCGGTCCCGCGATTGCCGCGCTCCATTGTAGCCGCGGCTGTGCGTTCGGAGATTTCGATAACGATGGAGATGTGGATATGGTGATCGTCAATCTGAATGAGCCACCATCTCTGTTGCGAAATGATCTCACCGGCGATCGCAAGTGGCTGAAGGTTTTGCTGGTGGGGACGAAATCAAACCGCAGCGCCATTGGATCCAGGGTGCTGGCCAAATATGGCGGCAAGGTGCAAGCACAAACAGTCATGGCCCAGTCGAGCTTTTATTCGGTCAACGATCGACGGCTCCACTTCGGGCTAGGATCCAACACTCATGCCGATCTGGAGGTTCACTGGACGAACGGCTTGATGGAGCGATTCCCAGGAGTTGAGGCTAACCAGCTGGTAACGATCAAGGAAGGAAACGGCCTTACCCGGTCGGCCCTGCGAGGAACTGTTTCAGAAAAACAGTAGAGGGTGCCCACATCTTGCGAACAACGCGAGATGTGCGGCACCCACTATTTGTCTACTACCGGTTTCCTAGAAGTGGAACTTTGCCCCTAGTTGCAGGGTGCGCGGATCGTAGGCGGTGGTTACCTGTCCAAAGTTCGCGTCCCCGGAGCTTTGATCGATGTTGTTAAATTCCGTGTGATTGAAAACGTTGAAGAACTCGAAGCGCAGTTCCAGGCTCGGGCCCTCCGCTTTGAATGCGATGTTCTTGAACAGAGACCAATTAAAGTTGAAGAGACCCGGCTGCACTACCACGTCTTTGCCTGCATTGCCGAAGCCCGAGTTTGGGCCGCCTGCCCAGGGCGCGGTCGGATTTGCAAAAGAGTTGGTGCTGAACCATGCAAGCCGCTTCTTAGGGTAGGAAACAGGAGCAACCAGATCGGGACGATTCGTCGTGCCGCCGCCCAACCCAACTGTGTCCACGGAGCCGGTATAAGTGATGGGCGCCGGTGTTCCCGACTGTGCTACGGTAACGCCGGAGAACTGCCAGCCGCCCAGGGCAGTCCGAGCCCACAAGTTCGTGCTGTGTTCGAAACCTGGAATATTGTAGATGTAATTGATGTTGAGGATGTGACGCCGGTCGAAGCCCCCCGAGCCATAGTCGTATGCCGGGTTGAACGGATTGGAAAGGCCGTTGAGATCGTTCGTGACCTCGTCGAGCTCGTGGGAGTATGTATAGGCCACCTGGGTTGTAAGCCCATGCTTGTTGTCCATCCGCAGACCGATTTGCAGCGAGTTGTAATTGAAATTCGTCTCGTTCTCTTCCTGCGTGATGCCGGCATAGCCGGGAAATATGCGGTACAGATTCGCATTCAAACTACCGTTGGAAACCCCCTCGCGAAGGTCGTAAGGATTTGCCGCGTTGTTTGGATCCGTCAAAGGCAGGGTATTGATGTTCCGGTCATCGTTCTGAGCCCAACCTACAGAACCTGCGTACTGCACCACCGCAACCACTGACGGGGCAAGCTGCCGTTGCACGCCAAAGCTAAAAGTTGCAGTGCCAGGAGGCGTGTATTTGTATTCCAGATTCGTTAGGGCTGAGGGAAAGGTTTGAGCCGTAGTAGCTCCAGTCAACGCACTGGTGTTCGGGTTGGAGAAGTAGACGTTGTTTGCGGTCGGTATGTAAGCAAACGGCGGATTCAGGGCGGCGTTGTAAACGTCGTTTCCCTGAACACGTTCAAAGAACATACCGAAGCCACCGCGGACTACCGTCTTTCCATCCCCGGTGGCATCGTAGGCGAAGCCGATTCTGGGCTGCCAGGTGTTGTATTTGTTCTGCACGTTGCCGCGCGGGAAGCCGTTAACACCGGCTAACTGGATGCCGTTTAAATAGAAGTTCGTGCCGTTGAAAGGGGTGAGCTGATGGGGATCAAGTGTGCCGGCGGCAGTGACCGGGTTGCCGAGCGCAGAGTTATAGTCAGCCGGAACGAAGTTGGCAAACTGGTTATAGCGCTCAAAGGCATGGGGCATCCCGTCAAAGCGGATGCCCAGATTGAGCGTCAACCTAGGCTGGACGTGCCAATTGTCGAGCAGATAGAAACCATAATTGTTGTTGACCCAGTGCTTGCCATAAAGATAATTGAGCTGCTCGAAGGTGGCTGCATCGCCAAGCAGAAAGTTCACATACGAGTCCTTTGAGAAAGAGCTCGCATTAAAAATAGCAGTTCCCTGAGTATTGTATTGCAGTTGCTGGTTCTTGTAGTCGTGCAGCCAGCTGAACCCGACTTTGAACTGGTGCAGTCCTTTCGTGTAGGACAGATCGTCCCTATACTCAAACCCTTCGTAGCCGTTCTTCCAGGGATAATAGCTTGAGCTCCAGGTAGTGTTCAGCGGAGTTCCCTGAAGTTGGATCTCCGGCAGGCGGCTGCCTATGTTGTTGGCCACGGGGAAGAAGCTGCTAGCCGTCCATCCGCTGGGCTGCACAAAGGATCCTCCCCGACCGGCGACGGGAGTGAGGGTGATCTTGTTGCCGCTGTAGAGCACGGCGGTTTCGTTCAGCAGGTTGGGAGAAATGGTCTGGGTCAGCTTGATGACAGAGGACCAGGCCGGATTCTGCATGGCCGTGCCTACGGTCGGATACGTACTGTCACTCCATAGCGGAGGGAAGAAGTTCACCGTCACGGGCTCATGGAGCAGATGGCCCATCAGTTGAAGTTTGCTGTTGATGGCGTGATCAATGCGGACCACGTCTTCGCGAACGTTCGTCGGTTGAGGGATGGACGAGATGTATTGGTTGGTGCCGAGGTTCGGATGCGGGAAAGTGCCCGCACTCAGTTCCAGAACGGCGTTCTGATCGATCAGGTTCGCGGGAATTATGTTGCCCGGGAAAGGTTGACCAGGGGTCAGACCGTCGGCCTTGTAGATCAGGAGCTTGTTTGGATCCGTGGTGTTAGGGACAATTGGGGCCGAATTGCCCGTGGGCACGTTGTACGCCAAGGGTGCTCCCAAGGTCGGGAAGTTATTGGCCTGGATGGTATTCACTGTGGTTGGCGAGCTTCCCTGGATCAACCTGCGCCACTCTTCATTCACAAAGAAGAAAGTTCTCTTGCGAGAGTTGTTGTAGATGTGGGGAATGAAGAGCGGTCCACCGATATTTCCGCCGGGTTCGTTCAACCGGAACTCGGGCCGCGGCTGCCCCGCCAACTTGGTGAAATAGTTGTTGGCGTCATAATCCTCGTTGCGGTTGAAGTAATAGAGTGACCCGTGGAAATCATGGGTCCCGGACTTGATCACCATAAGGATGGTTCCACCGGAGCCAATTCCGTAATCGGGCGAGTAGTTGCTATCGAGTGTCTGGAACTCAGCCAGAGCATCGATCGAAGGCAGGGAGCTAAAGCAGCCGCCGCAGCCGCGATCGTTCAATTCTCCTCCGTCCAGCATGTAGAGATTGTGCGTGCTGCGAGTTCCGTTGAAACTGATTCCGTTCGCGGAGGTCAGACCCGCCACGCCGCTGAATGCGGGCAAGGTATTGGAGACACCAAGGCCCAGGGCGGCAAGCGCGGTTACATTGCGGCCATTCGTAGCCAACTGAGTGACTTGCTGGCCGGTGATCAGGGTGCTGAGCTCACTTGTCTCCGACTGCACCTGGAGCGCGTTCGCCTGCACCGTGACCGTTTGGGCTGCGTTGCCGACCGTGAGGGTGACGTCCTCTTTTAGGGTTTGAGCCGTGTTCACGGAAATGTTGGTGGTGCTGAATTTCTCAAATCCCGGCGCGCTGGCCTCGAGGTTGAAGCGGCCGACGCCGACATTGTTGAAGGTGTAGATGCCGTTGCCGTTTGAGGTACCCTGCCGCTCCTGGCCGGTGGCGACATTGGTAAGAGTAATGGCGGCGTTGGGAACCACAGCTCCTGTAGGATCGGACACTGTTCCAGTAATGGTTGCATTTTCCTGAGCCCAGGCAACGGGCATGAGAAGGGCTACCGCAGTAAATGCGGCAGCCAGCAAGAATTGAAAACGACGCATCGCAGTCCTCCTGAAATTGTGCACTTACCGCTTGGAAGTTCCGGGCCGCAGCTAATGATCGTTGCGGGGTGATTTCTTCCAGAAAACGTTTTCTTCTATTACAGATAAAAGTGCTGGCGTCTTCTCCAGCTTTTAACTGTTCCGCAAGTTTTTATTAATGCCGCTGGTCGCACAGTCATCCGAACACAGGCGTTACCGACCGGCGTTATTTTTCCCGCATCGTGTATATCCCACCGAATGAAAGGCTGTCAAGCGACTGCAGCGGTTTCTGCATATGAACATTTTTGGGCGCGAAGCGGCGACAGCGAGCAGATCGCGGCCGTGATTCACCCGCCGGCAGGATGCTGCAAACGTTTCCGCCAGACCGCGCAACCTGTTGAAATATCAGGGTTGGCGGAGCTTACGGCTCCTCGCTCGTTCGAGCTTCGATGGCCGCCGCCGGGGTTGATTTGGCCTTCGCCCCGCGCCTGCCGAGGTGGAGCATGGTGCCCCTGGGATAGCCAGTAGATTCGCGGACTACCAGGTGAGTGGGTATCTTATAGTTACGTTTTGGCTCCCCACCTTCTTCCACATGCGCGCGCAGCGCGGTCACTGCCGCTCGCGCCAATTCGAAACACGACATTTGAATCGTGGTAAGCGGCGGAATGGTGACCTGCGCAATGTGGATGTCATCGAAGCCGATCACCGACAGGTCGTCGGGCACCCTCAACCCCGCGCGGTAAAGCGTATGAAGCACGCCAATTGCTGTCATATCATTCGAGCACATCACCGCAGTGGGTCTTTGCCGGGCCTTCAGCAGGCGACCCATGGCTTCGATACCGCCCTCCATGGTGTGATCCCCTTCTACAATCCACTCCGGATCGGCGTCGATACCGCACTCCTCCAGCGATCTTAAGAAGGCCGCCAGGCGCGACTGCGCGGAGTGCAGGCCTTTACGTCCGCTGATAAACGCAATGTCCCGGTGCCCCAGCGCGGCCAGGTGCTGTACCCCCTGGCGGATGCCGTGGTGGTAATCCACTCGCAACAGGCTGATGCCCGGTCTATCCGGACCCTCGTCGACGAAGACCAGCGGGATGTTGCGCTCGGCGAACTGCTCCAGCAGCGGTTTCTCGACGCCGAAAGTCATCACGGCCACGCCCTCCGCCCGGCGCTCCAGCATGCGGCGTATGCATAAGGACATGCGCCGGGGATCGTAGTTGGTCGAGCTGATGAGAATCTCGTAGCCATGCTCCACGGCGATGTCTTCAAAGCCTTGTATCAGTTCCGGGAAGAATGGGTTGGTGATTTCGGAAACAATCAGCCCCAGCAAGCGGCTGCGCCCCGAGACCAGCGAACGCGCCTGGGTGTTGGGGAAATAGTTGAGCTTCTCGATGACTTCCCATACTCGTTTGGCGGTCTTGGGGTTCACCGTCGATACGCGGTTAATCGTCCGCGATACCGTAGCGATGGACACATTAGCCAACCGCGCTACGGAGCGGATGTCCATTTTGGCGGGCGTTTCTGCCGCCGGCGGCTTTGTTTTCTTCCTCACTTGTTTCGCCATTTTCTTATCCGCTTGCATTTCGTTACAGCATATCCCAGCGGGTCGAACGATCGGGAGAACCGCAAATATCATTATCATGAGCTAAGTGGCGGAGAGGCTTCATGGCAGAGGAACAGCGTTACCGGCGTTTCGATCTAAATCAAATTGCCCGGACTTTTCCGGATACCGCAGAGACACTGTTGCTGGACACATACCTGACGGACGAGGCAGCCGCGAGCGCGCGCGTGTTTCGGGTGTATCGCGAGACTCCTGCGCATTACCACGAGGGTTCCGACGAGTACCTTTATGTTCTGTCGGGAAGAGGAACGTTCTGGATGGGAGATTCCTCGAACGGAGCAGAGTTTGGCCCCGGCGACTTACTTTTCTTCAAGCGCCGCGTCATTCATGCTTTGCCCAGGATGATCGAGGGGCCGGTGGTCTTTCTTGCCATTGATACGCCGAGACGCGACCCGAAAGACATTGTCTTTGTGAATCCTGAAGACGGCACGCCGGAAACGTTTATTCGCAAGCGGTGACTAATCCAGCTGGTGCTTGATCGGTGACAGGCTGCTGAGAACTTCTCAGCAGCCTGTAGCGCCGCCCCGTTGGCGCTCCTCACACTAAGTGGGTGGCCCAGGTCTCGCTAAAGCAGAGGTCAGGGGATGGCGCACCCAAGCAGCTATTTAACAACGCCGAGGATCCATCCCTCGATCTCGGCTATTTTGCGCGTCTCGTCTTCTAATTCAAGATCGGTAAAGGCGGTGAGGGAGCCATTCATATCCGCATCGCGCAGCCAGGTGGCAATGGAGTATGCATCGTGCTGGTGTTGGTCGCGGGCCTCGCGGGGAAATCTTTTGCTCCACAAAGCAGGATAGACTTCCGCCACCGCCGACCGGCCGGCCGGGATCTGCCAGCCATCGAACGGCCAGAAGTGCAGGCGAGGGCCAAGGCTGTTTCGGAGATAGCGCAGCCATGGCAATCCACTATGGGTTGATTTGGCCACTGAGCCGTGCACGTCGAAATGAAAAACAGACTTGGCACGCCCAGCGCGTACTTCGGTTAACCGCCGCCAGGTGGACTTGCCCCAGCGCGCAGCTCCATGGCCATAGGAACCTTCGCGGACGGACTCCACATAAAGATACTGTTCGTCAGTTGGCCAGTGACGCTGGAAATCGTCAAGGAACGTTTTCCAGTTCAGCGGGAGATCATGTTGCTCAAAGTAGCGGAGAGGAAACGAAAATGCGTGATCGATACCGATCAGTGTCGGCGTGTCTTCGGCGAGGAGCTCCGCCAGCCTGTGTGCGAGTCCACGACGTGTCCAGTATTTCCGTGGACTGACCGGCGGCGGGACCTCGCACGGCGGAGAGGTTCGATCTGCAAGATACATACGCAGGCCCGGAAGGCTTGTGTCCGCAGTCTGGGCATCGGAGTAGTCAATGCCAACATACCGGCCGAATGCCGGGACGCCACGCATAACAGACTTTTCTTCAATTTTTATCGCGCCCATTCCGTTCGGCCGAGGGATGCTCACGACAGACATCCTAAATTGTTGCAAGAACCTCAGAGACAGAACGGCCGGAAGTAAGACTTGACAGGTGTAGTATCAACATCGGAATGGCGATTCAGGACAGGATTTTCGGCAAACCACTGGCGACCAGCGAAGAGCGCGCCGAACAAATTGGCGTAGGCGCCGGCATCCCCATTTTCGGGCTGGATGCGCTTACCAGCGCGGCGTATGGCCCCGAAGCCGCGCTTGCGCTGCTGATCCCTTTAGGAATAGTCGGCACACAGTACCTTGTCCCCATCATCACGGCTATTTTGATCCTGCTGGTCATCGTCTTTTTTAGTTACCGGCAGACCATCGCGGCGTATCCCAGCGGCGGCGGCAGCTACACCGTGGCTAGCGAGAACTTGGGCGAACGAGCCGGGCTACTAGCCGCGGCCGCGCTGATGATCGATTACATCCTCACGGCGGCGGTTGGGATTTCGGCCGGTGTGACCGCGATGACCTCTGCGTTGCCCAGGTTTCAACCACACACGCTGGCTCTATGCCTGTTTATCCTGGCCATCCTGGCGGTCGTGAATCTGCGCGGGGTCAAAGACACCGGCACGGCGTTTATCGTGCCTACGTTTCTGTTTATCGGCACCTTGCTGGCAACGATTGCGGTCGGTGTCTACAAGACATTTGCGGCCGGCGGCCATCCAATTCCGGTGGACCCGATGCCCAAACCATTGCCGCAAACGGTAGCGTTTTTAGGCCTCTGGATGTTGATGAAGGCGTTTTCCAGCGGGTGCGCGGCGATGACGGGCGTGGAGGCGGTTTCAAACGGGGTGATGGCCTTCCGGGAGCCTCGAGCAAAGAACGCACAGTACGCCCTCACCGTCATCATCAGCATACTGATCGTGCTGTTGTACGGAACGGCATGGCTGACCAAGCATTATCAAATTACGGCGATGGACCCAGACGGGTCAGGGTATCAAAGTCTGTTGAGTCTGCTGGTGACGGCTGTGTTTGGCCGGGGATGGTTTTATTTTCTGACCATGGGGAGTGTGTTGCTGGCCCTGGCCCTGAGCGCCAACACAGCGTTTGCGGATTTCCCCCGCCTGACCCGGGCGATCGCGCTGCACGATTATTTGCCGCACGTCTTCATCCTGAAAGGACGGCGCCTGCTGTTCTCGCACGGCGTTTACGCGCTCACCGGCCTGACCGCCGTGATTCTGATCCTGTTCAAGGGTGTCACCGACCGCCTGATACCCCTTTATGCGATCGGCGCCTTTCTCGCCTTCACCCTCTCCCAGGCGGGCATGGTTATGCACTGGAAGAAGCAGGAGGGCGAGCACAGGGGCCGGGCATGGCACATGCTGGTAAACGGTACGGGCGCAGTAGCTACAGGGGCCACCACCATGGTGGTGCTGGCCTCGAAATTCAGAGCCGGAGCCTGGGTTACCGCGCTGCTGATCCCAACCTTGATTTTGCTTATGTATTCCGTAAAGAAGCACTACACGCGGGTGCAGGGCGAAATCAAAGATACCCAACCGATGAAGGTGACCAACCTGGAGGAGCCCCTGGTAGTCATTCCTATGGCGGGCTGGAACCGTATCTCAGAAAAGGCTCTGCGATTCGGTCTGCTGCTTTCCAAGGAAATCAAGGTTGTCCATGTCCACTCTTCGGATGAAGCGCACGGAATTGACCAGGATTGGGATGAAAAAATTATCGCCCCGATCCGGGAAGCAGGCCTAAGGGACCCGGAGCTGGTGACCATCCCTTCGAGCTTCCGCTTCATCATTTCCCCTCTCATGGATTACATCCTGCGGCTGGAGTCGGAAAACCCAGGCAGGAAAGTTGCGGTCTTATTGCCGGAGCTGGTCGTGCGGCACTGGTGGGAGAACCTGCTGCACAACCAGCGCGTCCAGTTATTGAAAATTCTGCTGTTGCTCAAGGGAAATCAGCGCATTGTGGTAGTAAATATCCCCTGGTACTTATAGCCGTTGTCGCGTGTACACTCAGGTTTCACAAGTCATTCACACATTCAGGACCCCCCTATGGGACGTGAATCCAAAAGCGTCGGACGACCATGATTGCTACTGGAACTGTCTTTGGGCCCTATCGAGTCATAGAAAAGATCGGCGCCGGTGGTATGGGCGATGTTTATCGCGCCCTTGACACTCGACTGGAACGCGACGTTGCCCTGAAGTTGATCTCTGACAGTTTTTTGGCGTCAGAGCCGGGCGCCGGCAGTCCGTCACCCCCTGGAACTCCTCACTCCCGGGTCCACTTGTCCCATGAGCGCTTCCTGCGCGAGGCCCGAGCGGCTGCTACCTTAAATCACCCCAATATTTGCGGGATTCACGATGTAGGCGAGCAGGATGGGCAACCCTACCTGGTGATGGAGCTGCTGCGCGGCGAAACGCTGAAGCAGTACCTCACCCACCAAAAGCTTTCCCCGACCGAGGTTCTTACCCTGGGACAGCAGGCCGCGAGTGCTCTGGCAGCGGCGCACGCCCGGGGGATCGTGCATCGCGACATCAAGCCGGCCAACCTCTTCGTGGTGGATGGCGGCCGGGACCGCAAGCAGCTCAAGATCCTGGATTTTGGTTTGGCCAAGAAGCAGGGAGTCGAAGCCTCGCCGGACTCGCGCTACTTCGATACTCGGAGCGAGACCGCGGGCGCGACCGGGATGCTGGATCTGACCACACCGGGCTCCACGGTCGGCACCGCCGCCTATATGTCTCCGGAACAAGCCAAGGGCGACCCGCTGGATGCGCGCACCGACCTCTTCAGCCTCGGCAGCGTGCTGTTTGAGATGGCAACCGGGCAGGCTCCGTTTGGCGGGCACAGCACGGCCGAAGTGTTTGCCGCTCTGCTGATGAAGGATCCGCCGCCGGTGAGCAGCCTCAATCCGGCCATGCCGAAGGCTCTTGACCCGGTGGTGGCCAAGCTGCTGGCCAAGGACCGCGACCAGCGCTACCGCAGTGCCGAGGAATTGCTGGCGGCCCTGGAAGCTATTCCTAGCTCTGATTCGAGCCGCTCTGCGGTCGCTGTTCCGGCTCCCCCAGCAGCGCTTCCGCCGCCGGAAGCTGACCGGCGCCGCCTGCGCAACCGAATCATCGCTGTGGGCGCGTTGCTGCTGGTTGCCGCCGGAGCCGGAGCCTTTTTTTTCCGCAATCACCCGGGCAACACGGTCGTCCCTGAGCCCAGCACAGGGGTCACGGCGCCTGGCGGAGCGCCGGCGGTCAAGCCGGCAACCACAAAGGACAGCATCATCGTCGCTGACTTCATCAACAAGACCGGAGATGCGGTATTTGACACCACTCTGAACCAGGCGCTCCGGGTGCAGCTTGCCCAGTCTCCGGTGCTCGACATTATCAGCCAGCAGCACCTTCGCCAGAGTCTGCAGTTCCTGGGCCGCAAGCAGGACGAGACCATTACCCCGCAAATTGCCCGGGAAATCGGCGAACGGGAAGGGGTCAAGGCTATCCTTACCGGCAGCATCGCCCCACTCGGGAAAGCCTTCGTCCTCACTCTGGACGCGCAAAATACAGCCAATGGCGACGATATTGCCAGCGCAGAAGCGACCGCGCCCGACAAGGAGCACGTGCTCGAAGCGCTCAACCAGGTTACGGCCACGATGCGCGGCAAACTTGGGGAAAGTCTTTCCAGTATCCAGAGGCTCAATGCGCCTTTCGGTCAGGCCACGACGCCATCGCTCGAAGCCTTCCGCGCTTATGCTTTAGGCGATGAGGCGCATCAAAAGGGCAACGATATTCCCGAAGCGTATGACCATTACAAACGCGCCCTGGAACTTGACCCCAAGCTTGCCATGGCGTGGGCCCGTCTCGGCGTGCTCAAGCTGAACACTGGCGCGATTACCGAAGCCGCGCAAAACTTCACCCGCGCCTACCAGCTGAGCGACAATGTCAGCGAGCGAGAGAAGCTCTACATCGCCGGCCATTACTATTCCACAGTCGTGGGCGATCAAAACAAGAGCATCGAGACACTGCAGGTCGCCACCCAGGAATATCCGCTCGACGCCTCCAACTTCATCAATCTTGGTGTCTCGTACACGGCCATCGGCGAGCTGGAGAAGAGCGAGGCTGCAAATCGGGGAGCCCTGGCGCTGCAGCCGGAAAACGCCATCGCGCTGGAAAACGAAGTTGGGGGAGCAACTCAGCTCGGCCTGCCGGCGGAGAAGTATATTTCGGAAGCCCAGCGTCTGGGCCTCAACGGGACATCCCTCTTCGGGATTGAGCTCGGGTATTATGCCGCCCACTCTGACTGGGACAGCGTGCATAAAATCCTCGCCGACACAGCTGGACGACCGGACCAGTTCGTCATTGTTGCCTGGTGGGGGAGTTTCCTTCCCCAGCTCGGCCAATTTCAGCTGGCGCGGACGACCCTTCTGCGCGCGGCGGAGCAAGCAGCGAGCGCCAAGGAGGAGGACGCCCAGGCCGGCGCTCTGCTCAACGCCGCCTACGCAGGCTGGATGGTCGATCGATGCTCCGATCCTGAGCAAACTGTCAAAAACGCATTGAAATTGGATAAGGGCAAGGTCACGCTCATCTACGCCGCCGTGACGCTGGCTCTTTGCAATCAGGAGAAGCACGCGAACCAGATGCTCTCTGACCTCGAAAAGCATTATCCGGAAGACACCCTGGTTCAGGAGCTATACGTGCCCCAGGCCCGCGGCTGGCTGGCGCTCAAGAGCGGTGATGTGCAGCGTGCTTTGGCTCTGCTGGAACGGGTTCGAGCCCACGATAATGTTTCCTTTGCGCCGTATTTGCGGGGTCTTGCTTATCTGCAGCTGAAAGACCCGCGCAATGCGATCGCGTCGTTCCAGGATGCGACCCGTTTGAAAGGGGTTGCGTATAACACTGGTAGCCCGTATGCGTTATCGTTTCTCGGGCTGGGCCGCGCCTATGTTATGGCGGGCAATAAGCCTGACGCAAAAAAGGCCTACGATGTCTTCTTTGCCGAGTGGAAGAATGCCGACTCTGACTTGCCGGTCCTCGCTGAAGCAAAGAAGGAATACGCTCAGCTCTAGCTCCGCCGCGAACGGAAGTCTGAAACGAAATCGCAGGTGCCTACACTATTAACGTGATTTTGATCGGGCTACCGAGCTCTTTCAGGAGTTGAAGAAGAAGTCTGAGAACTTCGGCATGCTGGCTGATCAAGAGACTGCACTCATCGGCATCGCGGCAATTCAAACAGGATCGGCGAGATTACTCGCATGCCCGAGACTCTTATCCTCCGCGGCGCGAATCTGAGCGGATGCCAGTTCGGCCTGGCCAGGATCCCTGGCGGCGATAAGTACCCGCGCTCCCTGAGCGGCAAACACGCGCGCAATGCCCTTGCCGATTCCTCTGCTTTCCCCAGTCACAATGAGCGAGCGTCCCATTACCGATGTCAACACCGGCGCTCCTTTAATGAAGAGTAATATTCGCAGCAGGTTTGTATTCTGAAACGAACTTAACAGTGCGTACACTATCCTCGTGATGTTTAAGCGAAATCCAAAATCAGATAAAAAGCAGGAGATTGCAGGCATGAGTGGAAGAAGCTTTTTGTATCACGCATACGGTTCCGCCATTGGGGGAACCATCACTCAGCCATTCAAGGCCGACATCGATACGAGCGCAGCAACTTCTCTCCCCATCATTGGCGGCTTCGCTTCCGCGAAGAGCGGTGCTTACCAACTAAAGGACGTCGTGTCGTTTAGCTCGGCTCACACCTATGTGTCGGGGATACAGACTTCTGACGGGGCACACAATACCGTCGTGACTTGCGTCGTTGAAGGTTTGAATATTCTTCACATGATTACGGCGGACGCCATTATCGGCAGAGTCTCCGCGAAGAACAAGGATGGCGAGCCGTCGGAGATCATCCCGTTTGGTAGCTCCTTTGAGAACCTCAAGATTGCGGGCCAGCCGGTGGAGGTGGATCTCGACCACGATCTCTTTTTGCAGCATCCGACGCATGCCGCTCTGTCGGATCACTATGAATCGGCGGGCAAACGCAATAAAGGTGGGAAAGGCACTACGACGGCAAAGGCCAGATACCAATGGGGCGCCTCGAATGAAGAAATACCGCCGGCTCTTGCAAAAGGCATGATGATGGATCCGGCGGTTGGGTGGAGCAAATCCAATGGAGTGCTGCACACCAGCATGGTAAAACAGGTTCGGACGGTCGGGACTGGAAACTCTGCGGCGGAGCTTCCATACGCCTACGCGATTCATATCCCGCACGTTGGAAATCTCTACCTCGGGGAGGTCTTTGCGTCATCAGATGTCAAACGCCTCACCATGCTTCGGCTTGAACTGGGTAGCCCGTTTACTGGCGTGGTGGCTGCCATTGAACCCACCGGGGGTGGTGGCAACCTTTTTCCATAGTCTGGCGGTCGCAGTTTCTTTTGGTGTCCTGCTCTGTCTAGGGTGCAGTACAGGCTCTCCTCCCGACCCGACTAGTTCATATCAGGGGGCTGAGAGCAGCTTTGAGCGTGGCGATTTAAAGAATGCCTTGAGCAGCGTAGATGAGGGTCTGCGCCTAGTCGGCCATGGAGACCCGGACTCATTTTGGCGCCTTCAGTTGTTGAAGTCAGAGATCCTGATATGGCAGGGTCGCAACAAGGACGCCCTCGCGGCACTTACGGTTGGAGATGAGCCCGAACCGAGCAGCGCGGTGCTCTTAGCACGTAAGAGCGTCTTCTTGGGATTTGCCGAAAGCAACCTTCAGCAACTTGAGCTGGCCGACCAAAGTTTTCAGGCAGCAGAAAAAATGAGCGGAGCCGAATCACCTGAGGTTATGGTTGATTTGCTACTTGGCGAAGGAAAGCTCGCTGCCTTCCGTCATGATCCCGCCAAATCCGAATTGCTTTTCAAACGTGCGTTGTTCATCGCCACAAATAACCACCAATTATTCCTGAGCAGCCAAGCGCTGGGAAATTTGGGCGTGATGCAGATGCAGCACGCCCACTATGCCGATGCCGCAGATCTGTTGAACGCGTCTTTGACTGCAGCCCAGAAGGTGGGCGCCCAAGGGGCTTCGTTGAAGCTGACTGTCAATTTGGCTTTAGCCTACAGACAGATGGGGGACCTTGACCGAGCGTCTGAGCTCTTTGAGGAATCAGAAAGAAGTGCGGAGCGGCTAGGAATGGTAATCGAACAGACAACTGCATACTTGAATATCGGCGCGATTCAATTTGTCCAGCATCGCTTTTCGACCGCGGAGCGAAACTACCAGGAGGCTTTGCAGTTGGCCCGAAAGGAGGACAACCAACAGTATGCGCTTTTCTGTCTCAACGATCTTGCGCAAGTTGCAATCGTAGAGGGCGACTTAGATCTGGCAGAGAAGTACAACAAACAGGCGCTGTTGCTGGAGCATTCCATCGGTGATCACGATACGGAACTCTACTCGCTTTTAAACGAAGCTGAGATCTCCTTCCGAAAACAGGACCAAGGCACGACCGAACGCTTGCTGGGGCTGGTTGTTCACGATCGTAGTGCAGATTTAGTCATACGGGCCTGGGCTTTGTCGGCGCAAGCCAGGATGGACGCACAACTAAACCAGTTCGAAGCTGCTGAAGAGCATTATGCGGCGGCGGTGGCATCGCTCGAAAAGGGACGCAGGTCGCTTGGCCGTGACGAACTTGAGCTTTCGTACCCTGCCAAGGCGAAAGAAGTCTACGACGATTACATTGATTTCCTGGTCGCACATAATATGCCCAATGAGGCTTTCCGCGTTGCAGAGTTGCAGAGAGCGCGCACACTCACCGATGGGTTAGGCTTGAGTAACTCAAATTACCAGACATTCAATGTGGCCGAAGCCGAACGCGCCGCGTTACGGCTGAGGCACCCTATCCTTTCTTACTGGATCGGCGCCAAAGCCAGCTACCTGTGGATTGTGCTGCCTGATCATACGCAATTATTTGTGCTGCCCGGCGAGGACCGGATTCAGCCGCTTGTGGAGCGATACCGTGCTCACCTGGTTGGGGCGTTTGGCGGCGACGATCTGGCCGATGCGGACGGGTCAGAACTCTACCGAATCCTGATTGGACCCGTGGAACGCTGGATCAAACCGCAATCAGAAGTGACCATCATTTCCGATGGCCCCCTTTGCGGGTTGAACTTCGAAACCTTAGTGGTGAAAGCGCCGGCGCCGCACTACTGGATCGAAGACGTCTCCATCACCAGCGCCAGTTCTGCCTTCCTGCTTGCCGTGGGGAGCCACGCAAGGGCTCTACACCCGTCAGCGGCGCCGCGGAACTTGCTTCTGATCGGTAATCCTGAATCGCCTCCTAACTATTCTCCTCTTTCGTATGCCGGGGAAGAGATAAGCCTGATCAGTGAGCACTTCAGCAAAGACCAGGAAACGGTCCTCTCCGGAAAAGAGGCTACGCCGGCGGCTTACTTCAAGGCGAAGCCGGCCCACTATGGGCTGATCCATTTTGTGGCTCATGGCACGGCGAGCCGCATCAGCCCGCTCGATTCAGCCGTGGTTCTTTCGCAAGACGGCTCCTCCTACAATCTCTATGCGCGCGATATTGCGGCCAATCGGCTGCGGGCGGATCTCGTGACTATCTCAGCCTGCGATAGCGCCGGGAGCAGGATCTATTCCTCAGAGGGACTGGTCGGTCTCTCTTGGGCGTTTCTCCGGGCCGGCGCCCAAAAAGTGATTGCTGCGCTGTGGGAGGTCAACGACGCGTCCACCCCGCAGTTAATGGATCGCATGTACGCCGCCATAGCCACAGGTGAGGAACCTGCGTCGGCTTTACGGGCAGCGAAGCTTTCGCTTTTGCGTTCGCAGACTGTTTATAGCCGGCCATTCTATTGGGCTCCATTTGTGCTCTACCAGGGAATCTGAGCTGAAAGGATCGCCACATAAATGTTTTATAATGAAACGTTTGCAGCGTAGGGTGAAACGCTTGTGGCGTTGGAGACACTACTCTACGAAAGGAAAAGGAACTTATGGATCACGCGCAGGCAATTCAAACGCAAGCAGCGGAAAAATACTTTCTAGGGGAATTTTCCGCTGCTGAGCAGGATGAATTTGCCGAGCATTTTTTTGACTGCGAAGAATGCGCTAGCGACTTGCGGCTTACTTCCCTCTTCATGGATACAAGCAAGCGGGTGATGGCCTCCGGACTCGGAGAGAAACCGCAACCTACGGTCAAGAGATCTTCAAGCGCGTGGCAGCCGGCATGGTACGCAATCGCAGCGTCGATTGCGCTGCTGGCGGTCATTCTGTATCAAAACGTGGTCACGATCCCGAAACTTCGCAGCTTTGCCGCCCCCCAGGCGCTCGAATACTTCTCCATCGCCGGTATGGGGTCGCGAGGAACCGGCCAGACCGTGGTGACCCCAACCCACGACAAGCCATTCATACTCCTGGCCGACATACCGTCTCACGAGAACATCGACCAATATCGTTGTGAAATCCTGGACCCTAATGGGAAGACAGTAATTTCGATCGACGTCTCTGAGGCTCTTGCCAGGAAAACTGTTCCTCTTTTGATTCCAGCTTCCACGCTTTCCAGCGGGACCTATAGTTTCGCCATCTCAGGGAGAACCAACGAAGAGTCAACTTTTGCTCAACTTGAAAAATATCCGCTGCAGGTAAATTGAGCAGCGGAGTGGTCCACCCTGTCCCTTTTGCAGAGAATGGACGCCAGGATTGGAGCAAAGCGGGAAACCGGGCATATTGAATTCGCTGCAGCGCGGCAGCTCACGCGCAGCTGATTGAGAAAGCGGGACTTCCGGCCCTTTGTCCGTACTCAACCAAAAACCTTACGGTTGAGCAGCCTAGAAATGTCGTGATCTGAGGAAACCCAATCACCTGCCGGCAGCGTCACTACATAAACCAGGTCTCGATCTTGAGACGGCTGCGTGATTCCTGAAGGGGAGGAGGGCTAGTATGAGCGGAGCAAAGAAATGTGCACACCCAGCTTGTAGCTGTATGGCACCGGATAAGCAAAAGTACTGTAGCCAGATTTGCCAGGACTCAAAAAACGTGACGGCGCTCGCGTGTCATTGTGACCATCCGGGTTGCCGTGGATGAAGCGTTGAACGGCTAGTCTTTGCCGCTCATCACGCTTTATCTCGATGCTGGCTGCCATCGGTGACTAGCCGATGTGAGGTTTCGCCTCGTAGGCTAGACCTTTGACTGCAAGCTGAGTTTCGCGAATCATCAGGATACAGCCGCATACCAATGCGATGACCGCTGATGCTCCACATACGACCCCGATTCCAGCTGCTATCTGGAATACCGATGGCCGGCCGTAATACACCACGATGGAACCGGCGATCGAGATGAGCGCCGAACTGGCGAACAGTCCGAGACCCAGATAAAAACAGCGAAGCGCTCGTAACAGCAGTTGAGCACGCGTTTGCAGCACGGCGAGCTCGCCGGTCGAGACCTCATGATCCCTGGTGCCAGGCTCAAGCTTTGCAAATTGCGCGGTCACGACGTGAGCACGATCGGCCACGCGCCGAGGCGATTGTTCGTGCCCAGTGCCAAAACAGAGGGTGCATTGGTGAGCACTGCCGGGGCTACCACGACAGTGAGGATCGAAACGGATCAGCGCCGACCGAAGTATATTCCATCATTCGGTCCTCAGTGCTTGCACAGGTTGATTTTCAAATATACCTAGTAGTTGGACTAATTTTTGCGTTTTAGCTGGGGATTCCGGGGATTTTGACGCCGCGCCCAGGGAATTTTTGATGCTATGGGGCTACGTTGGAAGAGCGCCTGGCGGAGGGAGAGGGATTCGAACCCCCGTTACCCTTTCGGGTAAAGCGGTTTTCAAGACCGCCTGTTTCAACCGCTCACACATCCCTCCGCGTGAGTGTTGTCAATAGTTTAGCAGCATCACAAGAATCAACTCCGGCCATCGCGGAGCGGGGGCCAAAGGAGTGCCGAAGAAGCGCTCCTCAGCGCCTTCCCCTGCAGCATTCACGATAGAGACCTTCGAAGCCTGACTCACGTTTATGGAGTAACACCGCAGCGGTGACGTTTTTCAGGCTGACTGAGACGAAGTTGCTTTCGCGACTTCCGCCGCCCGTCATATCAACGGGCTATCTTCTAACACCGCCGCACCGCCTACTGCGCTGCCTGGTGCTTCTTGAAGAGATGTCTGGAGATGTCAGGCCAGAATTCGACGAATTCCGCGCCGATGATGCCTTCTGCGGTAACCGTGAGCGCCCCGTCTACTGTCTGCCCAAAGCCCCGATCCGCAGCAGGATAGTAGGCATTGGAAATGCCCCCGGAGATGAAGTTGCCCAGCACATTCGCGTAGTTCGGTCCCCATGTGCCATTGTCGCGCCTGCACCAAACAGTGGTGGCTGCGGAGTACAGAAAGCGATGCGTGAAGGTACCAGAACCAAGACGAAAGTAGCGGGGATCTTCCTTGAAGACGATGGGGAGGATAGCGTTCCCCCAGAGATTTCCGTCTGCGGTGTCAAGGTAAGACGCACCAAATCGCTTGAAATAGCCCTCGGCTCCTTGCCCGAACCCTGGATTGGTATTGCGCGCCTGGCTGAGACCGGCAACAAACGCGTCGGCGACGAAAACGAATGGATCGACAGAACTTTTGTACATCAGGTGAAACTTCTGTCCCGGCGAGAGACTCGGCACGCCAGCAGAGCTCTCGACGGTGTTGAAGTTTGGCACAACGCCTAAGATGCGCTGGCGCTCTTCCTGCTTCAACACATCCGCTGAAGTCACACCAGTCTTCACTGTCGCTCGAGGAAAGAGCGGGCCGTTACCGTTGGCCGTTCCGTCCCGTTGTGCAGAGGCATTCCCCGGTTGAGGATCGGAAGTAGCAGGCGCAGGCGAAGGTCCGGGGGCCACTTGAACTTGTGCCCATCCTTCGGCCGGCAGCATCAGAGTTATGGCAAAAGCAGCGACTCGAACCAGACGCAGGAGCGATGCAAAACCTGCGCGTGATCGATGACTGTTGCTAAAGGGACTCGAAGGATTGCGTTTTGGCAGCCGCCGCCGGAGGTACTGCCACAATTCAAAGTAAAGGAGGAAGGGAAAGGAGGGACTAAGATACGAGGCTCTCACAATTGCGCACAGCTCAGACGCAATCACGAGCAAGCCATCGAACTTACGGATCCCCACCGAACGAGACGCAAACGATGCCATGGTTCTCCACTGTCGCCACGAAACAGACGAATGTCGCAGAACCTGGTCTGCTGCGTTAGAAGGGTTACGCGAAGGTGCCGTCCAAGCTTTCCCACCGGAATAGACGGAAAGGTCCATGAATGGTTGCACGCCAGGCACAATCATGGGTTCAACCAGTGGCTATCTTTAGATCGAGATTTATCCTTCGGTCAACTTGTGCCCCCGTGGGCCGTTTACCATAGATGACGTATGCCATCCATCCGCACCGTCAGCCGCAGATCTTTCGAGCGCACCCTTGCCAGCGCCAAACACACCATGGTGCTGAGTGAGATCATCAGCCTGGCAATCGATAGCTTTCGCGCCAACAAGGTGCGCATTATGCTCACGGCCTTGGGCATGGTTATCGGATCGGCGTCCTTGATCCTG
The DNA here is from genome assembly GCA_963826875.1 of uncultured Acidobacteriaceae bacterium. Taxonomy (GTDB): domain Bacteria; phylum Acidobacteriota; class Terriglobia; order Terriglobales; family Acidobacteriaceae; genus PALSA-350. The sequence continues at coordinate 487,283 of CAWGYP010000024.1, read as the reverse complement.
GTCGTAACCGTAGGGCTGACAGGAAAACAGTACATCCTGCACCTGATCCAGGCCATCGGGAGCAACTTGGTGGAGGTGGAGTACTCGGGCGGCGGCCCGGGGTCGGCCGCGCAACATGACTTCCGCAACGACTACCTGACGCGCGAGGATGAAACGGCAGTCATTGAACAGGTGCCGTCGGTCGCTTACTCCTCGCCGATGCTGCAGATGCAACCGCGCATCAGCTTTGGCAATGGGGTGACAAAAGACATTCTCGTGCTTGGCGTCTCGCCTCAGTACAGACAGGTACGCAACCTGATTCTGATCAACGGGCGTTTCTTCGACGAGGAGGACGATGCCAGCCACGCCAAGGTTGCGGTGGTAACCGAGGCTTTCGCGCGGCAGAGATTCGGCACCACCGCGGCGGTGAACCAAACTTTTCAGATCACCGGCATCCCTTTCACCGTGGTCGGTACCTTCAAAGAGGCAGTAGACACGCTGGGACAAACCGAAGTTGCCGATCAAACGATTCTTATTCCCTACTCCGTGGCGCGCTACTTTACTGGCACCAATGACATCAAGAAGATTTTCTTTTCTATCCGGGATAGCGGTGATGTGGAATTGGCGACCAAACAGATCCTGAAGGTCATTCAGTCGCGGCACCAGCGCAACTCGGTGTACGATGCACAGACGCTGACGGAGCTGCTGAGCACGGCGGCGTCCATTGCTAACGCGCTCACCCTGGTGCTGCTGCTGGTCTCGTCGGTGACGCTGGCTGTCGGCGGCATCGGCATCATGAACATCATGCTGGCGAACGTTCGCTCGCGGATCAGGGAGATCGGTATTCGCAAGGCTCTGGGTGCAACGTACCGGGAAATCAAGTTGCAGTTCCTGATTGAGGCAGTCTTCATTTCCTTAAGCGGTGGGGTCGTGGGAACGATCCTGGGCCTGGCCATTCCTTATTCGGTGCGGCTCTTTACTGCATACCGCATTCCGATTTCAGGATTGTCGGCAATTGTCGCGCTGGCGGCGGCGACCCTGGTAGGGGTCGTCTTTGGCACACTGCCCGCTACACGCGCGGCGCAATTGGATCCGGTGGAGTCTCTGAAGTTCGAGTAGGGCAACTTTACTCAATGGACGTCTTTTCGCCGGAAAGGAAACCGCAGGTCCCTCCACTGCGCTTCGCTCCGGTCAGGATGACAATTCTGTTACGCTCCGCTGAACTTCAGCGAGAAAAATCGGACCCCCAAAAGAATTGTCATCCCGAGAGCTTGTGACTTAATTCCGGTTAGTGTTGAGGCCACGAGGATGGAGCAATGTTTTGCTATGGGTCGGTCTGCTAAGCGGCAATTAGGCCAAGGTGCGGTTGCACACTGTTTGGCTTGCCATGCGGTGCTCGATCCTTTCTGTTTTCGCGGTGCTCGATCTTTTTTGCTCATTCAGCTCGGTTTTAGCTGAGAAGTGCCTTGCTGAAGTGAGTCAGGTTGTAAGCCAAGGCGCACCACAGCGCCACGCATTTGATTTTGTCGAGGCCGCGTACGGTCAACGGCGCCAGCCCGCGATAGGTTCGTAACTCAGCATTTACGGTCTCGCTGGTGGCGGCCCTTTGTTGGTAGATTTTCTTGCCTTCTTCACTTTCCAGGCGTTTTTTCCATGCCCGGATCGCTTCCGAATCACTTGGCTTAGGTTTTAACTCGTGACCTCGGTTCTGCGGGTTTCTGGCCGGTTTGGGAGGTACGAACAACTCCACTCCTTGCTCGTGGGCTTCGACAATGTCCTCCATGCGCAAGTAGCCGCCGTCGATCAGGTGCTGCTTCACCTTGCTACCCGTCCGTTGTTCCACTTGCTCCCGCATCGGTTCGCTCAACCCAGCCGAATCGGAAGATTCATTACAGACGTCCACCCCCAGGATGGCGCGGCTTTCGATGTCGGCGGCCAACTGCACGTTCGCCGCAGGGCTGTAACCACCGTTCGCCATCTTCATCACCCGCGTGGCCGCATCCGTGGTGCTTACCCGCGGCTGCCGGGCTCGGATCTGGTCCCCACACTTGCCTTTTCCTGCCCTCTGGGCCGCCTCAGCCTGTTTCTTCTTCAGCTCCGGCAACTGCGCGATCGCCTGCTCCAATCGCTGCTGTCGCGACTCCGCCGCTCGTTTACGCGCCCCCTTCTGCCGCAACGTTACCGCTGCCGATTGTCCCGGCGATTCCAGCTGCTCGCGCAACTCCAACACATGCTGACGGGCCTGCGCCAAAAGAAGCTCTAAACGTTCTTCCCGGCGAAAACTGTTGCTCCCGGCGCTGACGCGAATCCGCACTCCATCCTGGCTGATGCGGCTCACGCGCACCAGCTTCTTGTCCACCAACGTCACCAGCACCTGCGTAAACAGGGCGTCCAATGCGTCTGCGTGATCGGTACGGAAGTCACTCAGCAGGCGATGATTTACGCTTACCCCGCCACACAACCAGCGGAACGGCAGACTCTCTTCACAGCGACGCGCCAGCTCCCGCGCCGAACCTATCCCGCGCACACACCCATACAGCCATAAACCCACCAGCAGATGAGGATCGGTCGCATTACGACCGGCTCTCCCCTCACGGGCTCGGATCGGTGCGCAAAAACCGCTCACGTCCAGCTTCTCCACCACCGCCATCACCGTACGTACTCGATGATGCGAGGCCATCAAATCATCTATGCAATGCGGTAAAAGAGAAAGCTGATGACGCTCTGCTTTACGCAGGCGCACTGCACCCTTCTGCTCGGCTTCCCGTACCTCGCTGTTGCCCATGTCTCTTCTTACAGCTTGATCCCACCAACCGCTCGATTTATTCAGAACAGTGCACCAAAAAAGTCACAACCTCCGACCGGAGCGAAGCGTAGTCGAGGGACCTGCGGTTTCTTTTGCGGATACTCACATCGTCTGTCGACCCCAACGAAACCAAAGACGCGAACTATAACCACGCGCTGAGAAATCGGCCGGCGCTGCCGCGCATGGCCAGTTGGTCGGTACGGCCGGCAAAGTAGGACGCGTTGATCTCCACAACGCCAAGATCCTCAAGACCGTGGAAGCGAGAGAGTTCCCCGGCCATCTCGAGTTGGGTAAAGAAGAGCTGAAAGGGCTCGCCCGCTTTCTCCACCCGGGAGGCGAGCGAATCATGCGCCAGCCGTTCCAGCGGCGGAAGAACTTCACGGGGTTGGCTATAATCGAGCGCCAGTCCACTCCCCCCAGCTCGATCAGCGATGAAGCTGACCGTGGCGCGGAAAGCCTCTTGGGTAAGGTAAGGTACGACCCCAAGCCAGGCGAAAAACGCCGGCGCAGTTCGATCGAAACCCTCGTCAGCAAGTTGTTCTGCGAGCGATTGGCGTTCAAAATCCACGGGGGCGTAGCTGAGGTTTTCCGGGATAACGATGCCGTTGCGTTGCAACAACTCGCGCTTCCACTGTTGAGTCGCGGGGTGGTCTACTTCAAAAACGCGTAGCCGCGGATAAGGATTTCTATAGGCGAAGGTGTCGAGTCCAGCGCCCAGCAAGACGTATTGCTTGACGCCGCTCTCAACCGCCCGTCTCAGGTTGTCTTCGGCATAACGGCTGCGGCCAACCACAAACGCTCGCAGCGCGGTGGAAAAGGGCCGGTCTGGCCGCGACGGGGTTCGCCGCAATTGGTCCTCATATTCCGCACCGAGAATCGGAACTGCGACCGGATCGTTGAAGACGACAGGCGAGTCGTAAAGCTGGTGAGCCGCGCGGCGCAGCGCAACGCTGAGCGCGGTTCTTGACGCGATGGCTTGCTCCATCTACTTCTGCTTATCTCCTGGGCAAACGATTTTGTAGCCAGATGGCATCTCAAGAATATCGAATTTGCATCACCCGGGCTAACAGATTTAACCGCCCACGTATGGGCGGTCATTGCAAAAAGGAAAGGACTATGCCATGCCGAGCCCATTCGTTCACCTCGAACTAACCACCCCCGACCTCAAGAAAGCAAAAGACTTCTATGGCCAGCTCTGTGGCTGGACTTTTAACGATGCGCCGATGCCCCCGCCAATCAATACCTACTCAGTCTTCAATCCCGGCACCGGACCAGGCGGGGGCTTAATGTCCATGCCGGGCGCTCCGACCGGATGGTTGGCATACATCGGCGTCGAGGACATCCATAGCGCCACCAATAAAGCGGCCGCACTGGGCGCGAAGGTGATTCGCAACGTCGAAGAGGTCGCCGGCCACGGTTGGATGTCCATTCTGGTGGATCCGACCGGGGCGAATTTTGCGCTGTGGCAGAATAAGGCCAGCTAAAGTTCGTAAGAATTGAGCACAACGGCAGGTTCCTGTTCAAATGGGTCGCCGCTCCTCAAAGCACAACGAGCCTGCTCCGATTCGGAACAGGCTCGTTGGTTGGCTTGAATGCGTTTTCCTATTGGCTGCTGGTCAAGGTTACACTTGTCGAACTCGACCGCGCGTGACCAGCCGAAGCAGCAAGGTAAGGATCACCGCCCCAATGACCGCGACGATGATGGTATAAATAAGGCCGCCAGAACCGGCAAAGCCCAGGTGCGACATAATGAAACCGCCCAGGAGCGCCCCCAGGATGCCCACGATGATATCCATAAGCGGGCCATAACCGCCGCCGCTCATGATTTTTCCTGTGAGCCAACCAGCGATCAGGCCCACGATAACCCACCAAATCAATCCGAACATAGTTTCCTTCCTTTATCTTGCAATGGAATGATGTTCCCCGGGGTAGGAACGAGGGCCCGCCAAGCATTGCCCATCCTAGACCAATAAGAGGCTATCTGCACAGTCTAAGTTGTAATGTCTTGAACTTAATTTCTCCATCGCGCCTCTATCTCAGGAGCTACGGACTTATGAAGCTTGTTTTTTTAATCCTCGCATCGTTTTGCCTGCCGGCCACGCCCCTGCGAGCCGAATTGCGGCTCGCCGCCGTAATTACCGACCATGGAGTGCTGCAGCGCAACGTGCCGATCCATGTTTGGGGCGAGGACACGCCGGCCGCCCGGATAACCATCACTTTCCACGGCCAGTCCACCGCCGCCACGGCAAACAGCCTCGGCCTCTGGGAGGCCTGGCTCGCACCAGAGGCGGCCGGCGGCCCGTTCACGCTCACCGTCCATGGCAGCTCCGAGCTTACCCGTTCCGACCTGCTGGTGGGCGACGTGTGGTTTGCCTCCGGGCAATCCAATATGGAAATGCCGCTTTCCGGATTTCCCCCCAACGCTCATGTCACCAACGCCGAACAGGAGATCGCCCAGGCCGATCTGCCCCAGGTCCGGCTGCTCCGCATGGAGCACCAATCCTCTGCCTCTCCTCTGGGGAGTATCACGGCGGCATGGCAAACGTGCACGCCGGCGACCGCCAGGGATTTCTCTGCCGTCGCCTATTTCTTCGCTCGTGCGATTCATCAGCGCGAACACGTTCCCATCGGCGTCATCGATTCTTCCTGGGGAGGTACACCCATCGATTCCTGGATCAGTCTCGACGCCCTCTCCGCCGACGCCTCGCTGATGCCCGCCCTCGCCGCGCGTGCCGGTTTCGCCGACAAGCAGATACACCTTGATCTGATTGAAAGTGCGGAGAAACGTGCCGATGCAGACGCCGCCGCCCATCATCTGCCCCCGCCGTCGCACCCATGGCATCCGGACCCTTCTTCCTGGATCCCGGCAGGCCTATACAACGGAATGGTCGCGCCCTTCACGCCCTATTCCATCAAAGGCTTTCTCTGGTACCAGGGGGAGACTGACAGCGCGCCCGATCGCGTGAACCTCTACGCGAAGCTCTTGCCTACGCTCATCGCGGACTGGCGGCGGCAGTGGGGACAGGGGAATCTTCCTTTCCTCTTCGTGCAGATCTCGAGCTTCGATTCCCCGCCCGAAAATTGGGGGCTCATTCGCGATAGCCAACGCCGAACCCTGGATGTGGTCAGTACGGGCATGGCCGTAACCCTCGATATTGGCCAGCGCGACAATGTGCATCCGCCGGACAAACAAACAGTAGGCGCTCGGCTGGCCCTCGCCGGACGAGCGGTTGCGTATGGCGAAACTGGCCTGGAGTTCAGCGGGCCACTCTACCGCCAGACCACGCGGCAGGAGGGGGCGCTCGAAGTCTGGTTCGATCATGCGGACGGCTTGCACAGCATGGGGAACGAGGTCAGGGGCTTTGAGGTAGCTGGCGTCGATGGCCGCTTCTTCCCTGCCAGCGCCAAGGTGCAGGGAACATCTGTCCTAGTCTCCTCACCCGAGGTGGCGGAGGCGGCGCAGGTCCGCTATGCCTGGCAGAACTTCACCGACGCCAATCTCTACAATGGCGCATCTCTGCCGGCATCCACCTTTGTGGCCCAGGTTCCTTAATTAAGCTCAAGAAACAATGTGCGGGATACGAAGATAGATTTTTAGCGGTGAGCTCCTCCGCCCGACGCGCCGCTGGGCGCCGACTGCACGGATGTATGCGAAGCCCCCATTGAACTCATCGAACTCATAGAGCTTCGCGCATTGCCGGCCGAATAACCGCCGGCGGACGCGGCTCTTGCTGGGCCCTCAGCCCCTCCTCGCTCGCCGCCATAGTAGACCGTCGTGGTGGCCATCCCGTGCTGGCTAGTCTGATTGGCAAAGCTACTCAGTTTGCCAAAGTTGCCACGCGGAACACCCAACCCGGCCGAATCGTTACGGAAGACAAACGTGTCATGTGAACTGAGCGTGGAAGCAGGAATCGCCTTCAGGTTGACCGGCACCATGGAGGATTGCATGGCTGTCGGGGCTTGAATAGGAGGATGGGGCCTGGTCGTCCCCGAGCCTCCCGTTGTTCCCCGAAGGGCAGTGGAGTTCACGAAGGAGTTATTCGCCAGTCCGAGCCAGGTTCCGCCGGGCTGCCAACCCCAGCCGACTCCGTTGCAATAGTTCCAGCTGCCGTAGTGATAAGGCGTCCAACCCCACGGGTACGGAGATACCCAGGAATAGCCAGCGCTCGGGTAATACGCCCAGGCACCGCTCCCGAAAGGATCCCAGCTGGCGCTGGTAAAGTACGGCCGCCACATCGAGCCGCACCCGGAAGCGTTGATGAAGCTCCCGTAGTAATTCATGTCGTTAATGCCGTAGGCGTAGGGCGAGTTTCCAAATGAGGTCGCGTTGGCATAGCTCTTGTGATACTGCACGGCTTCGTGATCCCAGGAATCCAGCGGCTGCTCGGCTACGCTCTTGGCGATCGTCGGCTCGCTTTGTCCGGTGAGGTTAAACGTCGCTGTCTTGTTCTTGCCGACAGTCGTGCTTCCCGATGTTTCCTCGACGGCAACGTCGCCGTGCAACACCGCCAGGTTTGCTTCTGTCGGTGTCATTTGCAGACGAATGTGGCTGTCCGGCGGAAGGTTCACCGTCTGCTGACCGAATTTCAGGCTGAATTCGTTGCCTTTTGTGTTCAGCAGGTTTACGTACACCGTGCCTTGTAGCAAATTGACACCAGATGCCTTGGCGCCCGAAGGCAGCAGTTCTAGCCGGGGAAACTCGACCACGGAGTTTTGCGCCACCCGTATGGTGCTGTTGTCTTCGAATTCCACTTCCGCAACACCATTGCCGGTTTTTAGCTTGGCACCCTCCGTGACCGGCAAATTTGCCATTGCCGGTTCAAAACCTTTACCGGTTAAGCGGTCAAGCTGAACCTCCCCTTTGACCTCGCTGAGGCGGACAATCCGGACCTTGGAATTGGAGGACACGGGGGGCTCTGCACTGGTGGCCACTGCTTCGTTGCTATTAGCAGCAGTCGCGGAAGCAACGGGCTCCTGCGCTCCGGACGATAGTCCAACAAACATCCAGGCCATGAGAGCGGTTGCGCTGACTACAGAAGTGAACTTCATGTCCGCCTCCTTTTTCAATGCCGGCAGGGGACTTTTCTTGCGTCTTGATGATTGGGAGAGGGGCTTCCCGCCTGGTTTCCTGCGCGCCAGGGTAACGGATCGGATGTTAGCACCTTTCCCTTGAGGATGGCGAGAATCCTGTTTGACGCCACTAAATCGGCACTTCCCGCCGCTGGCTAAGCGGGGGCGAGCGTGACATCCATCTGATAGAAGCGGAAGAAATTCTCTTCCCCGGGCGCATCGCAGGCTACCAGCCTGTAGCGGTCGAGGACATCGGTCGCGAAGGCGGGACGCTCCTCTGGCGGCAGGTGCTGCGTCCACTCCACGAAAGTGACCTCGCCAAAGGCCAGGAAAGCGGAGCGCGATGGAAAGTCCCAGGATTTAAGGGCTACGCGGGGAGCAGCGACCTGAAAGCCATTCTGCTCGGCCAGAGCCCCATATTGTTCTGCGGTCAGGTGGAGGTAAGGATCCCGAAAGCTGCGAAAGTAGCCTATCCATCGTGAGGAAAGACGGGTTTCTTCGAGCACATCTTCGAGACTCTTCCGTTCGCCCTTGGGCACCAGGCGTAGCTGCGCCCAGCCGTCCCGTTTCAGGGCACTGTGGATGGACCTGAGTGCCAGATCCTGTTGCGGAACCCAGTGCAGCGCATTGAAGGAGACGACGAGATCAAACTCAGCCTGGTAGGGCAATTGCCGCGCGTCTGCGACTGCGAATTGAAGATTCTGGTGAGCCGATTGGTGAATCGCCGCAAAGGCAATCATGTCCGCAGAAGCATCGACGCCTACGATCGAGCCGTGAGGGAGGCGCGCCGCGATCTCCGCAGTCGTCTTCCCGTTTCCACAGCCGACGTCGAGAACCCGTTCCGTGCCCTTTAGGTCCAGCAATGCCAGGACCTCGCTGGCCATGGCCGCCTGCAGGGTGGAGATCCGCGCGTACTTAGATGCGTTCCATTCCGTCATCCCCGCATTCTTACCGTGCGGGAAGACAAACGCAACGGCTGAGCTAGATGCAGATCGAGGATGCGTCGGAGGACAGCACAAGCCACTCGGGATCGCTGGCGATGTGTTTCAAACGGACCACTTCTTCACCCACCAGCAGGTCAAAGTCACCCAAATCAATGTGCTGGCCGGCTTCGGCAGCGATCGAGTGAACGACGGCTTTCTGTCTCCTGAAGGAGCCGTTAGAATCCGTCGTTTCTACAAACTGCTGGCTGATCTTGTAGCTCACATAAATGGCAGGTCCACGCTTGCCGGTTGGTATCAATCTTCCTTTTCCGTATCCAAGGCCCATAGTTTCTCAGTCTCGCTTCGCTGAATAGATATAACAAGCTATAGACGGTTTTTCGAGCCTGCATCATCCCCCGAAAGGGGAATCCATGCTCCCAGGTTCTGCCTTCCGTTTTTGACGCTAAAACTTATCGAAGAGGGGCCAGACTGGCTCTTGCGGCACTTGCTGGGAAGCTGGGTGGGGGACCGGTATCTGGTCCGCTTGGGCAATCCGGGCGTCCGCTGCGGTCAGCTTTTCCTGCAGCCGGAGCCTCATTTGCTGAGTCCGGGCCGCGGGCGCCAGCACCGGCACAAAGTCACCAGGACGGTTGGAGCGGCCAGACGGAGGAGTCGCCGGCGAGAAAGGATTCAATCCTGCTTTCGCCAAAATGACGGAGAAGGCAATCAGTGTATAGACCTGCGCTATGACCGCCGACCAGGCGATGCCAATCGCGCCCATCCGGGGCGCCAGCAGGAATGCGATCCCAATCCCAACCAGACCGGCGGTCAGATTCACGAAGTTAAATTGATGGTCCAGCTGGTTGGGTAACAGTAACTGAAAAATAATAACGGTACACACCGCGATCAAAGGAATCCACAGAGCAAAGACCCGCAGTACCGGGACAGAATGTTGGAAGGCAGGGCCGAGGACGTAATGGACCAGCAGCGGAGCCCCAATATAAATAGCCAGACCGAAAGCCAGGCCGAGTCCTCCCAGAAAGAGCAGGCTCAGACGAACGGTGCGCATGGCCCGCCCCGGGTTGTTCTGGACCTGTTGGGTCAGTTTTGGGTAGAGTGCCTGGTTCACTGGCCACATGCCTTGCTGAAACACACGTGTGATCCGCTCGGCCCCGGCGTACTCACCGAGCACAGCCACGGGAGCTACCGACCCCAACACCAACCGGTTGACCGAGCCGGAAATACTTTGTACCGCACGAAACACAAACATCGAGCTGCCCAGCCGAAGAGCACTCCACACCGAAGCGGGTGTGGGCCATCGGAAGCCCACTTCGCGATACGCCAGCACCACCGTGACGCCATGGGCAACCACACAGCCGACGCATTGCGCCGCCATCACCTTCCAGCCATCTTCCGGTTTGTGGACCAGGACGAAGATGCTGAGGGTGGCAAGAACCTTGCCTCCTATTTCCAGAGCACTGGCCAAACGCATCCGCTCCAGGCCCTGGAAGTACCACAACATGTTGATACCCTGGCAAACGCCCCAGATGGTGCTTGCCCAAAACAAGGCCATCGAAGGAGCAATGTGATGGGTGAATCGCCGCGAGAAGATAGCTGCGGCGATGCATGCGATCGCCAGCACAGATTTGGCGCCCAGAACTCCCGAAATCAGCTCGGAGAGCCGTTGCGGGTTGTCGCGTTGCCGCGACGTCTCCCGGGATGCGGAGATGTCAAAGCCGTACTCCACCACGCTGGCGATCATGTCGCCAATGGCTTGCGCAAACACGACCACGCCCCAGCCGGAAGGGCCCAGCACATGGGCCAGGTAGGGGAAGGTGAGCAGAGGCAACGCATAGGTACATGCCTGTACCCCATAAAGGGCGACGACATTGTGGATAAAGCCGCGGCTAGGTAATTTTTTCATCCGTCAGCGGGGCCTTCGCCGAGGGTGTTTCCGGGGTGGCTTCGCCGCAAAAATTTGAAACAGTCTTTGCGCCATTCCTGGCATGTGGGGCCCTTGTCTCCGCGGCAAAGTTACATAATTAGGTATAGATGCCTTGGACGTAGGATGTTATCCCCATTATGGGGAATGACAAGTCCAGTGACATTAAACTTTGTTCAGAAACAGGACAATGCCGCCACTGTGGGACAGTGGCGGCACTCAAGGGTTGGTGGTTCAGAGGGAAGTGTGCTACTGCGTTGCTGTCGTGTTCATAAATTTGTCGACATTGCTTTTATCGACCAGGGACACTCCGGTATCGACAAAGGCCGGGATAGGCGACATTGCATCCAATCCGTAATCTCGAGCGAGGGGCTTGAGCGGGTAGTGATGCAGCTCATCCAAAGCCTTGAGGCCGAGCAGAGCCATGGTGTAAGGCTTCTGTGAAATGGTGGCATCGATGGTACCGTCTTTGACCAACGCGAGCGTTGCCTGGTCGACGTCCATTGCCATAATAATGGTCCCTTGCGGCTTGCTGCGCTTATAGGCTTCGGCTACGTCTTTGCCGGCCGAAGCCTCGAGGCAGATTAATGCATTGATCTTCGAAGCGCCCGTCCGTGCCATGTATTCCGTCGCCTTGTCCATGGCCGTCCCGGATTCGCCTTTCATATCGAACACCTCGACAATCTTGATCCCGGGATAATTGGCGAATGCATCTTTGTATCCTTTCAGCCGCTCCTCCAGGTTTGGCTGGCCCGGCATGGTTAAGAAGACTACGTTGCCTTTGCCATTTAAAGAAGCAGCGACCCGTTGGCCGCCGAGCCGCCCCGCCTCGAGGTTGTTGGTACCGATGAAATAGAGCCGCTGGCTGTCTGGAGCGTCGGAGTCGATGGTGATGACGGGAATTCCGGCGGCAATCGCTTTATTGATCTCCGGCCCCATCAGGCTTGGATCTGCGACGGATACCAGGATCCCGGCAGGTTTTCTGGCCACGGCGGCGCGGAATTCGTCCACTTCAATCGCTGGAGTGAAGGTATCCGGACCCCGCATGTCTTCTGTGACGCCGTATTCCGCGGCGGCGCGGGCAAATCCGGCGTGAGCGGACTGCCAATACGGCAGACCGATATTAGTGGCGATGAGAAAGTACTGCTCAGATTTGGCATGGCGCTCGCATCCACCAACGAGGAGGGGAAGAGCCGTGGCCAGTACCACCAGGAGAATTCGCTTTTCCAACATTTTCATAATCACCTCCAACGAACAAGAGGGCCGAATTCTACTCCTAAAACTCGAAACCTGGAAAGGGTCTTCGCAAGAGCACCCCATTCTAATATGAATAGCGAGGACGTCTTATGAAGGTACTGGTCACCGGAAGCTCAGGGCATTTGGGCGAGGCGCTGGTTCGAACGCTCAAGGATCTTGGCTACCAGGTGGCCGGTCTCGACATCCTTGAATCGCCCTTTACCACGCATGTTGGCTCAATTTCCGATCGCTCCTGGGTGCGTCATTGCCTGCGGGACGTGCAGCAGGTTTTTCATGCCGCGACCCTGCACAAGCCGCATATCGCTACCCACAGCCGCCAGGATTTCATCGATACGAACCTGAGCGGCACGCTCAATCTGCTGGAGGAGGCGTCGGCAGCGGGGGTTGAATCGTTTATCTATACCAGTACGACCAGCGTCTTTGGCCGCGCGCTTGCGCCCCCTCCCGGGGCGCCTGCCGGGTGGATCACGGAAGAGGTCACCCCGGTTCCCAGGAACATCTATGGCGTGACCAAGGCAGCAGCCGAGGATCTGTGCGAGTTGTTCCATCACAACCATGGGCTGCGCTGCGTGGTGCTCCGCACGTCGCGCTTTTTCCCCGAGGACGATGACAACCGGAAGGTGCGGGAGGCGTACGCAGACGCGAATGCGAAGGCCAATGAGTACCTCTACCGTCGGGTTGACCTCGAAGATGTAGTGAGCGCTCATTTGTTGGCTGCTGAGCATGCCGCCAGGATCGGTTTTCGCAAATACATCATCAGCGCGACCACGCCGTTTCGCGCTGACGATGTTGCGGATTTGCGCAATCTTGCGCCCCGTGTGGTAGGAGAGCGCGTTCCTGGTTATCAGGCTGAATATGAGAGGAGGGGATGGAAGATGCTTCCCGGCATTGATCGTGTCTACGTAAATGAGCGTGCGCGTAACGAACTTGGCTGGCGGCCCCAGTATAACTTCCGATCCATCCTCGATCGATTGCGAGCGGGCGATGATATGCGAAGTCCACTGGCTCGGCTGGTCGGCTCGAAGGGTTATCACGCCCAGGTTTTCTGTGACGGACCTTATCCCGTGGAATAACGACCGGAGCGGAGGGATCTGCAGTCTTCGCGGAGTAGCCCCTCTCTACTCCGTCCATCCGGCTCGCCACCCTTCCGCAAAGTAACCGCTCTCCCCTTGTCATCCCGACCGGAGCTCCGAAGGAGCGAAGTGGAGGGATCTGCAGTCCTCGCGGAGTAGCCCCACTTAACTCCGGGGCACCCGGCAATGGGTGACGGGGACAGAGCTAAGGGACGAAAACGATCCTGCGTTCATCGCCTTTGCGGGGCCAGGCTTGTTCGACCTGGGCTAGTGGCACCGGGTCGATGTCAATCGCAAATTGGAACTTTTCGGTGGCAGCGAACATGGCACGTAAGGACTGCAAAATCTGCTGCGCAGAGAGGCTGCCCAAGCCGCTGCCGAGCAGCTCAACCCCCGAACTACGCAACGAGCCCCCAGACAAGGTGATTGCCTCCCCACTGATGGATCCGATCTGCACAAAACGGATGCGGGGCTCTCCTGCGGGCGCCCCATGGCCGACGGCTGCTTTCAGCATCAGTTCCGCCGATGGTCCCCACAGGTAGTCCAGAACAACCTGCACCTGGGCGAGTGCCGTCCTGAAACTGCGCAGTAGACTCTCCTCCGGCTGGTCAAGCGCGATGGTCTCATCGGCTCCCAGAGCGCGCAAAGGCTCAAGCGCCTGCTGATTGCGACCGGTGGCGATGACCCTCGATGCACCCAGATACTTCGCCACTTGAATCGCCTGTTTCCCGGCGGTCCCGGCGGCCCCATTAATCAGGACCGCTTCGCCGGGCTGGAGCTTCGCTCTGGCGAGCATCGCGCCCCAGGTAGCGAGCGCGGGGTTTCCTAACGCAGCAGCGACTGCATCGTCAAGGTTTGGCGGCAGAGGAATGGTCCGGGCCTGGGCAACCACAGTGTACTGAGCCATGGAGCCGAAGGGTGCGCGGGGAGCGATGAAGTAGTATCGCTTGCCATCCGGCGCCACGCCCACACCATCGTTCCCTGGAATAAACGGAGGCTTATCGCTGCTATAGTGAGATCCATTCGCCTGACCTCGCACCAGGTTGCTCAGCGCGGCGCCTCGCACCTCGAGTAAGACTTCGCCATCGTTGGCCACCGGAGCCGCGGTTTCGCGATAACGAGGCGGAAAGGCAAAATCTTCGACCATCGCGGCGTACATGTTGACCCTCGCTGCACTCATTGGAAAATTATATTGTCTCCCAGGGGATGGTCGCCTTCGGAGGCACTTTCAGCGAAGAGGCTGGGGATTTAAAACAAACCTATGAGCACTTCGCGCATGATGCCTGGAGGATGGGTCGACCGGAAGAATATACCGCGCGGCGTCAACGGGCGCGGCCTATGCCGGTGGTGTTCGCTCGAGGTCCCTCCCCGCCGCTTCACCTTCTGCTCGGATTACTGTGTGCATGAATGGAAGCTCCGTTCGCAGCCGGGATATTTGCGCGAGCAGATATTGAAGCGCGACCGGGGTGTGTGCGTTCACTGCGGGTTGGACACCCTCAAAGAACACCGCAAGCTCAAGCGCGCGCGCGGCGCCACTCGCCTGGCGCTGATGCGGCATTGGGGATTTTCGACAGGAATGCGCAAGAGTCTTTGGGACGCGGATCACATTTTGCCGGTAACGGAAGGCGGCGGCGAGTGCGACCTGGACAACATCCGCACCCTCTGCCTGCGTTGCCATCGCGTGGTAACAGCTCAACTGCGGGAGCGAATTCGCCGCGCCAAAGTAGCCGCCATGCTCGCCGCAGAAGCAGCCGGCACCCGGTTGCGGCGATAGTCGAAGACTGCAGTCAAACCTGTTGCACTTCAGCCAGAACTCTCCTCACGGTAGAAGCGACCCTGTCGAGCATTCCACTGGCATCGTTCACCAGCTTAAGACTGTCAGCGGATAACCCTGGGTGAGTGCTCAAAAGGTGGAGAGTAAACGTCATCGCGGCTAACGGATTATTCAACTCGTGCGCAAGATGATTAATCAGGACATACCTGGCTTCCCAGGCTCTGACCTTTTCTTCCGCTGCTTGAAGTTTTCGATGTTCCGTCATCTCGACGACATACGATGACCAGCGAAATGGTTCTGCGCTAAGGCGTACCGCGCCGATGAGAAATGGCACCGAGGAACCGTCGGGCAAAACGAACTCCTTCTCAAAGGGGACACAAGTGCCGAATTCCAGCAGTTGGGCCATCGCGGTCTCATCCAGCTGGTGGAATTTTTCCGGTGTCATTGCGCGCCAGTCGATTACACCCGCCATCAGCTTTTCCCGCGTGTGCCCGATCATGCGCAGGAACGCATCGTTGGCGTCAATAATCCGGCGTTCGTCGGCGATGGAGACTCCAAGATAAGGCGATTGGTAGAGAAGGGAGAAGGAGGATTGCAGAGAGCGCGGAATCTGCGCCTGATAAACGCGAATGGAAATTTCCACATCCGCCTGGAGGGTCTCTCCAATTTCGATAATGTCCCCTACCAGGGTGCTCAAATCGAGGCCAAACAGGTTCTCGTGAATAATCGAAGTGAGCACGCGTTGCAGTACACGAGCCTCGAACATTATCTGCGGGATGGTGTAACCCTGCTGATAGCGCACTTTACCGTGCTTGCGCGCGGCGTCTGTTGCGACATCGCTTAACTCCTCCTGAGGCCCTTCGAGTCGCCTGATCAGCTCCTCAATCATGTCCGGAATGTGGTCGCTTCTTTCGTCTTCGGTTAGGGAAAGCGCCGCTAATTCCGGATCGGCCAGTACCTGGTGTAGCCACCGTTTGCAGATGACGTCAGAGACCTCGCGCAACAGCTGGGCAACCTTTCGGGTTGGCAGCGATTTATCTGGAGGTCTCCGGCCACTGCGCAGAGCTTTTATGGCGTCCACGAGGCGATCGACGTGCAGGGGTTTGGAGAAATAATCGTCCACCTGGCTGCGAACGGCCTGAATGGCGGTCTCAAGGTCAGGGTAGCCGGTCAAGATGAAGGTGCATGCTTCTGGCTGTACACGCCGCATCGCGCTGACCACGGTGAAGCCATCACCGGGTTCGCCAATATTCAAGTCGGAGAGCAAGACATCGAATTTTCTGGTCGAGATTAGTTCAAGAGCTTCAGGAACGCTGCTCGCGGCAGTAACATCGAACCCGTGATGGGTTAGCACAGCTCCAAGCGCCCTGCGCAATGCATCGTCATCGTCCACGAACAAGAGCTTGATTTCAGCCATCGGCTCTTGGATGCACTAGCAGAAAGGGGCGATGTATACCGCAGCAAAGTAGCTACCGGTTTTAGGTATTTGGTTTTTCAGACCTGACGACTGTTTTCTCGCCTGCCAGGGAGGGTAGCTTTTGCCCAAGCAAGGGTGCAGCCGGCAATATCGCAAGGGCCAGCTGGACGCTGGTCTCTAGAACGACGCGGAACAACTCGTGAAGCATTGCGTCCTCCTCGCCTGTTTACGCGCTGATCCTGGCGTGCAGCGGCTTCTTTGCAGCTTTATCCAGCATCGCTGTGCCCATCTTCCTGATCGAGCGCTCTTCCAACGCACCGTGAACCATGACATTGTTCCGGATACCCGAAGCGGGCGATTGCCCTTTCGCCAGGACCACCGCTGGAAACGCAAATGCCAGGTCAACGCCAAAACAGAGGGCGGATTGCAATATGTGTGTCAACAATGGCCGGCTCCTTTGCGCCTCTTGCGTCGTCAAGCGCTGCTATCGACTTCTACAAGAGCTTAGCGAGCGGAGGTAGCTTGCCGATTGCGCCAAATTGCTTTCCATTTGCACGAATGATCGTGTTTTGCCTATACAAGAATTCGCTAGCCGCCTGTATTCGTAATTGGGGTAATCAGGATTGCCCGAGCGCGTTTGGGCACAGTTAGCTATCGAATGGCTCGGCCCACATGGCCACAATTGGGTACTCATCTCTACATCCGTTGGTTTCGAGCGACGCGCCTCTTTACGCCAGAATTGGCAATGCTTTACAAAGGGACAGAAACAACGGGCCGCGCCAATCCGAATAACTGCATGATGCGAAGGAGATGTTTCAAATAAAGGTCTATCGAAGAGTCCGGAAGACTATCCTCCTTCAGCTTCACGGTGGACTAGATTTAAGTAACTAACACGCGTACCTATCGAATATCCAGAAACTCCAAGCTGATTTGACAGACTGGCACACATCCTGTTTTCCAGTAGCTCACGTTACCCATCATTCGCCTGGAAATTCATCTGCGGAGCTGCAGCGTACCTCGCAGTCTGTCTTCTACTCACCGCGTGCGAGAAGAAATTCGATCCAGACAAAGGTGTGCGATGTTCTGGCGCAATCCAACCGCAAAACAGGATTCGCTCCGGGTCCTCGTTCGCGGTCTACGCGCCAAAATCGAGAGTGGCAACATCCCCCAGTACATCCTGACCGAGCGCAACTTTGGCTATCGGTTCATCCATCATTGCTGCGCTCCCGGGCAGGGATCTAACCTGGCTTACCTGCAAGCGTTCCACACGTCCATCGCGATCTTCGCCGGCCGTAAGAGTCTCGAAAGGCAGCCCTCCCGGGCTAACGAGGCTGTGTGTGAGTATCCCAAAAAGAACCGCAGGTCCTTCTACTGCGCTTCTCCGGTCGAGATGACAATTCTATCGCGGGGGTATCAGGCACTTCTCGCCGAAACTCTTGCGGGCACAACAGAATTGTCATCCCGACCGGAGCGTACCCGGTTTCCTACTTCGCGGTGCCAGCAACGACCACGTATGCGGCTCTCCTTAAAAAGAGCCGCACGGACCAGATCAACGCCACGGTTCTCGACAGGCAATCCGGGGGAGCGTAGTGGAGGGACCTGCGGTTCTTTTTCCGGATACTCACACAACCTCCGGGAATATTCAAGCAGTTACGGCAGAACTAAAGTCGTGCCCTGATACAAAACCAGGTTCTGACGCAAATGCTACAAGGCCCGGCAGCGAGCCGTTCGTCCAGGTAGCTACCCGGCTTTGAAGACCAGGTGCATCAGGATGGCGCCGCCGACTGACAGAAGCAGAGCGACGGGCATGGCGAGCGCACCTACTCGAAGAAATTTCCAGAAGCCTACATCCAGCTTTTCCTTACGCAGAGCCAGCAGCCACAGGATGGTCGCGAGTGAGCCGGTCACCGAAAGATTCGGCCCCAGGTCCACGCCAATCAGCACGGCATTCGCGATCAATCCTTTGATGTGTGCGGCATGCAACGTGGCCCCTGCAATCAAGCC
The DNA here is from genome assembly GCA_963826875.1 of uncultured Acidobacteriaceae bacterium. Taxonomy (GTDB): domain Bacteria; phylum Acidobacteriota; class Terriglobia; order Terriglobales; family Acidobacteriaceae; genus PALSA-350. The sequence goes on along the minus strand of CAWGYP010000024.1, from coordinate 469,038 downwards.
GAGAGGCAGATTGTTCACCAAGTTGTTGGCCACTCCGACTACGAAGCTGGTGATGAGCGCTCCTGCCGCTGGCCTCAGATGCTGCACCCAAAGCAAAGCCGATTGTGTCAGCGTCAAGGCCCCCATGCTCACGAAAGCATCCACCATAATGAAGAGCCCGGCCACCAACACGATGGTGCTCCAGCTGATCTCCCTCGCCAGCTTAAGCGGATTGCAACGAGCTTTGATCGACACCACGGTGGTAACGGACAAAGCTGCCAGGCAAGCCGGCAGCCCGAGGTCCTTGCCCAGCGAAGATGCGGCGAGCAGCACAACGATCATCGCCGCAAGCCCACCCAGCACTAGCTTGCTATGTCCATCAAGCTGCTGCTCCTCGCCCTCATAGTCGATGGTTTGCGAGAGTTGCTTGCGAAAGATCCAGCGCATGATCGCATAGGTCGACAGAATGGAAAGGATAGAGGGTACACCGAATGACAGTAGCCAGTGTGCGAGCGGCGGCATTCCATCGTGGAAGACCACCAGGTTTGCCGGATTGGATATGGGCAACACAAATGACGCCGCATTGGCTATCAAGGCGCAGACAAATAGATAAGGCGTCGGCTCAACCCTGGCCTTGCGAACGGCCGCGAGGATTGCCGGGGTCAAAACAACTGCTGTTGCGTCATTCGACATAAAGATCGTGACCAGCGTGCCGACGCCGTAAACAAGCACGAAGAGGCGGCTGCACGAACCCTTGGCGCTGCGCACGGCAACGGAGGAAAGCCAATCGAATACGCCGTGCTCACGAGCCAGCTCCGACAGCAGCATCATGCCAATCAGAAAGAAGTAAACGTCAGAACCCCTGGCGATCGCTTTCCCTGCGAGTTCGAAGGAGACTAACCGTAGGACGATCAGCAGCACAGCGCCACCGCCGATCCAGTAGACCTCAGCGATACCGCGGGGACGGATCAGCATCAAGAGGATGCTTACGCCAACAATAGACGGCAACAGAATATGGGCGACGGAAAGTGGCAGCATCTACCGGGCTGTATAGCTCGCACTGACGATCTCGCTGGGAACGTAGCCGTAGCCTGACGGGTAGCTCTTTGGGTTTGCGCCCCGGCCCCACATGCCGATGGCCTTCACTGTGGTTCCCGGGTTCACCGGGAATGGACCGGTATAGAGCGTCGAAGAAGGAGTGGGAGTGCTGCCGTCCGTCGTGTAATAGATGGAGTGGTTGGCTCCGCTGTCAGCCAGGGTTACCGTCGTGGCGCCGGAGATCGCGCCGCCCGCGGGCGAGATGGTGGGAGCGATACTGATGATCGTCGTGATGGCGGTGCTGGTGAGATTTCCGCTCCGCGTTGGGGTGGTTTTTGCACCCTCTTTTTCGTCGCAGATGTAGCAACCGTCCGGACCGGCCATGTACGGGCCTTGAACGACTGAATTGCGTACTTCCCACGGACCGCCGCCCAGGCCCCAGACGATTCCGTTGGCCCAATATCCCTGAATGAGATTGTGATTGGCTTGTGCACCGTTGCCCCACCACTCGATGGCATAGGCAATGTATTTGCCTGCCGGGGGTACGTTCGCCAGCAGGACATTGTGGTTGACGAAGGGCACAGTGGCGCCGCTAATACCGGCGCAGCAAGCTAAGGAGAATCCCATGGAGAAGGTCGATGGCGCAAAGGGATCCTCATAGGAGTTGTAAGCGATGACAACATCGGTAGCCGGCTGCGGCTGCATCTCCGCCGCGATGCGGTGAATGTGATTGAAGTCGTTCCACCGCACGATGAAGTGGTTCCAGGTCGGCGCGCCAGTGCCGGTGCATTTGTCTCCCGGAAAGCACAGCACGTGAAAGCCTTCCTCCAGGTGGGTGAAGGTGTTGTTCTCGATCACGATGCCATCGAGGTTGCCCTGGAAAAAGATCCCATTGCAGAGGCCGCCCTCATCGTGATCGATCGACATCACCGCAGAACAGGACGACGGATCACCAAAAGTGTTGTTGGTGATGGTGGCGTTGCGGATCGTCCCGCCTTTGGTTCCGTCGAAATAGATTCCCATGTCCGCCCACTGCTGGTGGGTGGCGGGCAGGTTGGTGAATTGACTATGAGTGACCGTGATACCTGACATCGGCGCATTCACATAGATGCCGCCCGTGTTCTCAAAGTGCAGATATCCGATGGTGACGGGAGCGGAACAATTCCCGACGCTGAATATCACATTGCCGGTGTAGGCGGCAGCCAGAGTCGCAGTTGCCGGGGATGTGGCTGGACCTGTGATCGTCACGCCGCACGGTATATCGATCGGCGCCGCGATGTTGTAGGTGCCGGCGGCAAAGACGATCAATGCACAGCGCGGAGCATGGGAAATTTTGCTTCTCATCGTGGCCGGGCTCATGCCACTGTCCAAGGAAATAGTTGGGCCGCCGCACCCGGTGAGGGGTTTCTGCGCTGTGGCAGGCGTATCGTCTGTCGTGTCGGCCGAATCAGCCACGGCTGTCAAAAGTAGAGCGCGGCCTGCAGCAACGCTGTCCACGCCCGGATGGTGAAAAGACGCGGCGTTCAGCAGCGTGTGGCTAAAAAATAGACCATAGGAGATTGCCGCGAGCGTACCGCCCAAAAGGGCGGCCACAACCGACTTTGTCCAGTTGTCTAAGCCGAGAAACCTTCGAAACACTAGGACACCCTGGCGCTCTTTCTCATCGAAAACCTTCGCTACAGTGTATTTTCGAGGGATATGCGCGAATGCGCTAAGTGGTTGATTTTATGGTCGGGGCGGAGGGATTCGAACCCCCGACCCTCTGCTCCCAAAGCAGATGCGCTACCAGGCTACGCTACGCCCCGATCGCTCGATTGTATCGCAACCAGCTTGCGTCAGGCATGGTGGCCGAGCCATTCCAGGAACCAAAGGATGAGGAAGATTGGTGCCAGGAAGATGGCGGTCAGAGTAACGCCAATGACCAGCAGAAAGACCCAGTCTCGCCACGTTTGCCTGCGCGATTGCTGCAGATGGCGGGTGATGAGCGCGTAGTTGCGCCGGTTTGCCTTCCAGGCGATGTCAAACATATCTCCCAATAGGGGAACTGTGCCCAGCACTACTTCGATCCCGATATTGACCACCATTCTGATCAGCGTGATGTAGGGAACTCCGCGTACCCACGCCGCAATCACAATGATGGTAGAAGCAAGGCCGCCAATGATGTCTCCTAGCCCGGGAACCAGGCCGATGATGCCATCCAGGCCAAAGCGAATCGAGGTGCCTGGGACACGAAACCAGTCATCGAGCACATGCGACAGCAAGTCGAGATTTTCGTCGGCAAACAATCCGTTCGCCTTCTGAAAGCGCGATTTTTGAGGCGGCAGAATCTCGGGTTGTGAGTTGCTGGGCATAGGCGGAAATAGGCGTAGTGGAGGGCTCGCTAGACCCCTCCGGAGCCGCTCTGACCGCGAATCCGGATGCTACAATCTAAGTCTATATGGCGGCTATAGTTCAGTGGCAGAACGCCGGACTGTGGCTCCGGATGTCGTGGGTTCGACCCCCACTAGCCGCCCCAATCGAAGCAGTTCCTACCTTCAACAGGCGGAGTTAAGTCTCAGGTGGCAGACGCCGACGTGACCACCCCACTATCTCCCACACCGGCCCCGGCTGCCAACCAGGTTTGGCTCGGCTGTTCAGGCTGGGCTTACCCCACCTGGAAGCCGGAATTCTACCCGCCCAAGACTTCACCCAAGAAAATGCTGCAGTACTACGCAACCCGGCTCAATTCGGTTGAGGTGAACTATACCTTTCGCCACTTGCCCTCTGCGGCTACCATCGACGGCTGGTTGGCACAGACCGAGGGAGACTTTCGCTTCTCTTTCAAAGCTTCGCAACGCATCACCCATATCAAGCGGTTAAAAGAATGCAGTGATGCGCTCACTGCCTTTTACTCCGCCCTGCTGCCCGTCATCCGGGCCGGGCGCTTGGGCGTGATTCTGTTTCAGCTGCCGCCCAATCTTAAGGCAGACCCGGAGAGGCTGGCCAACTTCCTCAAAGAGGCCGCGCCCGCAGGTACTGGCGCGCTGCGCGTTGCCTTTGAATTTCGCCACACATCGTGGTTTACCAACGAGGTGTTCGATCTGCTTCGGCAACATCAAGCCGCCCTTTGCGTGGCCGAGAGCGACGAACTGCAGACACCCGACGTCGTCACCGCCCCGTTCTGCTGCTACCGGCTGCGCAAGAGTGAGTACGCCGCCAACGAGTTGGCGCAGATCGAAAAGCAGTTGAGCGAAAAGCTCAGGCATGGAGATGTGTTCGCCTACATTAAGCACGAAGACTCACCCAAAGGCGCGCTGCAGGCAGCAGGCTTGCTTACCAGGTTGAGAGCGCAGTGAGCAAAACACGCGAATCTCTGGCTGAAACCATCAGCAGCGTCGCCGTACAAGCAGAAGATTTTCTTCCGCGACGGTTTCTGCGCAACGGTCACCTGCAAACCCTGGTCGCCAACTATAAACCGCGGCAATATGTTTTGCCTGAAGCAGAGGCACAGATTATTGAAGTCGAGCCGGGGACGGGCATCCCCGAAAGCGGGTCGGTTGGGCTGGAGCAAGCACGGGCTAACGTTCGTCGTCACGGTGCGAGCTATGTGCTCTGCCAATGCCATTGGCAGCCGGACCCCGGCCAATGCCTCACCATTCTGCTGGTGCATGGCTTGGAAGGGTCCTCCAATTCTCAACACGTGCTGGGCAACTCAACGCGGGCCTGGGCCGCGGGCTGCAATGTGATCCGCATGAACATGCGGAATTGCGGAGGCACAGAGGATCTGTCGCCGACACTGTATCACTCCGGGCTTTCGGGCGATGTTGCCGCAGTCATGCGCACGCTGGTTCGGGAGAAAGGCCTCCGCGCCTTTGCGCTGGTGGGCTACTCCATGGGTGGCAACCTGGTCTTAAAGCTTGCTGGGGAGATGGGCGAGCATGTGCCGGACTATCTGAAGGCCGTGGTCGGCGTATCGCCTGCGATGGACCTGGGCGTCTCGGCGGATGCCCTGCACAACATCTCGAACCGGGTGTATGAGTGGAAGTTTCTGCTTGGCCTGAAGCGGCGCTTTCGCCGCAAGGCGGAGTTGTTTCCGCAAATCTATTCGACGATTGGTCTGGAGCGGATCGCCACGTTGCGCCAGTTTGACGATCAGGTCACCGCGCGTTACTCCGGTTTCACCGGCGCGGACGATTATTACGATCGAGCGGCCAGTTCCCGGGTCGCGTCGCATATAGCGGCGCCTGCGTTGGTCATTCACGCGCTTGACGATCCCTTTGTCAGGATGTTGCCAGCCACCCGGGCAGCGCTCTTGGCAAACCATCGTGTGCGGCTTGTTGAGACCGAGCACGGAGGTCATTGCGCGTTTCTCGCGCCGGCGGCGGGTTATGACGGCTATTGGGCGGAAAAGATATTGCTGGAGTTTCTGCACTCGGTCACCACCCCCTGATGGAAGCCGACTGGTCCGTTGAGTTGACGGTCGACGACCCGGTGATCATCGTTCCCTGGGCTGCCGATGGCGATGACCCTCGCAAGTGTCAGTTCGTTGATCTGCGTTTCTGCCGGAACATGATCGATGAGATAGAAGAGGTCAGGCGGGTGCCCGAATTGCGAGCTGCGTTGCTGTTGCTGAACAGTGCTCCATCGCCGTTGTGGACGGCGAAGTGCGACACCTGGGAAAGCGATACGCCGGCGGACCCATATGAAATGGATGCGGAGCCAGCGGACACTACTCTCAGCAGAGGTTCTTACATTGATCTACTGGCCCGAGACCTCGCCCTTCAGGGCAGCTTCGACCGCCAAGAACGGTGGGTCCGCGCGGTTGCCGGGACACTTCGCGCGGTACCGGCCAGAGCGGCTCGCGTAGACATCGTACTGCGGCGGGCCGAAGTCAATGGTGTGACGGGGTACGGAGTGAGCTGGTTTGTCGAAGGATGCGGAGCGACGGCGCAACGAGCCCGGCAGGCGTGGAGCGAGGCGCTTGGCCTCGCGCTGCCCGTGATCATGGATGCTGACCTGATGTAGCTTCGACTACAGGACCGATGACGATACAATGGCGGAGTCGGGCGAGTAGCTCAATTGGATAGAGCACCGGCCTTCTAAGCCGGGGGTTGTGGGTTCAAGCCCCGCCTCGCCCACCACACCATTTCTAGGCAGCGGCGGGAGAGCTCCCCTCCTCAGGATCACGGCATTCCCCTAAACAAGACGCGATATCTTCCGCTCCTCCCGACTCCAGCACTTCTCTTGCCCTAAACACTTCTTCCGAATTCGCGCAATGGACGGCTAGCAGAATGGCGCCATCCTTCACCCGGCTGTCGTAGCATTTTGCTTCGAACTCGGGGATTCCCATGCCCACCAATGCTCCGACCAGACCCCCCACCGCTCCGCCAACGCCTAAGCCTGCGAGGCTCGCCATCAGCGGTCCGGCAACAATGATCGGACCGACCCCGGGGATCGCCAGGACGCCAATTCCCGCCAGCAGACCGAGAGCCCCGCCCACAATGCCGCCAACCCCTGCGCCGGCCGTCGCACCCTCAGCGGCCTTGGTCTGGTTTTCTGTCGCGAATTCCTGTGATTCGACCTTGTCGGACAGCAACGCCGAGATGTCCTGATTGGAAAATCCTGCCAGTGTCAGCTGGTCAACAGCTGCCTCGGCGTTCGAGCGGTTAACAAAAATACCAAATGCTGCTGACTCCGTAGCTTCCATGGTGACCCTCCCTGCCAGCTCCATACGAGTTGCTCAAGCCCGGCGGAGCAGCCGGGCTTGAGCGAAAGCTAGCTTGCTTTGCGGACAGGAGCAGCATCCAGTGCGGCTGAGTTCACCTCTTTTGCAACCTGCGTCAGCTTCTTGTCAGCGGCTTCTTCTTCCTTTAAAGTTTCGTCCAAAAGGGCCATGATCTCCTTTTGACCAAGTAACCTGGCAAACTCCCGGACGCCGCCATAACCGGCCATTTCGTAGTGCTCAACGCGCTGAGCGGCCGTGATCATGCCGGAGTCGCGAACTTCGCCCTTCTTCAGCTCCTGCATAACTTCGGCGCCTTCTGCAAGGACGCCCTTCATTCCCTCGCAGGTCTTGCCGGTCCCTTTTTTCCCCAGCTTCTCGAAGATGGTCTCCAGGCGCTGGATCTGGTTGTTCGTTTCTTCGAGGTGATTCTGGAGTGCTTCCTTCAGACCAGGTGAGCTTGCTGCCTTCACCATCTTAGGCAGCGCCTTCGTGATCTGCTTTTCTGCGGAATAGAGATCTTTCAACTCGTCGATAAATAGTTCTTCCAAATTCTCGACACTCATGTGTTGCCCCTCCAGGCGATTACATTCTGCCTTCCGTCTCATAGATGCGAGAAGCCGCACCAGAGCGTAGCCGCACGTGCACTTTTCGCCGAAGGGTCACTTTACGCAGGCGAGGAGAAACGTTTGCCCCGTGGGCAACACGCTGGTTGGCTACCGCATCCATCTTCGTGCGATCACTCCGTATACTTCGACTGTAAGTCTTGTCATGGTCCGTACAGGCGCATCCCGCACACTCTCGCAGCTGCTGGCCGTGATTGTTACCATCGTCGTGGTCACGCTGCTCTACCTGGCGAAAGCTGTAATTCTGCCCCTCGCCCTAGCTATCCTTCTCACGTTCGTCCTGGCACCGGTGGTTACCGGCTTGGAGCGGATCCGGCTGCCCAGGATTGTGGCCATCCCACTCGTTCTTCTCGCCACTGGCGCCGCCGTCGGGGCGGTCGGCTGGACAGTGTTTGTGCAGTTGGTCGAAGTCACCAACGATTTGCCCGCGTATACGACAAATATCCAGAACAAGATTCAGTCGTTAAACCAATCAAAGACGACCAGCTTCGTCCGTGCGCAAGACGAGTTAAAAACACTCAGCGAACAGATCAGCGATCTTAGTGAGAACCTGACCGGCGACCATTCTTCCAGACAGATAGGAACCACTCCGAATCGTCCCGTCGCGGTGCGGGAAGTGTCGGGCAGTCCGGGCCGGTTGGATGCGATCAGCGGGTTGCTGGGTGTAGTTGTTTCGATTGCCCTGGTCGCAGTGTTTACTTTTTTCATGCTTTTGAAGCGGGAGGATCTGCGCAACCGTCTGATTCAGCTCACCGGACATGGGCACCTCAACCTTATGACGCAAGCCATGGACGAGACCAGCCAACGCATCAGCCGTTACCTTTCCTTGCAGTGGCTGGTGAATATTGGTTTTGGCCTTATTGCCTTTCTTGTTCTCCATGTCATGGGCCTGCCTCACGCTTTGCTGTTCGGAGCACTCGCCGGGCTGCTGCGTTTCATCCCCTACATCGGCGCCCCCATTGGCGCTCTCATGCCCGCAGCACTGTCTGTGGCGGTCTTCAACGGCTGGACCAAAACCCTGCTCATTCTGGCCATCTTCTTTTGTATGGAGTTGGTGACAGCTAACCTGCTGGAGCCTCACGTCTACGGCAAGCATACCGGCCTGTCTTCGCTCGCTATTCTGGTGGCGGCTATCTTCTGGGCATTGATCTGGGGACCAATCGGCCTCATCCTTTCCGTACCGCTGACGGTCTGCCTGGTAGTTGTCGGCGCGCACGTACCGAGCCTGCAGTTTCTAACTGTTCTTCTCGGAGACCAGCCAGTGATGCAGCCGGATGCGCACTATTATCAGCGGCTGTTGGCTAACGACCAGCGCGAAGCGAGCCAGGTGCTGGAGACAAATCTAAAGGGTACTTCGCTTGAGACCCTCTACGACACCATCTTGGTCCCTGCACTCCACCTGGCCGAACAGGATCGCCACAGGAATGAACTCGACGACACGACAGTGAGCTTTATTACTCAGACCACCAAGGACCTGGTGGAAGAATTGGGACTCAGGCAGGAAGACTCCAAGCCGGCCGAGCTTTCGTTGGATCGGGCCGCAGCAGAGAAGATTATGTGTCTCCCGGTGCGGGATGACGCGGATGAAATTGTGGGCATCATGCTGGCTCAACTGCTGGAGCGAGCGGGCTACTCCGCGATTGCCGTGCCGATTGGCAGTGTGGAGGGAATGCTGGCGGAAGTGGGCAGAACCGACCCTGGGGTTGTCTGCCTGTCTGCATTGCCTCCGTACGCGATCTCGCACGCGCGGGGCATTTATCGACGGTTACGTGTCCAGTATCCGAAAATAAAAATCATTATCGGGTTGTGGAATTACACAGAGGATCCGGTTAAGGCTGCATCCGAGATCAGCGGCGGAGACCAGAATCTGATCTGCACCACCCTGGCGCAGATTACGCTGCAAGCCAGCCTGGCTGCGGGTGTGCCTTTGAGGGCGGTTCCGGTTTAGCAGGGCGGCTTTCTTTTCGTTTCTAGCTCCTAACAAAAGCGCGTTCAACCGCTCTTAAACTTGCCATAAGCAAGTCGTCTCCTCGAAATGACAAAGGGTACTGCAGGGAACCCACGAACTCCACAGGAAATCGGGAATGTGGGGCACCCGCATTGGTGTGGGGAGAGAGCCCAAGATTAGGTCCCTCCACCCTTTGAGTATTGCGGGGATAGAGCCTGACAGCTTGTCCTCGATCCTTCATCTTGTTACCGGCAGCGATCCAGTTGGCGAAAAACAAAGATGCCCAGATCTCGCGCGATCCGCGCTAGACCTGGGCATCAGGAAGACATCCATCTGGACTACCCTACTGCTTAACGGGCTGCTCTGTCTGCCCTTCCTCTACGGAACATTTCGTTCACCGTTGCTTCGAAGTGATGAGCGGCCGCCGGCGTCGGAACTTGGCCGCTCAGAATTGTTTTGTAAGGAATGTCTTTGCCGTAAAACGCCTCGGTGTCAGCCGTATTCTGATGCACCTCGTCTCCGGTCAGGTCGACACCGGCAAACAAACCCTTGCTGCGGGAATAAGTAAGGAACTCAGCATTCGCGAGTTCAGTAGTGGCGGCTTGAGAGTCGCGGCCCACTGGTCCTGCCGAAGCAGCAATATCGCCACCGAGCTTGACTTTATCCTTAAGCAAGTCGTCCAGGCTCCTGGCGTTCACACCGACGAGGACAAGATCCGTCGACTGGCCACCGGCCTGAAAGCCAAAGCTTGCCCCGGTTAGCTGAATGAATACGGGCGCGCTCCAGCCTGCTCTGGTACGGCATGTCGCCACACCCTGGCCGTATTGTGCGCCAACCACAAATGCACCCTTCTTATAACCCGGGATCACAGCTACACAGTGAGCCTTGGCAGCGATATCCAAAGGGATCCCCTTGTCGGGAGTGGCCATCAGCTCGTGAAGGACGTCGTGTGCAGCCGCTATGCGTTGATCCAGTTTGTCGACATCAGCGGCGTGAGCGGCGGTAGCAAAGGTAAGACCGATGCCAACCAGTGAAGCAGCCATCATTTTTCTCATATATAGCATTCTCGACTTTCATTGAAAGAGGCTTAACCGTCTCAAGGCCTCTGCTGAAAACTAAGATGCAACTTAGCGAGAATGAGCAGGAAGAATTACAACAGAAGACCTATGCTGGGCTTCGGCTTAACAGGTAATCAAGGCCGCACACACGGTACCAGCGATATCCATATGGCTCGATTAACATTCGATGCTTGTTGCCGTCTATTGGTTGGCTGTGATCATTAGAAAGAAGATTGATAAGCGAACATGCCTGCTCCAGGCCGGTGCCTACCGAGAAGCTGACCTCGTGCGGCAACGGGCTGAGGTTATGAACACAAATGACTGAGTTGTCGCGCCACTCATAACGCATGATAAGAATGTCGGTCGCTTGCGCGGAAATGAAAGAAAAATCACCCCAACCAATTTCCGGGGTTTCCTTACGCATGCGGATGATGCGCTCCATCCAGTTCATTAAGGAATTTGGATCGCGGCGCTGCGCTGCCACGTTGACATGCTCGAAGCCGTAAGGGCCCACACTGATCACGGGCATGACGGGGTTATTGCTCTTGGTGAAGCCTGCATTCGGTTCGGTGGACCACTGCATGGGAGTGCGGGCGCAGTTGCGTTCCGGCAATTTGAGATTGTCGCCCATGCCGATCTCGTCTCCGTAGCGAACCACAGGCGTGCCTGGCAACGTCATCATCAAACTATAAGCAAGCTCCAATCGCCTGCGATCACCCTCCAGCATGGGCGCGAGACGGCGTCGAATGCCGCGATCGTATAGCTGCATTTCCTTCTCTGGTCCGAAGGCTGCGAACACCGCCTGACGCTCCTTCTCTTCCAGGCGTCCCAAATCAAGTTCGTCGTGATTGCGAAGGAATTGTCCCCACTGTGCTGTAGCAGGACGCCGCTTGGTCTCCATCATGGCCTTCTTCAGCTTGCGGGCGTCTGAGGTGGCCATGGCGAGAAAGAGATGCTGATTCACTTCAAAGTTGAACACCATCTGGATGCGCTCACCGGCGCTGCCGAAGTAGCGCATGTCTGTAGAAGGCAGTACATTGGCTTCGCCCAAAATAATCGCGTTCCCTTTCCGCCAACCTAGAAACTGGCTGAAGGTTCGCAACATCTCGTAATCTTCTTTGGGTTTGGTAACCGTCGCGCCTTTGGCGGAAATCACGAACGGAACGGCATCCATGCGAAAGCCCGAAACTCCCAACTGTAGCCAAAAGCCCATGATCTTGAGGATCTCAGCCTGCACCTCAGGATTGGCGGTATTCAGGTCGGGCTGAAAATCGTAGAAGCGATGGAAGTAATATTCTTTGGCAACATTGTCGCGGGTCCAGGTCGTCTTCTGGACTCCTGGAAAGACGACGCCGGAGGCAGCGTTCTTTGGCTTCTTCTTCGACCACACGTACCAGTCGCGATATTTCGAATCAGGGTCGCGGCGCGCTTCCTGGAACCAGGGATGCTGATCAGAAGTGTGATTCACAACCAGGTCGATCAGCACCCGCAATCCGCGCTGTTTGCAGCCCTGGGCAAACTCCACAAAGTCCCCTAGCGTACCGAAGCGCGGATTGACCCCGTAATAATCGGCAACATCATAGCCGTCATCTCTGCCGGGTGAGGGCTGGAATGGCATCAGCCAGATTGCCGTCACTCCGAGCCCCTGCAGATAGTCCAGCCGGCCCATGAGACCGCGGAAGTCACCAATGCCGTCGCCGTCAGAGTCGAGGTAAGTACCGACCGACAAGCAGTAGACGACGGCGTTTTTGTACCATAGATCGTTGATCATGCTAACTGGCCTTGGATGCCGGGCCGGCGTGAAAGGGTGTAGGCGGGTGGTCCCATGACTCGGTCACAGTCTGACGGCAAATTCGATTTTAGCCGGGGGATGGTGGAGAGCTACGCGGTCAACGAGCGAATGAATCAAGTCCTACTGGAGCATCTCGATCCCGCCGCGTGGCGCGCCCAACTGCCCGGGAGTAAGGGACGGACGATCGCCGCGATCGTCGCGCACGTGCACAACATCCGCCGCAAATGGCTAAGACTATCGGCCCCGCATCTCAAGCTCCCTGCTCCCCTCGACCGCGCACGCTGCACCCAGGAGCAGGCCAGGGCCGCCCTGGTGGAAAGCGCCGCGCGCTGCTCAGAGATGCTTGCCGAAGCTCTGTGCGAGCCGCAGAGCCGGGTGAAGACCTTTCTCCGGGACGGTTGGGCCAAACCGTGGCCGCCAGGCGCAGCCATGCTGGCCTACATGATTTCGCATGACGCGCATCATCGCGGCCAGGTGTGTATGCTGGCCCATCAGCTCGGATTCCCGCTGCCAGGCAAAGCCACCGCCGCAATGTGGAGTTGGGAAAGGCTTTGGAAGGAATGCGGATTCACTCATCCGAGATAATTCCGACGCCGGGAACAACCCCTGAAGACAAATTCCGAACGTCTGATTGTCCCAGTTCAGGACTGAGCTAGCGGTGAAGTTGCGTGGGCGCCCCATTGGATATGTCACCATAGGATGGCGATCAGGACTCTCTTGGAGGAATGTTGACAAGAAATATGAATTTTCCACGAATGCAAAAGGAGACGGGCTTGGCCAGCGAAGAATCGAAGCCAAGCGAAGTTGAGTTGCTCAACACCGAGGTGCTGGCGGATCGTCGGTTCCGGTATGAATTGCTCACACTTCGCACAGAAACTTTTGCCGGCAAGTTGTCTCAGCCATTCAAGCGGGAAGCGGTGCGCTCTGGGACTGCTGCCGCGGTACTGCTGTACGATCCTGCCACGCATCAGCTGGTCTTGGTTGAGCAGTTCCGGATCGCTGCTTATCTAAACCACCTTCCGTCTGCCTGGATTCTGGAGTGTGCCGCTGGATTGGTCGATCCAGGGGAAACGAGTGAAGCGGCCGCACGCAGAGAGGTGAAGGAAGAAACCAACTGCGAGGTGAGACGGATGGAGTACGTCGGTGCTTATCTCAGCAGCCCCGGCATCAGCGATGAAATGGTTACCATTTACGTGGGCGAAGTGGACGCTGCGCGAGCCGGTGGCGTTCATGGACATGTAGGTGAAGGAGAAGACATTCGCACCATTGTCTTCACCGTTGAAGAGGCTCTTGCAGCCGCGGATCATGGCGCCGTTGTGAACGTCATGGCGCAAGTGGCGCTGCTATGGTTTGCCAGACACGGCGACGCGCTTCGTCAACGTTGGCTCGGGTCCTCCGCGGACACAGGTCCAATCTCCCAGAGTTCTTCGTAGCGAGAGTTGCGGTTCAGGTGGAAGGTCTGTTCCAAATGGTAGTTGTCGTGGATGTATCTGCGAAAGGATTCGGAATGGTCGTGGACAGCTGAAAAATCTGCGGTCTGTGGAAACATCACGACAAAGCGTGGGGGGCGCTGTTGAAGCGACTGGATCACGGCCATGACCTGCTCAGGCCGCGTGAACTCATCGTAGTTTACAAACTCAGAAGCGGTTGGGTTCTCGAGCGAAAGGTAGAGCGAGAGCGCAGGCTGGTTGAAGAAGGGCTCGGACGGATGGGTCCGTTGAGCCAGCCATGCGAATTCGTGGAACTCCAGGGGATCAACGAATGCGGTCCGGCCTATCGGCAGATCTAGCGTGCCATGCCATTGGGTCTGACGATGGAAAGGCAGCAACACAGCAAAGGCAACTGCCAAAGCCCATAAAAAATTACGGAAAAACCTGAATGCACGAGCCTGCTGGCTGATGATCCAGGTGCAAATGAGAATCGCGGGCGGGGCCACGGTGCAGAGACGAAAAAATCTCGGGCCGTTGGCAACAGCCAGGAAAAGCGAGAGAGCCAGGAGATGAAGAAGAACCAGGCGCTGCCGAACCGAACTATTCATCACTCCGCGCTTGCGCCACAACTGGTAAAACCCGAGGAGATAGATGTACGGAACGAGAGCGTAGATGAACACGAAAGGGATGAAGAGCAAGACATCAGAGAGTGCATGCACTGGTGGCAGTTGACGGAGATACGTTCGCGGTGAGTTGACCTCACCAGAGGACAGGAACTTCGCGGGAAACAAAACCAGATCGAAGAAGATGGTATGAAGTCCTGCTTTGTGGACGTAGTATCCCAGAACGCAACACACAATCAACAGGAACGGCAGCAGCAGAGCTGTGAGCGCACTCAGGATACCGGGACCTTGTACCTGGGATCGTTTGAGCCATAGCAAATAGATCACCAGAGCGAGGAGAGCCAGCGCCCCCTGAGTCTGAGTAAAGAGGGTTGCTATGGCGCAAAGTAACCCGGCCGCGGCAATGCGCTGGAGGCTAGGTCCACCCATAAGAACGCCCGCGGCAGCCATAGCCGCGAGAGTGCTGTACCAGTGGTGGGTGATATCCAGGGCGCTATTGAAGTCGAAGACCAGGAACAGCAGGGCCGGAAGTAAAACCAGCGGTCCACGGACAATTCTGGCAGAGATCAAAGTGATGACAAAAGACAAGGCGAGGCCGAGAGCGATGGCCCAGGCCTGCATCAGCCAGGCATGGATGCCGAAGATACGAAAGCCTAAGGCATAGAGAAGGTCGGTGGCAGGGGAAACGAGTTCGAAGAAATCGCGGTACAGAACCTGACCACCCACGATCCGCGCGGCACGAGTGAAGAAGAGAACCTGGTCGCCGATTGCAACAAAGGGTATAGCGGGAAGCAGGAAGGTTCGCAAGTAGAGGAATACGAGGGCTCCGGCAACGAATAGGCCGAGAACGGAGCGAGAGAGGTTCCCTCCTGCATCTGTGGCCCTGCGCTCTTCCATGCGGGAACTGGTTGACTCCTTGAACAGCACCATGATCGCACGGGCAAACTGCGTTCTTGGTTTTGCGATTGGGTTGGCCTATTGAACCAATTGCGGGGACGGGTCAGTCTCGTCAATTCTGTTGAGGAATCGGCTGCCGGCGAGAGCAAGAGCGAAAATGATATAGGCGGCAATGAGCATGGCCCAAAAGCCTGCCTCGTTCCACATCTTGAAGCTGGGGCGTCGCGCGCCCGCGAATCGCCGGCCCAGTAGCCAGCAAAGGACCGTCAAACCCAAAGGCGCTGTCAAGCCGATCAGTAGTTGCACGCGCAACTCCGCACATTCAAAGAGATAGCGATCCGGGCTTCAGGTTCTAGCGATAGTAGCCGGATCTGGTGAGAACGGCGACTCCCTGCTTGCGCAGCTCAGGATGATCGCTGAGAAACTCCGGAGTGAGCTGAAGGCCTATCTTGCAGAACTTACCCTGAGGTCCGGCAAGGGCCGGTTTATAGCCGAGTGTATAACGGGACCGAAGCTGATCGATTAAAAGGGAGAGACGCTCCGCAGCCTGTTTCGAGCTGGTGCTCAGGACGGGGCCGCCGGTCGACCGGGAATATTGATCGATGTCTCCGAGGCGAGTTCCGTTGGTCCCCGAATCCATGATTGCCCGGTTGGTCTCCGCTGTTCTGTCGATGAGCGCCGCAACGACTGCCCCCGACTGAAGCAGTTTCATCATCGCTTCCGGCTGCGCATGCAGCTGTGCAGCAGCATGCTGACCGATCGTTGCCCGGGTAAAGGCATTTTGCTGGTTGGCGGTGCCGTCCGTGAGCCACAGCAGAACGCGGCGACTGCCTGGCTTTGCTTTCAGCACCTGCTCCACACCTTCGAACATATCCTCGTCGAGGAAGGTGCCTTCCACATCGGCCATCCATGAGGCAGTCTTGATCGCGTACGCCGCCTGCGGGCGGTTGGTTGTGAACCCCTGCAGCAATTCGGTGCGGGAGGAAAAGATCATCACTGCCACTTCATCCTCGGGCTTCAGATGGCCAAGAACTTCGAGCCCGGCTTTCGCCAAGGGCCCGAGCGCAGCATGCACAGTCTCGGTCATGTCGAAGAGCAGCACCACGGAAAGAGGCAGTTGATCGCGGCTGAAATAGGTGATGGTTTGCGGGACGCTGTCTTCGGAAAGCCGGAAATCTTTTGCCGACAGGTTATCCACTGCAAGGCCTGTCTTCTTGTTCTCGACCAGCGCATCCAACAGGACGAGCTGGGTGTCCACACGGATGGTCTGTGGAGGGGCTGAGGATTGTGCCCGGCCAACCTGTGCCAGCAGAAGAAGAATTGGAAGAAGAAGCGACGCAACGCGCATGAGGTCACGAGTCCTGAGACAGGATACGACGACGCGACGTATTATGATGAGCCTCATGTTTCACCGCGTCTCAATCGTGTGCCCAGCGCTGCTGGCCGGCGCGGTGCTCGCCTCAGCAGAGGCCGGCTTCGCACAAGGAGACGCGTTTTCCCAGCGATTCAACGCGGTTCTGTCGCAACATGGGGTGGTGGGCGGAGGTGTCTCCATCGTCCAAGTACAGGAACCGGCAAAGAGTTTGTTCTTTGGCGAGGCTCGGAAAGCCACGCACCAGCCCGTCGACAGCGACACCTCGTACAACTGGGCCTCGATCACCAAAACGATGACCGCAATCGCCATACTGCAGCTGCGTGACCGCGGTAAGCTCTCGCTCAGTGACGCTGCGGTTCGCTACGTACCTGAGTTGCGGCAGGTGCACGACACTTTTGGACTGATCGACGCGATTACGATTCGCGAGCTGCTGACGCATAGCGCGGGATTTCGCAATCCTACCTGGCCATGGGATTGCGACGATGCGTCCAACTGCGACTGGCAACCGTTCGAACCAACGCAATGGGCACAGGTCTCAGCCATGCTGCCCTATACGCATATTGCCTTCAGTCCAGGCACGCAGTGGAGCTATTCCAATCTCGGATACGTCTTTCTCGGCCAGATCATACAGCGGCTCACGGGCGATGACTTCGAGGTGTACGTGGACAAGAACATCCTCAAGCCGCTCGGCATGACGAACAGTTACTTCGATCGCTCGCCGTATTTTCTCGAGTCGCATGTCTCGGCCAGTTATCTGCGCGCTGGCGATAAACTCACCGAGCAGCCTTTTGACTTCGATACCGGAATCACGACCTCCAACAGCGGCCTCAAAGCTCCCATCACTGACATGGCGAAATATCTGCGTTTTCTGATTGGCGATCCGACCAACCCGGTCTATGACTTTGTCCTTCAGCGCAGCTCGCTTGAGGAAGCATGGACAGGGGTTCTGCCGGTTGCAGAGCTGGGTAAGCCCGCCACACCCTACACCAAAGGCGCGCCGCTGATGGGCCTTGGCTTCTTTGTGCAGAACCTTGGCGGCCACGGCTACGTGTATCACGATGGCGATCAGGGTGGTTTTTCTTCCGAGATGCTGATCGACCCGGCCCGGCGTGCAGGCAGCATTCTCGTGGTGAATACAACCGATACCGGAGCCCCCGCGCCGGCCGCTGTGCTGCACCCCCAGTCTAATACTGAGCCCGAAGCGGGCACCGATCTCCGCATCACTCTGCGCGGAGAAATCATCGATCACGTCCTTTCCGGGTTCGCTCCAGCCGGCAAATAGCGGTTACTATTCGAACTGTGTTTTGAGCGTGAACCCCGATATGTTGCTGAAACGTGCATCGTCGATTTGTCTTCTTGTCTCTGCCTTGCGCGTATTGAGCGCCCAGGCGCCTCCCCCCACACCGAAAGCATTGCCGGCCGAAGTAGCGGGGATTCCCGTCAACTACGATGAATCGAAGGTCGGGACCTACAAGCTGCCCGACCCGCTGAAACTCAACAACGGTAAGCCCGTTCACGATGCGAAGACCTGGAACCAGAAACGGCGGCCCGAAATTGTGCAGATGTTTGAAACGCAACAGTTCGGGCGAGCTCCCGGCCGGCCGGTGGATGAGAGCTTTGAGGTCATTGATCAGGGAACAGCGGCCCTGAATGGCAAGGCCATTCGCAAGCAAGTGACGATCTATCTGTCGAAAGACAAAACCTGGCCGAAGATCGGCCTGCTGATCTATTTGCCGGCAGCGGCCAGGAAGCCCGTGCCTGTGCTGCTGAGTATTAACTTTGGCGCGGTCTCGAACGCGGTCGATGACCCAGGGGTCAAGCCGGGCGAGGTCTGGGATCCTAAAACGAACACCAGGATTCCTGCGGTAAAAGGGCGAGGCTTCGGACGGTTGGATGTGGAGCCGCTGCTGGATGCGGGCTTTGGGGTAGCCACGTTCTATTACGGTGATGTCGAGCCGGACTATCCAACTGGATTTTCGAATGGAATTCGCGCCCGCTATCTGAAGCCAGGACAGACGCAACCGGCAGCAGATGAGTGGGGCTCGATCGCGGCGTGGGCTTGGGGGATGAGCCGCGTGCAGGATTATTTTGAGACGGACAAGAGCATCGATGCGCATCGGGTCGCGATCCATGGTGTTTCCCGGCTAGGCAAGACGGTGCTCTGGGCGGGGGCACACGATCAGCGCTTCGCGGCGGTGATTGCAAGTTGCTCGGGCGAGGGAGGAGCGGCGCTGAGCCGTCGAGATTATGGGGAGACGGTCGCGCACCTGGTGGCTCCGACCCGGTTTCCGTATCAGTTCGCCATCAACTACCAGAAGTATGCGCAGCATGTGGACCAGTTACCGATGGATGCGCACATGCTCGTGGCCCTGATTGCTCCAAGGCCCTTGCTGCTCCAAACAGGGAACACCGATTATTGGTCTGATCCGAAGGGAGAGTTTTTATCCGCGGTAGCAGCAGGGCCTGTGTACGCCTTGTTGGGCAAGGACGGACTGGACACCGATGTATGGCCAGCGGCGAAACAGCCCATTCTGCACGACCTTGGCTACTACATGCATGATGGCGGCCACGGCATGGTGGCGTCGGATTGGGATATCTATATCCAATTTCTGAAGATGCACCTGCATCCGGAACGTTAGGGTGAGCTTAGCGTTACGGCTATGCTTCATGAGGCAACGTGAGCGGCAGACGCCGATGATGTAGTTACATCCCAGCCCCCAAGCTCCAGGGCCACCGACATGCATGCATCGCGCAATTTGTCGGCGTGGGCGCGATTTTCGAAGGCTCGAGCCACGACCATGCCGCCCACGCACATGGCGGCGATCGCTTGCGCCCTGGTGCAGCGGCTGTGGTCATTTTGCTTCAGGCTGCGCTCAAGAACGCTCACCATCGCGCTGAAAACTGTCTCGAAGGCTTGCTTTGCAGTTTCATCGCTGCGCGTGACATCGGTGGGTAAGGCAATCATGGGACAGGAATTCTCTATATCCTCGAAGTGTTGGCGAGACAGATAGGCGCGCACGACCTGGGGACCTACGTCCTTCGAGGACAAATCTACTTCCACGCCTTCCCAGCAACTTTCCCACTCAGGGTCGGTGAAGAAGCAACCCAGGACCTGGACGTATAGCTCGCTCTTGCTCGCAAAGTAGTGGTAGAAACCACCGCGCGTGAGCCCGGCCCCGGACATGATCTGATCCAGAGAGACGCTTTCAAAGCCGTGCCGGTTGAAAAGCTTGCGCGCGCTCTGAATGATCTTCCCCTTTATCTCGTCGCGATGACCACTGGGATAGGGCATACGTTCTCCTGGCTTCCGTGAGCCGAAGTATGGCGTGGGCTATCTTCTCTCGTCCAGCAAAATATGATCTTGAACATAAATTGGCCGCGTGCTCCTATGCATTGACACCCAAATATCAGGAGGACGCGATGAATGGAAGAACAAATGCTGCTGCGTTGCCGAACGCGCTGACGCGGCGGCAGGCAGGTGCGTGTATTGCTATGGTGTTTTGCAGCCTGGCTTCGGACTGCAAAGCTTTTACGCAAGCAGCGCCGCAAACGATGGAAGAGAAACCGGCAAATCCCGCCAATCGGATGCGCACATCCCTGCATGAGGAGATCGACTTGAAGACTGACCCTCAGCACATCTACGACGTTCTTCTGGATGCAAAACAGTTCAAAGCATTCACGGGTGCGCCGGCAGAGATTGATCCGAAGCCGGGCGGAGCCTTTTCCATGTTCGCAGGACAGATCGTTGGCAGAAACGTCGAGTTGGTCCCAAACCAGCGGATCGTGCAGGCGTGGCGGCCCACCCATTGGGATCCGGGTGTTTACTCGATTGTTGAGTTTGAACTCAAACAGCAGGGGTCCGGAACGCTGGTGGTTTTGGAGCATAAAGGATTCCCTGAAGGCGAATTCGATCACCTGGAAAGGGGGTGGCACGCGCACTATTGGGAACCACTCAAGAAATATTTTAGTTAGCCGCAGGTCTTCGCAGAGACAGGTTCCATGCGGCCGCCTCCCGCTAGAATGAGGAATGGGTCGACGACACTCCTATGTGGTGACTGTGACATGGACGGGGAATACGGGAACGGGAACCAGCGGATACCGGGACTACCAACGTTCTTATGAGATTTCAACTGCCGGAAAACCGAGTATTGCGGGCTCCTCGGATCCGGCGTTTCGGGGCGACCGCGCCCGTTGGAATCCTGAGGAGCTTCTGGTCGCCTCACTCTGCGCCTGCCACGAACTTTGGTTTCTCCATCTTTGCGCGGACGCGGGGGTTGTGGTGGAGGCATACGTAGATCAAGCAGTCGGTGTCATGGAAGAGGCTGCTGACGGTGGTGGACAGTTTGTCGAGGTGGTTCTGCGACCCAGGGTAAGGCCCGCGCCGGGCAGCGATCGCGATAAGATACAGTCACTGCATCATGAAGCCCATGCCAAGTGCTTTATCGCCCGGTCCGTAAATTTTCCGGTGAGATGCGAACCAATCATTGATTAGCCTGTGAGATGACC
The DNA here is from genome assembly GCA_963826875.1 of uncultured Acidobacteriaceae bacterium. Classification (GTDB taxonomy): domain Bacteria; phylum Acidobacteriota; class Terriglobia; order Terriglobales; family Acidobacteriaceae; genus PALSA-350. Next base: position 448,065 of record CAWGYP010000024.1, on the reverse strand, counting down.
GCGTGCTTAGTCCACTATGCGGTAAATGAGAAGAGACGCCAGGATTCGCCCGTTCTTTGGACGCGCCTTGAATGTGTGACCTTGCCTTTAAACCTGGTAATGGCGCGCTGCCAAAACCTCTGAGCGGAACGATTCGAAGGCATGACGCGAACCTCCCAGGGCCCTGGAAACCGCCTCCAAATTTCGTGCGCGATTTCGGTTCCAATTCCACGACCCCGGTGGCCACGCAGGACAAAGAACTCCGCCATATCCCACACCGATCCACTGCCGGAGATTTCCGACCCTCTCTTTACCAGGGCGAAACCTATGAGTCCCCCATCCATCCTCACAAGCAGCGGGTGACGGCCTGACTCATGCCAGTAAAGCGGAAGATTCGGGTAGCCGAATCTTCCGTCCGTACCCAGTTCCATCTTTCGAAACTCGCTGAAGTCATGTATGTACAACTCAAGCAGGTTGGCGAGGATCGTCTGTTGCTCGGGAAGAGCGGGGAGAATTTCGAGATTTGTCATCGGCAGACCTTCTGCGTGCCGGCGGCCAGTATCAATGCAGCCGCAAGCGCAGCCGTCTTGTGATCCTTGGTCCAGGGTGGGCCTACGGAAGTTCCGAGGTTTGAGATCGTAGCCTTCACGCGGCTTGCCCCGTTTCCAAGTACTGCGTTTGCTCGCTCATCGAGCTCTCGCTCTCGAATTGCCGTAACCGGAATTTGTAAACCCTCGAAAGCTCTGGCTGCAGTTTGGCGGAAGAATTCGCCCTCTGCGGTGTGAATGAGGGGATGTGCGGAGAGGATTTTTTCGAGCGCGGGCAGGGGGCGCCCCGCGGCGAATAAAACCGCAGCGCCTACGATTCTGTAGTGGCGTTGCTTGAGTTCGTTCATGACTTCGGCGATCGCGGCGACAGCCAGAGCACAAGACGAAGCTGCGCAGTGGGAGAGGTGCTTCTCTTGCTGCGCGTGTTCGAGTTGGGCAGCGAAGTGATAGGGCTGAATAGCTCCGGGGGTTTCGGGGTCCGCGGCGACAATTCGTCTGCGCGCTAAGAGCTCCAGCGGATCCAGGGAAACGGCGACCAGCACTCCCCAGCCGGAATGCATTTGGACGCCGAAGGCTGCTCGGTGCATGGCTACCGTGGCAGAGCCTGAGGTGAGCTCTTCATGTATTCCGCCAGCTTCTGGTGAGGCAGGGCTTGAATCGTGTGGCCATCCACGCCGGTCATGGTTTGGGCGGCTACCATGGCGTTGACAATCGCTTCTTCTGTCGCTTCGACGGTGGCTTGAAATAAGGGGCTGATGCGCTCGTTGGAAACAGTCAGGACAGAATTCGGTCCTGGCTCTTTGTTGGCGCCGTGATTGGCGGTCGAGAAGGCGAGGAAAATGTCGCCGGAGGAATTTCCTGAGCTGGAACCCGTGCGGGCAAGTCCCATGGTTGCGCGGCGTGCCAGGCGCTTCAACTGGTCCGGCAACAGCGGCGCGTCTGTGGCTACGATGATGATGATGGAGCCGACGTCCCCTTTCCACTCCGGTTCGAGCATCGCGTTGGCGGGAGCGGCAGGAATGAGCTTACCGACCGGTACGCCGGCGATGGTCAGTTGAGGGCGGCGGCCGCAATTGCATTGCACCAGCACTCCGACGGTGTAGCCGCCGGCATCCGCCGGTAGCACGCGGGAGGCAGTGCCGTCTCCGCCTTTGAAGCCGTAGCAAACCATGCCGGTCCCTCCCCCTACGTTGCCTTCCGGAACAGGTCCGGGCTTTGCTGTGTTGAGGGCGGAAAAGACGTCTGACTGCTGGACGTGAAAGCCGTTGATGTCATTCAGGTAGCCGTCCCAGGTTTCGGCTACTACCGGGAGCGACCAGGGCTGCAGCGCGAGGCGGCCACTCTGCACCGACCAGGCAATGATAGCGTCGCGGACCAGGCCCACGGAGTGAGTGTTGGTGATGGCCACAGGGCCTTCGAGGAAACCGGATTCTTCGATCCAGGTGGTGCCGGTCATTTCTCCGTTTCCGTTTTGCGAGAACCAGCCGGCGTAGACCGGGTCTGCGTCGGATCGGCCTCGCGGGAAGATCACGGTAACGCCGGTGCGGACCGGGCCCTGGCCGACGACGAGTTTGCCTTCGCCGCGGATCAGGGTTGTGTCGCCTACCTCTACTCCTTTTACGTCAGTGATTGCGTCCAGCGGTCCTGGCGTGCCGTCAAAGGGTACACCGAGTGCTCGGGCCCGTGGGGTGGATTGTGCAGACAGGGTTGCGCAGGTGAGTAGCACTGGCAGGAGATAGCGAACTTTCATGGGCGCAGTCTAGCATGCGTTGCGCGGTGAGGATAAACTGCTCTCCCACCTGAACTCCACACATCCCAATCCCAGCTTTCCAGGTAAGCCACTACCCTCCCCTTGTCATCCCGACCGGAGCTCCCCAGGAGCGCGGTGGAGGCATCTGCAGTCTTCGCGGAGTAGCCGCTCTCAACTCCGTCCATCCAAGTCGCCACTCTTCCGCAAAATAACAGCCCTTCCCTTGTCATCCCGACCGGAGCTCCGCAGGAGCGCAGTGGAGGGATCTGCAGTCTTCGCAGAGTAGCCGCCCTCAACTCCATCCATCCAAGTCGCCGCCCTTCCGCAAAATAACAGCTCGTCCTTGTCATCCCGACCGGAGCTCCGCAGGAGCGTAGTGGAGGGATCTGCAGTCTCCGCAGAGTATCCGCCCTCAACTCCATCCAAGTCGCCGCCCTTCCGCAAAATAACAGCCCTTCCCTTGTCATCCCGACCGGAGCTCCGCAGGAGCGCAGTGGAGGGATCTGCAGTCGTCACGGAGTAGCCGCTCTCAACTCCGTCCATCCAAGTCGCCACTCTTCCGCAAAATAACAGCCCTTCCCTTGTCATCCCGACCGGAGCTTCGCAGGAGCGCAGTGGAGGGATCTGCAGTCTTCGCAGAGTAGCCGCCCTCAACTCCATCCATCCAAGTCGCCGCCCTTCCGCAAAATAACAGCTCTCCCTTGTCATCCCGACCGGAGCTCCGCAGGAGCGTAGTGGAGGGATCTGCAGTCTCCGCAGAGTATCCGCCCTCAACTCCATCCATCCAAGTCGCTGCCCTTCCGCAAAATAACAGCCCTTTCCTTGTCATCCCGACCGGAGCTCCCCAGGAGCGTAGTGGAGGGAACTGCGGTTTCTTTTCCCCGGTACTCACGCTCTTTCCCCCCGCCCCTCTGAAAAAGTGAAGGGTACGAGCCGTAGGCCCGCACCCTTCATTCCTTCACAAACCTCGTACTAGCTTTTTTCTACCAGCTTCATTGCTTCCGGATCCCAGTTGACGACTTTTCCTTTTTCGTTGCTTAAGTTGCTGAGCAGGGCTGCGCCTGCGGCGCGGTAGCCGAAGACGGCGTCTTCTACTACGGGCTGGCGGCTGCGGACGGAGGCAAAAAAGTTGCGGAAGTGATCGTAGCTGTCACTGTAGCCTTCCTCGGCTACGTATCTCTCATATCCCAACTGAGGCGCCCCCATGGGGTGCACAAGCGGATATTTTTTCCGGTACTCCTCGGTGATTTGCTTCTGCATGGCTTCGGTGAAGGTTCCGATCAGCAGGCCTGGATCCTTCTCGCGCGGCACGCGGCTTACGATTACGCTGCGGCCGGCTATCTCCATGGTGCCTTCCGAGCCGGTGAAGATGAGGCCTTCGCTTTCTTCGCCCCCGTCTACGAAGTTCACGCGCAAACTCAGATTGAAGCCCTCAGGATAATCAAACAGGCCCAGCATCACGTCAGGCACGTCGCGGCCGTCTTTCCAAAAGCGTATTGCGCCGGTTGCCATGGCCCGGGTGGGTCCGTGCGAACCGGTGATGAAGTGAGTTCCACTGAAGAGGTGAACAAAAAGATCACCCGCTACGCCGCTTCCATAGGCTTTCCACTTGCGCCATTGGAAGAAATGCTCGCCGTTGAAGGGTATTTTGGGGGCTGTGCCCAGAAAGCGCGGCCAGTCACAGGTCTCGGTCGAAGCGTCCGGGGGCACGGTGTAGTTCCAGGCGCCGATGGAAGAGTTGCGATCCCAGCGCGCGGTCACCATGTTGAGCTGACCAATGGCGCCGGCGGCCAGCAGCTCCTTGGCTTTGGCGTAGATTACCGAGCTTACGCGCTGACTTCCGACCTGGAGTATGCGGTTGTTGGCGCGCGCGGCCTCGATCATCTGCGGGCCATCAGAATAGAGATGGATCATCGGCTTTTCGCAGTAGACATCTTTGCCCGCCTTCATGGCGTCCACAGCGACCTGCTTGTGCCAGTGGTCCGGGGTACCGACGATGACAGCATCGATATCTTTGCGCTCCAGGACCTGGGCGTAATCGCGGGTGGTAAAGATATCGGCGCCCCACACCTCCTTGCTGTGCTCGAGCCTGCCGTCGTAGCAGTCGGCAACCGCCACCAACTTGACCCCGGGCACTTGTACCGCCACCTTGGTATCCGACTGGCCCTGCCCACCGGCTCCAATCAACGCGATCTGAATGTTGTCGTTGGCCGCTACGGGTTTGGCAGGCTCGGATTGAGCTTCCGCCAGCAAATGGGTTCTGGATCCAAGCAGTGTCTCCACGGTTGCTGCGGCCCCGGCCGCCTTGAGAAAATTTCTACGGTTTAAATCAAACAAAGTTGTCCCCCACAGCGGAAAGTTATCCGCCGTTTGTAACGATACAGCGTGGGTAGCGGTTGTGTGGAATCAATAAACTGCCGGGGATTTTGAATGGGTATGCCGCCGTGCAACCCGCCTGGGCTTTCGCAGGCCGGGAAGGCTACATTACGAAAGCCAGGTTCTCCAGCTCTCTTTGCATGCAGTCGAGATTGCAGCCCATTTCTTCCAGGCGGCCGATGGCGTTGCGGGCATGCTCTGCGCTCACGCCGTATCCGCGGCCAGTGAGGAAACCACTCAGCACTTCAGCCGCCTGCCATGAATCGATCCCGGATTGCAGGAGCTCGTTGCGCAGGTTGAGCAGCTCGCGTGCGGAAAATTTCTCGATTTTGGCGTTTGCAGACATTGTGTTTTCCTCTCTCACCACTTGAACTCAGAGACCCTGGCGTGATTTACGCAAATTGCCGCTGATCGGTGCCAAGAAAACCCTGCGGTTGGAGCCCTTTGTTGCTAACGAAATAAGGAGCCTACCGAAGGTGTGCATCGAGTCTGTGGCCGAAGTGAACCACTTTCCTTATTTGTATGAACCCGCAACGGAAGTACTCGTTGCGTTCGACCCAATTTTCCAAAAGCCAAGGGGATAAGCCGGAGAACAATGCTGTTCTGATCTTTTGATGCTCAAATCCCCTGCTGGATGTATCGGACACTGGATTCGTTCTGGCGAGGAGACAAGCCTGACCTGGCACGTAATTCCCTGCTGTGCACCGTTTCTGGGAAAAACGTGTCCGGAAATGGAAGGCTCAGCGCCTCGCTCACCCCATTGCCATATGAACTAATAGACTAATTTCAGGTCAAGTGGTGAGCACACCGTAGCAAATTAAGCTGGCGGAGGCTGGGGCGTGGCGCGCTGCTCGAGCATGACTGGAATGCCATCTTCTACCGGGTAGTAGCGGCCGCATCCGCTGCAATGCAGCCATGCGTGTGAGGAGTCGCTGGGACCAGCATCCAGCCCGTGGTGGCATACCGGACATACAAGGACCTGGAGCAGGTTCGAAGAGAGAAGCGGCGCCATGCGATGAGTTTAGTTCATTCAATTACTATGAGCGCAGCAGGAAGGTTGGTTGATGAGTAGAGTTCTGGATGGGACCGCCATCGCCGCCAGTATCAAGGCGGAGGTAAGGGCTGAAGTGGAACGGCTGGCACTCCAAGGCATACGGCCGGGGCTGGCAGCAGTGCTGGTAGGGCATGTTCCAGCTTCTCAAATTTATGTGCGCAGCAAGGTGAAGACATGCGAAGCGCTGGGATTGTTCAGTGAGCTGATAACGCCGCCGGAAACGGTTACGACGCAGGAGATGCTGGAGCTCGTCGATCAGTTGAATGCGCGCGAGGATATCGATGGCATCCTCGTTCAATTGCCTTTGCCGGCTCATGTAAACGCCAAGCGACTGCTGGAGGCGGTGAGTCCCGACAAGGATGTCGATGGCTTTCATCCAGTCAACGTGGGGCGGTTGCAGACCGGCCAGCCGGCGCTGCCCCCGTGTACGGCAGCGGGGATTATCGAGATCCTCAAGCGCAGTGATTTCGAGATCACGGGACAAAATGCAGTAGTGGTGGGCCGCAGCGATATCGTGGGCAAACCCACGGCGATCATGTTGCTGGCAGAGAATGCGACGGTGACCGTATGCCATTCGCGGACGCGTGATCTGGCCTCGTTTACGCGGCGGGCAGACATTCTTGTGGTGGCCATTGGTAAGCCGGCGTACGTGACCACAGAGATGGTGAAACCAGGCGCGACCATCGTGGATGCAGGGATCAACCGGGTGACCGATCGGGCAGAGTTGGAGCGCTACTTTCCCGGAGATGCGCGGCGGTTAGCTTCGTTTCTGGATAAGGGTTCGACGATTGTGGGGGATGTGCTTCCGGCAGCGTACGCATTGGCGGGGGCGTACACGCCCGTGCCGGGCGGCGTTGGTCCGCTGACCATTGCCATGCTGATGGCGAATACGGTTCGCGCTGCCAAGTTGCGGCGTGGGTTGCCGGTTTAGGATGTTGCGAGTTGGGTTAACCGGGGGTCTGGGTAGCGGCAAGAGCACCGTGGCCGGGATGTTTGCCGAGTTGGGCGCGGCAGTGATTGGCGCGGACCAGTTGGGGCGTCAGTTGATGCAGCCCGGAAAGCCGGTTTACGCGGCAATTGTGCAAAGGTTTGGTGCGGGTGTGGTGCGGGCGGATGGCGCGCTCGATCGCCGGGCTCTGGCCGAGCTGGCGTTTCAACATAACCAGGCGGATGCGCTGAACCGGATTGTTCATCCGGCGGTGGTTGCGGCGCAACAGGAATGGATGCGTGGGGTTTTTGCTAAAGAGCCCTGGCGCGTGGCGATGGTGGAGTCTGCGCTGATTTTTGAAGTGGAGAAGTGGGGGACGGCGCCGGGTTGGGTGGAGCGGTTTGACCAGTTGATTCTGGTGACGGTGCCGGATGAGGTGAAAATTGCCCGTTTTGTGGCTCGGGCGGTGGATCGAGACGGGGCGGAAGCGGATGCGCGGGCTCGACTCGCATTGCAGATTCCGGATGAAGAGAAGGCGGCGCGGTGCAATTTTGTGATTGATAATTCCGGGAGTTTGGAAGAAACGCAGGTTGTGGTTGAAGGGATCTATCGGAAGCTGGCGGTGATGGCGAGGGAGTGAAACCCTTCGGGGGAGATGGTCTAATAGATTTAGCTTGCTATGAAGATTCGCCCGTTTTTTCTGACCCTTTTATTTGTCGGCGCCTTTGTTTATATCGCCTCCTATAGCAACTTCAGAGGCCTTCCTGGCGCGCAGCACCTCTCACCTATGCGGTTGACGGTTGCGGATGCCCAGCCGGCTTATACGTCGGAGGAGTCCAATCGCATTGCGGTCTACAAGCGCGCTTTACCTACGGTGGTGAACGTCACGTCGTCGCAATTGTCTCTGGATTTTTTCTATGGCGTCGTTCCCTCAGAAAGTCAGGGATCGGGATTCATCCTCACCAAAGATGGCAGGATCCTCACCAACTACCACGTCATCGCCAATCCGCAGAAGCTCGAGGTGACCCTGAGCGACAAACATAAGTACCCGGCCAAGATTATTCTGCAGGATCCGGCGCATGACCTCGCGCTGCTGCAGATCAACGCCAGCAACCTCACGCCGGCTGTGCTTTCCGAATCACGCGACTTGCAGGTGGGCCAAAATGTGTACGCAATCGGGAATCCCTTTGGTCTGAATGGCACGATGACCACCGGAATCCTCAGCTCGATTCGTTCTGTAAAAGAGCCGCAGGGCGCGACGATTGAGAATGCATTGCAGACGGACGCGGCGATTAATCCCGGAAACTCCGGCGGACCACTGCTCAACTCGCGTGGAGAGGTCATCGGGATGAACACGCTGATCGCCACCGGTGGGGCGGAACAAAGTTCCGGGATCGGGTTTGCCATCCCTGTCGACACCATCAAGGCTGTGCTTTCGGACTTCAGCAAGTACGGGCGGGTGCGCCGGCCTTCGCTGGGGATTGCTTCCGTGGGCATCGGGTCGGATCTGGCGGAACAAATGGGATTGCCGGCCGATGACGGTGTGCTGATCCAAAGGGTCATTCCAGGAGGGGCCGCAGAGCGTGCAGGATTGCGTGGCGGCAATCAGCAAGCGTATGTGGGCAATACTCCGATTTCTACCGGCGGCGATTTTATTGTCGCCATTGATGACGACCGGGTCACGAACCCGCAAGATATTTCAGAGATTATGGATCGACACCAGGCAGGTGATGTGGTTACCGTGACCTTTTACCGCGGAAGGAAGAAGATGACGGCCAAACTCACCTTGGGCGAGGCTCGGTCAGTCTCCGTCTGAACGGGGCACGAACCGCCGGCCGGCAATTTGATACTCGCCCGAAAGAACGCGACCGATGGCTTCAGCGTAGGCAATATGCTCCTGCTCCAGGATCCGCGCCGAGAGAGCCCGCTCGTCGTCTTGCGGGAACACGGGAACAGTCCTCTGCAAAATGATCACTCCGTGATCGAGCTCTTCGTCGACGAAATGAACCGTGCAGCCAGAGACAGTCGCCCCGTACTCCAGCGCCTGGCGTTGCGCGTCCAGGCCGGGAAAGGCGGGCAGCAGCGACGGGTGGATGTTGAGAATGCGCTGGGGAAAGGCGCGCACAAACTCGGCTGAGAGAAGCCGCATGTAGCCTGCCAGGCAGACCAGATCGACTTGATTTGCGCGCAGGACGGCGATGATTTCGGCATCCTGTTCAGAGCGCGAGCGGCCCTTTGGCTCGATGATTTGGGTTGGCAATCCTGCATTGCGGGCGGCTTCGATTCCCGGCGCATCGCGGCGATTGGAGATCACCACGGCGATTCTCGCGTTTGCGATCCTGCCCTGGTAGATGCTTTCGGCAATCGCCAGGAAGTTCGATCCGCGCCCGGATAGCAAGATTCCGAGGCGGCTTTCGCTCATGTGTACAACACCTTGCGGTCTCCCTTGACAGTACGTCCGATCATGCAGAATTTCTCACCGGCGCGGTCCAGCATGGATTTGGTGCGGCGGAATTTGTCCGCCGGGACGACTGCAATGAGTCCAACCCCCATGTTGAAGGTGCGCAGCATTTCTTCCTGGTCCACGCTGCCCAGCTGCTGCAGATGAGTGAAGATCGGAGGAGGAGTCCAGGCGCCGGTTTCTACCACCGCGGAGATGTTCTTGGGCAAGATGCGAGGCAGGTTCTCTGTGATGCCCCCTCCTGTGATGTGTGCCATCCCGACTACGAGATCGGCGGCGGTGAGTTTCTTGATCACAGCAAGGTAACTGCGATGCACCTTCATCAGCGCGGCTCCGGCCTTGTCCTTCAGGTCATTCACGTACTGGTTGGGCGAGTAGCCGGCAACCTCAAAGAACAGCTTGCGCGCAAGCGAGTAGCCATTGGTGTGCAGGCCGGTGGAGGGGAAGCCGATGAGCACATCTCCGGGCTCGATTTTGCTGCCGGTGATGAGCTTGTCCTTGTCCACGGCGCCAACGATGAAACCTGCCAGGTCGTATTCTCCATCGGAGTAGAAGCCGGGCATTTGGGCTGTTTCCCCACCGATCAGGGCGCAGCCGTTGGCTCGGCAGGCTTCGGCCACGCCGCTGACCACGGTTTGGGCGACTTCATCGTCCAATTGGCCGATGGCGAGGTAGTCGAGAAAGAAGAGAGGCGTCGCGCCCTGCACTGCGATGTCATTGACACAGTGATTGACCAGGTCGGCGCCCACGGTGTGGTGCATGCCCATGGCGAACGCCACCTTAAGCTTGGTGCCGACGCCGTCGGCGCTGGAGACCAGGACCGGGTTGGCATACTTGGCGGTATCGAGGCGGAAGAGGCCGCCAAATCCACCGATTTCCCCTAACACCTGTTTGTTGAAGGTCTTCTGGGCCAGGTACTTGATGCGCTGCTTGGTGCGGTCTCCCTGGGAGAGGTCGACCCCAGCAGAGGCGTAGGTGACAGGGGGCTTTTTCGATTTGCTCGAATCTTCTGACAAGGTTCTTCCAGGTTCGTGTGGTGGCTTCGATGGGATGGAAATTGGTCCCGGGAATGGCCAGTTTACCATCGCCATATACTTGATCGCATGGCCCGAGAACTGAGTCGATCGAAAGCATTGCAGGAGCGCGCAGAGCGCTACTTTCCTGGCGGGGTGAATTCGCCGGTGCGCGCGTTTCGCGCCGTGGGCGGTGCTCCGCCGTTTCTGGTGCGCGCCGAGGGAGCGTACCTGTGGGACGCGGACGGCAATCGTTACCTGGATTACGTTGGGTCGTGGGGACCGATGATCCTCGGCCATGCCCATCCTCTGATTGTGGAGGCGATTCAGCGGGCGGCAGAACGGGGCGCCAGCTTTGGTGCGTCGACCGCGGCGGAAGCGGATCTGGCGGAACTGGTAATCTCCGCCGTGCCATCGATGGAAAAAATGCGCTTCGTCAACTCTGGCACCGAGGCGACGATGTCTGCCATCCGGGTGGCGCGCGGGTTTACCAAGCGGAATTATGTGATTAAGTTCGAGGGTTGCTACCACGGGCACTCGGACGGATTGCTGGTAAAAGCTGGATCGGGGCTAGCGACGTTTGGGCTGTCTGGATCGGCGGGAGTGCCGCAGGAAATAGCTCATTGGACGCTTCCGTTGCCGTTTAACGATCTAGCGGCGGTGGAAGAGGCGTTTGCCAAGCATCCAGATGAGATCGCCTGTGTGATCGTGGAACCGGTGGTGGGGAATATGGGATGTGTGCCTCCTGCCAACGGATACCTTGAGGGCTTGCGGCGAATTACCCGGGAGCATGGGAGTCTGATGATCTTCGATGAGGTCATGACTGGATTCCGGCTGGCACTGGGCGGGGCCCAGGAGGTGTTTGGCATTGATCCGGATTTGACCTGCCTGGGGAAGATTATCGGTGGTGGGGTGCCCTGCGCGGCGTTCGGGGGAAAGGCCAGGATGATGGATCTCCTGGCGCCTTTGGGTCCGGTCTATCAGGCCGGGACGTTGAGCGGGAATCCGCTGGCGATGGCTGCGGGGATTGCCACGCTGCGTTATCTCAACGAGCATCGTGTGGCGGTTTATCGGGACCTGGAGACGCGGACGGGTGCGGTTGCTGAGGGGATTTCCGGGGCAGGACGGGAGGCGGGGATCCCGATGGAGACCAATCGTGTCGGCTCCATGGTCACCTGGTTTTTCACCGCTACGCCAGTCACCGATTTTGCCACGGCGAGCACCTCGGATACAGAGGCTTTTGGGCGGTTTCATCGGTCCATGCTCGATCAGGGGGTGTGGCTCCCGCCCTCACAGTTTGAGGCGGCTTTTCTGAGCGCTGCTCATACTGACAAGGATATCGAGATGACGGTAGAGGCTGCTCGCAAGGTGTTTGCCTCTATGCATGCAGCGCCGGTTTAGCCATTCAGAGTTGATCACCCTGGAGTGAAAGCATTGGGAAAAGGGCTCAAAGATCACTGACTCTATCCCCGCACTAATCGCCGGGTGCCCCACATCCCCGATTTCCTGAAGAGTTTCGTGGGTTCCCTGAACTTCATGCGCCTCTCCTTAAAGAGAGGCGCACACGCGGTCCTGTCGAGAGCTGCGTACAGGAAATTCGGGGCATCTCGCTCGTTTTTCGCGAGATGTGGGATACCGCAGGCCTCCCCCTCAAGCCTGCTGCGGACCGGCAAATCTCCAACCAAAATTTCCGTTCGCGACTTAAAGAACCGGCCGCAACCACTCCGTCGGGGTGCCCCATGTTCGCACCAGCGTACGTGGGCCGAAGACGACTTTTTTCGAATGCTTTCACTTCAGGCGTAACCAACCGCGACTGGTCAAACCCGTGCCGCATCCGCAAATGGTTTCTCTCTCCCTTGAGGGAAAGACTTGATAGCTTCAGTTCCAGGCGTCAATTGAAACCTTGCGGAAGTCAGTTCCGGCCCAGCTGTCGAGCAGGATTTTGGTTGCGGCAAGGGTGACTGAACGGTCGGTTCCGATTTGAAGGTGACCGCCGTCGTGCAGCAGGATATTGCTGCCCCTTTCCAGGCGCTGGTTGCGGCCAATAAGGCGCTCCACACGCGCCACGAGGGTGCGGGGATCCGTGGCATCCCAATCGTGAGCGGTCACGTTCCACATCACTGGCTTCAGGCCTAGTTCGCCTGCGGTGCGCAGGACATCAGGCCGGCGGGCGCCGAAAGGTGGCCGGAAATAGTGCACTGCAGTTCCCGTCACGTCTTCCAGGACAGCGTTGCAACCTGCCAGTTCTTCGCGGACGCGTGAAGGCCGTTCCCACATCAGAGAGGGGTGGCTCATGGTGTGGTTCCCTATCAAGTGGCCCGCTTGAAGTATGGCGCGAGCTATTTCAGGACGACGGCGGACAAAGTTGCCAATCAGAAAGAAGATGGCGCGGACTTGATGCTGAGCTAAGAGGTCGAGCAGCTGCAGGGTGTAGGGATCGTTGGGGCCGTCATCAAAGGTAAGTGCGATCTCGTTCCCATCACGGCCAGCGAGCAAGGTCCGGCCGAAGACCTGGGAGGTGGGAACCAGCCCGGCATAGGCATATCCCCCAACCGTAAGACCGGTAATCAGGCCCGCGGAAACCACTTTGGTATTCATGCTTCAAGAGTTTAAATACGCCTGTCACCGGACTCATGGTATCTTCGGCTTTTCTTCGCTCGAAAAGGCATCGTCATGGCAGAGAATTTCGAACCGCCCAGATTTATTGCAGTCGAAGGACCCATTCGCGTCGGCAAATCGACTTTGGCCGGGATTCTGGCCCAAACCCTCCACGCCCGGCATGTCGTCGAGCCCGAAGATAATCCCTTTCTCGACCGCTTCTATCAGGAATCGAGCGGCATGAGCCTGCCTACCCAGATGTGGTTCCTGGTCGAGCGATACGACCAGATGCGCCAGGCGGCCAAGGATCTGGCCGGCAGCGACCCATGGCCAATCGTAGCCGACTACCTGTTTGAAAAAGACAAGCTCTTTGCTTACATCAATCTGAGTGACGCGGAGCTGGAACTATACAACCGCTACTACCAGATATTCCGCAGCGAAGTGCCCACACCTGACCTGGTGATCTATTTGCACGCCTCTCCCGAAGTGCTGAAGCAGCGTCTCAAGCGCAAAGGCATCACCCAGGAGCAGGCCATCAGCGACGAATATATCGAGCAGGTGGCCAAGGCGTACGAGCACTTCTTCTTCCACTACACGGCCAGCGATCTGCTGGTGGTCGACACGTCCGAGATAGACTTCGTTAACCGCAAGCAGGATTTGGACTTGCTGCTCAAGCGGCTGTCGGAACCCATCAAGGGCAAGCAGTACTTCCTTCCCCCGGCTGTGTGAGCGTATACTTCCTATCGTAGTGATCGGGCAGCATCCCGCACGGGAGCTGCACTGGAGCCTGCAATGAGCCTTACGCATTTCCGCATCGCGGATTCATCCGCGTCTGCCCGGACGTCCCGAGTGACGATTCAAACAATCCAGGATAAAAAATCTCAAGGCACACCCATCGTGGCTTTGACCTCCTATGACTACGCCACCGCGCGGCTGGTAGACGAGGCGGGGGTCGACATCATTCTCGTAGGCGACTCCCTCGCCATGGTGGTCATGGGCTATGAGAATACCCTTCCCGTCACCATGGACGAGATGCTGCTCCACACCCGCGCGGTACGCCGCGCGGTCAAGCATGCCATGGTGGTCGCGGACATGCCGTTCGGCTCTTACCACGTAAGCACGGCAGACGGAATCGCCAACGCGGCGCGCTTCGTCAAGGAATCGGGCGCCCAGGCAGTGAAACTTGAAGGCGGAGCGAGCCGGCTGGAGCTGGTGAAGCGGCTTGCGGACGCGGAGATCCCGGTGATGGCCCACCTCGGCCTTACGCCGCAGTCGGTGCACCGGATGAGCGGTTACCGGGTACAGGGCAAATCGGTTGCCGCCATCCATCACCTGATCAAAGACGCGCTGGCGCTTGAAGCGGCCGGGGCGTTTGCGGTGGTGCTGGAAGGTATCCCGACTGAGGTAGCGCAGCGCATCACCGGCGCGTTGCATATCCCAACCATCGGCATCGGTGCTGGAGCCCATTGCGATGGCCAGATCCTGGTGCTGCACGACCTGATCAATCTTTCCTTTTCTGCTCCTGCGAAGTTCGTCAGGCGGTACGCCGACGCATCCGCCTTGATCACGGATGCGGTCCAGCGGTATTGCCAGGACGTGCAGGAACGCAGTTTTCCTGGCGAAGCGGAAAGCTATCATCTGGGCAAAGACGCGCTGGCGGCTCTGCTCCAGGAAGAAAGCTCGGCGAGGCGCAAGGCCTAGTGAATGTTGGTGTTGAGGACCATCGCTGAGGCTCGCCAGGCGTGTGCCAGGTTTCGTGCGGCAGGCAAGACCGTGGGGCTGGTGCCTACCATGGGGGCTCTGCATACTGGGCATCTCTCCCTGGTACGTGCGGCGCAGAAAAGTTGCGATGCGGTTGCGGTTTCCATCTTTGTAAATCCCACCCAGTTTGGCCCTAAAGAAGACTTCGCCAGCTATCCCCGGGTTTTTGAGCAGGATTGCCAGACGCTCGAAGCAGCGGGTGTGGATATGGTGTTTGCTCCCTCGGTGGAGGAGATGTATCCCCCGGGCGCCAGCACCTTCGTAGAGGTGGCAGGGCTTAGCGATCGCCTGGATGGAGCGTCGCGGCCTGGCCATTTTCGTGGGGTGGCCACAGTAGTGGCGAAGTTGTTCCACATCTTTGCTCCCGATTTCGCTTTCTTCGGACAAAAGGATGCCGCCCAGGTTGCTGTGCTGCGCAGGATGGTGTGCGATCTGCGGTTTGCGGTTGAGTTGGAAGTTTGCCCCACAATGCGTGAACCGGACGGGCTGGCGATGAGCTCGCGTAACCGCAACCTCAGCGAAGACGAGCGTCGCCAGGCGCTGGTTCTAAGTCGCGCCCTACGTGCGATTGAGAAGCGATTTCAGGCAGGCGAGATGGATTCCGGCAGGCTGGTTGGTGAGGCTCAGCGCATTCTGAAGGAAGAACCTAGAGTCCAGGTGGAGTATTGCCGGATTGTCGACCCGGAGACGCTCGAGGATGTATCGGATGCTAGACCCGGTAGCTTGGCAGCGATCGCTGCGCGCGTGGGTGCTACCCGCCTTATCGACAATTTGTTGCTGTAGACGGGACTGGCTTCGTTAAAGTGAAGGTGGGTGGCCCAAGTCTCGATTTTGAGACCTGGGTTTCTCCCGCAAATAGGTCTTCTCCGGAACAGCGACTCAAAGTTTAGCGGATCCAGCTTGTTTGGAGACGTATGGGTTGCCGGCGAGCAGATAGCGGGCTGGACGAGAGGCTTCCTTGGTGATCCCTATGCGGGGTGTGATCAGGACGTCGTTCGCCGGGTAGCCATCGTCCTGGATCTGCAGGTCTGATGAGCGAGAGGTGAAGTCGACGCCGTTGTCCCGGGACCGCGTGATGCCAAACGCCTTACACAGTCTTCCAGGACCGGAAGTGGAGAGCTTGAGCCCACAGATGGGCTCCAGGGCCCGGAACAGCACACCGCCGGCTCGGCCTTCCGGCTCACAGGAGACGTTCAGGCAATAATGCATACCGTAGATGAAGTAAACATATGCGTGGCCCGGGGGGCCAAAGAGCACGGCGTTTCGTGCCGTCTTGCCGGGAAAGGAGTGCGACGCCGGGTCGGACTCGCCGAAGTAGGCTTCTACCTCGACGATCCGGCCTACCTTTGCCCCTCTTACCAGTAGTTTGCCCAGCAGCTTTTGCGCGACCAAGTCTGGCGGATCCAGATAAAAGTCCCGGGAGACGATCGCTGCGCTCGTACAGCTCTTAGCCACGGGCTGCCTTGACCGCTGCGAGAACTTCTTCCGCATGACCTTCCGGCTTTACTTTGGGGAAGATTTTCAGCAGTTTCTGATCGGGCCCGATGAGAAATGTGGTGCGCTCGATTCCCATCACTTTCTTGCCGTACATATTCTTTTCCTTGAGAACATCAAACTGTTTGCACACTGCTTCGTCTACATCAGCAAGGAGGGTGTAGGGCAAGTTGTACTTTTCTTTGAATTTTTTCTGTGCTTTGGGGGTGTCACGGGAGATGCCCAGAACGACGGCACCGGCCTGCTGTATCTTCTTGAAGACGTCACGAAAGCCGCAGGCTTCGATGGTGCAACCGGGAGTGTCGGCCCGGGGATAGAAAAAAAGCACCACCGGTTTGCCGGCATAGTCCTTCAGGTGTACGGTTTTATCTTCCTCGGTCTGAAGCGTGAAGTCGGCAACTTTGTCGTTCACTAGCATGAAGAGGGTCCTTTTCCAAATCGAGATGCGATGCAACGAGATTATTCCATGATGATGAAGGGGACGCACATCCTGCTGATGTTGGTTGCGCTGGCTGCGCCCGCAGGGGCGCAGTACCCGGGACACATGGAGACCAACAAGAAGGCGGCGCCCACTGTCCGGGCGGTGGCGGTGGTGGAGTGGACCGGGGATAAGGCGAAACCAAGCGCCAGTCGTCTGATTCCTATTTCTGTTTTTGACGGTGAACAGTATCAACCGGGTGGGCTTTACCTGGCGAGGCCAGAGCCTCTGGCGCTTGAACCCGGAACGGAATACGTGCTGGAAAACGCCGGCGTGGCGCGCGGGCTTTTTGACGTCAACACGGCGCAGGATGTTGACGGTTATTGGTTTGGCTACGGTGCTTGGAAACCGATGGCTGCCCCGGCTAAAAAAGCCAAGCCGAAGCAAGGTAGGAATATGCCCCAGGTGGTAAGCGATTCGGATGGCAGACCGCATTTCAAGGGCAGAGATTCGAAGGGCAACTCTACCTCCACCGACTCGTCTACTACTTCCAGCAACTCACCCGCTTCCAGTAGCCCACCGGCCGGCGATCCCGATCGGCCAACCCTGCGCAGACGAGCTGAACCCTCCGCAGCGGCGCCCGCAGCCAGCAGTGCCGACAACAGTGCTGCGCCTGAAACTGCAATTGGAGGACCGGACCCGGATCGTCCGCACATGGTGCACGGCCAGCAGACACCTACGGATGAGTTTCAGCCGCCACAGCTCACCGGAGTTCCTACGGGCCTACAGCAGATGATCGCGGTGTCCGATGCCAGTGATCGCGAAGCGCATCCGTTCGTTTATCTCTGGGCCGACCCGGGAGACGCGGCCAAGATGAAGGAGCAAATGGAGATTGCGGCTGGTAATGCCATTGCGGCGGCGGCGCCCGCACCGAAGACCGCTCCCAAGCCCAGGACTCATACGGCGACCACCGCAGCGACTCGGCGTAAGGCGAGCGCTACCCCACCCGCACCCCCTAAGCCGGTGTTTACGAATGAGCAGTTCAAGGCGTATGAACTCACGTTCAGTGGCGGCGCTACCCTTGTGTTCTCAGGCGAGACGCAGGATCATGCCGGGAAAACGAAATATGTGACGCTGATTGCTCAACCGGATTTCAATGGGGTTCCGAAGGTGCTGTTCAAGACTGTCACCGATGATGCTCATCTGGATGTGACCCCGAAGATGCGGCTGGTCGATGCGGTCGATGCACGAGCAAACAATCGCGGAGACCTGGTTTTTGAGTTGCGTAGCGACAGCGATCGCCAATTTGTAATCTATCGCATCGGTAGTGGAACGGCGGAGCAGGTGTTTACGACCGGGTCGCTCTCTAATTCGCCGTCCGCGCCTCCGGCGTGAACTCCGGGGGCTGCGGAAAAACTCTGGGCGAGTCCGGTAGGGACGGCTGAAACCGGAGCTGTGAAATTGGCCGGCGGATTTTTTGGCTCGACGTTATTGGACAAACGAGTGCGCAGACCAGGCATGGCGAAGCCGGGTCGTGAGCAAAGATTTCATTCCGAATGGATGATTCATCCGGGACGGATTCCCACGAAGGATTAGAGAAAGCCGCAGGGCGCACTGCAGATCCCTCCCTTCGGTCGGGATGACAAGGGGAGAGGGATGGCTCAGGTTGGAGTGGTTAGCGGGAGGGGGAAAACTGCCGAGATGTAGAGTCGCCGTATTACTTCCCGCCTGGTCACGTCTTGCAAAAAAGTGCCAAAAACGCGCAATAAGCGTGAAAAGCCCCCCCCGGACTTGCTATCTGGGTCTGTAGAAAAGTGCGAACCAAGCGAACTAAGCGAAGTAAGTCTCTAGGGGGTAGTGGGTAGTTTGGTTGTGTCCCAGCCGCCGCCCAGGGCTTTGACGAGCTGCACGCTGGCGGCAAATTCGCGGGTGGTGATGTCAGCCGCGGTTCGTTCATTCGCTAACTGGGTTGTCTGCGCGATGATGACTTCAAGGTATGTGGTCACGCCGCCCTTGTAGCGGTTGGTGGAGATACTGGTTGATCGCTGAGCAGACTCAACCGCACGCAGCTGGGCCACCGATTCGCTGTTCAAAATTCGCAGACCGGAAAGATTGTCTTCGACCTCCTGGAAGGCTTGCAACACCGTTTCCCGGTAATTGGCCACGTTCACCTCATAGCTGGCTCGTGCCTCTTCGGTGAGCGCATGACGACGGCCGGCATCGAAGAGCAACTCGACCGCCGAGCCGCCTAACGACCAGAGCGAGCTTGGTCCCTGGATTAAAGTACCGGCGTTCTTGCTTTCAAAGCCACCTGTGCCGGAAATGTTGATGGTAGGGTAATAGGCCGCAATGGCAATCCCAATCTGGGCATTGGCTGCGTTGGCGCGCCGTTCTGCTGCGGCAACGTCGGGACGCCGCTCCAGCAATTGCGAAGGCACGCCGACTGGTACCTGGGGTAACGGCAGGTCTAACGGAGCGAAGGCGAGGGAGAAACTGGATGCCGGGGTACCCGTGAGGGTAGCGATGGCGTGCTCATACTGCGCGCGCGCAACCCCAACGTCGATAGCCTGGGCACGAGTCTGGTCAAGCTGGGTTTGCGCCAGGGCGACATCGGCGTCGGTGGCGACTCCACCGGCGAACCGGGCCTTGGTCAACGCCAGGTACTGCTCATATTGCAGCACGGTATTGTCGAGCAAGCGCTGCTGGGTATCGAGGCCGCGCAATTCGAAATAATCAGTGGCTAGCTCGGAGCGCAGGCTGAGATCGACGTTCGCCAGGTCGGCGGCTGTGGCCTGCGTGGTTGCCCGCTGCGATTCCACCTGCCTGCGGACGCTGCCCCAGAGATCAGGCTCCCAGGAGACTTGCCCCTGAAGGAACAAGTCGTTGTAGGTAGTTTTGCTGCCGGGAACGTACAGCGGACGGTTTTGCGACTGGCGTTCGCGTGTTGCCGAAGGACCAACCTGCACCGTCGGATAATACTGGGAACGATAGAACTGAATGGCGGCCCTGGCCTGCATGTACTGCTCATAGGACGCCTTGAGCGTCTGGTTGGAAACGGCAACCTGCTCCTCCAGCTTGTCCAATTGCGGGTCCTGATAGATTTCCCACCAATTGGCCCGCATCGCGCTGTCATTGGGCGCCACCTGTTTCCATCCACCCGCGGGAAGATCGGGTGGAGGGACCACGGCGCTCTCCTTAAAGGCAGGAGCCGTAGGCGCGTCGGGCTTACGGTAGTTGGGCCCAACGGTGCAGCCGGAAACCAGCAGAGCCAGAAGGCTCCCAATACCGAAATAGGTATCTCGACGCTTCATTCCGTCGTGCTCCCGTTTTCCTCCCCCGCTTTGCCCGGTTGAACTAGGTGGACGGGTTCCCCGTCGATCAATGAATCCGGCGGATTCTGGATCACTTGCGATTCAGCGTTGAGCCCTTGGATCACCTGCACCGTAGATCCATCATCCTGCCCCAGCGTCACCTGGACCAGCTTAGCCTGATCTCCGTTGGATCCCTTCACCACCGTACCCACCTGCAATCCTTCGGTGCGAAAGATAAGAGCGGAGACGGGAATAATCATGGGCACGATTTCGTTGTGCACATTCATGTGGACCTGGGCGTAGGCCCCGGGCATGAGTTTTCCGTCCCGATTATCGACATCGATCTCTACCAGCAGGGTTCGTGAGCTGGGATCGATCGCCCTCGCCGTGCGCACCAGCTTGCCGGTAAACGACTGGCCGGGAAATTCGCTAAACGTAAGTAGCGCGCTGGTGCCGGGAACCGCGGTTTGAGAATAAATCTGCGGAACATTGACGTAGACACGCAACACGTTAATGGAGGAAATGCGAAACAACTGCGTCGTGCCACTCCCAGCGTTGATTAATTGTCCGACATCGACATTGCGGGCGGTGATCACTCCACTAAAAGGCGCATAAATCTTTTCGAACGACTGCAGCTCCTCCAGACGCTGCACGTTGGCCTGGGCAGACCTGACTGCGGAGCTGGTGGATTGCGCCTGGCTGACGAACGTATCCGTATCTTGCTTGGACACGGCGTTTTGCGTGAGCAATCCCTGGTAGCGGGTGGAGTTGATCTTGGCCAGGCCGGCGTTGGCGTCGGCCGTAGCCAAATCCGCACGTGCCTGCAGCAGTTGCTTGTCCACTTCAGGGGAACTGATGACTGCCAGCAACTGCCCTTCACGGACGTGGGCGCCGATATCGAAATACCACTTGCTGAGATAACCGTCCGTGCGCGCGTAGAGTGAGGCATCGCTGTAGGCGTAAATGTTCGCAGGCAAAATAATTTCCTGGGCGGTCTTGCCTTGCTTCGGCGGATTGGCCACGACATAGGGAGCGGCGAGCGCATCGGTCTCGTCCTTGAGCCTGGTGCGGGCGCGTACCCGGGGTACGATCCCGGTGACCGCCACCACCACCGTCACGATCATAAGAAGCACGAGTGCAAGCACGGCGACCCGGCCGGAGAGAGGCGGGGCGTCTGAAGGCATGTGGGAAGCTTCATTCGCCGGTTGCGACGGCTGGTCTCTTCTTTCCTGATTGGTTTCCACCCTATCTCCCATCTTTCTACTCTTCCAGATCCGCTGCGCTCGGGGCTGCGGCCGCGCTCTGGCGACGCCGCCCAAGCCATCCATGGATCACACTAAAAAATGTGGGCACGAAGAACAGCGTGGCCGTGGTGGCAAACAGCAATCCACCGATGACTGCCCGGCCGAGCGGGGCATTTTGTTCGCCGCCGTCGCCCAAACCCAACGCCATGGGTATCATGCCGATGATCATAGCGAGCGCGGTCATGATCACCGGACGAAAGCGTGTGTACCCGGCACGCAGCGCGGCGGCGCGGGCATCGCCTACAGTCTCCTCCATCTGCTCGCGGGCGAAACTGATCACCAGAATGGAATTCGCCGTGGCCACGCCCATGGTCATGATGGAACCGGTCAGCGCAGGAACGCTGATATGCGTTCCGGTGATGAACAACATCCACACGATCCCGGACAGTGCCGCGGGCAGCGCGGCGATGATCATGAAGGGGTCGAGCCACGATTGGAAATTCACCACGATGAGCAGATAAACCAACAGGATCGAAAAGGCCAGGCCGCTGGTCAACCCAATAAATGAGGAGTTCATCGTCTGCACCTGGCCGCGAACCACGATCTGCGAACCCCGGGGCAGCTCCTTGCGGTGTTGGGCGACGATCTGAGAAATCTTATCTGAGACACTGCGCAAATCGCTGTTCACCACGTTGCCGTAGATATCGAGCACCGGCGCAATATTGTAGTGGCTTACCGTGGCCGGCTCCGCACCCCGGACGAGGCTGGCCACGTTGCCCAGAATCTGGATCGGCTGCACTCCGGGCGCGTTCGAAGGAGCAGCACCCGTGGTCACCGGGATCAGGTTGGTTGCCCCAACCGATAGGTTCGGATTCGGGATAATGGTATTCGTCGCACCGGGCGTGGTCACCGGGACGTTTTCAAGATCGGCAAGCGACTGCAAGGTGTATTGCGGGGCCTGGGCGGCGATGTTGTAACTGACACCGTTTCTTGGATCGAGCCAGAACGTCGGAGTGGTCTGGAAGCTGCCGCTGGTCGCGACCAGCAGACTGCCGGCCACATCCCGCTGGGTCAGCCCGATGTCCTGTGCCTTGGAGCGGTTCACATCGATCAAGAAATGCGGATTATTGAAGGGCTGTTGGATGTGAAGATCGGCTGTCCCCGGCACGTAGATAATATCTCTGAATAAGCGATCGATAAATTGGCGGTTTCCTTGCAAATTGTTGCCGATTACCTGGATATCAATCGGAGCCGGCAAGCCAAAGTTAAGAATCTGGGTCACCATGTCCACGGGCAAAGTGTAGAAGATGGTGCCGGGGAACTGGGCGCCCAGCTTAGCCCGCAGGTGCTGCACGTAAATATCGGTGGGATGGTGCTTTTCGGACAGCTGCACCGTGATGTCGGCGTCCGCTGCGCCGACGACACCGGTGCTGGTGTAGGAGAGATTCAAACCGGAATAGGGAATGCCAATGTTGTCGATGATGCTGACCAGTTCACTTTTTGGGATCTCCCTGCGAATGGCGCCATCGACCTCATCGCACAGCCGCGCTGTTTCTTCGATCCGAGTGCCGGTGTGGGCGCGCAGGTGAAGCTTGAACGACCCCGCGTCCACAGAGGGAAAGAAGTCCTGACCCAGCCACGGATACAACAGCGCAAAGGAGCCGACCGTAAAAGCGAAGAAAAGAATAAGAAAAATCGCGCTGTGGCCGATGGCGAGCTGCAGCAGGCGGAAATAGAAAATACGAAGCTGCTCAAACCTGTGCTCGAATGCCAGCTGGGCTCGAACCAGTGGGTTGCGGCTCCGGCGCTTCTGCTGCTCGCCGGCCTGGTCATGCTCCTGCAGAAGGTACTTGGCCATGGTGGGAACCACGGTGCGGGAAAGGAAATAAGACGCCAGCATGGCAAAGATCACCGCTTCGGCCAAAGGCACAAAGAGATACTTGGCCACGCCGCCCATGAAGAACATGGGCACAAAGACGATGCAGATCGAAAGGGTGGAGACAAAAGCGGGGACGGCAATCTGCGCTGCGCCATCGAGGATGGCTTGCTCTACCTCTTTGCCTTCTTCCAGATTACGGTTAATGTTTTCGATTTCTACCGTGGCGTCGTCGACCAGGATGCCGACGGCCAGCGCCAGGCCGCCCAAGGTCATGATATTGATGGTCTCGCCCAGGGCCCCCAGCAGAATCAGCGAGACGAGGATGGAAAGAGGGATGGAAACAGCGATGATGACCGTACTGCGCCAGCTGCCGAGAAAGACCAGGATCATGACAGCGGTGAGGCAGGCGGCGATGAGGCCCTCACGCACCACACCTTCGATAGCGCCACGCACAAAGATCGACTGATCCGACAGGGGTGTAATACGCAATTGTGGCGGCAACTGGCTGGCAATAATCGGCAGCAAGGCCCGGATTCTGGAAATGACGTCCAGAGTCGAGACGTCGCCGTTTTTCAGCACACTCATTAGGCTGGCGCGTTGTCCATCTACGCGGACAATGTTGGTTTGCGGCGGAAAACCGTCGCGCACATGGGCAACATCGTGCATGTAAACAATGGCGCCATTCACGCTCTTGATGGGAAGATCGTTCAGGCCCTGGATGGTCGTCGGGGCGCTATTGGTGGCCAGCTGGTACTCGAAGGACCCCACTTTAACGGTTCCGGAGGGCAGAATCAGATTCTGGACGCCGATGGCATTGACTACGTCGTTGGGGGAAAGTCCTCGGGCCTGCAGCGCCTGCAAATCCAGGTCCACCTGTACCTGTCGCTGCTTACCGCCGTAGGGGTAGGGACTTTCGGCGCCCTCGATGGTGGCGAATTGCGTGCGAATGAAATTCAGGCCGTAGTCATTGAGCTGCTGTTCGGAGAGGCCCTGGCCGGAGAGACCAAGCTGCAGAATGGGCACACTGGACGCGGTGTAGGTGATGATCAGAGGCGGTGTTGTCCCCTGGGGTAGCTGGCGCAACTGAGTTTGCGAAACTGCCGTGATCTGTGCGATGGCCGTGGCCAACGTAACCTTGGGCTGGAAATACACCTTCACCACGGCAACGCCTACCAGGGATTGCGACTCGATGTGGTCGATATTGTCGACCGTGGTGGTCAGCGTGCGCTCGGTCAGGGTGACGATGCGGTTGGCCATATCCACGGCGGAAAGGCCCTGGTACTGCCACACGATGCTTACTACGGGGATATCGATGTTGGGGAAAATGTCGGTTGGGGTGTTGATGATCGAGAGCGGCCCCAAAATCAGCAATAAGAGCGCGAAGACGGCGAAAGTATAGGGACGCCGCAGCGCAAGACGAACAATCCACATTTTGCTAGCTCACTCCTAGGACGTTCCTTCCGGCGGGAAAGACCCGGCAGAAGGGGTGGGTAGGCGGCAAAGCTAAACCAGCCAGGGTCAGGTCAAAGAAAAAGGACGAATCTAGCGCGAGCGTTTTTCAAGATCCTAGGCTGTTAGGAGGCGTTGCTGAGCCCTCTCTTAGAAGAAACGGGGGCTCTGGCAAACTCGCAGCCTGATTTAAATTATACGTTTTTGCTCCATTGAAACGGGAGCCAACGGATTGTGGCGGTTCTTCTGCGGATGAGAGATGTCGAGCGGAGACGCTTCGATTCACAAGCAGGCAAACAAGAAACGGGGTGAAGGTTCTGTCTGCTCTTGTGAGACGTCGAAGGATGAGATTTGTGCATCCCACCCTTCGATTGGTGTTGGGAGTAGAGCCAAAGGCTCGTCTACTTGGCTAGCGCGGACTCCAGGGCATCGCTGGAAATACCGATGGCCCTGTTGGGATAGTAGGCGTTTGAAATGTACTCCTGCAGCATGCGATGGGTGTTGAAGAAGGAGCCGTTGAGGGCGATGGTAGAGCGCATGACGGCGCGCCATTGGTCAGGATTGCCGTAGTAGAGCGGAAGAATCGTCGATTCCAAACGGTCATAAAGACTGGCAACTTCCTGCTCCTGAGTATCACTATCCGGTATGGCCCAGCCGGTAACGCCTTCGATCCAGCCTTCGACCCACCAGCCGTCGAGAACACTCAGACTGGGAACGCCGTTGAGCGCCGCCTTCATGCCGCTTGTGCCGGAAGCCTCGAAGGGACGGCGAGGCGTGTTGAGCCAAAGATCGACGCCTGCCGTGAGCATCGATGCAAGTCTCCATTCGTAGTTTTCCAGGTAGACGATCTTGAGCGCATCGGACTCAAGCCTGGCTGCTACTTCGAAAATCTCCTGGATCAGTTTTTTGCCCGGTTCATCATGGGGGTGAGCTTTGCCGCTAAAGAGGATCTGCAGCCCGCGGAACTTTTCTGCGCACTCAACCAGGCGCTCAGGATCACTCAGCAGCAGGTCGGCCCGTTTGTACGTGGCTACGCGGCGAGCAAAACCAATGGTGAAGACGTTGCTGCGCAGCGTGATCCCGGTTCTCTCGGCAACCGCCTCAATCAGCATGCGCTTGGACTGAGCATGCGCCTTCTCGATTTCGCGAAGAGGCACGTCGATGGCGTAACGAAACTGGAAATTGTCTTTGCGCCAGCGCGGGATGGTGCGATCAAAGATGGCCTGCATCGGAGCAGCGGTCCAGGTGGCGGCGTGCACTCCATTGGTGATGGCATCGATGGAGTATTCGGGAAACATTTCCCGCGAGATCTTGCCGTGCTGCATGGCAACGCCGTTGACGAAGCGCGACGAAGCCAGGGCAACGTACGTCATGTTGAGCATTCCGTCGTGACAGCCGCCCATGCGCTGCAGCAGGTTGGTGACATCGCGACCGAGAATGCGGTTGGCCTGCTCCATGGAAAAGCGGTCATGGCCGGCGGGGACCGGGGTGTGGGTGGTAAATACGCAACGGCTTCGAACCGCCTGCGTATCCCGCTCATCAATGGCCCGATTAAGGTCGCCACCCAATTGAAGCTCCATCAAACCGACAGTCAAAAGTGCCGCGTGACCTTCATTCATGTGGTAGACGGTCACGTCGTAGTCCAGAGCCTCGAGCATGCGCACACCACCGATGCCCAGGATGGCCTCCTGGCGCAAGCGATAGTCCGTATCTCCACCGTAGAGGTGATCGGTGAGCTCACGATCACGAGGGTCATTCTGGGGCAAATCAGTATCGAGGAGGTAGATGGGGATGGTGTGCCCGGCGACTCCTTCCAGGTCATATCGCCAAGCGCGGACCATCACCGGACGATCCTCGATGGTCACCTGGACCAGCGGCTTTTCGAGCCGTAAAAGTTTTTCGATCGGCCAGGGTTGATCTTCAGCGGACTGAATTCCCTGGGCGCTGAGATGTTGCTGAAAATATCCTTTGCGGTGCAGCAGGGTTACGGCGCATAGCCCCAGGCCAAGATCAGCTGCGGACCGCATCGTGTCTCCTGCCAGAACACCGAGTCCCCCACTGTAGGTAGGCATATCCGGGGAGATGGCGATTTCCATCGAAAAGTAAGCTACTGTGCCTCCGCGTTCCGGGAGGCCCATCGAGGAAAAATCGATTTGCTGGTTCGAAAAATGCATCCTGCTTATCTCCCTATGAGTGCGCGTCCGTTCGCAAGAAGTTCAACTCAAAAAGCTGCAAGCGTAAGCCCTTAGCCAACTGGTGCCCAAAAACTCCGCCAAGTGTTCCGTTTTTTCCGAAGTTTTGTCTATTCTAACCATCGACTGCCTGGCTTTTATCACGAATCGAACTGACACTTCCGTCGAACGATCTAGTGCTTCTGTGGGAGCACGTTTTAGGCATTTCCATTTCCAGGACGTGAACAACGAAAATTTACGGAGCGATTGCCGGGGCGACGGGCTCTACCAGTACCTCAGCCGTTACCTGGCTGAGTCTGCTCCAGATTTCCCGAATCCAGGACAAATGTTCCGGCTTCATCAACACGGAACGGAGGCAGGTCACGGTCTTATGCTGATGCTGATCCGGCCAGGAACCGGCGGGGAAAAAGCTGCAGGGAAGCTGGGCCAGGGCCAAATGAAGATCCTTGCGGGCGGCGGCGGCGAAGATTTCCTGCGCTAACCGGGACGATGCAGTCACAGTGGCAGCGCGCACGGCCCACACCAGGATGTCGAGCTCCGGCGCGAAGGGAGAAACGAACCGGTCATCCGCACTGATTTTCTGGTGCAGGAGCATCGCCGCCTCCCGGCTGGAAGCTAACCCGTTAGCAAACTCACCCGCTGCGATGAGTGGCAACAGCTGCTGGGTTGCCCATAAGGCGACGGCGGAAGCCCCCGCGCGCGAACACTCCAGGGTGATTTCGCCCAGATGAAGATCGCTCGAAGTGAAGTAGGTGTAAGGCGAGTCATGCTTATAGAAGCGCCCGACGGCCGGGTCGCGAAACAGGATGCACCCACAGCCATACGGCTGCAGTCCGTGTTTGTGAGGGTCGACCACGATGGAGTCGGCCTGCGCAATGCAGGCGAAGGCCCGGGCCGCCTCTTCTGCCAGGTTTGGTACGAGGGTGAAATATCCGCCGTAAGCAGCATCGACGTGTATGCGAAAGGCATGGGTGTCACGCAGGGCCAACACTTTATGCAGGGGGTCAACGGCGCCGGTAGCGGTTGCGCCCAGTGTTACCACCACAGTGCCAACGTCTCCCTTTCGTAATGTTGACTCGAGGGCGCCTATATCCATGCGGCCTCGATCGTCGGCAGGCACGGCGGCGAAGGGCAAACCCAGAACGCTGCTGATTCTGCTATGGGTGTAGTGGGCTTGTTCGGAAGCCAGGACGCGTTTGCCGGGAGAAAGCTGAGCGGCGATCCAGAGTGCCTCCAGGTTGGCGAAAGTGCCTCCGCTGGTGAGGTGTCCGAGAAACTCTGTCCAGGAAAACATGCGGGCGATCTCGCGGACAGCTTCTATCTCCATGGATGAGCTGGCACGGCCGCCGTCGAGTGCGTGATTGTTGGGGTTGATGTACATGGCGAGCGCATAAGCGGCACGTGCCAGGGGATGGGGTGGTTTGAGCATCTGCCCGGCGTACAAGGGATGGAAGTAGGGGTAGTTGTCCGCCATACGCTGGGCAACCTGGGTCAACACTGCAGCCATGGCGTCCAACGCGGATGAGTCGTTGGGGTGGGGTGGCGGTAGATTGCGGAAAGAGGCCTCGAGCTGTGGCAGGGCACCGGCAAGGAGCCTCAGTGCTAAATCATCAGGCATGGTGATTTATTTTACTGAGGCGCTTGTCTGCCTGCGTTACGTTGGACGGGTGAGTGCTTTGGGTGGCGTTTTGCCCAGTGCTTCGAGGGCGTCGCAGGCTGCCTTCACACCATCTTCCTTGTGCAGCAGCGATCCGATGCGGGCCGCCCGTTGCCGCAAACGGGTGTTTTCCAGCAACAGCGTGATTTTGCGGGCTGCCAGCTCGGCCGTGTAACGGCGGCGCCTGATCACGCGAGCTACGCCCAGGCGGCGAACGCGGCGGGCGTTATCCGGTTGATCGTGGCTGTAGGGCATTACCAGCATTGGTTTGCCGGAACTCAATGCCTGCGCAGTTGTGCCTACGCCGCCCTGGTGGATGATGACCGAAGCGTGAGGGAAGAGCCTGGAATAGGGAGCATACTGAGCGACGCACACATGCTGCGGAACCTGCTGCGGGACGTTGCGCGGATCGCTGCCCACCAGGAGCACGGCACGCTGGCCAGTCAAACCGGCGGCCAACGCGCTCTGCTGATAGAAGTCGCCAGCATCGAGAACTGCGGCTGAACCCAAGGTGAAGACCAGCGGAGGAGGCCCTTGCTCCAGGAAGCGTTCGACCTCCGGGGGTAGAGCCCGCTGACCAGCGTCACCATCGTAAAAGGCAAAGCCGGTCACCTTGGTGGCAACAGGCCAGTCTGGTTGAGGCTCGCCCAGCAACGGGGAAAACATGGCCAAAACCAAATAGGGAGAGTGCTTGGCTTCAAAGATGGGATCCGGACCGCGGCCCAAACCCAGCTCGGAACGAAGCTGATAGATCGGCTCTGGCCAGCTCCGCGTGACCCAGCGCGCAAATCGTGCAATGACTCTTCCCATTCCGGGAAGGGCTGGCTGGAGCCGCGCCAACATGGGATATGGAGGCAACACGGGCGCATCGTAGCGGGAAAAAAAGGAAAGCGGCGCGAGCACATGCGAGGCCCAGGGAATGCCGGTGACCTCGGCGACGATGGGGGCCTGATAGACCAGCTCTCCGGCCAGCATCAGATCGGCGCCTCCATTGGCCTCGACGGCGGCGAGCAACTCGCGGTAGCTTTGGCGAATGGCGGGGAACAATATCTCGCGCAACGTGCGCTCTGTTCCCTTGCGAATGTCCATCAACATGGCGACCAGCTGGTTGTCCTCGGGATCGAGGATCGGGCCGACGGCAGCGAATTCCAGTCCCAGCGAGCTGATTTTGGAGCGAAAGAGTTCGGGAACAGCCAGAACAGGAGTGTGGCCTCGCTGCCGAAGCTCGAGTGCCAGCGCTATGAGCGGATGAATGTCGCCGAGCGTGCCGAAGCTGGTGAGAACAATGCGCATGCGCTGCTTCTGCAGTTTAAATGCCGATCATGAAAGGATCGCCAAGGAACGCTTGAGGCAGGCGGGGGTTGACCCAAAGGCCGGAAGTGCAAGGTGGCTAGAAGGTGCTTTCGAAAGCGTGGAAACGCCGCTCGAGCTCGAATTGCTGGCGTGCTTTTTCGCTGCCCCCAAGCAAGGCTGGGCATTCTCCTGTGGCCTGCTCGCGGCCAAGTTGCGCGCGGCAGGCGGCGCGGACGTGGGTGTAGTCCTCCCACGGGCCTGATTGCTCCCAAAGGCTCTGGCCAGGCAGGAAGCTGTGTTCGAGGCCGGTCCTCACCATGTTTTTGAAGTCGCTGTAGGTGAGCGGGTATGAGATCGCGGCACGGACATATTCGTGGGTCAGATTGATACGCGAGACGCCTTCATCATCGGTGGAGAGCGCGACCGGCACGTGATAGAGACGGTACAAAGGCAGGGGATGGTCTGCGTCCTTGACGTTAAGGATTACATCGTTGCTGGTGAGATTGATCTCCGTCATGATTCGCCTGGCTGCCATCTCCTTGAGCAGATCGTAAGGGTGGTCTTCCTGCATTACATCGACGCCATGACCGATGCGTTCTGCATTGGCCACTTCCACCGCGGAGCGGACGTGGAATCGTAGATCATCGGGTGGCACCATTCCCGGCGAAAGCTCGCCCGCATGCAGGGTGATATGGACTTTGGGATAGAGCAGATGGAGTGCATGGACCATCTGCATTTGCAGCCGGTAGTTCGCCAGGATCACCCGCCGGTCTTCCGGCTGCACCATGTTGATGCCTACGACCAGCGAGTTTTCGGAGGCAAGCTCGAAACCGCAGACCAGCTGGATAAAGACTGCGGGTGAGGGCAACGCGCGCAGCACCTGGTAGAGGAAGCGCACCTCAACTTCGCAGGCTGGAGCGGCTTGACTACGGGTTGGGCAATGCTCCCGCTCGCGGCGGCTACGTTCGCCGTCTTCGAATTCCGCTTGCATGGCGGGCAGGTACTTTCGCAGGCCGGCGTCGAGCAACTGCTGTCGCAGGTGGGCGAAGTCTGTCTGCAGGTCGATGGGCCCCAGGTTCCCAGCCAGAGCCAGGGCCGGCGCGAAGGTCGGCGTATGCATGATTTCAAGATATTGCTCGTTCTGCTCGGCGGCACGAGTCGCCAGTTCATCCACCCATTCCCCCACGTGGCTGGGATTCTCGACGGCCTGAAACTCATCAAAAGGCGCAAAGAAATGATCGTGACCCGACTCCCCGGTGACGGGAACGAACGTACGCATGGAGTACTTGTCAATGAGCTGATCGTAGAGGTTCTGATGGGTGAGAGCGTTGGTTGCGGGCTCGCCTTCGTCGCCACAAACGGGCTGAGGGGGAAGGCCGCGCGTGGTGGCCGCGGGCTTGTACAGAGTGAGGGTTTTGGAGTTGATACAGAGGTTATCGTCCGCAGCCTCACGGATGAAGGTTTCCGCATATACGGCGCCCGCCAGGTGAGTATGCAGATCGGCGCCCTTGGGCATGTGCTCGAAGAAAGCGTATAGAGCGAGGGGACCTTGCCGGCGGGCCTGCTCGAGGGCTCGGGCGGCGCGGGTTTCGCCATTCTGTATGGCTGGTTGCGGCTGGGCAAGGGCAGTAGGCAGCAGGCAGAACAGCAGGGTGGAAACGGCCAGGAGCATCGAGGGACGGTGAAGGGACATGGTCTGAGAGGCAGGTGGCGTTTCAAGTGTACGACAAGGAATTTGCGCGCTGCGATGCGATTGTTATACTGACGTTTGTTGCTTGTGCGCAGTTGCTGACCTGACCGGGCCCTCCGCCTGAAGCCGCAGACTCAGACACAACTTAAGCCGAAGCAGCGCCCTTGGGTTACCCGAGGCCAGATAGCTCAGTGGTAGAGCGCGGCCCTGAAAAGGCCGGCGTCGGCGGTTCGATCCCGTCTCTGGCCACCATTTAGAATCAACGACTTAGCAACTTCGGCATGAGAGCCTCCCGGTTGGGGGGCTTTCATGTGTTTGAGCATAAGCTGTTTCCTTTGAAGAGGAATATGCATTTCTGTCATGGTCGTATTGGTCGCGAGACGCCTTCATAAATTTGTCACAATGGCTGTAAATCCTTCGCAGTGTTGCATATCGTGAACCGCGCAATCGCCGACGCCAGCAGTATCTAAATCCATAGGTGAGCGCCTTGAGTCTGCCGCAAGCACAGTGGGCAATTGCAAAGGCGAGGGCATCTGGCGGCCTACGGTCTCGCGGCCGTCGTAATCGTGGGCCAGTCACGACTCCAGCTGACGAATGGCCGCGGCCCACCCAAGCGCGTCGTCTCCTCAGTACATCGCGCCGTATCGATTAGTGGGAGCTGGGATTTCCGCTGCGAAACATTGGCGCACTCTGTAGTGTGATTGGCGTGCTTTGCTGCGCAGCAAAGCACGCCAGCGACTAAGTTTGAAAATGTTGGACGCGGGCGGATCTTGGTCGCTTCAGAGTGGCAGGACGAACGGGCGATCCATGGGAGAGAACTGGATGAAGACTGAAGTCGTTGTTGTAATCGGCGCTGGTGGCATTGGGATGGCGCACTTCAAAACCCAACTAAGGTCTTCGGAACAGCATCCAGATGAGCTCTTCCGTCAACGACAAACAACCGAGTTCAAAGAAGGAGAAACCGATGCAGAAACGCACATTGGGAAAGAGCACCCTGGAGGTTTCAGCGCTGGGATTGGGTTGCATGGGCCTCAGCTACGGCTACGGTCCAGCGACAGAGAAAGATCAGGCGATCAAGCTGATTCGGACTGCGTTTGAGAGTGGCGTTACCTTCTTCGATACCGCGGAAGCGTATGGCCCTTACCTGAACGAAGAGGTTGTTGGTGAGGCGCTGGCGCCAGTCCGAGACAAGGTGGTCATCGCCACCAAGTTCGGATTTATTGACGGCAAGCCAAGTGCTGGGCTGAACAGCAAGCCGGAGAACATCCGCAATATGACCGAAGCGGCTCTGAAGCGCTTGAAGACCGATGTGATCGACCTCCTCTACCAGCATCGGGTCGACCCGGAGGTCCCCATGGAAGACGTGGCCGCCACTGTGAAGGAACTGATCGCCCAAGGCAAGGTCAAGCACTTCGGAATGTCGGAAGCGAGCGCCGCAAGCATTCGCAGTGCTCACGCGGTCCAGCAGGTCGCCGCACTTCAGAGCGAATACTCGCTCTGGTGGCGGGAGCCCGAGAAGGAGATCCTCCCAACGCTCGAGGAGCTGGGCATCGGATTTGTCCCGTTCAGCCCTCTCGGTAAGGGCTTTCTTACAGGCGCTATCAACGCGAGTACGACTTTCGACAGCACAGACTTTCGCAATGTCGTTCCGCGCTTCACTGCGGAAAATCGCAAGGCCAATCAAGGGTTAGTGGAAGTGCTCGGCAAACTCGCTGAGGCAAAGAACGTGACCCGCGCTCAGATTGCCTTGGCCTGGCTCCTCGCCCAGAAGCCATGGATTGTCCCGATCCCTGGAACTACCAAGCTGCAACGGCTGGAAGAAAACGTCGGAGCGGTTACCGTAGAGCTGACTGCCGACGATCTGCGCAGCATTTCGGACGCACTCTCTGAGATTGAAGTAGCGGGTGACCGTTACCCGGCACACCTTCAGAAGCTCGTCAGCCGCTAGCCCGCCCAACACAAGTTTGCTCCCGTCCCTGTCCTGACGGCGGGATGGGAGCGGACAGCAAGGTATGGAGAACCGCGGGCCGGGCTATCGGCGGATGCTCGAAGTATCTGCGGCTGGACGAGCCGGCACACCGGACGAGGTTGGAACGGTCGGTGCGCTCCTCATGGGACCCGAAGGCGCGTTCATCACCGGGAGCGACTTCCTTATGGATGGTGGTGTGACGGCGGGCCTATTGGTATGGAGAATTAGCCCCAAAATGAGAAGAGGCTAAACAATTCTTGCTTGCAAGCACACTGTCAGCACGAATCGCACCTTTTCACCGATTCCCCGTTGCCAGCAATGTGGTGGCGACGGCCAGGCAAACAAAGCCGGATGTCAGTAACAGCTTCGCTGAGGCCGGAGCTCTCGTCCATTCACCGGTGACGACGCCCGACAGCGTCGCTGTCATGATCATGAAAATCTGGAATAGTCCCCAGCCGATCGAGGTTCCAAGCGCACCAAGATAGCTGGAACTCATGCCGTAGAGCGCGAAGGCTCCCATCCACAGCGCACCCATGAGAATTGCCCGGAATATGTCCGCCGAGTCCAACGTAAATCGAGCCCAGGTTCTATTTTTTTGCAGCAGGTAAAGACTGTAGGCGATGTTGGGTAGCAATCCTCCCGCCAATCCAACTGGCCAAACCGCATAGGCCGCGTGTAGTTCAGTGTTGCCGAGTACTACTGCCTGATGTGCGATGTCCTGGCCGAAGGCGAAGGAAAAATTGAGCATGGGCGCCATGACGCCACACAAGATCGCGAGCAGGACTGCACCAAGGTATTGGTTCGCGGGCGGGGTCGACGGCTTAGGCCCGCACCCCTCGGTCTCGATCGTATGTCGCTCTCGAATCTGGCCGCCACGCGTTGACAGGGCGATCCCAGCGATCATGACGGCCACGCCGGCGAGGATCTCGACCAATGCAGTTTCACCCACTTGAGAACGATGCTGAACGAATAACGGGACCAGTGTGCCGAGAAGAGCGCCCAGTCCGACAATGATGGCGTAGGCGAGCCCGAGCCCCAAGCGTAGGACCGAGATCCCGAAGAGAACCTGGGCGATTCCCCATCCAATTCCGAAGAGGAATGGGACCGCGATCTGGAACCAGGAAAGGCTACGGTAGGTTTGGAAAATATGGTCGACAAGACCGAGCGCAAGTGCCCAAGGCAGTATGACCAGAGAGACGACGCTGAACACGAGCCAGGTGTTCTCGTACTTCCAACGTCGATTGAATTTCAAGGGCAACATGCAGTTGCCCGACATCAACCCCGCAAGCAGGGTGAGCGCGATGCCTATAGGCAGAGAAGGGACCATCTATCCATGCTCGCTCGCGTTCAGGATCATGTCAGAGGATGCGCCCGGCTCCAGAGGTGTTTTGTAGAAGCCACCGCTAACCTGCGCGGGGAAAACAAAGTGATCTTTGAGATGCGGGATGTGTTCGAGAAAGATTGCTTCATGATCGAGAGCGACGTGATTGAAGAGCACCAGGTGCTGATGTAGCTGCCCCATGTCGCCGACGTGGGGCACGATTGGCAGACCAATCTTCCTGGCCATCAAGCTGACGGTGAGAAACTCACTGACACCTGCGAGCCTGGTGCAATCTGCCTGGACGAAATGTACTCCTCCGTAGCGGAGAAAGTTCTTGAAGAGGACGCGATTGGGTATGTGCTCACCCGCTGCGATTCTTACAGGTGCGATTTCGCGTGCCAGAACCACATGCGCGTAGACATCGTCCGGGTGCGTTGGCTCTTCTATCCATAGCGGCTTGAACTGCCCGAGTTCTCGACACATGCGGCTTGCGTCCGGTAAGTTCCAATGCTGGTTGGCGTCGAACATCAAAATTCCAGCCTCGCCGACCTGCTCGCGCAGCATGGCAGCACGGCGCAGGTCGCGCGATTCATCCGCTGATCCAACCTTCAGCTTGAAGGCGCCAAAGCCACGGTCAATGGCACGCGCCGTGAGTTCGCGAACCTTTACGTCGTCATAGGCCATCCACCCGATAGAGGTGTCATAGCCTGGATACCCGCTCTGGAGGATTGGCTTGCGAAGGTCGCGAGTTGCGGCGTTCACACGCAAAATCCCGAGCGCGTCTTGCTCGCTCAATGCGTCCTCGACGTAGCTAAGGTCCAGAACCGCGACGATTTCCTCCGGAGTCAAGTCAAGCAACAGTTTCCACAAAGGAACCCCGCGGCTCTTAGCCCACAGATCGAAGCACGCATTGGTGAGTGAGGCGAGTGCGAGGTGAACGACTCCTTTATGCGGTCCAAGCCAGCGCAGAGACGGATCGTCCGCGAGCCGGCGGGAGAACTTTCCGAAGTTCGACATCAACTCGTTAATTTCCAGGCCGGCAAGCGGCTTCGCCAGCAAATCGATAGCTTCGCATACTAACCGGTTTCCATTGCCAAGCGTAAGCGCAATTCCGGTCCCGGAAATCTGCCTGTCGCTCGCCAATCGCGTCACGGCCATGCAGTATTCAGGGTCGGTGTGAACAGCGTCGGTACCAGCCCCAGCAGGCAATGCAAAGCGCGCGTCGATGGTTCGAACAGATTGAATCACGCAGCTCTTCATCTCGCGCCTTTGGCTATCTCCTGAAACCCAGCTCTGCTCCACCACTCACTGGCAGGATGCAACCGGTGATGAAGCGGGCTTTGTAAGAAAGTAGAAAAACTGCCGCATCCGCGATCACGTCCCCATGAGGGCACGGTCCGAGCAAATGAATCTCATCGAGATACGTGCGGATGTTTGCCGGGTCCGCTTGCTCGCCGCACCACTTTTCAAGCATCGGTGTCCATACTCCAGCAGGGCAAACAGCATTGACTCGAATTCCGTAGCGGGAATAATCAGCGGCCATGGCCTTGGTTAGCGAAATCATCGCGCCCTTGGTCGCGACATAAGCTGCATGGTTCAGTTGCCCGATCACTCCCGCCATACTGGCAGTATTCAGGATGGATCCCTTGCTTGCGGCCAGGGCTTCGAATGCAAACTTGGTCGTCCAGAACACAGACTTCACGTTCACCCGTTGTAAGTCGTCCCATTCCTGCTCGGATGTTTCGTGGAGAGGCTTCGAAGGGCTGGCAATCCCCGCGTTGTTGTGCACCGCATCAATGCGCCCAAACTGTTGCAATACCTCACCGATTGCAGTGCGAACTGCCTCGCCATTCGACACATCGGCATAGAACGCAAGACTGTCGCCGCCCGCATCCGATGCGGTGTGTCGCGCCGTGTCCAGATCACGGTCGAGAATGGCGACCGTGGCTCCTTCCCGCGCGTAAGCAAGAGCGCACTCGCGGCCGATACCATCACCACCACCGGTCAACAGAATGACCTTGCCTGCGAGATCAGCAGGTGTGTGAGATACGATTTTCCCAGTTGTCATATGCGGTTTTTGCGAATCGTTCCATGGCCTTCTTCACATACTGTTCGGCGATTTCGCCATCGCCTTCGCGCAAAAGATCGATGATCCGTTGATGGGCTTCCAGGTCCCTGTCCCAGGCCGACGTCTCCTGTCCGCTTGCAGCCACACGCATACGCACAAAGGCGAAGAAGGGAGGCAGGATGCGTCGGGCGTGCTGTATGACGTAGGGATTGCCTGAGAGTTCGCAAAGTTCGAGATGGTAGAGCAGATCGCAGTCGAGCAAGGCCTCGCAGTTTCCCGAGCTTGCCGACTCTCGCATGACATCCATCGTGGCCTGCAGCGCATTCAAATTCGGCCTTGCTTCTGCTACAAGGCGCGCTGCCAGTCCCTCCAGGGCGCCGCGCAGTTGATAGATGTGAACGACGTCGTTTTCGCTTAGATGGATCACCCGAGCACTACGCCCGGAAGGTTTGGACACAAACCCCGCCTGCGCCAGAACATTGACCGCTTCCCGTATAGAGGCTTGCGCGACCCCAAACTTGATTGCCCATTTAGCTTCGACAATACGCGTGCCCAGATGGAGCCTTCCGTTCAGAATCTCCTTGCGCAGTCGTTCTATGACGCTGAGTTTGAGCAGTCCGTTGTCGGTATCTAGGGAGACGTTAGGAGGCATTTGCAAGCGCTCAGATAATGAAAGAAGATGCTACTTTTCCCAATTATGATCCGTCAAGCAGATATTTAAGCGCTTGTCTGGCGACGACGGTCTCAGGAATGGGGCCACTGGCCGGCGCGGAAACGACCCTGAACTGTCCTGTTTTCTTAGTTTGCTGCCCGCGACGGGAGAGGCTCGTCCACCACCAGCACACGGTCTCCGCGAATTTTCTCCAACGCTTGCACCGTGCCACTCGGCCAGCGGATTTCGATAGACTGCGCCGTCGCATCGCTCCCCAGCCCGAAGTGAGCCCGCTTGTCGCTCGACGACAGGTAGCTACCGGCCGTGGATACGGTAACAAATTGAGTTCCCTTCGAGGTAGTCACCTTAATCTCCGCGCCAATGCCATCGCGGTTGCTTTTGTGCCCTACGAGCTTGATCCCGAGCCAGTGGTTGGGCGTCAGCAACTCGTTGCGCAAGATGTAGGCGGGGCCGCTGTTGGTCGTCACCACTACGTCCATGTGGCCGTCGTTCCAGATATCTCCCGCTGCTAGCCCGCGGCCGGCCCACGCTTCATGAAAGACCTCACCCGATTCTGCTGACACATCAACGAAGCTCTTGCCGTTGTTGTGCATCAGCAGCGGCGGTTCCTTGTAGCGCAACTGCGGAGAGGTCAACTGGATGTTGTCCATGTCGTGACCCTGGGCCACGATCAGGTCCTTCCAGCCGTCGTTGTCGTAGTCGAGGAATGCGAGGCCCCAGCCCGAATGGAGCAGTGTCGCCGCGGCCACCCCGCTCACATAGCTGGAGTACGTAAAGCTGCCATCCCCGTTGTTCTGGTAAAGTGCGTACTTCTGGTTGGCGAGGTCGGAGACGATCAGATCCGGCAGGCCATCGTTGTTGTAGTCAGAAAAGTCGACGCCCATACCTGCATACGTGCGGCCCTCCCCATCCACACCAACCTCTTCCGGCAGGCCAACCTCCTCAAACGTACCGTTGCCTCGGTTGTGGTAAAGGAACTCCACCATCGAATCGTTGGCGACAAAGATATCCGTGTGGCCATCGCGGTCGTAATCTGCAATCGCAATGCCCAGCCCTTTGCCGGGCTTGTCGAGTCCGATCTTGGCGGCAACCTCCGTAAAGTGGCCGTTGCCGTCATTGTGATAAACCAGCGGAGCGATCGGTTGAAAGAGGTCAGGATGGCAATACATTCGATAGCCGTCGCGGTGCTCACCACACCACAGATCGCCAAAGTCCCATTTCAGATACCGCAGCACGACCAGATCGAGCCGCCCATCGTTGTCCAGATCGACCCACGCCGCAGAGGTGGACCACCCGCTGCCGCCCGTACCGGACGCTTCGGTCACGTCGGTAAAAGTGCCGTTGCCGTTGTTGTGGTAAAGATGGTTACCGCCGTATCCAGTCACGTAGAGGTCTTCGTAACCGTCATTGTCGTAGTCGCCCACCGCCACACCCATGTCATAGCCCGCGCCGGCCAGGCCGGCCTTCTCGGTCACGTCTTCAAAGGTTCCATCATCCCTTTGATGGTAGAGCCGATTCCAGTCTCTGGGCCCGGCTTTGCGGGGGATCGTACCCGCGGCCGTCGGATCGGTCAAAGGCGCGCCGTTGGCGAAGAAAATATCCAGCCGCCCATCGTTGTCATAATCAAACAACGCAACGCCTGAACCCATGGTCTCGATGAGGTACTTCTTGGCGGTGTGGTACGCCTGACCCTCAAATCGGACTCCGCTGGCCGTCGTGACATCGACGAACTTGCCCGCCTTCTCCGTCACGGCCTTGTGCACAACAGCAGATCCAGAGGAGCCGCTTTGCGCCGCCGTAGTCCGGCCGCCAAACAGGATAGCCGCCAGCCCAAATATCAGCAACGGCGACAAGATCCGCGTCCTCATCCTCACTAGCTTCCTCTGCTATAGCAAGCGGTTCAACCCGCGGCAATTGCTCACTGGGCTTGGTTTGGCGGCTCGAGAAGGCGGAGTGCCTTGGCAACGTCCTCATCTCCTGGCGACAGCTTCTGTGCTTCGAGCAGCTCGATTCGGCCCTTCTTGAAATCTCCCGAGTGACAATAGATCAGACCCAAATCCTTATGAAGGTGCGACAACGCACTACAGTTTCCGCATACATCGATGGCTTCCTTCAGGTGCGCGATGGCTTGCGGCCAGTCATGCGCATCAGCCGATGCCAGCGCAAAGTTTCCCAGCGTTTGCGCTCGATCCATGATGTGTTGCTGCGCCTGCAAATCCTGGAACCGGGCCTGCAGGCGCTTCGCTTCTTCAGGATCGGATTTCATCAGGAGCCGCGCAAGATTGAAGATAGCCTCGTTGTATTGAGGACGAATCTCAATTGCTTTGCGCCATCGCTCAATTGCCCCCGCCTCATCACCTTTGCGTAGGAGCTCCTGTCCCAGCATGAACAGTGCCTCCGCGTTGTCCGGCTTTGATGCAAGTGCGCGCTCAAACTGATGGATCGATTCGTCGGTGTCGCCCGCCTGCCTCGAAATCAAGCCCAGCAGATACCAGGAGTCTGCCGCGTTGGGATCAAGACGAGTGGCCGCTTCCAACTCAGGTTTTGCCTCGCCATTGTGCTGCAGATCGAGCAGAACGCGACCCTTGTTGTAGTGCGCCACTGCGCTGTTGGGATCAAGACGGGCAGCCTCGGAAAATTCCGCTAGCGCGCCATTCAAGTCGAACTGGTCCGCCAAATCGATTCCCAGGTTCAAATGCGCTCCCGGTGACTTGGGGTCCAGTTCCGTCACCTTGCGAAAATACGGCAAAGCCTCGCTGCCTCGGTTCAGGCGCACCAGAACCATCCCGTATGCGCTCAGCGCGCCAGGGTTTTTTGGCTCAAGCTGCACCGCGCTGCCAAGCGCCTGGACGGCTTCGGAATACCGCGATTCGCTGGCCAGAATCAGACCCAGATTTGCAAACGCCTGACCGTACTGAGGATTGTTCTCCGTCGCCTTGCGGAACAACTGCTCCGCTTCGCTGTTCTTGCCGACTCGGCCATAGAGCACACCCAAGTTGTTTTGCGCTTCGGCATATTGCGGATCGAGCGAGATTGCAGTCTTGAACTGATCTTCCGCATTTGCAGTCTGGCCCGCCTGCAGATCGAGGAAGCCCAGCTGATTGTGCACCGGAGCCAGGCTCGCGTCCAACTTCACGGCCTTCTCTAACGCCTCGCGTTCACCGGAATAGTCGCCCAGCCGGTCCAGCGCGAGCGCGAGATTATAGTAGGTGTGGGCATTGTTTGGATCGTTCGTCAGCGCCTCCCGGTAAAGAGCGACTGCTTTTTGTGCGTCCCCGGACTGCAGATCCGCACTGGCTTGATTGGCTGTGACGCCTGCCACATCCTGCCTCACGTTTTCGGTCTTTTTCTCCTGCAGGGCTTTCAATTCCTCGCGAGCCTGATCCGGCTGTCCCAGCGCGCGAAGAACGGATGCCAATTGAAAGCGTGCTTCGCTCGAACTGGGATCCAGTGCAAGTGCCTTTTCCAGCTGAGCCCGCGCTTCGGCGAGCTTCCCCTGTCGAGCGAGCACGAAGCCCAGGTGATAGCGCGCCTCGGCATGCTTTGGATTCAAGGCCACGGCTTGACGGAGGACCTTCTCGGCATCGGCATAATTGCCCACACCTCGTTCCACCACTCCGTCAAAATACAACGCTTCGAAATCGTGCGGATGGTGCTTGAGGTAATCCCTGATGATGGGCGCGGCTTTCTCGAATTGCGCAATCGCGCACAAGGCTTTCACGTATGAGAGGCGAGCTTCATCGTCTCTGGGGTCGAGGCGCAACGCTTCCTCGAATTCCTGAGATGCCTCCCCGAATCGCTTCTGCTGCGTATAGACAATGCCCAGGTCCATGTGAGCCTTGGCATAAGCTGGGTGCTCTTTGACCAGCGCGGAGAGCGTTTGCAGGGCTTCATCCGTATTGCCATTCTTCGAATAAGCGACAGCCAAATTCAAGCGCAGTACTTCATTGGCCGGCGCATCCTTGAGTTCTGAGATTGCCGCCGTATATCTGCCTTGGGCAATCAGCGCTTTCGTCAATCCATCAAGCGCGGGCACCGACCGGGGATCCTGTTTGAGAATCGCCCTGAACGCATCGATCGCCGCGTCCTGCTGATTCAACGCGCTGAGTGATATTCCCAGGGGCAATAGAATCTTTGCCGTGCCGGGCTTGAGTTGCGATGCGGTTTGCAGTTCACGGGCGGCGCGCTGGGGATTGCCACTGCTAAGCAAGGCGACCCCCAGATCGTAGTGACCATCCCACCCATCGGGCGCCAGATGAATTGCAGACTCGAAAGCTGAAATGGCACAGGAGAATTGGTGATGGCTGGCAAAGTAGGCTCCGAGCGCATCGAAAGCGCCCGCTGAAGGGTTTGAGGCGAGCACTTGCTCAAGTTCGGCAGGTCCTTTGCAGGAGGAAACCTGCTGCGCTGTAACGCTCAGTGGAAACGCACAAAATGCGGCCAGCACGCGTCGCAAGAAAGCTGGCCTTCGGCGCAAGCCGCGATCAAACTCCCTCTTTACCCTCGCGGACAAGAAGCCTGGTTCAATCAGGCACCGCCCGGATTGCGATTCCTC
The DNA here is from genome assembly GCA_963826875.1 of uncultured Acidobacteriaceae bacterium. GTDB lineage: Bacteria > Acidobacteriota > Terriglobia > Terriglobales > Acidobacteriaceae > PALSA-350. Next base: position 406,384 of record CAWGYP010000024.1, on the reverse strand, counting down.
GGTTGAAAATGAAAGGGCCTGTGCGCGATCGGTCATGTTGGTTCGGGATCATTCTAACGGTCCGCTCTATTACCAGGTGAGTCTTTCTCGCCCGGCCAAAAACGATCGGGTGCCCCATCCTTCGCGCTTTTTGCGAAGGGTGGGAAAGCAGACCCCGACCGGCCGGCGCTCGACGATCCACTAAAGTCGTCTTGGTTACTTCGTTGCTTGGGTGGATTAAACGTCCATCTGCGTGACGCACTACGCGAGTGTGTGTCCGAGGAAAACTGCCCCAGTGCTACAATCCGCCAAAGATGAAGAAGCGTTCCCTCACGCCTGGGTGGCATTCTGTACTTTTCCTCCGCTTCTCTACTTTCTTGGTCCTTTCAGGCGCGGTACTTAGTCACGCTCAGATGGGAGTGGCAACCGGCAATGGCGTAGCGGCGCCCGCTAAACCATTGCCTCCTGGAATGAAGCCGCCGACGGTGCAGTACGAAGACATTGCCGCGCAGGCCGGTTTGACGGGTGTGAATGTCTCAGGCGCAGATAAGAACAAACAATACATCGTTGAGACCACCGGCAATGGAGTCGCGATCTTCGACTACGACAACGATGGATTGCCGGATATTCTCTTTGTCAACGGCGATCGTTTTCAGCAAGGCGGGACTCCACCGACCCCTTTGCTTTATCACAACCTTGGTGGCCTGAAGTTCGAAGACGTCACCCGCAAGGCAGGGTTGACGCACACCGGCTGGGGGCAGGGAATATGCGCAGGTGACATCGACAACGACGGAAACGTAGATATCTTCCTCACCCAGTGGGGACAAAATGTCCTCTATCGCAACCAGGGGAATGGGACCTTTCGCGACGAGACCCAGGCCCGAGGATTGTCATCGCAGCAAACGCGTTGGAGCTCAGGATGTGCGTTTCTGGACTTCAATCGGGATGGTTTTCTGGACCTTGTTGTTGCCCACTACATTGAGTTTGACCCCGCCCGAACTCCGCATCCGGGAGAAAGGTCGCAGTGCGAATGGAAAGGGCTGCCGGTCATCTGCGGTCCTCGAGGTCTGCCGGGAGAAACGATCTCCCTCTATCAGAATGATGGGCACGGTCACTTCACCGATGTTTCGGCTCTAATGCATATCACCACGCCCAAGGATTATTACTGCTTCACTCCGCTGGTCGCGGACTTCGACAACGATGGCTGGCCGGATATCTATGTGGCGTGTGATTCCACCGCAAGTTTGTACTTTCACAATCTGGGTGGCGGTAAGGGTTTCGAGGAGATGGGCGTTCTCGCCGGTGTCGCCTACAACGAAGATGGGCGGGAGCAAGCCGGCATGGGAGTCGCGGACGCCGATTTCAGTCACGACGGCCGGCTCGATATCTTCAAGACCAACTTCGCAGACGACACCCACACCCTTTACCGCAACCAGGGCGGGAACAATTTCATCGACGCGACCATCGATAGTGGTCTCGCGGTCAATACCAGGTATCTAGGATGGGGAACATCCGCTTTGGATTTTGATAATGATGGATGGAAGGACCTGATCCTAGCCAACGGGCACGTATATCCCGAAGTAGACACAGGACACACTGGAGAAAAATTCAAACAGGGTCGGCTGCTCTACTGGAATCGCGGAGACGGACAGTTCTTCGATCTGTCTCCGATGGCCGGAAGCGGCATCGCCGCTGCGCACTCATCCCGTGGGCTGGCGGTAGGAGATCTGGACAACGATGGCAACGATGAAATTGTAATTGTCAATATGGGAGAGACACCCTCGTTGCTCAAGAACTTCGCTCCTCAAACCGGACATTCCATTTTGATACGTGCATTGACGTCAACCAACCGCGATGCAATCGGGGCCCGGATCACCGTGACTGCGGGAGGGCAAAAGCAGATCGACGAAGTTCGCAGCGGCGGTTCCTATATCTCGCAAAACGATTTCCGCTTGCACTTTGGCCTGGGCAAAGCGGCTTCGGCCAATCTATCCATCCGCTGGCTCGATGGCAAGACTGAGAATTTCTCCGAAGTTGCCGCAGGGCAATTCGTCACCATCCAGGAGGGCAAAGGCATCGTCAGGAAACAAACGTTCACTTCCCGGAAACCTTAGATTCACTCTACGGCTGCGCGCTCCTCCCCTCTGCGCGGGCCAACATCGTTCGCATGAAATCGTCCTGAGGGAATATCTCGAGGTAGTGTTCGAGCGCCTCGTGGGCTTTTGCATATTGCCTGGTTTCAATCAAACGCACCACCAGCATTTTCCGGGTGACGGGATTGAACGGTTCCAGTTCGATTGCCTTCTCGATCAGGGGAAGGGCGTCCTCTGTTTGTCCAAGGTGCACCAGCGCGTCGGCAAGATCCGCATAGGTGGTCGCCGCAGGGGGACCACTCTCGAGAGCGCGGCGGAAGTGGCCGGCGGCAGTCTGAAACTCACCCTTCTTCAAATCTCTGCGTCCCAGCGCAGCCTGCACCAGAGGGTCGCCCGGCTGTGCCTGCTCCAGCTGACCAAGGACTTTGAGATAAGGTGCAATGTATTCCGGCCGGGTCTCCGCCAGCTCTCCATAAGCGGCTAACAAGGTCAGCAACGGCGGCGGAACAGACTCCTGCCCGGGAGCGGGATCGAGATGGATCAGGTCAGGCAGCAACGCGGTGGTCTGGTGGAAGGTGACATCCGGAAACGGCTCATCCGGCCTCGCCACAATGCGGTGGTTTGTGGCGCTCGAGTGGGAGATGACCTGGATGTCGCGCTTTGGCATATGGCAGCCTGCGCAGTCGTTGGCCGGTTTTCTCTGCATTCTGGTCTCGATAGGCAATTTGCAGCTTTGGTTCGTATGACAGGTGAGGCATTTGCCCGCGAAATACGCTGGTGCTTCTTCGCGCGACGGCTCCACATGAGGATCGTGGCAGGTAATGCAGCGCAGCCGGCCGGCGCTCGCGCGATAGCACTTGCTTAGCGTCATGGAATAGTAGTGCTCTACGTGATCTGCCGTGGGAGGAGACTCCCGCGTAGGGGGAACCACTAGGATCGATAGCGTGTCGTCGAGTGGTTGTCCGGGACGGAAGTCCTGGTAAGTCTTCCCGGATTTGAGAACCCGCACGTCTCCGGTCTGATGGCAACCCATACAAATGTTGTTTGCCAAGTAAGGGGTAAGACGGGCGGGATTGACAATCCCGGTACTGACGGGCTCGCTTTCTTTCTTTGCCTGAATACTCGTGCCATGCATGGCTCGCACGTGAGCAGCGCCCGGACCATGACAATTTTCGCAACCGATGGCCATTTCGGAAAATGGTGCGTTTTCGAATTGTCCATTGGTTCCAGCCACCGGGTTCGACCGGCCACTGTGGCAGAAGATGCAGCCAGCCACGATCGGGCGGTCAAAACCCATATCGGTGAGCTCATATCCGGGCGAGGGTCCCCAGCTCATCGGCCGGGAGTAGAACGAAAGCGGCGCCTGAAAAAGATACTTGTCCTTCTGGATGATCCCCCCCAATCCATTCACTCCTGCTCCGATGATCCATTCAAGCTGGTGGGCAGTCCGGAAGCTCTCCTTCCCATCGGCGCCGGTTCCCGATTCGCTTTGATAAAGTTTTCCCTCCAGTGAATAGACTTCAAAGTGCCGGTTGAGTCTTTCATTGAAGTACGAGGCCGGGTGTGGAGTGTTTTCCAGAAAGGCCGGCGTTACCAGAGACATCGAACGGCCCATGCTGGTCTGCGAAAATCGTCGATAGATCTCCGAGTGGCATCCCGAGCAACCCTGGGAGCCGATGTATCCGTCCTTGGGCTCGCCGCCCTGCGTTGGGGCAGGATCGTTCTTTGCCAACCCGGCGCACAACAGGAGCAATGAGCCGGCAAGCGGGAGCGCTACGAATAACGTCCTTCGTAATCCGGTACCGCGCCGGTGCAGAAGCCAGCTCTTTCCACGTCATGCCCCTACCCCTCGCTCTGATTCTCGACGAGGGCCACATGGCTGGCGCTATTTTCTTTGCGTAGAGGACCGAACCACCAGCGTCGGTTCAAGGATGATGGTTTGAGCGCGGGGCACTTGTTTGGATTCGATCAGGCTGAGCACAAGCTCGGCAGAGCGCCGGCCAATCATCTGGCTCTGTTGATCGATGCTCGAAAGCGGAACCCGAAGCCAGGGATTATTGGGTAAATTACCGCAGCCGATGAGAGCAATGTCTTCCGGAATCCTCAGGCCCGATTCGAGGATGGTGCTCATCGCTCCGATCGCCAGCGGATCGTTGAAGCAGAATACGCCGTCGGGCTTCTGGTCTCGCTCCAGCAGAAGACGCATGGCCATGGCTCCCTGAGAGGTGGTTTCGGTATCCGTGTGATTTGACCGCACGACGTAGTCCTCTGAATAGGGGATTCCCCGGTGATGGAGCGCCCGCCGATAGCCTTCGAGTCTGCCAACTCCGGTGCTGTTATCCCGCCCCCGGATGTGCGCCACACGGCGGCAACCTATGTCAATCAGGTGTTCCGTCGCCAGCCGGCCGACTTTTTCGTCGTTGACCCCAACGAAGTTAGCCGCCAGCCCGGCCAGGTCGCGATCGATAAGGACGTATGGTCGAGCCTTACTGTCCATTCGTTCGAACTGCTCGATGTTGGCTCCGGAAGACGCGACGACCAGAGCATCCAAACGGCGCGCGAGCAACCGCGAAATTTCCTCCTTCTCGAGCTCCGGATCCTCCTCCGAGGAGGACACGATCAAAGAGTAGCCTTTGTCCCGAATTGCGTCGGAGAGGGCTCTGGCAATCTGGGCAAAGAATGGGTGAAGCAGGCTGGGAGCGACCAGACCAATCAGATAGCTACGTCCCGTGACCAGGCTGCGGGCGAGCGAGTTGGGCTGGTAATCCAGCTCTTTGACCCGCTCCAGCACCCGCTGCCGGGTCTTCTCACCGATATCGGGATGCTCCCGCAGGACTTTTGAGACGGTCGCCTGCGAGATGCCGAGATCCTTCGCTATGTCTTTCATTCGAATCGTCATTTGCAAAGAATCCGGCCCTGTTTCCGGGCGCTTTCGCGCCTGGCGCATCCTTTTGAATTTGCCCTGACTCATGCCACCCCCACCCCGCTCCGCAGGGTGGGTCGCCTGATAAGGGTACACCAGTCCGCGTTACTAAACCGCTTACTATAGCGAATTCTCTGGGAGTCGGCAATGTAATACGCAGTGGCGAACCACACCAAGGACGGTGAGGATAGGGTGGTGAGCGGGTTTGAGGGGGAAGCCTCCTCCAAAAGGTTGACTTTTTCCCTTGACAACCTTTAACCGAATTCGTTAAAAGTAGGTCGCCTTCCCAAAGTATACGTAAAAGTAACGGTATAAGTAGACAAGAGTCGGATGGCAATGTTTCGAGACGAACCCCTTCCAGAGAGGTCATACATGCAAGATCGTGAATTAGGTCTCGCCCGCCAAGGTGGGACCCGCCTCCTCCCCCTCCGCCTCCGCACAACCGGTCTCCTGAGCGTTCTTCTCCTGCTCCTTGTGGGCTCGGCGAGCGCCCAGGTCTCAACCGCCTCGGTGAATGGCGTGATCCGCGACCCCAAGGGGGCGGTGATTCCGGGTGCGAGCATCGTCCTGTCCAGCGTGGATACCTCGGTCGAGCACACATCCGTGTCGAACGGCTCCGGCGAGTATGTCTTTCTCAACATCACGCCGGGCAGCTATACGATATCGGCCTCAGCCCAGGGGTTTAACCCCCAGAAGGTTGCCGAGTTCGTCCTTGCCGTCAGTCAGATCGCGACATTTGACTTTACCCTGACGGTTGGAACGCAGACCCAGGTGGTGACTGTTTCGGCTACAGCCGCACAGCTGGACGTAAGCAACGCCAGCTTGGGCACAGTGATTGCAACCAAACAGGTAAATGATCTCCCTCTGGATGGCCGCAACTTCACCACATTGCTTTCGCTCACTCCCGGTGTGGTGCCCATCATGACCGGGCAGAGTGCAGGAATGCAAAACAACGGCGGCTTTGGCGCTGCCGTTGCCATTGGCTCGGACTACTCCTTTCCCTCCATCAATGGGCAGACCAACCGCAGCGACTTCTTTCTGACGGACGGCCTGTACAACTACGGCGCGCTGGAAAGTACATATGCCGTTGCGCCGATCATCGATGCCATCCAGGAATTCAAGGTGGTTTCGCACACCGACGACGCGGAATACGGCTCCGTGCTGGGCGGCGTCGTCAATGTAGTCACCAAGACCGGCACCAACAATCTTCACGGTGCGGGCTGGGAGTATCTCCGCAATACCGTCTTCGACGCACGTAACTACTTCCTGCCTACAACCTCACCCAAGGCTGCTTATCATCAGAACCAGTTTGGCGGGGACGTGGGCGGTCCCGTCCTGATTCCGAAGCTATACAACGGCAAGAACAAAACCTTCTTCTTCGGCGCCTATCAGGGTTTCCGGTACTCAAAGACAGAGGACAGCGATCTGCTGGTACCTACTGCGGCGGAGTTGGCTGGCAACGAGGCCGACAATGGCCAACCACAAATCTACAATCCGTATGCCACAACGGCGGTCGGCACCGGCTTCACCCGTCCGGCATTTCCCGGCAATCAGATTCCCGCGGCCCTTATTGACCAAAGAATGGTCGCCTACGCAAAGTTTGTCTTCCCTGCGGCAGGCCCCTTTTTCGGCACCCCCAACAGCAGCGGTGCGTACCCGGCCAATGCCATCGACACCACCCCGTTGACGCAAGTCCAGAATGAGTTCGATGTCCGCGCAGACCAGAACTTCGGGGCGAAGGACTCGGCATGGTTCCGCTACAGCTTCATCAATAGCACTGTGGACTCATCGGGTGGTCTTCCCAATTTGCTTACGCATCATCCCATCCAAGCCCGCAATTGGGGAGGCAGCTACGTCCACGTCTTCAGTCCCACACAGATTGTGCAGGGGCAATTTTCGCACACCACGGTCTTGGACAACAGCACTACGTTCTTTACCGCTTCGACCGCGAATATTATCTCCACCGTCGGATTTTCTAGCGGATTTACCAGCGGCTTTGCCGGCCTCAATGGGGGTTCTTTGCTTGCATCTCCCGGCATCAGCGGGTTAGCGAACGGCGGTGAGAGCGTCGACGACACGCCCAAGGCCACAGACAGCTACGAGTACCGCGGGACCTATACGCGCATCATGGGAAACCACGAAGTTAAGTTTGGCCTGGGATGGGATACCGCTAACTTTGCCAGCCCGCTGTCCCAGCTTTCCCTGGCTTTTACTGCTCCGCAAACAGCTGCTCCCCAGTTTCCAAATTTAGCCACGGGCGACCCATTATCTTCCTTTCTCCTGAACGTTCCCTCCGGAGCGAATCGCCGCAACGTGGATGAGGTCGAAAGACCAGGCGGCCTCCTGAGCGCCTTCCTCCAGGATACCTGGAAGGCCACGCCTCGCCTCACCTTGAATTTTGGCTTGCGCTACGACTACCCCTTCCTGCCCGCGTATGGAACCAATGCGACCATCGGCAAGCAGGGTGGGATTGAAACCGGCGACATGGATTTTGGAAACGGCACTTTTATAGTGCAGGTGTTGCCGCCCCCGTGCAACGTTCGCGGCTTTGCGCCCTGCATCCCGGGCAATGGAACCCTGCCCGATCATGTCGTGGTTAGTCCCAATCGAAAGATCACCCACAACGTCCACACCAACTACGGGCCGCGGTTCGGCTTCGCCTACAAAGCCACCGACAACACAGTGATCCACGGCGCCTTCGGCATCGTCTTCGACGACTGGGCGGCAGTGACCCAGATGGCCCAGAACTTCGAGGGCGCATGGCCTGATATCGGCCAGCAGATTCTGGCTTCCACCGCGAATCAACCCACAACCGCCGCGCCGACACCGACGATAAACGCCCAGGATCCCTTCGGAGGCGCCGGTGGAGGCGGACTCTTCCCGCCCGCCACACCATTCACCAACAACCAGTGGTTCTTCGACCCGCACATCAAAAACCCCTACTCTGAGCAGTACAACTTTGGCGTGCAGCAACAGTTGAGTCCTTCATTGGCCTTGAGAATGGATTACGTCGGCTCCGCGTCGCATCGCACCAACGTCGGTGGCGAATACAACACCGCTCTCACACCGGGTCCCGGCGATACGCAACCAAGGGCACTCTATCCCTACAGCGTTCCGACCTTTTATGACCGTAGCGTTGGCAATGGCAACTACAATGCCCTTCAGGTGCAACTCGACAAGCGCTATACCAATGGCTTCACTTACCAGATAGCCTACACTTGGTCCAAATCGCAGACGGAAGACGACGGCTGGTTCGGCGTGGAAGGGCAAGTGGTGCAGGATCCGTACAACCCCGGAGCTTCCCGCGGGTTGGCCGGGACCAATATTCCCAATGTATTCACTGCCAACGGTCTCTATGCGCTCCCTATCGGTAATGGCAAGAGCTTTTCCACCGGCAACCGCATTAGCGACTATATCCTTGGCAATTGGCAGCTCAACAGTATTTTCACTTGGCGCAACGGGCAGAATTACACCGTGTACGACAGCGCGGATATCGCCAACATCGGAAACACAGGCTACGAACGCGGCAACCTGGTCGGTAGTCCCAACCTTGGAAATAAGACGAAAGGGGAATGGTTCAATACCGCAGCTTGGGCGATCCCTGCGCAATACACCTACGGAGACGGGGGCCGCAATACTCAGCAATATCAAAGATGGATCAATCTCGACTTATCTGTCATTCGCTCGTTCCCAATCAAAGATCAGTTCCATTTCGAATTCCGTGCAGAATCCTTTAACCTCGCCAACCATGCGATCTTTGGCCAGCCGGGCAACGATCTCAACAGCCCGAGTACCTTCGGGTCGGTCCAAACGAATCAAGCAAACCTCAACCGAATATTACAGATGAGTGGGAAGATCGTTTTCTGAGAGGCGGGGCCGGAGCACCAACTCCGGCCCACCGGTAATTCTGCGCGATCTTCCGTGAGAGCTTTTTCACTACTGGTGTAGGCAGGTAATTGTTCTCTTCACTACACTCGCCAGTACCGGTAGAAGTGAAAATGCTCAGATACTTGAGGAAAACGTGCGAAAGCTGGAAATTTTCATCCCGCAGGAGCGCCTCTCTCGCCGGGCTCGTGCTCATGTTTTTGGTGGCGTTCGTCCCCAACACCCAGGCGCAGCAAGCAGCGGACTCGCAGGAGTTAGAGTTAGGCGTCCTCATTACCGCCCGGGCCGAAGATGCCGCCGCGATCCTCAAGCAGCTCAAAGCAGGCGCTGACTTCGGGGTCCTAGCCAGGGAAAAATCCATTGACACAACTGCAGCCCAAGGCGGATATCTGGGGCGATTGAGTCCCGCTAATTTGCGCCCTGAGTTAGCAGACGCAGTACGCGGGATCAGCGCCGGGCAATACACCGACGTCGTACCCATGCCGCCATCGGGGTTCGCTATCCTCACTATCTTTCCCGCCGCCCCCCGCGCGCCCGATCTGGGTCCTCAGCGAATCCGTTCTCTGCTCGATTCGGGAGCCATCCTCGGTGACCTCAACGCTTCCGGCATGATCACTGCGGAATCAGCCTTGCTCGACTATCCGAAGCCGGATGGGTGGAACGGCGATCTGCACCAGCTCTGCGAGGTCCGGAAGGGATCGTATGCCTGGGCCGTGGATCGCCAGGCGAAGTTTCTGGCTGCGGCAGACGCAGATCCAGACAAAGTCTCTGCCTCTGACCGGTTCTATGGCCATGGATCCCTGGCGCAACTCAAGGCATACGTGGGAGACATGGACAGCGCGATCCGTGAATGGACGATTCAGTACCAGATTGCTCAATCCAGTCTCCCCGACGCGGTGAACTATATGCAGGAAACCCTGGGAGTCGCCTACCTGCACAAGTCCGAGATGGAGAACGGCGTCTATCGCGATTCAGGCACGCAGGATATCTTCCCTCCTTTGCATCCTGGCGCCCACTACGCAAAGCAGGAGGATTCGAAGTTGGCCGTTCAGTATCTTCTCCAATGCCTGGAGGGAGCGCCGAACAACCAGGCAGTGCGGTGGCTATTGAACCTGGCGTATATGACGCTCGGCGAATACCCGGACAAGGTTCCACCGAAGTATCTGATCCCCTTGAGTGTCTTCGCATCGAAGGAGAGCGTGGGGCGCTTTACCGATGTCGCCCCCGCCGCCGGATTGAACGTCATCGCCGGAGCCGGTGGTCTGGTCGTGGACGATTTCGACAACGATGGCCGGCTCGATGTCGTCACGTCTAGCCAGGATATGTGCGACAGCATGCACTACTTCCACAACAACGGAAACGGAACCTTTACCGATCGCACTGCCCAGGCGGGACTCTCGAACCAGTTGGGTGGACTCAACATGGTCGCAGCCGATTACAACAACGATGGCTGCATGGATCTGCTCGTCCTGCGCGGCGGGTGGGAACTCCCCATGCGGAAATCTCTGCTGCGCAACAACTGCGATGGAACCTTCACCGACGTAACCCAGGAGAGTGGGCTGGGCGCAGCCGTCACTCAATCGCAAACCGCAGTCTTTGCCGACGTGGACAACGACGGCTATCTCGATCTATTTATCGGCAACGAGAACACTCCCAGCCAACTCTTCCGCAACAGAGGAGACGGGACCTTCGAGGATATCTCGCACGCAGCCGGCGTGGATCAAACAGCATTCACCAAAGGAGTGGCTGCGGCCGACTACGACAACGACGGCTATGTCGACTTCTACGTGTCCAATACTGCGGGCGCAAACTTTCTCTACCACAACAACCATAACCTCACCTTTACCGAGATCGCCAAACAGGCGGGCGTCCAAACGCCCTACTACAGCTTTGCCACCTGGTTTTTCGACTATGACAACGATGGCTGGCCCGACCTCTTCGTCGCCGACTATCTCCCCTCCGTCGACGAGGTCATGCGCAGCTATCTTGGTCTTCCTTATCAGTCTGAGACGCTCAAGCTTTACCGCAATTTGCACAACGGGGCCTTCGCGGACGTGACCGCGCAGGTGGGTCTGGACAAAGTCTTCATGCCCATGGGGGCCAACTTTGGCGACGTAGACAACGACGGCTATCTCGATATCTATCTCGGCATGGGCACTCCGTCCTTTGCCTCGCTGGCGCCGCACGTCCTGCTGCGCAACAAAGACGGCAAGAGCTTCGTCGATGTCACGGCCTCTTCGGGAACGGGCGAATTGCATAAGGGGCACGGGGTAGTCTTCGCCGATCTGGAGCGAACGGGTCACGAAGATATCCTTGCCCAGACAGGTGGCGCCGTGCCCGCGGATAAGCACGCGATGCGTGTCTTCCAGAATCCGGGAAATGACAACGACTGGATCAACGTCCGGCTGAGCGGTGTGAAGAGCAACCGGTCTGCGGTGGGGGCGCAGATCAAGATCACGGTTGAGAATGACAGGCGTGCAGCGCGGTCCATCTACCGTACGGTGGGCGACACCGGTTCCTTTGGTGTTAACCCACTGGAGCAACACATCGGTCTGGGCCACGGCGCACGTATCCTGGCCGTGGATGTGTGGTGGCCTGCGACTAATACCAGGCAGCATTTTACCCATGTGGGAAAGAACCAATTCATTGCCATCCGGGAATTTGCAACGGACTATACGAAGCTCAAGCGCCAGACCGCTCGATTGGGCGAAAATAGGTTAGCTGCCGTGGCGAAGTGATTCGTGGAGGTGAGCCCAACGATGAAGGTTGCGGCGATTTTATTATCGGTAGCTTTGTTAGCGGGTTCTCGGGTCCTGGCTCTGGAGGAGCATCCCGCAAAAGGACTCGTGCTCAAGGTAGACGTGGAGAACCGCTTGCTCGTCGTGTCCTGCGATACCATTCCTGGCTACATGGACGCCATGGAGATGCCCTTCGCGGTGCAGGATTCCAGGACGTTGGCGGCCTTGAAGCCGGGGATGACCGTTCGCTTTACCATGGTCAAACGTGCCAACGTTATCTACGCGGAAAACATCCATGCGGGTACGGCAGCAAACTTCGAACCAGAACCGGTGGAGGCAGGTGAGCTTACCGCGTTGCATCGGGCTATGGACCCATCGACCGTTGCCAGGATCGTAACTGTCGGCCAACAGGTGCCAGACTTCGCGCTGACTGATCAGGCCCAAACGCAAATCAGTCTCTCCCAACTGGAAGGTAAGGTCGTCGCGCTCACCTTTGGTTACTCCCGCTGCCCCAACCCGAACTATTGCTTGCGTCTCTCCAATAACCTGTCCGCTGTCGAACGGCGTTTTCACGACCGCGCCGGACGCGATCTGATTCTGTTAACGATCATGATCGATCCTGACCACGACCGGGGCGCCACCTTGGCTCAGTACGCCGGCGTCTTCAAGGCCAATACCGAGGACTGGCATTTTCTCACCGGACCGCTGCCCGAGATAAAGCAGGTCGCCGGCATGTTCGGCATGAACTTCTGGAGTGACGAAGGTCTACTCACCCACACGCTCCATACCGTTGTCATCGATCGCCAAGGGCGCCTGGCCAGCAACATCGAGGGCAACCAGTTCACCGCAAAACAGCTTGGAGATCTGGTGCAGACGGTGATGAATCGTCCCCAATGACTTTGCCAATCACTTGGTGTTCAACACAAGCACGGTAGCGATGGGATCCAGCGCCTTTGCGGGTAGCTGAATATCTATGCCGCCTGCTGTCTCCGTCACCTTCAGAGGCTTATGCATCGGGTCAGCAAGCAGGTAGGCGCTGGTAACTGTCCGCGGGGCGCTCGGCAGATGAAAGCGGCCACCAGGCCAGGTGAAAAGCTCAATGTAGATCTTGCCGGCCGTCGTGGTTGAGCGCCAGTTCCAACTGGGGATGAACTTGGGCTTGCCGTCCTTATCCTTCTCTGTGGTGCTGAAGCTGCCCGCCTCAGGTCCGAAGAGAGTGGCCTGCGTGCCGTAGATCGATGCGCCATTGACGGCGAGCCACGCGCCAACCTGGTGAAGTCGCTCGACCTCCGCAGGAGGCACAACGCCCTTTGAGTCGGGTCCTATATTGAGAAGATAGTTCCCGCCTTTGCTGGCGATGTCGATGAGGTTCCTCAGCAGGGTCTCGGTAGACTTGAAATTATTGTCATAGGACTTATAGCCCCACGTGTCGTTCATAGTCATGCAGGCCTCCCAGTCGCGGCCGGGATAGCCCTGCGCCGGGATGAACTGCTCAGGTGTTTCGGTGTCGCCCTTGTAGCCTCCGCCAAGCCGGTTGTTCCATATGAGGTTTGGATGCTGGTTGAGCAGAGCGACGATCTCTCCGGCCAGGGCAGGTGTCATGTCCGGTGTCGGCGTGTCGAACCAGATGACGACAGGAAACTCGCCGTAGTTCGTCAGCAGCTCCTTCATCTGAGGTATGGCTTTGGTATGAAGGTAAGTAGCAAAGTCGCCGTCCTGAGCCGGGTCCCAGTGATGGTTCGGACGGTCATGATTGCCGGTCTTGTAGGCCGCGCCACCGGGTGCCGTCCAGTCCTGATCTTGCGAGTAGTAGAAGCCAAGCTTCATCCCTTGTTTTTGGCACTCCTCGGCCAGTTCGCGGAGAGGATCGCGATGAAAGGGCGTGGCGGCGACAATATTAAAGGGATCTGCTTTGGAGTCGAACATCGCGAAGCCGTCATGATGTTTGGCTGTAATGACGATGTATTTCATCCCGGCTGACTTGGCGAGGGCAACGATGTCATGGGCGTTGAAAGCCGTAGGATTGAACTGGGACGCGAGCGCCTTGTAGTCGGCCACGGGAATGGAGGCCGTGTTCATGATCCATTCGCCAACGCTCGGGATTTGCTTGCCGTCCCAGGTCCCTGCGGGGATGGAGTACAGACCCCAGTGGATGAACATGCCGAAGCGTGCCTCCCTCCACCAGGCCATGCGTGCGTCACGCTGCGCGGGCGTTTCGGTATCCTGGATCGCGGCCACGGGATGAGCCGAAGAAACGGCGATATGATGGCCCTCGGTTTGTGCGGATGAGGGCAGTGCGCACCAGGCGAGGAGCGTGGCGGCAACGCTGATGAAACGGCAGGCTGATTTCAAGACATATCCTCACGGTAAGTAATGGCACAGGAATTTTATGTGAAAACACTTGTTACTGATACGAGTTATCGCCCTTGATTCCCACGTTTCTCCCAGTTGGCACTCGCCGTAATCGCAAAGCGCTCCATCGCCCTGTTCAGATATTGCCGGGCAATGTCGCCCTCACCTTCGCGGATAAGATCGATGATCCGTTGATGGGCTTCCAGGTCTTTGCTCCACACAGAGGTCTTTTGATGACTGGCCGCTACGCGCATGCGAACGAAGGCAAAAAATGGCAGCAGAACGCGGCGGGCATGCTCCAGCACAAACGGATTGCCGGCAACCTCGCATAGGTGCAGATGAAACTGAAGATCGCAATCCAGCAGAGCTTCGCGATGACCTGCATTCGCGGCCTCGCGCATTCCGTCAACGGCAAATTGCAGTGGGGAAAGGTCGGGCTGGCTGGACGCCGCCAGGCTGGCTGCCAATCCTTCAAGCGCGCCACGAAGCTGGTAAAGCTGCACGACGTCCTGATGGCTGAGATGGACGACTCTGGCACTTCGTCCTGATTGCTTGGTGACAAACCCCTCCTGAGCCAGGATGTTGATTGCTTCGCGGATCGAGGCTTGGGCGACACCGAATTTGGCCGCCCAAGTACCCTCAACAATCCGCTCGCCAGGCCGGAGCTTCCCTTTCATGATTTCCGTGCGCAGCAGGTCGGCAAGATTCTGTTTCAGAAGCCGTTCGGTCGTATGGGTGGATTGCATTGGCATTTAAGCGCTCGAATGGGGACTTTTTTCCATCATATACCTCGCCCCCTGCGACCGCTGCGCTTGCAGGTGCACGGGAAATTTTCGCATATTTTATGGCCGGCGAGAGCTTCTTCGTTTGACAAAAAGTTCTGCGGATCACTAACATCCCTCCCGTATGAGCGCTTATCTTCCAACTCGCCGTCAATTCCTCAGGCTTACCGTGGCTGGTTCCTTTCTGCCGTTTCTTCCTCGCTCGGGGTGGGGAACCGCCATGGCGTGTGACCGGACAACCTGGTATCGCAATGCCAAATTCGGCATGTTCATCCACTGGGGTCCGTATTCGCAGGCAAGCGTCGAAGCCTCATGGCCGATCATGGTCCCCAAGGCGGGCGGCATTTCGGAGGCTGAATATCGTGCACTGCCCCAAACCTTCAATCCGGTTAAGTTTGATCCGCAGGCATTTGTCGATCTGGCGCGATCGGCAGGGCAAGAGTACATGGTCTTTACCACCAAGCACCACGACGGCTTTTGCATGTTCGATTCCGCCTATACGGACTACAAGATCACCAATACTCCCTACGGCAAAGACATAGTCGCGCAGCTCGCAAAAGCCTGCGGCGACGATGGCATGCCTCTCGGTTTTTACTATTCGCCACCAGACATGCACCATCCGGACTTCCGTGACACAACCAAGCTGGCCAAAGAAAACTGGAATGGAGAACCGGAGCGGCCGGAGTGGCCAGGTTATCTCCAGTACATGCAATTGCAACTGGCGGAGTTGCTCACCCGTTATGGTCCAGTCGCCATCATCTGGTTCGACGGCCTCCACAATCAGAGGAAATACAACGGGGAACGGGTGATCGAAATGATCCGCGAACTGCAACCATCTACGCTCGTCAATGACCGCATCGGCGTGGACGCCGACTACGAGACTCCGGAACAATTCATTCCCACCGCGATACCCACCAAGGGTGTGGTGCTCACCGGTATTGACCCAAAAGTGTCGGGGAAGCTGAAGAACACAGTTCCGCGTCCGGAGGATTTCCGCTTGTGGGAAACCTGCATGACAATCAACAATACCTGGGCCTATAACAAGAATGATCACGATTACAAATCCGAACAAACGCTGATGAGGGCACTGGTCGAAGTAGCCAGCCGTGGTGGAAATTTCCTGTTGAATGTTGGGCCTCAGCCCGACGGCCAGATCCAGCCGGAGTTCCAGCAAAGGTTGCGGGCTATCGGGGGCTGGCTCACGCTAAACGGCGATTCGATATACGGAACGACATATGGACCAGTGCAGGGAGTTGCGGGTTTGCGGACTACCGCCAAGGGCAAGTCCATTTATCTGCACCTATTCGACTGGTCTCCTCCAACCTGCGAGATTCCTGGCATCGAGGCAAGGGTCTTGTCGGTCCACCTGCTAGCGAATGGGAGAACGTTGACCTTTCGACAGACCGAGGGCAAACTGCAGATCGACATTCCTCAGGAAGCGCCCGACCCTAACGTCAGCGTCATCATGGTCAAGACCTACTAGTGCAAACGAACTCCTCTTCAAAAAACCGGTCAGACACGGTGCGTGGCAACAGGATTTGGTAAGAAAGCGAGCAGGATGAATAGAAGAGAATTTACCAGCGGCCTGACCGCTGCAGCGCTCTATGCCTCGATGGGAGAGGCTTCGGCTGGACTACTTCCCGGAAATGACTCGGAGTTGTCAATGACGGTGCTGCAGCAGCAGTTCCTCGATCTGCGCTTCGGCATGTATATCCACCTGAACATGGCCACCTATGAGCAGCGGGAGTGGGGAGATCCGAAGGCTTCACCTGCGCTGTTTAATCCGAAGGATCTCGACACCGATCAGTGGGCGCATGCTGCACGCTCCGCCGGCATGGCGTATGGCTGCCTGACGACGAAACATCACGATGGGTTTTGCTTGTGGCCTACCGCGACCGGCAGCGCGAACGTGCAAGATGCGACCTATAAGCGGGATGTTGTGCGCGCGTATGTGGACTCGTTCCGGGCACAAGGGCTCAAGACCTGTCTCTACTTTTCGATTCTCGATCTACGCGCGGACATCCGGCCGTATTGTGTGACGCGGGAGAAGATCGACAAAGTAAAGACCCAGCTGACCGAGCTTCTGACAAACTATGGAGAGATTACGGCGCTGGTGATCGACGGATGGAACGCGGCATGGAGCCGGTTGAGTTATCGAGAAATGCCGTTTCCAGAGATCTACAGACATGTGAAGCAGCTGCAGCCGAATTGTCTGATGAGCGATTACAACCAGGGCAGGTATCCGGTGCCTGCGCTCTATTACACCGATGTGAAGCAGTATGAGCAGCACGCGGGGCAGACGATTCCGACCGGGAGCGAAGTGCCGTCGCAGTCGGCAACGACTCTGCAAAGCGACTGGTTCTGGAAGCTGGACTATCCCACGCAGGAACTTCGATCGGCCAAGCAAATCGTGGAGGAGTGGCTGATCCCGTTCAACGCGCAGCACTGCAATTTGATTTTGGACGTGGCACCTAACCGGGACGGGCGGTTCGACCAAAATGCGGTGGACCGGCTTACTGAAATTGGGCAGCTCTGGAGGGATCGGGCGCCTGCGCCACGGCTCTCAACTGCAACCCAGATCACCACGCCGAACCTTGCTTCTGGGCGGCCCTCGTATGCAAGCAGCATTGCCGATACGTCGGGGCCGGACCTGGCGAACGATGATGAGCCGGCAACGTACTGGCAGTGCGATATCGGGCAAACGTCGGGGTGGGTTGAGATTGATCTGCAGAAGCCGACTATATTCAACACGGTTGCGGTGGTTGAGCCGACTTATCTCGGCGATTACGGGACGGCGAGCCGCATTGTTTCGTATCGGGTCGAAGCGCGCAGCGGAGGACAGTGGCGAGAGGTGTTTGCTGGCAAGTCACCGAGGGAGATGGTGTACCGGGTGAAGCCGACCACTGCGGAGCGTGTGCGCCTGAGTCTACGTGGAACGGGCAAGCCGCCGGGAATTGCAGAGCTCGGGCTCTATGCGGAGCCGGACCGACGTATTTCCAGAGGGTAAACAAGAAACACGCCACAAGGTAGTCGCCAGCCATGCAGGCGGCGATCGGAGCAAGACGATGCGCGAGATCGCCGCGCAGGTTGGAAGGTCACTTGTCGATGCAGCCGCAACGGCGGCAAGATTGAGTTCTTTATTCCCGAATCGTTCTCGCAGGGTTAAAAACCCGCCTCTGCCTGCCTCGATGCCCTTCGTGTCGCCGTTGCCCATCGTAACGCCGCGCGAACCGGCCGATTCGTCTTCAAGGTTCTGTGGGTCGTCGGTTTTTTGTAAAATTCGATAAAATTCGATCCTTTTTGGTCTTTTTAGAGCATTGGCAGCACGCGTTTCTTTAGAGCCTCAGGCGCCAGGTATCGGGTTTCTTTTCCATAGAGGAAGGGACCCGGTTGTCTGGAGCAGAAGCGGACATGGGGGCATGAGGCGCCGACGGGGTCGCTTCGGAGGGGCTAGAGGAGCGGGCGAAGATGGATTGGCTGGAGTCAAAGTCTGGGCCCGGGGTAGAGCCAAGATGCGAAGGCGCGTCTGCCGCCTCGCGGGGCGGGGGATGGGGAACGCCAAGCCCATCTTCGTCTCGGGCAGAGTCGGGGCCAGGCTGAGGGCCGGTGGTTTTCCCCTGCTGCTCGCGAAGCCAGGCGGCGGTATCGATTTGCATGTGAACAGGTGGAGGGGCGGATTTGTCCTGGGCGGAGGCGGCGCGACGGTGGTCGTTGCGATTAGGGATCAGGCCTTCGATGGCGACGATCATGGAGAGGGCCTTGATTTGGGCGGACATGCTGTTTCGAGTCATGTCGGGGTCCAGGTCGGCGATTTCCCAGAGGCGGGCCAGGACTCGCTCGCGGCCCAGGTTCAGCCGGCGCAGCTCCTCAGATTCTTGCTGCACGAGGCGATCGTGCATGGCGGCCCGGTGCTCGAGCATGCAGGCGCGGACCCGGGGTTTGGCTTTGGTGTAGGCGGCGGTGTCGGGGTTAAGACCGGCAGCTTCGGCGGCCTGACGGTCGGTCATAGTTCCAGAAAGAACCAGGTGGGCAAAGGTTATTTCCTGGTCAGTAATGAGGTCGCTGACTTGATTTTTGGGCATAAGTGGCTCCGTTTGTCGGGAGGTTGTGAGGCTGCGAGAGAGAAGCTGCACGCAGAGGTCTCTGAGCTCCGGGAAGCATGGTGGGAGCACATGTTCAGATTTCTGATCATGCTTAAAAAGTAGTATGAGTTTTGCTTGTGCTCAAGGGGGGATTAGATGTTCCTTCCAACTAAGTCGGTTGAACTCTAAAGTTTCTGCCGATGTTACTGCAAGGCTGCTTTCAAGCGCTGAGCCTTTCCACACACTGGTCGATCATCGGCCGTTCAACAGCTCAACACATGATTCGCACCGTAGTTCTAATTCATTTAGGGGTTATTTCGTCTGTCGCGCATCTCGCGCATCTCTGTCGCGCATCTCTTGTCGCGCTTCTCTGAAGCGCCCTCAAGCCCTATCCCGGACGCCGCAGCAGTGATAAGTACTTTTTGACCCATAATGCCTCCTAGTTGGATCCGGAATGTGCTTCATGAATCAATCGCCGATCCTGCGTTTCAGCGTACGCCATACAAGGGCGCTTACTTCTTTATCCTCCGCGTATTCTCATAGTGAGATGCCTAGGTGCATGCAGGAGGCTCACATGACGCAAAGGAAACAGCCAACGGAAATCCTTCTAAATCTTGACGTAATGCTTCCGGAACTGGAAGCGGTCTACAAAGACATACACGCGCACCCCGAGTTGTCAATGCAGGAGACACGCACTGCGGGGATTGCGGCGAGTCATCTCAAGGCCAACGGCTTTGAGGTCACCGCTGGTATCGGCAAGACGGGAGTCGTCGGTATATTGCGCAACGGAGACGGCCCAACCATAATGCTGCGAGCTGACATGGATGCGTTGCCCATTAAGGAAGCGACCGGTCTGCCCTATGCCAGTACCGTTACGGCGACAGGTCCAGATGGTAAGACCACACCGGTGGCTCACTCCTGTGGGCACGACATGCACGTGGCCTGCTTGATCGGGGCTACATCGTTGTTTGCTCAACAGCCGCGATAGCTGGCATGGAACGCTCATGGCAGTCTTTCAGCCAGGGGAGGAGACGGCGCAGGGCGCGCAGGCCATGATTGACGACAACCTCTTCAAACGATTCGCAAAACCAGATGTTGTGCTTGGCCAGCATGTCATGAGCTTGCCATCCGGGCACCTCGATTGGCGTACTGGAGTTGTCACCTCTGCTGCCGACAGCCTGCAGATCCGAATCTTCGGGCGTGGTGCGCATGGCTCCATGCCGGAGGCCAGCATTGATCCTGTCGTCATGCTGCCTCTACCGTGATGAGACTGCAAACGATCGTTTCCCGCGAAGTGGCGCCCACGGATTCTGCCGTGGTGACAATTGGGGTGCTGCAGGCAGGAACAAAGGAGAACGTTATTCCGGACGAGGCACTCATTAAGCTGAATGTGCGTACCTTCGATCAGGGCGTACGTAAACACGTCCTCTCAGCGATCGAACGAATTGTGAATGCCGAGGCAGCTGCAGCAGGTGCGCCGAAACCACCCGAGATCACGCCCCTGGACCGCTACTCCTTGGTGACGAACGATGTCGATGCAACCAACAAGGTCGTTGACGCGTTTCTTCAAGACTTCTCTGATGGCTCTGTGGAGCAGACGAAGCCGAGCATGGCGAGCGAGGACTTCGGATGCTTTGGAGCAGAGTGGCACGCCCCATCGGTGTTCTGGTTCTTTGGGGGCGACGATCCTGCGGTCTATGAGAAGGCGAAGAAGGATGGCACACTAAAGAGCTTCCGACCAACCACAATCCGCGGTTTGCACCAGTGATCCATCCCACTTTGGAAACGGTGTGAAGGCTCTGGTCGTCGCGGCACACGCCTGGTTGGCATCGTGAACGACATTCTGATTCACGGAAAACACCTCGCGGGCCCGTTTCTGGTCGCGCTCGACCTGCTGGGTACATTCGTCTTCGCACTCAGCGGTGCAGCAGCGGGCGTCAAGAGCAAGCTCGATCTGTTCGGCTTGATGGTGCTTGCCTTCTCGACAGGGAACGCAGGTGGGATTACCCGAGACCTGCTCATCGGCGCCGTTCCACCGGCAGCCATAAACGACTGGCGTTATTTGGGCGTCTGTCTGCTGGCTGGCTTGGTGATATTTTTCTGGTATCCCAAAATCGACGTGCACCGCAGGCCGGTGCTGTTGTTCGATGGCGCCGGCCTGGCTCTGTTCGCCGTCACCGGTGCGCAAAAAGCGCTGGCCGCCGGACTCAATCCAGTGATGGCTGCGGTTATGGGGATGTTGACTGGAATTGGAGGCGGAATGCTGCGTGATGTTCTCGTGAACGAAACTCCTACTGTACTCCGGGCAGATCTTTATGCCGTTGCTGCACTTGCCGCCGGCATCGCGGTGGTAATCGGACACCTTCTGCACTTCCCATCTTTTGCGACAATGATCGTGGGCGCACTCCTCTGTTTTTGGCTCAGAGTGATGGCCATATTCCGCGGGTGGCATCTGCCGATCCCAGGGACATCCGCTAGACAAGTGTAAGAAAGACAGCTTCCCCTGAAGGGATTTCATTACCGACAACGATGAGACGGAGATTCGCCGACGTGCTCTTACCGCATCTTCGAGAGGAGCTACTATCCCGATGATCATCACGGGAAGGTGCTGAGCATCGACGCTGTGAAGTTTTGGGGACGGTCCCGAAAATGCGTCCCGGAAAATACCGTCCCGGAAATACCCAACACGGGTTTATTTCACTTTCTACCCCTTCCGGGCTAGTGCAACACACATGCTGTACCCAAAGTCCCTAAAAAATTCCCTGAAAAGTATGTAGATCGGCCTTCTTTCGCCCGGTGATCTAAAATCGACCTGGGCCCCTGGAAGATAGCTATGAGCCGAGTCCTCATCATCGATAGTCAAACCCCGGTCAGCCACGAAATCGGTGAACTGCTCACCGCCGCTGGTTTACCGATCGAATATGCCGCCGGCCACATCGATGCACTCCACCGCCTGCGCTGCCGTATGTTCAGCGTCATCATCACCAGCGCGGAAGGGGTCATCGAAGAGGCCCTCGCCCTCATCCAGGAGATGAGGCTCATTCGTCCTAATCTGAAGTGCATCGTGCTGGCGCCTTACAGCACACCGGACGAAGTCATTGCGGCGCTTCGTGCGCGCGTCTTCGGATGTTTTACGCCTCCGTTCGAGGCTCACTCGATCTTCTGCGTCGCGCTCAACGCGGCTACCGGCAACGAGTCAAACGAAGACATTGAAGTCCTCTCCGCGCGTCCGGGCTGGATCGCCGTTCGCGTCAACTGCCGTCTGGCCACCGCGGAGCGCCTCATGTCCTTTGCCAGAGAGTTTGCCGCGCAGCTGCCCGAGACCGCGCGTCAGGAGATCATGCTTGCGCTCCGCGAGATCCTGATGAACGCGATGGAGCACGGCGCTAAGTTCAATCCCGATCAGGTGGTCGAGGTGAACGCCATCCGGACTGCGCGCACCATGACCTTTCCGCGTACGCGATCCGGGCGCGGGATTCCGCAAGGAAGCCATCACCCACGCAGCCTATGCCAACCCGCCCAACGACCCCACAGCCCACACTCTGCAGCGCCGACCAGCAAGGCATGCGCGCCGGAGGCTACGGCATGCTCCTCGCCGCTGGCACCGTCGACGAGCTCATCTACAACGAGACGGGAAACGAAGTCATCCTCATCAAATACCTGGATCAGCCTGCTCAGAAGTCGTAATCAGCAACGCAGATAGTAACATCGCCGGTCTGGTGCTTGCTTGGGGGACGCAATACATATTACCTACCGAAATTTAAGCATCACGAACTACAGACGGAAGTGACGGGACGCTTACGGACGGAACGTCACAACTTTCGTGAGCTAGACTGTTAGGGTACGTCCCCGTCAGGTCGCGAGGTCTTTACGACCTCGTCAAATCCGAACTGGGATTCTCAAGCGATCTGTCAGACGAGACGATTCTCGATGACCTGATTCTCCGGTGAAGTCATCAATAAAAACAAACACCCGTCATCGGTGAAGGTCTCCCCGTGGATCGTACCGGAATCCGCCCGGCAATAGTCGCCGGCGCGCATTACCTGGCCTTCCACGTGAAGGTCGCCGGAGAGAAGGAAGAGCTCCTCGATAGCGGGGTGGTGGTGGCTTGGAATGTGAGCGCCAGCATCCATGCGGACCAGCGAAGTATCACACTTGCGGGCTTTGTCTTCAAAAAGAGGCTTCAAGAAAACGCCGGAGGCAACGGGCTGCCACGCGAGTTCTTCCGAACGGGCAATCAGGAGTCCACTGTGTTCCAAAACGATTCCGGGGACTCGGGGACTGCCGTCAATCCTTGACAATAGCCGCTGACGCAATCGCTGAGGAGGAACAGCCGGGACCGATTCTCCGATAAGGCTACCAATCTCTGCAAAAGAACGCACATCACTGGCACAAGCATCGCAGCCCTGGCGCAAATGCTCTTCAAATGCAACTTTATCGCGACCTTCTAGAGACCCCAGAGCATGCAGAACCGCAAGCTCATGCAGGTCGTCGCTGGAAGTTTGCTTTCTGTTCGTCACAGGCCCTCCGCATAAGGTCCAAGAAGTTTCCGCAAGTGTAACATTCCGAGACGTATACGCGTCTTCACGGTACCCAACGGCAACCCCGTTCTCTCAGCCATCTCAGAGTGGCTGAGCCCTGAGAAATACGCCAATTCAATAGCCTCCCGCTGATTGGGGGTAAGATCCGCCATGGCTTTCTGCACTATGCGCGACCGTCCGGCTTCCATGCTAGCCAGTTCCGGAGTGGGCCGAGTATCGCGAAGGTTAGGCACGTCGTCGACATTCTCTTCGAGGTCTGCTCGACGTGCCTTACGTCTACGCAAACAATCGAGCGCCCGGCTGCGCACCAGCATGACAAGCCAAGACGTCACTGTGCCGCGCTGGGGGGCATAATGAGACGCGGTGCGCCAGACCTGGAGGTACACCTCCATCGCTACGTCCTCCGCGTAGGACGAATCTCGCAAAATCCGCAGAGCGAGGCCGTAAACGATTCGGTTCGTACAGTCGTAGAGTTGGGCGAAGGCGGACTCATCCCCAGCAGCCAGCCTCGTGACCAGTTCCCCTAATGCGGGGTCGGTATTGGACCGCTCAAATGCTGTTGAGGTCTCCACCACCACTTTCTGAACAGGCCCCATGGGCAAAACAGACCCATTCGACCTGTTCCGGATTTTGGAAATTCTATCCGTCCCTAAGAGATTCCGGCTCGGGGAGCGCCTTGAAGATTGCTCGCATTTTACCTCACCCACACACCAGCTTTGATTGAAATTCAGCAAAGACCTCCCGATGGCTCAATCACATGAGCACTCGCTGCCAAAGAGCCCTATTAGAGCTGGGCTATTCATGCAATACGGAGGACGCGGTACAAATGGATTCAAGGGTTGGCGCAAAACATTGCGCCCCTTTTGTGCAACCAGTGCGGCGAGCGCGAACTCTTACTGCGCCCCTTCCCTACCTCGGCCCACCCTCAATCGAGCGAGCGTCAAGCCATCTTCTTTTTCGAGCTTAAGAAGATGAACGAGACGACCGCTCCCAATGCGAGCATCTCGAATTTTTAGCGCATTTGACATTGTCGTTCCCCATGCCATTCGGCGCATGATAAAGGACGTTATCATGCACCGGATCGCCAGACCGGGATCACCTGCGCACCGATCGGAATCTCGTACAGCGCACCGTACTCGTGGAGTGCTCGCAAATTATCCTCGACCGATCGGCTGGCCCTCCGCCTGATGTTGGCTTGGCAGGCGTAAAAGTCATTTTCAAAGAATAGCCAGCTAAGCATGACGTCCGGAATCTGCGTTCGAAGGGCCGTTTCGGCCTCAGACCGAGAGTTGGCCTTGCAGAAGTCGATATCCGCGACGAGGTATTTCTGGTCTTCGCGCAGGGCCATGGGTAAGGCTTCGTAGTTTCGAGAGTGCCAGAAGACTGATGAATCGTTAAACGCGTTGGCCTTGAAGTCATCGAAAATCGACCAACCTTCCCGCTGTCGCGCCTCCATGTACGTCGTCTTGCCCGAACCTGGAAGCCCGGCAATCAAGTTGATCTCTGCCGACATGCCACCCTCCCGCGCAAGAAAAGCGCGTGAACTCTAAGGGTATTTCTGGATAGACTTTTCCTGACCCGATAAAATAGATTATCGCGTTAGAACCATAGATTAGAGCGGGGCAGTGGCAAATGCGCTGGTTAGTATCGAGAGCGTACGTGCATTGACGGCGGAACAGTATGCCGGACTCGCCGACGTTCCCCCGGAAGATGAATGGCTCGCTTGGGGATAATTGATGTGAACGTCTTTTGTCATTCACTACTTGGAGTGGCAAGCCTGCAATAGGTTTTCGGGGGCAATTGCCGACCTGTGGTCGTTTGTCCAGGTGAAGCAAACTCGTAAATACTCGCCGACATTCCAATACTGAAAATTCGAGGCGAGATCGATCCATTTTGGTGTTGTTACACAAGTAGTAACAGCCGGATAGGCGGTTGACAGTTGGCGGTTGTCGCCCGGAACTCCAGCTCATCCCTGACCCATCCCAGTTTTCTCGCGTATTTATCGCGAGGTGAAAACAACCAACATATGGCTCGCGACCTCAGCCCTTGGCCATCCGCAATAACAAGCAGGCATATTCCTCGGCCTGTTTTCGGGTAATCCCATTGCGCTGCTCAACGCTCAGAGGGTTGTCGAGTTCCTCAAGGATGAAGAGAGGTCTGCTCCCCACGGGTCTGATTTGAATTTCAAGACGCTGATTCATGGTGTCCGGATAGATCGACAAGGCATTTGCCAGACGGCCTTTGTAGGGGCCGATGCTGTTCTCTCTCCCTTGGGATTCCCAGTGATCATCGATCTCATCGAACACCTCTTCTTTCACCCTGGCCCAGAGCCCCCAGAGGAAAACATCGTCGGCTCCAAGGATGGGAAGCTCTAGGCAACCGCGTATGTAGAACTCCCGTTGATCAATGATGCATTGATCTGAACCGGCAATAGCACGCGCATCCCTGTCATCCAGGCTGAGATTCGCGTATGGGTCGGGATAGTCTGCAGCAAAACTTAGCGGAACACCGGCGTGTTCCAGTCCGCAAGAGGAGCAGACAAAGGATTTATTGTGCATTGCTTCTTGCACCTTCTGCTTCAGCTCGAATCTCCACAACTCTCACGCTACAACACTAAACGGGAAGCTCCAAAAGCGGCATCAGGTGAGTTCGAACATCAAGGTCGGACGGCCTCGCATTTTCGTGGCATCCGGTGGGTTCTGGATGTCTCGTCGCCCACCCGGACACTACACCCGTTTTGGGGTGACTTCCGGTTGGGCGGTGACTCATCCAGAACGCTGCGACAATGCGTGCATTGGCGGAGATAACCGGCCAAAAATCTGAATCGACTCTCAAGAGCTGTTTATAAGAAGCTATATTTTCTTTCAGTTGGATTCTTCAGGAGGCGGGGCTCTGTTTCCAGCTGAGATCTTGGCGGGTCACGCCGGGAGCAGAACCCCTGTGAGGTAACGATCCTCTTTGTCCCAGTTTCCGTCTCGCTGGACAGGGCTGCGGCCGGCTGGGCGGAAGACTGTGACGAAATCATCTTACGCCATTGTCCGGTTTGTGAGAGCGATACGATCATCGGTCACGGGCGCCGCCGCAAGCAGGCGCACGACGAGCATCACGACTGGATCGGGATTCGCCGGGGCCGCTGCATTAAGTGCGGAAGGACCTTCACCTTCCTGCCGATGTACTCACTCCCTTACACCCATTACAGCTTGGTGGCGCGCTGCCACACATTGCTGCGGCGCTTTGTGGAGCACTGTTCATGGGAAAGAGCAGTGTCGCGATTCAAGGATGCGGATCGCGTGCCGGATTCCTCCACAGTTCGCCGCTGGTCGAAGGGTCTGGACTGTTCTCAGCCGGCACTTTCATTTCTTTCCCACACTTTAACTCGCGTGGCTCACTGGCTGGAGCGTGGTGAGCCTGGCGCGCAGAAAGCAGCACCGTTGCCCTGGATCCTTTCGGCTCTCGAAGTCCTCTGGCCCATGCGCGTATAAAAAATCCGTTTGCCCACCATCCTTGCCTGGGAACCGCAGAGGAGTCGTCCCAGACTGGGTTGCAGAGGCGGAAAAAAAGCGTGAGCCAAGATGTCGAGACACGCAGACGCCGAATGTCCCTGCTGGAGTACCTGCGGCAACAGAACTGGATTGGCCGGCCTGCGGGCCGTGGGGAGTATGTGGGTCTCTGTCCGCTGCATGAGGAGAGCCGGCCCTCGTTCTACGTCAACACACACAAGGATGTCTTCTACTGCCACGGCTGCGGGCAGGGCGGCGATCTGATTCGCTTCCTGCAGCTCTCACATCACCTGGCCTTCCACGAAGATCTTGCTTATCTCGATCCACCGGCCACTCGAGAAAAAGATGCAATCGCAGTGCTCGAACAGGCGGCCACTTTCTATCAGCACCAACTGGATCAGTATCCGGAGGCGCTCGGCTATCTCTGGCAACGCGAAATTTACCATCCTGGCTTGATTCGAGAACTAGGCATCGGCTATGCGCCCGGCGGAAATCTGCGTCGTCATCTCACAGCGCAAGGCTATTCCTTCGAAATTTTGCGGACAGCCGGTCTTATTAACGGACAGGGCGCGGATGCTCTTTATCAGCGCATCGTCTTCCCGTTGCGTCAGGGCGAGCACATCGTCAATCTCTACGGCCGCAGCATCGGCTCTGCCTTCGCCCATCGTTTCCTGCCCGGCTGCAAGGGCGGCTTGTATGCATGGGAGAAGGTGCGCCATTATGACGAGGTCATCCTGGTCGAAGGACTATTCGACTATGGCTCGTTACGCCAGGCCGGTTTTCAGAACGCGACCTGCTCGTTGGGCACCCATCTGAATAACGCCCAGTTCCACCAACTGTGTGATCGCCAACGCACCGTCTATCTCACCTTCGATGTCGACGCCAACCAGAGCGGACAGCGGGCTGCAGAGCGACTGGCCCATCGCCTTGGCGCACACGGCATCATGGCCCTTCGCGTCCTGCTGCCACAGGGTTACGATCCAAACTCGTTCTTCGTTGGGGGCGGGAATGCGGGACAGTTCCGGTCTCTGCTGGAGGCTGCCCAGCCATGAAGTTCCGCGTGATTCGTCAGCCCATACCATCAGGTGCGCGCAGCCCCATCCGCGTGATCGAGCAGGATACCGGTCGGGAAGTGGTGTGGATCAATCGGTATCTCGATCGTGAGCATGTCCGCCGGCTGGCCGACAAATCCCTGTACAGCTACGCGCACAGCCTGCTGCACTTCGTGCGCTGGTGGGAGAGCGTTCATCACACTGGCGATATCTCCCAGCAAGATCTCACCGAATCGACTCTGCTCGATTACCTGCGCTTCCAGTCGAGCCGGCAGCCTCCGCCTTCTGCCACCACCATCAACGATCGCGTTGCAACTGCCGATCGTGCCATCCGCAACCAGTTCCCCAATGCTCCCTGTCAGGTGGCGCATGGGTTCCACCAACCCTTCCTGCATCGCAGGCCGATGGGATTAGGACGCCCCCGCTTCGAGCTCAGCAGGTTGCGCATCAAGGAACCACGGCTCAACATCGTTCCGCTCTCGGTCGATGAAGTGGCACGCTTCTGGTCCAGTTTTCGAAACGCCCGCGACCTGGCCATCGTCGGCCTTATGCTGATGCACGGGCTCCGCTCCGTCGAAGTCATGGCCCTGAATCGCGATGATGTGTTGTTATCCGAAGGACAGCTTCGGGTGCGCGGCAAGGGGAACAAGCTACGCTTGCTGCCACTGGCGCCGGAAACCACGCAACTGCTCGATCACTATCTCCGCGTGGAGCGGCCCGATCCCTGCTCGGCGGCACTGTTCGTGGTGTTGAAAGGGCCCGCTCGTGGTCAACGCATAACACCCGCGGGACTACGTTCCCTGTTCCGCCATCATCGCCGCACTACCGGTGTCCAGTTGGCAAATCCCCACCGCTTCAGACACACGTTCGCCTCCGATATGGTGCGCGCCGGCATCAGCCTACCCGCATTGATGCAGCTGATGGGCCACGCTGACATCGAAACTACCTTGCACTATGTGAAGGTCTCGCCGCAGGACGTCTACCTGCAGTACGCCCGCGCGACAGCACAGTGCATCCATCCTCAACCGAGGATCCCCTGATGCGCTGGCGCCGTGCTCCACTCCAGCATCCGCTGGCGCCGCTCTTCGCACATTCGGTCGAGTCTCTGTGTACCGCACTCACCCCGTCCAGCAAGCGTAACTACAACATCGTGGTGCGCAGCTTCCTTGTCTATCTCGGCGCAGAATATCCGAAGATTGCTCATATCGAACAACTGCACCGCGATCCTCATATCCTCGGATGGATGGCGCACCTGCGCGGCCAGACTCCGCCTCTGGTCGCGACAACCTGCATCGGACGCCTCTTCGCTCTGCGCACCATCTTCCATGAACTGGCTCGCACCAGCCATCTCCCTGAACTGGCTCACTTGCTGCTGCGCGAGGATATTCCACGCTCGCCTCACACTCTGCCACGGCCGCTCACCGCCGAGCAGGATCAACTTCTCCAGCAGGAGTTCATGCGTCGCAACGATCTTGGCGGAAATGTCTTGCTCCTGCTCCGCTCCACCGGCATGCGTATCGGCGAATGCGTCGACCTGTCCTATGACTGCCTGCGCGCCACAGGCCCCAACCAATGGGCCATCCATGTTCCCCTCGGCAAACTCAAGACCGAGCGCATGGTACCCATCGATGCCTTCGGCCGTGATCTCGTCCAACGGCTGCGCTTCTTCCGCTCCCTGGATCCTCTGCCTGCCGATGGACGGCTCCTGGCTCGACCCGGAAGCAAAGTAGCTGTCCTGGTTCAACTCCGCGATTACCTGCATCGGGTCTGCCACTCCCTCGATCTGTCCACAAGCATCGTTCCCCATCAGTTCAGGCATACCTACGCCACCGAGATGCTTCGCTCCGGGGTCAGCTTCCCCGTCCTGATGAAACTACTCGGCCACGTCGATCCAGGTATGACCATGCGCTACGTCGATGTCGCCCTTACCGATCTCGAACGTGAGTTCCAGTTGGCTCGCTCCAAGCCTAGGCATCTGGCTCCACAACCCAAAACATCTACCGCCACCGCACGGGCAGGCATAGATGGCCTCATCGACGCCTTAGTCGCCGCTCAGCACGTCATGGAGATGTTCCGCCGTTCTCTCTCTGACGCCAATGCTCGTAATCATCTCCTCAGGCTCTCAAAGCGCCTCTTCAAGATCCTTGCCGAGATACGAACACTTCGCACCATCTGAGTGAAAATGGGCACCGATTGGCCGGTTATGGCGATTTGTCGCTCATCGAGATCACAGCTGACGAGAACAGTGTCTATTAGGACTGACTGTGGTCTTCCAATCCACGTTTGAGGTATTCCCCGGGGCTGGCTCCAACCACTCGCTTGAATGCCTTACTGAATGCCGCATCGGACTCGTAACCGACTAATCGAGCAACGTCGACGTGCTTCTTGTCACGTTGTTCGAGTAGCTGCATCGCCTTCTGCATCCGCCACTCGGTTACGTATTCCAACGGTGTCTGTCCGAGCAGATCTTTGAAACGCAGTGCGAATGCGGATCGAGACATGCCCGCTGCTTCGGACAGAGACTCGACTGTCCACGGCGCGCCGACACGATCGTGAAAGGCAGTTAGGGCAGTGCCGATGGGAGGATCGAAAACCGCCCGAAGCCATCCTTGTTTGCGCTCCGGTTCTGTCGCGATATACGCCCGGAGTACCTGGATAAAGAGAACCTCGGCGAGGCGGGTCGCGACGATTTCAGACCCTGGCACCTGGTCTGCCATCTCCGACGCCAGAGACTGCATGGTGTTGTGAAGAGCGAACGTGCGTGCCTGATCGGCCCTGATCAGAATGAAGTTTGGCAACAGCTGAGTGACCGGTTTCAGGCTGGCGCGGTCGAAGCTGAGAGACCCACACACGATGGTGGTTGGTGCGCCGCCACCTCCGCAATGAGCTACATTGTTCTTCGCTCTGCTCGCGACCTCACGAAAAGTCGATTTCGGTGATGTGCGAGGGCTGTCGCGCATGACGATCGAAGTGTCACGGGCGAGCAAGATGAAGTCGCCACCGGTGAGCGGAATCGCCTCCGCAACGCCTTCAACGTTAAGCCAGCAATTGCCACGCGAGAGCATAGCAAAGTGCGCCAACTCTGCCGGTGGCCGATTCTTGCCGGTATTCGGTGCCTTCTCTTCGGTCTCCGCTCCTCCACCTTTGAGTCCCCATGGGGCGGTGGCTTCTAGCCTGTGCTGACCGAAAGCGGTTACGTGCAGCGTGCGAAAGACATCTGTTATCGGGTCCAATTGCGGCCTCCTTGTTTGGACGAATAGACAAAATCTTTGGACTCCTGGGCAGTTCCCGTCCGTCCCATGAGGAATCTACTCCTGTGTATCGGATGTTATGCGATTACGAAAAGGAGCAAGTATGGGAAAGCTTGAAGGAAAAGTTGCTGTCATCACAGGCGGAAACAGCGGGATCGGGTTAGCCACAGCCAAGCGCTTCGTTGAAGAAGGCGCGCACGTTGTCATCACCGGTCGACGCGAGAAAGAGCTGAAAGAGTCCGCAGCCTTTATCGGGAGAAACGTCACGACGGTCACGGGCGACATAACGCGCTTGGAGGATTTGGACCGGCTCTATGCCGTCGTGAAAGAGAAACACGGGCACATCGACGCACTCTTCGCAAATGCCGGCTGGGGTGAAGTCGCACCACTTGGGGCGGCTACCGAAGCTCATTTCGACAAAACCTTCGATTTAAATGCGAAGGGAACATTCTTCACCGTGCAGAAGGCCATTCCCCACTTCAAAGATGGAGGCTCGATCATCCTGAACACTTCGGTCGCAAATGTAATGGGATTGCCGACCTTTGCTGTCTATGCCGCGGCTAAGGCGGCTGTGCGCAGTTTCTTGCGTGCCTGGACCGTGGAACTGAAAGATCGCAAAATCCGCGTGAATGCGGTAAGCCCCGGACCAATCGAAACTCAGGCACTTGAGAAAGCGGGCATCCCCCCTGAAATGCTCGAACAAGCGATAGCAGGATTCGCTTCACAGGTTCCGCTCGGCCGCAGAGGCAAGCCCGAAGAAATCGCGGCAGCAGTTGCATTCTTCGCCTCTGATGAGAGTTCTTACATTACCGGCGTCGAGCTCGCCGTCGCTGGCGGCATGGCGCAGGTCTAATCGCGAGTCCTGCGGCGGGCTTTCCAGCACGGCCAGTCGCGGGACGACGCTTCTCAAACTTTTGGTTCCCACACAAGATCGGAGAAACAGCATGAGCTACGCAATTGTTGGATTCGGCAAGATCGGCCAGGCGCTGGCCCACGCGTTTGCCCGCAAAAACATTGATGTGACCGTCGCGAGCCGCCGCTCGCCTGCGGAGCTGGAACCGCAGGCTCGTGCGATTGGCCCGAAAGTTGTCGCCACGTCCCTGCAGGAAGCGCTCAAGGCGGACACGATCTTTCTGGCCGTTCCGTTTGGGCAACATCGAGAAGTTGCGAAGGCGCTGCCGAGTTGGGAGGGCAAGACGATCATCGACGCGATGAATTCATTTCCCCTCCCGCTTGAGGAACTCGACGGTCTCCCGTCGTCAGCGTTCGCAGCGAAGTCGTTCGCCGGCGCCAAGCTCGTGAAGGGCTTCAATCACCTGGGTGCGGCCAAGCTGGCGACCGATCCGGAGGTCGAGGGAGGATACCGGGTGGTGTTTTTGTCGAGCGACGATGACGATGCGGTCGCTCCCGTGGCGGAGGTCGCTAAAGAACTGGGGTTCGCACCCGTGAAGCTGGGCAAGCTGAACGAGGGCGGATGGCTCGTGCACGCACGTGGCGCAACTTGGGGGCACCTGATCTTTCAGGATGTGTTCAAGAAGCAGCAGTAATCGGTTTGAGATTGTGTGATTGCGGCCGAGAGGGATGATCGCGAGCGGTTCCATTCATGGGGACACACTTGACGAAGGAGAGGAGAGATTCGATGAGCAACGAAGAAAATGTGCAGATTGTAAAGAACTTCTTTGCAGCGATAGGGAGGGGCGACAAGCAAGCACTGCTGGCGCTGGTTGACGAAGACATTGAGTGGATCATCCCAGGCGAGGACTGGCCGCTGGCTGGAACGCATCGCGGGCACGCGGGTGTGGCGGCTGTGCTGCGCAAGGCCGCGGAAGAGATAGAAATGACATACCCGAAGCCTCCGGAGTTCGTGGCGCAGGGAGGGCGGGTCTTGGTCGTCGGAGTCGCTACTGGGAAGATCAAGGCCACCACCAGGACGTTCAAGGACGATTGGGTCTTCGACATCACCGTTCGAAATGGCAAACTGACAAGAATCCGGGAGTACATCGACACCCAAGCCTTGGCGAAGGCTTCGGCAGGAGGAGCGCAGTGAGAATCGTAGAGATCGTCGCTCGTTATCTGCTGGGGATCATGTTCACCGTATTTGGGCTGAACGGCTTCCTAAACTTCATTCATCAGCTTCCGCCGCCGAACCCGTTAGCTTCGCAATTCTTCATCGCGATCTCTGCATCCCATTTCTCGGTTTTCTTCTTCGCTGTCCAACTCGTAGCCGGATTGCTTCTGCTCTCCGGATACTTCGTACCGCTGGCGCTCGTCCTTTTGGCTGCTGAAGTCTTCAACATCCTGGCCTTCCACCTCACGATGGCGCCAGCAACCATCGGACCTGGCATCCTGGTCGCCGTTCTGTGGGTATTAGTCTTTTTGCAACACCGACCAACTTTTGATGGAATCCTGAGCGCGAAGCGGTTCAATCAGGTTGACACCAAGTAATGCGGCGAACTAATGCGGAGAGCTCTGACACTTTCACGGCAAAGCAGCGCTTCTTCGATCGCACCTTGGCCCCGCACACTGACCGTCTCGGAGTCAGCTGTCGAGTTCAGGCCTTGGCACTCGTTCAAGGCTGGGCCAGCGCATTGGCGATTGGCCTCGATCACGCGGCTACTTCCGTGAACGGCGTTAATGAGATGGTCCGCCGCTGTCACCCTCCGCTGAGGCGGAGTATTGAAGCAGCGGTTTTAAAGGAGGATCATCGACATGCAGATTCACTCGATTGGCATCGACCTGGGTAAGACGACCTTTCATCTGGTGGCGCTTGGAGCATCCGAGACATCGAAGACTGTCCTCGATGCAAGCTTACTGTCGCGATAGCGGATGCCTTAGAGTTGCGACCAGCCCCCATCGACCGGGAATTCGGAGCCGGTCGTGAAGGTCGCGTCGAATCCAAGGAAGAGGACGGCTTTAGCAATCTCCTCCGATGTTCCGAAGCGCTTCATGGGAATCATGCCGATCGTCTTCTCCTTGACCTGGGCGACCACGTTTTTATCGGGAAACACCTTGTCGAGGATGGGCGTGTCGATGGGACCGGGCGTAACGGCGTTTACGCGGATCTCCCGAGGAACCAACTCAGTAGCGAGTGTCCGAGCGAGGGATCGTAACGCGGCCTTGGCGGCTCCGTATGTGGATTGGCCAGGCAGCCCCTTGACGTTGGCAACGGAGGTTGTGAGGACGACAGCGCCTCCGCGGTTGATCGACGGCGCGAGCTTCTGAACCGCAAAAAACGGTCCTTTGGAATTCAGGTTGAACATCTCATCGTAGATCGCCTCGGTCACGTTATCGAGAGGCATTGGAATGCTGAACCCGGCGTTGACGAAGAGGAGGTCGAACGTATCGAACTCGGATTTCACCCGAGAGGCGAGAGCGTCGATTTCCACCAATGAACGCGCGTCGCTCGAAACCACTATGGCGTCATTACCGAGCTCTTTCTGCGCCGATTCCACGCCTTCCTTCGAGCGACCCGTCACCAGAACGCGCGCCCCTCCATCGAGCAGCATCTTCGCCGTAGCGAGTCCCATGCCGCTCGTGCCGCCAATGATGACTACTGTTTTACCTTCGTACCGTGTCATATGAGTTCTCCTTGTAGCGGGTTGTCGTTCGTTCTGTCGCCGTCATTCCAAGTGACGGAAGTGGCAATGTTGTTTTGCATCCATCGACGTCTCGATCAGCGCTCTGCACGAGGTGGCGTTGCGGAGGGGCAAGGACAATCGATGCTTGAGACCCTAACGACTACTCGTCACGCGGCTTCGTAGCTGGCGCGAGTCACGGATGTGTGGGTAGTGCTCCATATCAATTGGGCCGTCAACGTCCCGCGAGCCGAGGCGGAGCATCGTCCAGAGGCGTGTCGGTTCCGAGAGCCTAACGTGTGAAGCGATGAATCGCTTCGTAGGCGTTGTCTTGAAATGAAGTGTTCTTCAAATCGGTAAAAAAGGTGCTCTGATCCACCATGTCGCCGGACAACTTACCCTCTTTGCTGGCATAGAACACGCCGCTTCTGTATCGCTCATTCGAAATGGCATCTACAAAGCGTTTTGCACCTACGTCCAGCGTATGCACCATTTCGCCCAGCAAAGGGAAGACAATGGGCATCATCACATAGTTCAGCATGAACCGCATTGGCGGCGGAAGGCTGTCTGCCGCATTAGTTCCTTTTGTATTCCCTGGACTCACAGCAACAAACTTGAGCTTGGGGTATTTTCTTGCCATGGATAACGCCCACATGGTCTCTGCGTACTTAACATATGAATATGCGTTCAATGCCACGAATTTCTTGCCGAAATATGATCCATCAAGAACGGCAGCAAACTCATCGACAGATGAAGTGCTCATTGAAACTCGTTTTACTCCGAGCAGCTTTACGCCTGGAACAGCTTCGGCACTGACTGCCAGAACCGCCTTCCTCAACTTGTCCCGTTTGATCAACTCATCCACGAGGACCACGTTGCCTAAAATGTTCGTGGCAGCTAATTGATTCATGCCTGAGGGCGTAGGGTTCGCTGCCGTTTTCCCTATTGTTCCGCCAGCATTCAAGACGACTGCATCAATCGGTTCTCTTATCTCCTCTACCGCGTTTCTTACGGAATCTGCATCCGTAACGTCCCCAATGACGACTTCGAAAATCCTCTTTCCCGTCTTCTCCTCTAGCTCTTTCTTCGCAGCCGCCGCTCTCGCACGATTTCTGCAAAAGAGAATCACCTTTCTTGTTTCTTGCTTCAATGCGAACTGTCGGGCAGTCTCTTTTCCAAGCCCAGCATTTGCTCCGGTTATCAAGACACTTTCGATCATTCAGTTCTCCTTCTTGGGTTGTTAGTTACACGGGGAATGGAGCAATACGACAGTCGCCGTGGCCTCGGAGGCGTGCAAGCGGGCTGCGGCGGGAGCGAGCCCGGAGATGGCGCGCCGGTGACGAGGGCGATTCGAATTCACGAGTGGCTCCTCCGCAAAAGGGCAAAATAGAACCTTAAAAACGTTAGGCCGAGCCCAACTGTGATTATCGAACGATTTAGTTCTATATTGGTAGAATAAGGAGTGTCAAGGAGTTTAGAACTGGATGATTCAAAAATCTGCTAAGCCGCGAGGACGGCCACGCAACTTCGACGAGACGGCGGCTCTTGAAAGGGCGACCCAGGTGTTCTGGTCGAAAGGCTATGACGGAGTGACGATTGACGATCTCGTCGCCGGAATGGGGGTGGGACGGCCAAGTCTATATGCTGTATTCGGAGACAAGCGGGCGATATTCCTGCGCGTTCTCAGGGCGTACGCGGAAAGGAAGGGCGCATTAGCCGCGAAGGCACTCCTCGCGCCACAGAGTCTTCGCGACTCAATCGCGGGCTTCCTTAGGTACAACGTCGAAAGTGCGACGGAGAAAGGGTCTGCGCGTGGCTGCCTTCTGATCTGCGTCGCGCCGCTCGTAAACGACACTGAGGTTCAACGTTTCTTGCAGAACGCAGCCACGGGCGGGGCGGCGCTGATTGAGCGTCGTTTCCGGGACGGGATGAGCGCGAGGGAAATCGCCTCTGACTTTCCCGCCGCCGCGCGCGCGGTCCAGGTTGCCGATCTTGCCCGTGGGCTGACTATGCGTGCGCAGATAGGGACGCCACGCAAGACGCTCCTCAAAGATGCTGAGGAAGCGGCCGACTTGTTGCTTATGCCGCCAGTGTGACCAAACCCATGACGGGACGCTTCAAACTCAGTGCGCCTGTCAATTTTGACGCTTCCAGACGTACTCTTTAGCTGAGGAGTACCGCGATAAAAGAGGGCTTTAGATGAATGTGAAGAAAGAAAAGGCCGCCGAAAACCGGGAGAATCTTCTGATTCAAGTGGCGTTCTGTTCCGAGACCGGTAAAAAGGCGGCGAACATACCGCCCATCGCTTGCGCTTTGTGTGCGCCACAAAACGGGTACAGGGAGACACCTAGCCGGTCTCTCCCTGTACCCGTTTCAAGGGTCCTGCTAGGCCTCAGCTTGAAACGCCGGATCGAGTTCTGTGGGGGAAATGTGATCCAGGTAGTTGCTCATAGTCTTGAGAGCAACTCCGATCAAGACCTCAAGCACCTGTTCCTTTCTGAACCCGACGGCAAGAAAGTCATCCATGACCTGCGCGCTGACGCGACCGCGTTCAGTAACGATCTCTTTGGTGAGGCTGATAAGTGCCTCTAACTTCGGATCGGACACAGGCTGGTTGGCCCTTACCGCCGCAACAACGTCGGCCGGTACGTGAAGAAAGGCTTTCAGCACTGTGCTGTGGGCGGCAGTGCAATAAGCACATTGATTCTCGACGCTGGCGGAGAGCAGAATGACCTGACGTTCGACTGCACTGAGACTACCCTTGTCAAAGACTTTCTCCAGTCCAAGGTAGCCCTCAAGCAAGACAGGAGAGTTTGCGAACACTCCAAAGAGGTTCGGGATGAACTTGAATGATTTCTGGACATTTTCCAGGAGAGGGCGTGACTTCTCAGGTGCGGTTTCCACGCTAAGCGGAGAGAAGAGGGGCATCTGGGTATTCATGTGTTGTGTTCCTTTCATAAACCTAAGCGAAAGACAGACTGATGCGAACGTGAGAGGACGCTAATTGCGGTCGTCTGAGTGTTCTCCGGTGGCGGTTGTGCTGCATGGACGATTCAAGCTTTCTCCGCTACCTTGCGTGCCACATCGAGCGCCTTCGCACCGACCCTGGCGCCGAGCTGGTATGCCGTTTCATTCACCGCCGAGATAATGCCCTGTGTCAGCGTTGACTCACCATCCCCGATACGCGCCGAATCCGCGGAGACCGTAGCGGCGGCAATACCATCCGGATCGAGAAGAGGAAGGCATGCAGCGCCTGCGCGATCGGCGCCGAAGCCGCCATCGTTGAAGAAAACAAGGCGTGGCTTGAAGGAACGCGTATATGGAGCAGCGCTTCTGCCGCCATGACTACCGCTTGCCACGACCAAGCCTGCATCTTCTGGAGTAGCAAATGAGATGGAGCCTATGCAGAGGATGCCGTCAACAAAGATGCGTTCCTCTACCGGTGCCTCCGCCTCTGCGTGGGGCCAGGGGGCAGACTTCAATAGCTCCACTGCCTGTGCGACGGTTTGACCGGTCTCTACGCCACACGTGCTCGCAAGTTTGTTGACGCGACTGATGATCCCCCGGTGGAACATGTCTTCGGCGTCGCCGGCCCGGGCGCTGTCCGCCGCTACGGCAGCCATAGCCATGCCATGCTGGTCCGCCCAAGGCAGACCGCTGACCCCAGCCTCATCCCGGCCGATGCCGCAGTCATGATGTATGGCAGCGCGAATGCCGGCTCTGGCCGAGTAGTACGCCGCGTAAGCCGTGGCATTCGAACCGCCAACGACGACGGCACCGTTTGCTTCAGGAGGAAGCTTTACAACACCATCGACTACTAGAACAGGAACGTCCTTCGAGAGCACTTCGACCTCCGAAAACTGTATGGGCTCACGCGAATCGCACCGGGATAGGCACGTCATCCGCGCCAGCAGTTTGCCGCTACTTTTTCGCTTCGCCGACCTCGATGAGGTGGCCATCAGGATCGCGCATGTAGCACCGCGTTTCGGCCTCGTGAACCTTGGGCTCGGTGAGGAACTCCGCACCCAGACCCTTCCAACGTTCGTAGCATTCTGCGATGTTTGCGACGCGTATGTTCATGAAGCTGCTGACAGACTCGCCTTCCTTCGGCGGCGCAAGGTAGACGTCCGGCTTGTCGTCGGTCGGCCCGCCGCCCACATTGATGATGATCCATGTGTTCTCGAGCTGCACAACACACGGCTTGCCGTTCTCGCCATCCATGGCGACTTTGCCGCCGAGGATTCGAGAGTAGAAATCCAGCGACTTCTTTACATCCGCCGACACAAGAAAGTGCGTCACGGTAAAGCCCGCGCTGGGGAACAATTCGTAGGTGGTATTTGGCATGGCTCAGAACTCCGAAAGCTGTGTGGACACTCGCGCGAATCGACCAAGATAAGTGCGTGTCTGCGGCAAGCAGTTCTATATCAAACGATATAGTACGCGAGCAGAACGTGTCAATGTTGTGTAGTGCGTGGTATAGAATAGTGCGAAACAGCTATGGGACGCCCACGCGAATTCGACATCGACACGGCCATCAAGACGGCGACTGACCTTTTCTGGCGAAAGGGCTACGAGGGCACATCGCTCAGTGATCTCACCGGTGCTATGCGCATCACCGCGCCGAGCTTCTATTTTGCTTTTGGGAATAAGGAAAAGCTCTTTCGGACAGTCATCGAGCGGTATTACGAGAAGCAGCTAGAACTCCTTGAGAGTGCACTTCGGGAGCCGACTGTGCGAGGTGTGGCGGAGAAGTTTCTCTATGGCTATGCCGACGTCCTCACCGGGTCATCTCACGCGCCTGGCTGTCTCGCTCTCAACAGTTCTCTTCCTTCTGCAGAAGACGACACAGTTCGCGCTTGGCTGGCCAAGTTGCGCGGCGAGTTGATCGTCCGGCTTCGGAAACGAATCGCCAAGGCCCGTGGCACCACCGACCTTCCCGTAAATGCTGATCCCGATGTGCTCGCGCGTTACATCGCCGTCATCGCATGGGGGTTGGCTGTAGAAGCCCAATCGGGAGCCAAGCGCAAAGACCTGTACAGTGCAATCGCAGCGGGCCTCGGAGCGTTGCCTGCTGCTGCCGTTCCCACCCAGGAACGCCGCCCGCTGCCGACTCCTCGCAAGAGCGCGCCCACACACCGCCGGCAGTAGTGTCTTTGAGTGCCGCGTGACGCCTCCATTGGTCCGACGAAAGAAGGCTGCTCCGGGTTGGGTCTTACCTCCGCCAATGCTCGCTACTCGACCCGTTAGTGTCGATTCGAGAGGAAGGCGTCCGACTCTATCTGGAAACAACTCCAGTCTTGCAATGGACGCCTCATGTCGGTGAGGCGTCCACTTTGTGGAAGCGGGTTTGTTACAGTGGCAAATCTGCCGTGGGGCCTGCTAAGACGCTTTGCGCTCGGCTGCAAGAACGACAAAGAGGATGGTGCAAGGCTTGGTGGAACGGTTATGCCAGCTATGGAACGTTCCGTTCGTCACAATTAGGTCTCCCGTCTTAAGCGTGAGTTCTTGTACCTGACCGTCTTCGCCAGGATATCCAGCGTTTACTTCGCCATCCAGCACGAGGGCAAGATCGATGCTGTCGGTGCGATGCATCCCGTCACCTTCCTTGCCCGGGACCATTCCTGGGGTGCCCATGTCGACGGAGGCAGCCTGCTCAAGCGGCGCTGGTCCATCCGGCGTCTCGGGAGCCAGCGTAAAGAGATCGGCCCGAATTCCGCCGAGCGGGCCAAAGATCCCCAGCGGCTTATATTCGCCTAGAACCTGCTCTGGCGTTAGCGGCAATTGGGGAACTTTGTCGAATCCCCAGATGTTGGTGAGGAAGGGGACGGTTGCTGTGTCGATGGTATCGACTCTGGTGGCTACGCCAGTCTTGCCTTCGGCGGTGATGATTCTTTGGATCTTCATTTTGTGGTCTCCTGATTCGGTTGGAATGCTTCGTTTCGTTTAAACAGCGCTCAATCCGCCGTCTACGACCAGATCAATACCTGTAATGAAGCTGGCCTCAGCGGACGCAAGAAAGAGCGCTGCCGCCGCGATCTCCTCGGGGCGGCCGATCCTGCCAAGCGGCGTGGCCTTTACAAATTGCGCCTTGCCAGCCTCCGTAGCCTCTTTCGAGCCGAACAAACCATCGAGAATCGGCGTTTCGGTGGCGCCTGGACTGAGGACATTCGAGCGAATACCTCGATCCTTCAGTTCCATCGTCCAGCTGCGAACGAAAGATCGCAGAGCTGCTTTCGTGCCGCTGTAGGCGCTTCGGC
Source organism: uncultured Acidobacteriaceae bacterium (assembly GCA_963826875.1). GTDB lineage: Bacteria > Acidobacteriota > Terriglobia > Terriglobales > Acidobacteriaceae > PALSA-350. The sequence goes on along the minus strand of CAWGYP010000024.1, from coordinate 365,374 downwards.
CTGGGGTCGCCTTGTCCTTACCTGCGGAGGTAATGAGGATGATGGCCCCCCCGTCGTTCATCAATGGCAGCGCCTTCTGGACAGTGAAGAATGCTCCGCGCGCATTCGTATCGAAGGTCTGATCGAAAAACTCAGGTGTTGCAGTTGCGATTGGGGCCATTCCCACGAAACCCGCATTTGCGACAACGACATCGATTTTCCGCCCCTCAGCAGAGACAACCGCGTAGAACCGATCCAAATCTTCTAGCTTTGAAACGTCGGCCTGAACTGCGGTGACATTCTTGCCGATCTCGGCCACTGCCTTATCCAACTCCGATTGGCGGCGGCTGCTGATGAAGACGTATGCGCCTTCCGATACAAAACGCTTTGCGATAGCGAGTCCAATTCCGCTACTGCCGCCCGTGATGATGGCGACCTTTCCCTGTAGTGCAGGCATATTGTGCCCTCCTGTGGCCTAGACGCCGTTGTATAGCGATAGCTATACAAAATTGACAACTTTCCGAGCGTACTATAGTGTCCGGTATAGTACAAGGGTGGACGGTACCCGGCGGCGTGCAACGACGAGGAATTGGCTGTTACCGATTCACCAGCCGTCGGCTCCAAAGGAGAGTGTGGAATGAGTAAAGAACAAGGCGCTGGATTCTACCGCTTCAAAGTTGGAGAGTTAGAAGTTGCATCCGTCAGCGACGGATTTCTCCAGTTCGAGAACCCCAAGACCATGATCGCCGCGGGAGCGAGTGAACAGGAGTTTCAGGCTTTCATGGAGAGCAGGTTTCTTCCCTCCACAACCGCTTACTTCCAGATCAATTCACTGTATGTAGACACCGGAAAACACAAGGTTCTTATCGACAACGGCATGGGGCCATACCTTGGGTCATCCGGCGGACACCTGCCCGATCACCTGCGCAACCTTGGTGTCGCTCCTGAAGACATCGACACCATCATCATCTCCCACGCACATCTCGATCACGTGCTTGGAACTCTTGCACCCGATGACTCCCAGGTATTTCCGAATGCCCGCTATGTGATTGGCGAGCAGGAATGGGCTTGCTGGATGAAGCCCGACATCAAGCTCGGAAACCTCCTCCCAGACGAGTGGAAGCAAATGATCGTCGCCGGAGCGAAACGTCATCTCGGCGGAATCAAGGAGCGAGTCGAATTCGTGAAGCCGGGCCAGGAGGTCGTGACTGGCATTACCGCCGTGGAGGCATTCGGCCATACTCCGGGTATGCTCGCCTTCAACATCTCATCGGGGTCGGAGAGCCTCCTCTATTCTGCGGACGCTCTGAATCATTTCGCCCTCAGCATTGCCCATCCCGAGTGGCATGTCGGCTTCGATAACGACCAAGTATTGGGAGCTCATACAAGGCAACGGGTCCTCAATCAGGTCATTGCTGAAAAATCGTTAGTGCTAGTGCCTCATTTTCCGTTTCCAGGACTCGGCCACATTGCCCAACAGGGGCTAAAGCGAAGCTGGGAACCGACAGTTTGGCACTGGTAACGGGCTTCGATCTGTCTCGTTGTGCCCACAAGGGAGGAGTACACATGCACAATCTGGTAGTGAGCGGTTTGGTGGCTGCTTATTTCGCAGCGAACGTGTACGCTATCGTGAAGGTACGAGTGTTTGAGTTGGCGCGTTCGCGCAAGCATCTCATACTCTACGGCGTCTCATTCATATTGTGGGGCTCTGTCACCTTGTTGGGATGCACTCTCATGGAGATCATGCGCCGATTCGATGAATGGGCCGCCTAATCGTCATTGAGATGACTTATTTTAGGGACAAATTTCCGAGCACGTTAGCCGAGAACCGGAGTGCATTGTCGACTCCGAAATACCAGCAGCGTGGGCAAGTGTTCTCGACTGACGACTCCAGGCCAAAGCACTTATCCAGATGAGCTGACTGCCCAATCTCGGGTTCTGGTCGGATTGTCGCCAATCCGGAACCGCCAATCCGGAAATTACTACTTGATAAACATCGCCGACCTCGCACAATTCGATCGCATCTGTGAATCTCCTTGGGGTGACCTCTTGTTAGCGATCGTGATAAACCGGATTATCACACGCTTAAAGACGAACCAACCCGATGTGTTCAGGTCTCGGTTCTTTCTCGCTCTCGACGATCTTGAGGAGCTTTTCTCTAAGCCAGCTTTATCTGCCCCCTCTTTGACTTCTTTAGCCGGAAGCCACCTTGTAAGTTCGACGCCTATTGCGTCCCCGGATGCAGTCCGGCAGAGAACGGCTCGTAGGACTTTGGGGCCAGACATGGCTGCGGTGTAAACGGCGACTATCGTCGTCGTGGTAGCGTTCAGCTTGTGGAGACTGGACTTTACTTCACTCGTCCAGGTACCGCTTTTGAGACGTGGGTTTTTCCGGATTGACCAACTTGCCCGCGGAACCCAGATCTCAAAAGCGAGACCCGGGCCACCCACTGAGGGCAAAGGTCGAGGGTTCGTGGTCCGGAATGCCTATGCGGTAGCACACAGCCAAACTGTGTGTTTGCAGCTATTTCCTTTTACACGCACAGAGCTTAACGTTCTCGGCAATGAAGGTCCTGCTGGTTGAACAGAATAGCGCCGTACGTGGGTTCCTCCGGCAGTTGGTGCGGTTGCCGGGGACCTGGATTCAAGAGTGCGTCGATAGCTCTGACGCACTCGTAGCGTATGCGGCCAGCCGGCCGGATCTCGTGATTATGGACATCGGTAGGAAGGACCTGGATGGAATTGCAGTATGCCGGCAGATCAAGCGAATGGATCCGGCAGCGAGGGTTGTTCTCGTTTCCGACTATGACGACGCCGCTCTGCGTGAAAGCGCACAGCATGCAGGCGCATGTGGGTATGTACTCAAGGACAACCTCCTCGAGGTGACGGGTTTGTTAAGCGCATTTTCTGCACGGGACTGACAAATCAGAAAGGGCGATGGCAAGACGCCCTTGAGGGTGCGCGCGGAACGCTACCTCGCGTGGGAATAAACTGCGCCCTTGAGTGTTATGCTTCCGCCGGGACTTCATCCGCTCCCACGGCTCATCGCAGCATGAGCACAGCGCGGTAAACCAATGGAGAATTCATGATTCTGAAACAGTACTACCTGGGATGCCTGGCCCACGCGTCTTATCTGCTCGGAGACGAAGCCAGTTCGACCGCTATCATCGTCGATCCTCAGCGCGACATTCAGCAGTACCTGGCAGACGCCGAGCAATTCGGCCTTCAGATCCGCCACGTCTTCCTGACCCACTTCCACGCCGACTTCGTCGCCGGCCATCTAGAGTTGCGCAACCGTTGCGGCGCGACCATACGTCTGGGTTCCCGCGCAAAGGCGGAATACGCCTTTGTAGCAATGCCGGACGGCGATACGCTCGACTTCCCAGGTCTCCGCCTACAGGTCCTCGACACCCCCGGCCACACCATCGAGTCCATCTCGATCCTGGTGTTCGATCTCCAGAAAGACCAGGCAAAACCTTACGCCGTCCTCACGGGCGACACGCTGTTCATCGGCGATGTTGGCCGCCCCGACCTGCGCGCTTCACTCGGGTGGACGGCGAGCGACCTCGGGGCACACCTTTACGACTCACTCCACAACAAGCTTCTGACGCTTGATGACGAGACCCTGGTCTACCCTGCGCACGGCGCGGGCTCTCTTTGCGGCAAGCGTCTTTCCTCTGAAACTGTCTCTTCCCTTGGAGATCAGCGGCGATTGAACTATGCCCTGCAGCCGATGTCCAAGGAGGAATTCATTCGTCTCGTCACGGCCGACCAACCCGACGCTCCACCGTACTTCACCTACGATGCCATCCTCAATACTCGCGAGCACGCGACCCTGGACAAGAATCTCGAGCAGGTCCTGCACCCCGTCGATCTCGCCGAGGTGCTTCGGATGGGAGATGCGGGCGCTCAGATCATCGACGTGCGTGACGCCGCTGAATATGCCAACGGGCACCTCGCCGGCAGCATCAACATCGGACTCGGCGGGCAGTTTGCTACCTGGGCCGGCACGCTCCTTGATCGCGCCAAGCCCATCGCGATCATCGCAGAGCCCGGACGCGAGCAGGAAGCTACTGTGCGTCTGGGCCGGATCGGCTTCGATCACGTCAAAGGCTATCTGGGAGGGGGCATGCAAGCACTCGCTGCAAGACCGGACCTGGTATGGCAGACGGAGCGGATGACTGCCGCAATGGTGGCAGAAGAGATGGCAAGCCCCGATCCCCCTCTGTTGCTGGATGTCAGGAATGGGCGCGAGTGGGCGACGAGACACATTGACGGCAGCATGAATGTGCCGCTCAACCAACTGCAGGAGCGCATCGCCGAAATCCCACGCAACCGCCGGATTGCCGTCCACTGCGCTGGCGGCTACCGGTCTTCGATTGCCGCCAGCATCCTGCATCAATACGGCATCACCCATTTGGCCGAGATGGCCGGTGGCCTCGCGGCCTGGGACGCCGCCTCGCTCAGTCTCGTTCCCGCTGCACCCTAATTTTTGGCACTACCAACCTTCCATCCACCTAGGAGACAACGAATGAGTTTACGAATTAATGACGAAGCCCCTGATTTTTCCGCCGAGACCACCCAGGGCGCGATCAACTTCCACGAATGGATCGGCAATGGCTGGGCCGTTCTGTTTTCGCACCCCAAGGACTTTACTCCCGTTTGCACTACCGAACTAGGCTACAGGGCCGGGCTGCAGCCCGAATTCGCGAAGCGAAACTGCAAGATCATCGGGCTGAGTGTCGACCCCGTGAGCAGTCACGGAAAATGGGCAACAGATATAGAAGAGACGCAAGGCCACCGGGTGAATTTTCCGATGATCGGCGACCCGGAACTCAAACTCGCCAAACTCTATGACATGCTGCCGGCGGATGCGGGAACCACGTGCGACGGCCGCACGGCGGCAAACAATGCCACGGTGCGCACCGTGTTCGTGGTCGGCCCCGACAAGAAGATCAAGCTGATGCTCGTTTACCCGATGAGCACAGGACGCAACTTTGACGAAGTCTTGCGGGTCCTCGATTCGATTCAGCTCACGGCCACACACAAGGTTGCAACGCCGGTGAACTGGAAGCACGGCGAAGATGTGATCATCGTGCCGGCGGTATCGGACGAGGAAGCCAAAAAGAAATATCCCGGCGGCTGGAAGGCGATCAAGCCTTACCTTCGGTTCGTTCCCCAGCCGAGCTAAAGAAGCAAGCAAGCGGCACTTCCCGCAGGCGTTCCAACAAGGAACGCCTGCACATAGCTAATCTCCACCGAAGGAAAATACCATGCCAACGATCGAACCTGAGATATGGAAGAGCGCGAGACTCACCATCGAACGCGACAAAAGCGAAACGCACGGCACCGTGTTTCGATTCTCCGGGCCCTTAACAACGCGGGATATGTACAACTCCCTGTCTCCTGATGCCTTTCGCAACATTTTCGAATCGGCACCGGGCGATGAGCCCCCACCGTCGCAAACCTTCGACCTGAAGGAAGTTCCATATATGGATTCGACCGGCCTCGGCATGTTGGCCGGCCATTACGCCCGGTGTCAGAGCAAAGGGATCCGACTGAGCATTACTGGCGTGAACCCTCGTGTTCAGGAATTGTTCAGGCTCACCGGAATGCAGAAAGTGCTTCCGATCGCCCCAACGCAGAAGCTAGGGTGAGGTTGCGACAGAACGTTACGTCAACCATATCGGCCGATTCCAGGCCGCTTAGTTCCATCTCCAAGCGGCCCTGAAAATGCTCGATTCGGCGTTCGATCTCATTTCTTGCCACCATTTAGATATTTCACTCACCGGCGGACACCGCAGTCATTCTCCGGGGCAGTCTCTTACTCCGTCCTGAAGGCGATTGAAATACTGAATCAACGATTTGCCCGTGCTCTTCCCGCCAGGATAAAACCCGCTTTCAAAAGAATTGCTCTGATGGTGAAGGTCACAGGACAGATCCACGTGACCCACTTCGCACGCGCATGCAGGAGGATCATCGTGAACTGACTGACATTTGGAGCGGGCGTTTACCTGCCTGTGAGGAGAGCATACACACGGGCGACTTCATGTTCAGTCATGCTTGCCACATAGTCGACAACTACGCGTGTTTGAAGAAGTGGGTCTCCCGCCGCTGCGTCGAGTTCCTCTTGATAAGCGGGGGGGAATAATCTCCGGTTGTCTTTCACAGCAAGATGCATCGTTTCGAAAACGGTCCGAACAGTTTGTGTCTGACCGTGTTGTAGGGTTGCAAGTTCGTTGTTAAGAATTACGTAATGCCAAGTCAATTCTTTAAGCATGCGGATTTCATCTTGCGCATAGGATTTGATGTCGACGACGCTCTTGGCTTCGTCAGTCGGCTTCATTAAGGTTATGGCGTCGACATAACGAGAGATCAACACAGTTGAAAATTGCCAAATGCCAATCCGTTGTTCAAGAATCCCAACATATCGGCGGTCGAGAGGAAAGTACTCGAGGACTTCTTTAAAAATCTTCTCAAGCTCCGCACGCCTCGGAGTCAGGTCCTGGCAGCGGGCGAATACTTCCGAGAAAAAGTTATCGCGTTCAACGGGGTCTTTCTCGTCAGTAAGACGGTCCATGGGGATTTGACCCGCGCAGTAGAAGTCGACAAGATCATGTACGGCGTAGGTGATATCGTCGGCCCAATCCATGATGGCGGCTTCGGGACTTTTTGCGAAGCGATGTAAAGAATGGCCTTCGCGAACCCAGTCAAAAAGGCTCCGTTCTGTCTCGTACACCCCCCACTTGTTTTTCTTAGCAGGGTTGTCGCCATGGCCCCATGGATATTTCAAGATCGCGTTGAGGGTCGCGCGGGTCAGATTTAGGCCGCGGATCACTGGCATCTTGTCACTGTCTGCAGTTACGGCGTCGCTTACGGCAAGTTTTGAAACGATGCGAAACGATTGTGCATTGCCTTCAAAGCCGTCCTTGAGACCGTGTTCTTTGGCAAGTTTGTCCAATTCCTTTTCCGCAATGTGCCCAAAAGGAGGATGTCCGAGATCGTGAGCGAGGGCTGCCGCTTCGGCTACATCGGGGTCAGGGGCATGCAGCTCGTCAGCCTCGTCTTTCTGAGTGCTGCGGAGCTTCTCCGAGATCCGACGTGCGAGCTGTGCTACTTTCAGGGAATGTGTAAGCCGGTTGTGAAAAACATAACCGCGATCAGCGGAAACGACTTGTGTAACCTCGGCGAGTCGTGCAAAAGCGCTGGAATACTGGACCCGGTCCCGGTCTGTTTGGGCCGGGCTTCGGTAGTCCGATCGCTCTTCAGGGTGAAATCGGAGGGTAAGATACGCCGCTGGAGACAAGTCTATTTTGTGTGCAGCCGGAGTTTTCGGTCGGGTGTCATTTCGATGCAGTCAGCAGAGATGAGAGGTAGAACCGCCGCCTTTACGGTGGTTGCGCTGGCTTCGGAGTTCTGCCGGACCTCGGTGACAAGGTCGTTCATTGAGAGTTCGCGACCATCTAGCACCCTGAGAATTTCTGCTTGTACGGGAGCCATTTAGCAAATCTCCTAACGTCTGACCACACAGCCATTCTAGGGCTCGTTTGCTGCTTTGTCCACCGCTCTTTCGCTCTTTGCTCTCATCAATAACCGGTTTTCCGGACATGTGATCCTCTCATTCAACGGAACAGGAGGCTCGACGGCTAGCACCCACAACCCTGGCTGCCAGCGGTGCGGCAACTAAGGGTCATGCGCTGGGCCAGAGCGGCACTCAGAGCCCTCAAACGAGTTCCAGAATCAAGGGCGCTCCGAAGGCGTTTGGCCGTGATCTGTCAACGTACGTTTGAACGCGCGCACGCATGCCTCGATGATCCGAAGCCCATCGCGATGGGAACCCGTGTTGAACTGCTCACCATCGTGACCGACCGCGTTGCTGACCATGGCGACAGAAACCACCGCCACACCTCGAACTGCACCAAAGGCAAAGAGCGAGGCCGCCTGCATTTCGACCGCAAGAATCGCATCGTTTCTCCACTGCTGCAATTGCGCTTCGGTTTCCCGATAGGGAGCATCCGTGGTCCAAACCTTTCCGCTGCGAACGGACCAGCCGGTCTTGGACAATTCCTCCTCCAACGCAGCATTTACTTGAGGCGACGGACAGGAAACCTCCCTGCCGGCCGGCAAATAGTGAAAGGACGTTCCTTCGTCACGAATTGCGCCCGTTATGACCACTAGACAGGGTAATGGCAAATCCCGCGCAACACGGCCCGCCGACGTTAGGCCGACGATCAGCTTTGCACCGGAAGCAGCCAATTGCTCTGCGATGAGAACCGCGTAGGGGCCGCCGATTGTGCGGGGAATGATGCCACAGACCAGGTCCTCAACCTCGATGGCAAACATTGTGGTGTGAAAGCAGGACCATGATGGAAACTTTCGCGCCAGACCCTGGTCATTGAGCCAATCCGTGATGTCTCCATCGAATTCAAGAATGCAAATCGGCGGCACGTCCCCGTTGGGGATGGAACGCGCATGCCGGACGGAATCCATAAGGCTCTGGGGAGTAAACGCGCTTGGCTCGTCAAGAGGGTGGTTCAACAGCGGGAGCTTATCCATACAATCTATTGTCGATGGCGAAGACGAGGGCGCACTGGTGACGGCGCCCATATAAGCGCAAAAATCGTGGGTAACCAGTGCCGGTCATGCGCAGAGCTATGTGGCTTCTGCGCTTGCCCCTGAAGGGGGGCCAACCGATTCAACCCTCTATCTTCTTCGCGCGGACGCATCCGGCTTTTCCTATCCAGATTGACGTCCGCTCTCATCGCAGCAATGCGTGCATTTTACAGTTGCGAGAGCATCGGAGTTGGCTGCGTTCTACGTGCGCCTTATTTCGCGGCGATCCAGGCATCTGAGCCTGTCAGCTTAACGGCCACGCCAGTAATGAAGATGTGCAGGGGCTTGCCGTCGGCGGTGCCGCGGTGCTCGGTTGAGAACAATAGCGGACCTGCTTTTTTGTAGCCTGTCCAGGTTGCCAGGACGAGTTTTGGCGGCTTGGACCCGCCGCGGTGGTAGGCAAATTGCACCACGCGGTTGTCTTTGCCGACATAGAGGTCCCAGGTGTCGCCAGGCGTGTAACCACCCCCTTCCGCGGGGTACTTCACCGAGACCAGGTCGGCCGAGCCGGCGCCTATGGGGAGTTTCTGCGCCGCTGTCTCAGTCACGGTGGCGCTGGTGTCCCAGTAGGCATGGAAGGGGAACAGTACCCAATAGTTGTCGTTGGTGAAAGACGGCGCAATTACGTCCTTCACGTCGGCCGGTGCGCTGTTGAGCTGGGACTGAACATAAGTCGCCTTAACCGGTTTGCCGTCCTTATCCGTTCCTTCGTAGGAAACCTTGCCGGTCTTGGGCTCCCATTCCCAGTGGTGAGCAGCTTTGAACAGTCCGGTGATTTCGCCGTTCCAGGTGTAGCGGATCGCCTGAACCTGGTCCCAGGAATCGATACCATAGGTTTTGGCGATTTGTTCGACAATTGCCGGGCGCGTTTGTGCCCTGGAGCCTGGAGCAAGCAGCAGCACCGCAAAAAGCAGACAACCGAGGGCGGCGAACTTTGTCGTGGAGGATTTTCTTTTGGCGCCCGCAGTGTGAGCTTTGGCGGCGTTGAGCACCTTCTCTATCCGGGTGGTTCGAGATTCTGTTGCGTAGGCAAACTGATTCATGGGGAACTCCTTCTCTGACAAATTGCTCGTTGCTGAGTCAGGCTGTGACAGTGCGATTAAGCAATCACTGAAGAAAACCCGTGTGCTTGAGGCACGAACCAACAACCCTGTCTTGACGCTCAGCTCCGGTAATTGAAAACGCATGCTAGTTAAATGACGGCAAACTGTTTTTGGGTGCATAAAATCGTAAAAGTAGTGCGGTTAGCTTGACTCGACCGGCCGGCGGACCGAGCGCAAAGCGATTATTGCGGCAGTGATTGCCAGGGACCCGTATTCCAGTAGCATTACCCAACCAGGAAGCCGCCCCCACGGTTGCCCCGGTGGGCGCAAGTGCCACATGACGTAAGTGGGGATAATGCTCACAGTCCAGACGATGATCAGCAGAGTCGAGGCCGATCTCAGAAACGGCAGCAGCCAGAGAAGATACCAGGGGAATACGGCGGGAGCGCACAACAGAGATCCTGCCATCGGCCAGGCAAATGTTTCCGGAGAGCCCGCCGGCGCGGCGACTCTTAGCCAGGCTGCCGTACCTAATCCGACGAGTACCGCCAGCCCCGCCAGCAACTGGGGAGGCGCCACTCGATCGAGCATCGCAAACACGGGACCATTAAAGCGCCAACTCTGGACATAGGTGCCAAGCGAACCTGTCGGAATTCGGCCGTGATTGAGAAACGGCACGTACAGAAGTCCGACCACGGCTGCCGCCAGCGCAGCGTCGCGAATGCGAACCCGCTTCCAATAGAGGGGCAAGAGTACGATCGGCAGCAATTTCACTGCGATCGCCAGCCCAAATCCGATGGCTGCAGTTGCCCGCCACCGCCGCCCCAGCGCGACGGCCGACACCAGCAACAGGAGCGCGCCAAGAATATCCACGTGTCCGTTGCCCGCCACTTCAATGGCCAACAATGGGTTCCAGGCGTACACCAGGACCAGGTGCGCGCCCTGCCTGCTGGAACGTAACGCCTCGAGCAGAACAAAAGCAATTGCGAACTCGCAAACCACAAAGGCGACTTTCAATGCAAAGGTGGACTCCTGAATCGCGGTCACAGCCCGGAAAAACAGCAGTGCTCCTGGTGGATAAGGGCTCGGCAGATCCGGATTATTCATGGTGCGGGTTTCCGGAGTATGAAGACTTCTGGCGGCGGGATCGCTGGGAACGACAAGATAGGGATTGTAGCCAAGCCTCTGCAGACGGCCATCCCAAACATATCGATGAATATCATCATCGGCGCCCGCGGGCACGCGAAGAAACTCGATGTGCCACACAGCTGCCAGGAGGAGCCCAATCACGACAACACGGCGGGCGAATATTGGAGTAGCGAGTAACTCACGGATCGCCAAGAGGTAGACGAGACCCGCAAGCGTCAAACAGGCCATGAAGTAAGGTCCACCCCAACCGCCGAAATTTCGTGAGCAGATGGTGAGCGCAACGCACAATATGGCGCCGAGTATGTAGACCCTCCACTCGGGGGTGGCCTTCACATTTCTCCTGTGGCTGCGGGTGCTTGTGCGAGTTCCCACTCTTTAAGCCACTGCGCCGTGCGCGGCGCCCGTGCCGGAGCCAGACGCAGTTCCGCTGCCAGGCGGGTCAGGTCATCAGCTACATCAATATCGTAAAAAGGATCTGAGAAACCCACGGACAGGCCAGACGCCTGCGCGCTCGACAGGAGCCTCTCCAAGGCACTGCTGGTTCCCATCCCATCGCGCGTGAAAAGCCCAGGATGAGGAGCTTTTGCCCCTACGAGGTAGTAGCCTCCGTCGTATGTTGGTCCCACGACTACATCGTGTTCGGCCAGCTTTGTGAACGCGTCTTCGAGAACGGAACGCGGCAGGTGTGGGCTGTCGCTGTTGAAGGCGATGGTACGCCGTGGAGGTTCCGCGAAGTGCGCAAACACCGAGGTGAGGCCGGCAGCAAGACCCTCCCCTTTCTGCCCAACTACGTTCACCTCTTTGCCTGCCAGCCGCGCGAGTTCCTCTCTATGCGACTCCGGGCACATGATGGCAACTTCAACATCGCCCAACGACCGGGCCAACGCCAGCGTGTCGTCGAGAAGACAACGATAGAAAGCGGTGACAGCCTCAGGGGAAAGGTTGGAAGTCAACCGAGTCTTGACCATGCCTGGCCTTGGCGCCTTTGCCATGATGACCAGCACGCGGTCACTGCCTGACGAACGCACCATCGTCTGCCTTGAAGAATTCATAAAATTTTCACCTGGACCTACGCCGGCCGTGGCCCAGCTTTTCGGGGCCGGAACGAGTACGACACTATCAGACTGAGAATGAACCACGCGGCGCCAAGCGTGCCCTTGAGGGTACCGCCGATCTTCGACTTTCCGATACGCGGGTAGTAGCTCACCGGGACTTCCACCACGCGGAATCCAGCCAGAGCGCCTTTGAGGATCATCTCAACCGCCCAGCCATACGTGGTCTCTTCCAGGGCGAGAGAACGCAGTACATCGGCGCGCCCAGCGCGAAACGGGCCAAGGTCCGTGATCTGCAGGCCATAGAGAAGCCTGATCATGCCGGCGGCGAGACGATTCCCGAACACCTGATGCCAGGGCAACGCTTTAAAAGAACTGCGCTCCCGCAAGCGGGAACCTAGCGTGATGTCCGCACGCCCCTCAAGGATTGGTGCTAAGAGAATTGGCAGCTCAGAGGGCCGATCGCTGTAGTCGCCATCGAGGAATACAACCACGTCAGGAGAATTTGCCGCGGCCAGCCCGGTAAGGCACGCTCGCCCATAACCGCGGCGCGGTTCCTGAAGGACGCGGGCTCCCATTCTTGCGGCGATGTCGGGCGTGCCGTCATTCGAGTTGCTGTCAACAACGATGACCTCCGTCGTGAGATCGGGTGGGAGATCGGCTAAAACGCGCTCAATCGCCCCAGCTTCATTATGGGTGGGGATGATGACGGACACTCTCACGTGAACTGGGCCGGTTACCACCACGGAGAAGATGGCCACCGTTCTGCCAGCCACGCGTCAACGCCCCATCTGCGGCCGGCGCGTCCGATTGCGAGCCCGAGCGATGCGAGCACCGGAACCAGCAACTCCCAGATCCACGAGGTGCCATACTCCGAAAGCCAAAGGCTGCCGAGAAACAGAAACGCCACGAGAGCTACCGGCCGGGTAAGCAGACCGATGATCAGCAGGATACCGACAGAGATCTCGGTCATGGCCTGCAAAGGAGCCGCCATCGCGGCGTGGCTTGCCGCCAGGCCCATTACCGACTTCCAGGCAGCCGGGGAATGACTCATCTTGATGTAGTAATTGATCAGACCCGCGTAACCCGCCGGTCTGTAAAGGCCTTTTCCCAGATTCTCAAAAAAGACCCATACGAATTCTGCCCCAATCGTCAACCGCACCAGCGCCAGCCCGCTTGCGGCGGCCAGTTGCGTGGGTTCATTTGGTGTCGGGGGTGCCTTCGGCTCCATGAGAAACCTCGTAACCTGCGTATGCTGTCCTCGTTTTCGACCGAGGGCCTGATTCTGACAACAATCAGACGCTCTCTACGCGCTACCGGGTGCAAACAAAACACCAGAGTACACCAATGTCTCTGACATCGATCCAGGCGTAACCTTTCCTCCACTTCGGCAATCAAACCTCCGAAGATTGAATTGGCCTGAGAGACCGCGGGAAAAGTCGGGACCGGTCAGGGAGCACGTACCTGAGGGTGGGAGGTACCCACGGGGAAAGAACCGCAGGTCCCTAAACTGCGCTTCGCTCCGGTCGAGTTCTCACACACCCTCTAAAGCCCGGCGTATTCGCAATCCTTTACGGCCCGACTGAAGTCGTGCCCTGATACAAAACAGAGTTTCTCCCCAGCCGTGAAAGGCGAAGGCAACGAGTGAGAACAAACCAGCTGTTCGATAGTTTGAAATACATCTTCGGCTTCAATAGCTGGACGACGATTACCTTTGACCTGCTCCTGCTCGCGGGAATCGCCGTAGCTATTCTGGTTTATCGCAACTCGGCCGAACAGCGCACCGCGCGGCACGTATGGATATGGTTTGCCCGCACCGTAATGGGTGCGATGTGGTGGCAACAGGTCATATGGAAGACTCCGCCGACCTACGGCGGGTTGCGATTCTGGACCAGTGAAATGGTCAAGTACGCCTCAATCGATCTGCAGCGCAGCTTTCTCACCAGTGTCGTGCTGGCCCATTTCTCCTTCTTCGCGCCGCTGGTCTTCCTGGTGGAAGTGATCATCAGCGCGACCCTGCTGCTGGGCCTTTGGAGCCGGTTTGGCTCGCTCCTGGGACTGGCCATGGGGATCAACCTGTCGCTCGGCCTCTATCGATCGCCGGGGGAATGGCCGTGGACGTACGTCTTTCTTGTTGTGGTGATGGGGCTGTTCTTTTCAGACCCCCCTGGACGCAGCCTGGGCCTGGATGTACTGCTGGCCAAGCACGAGCAGGGTGACCATAGGCCGGGCTCACGTCTGCTACGATTGGCTCGCTAAGCGGTAGGTTTCAACCTCAAATCGGAGAACCACTTTGCGCAAGAACCTGTCGCGGTTCAGTCATCGCCTTGGTCTGAGTGCTACGCTTCTCACCCTGGCAGTTGTGGGCGGCTGCAACTCCAAACCAGCCAATGAAGCCAGGCTGCGCATCAGCATGATTCCAACTACAGACCCGAGCAAGGCTCTGCGCGAGAATCAACCGTTGCTGGCGTACTGGCAGAAGCAGACGGGGCAGACGCCGGAGCTGACCATCCCCACCAGTTATGCCGCGGTGGTCGAGGCGTTGGTAAATGACAAGGTGGATATTGCCTACCTCGGCGGATTCACCTATGTCCAGGCCGCGGCGCGGGCCGGGGTTAAGCCGCTGGTTCAGCGCAGCATCGATCAGCAGTTTCATTCCGTCTTCATTACCCAGACCGATTCGAAGATCCATTCCCTGGCCGATCTGCATGGGCACTTCGTCTTTGGCGACGTGAACTCGACCTCCGGCCACCTGATGCCTCTCTATTACATGCAGCAGGAGAAGGTCGATCCTGAGGTCATCAAGAATGCCAGCTACAGCGGCGCGCACGATGCCACGGCGCTCGCGGTGGCCAACGGCAAGGCGGAAGCCGGCGCCATGGATGAACAGGTTTACCGGAAGATGACGGCAAATGGGCAGCTGAAGCCCGGCGTTGTCCGTGTGTTCTACACCACGCCGCCCTTCTTTGATTATGTCTGGGTGGCGGACAAGAACCTTGACCCGAAGATCGCGAGCGCCTTTGCCGATTCCATGACGGCGTTAAACACCGGTAATCCCGACCAGAAGGTGCTGCTCGACCTGCTGAATGCTAAAGACTATGTTGCCGCCAACGACGCGGATTACCAAAAGCTTCGCGATGCCGCGAAGAGCGCAGGACTGCTGCATTGATCTACGGGCTCAACGGAGTCGGCAAGGAGTTTGGCGAGGGAAAGCATCGCTCGGTTGCGGTTCGCAATGTGACCCTCACCATCTCGGAAGGAGAGCGAATCGCGCTGATCGGCCCCTCCGGCTCCGGCAAGACCACGCTGTTTCGCTTGCTGAACGGCAGTCTCTTTCCCTCCTCCGGCAACCTGCTCTATCGCGAACATGATGTGGCTGCCATGAGCGATAGGCAGTTGCGCGCCATGCGGCGGAAGATCGGCAGCATTTATCAGCAACACTATCTTGTGGCGGGGATGTCGGTGCTGGCGAACACTCTGAGTGGGGCACTCGGACGTTGGGGAGTGGCCAGCACGCTGCGCAACCTTGCCAGCCCAAGCCCTGTCGAGGTGGAGCGCGCGGAACGCTGCCTGGAGTCAGTGGGGCTGGCGGACAAACGGCGGTTCCGTTGTGAGGAGCTCTCGGGAGGCCAGCAGCAGCGCCTGGCCATTGCGCGCACGCTGATGCAGGAGCCCGAGGTCATCCTGGCAGATGAGCCGGTCGCTTCGTTGGATCCGGTGCTTGCCGACGAGATTCTCGAGCTGCTGATCCGCCTGGCGGAGGAGGCGAAGCTGACCCTGCTTACCTCCCTGCATCAGGTCGACCTGGCGCTTCGTAACAGCAAGAGAATCGTGGCCTTGCGCGGCGGGGAGATCGTCTTCGATGTGCCGACTCGCGAGCTGGACCAGCGCTCGCTCACGCAGCTCTATCGCAGCGAGCGCGAGCCGCAGCCAACTAATAGTCCGTGCGACGAACCAGGAGGAGCTTCCCATGGCGCAGAGTCTAGCCAGAAGCGCGCCTGCATTCGGTGATATCGATGCACGCTCCGTCGCCAGATGGCGCGTCCCATTGGGACTTGCCGTGGTGCTGCTCTGGGCGTGCTGGAGCTCCAGAGTTGATCTGCGCTTGCTGTTTTCCCGGCAGACCTGGGCAGCCCTGTTTGACCTCCTGCAACGTCTTTTCCCTCCAGACCTCTCACTGTCCTTCCTTAAGGTCGCTCTCCACGCTACCTTGACCACAGCGGCGACTGCCGTGATCGCCACCGCGATCTCCTCCATCCTCGCGCTTCCGTTGGGCATCATGGCCAATGGTCGTCTGTGGAGGACCGGAATTACGCAGGGTCGAGCCGGTTCCTGGATGAGGCCGGTAAGCTGGATCGTTCTTCACGGCATGGGCCTGGTGCGCTCCGTTCCTGACCTGGTCTGGGCGCTGCTGTTTGTTGCCGGGCTGGGGCTGGGTCCTACGGCCGGAACGCTGGCACTGGCCGTCTCCTACACCGCACTGATGGGACGCGTTTACGCGGATGTATTCGACGAGACCGATGTGCGGCCGCTTGAGGCCCTGCAGGCGCTGGGAGCAACGCGCATGCAGATACTTCTCTTTGGCATTCTTCCCCAGAGCCGGGCGCTGCTCACGTCCTACACTCTCTACTCGTTTGAGTGCAGCGTCCGCTCGGCGGCGGTCTTGGGCTTTGTCGGCGCCGGCGGCCTGGGGTACGAAATCAGCTTGTCCATGCGCCTCTTCGAGTTTCCCCAGGTGCTCACGCTGATCGCCTGCTTTGTACTGCTGCTCTTTTTGGTGGACCTGTTGAGCCGTGCTTTGCGAGCGCGTCTCAAGGCTAATCCTGAGATATCACCGGAGCCTGTTTCCGTCTTTGCCCAGCATCTGCGCCGCCGTTGGCTGATGGGGCTGGCTCTGGCGGTAGTGCTGTTCCTCTCCCTTTCGCCGGCTGGCATTTCGCCGGCGAGCCTCTTGCAAAGCGACACGGCCCGCAATCTTATCCGCTTTGCCCGCGGCTTGCTGTCGCCGGAACTCTCGGCGCCGTTCTTGAGCGAAGTCGGCCGGCTCGCGCTCCAGACCATCAGCATTTCGGTTGTCGGGACTGCTTCCGGAGCCGCGCTCGGCCTGCTGCTGGCAATTCCAGCGACACGTTTTCGCGGCGCCCGGCATGAGTGTCTCCATCGTTCGTGGGGCGCCAGATTACAGGGTGAGGCCATATTTTGGACAGCCCGCATGATCCTGAATCTTCTGCGTGCCATCCCGGAGCTGGTCTGGGTGTTGATTTGCGTGATCGCCGTCGGCTTCGGCCCGTTTGCCGGATCGATCGCGCTGGGGCTGCACACCGGCGGTGTTCTGGGCAAGCTGTTTGCTGAAACCATGGAGGAGAGCCCGCAGGAGCAGGTAGAGGCCATGCTCGCCCTGGGGGCAAGCCCGCTGCAGTGCATCTTCTGGGCGCTGCTGCCGCAGGCCTGGCCGATGATGCGCCGCTATGTGACGCTGCGCTGGGATATGAATCTGCGCGCGGCAACCATCCTCGGCCTGGTGGGTGGCGGCGGCCTGGGGCAGGCTCTCTACAACGATGTTCAACTTGCGGACTTCGGCAAAGTCTCCACCCTGATTGCGGCGGTGATGGTGCTCGTGATCGCTTCCGACTGGCTCAGCCAGCCCAGCCCGCAGTTCGAGGTGCAGACATGAGTAAGGTACAAATTCATTTTCCAACGGGGGCACGAATGGCAACAGACACGGTAGCGATTCAACAACAGTTCGCGCTTGGTCTGGGGCTGACCAACGAGTGCAATCTTGCCTGCTCGTTCTGCTATCGCGACCCCGCGCGCCTGGACCGCCTCTCACTCGACCAGGTGCAACGAATCCTCGCTGCACTTCCGGTGCGCTCGGTGAACCTGGGCACGGGTGAGAACGGAATGCACCCGGACTTCCACAACATCATTGGATGGCTCAAAGATCAGCCACTGCGCATGACCATGACCTCCAACGGCCACAGCGTAGAGCTGCTCTCAGACGAGGAGCTGAGTTTCTTCAGCGACATCGAATTCTCGCTCGACTACGACAATCGCGCCCAACAGGACGGGCAGCGCGGTCCAGGAAACTGGGATCTGGTGCATCGCCAGGCCGCGCGATGCCGCCTGGCCGGAGTGCCGGTCACCATCATCGCCGTCATGATGAAGTCGAACTACAAAAACCTGGCGAACGTGGCACGCATCGCCAGGCGCTACGACGCACCGCTGCGGATCAACGTCTATCAATCGGTCCGCACCGATCTCTACGCGCTTACGTACAACGAGTATTGGGAGGGCTTCAGGCTCTTGCTTGAACAGACTGACCTGATCAGCACTGGGGAGCCGCTGGTTCGCGCGATGGCCGGCCTGCCAGCACGTAAAGGCGGCTGCGGCGGCGCTACGGTCCGGGTTACGCCTCGCGGAACGGTGCAGCCTTGCGTTTATTGGCCGGGTCAGGGCGACCCAATGAGCCTGCTCCTCGAACTGGGTGCGGAGATCGTCGACACAGAACCATTTCGGGATGCGCGCTCGCTGCCCGAGGCCTGCGTGCCGTGCGCGCATGTGGATGCTTGCCACGGAGGCTGCGCCGGACGGCGAAGGCTGCATCATGAGTTAGCCAAGCCGGATTTCTACTGTCCCATCGTGCGCGGAGAATCCAAACCCCTTACCGTAACCATGGCTCCGCACCGCGAACTACCCAAGAGCGAAAGCGCCTGCACCACCATCGTGATGGCCCGCGAGATAAAGGAGGATTGAAGCAATGACCGAAGTACAAACCGTAAAACTTACCGAGCAGGTGAAGGCCGGCGGATGCGCCAGCAAGATCAGCCCGGCAATCCTCGACCAGGTGCTCTCACAGCTTCCCAAGCAGACCAACGAGAACGTGCTGGTCGGCTTTGAGACGGCTGACGATGCCGGTATCTACAAGCTGAGCGATAGTCTGGCGCTGGTGCAGACGGTCGACTTCTTCACCCCGATGGTGGACGATCCTTACACCTATGGGCAGATCGCAGCCACCAATGCACTGAGCGACGTCTATGCCATGGGCGGCATTCCCATCAGCGCACTGGCGGTGCTCGCCTACCCGGAACATGGCGACCTTGACGTGTTGGCGGCCATCATGGCGGGCGGCCTTTCCAAGATGCTTGAGGCCAACTGCGCCGTCATCGGCGGCCACAGCGTGAAGGATGCGGAGATGAAGTTCGGCTACGCGGTTACCGGCACGATCCATCCCGACCGCGTGCTCAAGAATAAGGGGGCCCAGGTTGGCGATGTTCTGTTCCTCACCAAGTCGATTGGCACCGGCGTCATCACCACCGCCATCAAGCGCGGACTCGCCCGGCAGGAGTGGATCGATGCCGCGGTCAAGAGCATGACAACGCTGAACAAGAACGCTGCGATCGCGATCACCGAGGCCGGGCTGCGTGTTCACGCCATGACCGACGTGACGGGATTCGGACTGGCGGGACACTCGCGTGAGATGGCCCTGGCTAGCGGCGTCGCCATTGAGTTTGAGATCGATCGCATTCCGCTTCTGCACGGCGCCATTGAATGCGTGCAGGCGAAGGCGGTGCCGGGGGGCCTGGTCGCAAATCGTGACTTCGCAGAATGCGTTGTAGACGCGCGAACCGCGATCGCGCCGGAAGTGATGACGCTCTTCTTTGATCCGCAAACCGCTGGGGGATTGTTGATCTCCATCGATGCACGCGATGCCGCGCAGCTGGAGCAAATCACCGGCGAGGCAGGAACGCCGGCCGTGCGCATCGGTAAGGTCGTGGAACGCGCGGCTGGCAAGCCGATTCGCCTGATCTGAATCAACGCAGTCTCCGAGGACTATGTCGAACGTAGCCAAACACTATGAGCAGCTCCTGGCCGAGCATTATGTCTGGATGTTCGGCGTCCCTTTCGAGCAGAAGGTCGCCGAGCAAAAGGCGCTGCTTGATCAGGTGGTTGGTGCTTTGCCAGCCGCGCGGCGGTCCGGCACCGCAGTGGACCTGGGCAGCGGCCCGGGCTTTCAATCCATCGCTCTTGCCGAGCTCGGATACTCGCCCGTGATCGCGGTCGATAGCAGCCGCGAGCTGCTTCGAGAGCTGCAAGCGCGGAAGGGATCTTATGAGATCGAGACCAGCGAGGCTGACATCACCAGGCTCGATTCGGCCACCCTTCCGGAGAGTGCCTCAATCATCGTGTGCATGGGCGACACGCTGACGCATCTTCCTTCGAAGGGGTCGGTGCAAAGGTTATTCACGGACGTGTTTCAGAGACTCGCGCCCGGCGGAGTCTTCGTGCTTAGCTACCGCGACCTGACCGGCGAACTCGCAGGAACCGACCGGTTTCTGCCCGTACAGGCTGACGATACCCGCATCATGACCTGCTTCCTTGAGTACAAGACCAGCGACGCTGTCACGGTCCACGATCTGGTCTACGTGCGCGGCGAAGGTGGATGGAAACTGAACAAGAGCAGCTACGAAAAGCTTCGCCTTGGATCCGCTTGGGTCGCAGATGCCTTACGCAAAGCCGGCTTCGTCCTCACACAGGAGGGTCCGGCCGGACGCCTCCTCATGGCCGTCGCCCAGAAGTGAGTCGACGCCGCGGCAGTTCCTTGTCCGCCACCTCGCCGCCTTCATCAGCCGTGGGAATTCGGTCTCGTCACACCGAACTCGTTGAAGCACGCTATCTGTGATCTGTACTGCTCGCCACTGTGGATTCGCCCAGGCTGAAGTGAAACGTCGCTCCCTTGTTGGTTTCCGCTTCGGCCCAGACACGACCGCCGTGTTTTCTAATGATGCGCTCTACCGTGGCAAGCCCTATGCCGGTGCCTTCAAACTCCTGGTCGGTGTGGAGCCGTTGAAATACTCCAAAGAGCTTGTCCGCATACTTGGGATCAAATCCTGCGCCGTTGTCGCGGACAAAGAATACAGTCTGACCCTCGATTGTCGACTCGCCAACCTCGATGACGGCTCGCGCACGCGGGCGGGTATATTTGACTGCATTCGAGAGGAGGTTGGCAAACACCTGACGCAATAATCCTGGGTCGCACTGGACTGTCGATAACGAACCGACACGCCATTCAATTTCCCGTTCCACGATTTCAGACTTGAGGTCTTGCACAACGCTATCCACCAATTCGCTCAAGGACGTTGTCTCGAAAGCCATGTTACGACGGTCCAGGCGGGCCAGATTGAGCAGATCGTCTATCATCCTGCCCATTTTCTGTGTGCCTTCCCGAATACGCTTTACCTGTTGTTGGGCGTCCGGGGTCAATTGAGAGCTATGATCCTCTGCCAATATGTGGGCAAAGCCATCAATATGGCGCAAGGGTGCTCGGAGATCATGGGACACCGAATAGGAAAAGGCCTCCAAGTCTTTGTTTGCGGCCCCGAGCTGCGCCGTGCGCTCAGCCACACGACGCTCCAGATCCTGGTTTAGTTCCTTGATCTGATCTTCTGCGCGTTTCCGTTCGGCGAGTTCTGTCTGCAGTCGTTCATTCGCCCGTGCCAGCTCAGTCGTCCGCTCCGCAACCCTCGCCTCCAGTGTCTCCTTTGCTTCCAGCAGTTCCTGCTGCTTGATCTCGAGTTCCTCATTGATTTGGACTGCGCCTTCAAAGGTCGAGATCAGCAGATCCAGGATCTGTTGTTTCTCCGCGGTGATGAAGTGGGATTGTCCGCCAAACTGCAGCCGTACTCCCATCTGCAATCGCTCGGACTTTCGCAGCTCCACGTTGGTCAGTATGTATTCGACCCGCGAAACCAGGTATGCGTCGTCGTATGGTTTGCGAACGAAACTGTCGGCACCACACTCCAAACCTCTCATGATGTCCTGGGCCCTGGAAAGGGACGTCAACAAGACGACGGGTACATCCTGGAGTGCCGGTGAAGATTTGATCTCCTTGCAGAGCGTATAACCATCCATTTCCGGCATCACCACGTCGGTGATGACCATCGCCGGCTTTCTTTGAGCCGCGGCTGCAAGTGCCTGCTTACCGTTTTTAGTGACGGTTACGGCATAACCTCGGGTGTTGAGGCAATGACTCAACTTCTCCGCCTGGGTTTGACTATCTTCTGCGATAAGTATCTCCGTTCGGCCCATGGTCCCCTGCTTGCTGGTTAGCTCCTGGAAAGATCGTGTCCTGAGGCGCGACCGTCGATAGCGTCTTCCTGTTCGTTTGCCATTGCGCGCTGTTCGTAACCTACGTGGCGGGCTGCAAGATTTGCCAGCAGCAGATGAATCTTTTCCGGCGAGAGGACATAGCTCGCCCCACCCAGCCTTACGGCTTCGCCCGGCATACCGTACACTGCTGAGGTGTCTCGATCCTGCACGATGGTCACAGCCCCCTCTTCCTTCATCGACTTCAACTCCCACGCGCCATCCCTTCCCATTCCGGTGAGGAGCACGCCGACGCCGCCCGGACCATAAGCCTTAGCGACGGAACGAAATAAATAGGAGACCGAGGGGCGTAAACCATTTTCGACCTCGGCTGCGACGAGTTGTATTCGGCCATCCGCAGTGACTGCCATATGCAATCTGTCTGGAGCCACATACACGTGCCCTGGAAGAACCCGTTGACCGTGGGTGGGCAAATGAATCGGCAACTTCGATGATTGCGTCAACCACTCCACGAAGTAATGCGTGAAACCGTCCGCAATGTGCTGCACAATCAGAACGGGAACTGGAAAGTCTTTGGGCAGGCCCGCCAAGATCGTCTGCAGAGCCGGGGGACCACCGGTGGAAGCTCCAATTGCCACGAGCCTGATGGATGTTTGGACCGGCCGGACCTGGAATTCGGTGCAGACTGTAGCTACAGGCGGGGTCTCCGCTGGTCGAGGACGCGGCCATCTTCTCACCACCTTCACTTCAGACATCATCTTTACGGTTCGGATCAGATCTGCGCTGTGACGTTCATGCTCCGGATGGTTCAGCGCAAATGGTTTCTGCAAGACGGCGAGCGCGCCCGCCTCGATCGCCTGGAAGACCTTGGTCGTATCCTTGTCGTCGGCCGCACTCACGATGACAATCGGCGTGGGATGAGTTTCCATAATCCGGCGCGTGGCGTCGAACCCGTTCATCCTGGGCATATGAACGTCCATAGTGACGATATCGGGCCGGATGCGTTGGACGGTTTCCACCGCTTCCTCTCCAGTTTGTGCCGTGCCGACAACCTCGATGGCCGGATCCGAACTGAGAATACCAACCAAGAGAGCGCGCACTGTTGGTGAGTCCTCGACTACCAAAACTCGAATCATCCTCGACTCCTGACCGCCGCTCAGATCAACCTGCGCACAACTTCCAACAGGTTGCCCTGATCGAAGCTGCTCTTCACGATGTACGCATTAGCCCCAACATCAACTCCGCGCTCACGGTCAGTGCGAGAATCCAGCGCCGTGACCAGCACCACCGGCAATTGGGACAACCTTTTGTCCGACCGGATCTTGACCGTAAGATCGAATCCGCTCATCCTGGGCATCTCAACGTCTGAGACCACCAAGTCAAAACTTTCACCGGCAAGCACGCTGAGAGCCTCAGCGCCGTCAATCGCTGTCTTCACTTTGTACCCGGCGAACTCCAGGATGTTTTTCAGCAGGGTACGCGCGGTGATCGAGTCCTCCGCAACGAGGATGGACTTGGGCTTCTCTTCCGCTTCGTGTAAAGCAGTGGCAGGAGCCATGCTCACAGCAGACCGCATCAAGTCTGCGACATCGAGGATGGGCACTACCTTCCCGGTTCTGAGGACCGTGGCGCCAGCAATGTTGCGTACGCGCGGAAGTTGTTTGCCCAGGCTCTTGACCAACACCTCTTGCTCGTCGAGGATCTCGTCCACCTGGAATCCGATTTGCTCCCCTGCCCAGAAGAGAACCAGCACCGGTATCTTGCTCGTCGGGTCAGAATTGGCATTTAGCTGAGTGATTCCCAGAATATTGCTCAGACGCACGGTGGAAGCGACACGCCCGTTGATCTGAATGGTTTCCCGATTCTCGGCGCTCTTGATCTCGTCCCGGTTCACTCGAAGTACTCTTTGCACATGGCGGGTCGGAAGCACAAAAAAGCTTTCACCCACGCGAACCAGGATCCCTCGAAATCTGGCGAGGGTAAGAGGCAGAACGAGCCGGAAGGTTGTCCCAACTCCCGGCTGAGATTCGACCGAGACCGTCCCGCCGACTCTTTCGGCCTTTTCTTGAACAATGGCCAAGCCCAGCCCGCGGCCCGAGACCTCGGTAATCATCGGACTGGTGGAAATTCCAGACCTGAAGGTGAGGGACGACGCCTGCTGCTCGTTCATCTGCCCGGCATCTTCTTGGGACAGCACGCCGAGCTTAACCGCCGCCGCCCGCACCTTGTGGACATCAATACCCGCACCATCGTCCGAGACCTCGATCTCCACTTTGTCTGCGCTCTTGGGGGAGATAGCGATACGGATGACCGCCCGCCGCGGTTTCCCGCTTGCTTCCCGCTGCTTGGGAGTCTCGATGCCGTGATCGATACAGTTGCGTACCAGGTGAATCAACGGGTCTTTCATTTCCTCTAGAATCCGCCGGTCGGTCTCAATGTCGCCTCCGACAATGGTCAGATCCGCATCCTTACCGCAGTCGCGACAAAGGTCGCGTACCAACTTGGGAAAGAGTTCAAGGAGCACAGAAAGCGGGAGCACCGACACTTGCTTCACTTCCTCCAGAAGGTCGTCGACTTTGCGGTCGAGCGCCCGCCGGTCGTTTTCGAGACGCCTGGTCAAGACCGCAACTTGGCTCTGCGCAGCGTGCAGGGCGCCTTCATTGCGGTCGAGAAAGGCGGAAACTTTCGCCATCTGCTCGCGTGCGGCCACTTGTCCGTTGGAGGAGTGCGAGCGGCCGTTGGACCGGTGATCTCCATTGAGAAGCCCGGGCAAGGCGTGCGCCTGAGGCCGCACTTTTCTCCACTCTGTTTCCCAGCAAACCAGCGTTTGACTGATTTCTCGCAACTCAGTCAAACGCTGGGCTGCGGTCGCCTTCGCCGGAATCAATTCCTCGGCTTGGCGAAGGAGCGAGTCGATTCTGAACGCTGGTACTCTCAAGGTCTCCGACAGCCCTTGCTTCTCATCTCTGAAATGGGGCGGTACTGATGTGACTGCAGGGGGCGGCGATAGGGGCGGCGTGGAAGTATCCGGAGCTTTGCGTGGGCCAGATGCCGGCAACTCATCGTCCCGCGCGCTTTCGCCATCGCCCGATGAAAATAGCTTGCTCAGGGTATCCACGATTTGATGGAGCTGATCAAAAAGCACCGGCGAGAGTGCCATCTCTTGGGCCTTCAGCCGGGCAAAAACACTCTCCAGGGATTGACAGCTGCGCTCGACTTTTACCAGGTTGACGGCGCGCGCCGCACCCTTCAGGCTGTGCGCTTCGCGAAACATGCTCTCGATAATCGCCACCTGTTTTTCAGGCGAGGAGGCATTCTCCAATTCGATCAGGCCCGCACAAATGGCCGCGAGGTGCTCTTCTGCCTCGACCTTGAAAGTCGCGAGAAGCTTTTGCAGAAGCGCTTTGTCCTTAGGCCCCATGTCGGTGGTCGGGAGGCGTTGGCCACCCTGCTCCGATCGTGGATCTGGAGTCGATGAGCTTGGCTGTGCTGTCATGGGATACCAGGCCGACCGCAACCAGCGCCGCCAAGGCGAGGCCGAAGGCACTGGCAATTTTGTTCCCGATAGACCACTTCATGGAGTCTCCCTTTTTCTCTCAAACCCGGTAGAGAGCTACCAACTCAATCAACTTCCGCCCCAGTTCGCCGATGTCCTTTGCCGCAACTTCGGTTTGTCTGGTGCTGGCGACGTTTTGCGTGCTTGCGGTTTTGATGTTCTGCATGGCCTGCGCGACCTGGTCCATGCCGGCCATCTGCTGCTGGCTTGAGGCGGCGATCTGAGTGGCCGCCTGGGCCGCTTCTGCGATGCTCTCGCCGAGTTTCTGAACTGAGTCTGCGGCTTGGAGAGACTGCTTCACACCCGCCTCAACCGCTTTGCTGCCTTGCTCCGTTACCATCACCGCGGCATTGGTCGCCTTTTGAATATCGTTCAGGATGCTCCGCACCTGGGTGGTCGCCTGCTTGGATTGCTCGGCAAGATTTCGCACTTCCTGGGCCACTACGGCGAAGCCCTTGCCCTGTTCTCCGGCCTTTGCTGCTTCGATCGAGGCATTGACGGCGAGCAGATTGGATTGTTCGGCGAGGTCATTCACTGAGAGCATAATTTCCCCAATCATCTGGCTCTGCTCGCTCAAACGGACAATGCTTTCGGCGATCGACTCCATCTGCTCGCGGATTTGCTTCATCGCAGCGATGGATTCGAGAGCCGATTTTTTCCCATTCTCGGAAACCTGTGCCGCCCTCTGGGCGCTTTCGGATACATACTTCGCTTTCTGCGTCGCGAGTTGGGCGGTCTGTTTCACCTCCTCCACGGTCGTGGTGGTTTCTGTAACTGCCGCTGCAGTCTCTGTGGCAGCAGCAGCTACTTGCGTGGTGGTGGCGACAATCTGCTGTGCGGAGGAAGAAAGAACGCCGATGGACTCCTGCATCTCTCCGGTAACCCGCCTGAGGTTCGCCACCATGGCGGCAAAGGCTTTCGCGAGAATGTCTTTGTCCGACTTCGGTTTCACCTCTACTGTGAGATCGCCGCTGGAGATTTGTTGCGCCACACGAGCCATTTGTCCCAGCGAACTTGTCATCTCCGCAAATGTTGCTGCCAATATCCCGACCTCATCTCGGCGCGAGTTGGAAGCGAAGCTGACCGACAGGTCCCCGGAAGCAATCTTTTGCGCCACCGCCGATACTTCGCCCAGCGGTATGGCGATGTTTCGCGTGAGCAATACTCCTGCCAGACTCAGGAGCACAAACGCGCACAGATTTCCAGCGATGATAGTCAGCTCCGTCCGATGGGCACGGTGGTTTTCCTCCGCGGATCGCGTGGCCAATAATCCGGTTTCTTGCTCCTTCATTTCGCCAACCAGCTTGCGGATCGAATCCATTTCGTTCTTGCCTCTATCGGTCAGGACCTCCTGCGCGGCCGCTGCGAAACCTTTTGCCCGGCGCAAGTCGATGGTTACTTGTAACTCGGCAAACTTGCCGGCGATCAGGGGTTCCATCGCCGTAAGCCGCTGCTGCTGGATCGGGTTGTCGGCGATCAATTCCCGCAGGTATTTCAGTTTCTGATCGACCACATCCCGCGCTCCCTGGTAGGGCTCGAGATAACGTCCTTCGCCGGTGATCACGTAACCGCGCTGCCCGGTCTCAGCATCCTTCATCCCCGACAACACCTCGTCCAGCCCGTTGAGCACCTCGTGGGTGTGTTGCACCCATCCGGCCGACTCGATGAGCTTGGTTGTGCTGTCATAGGAGACGGCCCCCACTGTTGCGAGCATCACCAACGCCACCCCGAAGCCACTACCGATCTTTTTCCCAATCGACCACGTCATTGCAGATCTCCCTTAGCTACCGTGTGCTCAAGTGGCCGCGTTCACCACTTCGTCCACCAGGATTTTCTCGTCGGCAAGGATTTTCCCGACATTGAGCACCACTAGAGAATCCTTCGTGATCCCTTGCAGATAATCGGCCCGAATGCCGGTCAGAGTTGGAAGGGCCGGGTGAAGTTCTTCCGGCGCAATCGATCGCGTGCCAAGAATGGCGTCGGCCAGAATACCCAGTTCTATGGAGTGGGCGTGGACAATGATGATCTTGTTGAGGTCGGTCAAACCCTTCTCCGGCAGCTCAAAGAGCTTCTTGATGTCGATGATGGACAAGATCTGCCCCCGTACATTGACCAGTCCCAGGACGAAGGCGGGTGTGCACGGCAGGGGCGTGAACTCGTTGAGGGGATAGATTTCGCGTATACACCTCGATTCGATGCCGTAGCGCTCGGGGCCCAGGACAAACTCCACGATTTGCAGCAGTGATCGCGGTGCGGTTGCATCTGTTTTGCTGCTGGCTGCCAGAAGCCTGGCTCGGTCGCCGAGAATCTTGCGCTTCTCTTCCAGGCCGGGAGCAAGTTTCCGCTTCAGAGCCGCCTGAGACACATCCAGACGGCGATGCAGCTTTGCCCAGTCGAGATCGCCTTGACCTCCGGCGTCTGCAGTAAAGTCGGAGTTTGGTTTGATGTCTGTGACGCCCATTGGACTACCGCCCGTTCAATTCGAGTTTGCCAACTGCTTCGGTGCCCGAATAAGCTCGCCGCCATGGGCTGAGGTTTTGAAGTTGCTCAGCGTAACCGCCATTTCTATGAGCCTCCCCGCCGATAGCCCGTCCGATTCCGGCACAATTTCTTCAGGCCTGTACTGTGCCAACAGCAGCAGAGCATTCTCAAAGTGCTTCCGCGATTCCTTGGGCTTTCCGTGCTTCAAAGTCAAATTGCCCAGGGCGAAATGACCCAGCACAAACTGGGGCTCTGCATACACTGCGTGCCTGAGCGCGAGGAGGGCCTCTGCCATGGAACTTTGTTCCTGCAGAATCGTGGCTCGAAGATAGTGGGCGCGGGCAGCCATCTTGTCGACTGCGATGGCCTTGTCGCACCAAGCGAGGGCCTCGGTCAATTTCCCTTGGTTGGCGTAAATTCGCGCCAGCAAGAACATCGCCGGTGCGTCTCTTGCATTCTGTGACAGCAGCACAGCCGCCATCTGCCCCGCGGCCGCATAGCATCCTTGCTCACAGAGCCCAAGAACTTCGTCATAGGAGACAGCTGGAAGCCCAGCGCCGAGCAAATCGGCTGCCTTATCTGGACTCTTCTGGATGATCTGACACTCGGAAGTCCTGAATGGCGCCGCGGCCTGAACCGTCCACTCAGGCAACGGAATGCTTGATCCGCCCACGTCGCCCACAGGCAAAGCCAGTGCTGCCGGCAAGCGTGCGGTAGATTTCCTATACAGCGTGACGTCTCCTAAATTGACGGTGGCGAACTCGGAGAAAAGCTCATGGGACGTTTCTGTCGCGCTGACAATCAACCATCCATCCCCTGCGAGGTAACGGTAAAGCTGCCGGATGACTTTCCTCATGCCGATGGGGGTAAAGTACATAAGCACATTCCGGCAAAAGATCACGTCGAAACCGCCGGTGCAGTTTGAAAGTGGCGCGTAGTCGTCATCCGCCAAGTTGAGGGGCTCGAATCGGACCATCTTCTTGAGGTCAGAGTTGATCGCAGAGCGATCGTTTGCGGCGGTCTCAAAACATGTGCGCCGGACCCACGGTGGAGTACCCCGAAATGACCAGGAACCGTAGATTCCCTCGGACGCTTTGTGCAACGACCTAGTATTGATGTCGGTTGCCAGAATCTCAACGTTCTCTTGCTTCAGACCAGCCATCCATTTACTGAGCATGATGGCGATGGAATACGGCTCTTCACCGGTAGCACAACCTGCACTCCAGACTCTGATCGGGCGGCCTCGGCTCGCGTGTGCCCGAATCAGTTCTGGCACGATCTGCTCCTGGAGGATTTCCAGGCTGTGCTGTTCGCGGAAGAAATACGTCTCGCCAATTGTTAAATGGGCGACCAGCATTTCCATCTGGTCTTGCGTCCACACCGACGAGAGCAATCTCTGGAGGTAACGTCCCACGTCATGGTTGCAACCGCATTCCTCAGCAGCCGCACATAACCCCCGCTCCAGATCGGGCCAGCGCTCTCGAGGAAAGTGGAGCCCCAGATGATGGGCCACCAATTCGTTGAGCCGGGAGAGTTCAGCATCTTGAATCTTTCTGGTCATTGGTCTCCCGCCGGCTGGGCCATGAGCTTGTCCAGTTGCTGTTCTTCTTTCGCCGAGAGGAAGCGATCGACATTGTGAATGAACAAAATACCGTCCTCTGTTTTGGCGATTCCTTCCACGTATTGCGCGCCTGGTACGATCTTCTCTGTCACGGTAACTTCTTCCAGTGTCCGCTCGATGACCCCGGTGACCGAGTTCACCAGTAGACCAACGGTCCTGGTGGCTGTATCCACAACGATGATCTGGTCGCTTAAACTGGTTTCCGGTTCGGGCGAGCCGAACCGGGTTCGCATGCTCATTACGGGAATAATCTTTCCTTGCAGGTTCATCACTCCCAGCACGACGTCTGGTGCCTTGGGCAGGGGAGCTACCTCCACCACGCGAACGACTCGCTGGACTCTGGCCAGAGGAAGAGCGTACAGCCGCTCGTCGAGCGTGAAAACAACCAGCTGGTTCGACATGGCAGGATTTGGCCGCACTCCTAACGGTGGTCGGTTCACGGGGTGCCCGCTATGAAGTATCGGCGAGTGCAGGCTCAGAGCGAGCGTGTCGATCACACCGGTTGTGGTTCAGGTCTTAAGAGTTCAAGCGCCCTATGTCCAATGCAGTTCCTATTCAATTCCCCTCAAGAAGGCAGAGGCAACGCCCATTCGAGGAGCATTCAGCACCGATGGCGCGAATTTCCCGAAATAGGACAACAGACGATCTCAGTGTTCTAGATTGGGCGGGAAGAACCTGGCGGAGCACAACTGCAATTTGTGTCTTGGAGCTCAGGGCTGTCACGTCGCTTGCCGTATGCTGGCACGCCTCCTCACGGCCGCCGCCCAGAAATAATCGTCACCGCGGACCCTGCGAATCCGGCTTAGCCGGCTTGCCACCCGGCCAACACAAGGTCATGATGGAGTGGATTACAGTGCCTGAAACCGTCACATTTGCGTTGAAGGGAGACACCATGAAGAAGGGTTATTGGGTCGTTGCCTATCGATCGATTTCGGATGAGTTGGCGCTAAAGGCCTATGGTGCACTCGCACTGCCGGCGATTGAGTCATTCGGCGGGCGCGTCTTAACCACGTCAACGAGCCAGATTCAGGCCCACGAAGCCGGATTGCCGCTGCGAACGATAGTTGTCGAATTCGACAGCTACGATATCGCCCTCGCGGCCCACAAAAGCGCGGCTTACGAAAAGGCGCTGCAAGCATTTGGCTCCGGTGCAGAACGCGACTTCCGCATCGTTGAGGGTGCGTAACCGGCCCAATCCGGACATTTCTCGTCAACCAAGGGGATGGTCCGCCGCCTCAAAACCAAAGTTGACAACTTGAAACAGTGCGATCATCATATATTGCTATGCAACATATGCGAATCAAACTCCTTCGATTCGGAAACTAAAAAAGGGCAGCGCAGACGGATATTACCCATCTAACTGCGCAGGGCAAGACCGTACTCAAGGGTCAGCGCAGCTCTTGGGTTGATGTTGTCAACGCGATCAATCGAATTACGGGAGCAGAACATGCCTGATTGGTCCAAGGAAGTCCGCGCCGCGCTCGCCAGGCTGAACTTGGGGTCTGCCCAGGAAGCCTCACTTGTGGAAGAGCTATCTCAACATCTCGATGACCGCTACAACGAATTGAGAGGAAATGGCACTGGGGATGTGGAAGCTTGCCGGATGCTCCGAGAGGAATTGAGTGACGGCAGGCTGATTGCAGAGTTGGGTTCCATTTTGCCTCCGACGTCGGAGACAGCCCCTCCCGGCCTTAACAGGAAGGAGGCGCTCTTTGCCGGGCTCGGAGGGGACCTGCGCCAGGCGCTCCGGCTGCTGCGGCTTAATCCGGGCTTTGCAACCGTGGCGATTCTTTCCCTCGCGCTTGGGATCGGAGCAAACACCGCCATTTTTGCGTTGCTCGATGCTGTGGTCATGCGTGCCTTGCCTGTGCCGTCGCCTCAGCAACTCGCCGATATTCAAGAAATCCGTGGAAGACGAATCGGAAACACTGTTGCAAGGCAGAAGGAATTCTCCTTCGCTATCTGGGAGCAATTACGACAACAGCAGAGGGCGTTCTCCGATATTGCTGCCTGGAGCACGGAACAGTTCAACATTGGACAAGGAGGCGAGGCACGTCACGCCGAGGGGATGTGGGTGAGCGGCGGTTTTTTCCAGGTTCTTCAGGTGCAGCCCATCCTGGGGCGGCTGCTCTCACCGAATGATGACTATCGAGGATGCGGCATCCGTGGCGTTGTCATCAGCAGTGCGTTTTGGCAACGAGAATTTGGCGGTCGCGCGAATGCTATCGGGAGCAAGCTCTCCCTCGATGGACATCCTTTTGAGATCGTCGGCGTCACGCCGCCAAGTTTTTACGGCCTCGAAGTCGGCCGCAACTACGATGTTGCCCTACCTCTGTGCAGCGAGCCGGCAGTCCGAGGCGAGGACCCGTGGACAGAAAGCCAAACAACGTGGTGGCTGGCAGCGATTGGCCGCCTCAATCCGGGGTGGACTTTCCAGCGCGCATCGGCGCAGCTCGCTGCGATCGCGCCTGGTATTTTTGCTGCAACTCTCCCTTCCGAGTACGACGCCATCACCAGGCAAGACTATCAGCGATTCAGCTTGAAAGCCGGACCAGCAGCTACAGGTGCTTCCCCGCTTCGAAAAGAGTACGCAGAGCCTCTCTGGGTGCTCCTCTCAATCTCGGGCTTTGTATTGCTTATTGCGTGCGCGAATCTGGCAAATCTAATGCTTGCCAGGGCAGGCGCGCGAAAGCGTGAGATGGCATTGCGACTCACGTTGGGCGCCTCCCGTACTCGCCTCATCCGCCAATTGCTGACAGAGAATGTGCTGCTCGCATTGAGCGGGACAGCTATCGGTTTTGTGTTGGCCCAGATATTGGGGAGACTTTTGATAGCGTTGATCAGCAACACGCAGAATCCCATTTTTCTTCCCTTGTACCCTGATCTGCGCGTACTCTCCTTTACTGCAGGAATTGGTCTGCTTACATGCCTGCTTTTTGGAGTCGCGCCTGCGCTCCACGCGGCGAGCGCTGATCCCGGCTCGGTCATGAGGGCAGGTGGACGCGGCCTTACCGCGGGGCGAGAACGCTTCTTGCTTCGAAAGGGGCTAATCGTGTCCCAGGTTGCCCTTTCACTCACGTTGCTGATTGCGGCTCTGCTCTTTGTGCGAACTTTCAGGAATTTGTTGACTCTTGATGCCGGGTTCCAACAAGGCAACATTCTTGTTGCCGATTTCGATTTTTCCCCGTTGCAGGTTCCGGTAGCGAGCCGGTTGCAATACAAGCGCGAACTCTTAGCCAAGGTGAGAAACACACCAGGTGTACTTTCAGCCGCGGAAACCTTGATCGTTCCATTGAGCGGCGATGGATGGGATGAGTTCATCGATATCCCGAGTTCGGCTATTTCTCGACAAGGGGTGTACTTCGACGCCGTGACTGCGGGATATTTTCAGACGTTACAGACACCAATTCTCGCGGGGCGGGACTTCGGTGAGAGCGATATTCCAGCATCTCCACTTGTCGCGATCGTCAATGAACAGTATGCCCGGACTTTCTTCGGAGGAGCGAATCCCATCGGCAAGACCTTCAGTGTGAGGCAATCGGGAGGTAGACCCAATAAGATGTATCGCATCGTCGGCCTGGTGCCAAACACCAAATACCGCGATCTCCGCGAGGATTTTATTCCAATCGTATTCGTATCCGAGTATCAAATATCGGACCCCGGCACCGACTCCACGTTCCTGATTCGCTCAAACGAATCCCAGACCTCACTTGATTTCAGCCTTGAAAGGCACCGCGTCAAGCACCAGCCCTGGGATCGTGCTCGGCTTCAACGTATTCAGGACATCGGTTCTCGAAAAACTGACGCGGGAGAAATTGATGGCCACGCTGTCGGGCTTTTATGGCGTTCTCGCGGCCATTCTCGCCATGGTTGGCATCTACGGAATTATCTCGTACATGGTTGTTCGGCGCAGAAACGAGATTGGCGTGCGAATCGCGCTTGGGGCAGCCAAGACCGATATTCTCAGGATGATTTTGCGTGAGGCGCTGACTCTGCTTGCTATCGGCTTGCTGGCAGGAGCCGTCTTGGCTGTCGCGACAGGAGGCGCTACGCGGGCGTTGCTTTTCGGCCTCAAACCAGTAGACCCGTTGACTATGATTCTTGCGGCCGGAGGTTTGGCCATCATTGCCCTAAGCGCCAGCATCCTTCCCGCCGTGCGCGCGACGGCGGTTGACCCCATGCAGGTGCTTCGGGAGGAATAAGACTCATCTGTCACTACTAAATCGCCGAAACACTCAGTAAGCGCCGATCTACAAAACTCTCACTGCACCAAGAGTTTGCCGGCCGAGTAGTCGAGCCGGGCAGCCATTGACGCAAAAGCGGCAGTGGCCCCGTTCCATTGCAACTGGTTCACAGACTCAAACAGCGGGATGTCTGTGCGTAGCGTAGCCAGGACGCGAAAGAGCAGGGCGCGATCAAGCTCGGCGCTGAGCCGGCTCGATAACGCCTTGGGGCTGGAGACGCTGACCCCCCACTGGCGCCAGTCTTCAGGAATGGATTCCAGGTGGCCAAAGCGGGCGAGCACAGCGGCGGCCGATTTGGCGCCCCAGCCCTGTAGTCCCGGAAAGCCGTCTGCCGAGTC
Organism: uncultured Acidobacteriaceae bacterium; assembly: GCA_963826875.1. Lineage (GTDB taxonomy): Bacteria > Acidobacteriota > Terriglobia > Terriglobales > Acidobacteriaceae > PALSA-350. The sequence continues at coordinate 331,195 of CAWGYP010000024.1, read as the reverse complement.
TCCCACGAGGGCAAGATAATCAGGTATGGAGGGGGGCGGTACGCCGAACCTGGCGACGACGCCGGCTTCATCCCGAATGAGGTTTTTGCGCCGGTCCAGTTGCACGATGCGCGTGCCTCGTACGCATTGGGCAAGGTCTTTGTCGGGGGTGCAGATGATCACCCGTTCGACTCTCTGGTCCATAGCGGCAGCGGTTGCAGCCGCGGCCAAGGCGTCATCGGCCTCGAACTCCACCATTGGCCAGACCACAATCCCGAGGGCCGCGACTGCTTCCTCCAGCAGCGGGAACTGGGCCAAGAGGTCTGGCTCCACTCCTTCTCCTGTCTTATAACCGGGCCAAAGATTGTTTCTGAAGGACTCAATGACGTGATCGGTAGCTACCGCGACGTGGGTGGCACCGTTTCCCAGCATGCCGATGAGTGAGGCAACCACGCCACGCACGGCTGCGACTTCGTGCCCCGCGCTGTCCCGCATTTTGGGCAAAGCATAGTAGTGGCGAAACAATTCGTACGTGCCGTCAATAAGGTGTACTTCCATACGGATAGAAACTGATGTTACATAATTGTGCACATGAGCGGAATCGATATTTCCCGGAGAAGCTTTCTATCGGTTGCCACAACGCTAGCCGGCGGGGCGGTTCTTAATGGCCGCCCGGGCCTTGCGTGGATGGGGGATGAAGGGAAAGCGGACTATTCGTTGACGATCGCCACCCAGCCAATTGAATTGGCTCCGAAGCGTATTGTTTCCGTGACCGCCTACAACGGGCAGTTCCCGGGACCGCTTCTGCGCTTCAAAGAGGGCGAGCGCATTACCGTGGACGTGCAGAATGACACCAACACTCCGGAGCAGCTTCACTGGCACGGACAGTCGATTCCTTCAGAGGTGGATGGCGCGGCCGAAGAAGGAACGCCGTTCATTCCGCCGCACGGTAGACAAAGGATCTCCTTCATTCCCCGTCCCTCCGGGTTTCGCTTTTATCACACACACGTGCGCGCCGGCGCTGACCTGAGCCTTGGCCAATACAGCGGATTGGTGGGTCCTGTATTTATCGAGCCAAAGAGAAACCCTGGCCGATACGACCGGGAAGTCTTTCTGACGCTCAAGGAATTCCAGCCTACCTTCAGCCAGGGTGGAGATATGGACATGGATTTTCTTGCCCCTTCCGCAATCGTGAAGGATCTGAAAAATGCCGGCGCGAACGCTATGAAAGCATCGCTAGCCAAGGGCATGGCGAAGGGCTATGAAGTCGGTTACGACGCATTCACCATCAATGGACGAATGTTGGGCCACGGGGAACCAGTCCGGGTGAGAGAAGGGGAACGTGTTCTTTTCCATGTGCTGAATGGCAGCGCGGGCGAAATCCGCAGCCTGGCGTTACCGGGACACACATTTCTGATTGTGGCCATGGATGGAAATATGCTTCCCAGGCCGGTTCCAGTACCCGGCCTCTGGATTGGGACGGCGGAACGAATTTCTGCGGTTGTCGAAATGAATCATCCTGGTGTTTGGGTGATGGGCGACCTGAGCGACGATGATCGCCGTCACGGAATGGGCATCATCGTCGAATACAGCGGACACTCCGGCAAGCCCCAGTGGATTGCTCCGCGTTCCTTTCGCTGGAATTATGCTCGCTTCGGTCACGCGGAGCCACACTCGCACACGCCCGACGAGGTGTTCGAGATGACGTTTGCCAAGGACAACGCGGCACTCGGTGGTTTCAATCGCTGGACCATCAACGGTGTCTCCTATCCCCTGGACCAGATGATGGCTGCGCCCGCCTTTCATCTCGTTCAGGGCAAGAAGTATCGCCTGCGGATGCACAATGCCAGCGATGATATCCATCCTGTCCACCTGCATCGCCACACATTCGAGCTCACTAAAGTCGCAGGGCAGATGACATCGGGGGTCCTGAAGGACGTGGTGATGGTAGGCGGCTATGAGGAAGTCGAAATTGACTTCACCGCGGACAATCCAGGCCTGACTCTCTTCCATTGTCACCAGCAACTGCACATGGATTACGGGTTCATGTCGCTGTTCGACTATGTATGAGCCTGGAAATCCTGAGCGTCTTTTTCCGCCTGGGTTGCACATCGTTCGGCGGACCCGTCGCTCACCTGGGATACTTTCGCACGGAACTGGTTGAGCGGCGCAAATGGTGCTCTGAGGAGACCTACGCCGAGATCATCGCAGTGGCCCAGTCATTACCCGGGCCCGCGAGTAGTCAAGTGGCATTTGCTCTCGGCTTGTTGCGCGGCGGATGGCTGGGAGGATTGGCTGCGTGGACGGGTTTTACTGCTCCGTCCGCAGCCCTGATGGTGTGGTTTGCGTTTGCCGAGCCATCGCTTCATGGCAAGACGGGGATGGCGGTCGTGCACGGACTTCAGGTCGCTGCCGTAGCCGTGGTTGGGCAGGCGATTTTGGTGATGCGCAAGCGTCTTACGCCGGACTGGAAGCGAGCTCTTATCGCGCTCGCCGCGGTGGTAATCGCCACGTATGGCGCAGCGTCGGTCAGCACCTTGGTGGCAATCGCCGTGGGCGCCCTTTGCGGGGAAATTTTTCTGCGCGGCGATTCCGTTCCCTTGCTGCCGCCGCTTGACCTGCGACTCTCTCCCCGTGCAGGGATGATTGCCGCAGCGCTGTATGTGAGTTTGCTGATCGCGAGTCTGCTTATAACAATCACCGGCCCAGGAATTCTACAGGTGGCCAGTGCGTTCTATCGGAGCGGAGCGCTGGTGTTTGGCGGAGGCCACGTAGTTTTGCCGCTGCTGGAACACGCGGTTGTATCGCCCGGGTGGGTGACCCAACCAACATTTCTGACCGGTTATGGCTTCGCCCAGGCTCTTCCCGGTCCGCTGTTCACGTTTGCGGCTTTCCTGGGGGCGGCTATCCAATCTCACGGCTCTCGCGTTGGTGTGGGATTGGTCGCACTCATCGCGATTTTCCTGCCCGGCCTGCTAGCAATGGGAGCGGCGCTTTCTCTATGGTCGCGGGTTAGAGAATCTCGCTTCTTGCAGAAGGCTCTTCCGGGTATCAACGCAAGCGTACTGGGCGTGCTGGCTGCTGCTTTTTTGCGACCCGTCTGCAGCACTGCCATTCATTCCGTGCTCGATGTGTTCGTCGCCGCAGCCGCACTTGCGTTGCTGGCTCTGGGCCAGGTACGCCCCTGGGTGGTTGTGTCAGGAGTAGTTCTGGCTTCGATTTTGATCCTGCGTTGATCTACGGGCGAGGCAAGGCTCAACACTCGATAACGTTGAGGGCGAGGCCGGCCAGCGAGGTTTCCTTGTAGCGGGCTTGCATATCAAGGCCGGTCTGATACATGGTCTTGATGACCTGGTCGAGCGAAACCTTGTGTCCTTCTGACTCATTCATAGCCATACGGCTGGCGTTTACGGCTTTGATGGCTCCGACCGCGTTTCGCTCAATGCATGGAACCTGTACGAGTCCCCCAATGGGATCACAGGTCATACCCAAATGATGTTCCATCCCTATCTCCGCAGCGTGTTCGATACGGTCATTGATTTCTGCTGCGGTCAGCGATGTTTGTTGCGGCGGGTTGATGGCCGCGACCAGCCCAGCCGCGGCCATGGAGCAGGCCACACCCACTTCTCCCTGGCAGCCCACTTCCGCTCCGGAAATGGAGGCGTTTTCTTTGTAGAGAATGCCAATGGCCGCCGCGGTAAGGAAATAGCGGAGAATTCCGTCTTCGTTGGCTCCGTCGACAAACTCCAGGTAGTAGTGGGCAACGGCAGGTATCACGCCGGCGGCGCCGTTGGTGGGAGCGGTGACAACACGCCCTCCTGCAGCGTTCTCTTCGTTGACGGCCATGGCGTAGACCGTGATCCAGTCAAGCTGAGAGAGTGGGTCTTTGGCATCCCCTGCGCGCAAGCGCGCGGCGAGCTTTCGAGCGCGGCGACGGACCTTAAGGCCGCCAGGCAGGATGCCCTCGGCCTCGATGCCGCGCTTCGTACACTCCTGCATAACGTTCCAGAGTTGCAGTATGCGGCGGTGAATTTCCTGCTCGTCCCGAGTCTCAAGCAATGCGCACTCGTTGGCAAGCATCAGCTGCGGGATGGTGATCTTGGCGGCGGCGGCTTTCTCAAGGAGTTCCAAGGCACTGTGGAAGGGGTAAGGCACGGTTTTGACTTGAGGATCGCTCGGAGTCTGAGGGGCTTCGGCAGCAATGCGCTCCTCTTCAGTGACAATAAAACCGCCTCCAACGGAAAAGAATATCCTCTCCAGGAGCAGAGCACCGTCGCCATCGAAGGCGGAAAAACGCATGCCGTTCGGGTGCGACACAATACCGGCCACGGGATACATTTGGTCGCGATGAAAGATCAGGTGTCTACGCTCATCGAAGACGATGGTATGGTGACCCGGCATTTGTAGTGCTTTTCCGGTGCGGATGGCGTTGAGCCTGGATTCGATCCCAGACGGGTCGACCCCTTCCGGAGTCTGACCGGAGAGCCCAAGCAGGATGGCGCGGTCGGTTCCGTGTCCCAGACCGGTTAGCGCCAGGGAACCATAAAGATCGACCCGCAGGGATGAAGTCTGGAGGGTCTGGCCGATGGACTCCAATTCGGTGATAAAGCGCAATGCGGCACGCATTGGCCCCATGGTGTGCGAGCTCGATGGCCCGATGCCGATTTTGAAGAGTTCAAAGAGACTGTGCTTCACCGGTTCCCTTGTGCCCCAAACCTTCTAGTCCCAAAGGACAGCCTCAGTCAACCTTCGACCTTTGGTCGAAGGTCTAAGGCAGTATTGCAGGTACGATGATGTCATACAGAGCAAGTAAGGAGTACAGGGATCATTGTTCGTTCCTTTGTTAGACCGTGTCAGTCGCTTTCCCCTATACCCGACATTCCTGTGGGTTAGCTTGCTGCTCGCACCGGCGGCTGCCTTGCCACAAGAAAAGTCCCCAGGCATTGTGCTGGAGGTGGACGCAACGACCATACCGCGAAAGATTCTGTCCGCCCACGAGTCTTTTCCCGTGACTTCGCCGTCTCCGCACAGGGTGGATCTCGTATATCCCAAATGGATACCCGGAAACCACGCGCCGACCGGTCCCGTCGCCGATCTGGTTAACCTGCGTTTTAGTGCGGAGGGCAATAGCATCCCCTGGACTCGCGACCCGGTGGATATGTATCGCTTTCATATTTCCGTTCCAGCCGGAACGACTCGCCTGGCGGCCGACTTCAGCATGGTGGGGGCTTACATCCCGGGCAATGATTTCGCACCCGGCAATACGTCGACCCCGGTGCAAGGAGACGTGAACTGGGATCAGCTGGTGCTGTATCCGGCAGACACCCCCGCCGATCAGATAACAGTCACTGCGTCCATCAAGCTTCCAGACAAATGGTCTTACGCCACCGCGCTGCCACACGCAGCCGACCAGGTTGGGACCATTCACTTCGATCCGGTCTCGCTTACGACGCTGATCGATTCTCCCTTGATGTGCGGCTCCATCATGCGCGAGTTCGATATCACTCCCAAAGGAGTTTCCGAGCGGCACCTGCTGGATATCTTTGAGGAGTCACCCGAAGGCCTTAACCTGCCGGCGGAGCGCATTGCGGCTTACCGGAACCTGGTGTCGGAAGCCCGGGCATTATTCCGCTCGCATCACTATGGCAGTTACCATTTCCTGGTCGAAGCGCAAAGCGAGAGCAGCGACGGTCTGGAGCATCACGAGTCCAGCGATGAGCAAGTCCCAACCATGGGCATGGTGAGTTCTTCCTTTTCCGCCGAAGCCGCAGATTTGCTGGCGCACGAGATGATCCACTCCTGGAATGGAAAGTTCAGACGGCCCGCCGGCCTGGCTACGCCTGACTACCAGCAACCGATGATTGGCGACCTGCTCTGGGTTTATGAGGGGCTTACCAGCTACTGGGCAGAGGTGCTGGCCACGCGCTCGGGCCTGGTAACAAAAGAACAGGCAAAGGATCGCCTGGCCCTCTACCAGGCGGAGATGGACGCGCGCACCGGACGCAGCTGGCGAAACCTGCAAGACGTGTCGAGAGCGGCGCAATTACTCTACTCCGCTGAACAGCAGTGGACGATCCTTCGCCGCTCCACGGATTTTTACAAGGAAGGACCACTTCTGTGGCTGCAGGTTGATAGCGTTCTACGGGAACAAAGCAAGGGAACGCGCAGTCTGGATACCTTCGCCGTCGAGTTCTTTGGGCCGCCGGACGGGGCGATTACCGTCAAGCCCTACACTTACGACGACCTGGTTGCGGCATTGAATCATGTCGTCGCTTCCAACTGGAACAATTTATTCCAGAGTGATCTCCTGGCTACGCGGCCGAAGCCGGTTTCTCCTGGCCTCGAAGAAGCAGGCTGGAGGGTGGTTTATAACGACGAGCCGAATTCTGCTGCGGTCGATCAGGAAATTACTTCTCAACAGATTGATCTATCGACGTCCATCGGCCTGGTGCTCGATCAGGATGGCACGATCGTGGATATCGTTCCTGAGTCCGCCGCAGGCCGGGCCGGGCTTGCTCCGGCAACCAAGGTGGTGGGCGTAAATCATCGTGTGTATTCTGCTGAGTTACTGCGCCAGGCAATCGTGAATGCAGAAACGACTTCGGGACCTATTAACCTTCTTACTATCTCCGGTGGTTACTACGCGGAGTTCTCAGTTGATTATCACCAGGGTCTGCGCTCACCTCACCTTATCCGAATCACCGGCAAGCCCGACTTGCTGGCAACTATTTTCTCGCCGCGGCGAAGCGATTAGCACGAATGCTAGAATTCCTGAAGTCTTGATCCGCCGCTAACTGGATTGAGGAAACGAGAGGCATGGTAGATTCAGTACGCGGTTCACGAACCTCCAGACGTAAGACAGCTACGATCTATGATGTAGCACGCGAAGCACGAGTTTCCGTTTTCACCGTCTCCGCGGTCATCAATAACAAGAGCCACGTCGGTGCGCCGCTGAAGAAACGGGTTGATGCGGCCATTGTCAAACTGAACTACCGCCCCAATTCTCTTGCCCAAAGCCTGGCCAACGAACGTACCCGAACGCTAGGCGTGATCGTTCCCGATATCTCCAACCCTTTTTTCCCAATGCTGGTGCGCGGCGCCGAGGACACGGCGCAAAAGCGCGGCTATAGTATTCTCCTCTGTAACAGCGACGGCCTTCTGGAGAAAGAAGAGCATTACCTCGACTTGTTGCTGGCGAAACGGGTGGACGGCATCCTGCTTACCAAGTCCCCCGGTGAACTGAGTGCTCAAACCAAGAATCTGCTGTCGGGTATGAATGTTCCCACGGTCCTCATGATGCGGACCTATCCGAGCCTCACAGAGGAGGCCGTAATCACGGACGATCTGCAGGGCAGCTATGAAGCAGTTTCTCATCTGGCCAGAATCGGACACAAAACGATTGCCATGGTGGGCGGCCCGCTGAGTGTGAGCAACGGCCGAGCCCGGCTCCAGGGGTTCAAGAAGGCGCTCAAAGCGAGCAAGTTACGCTTCAATCCGAAACTGGTGTATGAAGGGGACTATCGCATCGACTCCGGCCATCGGGCCGGGCTGTCTCTGCTGCCACATCGTCCTGACGCTGTCTTTGTGGCCAATTTTCTTATGGCGGTTGGGTTTCTGCAGGCAGCTCAGGAAATGGGTATGCGGTGTCCACAGGATTTTGCTTTGGTCACTCTGGATGACTATCCGTGGCTCCGCTTATTCGATCCGCCCTTAACGGCTATGGAATTACCCAAGTATGAAGTGGGCTGCATGGCGACTGAATTGCTTATAGATCGGATCGAAGGCAAGAACAGACCCGCGGTGACGCACAAGGTTGCTCCTCACCTGTGTGTGCGCGAATCCTGCGGTTTTGGTATGCGGAACGGGTCGGCCAATTTGAATGCGGCCGCCGGGCTTCCGGCACTGGTGACCAAAGCACGCCGCAAAGCGCGTTAGGGTGCACTCAAAAGGGCTAACCGCTTTGATGAAATAAGGGTCTTTTGCTTCGCGGTTTTCGTTTGCTTGCACTCTCTTCCGCGGAAATAGTTTAGATTGAAGCTCTCGACCCCTATTTCATGCCCACTGTCCATCTGCCCAAAAAGTTCGGCCTGCTGAATGCGATCTCCATCAACATGTCGAACATGGTGGGCACGGGACCGTTCATTACGGTGCCGGCCATTCTCGCCACCATGGGCGGGCCTCAGGCACTGGTGTGCTGGTTTGTTGGAGCGGTAATCGCGATTGCGGATGGGCTGGTCTTTGCGGAGCTGGGCACCACCTTTCCCAGCTCCGGCGGCTCCTATACCTACCTTCGCCAGTGTTTCGGGCGAGAAGGTCTGGGACGGCTGATGGCCTGGCTGTTCGTCTGGCAGTTCCTGTTTAGCGCCACCCTGGAGATTGCCACCGGGACCGTAGGGATGGCGCTGTATACCGGCTTCGTATTCAAGGGATTGGTCAGCCGGCCGTGGGCTATGCGCTTGCTGGCGGCGGCCTTCGCCCTGGCTGCCATGGTCCTGCTCTATCGCAAGATCCGCGATATTGCCCGCATCATGCTGGTGCTTTGGAGTGGTTTGCTACTCACCAGCCTCTGGGTGGTGGTGGAAGGCATGGTCCATTTAAAACCGCACCTGCTGTTCGATTTTCCGCCCGGAGCCTTTCACCTGAATCTGGCCTTCATGCTGGGCCTGGGCAATGGAACCATGCTGGTGATGTTCAACTTTCTCGGCTATTACAACATCTGCCACCTGGGAGACGAGGTTCGTGAGCCCGAACGAGTGATCCCGAGGGCCATCATTGGCTCGATTTTCCTGGTTCTGTTGCTTGACCTGGCGATCTCGGTGTCATTCACCGGAGTATTGCCCTGGCGGGAAATGATCGTGCCCGGAACCGTCATTTACGATGCCGTGGGGTCGGTTTTCATGCAACGGGTGGCTGGCTTTTGGGCTTCGCAGTGGCTGACTGTCATGGTGCTGCTGACCGCCTTCGCCTCGGTCTACTCCATGATGCTGGGATATTCGCGCATTCCCTTCGCCGCGGCGCTTGACGGCACATTTTTCCGTTTCTTCGGCAAGACCCATCCCAAAAAGGACTTTCCCCACCGGTCGCTGCTGCTGGTGGGTATCCTCTCCGCCATCGCAAGCTTGTTTAACCTGGTGCAAATTATTACAGCTTTGATACTGGCGCGAATCCTGATCATGTTCGTGGGCCAGATCATCGGCCTGCTGCTTTTCAGAAAGCGCCACCCGGAGGCGCCTCGTCCCTTCCGTATGTGGCTCTATCCACTACCCGCTTTATTCGCTATGGCGTGCTGGCTCTATATCTTCCTGGTGCAGGCCTTCCAGCCCGACGGATGGAAGTACATGCTCTACGTGCTGGCGGTTTTCGTCACTGGGGTAGGTGGCTTCCTGATCCTGGCGCGACGGCAACGATACTGGCCCTTTGCGTCTTAGTTGATACCCCTTCCAGGTATTGATTCGCCCTTAAGGTAGTATTTTCGACGTCAGATTCGCGTGACACTATCGTCTCCAATATGCGAGTCAACATTCGAGTCCGCTCACCCCACCAGCAATCCAGCGACTTTCGTACTCTGCCCCTTTCCGTCACTATCGAAAATTCGCGTGGTCTCAAGGCCAATTATCAACATGCCACCACGGCCGCAGAGCTGCTTCACCTGCTGGACAAGCGGACGGACCTGAATGCGGCTGTTCTGGACCGGTTTCGGGAAGAACTGAAGTTCACACGTGCAGCCAAACTGAGCGACATCGAAATGAGCGATGAGGTGCTGGAGCAAATTGGCTTCTTCATCTAGTTTCTAACTGCTCGATTTTTTGTAGCCGGGGTTCTCGATTGTTCTCGCCGCCAAGGGTCAACCTTTGGCGGCGAGACTCGTTTCAGGACATTCTTCGGTTGCTATATGCTTGCCAGTGGGCAACAAGGATGACCACAACCATTACGGCACGGCGACTCTTGCGCGGAAACGGGATCGTAGAGTACCCCGAGGTCGCGGTCGAGGGCGGACATATTACCTCCATTACCAGCCGCGAGCACGGCGGGGTGCGCGATACGTATCCTGAAGCGCTGCTGGCCCCGGCTTACGTCAACATTCATGTCCACGGCGCCGTGGGCCACGATGTCATGGAAGGAACTCCGAAGGCACTGCAGGCGATTGGAGCGGCTCTTGCCAGCCACGGGGTAGGAGCGTATTACCCCACAACGGTTACCTCTTCCACAGAAGAAACGCTGCGCGCCCTGGACATGATTGCCGGGGTGATCGAGCAAGGCGCGGCGGCCGAGGGCGCGGCGCCACTGGGCATTCATCTGGAAGGTCCCTTTCTTTCCACTGCCAAGCGTGGGGTCCATCCGGCTGCACTGCTGGTACAGCCGTCGATTGCCCTGTTTGATCGGTTCTGGCAGGCGGCTCGGGGACACATCCGGATCATGACCATCGCTCCTGAGCTGCCCACGGCACTCGAATTGACAGAGTATGCGGCCGGCCTGGGCGTGGTATGCAGCCTGGGGCACAGCAATGCGACCCTGGCCGAGGCGGAAGCGGGCTTCCACGCCGGGGCACGCAGTGCTACCCACACTTTTAACGCCATGCGCGCATTGGATCACCGTGATCCCGGCATCGCAGCGTACGTGCTCGATAATGATTCCCTCTTTGCTGAGATTGTCTGTGACGGCATTCACGTAGATCCCGCCATGATCCGCCTGTTCTTCAAAGCGAAGGGAGCTGAGAAATCCATATTGATCACCGATGGAATGGCAGCGACCGGCATGCCCGATGGGCGGTACAAGCTGGGCGAGATGGACGTGGAAGTCTCTAAGGGGCGCTGCACGTCTGCTGGATCACCGGGAGTCCTGGCAGGCAGCGTGGTGACCATGGATCAAGTGGTACGCAACTTTTCCTTGTTTACGGGCGCCGGCATCGCCGCCAGCGTGCAATGCGCGGCGCGCAATCCAGCCAGGTTGATGAGCCTGGAGCGGCAATGGGGTTGCGTGGAAGTAGGACGGGAGGCGAATTTTGTGGCCCTGTCGCCGGAGGGCCGAATTGTGCAGTCGTTCCGCGCCGGGCGACCGCTGCTGGCCTAAACCGGCTTATTCGGTCTTCCAGCCTAGCGCGTCGGCAACCTGGCTGGCCAGGCGCAAGGGATCGAATGGCTTGAGCAAGATGGCTTCGACCGGCAGGTGGGCAAAAGAGCCATCCTGCGCCGCTTGTACTTTTGCGGTGAGTAACACAATGGGAATGTGACTGGTAGCGCGAGCAGATCGTAGCTTGGCCAACATGGCGGGCCCGTCCATGGCCGGCATCATGACATCGAGCAGGATCGCGTCCGGTTGATGCCGCGTAGCGCTTTCGATGGCCTGGGCGCCGCAGTAAGCTTCGACCACGTCCCATCCCGCCATCGTGTGCAGGCTTTGCGCCGCAGCCTGGCGTGTTGCATCATCATCGTCCACTACGAGAATGCGCCTTTTCACACTCATTCTCCAGCCGGAAGGCAATGTCAGGGTACCGCAGATGGGACTCATCAGAGCTTCCACTTTCAGGCAATTGCCAGCGGAGCCAATGGAAGACGAAACCCACCTGCGGCTTTCCTTAGGGATTCATTTTCAGCGGCTTGACGCCTCCGTCCTCGTCGTCGTCTTCCTCCTCGTCCTCATCCTCGTCATCTTCGTCGTCATAATCCTCATCTAAGTCATCTTCGTCTTCTTCTTCATCGAGGTCCTCGAGGTCATCGTCTTCCTCGTCATCATCCTCGTCGTCTTCTTCATCCAGATCATCCAGAGACTTGAGAAGCTCAAGCGATGACAGCTGGTGCGGTTCGTCCCACAGCTGCATGGCGGCGAGGTAGCTGGCATAGCCTTGGTTGTAGGGGGGTGGTGTAAGGGACATTCGCACGATTTCTCTTCTCCTCTGCCTTGAATGTTACATGGCGCCTGGTCGCGCCTTTTCTGCACGCTTGGATGCCGATGAAAGTCTATAGTGACTCTCACGAAGACAACAATTTGTGGATCAGGCGAGTCCCTCGGAGAGGGTCTCCTCCCATAGATGCATGTGGTACTTTTCTTAACATCCGTCCGGTGATCCCGGCAAGCGCAACCAACCTCCGGAGCTATCGCCTTATGGCCGAACCCATTCCAGCCACTGCTTTGATGCTTATCGATGAATCCCGCCAGGAAGAGATTAACGTTACCCACACCCCCTTCACCATCGGCCGGCTGCAGGACCGCGACCTGGTATTGGCACACGCCTTCATCTCGCGCGATCACGCTGCCATTCTCTATGAGAAAGGCCAGTTTCATGTAGTCGATTGTGGCAGCCGGCATGGAACATTTCTGAATGCGAAACCCCTGGTGGAGCGCCAGGCGTTAAAGCCCGGAGATGAAATCCGTCTGGGGTCGCTGAACGGGCCCTCGCTGCGTTTCGGTCCGCCCAAGGAAAATACATCAACCATTCACAAATTGTTGGACGAGCTGCACGCGATTTCGACACCCACGTCGGACCTCGAGAAACTAAGCTGGTTCCTGAGTGCGGCGCAGCGGTTGAACACGCTGGGTGCGGTCAATGAGATTCTGGCGACGCTGGTAGAAGCCACGCTGGAGTTGACCCAGGTCGAGCGCGGCTACGTGTTTCTGAGAGATGAGAAGGGAAAATTAACGTTGGCCGCCGGTCGCAGCCTCAAGGGCGAGCGGCTGGAAGATGATTCGACCATTTCTCACAGCGCCATCGCGCAAGCCTTAAAAGCGTCGAAGTTCATCGTCACCGACACCTTATCGGCGGAGGCTAATTCACGCACGGAAAGCATGGTGCAGCAAAGCATCCGCATGGTGTATTGCATCCCGCTGCGCAAGCGTTCTGCGGGAAATGAGTTCCACGAAAAAGACATTCTCGGCGTGCTTTACCTGGATAGCCGGTTGCAGGCCGGCAAGCTGAGCCAGGTGGACAATGACCTGTTGGAGACGATCTCGACCGAAGCCGCGGCATTGGTGGAGAACGCTTTTCTGGCGCAGTCGGAAGAATCAGCGCGCCGCTACCGGGAAGAACTGAATATCGCTGCCGCAATTCAGCAGGGGCTGATGGAATTTGCCATCCCAAACCTGCCTTATGCGCGAGTCCACGCGCGCAGCGTCGCCTGCAAGGAGGTTGGGGGCGATTTCTATGACGTGATCGCCACTGCGGACGGTCTTTATGTCGTCATTGCCGACATCTCCGGCAAAGGCGTGTCAGCAGCGATTCTTGCCTCGACACTGCAGGGATTGCTTTATGGGTTGCTGCTTGCCGGTCAGCCGCTGGCGGAGATTGCGGAAGTGGCCAATCGTTACATTTGCGAGAAGAATGTGCAGAAATACGCCACCATGATCCTGGTCAAGCTCGGACCAGACGGCACCTTTGAATATGTAAATTGCGGCCATGTGCAGCCGATGCTGGCTAACACTGACGGCGTGAAGCGACTGGAGAATGCCAACATGGTTGTTGGTCTGATCGAAGAGGCCACTTTCCGGTCTGAGCGTCTGCAGTTAAAGGCCGGCGACCGGATTGTGCTGGCCACCGATGGCGTTACCGAAGCAGAAAGCACAGACGGCGAGTTTTTTGGAGAGGACCGGCTGGAAGCTGCGCTTGCCGGTTCCACCATCGAGGGTGTACTGAGCAAAGTGGAGCGCTTTATGGCTGGCGCTCCACCCAATGATGACTTCACGATGCTCGAGGTTCTCTATAGCGCTTGAGTGCCCACTGAGCTGCCCAATATCCGCACATACCGTGGACCGCACCGCCCGGAGGGGTTGAGGACGAGCAAAGGTATACCCCGCGGAGCGGAGTCGCGTACTGCCGCCAGGTAGGCCTGAGGAAGAATTGCAGCCCTGAAAAGGAACCGCCGTTGATGTCTCCCCCCACCAGGTTGGCATTCCAAGCTTGCATCGCCTGGGTGTTGAAAAATGCGCGGGCCAGGATGCACTCGCGAAAACCGGGCGCGAAGCGTTCCACTTGAGATTCGATGGCCTTGAGCGCAGATCCAGACCAACCATTGGGAACGTGGCAGTAGGCCCAGGCTACGTGCTTGCCCGCAGGCGCCCGGGTGGGGTCAAACAGCGTCGGCTGGGACAGCAAGACAAAGGGGCGGTCGCTGATTGCGCTGATTGCGCCCGTTGAAAGCATCCGCTCCGAGGCGGCTATTTCGTCGAAGGTGCCGCCGAGGTGTACGGTGCCCGCGCGCCGGCATTCTTGGGCACGCCATGGGATGGGCTCGCTCAGGGCCCAATCCACCTTAAAAACTCCAGGGCCGTAGCGGTATTGCTCGAGTTGGCGGCGGAATGACGGTGGGACGCGTTCGCCGCCAATGGCGAGGAATTGCCGGGGCGTCACGTCGAGGAGTATTGGGTGGCCCAGGCCGCGAAGAGACTGAACGGGCGCGTTGGTGATGACGGCACCTCCGGCTTTCTGCAGGCAGGTCACAAGCGCATCCGCGATCGACTGGGCGCCGCCTTGCGGAATCGGCCAGCCGACCGCGTGTGCGGCTACTCCGAGCACCAGCCCGAAGGCGGCGGACATTGGTGATTCGAGGGGAAGAAAGGAGTGCGCAGCTAATCCGGCGAAAAGCGCGCGGGCGCGGGCTCCTTTGAAATGGCCATCGGCGAGGGAACGGGCGGAGCGCAGGCCAAGAAGTCCAAATCGCGCCATGGCGATCGGGTGCTTCGGCCATCCAATGGCTTTGAGCAGGTCGTGGCGAAGATCGTCCCAGTTTTCGAGGAGCGGCGCGTAAAGGCGGCGGTACGCGGCAGCGTCTGGCCCTAATTGGCCGGCCGTGTCGGTTATGCCCCGTTCCAACATTACGGCGGTTCCATCGTCCAGGGGGTGGGCCAACTCCGCAGGTGGGGCAATCCAGCGCAATCCAGCTTCGCCCAGAGGCAGGGTGGAAAAGAAGGGTGACGCTACGGCCATGGGATGGACGGCAGAGCCCAAGTCGTGGATAAAGCCGGGAAGGGTCAACTCAGCTGAGCGAGACGCGCCGCCGGCGACCAATGCGGCTTCACGTACTTCCACGTTGAATCCTGCTCCGGCCAGGACGATAGCAGCGGCCAGGCCGTTAGGACCAGCTCCGACGATGGTGGCGGGACCCAGCATAATGAGAAACCAATCATAAGGGCCGCGAATCTTAAGCGGTATGACGACATTGCTGACGGAATCAGCTGGAACTTTGACGCTGGGTGGAGACCTTACGGTCAACCGGCTTGGATATGGCGCAATGCGCATCACTGGTGAGGGCATCTGGGGCGAACCCAAGGACCGCAACGAAGCGCTCAGAGTTTTGCGGCGGGCGGTCGAATTGGGTGTCAACTTCATCGACACCGCAGATGCTTATGGCCCCGAGGTTAGCGAGAACCTGATCGCAGAGGCTCTGCATCCGTATCCGGAGGGTCTGATCATTGCCACCAAGGGCGGTTTCACACGCTCTGGCCCTAACAAGTGGGCCGAGGACGGACGGCCCGAATACCTGAGGCAATGCGTGGAGATGAGTTTGCGCCGGCTGAAAGTGGAGCGCATTGATCTGTACCAGCTCCATCGAATCGATCGCAAGGTGCCGGTGGAGGAGAGTCTGGGGGCGCTCAAAGAGTTCCAGAAGGCGGGCAAGATTCGCCACATCGGTTTGTCGGAGGTTGCGACGACGGAAATTGAGCGGGCGAGCAAGACGGTCAAGGTCGTCAGCGTGCAGAACCAGTACAACTTGAGCGATCGCAGGCATGAGAAGGTTTTGCAGTTCTGCGAGCAGGAGAAGATTGCATTTATCCCCTGGTTTCCGGTGGCGGCGGGAAAATTGGCGAAGCCCGGCGGCGTGCTCGATCAGGCGGCAAAAAAGCATGGAGCTACCGTCGCTCAACTTTCCTTGGCGTGGCTTCTGTATCACTCGCCTGTGATGCTGCCTATTCCGGGCACCTCCTCGGTGAAACACCTGGAAGAGAATGTTGGCGCAGCCAAGGTGCATCTGCCGGCGGAAGAGTGGAAGGCGATCGAGAAGGCAGCGGAAAAATAAAGCTGCGACCCCTGTCGAATGGGTGGCCCAGGTCTCGCTTTTTAGACCTGGGCCACCCGCTTATTGTTCCTCCGTTTACGACGGGGTTGAGGCTACTCGCAGCAGGGTTTGGACGATGCGGATGGCAGCTCGTGCCGAGCCGCCAAGCGAACCGGCCACTTTGCTTTGGCCTCCGGCTCGTTTGCGATAGCTCACGGGAATTTCGCGTATGCGGAGACCGCGTTGGGCTGCACGCATCTGCATTTCCAGATTCCATCCGTAGGTCTGTTCGCTCATGTGCAGGCTCTGGAGTGCCTGCCTGGTGATCGCGCGGAAGGGTCCCATGTCGGTGTACTTGACTCGGTATAGCAGGCGGAGAAGAATGCCCGCCAGCCAGCCGGCGAAAATCTGCGAGATGAGCATGCTCCCCGGTTCTCGTGTGCCGCGGAGGCGCGAGCCAATGACGAAATCACATTGCCCGGTCAGGATTGGTTGCAGCAGTTGATGCATTTCGCTGGAGACGTCGCTGCCGTCTCCATCCATGAAGACCAGGATGACTCCGTTGGCCGCAGCCGCTCCGGCGGCACACGCCCTTCCATAGCCCCGCTGGGGCAAGACAACGACACGAGCACCGGCTGCTTCGGCCTCAGCTGCGGTGGCGTCGGTGCTGCCATTGTCCACCACGATGCATTCGCGGATCAGGGTCCAGGGTAATTCCCTGACGACTGCGGCAATATTCTCGGCCTCATTCAGCGCGGGAATGACAACCGAAACTTCGGCCAAATTAGAGGCTCCAGCGCAGGCCGCAGCTGGAACAGGCCGGGGGTGGCTGCGGACTTAGAAGGGCTCGGCGAAATTCCTGATATTTCTCGCCATTCCAAATTTCGCGCATGGTCTGTTGGGTTGCATTGCCAAGCGTAAAGCTTTCGTAGCCACGCATCGAGAAAGGTGCAATGCAACAGGGGAGAGCCTGGCCGTTGGCAGTGACGTACATCAGGCTCCACGGGCGGCGGCACAAGGACCAGGGGCTGTCGTCTTTGCGCTTCTTGATGCTCACCTGCGGCTCGGTAGCGCCAGACGCGCTGAAGAGCACGCCAAGCTCGCGGGCAACAGCTTCTGCTCTTTGCACAATCTCTTCCTCCTGCTGCGAGGTGTGCTCAAACAGCGCTGATTCAGGACGCGCGAGTCCCTGGCCCTCGGGGAGATAAACCATTCTCTGCAAATAGACTTCCATCACTCCCAAGCGATGCGCCAGGCGAACGAAAGCCTCCAGTTGCGCCAACGTCTCCCGTAACCCGGTGAGCCACAGAGATACACGGGGCAACTGCAAATTGCTCTCGCGCTGCATGGCGACGAAATTGCCCACGTTGGTCACGATGCGGTCGAACATGTCTTTGCCGCGCACCATCTGGAAAACAGAAGACTCCGCGGCATCGAGCGAGACCCGCAATTCGTCCAGGCCCGCATCGATAAGAGCCTGCCCATTGGCCCGCGTCAGCAGGGTGCCGTTGGTGTTGAAGAGCACATAGACACCGCGGTCCTTCAGGTAGCGGATCATGCGCGGCAGCTCTTTCACCAGCATTGGCTCGCCCACCCCGTGCAGCACCACGCGCTCAATCTTTGGAAACTGGTCGATGATGCTGGTGAACAATTCCCATGACATGTCCTTTTCCGGCTCGAGTTCTTCGAAGGTGCGAGGACAGGTAGTACAGAGGAGATTGCAGCGATTGGTGGTCTCCAGGTAGAGGCAGACCGGATCCGCTTCCATGATTACCGAGAACTGACCTTCCAGTTTCTCGAAGTATCGCCGTTGCGGTACTGCAGATACAGTCTCCATCATGAGTTCCTCGGATACATGGCAAATGCTTTTCGGGCCGTGCACCACACCGCCACAAGGCCGGTGGTGCCATATAACCATTCAAACATGTAGTACATGGCCGGCCCAGGATTGGCAAGCTGGGTGGTGTAGAGATAAAAACATGCGGTGGTGAAATAAAGCATGGGCACGTACGGGATCAAACTCAGAAAAGGCAGGAGCCACAGGTAGTACCAGGGGTAATGGGAGGAAAAGAGCAGCATGAGGGCGGTTGCGATGACGAACCCACAGCGAATCGCGGTCAACGCGGCGGTCTCACTGCGCAAGAAGGCCCATACGGCTAACCCCAACAACACCAATGCGGAGAAGACATAAAAAGCGGAAGTTGGGAGCGCGTCCCAATGCATGCCATGGCGGGCCAGGGTGAGAAGAAAATAGCGGCTTCCGGACTCCAGTCCTTCCTCTTTGGCATACTCCGGCAGAAAGCCCAGAACGTGGCGGCCTACGCTCGAATAGCAGGCATATCCTGCGGCAACGATGCCGGCGACGACGGCCGGCATCCTCCAATCGCGCCAAGCACTGCGGCGGTAGAGCGCGGGGAACAGGACGATGGGATAGAGCTTGATTAGGGTCGCAGCCGCTAAGGCAACTCCGGTCGCCACCGGCTTATGGCGGACGTAGAACAGCAAAGCGAGGGCGATAAACGGGAGTGCTGCGCCGTCCACATGCCCGCTGCTGGCGACTTCCCAAAGGACCAGCGGGTGCCAGGCGTAAATCAAAACCTGTTCGCGGCGCAGTCCGAGTGCCTGCAGTAGCTTGACCAAAATCCAGATGGTGAGCGCCTCGAGGCCAACCATCCCCGCTTTCATCCAGCGCACTGTCGCGCCAACGCGAGTGATGAGCAGGAAGAGCATTTGCCCTCCCGGGGGATAAATCGTGTGCGCATACTCGCGACGATTGATGTGAGGGTAGATCTCATGATCGCGCAAGAAAGCCAGGTGAGGATCGGCGGGGATGTACCGAAACGGATTGATGCCGGCGGCCTGCACTTGCCCATCCCACACGTAGCGAAAAACATCGGAAGAGAGGAAGGGTGCGGAGAAAAGACAAACAAGCCTGCAGGAGATCGCTGAGACAACGATGATCATTAACGTCCAGCGATCCACCGGCCGATTGAGCACCACCCAGACTGCGACCAGGTAGAGCAGCGCCTGCAACATGGCGACCAGGCCGAAGCCGATGACGTAATGGTGTATCTCGTTCACACCCTGCCGGCAAAGGGCCACCATCGCGAGTCCCAGTACGGCAAGCGCGCTATTGGTTACCACTGACTGCCGCGTCTGCATGCGTGGAATCAGCATGCGCGGCTCTGGCTTATAGGGTCGACGCGCAGGCTGAAGAGATACAGGCGGGTGTGCCTGGCATCGTATCCTGCGGCCTCCGATCCTGGGGTTTCGGGGCCGGCAAGTTCCTGCCGCAGCCGTTCCAGAGTGGCAGCATCATCCACGTCGTACCAATTCGGCAACAGTTCGGCCTGAAGTCCGATTTCCTTCGCCCGGTCGAGTATTTGGTTGAACACCCGCTCCGTACTCCAGTCGATCTGCTCAAGCAACCGAGGGTGCAGGCGCTTCACGCCCATCAGGTAAAAGCCGCCGTCGTCGGAGCCGCCTAACACCATGCGATCTCCCACCCGGGATAGCCTCTCGACCGCCTGCAACAACGCGTGTTGCGGCATGGTGGGGCTGTCGGAATCAAGTATGCAGACGGCGTTGAATCCAGCAGCAAAGAGATCCTCGTAAATATAGAGCATTCGCTCTCCGAACCCTTGCCCTCGCTGCGGGAGAAGCCGGAAACCGGACGGCAGCAAGCCGTCGAACGCTGCTTCATCTCCTACGGGCGTGTAGGCCACCAGTCCAGCGCTGTTGCTGGTTTGAGTTATGTGCTCAATGTTTTCCGCGGTGTCGCGGATGAAGCGGATGCTGAGCTCCGAGGCTTGCTCAGGAGTCAGCGGAGGAGAAAGCCGGGTCTTTACTTTGCCCGGACGCGGGGCCTTCGCCATCACGACCAAAGCGCAGCAGTCTTCACCAACCCCCGCCGCGTTTCCGGGTGTGAGTACCTGGTAGCCCAAGTGTCAGCAGCTCCGGTCGCAGACTGCGTACTGATACCAATTGTCTTGCCAGTGGCTGACGGTGCTCCAGGGCTGGGAGGCGATCAGGGACTGGAATTCATGCTGGTTCAGCACCGCTGCCCGGCCGGACTCGGGGAACCGGGTGCTCCAATCTCCCATCATGCGGGCGAAAAGCCGCATGCAGGAAAGCGGGAGCATGGCACGCAAAGCGGACGTGGGCTCGGCGATGAAGCAGCGGCCACCGGGGCGCAGAGCGGAGAATATTTCCCGCAGCGCCTGGGGCCGATCGCCTACCACCATCAAGAGCCGCGAGGCAACGATTGCATCCACAGGGTCCAGTGACTGAGAAAGAGCAAGCACGTTGGCTTTGACGAAATGACAATTTTTCAACTGGCGGTTGTCCGCCCGGTCTTTGGCACGGGAAAGCAAGCGCTCGGAAAGGTCGACACCGGTGATGTGAATGTCAGGATAACGCTGCGCGAGGCTGCAGGCGTAGAAGCCCGGACCACAGGCGATTTCAAGAAGGTGTGTATCAGGACCGGGCCGGGCGCCTGGCCAAAGGGCGTGGGAAATGGCGGTGGTGTGATCGCGAAACAAATGCTCACGACAGAATGCGTAAAGCCATGAACATCGTTCGAATAAGCTCTCCGGGTCTCCCTGAAGGGGGCCAGAATATTTTGCTCCAAGATTTTCTATAGCCATCGTTTGCGTCCGGCTCCAGTTGCTCCTAAGCCCCACCGGCATCATAACCTGAGCCGCGGTCCCCGACGTTCCGGGAAATGATGTGATTGTTTTGATGCTGCAGAAGTTACGTCGATTGCCGCAGAATATTTTTTGGCTGGGCTAGAGCAGTTTCGCAATGGGTGTAAACCGAAGCGACAGGCCTCGTCGTGGTTTTCTCTCAAGGAAAACCACTCCTCACGATCTTTGCCAGACCAAAGTAATTGCGAAACTGCTCTAGTTGGCTCGAAATCGATTGGCGCGCTCGAATTCGTCGCGCAATTCAGGGGTCTTGAGGTTTTCGCGCAGATGTGCGAGGCGCTGCTCCATGGCCAGTAGCGCTTCGCTGATGGCGTCCTGATTGGTGTGGGCAACGTCGCGCCACATGGAATAGGGGCTGGCTCCGAGCCGGGTCATCTCTCTGAGGGCCCGGCCTCCGATGGCTCGGAGATCGGGCGCGTTGCCAAAACGATCCTCCAGCATAGCGCTCAGGGCGGTAGATAAGAACTGGGGCAGATGGCTGACCCAGGCACAGATCTCATCATGCCTGTCTGCCTGGATGTCCATGGTGCGGCAACCGAAGCGCTCCACCCAGGCGCGCCACTCCGCGGCGAGAGGATGATGGGCAAATCCAGTAAACAGCCACACGGCGTTCGAGAAGAGTTTGGCGTCGGCATTTGCAGCGCCGCTTACTTCTTTGCCCGCCATGGGGTGGCCAGGGAGAAAGCCAGGCTGATGGGGACCGCCGTAAAGTGGCTGAGCCCGTTCGACAATAGCGACCTTGACGCTGCCTACGTCGGTTACCAATTGATGCGGCTTCAGGAGTGGCGCGAGTTTCTCCATCCAATCTTGAATGGCAAAGACAGGGCCGCTAAGAAGAACCAGATCGCTGCTGACCGCGGCGGTGATTGGATCAAATGCGATGACATCGACGGCGCCGCGGTCGAGCGCGATTCCGGATTGGGATGCACTCCGGTCCCAGCCGATGATCTCACCGGGGAATTGTGCCGCGCGCAACGCTAAGCCCGCGGAGGCGCCGATCAGTCCCGTTCCCACGATGGTGATGCGCTCAATTGTCACCGTACTCCACGAGTGCTTTCGATCTGATACTTACGGGCTTTAGAGGGTGCGCGAGAAGGGGAAAGAAACCGCAGGTCCCTCCACTACGCTGCGCTCCGGTCGGGATGACAATTCTGTTACAGGGTCCACTATTTCCTCGTTGAAGCTCTTGCGGGAAAAACAGAATTGTCATCCCGACCGGAGCGCAGCGTAGTGGAGGGACCTGCGGTTTCTTTCCCCTTCTCGCATACCCTCTAAAGCCCGTACCCTTCAACAGCCAGAGTTTTTTCCGCAGCCTGTTCAGACCTTACGTTCCGGCCCACCGCAGTGGCGATGATCCTCAGCTGGTCCATGAGTTTCTCGAATTGTTCCGGAAACAAGGATTGGGCTCCGTCGGAAAGGGCCTTATCCGGGTTGGGATGAACCTCGATCAGCAACCCATCACAACCTGCGGCGACCGCGGCGCGGGCCATGGGCGCGACCTTGTCGCGGCGGCCGACACCGTGCGAGGGATCGGCCAGCATGGGCAGATGGGAGAGCTTCTTGATTACCGGGATGGCGGAGATGTCCATCGTATTGCGGGTGTAGGTCTCAAAGGTGCGAATGCCTCGCTCGCAAAGCATCACATCGTAATTGCCGCCGGCCAGGATGTACTCCGCCGAAAGCAGCAGCTCTTCCAGGGTCGCAGCAATGCCGCGCTTGAGCAACACCGGCTTACGCACCAGGCCAATCTCGCGCAGCAAGTTGAAGTTCTGCATATTGCGCGCGCCTACCTGGAAAACGTCAACGTAGGGGAACATGAGATCGATCTGGGAGATTTCCATGACCTCGCTGATAATCAGCAGGCCTGTTCTATCTCCCACTTCCCTGAGCAGCTTGAGCCCCTCCAGCCCGAGGCCCTGGAAGGAATAGGGCGAGCTCCTTGGTTTGAAAGCCCCTCCACGTAGAAAGGAGGCCCCTGCGGACTTAACCTGATCGGCCACGGTAAATATCTGCTCGCGCGATTCCACCGAGCACGGGCCCGCCATCACCACAATCTCATCGCCGCCTACGGCGACTCCGTTGGGGAAACGAACGATGGTTCCTTCGGGCCGGAAGCCGCGGCCCGCCAGCTTGTAGGGGGACGAGATGCGCACCACCTCGGCAACGCCGGGCAGCAGTTCGAAATCTTTGTGATCGAAATGCGAGGGCGTGCCTACACCCGCCAGAACGGTCTGGATAGTTCCTGTGGTGCGATGAACATTGAAGCCCACCTGCACCAGGCGTTCGATTACTCCCTGGATGTCTTCTTCGGTCGCTCTCTCCAACATTGCTACAATCATGGTTACTTTCCTGTCTCTCCGGCTTTCGACGCCAGCTCATTTTTTTGCAGCGCCCGCATCACGTCGATGATGCGCTCGTAGATGTGGGTCAGTTCTATGTCCGGGAGCGGCCCTTTGTTGGCCGCGCGTACGTTCTCGAAAATCACCCGCTCCCGGTTTGGTTCATAGACCGGCAGCGAGGTGGAACGTTTCAACTTGCCAATCTCCTGTGCGGCTTGCGCCCGCGCGCTGATCAGCGCCACAATTTGCCGATCCAGTTCATCAATTTTCTCTCGCCAACCAGCAATATCCATGCACTGTCCTTGGTCTTTATGATACGGCGCGGCCATGACTAGCCTTGAAGCACAGGCTGCCTGAGCCCCTGGAGGAAGCCGGCAACCGCGGCCGGAGCATGGCCCGGCTCCGCCTTTTCAATTAAGGAAACAATGGTGCTGCCAATCACTGCGGCATCGGCAAACTCGCCCACGGCGGCAACATGTTCGGCGGTCGATATGCCGAAACCCACGGCTATGGGCAATTGGGTGAAAGGACGCAGGCGTTCGACCAGGCGGCGCGCATCGGCGGCCACGCTTTGTTGGGCGCCGGTTATGCCGACACGCGAGATGGCATAGACGAAGCCCTGAGAAACATTGGCGATCATTTTCAGCCGGTAGTCGGTGCTGGTGGGCGCTGCCAGGAAGACAGGCATCAGGCCGTAGTGGTGTGCCTGGGTCAGATATTCTTCGCCTTCCTCGACAATCATGTCCGTGATCAGGACACCGTCCACTCCGGAATGGGCGGCCTGGTCACAGAAGCGCTCCAGCCCCATACGCAGAATGGGATTGAAATAGGAAAAGATCACGATTCCACAGGAAGGCCTCAGGGCGCGCAGTTCGGCGGCCACGGCAAGCACATCTTTCAGGCGCGTACCGTTCGCCACGGCTCGCTCGCTGGCTCGCTGGATCACCGGGCCATCGGCGATCGGATCGCTGAACGGCACCCCCAACTCGATGACCTCTGCGCCTGCGTCGATCGCGGCCAGGGCCACGTCGCGGCTTGCCGGCAGATCGGGATCTCCGGCGGTGAGGTAAATGACCAGGCCGGGCTTTCTGTTGAATTCAATCGCCATTCGTTTTTGCTTCCGAGCTGAGGTTTAATTCGCGGGCCATGATGCCCATATCTTTGTCACCGCGGCCGGAAAGGTTCACTACCAGTATGTCATCCTGGGCCAGCCTGGGCGCCAGCCGGATGCATTCCGCGACCGCATGGGCACTCTCGAGTGCGGGGACGATGCCTTCTGTGCGGGCAAGGCGCAGAGATGCATCCAGAGCCTCCTGGTCAGAGGCGGAAACGTATTCGGCCCGGCCTGAATCGTGTAACCCGGCGTGCTCGGGTCCGACGGAAGCGTAGTCCAGTCCCGCGGAGACGGAGTGGGTTAACGAGACCTGGCCGGCGTCATCCTGCAACACATAGGAGTAAGTACCTTGCAGCACGCCCGGGCTTCCGCCGCTGAAGCGCGCGGCATGGTTGCCGAGCTCCGTACCCCGGCCGCCTGCCTCGACGCCGATCAGACGAACATCCGGTTCTTCGATAAAGTCATAAAACGCGCCAATCGCGTTGGAGCCGCCGCCTACGCATGCGATTACGGCGCTGGGCAGACGGGCCTCCTTTTCCAGGATCTGCTGCTTGATCTCCTGCCCGATGACGCGATGAAAATCGCGCACCATGGTCGGGTAAGGATGCGCGCCCAGAACACTGCCCAGCAGGTAATGCGTGGTGCGGACGTTGGTGACCCAATCCCGCATCGCTTCATTGATCGCATCTTTTAATGTGCGGGAGCCGGAACTGACGCCGCGGACTTCGGCGCCCAGCAGGCGCATGCGGTAAACATTCAGTTCCTGACGGCGCATGTCTTCCTCGCCCATGTACACAATGCATTCCATTCCAAAGAGGGCGCAGACAGTCGCTGTGGCTACGCCGTGCTGTCCGGCGCCGGTTTCGGCGATGATGCGCTTTTTGCCCATGCGCCGGGCCAGGAGCCCCTGGCCGAGACAGTTGTTGATCTTGTGGGCGCCGGTGTGTAGCAGATCCTCACGTTTGAGGTAAATTTTGGCGCCCCCAAGTTGGCCGGTCAGGCGGGTTGCCAGGTAGAGCGGCGTTGGACGTCCTGCGTAGTCTTTCAGCAGTGAATCGAGCTCGGCGTGAAACAGCGGATCCGCCTGGGCTTCAGAGTAGGCGTGCTCCAGCTCTTCCAGTGCCGCCATGAGAGTCTCTGGAACATAGCGGCCGCCATAGGCGCCAAACCTGCCCGTGAGGGTGTTGGTCATTGTGCTCACGATTCGCCTCTTCTCCTTTTAAAGTCTGTGTCGGAACTCAAAAAACAGCCCTCAGTGGCCAAAGAGTGTGTGAGACTCTTTAAGCCGTCCCGGCCCGTTTGTTTCACATCGCCGCGAGTTTTCGATGAAGGCCCGGACTCGCTTTGGATCCTTCTTGCCGGGCTTGCTTTCGACTCCGCTTACGACGTCGACTCCCCAGGGTTGCAGGATCTGAATTGCTTGCTTCACGTTTTCTGGTGCCAGGCCGCCGGCCGCTACCAACCGCAAATTGGGCGCGGCCCGCTTCAAAGTGCTTCGCGCGTCATGCCAATCGAAGCGTGTGCCGGTGCCTCCTACCGCTTTGGCTGTCGAGGAGTCCACCAGGATCGGATCCTCGTTTTGGCTCAATTCCTTTAACTGCTGCTCGAATTCGAGCGCTTTGTAGTTCACAACCTGCAAGATGCTGATGCGGCCGGCAAAATGTTCGCGCAGCCGGAGGGGTAAATGTTCGTCCGCTGAGCGATGGAGCTGCACGCCGGTTAAACCACCTGTTTCAACGGTCGACACGATTTCGTCGAATCCGGCGTCCACAAAAACGCCGTATTTCTCCAGTTCCGCAGGCAGCCGCTGGGTGATTTGCCGCACCCGGTCAGCTTCGACTCGTCTTGGACTGGGGGCAAAGACAAAGCCGACGGCGTCGGCCCCGCACTCCGCGGCAAAACGCGCATCCTCGAGGTTCGTGTTGCCGCAGATTTTGATCCACATGGCCTCTCACCTGCTCACGGGCGCAGCCTGAAGCAGGGCCTCGAGCGCTTTTCCTGGATCGGGGCGGCGCATCAACGATTCACCGATGAGAAAGGCATGGAAGCCTGCCGCGCGCAGCCGGTTCATATCCTCGGCCGTCTCGATTCCGCTTTCACTCACATGAACCGCACCGGCCGGAAGCCGGGACGCCAGGTTAAACGAGACTTCGAGTTTGACCGCAAATGTGCTGAGGTCGCGGTTGTTGACTCCGATTGCGTCGCAGTTGAGGTCAAGGACCCGATCCAGCTCTGCCGCGGTATGTACCTCGCAGAGAACGTCCAGCTCCAGCGCGTGCGCCTGGGCTGTCAACTGGCCAAGCTCCAGATCGCTCAAGGCGGCGGCGATCAACAGAATCGCATCGGCCCGATGGGCACGAGCCTCCAGCAACTGGAACTCGTCGACCATAAAGTCCTTTCGCAAACAGGGAAGATCACAGGAACGGGAAGCCACTTCCAGATTGCGCAGACTGCCCTGAAAGAAGTGCTCTTCGGTGAGCACGGACAAGGCTGCCGCGCCCGCCTGAGCCATCCCGTTAGCTAGCGTAGCCGGATCGAAGTCAGCACGGATCAGCCCTTTCGAAGGCGAGGCTTTTTTCAACTCTGCGATCACGGCAGGGCCGCTGGCTGCCTTTTGGCGCAGGGCTCGGGCGAAACCCCGGGGCTGATGAGCCGCCGCCGCTTGCTCCAGAGTCCGGTTAGAGGCTGCGCTTTTCCGCTCCTCAAGTCCACGCCGTGTAGTTGCCAGGATCTTTGTAAGTTGGCTCTCCATGCGAACTATCAGTATATGCCGCAGGGCTCGAGCACCATCCGCCGGGCGAAAACCAGCTACTCTGGAGAAAGGGGTTGCAGCAACTTTCCCCGTCGGGGCATCCAACCAGCGTTTATGAACGAATTCCCCTCACTCTGGACAACGTCGGCGGAAGCAGCGAGTTTGAGGGGACGCCTCAGGGGCGCGCCGCGATCGCTGCTGATGCTCGACTACGACGGCACGCTGGCGCCGTTCCATATCGATCGTTTTGAGGCTACCCCGTACCCTGGGGTGGAAGAACGGCTACAAACGCTGTGCGGGCTTTCCCGGGTCCGCCTGGTGCTGGTCTCCGGACGCTCCGCGCGCGAACTTCGCGATCTACTGGACCCCAGCATCAAGACCGAAATCTGGGGTAGCCACGGCCGGGAACAATTGAGAAGCGACGGGTCTTACGAACTGTTTTCACTTACACCGGTGCAGTTGTCCGCTCTGGATCGAGTAAAAAAAGTGATATCGGATCTCGGCTTTCAAGAAACGCTGGAGGTCAAACCCTCTTCGGTAGCCATTCATTGGCGCAGTTTCAGGCCAGCGGAACAAGAGCAGATCCGCTCCTCCGCCAAATCCGCTTTTAGCCACCTGGCGCAAACCGGTGGTCTCCAGTTGTTGCCCTTTGATGGTGGCTTAGAGTTGCGTTCTCTCGACCGCACCAAAGGGACTGCGGTGGCGGAGATATTGGAGCAGGAGCCACCCGGACTCCCGGCAGCTTACCTGGGCGACGATCTCACGGATGAGGACGCCTTTACAGCAGTGGGTGGCCAGGGTTACTCCATACTGGTAAGGAATGAGGTTCGCCCATCGTGTGCCCACTTTTGGCTATGCCCCCCGGAAGAGTTGCTAGCGTTCCTGGACGACTGGATCGCGGGGGCTCGTCAATGAGCGGGCACAAACTGGTGCTGGTTTCCAATCGCATTCCCATCACCTTCACCACTGAGGATGGGAAGCTCAAAGGGCATCCGAGCAGCGGTGGCTTGGTCAGCGCACTCGAGCCGCTGCTGAAGGATCACGGCGGTATCTGGGTAGGGTCGGGCGGTACGGACGCCTCTCCGGAAATTTGCAAGATCCTGGAGCAGGCGAGTGGGGACAGTCCTTATAAATTCTCACCCATCTTCCTGACTGAGGAGGAGCAGAGCAATTTCTACGAAGGCTTTTCCAATGAAATTATTTGGCCGTTATTCCACGACCTGCAATCGCGCTGTAATTTTGATCCGCGGTATTGGGAGTTTTACCAGCGGGTCAATCGCAAATTCGCTGATGCAGTCGAAAAGGCCTCGAAACCCGGGAATCTGATCTGGATCCACGATTACCAGCTCATGGAAGTAGGCAAAACGCTTCGTGCGCGGCGGCCCAAGGCAAGGTTAGCCTTCTTCCTCCACATCCCTTTTCCCTCGCCCGATATCTTTGCCAAGCTTCCGTGGCGGCGGGAGCTGCTTGAGGATTTGCTGGCTCATGACCTGGTTGGACTACAGACAGGGCGGGACCAGCGGAACCTGATTGCCTGCCTACGCTCCTTCGTTCCCGGGGTTAAGATTTCCGGGCGTGGTGAAAGCCGCACGGTGATCAGCCGGCACGGCCACACGCACGTCGAGGCTTTCCCCATCAGCATCGATTTTCGCTCGTTCTCTGAGCAGTCCGAATCGGCAGCGGTAGTGGACAGAGCGAAGCAGATTAAGGCCAAGACCCACGATATTCAAATCAGCGTGGGCGTTGACCGGCTCGATTATACGAAGGGAATTCCCGAGCGGCTGAAGGCTTTCGGCAATTTTCTACGCACCTATCCGGAGTTTCATCGCAAGGTGGAACTGATCCAGATTGTCGTACCCAGCCGGGAAGGAATACCCCGGTACGATCAGCTCAAACGCGAAGTGGAGCGCCTGGTCACGCACGTGAACGGAGAATTCAGTGAGCCGGGGTGGGTTCCTATCAATTACATCTACCGTTCGGTGCCACGGGAGGAGTTGGTCGCGATCTATCGAGCTGCCGACGTGGCACTGATCACCTGTCTCAAAGATGGCATGAACCTGGTGGCAAAGGAATACTGTGCAGCCAAGACGGATGCTAGTGGAGTACTGGTCTTAAGCGAATTCGCCGGTGCGGCGCCGGAACTTCGGGTGGGCGCCATCCTGGTCAATCCCAATGATGAAGTGGGAATTGCGGCGGCGCTGAAACAAGCACTGGATATGACTCAGGAGGAACGCCAAAGGCGAATGCTTCGCATGCGCCATCAGATTCGTCAGAACGACATCCTCACCTGGCGCGATCGTTTCTTTCAGGCGTTAGAAAAGGCTGAAACGCGTGGCTAGAGAGGTAGTCATGGTGCCGAAGAAGGGACTCGAACCCCCACACCCTTGCGAGTACATGGACCTGAACCATGCGCGTCTGCCAATTCCGCCACTCCGGCACGATACGATCCAGCGCGAACGGCTGGATTAGGCAGCAACTCTTAGTGTACAAAAGCGGGCCACGATGTCAAACGCGGCCCACCCGCAGAGTGGTCTCAGCTCCCTGTAAAGGCTTGTAGTTTACCGGCTCACTGGCACCTGTACGGCAATGGCTTCCAGTTGCGCCAGATGATTCAGATCGTGACCTGCCATAGTTTCGACGAGGGTTCGAAAGGACATCTCTCCACGCTCTGGATGCAGCACGGGCTTCGACATCACCTCCGGAGATATTGAACGCAGCAGCATCAGATTCCATTGGCGGACGCAAGAAAAAGTCATCATGGCCGCCTGTGGATCGTAGCCTGCATAGTTGGCCGCCCAGATCTCCTGGTCGAAAGGCTGGATGACGTGATGGTCCTCAGCCAGCGCCTGGCGAAGGCGGAAAGCGAAAACCAGCTCGCAATCTGCCAGGTGGCACAAAATCTCGTGAGGGCTCCATTTTCCGGGAGCGGGTGATTCTTCGATCCGCGCCGGGCCGAGAGCTACGGAAAGTTGTTCGAGATGCCGGGCAGTGGTAGCCACTACTTTGAGAGGGTCGCGACTGCCCAAGTGTCGTGCGTATGGATTCATCCCATTACAATAAAGGCAACGGGCTCTTCTTCTTCAAAATAACCGCACTGCGGTTACTAAAGAGAGGAAACACAAATGTGGAAAAGCCGTCACACGCGGGAACCGCAAACGTAACCACCAGGTTGAGGTCTGAATGACAACAAAGCCATCCTCCATCCCGGCCGAACAGGCGCAAGAGATACGCCGTCTGTCTCATGATCTAAGCAATGCGCTGGAAATCATTGTTCAGGCCAATTACCTGCTGGGCGCAATGTCGCATGACGGCGCGGCTAAAGAATGGATCAAGCTGCTCGACAACGGCGTGGTGCAGGCGGCCGGGATCAACCGCAGTCTGCGTGATTACATCGTCGCCAATAGCTAACCGTTTAGGTGACTGAGGAGCCCAGGTCTCAAAAAAGAGACCTGGGCCACCCACTTCTTCGGTGCGGAGCAATTCTTTAGGCTAGTTTGGCATCGAGAGTGATTTCCGTATTGTTCTTGAAGAGCCGGGAAATCGGGCAGTTGTTCTTGGCATCCTGCGCTGCTTTGTCGAAGGCCGCCTTGTCTGCACCTGGGACCTTGGCAGTGGTCGCCAACAGAATCTTGGTGATGGTTGGACCGGCATCGGTCTTATCAAACGTAACCGTGGCCTTGGTCTCGATCGACTCTGGCGGCAGATTCGCAGTGGAGAGTTGGGCGCTGAGCGCCATGGTGAAGCAGCCCGCATGAGCAGCCGCGATCAGCTCTTCCGGGTTGGTGCCGATCCCATTTTCAAACCGGGTGCTAAACGAATATTGCGTTTCTTTTAACACGCCGCTCTGGGTCGAAATCTTTCCTTTGCCGTCTTTCAGGCCGCCGTGCCACACTGCGCTTGCTGTGCGATCCATACAAAAACTCCTCTTGAGACGAATTGGGACACAAACTATCGTCCCGTCTCATTGTATTGATGCACGGATTAATCAGCCGTTAGGATTTTGCCGAGCCAGGGGCAAGGAGACCATGCGCGCCTGTTCTGTCTGGCTGGCCGCATCGTGCATCACCAACTGGCCCTGCAGCAGGTAGTATCCTTGCTGGTCGCGAGTGCGGGCGGAGCCGCGCACGATCGTTCCCTGGAAAGTCCACCAAACACCGTGCACCTGCCGCGTGGTGAAGGCCAATTGCTGCGAAGATAGGCGGCTGGTGGCAAAAAAGAAAGTAAGCGGCGTGCCCTCGTCACTCTCACGGTCGCCCACCCTGGTAATGAAGCCGCTCAGCCGGTCAGGCTGCAGGTCAATGTCAATCGTTCCTCCGCCGCCCAGGGCGTATTCTCCCGAGGCTTCGGACGGTAGTGCGGTTCTGCCAACCGACCGGGTGGCGTAATCGAACTCGTTATCCATTTGGGAAACGCGGCGATGTAGTACCGGCACATACTTGCTCTGCCCCCAGGCGGGTGAGAGGGCCAGGACGAGTAAAGCCAGAAGACTCCAACGCGGAAATTGCACGGTCGCCTCTAAAGCTGCAACTAGGGCTGCCCGATGCTTTTCTTTCGGACAGCCTCAAATTCGTCCCCTGGCTTCCAGGTCACCGGAACCGAAGACATTGCTTGCCACCCTAATAAGAACCCGAACTGAGCCAATCTGGCATCGGCGCGGAAGTCCATATCGTCTCTATATTCGTCGGTAGGCCGGTGGTATCGCTCGGCATCATACTCCGCTTTCTGCTGCTTCCCCCACCCGGGAGGATGGCCGGCGAAAAGGTCCCCCTCGTCCACTGAAAAGGCGGGCACGCCAACCCGGGCCAGGCTGAAGTGATCGGAACGATAGTACACACCGGCCATTGGTTGGGCATCCGGCTGGATCTCGAAGCCGAAGGCTGCGGCGGTTTTCTCGACCACGGGGTAAAGGCTGGTGCGCTCCGAGCCCTCGACTTTCACCGAGGTGGGCACGCCGATGGGCAGAAGTTCATCGTAGTTCAGATCGAGTGCGAGATCGCGAATGGGCTCGGGAGGATGTTGTCCCAGGTATTTGGACCCCAGCAGCCCCTGCTCTTCGGCAGTTACTGACGCGAAATAGACGTTGTGGGGTGGAGGAGTTTTCGCGGACGCATAGGCACGCACCATTTCGAGGAGAATGCCGCAGCCAGTCCCATTGTCGACGGCGCCATTGTAGATTTTGTCGCCCGGGGCGGTGGGGTCGATTCCCAGGTGATCGTAATGGGCGGTATAGAGAACGCTGCCGCCCGAGCTCGAGTCTGCCCCCGGCACCATGGCGATCACGTTGGCCGAGTCATAGTTGCGCACCTGGCTGACGATATGCGTTTTGAGACGGACGGGCAGCTCAACCGGCTTGAAGCCGCGCTTTCCGGCGGCGTCGATCATTTGATCAGCATTCATGCCCGCCGCCGCAAAGAGCTTGCGGGCAACATCGAGCTGTATCCAACTGGCGGCCCGGAGCGCGGACAAGGGATCGCCGCGCAGGTACGAGGTCTCGGTCGATTCCGAATTGCGTACTACATCCCAGCCGTAACTGGCGAGATCGGTACGGTGGATGATCAAAACCCCCGCCGCTCCCCGGCGCACGGCTTCCTCAAATTTGTAAGTCCACCGGCCGTAATAAGTGAGCGCTTTGTTGGGAGAGAAATACTTGTCCTTCGAGCGGGGCTGGTTGACGATGACCAGCAATATTTTCCCTTTGACGTCGAGACCGTCGTAGTCGTTCCATTCATATCCAGGCGCGTTGATCCCGTAACCCACGAATACGATGGGCGCATCCAGGTCGGTAATCGGCGCACCGGTCTGGTCTTTGGTGACGTAGTCTTCGCCATACTTCAGCTGGATGGGCGGCCCAGTTGCGGGAACAAAGGTAAAGGTGGTTTGGTCCGCGTCTGTGTGCACGGCCATGAGGGGGACAGACTGGAAGAAGGTTCCGTTATCGCCTGCAGGTTTCGCACCGGCCAGGGCGAACTGGGTAGCGATGTATTCCGCGGCAAGCTGGCCACCGCGTTTGCCCGGGCCGCGGCCTTCCAGCAGATCGCTGGACAGAAAACGGACATGGGCGCGGATCTTCTCCGGATCGATGCTTGCAGCAGCCTCTCGGGCGGCGACCGGTACGGTGTTTAATGCGGGAACTTCGGGCATCGGCAGTGCGCGCCCGGGTGACGCCGTGAGCAAAAGCGCAAGGCAGAGAAGTTTGTTCATCTCACCTCTTTGGTCATGATTTGCAACCGCTGCAGGACTTTGCGCGCGAGGCCGGTCAGCGGCAACGTACTCAGCTCCGAACTCCTGGTCCATTGACGCAGGTTTTGCCCTGATGGAAAGCGAAGGTTGGCTTCCTGCTCGGCGAAGCGGAGCACTCGAACCTGGTAGTTGGTGATGGTGATGGCATGACGCAGGGTCAGTTCGACTCGCTCCTGATCGCTCTCGATCATTGCCACCTCGGGGAGTTCCCACATACCGGGCATGAGGGAGGCCGAAAAGGGACGCTGCTCCAGCATCACCTGGACGGCGCCCGCACGCTGGCGGCGCAACAGTGCGTACGCGATCTGCCGGCTGCGCATCTTCTTGGGGGCCGGGGCCTGGTGCTCGCCGCGCGTCGTACAAAATTGCTGCACCGGGCACTGCAGACACAAGGGACGCTGGGGCAGGCAGACGGTCGCGCCCAATTCCATCATCGCCTGGTTGAAGTCTCCAGGCCGCTGGGTGTCAAGGACGTTTGCGGCGCGGTTGCGCAGCCATTTGATTTGAGGAGCAGCGGCTGGGGGCTTTTCATCATCGGGAAAGACACGCAAGAGCACTCTCTCGACGTTGCCGTCGACGACGGCAACCGGCTCGCCGAAGGCGATGCTGGCAATGGCAGATGAGGTGTACTCGCCGATTCCTGGCAGTTTGCGCAGTTCCTCGGCGGTGCGGGGCATGACTCCGCGATGATCCCCGACGACCACCTTGGCAGCCTTGTGCATCAGCTTGGCACGGCGGTAATAGCCGAGGCCGCTCCAGGCTGCGAGGACATCCGGCTCTTCCGCCTGGGCCAGAGCGGTGACAGAAGGAAAAAGCGCCAGAAAACGCGCGTAGTAGTCGAGAACCGCAGCCACCCTGGTCTGCTGCAACATGATCTCGGAAACCCAGATGCGGTAGGGGTCGGCGCTTTGCCGCCAGGGAAGATCTCGGGCGTGTGTGTCGTACCAGGCCAACAGCTCTCGTTGAAACTTCCGGATCGCCGCCGGAGGGCTAACCACCATTTGTCGAATTTACCAGAGGGACTGTACCCCGGTCCGCCATCACGAGTGGAACTTCAGAGCCTGTTACGCCGGTTGTTCGGTGTGAGCGATGAGGATCCAACCCGACCCCACCTGCTGCCAGACGCTGAGTGCCGTATAGGACTGGGGTGAGCCCCCGGCTGAGGAGATTTGCAAGGTGTAGCTGAGACTCATATCGGGTCCGTTTGGCTTGACCACCATTTGGGTGATGTTGAAATCGGCGACGTTGAGCCCCTGCAGATAAGGCTGGACCTGATCTTTGCTGAGAACCTTGCCACCAGCGCTGTACATCACATTAGCGCCCAGCATGCCAGGTAGCGCCAGCCACTTTTTTTCCTTTACCGATGTCCAGAAGATCCGCTCGTACTGCTCCGCGCTTGTGCTCGACTTGAGAGTGGGCGGATTCTTAACTCCGTAAATGGTGCAGCCGCTAAGACCCATCACAGTAGAGAGGAGGGTTGTCATCCAGAACTTGCGCATCGATCCTCATTGGAGCACAAAAAAGGCTGCCATTGTTGGCAGCCTTTTTTGCGGTTGAATTGATACTAGTCGCCCATTACCGGCTCTTCGCTGGTGGCGGGAGCCGGCTTCGGCGCCGGCGCGATCAACGAGTCCAGAGGAATGAAACCTTCTTGCGGCTTCTCTCCCAGGACATGCTCGCGGTAAAGCCGAGCCATCTTCGCATTTTCTGCATCCGCCTTGATCTTGTTGTCACGCGCCTTCAGCTTCTCTTCGCGCGCGTTCTTGGCGATGCCCGACTTCTCGAAGGTGTCGTTGGCGGCTGCATCCACATGGTTCTGGTTGAGAACCAGGTTGTGGGTGACATTGCCCATACCGACCTTCTTGCCGCCGGCAAAGATCTCATGCCGTCCGTGCTCTTCATACCACTTGGTGAGCGTGGCCGTCATGTGCATCTTCTCGATAATGTTGCGCCAGCCCACGCCCGTGTTGTAAGCGCAGAAGGAGATTTCGCCTTCCTGGGTGGCATAAGGAATGATGCATTGCTCGGTGCGGCGGAAGTCGTAGTTGAAGAGATCCTGGAACCACATCCCGGCGATGAAGAGGAAGTTCCAGCGGTCCGCGCGGCGCTTCTCAATGTCTGCCATAGTGCGATCGCCAGTGACCTTGCCGTAATTGCGGCCGGTGGCGCCGAAGCACTTGTCGAACTTTTGCAGCAGATCAAGGATTTTGAAGTGGGTGGGAGACTTGGTGGGATCGTAGTTGCGCAGCAGAGCTAACGTCACGCCGACCACGGAAAGGAACTTGCCGCGGGCGGCGTCGTTGACCTTAGCCACGTCCTTGGCCAGACGATCAGCATTCAAGAAGGCCGTTACCGGAACCGCTTCTTTGGTTTCCTTGTCGATCATCAGGGCCATGCCGATGCCGCAGTTGGGGTGGCATCCGCAGGAAAGTTGACCCCAATCCGCGTTGGGGCCGTGAACCAGGTCGGCCCAATCGGAGAAGGTGCTCATGAAGCTGATGGGGAACCAGTCGCGGGTGGGCTCGCCCAGGCCGGTCTGGTCCTTGACGTCGTGGGCCATGTGGCTCAGGGTGTAGCGCTGGGCTACGCGGCGCTCATCGCTGACGTCTTCGTCACGGCCAGTGAAGGAAACCGGTTGGAAACTGACGAAATTGATCTTCTTGGGGTTGTCGAGGGCGAACTGGATAATGCGGCCCACTTGCTCGTTGTTGATCCCGTTGATGATGGTGGTAACGGGGACGATATCCACACCGGCTTCATGCAGATTGTGAATAGCCTGCAGCTTAACGTCAAACAGGTTGCCGACCTTACGGTGCGAGTTGGCGGCATTGCCGATGCCATCGAATTGCAGATAGGCATAACGCAAGCCCGCTTCGGCAGCAGCGCGGCAAAGTTCCTTGCTCTTGGCAAACTCGATGCCGTTGGTGGCCGCCTGAACTGAGTTGTAACCCACCTTGCGGGAGTAGGCGATGGCGTCGAGGAAGTAGGGCGACAGCGTCGGCTCACCACCAGAAAACTGCACCGACATCTGGCGGCGCGGCTTGATGGAGATGGCGTTATCGAGCATGGTCTTGATCTCGTCCCACG
This sequence comes from uncultured Acidobacteriaceae bacterium, assembly GCA_963826875.1. GTDB lineage: Bacteria > Acidobacteriota > Terriglobia > Terriglobales > Acidobacteriaceae > PALSA-350. The sequence continues at coordinate 294,992 of CAWGYP010000024.1, read as the reverse complement.
TCAGCTCGTGGACAAAGCCGACCTGGTTGGCGTCCATGAAGCAGGGATCGCACATCATGTTGCAGCGGTTGGTCAGGTCGATGGTCAAGACCGAACCGCGGCCATGGGTCACGGTTGAGGTGCCGTGGTTGTGCAGCTTGTCGTCGTTATGCGCCTTGATGTCGCGGCCGGGGAAAACCTCTTCCAGGTGGCGGAAAAACTCGGTGTCAATGGCCATGACATCTTCAAAATGACCGTGCTTGGGGCAATCCTTCACCATCAGGATCTTGCCGTCGCGCTCGATGATCTGGGCCTTGATCTCGCCCACCTTTTCATTCAGGAGCACTTCGTGGGGCAGCTTGCCGTCAATGATCTGCTGCCGGATCTCGGGCACGCACTTGGGGCAGAGGGAGTCGGTGCTCCGCGGCCAGCCGAGGGGCGGCTTTTCTTTCTGGTAGGACTTCAGCAGCGGCTTTTCAGACCACTTCGGCGTAAAAGAAGCATTTGGGCTGATGCGGTTCACTCGTTCAAAAACCGACCAGGCGCCCTGCGCGAGAATCGTTACCGCTCTCTCTGAATATTTCACGGCTCTGGACATGCATGTCTCCTGAATGATTGACGCTGAAATGCTGGGGCCGAAGGCACTGAAGAATCTGATAGTTGAACCTGGCGAAGCCGGTTCCACCCAGTTATAGAGTACGGACTTCGTACGCCAGTTAAAATTCAGTACCGTCGAACGGCGAGAAAAACGAGGCGGACGGCAAGGTATTGATTTGAACGGCTGTGAGGGCAACCATGACGGTGCCGATCTGGATACCCCGCTCCATTCGGGTGATTACGGGGATGGGGAGGTCCCGCCCTCGGCGATGGCTACACGGTTGATGATTCTTTGCACGATCACCACCTGGACATTGACATGGCGCGCCAGATCGGGCACAAATTCCGTGATTGCGTTGCCGATTGGATCGGTAGCCAGAGAGGTAGAAATTCGAGCCGCGCTGGCTCCGAAACTATGCTTGCGGCCTGGAACGTAGACATTCCCCAGCGAGTTGGTACAGAGGGTGCCCACGACGGTCGCGTAGTTGAACATCGGCACCCCCTGATCGCTCTGCGCAACGACCACCGAGTCGATAACGTGCAGGATGCGCCGGCGAACCGATAGATTGGGCATGCGATGGTAGTGCGGGTCCTGGTGGACAAGGGACGGAATGAGGAAGGTGCCGAAGAACTCACCCGTCATGTCCTGCGATAGGGAGACGCCGGCGTTCTTGGCAAATCCTCGGAATCCGGGCCCGTCAGCGGTATGGGAATCAGTCGCGATGGTGATGGCAGAAAGGCCTCCGATGGTGAGCAGGTTTCCGGGATCGATGACGTTTTTCACCGCCAGGAGGCCCTTTTGTCTGGCTGTGAGCGGAAGAGGGGTCGCGGTGTCAAGAAAGCGGTTGAAGACCGGAATGTCGGGCTGACAACTCATGATCTTCTCCGCCGGACTCGAGGAATCCGGGAGACATTGCGAGCGCACCCCGAAAATATTGGGGCGGGCAGCGGGAGGCACTGGCATTCCTCCCGGAGCAGGCGGGCTGACAGGTGGAAACCCGGGACGGCGATTGCTCCGCTGCCCTTGATTCTGCCTGACTCCCTCGCCGGATCGAGTACCAGGGCCGGTGTTGCCGGGGAGGGGCTCCTGGATTGGAGGCTCCTGAGCCGTAGACGACTCGGATGGTTGCGGCGCGTCGGGCAAATTCGCGGGCGAAGTCTGCTGCTGCGCAAGCAAAATCTGCCGGCCCATCAGAAGGGTCGCTAGCAGGAAGACTCTGTTAACAGCGCTCCTCACATCCGATCCTATCGCGGAAAAGAGTCCGCTGTTACTCCAGACGAAGCTTCTGCATGATAGGAAATTTTCGAATTATGTTGGGAAGAAACTCCAGCACCAGGTTCCCGCCCATATCGGAGGCAAGGGAGGTGGCAAAGGTGAGCCCGACAACCTTGCTGGTCCTGCTGGGGGAGGGATAGTAGCCCAGCACGGTAGCGGCGGAGGCGGCTCGACCTAAGATTCCGGAAAAGTTGAACTCGTTGACGCCGTCGTCGCTCCGGCGAACGAACGCCTGCCGGGCGGAAAGCAGACCGCGATGAACGATGTTGCCGTTGACTACGCGGTAGTAACGTGGGTCCTGGTGAAAGGCCGCGGCAAAGATTCCGTCGGAGTAAACCCGGAGACTAGCTCGGCGTAGGAGGGCTGCGCCTATCTTCTCCCCGTAAGCTCCAGAATCATTGCCATACTTGGGGTCGGTTTGAAAAAGCTGTTCATAGCTTGCCGAGTAGAGCACAGGGATCAGGGTTATGGGCCGGGCAATCTCGGTAAAGGAGAAGATGACCTTGTCAACTGGGGTGAACGGCTGCGCCGTCTGTCCGGGTTCAATCACCTGCGCATATTTTCGGGGCAGCGGCAGGGTAGCCATTTGTCGCGCAGTGGGCTCGAATTGTTGGCCTGAAGTCTGCGCTTGCGGCGCATCCGGAAGGGCGGCAGCCACCAGGATGGAAGGCGACCCGGACGTCGTCTGCGCGGGGCCGGTAGCCGTGATTGCCAGGCAGATGAACAATAGGCGGCAAAACTGTCGCACAGAATTCGTCAAGACACCCCTTTGAGCTTCCAAGTTCGTCCCATTCCAGTCTAAGCAAGCCAGGGACTCAAGGCGCAAGCGCCGGCCCTCGTGCGGTACTCTACCTGTGAACACACTCCCGCAAACGCTCATCTGGGAGAGATGCAGAAGTGAGGGGTTATGGACCAACAGTCCGATGACAGAAGTGGTAGCCGATTCGAAAATTTTGGCAAGAAAGTGGACCAGCGGTTCAACCAGGCGTTGCCACGGGTAGAAGACGAGGTGAAGAAAGTGATCGCCTATCTCAATGACCAGGTGGTGCCTCAGCTGCGGCAGGACTCCTCGCAGGCGTTGCACACTGCCGCGGATCGACTGAGAAAACTGGCCGAGCAGCTCGACGACAATCGCGGAGTTCATTAGAGTGTTGCTGCGCCGCCCATGGCTGCGCGCGCTGCCGCAGGGGCTTCTAATCAGTGCCATGGCTCTCAGTGTTGGGTGCCGGCACAAACCCACAACCGCCGCGGCTGCCCCACCACCCCCTGCGATGGCCCCGGCTCCTCCCCCGGTTAGCCCCTCTCCGCCTCTTCCTTCGGCCTCCGTCCCCCCCGCCTCAGCAGCCACGGTGGCGGATTCACCGGCAGATGCAGATTTTGTCAGCTCCCATCCGGTGATTTCGAGCGAGGAGGGGCTCGCCAGCTGGTACGGGCCTCCCTATGACAAGCGACGAGGCGCTAACGGGGAAATCTTCGACAAGGATGCTCTCACTGCAGCCCACCGGACACTGCCCATGAATTCCTTGATTCGGGTGACCAACCTGTCGACTGGGCAGGCGGCGATCCTGCGGATCACCGACCGCGGACCATTTGTTCACGACCGAATGCTGGATCTATCGCTGGCGTCGGCCAAAGCAATCGGCGTTTGGAGACCTGGGGTGGCCAAAGTGCGAGTGGAGGTATTTGCTGCTCCGTCGCCGCTCGACACGGGCGGCCGCTGGTGTGTTCAGGTAGGCGCCTTCAAGAATGAAAAGGGGGCGTATAAACTCCGCGACCAGCTCGCGCGCAAGTACCATACCGCGAACGTGATCGAGTTCACCGGCCCTACAGGGCATTGGGTCCGGATTCGCCCACAAGGCGACGATAAGGGACGTGCGGTGGAGATTGCCCGCGATCTCGAGCCTAGCGAAGGCGAGGCCTACCTGGTGCGGCTTGATTGAGCCGCGGAGAAAGTGTCCCCATGAGCCTGCGGCTCAACCTAAACATAGAGGCGAGTGTTTCTTGCCCTGCCACAAAGGATCGGGTGCCCCATCCTTCGCGTTTTCTGCGAAGGGTGGGATAAGCAGAAGTTGACGGGGGATGGGCCTCGGGTGGAGAGCAGTGGCATCCCACCCTTCGCCAAAAGCGCGAAGGATGGGGCACCCGATCCTTTGTGGCAGGGCAAAAAATACGGTTTTCGACTGTGCCGTAAGTGGTTGAGTTTTTCCGGAGCCGGTTTAGAAAAAATGGGTGGTTTGCTTATTGCGGTTCCCAGGCTGGTTTATTCGCTTCCGCCGGACGTGCTGGCACGGTCCCGCTCGCTCTATTACTGGCGCACAGGGCTCTCCTTTGGCTCTATTTTTTGGAGCATCCTGATCTTGCTGGCTTTGCTGAATTTCCGCGGGGCTACGGAGCTGGGCACGTGGGCTTCCTCACTCAGCCGCAGACCGTGGTTGCAAGGACTTTGCTTCGTGCCGCTGTTTCTGCTGGCGGTGTCGGTTCTCGAGCTTCCACTCTCCATCCTGGGGCACCACATCTCGCTTAGCTATGGGCAATCGGTCCAGGGATGGGGCAGTTGGTTCCTCGATTGGACCAAGGGACTCTTGCTTGACCTGATCACCGGAACCGTCGCTCTTTCCGTAGTATTCGCCCTCATCCGGCACTCGCGGCGGTGGTGGCTCTGGTTGTGGATTGTTTCGTTGCCCATGCAGGTGCTGGTCACGTTCGTGCTCCCCCTAGTCGTAGACCCGATGTTCAATCACTTTGAACCGCTGGCGCAAACCAACCCGGCACTGGTGCAGCAACTGGAACGAGTGGTGAGCAAGACGGGAGTTTCCATCCCGCCGTCGCGCATGTTTCTGATGAAGGCCAGCGAAAAGTACACCAGCTCCAATGCCTACGTGACCGGTTTTGGCTCCTCTCGACGCGTTGTGGTGTGGGACAACACGCTGAAAAACTCGCCCCCGGATGAGATCCTGCTGGTCTTCGGCCACGAGCTGGGGCACTATGTGCTGCACCATATCGAACGCGGGCTGGCCATGGGAGCGGTGCTGTCGCTGTTCTTTTTGTGGGTGGGATCCCACTTGGTGCGGTTGCTTATCCTTCGTTATGGGCCGCGCTGGCATATTGCTTCGCTCGAAGACTGGGCGGCAACCGGAGTGTTGCTGCTGGGGCTTGCGATCCTCTCGTTCCTCGCCGAGCCCATCGCCAACGGCATCAGCCGTGTCCAGGAGCATCAGGCGGATGTGTTCGGGAGCGAGGTGGTTCATGGCATCGTTGCCGACCCCCAGAAAGTAAATGCCGAGTCGTTCCAGCGCCTGGGGCAGGAATCGCTCGAGTATCCTTACCCATCGCCTTTTGTCGTTTTCTGGACCTACACGCACCCGCCGATCGCCGACCGGGAGGCTTTTGCTCAGAGTTACGATCCGTGGGCACCGGGCGCCCACCCACGATATTTCAGCAAGTAGGATGTGAGACATGCCCTGTTTATTCTGCAAAATCATGGCCGGCGAGATTCCGTCGAAGAAGGTGTTTGAAGACGATCGGAGTTACGCGTTCCGGGACATCAATCCCCAGGCGCCTACGCACATCCTGATCGTGCCCCGTAAGCACATAGGCTCGCTGGCAGAAGCGGACGCCGAAGACCAGGAGCTGCTGGGGTATCTCCACCTGATTGCGGCGCGCATTGCGAGCAGTGAGGGCCTGTCGGGGGGCTTTCGAACGGTCATCAATACCGGCAACGACGGCGGGCAAACCGTCGACCACCTTCACATTCACCTGCTGGGCGGACGATCTATGCATTGGCCTCCAGGCTAAGCCGGTGCAGATTGCATCGTAGTCAAAAGCCCAGGAGAGCTTTGCATGGCTCCGGTCAGGTATTTGTTGTTGCGATCACCATGGAGAAAGAGGGCCAGTTCACAGTTGCCGCCCGACGCATCAAAGCGGCGGTGTGGGACGTCAAAGCCGATTTGGGAGGCCTTACCGGTATCGTGGCGCCGATGATCGGCAAACAGCCGCCGGATACGCACGTATGGGTGGCTGAAAATGGCGTTCCGACAATCGTTCGGGTGGACACTGCACTGTACGTTGGTGGGCCTGTTTGGAGCATCCAACTGGCCAGCCCAGTCTGGTAATTGCGATGAAGAACGCCGGTGAAACGTTGAAGGGCTTTGTCAGAGTGCGCGGCGCCCGGGAACACAACCTCAAAAATATAGACCTGGAAATCCCGCGCGATGCGCTAGTGGTTTTCACTGGAGTGTCGGGCTCAGGGAAGTCATCTCTGGCATTCGGCACCCTGTACGCGGAAGCGCAGAGACGTTATCTGGAGTCGGTCTCGCCCTATGCCAGACGCCTGTTTCACCAGATGGCTGTGCCGGAAGTGGATGAGATCGATGGCTTGCCCCCAGCTGTGGCACTTCAGCAGCAGCGCGGATCTCCGACCACCCGCTCTTCCGTCGGCAGCGTAACGACCTTATCAAACCTGTTCCGCATGCTGTATTCGCGCGCGGGTGATTATCCGCCTCATCAACCAATCCTCTATGCCGAGTCCTTTTCTCCCAACACGCCCGAGGGAGCATGCCCGAGGTGCCACGGGCTGGGGCGCATCTATGAGGTGACGGAACGCTCCATGGTGCCGGACGATTCGCTGACCATTCGGCAGCGGGCCATCGCAGCATGGCCAACCGCGTGGCAAGGACAGAATCAGCGCGACATCCTCACTTCGTTGGGCTATGACGTCGACCGTCCGTGGCGCGAGCTGCCGAAAGAGGATCGAGACTGGATCCTGTTTACAGACGAGCAACCAGTGGTTCCGGTCTACGCCGGGTTTACCCCGAAGGAGACCAGGGCAGCGCTAAGGCGCAAGATGGAGCCCAGTTATCAGGGCACCTTTACCAGCGCCAAACGCCATGTGCTGCACACCTTCGCAACCACCCACAGTGCGCTGATGAAGAAACGGGTCTCGCAATATATGCTCAGCACAGAATGCCCGCTTTGCCACGGCAAACGGCTGCGGCTTGAGGCGCTCTCGGTAAAGTTTGCCGGCCTGGACATAGCCGGCCTTTCAAGGCTGCCTCTGAAACGCCTGGCCACCATGCTGCTGCCGTTCGCCGAGGGCCGTGCCAACAGCGCGAGCAGTGCCAAACATCCGGAAAAAGTAATTGTTACGCAACGGATCGCGGAAGATATCGTGGGACGGCTTGCGGTGCTGCTCGACCTGGGGCTGGGTTATCTGACGCTGGAACGCAGCACGCCTACCCTTTCGCCGGGCGAGCTGCAACGTCTAAGGCTGGCTACCCAGGTCCGCTCCAACTTGTTTGGCGTCGTTTACGTGCTCGACGAGCCCTCGGCTGGACTTCACCCCGCCGACACTCAGTCCCTGCTGGTAGCGTTTGAGCGATTGCGGTCGGCCGGTAATTCTCTCTTCGTGGTGGAACATGATTTGGATGTGATTCGGCGTGCCGACTGGATTGTTGATGTGGGACCAGGAGCCGGAGAGCACGGCGGCCATGTGCTTTACAGCGGTCCGCCGGCTGGCCTCGAACAAGTGGAGGCATCGCAAACCCGGCGATACCTTTTTGGCGACCAGCATCTTCCCCGCCGGACTCCGCGGCAGCCCCAGGCCTGGCTGCGACTGGAAGGAGTTACCCGCAATAACCTCAACCATCTCAACGTGGCTTTTCCGTTAGGAGTGTTTACGACGGTGACCGGTGTCTCGGGATCGGGCAAGTCGAGCCTGGTGAGCCAGGCGCTGGTAGAGCTGGTGGCGGAGCATCTTGGCCATGCGCTCCCCGAAGAAGAAGAGGAAACAGAAGGAGCGGAGCTGGAGGCTGCACCGCAAGTCCCCACAGGCGGCCGAATCGCCTCTGGTATGGAGGCCATCAAGCGGTTGGTCAGGGTTGATCAAGCGCCTATCGGGCGCACTCCGCGCTCCAACCTGGCTACTTACACAGGGCTGTTCGATCACGTTCGCAAGCTATTCGCGGAGACAAAAACTGCGCGAGCCCGTCACTACGACGCCGGACGCTTTTCTTTCAACGTGGCCAAAGGCCGCTGCGAACCCTGCCAGGGCGAGGGGTTCGTATTCGTCGAACTACTTTTCCTGCCCAGTGTGTACGCACCCTGCCCAACCTGCCATGGCGCTCGCTATAACGCCAAGACGCTGGAAGTGAAATACCGCGATAAATCCATCGCCGACGTACTGGGGCTGACAGTCGACGCGGCCTGGGAATTCTTTGCTCATGATCAGCAGCTGCGGCGTTCGATCGACGTGCTGCGGGAGGTTGGGCTGGGTTATCTGCGGTTGGGTCAACCGGCGACCGAGCTCTCTGGCGGCGAGGCTCAGCGGATTAAGCTTGCCACCGAATTGCAACGACTGCAGCGCGGCGCTACCCTTTATATCCTGGACGAACCAACCACCGGGCTGCATGCAGCGGATGTAGACAAGCTGATGAAGCAGCTCGATGCGCTGGTGAGCGCGGGCAACACGGTCATCGTAGTGGAACATGACATGCGGGTGGTCGCGGCGAGTGACTGGGTCATGGATATAGGTCCGGGCGCGGGTGACGAGGGTGGACGAGTGGTCGCATCCGGAACTCCGAGCGAGGTAGCGAGCATGGCGGAAAGTCGAACTGCCACATATCTGGCGTCGGTGCTCAGTCGAACATCTGAGAGCGATGCCGCGTGAGATTCACGTCTTCTTGGCCCTCGCGGAGGACCCATGATCGATAAGGTCGAACTGTATGACGGCGAATACGGGAATTATGATTCCAGTGTTTATCGTCAGGTACGGACGGAAACATACGGGGTTGACTTCGGTCAGACGAGTTGGGTTACCACCGAGGAGTCCGCAGAGATCCCGAACTGGCTTGCACTCACGAACGCTTCGTCGGTACTGGAGATTGGTTGCGGATCCGGAGTGTATGCCCTGCACGTTGCCAAGACGATTGGCTGCCGGGTCACCGGCCTGGACATCAACGCGCTCGGCATTCACACTGCGAACCAATTGGCCTTGGACAGCGGAATGGGGGAGCGAGTTCGCTTTGAAGTATGCGATGTGGCGAAGACATTGCCCTTCGCAGATGAAAGCTTCGACGCCGTTTTCTCGAATGATGTGTTGTGCCACGTTCCCGGGAGGTCCGCGGTTCTCGCCGAAATATACCGCGTGCTAAAAACTGGCGTGGGCCGGATGTTATTCAGTGATGCCTTGATTATCGGAGGCGTTATCTCTCACGACGAAATTGCCGCCCGCAGCTCCATCGGTTACTACCTGTTCAGTCCTCCGGGAGAAAATGAGCGGCTGCTGCTCGAAGCCGGATTTACAGGTCTCAAGGTTGTGGATACGACCGGCCATGCAGCGCTCATCGCAGCGAGATGGCATCAGGCTCGGCAGAACTACAAAGAAAGGCTAATCGCAGTCGAGGGTGAGCCGACGTGGGCAGGCTTGCAGCGATTTCTTTCCTGCGTGCGGGTGCTGACCGAAGAGCGGCGGTTGCTCAGGTTGCTTTACCAGGTGCAGAAGGCGTAACCCAATCAAGGTTCAAAAAGCAGCATCACGTAGGCAAGAAAAAGGAGCAGATGCACGGCGCCCAACAGAACGTTGGTTCGATCGCGCGTGAAGGTCAGGGCGGAAACCGCCAGGGTCAATACCAACAAGACTGAATTAGCAGGATCAAGCCCGAGAACGACAGTCTTGCCGGTCACTAAGCCTATAGTCAGAACGGCGGGGATGGTCAGGCCGATCGACGCCAGCACTGAACCGAGCAGGATGTTGATCGAACGCTGCAGATCGTTTGCCAGCGCGGCACGCGTTGCGCTGAGCGATTCGGGAGACAAGATCAAGGCCGCCACCAGAAAGCCACCCAGCGCTGCCGGCGCATGAAGGACCTCAATCCCGTGATCGATAGGGAGGGCGATTTCTTCTGCCAAAAATACGATCGGCAGCAGGTACATCACCAGCAATGTCCCGTGATAAGTGAGGGAATTTGTTTCTCCGTGATCCACCTCAGCTGCGGCGATAGCCTGGCCGGCAATTGGTCTCACGAAGTATTCCCGATGTCTCCAATTCTGGATGATGAGAAAGAGCACATAAATTGCGATCGACATCACTACCATGAAGGCGGACTGAAAGACAGAGAGAGTGGGCCCGGGAGAAGCTTCTGTAAAGTTGGGCAGCACCAAACCGAGCACAGTTAAAGACACGATTAACGATAAAAAGGAATTTGCGCCCTGAAGATTGTATTCCTGCTCGCGGTGGCGTAACCCGCCAAGCAGCAAGGAAAGCCCGATCATGCCATTGAGCACAATCATCACTACGCCGAACATGGCATCACGCGCCAGGGCCGGCTTGCCCTCGCCGGTGAGCATGACTGCCGAGATCATCATCACTTCAATCCCAATCACCGCGAGTGTAAGCACAAGGGTGCCCAGCGGCTCTCCCAGGCGTATGGCCAGACTCTCGGCGTGATGCACAACGGCAAAGGCAGCACCCATGATGACGGCAAAAAGCCAAACCAACATCAGGGTGAACCAGAGCGGGTTGGACAGGTCGGCGAGCCAACTCTTCCCGAAGATCAGAAATAACGCCGTTGTAGCGTAGGCCACCAACAACAGCCACTCCCGTCGCAGGCCTGAAAGAGCGTTTGAGCTCATGCAGTAGTCCTACCAGAAAACCGAGCGTGACGGTGGCGAAGAACCCTGCAAAGGAGAAGCGAGGTCACGAGAAACGTACGGGTTGGTGAGTACGGGAGCTGCGATCAGGCGATGCTGGAGATAATTTTCCGATACTCGTCCTCAGTAAAGGCGCGGTGCGTCACAGTGCGAATTCCACCCTTGGATGCAAGAGAAAGGATTACGCGGGCCATCGTCGCGTCGTCCGGCGCTTCGGCAATGACCGCCATGTCGTATTGCCCCATCAACATGAAGACGCTGGTTATCTTTCCACCGGCAGCTTCAAAGGCCTTTTTGGCCGCGTCCAGACGCGAAGGACTGTCCTTAATCTTCTCCACACCTTCTTTTGTCCACTGCAATAGGCCAAGATACGTTTGCATAGTTTCACCTCGGCGGGGATTATATGCTGATTGAATGACTTGGTTGATATGGGCCGTCCTCTCTGCTCTTTTTGCGGCCGCAACCGCCTTGCTCGCCAAGGTCGGCGTCGCCCATGTAGATCCGAATCTGGCTACTGCTATCCGCACTTCGGTGGTCGTGGTGTTTGCCTGGATCATCGCTCTCAGTCTCGGCTCGCATGCCGGCCTTATCCATGTGGAACGCCGGAGTTGGCTGTTCCTGATTGCTTCCGGGTTGGCAACCGGCCTGTCGTGGATTTGTTATTTCCGCGCGCTCTCGATGGGAGAGGCCTCGAAAGTGGCTCCAATCGACAAGCTGAGCGTGGTCTTTGTTGTACTGCTGGCCTGGCCGCTGTTGGGCGAGACGATTACGTTGGCCAAGGCAGCGGGGGTTTTGTTGATTGCTGCCGGAGCGATCGTGCTTGCCTGGGCTTGAAGAGCAACACGTTTCCAGCAGACCTATCGTTCTCCCGGTCTACTTTGCTGCGTCCGACCGGGTGCTTTGGGCAATTTGTTTGAAGCGCTCGACGATAGGGCGCGTTTCTCCAGCCAGCCACGCGAGTTCGATGTTGCTGACCGCCTTTGCGCCGCGCAGCGGGAGACACACGACTTCAGCCGAAGCGATGTGGCGAACACAAGCCGGAGCGATAGAGACTCCCTGACCGGCGGCGATCAGGCGCAGGATGGTAAGCCAGTGAGATGCTTCCTGCACAATTTGAGGCCGAAACCCATGCTCCTCACACAGCGTCAGGGGCTTCTCATAAGCTCGAGCGCCCGCACTCCGCGGATAGTAGACGAACGGCTGGTCACGAAGTAAAGCGATTGAGATGCTCTTCTGGTTCGCACAGGGATGGGTCGCGGGGAGCACGGCGACGAAAGGCTCAGAGAGGATGGTCGTGACCTGTAAGCCTTCGAACGGGTCCCCGTCACGCAAAATGCCCGCATCGAGAGTGCCGTTTTCCAGTCCCTCGGTTACCAGGGCAGTGAACGATTCGTGCAGATGCAGCCTGACCTGCGGATACTTCTCGCGGTAGGAGCGAAAAATTGCCGGCAGGGTGGTGAGCATGGCTGATCCGATAAAGCCGATATGCAGGGAGCCAACATCGCCGCGGCCGATGCTGCGTGTCTCATCGATATCACGCTGCACATTACGCAGCGTACGACGGGCCCGCTGCAGCAGGGCCTCGCCGGCAGGGGTGAGACTCACGGAGCGCGAGGTTCGGGTGAAGAGTGGGTATCCAAGCAGATCCTCAAGCTTGCGTATTTGCTGGGACAAAGGCGGTTGGGCGACATGGAGGCGCTCGGCCGCACGGCCAAAGTGCAACTCTTCCGCAACCGCAACGAAGTAGCGCAGATGCCGCAACTCAATATCGCGATCCATATACAAAACATCTTAATCCTGCCAAACAAGATATTGGACGTACTCAATGAATGAAGGCAGACTGCTGTTAGGGGTGATAAAAATGCATAACGACGAGATGCAGATGTCCAGCCTGGAACACGCGGCCAGCCTTCCCCAGATTGACATTCGACCATTCGCGACAGCAGAAGATGCAATCGCCTTCAGAACCTTGAACGAAGAGTGGATCACCCGCTACTTCACGCTGGAGAAGTCAGACCGCGAATACCTGAATGACCCGGAGAATAAAATTATCCGCAAGGGCGGCCAGATCTTCCTGGTCTATCTTGGTCAGCAAGCTGTTGGCTGCGTCGCGTTGGTCCCGATCGGGAATGGGGTCTATGAGCTGTCAAAGATGGCAGTTTCTCCGGAACTCCGCGGAATGGGGATCGGGCGCAGATTACTAGAGCATGCGGTGACTGAGGCGAGGCGAATGGGGGCGAAGTCTTTGTTCCTGGGCAGCAATTCCAAACTCGAAAATGCAGTACATCTGTACGAGGCGGTTGGATTTCGCCACGTGCCCGCGGAGAGTCTGCCTGAAATGCCCTATGTGCGGGCGAACGTCTTTATGGAATTGCCTCTCTGAAAAGCGAAGTGCGATGCCTCGGGTTGATCGGCGGCCTTGGCGGAACGGAACATCAATACCGCGCACTTCATCAGCTTGCCCACACGCTCATCGAGCGAGAGGGTATCGAGGCCATCATCCTGGCAGGGACGGAACTATCGCTGTTCTTCAATCGCGCCAATACGGACTTTCCTCACATCGATGGGGCGCGCCTTCATCTGGAGGCAATTATGGAACAACTTACCGGCAATCCCCCGCATTAGACTTCCGCCTGGCCGGGAATCGAAGACAATAGAAATGACCTATGCGAAAACCTCTGCTCGCGCTGGCCGTTTCTGCGTTTGGTATCGGCACATCGGAATACATCATCATGGGGCTGTTACCGGATCTCGCGCACAGTCTCCAGGTAAGCATTCCAAAGTCCGGGATCCTGGTATCGGGCTACGCTCTCAGCGTTACCCTGGGATCGCCTCTCGTAGCTCTTGCTTTGTCACGCATGGATCGCAAGCGGGCTCTCCTGATCCTAATGGGCATGTTCATCGCCGGAAATGCCTTGTGCGCTTTGGCCCCCACGTTTTTGTTGCTTTTGATAGCCCGCATTCTTACCGCGCTTTGCCATGGCGCTTTTTTTGGGATTGGCAGCATCATGGCGTTTCACCTGGTGCCGCGCTCCGAGCGGGCTCAGGCAATCACGCTCATGTTCAGTGGTTTGACCCTGGCGAATGTGCTCGGGGTTCCTGCGGGAACCGCGCTAGGGCAGGCATTTGGATGGCGGTTCTCCTTCTGGGCGCTGGTTCCGGTTGGCCTGATCGCCGGTCTTGGGCTGTGGCGCATGGTACCTCACCAGGCGCCGGAGAATATGCAACTCAAGCACGAATTCCGGGCGGCATTGCGTCCCCAGGTGCAGCTGGTGCTGACTCTCAGCACTCTTTGCTCGGTTTCATTGTTCTGCGTGTTCACTTATATCGCGCCGATTCTGGAGCAGATAACGCATCTCTCCCCAAGTTCGGTGAGCAAGGTCCTGGTGGTCTTCGGGGTGGGCATTACAGTGGGCAACCTGCTTGGGGGCAGACTATCCGACTGGAAGCAGATGCCGGTACTCATTGGCGGAATCATGCTGTTGATTGGGATCCTGCTGGTGATGCCTTTGCTGGTGCTTTCGCTGACGCCGGCGGTGATCATGATCTTCGTCTGGGGTTGCGTCCACTTTGCGACTGGGTCTCCTTTGCAGGCGCGGATCGTGGAGCAGGCTAAGGGAGCTCCCAATCTGGCCTCCACGTTGAATCAGGGTGCGTTCAATCTGGGGAATGCACTGGGTGCAAGCCTTGGCGGCATCATGCTTACGGAGGGGGTTAGCTACCAGTACTTACCGTGGGGAAGCGCGGCGGTTGCCGGCGTGGCGCTGCTGGTGGCGTTGATCGCGTTGCGGGTGGAACAGATCGAGAAGAGGAATCAAATGGTTCCGGTTTAGCTGTTGGGACATATCGCAAAAGTCGGGTGCTCGAGTCTCGAAGAAAGATTTGGGCCGAAAGAACCGCAGGTCCCTCCACTACGCTCCCCCGGATTTCCTGTCGAGTGCGGTGGCGTTGATCAGCATGATGCGGTTTTCTTAGAGAAAACCGCATACGTAGTCGTTGCTAGCAATGCGAAGTAGGAAATCCGGGTCCGCTCCGGTCGGGATGACAATTTTTGTTGTGCGCGCAAGAGCTTCAGCGAGAAATACTGGACCCCGCAACAGAATTGTCATCCCGACCGGAGCACCCTGCACCAGAACCGGCAACGCTCATTGAGGGCAGGCGCCCATAGAATCAAGAACGGCATGAAGAAGAAACTCCGGGTTGGCGTACTTTTTGGTGGACGTAGCGGCGAGCACGAAGTCTCCTTGCTTTCGGCTGCGTCGGTGCTCAAAGCAATCGATCGCAACCGCTACGAAGTGGTGCCGATTGGCATCACAAAGCAAGGCCGCTGGTTAGTCTCAGGCGATGCCGAACGGTTGTTGACAGGGGACTTTCCAGATAGCGGAAAACTACGCGCCGGTGATCCGCAAAACACCGCGCCGGCAGCCCTGTTAGCCAAAGGGGAAGGGGTCATCGTTCCCCCTATGCCCGGCGGAGCCCTGGTGCCCTTCGAGCGAGAGGCTGCTTCTATTTCGCCAATCCACGACGCGCTGCAACTGGATGCCGTCTTTCCCGTACTCCACGGAACATTTGGCGAAGACGGCACCATCCAGGGGCTTTTCGAACTGGCTGGGCTGGCCTATGTCGGCTCCGGCGTTTTGGGCTCGGCAACCGGGATGGATAAAGAAGTGATGAAACGTCTTTTCCTGGCCGCGGGGCTGCCCATCACGAGCCACGTTACCTTCCTGCGACGGGAATGGGAACAGAGCACGAAGAAGATCATCACCAGGTTGGAGACAGCTCTCAAATATCCGCTGTTTGTTAAGCCGGCAAACCTGGGTTCCTCCGTCGGTATCAGCAAGGCTCATGACCGCAAGGAGCTTGGGCCGGCGATCGACCTGGCGGCGAGTTTCGATCGCAAGATAGTGGTGGAGCAAGCAGTGGGCGCGCGCGGCAATCGCGCAAAAATGGGTAAGGCTCGGGAGCTGGAAGTCGCGGTCTTGGGCAACGATGAACCGATGGCCTCTGTGGTCGGGGAGATTGTTCCGGGCAAAGAGTTTTACGACTATGAAGCCAAATATCTGAGCGAAGGCTCGGTGCCCATCATCCCCGCCAAGCTGGCAAAAAAACTAAGCCGGCAAGTGCAGGCTATGGCGCTCGACGCTTTTCGCGCCTGCGACTGCGCCGGCCTGGCACGAGTGGACTTTCTTCTCGAAGCGGGCGATCAGGGCCGGCTCTACCTGAACGAGATCAACACTATGCCGGGCTTCACTTCGATCAGCATGTACCCCAAGCTGTGGGAGGCTTCGGGAGTGAAGTATCGCGATCTTATCTCCCGGTTGATCGAGTTGGCGCTGGAACGAAAAAGAGAGCAGGAACAAATCTCTTACTCGCGATGATATGGTCAGGAGCGGTAAACTTCCTGTAAGCAAGGAGCCACCCCATGACCCTGCTCGATGCACCCACATACGATCCTACTAAGGCGCGCAGGCGCAAGACCTTCTTGATCGCGGGCGCCATCACCCTGGTGGTGCTTGCAGGCCTGCTATGGTTTTTCTGGAATTGGCCGCAGGAGCATCGCGTCAACCAATTCTTTGCTGCGATCGAGGCCAACGACCTGCCGAAAGCTTTTGGGATTTGGAATCACGACCCGGACTGGCAGCAACACCTGGCGAAATATGCCCAATACCCTTATGGCCGCTTTGAAGTTGATTGGGGCCACAACAGCGACTGGGGCGACATCAAAACGCACAAGATCACGATGTCAAAAACGGTTGGCTCGGGGGTAGTGGTCGGGGTGGAAGTGAACGGCCAGAAGAAGCCGGTTTTCCTGTGGGTGCAGCGCAGCGACAAAACGCTTGGATTTTCCCCGGTTCAGCTGGCGACCGATTAGCTAGCAAGCAGCTTTTTCAGGCTGGCCGAATCCTCCACTTGCGCACATTTCTGGGTGCGGTCTATTTGCCGTAGCAGTCCGCTGAGCACTTTGCCCGGACCAACCTCGATAAAATTCGTAACTCCCTGGGCAATCAGCACCTGCATGGATTCGGTCCAATGAACGGCGCCCGTGACTTGACGGATGAGCGCATCCCGCAAAATTGCGGGGTCCGAAACCATCCCGGCATTCACGTTGACGACAATCGGAACACTGGCGGGTAAGAACGTTAACTGCTGGAGTATGGGAGCGAGGGCATCCTGGGCCGGTTGCATGAGGCTGCAGTGGAAAGGAGCGGAGACCGGCAGCATGACGGCCCGCTTGGCGCCGCGTAGCCTGGCCAGGGGCACAGCCCACTCGACGGCTGCCGCCGCACCCGAGATGACTGTCTGCTCGGGGCTGTTGAGGTTGGCTGGTTCGACGGGCGCACCCACCTCCCGCGAGGACTCCTCGCAAATACTCAACACTCCTTCCAGGGGCATGCCGAGAATTGCGGCCATTGCTCCTTCGCCTGGGGGCACCGCCCGCTGCATTAATTGCCCGCGGCGGCGGACGGTGCGCGCGGCGGCGGCAAACTCGATCGAGCCGGCGGCCACGTTGGCCGAGTACTCTCCCAGCGAGTGTCCCGCCAGATAGTCCGGAGTGACTCCCGCCTCGGTCAAAGCACGCAGTGCTGCGACGGATACGGTAAAGATCGCCGGCTGGGTGAATTCGGTCAAGCGAAGCTGCTCTTCCGGCCCATGAAAGCAGAGGTCCGCCAGATCGAAGCCCAGCGCCTCGTTTGCTTCGTCAAAGGTCTGACGCGCTATGGGAAAAGTTTGGGCCAGGTCGAGACCCATACCAACGCTTTGCGAACCCTGACCGGGAAATAGAAAAGCAGTCTTACTCATGTCGTTGTTATTGAAGAGGCTGAATGGGATCGCTCAGGTCCGGCCCGGGCGGGTCGTCCGCCGGGCGGCGGCAGGCAAATTCCTGTTCCAACCGCTGGTTTATCCCAGCCTGAGCAAACTCGGTGGTCACGCGGATCCCGTTATAAATGGCGCGGTCGTTCGAAGAGCCGTGGTTTACGATGCAAACCCCGCGGATTCCCAACAACGGCGCGCCGCCGTATTCGGAATAGTCCAGGCGCTTCTTGAAATCGTTAAACGCGGTGCGCGAGAGCAGCGCGCCTACCTGCGCGGTGACGGTCGAATTCAGCGACTGGCGCAGCAGATCGCGCACCAGGCGAGCCAGTCCCTCTGACGTTTTGAGCGCCACATTGCCCACAAATCCATCGCACACGACGACATCGGCATTGCCGTTGTAAATATCGCGGCCTTCCACGTTGCCGATAAAGTTGAGGGAGAGCTGCTTGAGCAAAGCAAACGACTCGCGGGTCAGATCGTTGCCTTTGCCCTCTTCTTCGCCAATCGAAAGTAAGCCGACGCGGGGGCGAGGAATCTTGAGCACGCTGCGGGCGTACATTTCGCCCATCACGGCAAATTGCTCCAGATTGTGCGGCTTGCAGTCTACATTGGCGCCCACATCGAGCAGCACACAGCGGGAGCCAGTGGAGGTCGGCAGCAGGGTGGACAGGGAAGGACGATCGACACCGGGCAGTGGTCCGAGCACCATTTTGGCCAGGGCCATGGCGGCGCCGGTATTGCCCGCAGTCAAAAAGCCGGCGACTTTGCCTTCCTTGACCAGACGTAGCCCGACCCGCATACTGCTCTGCGGCTTTTTGCGGATGGCAATCGCAGCCTTATCGTCCATGGTGATCCATTCCGCTGCGGGAACGATCACGATGGGCAAGTCGTGGCCGCGGGTTGCGTCGTGCAACGCTGCCCGCAAACGGTCCTCTGGACCAACCAGGTGGACGCGCACGGGAAGATGGCGGCAGGCCTGGATTGCGCCCTTAATTTCAGGATCGGGAGCCTTGTCCGAACCCATGGCGTCGAGCGCAATATCCGTGAGCGTGGGCACGAAGCGGGTTAAGCTTCCTTGGCTTCGAGCACTTCGCGACCTTTGTATGTGCCGCATTTGGGGCAAGCCCTGTGAGGAAGTTTACGCTCGTGACAGTTAGGACACTCCGATGTGGTGATACCGGTGAGCGCGTCGTGCGAACGGCGGATGGCAGTGCGGCGCTTGGAGTGGCGCCGCTTTGGATTCGGCATTGCAGATTCCTTTCAGGCGTTCTCCCTGGCTGTGCGGCCGCAGCCTGAGATCGCTATAAACTTTACGTTTTCATCCTGCTGCGGAGATCGGCCAGCGCTGTCCACCGCGCATCTACCTGGCTTCGATCGCAATCGCAGACTTCGCTATTGCGATTCCGTCCACAACTGGGGCAGAGTCCTTTGCATTCCTGGTGGCAGAGCGCTCTGGCCGGCAGGGACAGCAACACCTGCTCGCGCAGAACGTCCTCAACCGCAAGACGGCCTCCTTCATAGTACCCGATTTCGGTGTCAGAGGTCGAGATGGCGTGCTCCGCGGCGGCAGCGTCGACACCGGTAGGACGGAACAGCAGATCGAACTGTTCTTCCAGCCGGTACGCTACGGGGTCGAGGCAGCGGGCGCAAGGCATTTCGAAGTTCCCCTGGTAGCCGGCGCGCAAACGGATATCCTGGATGTTGTTGTGACCGCCTCGATGCTCGGTGATGAGGTCGGCGCGGCCACTGACCGGCATGTCATCAATTTGCCGAATGCCGGAACCGTAATCGATAGCGCCCGCCGGGACACTTTCACTGAACTCAAGCGGCTGGCGTTCAAGATCAAGAACTGTAATCAGGATAGCCATAGGATTCTCCCCCTCAAAAGCGGTAATACACGCTGATGTTTGGCTCCAGGGTCGTTCGCAGCGTCTTGGTATCGATGGCAAACTGGTGAAAGTCGGGAGTTTTGTACTTCAAGCCGCGAAGGCCGCCCCGCACCCCCAGGCGGGAAAATATAGGGTAGTTCAAGCCAAAGTTAAAGGTGAACTCGGGCAGCAACTGACCGGTAAGGTGGGTTGCGACGGGCGCGTTCAGATTGGTGATCGTACCGTCAATGGGCGCAAAGTAGATGATACCGCCGCCCAGACTCAAGTAGGGTTGAACCCCATAGACTGTGGGCGATTGAAATAAATAGGACACGCTAATGTCTGTTACGTTGCTCTCCACCTTAACGATGCCCTTGTTGTAAGCCTCGTAGAACTTGGTGTAGCCAACGTTCGCTTCATAGCCCGCCCAGGGGCGCCACGGCTGGCGGAAACTGATCAGGGCGCCGCCGGACTCGGTAGTATCGTCGCGAATGAAGTTGCCGTTGGCGGCGCCGGTCACCTGGTAGAAGCCGCCAACACCGACATCGAATTTTTCTCTGCTTTCCGGCGCCGATGGTAAGGTTTGCGCCGGGCAGGCCGCCCACGATAGCATGCCAACCGCCAGTAGGAGAGCGTTGAGAAGGTATGAATACTGCCGGCACCGGGCCGATCGGGGAAAGGTCAAAGACTTTTTCAAACGGACACTCTGCATGTTGAGTCTTATCTCACTATATATGGTTCGATAGGCTCGGCTTGCCGGCTCTAGAGGCAGCGCCAATCGTCGCCCGCGAATAACCGGATGGCGGCAATTCCAGTGGCGCCGGCGGCGACACACTCCACCGCATTGGCGGCCGTCACCCCGCCCAACGCAAACACCGGGATGCCTAACGCCGCGGCGCAAGCATGACGGAGCCCCTCGAGGCCCTGGGTTGGGTGTGACAACTTCTCGAATACCGGGGAGAAGAGGATCAGATTCACCCGTTGCACAACTGCCATGGCCACGTCGTCAAGGGAGTGGCAGGGGAGGCTGATGATGGCCTCAGGAAAAGATTGGCGAACGGCCGCCGCAGCATCGGGCCGGGGCCGTCCGGCAAGATGAACACCATCCGCACCGGCCGTACGGGCCAACCCGGCCCACTCCGGCGCCGGAACGTTGAGCAGCAACTTTGACCTGCGGTGGTTAATCCTTGCGCTGAGTTCCTGGACGAGGGACTGGAGGGACGGCGCATCAAGATCCTTCTCCCGCAGTTGGATGAAATGCACCCCGCCGTTCGACCAGCCTTCCACCAGGTCAAGAAGGGGTTCCGTCGTTCGCTTGCGGTCGGTGATGGCGCAGAGTTGCATGGAGTGGAGTTTATGCGTGCCCGGATGGACCCGGCGTATGCTACAAAATAGCTGATTTCATTTCGGGCTTTGGTGCGGTTCACAGAAGTAGGAATTTAATCTCTTCCCATCATTCTTCCGGTAACCTTCCAACAAGGCATGATTAGCTACGATCTACTCATTATCGGTTCGGGCCCGGCGGGGCAGCGGGCCGCTATCTACGCCAACAAGTTGGGCAAGCGGGCCGCTGTGGTTGAGCGCATGCGAACCGTGGGTGGAGTCTCGGTCAATACCGGCACGATCCCCAGCAAGACGATGCGCGAAGCCGTGATGCACCTCTCCGGCTACAACTACCGTTCCATTTACGGCATGAATTACCGGGTGAAGGAAAAGATCACGATGGCGGATCTTGCCTTCCGCGTTCAGCACGTGATCAAGACCGAGATCGACGTGACCGAGGCGCAGCTTTCGCGCAATGGCATCGATATACTCCCGGGCATTGCCAGCTTTGAAGACGCCACCCATGTAAAAGTGACCAACGAGGGAGGCACCCAGACCTACGAGGCGAAGAACATTATCATCGCCACCGGCACCAAACCCGCCGACTCCCCCAGGGTTCCCCTCAACGGGCGTTCCATCGTCAACAGTGATCAGATTCTCGATCTGCCCAGTTTGCCCAAGTCGCTGATCGTGGTGGGTGGGGGCGTGATCGGCGTGGAATACACGTGCATGTTCGCCGCGCTTGGGGTGCGCGTCACCCTGATTGAAAAGCGGCCTAAGCTGCTCGAATTTGCCGATCAGGAGATCGTGGAAGCGCTCAGCTATCACCTGCGCGACAGCCGGGTGACCATGCGCCTGGCGGAGGAAGTGGAGAGCGTGGAAGAGCTTCCCGATTGCAGCGTGGTCGCTAACCTGGAAAGCAAAAAGAGAATTTCCGGGGGTGCTTTGTTGTATGCCGTCGGCCGCTCGGGCAATGTGGACCAACTCAATTTGCCGGCGGTCGGCATTGAGCCGGATAACCGCGGGCGCATCCCGGTTGACAAGGATTTCCGCACCAAGGTGCCGGGCATCTTCGCAGTCGGCGACGTGATTGGTTTTCCCAGCCTGGCGTCGGTTTCTATGGAACAGGGCCGTATCGCGGTGGCCCGCGCCTTCGGCAACGAAAGCCTGGTATCCAATCCCAGTTATTATCCTTACGGGATTTATACGATCCCGGAGATTTCGTTTATTGGCAAGACCGAGGAGCAGCTCACGGACGAAGATGTGCCGTACGAGGTAGGCGTCGCTTACTACCGCGAAATTGCCCGAGGGCAGATCCGAGGCGACACCACCGGGCGGCTGAAAATTGTTTTTCATCGGGAGACGCGGCACCTGCTGGGAGTGCATATCATTGGCGAGGGCGCCAGCGAACTGCTGCACATCGGGCAGGCCGTGATGGCCCTGGGTGGCACGCTGGACTACTTCATCGATACCGTGTTCAATTACCCCACCCTTGCCGAGTGCTATAAGGCAGCAGCATTTAACGGAATCAACCGGCTTGCCCGGGCTTCGGACTGAAGGGAGGGCGCATGGGCAGAACGATTGGCGTTGTCGTGTCCTCGAGAATTGTCGCGGGGCTCATCGAAGATCACAAATTGGTTGGGCCGCTGGGAGCTTTTCCAGAGAACCCTGACGACCACGAAGCTTTGCTCGAGCATCCCTTCGAGAGCCTTTGCCATTTGATTAGCGATCAGGTTCTGGCTCTTCATCCCGAAGGCAAATTCGATGCCATCGGGGTTGCCATTCCCGGGATCGTCCGCGACGGCATCTGTGAGGATTCTCCGAACCTGGCGCAATTGAAAGGCGCGAACGTCGCTGAATCGCTGGCAGCCATCTTCCAGTCGAAGGGGATCGTGGCGCCAGTGAAGATCCTGAATGATGCGGATGCGGTTGCTGCTGGACTGGCCGTCACCCAGGGCCGGATGGATCGCCTGGTGCGCGTCTGGACCATTGGCAACGGGATCGGATTCGGCCGCTTCCCCTACGTCTCTGGCGTATGGGAAGGCGGTCACACGATAGTGACGCTTGATCCCAAAGAGACCTACTGCGGCTGCGGTGGCAGAGGCCACCTGGAAGGCATCATGGGATATCGCGCCATGCGTTTGCGCTTTCTCGATATGGAGCCGGAGGAGGTGTTTGCCGCGGCCAAGAAAGGCGATGCTCGCTGCATGGACTTCGTGCGGCTTTGGCATCGAGGTCTGGGCGCCGCTACGGCCACGTCCATCCATCTGGGTGGCCCAGGCAGGTTCTATTACACCGGGCTGAATGTGCGCTTCCTGGATTTGAATCTGCTTAAGGAGTACTTATGGCAGATGGTGAAGATGAGCCCGTTGCAAAGCTACTCTCTTGAAGTGGTGCCCGATAATCCCGAGGTTGCAGTGATCGGCGCAGCTGCTTCTGCGTTGTTGGCTCCTGCAGGTTAAGAATTCAGCCGAACTAAGTTCGGATTCAAATATAGGTGGGTGGCCCAGGTCTCGATTTTGAGACCTGGGTTTATCTGTGTAATCGGTGCTACCGGTAAACCCAGGTCTCAAAAATCGAGACCTGGGTCACCCACTCGTATGTCGTGCAAGTGGATTCTGGTGTTTGGGGTTAGGAGTAGCTTCGCTGGTAGATTCGCGAGAGGCGGTCGTGCCAGGAGAGGCGATCTGGATCAAACAGAGCCCAGGCGCAGCCCAGGCCCAGCGGAGCGACCGAAAGAAACAAAAACCAGACACGCCTGCACATGGCCTTGCGGGTTGGATTCTCGTCCTCAAAGGTGCACAACGCTATCTTCGCGTAGCGCATTCCCGGAGTGCCCTCGGCATACTTGAAAAACAAGTATTGATAGAGCAAACAGAACCCTGCCAACACTACACCGGCGGCCAGCATCGCCGGTTTGCCGGTAGGCGGATGCGCCGTACAGGCAACAAACACCAACACGAATACAGAGAAAGCGGCGACGATCAAGGCCAGATCAAAGATCCCGGCCATGATCCGGTCTTCCAGGGGCGCGGATTTGAACGGTATCTGGGTCGTAGGCGACTCCCTGCGAGGTAAGTCCATAGCATCATTATCCAGCCGAATGGGGGACCAATTTGCCGGCACCTTACCGACGCTTACCGTCTGCGAGATGCTTTCCGGCGCCACTTCGAAAATTTTGAGCTGATCCCTTTCCTCGCGCGAAGTCTCACGCAGTGGGCCTTCCGCGAGGCGTGGACGCAACTTGCGGGCTGCGACCAGCTCTCGAGGAAAATCGATCACGTTGACCGCCAGCGGCTCCACCACCGCGAACACCGTCTCTTCCTCCATCAGTTCGGACTCGGGTACATTCTCTTCTTCAGCGAGCGATTCGCTCAAATGCTCTCGAGAGGAGCATTCAGGCGATGGTTGCGGAGCGACAGGAACATCGTCAACTCTTGCCGGTGCGGCCGCCACTGCCTCTGCCCTGCCTCGCGCCTCACTAGCTAATGCATCGCTGTAAGAAGGAGCGTTGGCATACCGCTGAGCTACCTTAGCGGCAAGCAGAGCGGCACGGGAATCGGATTTGCGCCGCGCATCTTCCAGACCGGGAAGGGCGATCTGCTCCTCTTTGTTGCGCAGCAACCTGCGGGTACGGGTCGCTGCCAGGCGCTCGCTCAGTTCGTTTTTCCATGCCGGCACAATGTCTGTGACCGTTTGCGAAAGATTCTCTCCGACATTTGGCGAAGACGGACTCAATTTCTGTTCTCCTCTAAAGTGCTACGTGTTGCGTGGCCCCGTAAAACGAAATGGGATCGGACACACACATGGTGATGCGTGTCTTGTTCAAGCGACATGGGAGCGGAGAAAACAGAAACACGCTTCTTTCTTCATTGGCAAGCGCAATGAAGGCGAGAGAACGAGCCTGAATTAAACCAGAGCAGCGGGAATCAGGTACCTTGGAGATGGGCCATTTGCTATCCTAGCCTCGCCCCCGGTAATGAGAGTCCGCACCTTTTTGTTTATCACAGCGTTAATGCTGTGTCATCTCCAGGTTTGGCCGCAAGCGTTGACCAAGCAGTTTCCCTCGGCTTCGGGGCCATCGTCACTGCCTGACGCGCCTGATTATCCGATCGCTGAAGTGGTTGCCGCACCGCCCGCGGGTGTCCCTGTGCGCATTGAATCGAGGCAACAAGAGAAGCGCGGCGAAGTCTACCTGCTTACGGGTGATGTCAGGATTGAATACAAGGACTTCATTCTCACTGCTGATAAGGCCTCCTACAATGGGGAGACGGGCGACGCCGAAGCCGATGGCCATGTAAGGCTGCAGGGTGGGCGGAACAACGAGCTTATTCTTGCCGATCACGGCAAGCTGAATTTTGATTTGGAAACCGGCCGGTTTGAGAACGTGACGGGAAGCGTTGGCCGTCAACCCTCTGCCAGCAAGCGCAAGCTGGTGTACACCACCGCCAACCCATTTCTCTTTACCGGCAAAGTGCTCATCAAGGAAGGCCCGGAACGCTATCAAATCATCCACGGGACGATGACTTCGTGCCTGCTGCCTGACCCGGACTGGCAGATTCACTCTTCACTGATTTTTGTGAACTATGGAGAAGCTCGTGCCAGGAGCAGCTATTTCACCCTGCTCGGCGTGCCCATTCTTTACATGCCTTACATCACCCATCCAGTGGACACAAATAACCGGGAAAGCGGTCTGCTGCTCCCCGTTTTCGGTACTTCTTCGACTAAAGGAACGATCCTCGGCGAATCGATTTACCTGGTGATCAACCGCAGCACGGACGCCACTTTTGGCACACAATACTTCTCCAAGCGCGGTTGGTCACCCAGCGGTGACTTCCGCTATCGCGGGCGCGGCGAGGATTTTGTGAACGCGCGCTTTACGGCTCTCTTCGACCGGGGCCTGGCTCCCGACTATCTCAACCAGGGAGGCCAGGACATCGTCTTTAGCGGTCGTCGCGACTTCGATCTGGATGAGCACCTGCGCGCCGTGGCCACGGGCGAATATCTGAGCTCCTATGTCTACCGCGAGGCATTTGCCGAGTCCTTTGCTCTGGCCGTCGCATCGCAGGTCACATCATCAGCATTCCTTACTCACAACGATGCAGGACGCTCGACAAGCTTGCACTTCGACCGTTATCAGAACTTCGAAGGCATTACCCAGGTGGGCAACACCTATGACACACCGCAGATTCGCATCCTGCATGTGCCCAGTCTTGACTTCGACAGCATCGAGCGATCGATTCCCCAGGTGCCGGCGCGCTGGAGCGTGGATACTTCCGCAGCGGGATTGAGCCGCAGTGAGCCGGGTTATCAAACAGGAACTCTGGGGCGCTTTGATCTTTACCCTCACCTCGCGCTGCCCCTCCACTTCGACGGCTGGACATTCCGCCCCGAAGTAGCGGCGAGAGAGACCTATTACACCGAAAGCCAGATTCCCAGCAGCACGACACCCGTGCAGGGAAACGGGACCGTCAATCGCGCCGACCTGGAGGCCAGCTTCGAACTGCGGCCACCGGTGCTGGTGCGTGACTTCAAGGCGCCCGCCCTGGAGCGCCTTTTCGGCAGCGACCTGCGCCACACCATCGAGCCTGAGTTGCGTTATCGCTTTGTCAGCGGGATCAATAATTTCTCTTCCATCCCCCGCTTCGACACCGTCGACGTGGAGAGCGACACCAACGAGTTGGAGTATTCCCTCACGCAGAGACTCTTCTTCAAGCACCTGCATCCCAAGCCATGCCGTAGCGGGGATGTGCCTGCGGCCATTAACGGGATCATTAATTTGCCCTATGACTACACCGAGTGCGGGGGGGATAGCGATGCCTGGATCACCTGGAAGCTGGCCGCCAAATACTTCTTCGACCCGTACTTCGGAGGCGCCGCGGTTCCCTTGCGGCGCAACGTGCTTGTCTCCTCGCTGGACCTCACCGGCGTGGCTTTTCTCGAGGGTCCGCGCAACACCTCCCCGTTGATCTCCCGCTTCGATGTCCGCACCAGTGAACACATGGATTTGGAATGGGATGCGGACTACGATTTCAAGAACCACCGGCTGAACGCCAGCAACGTGTTTGTCGATTACCGGCGAGCGGGCGTGTTTGGCAGCCTGGGGTATTCCAGTCTTCAGACCCTGAATGCCTCGTTCACTTCCAACCTGGCCAGCCAGGTAACGAAGTACAACCAGATACGTTTGCTGCTGGGTTACGGATCTCCCACCAAGCGCGGGTTGAGCGTCGCCGCCAACGCAGGCTATGACCTTGTGCAGGACGCCTTGCAGTATGGAGGCATCCAGACCTCCTACAACTGGGACTGCTGTGGGCTTGCCGTCGAATACCGGCGCCTGGCCCTGGGTTCGGTGCGCAATGAAAATCAATACAGCTTCAACTTCACGCTGGCCGGGGTGGGCGCCGCGGGCAATTTGAAGCATTCGGAACGAATCTTCTGATTCCCCCCGGAAAGCGACACAATTCCAGGAGAAATGCTCTAATGGAGATATGGAAAGGTGGTCTTCTTGTCTGTACGCCGTACCCTGGTTTGGTGCCTGCTAGTTACTCTGTCCGCAGGTTGCAAGGCGCAGAGTTCCTCCAGTAGCGCAACAAATAACGCTTCCCCCGCCCCCATTCCGCAGCTGAACCGGAGAATAGAAGTCCTGGTGCGCTCGCAATTCGAAGTGCCCCCGACTGTCGATGTGGCGATCGGAGCGACCAGCAAAAGCGAGTTTCCGGGGTTTGAAACCCTACCCATCACTTTCTCTTCTAACGGCAAGCAAACGGTGGTGAATTTTCTTCTCTCCAGCGACGGCAACACGGTTGCGCGCCTGGAGAGGTTCGACATCAGTCACAGCCCATCAGACATGATCTCGACCCAGAACCGCCCTTTGCGGGGGACCCAGGAGGCCAAAGTCACCATCGTCAATTTCGACGACCTGGAGTGTCCTTATTGCGCTCGTATGCATGCGCAGCTTTTCCCGGCAACGCTTGACCGCTATAAGGGCCTGATCAGGTTTTATTACAAGGACTATCCTTTGGTAGAAATCCATCCCTGGGCCATGCATGCGGCAGTAGACGCTAACTGCCTGGCCGACCAGAGCGGGGAAGCTTACTGGAGGTTTGTGGATTATGTGCACACTCACGGGGACGAGGTCACCGGCCCGGCACATGACTCACAACTGGCATTTAAGACGCTGGACAAGCTAACCCGTGAGGAGGGCCAGCGGTCCAAACTGGATGGGGCGAAACTGGACGTGTGCATCGCCAAACAAGATGAGGCCGCGGTCCGCGCTTCGATGAAGCAGGGCGACAGCCTGGGCGTGAATGGTACGCCGACATTATTCATTAACGGCGAACGCATTGCCGGGGCGCTGCCGCAGGCAGAGGTTTGGACAGCCATCGACCGGGCACTGCGAGAATCGGGTGTGCAGCCGCCTCCCCAGGTTGCGGAAACGACCAAGAAACCTGCTCCGCAGTCCCCCAAGTAAAAACATGCAAGCGCGAGGAGAAAGACCTTTGGAAACTTTTCTGGAACCGATCCGGATGCGCACACTTTTTGCTTGCGCCTCGATAAGCATCCTGCTGGCGAGCAGTGTTGTAGGGTGCAAGAAGAGCTATGGGCCAGACGTGGTGGCAACGGTCAATGGACAACCGATCCATTCCTCAGAGGTGGAGAAGCTCTACCACGATAACCTCGGAAACAACAAGGAACAACCCAGCAGGGAGCAGGCCGAGGCTACACGGCTCGGCATCCTGAAGTCGCTGATTGACGATGAGATTGTGCAGCAAGCGGCGAAGAAGATGAACCTGGTGGCCGGCGATGAAGAGGTGGACGCCAAGCAGGCGGAAATGAAGGCGCCTTACACCCAGGAAGAATGGGATAAGAAGCTGCAGGCCTCGGGTTTGTCCTTGGACGAACTGCGGGTGCAGATACGGCGCAACCTGACTGCTCAAAAGCTCTTGAACAAGGAAGTGAACTCGCGGATCAACATCACCGACGCAGACGTCACAAATTTCTATAACTCGAACAAGACCCAGTTCAACTTCATCGAGCCGAGGTATGACATCGCTGACATCGTCGTGACTTCGCAGCCAACGAAGATGCAGCAAGGCGCCAATTTACAGAACAGTAAGGCCGGCAGCGACACCGAGGCGCGCAGGAAGATTGAGATGATCCACAATCAACTGGAAAGCGGACAAGATTTCGCGACCCTGGCGCAGAACCTTTCTGAGAACACCAATGACGCAAATAACGGTGGGAATATGGGCTTCGTCCCGGAATCGACCCTTCGCGGCCAGTATCCGCCGATCTTCGCTGCGATTGCGAAGCTTCAGCCGGGGCAGATCACGGACATCATTCCCTTGGGGGCGCCAGGCGCCAAGTCGCCCGCAGGGTACGCGATCTACAAGCTCATAGAAAAGGAACCGGCCGGGCAGCGCGAGCTCAATGATCCGCGGGTACAACAGGACATTCGTCAGCAGCTGCGTGACAGCAGGTCCCAGCTACTAAGAGCCGCGTATTACGAAGTCATGCGCGACCAGACTCGGGTACAGAACTTTTTGGCAGAACAGCTTTTCAAGAGCGGCGCGCAGTAGTAGCTTCTCAAGCGGTTAGCGACATTTATCCGCAGCCCTGTTTAGCCCTTGCCAGTCCTGCTCGATCCCGAATTTTTCGGCAGTCGACAATATGTCAGACCTCAGTCCCGGGAGAGTGGGTTGGGTGGAAGCCCCGGATTTTAGTCCGGGGGAGCGGGCTTTTAATCCCGCGGAAAACGCCCGGACATATGAATTGAGGGCTTTAGCCCTGGTGGCCGCTTCTGATGCGGTTTGCGACTTTTTCCGCAGCCTCTTTAGAAAAGTGGTGTCTGGCGGCCGGGCAACGGCAAACCGAAGTGTTGGTAGGCCAGCCGGGTAGCTACCCGTCCACGTGGAGTGCGATCCAGAAATCCGATCTGGATTAGGAAAGGCTCGTAGACCTCCTCCAGGGCATCTTCTTCTTCTGCAAGGCTCGCTGCCAGGGTATTCAGTCCTACCGGGCCCCCGTCATACTTCTCGATGATGGTCAGCAGTAATCGACGGTCGAGGTCATCGAAGCCGTGAGCGTCCACCCCGTGGAGCTTTAAGGCGGCTTCTGCAGTTGCGCGATCAATGCTGCCAGTGCCTCGCACCTGGGCATAGTCACGAACCCGCCGCAAGAGCCGGTTGGCGATGCGCGGTGTTCCCCGTGAACGCAAGGCGATCTCCGCGGCTCCGTCCCGATCGATGGGCACGTTCAACACTTCGGCCGAACGCTCTACGATGTAGCGCAGTTCGTCTTCGGTATAGAACTCCAGCCGTAGCAGGATTCCAAAACGCGAGCGCAGGGGCGAAGAAAGCAGCCCCGGGCGCGTTGTGGCGGCAATGAACGTGAACGGCTTGATTTCCATCACATGGGTCCGAGCCGCCGGTCCCTGGCCGATGATGATGTCCAGCTTGTAGTCTTCGAGCGCGGTGTAGAGCTTTTCCTCCAGCACCGGCTGCAGACGATGAATTTCGTCCAGAAACAAAACCTGGCGATCCCGCAGATTGGTCAAGATCGCGGTTAAATCCCCCTGGATCTGCAGTGCGGGCCCCGAGGTCTGCTGAAAACCTACATCCATCTCGTTGGCAATGATGGTCGCCAGGGTCGTCTTTCCCAGGCCCGGAGGCCCAAACAGCAGCACATGGTCCAATGCTTCGCCACGTGACTTCGCTGCTTCGAGGGCAATTCCCAACTGCTCCTTGGCCTTCTCCTGGCCGATGAACTCCCCTAGCCACTTGGGTCGCAGCTTGAGTTCGAACGAATTGTCGTCTTCTGCCCGATCGGCGGAAACCAGCCGGTCGGCGTCACTTTTACCAGCAGACATTGGGTTCAGATTAGCAAATCACTAACGGCTCTGGTTTTGTGTCGTGAAGACAATGCCGTAGAAGTAGTAAAACGAGGTAGGCGAACCATGGTCAAAGTGAAGAAGCGGATTACGACTCATCCAGGCGAGGTTCTGTCCGAGGAATTCCTGAAGCCGCTCAAGATCAGCCAGCACAAGCTCGCGCTGGAAATCCGAGTTCCGGCGACCCGTATCGGCGAGATCGTGTATGGACGCCGCGCCATCACTCCGGAAACCTCTCTTCGTTTGGCGCGCTACTTCGGAACCAGTCCCGAATTCTGGTTGAATCTTCAGCAGACTTTTGACTTGAGTAAGGTCAGAGCGGAGCAAGAGGCAAAGATTGCACGAGAGGTCCGGTCGTATGCAGATTGAGCGGTTTCAAGCAGCCCCCCGCGCAGAGTCGCTAGAATCATTGCATCTATGGTTTCGATTGCGGGGCTGGAACGCCTTCGGATTTTGCGTATTTTCGGAATTCTGCTGGCAACGGCAATTGCCTGCTTCTCCATTATTTATTTCTCCATACCCATACAGGACACCCAGCAGGCACAGTTCGATGTGATTCTGGTTCTGGGCAATCCAGCGAAGGACGACGGATCGATCGGGCCGCAAGCAAAATCGCGGTTGCTCGAGGGAATTCGCCAGTACCGGGCGGGAGTTGCACCGCGCTTGCTGCTCACCGGAGGCGCGGTCAAGAACGATTTTGTTGAGGCCCAGGTGATGATGCAGTTTGCTCGTTCCCAGGGTGTCCCCGCTTCTGCGCTGTTGACGGAAGACCGATCGCGGAACACCATTCAGAGCGCGTTTTACGCCTACCAGCTGATGCAGGCGCACGACTGGACCTCTGCCCTGGTGGTCACCTCCCCTCCCCATATTCGCCGCGCCAGCCTGATCTTCAGCCACTATCCTCTCGCCTGGCGAATGGATCCTGCGCCGTGGCCGCCGGATTTTCCGCTTTGGAAATGGCTCTGGTTCTGGACCAGCGAAATCGGCTACACCAGCTACGGCAGAATCTTCGGCTTTCCGAATGCGGGGCAGTACTTGCCGCATACTCACTTCACCATGCCCCGGCTCTAGGAAGCCCGCCCTTCATGCCCAAGATTTCCGGCTTCCAATTCAATCGCCCGCAACAACTCGCAGCCGTGCTGCTGCTGCTGTTGCTGGCGCAGTGCCTGTGGGTATTCCACCACCAGACGCTCACTTCACGCGACTACGACTTCGCTCGCTGTGGCCGGGAAATGTGGGAGAAGCCAAACCCCCTGGCTGGTTACTTCACCAGCTGCGGCAACATCCACGATGGCACGCTCGGGTATCGTATTGCCGGGCTCCCGCTCACGCTCGAGCGCGTGCTTGCTGGTCAGGCCGCGGACACGTCGACCTGGGAGATGCGCCACGAACTCGGTTACGTTCTGCTGCTGCTGCATAGCGGGTTCCTGCTCACCGGGATTGTCCTGGGGGGCGCGTTGTGGTGGGTTACGCGGCGTTTGTTCGGCAACTATGGCGGATTTATCGCGCTGTCGTTGTATTGCTTTTCTCCCGCCGTGATCCACGCCTGTACCTATCCGAACAATGAAATTCTCACCGCGTTTGGACTGTTTGCCTCACTCTACACAGCGATGGGCGTTGCCCATGCGATGCAAGGGCCGCCGCGCAAGTGGCGCTCACGGATCGTGCTCCTTACCTTGACGCTCGGGTTTACGGCAGCGTCGCACGTGGCCGCTTTTCTATTGGCGCTGCTGTTGTCGATTGGCTTGATGGCATACCTGGCGGTGGGTAGGCGCGCGTACATTATTCCCATCATGTTGGCAGCCAGCGTGGGAACTTTGTTGTTTCTCTTCGCTTGCTATGATTTCAGCCCGGATGCCTTCAGCTATTTCGTCCGCAGCGGCGCGGGACGCATCTGGTTTTCCCTTGCGCCCGCACGTCACTGGTTTCTTAGCCTGCCCAATGCCGCGATCACCGTGGCTACTGCAACTTGTCTGCTGCTCTATATACCCACGCCCCGATCGCGCTACTTCGGCAACACCGTCCCGTTGTTTCTGGCCCTGCTGTTCTTCACCCTGATCACTCCTGGCATTTCAAGCGAGCCGACTTTGTGGGCGCTCCCTTTTCTGCTCACTTTCATCGCCGGGGTGTTTGCGGATTTCCTTGAAACCCGCTACCGGCGCGTCTTTTTGGCGCTCGCCGGTTGCCTGTTGGCACTGGAGGCAGCGATGAGCGTTCTGTCCCTGTTGTGAGATAGACAAATTATTCAAAGAAAAAGACTTAGAGTGGCCCCACCGCCTTGCTGGGCGAGCCAGAAACACGTATCATCTAAGTAGCCCTCGACCGCAGATTTAATCCCCGTCCAAGGCCCACCTTCTTATGGCAGACGATCAAAATCCTCAACTCCCTCTAGGTCCCAACGGCAGCGACGGCAACCCGCCAGACGGCCCGGGAACTCGCCTCATCCCCATCAACATTGAAGACGAGATGAAGCGGTCGTACCTCGACTACTCAATGTCGGTCATCATCGGCCGCGCGCTTCCTGACATTCGAGACGGTTTCAAGCCAGTCCATCGCAGAATTCTCTACACCATGCATGAGATGGGCCTGGAATTTAATAAGAAGTACGCTAAGTGCGCCAAGGTGGTCGGTCAGGCCATGGGTGTATATCACCCGCACGGCGACTCAGCCATCTACGACACCATGGTGCGGCTCGCGCAGCCTTTCAGCATGCGTTACCCCATGGTGGATGGCCAGGGCAACTTCGGCTCTGTGGACGGCGACCCGCCGGCGGCCATGCGTTACACCGAGGCCCGCATGACGCGCATTGCCGGGCAGATGTTGGCCGACATCGATCAGGATACGGTCGACTTTGTCCCCAACTACGACGAGAGCACCCTGGAACCAACGGTGCTGCCAACGCGCGTTCCCAACTTGATCGTGAACGGTTCGAACGGCATTGCGGTGGGCATGGCGACCAATATCCCGCCTCACAATCTGAACGAAGTGAT
This sequence comes from uncultured Acidobacteriaceae bacterium, assembly GCA_963826875.1. Lineage (GTDB taxonomy): Bacteria > Acidobacteriota > Terriglobia > Terriglobales > Acidobacteriaceae > PALSA-350. The sequence continues at coordinate 261,608 of CAWGYP010000024.1, read as the reverse complement.
CAGCGCCACCATCGAGCTGGTTAAGAATCCGCAGGCTGGTCTGGCCGAGGTTTTACAGCACGTACAGGGCCCGGACTTCCCAACTGGTGGCTTCATTTACGGCCGCAGCGGGATTGCCCAGGCTTACAAGACTGGGCGCGGGCGCTTCCTGATGCGCGCCAAGGCGGCGATTGAACAGCTAAAGGGCGGGCGGCAGGCCATCATCGTCACCGAGATCCCCTATCAGGTCAACAAGTCGAAACTGATCGAGCGCATCGCCGAACTGGTCAACGAGAAGGTCATCACCGACATTTCCGAAGACGACTTCCGCGACGAGAGTGACCGCGACGGAATGCGCATCGTCATTGGGCTTAAGCGCGGCGCCGAAGCGCAGATCGTTTTGAACCAACTCTACAAGCACACCCAGATGCAAGAGAGTTTTTCCATGATTTTTCTCGCGGTGGTCAATGGCCAGCCGCGGGAACTCGCTCTGCATGACGCCATCCGCCACTTCATCAACCACCGGGTGGATGTGGTTCGCCGGCGCACGGCGTTCCTGCTCAAAAAAGCTCGCGAGCGCGAACACATTCTCGAGGGCTTGAAGATAGCCCTGGATAACATCGAGCAGGTCATTCGCATTATCCGGGCTTCCGGATCGCGCGCAGAAGCACGAGAAAACCTGCGCCGCTTTTCGCTTTCCAAAGATATCGTGATCAAGCTTGACACCGGAATCGTCACTGGTCCGGAGCGCGAGCCCGGCCTGACCTACCGGCAGATCGACGCTATCCTCGAATTGCAGCTGTATCGCCTGACCCAGCTTTCCACCGACGAAATTCTCAAGGAACTGGTCGATGTACGCGAACGGATTGCCGAGTACGAAGCCATTCTGGCGTCGGAACCGAAGCTGCGCGCGGTGATCATCAAGGAGTTGGAGGCAGCGCGCAAGGAGTTCGGCGACGAGCGCCGCACCCAGATTCTGGATGAGACAGCCGAGCTGCAACTGGAAGATCTGATCGCGGACGAACAGGTTGCCGTCACTGTTTCCCATTCCGGTTATCTGAAGCGCACGCCGATCTCCATCTACCGCCAGCAGCGGCGTGGCGGCACGGGAAGGCTGGGCATGAAGACGCGGGAAGAGGATTTCGTCTCCCAGCTCATCGTCGACTCTACCCATGCGTATCTGCTTTGCTTCACCAACACCGGGCGGGTTTATTGGCTCAAGGTGTATGAGATTCCCGATGTCGGCGCCGCCGGTAAGGGCAAATCCATGGCCAGCCTGCTGAGCCTGCAACCGGGAGAGAATGTGCGCACCATTCTGCCGGTGCGCAACCTGGAAGAGGAAGGCAAATTTATTTTCTTTGCCACCCGTAAGGGTACGGTTAAGAAGACTCCGCTCAAAGACTTTTGCAATGTGATGGCGCGCGGCATCATTGCCATCGGCATCGACGACGATGACGAGTTGATCGGCGCTTGCCGTACGGATGGCAACCAGATCATTTTCCTCGCGACCCACTTGGGTATGGCTATTCGCTTCGGAGAAAACGACGTCCGCTCCATGGGCCGTCCTGCTTATGGCGTCCGTGGCATCGATCTAGGCAAAGGCGACTACCTGGTCGGTTTGGCCGCTACCCCACTCGAACGTAAGAAGAATGGCGCCGGAGAGCATTCGCCCTCGCTGATCCTTTCCATCACCGAGCAGGGCTATGGCAAGCGCACGGATGTGGACGAGTACCGGTTGCAGACTCGTGGCGGCCGCGGCGTCATCAACGTAAAGACAACTTCCCGCAATGGCAAGGTGAGTGCAATCCTGCTGGTGGATGACAGCTCCGAGCTGATGGTGATCAGTCAATACGGCAAGATCATCCGCATTGATACCAAGACCATCCGTGCTGCAGGGCGGTCAACCCAGGGTGTCCGGCTGCTGCATCTTGAGGATGAAGACAAGGTGGCGGCGGCGGTGGTTATTCCGCCGGAAGAGGCAAAGACTGAACCGGAAAACGGAGCTCTGTTGCAGTAGGCTGAAACAAAAGGAGGGGTTCCGCGTGTGCGGTACCCCTCTCCAAGGCAGACGAACGGTCCTGCAAACTTAGAAGCCCCTGCTGGCAACCGTCTTCGGCTGTTTGGTCGAAGCAGAATCATCGGTTGTCGCGTGCGAATTGCCACAATTGTCGACCTGGTTCCGGCCGTATTGGGGCTGCAGATAAAGTACGTATTGCTGGCCTACATACATGGCGAAGAAGCGAGGGCTGTTTTCGCTGAACACGGTCACCTCGGTGTTGGTCTTCGCCTTACCGCGGATTTTGGCATCGATGCGAACCGTATAGTTCACACCGTCCAGAAAATCCCACGATTCCGGAACTGGTTGCGCTGCCGTTACCGTACCCACGACGACGGCAGATGCCATATGCATCTCCTTGCGTTCGCTGACACGTTCGGTCTTGCATTGGGCGAAACCATGGGCAACACTCAGGCAGACAATAACTGCAATAGCAAGCTTTTTCACAAACCCTCCTTAAGGGGCTACAACTAAAATTTTTGCGGTACCACGTAAGTTGTATGTGTACTGCTTAAGTGGTAGATTGCCGTGTCTAACGGGGGATGGCAATTGTATTGTTTTGAAACGCCCTTACTTCGGAGGGATATTGGTCGCCTAAGGTAATGGAGGGTTCAGGGTAGACGGGTAAGTTCCTGCGTTTGCAATATATGCCACCGGGAGTGTGGCGAATGGGGTGGTGGAGAAAAGACAAGGCGGGAAACGGCGGTTTGGTACTTAGGTTTGCACCAGGGTACTGAAAAGTCTTATTAAGAAACTGTCACGGGTTCTTGCTGCTGGGAGAAAGGGCACGGCTTCAGGCGCGCCGTATTTTGTTGAGAGTTCCCGGGCTTTTAGCCCCTGAGGGCATCTTTTTACCAGCGCATACGAGAATTTAGAGGATAGAAGAACGTACCTCAGCGGCTAAAGCCGGGTATGACAACGTCATTTATGGCACGGCTGAAGCCGTGGCCTTCCTTCCAACTCCGTGAGCAGGTTCTTCGGAGAAATAACTCTTGCGAGGCGCGGTTGGCTTAGTCGCCGCTACCGTGGACCAGCTGCCTGATGACGCTGCTCTCCCCGTCTACAGGACCGGAGTTGCCACATGTATTGATCATCCAGTGGGTGTAGTTGTTGGTGAGAAAGAGCAGGTACTGTTTGCCGGCCTGCAGGGTCAAACCATTTTCGGTGTGTTCGCTGAAAATAGTGATCTCGCCGGTTTGCTTGCCTTTAACCTTTTGATCGATGTGCACCACATATTCGGTGCCGTCCAGGCTGTCCCAGGATTGCGGCACGAGATGCGAGGACACAACCGTACCAACAATCACCGCCTGCGAGTCTTTCTTCTCCCGATCGACGGGTATGGTGCTGGTGCACGCCGCAAAGGAAGCCGCAGCGGAAAAAACACAAACTAACTCTGTGGCGATTCGCTTCAATCTGCCTCGCTCCACCGCTCAACTGACTAATGATCCCACGATTGGAGGGCGATTTTCCCGTTTTAAACCACTCCCGAACCAAGAGACTCATCTCGCATCCCACCAAAGTGGTAGAGCGCCTCTATTATTGCCAGCGCCGGAAAATGAGCGCACCGTTGGTTCCCCCAAAGCCAAAGGAGTTGGAGAGCGCCACATTGAGTGGGGCGGTTTGGGGCTTGTTGGCGGTGTAGTTCAGATCGCAAACCGGATCAGGGTCGTCAAGGTTGGTAGTGGGCGGAACGATCTGGCGTTGCAGGGCCATGATGGTGATGCCGGCCTCCAGGCCGCCGGCGCCGCCCAGCAGGTGACCAGTCATCGACTTGGTCGAGCTTACCCGGAGTTTGCCGCTGGTCGCGTGTTCTTGGAACAGATGCTTGATCGCCGCAGTTTCCAGAGCATCTCCCAGCGGAGTGGAAGTGGCATGGGCATTGACATAGTCCACGTCGGCAGGCTCCAGCTTGGCGCTGCGCAGGGCATTCTTCATCGCTCGAAGACAACCTTCGCCCTGGGGCGCCATGCTGGTGATGTGGTAAGCATCCGCGCTCATGCCGTAGCCAATGATCTCGGCCAGGATATTCGCATCACGGGCGCGGGCATGTTCCAGTTCCTCCAGGATCAGGATGCCGGCCCCTTCCCCAACGACAAAGCCGTCGCGGTCTTTATCGAATGGACGGCAGGCATGTTGGGGATCTTCATTGCGGGTAGAGAGCGCGCGCATCGCAGCAAAGCCGCCTACGCCCATTGGCGTAATGGCTGCCTCCGCACCACCGGCAATGATCACATCCGCATCGTCGCGCTCGATGGTGCGAAAGGCGTTGCCCACGGAATGGGCGCTGGTGGTGCAGGCCGTGGCGGTGGCCTCATTGGGACCCAGCGCGCCGTAGCGAATACTCACCTGGCCGGCCGCCAGGTTGGCGATGGTGGCTGGAATAAAAAACGGTGAAATCTTTCGTGGGCCGCCATTGAGCATGGCGGTGTGCTCGCGCTCAATCACGTCGAATCCGCCTATGCCGGACCCAATGTGTACGCCGACTCGCTCGGCATTCGACGAATCGATCTTCAGACCTGAGTGCAGGAGGGCTTCGTGGGACGCGGCAAGCGCGAAATGGATGAAGCGCCCCATTTTGCGCGCTTCCTTCTTATCCATAAAGTTGAGCGGATTAAAGCCTTTCACCTCGGCTGCGAATGTTACGGAAAAACCCGTTGTATCGAAGCTGGTGATGGGAGCCATTCCGCTCTTACCGGCCAACAGGTTGTTCCAGACTTCGGGCGCGGTATTACCTACCCCGCACAACATCCCGATACCGGTAACAACCACCCTTCTTGCCAACTCACTTACTGCCTTTCGCGTTTTTCTCGATGTATTCGGTGGCGTCTTTCACGGTCTTGATTTTTTCCGCGTCTTCGTCCGGAATTTCCAGGTCAAAGGCCTCTTCGAACTGCATCACCAGTTCGACAACGTCGAGTGAGTCTGCTCCCAGATCTTCCTGAAAAGAGGCACTGGGGGTCACTTCAGCTTCATCGACCTGCAGTTGCTCAACGATAATCTGCTTTACCTTTTCTTCCACTGCTGCTGTTGCCATTCCTTCTCCTGTCTATAAGAAACAACTCGTTAGCGGGTTAATACCCTTGATCAAATGAGCGGTCCGAGAAGGCGGTCAGGCGGTCGTTCCGGTTTTCCTCCAGGCGCCGCCTGCCAAAGAAATGGATCTGGCTTTGCAGATGGTCCGAAGAGAACCGGCTGCGCCGGAAGCCAATTCCTGGCAGGAGACAACAACAGGAAAAACGGCCTTGTCCGCAACCCGCGCAGTTCACGGCCCCAAAGTTCTCAGTCTACTGAGCGGTCCCAGTGGTGTAAAGCCGTGTAAAGCGGGGCACTCCTTTGCTTCCCCGGCATCTTTGAGGCCATCTCCACCGTGATGACGAGTAAAGTCAAAAAAGCGGATGGCGATGTTTCCCGGAATGATCACACTCTTTGTTGCAGCCGCCGGCGCTTTTGTGGCCGGCATCGTGGTAGCTACCTATTTTGACCGCAGCCGAACCAGCTCTGAGCGCGCGAATTTTGAGAAATCCTCCAAAACCATGGTCGATCAATTGACCAACACCCGTGCCCGTCTTGACGAAGCGCTGCGGGACGACGCTGAGCACAGAGCCACCATTGCCCGGCTCGAAGAACGGCACGCCGCCACCGAGCGCGTGGTGGAGCAGATGCGGGTGAGTCTGCCTGAGACCTTCAAGGCGTTGGCCAGTGAGGTTCTGGAGGAGAAATCGAAGCGTTTCGTGGAACAGAATCAATCCAGCCTGGGCCAGGTTCTCGAGCCGCTCAAGAGCAGGCTGGAGGATTTTCAGGCCAAGGTCGAAGCCGCGCGCATGGAGCAGGTAAGGGGCGGCGAGAAGCTGAGCGCCCACATCGATAAGCTGTTCGAGTCGAACACCCGGATCAGCGACCAGGCAAACAACCTGACGATTGCGTTGCGGGGCTCGAGCAAAGCCCAGGGCGCCTGGGGAGAGTTGATCCTGGAGCGGACTTTAGAAGCGGCCGGTCTTCGTCCGGGACATGAATACGACGCCCAGCAAGGCTACGCGGGGGAAAACGGGTCGCGATCGCAGCCAGATGTAGTCATCCACCTTCCGGGCGACCGGCACCTGATCATCGATTCCAAGGTTTCACTGGTTCACCATGCGGCCTACAACAGCGCGGAAAACGAAGCAGCACGATCCCTGGCCGCCGACAGTCACTGCAGTTCGGTGCGCACTCACATCCGCAGCCTGGCAGACAAGAACTACCAGGCGCTCTACGGGCTTAACTCGATCGATTTCGTGATTATGTTCCTGCCGTTCGAGTCGGCCTTCATGCTGGCGATTTCCCAGGATGAGAAGCTGTGGGAGCACGCTTGGCAGCGGAATGTTCTGTTGGTTAGTCCCAGCACGCTGCTGTTCGTCCTGCGCACGGTCGCTTCTCTCTGGCGGCAGGAGCAGCAGAAGCACAACGTGGAGGAGATTGCCCGGCGGGGGGCGGAACTCTACAACAAATTGGCCGGATTTGTGGCTGACTTTACCAAGATCGGCGAGCGGCTGGACCAGGCGCAGTCCAGCTATGCGGACGCCTTGTCCAAGCTGCATACCGGATCCGGGAATGTGATCCGGCAAGCAGAAATGCTGAGAGCGCTTGGAGTTAAGCCTACCAAGCAGATCCCCCAGGGACTACTCGAGTTGGCTCAACAGGAGACGCTGGAACTGGAGGATCAGCCGGAGTTACCCTAGCCATTTTCGTAGCGCGAGAAGCAAATGCTTAAGCTCCAATCAAGCGCCATTGAAAGCCTCATGGAGGCGTTGCCAGGTAAGGTCCAGGGTTTCCGGCAACACCCGGGTTTCCGAGATCACGGTCATGAAGTTGGAGTCGCCCAGCCAGCGGGGCAGAACATGCATATGCAAATGTTCAGAGATACCCGCTCCCGCGGCCTGCCCCAGGTTCAACCCCATGTTGATGCCCTGTGGCGAGTACACCTGGCGCAGAACCGCCTCCGTCTGCTGGGCCAGGGTCATCATCTCGAGCGCAGCAGCCGATTCCAGGTTGGCAAGCGAGTCCTGGTGCGCATAAGGGACGATCATGACGTGGCCGGAAGAATAGGGGAAGGCGTTGAGACAGATGAAGCTGTGCCGGGCGCGAAATACGATGTTGGCCGCCAGGTCTGCGTCGATGGCAGCCATACCGTGCTCGACTGCGAACCTTGTGGCAGCAATCAGGTTACAAAAGACGCAATGACAGTCACCCGGCCACGCAGCCAATGCGGGGGAGACACCTTTACGACCACGTTTGTCAGCCTGCTCCGCGTCGACCAGGTAAGCGTAGCGCCAGGGCGTCCAGAGATAGTCCATGCGCCTCAAGTATACGGAGGCGCGACAGCGTGAAAACACTCACGGCACAATTGCGTGAGCTTGTCCACACCAGTCGATGACAAGGCAATGAAAATAGGCGTTTCGCCGCATTTTCAGGCCCTTTCCGCGGGTTTGAATTGCACAGGAGTTCGTTGACACACTTTCCCAGCGGTTGCTATAGTTGTGTATGAAGGGTCTACGTAGAGGATTCGGCGTAGACATCCATCGCCGCTCTTGCTTTACCCCCCTCCCGGATGCTCCTACCGGAGACTGATTTAAGTGCCAAGCCATTTCGTCCGGCTACACTGACAGTCTCCCTCCGAACGTTTGTTGGGGGAGAGTAAAATTACGGTGCCCTACTTCGCTGACCATGCCTGCAAACAAAGTCCGGCGAAGCAAGCTGCGGGTACGGATCACGGGGAACTTCGGTCAATATTTCTGAAGACCGGGACGATGTGATTCATCTGATACCTGTAGTGATGGACGGATCGGCAATTACCGATCGAGAATCCGGAGCTGGCATTCATGGCAGACGTCCTAAATCCTGAACGAACCGAGAGCACACACCTGAACACCGAAACGGAAACCCCAACGCTTGAAGCACCGGCGGATCACTTTGATCAGTCCGAAAACCATAACTCCAACCCGCAAGCTGAAGCCGCCAGCGTGCCTCACCGCGTCGTTGATCCCAAGCCCGTCGTCAGCCATTCCGGTCAGGATGAAACCGAAATGACCGGCATGGAAGATTTCGCCGCCGCGCTGGAATCGTTCGACCGCGAGCAAGCCGCAGAAGCCGCCGCCCAGGCCTACGACGATAACGTCGTGACCGGCACCGTCATCAAGCTGACGGATAAGCACGTAGTGGTGGATGTGGGGCTCAAGTCCGAGGGGCTTATTCCCCTGGAGCAAGTACTTGATCACACCGGCCAGCCAAAACTGAAGGCCGGCGACACCGTGGAAGTAGTCGTGGAGCGCGAAGAAGCCGAAGGCGGCTTCCTGCTGAGTTATGACAAAGCCCAGCGCCATCGCGTTTGGGATGCGATCGAACGCGCAGCCAACGACAAGACTCCGGTGATCGGTACTGTGTTAGGACGGGTCAAGGGCGGTCTCACGGTCGACATAGGCATCAAGGCATTCCTGCCTGGCTCCCAGCTGGAAATTCGACCGGTCCGTAATCTTGACGGGTACATTGGGCAACAGATCGAAGTCCGCGTCATCAAGCTGAATAAGAAACGCGGCAACGTTGTGGTCTCACGTAAGGAACTGCTGGAAGAAGAGCAGACCTCCAAGCGCAGCATGACGCTGGAACACCTGGAAGAGGGCGCGGTCCTGACCGGCACAGTGAAGAATCTGACCGACTACGGGGCGTTTGTCGACCTGGGCGGTATCGATGGCCTGTTGCACATTACCGATATGTCATGGGGACGGCTGACCCATCCCCGCGACCTGGTTAACGTCGGCGATGAAATCCAGGTAAAAGTACTCAAGTTTGACAAGGAAAAGCAGCGGGTCTCCCTGGGATTCAAGCAACTGACTCCCGATCCCTGGCTGGACGCGGTGGAACGTTATCCCATCGGCGCCCGGGTGCGTGGACGGGTGCTGAGCGTGACCGATTACGGCTCCTTTGTCGAGCTGGAGCAGGGCATTGAGGGATTAGTGCACGTCTCCGAGATGACCTGGTCCAAACGGATGAAGCATCCTTCGAAGCTGGTGAAGCCAGGTGACGAGGTAGAGACGGTCGTTCTGAGCGTGAATCCCAACGATCGTCGTATTTCTCTGGGCATGAAACAGCTGCTGGAGAACCCCTGGGAGCATCTCTCCGAGCGGTATCCCGCGGGCACGATTGTCGAAGGCCGGGTACGTAACCTAACCGACTTCGGCGCCTTCATTGAAATCGAAGACGGTATTGATGGCCTGGTGCACGTCAGCAACCTGAGCTGGACCAAGCGGGTCAAGCATCCTTCTGAGATTCTCAAGAAGGGTGAGAAGGTTCGCGCTGTGGTTCTCGGGGTAGAAGCGGAGAATCGCCGCCTGTCACTCGGTATTAAGCAATTGCAACCCGATGTTTGGGAGACGTTCTTCGCCCAGCATCGCGTGGGTGACGTGGTCAAGGGCAAGGTACTGCGCACGGCTCAATTTGGAGCATTCATTGAGATTGCGGAAGGTGTCGAAGGCCTGTGCCATGTCTCCGAAGCCGCCGACGCAAACGGTCAGCCGATCAAGCTTGAGGCAGGCCAGGAGCACGACTTCAAAATCATCAAGATGAACCAGGATGAGAAGAAAGTCGGCCTGAGTTTGCGGGCGGTGGGCGAAGAAGCCAGCCGGGCCGATGTGGAAGCTTACAAGCAGCCGGTCTCAAGCTCCACCACCACACTGGGTGATCTGGTCAACTGGAAGCGCCTGGAACACGAGTAGAGCGTTACACGAGTAGATGCTCCACAAGTAGAACGTAAAACCCAGGTCTCAGTCCTTGAGACCTGGGTTTTCTATTTGCTATCGATTTTCAAATCGAAGTTTAGTTCCTTCTTACTGTCGAACGAGCTGATCGCCCTGGTCTTGGACTTGTGACCTTTGTACTCTGCCCAGAGTTGATAATCCACTTCTGAGCTCAGCTGCCCAAAGCGATAACGTCCATCCGCTTCAGTAATATAGGTCCTTACTTGCAGGCTCTTCTGGTCCTGCAGGTAAACGACAGCGTTTTGCTGCGGCTGACTATCCGCATTCAGCACCAGGCCCTGCACCACGCGCATCGACTGCGCCAGACTTTGGCTAAAGCTTAGTGGCCCGGCTGCTGCCCACGTCAGCAGCAGTAATAGAAATACCTTCAACCTCATTCCTCTTCCTCATCGGCTACTTCTTCATCTTCATCCTCGTAACCGTCCGCGTCTACCTGGGAGAGTTCAAGGGGTTCTGTGGCTACCACTTCAAACTCGGTACCGCATTCATCGCAGACCACGACGTCGCCTTCTTCTACTTCGTCGGGATCGAAATCGAGGACGCTTTCGCATTCCTGACAAACGGGCATAATAGCTCTCCTTTCACGGAGCATAGAGATGTTGATGGTGACTGTAACGCATAGGCGGCTTGGCTAGTTTCCGGGAGAACACGCCGGACGTCAAGGAACTCCTACCAGAGATCAAATCGTACCGCGAACCGGGGTGAAAAGCGTTAGTCTTACAAAAGAAGTCATGGCACGCTTTCCCCGCACCGGTTTCCCGTCTCTCTCCTTCCCGAGCTTTAGCGGGGTTACCAGCCAACTGGTGCTGGCCAATGTCGCTGTATTCTTTGTGCTTCTGCTGATGGATTACGCGGCGCCCCACGTCGCGATGATCGTCATCAGCTATTTTGCGCTCACCCCGGCGATGCTGCTACACGGATGGTTGTGGCAGCTGGCGACCTACAGCTTCCTGAATTCGGGCGTACTGCATGTCGCCTTCAACATGCTCACCCTGTGGTTTATCGGGTCGTATCTGGAATCCTCCAAGGGGAGCAGGTGGCTGTTGGAGATTTATTTTCTCTGCGCCATCGGCGGCGCTCTGATTGGGAGCGCCCTTAGCTTTACCGGCATTTTCCACTCCAGCCCGCTTTCGACTACCAACAGTGCAGACGCCGCGCTGTTCGGTTTATTGGCTGCCTTCGCTGCACTTTTTGGGGACCTGGAGATGTACATGTTCCCGCTGCCCGTGGCGATCAAGGCCAAGTATCTGGTGATTGTGTACATGCTGATTGAGGTGGCGCTGCTGCTCTCGGGAGGGCCATCTCTGGCCTACTTCGTGATCTTGAGCGGCGCAGGCATTGGGTTCCTCTTTGCCCGCCGCGCTCCACGTCGCGGGATGAGCACGGCGTTCAGCGAGGGGCTTTTCAGCATGCGGAACAACTACTATCGCTGGAAGCGGCGTCAGGCGGCGCGCAAATTTGAGGTTTACATGCGCAAGCAGAACCGCGATGTCCGGTTTGATAGCGAAGGCCGTTACATCGACCCCGATGAGAAGCGCGACCCCAACGACCGCAGATGGATGAATTGACGCCTGTCTAAACCTGCCACAAAGGATCGGGTGCCCCATCCTTTGTGGCAGGGCAAGAAATACGGTTTCGGTTGTAAATAAGGTGCAACCTCCAGGCTTTGAGTCCGCTGCGAAGATGCGGGGTCAGCTGGTGGTGCGGATGTGCAACTCTTTTAGTTGCTGAGGGCTTACCTCTGTGGGTGCGTCGACCATCAGGTCGATGGCTTTCGCCGTCTTGGGGAAGGCAATCACTTCGCGCAGGCTCTGGGCCCCCGCCAGAATCATGGCGATGCGGTCCAGGCCCAAGGCGATCCCGCCGTGGGGCGGCGTGCCGTAGGTGAGCGCTTCGAGGAAAAAGCCGAAACGCGAGCGTGCCTCCTCTTCGCTCATGCCCAGCGCGCGGAAGATCTCCTGCTGGACATCCTGGCGGTGGATACGAATCGAACCTGAGCCCAGCTCCAGCCCGTTCATCGCCAGATCGTAATAACGGGCGCGTACGGAAGCCGGATCGGAAACCAGCCGCTCCATGTCCTCTTCGTGAGGGGAAGTGAACGGGTGGTGGGCCGGCAGCCATCGCTGGGAGGCCGGGTCGAATTCAAACATCGGGAAGTCGGTCACCCAGATAGGGCGGAATGCGACGTCTCCGTCGACCTGCCGGCCGAGCTGGCGCTCCGATGAATCGACTACCTGGTCCGTGATAGCAGCGACCCCGTGCCGGTCAGCGTAACGCCGGGCCAACTCTACGCGCAGGTTTCCGGCCGCGGAGTAGACGCCAATTTCCCGTTCGGAGAGGTGGCCCTGGGACTTGGTGTCGCTGGCCTTGACATGGGCGGTCGCATCCCCCGTTACCAGGACCATCAGATCTGCGGCCTCGCTCTGCACCAACTCGCGAATCTTGCTGACGGCGTCAGGAAAGCTCTTTTCCAAACGCTTCCAGTCGTCGATCATCTTCGCGCCCTTGCCGGCGTCGAAGAGCGGGCGGTTGTCGTCGCGCTCTTTGCGGGAAAGCTCTCCCACCTTGGGGATGCAGACCACCACCACGGGCAAATTCGGGTCGACAGCCAGGGTTTGCAAATCCTCGTCGCGGAAGGCAGAGCGCACGTCCGTGAGCCCGGGCATCCGGAGGTCCGGCTTGTCTATGCCGTAGCGGCGCATCGCCTCGTCGTAGGTGATCCTGGGAAAGGGCGTGGACAGCCCTACACCCACTGCGGCAAAGGCTTCCCGCAGGAAAGTCTCGACCACCTGAAAAACGTCTTCCTGGCGGACAAACGACATCTCGAGATCGACCTGGGTGAACTCCGGTTGCCGGTCAGCGCGCAGGTCCTCATCGCGGAAGCAGCGGACTATCTGGAAATAGCGATCAAAGCCGGAGATCATGAGGATCTGCTTGAATAACTGGGGCGATTGCGGCAGAGCGTAGAAGTGCGCAGGATGGACCCGGCTAGGCACCAGGTAATCGCGGGCGCCTTCGGGTGTCGAACGGGTCATGAACGGGGTTTCGATTTCGAGAAAGCCCTGGTTGGAGAGACTTTCGCGCACCGCCCGGGTGATTTTATGGCGTAGTTCGAAGTTGTGCTGCATCTGCTGCCGGCGCAGATCGATATAGCGGTACTTCAGACGAAGCTCTTCATTGGCAATCGCTTCTTCGGCAGGCGAGAACGGCGGCACCCGGGAGTCATTCAAGACCAGCAACTGCTGGGCGGCTACCTCAATTTCTCCGGTCGCCATCTTGGGGTTGATGACGTCCGGGCCGCGCCGGCGGACTGTGCCCTCTACCGCCACCACGTATTCCGGCCGTACCTGTTCGGCCTTGGCGTGACCCTCCGGGGTCAGGTCTTTGTCGAGCACGATCTGGGTGATCCCGGTGCGGTCACGCAGGTCGAGAAAGATCAGGTTGCCGTGGTCGCGGCGACGGTTCACCCAACCCATGAGGGTGACCTTTTCGCCGGCGTTTTGCGCGCGGAGCTGCCCACAGGTGTGCGTGCGCTGGAGAGTGCCTAGAAAGTCGAGCAATGCGGATGTCCTAATTTGATGTGATATCGATGAGCTTCTGGCCGAGTTGGTCTCGGGGAACCTTGAATTGCTCACCGCTGGCAAAGTTCTTTACCGTCAAGATACCGGAGGCAACCTCGTCTTCGCCGAGAATCACGATGGCGCGCGCCACTTTGTTTCCCGTCTCGAACGATTTCTTGAGCCGAAACGATCCGTCACCCAGCTCAATGCGTAAACCCCCTCCACGCAGGTCCCGGGCTAAGACCAGCGCGGCAGGCCCCATTCGATCGCCCAAAGGCGCGATGTAGGCGGTTGCCAACTGTGGCGTTTGTTTTTGCTGGGCTTCGAGAGCCAGCACCAGGCGGTCTTCACCCATGGCGAACCCAATTCCCGGCGCCCTGGGACCGCCGATGGCTTCGGAAAGGCCATCGTAGCGGCCACCACCCAGGAGCGCATTCTGTGCGCCCAATTCGCCGGAGACAAACTCAAAAGTGGTCCGGGTGTAGTAGTCGAGACCGCGCACCAGGCGATGGTCGTGCTCATACGGCACCCCGCAGGCGTCGAGTGCAGTACACACAGCGGCGAAATGTTCCTTCGATCCTTCATCGAGCGAGTCCCAGATGCGGGGCAAGCCGGCAATGATGGGCTGATCTTCCGGATGCTTGCAGTCGAGCACACGTAAGGGGTTGGTGACCGTGCGACGCTGGCAATCCGGACACATGCGCGAGGCGACCGGTTCGAGGGCCGCGCGTAAGGTCTCGAGGTATCGCGGCCTGTCGCTGACCGAGCCGACTGAGTTGAGCAGCAGTTTCCAGCCGGTAATGCCTAGTTCCCTGAGCAGAGTGGCCAACATTTCCAGCACCTCTGCATCCCGTAGCGGCGATTCGCTGCCCGCGGTGGGTGGCCCGATAACCTCGGCGCCAATCTGGTAGAACTGGCGGTAGCGGCCTTTTTGCGGCCGTTCCCGGCGAAATTGCGGCCCAATGTAATAGAGCTTTTGTAATTGGCCAGTCTCGCCCAGCTGGTGCTCAATGTAGGCGCGGACGACCCCAGCGGTGTTTTCCGGACGAAGCGTGAGGGATTGCCCGGGCTCTGGAGTGAAGGTGTACATCTCCTTGGAAACCATGTCGGTTTCCTCTCCGACGCCGCGGGCGAACAGTTGTGTTTCCTCGAAAATGGGAGTGCGGATCTCGCCGAAGGAATAGCGCTCAAAAGTACGCCGCACCGTGGTTTCCATGTGATTCCAGAGTTCGGTTTCGGGAGGCAGCAGATCCCTGGTCCCGCGAACAGCTTGCAAAATGCTCATAGAGTCGACTGTTATCAGAATACAGGCTGCGCTCTGCAAGAAAAACATTCCCAGGAAAGAGCGTCCGAACAGACGACACGCTTGAGGGAAAGGCCTGACTATCCCACCCTTCGCAAAGAACGCGAAGGATGGGGCACCCGTCGATGGAGGCGAGGGCGGAGCCCAAAAGCCCTACCAGTTCTCTCGTTCCTTGAGGTAGGCGGCGGTGTAGTCGACGTAGTTGCGGGCGTATTGCAGAATTCCTTCGCGCTCTTTGGGATCGAGGCGCCGCCGCTCTCTTGCTGGGACTCCTGCCCAAAGCGTGTTCGCCGGAACTACCGTGTTTTCGGGGACCAGCGCCCCGGCGGCAATGATCGAACCTTCGCCGATGCGTGCATTGTTGAGGATCGTCGCGCCCATGCCAATGAGACATGCATCCTCAATCACACAGCCATGCACGGTGGCATTGTGACCGATGGTGACCCAGTCACCCACTTCCACCGGATGCTTGTAACGCATGCCGTGCAGCACGGCGCAATCCTGCACGTTGCTGTTCGCTCCCAGGCGGATGAAATGCACATCTCCGCGCAGGACGGCGTTCATCCACACGCTTGCACGCCCACCAAGGCTTACTTGCCCAATGATTTGTGCGGAAATGTCGATATAGCAGGAGTCCGGGATGATTGGGCTGTGGCCGAGGTACGACCTTATCATGAGGAAATTCCTTGCCGAGGACGCTGATTAAGCTTGACTCCATACCTCGAACGTAACGTAATCTTATAGAACCCTATTGGGATTGTTTGGAGGTGTGGTTCATTTGGCAGAGGTTCGCGTGCAGGAAGGCGAGCCGCTTGAAAATGCATTGCGCCGTTTTAAGCGCAAGGTTCAGCAAGAGGACATTATTAAGGAAGTAAAGCGTCACTCCTTTTACCTGAAGCCTGGCGAGCGCCGTCGAGTAAAAGAAGCGCTGGCGCGCAAGCGGAATCGTAAGAAGGCAAGAAAAGAGCAGGATTAACCCTGCAGTGCCGGCTTAACGTAGCTTCATGGTGCGATAAGCCGGCAATCCCGCACTTTCAAAGTTGGTTGAACCGAGGTTTGGCACCATTTTTCCTCTCATTCCCGGGTTTGGCGAATGGGAGGAAAGTTGTTGATTTACTGACGGACCAGCTGGTTGGTGAGACGTAGCCTCTCCAGCGCTCTGTCGACGGAAGACTGAAAAATTTCCAAGGCATGCTCGGGGGGACGCGTAATGGACTTCATTGACAAGATACTCAAGTGTTCAGATTGCGGTAACGACTTTGTCTTTACCGCCGGCGAACAACTGTTCTTTCACGACAAACAGTTCAAGAACGATCCAAAGCGGTGCAAGCAGTGCAAAATCAAGCGGGTGGCCGGAACCGGCAATGGTGTCCGTACGGAAACCCGGACGGTCTGTTCGGAGTGCGCTACCGAGACCACGGTTCCTTTCAAACCCACCCAAGGTCGCCCCGTGCTTTGCAGGTCATGCTTCCAGCAACGGCGGCCCCCAGTTCCATCTACAGTTGTGGCCAGCGCAGCTTCCTAGCAGAAGCAATGCTCTCAGCCTTCACCTCTCCAGTGGGCCTTGCCTGCTGGAGAGGCTTGAAGTGTGTCTAGTTCGCGGTTGCGGGCTTTCTTGAGGCTGGCCGTCCAGCGACTTTCGCGGGTGTGCCGGCAGCGGCGCTTGCCTTCTGGGCCAGAGCCTTTTGCTTCTTGTCCTCATGGGTGACGAGCAGGGCCTCGATCTGGCGCAGCAAATTCATGATATTCATGGGCTTGACCAGCATCTCGTCCATGCCCTCATCTCGCCACTCAGAGCCGGGCACGGGAAACGCCGTCAGCATGGCCACCGCTGGTTGATAAGAAACCTGCTTAGCGGCGCGAACAACCTCCAGGCCAGCCGATTCGTTTTCCATCCGCATGTCGGTGATCACCATGTGGAAGGTGCCGGCGCGCAGCTTGGACCGGGCTTCGCGCGCGGACGCAGCTGTTTCCACCTCAAAGTCGTTCATCTCCAGTACCGCTTTGAGGGTCAGCAGAATTGCGAGCTCGTCATCTACCAAAAGAATGCGACGTTTCATGGGGAAAAGACTCCAGGGTTCGTTGACAGCAGGTCCGAGGGGGAAGCTGATCGCCTGATCGGATCCTACCTGAAAAGCGCCGGGTTAATTAGACTGACAACGTGGCAGAATACCACGTTGAGAACTTCGGATGTCGGGCCAGCCGGGCAGACGGCGAAATCATCAGCGCCGATTTGCGTCATCGTGGCTTGACCCCGGCTGAAACCCCCGCCCAGGCGGACGTCATCGTGGCCAACACCTGCAGCGTGACCGCGCAAGCGGACCGCACGGCACGCGCCTTCCTGCGCAAAATGCACCGGGAAAATCCCTCCGCGCGCATCCTGGTCACAGGATGTTATGCGCAACGCGCGCCACAGGAACTGGCAGCGCTGCCTGGAGTCCATGCCGTGATCGGCAACAGTCATAAGGCGCTGGTGCCGGAGCTTGCTCAGCAGGCGGCTGGCTTTGTTCCGCTGGCTGGGCTGTACGTGGATGACGCATTCGCCCATTCGGATCTGGCTATGCCGCAAGGCGGCTGGCGGCGGGAGGAGAGCGGGCAAACGCGACCCAATCTCAAAGTGCAGGATGGTTGCGGGAACCGGTGCGCGTTCTGCGTTATTCCCATTACCCGCGGGCACAGCCGTTCTCTCCCAATAGAGTCCTGCCTGCGCGAGGTGCAGGCGTTCGTCGACGGCGGTGGTGCGGAACTGGTGCTCTCCGGCATCAACCTGGGCCGCTGGGGCAGGGATCTCAAGCCGGCCAGGACTCTGGAAGAACTAGTCTGCGCGATCCTGCTCCGTACTTCGTTGCCGCACCTCCGTCTCAGCTCCATTGAGCCCATGGATTGGACACCGGCGTTGCTGAAGCTTTTTGGCGAGTCGGCCGGCCGGATCGCGCGTCACGCCCATCTTCCGCTGCAATCGGGATCGGACGCGATTTTGCGCGCCATGCACCGTCGCTACCGGCCGTGGCATTATGCGGAAAAACTGCGCCTGATCCGGGAGAGCCTGCCAGACGCGGCGATCGGCGCCGACGTCATGGTGGGATTCCCTGGGGAGAGCGAAACTTTGTTCGAAGAGAGTTTCGCTTTCATCGCGGCCCAACCTTTCACGTACCTGCACTTGTTTCCTTTTTCCGCGCGTCCCGGAACCAGGGCCTGGCAGCTGGCCAACGAGAACGTGACAGACCATCGGGCGGTCACGGAGCGAATGGGCCGTCTACGGGCGCTGATCGCAGCGAAGAATCTTCAGTTTCGGCAGCGATTTTTGGGGCTCGAACTGAGTGCGGTTAGCTTGCACACGGCCCCGGGCAAGACCACGAAGGCACTTACCGACAATTTTCTCGAGGTGGAGCTGGACGCCCGGATTGCAGCGAATCAGACATTGCGTGTGCTCGTGACGGGACTCTCGGGTACCGGTTTGAACGGTCGCGTAGCCGCTTGAGAGATGCTATGCTTTATTCGAGGGGCCTTGCGTCTCTCGTTTCCGGAGGAAACCATCGATAAGCGTTCGGCCAAGTCCTTTATCCGCATTAACGACAGAATTCGCGCGCGTGAAATCCGCGTCATTGACGAAAACGGTGAACAGCTCGGAATTCTGCCTCCCTTCGAAGCTCTCAAAATAGCCCGCGAACGTGGCCTGGACCTGGTAGAAGTTTCGCCCACAGCCCAACCACCGGTGTGCCGTATCCAGGATTACGGCAAATTCCTGTACGAGAAGGACAAGAGCGACCGAGCGGCGCGCAAGAAGCAAAAAGTCATCGTGGTCAAGGAAGTTAAGTTTTCAGTGACCGTCGATGAGCATGATTACCAAACCAAGAAAAATCAGGCAGTTCGTTTTCTGGGTGAAGGCGACAAGGTAAAGGCTTCGCTGCGCTTCAAAGGCCGCCAGATGGCCCACCGTGAGCTGGGGTACGCGATCATCAATCGGCTTATCCAGGACATGGGTGACGCCGGGATTGTCGAGTTTATGCCCCGCATGGAGGGCACTACCCTGCATGCGATCCTTGCCCCAGGCAAAAAAGCGGAGCCGCCCAAGAAGCCTGCGGCACCGAAACCCCCGGCTGCAGGCCTGGTTGCCCAGCAGCCTCAATCCGCACAGTCGTAAATTCGCGTTCGGACGTTTAGAGGGGTGAGCAGCGGGGAAGAACCGTTCCCCTAGATTGCCGGTTCTCCCGTATAATCATTCAAGTAGCTAACGCTAAGCAGCAGGAAAACCATGCCCAAATTGAAGACCCATAAGGGCGCGGCCAAGCGCTTTAAGAAGACCGCCACGGGGAAAATTCTCCGCGGTCAGACCAAGAAGCGCCACATCCTGACCTCCAAATCGCAGAAGGTCAAGAAGCACTTGAGTGGCACGGTTCTGGTTTCTGAAGCAGACAAGCGCAAGGTAGCGCGAATGATTCCCTACGCCTGATCGGGTTCAGGGCCTTAAGCCCCTGTCTTTTCAAGACAAGACGATCGGATTCCAAGCGAGTGAAGAGGTATTTCCTACCTCCAGCCGCACAACGCAGTACTTAAAGGAGAAACGATGCCCCGCGTTAAACGTGGAACAAAACGTAACGACCGCCGCAAGAAAATCCTCAAACGAGCCAGCGGTTACTTCCTCACCAAATCCAAGCTCTACCAGGCAGCGCAGGAAGCCGTCGAGCGTGGTCTTAAGTTCGCTTACATTGGCCGCCGACAAAAGAAACGTCAGTTCCGGTCACTTTGGATCGTCCGCATCGGCGCAGCCGCCAAATTAAACGGGATCAGCTATTCACAACTCATCCATGGGCTGAAGCTGGCGGGTATCGAGCTGGATCGCAAGATCCTCGCCGAGCTCGCAGTCAAGGACCCAGCGGGATTTAGTGCGCTCACTGATCAGGCCAAAAGCGCACTCAATAAGACCGCCGCCGCATAGACCTTTCCGTAAACAAAGTTTCACAGCAGCCCGGTCGCACATTGATCGGGCTGTTTTGCGAAGAGACCATGCCACCGTTTGAGATTCCTGAATTACCAGATTATTCGCCCGGCTCGCTGGACAGCTTCTTCAGCGCGATCCTGACGCAGTTCGACCAGGAGGCGGCCGCTGCTCATTCCGTCGAAGCGGTGGAGCAGTTGCGTATTCGCTGGATTGGCCGCAAGCAAGGATTGCTGATACGGGTTGGTGAGGTGCTGAAAGGCGCACCGCCCGGGGCGCGTCGCGAAGTGGGTATGCGGTTCAACGCGCTCAAATCGGCCATCGAGCCGCGCTGTGATCCGGAGCAAATAGAGACATCGGGACCCGTTGCGGACGCAATCGACATTACCCTCCCCGGTACACGGCGTGCGCTGGGCGCCGAGCATCCCCTGATCCGGACCATGAACGAAATTGTCACCGTCTTTGCGGCAATGGGATACTCGGTGAGCCTGGGACCAGAGGTCGAGACCGATTACTACAATTTCGAATCGCTGAATTTCCCTCCCGGCCACCCAGCGCGCGATACGCAGGATACCCTGGTGATCACGCAACAGGAGCGCAAACCGCTGCGCGACCGGCTGCTAATGCGCACCCACACTTCACCGGTGCAGATCCACACCATGGAAGAGCAACCGCCACCGTTGCGCATTGTTATCCCCGGCAAGGTGCACCGAAACGATGCGATGGACGCGACCCACTCCCCCATCTTTCACCAGGTGGAAGGGCTGTGTGTCGATACCAACATCACCTTCTCCGATCTGAAGGGAACGCTCGACCATGCCATGAAGGCTTTCTTCGGATCCAGCGTCAAGACCAGATTCTTTCCCTCGTTCTTCCCTTTCACCGAGCCCTCTGCCGATGTGCAAATCAGCTGCATTTTCTGCGGTGGCCGGGGCTGTCGCAAGTGCAAACAGTCGGGTTGGATCGAGCTGCTGGGCTGCGGCATGGTGGATCCCGCGGTGTTCGCGTTCGCCGCGCGAAAGCAGCCCGCCTACGACCCCGGCAAGATCAGCGGCTTCGCTTTCGGCATGGGCGTGGAGCGGATTGCGATGATGAAGTATGGCATCGGCGATATAAGCCAGTTGTACTCTGGCGATATGCGGTTTCTGGAGCAGTTCAGGTAAGTGAATATTCTCTCCCAATGGATTCGGTCCTACGTGCCCGGCCTCGCCATGGCTGACCGCGAACTTGCGGAGGCACTGACGCTGCGCGGCATCGCTGTCGAAGGCATTTACGAAGTTGGGGATGGTTCGTTGTTCGAAATGGACATCACCACCAATCGGGTCGATGCCATGAACCACTACGGCATCGCGCGGGAGGCAGCGGCCATCGTGGATCGTCCCCTGGCTTCGCTGGACGACACACTGCCGGCGGCGCAGTCGCGCACGGTTCCCATCAAGATTTCCATTGAAGCTCCCGAACTGTGCGGGCGCTTCACGGCGCGGGCCCTGAGCGATGTCCGCCTCCGGCCGTCAACGGGTACGGTCGCCGAGCGCTTTGCCCTCCTGCAGCAGAAACTTATTTCCAACGCAGTCGACGCCACCAACTACGTCACCCTCGCCATGGGTCATCCCACCCACGCCTTCGATCGCGACAAACTTGAAGGCGGCATTGTTGTGCGCCGGGCCCGCAGCCAAGAAAAACTTCGTACGCTGGATGGCGTGGAACGTGTGCTCGATGCGGAAGACCTGGTGATCGCCGATGAAAAGAAGGCGATCGGGCTGGCCGGCGTGATGGGCGGTTGGGACACGATGATCACCGCGGAAACAAAAAATATTCTGGTGGAAGCAGCGTGGTTCGATCCGGCTACGGTACGTCGCAGCAGCAAGCGGCACGGTCTGCACACCGATGCCTCCCATCGCTTCGAGCGCGGCGCTGACTTCAATGCTCCGCCTGTAGCGTCTGCGCTGGTCAGCCAGATCATTCTTGAGGCCGGCGGCTTCGTCGATGGAGAGATGGTCGATGTGGTGGTCCCTGAAGCACTCGCGCGAACCGCCAGGCGCCCACCTATTGGGCTCAGCCACGCCCAGGTGCGACGCATGCTGGGCGCGACAGAAGATGGGCGTGGCGTAGAACAGGAAACGACTGAGTCCGTCCTCAAAGCCTTGGGATGTAGCTTGCAAAAGGTCGCGGATGGCGACTACCAGGTGACTTTACCCAGCTGGCGCCTGGACCTGGAACGCGAGATCGACTTGATCGAGGAGATCGCTCGCGTCTACGGCTACAACCGCTTTGCCAATACGCTTCCCGGCTTCTCCGGCATGGTGAACGAAGTGGGTGACGCCCGCAAGGACACAGTGGTTCGCCAGACGCTGCTCGGGCTGGGATGGAACGAGGCTCTCTCCGGCACTTTCTGTTCTGCTACCGATGCAGTTACCTTTGCGCCGCAACCCGGCCTGGCGGTAGCCATGGGCAATCCTCTAAACGAAGAAGCCGGCATGTTGCGTCCCTCGCTGCTGCCTGGGATGCTCACCATGCTGGCGCACAATCTGAACCGCAATGTCAGCGATGTTCAACTGTTCGAGAAGGGCACAGTATTCAGCGGCAACCCGGAACGGGTCGATGAGCGCCCGTCTCTTTCGCTGGGCGCTTCCGGATCTGTCTGGAGTGGACCCGAGCTGCCTGCGCATGCGGTCGATTTTTACGATATCAAGGGAACAGTTGAGGAACTCCTGGAAAAGTTTGCTGCGCGCTCGGTGTACTTCGACACCTTTGCCGCGAGCGCGGGACTTATTCCGCCGTGGCTGCACCCAGGGCGTTCGGCGCGCGCCGTAGCGGATGGATTGACAGTTGCATGGTTCGGCCAGCTTCACCCGGTCGAAGCGCAACAGCGCAAACTGCGGCAGACTGTTTATGTGGGAGAAATTTATCTCGACCGTCTCTACCGGTTATCACTGCGTCATCCGATCGCACCGGAACTTTCGCGTTATCAACCTGTTGAGCGCGATTTCTCTTTCATCTTCCCCGACGCAGTGAGCTGGCAGTCGATCGCCGATGGGTTACAAAATTTGCGCATCGCTGAGCTGACACGTTTCACGCCACGGGAGATTTTTCGCGCTGCACAGGCATTGCCGCCCGGCCACTATTGCATGCTCATCCGAGTCACGTTTCAGGCCCTGGAGCGGACCCTGCGCGAGGAAGAACTGCAGAGTTATTCACAGGCGGTCATCACCGCGCTGGAATCGCTGGGCGGACGGCAACGCGCGTAAGCAGTTTCTTCCGTAACGCAAAGGCCGCAGAATCTGCTGGTCAATTACCAATGTGCAGAGGAACAATCTAAGGTAACGCGTGTGCGTCTTTCTTATGGAGAGGCGGAAATTGCGGTCTATACTCTCTTCAAGAACGCAATCCCCCTTAAGTGTAATGAGGCAACGATGTCCACCCTCGCAGAACACCCTCCCGAGATGACCATGGCCGCAGACGATTTTCAGGCGCTCGAAGAACGCGTACTGCGCACTGTTGAATTGCTGAAAGGCGAACGCGAACTCCGCTATTCCGTTGAGCAACACGCTTCCCGTCTCACGCATCGAGTAGAAGAACAGGCCGCCCACGTTGCCCAATTAGAGGAGCAACTTTCCGGTCTGCAGAAGGAGCGGGACGCGGTGCGGCAACGCATCGAACGACTGCTCAAACAGATCGACGAACTGGGCGAATAACGGTCGACCGGAGGCACATGGCAGATAATCTCGAGATTCGGCGCGCTACCACGTCCGTTAGTGTGGATATCTACGATCAGACCTATCATCTGCGCGCCCACGACCCTGCATACATTGAGAAGTTGGCGGCTACGGTCGACTCGAAGATGCGCGCCGTGTCTGCCAGCGGCACCACGGTTGACTCCTTGCGCGTAGCCGTTCTTGCGGCGCTGAATATTGCCGATGAACTACTGCGGTTGCAGGAACAGTGCCGTCAGCTTCACGGCACCGTGAGCGAAAGCCAAACCACCTTGCGTAGCCGGGCCATCAGCCTTTCTGGCCTGCTCGACTCCGTGCTCGATGAGGAACACCGTTTTCACGCGCCCGCGAACGTCCATGCCGAGCCGTCACTTGCCAACCAGCTTCGCTGACGATAGCATCCATTCAGAGACCGGCCTGCAAAGCAGGTGCGGCAGTTAACGCTGGTTGAACCAACATTCATCGAACCGGGACTCGACTCGAACAATCGGCTCCGTGTGCAGTGTCCGCCAGTCCGGAATGCCTAAAGAGCTGCGGAGAGTCCCAACGTCTTAGGACGGGTTCACCGGCGCACTGCTGCACGGCCCAGTGGGTCGGTTTCGTCTGCTCTCTTACGTGCACCCGCATCTCTTCCAGTTCGGCCGCGTGGTTCTGCCGACTTATGGATTTCTGGTTGCTGTGGGCACGATCCTCTCCCTGTTGGTCTGTCTGCGGACAGCCCGGCTACTCTCGCTCGATCTCGACAAAGTCTGGAACGTGGCCGTGCTAGCCGTGGTGAGCGGTCTGATTGGCAACAAGATTCTCCAGCTTATATTCCCCTGGGCCAGGCATGGCTCTGGGGTCGGCTTGGCGTGGATGACGATCTCCATTGCCACGGGAGTGGTTAATGCCTCACGCCTCGGCCTACCCTTGCGACGAACCGCGGATGCCTTTGCTCCCTGCCTGGCATTGGAAAGTTCGGTTGCATCCATCGCCTGCCTGGAAGCTGGTTGTGATTATGGATCGCCGACCCGCCTGCCCTGGGCTGTGGTCTTTCGCAGTCCGGCGATCGTGACTGGAGCTCCGCTGGGAGTGCCGCTTCATCCTACCCAGGTTTATGCCGCCCTGGTCGAATTCGCACTCTTTGTGTTGCTGGTGTGGATGCTGCATCGTCCTCATTACGATGGAGAAATCCTCGGGACATGGCTTTTTGTTGGCGGCCTCTCCAGCTTTCTGCTGACACTTTTGCGCGGCGACAGCATCCTGGCCACGCAGTTGGTGAGTGCACTGATGGTGCTTTGGGGCGGTCTTTTGTGGCTGCGGCGCAGCCCCGCCGCGCAGGTCTCCCATGGCGGATGACCAGGCGCGCTTACGGCAGATCACTGTTCCCGAAGAGGCCAACGGCCAGCGCCTGGATTTATTTTTGACCCAGCAACTCGAAGAAATCAGCCGCGCGCGGGTGCAGTTGCTGTTGCAACAGGGTAGCGTGCTGATCGACGGCAAGCGGGCCAAGGCTTCACGCAAAGTGCGCAGCGGGGAAAACATTTCCGTCCTGGGGGATCCGCATCCCGCTCCTTTGCACGCTATGGCCGAGGATATTCCGCTGGAGATTGTTTATGAAGACGGAGACCTGGCGGTGATCAGCAAGCCCGCGGGCATGATGGTGCATGCCGGTTCTGGTGCTACCGAGGATGCACGCAACCGGGGTACGCTGGTCAATGCCCTGTTGCACCACATGGGCGAGCTTTCGTCCAGCAGCGGCCCGCTGCGGCCGGGCATCGTGCACCGTCTGGATAAACAGACCAGCGGACTAATTGTGGTAGCGAAGAACGATGCGGCGCATGCCCGGCTGTCGTCAATGTTTTCCCGCCGCCAGGTGCGCAAACTATATTTCGCGTTAGTGCAGGGCAACCTGACGCCGGAGAGAGGAACGGTAAACGCCGCAATCAGCCGCGACTCTGTCCGGCGAACGCGCATGACCACGCGCCGTGAAGGGGGCCGCTCCGCCGTCTCGCACTGGGAGGTGTTGCGGCGGATTCAAGGGCCGTATGGCAGCTTCACCCTGGTCTCGGTGCGAATTGAGACCGGCCGGACTCACCAGATCCGCGTCCACTTGGCATCGCTAGGACATCCTGTGGTTGGCGACACGCTTTACGGGGCGGCTTCCACGATTGCGCCGTCGGCGGCTCACGGCGGCCTTCCCCGCCTCGTCTTACCACGGAACTTTCTGCATGCGGCAGAGCTCGAGTTTGCTCATCCCGTGAGTGGCGAGCGGCTGAGCATGGTGTCAAACCTGCCTCCCGATCTGAAGGAATTCATGGCGCAGCTGGCAAATGCTCTAAAATGAAAAAGGTTTCTATGACCTCAATGAATGATTGCCTGCGCCGGGCTAGCCGTGTGCTTGGGCTAGCGTTGCTGTTCACTTCGGCCGTGGTGGCGCAGACTCCGGCTGCAGCGCCGCCCTCGCCGCCTAATACTCCGGGCGCCACGGGCTCCCTGCCTCAAGCCACGAACAGTGGTCAGAGTTCCGCACCCCAGGCTGCGAACAGTGGTCAAAGCGGCAACGGGCAAACCGATGGGAATTTTACGATCCGGACCAACGTCAACGAGGTAAACCTGATCTTTACCGTCACTGACAAGCATGGACGGTTCATCCAAAATCTGCAGCAGAGTGATTTTGCACTTCTCGATAATCAGAAGGCTCCCGCCCAGGTCTTCAATTTCACCCAGCAGACAAATCTGCCGTTGCGGGTGGGCATCATGATTGATGCCAGCACCTCAATTCGGCAACGCTTTCAGTTTGAGCAGAACGCTGCGATCCAATTTCTGCAACAGGTGGTCAGGCCGAAGACAGACCTCGCTTTTGTGATGGGCTTCGACGTCACCCCCTACGTCACCCAGAACTACACCAATGACCAGGACAAGCTTGAGGCGGGGATCACCAAGATGCGGCCGGGAGGGGGCACGGCTCTCTTCGACGCTGTCTACACCGCTTGCCGCGACCAACTTCTCAAAGTGCCGCCCTCAGCCGAGGGTTCGGTACGTAAGGCGCTCATCGTGATTTCCGATGGAGATGACAATCAGAGCCGCGCGTATCCCGATGACGCTATCAAAATGTGTCAGCGCGCAGCAACGATCGTTTACGCGATCAGCACGAACGTCAGCCCGAGCCGTGATCGGGGCGACGATGTGCTGAGAAAAATCGCCGAAGCCACGGGCGGCAAGGCTTTTTTTCCCAAGCGACTGGAAGAGATGGCAGACAGCTTTCACGACATCGAAGAGGAACTGCGCAGCCAGTATTCTCTTGCCTACCGTCCCGCGGAATTCAAACTTGACGGCGCTTTTCGCTCGATCTATCTGGTAGCGCTCAACCCTCGCTACATAGTGCGTGCCAAGAAGGGCTATTTCGCGCCGAAGAGTTGATTCCGTCTTCGCTCAAGGAAAAACATTTCCAGCAAAGAGCCGCTGGACCGCCCGGCGATGGTGGCCGGGACAGCCCTAACGTTATTTGCCTGCATCCGCGGGCGGCTTGGTACCGTATTTGCGGACTGCGCGGTCTACGATCGCATACAGTAGCTGATCGTGATCGACTCTTGCCTGCGCCTTGATGTACTCACCAAATTCACGGCCAGTCGTCTCTCGATCCGGAAGAACAAGGTCGCGCTTTTGCGCGGAAAGCTCCGCCTCGGCTTTGACGATGGCGAAGAAGCCCGGCTCTGTCTTACCGCCCAGTACCCAGGCGTCGTGGACAGAGCAGGTTACGGCCTGATCGATGGTCCAGGAGGGCGCGGGTTGGGTGGACTCAGTAGCCTGTTGGGCAATCGCACAGGGCAGCAAAGCGGCAAGCCATAGAACGACAGCATACCGATTCCTCATCAAGATCCTCCTATCGCCGGTAGTAGTTGTTGTTCTCGCGATTGTTCTGAGCAGATTGGCCAATGATCGCTCCGATACCCGCGCCCGCTGCACCGGTAATCAAGGATCCTTTGACGCCGCCCCCAAATGCTGCCCCTAGCACAGCCCCTGCCGCGCCACCGATGAGTGCTCCTTTGCCAGGGCCAATGCCACCCTGATTGTTATCAGGGTATCGGTCACGATCGTGGTAGTGGCCTTGCCCATAGTTTCCCCCACGGACTCCGCGGCTCGCCCCGTCGTAAAAATGGTTATTGTTGTAATGGCGATCCTGTGCCAGGGTGGGTATCCCTGAACCCAGAATCGAGCAGCAAAGAAGCACCGCGGCCGGCCAGCAAGCAAGGCGCATGATTTCTCCGTCCGCGCAATTATATGCTGGCGGATTTAACGGAGCTCTCTATCCCCTAGCATTTCCAGAAGCTGGGCCTGCTCGATCACGGGGACCTTTAGCTCGCGTGCTTTGTCGAGCTTCGATCCTGCCTCTTCTCCGGCGACCACATAGCTGGTCTTCTTGCTGACCGACGAGGAAACGCGGCCTCCAGCAGCTTCAATCCTGGCCTTAGCGTCTTCACGCGTCAGGTCAGCCATAGATCCGGTGAGCACAAACGTCATGCCCTCCAGCTGCGAAGACTTTCGCTTCTTCTCTGCCGTGAAAGTCAAGCCTGCATCTTGCAGCTTATCTACCAATTGGCGATTCTTTTCTTCGGCAAAAAATTCGTGGATAGCCTCGGCTACCCGCGGACCCACCTCATCGACTGCCTGCAGCTCCTCGATGCTGGCCTTCATCAGAGCGTCCATGGAGCCGAACGATTCGGCCAGCAGTTGGGCGGTACGCTCGCCGACAAACCTGATCCCGAGGGCGAAGAGGACGCGGTTGAGCGGTATTTTTTTTGAATTTTCAATCTCCGTCAGAAGCGATTGCGCGCTCTTTTTTCCGACACGCTCCAACTCCAGCAGCTGTTCTTCGGTGAGGGAATAGATGCCGGCGACGCTGGTCAGTAATCGTCGCTCTAATAGTTGCGTAACCAGGGCGTCGCCCAAGCCTTCAATATTCATGACCTTACGCGATGCAAAGTGCAGGATACTTTCCTTGAGGCGAGCAGGACAATCCACATTGATGCAGCGGTAATCCGCTTCCCCTTCGTCCCTTACCACCTCACTGCCACAGACCGGGCACTCGGATGGGAAGACAAAGGTCTTGTTTCCGCGGGGGTGCTGGGCATCGTCGACCACGCCAACGATCTTGGGGATCACGTCTCCGCCGCGTTCGACCGTAACGTAGTCGCCGATCTTCACTCCCAAGCGCTCGATTTCGTCCGCATTGTGCAGGGTCGCGCGGCTTACCGTTGTCCCGCCAATGAACACCGGATGCAGTACGGCTACTGGCGTCAACTTGCCCGTGCGCCCCACCTGTACCATGATGTCTTCGATCTGGGTGACGCCGGAACGTGCGGTAAATTTATAAGCCACCGCCCAGCGTGGCGCACGCCCGGTGTAGCCAAGTCTGCGCTGCAACGCGGTCTCATTGACCTTGATGACCACGCCATCGATTTCGTAGCCCAACCCATGGCGCTGGCCTTCCGCCCACGCCACGAAGGCGAGCAGTTCCTCCAGGGTATGAAGCGGCTTGCGGTGGCGGTTGACGCGAAAGCCGGTACTGCTCAATGCTTCCAGGGCCTGCCATTGTTCAGGGAAGGCACTCTCCCCCTTCACCAGGGCAAAGTAAGCGTAGAAGTCCAGCCGCCTCTGGGCCACAATATCGGGATCGAGGGTGCGAATCGTTCCTGCCGCGGCATTTCTGGGATTGACTGCGGGCGGGAGCCCCTGCTCTTCACGTTGCCGGTTCAACCTTACAAAAGCCTCATCGGGCAGGATCACTTCTCCCCGCACTTCAAAACTTTGCGGCAAGCCGGCGCGATGCAACCGCTCTTTTGAGACCGACAGCGGCACCGATCGTATGGTGCGAATGTTGCTGGTGACATCTTCTCCGGTAACCCCATCACCGCGGGTCAGTGCGGTCTGCAAAAGCGCGGCTTCGCCAGGACCGGGCTCATATTGCAGCGCCAGCGAGACACCATCCATTTTCAATTCACAAACGAAGCTAACCTTGGCTGAGCCCACCGCCGTACGTACCCGCCGCTCCCAGTCAGCCAGTTCCTGCTCGCTATTCACGTTGTCGAGCGAAAGCATGGGCCGCGAATGGTCCACCTTGGCGAAGCCTTCTTTGGGTTTACCTCCGACGCGCTGGGTGGGCGAGTCGGGAGTCACCAGTTCCGGATGGTCGGCTTCGAGCCCACGCAGCTCGCGCATCTTAGCGTCGTACTCGGCGTCTGAGATCTCCGGCGAATCGAGCACGTGGTATTGATATTCGTGGTGGCGGAGCTCTTCGCGCAGCTGCTCGATTTTGGCTGCGCTGTCAGATCGGGTTACGGACATAGCGTGCATTATAGAAACTTAGTTGCGTGCGGATTCAACTGCTGAGGGATTGCCCGATCAATGGAACCTGTCACCCATTTTCTTACCGGTGCCTGTCTAGCCCGCACCGGCTTCAATCGCAGAACAGCCTACGCCACTCTAGCCATGACACTCGCGGCCGAAGCGCCGGACCTGGACGTTTTCTGGGGGTTTCGCGGTCCTGTGGCAGGCTTTGAGCATCACCGCGGCATCACCCACACATTTTTGGGCGCACCAGTAGTGGCGCTGGCGGTCACCGTTGTCGTTTGGCTCTGGCATCGCAGCCGGGGCAAGCAGCCTAAGCTTGCACCGCGCTGGGCATTGCTCTGGTTCTTGTCGCTGTTGGCGGTGCTCAGCCATATTTTTCTCGACTGGACCAATAATTACGGCATTCGCCCATTTTTCCCCTTTAACCCGCGCTGGTACTCGCTGGATATCGCCTTTATCCTCGAACCCGTCATTTTTGCTGCTTTGTTGACCGCGCTGGTTGTGCCCTCCATCTTCGGAATGGCGGATCGGGAAATCGGCGCGGGGAAGCCGTTGTTTCGCGGACGTGGTTGGGCCATCGCCGCCATGGTGCTCGTCGGGATCGATCTCGGGGTGCGCGCGGTCGAGCACCATCGGGCGCTGCGCATCATCGGCAACACGCAGTTTGGGAACCAGCCCCTCCTGCGTGCCGGCGCGGAACCCTATCCTGTGGACCCATTCCTCTGGTTCGCCGTGGCGGAGACCGCCGGTTATTACCAAACCGGCTCGGTGAATAGCCGGACAGAGACGATCGAGACCAACGAACGGGACGACGTCATTTTCAAACCTCCGCTCACCCCCGCAACCATGGCTGCAAAGAACTCGTGGTTGGGACGGGTGTATCTCGATTGGGCGAACTTTCCGGTAGTGACAGACCGGGGCCATGCGAACCTGGTCGCTTCCGACGAACTCGCTCCCCAGCCCCAGGACAGCGCGGTGGAGTTTAGAGACCTGAGATTTGCTTATTCGTTCCTCTCCCGGAGCAAGAACTCGAGCGCATTGACTGCCTGGGTCTATGTAGCTCCAGGCGGCGCCATCGACGCCATGGTCATGAATGGACGGGTACAACACTAGATTGCCGCCACCGGCCTTTTTTTCCAGATGGTTCGCCAGGCCCAATAAACCAGGAGGGCCAGCAGGGCTAATAACACAATGGCGAGGACGATTCGGTGCCTGGTGGTCAGGACCGTGACCATGTTCACGATCTGCGGACCGTATTCGATCGTCAACAGGGCCGTGATGATGTAGCGAATAAACCGGCCTGCGAAAACCGAGAGCATGAAGTTCCTGGTCTTCATTTCGAACACCCCGGCAGCGAAAACGAACAGTTTCCACGGGGTGGGCGGGGGCAGGATGGAAGGAATCATCATGGCGAGAAATTCCTGCTTTGCAAAGCGATCCCGGAGCTGTTCATAGCGGACGCGGTCGATCCGCTTCATGAGGAAGAGCTCACCCCCTGCCCGCCCGAGAAAGAAAGGAATCAGGCCGCCCAGCGCCGATCCAGCGGACGCTAGCAGGACATAGAGGTAGAAATGGCGCTTATCGGCCCACACGTAGCCGGCGATGATCAAATCCATGGGGACCGGAATGGCCGCCGCATCGATAAAACCGATGCCGCCCACGCCCCAGAAGCCAAGCGGCTTCAGGATCGCCAGCAACCATAGCTTGTATTTATCGAAGAGGTGGAGGATTTTCTTCATCGTGTCCGGTAGCAGTTCCCTCGAGCAGGGTTAACGCATGTGGAATGAGAGGGAGGAGTGCTTCGAGCGAGGTCTTTGCGCCACGTGGACTGCCGGGCAGGTTCACAATCAGGGATCGTCCCCGGGTGCCGGAAAGGGAGCGGCTGAGGGGGGCAAATTGGGTCTGCTTCCTGCCCTCAGCTCGCATTAACTCCGCAAGGCCGTCTAACAGCCTGTGACAAACCGCCCGGGTAGCTTCCGGGGTAACGTCGCGAGGGGCCACGCCGGTTCCACCGGTGGTGACGACCAGGTTGGCGACCTCGCATTGCTGGCGCAGGGCGTCTTCAATTTCCCGCTGTTCGTCTGGTACTACGAGGTGGCCGATGACTTGAAAAGCATTCGCCCGCAGGAGATCCACGACCACCGGCCCAGATACATCGACCCGTTGCCCCCGAAAGCAGGAGTCGCTCACGGTAATGACAGCGGCACGCATCAAACGATTGTAAGGGCTGATTGTGAAAGCCGGATCTCGAAACCGTTGGAAACAATGAGAGAATGACATGATGTGCAGAGTCCCTCTCCGGATGCTTTTTCCGGCTGGGATTGCACCTTTTGCTGCCGGCCAATGCCTTCAACCGAAACTCCAACCAGCCCTCCCAGTCGCCCGCCAAAGCCGTCCTCCAGTCGCAGGCGCATCCGCTATGAGGAGCTGGATCCGGATGAACTCCTACACCTGATTGACAGGCTCGAAGACGAGCGCTCCCGTGCTTTAAGGCGTGAAGGAATCTGGATTTCCGTCATCGCCCATTTGATTCTCTTCTGGTTCCTGTTTTACGGTCCCAAGTTTCGCAGTCATCAACCGCACGTGGTGAACCCAGAGGTCAAGCAAAAGGACCTGACCTTTCTGAACCTTCCCCCAGATGCACAGAAAGTGAAGCCACCGAAGCAGGCTCCGCTATCGGACAAGAACCGGCAGGCGCAATCGACTAAGCCGACCCTCGATCGCAAGACCCTGCAGCAGCTGGAAGCAATGAAGAAGGCAGGACCACCTCTGCCAGCGACGCCGCAATCGGCACCTCCGCAGGCAGCCCCTCCGGCCCCGGCAGCCCAACCTCAACAACAGGCACAAGCCCGGCCGGCGACCCCGCCGCCTCCACCGCCCCAGCAGCAATCGCTGCTCAACGAACCTAAGCCCGCGCCCTCTGCTCCAAGCAGACCCTCTTTTGACACCGGGCCGCAAACGGCGGGAGACGCCATCCGACAGGCCGAGCGGGACGCGGCACGCAATCCTGGCGTTCAATCGGGTGACTACGGGCAAAATGCGCCCACGGAACACGGGGGAGTGAAGGCCGGCGTCGATATCCTCAGCGACACCATGGGGGTCGACTTCGGCCCCTACATGCGGCGGATCATCGAAGCCACCAAGCGGAGCTGGTACCCCATCATTCCCGAGTCTGCGCGTCCGCCCCTGGACAAACAGGGCCGGGTTGGGATTCGCTTCAAAATCCTTCCCGATGGCAGCGTGAAGGAGATGATCCTGGAATTCCCCTCCGGCGATGTGTCGCTGGACCGTGCGGCCTGGGGCGGCATAACCGGCGCCTCCCCATATCCGCCGTTGCCCAGGGATTTCAAGGGACCATTCCTGGAGTTGCGTTTCGGCTTCTTCTATAACCTTGACCCAGATAAGTTTCGTTGACGAAAGAACCTGCCGTGGCCGCCGACCCTGAGCTCCGCAAGCGCCAGATCTACGGATTGTTGGTGGTAGCGGTCCTGCTTTTGCTGGTCAGCCTGGGGCGATCCTCAATGCACGATCTGTTTCCACCGGGGTGGTGGAGGGTGTGGTAAACCCGGTGGTCCCGTTGCTGGTGGTCATCCTCGGCCCTACGGGGAGTGGCAAAACCTCTCTTTCCGTCGCTCTGGGAAAGCAGTTCGATGGAGAGATTGTCAGCTGTGACTCGGTAGCGGTTTACCGGGGGCTGGAGATTGGGTCAGCCAAACCTTCAGCCGAGCAGCGCGAGCTGGTGCCGCATCATCTGCTCGATGTGGCCTCCCCGGACGCCTTCTACACTGCGGGCGACTATGCGCGGGCGGCCCGCGCCGCGATCGCGGACATCGCTGGCCGTGGAAAGCTGCCGATAGTCAGCGGTGGCACCGGCCTCTATCTTCGAGCGTTGCTGCAAGGGCTTTTTCCCGGGCCCCAACGGTCAGCAGCGCTGCGCGAGCGGCTGCTGCGCAGAGCCGAGACCCGGGGGCCGGCTGGACTACACCGGATCCTCAGACGGCTTGACCCTGCTTCAGCCAGCCGCATCCACTCGAACGATGTGGCTAAAGTGATCCGGGCGATTGAGGTGACGCTGGCCGGCTCGCGGCCTATGTCGGAAGCGTGGAAGCAAGGGCGGGAGGCGCTGAGCGGTTACCGTATATTGCGGATCGGCCTGGATCCTGTACGACCGGCGCTGTATGAGCGCATCAATGCCCGCGCCCGGGGGATGTTTGCCGCAGGTCTTTTGGACGAGACGCGGGACTTGATTGCCCGCTACGGACGGCCGCCGGCACTCGCTTCACTCGGCTACCGTCAGGCAGCAGGGTACCTTGAAGGTGAGTGGACGCTCGAGCAAGCCATCGCCGCCGCCAGCCAGGGTCACCGCAACTATGCCAAGCGCCAGCTCACCTGGTTCCGCCGCGAGCCCGACGTTTGCTGGATGCATGGTTTCGGCGACGATGCTGATGTACACGCAGAGGCTGGGCGCCTGGTGGCCCGGGCAAAAGGGTAACGCAATGTGCCTTCCCCGGATACAATGAGTCTAAAGTCAACAGCATGGCAGCGAAGTTAAGAGAGCAGAGATCCGAAGGATGAAACAAGGAATACGCACCATCGCATGGTGCATGTTGTTTCTGGGCATGGTGGCCGGGGCGGCAGCAGCAGAAAACCCGGCAGCCACCCAGACGACACTGACGGTTGCCACAGATAATGCGGGTCCACGTACCAGGGCAACTTTCACGGCTCACGTCAGCGGAGATCAGAGCGGCTCGCCGGCAGGGGTGGTGAACTTTCGCTCCGGAAATATGGATCTGGGGTCGGCGGTTCTCGACCGTGAGGGCAATGCGTCTCTGCAGACGGACGTGCTCCCGGAGGGAAGCCACCAGGTGGTGGCGATTTATCAGGGCAGACCTGATTACCAGGCCTCGAGCTCGGCGCCAGAGGTGGTGCACGCCAATGCATCCACAGTTGCCGGGTTTACGGTATCGGCTACACCCACGTCTCTGTCCACTACGGTCGGTGGTTTTGTAAACATCGTGATCACGGTAACGCCGGTGAATGGGTTTAACTCCTATGTAAGTCTTTCGTGTAGCGGACTCCCGGTAAACACGACCTGCAACTTTACTCCGCTGACTGTGCCGGCAAGCTGCACCACGAGCACCAGCGGTGTGCAGACCTGCACGCCGGCAACCAGCGCGATGCAGATTCAGACGCAAGCACCGTCACCCAAAGTCGCTGCTTTTGTGTTCCCGGCGTTGTTCGGGTTGCTAGGACTGGGAGCCTGCAAGCGCCGAGCCTGGCGCAATATGTTGTTGGGCGTGGTCGCGCTTGCCGGCGCGATGGGGATCAGTGCGTGCTCGCAACGGTACAACTATCTCAATCACGGACCTCCGGGAAACCCCGGAACCCCGGCGGGCGTCTACGCGGTTACGGTGCAAGCGCAGTCTTCGACCGGCTCGGAGACGACTGTGCCGCCGACGCTACCACAGCTGACCCTTACCATCACTAACTAAACGACTTGTAAGTGGGTCGGGAGAGATCTCCGCCAGAAGCCTCGCGGGTTCGAGGACATTGATACAAACGGCTCAAGATGGACTAGCATGAAAGTGCAGGTGCACCGGGCGATCGCTGCCGAAGGGTTTGCGCTTCGGGAGAGGAAAGTCCGAACTCCGTAGGACAGTGTGCCGGATAACGTCCGGGATTTGAGCGTCAAGGCTCAAAGACGGCAAGTGCCACAGAGAAGATACCGCCTCGAGCTTCATCGCCCGGGGTAAGGGTGAAAAGGTGCGGTAAGAGCGCACCGCGCCGCCTGTAAAGGCGGTGGCAGGGTAAACCCCACACGGAGCAAGACCAAATAGGGAGGGAATCCGACGGTCAGACCCAAGCCGCGGATGCGTGCTGGTCCGGCGCGCTCACCTGGGTTCCGATCCCGGTTCGCCGGGACGGCGGGAAACCTCCGGGTAGGTCGCTTGAGCGGCGTAGTAATGCGCCGCCTAGAGGAATGATCGTCCTCGACAGAATTCGGCTTACAGGTTCACTTGCAAACGCGGCCCCGCAGCTCTCACCGAGATGTGGGGCCTCCGCTTTTAAAAGGAACTGTCTGAAAGGCTACACTCGTATTAACCTGTGACCCCGTATGGAATTCACCGAAGCGGTCAAAGTCGCGCTGCAGTCGCTGTGGGCGAACAAGCTGCGCTCGATCCTCACGTTGATGGGGGTAATGATCGGCGTTGCTGCGGTCATCATGGTGATTACGCTGGTCAATGGCGCGAATAAGTTCGTCGCCACCAAGGTTTACGGCTATGGTGCGGACGTGTTCACTGCCTCGAAGCAGCCTTCTGTTGTTTTTAGCGACGCGGAATACAACAAATATGAGAAGCGCAAAGATCTGAAGCTCGACGACTACCGCGAAGTGGCTGCGAAGTGCAAGGATTGCGCCAGCACCGGAGCGATGGCCAGCACCACCGGCAAAGTGGTTTACGAAAGTCACTCCAGTACAGAATCCAGTATTCGCGGCTGGACCTGGACCATGCCTCCCATCTACAACATCAACATCGATCACGGCCGCGGTTTTGTGCCCGTCGATGAGGAACACAACAGCAGGGTGGCCATCATCGGCCCGGATATCGTCGATAACCAGATGGGCTCTATTGATCCCATCGGGAAAGAGATCCGGGTGGATGGGACCCAATACACGGTAATCGGGGTCGGTGAACGGAAGGGCAAGACACTGGGGCAGAGCCAGGATGATTGGGTCGCGGTTCCGCTAACGACTTTTCTCAATGCCTATGGGTCGAACCGCAGCTTGACCATCTATGCCAAGGCCAATGGAGTGGGTGATCCTCTGGAGCTGGCGGTTGGCGAAGTACGCACCATTCTGCGGTCCCACCGCCATGATCTGCCCGGAGCGGAAGACAGCTTCTCGACCGATACCAACAGCACGTTTGTGGGCATCTGGCAGAGCATCAGTTCCAGCTTTTCCGCGGTCTTTGTTTCCCTAGCTGCCATTTCCCTGGTGGTTGGCGGCATCGTCATCATGAACATCATGCTGGTGAGTGTGACCGAGCGCACGCGGGAAATAGGAGTGCGCAAAGCATTGGGCGCAAGGCGGGGCGATGTGCTGCTGCAATTTCTGATCGAATCGGCCACGATGTCCCTGGTGGGAGGAATCATCGGCGTTCTCGCTGGCGTGGTGTTTGCAAAAGCGATTACGCTGATCATCGGCTTCCCCTCTGACATTGAGCTTTGGTCGGTGCTCCTGGGGCTGTTTGTGGCCACGGCAGTCGGTATTTTCTTCGGAGTCTATCCGGCGCGTAAGGCTTCTCTGCTCGATCCTATTGTGGCTTTGCGCTCGGAGTTGTAGATGAGGTGGATGCAATGAAGCTTGCGGACGCCAACGAAGCGATCAGGATGGCGATGGATACCCTGCGCACCAACAAGCTGCGCTCCGGTCTGACGATGCTTGGCATCATGATCGGGGTCACGACCGTCATTCTCATTTCATCGGTCATCAATGGCCTGACTGGCAACGTAAATGGCCTGATCCAGTCTCTGGGAACGAATGTGTACTGGGTCTTTCGCTTTCCCGTCTTTGGCTCACGGCCTACCGCGGAAATGCTAGCCAGAAAACAGTTGAGCTACGAAGACGGCCAAGCCATGAAATTGCTACCCCACGTGGTCGCAGTCGATGCATCGCAGGAATATCGCAGTCCCACCGGATCGCAGGGCAGTTTCTCGGTTAAATATGGTAGCCGCAAGGTCCAAAACACGGTTCTGGCCGCTCATTCGGAGGACGAACTGAATGTCTACGACCTCCCAATTGCCCAGGGACGCTACTTTACCAATCAGGAGGCCCAGCGTGGAGCCAATGTGGTGGTTCTGGGCTCAGACACGGCGGAGGAACTCTTTGGCAACGACCCCGCGCCCGGCAAGGAAGTGCAGATCGACGGTGACGTGTTCACGGTAGTGGGAGTTTTCGCGCCCCAAAAACAGGTATTCGGCGGGGGCAAGAACCCTGAAGATAACTCCGCCCATTTTCCGACGTTAACGTTTCACAAGATTCATCCCGAGATCCTGGATCACTGGATCAGCGTCAAGTACGACGATGTCAAGAACAAGATCGCGGTCGAAGATGAAATCCGCGAGTTGCTGCGGAGGAGGCGGAAGGTTCGTTCCGACCAGCCGGATAACTTCGCGATCTTCAGCTCGGACGCGTTACTGGTGCTGTGGAACCAGCTTACGGGCGGTTTGTTCATTTTCCTGGTAGGAGTTGCCAGCGTGGGCCTTATGGTCGGCGGCGTAGGGGTAATGAACATCATGCTGGTGAGCGTGACGGAGCGAACGCGGGAGATAGGGGTCCGCAAGGCGCTGGGAGCGACGCGGAAGAACATCATGTTTCAGTTCACGCTGGAGGCGGTCGCGCTGTGCGCTGTAGGCGGAGTGATCGGCATTGCGGTTGGGGGGTTGCTCACCCTATTACTTAAGTTAACCCTGGGCTCGGTGCTACCGGCTTCCATGTCTTTCGCGTGGTCCACGACCGCCTTTATCGTGTCTTGCGGCATTGGGCTTCTCTTCGGTATCTATCCTGCGTGGAAAGCAGCCTCTCTCGATCCTATTGTTGCCTTGCGCTATGAGTGAAGGGGCGGTCGGCTAAACTAAAGTCGCCCTCATGCTGCCAATCGTTGTCGCTGCCGTTACTACCATTCTGTGTCTCGCCGGCCTGGGATACTACCTGCTGGCGCTGTGGAGTGCGCGCGCCTTTCAACATCAGTTGCGGCGGCCTTTGCCGGACTTTCAGCCCGGCGTCAGCATACTGAAGCCGGTAAAGGGTCTTGACCCAGAAATGTACTCGAGCTTCGCCAGCCACTGCGTGCAACAGTATCAGGGCCCTTACGAAATTCTGTTTGGGGTCAGCAGCATGGCTGATCCAGCGGTGGCGGCCATTGAAAGGTTGCAGGCGGAGTTTCCCGAGAGGACGATCCGGCTGGTGTTGTGCCCGCAATTGCTCGGCGCCAATGGCAAGGTGAGCAACCTGGTGCAGATGCTGGGCAGCGCGCAGTACGAATATATTCTCATCAACGACAGTGACATTAAGGTTTCTCCCCTGTATCTGCGGCGGATTATGGCCTGTTTCCAGATGCCCAAGCGACGCGGTGGCCGCGTAGGGTTGGTTACGGCGCTCTACCGGGGCCAGGCAAACCAGTCCATCGGCTCACGCATGGAGGCGCTGGGGATCGCCACGGACTTTATTGCCGGGGTACTGACGGCCCGGCAGATTGAAGACGGAATTCGCTTTGGCCTGGGCTCGACGCTGGCCGTCTCTCGCCGGGCGCTGGAGGCTATCGGCGGCCTGGAGCCACTGGTTGACTACCTGGCGGATGATTACGAGCTGGGAGCGCGGGTTTGGCGGAGTGGTTTTGAGCTGGTCCTGAGCGGCGAGGTGGTCGAGACTTTCCTGCCTCAGTATCGATTTAGCCAGTTCCTGGCACACCAGATTCGCTGGAGCCGCAGCACGAGATTTTCCAGGAAGCTGGGATATACCGGGATGGTGTTTACCTATGGATTGCCGTGGGCGTTGTGCAATCTGATTGCCTCAGGGGCCAGCCTCAGCAGTATTGCGCTGCTTAGCCTGACGTTGTTGGCGCGGGTGGCGCTGGCCTTGTCAGTGGGTGTGGGTGTGCTGGGAGATAGGCAGGTACTGCGCGATCTGTGGCTGCTGGCGCCGCGCGATGTGGTGGCACTGGGGATCTGGATCTGGAGCTTTGCCGGGAACACCGTGGCGTGGCGGGGGCAGCATTTCTCCTTGAAAGACGGCAAGATGAGCCGGCTCACGGCGGTCTGATCGGTAAATTTTCCTATGCACGAACTTGCGGCTTTCCGTAATGCTTGCTGTTGAGGTGGCTAGAGTGGGCAAGACCTGCGGATCCCACCCTTCGCAAAGAACGCGAAGGATGGGGCACCCGTCGATTGGTGGCGGGGACAGAGGTCCAAAGGCGGCGGCTCTTGCTACGGTTGATTGCTGAGGATCTCTTTTCCCCCGCTTTGCGCGATTGCGTAGGCCGGGGCCGGCAGGGCGGGAACATGATCCTTCGGAGTCCAGAGGAAAATTCGTTTTGGACCATTCCACAGCTGGCGGAATGAGGCGTCGTCGTCGAAGATCCCAGGTGCGTCGTGGAATTGTGAACCGTACCAGAGATCGGAAGAACGTCCGTTGAGAATGCGGACCTGACGGCGGAGGTAAAAGCCCAGCGTCGAGCCGGCTTCGTATTCCCCGTTGATCTCAACCACGTCGCCGGGATGCAGACGTGAACCAATTGCATCGGCGAGAGCTTTTGAAGAGAGCACGGGCGAGAAAGTGACTAGCGCGCTATGCGCCGCAATCAACATCACCACCATCATGGCCACAAGAGTGTAGTTTCCTATGCGGATCAGGTTGATGGAGCGGGAAATCATGTTGGCAAAGGTCCCGAGTGGTAAGGCAATCGCGGTCAGGATGAGGGGCAAGCGGAAGGCACCCATGGACCGGGCGCTCAGATCAAGAAAGTGACCCAGGGAGAGCGCGTAGTCTCCGGGGTTCTGCGTCAACAGCGTAGAAAGATCCGTCCCCGGAAATGGGGTACGAGCGCGTATGGCCAGCCA
This sequence comes from uncultured Acidobacteriaceae bacterium, assembly GCA_963826875.1. GTDB lineage: Bacteria > Acidobacteriota > Terriglobia > Terriglobales > Acidobacteriaceae > PALSA-350. The sequence goes on along the minus strand of CAWGYP010000024.1, from coordinate 221,321 downwards.
GGTTGCAATCACGGAGGCAGCGACTCCGAGCAAAAAGAGGACAACGGCGATGCGGCGTCCGGCGATGCGGCGCGGGTCGCGGGCTGAGCATTTCTCTTCCCGGTTTAGCCAGCCGCCGATCATGAGGGCAAGAGGCGGCAGAGCGGGCAACGAGTAGTATTCCTGGCGCGTGGAGAAACTGAAGAAGAGCATGACGAATGCTGCCCAAATAGCGAGCAGATTCCAGGCTTGATCATGGCGAGGCAAACGGACGCGCCGCAGCGATGACCTCATCCGAACCGGAACCAGGGCCCTGAACACAAAGGCAATCCACGGCACCAGAAAAGCTCCGAGCAGTGCCCAGAAGAGCAGCAACGGTACGGTGTCGTAGTCCCGCGGGACCCGCCGGTTGAGATAGCGGAGGAGATGCTCGTTGATGAAGTAAAACCAGAAGAAGCCGTGCACCTGGCCCTGCGACGGATTGGCGATTCCTGCAGCGATATGCCACGGCAGAGCGATGATCAGAAACAGAAGCAGGCTCGAAACGGGGTGCCAGCGTTTCAGATGGCCAAGGTTTCGATTGAGCAACAGGAAGCTAAAGACGATCCCCAGGGGAAAGACAACTCCTATGAGGCCCTTGGTGAGCACACCGAGAGCACAGGCCACAGCAAAGCCCCATGCGGTCGAGCGTGAAGGCTGAGGCTGCTCCAGCGAGATCCAGAACATCAGCATGGCTAGCGAAAGCCACAGGCAGACGATCACGTCAGGAATGAGGATGCGGGTGTAGATGAAGATGCCGAAGGAAGTGAGCAGGATCAGAGCAGCATAGAACCCGGCTGTGTCCGAGGCGAATAAGCGGCGTCCAGTCGAGTAGACCACCAGGAACAAGGCAAGGGTGGCGATGGCGAGGGGCATTCGGGCGGCCCAATCCTGCGGACCAAAGAGGGTGAAGCTCGCGGCCATGCTCCAGTACAAAAGCGGAGCCTTTTCGAGATAGCGGATACCGTTGGCGTAGAGAGTGATCCAGTCATGACGCAGGACCATTTCTCGCGCCACCTCGGCGTGCACTGAGTCGGCATCATCGAGCAGCGGCGGACTGAACAGGGTAAAGCTGGAGTAGAGCAGGAGCCAAAGAGCAGCGAGCGTGAGGAGCATTTTTTTTTGTGCAGCGATGGTGGGCTCCGAAGCGGGAGGGTCAACTTTACAGCAAATGCTCGGGTGCCCCATCCTTCGCGCTTTTGCGAAGGGTGGGATTGACGGATGGTCGCCATACATTCAGCCAACTGGAGTCAATGGTTACAAGAGAACGTTCGTCGAAAGCGTAGTGCCGGAAGCTACTCCATTGCCAATCCTCCGGGTTTTCTACTAATCCTCGGGTGACAGGATTCTGATGCATATAGCGGAGTTTTTCCCTTCGCTTCGCTTCGGCCCGCACATTGAAGTCATAGAATCTGCGTTGCCAAAAGGCAGCCGTTGAGGACGATTTCCTGGACACGGTTTGCTTGAGAACCTGTATCGCTACCGACAAGTCTGCTTGCTCTGGCTTAGATAACAACAGGTGAACGTGTTCCGGCATTACCACGTAGCCGATGATGTCGAATCGATACCGTAACCTGACCTGCTCGATCACTGAGAGGAATAAGTCCCGGCTCGGCGGGAGGCTAAGGTTCGGCTGCCGATGGTAGCAACTGAAGGTCACGAAATGCAGGTCTGCAGTATCGTAAATCCGCTTCAGTTGTGACGGCATGAGCGAAGTTTAAACCAGGGTAAGGGGCATTCGTGGATCCCACCCTTCGCAAAAAACGCGAAGGATGGGGCACCCGACCATTTTTTTGTCCGCGGGTACAAGCATCAGTCGATTAACCGGTCATTTGTTTGTCGTTGGGGTACGGGAACCTCAAAGAAACAGTACCGATCATCTGTCTGACTGGTGGCGCTATAGTAAAAGCAGGTTTTCCTGAGCAATGGCGCCTGATACAGCAGCGGGTAGAGGACCGGCGGTGATTCCGGCGAGTGATTTGCTGGGGCCCGACACTTCCCTCATCTACAACGACTGGTACCCAGCCATGCGCAGCGACGGGCTGCGGGGACGGAAGATGGATACCGCCATGCTCCTGGGAATTCCACTCGTACTAGGGCGGAAAGAGGACGGGAGCATCTTCGCCATGCGCGATAGCTGCCCCCATCGCGGTATTCCCCTCTCCTGCGGATGGTTCGATGGCAGCGGGGTCACCTGCAAATACCACGGATGGGTCTTCGAGCCAGAGTCCGGCCAGTGCATGGAGATCCCTTCCCTGACCAGCCAGGACTCGTATCCGCGCCGCATCTACGCAAACGCATTTCCCTGCAAGGAAAGAGATGGATACGCCTGGGTGTATGTGCCCAAGCCGGGCAGCGGACGAATCCGGATGGAGTCCAGGGATGCACTGCCAGCGGTGCCAGAGTTGCCGAGGTTTAGCAAACGGTATCGCAGCGCGCACCTGAGTGCTGAGCTACCCTGCAATGTGGACCATGGAATCATCGGGCTGATGGATCCGGCGCATGGCCCTTTCGTCCACCAGGCATGGTGGTGGCGGTCACGGCACAGCATCCACGAAAAAGAAAAGCATTTCGAGCCCATCGCCCAGGGTTTTCGCATGTCGGCGCATACGCCGTCTGCCAACAGCGCGCCTTACAAGTTGCTCGGCGTGTATGGCGAGCCGATCGAAACCACGATCGATTTTGTACTCCCGAACCGCCGCTATGAGACCCTGCGTTGCGGAAACAAGTGGTTCGCCAGCCTGACCACAGTGACGCCCACCACGCCTGGGAATTCACGGATTGATGTGTATGGCGCCTGGAATGTCTTCTATGGCGTGCCCTTCGTGACTGCCGTGGTTAAATTTTTTGGCGAACGCTTCGTGCGCCAGGACCAGGTCACCATGGTGCAGCAGGCAGAAGGGCTGAAGTTCAACCCGAGCCTCATGCTGATCGATGATGCCGATCGCCCGGCAAAGTGGTATTTTGCGCTAAAACGAGCCCGCCTGGAGGCTGATGAAACCGGCCGGGCGATGCAACACCCGATGGATGGCCCAGTCACTCTGCGGTGGAGAAGCTAGCTTCTGTAGAAATGTGCGAACTAAGCATACTAAGTAGACTATGTTACTAAAGTAACACGCGGTATCGATTCCGAGAGCCTGCCAGATAAAGACCCTTCCTCGACCACTAACTGCTCGACCGCGATCGAAAGTTGGCGCCCCAGTTCGAGGAAATTCGCTCTCCAGTGCGCAGCGGCCGAAGCGTCGAGCGCGAGCAGGAAGCGAGTGGCTTTCGTGAGCGTGTCGTACCAGATATTCTGCGCTTGCCACAAATTGAGCTCAAACGGCAGCTCGCGCAAGGTTCGCGCCAACGTGAGCGCATGATCGAGGTTGTCCAGCTCGAGGGGTTTGGCCTGAAGCAGGACCATGGACCGCTTCATGTGCTGGTCGGTCAGGTAACGGAGCGAGTGGGCTTCGAGGACCACGCCGTCTGATTTGGCAAGAGAGATCAGGGAGCGTACCCGCGCCAGGTCAATCGGCTCTTCTTCCAAAGCCCGGCGCAAGCCGGCATTGATGGCGAAACCGGCGGCCATGGTGAGGGCCGGGGGCTTGGGCAAACCGGATGCGTTGAGGAAGTGGAGCAACGAGGCATGCTCCTCGTAGATCTTGACCAGGCTGTCTTCCACCTCGCGCAAAGTGGCGTTGAGGATGAAACGCAGAATGCGCCGCTGGTCGTCCTTGAAGAGCGAAGCCAACGAGTAAGGACTGCCGCCGAAGAAACTGTCGATCAGGCGGACCACCTCGGGAAGATTGGCTTGGGTGACGGCGGTACTGCACTTCTGCTTGAGGTCGTCGAAGGCGGAGAGATCCTGAGGGGTGGAACGTTCGACCGCGGCGGTTACGTTGTGATCGCCAAAGTGAAGGGCGGCAAAGGAGACTTCCTCCATCTCTTCGGTCATGTTAGAGGTGATGCGGCAACGGCCAATGGCAAGCTTTGCGCGGCCCGAGGTAACGTTTTCGTAGTCGAGACGGCGGATGGTGTAGCAGAAGAGAACCGTCTCGTCTGGATAGTTGCCAAAGACAGAGGAAATGGCGTAGTGCGCGGCCACCTGCTCCAGGTTGACCTCCATCGGCTTGACCAGGCGCTTGTAGATGTCGCCGCCGTCCTTCCACTGCGGGCTGTTGCACTTGGCCTGGCGTAACCGCTCTACAAATTGCCATTCAAGCAAGGCGCTGTTGAGGCCGAAGATGTCGGCGGCGAGGCGCAGCGCGCGCGCAGCGTACGCCATCACCTGAACCGTCTCGATGCCGGAAATATCGTCGAAGAACCAGCCGCAGCTGGTGTACATCAACTGGGTGTGGCGTTGCATCTCCATCATCTTGAGGATCAGGGTGCGTTCGTCCTGGGAGAGCTTGCGGACGGCATGAGCAGCGAAGAACTGGTTGATCGCGTCCTCGGCTCCGGGTGTGCCGGCGGCCAGGATGACCGCGATGTAGGCGTCGCGAGCGGCCCAGACATCTTTGAGCAGGCCACTGGCCGTGCTTTCGCTGAGCGGGGTGACGGTATCGCGCAGCCAATCCAGGGCGGCACGCAAGGGTGCGCGCCAACGCTGGTTCCATCCCTGGCGTCCGCCGTTGCAGCCGCAGTCGGAACGCCAGCGTTCGATGCCGTGAGCGCAGCTCCAGGAAGTATCCTCGACGATTTCTGCTTCCCACCTGGGCGGGAACTGGGCCGCGAATTGACCGTAATTAATCAGCTTGGCCAGCTTCTTATCTTCGATAAAGCGCAGGGCGTAGGAGAGAGCCATTTCGCCGTGGCGATGATGATGGCCGTAGCTCTCACCGTCAGTGGCCACGTGCACAATTTGCGGCTGAGGGTCGCTGGGGTCAAAACCACGCCCCAGACGCCAGGCAAAATTTTCTCCGTTGTTGAGCACACCTTCGAACGCGATGGAGCGGGAGAGAGGGCCGTTGTAGAAGAAGACGGTGATGCTTCGCCCCTCGTTGAGATTCACCAGGTAAGGGTGATTGGGGTGAACCGAGGCGTTGGGCGTTTCGACCCAGCGGCCGCCGGTTTCCATGTGGTCGAGAACAGGCTGCAGAGTAGTTTCGGGGCGCTCACGAACGCGGGCACACTGGTGCGGGGCAAGAATGGTAAAGAGGATGCCGTTTTGAGCCAAAAGGTCAAGGGTTTCGAAATCCACCGCGGTTTCTGAGAGCCACATGCCTTCGGGTTTGCGGCCGAAGCGATACTCAAAATCGGCAATGCCCCAGCGGATTTGCGTAATCCGGTCCCGGGTGTTGGCCAGGGGCATGATGACGTGGTTGTAGACCTGGGCCAGGGCGGATCCGTGGCCATCGTAGCGCAGCATGCTTTGCCGGTCGGCATCACGAATCATGCGGTAGGTGCGGGGCGCATTCTCTTCGAGCCAGGAGAGCAGGGTGGGGCCGAAGTTGAAGCTGATGCGCGAGTAATTGTTCATGATGCGGATGATCTGGTTTTCGCCATTCACGATGCGCGAAGCGCCGTTGGGCGCATAGCATTCCGCAGTGATGCGTTCGTTCCAGTCGTGGTAGGGGGCGGCGGAATCCTCGGTCTCGACGGTTTCGAGCCAGGGGTTTTCTCGCGGCGGTTGGTAGAAATGCCCGTGAACGCAGATATAGTGTTCGGCGGGATTTTGCTGGTCGGACATGCTTTCATGATAGCTGCTAAGGGGATTGCGAGGCTGCAGCAAAGGGATTTGGGTGTTCTAAACGGGAAGAGGAACCGCAGGTCCCTGCACTTCGCTACGCTTCGGTCGGGATGACAACTCTGGATCTGTGAGGTCCGCGACAAGCTTGAGGGCTAGGCCTGCGGTATCCCACATCTCGCGAAAAACGAGCGAGATGTGGGGCACCCGTCAGTTGTGGCGGGGATAGAGCGCAAAAAGCGTGTTTAGTTCGGCTGGGCCGGGGGGAGTTCGCAGGCTCTCCAGAGGTACCAGCTGGCCACGGAGCGCCAGGGTTTCCAGCGGGCCGCGCGACGCGTCATTTGCTCCGGTTTGGGCAGCATGGCGGCGGTGATCGGCTTTGCGGCATTGACCCTTCCGAAGGTCAGAAGGTAGCCTTTGCGAATGCCATAGTCCGTTTCGGGGAATACGTCGGGGCGGCCGAGACGGAAGATGAGCAGCATTTCTGCAGTCCAGGTACCGATGCCCCGAACTGCGCTCAAGCGCTCAATGATTTCAGCATCAGACATGCGCCGGATAGCGGGCAATGTGGGCACGGTTCCGTCCAGGGTTTTGGCAGCGAGGTCACGCAGAGAAAGCAGCTTGCCCTGGGAGACGCCGGCGGCGCGAAGCATTTCTTCCGGAGCGGCCAGGAGTTGGTCCGGCCGGGGATGGTAATCGCCGAACCCCGCCAGCAAACGGCCCAGAATGGCGCGGGCCGCGTTGGCGTGCAGTTGCTGGTACAAAATGGATTCCAGCAGCGCTTCAAAGGGAGAGTGGGTGCTTTTCAGCCGCAAGGCGAAGGGACCGACGCGTTCAATGAGCGCCCCCAATTTGGGGTCAGCGGCGGTCAATTGCTGTAACGCGAGCGCAATGTCGTAACGAACCGGACGCAGGCCGTCGGCCATAACGTATTTTAGCTTTGGTACTATGCGCGTTCGAGTTGCGCACTACTTCTTTTTCGATATTGACTGTTTCGCTCCGTTATAAACCCGGCATCCGAACTCCTTGGCTTGCCTACCCCCTGCCGTTTGCTGCTATATTCAACTTTCCGAGTGTGATACGGAGAAGCCGTCCGTGGTCGGCGCTCTGCATCGATGGCAAAAAACGTAGCCGGACCTTTCTTTAACCGACGGAAGCAGGGGCTCATTTAAATGGCGCAGATCTTTGACCGGAGTGCCAACGCGCTAGCACGCGCGAGCCTGGTCTTGACCGGATTGATTGTCATCGCCCTCGGAGTCACCCTCGATCAATTGCAGGGCTCTCCATGGGTGACCAAGCAGGGGCAGCGCGCTGAACAGCCGGTGCCGTTCAGCCACAAGCATCACGTGATGGGACTGGGACTTCAGTGCCAGTACTGCCACACCTCGGTAGAAAAGTCGAGCTACGCGGGCATTCCACCCACCAAGACGTGCATGAATTGCCATGCGCAGATCTGGACCAACGCAGCCCTGTTGCAGCCGGTTCGGACCAGTTGGGCAACCGGCGAATCCATTCCCTGGGTCAAAATTCATGACCTGCCGGACTTCGTTTACTTCAATCACGAAATCCACGTGAACAAAGGAATCGGGTGCTCCTCCTGCCATGGGCGGGTGGACCTGATGCCGTTGATGTACCAGCAGAACACGCTGCAGATGGAGTGGTGCCTGAACTGCCACCGCAATCCGGCCAAGAACCTGCGGCCCACCAGCGAGATTTACAACATGGCGTGGGAAGGCCCCACCAGTCAGAAGCCCGTGTGGTGTGGGAGTACCGGGTTGAAGGATGGCGTACCTACGGCACAGACGGTAAGCTGCACCACGGTCGATCCCAGCAAGACAGGCGCGCAGGTGGCCGCGCTCAATATGCCCGGATTGCATGGGCAAGTTGCCAGCGATCTGCCGGGGATGACGATTCCGGCGAACCTGCAGTACGTGAAGCTGACCGACCAGGACTCGCTGGGCAAATATCTGACCCAGCAGTACCACATTCGGCAGCCCCAGGAATTGAGCAGTTGCGAGACATGCCATCGATGAGCGAAACGAAGGGTAAGAAGCAGGAATTGACGCTCGAGGCCGCCAGGGCAAAACTTGCCGGCCAAAAGGGAAAGACCTACTGGCGCAGCGTGGACGAGTTGGCCGATACCCCTGAGTTCCGGGAGATGGCCGCGCGGGAGTTTCCTACACAGGCGGCGGAGTGGATCGATCCGGTATCGCGGCGCGGCTTCCTCAAGGTCATGAGCGCCTCGCTGGCGCTGGCTGGACTCTCGGGTTGCACCAAGCAGCCGGACGAGCCGATCTATCCCTACGTGAAGGAGCCGGAAGATCTGGTTCTGGGACGGCCGGTGTACTTTGCCACGGCGATGCCCTTCAACACCGGGGCGGTACCGCTGTTGGTAAAAACCGACGCCTATCGGCCGATCAAAGTGGACGGGAACCCGGAGCACCCGGTCAATCGCGGTTCTTCCGATCCGCTATCACAGGGTTCGCTGCTCGATCTTTACGATCCAGACCGCTCGCAGAGAGTGATCAACCGGGGTGAAGTTCGCGAGTTTGCCGCGTTTCTTGCAGTGTTTCGAGCCATGTTGGCGGACAAGAAAGCTAGCGGGGGCGCCGGGCTCTACATCCTAAGCGACACAGTGACTTCTCCAAGCCTGGCGGCGCAGTGGAAGGCGGCGCAGCAGAATTATCCCAATGCCAAGTGGGTACAGTGGGACCCGATCAACCGCGACTCAGCTTATTCCGCCTCGAAGACTGCGTTTGGAGACTACTTCGACGCACAGTACCGGCTGCAGGGCGCCGACGTCATCGTCTCTCTGGATGCAGACTTTCTTTCCGGCATCACCCATCCCGGCTTTCTTCGCCTGGCTGCCGACTATGCCTCCCGGCGCAAGCTGACGGACGCCAACATTTCCATGAACCGGTTGTACGCGGTGGAAAGCGCGCCCACGACGACCGGCTTTAAGGCGGAGCATCGGCTGGCGCTCAAGCCCAGCGATATCGCACCCTTCGCGGCAGCATTGGCAGCTGCTGTGGGCGCGGGCGGCGCGGGGGCACAACCTCCGTCAGGGCCGGCAGGGAAGGTCCTTTCCGCAATCGCGGCGGACTTGAAGGCAAATGCTGGCAAGTGCGTGGTCATCCCCGGCGAGCAGCAAACGCCGGCGGTGCACCTGGCCGCAATCGCCATCAACCAGGCGCTGGGCAATGTGGGCAAGACGGTGGTGTACACCGAGACGGTGAACCCTATGCCTTCGGTTCAAGGACAGGACTTGGTTTCGCTGGTCAGCGAGATGCGGGCGGGCAAGGTCGACTGGCTGGTGATCCTGAATGCCAACCCGGTTTATACCGCGCCGGTGGATCTGCAGTTTGAAGAGGCCCTGGGCAAAGTAAAAATGACGGCGCACCTCGGTTCCCACTTGAATGAAACCGGGTTGGTTACGGAATGGCATATCAACGGGGCGCATTATCTGGAGAGCTGGTCGGACGCGAGGGCATATGACGGCACGGCGAGCGTGATCCAGCCCATGATCGACCCGCTGTACGGCGGCAAGACGGCGCACGATGTGATCCAGTCCATGCTGGACCAGCCCGACCTGAGTCCCTACCAGGTCGTGCGGAAGACGTGGCAGGGCAACCTGGGCAGCGGCGATCAAGAGCATGCATGGCGCAAGATCCTGCACGACGGCATGGTTGGGGGAACGGCTTTCGAGCCGAAGACGGTATCAGCCAAGATTGGCGATCTGCAGGCGACGGCGCCGAGTGCTGCAGATGGAACGGTCGAGGTGATCTTCCGCGCCGATCCCAATGTCTACGACGGCCGCTACGCGAACGTGGGCTGGCTGCAGGAGATACCGAAGCCGGTCACCAACATGTCGTGGGATAACGCTGCGTTGATGAGCTACCGCACGCTGTGGAAGTTCAAGTTAGCGGAGCAGGATGTCATCGCCATCGAATCGAACGGAAATACGGTGTTGGCTCCGGTGATGGCCGTTCCCGGCCACCCCGATGACGCGGTGACGGTTTACCTGGGCTATTTGCGGCCGCACGGCGGCCGGGTTGCAGGCGGCCTGGGCTTCAACGCTTACTCGATTCGCACGTCCAATGCGCTTTTGTTTGCTCCCGGCGCAACCATCAAGAACACAGGCAAGACCTATGAGTTCGCGGTCACGAAGAGCCACTACACAGATCACCGCTCGATAGAAGCCGGCGGAGACGGGTCGGGCAATCATTCCCTGGAGGGGAACGAGGCGATGACGCGGGGCATTATTCGCTACGCCACGCTCGATGAGTTCAAGGAAAATCCAAACTTCGCGCACGAGGAAGAGGATCCGAAACCGGACGACAGCCTGTTCGCCAACTGGCGCTACGACAAGAACGCCTGGGGCATGGCTATCGACATGAATTCCTGCGTGGGGTGCAATGCGTGCGTGGTGAGCTGCTACGCGGAGAACAATATCGCGGTGGTGGGGAGGCACAATACCCAGACCGGCCGCATCATGCAGTGGATTCGCATCGATACCTACTTCGAAGGCGATCTGGATGCGCCCAAAGCGCATTTCCAGCCCATGACCTGCCAGCAGTGCGAGAACGCTCCCTGCGAGCAGGTTTGCCCGGTGGGCGCCACGGTTCACTCGCCCGAAGGACTAAACGTGATGGTTTACAACCGTTGCGTGGGCACGCGCTATTGCTCCAACAACTGCCCCTACAAGGTGCGCCGCTTCAATTTCCTTCTCTTCTCCGATTTCGAGACGGAGAGCCTGAAGCTGATGCGCAATCCCGATGTGACGGTGCGCAGCCGCGGGGTGATGGAGAAGTGCAGCTATTGCGTGCAACGGATTTCGGCGGCCAAGATCGCGGCGGACAAGCAAAACCGCGACATCCGCGATGGTGAGATCGTGACCGCCTGCCAGCAGGCTTGCCCTACCGGCGCGATTGTCTTTGGCAATATCAATGACAAGGCCAGCAAGGTGGCGAAGCTGAAGGCGCAGCAGCGGAATTACGGAGTGCTGGCGGACCTGAATACTCGTCCCCGCACCACTTACATTGCGGAAGTCTTCAACACGAACCCAGAACTATCTGAGGCGCGGACCGAGCACGCGCCGGCGAAGAGCTGAGAGGTTAGCGGAGCATGGCGACCAAACCAGAATTACCTGTAAACGATCCGGAGTTGGACCCGATCACAGGCGAGTTTCGGGTCATTGCGCCCGGATACACCTTTAAATCGGTCACCGATGTTATTTCGCGCATCGTGCTCACCCCGCATACGCCGATGGGCTGGTTCTTCGGTTTTATGCTGGCCAGCACGATTTGCCTGATGCTGTTTACCGCCGTGACCTGGCTGTTCCTTAAGGGTGTCGGCATCTGGGGTCTGGATATTCCGGTAGGCTGGGGCTTCGCCATCATCAACTTCGTTTGGTGGATTGGTATTGGCCACGCAGGCACGCTGATTTCTGCAATTCTTTTGCTTTTCAAGCAGCAATGGCGCAACTCCATCAACCGCTTTGCCGAGGCGATGACCATCTTTGCCGTGGTTTGCGCCGGCATGTTCCCGCTGATCCACGTCGGCCGGCCATGGCTGGGGTACTGGCTCTTCCCCTACCCCAACACCATGAATGTGTGGCCTCAGTTCCGTTCTCCTTTGCTGTGGGACGTGTTCGCAGTTTCGACGTACGCGACCATCTCGGTCGTGTTCTGGTACGTCGGCATGATTCCAGATTTTGGAACCTTGCGCGACCGGGCGAAGAGCAAATTCGCGCAGTACGCTTATGGAATTCTTTGTCTCGGGTGGCGCGGATCAGTACGGCACTGGATGCGGTATGAAACGGCTTCCCTGTTGTTGGCGGGTCTGGCCACTCCCCTGGTGTTGTCGGTACACACCGTCATCAGCTTCGATTTCGCCGTGGCCGTTCTGCCGGGCTGGCATACGACAATTTTCCCGCCCTACTTTGTGGCCGGCGCAATCTATTCCGGTTTCGCCATGGTCATCACGCTGGCTATTCCGATCCGCAAGTTCTACCACCTGGAAGGCCTGATCACCATCCGCCATATCGACAATATGGGCAAGGTGATGTTGGCCACTGGTCTGATTGTTGCTTACGGGTATTCCATGGAAGTGTTCATGGCCTGGTACTCCGCCAGCCACTGGGAATACTTCATGATGTGGAACCGCATGTTCGGGCCCATGGGTTGGTCGTACTGGGTGCTGATCACCTGCAACATCGCGCTTCCTCAATTGTTGTGGCTGCGCAGCACGCGCGTGAGCCCAGGCAAAATGTTCATCATGTCGCTGATCGTCAATACCGGCATGTGGTTTGAGCGCTTCGTGATCGTCGTTACCAGCCTCTATCGTGATTTTTTGCCGTCGTCCTGGGGAACCTATCGTGCGACCCGGTGGGACTACGCCACGTTCGTTGGCACGCTGGGCCTGTTCACGGCGCTCTTCTTTCTGTTCGTCCGCTTCCTTCCCATGATCCCCATGTCTGAGATCCGCATGATGCTGCCGCAGGCTAAGGTGACGGAGCCGGAAGCGATGGAGGCGGGTGACTAATGCCTGTGCGTGAGGGAATCTACGGATTGCTGGCGGAGTTCGATACTCCAACTGAACTGGTGGTGGCCGCCAAGACCGCCTATGACTCGGGGTGGCGGCGCATGGATTGCTACACTCCGTATCCGGTGGAAGAGGCGGCCGAAGCCATCGGCTTCCATCGCAATTATGTTCCCCTGATCTGCCTGGTCGGTGGACTGATGGGGCTGGCTGCCATGTTTTTGATGGAAACCTGGGTTTCGGTTCTCGCTTATCCGCTGAACATTGCCGGACGTCCGCTCTTTTCCTGGCCGGCGTTCGTTATCCCGGCTTATGAGTGGACCATCCTGTGGGCGGGTCTTTCCGCTGCTTTCGGGATGCTGGCGATGTGCGGGCTGCCGACGCTATATCACCCGCTTTTCAACGCTCCTAATTTTCGCAACGGGGCTACGGTGGACAAGTTCTTTCTTTGCCTGGAAGCGAACGATCCCAAGTTCGAATTGGTGGAATCGCGGACCTTCCTGGAAGGCTTCCGGCCGGTTTCGGTAGTGGAGGTGGAGTATTAATTCCCCAACCCAAATTCGTCGCCGAACCCGGATTGCTTCGCGTTGGTTCGCTGTGGGGGTAACGGCGCTCGCTTGCGCCGGCTGCCGCCAGGATATGCAGGACCAGCCCAAGTTTGTTCCCCAGCGCAGCACCACGTTCTTTGCTGATGGACGTTCGGTTCGGCCGCAGGTTGCGCACACCGTGGCTCGAGGTCAGCTAGGGGAAGATAGCCTTTTCTATACCGGGTTGATCGACGGCAAGGAAGCCGACCTGATGCCGTACCCGGTCACCATGGAAGTGCTGGACCGTGGCCAGGAACGATTCAACATCTATTGCACCCCGTGCCATTCGCGGGTGGGCAACGGTGCGGGCATGATCGTGCAGCGAGGCTATAAGCCGGCCGGCAATTTCCACTCGGCACGAATTCTGGCGGAGCCGATTGGTCACTATTTCTACGTGATGACCAATGGCTACGGCGCCATGCCGGAGTACGCCGCCCAGATCACACCGGCGGATCGCTGGGCCGTGGCCGCGTATATCCGGGCGCTGCAGGTCAGCCAGAATGCACGGGAATCCGAAGTGCCTTCCGGGGTGCAGGTACAGAATTTGAAGGACATTGCCGAGCGGGAGGGACTGCCCGAGTCGTTTGCCCAACCGTGGGCTATGCCGGCGACTGCCGTCTCTGCCTTGCCGCCGGACGCCAGCCAGGGAACGCCCGGGATGGCGCCGGCGACCGCAGACAGCCCGGTGCCGGCCTTGAGTCAGCCCGGCGGCGGCGCGACCACCGCGGGCGCGACGAAGCCGAAGAGCTTGAAACCGGTAACCAGGTAAAGATATGGCTCACGAAAACCATACAAAATCGCTACCCGCCGAGCTGAATTCTCCTCAGCTACTCAATGCCTGGAAGCGCCGAGCGCTGATGGTCGGCGCAATCTTTGCTGTTCTGTCGGTGGTGCTGGCGCTGTTAGCGGCAATCGTCGATCACGACGGCATCAATCACCTGCTGCGCTCTTATTTGCTGGGCTACATCATCAGCTGGGGTTTCACGATCGGCGGCCTGGCGATGCTCATGGTGCAGTACGTAAGCGGCGGCAAGTGGGGCTTGCTGTTGCGCCGTCCGTTGGAAGCGATGTCGCGCAACCTCCTGTTGGTCGCGGTTATGTTTCTGCCTATTGGCATCTTCATGAAGAAGCTGTATCTGTGGGCACAGTACAGCGACCCGGTGCAGGCGTTTCAGCAGCACTTGATCAGCCGCGCGCAGGAGCATGCGATCGCCTACAAGCATCCCATGTTGAACGTCCCCAGCGTGTGGGTTCAATCGGCGGTCTGCTTTGCGATCTGGTTTATCTTCATGCACCTGCTGAACAAGTGGGGCTTGCAGAGGGACGCCGATACCCATCCTAACGTGCGCTTCTGGCAGGTTCGGCTTGAGAATCTGAGCGGGTTTGGCATCCTGGTTTATTCGATCACGATGTCGGTCTGCGCCATTGACTGGGTGATGTCACTGGATCCTACCTGGTACTCCACGATCTACGGGTTTTTGTTCCTGGTGGGCCAGGGTTATGCCGTGCTGGCGTTGTCGATCATCACGGTTGTCAGGCTTTCCAAGGCCGAGCCCATGCACACCTTGCTGCGGGTCACTGAGCAGCACGATCTGGGCAAGCTGGCTTTCGCCTTTGTCATGCTGAATATTTACATTGCCTTCTCCCAGTTCCTGATCATCTGGTCTGGCAACTTACCGGAGGAGATTCCCTGGTATCTGGATCGCATCCGCGGCGGTTGGGGCGTGATTGCATCGCTCGATTTTGTATTTCATTGGTTCATTCCTTTTACCCTGCTGCTCTCGCGCGACCTTAAGCGCAACAAGGAGCGGCTGGTCCTGGTGTGCAAGATCATGCTCTTCGCCCGCTGCTGGGATATGTTCTGGCTGATTGAACCAAACTTTGCGGACGCCCGGCGTAACCTGCACTTCAGCTTCGGGATACTGGAATACATGACCGTGCCGGTGGTCGTGATCTCGATTTGGATGTGGTTCTATTTCGGCCAGTTGGAGAAACGGCCGTTGGTGCAGACCAACGATCCCCACCTGGAACAAATCCTGGAGGCTGACCATGCCCACGCATGATCCAAATGATCCCATCGAGCCGCAGCTAACCGAATCGGAGAATGCCGGCTACGAAATCACCGACGTTAATGTCAACGGGATTGTGGTTTTTCTGGCATCGCTGGGGGCGTTCGTCGCGGTTTTCTTTGTTTTCTGCTTTGGCATGGGCAAGGTGATCAACACCGCCATTTTGAAGAGCGATGGTCCGCCAAACAAATGGAACATGATTGGCGCACAGCCACAGGGGAAGCGTCAGGATCTGACCTCGAATGCGGTGATGGAACAGAACCAGTTGAACCAGATGGTGCAGCGTTTTCCTACGCCTCGGCTGCAGACTGATGATGGCAACCAGGAGATCGCGGAAATGCACGCGCGGGAGGATCTGCTGCTCGACAACTACAGCTGGGTGGATCGGGCCAGCGGTAAGGTGCGGATTCCTATTAGCCGCGCGATGCAGATTATTGCTGAGCATGGACTTCCAGTCGCCCCCCAGGAGGAACAGACTGAGCCATTGATGGCGGGGGACAGGATTCCGGTGGTTACGATGCCGCTCACGGATGGATTTGCCAGAACGGGATATGAACAGCAGTACCTGGAAACATTGGAACAGCAACGGTTGCGTGGGGAAAAGCCCGGAGAACAGGCGGCGCTGGGGAATCGGTAAACCGGAAGAATCGGTTTGAGGGTGAGAACTGCAGATCCCTCCACTGCGCTTCGCTCCGGTCGGGATGACAAGGGAAGAGGGGTTACGTTCCGGAAGGTTAGCGACTGGGATGGACAGAGTCACGAACCGCTACTTGGCGACGGCAGATCCCTCCACTGCGCTTCGCTCCGGTCGGGATGACAAGGGAAGAGGGGTTACGTTTCGGAAGATTAGCGACTGGGATTGACGGAGTCACGAACCGCTACTTGGCGACCGCAGATCCCTCCACTGCGCTTCGCTCCGGTCGGGATGACAAGGGAAGAGGGGTTACGTTTCGGAAGATTAGCGACTGGGATTGACAGAGTTACGAACCGCTACTTTAGCTTCCGGTCGCAATTGTTGAGCAGGAGAATCAGGGGCTGGTTCGGTTCGTGTATCGGCTCAGGGCAGCGATAACATAAGAGTAGAGGCTCTTAGGGCATGCGGGTGAAGGGCACAATCAGGTTGGCGTTGGCGGCAGCGGCGTTGTTGGCTGCGGCGTTGCCCGGACTGGGCCAGGTGGCTCCCTATGGAGAGAAAACCATGGGGGATCCAGCCCAGGATCATCTGCCCGATATTCTCAATACGGTCAAGATCGACCAGCGCTTGGGCCAACAGCTTCCCCTGGACGCTCAGTTTCGCGACGAAACGGGTAAGCCGGTCCGGCTGGGAGATTACTTCGGCAAGGTTCCCGTCATCCTTTCGTTGGTTTACTACCAGTGTCAGATCCTGTGCATGGAAGATCTGAATGGGCTGGTGGGCGCGCTCGAGATGGTGAACCTGACCCCGGGCAAGGATTTTCAGATCGTCATCGTGAGCATCGACCCGGCGGAAACCCCTGCCATCGCCGCAGCCAAGAAGGCTTTCTATGTGAAGCGCTACGGCCGTGTCGACACGCAAGCGGGCTGGCACTTTTTGACCGGCGAACAGCCGTCGATCAAGGCCCTGGCCCAAGCGGTGGGTTTTGGTTATGTAAGGCTTCCCGGTCCAGCGGGCAAGCCGCCAATGTTTGCGCATGCCAGCTCCATCGAAGTGGTTACGCCGGAAGGGCGGATGGCGCAGTACTACCTGGGAGTGGAGTACTCGCCCCGGGATCTGCGGTTGGGGCTGGTGGAAGCGTCCCACAATACCATCGGCACAACGGTGGACAATATTTTGACCTACTGCTATCGCTACGACCCGAAATTAAACCGGCACAGCCTGGTGATCGCTCGGGTCGTACAAGCAGGGTGTCTGCTCACTTTTTTGGGCCTGGGGAGCTTCATGGTGGTGAGCTTCCGCCGGGATTTCAAGGGTAAAGGGTAACGATGCATATAAGTCCAGTGCTGTGGCAGTTTCTCGTACGATGGCTGACGAACTCTGCCCTCTTTCCGCCGGAGGCTTCGGCTATTTCGCCGTACATGGACGCCTTCTACTTCTTTCTGTGCGCCATCTCGGCCGTGGGCCTGATCGCGGTGGCCATCCTGGTGTTCGGCTTCTCCATCATGTATCGCAAGGAGAAGAGCCCCGTGGCCACGCACATCGAAGGTTCGACGCTGCTCGAAGCCACCTGGACCATCATCCCGCTAGCCCTGTTCATGATCTGCTTTGTCTGGGGCGCGCTGCTCTATTTCCGCATCTACGACCCACCCACCAACGCGATGAATATCTACATCGTGGGCAAACAATGGATGTGGAAGGCCGAGCATCCGGGGGGACAGCACGAGATCGATTCGCTGCACATCCCGATCAATCGCCAGGTGCAGCTGACAATGATTTCGATGGATGTGTTCCATAGCTTCTCAATCCCGGCATTCCGGGTGAAGCGCGAGGTCATTCCCGGCCGCTATTCGACAGTGTGGTTTGAAGCCACGGCTACGGGAACCTACCATTTGTTTTGTACCCAGTATTGCGGCACGGACCATTCCGCGATGATCGGGGAGATTGTGGCTATGACCCCGGAGGACTACCAGAAATGGGCTTCGGGCAGCACCAGTGGAGCCTCGCTGGCGCAGAACGGGGAACGGCTGTTTGCCAGCCTGGGGTGCAATTCCTGCCATTCGGGCGCAGCGACCGCACGTGGTCCGAACCTGGCCCAGGTTTACGGCTCGCAACTGCAATTGGCGGACGGCTCGACGGTGACTGCGAACGACGCCTTTCTGCGAGAGTCCATTCTCAATCCTTCTACCCGCGTGACCGCGGGCTACGCACCGATTATGCCTACCTACCAGGGACAGGTCAGCGAAGAGGGTTTGATCGATCTGGTGGAATACATCAAGAATCTCAATTCGAACTATCGAATTCAACAGACGTTGACCACGAGTCAACTCTCCACTGGGCAAGCCGGCGCGTCCACTTCTGGCTCTGGCTCGAACTCGCCCGCAATGAGTGGACCCGCAAAGGCGGGTAGGACGGCACCTAGTGTGCCCGGGACGGTGAACCAATGAGCACTATAGTCACACTTCCAGACCAGGAGACAGCTCGGCTGCCGAAGCTGAACTACCTGAACACCGAGTATGGCCTGAAGAGTTGGCTGCTGACCGGCGACCATAAACGGATCGCCATGCTGTACCTGTTTTCCATCACGTTCTTCTTCTTTATCGGAGGCGCCTTCGCCGGGCTGATTCGCCTGGAACTGCTAACTCCACTGCCTGACCTCGTTGCTTCCGATACGTACAACAAGCTGTTTACCATGCACGGCGTGATCATGATCTTCCTCTTCCTGGTGCCATCGGTTCCGGCAACGGTGGGGAATTTTGTGATTCCGATCATGGTTGGCGCCAAAGATCTGGCGTTTCCAAAGATCAACCTGCTGAGCTGGTACCTGTATATTGCGGGCGCCTGCTTCCTGGTTTACTCCCTGATCAACGGCGGCGTCGACACCGGCTGGACCTTCACCACGCCGCTCAGCACGCACTACCTGAATACCCACGTGATGACGGCGGCGATGGGGGTCTTCATCGCCGGCTTCAGCTCCATCTTTACCGGCCTGAACTTTATTGTGACGATCCACCGCATGCGCTGCCCGGGCATGACCTGGTTCCGGCTGCCGCTGTTCTGCTGGTCGAACTATGCGGCCTCGATCCTGATGGTTCTGGGCACGCCGGTGTTGGCTATCACGCTGGTTCTGGTCATGCTGGAGCGGACCATCGGCATCGGCGTTTTCGATCCCACCAAGGGCGGGGATCCGCTGTTGTTTCAACACCTCTTCTGGTTCTATTCACACCCGGCTGTGTACATCATGATCTTGCCGGGGATGGGGGTGATTTCTGAGGTGATCAGCACCTTCGCCCGCAAACGCGTCTTTGGTTACACCGCAGTGGCCTTCTCCTCAGTCGCCATTGCCGTGTTTGGATTCTTTGTCTGGGCCCATCACATGTTCATCATGGGCGTCTCCAACTACTCGGCGCTGGTTTTCTCGTTGCTCACCATGCTGGTGGCGGTGCCCTCGGCAATCAAGATCTTCAACTGGTCGGCAACGCTCTACAAGGGTTCGATCACGTTTGAGACACCGATGCTCTATGCCTTCGGCTTTATGGGCCTGTTCACCATCGGCGGGCTTACCGGCGTGTTCCTCGGATCTCTTGGCATGGACATCCACCTTACGGAGACGTACTTCATCGTCGCCCACTTTCATTTTGTGATGGTAGGCGGCATGTTGATGGCTTACCTGTCGGGTGTGCACTTCTGGTGGCCGAAGATGACGGGCAGAATGTATCCGGAATCGATGTCGCAGTTGAGCGCGGTGACCACGTTTATCGGGTTCATCCTGACCTTTTTCCCGCAATTCATTGTGGGGTACCTGGGGATGCCGCGGCGGTATCATGCCTATCCGCCGGAATTTCAGGTCCTGAACGTGTTGTCCACGGCGGGCGCCACGGTGTTGGGGATCGGCTACCTGCTACCAATGCTTTATATGCCCTGGTCGCTGAAGTACGGTAAGATCGCGGGCAGCAATCCCTGGCAGGCGACTGGCCTGGAGTGGATGACCCAGTCTCCGCCGCTGACAGAGAACTTTGTCGATATACCGATCATGGATCATGAAGCGTACGACTATGAGTGGTTGGCGCACAAGACCGCACACGAGGTAACGACAGTTGGATAGCCACGCGATCGCGACCGAGCACGGGGAAAACGAGCTGCATGATGAAGCGCATCCTGCTTACCTGCGCCACCACTTTGTTACGGTGGACCAGCAGCGGGAGACAGCAAGCTTTGGCATGTGGCTCTTCCTGCTGACTGAGATCATGTTCTTCGGGGGCCTGTTCATGGCCTACCTGCTGTATCGGAACTGGTACTACGAGGCCTTCGTGGCCGGCAGCAATACGCTGAGCATCGGCCTGGGGACCACCAATACGGCGGTTCTGATCGTGTCAAGCTTCACGATGGCCATGGGTGTCTATTCGGCGGAGACCCGCAACCGCAAGGGGCTGATCACTTCGCTTAGCTGTACGATTCTGCTGGGGCTGGTCTTTCTGGGCATCAAGACCATCGAGTATCACGACAAATACGTCGAACACCATATACCCGGGGCAAGTTTCAGCGTGGAGGACTTTGTCCATCCCACCGATAAGCGGGATGTCCCGCTGGCTCCGGATATGGCGCAGCATGCGCAGTTGTACTTTTTCCTGTACTTTGCCATGACCGGCATGCACGCGCTGCACATGATTATCGGCATCAGCATTTTGTTCGTTCTGCTCTACCAGGCGTACCACGGGGCTTACGTGAACGGGCATACCTCGACCATCGACAATTTTGGACTCTATTGGCACTTTGTCGATATTGTCTGGATTTTCCTTTTCCCGTTGCTGTATCTGATCAGCCGGCATCCTTTGAAGTAAGGAGAGTTCCGTGACCACTCACACCGGTCCTGTTGCACACGAACATCATATCGTTGGACCTAAGACCTACGGGCTGATTCTGGCCGCACTGATGGTGCTGACCGCCACTACGACGGGAGCGGCCTATCTCGATATGGGGGTTTTTAATCCGATTGTGGCAATCGGGATCGCCTGCCTCAAAGCGGTGCTGGTGATTCTGTTTTTCATGCATATCCGGTATAGCTCGAAAGTGATGATGCTCACCGTAGGAGCGGGGTTTTTCACGTTTCTGGTGCTGATCACGATGACCTTGTCGGACTACATCAGCCGCAATTGGGGCTTGTGGTAGCACCTCGCGGGGAAAAGCAAAAGACGGACCTTTGATGGGGCTTCGCCCCCGTCTTTATCTACCCACGTACGCTGGTGCGAACATGGGGCACCCCTTCAGAGTTGGTGTTGAGTGAAAGAGTGGATGAGCAGGACACTTCTCCACTGTCCCAAACCCGTATCTTTTCAGCCCCCGCAAAAAACCAGGATGAACATTCGTGGTATCCCACATCTCGCGAAAAACCAGCGAGATGCCCCGAATTTCCTGCAAGTGGATGAAATACGATCAGCGAGTGCGCCTTTCTTTCGAGTGCGCCTTTCTTTAAGGAAAGGCGCATGTGGATCCGGGAACCCATGAAGCCTCACAGGAAATCGGCGGTGTGGGGCACCCGGGGTTCCTGGTAGGGCGAGAAGTCATCCGAGTAGAGTAGTTATCCAGATGAATTCCGAAGCTACAAACGATGAGGTACCTGAGGCGCTGCGGCAACTTGCGCAGAACCCCAGGGTACTGGTGCGGCGCGGCGGCGCTCCAGCGGCAGACGGAAAGTGTGTCGTCTACTGGATGCAGCGAGCGGAAAGAGCGCTGGATAATCCCGCACTGGACGTTGCCGTTGCGGTTGGCAATGCCCTGGATCTTCCGGTAGTGGCCTTTTTCTCGGCCATCTCAAATTTTCCCCACGCAAACCTTCGCCACTATGCGTTCCTGAACCAGGGGCTGGTGGATATCGAGGAAGATCTGCAACAACGGCAGATTGGCTTTATCGTACGCCGGCCGCCCAACAACTCGCTGCAGACATTTCTGGCAGAAGTGAATGCGGCCATGGTGGTCGGCGATGAGAATCCATGCCGCGAGCCGGAGCGCTGGCGGAGGGTCCTGGCGAACCGGTTGCGTATTCCTTACTGGACGGTCGACGCGGATGTGGTGGTACCCTCCGGGCTTTTCGACAAGCGCATGTATGCCCTGCACATCTTCAAACCGAAGCTCTATGCGGAGTTGCCCAAATACCTCGTCGAACAGCCGGTGGTGAAGCCGCATCGGGAATGGAAACACAAACTGGAGTCTTTTCCAGTGCGGGAGGATGTTACCGCGGGGTGGACGAAGCTCGACTGTAGCGTCAAGCCGGTCGAGAGTTTTACCGGCGGCACCCATGCGGCGGTTAAGCGGCTCCGCGAATTTGTTGACAAGGAACTTGGCGCCTACGACCAGACGCGCAATCATCCGGAGGTCGATGGCACCAGCCGCATGTCACCCTACCTGCACTTCGGACATATTAGTCCGATCACGATTGCCCTCGCGGTCGAGAAGGCATTCAAGCAGGGTAAGGTTCCCCAGGCAGCGCGCGATTCGTATCTGAGCGAGTTGATCGGCTGGCGAGAGCTGGCGGTTAACTTTGTGAAGTTTACCGCCCACTACGACTCCTTCGATTGCGCCGAGCCATGGGCACATAAGACCCTGATGGAACATGCACGGGACAAGCGGGAACACCTATACACGATCGAGCAACTGGAACGCTCCGATACTCACGACGAGTTGTGGAATGCGGCGCAGAACCAGATGGTGAAATTTGGATGGATGCACAACTACATGCGCATGTACTGGGCAAAGAAGATTCTGGAGTGGTCCCCCGACCCGGCCAGGGCATTCGATACCTGCGTCACGCTGAACGACCGCTACTTTCTCGATGGCAGAGATCCGAATGGATACGCCGGAATCGCATGGTCGATTGTGGGCAAATTCGATCGCCCGTGGTTTGACCGGCCAATCTTCGGGACGATTCGGTATATGTCAGGCGCTTCTACCGGCAAGAAGTTCAATTCCAAAAAATACATACAAAAGATGTCGCAGGATTTTACCCAGGCTGCGTTCTGGGACAGGGAATAGTCCGTGTGCTATTTTCAAGACTGTCTTTCTTTTGAATGGCTAAATATCTCATCACGGGAATTGCGGGCTTTATCGGATCGGCGCTGGCGAGGGGCCTGGTAGAACGCGGGGAAGAAGTTCGCGGGGTGGATAATTTCCTGACCGGCAAGGCGGCCAACCTGGCTGGGATTGAGGACCGAATCGACTTCCGGGAAGCGGACCTGCGCGATGCGGATGCGATGCGATCGGCGTGCGAAGGGATTGATTACATCCTGCATATCGGGGCGCTCCCTTCTGTCCCGTTGTCCATAGAGAACCCTGGCCCAAGCCACGGTTGCAATGTGGATGGAACCTTTCACGTGCTGGAAGGGGCGCGGGCCGCGGGCGTCAAGCGAATCCTCTACGCAGCGTCTTCTTCCGCGTATGGGGATCAACCCGTACTGCCCAGCAAAGAATCGATGCGGCCCATGCCGATTTCGCCCTATGCGGTGCAAAAGCTTACCGGCGAATATTACATGAGCAGTTATTGCCAAGTGTATGGCCTGGAGACGGTGAGTCTGCGTTACTACAACGTGTTTGGGCCGCGCCAGGGAGCAAATTCGCCTTATAGCGGAGTGCTGGCAAAATTCATCCTGCAAATGCTGGAGGGAACGCGGCCAACGATCTTCGGCAACGGCGAGCAGGGCCGTGATTTCACCTACATCGACAATGTTGTTTCCGCGAACCTGCTGGCATGTGCGGCGCCGGCGGACCGGGTTGCGGGCAAGGTCTTCAATGTTGCTTGCGGCGGCCAACACTCGCTGAAAGAGATTTACCGCATATTGGCCAAGCTCACCGGATATGAGCTTCCGCCCCTGTACGGACCTGCGCGGACAGGCGACATCCTGAACTCGCAGGCCGATATTACCGCCGCTACAGAAGCTTTCGGTTATCGGCCCCTGGTTGGCCTGAACGAAGGCCTGGAGCGGACGGTGGATTGGTATCGCGAGACGCTGAAGCTGCCCGCCGTGAAGAATCAATGACGGGGCCGGCCGATCAGGCAAACTTGCAACCGTGGCTGTCTCTGGTAGAGAAACGCGAGCTGCGGGTAGGGGTCATTGGCCTTGGCTACGTAGGGCTGCCGCTGGTTCTGCTCTTCTCCCAGGAGGGGTTCCGGGTTACCGGCTTTGATATCGATGCCGCCAAGGTAGACCGGCTCAACGCGGGTGAGTCTTATATCCATCGCATCGACGGTCAACAAATAAAGGCCGCGCAGGCAAAGGGTTTCCGCGCCACTGCCAACTTCTCTGAAATCGCGGACGTGGACGCAATTCTGATTTGCGTGCCCACACCCCTTAGCGATCACCATACGCCCGACATGAGTTACATCACGGCGACGATGGATTCGATTGTTGATCACCTCCGGCCGGGACAACTGGTGGTGCTGGAAAGTACGACTTATCCCGGAACGACTGAAGAGTTGATCGCGCCCGCAATCGAGCGCGCGGGCAGGGTGAGGGTGAGCCGCGAGGCGATTCTGAGCGATGGCGTGCTGGTGGCTTATTCTCCGGAGCGTGAAGACCCGGGCAATACCAGCATTGACCGGCGTGACATTCCCAAGGTGGTGGGAGGATTAGGGCGGTTCGCGGCGGAAGCTGCCGGCGCGCTATACCAGGTAGCCTTCCACCGTGTGATCCCTGTGTCCAGCCCAGCGGCAGCAGAAATGACCAAACTGCTGGAGAACATCTATCGCTGCGTGAATATTGCGCTGGTAAACGAATTGAAATTACTTTGCCTGCGCATGGGCATCGATATCTGGGAGGTGATCGGGGCGGCAGCGACCAAACCCTTCGGCTTTCAACCTTTTTATCCCGGGCCTGGACTCGGGGGCCATTGCATTCCGATCGATCCTTTCTATCTGAGCTGGAAGGCCAAGGAATTTGACTTTAGTACGCGGTTTATTGAGCTGGCCGGCGAGGTGAATGAAGCCATGCCCTACCATGTGGTGGCGGCTGTCTCCTCGGCTCTAAACCAGCGGAGTAAACCGCTGAACGGGTCGCGGATCCTGGTGCTGGGACTCGCTTATAAGCGAGATGTCGATGACTTACGCGAGTCGCCGTCGCTTTCGATCATTGAAATGCTGCAGCAGGAAGGCGTTGCGGTTAGCTATAACGATCCGTTCTTTCCCACCGTGGGACGGGGACGTAAATATAATTTGAACATGCAATCACAGCCGGTCGAAAAGCTTGACGGTTACGATTGCGTCTTGATTGTCACCGATCATAGTTCTTATAACTATGCGCGCATCGTGGAAGAGGCGCAGCTGGTGGTGGATACCAGGAATGCTACGCGCGGCCTGGTGTCAGAGAAAATTGTGCGGTGCTGAACTAGTGGCCGAAAAAGAAGGAGCCGTCCCCAGCGGGAGGAGTTCCCGGAGCTCCGTTGTAGCAGTAGGCTGTTTTCTGGTAAATCGCGTTCTTCGAGATCCAGGTTCGGGTTGAACCCACCATATTCACAAAGCAGTTTTTTGGGCCAAGAGAACCGACCAACTCGCTATTGCCCTCAACCATTGCGCTATCGGCATTCTCGATCTCGATGTTGTACGGTGTTCCACTCAAAGTGGTGAAGTAGTTATCGCGCACGACCGTGCCGTAAGCGCGGTAGCCGCTCCCGCCGTTCACAATGCCGAGCACAACCTGACGCGGTGACTGCTCAAAGTAATTTGCCTCAATGACAGTTCCACGAGAGCGGGTCAGGTAGATGGCTCCGCCGTTTTCTTCGAAGTCGTTGCCCATGTACAGATTGTTCAGCGTTTCCGTCAGGCCGTGACCCACCAGGACAGTGTCTTCGAAGATAGCCCACTGCGCGTTGTTGGTGATCTGGTTGTAGGTCACGTGGATGGCATTGGCAGCATAGGGCGACCCATCGACCGTGGTCCCGCAATGGATGGGGTGGGCGCTGGCGCATAGGGTGGGGATCAACCGAATGCCATTCTTGTTGTTGGCAATCAGGTTGTCATAGATGTTCGAGCTGTTGGTCCCCTCGACCAGGATTCCATCTCCGCTGGAAAAGCCAATGATCACCATGTTGCGCACAGTAATTCGATTGGTAGGCAAAAGGTGTATGCCGGCGGCAGCATGGGGATTGCCCCTGAGTTGAAAGCCTTCGATCAACAGCTGCGAGGATCCGGGTTGATTGCCAATGGACGTGGTGATGGCATCACCCGTTCCGGTATAGCTAAGGACGGCTCCGGGATCGCCGCTCAACTTATAGGTGCCAAACGTATTCAGCTCCAGGTGGATGCCAACTGAAAATGAATAATTTCCGGGCGGGATATACACCGTGCACTGAAGAGCACAGGTTTTAAGGGCGTGGTTGACGCGGTCTCCGATGTCGGTTCCGGCGGCGCTGGTTGCCGGCACCGGCGCCTGGGCGTACAGAACGGCCGGACACAGAGTCGCAGCCAGTAGGAATACGATTAGCCTCACGGATACCCCTGCACCACGATACCACTGGCTACTGCACGACCAGAGTGTAGGCGGATTGGGTTTTCACGCTTCCTGAACTCGCCACGACCGTAAAGTTATAGGTACCGGTTGCGGTTTGTGCCGGAGGGGCCGGGCCGCTCCCGTTGCTGCAGCCGTTCACTCCCAATGTAACGAGCCCAATTGCGCAGAGCAGCATGATCCAAATGCGAGCCCCTCTGTGCCGTACCGGCCAAAGCAGTAAGAGTCCCGCGAATGCCAGGCCGCCGAACCCGAGTCTGAGCTGACTAGTGGTTGAGCCCGCAGCCGTATTCACCGAAAGCAGCGTGGGAACAGCGGGCGTGCCAGACAGGTTGATGGTTGCCGGACTGAAGCTGCAGCTGGTATTTACCGGCAGACCTGAGCACGCAAACGTGACCTGGCCAGAGAATCCGGGTGCGCCGGTCACGTTGATGGGTGCGGTCACGGTCTGACCTGCGCTCACTGTCAGCGTGGTGTTTCCGCCGCCATCTGGCGCGAGGGTGAACGCTGCGTTGACCACCAGGCTGAGCGTTGAGGAGGAAGCCTGCGTGTTAGCATCCCCGGAATAAGAGACAGTGATGGTTTGCGTGCCCACTGTGGTGAAGGAAGAAGTCGTATACGCGGCCGATCCTCCACTCAGAGCGACCGTACCCAGAGTGGTCGATCCCGAGGTGAAGGTCACGTTGCCGGTGGGTGTAGGCCCGGGGCTGGTTACATTCGCAGTCAACGTCACGCCCTGTCCGGCAAAGCTCGGGTTGGCAGAGGATGTGACTGCAGTTGCGGAAGCAGCCTGGTTCACGGTAACCGACACGGCTGCGGATGTATCCGCGCTGTAGTTGGCGTCACCGGAGTAGCGGGCTGTGATGGAGTGCGTTCCGACTGCCAATGTTGACGGGGAGATGGTCGCGGAGCTGTTGGTTTGCGGGGTAAAGACGGACGCCGCAGGTGGAGTGGCCGTAGGCAACAAATAGACAAAAGACGGCTCCAGGCTGCTCGGAAGCGTTACTTGCACCAGGGGGAATGAAGAGTACGCTTCGTCTTCGCCCAATAATTGCAATGGGAACAGAGGCGAAGAGAGAACAAGGGTTCCATCCCCATTCCCTAACGCGACCAGCCCATTGCTAAAGATCAGATCCTGCTTGCCGTCCAGATTGAGATCTTCGCTCACCACGGAAGGCGTTTTATAGTATGGGATGCCCTGTGCGTTTTCCAGTTGGGCCAGGATAAAGTAAATGGCCGGTTGAAAGGTGCCATCACCGTTTCCCAGGAGAACGATAGCGTCTAAGTTGGCCTCGATGTCTGATACTGTCAGGACGAGATCCGGTTTCCCATCCCCGTTCACATCTCCTGCAGCCATCCCGAACGGGAATTCGGCACCAGGACCGATGTTTGGCCCGTTTGCAATGGTCACCGGCATATACGGGCCAAAGGTGCCGTCACCCTGGTTCAGGAGCACGGCGACGTATTGGGGGCCTTCGATTTGAGTCGCCCCAAACGTCTGGATTTGCGTGATCAAGTCGGGCTCGCCATCACCGTTCAGGTCTACGACGATAGGAGGCACAAACGTGGGAGATAAGATGCCAGCCATCGAGGGAGCAAACGGGAATGTTCCGGCCGATGTGAAGGACCCTCCGCCCTGGTTGAGGAAAACTGTATACGCAAACTGAACTGGAGTCGTAAGTGAGTCACCGGTCGTCGCTGGCACAGCAAGAATGTCGGTCTTGCCGTCTCCGTTTAGATCGCCTGTGTACACGTACGCGGTGTCGAATCCACTGGAAAGAAACGAAACAGGAACCCCCTGGGCGAAGGTCCCATCCCCATTTCCATAGGCGACCAGAGCTCCGCATAGAAGATCGGGCTTTCCGTCCCCGTTGAAATCGATGAGCTGCGGAGTGCACCCAGGAGAAAAGCTGAACGTCTGCACCGCGCTCGCGTTGTAGCCGCCTTTCCCGTTGCTGGTGAAAGTCTGCAAAGGGAAGGGGGTTGCAGAACCGTAGATAAGCAGGTCCTGAACCCCGTCGCCGTTCAGATCTCCTACTACTTCACCTGCCGTCAGCGAAGAATCAGGTGTCCCGAAGGTTTGCGGAAAGGTGGCGCTGGCAATGCCGTTCGGGGCAACCGCAATCGGTGCGCTACTCAAAGAGGTGCTGCCATCCAGAAACGTGATGGTGCCGCTGGGCCTGGGAACGGTTTTTCCCGCGCCGGGTGCGCTGTTCGGCTGGACGATTGCTGCCAGTCCGACGCTGGAACCCACGGTGATGGTGGTTGGATTGGCCGTCAGAGTCGTCGTGGCGGCGGTCTGCCCGGTAACCATGCCAGGACAGACATTCAGCATTAACAGCAAGGCAGGAACAGAAAGCAGATGCCGCATGGGACCATCACCTAACCAGGCAAGATAGACCTGGCTATCTTCGAAACCTTCGAGGGACGAGGCATTGCAGAGTATATAGGGAGTTTGTCGACTCCCGCGTGTCAAAAGGGAGCAGCTTCGTTACGCAGGTTTCTGAAGAGAAATCAGCTTCGTTGCCACCGTTCGCAGGGAAAAGATTTTGCACATCCATCGGCAGGCCCTAAACTAAAGGAAGAATTGGACAAAGTTCGTCCCTGGTGGACAGGGCTGCGCCGATGGCAAAGGAGTAAAGCTCGGCGGAGGACAACGGCTGCGCGCCAACCGTCTTCTGCTTTAGAAACTATGGGTAAGCGTTCAGGTGTTTTCTTCGCGGTCCTGGCGATCGCGAGCGTTGCGCAGGTTAACCTGCCAGTTGCCACGGCTCAAACTGCTGGTTCCGATACATTCGATTGCCCATCAGGGGTTATTTCTTCGGTAGATGGAAGTTGCGTTAGTGAAGAGGAATCTACCCAGGGCCTTGGCCTTGGCCAGCCGGGGACCGCTGGCACCAACGGCGCCGTTGGTGCCGGGTCAGCGGGTCAATTAGGGGGCCAATACCCTGGCCTGCAGTCCTCGGGAATCAACAACAGAGTTCAAAGTATCCTCGATCAGGGCGGTCTTAATAACAACTCTTCGGCTCAGCTGGAAGCGCTGGAGCAGTCACGTCTTCTGGCGACCAGGGCGCCCTCCGCTCCGACGGATTTCCAGCTCCTGGTTCGTGGCTCCCTGGGCACTCTGCTTCCGGTTTATGGGGATAGCCTGTTTCGCCTGGTTCCTTCGACCTTCGCTCCGTTGCGAGAGGTGAATGTCACGCCCGACTACGTTCTCGGGCCGGGGGATCAGCTGGTCATTCGCATCTGGGGCCAGGTAAACTTCAATGCCCAACTCACTGTGGACCGCGCGGGCTCGGTGTATCTACCCCAGGTAGGAGAAATCCATGTTGCGGGTCTGCCATTTTCCCAGGTTCGCCAACATATTCACGACGCCGTCGGACACATCTATAAGAGCTTCGATCTGAATGTAGAGATGGGCCAGCTGCGGTCGATCCAGGTGTTTGTGGTCGGTCAGGCCCGTCGTCCCGGGACGTACACCCTGGGCTCACTGAGCACTTTGGTGACAGCATTGTTTGCCACCGGCGGCCCCTCAGTACAAGGTTCCTTGCGCGACATTCAGCTCCGGCGTGGCGGGCAAACGATCGCGCACTTCGACTTATACGACCTGCTGATATTCGGCGATATGTCAAAAGACACGCAACTGCTACCCGGCGATGTGATCTACATTCCCCCGGTGGGGGCGCAGGTGGCCGTTGCCGGGGACGTGCACATCCCCGCCATTTACGAGCTGAAGGGCAACACCACGGTGGACCAGGCGCTTCACTTTGCCGGAGGGCTCTCATCAACGGCGTCCCTGACGCGGGCTTCGCTCGAACGGGTGAACGCGGAGAAAATGCGCACTGTCGTCGATCTATCACTGCAAGCGCCGGCCGGGTTGACGACGCCACTCCAGCAAGGGGATCTTCTGCGAGTGCTTCCCATCTCGCCCCAGTTTCAGAACGTTGTCACTCTCAGGGGAAATGTGGCGGAATCGGGACGTTTTTCCTGGCACCCGGGCATGAAGATAAGTGACATTATTCCCGACAGCCAGGCGTTGATTACCCGGGATTACTGGGAACGCCGGAACCAGCTGGGTATTCCCGGGCCGGAGTTCAAACCGGAATACACCAACAATCCCGATTATTACCCTCGCGATATCAACGGTTACCAGACCGGCGCAGCGCAATACGATATCAACGGAGTTCCAATTTTTAACGGTCAGCAGGTGCAGTCGAACACCAGCCAGGGGCAATCGGCGAATGGGGCATCGTCCCGGGTCAATGGCCAAGCCACGGCGCAGTCCAACAACCAGAACGCAAATCAGTCTCCACAGCCGAGCGACGATCCGAATTGCATTCCCACAAGTACTCCGCAGCAAAATCCATATGGCCAGAACCCGGGATCGAATACCCAGGGGATCAACTCGCAGAACGGGCAACCCTGCACCACCACGGGCAGCAGATCACTGGCCGACGAGACACAGACGTCGTCTGGAAACCTTCCCCGGCCAGCCCTGACGGTCGCTCTTCCCGTACCCGAGATCGACTGGTCGTATGCGGTCATCGAGAGGATGAACCCGCAGACCCTCACGACTTCCCTCGTGCCCTTCAATCCCGGGCAGCTTCTGCTTGACCACGATGCCTCGCAGAACCTGGCGCTTCAGCCTGGCGATGTGGTCACCATTTTTTCCCAGGCCGATATCAAAGTTCCGCAGGCGCAACGCACCAAGTTCGTCCGTCTGGAAGGCGAGTTCAAGCAGGCGGGTATCTATACCGTGCTTCCCGGTGAGACCTTGCGTGAGCTGGTAGCTCGTGCGGGAGGTTTCACTCCCGATGCCTACCTGTTTGGATCGAACTTTACCCGCGAGTCCACACGGATCCTGCAGCAATTGCGTTTGAACGACTACCTGCAGAACCTGGAACTGGAGATTGACCGGTCGACGATTGCAGCTTCGGCCAGCATCGGCAACGTGGATCCGGCGGCGACCGCCGCTTCCAGGAGCCTGGTAGAACGATTCCGCTCGATTCGTGCGACCGGCCGGGTGGTGCTCGATATCCCACAGAATGCGGCAGGAATCGACAACCTGCCTAACATTCCACTGGAAGACGGCGACCGCTTTGTGGTTCCGTCCAAGCCAAGCACGGTGAATGTGGTCGGTGCGGTGTACGACCAGAATTCCTTCCTGTTTCGAACTACACAACCGGTGGGAAGTTACTTGCGGTTGGCTGGGGGACCAACCAAGAGCGCCGATGGTAGAGACTCCTTCATCATCCGGGCAGACGGTTCGGTGGTGAGCCGTAAGTCGCAGAAGGGTGTCTTCGGAAATACGTTTGCCAGCATGCACCTGAACGCGGGCGATACGGTGGTGATTCCGGAGAAAGTGCCTCACCCTTCAGGTCTGAGGAACTTCATCAGCTATACGCAGATTTTCTCCCAACTCGCCCTGGGCGCGGCAGCGATTGCCGTGCTGCAGTAACATAAAGGAACCGGGTAGTCCATGGCCATAATGCCTCCCACCAGAGAATACAGTCCGCCGATCGAAGCCCCAGCGAAGGCCGGAATCGAGTTTGACCTGCTGGATCTCTTGCTGGTCATGGCGGAACGTAAGTCGACCATTATCCTGGCAACATTGATTGGCTTGTTTCTGGGCCTGGTGCTGGTGCTGCTGATGCATCCTGTTTTTACTGCAAAAACTGTGATCCTACCCCCGGAGCAAGGTCGGTCGAGCGCCGCCCTGGTAACCCAACTGGGTAACCTGGCCGCCCTGACGGGGTTGGGCAGCTCGAGCGGGGTCAAGGATCCGAATGATCTTTACCTGGGAGTCCTGCAGAGCAACACGGTTCAGGATGGGGTAATTAAGCGCCTTGGGTTGATGGACGCGTGGCACGTCCGCAAGCCGGGGCAAGCGCGCGCGATTCTTACCGCCGATTCCAAGTTCGTCAGCGAAAAGGGCGGCATGATCAGTATCACGATCAAAGACGGAGACCCGAATCGGGCCGCGCGAATTGCCAATGCATACGTCGACGAGCTGCATGACATTAATAGCCGCCTCATCATCGGCGAGGCTTCACTGAGAAGAAATTTCTTCGGCCAGCAACTGGCTCTGGAGAAAGACCGTTTGACCGACGCTGAGATCGCGCTGCAGCAGACGGAGGAGTCAACCGGGGCGATCGCACCCAGCGGCCAGACGGGGGTGGTCATTGGACAGGTGGCGTCACTGCAGTCACAGATCATTAACCGCGAAGTACAGCTTGACACTCTGCGGACTTCGTCCACAGATCAAAATCCCGATGTCATTAAACTGAACAGTGAAATAGAGGGTTTGAAGGCCAAACTGCGCGACATGGAAAGCGTGCAAAAGGGGCGTAAACCAGGCGATATCTCGCTCAGCAGCAGAGCGCTGCCCCAGGACCAGGTTTTGTACCTGCGCAGGCAAAGGGACGTGCAGTACCACACCCTTATTTTTGATCTGATCGCCCGCCAGTTTGAGGCGGCAAGACTGGACGAAGCGAAAGCATCTCCGGTGATCCAGGTGCTGGACCCGGCCGAGCCCCCGGAAAGAAAGTCGGGGCCGTCCCGGGGTCTGTGGACGATTGCCTTCGGGATTCTTGGTTTCCTGTTTGGGTGTGTACGGGTGGTCGGGTCCTACGTTCGTTCACGCGTGGAAGCCGACGAGGGGAGCGCCCACAGGCTTAATCAATTTCGCCGTGCGCTCCGGTTCCGCCCCAGTTAGCAGGAGGGGCGATGCAGATCCTGGCTGTCGTCGTGCTATACAAACGAGCACCGGAACAGTCGCAAACGATCCAGAGCTTGATTCAGGTATTCAACCGCAACGCGGGGCTGAACGACTCTGTTCGCGTGCTTCTGTGGGACAACAGTCCGGTTCCGGCCAGCGAAGTTTCTCTTCCTTTTCGTTTTGAACTGAGCCACGGTGGACGGAACGTAGGGACTTCGGGAGCGTATAACCACGCGATGGAGTTGGCCGAATCGCTCGCCTGTCCCTGGCTTCTGCTCCTGGACCAGGATACGACGGTCTCGGAAGAATTCCTGCAGGCGATGATCCGATATGGCGAACAGTTTGAACAGACCGTCGAAGTCGCGACCGTAGTTCCGTTTGTCTTCTCTCATGGCACGCTGGTTTCTCCCCGGCGCATACTGCGGTTCAACCGTATGCAGCAGATTCCTGTAACGTTCAGCGGTCTTTGCAAAGACAAGGCCTACGCGGTGAACAGCGCCACGCTGATGCGTGTCGCGGCGCTGCGGGAGGTGGGCGGATACAGTGACGATTTCTGGCTCGACCTATCCGATGTGTATGTCTTTCAAGCGCTCCATCGCAAAGGCAAGTACATGTACGTTGCAGGAGATCTGCACGTAAAGCACTCCATCGCGAGCATGGATTTCGATAAGGAGATGAGCCCCGAGCGCTATCGAAATTTCATGGCGGCGGAGAGCGCCTACATCGATCTGTTCTTATCGCCGGTGGAGCGATACGCCCAGCTTCTCCGTCTTTTTGCGCGCACGCTCAGGCAATACCGCCGGTATGAAAATAAGATTTTTTCGAAAATTGCCTGGGAGTACTTTTTGCAAAGACTGTTTCTAACCCGGGCGTGCCGGCTGGAACGCTGGCGGTCGCAACTGCGGAAGCGCGACATTCCGGCCATCTCGGCCGGCCAGTCGATCGGTTAGGCAATCGCCGGCTCAACTACGGCCGCGTCATATTTCATGGATAATTCCAGCGCAAGCAAGACGTAAACGAAATAGAGATAACGCGGCTGAACGAACGGCGTGATCGCCGTCATGATCATGTAAATGAGCACCAAGAGCGCAAGCGGATGCTTGGGATGCATCGCGCCTCGGCGGTAGGCAGCGATGAGCAGGCCGATGAGTGAAAGGGAGAACAGCGGGATGATGAAGATGGAATGGATGTCACCGATGCCGAGGATTTCAAACTCTTTCAGGTAGGTACCCGGCCGTAGCAGTTCGCCCATCACATCCATGATCATCTTAGGCACAAGCACAAAAGGAAAGCCGAAGTTGGCTTGTATGTCGTTGAGCTTGGCGATGGTGTTGGCGCCCTTGGCGTATTGCGTGAATGCCTTGAGACCAGAGCCAGGCAACCTGGCAATCAGCCCGTACAGAACGGTGAGCACTCCAATAACGCTGGCCACAGCGAGCTTGGGATTGCGTAGAAAAAAGGAGCCCTTTCTGCGCAGAAAAAGAAAGAGCAGGATGACACCGATTTGTTCCCACCGAGCGAACAGCGAAACTACCAGAGCCGCTGCCAACAGAAACCAGGAACGTTTCTCCGAGTAAATATATTTGGCAAAGATAAAGCTGGAGAGCAAGACCAGGATCTCTTTATTGAGGGTGACCATTGCGGCGGCCGTCTCCGAGCAGAGAGCCAGAAGAAAGACGAGCACGTATTTGTCCACGCCGGGGATGGTGGCGGCAATCTCAACCGAAATAAAGAAAAGAAAAATGTTGAAGAAGGCAACGGCAAGTCCGCTTTTCAACAGCACGCCAATGGTTACGGGCCCCAGCAGGTTTCCGGTGAAAGAAATCAGACTGGTATTTTCAGCGTGCTCGCTGCGGTATTTCACAGCCTCCCAATAAACTGGCGAATCTGCGCCGAATCGTACATAGGTTTCTTTGTTTAACCGGGGTTGCTCAAATATGAAAAAGCAGCCCATGCAGAAAGTCAGATACAAGCAAAATAACCAGATGAGCAGCCACTTGCTCAGCGACCTGGGCTCCAGCAAAAGCGAAAGGAAGGGGACCCGGACCTTTGGCAGCTGGGGAGCGAAACGAATCGTTGGCGCACTTGGAACCTGCACCGACGGAATGGTTACAGTGAACTTCATCGCTGAAAGATCATTATAGGGGTTCAATGGGAGGGTCAGGGCCGGCCCATCCAGGGGCAATGAGATGCGGTAGTGGTGCACAACCAGATAGCATGAATTTTCATGCGCGTCCTCTATGACCACCAGGTTTTTTCTCTGCAGGACGCCGGCGGCGCCTCTCGCTACCATTTTGAGCTAATACGAAACCTTCAGGGGCTGGATGAGATTGCGATGGAAGTGCTGCTTGGCCTGAATTCCTCGGTGATGCCTTTCCCGAGCCTTCAGGGGGCGCGGACCAGGGTGTTGGGACGACGCACAGCGATGAGGCCAGGGTTGTCCCGTTACGCCATCAATGAATTGTTATCGGCGGTGGCTGCGCCGCTTCTGGGGCGGGTGGATATTTATCATCCCACCCTCTACCGGGCTCTCCCATGGGTGCGCCGGCGTGCTGTGGTGGTTACCCATCATGACTGCACCCATGAGCGATTTCCTCATCTGTTCCCAAACGCAGCTTCGATCGTGGACACCAAGCGGAAACTATTTGCGCAAGCCGACGCGATCGTCTGCGTATCCGCAAGCAGCCAACGTGACCTGCTGCACTTCTACGATGTTCCCCAGGCTAAGACGCATGTGGTCCACCACGGTTTCGCGCCACTGGGCCTGGGTCAAGGGCTGGCTCAGGGCGAGGTAGAAACGAGCGCGCCGTACCTGCTTTACGTCGGTTCACGCGCCAGCTATAAGAACTTCGGGCTGCTGCTTAAGGCATTTTCCTTGAGCGGCCTGGCTAGAAGCTATCGTCTGTTAGCAGTGGGAGGGGGTGCGTTCACCACCCAGGAGGAGGAACAAATTGCATCGCTCCAGCTGACCGGCTCGATCACCCTGGTTCCCAAGGCAGATGATGCGACCCTGGCGCGCGCGTACCGCGACGCTGCGCTGTTTGTTTACCCCAGCATGTACGAAGGTTTCGGCTTTCCGCCGTTGGAGGCGATGAGCATGGGGTGCCCTGTCCTGGTGAACCGGACGTCGTCACTGCCCGAGGTATGCGGGGAGGCAGTATTTTATTTTGACTCGAGCGATCACGAGCAGTTGAGCCAGCGCCTGCAAACAATCATGGCGGATAAGCAGGGGATAGCCGACAAGCGCAGATTGGGTGAGCAGCAGGTGAAGCAGTATGACTGGAGTCGATGTGCACACGATACCCTGGCGGTATACCGGCAGGTAACGGGGGAAAAAGTTTAGCCTAACCGGATAGATCAAGCGTATTGATAGCAAACAGGTTATGATCAAAAGTATGGCCCAAAAGGTCTTGATCACCGGAGGGCTCGGCTTCATCGGCATGGAGCTTGCCCGGACGTTAGTTCGGCGCGGCATGACGGTACGGCTGCTGGACAATCTGAGTCCGCAAATCCATGGCGTGAACTCCCAGGAAAATCTGGGTGGGGTGCTGGATAAACATCATGCCGAGGTAATGCTTGGCGACGTCTGTCAGCGCGGCGATTGGCTTCGGGCGCTGCGCGATGTTGCGGCGGTAGTCCATTTGGCAGCGGAGACGGGTACCGGCCAATCGATGTACAGGATCGGCGACTACACGAACACCAATGTAATGGGCACCGCTCTGTTGCTCGATGTGCTGGCCAATGAGCGTCACGATGTTCGAAAGCTGGTTCTGGCCTCGTCGCGTTCGGTATACGGAGAAGGTGCTTACCGTTGCACTCAGTGCGGCTTGGTCTATCCCCCGATGCGCAGCCTTTCGAGCCTGCTGGCAAATCAATGGGAGCCGTCGTGCCCGGTTTGTTCCGGTGCGGTTGATCCAGTGGCCACTCCGGAAAGCTGTGCGACCAGCCCCGCGTCGGTATACGCCGCCACCAAGCTGGCCCAAGAAGATCTGCTGCGGGTCGTGGGCAACGCGCTGGGAATTCCCTTCCTGATCTTTCGCTTGCAGAATGTTTATGGCGAGGGACAGTCTCTGAACAATCCTTATACCGGGATCCTGTCGATCTTCTCCAACCGAATCCGCCAGGGCAAAGAGATTGTC
This sequence comes from uncultured Acidobacteriaceae bacterium, assembly GCA_963826875.1. Classification (GTDB taxonomy): domain Bacteria; phylum Acidobacteriota; class Terriglobia; order Terriglobales; family Acidobacteriaceae; genus PALSA-350. The sequence goes on along the minus strand of CAWGYP010000024.1, from coordinate 184,455 downwards.
CTGTTCGAGGACGGGCAGGAGAGCCGGGATTTTGTCCACGTGTCCGACGTCGCCGAGGCCATGGCGCTGGGGCTTGAGTCGGATAATGGAGACGGCCTCACGATGAACGTCGGATCCGGAGCCCAGGTCAGCGTGGAAACGATCGCCCGAAACCTGATGAGCCAATTCAGGGATTCGAATGTGCCCGTGGTGGTTTCCGGCCAATATCGTTTGGGCGATATCCGCCACAACTACGCCGACATTACCGCGATCCGGCGGCTTTTAGCGTTTGCACCCAAAGTGTCGCTGGAGGAAGGCATCGCGCGCTTTGTAGGCTGGGTCAGGGCCCAGCGAATGGTGCAAAACGGCGCTGAAGATGGCCTTGACCGGGCTAATAAGGAGTTGATCGAACGTGGTCTGATGAAGGCCTGAGCCTATGTTGAAGGCTCTGCTCTACGCAGATCTCGAACGGCAACTGGAGCTGAGTGGCCGTCCAGGTGCTAAGGCCTCTCCGCTCAGTCTGTTGCGCAGGCTACTCCACCCCAGGTTCCTACCCATTGTGCTTTATCGATGCAGCCGGGAGGCTTTGCTGCTTGGGATCCCCGGACTGTCCTATCTATTGTCTTATTTGAATCAAATCATCTTTGGGATCGAGATCTCTCCTAAATGCGCGATCGGTCCCGGTATATTCTTTCCGCATACATCGGGAACGGTGATCGGGGCATCGAAAATTGGCAGCGGCGTGACTATTTTTCAGGGAGTAACGCTGGGAGCAAAAGAGATGGATATGGGTTTTGACGAAGCTCTCCGGCCTCAAATAGGAAACAATGTAGTGGTTGGAGCCGGGGCCAAGGTTCTCGGAGGGATCTCTTTAGGCGATAATGTAAGAGTGGGTGCGAATTCCGTCCTGCTCCGGTCCGTGCCTGCGAACGCCACGGTAGCCGGCGTGCCTGCGCGAGAAGTCTTCTCAGAATAGAAGTGCCAGAGGTCTTGAACGTTTGATGAATCTCTTGCCCGACCTAACCGTCATCATCCCTAATTACAATACCAAGACATTGCTAAAGCAATGTCTTGACTCGATTTACACCTATACCCGGGGCATTGAATTTGAAGTAATCTGCATCGACGACGGGTCCTCGGATGGCAGCCCGGAGATGGTTGAACGGGACTTTCCCGGGGTCATCCTGGTACGCAACAAGGTTCCTCTGCTTTATTCCAAGAACAATAACCTGGGGCTGAAGATGTCGCGCGGGCGCTATGCCTGCTTGCTGAATAGCGACACCAAGCTAGTGGGGAATGTGTTCAAGGTCCTGGTGGCATTTATGGATGCACATCCAGACGCCGCAGCGTGCGGTCCTCATTTGCTGAACCCGGATGGCAGCACGCAGTCTTGTGTGCGCAGTTTTGCCGGCCTGGGAACGATGATTCTCCAGGGGCTCAGCTGGCATCGATTCTTTCCCAATGGTCAGGTTTCGCGCGAATACTATGCTTGTGCGTTTGACTACTCGCGAGAGCAACCAGTAGAAAGCCTGGGCACAACAGCTTACGTGTTGCGGCGCTCTACCTGGGAGACGATGGGGATGCTGGATGAACGGCTGCCCCATTTTCAGGTCGACCTGGCTTACAACCTGATGCTGAAACGGAAAGGGTACAAGATCTACTACACGCCTGCGGCCCAGGTGATCCATTACGGCGGCCAAAGCATTAACCAGATGCCATGGAAGAAAATTCTTGAGTTGCACCGAGGATTGGTCGATTTCAACGAGTACTACGATTATTTCGGAAAGAGCCGGTTGCTCAAACTATTGGTCCGTGCGGCGGTTGGCGCTCGTTGCCTGCTTAAGATGGTGGAGTTTCACCTAAGCAGTGATAAGCGCGTGATCAAGGGCCCCGGAGCACCGAGGCTCAACGCCATCGATCGCACCGTGATGCAGCAGGAGGATCTGCGGACAGGGGCAGATTAGAGCAGTTTCGCAGTCACTGTGGTGTGGCAAAGATCGCGTGGAGTGGTTTTCCTTGAGAGAAAACCACGACAAGGCCTGCCGCTTCGGTCTACACCTACTGCGAACTGCTCTAGCCGGGAACGCTGAGTGGCACTGCGGCGCTGGCTTTTTCTTATATATAGAAATCTGCAAATATTGCCCCCCCGAGCGTGTGTCTCTGGCTGGGCTCTCAGGAACCTTGCCTGTTATCAGCCTTGGGGTACCGTATGATTACAAATGCTGTTATTTTGGTAAGAGGTTGAATCGGGAAAAGTTCTGGGTGGGCGCAACATCCTTTTTGTAGACGGGTTCATCCGTTTACATAGCTGGGTTGGATGTGCCGCGCGCCAGAATGCTTCAAGCGGATTGGCTCCATTGTTATGTAGTCAGCTTGGTATTTGCCAATCTGGCCAAACAAGCAAGTGTCTGGAAGAGAATGGCAGCAGGCCGTGAGGTCGTTGGTTAGCAAGAAAATTTGGATCGACAAGACCCTGAACGAGAATTCAGCAACAGATTCAAAATTTTAGAACAGGTCTTAAAAACGCATGGACACCAGCTTCGCTTCCCCGCAGCCCAGCGCGGCCCTGCTTTGGAACGATGTCGTTGCAGAAGTCAGCAGTCATCCAACGACGTTGTTTCCCCCCTTTTCTGCCATCCCTCAAGACCGTGGGGCCTACTATGCCGAACCGAGCACCTGGAGCGTCTCGGTAGCCAAGCGCTGCATCGATTTTGTGTTTGCCGCCTTTGCGCTTTTGCTTTTCTGGCCCCTGCTCACGCTCGCGGCCTTGCTGGTTCGCTACAAGTCGCCGGGGCCGGTTATTTTCCGCCAGAAGCGAGTTGGGCGCAATGGAGCCTTATTTACGGTACTAAAGTTCAGGACGATGGAGATGGCCGCGCAGGAAGACGGCCCCTCGGTGACCAAGTCCGGGGATCCGCGGGTGACGCGTTTCGGAGGGTTCCTGCGCAAATACAAACTAGATGAGCTTCCGCAGTTGGTGAACGTGCTGCGCGGGGACATGAGCCTGATTGGGCCACGGCCTAAGCTGCCTCATCACGAGATGATGGTGAACATGCCTTTCCGGCCTGGCCTTACAGGAGCGGCCACGCTCGCCTTTCGCTGTGAAGAGGAAATGCTGCAGGATATCCCCGAAGAAGAGCTCGAGGCCTACAACCGCCGTATGATCAATCCCTTGAAAGCAAGGATTGACTGGGACTACATGAGCGAGGCAACCCTGATGAGCGATTTCGAGCTGCTCTATAGGACCGCGGTTTGCTGCGTCTCGAGCCGTTCTAACTCGTGGGTCATCGACTTTTCCAAACTTTCCTAGACATGAGTGTTTCGGAAAAAGACGTCGAACGCGTTGCCGAACTTGCGAATCTCGAATTGACGAGTGGCGAGAAAGCGGCCATGCTGCGCGATTTGAATTCTGTCCTTGGCTATTTTGCCCAACTCAATGAGTTAGACACCTCGTCAGTGCCACCCATGGCACAGGTGACCGATCTGCTGAGCGTAGGCGGGAAAGCGGAGACAGGCGCGCTTCATTTGCGTGCGGATGAAGTTGCTCCGTCCTTGAACCGGGAACAAGTTCTTGCCTGTGCACCAGATACTGATGGAGTTTTCTTCAAGGTCCCTAAGGTCATCGAGCGCTAGTCATAACTGCTCATCCGAATAATTGGGATGACTATGCAATCCCCGGATTTCCTGTCGAGATCCGGGACGTTGTTTCACGCCGCGTTCCCCGGTGGTTTTGCGGCCACCACTCAAGGCAAAAATGCGCCACGGATACTTCTCCGGCAAATGATAATGAACACATGAACTGGAAGCAGAGCAGCATCTCCGAGGTTCAAACCGCGGTACGCGACGGAAAGCCCACGGCAACCGAGTTGGCGAAGCTTTGCTTTGCGGAAATTGAGTCCCGGAATACGGTCATCCATGCTTATCTGGCGGTCAGCCGCGAGCGGGCGCTTGCGTCTTCGGAGGCCGTTGACCAATTGGCTGCGCAGGGGAAGCCGCTGCCTCCGCTCGCCGGCGTTCCCATAGGCATCAAGGATGTCCTGGTGATGAAAGGGTCTCCGGCAACTGCCGGATCTCGCATACTCGAGGGGTATCGGCCGCCCTACGACGCCACCGTTGTGAAGCGTCTGGAAGCTGCAGGCGCGGTGCTGGTGGGAAAGCTTAATTGCGACGAGTTTGCTATGGGCTCTTCCAATGAGAATTCCGGCTATGGCCCGGTACGGAACCCAATCGCACTGGATCGTGTTCCAGGTGGTTCCAGCGGAGGTTCTGCCGCCGCGGTGGCCGCGGGTATGGCAGTCGCTACGCTCGGCAGTGACACTGGCGGGTCCATTCGCCAGCCGGCATCTTTTTGCGGCGTGGTGGGCTTGCTTCCTACTTACGGACGTGTCTCGCGTTACGGCTTGATCGCCTTTGCCTCGTCGCTGGACCGGGTTGGCCCGCTGACTCGAAGCGTGCGCGATGCGGCGACCATGCTGGGGGTGATCGCCGGGCATGATCCGCTGGACTCCACTTCCGCGGAGTGGCCTGTGCCTGATTACGTGGGCGCTTTGGAGCAGCCGGTAGAGGGCTTGCGGGTGGGTGTTCCGGCGGAGTATTTTGGCGACGGCCTGGACCCCGAAGTGCGCGCTGCGGTGGAGTCTGCGATTGAACGTTTGCGCGAGGCGGGATGTGTCATCCAACCCATTTCGCTGCCTCACACCAGGTACGCTATTCCTACCTATTACTTGCTGGCAACCGCCGAGGCCAGTTCCAACCTGGCCAGGTTTGATGGCGTGCGCTACGGTTTCCGGGCCAAGGATGCAAATACGCTGAATGCGATGTACCGGCAGTCGCGTGACATCGGTTTCGGAGCCGAAGTCAAGCGGCGCATCCTGCTCGGGACCTATGCTCTGAGCGCGGGCTATTACGACGCCTACTATAAGAAAGCCCAGCAGGTGCGAACCCTGCTTACGCGCGACTTTCTCGCTGCATTTGAACAGGTGGATGTCATGGTGACCCCGGTTGCGCCGACCCCGGCATTCAAGCTGGGTGAAAAGACCGATGATCCGCTTTCTATGTACCTCGCCGACATTTACACGGTGACCGCAAGCCTGGCGGGAATTTGCGGCATATCTGTACCCTGCGGGAAGTCGTCGCAGGGATTGCCCATTGGGGCACAGATCCTGGGCAAGCACTTCGATGAAGCAACGGTCTTGCGCGCTGCCTTAGCGGTCGAGACCCAGACAAAGAATGAGGTCTAGGGAAGCGGCTGGTAGTATCGCTCCTCCGGCGCGGCACAGGAGAGGCAGAGTGTTTCTCCATCGCGCACCAGGAAGCGGTCGTAGTTAATGCCTTCGCCGCATCGGGCACAGGCCACGCGTTCGCCCTTGTATCCGGGAAATTCTTTGGCATCGAGCGTTACCTGAACCCACTGCTCGTCGAACAGGTCCTGATCGCTCATCTCGCGGTAGGCGGCCATCTGCTGTTGGTTCTTGTTTTCAATTTCCGGGTGCAATTGGCGAGCGAGATCCTTGGAAGACTCGCGGGCTGCGATACGAATGGCGCGACGCGTTTCGAGGTCCACAAAGGTTGCCGCCATTTTGCCCCAGTCGCGAAATTTGAGCGCCCGCTTACCCAGCCTGCAACCGGTCACCACGCCAATAGCGTCGGTGGCGCAACGATCGATTTCGACGAAGGTGACCAGGCGCTTGCGGTCGCGGCCTCTTGGTTCTTCAATGCCCAGGCGCGCACACCCGAGCATCGCCAAACGAACGCCTAAAACCTGCCCTGCGCAAAGGTGCCCATGCGCTAACTTTGCTTCTTCCAGCAGCTGATCGAGAGTTGGCGAAGCGGACATGTTTTCATCTTAGCGAAGATCCTGCCTGGGAGGGAGCGTGTAGAGGTGTTTCCGGATGGCCGCGGTCAATGTACGTTGTTCATATAAGTCCTCGCCAGGGTAGGCTTTCAATATCCGCGGGTCGATCATGGGCGAGTTGGTATCGGGGTTCGCCCGATACATCTCGATGCCTGTAAGGATCATGCGGCGCCGTTCGCTGAGATACCGGTACGCATTTATATTCGCGAAAACGCACATCACCACGGCGGCTACAACGGACGCTACGTAAAATCGCTTTCTGCCGCCGGGAGACCAGCGGCTGGAAAGATCGTGCGTCAGAAAGGAGTAGCAGAAGATCAGCAACAAAACCGAATAGATGCTATATCGCGACGTGAGCCCGAAACCGAGTGCTCCTCGCACCCACGCGACCAGGGTTGCGGTGGCCATAATCCACAGGGCAAAGTAAAAAGCGACTGGATTTGCGCGGTCGAAGCGAGTACGAACCGCAAGTCCAAGGATTGCCAATATTCCAATCCCCAATAGGGCAGCCGGCCAACGGAACGGGATCGCACAGCCCAAAAACGCGAGAAAAAAAAGTGGCCTGGTGAGGTAGACGGCCCAATGCACGGCGTGAGGTGGAACACTGAAATGGTAAAGATAGGCAGCGAAGGGCGGGGCGAAGGCGGCGCACCACAAGAGTGATTTGGCATAGGCGCGGCGAGGCAAAAAGATCAATAAACCCACGGGGCCAAGCAGGAAGCCATTTGCGGAAGAACACGCAGCCAGCGCAGCCGCCAGGCACGCGAGAAGCATTTGCAGGCGCGCCGGCGAAAATCTTTTCCCGGGGAACAAGAGATAGATGGCCAGCAGACTGAAAAAAACCACAGGGATGTTTTGCAGATCCGTAGTTGCCCAATTGAGATTTTCCCAGTAGGTGAGTGAGAAAAAGATCAGGCTGATGGGCAGGAATGCAAGCAACCGGCGATCGAGATCCTGCTCATCCTGCGCATATGTTCTCCAGAGAAGATACGCAATGGCAAGCAGGAATGAATTGCCTAAACCGGTCAGAAACCCGAAGTTCAAATGATGAGTGAGCTCCAGATCGGAGGCGGTGATCAAATGCTCAAAGCTGAGCTTGTACTCGTTGACCTGATCGGTGGCGATGTGCAGCAGCTTCGTCTGCAGTGCCGGCGATTGATCGTAGTTGACCGCGAATTCCAGGATCGCGGCGTAATCGTCCTGGTAGGGAACAGATATACCCTGCTGGTACAGAATTGCGAACGCGGCGATGGCCGGGAGGAGCACGGCAAGAAGCAATAGAAAAGTATTTCCGGGCCCGGCGGTTGCGTCCTCAAAGACGTGCCTCGTCACCCTGCCTGGTTCGGCACTCTGGGATGGCATGGCTGATTATAGCCAGTGGCTGGTGATGGAAGAGATGGCAAACTGACCTAATGGGCTGTAGCCGGGGCAGTCTCATCATTGCTATCGCCGTCTTCCACCAGCACAGCGGAGAGACCAACCAGATCGTAGCTCACCGTTGGCGCGCCCGTGGGTTGAAACGTAACCCGCAACGGATCTCGCTCCCACACCGCCGCAGCACAAGCGGGGGACTGGCTTTCCCCCGGCGACCATGGAGACATTTTTTTGGCAATCACCGGCTTGCGGGCCGAGATCTGCGCCACCACGGCATACAGTTGCTTGCCGCTCGCAGTCAAGCCGCAATACGCAGCGTAATCGCGGAACCACACCACGTCTGAAACAGCAGGGTCGTAGTCCGGCAGGTGCAGGGCGGTCACGCTGCCCTTAACGCGATCCACCATGAGCCACGGTCCACGCTGCCATATCCAATGTTCGATCTTGTCGCCGGGCAGCGAATCATTCAATCGCAAGGCGCGGCGAACGACAAAACTGCGGTCAGTAATGGCGTGTGATTCTCCTGTTGTCCATTCTTTGACCTTGTCATCCACCAACAAGGGCCGAATGCGCAACTTGCTTTCCGTGGGAAGCGCGCCGGCAGGATCGCCGGCAATGGAATAAGGAACGTTCTTAGCGGAACCCACGAAAACGACGTGCGGCCTGGCGGCGCCACGGAGCGGACGGGCTCCGGCAATCAGCCCACATAACAAAACCAGGCACCATCGTTTCGCCATAACCATGCGGCATCAGCTTAGGCCCGAAGAAAATGGAATTCAAGTTAACAAACGCTTATCTTTGCTCCCGATTTTCCACTGCACGGCGTGCCGCACCGCTTCTTTCCAGATACGTGGATCCTGGCAGCATTCGCGAAGGTTTCTGCTGTGCCGCAGGAGCCAGACCCGGTAGAGCAGCCGGTCCATCCAGGTACCGTATCGCTGCACGTAGAGACTCCTGGCCAGAAGGATGTTGTGCATCCGCCAGACGGGCAGGTTGGCAACATCGGAATAGGAAGAATCGTGGGCCAGGATTGCGCGCATTACGTGCATACGGTAGCCGCTGCGGGAGAGCGAGTGAAAGACCGCGTGGTCCAGAAAGTCCAGCCAGAATTCTGCGGGAAAGCCGCCGGCCGATCGCAGTGCGGAAACGCGCAGCGTGGAGCCCGAGTTATAGGCACTCAAACGTTGCTGCTGAATGCCAACCAGGTCCTCGTTGATCGGCGGCTCTGGCGGCGAAAATTGATGCCGCACCAGGGCAAAAAAGTCGCCGGCCGGGGAGTCAATCCTGCCATTCACGAGCAACTTCGGAACGACCGCCGCCACCTCGGCCTGAGCATGCAGGTTCCTGGTAGTTTCGACCAACTCAAGAATAAATTCAGTGGTGAGCGAGGTGTCCTGGTCAAGCAGCATCAGCCATGCTCGCTGCTCGGACTCGGCACGGTCCAGAGCAGCATTGTAAGCCGAGGCTAAACCGCCATTCGAAGGATCATGGATGTAATGGATAGGAAAATCGGCCGCCACCATATAACTCTGTGGTTGTGGCGAATTGTCATAGAGGAGCAGCGAAAAATATTTTGCCGGCTCAGGATTTGCCGTCAGGATATCGAACAGGGATGCGAAAGACTTACTTTGCCTGAGTTCGCAGTTGTACAGCACAATGACGGATAGGATCGACGAAGGGGAATGCGAGGCTGGGCTGGCTGGCATTTCAATGCGAGAGAGCCGGAGGAAAAGCAATGAGCACTAAGTCCGCTCCACGCGCCAGTATATCAGCCGGTTCAGGAAGGATCCGAATTCTTGTCGATCCTCGGCCGTCAACACCACCCTCCAGGCAATGGCCGAGGTGACGGCCGCCCAGAGCGCGAGCACCGCAGGCTGAGCCGGAAGCATGCTGGTTCTTCTCCAGAAGGGCAGGAGAAGAAGCGAAGGAATCACCACCAGGAATGGACGCGCAATTCCATGAAGCAGGAAGCGAGACCGATCCATTTGGATCGCCTTCCGGGTGAGCGGAATACTCACCAGCAAATGCATTCCCAGGCCCACGAAAGCGCCAACCAAAGTGCCGAGGGCAACTCCAACTGCTCCAATCCTCTGCACCAGCCAGATACTCAGGGTAACGTTTACCAATGCCTCGAGGATTGCGCCGATGGTGGCGAGATGTTGTTTGCCGGTGGCCACAACAACCAGGACATAGGGGGAGGCAAGCTGGCGAACCACATTGCAAAGAACCAGCACTTCGAGGTAAAGAGCACTCTGGACCGCATACCGTTTTCCCACCCATAAGCTGAGCACCGGGTAGGCAAAGAAGAGAAGTGGTAGTCCGAGCACGAGCAGGAATAAAGCACAGTAACGGGTCATTTTGATGCAAAGATCGCCGATCCGGACGGCTGTTGTGCTCGACTGCATGGAGGATACCGCCGGAAGCAGCGGGCTAAAGGCGCTGGAAACAAGGGCCAGCATGAAATTGGCAGGGCCGTTAGCAATCGCGTAGAACCCGGTATCCGCGTAGCGGTAGTGGCCGATGATCACGATATCAAGACTGCTGATGAAGAAGGATGCCAGGCTCCAGACGGAGAGCACGCTTCCGTACTTGACCAATTTCACCGCTGAGCTGCGATCGAAAAAGAGGAAGGAGAAGTCTACGCGCTGCTTCACCAACCTTTGCCAACCCAGAAACTGAATCGCGGCGCTTGCCACATTGAACGCGGCCATCGCCAGCGCCAGCTGGACCAGGCTCGAATGCATCAGTAAAAGGAAGACGAGTGTGGAGGCCGTTCCGATGCGGGTGAAGATCGATACGGCGGTGGGGAAAAAATATTGCTGCAACCCGGTGAAGGTAGAAAGAAAGGTACCGAACGGCAGTGCCAGGGCGGAGGACAAGCCGACCGCAAGCAGCGCGATACGCACTTCCGGCACCAGAGCAGACGGCATCTGATGAAAGAGCTTAGGCACACTCACAGCCATACCGGCAACGGCCGCACAAGCGACGGCCGCGGCCAGGGCAAGAAGTGTGAACGATGTACTTACCAGGGAGCGGGTGGCATCGCGATGGCCGCCGGCATCATACTCTGCGACGTACTTGCCAATCGCTGTCTGCAACCCAAAATCCAGCAAATTAACATAGGAGCTCATTTGCAGAATCAATACCCATGCACTGTACTCTGAGGCTGCCATGTGGTGCACCAGGAAGGGTGGCAGCACCAGCGAAACCAGCATCGAGAGCAACACCCGAATGAGGTTGGAAGCGGAGCCCTGCAGTACTTTTCGCTTACGCGACATTTAGGTCATTCATTCCGTTGCCTGGAGAAAGCCCCACGCGCCGGGGCAGCGCTTTCGGGCGCCTCGTCTCATCAGGGTACCAGTTGGCAGCGTACCAGTTGGGGCAGCCGTTTAATATGGAACCCAGCCGCATGTCACCTTCGGGGCAAAATCGCATCTCGGTTGCACTTTGCACCTACAACGGTGGGCGCTTCCTCCCCCAGCAACTGGCGAGCATTGCGCAACAAACCAGGCTGCCGGACGAACTGATCGTTTGCGATGATGGTTCGACCGACCGCACCGTGTCCATGCTGAGAGAGTTCGCGGCTTCGGCGCCGTACCCCGTCAGGATCCACGAGAACGAACGCAACCTGGGCCCTGCGGCAAATTTTGAACGCGCGATCCGGCTCTGTGAAGGGAACCTGATCGCCCTGAGCGATCAAGATGACATCTGGTATCCGATTCGTCTGCAGCGATCCGAGCAGGAGTTCACGGCCCATCCCCAAGCGGGCCTGGTTTTTTCTGATGCCGACGTCATCAACGACCGGAACGAATTGACCGGTCCCACGATGTGGCAGCGGCTCGGCTTTGCGGGCAAGCGCAAGCGTGATCTGATGGGCGGAGAATACCTTCTCCTGGCCAAGCACCGGTTCGTGACCGGAGCTACGATGATGTTCCGCGCCAGCTTGCGCGATCGCTGTTTGCCCATAGGACGGGGCTGGATCCACGACGAGTGGATCGCGCTGATGACTGCTGCTTTTTTTGATTTGCGGCCCATCGATCAGCCACTGATCCGCTATCGAATCCATGGCTCGCAGCAGGTTGGTTTACGGAACATGTTGGAGCAGCGGACGCAGGGAACCTGGGCGCAAAGACATTGGGCTCGCCTGGCGTTGTCCACGCAACGTCTCGAGCTGGCGTGTGCGGCATTAGCGGAAATGGTTCTTGATAGCCGGCGAGGAGTCTTGCCAACCTACCAGCAGCACCTGCAGTTTCTCGCCTTCCGGGCTAACCTTCCCGCCCTCCGGCAGGCCCGCTTGCGCCTAATCCTCACCCATTATCCCGAGTACAAACTCCACGCTTCCGGCTTAGCCAGCGCGCTGAAGGACCTGTTAGTCAAGCGGCAAGGATAATGCTGCACAAGGCTGGCAACGCTGTGTCAGAATGGAGTCCCCGGTAGACCTCCAGAAGGATCAATGCTCTGCTTAACGCGAAGCTCTCTTGAGCGAGCCTCGCTCAACGGCGGCTCGGAAGGGAAAGCTCAACGGCAGAATGTGGGTGGGATGCGCGTCTTAACAGTAACGATACTGGCCATGGGATTCGGATTATGCGTCTCTGGTTGCGGCGTCAGCCTTGCTCCTCTGCCTGCGGGCTCGGTTGCAGGAAGACGCGCGCTCTATGATTACTCGCCGTCGGTCATACAATCCGGAAATTTGCAGCAGGTTTGGTGGTGCGGAGAAGGGCAGAATCCAAATGTTGGGACGCAGTTCACTGACACCATCCAGTATGAGTTGATCGATCTGACGACCGGCGCCCGCAACGGGCCGATGGAGGTATTGGCTGAGACCCCTGGCGCGTGGGATTCCGTATATACCTGCAATCCCAAAGTTGTCGAGGGCACCTTCGCCAATCCGTTGGGCAATGGCGAAAACTTTACCTACGCCATGTATTACGTCGCCACCGGATTTGTTGCGGCAAACGATAACTGTATCGGAGTGGCCTTTTCACACGATGGCATGACATGGAAGAAATATCCTCAACCGGTGATCCTGCCGGAAACGCAAGACGGTTACGGTGTGGGCCAGCCGGCTCTGTATAACAATCAGCAGGGAACGATCCGGATGTTCTATGAAGACAACAGTTTCGGCCTGCACCATGTGGAAGCGATCTCGAGCGATGGCGTCCACTTTGAAAAGCTGGGCACGCTCACCGCGAACGGGCTGGATCCAAACAGCCTGGCCTGGGGCGATATGGCTTATGACCCCGGAAGCGGTTATTGGTATGCCGGTTTTAATACCATCCCCCGCCATCCGTGGACTACAGGGGGCGTGGCGGAACAAGGCGCCTACGGCATTTCCTTGTATCGCATCCCGGATGCCTCTCTTTTAACCGGCAGCACGCCCTGGGAGCTGCTCACAAACATCGATACCAGTCTCAAGGGCTACGAAGAAAATTTCATCCCCGGGTTCGTGCGCGATATGTACGGCAATTTATTCGGTGGTCCAACCATAACGATGTTTACCTCGGTCTCGAATCCACCCCCACCGTGGAATGCGTCTGACTGCCGATGCCGGCCTCTCGGGAGGTACCGTTAACTGGAACATTTCGTCGGCTGCGTGGACACCTGGTCATCCGTTAGTAGCGCTGAACCGTTACTTCAACCAAACCACGCACGAGGTCACGACAGGATGGATTGATCCCAATGGCGGTTTCGTTCTGCAATCTACGTTGGGACATCTTTACCAGAGTCCGCAACAGGGGGCGACCGTTCCCTTCTACAGCTGCAAACTGGAATCCCTCACCTATTTCATTTCCCTCGATAGTGCCTGCGAGGGTTATCGCATCCTGGGTACGGTTGGATACGGCTACTCGCAGCCGGTTGCAGGTCTTAGCCTGGTTCCTCTTTATCGCTGTCAGACCGGCCAGGATCACTTTGTTAGTACGAACGCAAACTGCGAAGGCCAGCAGGAAGATGAATTTCTTGGCTATGCTCTTCCCTAGCAGTGCTCCATCTCAAGACATGCTCAATCCCCAGGAGAAGATCTCGGTGGCCCTTTGCACCTACAATGGGGAGCGATTTCTTGCCGGCCAATTGGCAAGTATTCAGCAACAAACCATATCGCCATTTGAGTTAGTTGTTTGCGACGACTGCTCCACGGATGGCACCGTGCAAATCGTTCGCGAATTTGCCGCCGCCGCTTCTTTCCCCGTGCGCCTGGAGAGCAATGAACACAATATTGGCTTCGTAGCTAATTTCGAGCGTGCGATCGGCTTGTGTGAGGGGGACCTGATCGCACTGAGCGACCAGGACGACATCTGGTATCCGACACGCCTGGAACGCTCGCAACAGGAATTCGCGGCGCACCCGGAGGCCGGATTGGTCTTCTCCGACGCGGACGTGATAAACGATCAGGATGAATTAACAGGAACACGGCTGTGGACGAACTATGGATTCACTGGCGAGCGAAAACAGCGGCTATTGCGAGGAGACTACACGGTTCTGGTTGGACCTCGCTTCGTGACTGGAGCAACGGTCATGTTCCGCAGCCGTTTACGCGCAAACTGCCTGCCTGTCGGATCTGGCTGGCTGCATGACGAATGGATCGTCGCCAATGTCGCGGCCGTCGCGGAGCTGAGGGCGATCGAGGCGCCGCTGATTCGATACCGTCAACATGCGTCCCAACAAGTAGGTCTTGGGCCGAAACTGAGCCGTTGGGAAAGATACAAGAAGCACTGGAATGACATTTTCCGGCAGGTAGGACCGTTGGAGGAAATCTTGAAGAGGATCTCTCAACACTCACTGAGCCGGCGAGGCGAGGCGCTCTATGCCTGTTACCAGGCTCATTTGCAATTTGCGCGCTTCCGGCATGGGCTCCCCAGGGGGCGACTGGCGCGCGTGCCCTCGATTCTGAAGCACTACCCGAGCTATGCCGCTTGCGCCTCGGGTGTGCTCAGCATGGCAACCGATATCGCCCTCAAAAAATAATCCTACGCGCACGGCGAGCCGGGACCTTGAAAGTACTTCTAGGGAATGCGCGCGAGCAAAAGGATATGAAAAGGCGGCGCCAAATCCACGACAAGCACTTCCATCCCACATCGGGTAAGAAGTTCGCGGCTGTTGGCTTCATCGAACACGTGGTGATGCAGGCACCGATTGTTGAAGTTGTCGAGCGAACGCCGGTGGAACGCTTCCGCTGAGCTCACGCCGGGGTCCAGACTCAAGTCATGCTTCTCCAGGATCTCCGGCAGATGAGTAAGGTCGTCTTCCTGCGTGTCTCGCTCGAAATCTTCAAAAATGTGGTCGATGCTGGTTGGGGTTCTTCGATGATCGAAGGTTCTTGAATAATCTGGCAGAACAACGATCAAGCCGCCGCCGGGTCGAGTCACTCGCTTCCACTCGTGGATCGCCTTGACGGGGTTCGCGAAGTGCTCCAGATTATGGGAAGACAAGATGAAGTCATAGCTATGGCCGGCAATAGAGGACAAATTGGAAGCGTCGCGGAAAATGCTCTTCCCGGGAGGCTTACCGGGGCTGAAAGTGTAACCGTCCTCGTGTGAGGCCCAGGTAGTGTCGCGGGAAAAATCGCAATTATCCAGGGACCCGACGAGACGATAAATGGGCAGTGGTTGGATCCCTTCTTCGAAGACCTTGCTCGGCCCGCCGATTTCCAGTCCATTCTTACCTGCGACAAAGGGCCGAGCCGCTCTCAGTGTCCGCCAGCGGGTATAACGCAAGCGCCGGGCGGTGTGCTTTGCGCGACGAACGAGGGAAACTTCCAAGTTGAACAACTCCAGGCGATCCTTCGGGACCGCTCATTTATCTTAGCCGAGAGGTGCGCCGGCAGCTATGTTTGCACCAACCGCCTCCAATATGGCAGTCGAGAAAGTGCAGTTATAAAACCCTGGCGATCCTCTCGCGTAAGGCCGACCTTCCAGGCGACGGACAGGCTGAGGACCACCCAGATCGCCAACAACGCAGGGTTCGCCGGCATCATGTTGGATCTTTTCCAAAAGGGATAGAGCAGAAGTGAAGGGACCAGGCCTACGAGTGGACGCAGGAGTCCCAGCACCACGTAGCGCGATCGTTGCATATGAATGGCGCGCCGCGTACGAGGGATGCTCACCAGCAGATGCATTCCGACGCTGACAAAAGCCCCTATGAGTGTTCCGATCGCCACGCCGGCGGCTCCCATCCTGGTAACGAGCAAGACACTCACAAGGATATTCACGAATGCTTCGGCTATGGCGGAGATGGTTGCCAAATGCTGACTTCCGGTGGCCACGACAACCAGGACATACGGACAGGTAAGCTGCCGAACAATATTACCGATCACCAGAATCTCAAGGTAGAGCGCGCTTCGGATTGCATATTGGTGCCCTACCCAGAGCGAGAGCAATGGATAGGCTCCAAACAGAAGCGGAAGGCCAAGCAGGCAGAGCAGCAGAGTACAGTAGCGAGTCATCCTGATCACGAGCTCGCCAATGTGGTTGGGTGTAGAGCCGGCTTGCATGGAGGAAACGGCGGGAACAATGGGCCCAAAGATACTGCCCACGACTAACAGCATGAAATTCGTGATGCTGCTGGCAACGGCATAAAACCCCGTGCTCCGGTAGTCGAAATGTCCCACAATCACGATATCCAGACCACTGATAAGGAGCATGGCCAGCGTCCAGATAGAAAGCACACTCCCATATTTTGCTAATTTCACGGCGGACCGGCGATCGAAGAAGAGGAAGGAAAAGCCGACACGCGCGCTCACAAATCTTCGCCAGCCAAGAAACTGGCTGGCTGCGCTTGCGACGTTGAAGGTTGCCATCACCATGGCCAATTCCACCAGGCTGCCATGCATGAGCAGGAGCACGATCAGCGCGGCTGCTGATCCGACGCGGCTGATGGTTGCCACGATCGTTGGAAACAAATATTGTTGCAAAC
This sequence comes from uncultured Acidobacteriaceae bacterium, assembly GCA_963826875.1. Lineage (GTDB taxonomy): Bacteria > Acidobacteriota > Terriglobia > Terriglobales > Acidobacteriaceae > PALSA-350. The sequence continues at coordinate 168,338 of CAWGYP010000024.1, read as the reverse complement.
CAATGAAGGTGGAGAGAAATGTGCCGAACGGCAAGGTGAGTGCGGTGGAGATGCCAATGGCCAGCAGGGCTAAGCGCACTTCAGGTATGAGCGCCGCCGGCATCTGATGAAAGAGCTTAGGCACGCTCCAGGTCATCAGCAAAATCAGAGCACAACCAACTGCCGCCATGCCGGCAAGGATGGTAAAGGACGTGCTCACCAGGCGGCGGCTGGAGTCCCGATCGCCGCTCGCGTCATGCTCGGCTACAAATTTCCCAATTGCCGTCTGAAATCCAAAATCGAGCAGATTGACATAAGCGCTCAATTGCAGAATCAGGACCCATGCACTGTACTCCGCCGGCGTCATGCGATGCACTAGAAAAGGCGGCAGCACGAGCGAGACCAGCATGGAGAGCAGCACCCGAACCATGTTGGAGGCTGACCCCTGCAGTACTTTTCGCTTATGCGACATCTAGTGGGTTTACAGGCTGCTTCAAGGTGGCTTGGTTCAGTTGCTTGGTCGCGGTAATTTCAATTACATCGGAGACATGAAGAAAATTCTGCAAGCGTGCAGCCCAATAGGAGAGAAGCGTCGCCAACCCTGCTGCGGGTGAGGCGGCCCTGGAAGCTGGGGGAAGCGAGGTGGCGAGTGAGGTAGACCTGCAGACCACAGAGAAGGGGAGTCTGTTCGGTGTTAAAGACTACTTTCTCAACGTTGAAATTATGCTTGACCAGCATCTGGGAGAGGGTTTGAACGGAATAACTGAAGGTGTGTACCGGCAGGGCGAGATGATACCAAAATCGCCCAAAAACTGCGCGCACTGAAGCTATCTCTGATTGGGAACGCCGATCATCAGCTTCCCATTGTCGGCCAGGATTCTGTAGATCTCATCGAGGACCTGGTTAGGATGCTCCATGTGCTCGAAGGAGTGATTCATGCGCACGTAGTCGAATGCCTGAGCGGGAAAGTTTGCGTCCAATAGCGATCCGGGGAAAATATCTAAATTCTTCTTGCTTCTTCCAAACTCGGCCGCGTTCACGTTTGGCTCGACTCCTTTTACGTCCCAACCTTGCTCTTTCATCTGGAAGATGAACCAGCCTGCACCGCAGCCGATGTCGAGCATCCTGCCTGGACGTTCAAACTTCGGATCCCGGGTTTTGTGCTCGGGCGGAGCAACCAGCCTCGAGATTTTCTCTTTCAACGAATGCGCGGGCAGGGGAAGCGTGAAGCGATCACTGAATGCGTAATAGTCGTTTGGGATAGAACCGCACCCAGTTCCACTTCTTCATACATTGGATCCAGGAAGGCCAGACCACAGCCAGTGCACTGCGCCTGAGTGAATTCGCCCTGATTTCCGTAGTGATAATCTCTCGCTCTCAACAGCGGCACAAATTCCTGCCCGCCGCAGAGGGGACACTCGCAAAGCCTATAGCTCATCGTCCTTGACAGTATACCCGTGCCCCCACCGAGACTTTTCAGGCCGCAGTGCTGATCCTGGCGATGTCACGACGCCCCTTTGGTCGATTCAGAAGAGCCCTTCTTCACTAGGTCCATTTGCCATCCTTCAGGCATGAGGGGCACGATCACGTGGTCTCCTTGCTTTGCGTCCCGGATGCGCTGAACAGACTCAGAAAAATGTTCATTCGGGTAATCCCCGTATTTCCAGTCATGAACAATCCCAATCGACATGGTGAGAAAAATACATGCCCCGGCTAACCGGAATAGACGATCTCTGCTGTAGAGCGCGCACCAGACGGCACTCCATAAAAACATCAGCATTGGAAAGAACCAGTACCTGCAGGAAGGGTCGTTGAGTAGCTCGTCCCAGGCAGGCTTGAGCGCTGCCATTGACGGATCCAGAAAGATCAGGGGATTGTGCAGCGAAGCAAGATACACGCCTGCGCAGTAAACCAGAAACAACGTCCATTCGATATTGGCGAAGCGAAGGCAGTACAAGCAGATGCTCAAGCCGGCAAGGGTAGCCAAAGCAAGGAATACCATCGGCGTTGTGGAAAATGAGTGGCTTCCAATCAGGGAGCAGGCGAAGATATTGCCGCCCAACATGCGAATAAACGTCCCCAGCCGCGCGCCCAGTGGCCCTTGTACCCGGTGTGTGTCGTGCAGGACCAAGAGGATTTGCGTCAAGGCCCCAATGCTCGTCAAGGCGAAAACTGCGAGGCTCCAGGACTGGCGACGGCGCCACCAGAAAATCAAGATCAGCGGCGCAAGGACGATACAGAACGGTCCGCTTACGGAGGCAACTAAAACGAGGACACTATCAAACACGCGGCCGCGCCATGTTCGTGGGCTAGCGGCAAAGGCGATCAAGACTGCGCAAACAGCCAGGTGCCACATGCTATTGGTTGCCACGATATGAATTTCCCTGGCGTTGGGAATGGCCACGTAGATGGCCGCCAAAACCATCCGGGTGGGCAGCGGAGCCCAGGCGCGACAGCGTGACGAAAGCAGGATCGTGACCGGCAGGCTTTGGATAATCAGGCCCACCGTTGCCATGACGAGGGGTGCCCAATTTAACGGGAACAACAAGGCTAAGCCTGCGGCCAGCCGCGGCATGGTGTTAAGGTAGCCTGCCTGGGGCAGCAATAGGGCGTGCAGCCAGCCAAAGTTATACGCTTGCGCGAACCAAATTGCTCCATCTTCCGCATAGAACTGCGCATGCGTAAGAAGAGTGGGGCTCCGGCTGAAGAGGGCAACGACGACAAGACCGAACACCGCCCACTGCCAGGGCGTGCTTAGACCATCGCGCCGGGCAAGCGCTGCCTCCCAACCATTAAGGCGGAAGCGCGCATCGTAAAACCACTTGTGCAGTAGATCCTATCCATTCGGTTCTATTCGATCACCGCGATTTTGGCTTGTTTGCCGACCCGGATAGCGATTCGTGCCGGCCGCTTTTCCAGATGGATCAGCTTGTTTGAAGAGGTTACGCCGTCGATGTTTACTCCGGCGGTCACTTGCCTTTCTGCTTCGGTGCGGGAACTCTTCAGGCCAAGGGCTACCAGGAGCTTGGCAACATTGATGTCCACGGGATGGCTCTGTCGCTCAGCGCAAGGTCTACCGCGTCGCCAACCGCAACCTGCCGCAGGTCCACTACGACTTCTTCTGCCGTGGCTTCGACGTTGCGCTGCTGGAAGCGCATGGCCCAATCCTCATCAGCTTTGCGGGCAGCCTCCTCGGAATGAAAGCCGGCGACAATGGTGCGTGCCAACGCCTTCTTCGCCTCCATCGGGTGCAGAACTCCGCCGGCAACGTCAGCCTGCATCTGGTCAATCTCGCTCTGTCGCAGGTCGGTCAGAAAAGTCCAGTAACGCCACATGAGCTCATCGGAAATGGACATCAGCTTTCCATACATCTCCTGGGCCGGCTCATGAATGCCAATCGCGTTGCCCAGGGACTTGGACATCTTTTGTACTCCATCCAGCCCCTCGATGATCGGTGTCATCAGGACGATCTGGGAGGGTTGGTTGTAGTGGCGCTGTAATTCCCGCCCGATAAGCAGATTGAATTTCTGGTCGGTACCGCCGAGCTCGACGTCTGCGCGCAGGGCCACGGAGTCGTAGCCTTGCGAAAGCGGATAGAGCAACTCGTGCAGAGAAATCGGCTGTTCGTTGTTAAACCGGCGATGGAATTCTTCGCGCTCGAGCATCTGGGAGACGGTAAATTGCGCAGCGAGGCGAATGATGCCTTCGAATCCGAGGCGAGACAGCCATTCCGAGTTGAAGCGAACCTCGGTCTTATCGCGGTCGAGGATTCTGAAAACCTGGTCGGTATAGGTTTTTGCATTCTGGGCAATCTCTTCGCTCGTGAGCGGCTTGCGGGTGACCGAGCGTCCGGTCGGATCCCCGATGAGCGAGGTGAAATCCCCAATGAGAAAAATGACCTGGTGGCCGAGATCCTGGAAGTGCTTGAGCTTTCGCATAAGCACGGTGTGGCCCAGGTGCAGATCGGGCGCAGTCGGATCGAAGCCCGCTTTTACGCGCAGGGGCCGGTTGGCCCTTCGGGAAAGTTCCAAGCGTTCCCGAAGATCAGAAACCCGGATGATTTCAGCCGCACCCTTCTGCAGGTAGTCGAGTTGCTCATTTATCGGAGGGAAGTGGATGGGAGAGACCTCTTTTAGCATTGGCTCTCAGTAGTATAAGGGTTTGAATCAGGGAGCATTAAGCTTAGCGGATGAGGGCTATGCCAGTGGGTTGGGACATCGAGAAGTTGCGGGCCGATACCGCGGGGTGCGCGCAGACCATCTTCTTCAATAATGCCGGAGCCAGCCTGCAGCCGCGACCAGTAGTCGCGAGGGTGATCGAGCATCTTCGGTTGGAAGAACAGATCGGCGGCTACGAGGCAGCCGATCGTGTGACAGGTGAACTTGAGGCCCTCTATGACAGCGTGGCGCGGCTGTTGAACTGTGCCGCGGACGAGATCGCGCTGCAGGAGAACGCGACCCGGGGCTGGGAAATGGCGTTCTACTCCCTGCGCTTCGCCGCCGGCGATCGTATCGTGACCACGGCCAACGAATATGCCAGCAACTACATCGCGTTTTTGCAGGTCGCCCAGCGTACCGGGGCAGAGATTCAAGTGGTCGAAAGTGACCAGGCTGGAGAGGTGGACCTGGAGGCATTGCGCAAGCTGCTGGACGACCGGGTCAAGCTGATCGCACTCACTCATCTGCCCACCAACGGCGGACTGGTTCAGCCGGCCGCGCAGGTGGGTAAGCTGGCCAGGCAAGCCGGCATTCCGTTCCTGCTCGACGCCACCCAATCAGCCGGACAGATACACCTGGATGTCGAAGCGCTGGGGTGCGATATGCTGTGCGCGACCGGGCGCAAGTACCTTAGGGGCCCTCGCGGCACGGGATTTCTTTACGTCCGGCGGTCGATGCTCGAGCACATGGAACCGCCGCTGCTGGATATGCATGCAGCCAGCTGGATTTCGCGAGACAAGTTTGAGGTTCGCGGGGACGCGAAAAGGTTCGAAACCTGGGAATCGGCGGCAGCTACACGGCTGGGTTTGGGCGTTGCCATCGAATATGCGTTGGCGCTCGGACTGAAGAATATCGAGCGCCGGGTTCAGGAGTTGGGCAGGTTGCTGCGGGAGCGGCTCGGCGAGGTGAAAGGAGTGACGGTTCAGGATCTGGGGCGCGTTCGCTCGGGTATCGTGACCTTCACCTGCGCGGGTCATGCCGCCGGAGAAGTGATGCAGGGGCTCAAGGAACAAGGTATCGCGGTTCGAGTTTCGGACCTGTCCTCGACCCGCATCGACATGGAACGGCGAGGGCTCGAAGAGTTGGTCAGGGCATCCGTGCATTATTACAACACGGAAGAAGAAATCGAGCGGCTCTGTGAGGCGGTACGAGTATGGATGCGGAGCGTCTAAGGGAATACGTGCTCAGTTTGCCCCATGTGGTGGAGACCATGCAGTGGGGCGCCAACCTGGTTTTTTGGGTGGGCGATAAGGCGATCGGCGGCAAGATGTTTGCGCTGGCTAATCTGGATGAGGACCATACGGGGGTGCTTTCTTTTGCTGCCGGGCCGGAACGATATGCAGAGCTGCTGGAAACGGAGGGTGTGTTTCCCGCTCCTTACCTGGCCCGCGCCCATTGGGTAGCCATCGAACATTGGGGGGTGTTCCGCAGCAGTGAGCTTAAAGTGTTGCTCGAGTCTGGGCGCCGCCTGGTTTATGACAAGTTGCCGAAACGGACCCGGGAGGTGCTGGCGATGCCTGCGGCAGCACAACGAAAGCTGTTGAAGGAGCGGAAGAAGTTGCTGGCTTCGCGAGCTGTTTCTCCCTAGAAGCGCTGCTCGACCATGCGCTGCTTTTTATTTTGAACTTTGTTTGACGATGAGTGGGTCTCGTTGACGATTGCGAGGGTTGCTGACGATTAAGAGTCTCGGGGTGAGATTCGCGTATCCCACCCTTCGCAAAGAACGCGAAGGATGGGGCACCCGTCAATTGGTGGCGGGGATAGAGCTAAAAGTGCCTGGAGGAGGCGGATGAAATCAGGGTTTGTGCGGCTTGCCTGTCTGTTGGTCATCGTGCTGTCGCTGCACCCGGTCGGGGCCCAAAACGAAGATGGTGCAGCGAACCAGAGGAAGGCGCGGGCGACCCTCGATGCCATGGTTGCCGCCCTCGGCGGGCAGCGGTGGCTCTCCCTCACCAACACCATGCAGCAGGGCCGGACTTCCGGCTTCTACCAGGGCAAACCTACCGGCGCAACCTCAGAGTTCTACGAAATCCAGAAGTTTCCTAACCAGACGCGCATCGAGCTGGGCAAGAAGCGGGATGTAGTGGAAATTATTTCCGGAGATCACGTTTGGGAGGTGACCTACAAGGGCAAGAAGGAACTGCCCCCGGACCAAATTCAGGAACTGCTCCGGCGCCGCGCTCACTCGATCTGGACCGCGATCCACGTGTGGCTCAACGATCCCAGAACAGTGCTCATTTATGACGGGCAAAAGCTGGTGGAGCGTCACCTGGCCGACCAGACGACCCTCATCAATGCAGACAATGACAGCATCACCATCCAGACGGATGCAGAGACGCATCTGCCCCTGCGCCGCAGCTATCAATGGCGCGATCCGGTGTACAAAGACAAAAATACTGACGCCGAAACCTATGACAACTACCAGCCAGTGGAAGGGCTGCCCACTGCCTATACCCTGACCCGCTATCACAACGACGACATGACGAACCAGCGGTTCCTCACCCACGCAGCCTACGATGTTCCGGTGACCCCTGACATGTTCGATCCCGACGTGGCGGCGTCCAAAATCAAGAAATAGCCACATGAATGCTCTATAATCTGCCCTGCGACCATGGAAGATGAGAACCCCATGCCGGATGCGGCGGGCGAGATGGATATACGCCAGATCATGGCGATTCTGCCCCACCGTTATCCCTTTCTCCTGATTGACCGCGTCCTCGAACGCAGCCGCAAAAAGCGCATCGTGGCAATCAAGAACGTGACCATCAACGAGCCGTTTTTCCAAGGCCACTTTCCTGACTACGCCATCATGCCGGGAGTGCTGATGGTGGAAGCAATCGCTCAGGCGGGTGGGGTGCTGCTGCTCCCCGAGGTTCCGGATCACGAACACAAGCTGTTGGTCTTCTCCGGGATCGACCGTGCTCGCTTTCGCAGACCGGTTACGCCTGGCGATCAGCTGCGCATCGAAGTGGATGTTTTGAACTGGAGGCCCCTGGCAGCGCGGCTGGAGGGCAAGGTCTACGTAGAAGGCAAGCTGGCGTGTGAAGCCACCATTATGTGCGCGGTGGTGCCCCGCCCCTCCCGCATTGGCAGTGACAGACCGGAGGGACCGGTTGCGGCAGCGGCAGAGGATCCGGCTTTGGAGACGGTGAGTCACGAGTGAGCATTCACCCAACAGCCATCGTGGCTGCTACGGCCTGTATTCCACAATCCTGCAAGGTTGGCCCCTATTGCACCATCGGTCCTGACGTCGTACTGGGCGAGGACTGTGAATTGATTTCGCATGTGGTTCTGGACGGCAACACCCGCCTGGGCGCCCGCAACCAGGTCTACTCCTTCGCCTGCCTCGGGGTTGCACCGCAGGATCTCAAATATCGGGGGGAAGCCTCCGGCCTCGAAATCGGCGACGACAATTTAATCCGCGAATGTGTCACCATCTCGCGCGGGACCAAAGGGGGCGGCGGCACTACCCGGGTAGGGAGCCACTGCCTGATCATGGCCTACACCCACATCGGCCACGACAGCACGATTGGGGACCATTGCATTCTGGCCAACGGTGCCACCCTGGCCGGTCATGTCACGGTGGAAGACCACGCCAGTGTGGGAGCGCTCTGCCCCGTGCATCAGTACTGTTGCATCGGAAAGTATGCCTACGTGGGTGGAGGGACCACTATCACGCAGGATGTCCTGCCCTACTCGCTGACCTCCGCCAAACGCGAGACGCATGCCTACAGCCTGAATCGAATCGGTCTGGAGAGGTCCGGCTTCAGTCCGCAGCAATTGCGCACGCTGCAGCATGCTTATCGAGTACTGCTGGCATCCAGGCTGAACACCTCGCAGGCCCTGGAACGACTGCGGTCGGAGGGTGAACCAGAGGAGTGCGTGGCCTACCTGGTCGCTTTTATCGAGCGCTCGCAGCGAGGCGTCATCAAGTAGGGGCGGCGGAGTGAAACCAGAACAGATCACCAGGCTGGGTCTGATTGCCGGCAATGGTCGATTTCCATTTCTGCTGCTGGACGCAGCGCGCGCTCAAGGCGTGCAGGTGGTGGTCGCGGCCATCAAAGAAGAAACGGAAACGGAAATGGATGCGCGGGCCCAAGAGGATCCGGGGATACGGGTGCACTGGCTCTCCCTGGGTGAGCTTTCGCGGTTGATCGAAACCTTCCACCAGGAAGGTGTCACCCGGGCGGTCATGGCCGGGCAGGTCAAACACAAGCAGATTTTCTCCAGCATTCGCCCTGACTGGCGGCTGGCCAAGCTGCTGTTGAATCTCCGGACCCGAAACACTGATATGCTGCTGGGCGCAGTGGCCAAGGTATTGAGCGATGAAGGAATCGAGTTGATCTCATCCACTGCTTACCTGGAACCGCTTTTAGCGCGGCCAGGGGTCTTGACGGCGCGCGCACCCACGACGGAAGAGGAACAGGATCTGGCCTACGGGCGCCAGGTTGCTGCCGCGCTGGCCGGCTTCGATATTGGGCAGACGGTTGTGGTCGCGGGACAGGCTTGTGTAGCGGTCGAGGCAATGGAAGGTACCGATGCCACCATCGAGCGCGCCGGGGCGCTCCTAGGCACCCTGGAAGCCGATGGCGAAGCTTCTACATTGGAACGCAGACTGAGCGTGGTGAAGGTCGCCAAACCGGCTCAGGATATGCGCTTCGATGTGCCGGTGATCGGGTCCAACACCATCGAGACGATGCGCCGGGCTGGAGCCACGTGCCTTTCGATTGAAGCGGGCCGCACCCTCATCTTCGACCTGGACACCATTCGCCGGCTGGCAGCAGCGGCCGGGATCGCGATCATTGTGGTGTGAGTGGACACGGAAATACGAAAAGCGCTCTAATCAAGTGGGAGATCCCCGTGAAAATATCAAGATTTGCCTTGCTCGCTGTCCTGGTGGTTCTGCTCGCCGGCGCCGTATTAAGCGTCCGCGGAAAAGCGGATGATACCGCCCTGCCTCAAGCCGGCCAGATGGCCCCCAACTTTACCCTGCCATCGCAAGATGGCTCCAACATCAGCCTCGATAATTTCCGCGGTAAGTGGGTGGTGCTCTATTTCTATCCCAAGGACATGACAACCGGCTGCACCATTGAAGCGCACAACTTCCAGCAGGATATGGAGAAATATCAGAAATTGAATGCCGTGGTGGTGGGTGTGAGTGTTGACTCGACCGGCAGCCACAAGGAGTTCTGCGCCAAAGAGGGGCTAAGTTTTAAGCTTCTTAGCGACCAGGATAAGAAGGTCGTGGCGCAGTATGGCTCCATGGCAGATTACATGGGTGTGAAGATTGCCAAGCGCAATACGTTTCTGATCGATCCCCAGGGAAAAATTGCCCAGGTGTGGACTGGCGTCAACCCGTCGCAGCACAGCCAGCAGGTTTTGGCCGCGCTGAACGGCTACGAGAAAAAAGGCTGATCGATACCCCAGCTAGAACCGCAGGTCCCTCCGGTTTTACCCCATCCAATTCAACTTCCAGACGCAAAAAAGCCCGGCTTCGGCCGGGCTTTTTTGCTTGCCTTGTGTTGCGAACTACTTCTTCTTTGTTGCCTTCTTTGCTGACTTCTTCGCCGGAGCCTTCTTAGCTGCCTTCTTGGCTGACGACTTTTTTGCTGCCTTCTTAGCCGGAGACTTCTTCGCTGCCGACTTCTTGGTTGCTGCTTTCTTCACTGCCAAAGGAATACCTCGTTTGTTGGTAGATTTTTTAGTGCTGGCGCTTTTCTTTTTGCCGACCGCTTTCGCAGCCTTACTGCCGCTTTTCGCGCCCTTGGTGCTCTTCTTCGCGGCAGATTTCGTGACGGCCTTTTTGGCCGGAGCTTTTTTGGCAGGAGCTTTCGCTGCTGCTTTTGCCGCCGCAGGTGGGGCTGCGGTTTTTTTGGCCGCAGATTTTTTGGCAGCTTTCTTGGCCGGCGCCGGGGGCGGAACACTTGCAGGCGGAATACCCAATTCCTCGCCCGGAACCAGAGAAGCTACGACGATACTCACTTCTTCTTCTTCATCATCGTCGAAGCCTTCCAATTCATCTGGATACTCTTCTGCCTCGGCTTCAAACTCGTTGTCAGCGTTTGCGTACAGTTTGTGCTCGTCCTGCATTCTTATGCCTCCAAGGCTTTTGGTTGCTACGGATTCGGATCGCAGACAACCGCTTTTCATCATACTTGCCTGCGGCGCGGATTATAGCAACAGCATGCAACGGGATGCCAATGAACGCAAGTGCGAATTAAGTTTCTTTTCCATTCTTGGCGTTGGCACGGTTGGAAGAGGATGCGCGAGCAGGGGGTTTTTTCCCTCGCCCGCTGCGATGTTTGCTGCTGACACGGGCAATGTGGGCGGGCTCGGCGACATAGAGACGGCGGCCCGGCTCCAGGTGCGCCACGGTCAGATGATTCCAACGGCGGAGCTGCTGCACCGTAACGTTAAAGCGATCGGCCACCGTAACCAGCGTGTCGCCATGTTCGACCTTGTAAAGCGTGAGCCGCGATTTGCTGGAGGCTGTAGGAGGCACGGGGATGACAAGCGAATCGGTCGCGGAAAGATCATCGCCCGGTTCCAATTGGTTGACGAAGACAATCTCCGACGCATTGACGTGGTAATCGTGGGCGACGGTGGCCAGCGTTTCTCCCGCAACCACCTTGTGGAACCGCCATTGATTTCGCTTGTCCGCGGGGATTTCGGCGATCCGTTTCTGGTATAGCTCTTTGCTGCCGGCAGGCAGATGCAGCTCGAAAGGACCGTCCGTGGGTGTGCTCATGCGCAACAGGCTGGGATTAAGGTCGGCGATTTCCTGCACCGGCGCTTCGACCAGGTCGGAAACCAGGCGCAGGTCGACACTGTAGTCGGTGGTGACAATGTCGGTGATCAGCGGCGGGTCGGGCGTGAGGGACTGCAACCCGTACTGCTGCGGGTTCTTGGCCATGATGGCCGCAGCGATGATGATAGGAACGTAATTCTTGGTCTCCTGGGGCAGCGCATTGCGGTGGTAAAGCTCCCAGAAGTCAGCGTAGCCGGTGCGCTCCACCGCCTTTTGTACATTGCCTGGACCCCAATCGTAGGCTGCCATGGCCAGGTACCAGTCGCCTAGCTGAGCGTAGAGTTCTTTCATGTATCGCGCGTAGGCGTGGGTTGATTTCTCCGGATCGAAGCGCTCGTCATACCAGCCATTACGGGCGAGACCATAAACGCCGTAGGGCATGAACTGCCACATCCCCCCGGCACCGGAGCGGCCGTTCACGATCTGCGGTTGAAAGCCGGACTCGGCCACTGCCTGGTAAATAAGATCCTGGGGAACTTTCTCTTCTGCCAGCACTGCCGTGATCATGGCGTGATAACGGCCGGCCCGCTCCAGCGACCGCATCAGGGTTCCCCGCCCCTTGGATGAGAAGTAGCTGATGTAGCCGGCAACGGGATCGTTGATCAACAGCGGCAGATCGGACTGGGTGGTCTTGAGTTCTTGAATGGCCTGCGCCTTGACGTGTGGGTCCACCGGGAAAGTGACATCGTTGGCGATATCGACCGGAGCCGGCTCTATTTTGGGAGCAAATCCATTGCCTTGCTTAAGCGCCTCCATCTCCAGAGTATTGACGGCATCCACCACGCGATCAAATTCGTCCCGCAGCTGGGGTTGGGTGCGCATTTCAAAATTGCTGGTCAGCATCAGGTCCACGGCGCGGTCAAAGTCCTTCTTGGCAGCCTGCAGTTGGCCGGCATGGTAATTGGACACACCGCTTTGATAAGCCGATTCGACAGAATCGATGAGGGCCTGTACCTGGGGGGTGGCAGAAGGCGCCACGGGGGCAGGAGAGGACGCGGCAGCAGAAGCAGTGGGCTGGGAGGGCTTAAGCGCGGGAGCGGTCGCTTGCGGTGATTTGACCGAACTCTTGCTCACTGCGTCTTCCGGCACACACCCGTCAAGCAGCAGCGAGGCCGCGGCCAGCACCAGCAGCAACGCCCTGGGATCGATCTTCAATCCTCTGAATAAGCCCATGCAGTAACGCTTTCGGGCACCCCTCTGTCATCGCTGTACAACATGTGTTGACCTTGATTGTATTGCCCGGAACCCGGCAATGTGAATGATAAGATCGGGTTAGACATCTGCCTCTCGTTGCACAACTGAGTCATCACCCGCCGATCGGCTTCCCTTCATGGACACCAAGCACATCCGAAATTTCGCCATCATCGCCCATATTGACCATGGGAAGTCCACGCTCTCGGACCGTCTGCTGGAGCTGACCGGCTCGTTGACGGCGCGGGAGATGCAGGCCCAGGTGCTGGATGCGATGGACCTGGAGCGGGAACGCGGCATCACCATCAAAGCCCACGCCGTGCGCATGAATTACCTCGCTCAGGATGGCGAGATGTACCAGTTGAATCTTCTAGATACGCCCGGCCACGTAGATTTCTCCTACGAGGTTTCCCGCTCTCTGGCGTGCTGCGAGGGCGCTCTGCTGGTGGTGGATGCCTCGCAGGGCGTGGAGGCCCAGACGCTGGCCAACGCCTACCTGGCTATCAACAACGGGCTGGACATGATTCCGGTCATCAACAAAATCGACCTGCCCAGTGCGGACGTTTTGCGCACCCAGGAAATGATTGAGTCCACGGTAGGTTTGGACGCAACCGATGCGCTGCCGGTGAGTGCCAAAACCGGGCTTGGAGTTCCCGATGTGCTGGAAGCGATTGTGCGCCGTCTGCCCCCGCCCAGCGGAGACGCCGAAGCGCCGCTGCAGGCGCTCATCTTCGATTGCCATTTTGATCCTTATCGCGGAGTGATCGTATTGTGCCGGGTGATGAGCGGCATTCTGCGCAAGGGAATGAAAATCCGCTTGATGTCGAATGACCGGGTGTTCGATGTCGAAGCGGTGGGTGTCCTCACCCCCAAACCTTTGGAAATTGAGCAGCTGTCAGCCGGCGAAGTGGGCTTCTTTTCGGCCACGATCAAGAATGTGGCGGATACGAAGATCGGCGACACGGTCACGGACGATACTCGTCCGGCGGCGGCGCCGCTGCCGGGCTTCAAAGACATCCAGTCCATGGTGTTTGCCGGGCTATATACCGTGGACTCGCATGAGCACACCTTGTTGCGGGACGCGCTCGAAAAGCTACGGTTGAACGACTCCTCTTTTTTCTTCGAGCCGGAAAGCTCGGTTGCTCTGGGATTTGGTTTTCGTTGTGGCTTTCTCGGGCTGCTGCACATGGAGATCATTCAGGAGCGCCTGGAGCGTGAGTTCAACCTGGATCTGATCACCACCGCTCCCGGGGTGCGTTACAAAATTACACTGACGAACGGATCGGTGATCGAGGTGGAGAACCCATCTCGTTGGCCGGATCCGAGCGACATTGAAAAGATCGAAGAACCGGTGATTATTGCCACCATCCTGACCAGCGAAGAGTATGTCGGCGGCATCCTGAAACTGGTTGAGGAGAAGCGGGGCAGGCAGAAGAACTTCGAATATGTCACCCCGACGCGGGTGATGCTGACCTACGAATTGCCGCTCAATGAAATCGTGCTCGACTTCTACGACCGGTTGAAATCGGTCTCGCGCGGTTATGCGTCGCTTGATTACCAGCTGGCCGGCATGTGGGAGTCTCCCATGGTCAAGCTGGACATCCTGGTTTCGGGCGAACCAGTCGATGCGCTGTCCATCATTGTGCATCGCGATTTTGCCTACGAGCGGGGACGAGCCCTGGTCTCGAAGATGCGTGAACTGATTCCGAGGCAGATGTTCGAGGTTGCCATCCAGGCGGCCATCGGGGCCAAGATCGTCTCCCGGGAAACGGTCGCCCCACTACGCAAGAATGTGATCGCCAAGTGCTACGGAGGAGACATCAGCCGTAAACGCAAGCTCCTGGAAAAGCAAAAAGAGGGCAAGAAGCGGATGAAGCGGATAGGTAAAGTTGACATCCCCCAGGAGGCCTTTTTGGCGGTGCTGAAGGTCGGCGAGGATAGCAGCAAATGAAACCGATTTCAGGTTACGTTGGTCCAGTGCCCTGGAGGGCTCTTGTGGAAACCTCCAATTTGGAGCCTGCGGCCGGTGAGCGTGACGTCAAATGACGCTGCCCCAGGCATGGCCTACCCAAGTAGCTCAATTTATGGGGCTTAGGAGGTAGTACGCGAGGTCTTCCGGGGCTTTCGCGAAGGCTGCGATGCGGGCGGCAAAAAACGCGGCCGAGCTTTCCACAAAATTATCCACAGCCCACCGAGCGCCGTGGCTGATACATTTTTGCTCTCCTCGAGAGCAATATTGAGAGTTTTTTACATCCCGGGCAAGACAGGCTTGCCCGGGATAAAAAGCCGGCCCAAATGCTCTACTGCGGCGGCTTGGTCGTGCTGGGCCTGGGAGTGGTGCCGGTGCGGCCTGGAGTGGACGAACTCGGGCGCGGAGCCGACGGAGTGCTGGCACCTGCTGCCGGCTGCGGCGGAACGCCGGACTTGACATTGTAGGCGTCAACCACCGCCTTGGTAATGTCGGTTGACCCATTGGCCCACAGTACCGGGGTCTGCTGGGCGCTGGTATCGAGCACCAGGGTAAATTTGTTCTGGTTGGAGTACGCATCCAACACGGCGTATACCTTCTGTGCCAGCTGCTGATACATATCGTTCATCGCACCGCTGGCTTCGTTCTGCGCGTCTTCCGCAGAGCGTTGCAGGGACTTTGTCTTTTCATCGATCGTTCTCAGCTGGCTATCACGCTCCGGCTCGCTGAGATTGGATCCGGCGTCCTGCAATTTCTTTTTGAGAGAATCGATCTCGTCGCTCTGCGCCTTCAGCGCAGCTTGCTTAGGCTCGAACTTGACCCGCAACTGAGCGAAGTTCCGTTGCCCTTCATTGGTTGCTGCGACCGCCTGCTGGAAGGCAATGATGGCGATTTTGGCACTGGCGGGGACTGCCGGCGCAGCAGTAAGCGCGGACGTTGCATTCGCCGGAGTGGGAGCTGAGGGAGCAGTAGCCTGGGCTAACGCGCCCACGCCGGTAGCGGAGGCGAGCAGGCAAACTAGTGAGAACGAACGCTTCATCGGAATACAAAACTCCTTTTGATCTTTGAATCCAGATCGCCCGCGTCTTTCAGCGGAAAGCGGGCCTTCGCTTGCGGGTCTCCCGCAGGCGCATTTGCATTGCAGTCACCTGGCCAGCGCATCTGGCAGCAAATGCGAAGAAGAGACACGGACCGAGATAATCACAGGGCCAGCAGTGATTATAGGTGCGGGCGCAAAGAGCGTCAACGCGGGGCAAGTCGTGTTTCTTGCCTTGCCACAAAGGATCGGGTGCCCCATCCTTCGCGCTGTTGGCGAAGGGTGGGATGTCGCCGCTCTTCACCCGAGGCTCTTCCCCGCAACTTCTGCTTATCCCACCCTTCGCAGAAAACGCGAAGGATGGGGCGGATACCGCGGGAAGAACAGATGCTTTACCCGCGGTATCCGCATGGGGCACCCGATCCTTTGTGGCAGGGCGCCACTTTCGTCTTGCGCTCTCCCCCCGATTTCCTGTCGAGACCCGTGGCTTTGATGAACTGCATGCGACTCTCTTCACGGAGAGCCGCACACGTGGTCTCGCTAGCAGCGCGAAGCAGGAAATCCGGGTTAGAAGGTAGTGCTCACGCTCAGGCGGAACGTCTTTTTCGGCTCGCGGAAATGCAACAGCGAGTCATAGGCGGTAATCGCCTCCTGGTAGGTGAAGTCACCCGCCCCGCCGGCCGGGAACATGCTACGCGTGATCAGGCTTTCTCCCTGCCTATCCTCGTACAGGCGAAGGATGTTGTAAGCGTAGTAGAGGCGCATGGGCGCATTGACGATAGGCAGCATGGCGGATATTTCCCCGCCGATCGACGAGCGCGGCCGGAGGTTGGTGCCGTCGATGGGCCGGATTAAGTTAATAAACTGAATGGCCTGGCCGCCCTGGCAAGCGCCGTTGAAGTAAGAAGTGCAGCCGTAGAGCGGCGAGTTGAGCTGATCGGCACCCTCGACGCTTTGCCGCAACTGGGACTGGCGAACGACAGAGGTAATGTCGAAGTCGTCGAAGATAGCGAAACCGACCGGCCCTGCGATGGGAATGCGGTATTCGATGTTCGTGGTGAGCTTGATGTCGCCACCCACTGAGACCGGCCGGTAAATGGGGATGGGGATGGTTATGTTCCCCAGGGTGTAGTTGCCGGGCTGAATGGGAACGGGTGTGCCGTCCGGATTGGTGAGGGTGATATTCGTTCGCACCGGAATGAAGGCGTAAGGTGTTGCTGAACGCACATCAAAGCCACGTAGTTCGTTGTCGCCGCCGGAATAAAAACGGGAGAACGGGGGTGCGACGTCGCCGCTAAAGCCCTGTATGTAAGAACCCTGCACGCGGTAGCCAAGCGTGTTGCGCCCGTCCTTTCTGGGACGCAGACCCTTCATGCCAATGTAGTGCTTGTATTGAATGACCGGGGTGAAATAGCGCACATTGCCGAAGATGCCAGCCAGCTGGAAAGCCGCGGAGATGTCCGTACCGTAGTGCGGTCTGAAAATGGTGGGGCCAACTGTGTTGTAGATGTAGCTCAAGGAGATCGAGCTGGTGTAAATGCCTTCCAGCGCATTCGCGCCCTGAATTTGACCGCTGCGGAAAGCGAGCGTCTGAAACAGGTTGGCGGAAGCCTGGCTGAACGTTGTAATGCTCGACTTATCCCAGCTGTAGGTTATGCCCACGCGTTTGAACGAACGCTTGATCGGATATTGCAGCGAAAAGGTCAACCCGGTTGAGGACTGGTTGTAGTTCTGGGTCAGCGATTGCTGGGCGGCGGTCAGGTTAGAGGACTGGCCGGTCACGGCGGCGTAGTTGCGAGCCGAATTGAAATCCGACTTCCTGGAGAAGAGCTGGAAGCCCACGCTGATCGGCCGGTTGCGTAGGTAGGGCTCATTGAAGGCGAACACGGCGCTGCGCGCCAGGTTGCCAATATTGCCCTGCAGGCTCAAGGTTTCGCCCAGGCCCAGAAAGTTGTTGGTGGAGTAGTTAAGGCCGAGGAAAGTTCCGGAAAGGCCGCTGACGCCGCCATTCAAGCCGATCGAGTTCTTACCCTTCTCGTGGACTTTGAGCAGCAGAGAAACCGTGCCGTTCTCGGCATCGATGTGCTGTTCGGAGTCGGTATCGATCTTGAGTGGATCGAAATAATCCAACTGGTTCAGGCGAAGCAAACTCTGTTCCCACAGGTTGCTGTTGTACAGCGAGCCTTCTTCGAGCAGCAGTTCGCGACGGATGACGCGGTCACGGGTGATGGTGTTGCCCTGGAACTCGATGCGCGACACGGTGAAGGGCTTGCCTTCATCGATATCTATGTCCAGGAAGACCTCGTGCTTGGCGTCGTCAACGCGCGGGGTAGGCACCGCGGTGAAGTTGATATAACCCAGCGAGTTGTAGGCCTTACGCAGATTCTCCAGGCCCTTGCCGATGGCGGTGGCGTTGAACCATTCACCGTCCTTGGTGGGAAACTGAGCGCGCAGCGCTCTGACGTTCTGCACGTGGGTGTTGCCGGTGAAGGTGACGCCGCCAAGCCGATAGCGCTGTCCTTCTTCGACGGGAATTTTTATGTCGATACGCTTCCCTTTACGGGGGCGGAAGGTCAAGAACGAAAGCCCGCCTTCGTTGCGGATATGGGTAATGGGGTCGGCCACCGCAGCTCTGAAATAGCCCCGGTCCTGCATAGCGCGGCGAACCCGCTCCGTATCTTCCTCGAGTTTGCTGGCATCGTAGGTTCGGGCAAAAAGGTTCTCGAAGAAAATAGAGTGCGGAATACCAACCGGGCGCAGATTCCTCATGGACGCGCGCAGTTCGCGCGAAGGCACAGCGTGGTTCCCGTTAAAGGTGATATTCCCCACTTTCACCGTGGGGCCTTCCTTGATGTTGAAATTGACCGCAACCGAGGAGGGTGGGATGTTCTTGATCTCTGGCTTCACGGTGGCAAACTGATGCCCGTGCTCGGCCAGAAGGGCGCGGATAATATCGACCGCCCGGGCCAGCTTGGTTGGGTCGTAGGGGCTTTCCTGGGAAAAGCCGGTGAGATGCTCTTTCTTGAAGCGGTCGAGAACGTCGGAGGTCGAGACCGCGTTCAGTCCCTTGTAGTTGATCTCGCGGATGGTGGGTTTTTCCTTCACGATCACGTCGAGAATGATGCCCTTGGGGGTATCTTCGCGGGCGATCTGCAGGTTTTCGAAGTATCCCGTATTCCAGAGTGAGTTGAAGTCGCGCTCGATAGTCGCCGGGTCGTAGGCGTCTCCCTGATGGGAGAACAGCCGCGCCAGCACCGTTTCCTTGGGAATGCGCCGATTCCCGAGCACCCGAATCTGGAGGATTGTGGTGGGCTGAGCGGTGTCCTGCTGAGCCCAGGCAATCAGACTTGTACCGCAAAAGAGAAGCAGCACGACGATCCTGCACCGACTCAAAAAGAACCACCCAGGCTGGAAAAAGAACCGCGCAGGTTGGTTCTGAGGAAACCGGGAGCGAAGGCTCCCTGACACGACGCGAAGAATAGGCACACCCTCACTGCTGAAAATCGGATCCGGCTCAGGGAAAAGGCGATTATATGTGACGGATGGGGTACTCCCCAACTCCGGGGTCTGTTTGCTCACGCTACCTACCATCCCGGAGATCCGCTCAGCTGAGACACCAAAACCCCATTAACTCTCCAGTTCACTCGATGCAAAATACTCGCCCAGTGAGGAATCCCACGACACTGAGAGAAGATTGGGCTTGCAACAGATCTGGCAGTCTTCCACATAATGCTGCCGGCCACCGGCCGACTCGTCCACCACGATCTCATTCCACTCTCCACAGCCCGCACACTGGAAACCCGCCGGAAACGGCATTGTCTTCTCTCGTTTGGAGCAGGTGATCTTAGTCTATCGGAGGGGAGAGGTTTTGCGCTTCTTCGGCTGAGAGCTTTCGTACTTCGACCAGTGTTGAGTAGAACGTGGCTCCCCGGCCCAGGTCGGTGAGCCGCTCAGAAGTAAGCGCGTTGACGTTGTTGCCCCCGGTCGAGAGCTTGTTCCAGTTGAGGCTGGCAGCGACCACCCCGGCCGGCACGCTGCCATCGATGCGCGCACGCAGGCGGATCTTTCCCCGGGCGTTGAAGATCTCCACCCAATCGGCATCGCTGATCTGCCTGGCGCAAGCGTCGCTTGCATGCATCATGGCAAACCCCGGCGATTCCATCTTCTGGTGGCTGGGAAGATTGGCAAAGGTTGAGTTCATATAGTTGTCGGCCTTGCGGGGCAGGAACTCCAGGGGAAAGGTGTGAGCATCCGCGCCCCGGCGCGATTCGTCGGGTGGCCGGTACGAAGGCAGCGGATCCAGACCCTGGGAGGCCAAGGCGTTTGAATAAAATTCAATTTTGCCGCTGGGCGTGGCAAAAATGCCATTGCCCAGGGACTCCGCTTCAGTCTGCTGGTATATGCGTTTCTTGGCCACCAGTTCGTCCGAATTTCCTCCCAGCGCCTGCGCGATCAGGTCGTCGACACTGTCGTGGAAGCAGGGCTCAGGGAATTCCATCCGCTGCGCCAGCTGGCTAAACAGGGCAACGTTCGATCGTGCTTCCCCCAAGGGGGCAATGGCCTGCTCGGAGAGCTGGAGATGGTAGTGTCCATAACTTCCCTGGAAGTCTTTGTGTTCGAGGAACGTGGTGGCGGGGAGCACGACATCCGCATAGTCGGTGGTGTCGGTAAAGAATTGCTCATGCACTACGGTGTAGAGGTCGTCGCGCAGCAGGCCGCTCACGACGGCATTTTGATTGGGAGCAACGGCTGCGGGATTGGAGTTGTAGACGAAAAGCGCTTTCACCGGCGGTGAGTCGAGTTCGGTGAGCGCGTGCCCGAGGCACGACATGTTCACGATGCGCGCCGGGCGCCCGAGCGGACTGGCCAGCATCAGATCGGGCCTCTCCAGGGCCGTGCTATCGAAGGGAAAGGCTCCGCTGAGAGAGAGCTGCACCCCTCCTCCCAGATGCTTCCAGGCGCCGATCAGAGCAGGTAGCATGCAAACCGCGCGAACGGCCGTACCACCGTACTGCGAGCGTTGGATACCGTAGTTCAAGCGAATGACAGCGGGAGTATGGGTCGCGTATTCGCGCGCCAGGAGCTCAATGTCGGCGGCCGCGATGCCTGTCAGGGCGGCGACATGCTCCGGTGTGTAGGGCTGAATATGTTCGCGCAGTGCTTCGAATCCGTGGGTGTGCCGGGCGACGTAGTCGCGGTCGTAGAGCCCTTCTTCGATGATGAGGCGCATCATGCCGAGCGCCAAAGCCGTATCGGTGCCGGGCTGAATGGGAATGTGCCAATCAGCGGCGCGGGCGGTGCGGGTTCGATAGGGATCGATCACGACGAGTCGGGCGCCATTACGGCGTGCTTCTTCGACGAACGGCCAGAGGTGAACGTTATTACCGAGAATGTTTGCCGCCCAGGCAATGATGTATTTTGCGTGGCGGAAGTGTTCCGGGTCGGTGCCCAGTTTTTTCCCGTAGACCGAAATAAGGGCGTCGGCGCCGGCGGTGGCGCAGATGGTGCGATCGAGCCGGGAGGCGCCGAGGCGATGAAAGAAGCGGCGATCCATGGATCCGTAGCCCAGCACACCCATGTTTCCCGCATAGGAGTAAGGGAGGATGGACTCGGGACCGTGCTCTTCGGCGATTGCTCGCAGCCGTTTTGCGATCAAGTCCAGTGCTTCCTCCCAGCTGATGCGTTCGAAGGCGTCCGCTTCGCGGCCGGAGGGTGTTCTCCCTTTGGGTGCGCCGGGTTTGCGGCGCATGGGATAAAGCAGGCGGGCCGGAGAATAAACGCGGTCCAGATATTTGGCCACTTTGGCGCAGAGAAAGCCGCGGGTCACGGGGTGCGTCGGATCGCCCTGCACTCGGGTCGCTTTCCCCACATCGTCGACGGTTACGAGAACGGCGCAGGAGTCCGGGCAGTCATGGGAACAGACAGTCTGGACAGTTCTCGAGGGGGGCATTCCCCATTGTAGAGGGTGGAGGAAGGAATCGGATTGCCAGGGGTATCTAAGTGGGTGGCCCAGGTCTCGATTTGGGGGAGAATGCATGATTCGCAGGGAGGAATGCATAATTCGGAAGGAGGGGAGCATGCGTCGCGTTTGTTATTTACTCGTGCTAGCACTCACAGTTGCATCATCATCATGGGCTCAAATAGCCCCGGAGGCCGCCATTCGGCATTTATTGGAGCAACAGGCGGTTGATTGGAACCGGGGCGACGTCGATGCCTTTATGAAGGCCTATGAAGACTCACCCGATACCACGTTTGTTGGCCAGACAGTGCAGTACGGCTATGCCACCATTCGGGATCGCTACCAGAAGCTCTACAGCTCGCCGGCGGCCATGGGCAAGTTGACCTTCACCCATCTCGCGATTCGGGTCCTGGACTCCGGGTACGCAATCGCTACCGGGAATTTTCATCTGGAGCGGACCGCGGCGGGCGGCGGCAATGCTGACGGCATCTTCTCCCTGCTATTGAAACAGGAACCGCAGGGATGGAAGATTATTCTGGACCACAGCAACCGCACCAACTGACAGAGCTCAGATCTGCAGCACTTCTCTTTCCTTGTTGCGGCACATCTCTTCCATCCGCCTGATTTCGTCGTCGGTCAATTTTTGTATTTCCTCGAGCGAGCGCTTCTCTTCATCCTCGGAAATCTTCTTGTCTTTGGCAGATTTCTTGATCAGGTCGTTGCCGTCACGACGGATATTGCGCACAGCGGTGCGATGGTCTTCCAGGGTTTTGTTGAGATGCTTGACCACTTCGCGGCGCCGCTCCTCGGTCATGGGAGGGACCGGGATGCGAATGATCTTGCCGTCATTCTGAGGATTGAACCCCAGGTCAGAAGCGCGCAGCGCTTTCTCGATATCGCCCAGGATGCTCGGATCCCACGGCTGGACCGTGATCATGTTGGCATCGGGAGCAGTGACCTGGGCCACCTGGTTCAGCGGCATATCACTGCCGTAGTAGGGCACTTTGATCTGGTCCAGCATATGCACGGAGGCACGGCCGGTGCGAGTGGAGGCGAGATTGGCGCGGAAATCATCAACTGCTTTTTCCATCCGCGTCTTGAGCTGTTGCTGAATATCTTTAAGGGCGGGAATATTGCCCATTACGGAGACTGCCATTTTCTTCTTCCCCCGAAATTAAATCGACATTGCCTGCTCACGCGCATGGTACGACGAGCGCACGAGCGGTCCCGACTCCACGTGGCGGAATCCCATGCTCAGCGCCTCTTCACGCATGTAGGCGAATTCCTCCGGCGTGTAATAACGTGCCATCGGCAGGTGGTCTCTGGATGGACGCAGGTACTGCCCAATGGTCAACACATCGGTCCCCACCGCAGCCAAGTCGCGGTAGACCTGCAGCAACTCGTGCATTTCTTCTCCCAGGCCAACCATGACCCCGGACTTGGTGATCATGCGCGGATCGACGACCTTGGCATATTCCAACAAACGCAGCGTCCGTTCGTAGCGCGCTCCTGAGCGTACCGCGCGGTAGAGCCGTGGCACCGATTCGGTGTTGTGGTTCACCATCTCCGGCTTGGCCTCGACCACGATGCGGATGGCTTCTTCGTGGCCTTGAAAATCGGGGATCAGGACTTCTACCTGGCAACCCGGGGCCTGACGGCGGATTTCCTCGATCACCATGGCAAAAGCATGCGCCCCACCGAGAATGTCGTCGTCACGATTCACGCTGGTGATCACGGCATGCTTAAGCTCGAGAATGGCGACTGCTTCGGCCACGCGACGCGGCTCGTCGAAGTCGATCGCATCAGGGCGTCCCTTGGGCACGGCGCAGAAACCGCAGCGCCGGGTACAGGTATTGCCCAGCATCATGAAGGTAGCGGTCCGCTGGTTCCAGCACTCGCCGATGTTGGGGCAATGGGCGGATTCACAGACTGTGTGCAGGTTGAGCGATCTCGCGAGGCTCTTGAGCTCGTGATAATTGTCCCCCACCGGGGCGCGCGCCTTGAGCCAGGCGGGCTTGGGAGCGGGACGGCGTGGGCTCTGGTCGATCTGAACAAGGTCAATCACGCTGGTCTCATTGTACCGTGGCTAGCGAAGACGCCCGATTACCTCGGATCGCACCAGGTAGAGAAAGAAAAGCAGGTTGATGACAGCCATGAACGCTGCTGGCGGCTGATGAAAGCGAAACAGCGTGTAGCACCAGAAACACATGGAGCAAAAGACCGCGCCCAGCGTGAGCGCCCAACCCCAGCGGCGCAGGCGGATCATTCCCAGGCCGGCCGCGGCAAACACGGTGCTCAGGGCCAGGACGGGTGTCGGAAGGCGGTGGGTAAGCACTCCGGCCACGCCCCACACGGCCAGGGCCAGCATCCACAAGGCGATGGCGGCCATTCCAGGCAAGGGTAGTTTGGAATCGCTCATAAGGTATGCAGGTAGGCCAGCAAATCGTTGAGCTGCTGATCCGTCAGTGTATTTCCCAACGGCGGCATCATGCCTCTTCCTCTGACAATCACCGAGGTCACACGCGCGTCATTCGCGACTCCGCCACTGGGCAGATAAGGTTTGCGAAACAGCCCCCGAAGGCCCGGACCGGCGAGGCCTTCTTCGCTGTCCGGATAGTGACAGCTGGAGCATAGAGCCGCGAAGACCTGGCGGCCAGAGGCCTCTTGCGGCGTGAGCTGGGTGAGAGGTTTCGACGGCGCAGGAGAATGACATCCGAGCGCGGTTAGCAAGACAAGCGAAAGCAGCCTCTTCAATTCGACTCCGCGATTGCGGCCACGATCTTGTCCATCGCTGTCCGGTCCGCGGGCGCGGACGGACTGTGATCGGTGCACATGATGGAGAAGGCAACCGTCTGGCCGCTGGCTGCCACCAAGTAGCCGCTCAGCGCTCTCGCTTCGCCCAGCGTGCCGGTTTTCGCGAAGACTTTTCCGTCCAGCAACCGTTGCTTGAATCGCGAGGAGAGGGAGCCGTCGACTCCGCCCACGGGCAGCGAAGCGCGGTAGGCGTCGCCCCAGCTCTGCCGTGCGGCGTACGCCAGCAAGGTAGTGAAGGCGCGGGGAGTCACCAGATCCTGAACCGACAACCCGCAACCGTCGAAGAGCACAAAGTCATTTGGCGCCACACCGGCGGAAGTGAGGAATTGCCGCACGACCCGGGTGCCTTCGAGCAGGGATCCGTCCGAGCTTTCGAACTTGCCCAGGGTCCTGAGCGTGATCTCGGCATGGAGATTCTGGCTGACCTTGTTGGTCACCACCAGATCGTCACCCAGGGGCGGCGAAACATGCGAAGCGAGCACGTTCGGTCCTGCACCGGCTGACTGCACGGTTTGGATGGTAATGGGATGAAGGGTGACTGGGGCCTGTTGTGCGGAGAGAAAGTCGCCTGTATCCACAGGCTGGCGATGTTGTGCCCTGGCTTTGCCGGTGACCTGGACTCCACGCGCCAATAACATGGCGCGCAACGAGCGGGCGGCATACTCTGCCGGATCCTCGATGGCCATGGCAGTATGCAGGCCTTGCTGACCGATGGGCGTGCGGCCATAGATTCGCACTGTCATGGAACCAGGCGAGCGATCAACGCCAGGCTTGGTGGGGTCGCCTGAGGGGCTGGTGGCGAGCGAATTCTCAACCGCATAGTAGGGCGTCGATGGGACCCAGGAAACCACGGCGTTCTGCCCAACCTGCGCCGCCGGCACTGCACTGAGGTAGACCTCGTTGTCGTTCACGCTCAGGGCGGAGACCGGCGCGCCATAACCCCATTGCAGGTCGTCCCAACTCCAGCCGGCGCCGTAGCGTTCGTAAACAAACCAGGTGTCGTCGCCAACAATATCTCCAGATACTGAGCTCACGCCGTGACGAACAATCTGGTCGGCCATGTCTTCCAGCGCGGCCAAGGGTGGACCGGCGCGTTCGGTCTTCATGCCAAAGGGCATGGTGCGGGCGGAGAGGTTAGGATCGCCCACTCCGTAGATGGTGATATCGCCGCGAACCTCTCCGGCACTGCCGACAGGAACATCACTCGAGACCAGGGTAGTGAACGTGAGGCCGCTGGGCAGCAGGGCGTAGGCAGCGGCAGTGGTCAACAGCTTGGCGTTGGAGGCTGGGTTGAAGTACTGGCTGTCATTGAGCTTGTAAATCGAAGTGCCGTTGAGGGCAACTACGGAAATTCCCCAGTGCGCCTGGCTTACCGCAGGATCAACCAGGATGCGGCCGATCGCCTGGGGCAAAGGCACTTTGTGCCGCGGCCGGGCGGGCGGAGAGAGAAGAGCGCCTAACATCAACAGGCTGAGGTAGGGGAAGCGCAGATCCATGTCTTCGCGGAGTGTACCTCAATAGAATGGCAAAGATGCCCTTTCACTTGCGCTCCCATTGCGACTGGAAGCTGCGCACCCGGTCCCTTGCGCTTGGCGAGCGGACTGTGGTCATTGGAGTGCTGAATACTACACCTGACTCTTTTTCGGATGGCGGGGCCTTCAGCACGCCAGCAGCTGGGATCGAATATGCTCTGGCCATGCTCGAGGATGGGGCGGATATCGTCGACATCGGGGGGGAATCCACCCGGCCGGGAAAACGCGGACCGGTGACCCTTCAGGAGGAGATCGACCGAGTCATTCCGGTGGTGGAAGGCGTGCTGCGCCATCGCCCGGATGCGATTCTCTCGATCGACACCTATAAGGCGCAGACGGCTGCGTCCGCGTTATCGGCGGGGGTGGAGATTGTTAACGACGTCAGCGGGTTCTTGTGGGATGAGGAGATGGTCAAGGTTTGCTTGGCTGCGAATTGTGGCGTGGTCTTGATGCATACGCGCGGCCGGCCGGAGGAGTGGCGGGCGCTGCCTCCATTGCCACAGAAGGAAGTCGTATCGCTGGTAAGAAGGGGGCTGCAGCAGCGGTTGCAAGGGGCATTGGAAGCGGGAGTCGAGCGGGAGAGGATCGTTCTCGACCCGGGATTCGGCTTTGGGATCATGCTCGAGCAGAATTACGCATTGTTGGCGGGTCTTGAAGAGTTGAGTGGCTTAGGGCAGCCGCTGTTGGCGGGTGTTTCCCGTAAGGCGTTTCTGGGAAGAGCTTTGTCGCAGCTCAATCAGGGAGTGGACGTGCCCGTTGACCGCCGGCAGAATGCCTCTTTGGCAGCCGTCACTGCTGCCATACTGGCGGGAGCCCACCTGGTGCGGGTCCACGATGTGCGTCCGAGCCGGGAAGCAGCGGTCATCGCAGATGCCATCCTGGCCGTGGCCTGTAACCTGACCACCTCGCCAGACAAATGTTGACTGAGTGGCCCTTAGCGCAAGAACCAAAGTTCGGGTGCCCCAACCTTCGCGCTGTTCGCGAAGGGTGGGATAAGCAAAATATGCGGGGAAGGGCCTCGGGCGAAGAGCAGTGGCATCCCACCCTTCGCAAAGAACGCGAAGGATGGGGCACCCGAACCGTTTTTGCCGGGAGGAGAAACCCAGGTCTCAAAAGCGAGACCTGGGCCACCCACTCAAAGTCTGGAGACTGCAGCTGTTTCTACTTCTTGCCTTCTTCGGGGCCGGAGACGCGGCTGGCTTCGAAGCTTACGATTCGCCATTGACCATCGCGGTTGCTGTAGACCCGGGTGTAACGATAACGCCCGCTGATGTCGCGATCGCCGTTCTTGCCGATCAGGTCTGCCTTGGAGGTGACCACCGCGGTATCGCCGTAAATCCTGACCTTGATGTCGCTTAGATCGAGCTGCGTGATGTGCAGAGCGCCCGTACGGCGGCGCGTGAGTTCGTCAGCCTTGGTCTCCAATGTGCCATTCGCGCTGATGCCAAGATAATCGTCCGCTAACAGCCGCTCGACGGCAGGGATGTTATTGGTGAGCTGAGCCTGCCGCCAGTCCAGTTCCAGGCCTTCTATTTCTTTGTGGGCGTTTTCATGGTGGGGAAAAACGGCATGAGCGCGGCTGACAAACCCGAAAGCCAGTATAAAAACAAGGGACAGTCTGCCGACCGTGGGAAACAGCCACCGATGCTCGGAAAGAGCGCGCATAAGCGTATCGGATGTTATTCCGCGTCCGAAGGCGAGTCAAAATTGAAACTTCAGAGTGACAGTTTTCGCTGTCGAACGCAATGCCCCGCGGTGTGGACTGCAACCCCGGTCAATCTCTTTAGACGAGCGCCGTCAAATTCTCCACCTCTCGCTCGCGCATCAGCTGATAAAGTCCACCGACGGCAAACTTCTTGAAATGAGGGGTGCTGCGATGGAACTCGCTCGCTCCCCGATCTAGGTACTGTTCGTAGATAACGACCCTGTTCGGGTCGTCCTCGACGGTGTGCGGAATGTAGCTGACGCAACCGGGCTCCTGGCGTGAGGCGAGGGCCAGCTGGCGCAAAATGTCCCCTACATGTTCGCGATCTTCCGGGGCGAACCGCATACGTACGATAAAGCTGACCATTGTGCCTCTAATCTATCCGATCAGCTGGAGTGCATCCAGTCCAGGGCCGCTTGAAATCCAGGAAGGATCATCGTCTGCTCGCGATCCGGCCCGGTCGAGACCATACCGATGCGCGCGCCGGACTCCGCCTCAAGAAAACGAAGATATTTCTGAGCCGCCGGCGGCAGCTGGTCAAACTCGGTAATGCCTTCGGTGGACGTCTGCCAACCTTCCAGGTTGGTATAAACGGGCTCGATCGCTTCAAACCCGCTCACATCCGCAGGGATGAGGTCGGTGGCGCGGCCGTTCATCCGGTAGCCGGTGCAGATCGGAATCTCAGCAAAGCTGTCCAGCACGTCCAATTTGGTCACCACCAGCCACTCCGTGCCGTTGACCTCGTTGGAGTAACGCAACAAAGGCAGATCGAGCCAGCCGCAGCGGCGAGGCCTGCCGGTCACCGCACCATATTCCTGTCCGCGAGCGCGCAGCAGATCGCTGGTCTCACCGAAGATCTCGGTGGGGAACGGACCCTCGCCCACCCGGGTGACATAAGCCTTGGTCACCCCAACCACGGTGCCGATCATGGTCGGCCCCACCCCGGTTCCAGTGACCGCGCCCCCGGCGGTAGCGGAGGAGGAGGTCACGAAGGGATAAGTGCCATGATCGATATCCAACATGGTGCCCTGGGCGCCCTCAAACATCACGCTTTGCCCCTGGCGGATGGCGTCGTTCAACAGTTTCGCCGTATCCGTGACAAAAGGGCGAACGCGCTCCGCTGCCTCGGCATACTCGTCGTACATCTTGATCGGGTCCAGGGGGTCGGTCCCGAACAAGGCATGGGCCACGGCGTTTTTCTCATTGCAGGCGTTTTCGATGTGCGTCTTGAGCAGGCTACGGTTCAGTAAATCAATGACGCGCAGGCCGCTGCGATGCATCTTGTCTTCATACGCAGGACCGATGCCGCGGCTGGTGGTCCCGATCTTCTGCCTTCCGGGAGCATTTTCTGAAGCCAGCTCGATCATGCGATGGTAAGGCAGGATGACCTGGGCACGGTTAGACACAAAAAGCTGTTCGTCGACATTGACCCCGAGTTCGCGAAGCTTGCCCACTTCTATCAGAAAGGCAAGTGGGTCGAGCACCACACCGTTGCCGATGACGGCGCGGCAATCCGGACGCAGAACACCGCACGGGACCAGTTGCAGGATAAATTTTTTGCCCCGGATGATGACCGTATGGCCGGCATTGTGGCCCCCGGCATACCGGGTGACCACCGCAAACCTGTCGGAAAGAACGTCAACGATCTTTCCCTTCCCCTCGTCGCCCCATTGGGCGCCCACTACCACTGCAGTCTTGGCTCGCATGAACGATCCTGATGATATACGACAATGACAGAAAGATGAGCTATGCCGGAGCTGCCTGAGGTTGAAACCATTGCCCGCGGAGTGGACGAACGCCTGCGCGGGGACCGCATCGAAACCACCTGGTTCAGCGAGAAGCCGGAACCGTTCAAGTCATCCCCGCAGCTCATGGCGAAGGAGTTGGCCGGCCGAAGCATCGATCACGTCCACCGCGTAGGCAAACATATCGTCTTCGATCTGGAAGATCTGCAATGGATTGTTCACCTGGGCATGACGGGCCGGCTGCTGGTTGCCGATCCCGCGACTGCCATCCCCCTGCATACGCACGGCATTCTGCACCTGGCGTCGGGTAGGGAGCTTCGCTTCGTGGATCCCAGGCGCTTTGGCCGGATGGCGCTGAGGACCACGCGCTTCACGGGCACGGGACAGGAGCCGCTCACCATTTCGAAGGACGAGTTCGCGGCGCTGTTTCGCGGCCGCCGCACTCCCATCAAGGCTGCTCTGCTGAATCAAAAGCTCTTGCACGGAGTAGGAAATATTTATGCCGATGAGAGCCTCTTCCGCGCCGGCATTCGACCCCGCCGGATGGCTCGCCACCTGAAGCGGGCGGAACTGGACCGTTTGCACTCCAGCCTGCAAAGCGTTCTTAAAAAGGCGATTTCGCTGGGGGGATCGTCCGTTTCTGACTATGTCGACGCGGATGGCGTGGAAGGCTTTTTCCAACTTGAGCATCGGGTCTATCTACGCACCGGGCAACCATGCCTGGTTTGCGGGACACCCATCCGGCGCCTCCTGATCGGCGGACGGGGAACGCACTATTGCCCCCACTGCCAGCGATAGCATTTCTATGAATTCCAGAATGCTGGGGCGCACGGGGCTTCCATAAACCGGAAACAAAAGCGGATCGCCGCCAGCTAACTAACTGATAACAGGTAACATGGCAAACGGCTCTTCAACTGCTATAACCAAGACAGCCAGCGACGCACGTGGCTCGCGACAGAGAAGCGAGTCCGGCGCCTCAGATCCGGTGAGCAGAGCTCAGGTTCTACTAGGACCAGCCGCAAACCGGAGTTCTACTGCCCGCAGACACGCTCTGCCGGGGACCCTTGGGAGGCCAGTGATTGGCCATCATACGAAAAGCCACACAGCTGTGGCTTTTCGATTTTTAAGATCATTTCTGCGAAGTCCCCGCCTGCGTGTCATACCCTGTAACACTCTTGTTCTCACGAATTGAACAAAGGTTTCCGAATAGCACTTGCTCTCGGGCACTTTCTCTGTGTATTATCGGTTTTGCCTATCGAGCGGCTGAAGCCAGATCTCAAAAGTGAGTCAAGCTCGCCGCAATTCTCGAGAGTCAATAGGGTTTTTCTGCCGCGTCGCAACTGCTGGCCCGAAGGGTGATGTTCGCTGGGGCCAAAATAATAGCGGTACAGATAACACCAGTAGTTTGTTGAGAGATCAAACCATAGGTTCCACCCCCGACCGTAATCTCTGGGAATAGTTCCTTTTGAGTGCGTAGGACGTGGCCACTGGCCATCAACCAAGTGGAAACATGAGTTGCAGTGAACCTCTGCCTAACCCTGTCCGGGGAGGGTAGTACCTGAGCAAGCTGCAAGAATTGCCAACGCACCGGGATGTGCATGCATGACAGAGCAAAATCAGCCCCAGGCGCAGCCTAATCAGGCTCAGCCCGCGGGACAGAGTGAAGGGCAAGGGCATCGTCGCCGGCGCCGTAGACGTAAGGGATACGCCAACAATCAGGCCAAGGCCAATGTCGAGGCCAGTCCGGGCTTGGGACAACCCCATTCCCCGAAGAAGGCGGCAAAAGCAAAGTCGTCTGGCCAGAACCGCTTCAACGGTAAAAACGCCAATGGCAGCCCGCACGGCGCTGTGAACAATGGCGGTGGTGGTGGGCGGCGCAAGGGCAAGCAGCGCCGGCAGCAGACATTCGTCGGCCCCATGGATCACAGTTATCGAGTGGTAAACGGCAATACGGCTGACGCACCTTATTCCAGCAACGAGTTCCGGGGCAACGGTCACAACGGCCACTTTGTCGAGCCTTTGCCCAAAGAGCCAACTGTTGCTCCCATACGAGAAGACGCCCCTACTCGCATCTACTGCTTCATCGAGGACCTGTTTTTTCTAGCCAAGATTCAGGAGACGGCGCGAAAGATTGGCGTCAAGGTGGCCTTTGTGAAGGCCGACAAGGATATTGTTTCCCGGCTGGCGGATGTACCGGAGGGAAGCCGCCCCTCGCTGATTGTTTTTGACTTGAACAATGTCGGCGCCAAGCCGCTTACTCTGATTCCGCGGCTGAAGAGCAAGATGAAGCGCGGTACCTCAGTGATTGGGTTCCTCTCTCACTTGCAAGGCGATTTGAAGGCAAAGGCCATGGAAGCCGGCTGTGACATGGTGATGCCGCGATCTGCGTTTTCGCAGAACTTGCCGAACCTTTTGCGGCGTCACGGATTGGACGCTGAGTTGGAAGCAGTCGAGGCCTAGAAAACCGCGGATGTCACCGGGACTCCCCCGACACGAGTCGAGGGATCTGCGGTTTCTAAGCTCAAAAAGAGCAGTAAATCCCTTCGCGGTTATATCGCTTTCCTATGCAGGAAAGTGATTCCTTTCCTATAGGATTAGCGTATTTGGCTCCGGCATAGTTACTTATATGCTTCACGTGGCCGTGCGCTTTCCATGAGCTTTTTTGAAAAAGCTCCGGTGGGCTTCCCCCACCTAACAAGATGAAAACGCAGGGATGAATGGTTGAGTGGCTGAGCCCGTTGCGCAAGAATCAAAGTTCGGGTGCCCCATCCTTCGCAAAGAGCGCGAAGGATGGCGGCACCCGGCGATGGGTGGCGGGGATAGAGCCAAAGCGCGACCGGGCTACTGCGCCTTCAAATAGGCGATCAGGTCCCCGATTTGAGCTTCCGTAAGGATTGAGCCGAAGGCGGGCATGGGCGCCACACCCTTCTTGATAATGTCTGTGGCTTGAGCCGGAGTGATCGGTGGGCTGACCTTGGGCTTGCTGCTGAAAATTCCGTGCAGATTGGGAGGACCAAAAGGAGTGGTATCGTCCGGCTGCTTGTTGTGACAGCTTACGCAATTCTGCTGAAAGATCGCAGCACCCCGTGTCGCCTTGGCATTCATCACCGGCTTGGCCGTGTCAGCAAAACCCACCACGTTGCTGACCACCATCGCACCGCCAGCCGCCAGGATGCACAACGCCAAGAGCCCTCGACCAATCACCATTTCGTCTCCGCCTCCGGTTTCTTACTCTCTGCCAAAATCATAACCTACACCCGTTATTACTGAGATGCATTCGCGATGGGAGTAGGTGTTCGACTGGAGATACACTTGGGGGGAATTCCGGAGACCAATGCTGGATACGGGGCAAAATGTTCTCATCGTCATAGTTGGAGTGGTGTGCTCCCTTTTCTTTATGGCCGGTGTGAACTACTACTGGCCGGCAGAGCAGCGCCGGGCGCACAACGATCTGATTGGCTGGCAGCTTTCGGTTCTGGGCACAACCTATGCCGTCATTGTTGGCTTCATGCTTTACACAGTTTGGATCAACTTTGGAACAGCCGACCTGAATTCGGATGCCGAGGCTAATTCGCTGGTGAACGTCTATCGCTTGTCCTCCGGCCTGGCTCCGGAGCAAGGGGCACGTATCAAACAACTGGCGCGGGCTTATGGGGACGCGGTCGTCGACCACGAGTGGGGAGAGATGGCCACAAACGCAATGCCGGAGGACACCCGGGAAATCTCGCGGCAAATGTGGCAAACTCTCATGGACGTAAAGGGAGCCTCTCCCACCGAGATCAATGCCGAAGACCACGCCCTTTACGAGCTCAGCGCCCTGGCAGGATATCGCCGCATTCGCCTGGTTCAGAGCGCATCGCGTCTTCCCGGGGTGCTCTGGTTTGTGCTGCTCATAGGAGGAGTGGTCACGATTGCCTCTACCTGCATGTTTGGCGCTTCGAATGGTCCCTTGCATGTCATCCAGGTGAGTGCGTTCGCCTTGCTCATCTCGCTGGTACTGGTCGCGATCGCTGATATCAATCGGCCTTTTCAGGGCTCAGTGCATGTAAGCGACTACGCCTTTCGGCGCGCGCAAATGGAAATGAAGGATCAATGATGTTTAGAGAGAAGTGGTGCGCAGGCGCAATGCGTTGGCGATCACGGAGACTGAGCTGAAGCTCATGGCGGCGGCCGCGATCATGGGGTTAAGCAGCAACCCAAGCACGGGATAGAGTATCCCGGCAGCAACCGGCACGCCCAATGCGTTGTAAAAGAAAGCAAAGAAAAGATTTTGCCGAATATTGCGCATGGTTCGCTGGCTCAATCGACGCGCTTTGAGAATGCCGCGGAGATCTCCCTTGACAAGGATGATGGCGCCGGTCTCCATGGCCACGTCGGTTCCCGTGCCCATGGCGATACCGACCTGCGCCTGGGCCAACGCGGGGGCATCATTCACCCCGTCGCCGGCCATGGCGACCACAGCCCCTTCCTCCTGCATCTTCTTGACGGCCTCTGCCTTTTGAGCAGGCAGCACCTCTGCCTGAAACTCTATACCCAGGGTTTGCGCAATGGCCGCAGCCGTGGTGTGATTGTCGCCGGTGAGCATCACGACTTTGATGCCCTCGCGCTTGAGCTCCTGGATGGCCTGCTGTGTGGATTCCCGGATGGGATCGGCAACTCCTACCAAGCCCGCCAGGCGGTCATCCCAGGCGACAAACATGACAGTTTGTCCGGCGCGTCGAAGGGCCTCGGCCTGGTGGTCGAGCGGCTTTGTTGATATCCCAAGCTGGCGCATCAGCGTGATGTTGCCGGCAGCTATTCTCTTGTCCTCGGTGGTTCCGGAAACGCCCTTCCCAGTAAGCGACTGAAAGTCTTTTACCCGCAGCATAGGAAGCTTCTTCTCTTTCGCTGCAGCGACAATGGCAGCCGCAAGCGGATGCTCGCTCTGTACCTCGAGGCTGGCAATCTCCTGCAGCAGTTTCGCCTGGTCGAAGCCCTCAGCCGCAACAATCGTGTTAAGTTTCGGCTTGCCCTCGGTGAGGGTTCCGGTCTTGTCTACGACCAGTGTGTCTACCTTTTCCATGGTCTCGAGCGCTTCTGCATTGCGGACCAGGATTCCCTCTTTGGCGCCGCGTCCCGTGCCCACCATGATCGACATGGGCGTTGCCAGGCCAAGAGCACATGGGCAGGCAATGATGAGCACAGCAACCGCATTCACCAGCGCATGAGCATAGCGCGGATGGGGCCCGGCCACAGCCCAGACAACGAAGGTGATCACCGCTGCTGCTACGACCGCGGGCACAAAGTACGCGGCCACTTTGTCGGCAAGACGTTGGATGGGGGCGCGGGTCCGTTGTGCTTCGCTCACCATCTTGACGATTTGTGCCAGCAGAGTGGCTTGGCCCACACGCTCGGCTCGCATCACCAGACTGCCCGTTCCGTTGATGGTTCCACCCACGACCATGGCGCCTGCGGTTTTCTCTACCGGGATGGGTTCACCGCTGACCATCGATTCATCTACTGAGCTTTGGCCTTCGGTCACTACTCCGTCGACGGGAATTTTTTCGCCTGGACGAATGCGCAGCAGGTCGCCCACGACAACCTCAATCAGACCGACATCGGTTTCCTTGCCGGCGGAAGAAATACGGCGCGCTGTTTTTGGAGCCAATCCAAGCAACGCCTGGATGGCGCCTCCGGTCTGACTGCGGGCCCTTAGTTCGAGCACCTGGCCTAGCAAAACCAGAACCGTGATGACAGCCGCTGCTTCGAAATAGAGGCCGATGTTGCCAGAGGGATCGCGAAACCCGGCCGGAAAGAGATCCGGCGCGGCCACCGCAGCCACGCTGTAAAGATAGGCTGCGCCGCTGCCCATGGCTATGAGGGTGAACATATTCGGGCTGCGATGAACAATCGACGCCCATCCCCGCTCGAAGAAAGGCCATCCACCCCACAGCACCACGGGCGTCGCCAAGGCAAACTCAAACCAGCCCAATAACGGGCCTTCGATAAGCTGCTGCAGCGGACGGCCGGGCAGGATGTCGGAAACCATGACGGCCAGCAGAGGAAGAGTGAGTGCCGCACTTATCCAGAAGCGCCGCGTCATGCTGACCAGCTCAGGATTGGCCTTGCTCTCGGTGGAGGCAATCGGCTCCAGCGCCATACCGCACTTTGGGCAAGCTCCCGGTTTTGGCGAAATTACCTCCGGGTGCATGGGGCACGTGTATTGACTGGCGGTCGAGGTTTCGGGGGCTGAGACGCGGAGGACCGACCCGTCGTATTTCCCTGGGCTCGCTTCGAATTTGGCCTTGCATCCCTGGGAACAGAAGTACCAGGTGCGTCCGGCGCGTTTGGCGGAGCCCGCCGCTTTTTGCGGCAATACCTTCATGCCGCAGACCGGATCAACCTCTGCCACTACTGTATGTGCCAAGTCTTTCACCAATGGTTAGAGTGACTGCGAGGCTCTGACGATTCCCGGCTTGTCAACTCAGGAGACCAGGGAGCGGCGCCCGATGTCCCGGCGGTAATACATTCCCTCGAATTTAATTCGGCCCAGCGCTTCGTAGACCAGGGCGAGAGAACGCTCCAGGTCCGGCGCAGCTGCAGTCACCCCGAGGACCCTTCCGCCATCGGTCACATAGTGACCTTCTACCTGGGAGGTGCCTGAGTGAAAGATCTGTACTCCCGGCACCCGGGAGGCTTCTTCCAGGCCGCTGATTTTTCGCCCCGTAGTGTAACTACCGGGGTAACCGGCGGAGGCCGCAATCACGCAGGCGGAGGCTCCGGGTTTCCAGCGCAACTCAGTTTCGCTGAGACGGCCTTCGACGCAGGCCTCGAGCGCCTGCAGTAGATCGCTATCCAGCAGGGCCAGTATCGCCTGCGTTTCCGGATCCCCAAAACGTGCGTTGAACTCCAGCACCATGGGACCACGAGCAGTCATCATCAGCCCGATGTACAGCACTCCCGCGAAGGGAGCATCTTCGGCGGCCATTCCACTTACCGCGGGCAGGGCGATGTGGTTGAGAATCCATTCCCGCATCTGGACATCCAGCATGCCATCACTGGAGTAGGCGCCCATGCCTCCGGTGTTCGGGCCTTTATCCCCCTCGCCGATCCGCTTATGGTCCTGCGCCGGAACCAACGGACTTACGTACTTTCCATCGGTGAGGGTGAGAAAAGACACTTCTTCGCCGCGAAGGAACTCCTCAATCACGATGGAGGACTGCGCGCCCACTGAATTTTTGCCGCCAAACAGACCGGCGATGGCCTCGCCGGCTTCGCGCCGGCTTTCGCAGACGATCACGCCTTTGCCCGACGCCAGGCCATCCGCTTTGATGACCAGCGGAAGATGGAACAGATCGATCGATTCCATAGCCTGTTGCTCGCTGGTAGCGACGGCATAGGCCGCAGTCGGTATGTGGTGGCGCTGCATGAAGCGTTTGGCAAAGGCTTTACTGCTTTCCAGCTGGGCCGCCTTTTGCGTGGGCCCGAAGACCGGAATACTGCGCCGCTCGAGCTCGTCCACCAAGCCCAACGATAAGGGCAGTTCGGGGCCAACCACTACCAGGTCCGGGCGCTCCGCCGCGGTAACCCGTAGCAGATCGTCCAGATCCTTCTGGCTGGTGGGTACACAGCGCGCCAATTGGGCTATCCCGGCATTGCCTGGCGCGCATACCACTTCAGAAACCCGCCGGGACTGGCAGATGGACCATATCAGGGCATGCTCCCGGCCCCCCGCACCAATGACGAGTACTTTCATCCATTCCCAGACTACCGCAGAGGGGTCGGACAAAGAAGGTTTGTTAACTATGGTTAACAAAAAACGGAAATGCAGGCTATACTAAAAGCGCCAGCCGCTGTAACCCGAGGCAGTACCCAAGGACGGACTGATGGTTCCCGCTTCTCCTCCACCCTCACTTCCAGTCTCATCGTCCCGGCCTGCTCAGCTGCTTTCCGATCTGAAGCCGCGCCAATTTTTATCCTGGTTTGGGCCGGCGTTTGTCGCCAGCATTGCCTATATCGACCCGGGAAATTTCGGCACGAACCTGATTGCCGGGACCGGGTTCGGCTACAAGTTGCTGTGGGTGCTGCTGTGGTCGAACCTGATGGCCATCCTCATTCAGTACCTGTCCGCCAAGCTGGGGATCGCCACCGGAGCCACCCTGCCGCAGAACTGCCGCGAGCATTTTTCCCGGCGTACGGCAATTCTCTTGTGGGTGGCCGCGGAGTTGTCCGCGCTGGCCACTGACCTTGCCGAATTTCTTGGC
Organism: uncultured Acidobacteriaceae bacterium; assembly: GCA_963826875.1. Lineage (GTDB taxonomy): Bacteria > Acidobacteriota > Terriglobia > Terriglobales > Acidobacteriaceae > PALSA-350. The sequence continues at coordinate 131,140 of CAWGYP010000024.1, read as the reverse complement.
GCCGCGCTGGGCTTCTACCTGCTTTTCGGCGGCTACTTCCTTCACCTGGGGCTGGCTCGCACCACGGTCATGTTTATCGCGGCCGTCATCTCCGCGGTCTGCGTCTTTGCCATCCTGGCTCTTGAACTGCGCGGCTTCCGCACCCTCGAGCTCGGGATCATGATCTTTGTCCTGGTGATCGGGCTTTGTTACCTGATCGAAATTTTCCTGGTTCATCCCGACTGGCGCCAGATCGCCTACCACACGGCTGTGCCCTGGCTGGACCGACGCAGCATTTATGTTGCGGTCAGCATGCTGGGGGCTACCGTGATGCCCCATGTCGTTTACTTGCACTCCGGCCTGGTGCAGCCCCGGCTGGCCGCGGAAAAGCGGGACCAACACTGGCGCGGGGACTCCCCGCAAACGCGCTATCTCACGCGACTGCGCCACCTTCGCCTGGAAGCGCTGGATGTGTTTGCTGCCATGAACGGGGCCTGGTTGGTGAATTCCGCCATGGTGATTGTCGCCGCGGCGGCTTTTGCCGGCAGCGGGCGTAGCGATATGTCCATCGAAGAGGCCCACCGCACGCTGGGGCCGCTGTTGGGACAAGCGTCTGCAACCATCTTCGCGATTGCGCTGTTATGTTCCGGTCTTTCTTCCTCCACCGTAGGGACGCTCGCCGGGCAGATGATTCTCGAGGGATTCCTCAAGGTCCGATTCAGCATTTTCCTGCGCCGCCTTCTGACCTTGCTCCCGGCGATGATCGTGATTGGCCTGGGGCTCGATCCGCTTCGCATCCTGGTCCTTTCCCAGGTGGTGCTCAGCTTTACTCTGCCGTTTGCCCTGATTCCCCTGCTCATTCTTTGCAGCCGCCGTAATCTGATGGGTGGGTTCACGAACGGTCCGGTGATCACCTTTCTTGGCTGGCTTACGGTGGGGCTGATTGTTGCACTGAATATGGTTCTGCTGGGATTGAGCACCGGCTCCTGAAAAGGTTTAAACTGTTTAGCGGAACATGAACGCCCGAAGCAGACTTCGCGACTTCCTGCACAAGCGTTTCCGTCACGGTAAGCCTGACCGTGGACGGAACCAATCCTCCTAACTTATCGTCAGCAATCCCTGGCAACCAGCATTGGATCAGGCTCGCGCGCCTGCGCAAACTTGCGCGATATCAGAGAGGAACCAGCCATGAACAGCTTCGGCAGCAAATCGACCTTGAAGGCCGGAAACAAGAGCTACGAGATTTTCCGTCTTAATGCGCTGGAGGCCAAAGGCCTCTCGCTCAAACGTCTTCCTTACAGCCTGAGAGTACTGCTGGAAAATCTGCTGCGGCAGGAAGATGGCAAGAGTGTAACCGCGGACGACATCGAATTTTTGGCGAAGTGGAAAGCCAGCGCGGAGCCGGCAAGGGAGATCGCGTTTATGCCGGCGCGGGTGCTGATGCAGGATTTTACCGGAGTGCCCGCCATTGTCGATTTGGCCGCCATGCGCGACGCCATGAAGCAGCTGGGCGGCAACCCGGAAAAGATCAACCCGCTGCAACCGGCAGAGCTGGTGATTGACCACTCCGTCCAGGTGGACGAATTCGGCACTTCGAATGCCTACTCCATCAACGCGGCGCTTGAGTTCCAACGCAACCGCGAACGCTACGCCTTTTTGAAGTGGGGCCAGACGGCGTTCCGCAACTTCTCCGCTGTGCCTCCGGGGATGGGCATTTGCCACCAGGTGAACCTCGAATACCTGGCTCGTGTAGTGTTCACGACCTCTGCGAATGGCGGAGTGGTGCAAGCGTATCCTGACACGCTGGTGGGCACTGATTCCCACACCACCATGATTAACGGACTGGGAGTGCTGGGATGGGGCGTTGGCGGAATTGAAGCCGAAGCCGCCATGTTGGGCCAGCCGGTTTCGATGCTGGTGCCGCAAGTGGTTGGGTTCAAGCTGACGGGCAAGTTGCGCGAAGGTGCGACCGCCACCGACCTGGTGCTGACGGTAACCGAGATGCTGCGCAAGCTGGGTGTGGTCGGCAAGTTTGTCGAGTTCTACGGTGCCGGCGTAAGCGAACTCAGCCTCGCCGACCGGGCAACGATCGGCAACATGGCGCCGGAATATGGAGCCACCTGCGGCATCTTCCCCATCGACGCGGAGACGTTGCGCTATTTGCGGTTGACTGGACGCAGCGCAGAGCAGATCAAGCTGGTCGAAGCCTATTCCAAGGAACAAGGATGGTTTCATACTCCCGATTCGCCGGAGGCGGAATACACGCAGACCACGCAGCTTGATCTTTCTACGGTTGAGCCGAGCGTAGCCGGACCTCGGCGGCCACAGGATCGGGTGCTGCTCTCCCAGGCCGGGGCAAACTTCGAGCAGCAGTTGCCCAGCTTGATGGGTCCAGGCGCCTCAGGCCGCAAGGAGAGACAAACCATGCGCTGGGAAGGTGAGGGCGGTCATCCCTGGTCCAATGGCAGCGATAAGTCGACTCCGGAAAAAGGCCCCTGCACCACGGTGAAAGAACGCTTCGGCGTGGATGTCGATCCCTACCTCGGTCATGGTTCGATCGTGATCGCAGCCATTACCAGTTGCACCAATACTTCCAATCCGTCCGTCATGATCGCTGCGGGGCTTTTGGCGAAGAAGGCCGCGGAGAAGGGCTTGCGCGTTCCGCCCTGGGTGAAGACCTCGCTGGCCCCAGGGTCTCGCGTGGTGACCGACTACTACCAGAAAGCGGGCCTGACAGAGTCGCTGGACAAGCTTCGCTTTCAGGTTGTCGGCTATGGATGCACCACATGCATTGGCAACTCCGGACCGCTGCCCACGGACGTTTCGAAGTCCATTGACGATCACGGACTAGTCGCAGTGTCCGTGCTGAGCGGCAATCGAAACTTTGAGGGGCGCATCAACTCTGAGGTGCGGGCTAACTATCTCATGTCGCCGCCGCTGGTCGTCGCCTATGCGCTGGTGGGCAACATCGAACACAATTTTGATACCGAACCGATGGGCAAGGACAAGCAAGGCGCCGCGGTTTATTTGAAGGACATCTGGCCCAGCCAGGAAGAAGTGAACAGCACCATTGCCGCAGCCATCGATTCTGAGATCTTCAGCAAGGAATATGCAACTGTTACGGATGGTGACAAGAACTGGCAGAATCTCAAGTTTCCTACTGGAGACACGTATCAATGGGAGCCTGATTCCACCTATATCCGTAAAGCGCCGTACTTCGATGGCATGCCCGCGAAGCCGACGCCGGTGACTGACATTAAGGGCGCGCGGGTGCTGGCTGTGCTGGGTGACAGCGTAACCACCGACCACATTTCTCCTGCCGGGTCTATCAAGCTGAACGGGCCCGCGGGCAAATACCTGGTTGATCACGGAGTGAAACCGACGGATTTCAATTCGTACGGATCGCGGCGGGGCAATCACGAGGTGATGGTGCGCGGCACCTTCGCCAATGTGCGGCTGCGTAATAAGCTAGCTCCCGGAACGGAGGGCGGCGTGACCCGTTTGCTGCCTGAGGGCGAAGGGATGAGCATCTTTGATGCCTCAGTGAAATACGCCGAGCGCGGCACGCCGCTGGTAATTCTGGCGGGGAAGGAATACGGTTCCGGCTCTTCCCGTGACTGGGCAGCCAAGGGACCGCGTCTGCTGGGAGTGCGCGCGGTGGTCGCGCAGAGCTATGAGCGCATTCACCGTTCGAACCTGGTGGGCATGGGAATCCTGCCATTGCAATTTGAAAGCGGGCAGAGTGCGGAGTCGCTCGGTCTCACTGGTGAAGAAGTATTTGACCTTGAGGGAATTCGGCAGATGCTGGAGCAAAAATTTTCCCAGGGCCGCACGCTGACGGTAAAGACGACCGACTCAACAGGAAAGAAGGGCCAGTTCAACGCAACCGTGCGCATCGACACGCCGCAGGAGATTCTGTACTACGAGAATGGCGGCATCCTGCAGTACGTGTTGCGGCAACTGGCTGCGGGTTAGCTACCCGCGGAAGAAAAACCGCAGGTCCCTCCACTGCGGGCTGGGGACCATAACTCATCGCGGTAAGACGACGATGCCCCAGGGCGATTGGCCGACTTTCACTTTTCTGGTCACCTTGTTGGCTGCCAGATCAACCACCGAAATATCGTTGGAAGGGCCGTTAGCGGAGTAAAGCGTTTTTGCATCAAGCGAAAGGGCTATGCCCCAGGGACGCGGTCCCACTTCTACCGACCCTGCGACTGTATTCGTAGCAGTGTCGATGGTAAATACCTGGTGTCCCCTGCCCGTGCTGACGTAGAGCTTGCTGCCATCGGGTGAAAGCAATACGGCCATCGGCTTGATGATGCCCGGCTTGCCCAGCTGAATCGCTTTGATCATGCGATTCTTCTTAACATCGACGAGGACGACGGTTCCATCGTTTTCTGCATTCACGTAGGCGTGTGCGCCATCCGGCATAAATGCCACCGAGCGAGGCCGGTGCCCAACCTTGAAGGTGGCGAGGATCTTGCCCGCAACTGGATCAAGGACCGCGATCGTCCCCGTCTCCTCAGACGTGATCCAGACGTGTTTTCCATCCGGGGTCACCTTGACCCCTTCCGGTTGTTCGCCAACCTTCAGCGTCTTGGCCACCGTTCCGGAAGCAATATCGACAATGCTGACCGCCGCCTGGTCTTCGTTGGAAATGTAGAGTTGCTTCCCATCCGGGCTAATGTCGAAATTTTCCGGATCAGAGCCGCCAGGGATGATGCGCAGCACCTTGCTCTGCGCTACGTCGAAGACACCGATGCCATCGGCGCTCTTGTCCGGCGGCGGTAGGGTGCTCTCATCCACATCCGGCCCGGCGATGGGCGAGCCACTGAGCGCAACATAGATTGTCTTATGATCGGGACTGGCATGGATGCCGCGCGGACGCTTGCCCAGCGGAATGGTCGCGAGCACGTTATAGTTGCCGGAATCGATGATGCTGAGATCGCCGGAGACTTCGTTGGTGACATAAATCCGGGGCTCTGAGGTTTCCGCCGGGGGCGCCGGTGTAGCAGACTGCTGCTCGGGAGCTTTCGAGGTGTTGCAGCCCGCCACGAACGAGAGGGCAAAGAGAACAAAGGCTAGTTTGCGCATATTATTTTTCCTTGAATGTGAAGTTGGCCTCGGCGTTGCCGTGAGCCTCGACGGTCACCTGCTGTTCTTGTGTCCCGAGTTTTTCCTGCCACACCGCAATGGTATAAGTACCCGGTGGCAGATTGCTGATGGCAAACGTTCCATCGTCTTTGGAAACGGCAAAGTAAGGGTGACTCAAAACCCCGATGAACGCATGCATCCAGCTGTGAATGTTACATTTCACGCGAATCATGATTTCCGGCTTGAGAAATTTGCGCGCGAGCGGAGGATCCCCGGCGCCCTGGCTATGATTCCACTCGCGATTCACTTCAGCCATAGGATGAATGTTGTGGGTTACCGGGTCGGAGTTGATGACCTTGAGGATCTGTCCCGTCTGAATTCCAAGCACTCGCGGTCGAAACCAGCAGCCACTTTGATCGATCGTGACCGGGTCCGCGGGAATGGCAAACGTTTTTCCTTCTAAACCGCTCTTGATGTAGACGAACGCGTTCGCGAGGCCACCGCTCTTGTTCACCACCAGGGATTCGTCATACGCCTTGCCGTGATGTGCCTCAACACAGGCCGGCTCCTCGCTCATATCAATCACTTTAGGCGACGGCCTTTTTCCGGTAAAACGTATTCGTCCAGTGATCGTGCCTGCCGTCGCCGGATCGACTTTGAAGTACACGGGCGCCGGTTGGCTGGCGGGGGTGACTGGCTGTTCGGTTTTGGTTTTACCGGAGCAACCAGCAACCAGTGCAGCAGCAAAACACAAACTGAGAAAGCAAATGGGTCTCATCTTTTTATTCCTTTTATTCCTTGCCCGGTGGACCGGCATTCTTCGGCATGTCGCCGTTCAGCGATTCGAGAAACGTAACCAGGTCCGCGCGGTCCTTGGCAGACAGCTTCAGCGGCTTCATCTGCTTGTCCAGGTCCGGATTGGAGTTGCCGCCTCCGACGTAAAAATCTACTACATCGTTGAGTGTCTTGAGACTGCCGTCATGCATGTAAGGAGCGGTGAGGGCCACGTTACGCAGAGTAGGAGTCTTGAACTCTCCTCGATCGGCCTCGAGCTTTGTTTGGCCGAAGCGGCCAAGGTCGGTGAAATCGCCCTCTCCATTGATGCCCACTCCGGTATTGTGAAATTTTCCGTCGGTAAAGAGGGCGTAGTGGGTGTCGATGGTATGGCAGACTGCGCAATTGCCCCGTTGCGGATCGGTAAAGATCTCAAGTCCGTGGATCGCGGCCGGGCTGAGCGCTTGCTTGTTCCCGCCGTATTGGTATTGATCGAACGGAGAATCAGCGCTGAGGAGCGTGCGCTCAAAGCTGGCTAAGGACTTTTGAATCTGGCCCAACGTCACACGTCCCGGACCGAAGGCCTGGGCAAACTCCGCCTTGTAGTCTGGATCGTTTCCAATTTTGGAGACAGAAACTTCGTGTGGCTGATTCATTTCCAAAGGGTTTGCGATAGGAAAGGCAGACTGCGCCTCGAGGGTCGCTGCGCGTCCATCCCAGAACTGAATCGGTGAGTAGGCCGCATTCAAAAGAGTCGGAGTATTGCGCACACCGAGCGCGCCGCCGATCCCGCGCGCAATGGTGATGCGATCGGTAAAAGCAAAGTTTGGGTTATGGCAAGACGCACACGAAACTGTGTTGTCTTTGGACAGCCTGGGGTCGTAGAAGAGCCGGCGCCCTAGGGCGATGGTCTGCGCAGTGGGAGGATTATCAGGTGGGATAGGAACCGGCGGAAGCCCTAGCGGAGCGCGGATATCAATCACCTCGCCTTTCGGCTTTTCGCTCGCAGGTGTTCTGCACCCAGAGCATAGGACCACTAACCCGGCAAGTAGAACGGGATGTAAAACAGGTACTCTCAATATCTCCATTAAATCAAAAATGAGTTCTGTGCTTCCGCCTTGTAGACTTCCGGACCCGTAATTTGTACACAAGAACCACTAGATTTTACCTATTGCAGAAAGATATGCCTTGAGACCAGTTGAGATGATTTGCACTCCTATGCAGAGTAGGATGAAGGACGAAAGGCGCATCACCATCGACGTTCCAGACCGGCCCAGAAGTTGCTCGGCCTTTCTGGCATAGAGGTAGCAGAAGTAGATGATGGCGCAGATCAAGGTGATGCCGCTGATTGCAGCGATCAAAACCCTAAGGGAAAAGAGCGAATGTTCCTGCAGCTCGGGCGGCAGGTGCGCTCCTAAGGTAATGGCAACGGAAATAGAACCAGGGCCCACCGTGATGGGAAGAGTAAAAGGATAAAAGGCGTTCTCCAGGATCTGGTCATCCGGGGTCGGCTGAGGTATTGCTTGCCCGGTGCTCTGATTCAGTAGAGACCAGCCGGTGGCGGCCACCACCAGGCCTCCGCCGATCTGGACCGCATAGATGGAAATGCCGAAGAAGGCAAGAACATGCACTCCCCAAAGTACGGAGCAGAGCAGTAGAAAGAAGCTATAAATGGCTATTTTCTGGGACAAAGCGCGTTGGGTAGAGGAAGCCACCGGCCCGACCAGATTGACGAAAATCGCAGCGCTCCCCAATGGATTAACGATGGGAAACAGGGTGGCCACGACGAGGATAGTGGCCTCGATGACCGCGGTTATTTCTTGACGGATGTCGATCACTCGCGAGGATTCTCCCGGCGTACTTGTTGCCTCAGAATCTTACTATCGTTCGCGGGGGAAGAAAAAAATGGTTAAGCAAAACGCTGCCGTTTGGGGCCGCAGCGTTGCTAGAATCGGAAGTAATGACGGCCACTACGACGAGCGTTTCGCCTGAAGTATTGCAGCGGTATGAGCCCGTCATCGGGCTCGAGGTCCACGTCCAGCTGCTGACCAACAGCAAGGCTTTCTGCGGCTGCGCAAATCGATTCGGCGGCGAACCGAACACTCACATTTGCCCCGCCTGCCTTGGTTTGCCTGGCGCCTTACCGGTTCTGAACCAGCGCGCGGTGGAGTTCGCGGTGCTGGCTGCGACGGCGATCAATTGTGAAGTACGCGAGCACTCTGTGTTCGCCCGCAAAAATTATTTTTATCCGGACTTGCCCAAGGGCTACCAGATATCCCAGTTTGACAAACCGCTGGCGGAGCACGGATGGATCGATGTTCCCGCGCTCGATGCTTCGGGACACAGCGTGACCAAGCGTATCGGGATTACCCGGCTGCACATGGAAGAAGACGCCGGAAAGAGCATGCATGATGGCTTTCCAGAGTCCGCGACCAAGACTTATGTGGATTTGAACCGGTGCGGAACGCCGCTGATTGAAATTGTGAGCGAACCCGATCTGCGTACGCCGGACGAGGCTTACGAGTATTTGACTCGGTTGAAAGAGATCCTTCTCTACACCGGGGTGAGTGACTGCAATATGGAAGAAGGCTCTCTGCGTTGCGATGCGAACGTGAGCGTCCGGCCGCGGGGACAACAGCAATTCGGAACCAAAGCTGAGGTCAAGAATGTGAACAGCTTTCGTTTTATTCGTTCCGCGCTGGAGTATGAAATCGAGCGCCAGGTAGACCTAATCGAGAGCGGCGGCCGCGTGATTCAGGAAACACGGCTATGGAACTCAAGCGAGGGGCGCACTTACTCCATGCGATCCAAGGAGCAGGCGCACGATTATCGGTATTTTCCCGAGCCTGACCTCCCGCCGCTGCTGATCTCCGGGGAGTGGAGGGCAATTCTAGCCAAACGAATGCCCGAGCTACCGGAGGCACGCCGCAAGCGCATGATCGCTGAGTACGACATCAGCATGCAGGATGCCCAGACGCTCACCGCGACGCGCGAGTTTGCCGACCAGTTCGAGACGGCGGCGCGGCAGGCGCGTAGCCCGCGGCGGGTGGCTAATCTAATCCAGAGCGAACTAATGGGCCGGCTTAAGGCCAAGGGTCTTGAGCTGGAGCACTCTCCCATCACCCTGAAGGGACTGGTGCAGGCGGCGGACCTGGCGGAGGCCGGCGAACTCTCCAGCAAGCAGCTCAAAGGGTTGTTCGACACGGCTTTTGAGAATGGCGAAGATTTTGGCGTGGTGTATGAGCGCGAGAAGCCACAACAGATCAGCGATCCCGCGGTGCTCGAAAAGCTGATCCAGGAAGTCATTGCAGCCAATCCCAAGCAGCTGGAGCAGTATCGGGCGGGCAAGAAGACGGTGGCGGCATTTTTTGTTGGACAGGTGATGCGGTTATCAAAAGGACAGGCCAATCCTGCACTGCTGAATGAATTAGTGACCAAGCAGCTCGATGCTTAGCTTGTAACCCGGCGGCGCGCGGCTGCGTCCAATAGCCGGGGGAATCGATGTTCGACTCTGACCTGAACGAAGATGCTGCGCGGCAAAAAGTGACCCGCCGTGCCTTTCTTCTGAGCAGTGGGGTGGCAGCAGCGGCAATTGCTGCGTGGTCCCTGCACTCTGCGCCTCCACCGTCCACGATCGCGTTAAAGAGTGGACCAGCGCCCGAAATTGAAATCGCTGAATTCTCTGCCGCGGGCGTGCTCACCGGGAAAATCCGGGTGCAAAAAATTGTCAAAAGTGACACAGAGTGGAGACAACAACTCTCGGCGAACGCCTTCGACATCGCCCGCAGGGCCGACACTGAGATGGCATACACTGGCTCCTATTGGAATTTGCACCAGCCAGGGCTCTATCGCTGCATTTGCTGTGACACAGCGCTCTTTTCTTCCCAAACCAAATTCGATTCGGGGACTGGCTGGCCCAGCTTCTGGCAACCGATTGATCCGGAAAATATAGTCACCATGGAAGACAGGAGTTTCGGCGAGCGCACGGCGGTCGCCTGCGCTCGTTGTGATGGGCACCTGGGTCACGTTTTCAATGATGGTCCGCCACCGACTGGTCTGCGCTACTGCATGAACTCGGCCTCGCTGCAGTTCAGGGCTCTTAGTTAAATCATTGGCTGCGGAACAATTCGTGAACGGGCAATTACCGCAGGGGCTAAAGCCCAATATTTGTCGATCATTTACGGCACGACTAAAAGTCGTGCCCTGATACAAAACAGAGTGTCAGAGGATGGAGCGGATCACGCCTCCGTCCACACGCAGCGCAGCCCCCGTCGTGGCTGAGGATCGGTCGCTCGCCACATAGACCACCATCGCCGCTACTTCCTCAGTGGTGGCAAAACGCTTGATCAGCGAAGAGGGACGCACGGTGTCAAAGAACTCCTTCTCTACCTGCGCCTGGTCAACCCCACGCTGCTTTGCCAGATCCGCAACAAACGTGGAAACTCCCTCGGAGCGGGTTGGACCCGCCAGTATGCTGTTGACCGTAACTCCAGTCCCCGCCACGGACTCAGCCAAGCCTCGGGCTACCGCTAACTGGGCCGTCTTTGTCATGCCGTAATGGATCATTTCCACCGGTATTTGCACCGCCGACTCACTGGATATAAACAAGATCCGTCCCCAGTTGTTCTTCAGCATTCCCGGCAGGTAGTTTCGCGACAAACGGACGCCGCTCAGCACATTCACCTCAAAAAAGCGACGCCAGTCCTCATCGGAGATTTGCGCAAAAGGCTTGGCTTCGAAGATGCCGAGATTATTGACCAGAATGTCCACCTTAGGCAGCTGGCTCAGGAGCTCGACACAGCCCTCGACAGTTCCCAGGTCGGCAGCGATCCCTTCCACCGTGCCCTGCGATTGTTTGGCCTGCGCTTTCGTCGCCTGCACGTGCTCTACGGCCTGTTGCACACGCTCCTCGGTGCGGCCGTTGACGTATACGGTTGCGCCTTCCTGTGCCAGGCCGGCGGCGATGGCCAATCCAATACCAGCGGTCGATCCGCTTACCAGCGCGGTTTTTCCGACGAGATGAAAATCCATGGCAAGACCCCCGTGGGCTATAGATTCATCTTTTTGAATATTCGACCCGGAATCGCGCAAATAAGCAGCATGATCAACAACCAGAATCGGGGCACGTAAGCTACATCGCGGCGGTGCTCGATTGCTTTCAGGATGCCGCGAGCGACCTGGTCGGGTGAGGCAAAGAGCGCGTTGTGCGGCACATGCGCGGTCATCGGCGTAGCCACAAAACCAGGTTTGATGGTCAACACCTGCACCCCATCGCGATCGATGCGGTTGCGCAGTCCATCGAGAAACACGTTCAGCCCTCCCTTGGAAGCGCCGTAAACGTAATTGCTCTTCCGCCCCCGGTCGCCGGCTACGGAAGAAACGACGGCCAGCGTGCCCGCACGCTGCGCCTGAAAGTAATTTCCCAGCCAGGTCAGCAGAGACACGGTGGATAGGAAATTGGTATGCAGGATGGCAGCGGCAGCCTGAAAATCCGCTTCCGCCGCATGCTGGTCACCCAACACTCCGTGGGAAATCAGGGCCAGATCGATCCTGCCCAGCCGCTCGGCCGAGGCCGCCAACATCTCCGGGTGGGCGGCAGTATCGTCCAGATCCATCACCCAGGTATCCACCGCAAGCGCACCGCGAGTCAACAGATCCTGGGCGACGGCGGTGAGGCGGTCGCTGTTTCGCGCCACCAGCATGAAATGTGCGTTTTGCGCCGCCAGCCGCCGCATGGTGGCGATGGCGATGCTGGAGGTCGCTCCTAAGATCAACACTCCGAAGGGCACCACGGGATCGCGTTTAGTCAAGACCGGTTACCCTCTGCCAGAAGCTGGAGCTGAACGCGGGATCGACGTAAACGGAAAACTGCTGCCACTGGGGATAGAACTGCTGGAAGTGGGCGGCGCTCATGCAGGCGTCTTTGGCCGGATAGATGCGCCCGCCAAATTCGGCCGTGATGTCGGCGAGCCGATCGACCAGAGCAAAGCTCACTTCCCGGCGCACCGGAAAGTCCAGCGCCAGGGTGATACCAGGTATGGGAAAAGACATGATTCCCGGAGAGACCGCGTTCCCAAAGACTTTGATGACAGCCAAAAAAGAACCCAGCCCCGATGCAGTAATCGCCTTCATGACCTCGGTCATGCCCAGGGTTCCACTGTCAAAGGGGAGAACGTTTTGGAATTGAAGCAGGCCCTGCCTGCCGTAAAGGCGATTCCACCTGAGAATACGGTCCAGAGGATAGAAAAACGGCTCGTAGTCTGTCAGGCCCGAACGCCGCTTGCCTATCTGCTTGTGGTAGTAGAGGGTGTTGAAGGCGCCTACTGAGGACCGGTTGAGAGCAACGGCCGGCATGTCAAAGGGCATTACGACCTTGGGCTTGTCCAGAGGGGTCAGTGGACCGGGATTTTCGTCGTGCTCACCCTCAAGAAAAATGCCGCGGGCAAAGTTGCGGCCCTGAGCAACGCAATCGATCCACGCCACTGAATATTCCTGGTGTGCGCTGGCCTCGGAAAGCGCGACAAATTCTTCCAGCCCGACAAATTTGGTCGAGCGATAGCGGATACGCCGGGACACAATGGGGCGCATTTGCACCTCAGCCCAGGTAATCAGGCCCGTCAGTCCCAGCCCTCCGATGGTGGCTGCATACCACTCAGGATTGTCCGTGGGGCTGCAAACTATATGCGTGCCGTCGGAGCGCACCAGCTCGAAGCAGAGCGTGTGCATGCCGAAGGTGCCGGCAACATGGTGGTTTTTTCCATGGATGTCGTTGGCAATCGCTCCTCCGACAGTTACGTATTTCGTCCCTGGGCTCACGGGCAGAAACCATCCTCGGGGTACGGCGAAATCGAGAATCTGCGCCAGGGTCACCCCGGCTTCGCAGCGCAGCCGGCCGGTCTGGGAATCGAACGAGATGAGGCGATCGAGGTTCGGCGTCTGCAGCAGGGTTCCATGCTGTAGCAGGCAAACGTCGCCGTAGCTGCGCCCCATGCCCACGGCTAACATTTTCGATTCAGGAGCAACGGGCGCCGGAAAATCTTCTTTCCAGAACAGGGGGTGGAGTTCCGCGGGGTGCTTCGGGTAGCGGCCCCAGGATTCAAACAGTGGCTGGTCCTGCCGAGGGGACATAGGTCGATTTCTTTCCAAGATTCCTTAAAGCGCGGAGTAGGCGATGGCCGCCACTCCCAAACAAAGCAGCAGGCTCGTGCGGTCTGATAACGCAAAGACCACCGGATCCTCATCCAGCAAGCCCCGCGAAGCCAGCAGCCAAACGCGGCTGATCCACAGGATCAACAGCGGAGTGATCAGCCACATGCGGGTGGGATGATGATAAAGGGCCGTCACGTCGCGGCCGTTGATATAGAGCGCGAAGATCACGATAGAAGCGTAGGCGCTGGACGTGCCGAAGCTGCGCAACTGCTCGATATCACTCAGCAGATAGCCCCTGGCATTGGTGGGCGTCGCGCCGCGGGTATGCAGATTCTGCAATTCGCTGAAGCGCTTGACCATGGCCAGGCTAAGAAAAAGGAAAATCGAAAAAGCAGCCAGCCAGGGCGAGACGGGATCGTGGGTGGCCTCGGAGCCGGCCAACATGCGGATGGTGTACAAGCTCGACAGGACAACGACGTCCACCAACACGATCCTTTTGAGCGAAAGCGAATAGGCCAACGTAGTGACAAAGTAGAGCAACAGGTAAACCAGGAACTTTCGCGGCAGATAGGCGGCCGTGATCAGGGCCACGGCGGCCAACGTAAAAGCGATGCTCAGACCGGCGGTCACGGAGAGATTCCCGGCGGCAAACGCGCGCTTGCGCTTGTTCAGGTGCACCCGGTCCGACTCCAAATCGAGCAGGTCGTTGAAAATGTAGGTGGCCGAGGCGGTAAGACTGAAGCAGAAGAAAGCAGCGACTGCGGCCAGCACCGGGGCGGCATGATGGAAGGAGTGGGCCAGCAGCAGGGGCAGAAACACCAGCAGATTCTTTGCCCATTGGTGGACCCGGAGAGCTTTCGCCAATGCGGCCAACAGGTGCGAACGATCCTGAAACCTTCTGCTCACGGCGACGTTTCGGCTCTTCAGAGCCAGCTTCAGGCTCAGGTCAGGGTTGGCGACCATTGCCTCCTGCGCGCCTTGTAACAGCGGCAAATCAGGCAATGCGTTGCCGATGTAATCGAAGCCGTCGGCGGCAAAGCGCTGCTCAAGGTGCTGCAGCTTGTTTCGCCCGATCAGGTTGACGGCGCCATCGCTGGCCAGTACTTCTTCAAAAATACCCAGGTGGGCTGCGACCTTACGCGCCAGGACGCGGTCGGCGCCGGTGGCCAGGTAAAGCTTGCGGCCGGCCGCGCGCTCATCTCTCAAATAGTCCAGCAGAGGACGGTTATACGGCAGATGGGCAACATCGAGAGTGACCAGCGAGGCCACTTGCGATTTCACATGGGCTTTTCCCTTGAGAGCCCAAAACGGGGTGCGCAAAAATGCGCCGGGATGCTGGCGAGCGAGAACCATCAGCGAGTCGACAAATGTGTCAGACTTGACCAGGGTCCCATCGAGGTCAACACAGAGGGGCCGCCCTGCCTGGACCGCGACTGGAGGCTGCATAACCCTAAATTCTGTCATTCAGAGCAGTTCTCCTGTTGCTGTTGATTGCAGGACGAGACCGCACCTGAACTGCTCGTGTTCGGGACCTGAATGAGAATCTCTGATCCAGACCTATCAACGAGATACGTGAGCAGCAGGCAGCACCCGAGGAACCACTACAGTTCATGTTGAGGATAGCAGAGCAGACAAGTATTCTCCGCCCCGGTCGAACCTTTCACCCCCGGGTTCCGTCATATAAGTGGACGCTCGAACGGCCTTTTGTTTCTGTGGCGGGCGATTAGGAAGCTCATGAAAATCAGCAACATGATGCTCGTGGCAGGGGTTTGCTTTGCCTTTTTCAGCGCTGCCCGGTCCTTGACTGCGCAGGAAACTTCGATCGCTCACGCCGTGGTTACGGCGACTACCAAATCAGCCGAAGACATCACCAGTGTGCCCCAGCAGAGCATCACGCTTCAGGAAAACCGCAAGTCTCAGCAAGTGACGGGTTGGGTTCCGCTGCGCGGGCCACGCGCCGGCCTGCAACTGGTGGTTCTGCTGGATGATGCTTCTCGTGCCAACCTGGGTCTGCAACTGAACGACCTCAAGAACTTTTTAATGGCCCTGCCTCCGACCGCGCAGGTGGCGGTCGGCTATATGCGGAACGGGTCGCCGAACCTGGTGCAGAACTTCACCACTGACCACGCCCGGGCAGCCGAAGCATTGCGCCTGCCTATTGGCTCTGGCGGCATCAACGGAAGTCCTTATTTTTGCCTCTCGGCCCTGGCCAGGCAATGGCCCGAGGGCAGCGATGTTCGCCGGGAGGTGATCATGGTGACCGACGGCGTCGATCGCTACTCCGGGGAGCGGCGCTTCGATCCCGAAGACCCTTATGTGCAGTCAGCGATCCGCGACGCGCAGAGAGCCCAAATCATCGTCTATTCCATCTACTACCGGGGCGCGGGCCGCGCCGACCGAGGATTTGCGGCGACCAATACCGGGCAAAACTACCTGACCGAGGTCTCCGGCGCGACCGGAGGCAAAGTCTACACGGAGGGCTTTGGCAACCCGGTATCGTTCGCGCCCTTTCTCTCCGACATTCAGCACAAACTTCAGAATCAATATGAGTTGAGTTTCACCTCTTCCTCGAAGCCCGGGCTGCAGCAAATCAAGGTGAAGACCAGCCAGCCCAACACGAGCCTGCTCTATCCCGCCAGCGTTCCGGTTGGCGGCGTAAAACCAACCCAGTAAGAGGCAAGCATGCTAGCAGCGAGCGTACAGAGGTTCTCGCGATTTCTTCTTTGCGCGGCCGTATTGGCCGCACCGTTTCCACTCGCGGCACAGGAAGCGGCTAAGCCGACTACCTTCCTGGGGACCGTTCAGTCGCTCAGCGGCAACAACATTACCGTGAAGAACGATGCCGGGGCGACCATGCAGGTTACGGTGCAGGACAACGCCCGCCTGCTGCGCGTTGAGCCAGGACAGAAGACGCTGGCCGGCGCCAGCCCATTCAGCCTGAGCGATCTGGCGACTGGGGATCGGGTGATGGCCCGCGGCTCTGCCAACGCCGACGGCACCTCCCTGGCTGCCACTATGCTGGTGGCCATTAAGGGCGCCGACATCGCCCAGAAGCAGGAGAAGGAGCGGGAAGACTGGCAAAAACGGGGCACCGGCGGCCTGGTAAAGTCAGTCGATCCAGCAGCACAAACAGTGACCATTTCCGCGGGAGCCGGTGGCACCCGGATGGTCACGATCCACGCCACACCGGCGACCATCGTTCGCCGCTATGCTCCCGGCTCAGTGAAATTTGACCAGGCTGTCAAAAGTACTCTGGATGAGATCAAGCCTGGCGATCAGCTTCGCGCCCGCGGTTCAAAAAGTGCCGATGGCATGTCGCTGGACGCGGAAGAGATTGTCAGCGGAAGCTTCCTGAATCTGGCGGGGCCCATTCAGGCCGTAGATCCATCCTCGTCCACGATTACGCTGACCGATACCGCTACCAAGAAGCCCGTGCTCATCTCGGTTACGTCCGACAGTGAAGTGAAAAAGCTTGACCCCGCTGTTGCCCAGCGGCTGGCCGCGCGCATGCGTGGCGGGGCGAAACAACCAGATGGATCTGCTGCAGGGCCCGCAGGGGGGCCGGGATCTGCCGGGCCCGGTGCCGGACCGGCTGGTGCTGGTGGGGATCATCCAGGTGGAGGTCAGGGCCGTGGGCCCGGTGGAGGGGGACCTGACATCCAGCAACTGTTGGCTCGCTCTCCGTCTGTCACTTTAAAAGACCTGCAAAAAGGCAACATGGTCATTGTTGTCGCAACCGGGGGCCAAACCCCCGCATCCGCAACCGCCATCACCGTCGTCGCCGGCGTAGAGCCTATGCTGCAGGCTTCTGCCAGCGCGAGCCAGGCCTTGCTTTCTTCCAGCTGGAACCTGGGTGGTGGCGGCGGAGAGGGTGGCGGGGGCGGAGAAGGCCCGCAGTAATTAACACCGCTTTGTCCAAAGCTGCTGAGACAAGAGAAATACTGAACATCAGAGGAGAAGTTTTGCAACGACTGCTTGTTTTCTGCCTGACGATTCTGTTCTATTTTTCTACACCCCATGCCTTGCCACAAACCGCCACAGGAACACTACGCGGCCAGGTCGCGGACCCCAGTGGTGCGGTCATCCCACAGGCTTCTCTTACCGTGACATCGACGGCCGGCGCGAGCCATACGGGAACTTCCGATGCTACTGGCCAATACACAATCTCCGGCCTGGCGCCGGGCCAATACACGGTCACAGTACAGGCTGCCGGCTTCTCTCAATTCACCTCGCCGCCGGTGCAGATTGCAGCGGGACAAACACAGCACTTGAATGTTTCGCTTACGATTCAGATCGAGCAGCAGCAGGTGCAGGTCTCCGGCGAGACGCCGGGCGTGAGCGTAGACCCGGATAACAATGTGAGCGCGGTCGTGCTCACCGGCAAGGATCTGGATTCGCTTTCTGACGATCCTGACGAGTTATCGAACGAACTGACTGCGTTGGCCGGTCCGGCCGCGGGTCCCAGTGGTGGCCAGATCTATATTGACGGATTCACGGGCGGGCAGTTACCGCCCAAGTCGGCAATTCGTGCCATCATCATCAATCAGAATCCGTTCTCCGCCCAATATGACACGCCAGGGTATGGCCGGATAGAGATCCTGACCAAGCCGGGCACTGACAAACTGCACGGTCAGGTCTTCATGAACGCCAGTGCTTCGGCCTTTAACACGGCCAATCCCTTTGCTCTCAATCAGCCGCCCTACCATACGCTGCAATGGGACGGTAACGTGAGCGGAGGGCTGGGGAAGAAGGCATCGTTCTTTTTGAATTTTGACCGGCGGGACGTTCAGGACAACAGTATTGTCAACGCCAATGTGCCATACGTGCCCGATCCTGCCACCTGCGGACCACTCAACGGAGTCGTCACCGAGAGTTCGGGCACGCTGTGCAACCTTGCCGTGCCCTCGCCGCAGACGCGCACCTGGATCAGCCCACGTATCGACTACCAATTGACGCCCAGCCAGACCTTAACGGTTCGTTACAGCTACTGGCAGGAAAGCCAGAACAACGGCGGATTGGGCACCAGCGCGTTTGTATTGCCCAGCCAGGCGTACAACACCAACGAGCTGGAGAACAGGATTCAGGTCAGCGACAGCCAGGTCTACGGCGCGAAGTTCGTCAACAATACTCGTTTCCAATATATCCGCGATACCAATGACCAGACACCCCAGCTGGTCGCCCCAGCGATCAACGTGCTGCAGAATTTTGAGGGGGGCGGCAGTCCGTTGGGTACGGTGCACGATACGCAGCAGGAATTTGAGATCCAGAATTACGCGTCGCTCGCGCTCAGGAACCATTACGTCCGCTTCGGTGCCCGGCTGCGCAACAATCGAGACACAAATCTTTCCAGCGCCAACTTTGAAGGAACCTACACTTACTCGGATCTCAATGACTACCTTGCCGGCAAACCGAGTCAGTTCTCCATCACCACCGGAACGCCCACACAGAAGGCCAGCGTAACCGATCTGGGGCTCTACGCTGAAGACGACTGGAAGGCCAAGCCCAATTTCACTATTAGTTATGGTCTTCGTTTCGAGACCCAGAACCAGATCCACAACAAAGCAAACTTCGCTCCCCGGGTCGCGCTTTCCTACGGCATTGGTGGTGGCGGAAAGCCGCCCAAGACGGTGCTGCGGGCCGGCTATGGTATTTTCTATCACCGCTTCACGTATGACCTGCTGCTGAATGCTAATCGCTACAGTCTCGACGGCCTGGGTCAGGTGCAGACGATTCAGTCCAATCCCAATGGAACTCCTCCGGACAGCGCGGCAGAGGAGTCGTCCCCATTGCCCACTTTTTACCGCATACAACCCGGCCTGAACGCGCCAGCCAGCATCGAGACTGGAACAGGGATTGAGCACCAGATCAATAAAAGTGTAAGTGTCTCGGCGACGTACCTCTACTCTCGCGGCATTCACCAGCTTTTATCCCGCAACATCGATGCTCCCTTGCCTGATGGTTCGCGTCCGGCTTTGGGGTTGTGCCCGCAAGGGACGCCATGCAACATCTACGAGTACGATTCGCTGGCGGTGTTCAAAGAGAACCAGATTTTTCTGAATTTGAATGTGGCTTACGGCCGGAAGCTTACGTTTACCGGGTTTTATATTTACAGCAAGGCCAATAGCGACACGGGTGGTCCCGGCTATCATCCTTCGAATCAGTACGACATCATGCAGGACTATGGGCGGCAGTTTTTCGACGTCCGCAATCGGGTGTTTGCGTTTGCCAATTACTCGGCGCCGTTCGGGTTCAGGATCAGCCCTTTTCTTAGCGCAGCGTCCGGAGCGCCTTTCAATATCCAGCTGAGCCAGGATGTTAATGGCGATTCGTTCTTTAATGATCGCCCGGTATTTGCCTCCTCGCTTTCCAATCCGGCCACGGTGGATACGACGAAGTACGGAAATTTTGATATCAGCCCAACCCCGCCGGCTGGGTCGCATTTGATTCCGATTAATTATGGAAACGGTCCGGTTCTATTTGCGATGAATCTGCGCGTAGCCAAGAGCTTTGGCGTTGGCCCCAAGGTGGAAGAAGGCAAAGGAGCGGTCACCGGGGACGGCGGTGGTGGCCACGGAGGAGGGCACGGAATGCCGGGGATGGGTCTGGGTGGAACCGGCGGTGGCCCTCACAACCAAACTACGCGGGTCGATCGCCGTTACAGCATTACGTTGAGCGCGTTTGCGCACAATCTGTTTAACGTTGTGAACCTGGCGCCGCCGAATGGAACCCTGGGCGGACCGCCGGATGGTACTACTGATTCTCCTTTCTTTGGAAAATCGAACCAGCTGGCAAGCGGCTTTTTCTCTCACGGGTCGGCGGTACGGGACTTCAATTTCCAAGCGCTGTTTAACTTTTAGTGCTTTCCGGAACTAAAGAGTTTGCTCCCTGAAGGGCACGGCTTCAGCCGTGCCGCAATTGGCTAAGAACTCCCCGGGCATAATAGCCCCTGAGGGCATCTTTTTCTCAGCGCATAAGAGAATTTAGAGGATCGAAAAGACGTACCTCAGCGGCTAAAGCCGTCAATAGCAGTGTCATTTACGGCACGGCTTCAGTTGTAAAGTTCCAGGACCGACTGCTCACTCACGCAGCGCTATATCGCTTCGTCCGCTGAGAGAAGGTGCACATCCAGGCCGGCCATTTCCATGGTCGCACAGGAGACGCCAAGTACCTCGCCGTCGGCTTGAACCGCTATTGGCGGCTTGTAGAGGCGATCGGAAATGGGACGGCAAACCACACGCACTACGTCCCGATAGATTGCTGATGTATCGTCCACTTGCTCGCGATCGCGAGCACCGCCTCCTCGAAACAGAGCATCGTAGGAGGCGACGGCAAGACGCGAACGAGAAGCGCCCGCTACCGTGGCCAAGCGAAGAAAGGGAAAGTTGAGACCGCCGCCCGGCCGCCACCGGTTCAACTCCGCTACGCGCACGGCGAGGGCCTCGCAGACGCGTTCCCGGATGACTGCACCACTAGTCGTGGTAATCGTAATGTCAAAGGGTTGCACGGGATGGTTGAGCAGCAACCTGGCACCCGCCACAAAATAGGCAGCCCTGCCGGTCGTGTCCTTCCCCGAGCGTCGCGCTTCTGACATGAGAGCGGCATGAACGCCCATCCCAGCTGCCATGGCAAACAACCAGCTTTGCTCGCAGCAGGTGATCTTTCCCAAGGGAACCCGGATCGGATGGCTGCTTAGGATGCGACGCGCCGCGTCTACAGGATCCCGAGGAAGGTGGAGATTTTGCACCATCACATTGCCGGTACCAAAAGGGATGATGCCCAGAGGCACCGGGGATCCGGCGAGTCCCTGGATCACGTCAAAGATCGTGCCATCGCCGCCACAGACAAGCATGGCGTCGTAACCCTGGTTTACGGCGCGCTTCGCCTTTGCTCCGGCTGCACGGTTTTCCCCGGTCTCCAGGATGTCAATCGCAGCACCCGACTTGCGAAGAACCTTGAGCACACCGGCAATATCTCTGCGCCGTGCACGCGTTCGCTGGAGTATGGGATTAACAAAGAGCAGGATCTTTCTCATGGCGCGTTAGAGTTGCGCCGGCTTTTCCCAATCGGAGAACACGATCTCTTCCAGAGGCTTTCGTTGGCGCGGAGCTACTTCAATCTTGAGCAGATGCTCGGGCAAAGTGGACGGTTCGCCAAAGTATCCGATCGCGGTGACAGCGCCAATCTCATAGTCGGCAGGAATGGCAAAGGAGGCCCGCACCTGATCACCGTCAAAGCCCGCCATGGAATGGGTGTGCAACCCGCTCGCCGTCGCTTGCAACGACAGAGTCGCGGTCGCCGCGCCGGTGTCGTGCAAGGCAGTGCGGTTGGGATTGCCTTTTGCGGTGAAGGTCTTCTTAGCCACGGAGAGGATCAGCACCGGCGCGCTTTTGGCCCAGGACTGGTTGCCCGGCACCAGCGAATTGAAGATTTTTTGGTAAGTCTCATCGCCGCGCCGGCCGACCAGGAACCGCCACGGTTGCTCGTTGGACGACGACGCGGCCCAGCGTGCGGCCTCAAAGATCGCCTTAAGTGTATCTGAGGAGACTCCCTTGTCGGCAAAAGCACGGGGGCTCCAGCGGCGGCGAATCGACTCATCCACGCCAGGTACGGCGGGCGCATGCTTCATTTTGTCTACAGCTTCGGGCGAGGTCTCGGGCAAGGGGTTACTCCTGAAAAACTAAGGGACTAGCTCGTTAGATAAAGAGAGAAAAGGAACGTCGCAACGAAAATCGCCTGCTCTCCCACGAGAGCAGGCGTGTCATCTATTCGTGCTATTCCATCCGCGTTTCTTATTCGCGGACGCCTTCTACAAAGGCCTTTAGCTTGCGTGAGCGCGAAGGATGGCGCAACTTACGCAACGCCTTGGCTTCGATTTGCCGGATTCGCTCGCGCGTGACCTGGAAGCTCTGACCCACTTCCTCCAGGGTGTGCTCGGAACCATCTTCGAGGCCGAAACGCATCTTGATCACACGCTCCTCGCGCGGGGTCAAGGTACGCAGCACCTGCGAGGTATATTCCTTCAGGTTCACGCTGATCACTGCTTCGGAAGGCGAAACCGCCTGGCGATCTTCGATGAAGTCGCCAAGGTGAGAATCTTCTTCCTCGCCAATCGGAGTTTCGAGCGAGATCGGTTCCTGTGCGATCTTCAGCACCTTGCGAACCTTGGCCACCGGGATATCCATCCGGCGGGCGATCTCTTCAGAAGTAGGCTCGCGGCCCAGTTCCTGCACCAACTGACGCGAAGTACGAATCAGCTTGTTGATGGTCTCGATCATGTGCACCGGAATACGGATGGTCCGGGCCTGATCGGCAATCGCGCGTGTAATGGCCTGGCGAATCCACCAGGTGGCATAGGTGGAGAATTTGTAACCACGGCGGTATTCGAACTTATCGACCGCCTTCATCAAACCGATGTTGCCTTCCTGGATCAGATCGAGGAATTGCAGGCCACGGTTGGTGTACTTCTTGGCAATCGAAACGACCAGGCGCAGGTTAGCCTCAATCAGCTCGCGCTTGGCCTGTTCGGCGTCCATATCGCCCTGGATCATCTCGCGCTGGGTGCGCTTGAGTTCGGCGATGGATACGCCGGCCTCCTGCTCCAGCTTTTCGAGATCGGTCTTGCAGTTCTTCTGCTGCCGGCGATATTCCTTGCGAAGCTCTTCACTCTTGGACTGATCGTGCTTCTGTTCGAGCGACTTGACCTGCCGCTCGAGCATGCGCATGGCATCGACGGTCTTATTGACCTTGTCCAGCAGGCGCTTGCGTTCCGCGTTGGTGTACTTCAGTTCACGGACAATGCGCGAGACTTCCACCCGCTCGCGGTTCATCATCCATCGCGTTTTGCGATGTTCCTTGGCTTTCGCCTTGGGGTTGATCGTCTCCAGCTTTTCCAACAGCAGGGAGGCTTTCTTTTGGTGCTTGAGCAGAGTATCGACGCGGCCGATGGTTACCCGGATGCGCGCCTGCAAAATCTCTTCGGTGATCTCTTCTTCGTCGAAGATCACGACTTCTTTGATATTGCGCACGCCACGCTTGAGGTCCTCGCCTAAGGCGACGATCTCGCGAATGACGATGGGCGAACGGGAGATAGCCTTGAGAACCCGCAATTGCCCACGCTCAATGCGCTTGGCAATCTCAACTTCGCCTTCTCTGGTCAGCAGTGGTACAGTTCCCATTTCGCGCAGGTACATGCGAACGGGGTCATTAGTTTTCTCGAGTGTGCCCGGTGTGAGGTCGAGTTCGACGTCCTCGCCCTCCTCACCCTCGCTCTCGAACTTATCTGCGCCAAACTTGGGACCGCCCTCGAGCACATCAATGCCCTGGGTCCCGATGGTGGTCAGCAGATCGTCGAGATCGTCCGGTGAATGCAGGTCGCCAGGAATCAGGTCATTGACCTCGTTGTAGGTCAAGTAACCCTTTTCCTTACCTGCATCAATCAGTTTCTGAATATCTTCTTCGTACTTGTCTTCGATAGCCAAGCAAATCCTATCCCGTACCTTATTTTTCGGATCGGTCCGTGCTCAGAAAGGACAGGGTGCTATGCGAGCCGCTAAGGGCATATTCCGGACGGTTAATAAACCGTTTGGGCAAGTAGACGCACGTCCTTCAAAGAGTTATAGAATATCATGGATTGGAGTGTGCCCCCTGGGTCGCCCCCAGAACGATAACTCCTTCCCACGGCCTTTCCATATCGGCCAGTTTCTGAGCGGAATCCTTTCTGTTAGATGTAAAAACGGACAATCGGTTTCACCGGCCGCCTGCCTCCTTTGCGGTAGAAAACATTCCCAACAAGGGGCATCCAAACCGAAATCGATGCGCTGCGCATTTCTGCACCTGCTTTTGAGCTCTATCCCCGCCACAATCGCCGGGTGCCCCACATCTCGCTCGTTTTTCGCGAGATGTGGGATACCACAGGTCTTCCCCTCAGGCCTCTTTCGGACCCACAGGTATTCACTCAGTTTTCTTTTTGGGAACCAGGTTTTCTGCCCGCAATTGGAAAACCTACTCAACCCGCAACAAACTTGAGGGCGAGGCCCGCGGTATCCCACGTCTCGCGAAAAACGAGCGAGATGTGGGGCACCCGGCGGTTGTGGTGGGGATACAGCCCAAAAGCGCGTGCAGAAAAGGGTGCGCTTTATGCCTCTTATGCGTTTTATGGGGGGTCAATGCTTCGAAAAGGCATCGACTTCCCGCATTTCGCGGTCAACCTTGAGCTTTTCGGCCATAAAAACCGCGAGTTGTGCCAAATCGCCACGCCGTTCGGCCTCGGCGATGTCCGCGCGCACCCGGCGCTGTAACGCTTCGAGCCGGCGGTATTTCAGCGACTCAAGCGCGGCTTCTACGTCCTGAAGCTCCACCTCGCCAGATTCCCTAAGCAAGGCCTGCGCCAAGACCGTCCGCTGGCGCGGATCGGAAACCGCGGACAGAGGCTCGAGCGCCCCCCGGTCGCGCAATGCCAGCAGCGTTGGAGTCACGCCAAGCCCCTCGAACGATTGCGGCTGATCTTGCAAGGCCTGGGAAACTCGGGCGAAAACGCGGGTTCCGGACGCGCTCGCTGCCGCCCGCAATAACACCCGCTCGGCCTCGTTCAGGGTGTCTGCGGAGGCGTGGACCTCATCCCGGCGTTTGCGCACCGCCTGGCGCAGCTCTTCCCTTACCAAAGCCGAGTCGATGCCCAGCTTCTGGGCCGCATCGGATGCGAACTCGTCGCGCACGATGTTGTTGGGCATCCGGCGAATGTGAGGCAGCAGGTAGTTGAGCGCCTTGCTCTTGCCCTCAGCCGTCCGGGAGGGGAAAAGCTGCATTGCCCGGTCAATCAGGTAATCCGAATGACGCCTGGCACTTTTGACCGCGGCCACATACTCCTGAATACCGCGTTCGCGAATAAACCGGTCGGGGTCCAGTCCAGCTTCCAGCGTAACCACCTTCACCTCAAAAGCTTCTTCCGTAAGCAAGTCAATCGACTTTTCGGCCGCGGCGGCGCCCGCGGTATCAGGATCGAAGTTAATGAAAAGCCGCTTGGTATAGCGGCCCAGCAACCTGACCTGTATCTCGCTAAACGCGGTTCCACTGGTGGCGAGCACATTTTGGATCCCCGCCATGAAGGCGGTGATGCAGTCCATTTGTCCTTCCACCAGCAGGGCAAAATCCTGCTGCCGGATAGCCTGCCGGGCCTTATCGAGATTGAAAAGGATGTGTTTTTTGGAATAGAGAGGCGTTTCCGGGGAATTCATATACTTCGGCCCAGATTTCTCCTCGCTGTCGAGCGCCCGTGCGGTAAAGGCAATCACCCGCCCGGACTCGTTGTGAATGGGAAACGTGACCCGCTTGCGAAAGCGATCATAGAGACGTCCAGCCGATCCGTCCGCCTGCTCTTTGGAAGAGAACAGACCGGAATCGCGAAGCAGGTCAGGAGACGCCGCACCCTGCAACCGGTCACGCAGGGCGTTGAATGAGTCCGGAGCATAGCCAATGCGGAATTTGGCAATCGCCTCCGCGGTCAACCCTCGGTTAGTAAGGTATTCGCGCGCCCGGGCACCCTCGGCCGAGCGCAACTGCTCCTCAAACCACGCCGTTGCCGACTCATGCAGCTCGAGTAACTTTCCGCGCTGGCGGCTCTCCTGCGCCTCTTCCGCACTGGCAAATTCCCTCTTCGGCAGGGCAATGCCGCATTTCCGGGCCACCACTTTCACTGCTTCGTTGAAACCGACGTTATCCATCTTCTGGACGAAGGCGAAGACATCTCCCGACTCATGGCAGCCGAAGCAATAGTAGAACTGACGCCCGGCGTGCACGGAAAACGATGCGGTCTTTTCCCCGTGAAAAGGACAAAGGCCGATGTAGTTCTGGCCTCCTGATTTTTTCAGCGTGAAGTATTCGCCAATGATGCGGACGATGTCCGCCTGCTGCTTTACGAGTTGGGCGAAGTCTGACACTACCTCTCATTGTCGTACATTGAGGGCGCTGGAAAAGGAACCGGTTGTGTGGAAGGCCGACAGTAGATCCGCCGGCTGCTTTCCCTGCTCGCGCAGGGTGCGCAGGCTGAGCGCATCGTGGCGCTTGGCGAGTCGCTGCCCTTGCTCGTCGCGCAACAACTCGCAGTGATACCACGCGGGCGACGAAACACCCAGCGCTCGCGCCAGCAAGATCTGCCGTGCCGTTGACTTGAGCAGGTCGGCGCCGCGGACTACTTCGGTGATGTGCATGGCTGCGTCGTCCACCACTACGGCCAGCTGATAGGAGGGAAGATCGTCCCGGCGCCATACCAGGAAGTCGCCAAAATCCTGCCCGGCCACGAAGCGCTGGGGACCGAAGTGCAGATCCTCGAATTCGACAGCCTCTCCGTCGGGAACGCGGAAACGCCAGTTTGCGTGGGTTTCCTCTTTCGCCTGCGCGGTCAAGGGGCGGCAGGTTCCGGGATAGATTCCTTCGTCATCGTGCGGAGCCTGGATGGCCAGCGCAAGATCCTTGCGCGAGCAGCGACAAGGGTAGATCCAGCCCCCCGCCAGCAACCGGCGCCAGGCGTCGCGGTAGAGAGGGTGCCGCTGGCTCTGGGTGTAGGGTGCGAAGGGACCACCGGCGTCCGGTCCCTCCTGCCAGCTCAGGCCAAGCCATCGCAGGTCTTCCATCATGGCTTGACGAAAGTGCGGCTGCGACCGTGCAGGGTCAAGATCCTCGTCGCGCAGGACCAGTGTGCCGCCAGCCGCTATGGCGCGCTGCTGGGCAATCCAGAACGTCTGCGCGTGGCCCAGGTGCAGGTACCCGGTAGGAGATGGGGCCAGCCGGCCGCGATATGGACTGCTCAAAACAGATCCGGAATGCTGGAAAAGGCGATGCGGGTGGGTGCCGCCGCCCCCGCCAGAAGCATGCTGGCGAAGCACAAGGTATTAGTCCCGTATTTGTAGTTGACTTGGTCCATCGTGGTCGACAACCGCGTTCGCTTGCCCTCTTCTTCGAGCCCGGAGAAAAGGCTCAGCGTGTGAAGATGGTCGGGAACCAGGTTACCCAGCGAGACGCCGACGAAGAACGGCTTCTTTTGGCCCTGGACGGCCGGGCTTTGACTCCACAAGCGCTGCAGGCCCTCAACTAGTGTCTGGTTGTCCTGGCATTCGAGCAGAGGGCAGCTTTGCGTCCAGGGCTGCTGCTGTATGCCGGAGGAGTGCCTGGATTTGGCAGCCGCGCTGCCCACGGCAAAGCGAATGGTCAGAGTCATATGCGCTGCCCAAAGGTGGCCTTTGCGCAGCCGCATGGCAGCTTTGTGGAGCAGCTTGTTGGCCACCGCGTAGGCGCCCTCCGGAGTACGCAATTCCGGCGATAGGACATGGGAATGGCCAATGGATTTCGCGTGTTCTAGCTCGAGATCGCCAAAGTCTTCACCGCGCAGCCAGTGCCATAGCTTTTCCCCGCCGATTCCACCCCACGCCGAGTGCAGTTGTTCCCGGTTGAGCGCCAGCAACTCCTCCATGGTTTGGATTCCACCCTGCTGCAGGCGCTTCTCCATCCGTGCTCCCACGCCCGGCAGGTCGCGGGGCGTCAGGGCGGCTAAGGCATCATGCAGCAGGTCGGGCGTCAGGGCCACCAGGCCGTCCGGCTTTTCCATATCCGAGGCGACCTTGGACAGGTAGCGGTTGGTAGCCAGACCTACAGAACAACGGAGGGTGGCTCCGGCCTTGCGGCGAACTGCGGCTTTGACTTCCCGAGCGAGCTCGAGCGCTGCCAGCAGGGGCTGCTCCCTGCCCAGTAGCCGGCAGGCCATTTCATCGATGGACATCACCGAGGTGACGGGCAGGCAAGATTCGACCGCCTCCACTACCCGATGGTGGTAGTCCACGTAAAGTTCATGCCGGGCTTCCACCAGAACGATGCCAGGGCAGAGCCGCTTTGCCTCTCCTACCTGGGTTCCGGTGCGCACTCCGTATCTCTTGGCTTCGTAACTGGCGGCGATACAACAGGTTGTGTCTGCCAGGAGGGGCACGACGGCCATAGGTCTGTTCCGTAGCTCCGGCCGCAGCTCCTGCTCGACCGAGGCAAAATAGGAGTTGAGGTCCAAAAAGAGCCATTTCAGGCGGGGATCCCCAATTCGGAACGTATTGACCTGCGCGTTGGTCACGTTGCACTCGTTTTGCACATATCGAATTTGTTATCGCGGTGCTAAGCTGTGTGCCATCGGTACTTTCGAAATTAAACCGATAAAATATTTCGTATCCTGGAAAACCATCTCCGGGGATTTGGGTTTCATAAAGCGTGGAGTACCACAATGCACTCGCTACATTTTCACACCCTCGCACGCTGGTTCTACGAGTTTGAGTCGTATGGGCCGGCGATTCTGGTAACCATCGGCGCCGCACTGCTCATGGCCTGTGGAATTGGTGCGACATGTTCGCCATGCGAGGAAAAAGACGAAGTCTTTCACCGCCAGGTGTTTTAAAAAGGCTTTCAGTCCGCGCTCTGCCGCACTACCCCCGTACGGCCTGTCTTTTTTGTGCTTAAAAACAGAACTGGCGCCTCGCGTGGATTGCACGCCGAAAACATTTCTAGGAAAGAGCATCCAAACAGAGATCTCTCCATGGGAATGTTTGATTCGTCCGAGTTTCCCCTAGCCAGACGCCTTTAGTTGTGGCTTTCCCTTGGGTCCTACTTCTATGTAACCCATGGGCTGATGATGATCGTGGGTGAATAGAACCAGCCACTGCTCCGGGATCGCGCGGCTGAGGAAACGCTTCCGTTGCTCGATACAGGTGAGGGGGTAGAGGTCATAACCCATCACCCACGTCACGTCGAGATGCGCACTGGTGGGGATCAGGTCGGAAATATAACAAGCACGACGCCCACCCGAATCAAGCATCACCGCCATCATCTGCGCAGTGTGCCCGGGAAAAACCTCAACGGAAACGCCGGGAACAATTTCCATTTGCCCGCTCGGAGGCTCAATCAGCGTCATCTGTCCATTGGCAACCAGTGGATCGTAATTGTCACTGATATAACTGACCGCATCGCGCTCTAACTGCAGATGGCCGTGCTCCACCTCTCCGCGATGAACGAAGTAGCGGGCGTTGGGAAACGTCGGAGCAATGCTGCCATCGTCTCTCCGGGTGGTGTTCCAGCCGCTGTGATCGAAATGCAGATGGGTGTTGACGACAACGTCAACCTCCTCGATCCTGATTCCGGCCGCACGAAAGCTCTCCATCAACAGCTGCTTGGAATCGAAAATGCTCCGCTGCTTTTCGGACAATTTGTTGCCAATGCCCGTCTCAATCACAACTGTGTGTTTGCCGGTGCGGACGACTACCGTGTTGGTGCCCAGCGGAATCTGGTTGCGCTCATTGGCCGGAGTACGCTTCTCCCACAAAGGCTTGGGGACAACGCCGAACATGGCTCCCCCATCGAGCAGATAGGTGCCATCCGTCAGAATGGTCAGTTCGAATTCGCCGAGCGTGCTTTGACCGCGCACCAAATCTTCTGCGGGATGAGTCACGGATCGTCTCCTTGAGGAAGATCAAGCGGGCGGTAAGAGATACGTCTCAAAGTGCGCCAGGATTCGGCCAAAGAGATGAGTTCGGGCCTCCGCGCCATCGATGCTGTGGGTCTTTCGCGGGTAAACCTGGAAGTCATAAGGCAGATCAGCATCGATCAGTTGCTGGATAAATTGGATGGAGTTCGCAAAGTGCACGTTGTCATCCCCCGTGCCATGTACCAAAAGCAGATGTCCCTTGAGGTTGGCAGCGCTGTTCACCACGGAGTCATCGCGATAAACGTCGACATTCGCCGCCGGAAGTCCCAGGTAGCGCTCGGTATAGATGGAGTCATAATTTTCCCAGTCGGTGACGGGGGCTACCGCAACCCCGGCACGAAAGCGATCACTGTGGGTCAGGGTGTACAAGGTGAAAGTGCCTCCCCAACTCCATCCCCACCAACCCAGACGTTTGGGGTCCAGTTGCGGATAGGCGCGCAGGGTCTGATCCAGCGCCGCGATCTGATCCCCTAGCTGCACTGGTCCAAAGTCAAGATAGGCCGCCTGGGCAAAATCCCGGCCCCGGCCTCCCATGCCACGGTTGTCAACATGCAAAACCGCGAATCCACTCTGCACCAGCAGCTGGTCGAAGAGGCGGTCCCGGGGTGTCCATTTCCCAGACACTGTCTGGGCGTGCGGGCCGCCATAGGGATTCACAATCAAAGGCACGCTTGCCGTTGCTGTTTTGCCCGCAGGCAACACCAATTGTGCATAGAGATTTGTGCTGCCGTCGGCGGCCTTCCATTGCAAGGGAATGGGCTCGGTGAGCGCTGCATCCAAGGCGGGCGACTTCCAAACCGTGTCGCACTGGGTCTGGTGACGGCACAAGTCCACCACTGGTGGAATGGTGACGGAAGAAACGACGTCGGCAAAGAAGTTGGTGTTGGGGGAGAACACAGGCTCGTGCCATTCTCCCTCGCGGCTCACCTGGTGTTTCCCTTCTCCGTTCAGACCGACCGTCCAGATTTGCTGTTGCCGCGGATCGCCCTGATTGGAGAGATAGTAGACACGGTGGGCGACTTGATCCACGCCCGCAATATCTCCCACCTCCCAATCGCCGCTGGTTAATTGCTTCACCAGCGCGGCTTCGCTGCTCAAGGGATTGCCTCCGTCAAAGCCATAGAGGTAGAGATGATTGTGTCCGTCACGCCAACTGGTGAGCAGGAAGTTGGATCCGAAGAAGGTCAAGTCGTAGGACTCGTCCAGGAATTTTTCGTCTGTCCTGGTGAGCACCGGCTTCACTTCATCGCCCGAGACATCGGCGAAATACAAAACCAATTTCTTGTGGTTGCGGGTAAGGGTTTCAATCCACAGTGTTTTTGCGTTCACCCACCCAAAGCGCGGGATGTAGTCGCTTCCGCCTTCGATAGGGAGATTGATCCACCTGGTCCGTCCACCATTGGCGCCCACCACGCCTACCCGCACCGTGGGGTTGTGATCTCCAGGTTGCGGATAGCGCTGGCGATCGACCGTGGCATGCGTGGGGAGCCAATCGGTGATGGGGTACTCCGGTACCGCACTTTCGTTCATCTGTAGATAGGCGAGCCGCCGGGAATCCGGCGACCAGAAGTAGTTGCTGTGCACGTCAAGTTCTTCCTGGTATACCCAGTCCACTTCGCCGTCGAGCACGGTGTCGGATTGCGAATCCGTAATCCGGAAAGCGGGATTGCTCTCGTGCATTTTAAGCATGTACAGGTTGTGGTCACGAACAAAGGAGAGGAAGGCTCCATCCGGAGAGAATTTCGGATCGTCTCCACTGCCGGCGCCGGTCGATGCCATTTGCAGACCCGTCCTGGTGGCCAGATCGAAGAACCACAATTGACCGTTGGTATCGAATAACAGGTGTTTGGAGTCGGGTACCCAGAAGTAGCTGGCCTCTTTGTAGCGAATACGATTATTAAGGTCGTGCTCGGAAGTGATGGGCGGGATAAGCGACTTCATTTTGTCGCGGTCGACCAGCACGTGCATGGCTCCGGTTGCGCCATCGACCGCTACCAGATCGCCGTTGTCGTTTATATAGCTGAGACGGGTGCCATCCGGGCTCCACGCCAGACCATCCGGGGGCTTGGTCGCCTGCTCCTGAGGGTAGATCTGATCCACTGTCAAAGGTTTAGCGGGGGCTGGGGGAGCTGCGGGGGTTGAAGGCTCGGCCGTCTGGGCGGAGAGGTTCGCGCAAATTGCAAGCACCAGGACTAGGGAAATCCGTCTCAAGAATCGCTCCGGCGGGAGGGCTTAGAGCCTGCAGTGTATCGCAACGACTGTGCCGCGATTTGGGACGGCATTGACCGGATCAAGCGACTGGGCCGTGGCCGGCGTGCTAGACTCCAGCC
This sequence comes from uncultured Acidobacteriaceae bacterium, assembly GCA_963826875.1. GTDB lineage: Bacteria > Acidobacteriota > Terriglobia > Terriglobales > Acidobacteriaceae > PALSA-350. The sequence goes on along the minus strand of CAWGYP010000024.1, from coordinate 99,304 downwards.
ACGCATGGATGTTCAATTAGAGTTGCTGATCCGGTTGCAGCAGGTCGATATAAAAATCACCCAACTGCAGGAAACTATCACTGCGTTACCCGGAAATTTGCGCTCCCTGGAAGACAAGCTGCAACAGCAAAAGCTGGCCATGGAGCAGGCGGACAAAGCCGTGCCGGCGGAAGAAGCGCGGCGCAGACGACTGGAAAGCGATCGCAAAGATCAGCTGCAAAAATTGAGCAAATATCGCGAACAGTCGAGCAGCGTCAAGACAAACGAGCAATTCCACGCGCTGCAACACGAGATTGGATTTGTCGAGGCAGAGATCCGGCGCATTGAGGACGAAGAGCTCAGCAGCATGATCAAGAGCGAGGCTCTGGAGAATCAGCGGGCAGAGGCGCGCAAGGCGTCCGCAATGCAAGCCAAGCTGGTGGAACAGGAAAAGGAGCGGAGTCGCATCGCCTCCCAGGGATACCAGGACGAGCTTGATGTTCTCAAAAAGGAACGCGCCACGATCAGAAAAGGGGTGAACGAACCCCTGCTTGCGCAATACGACCGCATCGCTTCTTCCTCACGTAAAACTGCGCTGGCACGGGCCGCCGGGCAGCGATGCCTCTCGTGCCAGATGTCGTTACGCCCCCAGTTTTGGAACCAGGTACGCGAAGGAACACTGCTCAATTGTGAGAGCTGCGGACGCTTGCTTTACTTTGATCCTGGCCAGGTCAACGCAATTTCCTCTCCGGCGGCGGGGGCTTAACATTCAGGGATGAAGCGAATTGCTGTCGACATGGACGAGGTACTGGCAGATGCCCTCGGCGAACACCTCACCCGCTACAATCGTGACCACGGTGAAGCCATCACCAAAGGCCAGTTGGATGGTAAGTGGCTTTGGGATGTAGTTTCTGCGGACCGGCATGAGCGCCTGGAAGGCTACCTCCGCAGCGAAGATTTTTTCGAAGATTTACCAGTGGTCGAGGATAGTCAGGATGTTCTGGCTAAGCTCATTGAGCATTATGAGATTTTTATTGCCACCGCGGCCATGGAGTTTCCCAACTCTTTCGGTCCGAAATATCGCTGGTTGCGACGGCACTTTCCCTTCATTCCGCCGACCCACTTTGTTTTTTGCGGGGACAAGAGCATCTTGCACGCCGACTACCTGATCGATGACTCTTACCGTCATTTCGAGCGGTTCAGCGGGAAAGCAATTCTTTTCTCTGCTCCTCATAATGCGAGGGTGACAGGCTTTCGGCGGGTTTCCAGCTGGCGAGAGGTTGAGAATTTCTTCCTGCCAGTAGCCAGAGCCTGAGCTGGCGGATGCGACCCTGCAAGCTCTTTAGTCCCGAGGGATCGGACCTGTTCCAGCCCCGGATGGGTAGCCTCGGACTTTTCCGCAGCTGGTAAAACCCGACACCGGAGTTTCGGTGGGCCAACGGCCCACCAAAGAACATGAAATAGCTCGGACGAATAGACAATGGGTAGAGGTTGCAGCTTGATTTTGGAGCGACGGGCGGTTTCGTCGCCGTTTCCGGTATGGTTTGCTACTGCTGTGTCGCGGCGTTGTCTTTCAGGCGAACGGGCGACGGGACGGTTGAGGATTTTCCCGGCTGCGGGTTCACTGCTGAGCCCTTGGTGCTCATCGCTCCTCCCAGCGGCCGGAGATTCATGGCCGGTTGGGGCGATTGCAACTGGTGCATGGTCACAATGATCGCCTGGGCCGCGGACTTGCCGGCGCAGCGGTAGCTGTGAGGCGTGCTGGCGTCAAAGTAAACCCCATCGCCCGGAGTGAGCACATGCGTCTTGTCCGCGTGCCGGATCTCCAACTCGCCTTCGAGGATGTAAAGGAACTCATATCCGGGATGCACGTGGGGACGGATCTCAATGTTCTTCTTTAATGGAACAAATTCCGCAAAGTAAGGGTCCAGCTGCCGGTCAGGAACCATGTATCCAAGACTCTCGAAGTAGTAGGTAGGATCGTCTACTCCGGTTTGAGGCAGCCGAACACGCTCCTTTTTCCGATGAACACGGAAAAGCGTGTGTGGTTCAGTTTCAAAGAAATATGACAAGTCTTTGCTGAAGACCATGGCCACCCGGGCCAGGTTGCGCAGCGTGGGCACGACGCGCCCAGTCTCCAGTTGGGAAAGAAAGCTGGCGGATAGGCCAGTGTGCCGGCCAAGTTCCACCAGGCCCATCGATTTTTTCAGGCGTAGACGCTTAATGCGCTCGCCGATGCGCTTTTCGGCGATGAAGGATTCTGCACTTGCGGGATCAATCTGAGTATTTGCCGCGGACTCTTTGGTTTCCACTGTACAGCTCCTGCACTCGTTATTCGTATTGTCAATCTGATGTGATTCTTACTCAATATGTTGCTAAGGACAAAATAGATTTATTTTTCATGAACATGGATTTGGCGGACTAACCTGGTAGCCGAGGGGCCGACGGGAAAACCAGATGATCGCCGATCTGATTCAGTTGACCGGTTCATCGGGACTAATCGGTGACTCTTTAGTACGTTCCCTGAGGCAGAATTGGATTTCCACAATTTGATGAAATAAGCGGAGGCCACGCCTGACTGCGGCTGGCTTGCCATTCTGCCATCAGCGAAAGAATGATTTACGTTGGGAGAGCATGAATCGGAAGCTCCTGGTCCCCTCTCTCGCGCTGGTGTTGGCGCGCACACTGACTGGCTGCGGATCACCCGCCGCCCCGGAGCCTCCCAGCCTCAACCTGCCGATACCGGTGGCGAACCTTTCCGCAACCCGGATTGGCAATACAGTTCACCTGACGTGGACCATGCCGAAGCGGACCACGGACCGGGTGGTTCTCCGCCATCCGGTCACGGTCGCGGTGTGCCGAGCGACCGAGAACGCTGCGTGCAGCGAGGTTACCACCCTGGACGTGGCACCTGGTGCAGCAGGAAGCTACAGCGATAGTCTGCCGTCTGACCTGGCGCAGAAGCCGGATCGACTGCTGCGCTACGAAGTGTTTTTGCGTAACCACGCGGGGAAATCCGCCGGCCCGTCGAACCCAGCCTATAGCGCCGCCGGCAGCAGTCCAGCTGCCGTCACTGGAATAACATCCCAGATGCGCCCCGAGGGTGTCTTGCTGAGCTGGAGACCAGTGCCGGACCCCGGACATGCGGTGGTCATGCGCATCGAGCGGGTGCAATTGACCCTGCCGGCGGCTGCAGAGACGCGCCGGTCGCCGCTAGCTCCCGCCCCGCCACCTGCGGCGCAGACGCTGGCGGTGCACACCCAGGACGGTGTTGATCCGGGCCATGGGATCGATGCATCAGCGCTTTTGAACCAGCGGTATCGCTACACGCTGGAGCGGGTGACCACCCTGGCCTCGGGCGGGCAGTCTGTCGAGATCCAGGGCCCGCTAAGCGCGCCCATCGAGATTTTGACCAAAGACACCTTTCCACCTGCCGTTCCCCAGGGTCTGGTCGCGGTCGCCGATTCGGCTGCAGGCGCGATCGATCTCTCATGGATGCCAGATAGCGATCCCGATCTGGCGGCCTACCACATCTATCGCCGTGATCTTCAGGGAGGCGTGGCGGCCCGGCAAATCGCATCGGCAGGGGTGGAGACCTCGTACAGAGATACCGGGGTGGAGGCCGGGCACACGTATGCTTATTGTGTTTCGGCGGTGGATCAAACAGGCAACGAGAGCAACCGTTCCCCTGAGGTCAACGAGACCCTACCGGCCCGCTAGCAGTTTCGCAATTGGTGTAGACCGAAGCAGCAGGCCTTGTCGTGGTTTTCTCTCAAGGAAAACCACTCCTCGTGATCTTTGCCAGGCCACAGTAAATGCGAAATTGCTCTAACGAGAGGAGTTGCCCATGAAGTACTGCCGCCTTCAAACCGTCCATGGTGCGCAATATGCAGAAGTGGTCGATCGCGCCGGCCAGCTATGGGTCGATCGTCTGATCCTGCCCTTCGAGGAAGGCCCGGCCAGCGATTATGTGGAGCGGGCGGCGGATACGTTCGATCCCTTGCCACTCGAGGAAGCGCGAACGCTGGTCCCGGTAAATCCTTCGAAGATTGTCTGCGTGGGTCGCAACTACCGCGAGCATGCCGCAGAACTGGGCAATGAGGTTCCGGCCGAACCGCTACTTTTCCTCAAAGCCCCCTCGGCGCTTCTGGCCCCGGGCGAGGCGATCCTCATTCCAGAACTTTCGCAGCGGGTCGATTTCGAAGGAGAGATCGCCATCGTGATTGGCGAACGTTGTCGCAAGATCGGAATGGATGAGGATCCGCGCGACTATATCCGGGGTTACACAATCGCCAACGACGTAACCGCCAGAGACCTGCAGAAAAAAGATGGGCAATGGTCTCGGGCTAAAGGGTTCGATACGTTCTGCCCTGTAGGGCCGGTGGTGACCGACGAAGTAGATCCCGCCGCAGGCATCGGCGTCACCACTCACCTCAACCGGGAGCTGCGGCAAGACGGCAACACCCGAGACCTTATTTTCTCCATCGATTTTCTGTTGCGCTACATTACCGCGGCCATGACCTTGTATCCAGGAGACTTGATCCTCACCGGCACGCCGGCAGGCGTGGCCGCCATGAAGCCCGGCGATGTGGTGGCGGTAACGGTCGAGGGGATCGGAACCCTGGCCAACCCCGTGAAGGCATGAACCCTATTTCAATTTTAAGAATCTGACCAGTGTGAAGGCTTACACTTGAAGGTGAACGCAAGGAGATATGCATGGCCAAGACACTGCTCGAACAGCTTCGCGAAATGACGGTCGTCGTCGCCGATACTGGGGATATCAAATCGATTGAGAAATACAAGCCCCAGGACGCAACGACAAATCCTTCTCTGCTGACCGCAGCTGCAGAGATGCCGGAGTATCAACCGATTGTGGATGGCGTGTTGCTTGAGGCCAAGAAGCAGCTAGGACCGCAAGCCAAAGATAAGGACGTTGCCAATCTTGCCTTCCGCCATCTCGCGGTAGCGTTTGGCAAAAAGATCCTGGCCATTGTTCCAGGCCGGGTCTCTACCGAAGTGGACGCGCGGCTGTCTTATGACACCGAAGCCACTATCAAGCAGGCGCACGATCTTATCCAGCAGTACGATCAGGCTGGTATTTCGCGGGAACGGGTACTGATCAAAATCGCTTCCACCTGGCCGGGCATCAAAGCGGCGGAGCGGCTGGAACAGGAAGGCATTCATTGCAATCTGACGCTACTGTTCGGCGTGCACCAGGCAATCGCTTGTGCGGAAGCGAAGGTGACGTTGATTTCGCCCTTCGTGGGCCGGATCCTCGACTGGTACAAAAAGAATACCGGTAAGGATTATCAGGGCGCTGAAGATCCGGGCGTGCAGTCGGTGACCAAAATCTATCACTACTTCAAGAAGTTCGGTTACAAGACCGTGGTGATGGGCGCAAGCTTCCGCAATATTGGCGAGATTAAGGAACTGGCAGGGTGCGACTTGCTTACCATCGCCCCGAAGCTGTTGGAAGAACTCAAAAACACGCCAGCCGATCTGCCCCGCAAGCTTGATCCGGAGAATGCCAAGAAGCTGCAGATCGAGAAGATTCCGATGAATGAAGAAATCTTTGAAAAGATGCACGCAGAAGATCAAATGGCTCACGACAAGCTGAAGGAAGGAATCGAAGGCTTCAGCGAAGCTCTTGAAAAGCTGGAGAAAATGTTGGCCGACCGTCTGACCAAGATGGGCGCCGGCGAACCAGTCGCTGCGCGGTAATACGCGCACGGAACGAAAAGGGCCGGCGAGAATCGCCGGCCCTTTTGTTTGCTTCCTATCAGCTCACAGCTCGAGTCTTTAAATTGACTGTCACTGTGTCATTTGGGGTTTTGGAGCCGGCGCCGTCCGATGCCGGGTGATACTCGATGCGCAAATTTGTCGTGTCCACCACGATGCGCAGGTAGCCGTAATTGGTATCGTCATAGTTCTCCAACGTCAGCGTCGGGTTAACCTTCATCGGAGTGCGCAGTGCATTGCCGTTGCCGCTGGTCTGCAGCTTGACTACGTTATGCCCTCCTCCGCCCGCCACCAGATACGGAATGTCTATGCCGGCAATGGCCCGGGTGTAACGCTGGTAATTGTGCGAATGCGCAGACAGATAGGCATGCGGCCAAAACCCCGCAGATTGGGAGGCCTTGTCCAGGTCCTGAAGCATGACCGGGCTGCCGGAGTGATTCGTGCCGTAAGTAAACGGCGGGTGATGTACGGCAACGATCACAGCCCCGGAAAAAGACTTCGCCCGAGTCAGCGCCGCAGTCAGGAAATTCAGCTGCTGGTCGGTTACCGGAGAGGATTTAACGCCCTCACTCGAGATGACCCCCGGATCCTCAAGCACATTACTGTAGAGGCCCAGGATGCGGACAAAAGGCGCCTCGAGCGTGAAGAAGACGCCCGGCGCAATCATCGAAGTGCGCACCAGGCCGCTGGCTTCCGGCGTGTGCTCGGAGCCGGCAGAACAAAAGTTTCTCAGGAAGGCATCCAGTGTGGGCTGCGGATCACCCGCATAAATCTCTCCATCGTGATTTCCAGGGATCGCGATGATGGGCGCGGGATAGTCGCGATAGGGATCGTAGAACTGATCGTAGTAATACTGCGCTTCGCCGAAGTTGTAGACCACGTCACCGATATGGAAGAAGAAACTTGGTACATCTGCAGGATCATCTTCGGTGAAGTCGCTTACCATTTTGTCCGCCACAAGAGATTGGGAAGACGGACCCCTGACGCTGCCAGTGTCGCCCACCGCGTGGAAAACAATTTGTCCCGCTTGTTGGAGGGCGGCGATTTTAGCAACGCCTGCACTACCGAAGACCTCTTGCAATTCAAGAATGGGTTCCACCGCCGCTACTGTTGGCGCGGGCACGGGTTGAAGCAGAGTTGCATTGACCTTACTGTAGTCACCTTCGTCGGTAACGGGTACCTTGAATCCGGTGGGGTCGGGGCTCGGCAAAGGCTGCCCAAACTGCGGATCGCCCGGCGAGGAGCCTGCGCGAGCACCGTGTTTGCGCGGTCTCGTCTTCGATGAAGTTTTCTTAGGGGTCACGAAATCAATCCTCCGAACGGCGTATCTCTATTGTCTGACGAGGTTCAATTTCGCACTTGCCTCGCGTGACTGCCAAAAATTTTCCGTAACACTACATTCATCTATTTGTAATCCGCAACAAATCGCTTAAGCTTCGAGTCAAAGATAGACAAATGAAGCGGCTGCGGAGCACCGCACTAGCTCAGCAGCCTTTGGCAAGGAACAAACACCAGCCGTCATTGGAGGTGGACTTTGATCCCGCAAGAGCATTCCTTACGCCAGCTCTTCCACGAAGTCGTTTCCGAGTGCTACGACTCACGCCTTGGTTTGCGCGACGCCGAAATTTCCAGCTACGTCGCCGATCTGCTCACTGAATTTTGCCATGCGGAAAACATCTATCGCATTCGCGACGCAGCCGGGAATCCTGTGCGCGAAGTCGGGGAGATGCTGGTCGCGTCCGATCCGGTGCACGGCACGGCATCGTCCTTCGGAGAGGAAAGGGAGCGCCGGAAACATATTGGCGACTACACCTTGTTTTTTACCGGGATGTATCCGGAGTCGATGCATCGCTGGGGGCTGCAGGACCGGGAGAATTTTTTCGAGATGGTGCAGGCGGGCAAAGAAAGCTACTACATCGTTTCTCAATTCGATCTCTTCGAGTACAAGCAGGAGGCGCCGTTTTTCGCTCGGCTTTCCGGTTCGTTCGAGGCCTGTATTTACGGGCTGAATATGGTGCGCGGCGAACTGGACCGGCGCAAAGCAATCTCTGCTCCTCACTCGACCCAGATCATGTAGCGATCGTTTCGTGTAGCATTGCGCTGCAACAAGAAAGCGATCAGGAGAGAGAACCATGATGATGACTGGAAAATTGCAGGGCCTGTCACAGAAAACTCTGACCATATTGCTGGCGTTGGGTCTTGTGGGCGGTGCGGCCATGGCCCAGCCGGGCGCGCGACCCTCCATCAGTCACGCCATGATGGCGCAGACCACGCCCCCGGCCGCTCCAGCACTGGTAGATATTAACTCGGCCAGCAAAGCCGACCTCAGTGCGCTGCCCGGAATTGGCGATGTCTATTCGCAGAAGATCATCGACGGCAGGCCCTACAAAACCAAGACGGATCTGGTCAATAAGAAGGTCATTCCGCAGGCAACCTACAACAAGATCCGCGCCAAGATCATCGCTACCCAACCGAAAAAGTAGGCTCACTCCAGACGACAAAAAGGGAAGCCCGGCGGGCTTCCCTTTTTTGTTGGTTTGCCGATGAGTTAAACGGCTAACGGGAGAGCATCCTTCACCCGAAAGCGCTGCATGTTGATGCGCAACGCTCGCTCGATTTTCCTCAGATCACCCTTCTCTTCCGGAGAAGCAAAGGTAGAGGCTACGCCGCTGCGGGAAGCGCGGCCGGTGCGGCCAACACGGTGCACGAAATCTTCGGCGACCTTGGGCATGTCGTAGTTAACGACGTGCGCCACGTGGTCTACATCGATACCGCGGGCGGCAACATCGGTGGCCACCAGGACGCGATGTCCACCCTGAGCAAAGCTGCGCAATGCAGCGTTGCGCTGGGACTGGCTGCGGTCCCCATGAATACTGGTCGCTTTCCAACCAGCGTGGACGAGTTTCTTGGCCACCCGTTCTGCGCCGTGCTTGGTGCGGACGAAGACCAGAAAGCTTCCATCTTCCGAACGGAGCAGGTGTTCCAGTAAGGGCAACTTGCGATCCGAGCTGACTTCAAAGGTCTGCAGCTTAACGTTCTCTGCCGGCTTGAGGACGGAACCGATTTCGACGCGCACCGGGCTCTTGAGGTAGTCGCCGGCGACTTCGCGCACTGCACCCTCGAGCGTTGCCGAGTAGCAGAGTGTTTGATGCACCGGAGGGATGGCGGCAACAATGCGACGGATGGCTGGTTTGAAGCCCATGTCGAGCATGCGATCCACCTCATCAAGGACCAGGATCTCGACCTGGTTGAGCTTCACCAGCTTGCGCCCGATGAAGTCTTCCAAACGGCCTGGAGTAGCGACGATGAGGCGTGCACCGCGACGGATGTTATCCAGTTGCGGGCCCTCGGCCATGCCACCGACGACCAACGCGGTGGGGAAACTGATCAATTGCGCGCAGGCCTGTTGCACCTGCATGGCGAGCTCGCGGGTGGGTAAGAGGATCAGTGCGCTGGCAACTTTTGCCTGCGATTTCTGCAGCTTCTCGATGATGGGAATGAGGAAGCTGAGCGTCTTCCCGGTACCGGTTTGCGCCGTCGCCAGGACATCCCGGCCCTCGAGCGCCGGAGGAATGGCGCCCACTTGTACGGGGGTGAGGGTAACAAAATTGGCTTTGGCGAGACGCTGTTTGAGGTTCGCCGAAATAGGTAATGCTGAAAATTCGTTCAAAATTAAATCCCTTGCTTCCGGTCTGCTTGTCAGACCTGGAGTTCTGTTCATCTCCGTGCGGCTTCGTCCGCGCGGCGATCCAATGAAGAACCAGAGGGCCTTCTTAGCGGCATAAGGATGACTGCCGGCTTCGGCCTTCGGGCTGAAGATGCTGATCTGGCACTGTTTGAACCGCACCGAAAGATGTGCAGTTTTGTCGCGCTGCGGAGGGGGTATTGGCGGAATCGCCAAGCATCGCCCGTAAACCGCACCATGCCAGGGAAGCGCGTGCTTCCTACCGTCGGCGCGAATTCCGCGACGACTACGCTGAAGGGCTTGGGCGGTATCGGACCGGCTTTCGAAAGAAAGAGGTCAAGTGCAGGCAGCCTGGTTCAGAGCACGAAAAAGGCTGACAACCAAACAATTTAGCGCAGATTAAGAATAACATATGGTGCACGCAAGAGCACGTTTTTTCGGTACACCGATATGTCTGCTGTTGCGGTAGGCAGAAGGTGAGATTTGACGATCCCACCCTTCGCAAAAAGCGCGAAGGGTGGGGCACCCGGCGACTGGTGGCGGGAATAGAGACCAAAAGCGACGTTCATTCTGAGGGACGGGAAATTGCTACGGATATCCAACGTCGATGCATTCAACGCCGAAGCATCCGCTCCACACGAGCATCCATCTCTGTTTCCTCGATGAACTCGCCTCGATCAGCTTGTTCAACGCCTTTTCGAACTTCCGCCCGAAAGCGATCCTCCTCTTGAATCAGCCGGAGCGTCTCGTCCATGGTTGGCTCTTGGGGTTCCATTTAGCTTTGACGCTAGTGACGAAAACTCGCAGCGTCAAGCACTACCGGTCGTTGTCGCTTGACCTTTGCAGGGGTATGAGGGCGTTCTTGTTGTCCGGCCCCTGGGGATCGATGCGGAAATCCCACACAGAGAGGTTTACCTCGCCGGGCGCCAGCACTTCCATCAGCGCGTAGTCGCCAATCGTCAGAGGTTGCTGTGGGATCAGCTTGACCCATCGATTTCCGGGCAGAACCTGAGACGTGGTCGGAATGACGTCTTCGGTCTGCGACACCTTCCCAGCCATACCGATCTTGATGCCGCTGACTACGCGGTAATCCTTCTTGAAGTTACTGCGCACGCGCACGATGGCGTAGTTGCTGTTGGCTGAACTGAACCCATTCTTGTCCTTCACCGACGCCGCGCCGTGCGTATCCACTGTCACCGCAGAGGCATCCGCTTCATTGTCGTCAACACCGGTAATGCTGACGTAGATCGCGGGGTCGTTCACATGTAATTTGATCTTCGATTCCGCACCGGGAATCTGGACGCTCTGCTGGATGCCCCCAAGCGGGTTCAGCGTGGAACGCAAGACATTGTGACCGGTCTCGCGATTCACACCGCCCGAATTCTGGGTTAACGCGACGAGTTCCGGCTGGTCATGGAACGTATCGAGCGCCCAAACTCCGTCCTGGTCGGGGAGGCGAAGCCCCGGCAAAACATACGGGGTCCGCGCGCGCGCGTGCTGCTCCTCTTTGTCGATCGCTGCCGCCTCGGGAATCGTGGGGGACACGGGGGTCTCCGGTTCTGCAGCAGGCTGTGCACCCGGTTTATGTTCCTTCGCATAGGTCTCGGTCGCCGCCCAATCCACGAGATTTTCTGGGATCTCCTCCCATTGCCCACGTTCCGCGCTGTAGTATCGCACCCGGTCGCCTACCTTCTGGTACTTCGTAACTATCTGGTAGGAGCCATCTTTGAGGATCAGGCGCTGGTTCGGAACCTGTGCCAGCCCTGAATGGCAGAGGGCAATGCTCGACAACAGCAGCACGAGGAGAAGCAGGATGCGCACGGCGACATAACCTCGTAACTACTTTAGACGACTTCTATCTTCCATTCGTTTTGACTTCCTGCGATACTTGTATGTGCCTACCCGGTGCGCCAATCCCATCCACATTAAAAAGGTGAAGAAGCAATGTCAGCAAAGTACATCTTTGTGACCGGCGGAGTTGTGTCCAGCCTCGGCAAGGGTCTGGCCGCAGCCTCCATTGGGTGCCTGCTGGAGAGCCGCGGTCTGCGCGTGAACCTGATGAAGTTCGACCCTTACCTCAACGTCGACCCAGGGACCCTTTCCCCTTTCCAGCACGGCGAAGTATTCGTGACGGATGACGGCGCGGAAACCGACCTCGACCTGGGGCACTACGAGCGTTTCACCCACGCCCGGCTGAGCCGCGACAATAATCTGACTACCGGCCGCATTTACGAGCAGATCATCACCAAGGAGCGGCGCGGCGACTACCTGGGCAAGACGGTCCAGGTGATTCCCCATGTGACCAACGAAATCAAAAACGCCATGCGCAAGGTGGCTACCGACAATGACGTGACCATTGTCGAAATCGGGGGCACGGTGGGAGACATCGAATCGCTGCCGTTCCTGGAAGCAATTCGCCAGATGCGGCAGGAGTTTGGGCGGGAAAACACGGTCTTCGTGCACGTGACGCTGGTGCCCTGGATCGGCGCTGCCCAGGAGCTGAAAACCAAGCCCACCCAGCACTCGGTAAAGGAATTGCTCTCCATCGGAATTCAGCCGGACATTCTGTTGTGCCGCACCGACCGCTTCCTCTCGCACGAGATCAAGGGCAAGATTGCCCTCTTCTGCAATCTTGAGGAGCGTGCAGTGATCGCCGCCAAAGATGTGGCCTCGATCTACGAGGTGCCCCTGACCTTCGCGCAGGAGGGCGTCGACAAGCTGGCGCTGAAGTATCTCCACATCGAGGCCAAAGAACCTGACCTCACGCGGTGGAAAGAGCTGGTGGATCGCTGCTACCACCCGCGCGACGAGGTCTCGATCGGCATCGTGGGTAAATATGTCGAGTATGAAGACAGTTACAAATCGCTGAAGGAGGCTCTGGTTCATGGCGCCCTGGCCCACGATTTGAAGCTGCGGGTCACCTGGATCGAAGCGGAGGGTCTGGAGAGCAGACACCCCGGAGACCGGCAATACGTAGAGCAACTCGCCGGTTTTGACGGCATCCTGGTTCCGGGTGGATTTGGCAAGCGCGGCATTGAAGGCATGCTCAACGCCATCCGTTACGCGCGCGAAAATGCTGTTCCCTACTTCGGTATTTGTCTGGGCATGCAAACCGCCTGCATAGAGTTTGCCCGCAACGTCTGCGGCCTGGCGGGCGCCAGCTCGAGCGAATTCGACCCGGCGACTCCCCACCGTATCATCTTCAAACTGCGCGAGCTGACGGGCGTGGAGGAAATGGGCGGCACCATGCGCCTGGGCGCGTGGCCGTGCGTTCTGGCAGAGGATTCCATCGCAGCCCGGTCTTATGAGGCGACCCAGATCAGCGAACGGCACCGTCATCGTTACGAGTTCAACCGGGAATATGAGGCGCTGCTGACAGGCGCGGGGCTGAACATCACCGGTACTACGCCGGATTCGACCTACGTGGAGATCGTCGAGATCCCCGGCCATCCCTTCTTCCTGGGCTGCCAGTTCCACCCCGAATTCAAATCTAAACCGTTGGAGCCGCATCCACTGTTCCGTGCCTTTATTGCCGCGTCTTACCAGAACCGCCTGCGGTCACAATCGGAATCCGTTAACCAGGACCGTCTCTCCCAGTCCGTGCAATGAACGACTTTGAGATCGGCACAGTGCGTGTCGGGTCGGGCTCGCTGTTCCTGATCGCAGGGCCCTGCGTGATTGAGAGTGAGACCCACGCGCGGTTCATGGCGGATTCGATTCAGCGAATCACCAGCGACCTCGAGCTCCCGTACATTTTCAAAGCCTCCTACGATAAGGCGAACCGCACCTCCGCCAAAGGATTTCGCGGGCCTGGCCTGGAAGAGGGCGCAGGGATTCTGCGCCGCATTGCCGAGTCCACGGGTTTGCCGGTGATCACCGATGTTCACCAGCCGGACGACTGCGAGCGGGTGGCCGAAGCGGTGGATGTCCTGCAGATTCCCGCGTTTCTCTGCCGGCAGACCGACCTGCTCTTGGCGGCAGCCCGGACCGGGCGGGCGGTCAACATCAAGAAGGGGCAATTTGTTGCGCCGTGGGATATGCGCTATGCAGTAGAAAAGGTTGCGGGCGCCGGCAATCCGCGGGTCACTCTCACGGAGCGCGGATTCTGCTTTGGATACAACAACCTGGTGGTGGACATGCGCTCTTTGGCCATTATGCGCAAGATTGCCCCGGTGATTTTCGACGGCACCCACTCGGTGCAGACCCCTTCCTCGGCGGGGGGCCGGTCTGGAGGCCAACCGGAGTTTATCCCGGTTCTTGCCCGGGCCGCCGTCGCTGCCGGTGTCGACGGCTTGTTTCTGGAAGTTCACGATGATCCGGCCAACGCCAAGTCGGATGGGGCGAATGCGCTCAATCTCAAAGATCTGAGGCCGCTACTGGAAAATCTGCTTGCGATCCACCGGGCGGCGCGGCAGGATCTCCCACAATAGCCGTTGCTCGGGTTCTGTTGGAAAATGGCGCAATATGGCTTGCGCAGCAGTAACAGATTTGCCCTAGACTTGGGGTTCTCTTGCAGTACTTGGTAGCAAAAAAAGGGCCCCTCGGGTGAGGGGCCAATCTGCCTTGGTTCTCTCGTTGTGTGAGAGCTTTTTAGCGGCTTATTTAGTTTTGGGGCTGCGACGCAGCATTCCGGGGGGAGGGCTGCGGGTTCGACTGCTGCGTCGCGCCTATTGGAGAACCGCCACTCGATGGCGAGTTCAAAGCCGCAAGACTGTTGTGCATCAGCGTTACGTGGACAACCGTACCGCTTTTGCCGGAATCTGCTGTTTCCTCGCGAGGGGCATTACCCATCCCCAAGCGATAAATTCTGTACACCGGCACATGGTGGTCGACGACTAGGTAGCGTACGACGGCATCTGCCATATCCTGAGATTTCTGTATTCCAACTTGGCCGTGAGCGTGCGAGTAACCCTGCACCTCAACGATGTAACCCTTTTGACCCTGTAGCTGAGTAGCTACCTGATCCAATGCTTCTTTCGCCTTATCGTTCAACCCGACCTGGGTAGGACGGAAGTGAAGCTCGGTGTCCGCAACCTGTTGGTACTGGTCGAGGTTGCTGACCGTGGTGTTCAACTGACCAGTCTGCGTATTTGCCTGCTGTGCCAGTTGCTGCGCTTGCCCGGCCTGTGTGCTGGCCTGCAATGCCTGCTGATTTGCTGCATCGGCAGTTGTCTGCGCCTGGTGAATACCCGCCTGGGCCCGCGCGTCTACATCCTTGATGTCATTTGCGTTCTTCGCCTGTAGCTGATCGAGTTCATTCAACCGATCTTTTACAGGTGCTACTTGGCGGTTGACCCACTTCTTCCGGGCCAAGGGGTTCATTTTGCCCCAAAAGCCCTCGTTGGACTTGGCGGGAAGCGGTTGCCCAGTCGCATACGTGGAAGAATCGGTTGCGGCACCTGAAGTAGTTGCCGGGGTCGAAGCCGGTGCCGCTGGGGTGGCGCTGGTCTGCGGAGCGCCATTCGCCGCCGGGGCACCCTGCGCCATCGCGGGCACGCCTAAGCTGGCGGCCAGCAAAATGGCTGCGATCGAACCCGGGGTTCCAGTACATTTATTCACGTTGGTCCCTTTGTCGGCCCACTACCTAGCCTGGTGAAGGCGAGCACACCGCTCGCTCACTCCCTTGCCAGCACTTAGTGCAAGTCTTTGGCCAATCAGAAAAATTTCCAAAAGAAAATAGTTATCTTACTGATTATAGATAAATTGACGTCGGTAATGGTGGGACATGTGGATAATTTTGTAAGGTAAAACAGCAGTGGAAAACGTGCACTTTTCTCTAGTCGGTGCGAAAAAAATGCTCGCCCTAGAGCCAAAGTAATTACCTAGGTACTAGAGATAACAAAGCTGCCACCCTACTTCGCACGCACGCTGATGACCCGGATTTCGGGAAACTGCAGGTTCCAGTCCGCAGGGACAGCGTCGAAAATCAAGCGGAAGTCCCGGGTCTGGCCGGGTTCGATCGGAGCTGCGGAAACCGGCTCGGTATCGACATAGGGTTGGCGGGTACGGATAAAACTCAGGGGAAGCGCCACCCTTTGAGCAAACTGGCCCACATCACTATGGAAACCGACCTGGACGGTAATCGCAGTGAGAGTTTTATCCCCCGAGTTGGCGAGTTGGCCGTCAATGTAAGTGACCTTAGCCCCGGAAAAACTGGTAGCCTCGCTCATTTGCAGGCCGCTGATGGACAGCTTGGCCGCATAGGGGTCTGCACTGGCCATGCCGGTGCCGTTCGACGAAGTGTCCGGGTGAGTACGGCCTCCCACCACGACGAGAAACCCCAGACCCAGGATGATAACAAGCGCGGCAACGATCCACGGTAGCCATGAGGTCGCTTCGCGGGTTTGATGGGAGGCGAGGAAGCCTGGGTCTTCGTCTTGGGCCGGCATCATCGAAATTGTACCTGTCGGGAGCAGGTCAGCCGAAGCGGGCTTTCTTTACGGATTGGCGCAGATCGTTGCCGCGCATCTCTACCTCTACACACATTTCGGCGAGACGCGAACGCATGCGTTCTCCAATACGATCCCCTAACGTCTCTTCGCGGATTGCCTTGTCGGCACTGCGCGCCAGGGCCGCCGGCGCATTGGGATAATTGGTGGTAATCAAAGTGGTTCGCTTGTCGTTATAACGTGTGTTGAGGATGAGCGCCACCGTGTCCCAAACCCAATCGGTGGGTTTCTGAGCCCCTAACTCATCCAGGATCAGTACCTCCGCCTCAAAAATGGGCGTCAGAATCTGCAGCTCTGTGCTTGCAACCTGAGGGTTGTACGACTCCTGGATGCGCTTGAGGAGTTCCCGGTAATCGCAGAAGAGAGCATGAACACCCTTTTCAACGATCAGAGCCTGCACGATTCCCACCGCCAGGTGCGTCTTGCCGACACCCACGCTTCCGGTGAGAAGAAGCCCTCGTCCTTCGGTGGTCACGGGATACCCGCTGACGAACTGACGCGCCATCAGGTAGGCGGCCGCCAGGGATTGGTCCGCCTGACCATAGCCGGGTTCAAAGGTATCCAGGGTGCAGTGCTCGTATCTTCTGGGGATCGCCGCCCGCTTGAGTAGTCGGGACGCTCGCACTTGCAAGCGGCATTCGCAGGACTGGGCGTAACGCTCGCCATCGGGTTGGACAATCAATCGCAGGCCGGAGTCTTCACAAATAGGGCAAAGAGTACTCATGGGGGACTATGCCCAACTTACCTGAAGAGAGCAGCCGTCGCCAGGCTAGCAAAAGGTGCAAGAGTGGAAAGAAAGCACCAAATGACCTAAAATGTAGTTTCGAGCCTTGTGTTCCAGGCTTGCAGGAAGGGTTTTTCAAAATGCCTAAAGAGGGAATACACCCAAATTATAAGCAGATCCGGGTGCAGTGCGCATGCGGCACCGGATTTGAAACGCGCTCAACACATAAGGGCGATATCCACGTGGAAATCTGTTCTGCCTGCCATCCGTTTTTCACCGGCAAGCAGAAGTTGGTGGATACGGCAGGGCGTGTGGAGCGTTTCCGCCGCAAGTATGCCAAGTCCGACTCCGGCAAGGCAGCTCCCGCGTCGAAGTAACCGCGGTTGGTCCTTCCAGAACAAGGCCTCCGGCGACGGAGGCCTTTGTTGTGTAGGCCTTGGTGCGTAGGTTTGATGAAAAAAGTCTCGATGAAGAAGAGCTGGGACAATCCGCGCGAGAACAGCATGCCGCTGATGGCTCGGGTGCCGGCCTCGGTCGAGATTGGCGGGGTGCTGGTGGCCCCGGCTACCGTGCTGGCGCCGATGGCTGGAGTGACCGACACGGTCTTTCGCCGCTTCATTCGCAACGCCAGCGTTTTTAGCGGGCAAGAGAGTGGCGATGCCCGTCACCTGGTGGAAGCACCGATCAGCAATCAGCAGTCGGGATGCGGATTGATCATGACCGAGTTCACCTCGGCGGACGGCCTGTCGCGCATGAGGGAATCGAAGCGCAAGCGTTACCTGTCTTACGACGAGGACGAGCACCCTATATCCGCGCAGCTTTTCGGCTCCGATCCTACCACCCTGGCGGAAGCGGCAAAGATTGTCGAAGATGCCGGGTTTGACATGGTTGATCTCAACCTCGGCTGCCCCGCGAAGCGGGTAGTTAGCTGCAACGGCGGCAGTGGTTTGTTGCGGGACCTGCCTCATATTGCAACCATATTTGAGCGGGTTCGGACCGCGGTGCGGATTCCGTTCACGGTGAAGTTCCGCATGGGCTGGAGTGACCAGCACATTGTCTGCGTTCCCCTGGCACGCCTTGCCGAGGAGAGCGGGTTGAATGCGGTCGCACTGCATGCGCGCACCCGGGAGCAGGGGTACTCCGGCCAGGCGCGCTGGGAATACATCGCGGCAGTCAAGGACGCAATTCGTATTCCGGTCATTGGCAATGGGGATATCCGCACTCCCGAGGATGCCTGCACGATGGTTGCGGAAACCGGGTGCGATGCGGTGATGATCGGGCGCGCCGCGCCGGCGAATCCTTGGATTTTTCGGCAAATCGCGCAATACACGGCTTTCGGCTGCTACGACCAACCGACCCCGATGGACCGCTATCGCATGATCCGCGATTACTTTGTCATGCTGATGGAAGAAACCGAGGAACCGGCCGCGATTGGCGGCAGAATGAAGCAGTTTGCCTCCTGGTTTACACACGGAGTGCCCGGCGGAGCTATCTTGCGTAAGAGTATTTATGAAGCGAAAAGCGGCGATGCGGTCCTGGCCGCGGTGGATGCGTTCTTCGCTGCTCAGCCGGAACCGGCGCTCGCTGGCTCGTAAGCTCGGTAGAAATAAGCTGCCGCCTCCAAACCCTGAGTGGGTGGCCCACTCGATTATTCTCCCGCGGCATTTTGTTCTTCTTAGGCGGAGCCGCCGCGCTTGCGGAAGATGACTTTTGGTTCACTGCGCCAGGCTTCATTCAAGGCGACCAGGGTCCAGGCGACTGCCGGTGAGAAGTGCTGCAGCACCGTCTCCATCGAAGGATGCACACGAAGCGCCGGCACTACGTAGTACATCAGCGGCGATTGAGGCAGTAACGGTGTGCCGGGAAAATATCCATTCTGCTCCAGCACGCCAGAACCGTTTGCGGCGTGCACGCGGATCCAATAGTCCAGGCCCTGCAGAGGAAAGTGCAGATCCTCATCGGCTTTCAATTCAAGGATGGCCAGCCGCCCAGCACGCGTCACCGTAAGCAAATCGAGCATGGCGCGGTCCGCTGCGGCAAACGCGGGCACCTGGCGGTAGGTGACGACATCTCCGCCCAGGCAATCATCGATGCGGGAAAGATCGCCTTCGAGGGTGGACTGTAGCCATGATTCCGCCTGCAAACGAAACAGCGGGTTGCGCGCACTGCCTTGCGGGTTGCGATTCTCGAACAGCCTGCGCATCAGTTCAGCAAAGCCGGCTTCGGTCTCATCCAGCAACGGCGTCTCACTGGCCCCCGCGCCGAAGGTCACGTTCGCCCGGCGATCGAAGGAATCGGCGACAAAGCCCTGGCGCACACGAGCAAATTCCAGCCCGTAGAGCGAAATACCCACTTCATTGGCACTGCGTGCGGACACCGTCACCCAGCTCCGCATACCCGGAGGAAGCAAGCGCAGGACGTGGGCCACTCCATCCTGCGCTCGCTCGAGTGCTGTCTCCGGATTAAAGGCATGCACCAGGCGCATCTTCAAATTGCCCTGGTCCCGGGTGTCGATGCTCTCCAGCTCGTCGTTGCCTGCACCCACTTCGTAGAGCTCCCATTGCGCCAGCTCGCGGTTGAGCCAGGCCATGCGCGCCCGGGTGGTGGCACCGCAGCCTGCAGGCAGCAGGATCCTGAGGCCGTGGCAGACGCGTTTGCCGGCGGTGTGTTCCCGGCAATAGGCCAGCCACAGGATTCCCAGCGTAAGCACCCCGTCGATGGTCGCCTGGCTCTCCTCGGCGTTGACCCCAATGAGCGCCCAGCAGCCTTGCCCGCGCACCAGCAAGCCTCGGGCATACGCCGGGCCGAAACTGTGCTCCAGGTCCATGGCCGAACGGAGGCTCTCTAATTTGTATTCGTGAAAGTGGCGAGATATGAGCCGCCCCAGCAGCTGTAAATACTTTGACCTTGAAAGCGCGCGGGTAGCGGGCGTCCGCAGGTCGCGATCTTTGACCACCTCGATCGATTGCGGACGCTGTGTACCCAGGCGGCGCACGCGGATGCGTAGCGCCTCTTTGCGCGCGTCCAAACCGGTAACCGTGCGGACCATGTTCCGCTCTTCAGACCACACATGAAGCAGGCACCGGCCATGCTCAGCGGAAATCGAATACTGGGCGGCAGCCATTTCAAAAATGACCCGGCCATCCTCCAGCAAGGCGGCACGAGGGTGGCCGGCGAAAAATTCTTCCAGCAAACTCGCGAGTTCGCCAGGAGAGACCTCAGGCTTGTCGCGGATTTCCAATTTGCTTCACGACCAGCCCATGCGTCTGGAGAGCTGGGTCACGTGCGCGGTGTGGTGGCGGCCATGCCAGTCGTAGAGGATGACTGCTTGTTCGATGGACTGACGGCCGTTCTCAGGGTGCGTATAACCGCGTTTCCAGTCCTGCTCGTCGAGCGAGGAAAAGAGCCGCACCCAGCGAGTATGCAGCGCGTCCAACAAGTCGAGCGAGGTGGAGACAGGGGCGGAGCGGGCATCTTCGAGCTCTGCCCAACGGCTCTCCTGATACGCAAAAATCACCGGCCAGTCTTCCGTCAGTCCATGGCGAACCCGGTTGTAGGCATTCATGTGGCTGTCGGCGACATGGTGCACCAACTGCCGTACTGTCCAACCGCCCGGGCGGTAGGGAGTTTCGAGCTGTTCCTCAGACCACCCCGCGACTGCTGAACGCAGGTTCTTCGGCAGTTGCCGGATACCTTCAATGGCAGCGCTCCGCTCCTCAGCGGTGAACGAATCCGCTTTGCGGGGACCTCCAATCGGATAACGCAGAGAAGCATCCGATGTCATGATCGACATCTTAGAGCAAATTTCAGTCCGCGGGCGGAATCGCGTAGTAGCCCTTGCGCGCCTGCGCCTTCAGGCCGTCTCCCTTGCACTGGACATCGATCTTGCGATACGACCCGTCGAGCTTGTCGTTGGTAGGGGTGTAACTGGCGACATACTGGGTGCGCAGCTCTTCCTCAATCTGGGAGAAGGCATCTTCCATCTTCTTGCCGTTATTGCCCACGTCGATCATCCGGCCGCCAGTTGCTTCCGCCAGTTGTCTCATGACCGCATCGCCCGAGTAGCCCATGCCATACATGCCGCGGCCGTAGAATCCGCGATCCGCTATGAGAAGAACATAGACGATAGTATTGGCTTTCTGTGCCGCTTCGATGGCGCCCTGCAGCTTCTCTGTGCTGCCCTGATCTTCGCCATCAGAAAGAATGATGATCGCCTTGCGGCCCGTCTCCTGTTGCAACTTGTCATGGGTGGCGAGAAAAACCGCATCGTAAAGAAGCGTGCCCCGGGGCGTGCCCGTGGGCATTCCACCGCCGCCGCTTCCGGTGTTGATTTGCGCCTTGTCCATGGCCCGGGACAGCGCGTGCGCGTTGCTGGTGTAGTCGGAAAGAAGCTCCACGTTGATATCGAAGGAGATGAGAAAAGCTTCATCTTTGGAACGAAGAACGCGGCTGAGGAAGGCGGCCCCAGTTTGCTGCTCCATAGGCAGAACGTTCTGCTGGCTGCCGCTGGTGTCGAGCAGGATGCCGAGGGTCAGAGGCTGGTCGGTTTCGGCGGTGAAGTTCTTGATCTTCTGCGGCGCCTTGTCTTCGAGGATGTTGAAGTCATCTTTGGTGAGGTGAGGGATCAGCAATCCGTGCTTATCGTGCACGGTGAAGTAGAGGCTTACCAGGTTGACATTGACCTTGAGGGTGGCCACCGGCTGCTGTTGGTCGTCTTGATTTGGGTCTCCTGCCGGCCCCTGAGGCGGGGCGTCCGGGGACGGCGCAACCTGGGCCACGCCGCGTACCGCAGAACCGCAGACCACGGCGCACATCAAAGTAGACAACAGAACTCCCCGCAGGGAGTGCAGGCGAAATTTCATGGAGGTTAGACGGTGAAGCATGGCGGAACGATACCTCGGAGGCCTTACAACGCCGGCGGCGCGTCTGGTAATCTTATGTCTCCAATAGTAAGTCACAAAGCGTGTGCACGACTGAAGGTGAATAATGAACCGAGTCGTCCGCCTGGGGGTCTTTCAGTGAGGCAGGGTGTCTTGGCAGTCGTATTGTTGTTTTCTTCTGTCGTGCTGGGACAGCAGCCGAACACACCAAGTCCGAGCGTGCCGGATGCTCCGACACCGCAGCAACCGGATAGCCTGGGCAATCTTTCCTCCGGCGTTACTCCAGGCAGGGGTTCTCAGGCGCCCGCTCTGGACCAAGGCACCAATACCACTGAGGTGCCAGCGGCCACACCGACGCCCGGCCAGCCATCCACCCAGGACCAACAGCCCCAGGAGACAGCGCCCGAGCAAAAGAGTCTCCAGACCTTTGTCACGCGGGTCAATTACGTCCTGGTGCCGGTTACGGTTCTGGACAAGAAGCACCAACAGGTTGCCGGGTTGACCTGGCGCGACTTCCAAATCTACGAGAACAACGTGCGCCAGCGCATCGCCTTTTTTAGCGCCGATGCCGTGCCGCTCTCAGTCGCGCTGGTCATCGACCAAAGCCTGGATCGTGACACCATGACGAAGGTCAACGAGAGCCTGCGTGCGATCCAGGGAGGCTTCACGCCTTCCGATGAAATCGCGGTGTTCACCTATGCCGATGGAGTCAACAATCCGACTGACTTTACTGCAGCGTTGAGCGCCCGGGTTCCCGCGGTCCTGGCGCAGTCGAAGAAGGAAGGTGATTCCTACGGTCCCCCCATCACGGGCGGCCCGCTTGCCGGCGGTCCGAGCATCAACGGCCGATCGGTTGATCCGAATCTCGACCCGCAGCGGGCGAACTCCGGCTTCCTGGTCTACCAAAAAGAAATCCACACCCTGAACGATGCCATTCTGGCCGCCGGCAAAGCTCTTTCCACCCGGCCCAAGGAATTCCGGCGGATCATTTACGTGATCAGTGACGGCAAGGAATCGCGCAGCAAAGCCAAATTCGGCGAGGTGGTGCATTACCTTGAAGCCAACCAGGTCGCGGTTTACGGCACGCTGGTAGGCGATTCAGCCACCTGGGGCCTGGGCTATCTGGACAGACATAAGATTCCCCTGCTGCCACTCTCCCCGGATAACATTCTGCCCAGATACACCGATGCAACCGGCGGGCACCTATACTCCGAATTTTCCAGCAATGGGATTCAGAGAAGCTTTGGCGAACTGGCTGCCCTGGCCCGGACCCAATACTCGCTGGGCTACTACAGTCACGTTCCAGTCATGGATGGAAGATTCCGCACCATCGACGTGCGCGTGCTGCGGCCGAATCTCGACGTGGTCGCCAAGAAGGGGTATTACCCCACGGCAACCAACCTCTCGCGATGACCACCGCAGTCGCAGGCCCGGGCCTGAGCTTCATCGGCCTGGGGCTGGCGGCGTCGGCTTTTTGGGGGGCCAGCGATTTTCTCGGCGGCCTCGCTACCCGCAAAGCTCACGTGGTGATGGTGGTTGCCCTGGCTCACAGTCTCAGCCTGGTGCTGCTGCTTCTGATCGCCCTTGGCACGCATTCGCCGATTCCGCCCCAGCACCTTGCGCTTCTTGGACTGTGCGCCGGAGCCTTTGGCGGCCTTGCCCTCATTCTTTATTACCAGGCCCTTTCGTTGGGCGAGATGGGCCTCACGACCGCGCTTACCGGACTACTGACGGCGCTGGTTCCTGTGGTCTACTCTTTTTTTACTCAAGGCCGTCCGAAATCCACCCAGGTTGCCGGGTTCGTGCTGGCCGCAGCGGCAATCGCGCTGATCGCCTATGCGCCGGCGGGACGGCCTCGTCCTCTGGCGCTTGGGTTAGCCACTCTATCAGGACTGGGTTTTGGCGTGTTTCTGGTGGTTTTGAAGGTGGGCAGTACCCATGGGCTGATTTGGCAGCTCATCTATTCCCGCATGGCCAGCGCTACGCTCGCAGCCGGGGTTGTGGTGTTGATAGTGCTACGGGGGCAAGGCGCCAGCTTGCGTAAACAGGTAAGCGCAAACCGGTTTCTGTGGGCTGCCGGATCCGCCGGCGTGCTCGAGGCGACCGGAAGTTTGCTTTATATGCGATCCGCCACGGAGGGAAGGCTGGATGTAGCGGCGGTGCTCGCGTCGCTCTACCCGGTGGTCACGATTGTGCTGGCGGCTTGGTTCTTAAAGGAACGAACAACGTCGAGTCAAGCGCTGGGAATGGCACTGGCGTTGGGAGCCGTAGTGCTGGTTTCCCTGTAAGGGATTTACTTCACTTCAGTGGGCACTTCAGACTTGGGCGCGGGAGTGTCCTGTTTGACAGGATCCGGATTTCCCTTGATGGCGTCCTTAAAGCCTCGCATTCCTTCGCCCAAACCTTTACCAAGCTCGGGCAGTTTGCGCGGCCCAAAAATCAGAAGTGCAACCACCAGAACAACAATCAGGTGCGTAGGTGTAAGAAGTTCGCCCATGGAATTTCTCCGCTTAAATCTATTGTCGCACAGTAGGCACAGGTCTGGATGACGCACTACCGCGCCCAATCATATTACGCCTTCGCTGCCTGCCTTGGTTTGACCATCCTTCCCTTCCAGACGGCCCGAGACCATCTTGTAGAAAGTGGCCAGGTTTTCTTCGGGCCCCAGGGTCAGCCGGCGGTAAACCTTCATGAGCGGATAGAGCCGGGCGCCTCGAACCACCAGGGTCGGCACCGCGGCAACGGCCCCTGGATACTGCGTCAGTTCCCACTCACCCCCGAAGCGCCGGCGGATGACCTCGCCGAAGTAGCTGCCCCACAGGCGCGTCTGGAACTCCAGATCGTCGTCCGACTGGCCGTCGAGTATCTGCTCCAGCACCTCGACCGAAAATTCGCTGTGGTCCAGTCGCTGGCGATGGTCTTTCCAGGCGGCGTGCACGGCTTCTTCGGCGTAGGCGTTCATCATCTCGGCGAGAGATGCGAAGTTGCTTTCGGCCAGCTTCGCTTTCGTCATAGCGTCAGCCTAACGCGTCCGCCGTCTGACAGGAAGCGACGTGCAATGTATCTTAAGGATTACTGTGGCGTACAGTTCGCGGAGGTTTGGTTGAAGTTAATTGGTGTTCTGGGGATGGGTGTGTTGGGTATGGGCTTGATGGTGGGCAGCATTGCGGAAGGGCAGGTAGTTCCGCCTGCGCAGACTATACCGGAAGCGCCCTCGCTGCAGAACGAGACGTTGAAGCCTTTGGACTATCGCAACAAGTACGACGTCTACGGCGGCTTGGCCTCGTCGCACTTTAATGCCGGGCCGGCGTTGATTCCGGGCGCCAACCTGGGTGGCTTCGACATTCAGGGCACAGACTGGTTAACGATGCGGCTCGGCGTGACCGCCAACGTTCGCGGCTACTACGGCACCACTGGTGTGGTCCCCAACCCCTACAACATTCACGGACCTTTCATCATGGAGCACTTGTTCATGGGTGGGGCTTCGTACCGCGGGCCGAAGAATGAACACGCCGCGCTCACGTTTCATGGTCTGGTCGGTGGATCTTACGGAGTGTTTGACTCCGCTATCAGTGCAGGACCCGGCGGACCCCCACTCACCGGACCCAACCTGGGGTTATTCAACAATGGCACGACGCTGGCGGTTGCGGCGGGTGGATCGCTTGATTTGAACCGCAGCCCCAAGTTTTCTCTGCGCATTTCTCCCGATTATCTTCTGACACGTTTTGGTGGCGTGTCGCAGAATGAGTTCGCCATTTCTGTGGGTGTCCTGTACCGGCTGAAGAAAATGCGCGCCAAGTAGCGCAGACGGCGTGAGCAACCAAGGTTAAGCAGGCTGCGGGCAAACCGTGATTTGTGGTGTAGCCCGGGACTTTTATCCGGGGAACCGGATTTTCAAACCCGCTTAAAGCCTCGGGTAAATAAAATTGGGCTTCAGCCCTGGTGGCTGCTCCCTGAGCGGTCCGCACTTTTCCGTGGCCTGCAAAGCCAGACGTGGCGGAGATAGTTCCGGAGCTAAGGCTTTCCGTTGGGCAGCCATTTTGGCTTCCATGAAGTTTGAGCAAGCCAAGCGATTGGACCTACCATCGATTGGATGGCTCGCGCCATATGAGGAAAGTCGATACGGCTGAGCTCATCACTTGGCTGATGATAGTCGGCATGCAATCCAAAACTGGAAACGGTTTGGGCAACAATTCCCCGCTTGGCCAGACTGTAGTTATCCGATCGGGTGAAGAACTTCTGTTCCGGATGTGGGTCGGCCACCAGGCTGGCGCCATGGCGGGCAAGCTCAGGGCCGAGGTCGCTACGCTCGTACCCCGTAAGCCATAGCCCGTCGCGGGATAAAGCGGGGTCGCGTCGGCCGATCATTTCAAACTCCAGGTTGGCCATGATGTGGTCCAGCGGTACAGGCGGATGCTCAAGGAAATATCGATTTCCGTATCCTCCGAGTTCTTCCGAACCAAAGAGCACGAAGATCAACGTGCGAGCGCGCCGCGGCGCTCCAGCAAATGCCCGTGCTAACTCAATGACCGCGGTAGTACCGGAAGCATCATCATCGGCGCCGTTGTAAATTCGATCTCCATTTTTCGCCGGCCCAATTCCTAAATGATCCAGGTGCGCGGTGAGCAGGATCGCTTCTTTGCCTGCATCCGTTCCCGGCAGAATGCCGACGACGTTCCACGTCGTTTTTCTCGGCACCTGAGCAAAGCCGGCGAGACGGCGCGCGATCTCGGGAGGAAAAGTCGCAGGCAAGGGCGCCTTTTGCAGGAAGGTTCCGTCCTCACCCCCCGGCTCCAGGCCGAAGCTCGCGAACAGCGAGGCGGCGTAGAGCGCCGCCAGATGCTCGTCACGGGTCCCGCTGCCGCGGCCCTGCAGTTCGTCGGAGGCAAGAAAGTTCATGTCTGCGTGGATGCAGGGTGTGCAAAGTTCTGCCGGAATGGGCTTCCTGATTTGGCATTGACAGACGGCCACCAGCGACATCGCATACAGAAGGGCCTTGGGTAACGAATGCATCGGGAAAGTATAATGGAGTTCTTCCGAGTACTTTCACTGAGCGGATGCCAGCGCTTCATCGTCTGGTGGTTTGAGATCTCGTAAGGGACATTGATGCGCCGAATACAGGGTTTGTGTTGTCTGCTGCTGCTAGGCCTCTCCGGTTGCGGCGGTTTCTTTGTTCCCCAAACGAATAGCGGCGGCGGCACCAACACTGGCGACTATATTTACGTGGCCAACGGCAACAACACGTTCCTGGCCGGTTTCGGCGTCGCCAGTACCGGAGTCTTATCGGTTCTGAGCGGCTCCCCTTACAACAACTCGGTCGCCGCGCAATCGCTGGCAGTGACTCCAGCCAACACATTTCTCTATGCCGGAACAACCAATGGCATTTATGTCTACGCGATTAACAGCAATGGTTCGATTACGGTTCAGAATGATGGCAGCCCGTCCGCACAGGATGTAGTCGCGACCGCAATGCAAGTAGACAGCACGGGGAACTATTTGCTGGCGGTGGGTATTTCGACCTCGCAGCAGGTACAGGCCATCGCCATTTACACGATCGACACCACAACCGGGCTGTTGACCCCGGTCGCCGGTTCTCCTCTGACGCTTTACACTGGCAGTGCTACTAGCCCCACGGTGGTTGCCCCTACGGGGTTGTTAATCACTCCGAATAACGCCTATGTTTACGCATCGCTGGGCACGCTGGGCGTGCAGGTGCTAACGCTGGGTTCGGGCGGTGCGCTCGCTGCGGGGAATCCGGCTACGATTCTCGCGCCATTCAAAACTTCGACCAGCCCGTCGGACCAGAAGACGGCAAGTGATCCGAATTCTCTCTTTCTCTTTGTGGCCGAGACCAATACCGGGCTGAGAGTTTTCAGTATCGGCAGCGGCGGTTCGCTGAGCGAAGTCAGCGGCTCGCCCTACGCGGTTGGAACAGGACCGACAGCAGTGAGCCTGGACACCACGGGAAGCTATGTCTACGTAACGAACAAGGGCAGCAACAACATCAGCGCCTTCACTTTCACCGCAGCGTCGGGTAAATTGACCGCGGTTGCCGGATCTCCTTTCAGCTCCGGAGGGCAGCTGCCGATCGGCATTGTGAACGACAATTCGAAACAATTTGTGGCGGTGATCAATTCCGGACAGAACGGCTCTGGCGGTAACAGCGACTTGCAACTGTTTAAATTTGACGCCACCACAGATGGAAAGCTCGATCCGGTGGCAACCGCAACCACCGGCACGGATCCAACCAATCCTAGCTCGATCGCAGCCAGTCACTAAGAGTCTCAGCAACCTCACCGGACACCAGCCCGGCCCACAGCTTGAGCGCCAGCCCGAGGGATCAAGTGCGGTCACGGGGGCGAAGAGAAGAATCCTTAGAGATTTCATTGTAAGTCTTGATTAGTAGGGGGAAGGAACCAAGCGTACCATCTCCCCAGTAGCAGGAGAAGACCACCGGCCCCCAGCCCGGCCCGGACCTTCTCCGAGACGAAGATGGGCCTGGCGTTCCCGATCCTCCGCCCCCGCAGCGGCAGACGCGCCTTTGGACTCTGGCCCTGACTTTGACTCCAGCGAACCCATCTTCGTCAACCCGGTTAGCCCCTCGGAAACGACCCCGTCGGCGCCTCATACCCGCGTGCCCGCTTCTGCTGCAGACATCCGGGCCCCTTCCTCTATGCCTTTCGTGTGATTGAAGAAGCACTCACCCGCACGTACGGTGGTAATCACTCCTTAGTGTGACCACCCATGAAACGTCATACCCCGCTCCCCAGAAAACACGAGGTTGCGCTCGCCCATGATTGGCTGACAGGTATGCGGGGAGGAGAAAAAGTTCTCGAACTGCTTTGCCGCCGGTTTCCTGAGGCCCCCCTCTGGACGTTGATCCATAACCCCGACACCGTCAGCGCGACCATCACCAGCCGGTCGATCCATACCAGTCTTCTGCAACAGCTACCGTTCGCTCGCAAGAAATATCGCCACTATCTGCCGTTCTTTCCCATATTCGCTGAAACGAACAAGGTGTCACACGCCGACATTGTGGTTTCAACGTCACATGCGGTCGCCAAGTCGATGGTGAAACGCGGCCCCAAGCACTGCAAGCTGCACATCTGCTATATTCACACCCCCATGCGCTATGCCTGGGAGATGTTCGACGAGTACTTTGGGCCTGAACGGGTAGGCTGGCTGAAATCTCAGCTGTTCTTCAAACCACTTCTGCGATGGGTGAAGTGGTACGACCGGGCGACAATCAAGCGGGTCGATGTGTTCATTGCGAACTCAAGCTATGTGGCTGAACGTGTACGCAGATGCTATGGCAGGGAGGCCGCAGTGTTGGCGCCGCCGGTCGATCTGAGCCGTTTTGCCGGCGTTCACCGTCAACCCGAAGACTGGTTTCTCGTCGTCTCGGCCCTGGTGCCGTACAAACGCGTGGATCATGCCATCCGGGCTTGTGCCCGCCTGGACCGCCGGCTCAAGATTGTGGGATCTGGTCCCGACACAGAAAAATTACGGCGACTGGCCCGCGACCTGGGAGCAAAGGTAGACTTCGCCGGCTTCGCGGACGACGAGCAGCTCACCGGCTACTACCTTCGCGCAAAAGCTCTGCTCTTTCCCGGCGTCGAAGACTTCGGCATCGTGCCGGTGGAGGCAATTGCTGCCGGTTGCCCGGTGATCGCCTTTAAGAAGGGCGGCATATTGGATTCGATGACCGAGCAGACAGCGGTTTTCTATAAGGAACAAACCGAGGACGGCCTAAGCGAAGGAATCAGAAGGTTTGAAGCCACCCAGTCACGATTTGATGAAGCCATTCTTCGCCAGCATGCAGCTCTGTTCGGCGAGGCGGCCTTTCTGAAAGGGTTTGAACAACTTCTCGATCAAGCCCTCAGCCTGCATAGTATGCCTCCATCAAACCCCGGCCGTGGGCAAACCACAGCGAAGCGCGCATCTTTTTACCAAGACACAGCATAAGGGCTGCCCGGCCGAAGTCGTACCCGAGGAAGGCCAACCACAGCCACAACAAGCTATGCTTGCCCTGCACTCTCCCCATGCCTAATCCGTAACTGTAGAAGCGCTCTTCTGTGATGCCGCCGTGGCGTACATCCTTACAGGGGTGCACAATATGCCAGCTGCCAATAAAGCGGCCCTTCATCCCGCGCTGCATGGCGGTAAGCAGGAAATCGGTGTCTTCCCCGGAACCAAAGCGCGTTTTCGACCCAATGCCAAGCCCCTCATCAAAGAGCAGGGACTGCGATTGCCAGGTCGTCTTCACAAAATAAGTGTAGCTTTGCGAGGTTCTGAAGATATTGATGGGCGCCAGGTCGCAGATGTCGGCATACCACTTGTTTCCGCTTGGAACCCCGGAATGGTCGCGGGAGCCAAGACTCAGAATGTGATAGCCGGGATGGTCGCGGAACCATGCGTCCACGTTCAACAAGGTGTCTGGAGGGTACAAGCAATCATCATCCGGAAAGGCAACGATTTCTCCGCTGCAATGCCGCAGGCCAACATTCCTGGCTCGTGACAGACCGCGGTCGCTGCGCACATGCAGTACTTTAGTGTCATTCAACCGCGCCGACCATCTTGCGAGAATAGGAACCAGCCGGTCGTCATGGTTCTGGTCCACCACGATGAGCTCTACATCTGCACTCGCCTGGGCTTCGAGCGAGGCCAGGAACTGATCAACTTCCGTTGTTCGCTCTACTGTGGCCAATACGAGGCTGAAACGTGGCATACACCAAAAGTACTGTCAAGTTAGATCTGCAACCATCACACTTCCTGGTTAACCAGAACATGGTCAAGCGAGAACGAGTTCTCTTTATTGATTTGGGCTCGCACTACGGTGGCGTTGAGACTTACCTCGATGGTCTGGCCGGCATCCTCGGCCCCAGCATCGAGGGTTATGCGCTTTGTTCCTTGCCGAGGCTAACCGCACAGTTGCGAGCGCATGGGATGACCGTCGTTTCGCTGCCCCTGCTGGGCTCAAAGTGGTTCAAGGGTTTGCGCTTCCTGCTGGCCTGCTTCATCGTTCCCTACCTGCTATTACGTTTCAGGATCCGCAAGGTACAACTGAACGGATACTTCGAATCCTTACTGTTGGGACCGCTGCGCGTGGCGGGCTGCGAAACGATCTACACCATGCATGGCCCTTTTGAGACGGAACTCTACTCCTGGTTTCGCAACCCGGCGCGATTTTTTCCGCGGTTCTTTTCCCGCCAGTCCTTGCGCTTCGCCTCCAACGTGGTTTGTGTTTCTGAAACGGTAGGCGAGATCGCTCGAAAGACCCTTCCCGCGGCCCGGGTCAGAGTTATCGCCAATTGGGTTCAGCCTCCTTTGACTTTCCGGCAGAATTTTTCGGTGAGTGAGCGTCCCAGACTTCTTTTCGTCGGCCGGCTGGAAGAATACAAAGGGGTGCAGTTTATTCTGCGCGCAATCGAACAGGTTGGCGATGTGTCGCTGACGATTGTTGGCGATGGGCCGTACCGGGCGCAGTTGGAGCGAGAAGCCGGACAAATGGATGTTCATTTCGCCGGTTTTCAGCCGGATCCTTCGCGCTTCTACCGGGACTCGACTGTCTTTATCAATCCATCGTTAGGCCCTGAGGGTTTACCCCTGGTTTCGCTGGAGGCGATGGCTTATGGGCTTCCTTGTATTTTTAGTGATCTGCCGGTGCATCGCGAGATCAGCGGCGGCGGCGAAGCGGCGGCGCTTTTTGCGCGGGGTAACAGCGAAAGCCTGGCCGAACAGCTTCGGCTGCTATTGGAACATGAAGGTGATCGGCGGCGGTATGGCGTTGCCGCGCGGCAATTGGTTGAGCAGCACTACAGCCGCAGTGTTGCCGGGCAACAGTACATTCATGCCTTCGGGCTTTGAGTGTTGCGTTCGCAACGCGCCTTTAGGCTCCATCCCCTAACCAACCGCCGGGTGCCCCACATCTCGCTCGTTTTTCGCGAGATGTTGGATACCGCAGGCCTCCCCCTCAAGCCTGTGACGGGCCCCACAACTCCGTAGGGGTGCCCCATGTTCGCACCAGCGTTGCCCGGATTTCCTATACGCAGCACCAGCCACGACCGCGTATGCGGCTTTCTCTCAAAGAAAGCCGCATGAAGTTGATCAACGCCACCTATCTGGACAGGAAATCCGGGATACGTGGGCCGAAAATGATGGGCGAAGCCCTTCGACAGCCTGTAGTTCCGGACGCTACCCTTGTCATCTCGGAGCGAAGCGCAGTGGAGAGACCGCTGATTGGGTGGAACAACAATAGGTGGCGGGGAGGAGAACCTGAAGTGACAGTTACCCAGCCCGTCTTGCCAGGCTTCTGACGTTATAGAGCATCGTGGCCCGTTTGCGGGGAGAAAGCACCTTGCCGATCCAGGGGTAGACACATACGTAGAGAAAGCAAAGGCCCATGAGCTTCGGGGTTATCTTTCCATAGCGTGGGACCTCTTTGAGCAGACCCTTTAGCTCTGGCCAGGCCACGCCCTGCTGGGCAGCGCGATTGATACAGTCGACGACCAGAAAGAAACCAAATGCCTTGCGGGTAAAGAGATGGCGATTTCCCATCGCCCAACGGAAGGAGTGCTGCCAGTCGGTTCGCTTCGCCACCCGTCCGCGCGCGTGGTCGTTATGGAAGATGGTCAGCGGCTCGTCTACAAACAGCGCACGCATCCGTGGATGGTGGTAGCCGTGCAGTAGCCAGTCAAGATCCTGCAACATTTTCAATCCCCGGGTAAAGGGAACCTCGAGAAAGAAGTCGCGCCGCAGCAGCCAGGTAGAGGTTTGCGGGAAGCCCGCAATCCCGCCCAATGGCGACACTTCGCACCAGAGAAATTCACTGATCGCCTGCCCCTTGGCGGGGAAAATATGAGGACGTATCAACTCGTCCTTTTCATTCGCTCCCCGATCCAGAAAGCGGCTGACTACCATGGTTACCGGTTCCGCGGAACTGGCAACGGCTGCGAGTTGTTTCTCCAATCGATAGGGAAGCCACTCGTCATCGTCGTCCAGCAGCGCTACCCATTCCGCCTGCGCTGCGCGCGCCCCCAGATTCCTGGCCTCGCATCCGCCTACGTTTTCCGGGAGCTCCATCACTCGCAACCGCGGGTCTGCGATTTCACGCAGGGCATGAACCGTAGCCATATCAGGACCATCGATGACGACAATGCATTCGATGTCGCGAACGGTTTGCGACAAGACGCTGCGCACGGCTCTGCATACGAGTTCCGGACGATTGCGGGTGGGGATGACGGCACTCACTACGGGTGTTTGAGGGTTCATGCGTGGCCTAGAGTGTGACTGTTTTTCCCATCCGCCCCAGCATCCCGTCACGGAAGCCAAGAAAGACCATCTTGACTTTGGCCCAGCGGGAATCTTCAGCGATGGCGAGTCTGCAAAGATCGATAAAAGAAGCTCGCAGCGCGCCACGAGCCCAGCGAGGATACCGGGCGCCATACCTTAGCGCCATCCAGATCCGGTTGCGGCTGACGTAATAGCGGACTCCGGGCTTATAGTTCGTTGTCTGGAACCAGGGCTTGCCGAAAATTCTGTAACAAGAGGCAGTGCCTGATGCGTGCAGAAGTACCGCATGGGGGCTCAGTGCAATGGAATAGCCCTGCGAGCGAAGGCGGAGACTGTACTCATCGTCGACGGTATAAATAAACAGGTCCTCGTTGAAATAGCCGCATGTTTCGAATGCAGTGACGGGCAGCAGGCTGCCAGAGGTGATGGTGACAAACGGTCCCCCGTCCTTATCCAGGCCGCAAACCCGCTCCACTCCCGATTGGGGGTCCTTGTACCTGGGGATAAGCAGCATGATATTTCGCTGGGTTTGGAAGTACTCGAAATCGACGAGCATCTGGGCGATGAAGCCGTCGGTGACAGAGCTGTCCTGATCGAAGAGTGCGATCCATCGGGCCCGTTGGACTCGGCCCACTGCACTCCGATGTTTAATGCCGCGCCTATGCCCAGGTTCTGCCGTTCTCGATCAACGCATAGTTCAGTTCTTGGCTTGCCATGTGCAGTTGCTGAAGCGCCTGGTCAGAAGAGCCATTGTCGACAACTACCAGTTTCTCTACCTGGGGACGGATTCTAGCCAGGTTGGCGAAGTCCTGCGCACGTGGTCGAAAGGTTACGATCACTGCGCATACTGCGTTGGGGAACATTCGTTACCTCTGGTGGAATATGCCACTCCGGTGTTGGCAGCGTAACGGATTATTGCCGGGAAACAAATACAACTTACGCAGGTCTAGAGTTCCACTACTTTACCCATGCGGCCGAAGAGCGCATCGTGAATGCCACGGGCGGTGTTTCGAAGCTTGGTACTCCGGTGCTCTTCGAAACATATAACTTTAATTGTGTCTTGTACCACATCGCGCAGCTGGCGGTAGCACCAGGCTGGATGCTCCCTCCAGAAACGGCGCACGATCACCAGCCGGTTGCGAGTGATGTAGTAGCGCCGCTTGGCGCTGTAGTGCTTGGCCATGATTTTCAGACCCAGAACTTCGTGGCACCTTAGTGACCCGACGGCCACCAGGAGCAAGGCATCGCGACATTGAGCGAGCGTGTA
Source organism: uncultured Acidobacteriaceae bacterium (assembly GCA_963826875.1). Taxonomy (GTDB): domain Bacteria; phylum Acidobacteriota; class Terriglobia; order Terriglobales; family Acidobacteriaceae; genus PALSA-350. The sequence goes on along the minus strand of CAWGYP010000024.1, from coordinate 65,289 downwards.
ACCCAGAGCTCTTGCCCGAAAACAATACTCATGGTCCACGCCGTCGATGATCAGTTCCTCCTCAAACCAACCGCATTGGTCGAAGATTGCCGTAGGCATCAAGCTGCCGGAAGTGATCGCGACCAGCGGACCTCCATCTTTGGCGCACTCCTGGCCGCGCGGGCGGCCGGTGATTCGTTCCAACTGGCTGGGAGTTACGATGGCAACGCGATCGCGCTGCGGGTGCGATTCGTACGTGGCCAGCGTGGCCTTGATGAAACCGTCGGTGACCGTGCTGTCCTGGTCGAACAGGGCTACGTATGGGAAGCCTCTTGCCTTAGCCCAGCGCACACCGGCGTTCAACGCGGCGGCGATCCCCAGGTTGACCTTATTCTCGATCAGAGTGAAGCCCGGCTCAGCGGGGAGCGCGTGGAAGGGAGCAAGCGATTCCGGAGAGGAACCATTGTCCACCACTAACAGCGCCTCGACCTGCTGGCGCACCTTTGCCAGGTTGTCCCAAACAGCGGCCTGAGGTTGAAAGGTAACAACCACAGCGCAGGTGCCGCTCATGAATACACCTTGCTCTCCGCCAGCGCGCGCGGCTCCTGATGCGAAGTTCTGTACCAGGTGAAAAACAGAAGGAGCGAGTTCAAGACGGCCAGAAGGCCATCCGAAGCAAGGCTCGACCAAGCGGCCCCGATCCATCCGTAGACCGGGATCCACCAAAGATTGAGGGCAAAATTGAGTGCCGCCACGATCAATTGGGAGGCGGTGCGGAAATTCTGGTGTCCTGACCCGGTGAGCGCGCCGCCGGCTATGCGGTGAATTCCGCGGAGAAGTGGGATCCAGCATAGCCAACGCAAGGCGACCAGAACACCCGAAAAATCCCGCCCGACCAGGTGCGGAATCAAAGGCGCAAGGAGCAGGATGCCGGCAGCGATCGCCGCGCCTAACAACACGGCAACACCGGCCGTTTTTGCAGCCAGCCTTACGGCCTGAGACATGCTCTTCCCGCCCAGGCGAAAGAATCGCGGTACGACAGCCAGGTCCAATGCAATGATCGGGGTGGTCGCCACGTCGATGACCCGGTAGGCGAGAGTGTAGAAGCCGTTCTCGCGGCTCAATCCATAATGGCTTAACATCACTTTATCGACATCGTTGTAGGCTGCCTGGGTGGTTCCAGCGAAGGAGAATCCCAGACCTTCCCGTATCCGCGTGGCAATCAGATCTCTTTCAAAGCCTGCCGGCCCAATCTCCGCCCTGACCCGCGCCATCGATACGCCCGCCGCGCAAGCAGAAGCAATCAGCACCCCGACGGACCATTGGAAGGCAGTTGCGTGATGGAGTGTCAGGCGCATGACAATGAGGATGAGGAGTCTTGCGAGATTAGCCACCAGGCCCAGGACCGCGGTCCATTGCATCTTTTCGAAGGTTTGAAATACCAGGCTGCCCAGGTTGGCAATCTGCGCACAAAAGCAATTTGCTACTACCAGAACGACAAATATCAGGGAATTGTGAGTCTTCGTCAGCGCGGGCCCGGCTAAGAACAACGCAACTGCAATGAGCACAGTTGCGGCTGCAGTCACGGCGAGAGAGTTGCCCCAGTAGATCGCGGCTTTTGAGCGGTCGAGGGTCACATAGCGCATGAAGAGCATGCCTGCACCCAACGCGCTATAGGGTGTTACCAGGTTCACGACGGCAAATGCTCCGGCAAAGACGCCGTATTCCTTAACGCCCAGCAAGCGAGCCAGGAGGACAAAGTAACCGGCCTGCAGTAAAAAGTTCGTGCCCTGCCCGAGAAATATCCAGGAGGCGTTGCGCGAGACTCGATGCTGTTGCAGCCGGGAAAAGCACATGAGGAGGCCCTTCATCTAGAAGTAGTCTCCGGCGAAGCCCGGGGTCGCTGGTTCCGGGAGCAACCTGTCAAGGTCAACATTGAGCTCAACAAGGGCCTCAGCATCCTCGGGTTGGTGTATCTGCCGTAGCGTTAATTTGTCATAGATTGTCAGGGCGACAGCCATTTTCAAAAGCTCTGCAACCCTGCCGTCAAACATGACGTTGAACCCGGTCCAAAACAGAATGCAAAATGCACACCAGGGGTACAGCACGATCGCAAAGGTCTTACCTGCCCGGAATTTCAACCAGAGATAACCAACCAGAATTCCGATCACAAACAAGTACGCGAGCGTGAGCCAGCCAAGATCTGAGTACAACGCGCCAAACACCGAGTAGAAATTAAACCCGGGGTTCAACCCAGCCGATGCAACGGAACTGAAGGCAGAGGACCACAGGCCCCAGGCCGAAGGCCAATCAAAGCGGTCGTTGAAATGGAAGAATCTGTTAAGGGTTTCGTTTTCTCTCAGGATCGGGAACAGGTAGACTCCTCGTCCCTGGTAGCTGTCGTACATCACGCCCAGCAACAAGGCGGCCATTCGGTTGTAAGAGACGATCGTGTAACCAAGCAGCAACATCATGAGACCCTTGATCGCGATTGTGCCGCGCAAGAAGGATACCGAGAGGAACACTGCAATTACGCCGACCGCTGAGCTCAGACCGAACGTTACCAGCCTTAGAATCTTTATGTTCTTGCTGACAGTCTTTCCAAAAAGATAGATAACCGATAGTCCCGCGACAAGGGGCATCAAATTGGTTCTGTCGACCGTCGCGACGCAGGTAACGACGTCCACGATGACACCCGCAAAGAAAAGTATTCGGAACGCATGCTTGGCGATACCCCTGGGTTGAAGCTGATGAACCCGAACCGCGGACCACCAGAGGGTAGCCGTCAGCATGAAAAGCCCTGAGGACCATATGCCAACGCCCAGCTGACCAAATTGGCCTGCCGCCTTGATTGATTCTCCCTGCTGCGAAAGCAGCAGCGCGACGAAATTGAGTTTTCCGCCAAGCATCTTCAGGTAAATGCTGCACCATACAAGACTGAAGAAGACAGGGACCGCAAGGTAGAGAAGCGGGTTCCGAACTGCTATGGTGACTACTGGATTCCTCCCACCAGTAGCCACAAAGCGGCTTGCTCGCACACCAAGCAGAAATGCCGTCACACAGCTGGTATAAAACACGAAACTCAGGGGGTCCAGGAACATAAGGTCCCGCTCGTGAATATATTCGGTGTAAATGCCCGACGGGAAAACCCAGGCAAACAGGAATATGCAATACGAGACGATCGCCAGACCACCAGGCGAGACTATGTTCCGAATGACAACGCGTTTCAAATACCTGATCATCGGCGATTACGATCTCTCATACTGGTCGACTGGGCACTGCTTCAAAGCGTTCTTTCATGTGCAAAAACGGCATTTCGAGGAAGCGGTAAGACAGCGTGGCAAGGAACACTGTCAAGGTTGCGCTGGTGAGGAAGCTCAGAAGAAAATGTTCATACCCGTGAACGCGAACGAAGATGTTTCTGATACTCCAAAGCGCTAGTCCGTGGTAGACGTACAATCCGAATGAAACTCGCCCAAGCCAAATCATCCAGCCAGGCAATGACTTTCTGTTGGTGTCGAGCATGGCGATCATAATGAGAAGACAGCCGGCAGCACCTACGGTGTAACCGGCAACCAGGCTCGTTCCGGAGAGAGCAGGGGCCCATCATCTTTGCCCCAAACACAAGGCATGCGATCAACCAACAAATGAAACCTCCGGCGAGGCAGGCAAATCGGCTCCAAGCCGGAATGCTGACCCTCCGATTCTGCATCCAAAGGCATAGAAGCAGCCCGGCGCCGAACATTTGGAACTGTACGAAACTGTTGCACCAGACGGTCCGGTCAGCATTTACGTGCAGTTGCCCCAGGACGTAAAGGCTCAGGTCAGAAAAGGCAATGAGCGACAGCTAAAAATGTATAAGCCCCGGCGAGACAGGTGTTTTCTGTGACAGGGCAAAACAAGTAGAACTGCTCTTCCACCGAAATACTCCACAAGGGCATCATGGGATTGAGCGGTGCGGACATATGCCACACCATGGACACCCAATTGCCGGCCATAAGCGCGAAGGCGGCGAAGAGCACCAGGTCGTGTGGACGCTTTTGCGCGAAGACAGCTACGGCGCAGCCGATGGCAAGCGCGAAAAAGTAAAGAGGCCAGATACGCAGGATGCGGCGTACATAGAAGCTCCGCAAAGTTACTGTCCCAAACCGTTCCTTTTCTCGCAGGAGTAACGCGCAGTCAATTACGCGCTGAGAGTAAAGAATAATGACATCCCGAACCCCAATGCATTGGCTGCCCCCGCGAGCACGACCTTAGCTCCTGGCGCGAGATAACACCAGCACCACCCCGTCGTGTTCCTGAGCCGTACTACGCGGCAATTGATGATGAAGGAATACCGCCGCGAAGGCGAGGAATCGTACTACATCGAGTTCCGGGCGATAAAAACGTGCCGCCTTGGCAGGTGCATTTATCGGAACATCGAGCTGTTCCACTGCATCCTTCGCATGAACGCTTTCTGCTCCGCCAACCAGCGTTAATGACACACCGTTTTCCTTAGTTCACGATTCGATCCACGTAAGCAGCAGACGTGCGATCCGATGTGCGTTGTTAAAACCTGTAGATGGCAGCTGAGGATGTTGCACCGACCAGGCTGCCTGCCCCGACCGCCATGTTGCGGGCGTAGCTAAAGGGAACGTAGATAATGTCATCACCTTGCAACGGGATATCCGGTTCCTTTCCTTTTTGCATGGCGCTTAGCTGCAGCGGAAGTTCCACGTGACTGCCGTCGGCTTGTTTGCGAATGAGCCGGGAGTGCGAAGGGACTGCGTTCGGCGGCGTACCCCCGGCAAGCGAGAGCGCTTGCAGCGCGGACAATTTTGAGTCATTGGTGACGATCGCAATGCCGCCTGGACGGTTGACGTCTCCCAACACGTAGACCACGTCGGCCTTCGGAACCAGTACCGTATCTCCTGGATAAACAGGAACGTTGGCGTCCAGGGCGGCATTAGCGGAGTTGGAAAGAACATAGTCTACCCGCTCTTTGGACGCGTGCCGCTGGATGGTTACTTTTCTTTGCGCCAGATCATTAAGTCCGCCGGCTAAGGCGAGCACATCGAGAATGGGGCGCGAAGTCGCAATGGGATAGCTTCCCGGTGTCCGCACCTGACCCAGGATGGTTACGTTCTCTGTAGCAGTCTGCTCCGTAGTGACGCTGACGTGGGGCGTTAGCACATAATGACCATCTAGCAGGGCCCGCTCGATGGCCACGGCCGCTTCTGTCGGAGTGAGCCCGGCAACCTGCACTTTTCCGCCAAGGATCAGAGTGAGCGTGCCCGCGTCGCTTACTGCGCGGCCTGCTCAAGCTCCGGCGCCTCCAGAACCTTCAGGTGAAGCATGTCTCCGGGTCCGATGGTCAGGCTTTCGGTTTGCGCCAGGCAGCAGCCCGCGCAGCAAAATAAAATCAGCACCGATCGAAAGGCTCTCATCATTCCGTCATCCCTGCTGGTATTCATATTTTTTCCCGCCGTAATAACCGTAGTAGCCGTAGTGTGCGGAGGATCGGCGGGAAACAAAATTGAGCAGCACTCCGATTGCCGGCCTGGCCGTATCCTTGCGATGCATGAGCAACAGCTTGTAGGCACGCTCCAGGGCTGCCCTGCTGGTATAACCGACGCGAGCCAGCAACACCGTAGCGTCTGCGATCTCTTCCAGCAACTGTGCGTCCACTACCGGAAGCACGGGAGGAGAATCCACCACGACGAAGTCGAACTCCGTTCTCCACTCGTCCATGAGGCTATGCATGCGGTGCGAACCTAATAGTTCCGCGGGGTAAGGAGGAATCGGGCCGCCAGGAAGAAGTGTGAGGTTGGGATTGTTTGGCACCGGGATCATCCCGCTCGCCGCCTCAGAGTCCGACAGCAAGACGCTCAAACCGTCCGTCCCCTCTAAACCTAAGCGGTTGCGCAACACCGGACGGCGCATATCTGCCTCTACCAGCAGGACCTTCTTATCGAAATGAGAGAGAGACGCGGCGAGATTCAGTGCCAAAGTCGACTTGCCCTCGCCCGGACTGGCGCTTGAGACCAGCAGAACCTGCGGCGGCCTGCCACTGCGAGAGATGAGCAGCCCGGAGCGCAGCCGGCGCACCGATTCCCCGAAGGCGCTATGTTGCGAGTCAAGCATAATGGCACGAGGATTGGACTTGTTCAGTTCAATCTGCGGCGCGATGCCCAGCAGCGGAATCTGCATCGCCTCGATTTCATCCGCGTCCTGTATTTTGTTGTCCACAGCGTCGACAAGCAGAGCGGCACAGCAGCCAAGGAAGAGTCCGAACACGGCTCCCAGGGCCAGGTAGAGAGGAACCTGGGGCTTGCTGGGCTTCGCGGGCGCACTCGCCGGATCAACCACAGTGACATTTGAAGAGTGGAGGCCTTCGAGGATCCCGGCTTCCTTCAAACGCTTGAGCAGGTCCTGATATAATTCCTGGCTCTGGTCGGCTTCTTTGGAGAGAATGGCGTATTCGATACTTTTATCGTTCAGCTTTTCCGCCGCTCCGCGATCTGTCTCATACGCCGCCCGCGCGCCTTGTTCTGCCTTCTCCGCGACCGCAAAGTCGTTCTGGGAACGTTGTGCCGTCCGCCCAATCTCGTCTTGAAGGCTTTGCTGCAGGCCTTTCATCGAGGCTCGCTCCTCGATGAGTTTCGGATAAGAGGGACCAAACTGCGACGCGTCCTGATCGATCTGTGCCCGCAGGGTCGCTTCCTGGAGCCGCAGGTTCTGGATCACAGCCAGAGAGTTCGAAACCCCCGGACTGCTGGCGCTTCCGATCGAAGTCCCGCTCAGTTGCGAGATCAGCTCCGCATTGCCTGTCTTGACCACTTGGGCTACGGACGCTTTTAGAACACGATTCATCTGCGCCTGGGAGAGCTGGGCTGTTGACTGCTGCAAACGATCGAGAACTGGACTGTAGATGACCGGCTTGCCTTGCGGATCCGTTCCCCCCACCCCGAAGATGCCACTACCCTGCTGTAAGGCGACCACCCTGGATTGAAGCTGCTCGCTCTGTTTGCGCAGATCGCCCAGCTGCCCTTCCAGCCATTGCGAGACCTGGTTGGTGGCCGTGAATTTGGTTTGAAAGGTGTAATCGATGAGCGCCTGTACCAGGTGATTCACCACCGCGGCGGAGACCTTTGGATCGCGGTTGGTGTAATCGACCTCCAGCAGACGCGTGCCCGCAGTGACCTTCACCTTCAGGTTATCCTGAAAAGCCTTGACCACATTGCCTCGCCGGCCGGGTGAGTCCTCAAGGCTTGCATGAGCAGGATCACCTGGGCCTTTTGGGCTCAGCAGCCCCATGACCCAACCGATTGGGTTGAAGTGAGGCTTGAAATCCTCGTTCTGCTCCAGGTTAAGATCTTTCACCACCTTGAGCGCCAGAGCTTCTGACTGCAGGATATCGGCCTGCGTCTGCAGGTCGATGTTCACCGAGAGAGCATCGGATGCCCCACCGGACGCAGCGCCCATCAGGCTGTCAAGACCGAGGCTGTCGGAAGAGGATTTTTGTAGTTGAATGACGCTACGGGCGGTGTACCTGCGGGTCATAAAGATACAGGCGCACACTGCCAAAAGGAACACGACCGCAGTGGTCACAACGATGGCTCGCGTCCTGCGGTGAAAGATTCGCAGCAGGTCGCGGAGTGACGGGTCTTTCTCGGGCAGACTATTCAATTGACTCCTACTCCTAGCCTCAACGCGTGTGGTATGTGGACCGGATAACGCAGTTTCCTCATTCATTTCAGCCGTCCGCCTACTGCCCTTTGTCCGCTGCCGGCCACGAGTACGACTTGGCACCACTCAGAGGAAGCTTCCAGTACGATCCCTGGGCAATCGGTTTAAGCATGGCGACACTACCGCCGTCGGCGCGCACGCTCGATGGCATTGCGAATTTCGACATCTGCAGCAAGACCGTAAAATCTCTGGTACGGGGATAAGGGCGGAGAACCCATTGTCCGCCGTCAGCACGAATCGAGACCATCCCATCGGTTTGCACGGGACCGAAGTTCACGATGGTTCCTGCGGAATTCAAACGGTCATTTTCGGCGTTGGCGTTGAAACTGACGCGGGCTCCACCAGCATTTACTGTCAAATCGCCGACAATGTAGCGGCCGGACCCGTCGTCCACTCCTCCCAAGGGAACGCGGCTTCCCGTTTTTGGATCGAATAACCCAACGCGAATGGAATAGGAGCCGTCCGGCACAGAGGAGGGAATTTGGACCGGCACCGGTGGTTGGTTGATGACGCGTCCCGGAATCCACTGCGAGGTACCCTGGGCGATGGTCGGGCTGCCCTGAAAGAGGATGTCCTGACCAGGCTTAGCGGCATCGACAAAGTGCAGGAATATCCTGTAGTCCGTGGTCTTGCGCCCGATCAACCTGCCAGCTGAGGGCGATGGCAAAGCTCCGCTGCCCATTTTGCGCAACACTGACGACCGTGGGCGTGGCATAAGCCTGGGTGCTTACCATGTCAGCCGCGTTCCGCGCGTTCGCGAAGAGTGAGCCGGGCGTCTGGGCGAAGTCGCAGATGGTGTGGCCACACGTGGCCGTGTAAGCCAGCAGGCCTTTTCCCTTAGCCGCCCATCCGTATTGCGGAAGCACCATTTCCTGCCACTGCAGCGGTTGCTTACTCCCATTCGCGACCACCTTCAGGCCGTTGCTGTAAATCACCTGGACGCGGGAGAATGCTGCGGTTCGCGCGGCCACGCTCGGCGTCGTCCAAACATTGCCAACCTGGTAGGCAATCGACGCCACCGGCGCTGTGCCGTAGCTGCTGGCCACTGGAGTGACCAGGTTGCTTTCTACGAATGCATGCGCGATGTCATTCCAATGTTGCCGGTCTAAAAACGGAGCGTGGCCGAAGGCAATCTCCTGCATGCGGTAAGCATCCATATTGATGGTCCTGGAGATTGGTTCGCCAGGAGCAACCCATCGCTCTGCATAGCCCATCCCGTGATTGACCTCCAGAGGATGTATCCGCTCGAGATCGAAATCGACAAAGAGCGGCGCAGTGGCGCCCGTATGTTCCTGAACGGCGCCGGTTCCGAACTGAGCCTCGACGCCATCCAGCAAGCCACTGTAATACCAGTGATTCTTGCCTTCGCCGAAGACCGGTCCCTGATGGGCCTTGCGCTCGTAGGACCACAAGTTGGTGTCGCCCGCCAGCCACGCTGTCTGCATGCCCGCACCGGCCACCTGCGCGTCCATGTCTCCATGACCGGACGGAAGCGCGCTGGAGTTGACATCCAAATAAGCCGCCGTGGTTCCATACCGGGTATGGATTTCCGGTGACTGGGTAGTAGCGTTCTTTACCATCCAGGCCGGCTTCGCCGAATAGGACTGGATGCCACTCGCGTGGTTGAGCCACGATAGCATCCGCTGCCCATCGCTTTTCAAAGCAATCGCGTTTGGATCAAACTTTGGATAGTTTGGATAGTAGTCAACATAGTTTTCGTGTAACGCCATCATGCAGCCATCAGCTTTCCCTGCGCTGAGCGCTGCGCGAAGTCCGGCGTCCCCGCCCATGGCGTCATTTGCCGGGTAATGCTGAGGCAAGGCATTGTCGTAGCCTGCGTGCTGCCAGATATGGATGATCGCGGCGCAATCGGTGATCCCATAACTTCCCAGCTCGATGAGTCCCTGGTGTATCTGTTTAAAATCCGCAGTCCAGATGTCCAGCACCATCCTCCCGGATAGTTGCGCAATATAGGGAGACGCCGGGTTTTCCGGCGATGGCAACGCTGCATCCACATCCGGCGAAAGGACGAGCAGCAATTGCTCATGAAAAGGGGCCAGGGTCGCATCGGTGCGATTGAAGTATTGCGCCGACGTTCCGTTCAACCTGGTTGCGTGCGTGGTATGCCAGTCCCACCAGGCGTTGCCATACGCGCCCATAGCCGGCAGGTACACCACATTGCCGGAGTAATAAGGAATAGGGATCGACCGCGCCTGCAAATCCGGAGACCATGATCCGATGTCAACCGAGGTGATTTGAGGTTGATCCGCGTCCACCGTTGCCTCGAAGGCGTCTTCGCGGTAATTTATCGTAACTGTCACATGTACCAATGCCTGACCCATGGCATAGGTGATCTGTAACTGCCCTCTTGCATCGTCCCAACGAGCATCCTTCGAGACCAGTGTGCCCGCGCTAGCGTGGATCGTAGGGCTAAGCAGCACTTTTCCCGCGGCGGTCAGCGTGCCGAGAGAATTCGTGCTTTGCGGTGCGGGAGGGATCCACTTCACCTGCTCACCTTGCGCGGAGGCGCAGAGGCCCAGTGCGAGCACGAGCTTTCCGCACCAAACTGATCTCGGAATGTCGCCGGTAATTCACACTGTTCCTTTTTGCGGCCGCTGTTAACCAAACCCTATACCCCGCAAGCCAAAGTAACATTACCGCCCCAGGATGGGCATACAACTTCGGTACCGCCAGGGTTGATGCGGATGGGATGGTTTCCCCCGGGTCGCTCCCCCAGGAAGGATTGGAGATAGCCTCGAGGTTCACTGGCAGGGGCTAAACATGTTGCCGAAAAACTCTGTGCGAGTCCCGCAGGGACGGCTGAAAATTGCTGAAAATAGCCCAGGACGCTAAGCGATAGAAAAGCGAGGATCTCAGAAACATACTTTGAGTGTCAAGCGATACGTTGCGGACCAGTTGGAAAGATTTCGAAATTACGGCATGAACGAACGCAAAAAAACATCAGCGTTGCCTTGCGGGACGGAATCATCGTCTTGGACACTCTTCTTCGCCTTCGCCGTCGAAGCGATACGCACCAAGACGATCAGCGATTACTAACCGGATTGCCACGACGGCTCGGGGCGTGGGGTGGATCCTTGAGCCTTTGGTCGGAGCGAGGGAACGGCAATGAGCCAACGGGTCAATGGCTTTTCGACCAGCCCGTAGCTAAAGGACGAGAGAGCGATCGTGATCGCGCCGGCCAGCAGAATTACTCCATCGGGCGGTAGCCTATTAAACGCCGGAGAGTGCTTGAGCGCGGAAGCATAGACCATGACGAAGAACCCGTGCGTTAGGTAAATAGAGTAGGAGCAGTCTCCCAGATAGACGAGGAGACGCGGTGCCGGCATCGGCCCCAGCATGGTTGCGCCGAAGACGATGCACAGAGCGGGAATCCCATAGGAGAAAAAACGCAAATGGTCTGGATTCTGCAGCTTAACCGTGCATAATAGGGCTGCTGCGCCAATAGTCATCAGCGCTATCGGTAAACCTCTTGTAAAGCGGAGTCGGGTGTTGTTTACATGCAGGAGCAGTTCAGCGGCAAGTACACCGTACAAAAATTCAATAATGATCGGATCTGAGACAAGATATGCGAGTCCGCCGCCCGGAACAAACATGCTGAGGGGAGCCAAGACCGAGAAGGCAACGGCTAGAAACGGCAGCTTTCCCGAGCGTAAGCCCAGAAGAATGCTGCAAGAAAAGAGCAAATAAAAGAACATCTCGAAACACAAGGTCCATCCCGGAGCTAGTAACGGATGGAAGTATTGGCCGTTAAGCGTGGGAATGAGCAGATACGACTTAAAGAGGTACGATATTGAATAGTGCTGCCGTTGGTTGACTCCGCCTAGCTTCGCGATCCCCATTAGCCACAGCGCCACCAGCAGGGAGGTCCACACCCAATACAACGGATAGATTCGAAGTATCCTTCTTTCAAGGAACGTCAACGCGTCTCGGGTCCCGGCTTTCCCCACGGTTGTGTAAACCATGATGAATCCGGATATGACAAAAAAGATATCCACACCGCATGCCCCGAGGTTGCCTAGACCGCAACGATAGATCCATGAGGGGCTGGGGTTTCCTGCCCGGAAGAGCCGGGCGAGGTGGTGGTATACAACGAGGCTGGCCGCCACTCCGCGGAGAGCTTGGACCGAAGGTAGTCTGCGGTCGCGTTCGGGCATCACATAGTTTCCTCCTGCCGTGATACAAAGCCAAGCGGACTTTCGCATGTTTTTCATCCCCTTGGGTGGGCCGAAGGCCCACGATTCCTTTAGACAGCCCCTTTTGACGCCCATACCGCGCCAGCCGTGCGCCACAGAATCTGCAGATCGAGGGCGAAATTCCATCCACGGATATACTCCACGTCGAGGGCAACACGCTGGCGGTAAGAAAGGTTAGACCTTCCAGAGACTTGCCATAGGCCGGTCAGGCCGGGTTTCGCCGATGCATAAAAGAAATACGACTCCCGATATTGAGCCTTTTCCGCAAACACTATCGGCCGGGGGCCGACGAGGCTCATGCTCCCTAATAGCACGTTCAGAAACTGTGGAAGTTCGTCCAAACTGGTCCGGCGAAGCAAGTTACCCAGCCTGGTAACCCGGGGATCATTGCGCAGCTTGTGCGTCTGTCTCCACTCTTGCGCTGCCTCGGGATTGGCGGCAAGGTATTTGCATAAGACCTCGTCACTGTTGCAGTACATCGAGCGGAACTTCCATAACGTAAACTCACGTCCAAACCTGCCTATGCGCCTCTGCCGGTAGAGCAGCGGTCCCGGAGAGCTGATTCGAACGATCAGAGCAACTATCAGGAGAAGGGGTACCAGGTAGGGCAGGAAAAAACAGACGGTAACGATATCCAGCAATCTTTTCCCCAGCCGGTAATAGACGCCGTTGGTACGCAATTTGTGGACGGCAAGCGAAATTTGCTCCCAATCGGATCCGGTCCATACAGTGGCGTCTTCCTGATGCTCAGCCGGGTAGAGGACGTCTACGCTCGGGCGAAGAAGGGCAGCAGCGGCACTGACTTGCGCTCTGATCCTTGTGCCCGACATGTCGAAGGATTCCCCAGCAAACTGTGGCTGCGGCATGGGGTAGTGCTCAATGATTGGATTCCCGGCCATCATCATCCTTTAACGGTTTTGCGATTCTGAATGGTGCTTGTCACCAGGCCCCGGGGTGCGTTTTGATACGCGGGCTTCGTCTCCCTTCCCTCGGGTGCTCCCTATCGTGGATAATTGTTCGTGTCGCCGGAGTTTAAGCAGCGTCTATTTGAGTCGATAAACAAAGCCTGCACTGGCACTGATTGGCGTCAGAGCCCAATTCTTCAAGTAAGTTTTCGAGTAGCTGACCTCTCCCACGCGGATTACCCAGCGACCAGTCAGGTGGACATCGAGTCCACCCACTGTGGACCATTGCGGCCCAAATCCTTCTATCAGTTTGGGCTCCGGCTGCCCGGCGAGACGCGGGATTTGCCATCTCCACCCGTTCGCACCGCCCCCAAGAAAGCATACGTAAGGGGAAAGGTGACCGAAATGCATGGCTGCCCGCGGCCCAACGAGCATTGTCTCCTGATGTTCCAATCCTTGCCACCTGGTTATCGAACCTCTCCCTTCCCAGCCCAATATGTGCGAGGTTTGCAGGAAGGCTCCGGAGGTAAACCCGACGGCCGCATAGTCGCCGTAGTATTGGTAGTCGGGCTTCAGGTTCGTGAAGGTTCCAAAAAACGAGAGATGCGGGTCAGAATGAAGTCCAGGAAAACTTACCTGGGCAGATGCGCTGTAGGTGGAAATCCAGGACAGCAGCAGTAAGCCAACACAGGCGAGAGAGTGTTTGCTACACCAATTGTTTCTAATCATCCGCTGTCTCACTCGCGGCCCCCGCAGAGGAGCCGGCCAAAGGGGCTCTCGGCCCGATCCATGGCTAAAGGCACGCCGGCCCTCGCTCGGGCTCGCGCGCAAAACGGTCGTGGCTGTGTTGAAAAATACGCAACCGTTTCTGATCTCATGGCGCAATGTGTCTCGTTTAGTTACACATTTACTGTGAGTAACCAACGTAACGCACGGACGGGTGCCCTAAAACTGCACTTACGTGGTACATGCGAGTTTTGTTCGATTCGCCACATGCGGAACGGTGCGGCGGATAGTGCGGGCGAGAAGATTCGAGATCAAAATAAACTGGAACGTCCAGACTTTAGGCGCCGTGGGTGGCCCAGGTCTCGCTTTTGAGACCTGGGTGTTTGGGCTAAGACCATTTGCAAGGAGAAATCCAGGTCTCAAACACCTGGACCACCCACGGCGCTTGTCTTCTTCTAGTAGCAGTTAAGAGGCGTTACGCAATGCTTCCAGGTTTTTCGATTGTTCCCGGGTTGTGCTCTGCTCCTCATCGCCGCCAGGGCTAATAGCCGCAAGTTGCTGCTCCTCAGTCGCTTGCGATGCCGTCTTTGCTGTCCGCAGCAGCCCGCACAAGAGACTTGTCGATGCAATTACGAAAACAAACACAATTGCTTCCAGCACAGCGACGATCATGGGCGATGCCTCCTCATTCTCTCAATTGCGAAGGGCCCGTTAGCTAGTACCGGCATCCTACAGACGCCAGGGCTTCTGTCAGTTGGCCCGTTTGAAAAGTAGGCTGAGCGCTTTCACCTTTGTTACCAGGGAGTTGGAAGGCCATCTCTCTGCTAGCTGAAATGCGTTCGGCCCACCGCCGCACCACTTTGCCCTGAAAGGCCTCAGAGTAAGGAGACAACGTGCGTCCACTGCCTAAGACTTCCCAGTTCTCACGGCTGGCCTGTCCCTCGGCGAGCGATACGATCCGGGTCGTGGGAACAGCCCCACTCAACGAAATTGCGCTGGCCTGGATGGCAAAGTTCGGCTCCAACGCAATAGCGGAAACCTTACCGTGATTGCAGATCACATCCAACTTCGCCTGGACGGGGTTGCCCTTCTCATCCCTATATTGCTCCTCCGAGGTGGCCTGCAACAGGACTGGCCGGTTACTTGCGAGGTTACCGTCTGCGGTGTAGACCGACCATGCACCGAGTTGCTGCGGTGTGGCTGCAAATCCAAGGGCAGTAGATACAAACAAGAGACACAAGGTTGTTGCTGACTTTTTCACTTTATTTTCTCCGAGCTACAACTTAAGTGCAGCTGAAGAATAACAAGTCCGTGTCAGAGTGCTACTACTTTCTGGTCATGCAGGCCCTTCAACAGGGTCACGTAGGGCACCTGCCCACATAACCGCTGAGGTTACCACTGGTATGTGAAACCTCGATGGCTACCTATGAGCAGCAAGCAAAACGTGAAGATCGAGGTACGAGCCAGTCCGGCATGGTAGGCTTCGACCGCCAGAACGCCTGCTACCGCGCTTAGGTTCGACGGGGTGGTGAGCAGGCCTGCGGCTCCACTGTGGGTGGTGGACGCCGACGGATGCAAGACTTGTCGACGCACCTCGCCCGTTCGTACAACCGTCGAGCTATTTTGCTCAAAGGTTCAGAGTGGACAGCATAACGACCAGGAAATGCGGCCCAAGGGTGCATCACGACGGGAAATCCGTTCTAATGCTGACAGGGAGACTTCGCCCGGCCTATGTTTGCTGCTCTATCGCTCCTCCGCCGAAATGGCTCGCGCAGGCTTGTTTGCTTCGCAGGATGCATCGCTCTGGTGACCGCGCTGAGTGGCTGCACCCGTTTGCGCGAACACCTCAAGCCAGAGATGGTTTACGTGGTAGCAAAACAGACCTATTTGCGAGACCGGGTTGCAGCTGTATCAAATCGAGTCGCTTTGGTCAGCAATGGAGAACCGCTGGAGGTTGTCGAGCACGGACGGCGCTTCCTTAAAACCAAGACCAGCAAAGGGGAGGTAGGCTGGATCGAAGACCACATGGTCATCGACCAGGCCACGTTTGATCAGTTTGCCACGCTGCAACAACAGCATGCGCACGATCCGGTAGTGGCCACTGGTGTTCTGCGGGACGACCTTTACTTGCACGTAAAACCAGGCCGGGACACAGAGCGCTTTTATTTGCTACCCGAAAATCAAAAGCTTCAGTTATTGATACGGGCTTCTGTGCC
The DNA here is from genome assembly GCA_963826875.1 of uncultured Acidobacteriaceae bacterium. Lineage (GTDB taxonomy): Bacteria > Acidobacteriota > Terriglobia > Terriglobales > Acidobacteriaceae > PALSA-350. The sequence continues at coordinate 49,521 of CAWGYP010000024.1, read as the reverse complement.
CAAGCCTCAACCTCCGCAGGGCCTACTGCCTGCGCCCCATCCTGCAGAGAAGACCGCAAAAGGCAAAAAGGGAGCAAAAGAGGCTCTGGCAGGCGAACCTGCCATCCCGATGGAAGACTGGTGGCTGGTACGGGACACCCGCGGCCAGGTGGGCTGGATGCTGTCACGCCGGCTGGATGTGGATGTACCCGACGAGATTGCCGGATATTCCGAGGGACAGAAGATCGTGGGTGCTTATGTGCTGACCAGAGTCAACGATCCGGAGTCCTCTCTGCCAGACAAACTGGTGCCCGAATATGTCTCAGTAACGAATGCTTACAAGGATGGGCTTCCTTACGATTTCGACCAGGTACGGATTTTTACCTGGAATGTGAAGAAGCATCGTTACGAAACCGCCTATCGGCAGCGCAACGTTGAAGGCTATTTGCCAGTGCAGGTGAGTCAGAGCAAGAACGCTCAGGGTCAGCCGGTGCCCGAATTCGCGATTACCGTCGCCACCAGTGACGCGGTGCAGGTGGATCCGCTTACCGGGGCGGCTCGTCCGGCCCAAACCGAAGTTTTAAAGTACCAACTTGAGTCGGGCATGGTAAAGCGAGTCACCCAGCCCACGCCGGGTTCCGCTCCGGTATCCGCCCATCCCAAGGCGGCCGGGGCTCAAACGCATCGCCATCACGGCAAGAGCAAAGGGTCGGGCGGTTAAGGGACCTCCACAGGGTTTGAAGCGCAGGTCAACTGAGGAAATCTGCGATGGCAGAGACCACGATTTCTTGTTCTTCGAAGGTGAGTTGAGGAAAGATGGGCAGCGCCAATACCTCCGCGGCGGCCCGCTCACTCTCAGGAAAATCCCCTGCAGAATATCCCAGTCCGCGCAAGGCGGGCTGCTGATGGAGCGCCAGGGGATAGTAAATCTCCGATCCCACGCCCCGCTCGCGCAGAAACAGTTTCAATTGGTCCCGCCGGCGAACCCGGACGACGTACTGGTGAAAAACATGATTGGCCTTTAACTTTGTTTTGGGTAAGACCACCCCGTTTTGTGGATAGGGCCCAGGCTCAACCAGGCCGGCGCGCTCGAAAAGGACGCGGTAGTGTTCTGCCAGAACCTGCCGCCGGGTGTTCCACTCGTCGATGAACCCCAACTTCACCAGCAGGACTGCGGCTTGCAGGGTGTCCATGCGGCAGTTCCAGCCAACTTCATCGTGGTAATAGCGACGGTGCATTCCGTGCACACGCAGCAAACGGACCCGGTCTGCGATGGTTTCTGAATTGGTGGTAACCATCCCAGCATCGCCACCGGCGCTGAGGTTTTTGGTGGGGTAGAAGCTGAAAGCCGCTGCGTCTCCCAGAGCGCCAGCCTTACGTCCGTCCCAGGTCGCCCCAAACGCCTGGGCGGCATCCTCGATCAACAGCACGCCATGCTCCTGCTTGAGTAACGCAAAGCAATCCCAGTCAGCGACTTGGCCATAGAGATGAACCGGGAGGATCGCCCGGGCGGTGGGTGTGACCATGAGGCACGCCCTGGCTGCCACGGGATCGAGGTTAAATGTCTCCGGATCGATGTCTGCCAGCAAGGGTCGAGCGCCGGCACGAAGAATGGAGCTGACGGTAGCGAAGAAGCTGAAAGCAGTAGTGATAACGGCATCACCGGGGGCGATGCCGGCGCCTTCGAGCGCCAGCCACAGAGCATCTGTACCCGAAGAACAGCCGATGGCGTGGGCGCCGCTACACTTTTCCCCGGCGGCGCGCTCAAACTCAGCGACCTGGGGCCCCATGATGAAGTTTTGCGAGGAAAAGACGTTCTCGACCGCTTTGAGCAGCAAATGCCCAATCGCGCCATATTCGCGCGAAAGGTCCAGGATTGGCACCCTCAGCGGGGCGCCGTCTGGGCTTTCCTTGCTGTCTCCCACATTCGTAATGTTAGCACCGCCCGCGACACACCCTTTTCGCGGCCAGAGCGCATCTAAGCACTTGGTTTTTGGTCCCCGCAGGCTTCCGGGCCCTGTCCCAACTCCGGAACGCGTGTAAACTTTCAATAGCAGGACTTGAGCGCGCTTTTCCGCGTCAAGCCCAACGTTGCGGTAGCTGCAAGAGCTTGAGCATTTTCCATAACGTAATTCGACATCGTAGAAATTGGAGATCGGCACATGGACAATAAGCCGGCACAGAACATTCAGGACACGTTTCTTAATACGGTCCGCAAAGATAAGACTCCGATCACGATATACCTGGTCAGCGGAGTCAAACTCACAGGCAAAATACGCTCCTTTGACAAGTATTCCGTGCTGCTGGAAAACAACAGCCAGGAGCAATTGATTTTCAAGCATGCCATCTCGACGGTGGTGAGCACGCGTTCCGTGCTGCACAGCGATCACCGTCCGACTACTGGCATTGGCCATCCTCCTGCAAGTGCTCCCGGCCTTGGAGGGGCACGCCCCGAAAACGCGGTGGCAGAAGGCTAGCAGCCGGACGCGCCAGTGAGGTCCTGCTGAAAGCCATTAGCATTCAGACGGGCCGGGCACTGTTGGTCGGGTGGAGTTTGCTTCCCATCCAATGGCGTGGTCGTGCTCTGCGGTATTGGCGCGGGAAACGCACGCCTGGCTGAGGACAGCACGGCTGCCAGGACCGGCGTCGCTGCTGGAGCGATATCGAGAATACCGCAGCACACTCACTAGTTTGAAAGTAAGGACGGGGCCGGGGGGGTGGGAGCGGAGCGACTTCCCACGAGACCGGCCCTGTCTGACCCTGATCTGGGTCTAGGAAGTATCTAGAGTATATACCCATTAACGGAAGGGATAGCAAGGTAAAAGCCCCAGCCGGAGATGCGGACCATTTATCGACACTAGAACCCCGACAAATGGGGTGGCGGATGTCTCGTTTCGGGAGCCGCAGGGTTTGACAGCCAAATTTCGCCTCTGTTAAAAACAAAGGTCCTAGTGGTCGCTTCGACTCTCTGCCCACCATCTACCCATATACTGAACATTTGGCATGAACGAGACCTTACATCAACTCGGCGGACTACTGCTCGGTTCCGTACCGACCATTTTTTTGTTTCTTTTGCTCGTTATTCTTTACCGGTTTCTGGTTTACGGCCCTCTGACGCGGGTGCTGAACGAGCGGCGGGAGCGGACCGAAGGGGCGATCGAACAGGCGCATGCTGCAATTGCAGCTGCGGCGGCAAAAACGCAGGAATATGAAGCCCAACTGCGCGCGGCGCGGGCACGGATCTTCCAGGTACGGCAAAAGAAGCAGGAAGAATTGAATCGCGCGCGGGACCGGGCGATCGCGGAAGCTCACGAAGCCGCCCAGCGGCAACTGGAAGAGGCAAAGGCGGCCGTGCAGGCCCAGACCAATGTTGCCCGAGGAGCCATTGAAACCTCGATCGACGACCTCGCCGGCGAAATTCTTCGCACCATCCTGCCCAAGGTGCAGTTGGAGAGAGCCCGTTGACCCTCTCACGATTTTTCTTGTGGATAATTGTTCTGTTGTGCTTGAGTAGCGCACTGGGCCGGTCTGCCCTGGCTCTTCAAGCTACCTCCCCTGCTCCCTCGGCGGAAGCAGAGGCTGCTTCTGACAACGCGAGCGAGCGGGAGGAGGGCGATAACGTTTATCGCCATTCGGCATCGGTACGCCTGCTGGCGAAGTGGCTGCATCTCGATAAGGAAACTGCGGCGCGGCTGTTCGAGTACTTGAACTTCGCGATTCTCGCCGGCGCCGTCCTGTTTGGGCTATCGAAATACCTGCCCAAGACCTTTCGCGCAAACCGGGAAGAAATCCAGCACAAGCTGACGGAAGCGCGAACGGCTACCGAGGAGGCGCGTGAGCGCCTGGCCGCGATCGAGCAGAGACTTTCGCGGTTGGATGAAGAGATCGCGGGCATCGCCCACCAGGCAGAGAAAGACAGCGTCGAAGACGAGGCGCGCATCAAGGCGTCGATCGAAACTGAAAGGCAGCGCATCATGGAGGCGGTGAGCCGGGATATTGCGGCAGCGTCGAGTGCTGCCCAGCGGGAACTGAAGCGCTTTGCCGCTGGGTTAGCTGTCGATCGGGCGGCGCAGAGGATGGCGTTGACGGAGAATGAAGACCGCGCCCTGATACAGGAGTTCTCGCAAAACCTAAGCCACCAGGCACGCAACGGAGGCAAGAACTGATGTCTGTCTTTGCCGCCCGCTATGCCCGCGCCCTGGCTGATGTGGTGTTGCAAGCCAGCTTGAACCCGGCAGAAGTGCTGCAGCAGCTGGAAGACTTTGCCGCCACCTTCGCCGGCAGCAAAGAGCTTAGGGAAGTGCTGCTGAATCCTTCTTTACCCACGGGGAAGAGGGTAGCGATTCTGGACGCGGTCAACCGGCGAATTGGCTGCGGGCCCAAGGTAAGGAACTTCCTGGCGGTTCTGATCAGCCGCGAACGGCTGGCGGCGCTGAGCGAGATCGTGGAAGAGTACCGGTTAGAGATGAACAGGCGACTCGAGATCTCAGATGCCGAGGTTTTGACGGCGCGGCCCTTGCAAGAGCAGGAACGGGCAAAGTTAGAACGCGAAGTTGCTGCGCTGGCCGGGACCAGGGTCAATGCAACTTTCCTTGAGGACAAGTCGCTGATCGGCGGAGCAATCGTGCGCATTGGCAGCACTATCTACGACGGCTCGGTGCGGGGCCGCTTGGAACGGCTGAGAGAGCGCCTGGTTTCCAGTTAAGCAACTGAAGTAAAACAAACCAGAAACAAGAGAATTGACGGAAGAACGTATGGCTCAGATCAACGCAGACGAAATCACACAGCTCCTTAAAGAGCAGATCGAAAACTACGGCGCGGAGATCAGCGTCGATGAGACCGGGACCATTATTACGCTGGGTGACGGGATCGCGCGCCTCCATGGCCTGGACAAGGCGATGGCGGGCGAAATGTTGAAGTTTCCCCATGGGGTCGAAGGCCTGGCCATGAACCTGGACGAGGACCAGGTGGGCTGCGTGATCCTGGGAGATTACACCGAGCTGCGCGAAGGAGATGAAGTCAAGCGCAGCGGCGAAATCATGAGCGTGCCGGTGGGCAATGGCATGATTGGCCGGGTGGTCAATGCGATTGGCCAGCCTATCGATGATCGCGGTCCCATTGAAGGAACAGAGCTGGCGCCGATCGAGCGTATCGCTCCCGGCGTAGTGGACCGGCAGGGAGTACGCGAGCCCATGTCGACCGGCCTCAAGGCGATCGACAGCATGATCCCGATTGGCCGCGGCCAGCGCGAGTTGATTATCGGCGACCGTCAGACGGGAAAGACCGCCATTGCGCTCGACACCATTATCAATAGCGCCAAGAACAACCTGATTTGTATTTATTGCGCCATCGGGCAGAAGCGCTCCTCTGTTGCCCAGGTAGTGCAAACGCTGACCCAACACGGGGCAATGGATTACACCATCGTGGTTGCGGCAACTGCTTCTGAACCGGCGCCTATGCAGTACCTGGCCCCTTATGCAGCCACGTCCATGGGCGAGTATTTCCGCGATAGCGGGCGCCACGCGCTCATTATTTATGACGATCTTTCCAAGCACGCCGTGGCGTATCGCGAGATCTCATTGCTGCTGCGCCGTCCTCCCGGACGCGAGGCGTATCCCGGAGATGTGTTCTACCTTCACTCGCGCTTGCTGGAACGCTCGGCCAAGCTGAGCGACGCCAAGGGCGGCGGCTCGCTGACCGCACTGCCCATCATCGAGACCCAGGCAGGCGATGTTTCGGCTTACATTCCTACCAACGTGATCTCCATTACCGACGGGCAGATTTACCTGGAAACCGATCTGTTCAATTCCGGTGTTCGGCCGGCAGTGAACGTCGGCCTTTCGGTAAGCCGCGTCGGCGGCAGCGCGCAGATCAAGGCGATGCGCCAGGTGGCTGGAACCCTGAAGCTTGACTTGGCACAGTTTCGCGAACTGGCGGCGTTCGCGCAGTTCGGCAGCGACCTGGACAAAGTCACGCAGAATCAGCTCAACCGCGGCCAGCGTCTCACAGAAATCCTGAAGCAGCCTCAATTCACACCGCTGTCGACGGAGAAGCAGATCATCATCATCTTTGCGGGAACGAATGGCTTTCTCGACGATCTCAAGGTGGAGCAGATTCACTCATTCGAAGTGGGGCTTTATCCTTACCTCGATTCGGCACAATCCGGGTTGCTGAAGGATATCGTGGAGAAGAAATCGCTGGACGATGATTTGAGAAACCGGATCAAGAGCGCGCTGACGGAATACAAGCAGAATTTCCTCGCCGAGCATCGGGATGCGGCGCTGAAGGAGTCTTCGGTGAAGGAGCTCTCGGCGGAAGAGAAGAAGCAGCAAGAAACCAAGAAAGCCTAACGCTGGCATGCCAAGTATTCTCGATTTACGACGGCGCATTCGCAGCGTAAAAAGCACGCGCCAGATCACCAAAGCGATGAAGATGATCGCCGCCGCCAAGCTGCGGCGGGCGCAGGAGCGGGCTATTTCCGGCCGGCCCTATGCCAACATGCTGGCCAGCGTCATCGGTTCGCTTATGCGGCATATCGATCTGTACGATCCGAAGACGGGAGACGTGCGGCATCCGCTGCTGTTAGCGCGGGAAGAGAAACAGGCCCTGATGATCATGGTCTCTGGAGATAAGGGCTTTGCGGGTGGGTTCAACGGAAACATCACCAAAGCTGCCTTCCGTTTCATCAGCGAGCATAGCGAGGAAGAGATCGACATTGCCGCGATCGGACGTAAGGGGCGGGACCTGTTTCGCCGCCGATACCCTGTGGGTGAGTTTGTCGAAAAAGAACCCGGGCAGAACGACGCCAACGACCCTGCCGCGAATACGGGAGGTCGAGATCCCGGCGAGGCTCTGCCTGCGCCTGAAGATAAGCGGCGAGGCGAGCGCAAGAACAAGATTGAAGTGGTGGGAGACTATCCCGGTTTGCTGGATAAGCCCAGCTTCGACCAGGTCGCCTTGATCTCGCGTGAGGTCGTCCACCGCTATATGGAAGAAGAACTGGACGCGGTCTACCTGGTGTACAACGAGTTCAAATCGGTGATGACCCAGCGGGTGGTGGTGGAGCGCATATTACCCATCATTGAACCGGGCCAGAGGGACATTAAGCAAGCGGAAGAGATGAGCCGGGAAGAGCGCGAAGACATGATACGGGCAGCGGCGACTGCGGGCGTGAGCGTCAGGGAAGCTGACAGCCATGAAGCGGAAGAAGAGGCGAAGAAGTTCGGCACTGCGGAAGTGGACTACATCTATGACCAGCCGCCACGCGAGCTTTTGGATGGACTCCTGCGCCAGTACGTCACTTCGCAGATTTACCACGCGTTGATCGAGTCCAGTGCCGCGGAGCAGGCAGCGCGCATGACGGCGATGGATGCGGCGACCAGCAATGCTTCCAAGATGATTGACTCCCTCACGCTTACGATGAACCGGGTGCGCCAGGCGGCGATCACCAAAGAAATTATCGAGATTGTGAGCGGTGCGGCCGCGCTTTCGTAGCGGAGCACGGGGAGTACGGACTTCGGGTCGTGAAAAAATCTGTTTTGTATCAGGGCACGACTTTAGTCGGGCCGTAACGATTCAAAACACCTTGGGCTTTAGCCCCTGGATGGGCTCTCCCCAAGACGGGTTGCTGAGAGAAAGAAAAGGTTATGGCAGACAACATAGGCAAAGTGATTCAGGTTTCCGGACCGGCGGTCGATGTGCAGTTCGAAGAGGCGACCATGCCTCCGATCTACCAGGCACTGCGGGTGACGAGCGAAGGGTTCGATGTTCCTCAGCCGATCAACGTTGTGCTCGAAGTAGAACAGCACATTGGCGAAGGCCGGGTTCGTTGCGTGGCGATGGAGTCGACCGAAGGCATGGTGCGGGGCATGAAGTGCCTCGACCTGGGCTCGCAAATCACCGTCCCGGTGGGCATCCCGACACTCGGCCGCATTCTGAATGTCATCGGTGAGCCGGTCGACGAGCTGGGACCTGTCCATGCAAAGGAGAGGTGGCCGATCCATCGCCCTGCGCCGTCCTTTGAAAACCAGGCCACGGGCGAAGAGATGTTTGAAACCGGAGTGAAGGTCATCGATCTGATCCAACCGTTCCTGAAGGGTGGCAAGATCGGATTGTTCGGCGGCGCCGGTGTGGGCAAAACCGTCATCATCCAGGAACTGATCAACAATGTCGCCAGCTCGCACGGCGGCGTCTCGGTATTTGCCGGTGTCGGCGAACGTACGCGTGAGGGCACCGACCTGTGGAACGAATTTGAAGAATCGGGCGTTATCAATTCCAAGGACCGTGAGAAGTCAAAGGCCGCCCTGGTCTACGGGCAGATGACGGAGCCGCCCGGAGCCCGCCTGCGGGTAGCGCTCACCGCTCTGACCATCGCTGAATATTTCCGCGATGAGCAAGGCGGCGATACGCTTCTGTTCATCGACAATATCTTTCGCTTCACCCAGGCGGGTTCTGAAGTTTCCACCCTGCTGGGCCGCATGCCGTCGGCCGTAGGTTATCAGCCGAACCTGGCGACGGAGATGGGCGAACTGCAGGAGAGAATCACTTCTACCAAGACGGGCTCGGTCACTTCAGTGCAGGCGATTTATGTGCCCGCCGATGACTTTACCGATCCTGCGCCTGCGACCACGTTTGCCCACCTGGATGCGACCACGGTGCTTTCCCGCGCGCTGACGGAGATTGGTATCTATCCGGCGGTCGATCCGCTGGCTTCGACTTCACGCATTCTCAGCCCGCGCGTGGTGGGTGAGGAACATTACGCGGTGGCCCAGGGCGTGAAGCGCATTTTGCAACGGTACAAGGATCTGCAGGATATTATCGCCATCCTCGGGATTGACGAGCTCTCTGAAGAGGACAAGCTCACGGTGAGCCGGGCCAGAAAAGTGCAGCGCTTCCTTTCCCAGCCGTTCCACGTGGCCGAGGTATTTACGGGAGCTCCGGGCAAGTATGTGAAGGTAGCGGACACGGTGCGCAGCTTCAAGGAGATCATCGAAGGGAAGCACGACGATATTCCGGAGCAGGCCTTTTATATGAAGGGCACGATCGAAGAAGTGCTCGAAGCGGCCAAGGCCATGAAGGGCAAGTAGGGTAATGGCAGACTCAGGCAATCAACTGCAAGTCCGGCTGGTGACGCCGGATAAAGTTTTGATCGACCAGGACGCCGACGCGGTCGAGCTGCCGTCGAAGTCCGGCTATATGGAGGTGCTGTACGGGCATGCTCCGTTGCTGGCCGAGCTGGGCGTGGGGGAAGTGCGGCTGCACGGCGGTGGCGGCGGCGACCAGACCTACTTTGTGGTGTGGGGATTTGTTGAGGTGCTGCCGGACCGGGTGACGATCCTGGCGCAGAATGCGATCAAGCCGGAAGAGATCGACGCGGGTGCGGCGCAGCAAGAGCTGGAACGCGGGCAGAAGATGTGGAACGAAGCCGGCGAGGATGCGGAGAAGTACGCGCTGGCAAATGAAGTGATCCACGAAGCGCAGGTGAAGCTGGCCAGCGCACATGGCGGTCGCTCGTAGCGGAATTTGATCGGCGCGGTATGGGCGATTTGACGCCGGCTGAGAATGGGCTGGTCGACGTACCCCCGAACAACGCGAACCAACCCCTCCCGGCGGGCGTTCGGGTAACCCCTCTTAGTTAGTCAGCTTGAACGCTTTTCAGGCTACGGTTTGGCTCCTGAACAAGAGGTGGTTGTGGTATGAACTTTTCCTTCCAGTGCCACGCGTTTTCCAAACGGTCCCGAAGCCGGTGCGATGGCCGTTCTATCATCCAATAGGAGAGTTCGGCGCAGCCAAGGACAGCGATAAGGCTCCAGGGGTAGCGGCCGATGCTGTCGGCGCCGGTAAACATCTGCTGCCACAGGTAGATGCTGTAGGAGATCACGCCCAGGTGGCGGAGAACCGCCGCATTCAGCAGTCGTCCCACGGGAGAGTTGGGGACTCGCACGACATACATCAGGATGAGCGAAAGGCAAAGGGCATTGAGAGTGTAACCGAAGACCAGGCCGTAAGAGCCACGGAATCGGGCCCCGAGGAAAAGCGGGCCCAATATTGTAGAGAAGACAGCAGCACAGCCTGCGACCCAACCACGAACCCATGGTTGCATTAATTTGTTGAAGCGATCGCTACGCCAGAGAAGTGCCAAGAGGCAGCCGAACATAATGCTGTCCAGGCCGGTATGCAACATGGCGTTGAGCAAGGCTCGTTGATGGGGCATTAGAATATAGGTAACCACCCTGGAAATAGGCGAGAGCAGGATCACCCACAAGGCAGCCTTGGCGCTCTTTGATGTGCCGAGGAATACTAAAGCGGCTGGCCACAGAAGATAAAACTGCTCCTCCAGGCTAAGAGACCAGGTGTGTACCAGGAGCGCACTGCCCCCTCCCAGGTAGTTCCAGGTATAGGTGCCGGCGACGACGAAGGCGCGAAGATTGCCAGGAACAAATCCCGCTAGGGTCAACGCGAGGGCCACGGCCAGATACACATAAAAGGGCGGAAAGATACGAAGAGCGCGCCGAAAGTAGAATCGCTCCAGTTTGATGGTGCCAGTCGCATGCAATTCCTTCAGCAAGAGACGAGTGATGAGGAACCCGCTGATGACAAAGAAACACTGCACTCCAAGAGCACCCCAAACGATGTAAAGCCAGAACGGAACGAAAGGGATCAGCTGGGCCAGATTGCCGGCGATGTGGGCGGACACAACCATGAGAACAGACACCGCTCTGAGGCCGTCGAGCGACGGAATGTATCTTGGGCCCTTGGGCATGCTTCAGGATACTTGATAAATCGGGGTAACTAATTGGGTACGTGATCGCTTTTTGCGCCAGGCGGAGTGACGAAATTGGCACTGAAGACGCGAGGCGCCATGCCGGACGGCGAGTTAGCAGAGAGGCGCATCACCGCTTCCCCTTCGGCATGTCATAAAGCTTGTAATCGCCTATGTCATCGTTGCAGCGATACTCGACGTAGCCGCGCTCTATGTCGTTCGATCCGTGAACGCGTCTGATCTCCACGCAGCCATGGTCGGCCAGGAACGCCTTCAGCGCATCCCCCCTCGGTTCAAATTTGTCCAGCGCTAACCAGAAGCACACCCAAAGAAAAACCAGGCATAAAACTACAAAGCCCACGTCGCGTGGTCGAATTCTGCTGAGGAACCTCACGCGCACATGATAACCTCTCACGGCGCCCGCAACACAGTTCTGCTCTTGATTCTCCGGCCGGCCTCTATGAGAATTAATTGATCGAATTTGGTGTTGTGAGGAGGGATATCAACCAAGTTGGGAGTATTACTTACTACGCCTCGACACTATAACAGTGTCTAATATCTGTCACAGTTGTAACGACGCTATATATAAATGCAAACTGATTTTTCACTCAGAGCTAGGATTGCCTAGATGGGGCCTAGCCTGAGCACAGCGGTTACAAAAATCGAGCCCACCCGGAGAGATCGTATCCTGCAATCGCTGTTTGATTTATCGCCCGCTCCCTGGCTCTCAATCGATGTGCGTGCTTCTCCCACAACCACCGGTTTCATATACACTCCAGCTCTCATTGTGCACAAAGCTCAGGGCGGAGTGGCCGTTTGCGCGGGTTACAGCGAGTCAGGCACTGCCGAAGCCGTCGCCCAGCTCACTGGTAAGATACAGAAGAGATGAGCCTGGAGATCGAAGACAAGGGCCGGAACATTCCGTCACTCGACGGGATGCGCGCTGTCTCGATCTTGCTTGTGATCATGGCGCATTCTAGCCAGTCCTTCTCACGCTGGATCAGGTTTCCGTTTCCGTACCTACTCTATGCGCACACCGGCGTTTTAATCTTCTTCGTCATCAGCGGCTTTCTCATCACCAGTCTGCTGCTGAAGGAATTGGACTCAACTGGTTCGATCGCTCTCAAGCGCTTCTATGTGCGACGTGCGTTCAGGATCTTTCCAGCATTTTACCTCTACCTGAGTATCATCCTTGCGCTCGCACTGGCCGGCCTACTACATACCCCGTTGCGCGCGTTGTTCGTCACAGCGGTTTACGGTTCAGACTACTTCCTGGGTCCGGACGGAGGGTACGCAAGCCTTCAGCACACCTGGTCGCTCAGCATCGAAGAGCAGTTCTACCTTCTTTGGCCTACAACGCTGGTTTTCTTGGGGAAGCGAAGAGCCATTGTCCTTGCCGTTTTTCTCATCCTGATCTCGCCGCTGTCGCGCGTGGTCACGTATTTTCTTCTGGCTCCGCAGCATCGGGCAATGGTGGAGCGCATGTTCCATTCGAGCATTGACACAATTATGTTTGGCTGCCTGCTCGCGCTGCTTTGGCAGAACGATCGCTTCAACCGCTTGTTGCGAACCTGGATGACCCCCTGGTCCGCAGCCGGGGCTTTGCTATTTCTTCTTCTTCTCGACCCACTGCTCGAGCGACGATTCCGCAGCGGCTATGATTTCCTTGCCGGAATGACACTGGACGGACTCAGCATCTGCGTTATCACGCTCTATGTCGTCAGGCGGCCCCGGACTCTGCCCGGGCGGATTTTGAACCTTCCATTGCTGCGTCACATCGGCATTATTTCCTACAGCCTTTACATTTGGCAGAGCGTACTCTGCATCGAAGGAGCCCGGTTCGCCCCTTTCAATTTGGTTGCAATCCTGGTCTGCGCAGAAATATCGTATTGGGCAATAGAGCGGCCTTCACTCCGGCTACGGGACCACGTCTGCAGACGGATGGCTAGTGGTTCGTTGGCTGTGAGTAGAACCTGAAGCCAGAGCGACCAGTCGTGAGAAAATCCAAGTATGCATTCAGGAAAAATTCTGTTGACCGGATCATCAGGTCTTATTGGTACCGCCCTGATCCGCAGCCTACGAGACCAAGGCCTGAATCATATCGCTTTGTCCCATCAGAAGCGGTCCCCTTCGGTCGGGCAGCAATTCTGGAATCTGTATCCTCAGATGCCGTTGAGCGACCCAACGGAAATCAGCGGCACAGTTGCAGCGGTCAATCTCGCGGGCGTCAATCCTGCCAGCCGGCGGTGGACCCCCAGCTATAAGGATAAGCTGTTTAAAAATCGCACCCAATCTACCTCTGCCTTAGCCAGCATGCTGGCGGCGCTCCGTCCTAAACCCACGGTGCTTGTCTGCGCTTCGGCTATTGGAATTTACGGCAATCGTGGAAACGAGATCTTGAATGAGGATTCGGTAGCAGGCTGGGGATTCGTGCCCGAGCTGTGTATCGCGTGGGAGAAGGCGGCGCAGCCGGCAGTCGACGCGGGCATCCGGGTAGTGCATCTTCGTTTCGGTCTTGTCTTGACACCCGAAGGCGGAGCATTAGCGAAGATGTTGGCAGTTTTTTGCGCGGGGTTCGGCGGGCAACTGGGCAACGGGACCCAATGGATGAGCTGGATCACGCTGCCAGACGCAGTTCGAGCGATCGAGTTTGCGCTAACCAACCCTGGCCTTTCCGGCCCGGTCAACGTCGTTGCTCCCAATCCCGTGACAAATGCAGAATTCATACGCACGCTGAGCCGCGTCATATGCCGGCCTGCTCTGTTGCGTGTTCCAGGGTCAGCCCTTCGGCTCGCGCTCGGCGAAATGGCTGAAGCGGTAATGCTCGTAAGTCAGCGCTGCTTGCCGGATAGGCTGGACTACGCAGGCTTCCGTTTCGAGTATCCACAGATCGAGGGCGCCCTTCGTGCGCTTCTCGGCAGATAATGACCTAGTGACCCGGTCTCGGAGTAAAGCGCGCTGGGAAGACCTGTCCACCGTTTTGCTTTACCCGGTGGCAGAGGGGTTCAGAGCCCCCCGACGATGACGTCTGTGTTTAGTTGGGAACCTTTGTGAACCAAGAATTGATCTTCCGTCGCCGGGAACATAGGATGAAACTCGTATGAGTAAATACGAATTTCTCGGGAAGACCCTCGTCAAGTACGCTACTCTGCAGTCTGCCGATTGCCCTTATTGTGGATGCGATCGGACGACGATCGTGCAATGGAAACATGGAATTTTGCAGCTGCGGCAGTGCCCTGATTGCTTGCTTAAATTTCGCTTCCCAAAGGATGATCCTGAGGAAAGTGCTGGTTTCTATCAGGAGCGATACAGACAAGAAAACGTGACTGATTTGCCCCCGGAAGCAGAGATGCCGTTCCATATTCTTGAAAACTTCAAGAGCGCTGGACGAGATTTAACTAAACATCTTGAAACCATACGAGCGCTGATGCCCGCCGGCCGCATCCTCGATTACGGCTGTTCCTGGGGATACGGCGTTTATCAGCTTTCCAAAGCGGGATATCAAGCGATGGGGTTCGAGATATCCAAGCCGCGGGTCGAGTACGGCCGAAGGACCCTGCAGGTGGAATTGACTGGCGATGTCGAGGCTTTAACCCCCAAGGCATTCGACGGAATTTACTCCTCCCACGTTCTTGAGCATGTCCCTGAGCCGAAAACAGCATTGGCGGCTTTCCAGCGACTCTTGAAACCCGGCGGCAAACTTTTCCTATATGTGCCAAACTGCTCTGGTGACGAAGCAAAGCGGTTGGGGGCAAATTGGGGTCAGATGATAAACGAAAAGCACGTTTTGGCCCTGACGGCAGAATTCTTCAACCTAAATCTTCCCAAGCACGGTTTTTCGACGGAATTTTCGAGTTCACCCTACGAGAAGCCACCGCAGCCCTACGAGAAGGACCGGGATCCAAATGGAGAAGAATTGTTGGTAGTAGGCACACTGCAGTGTTGATTTTGATGCCAATTGCGAGAGGCCGAGCGACACGCAGGCGCTCTTGGTCACCAAGGCGGCTCATATGAGACCAGACAGGAGGACTTTACAGGGTCTTGACCATTCTGGAAGATGGGGCTTTAACAAGCCTTTCGCGACAGCCAGACCGTTCGGAAGACGACCTCGGAAATCCTTTCTATGGGGAAACAAAGAAGACCGCCTTGGGGACGCCACTGTTTTTTTTCTAGGATTGGCGGGCGCTTACAGCGTTAACGTCGTGGGGTCCCTGCCTGGTGACGAACTTCTCCTTCTCCCGATCCTCCCTATACTTTTGCTTACGAATGGCAAACGGGCGTTTCAACGGCAATATCTGGTGTTCTACGTTCTGGCGTTAGGCTGGCTTCTTGGCACATTTATAGCAGATGTGTATAATGGCACCCCGTTGGGCAACCGGTTGAAGGGAATCGCAAGGGTCCTGTTTCTTATCTTTGATTTTATGGCTTTGGCCATCTTGATCAATGGTAAGGCGCGAAGGTTGGTCATCTTCGCGCTTAGCATCGTCGCTGTCATGTTCAGCTACGTACTGGAGTTCAAAGGGGAGTTTCTGCTTGAGTGGAAGTTCGGACTCTGTACCATTGTTGTCATCTTGTCGCTTCTAGCTTCCTCGCACTACTACACCAAGCGGAAATACTGGCCCTGCGTCGCCATCTCACTTTTTCTCGCCTTTTTAAACCTGAAGTATGCGTTTCGCTCTCAGATGGCCATCATCCTCGTCTCGGCGGCTTTTAGTTTGCCATTTTTTTCGATAGATCGGTCGGTAGGCGACGTCCGCTCATTTCGCTGGCAAAACCTGGTCAAGCTTATTGCCCTGTGCGTGCTTGCGGGTGGAGTGAGCTATCTTGCAAATCAGGCCATCAAGTTCGCCTCCAGCCTAGGTTTCTTTGAAGAGGAGTTGGCCCAAAAATTCCAAGCCCAGTCAGCAGGCAAGCTTGGCGTGCTGTTCGGTGGAAGACCGGAAACACTCGTGGCCATGCAGGCAATTCGTGACAGCCCCATCATTGGGCATGGTTCTTTTCCGGTGGACCCCAAGTACCTTGAACTCAAACAGAAAATTCAATATGAATACGGATACTCAGATACGGACGAACCGGAAGACGTGTATCCCGCGATTCCGACCCACTCCCACCTCACCATGGCCTGGGTCGAGTCGGGTTTTCTAGGTGGCTTATTGTGGATATACATTCTGGTGCTGACGATACAGGGAATTTTGCAAATCGCTCTTACCCGACCTGGGCTCGCCCCTCTCTATTCTTACCTTTTGGTAAATTTTGTGTGGGACAACCTGTACTCCCCGCTCGGCAGCGTCAATCGGCTCTGGGCAGCGTACCTCGTGCTGCTAAGTTATGCTCTGCTGAAGGATCCAGCGAACAAAGTACGCCCAGCAATGGCGTCGCAAATGACGCTATTGGGAGCCAAAAGGATCGTTCGTGGACCAATTCGCCCTGTGGGCGCATGACTTCTAGACGCAACGCTCGCCCCGCATACTGCTGGCCTATCGCATCCGATAGCCGCCGCAGCCGATAAGCGTTGCGACCGTATTTGGTTCCCTCTTAACCTGCCTCAGACTCAATTCCGCCGTAGAGAAGCCTTTGGGAGAACTGACGATAAAAATGGCGATGGAGGGCTACTGAAATTGAACTCCCTACACAGTAAATCTCTGTACGTTACTGGGATTTGCTTGATCCTGCTGGTTCTTTTTGTCGATCTCGTGATCGCGGCGCGCCAGGAGCCGTGGGAGGACGAGATCTTTGCCGTTTCGACAGGTTGGTCGCTTGCTCGGTCTCAGGCTCCAATGCTTAGCGTTCTCGGGGACTACCCTCGAACCGGTTCCCCGATTTCCTTTTATGGCCCCGTCTCATTTGAGACAGAGAACTGGCTCATTCGGGTCTTCGGTTTGTCCCTGTTCCCCTGGAGATTTGTCTGTTTCCTCGGCGTTCCACTGTGCATTCTTGTCTGCTCAGCGCTGGTCAAAGCAGCTGGCGGAGATAGGTGGGCGCGCCTCGCTACCGCACTGTTCGTTGCGCTCGCCGGTTCGGTCGCTGGCGCCCTGCCGGGTCGATGGGATTTCATTACCGTCGCATTCTTTCTAAGTGGCGTGTTGTTATTCATCGACAACATAGCCGAAAGGAGAACCAACGCGCTCTGGGGGTCGGCTTTAGCTGGCGTTCCCATCGGCGTTGCGCTGGGTTCGTCCCCGCGAGCACTCACTTTGAGCGTTGCTGCACTCGTTGCGGCGGCCGTCATCGCATTCAGCTTTCGGGCGATCTGGAAGACAGTTTATTTAAGAGCAATCGTGATGTTTTCAATAAGTGCAGTGGTTCAAACACTTCTCCTGCTTCCATGGGGAATGAATTCCCTTTCGTGGTACGCGTACCTGAGGCGTGCTACTAAAAGCGACTACATAAACGCAACACCGATCATGGGACGGGGCCTCTGGATCCTCGATCTTAAACATCATAGACTCCTGGCGCTTGCGTTCTTTTTGCTCGTTACTCTCGCGGCATTAAATATGATCAAGCGAGGCCCGACTTTCAGCTCGGGCAAATTGCCGCTTAAGGTGTTCCTAACAGTCTTCGCTTCGACGAATCTGATTCTCATGTTGCTGCTGTTGGCAAACGCGTTCGGACAGACGCCCTTCTGGATAACACCCGTGATCGTTGCTGCCATGTGCTGGGTTGATTTTAAGGAGCTGCACAACAGAGGGTTGGCGAACACTTTGGCAGTTCTCATAGCCGCTTGTTTACTTCTACTTTCCGTGGAAGAGGTTGAGCAAGCCGCGGCCGTCGCTCTGACGTGGAACCGCAGGAGCACCACGGCTGTCACTGCGTTCGTTCGCGAACATGTACCGAAGGGATCAGTGGTCTACGGACCCATCGGCAACTACTTCTACCCGGTGGAGCTTTCAGGCAGCCGTTATCTTTATTCTTTTGAACATACGACACCCGGCCTCTATTCAGAGCCCTCTGCGTCTATCGGTGACAAGTTAGACAAAAGGATTTGTTCTAGCCGCACGTACGCAATTTGGCCAAAACCGGATCCGGTGCATAACCCGCAGGTGCAAACGATGCCCAACGCTCTTCGCGAGCGTTTGCAGGAGACAGTGGCAGAATATGATCCCCCGTCATTGCCGAGGTGGAAATCGATGCTTGTTGAAAGAATCGGAGAGGTCGGGGGCAAGTACGGTTTTCCTAGCGCAGTTATCTATACATTGAAAGCCCGTCAGTGCGGAAACGATTGACGCGACTGGTGGGTTCGATGGCTGGTTACGATATTCCATGGTCAGAGAGGCCGGTGAAGTACTATGAGGACATCCTGCGATTTCCTTAGAAGTTACGGATCAGAGCCACTTGTCTTCTTCATCGATGAAACCGAAAAGCGTTTGGGCAAACGGTAAGTTCAGGATCGCGGTTCCCTGGCTCATTCTTGGAGCTTGCGCTGTTTTCTGGTTCCTCTTTTTTGCTCTTGCTTCGCCGTTGCCGGGCGGTCCCGACGTCTTTGTATTTCGCGACGCTGGTTGCAATTGGGCGAGCGGGAGCGGTCTGGTAGCCGCATCGGTGCCTCATGCAAACACCGTTCGTCCACTACCGTTTGCCAGCTACACGCCTGGGACTCTCCTGCTCTTCGGCGCGGCTGCTTCGCTCTTCGGCTGTTCCGCGTTGGTCGACACTTTCTACAACCTCGCGTGGGCAACGATTGCAGTCTTTCTGCTCTACCGCTGCTTCAGCCTGGCAGTCGCAGGGAAAAAGCAGCGAGCCTGGGCAGCGGTCCTGCTTGGGGCAGTGCTCCCGAGCGGCATAGTGGCGTTCGACTCCGATCGTCCGGAGATGCCCGCATTTTGCCTGCTAGTCGCCATCCTTCTGCTGTGGCGCCATGCATCGTCGGCCATGGCAAAGTCAGTCCTGTTAGGGGGCACCGGCGTTGTGTTTCTCATCCATCCGTTCGCAGGCATCGCTGGTTGGCTATTGCTCGCGTTTCTGCTGGCGTTTGCTGAGAGCGGGCCAGGTCCTGGCTCGCGCCCAGTATGGCTGCGGGTGATGATTGTGGGGAGTGCGCTTTACGCCTTGATTCTTGCTGCCTGGGTGTTTTCGATGTGGTCGCAGGATCATAGCGCGCTTCACCGATTCCTGCAACATGCTGCTGGTCAAGGCACGGGAGCGGGAGTCGTTCTGCACGGGACCAAAGCGGCCTCTTCAAGTTCCAACGCAGCGGTGCAAAATGGATATGCAGTTGCGTTTCGGCGCTTGTTTGATCCTGCCTTCCCGGCTTCTGCAGCCCTGGCAATCGGCCTTCTTGCCTCCGGCTTCGTCGCCGCGGGGTACGCCTTGCGCGGACCACAGCGAGAGTCTCTCCTGCTGCAGTGCGCACTGCTGCTCTTAGTGCTGCTGATCTTTCCCCTCGCCGTCTTTCCCGCACAGACGAACTATCTTGGCGTCTCGCGTGCGCTTCTGCTGGCCGTACTCTTCGTTGGTGGCTTTCCGCTGGCTACCGCCTTACGTGGATCCCTGGGCCCACTGTCTCTGCTCCTGATCTCCTTCGCAGCTCTGGCGCCCTGGGTTGGCCTGGAGATGTTTCAGAATGTCGAGTCGCGCGCCTCATATCATAATGAGCAGCGCCAAGCGGCGCGTGTGCATCTCTGGTTCCAGCAGCACGGCGCGCATAACCCTGCTCTCTTGGTAGACTCCGGACACTACTTCGTCTATAAGCCCTACTTTCCCAATCTCTACAATCCCAACTACCTCGAACCGGGTGATCCGATCGACCAATATCAAGGCCGCATTGTTTGTTACTCCGGCTCACGCGCGTTTTCGCGGGCACAGCTTGCAGCGATTGAAGGACCGGAAGCGAACCGATGGCAGTTGATCGACGGTGGCGAGGATGTTGTCAGGGTTGCGCTGCTGGGTCACTCGATCATGCGCCGCAACTGGACCTGGATGTGCGACGCCTACGCGCGAAGATGAAGTCCGTGAGCGCATTCCACGGACCGTCTCAAGCAGCATACAAGATAGAGGTGGGGATCGACTCGCCCAGAGCGTGGCCTTTTTGCTGGTCGGGGGTGACGGCTTCCCGACGGCGAGCGGAAGATCATCGTGAGGCTGGCGCGAAAGCGATCGATCCGAACGAATTATACGTACTGAGAACAGGGCGGATTCGATTGGTAGGGGCTGCTTGGTCATCGTGCAAGCCCACTGCAAAGGTTTATACTCTGCCCATGAGCGAAAGGACGGAAGACTTCGTAAAAGGGGTTATCTTGGACAATTTCATGTTCAAAGGTATCCGAGTCACCATCCAGGGCAATAGCGACGATGAGCAAGAGGTTGCTAGAACTCTAGTAAAGCTCGAAGCAGACTTGCGGAGATCCGGAAGAATTGATCGACGAACATGTGGGTGATACTTTACCTGCTTTTTTTGTGGCGTCGGCTAAACCCTCTTTGGGGTAAACCCTGCGGCGGGGTAGCAAAACTGAGGTGGTATTCCAGACGGCGTAACCAAAGAATGAAAATCTAGCTGCCCTTCCGTTGTCAGTTGCTCAGAAAAATCCACCCTATCGCTGAACAGTCACTTGCGCGGCTTGGAAGCGTGCGATCAGCTTTTGTGGCCAACAAGGGTCCATGCAGGGCCGCTCAATCAACAGGAAATAGACGGCGCCGATCGCAATCGACAAAGGCGCAACAAAGGCCAACGAAACCGCCAGCCAAATTGAATAGCTCAGACTAAAACGCGCTAGCAGAATCTGAAAAAAAAGAATGCTGGTTCGATGAGTTAAGTAGATGCTATAGCACATGCCGCCGATAGTGCTGATGAATCGATTGCGGAGAATTCTGGGGACGAGGCTTCCCTTGAACGCGCCCACGAATAAGATCGGCAGGATGATTGGACCAAAGAATAAAAAGGCATGCGGTCGTAGCCAGAACGTGACGAACCACAGGGGTGCTGTCAGGACATCCCATCGCCAGGTAGGTGGAATACGACCCCAACCATCGACATACAGATCAGCTACCAAAAGCCCGCCTAGGAAGAACTGGATAAAAGACAAGATAGAAAGATAGAAAGAGCCTACATTCCCCGGACCGTACCATTCAGGTATGAACGCTTGCTGCAGCGGGGTGGCGCTCGCAATCAGACAGATCAGCACGGCCCTTCGCAGCCATGCGCTCGGAATTCGGTAGATCTGGGTAAGAAACGGGGCGAGGCAATAGAACTGCACCTCGATCTCGAGGGTCCAGCTCACGGCTTCAATGCTACTGGCCACACCGAAGACAGCATTGTGAACATAGAAGATGCTAGCGACCAAGTGCACCAGCAAAAAATGCGCTTGGCGAAGCCCTGTGGCCAATAAAAGAACGGCGCGGAGCAAGAGCATTAGGATGTACGGAGGTTCAAGACGCGTGATTCGGCGCAGAAAATATGCGCTGAGGGGAACCTCCCGCCCCGCCTGTAGGTGTTGCCTGGCAAACGGCCATCCCAGAACAAAACCGCTGATCACAAAAAATATTTCGACGCCATAACCGCCGTGTCCCAGTAATCGCAGCAGGCCGTGCTCACTCTCACCCACAACCGGAAGGGAGGCTTTTCCCGAGTGATTCGGACCGAAGCTTGTGCCCATAGCTATGCGGTTAATAAATTCGGCATAGCAGTGAAGCAAGATAACGGAAACGATCGCAACAAACCTTAGCCCATCGATCTCGGGGATATAGGTTCCATTGCTGGTAACACGCCGAAATGAATCGAACGTTATTCTTCTCAATATGATTCACGCTCCCAGGAAGAGACGCAATCCGAAGCGCGCGCCGTCTGGCTTCCCGGACATTCTCTGACCATCTTAGCGGATTCAGCAGCACTTGAACGTTGCCGCTCTTTGGGACCGCCGTCTAGACTTCGAGTAGCCGTTTGCACCGAAGCCGGATCCGGAGTAGAAGCACCCTACCAAACTCGATTCCCGCGAGCGCCATTTAGCCGCGGCCAACCGCCGGTTCGCGCTAATACTGCGGTGACTGTGGCCCGCAGACACGCAAGGCGCTCAAGGAGTGATGTATACAGCGCATGAATGTCACCCTTGTACCATTCTGGGGGAACGGCAGCCACAGCATCATCTAGAAGCCGGGGGATACGGGTTTCAAATCGGGTCAGCGACTCCATAATTGAACTGTCCGTTGGCCTGTGTTGCTCGATGAAATGGGACCAGAGTCTCACAGATCGGTGGCACTCATGTGACCAGCAGGGGCCGCCGAAAAGATGTCCGTTGTCAATGAATAAGGCCTCGTACAGCTCTGTCTTTTCAGTGCGCCGATACACGCATTGGCGGCGGTCGTGATGGCTTGCCCAGAGGTCGAATAAATGTATCGCAGCGAGCTGTCCAGCATTTCGGATCTGGTAAGTTTCCGGTATGAAGTCGAAGAGAGCATTCTGCGGACCCCCGAGATACTCAGAGCCAAAGTGAACGCCGCATGCCGGGATCATAGTTCCATTAGCCGTCTCCATAGTCAGATCAGGAAAGCAAGATAAGGATTTTAGGTTAATTGTTATCGGCCGCCAGCGAGGGACCAAAAAGCCTAAGCTGCTCAGCAGCATCGATCCAAGCGCTTCGTTCGCAAGGACGCATGGTCCCTGAGGGTTGGGGTGCATTTTCAATACATACAGCTTGCCATCATCACATAACACGAGCCGGCTCTGAGACCCTCCCTTCAGTTTTCGCACAACCAGCGTCACAGAAGGTTCTGATGGTTCTCTCAAGGCAATTCCTTGTAATGTCCCCCTCCTCTTGCTTTCCATTTACTAAGCCAAGTTAACGGAAGGCAAGATCATGCTCGTTCATCGCATGTAAGAAGGGTACGCAGTCGACACGTTTTATTTTGTTCTAAGTATGTCGTGACAATAAGTACCAGACCTAAAGATTGAGCGCGGTCGAAGATTAATTCCGAAGCAGACTTCTGACCTCTGTGGATAAAGCTCATGGGGCGGCTCTAAACGTCGATAAAGCAGGTACAAGAGCTCGCGAGGGGGATCGACCGTCCTATGAAGACAACATTGAAGCCATTGTCACAGGGTATTGTTCAGGGGGCCGTGTCATGTTTCAAGAACCCGCAACGCTCCTTGGGCTTCGTGGTCTTCCTAGTCGCCCCATCGGTGTTGGTCGGGTGCGGGTTTTCTCTCAATGCCTCTTCGGGGCTTACTACTAGCCAGGCGAGTGGTCAACCCGGTCCCCCCGCGGAGATCGTTCCTGTTCCTACGATCCAGCAGCCACTAACAGCGTGCGAGAATCCCAACACGGGAGTTTCGAACGGCGATTGGGGTATTGGGTCTGACCCGGTCTATGTAGCCCCCTGGAATGTCCTCGTTGGAACTCCCATCTATAGTTCCAATACCATCTTTTGGACCTCGCGAGAAACTGCGCCCGGACAATCGATTTTGCTGGCTGGTGCTTTCACTGATGCGACCAAAAAAGTGCGAATCGCACTCATCCCCGCTGGTACCTCTGATTGGAAGACTGTAGTGGAGCAAAGCACCACCCTGGTTTCACCAACTCAACTGGGCCCCACAGGGCTATCCTTCATCGTTCCTATTGGTTTTGCTGCCGGCGTTTACGGCTTCCAGATCGAAGATCCCTCAGCTCCCCCGGTTCTGGGCATGGCGAATGTGCCCGCGCTGAATTGGGCAATTGGAGTACCGTCGACAACGGATCCGGCTACGGCGCTGACCCACCACGTTACCGACTGCGCTGTCGAACCGGGCGGTACCCTCAGAATTTTTGGGAAAAATTTCCTAGCCTCCAACGAAGTCATTCTGCAGTCGTCAAGTGGGGGCATATACAATCTAACGCCATCAAGATTAGACAGTAATTCCATCGCGGCCGCTGTTCCGACCGGTCTTGCTTCTGGGACATACAATCTCTGGGTCGGAACAGCCCCGTGGAGTGCGACCTCGAGCCCAGCAGCTCAGATCGTGATTAAATCGGCGCTCTCATCCAATGTCCGCAATGTTTATTGCTCATTGGTAAGCGGCGAGGCCAACGATAATACGGAACGCTTGCAAAGGTGCCTCGATCAGTATGCCCCCCTGTCTGGCACCAACGAGGTGGCCTACATAAATCTCCCCGGGGGGGGACCCTTTGTGATCGCCGGTGGGGTCACGGGCCGTCCATTTGAGGTCCTCGTAGGACCGTCTTCCAACAGCACGAGTTTTCTGGGGCTCCCTTCGGGCTCGGCCCCACCCGCCTGGTTTACGGTCCCGCAACATTTCGGCATAGTCAACGTCTCGTTCCAGGCACCGGCGAATCCTAGCCTCCTTGTCAGTGTCGGCAGCTCGTCCGGGAATCCCTCAACCACCGGCCACCTATTTTTCGCCAATGTAAACTTTTCCTCAACCGGCCCAAGCAACGGAGCAGTGGTGTTCTCCTTGGCCGGTCCCGATATTCAGGTCTACAACTCCACCTTCCTCTCTAACTCAAATCAAGACTTCGATATTAGTTTCGGAGACGGGGCGATTGTCTCGGGGAACCTATTCATTCTCAACAACTGGACTGGGCTCGGGATAAGCAACAGCCAGAATGTGATTTTCGAGAATAACAAAACGAGTTCTTCCCAAGCACTTGGCCAGGGCCCAGGTGGAACCTCCGGAGGTTCGGGGTTAAGTATCAACCGGGCGAATAACGAGTGGGGACCGTCTGCAGTTTCCCGTGACGTTTACGTTGGTTACGACACTTTTGAAAACATGGGCTCGAACAGCCAGCAGGTTGTCGTCAACGACGGGGATGGTGGGGCGTACTATGGCTCAGTTGCCTCGAGCACAGCGAGTACAGTGACCCTCGCAGCAGACCCATGGTGGGCTTTTATGGGCACGACGAACCCGCAAGCGGCCAGTATGTCGATCGTCTCCGGGACTGGTGTGGGGCAGTACTCGTTACTGCAGGATTACAGCGGACGAACGGTAACGCTTGCCACGCCGTGGAAGGTACAGCCTGATCAAACATCCGTGGTTGCAATTACTCAATACGAGCTATACATGACATGGGCTCACAATATCATCAGCAATACGCTAGGAGGTTCCTTAGTCCTCACCGACGCGCTAGAGAGCGTTGTCGAAGACAATGATTTGATCAATTCCGGCGCAGGAATCTACCTAACGGCATATGGGCCTTACGGCGGCCCCGCTTCTTATGGTCCTGTGATGAACACCGACGTTTTGCGCAATAAGCTTTCGGTCGGCGCTGGGACTGATATCTGGGACAACCCGATGACTAACTTGTCCGGAATCGTGATCTTCGACCTGCCAGGCTGTTTATTTTCCGGGATGATGGTCCGCGACAACTTCGTGCCTTCGAGAGGAACCATCTCCAGCTCCAACGGGGTAGCTGGAATCACGGCTGTCGTAGTAGAACAGAATCAGGCTAACTTGAGTTTTGGTTTGCCGTGGCCCGGTTTCCTCCTACAAGACAATACCCCCCCTCCTGACTAGCCAATGGACAAGAGATCCGGGAACGTCCCACTGGAGGGTACCCTAGTAGTAAATCTTGAGGTGAGGAGAGGCTTTCGCCTGATGGTTCAGCACCGGTCGTTTCAAGTACGCTCGGCACAAATGGCAGGAGCTCAGGTGGAAGGGTCGCCGTAGTTTATTTGTACGGATGGCCCGCTGTTGAACTCCGGCAGAGAGACTGGTCCTACGCACGAAGGATAAGTGAAGTACTATAGGGAACAGCGTCCAAGTGGAACCTTATCAACGGTGGCGAGGATGTTGTCCGTGTAGCGCTCTTCGGGTACTCGATCATGCGTCGCAACTGGGCTTGGATATGCGACGTTTACGCGCGAAGATGAGGCCCGTGAGCACATTCTGTGCGCGACAGCGCTTCGTACGCCTGCGAGCCGGCTGCGCGGTTGATGGTCCTGCCCGTGGTTTGTGGGTAATCGGGCGTTGGCAGGACGAATTCCTCAAGGTGTATACGGGCGTAGGAATCACGAGGGCGCGGCTGCAAATACTTATAATAGAGAGGGATGCTGAACCAGAAGAAAGTGGTCGTGGTTTTGCCGGCGTATAACGCCGCGAAGACGTTGCGCCGCACCGTTGAGGAAATTCCTCACGAGATTGTGGACGAGGTGATCCTGACTGATGACGCCAGCCGCGACCATACTTCCGAGCTTGCGCTGGAACTGGGGCTGATCACCATCCGGCACGATCACAACCGCGGCTACGGCGGGAACCAGAAGACGTGTTACACGGCCGCGCTGGCACGGAGCGCGGATATCGTGGTGATGCTTCATCCCGATTACCAGTACACGCCGAAGCTGGTTTCGGCCATGGCGTCGATGATCGCTTACGGAGAATATGACGCTGTTCTAGCCTCGCGCATCCTTGGCCGCGGGGCGCTGCAGGGGGGCATGCCGCTCTACAAATACGTCGCCAACCGCGGGCTGACCTTTATCGAAAATGTTTTGATTGCGCACAAGATGTCGGAGTATCACAGCGGCTACCGGGCCTGGAGCCGCGAGTTGCTGCAGAGGCTGCCGCTCTTGAGTTGCTCCGACGATTTCGTTTTCGATAACCAGATGATCGTGCAAGCGCTTTATTTCGGGTTTCGGGTGGGCGAGATTTCCTGCCCAACGAAGTATTTCAAAGAGGCTTCGTCGATCAACTTTCGGCGCAGCGTGACGTACGGATTTGGGGTGCTGGGCACGGCACTCGATTTACGATTGAAACGATGGGGGCTGGCCAAGCCTGCGTTCCTGGCAGATGTGCCGTATGAGAGGCTTCCACCGGAAGGTTCAGCACCGCCCATTTCCAATACTCTCGGTTGAGATGACTGAAGCTCAAATGGAAGTATCCCGGGAATCTCCAATGCCGCTCTCTTCGGTAATGCACGTCTGGCGGACGCTGGAGCTACAGGAAGGCCTCAGCTTTCGATGGCAGTTGGCGGTCTTTGTAGTGGCGCTAATGGCGATCTTTAGTCGTCTACCTGGCGCTCTGCTCCACCCTCAGTTTTTCGCCGAGGATGGTTGGGTCTGGTATCAGCAAGCTTACAACCTGGGCTGGTTGCGAACCCTTGGTATCACGCAGGCCGGATTGTTACATACGCTCCCGCGGCTGGCGGCAGGGATCACACTGCTTTTTCCGATGCAGTGGGCGCCGTTCATCATGAACCTTGCCGGCGGCATGGTTCAAGTCCTGCCGGTCACTGCGCTGCTTTCCCGCCGCTGCGCGCCCTGGGGTCCACTACCGGCCCGGATCTTAATGGCGGCACTTTACATCGTGATCCCCAACGCGCCAGAGATCCACATTGTGATGACCAATGCGATGTGGCACCTTGCTGTACTTCAGGTGCTACTGGCCTTTTCGATTCCACCGTCCAGCTGGCGGGGGCGGGTATTGGACGTTCTTTTATTCGGCATCGGATCGGTGAGCGGGCCGTTCTGTATGCTGCTGCTTCCCTTGGTAGCGGTCTACTACTGGGTTCGGCGCCAGAGCTGGACACTTGTCATCCTGGGTCTTCTGTCCGCAGGTGTCCTCCTGCAGTTTTTCAGTCTCGCGCACTCAGTGAGAAGCGCGGCATCACAGCCTCTAGGTGTGACAGCCCTTTCGTTGCTGCGGATCGTGGCCGGCAACATTTTTGTCAACAGCATGACAGGAAGCGGCGGCGCCTATTTGCCGCTTTGGTTGCTGGTCGTCGCTGCCATCGGCGGATTCGCCATTGTGATCTGTGCCTGGCAAAGCTCTCCTCTTGCGCTGCGTCTATTCATCGCCTTCACTGTCTTCGCTCTTGCAGCCTCGCTGAGGGACCCTCTGATCACGGGCAGCACAACTCGCTGGGAGGAACTCGCCGATGTAGCCGGAATCCGTTACTGGTTCTTACCGTCGCTGATGTTTCTTTGGGCAGCAGCCTGGTGCGCCTGGGGAAAACACCTATTGATACGATATGCCGGACTCGCCGTTTTGCTGATGACGACGATTGGAATTGTCAGGAAATGGTCTTACCCGCCGCTTCTTCCAGAAACTCACTTTAGCGCAGACGTGGAACGTTTCAAGAATCTAGAGACGGGGGAACACATGCTTTTTGCTGTCTACGATCCCTGGGGCAGGAAGATGGAGCTGATCAAGCATTGACGAAGCAAAAGCAGCACGAGGGGGTTGCAAGAGGCAAAGCGCCGCACTGGCAACTTCACAATGAGCCCTCTGTCGATCCCAGGTGGGACTGATGCTGAACAACCGCACACTTCCAACACGGCCGGCTCCGATGGCAGAAACTCAGGTACAGGGACCCGGGGGATTTGAATCCTGGGCGGCTGCAGTCGCGCGTTTTTCGCGTGACCGGGGATCCGCGATTTATGTTCTAGCTCTGCTGATCTCCCTTTCGACTTGGTTTATTGTCATCCGCGCTCCGCTCTGGCTGGACGAGACGGTTTCGCTCTTCCTGATTAAAGGCGGCTTCGCCGGGATCATGTCGCGGCAAGTTTGGCCGGACGCGCCGGCGTACTCGTGTCTGCTCTGGTTGTGGACGAAAGTCATGGGCTCGGCCGAGATCATGCTTCGCATCTCGTCCGTGCTTCCCATGCTGGCAGCGGTTTACCTGCTATACCTGGCGGCGCGGGAGTTATTCGACCGCGACGTGGCGATTATTGCCGCGATCGTCTTCTGTCTGCATCCGATTATTATTTTTGCCGCGATTGACGTCCGCCCCTACTCATTTGCGGCCCTGGCCATCAACGCGACGATTCTTTCGCTGGTTCATTTGCGGCGCAACGACTCGAATTGGCTCGCGGCCCTGTTCGGGCTGCTCGCAGCAGGCATCGTTGAGTTTCAATTGCTGTTCGCGACTCTTGTGCCGGCTCTTGCTCTCTGTTTCATTGTCTCCAAGCTGGATCACCGGAGGACGCTCTGGCGGCAGTTCAGCATTGCGCTGGTGGTTTTTGCAATTGGGTGCCTTCCGGCTATTCCCCGGCTGGAGTACATGATGCACACCAGCGGCACGCATGTTTTTTCTGAGGCGCCGCGGCTGGTCCAGCTGCTTTCGACCATCACGATTCGTGGATTAGGGATTGTCCTGGTGGTCTTCATTCTGGCAGCTGCCTTCAGGAAACGCCTGAATGTAAAGCCGGATGGCGGGACTGTTCTGCTTTGTACTTCGCTGGCGCTGTTCCCTCTGGTGATCTTGTTTGTCCTGAGCGTGGGCACATCAGTCCATGTTTTTGTGCCCCGGTACCGGTTGGGTGCGGTGCCTGGGATCGCTCTCTGCTGGGCTTTGGTGGTCAGCTGGATTGATTCCCGCGGCCTGCGATTGCTGTTCTGCATCACCTTGGTGGTAGTGGCTGCCTGCGTCTGCTTCACCGCGGCGTCTTTTGACCACCATATGTACAGCTGGAAGTACGCGCTGGCCTTTGCGGAGAAAAATGCTTCCGCCGACGGCGCACCGGTGCTGATTTGCAGTGATATCCCGGAGGCCGACTATATGCGGATGCCTACGGGTCGAGCAATCGAGGAAAGCGGCATTTTGCCACCGTTGATCTACTACAGGCTCACGGTGCCCGTGACACCGCTGCCGCGGAGCCTTAATCCGGAGGCAATGCGGGCTGGGTCGGAGTTTCTCCAGCAACAATCCCAACGGCATGAACGCTTTCTGGCGCTTGCGTTTGTCGAATCGTATGGGACACTCGACTGGCTTCGAAACCAGGCTGCGGGAACGTACGACGTAACACAGTTGGGAGTCTTCGATGGAGTCAAGGTGCTGAAGTTTGTGCCGCGTGGCGGCCGACACGGTCCATTGTGCTAACGGGCTCTTTGCCGGTAAATTCCTCTTGCCTTCATCCCCTACGTTTCTCCTTCGTATCGCAAAACTGCTCCATGGCTTGCCTGGGCACCTAAATCCTGATCTTCTACCGTGCCTACGTTGGTTCGGCTTGAAACAAATCAGCCAGATAGAACTGTGATGACCCGGAAAGCGGATTTCGGCCCCCAGTGAGGAAATGAAATAATCTTATCGACCGCATGGCAAATCAAGAAATCCCGGCTGCTCGCCTCCAGACCATTGAGGCGGAACTCGATCAGATCCTGCACACCAAGGTGATTAGCGGGCTCGATGCAGTGCGGGCTCTTGCCATTATTCTTGTGCTCGTCGACCACTTCCGGGTCTTCGAATATTTGTCCGGTTGGCATCCGCACACAGGATCTCTTGGAGTGATGATCTTTTTCGTCTTGAGCGGATTCCTGATTACCTCGATGCTCCTGAAAGAGTATCGCGAGACCGGAAACATCTCTTTCGCTAACTTTTATCGACGGCGAGCCTACCGGATCTTTCCCAATTTTTATTGCTGTTGGATCCTCACCACTGTGGTCTATTGTCTGGGCCGCGATTTCTATTGGAAGCATGCCGCCCTCTCTTTCTTCTACCTGATGGATTATGGTCGAGGGCTTGCTCCGGAAAACGTTCAACCATGGATGCATATGTGGGTCAGCTGGTCATTGGCAATTGAAGAAAAGTTCTACCTGCTGTGGCCACTGCTGCTGTTGTTTCTGTTGAAAAGGCCGCACCTTATTCGGACGCTGGTGTCTATCATTCTTGGGCAGTGGGTCTATCGTGCCGTTATGGCCCTGCATTTCCATGTGAGCGGGAGCTATGTCTACAACACGTTCGAAATGCGAGCGGACGCCCTGCTCGTAGGATGCCTGCTCGCCATCATGGTAGAGAACGACCGCGTCCGCTTGCTTTGCTGTGAATTGCTCCGCCGGCAATGGTTCAGCCTGCTTGCGCCCCTGGCACTGGTGCTGATTGTGGTTGCGCCCCCAAGCAATCAAGCGGCATGGTTAGCGGTGTGGTCGACGCAACCATTGATCGTTGCCGTGATGTTGTTGCAAGTGGTTTATTGGGGAGCAAAGTCCTGGACGTTTATGCGCCATGCGACAGTGCGCTTGACCGCCCAACTGTCGTACGCGCTCTACCTCTACCATCCCCTGGCAGGCAGGATCGTTAAACTTCTCGGGATGCGCCATCTTGGCTATCCGGCGGTTATCCTTACCTTGATTATGGCGGCGGCCTCCTATTACCTGGTCGAGCGGCCCTTCATGCGCATGCGCGACCGTCAGCGGCCCCAGGAAGCCGCCATTCCCACAGTGGCGGTCGCTTCCAATTGACGGAGCGGATGCCTCGCGGCAACCAGCAGGCTCTCCGTTATCGCAACGACCTGACAACGATGTCGATGGACTAAAAGGTGCTGGAGTTTGAGCCTCGTTAACGAATTTTAGCGGTCGAGTGGGGGGCGCTGGTAGTCTGAGGAGGAGCGTTCTAGTGAAAGCTTGGCGATGAATGTTACGCGAGAAATCTCCGCCAGCAAGGTCTTCGATCCGGCATTCGAGGCGATCGCTACCGATCCGGTTGAGTTATCGATTGTGATGCCCTGCCTCAATGAGTGGGAAACCGTGGGTGTTTGTGTGCGCAAAGCCGTGGCTGCTCTGAGAGAGGCGGGCATAGCGGGCGAGGTGATCGTTGCCGACAATGGATCGACGGACGGCTCAGTTGAGCTAGCCCAGGCAGAAGGTGCCAGGGTGGTAAGCATCACGGAGAAGGGATACGGCAATGCTCTCAAAAGGGGGATTTTGTCCGCACGGGGAGAGTACGTGCTCATGGCAGACTCCGACGATAGTTACGATTTCGGCCATGCTCCGCGTTTTGTAACCCAATTGCGCACCGGATCAGACCTTGTGATGGGTAATCGTTTCCAGGGTGGTATTTCGGATCAGGCCATGCCGTTCCTGCATCGCTATCTCGGAAACCCTGTGCTCAGTGGTATTGGGAGATTGTTTTTCGGTTCGCCCTGCGGGGATTTCCACTGCGGCATGCGTGGTTTTCGCAAGGATAGCTTTTTGCGCATGGATATCCGGTCGACGGGGATGGAGTTCGCCAGCGAGATGGTGGTGAAGGCCACCCTACTTGGGATGAAGGTCAGCGAAGTGCCTACTACGCTGAAACCCGATGGTCGCAATCGGCCTCCGCACCTGCGAACCTGGCGGGATGGGTGGCGGCATCTTCGTTTTCTGCTTATGTATAGCCCGCGGTGGCTGTTCCTTTATCCCGGAATTGGGTTGATGTTGCTGGGGCTGTTTGGGTGTGCCTTATTGCTTCCCGGAACGCGGGTGTTCCACGGTGTCGGCTTCGACGTGCACACGCTTTTGTATGCGTTTGTCTCCATGCTGCTGGGCTTTCAGCTCATAGCTTTTGCGACCTTCACGAAAGTGTTCGCCATCACCGAGGGTTTATTGCCGGAAGACCCTCGCCTGACTCGTATGTTTCGCTGGGTCACCCTGGAAACAGGCCTTATTGTAGGCGGATTGCTGATTGTGCTGGGTATAGGCGGTTCGATATTTGCCGTTTCCGGTTGGGCGAGAGAGAGCTTTGGGGCGTTGGATATTGAGCACACGCTGCGTATCGTTATGCCTTCTGTTTTTGCCTTGACGATGGGTGTACAAATCACCTTCAGCAGTTTTTTTCTGAGCATCCTCGGGCTCAGGCGCCGCCAATGAACGTACGGCGTTCATTCTTGTGGGCTTGCTCGGCTGCGCTGACGGTTTTCCTGATTGTTCTGTTGATCAAGATCAGCAAGCTCGACGTACGGGTTACAGTTCGGCAGTTGAGAAGTGTCAGCTGGGTCTCGTTCAGTGAGTTGGTTTTGTTGACTGGTCTGCACGTATATCTCTCCAGCCTGAAATGGCGCCGGGTCGACGCCAACCTGCGCCGATCCTCTGATTCTGCGCCCTCGCGGACGATGTCGTTTGCCCTCACCAGCACCGGGGTGGCGCTGGGTCAGATCCTACCGGTGCAACTCAGCATGTCAATTGCACGTACGTTGGGAACTTACTTTCATGGCAGGGCAGTAAAGCGGGGAACGCTTGGCACGCTCTTTGAGCAGGCCTTTGATGTTCTGATTGTCGGCTTCCTGGTGATTGCCTCCGGGATCACCAGGTTCTGCCGCGGTGGAGGCCTTATGTGGACGCTCAGCGCACTGGCCATGACGGGGTTTGCGATGCTGGCGATTGGCCCCTTGATCCAGCTGATTCGCCGCCAGGTGTTTGCGCCGACCAACCGCATCTTCAGGGGCATCGGCAAGCTGCAGCAATCGGGCCTGATGAACCCTGCGTTGGCCCGGCAACTGATGGGTCTTTCGGCTGCGCGGTTTGCCATCCAGGTGTTGATGGCCGGGCAGACTGCAGAAGCGATTGGCGTAAACATTCCGCTTTGGCATTTGGCGGCTGCGATGCCGTTTGTCATTATCGCTTGTGTCATTGTGGTGACGCCCGGGGGACTGGGCGTGAACGAATTGAGTTATGCCACCACCTTGCATCTGTTTGGAACACCGCTCAAGGCCGGAGCACAGTGGGCTCTCGCAAATCGGGTGCTTGTTGCCGCATCGTGCCTGGTAGTGGCGGCTTGCGCTATCTCCCTGGTCGGTCTTGCCAGGATCATGGCTCCGGAAGGGCAGCCAGAGCTGCTGGCGGAAGATTTACCACGATGAATCTAAGCGCTCGCTTCGAAGATGATTCGTTCAGCCTTTGCACTGTTTGTGGCGGGGACCGGTGGAGTTTTGTGCGCGAGGGCTGTGATCTGTATCAACCCAATGACGACGCCCGTTTCAGGTTGTACCGGTGCCTCTCTTGCGGGCAGGTGATGCAGAATCCGCTGCCGACCCCGCGGCAGCTCAGCAAAGCTTACTCTGCCGAATATGCTCCTTATCGACCCGCGTGGAAGGAGCCAGGATGGGCTTTGTGGAAGGTGCTTCGTAACCTTACGACCTGGCGCCGTATGCGGCGGCTGCGCAAGTATAGCGCGGGCAGGAAGCTTCTGGAAGTCGGATGCGGCGCTGGAGATTTTCTTCACGCTGCGCAACGCGCAGGCTGGGAGGTAAAAGCGGTTGAATACAGCAGCGTACTGGCAGATGCGCTGCGTCATGAACTGGGATTCGATGTGCGCACGGGTGATTTGACGAGTGGCCTGTGGCCAAACGGCACCTTCGACGCAGTGGTGATGTGGAGCGTACTGGAGCACCTGAGCAACCCGATCGATGCGCTGGTTATAGCCTGCTCTTATTTGAACGCCGGCGGAGTTGTCTTCATCCAGATACCAACCCTCTATGGGGTACGACAGGGAAAGCAGTTCGAGCAGTATTGGGCGTTACTCGATCTTCCCCGGCACCTGAGCTTCTTCGGCAGGCGAGAACTTTCATCCGCATGTGATCGGGCGGGTATGAAGCTGACCGTATTCAAGACTCCGCTGGTGGAAACACTGTGGTGCTATTACGCAAGCGTCGGTAACTATGCCAGTCATCAGAAGGGGCCTCTCCGCCGAATCGTTGGCGCACTTTTTCTCGCGCTGCGGACAGTCCTGTCTTTACCGGTGCTGGCGCTGCGGGCGTGGAGCGGCCACGGCACGGAGGCTTTCGCCGTCGCCGTCAAGAGATAGAGAGTGAGACCGTTGCTCTCGGTAGTCATGCCTACCTATAACGGAGAACGGTATATCGCCGCCGCGCTCAAGAGTGTGCGCGAGCAGCAGGACGACGGGATTGAGGTAGTGGTTGTTGACGATGGTTCCAGCGATCGTACGCTTGAAATCGTGCGGAGCTTTGCCGGGCTTCTGCCGCTTCGTTTGATTTTGCCTGGCAGAGTTGGAAACTGGGTGGCGATTACCAATCTTGGGCTGCGCGAAGCCGCCGGCGAATGGGCATGTTTTCTGCATCAGGATGATCTTTGGCTTCCGGGCAGGATGAAAAGACTTCGCAGCGAGATGGCGAGTTGGGACGGGACGCTGATTGTTCACGACGCGTTGTACGTTGATCCGGACGGACGGAGTCTGGGGCCCTGGACCTGCCCATTGACGGAAGGCAAGGTACCGTCTGATCTATTTGTCGAGCGGCTTTTGATTCAGAACTTCATTGCCATCCCTTCCCCGGTGTTCCGGCGAAATGCGGTCGTCGACTCCGGTGGTTTGAATGAGAAGCTCTGGTTTTCGGCGGATTGGGATTTATGGCTTCGCCTCGGTGCAATGGGTCCGGTACAGTTCATCGCCGAAGAATTGAGTGCTTTCCGGGTTCATCCTGCGTCGCAAACAGCGGCGCGGAAGCTGGAGGGGAACGAATGGGATGCGCAGTTGAGTACGGTTCTTGAGCATCACCTGAAGAACTGGCCGGTTACGGGCCGGGTCCGTACAGCGGTGGAGCGGGTTGCCGTGGTGTCTATTCAGGTTAATTCGGCTCTGGCAGCAGCCTCTCGCGGAGAAACTGTGAGACCTGCGGCGGTGTTGGGACACTTGGTGGCGCTTGGCCCTTCGGGTTGGCACCGGTATTTGAGGGATTCGCGAATCGTCCAGCGGGTGGGAGCTCGGCTTCGAGTACGGTAACCGGCCAGGTTGAAAAAATCTTCTTCTACCTGCGGAACATAAATGATAAACAGCGGTGCCTAGGCGAAATTCATGGTTCTGATTTGATTGTTTGCGGTTTCCCTTGCCATTCTGCCGCATACTAGATGATGCTGCCCCAGCAAGCGCCGCCAGGAGCACTCTTGCAACCGTCCGACGCTATTTTAGAGACTCAAGTTGGAGAATGTGGGCCTCCACCGGTTCGGCCTGGTGGCTTTCAATCCCCTCAGGACGTTGCAGTGTATGCGCTTTACACAGTTGCACTGGCGGTGGCGATTTCCACTTGGTTTATTGCCATCCGCGCGCCACTCTGGCTCGATGAAACCATCTCGTTCTTCGTGATCAAAGGGCGTTTCTCGGAAATTATTTCTCGCCAGGGTTGGCCCGGCGTCCCGGCTTATCCGTACCTTCTTTGGCTCTGGGCAAAAGCTGTGGGGACGGGCGAGATCGCGCTCAGAACTTCGTCTGTTTTAGCCATGCTTGGAGCAGTCTATTTGCTGTACCGCTCGGCGCGGGAATTGTTCGACCGGGATGTTGCCGTCATCGCTGCCATCGTCTTCTGCCTTCATCCGATCGTCTATTCCGAGGCTATCGACGTTCGACCCTATGCTTTTGCGGCTCTGGCAATCACCTCCTCAATTTTTGTCCTGCTGCGGTTACGACACAACAACTCCAATTGGCTGGCAGCCCTGTTCGGACTTTCGGCAGCATGCATTGTCTATTTCCAATTCCTGTTCGTCGTCATCTTGCCAGCTTTAGTCCTTTGTTTCTTTGCGGTCAAAATCGGTGACCACAAGACCCTATGGCGGCAACTCGGGGTTGCGCTGGTCACATTTGCCCTGGCGTTCCTGCCAGTGATTCCAGGACTGCAATATATGTTCCACACCAGCGGCGTTCACGTGTACGCGGTAGCCCCTGCATTCTGGCAGCTGCGCTCGACGCTGGCTCCAGGGCTCGCAGCACTTTGCTTAGCGGCTAGCCTCCTCATCGCTGGCGTCGCAGGCCGGCTTGATCTGCGAAGCCTTCCTGAGGGAAGGACGATTCTGTTTTGTGGTTCGTTGGCGCTGGTGCCAACCCTGATCCTCTATGGCGTGAGCCTGGGGACGTCGATCCATATCTTCCTGGCCCGCTACTGCATAGTCGCGGTTCCAGGAATCGCACTCTGCTGGGCATTCCTTGTGAGCCTGATCGATTCCCGCGCTCTGCGATTGCTCTTCTGCACGGCACTCGTTGCGACTACCGCTTACCACTCGTTTGGGTCCCCAGCTTCCCGGGTTCACAATTACACCTGGAAGTACGCTCTGGACGTGGCTGAAAAAAGCGCCGCTGCTGACAACGCGCCGGTGCTGATCTGTAGCGACCTGCCGGAATCGGACTACATGCCCATGCCCGTCGGTTCTGCTATTAAAGACAGCGCCCTGTTTGCCCCTCTCAGTTATTACCAGCTCAGCGTGCCTGTGGTGCCTCTACCGCGCGCACTGAATGCCGACGCGATTCAGACCGGTTCGCAGTTTCTGCAGGGGGCTGCAAAACGCCATGAACGTTTTCTCGCCCTCGCATTCGAGGCGTCCTACGACACTCTTGATTGGCTCGCAAGCAACGCCGAGGGAACACATCGCGTCCATGAACTCGGGGTATTCGACAGAGTCCGGGTTCTGGAATTCATACCGCGTCCCCCAGCCGAGAATTCGCGATGAGTACCATGCCGGATAATTCCCTAGATGTTTGAAGCGGTTATAATTCCGCGTGGAAGAGACGATAGCAACTGATTACCCGCCCTCGAATGGGGCGGCCATGTCCCTGTCCGTGGTGGTCCCCGTGTTCAATAGCGCGGACACGCTTAAGATCCTGGTTCAGGCGATCGACCGTACATTAGTCGATATTGAAAAGGAGTTGATCCTCGTCAATGATGGTAGCAGAGACGGGAGTTGGGATGTTATCTGCAATCTCTCGAGCGAGTACAGCTGGATTCGAGGGATCAACCTCATGCGCAACTACGGTCAACATAACGCGCTGCTGTGTGGAATTCGCGCTGCTCATAATGAGATTATCGTTACCATGGACGATGATCTCCAGAACCCACCTGATGAGGTGCCAAAACTCCTAACAAAGCTATCGGAGGGCTACGACGTCGTTTACGGGACCCCGCTCAAGGAGAATCATGGCATAATGCGTGATTTCGCCTCGCGTATCACAAAGATAGCTCTACAAAACGCTATGGGAGCCGAGACGGCCAAGAATGTGAGCGCGTTTCGGGCGTTTCGGGCGAATCTACGAGGGGCATTCGAGCGCTATAGCGGCCCGTACGTCTCAATCGATGTCCTGTTGACCTGGAGCACTCAGCGTTTTTCTGCGATTCCGGTCGCAAATCGTCCACGATCCGGGGGAGTGTCAGGCTACACAACCAGGAAACTGATCACACATGCGATGAACATGCTCACTGGATTCAGCACCCTGCCTTTACAGATCGGCAGCGTTGTCGGATTTATTTTAACCGTGTTTGGGGTTGCGATTTTGGCGCTCGTCACCATCCGGTACTTCCTATACGGCGGAGTCGTTCCCGGCTTTTCCTTCCTGGCATCTATCATTTCGATCTTCTCAGGGGCACAACTATTCGCTCTCGGAATCTTTGGAGAATACCTGGCCCGCGTGCATACTCGGACCATGGATAAACCACCCTACGCCGTGCAGGCAACCACGGATAGAAGATGGATGACTACGACCTAGCTCCTTGCCAAGTGCTGGACTGGGACTCGGCGTTTTTTGGGTTTCGCATTGCCCGGCTCCGAGGCGTTCACCTGACAGCACAGACCCTCTGCGACGCCCTTGAGTGGTGTGATCGCAAAAGGATTCGGTGCCTCTACCTTCTGGCGCCTGGTGATTCTCCTGAGACGACGAACTTAGCCGGAGCAAACGGGTTCAGGATGGCGGACTTACGGTTCACTTTAGCTCGAGGATTGGGTGGCGATGTTGGTGCAGTAGAGTCGGTGCGCACCTATAGGGAATCAGATCTGCCCGTCCTCCAGTCGATCGCGGCAGTCAGTCACCGTGACTCCCGGTTTTACAATGATCCCGGTTTCCCCGATCGACGATGTAATGAGCTCTACGAAACGTGGATCGAACGTTCCTGTCATGGCTATGCGGATACAGTCTTGGTAGCTGAACACCGTCGTAAGACAGCGGGATATGTCTCCTGTCATCTCCAACCCGACGGTATAGGAGCTATCGGTCTCCTCGCTGTGGCTGATGGGTCTCGAGGTGTGGGACTCGGCGGGCGGCTGATAGCCGGTGCGCTCCGTTACTTCGCGGAGGCTGGCTGTAAACGTGTAACGGTTGTAACGCAGGGCCGAAACTGTGCAGCGCAACGTTTATACCAAAACTGCGGATTCAGGAGTGCTTCTATGGAACTTTGGTATCATCGCTGGTTTGATCAGGTCAGATCATGAATTCCTTCCGCATCCCATTCAATAAGCCTTCGCTTTCGGGCAACGAGCTTCTTCACGTAGCGGAATCGATTCGCGCCGGCCATATCTCGGCGGACGGCCGATTTACGAAGCGCTGTCGTGAATTGCTGGAAGCAGAGTTTGCTGTCCCAGGAATTCTGTTGGCGACTTCGTGCACACACGCGCTCGAAATGGCCGCGCTGCTGATGAACATCGACCCCGGAGATGAAGTGATTGTCCCGTCATTTACTTTCGTTTCGACAGTAAATGCG
The DNA here is from genome assembly GCA_963826875.1 of uncultured Acidobacteriaceae bacterium. GTDB lineage: Bacteria > Acidobacteriota > Terriglobia > Terriglobales > Acidobacteriaceae > PALSA-350. Next base: position 10,700 of record CAWGYP010000024.1, on the reverse strand, counting down.
TTTGTGCTTCGGGGAGCAGTGCCGAAGTTCGTGGACGTTCGCCCAGACACTCTCAACATGGACGAGAGCCTTATTGAGCCTTTAATCAGTGCCCGCACTAAGGCCGTCGTACCCGTTCACTACGCCGGCGTGGGATGCGAGATGGATACGATCATCTCGCTGGCCAAAAGGCACCAGATCGCAGTCATCGAAGACAACGCCCATGGCGTGTTCGGCCGGTACCGGAGCAAGCATTTAGGCACCTTCGGCTCACTGGCCACCTTGAGCTTTCACGAGACCAAGAATCTGACTTGCGGCGAGGGCGGTGCGCTCGTAGTAAACGACGATAATCTTCTTGAACGCGCGGAATTCATCCGAGATAAGGGTACAAATCGCAAACGTTTCTTTAGAGGGCAAGTAGACAAGTACACCTGGGTGGACGTCGGTTCGAGTTACGGCCTGTCTGACATTCTCGCCGCATACCTGTACGCGCAACTCGAGAAACGCGAAGAGATACAGTTGGGCCGGAAGCGCCTCTGGCATCAATATTATGTCAGTCTCAATGACTGGGCGGCGAATCACAACGTGCAACTTCCGTTCGTGCCGGCTCATTGCGAGCAGGCTTACCACATGTTTTACATGCTGCTGCCCTCACTCGAAATCCGGCAGGCACTTATCGATCACTTAAAGGCCCGTGGGATTCTCAGCGTGTTTCATTATCTCCCCTTACACCTTTCAGACATGGGAAAGCGAAACGGGGGGAGACTCGGACAATGTCCTGTCTGTGAGGATGTCAGTAACCGCTTGCTTCGGTTGCCATTCTACAACTCACTTTCAGAGGCAGAGCAAATGGATGTGGTTCACGCGATCGAGTCGTTCGAATTTCCGCGGGCCATGGTCCATCGGGAAACGGCTCGGCCAATAACGGTTGCAAGGGCAACTTACAGCGATTGACTGTAATTTTGCCTCGGGTGAAACCACCTCCCAATGATTCGATCCGCTTCAACACGCTCAACGCTGCCCACATCCTATTTCATCGCCCTTTGGTTTGCGTTCCTAACTGCGTTAGGTGGTGTGTGGGCATATTACCGAGTCTTCACCGGTTTTAGCAACTGGGATGATGAAGGTTCGATGATGATATCGGTCAAGCAGTATCTTAGCGGACTCAAACTCTATGACCAAGTCTGGAGTGGATACGGGCCCATCTATTACCTCTATAACTGGCTACTTCGATCAATCACGGCAACGCCGGTAACCCACGACATTGTTCGTATGAGTTCCCTGTTGCCGTGGCTACTCACTTCGCTGGTCTGTGCCTGGATTGTTCTCAGACTTACTACTTCGCTGGTCCTCGCATCTGTAGCGCATTTCCTAACGTTGTACTCTCTGAGGTTCTTTGCCAATGAGCCTGGCCATCCCCAGGAGATTTGCATCTTGCTGCTGGTGTGCCTGGTCGCAAGTGGCGAATTGGTTGAATTGCGGTGGCGTCTTATTGGGGAGATTTTGCTAGGGGCTTTGCCGGCCGCGCTGCTGTTGACCAAGGTAAACTTAGGAATCTTCGCAATTCTTGCTACCGGCCTGGCACTGTGTGTTCACGCCAGGAGGAATTGGCTGTCGAGAGCTGCAGCCGCCTGCTTTTTTGCGGCAAGCATGTTCCTGCCGTTTGCACTGATGAAACATCAGTTGGGTGATCCAGCGGCTCGCGTGTATTGCATTGTAGAGATCGCCTCCGTGGCGGCCCTGGGCTTGGCCCTGCTTGGCGCTAGCAGGAGCACTTCGCTCACGTTCAAGAACTGCCGGATCGTTGCAATTTCATTTGTACTCACATTCGCCGCGATCGTGCTCACGCTCCTTGCACAAGGAAGTTCAATAGAAGGGATGTTGTACTCCTTATTACTGCTTCATCTCAAGGTTAGTGGGATGGGGCTTTGGTACATTCCAGCACATTTGAGTCCGATCTGGCTACCTTGGGCGTTCAGCGGGATGGCAGTAGCCGGGTGGTTAACGTTCTCGATGAAGAGTGGGATGACTCAAAGAACGGAAGTTCTTGTTCCAATTAAGTTAATCTTCGGACTTGGTGTATTTGCATCACTTCTCTCTGACAACGGCTCGCATCTATTTCTCTTCGCCGCACCTTTTTGCTGGCTGCTGCTGTACCCCACATCCGAAGACGGCCCGTCGTCGGTGCCTTTTCTCCGAACTTTGTTATGCACGACAGCGGTGATACAGACTCTGTACGCTTACCCAGTGGCTGGAAGTCAGATTTTGTTTATTCAGACACTTCTGATTGTCGTCGCTGCAGTCTGTATCAGTGACTTTGTCTCGTGGTTTAACACGAAATACGCCGAAGGACTGTGGGGAGATGGGCTTCTTCGGTTCTCGGCCGCCTTTTTTTTGATACTTGTGACCATAGGCTATGTGCATATGTCCTACAGCCAATACAAACAGTACGAGTCACTGTCGGCTCTAAATCTCGCCGGAGCCGAGAGAATTCACCTTCCCGAGCAACAGGCTAGGGATTATCAGTGGCTCACGCAGAGCGCGATCGATTATTGCGATGTCTTAGTTGGACTGCCGAACCTTCTCAGCCTGAACTTGTGGGCCACCGTAGAGCCACCGGCTCGAATGAACAGCGACGCCTGGATCTTGGTACTAACTGACAGAGAGCAAATGGAGATAGTTTCGGAGCTCTCAACCCGTCCCAGGGCCTGTGCGATTTACAATCCCGACGTTTTGATAATTTGGAATCGTAATCATCTCGACCTGAGCCGCCTTCCCCTGGTTCGATACATCCGTGACAATTTTAGGCCCATTGGGTCAATGGACAATTACTTCTTCCTGGTCCGAAATGAACGTGATCTGACCAACATTTCTGGACGCCGACCGTAATTGCAGTCGCCTTACATTTCATTACCAAAGCCAGATCAGGCTTTTCTCGCGACCGCTAAACAACTACTTCCGAGTGACATCTTGTGACCGAAACGGATGTTTAGTAACTCGTGGCTCAGCACCTGTTGGAGAACTGAATCAAAAGGGCCGCTTGGGGCACGGTGTTCAGCGCGATTAAATTGAGCGGTTCGCTTAGCCGAAAGGCGGATGCCAAGCCTGTAGGGTAAGGATCGTCGAAGAAAGATGGGAATGGGCAGGATGGTGAAAAAGTAGGTGAGATACTCCAACTGCAACCCTGCTTCTTCGATAATTCGACGCAGATCCTTGCAAGTGTAACGGCGATAATGGCCGGCATACTCGTCTTCAGCCGACCAGAGCCAGCCCAGTGCAGGTACGGTCAGATATAAACGTCCGCCATGCACAAGGGAGCGAGTCAGAAGCTTCAGAAATCCCGAGTCGTCCTGCACGTGCTCCAAGACGTCAAAAGCCCCAGCCGCAGGAATCGTTCCTTCCAAAAACCCTGCATCTTCAAACGTGGAGGAAACGATCGTGTCAATCCCGCGGAGACGGGCGTTTTTAGTACCGTGAGTGCCCGGATCAAGGAGCGCCACCGGCCAATTAGCATTTTGAATTGCTAAAGATACACAGCCGTTCCCTCCGCCGATGTCGAAGAAGAGGCCATCCGGATGAAACCGGTTCAGCAGCTCGACAATGCAATGATTGCGATGTTTGAACCAAAAAGAGGTGTCTTCAAGTTCGAAGCAAGAGTCGTTTCCGCTTTCCGGGTACGAAATGGAAGATCGGGATCGGGAGTACCAAATTCCGTCTTCGCCTTGGTCCACGTTGGCTGCGATCTCTCCGAGTTTCATATTCAATTCCAATGTATCAGGCAATCTCGGCTCATCCGGAAGCACGGCCCTTACTCAGAGGGGCCTTAGGAACGGGCCGACAGGAAGCACCGAGACGATCTGCCGGGTCGCCATCTGGAAGGGCCCCCCTCGTCTCGCGCCGGGAGCAGGGTGAGGTGATGTTGCTTGGTAGGGACCTACGGGAAGTGCGAAGGAACCGCCACGGTTTACAATTCGACCATCAGCCGCACATTCAAAATGTGGCGGTCAGGAGTTCATGCAGAAACTGAAAAAGATTGTCATTATCGGCGGATGCGGCCACGTCGGTCTTCCCCTGGGCATCGTTTTCGCCAATTGCGGACTGGACGTCGTTCTTCTCGATCGCGACCAAGCCAAGATAGACACGGTCAATGCCGGCCAGATGCCCTTTATGGAAACCAACGCCCTGGAGCAACTGGGGCGCGTCGTCGGCAAGAAGTTGATCGCCACCTCGGATGCTTCCTGTCTACGAGATTCGGATGCTGCGATCGCGGTCCTCGGAACCCCCGTCGATGAGCACCTGAACCCGACGGTTACCGACCTTTACCACAGCATCGACGAAGTGCTGACCAGCATGCCGGACCATGCGCTTCTGGTGTTGCGCAGCACGGTTTATCCCGGGGTCACCAAGTTGGTACATGACCGTTTGGAGGCATCAGGACGCAAAATCCATCTGGCCTTTTGCCCGGAACGCATCGCGGAAGGCAAAGCGATGGAAGAGATTCGTACTCTGCCGCAAATTATCTCCGCGTTTGATCCAATTTCCCTGGCCCGGGCACGCGAATTATTTTCCATTATCAACGAGGATCTGTTGGAGCTGAACCCGCTCGAAGCAGAGTTGGCTAAGCTATTCTCGAATAGCTGGCGCTACATGAACTTCGCCATCTCTAACCAGTTCTACATGCTGGCAGAGACGTACGGACTGGACTTTCAGCGCATCTATGACGCAGTGACCCATCGCTATCCGCGCATGAGGAGCTTCGCTAAGGCTGGTTTTGCAGCCGGCCCCTGCCTGTTGAAGGACACTCTGCAGCTCTCGGCGTTTTCTGGGAACAACTTTTTCCTGGGACACGCAGCCATGCTGGTGAACGAGGGTTTGCCGAACTTCATTGTCGGCCAGCTGCGGCAGCAGCAGAAGCTTCGCGATCAAGTGGTCGCGGTGCTGGGCATGGCATTTAAATCGGAGTCGGATGACAAGCGTGAGAGCCTGTCCTACAAGCTTCGAAAATTGCTGATGGTCGAAGCGCGTGAGGTTCTTTGCACCGATCCGTACGTGGTCGATGAAAAACTGGTTCCGCTTGAGGAGGCTGTCGAGCGGGCCGATGTAATCGTTCTCGGGGCCCCGCACTCCATCTACCGTGATCTTGAGTTATCGAAAGAGAAGGTCGTGGTGGATGTTTGGGGATTTTGGCCCCCACGGCAGCAAGTGGTAACAGGAGGATCTTCCGCATCGTGAAAGTATTGGTGACTGGCGCTTCTGGCTTTATCTGTGGATATCTGATCCAGGAACTTCTGGAGCATGGGTACGAGGTGGTTGGCCTTGACAACTTCAGCAAGTATGGACGGCTGCAGAAGTCCTACGACACCCATCCACGCTACAGGCTGGTGGAAGGGGACGCGAAAGATGTTGCCTTGATGAAGGAGCTTCTTTCCGACTGCGACCATTTCGTCGCAGCGGCTGCAATGATTGGCGGGATCTCCTATTTTCACGAGTTTGCTTACGATCTGCTGGCGGAGAACGAGCGCATCATCGCGTCTTCCTTCGATGCAGCGATCTGGGCGCATAAAGAGCGCAAGCTAAAGAAGATCGTTGTGCTCTCCTCCAGCATGGTTTTCGAGAGCACAACCGAATACCCCACTCCGGAAGGAGCTGAGAGGCGGAGCCCTCCGCCGCGCTCCACGTATGGCTTTCAAAAGCTTGCGGTGGAGTACTTTGTTCAAGGGGCATATGAACAATACAAGCTTCCCTATACGATTGTTCGGCCCTTCAACTGCGTTGGCATTGGAGAAAAGCGCGCTTTGTCTGACCACGATATCATGAGCGGCAATGTGCGCCTGGCCATGTCTCATGTGGTGCCTGATCTGGTGCAGAAGCTGATTAAGGGGCAGGATCCGCTGCATATTCTAGGAGACGGGAAGCAGGTGCGGCACTACACTTATGGCGGCGATCTGGCGCGCGGGATTCGAGTCTGCGTGGAGCATCCGGCGGCTCTGAATCAGGATTTCAATCTGTCGACTCCAGTGCGTACCACCGTGCTGGAACTGGCAGAGGTGATATGGAAAAAGATTCACGGCTCCAGTAAGCCCTTCCGTTACGTGAGCGACCCGGCGTACGAGTACGATGTGCAGGAGAGAGCGCCGGCAGTCGAAAAGGCCCGGAACCTGCTTGGGTTTGAGGCAAAGACGCCGCTTTCCGACATCCTGGATGAGGTCATCCCATGGATCGCAGAACAAGTGGAAATAGGCCAGATGTGAACCGGCTCGCCGCAGAGCTACCGCTGACCATCGTCATTCCCGTATACAACGAGGGGGCTAATTTTCCTGGGCTGTGGGCGGAGATGACCGAGCACCTTGACTTTCCATTCACCGCGCTGATTGCGTACGACTTCGATGGAGATGACACGCTGCCGGTAGCGCGGCAGATTATCGACCAGGGTGAGACTCGACTGAGGTTGCTCAAGAACGCCTATGGGCGCGGCGTGGTAGGCGCGATTCGCACCGGATTTGATGCGGCGCCTCTCGGCCCTGTGCTGGTGGTGATGGCTGACTTGTCGGATGACCTGGCACAGGTGCGCAAGATGCTCGAGCTTTATCGACGGGGGAGTCACATTGTGGTCGGCAGCCGGTATATGAAAGGCGGGCGGCTGATTGGAGGTCCTTGGTTCAAGCAGATGCTTTCACGGCTCTCGGGCCTTACGCTTTGCTGGTTTCGCGGGATACCGACGCATGACGCGACGAACGCTTTCAAAGTTTACGATCGCGCCATGTTGAGTGCTATCCGGATTGAGAGCAAGGGCGGATTTGAATTGAGCCTGGAGATCACGGTGAAGGCGTTTCTGGCCGGTTACACCATCTCCGAGACGCCCTCTACCTGGCGCGACCGGACGGCGGGAACTTCGCGATTCAAGCTGTGGAAGTGGTTGCCGCATTATCTCAAGTGGTATTTCATGGCGTTTCAGCCTAAATCGAGAAGTCTCGGGGCAAGAGAAGAACTGCGATCGGCATAGGTTTGCCAACAGTTCGGAGTGCAACCGAACCCGGGGTTGCCGTCCAAGGGAGTAAAGGTAAAGGTTTGTCTGTGCGTGGAGCGCGGGTGTCGCATAGAACCGCCGGGGACCCGCCGCAGCTTGGGATCTATCAACCGCCAACTTACTAGCAAAAAAGATTGGACCTTGAATAAGCTAGGCTTGTCGTGACGTGAACGAGCCGTTGAGTGATTCGACGGGACAAGAATGCCAATGCCAAGAAGCCGGAGTCTAATCAGCGGATCTAGGGATTTTTCTTGCAATCACGAGGAATTGTCTTCCGAATAACGGCCATACAACCGGCATCGAAAGGTAGGCCCGCAGCATCCACAAAGGGTATGTTCGTCCCTGAGACATGGAGTAGGGCAAGAACCTGGGAAGGCACAGATCCAATTCGAAGCCGCACTTGGTGAGTATCTCCTTCATCGAGCGGTCCGTCAGAGCGACATAATGATCGAAAAAATCCCAGTACGCGCCGGGCACTATGCGTACATTCGGTCCCATCGCAATCAAACAGCCACCGGCCCTGAGCGCGGTGTGGGCATGCATCAGGGTTTCTTCAACGTGTGCTTTTGTAGGGAGATGTTCCAGAAAGTTGCTAGTGAACACGGTAGTCAGACTAGCGGGAGGAACGGACCAGGGCTTTGAACAATCCTGCTCCAGGATCTGGACATCCGCAGAAGCTCTGTTGCGCGCTTCGGGGTTCAAATCCATGCCAAATTTGGCCGCGCAACGTACCTGGTTGATAAACTCGCAGTACCCACAACCGAGGTCCAAGACAACCGAGTCGGAGGGTATCCATCGCGAGAAGTAATGGATCAGTATCGACCACACCCCTCTGCGGTATTCACCTTGATCTCGAAATCTTGCTTTGTAAATTACGTCCAGATCGGCCCCCGCATGAACTGGGGGATCGAAACGTTTAGTCAAATCCATAGATACTCTGCTGTCTTCTTCGGCGATATTGCGTACGGTTGCTTTGTTCCTGAGTACTTTGATTGTATGCCTGCCGAGCCTTCAAACGCTACGGTGCGTTGCGTGGAGGAGCCTCGATCGACTCGTGTATTCCTTCGTTGCAGTACAGTCGTAAGGGTGATTGGGTGGGGCTTCCGACGCCTCACCCTTTTCGTCCCGTCTACACTAGGGCGAACATGGGGCTGCCGTGCGCCACGTAACGCCACCAGCATGCTCCGCACGCAGGGAACTGATAATCATTCGTGTACCCCTACGCACAGAATCCACCAAGCAGGGATTTCGTCTCTTCCCGACTTTGGGCAAGCTGTACACACCGCACACGTGTGAGCCCCCCCATGTGAGTAAACATCGCGATCCATCGGGGAAGATTGCGCGATTACCGGTGCCTGTGTTGGTCTGCCCCTGGCGCGGTACAATCCGTGGCAGGTACAGTAGGAGCTGATTCCATGCACGCGCGTTCTGCTTTAATATGCGCGGTCTTTCTGTTAATCGCTTTGACCGGATGCGGCGGTGGAAGCTCAACAAGTGCTGCGACGTCGGAATTGCCCCATCCGAACGCTCACTACAGTGAGGCGTGCCTCGCTAATACAAGGGTATCAAGGCTTACTTCTCCGCTTCCAGACAGACAAGATCCCAAAGGTCTCGACCTGCTCATATTTGTTCCGAATGTAGTCGTCCAACAGCGTCACTCCGCTTTTCCTGGAGCTGTCATTCGGTTCGTTCATCCGTTCGAACTCTGAATCGAGCACAACATACGGCGCAGCATTCATCTCCAGCTCGTGGATCATCTGCGCCTGAACGTCACTCCTGCTTTCCAGGTCAGGATCCAGCTCCGACCATTTGGTGGCAGGCAGACGCAGAGTAGCGAAGTAAAGAATGTTGTCAGCCGCGAATATTTTCTGGTGTTCGATCAATCCAACATAGATTGGCTGGTTTGGCGTGGTGTGGTTAGCGATGAATTCAATCGTGCGAATGCGGTCCTGATCCGTCAGGAAGCAAAAGCCCATAGTCACTGGATTCACATTTGAGCACCAGGCTGCCTGTTCTGGTGGCGCATCTCGTCTCATGGCGGACAATAGGTATTCCGGCACATTGGAGTGCGTCAGGTAAAGTCCTTTCACCTCATGAAAGGCCAATGATGCGGGGGCCAAGAAGGAAAGCGTTGTGAGGCAGAGGAGACCCATCCTTGCAACGCGAGGGAAGGTCAATCGATGCTCCAACAGCACCGCAAGCAGGAGCACCGAGGGGATGATTGCGAGATACATCTGGAATAGGGTTACTCGTACGTACCCTTTTAAATACAGAGCGGCGGTCAGAAAGCCGTACGTGACCAGCAATCCGTACCAATTAGCAGGCCCAAGCGCCCCCTGGAGAGTGGAGTGATCTTTACGGTGCGTACGAAGAAGACCCGACACAACGACGTAGATTGAAACGGCAGCAATCACTATGGGGAGATAGATGCCGAGGTTTTCGACAGAGTGGATATCGATTCCTGGAAAGGGAAGATTGCGGCCGCGGTAGTAGTACTTGCTGGGGTAACCGAACATGTCGTGAACTAAAAAGCGGAGGGGCGCCACGGTCAAGTAGTAAATCAGCGGGGGTACGGTCATGGCCGCGAACCCCAGAACGTACGGCCCTAGAATAGACGCTAAAGTGCGAACCCTCTTCGCAAGGCCCTGGCATTGCCAGTAGACGGCAACGGCCATTACACAAACGTGCACGCCGAGAAGTGCTACGCCGGTGTCGTAGCGAAACAATGCAGCCATTCCTGCGACAGCACCTGTTGCCAACACCCGGCCAGATGAAGCTTTCCCTTCAAAGACAGGCAACAGTAGGGCTGAGCTGATCAAGCTTAATAATGAGACCGCAGTAGTTGCAGATCCAGGCCATTGGTTCAGACCGAAGAGCCACAAAAGGGCAATCGTAGCGGCTAGAGCGGCGATAGACCTGCGGCAAAAGGCAGCAGCGATGGCATAAACGGTGGTTATTACCAGCGCCTTACCGAAGAGGTCAAAGAGCCGCTCAACCAGGATAGATTTTCCGAACACCTTGAACAGACTTGCAAGAATGTAGAACTGAGCCGGGCCATAGAGCGCATAAAAATCCCGATGCGGGATCTGTTTCGCCCCGACGCGCATGGCCCCCGTTAGGATGATTCCCTCATCAAAAGTACCGAGGTGCCGCATCATGCCTAAGAACAGTACGAGGTAAGAACCCAGGAACACCAGGGTAGGTAGAACGACGCCAACCGTAAGGATCTTATGGCTAGCGGCGATGGGATCATTGTGGGCCTCTTTAACGGTCATCGCTACAAGCCGGTCGACTTGCTCTCGACCAACGACCGCGGCCGAGTAACGAAGGCATGCTGCCCTTGTCTCCCTCGCCTCGAACCCTCAGGCTGGTGGCACCTGTTTCCACCTCTTTATCGCCTACGACGAGGATGTAAAGAAGCTTCTGCAAGGTGAAGTCGCGGATCCACCGGGAAAAGTATTGGGTCAATATCGACCACACCCTTTTTCGGTATTCACCCCGGTTTTGAAGCCTTGTCTTGTAAATGGCATCCAAATCTGCGCCTGCGTGAACCGGCGAATCGGATGGTTTGGTCAGGGCCATATTTTGCTCTGGTCTGTAGCGTGTCTGTGCTTGTATTTCGCTGGAACTTTCATTGTATTCCGGGGCGGGCGCTCGGTGGCGCAAGATGTGCGCGGCGCGTGTACAAAAACGC